>NZ_CP193982.1:0-4800000 GCF_051861855.1 Bradyrhizobium sp. PMVTL-01 | reverse complement strand
CGTCTGACGGCCTCGTCGGTTGCGGGCCCGACGGCACCCAGGGCGGTGTGCACGAGGGGAAGCAACTCCACGCCGTCCTGTTCGCAGACCTCGATGAAGCCGCCCATCACGGTGTTGGTGCCTCGGAGCTCTCCGACGATGCGGCTCCCGCGCAAGGCCACCTGCTCGAAATCGTCCCAGGTCGAGGCGGTTGGCAGGAAACTCACGGACTCGATATGAAATCCGGCGGTCGCAATCCGAAACGGTTTGTGCAGGTCATGATTGGAGGTGGAGCGAATTGCAGCCTTCGAGACCATGTCACCCCCTTAGGCCGAGACGATATGCCGGGCCATCAGGTGCCGCGGAATCGCAAAGATCAGCCCAGCCGCGGCGAACAGCGCGATCGCCAGCAGCGACACTCCGGCCGTCATGCTGCCCGTGAGCTGACCGAGGAGCCCGAGGACCGCCGGACCGGCAAAACCCGCGATCGCCGCGCCGATATTGACCAGTCCGGCGCCGCTGGCCGCCGCGGTTCCGGCAAGCACGCGCGATGGCAGGCTCCAGAACATGGCGAGCGTGCACTGGATGCCGGAGACGCTGACGGTCATGCATAGGAGGGACAGCACTGGCACGTCTCGCGTGGTCACACCCGCGACCAGGGCGATGCCGCCAGCGATCAGGGGCAGCGCGGTGTGCCAGAGTCTCTCGCCGGTTTTCACCGAGTGGAACGAGTTGAGAAGCATGGCGCAGGCGGCAACGAAGTACGGTACCGCAGTCACGATGCCGATCTGGAAGTTCGTCAGCCCGCCTATTGATTTGATCATGCTCGGCATCCAAAACACGAGGCCGTAATTGCCAAGGTTGTAGAGAAACGTCGTCGCGAACAAAATCCACAGCGTCGGCTCGCGCAACGCTGGCAACAAGCTCGTCTGCTTGTCCCGGGCTTCCAGAGCGAGCTCTCGCTGCACCAAAGCTTTCTCGCCGGGCGTTAACCACGTAACATCGTCCGGCCGTTCGACGATCGCCCTGATCGCGAACAATCCAAGCAACAAGGCCGGGAGTGCCTCGAGCAGGAACATCCATTGCCAGCCCTTCAGGCCGTAGCTCCCATGGGTGAAGTCCATGATCCAGCCGGACAGCGGACCGCCGAGGATGACGCCGAGAGGCAGGGCAAGGAACAGCAAGGACATCACCTTGCTCAGCCTGTACGAGGGAAACCAGAGGCTGAAGCAGGCAATGACGGCCGGGAAGAATGCTGCTTCGGTGACCCCGAGCAGAAAGCGAAGTGCGTAGAAGCTGGCTTCGTCGCGCGTCAGCAGGGTCGCCATAGAGACAAGGCCCCATGCGAGCATCGATCCGGCGATGCAATTGCGCGGGCCGTAGAGCTGAACCAGGTAGCCGGCGGGCACCTGAAGCAGGAGATAGCCGATGAAGAACAAGCCTGCGCCAAGGCCATAAGCGGCCTCGCTCAGACCGAGGTCACTGACCATGCTGAGCTTGGCGAAGCCGACGTTCACCCGATCCAGATAGCCAAAGAAATAGCAGGCGAGAATGAAAGGCACGATGTGAAGCACGATCTTCCGGTACGTCGCGTCCGCTCCGGTCACATCGGTTGTTGCGGCCGCGGCAATCGGCATGGACGACGCAAGTTGCTGCTGGATGGGCATCGGTGCTACCTGTTCCCTTTGGTTGGGCTATCCGCCAGGATGGTAGGAACCGCCATCATTGAGGTCCAATGCGGGTTCGCTTGCGACTGATGAGACTCCCGCATGAAAGTCGAGAACGCTGAACTCGAGGCCTTCGTGGTCGCGGCAGAATTGCTGAATTTTCAGCGTGCTGCCGAGAAACTCCATCTGACCCAGCCTGGCCTGTCGCGCCGGATCCAGAAGCTGGAGCAGACGCTGGGCGTCGAGCTGTTCAGCCGCACCACGAGGTCGATGGTCCTCACCGGAGCTGGACGCCACTTCCTTCCAATGGCTCGCCAGCAGATCAACAACCTCAACGGGATGCTGGATTCGATCCGCGAGGTCGCCGAGAGGCGCTTCGGCAAGATACGGGTGGCCAGCATTCCGACCGTCGTGTGCCAGGCATTTCCGTCCTTGCTGAGGACGTTCACCGAGCGGCATCCGAATGTCGGTGTGCAGGTCTTCGATGGCAACCAGGACTTCGTCGTTCGCCAGGTCTTGTCGGGATTGGCCGAGTTCGGCATCGGTGTGGATCCGGGCACAGATCCGGATCTAACGTTCGCACCATTGTTGGCCGATCGTTTCGTTCTGGCCGTGCACAAGGACGACGCGCTGGCCGCTCGTCGGGAGGTGACGCTGCAGGAGCTACAGGCGATGGGGAAGGTCCGGCTCGTCATTGGCGGGCGCGACAGTGGCAACAGGCTCCTGCTGGAGGTGTTGCTCGGAAATGCCGGCCTGAAGCTGCGGTGGTTCTACGAAGTCGAGCACGTTTCCTGCATCCTTGGACTGCTGGAAGCAGGCGTCGGCTGCGCCATCTTGCCGGCCATGGCCCTGCCGACAAACCCAAGCTCCAATATCCGAACCGTTCCGATCTCTGCCCCGGAGATCAAGCGTACTGTTGGCGTCATTCGGCACAGGTCGCTCAGCATCTCGCCGCTGGCCAGTGAGTTCCTCGACCTGGTGGCTCGGAATCTCGGCGCCGAGCCGGCGAGCCAATGAATCGTCGTGGTGCTGGCAAGCACCGACTTTTTCCGCGATGGCTCTCGAAGAGGGCGGGTATCGGTCTGCTACGTCTGTCGCTTCCGGATGAACCGCTTGATGGACTCGAAGGCCTCGATCAACAGAGGCGTCAGCGAGAAGAACGCGCCCATCGCGATCGAGATGATGACGTGGCGCGGCAGGAGCTTCTCCTGCTCCTCGAACGGATAGTTCTGGTTGATGGGCACCGGCGCAAGCCTGCCAGTCAGGACCGGGTCGGGTTTCCGCGGCTTGCGCGGCGGGATCATGATCACGACGAAAAGTACGTTGATCAGGATCCAGACGCTGAGCAGTATGAGGATCGTCTGCACTGCAATGTCCTGAGGCAAACCGACTTTGCAGGAACGCTAACGGGCATTCGCAATCGCGGCAAATTAAACTTGCTTGCTGCACTGCATGGAAAACTTAAGTCCCAAACGAGAGCGGCCATGAACGCGAGTTCCTTCGTAAAAGTCCGGTGTTGTGTCGTCGGCGGCGGGCCGGCCGGCATGATGCTCGGCTATCTCCTCGGGCGTGCCGGCATCGACGTCGTGGTGCTGGAGAAGCACGCGGATTTCTTCCGCGACTTTCGCGGCGACACCGTGCATCCCTCGACGCTTCAGGTCATGGATGAGCTTGGCCTGATCGACGGGTTCCTGAAGCTGCCGCATCAACGCTTGCAGAAGATGGACGGACTGTTCGGCGGCACGCCGGTGCGGATCGCCGATCTCAGCCGGCTGCACACCAAATACGCGTTCATCGCCTTCATGCCGCAATGGGACTTCCTGAATTTCCTGCGCGAAGAAGGCCGGAGCTTCGCTTCGCTCAAGGTGATGATGAGCACCGAAGCCATCGATCTCATCCGCCGCGGCGACACCGTCGCCGGCGTGCGGGCGAAGACGCCGGACGGCACCATCGACATCGAGGCCGATCTCACCATCGCCTGCGACGGCCGGCATTCGACGCTGCGCGAGCGCGCCGGCCTCAAAGTCGAGGAGATCGGCGCGCCGATGGACGTGCTGTGGTTCCGCGCCGGCCGCAAGGCCGACGAGACCGAGAACCTTTTTGCGCGCATCGAGCCCGGCAAGATGATGATCACCTTCGACCGCGGCGACTACTGGCAATGCGCCTACGTCATCGCCAAGGGGCAATACGATGCGGTGAAGGCGAGGGGATTGCAGGCGCTGCTCGACGACGTCGTGCGCATGGCGCCGATCCTCAAGTCCGGCATTGCCGACGTGAAGAGCTTCGACGACGTCAAGCTGCTCACCGTCGCGATCAATCGCCTCGAGCGCTGGACGCAGCCAGGCCTGCTTCTCATCGGCGATGCCGCGCATGCAATGTCGCCGGTCGGCGGCGTTGGCGTCAATCTCGCCGTGCAGGATGCGGTGGCGGCCGCCAATCTGCTCGCGGACAAGCTTCAGCGCGGCTGCCCGACCGAGGATGAGCTCGACGCCGTGCGCCGCCGGCGCGAGTTTCCGGTGAGAATGACGCAACGCATGCAGGTGGTCGTGCAGAACAACATCATCAGCGGCGCCTTGCAGGGTGGCGACCGGCCGCTGAAGGTGCCGCTGATCGTGCGGCTCATCACCGCGTTGCCGTGGCTGCAGGGCGTTCCGGCGCGGCTGATTGGGCTCGGTGTGCGGCCCGAGCACGTGCGGTCGAAGGCTGCGTTGGCTTCGTAAGCGCTGCAATCGGTAGGGCTAATGTCGTGTTAAATCGCGCGTTGCGCGTTGCCTGCGTGCAACAGCGCCGATGGATTGAAGGCACGCTGAGCGTCAATCCGGCATCTTAACTTTCTTGATTCAAATTTGAGTAAGGGTTGCGTGTGAGCGTGCGCCCATCAAAGGACACGGGGTGTACCATGCGTAACAAGTTGATTGCTGCCTTCGCCTGCACGACCGCTCTGGTTTCGACCGGCGCTGCGTCCGCCGCCGATCTCGGTGCGCGCTACACGAAGGCGCCCGCCTATGTCGAGCCGCTGTTCAACTGGACCGGTTTCTATGTTGGCGGCCACATCGGTGGCGCATGGACCAACGAGCAGTTCATCAACAACGGGACAGGCGCGCCGTTCGGCGATCTACTCCCGGGCGAGGGCTATCGCCAGCGTGGCTCCGGCATCATGGGCGGTGCCCAGATCGGCTACAACTGGCAGGCCAACAACTACGTGTTCGGCATGGAAGGCACGATCTCCGGCCTCGACAACAAGGCCACGGTCGTGAATACCGCGTTCGGCTCGGGGGACGATGTGTTCACCTGGCGTGCCAACGTGCTCGCGACCGTGGTCGGCCGGGCCGGCTTCGCCGTGCAGAACAATCTCTTCTACATCAAGGGCGGCTATGCCGGTGTGAACAACCGTTTGTCGGTGACCGATACGGTCGGACCGGCGACGGGTTCGGGCGGTCAAACTCACTGGGCCAATGGCTGGACCGTCGGCGCCGGCTGGGAATACGGCGTCACCCGCAACTGGATCGTCGGCCTCGAATACAACTACGCGGCCTTCGGCAGCCAGACCTATCAGCTCGGCGGCCTCTCCGGTAACTACACCTTCGATGCCAAGCCGCGCGACATCCAGTGGGCCGTCGTGCGCGCGAGCTACAAGTTCGACGCACCCGCCATCGCTCGCTACTGAGCAACGAACGACCAATCAGCAAAAGAAAACGATCTCTGCCAAATTCAAAGCCCCGGCATCGCCGGGGCTTCTTTTTTACGTGCAGCTTTCGTGCAGGAGGCTCAGGCCATCACCGAGAACCCGCCATCGACGGGGATCGCGGTGCCCGTGACGAAGTTCGACGCTGACGAGGCGAGGAACACCGCGATCCCCGCGAAATCATCGATGTCGCCCCAGCGCCCCGCAGGCGTGCGTGCCAAAACGCGCTCGTGCAATCCCGCAACCTGCTGCCGCGCGCCGCGGGTGAGGTCGGTGTCGATCCAGCCCGGCAGGATGGCGTTGACCTGGATGTTGTCAGGTGCCCAGGCATTGGCGCAGGCGCGCGTGTACTGCACGATGCCGCCCTTGCTCGCCGCATAGGCGGTCGCAAAGCTCGCGCCGAAGATCGACATCATCGAGCCGATGTTGATCACCTTGCCGTTGCCGGAGGCCTTCAGCGCCGGATAGGCCAGCTTCGAGCACACGAAGGCGCTGGTGAGGTTGGTGTCGATCACCTTGTTCCACTCGTCGAGCTCGAGTTCGTGCGGCGGCTTGCGGATGCTCATGCCGGCATTGTTGATGAGAATGTCGATACGGCCGAATTCCTTGACGACGCGGTCGATCATGGCGGCGACCGCCGCCTTGTCGGTTACGTCGGTGGGAACCGCGATCGCCTTCACGCCGCGCTGCTTGAGATCGGCAACGGCCGCGGCTGATTTGGTTTCATTGCGTCCGACCACGGCGATATTGGCGCCGGCATCGGCAAGTCCGTGCGCCAGGCCAAGCCCGATGCCGCCATTGCCTCCTGTGACGACCGCGACCTTGCCGCGAAGATCGAACCGGTTGGATGTCATGCTGTATTCCCTGGTTTCTTCTACTGGTTGCTCTGCCAGATCAGCACCAGCCCCAAGCCGGCCATGGCTGCGCCGTAGCCGGCCCATTGCAGCTGGTTGACCATGAAGCTCGATGGCGGCCAAGGCACCGTGCCGGTACCCTGGCCGATCCAGAGCAGTCCGACGGCGGTCGCAAACAGGCCTGCTACGAGCAGAAATCTGCGCATGCATTCCTCCCTTGGTCTGCTTCTGTCGCGATCCGCGGCATCAAGGAGCGCCGCGGTCACGAAAGCTTGGAGCCAGACTAGCCGCAGCATAGGTTCGGATACAATGGCTGCCGGTGCAGAGCGCCGGGAAGACGCATGTGCGCAGAAGGTGATCCCACAACGAAAAAGCCCCGGACGATGCCGGGGCTTTGACGTCTGAATGTGAGATCAGATCAGTACTTCGCGACGACCGGACCGGTCCAGTTGAAGCGGTAGACCAGCGAGGTCGAGATCGTCTGGTTCCAGCTGTTGGCGCGGATGTCGCGGCCAACGAGGGTGTTGGTGACGTCGAACAGTTCGTTCGAGGTCTTGGCGTTGTAGAAGGCCGAACGATATTCGGTCTTCATGAACCAGCCGGGCGAAGAGATGCCGAAGAAGTTCAGGCTGTTCTCGACGCCGCCACCAACGAACCAGCCGTTGCGGTTGTAGCTGTTGAGGTGGATACCGGCGGGCACGCCGGCCAGCGTCAGGAAGTTCGTCTGGCCGAAGTGAGCGCCGGAGTAGCCGCCGTTGACGTAGGTGAGAACGTTCGGAGCAACCAGCCAGCCGAGGCGCACGCCGGCGGCCCAGGAGTCTTCCAGCTTCTGGGTGCCAGTGATGCCGGCAATCGGATCCTGGATGGTGGCGCGGATGCTGCCAAACTGACCATCGGCGAACACGCCGGCGACCCAGGTGCTGTTGAACTGCCAGTCGTAGCCGAGGCCGACGGTGCCGAACCAGCCCGAGCCGCCCTGACGCTGATCGATCGTCAGCGGGATCGCGCCGACCGTGGTCTGGACGTGCTGGTCAGCATTGGACAGGCCGCCGCCGCCGCCGCCGAAGATGTAGAAGCCGGTCCAGTTGGCGACGGGCGCCGCAACCGGGGCCTTCGCGTAAGGACGGTCAGCGAGGTCAGCCGCCGAGGCCGAACCGGTCATCGCCGCGACTGCGGTCAGCGCCAGCAAAGTCTTCTTCATGATTAAATCCCCAAGTTCGTCTTTAGCAGGCGCGAGCGCACTGAAGTCCTGTGATCTGATGCCCGGACTATAGATGTTTCCTGCCGAAATGCTGTTGCAGGGCAGGCACAGTCGCCGGAAAACGCGCACCGGTGAGGCTTTGAGGTGGCGGGGTCGATTTCGACAAAATATCAGCGATATCAGTTGGTTGTGTGGATGTTTGAATTTCGAGATCGGGTGAGTTTTCGGTAGCGGATTCGGCTTTGTCTGAATGGAGGCACCCCTGTCTCATCCATCGGCGCCGCTGAGTCGCTGGCCGAGTCGCGCCTCTGCAGGACTTTGGGACGGCGATATCCTCGTCCCACATGAAAAAGCCCCCGGGCCTGAGGGAGCCGGGGGCTTTTTTGACAGTAGCGCGTGACGTCAGACGTCGAGCAGTTCCTCGCTGGCGAATTCGGCCTTGTCCGAGATGAAGGCAAAGCGCGCTTCGGCCTTGGTGCCCATCAGCCGTTCCACCGAATCCGCCGTCGTGTCGCGGTCGTCGGCGAGCAGCACCACCTTGAGCAGCGTCCGCTTGCTCGGATCCATGGTGGTTTCCTTGAGCTGCGCCGGCATCATCTCGCCGAGACCTTTGAACCGGTTCACCTCGACCTTGGCGTTGGCGTTGAACGCGCTCTTGAGCAGCGCCTCCTTGTGCGCGTCGTCGCGGGCGTAGACCGACTTGGAGCCGTGGGTCAGCTTGTAGAGCGGCGGCACGGCGAGGAAGAGGTGGCCCTCGTCGATCAGCCGCGGCATCTGCCGGTAGAAGAAGGTGATCAGCAGCGAAGCGATGTGGGCGCCGTCGACGTCGGCGTCGGTCATGATGATGATGCGCTGATAGCGCAGATCCTCTTCGCGGTAATGGGCGAGCTGTCCGCAGCCGATCGCCTGCACGAGGTCGGAGAGCTGCGCATTCGCGGTCAGCTTGTCCTTTCCGGCGGAGGCGACGTTGAGGATCTTGCCGCGCAGCGGCAGCACCGCCTGGGTCTTGCGGTCGCGCGCCTGCTTGGCGCTGCCGCCCGCCGAATCGCCCTCGACGATGAAGAGCTCGGAGCCTTCGGTGCCGGCATCGGTGCAGTCGGCGAGCTTGCCGGGCAGGCGCAGCTTCTTGCCGGCGGTCTTGCGCGCCGTTTCTTTCTCCTGGCGGCGGCGCAAGCGCTCCTCGGCGCGGTCGATCACGAAGTCGAGCAGGCGGTTGGCCATGTTCGGATTGCCCGACAGCCAGTGGTCGAACGGATCCTTCATCGCCTGCTCGACGATGCGCTGTGCTTCGGCGGTGGCGAGGCGATCCTTGGTCTGGCCCTGGAATTCAGGCTCGCGCACGAACACCGAGAGCATCACGGCCGCGCCCACCATCACGTCTTCGGAGGTCACGGAGGCAGCGCGCTTGCCCTGGCCGACGCGCTCGGCGTGATCCTTCAGGCCGCGCAAAAGGGCGCTGCGCAAGCCGGATTCGTGCGTACCACCGTCCGGCGTCGGCACGGTGTTGGTGTAGGAGGACAGGAATCCGTCGGCATCCGCGGTCCAGGCCACGGCCCATTCGCAGGCGCCATGCGCGCCGTTGCGGCCCGACTTGCCCGAGAAGATGTCCGGGTGCACCAGCGTGTCGGCGTGGATCGCTGCGGCGAGATAATCCTTGAGGCCGCCGGGGAAGTGGAACGTTGCCTCCTCCGGCACGTCCTCGACGCCCTTGAGCAGCTCGGGCGCGCAATTCCAGCGGATCTCGACGCCGCCGAACAGATAGGCTTTCGAGCGCGTCATCTTGAACAGGCGCTGCGGCTTGAACGCGGCCTTGGCGCCGAAGATGTCGGTATCGGGCTTGAAGCGCACGCGCGTGCCGCGGCGGTTGTTGACCTTGCCGAGGTCCTCGAGCTTGCCCTTGGGGTGGCCGCGCTCAAAGCTCATGCGATAGAGCTTCTGGCTGCGCGCGACCTCGACTTCAAGGCGCGAGGAGAGGGCATTGACGACGGAGATGCCGACGCCGTGCAGACCGCCCGAGGTCTCGTAGACCTTGCTGTCGAACTTGCCGCCCGAATGCAGCGTGCACATGATGACTTCGAGCGCCGACTTCTTCGGAAATTTCGGGTGCGGATCGATCGGGATGCCGCGGCCGTTGTCGGTGACGGTCAGGAACCCGTCTGCGCTGAGCTCGACTCCGATGAACGTAGCGTGTCCCGCCAGCGCCTCGTCCATCGAGTTGTCGATGACTTCGGCGAACAGGTGATGCAGCGCCTTCTCGTCGGTTCCGCCGATATACATGCCGGGCCGGCGCCGCACCGGTTCGAGGCCTTCGAGCACCTCGATGTCGGCCGCAGTGTAGTCGGCTTCTCCGCCGCTTGCGCGCGGCGCCGCCTTGGCGGCGGTGCGGGGCTTCGGCTCATCGCCGCCGAAAAAGTCGTCTTTTGCTCTTGGCTTCAACTGCTTGGACATAGATCTTGATGTGCTTAGGGGCCGCGCTGGCGGCGAATCGGTTAAGCGGACTATGCCACTTCTGGCTTGGAAAGGTTACCGCGGGCCGACCAGGCGCCGTGGTTGGGAGCTAATGCCGGCGATTTTACGCCAACTTGCCATTAGTTCCCGGCAATTTGACGTCCCGGGCTGGTTTGGATCGGCTTTTGTGACTTGATGTCACACAAGGGCTTGGCTTACCAGTCGTTTTCATCGAGCAGCACCTTGAGGCGGGCGGGAAGGCTATTTTCGGAATGGAGCAGTATGCGCACGCCCTGGCCGACTTCGTGCGCGCTCACCAGGCCTGGGCGGCTCCAATCGTGTTCCTGCTGGCTTTCGGGGAGTCGCTCGCCTTCATCTCGCTCTTGGTCCCGGCCTGGGGCGCGCTGGTGGCGATCGGCGCGCTGATCGGGGTGAGCGGCATCAGCTTCTATCCGGTCTGGATTGCCGGCGGGCTCGGGGCGGCGCTCGGCGACTGGGTCTCCTACTGGTTCGGCTACCGCTACAAGGAGCACGTCGCCCAGATGTGGCCGCTCTCGCGCTATCCGGAGCTGTTGCCGAGGGGCGAGGCCTTCGTGCGGAGCTGGGGGATACCCAGCATCTTCATCGGCCGCTTCTTCGGCCCCTTGCGCGCCTCGGTGCCGCTCGCGGCCGGCATTTTCGAGATGCCCTATTGGAGCTTCCAGGCAGCCAATTTCGTCTCGGCCCTGATCTGGTCGGCCGCACTGCTGTTGTTCGGCGACGTGATCGCCAAGATCATGGAATGGATCTGGCGGTTGATCTGAACGTGTGAACCTTGACGGGAACCGCGACTGGCCTTATAGCCGCCCGCCATGATCAACGCCGCGACCATTCTGTTCGCCCGCCGCCGCCGCAGCTTCGCGGTTTGGGCGGTCGATCGCGTTTGAGATCATCGTCTTTGCCGCTGGACCCGATCCGCGGCATCCTCTCTCCTGTCAGCGCGATCTGATCCGGCGGCTCCCACAAGGAGGCCCAGCAGGAGACCACGATGTACACGCCACCCTTTTTCAAGCAGGACCGCGCCGCGAGCCTGAGATTTGCGGAAGAGCGCGGCTTCGGCACCATGTGCGCCTTCGACGGCAACAAGCCGATCGCCTCGCCAGTGCCGTTCTATCTGACCTATGCCGCAGACGGCACGCCGCAGGCCGCCTTTCATCTTGCCCGTCACAATCCGCTGCTACAGCTTGCCGACGGCGCAGCCTGTTGGCTGCTCGCGGTCAACGGTCCGGATGCCTATGTATCGCCGGACTGGTACGTCTCGCCGGATCAGGTTCCGACCTGGCTCTACCAGTCGGTGCATCTGAGCGGGCCGGTGCGGCTGTTGTCGGACGCGGAGCTCTCGGTGCAGGTCGACACGCTCAGCGACAAGTTCGAGAACTGGCTGCTGCCGAAGAAGCCCTGGACATCGGGCAAGATGACCGCCGGGCGGCTCGAGGCGTTGAAGAAGAGTATCGTGGGGCTGGTCATGACGGTTGAGGAGGTGGAAGGCAGCTTCAAGCTCAACCAGCACAAGTCCGACGCCGATTTCGCCGCGGTCGCGAATGCGCTCGGCGATGGCGATGCCGACGCGAAGCAGATTTCTCAGCTGATGCGGCAGACCCGGCCGCAGCTCTTTGCAGACGATACGAACACGCTCGAAAGGACCGCGCCATGAGCCTCGCTGAAACCACGAAAACCCCGACCACCGGCGGGGCGAAGAAGCCCGCCACCGTCTTCGTCGACGGCGGCTCCGGCACCACCGGGCTCGGCATCAACGAGCGGTTGAAGCTCCAGAGCGACGTTGCGGTGAAGGTCATCGCCGACGACAAGCGCAAGGATCCCGCCGCCAAGAAGGCGCTGATGGAGGAGGTGGATCTCGTCATCCTCTGCCTGCCCGATGATGCCGCCAGGGAGACGGTCGCGCTGGTCGACAGCATGGGCGCGGCGGGACCGAAGGTGCTGGACGCCTCGACCGCCTACCGGGTCGCGCCCGACTGGGCCTATGGCTTTCCGGAGCTGACGGCGGACCAGGCCGGCAAGATCAAGGCGGCGAAAAAGGTCTCCAATCCCGGCTGCTATCCGACCGGCGGCATCGCGCTGCTGCGGCCGATCGTCGATGCCGGCCTGCTGCCTCCTGATTATCCCGTCACCATCAACGCGGTGAGCGGCTATTCCGGCGGCGGCAAGTCGATGATCGCGAGTTTTGAAGACGGCAGCGCGCCGTCCTTCGAGCTCTACGGTCTCGGCTTCGAGCACAAGCATCTGCCGGAGATGCAGCTCTATTCGAACCTGACGCGGCGGCCGATCTTCATTCCCTCGGTCGGCAACTACCGGCAGGGCATGCTGGTCTCGGTGCCGCTCCAGCTCGACACGCTGCCGGGCAAGCCCGGCGGTGCCGATCTTCAGGCCGCGCTGGCGAAGCGCTATGCCGGTTCGAAATACGTCAGGGTGATGCCGCTGCAGAACGAGGCGACCAAGGGCGGCCGGCTGGAGCCGGAGGCGCTCAACGAGACCAACATGCTCGAGCTCTACGTCTTCGCCAGCGACAAATATCACCAGGCGGTCCTGGTCGCGCGCCTGGACAATCTCGGCAAGGGCGCCTCGGGCGCGGCCGTGCAGAACATGCGGCTGATGCTGGGCCTGCCGGAGGAGTAGGGAAGGCCTCTCTCCTCCGTCATTGCGAGCGAAGCGAAGCAATCCAGACCGTCGCCGCGGAAACAGTCTGGATTGCTTCGGCGCAAGGGCTCCTCGCAATGACGTCGAAAGTGCTTCAAACCACCCTGAAGATCGCCAGCGCCAGCACAGCCTGCGCGAGGAAGCCGATGGTAAAGGCGAGGGTGCGGAACACCGGCAGGCCGAGCGCGTACACGATCAGGTGGGCGACGCGGGCCCAGAAATACACCGCGCAGGCGAGCACGGTCCATGACGAGGAATAGTCGATCGCGTTCAGGATCAGCACCAGCGGCGCGAAGATCACGAGGTTCTCGACCGCATTGTCATGTGCGAACATCAGGCGGTTGGCCCATTCGGCCTGAGGCTTGTCGCCACGCGACGGGTTGGCCATCGCGCCACTGAGCCCGCGCACCTGGCACCGGTTGATGATGTAGGGAATCCAGAGTATCCCGGTCAGGATCACCGTCAGTGTCAGCCAGAACAATTCGCGCGTCATAGTCCGGTCCCCTCTGTCGTCGCGGTGTTGAGAGCTTGTCTATACAAGAGCGCGGCAGAGTCCGCTATGCGCGAACCCTGACATAGCTGCCGGGCGCGTCCTCGATCGGGGGCATCGCCTCGCTGCCGACGCTGCGCGCCGGGACTTCCTCGGGATCGAGGTTGCCCAGCCATTCGCGCCAGTCCGGCCACCACGAGCCCTTGTGCTCGACCGCGCCCTTCATCCAGTCCGCGACCGTGACATCCTTGATGTTGTCGTTGGTCCAGTACTGGTACTTGTTCGAGGCAGGCGGATTGACGACGCCCGCGATGTGGCCCGAGCCGGACAGGACGTATTTCACCGGGCCGCCGAAGAACTGCGAGCCGTACAGCACCGACTCGGCCGGGGCGATATGGTCCTCGCGGGTGGCGAGGTTGTAGACGGGCACCTTGACCTTGGAGAGATCGAGCAGCGTGTTGTCGAGCACCATCGTGCCCGTCGAGAGCCGGTTCTCCAGATAGCAGTTGCGCAGGTAGTAGGAATGGTTCGCCTGCGTCATCCGCGTCGCATCGGAATTCCAGTGCAACAGGTCGAACGCGCTCGGCTGCTGGCCCTTCAGGTAGTTGCTGACGACATAGGACCAGATCAGGTCGTTGGAGCGCAGCATGTTGAAAGCCATCGCCATCTTCGAGCCTTCGAGCACGCCGGCCGCCTTCATGTCCTGCTCGAGCGCGGCGATCTGCTCCTCGTCGACGAACACGAGGAGATCACCCGCATGGGTGAAGTCCACCTGCGCCGCGAAGAACGTCGCGGAAGCAACGCGCTGGCGGCGCTTCTCGGCAAGCCAGGCCAGCGTGGTCGCGAGCATGGTGCCGCCGACGCAATAGCCGGCGGTATGCACCTTCATTTCGCCGGTCACCTTCTCGATCACGTCCATCGCCGTGAGCGGACCTTCCTTCATGTAGTCTTCCCAGCCCTTGTTGCCGAGCCGCTTGTCGGGATTGACCCATGAGATCACGAATACGGTGATGCCCTGGTCGACGCACCACTTGATGTAGGATTTCTCCGGCTTGAGATCGAGGATGTAGAACTTGTTGATCCAGGGCGGCACGATCAGGAGCGGGGTGCGCAGCACCTTCTCCGTGGTCGGCGAATACTGGATCAGCTGCATCATCTCGTTCTGGTAGATCACCTTGCCCGGCGTCGTCGCCATGTTGACGCCGACGACCAGGTTGTCCGGGTTGGACTGGCGGATCTTCAGCATGCCCTTGCCGGCCGCGATGTCCTCGGCCAGCATCTTCAGGCCGCGCGCGAGGTTCTCGCCGCTGCTCGCCATCGTCTCGCGCAGCACTTCCGGATTGGTCAGCACGAAATTAGAGGGCGAGATCGCGTTGATGACCTGCTGGACGTAGAACTCGGCCTTGCGGCGGGTGGGCGCATCGAGGCCATCGGCGTCGCGCACCAGCTCCTGCGCCCATTTCGTCGTGAGCAGGTAGAGCTGCATCACGAAATCGAAAAACTGGTTCGACTTCCATTCCGGATCGGCGAAGCGCTTGTCGCGCGGCGAGGGCGCGATGGCCGGCTCGACGTCCTGGCCGGCCATGCGGCGCGCCGCCGAGCCCCAGAGGTCGAGATAGTCCTTGGCGAGCTTGGTCTGGAGATCGGACGAGCGCGAGGAGTCCGACAGCCAGTATTCGGCGACCGCGGTGAAGGTCTTGACCATCTCGGTGAGCTCGGGCGGCGGGCGGTCCTGCACCTCGCCGCTCTCGCGCGGCTTGAGGTAGGCGGCCAGCGCCTTGCCGCCGCTTTCCATCGCCCGCGCGACATTCATCGCGAAGGCTTCCGCATCGAACTTCGTCTCGGACTTGGTTGTCCCGGAGCCGGGCTTGTCGGTGGTGGCGGTACTCATGGGCAGAACAGTAACGATTCATTCCGTATTCGTCACCGCGAAGCTCGCAGGTTTGGCGTGAAACCCGCGCGAAGATGTGCTGCACTGCGACAAGTTTTCTTGGTTCCGTCATAATCAGGCCGCACCGCTCGGCTTGGTAGCGCCGGGCTGTTTTCTCGCTCGGACCATTTGGGCAGCAATGGTTTGAGCTTGGGCGCGGTGTCGGGTAGCCTTGCCCCGGGGCCGTGCTTTGGCACGAGTAGGGGATTCCCAAGTGTTGGCGTTAAGGGACCTGCAAAAGACGCTGCCGATCCACGGCGCGCTGCTGATGATGGCGCTCGCGCTGGGCGGCTGCTCGAGTCAGCTCGCGGATCTCATACCTGCGGATGCGCAGGCCCATCCAAAGGAGCCCGGCACCTATTTGCCGGTGCACGACCTGCCGCCTGATCGCGATCAGGCGATCATCCCGCCGGACCAGCGCGTCAAGATCGAGGCCGAGCTTGCCGCGGCGCGCGACCGCCAGGCCGCTGCCGCCAAAGACGCCAAATGAGGCAGTGCAAGGTAATCGCTGGCGCCCCCGCCTTGCCGTGCTAAAAGACCTGAGTTCAGCCGAGAGTCAGGGCGAACGACTTCAGCCTCCGCCGTCGAAAATTGCTCTAAGTATCTGATTTTGAGCTATTTAACGGCCGGGCCGAGCGCCTTTGCGATCGGCGCTCGTGGCCAGTCGATTCTGTCCTGACCGGTTGCCCGGAGCCCAGAGAGCCATGGAAGAATTTTACCGCATCCGCCGCCTTCCGCCTTACGTGTTCGAGCAGGTCAACCGGGCCAAGGCGGCCGCGCGGAATGCCGGCGCCGACATCATCGACCTCGGCATGGGCAATCCGGACCTGCCGGCGCCGCCGCATGTGCTGGAGAAGCTCAAGGAGACGCTCGGCAAGCCGCGCACCGACCGCTATTCGGCGTCCCGCGGCATCCCCGGCCTGCGCAGGGCCCAGGCCGCCTATTACGCCCGCCGCTTCGACGTGAAGCTCAATCCCGACACCCAGGTGGTGGCGACGCTCGGCTCCAAGGAGGGCTTTGCCAACGTGGCACAGGCGATCACCGCGCCCGGCGACGTCATCCTCTGCCCGAACCCGAGCTACCCGATTCACGCCTTCGGCTTTTTGATGGCGGGCGGCGTGATCCGCTCGGTGCCCTCGGAGCCGACGCCGCAATTCTTCGAGGCGGCCGAGCGGGCGATCGTGCACTCGATCCCGAAGCCGCTGGCGCTGGTGGTCTGCTATCCCTCCAACCCGACCGCCTATGTCGCGAGCCTCGACTTCTACAAGGACCTCGTCGCCTTCGCGAAGAAGCACGAGATCCTGATCCTGTCCGACCTCGCTTACGCCGAGGTCTATTTCGACGAGAACAACCCGCCGCCCTCGGTGCTGCAGGTGCCGGGCGCGATGGACGTCACGGTCGAGTTCACCTCGATGTCGAAGACCTACTCGATGGCCGGCTGGCGCATGGGCTTTGCGGTCGGCAATGAGCGCGTGATCGCAGCGCTCGCCCGCGTCAAATCCTATCTCGACTACGGCGCCTTCACGCCGGTGCAGGTCGCCGCGACCGCCGCGCTGAACGGCCCGGACGATTGCATCAAGGAGATGCGCGATACCTATCGCAAGCGCCGCGACGCGCTGGTGGAATCATTCGGCCGCGCCGGCTGGGAGATTCCGCCGCCGGAGGCCTCGATGTTTGCCTGGGTGCCGCTGCCGGAAGCCTTCCGCAGCATCGGCAGCATGCAGTTCGCGACCCTGATGGTCGAGAAATGCGGCGTCGCGGTGTCGCCCGGTGTCGGCTTCGGCGAGCATGGTGAAGGATATGTCCGCATCGCCATGGTGGAAAACGAGCAACGGATCAGGCAGGCAGCGCGCGGCGTGCGCCGGTTCCTTGAAAGCGGCCTCGAAACGTTGCACAACGTCGTTCCGCTCGCCAACCGGCGCTAATTCTCTTCGACAGGTTTTCTGAAGCCATCATGGTCGCACCCCTGAAAGTGGGCATAGCGGGGCTCGGCACCGTGGGTGCCGAAGTCGTCCGTTTGATTGAAACGCAAGCGCGCGTGCTCGCGGGGCGTAGCGGCCGCGGTATTCGTGTCGTTGCCGTCACCGCCCGCTCGAAGGCCAAGAAGCGCGGCGTCGATCTGCGCGGCCTAGACTGGGCCAAGGATCCGCTCGCGCTTGCCACTCATCCGGAGGTGGATTGCTTCGTCGAACTGATGGGCGGCGCCGGCGATCCCGCGCTCTCCGCGGTCGAGGCCGCGCTCAATGCCGGCAAGTCCGTCGTCACCGCCAACAAGGCACTGCTCGCCAAGCACGGCATCAAGCTGGCGAGGGCCGCCGAAAAGCACGGCGGCGCGCTGAATTTCGAGGCAGCCGTCGGCGCCGCGATTCCCGTCATCAAAACGTTGCGCGAGGGTCTTGCCGGAACCGGCATCAACCGCGTCTACGGCATCCTCAACGGCACCTGCAATTACATCCTGACCCGGATGGAGCAGGAAGGTCTGTCCTTCGCCGAATGCCTCAAGGATGCACAGCGGCTCGGCTATGCCGAGGCCAACCCGTCCTTCGACGTCGACGGCCACGATACTGCGCAAAAACTCTCGATCCTCGCCAGCCTCGCTTTCGGCACGAAAGTTGCTCAAAGCGCGGTGTATGTCGAAGGTATTTCCTCCATCGCGCCGGAAGACCTGCGCGCCGCCGAGGATCTCGGTTACCGGCTCAAGCTGCTCGGCGTTGCCGTTCGCACCGCCAAGGGTATCGAGCAGCGCGTGCATCCGACCATGGTGCCGAAATCCTCCTCGATCGCGCAGGTGATGGGTGTCACGAACGCGGTCACGATCGATGGCGAGGGCATTCCGCCGATCACGCTGGTCGGCCCCGGCGCCGGAGGTGCTGCGACGGCATCGGCCGTCGTCGCCGACATCGCCGATGTCGCGCGCGGCATCCGCGCCAATCCGTTCGGCCGGCCGATCGCGCAACTGCGCGACACCAACAAGGCCCCGATGGAGCGGCATGAAGGCGGCTACTACATCCGCCTGCTGGCGCGCGATTTCCCGGGCACCGCGGCTGCGATCGCGACCCGGCTCGCAGAACAGAAGATTTCGATTGAATCGATCGTGCAGCGTCATCCCAATGGCGGCGCTGCGTCGGCCGACGGCAAGGCGGTGCCGGTGCCCGTCATTCTGATCACCTATGCAACGCATGAGGACGCGGTGCGCCGTGCGCTCGCCGCCGTGCAGAAGGACAAGGTGATCAGCGGACGGCCGCAGGTGATCCGGATCGAGAAGAACTAGAGCATGACCCGGACCCGGAGGGCCGCGCTAGCGCAAAGCGTGAAGCGGTTTTCCGGAAAGGTCATGCTCAAACAATGACACGGTTCGAACGAACTGTGGGTGTTACGAGTTGATGCGGACGGGGATTTCCGTCCCAAAAGTCTTCGAAGGAGTTAGCCGATGTCGACCCATATTGAAGTCCCCCCGCACGCGTTGCTCGAGCGCATTCTCACGCTGGAGATCGTGCGGGTGACGGAGCGGGCGGCGGTGTCGTCGGCGCGACTGCGCGGGCACGGTAACGAGAAAGCGGCCGACCAGGCCGCGGTCGACGCCATGCGGCGCGAGCTGAACAAGCTGCCGATCCAGGGCACCATCGTGATCGGCGAGGGCGAGCGCGACGAGGCGCCGATGCTCTATATCGGCGAGCAGGTCGGCCTCAAGGCCGGCCCCGAGGTCGACATCGCCGTCGATCCGCTCGAAGGCACCACGCTGTGCGCGAAGAACATGCCGGGCTCGATCGCCACCATGGCGATGGCCGACGGCGGCACGCTGCTGCACGCGCCCGACGTCTACATGGAGAAGCTCGCGATCGGTCCCGGTTACGACAAGGGTGTTGTCGAAATTGATGCCTCGCCTGCCGACAACGTCCGCCGCCTCGCCAAGGCCAAGGGCGTCAAGCCTGAAGGCATCACCGTCCTCGTGCTCGACCGTCCGCGCCATGCCGGCATCATCGAGAGCGTGCGCTCGACTGGCGCGGCCGTGCGCCTCATCACCGACGGCGACGTCGCCGGCGTGATCCACTGCGCCGACCCCGACAACACCGGCGTCGACATGTATCTTGGCACCGGCGGTGCGCCGGAAGGCGTGCTGGCGGCCGTGGCGCTGCGCTGCATCGGCGGCCAGATGCAGTGCCGCCTGATCCTCGATTCCGAGGAGAAGCGCGAGCGCGCTGCGAAGATGGGCGTCAACGATCCCAAGATGATCTACGGCATCGAGGACATGGCGCGCGGCGACTGCCTGTTCGCCGCCACCGGCGTGACCACGGGCTCGCTGCTCTCGGGCGTCAAGTTCCGCAAGGACGGCGTGATCGAGACCGAGACGGTGGTGATGCGCTCCGTCACCGGCACGGTGCGCTACATCAAGGCCGAGCATCGAGAGCTCGCGAAGTTCCATCTGGACTAATCCAGGTAAGACCAACTCCCGTCATTCCGGGCCGAGGGGACTGCGCAAGGCGCGGGGCTCCGAGAGCCCGGAACCCATCGGGCGGCAGAGTCTGGTGTGAAATGGATTCCGGGTTCGCGCTCTGCGCGGCCCCCGGAATCACAACAAGAACTATAGGGAAGCGCACATGTCCGACCTTTCCGCCGTCAAAGCCCTCGTGTTCGACGTGTTCGGCACGGTCGTGGACTGGCGCACAAGCCTGATCACCGACTTCATGTGGTGGGCGAAGGGGCGCGGCATCACCGCCGACTGGACGGCTCTGGTCGACGGCTGGCGCGGCATGTATGTCGCGGCCATGGACGACGTGCGCAAGCATCCCGAGCGCGGCTACGTCATGCTCGACGATCTGCATCGCCGCTCGCTGGAGAAGCTGGTCGAGAAATTCGCGATCAAGGGCCTCACCGAGGCCGATCTCGATCATCTCACCAAGGGCTGGCACCGCCTCAATCCCTGGCCCGACAGCGTCGCTGGCCTGACCCGCCTGAAGACGAAATTCGTGATCTCGCCGCTGTCGAACGGCAACGTCGCGCTGCTCACCAACATGGCGAAGTTTGCCGGCCTGCCGTGGGATCTCATCATCTCCGCCGAGCTGTTCGAGCACTACAAGCCCGATCCCGAGACCTATCTCGGCGCCGCGCGCCTGCTTGGCCTCATGCCGGAACAGGTGATGATGGTCGCCGCCCATAACGGCGATCTCGCGGCCGCCCAGAAGAACGGGCTCAAGACTGCCTTCGTGGCGCGCCCGACGGAGTACGGGCCGTTGCAGAAAGTGGACTTCGAAGCGACCGGCAACTGGGACATCGTCGCGAAGGACTTTGGCGGCATCGCCGACCGGCTGGGGTGCTAAAGGCGGCGAGGGCATGACCGAATGAGCCGACCCGCCGCCATCACTGCCGCCGACGCGATCAGCACCTACATTCTGGCGAAGGATGGCAACCGTCCGCAGTTGATGACGCGCGCTTTCGCTGACGACTGCGAGCTCGAAATGATCGTCAAGACCGACGCCATTTCGTTTCCGAGCTCGGCACATGGGCTTGAGCAGGTGACGCAGGTGCTGGTTACCGGCTTCGGCGGGCAGTACGAGAACGTGCGCACATTTTGCCTGTCGCGTCCCGGCTCGGATCACTTGCCGCATGTTCGCTGCGACTGGTTGGTCGGGATGTCGGCGAGGCAAGGCGGCGCCGTTCGCGTTGGTTGCGGACGTTATGATTGGCATTTCAGCTCCCGCGATGGCCGTGTGACAAAGCTGGTGATCGGGATCGACGTCATGTGTGTGCTTCCCGCGGAGGACACCGGGCCGATCATGCGCTGGCTGGCGGCTTTGCCATATCCATGGTGCTCGGGCGTCCAGGCTGGCAGGACTGCTCCCGATATCGATGCGCTGCGGCCGATTGCACGCTTCCTTGGCGGCCGGAACTGAACCGAGCGACGATCCTCTCAGGACGACGGCGAGCGACGAGCACGCGCCTCCAGCCGGAGGGCGAGCGCTGCCGCCTGACGTGAGTGGGACATACCTCAGACATGCGGTCTACAGCGCTGGTTCATATTGCACCGAGATCAATGTTCTTATTGTACCGAGTTTTTTCTCGGATCATAATCCGGGGCAATGAGCAAATTGCACCGGGCGCCCCGGTGCCAGCGGAGTGACGACATTGCCACTGAGCTATCTCGATCTGTTTCTGGCTTTCCTCGGATTGACCTTTGGATTGCCTTCTGTGCTGCCCGGCCTGTTTTTCCGAAACAAGGAAGGTCGGCCCCCTCGGTCGTAAGCGGAGTGACGGCGCTATCCGGACGCGTCTGGCGAACTTGCAAGCGACGGTCTTGGCGCGACGGTCTTGGACGAGACAGACTTGGAGATGCGCAGATGGCACTGACGGTCAGCACTGTCCTCATCGCCTTTGCGGGCGTGTTCCTGATCTGCTTCATGAAGGGGGCCTTCGGTGGCGGCTTCTCCATCGTCGGCATTCCGCTGCTGTCCTTCGTGATGGATCCGGTGACGGCCGGCGGCCTCCTGGCGCCATTGTTCATAGCGATGGATTTGTTCGCGTTGTGCTACTGGAAGCCTTCGACCTGGTCGAAGCCCGACCTGGTGCTGCTCTTGCCCGGGCTCGTGGTCGGCATCGCGCTTGGCTATCTGTTGTTTCGCGTGCTGGACCATCGCGCCGTCGCGATCGTGATGGCGCTCGTCACCCTGGTCTTCGTCGGTCTGTGGCTCCTGAGCGATCCGAAGGTGATCGTTCATCCGCGCTCGAAGCCGAGGGCGGTCGCCGCCGGTCTTGCCTCCGGTGTCACGACCATGGTCGCGCATTCCGGCGGACCGCCGCTGGCGATGTATCTCTTGCCGCTCGGCCTCAGCAAGGAGGTCTATGCGGGTACGACCAGCCTGTTCTTCACCGTCGGCAATGCGACGAAGGCGGTGCCGTGGCTGCTGCTGGTGCGGCCGACTGGAAACGTCTGGATCGTCATGGCTGCGTGCCTGCTCGCAATTCCTTCGGGCGTCTGGCTCGGCTGGCGGCTGCATGGCAGGCTCGACCAGCAGCAGATCTATCGGGCCTGCTACGGCCTGCTGGTCGTTACCGCGCTGAAGCTGTTGTGGGACGGTGTGTCCGGCTATCTCGCCTGATCTGGGCCTCCCCGAGCATGTCTCGAAGCGCCAGATGGATGTCGCCGCAAATCCCGCCGCGGTCGCGCAGACCGCGGAACAGCGTGCCCTACCTGATCGCAGTCGTCAGCTCGGTATCGGCCGTGTCCACCACGAACACGGCCAGCAATTTCGCAGGCTCGGTGTCGCTGGCGTTGGAGCTGACGGCGTGGCGATCGCCGAGCTTCTCGAAAAAATTCTCGCCCTGCTGATAGACTTTTGCGGGCTCGTCATTGACCTGGCTTCGGATCGCGCCCTCCAGCACCGTGGCGTAGATGAACGCGGAGCGCGCGTGGATGTGGGCCGGTGAGAAGCCTCCGGGACCATATTCGACCAGCACGCCCTTCATGCTCTTGCCCGGGACATTCGGCAGGGCGTGGTCGAACACCACGCTCACCTTGGCCGACTTCGCTGCCGGCTGCGCCTCGGCGGACTGTGCCGTCAGGAAGACGAGGGCGCACGCCGCCGTCGCGATCAACAGTCTGCGCATGGGATGTCCCTCATTGCCGTGGTCGCTGTGACCTGACCGTCGCCAGCCATGCCGCGAGCGGCGTTTTCCCGAGCCTGGCCTCGCCGAGCGGGACCAGCGAGGTATCCTCGATGGGGGAGCCGTAATATCCGGCCTTGGGGTCACCCACGACCTGACGGCTGTCCCCGGCCGCCTTCAAACGGCGGGCAACGAACTCGTTGAAGGGCGCCTTTTCAGGTCCCGCGATATCGATCGTGCCGTTCAGCGGCCGTCCCGTCGCGACCTCCGCGAGGCACGCGACCACGTCGTCGGATGCGATCGGCTGGAACGCCGCCGATGGAACGACGATGCGCCCGTCAGCCACGCCCGACTCCGCGATGGCGCCGAGGAATTCGAAGAATTGCGTGGCGCGCACGATCGAGTAGGGCACTGCCGAGGCCTTGACGATGCTCTCCTGCGCGAGCTTGGCCCGGAAATAAGCGATGTCGGGCGAGCGATCCGTTCCCACGATCGACAGCGCGACGTGATGCTTGACGCCTGCCGCGGCCTCCGTCGCCGCGAGCTTCCTGCTCGACTGCTGGAAGAATTCGAGGACGGCAGCAGGCTCCCAGGACGGCGCGTTGGCGACGTCGACCACGACATCCGCCCCAGTCAGCGCGGCTGCGAGACCTTCTCCGGTGACGGCATTCACGCCCGACTTCGGCGAGGCGGCCACGGCGATGTGGCCCTGCTGCTTCAGCTTCGCCACGAGCTTGGATCCGATCAAACCGGTACCACCGATCACGACGATCTTCATGGCATGTCTCCTCGGCATTTTCGAACGCGGGTGGGCAAGGGGTCTTGCGCTCTCGCTGCGGTGAATGATGCGAGCAGCGTCTTACCCGATCAATGCGGCGGGCTCTTGCCTGGAACGGGCTTGGCTTGCCGAAAAATGCTCAGACATGCCGGGCGACCACGAATCGGTCAGGGATCATTCCCCTCTGCCGCGCGCGAGGCAGACGATGTACCCGGGCCGCACCTGCGCGACCCGGGGGCTTGATGCTACCGCCTACAGCGTCATCTGCATGGGTTCGGGATAGTAGTGGAATCCTTCACCGGCCTTGGCGACATGGCCGTAGCCCGGCCAGGCGAAGTGATAGGACATCACCGGCGTCTTGTTCGCTGCGAGCATGGTGAGCAGCTTTACGCGGGAGTCCGCCGCCTGCTTCGGGTCGGTGTCGTAGGAGAATTCCATCCGCGGCCGTTCCAGCAGCAGCACCGAATGGTGCGAGAGGTCGCCGAGGAAGGCGAACGACTTGCCGGCCGAGGAGACCATGAAGATGGTGTGACCGACGGTGTGACCGGGCGCCGCGATCGCCTGCACGCCGGGCAAAAATTCCTGGCCGTCCTTGAAGAAGACGATGCGGTCGCGGACCGGCAGCAGGTTCTTGCGGGCGTGCACGACGAAATCCTTCGCCGCGCTCCCTATCTTGCCTTCGTCGGTCCAGAAGTCGAAATCGCTTTGCGAGATGTAGATCTGGGCGTTCGGAAACAGCGGCTTGTCGTTGGCATCCACGATGCCGCCGATATGGTCGATATGCGCATGCGAGCAGACCACCGCATCGATGTCCTCGGGCTTGATGCCGGCCTCCATCATGCTTTTCTGCTGCCGCCCGGTGGTGGGGCCGAACATCTTGGACGAGCCCATGCCGGTGTCGAACAGGATCAGCTTGTCGCCGGTGTTCACGATCGGCGAGTTCTGCTCCAGCACGACGTTGTCGGGCGACAGGAAATTGTCCGCCAGCATCTTCTTCACCTCTTCCTTTGGAACGCCGGTGAAGGTGCCGGAGGGATCGCCGAGCGGCAGCGGTCCGTCGGACACGACGGTTACTTCGGCATCGCCGAGAATGAAGCGGTGCCAATAGGGCGTCTGGGTGCCGAGCTTGGGCGCACGTGCCGTCGCACTGCCGCCAAGGAGCGCGTTGGCACCAAGACCGGCACCGAGCGCGAGCAGGGACCGACGTGAGACATCCAGTGTCATTCGTATCCTCCATTTTCTGTTTTGACCCGCACGATTGTTCGCGTGCGATGTGCGGCCTTGAGGCCGGCAGCGCGATGCTGCGCCGGTTCAGACAAGCTCGCAAGAGGAAATGGATCGGCGATGAAGGTGGGAGAGACAATCAGTGATTGAGTTGCGAATGTGTTCTCCGAATCGTCGTGGCAAACATCTCACGCGATCCGCAGGGTGACGTCGCTTGCTTCGGTTTCCGCGAAGCCCGCCTGCAAGACCTCCTCGCGCTTGTGGCGGAGATGCGCACGCAGGATGTGCGAGAGGCCGACGCCGTCGCGCCGCTGCAGCGCGTTCAGGATCGCTTCGTGCTCCTTTACCGCGAGCGCCCAGCGCTGCGGCGTCATCGGCGTGACGTAGCGCGCGCGTCGGATGCGCGCGGTCACGGAGGCATAGAGCCCCGTCAGCGTGGGATTGTCGGCGGCTGCGACGATGGCCTCGTGAATGGTGCGGTTGCCGCGATAGTACTGGATCAGATCGCCCTCGCGATAATGCCGGACCATCTCGTCATGGGCTGCTGCGATCGCGCCGATCCCGGCGTCGCTGATGCGCTCGCAGGCGAGCTCACCGGCGAGGGCTTCGAGGCCCTGGCAAACCTCGAACAGGTCGCGCATGTCCTTGTCGGTCAGCTTTGCCGCGCGCGAGCCGCGATGGGGCAGGAGTTGCACCAGGCCTTCGGCGGCGAGCACCTTGAGCGCCTCGCGCAGGGGCGTGCGCGAGATCTGGAGCCGTTCGCACAGCTCGCGCTCGGGAATCCGCGCGCCCGGCGGGATTTCACCGTCGAGCAGGATGGCGCGGATGCGGCCGACGACCTCCTCATGAAGCATGGCACGCCGCTCCGGTTTGAATTCAAAAACGGCACAAACAGCCTAAATCTGGAAGTTCCAGCTTGCTAATCGCAAGTTTTGCATTCAAAAGTGTAAAAAACAAGAGGATGTTAGGAAATGGACCTGGCTACGGAGGCGGACGACCTCGTTTTTGAATGCAATCACGGCATCGGGCGGATCACCTTCAACCGCCCGCAGGCCCGAAACGCCTTCACCTTCGCCATGTACGAACGCCTCGCGGCGATCTGCGAAGAAGCCAACGATGATCAATCGATCAAGGTTCTGGTGCTACGCGGGGCCGGCGACAAGGCCTTCGCCGCCGGCACCGACATCAACCAGTTCCGCGAATTCAGAACGCCGCAGGACGCGATCGACTACGAGAACCGGATCGATCGCGTGCTGACCACGCTGGAGCAGTGCCGGGTGCCGACGATCGCGGCGATCAACGGCTTCTGCACCGGCGGCGGGGCGGGCATCGCCGCGGCCTGCGACCTCCGCATCGGCACCAAAAGCGCGAAGATCGGGTTTCCCATCGCCAGGACCCTCGGCAACTGCCTGTCGATGTCCAATGTCAGCCGTCTCACCGCGTTGATCGGCGCCGCCCGCGTCAAGGATCTCATCTTCACTGCGCGCATGGTCGACGCCGCGGAGGCCGCGAGCGTCGGGCTGCTCGGCGAGGTCGTCGATGACATCGCGGCGCTCGACAGGCGCGCTGACGAGGTCGCCCGGCTGCTCGCCAGCCATGCGCCGCTGACGCTGAACGCGACCAAGCAGGCGGTCGCCCGCCTGCAGCGGCGGCTGATCCCGGAGGAGGGCGAAGACCTCATCCTGATGTGCTACACGAGCCAGGACTTTCGCGAAGGGCTCGATGCATTCCTCAACAAGCGCGCGCCGCAATGGCGCGGCCAATAGGACGGGCCGATGCAAAGTTCGCAATCCACCTCTCGCCGTTCGGGACCGCTGGCCGGTCTCAAGGTCGTCGATCTCACCCACGTGATGGCGGGGCCGACCTGCACCCTGATGCTCGCCGACATGGGCGCCGACGTCATCAAGATCGAGAAATCGCCGAACGGCGACGACACCCGCCACTCCGTGCCGCCGAAGATCGGCGAGGAGGCGGCCTCCTTCCTGATGATGAACCGTAACAAGCGCGGCATCGTGCTGGACCTCAAGACCGAGGGCGGCAAGCAGGTGCTGCGCCGGCTGATCGCGGATGCCGACGTGCTGGTCGAGAATTTCGCGCCCGGCGCCATGGAGCGCCTCGGCTTCGGCTACAAGGAGCTGCACGAGCAGTATCCATCGCTGATCTACTGCTCGCTGTCCGGCTTCGGCCGCACCGGTCCCTACAAGCACCGCCGCGGTTTCGATCTCGTCGCGCAGGCCATGAGCGGCATCATGAGCTTTACCGGCGAGCGCCCGGATGGTCCGCCGGTCAAATGCGGCCCGCCGCTGTCCGACATCACCGCCGGCCTGCTCGCGAGCATGGGCATCCTCGCCGCCTATACGCATCGCCTCAAGACCGGCGAAGGGCAGTGGGTCGAGACCTCGCTTTACGAGGCCGCGCTGGTGCAGACCTATTGGCAGTCGACCATCGCGCTCGCCGCGGGCACCGCGCCGCGCGCGATGGGCTCGGCCCATCCGCTCAACGCGCCGTACCAGGCTTTTGAAGCGTCGGACGGCTGGCTCGTGGTCGGCGGCGCCAACAAGAAGCACTGGCTGTTGATGCTGGAAGCGCTCGGCGCGACCGAGCTCGCCGCCGATCCGCGCTTCGTCAACGGTTCGGACCGCATGGCGAACCTGAAGGAGCTCGAAGCCGTTCTGAGCGAGCGCTTCCGCAAGAAGTCGCGGGCGCATTGGCTCGCGGCGCTGGACGAGAAGGGTGTGCCGTGCGGCCCCGTCCACGACATGCTGGAGGCGCTCAGCGACCCGCAGACGCTGGCGCGCGAGATGGTGGTCGAGGTCGATCACTCCACGCTCGGGCCCGTGAAGACGATCGGGCTTCCCGTCAAGTTTTCGGAGACCCCAGGCAAAGTGCTGTCCGGCGCGCCGCTCTATGGTGAGCATACGCGCGAAGTGCTGGCCGAGTACGGGTTCGACGAGACACAAATCGAAGCGCTCGAAACAGAAGGCGCGATCGTTTCGGCCATGGAAAGACGCGAGGAACGCGTCGCCTGACCGGACCTCGATACGACAAGAACAAGAGACAAAAATCAGCTGGAGGAAATCATGGGTCGGACGTCAACATTTCTGCTCTCCGCAGCCGCGACCGTGCTCGCCGGCACCATGCCGGCGCTCGCCGCGTGGCAACCGCAAAAGCCGATCGAGTTCGTTGCCACCGCCGGCCCCGGCGGCGGCACCGACAATCTCGCCCGCGCGGTGCAGAACATCATCACCAAGCACAAGCTGACGGAGCAGCCGATCGTCGTCGTCAACAAGGGCGGCGGCAGCGGCGCCGAAGGCTATGTCTACGGCAAGGCCTCCGCCGGCGATCCCTACAAGGTGATCTTCGGCACCTCGAATGCCTGGCAGCAGCCGCTCGTCTCCAAGGTCGCCTTCAACTACACCGATCTCACCCCGATCGCGGCGATGGCGCAGGACGAGTTCCTGCTCTGGGTCAAGCAGGACGCGCCCTACAAGAACGCGGGCGACTACCTGAAGGCGGCCGCGTCGGGCGAATTCAAGATGGGCGGCGCGCAGTCCAAGGACACCGACGAGGTGCTGACCCGCATGATCGAGAAGGCCGGCAAGGTCAAGCTGACCTACATCCCCTTCAAGAGCGGCGCCGAGACCGCCGTGCAGCTTGCCGGCGGCCATCTCGACTCCCACGTCAACAATCCCAGCGAAAGCATCGGCCAATGGCGTGGTGGCACGCAGCGGCCGCTTTGCGTGTTCAGCCCGAAGCGGTTGCCGCAGGGGCCCAAGGTCACCGCGACCGAAGGCTGGAGCGACGTTCCGACCTGCGTCGAGCAGGGGCTCGACATCAAGCAATACGAGCAGCCGCGCACGGTGTGGCTCCCCGGCAAGGTCACGCCGGAGCAGGCCGCGTTCTATGTCGACCTCATGAAGAAGGTGCAGGCGACGCCGGAGTGGAAGGACTACATCGAGAAGACCTCCCAGGTCGACACCTTCCTGACCGGCGCCGAGTTCGACAAGTTCATCAAGGAGGACCTCGAGCACGTCAAGCAGGTCGCGGGCGAGCAGGGCTGGCTCGTCAAGTGAGGCGGGCAACCTCTTCACGGGTGGGGCGATCGCGGATGCAGCAAAGCGTGGCGGGCAGGTCGCTTGCGGCCATCCTTCGAGACGCCCGCCTGCGGCGGGGCGCCCTCAGGGAGGTCGTGCGTTGCGGCGAGATATCAGACCCTCATGGTGAGGAGCCCGCAAAAGCGGGCGTCTCGAACCAGGCAGGCCGAGAACGTCCGGCCGGCTCCTCGCAGTCACGTGCGAAAGTCCAGCCTTCAAAGGTAGAATGCCATGATCTCGCGCCACGCGCTTGAGCTTGCGACTGCTCTCCTCACCGGCAGCTTCGGTGTGGCCGTCGTCGTCTCCAGCCTCGACAACGGCATCGGCTGGTCGAGCGCGGGCGTCGACGCCGGCACGTTTCCGTTCCTGACCGGGATCATCGTCGTGCTCGGGAGCCTCTACAATCTCGTGCGCGGCGTGCTGCCGGCGGCGTCGCTGGCAAACGTGCCCATCGCGATCACGCCGCTCGAGCTGCGCCGCCTCGCGAGCCTGTTCGTGCCGGCCGCGATCTTCGTCGCCGCGATCCCGCTGCTCGGCATGTATCTCGCCTCGGCGGGCTACGTCTTCGCCGTGCTGGCGATCCCCCGGCACCAATCGGTACCCCGTGCGCTGGCCATGGCGGCGGCCACGGCGCTCGCGCTCTACGTGGTGTTCGAGCGCATGTTCCAGGTCAGCCTGCCGCACGGTGCGCTCGCGGCCGCGTTCGGGTACTGAGAGGCAGTCCCATGGATAATCTCCAGGAACTCCTGCACGGCTTCACCATCGCGGTCACCATGCCGCATCTGCTGCTGATGGCGGTCGGCGTGCTGCTGGGCATTCTCGTCGGCGTGCTGCCGGGCCTGGGCGCCCCGAACGGGGTGTCGCTGCTCTTGCCGCTGACCTTCGGCATGCAGCCGGTCTCGGCGATCATCCTGCTCTCCAGCATGTATTGGGGCGCGCTGTTCGGCGGCTCCGTGACCTCGATCCTGTTCAACATTCCGGGCGAGCCGTCGTCCGTCGCGACCACTTTCGACGGCTATCCGATGGCGCGCGACGGCCGTCCGACCACGGCACTTGCGACCGCTTTCGGCTCGGCGGCGTTCGGCGCGCTGATCGGCGTCATCCTGATCACCTTCCTCGCATCCTGGGTGGCGCAGGTCGCGCTCGCCTTCGGGCCGCCGGAATATTTCGCGGTCTACTTCCTGGCCTTCGCCAGCTTCGTCGGCATGGGCGGTGCGGCCCCGATCAAGACCGTGGTGGCGCTCGCGATCGGCTTTGCCATCGCCGCCATCGGCATCGACACCGTCTCCGGCAGCGTCCGCCTCACCATGGGGATCGACGAGCTCGTCAAGGGCGTGAACTTCGTCGTTGCTGTCATGGGCCTGTTCGGCATCGGCGAGCTGCTGGTCGCGGTCGAGGAGGAGTTTCACGCCCGTGCGGTCTCCTCGAAGATCGACTGGCGCGAGGTGTTTCGCGCCATCGGCCGCCTGCCGCGTCATAGCCTTGCTCTGCTGCGCAGCGCCGCGATCGGCTGCTGGATGGGGATCACGCCGGGCGGCCCGACCGCGGCCTCCTTCATGAGCTACGGCATCGCCCGCCGCTTCTCCCGCCGTGGCCGCTATTTCGGCACGGGCGAAGTCGAAGGCATCATCTCGCCGGAGACCGCCGACCATGCCGCCGGCACCAGTGCGCTGTTGCCGATGCTGTCCCTCGGCATTCCCGGCTCCGCGACGGCCGCCGTCATGATGGGCGGCCTGATGATCTGGGGTCTCAATCCCGGGCCGATGCTGTTCGTCGAGCAGAAGGACTTTGTCTGGGGCCTGATCGCTTCGATGTATGTCGGCAACATCGTTGCCGTCGCGCTGGTGCTGCTGACCGTCCCGGTCTTCGCCGCCCTGATGCGGATTCCCTTCGTGGTGATCGCACCGCTGATCGTGATCATCTGCGTCGTCGGCGCCTATTCGGTGTCGAACTCCTATCTCGACGTGGTCATGATGCTCGGCTTCGGCATTGTCGGCTACCTCTTCAAGAAGCTGTTCTATCCGCTGGCGCCGCTCGTGCTCGCGATCGTGATCGGCGACAAGGCCGAGGATGCGTTCCGGCAGTCGATGCTGCTCTCGAAGGGATCCCTGGGCATCTTCTTCGCGAACAAGCTGGTGACGTGCCTGATCCTGGGCGGCATCGCGCTGCTCCTGCTGCCGCTCGCATTGCAGCTCGCGCGCCTGCTGCGCAAGCCCGCGCCGTCCACCGCTGAGACGACAGTTCAGGAAAAGGTAATCATATGACCGCAAAACCGCTCATCGCGCTGGCAATGGGAGATCCCGCGGGTATCAGCCCGGAGCTGACGGCCAAGCTGGTGGCGCAGGATGACATCCGCTCCCGCTGCCGGCTGGTCGTGATCGGCGACCGCCGCATTTTCGACCAGGGCGCACGCGTTGCGGGCGTCGCGCCGGGCCTGACCATGGTGGAGCAGGGGGCCGACCTTCGCCCGACGCAAGGCGATGCTTTGTTTGTCGATCTCCGTCATCTCGCTCCCCAGGAGGTCGAGCCGAGGACCGCGACCCTTGCCGGCGGCAGGTTCGCGCTGGCCAACTACCGCCACGCGCTCGAACTCGGCCGTGACGGGCGCGTCGACGCCGTCTGCTTCACCCCCTTCAACAAGCAGGCGATGCGGCTGGCCCGCGCCGAATATGACGACGAGATCGCGTTTTCCGCGGAGGTGGTCGGCCTCAATACCCCGGCGAGCGAATTCAACGTGCTCGACCGGCTCTGGAACGCGCGGGTCACTTCCCACATTCCGCTGAGGGACGTGGCTGCGAACCTGTCCAGCGAGCGTATCCACCGCGCGCTCACGCTGACCGATGCCTGCATGCGCAACGCCGGCTTCGCCCGGCCGCGCATTGCGGTCGCCGGTCTCAATCCGCATGCCGGAGACGGCGGGAATTTCGGCCGCGAGGAGATCGACGTGATCGCCCCCGTGGTCGCGGCCGGGCAGCGCGAGGGCATTGCCGTGGAGGGGCCGTTTCCCGCCGATACCGTGTTCCTGCGGGCCAAGGCCGGCGCCTTCGATGCCGTGCTGACGATGTATCACGACCAGGGCCAGATCGCGATGAAGCTGATGGGGTTCGACCGCGGCGTGACCTTGCTCGGGGGCTTTCCCTTCCCGATCTGCACGCCCGCTCATGGCACCGCTTACGATATCGCTGGACAAGGCGTCGCATCGATCGGCGCTGGCCGCGCCGCGGTGCTGCTCGCGGCGGAGATGGCTGCGCCCCGCTGATTTGCGCACACCAGGGGAGCGCGTGCTGGCTGCATTGGGCAGGATTGGACTTTACGGGAAAAACCGGAAACTTCCGCCGTCGCCACGAGTTGCCGTCCATGAACATCTCCGCGCCGGAGCTGGGAACATGGTCGACGACAGCCCGCTACGAACAGCGGTCGATACCGCGTGGTGCGTGTACCGCGCCCGGCATCGCGATGTCGATGCAGCGGATGGCCGTCGCTGTCTCCTCGAGCGTCATCTGCAAGGGAGGCGGGAAGCGCGCGAGAGTAACGGTGATGCCCAGGACCTTACGGCGTTCGGGCTGGCCTATCTCGAGCGGCTTTCCGGTGACGAATGTTAGCGATCATTGAGAGCCTTGCGCGCCGCCTGGCGAGCGGAAGCGCAAGGCCGGATTGGACATTGCTTGCGATTTCGAACCTTCTGTCCGCAGCCATCGTGCTGATCCTCCGTTCAGCGGTGTAGCAGGCTCTCATGCGCATCGCCCAACTCGCTCCCCTCGCCGAAAGCGTCCCCCCGAAGCTCTACGGCGGCACCGAGCGGGTGGTGGCGTGGCTGGTGGATGAGCTTGTCAGGCGCGGCCACGACGTCACCCTGTTTGCGAGCGGCGACTCCCGTACGACCGGCAAGCTTCACGCGGTCTGGCCCCGTGCGCTGCGTCTTGGCCGGAAGGGCGCTGATCCCAGTGCTGCCTGCGCGATGCTGATGGAAGCGATTGCGAAGCGAGCCAGGGAGTTCGACGTGATCCACGCCCATATCGACTGGCTGCACCTGCCGTTGCTCAGTCGCCTCGGGGTGCCGTTCCTGACGACCCTGCACGGCCGCCTCGACTTGCCTGGACTGCCTGACCTCGTTCGCCAGTTCCCGGATGCAAGCTTCGTGTCGATTTCCGATCACCAGCGTCTGCCGCTTCCGGATGCGAAATGGAGCGGGACGATCCAGCATGGATTGCCGTCGGAGCTGTTGCGTCCCTTTCATGAGGAGGGATCCTATCTGGCGTTTCTTGGCCGCCTCACGGCAGACAAGGGGCCGGAGGACGCCATCCGCATTGCGCGCGCGGCCCGAATGCCTCTCCGCATCGCCGCGAAGCTTCCACGCGCCGAGACCGCCTACTTCAAGAAGCACCTCGAGCCCCAGATCGACGGCGAGACGATCCAGCTTGTCGGCGAAGTGGACGACGCGAAGAAGCAGCCGTTCCTCGCCGGAGCCGCCGCGCTGTTGTTTCCGATCGATTGGCCGGAGCCTTTCGGCCTGGTCATGATCGAGGCGATGGCTTGCGGAACTCCGGTGATCGCCTATCGCTCCGGATCGGTGCCGGAGGTCATCGACCACGGCCTGACCGGTTTCATCGTCGAGAACGAGGAGCAGGCCGTCACGGCGGTTGGTGAATTGCGCAAGCTGGATCGAAGGAGGGTACGCGCCCGCTTCGAGGAGCGCTTCACCGCACGCCGGATGGCGCGACAGTACGAAGACCGGTACCGCGAGCTGGTTGCTGCAGCCGGAGAATTCGACACGCAACGGTTGGAAATTTGAAAGGAGGCGGCGATGTCGCTGACGAAAGCGGGGCAGATTTTCATCTTTCTTGTCTTCGCCCTGGCGACGTTGCCGGCGTTCGCCGCCGAGATGACCGCGGACGCCATCAATTCCGCCGAGCCCTCGAAGAAGACGCTCTCGAACGACAAGCCGACGCCGGCGGGCGTGCGGCTGCAGGTGCTGCTGGACAGGGCGCATTTCTCGCCCGGCGAGATCGACGGCAAGTTCGGCGAGAACGCCAAGAAGGCGCTGCGGGCCTATGCGGAAGCCCGGCAATTGCCGGGCTCGGATGCTCCGACCGAGGAGGTCTGGAAGGCGCTGCGGGCGGACGACCGGCCGGTGACGCTGACCTATGCCATCACCGAACAGGACGTGGCGGGTCCTTTCCTGAGCAAGCTGCCCTCGAAGATGGAGGACATGAAAGACATCCCGAAGCTCGGCTACACCAGTCCACGTGAGGCTCTCGCCGAGAAATTCCACATGAGCGAGCAGCTCCTGGCGGCCCTCAATCCCGGGCGCCGTTTCGATCGGGCCGGCGACACCATCGTCGTCGTGGATACCGCGAGCGCAGGCGAAGGGGCGCCCGCCAAGGCCGACCGGGTCGAGATCGACAAGGTCAGGCAGACCGTCAAGCTTTTCGACAAGTCCAATGCACTGCTCGGATTCTATCCGGCTACCGTGGGAAGCGAGGAAAAGCCGTCGCCCTCCGGCACGCTCAAGGTCACCGAGATCAGCAAGAATCCGCTCTATCGCTATAATCCCGCTTATCACTTCAAGGGCGTCCAGTCGCGCAAGCCCTTCACCATCAAGCCCGGTCCGAACAATCCGGTCGGCACGGTGTGGATCAATCTGTCCGCCGAAGGCTACGGCATTCACGGCACGCCTTCGCCGGACAAGATCTCCAAGGCGGAATCCCACGGCTGCGTGCGCCTCACCAATTGGGACGCAGAACGCGTCGCGGCGAGGGTCGCCAAGGGCACGCCGGTCGTCTTCGTCGAGGGTGCTAGTTGAGCGCCTTACGCGAGAATGCGGGCGTCTACCGCTCCTGAGTTTCCGACCGCTTCTGACGAACGTCCAGGATGATGTTGCCTCCAGAGAGCAAGATGGGCAAAGCCGCCGCACCGTCTCGCTGGCCGGGCCCAGAGGATGGCGCCCAGGCGGCCGGGCAGGCGGCGCCCGAAAAATGATGCGGCGGCCCGAATATTCCGCAACTTGGTCGCAACAGATGTCGTGGAACGGAGCGGTAATGGCGACGTTCTCTGCTCCGGAAGGTTGGGTGGCGACTTCAATGGATGATTATCGTGATCTCGTGACGGTCGGCCTTGCGCTGTTGTGGGCCGGCATCATGTTGGTGGCGGGCCAGCTCTATCTCGAGCACCGGTCGACGAACTCAGAGCGAGAGATCGAAACCCCGGCGCGGCCGGAGCCGCCGCCGATGGTCTTGCACGCTCCGCGCCAGAAAGTCCGTCGGGCCTCGCAAGATCTCGCCAGCGAGCGGCCGAGCTGATGATGCTGGCCGGCGAGGGCGAATGCGTCACTTCGTCCCTTCGCGATCACAGGTGCGCAGTGCTTTCCCCGCCGCTTGCGTGCGCCTCACCAATTGGGACGCCGAACGCGTCGCCGGCAGCGTCGCGAGAGGCACGCCGGTCGTGTTCGTTGGAGCTGTGACCGTCATCGGAGGCCTCACGCCTAGACTTGCGATTGGCTCTGGGCGGGGGGCGTTGATTGCGAATGGCCGGCGTTCAGCGCGGCCTTGCGGTCATGAATGAGATTTTCGAGGCGGTGGGCCGCCACGTTCAACGTGGCTGCATCCAGCGTGCTTTCATCCCCATCGGACTTCGCGCGCTGTGCACGGAGCACGTTGTCGATCTGGTTTTCGATCTCTGAAAGTTCCGCCTCGTTTTGCGAGCGTCGTATCTTGCTGCCGAGCGCATAGAGCGCGTCGAGTGCCGGCTGACGCGGCCCGGCTTCGCCGGCCCTGAGAAAGTGCCAGAGCGCAGCCCCGACCGACGCCAGTGCGCCCAGGGCCATCGGTGCCAGGAAAATCGCGTTGCTCCACTTGTCGAGGAACGATTGCTGGTTGCCGTTGTAGAACTCGGCGGCGCCGGCATGAACCGGGAGATAGGCGCCCGCATCGGTATCGGGCGCCTTGAATTGTGCGAGAATCGGCCAGTCCGGCAAAATGTCCCTTCGCGCAGCCGTGAGAGCCTGCGTGAGGCCGGCGATGGTGTCGTTATCGAGATCTTTCTTGCCGACCACGTAGTAGGACACACGCAAGGTGGTCACGTCATCGCTGGGGATTGGAGGCGATCCGCGCAATGTTCCCTTGGGAATGTCGAAACTCTCATAGGCGCGCTCTTTCTCCGCGATCGCTCCGGCGTTCTCGATCGGGATCAACACCGGCGCGGTCTTGGCGTTCTGCGGGAACAGCCCCCGCACCAGTGACAGATATTTCTCGCTCAGCGGCATGACGAAAAGCACCGCACGCACCTCCTTGCTGTCGAAGGCGCGGCGGACCTCGTCCAGTGCAAGGTTTTTGAACACGACGTTGGCGCGGTCAAGATCATAGGATTTGGTGAGGACATGGACGATCCTCTGATTGGTGTCGGCGGCGACAACGCCCACGGTCGTGCGCTTCAGACCGGCGACATCCGCGATGGTCGACCCGGGGGGCGCAACGAGCATGGCCACGGCCTCGGCGAGAACGACAATGGCTTGCGCCTGCGACAGGTCGCCGACGTCGCCGCGCACCACGGCGAGATCAGTCTTGCCGGATGAGAACGCGGTCGCCGATTCGAACGGGCCGCTGGTCTCGACCACCTTGAGGCGCACCGGCGCCTTGTTCGCGACAAGCCGGCTGGCAAGCGCAGACACGATCTTGGGAGCGTCGCCATCCAGCGAGCCCACCGCAATCGACAGCGTGACCGGATGGGCGTACCAGCGATACGCCAGCAGGCCCGCTCCGGTGCTGAGCACGACGAGCGCAGCGACCGCGACGATGCGAAGCCAGATCGGCAGCCTGCCGGCATCAATGCCAAGTTTCGACAGTTCATCCATGGCGCGCTCGTCCGGCAATATTGCCCGCTTCAACGAGCATCATTTGCCGGACGGCAGTCCCGTGTTGATTTGCATCAAGACGCCGGTCGACCGGGGGCGCGAAGGGCGGCTTCGTCAAAGCTGCTGCGACGAGCGAAAAACACGAACAAAAACAACCCTCGGCCTACTGTGCATGCGGTTGTTTTCGTCGTCCTGTCGAGGGGCGGCGCGGCTCGCGCCTCACGCGCCGCAGACAATCACGCCGTACCAGCCGAGGCCGCGATAGGTCTCGTAGCCGGGCGTCGCATGGAAGGCGACCATCGCGCCCGAGCGGTCGTGATAGAAGCCGGAGCGCTGGCCGTTCAGCGACAGCGAGATGCGCTCGCTGAGGATGCCCTGTCCGTCGGAAGCGGCGATGACGCGGAGGTTCGAATCCACCAGCAGCACGCGGGCCTTGTCGATGTCGCCGACGCGGACGCCCTGCACGATGGCGCGGGCCTGCGGCTCCCAGTCGAAATGGATGGCGAGCACGCCGATCGGCGCGCCGTTGGCCTGGCCGCCGGCGCGGACGCTGGCGCAATAGGTCGCGACCTGCGCGTTGCCGAGCAGGGGCTGGTTCTCGACGTCGCCCGCGACATAGTCGTCGCCGGAACGCAAGGTCCGCGCCTCGCGAAACCATTTGGTGTGGGCGACGTTCTGGCCGACGACGCGGAAGCGGTCGGTACGGCCATTGGCGACGACGTTGCCGTCGAGGTCGCAGAGCCAGAGGTCCAGATAGACGGTGTAGGCGCCGAGGATCACGCCGAGGCGCCGCGAGGCATAGCTGACCGCGGCCGGCGCGGGCGAGGCCGCGCAATCGACCACGGCGGAATCGGTCGCCCACCAGCGCACGTCGCAGGTGCGCTCGTAGAGATTGCGGTCGATCAGTTCGACCGCATTGAGGGACAGATCGACCATGCGCTCGCCGCGCGAGCGCTGGCTCATGCGGTCGATCGAGGCGACGAGGTCGCCGGTGCGTTTGGTCAGCTGGGTCTCGAGCTCGCGCGCGATGGTCTCGACCTGCTGGCCGACACCGCGCACCTCCTGCGCCACCACCGCAAAGCCCGCGCCCTGCGCACCGGCGCGCGAGCTTTCGATCAGCGCGTTCAGCGCCAGCATCTTCATCTGGTTGGTGATCTGCTGGATCGCCTTGGTCTTGTCGACCGCGATCTGGTTGACCTCCGCGGTCAGGCGATTGATCAGCGCGGAGATGTCGGAAGCATCGTCAGCGGGTTCGGAGGCGATCGGCTTGGCTTTCAGACCCAGCGCAGCAGACATCGGGGACTTCCTTGGCAATGAGCCCAGATCTGCAATGAACCCGGAACAAAATCACGTCAGATCGAATACGATTCTTTTTCGAGGATTCCGCCTAACGCCAGCTTAATTTGCTGTTCGGCGGAATGCCTAAATGATAGTCACTCCGGCTTGCCGGCCATCCACTGCTTTGTGCGTTCGGACCGTTGCAAATCGCGGGGGTTTCCCGGCCAATCCCCCTAAAGCCAGTCCCGGTACCGCCCGCGTGATCGCCCGGATCCGAGTTCCCCAACCGATCGCCTCGTCATGACGCCGCCTGTCACAGCCTTGCCCGTCGAAGTGCCCCAGGCGTTCCTGGGCGTCGCGCGCTCGTTCACCGACAAGCTCTGGCGCGACCGGCTGGACGCTCGCGGGGCGGCTCAGGCGCTGGCCATCGTGCAGCGGCACCACCTGCCCGAACTGCTGGCGCGGGTGCTGGCGGGCCGCGGGGTCGATATCGACGCGGTCGCCGACTTCCTCGATCCGACCATCCGAAAGCTGCTGCCGGACCCGTTCACGGTGACTGAAATGGAGGCCGCCGCCAGGCGCATCGCGGATGCGGCCGCGCGGGGCGAGAAGGTCGCGATCTTTGGTGATTACGACGTCGATGGCGCGACCTCGGCGGCGCTGCTGGCCTGGCACCTGCGCCATTGCGGGCTCGATCCTCTGATCCACATTCCCGACCGGATCTTTGAGGGCTACGGCCCGAACGTCGAAGCGGTTCGCGGCCTGGCGGCCAAAGGCGCGACGCTGCTCGTCACGGTCGATTGCGGCACCACCAGCATCGAGCCGCTCGCCGAGGCCAAACGGCTCGGCATGTCCGTCGTCGTGATCGACCACCACCAGGCCGGCACGGAGCTGCCGGAGGTCGATGCGCTGGTCAATCCGAACCGGCTCGATGATCTCTCCGGCCTCGGTCATCTCGCCGCCGTCGGCCTCGTGCTGGTGACACTGGTCGCGGTCAACCGCGAATTGCGCCAGCGCGGCTTCTGGACGAGCGAAATGCCCGAGCCGGATCTGCTCGGCACGCTGCATCATGTCGCGCTGGGCACAGTTGCCGACGTCGCACCGCTGATCGGTCTCAACCGCGCCTTCGTCGCGAAAGGGCTGATCGCGATGCGGCGGCGCGACCATGTCGGCCATACCGCGCTGATGGACGTGGCACGGCTCAACGGGCCGCCGGAGGCCTGGCATCTCGGCTTCATGCTGGGGCCGCGCGTCAATGCCGGCGGTCGCATTGGCCGTGCCGATCTCGGCGTGCGGTTGCTGCTCGAAAGCGACAGCGTCGAGGCGGCGCGGATCGCGGCCGAGCTCGACCGCCTCAACAGCGAGCGCCGTGTCATCGAGCAGGCGGCTGAAGCGCAGGCCGAAGCCGAGGCGCTGGCTTCGATCGGTCTGGAGGACAAGGTCGGTGTCATCGTCACGGCGTCCGAGGGCTGGCATCCGGGCGTGGTCGGTCTCGTTGCATCGCGCCTGAAGGAGAAGTTCTCGCGGCCGGCCTTCGCCATTGCGCTCGAACCCGGCGGCATCGGCACCGGCTCGGGCCGCTCGATCGCCGGCGTCGATCTCGGCAAGGCGGTGCGGCAGGCGGTCTCCGACGGCATTCTGCTCAAGGGCGGCGGCCACGCGATGGCCGCGGGCGTCACGCTGCGGAAAGAGAAGCTCGCCGGATTCCGCGCCTATCTGGAAAATGCGCTGGCGCAGGACGTTGCCGAGGCGCGGCACGTCAACGAGCTCTATATCGACGGTGCGGTCTCCGCGCGCGCGGTGACGCCGGAGCTTGCGACCACGCTCAATCGCGCAGGTCCCTTCGGCAGCGGCAATCCGGAGCCCGTGCTGGCGCTGCCGGCGCATCAGCTCGTGTTTGCCGACGAGGTCGGCCAGGCGCATCTGCGCCTTCGGTTCAAGTCCGGCGACGGCGCGATCGTCAACGGCATCGCGTTCCGCTCGGTCGGCCAGAAGCTCGGCAATGCGCTCCTTCACAATCGCGGCCAGCAGATGCATGTCGCAGGATCATTGTCGGTCGACCGCTACCAGGGCGCCGAGCGCGTGCAATTCCGCGTCGTCGACGTCGCGCTACCGGACCAGGGGCCATCCGTGATTAGATGACGCATGATCCCTCGCGACAAACGTGGAACGCGTCTGCGCGGAGATCATGCGCAAGGATACCTTGCTCAAACAACAAAAAAGGGGAGTGAACATGGCAGGGCAGGTTGAGGGCAAGGTCGCGCTGGTGACAGGCGGCGCCTCGGGCATCGGTGAAGCCGTCGTCGAGCTGTTCGCGCGCGAGGGCGCGACTGTCATTGCGACCGACATCGATGAGCTGCGCGGCCCCGAACTCGCGCGGCGCATTACGAGGGCCGGTGGCAAGGCAATCTTCCTGGAGCAGGACGTCACCAGCGAGGAGCGTTGGATCGAGGTCGTCGCCGAGATCGCAAAGCGCTACGGCAGGCTCGATGTTCTTGTCTCCAACGCCGGCATTGGCATTTCCGTGCCCTCGATCGTCGACATGACGCTCGCTGACTGGCGCAGGCAGAACGCGATCAATCTCGACGGCGTGTTTCTGTCGGTCAAGCATTGTCTGCCCCTGATGCGCAAGCACGGCGGCGGTTCGATCGTCATGATGTCCTCGCTCGCCGGCCTGCGCGGCTCGCCGGGCCTGTCGGCCTATTCGCTGACCAAGGGCGGCGTGCGGCTGTTCGCCAAGTCGATCGCGATGGAGTGCGCGGCCGCCGGCGACGGCATCCGCGTCAACTCGGTCCACCCCGGCATCATCGACACCCCGATCTGGGGCAAGATCCCGACCGGGGCGACCGGCGCCGGCCAGAACGCACCGATCGATCCGGAGGAACGCGCGCGGGTGGTCACGCCATTGGGCCGCGCCGGTCAGGCTGCGGAGATTGCCTCCGGCGTGCTGTATCTGGCGTCAGACGCCTCGCGCTACGTCACCGGCAGCGAGCTCGTCATCGACGGCGGCATGAACGCTGGCGGCGTGCCGCGGCGAAGCTGAGCCGCGCAGGGCAGGGTGGCGCCCACAGGGGCTGACGCGCAGGCGCAGCCCCTGTACAACGCGAAGAGCTTCCGAGCGACAAAGGTGTCCTTCATGGCGCACAGTCTGCATTCGTCTTCTTCCTTGCCAGCGCCGTTCCGCTCGAACCGGCCGGACCTCGCCACTGATGCGATTCGTACCGCGCGCGAGGATCTCGCCGCCTGCTTCCGCATGGCCGCGCGCAACGGTTTTGAAGAAGGCATCTGCAACCATTTCTCCGCCGTTGTGCCCGGACATGACGATCTCTTCCTGGTCAATCCCTACGGCTACGCCTTCCGTGAGCTGACCGCGTCAAAGCTCCTGATCTGCGATTTCCACGGCAATGTGCTCGACGGCGAGGGCGTGCCCGAGGCGACCGCGTTCTACATCCACGCCGAGATGCACAGGCTGCTGCCGCGAGCCAAGGTCGCCTTCCACACCCACATGCCCTATGCGACGGCGTTGTCGATGACCGAGGGCGATCCGCTGATCTGGGCCGGCCAGACCGCGCTGAAATTCTATGGCCGCACGGCGGTGGACCGCGATTACAACGGCCTCGCGCTCGACAACCGCGAAGGCGCGCGCATCGCCTCCGCCGTCGGCGATGCCGATATCGTCTTCATGAAGCATCACGGCGTGATGGTGCTGGCCCCGACCATCGCAGAGGCCTGGGACGATCTCTACTACCTCGAACGCGCGGCGGAAGTGCAGGTGCTTGCGATGTCGACGGGCCGCAAGGTGCTGCCGGTCGATCCCGCCATTGCGGCGGAAACCTACAGGCAGATGCGCGAGGGCGATTCCGAATCCGCGCGGCTGCATCTCGCCGCGATCCGGCGCCAGCTCGACGCTGAAGAGCCGCAATACAGGCACTGAAACCCTACGACCCTTGCCGCAGCTTGGCCAGCACCTTCAGCCCGCCATAGCCGTCGGCCGGCGTGATGCCGGCGCGCTGCTGGAAATCCTTGACCGCCTTCATGGTGTCGTTGCCGACGCGGCCATCGGTGCCGCCGGTGTCGAAACCGGCCTTGGTCAGGCGTGTCTGCATCTCCTGCACCTCCGCCAGCGTCAGCGCGCGCTCGGAGCCGGGGAAGGGCTGAATGAAGGGCGGCGCGCCGAGACAGCGGTCGCCGAGATGGCAGATCGCGAGCGCATAGTTCATCGAGGGATTGTAGCTCTTTACCGAGTAGAAGTTCGGCCCCAGCAGGAATGTCGGTCCGCCCGCAACCGGCGTCCACATCTGCGCCGATGCATTGGGCTGCGGAAACGGCTGGCCGTCGGCGCGGGTGACGCCGGCGGCTTGCCAGGCCGCATAGGTCCGGCTGCCGCTCATGTCGCCGGAAGCGCGGACCTCGTAGCCCCAATGCTCGCCGCGATGCCACTTGCCGCGGTTGACGAGGTATTTTGCGGTCGAGCCCAGCGCATCGTCGGGCTTGCCGAACGGCGAGACTTTGCCGTCTCCGTCATAGTCAATGCCGACATTGAGCCAGACCTCCGGCATCCATTGCGAGTGCCCCATCGCGCCGGCCCAGGATCCCTTCATCTCCTCCGGCGTGCTCCAGCCCTTGTCGACGATGCGCAGCGCGTTGATCAGCTCGGTTTCCCAATAGGCCTTGCGGCGCGGCTCGTTCCAGGCGAGTGCCGCGAGGGAAGGAAACACCGGCGTCATGTGGTTCTGCTGCACCAGGGGATCGCCATAGGCGGACTCGACGCCCCACAGCGCCAGCAACGTGCCGCGCTCGACGCCGAAATCGCGCTCGATCCTCGCGAGCAGCGCCTCGTTGTTCTTCAGCGCGATCTTGCCGTTGATAATGCGCCAGTCGGAGACGCGGCGGTTGATGTATTGCCAGAGCTGCTCGTGGAATTCGGGCTGGTTGCGCATCTGCTTGAACACGCTCATGTCGGGCTCGACCCGCGCCATCGCGCGCTGCCACGTCGCAGCCGAAATGCCCTTCGCCATCGCGCGTGCGCGGAACGACTCGCGCCATTCGTCGAAGCCGGCTGGCGCGGCGAGGACGCGTGTCGGAAGCGCCAGCAAGCCGGCAGCGCCAAGCGTCGACTGGAGCAGGGCACGGCGGCTGTGACGGGGTGAGGAATCAGCGTGTTTCATGGGCCCATTCTAGCGGGAAACGGGTGCCTGTGGGACGGTTCCTGGGAACACGAAGACGAAGGCGCCCGGCCGGGGCGGGCGTTCACCGGAACAAACTGTCGCACTGCCGCATTCTCTCCGAACAGGGTCTGTTCATCGAAGTATTAGAGGTGGGATGAAGATACGCGCGCATGCGGAAAGCCACGTCGTCGAACTCGACGACGGATCGCAATGGCAGATCTTCCCCGGCGACCTCGCGACGACGCTGAGCTGGAAGCCCGAGACCGATCTGCACCTGCAGCCGAGCGGCGACCGGGTGAGTTCGCATGTGCTGGTGAATGGCACGGACCAAACCCGCGTGCGGGTGATCGCTGCCGGCGAGAGCTGGCCCGATGGCGAGGTCAAGAAAGTATTGAAGGGCGAATAGAGGCACCCGTTCGCCGGCCCCCCAATTTTCCGATGGCCGTTTTACGCTTGGTTCGCTCTTGTCCAGCAAGATGCGCGCATGAGCGAGTTGTTCGACATCATCCGTGCCAATCCATGGCCCTTCGGCGCCGGCCTGTTCGTCGTGATCCTGATGATCGTCGCCGAGAACTTTGGCCGCGGCATTCAGGGCGATGGCGCTGCCGGCGACCTCCCGGATTTCGATGGCGGCGAGGGAGGCGGCGGCGACTAGGCCCGCCTAGTCTTCCTGCAAATCGGCCGCGATGCCGGCAAGCCAGCGCCGGACCGTAGTTTCCGCCTTGGCATCCAGAGTCCGGGCGAGACGCTTCTCCAGCGCGATGACCCGTTCCCTGCAGGCCTTCAGCAGCGTCGCCCCCCGCGGCGTCAGCGTCCATTGCTGGATGCGGCCATGGACCGGATGCGGCGTCATCACGATCGCGCCGTCACGCTCGAGATTGCGGACGATGACGCCGACGGTCTGCGGCGTCAGGAAGGTGAGGCGGGCGACATCGGCCCCGGATAGTCCGGGATAGGCATTCAGCATCGTCAACACCGCGAATTGCGGCGACGTCACGCCGAGATCGGCGAGCGTGCGTTCCATCCTCAGGCGAACCGCGGCATGGGCCTGACGCAAGAGATAGCCGAGATAACCTTCTTCCCCGCGCTTGCCTTCGCCGGGAGCGGGCACGCGCGCCACGCCGTCATCGGCGGGTGCCGGCGTCTTCCGCGAGGCTTTCGATCTTGCGATGCCGGACGTCTTGCGTAACATATAAGAGCTCTTATACACTATCAGTGCTCTTACATAACACGAGGTGCACGGCAATGTCACACGCGCGTAGCGAATATGAGGATTTCAAGCGGATCGCGCCGGACGCATATGACCTGGTGCTGGCGCTCGGCCAGGTGGCGGCGAAGGCGGGCCTCGACAAGCAGCTGCTCGAGCTGGTCAAGCTGCGCGCCTCGCAGATCAATGGCTGCGCCTTCTGCGTTCAGCATCACGTTCTGTTGTCGGAGCGCATCGGGGTGCCCGTCGACAAGCTCCATCTGGTCGCGGTCTGGCGGGAAGCGCCGATATTTTCCGCACGCGAGCGGGCGGCCCTGACCTGGACCGAAGCGCTGACCTGCCTGCCCGATGGCGTCAGCGAGGAGGTCTATGCGGAAGCGTCTCGCGAATTCTCCGAGACGGAGCTGACGTATCTGACCTCGGCGGTAGCATCGATCAATGTCTGGAACCGTTTTGGCGCGGCGTTCCGCTGGACCCCGGCGAAGCGGCCGGCCGCAGCGGCCGTCGCTGCATCCTGATGGACAAGGGGAGACCACGATGACAGCCCTGAGCTTTTCTGCCGTGCAACGTCCGACGCCGTCTGGTTCGGCGGTGCTCGCCGTCGTCGCAGGGCTCGCCTGCGCGTCTGCGATCGGCAAGGCGCTGCCGGTGACGATGGATACCGTCTCCGGCGTGCTGGCGCCACCCTGTGCCACAGCGGCCGAGAGTTCGCCGCTCGACAAGGTCGAGCCGATCGGCTCCTACGCACTGCCGAACGTGCCCGGCAAGCGCGTCACCATCGTGCGGGTCTTCTATGGTCCGGGCGGGTCCTCGCGGCCGCATCGCCACGCCGGCTCGGTGACCGCGTACATCACCAAGGGCGAGATCCGCTCTCAGCTCGGCGGCGGCCCGGTCGAGACGTTCGGCGTCGGCCAATCCTTCTTCGAGCCGCCGGGATCGACGCATCTCGTATCGGCCAACGCGAGCGCGACGGAGCCGGCGGAATTGATCGCGGTCTTCGTCGCGGACGAGGGCGCGCAGCTGACGACCTATCTGGAGTGACCGTAGCCCGGGGTGAGCCAAGCGACATCCGGGCGGTCGTCATGAAGGTCCCGGATCTCGCCTCGCCCATCCAGGCACGTCAAGCGCGCGATGCTTCGGGGGCCTGACGTCAATCCGGCTAGTCTGCGCTCGCACGAGGCGGAGAGCTGCGCAATGAGGCGCGAACTGCCTCAATTCTCCTCGCTGCTCGATCCCTCGCGCAGGTCCGGCTTGATGACGTCCTCGGGCAGCGCATGGGCCACCGGCTGGGCCGTGACGGCGATCTCCGGGCCGACCTCTCGGCCGCGGGCGCGGATCAGGCGCTCATAGGCGGATACCAGCGTGATGTAAGGGTTGACCCAAATCCAGCCGTCGCGGGTGAACACCTGGACGTCGAAATGCAGATGCATCGACGTGCCGGCGGGATGGTCGAGATAGTTCGAGACCACGCCGATCTTCTCGCCCTCGGCGACGATGCGGCCGTTGAGCATGCCATCGGCGTTCATCGCCTGCGGATTCATGTGCATGTAGCGGAAGCGGATGTGCTCGGTCCGGCTGTTCACCTGAAGCGTCGCAGCCTGGTCCTTGGAGGAACGGATGACGACGGCGTCGCGCACTGCGACGACGGCGCGCTGCTTGCGATCGCAGGGTTCGCGGCCTTCGCCGGGCGGTGGGCACTCGGCGGCACGGATGTCCTCGCCCTGATGGCCGTAACCGCCGGCGCATTGCCAGACTTCGAAGCTGCGGGACTCGCAGAAATTGTCGCGCCAGGGATAGGCGGTCAGACCGTCGTTCCTGTCGCGCTTGGCGTAGGACTGCGAGCGCACGAAAGCGGGCGCCTTCTCCAGCGGAAAGCGGATCTGCGCATAGGCCATCGCATCAGGATGACCGCTCTTGTTGCGATAGCCGGTGTTGGGAATGATGTCGCCGCTCGGACGATAGCTGAAATCAGATGAGCGCGTCGCGGGACGATCGAGCCCGTTGGAGGCAATGTCGGTCAGCGGCCGCATGCGCTGGCCGCCGGCGATGCGCAGCGCTTTGAGGAAGCGCTCGGCAACCGGATAAGCCTCCTTGCAGGCCAGCCGGCGCGGTTTTGCGACGCTGTCGAGACACTGGATCGAGACCACATAGGCGGCGCCGAAGCGCGTGAAGGCGTAGCGGACATAACCTTCGCGGATGAGCCGGCGCAGGTCCGGATACGTCGCTGCGAGCGGCTTGACCGGCTCGCCCTTGCCGCCGGAGGGATGGGCGATGTCATAGAGCAGCGCCGAACCGGTGATCTGCACCTCGACCGGTCTTGCGAACACACGCGAGGGCATGCCGTCGCCGGCGCCGGGCTCGAGTGTAAAGGTCGCGCTGTAACCGGCGGGGCCGGCATCGAACATGTCGACGGGATTGAAGTCGGCCTGGTAACGCGACGGCGACAGGGTTGACGGCGCGCCACTGCGCCGGGCCTCGAGATAGGCGCCAGCGTCGAACGGCAGCAGCACGGGCACGGCACTGCGGGCAATGCCGGTGAAGAATTGCGAGGAGACACCGTTGAGCTGCACCAGGGCCGGCGTTGCGCGCGGATCGTAGCGCGGCACCGAGCGGCGGGGTACGAAGATGAAGTCGCCGGCGATCTGGGGATGGCTGTTGATCTCGGCGCGAAGCTGGTCGAGCGCTGCGCGCCAATCGACGCGCAGGGCCGTGAGTGAGGGGCTGCGGAACTCGTCCGCGGCCAGCGGAGCGGCAACGAGGAGCACCAGCGCCGCCAGGAGTAGCGAGACGAAGCGGAAAGCTTTCCCAACCACTGTCTCGCCCCCCGGCGGCACCCGTTCCCGATTCCCGGTCCTTCGCTTAGTCCTTCGCGCGCTCGGCGTAGGAGCCGTCTTCGGTCATCACCACCACGCGGGTGCCGACCGTGATGTGCGGCGGCACGGTGGTGCGCACGCCGTTGGATAGCACCGCGGGCTTGTAGGACGAGGAGGCGGTCTGGCCCTTGGTCACGGGCTCGGTCTCCACCACTTCCAGCGTGACGCGCTGCGGCAGGGCGATCGACACGGGATTGGTGTCGTGCATGGACAGCTTGACGGTCATGCTCTCCTGAAGATAGGCGGCTGCGTCGCCGACGACGTCCTTGGACACCTGGACCTGGTCGTAGGTCTCCGGGTTCATGAAGTGGTAGCCGTCGCCATCTTCGTAGAGGTAGGTGTAGTTGCGCTCTTCGATCGTGGCCTTTTCGACTTGGTCGGTGGTCTTGTAGCGCTCGGAGATCTTTACCCCGTCCGAGATTCGGCGCATTTCGATCTGGCTGACCGGGGTGCCCTTGCCGGGATGGATGTTCTCGGCGCTCACGACGACATAAAGCTTGCCGTCTTGCTCGATCACGTTGCCCTTGCGAATAGAACTGGCGATGACTCTCAAAGCTGTATTTCCTGCTTGCTTGGCCCGGCTGCGGCCAGGACGTGGTCAAATTGATGGGGGACTTGGGGCCTCAAATCGGACCTCGGCGCCCGTTTCGGGCCGCAACATACTGGTTTTGCCGCTGGATGCCAGCTTTTTGCTGCCCTGCGGAGCGGTCGGTTAATGGCTGGGGACAGGCCGATCTCGCCTTTCTGGTCGCCCTCGCGGCATCTCGACCGGCGGCCGTTCCTCCAGGCCAGGGGCCTCGTAACCCGGGCACTACGGGGCTTTTTCGCCGAACAGGGGTTTATCGAGGTCGAAACCTCGGTCCTGCAGGTCTCTCCGGGCAATGAGACCCATCTGCACGCCCCCCGGACCGAGATCATGCGGCCCGACGGCAGCCGGGCCAGCCGATACTTGCGGACCTCGCCCGAATTCGCCTGCAAGAAGCTCCTCGCGGCCGGGGAGCCCCGAATCTTCGAGTTCGCCCGGGTGTTTCGCGACCGCGAGCGCGGCGACCTGCATCTGCCCGAATTCACCATGCTGGAATGGTACCGGGCCGGTCAACCCTATGACACCATCATGGACGATACCGTCGCCGTCATCGCCCGGGCGGCGCAGGCGACCGGCATCGGGACGTTCTCATTCCGCGGCCGGACCGCCGATCCCTTCGCCGAGCCGGAGCTTTTGACGGTCGCCGGCGCCTTCGAGCGGTTCGCCGGGATCGATCTGCTGTCGACAATCTCGGGCGGCGAGGGTAACCGTGCCGCGCTCGCCCAAATGGCCGCTGGCAAGGTCCGCGTCGCCGGGGACGACACCTGGTCGGACATCTTCAGCAAGGTCCTGGTCGAGCATGTCGAGCCGAATCTCGGGCAGGGGCGTTTGACCGTCCTGTTCGAATACCCATCTCCAGAGGCGGCGCTGGCGCGGGTGAAGGCGGACGATCCCAGGGTCGCCGAGCGGTTCGAGGTCTATGCCTGCGGCGTCGAACTCGCCAACGGTTTTGGTGAACTGACCGACGCCGAGGAGCAGCGCCGCCGCTTCACGGACTCGATGAACGAGAAGCAGCGCCGCTACGGCGAGGCCTATCCCCTGGACGAGGATTTTCTCGCCGCGGTCGCCGCAATGCCGGAAGCGAGCGGCGTCGCACTCGGCTTCGACCGGCTGGTAATGCTGGCGAGCGGCGCAACACGGATTGATCAGGTGGTGTGGACTCCGCCTGCAGAAGAAACGTTAAGCGAAACATGACGAAGACCAATCTTGCACGCACCTTGCGCGAGCCGGCCGAACTCGTGGCCGAGGGCCTCGCGCCCGCCGCGGCGCTGCCCGCGCTCGAGCGCGTCGCCGCGCGCTATGCGGTTGCGATCACGCCGGCGCTGGTCGATCTGATCGACACCTCCGCTCCCGATGATCCCATCGCGCGGCAATTCGTTCCGACCGCCGCGGAGCTGGAGATGCAGCCGGGCGAGAACGCCGATCCGATCGGCGACCATCCGCACTCGCCGGTTCCTGGAATCGTGCATCGCTATCCCGATCGCGTGCTGTTCAAGCTGGTGCACGTCTGTGCGGTCTATTGCCGCTTCTGTTTCCGCCGCGAGATGGTCGGGCCCGGCAAGGAGAATGCGCTGTCGGACGGCGCCTATCGCGCCGCGATCGACTACATCCGTTCGCATGGGGAAATCTGGGAGGTGATCCTGACCGGCGGCGATCCCTTGATGCTGTCGCCGCGTCGCATGAGCGAGATCATGGCCGATCTCGCGGCAATCGATCACGTCAAGATCATCCGCCTTCACACCCGCGTGCCGGTCGCCGATCCCGCGCGCGTCAGCGACGAGATGGTCGCCGCGCTGAAGGTTTCGGGTGCGGCCACCTGGGTTGCGCTGCATGCCAATCATGCGCGCGAGCTGACGGAAGGCGCCCGTGCCGCTTGCGCGCGGCTCGTCGATGCCGGCATTGCCATGGTCAGCCAGTCCGTGCTTTTGCGCGGCGTCAACGACAATGTGGCTGCTTTGTCGAATTTGATGCGCGCTTTCGTCGAATGCCGGATCAAGCCCTACTACCTGCATCACGGCGATCTGGCGCCGGGCACAGCGCATCTGCGAACGACGCTGGCCGAGGGGCAGGAATTGATGCGGCAACTACGCGGGCGGGTGTCAGGACTGTGTCAGCCTGACTATGTCATCGATATTCCCGGCGGCGCCGGCAAGTCGCCGGTCGGGCCGAATTATGTGTTGGCGGCACAAAATACCGCACCCGATGCACGTGATGCGGACGCCGAAACACGCTATCGTATCGTGGATTATTGCGGCGAGGTTCATCTCTATCCGCCCGAGACCTGAGCGGTGATGGTGGGAGCGCCCGTTGAGAACGGAGGATAACGACATGAAGAAGATCATCGTGGCAGCATCGCTCGTGGTCTTGCTCGGCGGCACGGCGGTTGCACAAACCGGCGGCTCCAAGGGATCGACATCAAGCGGCGCATCCTCCGGATCGGTGTTGCCGGCGCCCGTCGGTCATCGCCAGCCGCGCGCCAGCGATGTGCCGAACGAGAAGAACCTGAGCGATCCGAACAATCCCGTGAACAAGGAAGACGCCCTGCTCGACAAGAAGATCAAGAGCATCTGCCGCGGCTGCTGATCACGACAGGGGGCAGGGGCGCGAACAGCATCGCCCCGCCCGCATTGCCTTCGCCTCAGGCCGACCGCTCGTGCAACCCTGCGCGCTGGGTATTGCGGCGGATTTCGACCGCGTCGGCGAGCTGCTCGAGCACGGTTGCCGTGGTCGCCCAATCGATACAGCCATCCGTGATGCTCTGGCCGTAGGTGAGCGGCTTGCCCAGCACCACGTCCTGGCGGCCGGCGACGAGATTGCTCTCGATCATCACGCCCATGAGGCGGTTCTCGCCGCCCGAGATCTGGGCGGCGATGTCCGCCGTCACCAGCGGCTGGTTCTCCGGCTTCTTGCTCGAATTGGCATGGCTCGCATCCACCATGACGAGCGGCGCGACGCCGGATTTCGCCAGCTCGTTGCAGGCCGCCGCGACGCTTGCCGCGTCAAAGTTCGGCTTGCTGCCGCCGCGCAGGATGATGTGGCAGTCCTCGTTGCCGGCGGTCGAGGCGATCGCCGAGCGGCCGAGCTTGGTCACCGCCATGAAATGGTGCGGATGCGCGGCCGACTTCACGGCGTCTGCCGCGATCCGCACGTTGCCGTCGGTGCCGTTCTTGAAGCCGACCGGGCAGGACAGGCCGGAGGCCAGCTCGCGGTGGATCTGGCTCTCGGTCGTGCGCGCGCCGATGGCGGCCCAGGACACGAGGTCGGCGATGTATTGCGGCGTTGTCATGTCCAGGAATTCGGTGCCGGCCGGCAGGCCGAGATTGTTCACGGCCGCCAGCACGTTGCGCGCCAGCCGCAGGCCCTTGTTGATGTCGAAGCTGCCGTCGAGATCGGGATCGTTGATCAGGCCTTTCCAGCCGACGGTGGTGCGCGGCTTCTCGAAATAGACCCGCATCACGATCTCGAGCTGGTCGGCGAGGTCCTCGCGCAGCTTTGCAAGGCGCTCGGCGTAGTCGAGCGCGGCCCTGGGATCGTGCACCGAGCAGGGGCCGACCACGACCAGCAGGCGGTCGTCCTGGCCGGTGAGGATGGCATGGATGGCGTTGCGCGCCGCCATGACCACACGGGTCGCCGTGAGCGTGCGCGGGACTTCCCGCATCACCTCATCGGGCGTGCTCAGCTCTTTCAGTTCGCGGATACGAAGATCGTCGGTCGTGCTCAGCACGGCGGGCTCCTGTCGGTTTAGAACCTGCCGGCCAATAAAAAAGCCGCCAGGTCTGGCGGCTGTTCGGACGTTTGCTTCAATATTCAGATTGAGCGCGATCCTCCTGCCGCCAGCAAGCTGTCGTAGCTAAAGTACCAAAAATAGCTGGTGGCGACGGTGATCATGGCAGGCGATATAGCGTGCCGTCGGCACCTTGTCACCCCCCAAAACGGCACCGGGCGCGACTGAGCGTCTCAGGTGTTGCTGTTGCGCGCCGCCAGCGACACGCCGATCAGGGTGGCGCCGCCGAACAGCAGGTTGATACCGACGAGGACGCCGATCGCCCATTCCGCCGAGCTCGGCAGACCCGTGATCACCATGAAGGCGATCGCGATGTCGACGAGCCCCGAGATCAGGAGCCACGACCAGCGGCCGCTGAGCTCGCGGCGGTGCTCGAGCGCGTACATGATGGTGGCGACGCCCTCGGCGAGGAAATAGGCGCCGAGCACGATGGTCAGCGTCAGCACGGCCTGCATCGGCCGGGCCAGCAGCAGCAGGCCGGCGAAGCAGGCGACTGCGGCCGAGATCAGCGACCACCAGAAACCCGGCGTGCGGCGCGCCCAATAAGTCACGATCAAGCCGCCGATGCCGCTGATCAAAAATACCCAGCCGAGGAAGATCGCGGTCGCAAGGCTGGCGAGCGGCGGCACGATCAGCGCGGCAATGCCGAGCACGGCGAGCAGGATGCCTTCGAACAGGAAAGCCCTCCAATGCGCTTTCACCGCCTGGCTCATCGCGGATTGCAGCCGTGAAAAATCCTCGGGCGATGTCATGGTGCTCCCCAAATTGGCCGCCGATGCGTCCAATCTACCGGTGCGCAGCGCGCTCGCCAACCCGTGCGTCAGCCGCCCCCGTGCGCAGACGAAAAACCTTCACCACTGGTACGAACGCGGTTACGGCCGAGAATGTAGATCGCGATCGTGACGGTCAGAAGTGCGAGACCGAGCAGGATCGAGACGAAGCCGATCGGGATCAGCGCCAGCGTGAGATTACGCTCGGGGTTGATGAGCCAGTGATGGATCGAGGTCAGCACGAAAGCGAGGCCGAGAAAGCCGACGCCGCCACCGGCGAGCAACAGCGCCCACATCCGCCGCAATTGGCTGAGCCGCTCCCGCGCGACGTCGGTGCGGGGCGCGTGGTGGCGCGCGACGCGCCGGACCAGGCGGATGGCGAACGCGATCGAGCTGAAGCCGATCAGGAGGCTCGCGCCGCCCAGCCACATCCGGATCGTCGGATCGAGATCGGGCATGCGCTGAAGCGTCAGCAGCGGGAAGTCGAAGGCCGAATGCAGCGCAAGCGGGCCGGCGAAGATCAAGAGGCGGCTGGACAGGCGGGCCCAGTCGCGATGGTGGCGGTTCGCGCCGAGCGCCGTGCCGGCCCGCGCGGTCGTCAGGTAAGCGCCGGCGATGATGCCGAGCGCGCCGTGGAAAGGCACCGTCAGCACGCTGCGAAGTGCGGCCAGCGACCGCCACATCTCGGCATGCTGGACGAGATAAGCGAGGTTCTCGTAGGCGGCGAAGCCGAGGCCGACCGCGGCGCCGTAGACCACGGTGTCCATCGGATTGGCGAAGGTGCGCCGCTTGGTCGAGGAGACCAGCACGATGGCAATTACCTTCACGGCTTCTTCCGGCAGCGCGACCCCGAACACCGAATGCATGGCCAGCGCGGCCCAGGGGTTGTCGGGGGCCGCAACCATCTTGGCGAAGGGGGCTCGGGCAAGGCCCAGCAGCGAAATGCTGGCCGCACCTAACAGGAACGCGGTCCAGACCTGGGCCGGCGGCCCCGGACGTTCCTCGGCGGCAATGACGAGCCAGAGCATCAGCAGCGCCGGGGCGATGGCGGCAGTTCCGATGACGGTGGGTAACGCTTCAATCAGGTACATCGGCGCCGAAAATAGGTTCCCTTGGTCCGCTTAGCTACTTCTACCGATGCGACCATGTGTCATGTGCTGGCTGTCGCCTCGCTTAACGAGCGGGACAGCCAACCTTCATAAGGACCGCCATCTCCAGAATACGAGCGCAATCAATTGCATGACAAAGCCGCTTCGTCATCAATAGCATATAGCGGCGCCTTGCGGCCCGGTGCGAATTGGCAAGTCAGATCAAGGGAGTGCGCAGGTTTTTTCGATTCACGATGGATATTATTGTCCCAAGACCGATGGCCCGCCCGGCGAGCGCACGGCCCGCCTAGTCACGCTCCGTCTTGCGGCCGCGCGGCGGTGATGCGATCCGGCGGGCCCTTACCTGCTCCAGCTCCCAGAAGGCGCGCACGAGGCACGTGCCGAGGCAGAACACGATGAGCAGCAGCAGGAAGGCCTGGTCGACGGCTGGGATGTGCATCATTGCCCAGATTAAGCAACGCGCATGCCAAGCGTTCCCGCGTGAGCTGCGCTGCGTGCAGGCGGCCTTTCGCTCAGCGCTGGTCCCTGCCTTCAGTGCGTGGTGAACGGCGGTGGCGCTTCGGGGGCGATGTCGAAGGCGCCGAGATGGAATTCCTCGCCGACAAACACGTCCCGCTCGGCAGGGTGCGCGAGCAGCGTGAAGGCGGCGTTGGGATATTGCTTCCAGATGTCGAGATCGTCGGCGGTGATGGTGAGCCAGCCGAACGTGTACATGTAGCGGCCGGGCTCGGTAACCCGGCCGACCCTGTCCCAAGTGATCTTGTTGACTGGCATCCGGTCCCCCGATCGCAAGTCCGCAAAAGACGTCCGGCATGCGGCACGGACCGTCAAAAGCTGATCCCGCAATGGGGCCGCGATAGGGCGGCGATGCGGAGGCGAGACGGCCGCAACGCGGCCGCCGCCTGCCGGTCAGCGCGCCGTCGAGGCCGCCTGTGCTTCGGCCTGCTCCAGCTGCCGGTGCGAGGCGTGGAAGACGTCGTGGACGAGGCCGATCTTTTCCAGGCCCAGGATGATCAGGCCGTTGAGATCGATCTCCCACCAGGCGTGCGAGATGTAGGCGTCCCGCGGAAAGCGGTGATGGTTGTTGTGCAGACCCTCGCCGAAGGTGAGGATCGTGGTCACGAACTCGTTGGTCGAGGCGTCGTCGACCTCGAAGCGGCGATAGCCGTAGGCGTGGCAGACCGAGCCGGTGAGCTGGCTGGTGAGGATCAGCAGATAGGCGCGCAGCAGGCCGGAGAACAGCACGCAGCCGATCATGCTGTGCACGCCGCCGAAGGTGTAGCCGACAATGCCGGGGATGAAGACAGCCGACATCCCGTACCAGACCCAGCGGGTGCGCACGAAGAACATCGCGATGGGATCGGCGAGGATGTCCTTGGCGTAGTACTCGTTGTCGGTGGTTGCCTGGTCGAACACCCAGCTGCCCTGGGCATGCAGGAAGCCCTTCAGCGCGCTGGCATAGCGATTGCCGAAGCCGTCGAATTGCGAGCTGTGGGGATCGCCGACATCATCGGCATAGAGATGGTGACGGCGGTGGTTGGCGACCCATTTGGCAATCGAGCCCTGCACCGCCATCTGCGCAATCGCGCAGAAGAAGACGCGCATGATCGGGCCGGTGCGGAAGCTGCGGTGGACGAACAGGCGATGCATGCCGGCGCCGATGCCGAACGTCGTAAGCGCGAACATCCAGGCGAACGTAAACAGTTCCACCTTGCCGACGCCCTGCGTGACGGCCCAGATGATGCCCGCGACGGCGCCAACATAGAGGATGCCGAGCAGAAGATAGCTCTCGCGCAGCTTGGCCCGGACCAGCGGGCCTTCGATGACGACGCCGGGTGGAAGCTGTGGCTTGGCGGCAGTAACGGTGGATTTCGCGATTTCAGCCGGGGCGGACTCGGCGATGGACATTCCGGGCGTTCCAATACTTGAGGCCCGCACTGATTGCGGACGTACTGGGAAACACCCTAGCGCGCAGGGGGGGCCGCCTCCAGCATTTAGTTAAGAAAGAGTTAAGATCGACCCGGCCGGTGTCAGGCCGACTGCGCCAGGGACGAGCGAACGATCAGGCGGACGAGGTCGTCGCGCGACCAGTAAACGCGCGGGGCCGCAGAGATGTTCTCACAACCTCGTCATTACCAAGCGCAGTCGGAAGCAGCGGACGGCAACTATTCGACCAGCGCCACGCCAGGCCGAGCGCGATCAGGGGCGGGGAGGTTCATGGTGAGGGGCGGTAAATATCGCCGTCTCGCGCGTGGCGCTCCCTAGCGGAATCGAACCGCTCTCTCCACCGTGAAAGGGTGGCGTCCTAACCGATAGACGAAGGGAGCAAACGCAGGGCCCTGCCGCTTGTGGCGGCACGGCCGCCGACCGATCCGAGTCGGGCCCGGCGGCTTGCGGCGGGCGAACGTATAGTGGCCTTTGCGGCTCCGGGCAAGCCGTTCGGGAACGTCTTTTGGAACCGGTGGATAGCGTCGCCGCCGGGATCATTGGGAGGCGATTACAAGGATTTCTTAGGGTTCCCTGAGCTAGCGTCGGAGGGGGAGAGTTTTCGCCGATGCCACAGCCCAAGAAGCGCGCAGACCGCAAGCTGCTGTCCCGGCATGCCTGGATCACGCTCGACGGCGGGTTCGCGGCACGGCATTGCCTGGTCCAGGACATCTCCGACACCGGCGCCAAGATCACGATGGACGAGGACGCGAGCCAGCTGCCGGGCGTGATCCGGCTGGCGTTTGCGCGCGATGCGCGCACCGGGCGGAGCTGCCAGGTGATCTGGCGCCGCGGCAAGTCGGCCGGCGTCAGGTTCATCTGAGCTCACGCGCCGGCCGGATGGCGCGCGGCGGCCGTCCGGGCTAGAAGGTCGGCATGCGTGCGCTGCTCCTCATCTTCATCACGTTGCTCATGACCTCCGCCGCCAAGGCCGAGGGGCTGCGCCTTCCGCCATCCGAGCCGCCGCGGGCGGGCAAGGCGTTGCCGCTGAAGGGCGCATCCGCCGCGGCGAAGGCGAATGCCTGCGCATCGTATGGCGCCGGCTTTCATCTGGTCGAGGCGACCGGCACCTGCGTGAAGATCGGCGGCGCGATCAGCCTCGACGCCGGCGTCAGGCGCTGAGCCGCATGCCGCCGGATCTGTTGCGGCTCGATATCGTCGTCCCCGTGCTGATGTATTGCGCGCTGCTGTGGTGGGTCGGCCGCGGCCTCAGCTGGACGGCAAAGCTCGCCACAGCAGCGGTGACGCTGCTGCTGATCATCTGCGTGGTGCTGGTCGAGCGGCGCTAGGCGACGTGGGCAAACAAAAAGTTCGAAAACAACCCCATGCACAGTAGCCGTCAAGTCGCGCAGCCACGGCGAAAGGTTGCGGCCAAACGGCGATTTCCCGTGCGCGCGTCGACGGTTGAGCCGCGCCGCCGGCTCACGACATCGGCGGTGCGACGAATTGTGCAAATCCGCTTCGCTTGCCGAGCTCGGCGAGCCAGCGCGTCAGGTTCGGCTGCGCCGGCCGGCTGATGCCCTCGACGCCGAGCCAGCGCCGCGCATAGGAGCCGATCGCGATGTCGGCGAGCGTGAACTGCTCGCCCTCGATGAAGCGGCGCGAGGCGAGCAGCTTGTCGGCGATCGCCCAGACCTCGGCGGCGGCATCGGCATCGCGCTGCACCTGGATCATGTCGCGCTCGGCGGGCGCGGTGCGCACGATGCCCCAGAACACCGGGCGGTCGACCGGCTGCACCGCCGACAGCGTCCAGTCCAGCCAGCGGTCGACGCTGGAGCGAAGCTTCGGCGCCTCCGGATAGATCGGGGTGCCGCGTCCATGCGCGAGGCAGAGATAGCGCATGATGGAGTTCGACTCCCACAGCACGAAGTCGCCCTCGACCAGCGTCGGGATCCGCGCATTGGGGTTCATCGCGAGATAGTCGGCCTCGCGGGTCTTGCCGTATTGCATGCCGGCATCGATGCGCTCGTAAGCGAGGCCGAGCTCGGTGAGGCACCACAGCACCTTCTGCACGTTGACCGAGTTGGCGCGGCCCCAGATCGTCAGCTTGGCGTCAGGCATGAAGCTTCTCCCGCGGCGCATCCTGTCTCGCGCGGGTGATAGCGGAATTTCGCCGCGCCAGCCTCTGCGATTGCGGCGAGCCCCTCATGCAAAAAGCTCCGCCCGGGGCGGAGCTCTTCATCGCAAAGTAAGCCTGTAATCAGTGGCCGAAGAACAGCCACAGCAGGATGATCACCGGGATCGGCACGCCCAGCAGCCACAACAAGATTCCGCGTCCCATCGCGTTCTCCTCCAATCACATTGTCCTGGGGTGAACGCGAAGGGCGCGGGCTTGTTCCTGCCCTGTGGGCCTACCAATGGCCGGTATTCGGCATCGAAACCCACGGCTCCTGCGGCGGCTTCGGCTCGCCCTTCTGCAACAGCTCGATCGAGTGCAGGTCCGGCGAGCGGACGAAGGCCATGTTGCCGTCGCGCGGCGGACGGTTGATGGTGACGCCGGCCTTCTGCAGCTTCTCGCACGTGGCATAGATGTCGTCGACCTCATAGGCGAGATGGCCGAAGAAGCGGTCCTCGCCGTACTTCTCCTCGTCCCAATTGTAGGTGAGCTCGACCAGCGGCGCGCCGCGCGTCTGCGGCTGCTTCTTCAGCGCCTCGAGATCGTCCGCCGCGCACAGGAACACCAGCGTGAACCGCCCCTTGTCGTTCTCGATCCGCCGCACCTCCTTCAACCCCAGCGCGTCCTGGTAAAACTTCAGCGCGACATCGAGATTGCGCACGCGCAGCATGGTGTGGAGATAACGCATTTTCTTGTCTCCTCGTGAACATTTCGGGATTTTGTAATCACCGGGGCGTTAGGAAGCGCAAAATAGCAGCAAATTGCAACATGGGGCAGGGTGTTGCGTGTCAATTGCGCCTCACTCGTTCGGGGCTTGTACTGAAGGCTTTTTGGATGGCGCAGGCACCCGTCCAGAATTCGCTCTCTCAATCGCCCCGTGTCTTAAGTCCCACTCGACGATTAATGTCCCTTGAACGGACGGAAGAAGAAACAGGACTTATCCCGCTACTTCTCCTCCGCAGACGTCGCCGTCGCTGGGCCTTCGCCCATGATCAGCAGCACGGCGTCCTCGTCCTTGGCGCCGTCCCAGTGCACCTGCTTGCCCGTGTGGGTGACGAAGCTGCCTGCGGGCATCGGGACGGTGCCGTTGTCGGGATCGAATTTCGCACCCGAGCCGACCCACCAGGTGCCTTGCAGCACGACGATGTAGCGGTCGTTGGGGTGGAAGTGCGGGCGGCTGAAATGGTTGCCCTTGGTCCATTTGTTGTAGACCATGTAGAAGCCGGGCTTGGTGGGATCGCCGACCACCACCGCCGTCTGTGCGCCGCGCGCATCGACCGGGCCCCAGGGAATCTGGTCCGGCAGTTTGTAGGTGACGGCGGCGGGATTGAGCTCGGCTGCGGAGGCGATGCTGAGCGTTCCGGCGAAGGCGAGCGGCAGCGTGCGCCAGGCGCGGCTTGTCGTCATGATGACCTCCCTTGATCGGCGCCGGTTGAATCCGCGCCTGTGTTTGCTGGGGGATGCTAGCCCAGCTTGCGATGGCAATGCACGCGGCAAACTTCGCCTTTGGATGCCGTCCGGCCAAATTCCTGCTCTGCGGTACTCGAAGCTTTTCAGCCGCGTGGTCAAACCGCCGGCACTTGAACCCCGCCGGAGACGGGGGCGACTAACCGCCATGGCCGCATTCGTTGCAGAACTCCTGTTCGATCTCGTTCGAAGCCTCGTCGGCAGCTGGCTGAGACAGGCTGTTGTGGCCGTTTGTGCGTGGTTGGACGCGAAGATTCACGGCCGCGCTGCACGCGTTGTCGTGGGCGGTCTGCTCGGGATCGCCGCCTATTTCCTGATTCCTGTTATCGCCGGGCTGCTGGGTCTCTGATGCCCACCGTGAAGACGAACCTGATCATCGCACTGGTCATCGGGGCGCTTGTCTCGGCGCTGCTCCTCGCCATCGAGCCGCTGACTGACTTCGCTTATCTTTCGCTGGAGTGGCCGGGCATCACCGTCGCGTATTTCTTCTGGGGCGCGGTCGGAGGACCGACCTTCGTCGGCATCCCCATTTCCTGGGTCGTGAGTGCACTCATCTATGGTCTCGGTGCTTTCGTCGTTCTCAGCGTCCTGAAGGTGCTGAGGGAAGCATGAAGCGCTGGCTCGCACGGTTGGGAGCGATGGCGAGGGTTGCAGTGATTTGCGGCACGGTCGCGTGGCTCGTGCTCATGACGAGTTCTCCTCAGGCGCCTGATGCCGCCATGCCCAGCGATACGCGCACCGGCACGACGTCAGGTATGTGAGCGAGGGGACGGATTGGACTCTCCAATTCCTGCTCGGTGCGTCGTTCGCGCTGGGCCGGGTGGCGTTCGGGTGCCGCTTCGCGACCAGGGACATGCCGGAGTGAATGATCCCGCGCTTTAGCGCCTTGCTCCGTCCTTGCTGCGCCGGGCCTCCTCGGCCTCGTCCACGAGCGTCAAGGCGGCGCCGTCGTAGCTCAGCTTCAAGCCGTGGCCGACGATCCATATCCATCCCTCGCGGGCGTCCCTGGTCGGCTGGGCGTTGAACTGGTCGGAGATCGATTTGACGGCGGCCTCTTGCGGCCCCGGATTGCTCAGCGCCGCATGGACGCGCCAGATCGGATGCCGGGCGTCAACTGCGTCGCTGTCGATCCTGACCTTGGCGCCATCGACTGCGCATTCGAGGGTATAGGTGTCGCGAAGCTGGCGGCAGCGGTAGCGGCGCTGCGTGATGACCTTGCTGGTTTCCTCGATCGTCATCCCGGGCGAGAAGCCGAGGATGTCGGATTTTTTCAAATTGGCGAGGGAGGCGGGCTTCAGAAAGTCCGGCTGGATCGCGACGAGAGCGGCAATGGCAACAACGATCAAGCCGGCGACAACAATGGCAATCTTCATCAGCCCCTCACGAGAAACGTCCGACCATACAACAGCCGGAGCCTCCTGCCAGTCGGGCCTGATCATGCTGCGGACGCGTGATGGATTGTTACGCCGCAGCGATCTTCAATTGACAATGGCCGCGCCGCCTTGTGGGGAGCGACGCGGCCGCAAAGCAAGCCGTACAGGAAACCGGCTTACCTCGTGTTGCTGCGTGTCTTGGTGCCGCCCTGGTCGCTGCCGGGGCCGGAGCCGCCCTGGCCGGACGCGTCGGGCCGCACCATTCCGGTGCCGCCCGTGCGCTCGCGGCTCATGCCTGTCGTGCCCGTGGTGGTCGAGCCCTTGTGCGTCTTGGTCATGCCGGGCCTCTGCATGTTGTCGGACTGCGGGGCGGGGCCGGTCTGGGTCTGGGCGAGGGCGGAGCCGCACATCAGGCCGACGGCCGCGGCGGCAATGAGGATCTTCTTCATCTCGAACTCCTGGTTGGTTGTGTTGGCCAACGGGAATACGGAGGCGGCGTTCCTAACGGGACCGTCAAGCGCAAGAGATTCTTCGGAGGTATGCGGGCCACCATTTTGGGTCAGTTCTCGAAACCGCCTTTGACGCGTCCCCTCGCTGATGTATGTTCCCCGCGAGCCGCCAACGAGGTGTGCCGAAACCTCGTCAGTACCTGGCGGCGTTTATGCCCACGGCGGGCAATGTACTCCATCCATTTCTGAGCCCAACGTCGCGACGATCATCACGTCACGATGCGTGTCTTCATTTCAGAACGGAGCAAGCACCATGCATTTCTGTCTCACAGGGCAATACACGCCGCGCGCTCTCAATGCCATTCTGGAAAATCCAACGACCAATCGCCAGGAAGCGGCGAGGAAGCTGATCGAGGCGGCCGGCGGAAAGCTGGTCTCGATGTACAGCGTCGCGACCGACGGCCCCGGCGTTCTCGTCATCTTCGACGTGCCTGATCCCAGCGCAGCGCCAGCCATCTCCGGCCTCACCGTCACGGCGGGCACCCTGCAGAACGTGAAGCTGACGCGCCTGTTCACGCAGGACGAGATCAAGCAGGTGAGGCAGAACGCAGCGAAGCTGCGCTCGTCCTATAGCCCTCCCGGCAGTTGATCTTACGAACCACTCCTGAAACATGCGAGGCCGCCGACCGTCGCTCGAGCGGCGGTCTCGCGAACTCATGTTCACGTCTGCTTCAAGGCGCTCGCTGCTCGGAAGGCAGCGGGGCCGCAGCTACGCGGCCATCCGCTGCGCGACGGGGCTCGTCAGGTATTTGAGCGCCTTCGCATGCTCGAGATCGGGAACCGCGATGGCCGTGTGGCTGTAGATCGCATGGGTCCGCGATGTCGCGATCTTGTCCAGGATCTCCTTGCCCTTGATGACGTGCAGGCCCATGCCTTCCGCGGACGGGAAGATCGCCAGCACCACGTCATACGCCGCGATCACGGCTCTCAGCGCCTCGGCCTTGTCCTCGGCGACATCGACAAAAACGCGAACATCGGCGGCGAGTTCACGCAGCTCATGAAAATCCAGCACTGTGGGGATACTCCAACGCAACGATACCTGATGGAAGCTTGGATGCGTTGGGTTACCGAAGTCTGAACAACGCGCATCTCACCACAAGTTTCACGGTGAGGTGACGCCCTGATTGAGCAGGGCTACCGCACGTAGAGACGGACGCATAGCTCGCCGCAGCCCATCCTTCGAGACGCCGCCGATGGCGGGCCCTCAGGATGAGGGCGGAGTGCGCGGCAGCAGTTTCAGCGGGGCGGATGCTGCTTAGCGTGAGGAGACCGCGGAAGCGGTCGTCTCGAAGGACGGGGCGCTTGCTCAGGCCGCCACCGGGAAGTCATTCGTGATGGCCACGATCACGGTCGGCCGATGCGCGGTCTAGGTCGCCGCGCGCCAGCGCATCGGCAGCACGCCGTTTTCTCTGAAGCTGCCGAGGACGGCGAATCGGCTTGCGGATTGGGCTGGACGCGCGAGCAAAAAGTGACGGGATTCACGTGAAACTGCGGCTTGCGTTTTCGGGCTCGATGGGTTCTAAGCCCGGTGACTTCCTGACCGCCGGCATGACCACGAAGCGCGCTGCGCGGTTTTGTCATGTGCCCGGCAGAGTGACCTCGACGCTCACGCGCACCCAATTCAGAAGGATCCCAGACATGGCGAAGATGACCAAGACTCAGTTGATCGATGCGATTGCCGAGGGCACGCAGCTCTCGAAGAACGACGTGAAGTCGGTCATCGAGTACATGGCGACGGTGGGCTACAAGGAGCTCAACGAGTCCGGCGAGTTCGTTATTCCCGGTTTCGTGAAGATGTCCGTCGTGAACAAGCCGGCGACCGAGGCGCGGATGGGCATCAATCCCTTCACCAAGGAGCCGATGCAGTTTGCCGCCAAGCCGGCGAGCAAGTCGGTCAAGGCCTCGCCGCTGAAGGTGGCCAAGGACGCCGTCTGATCCGGCGCTCGCGCACAGCGTTGCGTGCCCAGAGCCCCGTTCCGATGTACTCGAAACGGGGCTTTTGCTTCTTGATTTGAAGCGCCGGCCGGCCAAAACTTAGACCAAGAAAAACCCCGCGCGATGCGCGGGGTTTTCCAAACTGACGGTCCTGGGATTTCAGCGCCTGGCCGTCAGTCATGCCACGAACTTAAGGTTGAAATTCCAAAATACAACAGCGCCGCGGCGACGGAATATGCTCGTCACGCGGCGCTGCTATGTGACTGGGCGCTGAAATCCCCAGCCTTCATGAGTCTGCGCAGCGCGCGGAAGGTTCAAGAGGATTTGCGCGAAATCCTGCGGAGGGGCTGGACTTTTTGTTCTCATTTTGTTCTTATGAGTCGCCGTGGAGGTGACCCATGACCGTCGAAAAACAACGCGAAGTGATCCGGCTGTGGAACGAGCTCCGGAAGGTAGAAGGCCCTGCCGCGGAAGAGCTCCGCATCCAGATCCTCGAATGCTTCTCCCAGAAGAGCAAAGCCAAGCGAGCGGCTTGACCCAGGTTCGGCCGACGTCGACGGCAACCGGTGCGGTCCCGCACCGGGGGGCACGCGCCTGATCTCATATCGCCGAGGAGCGGACGCGACTCGAGTTATTGATCGGGGCCGATCATGGGACGTGGCGCTGCGCGTCGGTCTGCTCGCCGCCGCTCGATGAGGAACCATCATTCTGCACAGCGTTCGCGCAACATGACATGCCCGCGATGCGCAAAGCCGATGACGGCGAGCTTGGCCAACAGCTTTCGATGCGACCCTGCCGCGAGATCGTCATCGTGTTCGCGGTCGTCCGGTCGTCTCGACATTCGTGCCGCCGAAATCATCGGGCGCCGATACAGCGGCGCCACGCGACTTCATCGATCGTTAGGAAACGCTGCGCGCTGATTTTCTCGCCTCCGATTCGTTCTTCCAGAACGAAATGGAGTCGGATGCAGAACAAGTCGCGGCTGCCGAATCCCGATGCGAAAGCCGAGGCCGCCCATCGGCGCTGCATGTGGCGCGGCGAACGCGGTTGGGTCGCCGCGATCGGACTTGGCGCGCGCGATCCACACCTCTCGGTAAGAGTTGCTTCGCGCCGATTTCTTCGATTCCGATTCGTTCTTCGAGAACGAAGTGGAGTCGAAGCCGGAACAAAGCCGGACAGTGCCCGCCGTCGATCTTCACCAAGGTTTGGATGGAGCTGTGCAGGGCGCGGCCGCTGCTTCCGTCGGTCGCCAACGAACCGGCAGCGCAAAGCGCCTGCGCGAATTCCTAACGAAAGCTTGCGCGCAAGCCGATGACCCTATTCGGTTAGGTTAAAAGTCCAATCGCGTTGCGATCGCCGCGCACTGGCGTAGGTAATCTCGGAAAGACAAGCAAGGAACGCTTCGGCAAGAAGCAACTTTTCAAGATCGACGTCATGACGCCTTTGTCAGAACCATCCTTTCATCAAGGCGACCGGCACACTTATATCAAGGCGACCGGCACACTTACCGACGGGCGTTATCGTCGGCTCGCTGTTCTGCCTCGCTTTCGTGGTGATCAGCTTCTCGCTGCGGCCGCAAGCCGAGGACATCCGCCTCGCCGTCAAGGCCGACAGGCTGGTGCGCACGGCGGGCCGCCCATTAGCGCCCGGCCAACTAGCGCTCGTCGGTGTGGATCGGGTCCGCCGCAGACGCATCGCCGCACGAAGCGCCCCGGGTCGCAAGCGCCACGAAGCCGGCGAAGCCGGACAGGTTGAGCAGAATTTCGAGCCAGGCGGGCATGTCGGCCTCGCTTTCATGAAGACAACCTCAACGTGCGCAAAGAGCGCTTGTTCCGCGCGGGCGACGGAAATCCGGCTAGACTAGAGTCGCGAGGAGGGGTCGAGCCGCCGGCCGAGGGCCGCGACGGATTCGGATGAGGGCTGCTCCTTGAGGAACTCGGCGATGGCCTGCGCGAGCTCGCGGTCACTCATCGGCGTCGGCGGCGCACGCAGCGTGCCGACGCCGAAATTGCGCACGATCTCATCGTAGTGCTGATCATCCGATTTCGGAACGAGCCTGCGAATACGGGCCAGCAAAGCGGATATGGGCAATCCTTCCTCCTTGGTATCGCCCCGCTGGCAGTTGTTATGGTCGGCTGCCATTTGCTCCCGTGGAACTGAAAACCCCGCCAGCATCGCGGAGGATACTGACGGGGCTTCCGTGCTTTTGCCTCTACCGGATGGCGGAGGCTCTGCACTTGCAGACTCAATGCCGCCGATGCGACTTCGTTCCGCCTTCAGCGCCATTTTTTGAGAGCCCTGGGTTCCGCCCTGCCCGCAACCATCGCAAGCGGCCTGCGTTGTGTCGGTTGATGCGAAGGAGGAAAATCATGAAGAAGACACTGGCAGTTCTCGCCACCGTCGCAGCCGTCGGCGTGACCGCGGTCGCGGCGCCTGCACCGGCCGAGGCGCGTGGACGCGGCATCGGTCCGGGCCTCGCATTCGGCCTTGCCGCCGGCGCGATCACCGCGGGCGCGGTCGCCGCATCGCATCCGTACGGCTATTACGGCCCGGGCTACGGCTACTATGACGGGCCGGGCTACTATTATGGAGCGGGCCCGTACGCCTATTACGGCGGACCGTACTACCGGCACCACTACTATCGCCACTGGTAACGGTTCAATAAGGCGAAAAGCCCGGAGCGATGCTCCGGGCTTTTTTCATGCGTATCGATCAGACGTGGCTTACGGCCAGAGCGAGGGCCGTTCCACCTTGCGGGCATTCTCGAGCGTCGACACGAAATACTCTTCGCGTTCGCGCTTGAACTTCTCCTGGGTTGCACGGAAGGCGGCGACACGGGCGGCGATCTCTTCGCGTTCGCGGATCTTGCGTTGTTCGTCTTCGGTCATGTCCATCCCCTCTGTTCGCACTTGGACCCTGTCCATCGGAGTGTGTCTACACGTGGACTCAAGCGCTGCCGCCGCATTGCGCGTTGAGTCGCAATCAACACATGCATTGGCGCTTCCGATTGGGGCGTCAATGGGGAGGAGGCATTGCAGGATTGTGATAAGCGAAGGCCAGGAAAAATTGGCGGCGCGTTTCTCGCCGCACGTCGCCCGTGCGCTTGTTCGCTGTTGTCGAGAGCGTCAACACCCTTGTTGCTTTGAGCGCGCGCAGTTTGCGAACGGCAGACTCTGCAGCAGGCAGGGGCGCACCTGATCGGACGATGGCAACGTCCGGCGCGCACCATGCTATAGAGCCGTGGACGAAAGTCAGAAGGGCTGGCCCATGATTGCGTCAGATCTTCGCAGCGGCGTCGAACGGCTCGGCGACATGATCGCCGAGGCCAGGACCATCGTGCCGTTCACGGGCGCCGGCATCTCGACCGAGTGCGGTATCCCCGACTTCCGCTCTCCGGGCGGAATATGGACGCGCTACCGTCCGATCGAGTTCGGCGAGTTTGTCGCCAGCCAGTCAGCACGCGACGAATCCTGGCGCCGCCGCTTCGCGATGGAGCAGGTGTTTGCGGCGGCCAAGCCCGGTCGCGGCCATCGCGCGCTGGCATCGCTCTACCGCGCCGGCAAGGTTCCCGCGGTCATCACCCAGAACATCGACAATCTGCACCAGGCTTCGGGCTTCGCCAGCGAGCACGTGATTGAACTTCATGGAAATACCACTTATGCGCGCTGCATCGGATGTGGGCAGTCCTATCGGCTCGACTGGGTGAAGCGACGATTCGACGAGGAGGACGCCGCACCCAACTGTACCGTGTGTGACGAGCCGGTGAAGACGGCCACGATATCGTTCGGCCAGATGATGCCCGAGGATGAAATGCAGCGCGCAACCGAGCTGTCGCAGCATTGCGACCTCTTCATCGCGATCGGTTCCTCGCTCGTCGTCTGGCCGGCGGCCGGCTTTCCGATGATGGCGAAGAACTCCGGTGCACGTTTGGTGATCATCAATCGCGAACCGACCGAGCAGGACGACATCGCCGACCTCGTCATCCGCCACGACATCGGCGAAACCCTCGGGCCCTTTGTCGGTAATTGAGGCGTTAGTTTGATTCGCGGCTGTGCAAGCTGTTCATAGGTTCAGGCGAATCTCTTTTTTGTCTATGCGCCGCAACCCGGAGTGTTATCTTTTGAGTCGGAAGATTCGCGTCGCGTCGAAGTGAGAACATTCTCTTAAGACGCGTGATTCGGGCGCCGCCAATGTGGCGGGTTGCATGGCAGTGTGGGGTCCGGGGTTATGGGGTCGTCGGACGGATTTGAGTCCAAAAAGCTTGGAGTTCCAGGGCAGGGCAGTTCACCGGGGCGGTTGACGCCGGGCGAGCACGGCACCGCCGGCCGTGACGGCGCACTCAGTCCCTTCACCGGACTGGGCGAGGCCAGCGCCAACCTCGTCGAGGTGACGGGCGTCATCAAATGGTTCGACGCATCCAAGGGCTACGGCTTCATCGTTCCCGACAATGGCTGGCCCGACGTCCTCCTGCACGTTACCGTGCTTAGGCGCGACGGCTTCCAGACCGCCTATGAGGGCGCACGGATCGTCGTGGAGTGCGTCCAGCGCGCCAAGGGCTACCAGGCATTCCGGGTCGTCTCGATGGACGAGTCGACCGCGATCCATCCGGCGCAGATGCTGCCGCCGCGCACCCATGTCACGGTCACGCCGACCAGCGGGCTGGAGCGAGCCCAGGTCAAATGGTTCAACCGGCTGCGCGGCTTCGGCTTCCTGACCTGCGGCGAGGGCACGCCCGACATCTTCGTGCACATGGAGACACTGCGCCGCTTCGGCATGACCGAATTGCGCCCCGGCCAATATGTGCTGGTCCGCTTCGGGCCCGGCTCCAAGGGCATGATGGCGGCCGAGATCCACCCCGAGACCGGATCGCCGGGCTTGCAGTCGCACTGAAGCTACCAATTCCCGCAATCGTGAGCAGAGGCGCGCCGGCCGACCAGCGCGCCTCTGGCTTTTCCGGCGGTCGCCGCGTAGGAGTTGGTCCGTTCCCACGCCCAGAGTGCCACTCCCCATGCGTTCTGCCATGACTTTGAATCGACGGCCGTTCCAGTGCCTCGCCAGGAGCTGGCTTGCCGCCATCCTCCTCATCGCCGGCTTTGCCGTCGCGAGTGCGCCCACCGGCGCCGCGACCTTCCAGCCGCTCGAGATCGTCACCAAGAACGGCGTGCAGGTGTTCTCGGTGGAGATGGCGACGACCGAGGAGGAGAAGCAGACCGGGCTGATGTACCGCAAGGAGCTGGCCGACGGCAAAGGCATGCTGTTCGACTTCAATCCCGAGCAGGAAGTCTCGATGTGGATGAAGAACACCTATGTCTCGCTCGACATGATCTTCATCCGCGCCGACGGCCGTATCCTGCGGATTGCGGAAAATACCGAGCCGCTGTCGACCAAGATCATTTCCTCCAGGGGCCCCGCCCGGGCGGTCCTGGAGGTGGTGGCGGGAACGGCCCAGAAATACGGCATCCGCCCCGGCGACCGTGTCGGCCACCCGCTATTCGGCAGCAAATAGGGGCGCCCGGCGGGGGTGTGCCAGCCTCGCCGGGCGGCGGTTTGTAAGCTTGCTGGCGCCTTTGGAAGCGTGTATCGACAGGAATCGCCGGATATTCGGGGTATAGCGCAGCCTGGTAGCGCGGCAGTTTTGGGTACTGCAGGTCGTTGGTTCGAATCCAGCTGCCCCGACCAGCTTTCTCAAGCATTTACAGCAAAATTTGCGGGCTCGATCTTCCCAGAATTTTCGGTTGGGAATGCCATGGGAAGATCGGCTCCATAGCTGGGCTGCGCGTTCGAGGACAACGGTGCGATAGTTCTCTGCCATGTCGAGCAGTGCGCCGCGCTCCAGGGGCAGGGCGCTTCCTCGGCCAAGTCCCGGCAGATGCGCTCCATGCGCACGTAGTCGTCGATGTCATGCTGATGCTGCCCCATGCGGCGCATCAGACTCCCGCTATGGTTGAATTGCAAGGGGGACGTCACGCCTGGGTTCCAATGTCGGGAACTGGACCGACGGTTCGCGCAGCGGTTGATATTCTCGGTGCGGGAAATTCGGCAATTGGCTAGTTTGAAGAGACGTCGTTGCCGCGGGGCTGAGGATCTGTCGTTGAACCGGGAATTAAGGGAATTCCGCAGGCTTGAACGTGTGTGCAGGGAGCACGCGGCCGTCGCCTCCCTCGATCTGGAGCGCGACGGTCTTCTCAAGGTGGCCGAATATTATCGGAACGCCATCGAAGCCCTGCAACGCCGGCAGGACTCCCGCCAGTAGATTTCCCAAGCGGGCCGGCCGGCGGACCGATGCCACTGTTCCACCCCAGTCGTCACCGTTAGTTCGGTAGCAAAATGATAGCAGCCGCACAGGCCATCTTCGGTCGGCGCTGGCGGGTTTCTCAATGCCGCGAGACATCCGGCGTAGAGAACTCGCGGTTCAGGCTGCCTCACATTCGATAACGATGACCAACCCCTGTGCTGTTGGTCACAGAACATCGGAAGCGCGAAGAATAGGTTTCTGCCAATCAAACCGGGATGGCAGTTGTCTCATCCCCATCAGGAGAAAACCGATGACCCGCACCAGCAACGACATCCGACATCTCAGCCTTGACGATCTGGACGTAGTGACCGGCGGCACCGACAAGTCGGCGAGCCTGCATTTCAGCTTCTTTGGGATGAAGATTGGGGTGACGTCGACGGAAACCCCGGACGGAACAGTTACCTGCACGACGATCAAGAGCGGCTCAGGCACCAGCCACAGCTGCACCATCAGCTGAGTGACCGGAAACCGCCCCAAGCGCGGGGGCTTGCTCCTAGCTGGCGGCTGCCCCGGTTGGGGCGGCCCGGAGAACTCGAACCGCCCGCGCTCCCGGGACCGCAATCCCTCGCGGCTTGTGCCGGCGCTAGACCGCGCTTCTACCGGACGATCCGATCAAGACGGCAGCCCGTTATACAACCCAATATCTGATCTTTCATTTGGGTGCCTACCCGGCAACCCCTGATGCAAGCGCGCACATCGTCGCCCCACACACGCCCCTTGGTTTGAGAACTCGAGATACATCGATTGCTGCATGCCTTGTCGTTATTGGGGCATTTGGACAAACACGCCGCAAGGCCAAGTCGCTCGCCTTCTGAAAATGTTGCTTCTTGGGCGGTTGCGAGCGTCGTCGTTGTCGCCGCAATATAAAGGGCTAGCGGGAACGCGCTCTTTAGGACTTCTGTCGCCGACATTATTTCCTGCCTCTATTTGAGACCTCGGAAAGCAGCGTACGCCGGATACCCACCAAGGCGAAAGGCGGCCAGGAAATATCGCATCCGCCACCGTGAGCCGGCGGGCTCCTTGCGTACGATTGGTCTCGGAATGTAGCAGTTCGGTTACAGCATCTGCCGGCCGGCGTTGCTAAGCTAGTCGCGGTCAGCGGAGGCCCAGCATGACAACCGATCTCGCTCAGAGTCCCAATTGGGACGAAGACCGCACCAAGGTCGATCTGGATCATTCCCGTGAGGCTTATCCTCATCCGTCGGACTCGAACCCCTTGGAAGCGGCTAAGTCTGCGGATGCTCCTGTTGGTCGTTACTTGCCCGGTAAATGGAGCTGGGGGCCGGCGAGGCCTTCATTCGATTGGTAGAGCACCTGCGCAGCGCTCATGTTGTGCGCTCTCGTGCCCAGCACGGCGATGTAGTGCCATCTAGCGGCCGCTTACGCTCAGCCCGAGTATCGTAGTAGCTGATCACCGCGAAAGTGGCCCCCTGCAGCCAAGGCGCCGATGCAGCCCGCAATCAATGAACCCGCCATAGCTGGACCAGTATTTCTACAGCGTCAGGTGGGCAATTCACGAAGGATTAGCGGTTGGAATAAACCGTCGGTCGACCGGAAGTGCCCGAGCGTCGGATCGGCTGAGAACAACCTACACTACCGTTAGCCCATGAAGCTTTCGTTGGAATGGCCCTATTGGCTGATGATCTCTGGCTCCTTTCTGGTAGTCATCGGCATTACTGGTGTGCTCGTCAGTCGAAAGAGAGCGGACGAGGCAGATACGGCACAGGACGAACCAATTCAAACGCCCAAAGCGCAAATGCCCGCACTGCCGAAACTCCTCGACTCTAGAGGAAAAACAGCGACTAAGTCGGAAGTGAAAGAGGACCCGCCAGCGTGAGCCGGCGGCACCGCGGACCCAATAGAGCGTCGTGCCCTGCTGGAGCGCCAGCCCGCCTCCATCAACTGGCTTTGGTTTCCCGGCTCAGCCACTCGTCCAGATCCTCGGGATCGATTCGCCAGGAGGGCGATACGCCATCCGCTGTTCGAGCCGCCAGCCGGTAACCTTTCCGGCGGAGCTTGGCCGCCAATTTCTTCGCGCCGGCCTCGTCGCTACACTCAACGGACATACCTCCGTACAGGACGACCCACTTGAAGGGCAGTAGCTTGGGCTTCTCGGGGTGTCGTCGCCTCGAAAAGTGGCGCATGACTATAAACCCCAAATGCTAAACCTTCAGAGTTCAACCATTATTAGATACCCTGTTCAGAGGTTTCGCAAAGAAAATCAACCTAAGTGCAGTTATGCCGCATGCGCGCGCGAGTTGTGACTGCCGGCGCGAATAGAACATTCGGTGCATTCATTTTTGATCCACCGGGTTACCAGGCCGCCAGCCTGAACTAGCGGGCCTATTTGTTACCGCCTCAGCCGGCGGGCATGTGATGCCAGCCGCTGGCGGTTGCGGGTCCTGTGCGATCGGCTCCGGCGCTTCATTGCTGCTGCCCTCCGCCCTGTTGCACGGCGGGCTCGAAGAACTCCGCGAGGAGGCGAGCGGCCTCTACGCCTTTCCAGAGTATGGCACCCTCATCGAGGTAGGGATCGACCCGGAGCGCTTCGCCCCTCTGGAGTTTGCCCGCGACTGTCACGGCCATGGAAACGTGGGTGCAGGGATGCTGAGTGGATAGCGCCTGCGCCCGGCGAGTTGGCGGCCTGTTACCGGGAATTCGACAGGCCTGACGTTCTCGGAAGGCAGGGCGCGCGCCGCGCGACGTGCAGACAGTTCGACGACATTGGTTATGCCCGCAACGGGCTTGCGAGACTCGCTGATGCGTTTTCCCGTTTCAGGCTGTCTCCGGTGGCGGTTTGGGCGGAAAACGAATCCACGGGCTCCGCTCGCGGCGGAAACATGGGTCGGTCGATGGTCATGGTGGTTGCTCTGGGTTTCGCCGATCAAAGCCATGCCCGGTTTCAGACCGGGCAGCCGGAGGCCGTTGGTTCGAATCCAGCTGCCCCGACCAGTCCCGGTTGTCGACAACGTTGAGGGCCTTATGGCCCGTTAAAGCGCGATGAGACCGGGATGAATCGTCATAGCGCTTTAGGTTTTTGTTTGCGCATGATCTTTTCGGAAAACCGCTTCGCACTTTTCCCCGTTCATGCTTTAGCGCGCCTTCAGAACAGCAGCCAATCGACAAGCCGCCAGGCGATCCACGCGAGGGCGCAGATCCAGCCCAGCATGACGATCCCGGCGATGCCGAGGCCACAGAGCGCGAACAATGAGCTTCCGCTCTTCGGTGGCTCGGAGAGTTTCTCGGTCGTATCGATCTGGCTCACTGCGCCCCCCTGCCTTGCGGCCTTCTCTTCATTGGTCTCTGCTCGGTCAAAGAAATTCGCCGGCCGCGCTCCAGCTCACACGGACGTGAGGCGAGATGGCTGTCCATCCATGAGGGCACGCGCTGATCGCAGCGCGCGCAGATCCCCCGGACAGGTGGGAAGAAGCTGCAACGCACAGGGCGGCGTTTGGTTGCTGCGGTTGGGACAGGAAATTCGCTGCGCCAATTTTTCGCGCCTCTGGCGCCAGCGTCGTCCGCCGCGTCGAAGCAGACGGGCGGCTACGCAACCGGCGTTGCGCTCGAGGCTCTCTGGGACGAGGTTTCAATCTCGATCAGTGCGATTGCATCAGCCAGCGCGGCGGTGACGACGACTGCGTCGACCGCTATAGGGTCGTCCTCCGCGGTATCTTCGACATCGGCGACATCGTCATCGCAATCGGCGGGCGGAAGCTTGGGGTCGGGAGACAGTGGCGGCTCGGCCAAGACCATCGTCAGCGAGGTCTCGATCACCCTCGATGGCGTCACCACCATCACGATCACCTATTCCGACGGCACGACGGAGGTGAGACATCCGCGAGCGAGGGCCACGGCGCAGAATTACCGAGGATTCATCGAACCCTTGGCTCGTCACCCAGACATATCGGTGTTGGGGATTTCAGCGCCCAATGCCTAAACGGACGCCGCGAAGCGATGATATTCCGCTTGCGCGGCGTTGCGCTTTTGAACGCAATCAGCTCGAGGCGTGCCAGCCGGGCGGAAACGGCACGAACGGCCAGACGATCTGATTGTCGTTGGCGGGCTTGGGCGGCTCCTGAACCGACGTCCGGAGCAGTGGGGCAGGCGGCATCGATGACACCGCCAGGCGCAGACATACACACTGCAAGTTCATTGCGACCGCCCCAGCCAGTAAGTCATTTTTCAAAATGCAATGGGTTCAAAACCGCCACGCGTCCAAAACGACGCGCTCATCTCAAATCGTCCATGCATTCTAGAAAAACCGGCGCCGGCTTTCAACCGGTCCGGCCAACCCCTCCGCTGCAGGTAAGGTTGATCGGTTAGGTTAAGGGCGAGCGGTTGTTGCGGCCGCCTCAAGTGGCGTTATCAGATCGGTCCCGGCTCGCGATGGGCTGTCTGAAACCCGTGCTCACACAAGATCACTGTTCGTCGCGCGCGCGTATCCTTTGAGTTCTGCGTCATGTCTTTCAATCGCAACGTCAAAACCGTCAACACGCAGTCGAGCTGGACCGAAATCTGGCACCTCTGGACCGTGATCGTGCCGCGCCGCTCGATCAACGGGCAGCTCGTCTACGGCAAGGTTTGGCGCCGGCACGACGGCCGCAACTGGATCTACAAGAAGTTCACCGAATTCGACGCCGAAGAGGCGGCGTAGCTACCGCCTCTCTCAGGCGACCTTCGCCTCCGCTGCCGGCTGGGCCGGCGGCGGCTTCAGCGGCTTGTCCTGCTTCTTCGACCACGAGATGTAATAGGCCACGGTCGTCATGATCGCGATGCCGGCGATGCTGACGAACAGCTGCGCGAACAGCGAGCCGGAGCTCATCGACAGCTCGAAATGACCGACGAAGGACAGGAACACGCCGACGCAGAACACCGCGAGCGACTGCTGCCCGCACACGATCAGCGGGTCAAACACCTTCCATTCCAGCCCCGGCCAGTCTTTAGGCACGAAGCGGATCACCAGGATCACGATCACGACGAAATGCAGGAAGCGGTAGGGCGCGAGGTTGGTCTTGTCGTTGGGGTTGAAGGCCGAGAATAGCCATTCCGGGAACATGCCGCCAAAGCTGGGGAAGCGGCCGGCCATGGTCATCACCAGCGCGAACAGGAGATAGCCGAGGCAGAGCCACAGCGTAACAGGCGAATTGACCAGCGTCATCGAGCGCCGCGCGCCACCCATCGAGCACCAGGCGCCGAACACGAACAGCACCTGCCAGCAATACGGGTTGAAGTACCACTGGCCGGCCGGATAGGCCGTCAGATTCCAGCCGAAATGGCGCGCGGCGAGCCACAGCACGATCGACAAGGCCATCGTCAGATCGGGTTTGCGCAGCATGAACCACAGCACCGGCGGAAACAGGCCCATCAGCACGATGTAGAGCGGCAGCACGTCGAGATTGAGCGGCTTGAAGCGGAGGAACAGGCCCTGGCGCAAGGTCTCGGTGGCGTTGTCCACGAGGCCGGCGACGTTGAACTCGTTGATCATCTCGGAATCGCCGAAGCGCAACGCGAGATAGCTGATCGAGGCGATGTAGATCACGAACAGGATGATGTGGGCGACGTAGAGCTGCCAGACCCGCTTGGTGAGCCGGGTGGCGCCGACGATGAAGCCGCGGTCCAGCATCATCCGCGCATAGACGAAGGAGGCGGTGTAGCCGGAGATGAAGACGAACAAGTCGGCGGCGTCGGAAAAGCCGTAATTGCGCGTGGTGATCCAGTTCACCACGTTGTCGGGGATATGATCGAGGAAGATCGCCCAGTTGGCGACACCGCGAAACAGGTCGAGCCTGAGGTCGCGGCCCTTTTCGGGCAGCGTAGCGTTGATGTTCAGGAAGGCCATGCGACGGGAGCTCTCGAAGGGGGCAGACAGGCTGAGGTCGGCGAGGCAGTGCCGCCGGGCGGGATCCCGGCGCGGAAGGCGGGTACGCAATTGTCACGGTGCAGCATAATGACTATACCGTCGCAGAGGTTACCGGGGCCGGAATCACCGATCAGTTCCCAGTCGGTGTCTCTATACTATCCCCGGGGTTTCCACCAACTGCCACCCTGACGCATCGAAATCGAACGAAAAGACGAAAAACGAGGCCCGGACCACCCATGACCGCACGCATTTTCAAGCCCGCTAAGAACGCGATGCAATCCGGCCGGTCCAAGACGAAGGAATGGCAGCTCGACTACGAGCCAGAGCAGCCGCGCGCGGTCGAGCCGCTGATGGGCTGGACCTCGTCGGGCGACATGAAGCAGCAGATCACCCTGCGCTTCCACAGCAAGGAAGAGGCGATCGCCTATTGCGAGCGCAAGGGTATCGCCTACCAGGTCATCGAGCCCCAGGAATCGATCCGCCGGCCGGTCGCCTATGCCGACAATTTCTCGTTCCGGCGCGGTGAGCCCTGGACACATTGAGGCTCGGCACACTCTATCGGCACTTCATGCCCGGGCTTGTCCCGGGCATTTGCGTTTTGGCGGCAGGGTTGAGGTCATGAGGACGGGGGCGGGCCGTCCTCCAGCCCCTTGGCACCAATCCCGCCCCATGCTTCGCTGCCGCGCATGACACGACCATGGCGAGGTGGGGGATGGCGGGGCGTGACCAGCTCGACGGCATCGATCTGAAGATACTTGCCGAGCTGCAGGAGGACGGGCGGGTTCGCAACAACGAGCTGGCGCTGCGCGTCGGCGTCTCCGCGCCCAACTGCCTGCGCCGGCTGAAATCGCTGTTCAGCCGCGGGGTGATCCGGGCGGTGCGCGCCGTGATCGACGAGCGGCTGCTCGGCTATGAGGTGGTGTCGTTCGTCTCGATCCAGCTCGGCAGCCAGGCTCAGCCGGTGCTGGAGGCCTTCGAGAGCTCGATCGCCGTGATCCCGCGCATCCAGCAGTGCTGGCGGATCTCGGGCGACACCGACTATCTGCTGAAATGCGTCGCGCCGAGCGTCGAGAGCATGCGCCAGCAGCTGCTGCATTTCGCTGCGATGCCCGACGTCAAGAACGTCCGCAGCTTTCCGGTGCTGGGCGTCGCAAAGGACGTGCCGCTGCCGCTGCAGGAGGTTGCGGTGGCGCCGGCAGGATAGGGGCAGGATAGGCGATTGTGTCCCCGCCGTGAGGCTCACGGGGATTGCGAAGGAGCTGAATCATGTACGTCGCGGGCTTCGTCATTCCGGTGCGGGAGGACAAGATGGAGGCCTATCGCCGATGGGCCGAGAATGGCTCGGCCCTGTTCAGGGAATACGGCTGTCTGGAGATCGTCGAGTCCTGGGAGGACAACGTCCCCAGCGGCACGCAAACCGACTTTCGCCGCGCCGTGCATGCGAAGCAGGGCGAGAAGATCGTCTTCACCTGGCAGGTCTGGCCCGACAAGGCGACGCTCGAGGCCGCCGAAACCAGGATGGCCGGCGACAAGCGCTTCGAGGCTGCGGGCGAAATCCCGTTCGACCCGAAACGGTTGATCCTGGGCTGCTTCAAGCCGCTGCACGTCATGGGGCGCTGAGGGGGCAGAGGTGAGGTCGTAGTGGAAATATATACTGACTAACTCACCTAACTGTGACATGTGATTTGCGAAGTCCTGCAATGCGCTGAGACGTGATTGTCGGTTCTCGTGCGCCGCCTAGATGCAAGGTGTGACCCTCAGCCTGCCTCGCATGCCGAGGATTCTTTTGTGGGACCCTGAAGCAGGAAAAGACAATATGACATCGATCTCGAAGACGTTCGCGGCTTCCACTGCGACGCTGTTTGCGTCTGCGTTTCTGGTTCTGACCGCGCCGGCTGCGCAGGCAGAGGACTACTGCATCACCAACGGCGCCCAGGCCGCTCATGGCTGCGGTTTCCCGACCATGGAAGCCTGCCGGCAGGCGGCAGGTGGTATCGGCGGCACGTGCTCGCAGAGCGGCGGCGCCAAGACCGCCAACGACGCGCTCGCTTTCCAGCCGAAACAGGCCAAGCAGCCCAAGCTTCGTTCGGGTGCGCAGACCAACTCGAACTGACGCATCGGACCAGTTTCGAAACGTTGCGGCCTCCGGGATTCATCCTGGGGGCCGTAAGTTTATGACGGGGCGCGCGACGTCGCTCGCGGGCGCGTTACCGGTACCGCCCGCGAAACTCACGTGGGGACGTACCGGTCCAGGTCCGAAAGGCCCGCGAAAAACTCTTCTCGTTGCCGAAGCCGGCGATCTCCGCGATCCGCTTGATCGGCACCCGGCCGCGCATCAGCTCCTGTTTTGCCAGTTCGAACTTTGCTTCTTCCTTGAGATCGCGCAGCGAGGTGGACTCCTCGCGCAGGCGCCGATGCATGGTTCGGGTGGAGAGCGCGAGCTCGCTCGCGACGTCCTCGGCGCCGAGGACCCGTCCGCGCGCATTCCGCAGCACGCGGCGGACGCGCTCGACCAGCAGCCGGTCGCGCCGGTAGGGCAGCACGGTGAGCCGCAGCGCGCCCTTGAGCATGTTGTCGAGATCGGCGGCGCTGCGGGTCAGCGGCAGCGAAAGATAATGCTTGTCGAAGACGATGCGGGCACTTGCCGCGTCGAAGCGGAGGTTTCTGCAAAAGATGGTCGGATAGACCGAGACGTGGGCCGGCTCGGGGTGGGGGAATTCGGCGGCGCGGAGCGCGATCCTGGAATCCACCGCCCAGCAGGAGAAGCCGAGCACGTAGCGGAACAAGGTGACCAGGCAGAATTCGCGCAAAGCCCCGAGGTCGCGCTGCTCCTGGATCGATACGCTTGCAGTCTCCTCGCCGATTTCGAGATCGAGCAGCACGTCCTCGGTGAGCAGGCGGTGATGCCGGCACCAGCGCTTCAGCGCGACCTCCAGCGTCGGCGCAGTGATCGAGGCGCGGCACAGCATGCCGTAGGAGCCCCACGGCAGCCGGCGCGAGAACCAGCCGAGCGCCTCGTCATCGAGCTCGCGCATGGCGTGGCCGGCCAGGGCCTCGAACTGGGCGGCAGTGACCCGCCCATCCGGAGAATTGACCAGGTCCGGCGCAACCTGACCCCGGCTCAACGCCTCCGCGGGATCGCGGCCATAGCGCTCGTAGGCTGCGACCACGCCGCGGACGAAGGCGGCAGGGGTGACGGCGCGGCGCGAGTTCGCGGTTGCGGCTTGAAAAGTCATGGAAAATCCTCGCCAAGTTTGGCGGAAAATGCAACCTTTTCGACCGGAGAAGGACCCGAACCTCGCTAGGTTTGGAACCAAATCACGGAGGAATCGCCTTGAACATCCCGAGCATCGATTTCGATCTGGGCGAAGACATCGGCATGCTGCGCGACACTCTCCGCGCCTTCGTGGAGGCGGAGATCACCCCGCGCGCCGCCGAGATCGAAAAGGCCAATCTGTTCCCGGCAGACCTGTGGAAACGCCTCGGCGACCTCGGCCTGCTCGGCATGACCGCGCCGGAGCAATATGGCGGCTCCAACATGGGCTATCTCGCCCATATCGTCGCCATGGAGGAGATTTCGCGCGGGTCCGCCGCCGTGGGACTGTCCTACGGCGCGCATTCCAATCTCTGCGTTAACCAGATCCGCCGCAACGGCAACGACGCCCAGCGCCAGCGCTACCTGCCCAAGCTGATCTCCGGCGAGCACGTCGGCGCGCTCGCGATGTCCGAGCCCGGCGCCGGCTCCGACGTGGTCTCGATGAAGCTGCGCGCCGACAAGCGGGGCGACCGCTACGTGCTCAACGGCTCCAAGATGTGGATCACCAATGGCGGCGATGCCGACGTGCTGGTGGTCTACGCCAAGACCGATCCGGAGGCCGGCCCGCGCGGCATGACCGCCTTCCTGATCGAGAAAGGCTTCAAGGGCTTCACCCACGGCCAGCATCTCGACAAGCTCGGCATGCGCGGCTCCAACACCTATCCCTTGTTCTTCGACGAGTGCGAGGTGCCCGAGGAGAACGTGATGGGCAAGGTGGGCGAGGGCGTGAAGGTGTTGATGTCCGGCCTCGACTATGAGCGCGCGGTGCTGTCGGGCGGCCCACTCGGGATCATGGCGGCCTGCATGGACGCTGTGGTGCCCTACATGCACGAGCGCAAGCAGTTCGGCCAGCCGATCGGCGATTTCCAGCTGATGCAGGGCAAGCTCGCCGACATGTACGCGACCTGGCAGGCGACGCGCGCCTATGTCTACGCGGTCGGCCGCGCCTGCGACCGCGCCGATCATGCGCGCAGCTTGCGCAAGGACGCGGCCGCCGCGATCCTCTATTCCGCGGAAAAGGCGACCTGGATGGCGGGCGAGGCAATCCAGGCGCTGGGCGGCGTCGGCTACACCAGCGAATTCCCCGTGGGGCGTCTCTGGCGCGACGCAAAGCTCTACGAGATCGGCGCCGGCACATCCGAGGTGCGCCGCATGCTGATCGGCCGCGAGCTGATGGCGGAGACCGCGTAAGCTCCTTCCAATTGGAATTGCCGCGGAACTGGTCCAACCTGTCCGCGGCCTCTTCAGACATCACCAGCCACGCGGGACCTGCATGCCGCTCCATTCCAGCATCGATCCTTCTTCGTCGGACTTTGCGCGAAACGCCGAGGCGATGCGCGGCCTCGTCGCGGATTTGCGCGAAAAGCTCAGCCAGGTTGCCGGCGGCGGCGGCGAGGCCTCGCGCACCCGCCACACCGCGCGCGGCAAGATGCTGGCGCGCGAGCGCGTCGACCTCCTGGTCGATCCCGGCACCTCGTTCCTGGAGCTGTCGCCGCTTGCGGCCTATGGCCTCTATGGCGGCGACGTGCATTCGGCGAGCGTCGTCACCGGGGTCGGACGCATCTCGGGCCGGGAATGCGTGATCGTCGCCAATGATGCCACCATCAAGGGCGGCACTTATTACCCGATGACCGTGAAGAAGCACCTGCGCGCGCAGGACATCGCGCGGCAGAACAATCTGCCCTGCGTCTACATGGTCGATTCCGGCGGCGCCTTCCTGCCGCTGCAGGACGAGATCTTTCCGGACGAGCGGCATTTCGGCCGGATCTTCTACAATCAGGCGCAGATGTCCTCACAAGGCATTCCGCAGATCGCCATCGTGATGGGCTCCTGCACCGCCGGTGGCGCCTATGTGCCGGCAATGTCGGACGAGAGCATCATCGTGCGCAACCAGGGCACCATCTTCCTCGGCGGCCCGCCGCTGGTGAAGGCCGCGACCGGCGAGGTCGTGACCGCCGAAGAGCTCGGCGGCGCCGACGTGCATTCGCGGCAGTCAGGCGTCACCGATCACTACGCCCAGAACGATGCCCATGCGATCGGGATCGCCCGCCGCATCGTCGGCACGCTGAAACCGTCGGTGCGGCCGAACCTCAACATGCAGAAGCCGCGCGACCCGCTGTTCGCGGCAGAGGAGATCTATGGCGTGGTGCCGGTCGACGGCCGCAAGCCGTTCGATGTCCGCGACATCATCGCCCGCGTCGTGGACGGCTCCGAATTCGACGAGTTCAAGAAGCTTTACGGCACGACGCTGGTGTGCGGGTTCGCCCATATCTGGGGCTATCCGGTCGGCATCATCGCCAACAACGGCATCCTGTTCAGCGAGAGCTCGCTGAAGGGCGCGCATTTCATCGAGCTGTGCTGCCAGCGCGGCATTCCGCTGGTATTTTTGCAGAACATTACCGGCTTCATGGTCGGCAAGAAGTACGAGGCCGGCGGCATCGCGCGCGACGGTGCCAAGCTGGTGACGGCGGTTGCAACGGCCTCGGTGCCGAAATTCACCGTCGTGATCGGCGGCTCCTACGGTGCCGGCAATTACGGCATGTGCGGGCGCGCCTATTCGCCGCGCTTCCTCTGGATGTGGCCGAATGCGCGCATCTCGGTGATGGGCGGCGAGCAGGCCTCGATGGTGCTGAGCCAGGTCCGCCGCGACAACATCGAGGCCAAGGGCGACAGCTGGTCGAAAGAAGAGGAAGATGAATTCCGCGAACCCATCCGCGCGCAATATGAGAGCCAGGGGCACCCGTACTACGCCACCGCACGCCTTTGGGACGACGGCGTGATCGACCCCGCCGACACGCGCCTCGTGCTCGGCCTTGGCCTTTCGGCGGCGTCGAATGCGCCGATCGAGCCGACGAAATTCGGCCTGTTCAGGATGTGATGCGATGGACCGCTCGATGCTCTACCGGCGTTTTCGCACCCTCCTGATCGCCAACCGCGGCGAGATCGCCTGCCGGGTCATCCGCACCGCGCGCGCCATGGGCCTGCGCACGGTCGCGGTCTATTCCGAGGCCGACCGCGACGCGATGCATGTCGCGCTTGCGGACGAGGCCGTGCTGCTGGGGCCTGCACGCGCCCGCGACAGCTATCTCAATGCCGAGCGGCTGATCGAGGCCGCGAAAAAGACCGGGGCTGAGGCGGTTCACCCCGGATATGGCTTCCTGTCGGAGAATGCCGAGTTCGCGCGGGCCTGCCTGGACGCCGGGCTGGTGTTCGTCGGCCCGACCGCCGGCATGATGACGGCCATGGGCTCGAAATCCGGCTCAAAGGAGCTGATGGAGAAAGCCGGCGTACCGCTGGTGCCCGGCTATCATGGCGAAGCCCAGGACGAAGCGACGCTTGCGAAAGCCGCGGACAAGATCGGCTTCCCCGTGCTGGTGAAGGCCTCCGCCGGCGGCGGCGGCCGCGGCATGCGCATCGTTCGCTCGGCGGCCGAGCTCGGGCCTGCGATCGTCAGCGCCAAGCGGGAGGCGCTGGCTGCGTTCGGCGACGACCGCATGCTGATCGAAAAGTACGTCGACAATCCCAGGCATATCGAGGTGCAGATCATCGGCGACAGCCACGGCAATCTGCTCTCGCTGTTCGAGCGCGAATGCACGCTGCAGCGCCGGCACCAGAAGGTGATCGAAGAGGCGCCGTCGCCAACGCTGAACGCCGCCCAGCGCGAGACGGTCTGCGCCGCGGCGCGCAAAGCGGCGGGCGCCGTGAACTATGTCGGCGCCGGCACCATCGAGTTCGTCTCCGACGGTAAGGACGTGTTTTTCATCGAGATGAACACTCGCCTCCAGGTCGAGCATCCCGTGACCGAATTGATCACGGGCATCGACCTGGTCGAATGGCAGCTGCGCGTCGCCTTCGGCGAGGCGCTGCCCTTGAAGCAGGACGAGATCCGCCTCAACGGCCATGCGATCGAAGCGCGCGTCTACGCGGAGAACCCGACCAAGAACTTCATGCCGTCGGTCGGAAAAATCTCGACCTGGCGCATGCCGGCGGAGACCGGGGGCCTGCGCATCGATGCCGGCTATCGCGAGGGCGATACGGTCTCGCCTTACTACGATGCGATGCTGGCCAAGACGATAGCGTGGGCCCCGACGCGGGACGTTGCGATCGATCGCCTGAACCGCGGCCTGGAACAGTCCGACGTCCGCGGCATCGTCACCAATATCCCGTTCCTCTCGTCGCTGATCACGCACCCGAAGGTACGCGCGAATGCGATCGACACTGGGTTCATCGAGCGCGAGCTGGCGGTGCTGACGTCGGCGGCGCCTGCGCCCGGCGAACTCGAGCTCTGCGCTGCGGTGGCCGCGATCGTCAATGAGGAGCGGCAGACCGCGCAGACCGAGGCGAGTTCGCCCTGGCAGACCTTCGGCTGGCAGCCGGTCGGCCGCCGCCAGCGCAGCTTTGCGTTCCGCGTCGGCCATGGACCGGAGCAGAAGATTGTTCTGAACTATGGCAGCGGGCCATCGACGCTGGTGATCGGCGAGCGCGAGCTGGCGTTCACCATTGCGGCGAAGGATGGCGGCTTCGATCTGTCGCTCGACGGCGTGAAATCGTCCGTGGCCGCCGTGATCGACGGCCACGAGCTGTACTTGCGGACGCGCAACGGCCGCTTCGACCTGCACTGGGTCGATCCGTTCGGCGGCGAGAGCGAGGAGCACGTCGGCGAGGACAAGATCGCCGCACCCTTGCCGGGCACGGTCGTCGCCGTGCTGGCCGAGGAAGGCGCCAAGCTCGACAAGGGCGCGCCGATCCTCACGCTCGAAGTGATGAAGATGGAGCAGACGCTGCGGGCACCCTATGCCGGCGTGCTCAAATCCATCAAGTGCGGGGTCGGCGATATTGTGCAGGAGGGCGTCGAGCTCGCCGTGGTCGAACCTTCGGGAGAGTGAGATGAGCGACGAGGTCCGCATCATCGAGATGGGGCCGCGCGACGGCCTCCAGAACGAGAAGACGCCGGTCGGCGTCGAGGCCCGCATCGCCTTCGTCGAGGCGCTGGTCGGGGCCGGCCTCGATACGGTCGAGGTCGGCGCTTTCGTGTCGCCCAAGGCGATCCCGCAAATGGCGAGCTCCGACGCCGTGCTGCGCGGCGTCAGCCACATCAAGGGCGCCGAATTCCACGTGCTGGTGCCCAACGAGAAGGGTTATGACGCCGCCCGCGCTGCCGGCGCGAAGGTGGTCTCCGTGTTTGCGGCGGCTTCCGAAGGCTTTTCGCGCGCCAACATCAACTGTACCGTCGCGGAATCCATCGAGCGGTTCAAGCCGGTGCTGGCGCGTGCCGAGGCCGATGGCGTGAAGGTGCGCGGATATATTTCCTGCGTGCTGGGCTGCCCGTTCGACGGCGAGATCAAGCCGAAGGCGGTGGCCGATCTCGCGAGCACGCTGTGGGATCTCGGCTGCTACGAGATCTCGCTCGGCGACACCATAGGCGTCGGCACGCCTGATAAGGCGAAGGACATGCTGCGCGCGGTAGCCGCCAACATCCCGCCCGCAAAACTCGCGATGCATTTCCACGACACCTACGGCCAGGCGCTCGCCAATCTCTACGCCGGAATGGAAGAGGGCGTCCGCGTCATCGATGCCGCCGCCGGCGGCCTCGGCGGCTGTCCGTACGCGCCGGGCGCGACCGGCAATGTCGCGACCGAGGATGTCGTCTACATGCTCGAAGGCATGGGCGTCAGGACCGGCGTGGATATGGAGAAGCTGCTGGCGGCGACCAATGCGATGAGCGGCGTTCTTGGCAAGCCGCCGGTGAGCCGCGTGGCGTCCGCGTTGAATGCGAAGAAGAAGCGCGCTGCCTCCTAGTTCTCCGTCGCTGCGAGCGCAGCGGTCGCGGTAGGGACGCTCATTGCTGGGCGCCCCCCGCACAGATCCGTACGTGCGGCTTTCCCGCATACGGCTCCCACCTCGGGTGAGTAGCGGTGAAGCGTGTTCGGGGCCAAGGATGGAGGATTTGTGGCTTGGGGAGCAAGTCGGAGGCAAGCCGCGCGACCCGCTGCCACGTGGTCCCGTCAATCTGGCTGCGGCGCCGAAGCATCCGCCTCCATTGTTCGGTGACGAAGTAGCGGAAGGCGCTGAGCGCTCGGCTGTTGGTCGGTACCGCGTGGTAGTTGAAGTACCCGGTAACGACCTGCCGCAGCCATTTGCCCTGTTCGAGCACCGACTGGTGCATACGCCGTCGCATTCCCTGCTTCACGGCTTGCAGTTTCGCCCGCATGCGGTCTTTGCGAGACTTGCGCCTGATCTGGAACTTGCCTTGCTTGGATCGGCTGCAGATGAAGGTGAAGCCGAGGAAGTTGAAGGTCTCCGGCTTGCCGAGCCCGCGCCGCCTGCGGTTGTCCTCCGCATGACGTCCGAACTCGATCAGCCGGGTTTTCTCAGGGTGCAGTGACAGCGCGAACTCCTGCAGCCGTTTGCGCAATTCTTCGAGGAAGTGCCGGGCCTCATTCTCATGCTCGAAGCCGACGATGAAGTCGTCAGCGTAGCGCACGATGATCATGTCACCCGCGGCCTCGCGCCGTCTGAAGCGTTCGGCCCACAGATCGAGGGCATAGTGCAGGTAGATGTTGGCAAGCAGCGGCGAGATCACCGCCCCTTGTGCCGTCCCCTGTTCGCTGACCCTGACCGTTCCTTCTTCGAGAACACCCGCCTTGAGCCATTTGCGGATCAGACGGATGATACGCTGGTCGCCGGTCCGATGTTCGACGAAGCGGATGAGCCATTCCTGGTCCACCATGTCGAAGAACGAGCGGATATCGGCGTCAACAATGAAGTTCACCCGCCGGCTCTCGATTCCGACCAGCAGCGCATCCATCGCATCGTGCGCGCTGCGCCCGGGCCGGAACCCATACGAGAACCCGAGGAAGTCCTCCTCGTAGATCGCGTTGAGCACCGTAGCGGTTGCCCGCTGAACGATCTTGTCCTCGAGGGACGCAATCGCCAGCGGTCGCTGCCGCCCATCCTGCTTCGGGATATGGACCCGCCGCGACGGCTGCGGCCGGTACGCTCCCCGGTGAACACGAGCATGCAGGTCCTCAAGATTGGCCTTGAGGTCTTGCTCGTAGTCCCGCCACATCATTCCGTCCACACCCGGCGCGGCATGCTTCTTCAGCGCGAAGAACTCCGCCTCGAGCAGTTCAGGCGTGATGTGGTGAAGCAGCGCAGTGAACCTCTCCTTCTTCCTTTCCCTTGCAGTTCGCCGTATGCGTTCCAACGCCTGTGTCACGCTTGTCCGGCTCGGCGTCCGGGGCGTGCTTTGCTGGTCCGCATTCCCCTTGGTCGCGGCCCTTCGCTCCACCAACTCCTCCGCGGATCGCTCCGCTTCGTTCGCAGGCTTCGACGCTACTACGGCCGCGTCCGACTTCCCGCATCCGTTCGTCATCGGCTTTGGCTCCTCGCCTTCCCGATGCGGACCTTGGGGGCATGTTGCCATCGGTCAGATGCGGGACCTCCCAGGTTCCGACGCGGTCCTTTGCTGCGTGATGGGGTCTTCGACCACGGCAGAGCGTCAGCGCCTCGCATAACGGCGCCGCACATGTTGCCTTCGACGTTGCTTACCGGCTCGGCCTCTGCGAGTTTCTGTCTTTCGCGGCTCAATAGCCCACCCCACAGCATCGTTGTGTACGCTTCGCAGCCGCCGTTGCCGACGGCCACGCAACACTCACTACCGGGCGCTCGCTACCGCTTACCCGGACCGGACTTCCACCGGTTGGACCACGCCAGCTTGCCTGGCGCACAAGCAATCCAGAGTCCCTCCGGGGAAAGTTTCTGGATTGCATCGTCGCAAGGGCTGCTCGCAATGACGACAGAGACAGCTTTCGTCAGGCCGCCTTCAGGCCGACATCGGGCAGCTGCGGCCGGTTCTTCAGTGCCTTGACCATCATGGCCTCGACCTCGGCCTTCTCCTGCGGCAGCAGTGCGAGGCGTGGTGGGCGGGTCAGCGCGGTGCCGCGGCCCATGATGTGCTCGCAGAGCTTGATGCACTGGACGAGGTCCGGGCGGGCATCGAGATGCAACAGCGGCATGAACCATTCGTAGAGCGGCATGGCTTCGGCCAAGCGGCCGGCCTTGGCGAGGCGGAAAAGCGTCTCGCCCTCGCGCGGGAAGGCGTTCGACATGCCCGAGACCCAGCCCACGGCACCCATCGCGACGCTCTCGACGATGACGTCGTCGAGGCCCGCGAACAGCACGAAGCGGTCGCCGACCATGTTGCGGGTGTCGATGAAGCGCCGCGTGTCGCCCGAGGAATCCTTGAAGCAGACCACGGTCTCGACGTCGGCGAGCGAGGCCAGGATGTCCGGGGTGACGTCGTTCTTGTAGATCGGTGGATTGTTGTAGAGCATCACGGGAAGGTCGGTCGCACTGGCGACGGCGCGGAAATGCGCGGCGGTCTCGTGCGGCTTGGAGGAATAGACCAGCGCCGGCATCACCATCACGCCATCGATGCCGACGCGCGCGGCTTCCTTTGCAGTCTCGACCGCAAACGCGGTCGTGAACTCGGCGATGCCGCACAGCACGGGCACGCGGCCGTTCGCGACCGACCTGGCCGCTTCCATGATCGCGACCTTCTCCTTGCGCTCGAGCGAGGTGTTCTCGCCGACCGAGCCGCAGACGATCAGGCCGGAGACGCCGTCGCGGATCAATCCGTCCATCACCTTGGCGGTCGCGTCGATATCGAGCGAGAGATCGTCGTGGAATTGAGTGGTGACGGCCGGGAAGACGCCTTCCCAGGCAACGCGGCGGCTCATGGTTTGACTCCGGGTAAATATGCCGGCGAGGGCTGGAGCCGCCGGCAGTTGTGAAAGGGATGGCGGATGGGATTAGAGCGTCGCGCCGACCTTGCGCAGCTCGGCGAGGACGGGTGCCTTGGGCAGCCAGATCTTGTCGAACTCGGCGATGACGGCCTCGGTATCGCCGGCCGGGACCTGGCGGATCGGGATCGGCGCGTTCTTGAAGTTCTCGATCAGCGCCGGCTCGTTGCCCGCGAGCTCGTCGATCTGCGCATCCAGCGTCGACTTGATCGTCTTGGTGATCAGCTCGCGGTCGGCCGCGGGCAGCGTTTGCCAGACCCGGCCGGAGACGACCGCCGCCATCGGCATGAAGACCGCGTTCATCTGGAGAATGACCTTGGACACCTTGTCGAAACGCTGGTTCCAGGAGAATTCGAGATCGGCCTCGAGGCCGTCGACCTGGCCGTTGGCCATGGCGTCGAACACCTGCGGCGTCGGGATCGGCGTCGGCGCGGCGCCAAGCGAAGAATAGAAATCGCGATAGACCGGGGTCGGATTGATGCGCAGCTTCATGCCCTTGATGTCGGCGAGCGTGTTCAGGTCCTTGGACGAGAACACGGCGCGCATGCCGGTGATGCCCCAGCCGAGGCCGATCGTGCCGGTCTCCTGCGGCAGCACCTCGAATAGTTTCAGGGCCGCCGGATGCCGCACGAATTTCGCCACCGCCGGGGTCGATCGGACGATGTAGGGCGCGTTGATCGCCGCGACATGCGGCACGCGCGAGCCGAGCTCGGCCGCCTGGATGAAGCCCATGTCGAGCGCGCCAGACTGCAATTGCTGCATCATCGCGGGCTCGTTGCCGAGCTGGCCGGAGTGGAACACGGTCAGGGTCAGACGGCCGTTGGTTGCGGCCTTGAGCTCGTCGCCGAATTTGAGCGCGGCCTTGTTCCAGGAATGGCCGTTGGGCGTGATCAGGCCGAGGCGGAATTCCTTGGCCTGGGCGAGCGCCAGCGACGGCGCGAACACCGATGCGGCGGCACTGGCGGCGAGAAAGCGGCGGCGTGAAAGCGGCATGGTCGGGCTTCCTTTGTACGGGCCTATTTGACGAGGATCAGCGAGAGCGAGGGGTAGAGCGAGAGCAGCACGAGGAGGACGCAGGAGATGACGAAGAAGGGCAGCGTCACCATGAACATCTTGCCGGGCTTGGCGCCGGTGACGGCGGCCGCGACGAAGAAGCAGAGTCCGACCGGCGGCGACAAAAGGCCGAGCACGAGATTGATCACCACGACGACGCCGAACTGCCGGGGATCGATGTGATAGACGTCGGTTGCAACAGGCAGCAGAATCGGCACCGTCATGATGAGGCCGGGAATACCGTCGATCACGGTGCCGATGATCAGCAGGATGACGTTGCAGATCAGCATGAAGCTGATCGGGTCCTTGGCGGCGGACTGGATCCAGCCGGCGGTTTCCTGCGGCACCTTGCCGAAGATCAGAACCCAGGAGAACACGGCCGCGGCGGCAACGAGGAACAGCACGATCGCCGAATAGATGCCACTGCGCAGCATCATCTGCGGCAGCTGCGAGAACTCGAACTCCCTGGTCCAGTATTTGCCGACGAGCGCCGCGGCAACGGCCCCGACGGCAGCGGATTCCGTGGCGTTGGCGAGGCCGCTCAGAATCGTGCCGACGATGACGATCGGGATCAGCAGCGTCGGCGAGGTCCGCAGGATCGTCATCAGGCGCTGCCGCGGCGTCTGATAGTCGGCTCGCGGATAGTTGTACATGTATCCCATCAGCGCGATGACGAGGCAGAACATCACGGTGAGGATGACGCCCGGCACGATGCCGGCGATCAGCATGTCGCTGACCGAGACCTGCGCCAGCACGCTGTAGACCACGAACATCACCGAGGGCGGGATGATCGGGCCGAGCATGCCGCCATAGGCGGTGAGGCCCGCCGCGAAGGTCTTGTCGTAGCCCTTCTTCTCCATCTCGGGGACCATGATCTGAGCCATGATCGCGACCTGCGCGGTCGCGGAGCCCAGGATGGAGGAGATGAACATGTTGGCGAGGATGTTGACGTAGGCGAGCCCGCCCTTGAGCGAGCCGACGAAGGCCATCGCCATGTCGACGATGCGCCGCGTGATGCCGCCGCCGTTCATGATCTCACCGATCAGGATGAACAGCGGAATCGCGATCAGGCCGTAGCTGTCGACACCGCCGAACAGCTGCAGCGGATAGGACTGGAACAGCACCGGATTGCCGGAGGCGGCGATGTAGACGAGGCCGGCAAGGCACAGGCAGAGCCCGATCGGCACGCCGACCAGCATGAACGCGACGAAGGCGGCGGACGTGACCATCAGTTGACCCCGTCGAGCTCGGAGAGCTGGAAGCCTTTCGGCGGCGTGCGCGGCACCAGCTCGAGATCTTCCAGCAGATTGGCGAGGCCGTGCACGGTCATCGACACCGCAAAGATCGGCAGCGTCAGATAAAGCACCCAGGTCGGCCAGTTCAGCGTCTGGGTGTGCTCGGTGTAGAGGAAGTTGAAGGTTTCAGCCGCGAGCTTGCGTCCGTCGAAGCCCGCGCGCGCGAGCCCAACCGGGTCCATCCAGAGCACGCAGGTGATGGTCAGGGCGACGCCGAACACGACCACAAGGCCGGTCGAGATCACCTTGGCGATCTTCTGGTGCTGGGGTGATAGCCGCTCCGTCAGCATCGTCACCGCGAAATCGAGCCGCAGCCGCGTCATCGCGGAGGCCCCGATGAAGGTCAGCCAGACCACGCAATAAACAGCGCATTCATCGATCCAGTAGATCGGAAAACGCGCGTAGCGGGTGACGACGTTCACCAGGATCAATCCGGTGAGCAGATACATCAGTCCCATCAGCGCCAGACGCTCGAAGGCGAGCAGGGCGCTCGACATCCGGACGATCGTACGTCGGAGGCTGAGTGCGCGCGTGGCCGGCATGGTCTGCTCGATCATGAAAGAGGCCCCAACCCCGAAGATTTGTCGTGCGATGGCCAAATGTATAATTTATACAATTTGAGAGTCAAACGGAGATTGCGGTCAAATCGGCGGCAGGGCGCGCTTTTGTTGGGCAGCTCAACATGCAAGACAGGGACCGCTTGGGACGGACGAGTCGGCAAGCAGGACGGAAGGTCAGATGAAACAGCCCCTGAAGCATCGCACCCTGTCGGCGGCAATCGTCGACCAGCTCAGGCAGGCGATCCTCGACGGCACCTATCCGGCCGGATCGCAGCTGCGCCAGGATGCGCTCGGGGATGCCTATGGTGTTAGCCGTATCCCGGTGCGCGAGGCGCTGTTCCAGCTCGAGGCCGAGGGCCTGGTGCGGATCGTGCCGCAGAAGGGCGCCATCGTCTCGGAGCTGTCACTGGACGAGATCAACGACGTGTTCGACCTGCGCGGCATCCTGGAGCCGCGATTGCTGGCACAGTCGGCGCCACGCTTTACTGCCGACGATTTCGAGGGGCTCGACGACATCCACAAGAGCTTCGAGAAGGCGATCAAGGCGCGCAATGTCAGCGAATGGGGGCAGCTCAACGCCGACTTCCACATGGCGCTCTACGTCCACGCGCCGCAGCCGCGCACGCGCGCGATCGTCCTGTCGCTGCTGCAGACCAGCGACCGCTATACGCGGCTGCAGCTTTCCAACACCAAGGCGATGGGGATTGCCGAGAAGGAGCACGCCCAGTTGATCGCGCTCTGCCGCGCGCAGAAGGTGGAGGAGGCCTGCCGCTTCCTGGAGCGGCACATCGAGGCCGTGCGCAAGGATCTGCTGCAAGTGGTGGCGAACGCGCCGAAGGCGCGGCGGAAGGAGAAATCGTAGGGTGGGAAAAGGCGCGTAGTTCGTAGTGTGCGTCAGCCCTGCAGATGCGCGAAGCGAATCTACAGGGCGCAACCCAGCCTACCGCAGTTTTGGTGTCGCTACCTGCTCCCGTCCGGCCCCATCACGAGGTCCGGCAGCCAGGTCGAGATTTCAGGCACGAAGCACAGCAGCAGCACCGCCAGCATCATCAGCAGCACGAAGGGCAGGGTGCCCCAGATCACATCGCGCAGGGGAATATCCGGCGCGACGTTGCGGATGACGAAGATGTTGAGGCCGACGGGGGGATGGATCAGGCCCATCTCCATCACGATGGTCATGACCACGCCGAACCAGATGATGTCGAAATTGGCGGCGCGTAACGGCGGCAGGATGATCGGCGCCGTCATCAGGATGATCGAGACCGGCGGCAGGAAGAAGCCGAGCACGACGACCATGACGAGGATCGCGAACAGCAGCTCCCAGCGCGGCAGGTGCATGGCGACGATGGATTCGGCGACGGATTGCGAGATGTGCAGATAGCTCATCACGTAGGAATAGAGCAGCGACATGCCGATGATCATCATCAGCATGGTCGATTCCCGGATGGTCGACGTCATGATCGGGGCGAGGTCGCTCGGCCGCCACACGCTGTAGATCGCGGCGATCAGCGCCAGCGCCAGGAGGCCGCCGAGGCCCGCTGTCTCTGAGGGCGTGGCGTAGCCGCCATAGAGGGCGATCATGACGCCGGTCAGCAGCAGCACGAACGGGATGACGCGCGGCAGCACGCTGAAGCGTTCAGCCAGCGTGTACTCGTCGCGGGTCAGGATCGCCGCCTGGGGGCCGCCGTTCTTGTAGATCGCCTCAGCCGCCTTGTATTCCTGGCGGAAACGGATCACGGCATAGGCGCCGAACAGCGTGACCAGCAAGAGGCCGGGACCGATGCCGGCAAGGAACAGCCGACCCAGCGACTTTTCGGCGGCGACCGCGAACAGGATCATGGTGATGGACGGCGGCAGCAGGATTCCGAGCGTGCCGCCGGCGGCGATGATCCCTGCGGCAAAGCCGCCGGAATAGCCGCGCTTGCGCATCTCGGGAATGCCGGCCGAGCCGATCGCCGAGCATGTGGCGGGCGAGGAGCCCGCCATCGCCGCGAACAGCGCGCAGGCGAACACGTTGGCAACGCCAAGGCCGCCGGGGACGCGATGCAGCCAGGCGTGCAGCGCCGAGTAGAGATCCTGGCCGGCGCGCGACTTGCCGATCGCGGCGCCCTTCAGGATGAAGAGCGGGATCGACAGCAGCGTGATCGAGGCCATTTCCTCATAGACGTTCTGCGTCACCGTATCGAGCGAGGCCGCGGGCATGTAGATGCCCATGAACACGACCGCGACCGCGCCGAGCGCGAACGCAATCGGCATGCCCGAGAACATGATGACCAGCGTCGCGATGCCGTAGGCGAGGCCGATGCCGAACACGCTCATGGCCGCCGGCCTCCGGTAAAGGGCAGCGCGAGCTGCACGAGAATCTGGACGCAGAGCAGGCTCATGCCAAGCGCCATCAACGAATAGGGGATGGCGAGCGGCGGCGACCACATCGAGTTCGAGACCTGGCCGTCGACATAGGCTTCATGCGCCAGCGTCCAGGACTTCCAGCTGAAGAAGGCGCAGAACAGGAACGTCGCGGCGTCGACCAGCCACAGCCGGATCCTGTTGGCGAGCGGCGAGAGCAGGCCGACAAAGGCCTCGATGCCGATGTGACCGCGGTTCTGCTGCACATAGGCGGCCGTCATGAAGGTGGCGCCGACAAGCAGGAACACGGCCGCCTCGTCCTGCCAGTAATTGGCAGCCTTGAACAAAGCGCGGCTGAGCACGCTGTAGCTCAGGATGGCGCAGGCTGCGACCAGCGCGATCGCGGCGAACACGACGATGGTGCTGTTGAGGACGGCGAGACCGCGATCGATCGCCGCCGCAAGGCCTGTGCCCGCGCCAGCGGTCGCGTGGTCGTCACGATCCGGAAGCGGACCGTGGCTCATGCCGCAACGTCGGTAGCAAGCTTGAGCAGTTTGGCCGAGGTCGCGGTCTTGGCGCCGTAATCCTTCCACGCGGTGTCGCGGGCGATGTCGCGCCACTTCCCGACGGTCGCGGCATCGAGCGCCGAGACCTTCGCGCCGGCCTTCTCGTAGACCTTGGTCACCTCGACATCGTCGTCCTGCGCGCCCTTGCGGCCGAAGGCTTCGAGTTCCTGACCCACGGTGAGCAGGACGTCCTGCTGGTTCTTCGGCAACTTGTCGAAGATCGCCTTCGACATCATCAAGGGCTCGAGCATGAACCAGTAGGAGGCGCCTGCGCCAGATGTCAGGCACTTCGCGACCTCTTCGAGGCGGAACGAGATCAGGCTGGTGGAGGAGGTGATGCCGGCATCGCAGGCGCCGGTCTGCATCGCTGCGTAGATCTCGTTCGAGGGCACCGACAGCACCGAGGCGCCGGCGGTCTGCAGCACCATGTCCATCTCGCGCGAGCCGCCGCGCACCTTCATGCCCTTGGCATCCTCGGGCGCGACGATCGGCTTGGAGCGGCTGGCGACGCCGCCGGCCTGCCAGACCCAGGTGAGCAGGATGATGCCCTTGTCGGCGAGGAAGTCGGTCAGCGCCTTGCCGACCGGCTCCTTCTTCCAGCGCAGGCCCTGGTCGTAGGTGGTGACGAGGCCCGGCATCAGGCCAATATTGGTCTCCGGCAGCTCGCCGCCGGCGTATGGCATCGGGTAAAGCGAGATGTCGAGCGCACCCTTGCGCATCGCGGAGAACTGCGCGTTGGTCTTGATCAGCGAAGAGTTCGGATAGATCTCGGCGGCGATGTCGCCGTTGCTGCGCTTACTGACTTCGGCGGCGAACATTCGGCAGAGACGGTCGCGGAAATCGCCCTTGTCGACGGTGCCTCCAGGGAATTGATGCGAGATCTTCAGCGTGGTGGCGGCATGCGCGGTCCCGATACCGAGGCGCAAGATGGCGGGTGCGGCGACGGCAGTCGCGATCAGATGGCGGCGCGTAATCATGGTGTGATCCCCTTGGACGGTTCTTTGAACTGTTCTTGTTGGTGCGATTTGGGTCGGATCCTGTCAGACAGGCTTCGGGCCCATCCTAACCGGTCTTGCACCCGATGTTCTCTCATCTGATAGTTCGAGACCGAATGCTGCGGCAAGTGCGGGTCGTGTTGCGCTGCACACTTGCCGTTCTGCCGCTCCGGGTGCAGGCCTGATACCGCGGATGTGATTGCGGCGAATGCGCGGCCTCAAGAATTTGTGGCGCGGCCGTAACAAGTCCGCGCCCAGATCCGTCGAGATCAATTAGCGGCGTCCGTCGCTGACAAACACCATCTCGAAGGGAAGATGATCCATGACCATTCGTACCCATATCGCGCTCGGCGTCTCGGCTGCAGTTCTCTCGCTTGGCCTCGCGCTGTCGCCGGCCGCTTTTGCCCAGGACAAGATGGGCAAGGACGACGGCATGATGAAAAAGGACACGATGTCCAAGGACGGCATGAAGAAGGATGCCATGTCCAAGGACGACGGCATGAAGAAGGATCACATGTCCAAGGACGGTATGAAGAAAGACGACGGGATGATGAAGAAGAACTGATCTTCGTCGTCGGAGCGTATGCGAAAGGAAGTCCGGGGGCGGTCGATTGGACCGCCCCGAAACGATGCCCCCGTTCAACTTCAATTGAACGTGACGTACGAACGCGACTTTGTGAACGTTACTTGCGCTTGGCCTTGCGGGCGGCGTAACGGGCGTCGCGCTTGGCCTTCTGCTCGGCCTCGAGCACAGCTTGCCGCTCGGCGGCTTCCTGAGCCTCGCGGGCGATCCGCGCGGCCTCGGCGGCCTTGGCTTCTTCCTCGAGACGCTTCTGCTCGGCCTTTTCGGCCTCACGCGCGGCCTTTGCCCCGGCGCGCTTGGCCGCAAGGGCCTCGCGTTCGGCACGGCGCGCGACAACCGCCGGATCATCGGGGCCCGGCTGCGACTTGAATTTGTTCAAAAGATTTTTGCGGGCGTCCTGCGCCGCCTTTTGCCGGTCTGCGAAGCCGGGTTCCCTGAATCCACTCATCGACGAGCCTTGTCTTCCTCGCTTTCGATCTTACATCAGCGCCTGTTGGTACGTCGGCTGGGCATAGCAGGCGCAACGCGACGCAGAAGCGTGTACATCGGCGCGCGTCGCGAAGCCACCCATAATCGCAGCCGATCAGGTAGACGAAAAATCGCTCCCCCGACGATCTCTCGTAGCCCCGAAAAACTGCCGAATTGTGATGTCCCTCATAGGGGGCGCCCCGACGCAACGCCTAGCGTCCGCCCCAATTCGAGACGGAGCACGGGCATGACCATCTTCCGGCTGAGCCTCAGGGCGCTCGCACTCATCCTCGTGGTGGCGGCGCTGGCGGGTGCCACATTGCTGTTTGCCCGTCCGCAACCGATCGAGAACACCGTCCTCGGCGCCGACTGGGAGTGCAGCCAGACCGCCTTCGTGCTCACGACCTGCGCACCGCGGGCTCGCGAAGCGATTCCGGCCGTCGAAACCTCGCGCAAGGATGCGATCCGCCAGACCCGGGGCTGAACGAAGGGCCGGCCGGGATGTGACGCCACGTCGCAGAGGTGATAAGCCGGCTCACCCGTGCGATCAGGTTGTCATGTCGAGCCCTGCATCCAAGCCCGAACCGGGCGAGAAGCCCAAACCTCCGCGAAGGCCTCAACCCGGGGACAACCGCCGCGGCGCCATCGCCGGCCTGTTCATCGCGCTTCTGATCATCGGAATCGGCTGGTGGCTCGCCCGCGATCTCACCTCGGCCAGCAAGATGCAGGACTGCCTGATGTCGGGGCGGAGCAATTGCAACGTCATCGAGCCGGCGCGCTAACGGCGGTCCGGCACCACCGGTTGCAGCCCCATGGGACCGAAAAATTGCCGTGATCTTAATCATTTGTAACGGGACTTGGCCCATCACTTTGGTCCATCACTTGGCCGATCAAGTAGGTCAGTCATGTCAGCCGGCATCACCCCGGCCGCGAGGCGAATCGTCTATCGCGCGGGGGACGACGGCAAGCGAGAGAGTAGGGGGCAAGCACGCATGAGTGCGTCCAGCCGCAAGACAATCATCATTCCCTTGGTTTCGGCCATGTCACTGCTCGCGCTGTCGGCGCAGGCGCAGGACAGGCCGAGGGACGCCGGCCAGTTGCCGGACCGGCCTGCCGCCGGCGCGCCGGCCCAGACCAATCCGAACATGCGCAAGGGCCCACCGCCGCAGCAGGCGGCCCGGGCCGCGCAGCCGCCCGGCGGCGGCCAGCCTCACGCTGGCGGCCCCAGTCCGTACCACGCCGGCGGCCCGCCGCCCGGCCGCAACTATGCGCGCGGCCCGGCGCCGGCGCGTGATTGGGGCGGACATGCCTATCGCGGCAACCTCGCCTGGGAGGGTGGGCGCTGGCGTCACGAAGTCCATAACGGCCGCTCCGGCTGGTGGTGGGATGTCGGCGGCGTCTGGTATTATTATCCGCAGCGGATGGCCGGCCCGCCCGCCTACATCTCGGAGGAGTATTATGACGACGTGCCGGTGGCCTATGCCCCGGCGCCGCCTCCGGTCGCCTATGAACAGCCACCTCCGCCGCCGCCGGCCGATCCGGGCGCAAGCGCGCTGGGCGGGGCCATTGTCGGCGGCGTGCTCGGCGGCCTGATCTCGGGCAACGCAACGGGGGCAGCCGCAGGTGCGGTTCTCGGCGGCGCCACCGGCGCGATCGCCGGCGCGACGGCCGCCTCGCGGCCGGGCTACTATCTGGCCGAGGGCAATTGCTACTACCGCTATCCAAACGGGCAGTATGTGCAGGCCGATCCGCGCGCGTGCTACTGAGCCTCCATGCAGGATCTGAAGCGAAGGCGGGCAAAAGCCCGCCTTTTTGCTTGCCGGTGGGTTGCGCGGATGAGGGCTGATCGCCCGCGCGTCAAGTTACCAGCCAGTTGAAGAATGCCATTGCGCCCCAGACCAGGCCTGCGATCCAGGCCAGCGTCACGAGACCGATCGTCGCAAGGCACGCGATGCCAAACAGGTCGGACCGCTGTCGTTGTGCCGGGGCCCTGGGTTCGGCGGTTGCTTGCTGTGTCATGACGGGAAAGACCTCTCACGCCGTCTCGCGCTTCCTGGGACGCGCTGAGGTGCTGTTTAGCGCGAGACGCCGTGCGCAGGCTGTGACGCAATTCACAGATGGCGCGGAGTGAAGCGGGGTCCTTTCGCCGTCGATGAGGACGAAACCGCGAGTGCAAATCCCCTGGGGCGACAATCAAGGGTGTCTGAACGGCTATAACAACGTCGGTCCTCCGCAATCATACGGACGAAATGCCACGCCCTTGTCCACATCGAGCGGCTAAACTCGGACTCATGTTCAACAAGTACGACCCGCAGCACGAAGCCGAGGCCGCAATGAAGCGCGCCGCAGCGGCCGAAGGCGCCGACCGGCAGCGGCTGATCGAACTCGCCATCGCCTGGCATCAGCTTGCCCGCGAGCGGCGCGACGACGAGCCCGCGGACTAGCGGTCGCGCGCGCAATCAGCGCTACGCGCAACTCCCCGTTAATTTTTGCGCAGCGCTGATTTTCGCGGTCTCGATTCGTGCTTTGCGAACGAAGCGGAGTCGGACCGTGAACAAACAAAAAGCTCCGAAGGGGCGTTGGTGTTGTCACGCAGCTTCCGACTTCGGGACCGCGTCGGCATTGACCGAAAGCTTGACGACATCGCCCTCGACCGCACCGACATATTTCGTGTCGATGTAGTGGTGGTGGTCCTTGTGGCCCTCCGGGCTGTCCTTGCGGGTCAGCTTGATGCGGTTGCCCTCGACGCGGTCGACGGTGCCGACATGCGCGCCGTCCTTGCCGATGATTTTCATGTGTTCCCTGATTTCCGACATGATGTCCTCCTTGCGCAGTTCCAACGATGCAGACGCATCTTCGTTGCACCGTAGCGCGCCGCAGTTTGGACCCCGCAGGCGCGCCGGACGTTGAAGGGAGAGTTGCAGCTGACAACCGTCGTATGGAGACCATCAAGGCCTATCTGGAGCGGAAGCGCGATGAACTCGGGTTGCTGAATGGCTGCCTGAGCACCCCGCGGCACGTGCCGTGCCCGCGCTCGGTGGACGAGGTCATCAGGACGAAATTCCAGCTGACCGCGGCATTGCGCGCGGAGCACGCGCTGCACGACTGGAAGGCGACGGAGACATCCTGGTCGGCCACGGCGTCTCCGACCAGCGGCCCGTTCACCTTCAGCTACGACTACCAGCGCGCGGATCTGAAGGTGAACGGTCCCTCGTTTTATGAACGCGAGCATGGCTGCAGCAGCGAGACGATCTATACCGCCTCCGGCATGGCCGCGATCTCGGCGCTGCTCCTTGCCGTCACCCGGATCGTGGCGGGCGCCGACATCCTGGTCCTGCCGGGCTCCTACGGCGAGACGCTGGAGCTGATCGACCGCTTGGTCCCGGAGCTGCGGCTCGTCACGTTGAGCTTGACGCTGGGCGATGCCCTGGCTGGCGCCGGCGCGCCGCGAATCCTCCTGCTGGATTCCTGCGTCTCTGCCGGCGCGTTCGAAGCGGCGCTGCGCTGCGAGGGTTCGGGTCTCGATCTCCTGATCTTCGACACGACATGCTTTGCCGGCCGATCGGGTCGTATCCGGCGTGTCCTGCGCTGGGCAAGGCGAAGCGGAATACCCGTCGTGATGGTGCGAAGCCACACCAAGCTCGATTCGCTCGGCGCGGAATACGGCCGGCTCGGCTCCGCGGTGTTCGTCCGCGGGAGCGAGGAGGGCGCCGGGCGATCGTTGTCCGAGCGCCTCGCAGCGGAGACGCGTGACGTCGTGCGGCTCCTCGGCAGCGCGGCGTTGCCGGCGCATTTTCCGCCCTTCGTGGGCACGCCGGATTATTGGGCCTTAACGAAGCGGCGCGTCGCCGCCATCCTGCGCAACGGCCGCCACGCGGCCCGGCTTTTCGCGCGCGAGCTTGCCTTGCTCTCGGCCGAACTCCACTTCACCCACGGCCTCTATGTCACGCTCCGCAGCAGGCACCCTCTCGATGAAGCCGGCGCGCGCCACGCCGCAGAAGCGATGAGCCGCGATCTCGGCCGGGATGGCTTCCCGATCCGCCACGCGGGCAGCTTCGGCTTCGACTTCGCCGCGACGGAATGGTTTCACAACGCGACCACCGATGAGTACAGCGTCCGGGTGGCGGTGCCGGATCTGCCAACGGAGCTCTGGAATGATCTGGCCGCGGCGATTGCGGGTTGGTGGCGGACGCATCAGCCGGTGACCGGGGAATGAGGCGCAGGCGCGGCGCACCTTGATCAATCGATCGCCAGGCACTGCTCCAAACGCTGCTTTTCCGAGCGCGGCTTCTGGTGGACGCCCCGCGACCACGCCTGAACGGCGAAGGCGAGCACCTGCTGGCGCGCCACGGCGTCAGTAACGGATGCCCGCGCCGTCTCGACGCGCCTTGCGATCGCGCCGGTGTTCACGTCGACGCCTGCGTCGATTGCCAAAAATGATATCGCGATCACGGCCACCGCAGATGCGATTGCCATTCTCGTCCACTCGGATGGTGGCATCGAGGTCCTTATTGGGCGCACGTCGCCCGGCGAATAGATAGGACTGATGGGCCCGGTGCAAAGGCTCGCCACGCGTTCGTGAAGGACGATGGATTGACAATTGAGCGTCGTGGGATGGCCGATCGTCAGATGGCTCGTCGGCAAGAAGTCGGAATAGACGGCTTGGATTTTCGAGCAGGGCGAATCGGGATAGTCGACGGCGCGGGCAATTTCTTCAGCCCCCGGCAGATGCTCGGCGGCTCGCTTGAGCCGCACAATTCGGCAGATGGCCAACACGAAGAACGGGTGAATGACGCGCTCCAGAGGCTCGCCTGTTCGCTCCGGCGAGCCTCGTTCAAGACAACAAGGCCGAGGCGCCGTGTGCGATCCGTACGGATTCAACGGGAAGGCGGTCAGGAAGGTGGGCAGCAGCCGTAAGAAGGTTGAGTGGCGGCTGGGGCCATGAGGAGGCGAGTGGGCGAGGAATTGCGCGCCCGCGTGCTGATCGAGCGCCCGGAGAGGCGGCCCCGGATCTCGCGGTTGCGGGGGTATGGCCGGGGCCACTCGGCCGGCTCGGCGGCGAGCCCGGTTCCTTCGAAGGAGACCGGGGGCCAGTTCGGATAGTCCGGAATGGGTGCCTCTTCTGGGCGCTCGCTATTTCCGGTCCAGCTTCGTAAGGTTCGGCTGCCTCTCCGGGCTCAACAACCCAGACCCTCGCCCGGAGGGCGGCCTCGCCATGCCGTGGCGGGGCCGTTGCGCGTGCTGGGACGGCTAATCTAATTGGCTAGGAACCATTAGCGTATTGCAGCGTCGGTTTGTGCCCCCAGCCGAAAAGGTAGCCCCCCCGACTGCTGGAGGAAAACCCGCATCAGACGGGTTGGCGGCCCCCACTCGGGGCCGTTTAATTTTCAGCGCTCGTAGGATGAGCTAACCTAACCTCTCAATGAGCGCACGAACGACGCGCTGCTTTCCGCCTCAGCCGGCGCAGCGCTGCCAAGAGAGATTGGCGTGTAAAGCAGGTCGCTGCCTCAGTAAGCGGCTTCATAAACATTTAAGAACATGCATAAATGCTGGGTTAGTGATTTTAGTTTTGTCGTAAAGGTATTTCCGAATGGCACTAGCAGCCGACCATCATGATCTGTTTCGTCTGATCCTGGCATTTCAGAAGATTAAAGACCCGCACCTGCGCCGAATGGTTCTTCAGCATGTAGAGAAGCTGGAAGAGCAGCAGACGACGAGGCGGGAAGATCATCCGTCAGCCCAGGATGATCTGAGGGTGCACCCCGAGTGTTTTGATGCTGATGCGGTAACCAAGAGCGGTATCGCACAGACAGAGCCGGACCTTGCCGTCATCGAGCCTAGCCTTCAAACGTTAGCCGGTCCGGTTTCAGGATAGAACGGCCAGATCGAAACACGGGTCGTGTCCGCAAGCTGGCCTGGAGTTATGTTCTGGCCGATTTTTCGAACTGGAGAATTCTAGCGTGGCTTTGGGTACTGTTAAGTGGTTCAATGCGACCAAAGGATACGGATTTATTCAGCCGGATGATGGTGGTCCTGACGTGTTCGTCCACATCTCGGCAGTTCAAAAGGCTGGCTATAATGGTCTCGCTGAAGGGGCCAAAGTCAGTTACGAACTGGTGACGGGTCGGAGTGGTAAAGTGTCCGCCGATAATCTACGGATCGGCTGAGGCGGCCCTCCGGCAGCCCGATATTCCGTCGATTCACATTCGTTATAGTTGGAACCGGCGATGTCGGGATAACTCGGCAATGCCGGGGCTGGCGAAGGCATTTCATTCCGGAATTATTGAGCCCGGCACGGTGAGGGGCCGCTGTCCAAAAGCAGCGGTCCTTCTTCTTTGCGTCATTTACGGTGCATCGGAACCGACTGACATTTGCTGAGTTTCTGCTCGCATCTGTTCCCAACACCGGATGGCCCAGTAAGGCCCAAGCCGGGCGCCCTACACCCGCTTGGGCCTTCCTTTTGCCTCCGGGACAATCTGGCACAAACTGCATAGCCGGCCCGACTTAACCCAGGTTAAGATGGGGCATGGGCGGAGAACTACTACTGCGTGTGCTTGCCATTGGCGCGGGTGTTTTCACCTTGGCCGCAGCAACGGCGCTAATCTTTAGCCTTTGATTTATCTCAAGTAGCGCGCGCGAGCCGCCCGCATCCTCCATCCCTTGGGAGGCGACAATGCGGCCCTGGATGTTGCATGCGCTGGCGTGGGGGGCGGCCGCCGTGGGGCTGGCAGCCATCATTTCCATGAGCATGTAGGGACCGGCCGCGACGCACATTTATTCAATTTTATGAGCGACCACGTTGGAGAACTGGCCAGTGAAATCGTGGCTTTCGCCAACCTGCCGGGCACTGACGGGCCTTTCAATGCAGCGATGCAAAGAACTCGTTTCGCAAGTGTCGCTTGATGTTCTCGGGGTGACGCTCACCCTGGGCAGCGAGCTTGAGCACGCGCTCGGCGACCTCTGATGCGGTCCGCTGATGTTGAAGGGTGAATTCCGGGCTGGAAAGGACTTCGTCCAAAACATCACGAAGCATTTGCACGGTGGCCGCGTCGTAAGCCATGAGCCAGATCCTAATGGTTTGAGCCTCAAAAGCGGTGCCGAGCTTGAAATACGCGTCTCGGCAGCGCCATTTTCGCACTGAGCGCTGAAATCTCAGTTGGCGTTTAGGATGCAACGGCTATGCCACAGCGTTATGACATCGAAAATTCTGTCGATGTGGGTACCATCGTGATCGAGGCGTGTACCGCAATGGCGCGACGCTGAACGTCAAGGAAGATCGCGGAAGCAACGTGATTGGAGACATTTACGCGCCGACGACGTCTAGGCGATTTTAGCGACATCCTTCATGCGGCCATCTGAACGGCCTCGGGACCATCGGTTGATTGGTGTTTCGACGTAGCGCCACGACAATGCGGCCAGCGTCCAGATGATGGCAAATGCGGTCCAGCGCCAAACCTCGCCAAGATCACGGTGAAGGTTGAGGTTGTCGTTGCCGGTAAGCCATGGGGACAGGCAAACAATCGGCCAGTGGATCAGGTAAAACCCGTAAGAGACGTCACCGAATTTCACGAAGAGCTTCGGCACGATTGGCATAATGGCGAGGCCTGCTACCGCGATTCCGCAAGCGAGCGGCGTCGGGATGCGGGCTGGTAGCCAGTGATGTCCGCTGATGAAGACGCCAAATGCAAACGCTAGAAGAAATGATGACGTATAGAGATCATTGATTACCCTGGATTTTGGAAGGCGGATGGCGACCATATAGGCGGCGACACCTGCGCCGAATGCGGCATGCTTTTCGGTGATGAAGCGGCTTACTATGGCGTTGTGCGGATCTAGAACGTTCCACAGCACAAAGGATGTCGCGCAGTAGGCCAACAATGCTGCGGGCCCTCCTCGCGGCAGGATCAATGCAGCGATCATGTAGAATGCGACCTCGTATTCGAGCGTCCAACCTACCGAGTTGATCGGCGCGAATTGCGGGAAGATCAGCAGCGATTTGATAATGTGGAGCGGATCGGCGTCATCAGAAATCCGTATGCCTGAAACGACGAAGACCACAATGAAAAGCGTCACCAGAGCGTTCAACGGGTAGATGCGAAAGAAGCGCTTCCACAGAAACTCTCCGGTTTCAAAGTCGCTGGCCGATGCGACGTGGCAAACGATAAAGCCGCTGATTGCAAAGAACAGGTCGACGCCGCTGGCTCCATGCCGGGCTAACCAGTCGAACGTCAGGAGGTGCTGCGGATTGAAGTTCGACAACGCAATGTAGGAATGGAAGTAGAAGACAGAAACGGCGGCAATAGCGCGCCCGGCCTGGATGCCGGGTAGTCTTGAATTTGGTTCCATTGCGTTCTCGTGTGCCCCAAGGCCTCTGGTGTATCGCAGGTTGCTTCGCAACATCAACGTTCGTCCGTCATTTTCCTCAAGCAAACACCAGAGGTTCCACATGCTCGAACTGCATGGCATTTTGCGTGGACCGTGCCGCCGGCGCCGGATGCTGGCTGCGTGGTCCAGGTCCAGACGCGCTTGCGCGAGCTGGGCTATTCCGATGCGGCGCGGTCGATGGCCAGCTGGAGCCGAAGGGGCGGACCGAGGCCGCGTGCATGGTTCGCGAAGGATTACTCCCGCAGGTCGATGCCTTCGTCGGTCTCGCGGAAGGCCGCACCTTCGCGAAAGTCCTCGAGGACGATGTAGAAGCCCCTGTCGAGCCGATTGTTCGGGATGATCGACGGCGGGGCGATACGTAGAACTCCACTGACCGGAGTCAAGCGAATCGGAACTCGCGGATTCATCCCTGCGTTGCCGCGAGCCCAAGCCGACCCGGCTGGATGAGGCGCGTCGCATCGTTGAGGAGTGCGCCGCGGATATTGCGCGGTACGAACGGCCCCGGGCATCTCTGGGGCTGGAGCCGAGACGCGCCGAGACCGCCCGACGCACCAGACTAAATGCGGCGCGCCGTTGGCATCCTCCCGCTCGGGATTCACTTCCGCAGTCCAAAAAGATACAGTGTCCCAAATTTAATGAGCGACTGTCCTGACAGGACCGCACGGGATTACGAGGTGCGCTCCGAAGCGAAGAAAGCGTGCCGCTCGGCTTCCGCAGTGAAGAAGGCGGTCAAGAAGGCAAGAAGGTTGAGGGCGACGGCTCGGCGGATGAGACGCCATCGCTGTCAGTTCCAGCCCGCTCTCCCTCGGGCTGGAGCGTTCTCTTTATACGTTTGATCCTCGGACGGCGGCTCAGGGTGCCAGATATGCGGGTAGGCTGCCTGAGCGGCTCTTCCGATCGCGCGATTTGCTTCACCGCTTGCTTCAAAATTGAACTTTGCGGAATGAGGGCAGTCCTATTTCATCTTGCGCCAGGCAAGTAGGAACAATCAGTGTAATTGCCGCAACGGTTTGGTGGCGCCAGCCGAGCTGGCGGGCTTGCGCCCTAGTAGCGGTCATAATACCCAGGTGCGTACCTATGCCGGTGGGGTCGGTAATAGCCGTCGCCGTAGCCGTATGGGGCATAACGAGGTCTCGCGTAGGCGCCGGGAGCGTGATAGTCGTTCGGATAGCAGCGACCGTTCGAATAGTTGTAGTCGTAGCCATGCGGACACGCGCCGCCTCTTCCCGGGAATTGCACCTGTTGAACTTGGGCTTCCTGCGCAGGCGCGGCCGCCATCGGTCCAAGGGCAGCCAACGACAGAATTGCAGCTTGAATAAGCACCGTTTCTCTCCCTCTTGGTCCATCTGTAACGAAGGGCAAGGAAGCGAGTTCCTGCGGCGATGCTTATAGGACGCTAACGCACAACCGCCATTGAACGAAACATTCACTTGCGGTTCACACGACGTGTGACGCTGGCACCTCGTTCGCGTGGCCCGGCGGCACCAGCCCACATGGGTGCCGCTCTCGTGCTGATCGAGCCAGCCGCGCTCGATCGCAAACTTGAGGCCGGCGACGAATTCGGCGCCGGTCGCGTTGCAGCCGTTCCGCGAGAGAAATGGCGCGTTGATCTTCTCGATGCGGATGCGGCCGTCCTGGACCGGTTCGACGGCAGCGGCGAGCTTGAGGAGCTTGGGATCGGCGATGCCACCTCGCGGCATTGCGTCTTGCGCCGAGATGCGCTGTGGCCGCAGCGATAGCAGCGCAGAAGACCGGGACGCCGCGCAAGCCCATCTCGCGCATTTCGCCGAACGTGATCTTGATCTGGCGACTATCGGGGTGCGTCGGTGTGTGGCGTCGTGCAGGGCGGGACATAACGCTATCGAAGCGCGGCGTCAGCGAGAGTCAAATTGTCAATCACTTGCGGCTGGGAACGCTCGCAGACCGCGATCCCTCGCCATGCAACTGCTCGGGGTAGCCGAAGCTATCCTGGTGCAGCGCGATCGCGATCCGAAAAGTCCTATGGCTGCGGGCCGGTCCCGGAGATCATCCGCAACGTAGTCAAATCCCTCGATTGGTTGAGCGGTCCAACACCGATCGGCAAGGCCGCCGCTGAGGGGCGCCGTCGCAGGAGATCACGGCCATGAAAGATGCAACGAACCTGCCGGACACGTTCGGGCTGCCGTGATCTGCGGCGTGACGCGCGGCGGTCAGACGCACTGGCTATTACGTCAATCTGGCGGACCTGGTCGCCTCGGAAGCGTTTGCAGGTCAACTGCCAACTCATGCCTCCTCTGGCAATCTGAACTGATGCAGCACGGGGAGGCCCGCCGGTTCAGGCTGGCGGGCTGCGCCGTTTCAAGAGATTAGAAGAAGGCAAGTAATCCCGGCGACCATGACGTCAAAGCCGGTCAATGCGACGAGGACAAAGGCTCGCTCGATGCTGTCCATGGACTTCCCCCACTCATACGCGCATTCCCAAGACGCGAGGCTACATTGCCGACGTACCGAATCAATTCCATTGTCAACCTGCTGCACGCACGGGGCTGTGGATAGCGGGGGCAACGGCAGTGGCGAAGCAGTTTGGGGCCGCTAGAGTTTCTCGTCCTATCGTGGGGGACCCAGTCTGGTCCCGGTCGAAGTCCGGGATCTCGGCCGCGCTGCGGCCTTCAGTTCGTCAGCCGGCGCATCTCATGCAGGCGGGCCAGGCAAAACTCGCGATACAGGCTATCAATGAATGTCCACATGGCAATCCCCTGAGTCCAATGAGGGGGACGCTAGGCCGGCTGTGTTTCGGGGACATTTCGTGGCACTCGGGAAATGGCTTCGTGAGCGAGGTTGGGGAACGGCGAACAAATCACGAAGCTCGTTTGCATCCGTGTTGCGCGGGATGGATTGCACGGGTTGGTAACGGCTTGATTTTGCTTGTTGCAGCTTGCAGCGCCGCGCAACACGAAATTGTCCTGAGAACGAAGCCGATACCGCGCCAAGATATTGATATATGAGGAGAAACACTGGCGATCCCGGCAGGACTCGAACCTGCAACCCGCGGAGTAGAAATCCGCTACTCTATCCAGTTGAGCTACGGGACCGTCTTGGGCCGCCCGGGTCGGGCGGCTGGCCGTTCATCTAGCATGCCAATATGAAAAATCTCGTGTTTCGCCAAGTCTGAACCGAACCGTTTTCCTCAATGCCGCGACAAAGCGGAACGGTGGGGTGTCAGGGTGCCGGGTTGAGCGGCAGCGGACTGGACGATGGATCACATCGCCGGGAACGCTGAACAGCTTCCGGGACACGGCCGCCGGACGACTGGCTAGGTGTTGCTGCGCCATCAGGACGGCGTGCGCGGCGGTGTCTCGGCCGGTCTCCTCTGGGCCTGCCTTTGTCATGGCGAATGCGACGTTTTACATCTCTGGTTCCATCGCCTTGTGTCCGTCACCTTTCCGCGCATTTCTTGCGACAAGCGGCGTTCGTCCGCGATTTCCGGGAGTCCATCCATGATCGGTCTCGTTCGCGCCGTCACAATCTGCGCCGCGCTGGCGCTCGGCCTTAACGCGGCGCAGGCCGCCGACAAGGCCTTCAAACGCGACGATCTCGCCGATTCCGCGATCAAGCTGGAGGCGCAGATCAAGAGCGAGGCGGGCCCGGTCGCCAAGACCAACGCAACGCTTCGCACGGATGCCGACGCCGCCTTCAAGCGCAACGATTACCGCACCGGCCTGTCGGTGCTCGGCCAGATTGCGGCCACCACGCCTGACGATGCCGGCAACTGGCTGCGGCTCGCCAAGGTGATCTTCCAGATCTGGCCGAAGAACTCGAGCGAGCAGACCTTCCTGCTGGAGCGCGCCTCGACCGCGGCCTACATCGCCTACATGCGCGCAGGCAATCCGGGCGAGGAGGCCGACGCGCTCGCCGTGCTCGGCAAGTCTCTGGCCGAACGCAAGCTGTGGCGGCCGGCGCTGGATTCGCTGCGGCTGTCGCTCGATCTGCGCGAGGTCGCCGATGTCCGCGGCCAATATGAGAAGCTGCGCGACGAGCACGGTTTCCGGCTGCTCGACTACACCGTGGACTCGGATTCGGCGAGCCCGCGCGCCTGCTTCCAGTTCTCGGAGGAACTCGCCAAGCGCACCGACTTCGCGCCGTACCTCGCCCTCGCAGGGCAGGACAAGCCGGCGCTGTCGGCGGAAGGCAAGCAGCTCTGTGTCGACGGTCTGAAGCACGGCGAACGCTACAATATCAACCTGCGCGCCGGCCTGCCGTCCACGGTGAAGGAGGGCCTGCCGAAATCGGCCGAGTTCAACGTCTATGTGCGCGACCGCAAGCCCTTCGTGCGCTTCACCAGCCGGGCCTATGTGCTGCCCCGGACCGGCCAGCGCGGCATTCCCGTGGTCAGCGTCAACACGCCCGCGGTCAACATCAGCGTCTTCCGGATCGGCGACCGGAACCTCATCAACACGGTGGTCGACAGCGATTTCCAGAAGACGCTGACCAAATACCAGCTCAGCAATCTCGGCGACGAGCGCGGCGTGAAGGTCTGGTCGGGCGAGCTTTCAACCGCGATGACGCTCAATCAGGACGTCACCACAGCATTCCCGGTCGACCAGGCGCTCGGCGAGCTTCAGCCTGGCGTCTACGTGATGAACGCCGCGGCCAAGGGCCCGGGCTCGGACGACGAGTACCAGCTCGCCACGCAATGGTTCATCGTCTCCGACCTCGGCGTCACCGCGTATTCCGGCAATGACGGCATCCACGTCTTCGTCAACTCGCTGGCCTCGACCGATCCGGTCGGCAAGGCCGAGGTGCGGCTGGTTGCCCGCAACAACGAGATCCTCGCGACGCGCAAGACCGACGAGTCCGGTCACGTGCTGTTCGAGGCGGGCCTTGCGCGCGGCGATGGCGGCCTGTCGCCGGCGATGCTCACGGTCACCGGCGAGAAGGCCGACTACGCCTTCCTGAGCCTGAAGACGTCCGCCTTCGATCTCTCCGACCGCGGCGTTTCGGGGCGCGCGGTGCCCGCGGGCGCCGATGCCTTCGTCTACGCCGAGCGCGGCGTTTATCGTTCCAGCGAGACCGTCTTCCTCACAGCGCTCTTGCGCGACGGGCAGGGCAACGCCGTGACCGGTAGTCCCATGACGCTGGTGGTCGAGCGCCCCGACGGCGTCGAATACCGCCGCGCGGTGCTGCCCGACCAGGGCGCCGGCGGCCGCACACTGTCCGTGCCGCTCAACTCGGCCGTGCCGACCGGCACCTGGCGGGTCCGCGCCTTCACCGACCCGAAGGGCGCGTCGGTCGGCGAAACCACCTTCATGGTCGAAGACTACGTTCCGGATCGGATCGAATTCGACTTGTCGGCCAAGGACAAGCTGATCAAAGCCAACGCTCCGGTGGAGCTTAAGGCGGACGGTCATTTCCTCTATGGCGCGCCGGCCTCGGGCCTTGCGCTCGAAGGCGACATGCTGGTCGCGCCTGCGGCCGAACGGCCCGGCTTTGCCGGCTACCAGTTCGGCGTTGCCGATGAGGAGACCACCTCGAACGAGCGCACGCCGCTGGAGAATCTGCCGGAGGCCGATGCCAACGGCGTCGCCACCTTCCCGGTGACGCTGGACAAGCAGCCGGCCTCGACGCGGCCGCAGGAGGCGCAGATCTTCGTCCGGATGGTCGAGACCGGCGGCCGCGCCGTCGAGCGCAAGATCGTGCTGCCGGTCGCGCCCGCTGCCGCGCAGATCGGCATCAAGCCGCTGTTCGGCGACAAGAACGTCGCCGAGGGTGACAAGGCCGAGTTCGACGTCGTCTTCGTCTCGCCCGAGGGCCAGAGGTTGCACCGCGACGGCCTGCGCTACGAGCTGCTGAAGATGGAGTCGCGCTACCAGTGGTATCGCCAGAACAATTACTGGGAGTACGAGCCCGTCAAGTCGACCTCGCGCGTCGCCGACGGTGACGTCACGATTGCAGCCGACAAGCCGGCGCGGATCTCGCTCAGCCCGCAGCCCGGGCGTTACCGGCTGGATGTGAAGTCGAACGATGCCGAGGGCCCCGTGACGTCGGTGCAGTTCGACGTCGGCTGGTACTCCGACGGCAGCGCCGATACGCCGGACCTTTTGGAGACCTCGATCGACAAGCCGCAATATTCCTCCGGCGACACCATGACGGTGTCGGTCAACGTCCGCAGTGCCGGCAAGCTCACCATCAACGTGCTCGGTGACCGCCTGCTGACGACGCAGACCGTCGACGTCAGGGAAGGCACCGCGCAGGTCAAGCTCCCGGTCGGCAAGGACTGGGGCACCGGCGCCTATGTCCTGGCGACGCTACGCCGTCCGCTCGATGCGGCGGCCCAGCGCATGCCGGGCCGCGCGATCGGCCTGAAATGGTTCGGCATCGACAAGCAGACCCGCACGCTTGCAGTGAAGCTGACGCCGCTGGCGCTGATCCGGCCCAATGCGATCTTGAAGATCCCGGTCAAACTCGACGGCCTCAATCCGGGCGAGGACGCCAAGATCGTCATCGCCGCGGTCGATGTCGGCATCCTCAACCTCACCAATTACAAGCCGCCGGCGCCGGATGATTACTATCTCGGCCAGCGTCGCCTGAGCGCGGAGATCCGCGATCTCTATGGCCAGCTCATCGACGGCATGTCGGGCACGCGCGGCCAGATCAAGTCCGGCGGCGACGCCGGAGCTGCGGAGCTGCAGGGCTCGCCGCCCTCGCAAAAGCCGCTGGCGCTCTATTCCGGCATCGTGACCGTCGCCGCCGACGGCACGGCCGAGGTGAGCTTCGACATTCCAGAGTTCGCCGGCACCGCGCGCGTCATGGCGGTGGCCTGGACCGCGACCAAGCTTGGCCGCGCCAGCACCGACGTCGTGATCCGCGACCCCGTGGTGCTGACCACGACGCTGCCGCGCTTCCTGCTCAATGGCGACCACGGCACGGTTAATCTCGAGATCGACAATGTCGAGGGCCAGGCCGGCGACTACGTCATCAACGTCAAGACCGGCGGGCCGGTGAAAATGACCGGCAATCCCGCCACCTCGGTCAGGCTCGCCGCCAAGCAGCGGAATTCGTTCTCGCTCGCGCTCGACGCGACCGCCGCGGGGCAGGCGACGCTCGACGTCGACATCAAGGGGCCGAACGGCCTTGCGCTGGCGCGGCACTATGCGTTCGACGTCAAGGCGGCAACGCAGGTTCTGGCGCGGCGCTCGATCCGGACGCTGGCGAAGGGCGAAAGCCTGACGCTGACCTCGGACATGTTCTCCGACCTCGTGCCGGGCACCGGCAGCGTCTCGGTCTCCGCGAGCCTGTCGACCGCGCTCGATGCGGCGACGATCCTGAAGGCGCTCGACCGCTATCCCTATGGCTGCTCGGAGCAAATCACGAGCCGGGCCATGCCGCTGCTCTATGTCAACGAGCTTGCGGCCGGCGCGCATCTCGCCATGGATACCGAGGTCGACCAGCGCATCCGCGACGCGATCGAGCGGCTGTTGGCCCGCCAGGGCTCGAACGGCTCGTTCGGCCTGTGGTCGGCTGGCGGCGATGACGCCTGGCTCGACGCCTACGTGACGGACTTCCTCACCCGCGCCCGCGAGAAGGGCTTTGCGGTACCTGACGTGCTGTTCAAGAACGCGCTCGACCGCATCCGCAACGCCGTCGTCAACGGCAACGAGCCGGAGAAGGACGGCGGCCGCGATCTCGCCTACGGCCTCTACGTGCTCGCGCGCAACGGCGCTGCGCCGATTGGCGATCTCCGCTATCTCGCGGACACCAAGCTGAACAACCTTGCGACCCCCATCGCGAAGTCACAGCTTGCCGCCGCGCTTGCCCTGGTCGGCGACCGTAATCGCGCCGAGCGCGTCTATGGCGCGGCGCTCGACAGCCTCGCGCCAAAACCGGTGCTGGAGTTCGGCCGCACCGATTACGGCTCGCAGCTGCGCGATGCCGCAGCGCTGGTCTCGCTTGCGAGCGAGGGCAATGCGCCGAGGGCGACGCTGACGCAGGCGGTGTCGCGGGTCGAGACAGCGCGCGGGCTCACACCCTACACCTCCACGCAGGAGAATGCGTGGCTGGTGCTGGCGGCGCGGGCGCTCGCCAAGGAGAACCTGTCGATCGAGGTCGACGGTCAGCCGGTCAAGACTGCGCTATATCGCAGCTACAAGGCGGACACGATGAGCGGCAAGCCGCTGAAGATCACCAACACCGGCGACGCACCGGTGCAGGCGGTGGTCTCGGTGTCGGGCTCGCCGGTGACGCCGGAACCCGCGGCGTCGAACGGCTTCAAGATCGAGCGCAGCTACTTCACGCTCGACGGCAAGCCCGCCGACATCAGCAAGGTCAACCAGAACCAGCGCTTTGCCGTGGTGCTGAAGGTCACCGAGGCCAAGCCCGAGTACGGCCACATCATGGTGTCCGACTATCTGCCGGCCGGGCTCGAGATCGACAATCCGAAGCTGGTCTCGTCGGGCGACAGTGGCACGCTGGACTGGATCGAGGATGGCGAGGAGCCTGAGGACACCGAGTTCCGCGACGACCGCTTCACCGCCGCCGTCGACCGGGCCTCGGACTCCAAGTCGGTGTTCACGGTCGCCTATGTCGTGCGCGCGGTCTCGCCCGGCAAATACGTGCTGCCGCAGGCCTATGTCGAGGACATGTACAATCCCTCGCGCTATGGCCGCACCGGCACGGGTACGGTCGAGGTGCGGGCGGCGAAGTGAGTGTTGGGATGAGCGCAGCGGAGCCACATCATGTGGATGGACGGGTCAAGCCCGGCCATGATGGGCGGAGAGGGCAACTCGCCTTTCGCTCCCTCTCCGCGCTCGCCTTCACCCTCATCCTCGCCATCATCGGATTCGTCGCCTGGGTCTATTCACTCGGCCCGCTCCCGCTCGACGAGGCGCGGCAGGTCTCCACCACCATCGTCGATCGCAACGGCAAGCTGCTGCGCGCCTATGCGATGGCGGACGGGCGCTGGCGGCTGCCGGTCGGCGTCAGGACCAACGTCGATCCGACATATCTGAAGCTGCTGTTCGCCTATGAGGACCAGCGCTTCTACGGCCATGACGGCATCGATCCGCTGGCGCTCGGCCGCGCCGCGCTGCAACTCGGCACGCGCGGTCATATCGTCTCCGGCGGCTCGACCATCACGATGCAGGTGGCCCGGCTGATCGAGCCGCGGCGGCAGCGCTCGCTCTACGCAAAGCTGCGGCAGATGGTGCGTGCCATCGAAATCGAGCGCATCATGAGCAAGGAGCAGATCCTCGATCTCTATCTCGCGCTCGCGCCCTACGGCGGCAACCTCGAAGGCATCCGCGCAGCCTCGATCGCCTATCTCGGCAAGGAGCCGAAGCGGCTGTCGCTGGCCGAAGCCGCATTGCTGGTCGCGCTGCCGCAATCGCCGGAGACGCGCCGGCTCGACCGCTATCCGGACGCGGCGCGCAAGGCGCGCGATCGCGTGCTCGATCGCATGGTCGAGGAGCATGTGGTCAGCGCAGAAGACGCCAGGCAAGCCAAGGCAGCGCCGGTGCCGGCACTGCGCAAGCCGATGCCGATCCTGGCGCCGCATGCCTCCGACACCGCGCTGTCGACCGTCAAGGATACACCAGTCATCAAGCTGACGCTGGATGCGAATCTGCAGAAGGTGCTGGAGCCCTTGGCGCGCGACCGCGCCGTTGCGCTCGGGCAAAACATCTCGGTCGGCATCATCGTGGTCGACAACGAGAGCGGCGACGTGCTCGCGCGCGTCGGCTCGGCGGATTACTTCGACGAGAGCCGGGCGGGGCAGGTCGACATGACCCGCGCGATCCGCTCGCCGGGCTCGACGCTGAAACCTTTCATCTACGGGCTCGCCTTCGAGGACGGCTTTGTTCATCCCGACAGCCTGATCGACGACCGTCCGGTCCGCTTCGGCTCCTATGCGCCGGAAAATTTCGACATGACCTTCCAGGGCACGGTGCCGGTACGGAAGGCGCTGCAATTGTCCTTGAACGTGCCTGCCATCGTGCTGCTCGACCGCGTCGGATCGAGCCGGCTGGCCTCGCGGCTGCGGCAGGCCGGCGGCAACCTCATCCTGCCCAAGGACGAGGCGCCGGGCCTTGCCATGGGTCTTGGCGGTGTCGGCGTGACGCTGCAGGACCTCGCCCAGCTCTATGCCGGCTTCGCGCGGCTCGGAACCACCAAGCCGCTGCGCGAGATCGTCGCGGCCAAGGACGACCGCGAGCCGCTGCGGCTGCTGGATCAGGTCGCAGCCTGGCAGGTCGGCAGCGTCCTGCTCGGCACGCCGCCGCCGGAGAACGCGGCTCACAACCGGATCGCCTTCAAGACCGGCACCTCCTACGGCTATCGCGACGCCTGGTCGGTCGGCTTCGACGGCCGCATGACCATCGGCGTCTGGGTCGGCCGTCCGGATGGGGCGCCGGTTCCCGGCCTGATCGGCCGCGTGGCCGCGGCGCCGATCCTGTTCGACGCCTTTGCGCGCAGCGGCAAGACGCTGGCCCCGTTGCCGAAGCCGCCGAAGGGAACCCTGGTCGCCAGCAACGCGAAGTTGCCGTTGCCCCTCAAACGGTTCCGCCCGGTCGGAGAGCTGGTCCGGGCCAGCGGCGAGCAGGCGCTGCATATTCAGTTCCCGCTGAACGGCTCGCGGATCGACGTCGATCGCTCGGGCGCGCCCGAGAGCGCCGCCATGCCAGTCAAGGTCGCCGGCGGCGTTCTGCCCATGACCGTGATGGTTAATGGCACCGCGCGCGGCGAGATCGACGGCCGCCGCCAGCGCCTGATCGATCCGCCCGGCCCGGGCTTTGCACGGCTCACCGTGATCGATGCCACGGGCGCGGCGGACACAGTTGTCATTCGAATTCAATGACCCTGCCTTAAGCGGTTGTGGCGATGGCGGTTTCAGCGTAAGCGGAACCAATGGCCGAGACCTACCCCACCCCCCGTTTTGGAGCCCCCCGTGGGCCGAAATCGCCCGTGAATCCGGGCAGCCGGCTCGTGACCATGCTCGATATCGCCACGGCCAGCCACGCCCGTGCGGTCGCTTTCCTGCTGCTATGCGCGCTGCTGCTGTTCCTGCCCGGCTTCTTCACCATCCCGCCGGTCGATCGCGACGAGGCGCGGTTTGCCCAGGCCACCAAGCAGATGGTCGAGAGCGGAGACTACGTCGACATCCGCTTCCAGGAGGACGTCCGCTACAAGAAGCCGGTCGGCATCTACTGGTTGCAATCGGCCGCCGTTCAAGCCGCATCCGCGCTCAAGCTGCCGAAGGCCGAATTACGTATCTGGGTCTACCGGCTGCCGTCGCTGATAGGAGCGCTCGGCGCCGTGCTCATGACCTATTGGGCGGCGCTCGCTTTCGTCACGCGGCGCGCCGCCGTGCTGGCTGCGCTCCTGATGTGCGCCTCGGTACTGCTCGGCGTCGAGGCGCGACTCGCCAAGACCGATGCGATGCTGCTGTTCTGCGTTACCGCCGCGATGGGCGCGATGGCGCGGGCCTACCTGTCCTGGCAGCGCGCCGAGGACGAGACCCATCCGCCCTGGAGCTGGCCCGCGGTATTCTGGACCGCGCTCGCGGTCGGCATCCTGATCAAGGGCCCGCTGATCCTGATGTTCGCCGGGCTCACCATCGTCACGCTCGCGATCCTGGATCGCGACGCCTCCTGGCTGTGGAAGCTGCGCCCGGTGTGGGGCCTAATGTGGATGCTGGTGCTGGTGCTGCCCTGGTTCGTCGCGATCTTCTGGCGCGCGGGCGAAGCCTTCTTCGCCGATTCCGTCGGCGGCGACATGCTCAGCAAGATCGGCGCGCAGGAATCGCACGGCGCGCCGCCCGGATTGTACCTGGCGCTGTTCTGGATCACCTTCTGGCCGGGCGCGCCGCTGGCGGCGATGGCGGTGCCCGCGGTGTGGCGGGCCCGGCGCGAGCCCGGTGCGCAATTCCTGCTGGCCTGGCTAATCCCGTCCTGGATCGTGTTCGAGGCGGTGCTGACCAAGCTGCCGCATTACGTGCTGCCGCTGTACCCGGCGATCGCCATCCTCACCGTCGGCGCGGTGGAGCGGCGCGTGCTGTCGCGCTCCTGGCTCGCGCGCGGCTCGGCCTGGTGGTTCGCGATCCCCGCGGCGGCTTCAATCATCGCGGTCGTGGGGGCGGTGATGCTGACGCGGCAGCCGGCCTTCGTGGCCTGGCCGTTCATCGCGGCCTCGCTGATCTTCGGCCTGTTCGCCTGGTGGCTGTTCGACACCAATCGCGCCGAGCGGTCGGTGCTCAACGCGCTGGTCGCGGCCCTGATGCTGGCGGTCGTGGTCTGGGGCATCGTGCTGCCGTCGCTGACGCCGCTGTTTCCGAGCATCGAGATCGCGCGCGCGCTTCGCAACGTCAGCTGCGTCGGGCCGAAGGCGGCTGCCGCCGGCTATCACGAGCCGAGTCTGGTGTTCCTGACCGGCACGCAGACGCTGCTCACCGACGGCTCGGGCGCGGCGGACTTCCTGCGCCAGGGCAGCTGCCGCTTCGCGCTGATCGAGCAGCGTTCGGAGCGCAACTTCGTGCAGCGCGCCGAGGCGATCGGGCTGCGCTACAAGGTCGGCGCGCGCATCGACGGCTACAATTTCTCGCAAGGGCGCGCGATCTCGATCTCGATCTTCCGCTCGGAAGGCACCGAATAGGATGTCGGCCCCGGCCCATATCGCACCCTATCCCGTGCAATTGCTCACGGTGTCGGGACGTGCGCTGGCACAGCTCGTGCGCTCACCGTCGCATTCGCGCCGCGCCGAGGCCGCACGCAAGCTGGCGCGGCATTCGCTCTGGCTCAGCATGGCGGGCGCGGCCCTGGTCATCACCCTGATGCTGGCGTTCGACCTGACCGAGATCCAGATGATGCCGGCGCGCGGCGCGCCAGGCCTGTGGCCGATTCGCATCCTCACCGATTTCGGCAAGGACGAGTACGTGCTTTCAGCACTGGGCGTCGCGCTCGTGGTCGTGGCGCTCGTCGCGGCGGGACTTCACGGCACCCGACGCGCATTGCTGCTGGGCTTGGGCACACGGCTGCAATTCTTGTTTCTGTCTGTGGCCCTGTCCGTATTCGTCGGCGAGGTCCTGAAATATCTCATCGGCCGCGGGCGTCCGTTCGTCGGCGGCAAGGCCGATCCGTTCAATTTCATCCCGTTCGAGGGGACGGGAGCCTATGCCAGCCTGCCGTCGGGCCATGCGATCACGGCGTTCGCGCTGGCGTTTGCAGTCTCCGCACTCTGGCCGCGGCTGCGGCTGTTCATGTTCACTTACGCGATCGTGATCCTGCTGACCCGGCTCGTGCTGCTCGCGCATCATCCGAGCGACGTCACCGCCGGGGCCCTTGTCGGACTCGTCGGCGCCATGGCCGTTCGCTACTGGTTTGCGGCGCGCCGGCTCGCCTTTGCCATCCGTGCCGACGGCACCATCGTGCCGCTTCCTGGGCCGGTCACAGGGCGCCTCAAAAGGGTTGCCCGCGGGGCATCCGCCCCATAAAAGCGGCTGCCTGCCGGGGCCGCCGGTTCCCCGAGGGGCAGGCCAATTCCAACCACGAGTCTCGATTTGTCGACGTCCCAGCCATCGGTTTCCATCGTCGTTCCCGTGCGCAACGAAGCCGACAATATTGCGCCCCTGATCGAGGAGATCACGACGGCGCTCGACGGCCGCTGGGACTACGAGATCATCTACGTCAATGACGGCTCGACCGATGCGACCGGCGAGCGGCTCAAGGCGATCATGGCGCAGCGAAGCAATCTGCGTCAGCTCCGCCACGCCACCTCAGGCGGCCAGTCGGCCGCGGTGCGCAGCGGCGTGCGCGCGGCGCGCGGGGCGATCGTGGCAACCCTCGACGGCGACGGACAAAACAATCCGGCGTTCCTGCCGGACCTGATCGCTGCGGTCGAGAAAGGGGCGGGGCGGGTCGGCCTCGCCGCGGGGCAGCGCGTCGGGCGCAAGGACACCGGCTTCAAGAAATTCCAGTCGCGCGTAGCCAACAGAGTCCGCAGCGCGATCCTTCAGGACGGCACGCGCGACACCGGCTGCGGATTGAAGGCGTTCCGCCGCGAGGTGTTCCTGATGATGCCCTATTTCGATGGGCTGCATCGCTTCCTGCCGGCGCTCGTGCGCCGCGAGGGCTACGACATCGCCTATGTCGACGTGGTCGACCGGCCGCGTCGGTCCGGCGTGTCCAACTATGGCTTCTTCGACCGGCTGTGGATCGGCATCATGGACCTCGCCGGTGTGTGGTGGCTGATCCGCCGCAAGAAGCCGACACCAGATGTGACTGAGGTGAACGCATGATCATCCAATACGGTCAGGCGCTGAGCAACTATTTCTACGACGTCTTCGTCGCCAAGTTCGACTTCTGGCTCGCGTTCGGCCTCGTCGCGCAGCTGTTCTTCACCGCGCGCTTCCTGGTGCAGTGGATCGCGAGCGAGCGGGCGGGCAACAGCGTGGTGCCGATGGCATTCTGGTTCTGCTCGGTGGGCGGCGGGCTGATGACGCTGGTTTATGGCGTCGTGAAGCGCGAGCCCGTGATCATCCTCGGACAGGCGCTCGCGACAATCATCTATGTCCGCAACATCATGCTGATCATCAAGAACCGCGGCCGCGCGTCGAAGACGCTGGAGCGCTGATCGCGGACGCTAGGGCGGCAGCACCGTTGCCGCGCCTGAGGCGGGCAGGGCGGCTGTCTCCGCATCGCGCCTGCGATAGCGCCCGCCGGCCGCATCCAGCACCGGATAGGCGACCGAGCAGATATGCGAGTGGATGCGGCGCAGGTCGCGCAGCACGTCGAGATGCAGCGAGGTGGTCTCGATGGTCTCGGGCCGGCCCTCGCGCAATCGGTCGAGATGGCGCTCGACGGCGGCAAGCTCGGTGTTCTTGAGAATCGTCTTCTCCACCAGCAGCTTGCGCGCCTCGTTGGCGTCGCCCGACGTGAACACGCCGAAGGCGATCCGCAGCGATTCCATGGTGCGCTTGTGGAAGGCGGCGAGCTCCTCGGCGCCCTCGGCCGAGAACTGGAAGCGGCGCTTGATCTTCTTGGTCGCAAGCTCGCTCAGGCTCTTGTCGATGATGTCGCCGATATGCTCGAGATTGATCGGGGCCGGTGCTGTTCGTGCTCGGCCTCGTCGCCTTCCGCTCCGGCCCGCGCTCGCGGATGAAGGCACCCGGCGCGACGATCCCGCGAGCTATCGGCCGATCGGCAATCTCATCAACCGCGTGGTCGGGATCGCGCTCGTCCTGCCGTTCCTGGGCGCGATCGCCGCGCACATGCATGCCTGGCAGCCGGATCTGGCGAAGATGACGGCGGCCTTCCACATCGCCTTCAACTCCGGCACGGCCATCATCTTCCTCGGGCTGCTCGACACCATGTCGCGCCTGCTGAGGCGGCTGCTGCCGGATCGCGTGCAGGAGACCGACCCGACCCGGCCGCGCTAACTCGACGAGAGCGCGCTGGAGACGCCGTCACTGGCGCTGACCGACGCCGCCCGCGAAGTGCTACGCATGGGCGACCTCGTGGAAATCATGTTGCGCAAGGTGATGAGCGCGATGATGACCGGCGACCGCGCACTGGTCGACCAGGTCTCGAAGATGGACAATGCCGTCGACGGTCTTGACGAGGCCATCAAGCTCTATGTGACCAAGCTGATCCGCGGTAGCCTCGACGAGAGCGAGGGGCGGCGCGCGATGGCGATCGTGTCCTTCCGTCCGCGGATCAACCCTTTGCTGGCGCGTCGGCGTTTACGTTTGCCTCGGTTGCCCGTTCCCGCGGCGCAATGCCTTGTGAGCAGGCTCACATTGCCGCCTTGAGGGCAGCGAAGCCGCGATCGAGATCGGCCTTGAGGTCGTCGGTGCTCTCGAGCCCAATGTGTAGTCGCAGAGTCGGGCCGCCCGGCGCCCACTTGGTCGCGGTGCGATAGGCGTCGCAGTCGAAGGGAATCGCAAGGCTCTCGAAGCCGCCCCAGGAAAAGCCCATGCCGAACAGCTTGAGCGTGTTGAGCATGGTGTCGACGGCCTTCTGCGGCGCCGGCTTCAGCACGATACTGAAGAGACCGGAGGCGCCGGTGAAGTCGCGCTTCCAGATCGCGTGGCCCGGATCGGTGTCGAGCGCCGGATGCAGCACGCGCGCGACCTCGGGTCTTGCGGCGAGCCAACGCGCCATATCGAGGCCCGAACGATGATGTTGCGCGAGGCGCACCGACAGCGTGCGCAGGCCGCGCAGCGCGAGGAAGACGTCATCGGGGCCGGCGCAGACGCCGAGCAGGCGGATGCCTTCTGAAATCTGCGGCCAGGCCTTGGCGTTGGCCGAGATGGTGCCGAACATGATGTCGGAGTGACCGCCGATATATTTGGTGGCGGCCTGCATGCTGATGTCGACGCCCTGTTCGAGCGAGCGGTGATAGAGCGGCGTCGCCCAGGTGTTGTCGTCGATGACGAGTGCGCCGCGCGCATGCGCGACCTCGGCGATGGCCCGGATGTCGGGCATCTCGAACGACTGCGAGCCCGGCGCTTCCACCAGCACGGCGCGGGTGTTGGGCTTGAACAGCTTGTCGATCCCGGCGCCGATCAGTGGATCGAAATAGGTGGTCTCGACGCCATAGCGGGTCAGCATGCCGTTGCAGAAATTGCGCGAGGGCCGATAGACGTTGTCGACGACCAGGATATGGTCGCCGGCCTTCAGCACCGAGAGCAGGGTGGTGGAGATCGCCGAGAGCCCCGACGGCACGATGCCGACGCCTGCGCATTGCGGTCCCTCCAGCGCCATCAGCGTGTCCTGGAACGCCCTGGTGGTCGGGGTGCCGTGGCGGCCATAGGTGAACTCGCCGCGATGGGCGTGCAGGTCCTCGGCGGACGGATAGAGCACGGTCGAGCCGTGGAACACCGGCGGATTGACGAACCCCTTCTGCGCCTTCGTGTCGCGGCCGGAGGTGACCAGCCGGGTCTCGGCCTGTTGCTGGGAGGGGTGCGAGGAATCCATGCGCCTGCTTTCAAAACCACGTTTCCGCCGGGGCGTGTTGCACCGCGCGGGGCGGCCGAAAGGCCGCAGTCGTTAATAACAGAACACAGAAGAGTCCCGTCAACCCCTTGACCCGGCTCGCCAGTCGTTCTGTGATGCGCAGGTGCTATTCAGTCGCCGCATGTTGAGGGGCCTGCCGCGACCTTCGATCCATCGTCTGACCGGACCTTGCGTCACGGCCATCATGGCGGGCGCCTGCGGCGGGGATTAAGGTATGGCCTCCCGGGATCGGCGAGTGTTCGGCAAGGTTTTCCAGCATGACTCTTGCAAGGCTCCCCCTGGCAGAGACGATCCTGAGACAACATTCCTGACCTTGAGACGACCTTGAAAGGCCCACAGCCCATGAATCGCGTAACCCTGGCACTCACCCTCGCTCTCGCCGCCGGCTTGACTGCCCAAGCCGCCGACGCGCAAACGCTCAAGACGGTCAAGGACCGGGGCACGCTGTCCTGCGGCGTCAGCCAGGGCCTGCCGGGTTTCTCTTCGCCCGATGACAAGGGCAACTGGACCGGCCTCGACGTCGACCTCTGCCGCGCAATCGCGGCCGCCATCTTCAACGACCCGACCAAGGTCAAGTTCGTGCCGACCTCGGCCAAGGACCGTTTCACGGCGCTGCAATCCGGCGAAATCGATGTGCTCTCGCGCAACACCACCTGGACCATCTCGCGCGATACCTCACTCGGCGCCAACTTCACCGGCGTGACCTATTATGACGGGCAGGGATTCATGGTGAAGAAGTCGCTGAAGGTGAATTCGGCGCTCGAGCTCAACAGCGCTTCGGTCTGCGTGCAGACCGGCACCACCACGGAGCAGAATCTCGCCGACTACTTCAAGGCCAACAACATGAAGTACGAGGTGATCGCGTTCGGCACCAACGACGAGACCGTCAAGGCCTATGAGGCCGGCCGCTGCGACGTCTTCACCACGGACCAGTCGGGCCTCTACGCCAACCGCCTCAAGCTCGCCAATCCCAACGATCACATGGTGCTCCCCGAAATCATCTCGAAGGAGCCGCTCGGCCCGATGGTGCGCCACGGCGACGACCAGTGGTTCGACATCGTGAAATGGACGCTGTTCGCGCTCGTCACCGCCGAAGAGCTCGGCATCACCTCGAAGAACGTCGACGAGAAGGCGAAGCTGGAGAGCCCCGAGCTGAAACGCGTGCTCGGCAGCGACGGCAATTTCGGCGAACAGCTCGGCCTGACCAAGGACTGGGTGGTGCGGATCGTGAAGGCTACCGGCAATTACGGCGAGGTGTTCGATCGCAACGTCGGGGCCGGCTCGCCGCTCGCCATCAATCGCGGTCTCAACAATCTCTGGAACAAGGGCGGTCTCCAGTACGCGCCGCCGATTCGCTGAGTCCTGCCTGATCAGCGGCGCGCGCCGATGAGCACCGAGGCTCGAAAACCGCCGGCCCAGATCGCGCTGAAGATCAGGCGCATTCTGGGCGGCAAGGCAGGCTGGAACGGCGTCGCCGTCCAGTTTGCCTTCGCGGCGATCCTGGGCTGGATCGGCTACGAGATCGTCTCCAACGCGCGCGCCAACCTCGAGAACCAGCACATCGCCGCCGGCTTCGGCTTCCTGCGGAATAATGCCGGTTTCGACGTCAACCAGACGCTGATCTCCTACACCGGCTCGGACACGTTCCTGCGCGTGTTCGTGGTCGGGCTTCTCAACACGCTCGTGGTCTCGGTGGTCGGCATATTCTTCGCCACCGCGATCGGCTTCGTCGTCGCGCTGTGCCGGCTGTCGCCCAACTGGCTGCTGTCGCGCGTCGGCGAGATCTATGTCGAGATCATCCGCAACCTGCCGCTGCTGTTCCAGATCCTGTTCTGGTACCTGGCGGTGCTGGCGGCGCTGCCCAATCCGAGGCAGAGCATTTCGCTGCTGGGCATCGCCTTCATCAGCAATCGCGGGCTCGTCATTCCCCGTCCGATCGGCGAGAGCGGATTCGAGCCGTTCCTGGCGATGCTGGTCCTCGGCATCGTCGCCTCGCTGGGCTTGCGCTTCTACGCAAGGCGCGCGCTGTTCCAGCGGGGGCAGGTGATCCGTATCTGGCCCTCCGTGCTGGCCTTGCTGTTCGGGCTTCCGCTCGCGACCATGCTGGTGTTCGGTCTGCCCTTCACCTTCGAGCTGCCGCAGCTCAAGGGGTTCAATTTCGCCGGGGGCTCGCGGATCATCCCGGAATTCGTGGCGCTTACGGTGGCCCTGTCGACCTATACCGCCGCCTTCATAGCCGAGATCGTGCGGGCCGGCATCCTGTCGGTGCACAAGGGACAGATGGAGGCGGGCTCCTCGCTCGGCCTCAGCCGCGGCGCCACGCTCCGGTTGATCGTCGTGCCACAGGCCATGCGCGTCATTGTGCCGCCGCTAACCAACCAATATCTCAACCTGACCAAGAATTCCTCGCTGGCGGTCGCGATCGGCTATCCCGACCTCGTGTCGGTGTTCGCCGGCACCTCGCTGAGCCAGACCGGGCAGGCGATCGAGATCATCGCGATGACGATGGGCGTCTATCTCCTGATCTCCCTCGTCACCAGCGCCGTGATGAGCGTCTATGGTTGGCGCGTCAGCCGGAGCCTCGGCGCATGACCGATATCGCCTCATCCTCCTTCGTCCGGCACGATCTGGTGAACGAGCGTCCCGCGCCGGTGAAAACCACGGGCTTCATCGGCTGGGTGCGCACGCGCCTGTTCAACTCGCCGACCAACATCCTGCTCACGATCCTCGGCGCGTTGCTGCTCTGGTTCACCATCGTTCCCAGCGTGAGATTCCTGATGGTGGATGCGGTCTGGAGCGGCAACGACCGCTCGGCCTGCCTCACCGAGAAGGCCGGCTTCGCGGTCGGCGCCTGCTGGCCTTACATCCAGGCCAAGCTGCCGCAGCTGATCTATGGCTTCTATCCTGAGGCCGAGCGCTGGCGGGTCAACCTCACATTCGTCCTGGCGGCGGTCCTGCTGGTGCCGATGCTCGTTCCACGCCTGCCGGCGAAGGGCTTGAATGCCGGCTTGTTTTTCTTCGCCTTTCCCGTCGTCGCATTCTTCCTGCTGCATGGCGGTGGCATCAAGGGCTTTGGCCTGAGCTGGACGGCCGGCCTGCTCGGGCTGTTCGACGACAGCATCATCGGCGCCGGAAACGTCCTGCTCAATCTCAGCAAGACCTCGGCCGTCGCGCCGCTGCTGTGGGTCATCGGCAACCTGATCGTGCTGGTTGGCACGGCGATCCATTGGCTTGTCTTCCCGCTGATCTGGCTGCGTGACCGGATCCAGGACTCGGGCCAGTCGGTCTGGGTCGACTTCGCGATCACGACCGTGGTCGTCTCACTGATCGCCTTCGTCCTCGGCGGCGGCCTGCGCACCGGCTGGCGCGCGTTGGTCTCGAGCGTTGCGACCTTCATCGCCGTGGCGATCGTGACCAAGCTGATGGGGCTCGATCAAGGCGGCTTGCCGGTGGTGCAGACCAGCCTGTGGGGCGGGCTCCTGGTGACGCTGGTGGTCTCGGTCACCGGCATCGTTACCTCGCTGCCGATCGGCATCGCGCTCGCGCTCGGCCGCCGCTCGACCATTCCGCTGATCCGGATCTTCTCGATCGCTTTCATCGAGTTCTGGCGCGGCGTGCCGCTGATCACCGTGCTATTCTTCGCCACCTACATGCTGCCGCTGTTCCTGCCCGGTAATTTCACCGTCGACGGCCTGGTGCGCGCGCTGATCGGCATTGCGCTGTTCACCGGCGCCTATCAGGCCGAGAACGTCCGCGGCGGGCTTGCCGCGATCCCGCGCGGGCAGGGCGAGGCCGCAGCGGCGCTCGGACTGTCCTGGTGGAAGACGACCTCGCTGATCGTGCTGCCGCAGGCGCTACGCCACGTCATTCCGAACCTCGTCAACAGCTTCATCTCGCTGTTCAAGGACACTTCGCTGGTGTCGATCGTGGCGCTGTTCGACCTCCTGGGCTCGCTTCGGGCCTCGTTCTCGGATCCGAAATGGTCGACGCCTTCCACGGCGTTCACCGGGTTCGCCTTCGCCGGGATCATCTATTTCATCTTCTGCTTTGGAATGTCGCGCTACTCGCTGTTCGTCGAGCACCGCCTCAACGCCCACCGCCGCAACTGATCGAGGCCACCATGTCCGACCCCATCGTCAAGATTTCCGGCCTGAACAAATGGTACGGTGAATTTCACGTCCTTCGCGACATCGACCTCGAGGTCAAGAAGGGGGAGCGCATCGTCGTCTGCGGTCCCTCGGGCTCCGGCAAGTCCACGCTGATACGCTGCATCAATGCGCTGGAGGAATTCCAGGAGGGCGAGATCGTCGTCGACGGCATCGAGCTCGGGCCCAATCTCAAGCATATCGACGCCGTGCGCCGCGAGGTCGGCATGGTGTTCCAGAGTTTTAATCTGTTCCCGCACCTCACAGTGCTCGACAATTGCACGCTGGCGCCGATCTGGGTGCGCAACATCCCCAAGAGGGACGCCGAGGCGACCGCGATGAAATTCCTGGAGCGGGTGAAGATCCCCCATCAGGCCAACAAGTTCCCGGGCCAGATGTCCGGCGGCCAGCAGCAGCGTGTCGCCATCGCCCGGGCCCTGACCATGAACCCGAAGGTGATGCTGTTCGACGAGCCGACCTCGGCACTCGACCCCGAGATGGTCAAGGAGGTCCTCGACACCATGGTCGATCTCGCCGAGGAGGGCATGACCATGCTGGTCGTCACCCACGAAATGGGCTTTGCCCGCGAGGTCGCCAACCGCGTCGTGTTCATGGACGCCGGCCAGATCATCGAGGCCAACACCCCGAACGAGTTCTTCGCCAGTCCCCAGCACGCCCGCACAAAGCTGTTCCTGAGCCAGATTCTGCGTTGACTGCCGGCAGTCCGGCCGCCTCGCGGCCTTACCCGCACGCAAGCTTGGCACCATGCGAATCGGCTTGGCTCATCCTCCGGAGAGAAACCTTGCAGAGCAGTCTCGGCGCGCACCAGAACGCGCGATTGCAGAAGAAATTGAAGAAGCAGGCGGACGCAGTCATCTCCTTCGCCATCGAGTCGCTGGGGCGGGGCAGACTTGACGAGGCTGAGACACTCTGCCGCGAGATCCTGAAAGAGGGTTCCGGATCACTTCCACGCGACGAATCTGCTCGGCCTGCGCGCGTTCGACGGCGGATGGCTCGAGGACACGCAATTCCTGCTCGAGCGTGCGAGCATGCTCGATCCGCGTTCGCCCGATGTGCACAGCTTTCCCGAGGCGATCGCAAGTTCTGGCGCGGCTATCGTGCTGCAGCCTCGGAACGGATCGAGGAAGCGTGAGCGGGCCGGGCCGCGGCGACCTCGTGGACGCGCGCCCGGACGTGAGGACCCGGCGAAGATCAGACGAACGGCGGCTTGATGTTGCTGCGCTTCTCCAGCCATTCCGGCACCGGAAGATTCTTGGCGCGCATGAAATCGGCGTTGAACAGCTTGGACTGATAGCGGCTGCCGGAATCGCACAACACGGTCACGATGGTCTTGCCCGGCCCGAGCTGCTTTGCGAGGCGTATCGCGCCCGCAATGTTGATGCCGGTGGAGCCTCCGAGGCACAGTCCTTCGTGCTGGAGGAGGTCGTAGATCACCGACACGGCTTCGGCGTCCGGAATCAGGAAGGCATCGTCGACTTTGGCGGTTTCGATCACGGGCGTGACGCGGCCGAGGCCGATACCTTCAGTGATGGAGTCACCCGGAGTCGATTTGGCCTGGCCGTTCTTGAACAGCTCGTACATCGCAAAACCCTGCGGATCGGCGCAGGCATTGAAGATGCCGGGGTGCTTCTCCTTGAGATAGCGGCTGGTGCCGGCCAGCGTGCCGCCAGTGCCGACCGAGCAGATGAAGCCGTCGATCTTGCCGCCGGTCTGCTCCCAGATCTCGGGCCCCGTCGACTCGTAATGCGCCTTGGCGTTGTCGAGGTTGTTCCACTGGTCGGCGAACAGCACGCCGTTCGGCTCGGTCTTGCGCAGCTCGTCAGCGAGCCTGCGGCCGACATGCTGGTAATTGTTGGGATTGGCGAAAGGAAGGGCGGGGACCTCGATCAGCTCGGCGCCACACAGCTTCAGGAAGTCCTTCTTCTCCTGGCTTTGCGTCTCCGGAATCACAATCAGCGTGCGGTAGCCGCGGGCGCTGGCGACGACCGCGAGCCCGATGCCGGTGTTGCCGGCGGTCGCTTCCACCACGAGACCCCCGGGCTTGAGCTCGCCGCGCTTCTCCGCCTCAAGGATCATCCATTTGCCAGCGCGGTCCTTCACCGACTGGCCGGGATTCATGAACTCGGCCTTGCCCAGGATGATGCAGCCGGTCAATTCCGAGGCGCGCTTGAGCTTGATCAGCGGGGTGTTGCCGATCGCTTCGACAACGTTGGTTCGGAAGGTCATGTCGGGGGAAATCACTGGCAAAGGGTTGATCTGATTGACCAGAACCTAGTGCCTGGGAGCCCAAAGGGGAAGGCTTTTGCGCTGCGGCGAAAGTCCCGGCGCGGCTCGCGGAGTAGCGATATTCCCGAGCAAAGCACCGCGCGAATGATGCCGGCATGCGATCCCGGATGTCGGCGGAACGAATATGCCCGGCGAACGTCGGGACATGGAAGATATCGGTCGTCGCGGCAACTCTCACGGCCAACTGTATCGCGTGCGAGCCGGACCGTGATCGCATGCAAGCCGCTTTGGTCGAACGTGGTTCCTGGCATCGGTGGCCGCGTGTTAGTAAGGCGATCCGTGCAGCCTCGCGAGCGTAGCCGGCCGTGCCCTGAGACGGACCTGAGGGTCGCATGCAGCTCGTTGCTAACCGGTGCAGCCTGATCAAGCCACTCTCAACTGGATGTGGCGCCAATATCACATGAAATCTTGGTAAGCTTGAACGCTCTTCCAGGCGCAGTGAAAAGTCCAGAAGCCTCTGCAAGACAGGCATATCTTGCATTTGATCGATCGCGATGGAAAGGGCGCTGGGCGCGCCGTCTCGCAGCTGCGGGACTGTCCCGCTGTTCCGCGCCCGGCTAGTATGGATTGAGGTTCCGCAGAAAGCATAGCTGTGAACGAGTTGCCACAAGCCCCCCGACTGTCCCGCTGCGAATCGGTTAATCCGGCTCCGCGGTGGCGGCTCGATCTGCCCGGCGGGGGGTGGATGTGACACAGCTTGTTCCGGCGATCGCCGTCTGGCGGTCCTTGGGGTCTGCGTGCCGGGCGCGTCGTGCAGTGCGCTGGCTCGCGGTTGCGTGCTTCGCCGCAAGTTCAGGCGCGTGCGTGCTGACGCAGGATCTTCCCGATCCCGCGCTCGATGTTCCCACACAGTACAAATATGCCGGGAAGGGCGATGCGCCGCCGTCGCTGGATTGGTGGCGCGGCTTCCGGTCCGCCGAGCTGACCCAGCTGATGGAAGAGGCGCAGACCGTCAATCTCGATATCGCTGCCGCCGTCGCGCGCATCGTCCAGGCTGACGCCCAGGCGCGGCAGGCCGGCGCGGCGTTGTTGCCGAGCCTGTCGGGCACCGGCCAGGAGACCTATTCGCGCACCTCCGGCTCTTCGGCCTCGGGGCTGACCAATGGGGGCCGCGAGGTCGTCAACTATCAGGCTTCCCTCAGCGCGAGCTACCAGCTCGACTTCTGGGGCCAGAATCGCGATGCCCTGCAGACGGCGGAGGAGACGGCGAACGCCAACCGCTTCGATCGCGACACGGTCGCGCTGACGACGCTCGCCGCTGTCGCAAATGCCTATTTCCAGTTGCTGGCCTCGCAGGATCGCATCAGGACCTCCGAGCGCAACATCGCGAGCGCGCAGCGCATCCTCGATGCGGTCAAGGAGCGCCGCAAGGCCGGCACAGGCACCGATCTCGACGTTGCGCAGCAGGAGAGCGTGCTCGCCAACCAGAAGGCGCTGGTGCCGCCGCTGCGCCAGACGCTCGACCAGAACCGGAATGCGCTCGCCGTGCTGGTATCGCGCCCGCCGGAAAGCGTGCGCATCGCCGGTGGTTCGCTGAACAGCATCGCGATCCCGCGCGTCACGCCCGGCCTGCCATCGGAGATCCTGACGCAGCGGCCCGACATCCGCCGGCAGGAGGCGCAGCTCGCCTCTGCGACCGCCAATATCGGCAATGCACGCGCGCAGTTCTTCCCCACCATCCAGCTCACCGGCAATGGCGGCTATCAGAGCTCGGCGCTGGTGTCGCTGTTCCAGCCGCATGCGGCGTTCTTCCAGCTCGTCGGCAGCGCGACGCAGCCGATCTTCGACGGCGGCAAGATCCTCGGCAATTTCGAGTTCGCCAAGGCGCGGCAGGACGAATTGCTGCAGACCTACCGCAAGACCATCGTTCAGGCGTTCACCGATGTCGACAATGCGCTGTTCTCGATCAAGCAGACCACGATCAAACTGCAATTGCAGCGCGAGGTCGTCACGGCGTCGCGGCGCGCCTTCGATCTGTCGGAGCAGCAATTGCGCGCCGGCACCGCCGACATCGTGACCGTGCTCAACACCCAACTGACGCTGTTCACGGCGGAAGACGCACTGTCACAGGCGCAACTCGCACGGCTTCTCGCCATCGTCAGCCTGTATCAGGCGCTCGGCGGCGGCTGGGAGCCGCGGATGGAGAAACCGGTCAATGCTCTTTAAGCCGGACAGCAAGCAAGGCGTTAAGGAGGGCATGGCGACCAAGTCGCGCGGCCGCGGCTTTGTCATGACCCTGATCACGCTCGCGATCCTCGGCGGGCTCGGCTATTTCGGATGGACCGTCTGGCATCAGCAGCCACAGCAGGCGAACGGCCGTAACCAGCGGCCCGATCTGCCGGTGCCGGTGCTGGCCGCGACCCCGCGCATCCAGGATGTGCCGGTCTATCTCGACGGCGTCGGCGCGATCCGCGCGCTCAACACCGTGACCGTGCGCTCGCAGGTCGACGGCAAGCTGATCGCGGTCAACTTCACCGAAGGCCAGGACGTCAAGAAGGGGGACGTGCTCGGCGAGATCGATCCCGCGCTCTACCAGGCGACGTACGACCAAGCGGTCGCCAAGAAGGCGCAGGATCTGGCCCAGCTCGCCAACCAGCGCATCGACCTCGCGCGCTACGAGCAGCTCGCTGCATCCAACGCCGGCTCCAAGCAGCAGGCCGACACCCAGCGCGCGCTGGTCGCCCAGACCGAGGCACTGGTCAAGGCCGACCAGGCCGCGATCGACAATGCGGCCGCGACGCTCAGCTACACCAAGATCGTGGCGCCGCTGTCGGGGCGCGCCGGCCTGCGCCAGGTCGACCAGGGCAACATCATCCACGCCTCCGACACCACCGGCCTCGTGGTGATCACGCAATTGCAACCGATCGCGGTGTGGTTCAGCCTTCCGCAGCAGCAGATCATGCGGGTCAATGCAGCCGCCGCAAAGGGCCCGCTCGCGGTCGACGTGTTCGGCAATGACGGCGTCACCGTGATCGACACCGGCAAGCTGACCGGCATCGACAACCAGGTCGACCAGACCACCGGCACGCTCAGGCTCAAGGCCGAATTCCCCAACGCCAATTACCAGCTCTGGCCCGGCCAGTTCGTCAATGTCCGTCTCAAGGTCGAGACCCTGACGCAGGCGCTGGTGGTGCCGACCTCTGCCGTGCAGCGTGGCCCGATCGGCACCTTCAGCTATGTCATCGGCGAGGACAATGTCGTCTCGGCCAAGCCCGTGACGGTGACGCAGCAGAACGAGCATGACGCCGTGATCGCCAGCGGCCTGTCGGCGAACGACAAGGTCGTCACCACGGGCTTTGCCAACCTCTCCGACGGCTCCAAGGTGATCGTCGGCCGCGACGACCAGACGCCGTCGGCCGATCTCGCTCCGCGCAAGCGCTCGCGCGGACCGGATGCCCAGAAGAAGGAGGGCGCCAAGGACGGCCAGAAGGATTCGCAAGGCAAGGACGGCGAGTTCCGCGCCAAGCGAAACAGCAGTGAAGGCGACCAGAAGGGACAGACCGGTCCGGCACCGGGGCCGGGGGCATCGGGATCTGGAGCCAGGCAGCCATGATCCCGACAACAGCCGCCTAGGCGGCAGGCGTATTCCATGGGAGTCTCCGAACCCTTCATCCGCCGGCCCATCGCGACCTCGCTGCTCGGCATCGCGCTCTTGATCGGCGGGCTGCTCGGCTATCTCGCGCTGCCGGTCTCGGCGCTGCCGCAGGTCGACTTCCCGACCGTGCAGGTGACGACGCAGCTGCCGGGCGCGAGCCCCGACGTGATCGCCTCGCTGATCACCGCGCCCCTGGAGCGGCAGCTCGGCCAGATCCCGTCGCTGTCGGCGATGAACTCGACGAGCTCGTTCGGCGTCAGCCAGATCTCTCTGCAGTTCGACCTCAACCGCGACATCGACGGTGCGACGCAGGACGTGCAGGCCGCAATCAACGCGGCCGCCGGCGTGCTGCCGAAGACGCTGCCTTATCCGCCGACCTACGCCAAGGTGAATCCTGCGGACGCGCCGGTCATGACACTGGCGCTGCGCTCCGACACGATCTCGCTGCGCGCGATGAGCGACATCGCCGATACGATTCTGGCGCAGCGCTTGAGCCAGATTTCAGGGGTGGGGCGCGTTTCCGTGCTCGGCGGGCTGAAGCCGGCCGTGCGCATCCAGGCGGATCTGGCGCGCCTTGCGGCCTATGGCATCGCCATGGAGGATCTGCGCACCGCGATCGCCAATGCCAACGTATCGGGACCTAAGGGCTCGCTCGACGGCGCGCAGCAATCCTACATCATCGCCGCCAACGACCAGATCGCCGCCGCCGAGGCCTACAAGCCCGTCATCATCGCCTATCGCAACGGCGCGCCTGTTACCATCGCCGACGTCGCGCAGATCGTCGACGGCCTCGAGAACGACCGGACCGGCGGCTGGTACCAGGGCACGCCGGCCGTCATCATCGACATCCAGCGCCAGCCCGGCGCCAACGTGATCGACGTCGTCAGCCAGATCCGCGCCGAAATCCCTAAAGTGCAGCGCGCCATTCCGGCCGGCGTCAACCTCACCATCGTGTCCGACCGCACCGTCACGATCCGCGCCTCGGTGCGCGACGTGCAGTTCACGCTGATCCTCAGCGTGGTCCTGGTGACATTGGTGGTGCTGCTGTTCCTGCGCTCGCTGCGGGCCACGCTGATCGCGGGCGTGGCACTGCCGCTGTCGCTGATCACGAGCTTCGGCATCATGTATTTTGCCGGCTTCAGTCTCGACAATCTGTCGCTGATGGCGCTGACGATCGGCACCGGTTTCGTCGTCGACGACGCCATCGTCATGATCGAGAACATCGTCCGCCACATGGAGAACGGCGACGGACCGATGGAAGCGTCGCTCAAGGGCGCCAGCGAAATCGGCTTCACGGTGATCTCGCTGACGGTGTCGCTGATCGCGGTGTTCATCCCGCTTCTGTTCATGTCGGGCCTCGTCGGGCGCATGTTCCGCGAATTCGCGCTGACGCTGACCATTGCGGTCGTGACCTCCGCCGTGGTGTCGCTGACACTGACGCCGATGATGTGCTCGCGGCTGCTCAAGCACGCGCACGAGGAACTGGCAGTGCCGGGCCTTGCCGCCATCAGCCGCTTCATCGACCGCACTGTCGAATTCTATCACCGGACGCTGCTCGTGGTTTTGCAGCACCAGCGCCTCACGCTGGTCGTGACCTTCGCGACCCTGATTGCGACCCTCGTTCTCTACGTCGTCGCGCCAAAGGGCTTCCTGCCGCTGCAGGATACTGCTTCGATCACGGCGGTGACGGAGGCGGGGCCCGACGTCTCGTTCGCGGAGATGCAGAAGCGGCAGGAGGAGGCGGCCGACACCATCAAGGCCGACCCTGATGTGGTCGGTGTCGTCTCGGTGATCGGCGCAGGCTCGGTCAACCCGACCACCAATGTCGGGCGTTTGGTCATGACGTTGAAGCCGCGCGGCGAGCGGCGCGACGACGTCGGCGTGGTCGTGACCCGGCTGAAGGAGCGGGTTTCCGGCATCCCCGGCATGACCGTCTATTTCCAGCCGGTGCAGGATGTGCAGATCTCGACCCAGTCGAGCCGCTCGCAGTACCAGTACACGCTGACCGGCACCGACGCGGCACTGGTCTCTGAATGGGCGCGCAAGCTCGTTGCGGAGATGCGGCGCGATCCTTTGTTCCGCGACGTCTCCTCGGAAGCGCAGGAGGGCGGCCTCCGGGCGCAGCTCGACGTCGACCGGACCCGGGCCGGCCAGCTCGGCGTCAGCCTCCAGGCCATCACCGACACGCTGAACGACGCCTTCGCGCAGCGGCAGATCTCGACCATCTATGGACAGGCCAACCAGTACCGCGTGGTGCTGGAGGCGCTGCCGATGTACCAGCGCGATCCCTCGATCCTGTCAAAGCTCTATCTGCCGGGTGCTGCGAGCTCGACCGCCGGCGCGCCGAGCGCGCAGGTGCCGCTCTCGGCCGTGGCGACGCTGAAGCGGACCACGGCGCCGCTCGCGATCTCGCACCAGGCGCAATTCCCGTCGATCTCGCTCAGCTTCAACCTGGCGCCGGGCGCCGCGCTCGGCGATGCGGTCGAGGCGGTGAAGACCATCGAGACCCGGATTGGCATGCCCAACAGCATCGTCGGCGTCTACGCCGGCGACGCCGCCGAATTCGCCAAGGCGCTCGCTGGCCAGCCCTGGCTGCTGCTGGCCGCCGTGATCACGATCTACATCGTGCTGGGCGTGCTCTATGAGAGCTACATCCACCCGATCACGATCCTGTCGACGCTGCCCTCGGCCGGCGTCGGCGCCATCCTGGCGCTGGTGCTGTGCGGGCAGGATCTCTCGGTGATCGGCCTGATCGGCATCATCCTCTTGATGGGTATCGTCAAGAAGAACGCGATCATGATGATCGACTTCGCGCTCGAGGCCGAGCGCGGGCAGGGGATGTCGCCCAACGAGGCGATCGTGCAGGCGTGCCTGCTGCGTTTCCGCCCGATCATGATGACGACGCTGGCGGCGCTGTTCGGCGCGCTGCCGCTGGCGATCGAGAGCGGGACCGGCGCCGAGCTGCGCTTCCCGCTCGGCATCTCCATCATCGGCGGCCTGCTGCTGAGCCAGCTCCTGACGCTCTACACCACGCCCGTGATCTATCTCGCGCTCGATCGCATCAACCGCCGCCTCGAGCAGGCGCTGCCGCCGGCGCAATCCGGTGGCCCGCCGGTCGCGGGCGCGACCGAGGGGATGCAGTGATGGCATCGATCTCGGAGCCCTTCATCCGCCGCCCGGTTGCGACCACGCTGCTGTCGATCGGGCTGTTTCTGCTGGGTGTCGTCGCCTACGAGTTCCTCCCCGTCGCCTCGGTCCCCAACGTCGACTTCCCCGCCATCTTCGTGTCGGCCAGCCGGCCGGGCGCGGACCCGTCCGTGATGGCCGCGACGGTGGCCTCGCCGCTGGAGCGGCGCCTCGGCGAAATATCGGGCATCAACCAGATCACCTCGACCTCGTCGCTCGGCACGACCAACATCCAGCTCCAGTTCGATATCGGCCGCAACATCGACAAGGCCGCGCGCGACGTGCAGGCAGCCATCAACGCCTCGCTGGTTGACCTGCCGAGCGACCTTCCGACGCTGCCGAAGTTCAGGAAGGCGAACACGGCCGGCGCACCTGTCTTCGTGCTGGCGCTGACCTCGAAGACGCTGTCGGCGAGCGCGATCTACGACGTCGCCGATACCGTGCTGGCGCAGCGCATCTCCCAGGTGCCGGGCGTCGGCGACGTGACGGTGTCGGGCGCCGACCAGCCGGCCGTGCGGGTGCAGCTCAATCCGGTCGCACTCTCGAATGCCGGCATTGCCACCGACGACGTCCGGACCGCGATCATCAACGCCAATCCGCTCGGTCCGGTCGGCATCTTCAACGGCGAGCGCCAGAGCGAGACGCTGTCGCTGAACAGGCAGATGCGCACCGCGAAGGAGTTCCGCGACATCGTCATCAAGAGCTCGAACGGCAATTTCGTCCGGCTCTCCGACGTCGCTGACATCGAGGATTCCGTCCGCAACGCCCGCTCGATCGCCTGGTTCAACAAGCAGCCGGCGGTGCTGATCCAGATCACCAAGCAGGGCGATGCCAACGTCATCGACACCGTCGACCGGGTGAAGGCGCTGATCCCCGATCTGAAGCAGTGGATTCCGGCCGGCATCGAGATCTCGACCCTGGTCGATCGAACCGGGACGATCCGCGCCAGCGTGCTGGACATGCAATGGACGCTGCTTGCGACCGCATTCCTCGTGATGATCGTGGTGTTCGTGTTCCTGCGGCGGTCGACGCCGACGATCGCCGCCGGAATCTCGGTGCCGCTGGCGCTGGCCGGCACCTGCGCCGGCATGTGGGTCGCGGGCTTCTCGATCGACAATCTGTCGCTGATGGCGCTCGCCATCTCGGTGGGCTTCGTGGTCGACGACGCCATCGTCATGATCGAGAACATGTTCCGCAATCTCGAGCACGGCATGCGGCCGTTCCAGGCGGCACAGGAAGGGGCCAGGCAGATCGGCTTCACCGTCGTCTCGATCAGCCTGTCGCTGATCGCCGCCTTCACGCCGCTGATCTTCATGGACGGAATCGTCGGCCGTCTGCTGCGCGAATTTTCGCTGACGCTGACCTTCGCGATCCTGGTCTCGACGCTGGTGTCGCTGACGGTCACGCCGATGATCTGCGCCCATTACATCCGGCAGACGACCTCCGGTACCGCGACGCTGTTCGACCGGATCATCGAGGGCTCGCTGTCGCGCATCGTCGCCTTCTACGCTCGCACCTTACGGACGGTGCTGGAGTATCCGATGCTGACCTTGCTGGTGTTCTTCGCCACCATCGGCCTCACCGTGACGCTCTACATCAAGGTGCCCAAGGGCTACTTTCCGACCGACGATTCCGGATTCGTCATCGGCGCGACGCGCGCCTCGGCCGACATCTCGTTCCAGTCGATGCTCGACCTGCAGCAGCGGCTCGCCGACATCGTGATGCGGGATCCGGCCGTGGCCGGGATCGGCTCGACCGTCGGCAGCGGAGGCGGCGGGCCGGGCGCGGCAACCTCGAACCGTGGCACCATGTTCATCAGCCTGAAGCCGCCGGAGGAGCGCGACCACGTCTCCACGCAAGTGGTGATCGACCGCCTCCGGCGTGCGTTGTACCCGGTGCCCGGCATCCGCCTCTTCATGTTCGCCGCCCAGGACGTGCGCGCGGGCGGACGGCAGAGCGACTCCGACTACCAGTACACGCTCTCCTCGACCAACCTCGACCTGTTGCAGAAATGGGCACCGATCGTCGCCAAGCGCATGGAGAGTGTCGAAGGCATCACCGATATTTCCAGCGATCGCGATCCCGGCGGGCTGCAACTGACCTTGTCGATCGACCGCCAGAAGGCCTCGGCGCTTGGCGTCCGCGTCCAGGATATCGACAACGCGCTGAACAACGCGTTCTCGCAACGGCAGATCTCGATCATCTACACCCAGCGCAACCAGTACATGACCGTGCTGGAGATCGACCCGAAATTCCAGGTTGATCCCTCCAATCTCGACCGCATCTACGTCGCCGGCGCTGGCGACGTGCAGGTGCCGCTGTCGGCCGTGGTGCATGCGACGCGCGGGCTGGCCGCGCTCGCGGTCTATCATTCGCAATCGTTCCCTTCGACCACGGTGTCGTTCAACCTCTTGCCCGATGTGCCGCTCCAGGCTGCCACGCAGAACATCCAGCGCGCGGTCGAGGAGTTGCACATGCCCGAAGGCATCCGCGGCAGCTTTGACGGCAATGCCGGCGATTTCGCCAGGACCAGCGGGCGCCAGCCGCTGCTGATCCTCGGCGCGCTGGTGGCGATGTATATCGTGCTGGGGGTGCTCTACGAGAGCCTTGCCCATCCGCTCACGATCATCTCGACGTTGCCCTCGGCCGGCCTCGGCGCGCTGCTGGCCTTGCAGGTGACCAACACGCCGCTGACGGTCATCGCCTTCGTCGGGATCATCCTGTTGATCGGCATCGTCAAGAAGAACGGCATCATGATGGTCGACTTCGCGCTCGACGCCGAGCGCCAGCGCGGCCTGTCCTCGGCGGAGGCGATCTTCGAGGCCTGTCAGGCGCGCTTCCGGCCCATCCTGATGACGACCATGGCGGCGCTGTTCGCCGGTATCCCGCTGGTCATCGCAACCGGCCCGGGCACGGAGCTGCGCCGTCCGCTCGGCATCACCATCATCGGCGGCCTGTTCGTCTCGCAGATCCTGACGCTCTACACCACGCCCGTGATCTACCTCCTGATCGACCGCCTGCGGCGTCGCTCCGGGCGGCGTCCAGTGCCCGCGCCAGCGGAATAGGTTGTTGCAGGACTGCGCGAAGCGTATAGCGGCGACCATGTCGAATCCGTCCGAGAGCCCAGCCGCCGCGCCCGAGCCGATCCCCGAATGCCAGCACTGCCAGAAGCCCATGCCGTTCTGCATCTGCGACAGTGTTAGGCCGATCGAAAACAGGCTTTCGCTGCTGATCCTGCAGCATCCGCAGGAGCAGGACAGGGCGCTCGGCACCGCGCGGCTGCTGGCAAAGCATTTTGCAGATGCCACGGTGCGGGTCGGCCTGTCCTGGCCGAGCCTGTCGAAGGCGCTGGGCCGGCCGGTCGAGAACGCTGCGCGCTGGGGCGTGCTCTATCTCGGCTCGGCCCGCGCGGCCGATCTCGAGGCCGAGGCTGAGATCGTCGCGCTGAACCGCAAGGGCGAGGTCGCCGAGAACCAGCGCGTGATCCTGGGCAAGCTCGAAGGCATCGTGCTGCTCGACGGCACCTGGAGCCAGGCCAAGGCCTTGTGGTGGCGCAATCCGTGGATGCTGAAATGCCAGCGCGTGATCCTCAACCCGAAGAGCCCCTCGCGATACGGACGCCTGCGCAAGGAGCCGCGCCGCGACGGCCTCTCGACCATCGAAGCGGCCGCGACGATCCTGGCCGGCCTCGAACGGCGTCCCGACATCGCCCAGACGCTGCATGCCAGTTTCGAGCGGATGCTGGCCCGCTACCGCGAGGTCCAGGCCGAGATGCCGGAGCTGGCGCCAATGCCCGCCGCCAAGGGCCGCCGCGATTTCCGGCGCCGCAAGGGCGCCTGACTTGGGTCCTCATCGGAAGAGGCGATCGCCGCCAAAGTCGGACGAAGGCGGTTGCCTAAGCCATTGATCCCCTATATTGGTCCGCCCTTACGGGGCCACGTGGCGGAGTGGTTACGCAACGGTCTGCAAAGCAGACGATTTCCGTAACAAGATCAAGCCAACTTCCGAGGCTGACCACGGTTTTCAGGGATTTTTTACCCCTGTTTTTCCCGCGGAAATGCGAGTTTCGGAAATTTCCCCGGCCCCTTCCGTGAGTGCTGTCACCTTGTGCGCGTGCCGTTTCCGCGTCGCCGCCAGTGCGCGTTTCTCGGTCCTCTTCGCGTAGCCCTCGTAGGCCTTGGACTTGTGGCCGGACAGCGCACGGCCCTGGCCGTCAGTGAGCTCGGCTTCCTCGAGCTCGGTCATGCCGCCGTGCCGGCAGGCGTCGAGGGTGAACGTAGCGGGTAGATTCAGCTGCTCGCGCAGGCCCCGCACCAGGCGCCCCATCTGCATGATGTCCCACTTGACCGGGCCGCCCGGCCGCTCACGCATAACGATGCCGAGGCCGAGCTTCGGCACCTTGGCCAGCACGTCCTCGGCCTCCTCGTAGAACAACACGCGCGAGCGCTCGCCGGTGGCGAGATCGGTCACCACCTCCTCGAGGGGGTGCAGCACCATCTCCCCAGTCTTGTGGTGCTCGATCCGGATCTGGTTGGGGTGACTGGCCCCGCGGTAATCGTTCCAGGTCACGTAACCCGCCAGCACGTTCTCTGGGCGCTGGAGCCACTCAAAGCAGATGACGGCGGCGGCGGCGGCGTCCGGATGGCCCGCGTTCACGGCGCCCCAGGCGAACGTGTAGACGTCGTCGCGCGTGGCGGCCGGCTTCGTGGCCTTCCGGCGCCGGGTCATCGCTACGCCTTCCCAGGGGTTCCAGACCGGCGTCTCGCCGACCTGCGCACCCTGGATGAAGAACCCGGGGTGCAGGCGGTGAACCACCTTCCAGGCATGTCGGCAGACCGCCACGACCTTCTCGGCAGTCCTTGGCCGCGTCTTTTTGCCTTTGCGGCTCGGGGTGTCGCGGACGATCTCGTAGAGCTTGTCGGCCGCGGCCGGCGTGATCGAGGCCACCAGCTTATCGCCGATGCGCTGGCCGCTCTTGCCGCGGATGTTCGCGAGCAGGTCCATCGTGCGCTCATGGTCGGGCGCGGTCCGCTTCGAGACGCGCTCCTTCCAGTCATTCGAGGTGCGGTAGGTCTTGAACAGCCAGTCGACAGTGCCTGGCGCCAGCTTGGCCTTCGGCGCCGGCGCCTCGCCTAGGCGGATCCGGTCCCAGTCGTCGAACAGGCCGTTGAGGGTCCGGGCCCTGGTGCAGGCCGAGTCGAAATCCGCTCCCAGCGCCGTCTCGTGCTCGGCGTGAAGCGTGCAGCCCAATTTCTTGTAATAGCTCGGGAGTTCCCAATAGTAGCGGGTCTGGCCGGAGACCTGCTTCGGCCGCACGAACCGGGGCAGCTCCTTCGCCACGCTCACAGATCCAGGGCGGCGTCCGCCACGCCCGCGCCGCCGCGGGAATTGATGACCTGATCCAGGTCCGCCTTCAGCCATATCTGGCGCCTGCCGCGCTTGACCGCGGGCCTCGGGTAGGTTCCCGCCCGCACCTCGCGCAAGAAAGACTCAGCCGAGCGCTCTCCGCAATAGCCTGCGGCCATTTCCACAGGCATGCGCGGTGGCCAGAGACCGGCCGGGATGAGGGTGGGGCGGCTCATCAGGAATCGTCCGCCAGATCTTCGTCGGTGATGACGGGCGTGGCCGGATCGCCGTCCTGGTCGATATCGTTGTCCAGAACGCGTTCCGTCATGCTGATCGCGAGCTCAGTATTGGCGGTGATGATGCCGAAGGGGCGAGGCTCCGAGGGCCATCCAAGCGGACCGGGACCGCGTTCCTTCCATCGTGCGTGACGGGCGGCATCCTCGTCCGCGAAGTCCCGCCGCCACAGCCAATAGGAGCCCGGCGTGTTGCAGGTAAACTCCCAGCCATGCCGCTTGAGGTAGGCATGTTGGAGCGAGACCAGCTCGTCGTGGGCGACGCGGATCTTCTGGTTCGGGGTATATTCAGCCATGGCGGCGGTCCGTCCTGTTGTTCTTTTCAGAGATGAACGTGGCTGGGTAGCCGAAGATCAGTCGGGCAGCCTGGTCGAGGCCCTCGACACGGCCGCGGCTCTGGCCGACGGTGTAGCTGGCGATGGCAACGATGCTCGTCCAGATGAGTATTGCGATGAGCGTGGTCATGGCGCGACGCCCTCTAGCTGGTCCTCAAGGGAGCGTCGACCTTCGAATGCCGCCGGCATCTCGTCGTGCAGCATGCCGTCGAGTTTGCGGCCGGCGGACTTCTTCGAGCAGGCACGCATTACGTGAACGCGCTCGCCATGAAAGCCGCGGCCGCCAGCAAGGTTCAGGATCTGGAAAGTCGGCTCTTTGTAGTCGCTGTAGGGCTGGCGCCAGTCCGGATCATCGCGGTCCCGATCGATCTCCGGACGCCAACTGCCCCACTGCTTGAAGAGAAACGGCACGCCCGCTGCGAGGCATTGATCCCGCAGCGAGCGTGCCCAGTCCGGGTGCATCGGGCGGGAGCCGGGGCCAGACTCCCCGCCGACGATGACCCAGTTCAATCCCTTCGGCAGCGCGAGCGCATCGAGCTTGATACCCATCGCACGTGCCTCGGGCGTCGCCGCCTCAATGAAGGAAAGATCGATGGGCCCGAGCAGCGGCTCGGCCGAGATGAATCGGACCGCAGCCGGTGTCGCGAGCAACTCCGGAATCCGCTCGTCGGCTTCCTTCTGCCGCTCAGTCGAGACGCCGAGCCAGACATTGGGGAGCGGCCACAGCGCTAGCTCGAAGTCGACATCTTTGAAGCCGAGCTCATCGCTGCGTTTAATTGCCTGCCCGTAACCGCGGCTGCCTGGCGCGAGATGTTGGGACCAAAGCTGATCGGCGATCAACGCGATGCGCGCGGTTGCCTCATAGTGGGACAGATATTTCCGCATCCGCGTCGCCCGCTTCGTCAGCACCTGGAATGTATGCTGCGGCGTCAGCGCCATGATGGCGAACACCTGGTCGATCCACTCATCCGGAACAGCCTCGTGAAACAGATCGCTCATCGAATTAACGAAGTAGAGCGTCGGCTTCCTGTTGCGCAGAGGCTCCAGCAACGTCTTCTCCGAGGCCCGCTTGAGCACGCCGGTCCAGACCGCGTTGCCGTTCACGCGTTGCGTGGTGCCGTCATATTGCGGCGCTGTCGGCTTGCGCGTCGAGCTCTCGCGAGCCTCCCTGTTCATTGCCTCGATCCGCGCGGCCATGGTCATGGCGTAGCAGTTGGTGCAGCCGGGCGAGACGATGCTGCAGCCGACGATCGGATTCCAAGTGGCTTGCGTCCATTCGATCGAGGTCTTGCTCATGAGTGGCACTCCGGGTGCGTCATCGGGTTTTCGCGGATGAGGCTCACTTGGGCGATCCTCCCACATCAACGCTCATGCTTCGCACTCCGGACGCATGCAGCTTATGGCAGATGTCGGGAAAGGACGGTCGCTGTAAGCGCCGCAAATCGAGCAAGTATGCCGACACTCGCGAATTATTTCGGTGCCGTCCGCCAAGCGGATGGTTTGAACGATCGTTCCGTCGAGCTTTTCGGACTGCTCCAGAATCGTCTCTCTAGCCATTTTTAGTCCCTTGATCTTGCGAAGACATTGGTTATCCGTGCGTCGAAATTCCGCGTTGCCCGCGCTCGATCGCGTTCTGAATGCCGTCAACCAGCCCTTCGCCGTACACGTTCACCGGCGCCTGTGGGTCGAACACCTTCCCATACTCGACCTTTAGGTAAATCCACCGGACGTACATCCAGATCACGACGAGCATGAAGCCGATTAAGGCCAGCAAAATTTCGGTGTTGCTCATGTCACTTTGACTCCGGGCGCGATAGCGCTGAAGTCTCAGGCTCCTCAAATTTGGAGAACCAATGCTCGTTTTTTTCTAGCCACTCGGCCTCACGGCCCAGCCGAATAGCCGTAGTCCGGTGGAAACAGACCTCAGTGATCGCCCATACCTTCACGCGAGGAAAATCTCGGGTCTTGACGTTGCTGGCGTAGTTGATCTTCCCGTCTTCGACCTCGTAAAAGCACGATGTGAGCTTACCGATGGTTGCCTTCATCATCGTGCCGGGCTTCTTGAAGCGCATCCGCCCACCAGTGTGCGAAACGGTGCCGCCCATGCCACCGTACACAGGGCTGCTGGCCGAGCCGGACCGAAAACTCTGAGACGCTGTATGTCCGTCTTCAACCCAACCGCTGGCGAGCAGCAGATCAACAACGCGCTGGGCCGGATTGCTGTCTCCTTTATGACCGCCCCTCATTTTGAGCGCTCCGTCGTATCTGGCGCTCTCCGCGGTTCAGACGTTGGGCGCGTAATTGCCAATGCGGCATTCCACGCGCTGCGCAAATCGTCCTTAAAGCTATTCGGCAGGTGCGAGGTGCCCCGGTCTGGATCAGGAAAGCGTCCGTCGAACCATGCGTCAAACACTCCCGCTTCCTCCTCCCTCTTCACCGGAGCGGTCGCCGGATGGGCGGCGAGGGCGCGAATTTTCGATGCTGCGACGCGCGCGCTTGATCCAATATGGACCGGCCAGAGCGTCGCCTCATCGTCAACGATCTTGGCGCACTGCTCGATCGCGTCGCTCCAGCCGGCTTTGAAGCCGAGATCATGCAGTTCGTCGGCGCGCTTCAGGACGGGATGTTCCTCGCCAGGCTCTCGCGTTACCTGTTGTTGAGCATTGATCTGGCGGCGCAAGTCGCCAATGATAGTTTGATACTTCCGGATGATCTTGCGAGCCAGATCCGGCGTGAAGTCGCTATCGTCGTCTGGAATATTCGGAAGGTCACTTTCAGATGAGCGCGGAGCAGCACGGCTTTCGGCCATCTTGGCGTTCAATTCGCTAAGTGAATCTACGGCCTCATCATTCTGCTGACGCAGCCGCTCGATCTCTCGCTTTGCCTGCGAGCACAGATCATTCGGATAGTTGGGCATCGCCAGCCTGGCATAGTCGGCGGCGAGGGCATTGCAAAGTTCTTCAAATGCGACGGGAAGATCGTCGTCAATGCCATCGCACAGGCGTTTGTCGATTGCGGCCTTGGCGAACTCTGCTGCTTTGCGCAGGTCATCTGTCGCAGTCTCTGGCGCGATATATGCGCTGTCAGGGAACTGCATCCACCGATTGATCTTGTCGGCCTTGATGTAGGTATCATCGGCCGTCTTGAAGTCGTAGGTCCACTCCTCCGGGAGCGCAGTCAGGCAGACGCGATCACCGAAGGTGGTTTCCGCGATGAACCATTCCTCTGACCATGGCTTTGGAGGCGGCCCATCGCGCCACTCCAGGCGCAGTTCCTCTGTTTGGGCAGCAGTAACAGGGTCTAGGTAGTCTGCTAGCGCGCGCAAACGCGACGCTTCGTTCTTCAAGAGATCGTTAAAATGCTCAGCGTCGCTCTTTCCTTGAGGCGCGGCTTGTTGCTCGCTCACGATTTCTTCTCCACAACAATGGGCGTCATTTTCGCCTCCAGCATGCGCCGCTCGAGCGCGAGCTTGTCGAGTTCGTCGCATTCGAGCGGGACGTTAATGATCTCGCAGTTACCGGCGAAGCCGGCTTCGAACAGGCGCTCGTGGATCATGCGCCGGCAGCGAGATTCGGTCGGAATGAACTCGGCCATCAGGGACTGCACGAGCTGGGCGAACCGTTCGGCGCGGCGATAGCGGGGCGTGTCCTCCCGCCTGTCCTCGCGAATCTTCAGCTGCAGAGCCGCCGTGTCCTGGTCGTTGCGCACGCGTATGATGTAGGGATCGAAGGGCGAGTTTCTGATCATTCTTCGTCCTCCTCGTCATCATCGGTCGGGTTCGGAATCGCCAGAACCGCGACGACGTGTTGCCGTGCCGCGCCGAACGGGATCGACAGGATCGGCTCGCGCGAGCAGGGATAGTGGTGCAGCGTGTAGACGGCGGCGATCAGCCGATCGTCAGGAACGATACTGATCGTGCAGCCGCCGCCATTGATCTCGGCGGCGGCTCGGGCCGCCTGGTTGGCGTTCCTGACCATGTTCGTCGCCTCCATCATCTCGCCGAGGCTGACGTCCTCGAGGGACGGCAGGTCCTTGTCGAGACCGATGGTGACGAAGCAGCGGGCATTGATGGCCTGTACAATCTCGCGGGCGCGGGAGAGCTCCATAGTCATCACCCCAGCTTCACTTCGATATCGGTTGCGAGCGGTGTGCGCTCCCAGTTGTCGCGTACGATCGCGGTGAGTAGTTCACAGATGTGCGTCGTGTAGAGTTCGACCTGGACGCGGTCTGCGCCACGGTTCTTACAGATGAAGCCGATCGCTGCGCCTGCCATCTGCAGCGTGGCGTTTATGACTGTCTCGGCCGAATGGCCGTCGGCACAATGGTTGAATGCCTGCATCAGCGCGGCGATCTCGACCGGAAAATTTGGATCGCGGGTGACAGCCATAACTGTCACTCCGCGGCCATGATGGTGAGGGGCGCTGGCTCCATCGCCTCGGACAGCGCGGCGATGGAGGCGGCGATGGTGGCGCGGACCTTGGCATTGGGGATGCGCACAAAAGCCCTCGCGATCATCAGACCCTCGCGGCTCGCCATGAACTCGTCCATCAGAGAGAATTCGGCGCCCGCCAGCTTGCTCGTGTCTGCGCCCGGCGCGCCCTGGTAGAAGAAGCCGACATCGACATCGAGGAGGCGGGCGATCTCCGCCATGCGAGAGCCGCCGACGCGGTTGGTGCCCTTCTCGTATTTCTGGACCTGCTGGAAGCTGACGCCGAGGGCATCAGCGAGCTTTTCCTGGGTGAGGCCGAGCTGCATGCGGCGCATGCGGATGCGCGTTCCGATGTGCTTGTCGATGGAATTGGGCTGTTTCATCGCGCGGCGCCCTCCAGCATCGAGACGGCGAGCGCGTAGCCGGGCGAGGCGACCTTGGCGATGGCAACGCTAGGGGCGCTCCAGAACAGCGAGAGCTTGACCGGACCGTTGCGATGATCGCCGGTCAGCGTGCCGTGCAGCATGTCGATCTCGTCGGGCGTGAGATGGCGCCACTTCGGGATGGCGCAGCGGCCGTGCATCACGCCGATCGGCGAGGGGACGCAGAGCTGACCGAAGGAGAAGCCGCGCTCCTTCAGATAGGCTTGTGCCTCGGTGAGCGCGGAGAAGGCCACGCCAGGCGTGCCGGCAAACTCCTTGGTGAAGGCGGCCTGATCGGCGCGCGGGTCGGTTTGATATTGCGGAAGGCGATGGATGATGCTCATGAATTTTCCCCTGAAATGTTCGAATAAAAAGCCGTGTTCCCCTATGCCCCTGGCGGCAGAGACGGTCCCTGGTTGGACGGAGTTACGGAATGGCCGAACATGCGTCGGTGCGCTTCGGCCTCATCGACGAGCCACCGGCGGTCGCCATAGAAGGAATCGTCAGTAAGGACGTCAGCCTGCTCCATGAGAGCGATGAGAATTTCCGCTCGCGAGAAGCTGATATCCAGCTTGCGCTGGACGTAGCTGATGCAGCCCGTGAGGCGCTCCTTCTGGCGGAGGTGATCGTGAGCGCGGAAGAGCTGCGTATGGAGGATGCTGAGGAGGCTCATGCTGTCCCCTGCGGTGCTGGGAAACGTCGGGAAAGCAGCGCGAGCGAACTAGGGTATTCCGGCTCGATCGGGTGCGAAGCGAGGATGCTCACGCCATCGCAGCCGACGCGCGGATCCTCGTAGACGATCTGGGGCGTTGGACCGCGCAGGCCTGCGACCCAGCAGAAGGTGCGGGGGCGGGCGTTCATGTTGCCATCCCCTCGGTTGCCGCAGACTTCGCGTGTTCGTTGGCTGCCTTGCTGCCGAAGATCAGCGTGGGGCTGCCCGGCGAACTGTGATCAAGCTCGGATGGGCGGAAAGTTTTGTGGCCGCCAGCGTAGAACTTGATCTCCTTGCGGACTGCGGCCTTGGAGATGCCGAAAATCGCCGTCTTGCCCTCGGCGATCTCGAAGATTATCCAGCAATGCTGGGCTCTGCGGAGCAACCGACCGGCATCGGCGAGCGTGACACCGAATTCAGATGGTTGCTGCTCTTCCTCGCGGCGCTCGAGGGCGCGGGCCATACCCTCGCTGATCATGCCGCGCTCCTGTCCTGAATCGACAGCGCAAACTCGACCGCGCTCTCACCTTCGAGGAAGGCCTCACAGGCCTGCTCGAGGCTGTTGTCGGAAAGGGATGTGCCCATGAGGCCCTCGACGCGGGCCACGTAAGCGTTCCAGCGGGTCTCCGAGTTACCGGAGAAGCAGATGCGTGAGATGGGCAGGATGGTCATGACCGGCTCATCTCCGTGGCGACCGCTTCCAGAGTCCGATCGAGATCAGCTTCGGGCAGCCGGGCGACGATGCGCGGGCGGCGCTCGACCACCCCGCCGCCGATCTTGCGCTTGACGTGCGAGTTGCGGCCGCCGGGCAGGGGGAAGCGCGAGACGTGTGCGCCGATGTGTCGACGGTGGATGCGGTCGCACTTGGCGACGAGCGGATGCACGACCTGGGCGCCGTGCAGGCGATTGCAGCGGGCATGCGCAACACCCTCTGCATCGCGCGGCCTCAAGACGTTGGGTGCGTCCTCCGGATCATGGGAGGCGTCCCAAGCCTGGCCGGGCGTGATCGGCAGGCCGCAGATGTTGCAATCGGGAAAATCCTTGGTGCCGCGGCAGCGCTCGTAGAGTGCTTCCCGCTGGGCCGACGATAGGCGTCGCCGTGTGTAAGTGAGTGCCATGACAAAACCCTCTCAGGTTGAGTCGGCAGAATACTCGGATATTCGATATTCGCAATATGAAATTGCGAATTAGCTTCCAGAAATTGCGATAGTTGCACATGAAACGCAATAAGCGATGCGATATTCTGACGTCATATCATGGGGTTGGGCATGGGACTGTCGAAGAAATCGCTAGCGCTATTTTTTGTTGGTTGCGCTGGGATGGGCGCCGTTGTGACCGCCATCGTCAGTGCAACGGCGGACCAGCGGAGGCCTGCTCCAGATCGTGCCGCCATGCGCGCATTCCGCGTAACGTCAATGTCGGACGATCAGATCCGCACTGCTAGACGAGCCGCGCAAGAGCGTCTTGAGTTCATTCAGCAGGCCGATCGGCGAGCCGAAGAAGAGGCGCGCCTAGCGCGTCGGGACCTCCTGCAGAAGTGTGCCGATGTCGTGTACGCAACCCGCAATACGGCCGAATGCTCGCCCCGCATGCCACTGACTGCCGGCCTGAAGCTGCGGCTGCCGTCGTTGGAGGATCTGTTCGAGGAGGAGTTGCTTGGGGTCTGCGCTTACGTCTCGAACCGTGCCGAGGCGATCGAGCGCAAGTGCATCCGGGGCTAGCTCACCCGGGGCCGGAACCGGTGCGGCAAGATCAATCCCTTCACGATCACCCGCTCATCGTCGACCAGAAGTGGCTTGCGCAGGGCCGGATCAAAGGTGGCCGCCACCAGGTACGGCGGCTCCAGGAGGCGCATGACGGTCTCCGCCGCACCGCCCCGAAAGTTGTAGACCTGGGCGCAGGCGGGCTCACCGGCGCGCGGCATCGTCGAAAGATCGACTAGGACGATGTCGCCCGGCATGAAGCCGGCACACTCCAGCGCACGCGACTGCATGGTCCATACGTCGATATTTTTCCTTGTGCCGATGACGGCCTTGATCGCGGCCGCGATGGTCGGATCGCCATCCCGGGATTCATAGGGAACCGCATCCTCGCGGAGCGACGGCGCTAGTGTGGCGCCCTCCGGATGCTCAAGTGTCGGCGCCGTCAGGCCGGAATAGGCCTCGAGCTTCGCAATGGTGGTTGCACGCAGCGTCGCCTTTCCGCCGTCCGGCTCGTTGAGCAGTCGGGTGAGGGTGGAAGGTGCTATCTTCAGGTCCGTCGCAATGCGAGTCGGCGGTGTCTTGGTGTGCTCCACCACCCGCTTGACAAAGTCGCGATGCATTTTGGCGACTAGCTGGTCCGACTTAGGCGGCAATTGCGTATTCTCCATAGCGTAAACGCTACGGGGAGTATGCACTACGCAATTTTGCGCTACATCTTGCAACATCGCACTTGACGACTTTCGACGAGTCGGACATCTAATTGCGAATATGCAATATCCTGATTCGATAAGCCAGATAAAAGAACGGGCCGCGAACATCCGCCTGAGGATGAATCACCTGGCCGATCTCGCTGGCGTGCCCCCTTCGACCGCCCACGCGAAGACGCCGGACGGCCGTGAACGCGACGTGAGGTCCTCGACCCTGCGCAAGCTGGCCGAGGCTCAAGTTCAGGAGGAACTCCGCCTCCGCGACTATCTGCTCACCCTGCACCCCATCAGGAACGAGGAGACGGCGGCGTGATCGTGAGCAACGAAAACTATCCGCACTTGCGCAAGGCCTTCGAGATGGTCGAGCGCGACGGCGGCGGCCACCTAGTCGGGCGCATTTACCCGGGCACTTCCATCAATTTCGAGGCCTTCAGCGTTCCGGAGTCCTGGGCCCAGTTGGTGTCGGGTGCAGAGAGCGGTCTCGCTCGCCTGACTGAGGAAGATTTTGAGACCTTTGTGGTTGGCGAACAGTCCGAGCAGGTAGCGATCCTCAAGCGGCAGGGCGATCTCACGCATGCCCACGTCCTGATCGACGGCTACTTCGATGGCTGGCCATCGGAGAATACGCAGCCGTTGCAGGTTTCCGCTAGCAACGCAGATCACCCGCGAGACCCAAATCCCTGGCAGCCCATCACGGATGCCGTCGACCTGAAGCATCTCGGTAAGCTTGCCGAGGAGCTAGGCGAATGCACCAGCGCCGTCTCCCGCTGCATCATCCAGGGCGTCGACGAGCGTGAGCCGATGACGAAGAAGCTCAATCGCGAGTGGCTGGAAGACGAGATCGCCGACGTCCTCGCCAGCATCGAGCTCGTCATCGATCACTTCAAGCTGAACTCGATGAAGATCATCGAGCGCGCCGAGAAAAAGGAGCGGTTCCTCCAGCAATGGCACGCACAAGCATGAAGGCCTCGTATCTCGAGATGCTGCGCGCCCATGTGGACGAGGGCGGCGAGCTGAGCCACAGGAATGGCCTCGATCTCCTCGCCGAGGTCGAGAGGCTCCGTGGCATCCTCGACACGCCGATCCTCGAACCGTTCACGGAGGCTGTCGCCAGCGAAGCCAAGCACCAGGTCTATCGCTGGGGCGCCGAACACGATGCGAAAAAGACAGCCTGGGATTGGTTCTGGACGCTCGGCTACCTCGGCAGCAAGGCCGCACATTCGGCGCTCGCCGGAGACTGGGGCAAAGCCAAGCATCACACGGTCACGGCCGGCGCGCTCCTCGCGAACTGGCATCGCCACATCGTCGCTGCCTCTCAGACAGGGAACGGTTCATGAGTCCAGGCATCACCCTATGCTACGTCTTCGATATTGATGGCACGATCGCCGATTGCTCACATCGGTTGCATCACATCCAGAAGCAGCCGGCCGACTGGACGGCATTCTATGAGGCGTGCGGCAAGGATTCCCCGATCGCCCACATTCTCGACCTGGCGCATGCGCTGTCACACGAGGCCGATATCATCTTCGTCACGGGCCGTTCGGAAGAGTGCCGTAAGGCAACGCTGGCGTGGCTCAAGCGCCATCTGCCTTCGTGTGGTGGCGATTGGTCGTGGAGCGACGACGGCCGCCGCGATCTCTACATGCGCGCCGCGGGCGATCACCGCCCGGACCACATTGTCAAATCCGAGCTCCTCGACCGGCTGATCGCCGACGGGCATCGGCCGATCATGGCCTTCGAGGATCGCGACCAGGTGGTGAAGATGTGGCGTGAGCGCGGAATTCCGTGCGCGCAGGTGGCGCCGGGGAATTTCTGATGGCCGACGTAGTCAACAATCCGCCGCACTACAACCAGCACCCCTCCGGCGTGGAATGCATCACGATCACGGAGCACATGAACTTCAACATCGGTAACGCCGTGAAATACCTGTGGCGCGCCGGATTGAAGTCAGACGACCCAAAGACCGACCTGGAGAAGGCGCGCTGGTACGTCGACCGCGAAATCCAGCGGCTGCGAGCAGCGCAAACGCCTGCCAAGACGCGCAGGTGATGCCATGCGGGGGCAGGGGGTTTCTCTCGATATCGACATCGACCTGATCGGCGCCATCATCGACGACAGCTGGCCATGGTTCGAAGCATGGCTACTGACGCTCGCGCTGGTGCTCGGCATCGCCGTGCTCCTGACGGCCCGCGATATCGTTCGCGCCTGGCGCTCGCCTGTCCGCCGAATGATGAGGCGGCATTGATGGCGCTGCACACGGACCATAGCCCGCGAGGCAAGCGCGCGCTGGAGCTCGCGGTCATCAACGCGTTCTTTGCGCCGGGCTCAGCTGCGCGGATTGCAGCCGCGCTGTCCACGCCCGTGCGCAAGCTGCACGCCGCTGACGTCAACCGCATCTGGGCGGCCGCAAAGGAGCGGGGTGACCTGCCGAAGATCGATCGGCCGGCGAAGGGCCCGGGAACGAGGGCTTCGGTATGAACGTCCTCGAATTCCATGAACTTGCCAAACTGTTCATCCCGATCGAGGGCGACGAGTTCGAGCACCTCGTTGAGGACATCCGCGAGCACGGCATCCGCGACCCCATCACCCTCCATGAGGGACAGGTGCTCGATGGGTGCAACCGGTACCGCGCGCTGGTCGAGATCGCCAAGACCGGCGAGGTGCTCGGGCCCGGCTGGGGCCATCGCGCCAACAGCGCGCTCGACGCGGAAGACCTCGTGCCGCCGCACGTCTGGTTCACCCGCTACAATGCCGCCTTCGAGGGCGACCCGCTCAAATGGGTAATCTCGAAAAACCTGATGCGCCGGCATCTGGACGAAAGCCAGCGTTCCATGGTGGCGGCCGATATCGGCAAGCTCAGTCATGGTGGCGCGCGGGGCAAGTGCTCAATTGAGCCCTTGAGCGCTGCGCAGCGGGCGCGGCTGCTCAGCATTGCGCGGATCAGCGTGCGCCGTGCCGACCAGGTGAAGGAGCACGGTGCCCCGGAACTGGCTGACGCCGTCAGGCGGCGCAAGGTGGCCGTCTCGACCGCCGAGGTGCTGACGCAGCTGCCGCAGGACGAGCAGGCGGAGATTGTCGCCAAGGGCGAGAGAGAGATCCTCGCCAAGGCGAAGGAAATCAACGCCGAGATCCGCTCGCGGCGCCGGCAGGAAGTCCGGCAGATGCACGAGGAACTCTCGCGCAATTCCGCGCCGCTGCCGCAAGACCGCAAGTATCCGGTCATCTACGCCGACCCCGCGACCGAATTCAAATCCGGCTTCGGCAACCGCTCGATCGAGAACCACTACCCGACCGAGAGCATCGACTTCTGGTGCACCCTGCCTGTCGGTGATCTCGCCCTCGATCATTGCCTGCTGTTCTGCTGGACCACGGTACCCCAGCTGGCCGAGACGATCGCGAAGCTGCTGCCGGCCTGGGGGTTCGAGTACAAGTCCTGCCTCTGCTGGGACAAGACATCCCCCGACCATCCGCGCGAGGCGGGGACAGGCTACTGGGTGCGTAACCAGCACGAGCTGCTGCTGGTCGCCACGCGCGGATCGCCGTCGCTTCCTGAGCCCGCGGATGTGCCCGTGTCCATGTATCGCGAACGCAAGGGCGAGCACTCGGCCAAGCCTGATTACTACCGCGACATGATCGAGGCGATGACGCCTGGTCTGTCGCGTATCGAACTCTTCGCCCGCAGCCCGCGACCGGGCTGGGAGCGTTGGGGCAACCAGGCCGGCGTGCCGGCTTCTGCCGAAACCCCTGACGACAGTGAAGCTGCTTAAACCCGAGGGAGTCTTCCATGCGACCGATTACCGATGTGCTGCGTGAGTACCGGAGAGGGCGAGCCGTCGATCTCGCCAGCCAGCGCCTGTCCGAACTGATCATGGCCGTCGACGAGACCAACAAGGCCGGCGAGATCACCATCAAGATCAAGGTGAAGCCGCAGAAAGGTGGCGGCTCCGAGAAGACGCTGCACATCGATGTGAAGTCCAAGATCCCCGAGCTCGAGCTGCCCGAGGCCGTGTTCTTCTCGGATGCCGAAGGCAATTTGCACCGCAGCGATCCCGCCCAGGCCGAGCTGACGTTCCGCGACGCCAGCAAGCCGCAGCCTCAACAGGGCGCCGGCTAGCGGCGCACTCCACCCCTCAGCCCATCCTCAACCGAAGAAAGCACCCTCATGACCAACGACGCCGAAACCATTGCCGAACTCGCCGTGCAGGCCAGTGGCCCTCGCACGGTTCTGACCGCCGACAACCGCGAATTCCTGATCGTGCCGAATGGCTTTACCGAGAAGGAAGTCAGCGATCCCCATGGCCTGAAACTCTCGACGCCGCGCTACATCAGCCAGCGCGTCGAAGTCCAGGCGCTGGATTCCCTTGTCGACTACGTCAACGCCTTCAAAACTGAAGAGACCATGTTGTTCGCCGACATCATGGCCAATTCCATCACGGCGCTGATCGACTATCACGGCAAGGATCAGACGGCGGCGAACGTCGCGCACCAGGTGAAGATGGCGCTACCGTTCTCGGAGGAATGGAAGCTCTGGACGTCGATCGACGGCAAAATGATGGGCCAGCTGGAGTTCGCTCGTTTCCTCGAGGAGAACCATCCCGACATCGCCCAGCCCAACGCGGCCGAACTGATCGAGATGGCGCGCGACCTGCACGCCGCGCGCAACATCAAGTTCACCAAGGTGGTGCGGACCGATTCCGACAACGAGAATTTCACGGCCGAGGACACCACCACCCTCGGCAGCCGGTCGACCGGCAACAGCGTCGAGTTGCCGCGCCAGTTCACGGTCCGCATCCCGATCTACTTCGGCGAGGAGTCGGTCGACCTCTCGGCCTTCCTGCGCTGGAAGGTGGGCGACGAGGGCATGACCCTCGGCATCAAGCTGTGGCGGCCCGAGCATGTGCGCCAAGCGATGTTCAAGCAGATCGTGGTCGGCGCCGCCGAACGCACCAGCCTGACGGCTGTCTTCGGCAAGGCCGGCTAACGACCATGATGGCGCCGCATCGCAAATCCCCCAACCATATCCGTGAACTGCGTGAGCGCGTGCAGATGCTCGTCCGCGAACGGCTAGGGGGTCGCGTGATCTGTACGCGATGCGGCGCCACCTTCTCGACCTATGCCGACAAGTGCGACGTCGACCTCGACGTCCGTTGCCCCGGCTTCAATGTCGTCGACCGCGTGCAGATGCAGGCCGAGAAAGAGGTCGGGCTGACGTGAGCAGGATCATCAACCGCGATGCCGTGAAGATCGGTCAGCATCTCCGCTCCAAAGCCGTCGGCAAGAAATCCGCCTTTGTCGGCGAGGTCGTGGAGGTCCGGGCAGACACAGTGATCCTGCGCGATGCCCAGCGGCGGCGCTGGCTGCGGGAGTGGCATGAAGTGGAGACGCTCAAGTGAATGCACCCATCCGCATCCAGCGCCGGCGCACCAAGGGCTGGAAGATGCCCGATAATACGGTCAGCGTCACGCGCCCGGGCAAGTACGGCAATCCGTACTATCCCGGCTGCGCCCTCGGCTTCGGTAACATCGACATGATCGACGGACGCGCACGCCCGTGGCGGCTCGAAACCCCCGCTGACGCTGTACGGCACTTCCGAGAACATATGCGCCTGTTCAAGCGCGATGAGCCCAGGCGCTACGAGGAGCATATCGCGCCGTTACGCGGCAAGAACCTCGCCTGCTGGTGCAAGTCAGGTGCCTCCTGCCATGCCGACGTGCTGCTCGAGCTCGCCAGCGCTCCGATCTGCGAGGCCGCATGAACCCGCTGCTCCCGCACCTCGCCAAAGAGGGCGTCGAGGCCGATCGCCTCGTCGATGCCTTCAACCTGCTGCTGCGCGAATGCCTCGACCCCGAGAGCCCGCACGAATTCGAGCTCACGACCGTGCGCAACCACGAGGGCAAATCCATCCAGGTGAAGCGCTTCCCGGCCGAATGGGCCCGGCGCCTGGCGCGCGCGGCGGAGACCCGTGCCTTCCGCAAGATGGAGCCGGCGCACATCGTGCAGCGCATCCTGACCACGGAGGAGCCAGCCCATGCTTGACCGCCAGCACGGCAAGTTCGTCGTGGAGTGCGACAGCTGCGGTGACACGCTTCAGACCGACACCAGGGACTTCGAGGAAGCGCGTGAGGTGATGCGCCTCAACGACTGGAAGGCGCGCAAGATCGGACGGGACTGGATTCACGGCTGCCCGGAGTGCGGGGTGCCGAAAGAGGGGAGCATGCTGTGAAGGCGCTGACAATCTGGCAACCATGGGCGTCGCTGATCATGATCGGCGCCAAGCCGCACGAATTTCGCGGACATGCGGCGCCGTCTTTCGTTCGCAATCAGCGCATCGTCATCCACGCCGGCGCTATTGCCGTGCGACCCGCCGAGATCGAGGACCTGCTTCGACGCATCGAGGCTGAGGCGGCGGGGACTGCAGCTGAGGGCGAGCGCACGTGTCTGGATCTGGGCAAGGCGCGGGAATTGCTCCTCAAGGTGCGAGCCTCCTTCAAGTACCGGCTGCTGCCGCTTGGCCATGCGCTCGGTACGGCCGTGCTGGGCGAGCCTATGCTCGCCTGCGATCTATTCCGGATGAACGTCTCGGACAGCGATCGCGGCGCTTTCAACTGGGCCTGGCCGCTCACGGACATCAAGCCATTTGAGCCCCCTGTGCCACTGAAGGGTGCGCAGGGATTTTTCGATGTCAATCTCTCAGAGGCAGCCGCATGACGCTGGGTGCCATCGCGTGTTGGAGCGACAGGAAGCCGGGAACGAAGAGGGATGGTGAGTGATGGCGCGCGACTATCGCAAATGGACGCATGACGAGGACACCCAGCTCTTGTTCCTGCGCGAGCACGTCAAGATGTCCTTCGCCGATATCGACGTGATCTTGAAACGCAAGCCGGACGCGGCGCGCGGCCGATATCGCGTGCTGCGGCCGCAGGCCTACCGCATCAAGGTCGCGCCCACAGAGCGGCACACCCGTAACATCGTGGAGCGGGAAGCGCTCCGCGCGCGTCAGGCAGCCAGCCTGGCGCCGCCGCTCTCCATGACGGCAGCATTCTTCGGCGACCCGCCGCCAGGGCGTAGCGCGCTGGACAAGAAACGCATGGGAGTGACGGCATGACGATGGGGGCTGAGGAGCGTCCGTGGACACGCGCCGAGGACATCGAGCTGAAAAAAGCGCGCACAGCGCATGTACCCTGGGATGTGATCGTTGCGACGTTCCCCACGGCGCGCACTTTGCTCGAGCTGAAGCGGCGCTGCGAGGAACTGCCCCGCACGAGGAAGGCGAAGCCACAGAAGAAGTGGAGCGCCACGGAGACTGAAAAGCTGCTGCAGCTTCGCGACGTCGAGCGCAAGCCGTGGCCACAGATCGATGCCGCGCTCGGGCGTGGGGCCGGTCAGGCCTACAGCAAATATCGCGAGATCAAGCAGCCGGCGGCGCGTGTCCGCGTCTCGACGTCCGACCGCAGAAGCCCAGCAACGGACCGCGTGCTGGAGGCGATCGCCAAGCGGGACCAGCGGAGCATGCTGACGCACGCCTCGATCACGGCGGCCGTTTTCGGCGATCCCTTGCCCGGCCAGAGCGCACTCGACAAGCGAATAGGGATCGCGCCGTGATCACAACCCCTGCCGACATCGCCGCCGCAATCAGCATCCTTAACGCCCATGCCCGCGCTTATGGCTGCGGCAAGGAGGCGATCTACGCCTACAAGAAGGTGGCCGCACTGATCGACGCACGCGCCGGTATCGCCCAGGCGCGGCCCGTCGGCGTGCTGGCAGAATGCCGCAATTGCCGGGGCACGGGGCTGTTCTTCAGCTGGTACGAGGGCCAGAGCAACGAGCGCTGCCGCACCTGCAGCGCAACGGGCAAGGTCTACCTGCGCTTTGTGGAGACCACCATCAGCGGTCATCGGTGGCACCATCCATATATCGACGCCGGCCTGCCCATTCTCTACGCCGCGCTCGGCTCGCCCGAGATCAACTTCGATGCCGGCGCCCGCGACCTGATTAACAAATACAAGGATGGCCGCTGCGAGCGCCGGCCGTTCGAATCCGCAGGCGACTGGCAGCCCAACGCCCCGGGCGAGAAGCTAGAGGCCGAGCGCGCTGCCGAGCTGCTCAACCTCGTCGAAGGCTGGATCAGCACGTTGGGCGGCGCCGATGTTCCCCAGACGTGGCCGCTCGATTACGCCCGCCAGTGCATCAAGACCTACGCGCTTGAGCTCGGCTGCGTGGGTGAGGCCTGCCACTACTGCGGCGCCGGCGACATTAAGACCCGCTTCGGCACATGGAGCAAGCACCTGCGCTGGTCGCATCCGGTCTGCAAGGACCACGCGGATATGCCGAGCACCCAATGGGACAAGACGCCACCGCTTGACGCGCTCGGACCGCACGCACGCGCCTGGTTGGCTCGCCGGCCGTCGGAGGCAATCGCAGCATGACCAAAGGCGGCAAGCATCGCTGGGGCGACAAGGTCGATTACCCGCTCGCCCACAAGAGCGAGCGCGAATGCCGCAACGGGTGCGGCGTGGTGAAAGTGCATCGCCACGAGACGGAAGGCGGCAAGGACATCCACTGGGTCGAGTACTGGCGCAACGGCGAGATGATCCCGGGCGGGATGCGGCCGACGTGCCGGAAGATCGAGGAGGGGGCGTAGGCATGACAGTCCAGATCATCGTCGGGGACGCGCGCGAGCAGCTGACGAAGCTGCCCGACTCGAGCGTTGATCTGGTGCTGACCGATCCGCCCTACGGCGAGACGTCACTCGCATGGGATCGGTGGGTCGTTGGGTGGCCCAGCCTGGTGCGTCGGGTTCTCAAGCCGACCGGAAGCATGTGGGTGTTTGGGTCAGCGCGGATGTTCCTGGCAGCGGCGGCCGAATTCGGCGGCTGGCGCTTCGCGCAGGATGTTGTCTGGGAGAAGCACAACGGCTCCGGCTTTCATGCCGATCGGTTTAAGCGGGTGCACGAGAACGCCTACCAGTTCTATCGCGACGATGCGGCATGGGCCGATGTTTATAAGGACCCTCAGTATACACCTGATGCGGTTGCGCGCGCCGTCCGCCGAAAGCGGCGGCCGGTGCACATGGGTCATGCGGGGCAGAGCGTGTATCGGAGCGAAGACGGTGGCCCACGGCTGATGCGGAGTGTGATCTGGGCGCGCAGTGAGCACGGACGCGCCGAGCATCCGACCCAGAAGCCGCTGGCAATCATTGAGCCGCTGCTGCTCTACGCGTGCCCCCCGGGGGGGGTAGTCTTAGATCCTTTTGGCGGCAGCGGCACGACAGCCATCGCAGCACAGCGCCATTCCCGCGATGCCATCCTGATCGAGCTCAACTCGGAATATGCCGCCATGGCGCGCCGACGTATCGACGGCGATGCGCCCCTGTTCGCGGGGGCCGCTGAATAGACCCTTTCAGTTCCAGTTGCGTCTGCGTCAGTCATCACCCCTTCTCTGAAAAAAACAGATGTCCATTGTTTCAATGAACTGGGCGCTCTCCCAGGAGCTAGAAAGCTGTCCGCAGCAAGCGCTGCTCTATGTGATCGCGGATTCTGCCGACCCTAACGGGATGACGCGGCACTGCGATGCGGACTACATGGCCCGCAAAGCGCGGCTGTCGCGCGCAACGATGTTCCGCAGGCTCTCGGAGCTCGAGGAGCTCGGGCTGCTGGTCCGCCGCAAATACTACACGGAGCAGGGCGCGCAGCGTTACGAGATCCAGCTCAATCTCGAGGCTCGCGTGATCCTGCCGATCCGCACCCGCAAGGGCGGTGATGACGATGCCGGCGGCGACCACGAGGCCGAGAATGCGGAAATACCAAAGTCTCACGGTGAGACTTTGGTCCAACCGCAGTCTCACAGTTCTGAGACTGCCGCAGTCTCACCGGTGAGACCGGGGCAGTCTCACTCGTGCGACTGCATAAGTCCTCCCTTGTCCGAAGGACTCCCCCCTAACCCCCCTCCGGGGGGCGTTCGCTCGCGAAGGGAAGTTGAAGCGGAAGAGCGGCGCGAGGGCCTTTGGCGCCAGTTCCTGGGCTCGTACATGCGCATCGCCCGCATGGACCAGGCCGCAGCGCGCGAGGAGTTCGACAAGCTCTCGATCGACGATGCCGAATGGGCCGTGAGTTCCGCGCCGCCCTACGCCGCCGAGTGTGCGAAGGACCGCGTCGCGCCGAAGAACGCCAACACCTGGCTGCGCAAGGGGATGTTCAAAAACTTCCGGCGCGGTGGTCCGCCCCCGGCGCGCCCTGACAGCTTCGCTCTCGACAGCCCGGAAGGCCGTGCGATCGCAGCTCTGCACCAGGTTGCCCGCAAGCAGCCGCCCGAGCGCAACGGCCGCGTGACCTACCGCGGCGAGATCACCCCGCAGATCCTCGCCATGGCGAAAGCCGGTAGCCGCTCGACTTGGCGCTGGCGCGACATGGCCGATTGCCGCGAGCAGATCGGCTCATGGGCTGGTTTCATCGAGGCGACAGTGCCCGGACCGCGCGGCGCGTTCATCGAGTCCCGTGGCCTCGGTAAGGACCAGAGGAGCGGCATTTACGCACCCTGGCCGTTCCCGCCCAGCAAGGACGGGACGATCTATCAGGACCAACCGGAAGGAGAGGCAGATGGCAGCAGTGGCGCAGCTTGAGATCGGGCAGTTCGTTGAGTTCGTGGAGCGGCCGGTCAAGGTAAAGCGGGACGCGCAATGCCACTACATGCTCCGCCTCCACCCGAACTATGAACGGAAGGCCGAGCGGCAACTCCACGAGCGCGACATCGACGCTTATCTGCCGAAGGAGACGCGATCGTTCCGGGCGAGCTGGGGTCGTAGCGTGTTGCGACAGCTGCCGCTGTTCTCCGGCATCATGTTCATCCCGGACTATGACGCCGACCTTGCCAGGTTGAAGGAGATCGCCGACGGCATCGGCGGCTTCGTCAAGCGGACCAACAAGGACGGCGTGATCGAAGCGATCAAGGTCAGTTCCAAATGGATGGAAAAGATCCGCCGTTTCGAGCTCCATATGGCCGAGGAAGGCCCGCGGCGCAAATTCGAGCTGGGGCAACGAGTCCGCATCATCGGCGGCCCTTGGGACATGTGGGAAGTGACCATCGCCCGGCTTGACAGCCACCATAGACTCGCTGTCTTGCTGACGGTCATGGAGCGCGAGGTCCTCAAAGAGTTCGATGAGGACCAGGTCGAGGCGGTATAGCCCCAAAGGGGTGACAACGCCGAGGCGGGAGGCAGAGCCTCCGGCGGAGGGCCCAGAGATTGGCCCGTTAGAACGATTCCGGGCCCCGCGAGAGCGGGGCTTTCTGTTTTGTCGGTTGCGCGATTGCACAACTGTGCCCTCGTTGGGCGTTTCCTCCCTTTGACTGGCCGCTGGTCACCCGATCAGCGGCCATTTTAGTTTCGGGGGCGCCGTCGTGTCCTCTCAGGTCTCCAGACCGAGACACCGGCGGCCATGCCGGACCGTCTCCGTCGGCGCCCCCGCTGCAACATTGAAGGGCTCATGCTGTGAGCAGAACCATTGAGATTCGTGGGCTGTCCGATGCCCAATGTGATGCGCTGAAGGCCGAGGCTGATGCCGCAGGCCTGAAGTTCTTCGACCATTGCCGCAACAAGCTGCTTGCCGGTCTGACGTTTCCGAAGGCGGAGATCGTCAGCCAAGCCATGCGGCAGACTGGCCGGAGGCCAACCACGGCGCAAGCGGCGCCAGCAGCGCCATCCTCGGACGAGGATCGCTTCGCCCGCCTTGAGACGATGATGATGCACCTGGCTGACACGGTGCAGCAGCTCGCCAACAACCCGGCTGTGGTTGTCGAAGCTGCCCCTGTCGACGTCGAGGACATCGTGGGCGAGGCACTCGCAAATGTCGCTGAAGGCGAAGCCTTCGATGAGGGTTACGCGGCCACCCCCGGTGACGGGGCTCGCCATGTCGGCACGCGCCGGCCGAAGCCGCTGCATGGCGGCTCAGTGCCGCGGCACGTGGCGGGGCTGTTTCCGGCCGGCGGATAAACGGCCGAATTCGCGAATCCGATCAATGGGCAAGTGAGGCAAGATTGAGTCCGGATGAGTCCAAATGAGTCCCGTAAAGGCCGAGGGACCGGCGAGGAAGAGGGGAGGGCGGGAGCGTCCCGCCGAGCTTGGCGACAGGGCGAAGGCCTTTGTGCGCGAGTATTGCATTTGCCTGGACATCGAGGAGGCGCAGAAGCGCGTCGGTTATCACCCACACCATGGCAATGGTCGGAGAATCCTCGATGATCCGCGCGCCGCGGTAGAGATCCGGCGCAACCAGCGTAAGGCTGCTGATCTGGCCCAGCTCCACCAGGCCTGGATTCTCTCGAACCTGAAGAAGATCGCCGGCGTGAACGTGTATGGGATCATGCAGTTCAACGAGGCCGGCAAGTTCACAGGCGTTGACCTGTCGAAGCTCACGGAAGAGCAGGCCTATGCGATCTCGGAGATCGGCTTCGACTCCGATGGTCGTCCGCGCATCAAGTTCCACGACAAGATCGCGGCCAACAAGATACTGAAAGAGCACATCGAGCCGGCCAAGCCACAGCGCGTTCGCCTCGAGGGGCAGAACGGCGGACCGGTGCAGGTGATCGATGGGCTCGCTGCGCGGTTGAATGCAGCACGCAAGCGAAAAGCATCAGCCCAAGGCTGAGGCCAAGGCCCCAGATCCAGAGGCCGAGCTCGTCGACGAGATCGCAGAGTTCGATCGCGACCCGCTCGGCTATGTGATGTTTGCCTTCCCCTGGGGGGAGGGCGAACTGGCCGGCCATACCGGGCCGCTCGACTGGCAGCGTGATGTGCTGGTAGCGATCCGGGATGGCATGTCGCCCGACCGCGCGCTGCGTATCGCGATCGCGTCCGGCCACGGCATCGGCAAGTCGGCGCTCGTGTCGTGGATCATCCTGTGGTCGATATCGACCTGCGTTGACACGATCGGCGTGGTGACGGCGAACACGGGCGATCAGCTGAAGCTGAAGACGTGGGTGCAGCTCGGCAAGTGGCATCGCCTGTCGATCAACGCCCATTGGTTCGAAGTGACCGCGAAGGCGATCTTCTCGACTGATCCGGAGCATGCGGCGACCTGGCGGATTGACGCGGTCACATGGAACGAGACGCGGACGGAAGCGTTCGCAGGCCTTCACAACGAGGGCAAGCGCATCGTGCTGCTCTACGACGAGGCCTCGGGCATCCCGGATTCGATCTGGGACGTCTCGACTGGCGCGCTGACCGACCAGAACACAGAGATCATCTGGACCGCCTTCGGTAACCCGACCCGCAATGTCGGCCGCTTCCGTGAGTGCTTCCCAGGTGGGCGCTTCGCCCATCGCTGGAATCCGAAGCAGATCGATAGCCGCGACGTTCCGATCACCAACAAGGCGGAGATTGCCGAGTGGGAAGCGGACTATGGCGAGGACTCGGACTTCTTCCGTGTCCGCGTCAAGGGTGTCTTCCCGAAGGCCGGTACTTCGCAGTTCATCTCGAGTGAGCTGGTCAGCGCCGCGGCTGATCCGAAGCGTGACGCCGAGGTCACCTTGTACGATCCGCTGGTGATGGGCGTCGACGTTGCCCGCTTCGGGGATGACCAGACCGTGTTCCGCTTCCGGCGAGGCCGGGATGCGCGCTCGATCAAACCAATGAAGTTTCGCGGGCTCGACACAATGCAGATCGCCGCGCGCGTGGCTGAGGCTTATGCGCGGTACCAACCCGATGCGATCTTCATCGACAATGGCGGCTTCGGAGCCGGAGTGGTCGACCGTTGCAACTACCTGCACCTGCCGGCGCTCGGCATCGACTTCGGCGCCAGCCCGGACAACGAGATCAAGGGTCGCGAGAGCGGCATCTGGTACTACAACAAGCGGGCCGAGATGTGGGGCGCGATGCGCGACTGGCTCTCCGGTGGCATGATCGATGATGATCCGGAGCTCGTCGCCGATCTGCCCGCCGTCGAATACGGCTACGCCATGAAGAATGCGCGGGACTGCATCGCGCTGGAGAAGAAAGAGCACATGAAGGCGCGCGGTCTTTCCTCTCCCGATAACGGCGATGCGCTGGCGCTGACCTTCGCGCACCCTGTGGCTCCCGCCGACCAGCGCCACAAGTACGGCAACCAGGCCGGCTCCGGCCACCAGTACGAATACGACCCGATGGCGCAGCGATGAGCGACGTGCGGTGCCTGTTCAAGCCTGGCGAGCCGGCGCGCCCCGAGACCGACATCGTGCCGCGCGGCATGACGCCCTGGGCGCGCGCCACGCGCGAGACGCTGGCCAACTTCGTCAAAGCCACGAGCGTCAAGCCGCTTTACGTGAACGAGGGCGAGCACAATCAGAACGTCGAGGACTTCCTCGACACCATGACGATGGCCGAGCGCATCGCGATCGAGATCGAGATGCAGAGCCGGAACGCCGTCGTGCATTCGTTCGACTATGACCCGCTGAGAGGCTGATGCTGCGATGATTGACCGACTTCTAGCGCTCGCCATACTGGCCAGCAGTCTCTACGCCGCTCATCTGTGCTGGGAACGCGTGGAGCGCTACGGGCTCACCTCGGCGCCGTTTGGGTACTCGGGAAGGTGATCATGCAGCTCCATTTCGTCGCCGCGCTTGTCTGGGGGTTGGTCTACACGGTCAGCGTTTTCCTCGCCGGCCTTGGTCTCAATCACCATGCGGCCTGGGTGCTCGCGCTGCTCACCATGGGCCTCGCGTTCTTCGCCCATGTTGCGCAGGCCTCGCGCATTGGCTCAGGCCTCGTCGCCGCCTGGCTCGTGTCCACGTCGTGGCTCGCTGGCATCGCCGCCGGCCTTGCGTTGCTCTTCTGAGGGATCGCCATGGGTATCTTTGCTCCCGACACTCCGTCCGCGCCTCCGCCGCCTCCGCCGGTGCCGCCGGCCGCCCATGCGCCGACGCTGGCGAACAGCAACGTGCAGGCAACCGCCAGCCAGGCCAAGCAGCGCGCCGCTGCAGCGGCCGGCGCTGGCTATGACGGCACGCGCCTGACCAAGCCTGGCGCAACCGGAGCGGTGAGCTCGGCCAAGGCCCAGCTGCTCGGGGATACCAGCGCGTGAGCCTTGCCCTCGTGTTCAGACCGGAGAAGCTTCCGCGCACCATGACGCGTGCGCAGTGGCGGGACTCGTACCGCTGGCTACGGAAGGTCCGGAAGGAATTGCGGCGTCAAGCCGAGCGTGACATCGAGGCTGCGGTGATGTTCGGCGATGCCCGGCGGCTTGAGCACGTCATCAATCCGCCGCTCCTGGTGATCCCGTAATGGCCCTCCAAGCCGCCCTCGCGCGCTCTGTCGCGCATTACGAGATGCAGTCGGACTCGCTGCTGGCCAAGGCTCCCGCCATGGCGAAGCGGTCGTGGTACGCCAACGACAACTCTGCGCAGCAGAAGCGCTGGGAGGAGTTGAGGCTGCAGCTCGAGGCGCGGCTCTATGGCTTGCGCAACTGGCGCCTGTCGTGGTGGGAGCACTGGGCCAAGCTGGCTGAGGCCATTCTGCCGCGCCGCTATCACTGGCTGATCGTCCCCAACACCATGACCCGGGGATCGGCGATCAACCAGGCGATCAAGGATCCGACCGGCACTCAGGCCGTTCGCGTCTGCACGGCGGGGATGCGCTCGGGCATCATGTCCAGCTCGCGCCCCTGGTTCAAGCTGAAGCCGGGCCTGCGCAACTTCAAGCCCGACCAGGCCGCCAAGGACTGGTTCGAGGACACGCAGGACCGGATGTATCGCGTCTTCGCCGGGTCCAACTACTACCAGTCCGGCACCACGATGTTCGAGGACCTCACGGTGTTCGGCACGGGGCCGAAGCTGATGTACGAGGATCGGCAGAATATCATCCGCTGCCAGAACCCCTGCGCCGGTGAGTACTATCTCGCCCTTGGCTCTGACGGCCGCGTGAACGCCTTCTACCGCACCTTCGTGCAGACGGTCGCACAGCTCGTCATGATGTTCGGGCTGGAGAACTGCTCGGACAATGTCCAGACGCTGTGGGAGCTCAAGGGCGCCGCGCTGGAGACCGAGATTGTTGTCGCCCACGCGCTAGAGCCGAACTTTTCGCTCGCCATGCCCGGCATGACCGACCCGAACCTCGGCGTCGTTCCCGGCAACTTCACCTATCGCGAGTACTATTGGGAGTGGGGCGTTCAGAGCAATCGCCCCCTCAGCGTCAAGGGCTTTCGCACCAAGCCCTTCATCGCGCCGCCCTGGACGCGCGTCTCCAACGATCCCTACGGCCGTTCGCCGGGCATGGATGCGCTGCCGGATATCCTGCAGCTGCACTTGATGACTGTTCGCCAGGCGGAGGCCATCGACAAGCTGGTGCGGCCGCCGCTGCTCGCCGACAGTTCGCTGAAGAACCAGCCATCTTCGATCCTGCCCGGCCGTGTTACCTACGTGAACGATCCGGCTAAGGGCATGAAGCCGATCTTTGAGATCCGGATGGACATCGACCACATGTCCAAGTTGATCGAGAAGATCGAGAAGCGCATCGACAAATGGTTCTTCAACGATTTGTTCCTGATGATGGAGAACATCCCGGGCGTGCAGCCACGCAACGAGATGGACATCGCAGAACGCCGCGGCGAGAAGATGCAGGTGCTCGGCCCTGTGGTTGAGGGAATCACCAACGAGCTCGCCGACGACATCCGCCGCGCGTATTCGATCGTGAGCCGCCGCGGCCTGATCGCGCCGAAGCCGCAGAGCCTGCAAAACGTTCCGCTCGATATCGACTTCGAGAGCATGGTGACGGTCGCCCAGCGCGCCGCTGAGACCGCCTCCATGGAGCGCGGCATGACCGTGATCACCAACATGGACAAGGCCTATCCGGACGCCCACGTCGGCGACGTCATCAACAAGGAGAAGTGGGCGCGCAGTTACCTCGAGCGCGCGAACTTCCCGGCCTCGGTGATGAACGGCGAGGACGAGGTGCAGCAGATCCGCAACGGCCGGCAGGCGGCGCAGGCGCAGGCGGCCAAGCAGGCCCAGACCGCTCAGATGCTGACGCACACGGCGCCGGCCATGGCAGGCGCTGCTAAGACGGCCAGCGAGATCGATCCTGGCGGGGCGCTCAACGCGCTGCAGATCGCGCAGGGCCTGACGCCGGCAAACCCGACCAGCGTACCGGCTGGATAGGTGGATGACTTGGATTGAGCTCGATGTGGAGCGTGCTCTTTACGTCGATCGTGGGCGCATGGTGATTGTGTGCGATCGCGACATCGTCGGGCGCGGCGGTGGAACGTTGCTTTTGAAACTAGCTAATCAACGAGGAAAGGTTGAAGAGATGAGTGAAGGTGCTTCTGTGGCAATGCCGCGTTACCGCAGTCACAAGACAGTTGCGGCTCTGGAAATCGATAGCATTGGCGTCCGCGAAGCGGACCTGACCGCTGGTCCGAGTGACTATACGCGGCGGCTGACGTTCCGCGACGCCGGCTTCGCGCCGATCAATGCGCCCGAGGAGATGTTCGGCCGCTACATCCCGGCGCCGGGCGATTTCTATGTCGTCTACGCCGACGGCTATAAATCGTTCTCGCCGCGTAAGGCCTTCCTCGAAGGCTACACGAGGGAATCGTGAGCGACGAGCTCCAGCCCACGATCGACGGCAAGCCCCTTGAAGGCGAGGACAAGGAGCGCCCCGAAGGCATTGAGGTCGACGCCAATGGCGATCCCATCCGCCAGGGCACGCTCATGGACGAACGCCAGTCTTACGAGCGCGTGATCGAGGGCCTCAGGATGATCTCTGATGCCTGCGCGCATCTGATCCGCCACGAGCCGCTTCAGGCCGAGCACTGGCGTGCTTTCATGACGCGCTTCGACAAGGCCCGGCTGATCGCCGTGCAGCATGCAGGTCTCGGCCTGACCATGCGCGAGAAGGAGACGGAGGAGGTCCGGGGCGAGCCGCTGCCTTGGAAGAAGTGCCGCCAGCGCTTCCTCGACGGCGTCGAGCAGGCTGCCGGCGGCTGCCGCCAGCTCGCCACCTGTCATCGCGGCGACCTCTGGTGGTCGACCATGGCCGGCACCCTCGACGACATGGCGCGCAAGCTCCACGCGATGCGCCGCGCCGCCGTGAAGAAGGCCGTCCGCCAGGCGCCGGCGCTGATCCTGCCGCCGGGATATTCGAGGCACTGATGCGCGCGCTCAACAACAGCGAGACAGCTGGCTTCAAAGCCAAGCGCGCCGAGCTCGGCAGCGAGGAATATTCCGCACGCGTGGCGCAGCCGGTGATGAACGCGATCGACAGCATGCCGCTCGCCTATCGCGAACTACTCAACGAGTTCGGCTATGTCGACGTCTACCGCGCCTGGAAGCGTGGCTGGTCGCCGCAGATGATCCGGGATCGAGTCGCTAACGGCACTTTCGACCTGAACGCTTGGACTTAAACACGCCTGCGCAGCTACGCAGGCTCTCGCGCGATGAAGAGGTTTCGATCTTCATCGTCCCCGGCGAAGTGGCAACACTTCCCCCTGACACGTCGCGCAAGGGTCGTAGCTGGCCGGCGGACGATGGAGGCTAACGATGTGCAAGCATATGAACTTCGCCGCGCAGGTGAACGTTGCGCGGATGGAGGACACAGGTCAGTTCATGGCAGACATCACGGTACGTTGTAGCGAGTGCAATGTTCCGTTCCAGTTTCTCGGCATGGAGGCTGGAATTGATACGCACGGAGCCCGCGTTTCTGTCGATGGCCTCGAAGCTCGCATCGCGATCTGCCCGCAAGGTGCGCGACCCAACCCGCTGCAACGGATGGCGTTCAACGTGAAGAGGTTCGACGGATGAAGCCGGAGCCCTTCACGGTCCGATATGAGAATGGCCTGGTGCTGGTCTCCAGCGAGGCCGATGCCGCCTTCCGCAAAGCGCTGATGGATGGCGTGCCCACGCCGCTGCGCGCGAAGATGATGGACGCGCTGTCGGCCCCGCTGCAGCCGAACGCGCGTAAGGCAATGCGTGAAGCGCAGCGCCATTTCGGGGCGGAGGCCAATGAGGCGTTTGCCGCGGCCTCTGAGCTTGCCGCCGAGTTGCATCGCTTCCTGGAGCGGAATTTCCAGCTGCAGGGCCTGCTCGATTGGCTGACGGTCACGGGCTATGGCAACGATTACCGGATGATCAAGGTGTTCTACGAGTGGGCCAAGATGGGTAAGGCGCACGCGGAGAAGCATCCGAACGGCATCATCCTTCCGCCGGCGGGCCATGGCTGAGGATCTCCCAGAACCGTTCGATGCGTCGGACGCAGTTGCGGTCAACAACGCAACCCGCGATGCCGAGCGCATCAAGCGTGAGGATGCGGACGTCATTCGCGCCATCATGCACACGAAGAAGGGCAGGGCCTTCATGATCCGGCAGCTTGACCGCTGCTACATCAACAGCCCCGCCAAGTTCGTGATCGGCCAGCCCGAGGCGACCGCACACAATCTGGGGCGCGAGTCCTACGGCCTAGAGCTGCTGCAGGAAGTGATGGCCGCTTCCGTCGACCTCTACATGACCGCGATCAAGGAGCGGGCAGAGGAGGAGGCCCGGCGCAATGCCGTGCGGCGTGAAGAGCGCAAGCGCCGCGATGAGGCGGAGCGTGGCCCGAGGGCAGAGGACCAGGTGGCGCATCTCAATCCGCCGCAGGGTTTCCCCGGCCACCAGCCGCCGATGCCGCCGAAGAAATGAGGTAAGTGATGCATTATCGCGATTTCATGCAGAAATACCGGCCGCTGTGGTCCCCGGGTGATCCGGCTGCACCCGCGGCTGCGACCGAGGTGGTGGCTGCAGCCGCTGGCGATTCTGGACAAGCGGCGCCGGCTGCATCTGCGGGTCCAAGCGCAGAGCCTGCAGCCGCCGCGCCCACTGGCGATGCCGCTCCCGCCGCGCCTGCAGGTGGTGAGGCTGCGCCGGTGGCCGGTGATGCGCCGAAAGCCGAACCTTCGCTGCTCGAGTCAGCAGCTGCGAAGCCGGCCGAGGCCGCAAAGGCGGAAGGTGAGGCGAAGAATGAGCCGGCTCCGGAAGAGCCTGCCAAGCCCGAGGGTGATAAGAAACCCGAGGGTGATGCCAAGGAGGCCAAGGCTGATGACAAGCCGAAGGCTGAAGGTGACAAGGCAGACGATACCGACCCGGCCAAGAAGGAAGCCACGGCCGAAGCGCCCCCGGCTCCGATCAAGTACGACGCGTTCAAAGTGCCTGACGGCATCAAGCTCGACGACCAGCGGGTCAGTGCTTTCACTGAGATCGCCGGCAAGGCTCAGGTGCCACAGGATGTTGCCCAGTCGCTGCTCGATCTGCATGTCACTGAGATGCAGCGCATGCAGACGGAGATCCAGCAGGCCGCCGACCAGCGTCAGCGGGATGTCTGGAACACACTCAACGATACGTGGAAGACCGATGCGCGGAAGGAATTCGGCAATCGGATCGACACGGCATTGAGCCGCGGAAAGGCTGTGCTCGAGGAATACGGCGGCTCGCCGGAACAGGTGGCGGAGCTGATCGCGCACACCTCGAGCAATGGCATGGGGAATTTCCCTGGCTTCCTGCGCTTCCTGGACAACATCGCGACTGCCCTGAACATCTTCGAGGACTCCGCGGTGGTATCGAACCCGGCAGCTCCGAAGGCTGGTGGCTCGCGTGGCGAGCGCTGGTACCCGAGCATGAACGGCGGCACGCCGAAAGCGTAACGACGACGAACCAATCCCCGCGCGGCTACGCGGGCATCAACGCGCGACTTCTCTGACCGGGCACAGCCCGGCCAACTGGAGTCGATCCACATGGCTTTTCTGACGCTTGCCGACATCGGGCGCCGCTTTGATCCCGACGGCAAAATCGCCGACATGGCGGAACTGCTGTCTCAGTGCAACGAGATGATCGACGACATGCCGATGGTGGAGGCCAATGGTCTCACCTCCCACGTCACAACGGTCCGGACCTCGCTGCCCAAGGGTAGCTACATCCGCTACTACCAGGGCACGCCCTACTCGAAGTCGAACGCGGCACAGCTCGAGTTCGGCATGTCGCTGCTGCGCGACTACTCTCAGGTTGACAAGGAGCTGTGCAAGCTCGGCGGCCAGGAGAGCGTGCAGCGCGAGAAGGAAGACGTGGCCCACATGGAGGGCCTGTCCCAGCAGCAGTCGACCACGCTGGTCTACGGCAACAGCTGGACCTCGCCGGAGCAGTTCACGGGCTGGTCGCCGTTCTTCAACACGGTCTCGACCGCAACCGCGCAGAACGCCGTCAACGTCTTCGATTGCGGCGGCACGGGCAACTCCAACGCCTCGATCTGGCTGATTGGCTGGGGTGACACCACGGCCTACGGCATCTACCCGAAGGGCTCCAAGGGTGGTCTCGTGTTCGATGACAAGGGCGACGTCGTTCCTGGCTTCGACTCGAACAACCAGCGCTTCGAGGCCTACACCTCGCTGTTCCAGTGGCAGATGGGTCTGGTGGTGGAGGACTGGCGCTATACCGTCCGCCTCTGCAACATCGACACTACGACCGCAGGCCTGCTCGGCCCGACGCCGCCGGACATCTTCGCCATCCTGTCGCGCGCGATCGTCCGTCTGCCGACCGCCGGACGCACCATCTCGGGCATCACCAAGACCGACGCGCCGAACAAGATGGCGCCGTCGATCCGCCTGAAGATGTACTGCGACCGTACCGTGCGCGCCGCGATGGACGTGCAGGCGATCCGCGACAAGAACGTGCTGCTGTCGCCGACCGACTACGCGGGACGCCCGATCGTCAACTGGCGCAACGTGCCGATCGGCGTGCAGGACTCGATGCTCAACACGGAGTCGCGCGTTGTTTGACGAGTGCTAACCCCGGGCTCCTCTGTCGCCAGGCACGCGTAAACGGCCTCTGCCGCTAGGCACGTGCTCGGGGTTGGTCCCGCTGATCATCCCATTTCATTCTAAGGACACCATCACCATGGCACTTCAGGACCAGAACCTGGTGTTGTCGAGCGCGCAGGCCGTGACCGCGACCGCGCAGTCGACCAACGCCTACGACCTGCTCACGGGCAACACGCTGGCGGTTGCGACCGGGGCCTATTCGACCAATTCCATCATCGGCAACGCCTCCGTATTCGGCGAGGACCTCGGCCTCGGCCGAAGCAAGGGCACGCCGCAGATCGAAGTGTTCTCCGGCGCCGGCAATCCTGGCGCCGCGACCTCGCTGACCATCCAGGCCCAGGGTGCACCTGACGCCGGTACGGGCAACACTTCGGGTGTGGCGTACAAGGTTTATGCGCAGACCGGTGCGATCCCGCTGGCCTCCGTGCTGGCGTCCTCGCGGCTCGGTACCCTTGACCTGCCGCGTCGTGAGACCCGGGCCGCCCTGCCGCGTTTCATCGCGCTGAACTACGTCGTGGCGGGCGCGAACTTCACGAACCTGACGCTGACGAGCTACATCAACATCGGCTCGAATTCCGCGCAGGACACCCTGGGCCAGTATCCCAGCAATTACTGAGCTGACCGGTCGTCGGCGTCCGTGCGGATGCCGGGCCAAAAGCCCCGAGCGGGAAACCGCTCGGGGCTTTCTGTTTGTAGAGATTGACGAACTGAAACGAAGGAGCGCTCAATGAGCGAGGCAAAAGACGACGTCCGGGATCTCCCGGTTGTGATGGCTGAAGTTGTGGCTGACGCGCTCGGCAGCGTCACTGCTGGCGGCGTTGGTGTGGCGCTCGATGACAAGGCGCTGCTCGCCAAGTACGGCTTCTCGGACATGGACCGCACCTTCTCGATGCGCGACCCCGAGTCGAACCAGATCCTGCAGGAGCAGGAGCCCTGCTACGAGCTCCTCGCCGATGGCTTCTATGGGCAGGGCATGCACGGCACCTGGTATCAGGAGGGTGCCACGATCGTGATCCACACGCCGCCGAATGAGCACATGCGTCCGTTGAACCGTGCCGCGGCTGTCAACTACTGCAAGTGGTTGGAGAGCCTGCCTCAGAACAAGGTTTACATCGATATCGGGGATATGTCCGAGGCGGCTCAGATCCTCGCGCGAGACCCGCGCGTGAAGGACATGAGCCCGAGCCAGGCACAGCGCACCACGATCCTCGTTGCCGAAGGCCTGCGGCTGAAGCGCGAGGGCAAGAACGCGAGGGACCTGCGCGCCGGTGATATCGGCCGTAACTTCGCGCCGCAGTCGGGCGGCAAGGCGCCGCCGGTGCTGAACGCCAGGATGAGTGACCTCTCGCAGCTCGGCCCCGGCATGACCCGCGCAACGTCGCAGGTGACCGGACCCGGAGCCGGCGTGCGCAAGGCCCAGCCGAAGGGCGCGCCGCTCGGTGGCCCACCTCCGGGCCGCTGATCACTGTACGTTCCAGTCTTTATATATGGGGCTTTGCAGGGTGGAGCAGCCCGGTAGCTCGCAAGGCTCATAACCTTGAGCGCCGTCGGTTCGAATCCGACCCCTGCAACCAGCATCGCAAAGCCGCCTCCGGGCGGCTTTGTCGTTTCTGGGTCGATAGCCTCTTTTCACTCCATCGGGAGCGCCGCAATGGCACGACAGAAGTTCTCTCGCTTTTCCTTCGCTGCTGCGGCGCTGCTGGTTGGCGCCGTGCTGATCGGCACGCTTGGCTCTGCAGCCGCCCAGACCGGCATGCTGCAGCTTCCGACGCTGTCCGGGACCGAGCAGCTCGACGTCAACTATCCCTGCACAGTGTCCTGTTTTGCGACGACCAACCAGGTCGCCGGCTTTTCCCGCGGCGCCGGATCTGCCGGCTTCCGCAACGCTCTGGTCGGTGGCGACTTCACGACCAACCCCTTCCAGCGCGGTACGTCGCAGGCAGCCGATATCGCCAACACGGTGACCTATGGTCCCGACCAGTGGTGGTTCGTCGGCGGTGCATCGAGCGCGATTAACTGGTCGAAGCAGACCGGTGCCAATGACATCACGGGCAATTACGGCGCCTCATTGCGCTTCCAGCGCAAATCCGGCAATGCCAATACGGCCGCGATCTCGATGGGGCAGGTGCTGGAGAGTTCGAACTCCTACCGCTTCTCGGGCCACACCGCCTATTGTGAGCTGTGGGCCAAGACCGGCGCTAACTACTCCGGCGGTGCGGTGACCGCGACCATCGGTTACGGCACGGGCACGGACGATACGGCGACGAACTTTGCCTCCGGCTCCTGGGCCAACTACACTGCGGTGACCAACACCTTCACCCCGACCTCGACCTGGACCCGTTACTCGATGCCGTTCGCCGTTCCGGCGCAGGTGGCCTCGACCAACGTCAGCCAGGTCGGCTTCAAGATGGCCTGGACACCCTCCGGCACGGCGGGCGCGAACGACTGGATCGAGGTGACTGGCATTCAGTGCGAGGTCAACGATACCGGCGTTGCCGGCGGGTTCGAACATCGCCCTGCTTCGATCGAGCTGTTGATGGCGCAGCGCTATCTGCTCGTCATCAACGAGCCGGCCACGGGCGTGCGCGTTGCGACCGGCTGGCTTGCCACCACTACGACCTGCAAGGTCACGCTGGCCTTCCCGGACACGATGCGTGCTGCGCCCTCTGTCACCTTCGCCGGTTCAGCACTGTCGGGCACCACGTGGGTTGCGCAGAACCTCAATACCTCGAGCGTGCTGGCGACGCCTTTCCTTGCTGTCGACGGTGCGCATGTGCCCACTAACATGAACCTGGTTGCCACCCTCAGCTCGGCGGGCACGGCGGGCCAAGGCTGTGGCCTCGCGGGCGCCGGTGGCGGTGGCAAGATCGTCATTAGCGCCGAGCTGTAAGGCTCGCAGCCATGCCGCCCGTCAGCCAGGCGCAACGCCGCTGGGCCTTTGCCAACCGCAACAAGAAGGGTGCTGAGGGCAAGGCCGCGCGCGAGTTCGCCAAGGCTGATCCGGGCGGCAAGCTGCCTGCAAAGGTAAAAGACGGCAAACCGGTCAAATCGCGCTCCGAGCGCTGGTACGGCAAGAAGGACTGACGACCATGGCTGAAGCCAAGAAGCGCGATTGGTACGACCACGAGAAGAAGAAGGGCAAGAAGTCCGAGCACAAATCGGATAAGGCCAAAGACGGCAAATCCGGCAAGGAGGGCGGCGAGGGTGAGAAGAAGCCCGAGAGCACGGCCGAGCGTCATGCGCGCGAGCACTCCGAGGCCCACGACCGTCACGCCCAGGCGCGCAAGGCGCTGACCGACAGCCACGAGGAAGAAATGGCTGCGATGGCCAAGCGCCACGCGGCCGAGATGGCCGCGGGTGAGGGTGCGGCGACGGGTGCGCCGGCAGCCGCCTCGCCCGTGCAGGGCGCTGCCCCTGGCACGCCGCCGGCCGTGACCGACAATTCCGCGCAGGTCTGAGTTCAGGCTGCCCGCGTCTCCTCCCAGGTCCGAGAGACGGCCGGTTGGGCCAACACGCTTTCGATGCTTCGCGGCGGGCAGGGCAGTCGCTGGCCCTTCAAACGCGTAATCGGAAGAAGCCGTCACTTCAATTCAACGGAGATCCTCGCATGTTCGCCAAGATGGTCAGCATGGCCAATACGCCTGAAGAGGTGAAGGAATCGATGGCGGATGCGCCGAGCGTTGCGCCCGCGAAGTTTACCGGCCCGAAATATCCGTGGGGCCTTTCCATTTCGCTCGAGGACCAGTCTCTGAAAAAGCTCGGGCTCGACGGAGACCTCCCGGTTATTGGCGACGTGATCCAGTTCATTGCGGAGGCCAAGGTCACGAACGCCTCGTTGAATGAGCGCGAGACCACGGACGGCAAGACCGAACAGTGCTGCCGCATCGAGCTCCAGATCACGGACATGGGCATAGCTCCGGGCGACAGCGCCGAGGAGCAGGTCGAGCGCTCCAAGGCGCGGCGCAAGCGCTTCTATCCCGGAATGGACGCCGACACTGACAACGACGGCGAATAACGGAGGACATCATGACCAAGCGTTACCGGTTGATCGCACGTGCCCAGATGCACGGCGAAGTGCGCGAACCAGGCTATGTGTTCACGCTGGAGGAGGGCGAGCAGGGTCCGCATCGCACGGTTTCGGCCCGGCCTGATGTGAACATCGCCGACCATCTCGGCCAGCGGGAGAAGCTCGTCGACGAGCCGCTCTATGTCGAGATCTCCGAGGAGCACAACCAGGCGCTCGACGAAGCGGAGGCCAAGGCGGCAGAACAGGCCGATGCGCATGCCGAAGCCTGCGCCGCGCGCGATGCCGAGCAGGCCAAGGCCGCCGAAGATGACAAGGTCCCGCTCGGCCCGACCATCGAGGAATTCGTCGCAGCCGGCTACCGGGCCGAGAACTATCCGCCCGTCGGCTATGCTGCGCGCAGCACACCTGACGAGGTGCAGAAGGCGATCGAGGCCCAGCGCGCCGCGGAAGCCGAGAAGGCCAAGGCTGTCGAGGCCGAGAAGCTTGAAGCGGAGCAGGCGGCTCCTAAAGAGCCGCAGACTGCGGCCGAGACGAAGCCCGCGGCCGAATAGTCGATGGCTGATCCGGTCTCGCTCTGCAATCTGGCCCTTGGCCAGATTGTTGCGCGCACGCAGATTACGGGGCTCGATCCTCCGTCGCCGTCGAGCAACGTTGCGGCGACGACGATGGCGAGTCTCTACCAGCTGCAGGTCGACGCGGTGTTTCGCGCCGCGCACTGGAACTGCGCGCGCAAGCAAGCGGGGCTGACGCTGCTCAAGGCCGCCGTCGGCACGCCGGAGAACCCCTCCGGCGCGCTGCCGGCGCCGCCGATCCCCTGGCGCTATGAGTACGGCTATCCGAACGACTGCCTGAAGGTCCGCTTCGTCATCCCGAAGCCAAGCCTGCCTGCGAACCAGGCGCCGCTGATGACCAATGTCGGCGTCAACTTCATGCCGAGCGTCAACTCGTCGATGCCGTTCGTGCCGGCGGTCGATGTCGACGAGCAGGGCAACCAGATCCGCGTGATCCTGACCAACGCGCCGAATGTTGAGGCGGTCTACACGGCGCGCATCGCCAATGTCGATCTCTGGGATCCGAGCTTGCAGAACGCGGTGGTTGGCGCGCTGGGCGCATGGGGCTGCGCGCCGATCTCTGGATCGCTCGATCGCCAGAAGGTGCAGATCGCGATAGCCGCCAACCTGATCAAAGCCGCGCGCGATTCCGACGGGAATGAAGGCATCACTCAGATGGACATCATCCCCGACTGGATACAGGTGCGCAACACGGGCTCTGGCCTGTTCGGCTGGAATCTGCCGCAGGGCGGCTACATGGCCAGCTGGGATGGCTGGGCCGGCCCTGATGGCGTGAGCTACTGAGGAGATCAAATGTCGTTCGACCAGGACATCGAGAAACAGATTCAGGCCAAGGGCCTGTCGGCGCCGCGGCTCACGCCGGAGGCGATCGCCGCAGTGATCGTCGGCGAAACCTATACCGTGCTGCCGAGCGGCAAATGCATGGTGTGCGAACTCACGCTGACCAATGGCTTTACGGTCCGCGGCGAGGCCTCCGCGGTCAGCAAAGAGAACTTCGACGAGGAGATCGGGAAGCAGGTCTCGCGCAGGAAGGCCGTCGATCAAATCTGGCCGCTGGAAGGCTATCTCCTGCAGCAGCGCCTGTACGAACGGCACACGCGCTGATGTACACAATCATCGATACCGAAACGACCGGCCTGTTCGACTTCTCGCAGCCGGCCGATGCCGATGGCCAGCCGCGCCTGGCGTCGTTTGCCATGCTCGCGGCCGATGAGGACTGCAACCTGATCTGCGCCACGCAGGTGCTCGTGCGCCCCGATGGCTGGCAGATGTCTGCGGATGCCCAGCGCATCAACGGCCTGTCGCAGCAGCTCCTCGAGACACACGGCGTGCCCGTCGACCAGGTGCTGGTACGCTATGCCGGCGAGGTTCTGGGGGGGCGCATCATCGTCGGTCACAACGTCGACTACGACGCCAAGATCATGCGCGGCGAGCTCCGGCGGGCTGGCATGGCTGACTTCAAGGGCCGGACCCGCACCATCTGCACCATGCGGGCACTCACGGATTTCTGTTGTATCCCGAAGGTAAACGGTCGCGGCTACAAGTGGCCAAAGCTTGCGGAAGCCGTGCGACACTGCCTGAACCGCGACCCCTCCGGCGCCCACGGTGCGCTGCATGACGCGCTCGATGCGCTCGACCTGCTGCGCTGGCTGAAGCAGCATGGGCGTCTTCCGGCGCCGTCTGGAACGGCCGCCGCTTAGACAATGCCTGAGCCCGTCTCGCTGATCAAACCGTCCTATGCCGCCGGCGAGCTGTCGCCGTCGATCTGGGGCCGGACGGACTTTGCGAAGTGGAATATCGGTGCCTCCGTGTACCGCAACTGCTTCGTGTCCTATCGCGGGCCGGCCTCCTCGCGCGGCGGGCTTCTGTGGTGCGGCAAGTCGCTGACGCCGGCAAGCCCGTCCTCATTGCCGCCGAAGCTGGTGCGGTTTCAGTTCAACATCTTCCAGAGCTACCTTCTGGAGTTCGGCGCCGACGCTACCGGGCGCACCTACATGCGCGTCGTGGTCAACGGCGCCTATGTGCTCGACACCACAGTTCCGATTACGGGCGCGACGCAGGCCAATCCCTGCGTGCTGCACGTTCCAGGTCACACCTTCAACAACGGTGACTGGGCCTTCGTCGACGGCGTGCAGGGGATGGCCCAGCTCGACTCCACGACCTTCATCGTGGCGAACGCGGTTCCTGATTTCATCAGCCTGCAGAATATATTTGGGATACCGGTCAATTCGCTGGCCTATGACGCCTATGCTGCCGGTGGCACCATCTCGAAGATCTACACGACCTTCTCTTCGCCTTATGCGCTGAAGGATCTGAAGTATCTCAAGGTGGTGCAGTCCGCCGACGTGATGACACTGTGCTGCGTCAATCAGGAGGACGGGACGGAATACCCGCCCATCGACCTGCAGCGCCTGGCCGCTAATAACTGGAACTTCGAGCAGACGACGTTCGCGTCCTCGATCGCGGCGCCGACGGGTGTGGCTGCCGTGTACAACGGCGCGGCGCCGACAACCGCCACCCAGTACGCCTATGTCGTGACCGCGATCGACGCGACGACGGGTGATGAAAGCGTTGCCTCCAGCGTCGCGTACATTACCAACTCTGACGACATATCGGCGGTCGCGGGCTCGCACACGATCACCTGGGATGCGGTGGCGAATGCGGCCTACTACAATGTCTACCAGGCGCCGCCCTCCTACGACGCGCCGGTGCCGGTCGGAGTGAGCTTCGGCTATATCGGCCAGGCCTATGGTACCCAGTTCGTCAACACCAACATCGTCGCCGACCAGGCCAAAACGCCGCCGCAGCACAACAACCCGTTCGCGCGCGGGCAAGTGGTCTCGTGCACGGCTGTCGCAACGGGTGCGGCGTATGTGCAGGCGACAACCACGGCGACGATCATCAGCGCGACTGGCACTGGCGCCACGCTGGCGCCAGTTGTTGTGGGTGGCGCCGTGGTTGCGATCATCGTCAAGACTGCCGGGCAGGACTACAAGGCCGGCGATGCCATCGTGATTGCAGACTCCGGCGGCGGGGCCGGGGCGAACTATACGCTCAATGTCGGGGCACAGAGCGGCACCTATCCGAGCGTGCCCGGCTATTTCCAGTCGCGCCGGCTCTATGCCGCGACGATCAACAACCCGGATACGCTCTTCGGCTCGCAGACCGGCTCCTACACCAACATGGATTCGTCGGTGCCCCCGATTGATAGCGACGCGATCATCGCAACACCCTGGGGCCAGCAGGTCAACGGCGTCCAGGCGCTACAGCCGATGCCTGGCGGCCTGATTGTGGCCACGGGGCTCGATGCCTGGCAGGTCTCGGGTGCTGGCGGTGCAGGCTCGGCCTGGACGCCGTCGTCGCAGAGCGCGCAGCCGCAGGAAACCATAGGCTTCGCGCCGACCGTGCCGCCGCTGAAGATTGGCTACGACATCCTGTTCAATCAGTCGCTGGGCTACGTGATCCGCGACATCCAGTACAATTTCATCAACAACATCTACGCCGGCGACGACATCTCGATCCTGTCGAACCACCTGTTTGACGGCTACGAGATTCTCGGCTGGGCCTGGGCACAGGTGCCCTGGAAGATCGTCTGGGCTTATCGCGACGACGGCCGCTTCCTGTCGCTCACCTATGACAAGAAGCAGGAGCTCCAGGGCTGGTCCCGGCATGACACCAACGGTCTGGTCGAGGGTGTGGCTTCCGCGACCGAACCGCCGGTCGACGCGCCTTACTTCGTGGTCAAGCGCTACATCCGCGGCGTCGGGCAATGGGCCTATTACATCGAACGGATGGATAACCGGCTGTGGTTCGGGCCGGAGGATCCGCGCTGTGTGGATGCGCATCTGACACTTGCCCAGCCGGCGCCGGATGCGGCCCTGACGGCGTCGGCAGCCGAAGGGCCTGGCGACATCTCGGGCGCTTATCTTGCCAATGGCGGGCAGGGCTATACAGCGCCCGTGGTGCAGGTCATCGATCCCCTGGGGCTTGGCTCGGGTGCTGTCATCACGCTGACCGCGGCCGCTGGCGTAATCACGGCTTTCGATATCGTTTCGCAGGGGGAGGACTACTCGCCTTCGACCTATGCGAAGATCGTGGACGCAACCGGCGCTGGTGGCACGCTGGTGCTGCTAGTCTCCCAGAACGTGACCTTCGAGGCCTCCGCTGCGGTGTTCGCAGCTGACGATGTCGGCGCGGTGATCCGGATCGGCGGCGGCCAGGCGACGGTGCAGAGCGTGCAATCGCCCACGTCGCTGACGGCCGCAGTTACCGTGCCGATCATCAACGTGATGCCGAACGACCCCCACCGGCTGCCTATCCCTGCGCCATCCGGCAAGTGGACCATCACCCAGCCCGTAGCGGTGATCTCCAACCTTGGCCACCTCGAGGGTATGACCGTGACCGGCCTTGCCGACGGCGTCGTGATCCCGCCGGTGACGGTCGAGAACGGGCAGATCACGTTGGACAACCCGGCCTCGAGCGTCGTGGTCGGCTTGCCATTCATCGCGCAGCTGCAGGCCATGCCCGTCGAGATCCCGCAGGCGGGCACGGTGCAGGGCGACCGCAAGGTCATCTCGGGCGTGGGCATCCGCATGGAGAAGACGCGCGGCATTCAGATCGGTGCGAACCAGCCCGTGCCCTCGACGCTCGATTTCTTCGAGGAGATCGCCTGGTCGAACCTTTCGGACCTCGATTGGCTGCCGCGGCAGAACGTGCCCGACGCGGCGTTGCCGCTGTTCACGGGCGACAAGTTCACGCCGATCGCTGACGACTGGCAGAACTGGAACGGCTTCGAGGCAGCGCCAGGCATGGTCTGCGCACAGCAGCTCCTCCCACTGCCCATGAACATTCTGGCCTTCATGCCGAAGGTCGAGGTAGGCGACCGATGATTGTCGACGTGCGTCCCTCTGAGGTCGGCGACGTCTACAAGCTCGCAGCGAACCTGCGCGCCGAGGACGCCGCGGAAGTCGAGGCACTCGGGCTGGACGCAACGATCGCTATCCGGCGCTCCTACCGCGACGCAATTCTGCGCCGGTCCTACTACGTTGACGGAGAGCTTGCCGCGATGAGCGGGTTATGCGGAGCGCTGCTCGCCGACATCGGTGAGCCCTATCTGATGACGACGCCGGTAGCGGAGCGGGCCAAGGTCTCCTTCATCCGTTGCGCGCGGCAGGCCGTCGGCGAGATGCTGCTCTACCGAGTTCGCCTTGAAGGGCATGTCGCGGCCTCCTACACGCGAGCCTGCCGGCTTCTCGACGTGCTCGGGTTCACCCTTTCCGAGCCGCGGCCGTTCGGGCCGAAGGGCGCGCTGTTTCGGACTTACACGATGGTGAGGACCTGATGGGCGTTGCGCTCGGCGCTGCTGGTATTGCGGGCTCGGTGATCCAGGGCGTGGGGGCGGTCGAGTCCGGCTATGCGAAGTCGGAATCGGATGCCTACCAGGCGCAGGTCGCGGCCAACAATGCCAAGATCGCGCAGCAAGATGCCACGCTGGAAATCCAGGCGGGCGATGTGGCGGCGTTCAATCGCCAGATGAAGACCCGCGCGCAGGTGGGCAGTGAGAAAGCGAGGCAGGGTGCCTCCGGCATCGACGTCAATACAGGCTCGGCCGTTGACGTACGCGCCGGCACGGAAGAGCTCGGCATGCTGGATGCGCTGACCGTCCGCTCCGATGCGTCCAAGCGTGCTTATGCCAAGCAGGTGGAAGCGACATCCGATACGGCGCAGTCCGAGCTGCTCAAGAGCCAGAGCGAGCAGGACGTGACCGCCGGCTGGCTCTCGGGCGCGGGCACGCTGCTGTCGAATGCGTCGAGCGTCGGCGCAAACTGGTCGAAGTACCAGACGATGTTTGGTTAGGTCAAAATGGCTCATCCCCTCGAATACACCCCGTTTCCCACACAGAACCCGAGCGTCGGCGGCACGGGTGCGCACGAGCGCATTCAGACTTCACCCGACATGTTCGGTGGCGGAATTGCGCATGGCGTCGAGCAGCTCGGCCATGGCATCGAGGCCGCAAGTGATGCCGGCTTCCAGGCACTGACCACGCAGGAGCAGCTGGATTCGCAGACCCATGCTGCCGAGCTGCACTCCTGGCAGAGTGAGCAGACCTCGAAGGCGCAGGCCGAATTTTTGACGCTTAAGGGCAGGGCTGCGATCGATGCGCTTCCGGAGTTCGACAAGAAGATCCGCGACATCCACGACCAGGCCAAGAGCCAAGCGGGCAACCCATACACGACTCGGCTGGTCGACGATCAGGGGCGCCGTCTCGTCGATGTCACCTCCTCCGGGGCCGCTCGCCACGCCGCAACCGAGCGCAAGACCTGGGAGACCAAGACCGCTGCAGATAGCGCGCAGAGCTACGGCAGCCGTGCCGTGCTGCTGGCGACGCAATCTCAAGCGCCGCAGCTCGACGGGGACCTGACCGTCCAGAACGCGCTCGGGAATTCCGACAACGAGGTCCGCAATCTCTTCCACGGCCAGGGCTATGATGATCCCGCAATCGAGGCCGAGGTGCAGAAGAACCGCGGTCGAAACGTCAAGCAGATCGTCGAACAGATCGCCTCCGATGCTTCGAGCGACTCGGCCTCGCCGCAAAGCGTCAAGCGCGCCTTCGACTTCTACAAGTCGCAGGAGGATAAGATCGACGCCGCCTCGCGCGTGGCAATCCAGAACTACCTCAAAGGCCCACTGAACCAGATCGCGGGCACCAGGATCGCCGATGAGGCGATGGGACGTCCACCCGGTGGCGCGGCGCGGCCCGAAGTCGTCGCCGATATCCCGGAAAATTTCATCGCGGCGATCAAGAACACGGAAGGCTACCGCGCCAAGGCCTATTGGGACGTCAAGCAGCACGCGGTGGGCTATGGCACCCGCGCGAACTCGCCGGACGAGGTGATCACGCCGGAGGAGGCGAATGCTCGCTTCAATCGCGAGATTGGCAAAGCGGCGAAGATTGTCGACACGGTCAATCCGAACCTTGACGCTGGCACGCGCGCTGCGCTCACGTCGCTGACCTTCAACGCCGGTGACCAGTGGACAAGGTCTGGTCTCGGCGATGCGGTGCGTGCGGGTGATATGGCCAAGGCCAAGGAGATCTTCCTCCAGTACAACAAGGCTGATGGCGAAACCAACGAGGGCCTTGCGAAGCGCCGGGCTCGTGAGGCCGCCTGGTTCGGCCGCGGTGATATCTCGCCGACGGAGGCGACCATCCCGCACGCCAACAAGGGCGACGTGATGCTGAAGATCCTGGATAACCCGGATCTTCAGAATCGCCCGCAGGTGCAGGCCGCCGCGCTTGCCCGCGTCAACAAGATCTATCAAGCCTGGGACCTGCAGAGCGCGCAGGAGAAGGCGACCTTCGGCGTGACGGTGAAGAACTCAACCGCCGAGGCACTCGCAACCGGCGAAGTGAAAAATCCGCTCTCGCGCGAGCAGTTCATCACGAACTATGGCGTGCAGGAGGGCGAGGATGCCTGGCAGGAATATCAGAAGAGTGTGCAGTTCGGCGCAGATCTGCACACCACGGCCGGGCTTTCTCTCGCCGATCTTGCCGCGCTCCGCCAGAAGCATCAGCCGCAACCGGGCGATCACTTCATCGATCAGCAGAAGCGGCTGGCGATGCTCGACAGGGCGATCGCAGCCAACGAGAAGGCGAAGGCGGACGATCCCGCCAATTTCCTGATCACTCGGACGGACGCCGGCAGGAACATGTACCAGCAGTTCCAGACGCAAATGGCGGACAAAGCCGCGACGGCGGAAATGCGTACGGCCTATGCCAGCATGTTCGCCGAGAAGATGCGGGCCGAGCAGCTCCGCCTCGGTGTGCCGGCGGACAAGGTGCAGATCGTTCCGCAGGCCTATATCGATCAACTGGCCGCACGGCTGAATAATCCCGCGCTCAACGGCGGCTCGCTCGCGGTGAGCCAAGGCATCGAGGCCGAGGCCAAGCTGTGGGGAACGCAGCACTGGCCGGAAGTCTATCGCCAGCTCGCCGATAAGGTGCAGCCGGTCGTGCGCGTAATCGGGTCCGGTATCAAGCCTGACGCAGCGCAGGTGCTCGCCGATCTCGCGCCGTTCTCGCTGCCGCAGATTCTGAAGGATCAGGACACCGAGAAGAATGCCGCGATCAAGAAGGATGTGCTCGACGCCTTCAAGCCTCTGGCGGGCTCCATGGGAGGGCAGGATGGCGCGATCAGTGTCTTCAATGATTTCCGCGAGCAGGCCGAGAAGCTCGCCGCGAGATACGTCATCGGTGGCATGACGTCGCGTGACGCCGCGGAAAAAGCCTTCGAGGACATGATCGGCTTCAAATACACATTCCAGGAAGGCTACCGCGTACCTAAGGACCCGAACATCGACCCGAAGCAGGTGATGGCTGGCGCCAACGCCGTGAAGCTGGAGATGGGAACGCCTCGCGCGCCGTCGCCCGACCTGCCGGCGCCAGGCCGCATCGAGAAGGGCAACATCGATCTCGATCGTCGGCCGGTGGTGAAGAATCCTGACGGCACGATCTCGACCGTCCGCTCCCTTGGCGCGAACATCGACGGCAAGGAGACGCTGATCCCGACCGTGAGCGACGATGGCCGCATCATGTCGGATGAGGAGGCGATCGAAACCTTCAAGCGCACGGGCAAGCATCTCGGCAAGTTCGACACGCCGGACAATTCGAGCAGCTATGCGCAGGCACTGCACGAACAGCAGGCGCAGCGATACGGCCAGCGGCGTTTTGATGTTGCGCCGGCGCGCGACACGCTGGGCGGTCTCTCGCCCGAATACCTCTCCCGCGAAACCGCGGCGGCCTATGCCCGCGACGGCAAATGGGTGACCTCGCCCGACGAGAAGGGACTCATGCTCACCTATAACGACCGTGCCGTCCGCATGGCCGATGGTGGGCCGCTGATTGTGTCCTGGCAGGAGTTACAGGACATCGCGAAGCGCACATACGCCGTTGCCGATCCGCGCTTTTCCGGAGCGCAGCCGTGAACAGTATGCTGCTCCTGGAATTGCTCGCCTTCATGTGGATCGCGCATGCGATCTGCGACTATCCCTTGCAGGGGGACTGGCTGAGCAAGGCCAAGAATCCAACCTTGACACTGGTGCCAGGCGAACAGATCTGGCCGCTTGCGTTGCTGAGTCACGCCGCAATCCACGCCGGTGCGGTCCGTCTGATCACTGGCTCCTGGCTGCTCGCCTGTTTTGAGTTCGTTGCCCATACCTGCATCGACTACAGCAAGTGCAGGAACTGCATCGGCTACAACTTCGACCAGGCCCTCCATCTTGCGTGCAAGCTGCTGTGGATCGCCCTGCTGATGTGGGGGATCGCCTAGTGCCGATCGTGACCGATGGCCCCATGATGGCGCCCGAGCGCGGCATCCACGAGCTCGCCGGGAGCTTCGGCGCCGCGATCGGCGCGACCGCCTCCGAGGCCTGGGCGGATTCGCCGATGTCGCAGCTCGGGACCGCCTTCGAGATCGCGGATACCAAGGGCGAGCGGCCGCGGGAGCCGATGGCTGTCGACCCCATGGGCGCTGCGACGGGTTTTGACGGCGTCGACCTGACTGAAGCCGTCAAGCCGGCCACGGCCCGAATGGATATGCTCGAGGCGATCGATCGCGTGAAGAAGGCGGGGCTTGAGAAGCACCTCACGCTTCCGAATCAGCCGGACATCCCGCCGGCGCAGCTCGAGGTGATGATGCGCCATGCGCAGCAGCGCCGCGAGCGCGAGGCCACGATCGAGCGTGGGCCGCAGGGCTTCATCCCCAGTGCACTTCAGGTCGGCACCTCTTTCCTTGTCGGCGCGGCCGATCCGATAAACGTGGCCTCCGCCTTCATCCCGGTCATGGGCGAGCTGCGGTATGGCAAGATGCTGGCCGCTGCCGGCGATAGCCTCTCTGCACGCCTCGCCGTTCGCGCCGGTGTGGGCGCCGCGCAGGGTGCCGTTGGCCAGGCTGCGCTCGAGCCGCTCGACTGGTGGGCGCACACGCAGGAAGGCCGCGACTTCGGCATGGCTGACGTGCTGCACAACATCATGTTCGGCGCGGCGCTCGGCGGCGCGATGCACGCCGGCGGCGGCTTCATCTCGGATGCATACCGTCGCCGGGTCGATCGTCCACTCTTTCCTTACGACCTCGGCGAGCCGCTTGAGTATCACACCCCGTGGGAGGATCTACGCGAGCGGCCACAACCGCCGTCGATCACGCGGGACATCCTCGGCGAGTTTCCCGGTGTGCTGGAGCGGGCGCCGGGGTTCGGCACCCATGTGCCGGCATCGGCGATCGCCGAGCAGGGCATCACGTCCGAGCAGGCAGAGCAGCATTTCCGACGCATCGAGCCGGGCGAGGCAGTTGAGCCTAAGCCAGCGCCGGTCGAGCCGAGTCCGGAAATGGACGCGCTGGTCGCTAGCGTGGAGCGCCAATTCGGGGAGGCGTCTGATACCGCCCGGACAACGGTTGTCATTAATGGCGAGCGAACGGTCATCGATACGGATCTCGCTGCAGTTCGCGCTGCCGAGAGTGCTCAGACCTCTTCCCCGTCGCCCGCGGTCGCCATCATCAACGATCTCCCGCCCCGCGCGCACGAGGATGCGATGAGGGTGACGATCGCGGCGCTGGTCAACGGCGAGCCCACCAAGGCCGGCGAAATGCTCGAGGCCGCAGCGGGCGCCGATCCGCGGATCGCGGAGAGCTTCGAGGCTTGGCACGGGTCGCCGCATGATTTCGACCGGTTCGACCTGTCGAAGATCGGAACCGGTGAGGGGGCGCAAGCCTACGGGCACGGGCTCTACTTTGCCGAGAACGAAAAGGTCGCTCGTGGTTATCAGCGCACGGTCAGCGACAAGGCTTTCGTCAACAAGGTCCGCGAGCTCTATGACGAGGGCTTCGGGCCGGAGGATGCGTGGGCTGAGGTCAAAGATAATTGGAAGGATTTCACTCCAGGCGAGCAGCGGCTGATGCTGGCGCTGGAGAAAGACGATTGGCTCGGCTTCGAGTACCCGCACCAGGCCGTCAGCGCGGCGCTCCGGAGCTTGAAGAGCTACGACGTCTCAGAAGAGACCAAAGCGGCTGTGCATGCGATCGGCAACATGTATCGCGTCAAGATCAAGTCCAATCCGGAGCATTTCCTCGATTGGGACAAACCCCTGTCCGAACAGAGCGAGCATGTCCGAAAAGCCCTGTTAGAGCACCCCGATCTATCCATCGCGGGCACGGCCGCGAAATGGGGGCACGACATAAAGTCGATGTACAGCCGCCTGTCGCAGCGTGTCGGTGAGCATGTCGATGAAAACGGGGAGCGCTGGGGAGCGCAAGGTCCGAGCGTGGCTTCAAAGGCTCTCTCTGATGCCGGCATCCGCGGCATCAGGTATCTCGACCAGCGGTCGCGTGATTTCAACGATGCGTACGTTACCAAGCCCGACGAGGACGGAAAATTCCACGTGAACGGTGCGGGCATTAACGAGGCGTTCGACACCCGGGAGCAAGCGCAGGCCGCGCTCGACAAGGTGATTTCAGATCAGGCAACCCGGAACTTCGTCGTCTTCGACGACAAGGACATCGAGATCACCCACAAGAACGGCGAGCCGGTGAAGCGCGAGGAATTTCTGCAGCAGCGCGAGGCGGAGCGGACGCAAGCTGTGAAAGCGAAGCGGCCCCGCGGTCGCGCCGCGGCCGATCCGCAGACCTGGTCCCTTTTCGAAATGCTCGCCCATGAGGGCGGCCTCCGTCCCGATCCTGAACTCGAAGCGATCTTCGGCTCGGCCAGGGGGCCATTCGTCCCGGGCTTTGGCGCGCTGATCCGCAAGAATGGGCGGCCGCTAGACGACGCCCTACGGCTCGCCAAGGACCGCGGCTATCTTTTCGACGAGACCGACGTCTCCGGCGCCCCGCCGCGGCTGACGCCGAACGATCTGCTCGACCGAATTGCCGAGGAGAACGCCGGCCGGCGCCAGTACAAGCTCGACCAGCAGCACGCCACCAAGGCCGAGATGAAGGCTGACCTCGAGCGCGAGCGGCACGAGATTGTCTCGGCCCTGCACGACGAGATCGAGGCGGCTACCGGCCAGAAGGGCGCGCAGATCGATCCTGCGCTCGAGAAGCGGGTCGTCGAGATCGTCCAGAAGGAGGGCGAACACGACGTGCTTGCCGCCTACGAACGTGCTATCATGGAGGACCACGACCGCTATGAGGCCAGCCACAGTGTCCGGAGCCAAGACCAAGAGACAGCTATCCCGGGATGGGACGTTCCTGGCGAGCCCGGCGCAGCATCGGAAAATGGCCGAGCAGCTGCGGGCGAACGCGGGCAAGCCGGGGTACCCGGACGAGGAGAGGGCCGAGCAGATGGCGGCCAACCACGAGATGGTGGCGAAGGTGATCGAGGCTCGGTCCCGTCCCAATTAGACAAGGCAGCCGCCTGGCGCGGCATCGCCGCGCAGCGGCCCGACTTCAACGATCCCGACATCGTCGCCGCCTCCAATGCTGCGGCCAAGGTTCCCGAGCCTCCAACCAAGCTCGACGAGCGCGTGACCGCGGCCCAGAAGGCCGAGGCCTACGCCAGGGAGCTCTACGACATGTTCGCGCATCGCCTGCCCGAGCAGGAGCGCGCGCGGCTGGATGAGGTCATCGCCACGCTCGATCGGGAGAAGGCCGACTTCGACGCGGTCGCCGAGCGCGGCGCGGCGTGCCTGTTCGAAGGGGGGGGCGGCTGATGGCTGGTCGCAAGGACTGCATCGACGAGATCCTCGAGATCATCGGCAACCGCATGAAGCGGTCGCAGGTGATGGATCACCTCGAGGACATCAACGACCGCGCTGAGGGCTACGAGTCGGACGGCATGGCGCGCGCCGAGGCGCTGCGCCGCGCCACGGAGGAGGTGCTGAAGGAAGCCAGCATCGGCAACGCCATCGCCAAGCGCAACGCGCGCGAGGACGCTCTGAAGCTGCGTGATCTGCGCACCTTTGTCGACACGGCGGTGAAGGCCAAGCACGGCGCCGAGCTGGCGATTGAGGCCCGCCTGACCGGGACGAACGTCCCGATGTTTGATCCGAAGAGCCGGGCTGGCAACCAGCTCTCCGCCGCAGCGATTGGCCTCGGCGCCAAGAAGGACTGGATCGGCGGCGTCGTGACGGACCTCGAGCGTATCGGGCGCGACGATCCGAAGTTCTCAGGGCTCGACAAGGTGTTCTATTCCCGCGCGATCGAGGATGACATCTTCCGCGAGAAGTGGCAGCTCGACATGGGCGATCGCGGCAAGCCCGGCATGACCAAGAACGAGGCGGCGCTTAAGATCGCCGAGGTCCTGCACAAGTGGGACAATGTGCGGGTGCAGGCGCTGAACTCGGAAGGCGCGTGGATCACCAACTACTCCGGCTATGTGACCCGCCTGACGCATGACCCGGACCTGATCCGGCGAGCCTCGCGGCCGTTCTCGCCGACTGATCCGCGCGGCTATTTCTACAAGGGGTTTACGCAAGCCGACCGTGAGGCCTGGGCGTCCACCGTGCTGGGCCACATCGACGTCAAGCGCACCTTTAGAGGGCAGGCAGACGAGGCCGACAAGATCCTTGCCGAGATGTATGGCGGCTTCGTCACGGGCGATCACCTCGATATGGAGACTGTCTCGGGTGAGCCGCTGTTCACCAACGTCGCCAAGCACGTCAGCCAGGAGCGCACACTGCACTGGAAGAGTGCTGACGACTGGCTCGCCTATAACCGCCGCTTCGGTCGCTACAACCCGACCGATGCGTGGCTGCAGTCGGTGATGAAGAGCGCCGATCATTATGCGCTGATGAAGGTGTTCGGCTCCAAGCCGAAGGAGAATTTCGAGGAGATCCTCGCCTATGCCAAGAACGTGGCGATGGGTAAGCCGGAGCGCCTCGCGATCGACAAGCGCGAGAACGCGCTGAAGAACCGGTTCGCTGTTGTCTCGGGCGAGGCCGACCGGCCGATCGCCAATACCTGGGCTGGCATCGTCAACGGCGTCATGGCCGTGCAGCGGCTCTCGAAGCTGGGTTTCACCCCATTTGCGATGCTGCAAGACAATGCCACCATCTCCCGCGAGCTCTCGCGCCACGGGCTCGACTTCGTCGAGCGCAACACGTCATTGTTCTCCGGCTATTTTCAAGGGGTCGAGGGTAGCGCCAAGGCGGAGGTGGCCGATCTCCTGCACACAGGGATCCTCGGGCGGCTGCGCGGTGTCACTGCGCGGTTCGATATCTCCGACGCCCGCGCCGGCACGCTGGCCAAGATGGAAAACTGGTTCTTCAAGTGGACCGGCATGACGGCGATGACCGAGAACAAGCGCGCCGACGCCGAGCGGATGATGGCCTACGCGCTAGGGAAGAACCGCGCGAAGGAATTCGGCGAGCTCGGTGCCGACGAAACCCGCATGCTTCAGGCGTTCGGCATTGATGAAGCCGAATGGAAGCTGCTCAAGACGGTAGGGTGGAACGAGATCGAGGGGCAGACGTACCTGACGCCCGACGTCGCGCGGCGTCTCTCCGATGAAGATGTCGAGGCCTATGCCAAATCCAAGGCCTCAGTCGGCGAGCAAGCCTCTAGCGTCATGCTGCGCCTTGCCGGCCATTTACCGCAGGGCGCCAACGACCGTATCCGGCAGGACCTGGCGCTGAAGCTGTGGTCGTATTTCTCCGAGCGCGGCCAGTTCGCCGTGCTCGAGCCTGGCGCGCGAGAGAAGGCGATACTGTTCCAGGGTACGCAAGCTGGCTCGCCGCTCAACGTCGCGCTGCGCCTGTTGCTGCAGTTCAAGCAATTTCCGGCGACCATGATCACGAAGTCCTGGGGCGCGGAGATCTATGGCGGCCGCACGGGGCTCGGGCGCATGGCGGGACTCGGTGAGCTGATCGTCGGCTCGACGCTCTTTGGCATCATTGCCAACTATCTCAACCAGACCGCCAAGGGGCAGGACGCGAGCTCCCAGTGGAAAAACCAGCCGGTGCAGGCGCTGATCTCGGGTTTCCTGCGGGGCGGCGCGGCCTCGATCTACGGTGATTTCCTGCTCGGGGAATGGTCGCGCTTCGGCATGAGCGCACTGGATACGCTGGCGGGGCCGACGCTCGGCCAGGTCAACCAGGTCGCGGAGCTCTGGACCGACCTGACGCACATGAAGAAGGGCGCGGCCACCGGCGCGCTGGCGACGCGGATGGTGCGTAACAACATCCCGGGCATGAACATGATCTACACCCGCCTCGGGTTCGATTACCTGATCACCTATCGTCTCCAGGAATGGCTCAACCCGGGCTACCTCGAGCGGATGGAGCGGACCATGAAGGACAAGCAGGGAATCGAGTTCCTGCTGCGGCCGACGCAGTGGAGCCGGTGATGGCTGACGAACCGAAGCGCCCCGCATCGCCGCCGCGCCAGGCTAAGGCGCCGCCGCCGCGAACGGCACCCCCGGCCGAGCTCCTGCCCGGCGACATGAAGACCCGCGCGCCGGAGGCGATCCAGACCGCGAAACCGCAGATGCATCCCATCCAGCGCCGGCCCGCGCTGCCTGAGACGGAATAGACCCATGAAGCTGTTCGGACGTTTTTTCGTCGCGATGGCGCTTGCCTTCGCGCTGGCGCTTGCGCCCGCGCGCGCGACGGTCTCTTCGACCGTCAACAAGACCATCGCGCTCGGCAACGGCACCTCGACCGTGTTCACCTTCAGCTTTGTCGGCGTGGCTGCTGCCTATATCAGCGTCATCTTCACGGATGCGTCGGGCAACGAGACCGTGCTGTCGCAAGGCTCCGGCGCGACGCAGTACCAGATCTCGCTGAACGCGCCCGTGACCGGGGCGATCTGGGGCATCGGCGGGACCGTCACCTATAACCCGAGCGGAACGCCGATTCCGTCGGGCTCGACCCTGACCATCTTCCGCACGCTACCGCTGACTCAGGCGATCAGCTTGCAGAACCAGAACAGCTTGAGCCGGCTTGGCAACGGTGCCGAGACCGGCCTCGACATGACCACGATGTTGGTCCAGCAGAATGCCGAGACGCTGGCCCGCGCGATTGTGGCGCCGGTGGTCGATGCGACGGCGCCGGCCCCGCTACCGCCGATCGCCCAGCGAGCGAACCAGGGCGCGGCGTTTGACAGCCAGGGTAATCTCGTGGCCGGCTCGACCCCGGCCTCCGGCGTGATCTCCTCGGCGATGCAGCCGGTGGTGAATGCGGCGAGCCTTGCCGCGGGCCGCTCGGCATTCGGCCTTGGTGCCATGGCGACCGAGGGCATCGGCTGCGGCCTTTCTGACGACGGTAGTGGTAATGCGCGGCTCAACCCGGCGATCAGCCAGATCGCGGTCAACACGGCGATCCACAAAGCCAATTGCTTCAACTCCTTCATCACGACGGGCCCGATCACGCTCACCCTCGATCGCGGTAACACGCTGTTCAATGGCTTCGGCTTCTGGGTCTATAACACCTCTGCCGGCGCAGTAACGCTGGCACCTAACGCCAACGATACCTTCCAGGGCTACGCAAGCGGGCAATCAGTCAAGATCCCCGCCAACATGGCGGCATTCATCTCGACTGATGGCGGCACCTTCGCCAATTGGCTGGTACAATATTCGATCGCGACCGGGGCGCCGGTGGCCTCGGGCGGATTCTCGAACCTCACACTGACCAACACCACCAACGCCTCGGCGAACGACCATCTCGACATCCATGCCGATGAGATGACGTTGCCGGGCCCCATTGCCGGTGGCGTTCGTTTCACCTCCATCGCCTTCACGATCAACTGCGCCACGATCGGCGCGAACGGCATGGATACCGGATCGCTGCCGACCTCGGGCTGGGTCTACATCTACGCGATCTCGGACGGCGCCTCGATCGCCGGGCTTGCCTCGACGTCATCGAGTTCGCCGACCATGCCGCTCGGCTACATCTACAAGAAGCGCATCGGGGCGATGCGGACTGACTCCTCCGCGCACTTCATGCGTACGCTGCAGAAGAACTCGCGCACCAAATATGTGGTGACGGCCGCAACGAATACGGTGGTGCCACCCGCAATCGTCAATCAGGCGGGGGCGATCGGCAACGTCAATGGCACCTATGTAGCATTCTCGGTCTCCTCCGTGGTTCCCCCGACGGCCAGCATGATCAGCCTGCAGGTGATGCAGCTTTCATCGGTCGGAGGTTCGGCGCTTATTGCGCTCGTTGCTCCCAACAATAATTATGGGGGCATCGGCTCGACAACCAACATGCCCCCGATCACCACGGTTGCCGACATCTCCTCCAGCCAGCAGCTCAACCAGGGCATCACGGCCCAGATGATGCTGGAGTCGACCAACATCTATGTCGCCTCATCAGGCGGCATCAACCTTACGATCGCGGCCGAAGGCTGGATCGACAACCTTTGATGGGGTCCTTGCAATGAGCGCCAACGGCGTACTTCCTACCATCCAGCAGAATCTCAATGTCCAGATTGCCTCGCCGAACGGAAGCTCACTGCTGGTCAGCGGTGCCTCCATTCAGGCGATAGGCGCCAATGCATCAAGGCGCGGGCTGATCTTCATCAACGGGTCAGCGGCCAACATCATCTACCTGGTGCCGGCGAACCAAGCCGCCGTGGTCGGGCAGGGCATTCCGATCCTGCCGCAGGCAAGCCGCGAGTTCATAGGCGATGGCAGGCTCATCAATTTCAACTCCGGTTGGAACGTGATCTCGGACGGCGTCAACGTGCCGCTCGAAATACTCGAGCTGCTGTAGCAGCTCGCACCACCCCCCTGCAGCTACAGGGGTTCGCGCGACGGCTCCGTTTGGAATCGTCGGACATGACCAAGTTGAAAGGCCTGATCGCGGCGGCCACGCTCGCTGTGGCCGCACTCGCGTTACCGGGCGCCGCACGCGCCGGCTGCGGCAAGGAGAATCCCAACTGCATCGTGTCGACGGCGCCGCTCGGCACCAGCGACAACCGGGCGGCCTCGACGGCCTTTGTGAACCAGGCCATCACGCACGGCGCGGGCGGCGCCAACGGTCAGATCCAGTACAACAACGGCGGCGCATTCGGCGGCTTCACAGCCTCGGGCGATGCGACGATCAACACCTCGACCGGCGCCGTCACGATCCAGCCGAACGCGGTGACCAGCGCCAAGATTGCCGCCAACGCGGCCACCAACGCGAAGATCCAGGCGGGGGCTGCCAACACCATCAAGGGCTCGCTCGACGGGGCGACGACCTCGGACCTGGCGATCGCCTCCTGCTCCGCGATCTACCAGTTCACGCAATGGGTGTCGGGGAGCGGCTGGCAGTGCGGGCTTACCCCGGTGTTGCCGAGCCGGGCTGTAGCCGCAACGCTGAACCTCTCCGCGTTCTCCTCTGTCGTGACGCTGGGCTATGCGCAGCCCGGAGACGGGGGTGGAGCTCAGTTCACGAAGCTGTCTTCCGGCAACTTCGTCGATTCTTTCATTCCGACCGGTACCGGCGGGGGCAGCATCACCAATGCGGGCACCACCTGCACAAATGGAACGTACCTTGGCGTTTCCTTGACTGGCGGGCACGGCACGAACGTGCAGGCAACGATCGTCGTGTCCGGTACGGTCGTGACCTCGGTGACTGTTACCGGAACGGGTGGCAATGCTTATCAGGTGAATGACGTACTCGCGGTCGCTGCCTCGACCCTTGGAACCTGCACGGGTTTCGCATGGACTGTCGGATCGGTCACGACGCCGACTGGCAGCTTCACGGATAGCGGGAGCAACAAGTGGCAGATCATCGCGGACAGCACGGGCCGCAACAACATCAAGCAGTTCGGCGCTGCGTGCAATTGGACAAAAACCGGCGGCGATGCCGGCGCGACCAACGACACCATGACGGTCCAGAATGCGCTAAATTACGGCTCCGCCATCCTTTCGCCTACGGTTGATGCCGGAGGCCTGGCGGGGCGTCCGATCGTCATCCCGAACTGCTATACGCTGCTGTCAGCGCACCAGGTCCCCTTCGGCGTGACGTTCGAGGGCGTCGGTCGTTACTCCAGCGGCGTCAAGATTGCTGACTCGCTCTCGGCTTCTTCACACTTCATGACCCTGTGCGACCCGACCACGCATCTGGCGTGCTTCGGGACTCGCGTGCAGGACATGATGATCTTTCCGGGATCGGGAGCGGCCAACAACAACATCGCTGCTATCTATTCGAACAGCGTGCAGCAGCAGAACGCGGTCTCCAGGGTCTTGATCTTCCCCGGTCCGCGCGTCTGCATTTACTGGGACACCGGCTTCGGCGGTGCGGCTCTGGTCGGGACCTACGACACCGACTGCAATCCGTTCAATACGTCCGCGAACGCCGGCATCATCCCGGGTTATACGGCTGCCGTGCAGAGTTTCCGCGACATGGTTGTCGAGACCAATGGTCTGACGGGCAATGGGTTCTTGATCGCGAGCACAGCGGGCGGCGTCATCAACATTGATGGCCTCCACACGGAGGGGATCAGCACCCCGATCTTCTACAACGTGACGTCCGCGGCTCCTCTGATCCATATCGAGAATGCGACCGGCGGCAATACCTGCGTATCCTTTGTCGTGCGGCAGGGCGGCTCGGTCGCCAACCGGATCAAGTTCGGCTCGTTCCTGGCGAACGGCTGCACGAATGCCTACAACAACGCCGGCACGCTTGTGACGGGTGATCTCAATGCGGACGTGACTTTCTAGGAGGTAAACCTTGCTCTTGCTCACGACGATCTGGGTTGTCCTGGTGATGCCCGTAACCAACGACAAGCTGCCAAACCCGCAGCAGATGGAGTTGCAGGGCGTCTACTTTTCGTCGCAGGACGATTGCGAGACCTTCTCCCGGCAACGCATCGACACCTTGCGCGAGATGGGCTACGCGAAGCGCACTGAGCGCAACTGGACGCAGATCATCGGGAAGGATCGCGCGCCGTCAGACGCGCAAGTCACCTATACCTGCGTCGAGCGGAAGGAGTAGCTGGCGATCGGCGTTGCCGGACGCACATTGAAGCGAGGGCGGCCGGCAAGGATCGGGGCCTCTAAGCCGGTATAGATGAGGCTTGCCACGCCCGCGACCAGCACGAGGAAGAGCGGCAGGGTCAGAGCAATCGATAGCTGGCCTGTGAATGGCAACAGTGCTGACAGCACCAGGATGTGGAAGAGGTATGTCGAGTATGAGATGCGCCCCATCCACGACGCAAAGCGGATCATCCCGGGCGAGCGTGCCAGCGCTGCGTCCAGCTTCAGGGCTGCTAGGATTGCGGCGGCGCCGAACAACGGTACGTAGAAGGGAAAGAGCCCTTCGATGAGACGGCCTTCCGTCGGCATTATTGCGGTCAGGATGGCGGCGGCGCCTGAAAGCGCCGTAACCAAGCCGGCGGCGACGCCGAGGGACATGCGCTTGAGCAGGGATGTTCTGGTGCAGACTAGGTGCAGCACAAAGCCCCATGCGATCGCGTCCATCCGGAACATCACGATGCGACGCGTGCCGGCGCCCCAGTCAGCGCTGTCGCCGAAGGTGAAGCGGAGTATGGTAATGATCAGGACAAAGAGGAGAGCGGCCATCGCGGCGCGCCGGCGAGCCGGAATGACCGGAACCAGGGCGAGGCAAAAGAGCGGGAAGAGGAGATAGAACCACTCCTCGACCGACAGGCTCCACGCGATCGTGAAATAGTCCCGCGTGTTGGCTTGGGTGGCGAAGTTTTGGACATAGAACAGGTAGCGCAGGAAGTCGGCCGACGTGAGCGCATGCGTGCCGACCGACGTGAGAGTGAGGGCCACCAGGTAAGCCGGGATCGTGCGCATCCAGCGCCGCACCCAGAAGATACCGAGGTTCGCTAGGCTGGGGTGCTCGACGGTGACGAGCAGGATCTGAGAGGCGAGCACGAAGCCAGACAGCACGAAGAAGACTTCGACGCCGAGGATCGAAACCGCTTCGGCATTATGCGTGCCGACGCCGACCGCCATGAAGAAATGCGGGATCACGACTGACAAGGCGGCGAGCCCGCGTAATAAGTCCAACGCTGGGACGTGTTTCTCGGTCATGAGGCAAACCCGCAGCGGGAGAGGCCTTGGCTTACGGTGTGAGCGATGAGGCCATTGGCGGCGGCACTGTAGTGGCCGCTGGCCGTTTTAATCGGCTCGCGTGAGGCAAGCGCGTTGAATTCGTCAGTGGGGTCGATGACGCAGGTTCCGGCCGGAAGAACGGCAAGCAATCGCTGATACATCTGCGATGCCGGAACGCGGGCATCGACCGGAGGGAGTAGAACGATCACGAGACGGTCGCTATGGGCGTGGGCGAACTCGCTCATCCGAGCGATCAACGCGCCGCCCCTGGCGTGCAGGTCACTGGAAATCGCGGTGTTGGACATCGGACCACTGTCTGTAAAGGCTGGGACGCTGAAATGGCGCCAGATCGCTTTTCCGACTGCGACCGAATAGGGGAAGGTTAGTTGGGTCCAGTCACCAGCGGCGGCATCTTTCGCGTAATGGGCGGTGATTGCCTCAACGGTGGAAGCGGGTCGCGGGATCAGCGTAGTAGCACCACGATCGAAGATCGGTTTAGTGACGCGTGCGGCCGGCACTCCATTCTCCGGGTCGATGAAAGCCCACGACGTCAGTGCATCGAGCTGGAGCATGGGCCAGTTGAGGCCAACGATGATGAGTGATCCGCCCGGCGCCTTGCGCTCGAACAGTAATGCGGTCTGGTCAAGTCCATAGCCATCGGAGCCGAAGTTTTCGATCTGGCAGCCGAGGTGCACTGAGAGCAGATAGGGCCACGCATCCTTGTCCTCGACGTCGTCGCCGAAGGTGAAGGAGTTGCCCCAGGCGGAGCCGCAGATGGGCGTCGTAAGTGGAGGATGAGCGCGCGCGCTTTCATTGCCCCAGCCAAGTGAAGGTGCCTCGCGCTCCTTTGGCAAGTTCGCCTCGATCGCCGCCTCGAGGCGCGTGGGGCTGTACAGACGATAGGGATTGCCGCGGTGCATGGATGCCACGGCAAATAGCCAGGACATCGCCTCGACCGCGAGGACCAGAAAGAGGCCCTGCAACAGTAACCTGCCGGGGAAACGCATCAGAACGCGTTGTAGTGGAATTTCGACAAGATCGAAGAGTCGCTGAGAAACAGGAGAGCGACCAAGATCAGAGCCAGAGCGCCGAGGGCAAACAACGATTTACGATTGAATTTCAATTGAGATGCCTCCCCATACGGGTGGCCTAATACACGGGTTACGCGAGCTCGTCCAGCATTACGACCCGACCCTAAGCCGCCTCCGGGCGGCTTTTTGCTGTCTGTGGATAGAACTCTCCCCTTAGCCCCCTTGGAGCCCCGCATGTCCACCCAGACCCCGCGCGTCGTCGATATCTCGCACCACAACGTCGTCAAGGATCTTGGCCTGGCCGCCAAGGCCGGGATCTGGGGCGTTATCCACAAGGCAAGCCAGGGCAGGGCGTATGGCGACCCAGATTATGCGAGCCGGCGCAGATCGGCGCTGAACGCCGGGCTGCTGTGGGGTGCGTACCACTTCAATACGGGCGACGCCGTCTCGCTCCAAGTCGAGAACTTCCTGCAGGCGGCGCGGCCTGACGAGTGCACGCTGATGGTGCTGGACTTCGAGGACAACCGGCCCTCGAACATGAGCGTGCAGCAAGCTGTGGATTTTCTCCGCCTGCTCGAGCAGCGCATCGGCCGCAAGGGCGCGATCTACTCCGGCAATCGACTGAAGGAGAATATCGCCTCGCTCGGCCCGCAGGACCGCGCCTACATCCTCTCGCACAGGCTCTGGCTTTGCCAGTACGGTCCGTCTCCGCACCTGCCGATGTTCTTCGATCGCTGGTGGCTTTGGCAGTACACTGGCGATGGCGTCGGGCCGCTGCCGCACAATGTGCCCGGCATCGTCGCGGGCAATGGCGGCATCGATCTTAACGCCTTCCAAGGCACCCGCGACGAGCTCGTGGCGAGCTGGGCATGACTATGATCGGTGCCATCACGCTCCGCTTCGTTACGGGCAGCAACCCGATCTCCTTTGCCATCCGCGCCGCCGAATATGGTTTCTGGGCAAGTCACGTCGAGGCCCTGATGCCCGACGGCACGCTGCTCGGCGCGCATGTCGACTCCGGCGTGCTGGCGCGGCCGCGGGACTATGACAAGGGCTCTTTCACCAAGGAGCTGCTCGTCACCATCCCGGCCGGCCAGGCGATGGTCGACAGATTTCATGCCTTTCTGCGCGAGCAGCTCGGCAAACCCTACGACGTCGAGGCGATCGCTGCCTTCGTGGCGCGCCGCGACTGGCAGGACCCGAGCGCCTGGTTCTGCTCCGAGCTGCAGGCCGCAGCGCTCGCCGCCTCGGGCTGGTTCGCCACGCCGCTGGCGACCGAGTTCAACCACATCACCCCGCGCGACCTGCTCCTGATCGTCTCAGGGCGCGTCGCTATTACTGCTGAAAAGGAAATGAGCAATGCCGCAGGTTGATCCGAAATTCACTTTTTACTTTGGTCTCTGGACCAACGTCCTGGCCTTCATCGCCGGTGTGAGCGTCGAGCACGCGCCCGCGATCATCGCGCAATATGCACCCGCGGTGCAGTGGTTCCTTGGCAACTTCGTCCAGGTCAACGGGATCATTCTCACCGCTTTGGTCGGTGTATCGTCGACCAAGCCGGGTCCGCTGGTGAGCGTCTCGCCGGGTGCGATCAAACCAATCGTCATCCTGGCGATCGCGCTGGTGGCGCTCCTGGCCGTGCCTGGCGCGCAAGCGCAAGGTCTCGCGCCGAAGGCGCGTCCGGCCGCCGCGGCTCCGGTCGATCCGCTCCAGCAGCTGATGGACCAGATCACGGCCAAGAAGGCCGAGTTCGTTGCCGGCGTGGTGGCGGCCGTCCAGGAAGCCGATGACGACGCGGCGAGCCTGAGCAATCCGAGCGATCCGACCTCCTTCCGCGATCCGGTCGCGCACGCCTGCTATCCGGCGCAGATCAAGTTCCTACAGTCACTGCCGCAGGTGCAGGCGATTAAGTCTCCGGCGCCCTACAGCATGATCGTGCTGTTTCAACGCAAGCGCGACCTGATCGCGCAGATCAAGGCTGGCCTGCCTGGTTATCTCAAGGTCGGCTGCGCCGCGCTGCTGCAGGATGAGAAGACGATCCTGCTGCAGACGCTCGGCCTGATCGGCGTCACGGTTGGGGCCGGTGCATTGACCGGGATCTTCCCGGCCGCAGCTCCAATCGCGCTGCCGGCTTTGACGTTGCCGGCGCTCTAGCGGAAGCCGAAGGGGGCAGGGCGCACGCACGATGGTTGATCAACAGGTCCAAGACATCACGCGGGAGCTCATGGGGCTTAACCGCGTGATCGGCGAACTGACCTCCAAGGTCGCAACTCTCATGCAGACGTGGGAGCACAATGACCGGGAGGCGACCGAGGGGCGGCGGCGCCTCTACCAGAAGGTGGAAGACATGAACGCCCGGGTCGGCGAGCTCGCGGGCCGCGTCGACAGCATGGGAAAGGAAGTGGCGGCGATGAAGCCCTCGGTCGACACTTTCGACGAACAGCGCCAGCAGAGCATTGGATCAGAGAAGACAATGACGGCCATGCGCGCCGCCTTCTACGCCTTCTTGGGCGTCGCGGGTGGCGTCATTGTCAAACTGATCGAGCTGTTCTGGCCGCCGAAGCACTGACTGCTTTCAAGACAAAGGAAGAGACCATGCGAAAGCTTTTGATCGCAAGCGTGAGCGGAGCGTTGCTCTGGCTTGCGACCGCACTGCCGGCCGCAGCGCAGAACCTGCCGATGGGCATCATCTCCGAATGCTGGAACGGCTCGGGCTACACGCCCTGTACGCCGGCAACGCCGCTGTCGCCGATGCAAGCGGGGCTCGGTGTGGCAAGCTCGACCGCGCTGACGGTGCCGACCGGCGCGATCTACGCCGTGGTCTGCGCCGAGGGGCAGGCCATCCGCTACACGACGGATGGCACGACGACGCCGACGGCAGCGATCGGCATGCCGCTCCAGGTGAACCAGTGCGTCAGCCTGCTGGGGGCAACGACAATCGCCAACTTCAGGGCGATCCAGCAGTCTGCAACGGCCACGATCGACGTCAGCTACTACAAGTGAGGCGATTGTCCATGCGCAAAATCATCGTACCTCTCGTCGGGCTCGTCGCATTTGTCCTGGCCTGCGCGGCTCAGGCGCAGCAGATATCCAGCGGCCCAATGGTCCCGACCGGCTCGGGTAGCCTAACCGGCGCTGCCGGCGGCGATCTCTCCGGCAGCTATCCGAATCCGACCGTCGCCAAGATCAACGGAAGCGCGCCTGCGGCGTCCGCAACGACAGACACGACGAACGCCTCGAACATCTCCATCGGCACGTTGCCGACTGGACGCATGCCGGCCTTGACCGGCGACTGCACGACCAGCAGCGGCGCGGTTGCGACGACCTGCTCGAGCACTGGGGGCGTCGCATTCAACTATGGTGCCGTATCGACGGCCACGCCAACGATCACGGCAGGCTCTGGCACCTTCACAACGGTGTCGGCCACGATGCGATACCAGCAGCGGGGCAAGCAGGTCTGGTTTCAGATCAGCATTACAACGACCAACATCGGGACTGCTGCGACCAACGTCCAGGCTTCCGCGCTGCCCTTCACCTTCAACAGCGATTGTATCGGTGCCGGCCGCGACACTGCAGGCTCCGGCAAGACTTTGCAGTGGTACGGGCAGGCAGCAACGAGCGCTCTCTCGATCTGGAACTACGATAACACGTTTCCTGCGTCGAACGGCGGACGGCTGCTGATTAACGGCGTCTGCGAAACGACCTGAGGCACCATGATCCGCATTGTCCTCGCGATCGCACTTTGCTGTGCGGTCGCTTCGCCGTGCCTTGCCGAGACCTGCATCGCCTCCTGGTACGGCCGCGAGAGTGGTCCGCGCACGGCGAGCGGCGAACGTTTCAATCCCGAAGGCATCTCATGCGCGCATCGCACCCGCTCCTTCGGCTCGATCGCGACTGTGACGCATCTCGGTTCGGGTCGATCGATCTCCTGTCGCATCAACGACAGGGGACCTTTCGTGCGCGGCCGCTGCATTGATCTGTCGCATGGCGCCGCGCGGGCGCTCGGAATGAGCGGGACCGCACGGGTAAGGGTGGAGTGATGTACGAATTGATAGGCCGTATCGTAGTTCTGGCCGTCGTGGCCTACGCTGTCATTTTGGGCATCGTGGGGCTGTGGACGGCTGCTCAACTGATAATGTTTGGCCCGATCCGCGCCTCGATCGGTGGCTGATGCCAAGCCGTCACCCTGCGGGACTCCGCTGATCATATCAGCTTGTGCGGTATTACTCTCTTGACGGCCGAGGGACTGATATTGGCCAGTGCAGCCATCAACGGCAGGTATCGTGCAATTACGGCCTTTTCCACGCGCAGAGAGATTGCGATGTGGGTCTCGCTTTCTGCGATGATCCTCGCTTCTGTTTCGAGGTAGCTCCGTGGATCGTGGTTCTGATACTCTGACATGTTTGCAATTTTCCCATCCCGATTGTCCTCCCCGAAAATCATTTCTTTGTTTGCCGTCAAGGCCACATCAAAGCATGTGCACGCGCGGCCTACTAAGCGACTTGGTGTCCAAAATGGACACCTGCGCGCACGCAGGGTTAACAAGGATCGATTGAATCAAATTAGCGGGACAGCCTCTCGCTGGTGATGCGCACGAGACGCACAATAGCGCCATGGTCTCTGCGCGTGATGCGCTCCATCCGTCGCGTTGGGATACGGTACGTTGCGCCGACTTTCTCGACTGCGCCGCGCCGGCGCAGTACCCCCAACTGGCGAATGACGGTCGAGCGCGGGATCCCGACGTACTCGGAGATCTTGGTTGACGTCATGGGGCGGCCCTCAATGGTGCCGAGATAAACGGCACCGCTGACCAGAAGCGGTCCGGCATGCGCGCCGAACTGCGCTCGGGCATCGGGCGCCATGACCCTGTGGAGCTGACGTGTGAGCTCGACCCACAGATGGACGAGCTGAGATAGCTTCGATGCCGGCCTCATGGAGGGGCTCTGCCTCCCACGCCTGGCCCAGCTGGTGCCGGGCGGGTGAAATTCAGCAGCAGAGCTTGCTGACCCCCATTATTCCCGCCACGCAGGGAGCGACCCCACGCCTCTACTAGCGGTTATTCGTGGGGCCGCCCGGCCTATAGCCGGCAGTGGCTCTGCTGCCTTACCCGCGAGGGGCGGATTTCACGCCGCTCCAAGCGAGGGAGAGAGATTAGCACATCGAGGTTTCGGGTTGATGGGGGTTGGGGTTGCCTGGCCGGTTCCTAAACAACCAGGACGGGATAGACAATAGGAATTTTTACCGGTTAGCTGTCCGCGGCCCAGATCACCCGATCGGAATGGCGACCGTGACCACCTTCGGGTTCTTGATGCGCTCCTGGTATTCTGCGGTGCTCACCACACGTCTCACCTTCGTGTAGGTGTCTTCGAACCTCGCATCGGCCTTGCCGTCCTCGATCCATGTTTTGCCACCATCCCGACTGAGCCGCCGTCCGATCTCGATTTTGTGCCGCGAGCCCTTGGGGCGGTACATCATGATTTCTATAGTCCAGACAGTCATTGTCCCCTCGCGCGTCGCACCGACAGAGTGCCATGCATTTTTGATGCACTTATGGCGCTAGTAAGTCGGTCGCGCTCGGGGTGAGCGAGAGAACAAACAGAGACTACCGGGTAAAAACCTGCAGGAATGAGCCGATCTGCGCCTGAAATGCTACCAATGGGCGCTAGTAGAGAACAGAGCGCGCACGCGAGTTTCGGAAATCATACGGAAATCGAGTTTCGGAAATCTGTCGCGGAGGCGAGAAGGGCGGTTGCCTAAGTGATTGATCGTCTGTATTGATCCGGCGCGTTGAGGCCACGTGGCGGAGTGGTTACGCAACGGTCTGCAAAACCGTGTACACCAGTTCAATTCTGGTCGTGGCCTCCATCACAAGTCTCTGATCCTTCAGCAAAAACTCAATCTCCGCCCGGCTTCCGCCGATCCTGCGCGCCGCAATCGCGCCAGCTGCGGCGGGACGCCGCCACCGGGTTTGCCCGGGGCTTGGGCGAACCCGCGATTCAGGCTCTCTGGCACAGACTTCGCATCTGCGAAGTGACGCATTCCCAAACCTGGAGCTGGAGAGCACGTGGGCGACGTCGTTCGATTTGTCCCGAAATCCGAGCTGGAGCGGGCGCGCCTCATTGCCGAGGCGCGCGCGATCTATGACAGCATCTTTCCGCCGGCTGCACCCGGCCGGGTGCCGCACGACGGCGAGGAGCGCGTCAAGAGTTGATCGGGGCTGGCGCCGGTCCTGGCGCGCGGTGATCCCGAACCGCCCGCGAGGGCGGGCGCATCAGGCCGCGGCAAAACGGGGCCTCAGCAGGCCGCGTACCAGCCGTCCGGAAACGGCAGCAGGGGCCAGGCGCCATCATTGTCGTTGGCGGCCTTCAGGGTTTCCTTGGGTGTTGCATCATACGACCACGAACGGGGCACGAATTCCTCCTCCGGCGCTGGCGCCAAATCTTCAACGATCATGGCGTCCCGGACGGCATCCAGCAGCAAGTTGAATTCGGCTTCGCTCATCACACCCTCGCAGAACGCGGATGGCGCAATGTCGCAAAGCCGGCTTGTTACCGGATTGAGCCGATCGTTCGCATTTTAACGATCCGGCGATCCGGTCCCGATTGGTTAGGGATTGAAAAAATCCCCCGGGAACCTAGGCGTCGCTGGCCCGCCGCCAGTGTGAAAGAGATCACATTCTCGGCGATTTATTTCTCCTACCCCTTCGCGACGACCGGCCAACGGAGGCCGCGAGCAGGCGGACAGAACGGGAGACTTGGTCATGAAGACGAGGTTCTTGCGGTTTGCAGGCGTGAAGAGCCGGGCGCGTCGGGCCTCGACCGTCGGGCTTTTCCTGACGCTGTTTGCCTCCGCCGCTCACGCGCAGCAGGGAACACCCGAACAGCGCCGGGCCTGCACCCCCGATGTCTACCGGCTCTGCGCCGGCGAGATTCCCAATGTCCGCGCCATCACCGCGTGCCTGCGCCGTAAGCGGTCAAGCTTGAGCGAGGCTTGCCGCACCGTGTTCGATCAGGCCGGCGGCTGACATGCCAGCCCTGTGAGTTTGTGCGCAGCAAGTGGCTCGTGGGTTCTCGCGAATCCGGCATGGTCAGCCTGTGGATATGCTGCGGACAGCCTGTGGAATGCTGTGGATACCGACGGCAGATCTGATCGCCGGGCGTCTCGTGCTGCGAACAGTTTTTGTGCAGCCGCTTGCCCAAATCGCGGGCCGTGATCTAGGAGTGATCCGCCGCCTTGAACGCGCGGCCTGCCGGCAGCGAGTAAAGTGCAGAGTGCATAGGGATCAGTGGAACGTGATCGCACGTCCCCTCAAAGCACTAAAGTGGTGCTTTAGTGCTTCTGATGAGCCAGTCACCCCGAAACGCGCCGTCCGCGCTGCGTTACAGGCTTGCCCCTGACCCGGCCGCCAAGGCCGCCATCGAGGCGACATTCCAGGCCTATGACCGCATGATGGAGATCCTCGACGAGGTGGCCCGGACACATAATGTCGGTTCCAACGTCGTTCTGCTCCACGCCCACGCCTATGAGCCGATCCGGAAGGAGACCGCACTGCCGTCGCGGTTGGTGACGCTGGGCCTGCGCGACCGCACCGATTATCGCCTCGCGCAAGGGCGCCGCCTGCCGCTCGACGACAAACTCGCCAGGATCAAGGGGCCCGCCACCATTTCGATTGCGACCGTGCAAGGGCGCTACAGCGTGTCCTTCGACTACGCCGGCTATGCCGAGGGCTGGGGCCAGAGCGTGCCCGCGCACCTCATCCGCACCGACGACGGTTTCGAAGTTCACTACGGCGTCACGCCGAGCAGCCTGCCAGAGGAGGAGAACGCCATGGATACCATCGCTGCCGCCCCCGACAATTTCCTGTCCCGGGTCGGGCGTCTGATCGCCGGGATCGCCTATGACGCGATCGAGCAGGCGGAAGGCAAGAACAAGCTCAAGGTGGTCGGCCAGGCCATCCGCGAGATCGAGCGCGCCGAGAGCGAGGCGCGCGACGCGCTCGCAACCGCGCGCGCCGAGGAATACCGCCTTAACGCGCGCCGCACCGAGATCGAGCGCGAGATGAGCGATCTTGCCGCCAGGATCGAGGGCGCGATCGCCGATGGCCGCGACGATCTTGCCCGCGCCGGAATCGCGCGGCAGATGGACCTGGAGGCGCAGTTCGAGGTGCTCTCCCGCGCCATCGACGAGAACAACGAGAAGATCGAGCAATGCGTAACCTCGCTGCGCGCGGTGCTCTCGGCGCTCCAGGATGCCGAGCAGCGCCGCGCCGATCTCGAAAAGAGTGAGGCACATGCCAGCCACCAGGCCGCGACGTCGCCCCGGAAGTCCGGTGGCACTCCTGCAGCCAAGGCGCTGCGCGCGGGCAGGGCGGTAGCTCGCGCGACCGGCGTGCCGCAGGGCATCCCGTATTCGAGCGACATCGATGAACTGAGCGCGCTTCATCGCGACAAGGAAATTGCGGCGAGGCTCGCGCGGTTGAAGTCGCGCTCCTGAGTGCCGTGTCATGAGCGCACTGCTCGAACACGTGATGTCGCCGGAGGTCAGGCCGTTCGCGATCGCGGCGGCCATGATCGTCATCGTCGGCACGCTCGAGGTGATCACGATGCTGATCGGGGCTTCCCTCAGCGAGATGCTCGGCACCAGCTTCGACTTCGGCCATCCCAGCGACAATGGCGTGCTCAACGCCATCTCCTGGATCAATGTCGGCGGCGTGCCGCTGCTGATCTTCCTGCTGCTGGCGCTCGGCGCCTTCTCCATCACCGGCTTCCTGATCCAGGACGTCGCGCGGATGGTGGCGGGCCCCTTGCCGGCGACGGTCGCCTCGATCGCAGCGGTTGCGGTGTCGGTTCCACTGGTCCGCGCCGCCAGCGGCGCCATCGCGCGGATCATTCCCAAGGACGAGAGCTATGTCGTCGGCCTCGGCGATCTCGTTGGCCGCGTCGGTGAGGTCGTCGTCGGTCCGCTTGACCAGGGGCCGCCTGGCCGCGTCAGCGTCGCCGACGTCCACGGCAACCGCCACTTCGTCCTGGCGGTCGCAGCACCCTCGTCGTCGCCCCTGCCGCAGGGAACCATGGTCCTGCTGGTCGATCGCGATGGCACCCGTTTCGTCGCGGTGAAGGCCGAGGATGAACTCAAGCCCTCCAAGCCCCCTCTAAGCAGCTAGTCGCCATTCATTGGAGAAAAGTCATGTTCGACATCGCAGTCCCGGCCATGATCGGCGTCGCGCTGATCGTCGTCCTGGGGATCGTTTTCACCATCCTCTACAAGCGCGCCACGCGCGACGAGGCCTTCGTGCGCACCGGCCTCGGCGGCAAGAAGGTCGTGCTCGATGGCGGCGCCATGATCCTGCCGATCTTCCACTCCTATGCCAGCGTCAACCTGAAGACGCTGCGGCTCACCGTCGAGCGCAAGGAGCGGGAATCGCTGATCACCAAGGACCGCCTGCGCGTCGACATCGTCGCCGAGTTCTACGTGCGCGTCCGCCCCGACGAGGAGAGCATCGCGCTGGCGAGCCAGACGCTGGGCGCGCTGACCAACGATGCCGAGGCGCTGCGCAACCAGGTCGAGGCGAAATTCGTCGACGGCCTTCGATCGGTCGCGGCCACCATGACCATCCTGGAGCTGCAGGAGAAGCGCTCGGATTTCGTCAAGCACGTGCAGTCCACGGTCGAGTCCGACGTCAAGTCGAACGGCCTCGAGCTGGAATCGGTGTCGTTGACCAAGCTCGACCAGACCGACGTGAAGTTCTTCAACCCGGAGAACTTCTTCGACGCCGAAGGTCTGACCCAGCTCAAGACGATCACCGAGACCCGCCGCCGCGACCGCAACGCCATTGTGCGCGACAACGAGGTGGCGATCGCGCAAAAGGACCTGGAGGCACGACAGCAGACCCTCGGCATCGAGCGGACCAAGAAAGAGGCCGAGTTGTCGCAGGAGCGCGACATCGCCAACAAGACCGCCAGCACCCGCGCCGAGGTCGCGACCGCGACCCAGACCGCGCGCTTGACCGAGGAGAACGCCCGTATCGACACCGACAGAGCGGTCGCCGAGAAGGAGGCGGGCGCCAAGCAGGTCAAGGAAACCGCTGTCATCGAGTCGGATCTGGCGATCAACAAGCGCAAGACCGACGCCCAGCGCGAGATCCAGATCGCAACGCAGGAGAACGAGATCCAGATCGCGGCGAAGAGCAAGCAGACCTCGGAAGCCGTCGCCGAGGCCAAGACCGCCGAGGCGCTGGCCGTCTCCGCTGAGGAAAAGGTCGTGACCGCGCGCGCGGTCGAGGTCGCCGATCGTGCCCGTCTCACGCAGGTGCTCGCCGCACGCACCGAAGCCGAGCGCAAATCGACCGAGCTGATCGTTGCGGCCGAGGCCGAGAAGAAAGCCTCGCTCGACCGCGCCGAGGCGGTCAAGACGCTGGCGACCGCGGAGGCCGAGTCCAACAAGATCAAGGCGGTCGGTGTCCGGAACATCGGTGAAGCGGAAGCTGCCGTCATCACCATGAAGAACGAGGCGCAGAACAAGCTAGGCAGCAACGTCATCGATTTCGAGATCGCCAAGAAGCGGATCGAGACCATGCCCTCGGCGCTGGCCGAGATGGTGAAGCCGATCGCAAACCTCAAGGATGTCCGCATCCTGCATACCGGCGGTGCATTCGGCGGCAACGGTGTCGGTGGTGGCAACGTCGGTTTCGGTGAAGGGCTTGCCGGCGAGTTGCTCAAGGTGCACGCGCTGCGTCCGATGATCGACGAAATCCTGCGCCAGAGCGGCTTTGCGCCGGGCGACGATCCCGTGAAGGCGCTGGTTGGCGCCGTGACGGGCAAGAGCAACGGCGCCGCAGTGCCGGCGCCCGCGCCTGAGAAAACAAACAGCGCCGATCTATGAATGCCGTTACTGAGAATTCGAAACGTTAAGAACAGGCTCCTGCGCGTCTCGCGTCGCGCAGCATCCCGGAATGCCGATCGATCGCGTATTGAATCCGTCGATCACACTTCGGACGACTGTCTTGAGGCAACGCCCGGAGGAGGGGCCGGCCCAGGCCCTTCCTCAGACGCGTTGCGGAAGATGACGAATTCGTCCTTTGCAAGCGCAACCGGCTTTGTTATACGCACCCGCGCGCGGACCACAGTTCGCCCTTTTCCTCGGTAGCTCAGCGGTAGAGCATCCGACTGTTAATCGGATGGTCGCTGGTTCGAATCCAGCCCGGGGAGCCAAATTCCGTCGTATATTCATTGGCTTGTGAGCGTTCGCTGATGCGACGCGCGATGCCGATCGAGTCATCTCTCAACACTTGGCGGCCCCGATCCGCCCAGAATCGCGTTCAAGCAGTTGTGTCCGGCAGCGCCATCGCGGCCGCCGGGGCGGCACCAAATCGACTTAATTCAAATCGAGCTTCGTGGAGCCGGACTTTTACGGAGCTGATTCCCATGCCCGACATCCAGATCGACCGCGCCCAACTGGCCCCCTCGATTCTGCCGGCCGACGTTCCCGAGCTCAGCGACGACGAATGCCTGGCCCGCCTTGCGCGTGCGGTCGAGACGCCCGATTCGGCGCGACTGGATGAGGTCGCCGCCCTGATCGGCCGGCTCGCGGTGACGATCGAATAATACGTCCTGTTCCCTGATGCGGGTGAGTTGCGGAGCCTTGGCCGGCCAAGGCCAACGGCCATGTTGCGTTTTCGCGGAGCATGTTCCAAAGATGCCGCCAACTTCCGTCCGCGGCATCGTCCGCATTTCAGGGTCCGCAAATGTCCGGTTTCTCGACCGCGCGCCTCAAAATGGTCGATGGCCAGGTGCGCACCAATGACGTCACCGATCGTCGTATTCTCGATGCCATGCTCACGGTTCCGCGCGAGGCCTTCGTGCCGGCGAGCCGGCAGGCCTTGGCCTATCTCGACCTGGATCTCGATGTGAGCGAGGGCGCCGCCAAGCGGTTCCTGATCAAGCCGCAGCTTACCGGCAAGCTGCTCCAGGCCGCCGAGATCGGCGAGGGCGACAGCGTCCTGGTCGTCGGCTGCGCCACCGGCTATCTCGCCGCGCTGGCGGCCAAGCTGGCGCGTCAGGTCACGGCGACGGAATGCGATTCGGCTCTGGCTGCAAAGGCCAAGGAGACCTTTGCCATCCTTGGGCTCGCCAATGTCACCTGCAAGGCCGCCCCCTGCACCGAGGGCGATGCGTCTGCCGCCCCCTATGATGTGATCATCCTCAACGGCGCCACCGAGGTGACACCGGAAGGGCTGTTCGGGCAGCTTAGGGAAGGCGGGCGTCTGGTCGGCGTGTCGGCCGAATCGCGGCCGCCCCGGGCGGTGATCGTGACCCGGACCCACGGCGAATTCGGCCATCGGGCCCTGTTCGATGCCACGGCTCCGGTCCTTCCCGGGCTGGAACGGGCCGCATCCTTCGTCTTCTGACGGCCAAAACCCCATTAAAATCCCGTTCTGAATCAGAAGTGTGGCCGGGATGCTGCACGTGAAGAGTTTCCACCGAGAACTACCTTGAGGTAGTTCCGTCGCGGCAATCCGCGTCCTATTGTTGCGACGGGGCAACGACTCCATTCTGTAGACGGTAACCCGGCTCGCGGGCACGAGCCGGGCGTTAAAATGAAACGGAAATTTTGGGATGCATGGGGTGAAGCTCTTCACCGGAGCTGCGGTTTCGGTCCTGCTGCTGGCGCTGGCCGGGCCGACGCCTGCCTTGGCGGACACGATCGAGGCCGCCTTGGTGCGCGCCTATCAGAACAATCCGCAGCTCAACGCGCAGCGCGCGCAGGTGCGCTCGACCGACGAGAACGTGCCGCAGGCTTTGTCCGGCTACCGGCCCAGGGTCGCGCTGACCGCGAGCGGCGGTTATCAATATCAGGATGTGCAGAGCAGCGTGGGGAGTACCGCATTCCACGGAACCACCGTACCTCGCAGCGTTGGCGTTACCGCTACGCAGACGCTCTACAATGGCAACCAGACCGCCAATAGAACGCGGGCGGCGGAGAGTCAGGTGTCCGGTGCGCGCGAAGCGCTGCGCAGCCTCGATCAAACCGTGCTGCTCCAGGCGGCGACGACCTACATGGATTATCTGCGCGATGCGGCCACGCTGGAAGTCCAGCGCAGCAACGTGCGCGTGCTCGAGCAAACGCTGAAGCAGACGCGTGATCGTTTCAACGTCGGCGAAGTGACGCGCACCGACGTTGCGCAATCGGAAGCGCAACTGGCTGCCGGCAAGACGCAGGCGCTCACCGCGGAGGCGAACCTCACCACGACGCGGGCGAACTTCCGCCGCATCATCGGCAACGAGCCGACGAACCTCGCACCGGGCTCGCCGGTCGATCGGTTCCTGCCGCCAACGCTCGCTTCGGCCGTCGAGCTCGGCTTGATCGAGAATCCCAACGTCACCGCCGCAATGTATGGCATCGACGTCAATTTCTTGCAGGTCAAAGTCGCCGAAGGTGCGTTGCTGCCGACGGTTACGGTCCAGGCAGCGGCCACGCAGTCGAACGAACAGTCCTTGATCCAGCTGCGCTCCTTCAACGCGTCCGCGATCGCGCAGCTCTCGGTGCCGATTTATCAGGGCGGCGCAGAATATTCGCTGATCCGCCAGTCCAAGGAAAACCTGGCGCAGCAGCGTCTCAACCTCGAAACCACGCGTGACCAGGCCCGCGCGAACATCGTGCAGTTCTGGGGGACGTTGCAGGCCGGCAAGGCGCAGGTGCAGTCCGCGCAGGCGCAGGTGACGGCGTCCGAGATCGCACTCAACGGTGTGCGGGAGGAAGCCAAGGCCGGTCAGCGCACCACGCTGGACGTGCTCAACGCGCAGCAGGCGCTGGTCAATGCGCGCGTCGCGCTGGTGACCGCACAACACGACCGCGTCGTGGCATCGTATAACGTCCTCGCCGCCGTCGGCCGTCTGTCGCCGCAGGTGCTCGGCCTTGCGACCACGGTCTACGACGCTAGCGTTCACTACCATCAGGTCCGCGACAGCTGGGGCGGCGTGCGCACGCCTGACGGGCGCTAATTCCCGTAACTATCCGGTCGGCCTCGCAAACAATTGCGGGCCGACCGGTGCTTTGCTTGCAATCATCAAAATCCCTGACGTAGCCTTGTCAAGAAGATGCGGGTCGATTCGCTCCGCATTCGATATCGTATGCGTAAAGCTTGAGTGCCGAGGGCAGGGGCGCGCCGCCGCACGTTGAGCCGTGATCTGGGGACAAGTCGGGCTGCCGCGGCGAAAATGTCGGGGGGCTCGTCGCGGAACCGGCCAATCCTGTCGTGCTTGGTGTAAAACAACGCATGCGAGGGCGTTGATGATGTGGAGTCGGAGATGACGCAGCCTGCAAAGGTCACAGAACCCTCCATGGAGGAGATTCTGGCCTCGATCCGGCGCATCATTGCCGACGACGAGGCCAAGCCGCCGCCGGCCGAAGCTGCGAAGCCCGAGAAGGCTGCAGCGCCCGCCGCGCCGCCGAAGCCGATGAACGACATTCCGCCATCCAGGGTCGCTCCGCCCAAACCTGCCGCCGAGAAGCCAGCGCCAACTCCGGCTGCGAAGCCGGCTCCGGCACCGCCGCCAGCCGCGCCCGCCGTGGATGCCGGACCGAACAGCCAGGACGATATCGACGCGCTGCTGGCCGGGCTCGACGCGGCCACGCCTGCCCCCGAGGTCCGTGCTCCGGAGCCGGAGCCCGAGCCAGAACCCGACGTGCTCGAATTGACCGACGAGATGGCGATGGACCCGGCGCCGACGCCGGCTCCGCCGCCGCCAAGCTTCCGCAAGGTCGAGCCGCGCGACGATCTCGAATTCGCCGAATCGGCGCCGCCGCGTCCGGCGCCTCCGCCGTCCTACGCGCCGGTCGACTTCGACGCGCCGCCACTGCCGCCGCAGCAGCCGATCCTCGCGCAATCGACCGTCTCCGCAGTCGAATCCGCCTTCAACTCCCTGGCCCACACGGTACTGAGCAGCAATGCGCGGACGCTGGAGGATCTGGTCAAGGAGATGCTGCGTCCACTGCTGAAGTCCTGGCTCGACGACAATCTTCCGGGCCTGGTTGAACGCATCGTGAAGGCCGAAATCGAGCGGGTCTCGCGCGGCGGCCGTTGAGAGCAGCCCGAGGGCCCTCATAAAGCCCGGCTTGAGTGTCACATTCGGTCCCGGACCGGGCCGGAAAGCGCTGTGCCGACTCGCTTTCCGCTGACTTTTCGTTGACTTGGCCCCCGCGCGCGGCTTTCTAGCAGCCCCATGATCGAGAAAAATTACCAGCCCGCCGATATCGAAGCCCGCATGTCCGTCGTGTGGGAGGACAGCCTCGCCTTCAAGGCCGGGCGTCCCGACCGCCGCGACGCGGTGCCTTTTACCATCGTGATCCCGCCGCCGAACGTGACGGGCTCGCTGCACATGGGACACGCCCTCAACAACACGCTCCAGGACGTCCTGTGCCGGTTCGAGCGCATGCGCGGCCGCGACGTGCTCTGGCAGCCCGGCACCGACCATGCCGGTATCGCCACCCAGATGGTGGTCGAGCGGCAGCTGATGGAACGCCAGCAGCCCGGCCGTCGCGAGATGGGCCGCGAGAAGTTTCTCGAGCGGGTCTGGCAGTGGAAGGCCGAAAGCGGCGACACCATCATCAACCAGCTCAAGCGGCTCGGTGCGTCCTGCGACTGGTCGCGCGAGCGCTTCACCATGGACGAGGGCCTCTCGAAGGCCGTCGTCAAGGTGTTCGTCGAACTGCACCGCGAGGGCCTGATCTACAAGGACAAGCGGCTGGTGAACTGGGACACCAAGCTGCTCACCGCGATCTCCGATCTCGAAGTGCAGCAGACCGAGGTCAAGGGCAGCCTCTGGTATCTGCGCTATCCGATCGAAGGCAAGACCTTCAGCCCCGAGGATCCCTCGACCTTCATTGTCGTCGCGACCACGCGCCCCGAGACGATGCTCGGCGATACCGGCGTTGCCGTGCATCCCGAGGACGAGCGCTATCAGAAGCTGATCGGCAAGAACGTCGTCCTGCCGCTCGTCGGCCGCAAGATCAAGATCGTCGCCGACGAATATTCCGATCCCGAGAAGGGCTCGGGCGCGGTCAAGGTGACGCCGGCGCACGACTTCAACGACTTCGAGGTCGGCAATCGCCACGGCCTGCGGCGCATCAGCGTGCTCGACAAGGAAGGCTGCCTCGATCTCCTCGACAACGAGGATTACCTGCGCGACCTGCCGGAAGGCGCCGCGCAATTCGCCGAGGAATTCAACAAGGTCGACCGCTTCGTGGCGCGCAGGCGCATCGTCGAGCGGCTGGAAGCCTTCGGCTTCGTCGAGCGGATCGAGCCGCACACCCACATGGTGCCGCATGGCGATCGCTCCAACAGCGTGATCGAGCCGTATCTGACCGACCAGTGGTACGTCGACGCCAAGACGCTGGCGAAGCCGGCGATCGCCGCGGTGCGTTCGGGCGAAACCTCGTTCGTGCCGAAGAACTGGGAAAAGACCTATTTCGAGTGGATGGAGAACATCCAGCCCTGGTGCATCTCGCGCCAGCTCTGGTGGGGCCATCAGATCCCGGCCTGGTACGGGCCTGACGGAAAGGTGTTCGTCGCCGAGACCGAGGAGGAGGCGATCAGCCACGCGCTCGGCTATTACGTCGAGCAGGAGGTCATCACGGTCGAGCAGGGCCGCGAGATGGCGCTCGACCGCAACAAGCGCGAAGGCTTCATCACGCGCGACGAGGACGTGCTCGACACCTGGTTCTCCTCGGCGCTGTGGCCGTTCTCGACGCTCGGCTGGCCCGACGACACGCCCGAGGTGCAGCGCTATTACCCGACCAATGCGCTGGTCACCGGCTTCGACATCATCTTTTTCTGGGTCGCCCGCATGATGATGATGGGCATGCACTTCATGAAGGAGATCCCGTTCTCGACGATCTACATCCACGCCCTCGTCCGGGACGAGAAGGGCGCCAAGATGTCGAAGTCGAAGGGCAACGTCATCGATCCGCTCAAACTGATCGACGAGTATGGCGCGGACGCGCTGCGCTTCACGCTGGCCGCGATGGCGGCGCAGGGCCGCGATATCAAGCTCGCCACCAGCCGGGTCGAGGGCTACCGCAATTTCGCGACCAAGCTCTGGAACGCCTGCCGCTTCGCGGAGATGAACCAGTGCGTCGTGCCCGACGGCTTCGAGCCGGCGAAGACCAAGGAGACACTGAGCCGCTGGATCGCGCATGAGACCGCGCACACCGCGCGCGAGGTGACCGAGGCGATCGAGGCCTATCGCTTCAACGACGCCGCCGGCGCCATCTATCGCTTCGTCTGGAACGTCTATTGCGACTGGTACGTCGAGCTCGCCAAGCCCGTGCTGCTCGGCCCGGATAGCCCCGCCAAGGACGAAACCCGCGCCATGGTGGCCTGGGCGCGCGACGAGATCCTGAAGCTGCTGCACCCCTTCATGCCCTTCATCACCGAAGAGCTGTGGGAGGTGACGGCCAAGCGCGACGGCTTGCTCGCGCTGGCGCCGTGGCCGCTGAAGCCGTCCGGGCCTTCGCCGGAGCAGCTCGCGATGCTCGCCGTGGCTGCCGGGCCGATCGATCCGCTGATCTCGCCGGCCCTGGTCTTGCCCATCTTCGACCATGCCGATTTCACCGATCCCGAGGCGGAAGCCGAGATCGGCTGGGTCATCGACCTCGTGACGCAGATCCGCTCGGTGCGCGCCGAGATGAACATTCCGCCGGCGACGCTGACGGCGCTGGTGCTCGCGGGCAGCTCGACTGAAACGAAGGAGCGTGCGCCGCGCTGGACCGACGTCATCAAGCGCATGGCGCGGCTGTCCGACATCTCCATCGCCGACCGTGCGCCTGACGGTGCCGTTCAGTTGCTTGTGCGCGGCGAAATAGCCGCGCTGCCGCTGAAGGGCGTGATCGACGTCGCTGCCGAGCGTACGCGTCTCGACAAGGAGATCGGCAAGGCCGACGCCGACATCAAGCGCGCCGAGTCCAAGCTCGCGAACGAAAAGTTCGTGGCCAACGCGGCCGAGGAGGTCGTCGAGGAGGAGCGTGAAAAGCGCGAGGCGGCGCTGGCCCGCAAGGCCAAGCTGCTGGAGGCGCTGGAGCGGCTGAAGCAGGCGTCGTAGGTCTACTTCGGAAACCGCTTGCTCAAGAACTTCGAGCCCCTGATGCCATAGCGCCAGGGCAGCTCGACGGCCTTGGTGATGCCGATCCGGATGCCGGTTGCGACCTCCAAGTCTTCCGTCCGCGCGTGCAGCGCGATCGGCGGCCGGTCCAAGGGGAGCGCGTTGTGCGCTATGGTGATGCCGAGCGCCTCCGTCAGCTTGCCCGGACCCGAGCACAGCGCGTGCAGATCCTGGAGATGGCGGCGGCGCCGCATCGCGGCCAAGCCATGCGTCGGCTCCAGCGCGCGGATCAGCACGGCGCTGGCGGAACCCTCCTCCTCGCAGACGAAGTTCACGCACCAGTGGATGCCGTAGGAACGGTAGACATAGGCGTAGCCGGGCGGGCCGAACATCACCTGGTTCCGTAGCGTCGGGCCATTGTAGGAGTGCGCCGCCGGCTCGGTATGGTGATAGGCCTCGACCTCGACGATGATCCCGCCAACGCCGTCGACCAGCAGGGTCGCCCCGATCAGGTCGTGGGCGACCTCGCGCACATCGCGGGCGAAAAAGGAACGCTTCAGGGGCTTGCCAAGCCGGGGGGTGGAAGGTTTCGAGACTGGAGCCATTCGAGATGAGAATCGCCTGAGAACAGAGCAGGATATTGCCCATATCTGCCATGTTCCCTGAAGTGGTGCGAGCCGGGTTGCGATGCCGGGCCAGACCGACTAGGTAGGACCTGAACAGGCCGGATACCCTATGGTCGTTATTGTCGACACCATCTCGAACCCGCTGCGCCCGCGCCACCCCGAAAAGGTGAATCGCCCCGATTCCGCTTCCCCGCCGAAGCCGGACTGGATCCGCGTGCGCGCGCCCAATACCCGCGGCTATGCCGACACCCGCACCATCGTGCGCGCCAACGGGCTGCACACGGTGTGCGAGGAGGCAGGCTGCCCGAATATCGGCGAGTGCTGGGACAAGAAGCACGCGACCTTCATGATCATGGGTGACACCTGCACCCGGGCCTGCACCTTCTGCAACGTCAAGACCGGCCTGCCGAATGCGCTGGATGCGGCCGAGCCGCAGAACGTCGCCGAGGCCGTGGCCAAGCTGGGTCTCGCCCACGTCGTCATCACCTCGGTCGACCGCGACGACCTCACCGACGGCGGCGCCGAGCATTTCGCCCAGACCATCCGCGCCATCCGCGCCGCGTGCCCCTCGACCACGATCGAGATCCTGACGCCGGACTTCCTGCGCAAGGAAGGCGCGCTCGAGGTCGTCGTCGCCGCAAGACCCGACGTCTTCAACCACAATCTCGAGACGGTGCCGTCGCGCTACCTGACGGTGCGGCCGGGCGCGCGCTATTTCCACTCGATCCGCCTGCTGCAGCGGGCCAAGGAGCTCGATCCCACCATCTTCACCAAGTCCGGCATCATGGTCGGGCTCGGCGAGGAGCGCCACGAGGTGCAGCAGGTGATGGACGATCTGCGCTCGGCCGACGTCGACTTTCTGACCATCGGGCAATATCTGCAGCCGACCCGAAAGCATCATGCGGTGATGCGCTACGTGCCGCCGGACGAGTTCTCGTCCTATGAAAAGGTCGCCTACACCAAGGGCTTCCTGATGGTGTCGGCGAGCCCGCTCACCCGTTCCTCGCATCATGCCGGCGAGGATTTTGCGAGACTGAAAGCCGCGCGGGCAGCTAGCGCCGGCTGAATCGATATGCCCCGTTTTTCGAGCAAGCGCCGTGTCAATCACAGCGCATCCGAGATGTTCGATCTGGTCGCCGACGTCGAGCGCTACCCGGAATTCGTGCCGCTGTGCAGCGCGCTCAAGGTGCGCCAGCGCATGGCGAAGCCCGACGGCACCGAGGTGCTGGTCGCCGACATGACGGTGTCGTTCAAGCTGGTCAAGGAGTCCTTCACCAGCCGCGTGACGCTCGACCGCGCCAATCTGAAGATCCTGGTCGAATATCTGCAAGGTCCCTTCAGCAATCTCGAAAACCGCTGGACGTTCGAGCCCCAAGGTGAGGGCGTCTGCGACGTCGGTTTCTTCCTGTCTTACGAATTCAAGAGCCGCATGCTGGCGATGCTGATGGGCTCGATGTTCGACGCCGCCTTCGCGCGGTTCGCGACGGCGTTCGAGAAGCGGGCGGATGCGATCTATGGCCGGCCGAAGCTGGCGCCGACGTAGGCCTTACGATCAGGGGCGCTCCCTCCGCCGTCATTGCGAGGAGCTCTTGCGACGCAGCAATCCAGAATACCTCCGCCGAGACCGTCTGGATTGCTTCTCTGCGCTCGCAATGACGATGGGGAGGCAGGCGCGCCCAACCCTCAATCCACCGCCTTCACCACATCCGGGGGCTGCGAGGCGTAATAGGCCGCGGCCTGCTCGATCTCCTGCGGTGTCATCGCGCGTGCGATGTTGCGCATCTGCTGGCTGATGTCGTTGCGGCGCTCGCCGGAAGCGAAGGCCTGGAGCTGGGCCTTCATATAGGCTTCAGACTGGCCTTCCAGCCACGGGCTGCCGGTCTTGTTGTCGAGACTGCCGTGACAGGAGCCACAGGGCGCGATGCCGCGCATCGGCGCGCCGTAGATGACGATGCTGGGCTTCGGCAGTTGCGGCGTCGGATGGTACGCCGGCAGCCGCGGCAGGTAGGCGTAGTAGAGCGAGAGATCGGCGATCTCCTGATCGGTCAGATTGACGGTGAACGGCGACATCACGGCATTGGTGCGCGCGCCTGAGCGGAAATCGTGCAGCTCCTTGTAGATCACCGCCGCATATTGTCCGGCGAGGTTCGGCGAGTCGGCCCGGCTGATCCCCGTCGGGCCGTGACAGATCGCGCAGCGCTGCGCCAGCGTCGCACCACGGCCGATCGCCTCCTGGCTCGGGCGCGACAGCGTGTTCGACGTGAGTACGACCTCCGACAGGCGCTTCGCCTGTTCAGGCGCTGTGACGTTCGTCGCGCGCTGCGGCACGCCGGCGGCGCTGCAGATCGCGTCCCAGACATTGGCGAACTGGACCCAGGGCTGGGCGAAGGGCGGCACGATGAAGCCGGCAATCGCCGTCACGATCAGAATCGCAGCGGTAATGCCGACGCCCCGCGTGAAATGCGGATTGCTGAAGGTGAAGAGGTCGCGCGCACTCATCACTGCGCCCCCACATAGACGGCCGGCACCGACGTGCCCTCGGTCATCGCCAGCGTCAGGATCGGGTAGCCGTAATTGGTGAGGGTCAGCGCGATCATCAGCGCCACCCAGAGCGCGTGGGTGTTGAGCGCAACCGCACGGTCGCGGGCTGGTTTACGGCCAGTGCAAAGCGATAGGGGCCGGCCTCGACCCCAGGCGCGCGCATGCCTCGGGCGAGGATGACCAGGAACAGGATGCCCGAGGTCAGCAGGATGAAGCCGCCGATCGCGGAGAAGGTGACTTTTGGAAAACAGACATGACGCTTTAATCTCGCGACGCGTTTTGTCCGAGCTTTGCTTCGTCGTATCGCGCTCTCTGGTCGAGGGCGCAGGGAAGGCCGGGCGCCGGCCGGGCACCCACGGTCCACTGCGCGAAGGTTGCGCTACAAGAGGCTGCACAGCGGCATACAGGTGAAGCCAAACACACGGCCTTCCCTGCGCAGGGGTTTGACGGCTTATGCCGTGCTCTCCCCGGGGAGCGTTGCACTATTGCCCCCCGTCGCCTCGCAGATGGCTGATGCGCGTACCCGGTCGGGCCGGCCTCATCACTGCAAGATTTGGCGCACAGACCCCGGCGCCAGGACGACACGGTTTGCCGTACGCAAACCACACCGGTCGTGTGCGCGATGGTGCCCGCTCACGGTTGCCCGCCCTGCGAAGCCTTCTCGGGGCGATGTGACTAGCGTCCACCGCCGCTCACCCCGTGTTCGTGACGATCGCGATGTGATCGGGATGAGTGGACGGATGAATACGCGAAAGCCGAAATTCGGTAAAGGGGAATATTAATGCGCGCGAGATTGACCCGTCGGCTGAGTGTTTTGCCCGACGGACAGCACAAGGGCTTGTAGCGCCGGAAGGGCACCTGCAAGCCGCCCCACAATCAAGGACTCAGAGTTCCGGCGACCACCCGTGGCAAGTGCAATTTGTGCCAAAACGAAGGGGCCGCGACAGAACACCCCTTGCCGGGAGCGGCGCACCTGCAACGGATGTATTTCCTGTGAAATTCAACTAAAATCTGAGTCGGATGCAGAGGCTCGTGGACCGGGACTGGAGACATGGCGCGCTGGAAGAGATCGTGGAGCGAGGACGACGTCAACCGGCTCAGAAAGCTCGCAGGCACCAAGCCGATGACGACGATCGCGAAAGAGCTCGGACGGACCATGGGAACGGTGCTCGCGAAGGCGATCGAGCAAAAGCTTCCCGTGATCTGTCGGACCGAGCGAACGGCGCAATGACAGTAGCGATATGCAGGGGCTTGGGATGTCCCGGCTTCCTCCTTCGCTCGTTGAGTTACGGCGGACAAGTCACTCACCCGGGGTGACGGGGCGTCAGCCCCGCGGCGAGCGCGGCGGCCGGCGCTTGACCGCATGCCGGCGCGGCGAGCGGGTGACGCGCGGGCGCAGGCGGCTGGCGGCGGTGCGCTGCGGCTTGGCCTGAACTTGCGGGCCGCGGGCGAGATCCATCAGCATGCGCAGCGCCTCGACCACCGAGCGGGCGCGCACCGCGCTGCGGCCGATCGCGCCAAAACGGTGCTCGCGGTGAATGATGCGGCCGTCGCGCGCGGCGGCGGCGAGGTGCACGAGACCAACCGGCTTGCCGGGCGTGGCGCCGCCGGGTCCGGCAATGCCGGTGATGGCGACAGCGAGATCGACATCCGCACGCTCCAGCGCGCCGATCGCCATGGCGGTTGCGGTCTCCTTGCTCACCGCGCCGAAATTCGTCAGCGTGCTGGCTTCGACGCCCAGCATCGCGCGCTTGGCCTCGTTGGAATAGGTGACGAAGCCGCGGTCGATCACATCGGACGAGCCGGGGATGTCGGTCAGTGCGCCGGCGACGAGGCCGCCGGTGCAGGACTCCGCCGTCGCGATCGTCAGCTTGCGCATCCGGCACAAATCCAGCAGCGAGCGGGAGAGGGCGCGTGCGTCGCTGCCGCCCATGGCCTTACAGGCTCCAGGGCAGGCGGATGGTGGCGCTCGCGGTGGCCGCGATGCCTTCCTCACGGCCGGTGAAGCCGAGCCGCTCGCTGGTCGTCGCCTTCACCGCAACGCGGGAGATGTCGACCCCGGAGATCTCGGCGATGCGCGCGCGCATGGTGTCGCGCAAGGGACCGATCTTCGGACGCTCGCAGATCAGCGTCACCTCGAGATTGGCGACGCGGCCGCCGCGCTGGGCGACGCGCTCCATTGCGTATTTCAGGAACTGGTCGGAGGAGGCGCCCTTCCACTTGGCGTCGCTCGGCGGGAAGTGCGAGCCGATGTCGCCGTCAGCGAGCGCGCCCAGGATGGCATCGACCAGCGCATGCAGGCCGACATCGCCGTCGGAATGCGCCAGGAAACCTTTCGTGTGCGGCACGCGCAGGCCGCAGATCATGACGTGGTCGCCTTCGCCGAACGCATGCACGTCGTAGCCGGTGCCGGTCCTGATGTCGCCGAGCTGGGCAGCCAGGCGCGCTTCCTCGCGCACGAAATCCTCGGGGGTGGTGAGCTTCATATTGGCAACATCGCCTTCAAAGGTTGCAACCGTCAATCCCGCCCATTCGGCAATCGCGGCATCGTCGGTGAAATCGGAACGCCCGTCCTTCGCTGCGCGACGATGCGCCTCGAGGATGACGTCGAAACGAAAGGATTGCGGCGTCTGCGCGATTCTGAGGCGCGACCGGTCCGGCGTGTCCTCGACATTGCCGCTCGCGCCGGTGACCTTGATGGTGTCGGTGACGGGAACAACGGGGATCGCAGCGCCGGTGCGGTGCGCTGCCTCGATCGCGCGCGAGATCACGCCTTCAGAGACGAAGGGCCGCGCGGCGTCGTGGATCAGGACGATGTCCGGCTCGTGCTTGGCGAGCGCCTCGAGGCCGGCGAGCACCGAAGCCTGACGGGAGGCGCCGCCCTTGGCCGGCGCCTCGTGTTTCAATCCCGCGACCGCTGCCGTGAACATGGCGCTATCGTCGGGATTCACGACCGGCTGCACTGCGAACACATCAGGATGGCGGCTGAAGGCTTCCATGGCGCGATGGATCACGGGCACGCCGCCGATCTCGCGATATTGCTTCGGACCGCCGGCGCCGGCCCGCAGGCCGCGTCCGGCCGCCACGAGCACGACAGCGGTGCGTTGTGATTTCGCCATAGGACTCAGATACTCAGTTGCTAATGAAAGAGCAGGGGGTGATTTGCCGGCATGCCTCTAGCACGGCAGGCCCGCAAAAAAAGGGGGTTTCCCCGGATTGTGGGAAACAGCATTTTGCTGCACTGCACTTGAAAGACTCTGCAGAACTGTCTAAACTGTAGGCATGACGCTTGACTGCACAAGAATTGTGCGCAAGATAGTCATGGCCAGCGCGATGAGGCGCTGCTGAGTTGACGAGACCCCTGTGACCGGCCCGGCAGTATCCGGCTCTAAGCCGTTGAAAATAGGCGATATTGAAGTCGCCACCCCGGTCTTCCTGGCGCCGATGTCGGGGGTGACTGACTCGCCCGTTCGGCGGCTCGTGGCCGAGCTCGGGGCCGGTCTAGTCGTCTCCGAGATGACCGCGAGCGATGAGCTTGCCAACGGCCATCGGATGTCGCGGTTGCGTTGCGAAGCGACCGGAATTGGCCCGCATGTGGTCCAGCTCGCCGGCTGCGAGGCGCACTGGATGGCCGAGGGCGCCCGCATCGCGGAAGCCGAAGGCGCCGACATCATCGACATCAACATGGGCTGTCCGGCCCGCCATGTCACAGGCGGCCAGTCCGGCTCCGCCTTGATGCGCGATCTCGACCACGCCGTCAGCCTGATCGATGCGACGATCGCGGCGGTGAAGGTTCCGGTGACGCTCAAGATGCGGCTCGGCTGGGACGACCGCAGCCGCAATGCGCCGGAACTCGCGCGGCGCGCCGCAGCCGCCGGCATCAAGCTCGTCACCGTTCACGGCCGCACCCGCTGCCAGTTCTACAAGGGCGAGTCCGATTGGGACGCGATCCGCGCCGTGCGCGAGGCGATCTCTATCCCGCTCATCGTCAATGGCGACGTCACCTCATATGAGAAAGCGCTCGCCGCGCTCGAGGCCTCCGGCGCCGATGCCGTGATGATCGGCCGCGGCGCGCAAGGCCAGCCCTGGCTGCCCGGCCAGATCGGCCGGCGCCTCAAGGGCGGGGCAGTGGAAGCCATGCCGTCACTGCAGACGCAGCTGCATTATGTCCGCACGCTCTATGAGGGCGTCTGCGCGCTCTATGGCCTGCGCGTCGGCCTCAGGCATGCGCGCAAGCATCTGGGCTGGGCACTCGACGTCGCGGCAGATGCGAGCCGCGCGCCGGCCGAGAAGCTGAAATCCTGGCGCCAGAAGATCCTCACCTCCGAGGATCCGCGCCTCGTTCACAGTTCACTACAAGATGCCTTCGACGACTTCGCATGGAGCGCTGCTGCATGAGCTCAGCCGCTGAACATCGTCGGTCGCTTCTGTCCGACAGCGATGCGATCCTGGATGCGCTTCCCAATCCCGTGCTGATGATCGGGCCCGACGGCAAGATCGTCGCCGCCAACATCGCAACCGAAGCCTTTTTCGAGATCTCGACGCAGTTTTTGAAGCGGCAGTCGCTGAAAGAGCTAGTGCCGTTCGGCAGCCCCTTGCTGGCGCTGATCGACCAGGTGCGCTCCTCGAACTCGCCGGTCAATGAATACAAGGTCGATCTGGGCACGCCGCGCATGGGCGGCGACCGTCAGGTCGATCTGCACGTGGCCCCGCTCACCGAGCGGCCCGGTCATATCGTGGTGATGCTGCAGGAGCGCACCATTGCCGACAAGATGGATCGGCAGCTTACCCATCGCAGCGCAGCGCGCTCGGTGATAGCGCTAGCAGCGATGCTCGCGCACGAGATCAAGAATCCGCTTTCGGGCATCCGCGGTGCGGCGCAGCTTTTGGAGCAGCAGGCCTCGTCCGAAGACCGCATGCTGACGCGGCTGATCTGCGACGAGGCCGACCGGATCGTGACGCTGGTCGACCGTATGGAGGTGTTCGGCGACGAACGTCCCGTGGTGCGCGGCCCCGTCAACATCCATTCGGTGCTCGACCACGTGAAGCGGCTGGCGCAGTCCGGCTTTGCCCGCAACATCCGTTTCATCGAGGATTACGATCCCTCGCTGCCGCCGGTTCTGGCGAACCAGGATCAGCTGATCCAGGTGTTCCTCAATCTCGTGAAGAATGCCGCCGAAGCGCTGATCGACGTGCCCGACGCCGAGATCCAGCTCACCACCGCGTTCCGCCCCGGCGTGCGCCTGTCAGTCCCCGGTCAAAAATCCCGGGTATCCCTGCCGCTCGAATTCTGCGTGAGGGACAACGGACCGGGCGTGCCCGACGATCTTCTGCCCAACCTGTTCGATCCCTTCGTGACCACCAAGCAGACCGGTTCAGGTCTGGGTCTGGCGCTGGTCGCAAAAATCGTCGGCGATCACGGGGGCATCATCGAATGCGAATCTCAGCCGCGCAAGACCACCTTCCGCGTGCTGATGCCGATGTATTCCACATCGGCGAAACATGCCGATCAAAGCAGTCGCGACGGCTCTGCCGGGAAGTCGTCGTCTGCGTCACAGGGGGCAACATGAGGATTAACGATGCCCGCAGGTAGCATTCTCGTCGCTGATGACGACACCGCCATCCGCACGGTTCTCAATCAGGCACTTTCCCGCGCCGGCTATGAGGTCAGGCTCACCGGCAACGCTGCAACGCTGTGGCGCTGGGTCAGCCAGGGGGAGGGCGATCTCGTCATCACCGACGTGGTGATGCCGGACGAGAACGCCTTCGACCTGTTGCCGCGGATCAAGAAGATGCGGCCGAATCTGCCCGTCATCGTCATGAGCGCGCAGAACACCTTCATGACGGCGATCCGCGCCTCCGAGCGCGGGGCGTATGAATATCTGCCAAAGCCCTTTGACCTGAAGGAGCTGATCGCCATCGTCGGCCGCGCGCTGGCCGAGCCCAAGGAACGGGTCTCGACGCCGGACGAGGACGCCGAGATGGAGGCGATCCCGCTGGTCGGCCGCTCGCCGGCGATGCAGGAAATCTACCGCGTGCTGGCGCGCCTGATGCAGACCGATCTCACCGTGATGATCACGGGCGAGTCCGGCACCGGCAAGGAGCTGGTGGCGCGCGCGCTGCACGATTACGGCAAGCGGCGCAACGGCCCGTTCGTCGCCGTCAACATGGCGGCGATCCCGCGCGACCTCATCGAATCAGAATTGTTCGGCCATGAGCGCGGTGCCTTCACCGGGGCCAACACCCGCGCCTCGGGCCGGTTCGAGCAGGCCGAGGGCGGCACGCTGTTCCTCGACGAGATCGGCGACATGCCGATGGAGGCGCAGACCCGCCTGCTGCGCGTCCTGCAGCAGGGCGAATACACCACCGTCGGCGGCCGCACCCCGATCAAGACCGACGTGCGGATCGTCGCCGCCTCCAACAAGGATCTGCGCGTCCTGATCCAGCAGGGCCTGTTCCGCGAAGATCTGTTCTTCCGCCTCAACGTGGTGCCGCTGCGCCTGCCCCCCTTGCGCGAGCGTATCGAGGACCTGCCCGATCTCGTGCGTCACTTCTTCTCGCTGGCCGAGAAGGACGGTCTGCCGCCGAAGAAGCTCGACACGCTGGCGCTGGAGCGGCTGAAGCAGCACCGCTGGCCCGGCAACGTCCGCGAGCTCGAGAACCTCGCCCGGCGCCTTGCCGCGCTCTATCCGCAGGACGTGATCACGGCCTCCGTTATCGACGGCGAGCTGGCGCCGCCCTCGGTCAGCCCGGGCGCCGCGGTCCAGCAGGGTGTCGACAATCTCGGCGGCGCGGTGGAGGCCTATCTGTCCTCGCACTTCCAGGGCTTTCCGAACGGCATGCCGCCGCCAGGCCTCTATCACCGCATCCTCAAGGAGATCGAGGTGCCGCTGCTCACGGCCGCGCTCGCCGCCACCCGCGGCAACCAGATCCGCGCAGCCGACCTGCTCGGCCTCAACCGCAACACGCTGCGGAAGAAGATCCGGGATCTCGATATCCAGGTCTATCGGAGCGGGGGCTAGTTTACGGGACAAACGCTGGACGCGTTTGCGCGGCGGTGGCTCAGCTCCCCTACCACAGCGGAGCTGAGCCTGTCCGGATCGCGCTTGCCGTTGTGGCTGACGCGGTGAGCAGAAGTCCGGATGGGGCCGAAAGGTTCCGAGGGAACCCCCAAATTAGTCATTTCGCCACAAGGCGAGGCGGCGCGCCTATCTGACCAGGCGCACATGCACCGGCACCACGTTGGCAAGTTGCGCCGGCGGCGGCTGCAGGCCGACGCCGTTGACCAAGAGGTCCGCGGCCACGATCAGCAGCAGCACGGCCGAAACCATCGTCGCAAGAAAGACTCTATCCATCCCGGTCAATCCGGAGATGAGGCAATCCGTTCCCGCCGGCGAGTGCGGATCAGCTTTGCCCTTGTGTATTTCGCCATCCGCGCGGCATCGCAATTACCGTAACTATTGCAGAGGCTTATAAAGTCCGTTTACCGCTCGCCCGGCCTGCCCCGGACCGGGGACGAGGGACGCGTGTCCGCGGCCGCTTGATTTGGATCAAGAATGCCGGGCGGGGGAGGCGGCTACGTCCATCGGGTATCCGCATTCCCGGAAGGACGGCGTCGTCTTGACCACACTTCGCAAGCTTCTCTCCGCGGAGCAGATTGTCCAGCTCGTGATCCGTCTTGGATTGCTGGGGCTCCTGATCGCATGGACGTTTCTGATCATCCGCCCGTTCGTGCCGATCCTGACCTGGAGCGCGGTGCTCGCGGTCGCCTTCTATCCAGCCTTCAGCTGGCTGGCCAAACGCCTCGGCGGCCGGCCTCGAACGGCAGCGGCCATCCTCACGCTGATGATGCTTGGCATCGTCATCGGTCCGGCGGCATGGCTCGGGCTCAGCGCGGTCGAAGGCATCAAGGACCTCGCGACCCAGATCGGCGAGGGCGATCTCGTGCTCCAGGCCGCGCCGGAATGGCTCAAGGACTGGCCGCTGATCGGCCAGCAGCTGTTCGATCTCTGGACGCTGGCTTATACCAACATCCGCGCCGTTCTGCGCGATGTCGCGCCGTATCTGAAACCGGTGGCGGGGGTGATGCTGTCGTTCGCCGGCAGTGCCGGCGTCGGCACGCTGCAGTTCCTGGTCTCGGTACTCGTCGCCGGCTTCCTGTTTCCTTATGGACCGCAGCTCGTTGGCGCGGTCCGTGGTTTCCTGTTCCGCATCGTGCCGGAGCAGAGCGAGCATTTTCTCGAACTGGCGGGGGCGACGATCCGGGCGGTGTCGCAAGGCGTGATCGGCGTCGCAATCATCCAGGCGCTGCTGGCCGGCATCGGCCTCAAGCTTGCGGGCATCCCGAGCGCAGGCTTGCTTGCCATCGTCGTTCTGCTGCTCTCGATCGTGCAGATCGGTGCCGCGATCGTTCTCGTGCCCGCGGTGATCTGGATCTGGATGGACAAGGACGTCGCGACGGCGGTGCCTCTGACGATCTTCCTTGTCGTCGTCGGCCTGCTCGACAATATCCTCAAACCGTTGGTCATGGGGCGCGGCCTGAGCACCCCGACGCTCGTCATCCTGATCGGGGTCATCGGCGGCACATTGGCGCACGGCATCATCGGTCTCTTCATCGGCCCGATCATCCTGGCGGTCGCCTGGGAGCTCGCAGCGGCCTGGATCCAGATCGATCGTTCCGCAGCGCTAGGGGAGCAGGAGCAGTCCGGGATTTCCACCGCCGTCCGAAGATGAGTTCATGATCGCATGGGCAAGCCCTGATGTTGCTTCAAGTCCTGGTCGGCGCGCTGGTCAGCGCGATCAATATCGGGATCCACGCACTCGCGACGGTCGTCGCCGTGTCGATCGCCCGAACCGCCGGCCTGCGACACACCGAGGGTCCGCGGCTCCATCTGATGGGGGTGATGGTCGCAACGGCCGCAGCGCTGAACGTCGCGCACACCCTGGAGGTGCTGGCCTGGGTCTGCGTGTATTGGCTCGTCCAGGTGGCGCCGGCGGGAAGCGACCTGCTGTATTTCGCCTTCGTGAACTACACCACGCTCGGCTATGGCGACATCACGCCAGTGCCCGAATGGCGGCTGATGGGGCCGTTGACGGCGATGAACGGCGTCCTGCTGTTCGGCTGGTCGGCGGCCATCCTGTTCGAGGTCCTGCGCAAGACGATCGAGCATCTCGAAGCGATCACGCGCCTCCCGGGCAGGAAGGGACAATGAGCCTGTCGCTCAGGGTTGAAGATCGAGGCTCGCGAGCTGGTTTCGGTCCAGCAGCACGATCTGGCGCTGGGTGTTGCCGACGAAGCCGAGGATGCCGAGCTCGTGCAGCCGGGAGAGGGCGCGCGAGACGGTTTCCAGCGTCAGGCCGAGATAGTCGGCGATATCGCGCCGCGACATTGGCAGCGCCAGGACGCCCGCAGCGGTCAGCCTCTTGTCCATTTCCAGCAGGAAAGCGGCGACCCGCTCCAGCGAGGTCTTGCGGCCGAGCAGCAGCATGTGATCTTCCGCATGCTGAAGATTGTTCGTGGTCATGCTGAGCAGGTTCTTCGCGACCACCGCATCGCTCTCGGCCACCATCTCGAGGCTCTCCCGCCTCACGAGGCGCACCGTGGTGTCGACGATCGCCTCCGTGGTGAAGCGGTGCTCGTTTCCGTTCTCCAACCCGAAAATGTCGCTGGTCAGGTGAAATGCGCCGATCTGCCTGCGGCCGTCCGACAGCAGCTTGTAGCTCCGCACCGCGCCAGACTTGACCTGGTAGACGTATTCGGCAGGTTCCTTCTCGCCATAGATCTCGGTGCCCTTCTTGTAGGAAAACTCGATTAAACTGACGAGCGCATTTGAATCGCTTGTCATGCCGAGGTCGCGAAGGGAATTGGGGCGAAGCGCGGAATCAGTGGTGATGCGAACGAACATGGGCCAGCTCCTCAGCTTGCCGTCGAATTGGACTTTGAGACAAAAACCTCTCGCAGCGGAAATTCGCCGCGCAATCGCACTCCCGCCGAGGTTGATTTACGACTAACGAGGTATTCCAATCCATTGTCCCAAGGGTCAATGTCCCAAGGGACAGCGGGAGGCGTTCGCTGCGCGGATTGAGAAAGACCTCCATGGAGGCTGAAAAGTATTCTGTTGCGAAGCAAATGTTTCGGTTTTTGAACCGTTGGCAACCACAGGGTCTCGGTTAAAAGATTGCTTTAATGAATTTTATGCGAGGTAAATGGTGCCCGGCCTTGTCCACGTGGTCGATGACGATGCATCGTTCCGGACGGCGATCGAGCGCCGGCTGAAGCTTGCCGGCTATGACGTCAAAACCTACGCATCGGCGCAGGATCTCCTGGACGCGGCGCCGGACGACGAGCAGCCGGGATGCATCCTGCTCGACGTGCGCATACCGGGCTTGAGCGGCCCGGAACTGCAAAATCGCCTGATCGCCGCGGGTTCGACGTTGCCGATCATATTCCTCACGGGTCACGCCGACACGCCGACGACCGTGCTGGCCATCAAGGCGGGAGCGGAAGACTTCCTGACCAAACCGGTTTCATCGGAGCTGCTGCTCGATGCGATCGCGCGTGCACTGGCGAGGCAAGATGCCGCGCGCAGCCAACGCGGCAAGCTCGAAGCATTTCGGGTCCACCTTGCGACGCTGACCCAGCGCGAACGGCAGGTGTTCGATCTCATCGTCCGCGGCAAGATCAACAAGCAGATCGCGTACGAGCTCGGGACGACCGAGCGGACCGTGAAAGCGCATCGCCATCAGGTGATGGAGAAGATGCAGGTTCATTCGCTCGCCGAGCTCGTTTCGATCGCGGAGCGGCTTGGAATGCTGGATTCGAATGGCGGTTAGCCATTCCGTCGCGTCGAATCCAGTTCCTCCCATGTCACTGCCCCAAAGGACAATATGAAGCGCATCAACGTAGTGCTGCCATGCGGTTGCGGCACGCGGATTGATTGCAGCTCACGCATCACCATCGTGCCGGCTCCGAATGTCGCTTCTTGCCGATGCGCGAATCAGTCTTCATCGTCGACGACGATACCTCCATGCGAGTCAGCATGAACCGGCTGCTGCGCGCACACGGATACGCCGTGACGCTGTTCGATTCGGCGGCGGCCCTGCTTGATCACGGCGGGTTCGACGAGGCGATCTGCATTGTCCTCGACATCGATCTCCACGGCAAGTCCGGCCTCGAGCTGCGCCGCAAGCTGGCGGAGGAGGGCGTCACGGCGCCGGTGATCTACATTACCGGCAATGACAGCCCGGTGAACCGTAGTGCCGCGGTTGCGTCTGGTTGCTTCGCCTATCTGACAAAGCCGTTCACGGCGCAGGCATTGATCGAATCAGTCACGCGTGCGGCGGCGGCTTAGCGCGGGAAGACCGATCATTCGTCGACATACTGCTCCAGCATCTTCGTGGGCGCACCTTTGTGGACCGTGCCGAACTGTGCCAACGGCACCGATGTCGTCAGCGCCAGCAGGTTCGAATCGACGACCTCGAGCGCCATTGTCTTTGCCGACTCCATTTCCTCGACGATCCCGGATGGGACGACGTCAGCCGCGATGCAGATATTGGTCAGGCACCAGTTGTAGGGCACGCTGAAGCTGCTGCCGGGGTCGACGGACAGCTTGGGCGGCCGCTGCAGGTACATGCCGACCGGCACAAAGAGCTGCAGCCGGGCCGTGGGGGTGCCCTCGCGTTCGATCAGGTCGACGCGCACAGCCACCTGGCCGGTCGGGAATGTCCCGGTGATGGTCGTCCGGCACAGCATCGGCGCGCCGCCGGCCTTGAAGCAGAACTTTTGCCAATCACCGTAGCTGATGTCCTTTGCTTCGCGCTGACCGCGCGTGGCCACCTCGGGAGGCTTATCGGCCCCTGCGGCTTGCGGCGAAGCGATAGCAGGATAGGTCGCAAGCCCGACGACGGCGCCAGCCAGGACGCCACAGATATGATCACGGATGGTGAACATGGTTGCGCCTCCAGGGCAGATCTATTTCTGTGCCTCGAGAAACTTCGTAACCAGCGGCGACCAGAGCGGGATCGCATCGGGCGAGCCGATGAAGAAGTGCCCCTCGTTGCCGAACGGCGGCATCAGATGATATTCGGCGCGGCCGCCGGCCGCGGTGAAGGCTTGATGCATCCGCTTCGACAGGTCGGGCCCGAAGAACGTGTCGTTCTCGATGTAGATCCACAGCATCGGCACCCGCGAGGTGCGGCCGAAGTCCGCTGTGGCCTCGACCAGCCTGTCGGGCGCGCAGTTGTTGTTGGGCTTGCCGCCGACCCGGCCGCCGCGGCCGGCGGCGAAGGTGATGATGGCCTTCACCTGTGCGGGATTAACGCTCGACAGGGCGATGGATGCCCAGCCGCCGGCGGACTGTCCGACCACGATCACGTCCTTTGGAACGATGCGCTTCTCGGCCGCCAGATACTCGATGATCCAGAGATCGACCTGCGCGACCGCAAGGCCGGCATCATGGAAGTTCGGATTGGTGCACTTGCCGACCTTGGAGAAGAACGGCCCATAGAGCGCACGCTCGGGAATATCGATGGCGGCTGCGCCATACCCGCTGCCGACCGGCGCGACCACGAGATAGCCGCGCCTGGCAAACCATTTCGCGGCGTCGCGGAATTCCACCAGCGGAAAGAAGCTCCGGTCCGTGGGATTGAGCGAGACGCCGTGGTTCATGATCACCAGCGGGAAGGGGCCGTCGCCGGCGGGCCGCACCAGATAGGCGAACATCGGCAGTGGCAGGGGCAGCGCCCAGATCTCCTCCTGGATGCGGATTTCGGCCCCGGCGCGCGCCGGCGCCACGGCGCCGGCGAGAAGGAGCAGGACGGTTGCAAGGAGGCGACGGATTGCGGGGAGATCAAAGCACATCACGGCCTCCTCAACCCGTGAACGTGGCGGCCACCACGATCGGGCCGAGCACGGTGAGGACGACATTGCCGACCGCATAGGGGACGGCGACGCCGAGCACCGGGGTCTGGCTCTGGGCCACGTCGCAGGCACCGGTGACGGCGGCATCGACCGTCATCGCGCCGGCGAGCGCACCGCAGGTCACGACCGGGTTCATGCGCAGCAAATGATAGGCAACGAGCGTTCCGACCGTCATTGGAACCAGCGTGACGACGATGCCCATGCCGACCAGCAGGAGACCCTGCGTCTGGATTGCCGACCAGGCGGCAAGCCCGTTGCCGAGGCCGACGGCCGCGATGAAGCCGCCGAGCCCGAGATCGCTCAGCGTCTGCTGTGCGGCCGGCGGCATCGCACCGATGCCGGGCCTGCGCGTCCGCAGCCAGCCGCACACGAGCCCTGCGATCAGCGCGCCGCCACCGCCGCCGAGCGTCAGCGCGACAGTGCCGACCTTGAAGCTGGCGAGACCGGCCAGAAGACCGGCAGCGATGCCGACCGCAAGGAAGGCGATGTCGGTCCGATCGCTCGTATTGAGGGCATGTCCGACCCGCGCCGTTGCCCGCGCGATATTGCCGGTGCTGCCGACCAGCGTCATGACGTCGCCGATATAGACCCGTGTATCGGGACCGAGCGGCACCTCGCGGCCCATGCGGGTGAGCGCCCGCAGGAATACGCCGCGCGCATTGTCACCCAGCCGCTCGACGATGTCTCGGAGCGAGCGGCCGTGCAGCTCGCGGTTCTCGACCAGCACCTCGATCACGTTGCCGGGCAGGTTGCGCAGCAGTTCTCCCGCATCGATCTCGGCCCCGAGGATCGGCTTGGCCGCGACGATCGCGGCGGTGGGACCAGCAATGACGATGTCGTCGCCAGCCTCGAGCATGAGGTCGTGCAGCGGCTTGATGTCGGCTCCACCGCGCACGATCCGTTCCACCACCGTACGGCTGCCGATCTCGGCCTCGATCGCCGCGACGGTGCGGCCTGCGCCGGCGGACACGCGATAGGCACGGGCCTGGAATTTGCGATAGGACAGGTTTTCTGTCTTGGGCGGCGCGCCGCCGGCAAGCTCGGCTTCGAGCTTCTTTGCCTCCGCCTTGAGATCGATACGCATCAGCCGCGGCGCCGCGAACGGCACGAAGAGGAGCGTGAGGATGTAGCCGAGCACGTAGGTCACGGCATAGCCGGCCGCGATATTGGCCTCCTGCTGCTTCAGCACGTCGTTCGGAAGCCCAAGCTGCGCCAGCGCACCCGACGCCGTTCCGATCACGGAGGACTGGGTCAGCGCGCCGGCAGTCAGCCCCGCCGCGGTGCCCGCATCAAGCTTGAATGCAGAGGCGAAGACGAGCACCAGGACGAGCCCGGTGGCTCCGATCACCAGCGCCAGCGCAACCTGCGTCAGGGTTCGAAAGCTCAAGGACGCGAAGAATTCCGGCCCCGAGCGATAGCCGATGGTGAAAACGAACAGGCTGAACAGGATCGCCCGCAGGATCGGCGGGAACGTGAACTGCCCGAGTTGTCCGATCAGCACCGCGACGATCAGGATGCAGGCTGTGGTCCCGATCGAGAAGCCACGGATCTTGATGCGGCCGAGCAGTGTGCCGAGCGCCATCGCCAGCAACAGGAAGATTTCCGGTGCGGTGGTGATGATCCACCTGACGGTATCCATGGTCGCATTTCCCCCGGCATATTGCGGCGGATTTGATTAGGCGCGCGGGATCGTTGCTTGATCCAGATCAAGCCTTGCCGGGGGCAGGCCGCCGCCAATGCCGCGATGAAGAGTTCGCGACAGCGGCTATTGCCGACATGAGTACTCTGGACGTCGCAGCCGGCGCGATCCGCCGCGATGAGACGGTCGAAATCGTGCTGCTGCTTGCTTTCGCCGGCGGCTATATCGACGCCTATACCTGGATCATCCATGGCGTGATGGCCAATGCCCAGACCGCCAATGTGATCTTCCTCTGGGTCTACGCGATGGCCGGCGATTGGATGAAGGCCCTGCACTTCGTACCGCCGATCCTGGCCTTCACCGCCGGCATCGTGATCGCCGCCTGGCTGCGCCGTGCTGCCGGCGAACGCGCCGGCGCACTCAGTATCCTCGTCGAGATCGTGTTCTTGATCACGATCGGCATCCTGCACAACCGGCTGCCAGACCTTGCCGGAACGCTCGGCATTTCCATGGTTGCGGCGATCCAGGCGGCGATGTTCGTGAAGGTCGAAGGCTCCGTGTGCAGCACGGTGATGATCACCGGCAACATGCGTCAGTCCGTCGAAACCATTTTTGCGGTCGTCTACGGAGGGGCGCCGCTCGGCACCCTGCGCAAGTCGGCCATCTTCTTCGCACTGTGCGCGGTGTTCGGCTGCGGCGCGGCCGCCGGGGCCTTCGCCACCAAGGCCTTTCCCGATCTTGCGCTCGGCATTCCCGTGGTTGCGCTGCTGATTGTCCTGTTGCGCTGCGAAGCGACACCACGTGAGGTGATGAGATGAACGCGCCGCCTGACGCGAACTGGTTGCGGTTCTTTCCGCCGGCCGGCTGGCTTGCTGCCTACCGGAGCGAATGGCTCCCCTCCGACGCCGTCGCGGGCATCACGCTCGCCGCTTACGCGATCCCGGTCTCGCTGGCCTATGCGGCGCTCGCCGGCCTGCCGCCGCAGGTCGGCGTCTACGGCTATATGCTCGGCGGCCTCGGCTACGCCTTGCTCGGCTCGTCCCGGCAGCTTGCGATCGGCCCGACCTCGGCGATCTCGCTGATGATCGCCGGCACCGTCGGCGCGCTCGCGGGCGGCGACGCGGCGCGCTATGCGCAGATCGCGAGCCTCGCGGCGTTTGCAGTGGCGGTGCTGTGCTTCATCGCCTGGCTGTTCATGCTCAGCGTGCTGGTCCGCCTCGTCAGCGACAGCATCTTGGTCGGCTTCAAGGCCGGGGCAGGGCTCACCATCATCATGAGCCAGTTGCCGAGCCTGCTCGGCGTCGCCGGAGGCGGTCATAATTTCTTCGACCGGGCCATCAAGCTGATCGGGCAGTTCGGCCAGATCCATCCGCTGGTGTTGACGATCGGGGCGGTCGCGCTGCTGCTCCTGCTGCTCGGAGAACGGCGGCTGCCGGGCAAGCCGGTCGGCATCACCATCGTGGCGCTGGCGATCCTGGTCGCGACGATCTTCGGCTTTGCGGCGATGGGTGTGCCAGTTACCGGGAAGATACCGGAGGGGCTGCCGGCGGTGGAGCTGCCGACCTTCGGCCTTCTGGAGTTCGACGACCTGTTTCCGCTCGCCGCCGGCTGCGTGCTGCTGGCCTATATCGAAGGTGTCTCGGCCGCGCGCAGCTTTGCCGCCAAGCACGGCTATGCGCTCGACGTGCGCCAGGAATTTCTGGGGCTGGGCGCCGCGAACCTGGCTGCGGCCTTCGGCCACGGCTATCCGGTCGCCGGCGGCCTGTCGCAATCCGCCGTCAATGACAGCGCCGGCGCGCGAACGCCGCTGGCGCTGGTGATCTGCTCGGTGACCCTCGGGCTCTGTCTGCTGTTCTTTACAGGACTATTGACCAATTTGCCCAAGGCGGTGCTCGCAGCCGTCGTCTTTGCCGCGGTCTACAAGCTCGTGGATATCGGCGCGCTCAAGCGGATGTGGCAGGTCAGCCGGATCGACTTCCTTGCCGCGTCCATCGCGCTGGTCGCGGTGCTGCTGCTCGGCATTCTGCAGGGCGTCCTCTTGGCATCGATTGCCTCGATCTTCCTGCTCCTGGCGCGGGCCTCGCAGCCGAACGTGGCGTTTCTCGGCCGGCTGCCGGGCAGCGGCCGCTATTCCGATAGCGCCAGGCATGACGACGTCGAGCCGCTGGTCGGCGTCATCGCGTTCCGGCCCGAAGCCTCGCTGCTCTACATCAACGCCGAGACGATCCGCGATGCTGCGCTGGTCGCGCTGCGGGGCTCCCCCGGCATCAGACTGGTCGCCTGCGACCTTTCGGCATCGCCCTATATCGATCTCGCCGGCGCGCGGATGCTGCGCGATCTGAGCGATGAGCTTGCCGCGCGCCGGATCGGCTTCTGCATTGTCGGCGCGCACGCGCAGCTGCGCGATCTGCTGCGCGCCGAGGGATTGGCGGAAAGGACCGACAGCAGCCAGTGGCTGCGCTCGCTCGACAGCGTCCTCGGCGAGGATCATGCCGGGACGATGCAACGCACCGCCTGACCGGGCGTGCTGCGTTGCAAAGAACAACGGCTGCGGAACGCGGTTCCTCATAACGCGCGATCGTTGACTTGGATCAATGGAGCTCGAGGCGCCGCGCTCACGATCGGCCATCACCATTCACCCAATGGCCGGCACCAATCGGGAGAGAGCCATGTCCAAAGACACCAAGCCCGCACAGAAGCGCATCGACCAGTTCTTCTCCGGCCCTGGTGCACGGGCGGACGACTGGCGCGACCTGGTGGAGGCCGCGAAGGTCTGGGCTCGCGTCGGCAATCGCGCGGCCTACGACGCGGCCTTGGCCGAGCTTTCGGTCACGGAGGAGTATCACGGCTATCCCGGTCCGCAACTGATGGCGGCGCTGCGGGAAGCAGCAGTCGCCGGCGACGGCGCGACATCGTTCGCCCTTGCGACAAGAATTTCCCAGGCGCTGGCGACGCGATCCTTTCGTCAGCATGCCAGCGACTGGAGCGCAAAGGATGACGGCAATGGCGATGCGCCCGAGCTGGCACCACCGAGCTTCGGCGCGCATGCGGCGCGCCGGCCATATTTCGAAACCCTGATCGTCACCGGCGTATCATCCGGCCAGTGGCCGGCACTCGCCGCAGAATGGCGCAAGCTGCGGCGGCCGGTCGACGGCTTCGTCTATGAGCCCGTCATCGTCGGCAGCCTGGAGGATGCCTTCTGCGCCACGATGCTCAATCCGAACATCGGGGCGGTCATCATCAACGAGGGCTTTGGGTTGCGTTCGCGGCACAATGCGCCGGTGCTCCGCTCGATCATGGCCGCGGCCGGCCTCAACGATGAAACCGACGCATCCGCGCTGCGGCTCGCGCAGATCATCAAGCGGGTCAGGCCCGAGCTCGATCTCTACATGATTTCGAACCGCGACGTGGAGGAGCTCGCCGGCAATCCCGAGGCCAGCGTCGTCCGCCGCATCTTCTATTCGGTCGAGGAGCTGTTGGAGCTGCATCTGTCGATCCTCGAAGGCATCCAGGATCGTTACGACACGCCGTTCTTCGACAATCTCAAGAAATACGCCCAGCGTCCGATCGGCACCTTCCATGCGCTGCCGATCGCCCGCGGCAAGTCGATCTTCAAGTCCGACTGGATCCGCGACATGGGCGAGTTCTACGGGCCGAACCTGTTCCTCGCCGAGAGCAGCGCCACCACCGGCGGCCTCGACAGCATGCTGGAGCCGACAGGCAACATCAAGAAGGCGCAGGATAAGGCGGCGAGGGCCCTCGGCGCCGATCGCGTGTTCTTCGTCACCAACGGCACCTCGACGTCCAACAAGATGGCGGTGCAGGCGCTGCTCGCGCCCGGCGACATCGCGATCGTCGATCGCAACTGCCACAAGTCGCATCACTACGGCATGGTACTGGCCGGCGCGCAGCCGCTCTATGTCGAAGCCTTCCCGATGACGGAATATTCGATGTACGGCGCGGTGCCGCTGAAGACGATCAAGCAGGCGCTCCTGAACGCCAAGGCCGACGGCCGGCTCGACCGCGTCAAGATGATCGACCTGACCAACTGCACCTTCGACGGCCACATCTACAACACCCGCCGGGTGATGGAGGAATGCCTCGCCATCAAGCCCGACCTGATCTTCCTCTGGGACGAGGCCTGGTTCGGCTTCGCGCGCTTTTCTCCATTCCTGCGTCGCCGCACTGGCCTCGGCGCGGCCAACGAGATCGAGGCGTGGATGCGCGATCCCAAGTCGGTCGCCGCCTATGAGAAGCAGCAGGCCGAGCTGGGCAAGAACCCGTCGGACGAGCTGCTGCTCAAGACCCGGCTGATCCCCGACCCCAGGCAGATTCGCTTGCGCGTCTACCAGACCAACTCGACCCACAAGTCGATGTCGGCGATCCGCCAGGGCTCGATGCTTTCGGTGAAGGACGTGGAATTCCACACCGTCGAGCAGCAGTTCAAGGAAGCGGTGTTCACCCATGCCTCGACCAGCCCGAACCAGCAGCTGATCGCCAGCCTCGATATCTCGCGGCGGCAGATGGAGCTCGAGGGCTATGGCCTCGTCGCCAATGCGATCGAGATCGCGTTCGCGATCCGCCAGGCGGTCAACAACAATCCGCTGATTTCGAAATATTTCCGCATCCTCGGTGCCGATGCCATGGTGCCGGCGCAATATCGCCAGAGCGGCTTCACCGATTTTCTCGCCCCCGGCGTCAACTGGGCGAATACGCTCAAGAGCCTGGACGAGGACGAGTTCTGCCTCGATCCGACCCGCATGACGCTGGTGTGCGGTACCGCGGGGTTCGACGGCACCCAGTTCAAGGGCATTCTCGCCAACGAGTACGACATCCAGGTCAACAAGACCTCGCGCAACTCGGTACTGGTCCAATCCAACATCAACAACACCCGCAGCGACGTTGCGCATCTGATCCGCGTGCTCGCCGAGATCGCCGGCGAGATCGACCGCGGCCTCGCCCAGGGCGGCGCCAATGCCAGGAAGACCTTCGAGGCGCGGGTGACGAGCCTCATGAAAGACGTGCCCGATCTGCCGAACTTCTCGCATTTCCACCCGAGCTTCCGCGGCGATGCCGGCGACAAGACCAACGAAGGCGACATCCGCAGCGGCTTCTACGCCGCCTATGACGTCGCCGGCTGCGAGCACATCCGCCTCAACGATCCCGAGATCGACCGCCGCCTGAAGGCCGGACCGGAGCTGGTCTCGGCCAATTTCGTGATCCCGTATCCGCCGGGCTTCCCGATCATGGTGCCCGGCCAGGTCATCACCCAGGAAACCATCGACTTCATGCGCAAGCTAGATGTCAAGGAGATCCATGGCTACGACGCCAAGGAGGGACTGAAGCTCGTGCGCACGGAAGCCCTGGCAAAACTCGGCCGGCCGAAGCCCGGTGCTCAGCCGAAGCTGAAGGCCGCGTCATAAGGCTTGGAGGGGACGAACATGCAGGCGTTCTTCACATTCCTGCAGCAGAACCCGTATCTGCTGCTGTTCTTCGTCGTTGGGCTCGCCGTCTATATCGGGCGGGCCAGCATCAAGGGCTATGGCCTCGGCATGGTCGCCGGCGCCATCGTGGTCGGCGCCGGTCTGTCGGTGTGGGCCTCCACCTATGGTGTGAAGCTCGAGCTGAACAATTTTGCCAAGAGCCTGTTCTACTATCTCTTCATGTACGGCGTGGGCTTGCGCGTCGGTCCGTCCTTCGTCAACAGCCTGAAGGGCGACGGCCTCAAATTCTGTCTGCTGGCCGTGGTGTCGAGTGTCGTCGGCCTTTCGCTCGTCGTGCTCGGCGCCAAGATGTTTTCGCTGCCGCCCGGCGCGGCCGGCGGCATGCTGGCGGGGTCGCAGACCATGTCGGCGGCGATCGGTTCGGCCGAGCAGGCCATCAGCTCCGGCGTCGTCAAGCTGCCCGAGGGGATGAAGCCCGAGCAAGCCTCGGGCATGATCGCGCTGTCCTACGGCATCACCTACATCTGGGGCACCGTTGGCATCATCCTGATCTGCAAATATCTGCCGCGCTGGTGGGGCGTCGATGCCAAGGCCGCCGCCAAGCAGTATGAGCAGGAGTTCGGCGTCAAGGACCTCGAGGGCGGCGGCCTGACCGGCTATCGCCAGTTCGGTCTGCGTGCCTACCGGCTGGAAAATCCGGCGACCGTCGGCATGAGCATCGCGAAATTCCGCGCGATCAATCCGGAATACCGCATCGTCAATGTGGGACGGAACGGCGTGCCGCAAGGGGCCGATCCCGAACTCGTGCTGCAGAAGGGCGACATCGTCGCACTCGGCGGCTCGACCGAGCATCTCACCGAGAAGATGGGCCTGATCGGCCCGGAGGTCGCCGATGCCAAGACGCTCGGCATTCCCATGGACCAGGCGGAGATCCTCATCACCAACAAGGAGGTGGTGGGCCGCACCTTCGAGTCCTTCCGGGATACCGCGATTGCCGGCCAGCTCCAGGTCACCAAGGTCGAGCGCGGCGGCGTGCAGATTCCCGCCGGTCTCAAGACCAAGCTGGAGCGCATGGACATCGTCTCGGTAGTCGGCCTCAAGTCCGCCGTCAACGAGCTCGGCGAGATGTGGGGCCGCATTGCGCGGTCCAACACCTCGACCGATCTGTTGACGCTGGCTGTCGGAATGATCATCGGCTTCCTGATCGGCATGATCGAGTTCCCGGCGTTCGGCGCCAAGATCGGCCTCGGCAACGCCGGCGGCCTCCTGCTGTCGGGCGTGATCGTGTCCTCGGTCGTGTCGCGGCTGCGCTTCTTCGGCAACACGCCGAATGCGGCGCGCAACGTGCTGGAGGATCTCGGCCTCGTCGTCTTCGTCGCCATCGTCGGCGTCAATGCCGGCGCGGGACTGCTGGCACAGCTCACCGGCGCGGTCGCCTTGAAGATCTTCCTGGTCGGCTTCATCGCCTGCACGATCCCGCCCTTCATCGTCTGGGCGATCGGCTACCACGTCTTCAAGATCAATCCTGCCGTGCTGATGGGCGGCGTCGCCGGCGCCCGATCGCATTCAGGACCGTGCCGCGAGGCGGCGGTCGAAATCCAGAGCTCGGTACCCTGGATCGGATTTCCGGTCGGCTATGCCGTCTCGGGCATCCTGCTTACCGTGTTTGGCTACTTCGCCATGATCCTGGCTCAATAGGAGGAAGAAATCGTCATGAGAAAGTTCACCATCGGCGCCGTCCTGGTCGCCTCGCTCGCAGCCGTTACCGGTTTCAGCACGCCGTTGCGTGCCGAGACCGGCGACGTTGCGGTGGTCTTCACCAAGGGCGGATTCGTGGTCGGCGTCGGCGGCGGGGAGGGCGTGCTGCTCCTGAGGGGGAAGAGATATCCCTTTACGGTCTCCGGCATGAGCGTCGGCTTCACCATCGGCGCATCGACCAGCAAGTTCGTGGGCAAGGCCCTCAATCTGAGGGGACCCGCGTCGATCGAAGGGTCCTATGCGGTAGGCGGAGCCGGCGGTGCGGTCGCAGCGGGCGCCGGTGCCGTCCAGTTGCAGAACGCCAATGGCGTGATTCTTCAGCTCACCGGTCCCCGGGTCGGCGCGGAAGTGTCGGCCGCGGTCGGCGGCGTCACGATCCGCCTGAAATAGGCCGGACCAGAGCCTCAAGGCAAACGGGCTGCGTCATCGCAGCCCGTTTCGCTTTCAATATCGCGCGGTTCAGTATCGCTCTTCGACGAATTTCAATCCACGCAGGCTTGCCTGGTCGTTGTAGCGTCCCTTGTGCGACCGCGACGGCAGCTTGACCTTGTCGCGCTTGACCTTCTTGTAAGGGATTGTCCGCAGGATATGCGAGATGACGTTGAGGCGCGCGCGCCGCTTGTCGTCGGAGCGGATCAGTCGCCACGGCGCATGTTTGGTATCGGTCGCCTCGAACATCATGTCGCGCGCGCGCGAATAATCGTACCAGCGCCCGAACGACTCGGTATCCATCGGGCTCAGCTTCCACTGTCGCAGCGGATCCTCGATACGCGCCATGAAGCGGCGTTCCTGCTCCTCCATGCCGACCTCGAGCCAGAGCTTGATCAGGATGATGCCGCCTTCGACGGCGAATTTCTCGACCTGCGGACACAATTCCAGGAAACGCTTGTGCTCGGCCGGCGAGCAGAAGCCCATCACATATTCGACGCCGGCGCGGTTGTACCAGCTACGGTCGAAGATCACGATTTCGCCACCCGCCGGGAACTGCTCGATATAGCGCTGCAGGAACAGCTGGGATTTCTGCCGGTCGGAGGGGGTGGGCAGGGCGCAGACACGGAAGACGCGCGGGCTGACCTTTTCGGTCAAGGCTTTGATGGTGCCGCCCTTGCCGGCGGCGTCGCGCCCCTCGAAGATGATGATCACCTTCAGCTTCTCGGCCCTGACCCAGTCCTGGAGATGGCACAGCTCGACTTGGAGCTTTTCCAGCTCCTTCTCATAGTCCTTGCGCTTCATCCGCCCGGCAGAATCGTCCTTGGCCATGCCCCGTCCTTCCGCTGCTACGGCACTACTCGTCGCCCCACGAAAGGGTCACGCCGATGTCGCCGGGCACGCCGCCTGGAAACTCGATGACCTGATAGGCGATCCGATAGCCGCGCGGCTTCAGATAGTCGGTCCAGAGTTGGAAGATCTCCTTGGGGATGCCGGTCAGCGTATTCTCCCAGCCCTTTTCCATCTGGTTGATGGCGCGTCCCTTGTCGGTGCAGAGCGTATTGGGGAAACGATACACCATGACCTCGGTGAGCCCGTTTCGCACCGCACGCTGGATGATGGTCGAGGCGAGCTTGATCTTCTCCTCCTCGGTCTTGCCGGAAGGCTTGCCCAGCCGCTCGATCAGGGCCAGCTTCTCGGCCTCGGCGGCCGCGGCGAGGCGGACATATTCCTCCGCCTTCTCGGCCTCCTTGAGTGCGGCCTCTTTGCGGATCTGCGTGGCGCTGGGAATGAGTTCGTCGAGGCCGGGCATGGCAGCGGCTCCCCTGGATTGTGCATTCAGCTTCCGGGACGCTATGTCCGGCAATGGGCGTTCCCTTGATTCAAATCAAGCAAATCGGGACGCGGCCCGAACACAGTACCGCAAGTGCACGTTGGCTGACCGGGAGAGACGTTTGAGCGATCAACTTCATCCGATGGCTCCGCACCATCTGCCGTTCTATCTCGCCCCAGGAAGCGGCACCGATCCGCTCATGGTGGTGATGGGCTTATTCCTGATCGGCACCCTGCTCTGGCTCGGCACGCTCTATTGGAAGCTGCACAGCCTGCCGGAACGGATGGCGCACAAGTCGCAGAAGCTGCAATTCGAGTTCGTCGCCGTGCTCGGCCTGATCTCGTTGTTCACCCATATGCACATTTTCTGGATCGCGGGCCTGCTGCTTGCGATGATCGATATCCCGGATTTCGGTACGCCACTGCGCAGCATCGCCGATTCCGTCGAGAAGATTGCCGAAGTGACGCCTGCAGCCGACAGCGAGGGAATGCCGGCTGAGGCCGCGGCGGCGGCGCCTCCTGCAGACAAGCCGGCAGCGGCGAGGGAGAAGGAGCACAGCCATGTTTGAGCTGATGTTCTGTTCCCTGCTGACGATCCTGCCCGACTACCTCTACCGCCGTTACGTCCAGGGCAAGCGTTTCGGCAAGGAGATCACCTTTTTCTCGGTCTGGTACGAGCTGCGCTGGGGCATCACCGCCTGCCTGATGCTAACGGTGTCGCTGATCACCATGATCTTCTACTTCCATCCGTCGACGTCGTCGGCGACCCTGTATTTCCGAACGGTGCCGATCCTTCCCGAAGGTTCGGGCCGTGTTGCCGAGGTCAAGGTCGGCTTCAGCGCACCGGTCAAGAAGGGCGATGTGCTGTTCACACTGGACAGCTCGAAGCAGCAGGCTGCATTCGAGACGGCCAAGCGAAAAGTCGCCGAGGTCGATGCCGCCATGCAGACGGCACAGGCCGATGTGGTCAAGGCCGAGGCGCAGATCGGGGAGGCGAAAGCCAATTACCAGCAGGCCAAGGACGAGCTCGACGTCAAGACAGAGCTCCAGCGCCGCAACCCCGGCATCGTGCCGCAGCGTGACATCGAGAAGCTTCAGGTCCTGGTCGATCAGCGCCAGTCCGGTGTAGATGCCGCGACGGCCGCGAAGCAATCCGCCTCCTTGCAGATATCAACGCTGCTGCCGGCGCAGAAGGCCAGCGCCGAGGCCGCGCTCGACCAAGCCCAGGTCGATCTCGACAAGACAATCGTCCGCGCCGGTGTCGACGGGCGGGTCGAGCAGTTCCTGGTTCGCCCTGGCGACGTCGTCAACCAGCTGATGCGCCCGGCCGGCGTCCTCATTCCGGAAGAAGCCGGCCGAAAGATTCTCCAGGCCGGCTTCGGCCAGATCGAGGCGCAGGTGATGCAGACCGGCATGGTGGCGGAGGCGACCTGCGTATCCAGACCCTGGGTGATTATCCCGATGGTGATCACGACCGTGCAGGACTACATCGCAGCCGGGCAATTCCGGTCCGGCGAGCAATTGCTGGAAGCGCAGAATGCCGTTCGTCCCGGCACGATCCTCGTGTTCCTCGAGCCGCTCTACAAAGGCGGGCTCGAGGGCGTGACGCCGGGCTCGAGCTGCGTCGTCAATGCCTACACCAGCAACCACGAGGAAATTTCGGCCAAGGACACGCCGACCAGCCGGAAGATCGCGCTGCACGTCGTGGACGGCGTCGGCCTCGTGCACGCATTGCTGCTACGCATCCAGGCGCTGTTGCTGCCGATCCAGACACTCGTGCTGAGCGGCCATTGAACGTTGAGAAAAGGACACATCAGATGGCTTCACGGAAACTGATCACGCTCGGCGCAACGTTGATCTCGCTGGTCGTTGCCGCCGCCAGCGCCAGGGCCCTCGATCTCAACGGCGCGTGGGCGGGCGATGCCGATAATTGCAGCAAGGTGTTTGCGCGGAAAGGCGCGCAGTTCGGCTTCACCGACATGTCGGATGTCTATGGCGGCGGCTTCATCGTCGACGGAGATCAGATCGTCGGAAAATTCGCCCGCTGCCGGATCAAGGCAAGGAAGGACAACGGCCCGAACGTCAATCTGATTGCGGCCTGCGCGACCGACATAATGCTCTCCAGCATTCAGTTGAGCCTGAAGGAGCTGGATGCAAACAGCATCGTCCGGCTATTTCCGGGCATGGAGGATATGGAAATCCGCTATTTCCGCTGCCCCGCTTCCTAGCGACAGATTGTGCCTTTGCCGCGGGATTGTCCTGCAATGGCACGCCTCGCCTCGGCTTCCTTGCGAAGGCGCAGGTGCGGTCGCGCCATCACCCGCTGCTGAGGCGTGTTCTCACGGGCTGTCCGTGCGCGACAATTGCCGCTAGAATTGTCCGGAAAGCAGCCGCCGGAAGCTGCGGGAATTGGAGCTGAGCGGACGCATGTCCTCTGATCCGGTCAGGTCGTGGCCTGCCGTGCTGTTCTGCCTGGGCCTGTTCGTCGCCGGGTGCATGTCGCCGGATAAGGCAAGTGGCGTCGAGCGGAACCTGCGCGGCGAGCTCAAGCGCGTGCTGGTGCTGCATTCCTTTGGCCGCGAGTTTCGGCCGTGGAGCGAATACGCACGCGACATCAAGGCCGAGCTCGAGCGGAAATCGCCATGGCCGCTCGACATCCAGGAGCATGCGCTGCTCACGGCGAGGTTCAACAATCCCGGTCCCGAGGCGCCCTTCGTCGAATATCTGCAATCGCTCTATCAGGGGGCGCTGCCCGATATTGTGCTCACGATTGGCGCGCCGGCCGCCCGGTTTGCCCAGAGATACCGCGCGAGACTTTTTCCCGACACGCCGTTGATTCTTTCCGCGGTCGAATACCGGCTGATCGACCGCTCCGATCTCACCGACAATGACGTCGTCGTGGCGATCCGCAACGACTTCACGGCTGCATTCGCCAACATCCTTCAGCTGCTGCCGGACACGAAGGCGGTCGCGATGGTGATCGGTGCTTCGCCGCTGGAGAAGTTCTGGATGGAGGAGGTGAAGCGCGAGCTGAAGCCGATGCGCGAGCGGTTGGAGCTGATCTGGTATTCGGACCTGTCATTCGAGGAGATCCTTAAACGAGCATCCAGTCTCCCACCGCACACCGTCCTGTTCTGGGGCCTGATGTCGGTCGACGCAGCCGGGATGGTCCACGAGAGCGACATCGCCCTGCGCAGCCTGCACGCGGTTGCGAATGCACCGATCTTTTCCTACCAGGACCCCTTCTTCGGCGGCAGCACCGTCGGCGGCCCCATGCATTCGGCTGCCGAAACGAGTTCGAGGACCGTCAGCGTCGCCCTCCGCGTTCTCGGAGGCACAAAACCTTCGAGCATCACCTATGAGCCGCTCGGCTTCGCGGCGCCGAGATATGATTGGCGGGAATTGCAGCGCTGGGGCATCAGCGAGAGCCGGTTGCCTCCCGGCAGCGAAATCCTGTTTCGAGAACCGAACATCTGGGAGCGCTATCGCTGGCAGATGCTGATGATCTCGGCGGTATTTCTGGTCCAGGCCGCGCTCATCAGCGGGCTGCTGCACGAGCGTCGCCGCCGCCGGCTCGCCGAAGTGGAATCGCGCCAGCGGCTGGCGGAACTTGCGCACGTGAACCGGTACTCGGCCGTTGGCGAGCTGACCACTTCGATCGCGCACGAATTGAACCAGCCGCTCGGATCCATTCTGACCAACGCCGAGACGGCGGAGCTCATGCTCAGCGCCGCTCCGCCCGATATCGAGGAGATCCGGCAGATCCTCGCCGACATCAGACGGGACGACCAGCGGGCGAGCGAGGTGATCCGCCGGCTGCGCAGCGTCCTGAAGAAGACCCCGTTCGAGGTCAGGGATATCGAGCTGAACGACACGGTACGGGAAGCGATCGGACTGGTGAGCGCCGTCGCCGATGGCCGCCGCATCGCGCTGACCTACATGCCCGTGCCCGCGGGTCTGCACGTCAAGGGCGATCCCGTGCAGCTTCAGCAGGTCGTGCTCAATTTGATCATCAATGCGATGGATGCAGTCTCGGATGCCGACATGAAAAAGCGCGACATCGCCGTGTCGACCATGCGGACCGGCAGCCAGGCCGAGATCAGGATTTCCGATACCGGGCCAGGCATCGCCCCCGCGGATCTCGCAAACGTCTTCAATCCGTTCTTCACGACCAAGCCGCAAGGAATGGGAATGGGGCTTGCGATCGTGAAGACCATCATCGAGGCCCATCACGGCACGATCGCCGCTGAGAACCAGCCCTGGGGCGGTGCCCAGTTCACGATCAGGCTGCCGCTCATTCGCTGACAGCGGTATCTTGATCTCGATCAAACCTTGAGCCCGCCGAGGCCGTTTCCTTTCGCCGTTTCGTCACGGCCGGGCTGGACGCGGGCAATTGGGGTGGTGGTTTGATCATGAGACGCCGCGAGTTGATGGCTCTGCTTGGCGCTGCGGCTGTGTTTCCGGTCGCCGCGCGAGCGCAGGAGAGGGCCCCCTGGCAGTCGATGCCTTCGGTGGGCGTGTTGACCGGCAATGTTGCGGGCGATCCCGGAGCCCAGATGCGGGTCGATGCGTTCCAGCAGGGGCTGGCCGATCGCGGCTGGATCGCCAACCAGAACTATCGGCTCGAAATACGCTGGCCGGGTCCCAATCCGGCACGGCAGAAACTGGAGGCGCTCGAGCTCGTCGCGACCATGCCGGACGTCCTGTTCGCGACCAGCACGGGCACGACCAGGGCATTGCGCGATGCCACCCAGCGAATTCCGATCGTCTTCGTCGGGCTCTCTGATCCGGTCGGGACCGGTCTGGTTGCCAATCTGGCGCGACCGACCGGAAATCTGACCGGCTTCTCACTCTACGAGCACTCGATGAGCGGGAAGTGGCTCAGCCTGCTCAAGGACATGGTGCCCGGCATGACTCACGCCGCGGTTCTGTTCAATCCGGACTCGGCACCTTATGCGCCATTCTACATCGATGCCGCGCACCAGATGGAAGGCCGTCTCGGCATGAAGATCACCGGTGCGAGCGTTCGAAGCGGAGCCGACATCGCGGGGGTGATCGAGGCGGCGGCGCGCAATGGAGCCGGCCTTGTCGTGTTGCCGGACGGCGGCTTCTTCAGCGCACAGAGCGCGATGACGATTCCCTTGCTGGCACAGCGCCGCGTGCCGGCCATTTTCGCTGTCCGCTTCTACGCCGCCAATGGCGGCCTGATGTCATATGGTGCCGATCTGACCCAGCAGTTTCGCGATGGTGCCGGCTATGTCGATCGCATCATGCGAGGCGCGGACATCCGCACGCTTCCGGTGCAATTCGCCAGCAAGTTCGAGCTCGTCATCAACATGAAAGCCGCCAATGCGCTTGGGTTGACGGTACCGAGCCGGCTGCTGATGGAGGCCGAGCTGATCGAGTGAAGCATTCGCTCTCGCGTTGCAACAGAAACGGCCGCTTCCGTTTCGTTGATCTCGATCAACGAGCGCCCATGCCGCGGCCCCGATCTTCGGTCGGAAAGTTGGATGGAGGTTGGAATGTCTCGCTGCCGCAGGACCCTGATGGCAATTGCGCTGATGCTGGCGATGCCGGTCGCGGCAATTGCGCAGACGGCCGACAAGCCGGCGACGCCGAGCACGCAGGCGCAGCCTGCAACCGCGCAAGCACCGGCTGCCGAGCTGTTGAAGCCGGAACAGCTCGAAGCCCTGGTTGCACCGATCGCGCTCTATCCCGACGAACTGCTCGCCAACGTCTTGGCCGCTTCCACCTATCCGCTCGAAGTGGTACAGGCCGACCGCTGGCTGAAGGAACGCAAGACGCTGAAGGGCGATGCGCTGAAGACCGAGGTCGACAAGCAGGGCTGGGACGACAGCGTCAAGGCGCTCGCGAGCACAGCCGAAGTTCTTTCCATGATGAGCGACAAGCTCGACTGGACCCAGAAGCTGGGCGACGCCTTTCTCGCCCAGCAGCCCGACGTGATGGACGCGATCCAGCGTCTGCGCAACAAGGCCTATGACAACAAGAAGCTGGTCACCACCAAGCAGCAGAAGGTCAGCGTCCAGTCGCAGGAAGGCAAGCAGGTCGTCGTCATCCAGCAGGCCAATCCTGCGGAGATGTACGTGCCGTATTACGACCCGGCGACGGTCTACGGCACCTGGCCGTACGCGGAGTATCCGCCGTATTACTGGGGCTATCCCTCCTATATCGGCGCGGGCATGGTTGCCGCCGGGCTCGCCTTCGGCACGGCCTGGGCGATCGGACGCTGGGGCAATTACTGGGGCGGCGGCTGCAACTGGGGCAACCGCAACGTCTACGTCAACCATCGCACCACCAACATCGGCAACGGCTGGCAGCACAATCCGGCCCATCGCCAGGGCGTGCGCTACAACAACACCAATGTTCAGCAGCGCTTCGGCAACAACAATCTGAAGGCCGGCGTATCGGACCGGATGGATTTCCGCGGCCGCGACGGCAACCAGGTGCTGCGTCCGAACCAAGGCGCTGGAGACCGCGCCGGCGATCGTGCAGGTGATCGTGCAGGTGATCGTGGCGATCGCGCAGGTGATCGCGGTGATCGTGGCGGCCCCGGTGATCGCGCCGGCAATCGCGGCGATCGTCCGGGTGCCGGGGATCGCCCCAGTGCAGGGACGCGCGACCGGCCGGGCGGCGGCGATCGTGCCGGTGCCGGTGACCGCGCCAAGGGCGGCGGAGATCGCGCCAAGGGTGGCGGAGATCGTGCAAAGGCTGCGAACCGTGCCGGTGGCGGCGCGGGCAACCGTGGCGGCGGTGGCAATCGCGGCGGCGCGATGAACGTCTCCTCCGGCCGGGCGGCGGCCGCGGCATCAGCGCGGGGACGGGCCAGTATGGCCAGCATGCCGCGCGGCGGTGGCGGACCGAGCTTTGCAGGTCGCGGTGGCGGTGGCGGAATGGCGATGCGTGGTGGTGGAGGCGGCGGCTTCCGCGGAGGAGGCGGAGGAGGTGGTTTCCGCGGCGGCGGTGGCGGTGGCCGGCGCTCGGATATCGCACTGAAGCACGACATCACGCTGCTCGGCCATCTCGGCAACGGCCTCGGCTATTACCGCTTCAGCTATATCGGCAGCGACAAGGCCTATGTCGGCGTCATGGCGCAGGAGGTCGAATACGTGATGCCCGATGCGGTGACCCGTGGCAGCGACGGCTATCTGCGCGTCCACTATGAAAAGCTTGGTCTGAAATTCCGCACCTACAGCGATTGGCTCGCCGCTGGCGCGAAGATTCCTGCGGAGGTCGCGCCATGATCGGCCTGATGTCGCTTTATCGCGCGGTACTGCCGGGCATCATGGCGCTGGCGCTTCTGGGATCAGTGTCACAGGCGCAGGAATCCTACAAGACGCCGGAGGACGCGGCCGCCGCACTCGCTGCTGCAGCCAAGAGCGGTCCGCGCGACCTCTTGAAGGTGCTGGGCAGGGCGGCGGACGACATCGTCTCGTCCGGCGACGAGGTCGCCGACGCCGACATCCGCGCGCGGTTCGTCTCGATGTACGACGCCAGGCATGCGATCAAGGCCGAGGGCAACAAGAAGGCCACGCTGCTGCTCGGGCCCGACGACTTCCCGTTCCCGATTCCGCTGGTCAACACCAGGAACGGCTGGGAGTTCGATACCGACGAAGGCCGCATCGAGGTGCTTCGCCGCCGCATCGGCCGCAACGAGCTCGACGCGATCCAGACCGCGCTCGCCTATGTCGACGCGCAGAACGAATATGCCGGGAAGGATCGCGGCGAGGGTGCGGGCGTCTACGCACAGCGCTTCGTCTCCACGGCCGGCAAGAAGGACGGCCTGTTCTGGCGCGACGACAACGACCCGAGCCCGCTCGGCGCCCTGGTCGCGGAGGCTTCGGCGGAGGGCTACAAGCAAGGTGCAGGCGACGAGCCGGCGCCCTATCACGGTTACTACTTCCACATTCTGAAGGGCCAGGGGCCCAACGCGCCCGGCGGAGCGCTCAACTATGTCGTCAAGGGCAAGATGATCGGCGGCTTCGCGCTGATCGCATGGCCCGCGGAATACGGCAATTCCGGCGTGATGACCTTTCTGGTCAACCATGACGGCACCGTCTACCAGAAGGATCTCGGCACGCGGACCAGCTTCATCGCGCGGCGCACGACGCAGTTCGATCCCGACCAGACGTGGAAGAAGGTCGATGCCGAGAAGCCCTAGACTGAAAGGCGTCCTGCGCGCCGTCGCAACCGGCCTCGCGGCGCTGGTGCTCGTCCTGCTCGCGATGCCCGCGACGCCATCCTTCGCACAAGCGACCGGGCAAGTCCGCGTCAAGTTCGTCAAGGCCGGCCTTCTGGTCGGCGGCGGCGCAGGCCGCGGCGTGTTGAGCTATCGCGGCCGGACATATCCGTTCACCGTCGGCGGCCTGAGCCTGGGCATCACCGCTGGGGCGACCATCGGCCGGTTCGAGGGACGAGCGTCGGGAATCCGCGACGTCGCCGACTTTGCCGGGACATACAGTTCCGTCGGCGGCGGCTTCGCTTTGGTCGGCGGCATCAATGGCGTTCAGCTGCGCAACGAAAAGGGCGTGACCCTCGTCCTGCAGGGTCCAAAGGCGGGCCTGGAGCTCGCGGCCAACCTCAGCCAGATCACGATTTCACTGAAGTGAGATGGCCGCGGAGCTTCGCCGAGCAGCCGGCGGCCGTCGAATCCCGTCGTCCTCGAATTGGTAAATCGTGGCCAAAAGAAGAAGTTGAATTCCGTAAACTACTGAGATCACGTGCTAATTGACACTGTAGTGTCTCGGCAACAATGTGGTACGAATACATCAGTCTCCGCCCGCCGCGGACCCGTTTTCAGCACCATTGTCGGAATGACCAGCGCAGATACCTCGGCCGCATCCTTTGACACGGCCCCAGCCGAAGAGCCGCGGCGCTGGTCGCCGCGACGCTGGCTGGCGCCCTTTGCCGTGGCGCTGGCGCTGCTGTCGGGCCTTTTGACCTTCCTGGTCCTGACCGGCCTGACGCGGATCGATCCGACGCCGGAGGTGGTCCGCTCGTTCTACCTGATCAATGCCGGCACGATCCTGCTGCTGGTCGGGATCATCACCCGCGAGCTCTGGCAGCTGATCCTGGCGCGGCGGCGGGGCAGGGCGGCGGCGCGCCTGCATGTCCAGATCGTCAGCCTGTTCTCGATCGTTGCGCTGCTGCCGGCGGTGCTGGTCTCCGTGGTCGCAAACGTCACCCTCGAGCGCGGCCTCGACCGGCTGTTCTCCGGGCCGACCAAGGAGGTCATCCAGAACTCGCTGAACATCGCGCGCGCCTACATGCAGGACCATGCGCAGCTGATCCGCGGCGACATTCTCGGCATGGCCAACGACATCGCCCACGCAAGGCCGCTCTACGACCAGGACCGCCGCTCGTTTCGCGAGATGCTGACTGCCAGCGCCAGCTCCCGCAATTTGCCGGGCGCGATGATCATCGACAAGAACACCAACATCCTGGAATCCGCCGACACCGGCATGCGGCTGGCCTATTCGCCGCCGGCGCCGGACTTCCTCAGCAACGTCAACGAGAACGAGCCCGAGATCGCGGTGCTGCCGGATGCGAGCTACGTCGCCGCGGTGATCCGCCTGCGCGCCTTCAACGACACGTTCCTGTACGTCGCGCGGCCGCTTGATCCCAACGTGGTCAACCAACTCAAGCAGACCGAGGTCAGCGTCGCCGAATATGCCCAGATCGAGTCGCGGCGGCTCGGCATCCAGGTCGCCTTCGCGCTGATGTTCGCGGTGATCGCGCTGACCATCCTGATGGCCTCGGTGCTGATCGGGCTGAACTTCGCCAACTCGCTGGTGGCGCCGATCCGGCGCCTGATGAACGCGGCCCATACGGTGTCGACCGGCGATCTCCATGTGAAGGTGCCGGTACACCAGTCGGAAGGCGATCTCGCCCAGCTGGGCGAGACCTTCAACAAGATGACGCAGGAATTGCGCAGCCAGCGCGACGAGCTCGTCAACGCCAGCGACCTCATCGACAGCCGCCGCCGCTTCATCGAGGCCGTGCTGTCCTCGGCGAGCGCCGGCATCATCGGCGTCGATACCTCGGGCAGTGTCGGCATCCTCAATCGCTCCGCCGAGAAGCTGATCGGGCACTCCGAAGCCGAGACGCTCGGCCATCCGCTCTCGGACGTTCTGCCCGAGCTCGACGAGATGATGAAGACGGCGCGGGAAGGAACCCAGCGCCTGGTGCAGGGCCAGATCACGATCACCCGCGACGGCACCGAGCGCAACCTGTCGGTCCGCGTCAGCGCCGAGAAGAACCAGCCGCACGACAGCTACATCATCACGCTCGACGACATCACCGAGCTGGTCTCGGCCCAGCGTACCTCGGCCTGGGGCGACGTGGCGCGCCGCATCGCTCACGAGATCAAGAATCCGCTGACGCCGATTCAGCTCTCCGCCGAGCGCATCCGCCGCAAGTTCGGCAAGGACATCACCGAGGCCAAGGACAAGCAGATCTTCGACCAGTGCACCGACACCATCGTGCGCCAGGTCGACGACATCAGGCGCATGGTCGACGAGTTCTCGCGCTTTGCGCGGATGCCGAAGCCCGTGATGGAGGGCGAGGATGTCGCCGACACGGTGCGGCAGGCGGTGTTCCTGATGAAGGTCGCCCATCCCGAGCTCGACATCGAAGCCGAGTTCAAGGAGGATCCGCTCCGCGCCCAGTTCGACCGGCGGCTGATCTCGCAGGCGGTCACCAACATCGTCAAGAACGCCACCGAGGCGATCGAGCAGGTCCCGCCGGAGGAGCTCGGCAAAGGCCGCATCGACGTCGTGGTGTCGCGCGAGGGCGATGACGTGCTGATCGACGTGATCGACAACGGCATCGGCCTGCCCAAGGTCGCGCGCTCGCGGTTGCTCGAGCCCTATGTGACCACGCGCGCCAAGGGCACCGGCCTTGGCCTTGCGATCGTCGGCCGCGTGCTGGAAGACCATGGCGGGCGCATCGAGCTGAAGGATGCCGGCGACTTCCGCGAAGGCCAGCGCGGCGCCTGGATGCGCATGCGCTTTGCGGTTTCCGGCCAGGCCAAGAAGGCCGAGGGAACCGAGCAGGCGCCGGCCGCCAAGCAAAGGACGAAGGACGCGACCGTCCCGGATATCAAGGAAACGCCTGCGGATTCCATCAAGGCGCAGGAAACAAAAGAGCCGGCGGCCGGAACCAAAGAGCCGGACGAGAAGACCAATGATTCAACGAAAATCGAAGCCTCAACAGGCAGCTGACAAGACAGGCGCGACCCATGGCTAGTGAAATTCTGATTGTCGATGACGAAGCCGATATTCGGGATCTCGTCGCGGGCATTCTCGAAGACGAGGGGTTCGTCACACGGACCGCACGCGACAGCGACTCGGCGCTCGCCGAGATCGCCAATCGCAGGCCGCATTTGGTGTTCCTCGACATCTGGCTGCAGGGCTCCAAGCTCGACGGGCTGCAGCTCCTGGAGCAGGTCAAGAAGGACAATGCCGATCTGCCGGTCGTGATGATCTCCGGCCACGGCAACATCGAGACCGCGGTCGCCGCGATCAAGCGCGGCGCCTACGACTTCATCGAGAAGCCGTTCAAGGCCGACCGATTGATCCTGGTCGCCAATCGCGCGCTGGAGAACTCGCGGCTGAAGCGGGAGGTCAAGGAGCTGAAGCAGCTCGCGCCGAGCGCAAGCCAGCTGGTCGGCCGCTCGCCCAGCATGAACCAGTTGCGCCAGACCATCGAACGCGCGGCCAAGGCCAACAGCCGCATCCTGATCGTCGGCCCCGCCGGCGCCGGCAAGGAGCTGACCGCGCGCACGCTGCATGCGGCCTCGGGCCGGGCCGACGGTCCCTTCGTCGTGATCAACGCCGCCGCGATCACGCCCGAGCGCATGGAGCACGAGCTGTTCGGCATCGAGCAGTCCAACGGCGAGCAGCCGCGCAAGCCCGGCGCGCTCGAAGAGGCGCATGGCGGCACGCTCTTCATCGACGAGATCGCGGACATGCCGCGCGAGACCCAGAACAAGATCCTGCGCGTCCTGGTCGAGCAGTCGTTCCAGCGCGTCGGCGGCACCGCCAAGGTGCAGGTCGACGTGCGCATCATCTCCTCGACCGCGCGCAACCTCGAGGAGGAGATCGCGGCCGGGCATTTCCGCGAGGACCTCTACCACCGGCTCTCGGTGGTGCCGATCCGCGTGCCGGCGCTGTCGGAGCGGCGCGAGGACATTCCGGAGCTGATCGATTACTTCATGGAGCAGATCTCGGCTGGCAGCGGCCTGCCCAAGCGCCAGATCGGTCAGGACGCGATGGCGGTGCTGCAATCGCACGTCTGGCCGGGCAATGTGCGCCAACTCCGCAACAACGTTGAACGAGTCATGATTCTGGCCGCCGGCGGCCCGGAGGTGATCATCACCGCCGACATGCTGCCGCAGGACGTCGGCTCGATGGTGCCGGCGATGCCGACCAGCAACAATGGCGAGCACATCATGGGCCTGCCGTTGCGCGAAGCACGCGAAGTGTTCGAGCGCGACTATTTGATCGCACAGATCAGCCGTTTTTCAGGAAATATTTCTCGTACGGCCGAGTTCGTTGGCATGGAACGGTCGGCTCTGCACCGGAAGCTGAAAGCACTCGGCGTCGGTTAAAGCGCTGCGAGCGAGGTGGATACCGGCCCGCATACAGGAGACAAGAGGCCAGCAGCGCGACATCGCGGCGGCCCGCCAGGGTTAAACGAGGAAAACCATCGATTTCCGTAGTTTTTCGGGGCAATAGAGCATGGGCTGCCGCGCGAAGCGGCTTGCCTAATAACCCGACCTGTCTTCTAATCGAACCGCCGTTCCTCCGAGGGGGATCTCATGAGGAGCGGCAACCGGAAGAGGCCCCGAATCTCACAAAGAGGGCCGCATCCGGCGCAATAAAAAGAAACTCAAAGCGAGAAAAAAACAATGGCGGCAGACCGCGCACAAAACCTGCAGGACACCTTCCTTAATCACGTTCGCAAAACCAAGACGCCACTGACGATCTTTCTGGTCAACGGAGTGAAGCTCCAGGGCATCGTGACCTGGTTCGACAATTTCTGTTTGCTGCTCCGTCGCGACGGTCACTCGCAGCTGGTGTACAAGCATGCGATCTCGACCATCATGCCGGGCGCGCCCATCCAGTTGTTCGAAGGCGGCGAGGATCAGCCGGCTTGAGAGTGATCTGATTGGAACCCCGGAATTTCGACGGGGAGGCCGACCGTCCGCGGTCGGCAGGGGCTAAGCAGACGGGGCGGGTGCTTGTCATCGGTCCCTATTTACGAGTGCGCGCGGGAAGTGCCGACGCGCAATCGGAAGGTCATGTCCAACGTGACGCCGAGGCGCGGCTCGATGAAGCCGCAGGCCTCGCGCGCGCGATCGACCTCGTCATTGCCGATGCGATCATCGCGCCGATCAGCCAGATCCGGCCCGCCACCTATATCGGCAAGGGCAAGGTCGAGGAGATCGCCGCGCTGGCCAAGAGCCTCGACGTCGAGCTCGTGGTGATGGATTGCGCGCTGGCGCCGATCCAGCAGCGCAATCTCGAGAAGGAGCTGCACGCCAAGGTGCTCGACCGCACCGGTCTCATCCTGGAAATCTTCGGCCGCCGCGCCAAGACCAAGGAGGGGGCGCTCCAGGTCGAGCTCGCGCATCTCAACTACCAGCGCTCGCGCCTGGTGCGATCCTGGACCCATCTCGAACGCCAGCGCGGCGGTTTCGGATTCATGGGCGGTCCCGGCGAGACCCAGATCGAGGCCGACCGCCGCCTGATCCAGGAACGCATCACCAAGCTCGAGAGCGAGCTGAAGAAGGTGCAGGCCACGCGTCGGCTGCATCGCGCCGGCCGCCAGCGCGTGCCGTACCGCGTCGTGGCGCTGGTCGGCTACACCAACGCCGGCAAATCGACGCTGTTCAACCGGCTGACCCGTGCAGACGTGCAGGCCGCCGACATGCTGTTCGCAACCCTCGACCCCACCTTGCGCGCGCTCAACCTGCCGCATGGCGGCAAGGCGATGCTGTCCGACACCGTCGGCTTCATCTCCAACCTGCCGACGCAGCTCGTCGCCGCCTTCCGCGCCACGCTGGAGGAGGTGCTGGAGGCCGACGTCATCCTGCATGTGCGCGATATCTCGCACGAGGATGCCGAGGCGCAGCAGAGCGACGTCGACGCGGTGCTGCGCCAGCTCGGCATCAATCCCGATGACAGCGGCCGCATCATCGAGGTCTGGAACAAGATCGACCGCTACGACGCCCAGCAGCGCGAAGAGCTCTTGAACATCGCCGCGCGCCGGCCGGAGGACCATCCGGCGATGCTGGTGTCCGCCGTGTCGGGCGAGGGCATCGACGCGCTGCTTGCCGCGATCGAGGAGCGCTTAGCCGCCAAGCGCACCACGCTCGATCTCTCCATCGACGCGTCGGACGGCGCCGGCATCTCCTGGCTGCATCGCAATTCCGAGGTGCTGGCCAAGGAGCTGCACGATGGCCGCTTCGACATGACCGTGCGGGTGGATGAGACCAAGCGGGATATCGTGGTGAACAGGTTCGACGCCGTGCCGCGCGTGGCTTGATCTATGAGTTTAGTCGGCCCGGCGAAGGCCGGGACCCATCCCGCACGATCTGTCGAGATCGCACGGTCTTCGTACCAACCAACACATAACTCCGAGCGTTCGCCAAATTGCCTCCTGTTGGGTCCCGGCCTTCGCCGGGACGACGGCGGAGTTAGCGGCGGGCTCGATTGGTTCTCCCGCCTGTCGCAAGTTGTTGCTCGTCACTCTTTGCCGCATTCCAAAGCGCGTCCATCTCTTCCAGCGAGGCCTGCTCCAGCGTGCGGCCCTGCGCCTGCAGCGCGCGCTCGATGAACGCAAAGCGCCGCTCGAACTTCGCGTTGGTCGCGCGCAACGCGGCTTCCGGATCGGCATCGACATGGCGGGCGAGGTTGACGAGTGCGAACATCAGGTCGCCGGTCTCTTCGGCAATCTCCTGCTTGTCGCTTCGGTCCAATGCCGCCTCGATCTCGTCGACCTCCTCGCGAATCTTGTGCAGCACCGCGCGGGGGTCGTTCCAGTCGAAGCCGACGGTCGAGGCCTTGCGCTGCAGCTCCATCGCGCGCGTCAGCGCCGGCTGGCCGGCCTTGACGCCGGACAGCAGCGACTTATGGGCCGATGTCTCCTCCGGCGGCCGGCGGGCGGCGCGCTCGGCCTTCTCCTCGGCCTTGATGCGGTCCCAGACTTCCTTGACGTGGTGCGGGGCGAGATTGCCGTCCTTGTCGGCGAAGACGTGAGGATGGCGCCGGATCATCTTGCGGGTGATGGCCTCGACCACGTCGCCGAAGGAAAAGGCGTTCTGCTCCTCAGCCATCTGGGCGTGGAACACGACCTGGAGCAGCAGGTCGCCGAGTTCTTCGCGGAGGTCGTCGAGATCGCCGCGGGTGATCGCGTCGACCACCTCATAGGCTTCCTCGATCGTGTAGGGCGCGATGGTCGCAAAATCCTGCTCGAGGTCCCAGGGGCAGCCGGTCACCGGCGTGCGCAGCGCCGCCATGATCTCGATCAGGCGGGAAATGTCGCGGGAAGGGGTCATTGCGGGCCGTTCTCCTGGGTCCAAAGCCTTATGCCAAAAGCGGGCAGCCGTTCCCAGCGGCGTGCGCCGGAACAGGCCGATTTCCACCGATTGGCGGGCGAGGTGCGCAGTGCTAAAGCGCGGCCATGAGTGACGCATTTTCCTCCGAAACCGCACTGGTGCTGTTCTCCGGCGGTCAGGATTCTACCACCTGCCTCGCCTGGGCGCTGAGCCGCTTTGCCCGCGTGGAGACGCTGGGGTTCGAGTACGGCCAGCGCCACGCCATTGAGCTCGCTTGCCGCGACCGCCTGTTCGACGGCATCAAGGGCCTGCGCGCCGATTGGGCCGCAAAGCTCGGCGACAGCCACACGCTGTCCATTCCGACGCTGGCCGCCGTGTCCGAGACGGCACTGACGCGCGACGTTGCCATCGCGATGGGCGCCGATGGCCTGCCCAACACCTTCGTGCCCGGCCGCAACCTCGTGTTCCTGACCTTTGCCGCGGCGCTGGCCTACCGGCGCGGCATCACCCACATCGTCGGCGGCATGTGCGAGACCGACTATTCCGGCTACCCCGATTGCCGCGACGAGACCATCCGCGCCATGCAGGCCGCGCTCTCGCTCGGCATGGCGAGGCCGGTCGAGCTGCATACGCCGCTGATGTGGATCGACAAGGCCGCGACGTGGAAGCTGGCGCATGATCTCGGCGGCGACGGCCTGGTCGACCTCATTCGCGAGCAGTCCCACACCTGCTATCTCGGCGAACGCGGCGCGCAGCATGACTGGGGTTATGGCTGCGGCGAGTGCCCGGCGTGCAGTTTGCGGGCGAAGGGGTGGCGGGAGTTTGTGGCGGGGCGCTGAGGACGCCGCGTCATTGCGAGGAGCCTTTGCGACGAAGCAATCCAGACCGCCGCCGCGGAGGGGTTCTGGATTGCTTCGCTGCGCTCGCAATGACGAACTCAGCGACGGCTAGCCAAAATCTTCCGGCCGCAGCTCGATCGGCTTGCCGTGCGGCGTGCGATCCGCCGCGTGATCCCAGGCGTCGCGGTAGCGGTGCAGCGTTTCCATCGAAGCAACGCCCTTGCGCGCGACGAGGCCTTCCAGCGTGGCAAGCCAGTGCAGATAGTAGGTCTTGCCCGTGTCGGGATCGCCGGCGGCCTGCGCGCGCTTGATCTCGTCGGCGAGCGCCGCGGCCCATTCGGGCCAAGTGAATACGCCGCGCTCGTGCAGCGTCAAGGCCATTGCGAACGCATGCGCCTCCCAGGGCGCGCGAAACACCGGGCCGTCGTCATCGCGGGGAATGCTCGGGATCGCCGCCGTCGCGGCAGCAGCAGCCGTGCTGCTCATCATGCCGGATCCAGGTACGGCTCGAACGCGTCGATCGACACTTTCAGCGTCGGATCGCCGTCCTCGCCCCAGAGATCACGTCCCTCGAACACGACGGTGTAGAGCCATTGCGGATCCTCGCCGCGCTCCATCGCCGCCGAGTCAGGAAACACGTGGCAGCCATGGTTGAGCTCGACGACGCCGACGTGGCCGCGGACATAGCGCGGCAGCCGCGTATGCGTCGCCGGATGAATGTTCTTGGCACGCACGCGATCGCCGATGTTGAATTTCGCCGGCGCCGGGGCAGGGCGGGCGAACTTGCCGCGCACCATCACACGCTCGACATTGGCGAGGTCGAACTTGCCGTGCTTGAGCGCCTTGCCGGGCTTCATCGCGTGTCCGGCAGCGACTTCCTCGCGGGTAAGGTAGCCCTTCTCGATCAGCATCTCCTCGAGCCCGAGGAACCATTTCTTGTAGTACGAGCTCGAGAGATACACATGCGGCGGCAGCGTCTCGCGATAGAAACGCGAGGTGTCGATGTTGAAGGCGCCAGCCGCGCCCATGGCGCGCACCATGGCCAGCACGCGCGACTCCCATTCCTCATGAAACATCGGTTCGTTCGGCTCGGGCTCGACCTTGCCGAACCCGTCCATGCCGCCCATGTCGTGCACACCGTTCATGACGGCGCTCCCGGCGTCCTCGGAAAGCCGGTGCCGATCATGGAATCGCGCGTGACGAGCTCGGCGAGTTGCTCCTCGCTCCAGCCTTCGGTGCCCGCGGGGCGCATCGGCAGCACCAGGAAGCGGGTCTCCGCAGTCGAGTCCCAGACCCGGATCTCCATGTCCGTCGGCAGGGTCACGTCGAAATCGGCGAGCACGCCGCGCGGATCCTTCACTGCGCGCGAACGATAGGGCGCAGCCTTGTACCAGACCGGCGGCAGCCCCAACATTTCCCAGGGGTAGCAGGAGCACAGCGTGCACACGACCATGTTGTGCCGCGTCGGTGTGTTCTCGACCACGACGAGATGGTCGCCGACGCGGCTGACGTGACCGAGCGTGCCGATCGCCTTGGAGCCGTCCTCCAGCAACGCCTGCTTGAAGGCCGGATCGGTCCAGGCCTTGGCGACGACGCGTGCCCCGTTATGCGGGCCGATTTTGGTCTCGTAGGCCTGGATGATGGCATCGAGCGCGGCCGGCTCGACATAGCCTTTTTCGGTCAGGATCGTCTCGAGCGCGCGCACGCGCAGCTCGGTCTCCGACAGCTCCGAATGGTCGTGATCGTGGCCGTGATGATGCTCGCTCATGGCGCGAAGATAGTCCCAGAATCCGGGCCTTGTCGAGGCGAAGACCCTGCTGACATCCGGCTATGGGCTTGGCTGGACGAGCCGGAATAACCGCCGCAATTGCGGCTCTTGTCGCAGTTGCGGCACGGGATGCGCGCGCCGCGAATGGCGCCTATGCGGTGGATGCCGCCGACATCTCCGAGGTCGGCTCCTGCAAGGTCGAAAGCTGGATCTCGGCGGCTTCGAACGGCGACTTCTCGGCGGTCGCCAATCCCTCCGGCGTGCGTTACCGGCTAAACGAGATATTCTCCGTCGACGTAATCTACGGCCGCAACATCACCGGCGAGAACGCCAACTGGATCACCATCGGTACCACCATCCGCTTTCCGGTGTCCACGGCAGTGAGCCGGAGCACCGGCGCACCGGGCATTTGTGAGCCTCCGGAAAATCGGGGCGCGGAGCGACAGAACCCGAGTCTGGCCATTGATCGCGCTGCGGACAGTTCGTATACGCCGAACTGCGACAAGAACGGCCCGCCAACGACGATGTGACGGCAATCGAGGGGAGGGCTTATGGCCGCTAGTTCACAGGCGCCTGAAGCAAAAGGGTTTCGCTGGAAGCTGATCGCGCCGCTCGTGGTGTGGCTGGCGATCTATCTGTGGCCCGTGCCGTCGGGGCTCAACGTCAATCAGTGGCACTATTTTGCCGTTTTCGCGGCCGTCATCACCGGGCTCATCCTGGAATCGATGCCGGTCGGCGCTGTCGGCCTCATTGGCCTGACGGTCGCAGGCGTCGCCGGCTATATCGACCCGGATCCTGGCAAATCGCTGCGCTGGATGCTGGCGGGCTTCGCCGAGAGCACGGTGTGGCTGATCGTCGGCGCCTTCGTGTTCTCGATCGGCTACCGCAAGAGCCAGCTCGGCCGGCGCATCGCGCTGGTGCTGGTGCAGCGGCTCGGCCGCAACACGCTCGGCCTCGGCTATGCGGTCGCCATGTCGGATTTCCTGCTGGCGCCGGCAACGCCCTCAAATACGGCGCGCAGCGGCGGCATCGTCTATCCCATCATCAGCAACATTCCGCGCATCTACGGCTCGGAGCCCGGACCGACCGCCGGCAAGATCGGCACCTATGTGATGTGGACGGCTTTCGCCGCGACCGCGATCACCAGCTCGCTGTTCTTCACCGCGCTGGCGCCCAACGCGGCGGCGCTGGCGATCGCCAAGAAGACCGCCGGGGTCGAGGTGAGCTGGGGGCAATGGTTCATCGGCTTCGCGCCGCTCGGCATCCTGCTGATGGTGCTGGTGCCGCTGCTCAGCTACGTCGTGTGCCGCCCGGAGGTGAAGCGCAGTCCGGAGATCTCCGAATGGGCGGCGAAGGAATTGTCGGCCATGGGGCCGATGTCACGCAACGAATGGATCATGCTGGTGCTGATCGTGCTCGCGATGTTCCTGTGGATCGCGGGATCGAGCCCCGACATCCGCGTGCCCGTGCTCGGCTCGAACTTCGTCAACGCCACCACCGTCGTGTTCATCGTGATCTCCCTGATGCTCGTCACCGGCGTGATCGAATTCGCCGACATCGTCAGCGAGAAGAGCGCCTGGGAGGTGTTCTTCTATTTCACCTCGCTGCTGACGCTGGCCTCCGGCCTCAACGAGATCGGCTTCATCAAATGGTTCGCGACCGAATACGCAAAACCGCTCGCGGGGCTGCCGCCCTCGACCGCGATGCTCCTGCTGGTCGCGCTGTTCTTCTGGATCCACTATTTCTTCTCGAGCATCACCTCGCACGCCGCTGCCGTGCTGCCGGTGGTGCTGGCGGTCGGCTCCGGCATCGCCGACCTGCCGGTCACGACGCTGGCCATGCTCTGCATGTATTCGCTCGGCCTGATGGGCGTGATCTCGCCTTATGCAACCGGACCGGCGCCGATGTATTTCGGCAGCGGCTATATCGGAAAGGGCCAGTTCTGGGGATTTGGGCTGATCTTCGGGCTGCTCTATTTCGCAGGGCTCTTGCTGATCGTGCTGCCCTGGCTGAGGGTCTCCTGAGCCGGGCGCGAGGCCGATACCCCCGCGGAGGAATATTCTTCTCCGGGGAAGGAATGGGAAATCTTCGTCCAACTCCTGCCAAATATCTGAAATTGCAAGAAAGACCGGAAAAGGCGATGGTGCCTGCTGCGGTGCAGCGCGTTCCTTCGGGGCCTCACCGCTGCTCCCCGTCGCTCGATGCGACCTGGTTCCCATGCGCCCCCCGGGGCGCGGGAACGCGAACTATTGTGCATGAAGGCCTCCTCCATGAACGCCCACCAATCGCTCGCGACCGGACAACCGATCGAAACGCTTGAACCGATCTCACCCGCTGCAGTCGAGCCGGGCGCGATGGTCCGTTTCGAAGGCATCTCCAAGACCTACCCGGCCTATCGCGGCAAGCCCGGCGTCAACGCGCTCGAGAATATCGACTTCGCGATTCCCCGTGGTTCCATCACCGGCGTGATCGGCCGATCCGGCGCCGGCAAGTCCAGCCTGGTGCGCCTGATCAACGGGCTGGAGAAGCCGACCACGGGCCGCGTCATCGTCGACGACAGGGACATCTCGGCGCTCGCCGGCCGCGAGCTGCGGCTGGCGCAGCGCTCGATCGGCATGATCTTCCAGCACTTCAACCTGCTGTCCACGCGCACGGCCGCCGACAACATCGCGCTGCCGCTCGAGATTGCCGGCTGGACCAAGGCCGACATCAAGGCCCGTGTGACCGAGCTGCTCGCGCTGGTCGGCATCGCCGACAAGCATGACCGGTATCCTTCGGAACTCTCCGGCGGCCAGAAGCAGCGCGTCGGCATCGCGCGAGCCCTCGCGACGCGGCCGAGCGTGCTGCTGTCGGACGAGGCGACCTCGGCGCTCGATCCGCAGACCACGCGCGCGATCCTCGACCTGCTCGCCAACATCAACAGCGAGCTTGGGGTCACCATCGTGCTGATCACCCACGAAATGTCCGTGGTGCGCCAGCTCGCCAAGGAAGTGGTGGTGCTGGACGCCGGACACGTCGTCGAGAGCGGCCATGTCGCCGACATCTTCACCCATCCCAAGCATCCGATCACGCAGTCCTTCCTCGCCGAGGTGATTGGCGACAGCCTGCCGGTCTCGCTGGCGAGCCGGATCGTTCCGGAGCGACCTGCCGGCGGGCAGGCCGTGATCCGCGTCCAGGTGCGCGGGGCGGGGGCCGGTGACACCGTGGTGGCGCGGCTCGCGCGCGAGCTCGGGCTCGACGTGGCGCTGCTGTCGGCCCGCATCGACGAGATCGGCGGCCAGCATCTCGGCTCGCTCGTTCTCGGTGTACCCGGCGGCGAGGACGTGCAGGCGCGGGTTCTCGCCTGGCTCTCTCAATATCAATTCTCGGCGGAGCATCTCGGCCATGTCGCCTGAACTCATCAACCTCATCATCCAGGCCACGGGCGAGAGCCTGTACATGGTCGGCATCGCCGCGCTGCTCGGCACCGCCTTCGGCCTGCCGCTCGGCGTCTTCCTCGCCACGAGCCGGAAGGGCGAGCTGTTCGCGGCCCCGCTCGTCAATCGCGTGCTCGGCATGGTCGTCAATGCGACGCGGTCGACGCCCTTCATTATCCTCGTCGTGGCCATCATCCCGTTCACCCGGCTCATTGCCGGCACCTCGATCGGCTCGACCGCCGCGATCGTGCCCCTGACCATCGCCTCCGCGCCGTTCATCGCGCGCCTCGTGGAAGCTGCGATCCGCGAGGTCGATGGCGGGCTGATCGAGACCGCGTCCTCGTTCGGGGCTTCGCCAATCCAGATCGTGCTCAAGGTGCTGATCCCCGAGGCGCTGCCGGGCCTCTTGCTGGCGCTGACGCTCGCCGTGGTCAGCCTGCTCGGCTACTCCGCCATGGTCGGCGCGGTCGGCGGCGGCGGCCTCGGCGATCTTGGCATCCGCTACGGCTACCAGCGTTTCATGCCGGAGATGATGCTCGCCGTGGTGGTCGTGCTGATCGCGCTGGTGCAGCTCGTACAGAGCGCGGGCGACTACCTCGCGCGCCGGGTCAACCGCCGGCTGCGGCACCGCTGAACCAAACTTTTTCGAAACTGGAGACTTCAATGCGTTTTCTCGCAACCCTTGCAGCTGCAGCCTTGCTTGCGACCGCTGCCCAGGCCGAAACGATCCGCGTCGGCGTCACGGCCGGTCCCCATGCCGAGATCCTCGATGTCGTGAAGAAGGTCGGTGCCGAACGCGGCCTCGACATCAAGGTGGTCGAGTTCACCGACTACGTGATCCCAAACCAGGCGCTGGCGCTGAAGGACCTTGAAGCCAATTCGTTCCAGCACGAGCCATACCTGAAGAACCAGATCTCCAAGACCGGCTGGAAGATCGTCAAGGTCGCCAACACGATCGGCTCGCCGCAGGGCGTCTACTCGCAGAAATACAAAAAGCTCGCCGATCTGCCCGAAGGCGCGCGCGTCGCGATCGCCAACGATCCCTCCAACGGCGCCCGCGGCCTGATGATTTTGGCGCTGCATGGCGCGATCAAGCTGAAGGACCCGAACAACGTCTCCTCGACCATCGCCGACATCACCGACAACCCGAAGAAGCTCCGCTTCGTCGAACTCGATGCAGCCCAGCTTCCGCGCGCGCTGCAGGACGTCGACGTCGTCTCGATCAACAACAATTACGCGGTGCAGGCCGGCCTCAACCCGGCAACCGATGCGATCGCCCGCGAAAACCCCGATGGTCCCTGGGTCAACATCCTGGCCGTCCGCGAAGAGGACAAGGACAAGCCCTGGGTGAAGCCGCTGATCGAGGCCTATCACTCCGAGCCCGTCAAGGCGTTCCTGGAGGCGCGCTTCAAGGGCACGTACCTGCCGACCTGGTAGGGCCGCAGCCGCGTCAGGCCGCCAGCCTGGCGGCGCGAGTTCTCGGAGGGCAGCTCAAACCAGGAGGCCCTCTGAACTCTCGCTCCGGCAGCGGTTGTTCTTAAGCGACGTTGCTCAGTGCCGGGACCCGCCGGAATGCACGCCCAAGCTTTGCTCGACGCTTTGAAGGATGCCCAACGACACGCATCCCGGTTTGGGCTCGGGACTAACGTTGGCCCTCGACAGGCTGCATCAAGCCGCCGGGAGCAGGGTGGTGATCGACCCTCGAGGGCACCTCGAGCTGGTCCGACGGACCCTTCCGCTTGGTTCGCCACGCCGCCGGCGGGCCGCCCCAGGACGTGCACCGTCGGGTGACGACGCCGCGCACGCCACTGAACGGTGGCCCATTTTCGCGACAAGTTCGCCGGCCGTGTTCCGCACGCGCAGCGCTCGCGCTTGCCGAAAGGAGGGGTGCAAACTCGGATCCAGCGCGAACGACTCAGATCCAACCCATATCGACACCCAGCGGGGACCGCCATGTCCGTAATTCGCATAAGGTATATTATGGAATATATTTATATACAATTGGATCAAATATTTAGGCGGAATTGCTGACACCAAACGTTCGCTCCAGCGCCTTTTCCGACCGCGGCGCTCGACCGTCGTCCGACCCTTGACGGCTACCGTGCATGGGGTCGTTTTCGTACTTTTCTGTCACGCCCAGGTGCCAAAAGCCGATATTGCCGTGCCGTTGTCCGGCTGCAATAAGCGAGCTTCACGAGATCGCAGATGACCTTCTGACGTGACGTCCGTATAGGTTTGCATCTCAGAACAAAAACAATCCTTCCGAGGAAGCAGACCCATGGTCTTTTCAACGCGATTTTCCCGACGCACGCTTCTCAAGGCCTCCGCCGCGACCGCGGTCCTGGGCGGCCTCAGTGCGCCCCATGTGGCCCGCGCCGAGAGCGCCGAGTTCACCTACAAATACGCCAACAACCTGCCGGACACCCATCCGCTGAACGTGCGCGCCAAGGAGATGGCGGCGGCGATCAAGAGCGAGACCAACGGCAAGTTCGACCTCCAGATATTCCCGAACAACCAGCTCGGCTCCGACACCGACATGCTGAGCCAGATCCGCTCCGGCGGCGTCGAGTTCTTCACGCTGTCGGGCCTGATCCTGTCGACCCTGGTGCCGGCGGCCTCCATCAACGGCATCGGCTTTGCGTTCCCCGACTACGACATGGTCTGGAAGGCCATGGACGGCGACCTCGGCGCCCATGTCCGCGGCGAGATCAAGAAGGCCGGCCTCGAGGTCATGGACAAGATCTGGGACAACGGCTTCCGCCAGACCACGTCCTCGACCAAGCCGATCACCGGTCCCGACGACCTCAAGGGCTTCAAGATCCGCGTCCCGGTGTCGCCGCTGTGGACCTCGATGTTCAAGGCGTTCGACGCCGCACCCGCCTCGATCAATTTCAGCGAGGTCTATTCGGCGCTCCAGACCAAGATCGTCGAGGGCCAGGAGAACCCGCTGGCGATCATCTCGACCGCCAAACTGTACGAGGTGCAGAAGTACTGCTCGCTGACCAACCACATGTGGGATGGCTTCTGGTTCCTGGCCAACCGCCGCGCCTGGAGCGCGCTGCCGGAGGACGTGCGCACCATCGTCGCCAAGAACATCAATGCCGCGGCCGTCAAGGAGCGCGAAGACACCGCCAAGCTCAATGCCAATCTGCAGCAGGAGCTCGCGGGCAAGGGCCTGACCTTCAACCAGCCCGCCGTCGCGCCGTTCCGCGACAAGCTGCGCTCCGCCGGCTTCTACGCCGAGTGGAAGGGTAAATATGGCGACCAGGCCTGGGACCTCCTGGAGAAGGCCGTCGGCAAGCTCTCATAACGCGTTGGGGCCGTCATGGCTCATGTCGAGGTTCAGGTGACCGAAGTGGCGGGCGAGGCGGCTGTTCAGTCCCCTCGCCGATCCTCTCTGCTGGCCTCGACGGAGCGCCTCCTCGGCCTCCTGGTCGACATTCCGGCGGCCATTCTGGTGGTCGCCGAGATCGTGATCCTGTTCGCCGGCGTGGTCGCGCGCTACGGCCTGCACCGGCCGCTGATCTGGTCGGACGAGCTCGCCTCGATCCTGTTCCTGTGGCTCGCCATGCTGGGCGCGGCGGTCGCGTTCCGCCGCTCCGAGCACATGCGCATGACCGCCGTGGTCGCGAGCGCCGGACCGGCGATGCGGGTCTATCTCGATTTGGTCGCAACCTCTGCGGCGCTGGCGTTCCTGGCGTTGATCGTGTGGCCGTCCTGGGACTACGCCTACGAGGAAAGCTTCATCACCACGCCGGCGCTGCAGATCTCGAACATGTGGCGCGCCGCGGCGCTGCCGGCCGGCATCTGCCTGATGGCGGCGTTCGCGCTGCTGCGGCTGCTGCGGGCCGCCGACTACCGGATGGTGCTTGCGGCCGTGATCTCGGTTGCCGTCGTCGTCGGTCTGTTCTGGCTGGCGCAGCGATATTTGCGGCCGCTCGGCAACCTCAACCTGGTCATCTTCTTCGTCGGCGTGGCCGGTTTCTGCGTCTTTGCCGGCGTTCCCATTGCGTTCGGCTTTGGGCTTGCGATCTTCGGTTATCTGGCGCTGACCACGCGGACGCCCGTGATGGTGCTGGTCGGGCGGATGGACGAGGGCATGAGCCACCTCATCCTGCTCTCGGTGCCGCTGTTCGTGTTCCTGGGGTTGCTGATCGAGATGACCGGCATGGCGCGGGCCATGGTGGCCTTCCTGGCGAGCCTGCTCGGCCATGTCCGCGGCGGCCTGCACTACGTCCTCGTCGGCGCCATGTACCTGGTCTCGGGCATATCAGGCGCCAAGGCTGCCGACATGGCCGCTGTCGCGCCCGTGCTGTTCCCGGAGATGAAGCAGCGCGGCGCCAAGCCCGGCGATCTCGTCGCGCTGCTGGCGGCAACCGGCGCCCAGACCGAAACCATTCCACCGAGCCTCGTGCTGATTACCATCGGCTCGGTCACCGGCGTCTCGATCGCGGCGCTGTTCACCGGCGGCCTGCTGCCCGGCGTCGTGCTCGCCATCACGCTCTGCATGCTGGTGTGGTGGCGTTACCGCCACGAGGACATGAGCCATGTCCGCCGCGCCACGGCATCCGAGATCGGCAAGACCTTCATCATCGCCCTGCCCGCACTCGCGCTGCCCTTCGTGATCCGCTATGCCGTGGTCGAGGGCATCGCGACTGCGACCGAGGTCTCCACTATCGGCATCGTCTACGGCGCCCTGGTCGGCCTGCTCGTCTACCGCCGCATCGACTGGCGGCGGTTGTTTCCGATGCTGGTCGAGACCGCGGCGCTGTCGGGAGCGATCCTGCTGATCATCGGCACGGCCACCGGCATGGCCTGGGGCCTGACGCAATCCGGCTTCTCGCGCTCGCTGGCGGCCGCCATGACGGGATTGCCGGGCGGGGCGGCGACCTTCATCGCCGTGTCCATCCTGGCATTCACCATCCTGGGCAGCGTGCTCGAGGGCATTCCGGCGATCGTGCTGTTCGGGCCGCTCTTGTTTCCGATCGCCCGCGCTGTCGGCGTGCACGAGGTCCACTATGCCATGGTGATCATTCTCGCCATGGGTATCGGACTATTCGCTCCGCCCTTCGGCGTCGGCTATTATGCCGCCTGCGCCATCGGACGCGTCGATCCGGCCGAAGGCATCAGGCCGATCTGGGGCTATCTGCTGGCGCTGCTCGCGGGATTGATCATCGTTGCGATCTTCCCCTGGATCTCGATCGGATTTCTTTGACGCGTTTGAGGAGGGTGTCGATGAGTGAGCGCCAGAACCCGTACAATATCGGCCTCGACAAGACCCCGGCGAATTACGTGCCGCTGAGTCCGCTCAGCTTCCTGGCGCGCAGCGCAGCGGTCTATCCCGACCACGTCAGCACCGTCTATGAAGGCCGCAGCTTCACCTGGGCGCAGACCTATGAGCGCTGTCGGCGATTTGCATCGTATCTCGCCGGCAAGGGCATCGGCGTCGGCGACACCGTGGCGGCGATGCTGCCGAACATCCCCGCCATGAACGAGGCGCACTTCGCGGTGCCGATGACCGGCGCCGTGCTCAACGCGCTCAACATCCGGCTCGATGCGCCCTCCATCGCCTTCCAGCTCGATCATGGCGGGGCGAAGATCCTCCTGGTCGATCCCGAATTTTCGGGCGTCATCACCGATGCGCTGGCGCGGATGAGCGGGCCCCAGCCGTTCGTGATCGACGTCGACGATGCCGCCTTCAAGGGAGGAATGCGCATCGGCCAGATCGAGTATGAGGCCGCCGTCGCGCAAGGCGATCCCGACTTCGCCGTGATCACGCCGCAGGACGAATGGGACGCGATCGCGCTGAGCTACACCTCGGGCACGACGGGAAATCCCAAGGGCGTCGTCATCCATCATCGCGGCGCGTATCTGAACGCCGTCAGCAACATCCTCGCCGGCAATCTCGGCCAGCACCCTGTCTATCTCTGGACGCTGCCGATGTTTCATTGCAACGGCTGGTGCTTCCCCTGGACCATCGCGGCCGCCGCCGGCGTCAACGTCTGCCTGCGCAAGGTCGAACCAACAAAGATCTTCGAGCTGATCAGGCAGCAAGGCGTCACGCATATGTGCGGTGCGCCGATCGTCTACAACACGCTGATCAACGCGCCCGACGCGCCGAAAGGCAGCGCCGCACGCCGCGTCGTCGGCCTGATCGCCGGCGCCGCACCGCCGGTCGCGGTACTGGAAGGCGCCGAGAGCATCGGCATCAAGCTGACCCACGTCTATGGCCTGACCGAGGTCTACGGCCCCGCTTCCGTCTGCGCCGAGCAGCCCGGCTGGGACAACCTCCCCGCCGCCGAACGCGCGCGCATGAAGCGGCGGCAGGGCGTGCCCTATCCGCTCGAGGAAGCCGTCACCGTCATCAATCCGCAAACGATGCAGGAGGTGCCGCACGACGGCGAGACCGTCGGCGAGGTCATGTTCCGCGGCAACATCGTGATGAAAGGTTACCTGAAGAACGAGAAGGCGACGACGGAAGCCTTCGCGGGCGGCTGGTTTCACACCGGCGATCTCGGCGTGCTCGATGAGCACGGCTACGTCATCATCAAGGACCGCTCCAAGGACATCATCATTTCCGGCGGCGAGAACATTTCGTCAGTCGAGGTCGAGGACGTCCTTTACAAGCACCCGGCCGTGCTTTTCGCAGCCGTCGTGGCCAAGCCCGATCCGAAATGGGGCGAGGTGCCTTGCGCCTTCGTCGAGCTGAAGGACGGAGCCAGCGCGACCGAGGCCGAGATCATCGCCTTCTGCCGTTCGCACATGAGCGGCTTCAAGACGCCGAAGGCGGTCGTGTTCGGACCGATCCCGAAGACGTCCACCGGCAAGATCCAGAAATTCCTGCTGCGCAACGAGGTGGGCTCGGTGAAGGCGATCTCGACCTGAGCTGATTCAATGGACGCATTGAGGCGTTCTTGTCCGGCACGTCCCGGTGATCCGTGGAAGTTACTCCCCTCTCCGACCTTGACTGGTTGCAGGTCTGCAACCGCTCCCTCCAATAGGGCGCCACACGAGGACGCTGCCGATTGGTTCGCGAGGCCGTGCTGCGCTACGCTCGGTGACCCCGCCCCATCAGTGCGTCTCCAGCTGCAGGCCGTCATAGGCGGGCACCACGCCAGCAGGCAGCGATTGCCTGATCACCTCATAATCGACATCGGCGGTCATGTTGGTGATGACCGCGCGCTTCGGCTTGAAGCGCTCGATCCAGGACAGCGCATCATTGATGCTGAAATGGCTGACATGGCTGGTGTAGCGCAGGCCGTCGACGATCCACAGGTCGAGATTTTCCAGCGCGCCCCAGCTCTCGCGCGGGATGTCATTGAGGTCGGGCGTGTAGGCGGCATCCCCGATGCGATAGCCGAGCGCGGGAATGGCGCCGTGCTGTACCAGGAAGGCTGTCATCGTCACGGCGCCGCCCTTCCCCAGAATGGTCTGGCTCTCGCCCGCTTCGATCGAATGCCGGGTCAGGATCGGCGGGTAGTCGCTGCCCTCAGGCGAAATGAAGCAGTAGGAGAACCGCGCCATGATGTCCTTGGCGGTCGACAGGTTGAAATAGGTCGGGATACGGCGGCGCATGTGCATGACGACCGAACGCAGGTCGTCCATGCCGTGGGTCTGGTCCGCGTGCTCGTGGGTCAGGAACACCGCGTCGATGTGGTCGACATTGGTCGAGAGCAGTTGCTCGCGCAGGTCCGGCGAGGTGTCGATCACGATCCGCGTGGTGCCGTGCTCGGACTTCCGTTCGACCAGCAGCGAGCAGCGGCGGCGGCGGTTCTTCGGATTGCTGGGGTCGCAGGCGCCCCAACCGAGGGCCGGGCGCGGCACGCCGGCGGAAGAGCCGCAGCCCAGGATCGTCAGCGTCAGCGTCATGCGGCTTCCACTCTCAAGCTTTCACCTTGGAGAACAGGCGGAAGAAGTTTTCGCTCGTTTGGCGTGATATCTCATCGAATGACACGCCGCGCGTCTCGGCGAGCACTTTGGCGACCTCGACCACATAGGCCGGCTCGTTGCGCTTGCCCCGGAACTTGCCCGGCGCAAGATAGGGCGAGTCTGTTTCGACCAGAATACGGTCCGGCGGCAGCTCGGCCGCGAGCGCGCGCAGGGCCTCTGACTTCTTGAAAGTCAGGATGCCCGTGAAGCCGATATAGAGCCCGAGCGACACCGCCTTCAGCGCGAGCTCGCGCCCGCCGGTGTAACAATGCAGCACGGCGCGAAACGATCCGCGTGCCGCCTCCTCTTCCAGGATGCGGGCGCAATCCGCGTCGGCCTCGCGGGTGTGGATCACGAGCGGCAGGCCGGTTGAGCGCGCCGCGGCGATATGGGCACGAAAGCCCCTCGCCTGCGCTTCCGGCGAGCCGTTGTCGTAGAAATAGTCGAGCCCGGCCTCGCCGAGCGCGACGACCTTGGGATGCCCGGTGAGCGCGATCAGTTCGTCCGGCGTGATGCCGTCCTCCTCATCCGCATGATGCGGATGGGTGCCGACCGAGCAGTAGACGTCCTCGTAGCGCTCGGCGATGGGCAGAAGCTGGTTCAGCTTACGCACACGCGTCGAGATCGTGACCATGCGGGTGATGCCGGCCGCTCGAGCGCGCGACACGATCCCGTCGAGATCTTCCGTAAAGTCGGGAAAATCCAGATGGCAGTGACTGTCGACCAGCATCGTCGAAACGCCTCAGGCCGCCGGCTCGATGTAGCGCGGGAATGCCGGCGTCGGCGCCGGCAGCGTCGAGCCCGGCGCGATCCGATTCGCACCGCCGAGCATGGCGAAATTGCGCTCGCCTTCGGGGATACCGAGGCTGTCGAGCAGCTTGCCGGATGCAGTCGGCATCGCCGGCTGGGCCAGGATCGCGATCTGGCGCACCACCTCGGCGGTGACATAGAGCACCGTCTTCTGTCTGGCAGGATCGGTCTTGGCCAGCGCCCACGGCGCCTCGCCCGCGAAATAGCGGTTGGCCTCCGCGACCACGGCCCACACGGCGTTGAGCCACTGATGGATCTGCTGCGTCGCCATCGCCTCACGCGATGCGGCAATCATGCCATCGGCCATCGCCAGGATCGCCTTGTCGTTTTCGCTGAACTCGCCGGGCTCGGGCAGCACGCCGCCGAGCTGTTTGGCGATCATCGACAGCGAGCGCTGCGCGAGATTGCCGAGATCGTTGGCGAGGTCGGCATTGATGCGCGCGACGATGGCCTCGTGGTTGTAGTTGCCGTCCTGCCCGAACGGCACCTCGCGCAGGAAGAAATAGCGCATCTGGTCGACGCCGTACTGCTCGGCGAGGTTGAAGGGGTCCACGACGTTGCCGACCGACTTGGACATTTTCTCGCCCCGGTTGAACAGGAAGCCGTGGGCATAGACCCGCTTCGGCACGGGAATGCCGGCCGAGATCAGGAACGCGGGCCAGTACACCGCGTGGAAACGGATGATGTCCTTGCCGATGATGTGCACGTCGGCCGGCCAGTAGCGCCAGTTGCCGTCGCTCTCGTCGGGAAAGCCGACCCCGGTGATGTAGTTGGTGAGCGCGTCGACCCAGACGTACATCACGTGCTCCTCGTCGCCAGGCACCTTGACGCCCCAGTCGAACGTGGTGCGCGAGATCGAGAGATCGCGCAAGCCACCCCTGACGAAGCTTACCACCTCGTTGCGGCGCGAATCCGGACCGATGAAATCGGGATTGTCCGTGTACAGCTTCAGGAGCTTGTCCTGATAGGCCGACAGGCGAAAGAAGTAGCTCTTCTCCTCCACCCACTCGACCGGCGTGCCCTGCGGCCCGAGGCGCACGCCGTCGTCGTTCAGGCGCGTCTCGTCCTCGGCGTAATACGCCTCATCGCGTACCGAGTACCAGCCGGAATAGATATCGGCATAGACGTCGCCGTTCGCCTCCATGCGGCGCCAGATCTCCTGGGTCGAGCGATGGTGCTGCTGCTCGGTGGTGCGGATGAAGCGGTCGAACGACACGTTCAGACGCTCATCCATCTCCTTGAAGCGGCCGGCATTGCGGGCCGCGAGCGCGGCCGGCGTCAGGCCTTCGTTCTGTGCGGTCTGGACCATCTTTAGACCGTGCTCGTCGGTGCCGGTCAGGAAGAACACGTCCTTGCCGTCGAGCCGCGCAAAGCGCGCCAGCGCGTCGGTTGCGATCGCCTCATAGGCGTGGCCGATATGGGGGCTGCCATTGGGATAGGCGATCGCGGTCGTGATGTAGAAGACGTTGTCGCGCGCGGGCGCAGCAACGGAAGCTGTGGCTTGCGGAGCTGCGGCGGGCTTCGTCGCAGGCGGAGTCTTCGGTGTCGAAGACTTGGGCTTCGATACCTTGGGCTTCGACACCTTGGGGTTCTTAACCTTCGGCGGCGTGGCGACAGGAGCCGGAACGGCGACCACGGCAGTCGCAGCCGGCTTCTTCGCGACCTTCTTCGCGGGAGCCTTGGGCGGCTTTTTGGCAGCGCTGTTCTTCGACGCCTTGTTCTTCGTCACGGCCTTCTTTGCAGCGGCTTTCTTGGCCTTCTTCGCGGTCTTGGACGCACGCGCCTTCACGGCCTTCTTCGCGGCTTTCTTTTCGGCCTTCTTGGCAGCCTTTTTCCTGCTGCTCTTGCCCTTGACGGTTTTCTTAGCTCGCGTTGCCACGACGAATTCCTTTACCGGCTTCTCGAAATTTGGAAACGAACCTGCGTTAGGTCATTGTTTTGAGCATGATCGTTTCGGAAAACGCTCCACACTTTTCCGGATCATGCTCTATCGCATTGCGTCCGCCAGCCAGCCGAACACCGAGAAAACCAAGGGCTTTCGCTCCAGATTGTAGATTTCGGTGTCGCGCGCGGCGCGGACGATCTTTTCCCATACCTCAGCTAGGCGCGCAAGGCGCGGCAGGTTCTGGTTGGCATTGGCTTCGTCCGCATGCAGACGCTCCGCGATCCAGCGGTCGATGCCATCGATGAAGGCCGCGAGCGCGACGCGGTCGCTGGTGCCAAGCGAATCCCCGAGCGTGTGCAGTTCGCGCGGGTCGACCTGCGGCAAACGCGCCAGCAGCGCCGCCGTGCGCTGCTGCAGTTTCAGGGCGTCTCCACCAAGCAACGTCAGGGCGCGCGCGACGCTACCCTCGGAGGCCTCCGCGACCTCGCGCAGCGCCAGATCGGTCGGCGCAAGGTCGGCGGCTGCAGCTGCTGCACCGATCACCTCGTCCGTCGCGAGCGGCCGCAGGCGCAACTTACGGCAACGCGACTGGATCGTGGCGAGCACGCGCGCGGGCGCGTGGCTCACCAGCAGGAACAGCGATTGCTGCGGCGGTTCCTCAAGGATCTTCAGAAGCGCGTTGGCCGCATTCGGATTGAGCTCGTCGACGGTGTCGACGATGCAGACCCGCCAGCCTTCAGCAGCCGCCGTCGAGCCGAAGAAGCCGATCGTGTCGCGCGTCTCATCGACGGTGATGACGGTGCGCATCACACCGCGGTCGTTGGCAGTGCGCTCCAGTGTCAGCAGCCCCCCATGCGAGCCGGCCGCCACCTGCCGCGGCACGGCGTCATCGGGATCAATCGCGAGGTTTTCGGCGCTCTGCACGGTCGGCGAAAGCGGCTGGCCGTGCGCCAGCACGAAGCGCGCCATGCGATAGGCGAGCGTCGCCTTGCCGATGCCTTGCGGTCCCCCGATCAGCCAGGCGTGCGGAATCCGGCCGCTGCGATAGGCCGTCAGCAGCGCCGTCTCGGCCTCGCGATGGCCGAACAGAAGGCTCGTCTCGCGCGGATGTGGGATGGCGGTCTCACGCTCGGCCTGACGCGGGCTCATGCTGAGATCACCGAGGCGGTCGTGGGAAGAAGACGCTCGCGCAACGCGGTCCAGACGCGGTCTGCGACCGTATCAGGATCGGAGTTGGCGTCGATCAGCACGCAGCGCGCAGGCTCTTCCGCCGCGATCTTGCGATAGGCTTCGCGCAGACCCTGATGAAAGCTGAGCTGCTCGCTCTCGAACCGGTCGGGCGTGCCAGCGCCGCGGCGCACCGCGGCACGCTGCAAGCCGATCTCGACCGGCAGGTCGAGGATGATGGTGAGATCCGGCTTGAGATCGCCGATGGTGACGCGCTGCATCGCGTTGATCAGACCGATCGGGACGCGGCCGAGGCTGCCCTGATAGGCCAGCGTCGAGTCCGCAAAGCGATCACAGAGGACCCACGCGCCCTGGTTCAGAGCGGGCTGGATCACGGTGCGGACATGATCGTCGCGGGCGGCGGCAAACAGCAGCGTCTCGGCCTCGGGCCCGAGCAGCTTGCCCATCCCTGACAGCACCAGGTGACGCATGATCTCGGCGCCCGGCGAGCCCCCCGGCTCGCGAGTGACGAGGATGCGCATCCGTGCCGCCTTGAGGCGGTCGGCGAGCTTCTTGATCTGGGTCGACTTGCCCGTCCCCTCGCCGCCTTCAAAGGTGATGAAGCGTCCGCGTCCGGACGGTCGTTGTACCGCGCTCTCACTCATGATCAGAGCTTCTCGGCGCCCGCGCGGAACATGCCGATCACAAGCTCGCTGGCACCGTCGATCGCGCGCCGCATGGTCGAGCCGGTGCCGATCGCTTCACCTGCATAGACCGGCGTCTCCACCGCGATGTTGCCGCCACGCCAGACCTTGACCACGCCGACCTGCTGACCGGCCTCGACCGGCGCCCGTACCGGACCTTTATAGACGACGCGCGCAATCAGCTTGTCGCTGCCGTTCTTGTGTACCATCACCTTCACGGGCGTCTTGGCGACGAGCTTCACCGAGCGACTTTCACCACCGAAGACTTTTGCGTAGCCGACCGGCTGGTCGGCCGCGATCAGGGTGCGGGTCTCGAAGTTGCGAAAACCCCATTCCAGCATTTTCTTGGCTTCGGTGGCGCGATCCTCGGGGTCTTCCAGCCCGTTGACGACGACGATCAGCCGGGTGCCGTTCTGCACCGCAGACCCGACCATGCCGTAGCCGCCTTCCTTGGTGTAGCCGGTCTTGAGGCCGTCAGCGCCTTCCATCGAATTCAGCAGCGGATTGCGGTTGGGCTGACGGATCTTGTTCCAGGTGTACTCCTTCTCGCCGAACAGTTTGTAGAACTCCGGAAAGTCCAGGATGATGTGCCGGGCGAGGATGCCGAGCTCCCGCACTGTCATCTTGTTGCCGGGATCGGGCAGACCGTTGGAATTGGCGAAGGTCGATTTGGTGAGGCCGAGCTCGCGGGCCCGCTTGGTCATGAAGTCGGCGGCGAAGATCCGCTCGTTGCCCGCCATGGCTTCGGCGAGCGCAATGCAGGCGTCATTGCCGCTCTGGATGATCGCGCCATGCAGGAGATCGTCGACCGACACCTTGCTGTTGATGGCGGCGAACATGGTCGAGCCGCCGGAGGGCGCCCCGCCCCTGCGCCAAGCGTTCTCGCTGATCCGGTACTCGTCGGTGAGCTTGATGTCGCCTTTCTTTATGGCGTTGAACACGACTTCCGCCGTCATCAGCTTCATCATGCTGGACGGCGCGCGCAGCTCGTCGGCATTCTTCTCGAACAGCACACTGCCGCTGGACGCCTCGATCAGGATCGCGGTGGGCGCATCGCCGTCGAACCCCGCATCTTCTGTCTTCTTGGCGCCCTGGACGCTCTGGTTGGCCGCATAGAGCGCCCCGCCCCAACCGATCCCCGCCACCAGAATGGCAGCGATCAGCCCGCGCGCCATCCCTCCGGCGGTGAGCCGGCTGCGGCGGAGCGAACAAAGACGAAATGCCATGGCCAACCCCTGAGAGCGGCGTTCTAACAGCTGGATCCGGTGCGAACAACACGAGGCTGGCGCCGGCGGCGGAGTTTGCATGATTCTCGTCACGACCCTATCGTGACACCTTATATTTATCGACCAAACCCCTGAAACAAGGCGGAAAAGCGATGTCCTCCACTCGCACCATCAAGGCCAACGGGATCGATCTGTACATCCGCGAAGCCGGCCAGGGTCCGCTGGTCGTGCTCTGCCACGGCTGGCCGGAACTGTCCTACTCCTGGCGCCACCAGATCCCGGCGCTGGCGGATGCCGGGTTTCACGTCGTCGCTCCCGACATGCGCGGCTATGGCCAGAGCGTGGCGCCGGCCGAGGTGAACGCCTACTCGATCTTCGACACCGTCGGTGACGTCGTTGGTCTCGTCCAGGCGGTCGGCGAAACCAAGGCCATGGTGGTTGGCCACGATTGGGGTGCGCCGGTGGCCTGGCATGCGGCGCTGTTTCGGCCCGACATCTTCACGGCGGTGGCGGGCCTGAGCGTGCCGCCGCCATTCCGCGGCCGCGGCAGGCCGCTCGACCTGCTGCGCGAGGGCGGCGTGACCAACTTCTACTGGCAGTATTTCCAGGCGCCGGGCGTCGCGGAGGCGGAGCTCGAGCGAGACGTCGCCCGCACCATGCGCATCGTGCTCGGCGGACGTGGCCTCGCCGATCCCACCGCCGCCATGTTCGTGCAGGAGGGCAAGGGCTTTCTCGGCCACGCGACCGCTGCAGAACCGCTGCCCGCCTGGCTCAGCGAGGCCGACCTCGCCTATTTCACCGACGCCTTCCGCAAGTCGGGCTTCCGCGGCGGGCTGAACTGGTATCGCAACCTCGACCGCAACTGGGAGCTGACGGCGCCTTGGCAGGATGCACAGATCCACCAGCCATCCCTCTTCATTGCCGGTTCGAAAGACGCCGTCATCACCGGGCTGATCGGAGCCAAGCGCGTCAAGGAACTCGAGCGCGTGCTGCCCAATCTAACGCAGAAGCTGATCATCGAGGGCGCTGGCCATTGGGTGCAGCAGGAGCGGCCCGAGGAAGTCAATGCGGCGCTGGCGGACTTCCTGCGTGGGGCGGCGACGCGCTAAAGCAGGACGAGATTTGGATCACTCGTCATCACGTTTGGGTTTGCGCATGATCTTGCGGAGAACCCCGTCGCACTTTCCCGGATCATGCATTAGGCAGCGAGATCCTTCCGCATCGCGACGTGTGCGGCGCCCACCGGACCGGGATCGGCAAATCCTTGCCGGCGGTAAAACCGCGGCCGGCCTGGTTGCCTGCAAGCGCCGTCAGCGTCAGCGCCGAGACGCCCCTTCCGGGTTCAGTAAAGACCGCGCCCGCTGAGGATGCTGCGGGCTTCGGCGGCGCCGTCCGAGGCATAGGCGGCAGACGGAGCGCTCTCGGTGCTATAGCGACCGCCATCGTCATAGGACACGGCGCGCGCGTTCTGGAGCGCCCGGCCCCGGCTGCGGCTCGAAGCCGACATCTCCGAGGTCGCATTGAGCGAGGCCATGTCGGCGGCGGTGTTGCCGAGATTGTAGGGCCGCCCCTCCGGCATCGGAACCTCGCCGCGAATGGCGCCGCGGGTCGATGAAGGCAGCTCCGGCACGAAGGGCTTCGCCGCAGCGACCCGGACCATCGAGGGCGACGGCGCCGGGATGCCGGTGCGCAGTGTCGCCATCAGCTGACGGTCGTCGGAGCCCTCGAGCGGCGCCCGGCCGACGTATTCGACGCGCACCCTGGCGACGCCGTTTCCTTTGAATTCAAGTAGTTCGGCGGCCTTGTTCGAGACGTCGATGAGCCGGTTGCCGTGATAGGGCCCGCGGTCATTGACGCGGACGATCAGCGACTTGCCGTTCGACACGTTGGTCACCCGCGCATAGGACGGCATCGGCAGGGTCGGATGCGCCGCGGTCAGTGAGCCCATATCGAACACTTCGCCATTGGCAGTCAGACGGCCGTGGAAGTCATCGCCATACCAGGACGCCAGGCCCTCGGCGCGATAGTTGACGTCCTCCTCCGGCACGTAGGTCCTGCCGGCCACCACATAGGGCTTGCCGACGCGGTAGGTGCCGCCGCCCTTCGGGACCGGATCACCCCAGGCCACGACCCGGGGACTCGAGGACACGCCGTATTTCGGATCGACGCGGCTGGCGAATTTGTTGGACGACGCGCAATTGGCGAGCGCGAGGCAGGTCGCGGCCGCCGCAATCCCGCGCGCGGCCCGCAAAACCGAATCTGACCGTCGGATCCCCATTCGCCCCAAATACCATTCTGCCGGAGGCGTACCCAGCCCGCTTGGGTGACGGGCACGCGCTGTCCGGTCCTTTGCTCCGAGGCGGCCCACCACCGCATCGGATGCGGTAACGATAACGCAACCCGAACACGGCGGAAATGGGGAGCCCGCGGCGATCACGCCGGGATGGTAAACACGCCGTTCGTTTGTCCCCGTTGATCTACGGAGCGCAGGCCCCCTGCTCTGTGCCACTCCCGGACATTCTGTTGCGCCAAATCCTCACCCCACCCCCATTGTCACGCCGCTCACTGGAATTCTTTTGACTGTGCAAGGCCGCACGCGTTCTCTCGCATGCAACGGCGGGATCTGGAATTTAACGATGATCGAGACGGTTTCGGCACTGATGGGTCTGGTTAGCGCGGGGATTTTCCTGGCCCATGCGTTCGAAGGTTACCGGACGAGGGCCTGAAGGCACTCGCACGGACGGCAAGCATCACCTCTTTCAGGGCGGCACGTTCGGACGGTTTTGATCGATCCGAGCGGGCATCGAAGACGAGAGCGACAGGTGTCCCATGCGCAATCATGACCTCGTATCCGATGGCTTCCTGGTATTGACCGCAGGCGGTCTGGTGCTGTTGTGCTCGAGCCTGGTGGCACTGGCCTTCGCCTGAGCATCACCACGCCTTTCCTGACCTCTGGCACAGCTACACCGCGACGCAGCGTGCCATCCGTTCTGGATTGCCCTGCTCTCTTTTAGTTGATTGAATTTCTGCGTTTGGCGCCTCGACCTATTTCGAGAGGCCATCACCAACGAAGGTGACGCAAATGCTTGCTGAGAAATTTTTTCTGGTTCTGGAATCGCTGATCCGCGGCGATCGCACCTATCCCGATGGAAGCCCTCGTACCATCAGCACCTCCCCGCACGTGCCGGTGAAGCTGCCGGGTCAGAAATAACCGGCGCTCTGGAGCGCCAGTCACTTGCTCAGCGCAGGCCGAGCAGCGACCGGCGATAGAGGCCCTCGCGGGCTTCGCTGAGGCAGACGAAGCTGCCATCAAAACCCTGGCCGTAGCGCTTCTGGCCCCTGGCGTAGTAGACGCCCTTCCTGAAATCCAGCCAGACCACCTGGTCATGCGGACAATGGCGCTGGGCCTGCGCCTCGTAGCGAAACGGCGTCAGCGGCGTCGCCGACACCCCGCGGGCACCGAGCATCATCGCCACAACAAGCGCGATTCTCCCAAGCACGCCGCCAAAGCTGTTCGGCACGTCACTCCTCCTTGATTCTGGCCGTCGCCCGACGGCCGCGTCCACGCTAGCATGAAACGGCGCGATCGCCGCCAAGCCTTGCCAAGCGCACGCACGTCTTCCGCCGGCCATCTTGTCGGGGTACAGAAAAGCGAAATCGTCTCTGCTCGCGAGGATGCTGCCTGAATGTCGGTTGAGCCTGAGCCAAGGACCGAACCCCGCCTGACCTCGCCGCGGCTCGGCGTGCTGCCGATGATCATCTTCGGCTCGCGCTGGCTGCAGCTGCCGCTCTATCTCGGGCTGATCGTGGCGCAATGCGTGTACATCGCGCTGTTCCTGAAGGAGCTCTGGCATCTCTCCTGGCACGCCCTCGATCTCACCGAACAGCAGATCATGATGAGCGTGCTGGCGCTGATCGACGTCGTGATGATCTCCAACCTGCTGGTGATGGTCATCGTCGGCGGCTACGAGACGTTCGTCTCGCGGCTCGACCTCCAGGGCCACCCGGACGAGCCGGAATGGCTCGGCCACGTCAATGCGAGCGTGCTGAAGATCAAGCTCGCCATGGCCATCATCGGCATCTCCTCGATCGCGCTGCTGCGCACCTTCATCGAGGCCGGCAATCTCGGCTCGAGCCGCGCCGGCTTCACCGAGACCGGCGTGATGTGGCAGGTGCTGATCCACATCACCTTCATCGTCTCGGCGCTCGGAATTGCCTATGTCGACAAGCTCAGCGATTCCGGAATGCGCGGACACGCCGAGTGAGGCGTTCGATTGGCGATGCACGGTCTGATCCGGAGTCCCCATGCCCGCTGACGATATCTGCTTCAGGCCCGCCCGCCTGGACGACGCGGAGACCGTGTTTGAGATCACCAAGGCCTCGATCGCGGGTCTTTCGCGCGGATGCTATTCACCGGCGCAGGTCGAGAACTGGATGGGGGACCGGACGCCCCGGTTCTACGAAGAGCTCATCGCCAAGGGGCGAATGAGCGTCTGTGTTCGCAACGACGTCGTCATCGGCTTCGTCGATGCCGAGCCCGGCGAGGTCACCCGATTGTTCGTGCTGCCCGCGGCGGCGGGCTCCGGCGTGGGGCAGCGGCTGCTCGACATCGGCGTGGCCCAGGCGCGGCTCGGCCACAGCGGGCCGATCCGCCTCGAAGCCACGATCAACGCCGAATCCTTCTACCGACGTTACGGTTTCAGAAGCATGGGTCGGGGACAGTTCTCTCACGGCCTCGGCGGCGAGCCTATCGAGATCATCCACATGGCGCTGTGAGCGCCATGCCGCGCGGCGCTCACTCCTTTGCTTCGAGTTGCTTCATGGCCTGATGCAGGCATTCCTGGAGCTTCTCGGCGACCTGCTCGCGCGCCACCCCCTTGCCGGCAAGATCGCCCGACACCTTGTCCAGGACCTCGTCGAGCGCCCGGCTCTCCAGATGGTCCGTCACCAGCGCCGCCGCGTAGTTGGCTGCGGCATCGCCGCTAAGGCCGAGTTGGCTGGCGGCCCACAGTCCAAGCAGCTTGTTGGACCGGGCCGTCACCTTGAACATGAGCTCCTCGTCGTGGGCGAATTTGGCCTCGAAGCCCTGCTCGCGCTTGTCGAACGTGGTCATGGTCGGCTCCATTGCGTTGTCACTGAAGGGGATCGGATTGCCGGAAGCGAACGTCTCCGTATTTCGCGTGACTTGAGGATCATTTGAAGCTTCCGGCGGAACGCAAACGCCGTCAAGCCTGCCGCATGCAACAGGCGGGTGTGTTCAGCGCTGCCGCCAGCTCCGTGTCAGCCAGATCAGCTACTGGAGGATGTTAAGCACTTATTAAGTAGACTCAGCCCGCATCGCCGGGGGCATCGAGATCTGACGCATGAACAGAGAACTGCGCGAGTTTCGGCGGCTTGAACGCCTCTGCCTGGAGCAGGCCGCCCTTTCCACCATAGACCTGGCACGAAGCGGGTTGCTCAAGGTCGCGAACGATTGCCGGATTGCGTCCGAAGCCACCCGTGCATTCGCTGGCCCTGAACGAGAAGGGCTCTCCAAGCGGCACTAGGGCGTCGGCGACCGACCCGGGCGATATCGGCGGGCTGCGACCGGTGCGTTCAGCCCTTCGCGGCGGCAGCTTCACGTGCGAGCCGCTCGGCCTTCAGCCGTTCCTTGTTGGCGTAAAACGCCTTCTGCGCCGCTTCGTGGTCGCGCATGGCCTTGTCGGCCTCGATCCGGCGAGCCGCATCGCGCGCCTGGCGCTGTTCGGGGGTCAGGGGTTTGCGTCGGAAGGAAAGGTCTTCAGTCATGGCGAGACAACGCGGAGGTGAGGAATGAGTTCCGCGTGCCGCATCCCGCGTGTGGCGGCGCAAGCCGAAATGCCTGCCTTTTCAAGGTTTTCTGGGCAGAATCTCGCGCCCACACCGGCAGGCCGCCGAAAGCGGAATCGCCAGCGAGGCAACGCCGTGGCGAGGAACTGCCAGACGAGATCCGATAACGGTTCGGTGAAGGAAACAACTTGCCTCCCGGCTCGAAGCATCCCGGAAACAGAACGCCCCTAGTTTTCACCGCAGGAGTTTGAGGGGAGACCGACGATGATTGCTCTTAAGGTGATTGTTCTTACGCTCGGTGCTGGAATTACTTTGTGGATGTACTCAGGCGAACTCGGCGCCGATGTCGTGCTTGCCATCCTGGCCTGCCTCGCATGATGAGAAAGAACCTTTGGTAAGGCCCGGGGATTTTTCGGCGAGGTGATTCGGGATCGCCGCGCCGGCCCGACTCTCCTCTCGATGTTCGCGAAACCATCAGTGAATCGGCGACCTGCGCCGCAACCGGACTGACGTACTCCGCAGTCACGAACGATCCCATCATAAAACGGCCCCGCTCTCTCCGGGCAGAGAAAGCGAGGCCGTGCATTCCCGATATGCGGCCGATAGGGGCTTGCAATGGACACCGGCCGCACAGTGGAGCTTACATGATTCCCGACCGGAAACTGCCAGTTTTTCCCGATCACCGGCTCATCAGGAACCTTGCCAGCGCACTCGAATTCACACGCGATGAAGCGTCTGGTTTTCGGGCTTGCGGCGCTTTGCGGCACGCTGCTTTTGGCGCTGGTCTGGCTGGGCCAGCACGAACGCGAGGCAGCCATTGAGCGACTGGAGAGGTACGAGTTCTCGCCTCGCTGACACGCAAACAGCGCCCCTTGGTGTCGGAGCACTGTGACGGCAGTGACGGTCGATGCGGTATGTCAGGAGCCACGCACCGCTAACGCACGAAGCGTCGTTCTATGGTCTTCCCCTTTTTTGCCCCGGATTGTTGATGGCGGCGTGCGCGGAAGCCAAGGCGTCGACACGCGAACTGAGCGCCCCCAGCTGCTCAGCCACAGGGCCATGTGCCCTTCGGTGGCAGATCAGCGACAGATCGACAAATTGTGGCGCACCTGGGTTGCCGCTGTGATCGACCCGTTCGCCACCGCACGTTCGCCAACGAGATCGAGCGCGCTTCCTCCGCCCGGCTGCCGCACCCGCGGCGCGTGAGGTCGTGCCGGATTTCGCGAGCGACAGGCGCCCGCAGTCCGCGAGGTCGCGCGCACATTGGCGTCCAGGACTGAACCACCCTGTACCTATGGGCAGGTTCGCTTGCAGGTTGATATTTGATAATGCGGGAACTTTCGGCAATTGGGTGCATTGCCTTTGCTGCTGATGTCGTCATCTCTCCGGTCTGAGGAACTGCCGGTGAACCGGGAATTAAAGGAATTCCTCAGGCTCGAACGCACTTGCAGAGAGCACGCGGCCATTGCTTCCTTCGAGCTCGAGCGCGAGGGCCTCCTCAAGGTGGCAGAGTATTATCGGAAAGCTATCGAAGCCCTGGAACGCCGCCCCACCGCCGACAGCCCCCGTAAATTTCCCCTGCCAGCGCGGCGCGGCCGCCCCTTGTGAATAAGCGGAAGGCGCGCCCAAATCGGCGACCAGGCGCAAGCCCAACAAGGACGCCGAGGCGCCCCATTGCCCGGTTTCACCGCGCTTGCGGTGGGCTTTCTCAGGCCGTAAGAGACGTCTATCCGTAACATGTCCAGAATCGCGGACTGTTCGCATCGTGCTCGACGGGATCAGCCCTGAATGGTTGAAACTATTGCACTGGAAGGGTGGCCGAGCGGTTTAAGGCACCGGTCTTGAAAACCGGCGTGCCCGCAAGGGTACCGTGGGTTCGAATCCCACCCCTTCCGCCAGTATATTGTTCGCCAGTGTTCGTGGTCGTTCGAACTCCACAGCAAATTCAGTGACTTATGCCGAAGGACTGTACTTCGCAGTTCGTCGGTGTTCTTCCTAATCGGGTCACCGACCGTAGCTGAAGACCGTGGGTTCGGAGGACGATTCCTCGGAGGAACAATGGCTGGACGGCTCAAACCACTCGACGTAGAGCGCCTCACAAAGCCCGGTAAATATGCCGATGGCGGCGGCCTTTACTTGATCGTCACAGGACCAAAGTCGAGAAGCTGGTCTTATAGGTATTGGAAGGACGGGAAAGAGCGGTGGCACGGTCTTGGCTCGTCGAAGGAGGTATCGCTAAAGGACGCGCGGCTTGCCCGCGATGCGGCCCGGCTGCGCGTCAAGGGCGATCGCAGCACAGCCGGCGTCGACATCGTCCAGGAACGTCGAAAGGCGCGCGAAGAGGCGAAAGCCGTCGTGGCGAAGGTGGTCTTGCCGACGTTCGAAGAATGCGCAGAAGCCTACATTCGGGCGAACTGGTCGATCTGGAGTGAGAAGCATCGCGAACAGTGGCCGTCCTCCCTCAAGCGCTACGCCTACGCCACCATAGGCAAATTGACCATCCCGGAGATCAAGCCAAGCCACATCTACGATCTGCTGGAGCCGATTTGGGTGGAGAAGCGGGAGACTGCAAACCGCGTCCGCGGCCGAATCGAAACCATCATCGCAAAGAACGTCGATATCGATGATCCGGACTTCCGCAATCCAGCCGAACTAACGCGGCAGATGCGCGAGAAACTTCCAAAGCGCACCAAGCGAGTCGTCCGGCATCACCCCGCTTTGCCTTATGCGGAGGCGCCGGCATTTATGACACCTCTGGCTAGCGCTCCGGGCAGAGCTGCTGCCATGTTGCGCTTCCTAATCTTTACGGCTTGCCGCACCAATGAGGCGGTCGAGGCGCGTTGGTCCGAGATCGATCGGCCAAACTCAACGTGGAAAATTCCGGGTGAACGAATGAAGATGGACCAGGATCATTACGTTCCCTTGTCCGAATCTGCATCAGCGGTGCTTGACGAGTTGCGCGATGGAAGCCAAGTCGAACTGATCTTCACCAGTCCTGATGGCGGAGCATTCTCCGAAAACGCAATGCTCGCCCTGCTCGATCGTCTCGGTTACGGACACGTCACGGTGCATGGCTTCCGGTCAACCTTTGCAACTTGGGCGGAGGAATGCACCGATTATCCGGATGGCGTACGTGAAGCCGCGCTGGCCCATAAATAGTCGTCCGTGAAGAGTGGCTAAGCGATTGAGCTAGAATCGCATTTGTCGTTGTGGACTGTTTTGCGTTTGCAGGGGTTTGATGCTTCGGGCGTCGGAACCTTGCAATTTCATTTTCAGGATTCCGTCGAATCGCCAACCATGATTCCGTCATCACATCGGAGGTGGCGATGCGACCGAAGAAGCACAGGACGACGGGATCGGGCGATCTGTTCCGGGCCAGGCTGGACCAAATCATCAATATGAAGCACGAGCTGGTTCAGCTCGCCGGCAAGGTCGATTGGGACTGGATCGACGGCGAGATCGCGCCGCTCTATAGCGAGAATGGTCGGCCCGGGATCGCGAGCCGCTTCATGATCGGGCTGTTGCTGCTCAAGCACATTTACGGGCTGTCCGATGAGGGGGTGTGCGAGCGCTGGGTCCACGACCCATATTTCCAGTACTTCACCGGCGAAGAGTTCTTCCAGCACGCATTCCCGCACGAGCGCTCGGACCTGAGCCACTGGCGCAAGCGGCTCGGCGACAAGCTGGAGCTGTTGCTGGCCGAGAGCTTGCGGGTGGCACACGAGGCCGGCGCGTTACGCAGCCAGGACATCAAGCGGGTCACAGTCGATACCACCGTGCAGCCGAAGGCGATCACCTTCCCGACCGATGCCAAGCTCTTGCACGCGGCGATCAAGGGGCTCAACCGTCTGGCGAGGAAGCACGGGGTCAAGCTGCGGCAGTCCTATCTGCGCATTGCCAAAACCGCGACAATGATGGCGGGACGCTACGGCCATGCCAAGCAATTCAAGCGGCATCAGCGGCAGTTGCGCATCCTGCGCAGCCGACTGGGCCGGATCATCCGCGATATCCGCCGCAAGATCGAAGGTCAGGCTGTGCTTGAGAACACGTTCGCCCTCCCGCTCAGCCGGGCCTCGCAGATCCGCTCGCAGCAGCAGCGCCAGCGCGGCTTCAAGCTTTATTCCTTCCACGCCCCGGAGGTGGAGTGCATCGGCAAGGGCAAAGCAGCCGCGCCTTACGAGTTCGGCGTCAAAGCCTCCATCGTCACCAACAACCGCCGTTCTCCCGGGGGCCTGTTCGTGCTGCACGCCAGGGCGCTACCCGATAACCCGTACGACGGTCACACCTTGCGGGACGTCATCGACCGCACCGAGACACTCACCGGCTGCGCGATCGAGCGGGCCTATGTCGACAAGGGATACCGCGGCCACGACGCACAAAATCCCCGACGGATCTTCATCTCCGGCCAGAAGCGCGGCGTCTTCGGTGTCATCAAGCGCGAGCTGCGCCGCCGCTCCGCCATCGAACCCATCATCGGACACCTGAAGGCCGATGGTCACCTCGGCCGCTGCTACCTCAAAGGCCGCGCCGGCGATGCGGCTAACGTCATCCTCTCAGCCGTGGGCCACAACTTCCGCCGCATCCTCGCCTGGCTCAGAGAACTCTTGTGCCTCATCCTGCTCCAGCTATGGCGCACGTTCGGCCGTCCCGCCCCGCTCAATTCGCCTTCTTAACGGACGACTAAATACAAGAGCGAGACCACCGCAGCCTATCAGCGGGGCCAAAAGTTGGAAAAGCGACGGGCTCTAATGAAGGATTGGGCTGAATTTCTTACCGGCAGCAATGTACTGCAGCTCCAAAACTGGAGGGTGGGATGAGAAACTAGCGGAGCAAGGCAAAAGAGCGTCCACCCATGAAATCGCGCGGCCGTACTCGTAGCGCCGGGTAGCGGGTCCCTATTTGCTGAAAGCTGAGCGGACGGCGAGCTATTCTACCTTTTTGATTTTCTTTTCGAGGTGCCCGTTTTTGTGATCGTGAACCAGCTGGCTTAGCGATGTCTCATTGAGATGCTGGAACACTTCACCCAGCTTCGCTGTCTCGGGGTGGCCGGCGGCAAAGGTGTTGCCGTAAATCTTGCGCAGTGTACGAATGAGGGTGTTGCCGTGCTTCTTGTTGATCTCACCGTTCTTGTCACGGTGGCGGTCGTCGATGGACATCGCGGCACTCCCTTATGTTTTGCGCTTGCTCTCGGGCCGGGCCGCCTAGCGTCATTAGGTCGGCGACATCAACCCATGCAGACGTTGTTTCGGCGCAATCGCGCTCCTATGAATTATGTGCGCAGCCGAACCACTAAGCCGGCCTGCACTTCGCAAGCGCCTGCCCTTCCGATTTATAATTTTGGATGCGCTTATTAACGGTGCCGAAGACCGCCGTGCACATTCGGAGAGTGGGCCGTGATCAGGTTTTTGTGCTTCCGGGCCGCCGCTTCGGCCTCGCGAGCAAGTCGTTCAGCCTTTAACCTCTCGCGGTTTGCATGAAACGCCGCTTGGATGCGTTCATACTCGGACATCGCTACTTTGGCATCGGTTTCCTTGAAGACCCGTTGCGCCTCACGTTGGGCAGCAGTGGGTGGCTTCCATCCATAATTATAAGCGATCATTCCCTCCTCCTTCGGTGATAGCCGTGGGGGCTTGTTGGGTCCGACCGTCAAAGTCTCTTCCTGTTTTGCAGTTACCGCAATCGAATTTTGGCAGGCTTGGCGCCGCCAGAGCGACTGGAGGGCCTAGAAGGATCGAATGCCCGACCTGGGATTGCCACTGCCCACACAGCGGACAGAAAGGATTGCGCGCTGCTTCTGCGGCGAGGTAGTCACCAACCCGACGCTCGAATCTCATATCCGCTCTGCCCACCGACTGACCGCCGCATGAAACTCACTGCCGAACGCCTTCGCCAAAACTCGGCAACGCCTGTGGTTCCGAGAGTGTCCTTGCGAGATGTAACGCAAGACTGATCGTCGAACTAGCCGCAGGGGCGCTCGTTCCTAACGGTTGACAGGCTACCCCTCATCGGCCAATGGTCCCTCAACCTTTTACGGCTGCTGCCCACCTTCTTGATGGGCTACCATCCCATATCGTTTCGGCTCGACATTCGTTTTAACAGCATTCGCAGGGTCGCTGCTCCTCGGAGCACCCGTTCAGAAAAAGAGACCCGCAGCGCGGGCCCTTCCGCGCGATCGTCGACACCGTCGGGATCACGGTCGACTTTCCCGCCCTGTGAACCGTACTTGTCGGAATTGTTGGCGACGATGCTGATGTCGGAGTGCGGCACGCCGGCGCTCTCGAGCTGGGTGACCGCCCGCTCGGCATCGGAATAATTGTCGTACAGGTGAGAGATGGTGGTCGTCATGCAACCTGTTCCTCATTTTGGGGGATTGGCCGTAAAACGGCGGGTCTTCCGTTCGTCTTCTTAACTGGATACGGCTCGGCGGCGTCCCGGATAGTTTCGAACGCGAGCAGTTTGCGTCTGCTGAACCCTGCGAAGCAGACCTCAACGGGGGCGGACTGTAGTTTCGCCAATGGACCAAGAGCAGACCTCGGCTCGGCTTGTAAGCCGAAGGGGGACATGGTAGCGTTGTCGCTCGGGCCTTCGACAACCGCCCGACAAGCTCTCGAGCCAAGCGTTGTTTCGCTCCGTTAGGGAGATGAAACATGTCTTGCAGCAGCACAACGCGAGCTTCAACCGATGCATCCCGCGTAGCTTCACCCGCTTTTCCAGATCTTAGATGGTTCTGGCAATTTCCGTTCGCGCAGTTGGTCGGAATAGCACTATGGTTGGATCGACGCCGTCAATACGGTGAGCTTCTCGAATTAGACGACCGATTGCTCGCCGACATTGGCGTATCACGGACGACCGTTGAAGAAGTACGAAGATCCTCCTTATATTTAGACGCTTGGCGCGACAGCCGATGAGTAGCCATCATCCTCATTGGTTCAGCTGCGTAAGAAATCGGCGCGCGGCGCGTCTACTGATCTCCACGAACCAGACATCGCACCTGAGCGCACGGCAAACGCCCAAGAACATCCATCTGAAACAATCTGTCGTGCCGACGGCTGTCGGCGCGAGCCTTCTCACGAGCATCGCAGTGACCGCATTTGCGGAGACAGGACCAACGCCCATGATTACCATCGATCGTAAGAGCCTCGGATCGCCGCCTATGGGATTCCTCTTCGCTCGGACCGGTCAGGGTCCAGTTCAAATGGAAGGACTACCGCATCGAGGGCCGCGATCGCTACAAGCAGATGAAGCTCGCCACCTTCGAGTTCATCCGCCGCTTCCTCATCCACGTGCTGCCAAAAGGCTTGCACCGCATCCGCCACTACGGCCTGTTCGCCAAAGGCGCCTGCGCCGACAACATCGCACGCGCCCGTGAGCTGCTCGCCGTTGCAAAGCCCGAGGGCCAACCTACCGATGCCAACAAGCCGAGTTGTCCATGCTGCGGCGGTCGCATGATCGTCATCGAGGTCTTTGCGCGCGGTTGCACGCCACGGCATCGACCGACAGCCCCAACGAGCCGCATCAGGATGCACCTCATGACCGTGACGCAATCCCGCAAATCTGCCCGTCGCGCTCGCCGGCTCTCGACCGGCCACGGCAGAGCGCACCCAGGTATCCACCAGCCGTCGCAAATCGTGGGAAAACTTGTGGAGTTCGATGCCATCCGCCGCGCATTCGTCTGCAGCTTCACCGTCGCACAACTCGTCGGGCCGGCTCGATCGCAATCACCGAACTCACCCGCGGCGCTCAAATCCCCCTAGCGCCTGCCGCACCGCCTTACGTCCCTCAAGCGCGGTTTCCTCCCTTGGAGGCTTTCGGACGCCGGCCACCGAACAGCGGCCCCGCCCCTCATGCGGCCGGCATCCGAAACCCTTGTATGGGGCCCAAGCGTCTTTGCGGTTCGGATTGATCACCAGAGTGAATTGCCTGCCTGCTCGGTTGGAAGATCGCCGGGCTTCTCGCCCTTACTTACGTGGCTAGACCTCATGGAGCCGGATAGCCCTTCCACAGCCATTCCAGCGCCGAAGGCAGCGTCTGCGCCACTGTCGGGCGGTCGACATGCTTGGCGTTGCGCGCGAACAGGTACTGGTAGTGATAGCCTTTCTCCGCCAGCACTTTTGCCATCAGCGCGGCGGACAGCGTCCAGTCGTGCATGCCGTCGGGGATTGTCGGATTGGGATAGAACAGGTCCTGATCGCCCATCTCGAACCAGTAGCGGATCGGTTTTGTCGGGGAACCCGGGATCAGCGGCGCGCCGGTCGGCTGATCCGACGGCGTCAGCTGGCCTGCCTTCACGATCAGGTTGGGACCGGCCGGCCCCGCCCACGCGCTGTGATATTCCCAGGCACCGCCGCGCAATGCCGGATTCCACGGCCATTGCTGGTTCACCATGGTTGGCGAATAGGCCAGCACCCGGCGATACAGCTCGGGATGAAACCACGCCATGGTGAAAGCCGCAGTGCCGCTCGAGCTCAACCCCATGGTGGCGCGCCCATCGGGATTTTTCGTCAGCTTCACGCCGGCCTTCTCTTCGACCAGCGGCAATACCTCACGCTCGATGAATTGCGCGTAGGTGCCCGACACAGTGTCGTATTCGCGCCCACGCTGCGCGCCTTGTGCGTCCTGTCCGCCATTGCCGACCTGGATCGACACCATCGGCGGCACGCGACGCTGCGCGATCAGATTATCCAGCGTCGTGTTCATGTCCTTCCAGGCGGTGGAGCCGCCGTCGCCGAGCACGATGAACGGGATCTCTGTGCCCTGGACATAATTCGCCGGCACATAGACCTCGATATTGCGGGTCCATGTGCCGGGATGGCTGGTGGTGACGATCATGTTGGATTTGTCGCCCGACACCGTCGTCGTGCTCATGATCGAAGAGTTGCCACAGCCGGGTACGTCGTCACGGATCAGCCCGGGGTTGTAGATCACGCTGTCCTTGGACGACAGCGTGAACGTCGTGATGGTGCCTTTCGGCACGCCCTCCTTTGCGATCGTCTCGGGCGCCGGATTATGTGTCGGGCCGATGATGAAATTTCCCTCCGCGCCGGCCGGCGGCAGCGTGCCGTCCGCAAGCTCGGTCGCGGGCGGATAGTTCGCGCTCCTGGGATCGCGGGTCGTCCCCGCAAGGACGGCCCATGTGTTGTTCATGTCTTCCTCCGAAGCCGACGAGTCTCATGGCTCGTCTTTCTCGGAAAAATATGACGAAGGGCCCTAACCGGTCAAGTGACGGGCACCTCGTGGCAGTGCTTGCTCGCTGAAATTATGGCGATGATATCGATGATCGCGATCATGAACTGTTGCGTGCACGACCGCATTCAAAAAAGGATCCGCGACAAATCTTCATTGACTGGCTGGCTTCGTCAGAGGGCCAAGGAGCCATCGCCGACTACAAGGTGAACGGCTAGCAACTATTCTTCCCTAACACCGACGATCCCAACGTAGATGTTCGCTTCGGGTCAAACCGGCTCTGGAGGCAGCGACGCGGGTTGTCCGCTCCTCCCTCAACAGTTGACGTAGCCGCGATCACCTGAGAGGGCAGCTACGGGCCAAAAGCCGACAATGACTGTTCGACCCAAGTAAGACACAGTCGGCTTTGGCTCTGACGTTGGAAGGCGTAAATTGCCCTGATCCGTCGGAGGAAGATGCGAAGGTGAGGAAGATATCTGGACGAAGTGGGCCAAGCCCGCGGACAGGCTAGGTGATTGAGTAGTTGGCTGATGGTCGCAGGAGTGAAGCACAGGGTTCGACGTCGCTGGCGGGCATCGCTGGTCGGTACCGCGGCCATCCTTTTACCGCCTTCTGCCATGTGTCAGGACTCGATCCGCCGCCTGGACGTCAAATTGGGGGAGCAGGTGTTCAACAGTTTTTGCCGAACCTGTCACTCGACCAAGAATGGTGACAATCGACTTGGGCCTCACCTGCACAACATTGTCGGAAGGAAAGCTGGCGCGGTAGCAAACTACGGCTAGTCCAGCGCCATCAAGGGTGCGGGATTAGTTTGGGACGAGAAAGCACTTGATCGCTTCATCGCGAACCCGGATGAGGCAGTGCCCGGCAATAGCATGAAGCCGTATGGGGGGCTTCCATCGGCCGACAGCAGAGCGAGACTGCTTCTCTTCTTGCGATCACTCGAGCAAAATCAGTAATTATGACTTTCGATTTCGCGCTGCGACTTCAAGAGCGGACAGGCTGTTGCTTGCGCACGCAGCTCACCCCGACCCACCACGATGGCGTATCGTGTTGATGCGACGCGCATGACCTTGCGGCCAGAGCGACTTCTTGGTCATTCACCCGGCGTGGAAGCGATGATGCTTTCACGTGGCACGCAGATAATCCTGACCCGCTCGTTGGCCTCGAGCTCCCGTCCAATCGAGCTCCCCGCGATATAGGCCTGCGCCTGCATGAAGCAGGTCGCCGGATTTCCGAACTCGGCCGGCACGCGCACCACCGTGTTTGCGTTGCTGCGCGTGCAGTCGCCAGGATCGGCTGCGGCCGAAGCCGAGCAAATGAGCACCAATGCTGTCAGCACCCCAGCCCCCCAATCTCGCCTCTCATTCAGTCGCGAGACCAACAGTCGCCGGCTTCACGGCCGCCGCGTTCGCCGTGATGCTGGGCCGCGGCGTCAAGACGGCAATCTGATGCGGAGACGCGGGCATGCCGCCGAACGTCAGCGTTGGGGTGACCGACTGCTCCTGAACGTCTCGTGCTCCCATCACCGCGACCTGGTGCCGCGCGATCGGAAAGCCTGTCAGTTCGAAGCTTGGAAGCTCTCCAGCTCCTGCACCCGTCGCCGCTGCGATGGCGGCCATCAACAACATTTTCTTCATGGCAGTCTCCTGCTGAATAAAGGCATACCAATTTCCGAACGAGCCTTAATTCGATGTGCCGCCCCGCGATGTGAGCCGCTTCATATGCGGCACCGATCGAATGCCCTCTTCGTCCAAGAACCCTACGGTCGGGCCGCAATCGACCTGTGGCTCCGAGCGTGATAAATTCGCAAAATCTTCGGCCGGGGTGCGTTTCTTGCCCCTTAAGCCAGGTTGCGACCGATATGGCGAAGGTCAATCTCGCACTTCTCGGCGGTTTCCGGCTCCAGACCGATCCCGGAGAGCCGGTCCCGTTGTCGACCAAGAAGGCCGGCGCGCTGCTAGCTTATCTGGCGCTGAACCCGGGCCGGGCACAAGCGCGGGCGAAACTTGCGGCCCTGCTATGGGGCGACCATAGCGAGGTGCAGGCGCGCGACAGCCTGCGACAGGCGCTCAGCCTTCTGCGCAAGGCGCTGTCGCACGTCGATCCAGGCGCTTTGATTGCTCACGAAGACACAATCAGCTTTGAACCATCGGCGTTGACCACCGACGCCAGTCTGTTCGCGGAGCTGGTTGCGCAAGAAGGAGCCGAACATCTGGAGCAGGCCATCGCACTCTACGGCGGCGAACTTCTCGATGGCTTCCAGGTTCGCGCACCCGAGTTCGAGAGCTGGGTAACGGCGGAACGTGAGCGATTTCGCGAACTTGCGCTCGAAGCCATGACCAGGCTGCTGGACCATCATTTGTCCACGGGCGCGGTCGAACCCGGCATTCGCATGGCGGCCCGGCTGCTGGCGGCCGATCCCCTTCAAGAGCGTGTCCATCGCACCCTGATGGAGCTCTATTCCCGGCAGGGGCGACATGGCGCGGCGCTTCGCCAATACCGCACCTGCGCCGATCTGCTCGCAAAGGAGCTGGGGATCGAACCGGACACCACGACCAAAGCTTTGCGCCGCGAAATTCTTCGAGAGTGGAATCAACGGCAGGGCACGACCTCATGCGCCGATGCTGCGACCCCCCTCGGTGATATCGAGATTGAACCGCCGACACCGCCGCATGCGCCGGAGCGCCGACAAGTCACCGTTCTCGTTTGCGACCTTGCTGGCGCAAGCTCGCTCGCAGCCCGGCTTGATCCGGAGCAGCTGCAGGCACTGATCACGGCCTACCAGCATTGCTGCACGCCCATCATCTCCCGGTCCGGCGGTGCGGTAGGGAGGCTCTCCGGGACTGAAATTCTAGCGTATTTCGGCCATCCACAGGCGAATGAACACGACGTTGAACGTGCGGTTCGTGCCAGTCTCGCACTGGTCGAAGCGGTCTCCAGGCTCGATTTCGGCAGCGCCGGACCGCTTGAGCTGCGCGTCGGCGTTGCCACCGGTCCGGTCGTGGTCGGGGGTTCCCTGGGTAACGGAGCGGATCAACAGGGGATCATCGGCGAGGCTGCGCAACTCGCCAGCGGCCTGCAAAGGGTCGCCGAGCCCAACACTGTTCTGATTGCGGCGAGCACCCGTCAACTCGTCGGCAACCTGTTCGACTGCAACGACCTTGGCCGGATGGCGCTCAACGGATTCTCCGAGCCAATTCCGGCCTGGCGGGTAAAGGGGCCAAGCGGCGTCGACAGCCGTTTCGAAGCACTGCGCGCGCCCACCACGCCGCTGACTGGTCGGGACGAAGAACTCGAGCTGCTGATGCGTCGCTGGCGGCAGGCGGCGAAAGGAGACGGACGCGTAGTGCTGCTGTCGGGCGAGCCGGGGATCGGCAAGTCTCGGCTGACACTAGAACTGCAAGAGCGGCTTCAGGCAGGGCCGCATTCGCGCTTGCGAAATTTCTGCTCACCCCACCACCAGGACAGCGAGCTTTATCCGATCATCACCCAACTGCAACGGGCGGCCGCATTTCGGCGCGACGACACGCATGAGCAGCGGCTGGACAAGCTTGTGGCGATGCTTGCCCGCGCGACCGACGATCTCAGTGAGGCTGCCCCGCTAATCGCGAACCTGCTGTCCGTGCCGACCGGCAACCGCTATCCGCCGCTCGACCTAACCCCGCAAAAGCAGAAGGAGAAGACGCTTCGGGCGCTGTTGACGCAGCTCGAGGGGCTAGCCGCACGCGAGCCCGTGCTCGTGTTGTTCGAAGATGTCCACTGGATCGACCCTACTTCACTGGAGCTATTGGACCTGACCGTCGATCGCGTGCCTGCCCTGCCGGTCCTGCTGATCATCACCTTTCGGCCGGAGTTCGTGCCTCCCTGGATCGGCCGCCCGCAGGTGACTTTTCTCACGCTCAATCGCCTGTCGCCCGCTCAAGGTGCCGAAATGATCGCGGGCGTGACTGGCGGCAAGGAGTTACCTGCGAAGATCGCCGACCAGATCATAGACCACAGCGATGGCGTGCCACTGTTCATCGAGGAGCTGACCAAGACCGTCATTGAAAGTGGCGTCGTCGCCGAGGCCGGCGATCGCTCCGCGCTGACGGAGCTGGCGACACCCCTGTCAATCCCGACGACGCTGCAAGCCTCCCTTCTCGCCCGACTGGATCGTCTGCCTGAGACGCGCGAGCTGGTGCAGATCGGGGCGACGCTTGGTCGTTCGTTCTCTCACGAATTAATCAGCGCGATTGCGCAGATCCCGCAGCAACAGATCGATGAGGCTCTCGCACAATTAGTTAGCGCCGAATTGATGTTCCAGCGGGGAGCTGCCCCCAACGCGGAGTACACCTTTAAACACGCGCTTGTGCAGGACGCTGTCCTCGGCACTTTGTTACGCGGCCAACGGCAGCAGCTGCATCATCGCATCAGCGAAGTCCTGGAGGGGCAATTTGCAGAAATCGTGGAAACGCAGCCTGATCTATTGGCGCGGCATTGTGCGGAGGCTGGCCTGGTCGACAAGGCTGTGCGCTACCAGCTTAAGGCGGGCGAACAAGCGATCGCACGCGGGGCCGTGACCGAGGCGGTGGTGCAGTTGCAGAAGGGGTTGGAGCTGTTATCAACCCTGCCGAACGACCTCGAACGCGGGCGGCAAGAACTTCCACTCCAGGTGGCCCTCGGTTTAACCGTGTCCGCCTCCAAAGGATATGCGGCACCCGAAACAGGCCGAGCCTATGCTCGCGCCCACGCACTGTGCGCCCAGCTTGGCGACGCCGCCACTCTCACGTACGTGCTTCACGGACAAGGCTCGTTTCACACCACGCGAGGCGAGTACATTGCAGCGCGGGAGTGCGCTGAGAAATTGTTACGTCTCTCCGGCAAACAGGATGACTCGCGTGCAACGCTGGCTGGTCATCTTGTCATGGGTCTCTCCCTGCATTTTTTGGGAGATTTTGCCTCGTCCAGGCATCGTCAGGAGCGCGTCCTTGCCATCTATGATTCCGAAACGTACCGGCCCCTTCCAGGCGTTACGACCGACGGCAAGGTAAGCGCGCTCAGCTTCTTGGCCCTCAACCTCTTCATGCTTGGCCACCAGGACCAGGCACTGTCGCGGGCCGAGCAGGCGGTGCTCTGGGGTCGAACTTTGCACCACTCGCACAGCCTGGCTTATGCGCTGTGGCATGCGGCTGCCCTGCATCTTTTCCGTTGCGATGAGAAGGCTGCCTTCGACCCGCTGGAGGAAGCGATTGCAATTGCGACGCAGCAAGGATTTCTATTTTGGTTGGCACATTGCACAATGCTGCGCGGTCACGTGCTTGTGACACGCGGCGAAGCGGAGAAAGGACTGGCGCTCGCCCGCAACGGCTATGAAGGTATGAAAGCAACGGGTGCATTGATCTTCGAGACTTGGGACCTCAGCCTGCTCGCCAACTGCTGCGAACATGCGGGTCGGCCTGATGAGGCATTTGACCTGCTGACCGAGGCGCTGGACATTGCCGAAACCAGGAACGAGCGTTTCGTCGAGGCGGAACTGCACCGTCGGAAAGGAGAGTGGCTGCTTGCGCACCGGCGGTCAGAGCTGGCCGAAGCGGAGCTCTGTTTTGAGCGCGCCCTTGCTGTCGCACAGAAGCAGAATGCCAGAACTTACCAACTGCGCGCCGCTGCGTCTCTTGCGCGGCTGTGGGTAGCCCAGGGCAAACGCGACAAAGCCCGCGATCTCCTCGCGCCGATCTACAACTCGTTCACGGAAGGGTTGGACACGCCGATTCTGCGAGAAGCCAGGGCAACCTTGGAAGAGCTCGCAACGTAAGCTTGGATGGCAGACGGGTCCGGGATTTGACCGCGACGGTTGCTTGCGCTCCCCGACGAACCACAGCTCAAAGCTTTTTTGATTTCTCGCGCACTGCAAACACTCAACCGCGGTGCCGGCATAATGCTCCTCAAGCGTACAGTCCGCTCTATCAGCGCAGACATCAGCCGTTTGTCCGCTTCGGGTCAATCGCGACGGTTTTGCCCGGTTTAAGCTAGGGCCGGTCTACCCCTGACAACCGACATATGCGCGGCCGTGGGATGCGGCAGCGATCGGCGGCTGTAGGTCGCGGATCATCCCACATGTCAAACCACATGTGCTAGCATAGCGCGCGCATGGTTACTGCTTTGAGATCTCGCGCAACCGCCCGGATCGCAAAGCGTTCCGAACGCCGCCGTGGTACTGGCGATTGCGCTGCGGCAACCGTTCCCGCTTTCCTCAAGGAACCGCTCCATCATTTGCCATTTGCGCGTGAACGACCATCGCTGAAGAAAGTTTAGCCCATAGCGCTGCCAGCACGGATGACCGTCATGTCGACTGCCCGATTGAGCCCCTTGGATGAGACGATCAGCATCTCGGACCTCGTTCGTGATCCCTATCCGATCTACAAGCGCCTGAGGCGCGAAGCTCCCGTGTTGCGGGTAAAGTCAGTGGGCCGGACGTTTCTTACCAAGGCCGCCGACACAAAGTGGGTCAAAGATAATCCAGTTATATTCAGCTCCGATGATCCTAACACGCCCATGAAGCGGGCCTTTCTGGCTCATACGCTGATGCGGAAGGACCACGACGAGCACCGGACCGAACGCATGGCTATGATGCCGGCGCTAATGCCGAAGACGATCGAATCCGTCTGGGCCGCGCTTTATGAGGACCTAGCGGAGGCGTATCTCGACCGGTTGCCGCGCGGCCAGGTCGTTGACCTGTTTCCCGCGCTGGCGGGGCCTCTCGCTGCGCGGATGTTGGCGCATGCAATGGGCGTTCCGGATGCGAGCGATGAGGACATGCAGCGATGGTCGCAGATGCTGATCGATGGCGCCGGCAATTTCGGTTGGACTCCCGGGCCTTTCCAGGCAACCGACATTGCAAACGCGGAGATGGATAGATGTATCAGGGCGAATGCCGAACGGGTGCGGGGCGAGCCGGACTCCTCCGCCCTCTCCTTCATGGTGAATGCCAAGAACCCTATTCCGGAAAGCCAAATTATCGCCAATGTGAAAATCGCCATCGGCGGCGGCATCAACGAGCCGCGTGACGCCCTGCTAACTGTGCTCTACGGCCTGCTGACCAACCGCGATCAGCTCGAGGCCGTGCGCGCGGAGGGCAAGTGGCGGGCCGCCTTCGAGGAAGGAATCCGATGGGTGGCGCCGATCCAGGCTAGTTCACGGCTCGTAACGGAGGACACGGAGATTCGAGACTACTTCATTCCGAAGGGCGACACCGTTATGACAATCCAGGCTTCTGCCAACCGGGATGAAGACATCGTCCCAGACGGCGAGAACTATAATGCCCTTCGCGAGCCCAATCCTCACCAGGCCTTTGGCAATGGCCCGCATCATTGCGCGGGCGCGCACCTTTCGCGACGAACGATTGGCGACATCCTCCTACCCCTGCTGTTCGAGCGCTTTCCAAACATGACCTTGCTCGATCCAATAAGCGTTCGCTGGCATGGATTTGGTTTCCGCGGACCGCTGAATATGCCGGTTCTGCTGCAGTAGCCCCTACGGCGCTTGCAGCCGAGGAACGTGCCTTAGAGCGACCATCACAGCCGTAGATCGCTTCGGGCATAGCGGGTGAGCTCCTTGAATCGGCCGAAGCCCCGCCGGGCAGAGTCGATATTTCCGAAATGCCTCCACATTCGGACCACAAGCGTAGCTCACCACCGTAGATTAGACATCGTGATCAGGCTGCGCCTGCAGAATTAAGCTTTAAGATCAGATCGATAGTGAACTTAGGTTGGAGGAGCGGTGATCCGCCGACATCCGCTGCTGCCTCCCCACCCTCGCCTCAAACCTTGACCTCGTGGCGCAATCAACGCTTGAACCTCACGCGCCGCCGACGAGCAGGATTTCTCAAGAAATCCGTACAGAGATGGGAGCTAACTCAATGCGCCGAAACACAAAAAGGCCGGAAGCTATTGCATATTTACGCACTTCATCCGCGGCAAACGTGGGCGCTGACAAGGATAGTGACCGCCGACAGCGCGCCGCTATCGAACGCTTCGCCAATGCGAACGGGTACGAGCTCGTTGGCGAGTTTTACGATGCCGTGGTCAGCGGTGCAGGCCCCATCGCAGAGCGGCCGGGTTTTGCAGCGATGCTCGACCGCATCGCCAGCAACGGTGTCAGAACCATTCTTGTCGAAAGTCGTCCGTTAAGAAGGCGAATTGAGCGGGGCGGGACGGCCGAACGTGCGCCATAGCTGGAGCAGGATGAGGCACAAGAGTTCTCTGAGCCAGGCGAGGATGCGGCGGAAGTTGTGGCCCACGGCTGAGAGGATGACGTTAGCCGCATCGCCGGCGCGGCCTTTGAGGTAGCAGCGGCCGAGGTGACCATCGGCCTTCAGGTGTCCGATGATGGGTTCGATGGCGGAGCGGCGGCGCAGCTCGCGCTTGATGACACCGAAGACGCCGCGCTTCTGGCCGGAGATGAAGATCCGTCGGGGATTTTGTGCGTCGTGGCCGCGGTATCCCTTGTCGACATAGGCCCGCTCGATCGCGCAGCCGGTGAGTGTCTCGGTGCGGTCGATGACGTCCCGCAAGGTGTGACCGTCGTACGGGTTATCGGGTAGCGCCCTGGCGTGCAGCACGAACAGGCCCCCGGGAGAACGGCGGTTGTTGGTGACGATGGAGGCTTTGACGCCGAACTCGTAAGGCGCGGCTGCTTTGCCCTTGCCGATGCACTCCACCTCCGGGGCGTGGAAGGAATAAAGCTTGAAGCCGCGCTGGCGCTGCTGCTGCGAGCGGATCTGCGAGGCCCGGCTGAGCGGGAGGGCGAACGTGTTCTCAAGCACAGCCTGACCTTCGATCTTGCGGCGGATATCGCGGATGATCCGGCCCAGTCGGCTGCGCAGGATGCGCAACTGCCGCTGATGCCGCTTGAATTGCTTGGCATGGCCGTAGCGTCCCGCCATCATTGTCGCGGTTTTGGCAATGCGCAGATAGGACTGCCGCAGCTTGACCCCGTGCTTCCTCGCCAGACGGTTGAGCCCCTTGATCGCCGCGTGCAAGAGCTTGGCATCGGTCGGGAAGGTGATCGCCTTCGGCTGCACGGTGGTATCGACTGTGACCCGCTTGATGTCCTGGCTGCGTAACGCGCCGGCCTCGTGTGCCACCCGCAAGCTCTCGGCCAGCAACAGCTCCAGCTTGTCGCCGAGCCGCTTGCGCCAGTGGCTCAGGTCCGAGCGCTCGTGCGGGAATGCGTGCTGGAAGAACTCTTCGCCGGTGAAGTACTGGAAATATGGGTCGTGGACCCAGCGCTCGCACACCCCCTCATCGGACAGCCCGTAAATGTGCTTGAGCAGCAACAGCCCGATCATGAAGCGGCTCGCGATCCCGGGCCGACCATTCTCGCTATAGAGCGGCGCGATCTCGCCGTCGATCCAGTCCCAATCGACCTTGCCGGCGAGCTGAACCAGCTCGTGCTTCATATTGATGATTTGGTCCAGCCTGGCCCGGAACAGATCGCCCGATCCCGTCGTCCTGTGCTTCTTCGGTCGCATCGCCACCTCCGATGTGATGACGGAATCATGGTTGGCGATTCGACGGAATCCTGAAAATGAAATTGCAAGGTTCCGACGCCCGAAGCATCAAACCCCTGCAAACGCAAAACAGTCCACAACGACAAATGCGATTCTAGCTCAATCGCTTAGCCACTCTTCACGGACGACTACAAATTCTCCATAGGCTCCGGCAATGAGGAACAGATTCCGCGCGAAACAACGGACATCCTGCCGTTAACAGTCGCTGAGGCCGTATCGGCTTGGCTGGTTAGAGAGGCTCAGCGCACGAAGAGCGCCAAGGGCGCGGCTGTAAGGCACGGGAAAGCAGTCTCTAAGACACTACTCTCATGGGTCGACTTTGACCTGCTGCGAGCTCACAAGGAGTCTCCGCCCGGACCGTGGCTAAAAAAGCTCATCTTCTTACAATTAGGGCTGTCTCCGCCATCACCAAAAGTACTCGCTCGCTATGTTGCACGCGAGCAGGCGGCCAGCCTGATAGCAGAGAACAAACTTATTCGTTCGGCGACAGTCGCAGCTCAAGTCAAAGTAGATCCATCAAATGTCAGCCGCTGGCGGAAAAGTAAACAATTCCAAGCTCTCATAAAACAATACGCTGAACGTTTGGAACGGCCGAGAATCCGCCCAACTCGGCTGGTCAAGAAGCCGGACAGGTGAGGTCCCACCCTGCCTAGGCTGCACGACTTTGTTGACGGATACTCCCTCCTCCGAATTGCTTTGATAGCGCTTGTCTTATTGATCCTGACCTTGAAATCTACGGTCAAAAACTACGAAAGTAATCGACCTTAGAAACCGACCGTTCTTGACCGGATCGATCCGATCGGCTTCGGCAAGAGCCCACTGCACGCTCGATCTCCTCCGTCGTCCCACCAATCCCATCTCCGATGGTCGCCTGCTTGACCGCATGGACGTAGACGCGGATCGCGGTGGCCCGTCGCAACGTGGTGGCTTCGTTGAGGAGGCCCCCGTAGTTATCCTCTTCAATTTTGAGAGCGTTGATGTTGGCCAAGGCAGAACTGTTTTACGTAGGTCTGTCACGAGCGAAGTCTCGCGTCTACTTGGTTGGAACCGCGTCCGCGATTCGCAGAATTGTTGGGTGATAGTCCCCGCAGCGCGTATGAACAGGCTGTCTCCTGGATCTTCGCAGCCGAGGCGGAGAACCTGCCAGCGGCGAACATCGAGGCGGCACGCCAAGAACTGGTAGTTCTTCATGCGGAAATGAAAGCCGCGGCTGAGAACCTGCTCGTCGTCATGCTGCCTCTCGCCAGCGGAACAGACCGCCGGTTCACACTTGCAGCGGGAAGAAGCTGACAGGCGGCGTGCTCGTGGCCGGGTCAGGCTTGGGTGGTGCCGGATGCAATAGTCTGAAATGGCTCCGGCGCTTCCTTTCTCCGGTCCAGCCATTTGACGCCGGCCGCCACGATTGCGACCAGCGCCAGCGTGGCGATCGCGTTCGCCGGATAAATGCGGAAGAAGCGCTTGGCCAGGAAGGTCGCCGGCGAAAAATCCGGCTTTGCGGTGATGTAGCAGACGATGAACCCGCTGATCGCGAAGAACAGGTCGACACCGCTCGCTCTACGATACGCCAGCCAATCCCACGTGTAGAGCGCACCCGGATTGAAATAGGACAGCGCGATGTACGAGTGAAAATAGAACACAGACGTCGCTGCCACGGCGCGCCCGAGCTGAATTCCGGGTAGCCGGCCCTCGTCGCGGCGAGGCGCGGAACAGCCCGCGTCCACAGAAGCACTATACTGCGCGTCCTAGGTGGAAAAGTGGCATCGGTCCGTCGACCGGCCGACTTGGGAAATCTACTTGCGGGAGTCCTGCCGTCGTTCCAGAGCTTCGATGGCGTTCCGATAATACTCAGCCACCTTAAGCAGGCCCTCCCGCTCAAGGTCACAGGAAGCAATGACGGCGTGTTCTCTGCATATCCGCTCAAGCCTGCGGAATTCCGTTAATTCCCGCTTCAACGACAGATCCTCAGCCCGAGGCAACGACGTCTCTTCAGACTTAGCGCCGATTGCCGAAAATTCCCGCAACGCGAATATCAACCGCTGCGCGAGCCGTCGGTCCCCTTCCCGACATAGGAACCACGCCTCAATCGGAAATCTAGGCCTATCGCCAACACTCGCGCGGTGCGAGCGTGGTGGATCGCGATTGGCTTGTACCGCCGCTTCACGCTGGCTCGTGTGTTTCAGGCACATATGGACTTCACGAGCGGCTATTAGGCGAGTTTTCGTCGGTGTACCCTCCACGAGAACGGAGCTTGATTCGTCATGCTGGAAACCGTTCTCTTATTGCTCGGAATGGGGCCATCGCCCTTCTGCTGATCGCGTTCTGGGGCTTGCACAAACAAGTATAAGGTGTTCGAGAATCGCTTTATCCTCAGCTTAGCCAAACCTCACGGGGGAAGCGGGGAATGGTTAGGCCCGGCGCGCGATCACCGGACAAGAACCGCGCCGGGCCACGAGCGCATGATTTTCAGAAATCCCGCCGGTTCACGCTGGCGCGCCTATCCTCCGAATTCGCCTAAACTATCGGGGATCGATTCTTCGGGCAGTCGGTTGGATGGGGCATGCGCATCCAGGCGATGACGTGGGCAGGTTCGCTGACCCTTGTAGGTCTTCTCGTCTCAGCTTGCGCAAGTCAGCCGACGCCATCAGCAGCGCGTGCCAGCGCGCCATGGCCGCGGGACCTCAATGAGCCGCCCCCAAGTCGAGGGCCCGCCGATGGAGCAGCAATCCCTGGAACAAAAGCGGACCTGAATGCTGCGCGCGAGAGAGCATCGCGTTAGGGCGCGGTCGGTCCCACACCGAATTCGGATCAGTGTGGCAAGCGCGGCATAGTTCCGACCGGCGCATCTTGGTTAGCTTGGTAGTCGGACCATGAATCGTCTTCGGGGCTCACCGATGTTCCAGGAACTGATTGACGACTATCGACGCCAGGCCGCGCAATACATTGCGGACGCGCTCAAATTGGAGTCCACCCCCCGGCCTCACCAGGACGGGGACCAGTCGGTAGCGACCGCTGCACGCAAACGGGGCCTCGCTGCGATGTTGTTTGAAATGGCTGATGCCTATGAGGAGCAGGACCGCTAGCATAAGGGGCGGGCTTCGGTCCGCGCTCATACCTCGATCGCGGCGCCAGTCACCGGGTGGTCACCCCCGGGCGGTGACCGGGCGAACGCCGGTTCACGCTGGCGGGCCTTCACCTAGTCGCGTTCGTAATATCTTGGCGCGTACCGATCCCGGCGATCTCGGTAATAGTCGTCGCGGTAGCCGTAGCGAGGTTGGACGTAACGTTGTCGAGCGTAGGCGCCGGGGGCGTGATAATCGTTAGGGAAGCAGCGACCGTTCGAATAATTGAAGTCGTAGCCATCCGGACACGCGCCGTCTCTTCCGTGGAATTGGATCTGTTGAACTTGAGTGTCCTGGGCTGGCGCGGCCGGCAACGGTCCAAATGCGGCCAACGACAGAATTACAGCTTGGATAAGCACCGTTTCTCTCCCTCTTGGTCGATCTGTAACGAAGGGCACGGAAGCGAGTTCCTGCGACGATGCTTATAGGACGCTAAGGCGGAACGGCCATTGAACGGAACATTCACTTGCGGTTCACCCGCGCGACGCTGGTGGGCGGCCTGCCGCTGTAGAAATCGGGCCTGACATCAGATCCTCGGCTGCCGCATGAGCCGCAGACGAACCGCGCTCGACATCAGACAGGCGGACATCATGAGGCCACCGATTGGCGCGCAACGCGATGTGATGGCCGCAATGGTAGACCAGGACGCCGCGCAGGCCCATCTCGCGCATCTTTTCGGAACGTGATCTTGAGGGGCCGGCCGTCGGCGTGCGTAGGTGTGTGGCCTCGAGCAGAGCGAGGCATGCCGCCATCGAAACCTGGCGCAGGCGAGACTCAAATCAACAACACGTGGACTTCGGTCCCGCGCTCACGCCGCTGGCATTGAACTTGAACGAGCTAAGTTCGCTTGGCGATTTTTTCGTTTGCCCTTTCTGGGCGTGGCCAGCTGTTGATCATGCTTTTCAGGCCGATCCCACCGAGTTGCAACCGCTACCCCCGACGGCGGAAATCGGGCGGCCCAGCGCTGTTCGAACCTTCGTTCAAGGTCTAGGGGGATGGTACTCATAACCGCCTCCGTCCTCCTGCTCTGGTGCTTAACGCGTGTCGCCGTCGAAGGCTCCTTACGCGGGCCGTCCTTGACCTGAGCGGGGCGCCGGAGTCTGATCGGCGGCATGGGGAGCATCAGCACGACATCGACGAGCTCGCGCGCATGGAGCGCATCTGCAGGGATCTGGCGGAGGAAAGCGCCCTGCCCTTGGAGCGCGGCGCATTGCTGGAATTGGCCAAAAACTACGGTCAGGAAGCCGCTAGGGAAGTCCGTAGTTAGGACCGTAGATTGTTCTCGGCGCGAGCGAAAAAGACGAGCAATTTCAGCGAGGTTGACAGACACCCCTTCCGCTCCCTGCTAGTCCTAATCCGTCTTTCCGCGTCGAACATGTACTTGATCTAAAAGCGCTTTTCGAACATTTCTGTTCGATGACGTCCGACGCTGCAAGACCATAGCCACGCTATGGCCGTGGGTTGGGATGTGGGTTTAGGCGGACACCCGGAGTGGTAGATGCACCAAATCCTGAAAGCGAAAGAGGTCAAAAACGCAAAACCGGGCGACCGTCTGTCTGACGGCGACGGACTTCGCCTGGACCTCGACAAGAACGGGAAGGCAAGCTGGATCTTCCGTTTCAAGTCACCCAAAACCAGCAAGGAAAGGCTCATGGGGCTCGGTCCTCTGAGGGACGTGAGCTTGGCACAGGCGCGCGAAGGCGCCAGCGCCGCTCGGGCTCTGGTCCGAAACAACAAAGATCCGATCGAACATCGCAAGGAGGATCGAGCGAAGGCGAAGGCAGAAGCAGCGGGAACGATCACCTTCGAGGCTTACGCCAAGCGGTACATCAGCGGCAAGGAGACCGCTTGGAAAAACGAAAAGCACCGGCAGCAATGATCAAACAGCCTCGGTGATTATGCTTATCCGACTATCGGTCACATTGCTGTTCCAGCCGTCGATACCGAGCTGGTCCTGAGGGTTCTAAGCCCGATCTGGAACATCAAGAAAGAAACCGCACGTCGCGTCCGCGAAACGGCGCTCGCGGCGTAACTGGAATTTCCGCATTATTGAACCAAAGGATCCGCGGCAAGCGCCGCCCCGTTGAGAAGCCGATGCCGGCGCCGCTCGAGAAGTCGCTTGGAATCGACCAGTTCAGGAAAACACCGTGAATCTGCAACAGCTCAAAGCAGAGCGCGCCGCGGCCGGCGCAGCCTACCTCGAACCGCTCGCCTTTTCGCGAGGCGTGGGCTCGTCTGGCTGCGATTGATCGCACCTTGGCAAACCAAGACGTCGCGCAGGGTGAGGCGATCCGGTCCTGGCGCCCTTCGCTTCGCGCAAAGGACCCAAGGATGGACTGCGGGCACTCCAGCACAGCCCGTCCATGCACAGTAAGCGCCGAACCAGCTAGGCTTATCGCGGGCGTGTTGGTGGTGATGGCTCACTGACGGTTGGCCGAGATCAGCAATTTTTTGGCGCGCCCTCCCAAGAAAGCCGCGCGCTGACCGCTTACCGTGCCTCCATGAGACGCCTCGTACCGGTAGCAGCTGTAGCCGCGCTCGCGCTTATCGCGTGGGGTTGGCAAGCGATGCCAAAAGCGTCCTCCTTAGCCGTGCTAGGGTACCCCGATAACGCGTGTCGCTGCCAAGGGTGCGGCTGTAAGGGCGGATCGGGTTGGCGCTCAACATGGGGCCAATGCGTATCTCGCGCTAATGTGACCAAAATCTGCGGCTCGCCACCGGGCACGAAATGCACTTATGAGGGCGCGCAACAGGTGTGCCCGGTCGTGTCCCCAGTGATGGTGTAGCTCGGTAGAGCAAAGCCGTCCGCCCGCGCGCCCTCAAATAGCGCCGTAGCGGGTGGACGGCTTTGCGGTGGTCACCGGCAATTCGCCGGTAGGGTCGGGTTGCTGACACCAACCTGATTCGAGGAACCACCGATGACCGACGAGATGATGAACCTTCGCGCGCTTGTGGAGAAGGCCCCCGACGCCGACCTGCTGCGCGAGATGATTGGCTTTGCCGCCCAGCGGCTGATGGAGTTGGAGGTCGCCGGGCTGACCGGCGCGGCCTACGGCGAGAAGAACGCCGAGCGCCTGGCCCAGCGCAACGGCTACCGCGATCGGAGCTGGGAGACGCGCGCCGGGGCCGTCGAGCTGCGCATTCCCAAGCTGCGCAAGGGGAGCTACTTCCCGGGTTTCCTGGAGCCGCGCCGGATGGCCGAGAAGGCGCTGACCGCCGTGATCCAGGAAGCTTATGTGCAGGGCGTCTCGACCCGCTCGGTCGACGACCTCGTGCAGGCGATGGGCATGAGCGGGATCTCCAAGAGCCAGGTGAGCCGGCTGTGCGGTGAGATCGACGACAAAGTGAAGGCCTTCCTCGCCCGCCCGATCGAGGGCGACTGGCTGTATCTGTGGATCGACGCCACCTACGTGAAGGTGCGCCAGCAGGGGCGCATCGTCTCGGTCGCGGTGATCGTCGCAGTGGGTGTCAACAGCGATGGCCGGCGCGAGATCCTGGGCATGGATATCGGCCCCTCCGAGGCCGAGACGTTCTGGACCGCGTTCTTGCGCAAGCTCGCCCGCCGCGGGCTGCGCGGCGTCAAGCTCGTGATCTCCGATGCGCATGAGGGCATCAAGGCCGCCGTCAGTAAGGTGCTCAATACCGCTTGGCAGCGCTGCCGCGTCCACTTCATGCGCAACGTCCTGGCACATGCTGGCAAGAGCGGCCGGCGCGTCGTCTCCGCCTTCATCGCCACCGCCTTCGCCCAGGACGATGCCGAAGCGGCCAGGACGCAATGGCGCAAGGTCGCAGATCAGCTCCGTCCCAAACTGCCAAAGCTCGCCGCCTTCATGGATGACGCCGAGCCCGACGTGCTGGCCTATATGAGCTTCCCGGCTCCGCACCGTGCCAAACTGCATTCGACCAATCCGATCGAGCGCCTCAACGGTGAGATCAAGCGGCGGACCGAGGTGGTCGGCATCTTCCCAAACGAGGACGCCATTGTCCGCCTCGTCGGTGCGATCCTGCTCGAACAGAACGACGAATGGGCCGTCCAGCGCGCCCGCTACATGACGCTGGAAACCATCGCTCCCTTGAGCGATGATCCCATCGTCGGCTTGCCCGCCGTGGCAGGCTGATGCCTTCCGACCCGCCGGAAAATTGGCGGTGGCCTGCTGTCAGTTACACCACGCCACGGGGCACGATCGTGTGCCCCCGACCAGGCCATTGATCTGACAGCCAAGCTCACTGGAACCCAGTCGGGAAAAGTGGCAAGTTGCTTGGCTTTCTTTTTGAATGAGAGAGCATTGCTTGAGGCCTCGGCGCACCCCTCTACATCGCGGGTAGCTGAAAGCATTGCTGGGGGCCAGGAAATGATGCCAATCTTAGTCGCGTTCGGCCTAGCGATGCTCACCATCGGTTCTTATCAGGCGTTCTCCATGTTCCGAGATGGCTCATTTCGAGCTCGCGGCAACCGCCTGATCAGGCGCGCAGCGCATCCCCTAACATGGTGGATGAACTTCACTGGCTTGCTGCTCTTTAATTGCATCGGATTGGCATTGATTTGTTGGGCGTTGCTCCCCGATTCGTAAAATGCAGGTGAACGCTTATGTTCCGTCCCATGCTGCATGGCGTACGAGGCTCTGCCTGGCTACAGTCGGCAAGCAGGTCCCCGACCGGACACGCCTCGCCGTCCCGACAGGAAAGGCGGCCCGCCTGATAGTCGGGTCCCAACGAAGGCGACCGATGGATTTCATCGAAGTCTCCACCGCAATGCGACGACCCGGCACACTGCCCCCGCCGAAACGTGTGCCGGGCCTAGCCAGTCCGCCCGCTGGTCGAATCTGACCGGCTAGCGACGATCTTGGGGCGTAATTGCGACTTTGAAAATTGCTCGACTGCAACACTCGATAGCTTTTTGCGAAAGGCAGCCGCTGCGGAATTGTGCCATGCATCGGCCGCCAGCAGGCCAGAATCGCAACTGCAATTAAGCGCGTCTAGGATGCGGTCGGTTTCCGCGCTGGTTCGATCGAAGTCCGAGACTCCCGCTCCATCGCTAAATCAGCCCCCAGCCCCAGCGATGGAGCGGGCAGGATTCGGAAATCGTCACAACACAGGAACTCTCGGCTCGGTTTGCTCCGCCGTCCCGGGACTGCACCAGATCAGCGAGTCTGGCTTTCGCTCGATCTATTCTGCGAAGCATTTCTGCCTGCCGCATGCAGAAGGCGGTTATGGTCAGGTCACGCCGCGCGGCCTGGACCTCGTGCAACGCATGATCGATGGACGCCGTAACATTGCAATCAATCACTGAATGCCCCTCGCTAGAGGAAAAGTGTGGGGCGGTTTTCCGAAAAGATCATGCTCAAACAATGACCCAAAGCGCGGTGGTGATTCAATCTAATCTCATCGCGCTGGACCTGGCGCATCCGGTTATGCCCCCGGCCACCAGGCGCCGTCCAATGGACTAGCGCTGCGCTGCGGGCCCGGCATCCTTCTCTAGCTGATGCGATCCTTGTTCGGGACCGGGAGCTGCTTCATAATCCTGTGGCGAAGCTCCATCTTCCGGTGAAGAGGTTCGGATCAAGTGAACCCCACGCCTCTTCAGGGCAATCACGGCAAATCCCCACGCAAGGATCCAGCAAATGGACCACAGCAGAAAACCGTAACCCTTTCCGGCCACCAAGCCAGCTACAAACGAACACGCGTATGAGAAGAATGGCCATTTGCGGGGCCCTCCAACGGAGAGGACCGCTCCAAGCGAGACCAGAAACGGGGCGAAAGAGACGGCTATGACCCCAATCGTTTCGAGCGTGTCCATGGTGTGAGGCCACCCTACCAAGGAGTTTTCCTCAGCATAGTATTGAGCGGGACATGAACGAAGCTGGATCGATAGTTAACCTTGATAGGCGCAATGCAATCTATCTCAGTGCCTTTGAGCCAAGCCGGTACATACAAGCTGAAGTAAACGCACGGCGGGCGAATGCCGCCGTTGGAACGGCGGCATTCTGTTGGTTGCAACATGACACACGAGCCTATCGCACAACGCTCGCTGACCTCGCGGCGCGAATTGCGGCAGTCCAGTCGACGTACCTGCGCGGCTTCGCCCTCTGGCGAAGGAAAGACATGTACTCGGTTATTCCGGAGCGAGTCCGCTACGGTCGGACCAAACCGCGACGATCCTTGTTGTGCACATAGGTTCTTTCGACGCTCACGACAGCGCGCTATTCCCGCGAGCGTAAGCAGGTCTCAGCACAAATCCAAGTCGTCGGATCTGCTCACCGCGATGAGCTGGAAACTGCGCTTCAGAGAAGAGCGAGAAGTGCTGCGCCAGAAGCGCAAACAAATTCAACCCATCTCTCCTTCGAGTAATGATCCGCCAGCGCTAAAGACTGCCGTGCAAAGGGAACCAAGACTGTCGCCAAGAACAGCTATCAACCCGCCCATGAGGTTCTAACCTCGACGCGCAAAGACCAATTGGCGGACATCGATCTTTCCGGCCTTAAACCCCGCCTCACAGTAAGCCAAATAGTATTCCCAAAGTCGCCGGAATTGCTCGTCAAACCCAAGCGAGGTCAGGTCAGCCCACGCCTGACCGAAATTTGCTCGCCAGATTGCGATAGTCTTTGCATAATCTTGTCCAAAGACGCGCTCACGCATCATGGGAATCTCGAAACGCTCGCCGAGCGAGCGCAGGATAGCGGCCGAAGGCAGCATGCCGCCGGGAAAAATGTACCGCTGTATGAAGTCCACTCGGCGCCGGTAGCTGTCGAAGAGTTCGTCCTGGACGGTGATGGTCTGGATACCCGCCAGCCCGCCCGGCTTGAGCCTTTGATGCAGCTGATCAAAGTATGCGGGCCAGAACTGCTCGCCAACGGCTTCGAACATTTCAATCGAGGCAATGCGATCGAATTGACCTGTTTGATCGCGATAATCCTGCAGCCGGACTTCGACCATTTCGGCGAGCCCGGCTTCGTGAATCCGCCGGCGCGCGAATTCGTGCTGCTCTTTGCTGATGGTAAGTGCCAATATGCTGACGCCGCACGTTTTCGCGGCAAATTCGGCGAAGCCTCCCCAACCGCATCCGATCTCGAGGACGGTCTGGCCCTGCTGCAAATCGATGTCCTTCGCTAGTTGCTCGTATTTGTTCCGTTGCGCAGCGGCAAGGTCGGCGGTCCCGGATGAGAACAGAGCCGACGAGTAGGTCATGCTTCGATCCAGCCATGCCGCGAAGAACTCATTGCCGAGATCATAATGCGCATGGATATTTTGCCGTGACCCTCCTCGCGTGTTGCGGCGTAGCCCGTGAAGCATCCGGCGGCAGAGCCGGATCAGCATGTTCCCGGTAAAGGCGCTGTCGACGAGGTCGTCGTTGAGACAGAACACGTAGAGAAGCTGCGTGAGATCGGGCGTCGTCCAGTCGCCCCTGACATAGGCTTCAGCCATGCCGATGTCGCCGCCCATGATCAGACTGCGGGCGAACCTATAATTGTTGAGCTGAATCGTGGCCGACGGGCCTGATTCCACCCCTCGCAAGACCGTGGTCCTGTGGTCCGGAAGGCGCACGTGCACGCTGCCGAACCTGAGTCGCGATGCAAGCCGCAGCGCGAGCCGGGCGAGGAACGGCACATCGTCGAATCGCGCGGTCTGGTGATCGGCTATGACGTCCATGATCTAAATTCCGCCCTGTTTCATCCGGGCCACGTAGGGAACGCCTTTGATCCAAAGCCGTAGCGCCTCCCAATGGATGGCGGTCATCACCTTAAGGGTGACAAAGGGCAGACTAAAGAATGCCGCAACAAGTCGAGGACCGGTCAGCCGGCGCCGTCGTCCGACAAAGGCGGCCGCAAACATCGCACCCTGTTCGTTCCTCTGCTGGATTCTGACCCGCACATGACGCGCTGGCGGAGAGATGCTGAAGCGGTAATGCGTCCTCATCTCCATGAAAGGCGAGACGTAGAACTCCTTAGCCTGGGTTTGCCGGATCACCCGCTCACGGGCCGCCTCTAGCACCGGCAGGACGTAGGAATGCATCTCTCCGAAGGTGTTTCGCACCTCATAGATCAACAGCACGAGCTCGCCGGAGGCGCGATAGCAGAAGTAAATCGAGAGGGGGTTGAACACGTAGCCCAGGAGCCGCGGATAACACAGAAGAAGAACCCGGCCACCCGACAGGTCGATGCCGCGCTCGACCGCCAATTTCCGCGCGTATTGGCCCAGTTTTGCCCCCGCACGGTTTCCATGGTCGCGCTCGTGGAAGCTGAAGATTGCTGCTCGATTGACTCCGAACAGGCGCGACTGTCGATCTGCATCGTCTAGTCGGTCCAAGTCGATGAGAAGGCTCATCACCTCGTATGAGAATCTGTGCTGCACCGGCCGCCATCGCGCATGCATCACCTTTCCCCGATAGAGCACGACCGGCGCGACCGGCTCATTCCCTCTGGGCAGCCTCGATCCGAACATCGCAACTACTCGGCTGCTTGCGCCGGCAATGAGGTGGACTGACGCCAAGGCGGCGCACAGCCCATGGCCTCCGCGACTTGAATGCCGGACCTCAGACCGTCTTCATGGAAGCCGTAGCCCGTCCACGCACCACAGAACCATGTTCGGCGACGACCTTGAATCGCAGGAAGCCGCCGCTGGGCTGCGAATGCGGCCATATCGTAGAGGGGGTGAGCGAAATTGAATTTTGCAAATGTCTGGTTGGGGGCTGGCTCGCGCGGCGGGTTGAGGCTGACAAATAGAGGCTTGCGCTCGTCGATGCCCTGCAGCCGGTTCATCCAATAGGTCACGGCCGCGTCGTTCTCGACCGGTGTTTGTCGCCGCCATTGCAGAAAGTTCCAGGACGCCCATGCTTGACGGCGCTTGGGCATCAGACTGCGATCGCGATGCAGATAGACAGCATTCGGACTGTAGCGGATGGCGCCTAGAATGGACTTCTCCTGCGCGTCGGCGTCCAACAGCGCCGCCAGAGCCTGGTCGCTGTGGCAGGCCATCACAACGGCATCGTAGCTCTCCATCCCGCCACGGCTGTCGCGAATGGTCACGCCGTGTTCCGTTCGGGTTACGGAGGTGACTGCGCAGCCTAGCCGAATATGGTCCTTGAACTTAGCGGCGAGCTGGTCGACATAGCGCCGGCTGCCGCCTTCGACGGTGCGCCAGCGCGGGCGATCCAGGTGCAGGAGCCTGTGATTGTCGAAAAAAGTAACGAAGTTCTCCGCCGGAAAGGACAGAATATCCGCCGCCGAGGACGACCAGATGGCTGCCCCCATCGGTCCGAGATAACTATGGAACAGACGAACCCCAAATGACCCCCTTTGCAGATATTCGCCGAGCGTCATCTTGTCGAGCCGGCCGGCGCGCAAGTCGGCCACGCTCTCCTTGTTGAATCGCAGGATGTCGGCCAGCATTCGAAGGTATGACGGCGACGCCAGATTGCTCGGTTGAGCGAACAGACCGCAGGCAGTTTGCACAAGGCCTTCGCCGCCCCCACGCCATTCAAAGCGGCCGTGATCGGCCGACATCGCAAAGCTCATGCACGTCTCGACGGTCTTCACCCCCAGATGCGTGAATAGGGATGATAGCTCGGGGTAGTTCAGCTCGTTGAACACGATGAAGCCGACGTCAACGTCAATGGCTTCGCCATCATAGTCGATCCGAACGGTATGACTGTGCCCACCAGGCCGCAGCTCGCGCTCGTACACAGTCACGGCGTAGCGCTTCGACAGGAGCCAGGCCGCAGCATTGCCCGCAATCCCCGTCCCGATCACTGCTAAGCGCATCTTTCAACTGCCCCCATTGCGATACTGCCGGCCACCGGCCACGAGAAATGTCCAATTCCGAGGTCAAAGCCATTCCGCCAGGCTCGGATGCCACCGATTCGCATTCCTTTTGCGGGCAGCACATAGGAACGCTCCCCAACGCAGCCTGGATCACCTCGCGCATCCGAGCTTGGCATACTGAAACCGGCGCATACGGCGGCCGTACCGATGAAAACAGCTCCGGTGAATGGATGCTTTTCCTGAATCTGCAGGCAATGGCCGGCATTGCGCTGGCTCTTTCCGCGTTGATGGCGCTCGCTTGGGTGGTCCAACAGCGCACCGGCAATTCCGGCTGGGTTGACGCAATCTGGTGCTATTCGGTCGGGTTCGTTGGCTCTGTCGCGGCCCTATGGCCTCTCGAAGACGGTTCGTCGGCTCGCCGGGCTCTCGTGGCGGGGCTGGTGCTTTGCTGGTCGGCAAGACTTGGAACACACATTGCGCGTCGCGCCGCCGCAGGTGTCGACGATCCGCGTTATGCGAACTATGCACGCGAATGGGGCTGCGACGCTCCCCGCCGGATGTTCTTTTTCCTGCAGTCGCAGGGGTTGGCGTCGATCCCGCTGCCGTTTTCGATCTTTCTCGCCGCACACGCTCCGGACCCCGGCCTGAGACTGCAGGACTATGCCGGCGCGGTCGTCATGCTTGCGGCGGTCACCGGCGAGGCGATCGCTGACGAGCAATTGCGGCGCTTCACGCTCTCGCACTCCAAGCACAGCCTCGTTTGCGATACGGGAATGTGGCACTGGTCGCGCCACCCGAATTACTTCTTCGAATGGCTCGCATGGTTGGCCTATCCAATCATCGCGCTGTCGCCGCAATACCTGTGGGGCTGGGCCAGCCTCGCGGCGCCAGCCATCATGTACTGGATACTCGTGAAGGTGACTGGCATACCCCCGCTCGAGGAGCAGATGCTGCGATCGCGTGGCGAACGGTATCGAGAGTATCAGGCGAGAACCAACGCATTCTTTCCGTGGCCGCCCAAACAGCCGCTGCAATGATCGGGCGCCCCTACGCGCCGCGATTTGGCCCTACGTAGCGGGCCGCAAACGCGCACGAGCATGCGGATGTGATCCGATGCGGCTCTCGGCTCGTTAATCTTCCGTCCAGGTCTTAACGCTGGACACAGGGCGGAAGGGAAAGCGCACATGAACATCGTCTTCACGTATCTCAGTGTCGCGGTGACCTTCGTTGGGCTCGACATGATCTGGCTCAAGAGCATGGCGGAAAGGCTCTATCGACCGGTGTTGGGCGATATGTTGCGGTCCGAGCCCAATTTAGCCGCCGCCGCGCTGTTCTATCTGGCATATCCCGCCGGGTTGATCTGGTTCGCGGTGCTACCTGCGCAGCAGGAAGGCGCTGCGTTGCGCGCATTTGCCTCGGGTGCGCTGCTCGGATGCTTCACCTATTCGACCTACGATCTGACCAATCAAGCAACGCTCCGAAACTGGTCTACCGGGTTGTCCGTGGCGGACATCTGCTGGGGATCGTTTCTCGCCGGTGTGAGCGCCTGGACCGGCTTTCTCGTCGCTCAACGAATGGCTCCCTGATCATGCGCGTCGGAACCGAACTGCCGATGGACCAACGCCGCAAGAGCTGGAAATGGTATCGCGGCGGCGCGTTCCTCTGTCTCGTTCTCGCCGCGGGTTTTCTGATCGGCGTGCTAAACCGGCCCGGGGCTTGGTATACCGGCCTGAACAAGCCGTCCTTCAATCCGCCGGATGCGGTCTTCGCTCCGGTTTGGACTGTTCTATTCCTCCTCATTGCCGCAGCTGGATATCGCACCTTCGAGGCGGAACCGAACGGCGCCGCGATGAAGTTGTGGACCGTTCAGATGGTCCTCAACTTCGCCTGGTCGCCCATTTTCTTTTCGCTTCATCGCATGGACGTTGCACTCGGCGTGATCGTAGCTCTATTCATCGCAATCGCCGCATTCGTCTGGCGGCAGTGGACCGCAGACCGGCTGGCGGCGGCGCTTTTCCTGCCGTATGCCGGCTGGGTCGTGTTTGCGATGTCGCTGAATATCTCGTTGCTTCTGCTCAACTAGCATTGCAGCGGGATTGCAGATACCCTCGCCGACGGGCGCGTCGCGGATCGAGTCAGGGATGCGTGCGTTTGCCAAGCTCAACCAATGCTTCTCTGGTTTCCGCGATCTTGATGGACAATGACGTGAATGCGGACTGAATTCGGCCGTTTGCATCGTCGTCCAGCAACAGCGATGATGAGTCGACCAGCCCGTCTCCCAGGCGCTCCATTACAGCCAGGAGGCAATGCAGACCATCCGCAGGCTGCTCGACCGCAATACGTTCGACCTCTCGCACGATCTCTTCGAGCCTGATGACCGCAAGCACCAGGCGATCCTCGTGCCTGCGCATCGGAAATTCCACGATATCGGCGGTCAAGGCCGGTGCTCCCTCGCGTTCAGGTCGTGCCAGATGCGGCCAGGCAGTCCTTGCGCACGGTCAGGAGAGCCCGGTGCAGCCAGGTCTTTATCGTTCCTACGGGCACGCCAAAGCGTCGGGACAGACTCGCTCGGCTCTCGCCCTCGAGATAGGCGAGCGCCACCAGCTTGCGGCGATCTTCCGGCAACCGCGCCAATGCGCTAAAAGCAATGGGTTCGGCGCAGGCATAATCGAGGTCGTCGATCGGGTCTTCGCTTGCCGCAATCGATAGCGCCTCGTCGAATTCGTCAGTCGCCAGTCTTTTGACCCGCAGATGATCGATTGCGGTATTGCGGACGATCGCAGACATCCATGCCATCGCTGGAGCGCGATGGACCTCGAACCGGCAGGCGTTGCGCCAGATCTTCAGATAGGTCTCTTGCAGGATGTCTTCGATATCGTGAGACGGTGCTCCAACGGCGAGCGCCGTCCTGCGCAACCTGCCTCGTGTCAGCGTGTGCAGCGTCGAAAAAGCTCGTGCGTCGCCGCGTGACACCCGCGCGAGCAGTTCGGGCAATCCGTCGCTCTGTCCCTGTTTTGCCGGACGTGAGCAGCCCATGTCCCGTCTCCCTTGCGTTTGGCATTGAAACGCTCCGGGCTCACGTTCGGATCACCGGGCGGAGAGGCAGTGGAGTGGATTAAAGCCGCACGAAGGGCCCGATCAGCCGGCCAAGCAGACCGTTCATACGCAGATCACCGGTCATCGCAACCAGGCAGAGACATGGGCCTTCGTCGCCAACGATCGGACGATGATCGACCTCGTCATCACCATAGTCGAAATCGCCGGGGCCGAAACGACCGCCTTGGTGGCTGAAGCTGCCTTCGAGCACGAGGGTCAACTCGGTGCCGGTGTGAGTGTGTTCCAGCATGCGCGTGCCCGCCGCCGACCGTAGCAAGAAGGCCCGCGCCTTGCCCGAGCCGGAAAGCTCGATCGGCTGCATGCTGAGACCTGGCGCAACGCGCCTGGATTTGCCGACCCGGTAGCCTCGCAGCGCCGATGGAACATCTCGCACCATCCCGAACGTGGCGGTTGAGGACGGCGCAGCTCTCGGTCGAGGCGCAACGTCGATCCGGGCCAACACGCGCTCGAACGCATCCGTTGCCATCGGCACCGGCTCGACATCCTCGAGTGCCAAGCCCGCGAGCTGCTCTATCGCGCGCACGAACCGGGCGCACCGGGCGCATTCTGCCACATGCACCCCCACGACCAGATGATGGGCCTCTTCCAACCTGCCGGCGGCAAAGTCGGCCAGAAGATCTTCCGGCGGATGATGATGGATGATGGTCATGCTTCTTCGTCCAATAGCTCTCTCAGGCGGTTCATCGCCAGTCTGATCCGCGACTTCACTGTTCCGAGTGGAATTCCCAGCAGGCTTGCGATTTCCGGATGCGGCCTTTCCTCGATGAACGAAAGCGTCACGACCCTGGATTGCTGGGCCGACAGCTTCTCGATGGCTGACGTGATCCGAGCGGCGTCTTGAACGCGTGAAATGACAACATCGACCGGTTCGGCGAGATCCGGCGTATCCGGCAGCTCGGTCCCACCCCGCACGCGGTCTGCCCGCGCCTTGCTGCGGAACATATCGATCCGCAGGTTACGCGCGATCGTGAATATCCAGGCCGCGGCCCCGACCGTCGACGGATCGAACTGGCTTGCCTTCCGCCACACGGCGATCAGGGTGCTTTGAGCGATCTCATCGGCCTCGTCGGAACTGCACCCGGCCTTCAACATCAATCCCTTGATGCGAGGCGCGAAATGCTCGAAGAGGCGCTTGAATGCCTCTCTGTCACCAGAAGAGGCGACGCGTCCGATCAAATCAGCCCAGTTCACCTTCGCCTTTGGCCCTTTGCTCACACCGGTCGACAGCCGCGCGACACCCCCGCGAGGCACACGGGCCTTGGCCGGGATTGGCACAGTTAAAACTCGGATAGCAGCGACCATAGTTGCTCGACAAGCGGCTTCTCGCATTTAGAACGTATGACGGAGAGCCGCGGATCACTCCTTTCCGCTATCTGCTCGTCCCCAAATGGGCTACCTTGTGCACCTGGTTTGGCGGGTAAACCGAGGAGTTGGCGAAGTTGATCCCCTTCAACGGGGCTCCGCTGGTAAGGCTGCTTTGGGGCCAATCTAGCTACCCGTCTTCACAGCGACGATAGAGCTGAAGCCGACGGCGCCAGTTCCTTGCGTAAAAGGCACTTGCCGGGTTTCGCTGGTATTTTGATCGGATTGCGACGCTGTTCACATATCCAGCGCCGAGAGCATGCTACCGTGGGCGCACTACGGTCACTTGAAGCAGTCTATGAATGAAACAGGATTGGGTTGTCCCGAACAAACATCAGGCGCTGAGATGCTGAATCTTCTGCTGCGCACAAGGGTCCTGCCATGGAAATCAGGACTTGGCTGAGAGGGTTGGGACTGGGACGGTATGAGTCCTTGTTCATCGCGAACGCCATAGATTGCGATGTGCTGCCACAATTAACGGAACTCGACTTCGAAAAGATCGGTATCCCGCTCGGCGACCGGAAGCGCCTCATGAGCGGACTAAGTGCACTACCGCCCAGCACTGCCTCCCCGGTCGGGAGCGCTGCAGTTGCGCCGTACGCCGAACGCCGCCATCTCACGGTGATGATCTGCGACTTGGTCGATTCGACCGCCTTGGCGGCGCGGCTTGACCCGGAAGATATGGGCGCTGTCATCGATGCCTATCACGCCGCTTGTGCTCGTATAACGCGCTCCTATGACGGCTTTCTCGCGGACTTTCGTGGGGACGGCATCCTTGCGTATTTCGGCTATCCCATTGCACACGAGGACGATCCCGAACGCACGGTCAGGGCGGCACTAGATATCATTGCTGCTGTCGCCCGGCTTGAAACGCGCGCAGGAGAACCGCTTGCCGTGCGCATCGGCATCGCCACCGGAATGGTGGTCGTCGGCGACCTCGGCGGCGAGGGCAAACTTCGGGAGCATTCCGTGGTTGGAGGAGCTCCTAATGTCGCGGCTCGCGTGCAAGCCTTGGTCGAGCCGAATACGGTGGTCGTCGCGGACTCGACGCGCCGTCTTCTTAAGGACATCTTTGATCTTCGCGATTTGGGCGCCCACCAGCTCAAGGGCATCAGCGCGCCCGTAAGGGCGTGGGTCGTTCAGGGCCTCTTGGCGTCCAAGAGCCGCTTTGAGGCGGTGCGTCCGGCAGAGCTCAGCTATCTCATTGGCCGAGATTCTGAGTTGGAGTTCTTGTTGGAACGTCGGGATTTGGCTTGGGCCGGCGAAGGCCAGATCGTCCTCATCTCCGGCGAGCCGGGTATAGGCAAATCGCGGCTTGCGACGGCTCTAACCGAACGTGCCGGCAAGCATCAAACGCACCTGCAATTTCGTTATCAATGTTCTCCTTATCACGCCAACAGTGCACTTCATCCGGTGGTCGAGCAGTTGGAGAGGAGCGCAGGGCTTAAGGCGGAGGATACAGCCGAGAAGCGGCTTGATAAGCTGGAATCGCTGCTCGCTTTGAGAGGACCAGATGTTGAAACCGTCGCACCACTATTTGCCGCGTTGCTTTCGATCCCATTCGAAGGCCGTTATCCGGCACTGCAGCTAAGTCCCGCACAACAACGTCGACGCACCCTTGCCGCGCTGCTCGATCACTTCGAGATCCGTTCGCGCAAACAGCCGATCCTCTTGCTCATTGAGGATGTCCACTGGGCCGACGACACTACGCTCGAACTGCTCGACCTCATCGTAGAGCGAGCCCGTCTGCTGCCTATGCTTGTGCTGGTAACCTTTCGACCAGAGTTTGAGCCTCCTTGGACGGGTCTTTCAAATGTCAGAAGCTTGACATTAGGAAGGCTCAACCCCGAAGACGTTAAAGATGTGGCCACTCAGGTGGCCAATGGCCGCGCGCTTCCGACCGACGTGATGAAACAGATCATAACAAAGACGGACGGCAATCCGCTTTTTGTAGAGGAGCTCACAAAGGCTGTTCTCGAAGCAGGCATTCTGGTTGAAGATCAAGACCGCTACCAACTCGGGAGTCCGTTACCGCCTTTCGCGATCCCAGAAACCCTTCACGATTCGCTCATGGCTCGGCTCGACCGCCTGCACTCAGTGAAAGAGATCGCCCAAATCGGCGCCACCATCGGTCGTGATTTCTCCTACTGCTTGATACGAGCTGTGGTCGCTCGTGAGGAAACACGTTTGCAGCAGTCCCTCTCTGAACTCGAGCAGGCAGGGCTCATTTTCCGCCAAGGTGACTTGCCGGATGCGGTGTACACGTTCAAGCACGCATTGGTGCGAGACGCAGCTTATCAAAGTTTGCTGAAAAGACGGCGGCGGCAGCTCCATGCTCAGATAGCGCACGTCATCGAGCAAGACTTCCAAATAGCCGCCGTGAACGCCCCTGAAATCCTTGCACACCATTTCACTGAAGCTGGCCTGTTTGAACAGGCCACGGATTATTGGCTCAAGGCCGGAAAGCGTGCGCTCGGCCGGTCCTCCAACGCGGAGGCGGTAAAGCATCTGGCGCAAGGGCTGGAGTTGATCCAACAGCTGCGGAGCTCGCCACAACGCGATCGCAAGGAACTTGATTTCTATCTGGCTCTTGGGCCTGCAGTCGCTGCGACTGAGGGCGACGCCGCGCCTGAGACGTCGCGGGTCTTCTCGCGGGCTCGCGCGTTACTTGGCGAAAGTGCCACTCTAGAAGAGCGAATGACGATCCTGTGGGGCAACTACCTCGCCCACAGCATTCGCGCCGAGTACAGCACGGCCCTCGAGGACGCCCGCCACTGCCTTGCGTTGGCCGCAGAGTATGATCATCCTGGCGTCTCCGTCCTAGCCACACGCTTCATTGGACAGACGCTGCATTGCACAGGCGCGTTCGCCGACTCGCGCAACCACTTGGAGCGAGCCCTCTCGTTGTGTTCAACCAATCCAACAACGTTATCGACCTATCGCCGCTTCGGAGTCGATGACGCGGTGAACAGCCTAGCGTGGCTCTCCTCGACTCTATTGGTGCTTGGCTATCCTGAGCAGTCTGCGGCGATGGTCGAGCAGACTGAAACTCTTGCTCGAACGAGGCAACAAAGCTTCACGACCGCCCTGGCTCTGGGAAATATAGTCATATTGGGAATAATCGGGGGCGACGCACAGCGTGCCTTGGCGCACGCCGACGAGGCGATATCACTTAGCGTTGAGCATGAATTCGCGGCGATCGAACGAAGAGCACGTTTCTTCCGCGGGGCGCTATTAGCCCAAGCAGGAGACCTTCAAGCCGGGATCGACCTGATGCGCAGCGCCTTGGCAGCAACTTACCGCAATTCCGAACGTGGCCGCCGCACTCTCTACTTGGGCCAACTCGCTCTTGCCCATGCCAAGGTCGGAGAGCCGGAAGTCGGACTTCGCCTGCTGGACGAAGGCGTTCAGCTCGCCCAAGCAACAGGTGAGAGGTTCTTTGAGGCTGAGCTGTACCGTCTCCGGGGCACCATCAATCTAGGACTCGGCAGGAGGGACCAGGCAGAGGCCGAGTTGCAGCGATCCGTGGCGATTGCGCGGCAACAGCAAGCCCGCTGGTGGGAATTGCGTGCCTCCATTTGTCTCGCGCGGCACTGGATCAACGAAGGAAGATACTTCGAGGCCAGGTCCCTGATCAGCCCAGTATACACGTGGTTCACCGAAGGTCGGGATACGCCAGATCTGGAAGACGCCAGAACCCTGGTTGAGGAGTTGAGCTCAGTTTCGGGATTGGAGGGGGAGCCAGTCCACGGCAACTGCTAGCCAACGCCGCAACATTCGCGCGTCGCGCAAACCTGGACAGCGTCAACGCCTGCCCTTCGCGGTCTTTCGCTTTCGAGGCTTACTACGTTCGAGCTTACTAAGGGCGGTCTCGACATCCCTTATTGCCTTCTTGAGCTGCTTCTCGCGATTCCCGAGAATGCTCTTGAGCTTTTTTCGCTGTTCATCCGTCAATGTGGTAAAATCGATCACCTTCGTAAATGCGATGAAGGCCATTACCTACCTCCCGATGGCGTGGTCGTCAGGCGGGGCTCACTACGTGCAAGGAAATATGATATTGTCCGCTATCACCCGCCTATAGTCAAACTGCATTTCTTCCTGTCTGCGGAGCGGACTGGACACGGCAGCGCTGCAAATTGGTACTAAGATCGTAAAGCTCACCGCCGCTTTTTCTTCTTGAGCTGCGACGGCCGCAGGGTGCGTTTCGTGCGCGCTAGCCGACTGGACGTCGCCGACGCCGAGTCATGCTGGGACATTGATCGCGGCAATGAGCCACCGAGCGTTGCAATCCGGTGTTGATCGAGCTGATTGGCGAGGCTGTCGGCAATAAGAGCATCACGGCCAAGCTGGCTCAACCAAACAAATGCACTGTCAAGGGTGCGCAGTTCAGGCGTCCGGTATGATAGCAGATCTCTGTAATATGCAGCCGCCCCTTCGCAGAACAATTCCCGCGCGATACAGTTTACGAGCCGCCGCACTCCGTACTTTATACCGGTGATGGCGGCTCCCGAAATACCATGGCTTAGCATGGCTCCGAAGGTAAAGTTGTGCAATCCGCGCAGGAACGGAGCTGCGCCGGGGCGTCGCTCCACGAATTCAAAGGCCTTGCCCAAATAAGGATAGCGCGCGAGCGACTCGCTTTCCTCGCCGGGTGGAGGATTGAAGCGGTCGCGCCAAAGAGCAATCTCTTCATAAAAGAGGGCGAGCTCCGGACGTGCCGAGAGATCCGTCTCGACACCAGTCGCAAAAATAATGAAATCGAAATCAAAGCTGCGATCTCCACTTCGGGCTCTTGCGATACCGCCTGCTTCGTCGACGACGCTCCATCCGCAGTCGGAGTGCCAGGCAAAATTCTCAAACCTGCGACATCGCCAGTAGGAATCCTGTGTGGGCGGGACTGGGAGTTCCTCGAGAATGTGGCGCATAAATCGCCAACGATCCAAGTCCTCCAGTTCGCCGAAGTGGCCCAACATACCAGAAAAGTTCATCCAGGTGAGTGGATTGACGCGAGGCATCTCCGAACGGCGGAAGCATAGATCTACTTGGGCGGCACCGGCCTCAAGCGCGAGGGCTGCGTTGTCGAAGGCCGACGCACCGGCACCGAGAATGCCGATGCGCTTTCCCGCAAGCCTACGAAAATCGATATCATCGGCTGAATGCGCATAAAGATCTGCCGACAAATGAGCAACAAGTGACTTAGGAGCCCGCCAGCTGCCGCTCCCCTCAAAGCCCGTTGCTAGAACGATCTTTCTTGCATGCACCCGCTCGATCCGGTCAGTATGACGGAGATGGACAAGGAAGATATCATCCACGGGCTCAATCAGCATCAACTCTACCTCGTTTTCGACCGGCAGAGCCAAGACGTCGCGGTACCAATCCAGATAGGATCGCCATACTTCCTGATGGAGCGTATCTATCCGCCCCCATGCTTGCCTCCCAAATTTTTCCTCGTACCAAGCCCGCACCGTTAGACTTGGAATGCCGAAATCAATGCCAGTCACCTCTTTCGGCGTGCGCAGCTGTTTCATCCGAGCGAAACGTCGCCAGGGGCCTTCAAAACCACGCCGGCGACGATCAATGATCCTGAAGTTTGTTATACGCTCAAGCCTCAAGCCGAAGGCAATTCCCAAGCCGCTCTGTCCGCCGCCGACAATCAGCACGTCGAGAACTGGCGCGCCGTCCTTGAATCGCGGGACGGTCCACTCCCGAGCGGGGTAGTCCAAATAGGTTAGCTCGCGCCGAACGCGCTTCGTGAGTTGGGAGACGCTCATGGGACGCCCTGCCCTGCGATCTCGCTAGACGAGATCTTGCGCTTCGATTTCGTTCTGTCCCATTATCATAGGTCTAAGTTCGGACAAATCGACGCTCGGCTCCCACCCTGCAGGTTCTTGGCCCCGCGAAACGACGGCGACACAGCAGAGCTGGTCGGACTGCCCGCAGCTATTACGTATTTGCCCGATTCAGTCGCCGTTGGCGCGCTCGACCCTTGATTTGGGGCGCGCAACAAACCCGATCACGGCAGCCTCGTGATCGTCCACATCCCTCGACGCAGTGAGGACCATATGATCACTGCGGTCTACAGGGCGAATGGTTCCTCCGATTCCGGTCCCCCGCCGCTCAAGGCCGCAGCTCGGCTCGACAGCATTCCGCAAATTCGCGGAGCACGTCGGATTTGCGGTCGAATTCGGGCCTCGTCTTGGTATCAAGTCCGGGCGAGTAGTAGGTCGCGATGATCCGGTCCATCACCCGCTCGGCGGCTTCAATCGTCCGAATGGACGCAAACAGCCGCAGCTTTCCCATGGTCGCGTAAAGAGGCATGACGTGCTTGGCATCGCCGATGGAAGTTTGCTGCAATGCGTCCACGAAGGCTTTGGAGGACAGGTCGATGAATTCGACGAAGACGCGCTCGCGGCGGGCGTTCTGCTGGGCCCGTCGCCTGGTCTCATCCTGGTGATGCTGGGTCAGCCAGGTCGTTGCCAACGAAGCAAACGCACCGATCAGTGAGCCGAAAAGCGCTGAAAGCGCCGAGATGTAGGCCGGAGTCATGGCATCCTTTCCACCGCCCCGACTCCGGTGCGATCGATCGAGCCGCTCATTCCGCGGCCACCTCCCGTCCGACCTCGTCTTCCGCACCTAACAGCTCCAGAACTTTACCGAGGCGCCGTCGACCCTCCACGTTGAGTTCTCCCATCACCGGCAGTGCCTTCTGGACCAGGGCCGAGAACTCCCGGCGCGCATCGGCCCCCGGCGGCAGCAGCCGCGGCAACGCCGCGATCGCGGCCGGCTCATCCACGGCCAGGATCGCCCACTGCTCGCGCACGGCGGCCTTGAACTCGGTTTCCGTGACATCCGGATACGCCAGAAGCAGCTTGCGAAGGGCATCGAATGTACTCTTTTCGATGCGACGCTGGGCCTTTCCGACGTAGACCAGCACACGAGCGGCTGCATCCATCGTGGTCCCATCGCCAATCTTTCCCCTGAGCCGCGACCGCTCCCGTTCGGCAGCCATCAGGACGGAAGGCGATAATCCTGGTCGAGGGCGCGGTGGTCCGTCGTTTTGCGAAATGCCGCACGTTGCCTGAACCAGAGGCGAACCATAGATGGCGTGGAAGCTGCGCTCGACATGCTCATCACGCACATCACGCAGCAAGTTCAGAGCCTGTACCATTGCTGACGAAAACTGCCGCTGCACGGTAAACAGCGGATTGTCCGCCGAGGCGGGGCTGCGCTCCACCTTGACTTGCTCGGCTATCGGCGCAACGAGCCGCATCATGAAGTTCTTGTCCGAGAAGAAAGAATAGCCGACCCGCAACGGGTTCAGCTCAATCACGGCGCGCGCCACCTGCGGACCGCTCACCATCTTGACCCACGGTTGCGCGAAGGTCTGATAGAGCGCATTGTTCAGCTCGGAGATGCGCGCGGCCGCAGCGAACTCGCGCTCGTCCTCTACCGTATTGCAGCCCAGCGCGCGGATGTCGTCGAGCCCACGCTCTTCGATAGCCAGATCGTAATCGGCAGCCTCTCCCTCGCCTGCGGACTTCTCCGTGATTACGATCTCGTAGAGCCCCGGCGGCATCGCATCGATAAGCTCCATGTTGTTGACGAATTGAGCATGATCCTTTGCCGCAATCTTGGTGCCTACGAAGATCGCCAAATGGCCGGCGGTGGCATCGATCGTATAGAAGATCCGCTGTCCGCAGTCCCGGATCTCGTCGACACTTCGATAGTTGTCCAGAATCCAGTCGAGCGCCTGCTGCGGCGGCGTAATATTATCACCGTGCGAACAGAAGCAAACGATCGGCGCCTTGATCTCGCGCAGGTCGAGGCGAATTCCCTCGCTGGTCACGATCTGACCCGTCGAGAGCTTGTTGCCGATGAACAAATTGTCGACCATCCATTGCATCTCTTCTCCGCGCAAGACGACGAAATCACCCCACCACTTCTCGAACTCCAGATAGCGGCTTCTCTCCTGCTCGGGGTTGGCCCAGATGTTGTATTGTTTGGTCCAAAACGTATTCGCCGGATTGAGATTGTCGAAATTCGCGACCAGCCATGCGGCGTCGAAGATGCCGTTTCCCATGTCGCTCATCATGCGATCGAGCCAGCTTCCGCCATACCAGCCGCCGAGATAGCGCATGGCATTTTTGCCGTGCACGCCGCCCCAATAGGACAGCGGAGTACCCGCCACGACGATCGGACCGACCAGATCGGGGCGCATGCAGGCGGCCAACATCGCATGCCAGCCCGCTTGACAATTACCGAACACGAACGGCTTGCCAAGTGCGCCGGGATGCAGGTCTGCCACCTTCTTCAGGAAGATGGTATGGGCGCGAGCCACGTCTTCGATCCGCTGGCCCTCGACGGGCGCGGCGGAGAAGCCGGCGAAGTAAACCGGATGTCCGGCCTTGAATGCGTCCCCAATCTCGCTCAGCTGTTTGAATCCCCCGATGCCGGGACCCTGTCCAGCGCGCGGGTCGACGACATAGACCGGGCGTTTGCGGTCATCGATCTCGACGCCCGCCGGCGGAATGATGCGCAGCAAGGAGTAGTTGACCGGATGAGGAAGCTCGTCGCCCCGCATCACCAGTTCGCTGTCGTAAATCAGGACAGAAGTGGCGCCATGGGCCATCATGTCCTCATGCTGGTTGCCCCGCTCGCGCAGGATGTCCAGGAAAAGAATGGATCTCTGCCAAAAGTCGCGCGCATAGTCGGCAACGGCATTGGATGGAATCGACTTTTCCCAAGCACGCGCATGCGCGCCGATTTCATGAAGAGCCGTTGGCGCCGCCTGTCCTATCTGGCTTAAGGCGTTCTCTAAGACGCGGGGCGGCCTCAGTGCTTGAAGTGAGCTCAGATCTGTCATGGCTTAAACTCTCGGTGTGGTCTACTCGCCGACGGGGCTCTTAAATGTTTATCTCCGCTTCGCTGGCGATCCGTTGATCGAGATCAATCCGCATCTTGCGAGATTGAGGTTGCTCGCGAAAATCGACAGCCGACAGGCTTTTCTCGTCGGGGTACGGATAGTGCGGTGTGTGCCGATTCGCGCCACTTTGATTGGGATCAACATGCCGGTGCTGTTTTCTGTCATCATTCTGTTGATCCGGACCTGAACCAGACGTTGCGGGCCCGGAGCATTCTCGATCGCAATTGGTAAAACGGTTCATTGGGTTACAGGAGAAGTATCGTGTCCGCACATACTTTACTTCAGCGCGAACTGAAGTTGCTTCAGACGTTTTTGGTCATGCTCATGGCCGTGCTTGGGATTTCCGCCGCCCTCGCGATCGGCAGCGCCAACGCCCAGGAGAAGCCGACGAACCCCGTTGCCGACGCCAAGAAAGCGGTAGAAACGCTGATCAATCACCTGCGCGGTCGCGACATGCCCGAGGGCATCGTGAAGACGAATGGTCGTATCGAGGCCACCCAGGTGGACGTGGCCGCCAAATATGGCGGTCGCCTCGCGACATTATCCGTCGACGAGGGCGATGAGGTCACCGCCGGCCAGGTTGTCGCCACCATCTCGTCACCGGAAACGGAAGCCCAACTGCGATCGGCGCAGGCCCAGGTGCTGAAAGCAAAGCAAGCCTATGCGGAATCTCTCGCTCTGATCGCGCAGCGCAATAGCGACTTGACGTTCGCGAGGACCGACTATGAGCGCGGAAAGACGCTGCTGCAAAATGGGAATATCGCGCAGCAGGTTGTCGACCAGCGGCGCAACAGGTTCGAAGCGGCCGACGCCGCCTTCGTTGCGGCCAACGCTCAGCGCGACGAGACCGAAGCGTCGATCAAGTCGGCCGAAGCCGAGGTCGAACGGCTTCAATCAATCATTGTCGATCTTGCGCTGGTCTCGCCGAGGAGCGGACGCGTGCAGTATCGACTTGCTCGAGCCGGGGAAGTGGTGTCCTCGGGGCAGCGCATTCTGACGATTCTCGATCTCAGAGACGTCTACATGACGATCTATTTACCTGCCGAACAGGCCGGCCGACTCAAGATCGGCGATGAGGCCAGGACCATTCTCGATCCGGTGCCGCAATACGTCTTGCCCAACACGATCAGCTTCGTGGCGACCGAGGCACAGTTCACGCCGAAGAGCGTGGAAACGACGGAGGAGCGTGAGAAGCTGATGTTTCGCGTCAAACTCCAAGGTGATCCGAAGGTACTGGATCAGTATCACAAGTTCGTAAAAACAGGCGTCCGCGGTCTCGCCTTCGTGCGTACGGACCCGAGAACCGCGTGGCCCAAAGAGCTTGAGGTAAAGCTCCCGCAATGACCGGAACCTTTGTCGCTCGAGTCGAGCACGTCGTGCACCGCTACGGCAAGCTGCAGGCGGTCGATGATCTCACGCTCGATATTCCCGCCAATTGCATGGCCGGGCTGATCGGGCCCGACGGCGTCGGCAAATCCACTTTGCTCGCCCTCATTTCCGGAGTGCGAAAGATACAAACCGGCAAGGTCACGGTGCTCGACGGCGACATGGCGGACGAGCAACATCGCCGGGAGAGTTACGCGCGCATTGCCTACATGCCGCAGGGGCTCGGCCGCAACCTCTACCCGACGCTCAGCGTCTTCGACAACATCGATTTCTTCGGCCGCCTGTTCGGCCAGGGCGCCTCCGAGCGCCGCATGCGCATTGACGAGTTGCTCAAGGCCACCGGCCTCGACCCCTTCGGCGATCGACCCTGCGGCAAGCTCTCAGGCGGCATGAAGCAGAAAGTGAGCCTCTGCTGCTCCCTGATGCACGATCCCGATCTCCTCGTTCTCGACGAACCGACCACCGGCGTCGATCCGCTCTCGAGACGGCAATTCTGGGAGCTGATCGATTCGATCCGCGCCCGCCGTCCGCAGATGAGCGTGATCGTCGCAACCGCCTACATGGACGAAGCCAGTCGATTCGACTGGCTCGCTGCCATGAATGACGGCAAGGTCATCGCCCAGGGTGCTCCGAAGGAGATCCTCGCCAAGGCAGGCAAGAGCAGCCTCGACGAAGCCTTCATTGCCCTGCTCCCTCCGGAAAAGCGTGGCCAACATCAGGAGGTCATCGTACCGCCGCGCACCGAGACCGACGACAACACGGCGGCAATCGAGACCCAAGGGCTTACGCGCCGGTTCGGCGACTTCGTCGCCGTGGATCATGTGAGCGTCAGCATCGGGCGTGGCGAGATCTTCGGATTCCTCGGCTCCAACGGCTGCGGAAAAACCACCACCATGAAAATGATGACGGGACTTCTGCCCGTGACGGAAGGTTCAGCCAAGCTGTTCGGGAAACCGATGGCGGCCGATGACATGGAAGCGCGACAGAACGTCGGCTACATGTCGCAGGCCTTCTCGCTCTACAGCGAGTTGACCGTGAGGCAGAATCTGGAACTGCACGCCCACCTCTACCATCTGCCAGCGAACGAGATCGATGCCAGGATCGGCGAGCTGCTGGACAAATATGATCTGAAGGACGTGGTCGGCGCCAAGCCGGAAAGCCTGCCTCTTGGAGTCAAGCAGCGGCTGCAGCTTGCCGTTGCCGTGCTGCACCGGCCGCTCATGCTGATTCTCGACGAGCCAACGTCGGGGGTCGATCCGGTCGCCAGAGATGCTTTCTGGCGCACCTTGATCGATTTGTCGCGCAACGACGGCGTCACCATTTTCCTCTCGACGCACTTCATGAACGAAGCGGAGCGCTGCGACCGCATTTCCCTGATGCATCAGGGTCGGGTGCTCGCGGTTGGCGCGCCCAAGGAGCTCGTCAAGCAACGAGGCAGCGTCTCTCTCGAGGATGCGTTCATCTCCTATCTGGAGGAAGCTGGCGGAAAGGACAAGAAGTCCGAGCAGCCCGAGCCTGCAGCAGCGCCTGCCGAGAAAGCCGAGCCGCAACTGCCAGCGGCCGCGGCCCGACCCGCGGTGCCGCAATCGTCCAAGCTGTTTGATCCCGGACGGCTTTGGGCCTATGCGAGGCGTGAAGCCATGGAACTCATGCGCGATTCGATCCGGCTGGCGTTCGCGTTCGTCGGACCTGTCGTTCTGATGTTTGCCATGGGTTATGGCATCACATTCGATGTCGAAAACCTGAAATATGCAGCCTTCGACCAGGACCGGACGCCGGAAAGCCGCAGGCTGCTCGAAAGCTTCTCGGGCTCGCACTATTTCTCCGAACAGCCTCCGGTCAGCTCCGTCGAAGAGCTCGAGCGACGCATGCGCAGCGGCGAGCTGGCCGTGACGGTTGAAATTCCAGCCGGCTTCGGACGTGACGTCGCGAGTCGGCATTCGCCGGAGGTCGCCTTCTGGATCGACGGCGCCATGCCGTTCCGGGGCGAGACCGCGAAGGGCTACGTCACTGGCCTGACCATGCGTTACGTGCAGGACACTATCACAGAGCGGTACGGGCCGAATCCGCCATCCAGCGTCTATCTCGGAAACGTCAAGATCGAAAACCGATTCCGCTACAACCAGGCTTTCAAAAGCGTTTATTCGATGGTTCCGAGCGTGGTCGTCATCATCCTGGTCCTGATCCCGGCCATCATGGCGACGATCGGCGTCGTACGCGAGAAGGAAACCGGCTCGATCTCCAATTTCCGGTCCACGCCGATCACCAAATTTGAGTTCCTCCTGGGCAAGCTGTTTCCCTATGTGGTTGTCGGCATGCTGGCGTTTGTCCTCATGTTGCTGATGGCGTTCTTTGTCTTCCACGTGCCTGTCAAGGGATCCTTCGCAGCGCTGGTGCTGGGAGCCTTGCTTTACGTGTTCTCGACCTGCGGCTTCGGGCAGGTCATCTCGACCTTCACCAAGACCCAGGTTGCGGCAGTCTTTGCGACCACGGTTATTGCACTCATTCCGGTGATCAACTTTTCAGGTCTGCTCGTGCCAGTCTCTTCATTGACCGGCTCGGGAAGGATAATCGGTCTGGCATTTCCAGCGGCTTGGTTTCAGCCGATCAGCGTCGGCACCTTCACCAAAGGACTGAACTTTTCCGATCTCGGGCTCAATGCCCTCGTCCTCTTCGTTTTCTTTCTCGTTTACTTCACTGCGGCTCATATCTTCCTTCAGAAGCAGGAGACCTAAGATGTCGGTAGCGCGCCCGGCGGCCGATTCACGGCAACAGGCAACGACGCCTGCCGAGACCAAGAAGCGGGGCGAGGGTTGGTTCGGCAAGCTGCGGCTGCACGCGGCCAACATCTACCGTCTTACGGTCAAGGAGCTGCGCAGTTTCCGCTCCGACCCGATCATGATCCTGCTGGTCGTCTATTCCTTTAGCATCGCGATCTACGCCGCGGCCACCGGCGCCTCGACGGAAGCAACTAACCTCTCGGTAGGGATCGTCGATGAAGACCAGTCCGATTTGTCGCGCCGTATCGCCGACGGTCTCACGCCGCCCACGTTCAAGCGGGTGATACAGCTCACAGCCCCAGAGCTGGATCCCGCGATGAACGCGCAGCGTGTCCTTTACGTCATCGAGATTCCTGCCAAGTTTCAGGAGGATATTCTCGCCGGGCGGGAGGCTACTGTTCAGATCGATGTCGATGCCACGGCCGCCGCCCAGGCGTTCAATGGCATGACTTACATCCAGAACGTCGTTAACAACTACGTGATGCAGTTCGTTACAGGACGCGAGCCAGGGATAGGCATGCCGGTCAAGGTGCTGATCCACGCAAAGTTCAATCCGAATCTGAAGTCGAGCTGGTTCACCGCGGTGATGCAGATCATTAGCAACTTGACCATGATTACGGTCATGCTCACCGGCGCTGCGCTCATTCGCGAGCGCGAGCAGGGTACCGTCGAGCACCTCCTCGTCATGCCTGTTGTCCCGGTTGAGATCATGCTGTCGAAGATCCTTGCCAATGGCGTCATCATCGTGGTCTCGGCCGGCTTATCGCTGGTCCTGGTGGTGCAGTGGTGGCTGCAGGTGCCGACTGCAGGATCGACCCTGCTGTTTCTGGCAGGCTCGTGTTTTTATGTCTTCACGGTCGCAGCGCTGGGCATTGCGCTCGGGACCATCGCTTCCACGATGGCCCAGTTCGGCCTCCTGTCGATTCCGGTGTTGTTGGTCATGATGCTGTTGTCGGGCTCAACGACGCCATTGGAAAGCATGCCGGTGTGGTTGAAAAATATCATGTTGGTGATCAGCCCGACCCCGCATTTCGTGATTTTCGCGCAGGACGTGCTTTACCGCGGTGCGGATGCTTCCATCGTCTGGCCCGAGATCGTTGCCACAACCGCTATCGGCAGCGTCTTTTTTGGCGTTGCCCTGTACCGCTTCCGCCGCGTGATCTTTAGCGGCTGAGGAGCCGGCAGATCGCCGTGCGCGCGGCTTGTCCGAACTACTCGTCAAGACGATCGGAACGCGGGCTCCCAGCACGATGGCCGCGCCAACGGCTCCCGACATGAACGTCAGCTGCTTGACCAACATGTTTCCGGATTCGATGTCGGGCACGAGCAGGATGTTCGCTCTGCCGGCCACCGGCGCCATCTTGCACAGCGCAGCCGCTTCCACGGTCGATGGGATCTTCTTGGTGACGTGTTCGACCGCCGAAAGTATCGCAAGCCTCGGTTCATCGAAACGAAGGACGTTCGCCAGATCTATCGAGGCCGACTCTGCGACCGAACGAACGCTGGATGGCGGCCCTCGTTGATGCCGGGATGGACCCGACCTACGTGGCCGAGCGCGTGCTCGCCGGGATCCAGAGCTATGATCTCTACATCCTCACCCATCCGGAGGTGCGCGACGTCGTTGCCGGCCGCTTCAATCAGATCCTGACCGCCTTCCGACAAGGCCTCGCTCCACGAGCCCTCAGCGCCTCCGGAAGCAATCTCCGCGCGCGCCCAAGCGGCGGTCGCTGTGACGCGCGTCACACGCCCATAGGTGGGGCTCCCACCGATCGAAATTGGGTTTCTGATGCGCGCCGCCAAGTCTTTGGTATCAATACCTTTTTGCGCCAATGCCGCGAGGAGATTTGGAAGTGCGCGGGGCCCGGCTGTCCTCCCGGCAACGCCCCGCATCCAGGCGCAAGACGCAATACCGCGGGGTGGCATCGCCGAGCCGGAACTTTGCTCGTGTCACGCCGTTCCCGTGGGCAGCCGCGAACGCGAGCCAAAAGCTATGAAATGGATGCTGGTAGTGCTGGTTGGCGGCGTTTCGCCCGTCAACACAGACTTGGTGTTCGACAAGTTCACTGACTGTCTCGTCGCTGAGGAGCAGATGCGCCAGCATTACTCTGATGCGTTCGATGCGTGGGACCGGATGGCGGCGGCCCGGATCGACCGACGCAGGGACTACAAGAAGGCTCGCGAGGTTGAAGCCAAACGGCTGCTGAGCAACGTCGGGACCTGTGTCCCGCATGGTGGCGGCGATCGCCAGCCGGTCACAGCACCGCAGCAGCAACCTTCCGCTCCATCGGCTCAGCAGCCCGCTGCGACACCGTCGCCGCGGACTTGAGCCATCCGGGTTGATCTAATCAAAACTCATCCCTCGTCGCAGGAGACCTGAGCGCGAAGCGGACACCAGAACTGGCATTGGCTACCCAGCGTTCAAGGCCTTGTAGCCCGGACGACAATCTGCCGCTGTGGTCTCCTTCAGAGGAACCGCGCTGTCGAGCCGTCGTTGCATTTAGCTGGCTCGCCGCCCGAGCCGGCGGAGCGGCCCCGGCCGATACCCCCTAGCCCCTGCGAGTCGGGGCCGTCTCTCCGCCCCCAAAGCTCCTCCAGCCGGCGCGTATTTCAAAGAGTGCGCGGCCTGCCGAAAGCAGGGTTTGGCACTCTAACCTGGTTGACTGCCAAATTCCGGAGTATGCAACCTACAAACATCAGCGCCCGCAAGGAAGGCAGCAGGTCGCAAGGCCCGCTCACGGGCGGAAAACTACGGTTGAGATATTGCTGGGGACGACCGTTGCAAACACAATGGCTATTCTTCCCGAGGCACACGAAAAACCCAGTTGAATCAACATTGCCAAGATACCCCTTCCGCCCGTAGCCCGCCGCGATGGATCGCGAATTGCGGCCAGTGATATCCAGCTGCAAGACCTCTGGTTTGACCATGGATGTGGTCTACTTCTTGAGAATGCCAACATCGGTGTTGCCCAAGTTCTTCATGGCGCGTTCAGCGGCGGGCGTATCCACGGCGTTGTCATGCGAGGTCGGAGCCTGAGTAACCGAGGAAGCATCCACGTCGCCGCCGGTCGTTGCATGGCTGAGCGCGTTGCCCACGTTGGGACCGGAGGAGCCAGCAGTGCCGCTTACGGTATGCCCGGTCGATAGGGTGCTGCCCGCATAACCTGCGGAGCCGGTGGCCGTAGTTCCACTCGGCGCGGGCCCCGCACTCTGGGCGAAGGCGAACGAGGCGCCGCCAACGAGTAAGATCAAGATAAGGGCGATGTGGGTCACAGAGCGGTCCTCTACAGAACAACCGCTCAATCAGTTGCACGTCTGATGGTTCCATAGAGGCCCACCGCTCGCCACCTACCACGTCGATGGCAGATTGGCTGGCAAAATCCTCGTCGTCCGCAGCGCCACCACTGTCGCAGCCGAGCGCCGCATTGTCATGATTCACTTGGCTCAACGCTCGGGCTTTTCTATTTTGTTTGCCGAGGTGCCGCTCCAATCTTTCTTTCTGCGCCTTTAGAATAGCTAGCCTACTTGCGTAGTTTCATACTGAAGCGGGACCAGATATGACCGGTCAGTGATAGGGCTATAGCGGCCAAAATGACCGGGAGCCAAACCGACGTGGTTATGATGAACAAGGAAATGATGACCGCACGTCCCAAGACCGATTCGCTGACGGGATTCTTAAGACGAGCGAAATAGGCATAGATAATAAAAATGGTCGCTGGCACCATCCACGCGGCGACAAGCACCAGTAATAGGTCAACAAGTTGACTGGCATATTGGTGCATGAGCGCACCTCCTGACAGCGTCGGAACGAATTGCCGTCACCACTGCGAGAGCTGCGATGATCGTCGAGGGGAATTGGTGTTTGTTCGCGTTGGCAGGCATCTGCACGCTCGCGCCGCTGTCAGGGCCGCTGTCCAAACTCACGTGAAGCCGCAGCCTTCGATTTGCCGGAGCTAGGGCCACTCAACGCGCGCTCGCTGAGATGGCGCGGGCAAGGGCTCGTCCAATGCAATCATAGCCATCGGCGGTGTTGTGCAATCCATCCCACGTTACAAGCGCGCTTTGCGCAACTCCGGCATTGATCGAGTTTCGCATCAGCGCAAAACGAGAGAATAACCCGACCCGTTCCTGCTTCGCGACATCGGCGATAATGCCCTCCATCGTTTGGTAGCTGGCGGACGCGAGCACCTGCGGCGCATATTGCAAATCCATCAGCACGACGTCGGCAGCCCCCGCCTTGAGCGCCCTTACCCCTTCAAGAACGCTCCTCTTGAGCTCTTGGTCCGGCCGGCCACCCCAGGCCACGTCATTTGTGCCCAATTGCCAGATAACGAGATCAGGTGCGTGGGCGAAAACGTCACGATGGAAGCGTGTGATGTTGTTCGGAATGGTGTCGCCGACTCGACCGCTGTTGATGACGTTGATCTTGGCGTTCGATCTAAGCCTCGATAGCTCCCGGCGCATCACCTCAGGGTATGTGGCCGCGGACCTAAGCACCCAGAGTCCTACTGTCGAGGATGATCCGATCGCTACAATCTTCAACGGCTCGCCAGATCTCAAACGCGCTGCCGTATGGGGCAATTGTGCACCAAGCGAGACATCCAAGTTTGCCGCAAGGCATCTCTCTCCCGATGATATCTCGTCCTGTGCTCGAGAGGGCGCCGTGCTGGACAATCCGACAATGGTGGCAGCACCGATCGACGCTATTGTTCGAGCGGTTCGGATTGCGCGAAGAATGGCAAAATACATCGACACATGTTCCCCAATAACCGGTCGATTCTCTCTTGACAACCCTTGGCGTCAAACGTTCTGTCGTTTGATGCAGGTCGATTGACGCGGAGCAGCGAAAAGCACGAGTCGCCCATATGACCATGTCCGAAAAGCATATAGCGAAGCGGCTGGTATTCCATGTCGGCGGCTATGATCCAATCACGTCGCATGCCAGCGCACAACGACGATTCGAGCGCGAAATTCGCAGGTTCCAACGTGCCTGGTCAGTGAAGGCGGCAGTTGGCGGTCTGCATGAAACCGCCGACCAGATACAATGGAACGTGACGACCCGCGGCCCCGATTGGCTCGTCGAAACCGATTACCGTCTGGTCCGATGGCACAACGTAATCGAGGCATTCGGCCGTCGAAGCATTGGCTCACGCATTTCTGTCGGCCTTCTTACGTTTCTGGATTTCGTGTTGACCGGCACTCTTTGGCGTTACTTGCTGACCAATTGGCGCTACGCACTTTTCTTTCTCTACCCATTGACCATGTTCGTACTGCTCATCGCGGCCGCCTTCTTGATCGGCGTGGTCACATTCAAGATCACCGGATCAATTCCCATTGCTACCGGCGGCGGTCTCCTCGGGTTCGCAGCCGTTTTTGCGGGCCCGTGGCGGTGGCTGCACCTGGGCGACTTGTTCGACGATTGGATTTTTTCTCGCGAATATATCCGATACGGCAATTCGGAAATCGAGCAGAGGCTAGACAGGTTGGCCGCCGAACTTGTGGCTGCGTCGGGCAACTCTGCCGCGGACGAAATTTTGGTTATTGGGCACAGTCTCGGCGCCGTACTTGCGGTTGATCTACTTGGACGCGCCCTGAAGCTGGACCCCGCGCTTGGTCGGAACAAAATTCCCGTCACATTCTTGAGCGTTGGATCATCCATACTCAAGATTGGCCTGCACCCGAAGGCAACACGCTTTCGCGCGACGGTGGAACGCGTCGCCAAGTCGCCCGCGATATTCTGGGGCGACTATCAGGCTCTCGTCGACCCCCTGAACTTTTACAAAAGCCGGCCGATGGCCGAAATGGGCTTGTCGACGGAAAACGAAGCGACCATCAGAGTGGTGAGATTCAGCCGCATGCTCGACGACGACATCTATCGACGCATCAGGCTCAATTTCTTCCGCTTGCACGGCCAGTTCGTCAGTGGAAATGATAAGCGAGCATCGTACGATTACTTCATGCTGACATGCGGACCTATTTCGGCCAAATTCCAGACGCTTGCCCCCGATGGCGCCGTGTCGATGATTGCTGACGACGGAGGACTCATCGCGAGCGCGACGCTGTCGGAGGGCGAACTGCCAAGTCGTCCAGGCGCGGCAGCCTAGTTCAAATGACGCCCACCATTTCGAAAATCATTTTCGTTGCACTGGCGATCGGCTGGTACCTCATACGCTATAAGTACGCGCGGCGCTCCCGCCGCGCGAGGATTGTGCGGAGCGCTCGCGGCCCACTGGAAACCGCGCTCCTGCTCATATCCCTTTCGGGCCTTGGACTCGTTCCGCTCGTCTACGTAGCAACGGGAATACCTCATTTCGCAGATCACAGCTTCTATCCCGCGCTGGCTTGGCTGGGGTCTCTCTTTGCGATTGCGGCTTTGGGCGTGTTTCACCTGACTCACCGTGCACTCGGCCGGAACTGGTCGATAAGTCTCGACGTGCGTGAAAACCATGAACTCGTGACGGAAGGGATTTACCGGAAGGTTCGACACCCGATGTATTCCGCATTTTGGCTGTGGGCTATCGCCCAGGCATTGCTGCTGCCTAATTGGATTGCCGGTTTTGCGGGCCTCGCCGGCTTCGGGATTTTGTTCTTCGGCCGCGTCGCGAGAGAAGAGCGAATGATGCTGCAGACGTTTGGCGACAGCTATCGCGAGTATATGGCACGGACCCACCGGGTCTTCCCGTGGATACTCTGAAGTGGGTCCTGACACGTCTTCTGGACCACGGAACCGACATGGAACCAGACACCTCAATTTGTGCGTGCCATTTCCGCAACATACGGGAAAAAAGGGCTCTCGGGGGTGCTGAAGCCTCGGTCTAGTGATTGCCGATGTGGCTCGCCTCTGGTTATTTCTATGCGTGTAAGGTGAATCCCAAGCTACTCCAATAATGGTGGGGACAAGATGTTGAAATTCGCAATCCTCGGTATCGCTTCTTTGGCCTTCGTTGGGACCGCAGTTGCTGCGGACCTGCCGCGGCCTCAGCCTGTTGCCGCTGCCCCTGCGCCGGTTGGCAAATACCCGGTCGGCAAATACCCTGTCGGTAAGAGCCCGGTGGGCAAATATCCGGTGGCGTCCCCGGTGGTGACCAAAGGTTGATCTGACTGTCCGATCGTACGCCGACGGCGTTCGTTTGGGTAGTTAGCTACCTTTGCAACGGATCTTTGATCCAAGAGGATTCGAAGATGGTGGGACTGATTCGGAAATATCCGGGTCTGGAGCTTTTTGCGAAGGCCGCCATACTGGCGGCCTTCGTGGGCTTGGGGGCCGGGATCAGCAGCGCACAACCACTCGCCGCGCGTCCCGATCAGCAGCAGCGGGACGCTCTGCTCAATTCGGCGACGAAGCATGCGGGGAGCATGGCTGCCGTTACGGGTGCCACGCCCGCCACGTCAGACGTGAAGCCAGCAGTTGCGAAGCCAGTCCGAAGTACTGCTGCCAAAGGTCCCTACTACGTTGATTTTCGTGCCCGCACGGCAGCAACGTACGGTCATGCATTCATCTGGTACGGGAAGACCAGCGAAAAGCAGGTCGAGGTCGCTGGTCTGGCTCCGGCCGGCGACGAAGTGCCGTACATCTTGGGACACCTCATATTTGTCCCCTCTGAGACAGGCGCGAGCTATGGCGATCTTGACGAGCAATATCTGACCGCCAGCTATCGCGTCTATTTGAATGAGGCCGATGCCAAGAGGGTCTTTGCCTATATCAAACACCTGCAGCAGACTTCTCCGCTGTGGAATGCAGCAACGACCAACTGCACTGCTTTTATCGGACGCATAGCGACTTTCATGGGCCTCAACGCTCCGTTTCATCTGCTGAAGCCTGAGGAATACGTAAACCGACTCAGAGAGCTGAACGGTGGGCGGAAAACGGTGCAGCTTGAACCCGAACGAAGCTAGGTCGCTCAGCATTGAGCTCATGCGGCCTTCCTGATCAGCCATCTCGATAGGCGCCAGATCTTCACGAATTCAGTCAATGGCGTCATCCGAGAAAGTGCGGCGCAAGATTGACCGTCGAAAACTGGCAACCAACCGTCGATCGGTTGGACGGCCCGCCCCGAAAAGCCCAAGATGCGCATAGCCCGGGATCAAGACGACCGCGATGCGAATCATGGCGCCGTCGAGGAAGGTTAGCGTTTCGCTAGAACTTTCGCGCAAGGGACGCGCCAGATCGAAATTTAAGCCATCAGTGCGCTGATCGCTGCTGTCATTACGCTGGTATTCGGGGACGCGATGCGGGTCTATATCATTCTTGCCGGCCTAGCCCTCTTGCTCATTGGAAGGGTCAGCGGCACGGTCGTCGATAAGGGAACCGACGCGCAGAAATCTTGCGGGCTACTTATTCAGAAGTCGTTGCGTGATCAGGACGAAGCCCGCCTCGCCGGCTCGTGTGAGGGAATGATCGAGACTGCGATGCTCTTTTCACCAAATCTGCCGGCTGACGTGCGTGCATGTCCCCCAGCGCAAGGCAGTGCCTTGGAAAGTGCCAAGGTCCTTCTTCAATACATCGACAATAATCCGGATCGACTGAATGAACCGGGCATTACCCTAGCCCTCGAGGCGTTCAGAGATGCCTGGCCTTGCCATGGGGACGAAGCCGGGGGGCCAGGTGGTCCAAGACAAAAAAAGCGCGTGCCGAAAAAGCCAAAGCAACAGCCTACATCGCCTGCGAACGATGGGAACAGTGGAACGAGATGACCAATCGCCTGGCGACAGAGAGTATGAAGGGTCAGGGAAGCAGAAGACCATCAGGCGGGCGCTGATCTCCCCATCCCGCACGAGGTCATCGCTTGCGCCGAGCAACCAAAGCTCGTCCGCCTCGACTCGCATCAAGCTCCGTGACCACCAGCGCTCGATCATTGCCGCGAGAATCGCGGCCTCGTGGGCATCCAGATCGTCCATCAGATTCCAGAACCCGACGACGTAGAGATCCGTCGTCGGCGACCGAGCGCGCGCTCGACCGCATGGAAGAGGTTCGCGCCATCGCGCTGCTCGGGGTGGCCCCGAAGAGAGAGCCGTCCCCGATTCACATTCCCGGAGAACGGCCGCCGGACCTCGGCCCTGATCGGTCCGAGCCCGGTCAGGGCCGAGCGACGGCCGGGTTCGATGGCCGGCGGCTCGAAGCCGAGGGCACCGCAGATGGTGGCGTGCACACGCTCCCGCCGCCTGTCTAGCACGTGCCAGCCCACCTTGTTCGCAAAGGGAGCCGTCCGCAGTTCGGCATTAAGGGCCGCGGCTTCGTTCCGCCAATGGGTTAGAACAGCTCCGCCGCAAGCCGACACCACCGGGCCCCTTCGGTTGCACCCACACAGAGGGAGATCCAGGGCACTGCAAATCCGGGGTACGCCGGTTGCCCCATCGCGAGCGACCTGGCTTCGATGCCAAATGTCGCTCCGGGCTAAGCGTAAGCCTTGCTCGCCCGGCAACTTCGGCCCCAACTCCTCCTGTCACGGAGTTGGGGCCGTTTCCCCAAAACGCGACAGCGCCGCAACGATTGCCGCGCCACAATTCTCGACGATCTCGCTCGACCCCGAGCAGCAACAACTGGCGGGCGGCCAAGCGGTGAAGCCGTGGCAGGAAGCAGGGAAAATCGCGAGATACCTGGCGCCCGCCGCTTAACGGCTCCCCGCGCGCGGTGACATGAGGACACGTAGCAACCGTTCGGCGTGCTCCTTCGTCAAGTTTGCCGCCATGTCGGTCCCGATCAGTGCTGGGCCCATTCGCTCGCGGTCATAGACCATCCAACCCTTGCCTCCCATTCGAATGAAAAACCTGCTCTGCGTCGGCTCTTTGTCAGTCATTGGTGACGCCCCGGTTGCTCGACGGAGCAAGGAAAGGCGGCCATCCTTCTGCTTGCATTAAGCTGTGTGAATCGGCGCGGGAAAAACTGGAAAAGTTCCGGTCTGGAACGAACCCGCAATGTGCTGAAGCGAACAGAAGCGCGCCGGGCGTGCAGAGTAAGCTACGATCGCTTGGCCTTCCCCAAGAGTCCAAGCACCTCCAGCGGCCCCGGCCTTACCACAAGCCCCCCACCATAGCCGGGGCCGCCCCTCGCTCCCACGGAAATCGATCTGTCAGGCGAGTGTCAGGCCGGTGCACTAGCCTTGGTGGGACCGTCGACACCGCCCAGGGCGTTGCCGGTTGCGGGGCCCGGCCTGAGTTTCTGCTCCAGTTCCGGGCCCCGTTAGCTTGCGGCCAAAAGAAAACGCGGCGCCCCGACGGAGCGCCGCGCGAAACTCGTTCGTTGTCGTATGGGTGTCAGTAGCCGCAGGAGGCGCAGCCCATCTGCACCGGGGCGTAATAGGAATAGCCTGGCGACACCATCTCGACGCGCTGGCGCGTGGCGTATTGCGGCGGGATGCGCTCGTACTGGACGCCGGGCGGAGCCACCATCACGGTCTGCGGCACCATCACGGTGCGGTACTGCGCCGGCGTGCGATGCGCGACCACCGAGCCCGGCGAGACCATGACGGTCTCATCGACGGTGCGGTATTGCGGCGGAATGTATTGCTGCTGATAGCAGGTCGTGCAGGGCGGCGGCGTGTAGCAATTGTAGCAGCCGGCAGAGGCCGCGCCCGTCATGGACATCGCGGCGACAGCCGTTGAGAAAACGACAGCAAGAGTACGAGACATTGTGGTGGTGCCCCAGTTGCCCGAAATGGATGTGCGAAGGTCGTTGGCAGTATACGCTGTCAAATCCAGAACTGCTGAAGTTCGTCGGAGCATCCTTAATGCCAACGGCCGGCTCTCGCCGGCCGTTCAGAACTCGTTGACCATGTGCGATCGCGGCGTTCGCGATCATGCATGTGCGAAACGCGCTCAGTTCGAGCGCCGCTTCACCTCGCGCACCGCGCCGCGCGCGGCGCTGGTGGTGAGGGCAGCGTAAGCCTGCAGCGCGGTCGAGACGTTGCGCTTGCGGCCAGTCGCCTGCCAGGCAGCATCGCCCTTCGCCTCTTCCGCCGCGCGACGCTTGGCGAGCTCCTCGTCGGAGACCTCGAGCGTGATGCTGCGGTTCGGGATGTCAATGGAGATGACGTCGCCGGTCCGCACGAGGCCGATGTTGCCGCCCTCGGCCGCCTCCGGCGACAGATGGCCGATCGACAGCCCGGACGAGCCACCGGAGAAGCGTCCGTCGGTGACCAGCGCGCAGGCTTTGCCGAGGCCCATCGATTTCAAATAGCTGGTCGGATACAGCATCTCCTGCATGCCGGGGCCGCCGCGCGGGCCTTCGTAGATGATGACGACGACCTCGCCGGCGACAACCTTGCCGCCCAGAATGCCTTCCACGGCTGCGTCCTGGCTTTCGAACACGCGCGCGGGGCCTGCGAATTTCAGGATCGAGGAATCGACGCCGGCGGTCTTCACGATGCAGCCGTCCTGCGCGAGGTTGCCGTAGAGCACGGCGAGGCCGCCGTCCTTGCTGAAGGCGTGCGCGAGGTCGCGCACCACGCCATTCTCGCGGTCGGCATCGAGCTCGTCGTAACGGCGCTCCTGGCTGAACGCGACTTGCGTGGGGATGCCGCCGGGCGAGGCGCGGTAGAAGGTGCGCACCGCCTCGCTCTTGGTGCGCTTGATGTCCCAGCGCTCCAGCGCCTCGTTCATGGTCGGCGCGTGCACGGTGGACACCGAGGTGTCGATCAGGCCGGCGCGGTCGAGCTCGCCGAGAATGCCCATGATGCCGCCGGCCCGGTGCACGTCCTCGACATGCACGTCGGCAACCGACGGCGCGACCTTGCAGAGCACGGGCACACGACGAGAAAGCCGGTCGATGTCGCGCATGGTGAACTCCACCTGCCCTTCATGAGCGGCGGCGAGCAGATGCAGCACCGTGTTGGTCGAGCCGCCCATGGCGATGTCGAGCGTCATCGCGTTCTCGAACGCCTTGAAGTTGGCGATGTTGCGCGGAAGCACCGAGGCATCGTCCTGCTCGTAATAGCGGCGCACGAGGTCGACGATGGTGTGGCCGGCCTCGACGAACAGGCGCTTGCGGTCGACGTGGGTCGCGACCACCGAGCCATTGCCGGGGAGCGCGAGGCCAAGCGCCTCGGTGAGGCAGTTCATCGAGTTGGCGGTGAACATGCCCGAGCAGGAGCCGCAGGTCGGGCACGCCGAGCGCTCGATCACCTTGACGTCCTCGTCGCTGACCTTGGAGTCGGCTGCGGCGACCATGGCATCGATGAGGTCGACGGCCTTGGTCTTGCCCTGCAGCTTGACCTTGCCCGCCTCCATCGGCCCGCCCGAGACGAATACGGCGGGGATGTTGAGCCGCAGCGCCGCCATCAGCATGCCGGGCGTGATCTTGTCGCAGTTGGAGATGCAGACGAGGCCGTCGGCACAGTGGGCGTTGGCCATGTATTCGACGCTGTCGGCGATCAGCTCCCGCGACGGCAGGCTGTAGAGCATGCCGTCATGGCCCATGGCGATGCCGTCATCGACGGCGATGGTGTTGAACTCCTTTGCCACGCCGCCGGCCTGCTCGATCTCGCGAGCGACGAGCTGGCCGAGGTCCTTGAGATGGACGTGACCGGGCACGAACTGGGTGAAGGAGTTGACGACCGCGATGATCGGCTTGCCAAAATCTGCGTCCTTCATGCCCGTCGCGCGCCAGAGGCCGCGGGCGCCCGCCATGTTGCGGCCGTGGGTGGTGGTGCGGGAGCGATAGGCTGGCATGGCGGTTTCCGTCCTCGGGGCTTGATCGGCCGGGCGGAAGAATGTGGAGCCGCCTCAGGCCTTTCCGGCCGGATAGCGCAGGGGCCGGCGAGGTGCAACGGGAACTTGGGCCTGACAGGGCTCCCCTGCTCCCGGCGCGGGCTACAGGCGCCTATTGCAGGGTCGGATCGAGCCGGTCGCGCAGCCACTCGCCGATCACCGAGACCGCCAGCGTGGTCGATGGTGGTCGCCGGCGCCAGCATGATCCAGGGCGCGTGGGTCAGGTATTCGCAGCCATAGCAGCCGACCATGTTGCCGAGGCTGGTCATCGGCGGCTGTACCCCGAGGCCGAGGTCGGGATCGCGGCGTTCGGCAGCGCATGCGACGTCACCACCTTGCGCCACGGCACGCCTTTTGCGGCGGCGGTGCGGATATAGCGCTGGCCCAGCACCTCGAGCATCGCGCTGCGGGTGAAGCGCGCCAGCACCGCCGCGTCGCCGAGGCTGAGCGTCGTGATCGGCAAAATGGCGTGGCGCCAGCTGTCCTGTCCGCTCGACGGCAACCAGCCGAGCTGCACGCGAACACCAGAACCAGCAGCAGCGCGAGGACGAAGCGCGGGACCGTGAAGCCGGCGACCGCCGTCATCATCACGGCGCGAGTCCGTAGTGCTCCGGAATGGAATCCTATTTCGATCTCGCGTACATCGCGCGATATCGATCGGCGGCCAGTTCCAGGGCATCACCCTCTGATCGCGCACCAAGGGGTTGGGGGACCACATGGGGCGTGGGATCGAAGGCTGGGGCGAGGTGACGAGGTCCGGACTCCTAGGCACTCCGGACCTCGCGCTTTCCATCAGCGCGGGCGCCGGCATATCCCAGAGTTCACATGTGCTTGCCGCGACACAGCTCGGTGCGGGCGTCAGCTCACATTGCATCCTTCAGCGTCAGCCGTGCCGTGAACGTCACGCTGGTCTTGCCGACCAGCGCCATGCCTTGGACCTCGGCGCCGCCGGGGAAATAGTCGCCGGAAAAGCCGCAGGTGACCTCCCTGCCTCCGAACACAAGCGTCCGGCCGACCGCTTCCGTGTGCTGGTTGACGATCATGTCACCACGCCACTTCCCGTTCCGGAACGTGTAGCTGCCGGTATAGTAGAAATAGCTGTCGCCGCCCATGATGCGGCCGTCGCAGAGCACGACCACGCCTCGCGCCTGCCCGCGCTTTCCCTCACGCATCTCGATGTCGAAGATGTAGAGGCCGTTGACGACGCTGGCCGCCTCACCTGCTTCTGCGCCTTTCCCGGCCGACATCAGATCGTCTCCCCGGCAATCGATCCGCCGCGCCAATCAGCTCGGCACGTTGCGCTCGAGATCCTCGAGCCAGGCCGTGGCGGTGGAATCCGATGGTGCGCGCCAGTCGCCGCGCGGCGACAATGAGCCGCCGGCCGAGACCTTCGGGCCGTTCGGCATCGCCGATCGCTTGAACTGGCTGAAGGCGAAGAAGCGGCGCAGGAACACCTCTAACCAGCGCCGGATCTCCGGCAGATCATAGGCCTTGCGCTTGTCGCTCGGGAACGCCGGCGGCCACTCGCCCTTGCTGACGTCCCTCCACGCCTGCAGTGCCATGAAGGCGATCTTGGACGGCCGCATGGCGAAGCGGAGGGTGTAGAACAGGTTGAAATCCTGCAGCTCGTAGGGACCGACGGAGGCTTCCGTGCTCTGCGGCTTTTCGCCGGGCTGCACGGGAACCAGCTCGGGCGAGATCTCCGCCGCGAGGATCGAACCCAGAGTCCGGTTCACGTCGCCGCTGAACTGCTTCGAGGCGATGACCCAGCGGATCAGATGCTGGATCAGCGTCTTCGGCACGCCGGCGTTGACGTTGTAATGCGCCATCTGGTCGCCGACACCATAGGTGCACCAACCGAGCGCGAGCTCGGAGAGGTCGCCGGTTCCGATGACGATGCCGCCATGGTGATTGGCGAGGCGGAACAGATAGTCCGTGCGCAGGCCGGCCTGCACGTTCTCGAAGGTGACGTCGTAGACCTTCTCGCCCTTGCCGAAGGGGTGGCCGATGTCCTTCAGCATCTGCGTCGCCGTGGTGCGGATGTCGAGCTCCTGCGAGCTCGTCTGCAACGCCTTCATCAGCGCCAACGCATTGGTCTTGCTCTCGCTGCCGGTGGCAAAGCCGGGCATGGTGTAGCCGAGGATGTTTTCACGCGGCAGGCCGAGCAGATCGACCGCCTTGGCGGCGACGATCAGCGCATGCGTGGAGTCGAGGCCGCCGGAGACGCCGATCACGACGCGCTTGGTGCCGGTCGCGCGCATGCGCTGCACGAGGCCGGCGACCTGGATGTTGTAGGCCTCGTAGCAGTCCTGCTCGAGCAGGCTCTCATCGCTCGGCACGAACGGGAAACGCTCGATCTTGCGAAGGAAGCCGATGTCGGCGGCCGGCGGCTTCAAGGCGAACGCGATCTTGCGGAAGAACGCCTCGCGCTGTCGGCGGTTGTCGTCGAACGTGCCCATCAGCGCGCGCTCCTGCCGAAGCAGGTCGAGGTCGACGTCGGCATAGGTGATCTGGCCGCCCTGGCGGAAACGCTCGCCCTCAGCCAGCAGCACGCCGTTCTCGTAGATGGCGGTCTGGCCGTCCCAGGCGAGATCCGTGGTCGATTCCCCTGCCCCCGCGGCGGAATAGACATAGGCCGCGAGGCAGCGCGCGGAGGTCGACTGGCACAGCAGCGCGCGCGAGCGGGCCCGGCCGATCGTGATCGGGCTGCCCGAGAGATTGATCAGCACGCTGGCGCCGGCGAGCGCCAGCTCCGAGGCCGGCGTCACCGGGATCCACATGTCCTCGCAGATCTCGACGCCGATGGTCAGGCCCGGGACGTCCTCGGCTGCGAACAGCAGGTCGACGCCGAATGGCGCGTGCAGACCGCCAAAAGCAATGGTCTCGCCGGCGATGCCGGCGCCGGAGGCGAAATGGCGCCCCTCGTAGAACTCGCGGTAGGTCGGCAGGTAGGATTTCGGCACGACGCCGAGGACGTGGCCGCGATGGATGACGACGGCGCAGTTGTAGATACGATGACCAAAACGCAGCGGCGCGCCGACGATCAGCACGGTCATCAGAGCGGCAGAGGCCCCGACGATGGCGGCGAGCCCGCGCTCGACCGCATCGAGCAGCGGATCCTGCTTCACCAGGTCTTCGATCGCATAACCGCACAGGCACAGCTCGGGGAACACGGCCACCGCCACCGACTGCTCGTGGCAGGCATTGGCCGCCGCCAGGATCGCCTCCGCATTGGCTGAGGGATCGGCCACATGGGAGGTGGTCACGCAGGCCGCCACGCGCGCAAATCCGTGGGTGTAGATTGAGTGGAACGTCATCGAGCGCAGTACCCTTGAGTCTCTTCCGGCCGACCGCCGCCATCAGCTCCGGTCATATGTAGCCCATCGATCCGGCCCCGTGCAGGCCATCCGCCATCATGCATAACGGGTTTGCGCCCCGGCCGGTCCAGCGTCCGGCGACGTCAAGCGCTGCGGGCCAGGACGCCGGACAGGTCGCCCCGCAGCCACTCCGCGATCCGGGGCCAGGCATGCGCGTGGGTTCGCGCGCCCATGAACAGGCCGAGATGATTGCTCGGCTCGGAGGCCGCTGCAATGAAGGCGGGCGGCGTACCGACAAGCCGGGCGGTCGCGAGTGCCTGAGTCGCCGGCACCACCTCGTCGTCGAGCCCGGCCAGCAGGAAGATCGGCGCCTTGACGTTCTTGAGACGAATCTTGCGGCCGAGCGCGACGAAATCGCCGCCGGCGATCCGGTTCTCCCGGAAAATCCGGTTGACGATCTCGAGATAATACGTGCCCGGCAGATCGAGCGTCTCCACGTTCCACCGGTCGAAGCGCACGAGCAGCGCCGCCCCCTCCTCGTCCGCAAGCTCCCTCTGCATGGCCACCGCGATATCATCGCGGCTTGGCGTTCTCGACCAGAAGCGCAGCATCTCCTCGCCACTGACATTGCCGCCGCCGCGGGCGACGAGCTGATCATAGACCATCTCGGGCGCATTGCGGGTGAGCCGGGACAGCGCGGAATCGATCGACAGGTCGACCGGTGCGCCTGCCAGCACCAGCCGCCGCACCTTGGCCGGAAAGCGCGCCGCATAGAGCAGCGACAGCCAGCCGCCCTGGCACAGACCGACGAGATCGACCGGCGCACCGATCTCGTCGATGGCGACGTTGAGATCCGAAAGATAGCTGTCGATCGAGAGATAGCGCATGTCTGGCGTCGCCGACCGCCAGTCGGTGAGATAGACGCGGTCGATGCCGCCATTTTGCAGCGACTGCAGAACGCTGTGCCCGGGCGCGAAATCGGCAATCAGCGCTCGATGCAACGCATAGGGCGCGCAGACCAGCGCCGGCTGGCCGGAGCGGCCCGTCGAGCATTCGCGCAGGCGCATGGTCGCAAGCTCCAGCGCGACCGTGCTCGGCGTCGTCCAAGGCAGGCTGCTGTCGGCCGGCTCAGGCGGTCCCCGCTCCATCCACCAGAAGCAGGCATCCATGGCGAGCCGGGCCGCTGCAAATGGCCACAGCAGCGGGTCGTCGGGGATGGGATCCGGTCCGCCCGGCTGTTTGCCTGTCTTCTGTGCCACGTCTATCTCGCACTCCTCACAGGAACGCCTCGAAGCTGATGACGGAAATGCCGAGCTCGCCAAAACTGCGATGGGCAGCCGCCATGGAGCCGTGGAGGTCGATGCCGCGGCAGGCATCCTCGATCACCGCGACCTCGAACCCGGCCTTGCGGGCATCCTCGGCCGAAAAGCGGACACAGAAATCCAGCGCTAAACCCGCAACGAAGACGGTCTTCAGCTCGCGCTCGCGCAAATAGCCGAGCAGGCCCGTCGGCGTCCTGTGGTCGTTCTCGAACAGCGCCGAATAGGAATCGGTGCCGCGGCGAAAGCCCTTGCGCACGACCAGGCACGCTCTTGTGACATCCAGATCTCGGTGAAATTCGGCGCCGGCCGTGCCCTGCACGCAATGTGGCGGCCAGAGCACCTGCGTGCCGTAGCTCAGCTCGACGGTCTGGAACGGCTGCTTGCCCGCATGGTTCGGCACGAAGGACACATGATCGGCCGGATGCCAGTCCTGGGTCAGCACCATATTGGTGAATTTTTGGGCGATGCGATTGATGGCGGGCACGACTTTCTCGCCGGCGGGCACGGCCAGAGCACCACCGGTGCAGAAATCGTTCTGCACGTCGATCACCAGCAGCACGTCGCGATCGGCAATCTTCATCGCAAGGCTCCATCGGATCCGCCCGGCGCCGGGCGCCGAGCGCTCCGCCCAATGTCGATCTTCCGGAGCAGCTTCGCAACCACCGCCAGCATGGGGCGATACCGCACCGATGGCCAGCGGGCATGCCAGGATGCAACGCTTCGGCCCAGTCCGTGTTGACTAGGCACAATCAAGCGAGGATTCTCGGACCGTCCGCGCCGTTGCGGATCGGATCAGGAACGGAGACAGGGTTCCCGTAGGCTGGCACGGCCGCGGCAGCCGCAGGGTCATGGGTATCGGCAAGACAGGAAACATTCTTCTCGCCGATATCGGCGGCACCAATGCGCGCTTCGCGCTGAGCCAGCACGATGGCGGCCAGACCGGGCCGATCGACTACGTGAAGGTCGCCGACTTCCCGACCGTCCGGGAAGCTATCGTCGAAGTGCTGGCCCGCAAAACTGGCGGCGAGCCGCCCCGACGCGCCGTGCTGGCTGTAGCGGGCCCGGTCACCAACAACCGCTGCGTCATGACCAACAGCCCCTGGGTCATCGACGGCAACGAGCTCCAGCCGGCGCTTGGCTTCGACAGCGTCCACGTGCTCAACGATTTCGAGGTTGTGGCCTGGTCCCTGCCGGCCTTGCAGGCGGCCGATCTGATCCCGCTCGGCGGACAGGACGGCTTGCCCGGAGAACCGCTGCTGGTGGTCGGGCCTGGAACCGGCTTTGGCGTCTCCTGTCTGGTCGAGCGCCACGGCGCGCGCCTGGCTGTCGTCACCGAAGCTGGGCACGCGACGCTGCCGGCCGAGAACGAGCGCGAGGAGCGCGTGATCGCGTGCTTGCGCCGGCGCCTCGGCCATGTCTCGATCGAGCGCGGCGCACTGTCGGGCTCAGGCTTGCAAAGCCTCTACGAAGCTCTCGCGGAGGTCGACGGCGCCCAGGTGCCGCAGCGCGATGCCGCTGCCATCACCAAGGCGGCCCTGGACGGCAGTTGTGCGCATAGCCGCGCGACGCTGGAGATGTTTTGCGCCACCCTCGGCTCGGTCACCGGCAATCTCGCGGTGACCTTCGGCGCCCGCGGCGGCGTCTACATCGCCGGCGGGATCGCCCCGCGCTTTCCCGAGTTCCTCGCCGCCTCGGCCTTCCGCGCCCGCTTCGAAGCCAAGGGACGCTTCCAGGATTACTTGCGCAACATTCCGACCCGGCTGGTCACCAGACCCGATGCGAGCTTCCTCGGCCTGAAGATGTTCGCCGACCACAATCCGGATTGAAGCGCAGCCGGCGGACACCTTCCGGTCCGTTAACCAATCCACAGCTGATTGCATCCAAAGCCGGATTCCACGCAGGATGGTGCTTGCCGGATTGTTTCCCATGGGAAACAATCCGCCGAGTGTGTGGCGTTGGTTGCGGGGGGCGTGACATGCGTAAGCAGGACGTTGGATTCGACTATCGCCGCTATCACCGCCTGCTGACCGAGGCGGACGACGAGGACAAGCGGCTGGCCCTCATCGAGCTCCTGATCGAGGAGAAGGCGCGAGACCGGCTGGCCGCCCAGCGCGCCTCGGATCGCGCCGCCATGACGGCCCATACCATCGCAACCGTCCTGAGAAACGGCCGCAGCTGAGACTTGCGAGCCCGGGGCGGACGCGCGCTGATGCGTGCCGGTTGCGATTCCGTTAAGGATCCCTCGCAATCTCACGTCAAACTTTTTGCTCCAAGAGTTCCCTCACCTGATGCAATTCAGGATCAACAAAAGGGGCAATGAATATGAGCATGATTTCGCTCGCCGCGATGCCGGCCGTCGCCGAAACGCGTTTCGCCAGTTCTTCGTTCAAGACAATCTTGCTGTTCTGCTGCGCCGGCCTCTTCGCCTCGTTCGGCCTGATGGCGCGCGGCATCGATCTCAGCGCCGGCCTGATCTGAGGCCGCGCGCAATTCCTTCGTGAAATCGCCCCCACGGGCGACCATTTTGGTTGGCGATCCTACGCGGCATCTTTGCCGTCGTTCGGCGCGGCATCGTTGCCCTCGCTCAGCGCGGCACCTCCGCTGTAGCTTCCGGAAACAGCGAATCGATCATCCCCTTGAGCTGATCGATCGAAATCGGTTTGCGCAGGATGGGTCTGCGCCGGAGCAGGGACGGCAGCAATTCCGGCCCGTAGCCGGTGGCGAACAGGAACGGCTTGCCGCGGCGCTCGATCAGGTCGGCTACAGGATCGACGTAGAGACCCTTGAGATTGATGTCGAGGATGGCGAAATCGTATTGCGCGGTCATCGCAAAGGCGCTCGCGTCCCGGACATTGTCCGCTTCCGCGACGACGTGGTGGCCGAGCTCAACCACCATGTCGGCCATCATCATCCGGATCAACGCCTCGTCTTCGACCAGGAAAACGGAGAGTCCGTCCGCCATATCAACCCCGCAGTCAGCCTCGCGAAGCTAACCATACCCGAATTGCGGGGAGGATTCACGAATTCGTGGCGGGCGCCGTTCATTCAGGCGCCCGCCATCCGATTCAACTTGATCAATCCAGGCCGCGCTCGTGGCTGAGGCGCACCATCTCCTGGATGAAGACCTGCTTCTGCTTGTCATCGAGGCTCGAATAGAGCGGCTCGGCGGCATCGGCGACGTTGCGTTGATCGGCGGCCCGGTCGATCAGGAATTGCGCCTCGTTGCGCATCTGCTCGATGATGTCGTCGGGCGGATCGCGCTTGGCGCGCGCAACCCGCAGGTTGAGGCGCTCTGCACCATTATGCCCCAAGTAGTGCATTGCGCTCGAGAAGCCATACCAGTGCTTCTCCTGGTCGGGCGTGAGGTTCAGCTCGGTCTTAATCCGCTCGATATAGGAATCGCTGTTGGCCACGATCTGCTCGGCGGTCTGTTGCGGCGCGCCGGGCTGGGTGAGGACGGTGACATCCTTATTGTCCTTGTTGTCCTGCGGCGAGCTCGGCGCGTTCTTGGCTTCTTTGCTCGCCTTTGCGCCTTTGCCTGCCTTGGCGCTCTCCTTGGCGCTCTCCTTGGCGCTCTTGGCATCCTTGTCCTTGCCGGCGCCCTGCTGCTTGGCGTCCTTGCCGGCGTCCTTGTTGGCGTCCTTGGCGGCCGGCGCCTGGTTGGTGTTGTTGTTGCCGACGCCGAGCACGCCGGTGAACACGCCGACCACGCCGCCGATCGCGCCGCCGAGCACGCCACCCACCGGGCCGGCCGCCTTGTTCCCGGCCGCCGCCCCCTCCTGCACGCCCTTGACCAATCCTTGAGCGTTCGCGACTGCGGCGACACCGAGCAACAACGCGAGGACAGAACCCAGCACGAGCGATCGTCGCAAGTAATGTCGCGCTGGCGCCGCCGGGTGGATCATTCTCGTCTCCATCATCGAACTCATTGGCCTGTCGGGTGGGAGCTATCCCGCCGGTCGCAACTCTATCGTTTCCGCCGCTTCGAGGTCCAGACGCAGCCGATTGCTGTCCACGCCCGAAAAGCGTTGCGTGCGAAGCGGTTAGGGAGGCTTATTCGGAACTGCGGCGTAATTGCGCACGGATCGTTTCCGACCGGCCGAGGCGATGTGTGCATCGCAAAAACGAGCGCGTGCGTTTCACTTCCGGCACGTGATGCAAGCGGCACTGCCGCGCTTTCAGGCACAACGTTAGTTCTAGATGAAGTGCCTTCGCCTTTCTCGACAGACGCGATCAATCATGATCTGATCGCGCTACCAATTTTGTCGCGCGGCGCATGATCCAGATCGACGCTGACGGCACCGACAAGAACGACCGACAAGAAACGCCAACAAGAAAATCAACGCAAAACTCGGAAGAGTTCAGAGGAAACACCAGAACAATAAAACACCCAAGCGAGGAAACGAGATGTCACGAAAGACACTTACGCGACGTCAATTTGTGGCTGCCACTGCAATGTCCTCCGCGGCGCTGATCACGGCGCCCTATGTCCGGGGCGCCTACGCCGCCGGCAAACTCTCGATCGGCTTCTGGGACCATTGGGTGCCGGGCGCCAACAAGGCCTCGACCGATCTCGTCAACGAATGGGCTGCGAAGGAGAAAGTCGAAGTCTCCATCGACTACATCACCAGCAACAACAAGAAGCTCGAGCTGACCGCGGCGGCCGAAGCGCAGGCCAAGTCCGGCCATGACATCCTGCAGATGCCGAGCTGGTGGCCGCAAGCCTATGCCGAGAATCTCGAGCCGCTCAACGACATCATGGAGCCGCTGCTCAAGCAGAACGGCGAGGTGAACGGCACCGTCAAATATCTCGGACAGTCGGGCGGCAAATGGCTCGCGACGCCCGCGACACCCGGCAGCCAGATCAAGGGCCCCTGCTCCCGCATCGATCTGATGAAGAAGCATGCCGGCATCGACGTGCAGGAGATGTATCCGGTCGGCGGCCCGCCCAAGGTCGAAAACTGGACCATGGAGACCTTCCTGAAGGCGGCCGAGGCTTGCCACAAGGCGGGCTTCGCGTTCGGCATCGGTCTCGGCGAGACCACCGACAGCGTGGACACCGCGGGCGCGATCTTCCAGTCGTTCGGCGCCGAGCTCGTCAATGCCAAGGGCGATATCACGGTGAAGACCGATCAGGTTCGCCAGGCGATGGAGTTCTACAAGAAGCTGATCGCCTTCCTGCCGCCGGATGCACCGTCCTGGGACGACGCCTCCAACAACAAATGGCTGATCTCCGGCCGCGGCGCGATGATCCTCAATCCGCCGAGCGCCTGGGCCGTTGCCAAGCGCGACGCGCCGCAGGTCGCCGAGCAGTGCTGGACGCACGGCTTCCCGTCCGGCCCCAAGGGACGGTTCGCACCGTACCTGCCCTACTTCTGGGGCGTCTGGAGCTTCGGCAAGAACAAGGAGGCGGCCAAGAGCCTGCTCGTTCACCTGTCCTCGCCATCGTCGATCGAGAAGTTCGTTGCGGTGAGCGGCGGCTATGACCTGCCGGCCTATGCGAACATGAGCAAATTCCCGACCTGGGCGGAAGAAGGGCCGCCGAAGGGAACGCTCTTCCACTATCCTGACCCCTACAAGCACCAGACGCTGTCGATCGCCGCGTCGCCCGCGCCGCCCAAGATCGCGCAGCAGATCTACTTCCAGGCGACGCTGACCAAGATGGCGCTGCGGTTCGCGCGCGGCGAGACGATGGAGCAGGCGCTCGCCTGGGCCGAGGGCGAGTGCGAAGGCTTCATGCGGAGCTAGGCGGGGATGAGCGAAGGCGGCTTGCGCAAGGCGCGCGAGCCGCCAGGGCTCCGCCTTCCGGTCCGCAAGATTTGAGGCCGACCGCTGTGGCCGGCTCCAAGGTTGGACTGCCTACAACTTGCAAGAAGACTGACCCAGGGATGCTGACATGGCCGATGTCGTCGTTGAGCGAGGTCGCGTCGCCCGTGCGACGGGCGCGCGCAAGGGAAAGAGCCTGCGCAATGCGCTCGGGCGAAAATCCACGGTTGCGTTCTTCCTGACGCTGCCGCTGATCCTCCTGATCGCGCTGCTGGTGCTCTACCCCGCCTTCTATTCGCTCTATCTGGCGACGTTGAACAAGGCGATGACGAAATTCGTCGGCCTCGGCAATTTCACCTTCCTGTTCAAGCGCGAGACTTTCTGGATGGTGGTGCAGCAGTCCTGCATCTTTGCGATCACCGCCGTGATCTTCAAGGCGCTGATCGGCTTCATCGTCGCGCATTTCGTCCACAACATTCCCGGCAAGAAGCAGCGCAAATGGCGCGGCATGCTGCTGGTGCCCTGGGTGATTCCGCCGGCGATGAGCACGCTGGCCTGGCTCTGGCTGTTCGATCCGTCCTACAGCGCATTCAACTACACGCTCTCCTTCTTCGGCGTCGGTCCGATCCCATGGCTGGGTGACACCTTCTGGGCGCGCTTCTCCGTCATCCTCGTCAACGTCTGGTACGGCGCGCCGTTCTTCCTGATCATGTATCTCGCCGCGCTGAAGTCGGTCCCCGACCAGCTCTATGAGGCCGCCGCGATCGACGGCGCCAATTGGTGGCAGCGGATCTGGTACGTCACGCTGCCGATGATGCGCAACATCATCGCCATCACCACCCTGTTCTCGCTGATCGTCACCTTCGCCAATTTCGACATCGTGCGCATCCTGACATCAGGCGGCCCGCTGGATACGACGCATCTGTTCGCCACCTGGGCATTCCAGGTCGGCATCCAGAGCAGCGACATTCCGCTCGGCGCCTGCGTGTCGCTGTTCATGGTGCCTATCCTCGCCGTCGCAGCGATCTTCATCCTGCGCGACGTCAACAAACGCGGGAATGAAGCCTGATGAGCACGCTCACAATCGACAAGGCCGGTCCCTCCCGCAAGGTCAAGTATGGCAGCATGAGCCGCGACCGCGCCTGGGCGCTGCGCTGGTCCTATTTCTTCCTGGTGCTGTTCGCGATCTTCTTCCTGACGCCGCCGATCTACATGCTGATCACCTCTCTCAAGAGCAGCGCGGAGATCTCGGCGGCGACCAATCCCTGGTGGGTGTTCCACCCGACGCTGTCGAACTATGTCGAGCTGCTGACCTCGAACCAGTTCCTGCGCTTTTTCTGGAATTCGTCGGTCGTGTCGATCGTGGTCGTGTTCATCACGATGCTGATCAGCATCCCCGCCGCGTTCGCGCTGGCGCGGATGAAGTTCTGGGGCTCGGCTACCTTGGCCACCGGCGTCTTCCTCACCTATTTGATCCCCGACAGTCTCCTGTTCATCCCGCTGTTCAAGATGCTCGGTGTGGTTCAGGATTACACCGGCATCACGCTGCTCAACCGATGGTACGTGCTGCTGTTCATCTATCCGACGCTGACGGTGCCGTTCTGCACCTGGATCATGATCGGCTATTTTGCCTCGATCCCGAAGGAGCTCGATGAGGCCGCCCTCATCGACGGCGCTTCCTGGCTGCAGACCCTGACGCGGATCTTCATCCCGGTCGCGTTGCCGGGCCTGATCGCCGCGACCATCTTCGCCTTCACGGTGTCCTGGGCGCAATTCCTCTATCCCCTGGTGTTCACGACGTCGGTGGATCAGCTCGTGCTGCCGGTCGGCATCACAACCACGCTGATCAAGGGCGACGTGTTCAACTGGGGGCAGATCATGACCGGCGCGCTGCTCGGCGCCGCGCCGCCGCTGATCATCTATGCATTCCTGATGGACTACTACATTGCCGGCCTGACCGCCGGTGCGACAAAGGGTTGATGACTCATGGCTGACGTTGCTCTGCGGAAGGTAGTCAAGCGTTACGACGATGTCGAAGCCGTGCGCGGCATCGACCTCGATATCGCCGATCATGAGTTCATCGTGCTGGTCGGCCCCTCCGGCTGCGGCAAGTCGACGACGCTGCGCATGATCGCCGGGCTCGAGGACATCAGCGACGGCGACATCATGATCGGCGGCGACGTCGTCAACGACGTGCCGCCGAAGGACCGCGACATCGCGATGGTGTTCCAGAACTACGCGCTCTACCCGCACATGACGGTCGCCGAGAACATGTCGTTCGGGCTGCGGCTGAAGCACTACCCGAAGGCAGAGATCAAGGCGCGTGTCACCGAGGCCGCCCGCCTCCTCGACATCACCGACCTGATCGACCGCAAGCCGAAGCAGCTCTCCGGCGGCCAGCGCCAGCGCGTCGCGATGGGACGCGCCATCGTGCGCAATCCCAAGGTCTTTCTGTTCGACGAGCCCTTGTCCAATCTCGACGCCAAGCTGCGCGTGCAAATGCGAATCGAGATCAAGAAGGTGCACCAGAAGGTGCGCACCACCACCGTCTACGTCACCCACGACCAGGTCGAGGCGATGACGCTGGCCGATCGCGTCGTGGTGATGAACAAGGGCCGCATCGAGCAGATCGGCACGCCGAACGAGCTCTACCACAAGCCTGCGACCCGCTTCGTTGCGGGCTTCATCGGCTCGCCCGCGATGAACTTCATCCCGTGCCGGCTCGAGGATGTCGGCGGCACGCTTCAGCTTCGCCTCACCGACCGCATCGCCTTCGCGCTGCCGCCCGCCCGCGCCGCGCGCTACAACGCGCTGCCGCGCACCGACAAGCTGCTGCTCGGCATCCGGCCCGAGCATCTCACCGAGTCCCACGCGCATCTTGCGCCGGGGGTCGAGACCTTCGACACCGTGCTCGACGTCACCGAGCCGATGGGGATGGAGACCCTGGTCTATTTCGGGCTCGACGGCACGCCGGTCTGCGGCCGCGTCGATCCCAATGCCGGCGCTACGGACGGGGCTCCCATGCGTTTGGCGATGGACCTCAACAACATGCACCTGCTAAACGAAGAAACCGGCGTCGTGCTGTGACGCCGGCTTAAGAAACGCGAGCAGGCACGGGAGCGATGACGACCAACAAGAAGAAGATTTTCGTTACACAAACTTTGTCGCAAGGGGCGCGCGCCCTCCTCACCCAGCGGGACGATATCGAACTCGTCGAATTTTCGAACCTGATTTCGGCCAAGGACTTCGAGGCCCTGCTGAAGAGCCATGCGCCGGTCCATGGCGTCGCGCTCGGGGCCACCGCCTTTGGCGAGACCGAGCTCGAGGCCGCCCGCGACATGAAGGTGGTGACTCGCATCGGCGTCGGCTACGACGCCGTCGACGTGCCGGCCCTCTCCCGGCGCAAGGTGCCGCTGATGGTGGCGGGCAGCGCCAACTCGCCCTCGGTCGCGGAAGCGGCACTGTTCATGATGCTGACCTTGGCCAAGCGCGCGCAGGAGCTGCATTCCTGCGTCAAGGACGGCACATGGGCCGACCGGCTCGGCATGCTGCCGTTCGACCTCTACGGCAAGACCGGGCTCGTCATTGGCTTCGGCCGCATCGGCAGTCGCACCGCCAAGCGCTGTTTGGCGTTCGAAATGAAGGTGCAGGTCTACGACCCCTACAAGCCCGCCGCCGACATTAAGGCGGCCGGATGCGAGCCGGTCACCGACCTCGACGCCGCACTGCCTCACGCCGACTTCGTCACCATCCACTGCCCGAAGACGCCGGAGACGGTCGGCCTGTTCGACGCGGCGCGGATCGGCCGCATGAAGCCGAAATCCTACCTCATCAACACCGCGCGCGGTGGAATCGTGAAGGAAGCGGCGCTCTATGATGCGCTGGTGTCCGGAAAGCTCGCTGGCGCCGGCATCGACGTGTTCGAGGTGGAGCCGCCGCCGGTCAGCAACGCGCTGTTCGCGCTGCCCAACGTCATCATGGCCCCGCACGTCGCCGGCGTCACGGTCGAGGCGGTCCAGCGCATGAGCGAGCAGACCGCGCGCAACATCCTGAGCGCCCTGGACGGCGATCCGATCCGGCAGAACGTGATCAATCAGGACGTGCTGGGCTGAGCGACCGAGAGGCCGGCGGCCTCCTGCCCGCCTTCGGGACGCCAGAAAGCGTCCCATTTTGGTGCAGATCGGGCCGCAACTCAGCCTTAATCAAGCGCGCCTAATGTTCCCGGCCGCGGCGGCAGGGGGACGGACTTGCCGGCCGCGTCGAGCTGGAGGATGGACCCTTGTCAGAGATCGACCCGACCGACCACGCGCTGGCGACCATCGCCAGTATTCTGGAGCAGCCCGAACCGGCCCTCGTCGTCCGCGAAACCGAGATCGTCCGCGAGACCGAATACGTCGTCGTCGGTGAGCAGCCGGCCGGCGAAGAACACGCCGAGGAACATCCTGCGGTTGAGGACCATCCGGTGGTCGACGAGCAACCCTTGGTGCCGGAGCACACCGATTCCGACGGCTACAGCAAGGTCGGACCGGGACCGATGGTGGCGATCCGCCTCAAATGGACGGTGCATCGGGGCGATGACGGCCAATACTACGTCCACGAGACCATCGGCGAGCAGTCCGCGCCCGTTGTCAGCGGTCCGATGACGAGCGAGGCCGCCGTGCGTTTCGTCGATATGCATGAGGAGGAGGCGAACAAGCGCTTCGAGCTGCTCCGCAGCGAGATCGCCGGCCGCAGCTCGCTCGCCGATTACGAGCGCAAGGGCGAAGCCTAGGCGTTGTTGCGGATAGCTCGCCCGCAACGCATCCTTCGAGACGCCCGCCGATGGCGGGCCCTCAGGATAAGGGCGAGTTTCAACCTGACTAATGCTGCTTAGCCTCATCCTTGAGGAGACCGCTGGAAGCGGTCGTCTCAAAGGATGAGGCGCTTGTTCAGGCCGCCACCAAGACGCGATCTGCGATGGTCCTCCCCGTCGGGGAGGACAGCGAGCCTGTCCCTACTTCCTTCCGAGATAGTCCTTCTTCACGAGTTCGACGCCGGCGTGCCGCAACAGGTCGTAGGCGGTCGTGACGTGAAAGAAGAATTGCGGGACGCTGAACGTCAGCAGCAGCGTCCGTCCCGTGAACGGCAGCTCGGTGCCGTTCTTCAGCCTGAAGAAGACGGTCTGCTCGGCCGCGGCATCGATCGCGGCGCGCGGCAGGCTGTCGATGAACTCGATCGACGTCGCAATGCGCGCCTGCAGCCCGGCCATGTCGTGCTCCAGCACCGGCAGCACCACCGGATCGCGCTGCGCCAGCAGGGCCGGCGCAACCGTGGCGTGACGGCAGGCCTCGCCGACCTGCTGGGCCAGATCGTACATGTTCGGCGCGAGGCGCATCCCGAGCAGCACCGCCGGATTGAACTTGCGGGCTTCCGCATAGGCCCCGCCCTTGTCGAGCAGGACGGACAGATTGCGCAGATAAGGCACGAACAGGCCGACCGAGGCCTCGTAGATCGAAATCGTCACCTCGAGCTTCCTTTCAATTCCGCCTCGCCAGCGACGGGCATCTGGTCTAAATCCAGTCAGAGTAGCTGTACAATGACAGCTCGGGCGTGGGTGGAAAAGAGATGACCGTTCGAATATCCGTTCGAGTGTTGGCGGCTTTGGCGGTGGCGCTGCTGATGAACCTTTCGGCCCACGCCCAGCAGGCCGCGCCCTCGCGCCTCGACGAGATCATCAAGCGCGGCACGTTGCGCGTCGGCATGACCGGTGACTACAGGCCCTTCACCTATCTGGACAAGGCCACGCAGCAGTTCTCTGGCTTCGACGTCGACATGGCTGAGGCGCTCGGCAAGGCACTCGGCGTCAAAGTCGAATTCGTGCCGACGGCCTGGCCCAAGCTGATGAAGGATTTCGAGGCCGACCAGTTCGACATCGCCATGGGCGGCGTATCCGTGACGCTCGACCGGCAGAAGAAGGGTTTCTTCTCGATGCCGATCATGCGCGAGGGCAAGACGCCGATCGCGCGCTGCGCCGATGTCGGCAAGTACCAGACACTCCCCGACATCGACAAGAAGGGCACCCGCGTCATCGTCAATCCCGGCGGCACCAACGAACGCTTCGCGCGCGCCAACATCAAGGACGCCGAGATCACGGTCTTCCCCGACAACACCGTGATCTTCGACGAGATCGCCAAGGGCAATGCCGATCTGATGATGACGGACGCCTCCGAGACGCGCTATCAGCAGAAGCAGCATCAAGGCGTGCTCTGCGCGGTGCATCCGGACAAGCCGTTCGACTTCTCCGAGAAGGCCTACTGGCTCCAGCGCGACATGGCGCTCAAGGCATTCGTCGACCAGTGGCTGCACATTTCCATGGAAGACGGCAGCTACAAGAAGATCTACGCCGCCTGGTTCGACTAGAGCGTTTTCGCGCGTTGGATCTCGAGCCCCGTTCCGATTCCATCGGAACGGCGCCTGCGGCCTGGTCCTGCTGTCGCCTGCCTCTGCCAAACTTTGGACCGGCCCCAAGCCTATTGAACCCGGAACGTTGGGACGACGACTCATACCGAGACAGTGATCTAGATCACGTTTTGGAATGGAGCCGGCGCGTAAGCGTTGGTGCGGGGACATCTGTTCAGGAGATGGAAATGAGGAAGCTGTTGGCCACGGCCGCATTCCTTTTGTTGGCAAGCACCGCTGCTCAGGCGCAATACACCTTCGAGTATGGCGGGCGGACCATCCGCATCGATCCAGACCGCGGCACGGTGCAGATTCCCGGCGTGTACGACAACAGCGGCCAGGGCAAGGCCAAGAAGGCCACCAAGAAAAACGAGACGAGCCCGGGCCAGCAGGCGCCGCAGGAGGCCAAGGCCGATCCGCAGGCGCCGGCCGCGCCGGCGCCTCCACCTGCCGCTGCAGCAGCACCGCCCGCAGCCACGCAGGTTCCCGCGCCCGTCGTAGTGGCGCCACCCGCCGCGCCGCCGGCCGCGACCACCAATGCTGCGCCGGCCGCTACGGCTGTCGCGCCTCCCCCCGCACCGCCTCCGGTCCCGGCTCCCGTCGAGCAGCAGGCAGCCCCTGCGACGCCGCCCCCGCCGGCCGCCGTTGCTGTTGCACCGTCCGCGCCCCCGGCGCCGCCGCCGGCTCCGGCAGCCGCATCCACGCGCGATCTCAACTCGCCGCTCGGGGTCTGGCTCACCGAGGAAAAGGAAGGCAAGGTCCGCATCGAGCAGTGCGGCAGCAATCTCTGCGGCTATTCGGTCGACAGCAAGTCGAACCAGAACGGCGAGCAGGTTCTGATCAACATGAAGCCCGGCAAGGACCAGAAATGGTCCGGCCGCATTCTGGATCCCAACTCCGGCTCGACCTACGACTCCACGATCGCCATGAAGGGCACGGACAGGTTGCGCGTGCAGGGCTGCGCCTTCGGCGGCATGTTCTGCGGCGGCCAGACCTGGACGCGCGTGAACTGATTTCGGCTTCGACGCTCTGACCACAACGAGGGGCTCGTGATCCGGGCCCCTTTGCTTTTGCGCGTGCAGTCAGGATGTGTGCCAACTCACAGAGCCTGCCCCGGCGTGAGCCCCCTCACATCGCCGTTTCCGCGAGCCGTGCCACGTTCCCCGCATGGTCAACCACAGAGGCGTGCCATGGACGGCATTCGCAAAGGACTCTTCGCTATCCTTGTCGCCACCGCCTTCCCGCTGACACAGGCCGGTGCTGCGACAAGCACTTTCGACGGCACGTGGAACGTCCGTATCTCGTCATCAAGCGAGACCTGCGGCAACGGCGCGACCGTCGCGATCGGCATCAACAACGGTCAGATTGCATCGAGCAGTGCCGCCGTTTCGGCGTCGGGCCGCGTCGCCGATGCCGGCAGCATCAATGTCACCTTGAGCACCGGCATCAAGCGTGCCGTCGGCTTCGGCCACCTCAGCGGCACGTCCGGCTCCGGTACCTGGCGCGGCGCGCTGTGCACGGGCACGTGGACGGCGGAGCGGATGTGAATTGCCGTGCCTCGGCTCGGCGACGCATCGCCTTCAGGCGATGCGCCGTGCCCGGGGCACGCGCGTCAGCCGACCGGCGCGCCGTACTCCGCGTCCGTCACGGGCTCCAGCCAGGTCGAGTAGACGCCGTCGAGCGCTTCCTGCATGGCGATGTGGCACATGCTGTTGTTTGGCGAGGCGCCGTGCCAGTGCACTTCACCCGGCGGAATCCAGACGGTATCGCCCGGACGGATCTCCTGCACCGGCCCGCCCTTGGTCTGGACGCGGCCGACGCCCGAAATCACGTAGAGCGTCTGGCCGAGCGGATGGTGGTGCCAGTTGGTGCGGGCGCCGGGCTCGAACGAGACGCGCGAGACGTTCAGCCGCGCCGGCGCGGGCGCCATGTTGATGGGGTCCTGCAGCACGGTGCCGGTGAAGTTTTCCTTCGGCGCGCGGCGGGTCGGCCGCGTGCCGGCGAGCGTGATGTCCATGGAGGTCCTCGTTTCCTTATCCGTTACTTCTTGCTGGCGGCGTAGCGCGCCTTGGTCTCGGCGTTCATGGGATAGAGGCCCGGCAGCACCGAGCCGTTGTTCACCTCGTTGACGATCCAGGCTTCCATGCGCTCCTGCTCGACGCCCTCGTTGAGCACGTGGTCGAGCATCGCCTGCGGGATCAGCACGCAGCCGTCCTGGTCGGCGACCACGATGTCGTTCGGGAAAACGGCAACGCCGCCGCAGCCGATCGGCTCGCCCCAGCCGACGAAGGTGAGGCCCGCGACCGACGGCGGGGCGGCGTAGCCGTCGCACCACACCGGCAGGTTGGTGCCGAGCACGCCCTCGACGTCACGCACCACGCCGTCGGTGACGAGCGCGGTGACGCCGCGCTTGACCATGCGCGCGCAGAGGATGTCGCCGAAGATGCCGGCATCGGTGATGCCCATGGCATCGACCACGGCGATGCAGCCCTCCGGCATCGCCTCGATCGCGGTGCGGGTCGAGATCGGCGAGGACCAGGATTCCGGGGTCGCCAGATCCTCGCGTGCCGGCACGAAGCGCAGCGTGAAGGCAGGTCCCACCAGGCGCGGCAGGCCCGGGCGCAGCGGACGCGCGCCGCGCATCCACACATTGCGCAGGCCCTTCTTCAGCAGGACCGTGGTGATGGTGGCAGTGGTGATGCCGGCGAGGGTCTTGCGGGCTTCGGGGGACAGCGACATGGACGAGAACGAGCTCCGGATAGGCGGGAAAGGAACGCGCGCATCTTGCGAGCCGCGAGCTTTGCGTCAAGAGCCAAAAGACCCACAAGGATGCAGGGCCGCAAGGCCGTTATGCGACGCGATAACAAGGCCTTATCGTTTGCCCCTGCATTAATTTATTGGACTTGTCGGCGCATTTACGCGAAGCAGGGACAAGCGGAGCTCAAAGTCGAGCCCGCGTTTCCCGAGAAGCCCGACTTCGACAGCGCTCTGACAGCTCATGGCCTCGACGCTTCCCCCGCCCCGCCTCCTGCCCAGTGGCGACAGTGCCGTCACGGTCGAGTTCAGTCGCACCATCGATGACGACGCCAACCAGCGCGTGCTGGCGCTCGACAAGGCGCTCGCAGCAAGTCCCATCGACGGCGTCACCGAAACTGTTCCGACCTATCGCTCGCTGCTCGTGCATTACGACCCCTGCCGGATCGGCTTCGACGCGCTCGGCGAGAAGATCCTCCCGATCGCCACCCGGCCGCTGCCGCCGGCCACCAAGGCGCGCCGCTGGCGCATTCCCGTAGCCTATGGCGGCGAGCACGGCATCGACCTCGAGGATGTCGCGAAGGCGCTGAACACGACGCCTGACGACATCGTCGCCCGTCATGCGGGCGGCGACTACAAGGTCGCCATGATCGGCTTCACGCCGGGCTGGTCGTATCTCAGCGGGCTCGACAAGTCCCTGCACATGTCGCGCCGGCAGTCGCCGCGGCTGCTGACGCCGGCCGGCACGATCTCGATCGGTGGTATCCAGGCCGGCATCCAGTGCCTGGCCGCCCCGAGCGGCTGGCACCTGCTCGGCCGCACGCCGGTCAGGACCTATCAGCTCCACCGCAATCCGACCTTCCTCACCGAACCCGGCGATCGCGTGACGTTTTTCGCCATCGACCACAAAACGTTCGAGGAGATGGACCGCGCGGCCGAGGCCGGCGAGATCGTCGCCGAGCAGGTGAATGCATGAGCCGGCTCGTCGTCGCCAGCATCGGCCCTGCCAGTTCCGTCCAGGACGGCGGGCGGCATGGCGCGCAGCGCTACGGCCTGACGGTCAGCGGTGCCATGGATCGGCTGTCGCTGGCAGCGGCAAACACCCTCGTCGGTAACGAGCCGCTCGCGGCAGCCGTCGAGATCGGCCCATTCGGCGCGACCTTCACCGCGTGTGACGGCGCCGTGCGCCTCGCCATTGCGGGCGCGCCGCGCAACGCCGACGTCGCCGGGCGCCCGGTCGCGATGGACACGTCGGTGACGCTGAAGGACGGCGAGACGCTGACGCTGGGCTTTGCCCGTGGCGGCGCGTTCACGTATCTGGCGATCGAAGGCGGGATCAAAGGCGAGCCGGTGTTCGGCAGCCTTGCGGTCAACGCCCGGGCCGGCCTCGGCAGCCCCTACCCGCGTCCGCTCCAGGCCGGCGACGAGTTCAGCGTCGATGCCGCGAGCGGTGCACCGGAGCTGCGGATCGAGCTACCGAAGCCTGCGACAGGTCCGATCCGCGTGCTGCTCGGGCCGCAGGACGACGAGTTCGACGACGCCGACAAGGCGCTGTTCCTAGGGAGCGAGTGGAAGATCTCGGCGACGTCGGATCGCATGGGGTACCGGCTCGAAGGCCCCGCCATCAAGCACCTGCACGGCCACAACATCGTCTCCGACGGCACGGTCAACGGCAGCATCCAGGTGCCCGGCAACGGCGCGCCGATCGCGCTGATGATGGACCGCGGCACCTCCGGCGGCTATCCGAAGATCGCGACCGTGATCACGGCCGATGTCGGCCGCCTGGCGCAGACCTCGGCGGGGACCGCGTTCCGCTTCAAGCAGGTCAGCATGGCCGAGGCGCAGGACGAGGCGCGCAAGTTCGCCCAGCTGATCCGCAGCCTCCCGGACCGGCTGCGCTCGTCCGACACCGTCGAGCTCAACATCGAGGCGCTCAGCGATGCTAACGTTGCCGGCTACGCGGTGAGCGCGGTCGATGCCGGGACGTGGCAGGTCACGGCGGAACCGTAAACGGCAGCAAGACCAGAGGCGGAGAGCACCATGAAGACCATCGATCTCAATTGCGACCTCGGCGAAGGGTTTGGCGCGTGGGAGATGGGCAACGACGCTGCGATGATCGAGCTCGCAAGCTCGGTCAATGTCGCCTGCGGCTTCCATGCCGGCGACCCCGACATCATGCGCCGGACGGTTGAGCTTGCGAAGGCGCGCGGCGTCTCGGTCGGCGCGCATCCCGGCTATCGCGACCTGCACGGCTTCGGCCGCCATCCGATCGCAGGGCTCAAGGCTTCCGAGATCGAAAACCTCGTCGCCTACCAGATCGGCGCACTGCAGGCGATCGCGACCGCGGCCGGCCACAAGGTCACGCATGTGAAGGCGCATGGCGCGCTCTCCAACGTCGCCTGCGAAGACGACATGACGGCGAAGGCGATCGCCGCCGGCATCAAGGCCGTCGATCCCAGCCTGATCTTCGTCGTCCTCGCCAATTCGAAGCTGGTGAAAGCCGGCGAAGAAGCCAACCTGCCGATGGTGCACGAGGTGTTCGCCGATCGCGCCTATGAGGACGACGGCAACCTCGTCTCGCGCAAGAAGCCCGGCGCGGTGCTGCACGATGCGAAGTTGATCGCCGACCGCGTGGTGCGCATGGTGCAGGACGGCGCGGTGGTGTCGGTGACCGGCAAGGTCATCAAGATGCGCACGGACACGGTGTGCATCCACGGCGACACGCACGGCGCGGTCGAGATCGCGCGGACCTTGCGTCGGGCATTGAAGGAAGCCGGGATCGAGGTCGCGCCGTTCAAGCGCGGGGCGTGAGGCCTTCCGTCTTGAGGTTCCAGGTTCGGCTTCGCCGCCCCGGAACAACGATTTAGAACGGGTGCACCGATAGCGTGCCGAACACGATCGCTGCGATCACGGCAAAGGCGCTGTACAGCGCCAGATGATGGGCGCTCGCCCCGGTTCGACGCGAGAGCGAGCGCGCGTAGAAGTGCAGTCTGGCTTCCGCCGATAGTTCGCGCATGGTCGATCTCCAACGCCCCATTTGCGGGAGTATGAAGGATCAACCCTGGCGGGAGGCAAGATGCCGCCAGAAATAGCGATGCGCCTTCTCTGGAGCAGCCTCAGCACAGGCGCAAATTCTCCTCCGGGGCGGGGTTCCGAGAATGTTATTCGTTAGGATTCGAGCCAGTTGGAACCGGCGTGGATGACGGTGGGATGACAGCCGGACTCAAGTCATCCCGCCCAAACTGAAATAGCGAAAACAACCCCATGCACAGTACAAGCCGGACCAGACGAAAAGGCCCGGCGGTTGCGCCGCCGGGGCGATTTAGGCTGATCTACTCTCGCCTTAGTACACGTCAGCCTGGAAGCGGCCGGTCTTCTTGAGCTCGGCGACGAAACTCACGGCCTCATCGGTCGAACGCGCGCCGAACTGGGCGACGATGTCGACCAGCGCACGCTCGACGTCCTTGGCCATGCGCTTGGCATCGCCGCAGATGTAGAGATGCGCGCCTTCGGCGAGCCAGGTCCACAATTCGCGGCCGACCTCGCGCATGCGGTCCTGCACGTAAAACTTCTTCTCGCCGTCGCGCGACCAGGCCAGCGACAACCGCGTCAGTTGGCCCGAGGTCTTCATCGCATTGAGTTCTTCCTGGTAGAAGAAATCGCAATCGCTGCGCTGATGGCCGAAGAAAAGCCAGTTCCTGCCGGGCGCGCCGGTCGCCTTGCGGTCGAGCAGGAAGGCGCGGAACGGCGCGATGCCCGTGCCGGGGCCGATCATGATGATGGGCGTCTTCGGATCCTGCGGCAGGCCGAAATTGTGCGCCTTCTGCACATAGACCTTGAGCTTCTCGCCCTCCTTGATGCGCTCGCCGAGGAAGGTCGAGGCGACGCCGACGCGCTTGCGCTTGCCGATCACGTAGCGCACGGAATCGACCGTCAGCGAGAGCTTTCCCGGCGTCGCATTGTGCGAGGACGAGATTGAGTAGAGCCGCGGCTGCAGCGGCTCCAGCGCCTCGACGAAGGCCTCGGGATGCGGCCGCGTGCCGGAGAACTTCTGCAGCGCCGCCATCACGTCGAGGGTTGCGGCATCGCCATCGGGATCCTCGCCCTGCGCCAGCGCCCGCGCCTTCTCGCGTTGCGCGCCGCCGGTGATGAAGGAGATCAGCTCGAACAGCGAGTCCGGCGCGGGCGACAGCGAGACGTCGTCGATCAGCACCTCGCGCAGCGTCTTGCCGTTGACCTTGGTGGTGTGGGAGGCGCCGAGCAGCGCGATGATCTGGTCCACGAGACCGACGTCGTTGCGCGGGAACACGCCGAAGCTGTCACCAACCACGTAGTCGAGCTTGCTCGCGGAGAGATCGAACTCGATGTGATAGGTCTCCTTCTCCGACTTGCCCTTGTTGAGAAGACGGCGCGACAGGAAGGTCGCTTCGGTCGGATTGTCGCGCGATCGGCCGGGCTCGGCGATGGTCACGGTCACGGCGGGCGCGGCCACCGGGTCCGTCTTCTCGGGTGCCTTCGCCGCGGGCGCCTTGTCGAGCTCCTCGTAGAGCGACTTCAGCATTCGCGCGGTTTCCTTGCCGCCGGGAACGCACAGATTGAGCCGCGCTTCGCTGCGGCTCGCGATCGCCTCCGAATAGTCGTGGCAATTGTAGCCGCACTGGCCGCAATCCTGTTGCGCCATCGCCGCCATCATCTTGCGACGCAGAGGCCGGCCCTCGGCGAGCTTCATCCGCTCGGCGATCGGCATGGTCTGGTCGTGCCACGGCGCTTCGCCGTCGTCACCGTCACCGGCCTGCATGACGGCGGCGCCCTGCTCCGCCGACAACGGCGTTGCGACGTCAGGCGAGAGCAGTCCGGCAAAGAAGCCGTTCAACCAGGAGCGCTGCGCCTCGGAGAACGGCGCGCTGGCGGGGATGATGTCGAGCTTCGGCGGAGGCGTGATCTGGTTCATGCGGACACCTGTGCATCGGCAAGCTTGCGCAGCGTTTCGCCGTCATGGCGGCGCGCAAAGGAGAGGAAGGTTTCGTCGGGCGATGAGCGATGGGCGAGATAGGCCTTGAGCAGCGCCTCGACCGTCTTCGGCGCATCCTCCGCCTTGAGGTCGTGATAGACCTCCTGCCCGACATCGGCGTCGGGGCCGAACCCGCCACCGGTGAAGAGATGATAGCCCTCGACCGTGTCCTCCTCGTTCACGGGCACGCGCGCGCCGATCAGTCCGATGTCGCTGATGTAGTGCTGCGCGCAGGAATGGTGGCAGCCGGTCAGATGGATGTTGACCGGCTTGTCCATGGCGACGCGCGGCTCGCACCAGTCGCCGATCTCGGCCGCGTTGCGCTTGGTATTGGACGCCGCGAAACGGCAGCCCGCATTGCCGGTGCATGCAATCAGGCCGGCCCGGATGTGCGAGGCCTCGACCGCGAGCCCGATCTGCTTGATCGCGGCAATGGCGAGCTCGACATTCTCGTCGCCCACGCCCGAGATCAAGAGGTTCTGCCAGACCGTCAGGCGGATCTCGCCGTCGCCGAAGTCGCGCGAAACCTTGGCAAGGCCGCGCATCTGATCGCAGCTGAGCTTGCCGAGCGTCAGCGACACGCCGATCCAGTTGAGACCGTCCTGCTTCTGCTCGTGCACGCCGATATGGGCCATGCGGTCCGCAGCCGGCCGCGGCGCGAACGCCTCTTCCGGCACGCGCGTGAACGGCGTCTTCAGCCGCTCCTCGACCAGCTTGAGGAAGCCATCATGGCCCATCGCGTCGAGCACGTATTTGAGCCGCGCCTTGTTGCGGTTGGTGCGGTCGCCATGGTCGATGAAGACGCGCACGATGGCATCCGCGACGGCGGTCGCCTGCTCCGGCTTGACGATGATGCCGGAATATTTCGCAAAGTCCTTGTGGCCGGTGATGCCGCCGAGGCCGAGCCGGAACCAGACCCCGGGCTCGACGCCGAACCCGTCCTTCACCTCATAGGCGGTGAAGGCGATGTCGTTGGTCTCTTCCAGCACCGCGATCTTGCCGGCGCCGTCGAAGGCGACGTTGAACTTGCGCGGCAGACCGTAGAGCGAGCGGTCGTTGAGGATGTGGTAGTGCCACTCGCGCGCATAGGGCCGCGTGTCGATGATTTCCTGCGGATCGATGCCGGCGGTCGGCGTTCCCGTCACATTGCGGATGTTGTCGGCGCCGGAGCCGCGCGAGCACAGGCCGAGCTCCTGGATGCCCTCGATCATTCTGATCGCGTATTTCGGCGGGATCTCGCGCAGCTGGAGATTGGCGCGGGTCGTTACGTGGCTGTAGGGACCGCAGAGCTCGCCGGCGAGATCGGCAAGGCCCGACAGCTGCCAGTGCTTCATGATGCCGTTCGGGATGCGCAGGCGGCACATGTAGGAGTCCTGCGTCGGCGCGACGTAGAAGACACCGTAATAGCGCCAGCGGAAATTGTCCGCGGGGCTCGGCGGAGCGTTGTCGAGCGCCTGCTGGCGCAGGCGCGGATAGGCATCGAAGGGATGCTCGTCGCGCTTGAACTTCTCCTGGTCGGCGAGCTTCTTGCCCGACGCGATCACCTTGTCCTGCGCCTTGATGTGCACGGCGTCGGGACCAACAGGCTCGGCATTCGCCTTGCCGCCGCCGCCAGCGAGGCCGCGACCGACCCGGCTGATCTGCAGGCCGGTCGTGAAGCCTTCGAGGTAGCGTTTCTGCTCGTCGGTAAAGTCGACTGAGACCGTATCGATTTTCATGGTCGGTAACGAAGCTCCTGCGGCCACCTCGGTGGCTTCGACGGAAATTGTGCGACCCGCGGGAAACTCGGCTGGCTTTGACGCCTGCTTCGCAACCCGACGGTCCAATCAGCTTCGTTGCTGTGGGACTTGGCTCAGCAGGCACCAATGACAAGCTGGCCGCAGTGCAACATACAAGTTGCGTGCCAGCTCGCTCGGAAAAGAAATTCTTGATGTTTCAACGAGGTACGGCGGCCCCCGGAAAATGCCGGCCCCGGAACTCACACGGAATTCGAGCACTCGGCTCAAAATTTAGCCGCTCGCCCCGTTCGCCTGAAAACAATGCAGCAGACGAATCAGGCCTTCCAGCGACCGACCTCGAACGCCTCGAGGTGCCCCCGGATATTGTCGGGATCGAAGACGGGGCCGGCGAATGCGCCGAAGGGTGCGGGCGCCTCGGAGGGCGGCTTGTGGCCAATGGCGGCATCGTAGAGGTCCGGCCTGAACACGGCCATGGCCGTCTTGACGCCGTCAGGCGTCAGCGCCGTCTGCCCCCAGCGCACCATCTGGGCGTAGAGCCAGGCGGCCTGGACCGGATCGGGGCGCCCTGCCCCTTCACGGCCAACGAGGAGATAGCGGCCACTTTCGCGGAGCGTGCCATCGGGCGAGATCTTCAGGCGTCCCGTGAGGGTACGCTGGATCACCTCGGCATCGACGTCGATCCGCTCCGGCTGCGCCAGGATACGAGCCGCCTCGGTGAGGTTTGCCGGCTGCTCGATGAACTCGGCGGCCTTCACCGCCGCGCGCACCAAGCTAGCAACCACATCCTGATTCTTGTCGGCCCAGACCTGACGGACCGCCAGCACCTTTTCGGCAGCGCGCACGAGGATGTCGGAGACGAAATGCAGGATATGGCCGACGCCGAGATCGACCGCGACCGAATTCCAGGGTGCGCCGACACAGAACGCATCGACATGGCCGCTCTTGAGGCTATCGACCATATAGGGCGGCGGCAACACCACCAGGCGCACGTCCTCGTCGGGATCGACGCCGGCCGCCGCCATCCAGAACCGCAGCTGGTAGTTGTGGGTCGAGAACGGGAAGGTCATGCCGAAGGTCAAAGGTTCTGCACCTGCCTTGCGGCGCTTGGCGACCACCCTCGCCAGCGCTTTCGCGGTGACAAGCGGATCGAAGCGATCGCCGTCGATCTCCTCCATCAGCGCCGCATGCAGCGCCGGGGACACCGTGATGGCATTGCCATTGATGCCGAGATTGAAAGGCGCGGCGATCGGCACCTTGACGTGGCCGAGCCCGAGCGAGGACGCGATCGCGACGGGCGCCAGCAGATGTGCCGCATCGAACAGGCCGATATTGAGCTTGTCGCGCACGTTGGACCAGGACACCTCGCGCACCAGCTCGACGTCGAGCCCTTCGGCGGCGGTGAATCCCTTGTCGACGGCGACGATCAGGGCTGCGGCATCGACCAGCGGGATGAACCCGATGCGAAGCGGTCCAGTCATTTCAGCATCTCCGATGCGGTGATGATCGACTGGGCGATCTCGCCGATTTTCTTCTTCTCGCGCATCGCAGTCGAGCGAAGCAGCACATAGGCCTCGTCCTCGGTGAGGCCCTTCACCTTCATCAGGATGCCCTTGGCGCGCTCGATGATCTTGCGGTCCTCGAGCTGCGACTTGGTGCGCTCGAGTTCCTCCTGGAGCTTCGCGAAGGCATTGAAACGGGACACGCAGAGGTCGAGGATCGGCTTGATGCGCTCCTTCTTCAGCCCGTCGACGATGTAAGCCGACACCCCCGCCTCGACCGAGGCCTGGATCGAGGCTGAATCGCTCTGGTCCACGAACATCGCGATCGGCCGCTTCACGGCGCGGCTGACCTGGAACATTGCCTCCAGCACGTCGCGGCTGGGGTTTTCCAGATCGATCAGGATGATGTCGGGGTCCACCGCGTAAATACGGGCAAGCAGGCTCTGCATCTCGCGGATATGCACGACCTGGGTGAATCCGGCCTCCCGCAACCCCTCCTCGAGGATCGCAGCCCGGATCGGGCTCTCGTCGACAATCACGATTTTGGGCGACTGTTCTGCGCTCATGGCTCACTCACCGCAGGTGATTCATCCATAGCACGCCGGAGGGCCATGCAAAGGGTTGTAATTATGGGCAATTGGGACTAGCTCCGGCCGGTCGATCAGGCAGATCAGATATGGATCAGACGGCTGCGCCCAAGGTCAGCTTCGTGTCGCTCGGGTGCTCCTGAGGCAACGAATGTGAACTTTCGGAGATCAATTCACGCCCAGGCGTTCATGCATCATCGATGGCGTAGCGGATCAATTGATCGCAGGCTTCCTGGCTGACATCGTTTGTCGATGCCCCTAGGTCATCCAGGAAGTCGCGAGCGATGAACCCTTCAAGGAAGTAGGCGTAGCGCTTGCCCGACCGGAAGCTCGGATCGGTTGCGTAGGGGCTTCGCTGATCAGGAGCGCCTCGGCATCTCGGCTTCAAGGCTCCCACGTAAATAGTTTCGTCCACCGTCCAATTATGCCGGGACACGAGCAACTCTAGCAGAGTCATATTCCCTTCGATCCCAACCAGCAACTAGTGCCTTGGCGGTGCAAAGCGCAACCGCCGTCCGAAGGCGGTGTCATCTAGACCGTCAACTCATCGATTACGGCACGTACTCGTTAAGCCGCGATGTCGGTTTTGGGATGCGAAGGGGTACTCATGTGTTCGATCCCCGTCTTGCGGGTCGTGGGTCGTGACCCAGAGTAGCAACGGTCTCACACGCTCTTCAGTAGGGGTGCCGGTCCTTCTTGGCCATCCAGGCCTTGTATGCCTTCAGACCGGTTTCCCGCTCGAAGTTTTCGGCCACTTCGATCCGGCGTTGCGACCACGGCTTGGCGAAATCCTCATACTGAAAGGCATCGTCGAATCCGATCGCGCTCGTGTCCTTCAGGCTGGCGGCGAAGTAGACGCGGTCGATGCGCGACCAATAGATCGCGCTCATGCACATCGGGCATGGCGCGCCGTTGATGTAGATCTCGCACCCTTTCAACATGCGCGCGCGATGCTCCACCGGATCGGGCGAACCCGCTTCACGCGGAATCATCTCGAGGATCGTGCCGGCTCCATAGTCGGTGCCGAGCAGCGCCTTTGGGTTGAGACGTGCGGACGCGTCCATGATTGCCGTGACTTCAGCGTGAAAGACTGGAATGCCGGTGAGCAGCACGCGGTTCTGCCCGCGCCCGATAATCTCTCCGTCCTTGACGATCACGGCACCGAATGGACCACCCCACCCTTTCTCCACCGACTCGATGGCAAGCCGGCTCGCCTCCTCCATGAATTTCGGATTGCCGGCCGGCATTGCATTCGCGGCTCGCGTCGTAAATTTTCGCATGAATCAATCCTCCGCTTAACAGGCTTTCGGCCCAGCCGTGTAATTGACAGTTATTAAGGCCTTGCAACCCCAAGTTGTCAATATCGGAAACCTTCAATCCGTCCATACGCCCGCGCTGCTTCCCAAAGAAAGCCGCCCGAAGGCGGCTGTCATCTGGCCTTGTGCCCTTCACGGAATCCTCGCGCCAACGATCATCTTGTCGAGAAGTGGCACGGCGGCCAGCACCGCCGTCTCGTTGAGGCCGGAGACCGCTAGCCGCACGACGTAGGAATTCAGCCCGTACCGGAAACATCGCGCCGCAGGTAGCGGTAACGAAAGCCAGGCCGAAGATGAAGCGGCGCATCGCAGTTCAGCTCCCTCAGATCAAGCACGAAACAGAATAACAACTAAAACGTGCGTGCCGGCGCAATTCCTCTCGGTTCCTCAGCTCGCTCGATCGGAACCAGCTCCCCACATCAGGGCTCTAATCCTCCAATGGCCGCCATGACGCATACGTTAGTTGTTGAATTTTTTCATGGGTTCAATTACTTGGGCCGCAAATCCTGACAATTCAGATGCAGACTCCAGGCGATTACATGGACAGAGCGCCGCGCATATCTTTCACGTCACTCGGGTGTCCCAAGGCATTGGTGGATTCGGAGCGCATCATCACGCGCCTGCGCGCGGAAGGTTACGAGCTCGCCCGCAAGCATGACGGGGCCGACATCGTCATCGTCAACACCTGCGGCTTCCTCGACAGCGCCAAGCAGGAATCGCTGTCGGCGATCGGCGAGGCCATGGCCGAGAACGGCAAGGTGATCGTCACCGGCTGCATGGGCGCTGAACCCGAACAGATCGAGCAGGCCTATCCCGGCGTGCTGTCCATCACCGGGCCGCAGCAATATGAGAGCGTGCTCGACGCCGTGCACCGCGCGCTGCCGCCGGCGCACAATCCGCATCTCGACCTGGTGCCGCCGCAGGGCATCAAGCTGACTCCGCGTCACTACGCCTATTTGAAGATCTCCGAGGGCTGCAACAACCGCTGCACCTTCTGCATCATCCCAAAACTGCGCGGCGACCTCGTCTCGCGCCCGGCCGACGACGTGCTGCGCGAGGCCGAGCGCCTGGTCGGCGCCGGCGTCAAGGAGCTCCTGGTGATCTCGCAGGACACCTCGGCCTATGGCGTCGATCTGAAATATGCAGAGAGCCCGTGGAAGGATCGCCAGGTCCGCGCCAAATTCCTCGACCTCGCGCGCGAGCTCGGCGAGCTCGGCGCCTGGGTCCGGCTGCAATATGTCTACCCCTACCCGCATGTCGACGAGGTCATCGCGCTGATGAACGAGGGCAAGGTGCTGCCCTATCTCGACATCCCGTTCCAGCATGCGAGCCCCGAAGTGCTGAAGGCGATGAAGCGTCCGGCGGCGCAGGACAAGACGCTGGCGCGGATCAAGCGCTGGCGCCAGGAATGCCCCGATCTCGCTTTGCGCTCGACCTTCATCGTCGGCTTCCCCGGCGAGACCGATGCCGATTTCGCCTACCTGCTCGACTGGCTCGACGAGGCCGAGATCGACCGCGTCGGCTGCTTCAAATATGAGCCGGTCGCCGGCGCCACCTCGAACGCGATCGCAAATCCCGTCCCCGAAGAGGTCAAGCAGGAGCGCTTCAATGCGCTGATGGCCCGCCAGCAGAAGATCTCGGCACGCCGGCTTAAGCGCAAGGTCGGCACGCGCCAGCAGATCATCATCGACGAGGTCGGCCCGACGGTGGCCAAGGGCCGCTCCAAGGCCGATGCTCCGGAGATCGACGGCGCGGTCTATCTGTCCAGCCGCCGCCCGTTGCGTGTCGGCGAGATCGTCACCGCGAAGATCGAGCGCGCCGACGCATACGATCTGCACGGCAGCGTCGCGGGGTTTTGAGGGCGCTCCGTCATTGCGAGCGCAGCGATGATAGCTCCGAAGGTGCTTTTCCGCGAAGTCAAGATGGCACGACAGCGGAAGATTTCGGCGCCGGCTGGGCGGCAGCGTCGCGGGATTCCGAGCTTCAGGATGCCGCCAGCCATTTCGGCACCCAGCGCTCAGGGCGTGGGGCGCGGGTGAGATCGGCCTTCGCCTCGGACAGCTTCGCCGGTTCGCCGTCGATGGTCGGGCGCAGATCGTACTCGAAGCTCGGCATGATGCGGCCGTCGGCATAGAGTCCGAAATTCATCACGTACCAGAGGCCAAGCTCGGGCTGCGCGCGGCGCATCTCCTCGCGCAGATCGCGCAGCAGGGATTCGATCGAGCCTGCTTCCTCGAACGGCTGCGGTCCGCGCGTCAGCACGCGGGCCTGGTATTGGCTACCTACGATCGCGATCTCGAAACGCGTCTTGTCCCAGGGGTTCTTGCCCTTGGGCAGATGGGCGGCAAGCCGCCAGCCGAGTTCGGCCATCAGGCGATGGTTGGCCCAATAGTCCTCGCGATCCCGGCTCCATTTCTCCACGAAGCCGCGGAAGTCGGGCAGCTCCGATGCGCCGTCGTCAGGCGCAGCCGGCCCGCCGGCCGGCCGTTCCGCGAGCCATTGCGCGAGCTCGACTGTCTGGCACTCGACCTCCTCATGCGGCTTGAGATCGCTCCAGGCCTTGTCGAATTGCTGCGAAGTCAGCTTGGCGAGCATCCCGTCGAGGTTCGGTGCGAGCAGCTCGTAGTGGCCCTCCGACCCCAGTCCGACGATCGGCGGGTTGTCGCGGTCGAGACCGGCGCCATACCAGCCACCGACGGCCGAGCCGTCGGGCAATCGCATGAACAGCGAGAACCTGTCGCGCAACGGGCTGCCGTCGACGATCGGCGCGGAATCGGAGAACTGGCCCTGCAGGGCGAAGCAGCCGACGCTGCCCCAAGGGCGCCCCTTGAGCCAGCCGGCAAAGTCGACCAGCAGCGGCGGCGCTTCTATGCCCGGCGGAAATGCGCCACGAATGCTATCGAGATCAATCGGGTAAGGGGTATCGGACAAGGCTGAAAACTATCTGGTTGGTCGCGTCTCCCTTGGTCTGAACCGCATCATGATCGGTTCGAACCAATTGGCGTCCGTTGATCACAAACGCGCTAGAGGCTCAATGGTTTCTGCGCGGCGATCGATGAAATACAATCACAAGGTTGGTATTCGGACCGGGCTGTGCATGATCGGCACATCGTTGATCCTGCCTTCGCTTCCCGCCGCGGCACAATCCCCATCACTTGCGCTGGCGCGGCAATGATGCCTCGGCAGCGACGCGGTCAGTGACGAGCAGCGCCTCGGCCGACCTCGCCGATGCACGCCGAGCGCGGCGTTTCGCGAAACGCCGGCTTGACAAGTGCGGCCGTTCGGCTGTAGGGACGCGCCCCATGATCAACTCTCGGACCCACCGCCGCGCAGCTTTCCGTCGTCGCACCCGCGACGATGATGGGTTGCGCCATGTCCGACGACGCCGCTGAAGCTACTTCATTCAGCATAGTTTTCGAGAAGGCCGCACCCGCAAAGTGCGGCCTTCTTGCTTTTTTGTCGCCTTTCCCACCGCCTCCAGAGGAGTTCGACATGACCGCCGCCACCCATCCGTACGACGCGCTGATGGACATCACCGCACGGCCCAAGGCCGTGTTCGTCCGCGGCGCGGGCTCCTATCTCTGGGATGACGGTCGCAAGCGCTACCTCGATTTCGTGCAGGGCTGGGCCGTCAACTGCCTCGGTCACTCCCCTCCTGCGATCGCCGACGCGCTCTCCGCGCAAGCCAAGCGGCTGCTGACCCCGAGCCCTGCCTTCTACAACGAGCCGAGCCTGAAGCTGGCGCAGGCACTGGTCGCAAACAGCGCGTTCGACCAGGTGTTCTTTGCCAACTCGGGTGCCGAAGCCAATGAGGGCGCGATCAAGCTCGCGCGCAAATATGGCAGCCTGCACAAGGGCGGCGCGTTCGAGATCATCTGCTTTGAAGGCGGCTTCCACGGCCGTACGCTCGCGACGATGTCGGCCTCGGGCAAGAAGGCGTTCGAGCCGCTGTTCGAGCCGAAAGTATCCGGCTTCAAGAAGGCGAAGCTGAACGACATCGCCTCGGTCGAGAAGCTGATCAACGCCAACACGATCGCCGTGATGCTCGAGCCGATCCAGGGTGAATCCGGCGTGTGGCCTGCGACCGATGCGTTCCTGAGGGAGTTGCGTGCGCTGACCGAGACACACGGCCTGCTGCTGATTTTCGACGAGATCCAGACCGGCATGGGCCGGACCGGAAAACTCTTCCACTATGAGCACGCCGGCGTCGCGCCCGATATCATGACGCTCGGCAAGGGCATCGGCGGCGGCGTGCCGCTCGCGGCGCTGCTGGCGACCGAACGTGCCTCCTGCTTCGCGCATGGCGACCAGGGCGGCACGTTCAACGGTAACCCGATCATGTGCGCGGCGGGCCTTGCGGTGCTGGAGGAAGTCTCCAAGCCCGATTTCCTGAAGTCGGTCGCGGAGACCGGCCTGTTGCTCGAAAGCGAGCTGCAGAAGGTCTCGGCCCGGCACGGCCTCGGCGGTGTGCGGGGACGCGGGCTGCTGCTGGCGCTCGATCTCAAGCTGCCGATCGCACCTGGCATCGTCGCGCAGGCGTTCGAGGCCGGCGTGCTGCTCAACGCCCCGCAGGTCGACACCCTGCGCTTCATGCCGGCGCTGAACGTCACGCGCGCGGAGATCGCCGAGATGATCGATTGTCTCGACGGCATCTTGACCAAGGCGGGAGCGGCGAGACGCGTTGCCTAGAGCGTCGTTGCGAGCAGCCCTTGCGACGAAGCACTCCAGACTGCCGCGGAAAGATTCTGGATTGCTTCGCTTCGCTCGCAATGACGAGACGCTACGGCTTCAAAATCGACGCACCCGTCGTCTTGCGGCTTTCGAGATCGATATGCGCTTTCGCGGCGTCCTTCAGCGCGTAGGCATGGTTGATCGGCACGTGCAGCTTGCCGTTGATGACCGCAGCGAACAGCGTGTCGGCGCCCTCCAGCAGCTCCTTGCGCGTGCCGATATAGTCGTTGAGCTTCGGCCGGGTCGCGAACAGCGAGCCGTGATTGTTCAGCTCGGCGATCGAGAACGGCGGCACCGGCCCCGAGGCATTGCCGAAGGAGACGAACATGCCGCGCGGCTTCAGGCAGGACAGCGAGCCCGGGAAGGTCGCCTTGCCGACGCCGTCATAGACGACGTCGCAACCCCCGTTGCGGCTGATCTGCTTGACGCGGGCGACGAAGTCCTCCTCGTTGTAGAGGATGACGTGGTCGCAGCCGTTGGCCTCCGCGAGCTCGGCCTTCTCGCGCGAGCCGACGGTACCGATGACGTGGGCGCCGAGCGCCCGCGCCCACTGACATGCGAGCAGGCCGATACCGCCGGCCGCGGCGTGGATCAGCACGCGGTGGTGCGGCTCGACCTTGAAGGTCTTGTGCAGGAGGTACCACACCGTCAGCCCCTTCAGCATCAGCACGGCGCCCTGCTCGTGGGTGATGTGATCGGGCAGCTTGACCAGCTTCTCCCAGGGCAGGTTGCGCTCGCCGGTATAGGCGCCGAGATTGTGGTAGTAGGCGACGCGGTCGCCGGGATGGAAATGCGTGACGCCCGGCCCGACCGCAACCACCTCGCCCGAGGCCTCGTTGCCGGCGATGAAGGGCAGCTCGGGCGCCTTGTAGAGACCGGTTCGGTAATAGACGTCGATGAAGTTGAGACCCACCGCGTGCTGGCGGATGCGCACCTCGCCGGGGCCGGGCGCCGGTACGTCGACGCTCTCATAGACCAGGGCTTCGGGGCCTCCGACCTTGTGCACACGGACGGCTTTGGTCATCGCCTGACCTCCTCTTCTCCAAGGCTGAGCGAAAGGCATCGCGCCCGCCTTGTCAACTCAACGCCGACGGGAAGGGCTAGGGCGACGGGTTGCGCGCCTTCCTGCGGTTGCGCTTGGCCAGCACGTTGAAGAATTCGACCGCCGCCGAGAACGCAATTGCGAAATAGATGTAGCCGCGCGGAATGTGGAATTTGAATCCATCCGCGACCAGCGCGACGCCGATCAGCACCAGGAAGGCCAGCGCCAGCATCTTCGTGGTCGGATGCTCGGCGACGAATCGCGACACCGGCCCGGACGAAATGTACATGATCAGGCAGGCGATCACGACGGCCGCGATCATGATCTCGATGTCCTGCGCCATGCCGATCGCGGTGATGATCGAATCCAGCGAAAACACGATGTCGATGATCACGATCTGGACGATCACCCAGAAGAAGGCGCTGCCGCCGGATCTCTCATCGCCCTCGTCGTCATCGGCCTCGACTTCGGCGTGGATCTCGTGGGTTGCCTTCGCGATCAGGAACAGGCCGCCGCCGATCAGGATCAGGTCGCGCCAGGAGAACTGATAACCTGCAAACGAGAACGCCGGCGCGGTCAGGCCGATCAGCCAGACCAGCACGCTGAGCAGGATGATGCGGAAGACCAGCGCCAGCGCCAGCCCGATCTGGCGGGCGCGGTTCGCCTGCTGCTGCGGGATGCGCGAGACGATCACCGACAGGAAGATGACGTTGTCGATGCCGAGCACGATCTCGAGCGAGGTCAGGGTCAGCAGCGCGGCCCACGCCTCGGGGCTGGTGATCAGATGCATCATGCGAAGGATCTTGCGAAGCGGATGAACGCGTCGCTGAAGCTGATCCAGAGCGCGATCGCACACAGCGCGGCGGTCACGCCGATACCGACGTGAAAATCCATCTCCAGCGTGTAGAGGGACAGCACCGCCCAGATCGCGATCAGCGACATCGTCAGCCAGCGCAGCCGCACGACCCGGACCGGATGCAGCACGTGGAACGGCACGAAGGTCAGCACCACCAGGGCGGCGACCAGCAGCGTGGACCACAGCGGCGGCCAGTGCAGCAGGAAAAGGTAGAACGCCGCCGCATTCCACAGCGCCGGGAAACCCCGGAAATGGTTGTCGTCGGCCTTCATGCGCAGATCGGCGAAATATAGTGCGCTGGTGACGATGATGGCGACGCCGAGCACGGGCGCCGCGACCGGCAGCAACAGCCCGCTCGCCACGATCGCGTAGGCCGGCACGAACACATAGGTGACGAAGTCGACTACGAGATCGAGCACGTCGCCCGACCAGTTCGGCTGCACGTTCTTGACGTCGAGCCGGCGCGCGATCGGACCGTCGATCGCGTCGATGATCAGCGCAACGCCCAGCCACTGAAACATCGCCGCCCAATGCTCGCGCACGGCCTCGAGCATCGCGAGCAGAGCGATCGCCGCACCGAAGGCGGTGAAGATATGCACCGAGAACGCCGCGGCGCGGATCGCGGGTGTCGGCTTCAGGGAATCCTCTCGGCTGTCCATGGCTTCTGCTATCAGAACGGGGCCGATTTGCACATAAGCCATTGCGGCGCCCGGTCGCACAATTCGCCATAAAATCAGGGAAATATAGGTGGACTTGAAATTGTCGCGGGGCGTGTCAAATGTCGTTCCATGACAGAGGCATCGACACATCTTGACGCGGCCGTGATCGGCGGTGGACCGGCCGGACTCGCAGCGGCGATCGCACTGGCGCAGGCGGGAGCACGGACCGCGCTCGTGGCACGGCGCCTGCCCTATGCCGACAATCGCACCACTGCGCTGCTGGGGGCCTCCGTCGACCTGTTGGAGAGCCTCGACGTCTGGCAACACTGCCGGGACAAAGCGGCCGCGCTGGAGGTCATGCGGCTCGTCGACGACACCGGGAGGCTGTTCCGGGCGCCCGAGGTCCGTTTCTCCTGTCACGAAATCGGGCTCGACGCCTTCGGCTACAACATCGACAACCGCTCGCTGATGCTGGCGCTGGAAGAGCGCGCAGCCGAGCTGCACGGGATCGTCCGCTTCGACGACGAGGCCGAAAGCGTCGTCATCGAAGCCGACGATGTCGCGGTCCGCACCACCTCCGCACAATTCCTCTCGGCCCGGCTCGTGGTCGGCGCCGACGGCCGGCATTCGCTGTGCCGGCAGGCCGCCGGCATCGCAGTGACGAGGCGCGAACTGGCGCAGACCGCTCTGACCTTCAACGTCGGCCACGCGCGGCCGCACCGCAACGTCTCGACCGAGTTCCACACGCCATACGGCCCCTGCGTGTTCGTGCCCCTGCCCGGCGGCCGCTCCAGCATCGTCTGGGTCTCTGCGCCTGCGGAAGCCGAGCGGCTGCGCGGCTTGAGTGACGAGGAGCTGTCCGCCGCGATCGAGAAGCAGTCGCATTCGATCCTCGGGCGCATGACGGTCGAACCCGGGCGTAACCTGTTTTCGCTGGCGATCGAGCGTCCAAGATCCTTCGGCCGCGACCGCATCGCGCTGGTCGGGGAAGCCGCCCATGTGGTCCCGCCGATCGGCGCCCAGGGCCTCAATCTCGGCCTGCGCGATGCCGCCGACATTGCGCGGCTTGCGGGCCAAGCGCTCGCGGGAGGCCAGGATCCCGGCGCGGATGACGTGCTCAAGCGCTACGATCGCGCCCGGCGGCCCGACATCCTGAGCCGGACCTTTGCGATCGACATCGCCAACCGCTCTTTGCTCAACGATTTCCTGCCGCTGCAGCCGGTCCGCTCGATCGGCATGCACCTGCTCGGCGCCATCGGCCCGCTCCGGCGTTTTGCCATGCGCGAGGGACTGACGCCGACCTGGCGAAGGTAGTTTTGGAAGGTAAGGGAGCTCACGGAAACGCCAGCCGTCCCGTCTGGATCGCCCACATCACGCCGGTGAGCGTGACCACCGACGCGAAGGTTCCGAGCAGCACCGCGACGGAGGCGGATTCGATCCAGGCTTCGTTCTGCCGGGCGATCACGAACACATTCAATGCCGGCGGCAGCGAGGCCATCAGCACGGCGGTCGCGGCCCATGGCTGCGCGAACGGGCCGAACGCCAGCATCAGGCAGAACGCTGCGAGCGGATGGATCAGGAGCTTCACCGCGATCACGCCGGGCACCTCCCACGGCACCCGGTCGAACGGGCGGAGCGCCACCGTCACGCCGAGCACGAACAGCGCCGTCGGCGCAGCCGCGTTCTGGAGGAAGGTGATGGCGCGGTCGAGCGCGACCGGCAGCTCGATATGGAGCGCGGCCACCGCCGCGCCGAAGCAGGCCGACATGATCAGCGGATTGAGCACGATCTGCTTCAGCACCACGCCGAAGGCATGCACGATCGAGGGATGATCGCGGTCGGAGAGCTCGATCAGGAGCGGCACGATCGTGAACAGGAAGATGCTGTCGCAGCAGAAGATCAGCGCGGTCGGCGCCGCGGCCTTGGTCCCGAGCACTGCGAGCGCCAGCCCTGGTCCCATGTAGCCGATATTGCCGTAGCCGCCGGAAAGACCGGCGAGCGTCGCCTCGCGCAATGTCAGGCGTCCCAGCACCTTGCCGACGACCAGCGCCAGCGTGAACGCGCCCACCGTCGACAGCGTGGTCGCGATCAGGAACGGCGGGTTGTTCAGCTCCGCAAACGGCGTCTTCGACATGATCGCGAACAGCAGCGCCGGCAGCGAGACGTAGAGCAGGAAGAAGTTCATCCAGGCGAGGCCCGATTCCGGCAGGGCCTTGACCTTGCCGCAGGCAAAACCAACGAAGATCAGACCGAAATAAGGTAGAGCCAGATTGAGGATATCGACCATTGATGAAGTATTTTCTGAGCACTTTGGGGCTATCCGCCCCTTACGCGGAGGTTAATTCCAGCTAAGGCCACTAGCATCGGCCACAATCCTGGTCTATCGACGGGGAATGATTAAAGCGAGGACCGCCAAATTCCAGATCGGACAGGTCGTCCGCCACCGGATCTTCTCGTTCCGGGGCGTGATCTTCGACATCGATCCGGAGTTCAACAACACCGAGGAGTGGTGGCTGTCGATCCCTGAGGAGGTGCGGCCCCACAAGGACCAGCCGTTCTACCACCTGCTCGCGGAGAACGCGGAGTCGGAATACGTCGCCTATGTCTCAGAGCAGAACCTGCTGCCGGATGATTCCGGCGAGCCGGTCCGGCATTCCCAGGTCGCCGAGATCTTCATCAAGAACAAGGATGGCGGCTACCGCCCGCGCAATCCGTCGCTGAACTGATCTTCGCCCGGACATGGCGGGCCGGCAAAAAAGGCGCTCGAATGAGCGCCTTTTTCATGTCCGGGATTGGGTCCCAGTTATTTCTGGGCAGTCGGAGGTGCGCCGGGCGCGCCGCCCTGCTGCTCGAGCTTCTTGCGCTGCTCGTCAGCCTTCTTCTGAAGCTCTTCCTGGAGCTTCTTCTGGGTTTCCTCGAACACCTTCGGATCGGTCGGCGGACCGTCATAGGCCTTCTGGAATTCGCCGGCGAGCGGCAGCGGCAGGGTCAGCGGCGCGCCGTTGGCGTTGATCGCCTGGACAACGAGATTCTGGCCCTTCTTCATGTTGTTGATGAGCTCGGGCGTGGCCTCGTAATCGGACATGCAGCCGTTCTGGAAGCAGATCACATACGGTTGCTGCAAGGGCGCGTTGCTGTCCACGATGATGCGGGTGCCGTGCACGAGCTGCATGCCGAGCGGCAGCGTCACGCGCAGGATCTTCTTCGGCTCGCCTTCCGGCTCGATGATCACGGCGGCGATCACCGGCTGGCCCGATTCGATGCGGCCGTCCTTGCCGGTGAAGCAGACCTGCTTGGCGTTGGCGTCCTGGCCCTTGAGGCAGAACTTGGTCCAGGGCGCGTAGATCAGCTGGATCTGCTGGTCGGCCGGCTGCGCCGCACCCTGCTGCGCCGGAGCGCCCTGCGCGGGAGCCTGCTGGGCCGGCTGCGCCTGGGCGGGCGCCGGAGCCTTGGGGGCAGCCTTCGGAGCTGCCGCCTTCGGGGCCGGAGCCGCCTTGGGCGCGGCGGGCGCACCGGGGGCCGGCGCCGGGGTCTGGGCTTCGGCAGCAAACGGAACGGCCAACGCCGTCGCCGTCAACAAGGCGAGAAGTCGCCCGCGCGGCCGGACGGACGCGGCCAAATAACGGAAATTCATTGCAGAAAACCCTTTCTGAACGGGAAGTGCCCGAACCGCTCCGAAGCACCGAACCAAGCCGCCTTGGGCGCGGCTCTCTCCCCGTCAATTGAGGCGGATAAGTGACGGGCTCGGCGCTCTTGCGCGATTGGGTGCCTTCTTAACGTGGCCGACGAAAAGATCAATGCCGACAAGCGCCTTTGACCACATCCGCAGCCGCGCCCGGTGAAAATCCCTGTGATAGGATTCGGGCCCGCGGGTCCTCGAATCAACGTATGCCGATGTTCATGTTCCAGCGCCTCTTCGAGGGCCCCGGTCGCCGGCTCTGCGCGCTTGCCTTTGCGCTCGGTTGCGTGCTCGCTTCTGCGCTCACTTGGGGCCTGTCGGCGGGTGCTGCACGGGCCGAGGAAGCCCATGCCATCGCCATGCACGGCAAGCCGGCGATGCCGGCCGATTTCAGCCACATGCCCTACGCCAATCCCGATGCCCGCAAGGGCGGCCGGCTGATCTGGGGCATTCTCGGAACCTTCGACAGTCTCAATCCCTTCATCGTCAAGGGATTGCCCGTGCATCAGATGCGCAGCTACGTCGTCGAGAGCCTGCTTGCGCGCGGCCAGAACGAGCCCTTCACGCTTTATGGACTGCTCGCGAGGACCGTCGAGACCGACGACAACCGGACCTATGTCACGTTCCGCCTCGATCCCCGTGCCCGCTTCTCCGACGGCAAGCCGGTAACGGCCGAGGACGTGCTGTTCTCCTGGCAGTTGCTGCGCGACCGCGGCCGCCCGAACCTGCGGCAATACTATGCCAAGGCCACCAAGGCTGAGGCAACCGATTCCCTCACCGTCCGCTTCGATCTCACCGGGGCCAATGACCGCGAGCTGCCGCTGATCCTCGGCCTGATGCCGATCCTGCCGAAGCATGCGGTCGATGTCGCGACCTTCGAGGAGACGACGCTGACGGGTCCGGTTGGCTCCGGCCCCTACCGCGTCACGGCGATGAAAGCTGGCGCGAGCGTGACGCTCACGCGCAATCCCGATTATTGGGGCCGCGACCTCCCCATCAATCGCGGGCTCTACAATTTCGACGAGATCAGGCTCGACTATTTTCGCGAGGCCAACGGCCAGTTCGAAGCCTTCAAGCGCGGCCTTTACGATTTCCGCGTCGAGCCCGAGCCCTTGCGCTGGCACGACGGCTACGATTTTCCGGCCGCCCGGAGCGGCGAGGTGATCCGCGACACCATCAGGCCAGGTACGCCGCAGCCGTCCGAATTCCTGGTCTTCAACACGCGCCGCCCGGTCTTCGCCGACATCCGCGTGCGCCGGGCCCTGACGCTGCTGTTCGATTTCGAGCTGGTCAACCGCAACTATTTCTTTGGCCTCTATTCGCGGGTCGCCGGCTATTTCGCCGGCTCGGAGCTGTCGGCCTATGGCAGGCCTGCAGATGCGCGCGAGCGCGAGCTGCTCAAACCCTTCGCCGCACGAATTCCGCCCGACGTCATGGACGGCAGCTACCGCCTGCCGGTAACCGATGGTTCGGGCCGCGACCGCACCACGCTGCGCGCCGCGCTGAAACTGCTGTCAGAGGCCGGCTACGATCTCGACGGCACCGTGCTGCGCAACGGCGCGACCAGGGCGCCCTTCACCTTCGAGATCATGGTCACCACCCGCGACCAGGAGCGCATCGCGCTCGCCTTCCAGCGCGACCTCAGGCGCGCCGGCATCGAGGCCAGCGTGCGCGCGGTCGATCCCGTGCAATTCGACCAGCGCCGGCTCGCTTACGAGTTCGACATGATCCAGAACCGCTGGGACCAGTCGTTGTCGCCCGGGAACGAGCAGTATTTCTATTGGGGCAGCGCTGCCGCCGACAATCCTGGCACCCGCAACTACATGGGCGCCAGGGATCCCGCCATCGATGCCATGATCGGCGCCCTGCTGGAGGCCCGTGAACATACGGAATTCGTCTCGGCGGTGCGCGCGCTGGACCGCGCCCTGATCGCGGGCTGCTACACAATCCCGCTGTTTAACGTATCCGAGCAATGGATCGCGCGCTGGAATCGGATAGAACGGCCAAAGGCCACCGCGCTGTCCGGCTTTTTGCCGGAGACCTGGTGGTCGAAGGGTGAGCCTCAAGCGACGCAAACGAAGTGACGCCGTGAACCAGCCAGCCGTATCGCCGACGCTCGACACGTTGTTTCAGCGCACGCTGATGCGGCAGCCGCACGCGACCGCTCTGCTCGACCCCCTCAACAAGGCACGCATCACCGGACATCAGCCGCGGCGGATGAGCTATGCCGAGGCCGACACCGCCATCGAGGCGCTGTCGGCCCATTTCGTCGAATCGGGCCTGCCGGCCAATTCCGTCATCGCGATCCAGTTGCCCAGCACGGTCGAGTTCGTGCTCACCGTGCTCGCCGCTCATCGCGCCGGCCTCGTCGTCGCCGTGCTGCCGCTGCTGTGGCGGCACGCGGAGCTGACCGCGGCGCTCAACCGCACCGCGGCGCGCGCCATCGTCACCATGAGCACGGTCGATGGCGTCAGCTATGCCGACCTCGCGATGCACGCCGCCGCCGAGGCGTTCTCGATCCGTCATGTCTACGGCTTCGGACGCGACCTGCCCGAAGGCATGGCCTCGCTCGACGACGTGCTGGCACGACCGCCCGGCACCACGCGCGCCGTGATCCAGGACGGCCGCAAGGCGGCGATGATCTCCTTCGACGTCACCGCGGAGGGCTTTCGCCCGGTGCCGCGGCCGCATTTCAGCCTGATCGCCGGCGGTCTTGCGATGTCGCTCGAAGCCGACGTCAAGCAGGGCGCGACGGTGATGGCGGCGTTCACGCCGATGTCGTTCGCGGGCCTCGCCTCCTCGCTCGCGGTGTGGCTGCTGTCGGGCGGCACGCTGGCGCTGCATCACCCGTTCGATAACGACGTGCTGGAGCAGCAGATCAACATGCACGAATGCGGGGTGCTGATCGCGCCGGCGCAGCTCGCGCTGCGGCTCGGCGATGCTGATCTGGCGGCGCGGATGCCGACGTTGCGCAACGTCATCGGCCTGTGGCGCGCGCCGGAGCAGGTGGCGGCGAGCGATGCCTGGATCGCGCCGCATGCGCCGCTCACCGACGTCTATTTGTTCGGCGAGGCCGGATTGTTCGGCGCCCGCCGCGGCGAGGACGGCATGCCGGTGCCGGTGATGCCGGGGCCGCACGGCGCGCCGCGCGAGCAGGCCGGCTCCTCCATCGCGGGCGAGATCCTGGTGACGCCGAAGGGCACGCTCGGCCTGCGCGGTGCCATGGTGCCGATCGCGGCGTATGCCCCGCCGCGGCCGGTCGGCGAGACACTGATCGCTCAGCCGCCGCGGGACTATGTAGACACCGGCTATGCGGCGCGGCTCGACCGGGCGAGCGGCGCGATCTGTATCACCGCACCGCCCTCCGGCATCATGGCCGTCGGCGGCTACCGTTTCCTCTCCAACGACCTCCAGGAATGGGCGCGCCGACTCGGCCAGGGCGCCCTGCTCACTGCGCTGCCCGACCGCCTCTCCGGGCACCGGCTGGCAGGACGGGCCCAGGACAATGCGCGCGCCCGCGAGGCGCTCAGCGAGCTCGGACTCAACCCCCTGATGGTCGAGGCTTTTCGCGACCGCTCCGGGCCGGCTTCAACACAGTTTCAAGGGCTCCGTTGAGGCCGCATTAAGGCTCCGTTGACGCCGCATTAAGGCGACCAAACTAGATTGCGCAGCACCTGTTGCGTGATCAGAGTTTTTCGATGTCCCAGGCGGGCCCTATCCTATTTGTGTCCAATGCCGGGCGTCCCGCCTTCGTTGCGGCGCTGGACGAGGCCCGGCTCTTCCCCGTGGTCGACACCGACTGGGCCAGCGCGACGCGCGCGGTCGAGCAGGTGCAGCCGGCCGCGGTGCTCGCCGCGATGCACAGCGGACATGAGCCGCATCTGGCGTTGCTCGCCAGGAAGATCGCCGACCAATCTCCCTACCTTCCCTTCGTGGCTCTGGATGCGGCGGGCACGTTGCCGCACAACGCCTTGCCCTTCGCTTCGCGCGGCGGCCATCCCGATCGCCTGAGTGCGCGCTTACGCGCCGCGCTGCGCGTCCGCACCTTGCATTCGACCGTGCTGCGCCGGCTGCCCGAGGCGAAGGTTGCGCTGCCCGAGGGCGATCCGTCGCGCGATGCCACCGTGCTCCTGATCGGCCGCGGCGCGGCCTATCCCGCGCTCTCCGTCGCGCTCGGCGAGCGCGTTGGCGTGGTCGGCGCGCTCTCGATCGAGGCCGCAGCGAAGCATCTCAACACCCGCGACATCGACGGCGTCGTGCTCGCCGAAGGCTTCACCGCGCGCGTGACCGATGCCTTCCTCACCGTGCTCGCCGAGGACACCCGCTTCCGCACCCTGCCCGTGGTCGTGACCGCGCACCAGCTGACTCAGACCTACGACCTGCCCAATCTCGAGCTGATCGGGGGCGAGCCGGCGAGGATCGCCGCCAACGCGCTGCCGCTGATCCGCCAGCACGCGATGGAGGCACAGCTGAGCCGCACCCTGCGCTCGATCGACGCCGGCGGCTGGCTCGATGCGCGCAGCGGCCTGCTCACCACGGAAGCCTTCGCCCGCGATTTTGCCAAGGCGGTCGAGCAGACGCAGGCCCGCGGCGGCGGCCTGTCGGTGGCGCGCTTCGCCTTCGATCCCAACAATCCCCGCGCCCAGCTCGATGCCGCCCGCATCCTCAGCCGCCTGATGCGGCAGATGGATTTCGGCGTGGCCCAGAAGGACGGCTCGGTCATCGTCGTGTTCGCGGAGACCGATTTCCGCACCGCGCACATGATCGCCCGCCGGCTGTCGGCGGTGATGCGGCATACGTCGAACGGCAAGCACGAGATGCGCAGCGATCCCGTGATCAGCGTCGACTCGCTCTCGCCATCGGACACGGCAAGGTCACTGCTGGCGCGGCTCTCGGCTGACCCATCAAGGGCGGCGTCCTAGCTCTCTCGCGAGCTGCCCTAACAACCACCGTCATTGCGAGCGCAGCGAAGCAATCCAAACTGTCTCCGTGGAAAGCTTCTGGATTGCGTCGTCGCAAGGGCTCCTCGCAATGACGTGGCGAGGCTGGTGCGCTAGGCCGCCTTCTTGCTTTCCGCGAGCTGCGCCAGCTGGCGCATGATCTCGGTGGTGCCGGCGAGGCGCTCTTCCGGCGTCTCCCAGTCCTGCAGGAACACCACCTTCATGTCGGGCCGCACCTTGGCGGCCTGGCCGTAGCTGCGGATGAAGGTGACGAGACGATCGGGATAGGCGAAGGAATTGTCGCGGAAGACGATGACCGCACCCTTCGGGCCGGCATCGATCTTCTCGACATTGGCCCTGCGGCAGAACGCCTTGATCGCAGCGACTTTGAAGAGGTAGCGCACCTCGTCCGGCAGCACGCCGAAGCGGTCGCGCATCTCAGCGCCAAAGTTCTCGATCTCCTCCTCGGTGTCGAGATCAGCGAGCCGCCGGTACAGCGACAGGCGCACCGAGAGGTCGCTGACGTAATCCTCCGGGATGAGCACCGGCATGCCGATGGTGATCGACGGCGACCAGCGGTCGGCGGCGGGCTCGGAGACGCCGGCCTTGAGGTTGACGATCGCCTCCTCCAGCATCGACTGATAGAGCTCGAAGCCGACCTCCTTGATGTGGCCGGACTGTTCCTCGCCCAGGAGATTGCCGGCGCCGCGGATGTCGAGGTCGTGCGAGGCGAGCTGGAAGCCCGCACCCAGCGTCTCCAGCGATTGCAGCACGGTGAGCCTGCGCTCGGCCTGCGCCGTGATCTTCTGCTGCGCCGGCAAGGTGAACAGCGCGTAGGCGCGCAGCTTCGAGCGGCCGACGCGGCCACGGAGCTGGTAGAGCTGGGCGAGACCGAACATGTCGGCGCGGTGCACGATCAGCGTATTGGCGTTGGGGATGTCGAGGCCGGACTCTACGATGGTGGTCGACAGCAGGATGTCGAACTTGCCGTCGTAGAACGCGGTCATGATGTCCTCGATCACGGCGGGCGGCATCTGGCCGTGTGCGACCGCGACCTTCATCTCCGGCACGTTCTTGTCCAGGAAATCCTTGACCTCCGCGAGGTCATCGATGCGCGGCACCACGTAGAACGCCTGGCCGCCGCGATAGCGCTCGCGCAGCAGCGCCTCGCGGATCATCAGGGGATCGTGCGGGGCGACGAAGGTGCGGACCGCGAGGCGATCAACCGGCGGCGAGGCGATGATCGAGAGCTCGCGCACGCCGGTCAGCGCAAGCTGCAGCGTGCGCGGGATCGGCGTCGCCGACAGCGTCAGCACGTGCACCTCGGCGCGCAGCGCCTTCAGCCGCTCCTTGTGGCTGACACCAAAGTGCTGCTCCTCGTCGACGATCAGGAGGCCAAGGTCGCGGAACTTGATCGCCTTGCCGAGCAGAGCATGGGTGCCGACGACGATGTCGACGGAGCCGTCGGCAATGCCCTTCTTGACCTCGTTGAGCTGTTTTGTGGGGATCAGGCGTGAGGCTTGTGCGACGTTGACCGGGAACCCTTTGAAGCGCTCGCTGAAGGTCCGGTAGTGCTGGCGCGCCAGGAGCGTGGTCGGCACCACGACCGCGACCTGCTTGCCGTCGAGTGCGACGGCGAAGGCGGCACGCAGCGCGACCTCGGTCTTGCCAAATCCGACGTCGCCGCAGATCAGGCGATCCATCGGGCGGCCCTTTTCGAGGTCCCTCAGCGTGGACTCGATCGCGCCGAGCTGGTCCTCGGTCTCGTCATACGGGAAGCGCGCGCAGAACTCGTCATAGAGGCCCTGCTGCACCGGCAGTTTCGGCGCCTCGTGCAGCATCCGCTCGGCCGCGATCTTGATCAGCTCGCCCGCGATCTCGCGGATCCGGTTCTTCAGCTTCGCCTTGCGGGTCTGCCAGCCCGAGCCACCCAGACGATCCAGCTCGACCGTGGTCTGGTCGGAGCCGTACCGCGACAACAGCTCGATGTTCTCGACGGGCAAGAACAGCTTTGTCTCAGCAGCATAATGCAGCTCGAGGCAGTCATGCGGCGCGCCGGCAACATCGAGCGTCTGCAGGCCGATGAAGCGGCCGATGCCGTGCTCGACATGGACGACGATGTCGCCGGCGGCAAGGCTCGTCACCTCCGAGATGAAATTGTCGAGCTTGCGGCTCGCCTTGCGCGGCCGCACCAGGCGGTCGCCCAGAATGTCCTGCTCGCTGATGACAGCGATCTCGTCGGTCTCGAAACCGCTCTCGAGGCCGAGCACGGCGAGCATGGTCTCGTTGCGCGGGGTCGCCTGCACCGTGCGCCAGCTGTTGACGCTGGTGGTATGGGCGAGCTTGTGGTCACGCAGCATGGAGGTCATGCGGTCGCGCGAGCCTTCGGTCCAGAGCGCGATCACGACCTTCTTGCGCTGCGCCTGCAGCGCCATGACGTGGCTGACGACGGACTCGAACACGTTGACGGTGGTGTCGTTGCGCTCCGGCGCGAAGTCGCGGCCCTTGCGCGCGCCGGCATCGACGACGCTGGTTCCGTCTGTCGGCACCGAGAACGGCGTCAGCCGGGCCAGCGGGATCTCGCCGAGGCGCTTGGTCCATTCCTCGTCGGTCAGATAGAGCCGGTCGGGCGGCAGCGGCTTGTAGATCGCGCCGGCGCCGGGATGTTCCATCGCCTCGCGGCGGGCCTGATAGTAGTCGAGAATCTGCTTGAAGCGCTCGCGGACGGCGTCCTCGGCCTGCGGCTCGATCGCAACGGCGGCGCCCTGCAGATAGTCGAACAGCGTGTCCATCCGCTCCTGAAACAGCGGCAGCCAGTGCTCCATGCCGGGATGGCGGCGGCCCTCGCTGACGGCCTCGTACAGCGCATCGTCGCGCTCGGGCGCGCCGAACTCGGCGACATAGCCCATGCGGAAACGGCGGATGGTATCGGTGACGAGCTGGAACTCGGAGACCGGCACGAGATCGAGCGAGCGCATGTCCAGCAGCGTGCGCTGGGTCTCGGCATCGAAAGAGCGGATCGATTCCAGGCTGTCGCCGAAGAAGTCGAAGCGGACCGGCTGCTCGAGGCCGGCCGGAAAGAGGTCCAGAATGCCGCCGCGCACGGCATATTCGCCGGGTTCGCGCACGGTGGACGAGCGATTGTAGCCGTTGTGCTCCAGCCAGGCGACGACGGTGTCCATGGGCACGACATTGCCCGGCGCGACCGACAGCGCCTGCGCCGCGACGAGCTCGCGCGCGGGCACGCGCTGCACCACCGCGTTCACCGTGGTCAGCACGATCAGCGGCTTGTCGCTGCCGGTCAGGGACGCAAGCCGCGCCAGCGTGGTCAGGCGCTGGGCGAGAATGCCGCCATGCGGCGAGACGCGGTCATAGGGCTGGCAGTCCCAGGCCGGAAAGGTCAGCACCGGAAGATCCGGCGCGAAGAACCGCAGCGCGCGTTCGAGCTGCTGCATCCGCCCGCCGTCGCGGCAGACGACAGCGAGGCTGACTGCCGGCTTCTTCGGCCGCGCCGCGATCGCGCGGGCGAGATCCGAGACCACGAGGCCTTCGGCGCCTTCCGCGACATTGGCGAGCGTCAGCGCGCGGCCGGGCGTAAGCAGCTCGGCCGGCGATTTCATTCCCTGCTTCATGCGTTGCCATCCGCGATCGGAAACGCCTTGATGCGGGCAAACAGCGCACCGGTGACGTCAGCCGGCAGCACCTTGTCGCCGGTGATGGCGGCATAGAGATCGGGATCGTTGACCTCGAGCAGCCGCTCGAGCTGCGTCAGCTCGGCGTCGGACAGCTTGCCGATCTCGGCGTCCGCGAAGCGGCCGAGGATCAGGTCCATCTCGCGCGTGCCGCGGTGCCAGCAGCGGAACAAAAGCCGCTTGCGGCGGTCATCCAGCCCGCTACTCGATCGTGTCGTTCCCGTCATGTCTCAAATCCAGTCAAACGCAGAAAGCCCGGACGTGCCGGGCGGGGCTGATATAGCCACTCGGGGTGGCCATGTCAGCCCTCGATTTGGCATGGCCGGAGCCCGCGAAGGGCTACGAAAAAAGACGTGGATGCCCCGCACAAAGCCGGGCATGACGGGCCGAAACGATCCTAGATTCGCTCTCATGCGCCCCAGCCTGCTCAATCCGCTGTTTGCTCCCGTGACCAGCCTGCCCGGCGTCGGTCCGAAGCAGGACAAGCTGTTGCAGTACCTGCTCAGCCGCAACGAGACGCCGCGGCTCGTCGACCTGCTGCTGCACCTGCCGAGCCAGGTCATCGACCGCCGGGCGCGGCCAAAAATCCGCGACGCGGCCGTTGGAACCATGGTGACGCTGGAGGTTACCGTCGATCGCCACCGCCCACCTCCGCCGCGCAATTCGCGCGCGCCGTATCTGGTCTATGCCAGCGACGAGACCGGCGACGTCGTGCTGACCTTCTTCCGCGCCAAGCCCGGCTATGTCGAGAAGCTTTTGCCGGTGGGCGAGAAGCGCTTCGTGTCCGGCACGCTGCAGATGTATGACGGCATCCCGCAGATCGTGCATCCCGATCGCGTGCTGGATGAGGAGGCGATCTCGAAGCTCTCCGGCATCGACCCCGTCTATCCGCTGACGGAGGGTCTTGCGCTCGGCTCGCTCCGCCGCGCGATCGCGCGGGCACTGCAGAAGCTTCCCGCCCTGCCCGAATGGATCAGCCCCGACGTGCTGCGCCGCTGCCACTTCCCGCCAATTGCGGAGGCGCTCAATCGCGTGCACCAGCCCGTCGAGCTGACGGACATATTGCCGGACCAGCCGTTCTGGTCGCGCCTCGCCTTCGACGAGCTCCTGGCCGGCCAGCTCGCACTCGCCTTGATCCGCGCGCAGCTGCGCCGCCCTGCCGGCGTGCGCAATGCCGGCGACGGGCATCTGCGCAACAAGATCATCGACGCTCTTCCTTACGCACTCACACCCTCCCAGCGCAGCGCCGCCGCCGCCATTGCCGAGGACCTGAAGCAGCCGGTGCGCATGCTGCGGCTGCTCCAGGGCGACGTCGGCTCCGGCAAGACAGTCGTGGCCCTGCTCGCGGCCGCAGCCGTGGCCGAAGTCGGCAAGCAGGCCGCGCTGATGGCGCCAACCGAAATCCTGGCGCGTCAGCACGTCAAGACCATTGCCCCGCTCGCCGAGCGCGCGGGATTGCGCGTCGCGATCCTCACCGGCCGCGAAAAGGGCAAGGAGCGGCGCGAGATCATCGCCCGGCTTGCCGAGGGCGAGATCGATCTCCTCGTCGGCACCCATGCGCTGATCCAGGACGACGTGCTCTTCAGGGATCTCGCGCTCGCCGTCGTCGACGAGCAGCACCGCTTTGGCGTGCGCGAGCGCCTTGCGCTGACCTCGAAGGGCGAAGCCGTCGACGTGCTGGTGCTGAGCGCGACGCCCATCCCGCGCACGCTGGTGCTGACCTATTTCGGCGACATGGACATCTCCGAGCTGCGCGAAAAGCCGGCCGGCCGTCAGCCGATCGACACCCGCGCGGTGCCGATGAGCCGTATCAGCGAGGTCATGGAAGGTGTCGGCCGCGCGCTCGAAGCCGGCAAGCTGGTCTACTGGATTTGCCCGCTGGTGGAGGAATCCGAGGCCGAGGGCACCGAGCACCTCACCAACGCGACCAAGCGGTTCGAGAGCCTGCAAAAACGTTTCGGCGACCGCGTGGGCCTCGTCCACGGCCAGATGAAGGGCACCGAGAAGGACCGGGTGATGGGCCAGTTCGCCGGGCACGAGATCGGCCTCCTGGTTGCAACCACCGTAGTCGAGGTCGGCGTCGACGTGCCGGCCGCCACCATCATGGTGATCGAGAATGCCGAACGCTTCGGCCTTGCCCAGTTGCACCAGCTGCGCGGCCGCATCGGACGCGGATCGGAAGCCTCGACCTGCATCCTGCTCTACGGCGAGCCGCTCGGCGAGATGTCGAAGGCACGCCTGAAAGTGATCCGCGAGACCACCGACGGCTTCCGCATCGCCGAGGAGGATTTGAAGCTGCGCGGCGAAGGCGACGTACTAGGGGTCCGCCAGAGCGGCCTGCCCGGCTACCGCATCGCGCGCCCGGAGGTTCACGGCCAGCTCATCGCCCAGGCCAGAGACGAAGCGCTGCGCATCCTCAAGGACGATCCGAAGCTGAAGGGCGAGCGCGGCGAGGCGCTGCGCTGCCTGTTGTATCTCTACGAACGCGATGAGGCGATCCCGCTGATCGGCGCGGGTTAGCCACCTGCCCTTCGTCGCCCGATCTCATACGCCGCCACATGCGCGCGGGCGAGGTCCAGCAGCGGTGTGTCGATGCCGAGCGTATGGGCCCGATTGGCCATGTCGCCCAGGATATGTTCTGCCTCGGTGATCGAACCGCGCTCGATATCGCGCAGCATCGAGGCCTTCAGCGGCGAATCCAGCGTGGTGAACAGTTTTCGGTCGAACTCGATGAACGGTGCGCGTGGCTCGAAACCTGAGGCCGACGCAACAGTGCAACATTCCGCAAACAGGCGGAAGATGGACTGCTCGCCGTTCGGTACGGCCAGGATGTCTCCGATGCTTGCGCGCATCAGGCAGGTGATGCCGGCCAGCGTCGAGAGCTGGACGAACTTCTCCCACATGTCCTGCATGATCGCTTCGCTGGCGCGCACGTCGATGCCGGGAACCTGGAGCAGCTTCTCCAGGGCGAGCGCGCGCTCGGTGAGCGAACCCTCGACCTCGCCGAAGACAATCGTCTGGTTGGCCATGAACTGGACGACGCGGCCATCCGCATCGAGCCCGGCACTGACATTCGCGAGCCCGCCGAGGACGCGAGCGGCGCCGAACCTGGCGGTCAGAGCGTCGATATGTTTCAACCCGTTCAGGATGGGCAGGATCATCGTGTTGGCACCGACGGCCGGCGCAAATTGGTTCATCGCCTCGTCGAGCGAGTAGGCCTTCACGCCGACGAGCACGACGTCGAACGGTTCCTTGAGATCGCTGGCCAGAAGGACCTTCGGCTGCAGGGCGAAGTCGCCGTGCGGGCTCACGACCTGCAATCCATTCCGCCGCAATTGCTCGGCCCGCTTCTCGCGCACCAGAAAGGTCACCTCGCGGCCAGCCCGGACAAGGCAAGCTCCGTAATAGCCGCCGATCGCCCCCGCGCCGATGACAAGCACTCTCATTCGAACTCCCCTTGCAGAGGAACTGCGTCTGCAGAGACAATAGCAGATGGCCTCCGCGCCGTCTCATCCTCGCCATTGCGAGCGCAGCGAAGCAATCCAGAATCCCTCCGCGGAAAGACTCTGGATTGCTTCGCTTTGCTCGCAATGACGATGGGGGCGGTGCTCGGCACACGTTGTACGCTTGAGACGCGACCGGGACATCCAGGGCTTTCCGGAGTCGGTTTCGGCAGCTCTGGACGACTAGGTCTTCTTCTGCGCGATGCTTGCCGCGAATGCCTTCATCAGCGCTGCATCCACAGCCTCGCCCTTCGCATCCTCCGCGAGGTGCTCGAACCAGCGCGCAAAACCCTCGTAGATCTGGCTGGCCGGGTGATCCGTACCGAGGAAGCCGGAAATCTCCCGCATCTCCGCGACCCAGCGATAGGCCTTCGGAATCATGTCCGGCAGCGCCACTTCGAGCCGCGCCAGAATTGCGGGCTGGCTCAGCGCGAGTTCATCACGCAGCGCATCGGCGGCGCCTGCCTTTGTCGCCGCAATTACCATGGCCGAGCCGATGCCGGCGAGGCCCTTGACGATGCCGGCATAGGACATTTTCAGGGCGGAGGCGGCGCCGACCGGTCCGTCGACGATCCGTATATCGAGGCCGAGATCCCTGAGCACCGCGACGTCCTTCGCATGCTCGCCGGACATGTAGAAGGCCGGGCTCTTGCCACCTCGCTGCGGCGGAAAGCCGATGATGCCGCCGTCGACGAACGGCGCCTGCGCCGAGCCGATGATCTCCTCGATCCGTTGCACGGTATCGACATTGACCGCGTTGCAGTCGACCACGACCGGCTTCTTCGCGCGCCGGACGATCAGTGCGGCCAGACGGTCGGCGAGTGCAACGGCTTCACCCGGCGGCACGATCGAGAGGATGATGTCGGCGTCTGCGATCGCCTCGTCCTCGGCGCCAATCATGCCGGCGTCCGCAGCGCGTTTCTGCGTCGTCTCACTCCGCCCCTTCAGCGAGGTCAGCACCCGCGCGCCGTTTTCGCTGAGACGGCGGGCCACGGCGCTGCCCATGGCGCCGGGTGCGAGGATCGCAATGGTCTTTGACATGGTGCACTCCAGGTCGAATTCCGAGCGAGGCGCTCGGACCGACCGGAGACTAGCAGAGGATGCGAGTCCTTGCGTGAAAGTGGCCATCCCGCAGCGGAATGGCCCTACTCCACCTTCGCAGGCTGAGGCTTGAGCGTCGAGGCGTTGGCGATGCGCGCGGCATTGGCCATGCCTGCGAGCGCGGCCGCCTTCTTCGGGTCGGGCGCCGAGCCCGGCTGCACCACGCCCGCCGACATGATCAACGTTGCGGCATCCTCGGCGCTGAGATCGACCTCGATGATCTTGCTCTTGGGCACGTAGAAGAAGAAGCCGGTGGTCGGGTTCGGCGAGCACGGCAGGAACACCGAGACGTGCTCCTCCTGCCCCGGCAGGCTGCGGGCGATGTCCTCGCTGGGCGATTGCGAGATCAGCACGATCGACCACATGCCCGGCGAGGGAAACTCGACCAGGCCGACTTTGCGGAAGCTCGAGCCCTTGCCCGAGAACAGCGTCTCGAACACCTGCTTCAGGCCGCGATAGATGGCGCGCACCGCCGGGATGCGGCCGAGGAAGGTCTCGCCGACATCCACCAGCGTGCGGCCGATCAGGTTGGCTGCGAGGAAGCCGACCAGGGTCAGCGTGAAGAATGCGACAATCAGTCCCCAGCCGGGAACGCCGTAGGGCAGATAGGTTTCGGGCCGATAGGCCAGCGGGACGAACGGCCGCACCACGCCGTCGACCCATGTGACGAACCACCAGACGAGATAGAGCGTGATCGCGATCGGACCCGTCACCACGAGGCCGGTCAGGAAGTAATTGCGGAAGCGGCCAATCAGGCCGGTATGCGGTTCCGGAGCGGGATCAAGCGGCGCAGGGACGTCGTCGCGGGGGGTCATTCGGGTTCCAGGTCGGTCGCTGCACTCAAGCTACGGTCTTCTAGCAGGTTTTGGAAGAGTGCAGCCCGGTCCCTTCTGCCTATTCCACGGTCACCGATTTCGCGAGATTGCGCGGCTGGTCGACGTCCGTACCCATGATGACAGCCGTATGATAGGCGAGCAGCTGCACCGGGACGGCGTAGACCATCGGCGTGAACGCCGCCGCCATGTCGGGCATGACGATGGTGACGAGCGAGTCGACGGTCGCCTCCTCCGCGCCTTTGGCGTCGGTCATCAGGATGATCTTGCCGCCGCGGGCGGCGACCTCCTGCATGTTCGAGACGGTCTTCTCGAATACCTGGTCAAAGGGCGCGATGACGACGACCGGCATGGTCTCGTCGATCAGCGCGATCGGCCCGTGCTTGAGCTCGCCCGCGGCATAGCCCTCGGCGTGGATGTAGGAGATCTCCTTCAGCTTCAGCGCGCCTTCGAGCGCGAGCGGGAAGCTGGTGCCGCGGCCGAGATAGAGCACGTCGCGCGATTTCGCGATCTCGCGCGAGAGCTTCTCGATCTGCAGCTCGGTGGTGAGCGCATCCGACATCAGGCGCGGAACCTCGACGAGGCCATGGACCAGCTTGGTCTCCTCCTCGTCGGACAATTCGCCCCTGGCCTTGCCGGCCGCGATGGCAAGATTGGCGAGCACCATGAGCTGGCAGGTGAAGGCCTTGGTCGAGGCGACGCCAATCTCGGGGCCGGCCAGCGTCGGCAGCACGGTCTCGCTCTCGCGCGCGATGGTCGAGGTGGGCACGTTGACGACCGCGATCGTGTGCACGCCTTCGGCCTTGGCGTAGCGCAGCGCCGCCAGCGTATCGGCGGTCTCGCCCGACTGCGAGATGAAGATGGCGAGATCGCCCTTGCGCAAGGGGGCCTCGCGGTAGCGGAATTCGGAGGCGACATCGACTTCGACCGGCACGCGCGCAAAGCGCTCGAACCAGTACTTTGCGACGAATCCGGCATAGCTCGCGGTGCCGCAGGCGGTGACGTTGATGCGCTGGATGGTCTTGAAGTCGAACGGCAGCTTGACCGGCAGCGCAACCCGCTCGGCCGCCATGTCGACATAGCGCGCCAGCGTGTGGCCGACCACCTCCGGCTGCTCGTGGATTTCCTTGGCCATGAAATGGCGATAATTGGCCTTGTCGACCAGCGAGGTCGAGGCGGCGTGCCTGATCTTCTCGCGCTGGACGGCGTGGCCGTCCTTGTCGAAGATGGTGGCGCTCTTGCGGGTCAGCACGGCCCAGTCGCCGTCCTCGAGATAGCTGATCGTGTCGGTGAACGGGCCGAGCGCGATGGCATCGGAGCCGAGATACATCTCGCCGTCGCCGTAGCCGATCGCGAGCGGCGGACCATTGCGGGCGCCGATCATGAGGTCGTCGTCGCCGGCGAAGATGAAGCCGAGCGCGAACGCGCCGCGCAGGCGCCCCAGCGCGAGCTTGACCGCTTCCACGGGCTTGTTGCCACGCGTGAGCAAATCGTCGACGAGATGCAGCACGATCTCGGTGTCGGTCTCGGTGTGGAACACCGTGCCCTTCTTCTCGAGCTCCTCGCGCAGCTCGCGGAAATTCTCGATGATGCCGTTGTGGACCACGGCGACGCGCTCGGTCGCGTGCGGGTGCGCGTTGTTGACGGTCGGCTTGCCGTGGGTGGCCCAGCGCGTGTGGCCGATGCCGGTCGTTCCCCTGAGCGGCTCGGCCTCCAGCCGCTTCTCCAGGTTCTTCAGCTTGCCCTCGGCGCGGCGGCGCTCGAGATACTTGCCTTCGAGCGTGGCGACGCCCGCGGAATCGTAGCCGCGATATTCAAGACGTTTGAGCGAATCCACCAATTGCTCTGCAACCGGTTCGCGCCCGAGAATGCCGACAATCCCGCACATGCGGACCAATATCCCCCAAATCGTCGAAAAATCGCCAAAACGACGCGCTCGGTTTTTAGCGAAATTCTGACGGACCCATATACTCAATAATTATTGCTGATTGAGACAGCATTCGCATGCACCATTGCCTGGCCTGCGTCGATGTGGCCGGCCTTTAACCCCGCACATTAACTTGTTGTCAACACGTTTGACCAACGATTCCGGGGTAGGAGAACAAGGCCATGAAAGGCTCATCCGACCGCAAAGGGCTGTCGTCACTGTATCTGCGTGCCAGCGAGACCTCGGGCACGCACCTCGCACATTGGCCGCCGCCCCAGCGCGGCAAGGAAAGCAAGCCGGTCTTCGTCAAGCATAAGCAAGGCGAACCCGCCAAGCGTGCCAAGCCGCGCGGCTGGCGCCTGACCCGCGCGATCTTCTCCGAATTCGCCGACGAGGAATAGCGGCGCGTCTCACCACCCCAGCACCAGGGCAAAGACGAGAAAAACGACGAACGTCCAGAACGCCAGTCCGGTGACCAGTGATGCGATCTCGGTCGGGCGGGGATCGCCGACCTGTTCCAGCACCCATCGTCCCGGCGGCATCACGACGCGCTTGACCAGGAACGCAATCGTATCGTCAACGACGTCGTCGTCCATGAGCCCAGCCCTGGCAACACCGATCGGGGGCCGGCACTCGGCCGCTCACTTCCCCGGCTTCTTGCCGCCGGTCTTCATCTCGCGATACCGCGCCGCACCGCCTTCCCGGATGGTCTGCTGGTTGCGCTCCAGCGCCATGGCATCGTCGGGCACGTCGCGCGTGATCACCGAGCCCGAGCCGATATAGGCGCCATTCCCGATCTTGACCGGTGCGACCAGCGATGAGTTGGTGCCGACGAAGGCGCCCTGCCCGATCACCGTCTTGTGCTTCTTGAAGCCATCGTAGTTGCAGGTGATGGTGCCGGCGCCGATGTTGGAATTGGCGCCGACGGTGGCATCGCCAATGTAGGAGAGATGGTTGACCTTGACGCCGGCCTCCAGTGTCGCCGCCTTGGTCTCCACGAAATTGCCGATGCGCGCGCCGTCGCCGAGCGAGGTGCCGGGACGCAGCCGCGCATAGGGGCCGATCGAGACCTTCTTGCCGAGCGTGGTCTCGACGATATGCGAGAAGGAATGGATCACGGTGCCGTCGGCGATCGACACGCCCGGACCGATCACCACGAACGGCTCGATGGTGACGTCCTTGCCGAACACGGTGTCGGCGGACAGATATACGGTCTCCGGCGCGATCAGCGTGACGCCGGCCTCCATCGCCGCCTTGCGCAAGCGCGCCTGCATCACGGCTTCCGCTTCCGCGAGCTGCGCCTTGGTGTTGATGCCGCGCACTTCGTCCTCGCTGGTTTCGATCACCACGGACTCCCATCCCTGCTTGCGGACGATTTCGACCGCATCCGTCAGATAATATTCGCCCTTGGAATTGGCATTGCCGATTTGCCCTAGAATTTCAAGCGCGCGGCGGCCGTCGATCGCCATCACGCCGGCATTGCACAGATCGATCTTGCGCTCTTCCGCGTCGGCATCGGCCTGCTCGCGGATCGCGACCAGGCGGTCGCCCTCGACGATGAAGCGGCCATAGCCGGTGGGATCGGCGGCGCGGAATCCGAGCGCGGCAATGGCCGCGCCCCTGGCGAGCGGCGCGCGCAGCCGGGCAAAGGTCTCGGCCGAGATCAGCGGCGTGTCGCCGAACGCGATGAGGAGATCGTCGGCCCCGCGCGCGATGGCCTCGCGCGCCGCCAACACCGCATGCGCGGTGCCGAGCCGTTCGCCCTGCACGAAGGTGAGCGCGTCGGGGCGGATGCGCTTCGCCTCGTCCGCCACCACCTGATGATCCGGTCCGATCACGACAGCGAGGGATGTGCCGGTTCCCTTCGGTGCGGCGGCGAGCACATGGGCGAGCAGGCTCTGGTGTGCAACCGGATGCAGCACCTTCGGCAGGCTCGATCGCATCCGCGTGCCTTCACCGGCGGCGAGCACGATCGTGAGGCTGGAACGGGCGGTCATCGCAATCCTGTGAGATACGGCCGAATCAATTGGCGCGGCAGGCGGTGCGCCGCCTCGTGAGCTGCCGCCTTGCTACCTCCGCAAACGCCCGGAATTCAAGTGCGACGGAGTTTTCCTGTTAATGTTTCCTGATTGATTCGTGGAAGCCGGACTGGGGCTGGGCATTTAGCGTTCATGGCAAAGGATTCCGACCCACTGGCGGATGCCTTCGGCGCCAAGGAGACCGGCGGGCTGTTCTCCGGACTTTTGGCCGACGAAGCCGCATTCGATCGCCGCATGCTGTGGCGGCTCGGCTCGTGGGGAGTGACCGCCGTCGGCGCCGTCGTCATTGCCGTGATGGCCAACCAGGCCCAGCTCGGCTGGCGCCGTGACCAGGTGGCCTCGGCCGATCTCGCGCGCCAGGCCGACCGGCTGCAGCTGCTGACCAAGGAAAGCCAGAACGAGGCGCGCCGCCTCGCCGCCGCCATCGAGACGCTGAACACCGATCGCGACCGGCTCTATTCGCGCGTCACCGTGCTGGAGCAGGGCCTGGATTCCGTCACCGGCGCCATCGCCAGGCAGAGCGCAAAGCCACTCGATGCGCCGGCGCCTGACGCCCAGCCCGCATCGGCTGCACCCAGCGTCGGGCCGGTGGCCTCGGTGCCGGCGCCGTCCGCCGAGAAGCCGCGCGCGACCGCCAAGGACCAGGCGAAGGAGCCCGCAAAGGACGCTGCAAAGGATCCGGCCTATCCGCCGCCGCAGACTGCTGCTGCCGCTTCGCTGGTGTCGCAGGCGCCGGCAATGACCTCGGCCCTGCCGATGCTTCCGCTTTTGCCGTCCAAGTCGATCATGGCCCCGCCCGATCCCGCCGCATCCAGGCTGGTTCAGCCGGAAGCAGCCGAGAAAGCCACCGAGAAGAAGCCCGAGGCCACGCCCGCCCCGACCGAAGTCGCCGCTGTCGCACCGGCCAAGCCGCCGGAGGCTGCCGAAGCCGAAGCGCCGGCGATCGCGGTCCAGCAGACCCGCTTTGCGATCGAGCTCGGCGGCGCCAACTCGATCGACGGCCTGCGCGCGCTCTGGCGCGGCGTGACCAAATCCAATCCGGAAGTGGCAGCGCTGCGTCCGATCATCATGATCAAGGAGGGCGGCAACGGCATGCAGCTGCGCTTGGGGGCCGGCCCGCTGATCAACGCCGCCGCCGCCGCAAAGCTCTGCGCCGGGCTATCCGAGAGCAACCGCCACTGCGAGACCACCGTCTTCGACGGACAGCGGCTGTCGATGCGTGGCGGTTCGGAGAGGGGACAAGAGAAGGCACAAGACAAGTCTCAGGACCGCGTGCAGGAGAACAACTCCGAGAAGACGCAGGACACCGCGCCGCAAGCCGAGACTGCGCCAGCGCCGGCACCGAATGCAAAACCGGACAAGCGACGGCGCAGCTACTCCTCCAAGCGCTCGTCGAAACGAGAGGAGCCCGCGCCTGCCCCGGCGCCGCAGCAGCCCGCCCCGCAGGCAAAGTCGGAGACGGCGTCAACGGGATCGACGCTGACGTCGTTCTTCAGGCGGTAGCGGGCTTCCCACTTGGGAAGCAAAGTCGAAGCGCAGGCGATCGGCAACACATTCACGCTGTGAATTCGTTCCAGATTTTCTCACGCAGACTCGCCGAAAACCACACACCTGCCCGGTTGCCCCCTACCCTTTTCCCGACCATATTGCGGCCATGACCAAAAAGCCCTTCCGCCTCACGCCCTACCAGGTGCAGTTCCTGATCGTCGTCGGCTTCGCCTCCGTCGGCTATGCGCTTTACCTGCGCTATCTCGGCATCGAGCTCTCGACCGTCGGCCTTGCCTGCGACGCCGGCCTGCAGACGCTGATCTGCAAGGCGCGCTCGGTGTCGACCGTGCTGTTCAAGAATTCGGTGTTCGGCATCGTCGCGCTGGTGGTGGCGACGCTCAACCTGATGCGGCCGTCGATCGTGCTTCTGACCGTCGGCATCATCGCCGCCGGCCTCGGCATCGTGCTCTACAATGTCGTGCTGTCGGGCCTTGCGATTGGCCTGCTCATTCTTGGATTTGCTCGGCCCGCGCCCGCCACAGCGTGAGCGCGAACAACAGAAACATCGCGCAGGTCCACAGCGACTGCCAGTTGTCGCGCCCCTCGTTGATGAGCACATAGATCGCCGACAGCGCGAGCACGCCGGCGAATACCGCTTCCGCGATCGGACGTAGGCCGATCTGCGGCCGGTTCAGCATCAAGAGCGCGAACGGGACAACCGCCATCGTCAGCGAGGCGTAGGGGAAATCGTGGTAGCGCGGGTCGAAAACGAAGCCGAGCGCGGTCCCGGCCGCGATCACTGCGGTCACCGCGAGCGTCAGGCCGAGCACGGCGGTGAGCTTCGACCACTTACGGCCCTCGCGCGGACCGAGCAGATCGAGGAAGGTCGGCAGACTGCGGCCGATCACCATCGCCTGCGCACAGAAGATCGGCGACAGGATGCCGGCGAGCAGCAGCGCGCCCCAATGCACCCAGCCGCCGAGCCCGAGGCTCTCATAGTACATCTTGTCGGCGCCGATCCCGAGCAGGCTCCCCGCCGTCGTTGCCGAGATCGCGACACCGAGCCAGGCCGAGAAGCGCGGCGTCCACGGCCGCCGGCGCAGCGTGATCAGCGCCACTGCGAACACCAGCACGCACAGGCCCATGCCGGCGCCCATGTACCACTTCCAGTACGGGAAATTGCTGATCGGCTGCCCCGGCGGATATTTCAGATTCCGGCGCACCGAGTCATAGAGTCCCCAATAGCCGCCAACGGTCCCTTCCAGCTTGCGCTTCCAAGGCTGGTCGTAGGACTCGATCAGGTTGACGCGAAACTTGTTCGCCTTTGCAAGGCTGAGGATTTCCGAAACGACGCGCGCCTGGTTGGTGCGTGACGGCAGCGCGCCCTCGCGCATGCGCCCCGCGCTCGGCCAGCCGGTTTCGCCGATCAGGATCTCCTTGCCGGGGAAAGCCACCGCCATGCGCTCGCGGATCGCCTCGACATGGGAGGCGGCGAATTTCGCCTTGACCGGAAAGTCCTCCCAATAGGGCAGGATGTGGATGGTGACGAAATCGACGGCGTCATAGACCTCGCGGTTCTTCAGCCAGAACTCCCAGACATCGGCATAGGTGACGGGCACGCTGACCTGCGCCTTCACCGAGCGGATGATGGAGACGAGGTCGGCCGTCGTCATCTCGCCGCGCAGCAGCACCTCGTTGCCGACGATGACCGCGGTGATGACGTTGGGGAAGTCCTTGGTGAGACGGACGGCGAGCGCAGCCTGCTCGACATTCTTGGTGCGGTTGCTGGAGAGCCAGATGCCCTGCAGCACCTTCAGCCCGCCGACCTTGGCGGCGATCGCCGGAACCTGGTCGAGCCCGTTCTCCATCGAATAGGTCCGGACGCAGTCGGTGATCTCCTTGAGCTGGCGCAGGTCCTGCTCGATCTGATCGGCCTCGATATGGGTCCATGCGTTCAGCGGCGACTGTTCACCGCGGAACGGCGCATAGGAGACGCATTGAACCTTCTCGGCGGGATCGATCGGAGCGCGCGCGAGCGTGATTGGCGTGGCCAGCCACCACCACACGGCAGCAATCGCACCCAGTGAAACGAGCAGAAGCGCCAGTGGCGTACGAAGAGAAATCGGTTCCGTCCTCCGCGAAGGGCAGTCGATTACCTGCTCGCACGCCGTCTGCCAAGGGGGCACTCCGGACGGATCCCTCCCTCCTCCGAGGAATTTACCTGCGGCCGTTCGACAGAGGCCTAGGATCGTGACTTTGCTGGACAAAATTCGAAATACAGGTCATGGGACTCCGCGGGAATTTTCCGCCGCATTGGAGACCCATTTGGACGCCATCAGGGCGCGTCCGCGGGATCCTGACGCGGGCGGTCAGTGGAGAAGTTGGGGAATTCATGCGGCAACGGGTGCGTCAGTCACGTAATGCGGTCCTGCGGCAGTTCGCCGCCACCTTGGCCGTCTCCGCCCTTCTCGGTCTGGCCGGCCTTGATGGTGCCTCAGCCCAGAGCGGCGCGCCGGCCCCCGACCAGGGCAAGGCCGCCGCCCAGCCCGCCGACGCCGCCAAGGACGCCGCCCAGAACCAGCGCCGCACCGACGAATTCGCCGAAGCCGCCCAGGTCATCAACGGCCCGGCCGGCAATCCTGAGTGCGTCTGGCTCGGCCGGCGCGTGGTGCGGCTGATGTGGCGGGATGACCTCGATACCGCGTTCCGCCATCTCGACCTCTACGACCGTTTCGGCTGCCCCGGTGGCCACATCCAGGCGGCTTTCCGCTGCCTGACCCGCTTCGGCGGCCAGATCGATCCCAAGGTCGCCGAGACCCTGGATAGCCGCGTGCACGCTTGCTGGATCAACCCGGCCTCCCAGCCGCAGCAGGCAGCCGCTGCTGCTTCCCAGCCGGCAGCGCCGGCCGCCGGCAATGCGCCGGCCCCGCAGCCGGCCGCGAGCCCCTCGCCTGCGGCAAGCCCGACACCCGCGCCCCAGAAATAGTCGCGTTCGTTTCAGCTCTCGTTCAGGAACGATCGGGCATAGTCGCGGTTGGCACTGCCGCGCGTTCGAAAAGCCCATGCCCTCATAAGGACATGAGCCCATGACAGTTGTGAAACCGCGCGGCAGAGGTATGCTCCATTTGCCGCGGACTCGGTCGGATCTCGGGGTCGGATCCGCTTCCCTGCCACCTCAGCCCCTTTTGGTTTAGCCGCGATGCGCGTTGTCGCCGCCGTTCTGTTGCTCGTGTCCGCGCTTCATGCTGGGCTCTGGGGAGTCTTGCGCGACAGGGAACCCGCTCCCGATTTCAGGGGCCTGTTGCCCAGCGTCTCCTACGCGCCGTTCGAAGGCTCGGCCCATCCCGACATCGACAACATCCCGAGCGTGGAGAAAATCCGCGCCGACCTCAAGACGCTGTCGACCATGACGCGCGCGATCCGCCTCTACTCATCCACGGGCGGCGTGGAGCTGGTGCCGCCGATCGCGGCCGAGTTCGGCCTCAAGGTCACCGTCGGCGCCTGGATCGACAAGGACAAGGATCGCAACGAGCGCGAGATCAAGGCCGCGATCGAGCTCGCCCGCAAGAACAGCAACGTCGTCGGCGTCGTGGTCGGCAACGAGGTGATCTACCGCGGTGAGCAGAAGGTCGAAGACCTCATCGACATGATCAAGAAGGTCAAGGGCTCGGTCCGCGTGCCCGTCACGACCGGCGAGATCTGGAACATCTGGCGCGACAATCCCGACCTTGCCTCCAATGTCGATTTCATCGCCGCCCACGTGCTGCCCTACTGGGAAAACTTCCGCTCGGACCAGGCGGTCGACCAGGCCGTGGACCGCTACAACCTGCTGCGCAATCTGTTCCCCGGCAAGCGCATCGTGATCGCCGAGTTCGGCTGGCCGAGCCAGGGCTACAATTTGCGCAACGCCGACCCCGGTCCGTTCCAGCAGGCGCTGACCCTGCGCAACTTCGTCAGCCGCGCCGAAGCCATCGGCATGGAATACAACATCGTCGAGGCGATCGATCAGCCCTGGAAATTCTTCGAAGGCGGCGTCGGCCCGTATTGGGGCATCCTCAACGCCAGCCGCGAGCCGAAATTCGCCTGGACCGGCCCGGTGGAGAACCCCGACTATTGGAAGCTGATGGGACTCGCGCTGCTCGTCGGCATCCTGCTGTCGCTGCCGATCCTGCGGCTTGAGAAGCCGACCGCGAAGCAGGCCTTCCTGCTGTCGGCGACCGCCAATGGCGTCGGCGCCTGGGCCGCGACCGTGTTCGCGTTCTGGAACAGCCACTATTTCATCTTCGGCTCGGCCTTCGCGCTGACGCTCGGCATGATCCTGCTCGTTCCGCTGGTGCTGATCGCGATGGCGCGCATCGACGAGATCGCGGCGGTAGCCTTCGGCCGGCCGCCGCAGCGGCTGCTCGCCAGGGGCAAGCCGGTCGAGAACGTGCCGGAAAACTATTATCCGAAGGTCTCGATCCACATCCCCGCCTACTTCGAGCCGGTCGACATGCTCAAGCAGACGCTCGATGCGCTGTCGCGGCTGAACTATCCGAACTACGAATGCGTCGTCATCATCAACAACACGCCCGATCCCGCCTTCTGGCAGCCGATCCAGGACCATTGCCGCGCGCTCGGTGAACGCTTCAAGTTCATAAACGCCGAGAAGGTGCAGGGCTTCAAGGCCGGCGCGCTGCGCATCGCGATGGACCGCACCGCGGTCGATGCCGAGATCATCGGCATCCTCGACGCCGACTATGTCGTCGAGCCCGACTGGCTCAAGGACCTCGTGCCGGCTTTCGCCGACCCGCGCGTCGGCCTCGTGCAGGCGCCGCAGGAGCATCGCGACGGCGATCTGTCGATCATGCACTACATCATGAACGGCGAGTATGCCGGCTTCTTCGACATCGGCATGGTCCAGCGCAACGAGCTCAATGCCGTCATCGTGCACGGCACGATGTGCCTGATCCGCCGCGCCGCGATGGACATGGCCGGCGGCTGGTCGAGCGACACGATCTGCGAGGATTCCGATCTCGGCCTTGCGATCCAGGAGCTCGGCTGGGTCACGCACTACACCAACACCCGTTACGGCGCGGGCCTGTTGCCGGACACCTACGAGGCGTTCAAGAAGCAGCGCCATCGCTGGGCCTATGGCGGCCTGCAGATCGTGAAGAAGCACTGGCGCCGCTTCCTGCCCGGCGCGAGCCGGCTGACCTCCGACCAGAAGCGCGAATACGGCCTCGGCTGGCTGAACTGGCTGGGCGCCGAAAGCCTCGGCGTGGTCGTGGCGCTGCTCAACCTCGTCTGGGTGCCGATCGTCGCCTTTGCCGACATCGCCATTCCCGACAAGATCCTGACGCTGCCGATCATCGGCGCCTTCATCGTCTCGCTGGTGCACTTCCTGTCGATGTACCGCGCCCGCGTCGCGATCAAGCCGGGCCAGATGCTGGGCGCCATGATCGCAGCGATGAGCGTGCAATGGACGGTGTCGCGCGCGGTGGCGCAGGGCCTGATCACCGAGCACATCGCCTTCGCGCGCACCTCGAAGGGCGGCCTCAGCCGGATGTCGATCGAGTTCCAGGCGTTCTGGGAGGCCGTGATCGGCATCCTGCTCCTGGTCGGCGCCGGCGTGCTGGTCGCGTCCAACAGCTTCCGGCAGATCACCGAGATCTACATCTTCGCCGGCGTCCTGGTGCTGCAAAGCCTGCCGTTCCTCGCCGCGGTCGCGATCGCCATCCTCGAGCTCAGCCGCATCAACTCCTTCCAGTTCTGGCGCGACAGCGCGATCCGCACCGCCGAGCTGATCGGCCTGCGCCCGGTCGCCCTGCCGACCCCCGCCGGCACGCCGCAAGCAGTGCCGAACGAGGTCCGGCGCGAGGCGAATTGACGAGCCGAAGCTCGCCTGCGGCCATCCTTCGAGACGCCCGCCTGCGGCGGGCCGTCAGGATGGGGTGAAGCTTCCCAGCAGGCTATCAGACCCTCATGGTGAGGAGCCCGCCAAAGCGGGCGTCTCGAACCATGCAGGCCGAACCCTTCCGGGCCCCCCGGCAGTTCGGCGTGGATGGCGGCCCGCCAATCGGGTCGAAAATTCCGCCTCAAGCCGCGGGCGCCGCAAGCAAATCCCAGCTACTGCCGCCAGTTTCGGCAAACACCCCCGCTATTGACCTCCGCAGCCACTCCCCCTACACAGCGCGGGCCGAAAGCATGTTCCGGAAACGGCCGGTTTTCCCCGCAACGCGAGTTCAGCGTGGCGGCAAGACATGCTTCTCGAATGTCCGAAGACGATGGCGATCTCTTCATCGAGCCATCCGCGGCCATGGGAGCGCGTAGCTCAGCCGGTAGAGCACGTGACTTTTAATCACGGGGTCCTGGGTTCGAGCCCCAGCGCGCTCACTAAGAAACCTCATAAAATCAAGAGCTTATTCAAAGGAAGCGCCTCATTGTTTCGGTAATTCCGGATCGCGGGGCGCGTATGGGGCGCAAGTCCACTATCGTCGCCGCGAACAAGCACGCTGGCGATTGGGCAGATGTTGGCGGCGGTGGAACGCCAAAAGGTAAGCGGACCGGGCAGAGGTGGATCATCCTGGCGATGGTCAAGGAACGAGAGGCCGTGGTTAGGAAGACTGAAAAATGGTGGTGAGACGATATCAACAACCACAAGCCGCCCAAGCCGCCGTTCACGCTCGACCAGTTCAAGACCATCCTGATGTGCCTGCATCCGGATGGCGCTCGCACGCCCGAAAGACTGAGCGAGGCATTCAGCCTGTTCAACGGTAAGAAACGGTAGCTCACCGCAGCGAGACGGTGATTCAACCAACCGGGCGAGCGCCTTTGCATTAGCGCGGCAACGTGGGGAACTGCACGCATCGGTTGCCGAATCTTCGGCTCGCGCCCATTCAATAGCTTCGCTTTGGAGCAAGCAATCGAGTCTCATCCGATGACGGAAATGGTGGAAAAAAGCCCATTCGAGCTGAAGGAAATCGTTCTCGTTGTACCTGCAATCGCGAGTGCACTTGCCATAAGCTTCCAAGTCGGCAGGTTTATGCCGTTCGGCGGGTTCGCATACTTCACTCTTTCAGAGCACTTGCTTTCCGCGTTATCAGCGCTGCCCATCGCCATGGTCACGACCTTCTATCTCGGGACGGTATTCGCTATCGCTGATCAGTTCGTCGCATCGCCCGGCTTGCACCAGCCGGGACCACGCTTTTGCTCAAGGTCCTCCTGTCGTGGACGAAGAGCACGACCGGAGGATGAGAGTTGCGGATTCTTGTAGCCGAGGACGAAGACCTGATCCGTGATGTAGTCGTGGACATCCTGCAGACGCACGGGCACGAGGTTATGGAAGCGGATAGCGGCGAGCGCGCGCTACAGCTCTGCGCCGAGGCCGCACCCGATCTCCTCTTCACCGACATCAGGCTGGCGGGCGCATTGTCAGGATGGGATGTCGCCATTCAATGCCGCGAGGCACACCCACGCATCCCGGTCATCTACGCCACCGGCTACACCCACATTGCGCCGCGTCCGGTGTCGGGCAGTATCATGCTCCACAAGCCCTTCAGACTTGAACGCCTACTTGAGGCAATGAAGTCGCTGATTGGCAAGTAGCCGGGCCGACGCTTCGCCGTCTCGTCGGTGAAACCAACGGCGCGGCATCACGTATGCTTTTCATGAAGTTTTGCGCACAACATCCGCTGGGTTTGTGAAGTTCATCCAGATCCCCCCATCTTTGGCCATCGCGCTTGCCCATGCCGCGCTCCGGGCGAGCCATGCGCGGTCCGCAATCGGACCGAGTTGGGCAACCCCGACGACGTCCCCTGCCGGACGACCATATCGTTGACACGAAGCGCCGGACCTAAAACAACGGCCCCAGCTTGGCGGCGGGCTGGGGCCGTGGAACGCTCCGGACGCAGGGGGGCATGGGCCGGAGCAATACGCCAACCCACCGGATTGCCGATTGTTCCCGTTCCTCATACCAGGCCGCGCGGCCCTTGCCTTCGGCCTCACGCCTTGCACGCCTCCCTTTCGGCATCGACGAGACCGATGGTCCGTCCGAGTGTTTGGTTACGGTGAACCCTTGCGGCCTCGCTCCACGACGGCGCCCAACGCCGCGCCTCCTTGCCAAGGATGGTCTTCGGAAATGGTTCGTTAGCTCCTGTGTGCTTAGTCTAAACACGTGCCGCCTACCGCCGATGCGGCACATGGAATGGGAATGCCGGCCCCGGCTGTTTACCCCAATCCTGCGGCTGGGGCCGTTTGAACTTTCACAGCATCGTTCAACCCGGACCTACAACCATGTTTAGAGGCATTGCTATAGCGCTATTTGGAATGACCATTCTGTCACAGTTTGACAAGTTGGTTTTCTCTGGTCGCAATACCGACGCTGCACTCAAGTTAGCGCGGGAGATCAGTCGCGGGTTTGGCTTCTAGCCCTGGTCCGCAATACTTATGGACCTGAACTGATAGCGCGCTCGAGCAGCCTTGACACGCATCTGCCCAGCTGAGTGTCCGGGGAAGATATACCAGTTCAATCAGTATAAGCGCGGGGTTGCTGGGTTTCGGCAGTCTCGTTCGAGGCCAGGCAGCGTCGCGCTCGTTCGATCTGTGCGTCGGTAGCGCCGTGACTACGGGCGTACATCTCAGCCACTGTCGCCGAATATTTGGCGACATAGTATCGGACCTCACCGCAAGAGATGCGCCCCGTAGGTCTGTGCTGCCGCGAAGCGAAGGCTTCCGATCCTAGGGCAGTTAGCAACAACGCAACAGTGACCCCAGCCCGTACGATCATCCTCGCCGTCTCCCAACATTCTGTTTGGCTTGTAGAAAGAACAGGCCTGAATCGCGCAGGCGACGCAAATTAACAATCATGCACTGCTGCAAAGTGCTGTGATACTGTTGCTCCAATGCCGCGATGCTGGACATCCCTAAAGCGATCGGATGCGAGCTTCCAACGATGTCGAGGCAGCAAATTCGATTGTCGCCTTGGAACGGCCAGCCTAACTATGACTGCCGACGAACGCTCCTTCTACGGGTCGCCTTAGGAATACGGCTAGCTCTAGTCATCCTCCTCGCCTGAGCGGCTTGCAGGGTACGCGTCCGGCGTAGGCCGCAGGCTAGTGGATCACTCCCGTTGCCAGCGCGTGAGCAGCTTGGGGTTTTCTTTGTAGAACCTGACGAGCTCGATCAGGTTTTCCATTCCACGCCCAGACGAAGACCTCAGATCGTTGCGAGACCCGGCACGCGCGGAGACCTTCCACGCGCAGGACTATCAAATCTGGCCTGCCCGAGCTTCGAGCCCCGGCCGGTTTGGTGCTGGCTGGGCCGTGCCACTCATACGTGCCTATGCAGCCCCCAAAACGCTATGAGGAGAAGGGCCATGGCTCCGATCACGAGCAGAATGAGAATGGCTTCCAGCATGACGAATCAAGCTCCGCCCCGAGCCAGAGGCTACACCCGAGCAGAAAATTGTTAAGGCGGAGCTGGCGTATCCGAACAGTTTCGAGGGGGCGCCGGCGCGCGCCGTCCATATTCTCGGAATGCCACCCCATTGCGCTCACCGCCGCGCCGGCGTTGATTAACAAGCCAGCTCCGGCGTATGGACCACTCTCGACAATCGTGTTGGTGAAGGTGATCGCCGCGGCCCCCGTAAGTCACCGCGACAGCCTTGGGTCTGCGGTGAGATCGAGTTTGTCGTACAAAAGAGCCCATCGGAAACGAAATTCGCGGCCCCACCGTATCGGCGTCGGCGAACACCCTACGCCATTACGCAATTAAACGTATTGAACCACCATCCCCTCCGGCCCCATCCATCGCCGTCGCGGCGCAATAGGAACCTTTCCGGACGCCGGGAATCTTACAGTCGCAATCGGTCCTTTTTTGCTCGTGGATCGAACGATGGACAAAGCCGTTGCCTATGCCATCTCAGCGCTCCTCGTGGGCTTCGGTGCCTCGATACTGATCGCTGGCCTTTCCTCTGGCTCGCCCGTCCTTTGGACCGTGGTGGCGCTGGTCCCGATCACGATCGGACTCGTAAGCGCTTTTGGTCCGGCGTGAGTCATGGGGAAAATCGGCGATGGGTCAGTGCGCCTGCATTTTCCGAATCGACATTCCGTGGTCGCTCCGCTCATGCGTCGCGTTCAGGGGTGTAGGCGTGAGCCAGTTTCTATCGATGCTGCTGCTAGTGGCCGCCGTCGTTCTCACCGTCTGCTTCGGGGTGGCGGCCTGGCGCGTCTCTGACGAGAAGGATCTCGACGTCACCGGCCAGATCGCGCGCCAGTCCTATGGATGGAAGGCGCTTCCGACCCGGTAACCCTTGCGCTCGCCCTCGGCGGTCACTCGGCTGCCAGAGGGGCCTTACGTTCCAGCGCCTTTGTGTCGCTCCAGCATCGCCAGCTCGACCTGTTCCGCGAGCACGGTCAGATGATTGGCCAGCCGCTCAAACAGCTCGCGCTTGGCTCTGTCGGTCGCAAGATCGCGGATCAGTGCGCACTCGGCCGCGTCCGTGCGCAACTTCTCCAGCTGAGCCTGGTAGTCTTTCATCGCTCACTGCCCGACTGCTACTTTTTCCCGAATAGTTCGACAGGGGAGCTGCAGAGTCAATCCAGCTTGCGGAGGAGGACCTGCCCTCCCCCAAAACGGCGCGAGACAACACGCAAGAAAGGTGTAGGATTCCAGAAAACAGGAGGGAGCGGCATGTTTGAAATCACCGGTTTCGACACGGCAGGCGTCGTCAGCCTCAAGCGGCTGTCACTTGCGGCCGCCCTCAAGAAGGCCAGAGAGCTTGTCGAGGACGGGTGCTGGGACGTTCAGATCGTGGATCCGACCGGCCGGGTCTACACCTCGTTCGAGGAGCAGGCTGCCTAGCCACTCCGCCTTCGCTCTTCGGAAATCGGTCCCATCGGATTGCTGGCGTGGCCTGACAACCCAACCGATTACAGTCGCCTTCAGCTTTCCGGCGCCGGCGCCGCAGTCGGCATGCTCAGCGGAGCTCCGCCAATCGACACCGGCCCGAGGGGCTTCGATTCCCGAGCCAGCCGTTTGCGCATCGCTGCGGACAGTCCATAGCGCGCATTCGCGCGTCGAATGGAGGATGTGACGTCCGACATCATCGTATTTTGCAGCGCGTCGACCTTCGCGATCAGCGTGGAGAGCTGCGAAGATATCTTCCTCACATCGACCCGTTCGTCCGTGATGCTCTGTCGCAGGGACAGCAGCACCATCGAATCCTGCTGCAGCAGGGCTGCATTTTGTTGCAAGGCCTGGTTGTTCTCCTGCAGCGAAGCCGTGTGTTGCTGCTGGGCCGACTGGATATCCTTCAAGGCGGCGACCACCGGATCCGGTTTTGCTGCGGACGATTCCGGACGCGGCAACAGTTCGGCCAACTTGCGGACATTCAGCGACGGAAGCTCGGACGGCCATGTATAGATGGCCGCCGAACCGTTGATGGCGAGTGCGCACACCGAGAGCGCCAGCACCGATTTCCGGCTGGACCGCCTGGTCGGCACCGGAGCTTCGAGAGCTGCGGGTTCGGGGACTGCTGCGGCGGCTGCAAGGGCTGCGGGATCGAGCTGTTCGACAAAGCCTTGCGCTTCGGACGTCCTGGTCATCTGCATTGACCTCGTGAGCGAGCAAAAGGAAGCCGTCGCCGGAACGTCGTCGTGACGCATCCTTTACGCAGCACCCATACACCTGCCTAGAATTGTAAGCTTTTTGGATTAATTCCACGTTAGCGGGCCGGCCGGCGACCCCCGCCGAATACGGGTCCATGCGACGGGATGACCGAGATAGCTGGGGGCTAAGCCGACAATGGGTGTCGCCGCGGCCGACCGAACCGGCTCCGCACGAAGCAGCCTTCGCCGCGGCCGATTTTCCGAAGGTGACAGAATGCCACTGTTTTGCCCGACGGGTCAACCGGCAGCGGGCCGGAAGTATGGCGTCGAACGATGCGACGTGCCGGAGAGAGGTTGAACCTGATGATGGGCCCGGGCCAGCCTTTCCGCCGGCTGCAGAACACATTGCGCCAGCAGCCCTTGGCTACTGTGCATGGGGTTGTTTTCAGATTTCAGGCGCCCTACCCCTCGTCCAGCGCCTCGAACAACTCCTCCACCCGATCGAAAGGCGCATCGCGCATCGGGCTGTGATAGACGACGCGGTCGCCGTCGCGCTGGAGCGACTTCCCTCTCGACTTCCGCAACCGCCCGGGCAGGAACGTTGCCGCCACCGCACCGGGGCCGACGTCGAGACGGATGATGCCGCGCCGCTTGCACTCGATCCTGAGCATGGCCGCGGCGAAGAAGTCGCGGGCGACCTTCGGCAAGGGACCGAAGCGGCGGGAGGTTTCCTCCTCGAGATCCTCGAGATCGTCCTCGTTGCTGCACCGTGCGGCGCGCGCATAGAGCTCGAGCCGCACGGGCTCGGACTGCACATAGGCCTCGGGGAGCATGTCGCCGACCGGCAGGTTGAGGTCGGGCACCCACACCGCGGCACGCTCCTCGTCGACCTTCTCCGAGGCCATTTTCAGCAGGTGGCTGTAGAGCACGGGCCCGAACACCTGGACATGGCCGGATTGCTGCTCCGAGAACAGATCGCCCGCGCCCCGCAGATCCAGGTCGCGCTCGCTGATGGCAAAGCCGGCGCCCGGCCGGCTGAACTCCTCGAGCACGGCCAGCCGCTTCTCGGACTGCCCTGACTCCGTCTCGGTCAGGAGATGGGCGAAGGCGCGGATGCCGCCGCGGCCGACCCGTCCGCGCAGCTGGTGCAGCTGGGCGAGGCCGAACTTCTCGGGCCAGCACACCACAATGGTGTTGGCGCGGGGAATGTCGAGGCCGCTCTCGACGATGTTGGTTGCGAGCAGGACGTCGGCCCTGCCCTCGACGAAGCTCATCATGCGATCGTCGATCTCGTCGGCCGCCAGTCTGCCGTGCAGGCAGACGATGCGGAGGTCCGGTGCCACCGCCTGCACCCGGGCCAGCATCGGATCGAGATCCTGGATGCGCGGGCAGATCAGGAAGCTCTGGCCGTGGCGGCGCTGCTCGCGCAGCAGCGCGGAGGCGATGGCGGCATCCGACAAGGGCGCGATCCTGGTCGCGACCGGAAGCCGGTGCACCGGCGGCGAGGCGATCACGCTGAGGTCGCGGAAGCCGGCAAGTCCGGCAGCAAGCGTCCGCGGAATCGGCGTTGCGCTCATCATGAGCACATGGACGTTCTTGGCGAGGCCGGCGAGCTTTGCCTTCTCGGCCGCGCCGAAATGCTGCTCCTCGTCGATGATGACGAGGCCGAGATCGTCGAACTTCACGTCCTTGGCGGTGAGCGCCTGCGTGCCGACCACGACCTTGATCCGGCCGCTGCGCAGCCCCTCTCTCGTCTCGCGCAGCTCCGCGCCAGAGGTAGCCCGCGACAAATTCCCGACCTCGATGCCGAACGGGGCAAAGCGTTTCCGGAACGTTGCGACATGCTGCCGGGCCAGCACCGTCGTCGGCACCGCGATCGCCGACTGCTTGCCGGACAGCACCACGGCGGCCGCCGCGCGCAGCGCGACTTCCGTCTTGCCGAAGCCGACGTCGCCGCAGACCACCCGGTCCATCGGATGGCCGGAGGCAAGATCATCCAGCACGTCGTGGATCGCCTTGGCCTGGTCGGTCGTCGTGAAATAGGGAAACCGCGCGACGAACTTCTCGTAGGCAGATCCCGGCGGCACCAGCTTTTCCGCGCGCCGCCGGCGGCGCTGGCTGATGTGCTTGGCCAGCACCTTGCCGGCGATCTGGATCTCGCGCTCGGCCTCGCTGCGCCGTGCCCACCATGTGCTGCCGTCCGCCTTGTCGAGCGCCAGCTTGCCGAGCTCGGCGGCGTAAGGCCACATCAAGGCGAGATCCGTCGGCGGCACCAGAACCGCATTGTCGCCTGCGAACTTGAGGCGGATCATCTCCCGCATGGCGCCGCCGCCGGTGTTGACGGTCTGCAGGCCGTCGAGCACGGCAAGGCCGCGCTGGAGATGGACCACCACCGTGCCCTGCTCCGGCACATCGGCGTGGTCGAAGGCCGCGCTCCAGGCGCGCGCCATCGGCTGCGCATGATGCGCCCGGCTGCCGAGCACGTCGGATGCCGTCACGACGACGAGAGGCTTTCGCCCCGGCACGACGAAGCCCGCATCGAGATCGGCCAGAAGCGCCGCCTCGCCGCTTCCCCCGCGCGCCGCCTCGTCCCAATCCTCGCAGCGCTGCGCCTTGACGCCGCTCATCCGCTCCATGACGCGCAGATCGTCCTCCTGCGCAGCGACGAGGATCAGTCGCGAACCGGCCCGCCGCGTCTCCTCGACGAAAGCCCGCAGCGCCTTCCTTGCGGAGGTCAGCTTCGAGAATTCGGGCACGGCCGGGAACGATGCGGTCCGCGGCAACACCTTCATGCCCCTGGAGAGCTGCTTCCAGTCGCGGCGTCCGAGATATTCGCGCTCCCGCTCCGCGCGCGGCGCAGCCTCCTCGATCGTATCAAGCCAGCCATCGGCATGCGCCGGGACCCCTGCATCGGCGATCCATTTGGCGCGTCCGCAGTAGTCGAACAGGCTGCCGCGCTTGCCGCCCTTGCCGGCAAAGCCAAGCCGCTCCGACATCGGATCGACCACGAGCTCCTTCGTCTCGAAGATGATGTCGTGCTCTTTCGGATCAAACGCCACGATCCGGTCGATCACGCGATCCGAATGTTCAACGCGGAACGGACCGAGCGCGCCTGCGGGAAATATCTCGAAGGTCTGTCCGTGAAACAGCGCCCCGCCTGGATAGTCCGGCTCGTCGTCGAGATCGTATCCGAGGGCTTCGAGACGGCTCTCGAGGTCCTGCTCGGAAAATGCGCCACCCACCTTCAAGCTGACGCTGAGGCGCAAGAGGCTCGGGGGCGGCGGCAGGCGCTCCATCACCGCTTCCGCGGTCGAGACGAGAAACAGCGGCTTCCTGGATCTTGCGAGGCGCCGCAGCACCGAGGCTCGGCGCCCCGCGAGTTCATGCGAGGGCTCGAGCTGATCGAACGGCAAGGTGTTCAGCCGTGGAAACACCAGCACCTCGCAGGATGGATCGAGCGCGTGAATGACGCTGCCCAGCCGCTCCGCCCTGCTCTCGTTCTCGGCGAGAAACACGATGCCGCTGGGTCCGGACTGCTTCCATTGCGAGAGCAGATGAAGCGCCATCGAACCGAGCGGCGACGAGGACGAGATCGTGGCGCGCTGCGCCCCTTCGCTCTTCCTTGGCGACGCCTTGGTCTTGAGCGATGCTTTGGCTTTGAGCGATGTCCTGGACTTGGGCGATATCCCGGTCTTTGGCGATGCCCTCTTTAGCGATGCCTTGGCCGCCCGCGCCTTCTTTGCAAGCCTCACGTGAATCCGTTTCTGGTCGTAAACCGCCGCCAACTGTACGCGCGCCGCCCGCGTTTCGATTCGGCGACGCGCCGCCATGCATATGGGATTTGCCCGGCGAACGCACGCCTCGCGGCAACGTTCCGTGCATGGAAAGAAGGGAACCGGGACCCCCTCCGCACCTTACAACGCGGCGTCGATCGTGTCTCACTTGAACAACGGCCGATGCGATCGAAGATCGCATCGCCAATACGAAAAACCCCGGCGCTTGGACGCCGGGGCGTTTCGTTGGAAAATGATTTGGTCAGGCAATGACGCTTTCATAGCAGCGAATTGGTGGAGCGCCCGTGAACTGGTTCACACGCCCTGTCAGCGCTGCCGCGGCGGAACGGGGTACCGCGCGGCTCCGGTTTGAGCGTTGGCACGCCGCGCGCCAGCATGCCTTTTTTTAAGGAGGCCCATTTGAGACCATTCATTTTCATCGCCGCCATCGTGCTGCTTGTGGCCACACCCGCCGGCTCGCAGGCGCTGGTCGATCCCAGCAAGGTCGCCCCCGAATTCCGCGAAGCCGCCGAGAAGCGCCGTGCCGAGCAGATCCGGCAGCGCGAATGCGCACTCAAGGCGGATCTCGAGAAGGTGCTGCCGAGAGATCGCACCGCATTTCTCAATCAGTGCCTGGAGACGATGGCGGCCAAGCAATAGCCTCGCCGCGCGCGTGACGCGAGCATCGCCGACATGCTCGCGCCCGCTGCATCGGCTTTGCGGCAAGCTGGTGGTGAATGCGCAAAAGCCCTTCAGGCTTTCTTCAGACATTTGCGATCAGCTGATGGTCCATTTCCATCAGTCATTGTCGGTCGCGCATGAGTTTCGTCCAGATTCAGTGCACGCGCTGCAAGGTCATGTTCCGCGATCGCGCCATGCGGTTGCAGGACGGCTATTCCCGGCAATGTCCGAGTTGCGAGGTGGTGCTGTATTTCGCCGAGGATTCGCAACACCCTTTCATCAAGCGTGCGATGCGCAGTGCGCGCAAGGCACGCAAGGAGCTGCGCGAGGCCGAGGCGGTAAGGCGCGCCGCGCCGGAGCCGCGCATGGCCCGATCATTCGCCGGGCGGGTGCGAGCGGCGGGACGAGAGGACTAGCTGCGCCGCCGCTTCCTCGGAAACAGGCGATCGCGGATGTAGCGCGAGGTCGGCGTAAGGCGGATGCCGCGCGGCTTCTGCCAGGCGGCGCGGTCGATCTCCTTCTTGTCGCCGATTGCCAGCCTGCCCTTGGCGCCCTTGGCGATGAAGATCGCGTCGCTCATCTTCCGGCCGGAGCGCTTGTTCCTGGCCTTCACTTCCTTCCACAGGCTGATCCGGCCGAGCTTCAGCTTGGGCAGCTCCTCCTTGATCTCCCGCCGCAGGCAGTCCTTCTGGGACTCGCGCGCGCGTTTGCGGCCGCCCGGGAACATCCACAGTCCGTCCGACCGGCGTCTGACCAACAATACCTTGCCGCGCTTGGCGGCAACCAGCTTGGAAGACTTCGCCATTGCTGTCGCAATCGAGAATAGAATCGTCCGCGATCGTAACTTGTCTAATTGCATAGACAAGTTCGGGGCGCCTCTTGATCACAGGCTGCGAGATCACCCGTCGCCGGCGCCCGCTGCTGTGTCCTCCGTCCTGATCCAGGCCATCATCATCTCCCAAGCCACCGACAGGATGATCGGCCCGATGAACAGGCCGACGATGCCATGGGCAAGCGTGCCGCCGATCACGCCGACGAAGATGACGATGGTCGGCGTGGTCAGGCCGCGCCCCATCACCAGCGGCTTCAGCATGGTGTCGATGAAGCCGACCAGGACCAGAAACACCGTCAGCACCAACGCCGTGGTGACGTCCTTGGCGGTCCAGATCCAGATGATGACAGGCAGCAGCACGAGGAAGGCGCCGATCTGCACGATCGAGAGCAGCAGCACGATGAAGGCGAGCAGACCCGCGCTCGGCACGGCCGCAAGCTTGAAGCCGATGCCGGCCAGCAGCGCCTGCACGATCGCAACGCCGATCACGCCTTGCGCCACGGCGCGGATCGTCGCACCGGCGAGCGACAGGAAATGCTCGCTCTGCTCGGGCACGATGCGAAACAGGAAACCGCGGCCGGCCGCCACCAGCCGCGGCCCATGCGGGAACAGGAAGCCGGCCACGAATACCGAGACCAGAAACTGGAGCGTACCGACGCCGGCATCGCCCGCCAGCGACAGCAGCGGCCCCGCCAGCGGCTGAAGATACGGCGCCACTTCGCGCAGCACTGCGCGGATGTTGGTGTAGGCCTGGTCCCAGAGCTCATAGAGCCAGGGGCCGACCAGCGGCCACGATTTGAGCTGCTCCGGCGCCGACTGCAGCGCGAGGTCGCCGGTGCCGAGCTGGTGCGCGAGCTCGCGCACGCCGTCCACCGCGCTGATGCCAAGCCAGGTCGCCGGGCCGATGACGATACCGAGCGTGATGAGGGTGAGGATCGCCGCCGCAGTCTTGGGACGTCCCCCGAGGACTTTGGCGACCCAGCTGAAGGCCGGATAGAACGCAACCGCAAGCACCCCGCTCCAGGCCAGGATCGGCACGAACGGCCGGATGATCAGAAAGGTCCAGATGATCAGCAGGGCAAGCAAGCCAAGCCGGATCACGAGCTGGATGATGTCCTCTCCCGTGAGGAGCTGACGGAGGCTTTTCACGGGCACGACCTTCCTTGCGGCATCGACGCGGGTTCCGGCACTTGCACCGGCCGTTATTGCCAGCCCCGGGCCGGGCGTCAAGACGACCGCCGTTCGCTTCGGACCCGCCGACCGCCGGATCAGGAACGCATCGGCCGAAAAGCATTCCGTGACAACGCCGAGCCGCGCTCGAGCGCCCGATCAGCATGCGGGAATTCACCGCGGCGGCCGCTTTTCGATCAAGCCAAACGGCACTCCCGGCTATTGGGGCCATGCCTACGCTATCGATGACAAGGTCCGCACCGGCCGGGTGCAAAGCAGGCTGCCGTTGCTCGCCATCCGGCGCGTCCATCGACCGCGACATGCGGCCGGGTCGGACCGAGCAGTGACATCGGCGCGGTTTGGCTAACGGCGATTAACCGGATTTCCCCTGACAGGTTTACGCCGATGCAAACGCCCGTCTCTACCCTGCAGCGAGGTCCCAGGAAACATTCTGTGCAATGGCCAACAGCATCTGGACGATCGAAGAATTCACCTGCACCGGTTGCAGCATGAACTACACCGCGACAAGGGAAGAACATGCCGAAGCGCATGTCGGCAACTTCAAGTGCAACATCTGCAGCAGCGTGGTGCACAGCTGGTCCGGCAAGCATCACTTCTTCGGCTGGCAGGCGGTGAAGACGAAGCCGCCGGTGTTCGGACGCCGCTGGGCGGGCGTGGAGTGGTAGGCTGAAGACGGCCATTGCGGTCTGCACGAACGATGGCTTCTGCTGGTCTGCGGAGCAAGCTACAATTGCCTCCCCGCAACTGATGCCGACACGCGATGACCGCTCCTTTCATTCCGCAGATCGCCCTGTATCGCAACTGGCTGGCCGAGCAGCGCGGCCTGTCCTTCGCGAGCTACGAGGACATGCGGCAATGGTCGGTGCGCGACCTCGACGCCTTCTGGCGCAGCATCTGGGACTACTACGACCTGCAATCGCCGACGCCGTTTGCGGGCGTCATCACCGAGCGCAAGATGCCGGGCGCGGTCTGGTTTCCGGGTGCGCAGGTCAACTACGCCCGGCAGGTGTTCCGGCATGTCCAGGCGGCCGATGCCGCCGGCCTGACCGCGATCGTCAGCAGCGGCGAAGACGGCAAGCTCAGGGAAACCAGCTGGCCGGAGCTGCGGTGCAACGCCGCGGCGCTCGCGTTGCATCTGAAGGAGAAAGGCGTCAAGCCGGGCGACCGCGTCGCAGCCTATCTGCCCAACATCCCTGAGACCATCATCGGTTTTCTCGCCAGCGCCAGCATCGGCGCGGTCTGGAGCGTCTGCGCGCCCGACATGGCCGCACCCGCCGTGATCGACCGTTTCAAGCAGATCGAGCCGAAAGTGCTGATCGCCTGCGACGCCGTCACCTATGCCGGCCGGCGCCACGATCGGCACGATGTGCTGGCCGAACTGCGAGGATCGCTTCCCACCGTCGAGCACGTCATCCTGCACAGCGAGGCCCAAGCGCCTGCCGCGCCGGACGCCCTGCTCACCGACATCCTGGCCAGGACGGGCGCGGCGATCGACGCGTTCGAGCCGATGTGGCTGCCATTCGATCATCCGCTCTGGATCGTCTATTCCAGCGGCACCACCGGCCTGCCGAAACCGATCGTGCACGGCCATGGCGGCATCGTCATCGTGGTGCTGGCGCTGCTCGGCCTGCACAACGACATCGGCTGCTCCTATCACCCGAACTCGTTCGGCGAGCGCTATCACTGGTACTCTTCGACCGGCTGGATCATGTGGAACAGCCAGGTCGGCGGCCTGCTCAGCGGCACCACCTGCTGCATCTTCGACGGCAGCCCCGGCGGCAGCAGGGACAAGCCGGACTGGACCACGCTGTGGCGCTTCGTGGCGCAGGCGAAAGCGACCTTCTTCGGCGCCGGCGCGGCGTTCTTCGCCAACTGCGCCAAGGCCGAGATCGACCTTGCCGCCGCCGGCGATCTGTCGCTGCTGCGCTGCCTCGGCTCGACCGGCTCGCCGCTCAGCGCCGACACGCAGGCCTGGTTCAACGCGCGCTTCGCAGCTCTGTCGAAGACCAACGGCAGCAAGGCGCAGGCCGACATTTGGTGGGCCAACATCTCCGGCGGCACCGACTTCGCCGGCGCCTTCATCGGCGGCAATCGCCAACTGCCGCAGACGCCGGGCGCGATGCAGTGCCGTCTGCTCGGCGCGGCCGTCGAAGCCTTCAACGAACAGGGGCGTGCCGTCATGGACGAGGTCGGCGAACTCGTCTGCACCGAGCCGATGCCGTCGATGCCGCTCTATTTCTGGAACGACAAGGACTGCGCGCGCTACCGCGCCAGCTATTTCGAGACCTATCCGGATAATTTCGACGGCAGCGGCCGCGGGCCGGTGTGGCGGCACGGCGACTGGCTCAAGGTCAATCCCGACGGCTCTTGCATCATCTATGGCCGCAGCGACGCCACCATCAACCGGCATGGCCTGCGCATGGGCACGAGCGAGCTCTATTCCGCGATCGAGGCGCTGCCGGAGGTGCTCGATAGCCTCGTCGTCGACCTCGAATATCTCGGCCGGGACAGCTACATGCCGCTGTTCGTCGTGCTGCGCGAGGGCGTCGCACTCGACGCCCCGATGCAGGCCAAGATCAACAAGGCGATCGAGGCTGGCCTATCACGCCGCTTCTTGCCGAATGAGATCTTCGCAGTCGCCGAGATCCCGCGCACGCTGTCGGGCAAGAAGCAGGAGCTGCCGATCAAGAAGCTGTTGCTCGGCCAGCCCGTCGAGAAAGTCATCAACAAGGAGGCGATGGCCAACCCGGGCTGCCTCGACTGGTACCTCGCCTTCGCCCGCGACTATCTGGCGCGAACCGCCGCGTAGCTTTGATCAGCCTCCGCCGAAATTGGAGGGATCGAGATTTCTGTTCTCCGACGGCGGGATCGGCGGCCACCCGGGAAACTTGTACCAACCGGGCGGCACCGGCGCGTCCTCGGACGGACGGATGACCACGGGATGGTGCGTGCGGGCGTGATGCGCCGGCGCGGCGGCGGCGGCCGCCGCGCATGCCGACATCAAGAGGATCACAATCGGGACAGACCGCATCACGTGGGCTCCAGTCGTTCACCCAGGCTGGCATGTGGTGCGGGAACCATGCTGCGCCCACGCGTGAGCGCCGTCACGACCGGTCACAACGGCGGCACCAGACCATGCGAACGATCGGCCCAATTGCGCCGATACCGTTTGCACTCCGTTCACCGATCGCCGCTAGATCAGGAGGAATTCACAGCGACGAACCACGGAAATGGCCGAACTCAACGCCGTCCTTGCCCGTCTCAACGATCGCCTGCTCCGCCTCGAGGGCGAGCTGTTCGTGCTGCGCTCGCTGGCGCGCGCGACGCTGACCGCAGGCGACGATCATGCCGAGCGCATGCGCAAGCTGGTCGAAGCCGCCAAAGTCGCGCTCGACGACGAGGCGCAACGGCCGCTGGACAAGCCGACACGGAGGTATGTCGAGGCCGCGAGCGCCATGGTCGAGGAGCTACTGGTCGAGCCGACCAAGGCCCGACCGCTGTTCACGGTGATCGATGGCGGCAAATCCTCCTAAGGCGTCCTAGCGCAGGTACATGCCGGGCGCGCGTGCGCCGTTCGGAAAGCACTGTCCGTTCGAATAATTGTAGTCGTAGCCATCAGGACAGCGGCCGCCACGGCCATAGTACTCGGGACCGTCGTCGTTGCCTCGATAGTAGCCCCTCCCTCGGTAGGTCGGCTGGGGGGCCGTGTAGTAACCCGGCGCGTGATAGTCGTTCGGATAGCAGCGGCCGTTCGAGTGGTTGAAATCATAACCATCCGGACATTGCCCGCCCGGCCCGCCTCTGAACTGGACCTGTTCCACCATCGGCTCCGGCGATGCCGCAGGCACGCTTGCAAACGCAATCAGGCCGGCCAGCGCGAGTTCAATCATAACGACTCTCCAATGATGGGGGACGAACCCGGCAGGATTCGCACCCCACGAAACGATCTGCCGATTGACGCATGGGCGGGCTGAACCCTGCATGAACCGGAATTGGGCTGCGACAACGCGTCGTATCCCGGCCCTTGCGACAAGTCCCCCTGGTCAGATCGCCGTGGAATTCGTCGCCTTCAGCCGGCTGAGACCCGCCTCGATGATCGCGATCTCTTCCTCGATCTGGCCGATCGACACGCTGAAATCGTAGCCGGACCTGCTCTTCAAATCGACCGCGAGCCGCTGCCTGTGCATCATCAGTGCGTCGAGCCCGCGACGGTTCTTCAGACGCACATAGGCGTCCACGATCTGCTCAATCGCGCTCGGCATGAAATCGGTCCCGGCGAAAAGGCCCGCGCGGCGCACCCACTCGGGCGGGAGATATTCGGTGTCGCGGTACGCAATACAAATCCGCGACGGATTGGTCGATACGACAAGCTGGTTGAGAACGTATTACCGTGAGATGATTTCGTGACGCACGGCATGAAAAAGCCGCTGGCATTTGCGCCAGCGGCTACAGCCGGGTTCGAAAATGGATCCGGATTGAAATGTGGCCAGCCCCGGTTGATATGTTCTAGCGGCAGACGGGGATCGCTTCGGTTCGGAATGAAACACAGGAACCGCATGACGCGATCTGCCGTCCGACCGTGGCCGCCTGGCAACGCTGGCAAAAACATGTCCGCGGCGATTGCGATAGGCGCTGTAGCGGTAGTAACGGCCGATAGGGGTAACCGCGGTAGATCGTAGGCGGCTCCTCGCCATAATAGGCGCCGTGGTAGAAATTGTAGGGCAGCCCTTCAGGACAGCGATAGGCATCCCAGGTGGGGCGCAATCAGCGTCGCACTCGCTCCAGACAGCTGCAATGGGCCATGGAGGGCACCGGAACGACCGGCTGCGCAATCTTGGAAATCAGCGTGTCCCGCGCCCGGCGCATTGTTGATAACCGCCGCAAACGGCCCGCAGCTGGTGACAGGGCGCCCGGACGTGTTATCGGGTATGACGCAGTTGCGAGACGGATCGGACCCCATGCGCATTACCATCGTCGGTTCCCGCCATTTCGGTGTGACCACCCTGAACATGCTCCGGGAGCACAGCGTCTCGATCGTACGGGTCGTCGTGGCGGACGCCGAGGATCGCCTGGCCGCGGCGGCCAAGGCCGCCGGCATCGAGGTCGTGGTGCAGGCCAATCCGAAGCTGGTGGTGGCTTCCGAGATCGCTCCCGACACAGATCTGATCATCACGGCGCATAGCCATGCCCGGATCGGCAAGGACGCGCTCGCTGCCGCCACGTATGGCGGGATCGGCTACCACCCCTCGTTGCTGCCGCGTCACCGCGGCAAGGCCGCCGTGGAATGGACCATCAAGGAAGGCGATCCGATCGCCGGCGGCACCATCTATCATCTCGCCGACCGCATGGATGCCGGCGCCATCGCCGCGCAGGACTGGTGCTTCGTCAAGAAGGGCGAGACCGCCCGCGAACTCTGGGAGCGTGCGCTCGCCCCGCTCGGGCTCAAATTGCTGGCCGACGTGATCGATTATATCAAGGTTCACAAGGCGCTGCCGTCGAGGGTCCAGGACGAACAGTTCGCGACCTCGGCGCCAAGCCTCTGCTGAGTCTTTGCCCTCAGTCTCTGCCGGCGTTTACCCTTAACGTGAGCGGGCCTTGATTCTGCTTTGAAAATTGGAGTCGAGAACGCAAATAAACCATTGTTTCCACAGGAACAATTTTCCATTTGGCATCGCAACAAATTTCCGTCACATTTCGTCCGAATAAGCGTCAGCATATCAGACAAATTCAAGGACGGAATTCATGCGTTTTGCTCGCATCGCGGCGTTCTGTGCCGCTTCAGTTTTCGCCGGCACCCTCGCCGCTCCCGCCATGGCCCAGAGCCCCTATGACGGCAACTGGCAGGTCACCATCGTGACCAAGAGCGGCTCGTGCGAGCCGACCGCGAGCTCGATGCTGACGGTTGCCGACGGCAAGATCACCGCGCCCGGCGCTAACGTTTCCGGGACCATCGGCAGCGGGGGACTTGTGAAAGTTTCGATCAATGGTGCATATGCCAATGGTCAACTCAACGGCAACGCCGGATCGGGGAAGTGGAATGGAGCATCTGCAGGCATACCGTGCAGCGGGCGGTGGGAAGCGTCGCGCCAATAAACCAATCGAGGCTCGCGCCCGGAACCGGCGGCTGCTGATGGCGGCCGCCGTTTTGTTTGCAGCGGGGATCATCAACTCTGAAAGCAAGGCCCAGTCCGGCCCGTTCGCCCCGATGGCGGGCAGCTGGAGCGGCGGCGGCACCGTCACATTGGATGACGGTTCGAGCGAACGGATCCGCTGCCGGGCCAAATACGCTCCGATCGGACCCACCATGGAGCTGTCGCTGACCTGCGCCAGTGACGCCTACAAGTTCAACCTCGCGGCCAACGTCAGGGCCGAGGGCAGCGCCATCACCGGCAGCTGGTCCGAGGCCAGTCGCAACATCTCCGGTGCGCTCCAGGGCCGCGGCGGCGGCGGAAACTTCGAGGTGGTCGCCTCCACCGCCGGCTTCAACGCCAACATCGCGCTCAAAACCAGCGGCAACAAGCAGACCGTCACAATCCGCGCGGACAGCCAGTTCCGCGGCGCGAACATCTCGCTGTCGAAGTAAGACAATAAGTGATGCGACAATCGATCCGGCGACCTCGCCGGGTCGATTTTTTTATGTGCCAGGGAGGAACGCGGTGACCTCGATCTCGACCTTGGCCCGCTCGTCCACGAGGCCGCCGATATAGAGCAGCGTCGAAGGCGGAAAATTGCGCCCGAGCGTCTGCTTCCAGGCCGCACCGATGCCAGGACCTGCGGCCTGGTATTCGCTGCGGCTGGTCAGATACCAAGTCAAGCGTACGATGTGCTCGGGGCCCGCGCCGGCTTCCCCGAGAAGCTTGACGATCCGCTTGAGAGCGGTCGCCACTTGCGCCGCCATGTCGGGCGCATAATTGCCCGCCTCGTCGCCGCCGGTCTGGCCGGCGAGCACCACCCAGCGGCCTGGCCCCTCGACCACGACACCATGGGAAAAGCCGCGTGGTTTTTGCCATTCGGCCGGCTGCAAGATGCGCATGGGCAATGTCTCCGCATTGTTCTCGTTGTTCGATGATGCATTAACATGCCGCCCTGCATCGCTGCATCCGCAGATTTGGCGGTTGCAAACGGCGATGATGTCGCGGATACCGGCCGTCCCTTCGGATTCCACCCTTCCGCATCCACTGCAATGAGCACGACACCGTCCAAAACGATGGCTGCACTGTGGATGGCCGGCTGGCTGTCGCTGATGCTGATCATGGCGGTGGCCGGGCGCGAGACCACACGCGAGCTCAACGTCTTCGAGATCATGGAGATCCGATCGCTGGCGGGCTTCGTCCTGCTGGCGCCGATCATCTGTCGCGCCGGAGGCTTCAAGGTGCTCAGGACATCGCGGCTGCAGCACCACGTCGCGCGCAACCTGGTTCACTATGTCGCCCAGCTCGGCTGGTTCTTTGCGCTGACGCTGATCCCGATCGGCCAGGTCGTCGCGATCGAGTTCACCATGCCTATCTGGACCGCAATCCTCGCGGCGAGCTTCCTCTCCGAGCACATGACGCCGTGGAAGATCGCCGCCATCGTGCTCGGCCTCGTCGGTGTGATCGTGATCGTGCGGCCGGCCACCGGCGAGATCAATCCGGGCCAGCTCATCGCGCTCGGGGCCGCCATGGGGTTCGGCGTGTCGATGGCGCTGGTCAAATCGTTGACCCGCACCGAAAGCGCGCTCTCGATCCTGTTCTGGATGCTGGTGGTGCAGTCGGTCGCGGGCTTCGTGCCGACGCTGCTGGTCTGGACCTGGCCGTCGGCCTACGCCTGGGCCTGGGTCGGCGTGATCGCCGTCTGCGGCACCTTCTCGCACTACTGCCTCGCGAGCGCGATGCGCTATGCCGATGCGACGATCGTGGTTCCCATGGACTTCCTCCGGGTTCCGCTGACAGCAACCGCAGGCTGGCTGCTGTATTCGGAGCGGCTCGACGCCTGGACGGTCCTCGGCGCGGCGCTGATCCTCTGCGGCAATCTCCTGAACTTGAAGCCGGCGCCGGTTCCCGCTCGCGCGCAGTGAACCTCGCGCCGCCTCACGCGACAAAACGAAGTCGCCGTGTGATTGGGATCACGTTGGAGAGCCTCTCCATCGTGCACATTCGGCCACACAGCAGCGGGTTGGACGCGACGTACCGCCGTTTTGGTGGTGCGAAGTCGGGCACTTCGTGTAGGTTCGCCGCCGATTTGTTGCTGCCTGCAATTCGATTCTGGGGATTTCAGAATGCGCTATCTCACCCTGCTCGCCTCGCTCGTATGCGTGGCACTGTCGGTTAGTGCCGCGAAGGCCGACCGTCGCGTCGCCTTCGTCGTCGGCAACGGCTCCTACAAGAACGTCGCGCAATTGCCGAACCCGCCCATCGATGCCAAGGCGATGGCATCCACGCTGCGCAATGTCGGCTTCGAGGTGATCGAGGGCTCCAATCTCTCCCGCGACCAAATGACGGAGAAGCTGCTCGACTTCGGCCGCAAGGCGCAGGGCTCCGATATCGCGCTGTTCTATTATGCCGGCCACGGCATCGCCGTCGGCGGCACCAACTATCTGCTGCCTGTCGATGCCGACATCAAGTCGGAGATGGACGTCAAGCTGGGGGCCGCCATCAACATCGACCTGACGCTCGAGCAGACCATGGGCGATGCCAAGGTCAAGCTCGTCTTCCTCGACGCCTGCCGCGACAATCCGTTCGCCGCCAAGATCAAGTCGAACTCGGCGACCCGCAGCGTCAACGTGCAGAGCGGTCTGGCCGAGATGAAGTCCGGCGAAGGCACGCTGATCGCGTTCGCGACTGGCCCGGGCCAGACCGCGCTTGATGGCCAGGAGGGCAACAACAGCCCGTTCACCCGCGCACTGATCGACAACATCACCAGGCCCGGCGTCGAGATCCAGCAGGCGATGACGTCGGTCCGCGCCCAGGTCAATGAAGAGACCCACAAGGGCCAGCTGCCCTGGGGCCATACCAACCTGATCGGCGCCGTCTATCTCAATCAGGCACCGACGACCCAAGTCGCCAATGCGGCACCGACAGCCGCTGGTAGCGTCCCCGTGGCGGCCGGCGGCAGCTCGGATGGCGTCGAGCTCGAATACTGGCGCTCGGTGAAGGAGTCGAACAAGCCGGAAGAGCTCAACGCCTACCTCACCGCCTATCCCAACGGCCAGTTCAAGGCGCTGGCGCTGGCGCGGCTTGCCGCGATCAAGAGCGGACCGTCGACGACGACCCGCACCCTCAATGCCGGCGTCGATCCCGCCGCCTTCACCGATGAGGCCTCTCAGCTCACCGAGGACCAGATCGGCCTCGACAAGAACCAGCGTCGCGACGTGCAGCGTCGCCTCACCGGGCTCGGCTTCGACACCAAGCAGACGGGCGTATTCAGCGACGAGACCCGCGCGGTGCTCAAGCGCTGGCAGGCCGCACGCGGCTATCCCGCCTCCGGCTATCTCAACAAGCCCCAGCACAAGGCCCTGCTCTCGGAAGTCGCGGCCACACCGCCAACGGCGAGCGACAACAGCCAGAAGGCGGCCCGGCGCGCCAGTACCCCCGCGCCCGGCAGCGCGCCGGCACCGGCGCCCCAACAACGCAGCAGCCCGGGCGATGCGGCCGGTGCGGCCTTCGTGGGTGGCGTCGTCGGCGGCATGATGGGCGGCATGTTCCGCCGGTGAGCCAGGACGGCAGCGTCAAAAGCGAAAGCCAGGCTCACGCCGAGCTTTTTCGTTGGTGCGGACGGCGTCGCAGCATACTCCGTCATTGCGAGGAGCCCTTGCTACGAAGCAATTGAGGCCACCCCCGGGGAAAGATTCTGGACTCGCGGAGCCTGTCATCGGGCCGCGCTTCGCGCGGACCCGTTGGCTCGCAATGACGAGCTCTCTTACTTCCCCGCCGCCTTTCGCAGCGCTTCGTTGATGCGGTCCTGCCAACCGGGGCCGCCCTCCTGGAAGAACTCCAGCACGTCCTGGTCGATGCGCAGCGTGACCTGCTCCTTGATGCCGGGAACGGCGTTCTGCTTTGGCGGCGCCGCGGCGACCTTGGCCGTCACCTTCTTGAACGCCGCCTCGGCCTCGGTCCTGGCATCGCCAAGCGTGCGTGGCCGCCTCGGTTGATCCGCCATATCCTAGATTCCCTCGAACAGAGCCGTCGAAAGATACCGCTCCGAGAAGGACGGCACGATCGCCAAAATGGTCTTTCCCGCAGCTTCCGGCCGCTTGCCGATCTGGAGCGCGGCTGCGATCGCCGCGCCCGAGGAGATGCCGCCCGGAATGCCCTCATGCCGCGCCAGCGCGCGCGAGGTCTCGATCGCGGTGGTCGAGTTGATCTTCACGATCTCGTCGATCACCGAGCGGTCGAGGATATCAGGCACGAAGCCTGCGCCGATGCCCTGGATCTTGTGCGGCGTATGCTGGCCGCCTGACAACACGGGGCTCTCCTCCGGCTCGACCGCGATCACCCGTAGCGAGGGCTTGCGCGGCTTCAGCACCTGGCCGACGCCGGTGATGGTGCCGCCGGTGCCGACGCCGGCAACGAAGAAGTCGATACTGCCGCCGGTGTCGTTCCAGATCTCCTCGGCGGTGGTGCGGCGGTGGACCTCGGGATTGGCGAGATTCTTGAACTGCTGCGGCATCACCGAGTTCGGCGTCGTCTTCAGGAGCTCCTCGGCGGCGGCGATCGCGCCCTTCATGCCTTGCGCGGCCGGGGTCAGCACCAGCTCGGCGCCGAGAAAGGCCAGCATCTTGCGCCGTTCGATCGACATGGATTCCGGCATCACCAGCTTAAGCCGGTAACCGCGCGAAGCCGCCACGAAGGCAAGCGCAATGCCGGTATTGCCGGAGGTCGGCTCGATCAGCACGGTGTCGGGCTTGATGATGCCGGCCTTCTCCATGGCAATGATCATGGCCGCACCGATGCGGTCCTTCACGCTCGCTGCCGGATTGAAATATTCAAGTTTTGCCAAAATCGTCGCGTTCACCCCGTCCTGGCCCGGCAGGCGTCGCAAGCGCACGATCGGCGTGTCGCCAAAAGCCTCGACGATTGAATCGTAGATCCGGCCGCGGCCGGGTTGGTGCGCTGCACTCGTTTTGGACGATGCGTCCATCATGAACTCCCTTTGGCGATATTTTTGACCGCTGTCGCAGCTGTTCCGCAGTTACAGACAGCTTGCGGCGACGCGCAAGCGGCAATCACGTGATCCGGCCGGCCGATGCGCCCATCTGCAGAAGGCACGAGTTTACCGCGCCGCCGGCTGCCGCTGTCAATCTGTTCACGATTGACATGCTGAACTGCCGGACCAGCGTCCAGCCTTCCGATCATCGCTTGTGCCTTAGCCAAATACCCTCCCGACGGGCGGCGTCCGTTGCGGGCGGCGGGAGCGCAGAGAACGCCTGATGCATCAACGGATCGCCTTCATCGATACACTGCGCGGCGTCGCCGTCTTGCCGGGGGTGGTTCAGCATGCGCTCGAGGTGATCGTGCGGGAACACCCGACCGGCGCGTACCGTTCGATCTTCCACCACGCGATCGGCTACTACATGAATTTCGGCCGGTTCGGCGTCGCGCTGTTCTTTTTCGTCAGCGGCTTTGCCATTCCCTTCAGTTGTTCCGCCGGCGCGTCCCCCCGGCTCGCCTTCGTCGCCGAGGTCGTGACATCCTCGATCCTTGTCGGCTGGATGACATAATCTCTCGTCGAGAAACCCTGGATTTCGCGCGCAGACTCCGCCACAGCAAGCCGGTGGCGCTTGAGCCTGCTCTCGGCCGGCAAAGTGCGGCGCAGTAGTGGCGCGCCATGAGGCGTGAAGCAGCGCAGCGAAGTATCGCAATGCACACGGATTCTTTGCGCTGCGGTACGCAGTCACGTCGTGGTGACGGCAATTTTATAAAAGCCAGCGCATTTGTGTTGCGACCTCGTCAAGTACTTCTGCTTATGTTAGACTTACGTCTTAATCAAGCAGGGAGGTCACCGCGATGTCAGCAGTTGCTGAAGTGATGTCGACCGTCGCGCTGAACCGCGATCCGCGTTGCAGCGATTTGCCCACCTGTCCCGTCTGCGCCGACTCCATGGTGGCCGCCGAAGCATCTGCCTACGTCTCGGACCACATGATCAGCTATCTCTGGACGTGCGACAATTGCGGCTACGGTTTCGTGACCAAGCATGCCGTCAAGCAGCGGATCGTCTGCAATTGACGTATCAGCGCGGGGCGATATCGCCCCTCGCCCAATCCTCGCGCGTACGCTGATAGAACTCGTCGAACGTTCCGCGTGCGACAGCGTCCCTGATGCCCTGCATCAGGGACTGGTAGTAAGCGATATTGATCTCGGACAGCAGCATCGCCCCCAGCGTCTCGCCCGCCTTGACGAGATGGTGAAGATAGGCGCGCGCATAGTTGCGCGTCGACGGCCATGAGCTCTCTTCATCGAGCGGGCGCGGATCGTCGGCGTGGCGCGCGTTGCGCAAATTCACCTGACCGAAGCGCGTGAAGGCCACACCATGCCGGCCATTGCGCGTCGGCATCACGCAATCGAACATGTCGATGCCGCGCTTCACCGCTTCGAGGATGTCGTCGGGCGTGCCGACGCCCATGAGGTAGCGCGGCCGCTCTTTCGGCAGCATCGGCGCGGTCTCGTCGAGCATGGCCAGCATCACCTCCTGCGGCTCGCCGACCGCAAGACCGCCGATCGCATAGCCGTGGAATCCGATCTCGACGAGGCCTTGAGCGCTCGCATGACGAAGCTGCGGGATGTCACCGCCCTGCACGATGCCGAACAGCATGTAGCCGTCGGGCGCGCTCTCGAAGGCGCGCTTGGAGCGCTCGGCCCAGCGCAGCGACAGGCGCATCGCGCGGTCGATGTCGTCGCGCTCGGCGGGCAGCCGCACGCATTCGTCCATTTGCATGGCGATGTCCGAGCCGAGGAAGCGCTGCACCTCGATCGAGCGCTCCGGCGACAGCTCGACCTTGGCGCCGTCGATATGCGAGCGGAAGGTGACGGCGTGCTCGCTGACCTTGCGCAGGTCAGCCAGCGACATCACCTGGAAGCCGCCGGAATCCGTCAGCATCGGCCCATTCCAGCCGGTGAACCGCTGCAAGCCGCCGAGGGCTCCGATCCGCTCCGCGCCGGGGCGCAGCATCAAATGATAGGTGTTGCCGAGCACGATGTCGGCGCCTGCCTCGCGCACCTCGCGCCAGTGCATGCCCTTCATGGCGCCGGCGGTGCCGACCGGCATGAAGGCCGGGGTCCGCACCACGCCGTGCGGCGTGGTCAGGCGGCCGGTCCGCGCGGCGCCATCGGCGGCGAGCAGCTCGAAATGATTGGGAAGGTCGGTGTCGGGACGATTCATGGCCGTGCTTATTGCGTGCCGGGCGAGGCCGATCAACCCGCCCGAACCCCAGGATGCCGTCGGACTAGGACAGATTTGACGCGGACTTCATGTTCCGCTCGGCTTGCCAAATAAAACGATACAGTTTAGTTTTAACGCGGGGCTGAACGAGATGCCGCGGTGAATGTTCCGGCGGCCGTATTTGTGTGATCGCCAGCCGCCGACGATGCCCTCCGCCTCATGTTCGACCGAAACGTCCGGCCCTTCGCCTGACCGGATATGGCAGACCGCCGCCCGCCTGACCGGACTTCTGGTCCTTGCCTTAAGTCTGGCGCTCGGCGCGTGCACCTCCCTGCCCCGCACGCCCTATACCGCCGCCGAGGCCGGTGCCTCGCGCGTGCTCGATATCGACGGGCTCCGCCGCTACGCCGACGAGCCGGTCACGAAGTTCAGCTTCGAGAAGGACACCGGCACCGCGACGAAAACCTATCTGGCGCTCTCCGGCGGCGGCGCCGATGGCGCCTACGGCGTCGGCGTGCTCAACGGGTGGACCGCAGCCAGAACCCGCCCCACCTTCTCGGTCGTCTCGGGCGTCAGCACCGGCGGCCTGATCGCGCCGTTTGCATTTCTCGGCTCCCAATATGACGACACGCTGAAGGAGGTCTACACCAGCGGAATCGCGGAGAGCCTCCTGAACGATCCCAGCATCATGCGCGTGCTCTTCGGCTCCGGCCTGTTCGGCAATACGCGGCTGCGCGAGCTGGTCGCTCGCTATGTCGGGCCGGAGATCATGGCACAGGTCGCGCGTGAGAACGCCAAGGGTCGCAGGCTGCTGATCGTGACGACCGATCTCGACACCCAGCGCACCGCGATCTGGGATATGGGCAAGATCGCGGCTGTGGGCACGCCCGAGGCGCTCAAGCTGTTTCGCGACGTGATGGCGGCTTCCGCCAGCATTCCCCTGGTGTTTCCGCCGATCATGATCGACGCCGAAGGCCAGGGCCGCCGGTTTCAGGAGATGCATGTCGATGGCGGCGTGACGGCGCCGGTCTTGACGCTGCCCGACGCGCTGCTGTTCCAGGGCAGTCGCCTGCCCGGCGATGCGAAGATGGAAATCTACATCCTCGTCAACAAGAAGATCGAACGCACCTTCGAGTTCGTCTCCAACAGCACCATCGACGTGGCCTCGCGCAGCCTGTCGGCGATCACCCAGTCGCAGACCCGCTCGATCATCTTCTCGACCTATGATTTCGCCAGGCGCAACCGGCTCGGCTTCCATCTCTCCTACATCGCGCGCGACTATCCGGCGCCCCCATCGGAAGGATTCGACACCGGCTATATGCGAGCGCTTTATCAGTACGGATATGAGAAGGCCGCGTCGGGCGAGGCCTGGACTTCGACGCTGCCGTGACGCGGGTGACGGAACGGCGTCTTATCGAAACCGTTGACGATACGGCCAATTCGGCCAGATTCGCGATGACGCCCCGGCTCCTGCGCGATATAGAGCGAATGACAGGCAACGCGCAGGAATCATTGGGCATGGGATTGACTGCGACCAGATCACGATCGGCAGCGCCACGGCGCGAGGTGCCGAAATCGCGCGGCGGACGGCCGACCAAGACCGCCGCGATCGAGCGCGACCAGCGGCTGATCGAGGTCGCCACCCGCCTGTTCCTCGACCGCGGCTTTGACGCCACCTCGCTCGATGCGGTCGCGGAAGCGGCGCGGGTGAGCAAGCCGACCGTCTATTCCCGCTACGGCGACAAGCGCGGCCTGTTTGCGGCCGTGCTGAGGCGCGAGATCGCGCGCTGGCTTGCACCGCTGTCGGCTGCGGCGGAAACGCAGCTCTCCAGCGCCTCGGACATTTCGGTCGAGCAGCGGCTGGTCGAGATCGGCCGCGAGATGCTGACCTTCACCTGCGGGCCCGATGCCGTCGCCTTCAGCCGCATGATGACGTCACAGGCGATCAACTTCCCCGACGTCGCCAAGCTCGGCAAGGAGGAAGGCTGGCTCAAGGCCGTTGCCACCACGGCGCGCTTCTTCGATCATTTGGTGGCGCAAGGCGCGCTGCACATCGAAGACACCACCATCGCAGCCGAGGTGTTTCTCGACGTCGTCGTCGGTCACACCCACCGCATGGCGACATTCGGAACGGCGCTTGAGATGAAGTCCGCGGAAAAGCGGATGCGCACCGCGATCAAGCTGTTCCTTGTCGGTGCGCTTGGCCCCGCCGATCGCGTCAAGGACGTCGGCAAGGGCCCGCGGCGGCGCCGCTCCCCCCGCTGACAATTCCGTGAGCTGGCGATCTTTCCCCAAGGGGCCGGCGCAACCGCATTGACCAAAACAAAACGATACGGTATGGTTTAGTTATCGGTACGGGCCGCTTTTCACCAGCCCCAAAGAGGTTCGTGCCGCTTCGATCGCCGCGGTGGGTACAGCCCGCCGCGACGCTCCGCGGCCGGCCTTTGCCCAAGGGTCGGCCGCGAATTCTTTACGATCATCCGGCCACTCGCTGGCCGAGGGTTTCGAGCATGACGACAGCCAAACGATGGACCTCGCAACTGCTTGCGATCGCCTTGCCCGCGCTGCTCATCGCGGCCCCGGCAGAGGCAATCGTGAGCACGGGCACGCCGACCGCGCTTCACAGCGACACAGATGGTGATGCTGACGCGGATCGCCAGGCGGTGAGCCGCGAGATCGAACGATTCCGCAGCTCCGCGATCACGATCAGCCAGGCCATGGCGATTGCTGAAGCCCGCCATGCCGGCGCCACCACCGCCGATGTGAGTTTCGACGGCGGCTCGGGCGTGCCGGTCTACCGGGTTAAGACCCTGCACAACGACCGGATCTGGCGCCACACCATCAATGCCGCGACCGGCGAGCTCGTCGGCGGCGAAGCCGCCCTGCCCCTCGCCGAGCTCGACCACGACGACCGCAGCAACCTCTCAGCGCTCGGTGCCATCAGGCACCGCCTTTCCGATGCCGTGCGCGTCGCCGAGCGCGCAGCCTCGGGCAAGGCCATCAGCGGCGGCCTCGTGCGCGAGCGCGGCCGGCTCAACTTCGCGATCGTCGTGATCAGCGGCGACGACCTCAAGGAGGTCATCCTGGAGCCGCCGGGCGCCCGCGCCAAATAGCGGCAGGTCCCTCGCGCGGCCACATTCCCGTCGAAAGGCCATTGACGGGCGCAAAACTCTCCCGCATAAGTCGCCGCCATGTTCGCGACCACCAAACGCACGACCAAAACCACCACGGCCCCAGGGGCCCGGGGAGGCGTGCGCACGTAGGTCGTCGACTTAAACGCATCAGCTCTACCGAAGCCCCGCCCTCGATGGTCCGGGGCTTTTTTGTTGTCTAGAACCCAATGGAGGAGAATGTGAGTAACGATCCCGTCGTCGCGATTGTCGGCGTCACCGGTGCGGTGGGCGCCGAATTCATCGCCACCATGGACAAGCGCGGCTTTCGCGTCGGCAAGCTCAAGGCACTCGCAAGCGCCCGCTCGGCCGGCAAGACGGTGTCGTTCCGCGGCCAGAACGTCGTCATCGAGGAGTTGACCGAGCGCGCCTTCGAGGGCGTCGACATCGCCCTGTTCTCGGCCGGCAGCGGCATCTCGAAGAAGTATGCGCCCATCGCGGTCAAGGCCGGCGCCGTCGTGGTCGACAACTCCTCGGCCTTCCGCATGGATCCCAACGTGCCGCTGGTGATTCCCGAGATCAACGCGAACCGCATCCGCGACCACAAGGGCATCATCGCCAACCCGAACTGCGCCGCGATCACCGCGCTGGTGCCGCTCTGGCCGATCCACCAGAAGAATCACATCAAGCGCGTGATCATCTCGACCTACCAGGCGGCAAGCGGCGCCGGCGCAGCTGCAATGGAGGAGCTCGTCGAATCCACCCGCGCCAATCTCAACGGGCAGGTCTATACGCCCAAGGTGATGCCGCACCCCTACGCCTTCAATCTCTTCAACCACAACACCGCTGTTGATCCGGAGACCGGCTACAACGACGAAGAGACCAAGGTGATCAAGGAGACCCGCAAGATCTTCGAGGACGAGAAGATTGCGATCGGCGTCACCTGCGTGCGCGTGCCGGTGCTCCGCGCGCATTGCGAGGCCATCACCTTCGAATGCGAGAAGCCGATTACCGAGGACCAGGTCCGCGCCATCATGGCGCAGGCCCCCGGCGTGAAGGTCGTCGACGATCGCGCCAAGAACTACTTCCCGATGCCGATCGACGCCTCGGGTCAGGACGACGTCCTGGTCGGCCGAATCCGCAAGGACCTCAGCGATCCCTCAGGGCATTCGATCTCGATGTTCGTCGCGGCAGACCAGCTGCTCAAGGGCGCGGCGCTGAACGCGGTGCAGATCGCCGAGCTCTTGCCGCAGCGGGTGATGGCGTAACGCACTCTCTATCCGTCATCGTGAGGTGCTCCCCGTGCAGCGCGAGGCGCTGCACGGGGAGCTTCGAAGGATGCAAGGCCGAGGTGTCGCGGCGGGGTCGACGCCCTTCGAGGATCGCCGAAGAGGCGAGCACCTCCAGCGACAACGGCTTCGCCATTGCGCGGGGGCGACGGTGATGGGTTTGCGCTGGTCGCCTACGTCCCTGCCCGGAACAACAAACACGCATCGCCATACGAATAGAACCTGTACCCGCTCGCAATCGCGTGCGCATAGGCGGCCTTCATCGCCTCGAGCCCGGAGAATGCCGACACCAGCATGAACAGTGTCGATTTCGGCAGATGGAAATTCGTCATCAGGACATCGACCGCGCTGAAGCGATAGCCGGGGGTGATGAAGATCGAGGTTTCGGCCGCGAACGGCTGGATGGTGCCGTCTTCGCTCACCGCGCTTTCGAGCAGACGCAATGACGTGGTGCCGACCGCGACGATGCGGCCGCCATTCTTCTTAGCGGTGTTGAGCCGCTCGGCCGTCTCGGCCGGGATCGTGCCCCACTCGGCATGCATCTTGTGGCCATCGGTGTCGTCGACCTTCACCGGCAGGAAGGTCCCTGCCCCGACATGCAGGGTGACGCGGTTGATGCCAATGCCGCGCGTGCGCAGTGCCTGCTCCAGCGCGGGCGTGAAATGCAGGCCCGCAGTTGGAGCAGCAACCGCGCCCTCGTTCGCCGCGAACATGGTCTGATAGTCCGCAAAATCCTGATCGTCAGGCGTGCGCTTGGAGGCGATGTAGGGCGGCAGTGGGGGGCTGCCGAGATCGGCGATGGCCTGATCGAGCGCCGGGCCGTGGAACGAGAACGAGAGCGTCACCTCGCCCTCGCTGCCCTTGACCTCGACTTCGGCGTCGAGGTGGCCGAGCAGGCAGACCTTGCCCTCATTGCCGAAGCGGATGCGGTCGCCGGCTGTGAGCTTCTTCGCCGGCTTCACCAGCGCCTGCCAGCGAGAGCCGTCGAGGCGCTTGATCAGCGTCGCCTCGATCTTCGGCTCGGTCTCGCGGCCGATCCGCCGGCCCTTCAATTGCGCCGCGATCACCTTGGTGTCGTTGACGACGAGCTGGTCGCCGGGCCGCAGCCATTGCGGCAGGTCGGCAATGGCCTGGTCGCGCAGCGCGCCGTTCTCGACCACCAGCATCTTCGCGGAGTCGCGCGGGCTCGCCGGGCGCAAGGCGATGCGCTCGGCGGGCAGGTGGAAATCGAAGAGATCGGTGCGCATGTCGGGTTCAATGCCGTGCAGTCAGACCCTCATGGTCAGGAGGCGCGTCAGCGCCGTCTCGAACCACGAAGGCAAAGCTGCGGCAGCGGGCCCTTCATCCTTCGAGACGCGAGTTCCGCGCTCCTCGGGATGAGGGTCAAGGACTTATCCCTTGTCAGCAGCCATCCGCGCCTTGACGATCTTGTCCGGGTTCTGCACCGGCTCGCCCCGCTTGATCTTGTCGACGTTCTCCATGCCCTCGGTGACCTTGCCCCACACCGTGTACTGGTTGTCGAGGAAACGGGCGTCGTCGAAGCAGATGAAGAACTGGCTGTCGCCGGAATCGGGGTTGGCGGCGCGCGCCATCGAGGCGGTGCCGCGCACATGCGGCTCCTTGTTGAATTCGGCCTTCAGCTTCTTGCCGGAGCCGCCGGTGCCGGTGCCGTGCGGGCAGCCGGTCTGGGCCATGAAGCCCTCGATCACTCGGTGGAACACGATACCGTCATAGAAGCCTTCGCGGACCAGTTCCTTGATGCGCGCGACGTGGTTCGGCGCGAGGTCGGGCCGCATCTCGATGGTGACAGGGCCCTGCGTGGTCTCGAGGATCAAGGTGTTTTCGGTGACGCTCATGCTCGTCTCTCTTGCGTTGGGGGTGAAGTCTTCCGGTTACGGAACTGGATCGCGAATGGACGCCCCGCAGCGGCGCCGGCCATCGCTTCGGTAAATGGCATCGGGGTGCAGCGTTGCAACGCCTCCATCACCGCGATCCGGTATTGCAGCCGGTCATTGTCGGAGGCCTCCGCGGATTCATAGGTAATCCTCGGATGGCCTAGAATGTTTCCGGCCCGGTTAAAGCTCACGACCACGGTGATGTCGAGTGGCCGAGCCTTGGCGGGCGGCGGCGGCTTCCAGCAGGTGCGCAGATGCCGGAAGACGTCCTGGATGGTGTTGACCTGTGCGTCCTCGGCCTTCGCGCCTGAGACACCGATCAGCAGCACCGCGGCAGCGAGCAGAAGCCTGTTGCCGCAGCGCGCCATCGCGCTTTCCTACTTGATGTCGGAAGCGACCTGCACCTTCACCATCTTGTCGGGATCGGTGACGGTGCCGCTGGCGGAGCCAGGAGGCGCCTTCTTCAGCTTGTCGACGACGTCCATGCCCTGCACGACCTCGCCGATCACGGTGTACTGGCCATCGAGGCTGCCGCCATCCGCGAACATGATGAAGAACTGCGAGTTGGCGCTGTCGACGCTGTCGCCTCGGCGGGCCATCCCCACGATGCCGCGGGCAAAATGCACCTTGGAGAATTCCTGCTTCAGGTTCGGATATTTCGAGCCGCCGGTGCCGTTGAATTTCTCGCCGTCGCCGGTCTGCGCCATGAAGCCGTCCATCACGCGGTGGAACGGCACGTTGTTGTAATAGCCCTCGCGCGCAAGCGTCTTGAGGCGCTCGGCGTGCTGCGGCGCCAGATCGGTGCGAAGCTTGATGACGATGCGGCCCTTGGTGGTGTCGATGACGAGCGCATTGGCCTTGTCGAGATTCCCAGGCAGTTGCTGCGCCATCGCCGGCGCCGCGCCAACGAGCGCGGCAAAGATCGTGGCAAGAATTGCGAGACGACGGATCATGAAAACTCCGGATGAGGTGAGATGAAGACGCGCGCCGTTATCCGGCGAATTTGGCCTTGAGCAGGGTGGCAACGAGCGGCGGCACGAAGGTCGAGACATCTCCGCCCATCCCCGCGATCTGGCGCACCAAAGTGGCGGTGATCGGGCGGACCATGGGAGAGGCCGGCAGGAAGACCGTGTGCACCTCGGGCGCCATGGCCTCATTCATGCCGGCAAGCTGCATCTCGTAATCGAGGTCGGTGCCGTCGCGCAGGCCCCGAATCATGATGGTCGCGCCGTGCTTGCGCGCCGCGGTCACCGACAGGTCGTCAAACGTCACCGCTTCGAGCACGCAGCCGGCCTGGGCCGCAATTGGACCGCAGACGTCCTCGAGCATCTTCAGCCGCTCCTCGGTCGAGAACAGCGGCTTCTTGCCGGGATGGACGCCGATCGCGACCACCAGGCGGTCGCACAGCGGAACGGCATGCCGGACCACGTCCAGATGGCCGTTGGTGATGGGGTCGAAGGAACCCGGATAGAAGGCGATGCGCGGCATGGCCCCCTCCTACCGCGCCCGGCCCGGCCCGGCAAGCCGGGCAGGTTCCTTGTCCGTTTTTCCCTCCCGCTTGCCCGGAAATGTCTGCTGGAGGTGTCGGCAATGCCCGGTTTGTTTCGTCCTGGGGGAGCCACGAAACAAAACAGAGTGCGAACGAAACCATTTCCGGCCTCCGCGAAGACGTCCGGAAACCGGCCATGGTTACTGATCCGGCCAACGAACGACGGGCCGCGTACTGGGCGTAGGCGGCCGCATCACAGGGGACTGTCAATGATCAAGGCTCTTTCAGCGATCGCTCTGTCTGCGTGTGTTGCCGCGGCCCTCAGCCTCCTGCCCGGCTTTGCCCCGACGGTCGAAGCCAGCGTGCCGCAGCCGCTGGCCAAGAGCGACCGGCTCGATATCCGCACCCTCGGCCGTGACTGCTCGCAGCAGGCCTGGCCGAATTTCGAGGCGTCCTGCCTGCGCCGCGCCGGCACCAGGGCGGATGTCCGCGAGGCCCGCCTCGTGACCGCCGACCGCACGCCGTAGTCGGCCTTGTCAGCTTCGCGTCAGCTAAGCCCCTCAGGATAAACCCCATGGATATTTGCGACGTCCCGTCGCACACTGCGTGATGCTTGCGCCCGTCGGAATGGCCCGCGGTGCGCGATCCCATCGGGGGGGTTGCCATTGTCCAGTACGCCCGCGGTCGCTTCCGGCCATCATCCTGATCCGCTGCCGTTTGCCATGACCATGGGCGCCCTCGGGGTGGTCTATGGCGATATCGGCACCAGCCCCCTTTACGCCTTGAAGGAAGCCGCCAAGGCGGCCGCCCATAGCGGCACGATAAGTCACGACGCTGTCCTAGGGGTTGCTTCGCTGATCCTATGGGCGCTGCTGCTGATCATCTCGCTGAAATATGCGCTGCTGATCCTGCGCGCGGACAATCGGGGTGAAGGCGGCATCGTTGCCCTGCTGGCCCTGCTCCACGCGCGCAACGCCCAACCCGGCACATGGCGGGCGCATCTGCTCGTGGTCGGCCTCGTCGGTGCCGCCCTGCTCTATGGCGACGGCGCGATCACGCCGGCGATCTCCGTGCTCAGCGCCATCGAGGGCCTCAAGGTCGACGCGCCTTCGCTGGCGACGGCGGTCGTGCCCGTGACCGTTGCAATCCTGATCGGCCTGTTCATGATGCAGAAGCAGGGCACCGGCTTTATCGGCCGCATCTTCGGCCCGGTGATGCTGACCTGGTTCGTCGTGCTCGCCGCGCTCGGCATCCACGGCATCGTCAAGCACCCGGCGGTGCTGGCGGCGCTCAGCCCGCTCTATGCTTTCGACTTCCTGATCCACCAGGATTTCCACATCTCCTTCGCCATCCTCGGCGCAGCCTTCCTCGCAGTGACCGGGGGCGAGGCCATGTATGCCGATATGGGCCATTTCGGCCGCCTGCCGATCCGGCTCGCCTGGTTCGCGATCTGCCTGCCGGCGCTGGTGCTGAACTATTTCGGCCAGGCCGCGCTGCTGATCACCGATCCCACGATGATCGAGAATCCGTTCTTCCAGCTCTGCCCCGACGCCCTGCATTATCCGCTGGTCGCCTTCTCTGCGGTCGCGACCGTGATCGCCTCGCAGGCGATCATCTCCGGCGTGTTCTCGCTGACCCAGCAGTCGATTCAGCTCGGCTTCCTGCCGCGGATGCTGATCCGCCACACCACCAGCGATGCGATCGGCCAGATCTACGTGCCCTTGGTGAACTGGCTGCTCGCCGCGGCAACGCTCGGGGCAGTGCTGAGCTTCGGCACCTCGGACGCGCTCGCCGGCGCTTACGGCATCGCCGTGTCGCTGCTGATGGCGATAACGACGCTGCTGGCGGCCCTGGTTGCGATCCAGTGGGGCTATTCACCCTGGCTCGTGGTCGCCGTGAACGGCTTCTTCTTCGTGATCGACGTGATCTTCTTCTCGGCGAATTCGATCAAGCTGTTCGAGGGCGGCTGGTTTCCGCTGCTGCTCGCCGGTCTCGTCGCCTTCCTGATGCTGACCTGGCGCGCCGGCGTGAAGCTGGTCGAAGCAGCACGAGCCCGGCTGCGCCAGCCGGAGGAGGACCTGATCGAGACCGCGGTCAACAAATGCAGGGCCAGGCTGCCCGGAACGGCCGTGTTCCTGGCCTCCGCGCCGCGCGGCGTGCCGCTCGCGCTGACACAGTTCGTCAAGCACAACCACGTGCTGCACGAACGCGTCCTGCTGGTCACCGTGCTGATCGAGGAATTGCCGCACATTCCCGACGAGGAACGCGCAGAGGTGATCGAGATCATTCCCGGCATCACCCGCGTAATCCTGCATTACGGCTTCATGCAGAACCCGACCATCTATGAAGGACTGGAGCTCACTTGCCGCCAGGGCAAGCTGCCCGGCATCGACCTCGCCGAGATCACCTATTACGTCGGCCGCGAGACCATCATCCCGCGCGAGGACGTCCCGGGCATGTGGGTGTGGCGCGAAGGCCTGTTCGCCTTTCTGCAGCGCAACGCCGAACGCTCGGCCGCGTTCTTCGGCGTGCCGACCAAGCAGGTGGTAGAGTTCGGGACGGAGCTGGAGATCTAGGGAATGACGCGTCGCCCGGACGGCGCAGCGCAATCCGGGACTTTTGCCTTGCGAGAACCCGGATTTCGCTTCGCTCCAGCCGGGTTACGGGCCTTCCTACGAGCCGTTCTCGCCGTTGCCGCTCTCCGCCTCTTCCGTGATGTGCTCGACCGAGACGACGTGCTCGTCCTCGGCAGTGTCGAACACGATGACGCCTTGCGTCGAGCGGCCGGCGATGCGGATGCCTTCGACCGGGCAGCGGATCAGCTGGCCCTTGTCGGTGACCAGCATGATCTGGTCGGCCTCCTCAACGGGGAAGGATGCCACCAGGTTGCCATTGCGGTTGTTGACGCTCATGGCGACGATGCCTTTGCCGCCGCGGCCCGTGGTGCGGTACTCGTAGGACGAGGTCCGCTTGCCATAGCCGTTGACGGAGACGGTCAGCACGACCTGCTCCTGCGCCGACATCTCGACATAGCGCTCCTGCGGCAGCTGGAAGCTGCCTGAAGCCTCCTCGGCCTCGGCATCCCCCGGCGCCTCTTCCGAGGCAGCCTCGCCCGCGACAGCGCGGCGCATCTTCAAATATGCCGAGCGCTCGTCCGAGGTGGTCTCGACGTGGCGCAGGATCGCCAGCGAAATCACCTTGTCGCCTTCGCCGAGCGCGATGCCGCGCACGCCCATCGAGGTGCGCCCGGTGAACACGCGCACGTCGGTGACGGGGAAGCGGATGCACTGGCCGCCGGCGGCCGTCAGCAGCACGTCGTCGCGCTCGGTGCAGATCTGCACGTCGACGATCGCCTCGTTGTCGTCGAGCTTCATGGCGATGATGCCAGAGCGGCGGACGTCGACGAAGTCGGACAGTTTGTTGCGGCGGACGTTGCCGCCCGTGGTGGCGAACATCACGTCGAGCTGGCCCCAGGTCGATTCATCCTCCGGCAGCGGCATGATGGTGGTGATGCGCTCGCCCTGCTCCAGCGGCAGAATATTGATCATGGCCTTGCCGCGCGCGTTCGGCGCGGCCATGGGCAGCCGCCAGACCTTTTCCTTGTAGACCTGGCCGCGCGAGGAGAAGAACAGCACCGGCGTGTGCGTGGAGGCCACGAACAGGCGGCTGACGAAATCCTCGTCGCGGGTCTGCATGCCGGAGCGGCCCTTGCCGCCGCGGCGCTGCGCCCGGTAGGCCGACAGCGGCACGCGCTTGACGTAGCCGGCGTGCGAGACGGTGACGACCATGTCCTCGCGCTGGATCAGGTCCTCGTCCTCGACCTCGCCTTCCTGCTCCATGATCACGGTGCGGCGAGGTGTCGCGAACTCCGCCTTCACCTCGGCAAGCTCGGTCTTGATGATGTCGAGGATACGGGCGCGCGAGCGCAGGATATCGAGATAGTCGCCGATCTCGCCGGCGAGCTTTCCGAGCTCTTCGCCGATCTCGTCGCGGCCCAGCGCGGTGAGACGGGCGAGGCGCAGCTCCAGGATCGCCCTCGCCTGCTCCAGCGACAGGCGGATGGTGCCATCCTCGTTGATGCGATGGCGGGGATCGTCGATCAGCGTGATGATGTCCTCGACGTCGCGCGCAGGCCAGTCGCGCGTCATCAGGGTCTCGCGCGCGGCAGCCGGCGTCGGCGAGTGCCGGATCACCTTGATGATCTCGTCGATATTGGCGACCGCGATGGCCAGGCCGACCTGCTCATGCGCGCGCTCGCGCGCCTTGCGCAGCTTGTACTTGGTCCGGCGGGTGACGACCTGCTCGCGGAAGCCGACGAAGATCGTCAGCATGTCCTTGAGATTCATGGTCTGCGGACGGCCGGAATCGAGCGCGACGGCGTTGACGCCGAAGCTCGTCTGCAGCGGCGTGAACTTGTATAGCTGATTCAGCACGACGTCGGGCACCGCATCGCGCTTGAGCTCGACGACGACGCGATAGCCCTCGCGGTCGGACTCGTCGCGCAGGTCGGAGATGCCCTCGATCTTCTTTTCCTTGTAGAGCTCGGCGATGCGCTCGACCATCGTCGCCTTGTTCACCTGATACGGGATCTCGGTGATGACGATCGCCTCACGCTCTTTCCGGATCGTCTCGAAGGTGACCTTGCCGCGCATCACGATCGAGCCGCGGCCGAGATGGTAGGCGCTGCGGATGCCCTGGCGTCCGAGAATGATGCCGCCGGTCGGGAAATCCGGGCCCGGGATGATGTTGATGAGCTCGTCGATGGTCAGGGACGGATTGTCGATCAGCGCGACGCAGGCGTCGATCACCTCGCCGAGATTGTGCGGCGGGATGTTGGTGGCCATGCCGACCGCGATGCCGCCGGCGCCGTTGACCAGCAGGTTCGGGAACCGCGCGGGCAGAACCACCGGCTCCTTCTCGGAGCCGTCGTAATTGTCCTGGAAGTCGACCGTGTCGTCGTCGATGTCCTCGAGTAGCTTCAGCGCGATCTTGGTCAGGCGGGACTCGGTGTAGCGCATCGCCGCCGGCGGATCGCCGTCGACCGAGCCGAAATTGCCCTGCCCGTCGATCAGCGGCGCGCGCATCGAGAAGTCCTGCGCCATGCGCACCAATGCGTCGTAGATCGCCTGGTCGCCATGCGGGTGGTACTTGCCCATGACCTCGCCGACGGCACCGGCGGACTTCTTGTGCTTCTTGTCCGGGGTGTCGCCGCGATTGTTCATCGCGAACAGGATGCGGCGGTGCACCGGCTTCAACCCGTCGCGCGCATCGGGTAGCGCACGCGCCACGATCACGCTCATGGCGTAATCGAGATAGGACTTCTTCATCTCCTCGTAGATGGAAACGGGGCGAATGTCCGAGGGATGCGCCGGCTGGTCGCCGGGCCTGTTGTCGTCGTCAGCCAAGGGGGAATCCGGTGAGTTTTTGTCTGCGAATCATATAGCGCATCGCACCCCTGATAACCACCCTTGTCGGTGCTTCGGGAAGCCTTTTTCCGACAGTTTTTCCAGTGACTTACGCCCTACCCGGCACCGCCCGGCACGAGACCGGAACAAGCGCTGCGAAACCGGCTCTCACGCCCCGAAAATCACCCGGTGCATGACGCGCCCGGGCATCAGCGTGAACAGGCCCGCCACCACCAGCGCACCGGCGAAGATGAAGGTCATCATCCGCCGGTGATCGGCGACGCGATGGGTGTGCGCCCGCCACACCGCCAGCGGCAGAACCACCAGGGTGAAGATCGACAACAGATGGATCGGGCTGAACGGCCCGATGAGGCGGATCTGGTGGATCCAGAACGACGAGGCGGCCACGACCAGCATCAGGACCACCCAGATCCAGCCGATCGAACGGTGCGGCAGCGTACCCTTGGGGGCGGAGAACTGGACGAGGCCGAGCACGAAGGCGGCCATGGCGGCAAAGGCGTGCAGCGGGATTGCAGGCGCGGCCTCAAGCAGCGGCGCAAGGCTCATGCGGGGCTCCCCCTCACAGGTTGAGCGCAACCTATGTGAACAGGATTAACATGAAGTCAATACGGTTCACATCGCGCCTCGCCAACGACTTGAGGCAGCGCGTGAGGCGAACTCGGAAAACCGAGCCGTGCGGGTCAATTGGTAAGAAGTCCCGCCGCTTCACGCGAGCAGGCAACATCCGGCAGCAACTGCTCACCTGCCTCAGAACGGGATATCGTCGTCCATGTCGCTGTTGCGGCCGCCGCCCGCGGCAACAGGACGGCGCGGCGCGCTGCTCACCGGACCGGAGGAGCCGAAATCACCGCCCGGCTCGTCGCCGAAGCTACCGCCTCCGCCGCCACCACCGCGGCCATCGAGCATGGTCAACGTCGAGTTGAAACCCTGCAGCACGACCTCGGTCGAATACTTTTCGACACCGCTCTGGTCGGTCCATTTGCGGGTCTGGAGCGCGCCCTCGATGTACACCTTCGCGCCCTTCTTCAGATACTGCTCGGCGACCTTGCAGAGCCCCTCATTGAAGATCACGACGCGATGCCACTCGGTCTTTTCCTTGCGCTCGCCGCTGTTCTTGTCGCGCCACGTCTCCGAGGTCGCGATGCTCAAATTCGCGATCGGCCGCCCGTCCTGCGTGCGGCGGATTTCAGGATCCTTGCCGAGATTTCCAACCAGAATGACCTTGTTGACGCTTCCCGCCATCGCCGCTCTCCACTCCAAATGCTGAATTCGTAAGACTGCATGCGCAGGACCGCACCGCGCCCCGCGGTTCTCTGCAATCTGTTTGACCCGACCCTATACGCTTGCGCGGACCGATCAGCCCATCAGCGCTCGGGTTATCCCCACATATAGCATCGCCTGCCGACTTGTTCGAGATTTGTTCTTTTCGGGTGGATGCGGAATATTGGACCCGGACGGTGCCTGAATGCCTCTAAAATGGCCCGCAGCCGTATGGAACTTTTTCGGGTTCCCTAAAGCAGCGAAAACCGCTTAACATTCATCCAGTTACATCCACGCACTTGCCTTGAGACTGTTGCATTTCGGAGACGGACTCCGCCTCCCGATTGAGCTAGGGTTGCTTCGGAATGAGTTCATACGGGCGTCGCGCCTGATCGGCCGCTTGGGGGACCCTCAAGAAGCGGACCTTACCCGGGGAGACTGCAATGAATAAGATTTTAATTGGTACAATCGGTGCTGTGGCGTTGGGCCTGTCTGCTCCTGCGAGCGCGGCGGATCTGGCGGCGCGTCCTTACACCAAGGCTCCGCCGCCGGTGGTCGCGACCATCTACGACTGGAGCGGCTTCTACATCGGCATCAACGGGGGCTGGGGCTCCAGTCGCAATTGCTGGGACTTCGTGACTCCAGTGACCGGCACGCTGTTCAACGACGGCTGCCATGACGCAACGGGCGGCACGATCGGTGGTCAGGTCGGCTATCGCTGGCAATCGGCCAATTGGGTGTTTGGCGTGGAAGGCCAGGGCAACTGGGCTGATTTCAGCGGACGCAACATCAGCCCGACCGCGCCAGCTCAGCAGAACCGTACGCGGGTCGATGCCTTCGGCTTGATTACCGGTCAGATCGGCTATGCCTGGAATAACGTTTTGCTCTACGTCAAGGGCGGCGCTGCCGTCGTGGACGACAGATACGACCTCATCGTCGCGCCGGGCTTTGTGGGTGCTGGCACGACCTTCGGTTCGACCAGCGGAACACGCTGGGGCGGAACGGTCGGCGCGGGCATCGAATTTGGCTTCGCTCCGAACTGGTCGGTGGGCTTCGAGTACGATCACATCTTCCTCGGCACCCGCAACGTCGACTTCACCGCGGGCGGATTCTTCATTCAAACCGAACGCGTCCGTCAGGACGTCGATCTCGCCCTCGTCCGCTTGAACTACCGTTGGGGCGGCCCGGCGATCGCCAGGTACTGATCGCCAGCAAGTCTCGTCTGACGAAAGGCCGGCCTCGCGCCGGCCTTTTTGCTGTCTGCGAGCGAACAGGACGATCCGTCAGCGATTATGACGTTTTGCCCCTGTTGTGGCTTTTTGGGTACACAACTTGCGGCTTCGTTCGTGTAAGCACCACGCCAGTTGGACCACAGCGTCCGATGCCCTTCCGTTCACGGAAGGCAAGAAGAGAAACTGGGACTGGGATTTAAGTTGAAAATGAAGAAGGTTTTGTTGGCTTCGGCCTGTTTGTTCGCTCTGGCTGCCCCCGCGTCGGCGGCTGATCTCGCGGCCCGCCCGTACACCAAGGCTCCGGTGGCTGTGGCTTCGGTCTACAACTGGACCGGGTTTTACATCGGCGCCAACGCCGGTGGCGGCTCCAGCCACAATTGCTGGGATACGACCGCTGTTGTCGGCGTGGCCGTCCCGGTCACAGCTGAAGGTTGCCACGATGCGACCGGCGCAATCGTCGGCGGCCAGATCGGCTATCGCTGGCAGTCCGCCAGCTGGGTGTTCGGCCTCGAGGCACAGGGCGATTGGGCAGACCTGAAGGGCTCGAACACCAGTTCGCCCGCCGCCTTGTTCCCGCTGGTGAACAACACCAAGATCGATGCTATTGGCCTCTTCACCGGTCAGGTGGGCTACGCCTGGAACAACGTGCTCTGGTACGTGAAGGGCGGCGCGGCCGTCACCCACAACAAGTTCAGCGGCACTCTGGCCGGCGTCACGTTCGACACCGCCAACGAAACCCGTTGGGGCGGCACCGTCGGCACCGGCATCGAGTTCGGCTTCGCTCCGAACTGGTCGGTCGGAGTCGAATACAACCACCTGTTCATGGGCAAGCACACCGATACCTTCACCTTCCTCGGCGTGAACACCCGCAGCGACAGCATCAAGCAGGACGTGGACATGGCCACGGTACGCTTGAATTACACCTTCGGCGGCCCGATCGTCGCGAAGTACTAAGCTTCGTCTCCGACGCTCTTGCGTTTCGAAAGGCCGGCCCCGCGCCGGCCTTTTTGTTTGGCGGCACGCCCCAGCGCAGTTCCGCACGCCCTGCTGCTGCCAGATGCCGCCAGCACGCCAACATTCCGTTGACGATTCGCAACTCCCTCTGGAAATCCGCCTCCGTTCTTCCTACGTTCGCTGCCATACCCATCGGCGCCGATCCCGGTTCCGGGCGCAGCGCGCCTTTTTTATTGGCGCGATCGCGCACCTTTGGGCTTCCTTGAGGGCAACTCGGATGGATGAAGTGATCAAGGCGAAGCGCCAACAACAGAACGCGGGCTCGAGCCTGCGCGCAATTGCGATCCGCGGCGCGCGCGAGCACAACCTCAAGAACATCGACGTCGAGATCCCCCGTGACAAGCTGGTGGTGTTCACCGGCCTCTCCGGCTCCGGCAAGTCCTCGCTCGCCTTCGACACCATCTATGCCGAGGGCCAGCGCCGCTACGTCGAATCGCTGTCGGCCTATGCACGCCAGTTCCTGGAGATGATGCAGAAGCCCGACGTCGACCAGATCGATGGCCTGTCGCCGGCGATCTCGATCGAGCAGAAGACGACCTCGAAGAACCCGCGCTCGACCGTCGGCACCGTCACCGAGATCTACGACTACATGCGCCTCCTGTGGGCGCGCGTCGGCGTTCCCTATTCGCCGGCCACCGGCCTGCCGATCGAGAGCCAGACCGTCTCGCAGATGGTCGATCGCGTGCTGGCGCTGCCCGAGGGCACGCGCCTCTATCTGCTCGCCCCCGTCGTCCGCGGGCGCAAGGGCGAGTACCGGAAAGAGCTCGCCGAATGGCTCAAGAAGGGCTTCCAGCGCGTCAAGATTGACGGCACCTTCCACGAGCTGGCGGAAGCCCCGACGCTCGACAAGAAATTCCCGCACGACATCGACGTCGTGGTCGACCGCATCGTGGTGCGTCCCGACATCGGCCAGCGCCTCGCCGAGAGTTTTGAGACCGCGCTGAAGCTCGCCGACGGCCTCGCCGTCATCGAGTTCGCCGACGCGCCGGCGGCCGCAGCGACGGAGGAGAAAAAGAAGACCGCAAAGATCCACGACAAGAGCGGGCCCGAGCGCATCCTGTTCTCGGAAAAGTTCGCCTGCCCCGTCTCCGGCTTCACCATCCCGGAGATCGAGCCGCGGCTGTTCTCGTTCAACAACCCCTACGGCGCCTGCCCCGCCTGCGGCGGACTCGGCGTCGAGCAGCACGTCGACGAGGACCTCGTCATCCCCGACAAGGAGCTGTCCCTGCGCAAGGGCGCGATCGCGCCCTGGGCCAAGTCCTCCTCGCCCTATTACGAGCAGACGCTGACCGCGCTCGGCAAGCACTACAAGTTCACGCTCGACACCAAGTGGAAGGACCTCGCCAAGAAGACCAAGGACGCGATCCTCTACGGCTCCGGGGAGGACGAGATCAAGTTCTCCTACCAGGACGGCGTGCGCTCCTACGACACCAAGAAGCCGTTCGAGGGCGTCATCACCAACATCAACCGCCGCTATCGCGAAACCGAAAGCGAATGGGCCCGCGAGGAACTGGCGAAGTATTTCCACGACGTGCCCTGCGAGGGCTGCAAGGGTTTTCGGCTCAAGCCCGAGGCGCTCTGCGTCAAGGTCGGGGCTAAGCATATCGGCGAGATCTCGGAGCTGTCGGTCAAGAAGGCCGGCGAGTGGTTCGAGACCGTGCCGGAGGCGCTGAACAAGCAGCAGAACGAGATCGCCGGCCGCATCCTGAAAGAAATCCGCGAGCGCCTGACCTTCCTGCTCGACGTCGGCCTCAACTATCTCACCCTCTCCCGCTCCTCCGGCACGCTGTCCGGCGGCGAGAGCCAGCGCATCCGCCTGGCCTCGCAGATCGGCTCGGGCCTGACGGGCGTGCTCTACGTGCTGGACGAGCCCTCGATCGGCCTGCACCAGCGCGACAACGCCCGCCTGCTCGACACTCTCAAGAGGCTGCGCGACCTCGGCAACACCGTGGTCGTGGTCGAGCATGACGAGGACGCCATCCGGCTTGCCGACTACGTGCTCGATATCGGTCCCGGCGCCGGCATGCATGGCGGCAACATCGTCGCCGAAGGCACGCCTGCCGAGATCATGCGCAACCCGAAATCGCTCACCGGCAAGTACCTGACCGGCGAGCTCGAGGTCGAGGTCCCGGAGCGGCGCCCGCCGAACCACCGCCGCACCATCAAGGTGGTCAACGCGCGCGGCAATAACCTCAAGAACGTCACCGCCGAGATTCCGCTCGGCCTGTTCACCTGCGTCACCGGCGTCTCCGGCGGCGGCAAGTCGACGCTGCTGATCGACACGCTCTACCGCGCCATCGCGCGCAAGCTGAACGGCGCCAGCGAAGGCGCCGCGCCGCACGACCGCATCGAGGGCCTCGAGCACATCGACAAGATCATCGATATCGACCAGTCGCCGATCGGCCGCACCCCGCGCTCGAATCCGGCGACCTATACCGGCGCCTTCACGCCGATCCGCGAATGGTTCGCCGGCCTGCCCGAGGCGAAAGCGCGCGGCTATGAGCCCGGCCGCTTCTCCTTCAACGTCAAGGGCGGCCGCTGCGAGGCGTGCCAGGGCGACGGCGTCATCAAGATCGAGATGCACTTCCTGCCCGACGTCTACGTCACCTGCGACGTCTGCAAGGGCAAGCGCTACAACCGCGAGACGCTGGAGGTCCTGTTCAAGGGCAAGAGCATCGCCGACGTGCTCGACATGACCGTGGAGGAAGCCGCCGAATTCTTCAAGGCGGTGCCGCGCGTGCGCGAGACTTTTCAGACCCTGCACCGGGTCGGCCTCGACTACATCCACGTTGGCCAGCAGGCGACGACCCTCTCGGGCGGCGAAGCCCAGCGCGTCAAGCTGGCAAAGGAGCTGTCCAAGCGCGCCACCGGCCGTACGCTCTACATCCTGGACGAGCCCACCACCGGCCTGCACTTCCACGACGTCAAGAAGCTGCTGGAGGTGCTGCACGAGCTGGTCGCGCAGGGCAACACGGTCGTCGTCATCGAGCATAATCTCGAAGTCATCAAGACCGCCGACTGGGTCATCGACCTCGGCCCCGAAGGCGGCGACGGCGGCGGCGAGATCGTCGCCTGGGGCCCGCCGGAGGACATTGCGAAAGCGCCGCGGAGCTACACAGGCAAGTTTTTGGAGCCGGTGCTGAAGAAGGCGAGGAAGCCGAAGCGGCGGAGCACGAGCGAGGCGGCGGAGTAGTGCAGCCTCAGACTCCCTATTCCCTCGCCATCTTCGACCTCGACGGCACGCTCGCCGACAGCTTTCCCTGGTTCCTGCGCACCATCAATGACGTCGCCGATCGCTTCGGCTTTCGGCGCGTCGCCCACGAGGAGATCGAAGAGCTCCGGCATGCTTCGAGCCGCGAGATCCTTACCCGGCTCGAAGTGCCGCTGTGGAAGCTGCCGGCGATCGCCCGGCATGCGCGGCGGCTGAAGGCGGAAGCAGCAGCTGAGATTTCGCTGTTTGCTGGCGTCGAGGCGATGCTGCGGACGCTGGCCGACAACGGCGTGCAGCTCGCGCTGGTGACCTCCGACAGCGAGGCGAATGCTCGTGAGAAGCTCGGCGAGGCCGCGGCGTTGTTCGCGCATTACGACTGCTCGGCATCGCTGTTCGGCAAGGCCGCGAAATTCCGCCGAGTCGTTCGCCGCGCCGGCGTGGAGCCGAACCGCGTCATCGCGCTCGGCGACGAGGTTCGCGACATCGAGGCGGCGCGCACGGTCGGTATTCCCTGCGGCGCGGTCAGCTGGGGCTATGCGGCGCCGGCGGCCCTGCGGGCGCTGGGGCCGGATCACGTGTTTGAACGGATGGACGATATTGCATCGACGCTGTGCCCCGGTGCCGTAGCCCGGATGAGCGAATCGATATCCGGGAACGCCTGGGGATGAGGTCTGCTCTGTCCCGCATGTCGCTCCGCTCATGCGGGCTACCGCCCCCTCCATCGGCTTCACTTGTATGCCGCTGTGCAGCTTCTCGTAGCGCAATTTTCGCACAGTGGACCGCGCGGGTGCCAGCCGGCACCCGGCCTTCCCTGCGCCCGCGGCACTTTTGAGGGCGGCAACTGAAGCAAAGCTCGGGCAGAACTCGCCGCGAGAACGGGAAAGTGTGTCAGCGACTTCGAAGGCCCGGATGGAAGGGAAGCATGTCGCCCAAACCGTCATTGCGAGCGCAGCGAAGCAATCCAGATTGTCTCTGCGCAGGGCTTCTGGTTGCTTCGCTGGTATGACGTCAAAAACGGCCAGAGCATCGGTCAGGGACAATCCCCTTTGCGGATCAGGCTCAGGGATAAGTGACTCTACGTACCTGGCCATTGCCAAACTACGATCTCACTGATGATCGTTCGCCGAGATTAGCTCAACACTTCGAGCACCAATTCCATGGTCATCAGCACGGGATTGTCGCCACGGATCAGACGGCCCTCCGCGATGCCGCCGGTATAGTCGATCAGCGCAACGTCGATTGCAGCCTCCAGCGCCCCGGGCCCGGGCGCAATCGCCCCGGCCGTGATCGCGAGCTCCGTCGCGAACGGCTCGGTCACGCCGCCATGGGTGAAGCGAGCGCCGATGGTCGAGCCGACGCCGCCATGAATCTTCGCCCGCGCGATGCCGTGTGCACCACAGAAGTCTTCGAGACAGAAGGCAAAATCCTGATTGGGTCGCAGGCGGAGCGCGAAGGCGCGGCTGCTCGTACGCGCGCCGGTGCTCGCAGCCGGGACCGGTCCGAACAGCCTAAAATTGGTCTCGGGATCCGGCGCGGCCGTGAACATCGCACCGTCAAGGCCGAAAGCCTCGACCTCGAACGGCTCTGCGATGATGGTCTCGTCCGGCAGCATGTGGCCGCCGCTTGCCTTGCCGTCGGCCTCGGTCCAGAGCCCATGGCAATGAAAGAACGGCGCGCCCTCGCGCATACCGAGCGTCATGCTGCCGAGCTTCGTGCGCGTGATGCCTTCGGGCCGATAAGTGTCGCTGTAGAACGCGGCATTCTCGCCGGTCTTCGACAGCGCCGGCATGACATAGCCGAACGGCCCGAGCGCGCCGCGGCGGAAATTCAGCACACCGCCGGCAAAGCCCTCCGCCGCAAGGCCGCGCCGCGCAGCTTCCAGCAGCGGCAGGCCGGCTTGAAGCGTGAAGGAGAAGGCGCGCCCCCTCGCCTCCACCCATTGGATGCGCTCAGCGACGGGCGCGCCGGGCTGCTTGATACTTCGCATCACCCGCGCTCAGCCTGCCTTGGTCTTGTCGAAGTCGAGCAGCCCCCGCGCCTCGAGCTCGTCGCGCACCATCCGCTTCGGCACCTTGCCGTAGCCGGATTTCGGCAGCGCTTCCCAGAAGAAGAAGCGCTTCGGCATCTTGTAACGCGGCACTTTCGACAACAGGAACGCCGCCATCTCGGCCTCGCTCACCGCCTTCGCGCCTTCCCGCGCTACGCAGACGGCAACTCCGACCTCGCCCCAGGTCGCGTCGGGCACGCCGAGCACCGCGACTTCGCCGACCGCGGGATGGGTCAAGATCTTCTCCTCGATCTCGCGCGGATAGATGTTGGAGCCGCCCGAGATGTACATGTCGGAGGCGCGGCCGGTGATGTAGACAAACCCCTCCTCGTCCATATGGCCGAGATCGCCAGTGCGGAACCAGCCGTTGCGGAACGCCTTGGCGTTGGCTTCGGGGTTGTCGTAGTAGCCGGCGAATACCGCAGGTCCGATCACGCAGATCTCGCCGCTCTGGTTCGCCTCGAGCTCGCGGCCCTCGTCATCCTGGATCGACACCTGCATGCCGGTGCGCTCGAAGCCGCAGGTGCCGATCTTCGCATGCGGGCCATCCTCGGGATCGTGCAACGCTGCCGGCAGCACGGTGATGTTGCCGGTGACCTCGCCGAGGCCAAAATACTGCACGATGACCTTGCCGAGCTTCTTCAGCGCCGCCTTCTGGTCCTCGCGATACATCGGCGCGCCCGCATAGATCACCTGTCGCAGCGAGGAATGATCGTATTTGTCGGCGGCGGGATGCTCGACCATCATCTTCAGGATGGTCGGCACCGTGAAGAGATTGCTGACGCGGTGCGCCTCGATCAGGCGGAACGCCTCGTTGATGTCGAATTTCTCCGTCGGCAGCAGCACGGTACGCACGCCGCGTGCGGTCTGCACCAGTTGGTGCACGCCGGCGCCGTGCGAGAGCGGTGCCACCACCAGCGAGGCATCCACCTCGGTCACGCCCGGGGTCAGATCGGCCAGATGGTTGGTGATGACAAATCCCATCTGGCCGTGGGTCAGCACCGCCGCCTTGGATCGGCCGGTGGTGCCGGAGGTGAAGAAGAACCAGCAGGGATCGTCGTGTTCGACCTCGACATTGGCGACGTCAGCGCCGGCCTGCGCGGCAATGGCATCGGCCACCGAGCGCTCACCGAACGTGGCCTTGCCGTCGAGGCTCCAGGTGAATTCCAGCACGCCGCCGTTCACCGCCGCCGCATGCTCGGGAAAATCGACGTGGCACAGAAACGCCTTCGCGCCGGAAGCCTCTGCGAGATAGGTGACCTCATCCGGCATCAGGCGGAAATTGGTGGGCACCCAGACCGCACCCAGCCGGAACGCGGCGAACATCGAGAAGAACATCTCGTCGCCGTTCTTGGAATGGACGAGGATGCGGTCGCCTTTCGTGACGCCGCGTGCCGCCAGCGCCGCGGCCAGCGCCGAGACCTGCGCGTCGATCTCGCGCCAGGTCCACGACCTGGCACCCCAGACGAAACCCGGACGCGTCCCGTGCCGCCGCGCATTCTGGGTCAGCATATAGGCGAGATTCATGACGCGGCGGGACATGCGCAGTGGCTGCATCGGGTTTCCTCTTCGGGCGCGGACGGCGCGCAAGCCGCCCGCTTGAGCCCATTTATCGCCATCGCCGGGGCCCCTGCAAGACCGCCCGCCGCACACCTGTCCTATGGTTGCCTGAACGCGAATGGGCTTGCCGTGATCGCCTTCTCCTTGGAACAGGCCTGCGCACCAAAACCGCCGCAATAGCTCCCATGCAGATCAAATCGGACAACGCGCGCGGCGCCGCGCTTCATGGGCGGCGCCAAAATCTCGTAGCTGCGGACATAGCCGTCGAACACCGGACGCACGCTGCCATCCGGCAGCGCGACCAGGATGTTCAGGACGCAGCCGCCGGTTCCGCAATAGGTGGTCGTGCGTTCGCCGCATTTGGTGTCGCGGAAATCGACGATGTAATCGTCGCGGCCGTCGCCGGTCAGGTCGACCTTGCGCACCGTATCCGGCGCAAAGCTCACCGCGCCGCCGCCTTGGCTGTCGCATTCCTCATTGGCATAACGCAGCGCCTCCTGAACGCCGGGCGGATAGTCGGCCGGATCGAGCGGTTTTGCGTCGCCGGCGCGCGCAGTGGTCGAAAACAGCGCAAGCAAGAGGATCACGCATCTCATCTGCGTTGGTCGTGCGCCGGACTGCGATCGTTCAAGGAATATTAAACATGATCGGCGCAACCTCGCTCAGTTCTCGCGTACAGAGTGCCGCATCATGGTCAAAGCGTCCGCCCTCCTCGTCTTGTCGCTGGCGCTCGCCGGATGTGCCGTCGCCCCGCAAGCGCATCTGGCCCCCGATCCAGCCTTCAAGCCTGCACGCTATGCCTGGGATGGCGCCGGCGAGGATCCCAATCGGTCACGCGCTGCCTCCGCAGCATCGCGTACGACACGTGCCGCGCTTGCGTCGGAGCGTAACGGCTCGCAAGCCGGCCTTCAGCCCTATTCGAACGAATGGTGGCAGGCGCAGGACGGTATCGAGGCCGAGCAGGACGCCAGGATCAATCGCTCCCTCGTCATCTGCCGCGGCTGCCTCCACCCGCAGCCACAGGCAGAAGATTCCAGGCTCGCCAAAGCAAGCGATTGAACCGAACTGCCTACGCCACGGTCTACAGAGATGCGCCCGGCCCACCGCCGTGCGCCATCATCTCACGGACATCTCATGCTCAGCCGTCGCTCCTTCGTCGCCGCCGCTCTGCTCGCCGGCATCGCCCCGGCATTCGCCGAGCCCCCCGCCGCAAGCGATCCGCTCGCCATTCTGACTGCGATCTACACCCGTGCTGCAAAGGGCAAGGGCGATGGCGGCGGCGCCTTCATCATCGAGAACAAGGCGGCCAAGGCCAAATATCTCTCCAAGGGCCTGGTCGGGCTGTGGGCCAAGGCCGATGCGCATACGCCGAAGGGCGACGTCGGGCCGATCGATTTCGATCCGGTCACCAATTCGCAGGAACCGGACGTGAAGTCGTTCAAGCTGGAGTCCGAGAAGATGGAGGCGGACAAGGCGACCGTCGCGGTGACCATCACCGGTCATCGCAACGACCGGAAACCTGCCGACCTGATCGTGCGTTACGACTTCGTGCGCGAGGCGGGTAGCTGGCGGATCGACGACATCAGGGGCGCCTCCGACGGCGAAGCCTGGTCGACCCGCAAGATGTTGACGGACTCGCTCAAGAGCTGACCGGAGACAACATGAGCGATGTCATCGACAACAAAGCCGACCACCGCTTCGAGCTCGAGGTGGAGGGCCACCTCGCGACCGAGCATTACAGGCTCGACGGCCATGTCATTACCTTCGAGCATACCGAGGTGCCGAAGGAGCTCGGCGGCAAGGGCGTCGGCTCAAAGCTGGTGCAAGGCGCGCTCGACCAGGTCCGCGCCGCCGGACTGAAGCTGATCCCGCAATGCCCGTTCGTGAAGGCGTGGATCGACAAGCACCCCGAGTATCAGGATCTGGTGAAGCGATGAGCGCAGGCCCGGCCGTAGCCGGGCCGGTCCGCCGACATCTGTGGTCTATTGCCCGTGCTTGAGCATGTCCTGGTCATTCAGATCCCAGTCCTGCCACAGTAGCAGCACGCCGAGAAGCACCACCGCCGCGCCGAGGCTCGTGTGATAGATGCGCAGGAACCCTTCACCGGAATAACCGAGGGTATAGGGCGAGGCGATGAGCCACAACCCGACCAGGATCGTCGCCACTTCCTGCCAGCGTTGCAGCGCCACGTATTCGAGCTGGCTGATGCCAAACACGATCAGGCCAACTGCGACCGCATTCAGGATGATCATCGAGTCTCCGACGATTGCGGGCTGATCCTGGATGGGAAACCACGGCGAGACGACAATCAATGCACCCAGCAGCATTCCGGACCAGTCTTCCCATGTGCGATGAGTATTCAAAAAACCAAAGTCCGACATCGTACCCTCCTCTGACAGAGGCACACGTCGGCGGCTGGCGATCACGACTTCCGAATGTCTGGCGACCCTGCCTGCCGCATTCGGACGTATGTCCTGGGAAACACGTGGGAACCGCCGGTCCCCGCGCAAGAGCGGGAGCAAGGATTTTTCGATGACCGCGCGATATTCGCCCGTCATCAGCTCATATCGCACCGCAGCTAGAGCGCTAGCACGATGGCCTGGTCGTAATCGGCGATGGCCCGATCGTAATCGCGCCTGAAGCTGTAGACGCCGCGGTTGTCGTAGGCGCAGGCATAGTCCGGTGCGAGCCTGACCGCAGCGTCGAGATCGGACAGCGCCGCATCGAACTCGCGCTTCTCGTGAAGCCATGGCCGCGATTGCAATAAGCGCCCGCGAGCCTGCGGCCGGTCTCGCTCCCGGCGTCAATGACGCTCGAGCACGATCCGCTGGTCCGGCGTGCTGGTCCGCCCGACGCACGCCTTCCAAGCCGGACTGCCTTCGACCGCAGCCAGCACCGGGACCGTCGAAGCGAGCGCTGCGGGCAAGGCCCTGACGCTGAGCGGGGCACGCATTTTCCGGATATCTCCCCTGCGGCAACCTCCCTTGGTCGCATCTTGGCAAGGGCCGGTTCAGGCGCCTAGATCAGAGGCCGACATCGGTTGGGAAGGATTTCGCATGGCGGCAGTGGTACGCGACAACAAGGACAAGAGCCGCTTCGAGCTCGATCTCGGCAGCGAGATCGCCTTCGCCAATTACCGGCTGACGCCGTCGGCGGTGATCATCACCCATACCGAGACGCCGCGCGCACTGCGCGGCCGCGGCATCGCCTCCGAGCTGGTCAAGGGTGCGCTGGATCTGATCCGCCGCGACGGCAGGAAGGTGATCGCCGGCTGCGGCTTCGTCGTCGACTATCTGGACAAGCATCCGGAGGATGCGGACCTCGTCGCCTGAACGCAAAAGGGCCCGCGCGGATCGCGGGCCCTTCGACGACCGAGAATCGGTCAGTGCTTGATCTCGGGCGGCAGCTTGCCGCCATTGGCGGCGAGCTTGGACATCACTTGCTTGTGCAGCCACACGTTCATACTGGCCGAGTCGTTCATGTCGCCGCTATAGCCGAGCTCCTTGGCGAGGTCCTTGCGCGCGGCCAGGCTGGAATCGATGTCCAGCGCCTTCATGAGGTCGACGATCGAGGTGCGCCATTCCAGCTTCTCGCCCTTGTGCGCGGCGACCGCAGCGTCGACGATTGCCGCAACATCCACCGTAGCGGTGGGCGCGGCGGCAGGCGCTGATCCGGCCGGGGCGGCGCTGGCGGGCGCGCTAGCTGACGGTGCGCCGCCTGCGGGGGCGGCGGAAGCCGAGTGGCTGCCGAAGATCGCGCCCATGATTTTCCCGAAAATGCTCATGTCTGCTCCCCGAAAAGGATCCGTTGGAAGGCCTTGAGTGGCACTTATAGACGAAGTTACTGCGTTGCGCCCGCGAAGTTCTGCGAACGGACAACCAGCATGAGCTTATCTGCGGCGAAATGACGGCCGAATGACACCGGCCAGGTTGCATTGCGGCATCAAATTTCACCCAAGCGTGCGGGACAGGACTCGGAATTGAGAGTAGCCTTCCAGTTCAACTCGCGATCCCGTCCGGAATTCGCGTCTGGTTGGAATCGCGAAACTCAGAGAAGAGCGGCCGCTTGCGCCGTTTGCCGGCGCCGAGTGCGGCTGCCCGGCAAGGGAGCTAGCGACCATGGCGACACTTTATCAGGGCAATGTCCCCACGATGGCCCAGCCCACTGATGCGGCTGGACCAGTCATTCGAACCATTCACCTGTCCGATCTGCACGAGGCGCTCCGGCGCGGCTGGGAGGATTTCAAGGCGGTTCCGAGCCACGCCATCATCCTGTGCGTGATCTATCCGGTGCTGGGCCTCGTGCTCGCCCGCGTGGTGATGGGCTATTCCGTCCTGCCGCTGCTGTTTCCGCTGGCCGCCGGCTTTGCCCTGATCGGCCCGTTTGCAGCCCTCGGCCTCTACGAACTCTCCAGCCGACGCGAGCGAAATGAGGAGGCCAGCGCCTGGGATGCCATGGAGGTGCTGCGCTCGCCTTCGTTCGGCGCGATGCTCGGCCTCGGCACGCTGCTGCTCGCGCTGTTCGTGACCTGGGTTGCGACCGCGCAGGCGATCTATGTCGCAGCGTTCGGCTATGAGGGCGTCACCGGCATCTCGGATTTCCTGACGCGCGTGCTGACGACCCAACAAGGCTGGTGGCTGATCGTGGTTGGCTGCGGCACCGGATTTCTCTTCGCCATCGCCGCGCTCTGCCTCAGCGCCGTGTCGTTCCCGCTCATGCTCGACCGCCATGCCGGCGCCTTCGAGGCCATGGTGACCTCGCTGCGCGTCGTCGCCAGGAACCCGGTGCCGATGGCAGCCTGGGGCCTGATCGTCGCCGTGCTGCTTGCGCTCGGCACGATCCCGGCGTTCCTCGGCCTCGCCGTCGTCATCCCCCTGCTCGGCCACGCCACGTGGCATCTCTACCGTAAGGTGATCGTATCCGATCCCGGCGCGCGGCCCGTACCGCCTCCGCCGCATCGTCCGCGCAAACCGGCCGCCGACTTCCCCGCCAACCTCTTCCCGTGGCGGAATCGAACGGACGCTTAACGATCTCGTGACATCCCATCCTGCCGATCCTGCTCAGCTCCGCGCAGGATCGGCCTGTCATGCGCCTTGCTTTGGCCGCGGTTACAATCAAAATTGGCTCCGACGGTCAGATCACTTCACGGAATCCATTTCATCTGATGACCCCGACGATTTCTCGTCTCGCTCTCGCAGCCCTCGCCCTCTCCGCGTCAATCCTGTCCGCCCAGCCAGCACTTTCCGTTGTTGCCTGCGGCTCGGGCAATTTCGAGGCTTGGCTTGCGGATTTCAAAGCCGATGCCGCGGCCAAGGGAATCTCGCAGCAGGCTATTAACGCCGGGCTAGCCGGCGTGACGCTCGATCAGGGCGTGCTGAACCGTGACAAGTCGCAAAAGGTCTTCACCCAGACCTTTGAAGAGTTTTCCGGCCGCATGGTGCCGCCGCGCATGACGCGCGGCTCCAACATGATGAAGCAATACGGCTCGGTGCTCTCGCGCATCGAGCAGACCTATGGCGTCCCGGGCGAGGTGCTGGTCGCGATCTGGGGTCTGGAGACCGATTTCGGCGTCAACACCGGCAAGTTCGCTACCATCCGCTCGCTGGCGACGCTGGCTTACGACTGCCGTCGCTCCGAGCAATTCCGCGCCGAGCTGCTGGATGCGCTGCGCATCGTCCAGCGCGGCGACCTCGCGCCCGCCGACATGAAGGGCGCATGGGCCGGCGAGCTCGGCCAGACCCAGTTCATGCCGTCGTCCTGGATGAAATATGCCGTCGACTTCGACGGCAACGGCAAGCGCGACCTGCTGCACAACGCGCCCGACGTGCTCGCCTCCACCGCCAATTATCTCGCCGGCTATGGCTGGCAGAGGGGTAAGGATTGGCAGCCAGGCAGCCCGAACTTCGCGGTGCTGCAGCAGTGGAACAAGAGCGAGGTCTATTCCAAGACCGTCGCCTATTTCGCCACCCAGCTCGCACGCGCTCCTTAAAATCGCAGGCGGCAAAACGCATGGGCCGATCGCAAGGCGACCGGCCCTCGCTTGGGTGCGTTTTTGCCTACCCTTTACTTGCCCATGGTAGCTTGCATCGCCTTGTTCAGATGCGCGCCGCACGCACCCATTTTGCCGTTGAGCAGCGCGTCCTGCGCCGCCGCGATCTCCTTCTGCGCGACGAACTTGCTCTCGCCGTCGGCCATGTTCTCGATCGCGGTCTCCGTCTTCTCCAGATTGGCCCCGCTGCAACCTCCCATGGCGTGCTTGGCCGCCTGGGCCGGCGCGACGGCTAAAGCGACGGCGGCAACTGCGATAACCCCGAGTAACTTCGTCATGATGTTACTTTCCTTCTCTTGTTCTTGGGACAGACCCGGCGACATTGCCGGAAATCTGCGACATGACTTTCGTCCGGTTGCGGCAACTTGCCGCAATAAATTCCCCGCGAGAAGTGCGTGATGTTGCGCGCCGCGCAGAGCCGCATGCGGAACTTCTGATTTTCATTACAACTTGGTAATCACGGCCGGCACGCTTCGCGTGTGTGCACCGCATCAGCGAGGCGGTGGTCAGCCTCAGAGCCTAATGGCGGAAAAAATTCCCGGACTCGTTGAAAGCCACGGCGGCGATCCTGCCGGGCGGCACCGACGAATCGCGACGAAACCCAACTCAACTTTTGTACCTTTAATTCATTCTTACGTCTCGCGATTCATGCGCTTCACGCATGTGAGGCTTGGGCTTAGAAGCTAATGTGTCATGTTGCAGATCACGGGATCGCAACATATTTCAATCTTCGCCTAAACCACGCGATCAGCCATAACCTATTGTATTCACGATATTTTGTTGCCGAACGCGGTTACTTCCGCCGAGCGCTTGAGCAGGACTGCCCAGAGGTTAATCGCGTCTTACCAATGCTATGCGTTCTCCGCTTAGCTGCATCGCAACATCGGAACTTTCGCACTGCATCACTCTCACTTATATTCATTTCAACGATGACGCCTAAGGCAAAGGCTGAATCGAACTACAGGAGACTACAATGCTGCTCTCGCTCATCCGCATGATCCAGGCTTTCCGGGATTATCAGCGCAATGTTGCCGAGCTGTCCCAGCTCAGCGATCGCGAACTGGCCGACATCGGTCTTGATCGGTCGGATATCCCGCGCGTTGCCGCCGGTCAGTATCAGGGCTGATACCGTTCAGCCCCTTGCCGGAACGGACCGATAGCGCCCGCCTCGTGCGGGCGTTGTCGTTTCCGGAGGCAGAAAACTCGATCTCGGCGATTCCACTTGTCGCCGAAAAGCGCTACCTGTCCGCCCCATGACAGGACATTCCAATAGTGTGCACGTGATCGGGGCAGGCCTTGCCGGCTCCGAAGCCGCCTGGCAGGTCGCCAAAGCCGGCGTGCCCGTGGTGCTGCATGAGATGCGGCCGGACCGCATGACCGAGGCGCACCGCACCGACGGGCTTGCCGAGCTCGTCTGCTCCAATTCGTTCCGCTCGGACGACGCTGCCAACAATGCCGTCGGCCTGCTGCATGCGGAGATGCGCCGCCTCGACTCGCTGGTCATGCGCGCGGCCGATGCCAACCAGGTGCCCGCCGGCGGCGCCCTTGCGGTCGACCGCGACGGCTTCTCCGCGGCCGTCACCAAGGCGCTGAACGACCATCCCTTGATCGAGATCACCCGCGGCGAGATCGCAGGCCTGCCGCCGGCCGACTGGAGCAACGTCATCGTTGCGACCGGCCCACTCACTTCCGCCCCACTGGCCGACGCCATCCGCGAGCTAACCGACGAGAACGCCCTCGCCTTCTTCGATGCGATCGCGCCGATCGTGCATCGCGAATCCATCGACATGTCGGTGGCCTGGTTCCAGTCGCGCTACGACAAGGTCGGCCCCGGCGGCAACGGCGCCGACTACATCAACTGCCCGATGACCAAGGAGCAGTACGACGGCTTCGTCGCCGCGCTGATCGCCGGCGAGAAGACCGCGTTCAAGGAATGGGAGACCAACACGCCCTATTTCGACGGCTGCCTGCCGATCGAGGTGATGGCGGAGCGCGGGCCCGAGACGCTGCGCCACGGCCCGATGAAGCCGGTCGGCCTCACCAATCCGCACGATCCCGCCACGAAGGCTTACGCCATCGTGCAGCTGCGCCAGGACAACAAGCTCGGCACGCTCTACAACATCGTCGGCTTCCAGACGAAGCTGAAATATGGTGAGCAGCAGCGCATCTTCCGCACCATTCCCGGGCTGGAGAAGGCCGAGTTCGCCCGCCTCGGCGGCCTGCATCGCAACACCTTCCTGAACTCGCCAAAGCTGCTCGACGGCCAGTTGCGCCTGCGCGCACAGAAGCGGCTGCGCTTCGCCGGCCAGATGACGGGCTGCGAGGGCTATGTGGAATCCGCCAGCGTCGGCCTGATCGCCGGGCTCTATGCGGCAGCGGATGCGCGCGGCGAGGCGCTGGTCAGCCCGCCAGGCACGACCGCGCTTGGATCGCTGCTCGGCCACATCACCGGCGGCCATATTGAGACGATCGAGCCGGGCACGCGCTCGTTCCAGCCGATGAACATCAATTTCGGCCTTTTCCCGCCGCTCGCGAGCGTGCCGACCAAGAAGCCCGACGGCACGCGGCTGCGCGGCAACGAGAAGACGGTGGCCAAGAAGCAGGCGATGAGTGCACGGGCGCTCGCCGATCTCGATCGCTGGATCGCCGATCACCTGCGCATCGCCGCCGCTGCGTGAGTTTTCGATGAGCCTCCCCAAAGATGACGCCGCGGAGCTCTCGGCGCGCTGGACCGAGGGCGTGCTGCTCAAGCGCGACGTGTTCTCGACCGTCGAGCGCGGCCGCTTCCGTGCCGAGACCGGCGAGGTCGACGCGGTGCTGCGACGGCTGGACGAGGTGCCGTGGTGGTCGTTCCTGCTGGCCCGTCATCTGTTCGCGCGCGAGAAGCGTGCGCTCGCGCTCGCCAAGGGCCTCGATGTCGGTCCCGAGCTGCTCTGGGCCGGACGCCGCGCCTTGGTCCGCGGCTTCGTCGACGGCGTCGCGTTGCATCTGGCAAAGCCCCATGGCGATGTCGCCTATTTTCGCTCGGCCAAGGCGGCGCTGCGGCGGCTGCGCCGTGCAGGCATCTGCCACAACGATCTCGCGAAGGAGCAGAATTGGCTGGTCGGCCGCGACGGCCGCGCCTATGTGACGGACTTCCAGCTCGCTGCGTGCTTTGCGCGGCGCGGCCGACTCTATCGCGTCCTTGCCTATGAAGACCTCCGTCACCTGCTCAAGCACAAGCGCTCCTATGCGCCCGAAGCGCTGACACCGCGCGAGCGAAAAATCCTGGCAAAGAAGTCGTTCGCTGCGAGCCTGTGGCTTGTCACTGGCAAGAAGGTCTATCGCGCCATTACGCGCGGCCTGTTCAATTTCACCGACCGCGAGGGCGGCGGCCGCCGCCTCGTCAACGACGCGCCGGTGCTGGCCCAGCTGATCCGCAAGAACCCGGCCGTGCGCGACACCGCCATCGTCGCCTTTGCCGATCGCCGCTCCGGCGTCGGCCTCTATGCCTTCGTCGAGGCGGATCAGGCCACGCTCGAAGACCAGCTCCGGAGCGAGCTTTCGGCGGCCAAGGGTCCGAAACCGCCGGAGCACATCCAGGTCGTGCATGCCCTGCCGCGCGATACCAGCGGCAAGCCGCGCACGGAGATCCTGCAACTTGTCGCCCAGAACCAGCTCGACCTGATCGAGCCGATGATGAAGAACGACCAGGACCGCGCCTTCCTCAAGGACATTCTGGAACGGCGCAAGAACCTGCGCGACCGCTTCAATTTCGAGGCGGACCTGCCGGCCGGCTAAAGCGGATCCGGAAAATTGCGAAACGGTTTTCCGGAAAGATCATGTCCAAACAACAGCCTAAAGCGCGATGACGATTGATCCCAATCCCATCGCGCTTTCGCGCGGCGGCTCGTGCCTTGAAGCGTCCACAATGCCGATAGAGAAGCGGTCGAACGATACGGGGTTGGCGGGGTCATGGGAACTGGGGGGACGACGATGCATGGTATGGTTGGCGCTCTGACTGCCAGCCTTCTGCTGCTGTGGGCGGCGCCCGCGATGGCCGACTCGCCGGCCGAGCTGATCTCGAGCTTCCGCCTAAAGCACGGTGAGGTCCGCGTCGTCCGCGATGCCACCCTCGACCGCATCGCCATGGACCAGGCCCGCGCGATGGCGGCGAAGGACGATCTCAGCCACGACGCACTCGGCCCGTTCAACCGGCGGGTCGCCCCGGCCGGCGCAGGCCGGGCCGCCGAGAACATCGCCTATGGCTACGACAATTTCGAGAAGACGCTGGGACAGTGGATCGACTCCTCCGGCCATCGCAAGAACCTGTTGCTGCACAACGCCTCCCGCGTCGGCATCGCGAGCGCCAGGAATGCCAGCGGCAAGCGCACTTATTGGGCGATGGTGATCGCCGGTGATTACGAGCCGAAGGGCAAGAAGAACAAGAGCACGGACAAGGAGCCGCTGGTTGCCGTCAAACGCGAGGCTACACCCGCCAGCGCCAGCAAGCCCCAATCCAGCAACTGCCACGTCAAGCTGCTCGGCCTCTGCATCTGAGACGAGGCCCGGCCATCTTGCCCGGATTCGTCGACGCATCTAATTCATGCACGAAGATCGCGGGATGCGGAGGCGTGGGTGATGCACATTGACCGAATTCGTGCCGACACGCCGGCTACCTCTCGGCTCGCCTATCTCCACAACGCAGGCGCGGCGCTGATGCCGGCGCCGGTTGTCGCGGCGATGAAAGACCACATCGATCTGGAGAGCGAGATCGGAGGCTATGCGGCCGCCGACCGCGAGGCGAGCCGGCTTGATGCAGTCTACGGCTCGGTCGCGCGTCTTCTAAATGCCGCGCCCGATGAGATCGCTGTCGTGGAGAATGCGACGGTTGCCTGGCAGATGGCGTTCTACGCGCTTCCGTTCCGCAAGGGCGACCGCATCCTGACCGCCGAGGCGGAGTATGCGGCTAACTATGTCGCGTTCCTGCAAGTCGTCAAACGTACGGGCGCAATCATCGACGTGGTGCCGAGCGACGCCAGCGGAGAGCTCGATATCCGGGCGCTCGAACGCATGATCGACGCACGCGTGAAGCTGATCGCCATCACCTGGGTTCCGACCAATGGTGGGCTGGTCAATCCAGCGGCGGCAATCGGCAGAATCGCGCGCGCGCACGGCATTCCCTATCTGCTCGACGCCTGCCAGGCGGTCGGCCAGATGGCGGTCGACGTCGAAGCCATCGGCTGCGACATGCTGTCAGCGACGGGGCGCAAATTCCTGCGCGGCCCGCGCGGCACCGGGTTTGTCTACGTTCGCCGTGCCCTGCTGCAGCAGCTCGAGCCCCCGATGATCGACCATTTCGCGGCGCCCTGGGTCGCGCGCGATGAATATCGGCTGCGCGACGATGCGCGCCGTTTCGAGACCTGGGAGAACAATTACGCGGCCCGGCTCGGGCTCGGCGCTGCCGTCGACTATGCGCTCGACATCGGCCTCGGTCCCATCGAGCAGCGCTGCCGCATGCTGGCGGACCGCCTGCGCAGCGGCCTCGTATCCATTCGCGCCATCACCATTCGCGACCTCGGTCGCACGCCGGGCGCCATCGTCAGCTTCACGGTCGAAGGGCATGAGGCTGACGCCATTGTTCGCAGCGCTGCTGCGGCGGGCATCACGATCGGCGCTTCGGATCCGGCGAGCACCCGCATCGACGCGGAAATTCGCGCGCTGCCGCCGCTCGTGCGGGCATCTCCACATTACTACAATACGGACGCGGAGATCGACCGGCTGATCGGTCACCTCGCCGATTTGGCGCCACCTTAGCGCGGCGCGCACTCACGTGCAGCGCGCGCTCAGCCCGGATGCGCTGAGCCTCGCCATGACCTCTTCGAGATGGGCGCTGTCGCGGGTCTCGATGACGAGTTGCAGCAGTGTCGCCTTGGCCGGCAGGTCGGAGAAGGTCCGCTGGTGCGAGACCTCGATGATGTTGGCGCCGGCTTCGGCCAGCAGCGCCGCCACGGCTGCCAACTGGCCGGGCCTGTCGGGAATGTCGAGCGAGAGCTGAGTGAGGCGCCCCTCGCGCGCGAGCTCGCGCGTCAGCACCGAGGCGATCAGCCTCGTGTCGATGTTGCCGCCGCTCAGGACGAGGCCGACCTTCTGGCCGGCGAAGCGGGACGGATCGGACATCAGCGCGGCGAGGCCGGCGGCGCCGGCGCCCTCGACGACGGTCTTCTCGATCGAGATCAGGGCCGCGACCGCGCGCTCGAGCTCGGCTTCGTTGACGAGCGCGATGTCATCCACGAGGCGGCGGACGATTTCGGTGGTGATCTTGCCCGGCGATTTCACCGCGATGCCTTCGGCGAGCGTGTCGCCGCGCGCCGGAAGATTGCCGTCATGGATGGCATTGTACATGGACGGATAGAGCCAGGCCTCGACGCCCTGGATCCGCAGCGTCGGCTTGATCGACTTCGCGGCAATGGCGATGCCGCTGATCAGCCCGCCGCCGCCGATCGGGACGACCAGCGTGTCGAGCTCAGGGACGGCCTTTAGCATCTCGAGGGCGACCGTGCCCTGCCCCGCGATCACGACCGGATCGTCGTAGGGATGAACGAAGATCATGCTGCGGGCCTCGCCGTGGCTGCGCGCAAAGGCAGCCGCCTCCTCCAGCGTCGCGCCTGTCACCACCACCTCGGCGCCGTGATGCCTGGTGTTCTCGACCTTCACCATGGGCGTGCCGATCGGCATCACGATGGTGGCGGGAATGCCGAGCCGCCTGGCGTGATAGGCGACACCCTGCGCATGATTGCCCGCGGACATCGCGATCACGCCCCGCGCGCGCTCCTCCGGCGTCAGCGCGGTGAGCCGGTTGAGCGCGCCACGCTCCTTGAACGAAGAGGTGAACTGGAGGTTCTCGAATTTGAGCCAGATATCGCAGCCGCAGATGCTGCTGAGCGTGCGGCTGTAGCTGCAGGGCGTCTCGACGACGGCGCCCCGGATGGTCTCGGCGGCGGCGCGAATGTCGCCAGGCGCAACCGGAAGGCCGCTCACCTCGGGGGACGTGGTTTGGGACAACTCAGCCATGGGACAGCATAGAGCATTTGCCCGGCTCGGGCGATAAGCCAACCGCTATTTGGTAAATTCCCGGGAACGTGAAGCCCGCCACAGCGTCCACAGTGTCCGCAGCCGCGACGAAGACAGCAGCGCAAACGGATTGCGTCCGGGCTGCGACAGGCGCTTGAGGTCGGCCTGCGCCTGGCTGAGCGGCAGAAATGCCGGCCGCACCTGCGGCGGCACCTGCGCCAGCAGCGACAAGGCCGTCGTCACATGCTGCTGCGCCTCGCCCGCGAGCTGGTCGAGCACCGCGCGCAGCCTCGGCGTGTCCTTGCCGGCGAACACGTCCTCCATGCTGCAGCCATGGCTCGCCAGCACCTGCTGCGGCAGGAACAATTGCCGGTGCACTGCATCGCGCGGCAGATTGGCGATGATTTGCACGATGCCCTGCGCCAGCCCGGCATGCCTCGCCAGATGCTCGGCCGCCTCCGACGGCGGTCCCAGAACTTGCGCCGCCAGACCGAACAAAGCCGATGAGGTCGCGGCCAGATAACCCTCCAGCGCCGCCATGGTCGGCATGGGATCGTTGTAGAGATCGAACTGGTGCTCGTCGGCGAGCAGCGACAGCGGCTCGACCGGCAGTTCGAAATCGCGGATTGCGCGCAGCAGCTCAGCCGCGACCGGATTGCCCTCGGCGCTGCCATGGACGTGGCCGGAGAGCATGTCGGTCCACCATTGCAGGCGGATCTCGCCGGGCAAGGGCTGGCTCACCTGGTCGCGGACACGGACAATCTCGACATTGAAGGCATAGAGAGCCAGCAGCGCGCGGCGCTCGGCCGCGGGCGCGAACAGGGTCGCGGCGTAGTGCGGAAAGTCGTGGCTGCGCACGAGATCGGCGCAGAAGGCAGCGGAATCGGACGGCGGCGCAGGGCTGCTCATGGCACGGCGATCAGCGCCGCGGCGACGCGCCGCCGCTCGCCGATCATGATGTTGTAGGTGCGCACGGCCGGGCCGGTCTGCATCGTGTCCAGCACCACCCTCACCGCCTTGAGCGCCTGGCGCAGCTCCTGCGGCGGCAGCCAGGGGCCGGTTCCGGTGCCGACCAGCAGCGTGTCGATGCTGTTGGCCGCCGCGAACACCCGATCCAGCGAGTAGCGGTCGATCTTCGTCGGATCCGCCACGTCCCAGGCCCAGATCGCGTCGGGCAGGCACAGCAGCGATCCCCGATGCGACATGCCGGCAAAGGCGAAGCCGCCCTTGCCATAGGCGTCGATCGGCGCCGAGCGCGGGAAATGCGGTGCGTTGGGATCGCCGGCCATCTGGTTCGTCCGAATGAGCTTGCTGCCCCCGCAAACGCCTGCGAGGGCCCGCAGTTCGGATCATGCCTTGTTTTTCTTCGCCGGCGTAGCCGTCTCGGGCGCATCCTCGCGATGCTCGCCGACGCCGAGATAGATCAGGATCGGCGCCGCAATGAAGATCGAGGTGTAGGTACCGACCAGCACCACGCCGAACATCATTACCGCGGTGAAGCTGTGGATGGCGTGGCCGCCGAACAGCAGCAGCGCGAGCAAGGCCAGCGTCACCGTGACGTGGGTGATGATCGAGCGCGACAGCGTTGAGTTGATGGACTCGTTGAGCAGCTGCGGCATCGGCATCTTCTTGTAGCGCCGCAACATTTCGCGGATGCGGTCGTAGATGACGACGGTATCATTGAGCGAATAGCCGAGGATCGTCAGCAGCGCGGCGATGCTGGTCAAGTCGAAATCGACCTGGCTGATCGACATGAAGCCGATCGTCAGCACGATGTCGTGCACGTTGGCGATCATGGCGCCGAGCGCGAACTGCCACTCGAAGCGGAACCAGAGATAGATCAGGATCGCGACGATCGCGAGCATCAGGCCGAGCATGCCATAGGCCAGGAGCTCACCGGCTACGCGGGGACCGAGCACCTCGGTGCGCTGAATGTCGACGCTGTCGCCGAGCGCGCCACGAAGCTTCTGCAGGGCTGCCTGCTGTGCGGCGTCGCCACCCGGCTGTTCCGCAACACGGATCAGGACGTTCTCGGGGCCGCCGAACTGCTGCAACTGGACTTCGCCGAGACCCAGGGCGTCGAGCTTGGTGCGCATCGCCGCGATGTCGGCGGTGCCGGACTTCGCCTTCACCTCCAGCAGCGTGCCGCCCTTGAAGTCGATACCGAGGTTCAGCCCGTGGGTGAAGAACAGCGTGATCGCGAGAATCGACAGCGCGGCCGATATCGGGAAGCTGATGCGGCGGAAGCGCGTGAAGTCGAAATGCGTGTTGTCCGGTACAATGCGCAGCGAGGGCAACAGGCCGAGCGCCGCAACCACGGTGAGGATGGCAATCAGGATGCCGAGCCCGATGAGAACGGTCTGAGTCACGATCAGGCTCCTAGATCGGCACGCTCTGCGGCCGCTGCCACCGCACCCACCAGGCGACGATCAGCCGGGTCAGGGTGAAGGCGGTGAACACCGTGGTGATGATGCCGATGCCGAGCGTCACGGCGAAGCCGCGCACCGGGCCGGTGCCGATGTAGAACAGCACCGCGGCGGCAATGAAGGTGGTGATGTTGGAATCGAGGATGGTGGCGAGCGCCCGCTTGAACCCGGCATCGATCGCCGAGATCGCGTTGCGGCCGCCGCGCAGCTCCTCGCGGATGCGCTCGTAGATCAGCACGTTGGAGTCCACCGCGATGCCCACGGTGAGCACGATGCCGGCGATGCCGGGCAGCGTCAGCGTGGCGCTGAGCAGCGACAACAGGCCGAAGATCATGGCGACGTTGATGGCCACCGCGATGTTGGCGAACACGCCGAACAGGCGGTAGGTCAGCAGCATGAAGACGATGACGAGGATCGAGCCGACGTAAGCCGCAAGCTCGCCCTTCTCGATCGAGTCCTGGCCGAGGCCGGGACCGACGGTGCGCTCCTCGACCACCGTGAGCGGCGCCGGCAGGGCGCCGGCACGCAGCAGGATGGCGAGGTCGTTGGCCGATTGCACCGTGAAATTGCCCGAGATCTGGCCCTGGCCGCCGGTGATGGGCTCGCGGATGACGGGCGCCGAGATCACCTTGTTGTCGAGCACGATCGCGAACGGCAGTCCCACGTTCTCGGTGGTGGCCTGCGAGAACTTGCGCGCGCCCGAGGTGTTGAACTTGAAGCTGACGACCGGCTCACCCGTGCGCTGGTCGAAGCTCGCCTGGGCATCGGTCAGATCGCCGCCGGCGACCAGCACCTGCTTCTTGACCACATAGGGCGTTGGCGGCGGCGACGCGCTCATCAGCAACTCGGATTCCGGCGGCAACCTGCCCGCTTGCGCCTGATCAGGCGGCACGGAGGTGTCGACCATGCGGAATTCCATCTTCGCGGTCTTGCCGAGCAGCTCCTTCAGGCGCGTCGGGTCCTGGAGACCGGGGACCTGCACGAGGATACGGTCGTTGCCCTGGCGCTGAATGACGGGCTCGACGGTCCCGAGCTCGTTGACGCGGCGCTCGACGATCTGGATCGATTGCTCGATGGTCTTGCGCATGCGGTCGAGCATCGCGGCCTGCGGGATGCTCAGGCGGATCACGCCGCCGCCGGCGTCGGTCACCTCAAGGTCGCGCTGACCGCTGGATCCCATCAGTCCGCCCAGCGGCTGGGACAATTCGCGCAGCTTGGCGAGCGCCGGCTGCACGTCGGTTTCCTTGGTGATGCGAACCTCGGCCGCGTCGTTGCGCACGGTCACGCCGCCGGTGAAACCGATCTTGGCATCACGCAGCGTCCGGCGAACGTCGTCGCGGATCTGGTCCAGCCGCTCCTTCTTCACATAGTTTGAATCGACCTCGAGCAGCAGATAGGAGCCGCCCTGAAGGTCGAGGCCAAGCACGATCCGGCGCTGCGCCCAGGCGGGCCAGGTCTTGACCGTCGCCTCGGGGAAGAAGTTCGGAACCGCACAGAGGCACACGATCAGCGCTGTCAGGACAATCCCCAGCGCCCTCCACCGCGTGAAATACAACATCGACTGGACCTGTCAGATCAGGAGACTCGGGAGACTCGCGGAAGCGCTCACTTCGACGCGGCGTCGTCCTTGGCTGTTTCCTTCGCGCTATCCTTGGATTCTTTCGCCGGCTCGCCCTTGGCACGCACGCCGGAGATCATCTGGCGCATCTGCCGCACGCGCACGCCGTCGGAAATCTCGAACTCGATCTGGTCGTCATCGACCACCTTGGTGACCTTGCCGACGAGGCCGCCCGAGGTCACGACGGTGTCGCCGCGGCGGATGTTCTTCACGAGGTCGGCATGGTCGCGCACCTTCTTCTGCTGCGGACGCAGAATCAGGAAGTACATGATCACGAAGATCAGGGCGAACGGCAGCAGCGACATCAACATGCTGTTGGTGTCACCGGCGCCCGCGGCCTGGGCATACGCAGGGGTAATCAACATTCGGACGATCCTCGTGAGAACGGGGGAAAGCCGGTCAGGCCCTCAGGGGCGACCGGCTCGGTCAAATTCGCGCGGACTATAGCGGCCACCGCCCCAATTGCAACGCTGCCAGACCGTCGATTTGGCCACCTTGCGGCGCGCGGTCAGGCCCGATAAGGCTGCATTCTCAGGAACTTCGGACATGCCCAAAAAACCAAGCAAAAGCCCGGCCGGCAAAGGCCCCCGCACCCCTGCCGGCAAGCCCATCCACGTCGCGGCAAAACGCCCCACGGAGGCCGTCAAGGCGGCCGTCAAAGGGGCCCCGGACCTTTCCCAGGAGCGCCTGGTCCGCGCGCTGGAGACCATTGCAGCACACCTCGCTGCCCAGGGCAGTCCGCCCATTGAACCCGAGTCGTTCGAGCAGGCCGATGCCTATGTCTGGCACCCCAACGGCCGCCTTTCGGCCGTGCCGCGGGTGAGCCGCGTCGAGCTGTTCCTGCTCAAGGGCGTCGACCGGATGCGCGACATCCTGATGGAGAACACCGAGCGCTTCGCGGGCGGCCTGCCCGCCAACAACGCCCTGCTCTGGGGCGCGCGCGGCATGGGCAAGTCGTCGCTGGTGAAGGCGGCCCATGCCAGCATCAACGCGGACCGCAAGGCTGCCGACAGGCTGAAGCTGATCGAGATCCACCGCGAGGACATCGAGAGCCTGCCGGCGCTGATGGAACAGCTTCGCGCCTCACCCTTCCGCTTCATCGTGTTCTGCGACGACCTCTCCTTCGACGGCAATGACGCCTCCTACAAGTCGCTCAAGGCCGTGCTCGAAGGCGGCATCGAGGGCCGGCCCGAGAACGTCATCCTGTACGCCACCTCCAACCGCCGTCATCTGCTGGCGCGCGAGATGATCGAGAACGAGCGCTCGACCGCGATCAATCCCGGCGAAGCGGTCGAGGAGAAGGTCTCGCTGTCGGATCGTTTCGGCCTCTGGCTCGGCTTCCACCGTTGCAGCCAGGACGAATATCTCGCCATGGTGCGCGGCTATTGCAGCCATTTCGGCATCAGGGTCGAGGACGAGGCCCTGGAGCGCGAGGCGCTGGAATGGTCGACCACGCGCGGCTCCCGCTCGGGCCGCGTCGCCTGGCAGTTCGTGCAGGAGCTGGCGGGGCGGCTCGGCGTGAAGCTGAGGGTGCAGTAGCGGTCGGATTGCAACCCGGTTACGGCTGTCTTTCCCCGAAGACGGGGAATCTCTGGCTCGCAGCAGCGCCGGAGGGGGACACGCTGGTGTGGTAGGAGATGGTCCCGAGGGACCAGCCGAGCGGGCGCGGCTGCCAGACTGCCGAACAGCCCCGGGACCCAGAACGAGATGCCGCTCTCATCGGCGTTCGCGATGTGCGGGGAAAACGCCAGAGCTGCAACCACAACCGCGCCGGCGCTCGATACGTTGGAACGTGATCCGTAGAATACGCGCGATTTGTCGTCGGAGCATCGCTGATCCTACTTAGTAAAAAGGCGCCTCGCGGGTGTCGGCGGCGGTGCCGCCGCGGGCGAAAGATTGAACGTCAGCCAGAGGTTCCAGCCCGCTGGCCGATTCTCGTTGGCGAACTCGCCGTAAGCCTTCAGGTTGAGATAGCCTTGCAGTTTGTCATTGATCGGGAAGATATAGCCCACCTGTGGGCCGACACCTGCCACCCGCGACCGGAAGCAGCCGACGCGATCGCCGGAGCCGCTGTCGCAGCCGAGTTGCTGATAGAGGTAGCCCACGAGACCGACCTGCCACTGCTTGGTCAGGAATTGCGAAGCGCCCCAGTCGAGGTGCATGTCGACGCCGCTCTGATAGTGGGTCGCAGGATTGACGAAGTTGTAGGTGAATCCGAGCACTGCCGAAGCTTCGTGCCCGGTCTTTGGATCGAAATAGGTATAGCCGCCGCCGGCGTCGATCGCCCAATGCCCGATGCCTAAATTGGCAAGGCGGGCTGAGTCGTACATCCCGACCGGAATGTCTCCAGTAATGTAGGTCATGTAGTTGTGAACACCGGCGTTCCAGCGCAGTGCGAACTGTGGGTATATGTCGCCGAAGCCAATGATCGAGCTGCTAATGCTGTCGGAGCGCGAGAAAGGAAATACGCCGCCGCCAGGTCCCGTCACTGTTCCCGTGAAGGTCCCCGCCAAGGATGTGCTGTTGGCGCCGTAGGCTGCAAGAAAGCCGGCAGACGCCTGACCGCCGAACACCGGCGTTTCGAAGGCGTAGTTTGCGATCAAGAAGCCGATATCTAGATCGGCATGGACGTTGGCATTCGCGGTGGCCGTCACATTCGCCGGGATATTACCAATGGTGATCTCGCGAGCGCGCGCCACGTCGGCGCCGGCGGACACCGAGTCATGATAATAAATGGTGGTCGCCGACCACCCCGGCGCCTGCTGGGGCACGGCCGCCAAACTACCATAGAGGCCGGGCACCCAGAAGCTGACACCGCCTTCATCAGCTCGCGCCGCACCAATGGCGAGGACGAGTAAGGTGGCAGTTGCTGCCGCGCCCAACCGACAAACCAAACCAGCCCTCGATACCGATTTCCCGCTCTTCATCTGCCAATCCCCCACTTCTCTACGGCCCTACTGTCACAACCGAGGAATATCCGGCGTGTGTGAGGACCGGAATCTAGTAGACACTACCACAGCGCGTCTTCGTGATCGGCGCTTTCCCTGCTTGTGCATCCTTTAGCCAGAGGCTGTGCCTTCCACACCACAGTTTTGCCGATTCCGCATAGCGCGCACGGATCCGTTCTCTCAAAGTTCACTGCAGAAGCGATACCCCCCGCCCACCTCGCGTCATGCGCGGACGAGGGTTGCGCGACCAAGCATTCCGAAATCTTACTGTTGGCGGACACCCCTTACCTCTCGGGGAAGAGCAGAGACAATTCGGCCCGCAATTGCCAGTTCGGCGCGCCGGTTGGACGAACGACGTTGTAATAGGCGGATATATACGTACTCACTGGCTGGTCACCGAGCTTGAACACCCGACCAATGCCGCCGCCAATCGGTACGGTCCACCGCTGATCCGATGCCGCCAGCCAGTTCGCGGTAATAACGGGTGAGCTCGTCAGGAACCAGCCGTGCGCCATGTTGTAGTTGACAAATGGCTGCGCGAGAAACTCGTTCACATTCGGGCGCAATGGATTGCCGCCAACTGACCACTGGTTGTTGAGCAAAACGCCGATCACCCAATGTCCCGGCGTTGTTAAGAAGACCGCCGTGGGACCGAGCAGTACTTTTCCCTGTCCAAGGATAGGATCGGTCGCAGACGGTACTGTGAATATCGGACCGACACCCCAGATCAGAACGCCCGGATGGGTGGGCGAGAAAAAGAACTGCTGGGTAATGTCGCCAATGCCATTCGTGTTGCTGTTAAAAAACGGGCTAGGTTGACTGATCACGGGCATGATGGTGCGCGAGATCAAGTTCCAGTCCGCGTTGATGTGCAGCGGCACGACGGGCTGAATGTTAAGCACTTCCTGAGTGCGGTTGAACGGCCCGGCGTTGAAATTCGTGTTGCTTTGGAATGGAACGCTGACGAGATCGGCAATAGGGTTCTGTGACTTCTTCGCCAGATCTTCGTGTTCTTCCGCCGGACTAGAAGGAGCGGCGGCGACTGTCCGTGCAGTTGCCTCAGAAGTGCCGCGCTCAAATTTGTAGTTTGCACCGAACTTGACCATTTGAAGGTCGCGGTTCAATTGGATTGGCGGGACGGTGGGCGAAGCCCAGCTTCCCAGCCCAATGTAATCGTATTCGAGTTTGAGCGTCCAATTCGGTTTGAAGCCGTACTCGACACCCACCCCAGCTAACCAGCCGGAGCTGGTGTTGGACCCCTGCCAAGTGACGCCGGGGAAGTTCAACGAGGCATTGCTTTGCACCCAGCCACCGCCAAGCTTGGCGTAGAGAAGCCAAATATCCTCCACGAGGCCGACCCGGGCTGCCACCGTTCCAATCCAGTTCTGGCTCACGGAGCCGAGCGTAGGAGTGGGAAGCGCGGGATGACCAAACGTCGCCCCATCGAAATCACCTTCCACGCCAAACAAAAGATGGCCGGCCTGGAAATTGTAGCCGGCCTGAACGCCACCGATGAATTCGGTGAGGCCGCCATACAGATTGTTGCCTCTGATGTTCAGGTGGCCGCTGGTCCACGCTCCACCGAGATTTGCGCCAACGTAAAACCCTGACCAATTGTACGCCGGTGCGGGAACCGGCGGAGCCTTCACCGGCATATCCGCAGCACGCGCGGTCACACAGATCGCGAAGAGAGCAACGCTTGCAAGGAATGACTTCATGGCTCCCCCAGGCGTAGGGTAACGTCAATGCCAGATCTTCCCGATGCTGCTCATTCAACTACTAAGCGTTGCCGCTGGCTGTCTCTCGCAGGCAACACCTGGACGAATTCCGATTTGCATGAAGCCGTCTTGCGGTTGATTCAGATCAATCCGAACCCAGGTCACGGTGTCAGTTTCGATCTTTTCCTGGGAAGGATTCACATCATGAAAATGCGCTTTGCACTTTTCGGATGTGCGGCACTGGTTGCGCTGGCCCCGCTGGCAAGGTCGGCAAGTCAGGCCGGCCGTTCTTCATGAACGTCAATTTCATGAAGGCGCACCAGCCGAACCTTCCGCACCCAGACTTCATTCACAAGTCGCTGTCCAAGAGCAAATACGCAGATTCTTTGGTCGAGAACGTGGCATCAAAGCCGGAAGCAAGAACTCCGATATCGTCGGTGGCCTCGACTACATGACCACCTTCGCGTCGCTCGCCGGCGCGAAACTGCCGGAGAACGACCTCGCGGGTCACCGACCATCTTTGACAGCCACGACAAGTCGCCGATCCTGTTTGGAACGGGCAAGTCGGTGCGCAAGTCCTGGTTCTTCTTTACCGAGAACGAGCTGTCCCCGGGGCAGTGCGCGTCAATATTACAAGTTCCTGTTGAACCTGCGCGGCGACGACGGCGCGACGACGGGCGGGTATGCGGTCGACACCAATCTGGGCTGGAAAGGACCGGAGAAGTACGTCGCCACGATGTCCGTTGTGAATTGGCCACGACCTAAAACTTAGTTGGCGTGCTCTGCTCAAAACCGTGCATCGCACCGCATTCGCGCGGCCAGGAGCTCTACGATCTCGCCTTCTAATCAAACGAAAAGATCCTCTTCCAGTCCTTCTTCATGTCCACAACGGCCCACCTGTTCAGCGCTGCAGCATCGAGAGCGACATCGAGCTTGCCGAAATGTGATTGGCGATCGTAGGCATATTCGCGTTCCGCGTCGGTATGGTGGACGATCAGGCCGAACCGCGCGCCGCTGGCACCGAGCGTCGCCCATTGCAGCATTTCGAGGTCGCCATCCGAGTTCCCGAAGGCGGCGATCGGACGCCGGCCAATGTGGCTGTTGATCCCGATCGGCTTGCCGGCCTTGTCGTCGATGAAATCGATCTCGGGCAAGCGAAATAGGACCGGCGTGCTGTCGCGCATTTCATAGCGGGTCTTGATTGACGATCCGACGACCTGCTCGGGAGGCACTCCATAAATCGTCTCGGTCCATGGCCGCATGAATTCGATGCCGCCCCCCGACACGATGAAGGTCTTGAAGCCGTTGGTGCGGAGGTAAACGAGCAATTCGAGCATCGGCTGATACACGAGTTCGGTGTAGGCGCGTTTGAAGCGAGCATCACGCGCGCTCGCGAGCCAGTCTGCGACGATCTTCTCAAACTCCGCTGTCGTCATGCCGGCGTGGGTCACCGCCACCAGCTCAGCCACGCCCTTTTCTCCGAAAGCTGCGAGCGCCTTCAGGTCCCCGCTCAGCACTGCCGCGAAGGGCTGCTTGTCCTTCCATTCCGGATGCATGGGCGCAAGAACCTTCACGCGATCCAGCACAAAAGCAAGCTGCACATACATCGGCTGCTCGATCCAAAGCGTCCCGTCGTTGTCGAAGGTCGCGATGCGTTGATCGGGTGGTACGAAATAGGGCCCGCCACTCTCCGTGACCCGTGCGACGAAGTCGACGATCGAAGCTTTGGTCGGGCCTTCATTCCAAGATGGCAGAGGACCGGCTTGCGTCTGGGCCATGGCGGAGGTGGAACGCAGGGCGGCAGATAGAAACGGAAGCGTCGCCAGAGACGAGAGCAGTGCGCGACGGTCAAGGCGTGGAAATCGCATGAGCTGTTTCATTGTAGATCCGCATCGATTGTGCGGTCCCTACCGGTCGACTTTGAAAGTGCGTGCGAGGCCGGTGTATCGCTGCTGTTCGTCGCACGCTTGCCGATATGCTGCTTCGTGAGCAGCTGGATTCTGACCGCAATGAATTGGCGGGTGCCGAAGTGACGCCCGCCAATGCAGTATCGAGCCATTAGTCGCTACGACCGGCCGTCTTCATATTCTTAACTTGCTGCATGACCTGTTCCAGGTTGTAGCTCGCCGGGTCCTGCAGCGGCGGGAATTTGATGAAGGTCTCGAGGTGCATCAGCCAAAGTTGCTGGCCGATGGGCAGCAAGTTCCAGTCATAGACATAGGCGGTCGACGGAGAAGCAATCGCCCCGCCCATGCCGAAGAGTGTCTTCTGTTGCTGACCCACCGAGGTCTCGAAGGGATCGCGCTTGATGTTGACGACCTGGGTCCAGGAGTAGGGCCGCACTCCGTTAACGAAGCCGGCCGGGTCGTCGGACACCATTGCGAAATACATCTTCCAGTTCTTGTAGCGGACCGCCGACGGGTCCTTGCTGGAGTAGTACAAGAAGTGGTCGCGTGCCGACTTCTCTGACTTGCCGCTCAGGTAGTCGATCTGGTTGATGCCGTCGAGCGTGGTCTTGACGATGCCGGGATACTCGCCGGCCTCGATCCGTTGCTTCAGTGCGTCGCCTTTGGGCCCGCCGGCGATCTCGACGAGAGTCGGAAGCCAGTCAAGGGCGGAAAACATGTCGTTCTTCACCGTGCCGGGCTTGATGACGCCTGGCCACCGGATCACCATCGGGGCGCGCATGCCGCCCTCCCAGGTGCTCAGCTTGCCGCCCTTGAACGGCGTGACGCCGCCGTCCGGGAAGGTGATGGTCTCGGCGCCGTTGTCGGTAGTGAAGACGACGATCGTGTTGTCGAGTTGGCCCATGTCTTGGAGCTTCTTGAGCACCACGCCGATATTGTCGTCCATCTGCTTCATGCCGGCTTCATTGATGCCCCAATCCTTGCCGCCGGGCTCGCCCACCATCGCCAGGTACTTGTCCGACAGCACGGTCGTGATGTGCATGCGTGCCGGATTGTACCAGACGAAGAACGGCTTGTTGGTGCGCCGCGGGTCGTTGCGATCGAGGAAGTCGACGACCTTGGCCGAGATTTCCTCGTCGATACCCTTCGATCGATCGAGAGTCAGCGGGCCCTCGTCCTTGCATGTCATGTTCTTGGCGGTGCCATCTGAGGACTTGCACGCGAGCATTGGACGCGGTGGCGTCAGGCAGACCGTGGTCTTGGGGTCCACCGCACCGGGAACCTCAGGTACGCCGGGGATCGGCGTGTTCTTGCATGGCGGCGCGACGGTCTGCTGGGCCGGGCTCTTGTTGATGTCGGGGAAGCTCACCCCCTGCATCGCATCGAGGTGATACAGGTAGCCCCAGTACTCCTGGAAACCATGCGCAGTTGGCAGCGAATCGGTGTGGTCGCCGAGATGGTTCTTGCCGAACTCCCCAGTGTTGTAGCCGAGATCGAGCAGGAACCTGGCAAGCGACGGCGTCCCGGGCCGCAGATAGGATGGGCTGCCGGGAATCTCTGGCAAGGTCATGCCGACGCGGACCGGCTGCATGCCGGTGAGGAAGGCCGTACGCCCGGCCGTGCAGCTCTGCTCGGCGTAATAGTGCGTGAACATCGCGCCTTCGTTGCCGATGCGATCGATATTGGGCGTTTCTCCGACCATCAATCCGCGGTGGTAGATGCTCGGCTGCATCCAGCCGATGTCATCACCCATGATGAAGAGGATGTTTGGTTTTTGCGCCGGCTGTTGGGCGCCTGCCGGAGTGCTGATCAACCCTGAGGATGGAATTAACATCGTCGCACCGAGCAGCGCTAGACAGGACCGCTTGATCCAGCTTTGTGTCTTGCGCGGCGTCGCAACCGAAAGCTTGTCTTTGAATACGCAATTCAACATGGCATTGCTCTCCCGTTATGATGCGTTAGAGACACGTCGCCTGATGCACCGAAATCCAAGATGACTTGTGGATGTGTCGACCGGCTCCGCATGCCGCGCAGCCGGCCGGTAGCGCCGGCAGTAGTTCGGCGCGCACAAATGCGAGCCGCCTTTGATGACCTTGCGTGGAATCTTGACGTTGGTCGTTCTGGGGTCGTAGCTATCGGCCTCGCGGCCGCCGCGCGGGTTCTCTGGAATGCAGCAGGCTTTCGCAGCGTCGGCCTCATGCCGAGGCGCGTACCAGTCGGACGTCCACTCCCAGACGTTGCCGATCATATCGTACAGCCCGTATCCGTTCGGCGGAAATGCGGTGACCGGCGATGTCCTCTCGTACCCGTCGTCCCCAGTGTTCTGGCGTGGAAATTCGCCCTGCCAGGTGTTGGCCATGTGACGGCCTCCGGGCGTAAATTCATCTCCCCATGCGAACTCGGCGCCGTCCAGCCCGCCCCGCGCCGCGAATTCCCATTCCGCCTCGGTCGGCAAATCCTTGCCGGCCCATCTTGCGTAGGCGATCACGTCGCTGAACGCCACATGCACGACGGGATGATCGTCCAGCCCACGGATGTTGCTCCCGGGTCCATAGGGATGCCGCCAGTCCGCGCCTTTGGCGAAGGTCCACCACTGGCTGAAGTCCCGGAGATTGACCGGATATGCGGGCGGAGAGAACATCAGCGAACCCGCGTAGATCATATGCGGGAGAATTCCGGGGTAATCCTTTGGATCAGGCGTGATCTCGGCAACGGTGACGTGGCCGGTAGCTCTGGCGAATGCCTTGAATTGCCGGTTGGTCACTGGACGGCGATCCATCCAGAACGCATCCACGGTGACGCGGTGGACCGGCGCTTCTTCCGGATAATGCCGATCCGAACCCATCCGAAACGTGCCGCCCGGCACGTATAGCATCCCCTCATCTGCGGGATGCTGGAACGATTGTCCGGGAGCAGGCGACGATGTCGTATCAGCCAGCTTCATGCCGTTCTCCGGACCCGTGCATCATTGGCCTGCGCCACCACGCAAACGGAACGCCACTCTTCCAGGTTGATCTAGATCAAAGGTTGAGGGTTGGGTCTTTCACGCCCGCTGGGTCGCTGGCAAGCCCAGCCATGCCCGTTGCGCCGTCGAAACCGAAGCAGACTCAAGGCCCTAGAAGATCGCACCGACAGCCATCGGCTACTTTGCATGGGGTTGTTTTTCGAAATTTGATTTTCCGGTCGCAAAGGCTCGGTACGCCGTTGGCTCGAGGCAGCTTCTCGGCTTGGTGATCGCTGCCGCTGGAATACTGGATCGCCCGCTCGAGTGCGCAATGCGCACAAGACGGGCGACGACAGCATATTTGTGGTGATCGTGCGCCCTGCTCCGGGCTCGCGCCTCACGCCCCGTTCAGGAATTGAAGCGGGTCAACCGGGCTCGATCCCTTGCGGATCTCGAAGTGGAGCTGCGGCGACGCCACCTCACCGGATTGACCCGACTTGGCAATGACCTGACCCCTCTTGATGGTATCGCCGCGCTTCACCAGCAGCTCGCTCGCATGGGCATATGCGGTGACGTAGCCGTTCGAGTGCCGAACCAGGACCAGATTGCCGTACCCCTTCAGCTCGTTGCCGGAATAGGCGACGACGCCGTCTTCAGCCGCCTTGACCGGCGTACCTTCGGGCACTGCGAGATTGATGCCGTCGTTGGACTTGCCGTTGGTCTTGGCGCCGTAGCTCGTGACCACCTTGCCGCGCACGGGCCAACGGAAGGTCGGCAGCGCACTGGTGGTCTCAGCGGCTTTCGCCTGAACCTCCGCGGCTTTCTCTTCGACGTTGGTCGTGGCCTGGGCCAGACGCGCGCTCTGCACGGGCGCAGCCGCTGCGGCCATCTTGGTGGCAGGCGCGGGAGCAGCCACGACGGGCTGAAGTGTACCCGGAACCGGAGCAGCGCCGGCCGAAGCCGCCGCAACCGGCGCCGCGAGGGCCGCAGTCCTGGCACCGGGCACTGTCAGCTTGGTGCCGAGCTTGAGCTTGGCCGAGGAATCGAGGCCGTTGGCGCGAGCAAGCTCAGCCGCCGAGATATGGTTCTTGCGCGCGATGCTGGCGAGCGTGTCGCCACGATTGACGAAGTGGGAACTCGCTGGCGCAGCGACGGCTGCAACCGGCTTGCCAGCAGGCGCCATCGCCGGAGCTGCGGCGACAGGAGCCGCCGCAGGTGCGGCAGCCGTGGCCGGATGCGGGATGATCAGCTGTTGTCCGGGCGAGAGCGCACGCGGTCCCTTATAACCATTGGCGGCGAGGATCGCCTGAGGCGTCACGTGATAGCGCTTGGCGAGCACGTCGAGCGTGTCGCTGGTCCCCACGATGATCTTGCTTCCGCCGGCGGGCTGGGCGGCTGCGACCGAGCGCGGCGGCACGGTGGCCGTAGTCTCGAGATGTGGCTGCGCCGGCGGCGCGTACGAGCTGACGCCGCGGCCGCCTCCGGATACGCCGCCGCCCGAAGTGACGGGATAGGATTGCGGCGCGGCCACCGCCGGCGGCGGCAAGGGCTGCGACTGATAATAACCGGGCTGCGTCTGCGGCCGCGCATATTGAGGCAGCTCACGCGGCTGCTGCGGCGGCGGCGCCTGCTGCACCGAACCGGTCTGGTCGGAAGCAAAGGGATTGGAGAAATTCGACTGGGACAGCCGCGACGACATGTCGGCGCTGCACCCTGCAAAGCTGAAGGAGATCAGCGCCAGCACCGCGAGCTGCGGCACGCGGCGCGAGTAAAGCAACTCGGCGACGACAGACATGGTTACTCACTCGTACGCAACAGAACTGGTGTTTTAAGTAAACACGCGCCGAGTAAATAACGGCTTAACCCTCCCAATAAGATGTTGGCGGAACAGCCAATCCGGAAATCTACAGCTCCCGTGCCACGCCGGGCAGTGCCGGTACGAAGCGGACGTCGACGAGTTCCTTGCGCTCGATCCCGGCTTCGGTCCGGGTCAGGCGAATCAGCGTCTGCACGCCCTGATGCGGCCCGACCGGGGCGATCAGGATGCCGCCGACCTCGAGCCGGTCGACCAGGTTCTCCGGAAGCTGCTCCACCGCGGCGGTGACGATGATACGGTCGAACGGCCCGATATTGGGCGGCAGGTTGAGGCCGTCGCCGAGCATCACCTCGACATTGTGACAATCCAGCGTTTCGAGCCTGGCGCGTGCCGCATCGGCCAGCTTGCGATAGCGCTCGACGGTCAGCACGTGGCCTGCGAGCCGCGACAGCACCGCCGCCTGATAGCCGGAGCCCGCGCCAATCTCGAGCACACGGTGGTGCTTCTGGAGCTGGAGCTGCTCGGTCATGTAGGCGACGACGAAGGGCTGGCTGATGGTCTGCCCGCACGCGATCGGCAGTGCGCTATCGCGATAAGCCCCCTCCCGATCCGCCTCATCGACGAAAAGCTCGCGCGGCACCTCCTCCATGGTCCTGAGCACCGCCTGATCGCTGATGCCCCGACGCCTCAGCGTGAGCTGAAACATCATCTTTTCCGGCGGATGCTGATAGGGAGTCATCGCTGCTCGCATTGTCTCGTCAGGTCCGGATCATCGCTCCGGAGCTCAAGGCCCGGGCGAGAATCTTGTTCCTGCCCCGGAACCCATGATATCCTTTTGCTGCGGTATTTGACCACAAATTGGCCTGCAGCGGGCTGGACGCAAAGGCCATTTTCAGGCGCTTGTTCGCCGAAACGCGCATTGCGTCGATTCGCGTTATCTGCGAACGTTTTCGCAAATGGGCAAGGACTCACCGACAATGACTGCGACAGGGCTTTCAGGCCGCTCTGTATTCCTCGTCGAGGACGAGGTGATGATCAGGATGATGGTCGCGGACATGCTCGAAGAGCTCGGCTACAAGGTCGCAGCCGAAGCCGGCGATATCAACGAGGCCATGCGGCTCGCCCAGGCCACCGAGTTCGACATCGCCATCCTCGACGTCAACGTCAACGGCAAGGTCATCTCGCCGGTCGCCGATGTCATCAAGGCGAAGGGCTGTCCCTTCATCTTCGCCACTGGCTACGGCTCCTCTGGCCTGCCCGAGCAGTATCGCGACCGGCCGGCGCTGCAGAAGCCGTTCCAGCTCGACGCGCTCGGCAAGACCATCGAAGCCGCCCTGCGTGGCGGGTAGCGGTCCATCCGTGCTTGCGCCTTTCTTCACCTCTCCCTTCGGGAGAGGAAGAACGCGCGCTCTGGCCGCTACTTCAGCGTCGCGCTCAGCTCTTCCGAGAACGCTTCGTTGGTACGGTCGAGCCTGAGCGGCGTGACCGAGACATAGCGATCGCGCAGCGCGGCGAGATCGGTGCCATCGGCCGGCGTGTCCATCATCGCCGCGCGCTCGAAGCCAATCCAGAAATAGGGGTTGTTGCGGCCGTCCCTGCGCTCGTCGATCCTGAGAAAGCCGAGATTACGCTTGCCCTGGCGTGTGACGCGAATACCGAGCACGTCCTCCGGCGCGCAGGACGGGAAGTTGACGTTGATGACCGTATCCTTGGGGATTCCGCCCTTGATCACCTTGCGCAGGATGTCGGGACCGAATTTCCGCGCGGTGTCCCACGGCGGCCGTTCGCGGGTCTCGACGCTGAACTCCTGCGACAGCGCGAACGACGGCAGGCCCAGGATGGTGCCTTCCAGCGCGCCGGCGATGGTGCCGGAATAGACCACGTCCTCAGCGACGTTGCGGCCCTTGTTGACGCCCGACAGCACGACATCCGGCGGCCTGGTGCCGAGGATGTGCCGCGCCCCCATGATCACGCAGTCGGTCGGGGTGCCGCGCACGGCAAAGTGCCGCGGACCGACCTCGCGCAGGCGCAAGGGATCGTTCAGCGACAGCGAATGCGACACGCCGGACTGGTCCAACTCGGGCGCCACCACCCAGACGTCGTCGGACAATGCACGCGCAATCTCCTCCACGACCTCGAGGCCGGGAGCGTGGATGCCGTCATCATTGGTGCAGAGAATGCGCATGTGAGAGGTCGATTCCAGAAGCGGGGTCCAAGCCGTCTTATCCGGCTACGGCCGATCAGGCAAACCGGGCCAATTTCGGGGGCGGCCAGGTTCCCCGGCCCGGTCCAATTACCGGCGGATGCGCCATTGCGGCAGGAAGCGTGCGAGCCGGCCCTCGACACGCAGCTGCAGCGCCGGCAGGACTGGGCTTTCGACGGGCGCCGCGACCACGCCAAGCGCCGCAAGCTGCGCAACGATCGGGTCCGCGGTCGGTTCTTGCGGAAAACGTTCGCGCGCCACCGTCAGCGCCTTGTCGAAATCCACGGTGTTCACGCCGGGCTTGGCACGCCGGCCCTGCACGAGGTCATCGTCCCAGAGCCGCGCGATCTCGATGTCGAGCACGCCGCGCAAACGCTGGTCGACGGCCTGGATGCCGGCACCTGTCACCGCCCATTGTCTGCCGACCCAGAAGATGTCGCGGTGCAAGGCCATGGACGGGAGTTTCGCATTGACGGGTGGCCGGCAGGATAACCGGCCGCCCGATCTTCGCAACCAAACGTTTACACGGTTTCAGACACGCGATGCGTTTACTCGCGCGCGACCACCTTCAACCCGCCCATATAGGGCTGGAGGACGCTGGGGACCGCAATCGAGCCATCCTCCTGCTGATAGGTTTCCATCACGGCGATCAGCGCGCGGCCAACTGCAGTGCCGGAGCCGTTCAGCGTGTGCACGAACCGCGGCTTGCCGTCAGGCCCGCGCGAACGCGCATCCATGCGGCGGGCCTGGAAGTCGCCGCAGACCGAGCAGCTCGAGATCTCGCGGAACATGCCGCCGTCGCCCTGCCCGGGCATCCAGACCTCGATGTCATAGGTTTTCTGCGACGAAAATCCCATATCTCCTGCGCAAAGCGTCATCACGCGGTAATGCAGGTCGAGCTTCTGCAAGACCTGCTCGGCGCAGGACAGCATCCGCTCCAACTCGTCCTTGCTGGTCTCGGGTGTCGTGATCGAGACCAGCTCCACCTTGGTGAACTGGTGCTGGCGGATCATGCCGCGCGTGTCGCGGCCTGCGGCACCCGCTTCGGCGCGGAAGCAGGGCGTCAGCGCAGTGAGCCGCATCGGCAGTTGCTTCTCGTCGAGGATGGATTCGCGCGCGAGATTGGTGAGCGAGACTTCCGCGGTCGGAATGAGGCCGAGGCGCTCGGTCTTCAGCCGCTCGTCTGGCGAAGCGAGCAGCTCGCCCTTGATCGCCCAGAACTGATCGTCCTCAAATTTCGGCAGTTGTCCCGTGCCGAACATCACTTCGTTGCGCACCAGCAGCGGCGGGTTGATCTCGGTATAGCCGTGCTCGGTCGTGTGCAAATCGAGCATGAACTGACCGATCGCGCGTTCGAGCCGCGCCAGCCCCTTCTTCAGCACGACGAAGCGCGCGCCGGAGAGTTTGGCCGCCGCCTCGAAATCCATGTAGCCGAGCGCGGTGCCGAGATCGTCATGCAGCTTCGGCGTAAAGCTGTAGTTGCGCTTGTTGCCGAACACGTGGTGCTGCACGTTGCCGTGCTCGTCGACTCCATCAGGCACTTCGTCGAACGGAATGTTCGGGATCGCGGACAGCTCTTTGGTCAGCTCCTCGTCGGCAGCCTTCGCGGCCGCTTCGAGCTCGGGCATCGTGGTCTTCAGCTCGGCCACCTCGGCCATCAGCTTGGCCGCGCGCGCTTCGTCCTTGGCCTTCTTGGCCTCGCCGATTTCCTTGGAGGCCGCATTGCGCCGCGCCTGCGCCTGCTCCGAGGCCAGGATCGCCGCCCGCCGCTTCTCGTCGATCGCCAGCAGCGACGCCGACAACGGCTTCAGGCCCCGCCGGGCGAGGCCAGCGTCGAAGGCTTGCGGATTATCGCGGATCGATTTGATGTCGTGCATGGCCGTGGTCCTGGGTCAGCGCTTAAATAGTCAACTTTCATGCTGACAACTTACATTGGCGCGCTTTCCCCTAGCATTCTGTCCTCGCCCGCGAAAGCGCGCGATCCAGTATTCCAGGGCCATCAGTGTTTCCCCGAGGGGCCGCGCGCACTGGACCTACTCGGCCGGGTTAGCCGGCGTCGACACGTCAGTGCCAGTGGCTGCCGGCGAGGCAGCTGCCTTCTTCTCCACCATCCCCACGGCGATGATCGAGCCCTCATAGAGCGCCAGCAGCGGAATCGCGAGCGAGCACTGGCTGAGCACGTCAGGCGGCGTCAGCACGGCCGCGATCACGAAGGCGATGACGATGAAATACCGGCGCTTCTCGCGCAGCATTTTTGACGTGACGATGCCGATGCGCCCGAGCAGCGTCAGGATCACCGGGAGCTGGAAGGCGATGCCGAAGGCGAAGATCAGCGACATCATCAGCGACAGATATTCGCCGACCTTGGGCAAGAGCTGGATCTGCGCGGTCTCGTCGCTGCCTGCCTGCTGCATGCCGAGCGAGAAGCGGACCAGCATCGGCAGCACGACGAAATAGACCAGCGTCGCGCCCAGCACGAAGAAGAACGGGGTCGCGACCAGATACGGCAGGAAGGCCTGCTTCTCGTGCTTGTAGAGCCCGGGCGCAACGAACTTGTAGATCTGGGTTGCCACGATCGGGAACGAGATGAAGCCGGCGCCGAACAGCGCGAGCTTGAGCTGCGTGATGAAATATTCGAGCAGCGCCGTGTAGATGAACTTGGAGTTCTCGGGCCCTGCGACCCACACGAACGGCCAGACCAGCACGTTGTAGATCTGCTTGGCGAAGAAGAAGCAGAAGATGAAGGCCACGCCAAAGCCGAGCAGCGCCTTGATCAGCCGCGAGCGCAGCTCGATCAGGTGGTCCATCAGCGGGGCTTTACTGGCTTCGATATCGGCGTCGGTCATGACGCTTTGGCGTCCTTGATCGCTGCGGATGGCGCGGTGTCCTGCGCCACCTTTGCCTGCTCGACCTCACGGGTGATGGCGAGCGGCTCGTTCACGGCCGCATGCGCCTCGGCTTCGACGAAGGTCTCTGGCGTCGGCGCTTCCGGAGTGGTCGGCGCGACAGGCGGTTCGACAGCCGCGGCAGCCGGCGTCTCGGCCGGCTTGTCCAGTGCATCGATGCGAAGCGCGTCGCTGACGTCCTTCTGAAGCGAGGTCAGCGGATTGAATCCCGTGGCGGCTTCCTTGACCTCATCAAAGCTCTTCTTGAGGTCGGCCATCTCGGCCTCACGCATCGCCTCCTGGAACTGGCCCTGGAATTCGGCGGCCATCTTGCGGGCCTTGCCCATCCACTGTCCGACCATGCGCAGCACGCCCGGCAGCTCTTTCGGGCCGATGGCGATCAGGGCCACGACCCCGATCAGGACCAGTTCACTCCACCCGATGTCGAACATGAGATCTTCCGTTCACGCGAAGCCGCAACCGGCCCAATCCCTTGCGCGCAGGATCGGGCCGCTACCCGCGTCTCGCGTGCTCTCTGGCTCAGACGGCCTTGCTGCCGACGTCGGACCGTGCCGCGGTCGGCGCGGCGTTGTGCTCGATGGACTTGGCCGGCTCCGGCTTCTCGGCAGGCTTGTCGTCGTCCTGCATGCCCTTCTTGAACGCCTTGATGCCCTGCGCCACGTCGCCCATCAGATCCGAAATCTTGCCGCGGCCGAACAGCAGCAGGACCACTGCGATCACCAAGATCCAGTGCCAAATGCTGAGTGAACCCATCCTGCAACCCTCCAAACGCGCATGGCCGGGGACCCGGCCGATCTTTACCCAAAACTAGGCTTGGCGGGTGTCAAAAACAAGGACCAAGGCAGCGCCAATTCGCTGTTGGCGCTACGTAATCTTGCTAGTGTTAACCTACCGCAGGGCCGGTCAACGGCCGGTACATCAGTCCTCGGAGCCGCCTTCGCGAGCAGCCTCGCCGCTGCCCTCGTTGCTGGCTTCCGGCGCCTCCGGCTCGACCGCCGGCGCGAGCGACAGATCGAGGTCCTCGCCAGGTTCCAGCGGATCCTCGTCCTCACGCAGCGCCGGATCGTCCGACGGCGTCGGCACGCTGAAGCCCGTCGGCAGGCGCGAATCCAGCAGGCCCGTGCCTTTCAGTTCTTCCAGTCCCGGCAGGTCGCCGAGCTGTTCCAGGGTGAACTGCGACAGGAAGTCCTCGGTGGTTCCGAACGTAAGCGGACGGCCCGGCGTCTTGCGGCGGCCGCGCGGCTTGATCCAGCCCGTCTCCAGCAGCACGTCGAGCGTGCCCTTCGAGGTGACGACGCCGCGGATCTCCTCGATCTCGGCGCGCGTCACCGGCTGGTGATAGGCGATGATCGCCAGCACTTCGATCGCGGCGCGCGACAGGCGGCGCGTCTCGGTGCTCTCGCGCGTCATCAGCCAGGCGAGATCGCCGGCGGTGCGGAAGGTCCATTTGTTGGCGACCCGCACGAGATTGACGCCGCGCGAGGCATAGTCGGCCTGGAGCTGCTCGAGCGCGACCTTGACGTCGACGCCCTCAGGCATGCGCTTGGCCAGCGTCGCGGTATCCAGCGGCTCGCTCGACGCGAACAGCAGCGCTTCCAGCAGCCGTAGCTCTTCGGGACGTGCCTGGGTCTCGTTCTCCATCGGCTCGGCCTCTTCTACCCGCACTTCAGCCAGGCTTGCCATGGCAGATTCTCCTTCTTGCAATTAGGCGACCGGCGCGTCGGGCGCAGGAGCTGCGTCCGGAACCGGTTTAGGACGCCCCTTCCGGAAATAGATCGGCGCAAACGCTTCTTTCTGATTCAGCTCGAGCTGACCTTCGCGCACCAGCTCGAGCGCGGCGGCGAAGCTCGAGGCGAACACCGTCGCACGCTGCGTGGGATCGGCGACGTGCTGGATCAGGAAGTCGTCGAGAACGCCCCAGTCGTCCTGTTCGGTGATGCTGCCGACCAGCCGCTCCAGCGTGGCGCGCGCTTCCGCAAGCGACCACACCGTGCGCTTGGCCAAATGCACGCTCGCCAGCACGCGCGACTGGCGCTGCGAGGCATAGGCCGTGAGCAGATCGTAGAGCGTTGCGGTATATTTCGGATGCTTGATCTCGGCGATCTGCTCGGGCTCGCCGCGCGGGAAGATGTCGCGCTGCAGTTGCGGCCGGTTCATCAGCCGGTTGGCGGCTTCGCGAATGGCTTCCAGCCGACGCAGACGGTTGGCGAGCGCGGTCGCCATCTGCTCGGCGCTCGGCCCCTCGGCGCTCGGCGGCTCCGGCAGCAGCAGGCGCGATTTCAGGAAGGCAAGCCAGGCCGCCATGACGAGGTAGTCGGCGGCGAGTTCCAGCCGGATCTTTCGCGCGGCTTCGATGAAGTGGAGATACTGGTCGGCCAGCGCCAGGATCGAGATCTTGGCGAGATCGACCTTCTGCTGCCGCGCCAGCGCGAGCAGCAGGTCGAGCGGACCTTCATAGCCCTCGACGTCCACCACCAACGCCGGCTCACCCTCGGCGAGCTCTGCGGGCCGCCCGGTTTCAAACGATAGGATTTCTGCGGTCATGCGGATGCCGTGTTTGCCTGGGCGATCAATGCGTCCAGCTCAGTTCGCGCGGCCACCCGATCGAACGGCTGCGGCGCCTTGCGCGCGGCGAGCGCGGCTGTCGCCCGCGCCAGGGCCTTGCCGGACAGCTCTGGCGTCTGACCAGCGACCTCGCGCATTTCGTCGATGTTGCCGTTGCAATGCAGGGCCACGTCGCAGCCGGCCGCGAAGATGGCGCGGGTCCGCTCGGCGATGCTGCCCGCCAGCGCGTTCATCGACACGTCATCACTCATTAACAAACCCTGGAACCCGATTGCGCCGCGAATCACCCGAGCAATCATTGTCGCAGATGTCGTCGCCGGTTGGGCGGGGTCGACGGCGCTAAACACAACATGTGCAGTCATGGCCATCGGCAGATCCGCCAGCGGCTTGAACGCCGCAAAGTCGGTCCGATCGAGCTCGTCCATAGGCGTATCAACTGTCGGAAGCTTGAAATGGGTGTCGGCGGTGGCGCGGCCATGGCCGGGGATGTGCTTGAGCACCGGCAGCACGCCGCCTTGCTCCAGCCCCTCGGTCACCGCGCGGGCGATCGCTGCGACCTTGGCCGGCAAGGTGCCGTAGGCCCGGTTCCCGATCACGGCGTCGGCGCCCGGCACCGGCACGTCAGCCAGCGGCAAGCAATCCACGGTAATGCCGAGATCGGCGAGATCGGCCGCGATCAGCCGGGCGCTGAGCCGCGCCGCGGTGAGCCCGAGCGCCGAATCAGTGTCGTACAAGGTCGCGAATACGGCACCCGGGGGATAGACCGGCCAGTGCGGCGGGCCCAACCGCTGCACCCGTCCGCCTTCCTGGTCGATCAGGACCGGCGCGTCGGCCGCATTCGCAACCGTCCGCAATTCCGCAACCAGCGCCGCAACTTGCGCCGGGGTCGCGACATTGCGCTTGAACAGGATGAAGCCCCATGGGCGTTCGGCGCGGATAAACTCCCGCTCGGCGGCGGTCAGTTCCGTTCCGGATACGCCGGTAATGAAGGCCCGCGTGCTCATAACGGCCGATTAACCCTGGCCCGTCTGGGGGTCAAGGAATCGGCCGTTAATTCCTCTGGATGAAGCAGGTCGGCAAGCCGGCAGCCTTCAGGCTGTTGCAGGCGTGTGTCGCTTCCTCGGCCGACGCATAGGGGCCAGCGAACGCGCGGTAGACGACCCCCTTGCCCTTGTCGGTGAGATCGACCCGCTTGATCACGGGTGAGCGCGATCCAAGCACGCTGCCATATTTGCTCTGGAGCACCCGGTAGGAGGCCGCGGCGCTGTCCTCGCTCTGTTGCGAGGAGACCTGGACGATGAAGCCACCGCTGCTCGCGGGCAGAATCTGCGTCGAATTGGTTGCAGCCATCCGCTGCGGTGACTCGGCCGCGGGCGTCGATTGCGGCGTGAGCGGGAGCGGCTGGTTGGCGCTGGCATTGGCCGAGGTCGGCGGATTGCGCGGCGCAGCCGGCGCGGCAACAGGCTTCGGCGCCGCAGCTGTCGGCTTGGCGGCAGCCGATTGCGGCGTGGCGCTGTCGGCCTGATCACCCTTCACGGCCACGGTCCTGATCGGGCGCGGCGAGTTGTTCGGCATCGTCCCGTTGCTCGGGGGCGCCCCTGCGCTCGGCGGCGGCACCGTAGACGGCGACACGCTCGCCACCGACGGCGGATTCGCATTCTGGTTCAGTGGTGGGAACACCACGCGGGGACCACCCGCCCTGGCGTTGACGTCGACAGGCGCCTCCTCGCGCGGCACGATCTTCTCGGTGCCGTCACCGGTGACCATGCGATCCGGCACCTTGGCCGAGGAGTCCGTCGGCGCGGGCACGATCTTGGTCGGGGTGTTGTCGGCCTTGATGATCGGCGGCTCACCGCTGCGGGGCGAGCCCACATAGGTCTTGTAGGCGAAGGCCGCACCGGTGCCGACCACCGCGAGCGCGAGGATCGCCGCGACCGTCATCATGCCGCCGCGCTGCTTCTTCGGCTCGTCGAGATCGGCCTCGGGATAGTCGCTCTGGAACGCGTAAGGGTCGTCCGGATAGGCCGGATCGCGCTGAAACTCCTCCTCACCCGTCTCCAGCCGTCCGTACAGCGCATCGTCGTAGCGCGACGGATCGGGCTGCTGAGAAGGCTCGTGGTAGGCTTGGTCCTGCTGATCGGCGTGATCCTGGGATGCATGATCCTGATAGGCCTGCGGCTGATGGAAATCAGGCTCGGGCGCGGCCGGCGGGGCGGAATAGCGGTGCAACGGGTGAACCGGGCTTACGGAAACGTGATAGTCCGGCTCCGGCGCGGGTGCCGGCTGCGGCTGCACGTTGGCGCGGCGCATCCATGACGGCGGCCCGGGCGGAGGCGGCGGAGCCGGCTCGGCATAGTCCTGTCGATAATCGCCCTGCCGATAATCGTCGTCCTGATAGCTCTGCGCGGAGGCTGCCGGCGGGCGCGCGGCAGGCCGGCCCTGCGCGGCGAACGGATCGGTCTGCCCGATCAGGCGGGCGAGCTCGGCCAACGGATCGTTGTCCGCCTTCCCATGCAGATCGCCGCCGCGACCATAGTCATCGGAAGGAAACGGTCTGTCGTGATATCGTTCGGCCATCGTGATGATGCGTCCCTTCGGGAAAGCCGCGCGCCCCTCGACCAGGCACGGCTTCCGACCCACAAGGCATTCAACCAAGTCTCAGCGATCCGGCTTCTGCCGGTTACCCCCGAATTCCCCTTAAGTAGTTCGCCCCAAACTACCGCATCTCGTCCGGAGCATGGACGCCGAGGATGGCGAGGCCCGATGCCAGGATAGAGACGACGCCCTGGACCATTGCCAGTCGCGCCTTTGTAAGATCTGCATCATTATTGATAATGAAGCGTAAATAGGGCAAATCGCGCCCTTTCGTCCAAAGTGCGTGAAATTCGCTCGCTAAGTCATAGAGATAGAAGGCGATTCGGTGCGGCTCATGGGCCGCGGCGGCAGCTTCCAGCATGCGCGGATAAATTGCGAGGCGCTTAAGAAGGTCGAGTTCGACGGGGTCGGACAGCCGTTCCACCGCCGACTCAGCGAGCCAGGCCATGCGTCTGCCGGCGTCCTCCGGCAGTTCCGGGAACACCTCGACCCGCGCGTTCCGGAAGATCGAGTGGCCGCGGGCATGGCCGTACTGGACATAGAACACCGGGTTGTCGCGCGACTGTTCCATGACCTTGGCGAGGTCGAAGTCGAGGACCGCGTCGTTCTTGCGGTAGAGCATCATGAATCGGACCGCGTCCTGACCGACCTCATCCACCACCTCACGCAACGTGACGAAGTCCCCGCTCCGCTTCGACATTTTCACCGGCTCGCCATTGCGCAAGAGCTTGACGAGCTGGACGATCTTGACGTCGAGCGAGCCCTTGCCGGACGTAATCGCCTTCACCGCCGCCTGCATGCGCTTGATGTAGCCGCCATGATCGGCGCCCCAGACGTCGATCATCTCCGCAAAACCGCGGTCGAACTTGTTCTTGTGGTAGGCGATGTCGGAAGCGAAGTAGGTGTAGGAATTGTCCGACTTGATCAGCGGACGATCGACGTCGTCTCCGTAGGCGGTCGCCTTGAACAGCAGCTGCTCGCGGTCTTCCCAATCCTCGACCGGCGCGCCCTTAGGCGGCGGCAGGCGGCCCTCGTAGATGTCGCCCTTGGCCTTCAGGAAATCTATGGTCTCGGCGACCTTGTTGGTGCCGGTCTCGATCAGCGAGCGTTCCGAAAAGAACACGTCGTGGCGGATGTTGAGGGCGGCGAGATCGTCCTTGATCTCGTCCATCATCATCGTGATAGCCTTGGCTCGCACAGTCGGCAGCCACTCGGCCTCGCTCTTCGCGAGCAGCTTGTTGCCGTGCTCCTTCGCGAGCGCCACACCCACCGGCTTCAGATACGCGCCGGGATAGAGCCCTTCGGGTATGGCACCGATGTCCTCGCCGAGCGCCTCGCGATACCGCAGGAAGGCGGAGCGTGCGAGCACGTCGACCTGAGCGCCGGCATCGTTGATGTAATATTCGCGCGTGACGTCGTGGCCTGCGAACTGGAGCAGGCTCGCCAGCGCGTCGCCGAACACCGCGCCGCGGCAGTGGCCGACATGCATCGGCCCGGTTGGATTGGCCGACACATATTCGACATTGACCTTGGCGCCGCCGCGCACGCGGCCGTAATCCGCCCCCTCGCGCAGCACCGTCCGCAGCGCTTCCGCCCAGGCGGCCGGCTTCAGCGTCAGATTGATGAAGCCGGGACCGGCGACATCGACCTTGGCGATCAGCGCATCGGCGCGCAGCCGCTCGGCAATCCGCTCGGCGAGATCGCGGGGCTTTGCCTTTGCCTCTTTCGCAAGCACCATCGCGGCGTTGGTCGCCATGTCGCCATGGGAGACATCGCGCGGCGGCTCGACCACCACGCGCGAGAAATCGATGCCCTCGGGCCAGCTGGAATCCGACGCGAGCGCGCGGCAGGCGGCGTGCACGCGTGCGAGCACGTCGGCGAATAAATGCAGGGATGAGGATGTCTGGGGCATGGGCGCCGCCTAACGCAAATCCGGGGTCGAGTCAAAAAGCCGCTGGTGCTCGGTCAGGGCGAAACGGTCGGTCATTCCGGCAATGAAATTGCCGACCCGGCGGGCCCGGTCGCCCTCGTCGTCCGCCTCCGCCCCGACCAGCCATTCCGGCGGCAGCTCGGCCGGGGATTTCAGGTATTTCGCGAACAGGTCGAACAGGATCTGCTCGGCCTCCCCCATCACCCGCATCACCCGCTTGTGGCGGTACATGTGCTGATACAGGAAGCCCTTGATGGCGGCCTCCTCCTCGGCGACCTCGGCGGGGAACGCGATCAGCGCCCGGCTCTGCTGGCGCACGTCCTGGGCCGATTGCGGCCTCGTGGCGGCGAGGTTTCTCTGCGCCTCGGCGAATACCGCGCCGATCAGGTGCGAGATCAGCTCGCGCACCAGCTCGGCGCCGCGCCTGACGTCTTCGAGATCGGGATAATGGGCGGCGATCCCGTCGATGATCTCCGCAGTGAGCGGCATGACCTTGAGATCGTCGAGAGCGAACAGGCCCGCGCGCAGGCCGTCGTCGATGTCGTGGGCATCATAGGCGATGTCGTCGGCGATCGCGGCGACCTGGGCTTCAAGCGAGGCGAAGCTCCACAATTCGAGATCGTAGACCTTGATGTAGTCGGCGATCCCGACGGGAACGCCATGCTCGCGATAGCGCCCCACCGGCGCGCCGCTGCGATCGGTCAGCGGCCCGTTGTGCTTGACGATGCCCTCCAGCGACTCCCAGGTCAGGTTGAGCCCGTCGAACTCGGGATAGCGGTGCTCCAGCGAACCGACGACGCGGAGCGTCTGGGCATTGTGATCGAAGCCGCCGAACTCCTTCAGGCAGGCGTCCAGCGCCCGCTCGCCGGCGTGGCCGAAGGGCGGATGGCCGAGGTCATGGGCGAGCGCCAGGGTTTCCGTGAGGTCCTCGTCCAGCCCGAGCTGCCGGGCCAGCGCGCGGGCGATCTGCGCCACCTCCAGCGAATGGGTCAGCCGGGTGCGGTAGTGGTCGCCCTCGTGGAACACGAACACCTGGGTCTTGTACTTGAGGCGGCGAAACGCGGTGGAATGGATCACCCGGTCGCAATCCCGCCGGAACGGGCTGCGGGTCCGGCTCGGGGGCTCGGCGACCAGCCGGCCACGGCTGCGATCGGGGTCGCAGGCATAGGGCGAGCGGGGGGCTGCCATTCCGACGGACACGGCGAATTTAGTCCATATGCATTTGATTCTGCTTATGGTGGCACTTAACTATGTCAGGCGCGGGATACCAAATGAATTGGGTATGACGCGGACTATCGGAGACCAGCAATGACGACTGCCGTGACCATCAGTGACCGGGCCGCCCGCCGGATTGGGGAGATCCTCAAGGGCGAAGGGTCAGGCGCGATGCTGCGTATCTCGGTCGAGGGCGGCGGCTGCTCCGGCTTCCAGTACAAGTTCGACATCGACCGCGCCCGCACCGACGACGATCTCGTGATCGAGCAGGACAATGCGGTGGTGCTGGTCGATTCCGCCTCGCAGCCGTTCCTGGCGGGATCGCAGGTCGATTTCGTGGACGATCTGATCGGCGCCTCTTTCCGCGTCAACAATCCCAACGCCACGGCATCCTGCGGCTGCGGCACCAGCTTCTCGATCTGACCGGCTAGACGCCGGTCATCTGCCTTTCCTCGTCCATCCACTCGACGTCGCCCGGCATCAGTTCCGCCTGCAGCGGCGCGTCTTCCGACGCCATGTGGTAGCCGTTTAGCGCGCGTAGCAAAGCCGCGACCAGCGCCGGCTTGCGCAGCGGCTTGGCCAGGAAGTCCGACATGCCCGCTTCGCGGCAGATCCTGACGTCTTCGGGGAAGGCGTTGGCGGTGAGCGCGATCATCGGCAGGCCATCGAAGCGGCCGCCTTGCGCGCGGATCGCGCGGGTCGCTGCGAGACCGTCCATGTCGGGCATGCGCACATCCATCAGCACGACATCGTAGTCGCCTTCCGAGGCCGCCGCGACGGCCTCGACGCCGTCGGTGACGACGCGCAGCTCGACCTCGAAGGCCCCCAGCATCTTGCTCACGACCATGCGGTTGACGGCATCGTCCTCCGCGACCAGCACCTTGAGCGGCCGATCGAGGTCGGCGATGCGGGCCTTCAGCTCCTCTGCCTCGTCGCGCTCGGCGGTCGCACCGGGGGCCTGCGCCTGGCTCCAGGGCAGTACAAGCGTGAAGCGGAAGGTCGAGCCCTCGCCCGGCGTCGAGGTGACGCCGATCGTGCCGCCCATCTGCTCGATGATGCGCCTGCTGATCGCAAGGCCAAGGCCCGTGCCGCCGAAGCGGCGGCTGATCGAGGCGTCGGCCTGCGCAAAGTCGCTGAACAGCTGCCCGAGCTTCTCGGGCGCGATGCCGATGCCGCTGTCGGTCACCGTCCACTCGACGGTCGCCAGCAGGTCGCGGCGCGCCTGGCAGTTGGCCGATAGCGTCACCTCGCCGTCGTCGGTGAACTTCACCGCGTTGGAGGCGAGATTGAGCAGCACCTGCCTGATGCGCGCGACGTCGCCGCGCAGCATCGGCGGCAGGTTCGGATCGAGCTCGACCCTGACGGAGATCCCCTTGCTCTTCGCGCTCGCGCGTACCACGGTCGCAACCGTCTCGACCAGCGCCTGCGGCGCGAAGTCGATCGCCTCGAACTGGAAGCGGCCGGCCTCGAGCTTGGAGAGGTCGAGGATGTCGTTGAGGATGCGCTGGAGATTGTCGCCGGACTCGCGGATCGTGGTGACGGCCTCGCGCTGCTCCGGATCGAGTTTCGTTTCCAGCATCATGCTGGCGAGCCCGAGCACGCCGTTCATGGGCGTGCGGATCTCGTGGCTCATCACTGCGAGGAAGTCGGATTTGGCGCGGCTCTCCGCCTCGGCCTTTTCGGCGCGCCAGCGCTCGGTGACGTCGCGGCCGAAGCCGCGATAACCGAGGAACTGGCCGTCGCGGTCATAGGCGGGCTTTGCGGTCAGCGACCACAGCCGCGCCTCACCGCCGGCGACGACCTCGAGGTTCATCTCGTGCAGCGGCTCGTTGTGCTCCATCAGGCCGACGATGTTGTAGGCCGCGGTCTTGTCCTCGGGGCAGAGCATGTCGAGCACGTCGGCGAACTGCGAGCCCTTCAGCAGCGGAAGCGGCAGCTGTGCCACGTCGGCGAAGCGCTGAGGCACGTCGACCAGATGCCCCTCGGCATCGGTCTGCCACAGCCAGTCGCTGGCGTTCTCCTGGAAATCCTTCAGCAGCAGCGAGATGATCTCGGTCTGCCGCTCGAGCTCAAGCTGGGCCTTGAGGTTACCGAGGAACAGATTGCCCTGCGAGACGATGTTGCGCGCCATGAAGAAGGCGAACAGCAGCAGGAACACCGCGGTGACCAGATAGGGCCCGGTGCCGCACAGCAGCAGCGCGCCGGTGCAGGCGACCGTGATGGTGGCGAGATAGACGAGGCCTGCGCGGGGGAAGGTTGACAGCGTGAAGGCGCCGCCGGACATCATGCCGACCATCAGGCAGGCGAGGATGAGCTGGCTGGTCGGCTCGATGCGGCTGAACAGGGCGAGCGGCAGCGTGCCCCAGATCGCGGCAAGGAAGAACGCCTGCCGCATCATCTGCTGCGCACCGCGAGGCGATGCCTCCTGCGGCGGGTTCTGGTGCGACCGCCGCCAGACCCGCACCGCAAGCGAGGCACTGACGGCCAGCGTCATCGCCCAGATCGCGAGAAAGTCGTTCCAGCCCTGGCCCCAGCACAAGATTAGCACGATGGCGACGTTGAGCATCGTGACGCCCATCGTCACCGGGATAGCCTGCGTCACTGCACCGATCTGCTTGGCACGGATGCGGCGCAGTTGCCGTTCGCTGAGATCAGCGGTCAGGCCGTCCTCGATCTCGAAGCCGCCGAGCCAATACAGGAACGCGCCGACCAGGCCCTCGTGCGGCTCAGTGTGATGTGAAGTCTCGACCGGCCATTCCATAAGCGGAACCTTTTCCCCATAAGGCCTGCGGCCCGCTTAAGCCGGGTTAATTTTGTGGGAGATTTTGCGGCGTCCTTGACGGGCACGTTTGCATTTTGTTCTAACCATGGCCCCTGCCCGGAGCCCTTCCCCAATGCCCATCAGAGTTGCCACCTGGAACGTGAACTCGGTCCGGCAGCGGATCGATCTGCTGCTGACCTGGCTGAGGGAGTGCCAGCCGGACATCGTCTGCCTGCAGGAGATCAAATGTGTCGACGAGGCCTTCCCGCGGCTGGAGATCGAGGCGCTCGGCTACAACGTCGTCACCCATGGGCAGAAGACGTTCAACGGCGTCGCCCTGCTCTCGAAGCTGCGGTTCGACGAGACCAAGTCCGGGCTTGCCGGCGACGACGAGGACGCCCATGCCCGCTTCCTCGAGGGCGTGGTGACGCTCAAGTCCGGCGTGCTGCGCATCGCCTGCCTCTATCTACCCAATGGCAATCCGGTCGGGAGCGACAAATATCCCTACAAGCTGAAATGGATGTCCCGGCTTCTTGAGTATTCCAAGGAGCGCCTCAAGACCGAGGAACCGCTGATCCTCGCAGGCGACTTCAACGTCATCCCGCATGCCCGCGACGTGCACAATCCGGCCGCCTGGACCGAGGATGCCCTGTTCAAGACCGAGACGCGCGAGAGTTTTCAGTCCCTGCTCGGCCTCGGCCTCACCGATGCCTTGCGGGCAGTCACCGACGAGCCTGGGCTTTACACGTTCTGGGACTACCAGGCCGGCGCCTGGCAGAAGAACCAGGGCCTGCGCATCGACCACCTGTTGATGTCGCCACAGGCTAGCGACAAGCTCGCCAATGTCGGGATCGACAGCTATGTGCGCGGCTGGGAGAAGCCGTCGGACCACGTACCGGTGTGGGCGGATCTGGATCTGGAAGCGGCGTAAGCGCCATCAGGTGGTGGGCACGACGCCAAGGCGCCTTTGCCACTCTACGAGACCATACTTACTCGCGGCGGCCCTGCACCCATTGTTCCAGCATTTGCAGGCACATGGCGCGGTCATCGTCGGAGGCCTTGGCGAACGCCCGGTTGTAGCTTTCCTTGATCCAGGTCTCCTCGGCACCGGCGCTGTCGCGCGCCAGGGTCAGCCACATCAGGCCGCGCGCGGCCTGCCGCGGCAGGCGGTCGCCGTTGAACAGCATCTGGCCGAGCAGCGCCTGTGCCTCATGCTGGCCCTTCTGGGCGGCAAGGCCGAGCCAGCGGGCGCCGTATCGGAAGTCCTCGCGCGAGGCGTCCGGCGTCTTCAGGTACAGCCGGGCGAGATCGTACTGGGCGTCCGCGTTGCCGAAATAGGAGGCGGCATAGGAGAACATCTCCCGCGCCCGGTCCGGATCGGCCTTGATTTTCGAGTTCGGGATGCCGCTGAGATAGTAGCGGCCGAGCGCGACGAAGGCGTTGGCGACGACCTGTGCCTGCGGCGCCGACGGGCTATCCTCGGCATGCGCGTTGGCGATCCGGCTGAAATATTCGAAGGCCCGCATATCGTCCTGGGCGACGCCGTCGCCATTGGCGTACATGCGGCCGAGCTTCCACTGCGCGATGGGATGGCCGCCCTCGGCGGCATATTGCAGGGCGCTGAGCGAGGTTTCCTGGGTCGCCGGCGGCACCTTGCCTCGCACCGCACCCGCGGCGCCCGGCAGGGTGGTCACGACGGGAATGGTCGCGTCCTTCTGGTTGACCGGCGCGCCGTCAAAGGCGAGCGCAGGCGCGGCCAGCGCACCGGCTCCCAACACAAACGCAACAATGGCACGCCTAGATGTCCGCATAGCACTGTTTCTCGTGCGCGCCGCCCGGGTGGGTCACAGCCCCCCCGACCGCTGGTCCAACCTGCTGAGCATATTTCCAGAGCGCACCCGACGTGTGGTTAGTCGCGCGAGCGCTCCATTTGGTCTTGCGCTGGGCGAGCTCCTGGTCGCTCAATTTTACGTTAAGAGTACCGGCGTCCGCGTCGATCTCGATGATGTCGCCGTCCTCGAGTAGCCCGATCGGGCCGCCGATGGCGGCCTCAGGCCCGACATGACCGATGCAGAAGCCGCGGGTGGCGCCGGAGAAGCGGCCATCGGTGATGAGCGCGATCTTGCCGCCCATGCCCTGCCCCGTCAGCGCCGCCGTGGTCTGGAGCATTTCCCGCATGCCGGGGCCGCCCTTGGGGCCCTCGTAGCGGATGACGATGACTTCGCCTTCCTTGTAGGTGCGGTTCTGAACGGCCTCGAACGCGTCCTCCTCCCGGTCAAAGCACCTGGCCGGACCGGTAAACTTGAGGTTGGACATTCCCGCGACTTTCACGATCGCACCTTCTGGCGCCAAATTGCCCTTCAGACCGACCACACCGCCCGTGACGGTGATGGGTTTGTCTGCCGGGTGCACCACGTCCTGGTGCGGATTCCATTTCACGCTTTTGAGGTTTTCGGCGATCGTTCGACCGGTGACCGTAATGCAGTCGCCGTGGAGAAATCCGTTGTCGAGCAGCGTCTTCATCAGAAGCGGTATGCCACCTACTTCAAACATGTCTTTGGCGACATAACGGCCGCCCGGCTTCAAATCCGCGACATAAGGTGTCTTTTTGAAGATTTCGGCGACGTCGAATAAGTCAAACTTGATGCCCGCTTCATGGGCAATCGCCGGCAGGTGCAGCGCAGCATTGGTCGAGCCGCCAGAGGCAGCAACGACTGCCGCCGCGTTTTCCAATGCCTTGCGGGTGACGATGTCGCGCGGCCGGATGTTCTCGGCAATCAGGTCCATCACCTTCTCGCCCGCCGTCATGCAGAAGGCGTCGCGGATCTCATACGGCGCCGGGGCGCCGGCCGAGTACGGCAGCGCAAGGCCGATCGCTTCCGAAACCGTTGCCATCGTGTTGGCGGTGAACTGCGCGCCACAGGCGCCGGCCGAGGGGCACGCCACGCGCTCGATCTCGTCGAGATCCTCGTCCGACATGGCGCCGACGGAATGCTTGCCGACCGCCTCGAACATGTCCTGGACGGTCACCTGCTGCCCGCGAAAATTGCCGGGCAGGATCGAGCCGCCGTAGATGAAGATCGAAGGCACGTTGAGGCGGACCATCGCCATCATCATGCCCGGCAGCGACTTGTCGCAGCCGGCAAGGCCCACCAGCGCGTCGTAGGCGTGACCGCGCACTGTCAGTTCGACGGAATCGGCGATGCATTCGCGCGACGGCAGCGAGGAGCGCATGCCGTCATGGCCCATGGCGATGCCGTCGGTGACGGTGATGGTGCAGAACTCGCGCGGTGTGCCGCCGGCGGACGCAACACCCTTCTTCACCGCCTGCGCCTGGCGCATCAAGGCGATGTTGCAGGGAGCGGCTTCGTTCCAGCACGAGGCGACGCCAACGAAGGGCTGGTGGATCTGCTCGGTGGTCAGACCCATGGCGTAGAAGTAGGACCGGTGCGGCGCGCGCGCAGGGCCTTCCGTCACGTGACGGCTCGGCAGCCTCTGCTTGATGTTAGTCTTCGCGTCCATCGCAACCAGTTTCCCCGGCCAACCCTTTCAGACCCGAAAAATCAGAGCCAAGATTTGAATCGACCTTGGGATTTCCCGTCGCCTTCGCGGATCGCCGCTCCCGCTTAAACTTAGAGCGATTTTATGCATCTTCGGGTGTGGCCAAAAAGCGGCGGTGATGCAAACGGCTGGCCAAGAGGGCTTAATCCGGAATGAGTGTTGCATGAACAGCACGATCGTTACCAGGAAGACACGGAGATCGCTACTTTGATACCGTCGATAAGGTACGGGTCGACGGCGAATGGCTCATAGCAAGCAAAGTGCATCCGCTTGGGAACGATGGGCCCGCACACCCACGAAGTGAGTCGCTGGCCCCTCCTCGCGAGTGAGGTGCATCACTCGTGTCCCGGACAATCTGCAACGCGTATAGCGTTGCAGCGCAAACCGGGACCCGCGCGAATGGGCCGAGCGAAACGGGATGGTCGACACATACGATAAATCGAATTCGGTAAAACGGAATATCTTTCCGGCGGCGGGTGACCAGCTCGCAGGGTGTTTTGCCGTCGGGCAAATGCAGGACTTATCGAAGGATGAGCGAATCGACGCCCGGGAGCTTTGCGATTCCGGAGTGGCCGCTCAGGCCGACACCGCCTTGCGGCCGAACGGAGCGACCAGGCGGACGAGCTCGCAGACAGCGACGAGGCCGGCGAGCCAGACTGCGCTGATAAGGCCGAGCCGCGGCACGATAGCCGCAGTGAAACCCGCCTCGCCACCGAGAGCTGGCGTCGCGGCGAACAGCACGAGCTCATAGGTCGTGTAGGCGACAGCGAGCGCGCTCGCCAGCATCACCGGCGTGCGCCGCTGGGGCAGAGCGCTGAGCACGGCGGAAGAGGTCGCCGTCGCGACCAGCGCAGCGGCGCCGATCACAAATCCCCAGGCGAGAGTGCTGCCATCGACCGGATAGTGCAGCAGCCCGAAGCCGATGCTCTGGTTCACCAGCCAGGCCCCGGTGACGACGAGCAGTGCCGGTCGCAGCGAAAGCATTGCGGCTGCGACGACGGCGAAGGCCGCGAACGGCGTTGCGCAGGCGAGCGCGAAGCTTGCCAGCGCACATGCCGCGGTCAGCAGTGCGAGGCAGAACGTCGGCGCAAGGCGCGGTGCGACCGGGTGACGGCGGAAACGATCAACGTCGGGCGAAAGCATCTCGGCAGGCATCATGGATCTCCGGTTGGCAATCCTAGCACATGTGCCGACGGCTCGACATGACATGAACGCGAGAAGCGGACCGACTGGATCTACGCCGGCTCCTTCTCCGCAGGCGTCCTGATCATCGCCCGCTCGCCGGCATCGACGAGCTGGCCGATGCCGGTCCGGCCTGCCAGCGCGCAACGAATGATGTGTTCGGCGACCGATCTGCGGAAGCCGTGGTCCTCCCCGTCGGGGCGATTGCGGCAGACCCGGTCCAGTGCCAGTTTCATGTTGATGCGGGTGCGGGTGTCGAAATGCTCGCTGATCATTCGCACAGCCTCGATCGCGTTGATGTCGGAGGCGGAAACGCTTCGATGACCGGCCGGGTTCCAAAACGCAAGCGAACGATGTGCCGGCCGACTAGGTCCGCCCTCTCGGACGCTGCGCCTGAGCCCAGGCCACGGCAACGTCGCGCGGCGGAACGTCGACGCGCCGGATCGGCGTCAATTCGCCCGAGGCGGAGACGATCGCCGTCTCCTCGCGGCGGCAGCGCGGGCACACGAACCGGACCTCATGCGGGGACGCCGACCAGCTCGAACGTTTCACATTGGCGGCCATCGGCCAGGCCTCGCATTGCGAGCACGACACCAGAAACCGCCCGGGATCGAGCATACCCATTCCATCGGACTCCGCGTCCTGCCTGCACCTCAATGACTAACCCATGTGAATCGTTCCGGTGCTCGGGCACCGTCAGCCTGATGCCGTGTGGAGTAAATGGTCGCCAGTCCGGCTTCGAACGGCTCAGTGCGCGCCCTTGAGGGTGCAGGAGGTGGAACAGGTGACCGTGGTGCCGTGGTCGCAGGCCTTGCAGGCGGCCACGCACTGGTTCATGTCGCGGGGATTATAGGAGCTGTAGTTCCGCATCGGGCAGGTCGAGGTCGACCCGGTGATATCCTGCTCCTGGTTGCAGGCTGCCGTTGCGAGGGCGAGAACAAGGACTGCAAGAAGGCGCATCGGATTGCCCTGTAGGAGCAGCGAAGTGACGTCAGCGAGGCACGTTGCACCGCAACGGGCCCGGCATTCCCGCTGCGAGCAACCGTGATAGTCCCACGCTCGCATTCCCGGAGGATGCGCGCCAAAGATTAAAAACGGATTGCAGCTGGCGTCAGGCCGCAGCTTTGGTCGCGATCGCCAGCCGCATGTCCACCGCGAGTTGGCGGTACTGTTCTGATAGTTTCAGATAGAGTTCGCGCTTGGTGCTGTCGGTGGCGAGCTTGGCGATCAGCTCGCATTCGGCGGTGAGCGTCTCGAACCGCTCCAGCCTGTCCTCAAGTTCTGTCATCGGCGTGTCCCCATCAAACGCCTAAGGGACAATCAACCTAAGCCCGGGAAATAGGTCACGGCGAACATCGTTATGGACTAGCATCAATTTTCGTCGGCCGCGGTGACGCCGCGGCGGCTCATTTCTGCTCCAGCCGCCAAGCGCCGTCCCAGCCCGCATCCGGCGGATTGGCCTCGAATTGCGCGGCGCGATCGATCAGCGTGCGCGAGGGGCCGTCGCCAGGGACGGCTTCGAGCGCCGCGTTGAAGGCGCCGCGGGCTTCGGCGAAGCGGCAGGCGCGATAAGCGACGAGGCCGTCGGCATAATGCTTTCGCAGGCTCGCTTGCACCTCCGTCAGCGCGCCTGCCCTGCCCATCACCTCGAAGATGGCCTGCGGAACGTTCTGGCCGGCGACGGCCAGACGATCGATCTCGCGCAGCTCGAGCTGCGCGCCGATCGCATCCGCCGTCGCCTGAGCGATCAGGATGCGGGTGCCATAGACCTTGTTGACGGCCTCGAGGCGAGAGGCGAGGTTCACGGCATCTCCCATCACGGTAAAGCTCATCATCAGCTCGGAGCCGATGCTGCCGGTCAGGACCTCGCCGGTGGCGATACCGATCCGCAGGTCGCACGGCGCGGGCATGGCGCGGATGCCGAGCAGATCCGGCAGCTGCTTCTGCAGCGCGGGCACTTGGTCGGCCATCTCGATGGCGGCAAGGCCGGCGAGCAGCGCCGGCTCGTCCCCCTCGATGAAGGGCGGGCCCCAATAGGCCATGATGGCGTCGCCGATATATTTGTCGATGACGCCGCGATTGTCCCTCACGGGAGCGGACATGACCGTGAAGTAGTGGTTCATGACCTTGACCAGGCCGCGCGGGGTCATGCCCTCGCTCATCGAGGTGAAGCCGCTCATGTCGCAGAACATGATGGTCATGACCCGGCGCTGGCCGTCGATGGCGACCTCCGGCCGGTCGATCAGGCCTTGCACCACCTTGGGATCGATGTAGCGGCCGAAGGTCTCGCGAATGCGCTCGTTGTGCCTGAGCTGCTCGATCATGCGGTTGAAGGCGGCGGCGAGCTCGCCGATCTCGTCCTGGGTGGAGACGGTGATGGTCTTGTCGAACCGACCGGCCTCGACCTCGCGGGTGCCGGCGAGCAGCAGTCGCACCGGCCGCGTAATGCCGCTTGAGACGAGGAGCGCGAAGGCAAATCCGACTACCGCCGCGAGCACGGTCACGAGACCCGAGATGATGATCGCCTGATGCTGGTGGCCGATCACGGTTGCGGTGGAGGCAAAAACCTGCTTCAGCATGTCGGCGCGGATTGCGTCGATCTTCTGGTTGAACTGATCGCGCAACAGGTCGATGTGCTCGAGCGTGTTGCGGGCGTCAACCATCTGCTTGGCGTCGATCTGTTTGAGCAGCCTTGCGTGGTCCTCGTTCTGATCGCGACGCAGCTCGCTGACGGCGGTCTCGATGCGCGTCTCGATCCGCGCCAGCGCCGCGTTGTCGGACGGCGTCCTGGTGTCGTCGATGATCGCATTGATCAGCTTGCGTGCGCGCTCGGCCTCTTCCTCGATCTTGCGGTCGGCCTCCTCGAACTCGCGCAGCCGCGCCGCATAGGCCTCCTCGTCGGTCGGCGACTGCATTCTCATCATCACCATGCGCCGCAGCGCCACCGCCCGCTCCAGCGAGCGGATGTTGGCGCGCGCCAGGTCGCCATAGGCCGGGATGTAGCGATTGGTCAGCTCGTCAAGGAGGACACCGACCTGGCTCGACATCACCATCGACAGGATCGAGGTGACCAGCATCAGGACGATGAGTCCGAGGGCGATGCCGACGATCTTGCGCCGGATCGACTGGTTGAAAATCGGCATAGGTGCGGGGCAAAGTCTGAAAGACGGTTCAGGGAACTCAATACACCGAATTGGGCGGCGGGAACACGCGCAATCTGGCCGCCTTGACGCTCCAGACAGCGCACAACCACCGCGCGAGTCCCAATCGTTAACAAAGGTTAAAGTGCCTGCCCTTTTCTCCTTTGCGGAAGTTCCCTTGTTTCATCCGTTTTTTGCCGCATTGTTGCGACAGCGTGAGAAATGCGAAACGATGCCGTGACATCGTTTTGGTGTCGACTTTGATTCTCAAGCCGCATGTCGTCGCGGACCTTGGTTTGTAGTGGTTTCGCAGGGGGACCATCCAATGAACCAGTGCCTACGCTCGCTCGCGTGTGTCGTTGCCGTGGCCGCTTTGGCCTTTTTCCCTTCCGAGCTGGCGGCGAAGAGCAGTCATAAATCTTCAGCGTCGAAAAAGACGCATGAGGCGAAAGCCGGCAAGCAGCGCCATGCCGCGGCGAAATCCCGTCACGGCAAGCATGCCGAGGCCAAACGCAAGGCGAAGAAGCCGGACGATGAGCCCGCGGACAAGCCGGCCGCCCCGCCGCTCACCGGCGATCTCGCCGCGGTGAAGGATGCGATCGATCTTACGCGCAGGGGCAAGACCGACGACGCGAGCGCGGCGCGCGATCGCATCGCCGACCCCGCCGGGCAGAAGCTCGCCGATTGGTTCTTGCTGCGCCATTCCGAGAGCACCGCGAATTTCAAGCGCTATGCCGGCTTCCTCGCCGCCAATCCGGACTGGCCGAGCAGCGCCCTGCTCCGCCGCCGCGCCGAGGCGCGGCTGTGGCAGGAGAAGGCCGACGCCGCCACCATTCACAAATTCACCATGGACCGCCCGACCAGCGCCAAGGGCAAGTTTGCACTCGCGCGCGTGCTGCTCATCGAAGGCGAGACCGACCGGGCCGCGCGTCTGGTGCGCGAGGTCTGGCGCACGGACGAATTGTCCGAGCGTAGCGAGGAAGATTCCTACGAGGCGTTCCGCGATCTGCTCACCGCCGAGGATCACCGCGCGCGCATGGACAAGCGGCTTGGCGCCAAGGACTATGCCGCTGCGCGGCGCGCGGCAAAACGGCTCGGCGAGGATGCGCTCGCAATCGTCAAGGCCTGTGCTGCGGTCACGGGCAAGGCGAACAAGGCCAAGGATTATCTCGACGATGTCGCGAGCGAGGCGCGCCGCGATCTCGGCTATGTGCTGTGCCGCGCGCAATGGAATCTCCAGAAAGACCGCATCGACGATGCGGCCGAGGTGATCCTCGCGGCGGCGCCCGAGACAATGGCGGCGCAGGACACCGACGCCTGGTGGCGCGAGCGCCGCCTGCTGGCGCGCAAGCTGCTCGATCAGGGCAAATTCAAGACAGCCTACGACGTGGTCCGCACCGCGGCCGTGCCGGCGATGGAGGTCTACCGGGTCGATTATCACTTCATGTGCGGCTGGATCGCGCTGCGCTACCTCGACGATCCCAAAACGGCGATGGTGCATTTCGCCGCGATCGACGCGGGCTCGGCCAACCCGATCGCGCTGTCGCGCGGGCATTACTGGCGCGGCCGCGCGGCGGAAGCGTTGGGCGCGACCGCCGACGCCCGCATGAGCTACAAGGCCGCGGCGCGCTATTCGACCGCCTATTACGGCCAGCTCGCCCGCGCCAAGCTAGGGCTCGACCGCATCGAGCTGCGTGCGCCCTCGCCTGTGCTGGCCTCTGCCGACACGCCTCCTGCCGACGAGCGCGTCCGCGCCGCCGACATGCTGTACGGGATCGGCGAGCGTGACATGGTGTTCTACTACGCCGAGGATTTCGCCAAGGAGAGCACCGACGTCGCGGCGCTCGAAGCGCTCGGCGAATTGGCCGGCCGGCGCAACGACGCGCGCGTGATGCTGGAGGTCGGCAAGTCGGCCCTGGCGCGGGGGCTCGCGCTCGACCATTACGCCTTCCCGACCATCGGCATCCCCGAGCACAAGCAGCTCGCCCCGCCGATCGAGACCAGCGTGATCTATTCGGTGGCACGCACCGAGAGCTCGTTCGACCAGCGCGACAAGTCGCCCGCCAATGCCGTTGGCCTGATGCAGGTGACGCCGGAAGCCGGCCGCGACACCGCAAAACGCTTCGGCCTGACCTATGACTGGGACAGGTTGGTCTCCGATCCCGTCTACAACACGCAGATGGGCGCGGCCGAGCTCAGCGCGCTGCTGTCGGAGTACCGCGGCAACCAGATCATGACGTTCGCCGGCTACAATGCCGGACGTGGCCGGGTACGCGAATGGGTGCAGGCGCGCGGCGACCCCAGGGATCCCAATGTCGATCCGGTCGACTGGGTCGAGCGCATCCCGCTGTCGGAGACGCGCAATTACGTCCAGCGCGTGATGGAGAACGTGCTGGTCTACCGCGCACGGTTCGAGGGCAGCGGCATGGTCGCATCGAAATCCGAGCAGCGCGTCACGACGCAGGAAGTGAGCGCGGAGCCAACCGTATCGGCCGCAGCCCCGTCGCCCTAGCCTCGCGACCGCCGGGGCTGGAACGCGGCGCGGGCTGGACGCGGTGACTGCGGCCGACGGCTCTGCGCGGCCGGCAACGGCAGTTAGCGGTCACCTCCTTCCGTGATTAGACGGTCGTACTCGCGCAGATAGACCTCTGCCAGCGCGCGCGACAGCGCGCCCATCTGAATCATCCAGCTCCAGCTTGCCATGGCCGACAGCACCGCGATCGCCTCGAACGGGCTGCGGGGCCTCAGCATGTCCATGGCCGTCTGCCGGCGGTAGCAATCGTAGTCGCAATACCGCTCTTGCTTGGACACATGCCGGACGTAACTCGAGCCCAGCGGCCGGGCGCATGCGCTGCAGGCGGCGCCGTGGCTGGGATGTTCCTGATTGACGAGCATGAACCTCAATGTCGTGTCCTCTCCTGCCCAAGGCATGTCCGCCGCTGCGTCTCGCCGGCCTGTCTGCTCAGGATGCTGCGCGCGTCCGCCCCTCGATCGACCGCCCTGCTTCCAGATGAGTCGCGTAGCATTCGTAGCCGCAGTAGGGCAGCAGCGTCCTGGCGTCGCGCAGATAGCCGCCCTCGATCTCCTCGCAGCACCACAGACACCGCGTCTCGCGGAATGGGGTTCTGCCGTTCACCAATATGAATCTCACGTGGCACCTCCCAGCGCGAAGCAGTAGACCGTGTCGACCAGAGAGGCGGACGGCGGTGGCGCGCAGATATGGTTGCGGCCGTCGGGATTGTCTCTGTTGCGCTCGACCTTCTGCGACGGGATCAGGATGTATTTCCCGTCTTCCCGGCGCCGCGCGTAGATCCTGCCGTCGACGTAGCGTACCTCGGTCGGGTAGCAATCCGCATTGTTGCAGCAGCTCAGAACCGGGTTGTCCGGCATGCGCCAACCCGAATAGAACTTCTCGTGCAGCAGCTGGTCCTGAGGCGGGTGGTGACGATGCGAACCATCCGGTGCGGCTTCCTCCGCCTTCACGCCCGTCAGCAGCGGAAGCGGCAGCGCGATCGCCAACAGGAGCTTGCAGCTAAGGTTCAACTCACAGCCTCCAGACGAAGAAATGACCTGACGGGCTAGGTGGGGCAGCCGATCTTCATGCCACCTGGCACCGGAACAACCAGCTGCGGTCGCGTTCGCGACGGGCCCTGAACCGGTCGAGGCATTTCCGCGAGCAGAGCGGGGTCCGCCAGGAGTAGTATCGAATCAGGCCAAACTTGCCGGCACAGACGGCACAGCCTTTGGACTCGGAACGGCGCTGGAAGTAGTCGGGGCTATCGCACATCATCCTCTCCTCTTGACCTCTTTGCAGTCTTGGCTTCCTCGCGCGCAAAAGCAGGGGTTGCCAGGTCGTCACAGAAAATGCGGCTTCTCAATCGTGACCGCCTGATTGATCGGCAAGTCAGGGGGGACGCAGAGCTTGGCTCTTTGGGCGCAACACGCCGGGCGCTCCGGCAATTTGTGCTCCGCAATCGTCTCCTCTCGATTGACCGCAAGACTAGGCTCCTTGCAACGCACCGCTCAATTGTACGGAGGTAAATGCGCGCTAGAACTTGGATTGTGCGAGCTATACGTAGGTTTGTGCCGTAGTCTTCCGGACCTCCTCCACCCACCTTGCGCAACGAGACGGCGCAACGCTCACAAGCTGCACGGCAATCGGGAATTTTGCGGAGAGTTCGACTTTGGTCGGAGGGAATTGCCCCTGTTATGGCAAAGTGCTCTACTCGCCTCGACGCTGGCGAGCCGGGACGCTTGCGATGATGCCTGGCCAGATCATGAAAATCGGGAATTCGGCCGTACAATTCCTGCTCGGCGGCCTTGCGGCGCTTCGATCATTCGGCAACGGCGAGAAGGACAGACCCGCGGTCGCAGACGTCTTGCGGCAGAACACCGATCTGCGTGAGGCCGTGAAGCAATGGCGCCAGGTGTTCGAGCACAATCCGGTCATGTACTTCATGGTCGATTCGGCCGGAACGGTGCTCAACGTCAATACGTTCGGCGCCGAACAACTGGGCTACACGACGGACGAGCTGATCGGCCAACCCGTGCTGAACGTCTTCTTCGAGGAAGACCACGACCTAGTTCGTCAATGCGTCGCGTTGTGCCTGACGACCGTGGACCAGTCGCACACCTGGGAGATTCGTAAATTCCGAAAGGACGGGTCGGTGCTCTGGGTCCGTGAAAACGCCAAGGCGATGCTGCGCGGCGACGGCACGCCGATCCTGCTGGTCGCCTGCGAGAACATCACCCAGCGCAGGGAGACCGAAGATGCGCTGCGGCAGAGCGAAGCCTACCTCGCCCAGGCTCAGGAATTGAGCCACACCGGCAGCTTCGGCCTGAACTTCGCGACCGGCGAGGCGGTCTGGTCGAGGGAGACTTTTCGCATCTTCCAGTGCGACCCGGCGAGGAAGCCGACTCTTCGCTTCGTCTTTCAGCGCATTCATCCGGAAGATCGCGACAGGGTCCGCAGCACCCTCGAGCGGGCTTACCGCCTGGCGGAGGATTTCGATCACCAATACCGTCTGCTGATGCCCGATGGATCGGTCAAATATCTCCATTCCGTGGCGCGCGCGGTGCGACATCCATCCGGGCGCATCGAGTTCGTCGGGGCCGTGACCGATGTCACGGTTGCCAAGGAAGCGGAACAGAGGCTGCGTCGCAGCGAAGCCTATTTGAGTGAAGCTCAACGCCTCAGCCATACGAGCAGCTGGGCCTGGGACGTTCATCGCCAGGAGTTCGCCTATCGATCGGCTGAACTCTATCGCCTGTTCGGGTTTGAGCCGGACCAGGTCGATCTCCCGGCCCGGGCTTTCCAGCAACGTATCCTGCCGGAGGACTTTCAGCGGATCATCGCGGTGGAACGTGAAGCGATCAGGCAGAAGCAGCCCTTCCAGATCGACTTCCGGATTGCCCGCCCCGACGGTTCGATCAGGCGCGTCCACACCGAGGGACATCCGGTGATGGGCCGCGACGGTGAGGTGATGGAAATCATCGGCACGCACGTGGACGTCACCGAGCAGTTTGCGGCAAAAGATGCGCTGCACAAGGCGTTCGACGAGCTGAAGGCTTCCGAGCAGCGATTCCGCGACTATGCCGAAACCGCATCGGACTGGTTCTGGGAGACCGGGCCGGACCACCGCATCACGCGGATATCTGAACATGCCGACACCTCCACCGCCCCGCCAACCGGCTTGATCGGCCTGACCCCTTGGGACATCCCACCCGATGCCGAACTCGAGCCGGAGAAATGGGAGCAGCACCGCGCGGCGCTTGATGCCCGTGTCCCGTTCCGCGATCTGATCTACCGCAGCAGGGACCGCAATGGATCTCCAATCTACGTGCGCACCAGCGGCAAGCCGTTCCATGATACGCAAGGCAATTTTCTCGGCTATCGCGGCGTCAGCAGCGACATCACCGCGGCGATCCGCGTCGAACAAGCGGAAGAGGCGTTGCGCAAGGCGCAAAGCGAACTCGCCCATGTCACGCGCGTCACGACCCTCGGCGAGCTGACCACCTCGGTTGCCCACGAAATCACCCAGCCTCTTGCCGCCGTGATCTCCAATGCGGACGCCTGCATCGCCTGGCTCGACCGCGAACCGGCCGACTTGAAAGCCGCGCGACGGTCCGCCGAATGGATTGTCGAGGACGCCAATCGGGCGATCGAGGTCATCCGTCGGATCAGGGCGCTTGCTAAGAAGACCGAGATCGAAGTCGTCCCACTCGACATCAACGAGGTCGTCAGGGAGGCCGTGGCGCTGGTTCGGCGCGAGCTCGCGACCCACGCGGTATCGGTGCGCATGGAGCTGGCGTCCGATCTGCCACGGATCTGCGGCGACCGAATCCAGCTCCAGCAGGTGCTGATCAACCTGGTCATGAACGGCATTGAAGCCATGCAAGGCAATGTCGATCGCCTCCGCGAACTGGCGATCCGCTCGTGCCGGGCGAACGACGACGACTGCCTGCTCCTCACCGTGACGGACCGCGGCGTCGGCCTTGCCAAAGACGTCAAGGAACGCATCTTCACCCCCTTCTTCACGACGAAATCGGGCGGTCTGGGAATGGGACTCTCGATCTGCCGATCGATCATCGAGGCTCACGCGGGCCGGCTTTCGGCCTTTCAAAACGAGGGGCGCGGTGCAACATTCCAGATCGCCCTACCCCTGCCACACAAGGACATGTCGTGACTGACCGTGCCAAGCAGGCCGAGGGGAGCACCGGTGATCCGATCGTCCTTATCGTCGACGACGATCCGTCGATGCGCCGTGCGCTGACCAATCTTTTTCAATCGGTCGGCCTCAAGGTCGAAGCCTTCAGCTCGGCGGCGGAGATCCTGGAAGCCAAACCGCCCGCGGTCCCCAGTTGCCTCGTGCTCGACATCCGCCTGCCAGGCGCGAGCGGCCTCGACCTCCAGGCCGACCTCGCCAAGGCCAATATTCACACGCCCGTCATCTTCATCACCGGTCACGGAGATATCCCCATGACCGTGAGAGCCATGAAAAGCGGTGCCGTCGATTTCCTGACCAAGCCGGTGCGCGACCAGGACATGCTGGACGCGGTGCAAGCGGCAATCGAACGGGATCGCAAGCGGCGCGATGCCGAGAAGTCCATCTCGGGCGTGCGATCCCGTTTCGAGGGGCTGACGGCACGCGAACGCGACGTCCTCGCCCTGGTTGCATCCGGCCTGATGAACAAGCAGGTCGCCGCCGAACTCGGATTAGCCGAAATTACCGTAAAGATCTATCGCGGGCAGATCATGCGGAAAATGGGGGCGAAGTCGTTGGCCGATCTCGTCAGAATGACGGATGCGCTCGGAATCCCGCGCAACAGAGGTCACCTGCAAACCTAAGTATGCTTTCCAAGCTCGCTCTGGTGGCCCACTTTCCCTGAAGCGGCTGAACCGCGGCCGGCGGCTCCCCGTTCAGGAGCGATCATTTTGTCAGTACCTTCGATCATTTCCGTCGTTGATGATGATGCCTCCGTTCGCCTTGCGACGAACAACCTCCTGACGTCGCGCGGGTACACGGTCTACACCTTTGGCTCCGCTCAGGAATTTCTCCAATCCGCCGAACTGGAGACGAGCTCCTGCGTGATCGCGGACGTGCAGATGGCGGCCATGAGCGGTGTCGAGCTGTTGACGCATCTGCGCGGCCTCGGCCGCACCACGCCCTTCATCTTCATGACGGCCTTTCCGGACGAGGCCGTGCGCGACCGCGCGCTGAAGGCCGGCGCGATCGGCTTCCTCGCCAAGCCGTTTTCAACACGAGCTCTGATCGAGTGCCTGGAGACGGCACTTTCGGACGCCGGTGACGCCACGATGTGATGCGGTGGCGCGTGCCACCGGTCCTGAGGGCAAGCACTGCGCGCCGCAGCCACAGCGAAGCGCTCAATCGACCTTGATGTTGGCCGCCTTGATGATCGGCCACCACTTTGCAATCTCGGCTTTTTGCCGCACACCGAGCGCCTCCGGCGTGAGCTGGTCCTGCGGCGTCATTTCCAGGCCCTGGCTTTCGAGCTGCTTCTTCACGCCGGGATCGTTCAGCGCCTCCACGGCTGCCGCATTCAGTTTGGTCACGATCGCCTTCGGCGTGCCCTTCGGCACCCACATGCCCGACCACAGCGTCATGTTGAAGCCCTTCAGCCCGGCCTCGTCCGCGGTCGGGATATCGGGCGCGGAGGCGAGACGCTTGTTGTCAGTGATGGCGTAGGCGCGGATGGTGCCGGCCCGGACCTGGTTGATGGAGTTGGAGGTCTGGTCGACGATGATATCGATCTGGCCGGCGATCAGATCGTTCAGCGCAGGCGCGGTGCCGCGGTACGGGACGTATTGCAGCTTGATACCGGACACGCTCTCGAAATAGACGCCGGCGATGTGGCTGCCGGAGCCTGCACCTGCCGTGCCGGCGGTGGGCGGCGACGGCCGCGACTTCAGCCATTCGATCAGCTCTTTCAGCGAGGTCGCGGGTATCGCGTTCTTGCTGACCACGATCATCGGGTTGCTCGGCAGCAGCACCACGGGTTCGAGATCGGCGACGAGATCGTAGCTGAGCTTGTAGACGGCGCCGTTAGCGACATGGGTGCCCAGATGGCCGAAGGAGATGGTGTAGCCATCGGGCGGCGATTGCACAGCGCGGCCGACGCCGATCGAGCCGCCCGCGCCGGTGACGTTTTCGATCACCAGCGGCTGGCCCAGTGCGACCCGCATCCGCTCGGCGAGCACACGCGCCATCGCATCCGACGGGCCGCCGGCTGCAAAGGGAACGATGATGGTGATGGGCCGCGAGGGATAGTCATCGGCGCGCGCTGCGCCTGCAATAGCGAGAATACCGATCAGTCCGGCCCAGACAGCCTTCTTCATTGTGTTCTCCCCAGCGATGTCTTTGTTGTTTTGTCTTCACCTCGCCCCGCTCGCGGGGAGAGGTCGAATTGCGATGCAATTCGGGTGAGGGGGTACAGGCCTCACGAATATCTCATTCGCGCAGAGAGGCCCTCACCCCTGCCCTCTCCTCGTAAGAACGGGGAGAGGGAGAAGCAGGTCAGAACTGCGCGTAGTCGATCGGCTTGTGGCGATCGAGCGTGCGGGTGACCGGCGGTAGCGGGTATTTCAAGCCGGTCGCGCAGTTGAATAGCATTACGCGATCGGTCTTGCTGACGCGGCCATCGGCAAGGCTGTCCTTGTAGGCGGCGTAGGTCGCAGCACCCTCGGGGCAGAGCAGCAGCCCCTCCTCGCGCGCGACCTCGTTGAGCGCCGCCGAGATCTTGTCGTCATCGACCGCAATCGCAAAGCCCTTGCTCTCGCGCACGGCGCGCAGGATCAGGAAATCGCCGATCGCCTGCGGCACGCGGATGCCGGAGGCGATGGTGTGGGCGTCCTCCCAGCGTATGGCATGCTCGGTGCCGGCCTCATAAGCGCGTACCATCGGGGCGCAGCCCGAGGCCTGTACCGCGACCATGCGCGGGCGCTTGCTTCCGATGAAGCCGATCTTCTCCAGCTCGTCGAACGCCTTCCACATGCCGATCAGGCCGGTGCCGCCGCCGGTCGGATAGAAGATCACGTCGGGCACGTCCCAGCCGAGCTGCTCGGCGAGCTCGAGGCCCATCGTCTTCTTACCCTCGATGCGGTACGGCTCCTTCAGCGTCGAGGTGTCGAACCAGCCGACCTTGGCCTTGCCCTCGCCGACGATCTTGCCACAATCATCGATATAGCCGTTGACCCGGTAGACGGTCGCGCCTTGGAGCTCGATCTCGCTGACGTTCACCTCAGGCGTGTCCGCGGGGCAGAAGATCGTGGTCTTGATGCCGCAGGAAGTGGCGTAGGCCGCCAGCGCCGCGCCGGCATTGCCGTTGGTCGGCATCGCCATGTGCTTGATGCCGAGCGCCTTGCCCATCGACACCGCCATCACCAGGCCGCGCGCCTTGAACGAGCCGGTCGGCAGGCGCCCCTCGTCCTTGACGATCACCTCGCCGCCCCCGAGCTTCTTGCCGAGCTTCGGCAGCGGGATCAGCGGCGTGGTGACTTCGCCGAGCGAGACGATGTCCTTGCATTTGCGCACCGGCAGCAGCTCGCGGTAGCGCCACATGTCGCCGGGACGTTGCGCCAGCGCGTCCTTGGTCAGCGCCTTCTTCACGCCGGCCAGATCATAACGCACCAAGAGCGGCTTGCCGGCTTTCGAGAGATTGTGGACCTGGTCGGCGGCGTAATGGTCGCCCTCCATCGCGCATTCGAGATGGGTGACGAAGGTCGGGCGCTCGATGCTGAGGTTGTCGTTGTCGTGCATGGGGTGATTTCCTTCTCATTTTGCAAGCAGCTCTCTCTGCTCGTCGTTGCGAGCGCAGCGAAGCAATCCAGAATCTTTCCGCAGAGGCAGTCTGGATTGCTTCGCTTCGCTCGCAATGACGGCGGTGGGCGGCGATGCCAACCATCAAATATTCAAGACCCGCCCGTACGCGTCCAGCACGGCTTCCTTCATCATCTCCGACAGCGTCGGATGCGGGAACACCGTGTGCATCAGCTCTTCTTCCGTGGTCTCCAGGTTCATCGCGACGACGTAGCCCTGGATCAGCTCGGTCACCTCCGCGCCGACCATGTGGGCGCCGAGGAGCTGGCCGGTCTTCTTGTCGAAGATCACCTTGACCAGGCCCTGGTCCTCGCCGAGCGCGATCGCCTTGCCGTTGCCGACGAAGGGGAAGCGGCCGACGCGGATCTCGCGGCCGCTCTCCTTGGCCTTGGCTTCCGTCAGGCCGACGGAGGCGACCTGCGGATGGCAATAGGTGCAGCCCGGGATCATGTTCTTGTCCATGGGATGCGGATGCAGGCCCTTGATCGCCTCGACGCAGATCACGCCCTCATGCTCGGCCTTGTGCGCGAGCATCGGGGGACCGGAGACATCGCCGATGGCATAGATGCCGGGAACGTTGGTCTTGCCGTAGCCATCGACCACGATGATGCCGCGATCGGTTTTGACACCGAGCTTTTCGAGTCCCAGATTCTCGATGTTGCCGACGACGCCGACAGCCGAGATCACGCGCTCGAACTCGGTGGCCACGGGCTTGCCCTTGCCGTCATCGATGGTGGCAACGACACTGTCGGCCTTCTTCTCGAGCTTCGTCACCTTGGTCGAGGACATGATCTTGATGCCCTGCTTCTCGAAGCGCTTGCGTGCAAGACCTGCGATCTCGGCGTCCTCGACGGGAAGGATCTGTGGCAGCACCTCGACCACGGTGACGTCGGAGCCCATGGTGTGGAAGAACGAGGCGAACTCGATGCCGATCGCGCCGGAGCCGATCACCAGCAGCGACTTCGGCATCCGGTCCGGCACCATCGCCTCGAAATAGGTCCAGACCAGCTTCTTGTCGGGCTCGAGCCCGGGCAACACGCGCGGCCGTGCGCCGGTCGCGACGATGATGTGCTTGGCCTGGTAGGTCCCCTCGCCCAGCGCGCCCTTCGGGCCCTCGACGTCGGACTTCTTCACGGTGACCTTGCCGGGCGCATCGATCGAGGCCGCGCCCCAGATCACGCTGACCTTGTTCTTCTTCATCAGGAAGCCGACGCCGTCGTTCAGCCGCTTCGAGACGCCGCGCGAGCGCTGCACCACGGCGTTCGGATCGAACGAGACCTTCTCCGCCGACAGGCCGTAATCCTTGGCGTGCTGCATGTAGTGATAGATCTCGGCCGAGCGCAGCAGCGCCTTGGTCGGAATGCAACCCCAATTCAGGCAGATGCCGCCGAGATAGGATTTTTCGACGATCGCGACCTTGAAGCCGAGCTGAGCGGCGCGGATCGCGGTGACATAGCCGCCGGGACCGGAGCCGATGATGATGATGTCGAAGGATGTATCGGCCATGGCGGCTCCCATTCAACTCAAGCGGTCGTTGCGCCGCGGGCGCGGCGTTTGAAGATGTAGGTTCTGATCAGCCATTCGATGAGAATGACCGCCGCCATGATGGCGAAGATGGTGAGCGCGATCGGCCCCCAGATGTTGCGCGACAGCGCCTCGCCGGCAAAGAAGGCAGCCTCAATGATCTCGCGGCCGTGCGGGCTGAGCGCGAGGATCAGCGAGACCAGCATCGAGATCCAGGGCCAGCGCGTCCTCATGCGCCATCTCAGACCATCATCATGACGGGGTTTTCGATCAGCTGCTTGAACGCGCCGATCAGTTCGGCGCCGAGCGCGCCGTCGATGGCGCGGTGATCGCAGGACAAGGTCACGCTCATCATTTGCGCGATCTCGATCTTGCCGCTGCGCGCGACGGGACGCTCCTCGCTGGTGCCGACCGCGAGGATCGTGGCATGCGGCGGGTTGATCACCGCGGTGAAGTGGCTGATGCCGTACATGCCGAGATTGGAGACGGCGGTGGTGCCGCCCTGGTATTCCTCGGGCTTGAGCTTGCGCGAGCGGGCTCGCGCGGCAAAATCCTTCATCTCGTTGGAGATGGCCGACAGCGTCTTGGTCTCGGCCTTGCGGATGATGGGCGTGATCAGGCCGCCCGGCATCGCCACGGCAACGCCGACGTCGGAATGGTGGTGCTTGACCATGCCGCTTTCGGTCCAGCTCACGTTGCAGTTCGGGATCTTCTGCAGCGCGACCGCCATCGCCTTGATGACGAAGTCGTTGACCGAGATCTTGTAGAGCGGCTTCTTCTCCTTGTCCTTCGGCGCGGCGGCGTTGATTTCCTCGCGCGCGGCGAGCAGCTTGCCGATGTCGCAATCGATCGTCAGGTAGAAGTGCGGGACGTTCTGGATCGACGCGGTCAGGCGCTGCGCGATGGTGCGGCGCATGCCGTCATGCGGGACGATGTCGTAGGAGCCGGGCTCGAACAGCGACAGGATCTGCTTGTCCGACATGGTCGGCGCGATCGAGGGCGCGCCTGACGGCGCCGCCGCGGGCGCCTTGAGGCCCTTGCCGGACTTGGCCTGCTCGACGTCACGCGCGACCACCCGGCCATGCGGACCGGTGCCCGTGATCATCGATACATCGATGCCGGCATCCTTGGCCAGGCGGCGCGCCAGCGGCGAGGAGAACACGCGGCCGCCATGGCCGTTGCTTTGCGCGGCCGGCGCTGCGGCCTGTGGCGCAGCGGCGGGCGGTGGCGCGGCCTTTGGCGCGGCCGGCGCAGGCGCGGGAGCCGGCGCGGCGGCAGGAGCCTCCGCAGCCTTCGGCGGCGCGGCCGAAGCGCTGGGCTTGGCGCTGCCTGCGGCCTTCACATCCTCGCCTTCGCCGGCGAGCACCGCGATCACGTCGTTGACCGGCACATCCTGCGTGCCCTCCGGCACCAGGATCTTGGCGATCGTGCCCTCGTCGATGGCCTCGACCTCCATGGTCGCCTTGTCGGTCTCGATCTCGGCGATGACGTCGCCGGATTTGACCTTGTCGCCTTCCTTCTTCAGCCACTTGGCGAGGTTGCCCTTCTCCATCGTCGGCGAGAGAGCGGGCATCAGGATGTTGATGGGCATGCTGACCTCAAGAAGAGCTTTGCAAAACGTCGTCTCCGACAGCGGAGACGAACAGACCAGGTTTAGTTGCCGATGTCGCCCTGCCAGAGGCGCTCATTGGCAGGGATGGAACGCCAATTCTTCATCATGGTGATGGAGCGGTCGTCGGCAAGGTCGATCCAGGGGATGCCGAACTTGTCGAGGATGTCCTTGGAGCCCGGGAATGTGACGGACTCCCCGATCACCACCAGCTTGACCTTGAACAGCGCCAGCGCGCCGGCGCACATCGAGCAAGGGGACAGCGTGGTGTACATGACGGTGTCGTGGAACGTGATCGCGCCGGCCTCGCGCAGGCAGCTCATCTCGCCGTGCAGGATGACGTTGTTCTCCTGCACGCGGTTGTTATGGCCCCGGGCGATGATCTTGTTGTCGCGTGTCAGCACCGCGCCGATCGGCAGGCCGCCCTGCGCGATCGAGGCTTCCGCCTCGCGGATCGCCTCCAGCATGAAATCGAAGTGATAGGATTCGATCGCCACGTCAGTGCCCCTTCCCGCGCGGCGTCGTGGTGCCGGTGTCGGTGGGACGCTCGATCTCGGCCTGGAACATGTCGAGGATCCGGTTCAGCGCGTCCTCCTCGGTATATTCGCTCTCGCGCGCATAGGCGCGCGCGGCGTGGCGGGCGAGATCGACGAGCAGCAGGCCCCACATGTCGGGCTCCTCGAAAGCGCGCTGGAACGCCATCGACAGCCCGCCATCCAGCACGAACACGCGCAAGATCTCGACCGCGTCGTCGCGGGTCATGACGTCGGGCGGCAGTGGCTGCTCCTTGGGGCCCGCCATGGTCTACCTGTAGCAGACGGCTTTGGCGGCCTCGACGACTTCCGCAGCCGAAGGCAGCGCGAGCTTCTCCAGGTTGGCGGCATAGGGCATCGGCACGTCCTTGCCGGAGACGCGCGCGACCGGCGCATCCAGATAGTCGAAGGCATTCTCCATGATCCGCGCGGCGATCTCGGCGCCGACGCCGCTCTGGGCCCAGCCCTCTTCCACCGTGACGGCACGGCCGGTCTTCTTGACGGAATTGACGATGGTCTCGGTGTCCATCGGACGCAGCGTGCGCAGGTCGATCACCTCGGCCTCGATGCCCTCCTTGGCGAGCTCGTCGGCAGCCTTGAGCGCATAGGTCATGCCGTTCGACCACGAGATGATGGTGACGTGGCTGCCGGAGCGCACGATGCGCGCCTTGCCGATCGGAACGATGAAATCGTCGAGCTTCGGCACCTCGCCGGTGTGGCCATACAGCACCTCGTTCTCGAGGAAGATCACCGGATTGGGATCGCGGATCGCGGCCTTGAGCAGGCCCTTGTAGTCGGCGGCGGAGAACGGCGCGACGACCTTGAGACCCGGGACGTTCGAGTACCAGGCCGAATAGTCCTGGCTGTGCTGCGCGGCGACGCGCGCAGCGGCGCCGTTCGGACCACGGAACACGATCGAGCAGCCCATCTGGCCGCCGGACATGTAGAGCGTCTTGGCCGCGGAGTTGATGATCTGGTCGATCGCCTGCATGGCGAAGTTGAAGGTCATGAACTCGACGATCGGCTTCAGGCCGGTCATGGCGGCGCCGACGCCGACACCGGCAAAGCCGTGCTCGGTAATCGGGGTGTCGATCACGCGCTTGGCGCCGAATTCCTGGAGCAGGCCCTGGGTCACCTTGTAGGCGCCCTGATATTCGGCGACCTCTTCGCCCATCACGAAGACGTCGGGGTCGCGGCGCATCTCTTCGGCCATGGCGTCGCGCAGCGCTTCGCGGATGGTCTGCCTCACCATCTCGGTGCCGGCGGGCACTTCCGGATCGGGTTCGGCAACGGCCTGCGGCGCGGGCGCGGCTTTCGGTGCAGGCGCTTCGGCCTTTGCTGCGGCAGGCGGCGCGGATTCGGCGGCTTTCGCTGCCGGTGCAGGCGCCTTCGCAAGATCGGCTGCGCTCTCGCCGTCGGCGAGAATGGTCGCGATCGGCGTGTTCACCGCGACATCGGCGGTGCCCTCGGGGACCAGGATCTTGCCGAGCGTGCCCTCGTCGGTCGCCTCGACCTCCATGGTCGCCTTGTCGGTCTCGATCTCGGCGATCACGTCACCCGACTTGATCGTCTCGCCCTCTTTCTTCAGCCACTTGGCGAGGTTGCCCTTTTCCATCGTGGGCGACAACGCGGGCATCAGCACTTGAATTGGCATATCTACTCCAAAAGAAAGCTTGCGCGCGTTCAGCGGTAAACGTCGGTCCAGAGCTCGGCGGCATCCGGCTCGGGATCATGCTGGGCAAAGTCGGCAGACGCATTGACGATGTCGCGCACCTCGGCGTCGATCGCCTTGAGATCGGCCTCGCTGACCTTCGCCGCCAGCAGGCGATTGCGCACCTGCTCGATCGGGTCCTGGTCGTGGCGGACCTTCTCGACCTCCTCGCGCGTGCGATATTTTGCAGGGTCGGACATCGAATGGCCGCGATAACGGTAGGTCTGCATCTCCAGGATGAAGGGACCCTTGCCGGCGCGACACCAGGCCGCCGCCTCCTCGCCCGCCGCCTTGACGGCGCGGACGTCCATGCCGTCGACCTGCTTGCCGGGAATGTTGAAGGACACGCCGCGCTTGGAGAAATCCTGTTGGGCCGAGGCGCGCGAGACGGCGGTGCCCATGGCGTAGCGATTGTTCTCGATGACGTAGATCACCGGCAGCTTCCAGAGCTCCGCCATGTTGAAGCTCTCATAGACTTGGCCCTGGTTGGCCGCGCCGTCACCGAAATAGGTGACGCTGACATTGCCGTTGCCGCGATAGTGGTTGGCGAAGGCCAGACCTGTGCCGAGCGAGACCTGGGCGCCGACGATGCCATGGCCGCCGTAGAAGTGCTTCTCCTTGCTGAACATGTGCATGGAGCCGCCCTTGCCCTTTGAATAGCCGCCGCGGCGGCCCGTGAGCTCGGCCATGACGCCGTTGGCGTCCATGCCGGTGGCTAGCATATGGCCGTGGTCGCGATAGCCGGTGATGACCTGATCGCCCTCTTTCAGGGCCATCTGCATGCCGACCACCACGGCCTCCTGGCCGATATAGAGGTGGCAGAAGCCGCCGATCGCGCCCATGCCGTAGAGCTGGCCGGCCTTTTCCTCGAACCGCCGGATCAGGAGCATCTCGCGGAGCGCCTTGAGCTCCTGCTCTTTGGTGAATTCCGGAGGCGATGCGCCGTCGGTTTTGTCCTGTGCAGCGCCTGCGGCGGCTTTCTTGGGTGCGGCCATGGGAATTCCGGGTCAGAGAAAACTTTCGTCCTCTCTAACCCAAGTCAAACGCCCTTGGAAAGCACCGCGGCGACATCGCACGACTTTCGTTATGCCGCACTGCAACGTGACCGTAATATTGGAGAATCTTTGGCGCCGATCGGGCAACAAATCTCTGCCGGGGACGGCACGCGCAGATCCGCGGCCGCGCCAAGAAACGTTGGGTCAACCAAGTCCCGACTGAACGGGCGACGCCGAAACGGCGCCGCCCCCTCCACCGATCAGATCTTGCCGATCAGAAGAAGCCGAGCTTCTTCGGGCTGTAGCTGACCAGGAGATTCTTGGTCTGCTGGTAGTGATCGAGCATCATCTTGTGGGTCTCTCGACCGACACCCGACTGCTTGTAGCCGCCGAAGGCCGCATGCGCGGGATAGGCATGGTAGCAATTGGTCCAGACCCGGCCGGCCTGGATCGCCCGGCCGAAGCGGTAGCAGCGGTTGGCATCGCGGCTCCAGACGCCGGCCCCGAGGCCATAGAGCGTGTCGTTGGCGATCGCGAGCGCTTCCTCATCGGTCTTGAAGGTCGTGACCGAGACGACCGGGCCGAAGATCTCCTCCTGGAAGATGCGCATTTTGTTGTGGCCCTCGAACACCGTCGGCTGGACGTAGAAGCCCTTGGCCAGGTCGCCGCCGAGCTCGGCCCGACCGCCGCCGGCCAGCACCTTGGCCCCCTCCTGCTTGCCGATGTCGATATAGGAGAGGATCTTTGCGAGCTGCTCGCTCGATGCCTGCGCGCCGATCATGGTGTCGGCCACGCGCGGATCGCCCTGCTTGATCGCGGCGACGCGCTTCAGCGCCCGCTCCATGAAGCGGTCGTAGATGTCGGCGTGGACCAGCGCCCGGCTCGGACAGGTGCAAACCTCGCCCTGGTTCAGCGCGAACATGACGAAGCCTTCGATCGCCTTGTCGAAGAAGTCGTCATCCTCGGCGGTGACGTCCTTGAAGAAGATGTTCGGCGACTTGCCGCCGAGCTCCAGCGTCACCGGAATCAGGTTCTGGCTGGCATACTGCATGATCAGCCGGCCGGTCGAGGTCTCGCCGGTGAAGGCGATCTTGGCGATGCGCGGGCTCGACGCCAGCGGCTTGCCGGCCTCGAGGCCAAAGCCGTTGACGATGTTGAGCACGCCCGGCGGCAGAAGGTCGGCGACGATCTCGGCCCAGACCATGATCGAGGCCGGGGTCTGCTCGGCGGGCTTGAGGATCACGCAATTGCCGGCGGCGAGCGCCGGAGCGAGCTTCCAGCAGGCCATCAGCAGCGGGAAGTTCCAGGGAATGATCTGGCCGACCACGCCGAGTGGCTCGTGGAAATGATAGGCGACGGTGTCGTGATCGATCTCGCCGATCGAGCCTTCCTGGGCGCGCACCACGCCGGCGAAGTAGCGGAAATGGTCGATCGCGAGCGGCAGGTCGGCCGCGCGAGTCTCGCGGATCGGCTTGCCGTTGTCCCAGGTCTCGGCGACCGCGAGACGCTCGAGATTCTCTTCCATGCGGTCGGCGATCTTGTTCAGGATCGCGGCGCGCTCGGCGACGCTGGTGTGACCCCAGGCGGCCTTCGCCGCATGCGCCGCGTCGAGCGCGGCTTCGACGTCCTGCGCGTCCGACCGCGCGATCCTGCAGACGATCTGGCCGTTCACCGGCGAGGCGTTGTCGAAATACTTGCCGGCGATAGGCGGCACGAATTTGCCGCCGATGAAATTGTCGTAGCGTTCGGCGAAGGGGCTCTGGGTGACGCCGAGGAATTCCACCTTGTTCATTTGCTCACTCCCGATGTTGCTGTTTGCGATCCGTCGTGTGTTCACGACTTGCGCAAACGATGATGCGGGAGGTGATTTCTGTCAGCCCGGGTGGGAGCGATGGCAGCGCGGACCTGTCGCAGTTCTGCGACACGTGCGCGCGAGGCAAGTGCGAGATGGAGAGTTGAGGGCATCCACATCGTCGTTGCGAGCGCAGCGAAGCAACCCAGACTGTCCCCGCGGAGGGATCCTGGATTGGTTCGCTGCGCTCGCAATGACGGTTGAGGGACCAGCAGGGCTCAGTGGTTCAATCCGAACCGCTTGAGCTTCCTGTGAAGCGTGGCGCGGCTGACGCCGAGAGCCTTGGCGGCGGCGGAAACATTGCCGCCCGCGCGGAGCAGCGCCCGCTGCAATACCGCGCGCTGACCGCGGGCAAGGTGGTCATGCGCGACATCGCCGCCGAGCAGATCGGCCGCAGGTACTGGCCGTAACGGGCTGCCGGGCGCGATCCCAAGTCCAATGCCAAGTCCCACCCGGGCGGAGCGGGTCGCGCCGATCACGAGATCGTCCGCATCGACGGCCACGAGGCCGCCACACTGGCCGTCCGCAGCCGGCGTCAGCACGATACGGGCATGGGCGAAGGCGCGGCGGAACATGTCGGCCTCGATGCGTTTGGCCGCCTCGCCCGCCGCCAGTGCGATCAGGCTGGAGAACGCATCGGTGCGGTCGGCGCGGCAGGAGGAGACGTCGAGCACACCGGCAAAGGCCGCCTCGTGGTCGTAGATCGGAACCGCGGTGCAGCTCAGAAGCGTGTTGCGGGTGAAGAAGTGCTGGTCGCGGTCGATCGTCAGCGGCCGCTGCTCGACGACGCAGGTGCCGATACCGTTGGTGCCCTCGTGCTCCTCGCTCCAGAGCGCGCCGGTCCACAGGCCCCAGGATTGGAACGTTGCATCGTCCGCGGGCGTGCCGCGACGGTCGACCGGCACCCCCTCGCCGTCGGCGAGCAGCACGCAGCAGCCCGAAGCTCCAACCGCCTGATAGAGCCGGTCCATGGCGCCTTGCGCGGCGGCAAGCAGAGGTGCGATGCGCTCGCGCGCCGCGCGAAGTTCCGCCTCCGTCAGCCGCTTCGGCAGGCCGCGGCCCGAGGGGTCGAGATGATGCAATCGGGAAGAGCGGCGCCAGGAGGCCACGAGCGCGGAACGAGCCGCCTGGCCTGATGCGATGGCGGCCTCGACACGGGCCGCGTGATGCTGGGGGGCTTGCCCATTCATCACCGTTTCCTCCGGGTGGCATTCATAAGACGTGCCCGCACGGCCGGATTGATCCTTGTCAATCTTGGAAGCCGCGCGTCGAACAAGCCATGCCCCCGCCGGTAAAGCTCCGTCAAGGCGGCAAAGCGACCGCAGACTTGCGACGTTCGATGTAGTGGAGAAGCACGCCAGGAGTCCCGGCGCCGGCTTTCGATGCCGGTTTCGAATCGCGCGAAAGCGCTAGTTCTGCGGGATCATCCGGACGAGATCATGCGGATTGACGTAGTCGAGCTGGAACCGGGCCCGCTCGTCCAACATATCGGGATCGATCCTCGAGGTGCGCAGCAGCGAGACGCGCTGCTCGCTCCTGGCACGCTCGCGCTTGAGCTGCGCCAGCTCGCTCGTCAGCGCGATGATCTCCTGATCGAGCTCCTGGCGCGCGTTGAGGCCGTATTTGCCGGTATAGGCGTTGACGCCGAAATAGCCGACGATGGCGGCCGCCATCGCATAGAGGGCAAGACCGGTCAGGATCGATTTCAGGCGCGCGCGGGAGACCATCTTGGGAAGATGCGGCACCTTGGTTAAGGGAGCGCTAACGCACTCACCCTACCCGTCTCGTAATCATGGCCGGGGCAGGCCCGGCCATGACGAGGGCGCGCGCTCAGCCGTGGTGCTTCGCCACGTGGGCGGCGAAGGCATCGATGTAGGCCTGGAGCACGCCCTTCAGCGAGTCCTTGGTGAGGTTGCCCTCCGCATCGAAGGCATCGCCGACGGCGTTCAGGTAGGTCTCGGGCTGCTGCATGATCGGACCGGCAATGCCGGGCAGAATGTTCTGCAGCGTCTTGGCCGCGCTGACGCCCCCGAGCGGTCCCGGCGAGTTCGAAATGATGCCGACCGGCTTGCCGTTGAACGAGCTCTTGCCATAGGGCCGCGAGGCGACGTCGATGGCGTTCTTCAGGACGCCCGGAATGGCGCGGTTGTATTCAGGGGTGACGAAGATGACGCCGTCGGACTTCTGGAGCTTGTCGCGGAAGGCCAGCCAGTCCGCGGGCGGCGCGCCCTCGAGGTCCTGGTTGAAGAAGGAGATGCCCGCCGGCGTGATGACCTCGAGCTTGAGCGAGGCCGGCGCGAGCTTGGCGAGCGCATTGGCGATCTTCAGCGAAAAGCTGTCCTTGCGCAGGCTGCCGGCGATAACGACGATATTGTAGGGCATGGGGTGTCCTTGAAACCTTGAGGGGAAGTGCCGGCCGGCACTTAAGCGATCCGGGTCGATGGATGCAAGTGCATGGACCGGTCCGATTTGGAAACGCTGCGTTTCGCGAAAGGCGATGGTCGTCCAAACCAGTCAGGCCGCCGAGGGCGGCCTGATGTTCGCACAACATCTGCAACAGCGATCAGATCGTCGGATTCCACGCCGACGGGATCAGACGGTACTTGGCGCCGTCCTTCTCGACATGACCTACCGAGGGGAAGGTGAAGTGGAAGCCGATAACGGTGGCCTTCTCGGCGGCCGCCATGTCGTAGAACTTGTGGCGTGTCGCCTGCGCCATTGCGGCATCGTAGTCGAACATCACGTGCCAGTCCGGATTGCGCAGGAAAAACTCCGGGATGTTGGTGACGTCGGACTGGATCAGCACCTTGGCATCGCCCGAGGCAACCGCGAACGAGCTGTGGCCGGGCGTATGGCCGGGCGTCGCGATCGAGGTGATGCCGGGCGCCACCTCCTTCCCCCACTCGTACTTCGTCACCTTGGTCTCGAGCCCGGCGAATGTCTTCTTCACGTTGGCGAAGTAGTTCTTCATCATCGGGTTGGACTCGGTCTTGGCCGCGTTGTCCTCGCTGGTCCAGAACTCCCAGTCTCTGCCTGGCACCATGATCTCCGCGTTCGGGAAGGCGAGCGCGCCGTCGGCGAGACGGATGCCGTTGGTGTGGTCGGGATGCAGATGCGACAGCAGCACGACGTCGATATTCTTGGGATCGACGCCGGCGGCCTGGAGGTTTTGCAGGGTGCGGCCGACCGCGCCCTTGCTCGGCTCGAGATTGGCGACCCCGTTGCCGGCGTCGATCAGCACGAGCTTGGAGCCGGTGTTGATCAGCTGCGGATTGAACGGCACCGTGACCATGCCGTTGGGCATGTAGGCGGCTTCGGCGGCGGCAGCGGCTTCTTCCTTCGGCACGTTGACGACGAACTTGTCGGGCATCGGGAAAGTGCGCGCGCCGTCGTTGATCGAGGTGCACTCATAGCGGCCGACCTTGTAGCGATAGAAGCCCGGCGCCTGCGTCCCGACTGGCGGCACTGAGGCATTGGCAACGGTCGGGCGAAGTCCGGTGGCGGCTGCCGCCCCGACGGCGGCGACGCCTGCGAGCAGGTGACGACGATTGAGATCGGTCATTGAATGAAGTCCCCTTCTGAGCGCGCTTTGCGGTTTTTCCGCTTTCAACGGCGGCGGGAATAATCCCCCGCTTCGCTCAGAAGGCAAGTCCTTCTTTCGGTGATGCGCCGTCGCGCATCACGATAATTTATTTGGGTTGATGAGGAATTTTTCGCCGGTGGCGCGTTTGGCGTACACCGCGATGTTGGCGGGATCGAGTGCCTCCTGAAGCGACACCACCTTGGTGTAGTGGCTGGCGAAGGTGGTCTTCAGCTCATTCACCACGCGCTGGCGCAACCGTGCGATATCGGCCGGACCGATCTTCTGGAGGAACGGGGTGAGCAGCCAGCCGCCGACGCCCCAGGCCATGCCGAAGCCGCGCGGCAGCTCGATCGGGCGAACATCGAGCGCGCCGTAGACATAGACTTGCTTGTGCACGCTAGAGCCGTAGCGGCTGTATTCCTTGGCAGACTTGTTGATCGCGACTTCCATGCAATTGAGGATGTCGCCGGCAAGCTTGCCGCCGCCGATCGCGTCGAAGGCGATGGTGGCGCCGGTCTCCACCAACGCGGCCGTGAGATCGTCGAGGAAGCTCGGCATGCTGGAATCGACGACGTATTTGGCGCCAATCTTCTTCAGGATCTCCGCCTGCTCCTTGCTGCGCACGATGTTGACCAGCGGAATGCCGTCGCCGAGGCAGATCTTGTTCAGCATCTGGCCGAGATTGGAGGCGGCCGCGGTGTGCACCAGTGCCTTGTGGCCCTCGCGCCGCATGGTCTCGGTCATGCCGAGCGCAGTGAGCGGATTGACGAACCAGGATGCCCCCTCCGCCGCCGTCGTGCCCTCGGGCAGCGGCTGGCAGTCCCTGACCTTCATCGTCCGGTACTGCGAATACATGGCACCGCCGATCATCGCGACCGTCTTGCCCAGCAGAGCCTTCGCGGCATCCGACGAGCCGGTCTTGACGACGACGCCGGCACCTTCATTGCCGACCGGCAGGGACTGGTCGAGCCGCGCGCCCATCGCGCGCATCGCGCCGTCAGGCACCTTTGCGGTGATGACGGGCGCTTCCTTCGTGCCCGAAGCCTTGGCCGTGCTCATATCGGCGGCGCCGACGAGCAGGCCGAGGTCGGACGGATTGATCGGCGCCGCCTCGACGCGGACGACGACCTCGTCGTCCGCAGGCTCGGGGGTCGGCACGTCGACGAGCGAGATCTCGAGCTCACCGGTCTTCTTGATCAGCGAACGCAGTTGCAGTCCGGTCTTGCCGTCGCTCATGTCGATCTCCCCTGTGTTTGCTAAGGCGCCGGCTTATGCCAGCGCCTTCAGTGCCGCCTTGCCGCCGTACAGCGCCTGCTTGCCGAGCTGCTGCTCGATGCGCAGGAGCTGATTGTATTTGGCGGTGCGGTCGGAGCGCGCAAGGGAGCCGGTCTTGATCTGACCGCAATTGGTGGCGACCGCGAGATCGGCGATGGTGGAATCCTCGGTCTCGCCGGAGCGGTGCGACATCACCGAGGTGTAGCCGGCCTTGTGCGCCATCTCGACGGCGGCGAGCGTCTCGGTCAGCGTGCCGATCTGGTTGACCTTGATCAGGATCGAGTTGGCGCGGCCGGCCTTGATGCCCTCGGCGAGGCGCTTGACGTTGGTGACGAACAGATCGTCGCCGACGAGCTGGCACTTCTTGCCGATGAGGTCGGTGAGCTCCTTCCAGCCGTCCATGTCGTCTTCCGACATGCCGTCCTCGATGGTGACGATCGGATAACGCGAGACGAGGTCGCCGAGATATTTGGCCTGCTCGGAGATCGAGCGGGTCTTGCCTTCGCCTTCGTAGACGTACTTGCCGTCCTTGAAGAACTCGGTCGAGGCGCAGTCGAGGCCGAGCACGATGTCGGTGCCCGCCTTGAAGCCGGCCTTGCCGATCGCGTTCATGACGAAGTCGAGCGCGGCGTCCGCCGACGGCAGGTTCGGGGCGAAGCCGCCCTCGTCGCCGACATTGGTGTTGTGGCCGGCCTTCTTGAGCTCCGACTTCAGCGTGTGGAAGACTTCCGCGCCGTAGCGCAGGCCCTCGGCGAAGGACGCCGCGCCAACCGGAAGGATCATGAATTCCTGGAAGTCGATCGGGTTGTCGGCATGCACGCCGCCATTGATGATGTTCATCATCGGCACCGGCAGGAGACGGGCCGAGGTGCCGCCGACGTAACGGTAGAGCGGCATGTCGAGCGAGTTCGCCGCAGCCTTGGCGCAAGCGAGCGAGACGCCGAGGATGGCGTTGGCGCCCAGCCGGCTCTTGTTCGGCGTGCCGTCGAGCTCGATCATGATCTGGTCGATCTGGGCCTGCTGCTCGACGTCGAGGCCGCTCAGAGCCTCGAAGATCTCGCCGTTGACGGCACCGACCGCCTTGGTGACGCCTTTGCCGAGATAGCGGGCCTTGTCGCCGTCGCGCAGTTCCACCGCCTCATGGGCACCCGTCGAGGCACCGGACGGCACGGCGGCGCGGCCGAGCGCGCCATCTTCGAGCACGACGTCCACCTCGACGGTGGGATTGCCCCGGCTATCGAGAATTTCGCGGCCGATGATGTCGATGATGGCGGTCATGATGTGCACTTCCGTTCGTTAGGGCTGATCGGTGGGCCGGGTCTTACACGGGCCGCAAGCAAATGTGAACGCTTGGACGCCCGGCTTCGGCTGACGCGTGGAGCACCCGAGACTAAGCTCGAGAAGATCCGGTCCGAGCGTCCATCCTCAATCCCAAGAAGTCGAGGTAACGCCATGAATCGCCGCCAGTTTCTTGCTTCGACCGCCGCCGTCCTTGTCGCCCGCCCAAGTCGTGCGCAGGAGGCCCCGTTCCGGACAAAATATTTCCCGATCAGCGCCGGCATTGGCTTGCACGATCTTGCTCCCTCCCCTGACGGCACAGTCTGGTTCACCGCCCAGGGTAAGGGCCTGCTCGGCAGGCTCGATCCGCGGGATGGCAGTTTCAAGACGGTCAGCCTCGGCGAGGGCGCCGCCCCGCACGGTGTGACGATCGGCCCCGACGGCGCCCCCTGGATCACCGAAGGCGGCCAGAACGCGATCGCGCGGGTCGATCCCGGCGATCTCAAGGTCACGCTGTTCCGCCTGCCGGAAAAGTTCGCTTCGGCCAATCTCAACACCGGTGTGTTCGACAAGACGGGTACCTACTGGTTCACTGGCCAGTCCGGGTATTACGGCCGCCTCGCGCCGAGATCGGGCGAGATGAACGTATTCAAGGCGCCAAAGGGGGTCGGCCCCTACGGCATCACCGTGACGCCCAAGGGTGATGTCTGGTACGCCTCGCTCGCCGGCAGCCATATCGCCAGGATCGACCTTGCGACGGGCACCGCCCATGTCGTCGAACCGCCGACGCCCAATCAGGGCGCGCGGCGGGTCTGGTCGGACTCGAACAGCCGGATCTGGGTCAGCGAGTGGAATAGCGGCCACGTCTCCGTGCACGATCCCGCCGACGGATCCTGGAAGACATGGAAGCTGCCCGGCGAGCGTCCCCGCACCTATGCGGTCTATGTCGACGACCAGGACAAGGTGTGGCTGACGGATTTTTCGGCCAATGCCATTGTGCGTTTCGATCCCGCCACCGAGAAGTTCAACGTCTTCGCCAGCGACAAGGCCAACGCCAATGTCCGCCAGCTCGACGGCCGTCCCGGCGAGCTGTGGGGCTGCGAGTCCGGCAACGACCGCATCGTCATGATCCAGACGATCGCCTCGGGTTGACGACGGCCGCGATTGCGTCCATCCCGACATCCGTAACAGGATGTGACGACGATGGCGAAAAAATCCCTCCAGCTCGGCCGCGCGGTCGAATGGCCGCACACTCCGGAAGAAGCCCAGCTCGACCGCGTGCCAAATCCACAAGCCGGCACGGACTATCTGGTCCGCTTCACCGTGCCGGAATTCACCTCGCTCTGCCCGGTCACGGGCCAGCCGGATTTCGCGCATCTGATGATCGACTACGCGCCCGGCCAATGGCTGCTGGAGTCGAAGTCGCTGAAACTCTACATCGCGAGCTTCCGCAACCATGGCGCCTTCCACGAGGATTGCACCGTGATGATCGGAAAGCGCATCGCGAGCGAGATCAAGCCGAAGTGGTTGCGCATCGGCGGGTACTGGTATCCGCGCGGAGGCATCCCGATCGACGTGTTCTGGCAGACCGGCAGGGTGCCGAAGGGACTGTGGTTGCCCGAGCAAGGCGTCGCGCCTTATCGCGGGCGGGGCTAACAGGAGAAGAACAACGATGAAATCGATGTCGACATTCCGCAGCGCTGCCTTAGGCCTTCTGGCCGCTCTTTGGATGACCGGCGCATCCGATGCTGCCGAGGTCCGGGTGATGATCTCCGGCGGATTGACGGCCGCTTACAAGGTGCTTGTGCCGGAATTCGAGAAAGCGACCGGCAACAAGGTGCTGACGGAACATGGCCCGTCGATGGGGACCACCACCAACGCGATTCCCGTGCGGCTCGAGCGCGGCGAACCGGCCGATGTCCTGATCATGGTTGGCTATGCCCTCAACGATCTCGCGAGCAAGGGCAAGGTCGTTGCCGGCAGTCAGGTCGATCTCACCAAATCGCCGATCGGGATCGCCGTGAAATCGGGCGCGCCGAAGCCGGACATCAGCTCCGTCGAGGCGGTCAAGCGCGCGCTGCTGGCCGCGAAGACGATCGCCTATTCCGACAGCGCCAGCGGCGTCTACGTCTCGACCGAGATGTTCGACAAGCTCGGCATTGCCGACGTCATGAAGGACAAGGCGCGCAAGATCCCGGCAACGCCCGTCGGCGAGATCGTCGCGCACGGCGAGGCCGAGCTCGGCTTTCAGCAGATCAGCGAGCTGAAGCCCGTGAAGGGCATCGACATCGTAGGTCCCTTGCCGAACGAACTGCAGAAGATCACGATCTTCTCGGCCGGCATTGCGACCGGTTCGAAGGAGCCCGAGGCTGGCCGCGCTTTGATCAACTTCCTCGCCTCCCCCGCCGCACGCGAAGCAATCATCGCGAGCGGGATGGACCCGATCCCGGCTGGTGGAGCGAACTGAGGCACCAGCGCCTCGCTCATGTTCCGGCCGGGGTGCAGCGTGAAACGCTGCGCCGCTGGCTCGGACCAGAGCGACGATTTCTGGACCCAGGAGCAGATCGACGTTGCGCGCCTGGCTTGGCTCTGCGAGTTGGTATGCCTAAGCCCAGTACAGGAACGCTTAGCTATGCTCACAGTCTATGGCGAAGGTCGTGGCTTCCGTGTCGTTTGGCTGCTTGAGGAATTAGGGTTGGCTTATCGGCTGCGGCCGGTCGATCTGCTGGCCGGCCAGAAGGATCCCGATTTCCTCGCGATCAACCCCGCCGGCTTCATTCCTGCGCTGCAGGACGGCGAGACGATCATGGTCGAATCGATCGCGATTCTCGAGTACCTGCTTGCCCGCCACGGCTCAGGTTCGCTTGCGGTCGCCCCGGACGACCCCGCCTTCGCGTCTTATCTGCAATTTCTCCACTTGGGCGAGGCCGGGCTCGCCGGACCGATGAACGCCGTCTTGGTCGGTCGCCAACTGGCACCCGAAGGCGAGCGAAATGCGCGGGTTACCTGCTGGGCACTCGAGACCTTCGAGAGCCGGCTCGGGTTAGTTATCCGCCGCATTGAGGAGTGCCCCTATCTCGCCGGCGAGCGATTCACTGCTGCCGATATCTCGGTCAGCTACGCCCTCCTGCTCGGTCTGCGAACTGGCAACTACGTCCCCGGTTCGACCGAGCGGGACTATCTCACTCGCACGACGGCACGCCCTGCCTACGCCCGAGCAATGGAAAGCTGCCAGGCCACCAAGACTTGGGCGGCGAGATCACCGGGATTGTAGTGATCGAGCCGCTCCTCCCCAACAAGCTTGCGAGTCTACGGGCTAATACGCGCTGAGCAGATCGACCTTCGCATTGGCCGCGACCAGCCGCCGCGCCAGGATCGCGGCGAGGTTGCGCATGATCTTCAGCGACGTTTCGGGGTGCAGGCGGCGGTAGTCGGCAAAGCTGTCGAGCGGCAGCTCGAGGCAGGTGACGGGCGTATCGGCAAAGACGTCGGCGCTGCGGCTCTGCTCCAGCATCGCCATCTCGCCGAACTCCATGCCGGGGCCGAGGGATGCGAGGCGCACGCCGCTGCGAAGCTTCACGCTGACCATCCCGCTCTGGAGAAAGAACAGCGAATTGGCGGGCTCGCCGGCGCCGATGATGCGCTGGCCGGCGGCGTAGTGCCGTGTGGTCGAGAGCTTGACGATTGCGGCGATCTCCTCCGCATCCAGTTCGGCGAGGAGCGCCTGCTCGCCGAGATGCGCGCTCTCCTTGACGTCAGTGAAGCCACCGAACCGGTAGATCACCTGGTCCTCGGCCCATTCGATGGCATCGTCGAGCAGGACGAAGCGGCGCAGCCGTCGCGGCTCGGCCGTACGGGCGGCGATCGCGCCCCACACCGCGGAGGCCTCCTCGAAGCCGGACAGGATGCCGGTGACGCCGGCATTGCCGAGCGCGGTCAAGGTCTCGCCGAGCAACTCCGCACCGGCCGCGGTGATGTCGGGAACGCGGCGGAAATCGATGATCAGCAGCGGCGCATTCGGCGGCTCGCTGGTAAGCCGTCGCGTGACGTAGTCGATCGTGCCGAAATTCATCGCGCCAACCAGCTCGAGCACGCGGATGTCGCTATGACGCTCGTCGAGGATCTGCTGCTCGTGCGGCTGGCGGCTGCGACGCGAGGAGATGCCGTAGACGTCGTAATCCGCCATGATGCTGGTGCGCACGTCCGCGTTGCGGTTGAGCATGTGCAGGTCGAACCGCGCCGACAGCGCCTCGCAGACCTTCAGGCCGCGCACGCTGTTGTAATGGTTGTCGAGCAGCGGCGAGAAGGTGCCGAGCCCGAGCTGCGAGGGCAGCGCCGCGACGATGCCGCCGCCGACGCCGCTCTTGGCGGGGATGCCGACGCGATAGGTCCACTCACCGGCATAATCATACATGCCCGAGCTCGTCATCACCGACAGCGTGCGCGCGACGATGTGCGGCGTGATGACCTGGACGCCCGTGACCGGATTGATGCCGCGATTGGCGAGGGTTGCCGCCATCACTGCGAGGTCGCGCGCGGTGACCAGGATCGCGCATTGACGGAAATAGACGTCGAGCACGGCATCGACGTCGTCGGGCAGCACCGCGTAATTCCGCAGCAGCCAGGCAATCGCACGGTTGCGGTTGCCGGTGGCGGTCTCCGAGGCGTGCACGGCCTCGTCGACGCCGAGCTCGCGGCCGGCGAACTGGCTGAGCTTTGAGCGGACGCGCTCGAAGGCGCCCTTCCCGTCCACCTCATAGATCAGCCCCGAGCAGGCGATCGCGCCGGCATTGACCATGGGATTGAAAGGACGGTTGTCGTTGGTGAGCCGGATCGAGTTGAAGGCTTCGCCGCTCGGCTCGACGCCGATGGTGGCAGCGACGCGCGCCTCACCGACCATCTCCAGCGCCAGCGCGAAGACGAAGGCCTTGGACACCGACTGGATCGTGAACGGCACGTCGCTGTTGCCGACTTCGTAGACGTGGCCGTCGATGGTGACGAGCGCGATGCCGAAATGATCGGGATTGGCGCGCTTCAGCTCGGGGATGTAGTCGGCAAGCTCGCCGGAATTGTCGGTGCGGAATTCGGCGTGGCAATCGGCCAGGAAACGCCGCAGCGGTGGCTTGGTGAGATATCCGGTCAAGCGGGGCGAACTGGCTTCGCTGGCGGAACGGCTGGTCTGGGCGTCCACGATCTCACACCTCAATTTGCCCAAAATCGAAGCAATTCGCGTGCCATGCATACTGGTGGTGTCATGGTGAGGGACGATGCCCCGCTTACGTCTCCGAATGGACTTCAGCGCGCGTCGGAGGGCGCCCGCGGCTTGAGCAGCCGGGCGCAGACGAGGCCCAGCACCACCATGATCGCAGCGCTCGCGAGCAGCGTCGGCATCTTGCCGGCATGCTGGAGGCCGACGCCGTAGGCGAGCGGCCCGACCGTCTGCCCCATGAAGAAGAAGAACGAATGCAGCGACATCGCGGTCGCCCGCGCCCCGATCGACAGCTCGCTGGCAAACACCTGCAGGCAGCCATGGATCATGTAGAACCCCCAGCCCAACGCCAGCATGCTGGCGAATTGCAGCTTCCAGCCGGGACCGAAAGCAAGCGCACAGAGCTGCAACGCCACGAGGCTGCCGCCCGTGATCATCATGCCCTTGACGCCGAGCCGCGGCAGCATGCGCGATACGGTGAGAGTGTAGAGCAACCCGCCGACCGCAAACCCCGCGATCACGATGCCCGCGATCGAGAGCGATTTCTCGCCGAGATCGAACAGGAACGCGGCGATGAAGGGAAACAGGCCGAACACGCAGCAACCTTCGACGAACACTGCCGAATAGCAGAAGCGCGTGTTGGGATTGGAGAAGATCGTGCGGTAGCCCTGCCGCAACGTCTTGAAGTCCGTCTTCGGCGGCGCCGTCAGCGCGGCTCCGCGGAAGCCTGCCGCAACCGCCACGGCCGCAATCAGGCCGAGTGCGCCGAGGATCACGAGCACGCCGCGCCAGCCGATGAAATCGCCGATGATTCCGCTGGCGGATGAGCCGAGCAGATTGCCGGTCATCGAGCCCGCCATCGTGCGTCCGATCGCAACCTGCCGCTTGGCGGGCGCAACGAGATCGGCGGTCAGGCCGAGCGCAACCGGAAACACGCCGCCCGCGGCGATGCCGGCGAGGATGCGGCTTGCGAACAGGCCCGAGAAGGAGGTGGCGAGAGCGCCCAGGATGCAGGCGACGCCGAGCAGCGCCAGGCAGGCCGTCATCAATCGCGCCTTGCCGAACAGATCGGCGGCCGCCCCGATCGCCGGTTGAACCAGCGCGTAGATCAGGGCGAAGCCGGCCGCGATGCTCGCGGCCGTCGTGATGCTGATCGCGAAATCATCCGCAACATGCGGCAGGACAGGATCGAGCGCACGCGTCGACAGTGCGGCCGAGAAGCCGGCAAGCGCAATGATGTTGATCGCGGGCGGAAATTTTTGGTCGGACGACGGCCTGGTCACAGGCTGATGCATCAGCGCGTGCTGCCCTTTGAGGTACTATTTGACGTATTCTTGGCCAGGGCGTCGAATGCCATCAGCCTGGCGATCAGCCCTTCGAACTCCCGCAGCGGCACCATGTTCGGGCCATCCGAGGGCGCGCGATCGGGATCGGGATGGGTCTCGATGAAGACGCCGGCAACGCCGACCGCAACCGCGGCGCGCGCCAGCACCGGTACGAATTCGCGCTCGCCGCCGGAGGAGGTGCCCTTCCCGCCCGGCTGCTGCACCGAGTGGGTGGCGTCGAAGATCACGGGCGCGCCGGTGGTGCGTGCCATGATCGGCAGCGCACGCATGTCGGAGACAAGCGTGTTGTAGCCGAAGGACGCACCGCGCTCGGTGACGAGCACGTTGGGATTGTTGGCGCTCGTGATCTTGGTCACGACATTGGCCATGTCCCACGGCGCCAGGAACTGCCCCTTCTTGACGTTGACGACCTTGCCGGTCGCGGCCGCCGCCAGCAGCAGATCGGTCTGCCGGCACAGGAACGCCGGGATCTGCAGGACGTCCACGGCCTGCGCCACCTCGGCGCATTGCGTGGCTTCGTGCACGTCGGTCAGGACAGGCAGGCCGAGCGATGAGCGGATTTCGGCGAAGATAGGCAACGATTGCGCCAAGCCGAGCCCGCGCGCCGCCGAAGCGCTGGTGCGGTTGGCCTTGTCGAAGGAAGTCTTGTAGACGAGCCCGATGTTCAGCCGCGCCGCGATCTCCTTCAGCGCGGAGGCCACCTCCAGCGCATGCTGGCGGCTTTCGAGCTGGCAGGGCCCGGCAATGATGGCGATCGGCAGATCATTGCCGAATTTGACCCGGCCAATGGTGACGATCGGCGCAGCTGAATTCGAAGAGTTCAAGGCAAATCCCTCGTTTCGCCGCGACCATAGCCGCCGCGAAGGTCGGATCAACCCTATTCGGCCCGGGCCATCCGAATATCAGGGTTGCGCCGGGGCTGCCGGCGCCGCCCTTGAGGTTCCTACTTCACCGCCGAGAAGGCAGTCGGCGTCAGCAGCTGGCTGAAGATGTTGTCGACGATCTGGCCGTCCGCTTCGCTCTCGGCGCGCGCTTTCATCCAGTCCGGATCGGTCGCGAACTTGCCCCACTTCGTCTCGCGCTCGGCAAGCGACTCCCAGGCCAGGAAATAGGTCAGCTCCTGGTTGGATTCGCCGATCAGGGTGGTGAAGAACCCGGCCTGCCTGATGCCGTGCTTCTCCCACAGCTTCAGCGTCACGGTCTCGAACCGCTTCAACAGCGCCGGCAGGCGGCCGGGCACGCAGCGATAGACGCGCATTTCGTAGATCATTCATTCTTCTCCCTGAACAGGTCCGCGGTTATAGCGGCTGGCCCGGACGGTGTCTTGAGCCCCGCCCGGCCGCCCCCTGTGGCGTTCTGCGCATGGCTTGAGCTTCGGCGCTGCGCCAGCCTCCCGCAATGCTGCCGCAATGGTCGGGCCGCTAGAAAGGCTCGGTTGCGGTTCAGGTGCCTGTCACATGCGGATTTTGCTGGTCGAGGATGAAGCGGAAATGGCCTGCGCGCTGGCCTCGGCGCTGAAGCGCTACGACATGGTGGTGGACCATGCCCCGACGCTGGCCGAGGCGGAGGAGGCCATTTCGGCCGACGTCCATGCCGCGGTCCTGCTCGATCGCCAGCTTCCTGACGGCGATGGCCTGGCGCTGATCCCAAAGCTCCGCGCGCGCGCGGACGGCGTGCCGATCATTGTGCTGACTGCGCGCGGCGAGCTCGCCGACCGCATCGCCGGGCTCGATAGCGGCGCCGACGACTATCTGGCCAAACCGTTTGCAGTCGAGGAACTGCTGGCGCGGCTGCGTGCCGTCCTGCGGCGGCCCGCGGGCCTCTCCCCCGAAATCATCCGTGCCGGCCGCCTCGCCTTCGATCTCGGCCATCGCGAAGCCAGCATCGACGGCCAGCCATTCGAGCTGCCCCGCCGCGAGCTGCTGGTGCTCGAAGCCTTGGTCCGCCGCATCGGGCGGACCGTGCTGCGCGCGGCGCTCGAAGAGGCGGTCTACAATTTCGACGACGAGATACAGTCCAACGCGCTGGATACACATATCTCGCGACTGCGGCGAAAGCTCGCGGAGGCCGACGCGGGCGTCGAGATCCACGGCATTCGCGGCGTCGGCTACCTCCTCAAGAAGCTGCCAGCCTGAAGACGCCAACATGAGCAAACACGACGATCCCTATTGCCTGCGCTCGCGATTGAGCTGGCGTCTGCTCTCGCTCCAGGCCGCGATCCTGGTCGCGCTGGTTGCAGTCGTCCTGACCGCGCTTTGCGCCTCCGGCTTCGTTCTGGCCGGGCGCGACGAGGACCGTGTCATCGACGTCGTCCAGCACGCGCTCACGCGCGACGCGCAAGGTGGACTGGTCTTGCGATCGACCGCCGCACTGCAGCAGTTGCGCAGCGAGACGCCTGACCTCTGGTTCCTGGTGCGCGACAAGCAGGGACATTCGCTCCGCGAAGGCGCCGTGCCGGCCGAATTCGCCGCGATCGGCAACGGCCTCGACCAGATCAGCCAGGCGCGGCTCGGCTGGCAGATGTTCGAGGACGATCCGCGCAAGCCGGCCGCGCGGCTGAAGCGGGTCGACACCGATGCGGGCAACGTGCAAATCATCACGGCGACACAAGGACGTCTGACCGGCGCCAAGGCGCTGTTCGCGACCTCCCTCGCGTTGCTCGGCATCGCCCTGCCCGGCCTGCTCCTGATGGGAACGGCGACGTTCATTGCGACGCCGATGATCGTGCGGCGCGCGTTCAGGGGGCTCGATACCGCAGCCGACGAGGCACGGCGCATCGACATCCATCAGCGCGGCGCGCGGCTCCCGGTGGAGCGTATTCCGCTGGAAGTCGTGCCGCTGGTGACCGCCATCAACGACGCGCTGGCGCGGCTCGACCAGGGCTATGCTCGCCACAAACGCTTCGTCGCCGATGCCGCGCACGAGCTGCGCACGCCGATCGCGATCCTGAACACGCGGCTGGAGTCACTGGCCCCTGGGCCGGACAAGACCCGTCTGCTGGAGGATGCCGCGCGGCTGGCGACGCTCGCCGAGCAGTTGCTCGATATCCAGCGGCTCGACCGCTGCGGCCATCCCTTCACACGGGTCGATCTCGTCGCCGTTGCGCAAAGCGTCGCCGCCGACCTCGCGCCGCTGGCAATTGCCGCCGGCTACGAGTTGGCCCTCGACGCGCCGGCAACACCGATCGAGACGATGGGCGATGCGGCGGCGCTGGAGCGCGCGCTCACCAATCTCGTGCAGAATGCGATCCAGCACGGCCCGCGCCGCGGCACGATCGGGATTCGCGTCAGCAGGCCGGCGAGTGTCGAGGTCACCGACGAAGGCGCCGGCATCCCCGTCGATCAGCGCGAGCAGATCTTCGAGCCGTTCTACCGGCTGACGCCGCTCGATCGCGGTGCCGGCCTCGGTCTCAACATGGTGCGCGAGATCGTGCAGCTGCATGGCGGCCACGTCTCGGTGGCGGACCGACCGGACGGCGGCGCCTGTTTCCGGATGGCGCTGCCGGAAGTGCGGCAGAGCTGATTCAATTCGCATTCGCACTCCATAGCGCAATGCTCTCGCAATGCGCTCCCGCGACACTGCATCCGTAGCACCTCCGTCGAGGTGCAAACCAAGATGCCGGAGTGCGCATGCCCAACGATTTTCTTTCGTTTTTCGTGTCCTGGATGTCGTCCCCGCGCCGGGTGGGCGCGATCGTACCATCGGGTGCGGCGCTCGCCGATCTCATCACGCGCGAGATCAGTGCAACGACGGGCCCGATTCTCGAGCTCGGGCCCGGCACCGGCGCGTTCACCTACAAGCTGCTCAAACGCGGCGTCCGTCCGCAGGACCTCACGCTGATCGAATACGGCTCCGACTTCATGAAGCTCCTGCAAATGCGCTTTCCCGGGTCGCGCGTGCTGTGGATGGACGCGGCGCGGCTTGCGAACGAGCGCCTCTATGACGGCGCGCCCGTGGGCGCCGTCGTGAGCGGCCTGCCGCTGCTCAACATGAGCAGGCGACGGGTGATCTCGATCCTCAGCGGCGCGTTCGGCTATGTCCGCCCCGGTGGCGCCTTCTACCAGTTCACCTATGGCATGAGCTGTCCGATCCCGCGGCCCGTGCTCGATCGGCTGGGCCTGCGCGCAAAGCTCGTGGATCGTGCCTTGCTGAACGTGCCGCCCGCCGCCGTCTACCGGCTGACGCGGCGGCCACAGATGAAGCTGATCACGGGATCGCTTGCGCCTGAGCCGTCAACGCGGGTCGCTTTGGCGCCGATGCATCACGCGCGCGACTACTCCGCCGCGCGCTGAGCCGTCAGACCAGCCGGCTCTGCACCATGGCCGCCTGAATGAACGAGGCGAACAGCGGATGCGGCTCGAACGGCCGCGACTTCAGTTCGGGGTGGAACTGGACGCCGATGAACCAGGGATGATCCTCGTACTCGACGATCTCAGGCAGCACGCCGTCGGGCGACAGGCCGGAGAATTTCAGGCCATGCTGCTCGAGGCGATCCTTGTAGGCGGTGTTCACTTCGTAGCGGTGGCGGTGGCGCTCGGAAATCTCGGTGGCGCCGCCATAGACCTGCGAGACGCGGCTGCCGCGGTTGAGCGCGGCCGGATAGGCGCCAAGGCGCATCGTGCCGCCGAGATCGCCGGCCTGCGAGCGCTTCTCGAGCTCGTTGCCGCGCAGCCATTCCGTCATCAGGCCGACCAGGGGCTCCTTGGTCGGGCCGAACTCGGTGGAGTTGGCGTCCTCGATGCCGACGAGATTTCGCGCGGCCTCGATCACCGCCATCTGCATGCCGAAACAGATGCCGAAATACGGCACGTCGCGCTCGCGCGCGAACTGCGCCGCCTTGATCTTGCCCTCCGCGCCGCGCTGGCCGAATCCGCCCGGCACGAGGATGCCGTTGACGTGCTCGAGGAACGGCGCCGGATCCTCCTTCTCGAAGATCTCGCTCTCGATCCAGTCGAGATTGACCTTCACCTTGTTGGCGATGCCGCCATGCGAGAGCGCCTCGATCAGCGACTTGTACGCATCCTTCATGCCGGTGTACTTGCCGACGATGGCGATGGTCACGTTGCCTTCGGGATTGCGGATGCGCTCGTTGATCTGCTGCCAGCTCTGCAGAACCGGCGGAATCCGCGAGCCGATGCCGAAGGCGGCGAGCACCTCGTCGTCGAGGCCCGCGTTGTGGTAGGCCTCGGGCACGGCATAGATGTTGTCGACGTCGCGCGCCTCGATCACGGCGCTTTCGCGCACGTTGCAGAACAGGCCGAGCTTGCGCCGCTCTTCCTTCGGAATCTCGCGATCGGTGCGGCAGAGCAGGATGTCCGGCTGGATGCCGATCGAGCGCAGCTCCTTGACGGAGTGCTGCGTGGGCTTGGTCTTCAGTTCGCCGGCGCTCGGGATGTAGGGCAGCAGCGTGAGATGGATGTAGACGGCGTGATCGCGCGGCAGCTCGTTCTTGAGCTGGCGGATCGCCTCGAAGAACGGCAGGCCTTCGATGTCACCGACGGTGCCGCCGATCTCGACCAGCACGAAATCGTAATCGTCGTTGCCGTCGAGAACGAACTCCTTGATGGCGTTGGTGACGTGCGGAACCACCTGGATGGTCGCGCCGAGATAATCGCCGCGGCGCTCCTTGGTGATGATGTCCTGGTAGATGCGCCCCGTCGTGATGTTGTCGGCCTTGGTCGCCGGCCGGCCGGTGAAGCGCTCGTAGTGACCGAGGTCGAGATCGGTCTCCGCACCGTCATCGGTCACGAACACTTCGCCGTGCTGATACGGCGACATCGTTCCGGGATCGAGGTTGAGATAGGGGTCGAGCTTGCGGAGGCGGACCTTGTAGCCCCGGGCCTGCAGCAAGGCACCGAGTGCCGCTGAAGCGAGACCCTTGCCGAGCGAAGAAACCACGCCGCCGGTGATGAATATGTACCGCGCCATGGGACTTAACCTCTAATCCCTCGAATTCGATTCGCCAAAGCGATTCGTATTCCGCCCCAAACATTTTGCGGGCCTGTGGGTGAGCCAGAACTAAGAGTGGTGACAGTGCTTTGATGGGGATTGTTGATGCAGGACGGTAGCCGCCGCCCTGCATGGCCCCCCTGCTTTATTGCGAGCGCGGTACCTGCGGCCCGGTCGGGGCCGGCGGCGGCTGCTCATCGGCCTTCTTCAGCGTATCCAGGATGCCGCCCGAAGTCGGGGCTGTGATCGGCGATCCTCCGGCCGGCTGGCCCTGCGACGCGGGCGTGCCGATGATCGACGACGGCGCGCGGCTGTAGCCCGCGTGCCAGGACAGGAACATGCTGGTGAGGAAGAAGAGCCCAGCCAGGACCGCGGTGGTCCGCGTCAGGAGGTTCGCGGTACCGCGGCTGGACATGAAGCCCGCGCCGCCCCCCATGCCGAGGCCGCCGCCTTCCGACTTCTGGAGCAGGACGGCGCCGATCATGACGGCGACGATCATGAGGTGAATGACGATGACAACGGTCTGCATAGTGTCCTTCCGTCACAAGCGGGCGGCGCCTGACGGCGGCCTATCGCGCTTCGCGGGTTTTCCTGAAGTTGCGCGGTGTTACACGATCAGAGGGGGTATTGCCACCCCCGATCGGCCCAGAACCAAAGCTTTGGGTTAGCTAGGGACAGCCCTTGGCAATGGCAAGGAAATCGGCCGCCTTCAGGCTGGCGCCGCCGACCAGCGCGCCGTTGACGTTCTTCACGGCCATCAGCTCGGCCGCGTTTGAGGGCTTGACCGAGCCGCCGTAGAGGATCCGCATCTTCGTACCCTCGGCCTTGAACCGTGAGGTCAGGAGTTCCCGGATAAACCCATGAATCTGCTCGACATCCTGAGCCGTGGGGGTCAGCCCCGTCCCGATCGCCCAGACCGGCTCATAGGCCACGACCAGATTGGCGGCGGTCGAGGCATCCGGGAGCGAGCCGTCGAGCTGACCGCGCAGGATATCGAGGGTCTGGCCGGCGTCGCGCTGCCCTTGGGTCTCTCCAATGCAAACGATCGCCGTGACCCCAGCCCGCCAAGCCGCTTCGGCCTTGTGCCTGACCAGGGCATCGCTCTCGCCGTGATCGGCACGGCGCTCGGAATGGCCGACGATGATGGCCGTCGCGCCTGCATCTACTAGCATTTCGGCGGCGATATCGCCGGTATGAGCACCGGAGCTCTTCGGATGGCAATCCTGCGCCCCCACCGCAACGTTCTTGCCGTGTGCCTTCTGGGCAAAGGCGGCGATCAGCGTCGCCGGCGGGCAGACCAGCAAGTCGGTCTTCGCGACCACATCTGCCGCGCCATTGAGCATGGCGTCGAATTCGGCAGCCTGGGCCTTCAGGCCGTTCATTTTCCAGTTGCCGGCAATCAGCGGTCGGATGGCGTCGGTCATGTCAATTTCCAGCGATACGAGGTTGTTCATGCGCTAGCAGAGGACCTGCCGCAGTTCCAGATTCTTGTTCTGACGCGTTTTCTGACGAAAAACGCTTTGGGGCTTTTAACCGCAGCTTCTCGCCGTCGCATGACCCGAGGTTGCGGGGGGAAAGCCGCCACTTTATGATGATCTATCAATTTGGTGACGCGCTTTTGCGGAATCTGCATTAAGACGCGCTCCCGTTCCCCTCCTGACCAAACAAGTTGGACCAAATGCTTCGAGGAATGCGCAAGGCCTCATCAAACTGGCTCGGCAAGACCATTATGGCCGTGGTGATGGGTGTGTTGATCGTCAGTTTCGGCATTTGGGGCATCGCCGACATCTTCAGGGGCTTTGGCCAGTCCACTGTAGCCAAGATCGGCCGCACCGAGATTTCGCTGAACGAGTTCCGGCAGATCTACACTGACCGCCTGCAGCAGATCAGCCGCCAGTTCGGCCGTCCGCTGACGCCCGACCAGGCGCGCGCCTTCGGCCTCGACCGTCAGGTGCTGCAGCAGACGATCGCGGAAGCTGCCCTCGACGAAGAGGCACGCCGGCTCGGGCTCGGCCAATCCGACGAGCAGATCCGCCAGGTCATCATGAACGACCCCAACTTCAAGGGCGTCGGCGGCAACTTCGATGCGAACCGCTTCCAGGCCGTGATCCGCAATTTCGGCTACACCGAGCAGCGTTACGTCGCCGAGCAGCGCAAGGTGTCGCTGCGCCGGCAGCTCACCGGCACGATCGGGGCCGGCATCGAGCCGCCGAAGGCCATGATCGACGTGCTGACGCGCTTCCAGAACGAGCAGCGCTCGATCGAATTCGTCAAGCTCGACGCGGCCCAAGCAGGTACCATCGACGCGCCCTCGCCCGAGGCGCTCGCCGCCTATTTCGAGGACCACAAGGTCCAGTTCCGCGCGCCCGAATATCGCAAGATCGCCTTCGTCGTGATCTCGCCGGAAGAGATCGGCAAATGGTCCGAGGTCTCCGACGAGGACGCGAAGAAATTGTTCGAGCAGCGCAAGGACCGGCTCGGCACCCCGGAGAAGCGCAAGATTCAGCAGCTTGTGTTCCCCAACGCCGCCGAGGCGCAGGCCGCGCGCGAGCGCCTCGTCGGCGGAATGTCGTTCGAGGACCTCGGCAAGGAGCGCGGGCTGACCGCCTCCGACGTCGATCTCGGGCTCGTGACCAAGTCGGCGCTCGATGCCGCGGTCGGCGATGCCGCCTTCGCGCTGCCGGCAGGTGAGATCAGCCAGCCGATCCAGGGCGCCCTCGGCACCTCCATCGTCAAGGTCGACAAGATCGAGCCGGGTGTCGAAGCCGACTACGCGAAGCTTGCCGGCGACATCAAGCGCGAGATCGCGACTGAGCGCGCGCGCGTCAAGGTCGCCGACCTGCGCGACAAGATGGAAGACGAGCGCGGCGGCGGCTCCAGCGTGATCGATGCGGCGCAGAAGCTCGGCCTCACCGCCGTGACCATCGACGCCGTCGATCGCTCCGGCCGCGGCCCGAACGGCCAGCCGGTGGCCAACATCCCGCAGGGCCTCGACGTGGTGTCGCAGGCCTTCAACACCGATGTCGGCGTCGACAACGACGCGATCTCGTTCAAGGGCGGCTATGTCTGGTACGACGTGCTTGCGATCACGCCGTCGCGCGACCGTAGTCTCGACGAGGTCCGCGACCAGGTCGAGGCGCGCTGGCGTCAGGACCAGATCGCGACCAAGCTGAAGGCCAAGGCGACCGAAATGGTGCAGAAGCTCGAAGCGGGCGGCAAGCTCGCGGACGAGGCCGCCGCGATCGGCGCCAAGGTCGAGACCGCAACCGGCTTCAAGCGCGACGACTCGCCCGCCAGCGTGCCCGGCACCGTCGTGGCGGCCGCATTCCGTACCGCCAAGGATGCCGTCGCTCAGACGCCCGTGAGCGGCGGCAGCGAGGTGATCGTGTTCCGCGTCACCGACATCGTCGAGCCCCCGGTCGATGCCGCCTCGGAGGCGGTCAAGAAGCTGAAGGACAGCCTCGACCGTGCCCTGACCGAGGAGCAGGTCGCCTCCTACGTCAACAAGCTTGAAACCGACATCGGGACCACCATTAATCAGGCCGCCTTCGCGCAGGTGACCGGCGCGAACCAGTGAGTTGAAAGCACGCGATGGACGACCTGAAATCGATTATTGGAAAAGTGGCGACCGGCGCCAGCCTGTCGCGTGACGAAGCCGCATCCGCCTTCGATGCCATGATGTCGGGCGAGGCGACGCCCTCGCAGATGGGCGGTCTGTTGATGGCGCTGCGGGTGCGCGGCGAGACCGTGGATGAGATCACCGGCGCAGTCGCGGCAATGCGATCCAAGATGCTGACCGTGACGGCACCGCCAGACGCGGTCGACATCGTCGGCACAGGCGGCGACGGCTCGGGCTCGGTCAACGTCTCGACCTGCGCCTCCTTCATCGTCGCAGGCGCCGGTGTGCCGGTGGCCAAGCACGGCAACCGCGCGCTGTCGTCGCGCTCGGGTGCCGCCGACGTGCTGGCTTCGCTCGGGGTGAAGATCGACCTCAAGCCGCAGCAAGTCGGGCGCTGCGTGCGCGAATGCGGCATCGGCTTCATGTTCGCCCCGGCCCACCATCCCGCGATGAAGAACGTCGGCCCGACCCGGGTCGAGCTGGCGACCCGCACGATCTTCAACCTGCTCGGCCCGCTGTCGAACCCTGCCGGCGTGAAGCGGCAAATGGTCGGTGTGTTCTCCAGGCAATGGGTGCAGCCGCTGGCGCAGGTGCTCAAGAACCTCGGCTCCGAATCCGCGTGGGTCGTGCACGGCTCTGATGGACTCGACGAGATCACCCTCACCGGCCCGACCTTCGTGTCCGCGCTTCAGAACGGCGAGATCCGCAATTTCGAGGTGACACCGGAGGAAGCCGGGCTCTCATGCTGCGAGACCGGTGCGCTCAAGGGCGGCGATGCCGACGCCAATGCGATCGCGCTGCAAAGCGTGCTCAACGGCAAGCCGAGTCCCTACCGCGACGTGGCGTTGATGAACGCCGCGGCCGCACTGGTCGTGGCCGGACGTGCCAAGGACCTCAAGGAGGGCGTTGCGATCGGCGCAAAATCGCTCGACAGCGGCGCCGCGAACGCGCGGCTGAAACATCTGATCGCGGTCTCCAACGCCTGAGCCTGACATGTCGGACATCCTGACCAAGATCGAGGCGTACAAGCGCGAGGAGATCGCCGCGGCCAAGCGCGCGCAGCCGCTGTCCGAGGTAGAGGCCAAGGCCAAGGCGCAGCCCGCGCCGCGCGGCTTCGTACGCGCGATCAGGGCCAAGCATGCCAATCGCGACTACGCGCTGATTGCCGAGATCAAGAAGGCCTCGCCGTCGAAAGGATTGATCCGCGCCGATTTCGATCCGCCTGATCTTGCCAAGGCCTATGAGGCCGGCGGCGCTGCGTGCCTATCGGTGCTGACGGACACGCCATCGTTCCAGGGCCATCTTGACTTCATGGTGGCCGCGCGCGCGGCAACCTCGCTGCCGGTGCTGCGCAAGGATTTCATGTTCGACACCTACCAGGTGGCCGAAGCCCGCGCACATGGCGCCGACTGCATCCTGATCATCATGGCCGCGCTCGACGACGCCACCGCCAAGGACCTCGAAGACGCGGCCCTCGCCTACGGCATGGATGTGCTGATCGAGATCCACGACCGTGCCGAGCTCGACCGGGCGCTGAAGCTGCGTTCGCCGATGATCGGCGTCAACAACCGCAATCTGCGCACCTTCCAGACTACGCTCGCGACCAGCGAAACGCTGGCGCCGCTGATCCCAAGGGACAGGCTGATGGTCGGCGAAAGCGGCATCTCCACCCCTGCCGATCTCGCCCGGCTCGAGCGGGTCGGCATGTCGACCTTCCTGGTCGGCGAGAGCCTGATGCGGCAGGCCGACGTGACCGCAGCCACGCGAACGCTGCTCGCGCGCGAGAACGCAGCGCGCGCGACGGGCACGCGCTGACATGGCGCGCAAGGCCTCCGCGACCAAGACCTCGAAGAAAGCCGGCCCCGCCCTCACCCATATCGGCACCTCCGGCGAGGCGCGGATGGTGGATGTCTCGGCCAAGCCCGCGACCGAACGGCTCGCGGTCGCGGAAGGCCGCGTCGTCATGACGAAGGCCACGCTTGATCTGATCGTGTCGGGCAACGCAAAGAAGGGCGACGTGCTCGGCACCGCGCGCATCGCCGGCATCATGGCGGCGAAGCGCACCTCGGAGCTGATCCCGCTCTGCCATCCGCTCGCGCTCTCCAAGGTCACGGTCGACATCGAGCCCGACGCGAAACTGCCGGGCTGCCTCGTCCGCGCCAGCGTCAAGGTGACAGGTCCGACCGGCGTCGAGATGGAGGCGCTCACGGCCGTGTCGGTCGCCTGCCTCACCATCTACGACATGATCAAGGCCGTCGAGCGCGGCGTGCGCATCGAGGGCATCCATCTGGTCGAGAAGCTCGGCGGCAAGTCCGGTCATTACCGGGCCTGAGGTGCAAGCCTATTTCAGCGACGTGCTGATCGATCCGAATTTCAGCTTCAGCGTCGAACCGAGGTTGTTGACCACGGCGATGGTCGCAAAGCGTGATGCCGGCGGCAATCAGGACGTATTCGATCGCCGTCGCACCGGATTCGGGAATGAAGATCTTCAAAACGGTTTTCACGATCAACCCCTCACCGTGTCGTTGGCAGCGATGTTCTCTGACCCACGTGCCAACGGCGAGTTGAGGATCGCCAACGCGTTAGATGGTTAAGCCTTGGTTGATTGCGGCCTGTCCGCAGGAACTGTCCAGCAGCGCAGGTGTCTTGCGGCAATTCCTGCACGGCTTGCCTCCGGGTTTCTGTGCGATGCTTCATGTCGCATTAACCGCGCTTCCTAACTTCTGCTCCATACCGTTCCCGTAAACCAACGGATGTTTTGAGGATCAGGAGCTGATCCTGGCGTGTGCGCGGCAGCGATCGACATGATGACGAAATTCGGCAGTCGCCTTTACGACCATGCCTTCGCGCGCAGCGGACCAATCCGATGGCTGGTCGTGGGCGGCACGCTGCTGATCGCCGCGATCGCCGTCGGCGCGACGCTGATGGCGCAGAACTTCCGCGAACGCGCGCTGCGCAATTCCGGCCGCGAGCTGGAAAACACCGTCTTGATGCTGGCCCATCATTTCGATCAGCAATTGCAGGATTTCGCGGTCATCCAGAAGGACTTCGTCGACCACGTCCGCGCGATCGGCGTTTCCAACGCGGACGACTATCGCAAGCGCCTCTCGGGCCAGGACATTCACCGCACGCTGCGCTCGAAGATCGAGGCGCTTCCTTACATCGGCGGGGTCAACATCATCGATGCCGACGGCAATCTGATCAATTCATCGACGGCATGGCCCGTCCCAAAGGTGAACGTTGCCGATCGTGCCTATTTCCGCACCTTCAAATACGACCCTCATTCGCCTGATGTCCTGATCGAGCCGCTGCACAGCCGGATCTCCGGCGCCTGGACCATCCTGCTTGTGCGCAGGATCGTGGGCTCGAACGGCGAGTTCATGGGCGTGGTCGGACGCGGCATCGAGCCAGCGAATTTCGAGAAATTCTTCGAATCCGTGGTGCTCGGCGAAGGCGCGACGATCTCGATGCTGCATCGCGACGGCACGCTGCTCGCCGGCTATCCCCATTCCAACGAATTGATGGGACGGAATTTCAAGACCGGCGCGTTCGAGCAGCAGCGGGTCTTCGGGCTCGATCACTTCGCCGGACGCTTCATGAGCCCGGTCGACCGCGAGGACCGCCTGATCGCTTCGCACGCCCTGCCCCACTACCCGATCCTGATGATGGCCACCACGACACGCGCGGCGGCCCTGACGGACTGGCGCGAGCAGATCGGCATCCTGGTCTCGGTCGCCGCCTCTTCCGCACTCGCCATCGCCGGCGTTCTGATCGCGATCGTGCGCAAGCTGCTGGAGCAGCATCGCCTCTCCAGGGAACGCCTGATGCTGGAGAAGCAGCGTCTCGACCGCGCCGTCAACAACATGACCCAGGGCTTGCTGCTGTTCGACGCGGACCGGCGGCTCGTGGTGTGCAATCAGCGCTACATCGACATGTATGGCCTCTCGGCCGCCGTTGTGACGCCGGGCTGCAGCTTCCACGACATCATCGCGCATCGCAAGACGACCGGCTCGTTCACCGGCGACGTCGATCAATATGTCGAACGCGTGCTGCGCGACATCCATGTGCGCAATTCGATGGTGGTCGACACCGCGGACGGCCGCTCGATCCAGGTCCTCACCGAACCGCTCACGGACGGCGGCTGGGTGGCGACGCACGAGGACATCACCGAACGGCGGCGCATCGAGGAGCGCATCACCCGTCTTGCCCATTACGACGCGCTGACCGATCTGCCCAACCGCGCCATGTTCCACGAACATCTGCGACAGGAACTCGCCGCCATCGTCGATGGCGAGGAGGTCGCGGTGCACTACATCGACATCGACGAGTTCAAGGGGGTCAACGACGCGCTCGGTCATCTCGTCGGCGACGAGCTTCTGAAATCGGTCGCAACCAGCCTCAGCCGTTGCGCCGGCCCGACGGACTTCGTGGCGCGGCTCGGCGGCGACGAGTTTGCCATCGTGCAGAGCGCGGTGACGTCGCCGGACCAGGTCAACGATCTCGTCGCCCGGGTCTTCCAGGCCATTCGGACGCCCTTCGACTGCATGGGCCATCATCTCACCAGCGACGCCAGCATCGGCATCGCGCTGGCGCCGGGACACGGCACGGCGGTCGACCAGATCCTGAAGAACGCGGACCTTGCGATGTACGCCGCCAAATCCGCGGGACGCCGCACCTACCGCTTCTTCGAGCCCGAAATGGATGCCAAGGTCCGCGAGCGTCGGCAGCTCGAGATCGACCTGCGCCACGCCATCGCGCATGGGGGCCTCGAGGTCTATTACCAGCCTTGCCTGGGCTTGAAGGACGACCGCATCACCGGCTGCGAGGCGCTGGTGCGCTGGCGCCATCCCGAGCGCGGCATGGTCTCGCCGGCCGAGTTCATCCCCATCGCCGAGGATACCGGCCTGATCAACGAGATCGGCGAATGGGTCCTGGCGACCGCCTGCCGGGATGCGGCCGGCTGGCCCGACGACATCCGCCTCGCCGTCAACGTCTCGCCGGTGCAATTCAAGAGCGGTACGTTGGCGCTGAAGATCATGGCGGCACTCGCCGCCTCCAACCTTCCGGCAAGCCGGCTCGAACTCGAGATCACCGAGGCGGTTCTGATTCGCGACGACGACACGGCGCTCGCGATCCTGCACCAGCTCCGCGCCATTGGCGTACGCATCGCGCTCGATGATTTCGGCACCGGTTATTCCTCGCTGAGCTATCTGCACCGCTTCCCGTTCGACAAGATCAAGATCGACCGCTGCTTCGTCGACGATATCGCCGGCCCGGACGGCTCCGCCAGCATCGTCCAGGCCGTCGTCAACCTCGCCAGCGCCCGCCGCATGGCGACCACGGCCGAGGGTGTCGAGACCGAGGAGCAGCAGCGCCTGCTGCGCACGCTCGGCTGCACCGAGATGCAGGGATATCTATTCAGCGCCGCCAAGCCTGCCGACAAGATGCTGGAGCTGTTCGCGCTGCATCGCAGCCGGCTCGCCCGGCGCGAAGGCAGCGCGGGCCGCCGGCGCGAGGCCGGTTAGGTCGGAACGTCGCGAAGGCCAGACCCAACCCCACCGCGCGATTTTTCGCGTAGTGTGAATCCCGGACTGCGCCGCGCTCCATCCGGGCGACGGATCACCGCGACAGCCCGCAAGACGAATTCGCCCGAGAGCGGTCATCCGCTCCCGGCGATCGGTTTCTGGAGATCGGAAAGTCTAGTTCGGCACTGCAGCCTTCGGCGCGGGCTTGGCGGCGACCGCGTTCGCGGTGACGCCGTGGAGGAAGTCGTAGGCCGCATGCAGGGCCTTGTCGTCCTTCTCCTCCGGCGGGACGTAGGATTGCGATCCGGTCTGCTCGGCGCCGTCGGCGGCCTGCAGATGGCCGCGCATCTGCGACTCCGCCATCGTGTCCATCCGGCCCTTCAGCTCGGGCGGCACCTCCTGGAGGATCTCGATGTCGGGCGCGATGCCCTGGGCCTGGATCGAGCGGCCTGACGGCGTGTAGTAGCGCGCCGTGGTCAGCGCCAGCGCGCCGTTGCCGGAGCCGAGCGGGATGATGGTCTGCACCGAGCCCTTGCCGAACGAGCGCGTGCCGATGATCGTGGCACGCTTGTGGTCATGCAGCGCACCGGCCACGATCTCCGAGGCCGAAGCCGAGCCGCCATTGACCAGGATCACGAGCGGCTTGCCCTTGGTGAGGTCGCCGCCATGCGCGGTGAAGCGCTGGGTCTCCTCCGGGTTGCGGCCGCGGGTCGAGACCACCTCGCCGCGCTGCAGGAACGCGCTCGACACCGACACGGCCTGGTCGAGCAATCCGCCCGGATTGTTGCGCAGGTCCATCACGTAGCCGACCAGCTTCTCCTGCGGCACCTGCTTGGAGATCGAGGCAATCGCCTTCTTCAGGCCGTCGGTGGTCTGCTCGTTGAACGAGGTCACGCGGATGTAGCCGATGTCGCCGTTCTCGACATGGAAGCGGACGGGACGCACATGGATGATCTCGCGCGTGATCGCGACGTCGAGCGGGGCGTCCGCACCCTTGCGCACGATGGTGAGCTTGGTCTTCGTGTCGACCGGGCCCTTCATCTTGTTGACGGCCTGCTCGAGCGTCATGCCTTGCACGGCCTCGCCGTCGATCTTGCTGATGAGGTCGCCGGACATGATGCCGGCCTTGGAGGCCGGCGTATCGTCGATCGGCGAGACGACCTTGACGAGGCCGTCCTCCATCGTGACCTCGATGCCGAGCCCGCCGAACTCGCCGGAGGTGGTCTCCTGCATCTCGGTCCAGGCCTTGTCGTTCATGTAGCGTGAATGCGGATCGAGCGATGTCACCATGCCGGTGATCGCGCCTTCGATCAGCTTGGAGTTGTCCGGCTTCTCGACATAGCTCGCCTTCACCCGCTCGAACACTTCGCCGAACAGGTTGAGCTTGGAATAGGCATCGTCCGCACCTGCCGCCGCCCTCGCCGCCCATAGCCCGCCCTGCGGACCGGATACCAGAAGGGTCAGGCACACGCCGGTGAGCGCGCCAAGGGGGAACAGCAGGGATTTCCGCATGGATGAGTTAGCCTTCTTGCTCGGGGCTCGGGAGCCGCCATGCAAATGGCGATCCAGCCCGGTTCTCACAATACCATTCGGGTTTCTTCAAGGCCGGCCCGCAACGCCGGTGGGGCACCCGCAAAAATCCCTTCGTCCGGGCCTAAACTTTTGGCAACGTTCCGAAACCGCCACTGCACGAATGGCGGAAGCGGTCGGCCCGCGCTTCGCAGCTATGCGATTTTAGGATGGTTTTGCAGAGGCGGACGGGTTAGGCGATGACACAAGGCTTCAAATTCTCGGGAGGACAACAATGAACGAAGCGCCCCGCATCCGGCCGGAACGGAACGTCGAACTCGGCGCCAGCAACGAGCCGTTCCAGAATCTGCACGAATTCATCCGGAAGGCGCGCGCCAACCTCAACCAGAACGCCTGGGACTATATCATCGGCGCCGCCGAGACCGAGACCACGATGCGCCGCAACCGGATGGCGCTGGACGAGATCGCCTTCCGCCCGCGCGTGCTGCGCGACGTTCGCAAGGTCGATGGAAGCGTCGAGCAGTTCGGCCGCAAGATGCGCCTGCCGGTGGTGCTGGCCCCGGTCGGCGCGCTCGAGATTTTCGACCCGGATGGGGCCGCGAGCGTCGCGCGTGCCGCCGGCACTTTCGGTGCGGCGCACATGCTGAGCTCGGTGTCCGAGCCCGGCCTGGAGAAGACCGCCGAGGCTGCCCCCGAGGCGCTGCGTCTCTACCAGCTCTATGTGCGCGGCGACGACGCTTTCGTCGCTGATGTCGTCAGCCGCGCCGAGAAGAACGGCTACGCCGCCTTCTGCCTGACTGTGGACACCGCCCATTACAGCCGTCGCGAACGTGACATCGCCAAGCGCTACGTTCGCGAAAGCCGCCTGCGCGCCACCGGCGGCGACTACCAGAAGGGCCTGGAGTGGCGGACCGTGAAGATGATCAAGGACAAGTTCAAGATCCCTCTGATCCTGAAGGGCATCGCCACCGCCGAGGATGCACAGATCGCGCTCGATCACGGCGTCGAGTGGATCTACGTCTCCAACCATGGCGGCCGCCAGCTCGATCACGGCCGCGGCGCCATGCATGTCCTGCCCGAGATCGTCGACGTCGTGAAAGGCCGCGCCAGGATCATGGTCGATGGCGGCTTCTGCCGCGGCACCGACATCGTCAAGGCGCTTGCGGCAGGCGCCGACCTCGTCGGCATCGGCCGGCTGCAATGCTGGGCCCTGGCGGCGGCCGGGGAAGCAGGCGTGGCGCGGATGCTGGAGCTGCTGGAAGACGAAGTGCTGCGCTGCCTCGGCCTTTTGGGCGCTACTTCGTTCGCCGAGGTCGGCAAGTCCTGCCTGCATCCGGCCACCGCGACCAACGCGCCGAGCGTGTTCAGCGCGTTCCCGCTGTTCGACCACGATCCCTATCGATACTGAGGAAAGGATGCAGTTGACCGCGCTCTCTCCCGGCAGCGCCGACGCACTTCTGTTCGATCTCGGGCGCGTGGTGCTCGATATCGATTTCTCCAGGGCGATCGCCTGCTGGGCGGGCCATGCCGGCTGTAAGCCCGAAGCCATTGTCGCGCGGTATGTGCGCGACAGCGAAGCCTACCGGCTGCACGAGGTCGGCAAGATCAGCGACGAGGACTACTTCGCCTCGCTGCGCTCATCGCTCGGGATCGCGATTTCCGACGCGCAGTTCCTGGAAGGCTGGAACGCGATCTTCGCCGGCGAAATGCCAGACATCGCGGAGCTTTTGCCGCGCGCGGCCAGGCAGATGCCGCTCTACGCCTTCTCCAACACCAACCGGCCGCATGTCGACCATTTCTCGAAGGAATATGCCGGCCTGCTCGGCCATTTCCGCGAGCTCTACCTGTCGTCCAGCATCGGCCTGCGCAAACCGGACGCGGAGGCTTTCGACCATGTCGTGGCGGCAATGGGCGTACCGGCGCACCGCATCGTCTTCTTCGATGATCTCGCAGAAAACATCCGGGGGGCGCGGGCGCGTGGATTGACCACGGTGCACGTGACCTCGCCCCGTGACGTCGGCGACGCGCTGAGGCAGCTGGGGATTTGAGCGGATCAGCCTTCCGGCAAGGCGTTCCGCGGAACTTTTTGCTAAAAATGCGGAACCAAATCACTTTGTGCATTTTTGTACAAAGTTCCGGGAACGGAATGCGCCCCTTCGGACTCTTGAGTCCGTTGGGACTTCTACATTGGAATTGGACTGATCGACGTGCTGGGCAAATCCTACCTCACCAAGCAAGCCTCTCTCCTGCTCGAGTTCGCAAGAACCACCTCGGACTCCGACCTCTCCGCCAAGCTGATCAGCAAGGCTGCCGACCTGAAATCTCGGGCCGATCCGCTGGCCGACAAGGATCAGGGTCCCAAAGCGCCGGACGTCAGTCCCGACGCGCCGGCAGTGAGTTGACCGATGCTGGCCGTGGCGCTCGTTCTTCTTGTGCTTGCCATGGCCGTCCTCGTGCCGGTCTGTCTCGCCTTCCGGATCATGCCGCGGCGAATTTGACGTCTATCCTCACGACAGAGCGGATGGCGCAGGTTGAATCCTCTTGCGTCTCCAGTGTTTTGCCTCTGGGCCCGCACTCGGCTAGAACTCTGGCCGCCGATTTGCCGAACGTGCCCAGCAGGAGTTTTCAGCCGTGGCCTTGATGCCGGTTTCTGACGCGCTTGCCGCGGTGCTTGCCGGCGCGGAGCCGTTGCTTGAGGAGACGATCTCGCTCGATCAGGCCTACCATCGCGTGCTCGCCCGCGACGTCGCGGCGCGGCGCACGCAGCCGCCGGAGGCGATGTCGGCCATGGACGGCTATGCCGTGCGAGCGGCCGACGCGGCGACGATCGATTCTGAGCTGACGGTGATAGGCGAGGTCGCGGCCGGGCGGCCGTTTGCAGGCTTGGTTGGCGCCGGCGAAGCGGTCCGCATTTTCACAGGCGGCGTCGTTCCGGCCGGAGCGGACGCGGTCGTGATCCAGGAGGATACCGTCGCGGACGGCAAGCGCATCACGATCAAGGAAGCAGCAATTCCCGGACGGCACATCCGGCGCGCCGGGATCGACTTTGCCGAGGGCGACGTGCTGTTGTGCAAGGGAACCCGGCTCACCGAGCGCGATCTCGCACTCGCCGCCGGGATGAATCACCCGCATTTGCCCGTCCAGCGCCGTCCGAAGGTCGCCATCCTCGCCACCGGAGACGAACTGGTGATACCGGGCGTAGCGCCCGGGCCCGGCCAGATCGTCTACTCCAACGGTTATGCCCTGCACGCGCTCGCCCGCCAGGAGGGCGCCGATACCATCGACCTCGGTGTGGCCGCCGATACGCTGGAGGCCACCACCGCCGGGATCCGCGAGGCACGCCAGAGCGGCGCCGACATCCTGATCACGACCGGGGGCGCCTCGGTCGGCGACCATGATCTGGTCCAGCAGGCTCTCAAGGCCGAGGGGATCGCGATGTCGTTCTGGAAGATCGCGATGCGGCCGGGCAAGCCGATGATGCACGGCCGGTTAGGGGCGATGCGCGTCATCGGCCTGCCCGGCAATCCCGTGTCATCCTACGTCTGCGCTTTCCTGTTCATGGTGCCGTTGATTCGCGCGCTGTCGGGCCGCACCATGATTCACCATCGCCGCGAGCGCGCCGTGCTCGGCCGCGACCTCAATGCCAACGACCAGCGCGAGGATTATCTCCGCGCGCGCCTGGAGCGGCGCGACGACGGCACGCTGATCGCCCTTCCCGTCGATCACCAGGATTCTTCACTGCTTGCAAATCTCGCTGCGGCACAGGCACTTCTCGTACGCGCGCCGTTCGCGCCCAAGGCCGAAGCCGGCTCGGTCTGCGAGGTGCTGCTGCTGCCCGCCTGAGCGCTGTCATCTCACGCGGTCCGCGAACTTTGTCGCGTTCACAGTAAATTAAGCAGTTGCGGAACATGTATCGAACATATAGTGTCCGTTCATGATTTGTTTCGAGCATGCAGCGGCTTATCGCTGAACTGAGCGTCTCGGAATCGAACGACATCAACCGGGGGATTTTGGTCGAGATGTTAACGCGCAAACAATACGAGCTCCTGCGGTTCATCAGCGAGCGATTGAAGGAAAGCGGCGTGCCACCTTCCTTCGACGAGATGAAGGACGCGCTCGACCTGCGCTCGAAATCGGGCATCCATCGCCTGATCACCGCGCTCGAGGAGCGCGGCTTCATCCGCCGCCTGCCCAACCGCGCCCGCGCGATCGAGGTCATCAAGCTGCCCGAGCTCCAAGCGGCCGCCGGCAACCGCCGCGGCTTCACGCCGAGCGTCATCGAGGGCAATCTCGGCAAGGTGCGCACGACCTCCAGCCCGCCCGCGGACGAAGGTGAGCGTCCTGTCGCCGTGCCCGTCATGGGCCGCATCGCGGCTGGTACGCCGATCGAGGCGCTGCAGACCCGCAGCCACACCATCAGCGTACCGCCTGACATGCTCGGCTCCGGCGAGCATTATGCGCTCGAGGTGCGGGGCGATTCGATGGTGGAAGCCGGTATCCTCGACGGCGACATGGCGCTGATCCAGCGCAACGAGAGCGCCGACACCGGCGACATCGTGGTGGCGCTGATCGACGACGAGGAAGCCACGCTGAAGCGCTTCCGCCGCCGTGGCGCCTCGATCGCGCTCGAGCCAGCCAACGCCGCCTATGAGGTCCGCATCCTGCCGCCCAACCGGGTGAAGATTCAGGGCAAGCTGATCGGCTTGTACCGGAAGTACTGATTTGACCTCGCGATCGTTCGACACGCGCTTGAGCGCTTGTCCGCTCCGGCTGGATAGTCTTTCAGGTTCTGCTCAGATTATCCGGCCACCTGCCCCGCGTTAGATCCTCCGCACGCCGCGCAAAGCACACATCGCTTTACGGGCCTGTCGAAAACCGGGGAGACAACCATGCGCAAGATCGTCTTGAGCACTGTCACGATGGCGCTGATCGCAACGTCAGTGTCACCGGCCGCCGCCGCACGATCGCATCATGTCCGCAAGACGACGCCGGCGACGCGCGAGCAATTCCGCAACGCACGCGACGCCGTTGCACTGCCGTCGCAACCCGCTTGGCCGTATTCGGGCTGGTCGGCCCCTGCTGGCCGTTGACGAAGAAGCACGCCCAATGCACGGGAGCGGGCTTTGTTCCTCATGCATCTGAAAAAGATATTGTGATGGCATCCTGCGGACCCAAGCCGCAGATTTGCCCACAACCCAGCAGACCGTTGTATGCTTCCACTCTGATAGAGGCCTGCGCCTCGACAGGAGGCGCGGGTCGCTATCTTACGAATGAGGAGCACCCCGATGTGTGACTACAGCCTGCACGCCGTCGCGACGCGTCCTGCCGAAGTCGGCGAGACGATCGTCACGACAACCTTCCGCGGCACCTCGACGCGCGGCTTCGCCTCCGAAGCCGACATGTCGGTTGCGGTATGCCTGCTGCCGGGAACGGAGCTCGCCTTCGCCGACAACGTCCGTTACGACAATCGCTGGATCTGGACGCGTACCATCAACTCGCGCGTCGGCAAGTTCGGCAAGATCGATCCGCACATTCCGGATCGCCATCACGATGCGATCGAATTCCCCGACGGGAAATACGTGCTGGTGACTCAGCTCGTCGAAGGCCAGCGCGCAACCGTACTGCAATTGCCGGTGACCCAGCCACTCGGCGAGCGCGAGCACAAGCCGCAGACCAGCGCAGACAGGCCGACGGTCACGCGCCTGCCGATCGGCTGACCTAGCTGCCTCCGGCTCGCAGGTCGGGGCCATGATTGAAATCGCCATCGCCGGCCGTGGCCGGCGAGATGGTGTGGTTTGTATCTTCGCAAATACCTTCGCCGGAGCACCTGCCGCAGCTCTTCGTCGCACGAAGTTTGCGCTGCCTTGCCTGAATTTTGAACGTCCGGTCCGCAAGCAAATGGCCGATGCTGCCAAAAAGGCTCGAGGCGGACGTTCGATGAAGACCTTCATTCGCGTCGTTGAACTCTGGGTGCCCGACCGGACGCGTATGCGGTGCGCTTCGGTCGTGACGACGGGCTTCCCGGCAAGGCCTGGGCTTCCGGCCACCCCGTGATCCTCACCAAATTCGCCAATTCCCATTTCAGGCGGACCGACCAGGCGCTGGCGGCGGGCCTGACCTGCGGCGTGGCGGTGCCGGTGTTTTCAGGCGAATTCCTGCAAGCCGTGATGGTGCTGTTCTGCGGCGATGACGACGCGCATGTCGGCGCGATCGAGCTCTGGCACAACGATCCCGAGACCTCCCACGAGATGGGACTGGTCGACGGCTACTACGGCACCGCCGACATGTTCGAGTTCAACTCGCGCCACACCAGGTTTCCGCGCGGCTTCGGCCTGCCCGGACGCACCTGGAAAGCCGGCCTGCCACTGATCATCAAGAACCTGCACAACGCCAAGAGCTTTCTGCGCTGGAAAGACGCCGCACAGGTTGGCATCAATCTCGGCGTCGGCGTGCCCTACCGGACCGACGCCGACCAGACCTGGGTGCTGACCCTCCTCTCCGCGCAGGCGACGCCGATCGCACGGCGCTTCGAGATCTGGGTGCCGGACGAGACCCGCTCAGCGCTGGTCTTCCGCGCCGGCGATTGCAGCGCCCAGACCGACCTTGCCGCGCTCTATGCGGACAAATCCATCGCCAGAGGTGACGGCAGCATCGGCGGCGCCTGGGCCACCGGCATGCCCGCCCTCAACGATGATCTCGCGCACGACAATTCGATCGCGGCCATTGAAGCCCGCGCGTCCGGGCTGAGCCAGATGGTGGCCTTGCCGGTGATCGGGACAGCCCGGCTCGACGCCGTGCTGGCCTGGTATCTGTAGCCCGCCCCCTCAATCCTCGGCCTGCATGTCTGCCTCGGACGGCGTCGCATCCCGGTTACCGGGCGCCGCCGCTGGCGGCGCAAGGCTCGCGCCGAAATCGCCCTCGCCCGCGATGGCCGGCGCCCACGGGCGGTCTGTGCCTCCAGTCTTCACCGCCTGGACCGCAAAGCCGTCGCCCCGCCGCGTCAGCGCCAGTGCGCCCTGCGCGGCGAGGCGCCGACGGTCGACCACCATCGCCGCGCAATCCGGCGCAGCCGGCCGGGCCGTCACCACCAGCGCGGCGCGGCTGCAATCGTCCGCCAGCGCATCGATGCGCAAGGCCAGCGCGACGAGGCGACCATCGGCAAGCGGCGTCACGCAGCCGGCCTCGTCGCACGACACGCCATCGGCGAGCGAGGCACTGCCCGCATCGCGTGCATCAGCGTCGGCAGCCAGCCACTCCTTCAGCAAAAAGCTATCCTTGCTCGCCCGGATCATGTGCAGGTGTCCGTCCCGGCCCCGCACCGCGATGCTTTGGCCGTCCCCGGCAATCAGGATATCCGGCGGCCGCACCGACAGGCCCCAGAGGATTGCAGCCAGCAGCACGACCCCGCCCGACCAGCGCAACGGCGTGCGCAAGAGGCCCATGACAATGATGCCGAGACTGGCCACGATCAGCGGCGCGATGCCGAACGCCGGGATGCGCCCGACCGCGCCCGGCAGGGCCGCCACCCAGCGCGACACCACGACCATCCAGTCGATCCCGATGCCCATCAGCCACCAGAACACGCCGTCGAGGCCAAAGGGAGCAGCGAGCAGCCCCAACAATCCCGCCGGCATTACCAGCGCCGAGACCACCGGCATCGCGCCGAGATTGGCGAGCACGCCGTAGGGCGTGACGCGGTGGAAGTGGAAGGCGGCATAGGGCGTGGTCGCCAGCCCCGCGATCAGCGAGGCCAGGAACAGCATCGCGATCTCGCGGCCGCCCCACAGCGCGATGCGCGCGGTCGCGGAATGCTCGGGCGAGGCAAACAGGTTCGGCATGCCGATCTGCACCAGCGCGACCAGCCCGAGCGTTGCCGCAAACGACATCTGGAAGGATGGATGCACCAGCGCTTCCGGCGCCACCGCGAGCACGATGAGCGCGGCCACGGCCAGCGTGCGGAACGTGATGGCGCGGCGATCGACCATGACGGCGATCAGCACCACCGCGGTCATGAAGAACGAGCGCTGCGTCGCGACCTCCGCGCCCGAGAGCAGAAGATAAAACGCCGCCGCAACCAGCGCCGCGGCCGCCGACCATTTCTTGATGGGGAAGCCGACCGCCAGTCCCGGGATCAAGGCCAGCAGCGCGCGCACCGCGAAGAACACGACGCCGGCGACGACGGCCATGTGATAACCCGAGATCGACAGCACGTGGCCGAGCCCCGAGACGAACATCGCGTCGTTGACGGGCGCTGTGATCGCATCACGCCGACCGGTCAACAGCGCGGTCGCGATCGCGCGGTTGTCGCCTTCGAGCGTTGAGCGGATGCGCGCATCAATCGCATCGCGCAGGCCCTGCATGAAGGCGGCGTAGCGCAGCCGCAAGCCGCCGGCATCCGGCGGCACTGCGGCCGTGATCGTGCCCATCGCGAAACCGGAGGCCCCGATACCCTGGAAGAACATGTCGCGCGAGAAATCGTAGCTGCCGGGGCGCACCGGCGAGATCGGCGGCATCAGCCGCGCCTTGAGCTGCACGAAGCTGCCGACCTCGGGCGCCGTTCCCTTGCGTACCGACAGGCGCACGCGCTCGAGCGTGACGTCGCTGCGCTGCGCCTCCATCGCGGTGACGCGCAGCACGAAACGATCGGTGAGCTCGCGGATGTCGCGGGTCTCGACGAAGCCCGACAGCGACACCGAATAGAGGGGTTTGGCCAGGACGGCGTGCGCGATGCGTGCCGTCTTCGAGGTCGCGACCGCAAAGCCGGCCGCGACCGCCGCGATCATGATCGCAGGGGCAAACATCCGGCTCCGCCGCAACAGGACAGCCCCAAGCAGCAGCGCGACGGCCGTCGCGGCGGTCACCCACAGCACCGGCTCGTGGTTTGCCGCAAAGTAGAGCCCGACGCCGCCGCCGAACGCTACCGGGACCCACGGCAACAGCCGCCCGGCGCCGGCCTCGGCGCTGGCCCATTGGCGCAGGGTCCCGGCGATGGTGGACCAGAGGTCGAGGCCTGCGGGTGCAAGGCCGCCAGCGGACGCGGAGCTCCCCGCCGGCCAGGTCCCTGCGATCCCTTGCGAGGCACGCTGCGGCCGGCCCGGCTCCGTCATTTCCCTGCACCTTAAGATATGCAACTGGCTCAGAGGCTACCTGAACGTGCGGACGGACGAATAGCGGTACAGACCGGGAACGAAGAGAGTTCGCCCTACTTTTCCTCTTCCATCGTCGCGGCGACGTGTGCGGCGAGGCGTCAGATCAGCGGCACCTTCGACGAGGCATGGTGATTGACGATCTTCCAGTCGCCATCCTCGCGGATGATGACCCAGCTCATCTTGACGATGAGAGCGTCCCGTTCGCCGGCGAGGTCGAACGAGATGGTCGCGCCCATATTGATCAGATCAGGACCGGCTTGCGCCACGTTCACCTCGGAAAACGCCGCGCTCGGCTTGCGCCAGCGCGGCAGGCCGTTGAAATAATCGGCGACGCCGTCCCGGCCTCTAAACAGCTTTGGGTTCGAGCCGAAGAAGAACGCGTTCTTCGAATACAGCGACGACAGCGCGACCGCGTCGAGCGTCGCGAAGCCGGCGCACCATTTCGCGATGATGGCGGCAACGATGGCGTCGGCTTCGCTGCTCATGCCATCCCTCAACCTTTCGCGACTTCCTTCGCGAAGGTGTCACGCAGGCCGATGGTGCGCGAAAACACCGGCTTGCCCGGCGTCGAGTCCTTGTCGCGCACGAAATAGCCCTGGCGCTCGAACTGCATCGGCTCCGTCGAATTGCTCTCGGCCACCGCAGCCTCGATCCGCGCATCGGAGAGGATCTCCAGCGAATTCGGATTGAGATCGGCTGCGAAGTTCGAGGCGTCCGGGCTCGGATTGGAGAACAGCTGGTTGTAGATGCGGATCTCCGCGGGCTTCGACGTCGCCGCAGGCAGCCAGTGCATGGTCGCCTTGACCTTGCGGCCGTCGGGCGCGTTGCCGCCCCTGGTCGCGGGATCATACGTGCAGCGCAATTCCACGACTTCGCCGGCGTCGTTCTTGATCACACCGGTGCATTTGACGAAATAGGCGTAGCGCAGCCGCACCTCGTTGCCCGGCGACAGGCGGAAGAACTTCTTCGGCGGGTTCTCCATGAAGTCGTCCTGCTCGATATAGAGTTCGCGGCCGAACGTGATCTTGCGCGTGCCCGCGGAAGGATCATCCGGATGGTTGATCGCCTCGAGTTCCTCGGTCTGCCCTTCCGGATAGTTCTCGATCACGACCTTGAGCGGCCTCAAGACCGCCATGCGGCGCTGCGCGGTGCGGTTCAGCTCCTCGCGGATGCAGAATTCCAGCATGCCGACGTCGACGACGCTGTTGGCCTTGGCGACGCCGATGCGCTTGACGAATTCGCGCAAAGCCGCCGGCGGCACGCCGCGGCGGCGCATCCCCGCCATGGTCGGCATGCGCGGATCGTCCCAGCCCGCGACATGGCCTTCGCGCACGAGCTGGGTCAGCACGCGCTTGGACAGCACAGTGTAGGTCAGGTTCAACCGCGCGAACTCGTACTGATGCGGCTCTGACGGCACCGGCAGCTTCTCGATGAACCAGTCGTAGAGCGGGCGGTGGTCCTCGAACTCCAGCGTGCAGATCGAATGCGTGATGCCTTCAATGGCGTCGGACTGGCCGTGGGCATAGTCGTAGCTCGGATAGATGCACCATGCGTTGCCGGTGCGCGGATGGTGCGCATGCAGGATGCGGTACAGCACGGGATCGCGCAGGTTGATGTTGCCCGCGGCCATGTCGATCTTGGCCCGCAGCACGCGCGCGCCGTTCGGGAATTCGCCGGCCTTCATGCGGCGGAACAGGTCGAGGTTCTCCTCCACCGAGCGGTCGCGGAATGGCGAGTTCTTGCCGGGCTCCGTCAGCGTGCCGCGCGAAGTGCGGATCTCCTCCTGGGTCTGGTCGTCGACATAGGCGAGCCCGTCCTGGATCAGCTTCTCCGCCCATTCGTACAGGCGGTCGAAATAGTCGGAGGCGAAGAACAGGTTCTTGCCCCAGTCGAAGCCGAGCCAGCGCACGTCGGCCTGGATGGAATCGATATATTCCTGCTCTTCCTTGACCGGATTGGTGTCGTCGAAGCGCAGGTGGCAGCGGCCCGGAAACTCCTGGGCGATGCCGAAATTGAGGGCGATCGACTTGGCGTGCCCGATATGCAGGTAGCCGTTCGGCTCCGGCGGGAACCGGGTCACGATCTCCTTGTACTTGCCCTGATCGAGGTCGGCCTGGATGATGTCACGAATGAAATCGCGCCCAACCTCAGTCGCCACCGGTTCTGTCATTACGAAAATCCTGTAGGGAAATCAGCGGTACTTCTGCCAAATTCGGGAGGCTGAGCCAAGGCCTCAAGCCGTCCGCCGTCGGGCTTTAGTTATGCTCCGGTCCTGCTATACACCACCGCCTCCAATGCATAGGCCCTGCCAAGAATGACCGATTCCGTCGTCACCCGCTTTGCCCCCTCTCCGACCGGCTTCCTCCATATCGGAGGCGCCCGCACGGCGCTGTTCAACTGGCTCTATGCCAAGAAGCATGGCGGCAAGATGCTGCTCCGGATCGAGGACACCGACCGGGAACGCTCCACGGAAGCCGCGATCGGCGCCATCCTCGACGGGCTGAAATGGCTCGAGCTCGGCTGGGACGGCGAGGTCATCTACCAGTTCCGCCGCGCCGCCCGTCACCGCGAGGTCGCCGAGCAGTTGCTCGCCGACGGAAAGGCCTATCGTTGCTACGCCACGGCCGAGGAGCTCGCTGCCATGCGCGAGAAGGCGCGCGCGGAAGGGCGCACCCGCCTCTATGACGGCATGTGGCGCGACCGCGATCCGGCCACGGCGCCGAGCGACGTCAAGCCGACCATCCGCCTGCGCGCGCCGCAGACCGGCGAGACCGTGATCGAGGACCAGGTCCAGGGCCGCGTGGTCTGGCAGAACGAGAACCTCGACGACCTCGTGCTTTTGCGCGGCGATGGCAATCCGACCTACATGCTCGCGGTGGTCGTGGACGACCACGACATGGGCGTCACCCACGTCATCCGCGGCGACGACCATTTGATCAACGCCGCCCGCCAGAAGCAGATATACGACGCGATGGGTTGGACGCTGCCGAGCATGTCGCACATCCCTCTCATCCACGGCCCGGACGGCTCGAAGCTGTCGAAGCGGCACGGCGCGCTTGGCGTCGATGCCTACCGCGCCATGGGATACCTTCCTGCCGCGCTGCGCAACTATCTCGTCCGCCTCGGCTGGAGCCATGGCGACCAGGAGATCTTCTCGACCGAGGAGATGATCGAAGCGTTCGATCTCGTCAGCGTCGGCCGCGCCGCCGCCCGCTTCGACTTCGCCAAGCTGGAAAACCTCAACGGCCATTACATCCGTCACGCCGACGATCAATCACTCGTGAGGATGTTCGAGGACGTGCTTGATCATGTCGTGCCCAGCCGGGACGAGATTAAGGCGAAGTTGAACGACACCACGCGGGCGCAGCTGCTCAAGGCCATGCCGGCCCTGAAGGAGCGTGCCAAGACGCTGCTCGAGCTGATCGACGGCGCCTGTTTCATCTTCGCCGACCGGCCGCTGCAGCTCGATTCCAAGGCGCAGGCGCTGCTGACGCCCGAGAACCGCAAGCTGATCGGCCAGCTTCATTCCGCGCTGGAGAAAGTCGAGACCTGGAGTGCGGCCAGCGCGGAAGCCGCGCTGCGCGCCTTCGCCGAGGAAAATAGTCTCAAGCTCGGCGCGGTCGCCCAGCCCTTGCGCGCGGCGCTGACCGGGCGGACGACATCGCCTGGTATATTTGAGGTTTTGGACGTGCTGGGACGCCAGGAAAGCCTGGGGCGGCTCAAGGATCAGGCTACGACGTAAGTAGGCCATGCGTGCGGCTGATCTTGCAGCGCACACAGCAATAATATACCCATCTCCCCCGTACATTCTGGAACATCCGGCCTGCCCCACGATCTCATCGGGGCCTTCCGGGTCCGGCCCGTTTCACCATACATCGGGGACCTCTGATGGACGCAAAAGAAAGCCCAAAGACCGCCACGCTGACGGTCGGAAACAAGAACTACGATCTCCCGATCCTCAGCGGCAGCGCCGGGCCCGATGTCGTCGATATCGGCAAGCTCTACGGCCAGTCGGGTCTGTTCACCTACGATCCCGGCTTCACCTCGACCGCGAGCTGCCAGTCCAAGATCACCTACATCGACGGCGATGCCGGCGTGCTGGAATACCGCGGCTATCCGATCGAGCAGCTCGCCGAGCACGGCGACTTCCTGGAGACCTGCTATCTCCTGCTCTACGGTAACCTGCCGACCGCTGAGCAGAAGAAGGATTTCGATTACCGCGTGACCCATCACACGATGGTGCACGAGCAGATGGCCCGCTTCTTCCAGGGCTTCCGCCGCGACGCCCATCCGATGGCGATCATGGTAGCCGCCGTCGGCGCCCTCGCTGCGTTCTACCACGACTCCACCGACATCAACGATCCCAAGCAGCGCATGATCGCCTCCATGCGCATGATCGCGAAGATCCCGACGCTGGCCGCAATGGCCTACAAGTACACGGTCGGCCAGCCCTTCGTGTATCCGAAGAACTCGCTCGGCTTCGCCGAGAACTTCCTGAACATGTGCTTCGCGGTGCCTTGCGAGGAGTACAAGGTCAGCCCGGTGCTCGCCGACGCGCTGGAGAAGATTTTCATCCTGCACGCCGACCACGAGCAGAACGCCTCGACCTCGACGGTGCGCATCGCCGGCTCCTCGGGTGCCAACCCGTTCGCCTGCATTGCAGCCGGCATCGCCTGCCTCTGGGGCCCGGCGCATGGCGGCGCCAACGAAGCCGCGCTCAACATGCTCTACGGCATCGGCACGGTCGACAAGATTCCCGAGTTCATCGCCAAGGTGAAGGACAAGAACTCCGAAGTCCGCCTGATGGGCTTCGGCCATCGCGTCTACAAGAACTACGATCCGCGCGCCAAGATCATGCAGAAGATGTGTCACGCCGTGCTCAGGGAGACCGGCCATGGCGACGATCCGATGCTGAAGGTGGCGATGGAGCTCGAGAAGATCGCGCTCAGCGACCAGTACTTCATCGACCGCAAGCTCTACCCGAACGTCGACTTCTATTCGGGCATCACGCTGAAGGCGATGGGCTTCCCGGTCTCGATGTTCACCGTGCTGTTCGCGGTCGCCCGCACCGTCGGCTGGATCAGCCAGTGGAGCGAGATGATCGAGGATCCGCAGCAGAAGATCGGCCGTCCGCGCCAGCTCTACACCGGCGTCACCAAGCGCGATTACGTGCCGATCAAGGATCGCAAGTAAGTCCTGAGCGGACACGGCTCTTCGAACGGCGCCATCTCATGATGGCGCCGTCTTTGTTTGTCCAATCCTACCAGCCCCGTTGCTGCCACGCACAATAACAAGTCGGCGCAGCACGCCGGCAAAGGCTTGACAGTCGAAACGCTCAGCGCGCAAATTCTTACACTAAGTAAGAATGACGAGAGGGATGGAAATGCCGGAGCAGCCGAGAAGTCGGCGGCAGACGCGCGCTGCCATTTTGACTCATCTGCTTCAGTCGGGCGGTTCGTTCCGCCCGCCCTTGGCCAAGGCCGTGCGCCTGTCCGAAGCAAGCCTGTCGCGCATCCTGTTCGACCTCAAGGCCGAAGGCCTGATCGAGGAAGTTCGGCGCCCTGCCCCTTACGTCGGCGGCCCGACGGGTCTTGTCGCGCTCGATGGCTCGGTGGCGCTCGCGGCCCTCGAGCTGACTGGCCAGTGGCTCAGCGTCGGCATCGGCAACCTCTCGGGCGAGCTGCGCTACACCGAGCGTGTTCCGCTGCCGCCAAAGCCGACAGCCGAATCGGTCAGCCGCGTGTTTGGCGAAGCGCTGACATTGTTGCGGGACTGGACACGGCGGCGACGGATCAGGCTCGCGCAGATCGGCATCACCATTCCGGGCCTCGGCCGCTTGAGCGAGTGCGGCAACCCGATCATTCCCTGCAACATCGCACGCATCAGCGACAGGCTCGGCGAGATGTACGCGAACGTCCCGGTCGAGTTCACCAATTCGGTGGTGGCCCACGCCACGTTTCATCGCTGCCGCACGGAAAACTATCCGTTCAGCGGCGCGCACCTGTTCGTCTTCGTCGGTCAGGGCGTCGCGGGCGCCTGGATGGACGATCCCATCGAGGCCGACGCCCTGCAACCGGTCGAGCTCGGCCACATGGTGTTCGAAGCCGACGGCCCGCTTTGCCGCTGCGGTCACCATGGCTGCGTCGAGGCCTATACCTCGTTGCCCGCGCTCGCCGAGCTGCTCAGCGTGGCGGAGCCGGAGCTGCTGCGGCTTGGCAGCGATTGGGTGAATACAATCCCGATCTCCACGCGCGTGCGGCAGGAGTTGCGATCTCGCCTCCATCGCCTGGGCCTTGCGATCGGCAACACGCTGAACGTCAAGCCCTGTCACGGCGTCGCCATCTCGGGCTGGCCGTCACTCCTCGCGGAGGATGATCGGAAGGCGCTGGTCGACGGTATCGATGCCAGCCTGCTCGGCGGCCGCAAGCATGCGCAGATGTCGCTCGCCTTCGTGGCGCCGTCGACCGGCAACGATCCGCAGGCCGCGCTTGCCTTCGCAGCCTTCTGTCTCGCCAGAAGCGGCGGCATGCCCGCCGCATCGACGGAGGCGGCCTGACATGCCCTGAGCCGCGCCGTCTGCACGCGCCACGAAAGTTCACACCGGGAGGAACTGCCATGATCACAACAACAAGGCGTCGTCTGCTCGCTGGATCCGTTGCCGCGCTCGCGCTGCCGGCATTTGCCCGCGCGCAAGGCGCGGTCAAGCCGCGCCTGACCGCGATCTCGCAATGGTCCGCCGGCAGCGACGGGGCTGCGATCACGGCGCTCGGCAAGAAATTCGAGGAAAAGGGCGGCGTCTGGCAGCACTCGCCCGTCCCCGGCTTCACCACCGAGATGATGAACAAGCTCCGTGCCCAGATCATCGCCGGCGATCCGCCGGCGTGTTCGCAGCTCAAGGGCCCCGAAATTGCGGCCTGGTCTAAGATTGCGCCGACGGTCGATCTCGACGCCGTCGTCGCGGCCGCTGGTTACGAAAAGGTGGTCGCTCCCGACCTTGCCAAATTGCACAAGCCGGCGGGCAAGTGGATCGCGCTGCCGCTGCAGATCTACAGCACCAACATGCTATTCCTGTCCAAGCGCGCGATGGACAAGGCCAAGACCGACAAGGTTCCCGTCACCTGGGCCGAGTTCAATGAGCTCGCCGAAAAAATGAAATCAGGCGGCGTCGCCTATCCCGTCGCCAATGGCGGCACCCGCCCCGATGACGGGCAGAAGTTCGAGGCCGCTCTCGCCGGCATCAGCCCGACGGCATACCGCGCAGCGATCATGAATCTCGAGAAGAAGGCCCTGGAGGGGCCCGAGATCAAGGCTGCGTTCGTGCAGGTCCGCAAGATCGCCGACTGGATGGACCCCAATGTCGGCGCCCAGCACTTTTCGACCAATCTCAAGCGCTTCGTCGACGGCGACATGGGCATGATGATCATGGGCGGCTGGGCGCAAGGCGTGCTCCGCAACGCCGGTTTCAAGTTCGAAGACTTCATGATCGCCCCGGGACCGAGCGACAATGGCAAGCCTGTGTTCCTGCTGAATGCCGATGCCTTCATCTTCTGGCAGCGCAAGGAGGCGGACCTGCAAGCCGGTCAGACGCTGATGGCCCAGCTCGTCATGGATCCGGCGATCCAGACCATGTACTCGCAGATCACGGGGTCGATCCCCGTGCGCACCGATGTCGATCTGTCCGGTGAAGGCTGGTCGGATGGTCAACGGCGGACCGCAGCCGCCCTGAAAGACGCGATCGCCAGCAATCAGGCCGTCCTCAGTCTTGCGCACAACATGGCGCAGGAAAACGGTTTGACCGCAGCGATGATCGACGTGATCACGGAGTACGTGAAGAACAAGACGATCAAGCCGGAGCAAGCAGCCACACGCCTCGCCGAGGCCGTCGAGAGCGCACGTTGACCATCGCCGTCTCGACAAGACCGGGCCGGCCGCCGACTGCCGAGGTGGTACGCCGGCTGCCCGAAGTTCTGGCGATCTGGGTGCCGCTGCTGTTGTCCGCCGCGCACCTCATTGCATTTTCGCTGTGGACGATCTGGATATCGTTCACACCATCCACTTTGGTCCCTGTTACGGGCTGGGTGGGCTTGCGCAACTATTCGGCGGTCGCGGCATCGCGGAACTGGCAGATCGCCTTCGACAATCTGCTGCTGTTTGGCAGCGCGTTCGTGCTGCTCAGTCTGACGACCGGGCTCATCCTTGCGATCCTGCTCGATCAGCGCATTCGCGGCGAGAACCTGCTGCGATCCATCTTCCTCTACCCCCTGGCGGTGTCGTTCGTGGTCACCGGCACGGTCTGGAGCTGGTTGCTCAATCCCGGCCTTGGTATCCAGAAGCTGGTCCACGACCTCGGCTGGACCTCCTTCCGGTTCGACTGGCTGATCGACCGGGACATGGCGATCTGGACCATCGTCATCGCCGCGATCTGGCAATCCTCCGGATTTGCCATGGCGCTTTTCCTCGCCGGCCTCCGCTCCGTCGACGCCGACCTGATCAAGGCCGCGCAGATCGACGGCGCCGGAGCTATCAGGATGTACCGGCGCGTCATCCTGCCGACGCTGTGGCCGATCACCATCACCGTCATCGTCATCCAGCTGCAATTCGCGATTTCGACCTTCGACCTCGTCCGCGCGCTCACCAATGGCGGCCCTGGCATCGCAACCCAGCTGCCGGCGCTTGTCGTCTATGACCTGATGTTCCAGCGCAGCCTGCTCGGACGGGGAGCGGCCGCAGCGGTCCTGATGTTGCTCATTCTCCTTGCGGTTCTGCTGCCCTATGCAGCGTGGCGTTACGTCCAGCGGCGGCGGGCGATCCATGGGTGAGCGAACCTTCGCGCCAAGCCGGATCCTGATCTATCTAATCGTTTCGCTGATCGCCGTGGCATGGCTCACGCCGTTGGCTGTCGTCGTGCTGAACTCACTCCGGACCAACGAGGAGATCGCGCAGGGTTCGATGATCGGCTGGCCGCAGCATCTGGCCTGGAGCAACTACGCCGCGGCGTGGAGTGGTTTCTGCGTCGCCGAGACGTGCGCCGGCATCCGGCCGTACATGCTGAACTCCGCACTGGTGACCATTCCGGCGACGATCTTCTCCACCCTGCTCGGTGCAGTCGCCGGTTACGCGGTTTCGCTCTGGCGCTTCCGCGGCGACAGCTGGATCTACGGTATCGTCACGCTGGGCATCTTCCTGCCGCAGCAGATGCGTCTGCTGCCCTGGACCATCGTGCTGCGCGATACGGGCCTGATGAACACGCTGACGGGACTGGTCCTGATCCACACGATCCAGGGCCTCTCCTTCACGACCCTGTTCTGCCGGAACTATTACGTTGCCATCCCGCAGGAATTGATAAGAGCCGCGCGGATCGATGGCGCAGGGTTCTTTCGCATTTTCTGGCGCATCATCCTGCCGCTCTCGCCGCCGATCCTGGTCGTCACCGTGATCTGGCAGTTCACGCACATCTGGAACGAGTTTCTCTACGGCGTGACGTTCACGACCGGTCAGCAGCAGCCGGTCACCGCCGCGCTGATCGCGCTCTCCGCCGCTGTCGCCGATATCCCGCAACATGGCGTGCAAAGCGCCGCGGTGATGATCGCGGCGCTGCCGACGCTTCTGATCTATCTGATCGGCGGCAAGTACTTCGTGCGAGGCCTCACCGCCGGGGCCGTGAAATGATGAGGCCGTCATGGCAGCACTGAGCATTCGCAGCCTGTCGAAGCGCTACGCCAATCTTGAGGTGCTGAAGGGCGTCGATCTCGACATCGAGAGCGGCGAGTTCACCGTGCTGGTCGGGCCGTCGGGCTGCGGCAAGTCCACGCTGCTCAACATCGTCGCCGGGCTCGATCGCCCCAGCGCGGGGACGATCGAGATCGGCGGGCGCGTCGTCAACGACGTCCCGCCCAAGGACCGCGACATCGCCATGGTGTTCCAGTCCTATGCGCTCTATCCCTCGATGACGGTGCGCCAGAACATCACCTTCGGCATGGAATGTCGCCACGTGCCGAAAGTGGAGCAGGAGAAGGCACTCGCAAACGTCGCTCGCCTGCTCCAGATCGAGCCGCTGCTCGGCCGCAAGCCGTCGCAACTGTCCGGCGGCCAGCGCCAGCGCGTGGCGATGGGCCGGGCCCTGGTGCGCAATCCACTGCTTTTCCTGTTTGACGAGCCGCTCTCCAATCTCGATGCGAAGCTGCGCGTCGAGATGCGGATGGAGATCAAGCGCCTGCATCAGCGCATCGGCGCCACCATCGTCTACGTCACCCACGACCAGATCGAGGCCATGACGATGGCGACCCGGATCGCCGTCATGCACCGCGGCGTGGTGCAGCAATTCGCCGACCCTGATACGGTGTACCGCTATCCCGCCAATCTGTTCGTCGCCCGGTTCATGGGCTCGCCGCCGATGAACACGATGCCGGCACGGCTCGAGGCAGACAGCAGCGGGCCAGTGGTCGTGATCGGCGCCGGGCGCTCCGACGAGGTGCGTCTGCACCTGCAGGGCTACGATGCCGCGGCATCCTATGTCGACCGCGAGGTGGTGCTCGGAATCAGGCCGGAATGCATCGCCGAAGGGGACCGCGCGTTCTCCGGCGCGACCGGCGCGCCGGTCGTCGTCACCGCGCCGGTCGAGATGGTCGAACCCACCGGAGCCGAGACCATCGTCCTGCTGCGGCTTGGCGGCGAACCCGCTCAGGCCCGCATCTCGCCAGACGTCCGCCCCGCGCCGGGCACCTCTGCCCCCTTTGCACTCGACACCCGCCGCCTTTGCCTGTTCGACCCCGAGACGGAGCGACTGATCGCATGACAAAATCGAGCTATGCCGGCCTCGCCGACCGGGTGGTGTTGATCACCGGAGGCGCCAGCGGCATCGGTGCCGCCTTCGTGCGCGCCTTCGCTGGTCAAGGCGCCCGCGTCGCGTTCCTCGATATCGACGACGCGGCCGGCGGCGCGCTGGTCGCGGAGGTCGCGGCGGCGACCGGTACCGCGCCGCTGTTCGTGCCCTGCGATCTCCTCGACATCGACGCGTTGCGCGGCGCGATGGCGGAGGTGCATCGAAAACTCGGTGACGCCGCGGTGCTCGTCAACAACGCCGCCAACGACCAGCGCCAGCTGCTCGCGGAAGTGACGTCCGCCGCGTTCGACTGGATGATCGGCGTCAACCTGAAGCACGTCTTCTTTGCCGCCCAGGCCGTGGTGCCGCAGATGCAGGCGCGCGGAGGCGGCTCGATCATCAACATGTCGTCGATCGCCTGGATGCGCGGCGCGCCGGCGCTGCCGGTCTATGCCGCTGCGAAGGCGGCCGTCGTCGGCTTCACCAACTCGCTGGCGCGGTCGGTCGGTCCCGACCGCATCCGGGTCAACGCGATCGCGCCGGGCATGGTGATCACCGAACGCCAGCGCCGGCTGTGGTATCCGGACGAGCGGGTCATCACCGAGTTTCGCACCCGTCAGGCCATTCCCGACGCGGTGACGCCTGAGGATATCGCGCGGATGGCCCTGTTTCTCGCATCCGACGACAGCCAACGTATCACCAGCCAGTGTTTTCGAGTCGATGGCGGCTTGGCCTAATCTTGCAGGGACCGTCGCTTATCGCCGGCCCTTCCGCATCGTGGCGAGCACGACGTCGGCGGCAAGCACGCTCGGCGATTTGTTGCCGGTCGACATGATCTGATCGAGGCGGGCGAAAGCCTCGACCTGGCGCCTGCGCAGCGGCGTGTCGGTCAGCACCTCGATGAGTGCCGGCGCGAGCTTCTCCGGCGTGCAGTCCTCCTGCAAATACTCCGGAATGACATCGTCGCCGATCACGAGATTGGCGAGGATCACCGAGGAGACGCGGATTGCACGACGCAGGATGAAGGCCTCTATCGCGCCGACACGATAGGCCGTCACCATGGGAATGCCTGACAGCGCGAGTTCGAGCGTCACCGTGCCTGATTTCGCCAGCGCGGCATGCGCGATGCGAAAGGCGGCGCGCCTCTCGGCTTCGCCAATCACGATCTGCGGTTTGACCGGCCAGCTTGCGATGCCTTCGCGCACGGTGGCTTCGAGATGCGGCATGGTCGGTAGCATCAGCTCGAAGGCGCGCCCCTCCGCCTGCAACCGTCCGAGCGCCGCGCCAAACACCTCGAGATGATGCCGGATCTCGCTGCGGCGGCTGCCCGGCAGCACCAGCAGCACCGGCGGCTCAGTGTTGCGGCGCTTCTGCTCCTCGGCATTCGGCCGCAGCGAGGACAATTGCTCGATCAGGGGGTGGCCGACATAGCTGCAGGGCGGCCCGCCGAGCTTGCGGTATTCCTCCGGCTCGAACGGCAGCAGGCCAAGCACGTGATCGACGTAGCCGAGCATGGTACGCGCCCGGCCCGGCCGCCAGGCCCAGAGCTGCGGCGAGACGTAGTCGATCACCGGGATCGCGGGATTGCGCGCACGCACGCGGCGGGCGACGCGATGGGTAAAGTCGGGACTGTCGATGATCACGAGCGCGTCCGGCGCGGACTCGATCGCGGCATCGACGGTCTGGCGGATCAGCCGCAGGATTTTTGGTAATTGCTGCGCCACCGCGGCGAAGCCGACGATCGACAGCTCCTCGATCGGAAACAGCGTCTCCAGCCCCTCGCGCGCCATGGTGCGGCCGCCGACGCCGACGAACTGCACGCCGTCGCCGAGACGCTGGCGCAGCACCTTCATCAGCGCACTGCCCAGCCGGTCGCCGGATTCCTCCGTGGCAATCAGGAAGATCTTCCGCTCGGGATCGCGGGTCTGCATCATTTGGCAAGGCCGATGACGAAGAGATATTTGGCATCGGCAAGCCCAATCATCGCCTGCGGCTCGGCGGCAATGGTGTTGCCGGCGATGACGGCGATGCCCGCAAGGCCGGCCTTCGCGACACCTTCGATGGTGCGCGGGCCGATGGTCGGCAGGTCGAAGCGCAGATCCTGGCCGCTCTTCGGGGCCTTCACCAGCACGCCGCGACCAGTGGCGGCGCGGATGCGGCCCTCTTCACGCAGGCGCGCGACGCGCGCGAGCAGCGCGTCGGTGCCCTCGATGTCCTCGACCGCCACCACATGGCCGTCGATCACGACGGCAGCCTGACCGATGTCGAACGGGCCGAGCGCCATCAGCACCGCGCGCCCGCGCTCGATGTCGGCCTTGGCATTGTCGTTTGGCCAGGCCCGACTGATGCAGCCCTCGGGCATCAAGAGGTCGGGCGCGACATCCTTGATGCCGACCATGCGAAAGCCGTCCTGCTCGAGGATGCGGCCGACGCCGGAGAGAAGATGATCATCGCCGCCGCGAAAGGCACGGATGACGTTGCCGAGCAGGCGCAATGTCTTGAAGTCGAACCGGATCTCTGACAGCGAGGGCCGCACCAATGTGCCGATGAAGATCAGGTCGCGGCAGCCCTCCTCGCGGAACAGCCGCATGGCGCGGCCGAGCTGGCCGACCGAGATCCAGCGGTGGCGGAATTTTTCCACGCGCGCCGGATCGCAGGCCCCGCGCAGCGGAAACAGCACCGGCGTGATGCCGCGCGCAGCGAGCGACTCAGCCACCGCGAACGGCATCGCGCCGCCACCGGCGACCACGCCGACCGGCGATGAAATCTCCGAAGCCGCCGAGGTCATGTCCGCGGCCATCCCAGCGTCACTTCGAGATGGCGGGCAGACAGAGCGGGCGCTTGCCCTTGCCGATGAAGTCGAGGATTTCTGCGATGGCCGGATCTTCCCCCGCGAGCGGCCGCGCCGCCTCGAGCCGCTCGGCAAACGTGCCGGGGCCATGGAAGAGCTTCTGATAGAAGCCGCGCACCGTCGCGAGCCGCTGCTTGGTGAACTTGCGACGCTTCATGCCGATCAGGTTGAGGCTCTCCAGCACCGCATATTGGCCGTTGACGAGCCCATACGGGATGACGTCGTCGCGCACGCCACAGACGCCGCCGACCATGACATAGGGGCCGATGCGCGTGAACTGGTGCACCGCGGACAGGCCGCCGATATAGACGGCGTCGCCGATCTCGCAATGACCGCCGAGCGTCGCGGAGGTCGCGAAGATCACGTTGTCGCCGACCATGCAGTCGTGGCCGACATGGCTGTTGTTCATGAAGTAGCCGCCGTTGCCGACGCGCGTCAGCCCGCCGCCCTTGATGGTGCCGACGTTCATCGTCGTACCTTCCCGGATGGTGCAGCCCGAGCCGATCTCGAGCCGGGTCGGCTCGCCCTTGTAGCTGAGATCCTGGGGCGCGCCACCGAGCACCGCGAACGGAGAGATCACGCAGCCGTCGCCGATCGACGTATGGCCAATGATCGTGACCTGTCCGATCAGCTTGCAGTTTTGGCCGATCACGGCGTTCGAGCCGATGATGCAGAAGGGCCCGACCTCGGTGCCCTCGCCGATCACGGCGCCGTTCGCGACCCGCGCGGTGGGATCAATCTTACTCATCAAGAAGGTCTGATTGTGTGTTGAAGTAGCTTGGTTTTCCGGTGGTTAGCGCGACTATGCCCGATCTGTCCAGTGACGTATCATCTCGGCCTGTTTCAAGTGCCGGATGAAGCGGCCCTCACCGCCTTTCAACGTGTTCACGTGGAGCTTGAACTTAACATGGTCAGGGCTCTGGTACTCCTGCTCACACACCTCGCGGCTGCGCCCGTTGTCTCCGAGCGGGTGGAGATCGGCGAGCGCGACCGCATCGATCTCGGCACATTCGAGTGCCGCGACATCACTCGGAGCACGGTGCTCCAGCGGGTCTGCTACGATCGCGCGCGGCAGGACCTCGTCGTCGTGGCGGGCGGCGCCTATGACCGCTATTGCCGCGTCACGGCCGAGACGGTCGACCGCCTTCTGGGCGCACCGTCCATGGGCCAGTTCTTCAACCGGAATCTCAGGCGCGAGACCGCTGGCAGCCGCTACGACTGCCACGCGTGAATCCATTCGCGCTGGCTGGCTCTTCAGTCCGTCAGCATGGCGCCGACGTCGGCCTCCGCAACCACCTGGCCGTTGACCTTGGCGTCGCCGTGAAACCACCACATGGTCTTGCGGCGGCCGAGCGAGCGCATGTGATACTCGATGGTATCGCCGGGCAGCACGGGCTTGCGGAACTTGCACTTGTCGATCGTGAGGAAATACACCGCGCGCGGCTTCTCGGTGCCCTCGACCGACTTGATGCCGATCACGCCCGCCGTCTGCGCCATCGCCTCGATCATCATGACGCCGGGATAGACCGGGCGCTCGGGGAAATGCCCCTGGAAGGCCGGTTCGTTGAAGGTGACGTTCTTGATGCCGATGCCGCTGTAATCGGCGCGGATGTTGATCACGCGGTCGATCAGCAGCATCGGAAAGCGGTGCGGCAGCGTCTGGAGGATGGCGTTGATGTCCACCAGTTCGAACTTGATAGGCGATTCCTCCGTCATTCCCGTCCCTCGTCCTTCGGATCGGCCTTGCTGTCGCGTACCAGGCGCTCCACCGCGATGATCTCCTTGAACCATTGTTTGGTCGGCTTGGCGAAATGCCCGCCCCAGCGGCCGCCCGGCGGAATGTCGTCCTTGACCGCGCTCATCGCGGTCACCTGGGCACCATCGCCGATCTTGAGGTGATTGTTGATGCCCACCTTCGCTCCGAGCGCCACGTTGTCGCCGATGGTCAGGCTGCCCGCGAGGCCGATCTGGGCCGCCAGCAGGCAATGCCGGCCGATCGTGACATTGTGGCCAATCTGGACCTGATTGTCGATTTTGGTCCCCTCGCCGATGACCGTATCCCGCAAAGACCCGCGGTCGATCGTGGTGTTGGCGCCGACCTCGACGTCGTTCTGGATCAGCACGCGTCCGGTCTGCGGCACCTTCAGATGGCCCTCGGGACCGAAGAAGATGAAACCGTAGCCGTCCTGCCCGATCGAGCAGCCCGGATGGATCAAGACATTGTTGCCAATCAGAGCGCACTGGATCGCGGTGCGGGCGCCGACATTGCAGTCCCGGCCGATCTTGACGCCCGGGCCAATCACCGCGCCGACACCGACCACCGTGCCGCTGCCGATCTCGACATCCGCACCGATGACGGCCAGGGGATCGACGATCACGCCGTCCTCGAGCCGTGCCGTGGGGTCGATGATGGCGGACGGTGCAATGCCGTCGCTGCCGGTCCAGGATTGCGGCCGCAGCGCGTCGCCGTGCCATTCCCGGGCGATCGCGACGAAGGCGCGGAACGGCTGCTTCGCCCGCAGCACGGCCACGTGCGCGGGCACCTCGGCCTCGAAGCGCGGACTGACCAGGCATGCACCCGCCCTGGTTGCCTTGAGCTGATCGGCATATTTGAGGTTGTCGAAGAATGTCAGATGCATCGGGCCGGCCTCGTCCAGCGAAGCCAGGCCCGTGATGACTTGGCCGCCCCTCGTGGGGTCGACCAATTGCGCCTTGGTCAGCGTGGCAATGTCGGCCAGCGCCGTGGCAGGCGGCTTTGTGAAGAAGGTCGGCTGCGCCATTCCACCCCGTCGCGGTCCGGCTTCGGCATGAAGCGGTCAGGCCGCATCATGCCTTATCTGTTGGATTGGCACGATCCCTTTCGGAAACCGGCTCCACTGATCCGGATCGTGCCGTGCTGATCGAACTAGAACGAGGTGCCGCCGCCGAACCTGAACTCCTGCACACGGTCGTACTTGCCCTTGGTGAGCGGCACGGCGTAGTCGAAGCGCAGCGGTCCGAATGGTGACTGCCAGATCAAACCGACACCAACCGACGAACGGACGGTATTGCCGTTGTCATACACCAGGCCGGTACAGGTGCCAGGCGTGGCCGGGTTGATCGTCGACGGCGTACAGTTCGAATTCCTGGTCGTGGTTATTTCGTTGGTCGCCAACCACGTCGTCGGTCCCTGATAGTCAAAGAGACCGCCGGCGTCAGCGTAGACCGCGCCCTTCAGACCCACTTCCTTCGGCAGGAACCAGAACGGCATCTGCAATTCGAACGAAGCGCCCCAATATTTGGTGCCGCCAAGCGCGTCCTGCGTGCCATAGGGATTCAAATCGCGCGGGCCGATGCCGTTCGGGGCAAAGCCGCGGACGAGATTCGGGCCCATCTGGAACTGATCGAGCATGCGCAGTTCTTTGTTGCCGATCTGGTTCAGAACACCACCCTGAAGGTGGACGAGGCCGACGATGTCGGACACCAGCGGAGTGTAGTACTTCGCATCAATGACGGACTTCAGGTAGGAGACGTCGCCGCCGACGCCGGCAAAATCCTGACGGAAGTCGACGATCAGACCGTCGGTGGGGTTCTTGTTGTTGTCCAGCGTGTTGTAGTTCAGCGAGTAGCCGAGCGCCGAGGTCAGCGTCCTGCCGCCCGCAAGTTCCTTGCGCACCGGCAGCGAAGCTTCGCCGTCGATGTAGCAACCCAGGCCATTGGTTGAGGCGAGACTCAAACCATTGGCATTGGCAAAGGCTGGGCTCGGATTGAAGGCGGGGTTCGGGGTGCCGTCAGGCAGAAACTGCACGTTGTTACAGTTCGCCAGATAGGACGGCAGCGTGATTTCCTGCTGGTAGATCGAGTAGCGCAGCTGGAGCGACAGGTCTTCACGCAGGCTGAAGCCGAGGCGCGGCGAGAAGCCGAGCGTCTTGGTGCCGTAGGAGATGTAGCTGTTGGACAGTTGCTGGCGCTGGTAGAGGTCGAGGCCGAGCGCGACGCGATAGTCGAGCAGGTACGGCTCGACGAACGACAGCGAATAGCCGCGCGCGTACTGGCCGTAGGTCACCGACGCCTTGGCGAACAGGCCGCGGCCGAGCAGGTTGCGCTCGGAGACCGAAACTTCGGCCAGCGCGCCGTCGGTCGTTGAGTAACCGCCCGAGATCGAGAAGTCGCCGGTCGATTTCTCTTCCATGTCGACGATCAGGATGACGCGGTCGCTCGACGAGCCGGGCTCCGTCGTGATCTTGACGCTCTTGAAATAGTCGAGGTTCTTCAGGCGCCGCTCGGCGCGATCGACCAGCGCGCGGTTGTAGGCATCGCCTTCCGAGATGTCGAACTCGCGGCGGATGACGTAGTCACGCGTGCGGGTGTTGCCACGCAGGTTGATGCGCTCGATATAGGTGCGCGGACCCTCGTCGATGTTGAACACGACGGACACGGTGTGCGCCTCGAAATTACGGTCGCCGCCGGGACGGACTACGGCGAAGGCATAACCGCGGCGCGACGCCTCGATCTGCATCTCCTCGACCGACTTCTCGACCGATTCGACGTTGTAGAGCGAGCCGACACCGACGCGCGAATAGGCCCGCATCGAAGACGGATCGAAGTTCGGAATGCTGGAGCGGAAGTCGACCGCGCCGACGCGATATTGCGCGCCTTCCTCGATCTTGAAAGTGACGTTGAAGCCCTTCTTCTCCGGATCGTATTCGGTCAGCGCCGCCACGACCTGGACGTCGGCGAAACCGTTCTTGAGGTAGAAGCGGCGGATCAGGTCGCGGTCCGCCTCGACACGATCAGGGTCGTAGATGTCGCCGCTGGCAAGGAAGCTGAGAAGATTCGATTCGCGCGTCTTGATGACGTCGCGCAGGCGGTAGGACGAGAACGCGACGTTGCCGACGAACTCGATCGATTTCACGCCGGTCTTGGCGCCTTCCACGATCGTGAAGATGAGGTCGACGCGGTTGTTCGGCTGCTCGATGATTTCGGGCGTGACGCGCACGTCGTAGCGGCCGGAGCGGCGATAGATTTCGGCGATTCGCAGCGTGTCGGACTGCACCATGGCGCGGGAGAAGGTTCCGCGCGCCTTGGACTGGACCTCGGCGGTGAGCTGCTCGTCCTTGATCTTCTTGTTGCCCTCGAAGGCGATGCGCCCGATCACCGGGTTTTCCACCACGGAAACGACGATCTGGCCGCCGGGGCCGCGGTTGATCCTGACGTCCTGGAACAGGCCGGTCTCGATCAGCGCCTTGAGGCCGTCATCGATGGCGGCTTGATCCAGGCGCCCGCCCGGACCCGGCTTGAAATAGGAGCGGATCGTCTCCACCTCGACGCGGCGATTTCCTTCGACAGAAATCGACTGGACGGTCTGAGCAAGCGCAGACGAAGACACCAAGACGGCCCCGACGGGGGCAACCACCGGCGCGCCGAACATGATCAGGGTCGCGAGCAAGCCCCCCCGGAGTCGCAGTCCAAACTTCATGCGCAACGCGCCCTTATCATTCCGCACCAGACCCACCCCAACGCCGGTCTGGAGATTCCCCAAGTTTCAGGCCGCTTGTAGCCAATTTCGCCGACGCCGCAAACGGCCGAACGCGCCGCAATTTCAATTTCATTCCAAGACGTTGCTCAACAGCAACGCCACAAAAAAGCCCCGATCAGGAAGCTGCCATCCGCAGAATGTCGTTGTAGGTCGCAAACACCATCAACATCAGCACCAAACCCAGCCCGATTCGGAACCCCATCTCCTGAGTCCGCTCGGACAAGGGCCGGCCGCGAACGACCTCCGCCGCATAGAACATAAGGTGACCGCCATCGAGCAGCGGGATCGGGAACAGGTTCAAGAGCCCGATAGACACCGACAGCACCGCACAAAGGTTGATCACGAACTGGAACCCGGCACTGGCCGCCTGCCCCGACATCTTCGCGATCCCAAGAACGCCGCTGACCTCGTTCGGGTTACCGTGTCCGACAAACAGCGAGCCCAGGAATTTGAAGGTGCTGGTGATGATGAACCAGACCTGTTCCACGCCGATCTTGACCGCTTCGCCCACACCGACCGGAACGGTGGAAGTCTCGCCGGCCTGGGTCTTGTGCTCGACGCCGAGCACGCCGACACGGTGGCTGTTCCCGAACGGATCCTTGCGCTCGAGCAGCGCGGGGGTCGCAGTCAGAGCCACGATGGCGCCGTCACGCTTCACCTGGAATGCAAGCGCCGAACCGGCGTTCATCGCAACGATTCGCTGCATGTCGGCAAAGCTTTCGATCGGCTTGCCGTCGATCTGAACGACGATGTCCCCGATCTTGAAACCGGCCGCAGCCGCAGCGCCATCGGCGACGACGCCGTCGACGCGAGCGATCGTGCTCGGCTTGCCGTAGTAGAGCGCCATGCCGGCGAAGATCAGCGCGCCCAGGATGAAATTGGCGATCGGTCCGGCCGCGACGATGGCCGCGCGCGGGCCGACTTTCTTGTGGTGGAAGCTGCCGGCGCGCTCCTCGGCGGTCATCGCCGCAAGCGTCTCGGCCGATGGGGTCGAGGCCTCGCTCTCGTCGCCGAAGAACTTGACGTAGCCGCCGAGCGGGATCGCCGAGATCTTCCAGCGGGTGCCGTGGCGGTCGTTGAAACCGACCAGCTCGGGTCCGAAACCGAGCGAGAAGGTCAACACCCGAACGCCCGCCCAGCGCGCGACCAGGAAATGGCCGAGTTCGTGGAAGAACACGACGATGGTCAGGACGAACAGGAAGGGAACCGCGTAGCCGAGGAGCCCATGGCTCAATGCATTGAAACTATGGACAAAAAAGTCGATCATCGATTTCCCTCATCCAGCGCCGCAAGGCCCTGGCCCCAACCAATTAAGATGCCTTTAAGGCAATTTGAGGCAATAGGGCGGCGGCTCTATTTCGAGCAACATGGTCAACAGAGATTGCATCGTCGGCGGACGTCAGGGGCGCCAGGTTCCCGCCGCGGATCCAATCGTCGAGGGTCGCCTCGACCAGCCGCGCAATCGCGCCGAAGCGGATCTTGCCGGCGATGAAGGCGGCAACGGCGACCTCGTTGGCGGCATTGTAGACCGTGGTGGCCCCCTTCCCGGTCCGGAGCGAATCGTAGGCCAGTCGCAGTCCGGGGAACCGCTCGAAGTCCGGTGCCTCGAAGGTGAGCTGGCCGATCTTCGCGAGGTCCAGCTTGGCCGCCGGGCCCTTGATGCGATCGGGCCAGCCGAGGCAATGGGCGATGGGCGTGCGCATGTCGGGCGCGCCGAGCTGCGCCATGACTGAACGGTCGGAGAATTCGACCATGCCGTGGATGATCGACTGCGGATGCACGAGGACGTCGATCTCGTCGGGCGAGAGTGCGAACAGATAGGAAGCCTCGATCACCTCGAGCCCCTTGTTCATCATCGAGGCGGAATCGATCGTGATCTTCTGGCCCATGCTCCAGTTCGGGTGCTTAAGCGCCTGCTCGAGGGTCGCCTGCTCGATGTCAGCCGGCTTCCAGGTCCGGAACGGGCCGCCCGATGCGGTGATGATGACGCAAACCAGCTCGTCGCGATTGCCCGATGCCAGTGCCTGAAACAAAGCGTTATGCTCGGAATCGGCCGGCAGGATGCAGGCGCCCGCCTTCGCCGCGCGCTGCATGAAGAAATCGCCGGCGCAGACGAGGCATTCCTTGTTGGCGAGAGCGACATGCGCGCCGCGATCGACGGCGGCGAGAGCCGGCTTCAGCCCGGCGGCGCCACTGACGGCCGCCATCACCCAGTCCGCGGGACGCGCGCCGGCCTCGATCACCGCGCTTTCGCCGGCGCCGCATTCGGTGCTCGTTCCCGCCAGTAGAGCCTTGAGCTCGCCGAGCTTGGAGCTGTCCGCGATCGCCACGAAGCGCGCGTTGAATTCCTTCGCGAGCTTGGCCAGCGCTTCGACATTGCCGTTCGCCGTCAAGGCCTCGACGCGGTAGCGCTCGGGAGAGGCGCGCAGCAGATCCATCGTGCTGTCGCCGATCGAGCCGGTGGCACCGAGGACTGTGACGCTGCGAATGTCGGACGCAGCAAGCCTGTTATTACGCAAGGGGACGGCGCTCATATCCTCACCAAACCATAAGACCGCTTCCGGCGCTATGCACACCGTGACGGAGAAAGCCGATAAACCAGGCCGCCAGGATGGCGGCAACAAAGCCGTCCAGACGGTCCATAAGCCCGCCATGGCCAGGAATTAAGTGACTGGAATCCTTGACGCCGAACCGCCGCTTCACCGCGGATTCGAAGAGATCGCCGAGCTGCGATACCACCGAGAGCACGGCGCTGACGAGCAGCAGCGGGATCGCCTTGCCGACCCCGCAGGCTGCAAAGCCGGCGGCAACTGCAAGACTCGCGGCAAAGCCGCCGACGGCTCCGGCCCAGGTCTTCTTCGGGCTCACCCGCGGCCACAGCTTCGGCCCGCCCATGCCGCGGCCAGCGAAATAGCCGCCGATATCGGTCGCCCACACCACCAGCAGCACGAACATCAGCGCTGAGAAGCCGTTGACGAGATCCTTCCGGACCAGGATCGAGGCCAGCAGCGCCGCCGATGCATAGGCAAAGCCGGTGGCTGCCCATAGGAACTTTCCCCGCGCGATCAGCGTCACGATCGCACCGCCGACGAGGCCAGTGACGACGGAGGTCTTGAGCGCGCCGGCGGCAACGCACAAGCCCATCGTGGCAATGACGATGGTCCCTGCCCCCGTCAGTGCGGCGGAGCCGGCACCGACCACGATCAACCATTCCGCGAACAGCCCGACCGAGACCAGCGTGACGAGAAGCGTCCACAGCCAGCCGCCGGCATAAGCGATGGCAATGGTCAGCGGCGCTAGCACCAGCGCTGCGAGGACCCGCATCACCAGATTGCTCGGGGCAGGCTTTGCGCCCGCCGGTGCGGTGTCGGATTCGCTCACGAGGCGGTTTTCGCGACCAAACCGCCGAAACGGCGCTCGCGCCTGGCGAATTCGGCGATCGCGCTTTCCAGCGCCGCCTTGTCGAAATCGGGCCAGTGGATCGGCACGAAGACGAGCTCGCTATAGGCGGCCTGCCACATCAGGAAATTCGACAGGCGCTGCTCGCCGCTGGTGCGGATGATGAGATCGGGATCGGGGATCTCGGGCGCATCGAGATGCGCCCCAAGCGTCTCGGCGTCGATCGTGGCAGGGTCGCGCTTGCCTTCGGCGACTTCGCGCGCCAGCTTCTGCGCCGCCTTCGCGATCTCCTGCCGCGAGCCGTAGTTGAAGGCGACGACGAGCGTGAGGCGCGTGTTGTCGCGCGTCAGCTCCTCGGCCTCGTTGAGCAGCGCACAGATGTCGCTTTCAAGCCCGTCCCGCTCGCCGATGATGCGAACCTTGACGCCGTCGCGATGCAGGCTCGCCAGATCGTTGCGGATGAAGCGGCGGAGCAGACCGAAGAGATCACCGATCTCGCTCGCCGGACGCGACCAGTTCTCCGATGAGAACGAGAAGATGGTGAGATAGCGGATGCCGAGCTCGTGCGAAGCGCGCACCACGCGGCGCAGGGCCTCGACACCGCGGCGATGCCCTTCTGCTCGCGGCAGGCCACGCGCGGCCGCCCAACGCCCGTTGCCATCCATGATGATGGCGACATGCGCGGGCGCCCCGGACCGGTCGGGTCCTTCCGTAGCGGGCGCGGCGGCGTTGGACATGGAGGCAGCCTTAAACGGTCAGGATTTCTTTTTCCTTGGCGGCCAGCAGCTGGTCGATCTCCGCGATGGTGCCGTCGGTCGCCTTCTGCACCTCGTCGGCGTGACGCTTCTGGTCGTCCTCCGACATCTCGTGATTCTTCTCGAGCTTCTTGAGCACGTCGAGACCGTCGCGGCGGACGTGGCGCGCGGCGACCTTGGCGGCTTCGGCGTATTTGTGCGCGACCTTCACCAGCTCCTTGCGACGTTCCTCGTTGAGCTCCGGAATGCGCAGGCGCAGCACCTGGCCTTCGGTCGCGGGGGACAGGCCGAGATTGGAGTCGACGATCGCCTTCTCCACCGCCTTGACCATCGACTTGTCCCAGACCTGCACCGAGATCAGGCGCGGCTCGGGCACGCTGACGGTGGCGAGCTGATTGAGCGGCATGTGACTGCCATAAGCGTCGACCTGCACCGGATCGAGCATCGAGGCCGAGGCGCGGCCGGTGCGCAGGCCGCCAAGCTCGTGCTTGAGCGAGGCGACGGCGCCCTGCATGCGGCGCTTCACTTCGTTGAGGTCGAAATTACCCGTGGCCATCAGTTTGCTCCTTCAAAATCCCGGCGACCTCACCTCGCCCCTTCCCTCGAGGGCGCGGCAGATGGGCCGTCAGCCGGCGACGATGGTTCCGTGACCGACGCCACGCAGAATCGCACCGATCGAGCCCGGCTCAGCGATCGAGAACACGATGATAGGCAGCGATGTCTCGCGGGCAAGCGCGAAGGCGGTCGCATCCATCACCTTGTAGCCGCCCTCGATCGCCTGCGCATGCGTCAGCCGGTCGAACCGCGTGGCGCTCGGATCCTTCTTCGGGTCGGCCGAGTAGACGCCGTCGACATTGGTCGCCTTCAGGACCGCCTCCGCGCCGATCTCGGCGGCACGCAGTACCGCCGTGGTGTCGGTCGTGAAGAACGGATTGCCGGTTCCGCCGCCGAGCAGCACGATTCGGCCTTCGGCGAGGTATTTGTGCGCCGCAGTACGGGTGAACAGCTCGGAAATCTCGGGCATGACGAAGGCCGACAGCGTGCGCGCCGGCGTGCCCTTCCGCTCGATCGCCCCTTCCAGCGCGAGGCAGTTCATCATGGTGGCGAGCATGCCCATGGTGTCGCCGGTGGTGCGCGAGACCCCCCTTGAGGAGACCTCGACGCCGCGGACCATGTTGCCGCCGCCGATCACGACCGCAACCTCGGTGCCGAGCTTGCGGGCGGCGATCAGATCGTCCGCAACCCGGTCGACGGTCGGCTGATCGATGCCAAACCCCTGCTGTCCCGCGAGATACTCGCCGGACAGCTTGATCACGACGCGACGATAGACCGGATCAGTCATGAGCACTTTCCTTGTCCGGGCGCCGCTTCCGGCGGCACGCCGGAAGGAACGTTCCGGCGCTTACTTCTTGCCGCTGGCCGCAGCGACCTCGGCTGCGAAGTCGCTTTCCTGCTTCTCGATTCCCTCACCGAGAGCATAGCGCACAAAACCGGCGATCTTCACTGCGCCGCCGACCCTGCCCTCGGCTTCCTTCACCGCCTGCGCCACCGACTTGCCGGTGTCGTGGATGAAGGCCTGCTCGAGCAGGCAGACTTCCTTGTAGTAGGTCTTCAGGCCGGACTCGACGATCTTCTCGATCACGTTCTCGGGCTTGCCCTGCTGGCGATATTTGTCGGCGAGCACGTCCTTCTCGCGCTTGACGACCGCCGGATCGAGGCCGGACGGATCGAGCGCCAGCGGGTTGGCGGCGGCGACATGCATCGCGATCTGGCGGCCGAGGGCGGCGAGCTCGTCGGCCTTGCCCGGCGATTCCAGCGCCACGATCACGCCCATCTTGCCGGCGCCGTCGATCACGGCACCGTGGACGTAGTGCGACACCACGCCCTGCTTCACTTCGAGGGCGGCGGCGCGGCGCAGCGTCATGTTCTCGCCGATGGTGGCGATCGCGTCATTGATGGCGGCTTCGATCGTGACGTCGCCGACCTTGGCGGCCTTGATCTTCTCGACGTCGGCGCCGACGTCGAACGCGACCTGCGCGATCATCTTGACGAGGCCCTGGAACTGGCCGTTGCGCGCGACGAAGTCGGTCTCGGAGTTGACCTCGACCACGACGCCCTTGGTCCCCTTGGTGAGCGCGCCGATCAGGCCCTCGGCCGCGACGCGGCCTGACTTCTTCGCAGCCTTCGACAGGCCCTTCTTGCGCAGCCAGTCCTGCGCCGCTTCCATGTCGCCATTGGTCTCGGTGAGCGCGGCCTTGCAGTCCATCATGCCCGCGCCCGTCGATTCGCGCAGGTCCTTGACCATCGCAGCTGTGATCGTTGCCATCGTTGAAAATCCTTTGTGCCTGCCGGTTTGCCGCGGCGTGGCATCAAATCGCCCCGCCGCGGTCCATCTCAGGAATTCGCGTCAACTGAAATGGTGGCCGGATCCCGTCCGGCCAACCCATCGCTCTTTTTGACTATTCCGCTTCCGCGGTCAGCGCCTTGGCCTTGGCCACCCAGGCATCCGCGCGGCTGGGCAGACCGACTTCTTCGCCGATCGTGTGCGCGGTGTCGTGGTCGAGCTCGGCGAGCTGCCAGTAGTGGAAGATACCGAGATCGTTGAACTTCTTCTCGATCGCACCCGACACGCCCGGGAGCTTCTTGAGGTCGTCGGCGGTGCCGCGGGGGCCTGCAAGGCCCTGGAAACCGCTCGACGAGGGCGCCGGCAGCTCTTCGGCGACCGGCTGGGCCGAGGCGCCGATGTCGATGCCCGAATCGCCCTGGGCGCGCGAGATGCCATCGATCGCCGCACGCGCGATGAGATCGCAGTACAGCGAAATGGCGCGGCCGGCGTCGTCATTGCCGGGGACCACATAGGTGATGCCCTTCGGGTCCGAATTGGTGTCGACGATCGCGGCGACCGGGATGTTGAGGCGCTGGGCCTCTTGGATCGCGATGTCTTCCTTGTTGGTGTCGATCACGAAGATCAGGTCGGGCAGACCGCCCATGTCCTTGATGCCGCCGAGCGAGCGGTCGAGCTTGTCGCGCTCGCGCTGAAGCGTCAGGCGCTCCTTCTTCGTGTAGGAATTGGCTTCGCCGCCCGAGAGCACGTCGTCGAGGTGACGCAGGCGCTTGATCGAGGCCGAGATCGTCTTCCAGTTGGTCAGCGTACCGCCGAGCCAGCGCGAATTGACGAAATACTGCGCGCAGCGCTTGGCAGCATCGGCAACGCCGTCCTGCGCCTGGCGCTTGGTGCCGACGAACAGGATGCGGCCGCCCTTGGCCACCGTATCGCTGACGGCCTGAAGGGCCTGGTGCAGCATCGGCACGGTCTGGGCGAGGTCGACGATGTGGATGTTGTTACGGGTACCGAAAATGAACGGAGCCATTTTCGGATTCCAGCGGTGAGACTGGTGACCAAAGTGCACGCCAGCTTCGAGCAGCTGACGCATAGTGAAATCGGGCAGTGCCATCGTTCTAGTTCTCCGGTTGGTTCCTCCGGAAACGTGTGAGCAAAACGGAGCGTTCACGCCCCGGTTGCCACCGGACGGCCTTGTGAGCCATGTTTCCGTGTGAGATGGCGCGCTCTATAGCGCAATTTCGGCCAGAAGCAAGGAAATAAGGGTCTTTCGGGGGCGGTTTTCGCCCGCGAAGACCCCTACTCCGTCAATACCGCCCTGCCATCTAGCATTTTTGCTGATTGGGCGCGCACTTCTTTGCCGGAGGCGCGGCCGCCGGGCGTGGCGGAGGGGCGGCCGAATGCGGTGGGGCCACGGCCACCCGGGGCGGCGGCGGTGGTGGTGGAGCCGGCCGGGCCACCGGAGGCTGCGCGGGACGGGCTGCAGCAACCGGCGGCGGAGCCGGTCGCGGCGGCGAAGGCGCAGCCATCCTCGGCGGCGGCGGCGCAGCGCCCCGGGGCGGCGGCGCGGATACATGCGGCGGAGGCGGCGGTGTGGGCCGCGCCACGGCATGGGGCTGCGGCGGCGGTGTGACCGGTCTCGCCGCCTGCGGCGGAGCGGCCGATGGCCGATTCTGCGGCCTGATCGGCTCATGCGCAGCCGGGGGTGGCGGCGCAACCGGCCTTCCGGCCGCGGGCGGAGGCGCGCCGGGAGACTCGCGGGTTGCGGATTTGGCGCGATCCGCTGGCCCGGCCCCCGGCGGGGTCTGTGCCACCGGCGGCTTCGGCGGCTGGCCGGGCGCGGCAGGCGGGCTTGTCGTGGTGGGCGCAGCCGTCGCAGAACCGGCAGCATTTGGCGCACCGGGATGGGCAGGCAGCGTGGTCGCGCCGGGAGCCGCAGCCGTCGGGGTCCCCGGATGAGCCGGCGGCGCACCGGGTGCAGTCGCGGTCGGCGCGGCCCTCCCGTTCGGCACCGGGCCAGCCCCCGCCGGCGGCGCAGGCGGAGCGCCATGGGCCCCTGGCACCGGCAATGTGTTGGCCGCCGGCAGCCTGGTCTGTGGTGCAGCGTTCGGGGCCGCACCTGGTGCGGCGGCGCCCGGCAAGGCGTTTGGCGTGACGTTCGCCGACGCCGCCGGCGGCGCCCCGGGCCTCGCCGTTGGCTGGACCGTCGCGCTCGGCGGCAACGGCGCCTTGCCCTGCTGGATCAGGGCAGCACGCTGCATCACCGCCTGCGGCACGGCGGGCGCCACCGGATTGGCGCGGCCGGCAACCGCCGGTGCCAGGTTGGCCGGTCCTACGCCGGCTCCCGCGGCAGGCGCCGGTGCCGGCGCCTGGTTGATCACGGTGTTGATGACCGTGGTGTTATGGATGTTGTTGAAGATGATGTTGTTCGGCGGCGGCGCGACATAGACCGGCGGCCTTACGAACACCGGGATCGGCACGAACACCGGCTGCGGCAGCACGAATAGGCCGACCACGGGCAGCGGCGGCGGCAGCACGACGAAATCCGGCGGCGGCGGCGGCAGATAGTAGACCGGCGGCGGCGGTGGCGGTGCGAAGCCGAAATCGGGGTCGCTGAAATACAGCACCGGGCGATCGACATAGACCACCTCCTCCGGCGGCGGCGGCGGCACGTCGTACTCGATCATCGCAAAGCTCGGCGGCGGCTCGACCGGCGCGGTGAGGATCGCAAGCCGGCGCCGCGCATCGCCCGCGTGCGGGCCGCGCGGATAGCGGCGTAGATACGACCAATAGGCCTCCGGCGTGTCGGTCCGGTACGTGCGTCGCCAGGTGATCGCCTCGCGGCGCGCCGCGACGATCACCGTCACGCGCTTGGACATCGGATCGTTCGGATAGGCCGCGAGAAATTCCTCATACGCCGGCAGCGTGTCGCGCGAGAGCGCAGCGGCATAGGCATCCTGCGCACCGAGATCGCGGATCGGCTTGCTCCGGATCGCGGCGACCTGGTCCGGCGCCGTCTCCGGCGGCGGCGCGTCGGGCCCGCGCTCGAAGAAGGAGAACGGCGCCGATATCTTCTGCTCGTTCCAGGGCACCTGCGCGCCCTTGCTGGCCTCGTTGACGCGCAGGCGGACGCGGTCGAACACGTCAGCCAACGACAATCCGCCGGTGCGGATCATCTCCGCCAGCGACTGCGCATAAATGCCGTACGGCCCCGGCTCCTCCGGCGCGACCGTGCCTGGCGCGGCGTTGAAGGCGATCAGCATGTTCGGATCGGGTTCGACCAGCGCCAGTCCGCTCGCGATCGGCTGCCCGCCCTCGATGAAGGGCTGCGCGCGGGCCGCATCGAGCACGACGATGTTGGCCTTGAGCGGAATCGCCGCAAGCTGGCGCGCGTAATCGCTGATGCGCAGTGCTTCGGTCGGAATGTCGGTGTCGCGGGTGATGTTGGAATCGACCGGGATGAAATAGTTCTCGCCGGCGAGCTGCAAGCCGTAGCCGGCCAGATAGACCATCGCGACCGTGCCGGGGCCCGAAGCCTGCGCCTTCTGGACGAAATCGCGAAAACTCTTGCGCAGCGTGTCGCCGTCGAGATCGCGGGCGCCGACGACGTCGAAGCCCGCTGCCTGCAGCGTCTGCGCGATCAGGCCGGCATCGTTCGCAGTCGTCGCCAGCGGCGATTTGGCATAGGCCCCGTTGCCGACCACAAGCGCGATGCGCTTTTCCTGCTGCTGCGCGCGTACTGGCCCCGGTCCGCCAGCGGCAAGGACCACCATCGGCAGAAGAAGGCAGATGAAGACTTTGAGCGTCCCACGCATGGCTTGTGCCCGCTTATGTTGTTGAGTTGGCCACCGCACATCAGGAGCGCGGCCGGCTGAATGGCGCTTGAACGAAAGGCTTGCGTCACGAAAGGCTTGGATTGAGGCGGTGACATGGCGTGCGCCGACAACAGCCTGTTGCGTCAGTTCCGCATCAGCCTCGCGACCATAAGACGGCAGGAGCACCCCGCTCGCTCAGCCCTGCGCAATCAGATCCACCGTTCCGGTCGTGAGGCGATAGATGCCGCCGAGAACCTTGAGCTTGCCCTGCTCAGCAGCTGCATTGAGGATCGGCGCGGCCGATTTCAGCTTGGCGACGGTGTCGATCACGTTCTGGCGGATCGCGTTGTTCAGCACGTCCCCGCCCTGCTGCATTGCAGCCTTGGCGGCAGGCGCGAGCGCATCAACCAGCGAGGGAATGTGTCCCGGCGGGGACGTATTGTCGTTGATCGCCTTCAGCGTCGCATCAATCGCGCCGCAGGCATCATGGCCAAGCACGAGGATCAGCGGTGTGTTCAGCACCGCCACCGCATATTCCATGCTCGCGATGGTCTCGGTCCCGGCAAAGTTTCCGGCGACGCGACAGACGAAAAGGTCGCCGCGGCCGGTGTCGAACGCATATTCCGGCGCGATGCGGGAATCGGCGCAGCTCAGCACGGCTGCGAACGGGTTCTGCCCGCCGGCCAGCGCCTCGCGCTCGTGCTTGAAATCGTGGCGCCGCGCCACACCGTCGACGTAGCGCGCATTCCCCTCCATCAGCCGCTTCAACGAAGCGTCTGGTGACAGCACGTTCTGCGGCTTGGGCGGCGCCTTGGTCTCCTTCGCGAAAGCTTTTCCGGCAAAAGCCAGGCCGATCGCGGAGACGGTGACGTGGACAAGCGATCTCCGCGAAGGACCAACGTGGACGCCGCGACCATTAGCGCAATTCTCGCACATGCCTTGCTCCTCCCCATCGCGCCGCCCTCGTTGATGGAGCGGCAATCGTGCCACGCATCTTACTCCACAGCCTGCAACTCCGCGAGCTTCGTTCGCGCGGTCGCCTCGTCCAGCGCGACGAGCTCGGCGGGCCCGGGATTGGCCTCGCCGGCCGTCGCGACGGAAACCACCGCAACCCCGGCCAGCCCGCCAAGGACCGCCCCGCCCATAGCGGCGTCGTGCCTCGCACTGCTCTTGATGAGGTAGAAAACGCCCCATCGCAGCAGCGCACACCCCAGCCCATTCCCCGGAGCATGCTACCCATAATCAGCGCAAGGTTGCAACCGATCGATTATGACACTTTGCCTACAACGAGGGGCGAATGCAGCTACAGCTGCTGCACGTCCACCACGCCGGCGACCGCCTTGATCGCGCCGGCGATCTGCGGCGAAACCTTGAAGCGACCGGGCAGCTTCATCTCCACCTCGGTCTCGAGGTCGAGCATCATCACCAGCGTGACCTCGCCGTCGCCGTTGGAGCGCGGCGCAATCCCGGGACTGCCGACCTTTGGCGCGGCGCCGTTCGCGGCGGCGGCATCGGGTCCGTCAAGACGCTTCTTGATCGAGTCCAGCGGCTTGGTATCGCGCAGGAAGATGCGCAGGCCCTTCTGCGTCTTGGCTGCGGCATCGTCGAGCGGCTCGGCATGCAGCACGCGGGCGCGCACGTCTTCGCCCTGGAGCTCCGCGCCGAGCTGGAGCAGCACGGCGGCGCCGGGCTCCAGCACGTCGCGATATTGCGCGAGCCCTTCCGAGAACAGCACCGCCTCGAAATGGCCCGTGGGATCGGAAAGTCCCATGATGCCCATCTTGTTGCCGGTCTTGGTACGCCGCTCCATGCGCGAGACCACCGTAGCCGCGACCTTGCCGGCGGTGGCGCCGGTCTTCACCGCGCGCGAGAACTCGGCCCAGCTCTGCACCCGCAGCCGCTTCAGGACGGTGGCGTAATCGTCGAGCGGATGTCCCGACAGGAAGAAGCCGATCGCGTCGTACTCGCGACGCAGCCGCTCGGCCGGCAGCCAGGGCTCGATCTGCGGCAGCATGATGGTCGGCGCGTCCGCCGACATGCCGAACATGTCGTTCTGGCCGATCGTCTCGGCCTGATGCGCGCGCTGGCAGGCGGCCATGATCGAGTCCGCCCCGGCGAAGACGCGGGCGCGGTTCGGCTCCAGCGTGTCGAAGGCGCCGGCGGCAGCCAGGCTTTCGATGATGCGCTTGTTGATCGCACGCGGATTGACGCGCGCGGCGAAGTCGGCGAGCGAGGTGAACACTCCCCGCTTCGTGCGCTCCTCGATGATCTGCTCGATCGCCTGGATACCGACGCCCTTGAGCGCTGCAAGCGCGTAGTAGATGACCTTGTCGCCGACCTCGAAGGTCGCACCGGAGCGGTTGATGTTCGGCGGCTCGACCCTGATGCCCAGGCGCTGCGCCTCGGAGCGGAATTCGGAGAGCTTGTCCGTGTTGTTGAGATCGAGCGTCATCGACGCCGCGATGAACTCCACCGGATAATGCGCTTTCATGTAGGCGGTGTGGTAGGACACCAGCGCATAGGCCGCCGCGTGGCTCTTGTTGAAGCCGTAGTCGGCGAATTTTGCCAGCAATTCGAAGATGGTCTCGGCCTGCCCTTTGGGCACGCCGTTCTTCACCGCCCCCGCGACGAAGATGTCGCGCTGCTTGTCCATCTCGGCGCGGATCTTCTTGCCCATGGCGCGGCGCAAGAGGTCGGCGTCGCCGAGCGAATAGCCCGACATCACCTGCGCGATCTGCATCACCTGTTCCTGGTAGATGATGACGCCGAAGGTCTCCTTCAGGATCGGCTCCAGAACGGGATGCAGATATTCCGGCTCCTCGTCGCCGTGCTTGCGCGCGCAATAGGTCGGGATGTTGGCCATCGGGCCCGGGCGATAGAGCGCGACCAGCGCGATGATGTCCTCGAAACGGTCGGGACGCATGTCGACCAGCGCGCGCCGCATGCCCGCACTTTCAACCTGGAACACGCCGACCACCTCGCCGCGCGCCAGCATCTGGTAGCTTTCGGCATCGTCGATCGGCAGCGTCGCGAGATCGACATGGATGCCGCGCGGCTTGAGCAGTTTGCACGCGACATCGAGCACGGTCAGCGTCTTCAGGCCGAGGAAGTCGAATTTGACGAGGCCCGCCGGCTCGACCCACTTCATGTTGAACTGGGTCACCGGCATATCCGATTTCGGATCGCGGTACATCGGCACGAGCTCGCTCAAGGGGCGATCGCCGATCACGATGCCGGCCGCGTGGGTCGAAGCGTGGCGGGTCAGGCCTTCGAGACGCTGCGCGATGTCGAAGGCACGAGCCACCACCGGGTCCTCGTCGCGGAACGCCTGAAGTTTCGGCTCGCTCTCGATCGCCGCCGCAAGCGTGACGGGCGCGGCCGGATTCTGCGGCACCAGCTTCGTCAGCTTGTCGACCTGGCCGTAGGGCATCTGCAGCACGCGGCCGACGTCGCGCAGCACGCCGCGCGCCTGCAGCGTGCCGAAGGTGATGATCTGGGCGACCTGGTCGCGGCCGTAGCGCTCCTGCACGTACTTGATCACCTCGCCACGGCGGTCCTGGCAGAAGTCGATGTCGAAGTCCGGCATCGAGACGCGTTCCGGGTTGAGGAAGCGCTCGAACAGCAGGCCGAACTTGATCGGATCGAGGTCGGTGATGGTCAGCGCCCACGCGACCAGCGAGCCTGCACCGGAGCCACGGCCCGGTCCGACCGGAATGCCGTGCGCCTTGGCCCATTTGATGAAGTCGGACACGATCAGGAAGTAGCCCGCGTACTTCATGCGCATGATGACGTCGAGCTCGAACGCCAGGCGCTTGTTGTAGTCTTCCTCCGTCGCGCCCTGCGACAGGCCGTGCACGCGCAGACGGTTGGCTAGCCCCTCCTCCGCCTGCCGCTTCAACTCGGCGGCCTCGACCGCGGCGGCGTCCGAGCTCGCCGCGGCGCCGACGGTGAAGAACGGCAGGATCGGCTTGCGCGTCATCGGGCGGAACGAGCAGCGCTCGGCGATCTCGATCGTCGAGGCCAGCGCCTCCGGAATGTCGGCGAACAGCACCGCCATCTCGGCGCGAGTCTTGAAGCGATGATCGGGCGTGAGCTGCACGCGATCGGTCTCGGCGATCAACCGGCCGCCAGCGATGCAGAGCAGCGCGTCATGCGCCTCGTAGTCGTCGGTCGAGGCGAAATACGGCTCGTTGGTGGCAACCAGCGGCAGGCCCTGCGCATAGGCGATGTCGATCAGGCCGCTTTCGACGCGCCGCTCCCTGTCGATGTTGTGGCGCTGCAATTCGACGTAGAGGCGATCGCCGAACAGATTGGCGAGCCGCTCGCAGCGCGCCGCCGCGAGTTCGGCCAGACCGCCGGACAGCGCCAGCGAGATCGGTCCGTCCGGACCGCCCGTCAGCGCGATCAGACCCTCGGTCTCGCCGTCCAACCAGTCGAACTTGATGAACGGCGCATGGCTGTCGGGCGATTCCAGGAAGGCGCGCGAGTTCAGCCGCATCAGGCTGCGATAGCCGCGCTCCTGGGCGGCGAGCAGCACTACGCGCGACGGAGCCATCGCATTGCGCGCGTTGGGATCCTGGTCGCCGAAATCGACCGCAAGCTCGCAGCCGACGATCGGCTGGATCCCGGAGCCCGCCATCTTGTCGGAGAACTCGAGCGCCCCGAACAGATTGTCGGTGTCGGTCAGCGCCAGCGCCGGCTGATGGTCTTTCTTCGCAAGCTCGGCGAGCTTGGCGATCTTGATCGAGCCCTTGAGCAGCGAATAGGCCGAGTGAACGTGAAGGTGGACAAATCCGGCGCTCGGCATGGTCGCGTGACGGCCTCTTGCAGATGAGAGGGAGCGGTCGCCGCTCCTCGAGGCATCATGCACTCGCGCGGCCGACTCGCATCACAATGGTGGGGTCTCGCGCCGCCAGAGTCCACGCCGGAGCGGCCGCTTCGCCGCGTCGTCCCGCTTTTCCCCAAGGGCACCTTCGAAGAGGAGCACCGGTTTACGAAACCGCCGGGCTAGAGCTGCGGTATGACCTGGGCCCAGATCGCGATCATACCGACGAACAGCGTGATGGACGCCAGTGCAGCCGCCTCTTCCACGAAGATCCTGAACATGGTCTCGCTCCCTTGCTAGAACGTATGAAGAACATTGTTCTCATTTCGTTCACGGAGTCAAGCCTGGCCAGTGACCTCGCAACACAATGGTTAACTAAATGAATTTACACAATAAAAAGCCCCGACGCAAAGGCCGGGGCTTTTGATGAGGGCTCGCAAGGAGCGATCGGTATCAGTAACGGCCGACGAGCGGGCCGCCGAACTTGTAGTTCAGGCGGACGAGACCCATGTCGACGTCCTGGCGGATGCGCTCGGTGCCGCCCAGACCAGCAAAGGTGACATCCTTGTCCGACAGGAAGATGTGGTTGTACTCGACGCCAACCGACCAGTTCGGCGCGAAGCCGTACTCGAGGCCGGCACCGACCGTACCGCCCCAGCGGATGTCGCTGGTCGAGGCGAGCAGCCCGCCGCCGAGATTGTAGATCTCGTACTTGTCGCTGACCACAGCCGCACCGCCCTTCACGTAGATGAGGACGTTGTTCCAGGCGTAACCGACCTGGCCGGTGATCAGGCCGAACGCATCGATCTTGGTGCGGTTGCGAGTGGCGAACAGCGCGCTGAGATTGTCGCCGGAGAAGTCGGCCCAGTTGCCCTGGCCTTCCACGCCGAACACCCACTGGCCCGACTGCCAGCGATAGCCGATCTGGCCACCGACGGTCCCGCCGGTCGCATCATGCGACCCTTCGCGACCAACGCCGACGATATCCCAGGTCGCATGCGACGAACCGCCGCCGCCGTTGATGCCGATGTAGAAGCCGCTCCAGTCGTAGATCGCCGCCACCATCGCCGGCGCCTTGGTGTACGGCCGAGCCGCGAGATCGGCAGCCAGCGCCGGTGCAGCTGCGCTGAGCGCGACGAGGCTCACAGCGGCAAGCAACAAATTCTTCTTCATTTCAATCCCATTCCACTTTCGTCGTTAGGCCCCCTGGCCGTGGCGTCGTCATAACAGCGATCGACGGAATTGCTGTAACCGCGACGCAACAGTTCACGCCAAAGCCCCGCCCTTCGTTAATGAAGATTTATCGGAGCGCCGGAAACCCTTTGAAACAAGTGTTTTCGAGAGTTCCAATGTCGGCGAGACCAGATAAACTGCACGCGCGCGTAATATCGTCGCGCGCACGATCGTGTGATTGGAGAATAGAGAAATGCGCGGGCGAATCGCCCTTCCCATTGTCGCCACACTTTCGCTCGCAATCGCCACATTCGCGCTCGCGCTGGATGCAAGCACGCCCGCACGCGCATTTGGTACGCGTCACGCGTTCTGCCTCACGGGCGATGAATGGCCGGGGCTGAGCAATTGCAGGTTCGACACTTACGCTCAGTGTCAGGCAAGCGCATCGGGCCGCGCGCTGACCTGCATCGCCAATCCCTATTTCGGCGGACAGAGTGATGATCCCTACGCGTATCAGAATCGTCCGCGCACGCTGGCGCCCGGCACCTTGTTGTCGCGCTGAGATGCGCCGCGTCTGGCTTGCACTCGTTGCGACCGGCTCCCTCTTCGTGAGCGCGCAGGCGCGCGCACAGACCTATGATCCCACCTATCCGGTCTGCATGCAGATCTACGGCCAGGTGGGTTATTTCGATTGCCGCTACACCTCGCTCGCGCAATGCAGGTTTCTTGCCCTCGGGCGCTCGGCGAGTTGCGTTGCCAACCCGTATTTTTCGCAGCAGAGAGCCGCTCCGCGGTCGAAGCGCTCCGGCTGATTGGTGGCAGACGCAAATGCGCGCTCGTGGAGGGATGCAGTTGCGTTCGAGGATGAGGTCCTGACGACGGCGGACGCCGCCGCCGACAAGGAGGCCGGAGCATCACCGCTGCGATCCGGCAAATACGAGGTTTAGCGCGGCAGCATCGACGCCGACATGGTCAAGGCCATCCTGGCCTCCCGCTTCCTGCATGTCCGCGAAACCACGACCACGCCCGACAAGACGGACATGACCACGTTCGACGTCGACCTGACGGGCCTCGCGCCGGGCCTGGACGCAGCTCAAGTCATCCTGCGCCTTGTCGGCGCTCAATCCCGTCAGCCCCTGGCCCGCCACGGTGCCGAGCGCCAGCGCAACGCCTCCGGCTGCTGCGGCGCAGTAAGGGCAGCCCGCGCCGGAACGCCAAGCCGGCCCATCGCTCAGAAAGCGGCTGGCGATTCACATAGCCTAATGCGTTCCGCGCCGCAAAACTTCAAAATCCTGTCCGGGATGAGGGCAACACGATGACGATGGATCGCATCGAACGGGCATTCATCGCGACAGCGATGCTGGGTTTCCTGGTGATGCTGGTGGCGATCATATGGATGATGGTGAGCTGACGGGCTACTGCTTGCGACAAGCCTTGTTGCAGGCCATATCTCGGGATCGCCCTTTGCCTTGCCGTGGCTATGTGGCTGACCTGGAGCCGTCTGCTCTAAGCATGATCCGGACCCGAAGGGCCGCGTTAGCGCAAAGTGTGAAGCGGTTTTCCGATAGGATCTTGCTCAAAGAACAACCTGAAGCGCGATGACGTTTCATCAATCTCATTGCGCTTCAGGCCGGATCGCCCTCTCCGCGAACCGGTTCGACCGCGAGCAGTTCATCGCGGATGCGCTGCGCCCTTACGATGTGATCGCTGTCGCGCAGTATCTTGAGGGCATCGCGAACCAGACCGCGCGAATAGGACAGGAGCTGCGCGTCGCCCGCGCGGGGGGTGTAGATCATTCGAACCTCATTTGGATCATGAGCGGGTTGCGCAATGGCGCAACGCTGCGCCTTACGTGTTCGGCTTCTCGATCAACCCGGCCAGGCTGCGGACCATCGCTGCGATGTCGATCGGCTTTTCCAACAGCACCACATCGTGAAATTCCGGAGCAATGCTGACCTTGTCGTAGCCCGTCGTGAATACGAATGGCACCTGGCGCGCCCTGAGCTCCTGCGCAATCGGGAAAACCATTTCGCTGCGAATGTTCACGTCGAGCACTGCGCCGTCGAGAACACCGCCGTCTTTGATGATCGGGAGCGCATCGTCGAGCTCGCCGACCGGGCCGGCAATTTCCGCGCCCGCCGACCGCAGGGCCCGGCTGATGTCGTCGGCGAGGAAATACTCATCCTCGACGACGAGGATACGACGTCCGGACAAGAGAGCGCGCCCACGCGACAACGTTGGCGATAGCGCCATGTCTCCTCCAGCACCCAGCAACGGATAGGAACATAGGCCGCAAGGCCGTCTTGATGCAAACGAAGCATTGAATGGCGGGTTCCATGAGCAACCGCGACATCATTGTCATCGGCGGTTCCTCCGGAGCCACGGCGCCGCTGAAACGGATCCTGGCAGATCTGCATCCGGATGTTCCGGCTGCCGTCTTCATCGTCCTCCACCTTCCCGCGCAGGGCATCGGCATTCTGTCCACTGTCGCCGCGGGCGTCGGCAGGCTCCCCGTGCACCAGGCCCAAGACGGCATGAAGTTCGAGCGCGGCCACGTCTATCTCGGCGCCCCCGACCATCATTTGCTGCTGTCAGGCGATCATATTCGCCTCGGGCGCGGCCCGCGCGAGAACATGGTGCGGCCGGCGATCGACCCGCTGTTCCGCTCGGCTGCCCTGCATCACGGTCCCCGCGTGATCGGAGTGGTGCTGAGTGGATTGCTTTCGGATGGGGCTGCCGGCCTCAACGCGATCAAGCGGTGCGGCGGAATGACGATCGTGCAGGACCCGCTGGAAGCGATCGCAGCGGAGATGCCGCAGCGCGCACTGGAGGCAGCCACCGCCGACCTCTGCGTCCCCGCCGCGCGGCTCGGCGACGTCCTGTCTGAGCTTGCCCGGGAACCGCCCGGGGCCACGCTTCCAATCGCGCCGGATATCCGCCTGGAGGTCGAGATTGCCGCGGGGGAGAGAATTGGCACCGCAACGCTGGCCAACATTGCCGATCCCGCCGCGGTGACCTGTCCCAGCTGCGGCGGGGTTCTTTCCCAGGTGAAGGAGGCCCGTCCGATGCGATTTCGCTGTCAGGTCGGCCACGCCTTTACCGCGGATGCCCTCGCCAAGGAGCAGGAAGGGCAAGTGGATGAAGCGCTGCGGGTCGCTCTCCGGATCATCGAGGAGCGGGCCGAGCTGGTGCATCGCATGGCCGAAGACGGCCGCCGCAGCGGCAGGCCGGCCGTGGCCGAAATGTACGCGCGGCGCGCGGCCGAGTATCGCGAATATGCCGACATGATCCGGCGCGTCGTGCTACAATCGTTCGATCCTCCGATCCAGCGAAGCAAGTGAAAGGCCGATATGGCGGTATCCCTTGCACAGCGCACGCAGCAGCTTCACGACGAGCGGCGCCTTCTGGAGAAGGCCAACCTCGATATCGAGGAAGGCTGGCAGCGCATCCACAGGCAGGAAGATCGGGTGCGGGACCTGCAGGCTGGCGGATATGACTGCCGGCAGGCGGAACGGCTGGTGGAGTTGCTGAAGCAGACCCTGGTGGAATGGGAACGGCACCGCACCCTCATCATTCAGAGGGTGGATTATCTCCAACAGGAGCTGAATCCGGTGCCACCGCTCGCTTAGCGCAAGCCCTGGTCCGCGCCACGATGCAGAGGCCTACGCCTCCCGGATCAGGGCTCGGCCAAGGCCGAACGTTTTCCGCTTTTAGCTGTTGGGATGATGTCGATTTCTGCTATTTGCAGAGACTGGAATCCGTCGGCCCAGGGCAATCAGAGTAGCGGCAACCATGGACGAAGTCGACACGACGGCGGGGGAGCCGGAGCCTCAGGCCAAGGCCCCGCTGATCATTGGCGTCGGAGCGTCGGCCGGCGCAATCGACAGTATCGAGCGGTTCTTCGCCAAGCTGACATTGGCCGACGACCAGGCGATCGTCCTCGTTCTTCAGAATACCGAGGTGCTCGATAAGGCACGGCTGCGCAAAATCGTCCAGCGCGCCGACGGCGCGCGTCTCGCCGACATCCGCGATGCGATGGCGGTCGAAGGCGGCGCGATCTATCTCAGCCCGGCGGCCATGATCACGACGATCCAGGACGGGCGCTTTGCGGTACGAAAAGCCGAACAGGGCCCGGGAGAGCGGGCCACGATCGACAGCTTCCTGGTTTCGCTCGCCGAGGAGCGTGCCGAGCAGTCGATCGGCGTTCTCTTGAGCGGGACCGGCGGCGACGGCACGCTCGGCGCAGCCACGCTGAAGGACCATGGCGGGCTTGCGATTGCCGAAAGGCTCGCCAGCGAGGAGTCCGACCACCTGGTCGACAGCAACAGGCCCGCGGCGATCGCGGACTACGTCCTGCCGCCCGAGGACATCCCGGAGCACATCCAGGTCTATGCCCGCCATCTCCGAAGGCTGGAGGAGAAGCAAGGCTTCGACGAGGTCCTGGCCGCGGCGGCGAGCTCGCTGTCGCGCATCGCCGACATCCTGCGCAACAAGACCGGCAACGATTTCCACGGCTACAAGCAGAACACCTTCCTGCGCCGCGTGCAGCGGCGCATGCAGGTCGTGCAGCTGGACGAGATCACCGCCTATGTCGACTTCCTGCGCAACGACAAGGACGAGGCCCAGCATCTCTTCAACGACCTCCTGATCGGCGTCACCGAGTTCTTCCGCGACAAGCGCGAGTTCGAGGTGCTGGAGACGCAGATCATCCCGAAGATCTTCGAAGGCAAGACAAACGGCCAGCAGGTTCGCGTCTGGGTGCTGGGCTGCGCCACCGGCGAGGAGGCCTATTCGATCGGCATCCTGCTGCGCGAGCACGTGGCCACTCTCGATTCCGCGCCGCAGGTGCAGATCTTCGCGACCGACATCGACGGCCGGGCGCTCGCAACTGCCCGCGTCGGGCGCTACCGCACCAACATCGAGCAGGACATGTCTCCCGAGCGCCTGGCGCGCTGGTTCGTGCGCGAGGGCGACACCTATTGCGTGGTGAAGGAATTGCGGGAGATGTGCATCTTCTCCCAGCACAACGTGATCAAGGATGCCCCGTTCTCCAAGCTCGATCTCGTCTCCTGCCGCAACCTGCTGATCTATCTCAACGCGGAGCTTCAGAACCGGGTGATCCCGCTGTTCCATTTCGCGCTGCTGCCCGAGCGCTTCCTGTTCCTGGGCAATTCCGAGAACGTGACGCGGCATCCGAAGCTGTTCGCGCCGGTCGATCGTCGCGCCCGGATCTTCAAGAAGCTCGATACCGGCACGCGGCTTCCGCCGGAATTTCCGATCTCGGCCTCGGCAGGGCGTGCGCCGGTCGAGGTGCCGCCGGTCCGCTCGTTCGGGCCGGATGTGGGCCTCGAACGCCGCGCCCAGCGCATCGCCGAGCGCTACGCGCCGGCCTATGTGATCACCGACGACAATTTCCAGATCCTGCATTTCTCCGGCCGCACCGGACGCTACATCGAGCCGACGGCCGGCGCCGCCTCGCTCGATCTGCTCCAGCTGGTGCATCGCGATCTCAGGCTGGAGCTGCGCACCGCGCTCTCCCGCGCCTCGGAAACCAACGAATCTGCCCTTGCCGAGCACGTCCAGCTCGGCGTCAACGGCCATCGCGTTCTCGTCGACATCACCGTGGAGCCGATCCAGGATGGCGCCGGCGGCCATCGTAATTTCGTCGTCTTGTTCAAGGATGGACCGGCGCCCGTCGCCGACGCTCCCGAGAACAATCCGGGCGTGCTGGTGCGGACCGAGCATGTCGAACGTCTCGAAGGCGAATTGCGGGCGACCCGCGAGCGCCTCCAGGCAACGATCGAGGAGCTCGAAAGCACCAACGAGGAGCTGAAATCCTCGAACGAGGAATATCAGTCGCTCAACGAGGAGCTGCAGTCCGCCAATGAGGAGCTGGAGACCTCGCGCGAGGAGCTGCAATCGGTCAACGAGGAATTGACCACCGTCAATGGCGAGCTGGCACACCGGGTTCAGGAGCTGACCCGCGCCACCAGCGACCTCAAGAATTTCCTCGAAAGCACGCAGATTGCGACCGTCTTCCTCGACAACGATCTCCGCGTGATGAATTTCACTCCCGCGATCACGCACATCCTGCATCTGGTCGAAACCGACGTCGGCCGCCCGATCGCCCACATCAAGGCGCGCATTCCGATCGAGGAGCTCTACGAGGACGTGCGCCGCGTGCTGCGCACGCTTGCCAGCGCCGAACGCGAGCTGACCGCGCCCGACAGCGGCACGCGCTACATCGTCCGCATCCTGCCCTATCGCAGCATCGACAATTTCATCGCCGGCGTGGTGATCACCTTCATCGACGTCACCGCGATCACCCGCGCAGAGGAGCGGCAGCGCCTTCTCCTCGCCGAGCTTCAGCACCGCGTTCGCAATACGCTGGGTGTGGTGCGGTCGATCGCGCGCCGCTCCGCGGAGACGAGCTCCACGGTCGAGGAATATGCCGCCCATCTCGACGGGCGCCTCAATGCCTTCGCGCGCACCCAGGCGCTGGTGACACGGGATCCGGAGGGCGGCGTCGATCTCGAATATCTGGTGATCGAGGAGCTGCTGGCCTATAATGCCCACGAGGGCGAGCAGGTGCGCGCGTCCGGGCCAGCGGTGCGTTTCCAGCCGAAGGCTGCAGAGACCTTTGCGCTCGCAATCCACGAGCTTGCGACCAACGCACTCAAATACGGCGCGTTGAGTCAGCCCGGCGGGCGGCTCGAAATCTCGTGGCGTATCGACGGGGCGGTCGCGCCTCCGCAACTGCTGTTCGAATGGCGTGAACGGAGCGGTCCGGCGGTGACACCACCGCCGCGCAAGGGGTTTGGCACCGAGCTTCTGGAGCGCACCCTTGCGTTCGAGTTGAAGGGGCAGACGACCATGTCGTTCAACGCGTCCGGCCTCATGTGCCTGATCGCGATCCCTCTGACCAGGCGCACCTTCCATACGCCGTCGCTGGAGGGATGATGCGCTCTCACGGGGCCGATGGCGGTGTGGCGCAAGCGGTTCTCCGCCGCTTCAACGCCTTGCGCCGGCTGTCCGACGAGGACGCCGCTGCACTGGAGCGTGCCATTGTCGAAGGTTTGTTGCGTGCCGGGCCGGGCGAGGACCTGATCACCGAAAGCGATCCCGTCGACAGCGTCCGCATTGTCCTCTCGGGCTGGCTGCTTCGCCACAAGACGCTGGAGGATGGGCGCCGGCAGATCGTCAATTTCATCCTGCCGGGCGAGACCGGCGACGCCCACGCTTATCTCCTGTCCGCCATCGACCATTCGATCACGACGGCGACGCCAGTTGCTTATGCCGAGATCAAGCGCGCGCGCTTCGAACAGCTGATGGCGGCCCACCGCACGCTGGCCGAAGCCTTCATGTGCGAGACGCTGCTGAACAGCGCGATCCAGCGTGAATGGATCGTCAACCTCGGACGGCGGGCGGCCTTCGAGCGCGTGGCTCATCTGTTCTGCGAAATCTTCGAACGGCTGCGGCCCGTTGGCCTGGTCGACGGCAATTCCTGCGCCCTTCCGGTGACGCAAACGGATCTCGCGGATGCGACCGGCCTCTCGGTGGTTCATCTCAATCGCACGATCCAGGAATTGCGCGCCTCCGGTTTGATCGTCCTGAAGGACCGGACCTTGACGATCGGTGATCTCGAAGCGCTCAAGAACGCGGCAATGTACTCGCCCAACTATCTCAGGCTCTACCGGACGAAGTGAACGATCTCCGGGGTTGAAGCGTCGATGCGACCGCCCAGGATGTTCCCGGATGTTTTCAGACAGCAGCACTGCCCGACCCTGTTGGATCGAATGTCGCACGGCCCTTGCATTTATTGCGAAAGGAACGAGTGTGCTGCCATTAGCTTTTGTTAAAGCGGATGCATCGGGGAGCTTCTCATGATGAGGCGGATGCGAGGCGTTGACGCCTTCGGGGGAACAGTGCCGCTCATGGAGGACGGAGCGCTCGATCCGCTCGCCATGGACACACGCGCACAGCTTGTGGCGGGGCGGCAGCGATCGGGCCAACAACGCGCGACGTGAAAAGTCGTGGTGCGAACCGCTGGCGAACGGCTGGCGTTGGAGATCAGGATGCCACGCTACTATTTCGATCTTCGGGACGAAGACGAGCTAGCGCTCGACGAGGAAGTCTCGAGCTTTCCGGCCTCCGCGCTGCCCAGGTCGAGGCCGCCAGGTCATTGGTCGATATGGCGCGAGACGCAGCCTGCTCGTCCGTTCCCGCGAATGGCCAACACCGTATGGCGATCGAGGTCCGCGACGCGAGTGGCCCCGTGATGCAGGTCAAGTTCACTTTCGAGGTCGAGACGCTGAAGCATTGAGACCGCCGCGGGCGGCCGCCGCCGGAAGCCGGCGGTCGCCCCGTGTGTGTCTTCGCGCCTCACATCGGCGTGTAGATCACCAGCTTCAGCGCCGGATCGTCATTGGCCTGAAAGCTGGTGTGCTCGAAGTGCAGCACGCCCTTTGTCGGATGGGTCAGCGTCTTGCGACCCGACAGGGTGCCGTGCACCTCGTGCGCGTCCCACCATTTGACGAATTCGGGACTGCCATCGCGCAGCCGCGCCAGCAATTCCGCAAAAGCCGGATCGCCGGCCCAGACGTCATGGGTGGCGCGAAACATCGCCACCATTCGCTTGGCCACATCGGCCCAGCCCGCGCCGTAGGATTTCCGCGTGCGCTTGTTGGTCATCATCAGGAGCAGCGTGTTGCGATCCTCCTCGGGCAACCGGCCAAATGCGAAGACCTCCTCGGCGGCATCGTTCCAGGCCAGCACGTCCCAGCGCCGCCCGGTGATATAGGCCGGATGCGGCAGGCTCTCGACCATCCGCTGGATCGGCGGCGGCACGATCTCGCGCGTGAACGCGCCCCTCGCACCATCGCGCGCCAGCGCCTTGAGATGCGCGTGCTCGGTCTTCGAGAGGCGTAGCGCGCGGGCCAGCGCGTCGATCGTGCTGACCGACGGACTGATGGTGCGGCCCTGCTCGAGGCGGATGTACCAGTCGACGCCGATGCCGGCGAGTTGGGCGACCTCTTCGCGGCGCAGGCCCGCGGTGCGGCGCCGCCGGCCGACGGGCAGCCCGACGGTCTTCGGCGACAGCTTTTCACGGCGGGACCTCAGGAAGTCGCCGAACTCGACGCGGCGCGGATCGGCCATGATGTCGCTCCCGCGATGGAGGGCCTTGGGGATACTAGGATAATACCAGGCCTTCTTGTCGCTGCAAGGGCGAGGCATAACCCCTCATCCGTCCCTGAGGTAAAACATCATGAAAGCTGCCGTGCTCAAATCCTTCGGCTCGCCGCTCGCGATCGAGACTGCTCCCGATCCGGTGCTCGGCACCGGCGAGGTCGTCATCGACGTCGTCGCCACGCGGGTGCTGTCCTACATGAACGAGGTCTTCAGCGGCGAACGCAACTACGCGCTCGACCTTCCGATCGTTCCCGGTCCGGGGGGCATCGGCCGGGTGCGCGCGATCGGCCCGGATGCGACAAGGCTCGCGGTCGGCGACTGGGTGTTCTGCGACCCGACGGTGCGCTCGCGCGACGACGCCGTGGCGCCCGATATCGCCCTGCAAGGCCTCACCGCCGCCGGTCCCGGCGGCCTGCGCCTGCAACAGCATTTTCGTCACGGCTCGTTCGCCGAGCAGATGCGCGTGCCGACCGAGAACGTCAAACCCCTCGGCACGATCACATCGGAGGAGGCGACACGATGGTGCGCGCTGGGCACGCTGCTGGTGCCCTATGGCGGCTTCCTCGCCGCCAATTTGCAAGCGGGCGAGACCGTGCTGGTCAGCGGCGCCACCGGCAATTTCGGCAGCGCGGCAGTGTCGGTTGCGCTGGCGATGGGAGCGGCCTGCGTGGTCGCGCCCGGGCGCAACGAAAAGATCCTCGCCGACCTCGTCCGCCGCTTCGGCAGCCGCGTGAAGCCGGTCAGGCTCAGTGGGAACGAGGACGCCGACCGCGAAGCGATGAAGCGCACCGCGCCCGGGTCGATCGACTGCGTGTTCGACATCATGCCGCCCTCGGTGAGCCCGACTGTGGTGCGCGCGGCGATCATGACGGTGCGCGCCTATGGCCGCGTCGTGCTGATGGGCGGCGTCGGCATGGCCGGCGGCGCTGGACTCGAGCTGCCCTACCCCTGGATCATGCGTAATTGCATCAGCATCCACGGCGTCTGGATGTATCCGCCGGACGCGGCCGCGCGCCTGATCGCGCTGGTGCGCTCGGGGCTGCTGCGGCTGGAGGAATACCAGACCACGGCCTTTGACCTCGACCATGCCAACGATGCCGTGGCGCATGCCGCGGCCAATGGCGGGCCGTTCAGATTGACGGTGATCAGGCCGTAAGAGACACCCGCCCGGCGATGCGCCGTCGGCGCCGTTTTGCCCGGCCCATCAAACGCCTGGCAGGCGTCGGGCCGGCACTGGCGGAAACAGCCCGGCTACTGTGCATGGGGTTGTTTTCGCAGTATTCTTATTCGAGCTCGACCACGTGGCCGTTCGACAGCGAGACCCGTCGGTCCATGCGGCCGGCGAGTTCCATGTTGTGGGTCGCGATCAGCATGGAAACGTGGGTCGCCTTGACCAGCTGCATCAGGGCCTGGAACACGTGCTCGGCGGTGCCGGGGTCGAGATTGCCGGTCGGCTCGTCCGCGAACAGCACCCGCGGCGCGTTCGCGACCGCGCGCGCGATGGCGACGCGCTGCTGCTCGCCGCCCGACAGCTCTGCGGGTCGATGGGTGATGCGGTCGCCGAGGCCGAGATAGCCGAGGATCTCCTTGGCGCGCTTGACGCTCTCGGACTTCTTCAAGCCGCGGATCATCTGCGGCATCATCACGTTCTCCAGCGCCGAGAACTCCGGCAGCAGCCGGTGCGACTGGTAGACGAAGCCGATGTCGGTGCGGCGGAGCTGGGTGCGCTCGATATCGGGCAGCTGCGAGGTCGGCGCGCCGTTGACATAGACCTCGCCGGAATCCGGTGCTTCGAGCAGCCCGGCAATGTGCAGCAGCGTCGACTTGCCCGAGCCCGAGGGCGCCACCAGCGCGACCGACTGTCCCGCCCACAGCGCGAGCTTGGCGCCGTCGAGGATCGTCAGCGGCACCTCGCCCTGCAAGTACTGCCGCTTGATCTCGTGGAGATAAATGACCGGTACATCGTCAGCCCCCTGCTGCTGCTCCATCAGGCCCTCACTCGTACCGGAGCGCTTCGACGGGGTCGAGGCGCGCGGCGCGCCAGGACGGATACAGCGTCGCCAGGAACGACAGCGTCAGCGCCATGATGACGACAGCCGTGGTCTCGCCGATGTCGATCTCGGCGGGCAGCTTCGACAGGAAGTAGAGCTCCGGCGAGAACAGCTCGGTACTGGTCAGCCAGGAGAGGAATTGCCTGATGGATTCGATGTTGAGGCAGATCACGAGGCCGACGACGAATCCGACCAGCGTGCCGACCACGCCGATCGAGGCGCCCGTGATCAGGAAGATGCGCATGATCGAGCCCTGCGAGGCGCCCATTGTGCGCAGGATCGCGATGTCGCTGCCCTTGTCCTTCACCAGCATGATCAGGCCCGACACGATGTTGAGCGCTGCGACCAGCACGATCATGGTCAGGATCAGGAACATCACGTTGCGCTCGACCTGGAGCGCGTTGAAGAAGGTCGAATTGCGCTGCCGCCAGTCGACCAGGAACACCGGCCGCCCCGCCGCCTCCGTCACGGCCTGGCGGAAGGCAACGATCTGATCGGGATTGGTGGTGAACACCTCGATCGAGGTGACGTCGTTGCTGCGGTTGAAATAGGCCTGTGCCTCCGCGAGGGGCATGAATACGAAGCCGAGATCGTATTCGGACATGCCGATCTCGAACACGGCGACGATCTTGTAGGGTTTGATGCGCGGCGTCGTGCCCATGGGCGTGACCGCGCCCTTCGGCGCCACCAGCGTGATGCTGTCGCCGGCATGCAGCGACAGCTGGTCGGCGAGGCGCCGGCCGATCGCGACGCCCTGCCCCTCGTCGAAACCCTCGAGCGAGCCCTGCTTGATGTTCTTGGCGATCGAGGTGAGGTTGTTGAGATCATCGGAGCGGATGCCGCGCACCAGGACGCCCGAGGCGTTCCACGGCGAGGACGCCAGCGCCTGGCCGTCCACCACGGGTGCGGCGAGCCGGATACCTTTCACCTGGCTGAGGCGGTCGGCGACGTCCTTCCAGTCGGTCAGCGGCGACTCCAGCGGCTGCACCAGGATGTGGCCGTTCAGGCCCAGGATCTTGTCCAGCAGCTCCTTGCGGAAGCCGTTCATGACGGCCATGACGATGATCAGCGTCGCCACGCCCAGCATGATGCCGAGGAACGAGAACCCGGCGATGACCGAGATGAATCCCTCCTTGCGGCGCGCCCGCAGGTAGCGCGCCGACAGCATCCACTCGAATGGCGCGAAAGGCGCGGTTTGCACGGTTTCAGTCATGGTCTCGTCCATCGCTCGATAATCCCATGATTCGGGGTCAATTGTGGCCGGATTGGCGGCCGCGATATCGGGCGATGAACAATATTCAGCCGACCAGCCGGGCGACCGCGTCCGCAGGCGACATGGTCTCGCGGGAGCCGTCACTGCGCCGCTTGATCTCGACCTTGGCGTCGGCGAGCCCCTTCGGCCCGATCATGATCTGCCAGGGGATGCCGATCAGGTCGGCGGCGGCGAATTTGGCGCCGGCGCGCTGGTCGGTGTCGTCGTAGAGCACGTCGACGCCCTTGGCCTGGAGCTCGGCATAGAGCTTTTCGCAGGCCGCATCGACGGCGGCATCGCCCTGCTTGAGGTTGAGCACCACCGCGCGGAACGGGGCGACGGCCTCGGGCCATTTGATGCCGGCATCGTCATGGCAGGCCTCGATGATGGCACCCAGCAGGCGCGAGACGCCGACGCCGTAGGAGCCGCCATGGATCGGCACGTCGACACCATCAGGACCCGCCACCAAGGCCTTCATGGGCTCGGAATATTTGGTGCCGAAGTAGAAGATCTGGCCGACCTCGATGCCGCGGGTGTTCACCCGCTTGTCCGCGGGCACTTCCTGTTCGAACCGCGCAGCATCGTGAACGTCTTCCGTCGCGGCATACACCGAGGTCCATTGCTTGATGATCGGCGTCAGGTCGCTGTCGTAATCGACGTCCTCGCCGGGCACCGGCAGGTCCAGCACGTCGCGATTGATGAACACGCCCGATTCGCCGGTCTCGGCGAGCACGATGAACTCGTGGCTGAGATCGCCGCCGATCGGGCCGGTCTCGGCGCGCATCGGGATCGCCTTCAGCCCCATCCGCGCGAAGGTGCGCAAATAGGCGACGAACATCTTGTTGTAGGCAACGCGCGCCGCCGCTTCATTGAGGTCGAACGAATAGGCGTCCTTCATCAGGAACTCGCGGCCGCGCATCACGCCGAAACGCGGACGCTGCTCGTCGCGAAATTTCCATTGGATATGATAGAGATTCAGCGGCAGGTTCTTGTAGGACTTCACATAGGCGCGGAAGATCTCGGTGATCATTTCCTCGTTGGTCGGCCCATACAGCAGCTCGCGCTTGTGGCGGTCGGCGATGCGCAGCATCTCCGGGCCGTAGGCGTCGTAGCGGCCGCTCTCGCGCCAGAGGTCGGCGAGTTGGAGTGTCGGCATCAGCACCTCGATCGCCCCGGAGCGGTCCTGCTCCTCGCGCACGATCTGCTCGATCTTCTTCAGCACGCGAAAGCCGAGCGGCAGCCAGGCATAGATGCCGGCGGCCTCCTGCCGGATCATGCCGGCGCGCAGCATCAGCCGATGCGAGACGATCTCCGCCTCTTTCGGATTTTCCTTCAGGATGGGCAGAAAGAATCGCGACAACCGCATGGCAATACTCTGGGAATCAGTGAGGGGTTGCAGTGAAACCGGATTGGGAGCGAAAATACAAGACCGGGAATGAGGAAAAGCCGCTAAGGCGGCGGAATTCCTGTCATTTTTCCGTTGCCGTCAAGTTTAGCTTGAATCTCAGCCTCACCCGTTACGGCGGCGCCACCTCGAGTTCGTCCTCGAGCGTGACCTGCTCGAAATCGGTCACCAGCGCATCTATCCGAACATGCCAGCGGCCGCCGAAGGGCAGCTCGACCTTGCGCACATGCCAGTAGCCGTCCTGCCCGAGCGAGGCGCCGCGCGCCATCGGCTCGATGCCCCGTTCCGGCAGGTTGAGCGTCAGGGTCACCTGCTTGGCCGTCAGCGGCATCCCCTCGCCGGTCATGAGCTGGAGCACGAAGTCGTCGACTCCAACCTTGCCCGGGGAGACCAGTACCTGGAACATCGCCTTGTCGGTGTGGATGTGGAGCGCCAGCGGCGTCTCGGGGACAATGGTCCGCGGCGGCGGCGTGAAGCGCCAGCCGGCGACAAGCGCGAAGATGCCGAGCGCGATCCCGCATTCGAGCAGGATCGAGCGTCTGAGCGCGGGCGCGGCTTTGTGGTCCCGCGCCAGGGCCGATGTCAGCCGGAACCGATTGAGCGCGGCAAGCGCCAGCAGCAGGACGGCGAGACCAAGCTTGATCGAGAGGATCGCCCCGTAGCGCGTGTCGATCAGCGCGGATGGCCTTTCGAGCTGAACGATGGCGAGACCGAGGCCGGTCAACGCCAACACACCGACGGCCAGCACGGCAATCCGCGAAAAGCGGTTCACGACCGGTAGCGCCGCAGTCGCCGGCTTCGACACCAGCGCGGCGAGCGGCGCGAGGGCTCCGGTCCAGAAGGCGACGCCGAGACCGTGGAGGAAGACGGCCGGACGCGTCAGCACCTCGGGCGGTGCCGTCGCTGCGTGCCCGGTCATGGCGAGCGACAGGCCAATGCCGATGAATGCGATCATCGCAAAGGCGCGCGCGTACCACGCGCTGCGCAGCGCCATGATCGCGAGCAGCATCGCCGCGATCGCCACGAGCAGCGCGGGGCCGGCGCTGGTCGCGAATGCGACCTTCCACGGAGCAGCCGTCACGAGCGCCGCCGGCGGCAGCCCGAGAAGATCGAGGCCCAGCGCACCGAGGGACGCAACCGCGCCCGGAATGCCGATGAGGAGCGCCACGAAAGGCACTGTCGTGCCCGTCATCGACCACGCGAGCCACCGCGCGAAAAACACGCCGCCGACGCCGACGAACAGGCCGAGATAGAGACCGATCCGCGCCAGCCAGATCAGCGCGCTCAATCCGCCGGCCGCACCGGCAGGCGGCTTCGTTGCGGTCGGAGCGCCGACCGAGAAGATCACCGATCCCGCGACGGGATGGCCGTCCTGCGAGATCACGCGATAACTGACCACGGCCGTGCCTTTCGGCAGGTCCGGCGGGATCACAATCGAAATGATCTCGCCCGATGCGTCGATGCGCGCGTCCCCCCGTTCCTTGCCCGCACCATCGATCAGCAGAATTGCGCCCGGCTTCACCGCCTCGTTGAAGCGCAGCTCCACCGCCTTCGGTGCGGCCTTCAAGATGCTGCCGCTCGCCGGATCGACCGAGACGAGCGCGGCATGCGCCATGGCGTCGGTCGCGAAGCCGACGATCAGAACCAGCGTCGCGAGCGCGGCGAAGAGGCGCATCAGGGTTTTGGCAGCAGCTTCACCCCGGGCGCTGGCGACTTGCTCTCATGCGAATCCCCTGCCCCTTCCCCCGGGATTTCAATCCAGCGGCTGACGCCGGTCTCGCATTCCTGCACAACCGGGAAATACAGCGTCGTGTTCGGCTTGAGCGTGTCGGTCAGCACCGTGTGCATGACGAACTCGTCATAGTTCTTGTCCGACAGCTTGCCGCCGGACCATGCGACCTCCTTGACGCCGGAGGAGAGCTTATTGCCGTGATAGTCGTACTCGGCGGCGTATTTGCCTTCGACGACGTCGATGGTCCAGCCCGGCTTCGGCATCGGCTTCACCGCGATCACCCCTTCCGGGACCTGCACGCGGATTTTGACGGTCGGCGAGCCCGCGCAGCCGTGCGGGACCGCAAACACGGCCTTGTAGGACGCTCCGACTTTGGCCTGCTTGCTCTCCAGAAAAACATGAGCCGCCGCAGGCGATGCGGCGAACAAGCCAGCAAAAATGAGCCAGGACATTTTCAGCATCTTCGTTCTCCCGGAAACGAGATCATGCTCGTCACATTTTCATTCCCGAATGGTCGTGCATCTTCTTCTGCCCGCCATCGCCCGGCCCCTGCGCGCCTACGGCCTGCACATCGAGAGACACGGCGACCTTGCCGGCCTTCTCGAACTGAAGCGTCAGCGGAACCTTGTCGCCCTGCTTGAACGGCCCCTTCAGCTCCTGCAGCATCAAATGATTGCCGCCGGGCGCCAGCTTCACGGTCTTGCCGGGATCGATCACCAGCCCCTTGTCGAGCGGACGCATCTTCATCACGCCATTGTCCATCGCCATCTCGTGAACCTCGGCCTTGCCCGCGATCTCGGCGGAAACGCTGACCAGTCTGTCCGCGGCCGTCCCCTTGTTCTCGATGGTCAGATAGCCGCCCGCGACCTTGGCGCCGCCCGGCGTCGCCCGGCTCCAGGCCTGCGAGATGACGAGATCGCCAGCCTTGACGTCCTCGGCGCGCACCGGGGCTGCGAACATTGCGGCGGAGAGCGCCACGAGCGCGAAGATGCGTGAGAACTTGTTCATGTCGTTTGCCTTTCTTGTCGTCAACATCGCCCCACCCGTCAGAACGTGTACTTGGCGGCGAGAACGAAGGTTCGCCCCGGGAATGGATGGAACAGGAAATACTGCTCGTCGAAGAGATTATCGATGCCGAAGTCGAATGCGAAGTTCTTCGTCGCGTTGTAGTGCACCTTCAAGTCCACAACGAGGAAGTTGTCGAACGCACCATAGACGTGGGAGACGCGATCGGTGTTGTCCAGCGTCGAATACTGCTTGCCGCTGTAACGTGCGGCGACCGTGTAGGCCCAGCTGTCGTTCGGCCGGTAGGTCACGCCGAACTTGGCGCGCCAGTCGGGCACGAAGGGGACGCGCTTGCCGATCACGGTCGTGGGCAGGTTCGTCAAGGGATCAAATCCCGCCCAGCCCGCGTCAGCCAGGATACGCGAGTCGACATAGGTCACGCTGCCGAACAGCTGTAGACCGCTGACCAGAACATTGTCCTTGTCGGCGGACAACTCGATTCCCTGCAACCTGATCGCATCAACGTTGCTGATCACTGTCGTCGGCGTTTGCACCTTCGTGACCGGGTTGGTGACGAGGTTGGTCTGAGAAATGATCGCATGATCGGTGTGCTCCCGGAACAGAGTCAACCGGACGCGGCCGTCGCTCCATGTGCGCTCGATGTTCAGCTCGCCCGTAAGATCCTGCTCGGGCAAGAGGTTGGGATTGGCGATCGTCGCCACGCCGCCGACCGTCAGGTTCTGATAGAGCTCCATGACGGTCGGGTAACGATAGGCCTGCCCGAAGTTTGCCGTGACATTCCAATCCTTGTTCGGGTCAAAGGACAGCGAGGCTTTCGGTGAAAAATTCGTCGAGGCGAGTTGCGGTTGTTGGACCGCCGCGGTCGATGTAATCGCGCCGGCAGCGCTCGTCGCGGTGCTGATATTGAAGCCGTCCTGGGCTCGCCAGGTCTCGAATCGTCCACCGAGCGTGAGCTTCAGATTTGGAAGGATTCTCCAGGCATCCTGAAGCCAGATTGCACCGGTGCGGGTCTCACCTTGCCCTTGCGAATAGAGCGTGCCCGTCCCGGTGTCTGCCGTCGCATACCACACCGACGACGCATAGACCGGACTTTCGAGGCGGTAACGATCACCATGCAGGCCAAAGCTGACCTCGTGCGGTCCGTCGTAACCGAACGGCCGCCAGATTCCCCTGGCATCGGCATTCTGCCAGTTGGTGCCGTCCATCCTCGTGATCTTCCCGTTCTGGGAATAGCCGACGCCCGTTGGCGTGACGGTGAACGGATTGAGCTGGATGTCCTGGAGATAGTTGTAGCTCGAAGCCGAAAGGTCGAAATCGTAGGTGCCCTTGGTGTCGCTCTTGATCGCGACGGCATTGCTGACGTGGGTTTGGTCCCATACGTATTTGCCCGTGGCAAATCCCGACAGGCCCGCAAATGTCGGAGCGCTGGTCGCAGCGGATCTCAAGTAGGTCTGGGGATCGGAGACCTGGTGGTTGTTCCAGATCCCGAACGAATAGGTCGCCTGCACCTGCGCCGTCAGGTCATAGGCGACGCGGACGTTACCGGACGTCTGCTGTGAATGCGCGAGGATGCCGGTACCAACCACGTTGGCCGGGATGCCCTGCTTGTTCAGCGCGGGAAACGCACCGGTCGTACCAGCCGGGATGCCGCCGCTCGTCGTATAGGTGAGCGGCTGCTGGTAGCTGTCGAGATAGTTGGCGCTGACGAGCCAGGACAGCTGGCCCTCGCGATTGCCGGCGGCCGCGCTGGTCTGGCTGGCCGCGTAGGTGTCCTTGGTGCCGTATTGATTCCACGGCATCACCGAGACTGTTTCCTTGGCGGCCGCAAACGGCTTGTCGGGCATCCTTGACGAGATCAGCAGCACGCCGCCGATCGAGTTGCCGGGATAGGCGGCCGCGAACGCACCGTTGAGGTAGTCGATCCGACCAATCGCTTCCGGCGAGATCAAGTTCCACTTCGGCGAGGCATTGGTGTTGTTGTTGCCGATCAGCGCCGAGATCAGGAGATCGTCGTAGTAGATCAATGTCCGCGAGCTGGAATTGAGGCCCCAGCTTCGCGTCGCGAGCACGGCATTGTTGTCCCCGTCATTGCGCTTCCGGACGAACAAGCTCGGCATGTATTTGACGGCATCCTCGGGGTCTTTGAGATTGATCGTCTCATCGACCTCCTTTGCCGTGACGCTGAAGGAGCGCTGTGGCAATTGATAGCGCGTCACAGCAGCCGGCGGCTCCAGCGACGGCCGGATGCTGCCAGCCCCCTGCTCGGACGCGATGACGGCAGCCGCGCGCACGGGGGCGGGCTTTGCCGACCGATTCCGGGCGACAGTCGTCTGCACCGACGGTTTGCGCGGGTTCGGCTTCACGGCGGCGGGCGCAACGACGGTGACCGGCGGCAGCACGGCGTCGCCGCTCTGGGCGAAAACTCCGCTCGACGACGCAAGCAGCGCCGCCTGGATGGCGACGACGCTCACGCCGCGAGGGGCATGGCAACGTAACATGGGGTATTCCTGACGCCGGCTTTCTTCCCGGCTGTTCGACAGCATCGATCGCCAGCGGACGGACCGCGGCAATCACGAGGGTGGTCAGGAAAAGTGCGGGGGTGCGCGCGCCCGGGCGTTTGAGCCCCGATGGCTTGCAAGAGCGGATGCGTCCGCTCGATGCCACGCCACGCGTTCAGCGTAGCGGAGGGGAATGGCGAATGCTGTCTGCGGCGGCGAATCGAGCGAAGCGTTTGCCTGCGCTAGACAGCAGAGGGCACAGGTGCCGGCATGCGCAGTCGGCGAGCCGGTCCGATCGTTCAGGCCACCCTGGTCGCCCGTGCTATGGCAGATGACGGCGGCGGACAGCGGATCGGCCACGGCTTGCCCTGCCGCGAGACAAGCGGCAATCGGCGCCAGCACCTGCATCACCAAAGCAAGCAGGACCAGAGGTAGGAATTTTTGCAGCCGTGCGCGCATCCGCCGAACCATTTGTTCGTGCGCTAACTAAACACCGCGCCGGCACCCGAGTCGAGGCCAGTTCCGCCGCCGGCTGGGTCCCGCGCAAATTTCCTCAAATCTGAGATCGGGACCCGCCGCCGAGGGGCGGGATCCGCCAATTAAGGCAGCCAGGCAACCCGCCCATCCACAGATTTCTCATATATGTCATATGGTTAGATGGCCAAAAGCCCGATCATTTCGTTAGCTGCTCTTATTTTGAACAATCGTTGCCGAAAATGATGACAAGTGAGAAAAGTTGATCTAGCATCCTCTTGCTCAGGCGCCGACCGCGAGGTCGAGGCCTGGTGGTCCAAGTCTCGGGAGGAGCCCCTGGCGCGCAAAATGCAGCGTCGCCCCGTCAATCAAGATCAAATCTTAAGATCGGGGATAATAGGGTCGACACAATTTTTGAGCGGGGCCAGGGCCCCGCTCTTTTTTTGCCCACATGGCTTCAAAGCCGATGAATGCTTCCCCCAATCCGATCGAGCAGAGTTTGGGATCGCGGCACGGGCTGCGCTGATCTCACGCCGCTCGCAGATTGAGTGCCAACAACTCTTGTGAGAGACTTTCGGACATCGGTCGCGCAGGCAATGACGCGCCGACGACAAGATATATGGGAGCGAGCGATGTCCGGGACGAAAGATTTCTCGACGACGAGGCGCGATCTTCTTCAGGCGGCGGCGGCCGCCGGCGCCGGGGCTGCCCTGTTCGGCAGCATGGGCATAAATCCAGCACTGGCCGCCGAAGTCGGACGCAGCGAGAAGCCGCTGAAGGCGGCATTCTCCAACGCCGGCCTTCAGGCCACCTGGTGCGCGCAAGGCAAGCAGGCGGCGGAATTCTGGGGCAAGCTGTTCAACGTCGAAGTCACCTGGTTCGACGGCCAGCTCGATGCGGTGAAGCAGCGCGCGGCGATCGACAACATGGCGTCCCAGAAATGGGACTTCGTCGCGATCCAGGCGTTCGGCATCGGCACCCTCACCCAGCCGGTGCAGAAGATGATCGACGCCGGCACGCCCGTGATCGACATGGACACGCTGATCGCGCCGCTCGACCAGATCAACGTCCACTCCTTCCTTGCCCCCGACAACGAGTTCATGGGCGCCTCGGTGACGCAGGCGCTGTGCAACGCCATGGGCGGCAAGGGCAAGATCATCATGACGCAAGGTGCGCTCGGACATACCGGCGCGCAAGGACGGGCCAAGGGCTTCAACTCGGTCGTCAAGCAGTTCCCGGGGATCGAGGTGCTCGACACCCAGCCGGCCGACTGGGACGTGTCGAAGACCGCTCGCCTCTGGGAAACATACCTCACGAAATATCCGCAGATCGATGCGGCGTTCTTCCACAATGACGACATGGCGCTTGCGGCGGCCAACATCATGAAGGCGCGGGGCCGCACCAACATCCTGATCGGCGGCGTCGACGCCATGCCGCCCGCGATCCAGGCGGTGAGCGAAGGCCGCATGTTCGCAACCGTGCGCAATCCGTCCTGCCGCATCCACGGCGGCGCCATCATCGCAGGCGTCTCCGCCGTGGTCGGCGGCGAGAAGAGCGGACAGGGCATTCCCAAGAACGTCGTCACGGACGGCCCCGTGGTGACCAAGGCCAACGCCGCCGGGATGCAGTGGATGCAGGATCACTTCCTGATCTGAGTCTCCAAGATCTGATCTTTCATGCCTGAGGTGCGTTCGCCCATCCTGGAACTGCAGGGCATCACGAAGAGCTTCGGCGGCGTCGAAGCGCTTCGTGGTGTTGACTTCGCGCTTCTTCCCGGCGAGATCCACGGTCTCGTCGGCGAGAACGGCGCCGGCAAAAGCACCCTGATGAAGATCATCGCCGGCGTGCACACCGAGTTCTCCGGCCGTTTCCTGATCGACGGCAAGGAGACGCATTTTCGTTCGGCCCGCGATGCGCATGCGTCCGGCATCGCGATGGTGCATCAGGAGCTCTCCGTCGCCCCCGATCTCACGGTCGCCGAGAACGTCTTCCTCGGCAACCAGCCGACCAACGCCCTCGGCCTCGTGCAATGGCGGCGGATGGCGCGCGAGGCCGGCGAGCAGCTCGCCCGTTTCGGCATCGACGTCGATCCGATGACCCGGCTCGGCGATCTCCCGATCGGGCTGCAGCAGCTTATCGAGATCGCGCGCGTGCTGTTCTCCGGCGCGCGCATCGTCATCCTGGACGAGCCGACCTCCGCCCTCTCCCCGCCCGAGGTCGAACGCCTGTTCACGACGCTCAGGCGGCTGCGCGAGGAAGGCACCGCCATCGTCTTCATCTCGCATTTCATCGAGGACATCCTGCTTGTGTCCGACACCGTGACCGTGTTCCGCAACGGGCGGAAGGTCGCGGAGACCGCGAGCGCGGCGACCAGCAAGGGCGCGCTGATCGAGGCCATGATCGGCCGCGGCGGCGAGGCGATCGAGCACAGCTACTCCGACGATCTGATGCTGCCCCAGCCGAGCGATAGTGCAGTGGTCCTGAAGGCTGACCAGCTCTCGCTCTCACGCAGCCTGAAGGACGTCTCCTTCGAGGCGCGCGCCGGCGAGGTGCTCGGCATCTACGGCTTCATGGGCTGCGGCCAGCAGGAGCTCTCGCGCATCCTGTTCGGCAAGCTAAGGCCGGACAGCGGAACGCTGGCGGTCGAGGGTACGCCAAAGACCTTCGCCAGCACGGCGGCGGCGCGGCGCGCCGGCGTGGCGCTGGTGCCGGAGAGCCGGCGCGACATGCTGTTTCACCAGGAGCCGGTCTACAAGAACATCTCGATCAGCATTCTCGACCGCATCTCCTCCCTGCTGCTCAAGCCGGCACAGGAGCGCGACATCGCGAAGCGGCAGGTCGAGCAGTTGCAGATCAGGCCGCCCGTCGTCGGCCTCGACCTCGGCATGCTCTCCGGCGGCAACCAGCAGAAGGTCGCGCTGGCAAAATGGCTGACCTACCCGCCAAAACTGCTCGTGTTGTGCGAGCCGACCCGCGGCATGGACGTCGGCGCCAAGAACGACGTCATCAACATCGTCCGCGACCTCCGCGCCAGGGGGCTCGCGATCATCGTGCTGTCGACCGAGCCGGAAACGGTGCTGTCGCTGGCCGACCGCATCCTCGTGCTCAAGCGCGGCGCATTGGTGCGGGAGTTCAAGAACGAGCCGGTCAGCAAGGATCGCCTGCTGGAAGCGGCGTGACGGAGAAGCACAATGGCGAGCAGTGAGACGGCTTTCGCGACCGGGCGACGCGCGCGAGGCCTTGCGCCCTTCCTGCGCTCGCAGATGCGCAACATCGCGCCGTTCCTGACGCTGATCTTTCTCTCCGCCTTCTTCGCCTTCGCCAGCCCCTCCTTCGCGACGCTCGACAACCTCGGCAATATCCTGACCCAGGTGTCGGTGACAGGCATCATCGCCGTCGGCCTCACCTTCGTGATCCTCTGCGCCGAGATCGACCTGTCGATCGCGAGCATTGCCAACGTCACCGGCATCGCGGTCGCCTATTTCACGCTGCAGGAATCCTACGTCAACATCGCCAACATTCCCCTGCCAGGCGCGGTCGCGATCATCCTGTCCATCCTGCTTTGCGCCCTGCTCGGCCTCGTCAATGCGCTGGGACTGACCGTGATCGGCATTCCCTCCTTCATCATGACGCTGGCGATGATGCAGATCGCGGCCGGCATCTCGGCGCTGCTGGTGCGCGGCCAGATCGCCTACAAGGTCCCGGGCCTGATCACGACGCTCGGCTCGGGATCGATCGGCGGCATCCCGTGGATCGTCATCGTCGCCGCCATCATGCTGCTCGGTGGGCACCTCGTGCTGACCTACACGCGCTTCGGCCGTTACGTCTACATGGTCGGCGGCAATCGCGAGGCAGCCGAATATTCCGGCCTCAACGTCAAGCTCATCCTGGGTGCGGTGATGGTGATCTCCGCGGTCTGCTCCGGCATCGGCGGCATGCTCGGTGTTGCCCATTTCGGCAGCGCGCAGCAGAACGAGTTCGACACGTACCTGCTCGACTCCATCGCTGCCGTCGTCGTCGGCGGCACCAGCCTGTTCGGCGGCCGCGGCGGCATCGGCAACACCATCGTCGGGCTGTTCGTGCTCGGCGTGCTCAACAACGGCCTCGACCACGTCAACATCGACAGCTTTTTGAAGATCCTGATCCGCGGGCTGATCCTGCTGGCCGCGCTGATCATCAACGTCTACGCCCAGCGCTTGAGGGAAAAAGCGGCGGAGTAGACGGCGCTCGAAACATAAAGTGCGAAAACAACCCCATGCACAGTAGAAACTGTGTGGGAGTTCAGCCGTTTACCGAGCCCGCCATGGCGCGAGCGCGACTGCACCAAAAAATTGCGACGCGTCGGGCAAAACAGGGGTAGGATGTCATCATCGGCAGCCGGCTCGAAAAGGCCGGTCCATCCACGGTCATTGCGAGCGTAGCGAAGCAATCCAGAGTCTTTCCGCGGAGGGATTCTGGATTGCTTCGCTGCGCTCGCAATGACGATGTGGCGGCAGGAGTAAGGCCGCCTCAGTTGGCGGCCTCTTTCATTCAGCCAAGAGCCGACTTCCGCTTTTGAGCCCTTAACGGACCCATGGACGCTGTAGTGGATTTGTCTGCGGCTGACCCAACTGAGACATTGGCGCGAGGCTTCTTTCCCGCGTCTTGTGTTCAGGACCACGGCGGCTCTTCGCTCTTCCCGACCGCCTCGTGGTGGGTCGTGACACCCGCCGAACGCAAGCCGGTCAGCAATACGGTTCGCACGGAGGCCGGATCGAATCCGATATCCTTGGCGTTTGGCGGATGTGCTTCGCTGCCCTTCAATCGGAGCGCCAAGTGCAATTGCTCGCAAAGGTGCTGAACGACGAGATTGACCTGATCGTCAGTCATGATCTGCCTTTCCTGCTACATTTTGCTGGCGAACGTAGTAGCACACATGAAAATGGGGCGGTACGCGAATGGACCTCGCCAAGGATCAACCCCACGCGATTGCCCATGGGCGGGCTCAAAAAATCGTCCGCCCGTCAGGGCAACCGAAAGTGACTGGCGGGCCACTAGAATAGAGCGTCGCTCTTGTCCGCGACGGACGCGCCTTCCATCCTTAACGATGCCCGCCCTCGGTCGAAGCCAATTGCGTCCGTCCCGCAATCTCGTCCGCCCGCCAGCATCGCACCGCATGCCCGTCGGCTCGCGTCTCCAGCAACGGCCCTGGCTCGTGGCGGCACGCGTCCACAGCATAACGGCAGCGCGGGCTGAAGGCGCAGCCATTCGGCGGATTGAGCGGGTTGGGAAGGTCGCCGCCTGTGGTCGCCAGGGGTGCATGGCGCAGCGGATCGGGGATCGTGGAAATCAGGGCTTGCGTATAGGGGTGCGCGGGGCGCTCGAAGATCTCGCGCCAGTCGCCATTCTCGACGATGCGGCCGAGATACATCACCGCGACGCGGTCGCTCATGTGCTCGACGACGCCGAGGTCGTGGCTGATCATGATGTAGGACAGGCCGAGCGTGTCCTTCAGTTCCAGCAGCAGATTGATGATCTGGGCGCGGATCGAGACGTCGAGCGCCGAGACCGGCTCGTCGCAGATGACGATTTTGGGATTGAGGATCAGCGCGCGCGCGATGCCGATGCGCTGGCGCTGGCCGCCGGAGAATTCATGCGGGTAGCGGTCGGCCTGCTCGGGGCGCAGGCCCACATGCTTGAGCATGGTCGCGACGCGGTCCTCGATCTCGCTCTTCGCGGTCACGCCATGCACACGCAGGGGATCCTCGAGCGTGCGGCGCACGGTCTGGCGCGGATTGAGCGAGGCGTAAGGATCCTGAAACACGATCTGCACTGTACGCGCCAGGGCCTTGCGATCGGCGGACCGGCTGTCCGTCACGACCTCCCGCCCGTCCACCACGACCCGGCCGCGCGTCGGCTTCAACAGGCCAAGGATCGACAGGGCGACCGTCGACTTGCCCGAGCCGGACTCGCCGACGAGGCCGAGGCACTCCCCTCGCCTCAAGCTGAGATCGACGCCGTCGACCGCACGGAGCAGCCGCCGCTCGCGACCGAACAAGCCGCCGCCGAGCGGAAAATGAACCGCGAGATCCTCGACCCTGACGATGAGATCGTCGTCCGGCTTCCGCTGCGGCTCATGCATGGTGGTAACACCTGACGAAACCGCCGGCCTCGAGGACATCCGTCTGAGGCGCGACCGCCCGGCAGATGTCGGTCGCCCGCGCGCAGCGCGGATTGAACCGGCAGCCGTCCGGAAAACCGGTGATCGCCGGGACGACGCCCGCGATTTCCTTGAGCCGGGTACGGCCAAGCGCGGCGCGGCTGCCCAGCCGCGGCAGCGAAGCGACGAGGCCCTCCGTATAGGGGTGCGACGGCGCACGGAAGATATCGGCCGAGCCACGCTCCTCGACGATGCGGCCGGCATACATGACGGCGACGCGGCGACAGACATTGGCGACGAGGCCGAGATCGTGGCTGATCATCAGGATCGCCGTTCCCCGCTCGGCACACAGATTCCGCATCAGCTCTATGATTTCGGCCTGCACGGTGACGTCGAGCGCGGTGGTCGGCTCGTCCGCGATCAGGAGATCCGGACCGCAGGCCAGCGCGATGGCGATCATGACGCGCTGGCGCATGCCGCCGGACAGCTGATGCGGATAGTCGTTGACGCGACGCTCCGGCGCGGGCACGCGGACGCTCGCCAGCGCCTCGACAGCCAGCTGGTTGGCTTCCCGCCAGCTCTTGCCCTTGTGCAGCACGAACATCTCGGCGATCTGCCGGCCCACGGGAGAGACCGGGTTCAGCGCCGTCATGGGCTCCTGGAAGATCATGGCGATGCGGTTGCCGCGCAGCTCCCGCCGCCCGGCGGCGGAAAGGTTCTGGATCTCCCGTCCCTCGAACCGGATGACACCGCCGCCGATCGACAAAGGCGACCGCAGCAGGCCGATCAAGGCGAGCGCCGTGATGCTCTTGCCGCAGCCGGACTCGCCGACAAGGCCAAACGTCTCGCCGCGATCGATGCGGAACGAAACGCCTTCGGCCGCCGCAACGCGCCGCGATCCGTCATCGAGATCGATGCGGAGATCCTCGACCTCGATCAGCGGGGAGGCCGTCATGTCCGCCGGCTCCGGGAATGGGGATCGAGGATGTCGCGCAGGCCGTCACCGAGCAAATTGAGGCCGAGCACCGTCAGGAAAATCGCAAGGCCCGGAAACAGCGAGAGCCAAGGCGCCGTGGTGATCTGGTCGCGAGCCTCGGACAGCATGCTGCCCCAGCTCGGGAAAGGCGGGCGGACGCCGAGGCCAAGGAACGACAACGCGGCTTCGGACAGGACCGCGCTGCCCATGCCCAGCGTGCCGATGACGACGATCGGCCCTAACATGTTCGGCAGCAGCTGCGTGATCATGATGCGCAGATCGCCGTAGCCGAGCACGGTTGCCGCCTGCACATAGCCCTGGTTCCGTAGCGACAGCGCGGAGGCGCGTGCGAGGCGGCAGGTGAAGGACCAGTTGGTCAGCCCAAGTGCGATCAACAGGCTGGTGAGGCCGGGGCCGAGCACCGCCATGATGGCGAGCGCGAAGATCAGCGAGGGGATCGCGAGCATCAGATTGGTCAGGGCGTTGACGACATCGTCCCACCAGCCGCCAAAATAGCCGGCGCTCAGGCCCAGCGCCACGCCGATGACGCTGTTGATGAGCTGGGAGACGATGCCGACCGTCAGCGAGACGCGCGCGCCGTACAGGACGCGGGAATAGATGTCGCGGCCCTGCCCGTCGGTGCCGAACCACCAGGTCCAGCTCGGAGGCTCCTCCGCGTTCATCAGATTGGCGTCCATGACGGGATCGGTGTGCGCCAGCCAGGGCGCGAGCAGGCCGACCATGATCGCGAGCGCGAACAACGACCCGCCGATGACGAGATTGGCGCGGAGCTTCATGCGTATCTAATCCTGGGATCGATCACGCCGTAGAGCACGTCGATCAGCAGATTGATCGCGAGAAAGAACAGCACCACCACGAGAATGGAGCCCTGGACGGCGGGAATGTCGCGCTGCAGGACGCTGTCCACGAGCAGCGAGCCGATGCCGGGCCAGGAGAACAGTTTCTCGACCACGACCGCCTGCCCCATCAGCGCGCCGAACTGCAGGCCCATGGTGGTGAGGATGAGGACGAGTGCATTGCGCATCACGTGCCACTTCACGACCCGGGTCTCGCTCATGCCCTTCGAGCGCGCCGTGCGGACGAAGTCGGCGGTCATGATCTCCAGGACCGCGGCGCGCGTCGTGCGCGCCAGCAGCGCCATCGGCGAGACGCCGAGCGTCACGGCCGGCAGGATCAGATATTTGAGGCCGCCGTCGCCATAGCCGAAGCTCGGCAGCCACCCGAGCTTCAACGCAAACAGGTACATCAACAGCAGTCCGAGCCAGAATTTGGCCAATGACAGGCCGGACACCGCCAGGACCATCGAGACGGTGTCGACGAGGCTGCCCGGCCGCAAGGCCGCGACGAAGCCGAGCGGCACGCCGAGCAGGACCGCAAACGCCATGGAGGCGAAGATCAGTTGCAGTGTCGGCCATGCCCGCTTGGCGATCATGATCGTCACCGGCTCACGCGTCCGGAACGAGGCCCCGAGATCACCGGTCGCGAGCCTCGCGACATAGGCGCCGAAGCGCATGTAGACGGGCTGGTCGAGGCCGAGCTGCTTCTTCATGCGCAGCTCGACCTGCGGATCGCTGTCGTCGCTCATGGTCGAGACGATGCTGCCGGGAACAACGCTGAACAGGACGAAGACCAGCAGCACGACGGCGAGCACGGTCGGAATGGTCTGCAGGAGGCGACGGATCAGAAACGCGAGCATCTCAACTTTTCCCCGCTCCCTCCCTCGCCCGTGGCGCTGGAGGGAGCGCGCGTGTCACTTCGCGGGCGAGGTCTCGTCGACCCAGAGGTCTTCGACGTTCTGGTGGGTCAGCTCCGTCGCGTTCAACTGAACTCCGTGGAGCCAGGGCTGCACGGCCATGACCGCCTTGTTGTAGTTGAAGAACCAGACCGGCGCCTCTTCGTAGAGGAGCGCATTGGCCTTCCGCAGCAGCTGGCCGCGCTCGGCGACGTCGTCGGCCTGTCCGGCCTCGTCCATCAACTTGTCGAAGTCGGCGTTCTTGTAGTTCATGTAATTGCAGGCCGATTGCGGCGTCGCCGAGTGGAAGCATTTCAACGCGGCCTGGGGATCCGGTCCGGTCTGCTGGGAATAGATGAAGGCCTGATAGTCGCCGGTGCGAACCACCTCCGCCAGCACCGCTGTCTCGACCTGCTTGACCTTCGCCTTGATGCCGACCTTGTCCAGCATCGGGATCACGGCCGTGACGATCGGCAGGCCCCAGCTCTCGTTCTGGCTGGTGGTCCATTCGAATTCGAAGCCGTTGGGATAGCCCGCCTCTGTCAGCAGTTGCTTGGCCTTGGCGGGGTCGTAACCGTACGGCTTCATGGTCTTATCGTAGAGCGGCGAAGTCAGCGGCAGCCAGCTGGTGGCGCGATAGGCCTTGCCCTTGACCAGCTTGTTGATGATCAGGTCGGTATCGATCGCATAGTTGATCGCCTGCCGGACGCGCTTGTCGGCGAACGGCTTGAACGAGGTGTTCATCCCCATGTAGCGCGTGAAGACCTCGGCGACCTCGACGATGGTGCCCTTGAGGTCGGCGTCGGACTGGTAGGCGACATACTGCGCAGGTCCCAGCACCGAGGTATCGATCTCCTTGTTGCGGAAGGCGACATCGCGTGCCGCGGCCTCGCCCATGACGGACACGATGACCTTGTCGGCGTAGGGCTTGCCGGGCTTGTAGAACCGGTCCCACCGCTCCAGGACGACGCGCGATCCCGGCACGTGCTCGACGAACTTGAAGGGGCCGAGTCCGATCGGTTTCTGGATGAAGCTCTCCTTGGCGGCCTCGTCGGCGGGATAGATCGAGGTCAGTGCGGTGAAGAAATAGAAACCGGGATCGACCTTCTCGGTCAGCTTCATCTCGATGGTGAAGTCGTCGATCTTCTTCAGGCCGGAAATATCCTTGGCCTGGCCCTTCTCCACGGCGGCGGCCCCCTCGATCACGCGGACATAGCGCGCGCCGGGATAGGCCTTGGCGCCATCCATGATGCGGTTGTAGGACCAGATGACGTCGTCGGCGATCATCCTGCGGCCATTGTGGAAATAGGCGTCGTCGCGCAGCTTGAAGGTGTGAACGAGGCCCCCACCGGAGACGACGTCCTCCTTGGCGAGTTCCAGGACCGGCTTTCCTTCCGCGGAATTCCAGATGTAGAGCGAGCGGTGCAGCGCCTTGGCGTAGATCTCGTCCTGGGCGCGCTGGGTGGTATGAATGTCGAGGCTCGTGAAGCTGGAGCCGTAGGGCGCCGTCATCCGGATGGTTCCCCCCTTGCGCGGCGTCTGGGCCTCCACTGATCCGGCGAGCGCCAGTCCCAACCCGGCGACGATCGCAATCATCCTGAACATCGTGAGTCCCCCAACAAGCAGGTTTGTTCCGCAACAGATTTGATCATTCGTCGCCTGTCGAAAGCAAGCTTCCTTTTGGTGGCAATCGACGCCGGTTCCTGAGGCAGTCTTTCGACAGGACCTCGGGGGAAAGGTCAACGTGGCGGGCCGCGGTCAGTGAGGCTGGGCTCGGCTGCGGCTCAAACGGTTTCCTGCTGCCGATGCATCTCTATTGACGCGCCGGCGCCGGCCTCTCGCCTCGTCATTGCGAGCGCAGCTCTCTCCACCGTCATTGCGAGGAGCCCTTGCGACGAAGCAGTCCAGAGTGCCGCCGCCGAAAGATTCTGGATTGATTCGCTACACTCGCAATGACGGAGCCTGGAGGCACAGCTCGCGCTACGCCTTGTTTGACAGCTCCGGCATCCAGTCGCGCAGTTTTCGTGCGGCGCCTGTGACGTCAGCGATCGTCCGAAATGTCCCCGTCTCCACCATCATCGTGCGCGCCAGCCGCACGGCGCGGGCTTCGGTGATCGCCCGCTGCCTGGGGTCCTCGATCAGCTCGAAATCGATGTTGTGGGCGAGGCCGAAGATGCGGCGGATGATCTTGGCTGCGGCGAAGCCGATCGCATCAGTGAACAGGCGCTGCATGGTGGCCTGCCGCTCGGCCTCCAGCCGCGCGGCGCCCTTCTCGCCCGGAAAGAGCGAGGGCGGATAGGCGTCACCGGCCGCGCCGGCGCGCCAGAGGTCGAGGAATTTGCCGGCGAACCCGGTCCAGACCTGCTCGACCGCCTCCAGCACCCAGCCCTCGAACGCGGCCCGCTCGCCCGGCGCGCGCTCGTGGCCGGCGGAGGCGAAATAAGCCATCAGCAGATTGGCCAGTACCGCGCCGACGTCGAACCCCATCGGGCCGTAGAATGCGAATTCGGGGTCGATCACCCGCGTCTGGCCGTCCGTCACCATGATCGAGCCGGTGTGCAGGTCGCCGTGGATCATGGCCTCGGGGCTCGCCATGAACTTCAGCTTCAGCCGGGAGATGGCGACATGCAGCTCCAGATCGTCGCGCAGCTCCGCGGCCAGAGCATCGAGATACGGTGCCGTCCAGCGGTTCTGTTCGGCAATGCGGTAGGGATCGGTAAAGATCAAATCTTCGGTGATCTTGCAGAGCGCGTGGTTGCCGGCGAAAGCGGCGATGCCGTCCTTCTTCTCGGCCGCAGAGAGTGCGAGGTCGGAGGTGAAGAACAGCGTGCGCGCCATGAAGGTGGTGATGTCGTCCACGAAGCGCGGGTACTGCGTTCCCGCGACCAGGCCCCTGCGCATGATGATGTGGGGCTCGAGCAGCTCCATCACCGTCAGCGCCAGCTTTTCGTTGTGATGCATCAGGGCCGGCACGAGGCCGGGAGCGAGCTGGGCCTGCCGGGACAGCGCGAGATATTCGTAATGGGCCCGCGACAACGGCAGCGGCCAGCTCTCGCCGACGAGGCGGACGTAAGGAAGCGCCTGCTTCACCGCGATGCCGCCGTGCGCGCCCTTGACGATGAAAACGAGATTGAGATTGCCGTCACCGACCTCGGTGATCACCCAGGACGCAGGATCGCCGCCGAGCGGCGCCTTCAGGTCCGGAAGGCCCGCGAGATAGTCGCGCAAGGCCGCCTCATGCAGAATCCGATAGTCCCCTGCCCGGTCCCCGGTCATGACGATCCCACCCCTCATTTGAGCATGATCTTCGGAAGTCCGGATCATGCACTTGGCATGGGCCGGATCGTTACTCCCGCTCCAGGAAGCTCGAGCCGATCTCGGCCTTTCTTTTGATCGGATCGTAATCGCAATAGACGCTATCCGCCACCAGCGTGTAGCTGGCGACGACGTTGTATTTGTCCGGCTTGACCGAGTTCAGCCCGATCACCGAGGTGCTCTTGCCGCCGTTCCACTTGAACGGCGTCGAGCTCTTGGCCTGCTCGCAGGCCATCACCGCCTCGTTGAAGACATAGCCCTCGACGAACGCCTTCAGCGTCCGGGCCTGAACGGCGATCTTCCATTCGAGATAGCCGATGGCACTGATCCCGGCCACAATCAGCACCAGAAGCGCGACGACGATCCTCTGAAAAGTCATTGATGCCCCCGAACAATGAAACAAGCGCAAAAATCTAGGCGAGTGACGCAACGAAGCAAGCCCACGCCTCGAGACGACCGCTTCGCGGTCCCCCAGGAGGCTAACGGACATCGGAGCCCGTTGAAACTGTTGCCGCGCACTCCGCCCTCATCCTGAGGAGCCCGCAAAGCGGGCGTCTCGGAGGATGCGCCGCACGAAGAAACCTAAAACGGCATGCCCATCATTTTCGACAGGCGTTCGATCGAGAGATAGCCGGCATGGTAGGCCGCCAGGCCGACGCCGTAGATGACGGCCGAGATGATCGTGGTCCAGATCAGCTTGCGGCCCATCCGCGTCAGGATCGGCGCGCCGGGGTCGGTGCCGGGAGCACCGACGCCGTCCTCGTGCTGGCTGCGCACGCCGAACGGCAGAGTCAGGAACAGCGCGATCCACCAGATGACGAAGTAGATCGCAAGGGCGGTCGAGATCTGGATGGCCATGGGGCCTTAAGCCTGCTCGATCTCGACGAGGGCGCCGGAAAAATCCTTCGGGTGCAGGAACAGCACCGGCTTGCCATGGGCGCCGATCTTCGGCACGCCGTCGCCGAGCACCCGGGCGCCCTCCTTCACCAGCGTGTCGCGCGAGACAATGATGTCGACGACCTCGTAGCAGACATGGTGGATGCCGCCGTCGGGATTGCGCTCGATGAATTTTGCGATCGGCGATGCCTCGCCGAGCGGCTCGATGAACTCGATCTTGGTGTTGGGCAGTGTCGCGAACACGGTGGTGACGCCGTGCTCGGGCAGCGGCACGGCCTCGGAAATCTGGGCGCCGAATGCCGCGCCGTAGATCTTTGCCGCCTTGACGGCGTCCTTGGTCGCGATCGCGACGTGGTTGAGGCGACCCAGCATGCTTCTTCTCCCTCAGGGCGTGATCCGCAAGACCACGCCTCATCTACACCGTCAGGACGTGTACCAGACAGGGGGGCTTTTTGCCCCAATGTTCGTTGATGACGGCCCGGACGGCGCGTCGCACCGACTCGGCCAATGCATCCGGATCCCGCCGGCGCGCCCGCGGTAGCCCCTCGATCGTGGACATGACGGCATCGAAGACCAGGTCGTCAAAAGTCTCGCCTGCCCTGTTCTTCTCGGGGATGCCGACGAGATCGAGCTCGGGCTCGTCGGCAAGCTCGCCCTGCGCAGTCATGGCGATGGCGACGAACGCACAGCCGGAGAAGGCCATGCGGCGGCGCTCGACCACGGCACGGGACTTCGAGTCCTCCAGGATCGTGCCGTCCTTGTAGAGCCGGCCCGAGGGCACCTCGCCGACGATGCCGGGATCGCCGGGGCCGAGCTTGACGAGGTCGCCGTTGCGGCAGACCAGCACGCGCAACACGCCGACGGCGCGCGCGAGCTTCGCGTGCTCGTGCAGATGCAGAGCCTCGCCATGGACCGGGATCAGCAGCTGCGGCCTCACCCAAGAGATCAGGTCGCGCAGCTCGTCGCGGCGCGGATGGCCGGAGACGTGGACGAGCGCGTCGCGGTCGGTGATGATTTCGACGCCCTGGAGCACCAGATTGTTGATGATCGAGCCGACCGCCTTCTCGTTGCCCGGAATCGTGCGCGAGGAGAAGATGACGCTGTCGCCGCGGTTGAGCGTGATTTCAGGATGGTCGTCATTGGCAATGCGGGCCAGCGCGGCGCGCGGCTCGCCCTGGCTGCCGGTGCAGAGCGCCAGCACCTTGTCGTGCGGCAGGTGGCCGTAGACCTCGGGCGAGCGGAAGTTCTGCACGCCGTCGAGATAGCCGGTCTCGCGCGCGACCTGCACCACGCGCTCCATGGCGCGGCCGACCACGATGACCTCGCGGTCCGCCGCCCTGGCGGCGTCGGCCACGGCTTTGACGCGGGCGACGTTCGAGGCGAAGGTCGTGACCGCGACGCGACCCTTGGCCGATCTGACGAGCTCGATGATGGTCTTGGCGACCTCGGCCTCCGAGGGCGAGCGGCCGTCGCGCACGGCGTTGGTGGAATCGCCGATCAAAGCGAGCACGCCCTCCTCGCCGAGCTCGCGCAGCCGCTTCTCGTCTGTCGGTGCCCCCAGCGTCGGGGTCGGATCGATCTTCCAGTCGCCGGTGTGCAGCACGATGCCGACCTCAGTGTGGATCGCCAGCGCGTGCGCTTCGGGAATCGAATGCGCGACGGGAATGAACTCGACGTTGAACGGGCCGACATCGACCCGGCCGCCTGATGGGACCACGGTCACCGGGATCTCGGGCGCATTGCGCTCGGCGGCGCATTTGGCCTCGAACAGCGCGGCGCTGAACCTGGTCGCATAGATCGGGCATTTCAGCTTCGGCCAGAGATCGATGATGGCGCCGAAATGATCCTCATGGGCGTGCGTCAGCACGAGGCCCATCAGGTTCTTGCGTTCCTTCTCCAGGAAGCTGATGTCGGGCATGATCAGGTCGATACCGGGCAGATGCTCCTCGTCGCCGAAGGAGACGCCGAGATCGACCGCGAGCCAGGCGCGCTGCTGGCGGTTGCCGAGGCCGTAGATCGACAGGTTCATGCCGATCTCGCCGACGCCGCCGAGCGGCGCAAACACCAGTTCGTCCGGCTTTGCCATCACGCAGCTCCCACCGAGCGGACCGGGCCGAAGAACACCTCGCCCGCCGCCACAGGAACGCGCTGGCCGTCCACGGTGCGGACGATCAGGCAGCCGGTGTCATCGATGGTGTCGAAAATGCCTTCCAGTGTCGTCGTTCCCGTATGGATCGCGACTTTCTCGCCGAGGCCGGCGGCGCGCATCAGCCACAGTTTACGAATATCGGCGAAGCCGCGGCCATTGTCCCAAATGCCACGGAACTCGACCCATGCGTCCGACAGGGCCGCAAACAGCTCCTCCGCGCCGATCTGGACGCCGAGTGCGGCCAGCGACACGGCTGGCGTCGGCGTGCCCTCCGGCGCGGCGACGACGTTGGTGCCGATGCCGACGACGATGGCAAGATGATCGCCGACGGCCTCTGCCTCGAGGCCAATGCCGACGAGCTTCTTGCCGTCGGCGAGGACGTCATTCGGCCATTTCAGGGCGTAGCGGGGCCGGCCCTCGCCGAGCCGCAGCGCGGCCTCGAGGCTGACCTTCTCCAGCGCAGCCTCTTCCGCCAGCCCCGCCGCAAACCCGATGGTGGCGGCAACCGCGGGCGCGATGTCCAGGACTTCGAGGACGCTGGCGGCGAGATTGCCCTTTGGGGCGATCCAGGCGCGCTGGCGCCGGCCGCGACCGGCGGTCTGCTCTGACGTGACGAACCACATCGGGCCGCGCTCGCCGGCCCGCGCGTGCTCGATGGCGTCGGTGTTGGTCGAGCCGGTCCGCTCGAAAGCCGCGAGCTTGTAGCCCGCGGCCTGTGCGCGAGGACCGAGCGCGAACCCCATCCTAGAACAGCGACTTTGCCGCGGCCGAGGCGACGCTCACCACCGGCCCCGCGAACAGCGCGAAAAGGATGTTGAACAGGCCCGCAACCGCCAGCACCGTCTTCACCTCGACGCGAACCGGATCGACCTGGCCGGCGGGCTCGTCGAAATACATCGCCTTGACGATGGCGAGATAGTAGTACGCGCCGACGACGCTGGTCAGCACGCCGATGACGGCGAGCGTGAACAGGTTCGCCTTGATGGCGGCGACGAAGACGTACCACTTCGCGAAGAAGCCGGCGAGCGGCGGGATGCCGGCGAGCGAGAACAGCAGCATCGCGAACATGAAGGCGAGCAGCGGGTTGGTGCGCGACAGGCCGGCGAAATCGCTGATCTGCTCGACGGCCTGGCCGTTGCGCTTCATGGCGAGGATGATCGAGAACGAGCCGAGCGTCATCGCGACATAGATCACGATGTACATCAGCACGCCCTGTGCGCCCTCGACCGTGCCGGAGGCAAGGCCGACCAGGGCGAAGCCCATGTGGCCGATCGAGGAGTACGCCATCAGGCGCTTGATGTTGCTCTGGCCGATCGCGGCGAAGGAGCCGAGCGCCATCGAGGCGATCGCCACGAACACCAGGATCTGCTGCCACTGCGAGACGATGCCGGGGAATGCGGTCAGCGTGACGCGGGTGAAGACGGCGAGCGCGGCCACCTTCGGTGCCGAAGCGAAGAAGGCGGTGACCGGGGTCGGTGCGCCCTCATACACGTCAGGCGTCCACATGTGGAACGGCACGGCCGAGACCTTGAAGCAGAGACCGGCGAGCAGGAAGACCAGGCCGAAGATGAGGCCGATGTTCGAGACGGTCGCAGCCGCGGCGATGCCGGTGAAGCTGACCGTGCCGGTGAAGCCGTAAACCAGCGAAGAGCCGTAGAGCAGCATGCCCGAGGACAGCGCGCCCAGGACGAAATACTTCAGGCCGGCTTCGGTCGACTTGGCGTTGTCACGGTTTGAGGCCGCCACGACGTAGAGCGCCAGCGACATCAGTTCGAGGCCGAGATAGAGAGAGATCAGGTCGCCGGCCGAGATCAGCACCATCATGCCGAGGGTCGAGAGCAGCACCAGGATGGCGTATTCGAAGATGCGGCGCGAGGGGTCGGAGAGGAACTCGGTCGACAGCACCAGCGTCACCGCCGAGCCGATCAGGGCCAGGATCTTCATGAAGCGGGCGAAGTCGTCGACGATGAAGCTGCCGCCGAAGGTCACGGTCTTCCCCGCCGGCTGGAGATATTCGAGCACGCCGACCAGGATCAGGAGCAGCACTGCCAGGGACGTCACCGTCCTGGTCGTTCCCTGCCCGCGATAGGCACCGAGCATCAGAAGCGCCATGGCGCCGACCGCGAGCACGAGCTCGGGCAGCACCGGCGCCAGTTGATAACCTGCAGTCGAAAAGCTCATGGCGATATCCTGACCTGCCCGATCATTGGAGCAGTGCGGCGGCCTTCACGGCCGTCACGGCGGTGTTGTAATTGTTGACGAGTTGCTGGACCGAGGCGGCCGACATGTCGAGCACCGGCTTCGGCCAGACGCCGAACAGGATCGTCAGCGCGATCATCGGGAACAGCGTCACGCATTCGCGCACGGTGAGGTCCTTCATGCTCATCAGCGACGGCTTGACCAGCGCCCCGAACACGACCTTGCGGTAGAGCCACAGCGCGTAGCACGCCGAGAGGATCACGCCGAAGGTGGCGAAGAACGCGGTCGGGATCGACACCTTGAAGGTGCCGAGCAGCGTCATGAATTCGCCGACGAAGCCGCTCGTTCCGGGCAGACCGACATTGGCCATGGTGAAGACCATGAAGGTCATCGCGTAGAGCGGCATCCGGTTGACGAGGCCGCCATAGGCCGCGATCTCGCGGGTGTGCAGGCGGTCGTAGACGACGCCGACGCAGAGGAACAGCGCGCCGGAGACGATGCCGTGCGAGATCATCTGGAACATGCCGCCGGCGACGCCCTGCATGGTGCCGGCAAAGATGCCCATGGTGACGAAGCCCATATGCGCCACCGACGAGTAGGCGATCAGCTTCTTCATGTCCTCCTGCATCAACGCCACCAGCGAGGTGTAGATGATGGCGATGGCCGAGAGCGTGAAGATCAGCGGCGCGAAGTCGTGCGAGGCCAGCGGGAACATCGGCAGCGAGAAGCGCAGGAAGCCGTAGCCGCCCATTTTCAGCAGGATCGCGGCGAGGACCACCGAGCCCGCGGTCGGTGCCTCGACGTGCGCATCGGGCAGCCAGGTGTGCACCGGCCACATCGGCATCTTCACCGCGAAGGAGGCGAAGAAGGCAAGCCACGCCCAGGTCTGCAAGGACCGCGGCACCGCGGTGTGCATCAGGGTCGGAATGTCAGTGGTGCCGCCGTTCCAGTACAGCGCCATGATGGCGAGCAGCATCAGGACCGAGCCGAGCAGCGTGTAGAGGAAGAACTTGAACGAGGCGTAGACCCGGCGCGGACCGCCCCAGACGCCGATGATCAGGAACATCGGGATCAGGCCGCCTTCGAAAAACAGGTAGAACAGCACGAGATCGAGCGCCGAGAAGGTGCCGACCATCAGCGTTTCCAGGATCAGGAACGCCATCATGTATTCGCGGACGCGGTTGGTGATCGCCTTCCAGCTCGCGATGATGCAGAACGGCATCACGGCGGTGGTGAGGATCACGAGCGGCAGCGAGATGCCGTCGACACCCATGTGGTAGGTGATGCCGGTGGCGAGCCAGTTCGCCTTCTCGACGAACTGGAAGTCGGCGCTGTTGGGGTCGAAGCGCATGACCAGGATCACCGACACCGCGAAGGTGATCAGCGTGGTCCAGAGCGCGATCCAGCGCGAATTGCGCTTGGCCGCCTCGTCATCGCCGCGGCTCAGATAAACGATCAGCGCGCCGACCGCCGGCAGGAACGTCGTGACCGAGAGAATGGGCCAGGTTGTCATTTACTGGCCTCCAAAGCCGAACATGAACCAGGTGATCAGGCCGGCGGCACCGATCAGCATGGCGAATGCGTAATGATAGAGATAGCCGGTCTGGATCTTCACGACGTTGCGGGTGACGTCCAGCACGCGCGCGGAGACGCCGTCGGGCCCGAAGCCGTCGATGATGAAGCCGTCGCCCTTCTTCCAGAGCTGATAGCCGATCCACTTCGCCGGACGGACGAAGATGACGTCGTAGAGCTCGTCGAAGTACCATTTGTTGAGCAGGAACTGGTACAGCATCGGCTGCTCTTGAGCGAGCCGAACGGGGATGTAGGGCCGGCTGATGTAGAACAGGTACGAGACGAGGAAGCCCAGCACCATCATCACCGTCGGCAGGAAGGCGATGTGCTCGGGGATGTGGTGCATCTCCTCGATGATGTGCGGGTTCATCTTCACGGACTCGCGGAAGAACTCCTCGACGCCGTGGCCGGCGAACAGCTCCTTGAACGGCAGGCCCGCGACAAACGAGCCGACCGCGAGCACCCCGATCGGGATCAGGATCCAGAGCGGAGCCTCATGCGCGGCCTCATAATGATGCTCGTCATGCGGCTCGCCGTGGAAGGTCTTGAAGATCAGGCGCCAGGAGTAGAACGAGGTCAGGCCGGCGGCGATGACCGTCATCAGGAAGCCGTACACCGCGAACGGATTGTGCGAGGCGTAGGCGGACTCGATGATCGCGTCCTTGGAGAAGTAGCCGGCGGTGAGCGGGAAGCCGGTCAGCGCCAGCGTGCCGACCACCATCACCGCATAGGTGTAGGGGATCTTCTTCCAGAGGCCGCCCATGTTGCGGATGTCCTGCTCGTGGTGCATCGCGTAGATCACCGAGCCGGAGCCCAAGAACAACAGCGCCTTGAAGAAGGCGTGCGTGAACAGGTGGAACATGCCGACCGAGTAGGCCCCTGCTCCCATCGCGACGAACATGTAGCCGAGCTGCGAACAAGTCGAGTAGGCGACGATGCGCTTGATGTCGTTCTGGACGAGGCCGATGGTCGCCGCGAAGAACGCCGTGGTGGCACCGATGAACATCACCACGGCCTGGGCGGTCGGGGCGAGCTCGAACAGCGGCGACAGGCGCGCCACCATGAACACGCCCGCGGTGACCATGGTCGCGGCGTGGATCAGCGCCGACACCGGCGTCGGGCCTTCCATCGCGTCCGGCAACCAGGTGTGCAGCAGGAACTGCGCCGACTTGCCCATCGCGCCCATGAAGAGGAGCAGACAGGTCAGGGTCAGCGCGTCGGCATGCCAGCCGAGGAAGTTGATGGTCTTGCCGGTGAGGCCGGGCGCGGCATGGAAGATGGTCTCGAAATCGGTCGAGCCGGCCAGCATGAAGATCGCGAAGATGCCGAGCGCGAAGCCGAAGTCGCCGACGCGGTTGACGACGAACGCCTTGATGGCGGCCGCATTCGCCGAGGGCTTCTGGTACCAGAAGCCGATCAAGAGGTAGCTCGCCAGACCCACGCCTTCCCAGCCGAAGAACAGCTGGACCAGATTGTCCGCCGTCACCAGCATCAGCATGGCGAAGGTGAACAGGCTGAGATAGCCGAAGAAGCGCGGCCGGTACGGATCCTCGTCCATGTAGCCGATGGAATAGAGGTGCACGAGCGAGGACACGGTCGTCACCACCACCAGCATCACAGCGGTGAGCGTGTCGACGCGCAGCGCCCACCAGACCTGGAGATCGCCGGAAAAGATGAAAGGCAACAGCTGGATGCGGGCATCGTGGTGCATGAAGCCGACGTCGACCAGCGTCATCCAGGACAGCGCGGCCGAGACGAACAGCAACCCGGTGGTGATCAGCTCCGCCGCGCGCGAGCCCGCCGCGGCCGGCTCAGTTGGACCGTGACCGTGATCGTCATGGCCGTCGCCGGGCTCATGATGGGTCTCGTGGATGACGGACGCATCCTCGTTGATCTTATCGGACGCATGGGCGTGCGCGCCGTGACCATGGTCGCCGTGATGCTCGACCTCGTCACCCGAGGGGTTGCGGGCATGCGCGCCGACCAGCGAGATCAGGCCGGCCAGAATGGCGCCCAGCAGGGGCAGGAAAACGATCGCCTGAACCATTTGAGAGCTCAGCCCTTCATCAGATTGACGTCCTCAACCGCGATCGAGCCGCGGTTGCGGAAATAGACCACCAGGATGGCGAGACCGATCGCGGCTTCGGCGGCCGCGACCGTCAGCACCAGCAGCGCGAAGACCTGGCCGACGATGTCGCCGAGGAAGGTCGAGAACGCGACGAGGTTGATGTTGACCGAGAGCAGGATCAGCTCGATCGACATCAGGATGACGATGATGTTCTTGCGGTTCAGGAAGATGCCGAGGATCCCGAGCGTGAACAGGATCGCGCCGACCGCCAGGTAATGTCCGAGCCCGATCGTCATTTCACCCACTCCGCAGCATCGGCATCCTGGAGTCCCTGCCCCGGCGCCACCTTGCGCATCGCCATCGCCATCTCGGGCGTGCGCGCGTTCTGAACGTTGATGTCCTGCCGCTTCACGCTCGCCTTGTGGCGCAGCGTCAGCACGATGGCGCCGATCATGGCGACCAGCAGCACCATGCCCGCGAGCTGGAAGTAGTGGATGTACTTCGTATAGAGCACGAGGCCGAGCGCTTCGGTGTTGCTGACATTGGCCGGGATCGCCGCCGTGATCGTCTTGGCGACACCGGGGTTGATGACCCAGAAGCCGACGGTGAGCAGCAGCTCGAACATGAAGACGCCGCCGATCACGAGACCGACCGGCAGGTACTCGATGAAGCCCTCGCGCAGCTCGAGGAAGTCGACGTCGAGCATCATGATCACGAACAGGAACAGCACCGCGACCGCGCCGACATAGACGACGATCAGCATCATGCCGAGGAACTCGGCGCCCATCAGCACGAACAGGCCGGAGGCGTTGACGAAGGCCAGGATCAGGTACAGCACGGAGTGCACGGGATTGCGCGAGACAATCACCATCACGGCGGAGGCCACGCAGACGCCTGCGAAGAGATAGAAGAACAGCGCGGGAAGGATCATGCCCTCACCTCACCGGTACGGCGCGTCGAGCTCGATCGCTTTCGCGATCTCGCGTTCCCAGCGGTCGCCGTTGGCGAGCAGCTTGGCCTTGTCATAGAACAGTTCCTCGCGGGTCTCGGTCGCGAACTCGAAATTCGGACCTTCGACGATGGCGTCGACCGGACAGGCCTCCTGGCAGAGGCCGCAATAGATGCACTTCACCATGTCGATGTCGTAGCGCACGGTGCGGCGGGTGCCGTCGTTGCGGCGCGGGCCGGCCTCGATGGTGATGGCCTGCGCGGGGCAGACCGCTTCGCACAGCTTGCAGGCGATGCAGCGCTCTTCGCCGTTCGGATAGCGGCGCAGCGCATGCTCGCCGCGGAAGCGCGGCGAGATCGGGCCCTTCTCGAACGGATAGTTCAGCGTCGGCTTCGGCTGGAAGAAATAGCGCATGGCGAGGAAGAACGCCGAGACGAATTCCGACAGCAGAAGCGAGCGAGCAGTGGCGTTGATGTTGATACCCATGACGGCCCTCACTTCGGCGCGATGCCGGCGAAATGCAGCACGCCGGCCACCACGATCACCATCGCCAGCGACAGCGGCAGGAACACCTTCCAGCCGAGGCGCATCAGTTGGTCGTAGCGGTAGCGCGGCACGATCGCCTTTGCCATCGCGAACAGGAAGAACATGAAGAACAGTTTCAGCGCGAACCAGATGATCCCGGGCACCCAGTTGAAGGGCGGCAGATCCACCGGCGGCAACCAGCCACCGAGGAACAGGATCGTGGCCAGCGCGCACATCGTAACGATGGCGACGTATTCGCCGAGCATGAACAAGAGGTACGGCGTCGAGCCGTATTCGACCATGAAGCCTGCGACGAGCTCGGATTCCGCTTCGACGAGGTCGAAGGGCGGACGGTTGGTTTCCGCCAGCGCCGAGACGTAGAACACCACGAACATCGGGAACAGCGGCCAGACATACCAGTTCAGGATGGTGAGCTGCGGCAGCCCGATCAGGCTGGCGAGACCGCGTGCGTGCTGGGCCTCGACCACGGCCGAAAGGTTCAGCGTGCCGGCGCAGAGCAGCACCGTGATGATGACGAAGCCGATCGAGACTTCGTACGACACCATTTGCGCCGCCGAGCGCAGCGCGGCCAGGAACGGGTATTTCGAGTTGGACGACCAGCCGGCCATGATGATGCCGTAGATCGACAGCGACGAGATCGCGAAGATGAAGAGGACGCCGACATTGATGTCGGAGATCACCCAGCCGAGATTGGTCGGGATCACCGCCCAGGCGGCGAGCGCAAGCACGCAGGACACCAGCGGCGCCAGCAGGAACACGCCCTTGTTGGCGCCGGCCGGGATGATCGGCTCCTTCAGCACGAACTTCAGCAGGTCCGCGAAGGATTGCAGCAGGCCCCAGGGGCCGACCACGTTCGGGCCGCGGCGGATCTGCACCGCCGCCCAGATCTTGCGGTCGGCGAGCAGGATGTAGGCGATCGCCACGAGCAGGACGACGAGCACCAGGACGCTCTCGGCGACCATGATGATCAGCGGCCAGAGGAACCCGGTCCAGAATGCGCTTTCGAAGAATTCCATCAGATCACGCTCACTCCGCTGCGGTCAGCATCTGCCCGGAGGCAAGCCGCGAGCATTCCGCCATCACGGCGGACGCACGCGCGATTGGGTTGGTCAAATAAAAGTCCTCGACCAGCGGCTTGAACGGCGCCTTCTCGGGCGAGCCGCCCTTCCCCGCCAGCTTCTTGACCTGGTCGGCGGAGCCGGCCTCGATCTGGTCGAGACGGATCAGATGCGGCACGGCCTTGAAGATCGCCTGGCGCAGCGCGGGAAGCGAGTCATAGCCGAGCTTCTTGCCGAGCGCTTCCGACAGCGCACGAATGATCGCCCAGTCCTCGCGGGCCTCGCCCGGCGGAAACGCGGCACGACCCGTCATCTGCACGCGGCCTTCGGTGTTGACGTAGATCGCGGACTTCTCGGTGTAGGCGGCGGCCGGCAGGATGACGTCGGCGCGATGCGCGCCGCGGTCGCCATGGGTGCCGATATAGACGACGAAGGTGCCGTCCGGCGCCTTGATCTCGTCGGCACCGAGCAGGAACAGCAGGTCCAGCGTGCCGAACGTCGTCATCTGCGCAGCGTTCAGGCCGCCTGCGGTCGCGGCGAAGCCGATGTCGAGCGCACCGACGCGCGAGGCGGTCTCGTGCAGCACGCCAAACCCGTTCCAGCCGTCCTTCACCGCGCCGACGTCGAGCGCGAGCTTGGCGGCGGCGGCGAGGATGCCGGCGCCGTCGTGACGGGCGGCCGCGCCGGCGCCGACCAGGATGATCGGGTGCTTGGCGTTCTTCAGCACGTCCATGAAGGAGTGCTTGCCGGCGGCGAGCTCATTGAGCGTCTCGGTGCCCGCGCCGAGATGATCGTAATGATAGGTCAGATCGGCCTTGGCGCCGATCACGCCGACCTTGAAGCCGCCGGCGCGCCAGCGCTTGCGGATGCGGGCGTTGAACACGGCCGCTTCCTTGCGCGGATTGGCACCGATGATGAGCAGCGCATCGGCCTGCTCGACGCCGACCAGGGTCGGATTGAAGATGTAGGAGCCGCGGCCGAGCGCGGGATCGAAGGCGTCGCCGCCCTGCACCGCCAGATTGCTCGAGCCGTATTTGGCGAGCAGGTCCTTCAGCGCGAACATCTCCTCGACACCCGCGAGGTCGCCGGCAATCGCGCCGATGCGCTTGCCGTCGGTGCGCGCCGCCTTGGAGGCGATCGCGGCGAAGGCCTCGGGCCAGGTCGCCGCGCGCAGCTTGCCGGCCTCACGGATGTAGGGTCGGTCGAGACGCTGGGTGCGCAGCCCGTCGACGATGTGGCGGGTCTTGTCGGAGATCCACTCCTCGTTCACGGCCTCGTTGATGCGCGGCAGAATCCGCATCACCTCGCGGCCGCGGGTGTCGACGCGGATCGCCGATCCCAGGCCGTCCATCACGTCGATCGACTGGGTCTTGCCGAGTTCCCAGGGACGCGCCGCGAACGCGTAGGGCTTCGAGGTCAGCGCGCCGACCGGGCAGATGTCGACGAGATTGCCCTGCAGTTCCGACGTCAGCGCGTGCTCGAGATAGGTCGTGATCTCCATGTCCTCGCCGCGGCCGGTGGCTCCCATCTCGGGCGCGCCGGCGACCTCCGCCGAGAAGCGGACGCAGCGCGTGCACTGGATGCAGCGGTTCATCGAGGTCTTGACCAGCGCGCCGAGGTACTTGTCCTCGACCGCGCGCTTGTTCTCGGCGAAGCGGCTGGTGTCGACACCATAGCCCATCGCCTGGTCCTGAAGATCGCACTCGCCGCCCTGGTCGCAGATCGGGCAGTCCAAGGGATGGTTGATGAGCAGGAATTCCATCACGCCTTCGCGCGCCTTCTTCACCATCGGCGAACGCGTCGAAATCTCCGGCGGCTCGCCCTTGGGGCCCGGACGGCAGTCGCGCACGCCCCAGGCGCAGCTGGCGACCGGCTTCGGGCCGCCCTTCACCTCGACGAGGCACATCCGGCAATTGCCGGCGATCGACAGCCGCTCGTGATAGCAGAAGCGCGGAATCTCGGCGCCGGCCGCCTCGCACGCCTGAAGCAGCGTGTACTCCGGCGGGACATCGATCTCTTTGCCGTCGATGATGAGCTTGGTCATGTCTCTTACTCCGCCGCGACCATGTTCACGGGATCGCGGACGCCGGCATCGTCGATGTCGGCCTTGTGCGAATACTGGTCGATGCGCGCTTCGATCTCGTGACGGAAATGCGCGATCAGGCCCTGGATCGGCCAGGCCGCCGCGTCGCCGAGCGCGCAGATGGTGTGGCCTTCGACCTGCTTGGTCACCTCGAGCAGCATGTCGATCTCGCGCTTGTGGGCGCGGCCTTCGGCCATGCGGGTGAGCACGCGCCACATCCAGCCCGTGCCCTCGCGGCACGGCGTGCACTGGCCGCAGCTCTCGTGCTTGTAGAAATAGGAGATGCGGGCGATGGCGCGGATCAGGTCGGTCGACTTGTCCATCACGATCACGGCCGCGGTGCCGAGGCCCGAGCGCAGCTTGCTCAGGCTGTCGAAATCCATCGGCGTGTCGATGATCTGCTCGGCCGGCACCATGCGCACCGACGAGCCGCCGGGGATCACAGCCTTGAGGTTGTCCCAGCCGCCGCGGATGCCGCCGCAATGCTTTTCGATCAGCTCACGGAACGGAATGCCCATGGCCTCTTCGACGTTGCAGGGCCGCTCGACATGGCCGGAGATGCAGAAGAGCTTGGTGCCGACATTGTTCGGACGGCCGATGCCGGCGAACCACGCTGCGCCACGGCGCAGGATGTCGGGCGCAACCGCAATCGACTCCACGTTGTTGACGGTGGTCGGGCAGCCGAACAGGCCGACGTTCGCCGGGAACGGCGGCTTCAGCCGCGGCTGGCCCTTCTTGCCTTCGAGGCTTTCGAGCAGCGCGGTCTCCTCGCCGCAGATATAGGCGCCGGCGCCGTGGGCGACGTAGAGGTCGAACGGCCAGCCGTTGACATTGTCCTTGCCGATCAGCTTGGCCTCGTAGGCCTGGTCGATCGCGGCCTGGAGACGCTCGCGCTCGCGGATGAACTCGCCGCGGACATAGATGTAGCAGGCATGCGCATTCATCGCGAAGCTCGCGATCAGGCACCCCTCGACCAGGAGATGCGGATCGTGCCGCATGATCTCGCGGTCCTTGCAGGTGCCGGGCTCCGACTCGTCGGCGTTGACGACGAGATAGCTCGGCCGGCCGTCGGTCGATTCCTTCGGCATGAAGGACCACTTCAGACCGGTCGGGAAGCCGGCCCCGCCGCGGCCGCGCAGGCCCGACGCCTTCATCTCGTTGATGATCCAATCGCGGCCCTTGTCGATGATGGTCTTCGTACCATCCCAGGCGCCACGGCGCCGCGCACCCTCGAGCCCCCAGTCGTGGAGGCCGTAGAGGTTCTTGAAGATGCGGTCCTTGTCCTCGAGCATATCAGTGCTTTCCGATCAACGATTGGACTGCTTGTAGGCAAGTCCGGCGGCGCAGACGGCGAAGGTCAGCGCCCAGAGCAGACTGGATTCCAGCGACGCGTTCAGGCTGAAGCGTTGCAGGAGAAAGATGAAGGCAGCCGCCACGGCGGCATGCATCGCGATGAAGCCCCACTTCTTCACGGCACCGCTCCGCTGCACCGAAGGCTGCGAGAGACCACGCATCAGGTGATCTCCTTCAGCGTGCTCGGCCCGGTGATCGGCGCCGAGAACTGGCGGCCGTTCTGCGGGCCGGGCTTCGGCGGATTGCCGGAGGCAAAGCCGTCGAGCACCTTGCCGAAGCTTTCCTTGGTCAGGTCCTCATAGGTGTCCTTGCCGATCAGCACCATCGGCGCGTTCACGCAGGCCCCGAGGCACTCGACCTCCTCCCAGCTGAAATTGCCGTCCTTCGAGAGATGGAAGGGCTCGTGATGGATGCGGTGCTCGCAGACGTGGATCAGATCCTCGGCGCCGCGCAGGCGGCACGGCGTGGTGCCGCAGACCTGGACGTGGGCCTTCTTGCCGACGGGCGCGAGCTGGAACATCGTGTAGAAGGTCGCGACCTCCAGCACGCGGATATAGGGCATGTCAAGCATGTCGGCGATGACGCGGATCGCGGCTTCCGATACCCAGCCCTCGTTCTGCTCCTGCGCCCGCCAGAGGATGGCGATGACCGCGGAAGCCTGCCGGCCGGCCGGATATTTCGCGATCTGCTGCCTCGCGAATGCGAGGTTCTCCTCCGTGAACGCAAAGCTCGCGGGCTGGACTTCCTTCGGTGCTAATCGGCGAACGGACATCTCTTGATCTCTCACTGCATGCGGCGCGCGGTCTTGGCGTTCAGAGTCTTGGCGTTCAGGGTCTTGGCATTCAGGGCATCGATCCTGTCCTGCCAGAACGCGCTTGCGGTGCCGAAAACGTTGTAGCCGACGTGGGTCGAGACCTTGATGCGATCGAGGATCGACAGCTCGGTCACGGTCTCCATCCGGTTGCTGCGCGGATCGAACACGATCAGCTTCAGCGGAGTCTGCTCGAGGATGTAGCGCGACACCGCGTGGCTGCGGTCGCTGCCGTGCTCCTCGCACATGATGACGCTGTCGGCCTGGAGCAGCCGAGCGCCCCCCTTGATCGCCTCGATCTCGACGCCCTCGACATCGAGCTTGACCAGGTACTTGCCGCTGGCAGCGATCTTGCCATCGTCGATCAGGTTGTCCAGCGCCAGGACCGGCACCTCTTCCCCACCGGCCGATGCGTCGCCGGCGATGCTGAAGGCCTCGTGCTTGGTGCCTGACAGCCGCGCGGTGCCGCGAGCGGCGCCGATGGCGCACTTCATGGTCTCGAAGCGGCTGCCGTTCACGCGGGCGTTGTTGGCGAGCTTCGGATAGTTCTGGCCCGACGGCTCGATCGCGATCGCCCTGTGCGAGCCGAACGGCTTGCTCGACACCAGCACCGACCAGTAGCCGTAGTTGGCGCCGCAATCGAGCAGCGTGTAGTCGACGTCGATGGAGTCGGCGAACAGCAGCTCGAGCTCGTCCTCATAGTTGTAGGAGCGGTTGAGCAGCTTGCTCCAGTAGCCGTCGCCGTAGGGGAATTCGAACACGGCGTCGGGGTTGAGCTTGATCGCGATGTTGCGCCTGGGCAGCGTCTTCGCCAGCAGATTGGCGCAGGCGATGTAGCCCATGTGCGAGAAGTGCGAGGAGATCTTCGAGCCCGTCACCAGCGCCAAGGCAGCCGTCCGCTCCCACAGGTTGGCCCCTTCAAGGGCCCCCGAGGCGCGGTCAAACTGGATTGGCGCCTGCGCCGTCACCGATCGACCTCTCCGAACACGATGTCGAGCGAGCCCAGGATCGCCGAGACGTCGGCGAGCAGATGGCCACGGCAGATGTGGTCCATGGCCTGCAGATGGGCAAAGCCCGGCGCGCGGATCTTGCACTTGTACGGCTTGTTGGTGCCGTCGGAGACGAGATAGACGCCGAACTCGCCCTTGGGCGCCTCGACCGCGGCATAGACCTCGCCGGCCGGCACGTGAACGCCTTCGGTGTAGAGCTTGAAGTGGTGGATCAGCGCTTCCATCGAGCGCTTCATCTCGCCGCGGCGCGGCGGGGCGACCTTGTTGTCGGCGACGACGACAGGGCCCTTGCCGTCGGGCGCGTTCAGCTTCTGGATGCACTGCTTCATGATGCGCACGGCCTGGCGCATCTCTTCCATGCGGATCAGGTAGCGGTCGTAGCAGTCGCCGTTCTTGCCGATCGGGATGTCGAAATCCATCTCGGCGTAGCACTCATAGGGCTGCGACTTGCGCAGGTCCCAGGCCGCGCCCGAGCCGCGCACCATCACTCCCGAGAAACCCCACTCCCAGGCTTCCTTCAGCGGCACCACGCCGATGTCGACGTTGCGCTGCTTGAAGATGCGGTTGGCGGTGAGCAGGCGATCGAGGTCGTCCACGACCTTCAGGAACGGATCGCACCAGGCCTCGATGTCGTCGATCAGCTTCTGCGGGAGATCCTGATGCACGCCGCCGACGCGGAAGAAGGCCGCATGCATGCGGCTGCCCGAGGCGCGCTCGTAGAACACCATCAGCTTCTCGCGCTCTTCGAAGCCCCACAGCGGCGGGGTCAGCGCGCCGACGTCCATCGCCTGCGTGGTGACGTTGAGCAGATGCGACAGGATGCGGCCGATCTCGCAATAGAGCACACGGATGAGCTGGCCACGGCGCGGCACCTCGATGCCGAGCAGCTTTTCGGCCGCTAAGCAGAAGGCGTGCTCCTGGTTCATCGGCGCGACGTAATCGAGGCGGTCGAAGTAAGGGATCGCCTGCAGATAGGTCTTCTGCTCGATCAGTTTCTCGGTGCCGCGGTGAAGCAGGCCGATATGGGGGTCGACGCGGGCGACGACCTCGCCGTCAAGCTCCAGCACCAGACGCAACACGCCGTGCGCAGCCGGATGCTGCGGGCCAAAATTGATCGTAAAGTTGCGGAGATTTTCAGGTTGCTCGTTCATGATCAGACCTTCGGCCCCGCCTTCTCGTCACCGGGAAGCGGATAGTCCGCCCCTTCCCACGGCGAGAGGAAATCGAACTTGCGGAATTCCTGGTTGAGCCTGACAGGCTCGTACACCACGCGCTTCTCCTGGTCGTCGTAGCGGACCTCGACGAAGCCGGTGAGCGGAAAATCCTTGCGCAGCGGATGGCCCTCGAAACCGTAATCGGTGAGGATGCGGCGCATGTCGGGATGGCCGACGAAGAACACGCCGTAGAGATCGTAGGCCTCGCGCTCGAACCAGTCGGCGCCGGGGAACACGTCGATCAGCGACGGGATCTGCGTGGTCTCGTCGGCGGCGACCCGCAGGCGGATCCGCGCGTTCAGGGTCGGTGACAGGAAGTGATAGATCACATCGAAGCGCATCTCGCGCGAGGGATAGTCGACCGCGGTCACGTCGGTGATGTTGACGAAACGGCAGTTCGGATCGTCGCGGAGGTACTTGACCACCTCGACGATCTTGCCGGCCTCGACATCAACCGTGAGCTGGTTGAAGGCCACCGTGTGACCGATGGCGGCGCCCGGAAGCGCGCTAACGATCGTTTGCCCAAGGGCGTCGAGCTTGCCGTCGTCCATGACGTAAAACCTTAGCGTTCGATGGTGCCGGTGCGCCGGATCTTCTTCTGCAGCAGCAGCACGCCGTAGAGCAGCGCTTCCGCCGTGGGCGGGCAGCCCGGCACGTAGATGTCGATCGGCACGATGCGGTCGCAGCCGCGCACGACCGAGTAGGAATAGTGATAGTAGCCGCCGCCATTGGCGCAGGAGCCCATCGAGATGACGTAGCGCGGCTCCGGCATCTGGTCGTAGACCTTGCGCAGCGCGGGCGCCATCTTGTTGGTCAAGGTCCCTGCGACGATCATCACATCGGACTGGCGCGGCGAGGCACGCGGGGCGAAGCCGAAGCGCTCGACGTCGTAGCGCGGCATCGACACCTGCATCATCTCGACGGCGCAGCAGGCGAGACCGAAGGTCATCCACATCAGCGAGCCGGTGCGCGCCCAGGTGATGAGGTCGTCGGTCGCGGCCACGAAGAAGCCCTTGTCGGACAGTTCGGAATTGACCTCGAGGAAGAACGGATCATTGGCCCCGACCGGCTTGCCGGTCGACGGATCCAGAATGCCCTTGGGGGCCGGCGCGACGACCGGACCGGCGGACGGTGCAGGATTCAATCCCATTCCAGTGCCCCTTTCTTCCATTCATAGGCGAACCCCACCGTCAGCACGGCGAGGAACACCACCATGGACCAGAAGCCGGTGGCGCCAAGCTTGCCGAACGCCACCGCCCAGGGAAACAGGAACGCCACCTCGAGGTCGAAGATGATGAAGAGGATGGCGACCAGATAGAAGCGGACGTCGAACTTCATTCGCGCGTCGTCGAAGGCGTTGAAACCGCACTCATACGCCGACAGCTTTTCCGGGTCCGGCTGCTGGAACGCCACGATGAACGGCGCGATCAGCAGCACGAGGCCGATGAGGCCCGCCACCCCTATAAAGACGACGAGTGGAAGATAGTTCTGCAGAATGCCGCTCATTGGCGAGCCCTTGTTTCCCGCGACGTCGGGGGAGCCGCGGATTCGTCCCGATTTGGAATTATTCTGAGCCTTAGCGCAGTGCACCAATAGGTGCAAGACACGCTCTTTTCAGGCCCTTTGCCGCCCCCGGAACGGTGGAAATCCCGGAATCAACCCGCGGCTGGTATGGAGCAGATCGACCGCCCCAGCAAGGGCGATCCCGATCAGTGCTGCGCGCTTGGCCGGTAGGTCCGTCGTTCGGGAAGCTTACTCTATTTAGGCCGCGGAGCGGCGAAATCCAAATTACAAGGAGGATAGTGCCCCTTGTCATACCGGCGACTGGTGAGTGCGGCCCGATCGCCGCGACGGCGGATTAGGACAGCCATTGCGCCTGTGCCCAGGCGCCGCTGGTCAGACTAGCCATGCATCCCGACGGGTCCGGGCCCCGTCCGGCGAATGCGTCGCTCCGGCACCCACCTCCGGGTCGATCGCGAGCGCGGCGTCGGCGACTTGCTGGGCCGTCGCACGCGCCGCGCGAGCTCATCGATGTCGCGATGGGTGATCAGGGTCTGTGGAACAGGCCGCGCCCGGGCAGCTCGCGACCACGGGAGGTCACCTCGCCGGTCTGGTTCTGCGAGACCGTGTCACGAACGAACAGCTGGTAATCATCGATCTGGTAGCCCTTCAGGTCGACGCCGAACAGCATCGTGTGCCTCACCGGGCCGGTGTTGAAGCGATACTCCAGCTGATTGTCGAGATCGGTCGGATTGGGCGTGTTCTTCGCATAGCCGCAATAGGTGATGTCGACATGGGCAAAGCGCGCGTTCTGCCGGAACGACACGTCGTCGGTGAGATGGCGCTCGCACTGGTAGCCGAGCATCTCCTGCTCGCGCGTGAACTTGTCGACACCGGGATCGCCGATGAAGAAGCTAGGTGGGATCTTGCCGAACGGCCCGTTCGTCACCGTGCCCTGATCGGGCAGGAAGTTGATGCCGCGGGTGTCCTGCTTCGAGGCCGAGGCCAGCACCGTGAACGTAGTCTCGGCGTACGGCTTCCAGGTCACCGGCGGTGCGATGAAGTAATTGTTGTCGTGCTCTCGGCGGCGGTCACGACCACGCTGGGCGCGCCCCTGTTCGTCCGGGCCGCCCGCTCGATCCGCAACGACATCGGCCGGTCCGCAGCCTGAGGCCCGCCCGGCGGGCGCATAGATGAAACCATTTTGCGGAAGCCGCGAAACGATCCGGAAACAGATGCTCCTTAGAAGATCACCGCATAGACGGCGGCGAAGCCCGTCGGGAGGCTCATATGAACCACTCAATTCACTCTGCTGATCGTGCGACCCACCTGAAGATCGTGGTGGTGGCGCTGATTGCCGGCATTGCAGTGGCCGGCTTCGGGATCGCGGCCCGTACCAGTGCGGATTACAGCCAGAGCGCCCAGTCCAGCCAGGTGGTTAAAGCCGGCAAGCCTGTCGTGATCACCAGCGCGGGCACGTCGGAGCTTCGCTGACACAGCGGAATTCGGGCTGACCATTGGCCGCCTCCGGGCGGCCTTTTTCATTTTCCAGAGCAATGCTTAGCCGAGATGCGCTGGAGAAGCGCAACGTCCTTGACTTCACCCTATCCCCCCTTTAAGTCCCCCCTCGTTCCGCGCGCGTTCAGCGAGCCACGCGGGAGTAGCTCAGTTGGTTAGAGCGCCGGCCTGTCACGCCGGAGGTCGCGGGTTCGAGCCCCGTCTCTCGCGCCACTTTTGGCAATCCCTTCATAGCCTTAACCGCAACATCCCGACGCCTTTCGCGGCTGTGCGGGCCATTGTCGGGGTCGGTCGGGAACCCGTGGCATAGTCGGCCCGCGTCCGAATCGTCTACGCCTTCCAGGACTTAACCAAGGAACCCCTACGCTTTTCACGCTTTTCCGGGGGCTTCCCTGTGATCGAGGAGGCCAGACATGGCAAAGAAGGATTCGGCAAAGAAGGCAGCCCCTCCTGCCACCATCACGCTCAAGCACCTCGCCGCCGATATCGCGGAGAGCCAGGACCTGTCCAAGAAGCATGCCGAGGCCGTCCTGACCGACATGGTCGATCTGATCACAAAGCACCTGAAAAAGGGCGACCGGGTCCGCATCGTGGGGCTCGGCATCCTCCAGGTCCGCAAGCGCGCCGCCCGCACCGGCCGCAATCCCTCGACAGGCGAAGCCATCCACATCAAGGCCAGCAAGAAGGTCGCGTTCCGCCCGGTGAAGGAACTCAAAGAGGCGATTTAAGGCTACCATTCGTTAAGCCTGATCGGATCTCGTTCCCGGCCGCATCACGGCCCGCTTTTCTGATATACCGCCTGCATCCCCCAAAAACCCGGCGGTTTGACCAGAAATGTCCTCCCTCACCTTTTCGCACACCGTGACCGAGCGCTTCCTGCGCTACGTCACCATCGACACCCAGTCCGACCCGGAATCCCCTCGCTCGCCCTCGACCGAGAAGCAGAAGGATCTCGGCCGCGTGCTCGCCGCCGAGCTGAAGGCCATGGGTGTTGCGGATGCCCATCTCGACGATTACGGCTATGTCTACGGCACCATCCCGGCCAACACGACCAAGAAGGTGCCGGTGATCTGCTTCTGCTCGCACATGGACACCTCGCCAGACGTCACCGGCAAGGACGTCAAGCCGCAGATGGTGAAGAACTATCGCGGCGGCGATATCGTGCTGCCGGGCGACACCAGCCAGGTGATCCGCTTCGCCGAACATCCGGCGCTGAAGAATCAGATCGGCAACGACATCATCACCACGGACGGCACCACGCTGCTGGGCGCCGACAACAAGGCCGGCGTCGCCGAGATCATGGATGCCGCGCATTTCTTCATCAACAACCCTGATGTGAAGCACGGCACCATCAAGATCCTGTTCACGCCGGACGAGGAGATCGGTCGCGGCGTCGACAATGTCGACCTGAAGAAGCTCGGCGCCGATTTCGGCTACACCATGGACGGCGAGAGCGCCGGCTCCGTCGAGGACGAGACCTTCTCGGCTGATGGTGCCACCATCACCATCAACGGCGTCAGTGCCCATCCCGGCTATGCCAAGGGCAAGATGGAGCACGCGATCAAGATCGCGGCCGCCATCATCGAGCGGCTGCCCAAGGAAGGCTGTTCGCCGGAGACGACCTCGGGCAAGCAGGGCTTTCTGCATCCGATCAGCATCGAGGGCGCGCTGGAGCAGGCAACGCTTTCCTTCATCATCCGCGACTTCACCGAGGAAGGGCTGAAGGAGAAGGAGGCGCTGCTCGAGGGCATCGTCAAGGACGTGATGAAGGACTATCCGCGCTCGACCTACAGCTTCGAGGTGCGGGAGCAGTATCGCAACATGAAGCAGGTGATCGACCGTCACCCGCACGTGCTCGAATACGCCATCGAGGCGATCCGCCGGGCCGGCCTGCGCCCGATGCGCACCGCCATCCGCGGCGGCACCGACGGCTCGCGCCTGTCCTTCATGGGCCTGCCCTGCCCCAACATCTTCGCCGGCGAGCACGCCTTCCACTCGCGCCTCGAATGGGTCAGTCGGCAGGACATGGAGAAGGCGGTGCAGACCATCGTGCACCTTGCGATGATCTGGGAGGAGAAGGCGTAGGTCTTGCTCCGGAAGGGCACGAAGCGGCTGTCCCGGTCCCGCATGCTGTTGTCCCATCCGATCAAATTCGGGAGACCGCTGAATGAGCCGCATATGTTGCGAGCCGGTCGCAGTCGGATGAGGCGTGTGCGGGCCGCCAAACACCCTGCCCGGCACCGCCTATGGCATGACCCAGTCGATCCAGATGCGCTTCAACGAGCTGATTGCCGGCGGCGTAGCGGTGCAGCGGCCGCTCGCGACCGTCGTGATCGGCGGCATCATCTCCTCGACCGTCCTGACGCTCTTGGTGCTGCCGGCGCTCTACGTGCTATTCCGGCGTGACGGGGCGCGTGAAACGCCTAGAATGGCCCCCGATTTGGCGGCGTCCGGGGAGTGCTAGATTTGGGCAGCCACGACCACCACGGCCATCATCATGACCATGGCGGCCATTCGCATGATCGTGGTCATGACCATGATCACGGACACGATCATGGTCATGGCCACTCTCATGTCCATGCGCCCGCCAGCTTCGGCAAGGCGTTCGCGATCGGCATCACCCTCAACACCGCGCTGGTCGTGGCAGAAGCGGTCTATGGCTACATCGGCAACTCCACCGCCCTGCTCGCCGACGCCGGCCATAACCTGTCCGACGTGCTGGGCCTCGTCTTGGCCTGGGGCGCATCCATTGCTGCAAAACGCGCGCCGAGCGGCCGCTTCACCTATGGGCTGCGCGCCTCCACCATCCTGGCGGCGCTCGCCAATGCCGTGTTCCTGCTGGTCGCGACCGGCGCGATCGGCTGGGAAGCGATCTTGCGCCTGCGCGAGCCGGAGCCGGTCGCCGGCGTCACGGTGATGGTGGTCGCCGGCATCGGCATCCTCATCAACGGCTTTACCGCCATGCTGTTCGCGCGCGGCCGCAAGGACGACATCAACATCGAGGGCGCGTACTTGCACATGGCGGCTGATGCCGCCGTGTCGCTCGGCGTCGTCGTCTCGGCAGCGCTGATCGTCTGGACCGGCTGGCTCTGGCTCGATCCCGTCACCAGCCTCGTCATCTGCGCCACCATCCTCTGGAGCACGACCAGCCTCCTGCGCGGCTCGATCGACATGTCGATGGCGGCCGTCCCCAAGGGCACGGACCTCGTCGCGATCAGGACGCTCCTGCTGGCGCGCCCGGGTGTGTCCGCGATCCACGATCTCCACGTCTGGCCGATCTCGACCACCGAGACGGCGCTGACCTGCCACCTGGTCATGCCCGCAGGCAGCGGCGATGCGTTCCTGATGGAGACCGCGCAAATGTTGAAGACATCCTTCCGCATCGGCCACACCACGCTTCAGGTGGAGACGCATCCCGATAATGGCTGCGCCCTGGCGCCGGATGACGTGGTGTAGGAGTCCCCCGGACCATCCACGTCATTGCGAGCGCAGCGAAGCAATCCAGACTGTGTCCCCGGAGGGAGTCTGGATTGCTTCGCTGCGCTCGCAATGACGGCGTGGTGAGAGCCGCGGCTACCCCACCTTCGCCGTCACGATCCAGATCGCCCCCTGGAGCGCCACGCTCTGCCCCCTCAGGAACGGCGCGAGTATCTCGCGGATGGAGGCTTTGGCGGCCTCATGGGTTTCCGGCGGATGGCCCTGCAAAGCACGGCTGGCCGGGCCGATCTGCAGCGAGCCGTCGACCGCGGCGTCGAGGCCGCCGCCGATGGCGATATCCAGCGCCAGATTGTGCGGCTCCATTGCGACGTCGACGAAGCCCGCGCCATTCAGGATGCGCATCACGCGCTCCTCCGAAGCAAAGGCGAACGGGCCCGGCTCCTCAGGCCCGACCGGCGGCATCTTCGGCACATGCTTATAGACCGCCATCAGCGGCGCCATCATCCAGGGATTCTCCTTCGGCTCGCGCCAGCAGACGAACGCCAGCCGCCCCGATGCCTTCAGGGCGCGGCGGAGATTGGTGAAGGACGCGACCGGATCGGCAAAGAACATGACGCCGAAGCGCGAGGCCAGGAGATCGAAGCTCGCCGGCTCGAACGGATGTACCGTCGCATCCGCCAGCACGAAATCGAGCGGCAGGCCCTTTGGCGCCAGCGACCGTGCCTGCGACAGCATCGGCTCGGACACATCGAGCCCGAGTGCAAAGCCATCGGGCGCGACAGCCTTCGCGAATGCGACCGTCGTCGCACCGGAGCCGCAGCCGACGTCGATCACCCGCTCGCCCGGCTGCGGTTTGGCGCGGTCGATCAGCACATCGGCAATCGGCCCGAGCAGCTTTTCCTGCACGGCATGGCGGTCAGCCCAGCGCTGGCCGCCGGGGCCATTCCAATAGGCGATCTGGTCGGCATTTTGCTCGTGTCCGCTGGGCTGTTCCATTGAGGCCTCTCATTTTGCCGGCGGGTGATACCACGTCAGAAGCCGATCAAGCTGCAAATGAACCCGGTTTGCTGCGCGACCACCCCTTGCTCCTTGCCCCGCCGGAGGGCTAAAGAGGCGCCGTGGGGCGGTTAGCTCAGCTGGTTAGAGCATCTCGTTTACACCGAGAGGGTCCGCGGTTCGAATCCGTGACCGCCCACCAGCCTACGCTCGCACAGCGACGCGGGCTGCCGCGCCGAAGCCCAAACGGGCGAAGGCGGGCTTTTCGCAGCGAGCTACGGCTACGCGAGCCCTCTCAGTCCTGCGGCCGCCCCGGCAGCAGCGGCACGGCATCGATCCACACGGCCGCCGACTGGCACCAGATCTGCCTGACAGGCCGCAATTGGTCGCGCTGGCGGATGCTGCCCCAGCGGATACCCCAATCCTCGGCCTCCTCGCCCTCCCCGCTGGTGAACAGCGGGGAACCGCAGTCGGCGCAGAAGTGCTGGAAGCGCATCCGGCCGTTGTCGCCGCGCTTGCCGTAGACCTTTGGCGTGCCGGCGGTGAGCTTCACGTCGGCCTTGGTGCAGATCGCGGTCACCCGGAATGGCGAGCCGGTCAACGTCTGGCAATCGGTGCAGTGGCACACCGAGACCGCCTCGGGGTCAATTTCGGCCGCGAACGTGATCTTCCCGCAATGGCACTGCCCGTCGACCTGCATGACCAGCCTCAGACAAAAACGGCGCCCGAAGGCGCCGTTTTATCATCTTTTGCTCGAGATCAGTGAGCGGTCAGGCCGCCGGCGGCTTCATCGCCGTCCGGCTTCACCGTCACCTTGGTGTCTTCTTCCCAGACGATCGGCACCGGCTTCTTGACCAAGGCCTTGGCGACGACATCATCGAGACGGGAGACCGGGATGATCTCCATGCCGCCCTTGATCGCATCGGAAATCTCCGTGAGATCCTTGGCGTTGTCCTCGGGGATGAGCACCGTCTTGATGCCGCCGCGGGCTGCGGCCAGCAGCTTCTCCTTGAGGCCGCCGATCGGCAGCACGCGGCCGCGCAGCGTGATCTCGCCGGTCATCGCGACATCGTGGCGAACCGGGATGCCGGTCATGACCGAGATGATCGCGGTGGCCATGGCCACGCCCGCCGACGGACCATCCTTCGGCGTCGCGCCTTCAGGCACGTGCACGTGGATGTCGCGCCGGTCGAACAGCGGCGGCTCGACGCCGTAGTTGATCGCGCGGGAGCGGACGTAGGACGCCGCCGCCGAGATCGACTCCTTCATGACGTCGCGCAGGTTGCCGGTGACCGTCATCTTGCCCTTGCCGGGCATCATGACGCCTTCGATTGTCAGCAGCTCGCCGCCGACATCGGTCCAGGCAAGGCCGGTGACGATGCCGACCTGCGGCTCGCTCTCGATCTCGCCGAAGCGGTACTTCGGAACGCCGAGTAGCTCTTCCAGAGTCTTCTCGGTGACCTTGACCGACTTCTTCTTGGAGATCATCAGCTCCTTCACCGCCTTGCGGGCGAGTGTGGAGAGCTCACGCTCCAGGTTGCGCACGCCCGCTTCGCGGGTGTAGCGGCGGATCAGAAGCAGCAGCGCGTCGTCGTCGATCGAAAACTCCTTGGAGTCCAGGCCGTGCTTGGACACCGCGTTCGGGATCAGGTGCTTGCGCGCGATCTCGACCTTCTCGTTCTCGGTGTAGCCCGCGATCCGGATGATCTCCATGCGGTCCATCAGGGGACCTGGAATATTCAGCGTATTCGCGGTCGTGATGAACATCACGTTGGACAGATCGTAGTCGACCTCGAGATAGTGGTCGTTGAAGGTCCCGTTCTGCTCGGGGTCGAGAACCTCAAGCAAGGCCGAGGACGGATCGCCGCGGAAATCGGCGCCCATCTTGTCGATCTCGTCGAGCAGGAACAGCGGATTGGACGACTTCGCCTTCCGCATCGACTGGATGATCTTGCCGGGCATCGAGCCGATATAGGTGCGGCGGTGACCGCGGATCTCGGCCTCGTCGCGCACGCCGCCGAGCGAGACGCGCACGAACTCACGTCCGGTCGCCTTCGCGATCGACTTGCCGAGCGAGGTCTTGCCGACGCCGGGAGGCCCGACGAGGCACAGGATCGGTCCGGTCAGCTTGTTGGCGCGCGACTGCACCGCGAGATACTCGACGATGCGTTCCTTGACCTTCTCGAGCCCGTAGTGATCGGAGTCCAGGATGGCCTGCGCGGCCTCAAGGTCTTTCTTCACCTTGGACTTCTTGTTCCACGGGATCGACAGCAGCCAATCCAGATAGTTGCGCACGACCGTCGCTTCCGCGGACATCGGCGACATCTGGCGCAGCTTCTTCAATTCGTGCTGCGCCTTCTCGCGCGCTTCCTTGGAGAGCTTCGTCTTGGCGATCTTCTCTTCGAGATCGGCGAGCTCATCGCGACCGTCGTCGTCGCCGAGCTCCTTCTGGATCGCCTTCATCTGCTCGTTGAGATAGTACTCGCGCTGGGTCTTCTCCATCTGGCGCTTGACGCGCGAGCGGATGCGCTTCTCGACCTGTAGCACCGAGATCTCGCTCTCCATCAGGCCCAGCACCTTCTCGAGGCGCGTGGTGACGGACAGCGTCTCCAGGATGCCCTGGCGATCCGCGATCTTGACCGCGAGATGCGAGGCGACGGTGTCGGCGAGCTTGGCGAAATCGGTGATCGCCTGCACGACGCCGACGACCTCGGCCGAGATCTTCTTGTTGAGCTTCACATAGCTCTCGAAGTCGGACACAACCGAGCGCGCCAGCGCTTCCGCCTCGACCGATTTCGCATCGGTATCGGCGAGCGCCACGGCGGTGGCTTCATAGTAATCGGCGCGATCGGTATACTTCTGCACGCGCGCACGCTCGAGCCCCTCGACCAGCACCTTCACGGTGCCATCGGGAAGCTTCAGGAGCTGGAGCACGCTGGCGAGCGTACCGGTCTCGTAAATGGCATCCGGCGCCGGATCATCGTCGGACGCGTTCTTCTGCGTCGCGAGCATGATCAGCGCGTCGTTCTTCATCACCTCTTCAAGCGCGCGGATCGACTTCTCGCGGCCGACGAAGAGCGGAACAATCATGTGCGGGAAGACGACGATGTCGCGCAGCGGCAGCACGGGATAAGCGTGCGCTTCGCCGTGGGCGATGGTTGGCCGGGGTTTTGGATTAGTCATGGCCTTTTCCTTTTGCTTTGCCCCCTTGCACGCAGCCCGCCATGCTCATGCGCAACCGCCACAAGGTGCCGAGGTGATCCACAAAACCGGTCGGTCCTCTTGCAAAGTTGGACCGGCTCGCCGGATCGGAACAGAGGCGAATCCTGAAGAGAAATTCTCGCCCGCCGACATTAGGTGGCTATCGACCCGGGGGGTGTCAAGTCATTGAAATACGCGCGTCATCAGGCGCTTACGCACACAGACAAGCGACGCAACACCGGCTGCGGAGATACACGTCCGCAGCTCAACTCGATGAGACGATTGGAGCGTTCCAGCGCCGGAAATCAGGCGCTGGCATTCTCGACGGCGCGATCCGTCCGATCGGCGTAGATGTAGAGCGGACGCGCCGTGCCTTCCACGACTTCGCGGGAAATCACGACTTCTTCCACACCTTCCAGGCCCGGCAGGTCGAACATGGTCTCGAGCAGAATTGCCTCGAGGATCGAACGCAGCCCGCGCGCGCCGGTCTTGCGCTCGATCGCCTTGCGGGCGACCGCGCCAAGCGCCTCGTCGGCGAAGGTCAGCTCGATGTTCTCCATCTCGAACAGCCGCTGGTATTGCTTCACCAGCGCGTTCTTCGGCTCGGTCAGGATCTTCTTCAGCGAGGTCTCGTCCAGGTCCTCGAGCGTCGCCACGACCGGCAGACGGCCGACGAACTCGGGGATGAGGCCGTACTTCAGGAGATCCTCAGGTTCGACGTGACGGAAGATCTCGCCGGTGCGGCGATCTTCCGGCGCGAGCACCTGGGCGCCGAAGCCGATCGAGGTCGACCGGCCGCGCGCCGAGATGATCTTCTCGAGGCCTGCGAAGGCACCGCCGCAGATGAACAGGATGTTGGTGGTATCCACCTGCAGGAACTCCTGCTGCGGATGCTTGCGGCCGCCCTGCGGCGGGACCGAAGCCACTGTGCCTTCCATGATCTTGAGCAAGGCCTGCTGCACGCCCTCACCCGACACGTCGCGCGTGATCGAGGGATTGTCGGACTTGCGGCTGATCTTGTCGATTTCGTCGATGTAGACGATGCCGCGCTGGGCGCGCTCGACATTGTAGTCGGCGGCCTGGAGCAGCTTCAGGATGATGTTCTCGACGTCCTCGCCGACATAGCCGGCCTCGGTCAGCGTCGTCGCATCCGCCATCGTGAACGGCACGTCCAGGATGCGGGCGAGCGTCTGCGCGAGCAGCGTCTTGCCCGAGCCGGTCGGACCGATCAGCAGAATGTTCGACTTCGCGAGTTCGACGTCGTTGTGCTTGGTCTGGTGATTGAGGCGCTTGTAGTGGTTGTGCACCGCGACCGACAGGACCTTCTTCGCATGGCTCTGGCCGATGACGTAGTCGTCCAGCACCTTGCAGATTTCCTTCGGCGTCGGAATGCCGTCGCGCGACTTCACCAGCGAGGATTTGTTCTCCTCACGGATGATGTCCATGCAGAGCTCAACGCACTCGTCGCAGATGAAGACCGTGGGACCCGCGATCAGTTTGCGGACTTCGTGCTGGCTCTTGCCGCAGAACGAGCAATACAGCGTGTTCTTGGAGTCGCTCGTGCCGACCTTACTCATTCATGTCTCCGTCCGCGGTTCGATCCCGTTCCGCTCGATCGCTCCAGTCCGACACGATGGCCGGGATGAAGTTCAAATAGAGCAAATTCCGTACCAAAAAAGACCTACGCGTTACTACATACCGTGCGAATCACGGTCACTCGATTCTCCCGCGATCATAGCCGATCAGTCGTAGCCAACCATGCTGTCACCCGACTATCAAGAATTCGCTAATCGGGGGTCGCGCGCTACCCGTGACAATACCGTGATTTGCGGTCTTGGCACGGGAGAAGTGACCGAAATCACCTCTAGCGTTGCTGGATTACCACGAAAAAACAAGCACGAAAGCGGAACTTTCTGCCTGCCGCAGGGCGCAAAACGACGTTTTGCATTGCGTTCACGCGCACCTGGCGTGAACGCCGCCCCGATGGGACGCCCGCGATCCCGGGGATCGCTGTGGGCGGTCCGGTAGTGCTAAGGGGCCTTCGCCTGCGCCGGCTCCTCGGCGCGCTTGTCGATGACCTTGTCGACCAGGCCGAACTCCTTGGCGTCGTTGGCGGTCAGGAACTTGTCGCGTTCCAACGCATCCTCGATCGTCTTGTAGGTCTGGCCGGTGTGCTTCACGTAGATCTCGTTGAGCCGCTTCTTCAGGTTCAGGATTTCCTGAGCGTGCAGCATGATGTCGGTAGCCTGGCCCTGGAAGCCGCCGGAAGGCTGATGCACCATGATGCGCGCGTTCGGCAGCGAGAAGCGCATGTCCTTCTCGCCGGCGGCGAGCAGCAGCGAGCCCATCGAGGCGGCCTGGCCGGTGCAGAGCGTCGAGACCGGCGGGCGGATGAACTGCATGGTGTCGTAGATCGCAAGGCCCGACGTCACCACGCCGCCCGGCGAGTTGATGTACATCGAGATTTCCTTCTTCGGATTTTCCGCCTCGAGGAACAACAGCTGCGCGACGATCAGCGTCGACATGCCGTCCTCCACCGGACCGGTCACGAAGATGATGCGCTCCTTCAACAGGCGCGAGAAAATGTCGTAGGCGCGCTCGCCACGGTTCGTCTGCTCGACCACCATGGGCACGAGGTTCATGTAGGTTTCAACCGGATCGCGCATGAGTCACCTAGGGTTTTAGAGGCGGACATCGCCAGTCTTGGCTGCCAGTTGGGCTGGATGTGCCGGAAGGCCGATGGACGTCCCGTGATGCAGGAAGTTGGTAGAAGTAGAACGCGTAGGTACAGGGTGTACCGACAGATATAGCCCAATTCGCGCCTGACAAGTGCGGAGCGCATTAAGGCTTAATCCGCCGGGCAGTTGAAGCTGATTCGTAGCAAGAGGCCCAGCCGACCATCTGGCTAGCTGGGCCTCTTCGCTGATGATCCTTAACAGGAGACTGTCCTGGAGGCCCACCCCGACGGAAGCGGAACGGGACTCCAGATTCCAGTTTCGACGCGTTTCCTCTACGCGAACCGTTACCCACTTCGCTCGAAAACGCTCCAGAGCCTTCAGGCGGCCGTCTTTTCCGCCTCGTCGTCCTTGTAGAGATCCTCACGCGAGACCTTCTTCTCGGTCACGTTGGCAAGTTCGAGGATGAAGTCGACGACCTTGTCCTCGTAGATCGGTGCACGAAGCTGGGCCAGCGCCTGGGCGTTGCTGCGGTAGTAGTCCCAGACCTCCTTCTCGCGGCCGGGCATCTGCCGGGCGCGCTCGACCACGGCGCGGCCGACCTCCTCATCGGTCACCGTGATCTTGTTCTTCTCGCCGATCTCGGAGAGCACGAGACCGAGCCGCACGCGGCGATCGGCGATCTTGCGGTACTCCTCCTTCGCCTTGTCCTCCGTGGTGTCCTCGTCCGCAAAGGTCTTGCCGGCGGAGTCCATCTCGGCCTTGACCGAGTTCCACATCAGATTGAACTCCTCGTCGACCAGCGAGGGCGGCGCCTCGAAGCGATGCGCTTCGTCGAGACGATCGAGCAGCGCGCGCTTGACGCGCTGGCGCGTCGCGGTGGCGAACTCGGCAACCAGACGCTCGCGCGCGGCTTCCTTCAGCTTGTCCAGCGATTCCAGGCCGAGCGTCTTAGCGAACTCGTCGTCGATGGCAACGTCCTGCGGCGCCTCGATCAGCGTCGCGGTGGTCTCGAACTCGGCCGGCTGGCCGGCGAGCTTCTCGCTCATGTAGTTCTTCGGGAACGACACCTTCAGCGTGCGCGTCTCGTTGGCGCCGATGCCGATGAGCTGCTCCTCGAAACCCGGGATGAAGGTGTTGGAGCCGATCACGACCTGGATGCCCTCACCCGCACCGCCCTCGAAGGCTTCGCCGTTGATGGTGCCCTTGAAGTTGATGGTAACGCGATCGCCGGAGGCTGCCTTCTCGCCCTCGCCCTTGGCGGCATAACCGCGGTTGCTGTCCGCGATACGCTTGATCGCCTCGTCGACGTCGGCCTCGGTCACTTCAGCAACGGGCTTTTCGACCTGGAAGGTCTTGAAGTCGGCGAGCGCGATCGACGGCACCACCTCGATCGCGACCGTGTAGGTCAGATCGGTCTTGCCGGTCAGCAGCTCCTCGACCGCGGCCTGCTCGGTCGGCATCGTGATCTTCGGCTCGGTCGCGAGACGGAAGCCGCGCTCGGAGAACAGCTGCGTGTTGGTGTCGCGGATGGTCTGGTCGATGGTCTCGGCCATCACCGAGCGGCCATAGACCTTCTTCAGGTGGGTGACCGGCACCTTGCCGGGACGGAAGCCGTTGATGCGGACCTTGTCCTTGAGATCGACGAGCTTGGCGCCGGCCTTGGCGTCGAGATCAGACGCGGGAACGCTGATCTTGAACTCGTGCTTCAAACCTTCCGAGAGGGTCTCTGTGACCTGCATGGCGTCCAATCTTCTTTTCGTTCGGCCCCGGCGCACATGCGTCGGGACGCTATCATTGATCGATCCGGCGCGAGGCAAACCCCTCAACGCCGGTGGTTCATCAGGCCGCTTCGGCGGACAACCATCCGCGAGGAGCAGGCCCTCGTAATCCGTGCAAACGCGATAAGCGCTTGGTGCGGGCGGAGGGACTCGAACCCCCACAACTTTCGTCACTGGAACCTAAATCCAGCGCGTCTACCAGTTCCGCCACGCCCGCGTGAATTTGCATCAAGACCGGCCGCGATGCCGCGGGCGGCCGGGCTTATAACATGTGCCTGATCGTTCGCAGCAAAAAAATGGCCCGATGGAGGCAAGCTTCAAGTAGGCACGATGGCTGGACTTATCCAGCGCGGCGTGGTCCGGATCACCCCATGAAACCGCCGATTTTTGACCCGACGAGGCGCGAGGTTTTGGCCGGGCTTGGAGCTTCCGCGGCGGGCTTGATCGCGGGCGGAGCAACCCCGCCCGTGACCGCCCAGATCGCCCTCCAGGCAAGGTCGGGGACCCTGCCCCTTAAGCCGGGTCAGCCAGCTACACCAATCTGGGAGCTGGCCGCCGTGAGCCATCTCAGGGACGTCCGTCTGAAGCGCGGCGATCGATGCGAGGTTGTCTTCCGCAACGACCTGCCTGTGCCACTTGCACCAGTCTGGTACGGCCTCAATGCCCCTGCTGCGACCGACCCGCTCCGGGGACGCGCGCCTGCCGCACCAAACGCGGTTGAAACATCTATTATTTCAATACCTAACGCAGGAACCCTGGTGGCCGACTTCCGGCTCTTCGAGGACGGCCTGAAGCAGCCGGCGCGCCCGCTTCCGATCATCGCGGCGGAGACCAGCCCGGTTGCCGTCGATCGCGACCAGATCCTCTTGATCGAGGAATGGCGGCTGCGGCAGGATGGCACCGCGGTCCCGCCGGGCCAGGATCCCAAGGACACGACGCCGCTCTATACGATCAACGGGCAGACTTCATTCGAACTCTCAGCCGCAGCCAATGAGCGGCTGCGGCTTCGCTTTATCAACAGCTCCCAACGTACTGTTCTGGCGATCAAATTGGAAAGCCATGAGGTCCGCGTGATGGCCCTTGACGGGCAGCCCGCCGAGCCGTTCCCGGCCCGCAACGGCGCCCTGGTGCTTGCCCCGGGCGGACGGGCCGACGCGTTTGTCGATGCGGCCGCATCGGCCGCATTCCTGCTGCATGACGGCAAGGAGGCGCGCCAGGTCGGCAGCCTCAAGGTATCAGGCCAATCGGAGCGGCGCGCGCCGCTGTTGCCGCCGCAGCCACTCCCGTCGAACGACCTGCCCGAGAAGCTCGATCTGAAGGGCGCCCTGCGGTTCGATGTCGCTCCGGGCACCCCCGATGCCGGCTGGGCCCGGCCGGCGAACTTCTCCACGGCCTCTGCCCCGGCCTTTCGCGTCAAGGCCGGCCGCACCGTCGTGCTGGCCCTGGAGAGCCCCGCCCCCAACACGACAGTCTTCCATCTGCACGGCCACCATTTCCGCCTGCTCGACAAGCTCGACGACGGCTGGAAGCCCTACTGGCTCGACACGCTCGCGATCGAGCCCGGCCAGACCCAGCGCATCGCGTTCGCAGCAACCTCGCCCGGACGATGGCTCATCGAATCCGTCGTCACCGACTGGGCCGCGCCACGCCTGGTGCGCTGGTATGGGGTGGAGTGAGCGCTCAGTATTCTATGCCGAGCGCATCATAGATCCGCCGGTGCACGGCCGGCAGTGTCTCGGTGAGATCCTCCGCGATCAGCCCCGGCCCCGCTTCGCTTGCCGCCTCGCCATGCATCCAGACGCCGATGCTGGCGGCTTCGAAGGCCGGCACACCCTGCGCCAAGAGCCCGGCGATGATGCCGGAGAGCACGTCGCCGGCACCGGCGGTGGCCAGCCATGGCGGCGCGTTGGCGGCGATGGTGGCGCGGCCATCGGGCGCGGCGATGGTGGTATCCGGCCCCTTCAGCAGCACCACCGCGCCGGAGCGCTCGGCGGCCGCGCGGACGCGCTCGAGCTTGGAGCGGCCCGGATGCTTGTTGCTGAGATCGGAGAACAGGCGCGGAAACTCGCCCTCATGCGGCGTCAGCACCACCGCACTGTCGTGCGAGGACTTGATCGATCCAAAGAGGCGTTCGGGGCTTGCGGCAAAGCTCGTCAGTGCATCGGCGTCCAGCACCAGGTGGCGCTGCGCGGTGAGCGCGGTGTGGACCATGTCGCAGGTGCGCTCGCCGATGCCGGCGCCGGGGCCGATGATGCAGGTGTTGTAGCGCTTGTCGCCAAGTAGTTCGCCGAACTCGACCACGGTATCGACGGGACGCACCATCACCGCGGTGAGCGCGGCGGCATTGATCGCGAGCGCATCGCTTGGGCTCGCGAGCGTCACCAGCCCCGCGCCGGCCCGCAGCGCGCCGCGCGCGGCGAGGCGCGCCGCGCCGGTCGCCGCTGCTTCACCCGACACCGCGAGCACGTGGCCTCGCGCATATTTGTGGCCGTCGATGCGCGGCACCGGGAACGCCGCGCCCCAGAAATCCGGATCGTTCTCGAAAATCTGCGACCCGATCTCGTCCAGAAGCTGCGCGTCGATACCGATGTCGGCAACCCGCACCCGGCCGCAATGCATCCGCCCCGGCAGCAGCAGGTGCGCCGGCTTCTTGCGGAAGAAGGTGACGGTCTCGGTGGCATTGACCGCAACGCCCAGGACGGCGGCGCTGGTGCCGTTGATGCCGCTCGGCAGGTCGACCGCGAGCACCGGCGCGCCGTTGGCATTGATCGCCTCGATCATCTCCCGCGCCTCGCCCTCGACGGGACGGCTGAGGCCCGCGCCGAACAGCGCATCGATGATCAGCGCAGGCCTTCCGATCGCCTGCGGATTGAACGGCAGCACCGGATGCTTCCAGCCGCGCGCGGCCGAGGCCGCATCGCCCTGGAGCTGGTCGCGCTCGCACATCAGGATCACCGAGACCTCGCGGCCTTGCGCGGCGAGCTCGGCGGCTGCGACAAAACCGTCACCGCCATTGTTGCCGGGACCGGCCACGATCAGGATCGGCCCCTCCTCCACCAGCGCATTGGCGGCCTCCGCGACCGCCTGGCCCGCGCTCAGCATCAGCTTGAAGCCGGGCGTCCCGGCCGCGATCGCGAGCTGGTCGGCGCGCTGCATTTCGGCGTTGGTCAGAACTTCCATGCCACTTCCCTGTACAAACGCCTCTTCAACAGGCATCTTTTGTGCCGATCCGTTCGCGGCGACGCCAATCTGCACAGATACTGAACTGTTTGCCTATTTCGTAGTCTTCGGTATTTTGGCCCGGCGGCACCAGCTATCAGAGATGCTCGTTAAAAGGCTGATAACGCTCCAATAATCAGGGGATTCGCAACTTGGCATAGACCCTGCTTTCAAGGAAGCCGCTTCGGTTCGTCGTGCTCACTGGCATTTTTCAGGGTGTGGCCGGCCGTTGTTGCCGGACAGGTCAGGGATCCCGGCATAGCGAAGACAACACCGTGCGTTAAGAAAAGCGCATCCTGACGAAGACGTTGCTATTTGATTGAAAGGCCGGGGAGGCGCGCAGTGAAGAAAATCGAAGCCATCATCAAGCCGTTCAAGCTCGACGAGGTGAAGGAAGCGCTTCAGGAAGTCGGCCTTCAGGGCATCACAGTCACCGAAGCCAAGGGCTTCGGTCGGCAGAAGGGTCACGCCGAGCTTTACCGCGGCGCAGAATACATTGTCGACTTCCTGCCCAAGGTGAAGATCGAGATCGTGATCGGCGACGATCTGGTCGAGCGCGCCATCGACGCGATCCGCCGCGCCGCGCAAACCGGACGCATCGGCGACGGCAAGATCTTCGTCTCCAACATCGAAGAGGCGATCCGCATCCGGACCGGCGAATCCGGGCTGGACGCTATCTGAGCCGGGTGCTATCCCGAATTTTGCGACACTCTGACAAGAAATAAGGCTGCTTCGGCGGCCTGATTTCGTTTGTGCGGTCGCGCGCGAACTCGCCAAAAGCGAGAACAATCTTGCTCACCTGGAAACCGACCCGCAGAGCCAAAAGGGGTATGCATGAAGACCGCCAAAGACGTCCTGAAATCGATCAAGGACAACGACGTCAAATACGTCGACCTGCGCTTCACCGATCCGCGCGGCAAGTGGCAGCACGTCACGTTCGACGTCAGCATGATCGATGAGGACATTTTCGCCGAAGGGACGATGTTCGACGGCTCCTCGATCGCCGGCTGGAAGGCGATCAACGAGTCGGACATGTGCCTGATGCCCGATCCGGTGACCGCGACGATCGATCCGTTCTTCGCCGAGACCACGATGGTCATCACCTGCGACGTGCTCGAGCCGACCACCGGCGAGCCCTACAACCGCGACCCCCGCGGCATCGCCAAGAAGGCCGAAGCCATGGTGAAGTCGATGGGCGTTGGCGACAGCGTGTTCGTCGGCCCCGAGGCCGAGTTCTTCGTGTTCGACGACGTGCGCTTCTCCTCCTCCCCCTACAACACCGGTTTCCGCCTCGACTCCTCGGAGCTGCCCACCAACACCGACACGGAATATGAGGGCGGCAATCTCGGCCACCGCATCCGCACCAAGGCCGGCTACTTCCCCGTCCCGCCGCAGGACTCGGTCCAGGACATGCGCTCCGAGATGCTCGGCGCCATGGCCAAGATGGGCGTCAAGGTCGAGAAGCATCACCACGAGGTCGCTTCCGCCCAGCACGAGCTCGGCATGAAGTTCGACACGCTGACGCTGATGGCCGACCACCTGCAGATCTACAAATACTGCATCCACCAGGTCGCGCATATCTACGGCAAGACCGCCACCTTCATGCCGAAGCCGGTCTACGGCGACAACGGCTCGGGCATGCACGTGCACCAGTCGATCTGGAAGGACGGCAAGCCGGTGTTCGCCGGCAACAAGTATGCCGACCTGTCGGAGACCTGCCTGCACTACATCGGCGGCATCATCAAGCATGCCAAGGCGATCAACGCCTTCACCAACCCGTCGACCAACTCCTACAAGCGTCTGGTCCCGGGCTACGAGGCCCCGGTCCTGCTCGCCTACTCCGCGCGCAACCGCTCGGCCTCCTGCCGCATCCCCTACACCGCTTCGCCGAAGGCCAAGCGTGTCGAGGTGCGCTTCCCCGATCCGCTTGCCAATCCCTATCTCGGTTTCGCCGCGATGCTGATGGCCGGCCTCGACGGCATCAAGAACAAGATCGATCCGGGTCCGGCGATGGACAAGGATCTCTACGACCTGCCGAAGGAAGAGCTGAAGCAGATCCCGACCGTCTGCGGCTCGCTCCGCGAGGCGCTGGAAAACCTCGACAAGGACCGCGGCTTCCTCAAGAACGGCGGCGTGTTCGACGACGACTTCATCGACGCCTACATCGAGCTGAAGATGACCGAAGTCGAGCGCTTCGAAATGACTCCGCATCCGGTCGAGTTCGACATGTACTATTCGGGTTGAGCGGCCCGAACTCTCTGCAACAAGCAAAAGGCGCCCCGCGAGGGGCGCCTTTTCGTTCGGGGAGGCGTAGGGTGGCTGAGCATTGCAGATGTGCGAAGCGCGTTTGCATTGCTGGCCCACCCAACGAGATGCGAGCCGGCCGCTACCACGTCGCCGTAAAGGCCTTCTGCAGCTCGGCCGGCGCCGTCACGCCGCTCGCGATCAGCAACTGGGTGAGCACCCGCGCCTTCTGCGGATTGAGATCCTCGGACACGACGAACCCGTTCTTGTCGTCGTCGACCTCGACGTTTCGCGTGACGAAGCCGGAGCGAACGCGGGTGGAACGGACGACGATGATGCCCTTCTTCGCGGCCGCTTCGAGCGCATCGAGTGCCGACTTCGACGTGTTACCGTCGCCGACGCCGGCCAGCACGATGCCCTTGGCGCCGTGCGAGATGGCGTCCTCGATCGGAACGGCGTCCATGTTGGCGTGCGAATAGACGATCTCTACGCGCGGCAATTGCTCGCCCGCGGGGAGCTGATAGGTCGCACGCTTGAAGCCGGGAGCCTGCGCCATGAAACGGATGCCGCCGGCGCTGTCGACATAGCCGATCGGGCCGTCATTGGGGGAGCTGAAGGTCTCGATGCTCGTGGTGTTGGTCTTCGTCACCGACCGCGCGCCCTGAATCTTGTCGTTCAGCACGGCCATGACGCCGCGGCCGCGCGAGCGCGGATCGGCGGCCACCTGCACCGCCTCGTAGAGATTGCCGGGGCCGTCGGCGCTGACCGCGGTGGCCGGCCGCATCGAGCCGACGATCACCACCGGCTTGTCGCCGCGCACCAGGTTGTCGAGAAAGAACGCGGTTTCCTCCAGCGTATCCGTGCCATGGGTGATGATGACGCCGTCGGCTTCGTTCTTGTCGAAGGCATCCTGGATGCGGCGGGCCAGCGCGAACCAGACCTTGTCGTTCATGTCCTGGGACCCGATCGACGAAATCTGCTCGGCGTTCAGCTTTGCCAGCTTGTCGAGGCCCGGTACCGACTGCATCAGCTGCTCGCCGGTGATCTGGCCGGATTTGTAGGCGCCGGTCGCCCGCGAATCGGCCTGGCCGGCGATGGTGCCTCCGGTCGCGAGCACGAGAATACGCGGCAGGCTGCCGGCCGCAGCGTCCTTGCCCGGCTCTGCCGCCCGCGCGACTGCGCCGAGGCCGCCGGACCAGAGCGCAAGGGACAGCAGTGGAATGGCGAGCATGGATGTTCGAATTTGGCGACAGCTGGCTGGGCTGGCGGTAGGCTTCGTCATCGAATTGTCCTCGCGTTAAAGTAGGGATCGACATTCGATACGCCCATTGAGGCCGAAGATGGGTCGGCCTGCTGCTATCCCTATGGGTTGTCCCGTCGTGGCATGAAATGATCGAGCAGACCCGTCGGTAGTGGAAAGACGACCGTCGACGACCGTTCGCCCGCGATGTCATGGAGAGCCGCGAAATAACGCAGCTGCATCGCCTGGGGCTCCTGCGCGAGAATCCGGCCGGCTTCGACGAGCTTTTCAGCCGCCTGCTGCTCGCCCATCGCGTTGATCACCTTGGCCCGCCGCAAGCGCTCCGCCTCAGCCTGTTTGGCAATCGCGCGAACCATGGTTTCGTTGATATCGACGTCCTTGATCTCGATGCCGGTGACCTTGATGCCCCAGACGTCGGTCTGCTTGTCGAGGATCTCCTGGATGTCGGCGTTGAGCCTGTCGCGCTCGGCGAGCATCTCGTCAAGCTCGTGCTTGCCGAGAACCGAGCGCAACGTGGTCTGGGCGAGCTGGCTGGTGGCGGCCATGTAGTCGCCGACCTTGATAATTGCCCGTTCGGGATCGACGATGCGGAAGTACAGAACGGCGTTGACCTTGACGGACACGTTGTCCCGGGAAATCACGTCCTGCGGCGGCACGACCTGCACCATCACCCGGAGATCGACCTTCACGAGTTGCTGCACGACCGGAATGAGGAGGATGAGGCCCGGTCCCTTCACGCCGGTAAAGCGGCCAAGCGTAAAGACGACGCCACGCTCGTATTCGCGCAGGATGCGAATGGCCTGGGATAGAAACATGACGACGAGCAGCACGAGTGCCGCATAAGTCAGATATTCCAGCATCATGATGGACCTCCCTCGCCGGTTCGGGCCGGCGCGCGCCGTATCAGCAGCGTCAGGTCGACGACGCCCGCGACTTCGGCCGTCTCTCCGGGCTTGAACGTTTCGGCACCGCGCGCCTGCCAGCGCTCACCGTGGGCGAAGACATGACCTTCGTTCCCGTTCCAGTCGAGAACCTCGGCGGGCAAGCCTCGCATGGCCTTCGCGCCGACCAGTGCAGGAGCCGTGCGGATGCGCCGGAGTGAACCAAGCACGACGAGCGCAAAGCCGGCGAATACGGCCGCAGTGGTGCCGATCACCCACCACGACAATTGGTAGCCAGGGGCCTCGCCCCTGAAAAGCATCAAGGCTCCCAGCACGAAAGCGATGATTCCTCCGAGACCGATCACCACGGTCGGATTGAAGGCTTCGATGGTAAGAAGCACGAGCCCGACCAGCATCAGGGCGAAGCCGGCATAATTGACCGGCAGCAGATTGAGCGCATAGAGGCCGATCAGCAGGCAGATCGCGCCGACGACTCCAGGGGCCACGGCACCGGGAGACATGAACTCGAAGATCAGGCCGTAGATGCCGACCATCAGGAGAATGAACGCCACGTTCGGATCGGTGATGACCGCCAGGAAGCGGGATATCCCTCCGGGGTCGATGGCTTCAACGACGGCATCCTTCGTCGCGAGGCCTTGCGTCCTGCCGCCGGCAACCTCCACCACACGGCCGTCGAGCTGCCTCAGCAATTCGGCCTGATCGCGCGCGACGAGATCGATGGCATGAGCCTCGAGCGCGCCGTTGGCAGAGAGTGTGGCAGCCTCTCGGACCGCCTTCTCGGCCCACTCCGCATTGCGGCCGCGCAGCTCCGCAAGACTGCGGATGAAAGCGACAGCATCATTGGTCGCCTTGGCCGTCATCGGATCCTTGAGCTGATCCTTCTCGCTCTGCTGGTCACCGTCCTTCTTGTCCTTGCCGCCCTTGTCCGGCGTACCGCCGCCGAGCGGCCCGCCAATCTGCACCGGCGTCGCGGCACCAATATTGGTGCCTGGCGCCATCGCCGCGATGTGAGTGGCGTAAAGGATATAGGTCCCCGCACTCGCCGCGTGAGCGCCGGAGGGAGCGACGTAACCGACGACGGGAATCGGCGAGGCGAGCACATCCGCGATGATCTCGCGCATGCTGGAATTGAGCCCGCCGGGCGTGTTCATTCTCAGGAGCACGACCTCGGCGCGCCGTTCGCTCGCCCTGGCCAAAGCCTCCTTCACGTAGCTGGCTGACGCAGGGCCAATAGCCCCGTCGATCGAAACAATCAGGGCGACGCGGCCGCTCTCCTCCGCTGAACTGGGAAGGAGGCAGCAGGTCAAAGCCACGACGGTGATCGCCGCAACGAGGGCCGCCTTCATGGTCTGCACGGCAAGGGCTCCCTTGCAGAGGATATGGTGTTCCTCTCGAGAACCTCAATCCTGCGTGGAGACCAACGATTGTGCAACGCAATGGAAAGGCCATGCGGGATGGTGATGTGATCGATTGAGCAGAGGCAGTGGCGGGCCACGACGACGGCTGATCCGCCCTGCGCCAGGCGCTGCTACCGTGCCACCCTCACGCCAGTGGCCCCGGTCGCGTTGAACGTGCTCGCGATGATCTCGCTCGTCGGCTGCATCCCTCCGAGCGACCGGTGCGATGGCTCCTGCTCCTCGATCCTGACCCGGACGTTGCGGCGAAAGTCGCGGCTGCCCTGCCCTTCGACCTCGACCATCAGGTCGGTGATGGGTCGAGCAGCGGCTTCTTCTGCTCGGGATCGATCCGGTGCGCAAGGCCTCAGCGAGCGTACACTGAACCGCAAGTTCAGGAGCTGACCACGAGTCGTCGCAAGCCTTCATCATGCGCCGCCCCGTCGAGCATGCGCGCATGCTCCTGGAGACGAAGACGCAGCCGGTCAAGACCATCGCCCGCGCCGCCGGCTACAAGGACGAAAGCAGCTTTCGCAAGGCCTTCCGCAGGATCGACACAATTCCGACGCGCGTGCGTCTCCATTGCCGATCCGGAAGACCGCTGATGCTACGTTCGATTAATATCTAGGAACGCTAAGGCACCCGGCCTTGTTACCAGCCGAACTGAACAGCCATTACCAGCGCTCGAAAAATTCATCGCTAGCCACGTCCGGAGGCGACGCTCTCTGGTGCCGGCCAAACCAGGAGCCAGGAATGCATCAGAACACGAAAAGCGGGACCGCGGATGGAAACGGCGGCAGGCGGGCGAAGCGTCATCCCGTGATCCTTCGAGCCTCCTCCCTTTTGATAGCGGGCGTTTTGTCGGTTCTGCTGGTCAGCGCTGTCGTTCCACCCATCATCGCCGATCAGTCCGATAGGGCAGTGGTCAACGCCCCCCTGACCCTGTTGACGGCGCCGATCGATGGCGAAATTGGCTCGCTCTCCAAGCAGATCGGTAACGCAGTGGAACCCGGGAATTCGCTGGCACTCATCTCCAATGCGAGGGTCGACAAGTCCGCGCTGATAGCGTTGGAGCAGAAAACCTCTGACGCGCGTGCGAAGCTGGAAGCAACGAAGCAAAAAAAGATCTCAGACAAAGCCTATGTAAAGGCACTGAATTCCGAGATCGACGGTCAGACCGCAATGCTGCAAGCGCAATTTCAGTCGCAGATCGTCGCATTGCGCGCGAAGGTGGCGGAGTCGGACTCCCTGAGCCAGGCAAAAAAGTCTCTGGTTGACCGCCAGTCAACTCTGGTTGCGCGCAACGCCGCAAGCATGGACATGCTGAATCCGACGAAAGCGCAGTATTCAGCGGCGCTACACAACGCCGATGTGGATAGAGCCAAGCTCAATCAGAAAATCGCGCAACTCGAATCACTGCAGAAGGGCATCTATGTCGGTGACGACCTTGTCAGCACCGGAACCCTGATTCAGAAGCGCCGTGACATCGAGCTCGATGCGACGCGAATGGAGATCGAAGAGAACGAGCTGTCGGCAGCACTGCGGGATCAACAGGCGCTCGTTGACCGGGAGCGCCAAAGGATCGCCAGCCTTTCTGGCGCAGACGTCGTGATTTCAACTCCGGGCACGATCTTGACCATGGGAGTGACACCAGGTCGGCGCGTCACTGCCGGCGATGCACTCGCCTCGCTCGTCGATTGCAACAAGCGCTTCGTTGTCGCGATATTTTCCTATCGGCAGGCCGAGAGCATGAAGGTCGGAACGCGCGTCCGTATCGACAATGCAGACTTCAAATCGGGAACCGTCGAATCCATTTTGCCAAAGACGACCGACAAGGTCGACGAACGATACGCGGTACCCTTCCCACAGACCGAGCGGCGCGAACTTTACGCGATCATTGCGCCCGACGAAGCTGGCAGCGGGGCAGCGAAGTTTGGGCCGGCCGCGTCCAGTGAAACGACGCCCTGCACCGTCGGCCAGTGGGTCACCGTCACCAAGGACAAGGCGCTGGTTCCGTCCCTGTCCGTGACTTGGAGCCGGGTCGAAAAATTCATCGCCTCTGTGAGTGCCGACGAGCGGCAAGCCCCTGCCGAAAGCGAGGAAACTGCGCGTCGCATGGGTATCGCCGCCCTGACCAGCGCATTCCGTTCTGTTGCAGCGGCTTCCCAGCCTTCGGTGCCATGACGGTGCGGCCGTCCGGGAGTTGCAACGTCGCCGCAAGGCGATGCGCCATTGTCGCAATTTGGCTGGCAATGATGACGCCCGCCGCCGCAGGTCCGAATGAGGATAGAGCTTCCGGCCCTGGAGCCGATTGCGCGGCCCTGGCGAAGGCCGTGACATCGCAGGCGGCCGGCGCAGGCGCGGTGTTCGTCCGCAGCTATGAGCCTGGTGAGGACGAAAGCGGCTTGCCGGCAGGATTGGCCACGTCCGCGTTCGTCTACGACAACGCGCTCGCGGCGATTGCCCTTGTGGCTTGTGGCGACGTGAGCCGGGCAAACCTGGTCGGGAACGCCCTGACCCGCGCCGTTCGGAGAGATCGCACATTCACGGATGGCCGGGTGCGCAATGCGTATCGCGCCGGTCCTTTGGGTGAAGGAGCGCCAGCGCTCCCGGGGTGGTGGGACGAGGACAAGAAAATCTGGGCCGAGGATCCCACACAGGACGGCAGTTCGGCCGGCAACGCCGGCTGGACCATTCTGGCGCTGCTGACGCTGCATCAAGCCACCGGCGAGGCGTCGTTGATAGCTGATGCCGAGCGCCTGATGGACTGGGTGACGGCCAACGTCTCATCGGATGCCGGCTTCCTCGGCGGTTTTCATGGTTATGACCCGCATTCGGTCCCCATCACCTGGATTTCGACAGAACACAACGTCGACATTTGCGCGGCGGCAGCCTGGCTCTACCGCCTCACCGGCAAAGTCAGGCACGCGGAAGCTGCATTGCACGCGCGGCGCTTCGTCGAGCGGGCATTCACCGGAGATCATTTCCTGTTGGGAACGAAGCCCGACGGCACCCTCGCCGATCCCTCAATGCTTGCCCTCGACGTCCAGCTCTGGCCATGGATGGCGATTGCCGATGGGCCGGCCGAATGGCGAAACGCGCTGAAATTCGCCGCCACCCACCTGAGCGTCGGCGACGGGTTCGACTTCAACGGAGACGGGGACGGCGTGTGGATCGAGGGCACCGCCCAGGCCTCGCTGGCGTACCGGATTGCCGGCGATTCCGTGAAAAGCGGCCAGCTGCTGAAGACGCTTGAGGCCGCCCGCACGACCTCCGGTTTTCTCAATGCAACGCGAACCGCGCGCGTGTCGACCGGCCTTTCGATTGATCCAACCAACACGGCGCCGGACTTTTTCTACTTCAAGCGACCGCATCTGGCAGCAACCGCATGGGCGGCTCTGGCCGCCACGAGATGGAATCCGTTTAACGGAAAAAGGATTGACTGATGTTCGAAGCCGCCACTGACATCTCGTCCATCCTGTCGATCGATAGCGGTCTGCTGATCGGATTGCTCGTCCTGGCGCGGTTGCTCGATCCTGCCCGCAGCGGCGAGCGTATTCTGTTCGGCACGGTCGCCGGAGCACTGCTCGTTACATACGCGCTGTGGCGCTGGCACGACACCCTGCCCCCGCTGTCGGTCTCGGTAGAGGCTTGGTGGCAATACCTGTTCTTTGGGTTCGAAGCCATCGCCATCGTATACACGCTGATGTCGATCATCATTCTCGTCCGGAGTATCGACCGATCCGCGCAGGCGGACACGGCACAGAGCAGCATGGAACACGCGGGCAACTATCCTCCCGTCGATGTCTTCATCTGCACATACGACGAACCGCTCGAGATCCTGGAAAGGTCCATCCCGACGGCGCTGGCGCTTGACTATCCCCATGTCACCGTCTGGGTTCTCGACGATACCAGGCGCGAATGGCTGCGCGAATATTGCGAAGATGCGGGTGCGCGCTACATCACGCGAGCCAGCAACGAGCACGCCAAGGCGGGCAATCTCAACCACGCTCTTGCACTCACGGCCATGCAGACCAACGCTCCGGTCATCATGGTGCTGGATGCGGATTTCGCGCCGCGTCCGAATTTCCTGCGACGCACGGTCGGGCTGCTTGCGGGCCCACGGGTCGCCGTGGTGCAGACTCCGCAATTCTACCACAACCCAGATCCCATCCAGCACAATCTGCTGGCGGCGCGGAGTTGGGTCGACGACCAGCGGTTCTTCTTCGATGTCTTTCAGCCCGCCAAGGATGCGTGGGGATGCGCGTTCTGCATTGGCACATCTTTCGTCATTCGCCGCGATCGCTTGACCGAGCTCGGCGGATTTCCGGACAAGACGGTCACGGAAGATATCCATCTGACCTATGCCCTGCTGGCAAAGGGTTACGAGACCTGGTGGCTGAACGAGAGGCTGAGTGCCGGCCTCGCTGCCGAAGGCTTGCCTGAATACGTCACGCAAAGAGCCCGCTGGTGCCTCGGAACCATCCAGCTCGCTCTGCTTCGCGATGGGCCGATCCGTGGCCGCGGATTCTCGCTGACCCAAAGATGGCACTATCTGCACGGCGTCCTGAATTGGCTGTGCAAGCCATTCCTGCTCTTGCTGCTGGCGGCACCGTCCATCTACTGGTTTACGGACATTCCCGCCTTCGAGGCCGACTATCTCTCGTTCCTGCGATATGGCGTGCCTGCGCTGCTCGGCCAGATGATCTATATGGCCTGGGTCTCGAGGTCGCGTACCCTGCCGCTGTTCATGGAAGCGGCACACGCCATCGCCGCATTTGCGATTTCCGCAACTCTCGTCAGCGCCGCCGTCAAGCCGTTCGGCAGGCCTTTCAAGATCACCAACAAGGGCGGAGACCGCTCGGACCCCAAGCCCCAATGGAAGTTCGCGGCGCTGTTCGGCTTCATCGCGTTCGGGTCCGCAACCAGCATCATCTGGGCATTTGTTTCACCCTATGCCGCCAGCGAGATTTCGCCTCTCGATTATTTCAATCTGCTGTGGGCGGGCATCGCAATGCTGATCGCCTTCATCGCGTTTCTGGTCTGCTTCGAGCAGGGGCGCGGTGAGATATTGTTCGACGTCAACGAGACCACCGAACTGCATACCGATGGCAAAGTCGTTCCCGGTCTGCTGACCAGTTTATCGATGTCGAGCGCCCGCGTGGCCTGCAGTGGAAGCCGGACAGTCGATTCGATGAGCGGACCAATGCGGCTGCATCTCGATTCATTGGGCTGGATCGACGCGGAGATCTCGGATCGCGACAGGCTCACTATCGGGGTGCGGCTCAGGCCAACTGTTGCGCAGCGCAAGGCGCTCGCGGTCCGGCTTTTCGGCGCGCTGGACGGCGACGTTGCCGATACCGCCAGCATCCGCGGGACAATTGCCGGCACGATCAGGAAGGGCCTGCTAGGCTGGTAGCTCAGCCCCCCTCGACGCGCTCCGCCCTACGCCGCCGCCTTCTGCCGCGCCACCAGCGCCTCGCCAAAGGCCTCGAACAGCTTACGGTTGATGGGATTGTGCTGCGGGTCGTATTCGGCGTGCCATTGCACGCCGAGCGCAAAGGTCGGGGCTTCCGCGATGCGGATGGCCTCGATGGTGCCGTCCTCGGCGATGCCCTCGATCAGCACGCGCTTGCCGGGATCGAGGATGCCCTGCCCGTGCAGCGAATTGACCCTGATCCTCTCGCAGCCGAGAATCTTTGCGAAGGCGCCTCCCGGCGTCAGGTCGACGTCGTGACGGTCGGCGAACACCACGGTCGGATCGGGGTGGATCTCGCCGTTCTCGAGCCTGGGCATGCGATGATTCATGCGGCCCGGGATCTCGCGGATTTCGGGATGCAGCGAGCCGCCGAAGGCGACGTTCATCTCCTGGAGGCCGCGGCAGATCCCGAACAGCGGCACGCCGCGGGCGACGCAGGCCACCGACAGCGCCAGTGCCACCTCGTCGCGATGGATGTCGTAGGGCTCGTGCTTCTCGCAAGGGTCGACGTTGAAGCGGGTCGGGTGCACGTTAGCCCGAGCGCCGGTGAGGATGATTCCGTCGACGGTGTCGAGCAGCGCCCCGATGTCGGTGATATCAGGGGAGCCCGCGAACATCACCGGCAAGCCGCCGGAGACCTCGGCCACGGCGCGCAAGTTTCGCTCGCCGACCATCTGGACCTGAAATCGATTCTCGACGCGATAGGAATTCCCGATCACGCCGACGACCGGCTTTCTCATCTGTCCTTCCGACCTCCTTGCCGAAGAAGATTCTCCAAACATGCCCCTGGCATGGAACAAATTCAACCGAAGGGATCGCGGGACGGCAATGCTATTTTCGCGCAAATGGCGGGGCCAGCGCGTGGATATGGCCCCTTTTGGCCCCCGGAGCGTTGATGCTTTCAAGCCGGGACGCATCAATCGGCACCAGGCCTGGGTTGATCCCTACCGGAATTTCGCGAGAGAGTGGCGGCCTGCAGCGTTCCCGAAAAGGACCCGATGTGACCATTTCCAGAGAAGAACGGCCCCGGACCCGCACCGATCTGGCCCAAGATCAGGCTCAAGGTCAGGCTCGAGCTCTGGCCTGGGCCATCTCGGTCGGCGGCATTGGCGTCGTGCTGTTCACCGCGCTGCTCGCCTTCGCCTGGTACTTCGCCGCCACCCTCCTTCTGATCTTCACCGGCATGCTGTTCGGCGTCGGCCTCAATGCGCTGACCAATGCGCTCGGACGGCGCGTTCACCTGCCCCACACTGTGCGACTCGCGATCGTCTGCCTCGTCCTTGCGGTGCTGCTCGCAGGCGTTGTCTATCTCGGCGGCGCCACCATCGCCGAGCAGGCCTCGCTGCTCAGCAAGACCATCAAGTCGCAGATCGGGACCGTGAAATCGTTCCTGGATAACCACGGGATCGACACCAGCTTCTTCGATTTCGGCAACGGCGCGTCCGACTCCTCGGCCACGACGCCATCGGACTCGACGCCTTCGCCGGCAGCGACGCAGCGCGGTCCCTTGCCCGCCGCTGGCGCGCTGGCCTCCAGCGGTGGAGCGATCGTGAGCCAGACTTTCAAGCTGCTGCTCGGCACCATCCACGGCGTTGGCAACATCTTCATCGTGCTGTTTCTGGGGCTGTCCTTCGCCGCCCAGCCCGCCGTGTATCACGACGGCCTGCTGTTCCTCGCGCCTGCGAAGCATCGCACCCGCGTCACCCTCATCATTGACCGCATCGGCGAAACGCTGGAGCGCTGGCTGATTGCGCAGATCGTGGTGATGATCGCAGTCGGCGTCGTGACCTGGATCGGGCTCGCCATCATCGGCATTCCCGGCTCCTTCATCCTGGGGATCCAGGCCGGCCTGCTGGCCTTCATCCCCACCGTCGGCGCCATCATCGCCGGCGTCGTCGTGGTGCTGGCGAGCCTCGCCTCGGGCTGGATCCCGGCGTTGTCGGCCTTCCTGCTCTTCATGGGCGTGCACACCATGGAGGGCTACGTGCTGACACCGCTCCTGCAGCGCCAGGCGCTCGACATCCCGCCCGCCACGCTGTTTGCGTTCCAGATCCTGCTCGGCGTCGTGTTCGGAATCTGGGGTCTCGCGCTGGCGCTCCCGCTGGTCGCCATTGCCAAGGTCATGATCGACCATTTCAAGACGTATGAGGCGCCGCCTCTGGCAGCATGATCCGGACCCAAAGGGCCGCGTTAGCGCAAAGTGCCCAGCGGTAGAGACGGCATGACCTCGCTCAGGTCGTCAGCACGGTCTCGGTGTGCTCGACCTCCGGCGGCGCTGCAAAATACTGGCCGACCAGGCCGCGCCATTCGGTGAAATTCTCCGAGCCGCGGAAATCGACGGTGTGGTTCTCCAGCGTCCCCCACTTCACCATCAACCGGTAGCGCTGCGGCTTCTCGATCGACTTGTGCAACTCGAAGCCGTGAAAACCCTTGGAGCGGCCGAAGGCGGCCTTGGCCTTGGCCACGGCGGCCTCGAAATCCTTCTCGCTGCCCGGCTTGACGTCGATTTGCGCGATCTCGGTGATCATCGGTTTCCACCCTTTTGTTGATGGCCGTGTCTACCGCAGACGGCGACAAAGAAAAAGGCGCCGAAACGGCGCCCTGCCCGGCCGAAAAACGCAGGCCTGTCAGGCGAACAGCAGGACCGTGCCCGCCACGATCAGCGCGCAACCGATGAAAAGAGCCAGCGGCCGGTAGCTGCGCCGCGGCGTGTAGCGCCCCTGCGCACGGCGCTCGCGCTCGTATTCGGCCGCAGTCGAGAACAGGCAGGCGAAGCCGCCACGTGCCGAAGCTGCTTGAGCTTCGAGCGAGATCAGGGCGGCCTGCGGGTTCTGTCGACGGATCGATTCCATGACCGCGATGGTAGGGATCGATTGGTAAACAGCGGATCACCGCAGGGCCGCCCTCGAGCTCACGCCGTGACCGGACGCGCGTGCGGCGCACCGACCCGCGCCGCGCTCTGGCGGCGCCAGTTCTCCAGCGACAGCGGCAGCTCCTCCGCCGCCTCCACGCGGTTACGACCGCCGCGCTTGGCCTGATAGAGCGCGGTATCGGCCGAGGCCAGCAGCACCTCGAGCTCGGTGCCGGCCGGACCGCCGGCGACACCGATGCTGACGGTGGTGTCGACCGGGCCTTCGTCGACGACGACGCCGGAGGTCTCGAACGCCTCGCGCACGCGCTCGGCCACCAGCACGCCCTCCTCCAGCGAGCACGGCAGGAGCGCGGCGAATTCCTCGCCACCGATGCGGCCCGAAAGGTCGGAGATGCGCAAATTGTTGACGACGACGGTCGAGAACAGCCGCAGCATCTCGTCGCCGGCGGGATGGCCGAAGCGGTCGTTGATCGACTTGAAGTGGTCGATGTCGAAGATCATCACGGTGACGGGCCGCCCGGCCTTGGCCTCGCGATCGATCACGCGGCCGCAGGCTTCGGAGAAGCCGCGGCGGTTGAGCATGCCGGTGAGCGGATCGGTCGACGCCGCGGTGCGGTGCGCGGTGACGGTGCGCTCCGACACCAGCATGAAGATCACGAACACGGTGCCGACGGCGTAGAGCACGAGCTCCACCGCGAACACGGTGACCCAGATGCTCGAAGAGAAGCCGGCATCGTGCGGCCGCAGGAAGCTGCCGATCAGGATCGGCAGCATCAGCACGCAGCCGTGCATCACCGGCACGACGAAGGCCGGCCAGCGCCGTTGCAGGCTCTTGCGCCGCTCGACCCAGAGCTCGCTCGCCGTCACCGCCGCATACAGCGAGACGATGCCGGCGCCGATGATCATGCGCAGCATGGACGCCGTCGGATCGAGCAGCGTCACGGCGGCGACCCAGGCGAGCGCGCCGAGCACGAGGCCTGGCCAGTTCGGCTTGCGGCCGTGGAAGACGCGCGCCGCATTCCACACCATGCCGCAGGCCACGAAGCCGACGGCATTTAACGCCAGATAGAGATGCGGCCCCAGCCTCTCGCCGGCCGCCGTCCACAGTGCAACGGAGGCGGCACCGAGCAGATAGGCGGTGCCCCACCATTTCAGCGCAGGACTGTTCTCCTGCTTGCCGAAGAACACCATCATGGCGCCGAGCAGTGCGGCAACCATGGTGGCAACCAAATAGAGCGTGATGCTATCGAGCGACATCATGTCGGCCCCCTTGAAAACATAGCAGTTACGCGATCGGCACATCCGATTTGCGCGCCCTTCCGAATGCGACGCTATGTCCCGCGGGTTCCATTCAGGTTTTCGCGCGTCCGCAAGTTTTCCGGAAACTCGTCGTCAATTTGCATACAAACGAACAATAAAAAGGGCGCTGAAAATCAGCGCCCTTTTGCATCTCATTGAAGCCGCTTTCGCGGCGAATGCGACAAAAGCGATTAACGCTTCGAGAACTGGAAGGACCGGCGGGCCTTGGCCTTGCCGTACTTCTTGCGCTCGACCACGCGCGAGTCGCGGGTGAGGAAGCCGCCCTTCTTGAGCACAGAGCGCAGCTCCGGCTCGAAATAGGTGAGCGCCTTGGAGATGCCGTGACGGACCGCACCGGCCTGACCGGACAGACCGCCGCCGGCGACGGTGCAGATCACGTCGTACTGGCCCGAACGCTGGGCCACCGAGAACGGCTGCTCGATCATCATGCGCAGCACGGGACGGGCGAAATAGACCTCGACCTCGCGCGAGTTGACGGTGACCTTGCCGGCGCCCGGCTTGATCCACACGCGGGCGACCGCGTCCTTGCGCTTGCCGGTGGCGTAGGCGCGGTTGAACTTGTCGACCTTCTTCTCGTGCTTGGGCGCCTCGGGCGCTGCCGCCGTCTTGAGCTGCGAGAGCTGGTCGAGCGACTGGATGGATTCGGCCATGTTATGCGGCCCTCGTGTTCTTGCGGTTCAACTTCGCGATATCGATCTTCTCGGGCTGCTGCGCCTCGTGCGGATGATCGGCGCCGCCGTAGACACGGAGGTTGCCCATCTGCACGCGACCGAGCGGACCACGCGGGATCATGCGCTCGACGGCCTTCTCGAGCACGCGCTCGGGATGACGACCCTCGAGGATCTGGCGCGCGGTGCGCTCCTTGACGTGGCCGACATAGCCGGTGTGCTTGTAGTAGGTCTTCTGCTCGCGCTTGCGTCCGGTGAGGACCGCATGCTGCGCGTTGATGATGATGACGTTGTCGCCGCAATCAACGTGCGGGGTGTAGGTCGGGAGGTGCTTGCCGCGCAGGCGCATGGCGACGATGGTGGCGAGACGGCCGACGACCAGACCCTTGGCGTCGATCAGCACCCACTTCTTCGTCACCTCGGCCGGCTTTGCCGAAAAGGTTTTCATGTCAGAATTTCCGTCAGGGAGACATCGGCGCGAACACCGCACCGGACTGGGCGGGTTTCTAGAGAAGAGACGCCCGATGGTCAATGCCCAGCGACGGAAAATACCCTCATAAAATCAGCAACTTATAAATATGGTGTGATATTACCTGCAAAAAGCTCAAACATTTGGAATGGAATAGGTCGAGGTGACATGGGCGATCGGATCGGGTGAGGTCCCGGATAACAGGTTCACCTCCCCGACCGCCAGGCGCTTGCCGAGCTTGAGCAGCCGCGCCTCGGCCAGAACATCCTGCCCGGGTTGGCCCTTGCGGAGGAAATTGATGTTGAGATTGGTGGTCACGGCGAGGCCGATCGGCCCGATCGCGGACAGCAGCACCACGTACATCGCGAAATCGGCCAGCGCCATCAGGGTCGGACCGGACACGGTTCCACCCGGCCGCAGCATCCTTTCGCTGTAGCGCTGGCGCAAAAGGCTGGTTTGGCCGTCCGCGCTCTCGATCGTGATGTCGTCGCCGCGGAAGGCTTGGGGAAACTCGTCACGGAGAAACTGCTCGAGCTCCGCCACGCTCATTTTCGCTAACGCCATGCCGTTCCCCACCCTCGCTTCGCTTGCCCTGTTACATTAAGTTATCAGCGTCATCCAATTGCAATCATTCCACGGAAGTCGCGTCAATGTCCGTCCCGGCCGCCCGCGCCCCCTCACCGCAACCGCCGATCCTGCTGCGCGAGATCGTCGGCAACGTCGCCGTGCTCACGCTGAACCGCCCCGCCGCACGCAACAGCCTGTCGGAGGCGATGATTGGCCAGCTGCATGCGAGCTTCAACGCGATCGCCGAGGACAAGCGCATCCGCGCTGCCGTGATCGCCGCCAACGGCCCGGCCTTTTCCGCCGGCCACGACTTGAAGGAATTGACCGCGCACCGCACCGACCCGGACCGTGGCCGCGCCTTTTTCGCCGAGATGATGAAGGCCTGCAGCGCGATGATGGAGGCGATCGTGCATCTGCCCAAGCCCGTGGTCGCGGCCGTCCAGGGCATTGCGACCGCGGCCGGCTGCCAGCTCGTCGCCAGCTGCGATCTCGCGATCGCATCGGTGGACGCGAAGTTCGCCACGCCCGGTGTCGACATCGGCCTGTTCTGCTCGACACCGATGGTGGCGCTGTCGCGCAACGTGCCGCGCAAGCAGGCGATGGAGATGCTGCTGACGGGCGAGCCTGTCACGGCCAACCGCGCCCGCGAGATCGGGCTCGTCAATCGCATCGTTCCCGCCGGCGCCGAACTCGGCGCCGCGATCGACCTCGCGCAACAGGTCGCGCTCAAATCCGCCTACACCGTCAAGCTCGGCAAGGAGGCGTTCTACCGCCAGGCCGAGATGAGCCTGGCGGACGCCTATCGCTATGCCGCAGAGGTGATGACCGAGAACATGATGGCGCGCGACGCCGAGGAAGGCATCGGCGCCTTCATCGAGAAGCGCACGCCGACATGGCGGGATGAGTGACCCCCGTCATTGCGAGCGCAGCGAAGCAATCCAGTATCTCTCCGCAGGTAGCAGTCTGGATTGCTTCGCTGCGCTCGCAATGACAACAAGAAAAGATAAGAGATGAACCACGACGCCTATCCCGACAATTACATCCGCGGCATCCTCAACAGCGTGAAGTCGATCGCGATGGTCGGCGCATCGCCCGTCAACGTGCGGCCGAGCTATTTCGCGTTCAAATATCTGGCGCAGCGCGGCTACGACATGATCCCGGTCAATCCCGGCCATGTCGGCAAGGATCTGCTCGGAAAGCCGTTCGTTGCCTCGCTGTCGGACATCGGCGGTCCGATCGACATGATCGACATTTTTCGCAACTCCAGCCACATCATGCCCGTCGTCGAAGAAGCGCTCACGCTCGACCCTCTGCCGAAGGTGATCTGGATGCAGCTCGGCGCGCGCGACGATGCCGCTGCGGCGAAGGCGGAAGCGGTGGGAATCAAGGTGGTCATGAACCGCTGCCCCAAGATCGAATATGGCCGCCTGTCGTCCGAAATATCCTGGATGGGCGTGAATTCGCGCACGCTCAGCTCCAAGCGCGCGCCGGCACCGACGCAGGGCATGCGGCTATCCCTGAATCGGATGAGCGTCGGTGGTGGCGATACCGCAGCATCCGATCGCGCCGCGAAAAACAAGACCGGGCAAAGCTGACGCAGTTGCGGAGGTTTCGTTTCGCGAGCGCGACAATGGGTCCAGATGATCCTGATGTGAAGCGGCGCCTTGACGGCGGGCGCCTCGCCCATCAGCATGCCGCGCGATTTCAGGCCACAAGAACAGGACGCCTTCTATGAGCGATCGACTTCCGGGATTTTCAACCCTCGCCGTGCATGCCGGTGCACAGCCCGATCCGACCACCGGCGCGCGCGCGACTCCGATTTATCAGACCACCTCTTTCGTCTTCAACGACGCTGATCACGCCGCCTCGCTGTTCGGCCTGCAGGCGTTCGGCAACATCTATACCCGCATTGGCAACCCCACCAATGCCGTGCTGGAAGAGCGCGTCGCCGCGCTCGAAGGCGGCACCGCTGCACTGGCGGTGGCCTCGGGCCACGCCGCGCAGGTCGTGGTGCTGCAGCAGCTGCTGCAGCCCGGCGACGAGTTCATCGCCGCGCGAAAGCTCTATGGCGGCTCGATCAACCAGTTCACACATGCGTTCAAGAGCTTTGGCTGGAACGTGGTGTGGGCCGATCCCGATGACATCGCAAGCTTCGAGCGCGCGGTGACGCCGCGCACCAAGGCGATCTTCATCGAGTCCATCGCCAACCCCGCCGGCAGCATCACCGACATCGAGGCGATTTCGACGGTCGCGCGCAAGGCTGGCGTGCCGCTGATCGTCGACAACACGCTGGCCTCGCCCTACCTGATCCGCCCGATCGACCACGGCGCCGACATCGTCGTGCACTCGCTGACGAAATTTCTGGGTGGCCACGGCAACTCGCTCGGCGGCATCATCGTCGATGCCGGCACCTTCGACTGGTCCACCGGCGGCAAATACCCGATGCTGTCGGAGCCGCGGCCGGAATATCACGGCATCCGTCTCCAGGAGACCTTCGGCAATTTCGCCTTCGCGATCGCCTGCCGCGTGCTGGGCCTGCGCGACCTCGGACCGGCGCTTTCGCCTTTCAACGCCTTCATGATCCTCACCGGCATCGAAACGCTGCCGCTGCGCATGCAGAAGCACTGCGACAACGCCAAGGCGGTCGCCGAATTCCTTGCCGGCCATCCGGCGGTGGCCTCGGTGAGCTATGCGGGCCTGCCGAGCGACAAGTACAACCAGCTCGCGCGCAAATATGCGCCGAAGGGCGCGGGCGCGGTGTTCACCTTCAGCCTGAAGGGCGGCTATGACGCCGGCGTCAGCCTGGTGTCGAAGCTGCAGCTGTTCTCGCACCTCGCCAATGTCGGCGACACCCGCTCGCTGGTGATCCACCCGGCCTCGACCACCCACAGCCAGCTCGACGACGCCGCGAAGGTGAAGTCCGGCGCCGGTCCCGACGTGGTGCGGCTCTCGATCGGCATCGAGGACAAGGAAGATCTGATCGCGGACCTGGAGCAGGCGCTCAGCGCGTAGTTTGCCCCGTCGCTCCGAGCCGGTGCGAAGCACCGAACCCGGAAGCTCGAGATTCCGGGCTCGAGCTCTCGCGCGCCCCGGAATGACGGCGGGCCGTTTTGGCCGCCGTCAGTTAATACTCATTAACCATATCTGCCGCATACATCGTCCTTGGATCGCCCCTTTGATTCGGAGCCGACGATGCTGCGCTGGATGGTGCCTGCCCTTGCGGCGATGCTGACGGTTTCAAGCGCGCTCGCCGCCGATCTGCCGGCGACGGCGAAGCGGCGCGTGGCCGTGCCGCCGCAGGACCCGCCACAGGTCTATGTCGAGACCGATCCGGATGCGCTGATCTCGCCGGCCTATGGCATCGGCAGCTACATTCGCAACCTGCCGGGCACGCCGCTCCTGCCCGGCTCCAGCACCTTGCCGGGCTATTATGGCCGACCTTGGAGCTACGATTATCAGGGCCCGTATTACGGCGGGAAGCAGGTCGGTTATTTCTGGCGCCTGCCCTACGCGTGCGGCGTCTACGGCTATTGCTGATCAGCCGGGCTGACCCACGGGCACCGCGCGCGGCTGCGCGTGCGCAGACTGCCGTGATGCCAGCCGCTCGACCTGCATCACCGCCAGCGTCAGCACCACGATCGCGACCGCCTGGTGCGCTAGCGCGAGGCCGGTAGGCACTTGGTTGAGCAGGGTCAGAATTCCGAGCACCGCCTGCAGGCTGACCGCCGCAAACAGCCAGAGCGCGCCGCCGGCCGCCGTGCCCACACGCGAACGCACAGCATCGAACGCATGCAGCGCCGCCAGCAGGAACAGCGCGTAGGCCGTCATGCGATGCTCGAACTGCACGGTCAGCACGTTGTCGAACATGTTGCGCCACCACGGGGTCTCGAACCACAGCCGCTCGGCCGACGGAATGAACGCGCCGTCAATCTGCGGCCATGTGTTATAGGCGCGGCCGGCGCGCAGGCCCGCGACCAGCGCACCGAAATAGATCTGCACGAACGTCACGACGAGGAGCAGCGCGCTGGTGAAGCGCAGCCGCGCAGATGCTGCGATCGGCGGACGCTCCTCGAGCCGCCGCACCGTCCAGACGATGCCGGCGAAGATCAGCAGCGCCAGCACCAGATGCGTCGCCAGCCGATATTGCGACACCTCGACCCGTTCCGACAGGCCCGAGGCCACCATCCACCAGCCGACCGCGCCCTGCAGACCGCCGAGCGCGAACAGCAGCCATAGCCGCCGCTTGAGCTCGCTCGACAGCCCGCCGCGCCACAGGAAGAACAGGAACGGCAGCAGATAGGCGACGCCGATGAAGCGGCCGAGCAGCCGGTGGCTCCATTCCCACCAGAAGATCTCCTTGAACTCGGACAGGCTCATGCCTGAATTGAGCTCGCGATATTGCGGGATCTTCTTGTAGGCCTCGAACGCCTCGCTCCACTGCGCTTCCGAGAGCGGCGGGATACTGCCCGTGACCGGCTTCCATTCGACGATCGACAGGCCGGATTCCGTCAGCCGCGTCGCCCCGCCGACCAGCACCATCAGTGCGATCAGCGCGGCCACGGAGATCAGCCACCAGCGCGCGGCGCGGCTCGGCTCGGAGGGGGTGGAAATCATCGTCATTTCAGAGACAAAACCAAGCCTGTGCCTAAGAGACTTGAACCGGACTGCGTGCCCCTTATAGTCCCCCGCTCCCGCAGCGCAAGTTACGCGAAAGCCGCAAATAGTCCGCCATGACGATCCGCACCCGCAAGTTCCTCGGCGCCATCCTGCTGCTGGTGCTGGCCACCGTCTGGGCCCTGCTCGGCATGGCGGCGGCGCAGATACCGTGGATCGCCCAGTCCGGCTGGCGGCAGGCGATCTACTATGTGGTCGTGGGCATGGGCTGGGTGCTGCCGGCGATGCCGATCGTGAGCTGGATGCAGCGGCCCGATCGGGTCAAGTCTGGCTCGTAGCGCTGCCGGTCGGCCTCACCGGCGCAAAGGCGACACCCGAGACCAGCACGCGCAGCATGCGGAGCGAGCGCACCCGGCCGTCCCAGGAAATCCGCGGCAGCGCCCGCAGATTGGTGCGCCCCTCCGCCTCCACGATGCCAGGGATCGTCGACACCGCGCTGGCAAAGCCCGCCTGCTCCGCCATCAGGACGTGGCTGCGCCGGAAGGAAGAGCGGTCGCCGAACGGAAACGCCAGATGCCTGACGTCGCGATCGAGCGCGGATTCGGCCACGGCCTTGCCCATCGTCATCTCGCGCAGCGCGGCGGTGTCCTTCATGTTGGCGAGAACGGGATAGTTCACGGTCGCGCTGCCGATCGTGACCAGCGGGTCGGCAGCCAGCTTGGCCAGATCCTCCCAATCCATCGACGCTTGGCGCGAGAGCGCGGCGAGGTCGACCCGGTAGCGTGTGCAGAGATCGGCGATCGCAGCCGACAGCTCTGACGGGGGCAGCGAGCGCAGCCAGCTCTCGATATACGAGAACAGCGCCCGCTTTTCGGCATTGCCCGTGACGGTGAAACGCTGCTCCCTCTCGCCCATCATCAGACTGACGCGGCTCTCGCGCGCGATCACCTGCTCGAGCCCGAGCCACCAGGCTTCGCCGACGCCGTCGGGAAACGCCGTGGGCACATAGATCGTGAAAGGCACGGCGTGGTGGGCCAGCACCGGATAGGCGAAGTTGATGAGATCCTTGGATGCGCCGTCGAAGGTCAGCGCCACGAAGCGCCGCTTCTCCGGCAACGTCACCGCGCGCCGACAGACCTCGTCCATGCCGAGGAAATCATACTTCCACCGCTTCAGCGCCCGAATGGCGCGATCGAGAAATTGCGGCGTGATCTCATGCGCGCGGAGCGGCTGAAACCCGCCGCGCCGCCGCGGCCGAACATGCGCAAAGCACAGGATGGCACCGGCACCACGGCTGCGCAGCGCAGCCCGGCCGCTGAACCAGGTCAGCTCGAGGCGCAGCCGTTGCAGCCATCTGTCGTCGGATGCCAATATCTCACCTTCGCGCTCGCCGGCGGCCCGTTCCCTCGCCCCTCCTCATTACTCTTTGTTGACATTTCTTTGCAAAGGTCGGCCACAGGCCGGACTACGCATTTTTCGTTTTCTCGACAGGTTTCGCGAATGACCATGGCTGCGGCGATGCAAAGCCGGACGGCAGAAGCGCCAGCCCGGTCGAAAGCGAGCCGTATCGCGCGTGTCGATATCCTCAGCGATCTCGGCGAGGCCGAGGCCGTCTGGCGCGCCTTCGAGGAGCCCGGTCATCTCTTCACGCCCTATCAGCGCTTCGACCTGCTCGGCCCCTGGCAGCGGCACGTCGGCGCTCACGAGGGCGCCCGCCCGTTCATCGTCGTCGCCCGCGACGCCGATCGCCAGCCGCTTCTGCTGTTGCCGCTCTCGCTGCGCCAGAGCCATGGCGTGCGCACGGCCTGCTTCATGGGCGGCAAGCACACGACCTTCAACATGGGCCTGTGGAACACCGAGTTCGCAGGCGAGGCCAGCACCGCCGATCTCGACGCGCTGCTCGCGCCGCTCGGCGCGCATGTCGACGTGCTCGCGCTGACACAGCAGCCGCTGCGCTGGAATGAGCAGCAGAACCCGTTCACGGCGCTGCCGCGGCAGAGCGCGATCAACGGCTGTCCGCTGCTGACGATGGAGCCGGGCGGCCCGCCCGCATCACGGATCAGCAATTCCTTCCGCCGCCGCCTGAAGAGTAAGGAGAAGAAGCTCCAGACGCTCGCCGGCTACCGCTATCACCTGGCGACGACCGACGCGGACGTCACCCGCCTGCTCGACTGGTTCTTCCGCGTCAAGCCGGCGCGGATGGCGGAGCAGAAGCTCCCGAACGTGTTCGCCGAGCCGGGCGTCGAACAGTTCGTGCGCAGCGCGTGCCTCGCGCCGCGCGGCGAAGGCCGCATCATCGACATCCACGCGCTCGAATGCGACGACGAGGTGATCGCGATCTTCGCCGGCGTCGGCGATGGCCAGCGCTTCTCGATGATGTTCAACACCTACACGATGTCCGAGCATGCCCGCTACAGCCCGGGCCTGATCCTGATGCGCTACATCATCGATCGCTACGGCGAGCGCGGCTACCGCTCGCTCGACCTCGGCATCGGCTCGGACGACTACAAGCGGATGTTCTGCAAGCACGACGAGGACATCTTCGACAGTTTCGTGCCGCTGACCTCGCGCGGCAAGCTCGCCGCGATGGCGATGTCATCGCTCAGCCACGGCAAGCGGCTGGTGAAGCAGAACCAGATGCTGTTCGATTTGGCCCGAAGGCTGCGGCAGGCGTTCGGGTAGTTCTCTTCCCTTCTCCCCATGTGGCCCCTTGTGGGAGAAGGTGGCGCGAAGCGCCCGATGAGGGGTTCTCTCCACTCGCTCGACTATTCGTGAGGATAGAGACCCCTCACCCGGCTTCGCTTTCGCGAAGCCACCCTCTCCCACAAGGCGAGAGAGTAAGAGCGATCACGCCGCCACCACGCGCAGCGGCTCAGCCGCGCCTGGCGCCTGCACGGGCTTGCTCAGCATAGTCACCTCGCTGAAGCCGACGGCCTTCAGCTGCTCGCACATCTCCGTGCGCGCGTCCGGCACCATCGAGGCATCGGGCACCACGACGGCGCGGGCGTTGGTCGTCAGCAGTTCCGCCGGAAAGTCGGACGCACCGCCGGCATCGAGCAGCACGTGGTCGTAGGCGCGCAGCAGCGCGTCGATCGCGAGGCCCACGCGCGGCGATTGCAGTAGGCTGCGGTCGAAGCCGGGACGGCCCGCCATGACCAGGTGCAGCCGCGAGAGCTTGTCGCGGGTGATCACCTGGGCGAACGAGGCCTCGCCCTGCATCAGCTCGGCAAGGCCGGGAGCGGAGGCGTCGACCGACACCGCGGCGATGGTCGGCGAGGACGCGGCAAGATCGACCACGACGACGCGCGCGTCGCGCGCCAGATGCCGCGCCAGCGTCAGCGCCGACAGCGTGACGGAGTCGCCGGGCGCGGTACCGAGCACCGTGACCTTCTTCGCCACCGCACCCGCGGCGCGCAGGCTGGCCGCCAGATGCTCGATCTCGGCGAATTCGGTGGCCCCGGCATCGGCCGCCATCTCCGGCTGAAGCGGCGCGGGTTCCGCTATCACCGGCTCGACGACGTGTTCGACGAGGCGCTCGACCGCCGGCCGGACCAAAGGCTCCTGGCGGACCGCTGCGTGCGTTTGTGACGCCGCCGGCGCCGGGGTGAACACAGCCGCCGCGCGCGGCGCGGTCTGACGGAGCAGCTCGCCGGTGACGACGACGCCAGACGAGAGCAGCAGCGTCGCGATCGTCGCGATCAGCACGATCGGCAGCTTCTTCGGATAGGCCGGCGTGTTGGAGACGATGGCGCGCGAGATGATGCGGCCGTCGGTCGGCGCGGTGTCGATGGTCTCGCGGGTATTGGCCTCGCGATATTTGGCGAGATAAGTCTCAAGCAGGTCGCGCTGCGCCTTGGCTTCGCGCTCGAGCGCACGCAATTGCACGTCCTGGCCGTTGGTCGAGGTCGCCTGCTTCTTGAGCTGCTCGAGGCTCGCCGTCAGGCCGTCGACCCGGCCGCTGGCGATGCGCGCATCATTTTCGAGCGAGCGCGAGATCTTGGCCGCCTCGTCCCGGATCTGGTTGTCGAGGTCGCCGAGCTGCGCCTTCAGCTCCTTGATGCGCGGATGGTTGCCGAGCAGCGTGGACGATTGTTCGGCGAGCTGCGCCCGCAGCGTCACCCGCTGCTCCGACAATCTACGCATCAGCTCGGAGTTCACCACTTCGGATGCCTCGATCGGCTTGCCGCTCTGGAGCATCTCCTTGATCAGCCGCGCCTTGGATTCCGCATCCGCCTTCATCGAGCGCGCGTTGTTGAGCTGGGTGTTGACCTCGCCCATCTGCTGGTTCGACAGCGTGGTGTTGTTGGTGCCGACGAACAGGCTCGACTTGGAGCGGAAATCCTCGACCCTGGCCTCGGCGTCGGACACCTTCTTGCGCAGATTCTCGATCTCGCCCGCGAGCCACTGGCTCGCGTTCTTTGCCTGGTCCTGGCGGGCGTTCTGCTGCAGCACGAGGTAGCCGTCGGCGATCGAGTTGGCGACGCGCGCGGCAAGGTCCGGATCGGCGGACTGGAATTCGACCACGATGACGCGCGACTTGTCGACGGCGTACGCCTGGAGCCGCTCGTAATAGGCATCCAGCACGCGCTCTTCCGGCGTCATCGAGAACGGATCGCGACCGATGCCGACGAGGGCCGCCAGCGACTTCAGCGGCGAGATGCCCTGCAGCACCGGATCGAATTCGGGGCGTTCCGCCAGCTTGTTCTTCCTGATGATCTCGCGCGCGAGATCGCGCGACAGCACGAGCTGCACCTGGCTGGTGACGGCCTCGGCGTCGAGCGCCTGCCGCTCCTCGGTACGGTCGCCGTTCGGGCGCAGGAACACGTTCTCGCGGCCGTCGATCAGGATGCGGGATTCCGACTTGTAGCGCGGCGTGACGAGGTTGACGGCGGCAATCGACGCGACGAGCGCCAGTACCGTGGGCAAGATGATCCAGCCGCGCTTGCGCGTCAGTGCCGCACCGAGCGCGTGCAGATCGATGTCACCGGATTCGACTGCGGCCTGCTTCGCGATAGCAGGCGCCGGCCTTGCTTCAACCTTGGCAGCTTCGACCTCGGGCGCGACTTCGGCCACCTCCGCTTCGGCCACCTTGGTTTCGGACACCTTGGTTTCAGACACCTTGGTTTCAGACTTGGACTTCGAAACAGCCCGCTCGATCACCGCCTTGTCCTTGCCGGCACGCCAGAACGCTAAACGCATCGAACACTCCCGCAGGGGCAACGCCACCAAGCTACCTCAACCGGGGCGATTACACTCCATTAAGGTTGCCGCTCGGTTAATCGCCGCATTCCGCGCCTCGCGCCCGAGCACCCGTCATCGTTTATTAACCACGAAGGCTCTTAATCCGTCTCGATATTTCCTGGAATTGTTCGGTACGCGCCGTCGAGCGCTGGTTTTGATCATGCCCCCCTCACCCGACCAGCCGCTTCGCATCCTGCACGCCGTGCGCGCTCCGGTCGGCGGGATCTTTCGCCACATCATCGACGTCGCCAACGGCCAGGTCGACCGCGGCCATCATGTCGGGATCCTCGCCGACAGCCTCACCGGCGGCGAACGCGCCGACAAGGCGCTGGCCGAGCTCGCGCCGCGCCTCAAGCTCGGCGTGTACCGCATTGCGATCCGCCGCGAGCCGTCGCCCGATGACTTCATGGTGTGGATGCGAATGCGGCGCCTGATCGCGAAGCTCAAGCCTGACGTCGTGCACGGCCACGGCGCCAAAGCCGGCGCCTTCATTCGCATGCGGCGGCGCACCGACGACACCATTCGTATCTACACCCCGCATGGCGGCTCGCTGCACTATCCGCTCAACACCTTGAAGGGCGAATTCTACGCGCGACTCGAACGCTCGCTGATGGGCGCGACCGACCTGTTCCTGTTCGAGAGCGCCTTCGCCCGCGACACCTATCAGCGCATCGTCGGCACGCCCAAGGGCGTGGTGCATTGCGTCTTCAATGGCGTCACGCCGGAAGAATTCGAACCCGTCGTCACCGCCGAGGATGCGACCGACCTCTGCTATGTCGGCGAGTTCAGGCACATCAAGGGCGCGGACCTGCTGGTCGATGCCGTGGCACGGCTGCGCGAAGGCGGCAAGAACGTCACGCTCACCCTCGGCGGAGACGGCGAGGAGACGGCGGCGCTGAAGGCGCAGGTCGACGGACTTGGTCTCTCAGGTGCCATCCGCTTCATCGGCCACGTGAAGGCGCGCTACGGCTTCTCGAAGGGTCGGCTGCTGGTCGTTCCCTCGCGCGGCGATTCCATGCCCTATGTCGTCATCGAGGCGGGCGCGGCCGGCGTTCCCATGATCGCGGCGAAGATCGGCGGCATCCCCGAGATCTTCGGCCCCGACAGCCCCGCGCTGTTCGCGCCGAGCGATCCGGAGGCCATGGCCGAGGCGATCGCTGCGGCGCTGGACGATCCGCAAGCGACCGCGCAACGCGCGGTGTCCTTGCGTGAGCGCATCTCCGCACATTTCTCCCAGCAGGCCATGGTCGACGGCGTGCTCGCGGGCTACCGCGACGCTTTTACCAATCATTAACCATCCTTAAGGCCGCTTTAGAAAATCTTCCGATTTGTTCGGTAATCGAGTGCCAGGGGATGCCTGCCCGGGGCCGCAAAGTGGCGCCCACGGGTTGTTGGAATGGACGTGGACGCCCGTGGAACCGCTCAACGCACGCTCGATGCTCGATGCCGCGACCGGCGCCGCGGCGAGGCCCGCCGACCAGCCCTTTGTGGAGCGCCGCCGCCGGCTCTCGCCGGCCGCACTCGAGGTCGTCAACCAGAAGGTCGCCCGCGCTTATTCGCCGATCGTGATCGCCGGTTTTGTTCGCCTCGCCGATTTCGTGTTGCTGAGCCTCGTCGGCATCGCGGTCTATATCGGCTATGTCATGCCGCTCGCCGGCGGCTTCAGCTGGGTCTATCCTGTGGAGATCGTGGCCGTCGCGATCGCAGCCGTGGTCTGCTTCCAGGCTGCCGACCTCTACCAGGTGCAACTGTTCCGCGGTCAGCTCCGGCAGCTGACGCGGATGATCTCGTCTTGGTCGTTCGTCTTCCTGCTGTTCATCGGCGTCTCCTTCTTTGCCAAGTTCGGCAGCGAAATTTCGCGGCTGTGGCTCGCCGCCTTCTACTTCCTCGGGCTCGCCGGGCTGATCGCGGAGCGTCTGGTGCTGCGCTCGCTGGTGCGCGCCTGGGCGCGCGAGGGCCGGCTCGACCGGCGCACCATCATCGTCGGCTCCGACCGCAACGGCGAGCAGCTGGTCGAGGCACTGAAGGCGCAGGACGATTCCGACATCCACGTGCTCGGCGTGTTCGACGACCGCAATGACAGCCGCGCGCTCGACACCTGCGCCGGCGCCCGCAAGCTCGGCAAGGTCGACGACATCGTCGAGTTTGCCCGCCGCACCCGCGTCGATCTCGTGCTGTTCGCGCTGCCGATCTCTGCGGAGACGCGCATCCTGGAGATGCTGAAGAAGCTCTGGGTGCTGCCGGTCGACATCCGCCTCTCCGCGCACACCAACAAGCTGCGCTTCCGTCCCCGCTCCTATTCCTATCTCGGCGAGGTGCCGACGCTCGACGTGTTCGAGGCGCCGATCACCGACTGGGACCTGGTGATGAAATGGCTGTTCGACCGCATCGTCGGCGGCATCGCGCTGCTCGCAGCGCTGCCGATCATGGGACTGGTGGCATTGGCCGTGAAGCTCGACAGCCCGGGTCCCGTGCTGTTCCGTCAGAAGCGCTTCGGCTTCAACAACGAGCGCATCGACGTCTACAAGTTCCGCTCGATGTACCACCACCAGGCCGACCCGACGGCGTCGAAGGTGGTGACCAAGAACGATCCGCGCGTCACCCGCGTCGGCCGCTTCATCCGCAAGACCAGCCTCGACGAGCTGCCGCAGCTCTTCAACGTGGTGTTCTCCGGCAATCTTTCCCTGGTCGGCCCGCGCCCGCATGCGGTGCAGGGCAAGCTCCAGAGCCGGCTGTTCGACGAAGCCGTCGACGGCTATTTCGCCCGCCACCGCGTCAAGCCCGGCATCACCGGCTGGGCCCAGATCAACGGCTGGCGCGGCGAGATCGACAATGAAGAGAAGATCCAGAAGCGGGTCGAGTTCGACCTCTACTACATCGAGAACTGGTCGGCGCTGTTCGACTTGGTCATTCTCCTGAAGACGCCGGTCTCGCTGCTGACCAAGAACGAGAACGCATATTGAGTTTCCGTCATGCCCCGCGAACGCGGGGCATCGAGTACGCCGAGACGCCGAGGCTGGACCTCGCTGCCGAGAGTACTGGATCGCCCGGTCAAGCCGGGCGATGACAGCCGTGTTTGTGGTGTACAAGTTGCGTAAGCGTATGAGCGTGTGATGACGTATGCGGCGACAGCCGGTGGAGTGAAATTGGCCGCACCGGCTGCGCCCGGCGTGCTGGCGCTCCAGCGCGTGCTGGTGTGGCTGGTCGGCGCCTCCGGCGCCATCGTCTTCATCGAGCCCAGCCCCTACGAGATCGCGACGCTGCTCGCGACCGTCACCTTCTTCGCCACCGGCCTGCGCCTGCGGCTCGTGCTGATGCCGCTGGTGCTGATGCTGGTCCTGCTCAATGTCGGCTACACCATCAGCGCGATCCCGCTGTTCGAGCAGCCCGAGGTGGTGAGCTGGATCGCGACCTCCTGGTACATGGCGGTGACCGTCGTGTTCTTCGCCATGGTCACGTCCGAGGACACTGCCGCGCGGCTCGACATGCTGCGCCGCGGGCTCGTGGCCGGCGCGATGGTCGCCTCGCTCCTGGCGGTCGCCGGCTACTTCCGCCTGGTGCCGGGCGGCGACGACCTCCTCACGCTCTACGGTCGCGCGCGCGGCACGTTCAAGGACCCAAACGTGCTCGGCGCCTTCCTGATCCTGCCGGCGCTGTTCGCGCTGCAGAGCGTGGTCTCTGACAAGCTCGGCAAGGCGTTCCGCAACGTCATCGCCTTCGGCATCATATCGCTGGCGATCCTGCTCGCGTTCTCGCGCGCCGCCTGGGGCGGACTGGTGCTGACCTCCGCCTTCATGCTGGCGCTGATGGTGCTGACCAGCCGCACCAACGCGCAGCGCTCGCGCGTCGTCATCATGGCGATCGTCGCTGCGGTGCTGGGTCTCGCGCTGATCGCGGTGCTGCTGTCATTCGATTCCACCGCCGAGATGTTCAAGCAGCGCGCGAGCTTCGATCAGAGCTACGACGAAGGCCGCTTCGGCCGGTTCGGCCGTCACATCCTGGGTGCGGAGATGGCGCTCGACCTGCCGTTCGGCATCGGCCCGCTGCAATTCCACCGCTACTTCCCCGAGGACACCCACAACTCCTACCTCAACGCCTTCATGTCCGGCGGCTGGCTCTCCGGCGTCTGCTATCCCGCGCTGGTCTTCACCACCGTCATCATGGGCTTCCGGCACATCTTCGTCCGCGTGCCCTGGCAGCGCGCTTATCTCGCGATCTTCTCGGCCTTCGTCGGCACCGTCGGCGAAAGCTTCGTGATCGACACCGACCACTGGCGGCACTTCTGGATGATGCTGGGCGCGATGTGGGGCATGATCGCCGCGGCGCAGGCCTATAAGGCTAGCGGAGCTTCTTCAGCTTGAGATTGGGACGCTTCTCCGGCGGCGTGTCGAGCAGGCTCTTCAGCGCTTCCGTTGCCGCAACCACGCCCTTGTATCCCTCGGTCGCGAAGCGCAGCAGCAGGCGCAGTTCATCGTCGGAATAGCTGCCCAGGACCTTCTCCATCGCCTGCTGCATCGGGACGTTGAGTTGGCCGATCTTCATGGCTGCCTCCGGCACGACGGCGATGAACACCTTGCGGCGGTCCTTCTCGTCCCGCTCGCGGCGCACAAGGCCGGCCTTCTCGAGCCGATCGATCACGCCGGTGATCGCGCCCGTCGTCAGGCCGGTGACCTCGGCGAGCCGGCCGGCGGTGACGCGCCCCTCGAGATAGAGGATGTCCATGCATTCGAGGTCGGAGTTCGCAATTCCGGCAACATTCGCAACGGTTTGGCCATAGAGCACGCCCTGCGCCGAAGATCTGCGCATCGCCGCCTCGAGCTCCTGCAACAGCGCAGTGCGCGCCTTCGTCCTTGACAAGGTCGGCCTCTTATCTTATTCGACATATATCTTAGTCGCTAAGAGATTTAGCGACCGTAATTTCTCCTAGCACCACGGAAACGTCGGGAGCAAGCCATGTCCAGCCGTCCACGCAAGGCCCTCATCATCGGTGCCGGCATCGCCGGGCCCGTCGCCGCCATCCTGCTGCGCCGCGCCGGCATCGAGTCCGCGATCTACGAGGCGTGGCCCTACTCAAAGGGTATCGGCGGCGGCCTCCAGATCGCGCCGAACGGTATGCATGTGATGGACGAGATCGGGCTCGCCAACGAACTGATCAGCCGCGGCTCGGTGGCGGAGGCCTTCGACTTCTATTCGCAGGGCGGCGAGAAGCTGGGCTCGATCAACCGCGACATGGCACGGCGCTTCGGCCAGCCGGCCGTCAACATTTCCCGCGCCACGCTGAACGAGATCCTGATCGACAAGGCCTGGTGCGCCTGCGTCTCGCTCTACTTCGAGAAGCGCCTGATCAAGGTCGAGGATCGCGGCGACCAGCCGATCATCGCCTACTTCTCCGACGGCACCACCGCCGAAGGCGACTTCCTGATCGGCGCCGACGGCGTGCACTCGGTCGTGCGCCGCCAGGTCGTGCCTGATGGTCCGCAGCCGTTCGACACCGGCCTGATCGGCTTCGGTGGCTTTGTGCCGCATGCCGTCCTCGACGGCAGGCCGATCGGCCGGCATGTCGAGACGACGTTCGGCCAGAGCGGCTTCTTCGGCTACGGCTATTGCAGCCCGGATCCGAACGAAGGCGTGATGTGGTGGAGCACGCAGCCCGCGCACGGCATGGACGCGGCGATGTTCCGCGCGCTCGACCACGCGACGCTGAAGCAGCATCTGCGCGGCTTCCACCGCGGCTGGCACGATCCGATCCCCGACATCATCGAAGCGGCCGAGAACATCGTCGTCACCGACACGCTCGACGTCGCGACCTTGCCCACCTGGTCGCGCAAGCGCTCGCTGCTGATCGGCGATGCCGCGCATGCGACCAGCCCTCACGCCGGCCAGGGCGCCTCGCTCGCGCTCGAGGACGCGATGCGGCTCGCGCGCCTGATGCAGGAGGGCCCGGAGCTCGGCGCCACCTTCCAGGCCTTCGAGGCCGAACGCCGCCAGCGCACCGAGAAGATCGTCGCCATGGCCCGCCGCAACGGCAACAGCAAGCGCGAGTTCAGCGCCACCGGGGCGTGGATGCGCAATCAGATGCTGAAATGGCTATTGCCGCTGGGCGCCAAGGGCATGGAGTTCATGTATGCCTATGACGCGCGGGCGGCGTGATCCCTTCTTCCCCCTTTCCCCGTTCTTACCGGGAGAAGGTTGGGGTGAGGGGTCTCCCGGCGTAAAACGGTGAAGCGTTGGACTCGCAGAGAGTCCCCCTCACCCGCCCCGCGTTCCGCGTGTCGGCCTCTCCCCGCAAGCGGGGTGAGGCGAAGGAGGCGCCTAGCCTTCCACCCTGAACGTCAGCCCGGCATTGTCCTGCAGCCGCTTGATCAGCTTGTGCTGCATCGCTGCGCCCGGCGTCCAGAAACCGCCCGGAACGTCCGTCGCATCACGCAGCAGGCAGATCGCGCATTCGGAGATCATCTTGGAGGTCGAGCCGTAGCCGGGATCGCGGTCGCCGGTGACGCCGGCACGGACCATGCGGCCATCCGGCGCGATCGCGACATAGAGCAGGTTGAACAGACCGTTCTCGCGCTCTTCCTTCGACGGTCCCTCTCCCGGCTTCGGCGCATTCGGGCCGGTCTTCTCGGCGTTGGCCGCCATCACGCGCTTGGCGTTGGCCTCGCCCTTCTCGCCGGGGCCGGTCAAAACCATCTCGTCGTAGACGAAGTCCTGGCTGTAGGGAAAGCCCATCAGCATGTTGGAGCGATGGACGTTGCGCGTGTTGATCAGCGCCATCATGAACGGCGCGGCCCAGGACTGCAGGTCCTCCTCGAAGACGGCCCTGTTGCCCTTCGGCTGCTTCGGTCCGGTGAAGCCGGGCGTCAGCGCGAAATGATCGTTGAGGATGGCGACGAGGCTGAGATCCTTGGCGACGGCATCGAAGGTCGCTTTCGCGCTCGCCGCGGTGCCGCCCGACAGGGTGCCGCGCATGTCGCGCACACGGCCCTTCACGCGGGCCGCCGGCGCGCCGAACACACGCTTCGCCTCCTCCTGCACGAAGAACGTGCCGAGCTCGAACGGCACGGAATCATAGCCGCAGGAGAACACGATGCGCGCGCCGCTCGCCTTCGCCGCATCAGCGTACTTGTCGATCATCTGCCGCATCCAGACCGGCTCGCCGCAGAGATCGAAATAATCCACGCCCGCAGCGACGCAGGCTGCCAACAGGTCCTCGCCGTAGAACTGATACGGCCCCACCGTCGTGATCACCGACTTGGTCTGCGCCACCATCGCCTTCAGTGAGCCCGCGTCGGACGCATCCGCCACGATCAGCGGCGTGTCGGCCGGCGCGCCGATGGCATCACGCACCGATTTGAGCTTGTCGAGGCTGCGGCCCGCCATCGCCCATTTGAGCGCCTTGTCGTCCCTGTAATGCGCCGCCAGATATTCGGCGACGAGCTGGCCGGTGAAACCGGTCGCGCCGTAGACGACGATGTCGAATTTCGCAGAGCTCATGACTGGCCTTTACTTCTTCGCGTAGCTCACGCCCATGCCGGCACGGACGTCGCTTTGAATACCATAGGGCGGGATCGGATAGCGCAGGCCGTTCTTCGACAGCGCCTTCATGCCCTCGATCGCCTTGGCGAGATGCGAAGGCTTCAGGGCCATCAGCATCTCCTCGTCCGGCACGCCGCCATAGCGCCGTTCGGCATAGCATGGCAAGGACAGGCTGGGCTCCCCCGTTTTCAGCGCCCGGCCCCAGGAATCCGCGCAGGCGGTCTCGCCGACCACGCCCCATTCGAATTTCCTGTAGCCGGTATATTGCAGCCCGTTGATCAGGATGATCATTTGCCCCGGCGTCGCGTAGACGAGGCAGATGTCGGGCGGATCGAGCCGGCCGCTCGCGAGCGGGCTGACCGCGAGCGCCTGATAGTGTCCGAACGGAACCACATCCAGCGCCTCCTGGCGCTTGCGGGCGTCCTCCGCGGTGCCGTGCCAGACCCCGACATAGTTCTCGCCGGCGAGCCATTTGTCGTCCTGTGGCGCAAGCCCGATCACCGCGCGGCACTGGCTGCCGACCAGATCGTCGGCGGTGATGCCGACGGTCCAGCCCAGACGCGCGGCCATGCTGACGATCTGGTCGGTGGTATGGATCGCGTTCGGGCGCCGGATCTTCGGGATCGCTTCCATGTCGGCAGCTTGTGCGAACAGCTTCATGCCGATCACCGTCGTCTTCAACCGCAACAGGCTGTTGAGATCGGCGACGAGGCCGGCAAGGTCGATCCTCTCTGCACTCTGCTGCTGCATCGCGTCCTCCCGACCGGCGGTCGCGCGCCGGTGCTGTGTTGTTGTTGTGCGACCCTCGTTCTAGTCCGTGCCCGGGCCCGGTAGCAACTCGCCGGTCCGGCCCATGATGCGGTAGGTCAGAAGACCGATCCACTCGCGCATGGCGACATCGGTCCTGCCGAGCCCCTCCTTGCCGACATGGGTGAACGCGAAGAGATCGTCACGCCCGCCCATGCGCCAGTCCACCGGGTAGGCCTCGACCTCAAATCCGGCCTTGTGAAAGATCCCCATCGCGCGCGGCATGTGGAAGGCCGACGTCACCAGCAGCCAGCGTTCGCCGGGCTTCGGCGAAACCAATTGCCTGGTGAAGACCGCGTTCTCCCAGGTGTTGCGCGAGTCCCGTTCGACGATCAGGCGCTCCTTGGGGATCCCGAGGTTCTCCAGGATCGGCGCGGAGTAGTCGGCTTCCTTGGCATCGGTGGAGACCAGGTTCGCCGAGCCCCCGGTGAAGACGATGCGCGCATTCGGATAGCGGCGCGCGAGCTCGGCAGGTGCCAGCATGCGATCGGCTGCGGATGCGACCACCGGCGTGCGATGCGCCGCCGACAGATCGGTGTCGACGGAGCCGCCGAGCACGATGATGCCGTCGGGCGCGCCGCGCGCCGGGTCCCACTTCGGAAAGCGCGACTCCAGCGGATAAAGCAGCAGGTTGCCGAGCGGCGAGTACGCCGCCAGCGCCAGCAGGACGAGCGTCGTCACCGCAAGCTTGCGACCGAGCGCGGCAAAGCGCGTCAGCATCAGCACCAGCGACAGGATGCCGAGCTCGACCAGCAGATTGATCGGCAGCAGCGCCGTGCCGATTGTCTTGGACAGGACGAAATACAGGGGAGCCTCGTTCGAGTGAAGGTGCCATGCGCGGGCTTGACCAGCCCATCCATGATCGGAAATCTTCTTGAAAGAGGATCGCTCGCCGGGTCAAGCCCCGGGCATGACAAGCAAGAACCGATTGGACGGCCGCAAATGACCCATCACCACCTGCATTCCAGCCCCGAGACCTGTCATTGGGGCTTCTTCGAAGCCAAGCTCAAGCCGGTGCTGACGCTCAAAAGCGGTGACGAGGTGACGGTCGACACCATCAGCGGCGGTCCGGACATGCTGCCCGACCGCGACAAGTTTCACATTCCGCCCGAGATGTACGAGGTTCACGCGAGGAGTGAGCGCATGCTGCCCGGCCACATCCTCACCGGCCCGATCGCGGTCGAGGGCGCCGAGCCCGGCGACGTGCTCGCGGTCGAGATCCTCGACGTCCAGCTCCGGCAGGACTGGGGCTGGAACATGATCAAGCCGTTGTCCGGCACCCTGCCCGACGATTTCCACGAGACGCGCATCCTCAACATCCCGCTCGACCGCACGCGGATGGTCGGCCGCATGCCATGGGGCCTGGACCTGCCGCTAAAACCGTTCTTCGGCGTCATGGGCGTTTCGCCGCCACCTGCCTGGGGCCGCATCTCCTCGCTGGTCCCGCGCGCCATGGGCGGCAATCTCGACAACAAGGAACTCGGCGCCGGTGCGACGCTCTATCTGCCGGTATTCGTTCCGGGCGCGCTGTTCTCCTGCGGCGACGGCCATGGCGTGCAGGGCGACGGCGAGGTCTGCGTCACCGCGATCGAGACCGCGCTGCAGGGCCGCTTCCGCCTGACGCTGCGCAAGGACCTCAGGCTGGACTATCCCCGCGCCGAAACGGCGACGCACTACATGACCATGGCGATGGACCCCGACCTCGACAGTTGCGTGGTGCGCGCGCTGCGCGACATGATCGCCCTGCTCGGCGAGACGCGAAACCTGTCGCGCGAGGACGCCTACACCTTGTGCAGCCTGGCGGCCGACTTGCGGGTGACCCAGACCGTCAACGGCTCCAAGGGCATCCATTGCATGATCGAAAAGTCGATCGTGCACGGCTGAGCCGGCCCGCATCTGCTGACCTTTACACGCTACGCCGCCGCACGGGGTTCCGCGCAGCGCGTTGTCGCGCGCCAGAATTCAAAAGTGATTCCAATGCGTTGCGCGGAGGTCCGCGAGCGCATTTGACTTCCACCCCCGAACCTAAATAGAGTCTTAATCGTAACTTTTATGTACCCGAGTAAGAGGCTAGCGTTCGGCCATGGCCACCGAAAAAGCCGAGACTGACCGCATTCCTGTAACCTTGGCGCTCTCGACCATCACCTATCTGGAGAAACTGGTGAGACAGGGCACCCACGGCACCAGCGTTCCCGGCGTCGCACGAACCCTGATCGAGGAAGGCATCCGCCTCGCCATCAAGGACGGACTTCTGTCGATTCGCGACAATGGCAGGCCGTGAGCGCGCGCCGGACCTGATGCGGACGGATCTTGCGATGGCCGACATCTGCAACCTGGGACCGTACCAATGCCTGTTCTCTCACCAACCTGGACCGACGAACGAATTGAACTTCTGAAGCAGCATTTCGAGGCCGGCCTCTCCTGCCGCGAGATCGCGGCCGACATTGGCGTCAGCCGCAACGCGGTCATCGGCAAGCTGTCCCGGCTCAATCTGACGCGCAGCCGCGCGGTCGAACACCGCAGGCTCGAGCGGAGCCTGGCGCCGCCGGCGCGCGCGAGACGCGCCGTGCCGCGGCTGCAATACGAGATGCTCGCCACGATCTACGGCGAGAGCGACGCGCCCGCGGTTGCAGGTCCCATCGACGACGCCAATCGCTGCTCGCTGCTGGAACTGTCCGAGAACCGCTGCCGCTGGCCGATCTCGAGCCCGGGCGAGGACGATTTCTGCTTCTGCGGCAATACCGCGCCCGACGGCCAGCCCTATTGCACAGGTCACAGCCGCCTCGCCTACCGGCCGAACTCGCGCGCCCGCGTGATGCGCGGCTAAAGCAAGATCCGGAAAAGCGCGAAGCGGTTTTCCGGAAAGATCATGCGTAAACAACAACCTGACGCGCGATGCCGATTCATCCACGCGCGTTAGCGTCTGCTTGACGCGAACCGGTTATCCACGTCGCTCGAAAACGCTTGCCCAAAAGAAAAACCTCCGGCGGGGCATCACCGGAGGTTCCTGGAGGCTTAGCGTGAAGCTAAGAGCCGCAACTTTCGTATCTGGCCGAGCTCTATATAGCTGATTAACTCAGGTAAGTAAATAAGTTTGAAGGGATCGAATCGCATGGCTCGTCTTCGTTCCCGGCAGAGGCCTCCTGTTTTCCCGAACTCCTTCTGTCAAGGAAAAGCCCCGGCGGTTTCCCCGCCGGGGCTTCATCGAGTCCGATGGACCCCAGCTTACCAGTTGCGCTGGGCGCGCAGCAGCATGCTGTAGGTGTCCTGGTCCTTCAGCTCGTAGGTGGCCGCCGGCTTGGCGACGCCCGTCAGTGCACCGGTCGTGATCACGCCGGAATACTTCTGGTCGAGATGGCTGTAGGTGAAGTCAGCCGAGAAGGTCAGGTTCTTCACCGGCGTCCAGCGGGTGATGACACCCACCTGGCCGATGTTGAAGTCCGGGTTGCAGGTGCCGGTCAGGGTAGCGAACGCGGCGCTGCCGCAGATCAGACCCTTGGCCGTGCTGCTGTAGTTGACCGCAGCCCACGCGCCGTAGAGCGCCGTGTTCCAGTACGGGCTCCAGTTGTGGGTGTAGGCGCCACGGAAGCCGTAGGTCTTGGTCAGCTCGAGGCCGCCGCCCGGACCGAACACCGCGTCAGACACGCCGGCGAAGCCGATGCTCTGATACGCCGCGTTCGAGCTGCCGAACATCGAGTAGCTGGTCGCGGCCAGTTCCTGGAAGTTGTAGCGGCTCGCACCGTCGGTGTAGACGCCCGAGATGTTGATCACGTCGCCGGCGCCGGTCGGGATGTTCTTGATCTGCAGAGCGAGCTGGACGGCCCAGCCCCACTTGTCCTCGGGATGGCCGGTGACTTCGGTGGCGCCATAGTAGCCGACATGGTTGTCGTGCGCGGCGACCGACGCCTGGAACAGGCCCCAGGCCTGGTCGACGCGGACCATGCCGACGATGTCGGGAGCGCGGGTACCGCCGAGGTTGTTCGAGCCGTAGGCACCGCCGAGGACGCCGGTGGTGCTCATGCCGGCAGTGTTCCAGATGTTGGTCTGGAACACCTGCGTCTGGTCCTGCACCGAGAACGCGGCCGTCACGCCCTGGCCGAAATCGGCCGTGTAGGTGGCCTGAACGACGCCGTTGGTGGTGCCGCTGCCGCCGACGAGCTGGTCGAAGTTGTTGCCGGGATAGTTGATCCAGGGCGCGTCGAACTGCGAGACCGCCTTACCCAGCGTGAAGCCTGCGAACTGGATGAAGGCGTAGTAGACGCCGAGCGCGCCGCCCGAAATCGCGCCGTCGGTGCCATTGACCGCGCCGCCGTTCGATCCGACCAGACCCGTGCCCGCAGCGTTGAGCCCGAGCGTGCCGCTGTACTGGGTGCCGCCCGTTCCCGAACCGGTGCCGACATAGTTGCCGGTCGTCCAGGTGAAGACCGCGTCGAAATAGGTGCGGACCACGCCGTACTCGGTCGCGGTGCGCGTGTCGATGTTGAGGTCTTCACGAGCGCGCATCGAGTAGTAGTTCGTCAGACGGTTGTTCGCCGCGAACACGTTGCTGTACTGGCCGTTGTAGTTGCCGCCGGCATTGAGCGCCACTTCGGCACGCAGATAACCGCCGAGCTTGATGCAGGTGTCGCTGCCCGGGATGTAGTAGAAACCCGCGCCGTAGAGCGAGCAGACCTTCACGTATTCGACCGCCTTGGCCTTGACCGGAAGATCAGCCGCCTGAGCTCCGCCGACGGCGATCAGAGCCGCCGCAGTGCCGAGCAAAAGGCTCTTCACCATTTTCATTTAAAACCTCCAAGTTGCTCATTTTACGGAGACTGGACCGTGAGGCCCCCCAGATCCCCGTCTCTTCAAATCCGCTCGGCCGCTTCGCGCTTTCGGACACACCCGCTTTCGACGCGAGGGACGTGAGCGAACCACCTGCAACGGGACGATCGAGTACCCCCCACCGTCGCGAAGCAATATGCCTGCTCCATTACACTAATCAAAATAGTTTATTAGATCAGCTTTGTGGTTTCACTAAACCTGTGCCCCGAACGCAACACCCGGAGTGGCCGAATATGCTGACCTGCTCATCTTTGTAGTTTTAGTGACAAAATTACCCTGCTCTGCACTTGCGTCAGGACAGGCTTGCGTGGACTATGCCCCGCACGAACACCGGCCTGAAGAATCGTTTCACGGGAGTGATGCTGTGTCCGCGACGAGGAAAGAAGGAGCGCGCCTGCGCTCCATCGGCAATCTGGATATCATCAGGCGCTTCACCTGGGAGATATCCTCGATCAACATGTATCTGGAGGAGCTGCGTCAGTTCTGGGCGAGAACGCTCGGCATCAGCGGCCCGCAATGGTTGATCCTGATGGCCATCTCCGACCTCGACAAGGACGACGGCGTGCCCGTCAACGTCGTCTCCAAGCTGCTCCACGTCGATCCCTCGTTCGTCACCACCCAGTCCAAGCTGCTGGAAAAGAAGGGCCTGCTCCGCCGGCGGCCCTCGCCGACCGACGCGAGGGTCGTGCGGCTGTCCCTGGTCGACAAGACCCAGAAGCACATCGCGAGCCTCAACGAGCAGTACAAGACGATCCGCGAATTCGTCTTCCAGGAGTTCGACGAGAACGAACTGACGGAATTCACCGCCAAGCTCGCGACGCTGAAGACGAGGCTGGAGAAGGCCTGCGTCAGGATCTCGCTCGATTTCTGAAACGCGAGGCGCTCAGGCGCGCCGTCCGGCGCCGAGCCGCGTCTCCAGCCAGTCGAAGATGTATTCGTTGGCCAGACTCGGATTGTCCGCATGGGCCTGCGCCGCGCCGGTCTCGGCCGCGGTGAACACCTTCAGCGCGATGTCGGAGCTGGCGAGCCGGGACTGCTGAACGATCTGACGTGCGCGGTCGGCCTTGAGCCAGCCTTCCTCGCCGAGCGTGATCAGCACCGGGCACTCGGCGCTGGAGGCCATCAGCGGCGCATGCGGCACCGGGACGATGCTGAGGTCGCTCATCGCAAAACGGCTGGCGAAGAAGGATCGTTCGTGCAGATCCCACAGGCCGCCGTCGCAGACCGCCGCAGCCAGCCGCGGCTCCTGCAACACCGCGCGCGCCACGAAGGAGGAGCCCCACCCGTCCGCCACGATGGCGACGCGGTCGAAATCGACGTCGTCGCGCGTTTCCAAATAATCCATGACGCTCGCAATCGAGCTCTCGAGGTCGCGACGCTGCAGAAGCGCATCGGTGTAGTCGTCGCGCTGGTCGCCGAGCAGGTCCAGCGCCAGCATCGACAGTCCGCGCTCGCGCGCATGCGGGGCGAGCTTGAACAGGAATTCTTCCTTCCGGTGTCCAGGCTCGCCGATGCAGATCACCGTCGGCGCCCGCCCTCGCACCGACGGCGCGGGCAGGAAGTAGCCCTGCAACGCATGATCCTCGACCCAGGGAATCGTCACGACCTCGCCCGCCGGCGCGCGCGCCGTGAGATAGCGGCGGGCACATTCCCGCATCGCCAGCACCGCAACCCAGCGGCGCTCGTCGGCCGGATCGAGCGGCATTGCGGCTGCGCCGTAGTAGTTGAGGGCGCGAAGCCAGTTGCGCTGCGCGGTCGCCATGTGGCCTTCGGCAAACGCGGCCTCGGCACGGTGGCGATTGGTCCGCGCAAGCTTCTTCCACTCGCGATGCCAGGATTGCTCGTCGCCCCGCTTGAGCTGGCGCGCGATCATCAGGCATTCCGCGATCGTGGCACCGCCCTCCTGGGCCGCGGTGAGGAGCCGCGTGAATTCAGCGGAGATGTCCTCTCTCTCCGGGCAAAGGGTCCAGGGGTCGGAGAGGCATGCGGGCATCATCGGAGCTACGCTCTATCATCGCGTTACTCCTGATTGAGTAAACTATTTTGCTTCGGCAACCAAGCTGCCGCGCGCGCCATTACAGGTGTTTGAGATCACCATCGCTTGAACGATGCTTGAACGATGGACCGTCTCGCATGCGTGACATTCCAATTCGTCATGCGGCTGCGAATATTTGGCAAGAGGTGGCACGTCAAATGACCTGCGCACCTCTTGTCATGACGATCATCATACCCATATCCCCCGCGCCGCCGGCCGTCACGGCGAAGCAGACTCAACCGAGTCGCCAGCCGACCTCCTGCGTAAAGCTTTCGTAGAAGGCGCGGTCGTAGGCCTGCTCGGGCGTGGCGCGGACGCGCTCGTCGAGGCGCCTGGCGTCCTCGCCCACCAGGATGCGCCAGCGCTCCGCCTTGACGCCGTCGAGGATGATCTTCGCAGCCTGCGCGGCCGTCGTCGGCGCATCCTCCAGGAAGCTGCGGGCGCGCTCGGCGAATGCCGCCTGGATGTCCTCGTCCGACATCTTGTCGGCGTCCGGCACGCCGGCGGTGACCATGCGCTTGCGGGTCAGCGCGACCTCGTCGGCGTTGAGCCGCTCCGAGCCGTCCGCGCTCTGCACCTTGCGCGAATTGGAGACGATCGATGTGCCGATATGGCCGGGCATCACCACCGAGCATTTGACGTGCGGGGCGTGCAGGCGAAGGTCGTTGATCAGCGCTTCGGTAAACCCCTTCACCGCGAACTTGGCCGAGCTGTAGGCGGTGTGCGCCTGGTTCATGCCGATCGAGGCCCAGAAGCCGTTGACGCTGGCGGTGTTGACGATGTGGGCCTCGTCGGCCGCGACCAGCATCGGCAGGAAGGTGCGCACGCCGAGATAGACCCCGCCCCAGCAGATGTTGAAGGTGCGCTCCCACTGCTCGCGCGTGTTGGTGAACAGGCTGCCGCCGCCGCCGATGCCGGCATTGTTGAACAAGAGATGGATCCTGTCCGTCTTCTGCTGCTGGGCGAGCTCGTCGCGGAAGCGCTTGAGATGATCCTCGATGGCGACGTCGGCGACATGGGTCGTGACGCGCAGGCCCTGCGGCAGCTTCTCGACCTCGCACAGCCGCTTGGTCTCGGCCATGGCGGCCTCCGAGACATCGCACATCGCGACATTGCAGCCCTCGGCAACGAGCTGCCGCGCTAGCTCGCGCCCCATTCCCGTGCCGCCGCCGGTGATGACCGCGATCCTTCCAGCAAAATCCTTCATGGGACTTTCGGCCCCTCCCCTTGTCGGTATGTTTCTTGTCACTGCGCAGCTCACGCAGCCGCCCGCAAAATGTAGCAGCGTCGCATTCGCACGTAAAAGCAGAACGGCGCCGCCATGGGCCGGCATCCGTTATTTCGGCCTGCGGACTATTCGAAAGGCTCGAGTGCGGCACGTCGCCATCGATGATGACCGCATGCCATTCTCGTCCGCGATGGCGAGGACGCGCACGACCATCGCCTCGTCGTCATGCTGAACAGAGAATGCATCGGCGCGACGAGTACGGAATCGCCCTCGCGTATCCCGCGGTCTTGTGGCGGTCCCGCGCGCCCGGCGAGTATCCATACCAAACCGAGCCTATCGGCATGCCCACCCCCCGTGAGCGGCCTCACAGGCGGAAAGCGGCGCGGCGCATACAAGTGCCCGCCCTTTCCGGCTCCCGTATTTGTCCGGCTTCGGTTTAGGGGCAATTTTTACAATCCGAATCGCCAAATGAAGGTGGACGCCGGGTCGAGTTGTCAGGGCCAGCGTGTTGTTTGTGTCACAGGCTCTGGCACTCCGCTTGCATCCTCTTTGTGGTCTGAAACTAGCGATGAGAGGTGACAGGAATGTTCGTGACAGTCGTTGCCGTGCTCTGCCGGCTGGGCGCATCCGCCTCGGGCGCTTGCGTCGAGGAAATCGTGACCGATAGCAACATGACGCCCGAAATGTCCATGATGCAGTGTGCGATCGGTGCACAGGCACCGCTGGCGAAATGGATGGGCGAGCATCCGATCTATCACGCCAACTGGCGTCTCGAGCGCTACAAATGCGTGCCGGGTCACTACGAGATCAAGGGCCACGCCTGAGGGCCCCGCAAAATTACTGGTGCCGGATCGACGGCTACCAGGACGACTGATCCAGGAGGAAACGCCCCGGGGGCCGCCTTATCCCTCCACGCGGGCACCGCCAGCGCCGGACCGTTCGCGTCAGCGCGCTCTGTGACGATGATCACGTCACATCCTTAAGCCACCTCACGCAAGATGATCGCACGTGCCCGCCGTCCCCCCGGCGTCGGCATCAGCGCATAGTTCGCTCCTGATGTCGTCTTTCGCCCCGTCCCCGGCCCGACGATGAGATGTTCGATCCAGTTAAAGTCATTAACGGAACGCAGATTTCGCCTGAGGCATGCAAAGAGATGGAGGCGCGTCAAACGGCAGTCTGGGTCAGCGTAGAGAGCAACGGATACTGCCTCAGATACTACGCTGCAGGCTGGGTATTGCAGCGATGATCGAGCAATCCGAGGAGCAATTCAGACGATACGGCGTGCCGTTCATTTTCCTGGCCAGGCCTGGCACGTACCGACACCTTGACATCACGCTATCACATCGGCCGCTCGGTGCTTGGAGGGCATCGCGGAGGCGGGACGTTTGCGGCAGAGTTCCTTGCCCAGCGCAATGATCTTCAGTGCGTCGTCCTTTCTTCTCCGGCTGCGGCGTATCGCGCACGATTGACGGCGAGGGGATGGGTCAGCCGTTTGAAGACCGAAGTCTTTTTGATCCTTATGATTCCTTGAGGAAAATACCGGATAACCCGCGCAGGATATTCCTGATCTCCGACCCGCGCGACTCCAACATCCCGTTCTCAACACAGGAACTGTATTTCAATGGGCTGAGTCGCTTGGACATGCTGCTTGGCTTGCCCCACTCGCGAAGGCCCGAGGCCCGACGTATCATAGCCTCGTCGATTTTGGCCAAGCGGCCGAAGGAATGTGTGCAGGCGGTGTGGCGACTGACGTCTTGCTGCAAACCTTGCGTGCGATGCCTGCAGTCAGATCGCATATCAAACCAGGCTGACGCCACGGCCTCAAAAAGCGTCGCCCGTTCGTTAGCGACAACACTCGCGACATCAAAAGCCGCCGGGCGGCTGCGCTTGCACACATCGCGCCTTCAACGAACGCCGCCACGATCGACGCCGTCGCGCACAACTCGGTGCTGAGCCAGGCCGAGATGCTGTCGGAGAAGACGGTGATGGTGCTGGCGGAAGAGACGACAAGGATGGTGGGGCATCTGAGGTAGCTGAAGCGGTGCCCCGAGCTGCGGACGCTATTTGCTGGCCACGAGGCCCATCCACAATCCGGTACGATGACGCCACATCCTTGTTTTGCCCGACGCGTCAAACGGATTCGGAAAAACGTCATTCAGCCGTTGGCATCGCTACCGTGCATGGGGTTGTTTTCGGCATTTTGGTTTCCGGCGTCCGCCGTCGCGACGGACCGTCGTGCACATGTCACCGGCGGGAGCAGGCTCCGCGCCGACGACCGACCGACAAATGAGTTGAGAAAAAATGGTCGGAGCGAGAGGATTTGAACCTCCGACCCCTAGTCTCCCAGACTAGTGCGCTAACCGGGCTGCGCCACGCTCCGAACGCCGTTCCATTAGCTAGGATCGCCGCTTTGCGCAAGGCGAGGTCGCACCATTTTGGCGTACCTTCCAAAATCTCCCCGGAACTGGCCGGAAAGCACCCCTACCCGTCCTTCAGCGCCTGATCCAGCATCTCCCGGCAGGCGACGAGGTCGGCGAGTGCCCGGCCGAGGCGCTCCCGGTCCAGCGCGCTGCCGGCGGGCGCGGCGGCGGTGCCGCCCTTGCGGAAGGTGGTGAGGATTTCCTCGTCGTCGACCTCGGTGAAGCGGAAGTCGATGCCTTCCTCCTCATCGCCGTGGTAATCGTCATCGTCGGCATCAGTGATGCCCTTGATGGGGCCCTCGTCCTCCGGCTCCATCAGGCTCGCGCCGATGGCATCCTCGATCGCCCCGAACGAGACCGCGGCCGCGCCGTCGGCAAGGCTCTGCACCGACTTGACGCCGTGCTCCTTCAGGATGCGCTGCACCCCGCGGATCGTATATCCCTCCCCGTAGAGCAACCGGCGGATGCCCTTGAGCAGGTCGACGTCGTCAGGGCGGTAGTAGCGGCGGCCGCCGCTGCGCTTCATCGGCTTGATCTGAGAGAAGCGGGTCTCCCAGAACCGCAGCACGTGCTGCGGAATGTCGAGTTCCTGCGCTACTTCGCTGATGGTTCGGAACGCATCCGGCGCCTTGTCCAATGCCAATCCTTTCCGAAAGGCGGTTACGCCTCGGGTTGAACCTTGCTGCCGTCGCCGTTGGTGCGGTGCTGCGCATTGATCCGCTGCTTCAGGATCGCCGACGGCTTGAACACCATGACGCGGCGCGGCGAGATCGGCACCTCGGTGCCGGTCTTCGGATTGCGGCCGATACGCTGGCCCTTCTTGCGCACCATGAAGGAACCGAACGAGGACAGCTTCACCGTCTCGCCCTTCTCCAGGCAGTCGGTGATCTCCTTCAGCACGAGTTCCACGAATGCGGACGACTCCGTCCGCGACAGGCCCACCTTCTGGTAAACGGCTTCGCAGAGATCGACACGCGTTACGGTTTTACTGTGATCGGTCATCGCCCTGCCCCACATCACGGCGAACAATTGTTGTCTGAAATTATGAGGTTACGATACGGCGGTCAACAGCGCTCATCAATGCAGACGCATCGATAATCGGCGCCGACCCCGGCAAAATTTTATTGACTGTGGCGCTACCAGCGCACCAGCGCCGAGCCCCACGTGAAACCGCCGCCCATCGCTTCCAGCAAAACCAGGTCGCCCTTTTTTAAGCGGCCGTCCTTGCGCGCCACCGCCAGCGCCAGCGGGATCGAGGCGGCCGAGGTGTTGCCGTGACGGTCCACGGTCAGCACCACCTTCTCCGGCGCGATGTGCAGCTTGTGGGCGGAGGCGTCGATGATTCGCTTGTTGGCCTGGTGCGGCACGAACCAGTTGATGCCGTCGGCATTGAGCCCGGTCGCCTGGAAGGCATCGACGATCACGTCGGTGATCATGCCGACCGCGTGCTTGAAGACCTCGCGGCCCTCCATGCGCAAGTGGCCAACGGTCTGGGTCGAGGACGGCCCGCCATCGACGAACAGTTTTGCCTTGTGGCGGCCGTCGGAGCGCAAATGCGTGGTCACGATGCCGCGGTCGGTCGCGGCATTGCCCGGCTGCTCCTGCGCCTCCAGCACGACCGCGCCGGCGCCGTCGCCGAACAGCACGCAGGTGCCGCGGTCGTTCCAGTCGAGGATGCGCGAGAAGGTCTCCGCGCCGATCACCAGCGCGCGCTTGTAGGCGCCGGTGCGCAGGAAATTGTCGGCGGTCGCGAGCGCGAACACGAAGCCCGAGCACACCGCCTGCAGGTCGAAGGCCGCGCCATGGTTGATGCCGAGCCCGTGCTGCACGGCCACGGCCGTTGCAGGGAACGTGTTGTCGGGAGTCGAGGTCGCCAGCACGATCAACTCGATCGACTGCGCATCCACCCCGGCATCGCTGAGCGCCGCCTGTGCCGCCTTGATGGCGAGATGCGAGGTGAACTCGCCCTCGGCCGCGATGTGCCGCTCGCGAATGCCGGTGCGCTGGACGATCCACTCGTCGGAGGTGTCGATACGCGCCGCCAATTGGGCGTTGGTCACCACCTGCTCCGGCAGGTAGGAGCCGCAGCCGAGCACGACCGAACGAATTTTCGTCACGAAACAGCCTCCTGCGCGGCCTGCACGGAACTGAGTGCACCACCCTCGCGGTTGAGCATCTGATTGATCTTGTTCAGGAGATCGAATTTGACCATGTCATAGCCAACATCGATCGCGTAGGCAAAGCCTTCGGCGTTGATTCCGCCATGGCTCTTGACCACGACGCCTTTCAAACCCAGGAACACCCCGCCATTGGATTTATTGGGATCCATCTTGTCGCGGAGGGCCTGGAAAGCATTGCGGGCGAAGAGATAGCCCAGCTTTGACAACCAGCTCCGCTGCAATTCGTTGCGGAGCAGCTCCGCCATCTGCCGTGCGGTTCCCTCGGCGGTCTTGAGCGCGATGTTGCCGCTGAAACCCTCGGTCACGATCACATCGGCCAGCCCCTTGCCGATGCCGTCACCCTCGACGAAGCCGACATAGTCGAGCTCCGGCAGGTTCCGCGCACGCAGGATCTCGCTGGCCTCGCGTATCTCCTCGTGCCCCTTGATCTCCTCGGCCCCGATGTTGAGAAGGCCGACCGTGGGCCGCGTCTTGTTGAACAGCACGCTCGCCATCGCCGCGCCCATCACGGCCAGTGACACCAGATGGTGCGCATCGCCGCCGAGGGTGGCGCCGAGGTCGAGCACGACGGACTGGCCGCGCTTGGTCGGCCATATCGCGGAGATGGCCGGGCGATCGATGCCGGGCAGCGTGCGCAAATGAAAGCGCGACATCGCCATCAGCGCCCCGGTATTGCCGGCGGAGACCGCAACGTCGGCCTCGCCCTTCTTCACCGCGTCGATGGCCAGCCACATCGAGGAGGTCCTGCGGCCGCGGCGCAGCGCCTGGCTGGGCTTGTCGTGCATGCTGACGGCAACGTCGGTATGGATGATCTTCGAGGCGGCCTTGAGCTGGGGATGCTTCTCGAGCTCGGGCTCGATCTTGGCCCGGTCGCCGACCAGCAGGAACTCGGTGTCGCGATGCCTGCCAAGCGAGATGGCCGCGCCTGGAATGACCACGGCGGCGCCGTCATCGCCCCCCATGGCGTCAAGCGCGATACGAACCTTGCTGGGCATGAAAGTCCTGGAAACCTGGTCTGGTGCGGTCATGAACGAGCGGGGCCGCAAAATGGGTTCGCCATGGACATGGCGACCGGCCCAGCGCCACGCCGCACCCGGACCGGGGCGCGACAATAGCGTTTTGTTATCCCGAAACAACCTCTTGCCCCCAGCCTTTTGCTTTCAGGGCGATCCGGCGGCGGATCAGCAAATCCGCCGGAAATTGCATCAAAATCAAACAGATAAATCTGAATCTCAAACCACTGCCGCAGACGCCTCCTGCGCCGTGGCAAGCGGTCTCACGGGGAATCGGCAGCTACCGGTTCTTTTTGTTGTCCTGAAGCGCCTTCAGCACCGCGAACGGATGGTCCTCCGGATCGGGGGCGGTGACCTCCGCCTCGAACACGGCCCCCTCCCTGCGCGGATAGGGATTGATCGCCAGGAACAGGGCATCGGTGGCGAGCCGGCCGAGGTCGATGACACCATTGAGAATGGCCTCCGGCGGATCTGCGACCTCCGGCGGCTCCTCATCGTCCTGCCCCTCCTCGATCAGGTCGGCGAGGCGCCGCGCCTCGGCCTCGGGGGCGAACATCAGGTCCACCTCCTCGTCGATCTCGCTCTCGATCGGATCGAGCGTGACCACGCAGGTCTGGCCGATCCGGGCCCGGACCTGCCCGGTGACCTGAACCCGGCCGCCGCTCTTCGGCACGACGTCGAAGCTGGCGTGCGCGGACAGGATCTCCCGGAGGCCCGCGAGCTCCGCCATGGCCTGCCGCTCGGCCGCCGATGCCTCGAGCTCGCGATGCAGCCCGGTGTCAGGGATCTGCGCCACGATGACGGGCGCCCGCCACGGATCGGGCGAGGATGTGGTGTTGGCTCGGCTCATGGCGTGACATCCTCCCTGAACGCCGGCGGAAATTTGAACGACGCACCGAGCAGTGCGGCCTCGTCGGTCCGGCCGAGATCGGCCTCGGTGGCCCTGGCATAGGCTGCGAGCTGCCGAGCCTGGTTCATGCCGGCGCCATTCAAGATATTCTTGCAGATCGCCGCCGCCAGCGCGTCGCCCTCGCTCTCCACGGCCTGGTCGTACGCCTGGACGCGGCCGTAGAATGCCTCGCCGAAGGCCCGCATCCGCTTCGGCACGGTCTGGTCGCCGACCCCCATCTCGCGCAGATTGTCGTCCATGTCCTCGCAGAAGCGATCGAACAGCGCCTGAGACAGCTCCGTGGCGTGCTGGACCGTGCGCAGGCGGCGCAAGAGCAGCCACAGATGCAGCAGCAACAGGTCGAAACGCCCGTTAACCGTGTCCGGGACGCCCAAGTCGCGGTAAAATAGGGGTTCTCGCGCCTGCGTCACGATCATGCCATAGATGGCTTCAATGGTGCCCGGCGGGGTTAGCCGGGGTTTCCTGAAGTGATTGAACGGCCAAAGCATTGTGGTTTCCGCAAGCGGGCGCGCGCGTGTTGCATTCAGAGCCTCCGCCCGGTACTTCAGCGCCTCGCGCGACGCAAGGGGACGGAATCAGTTCCGCTATGACGATAACGAATCAGACCGGCCTGCGCGCGGACACGCGGCGCGGCCTTCATGCACGCTGGCGCGGCCTGCGCCTGGCGGCCGCGGCGGCATTGGTCGGCGTGGCGCTTGCGGCATGCACCGGCGAGCAATTCCAGAAAGGGTACATCCTGCCGCCCGGCGCGCTGGAGCAGATCCCGATCGGCGCGAGCCAGGACCAGGTGCTGATCGTCATGGGCACGCCTTCCACCGTCGCGACGCTCGATGGTGAGGTGTTCTACTACATCTCGCAGCGCTCGGAGCGTCCCGTGGCGTTCATGAACCAGAGGGTGGTCGATCAACGCGTCATCGCGATCTATTTCGACAAGAACCGGCGCGTGCGCCGGCTGGCGAATTACGGCCTCCAGGACGGCAAGATCTTCGACTTCATCAGCCGCACCACGCCGACGTCGGGCCAGGAGATGAGCTACCTCGCGCCGCTGTTCAAGCTGCTCAGCTTTAACTGAGCCTTCAGCCTGCGGCGTCGTGCCGCCGGTCGCGACTTGCCGTTGCGCAGCGGGTTCCCTAGGCTCCCAGCAAAACAAGAAGCTGGGAGTGGATTCGTGTCCAAGAAAATTCAGAACATTTTGTTGTCCCGCCGCCGCGTGCTTGCCGGCGTTGCCGGCCTGTCGGCGGCGGCGATTCTGCCGCGATCGAGCCTGGCGGACTGGAAGCCCACCGAAAACGTTCGTCTGATCGTGCCGGCCGCGGCCGGCGGCTCGACCGACGTGATGGGCCGGCTCCTGGCCGCGCACCTGCAAACCGCCTGGGGCCAGTCGGCCGTCGTGGAGAACCGCTCCGGCGGTGGCGGCACGATCGGAACCGCCGAGGTGGTCCGCGCCAAGCCCGATGGTCACACCATCCTGATCGGCAACCCCGGCCCGAACGCGATCGCCTACAGCATCTTCAAGAACCTGACCTACAAGCCGGACCAGCTTCAGCCGGTCTCGAACATGATCCGGATCCCGAACATCGTGTCGGCGCATCCGAAGACCGGCATCAAGTCGATTCCCGAGCTGATCGCGTATCTGAAGGCCAATCCGGACAAGCTCAGCTACGCCTCCTCCGGCGTCGGCCAGAGCCCTCACCTCACCGGCGCCTGGTTCCTCCAGCTCACCGGGCTGAAGATGACGCATATCCCCTTCCGCGGCGCCGGACCCGCACTGCAGGCGGCCCTCGCCGGCGATATCCAGATCCTGTTCGACAATCTCTATCCGAGCCTGCCGCAGGTGCAGAACGGCACGCTGAACGGTCTCTGCGTCACCACGACCGAGCGCAGCGACCTCGCGAAGGATTTGCCGACCATGCGCGAGAGCGCGCCGGAGCTGGCGAACTTCGACGTGTCTTCCTGGTTCGCCGTCTTCCTGCCCAAGGGCGTCTCGCCCGAGGTGCTCAATGCGCTCAATCTACAAATCAAGGCGATGCTGGAGCGCGAGGACGTCAAGAAGCAGATCGCCACCATGGGCGCGCGCGCCGACTACGGCACGCCGGAGCAGTTCGCCGCCTTCGTGGACGCCGAGACGAAGAAGTTCGCCGGCATTATCCAGAAGGAAGGCTTGCAGATGGATGTGCAGTAGGCACGCGCGAACACTACTGCCTCCTTCGTCGTTGCGAGCGCAGCGAAGCAGAATCTCTCCAGGGAAAGACACTGGATTGCGTCGTCGCAACAGCTCCTCGCAATGACGGAGGTGAGAGCGCGCAGCCACCAAACAAAAACCCCGCGGCTCGCGCCGCGGGGTTTTCTCTTGTCTCGTTATTGCCGCTCAGTGCGCCAGGATCGCGAGCAGCAGCAGGGCCACGATATTGGTGATCTTGATCATCGGGTTCACCGCGGGGCCCGCCGTGTCCTTGTAGGGATCGCCGACGGTGTCGCCGGTCACCGCGGACTTGTGGGCATCACTGCCCTTGCCGCCGAAATGGCCGTCCTCGATGTACTTCTTGGCGTTGTCCCAGGCGCCACCGCCCGATGTCATGGAGATCGCGACGAACAGGCCCGTCACGATCACGCCGAGCAGCATTGCGCCGACGGCAGAGAACGCCGCCGACTTGCCGGCCGCGCCGCCGCCCGCGATCGCGTAGATCAGGAAGTAGACGACGATCGGCGACAGCACCGGAAGCAGCGAGGGGATGATCATCTCCTTGATCGCCGCCTTGGTGAGCAGGTCGACCGCCTTGCCGTAGTCGGGCTTGTCGGTGCCCTGCATGATGCCCGGCTTCTCGCGAAACTGGCGTCGCACCTCCTCGACGATCGCGCCGGCCGCACGGCCCACCGCGGTCATGCCCATCGCGCCAAACAGATACGGCAACAGACCGCCGAACAAGAGGCCCACCACCACATAGGGGTTGTTGAGCGAGAAGTCCGGATTGACGCCGGCGAAGTAGGGATGCTGCCCGGACCCCGCAACGAAGAACTTGAGGTCCTGGTTGTAGGCCGCAAACAGCACGAGGGCGCCGAGACCGGCGGAGCCGATCGCGTAGCCCTTGGTCACCGCCTTGGTGGTGTTTCCGACCGCGTCGAGCGCGTCGGTCGACTTCCGCACCTCCTTCGGCAGGCCAGCCATCTCGGCGATGCCGCCGGCGTTGTCGGTGACGGGACCGAAGGCGTCGAGCGCCACGATCATGCCCGCCAGCGCCAGCATGGTCGCGGTCGCGATCGCGATGCCGAATAGACCGGCCAGGCTGTAGGTGATCAGGATGCCGGCGATGATGACGATCGCGGGCAGCGCGGTCGCCTCCATCGAGACGGCAAGACCCTGGATCACGTTGGTGCCGTGACCGGTCACGGAGGCCTGGGCAATCGACTTCACCGGCCGATAGTCGGTTCCGGTGTAGTATTCGGTGATCCAGATGATCAGCGCGGTGACGACGAGGCCGACCACGCCGCACTCAAACAGCGCCATGCCGGTGTAGTCGACGCCGTCTAGCTTGCCGAAACCGATCAGGGCGTAGATCACGCCGCCGATGCCGATCAGCGACAGGATGCCGGTCGCGATCAGGCCCTTGTAGAGCGCCCCCATGATCGACTGGCTCGGCCCGAGCTTGACGAAGAAGGTGCCGATGATCGAGGTGATGATGCAGATCCCGCCGATGGCGAGCGGCAGCGTCATCATGTTGGCGAGGATCGGCGTCTTGGCGAAGAAGATCGCCGCGAGCACCATGGTGGCGACCGCGGTCACCGCGTAGGTCTCGAACAGGTCGGCGGCCATGCCGGCGCAGTCGCCGACATTGTCGCCGACATTGTCGGCGATGGTCGCGGGGTTGCGCGGATCGTCCTCGGGAATGCCGGCCTCGACCTTGCCGACGAGGTCGCCGCCGACGTCTGCCCCCTTGGTGAAGATTCCGCCGCCGAGACGGGCGAAGATAGAGATCAGCGAGGCGCCGAAACCGAGTGCCACCAAGGCGTCGACCACGGTGCGGCTGTCGGGCGCGAGCTTCAGTGAGTGGACGAGGAAGCCGAAATAGAGGGTCACACCCAGCAGCGCGAGACCGGCTACCAGCAAGCCCGTGATGGCACCCGCCTTGAAGGCGAGTTCGAGACCGCCGGCCAGCGACGTCGTCGCAGCCTGGGCGGTACGCACATTGGCGCGGACCGAGACGTTCATGCCGATGAATCCGGCCGCCCCCGACAGGACGGCGCCGATGGCAAAACCGATCGCGACATAGAGGCCGAGGAAATAGGCAAGCAGCACGAAGATGACGATGCCGACGATACCGATCGTGGTGTACTGGCGCCGGAGATAGGCCTGTGCGCCTTCGCGCACCGCGCCTGCGATCTCCTGCATGCGCGGCGACCCCGCATCCGCGCCCAACACCGAAGACGTCGCCCAAATCGCGTAGACGACGGAAAGCACTCCGCAGAGCACTATCAACCATAATGCTGTCATGTGATTTTTGCCTCAGATCCTTGATGTACCCCCGGCGCCTTTTGTTGTCCGTCGTGCGGTGCGGCGCCTTGATGTTGAACAAAGCCGCCCCTTTCCCGAAGGGGCGGCTCCAGTCGGTCACAAGCTTGCCAAAATCAAATTGAGCGTGCAACGCCGGATCAGGCCGAAAAGACCGATCTCGGCAAGTATTTAGACCGGTCCTTAGAACAAGGATGCCGGTTTCGAGCAATTTGCTAGAAGTGACTGTAGGACAGCCGCTTCAAGGTCAGTTGCCGCCCCTGCCCGTCCAGGAAGCGTGGCCGCTCGTGGCCTGCGACGATCGTGCCGATCGCGGCAACAGGAAGGCCCACCGCCCGGCCGGCTGCGATCAACGCATCGCTTTGCGCCGGTGGAACAGTGCACAGGACCTCGTAATCGTCGCCTCCGGCAAGCCACGTCTCGACACCAACGACGTCCCGGGCAATCAGTCCCGCCGCGGCAGCCGAGCGCGGCACGCTCGCCACGTCGACCGTGGCCGAGACGCCGGACGCCGCACAGAGTTTCGTCAGATCGCCGGCGAGGCCATCGGAGACGTCCATCGCGGCCGACGCATGGTCGCGCACGGCCTGCGCCAGCACGTTGCGCGGCTGCGGCACGCGATAGCGCGAGACCAGCAAATCCCGTGCAGCGGGATCAGACATGAGTGCCGCAGCCACCGCGCCGCCGGTGAGCGCGTCGAGACCGAGCGCGGCATCGCCGATCGTACCCGTCACCAGGATGCGGTCGCCGGCCCTGGCGCCGGTGCGGCCGACCATCCGTCCCTTCGGCACGCGGCCGAATGCGGTGATCGAGATCATCTGCGGTCCCGGCGTCGACACCGTGTCGCCCCCGAGCAGCGGGCAGCCGAACGCCGTGGCGTCCTCGCCCAGCGCGTCCGCAAACGGCCGGAGCCAGGAGTCCTCCTTTCTGCGCAGCGCCAGCGTCAGCACGAAGCCGGCAGGCGCAGCGCCCTTGGCGGCGAGATCGGACAGGTTCACCCGCAGCGCCTTGCGCGCGATCGTGTCGGGAGGGTCGGTGGCAAGATAATGCACGCCCTCGACCACGGCATCGGTGGTGACGACGACGTCGTCGCCGGATGAAGACAGGACCGCCGCGTCGTCGACCAGCCCGAACGCGCCGGGATCGCTCGCCAGCGGCTTGAAATAGCGCGCGATGAGGGAGTCTTCGGCGGAAATTTCCGGTGTGTTCGTCATCGGCGCTAGCCCCAAACTCCACTGTCATCGCCCGGCTTGACCGGGCGATCCAGTAGGCCGAGACGCCTGATATCAATAACCGCTGCCGCGGCGTACTGGGTCACCCGCCTTCGCGGGTGATGACAGGGGACTGTAGGTCTACCCCCGCCCGAACTCGTCGCCGCGAAACTGGCGGCCGATCTGGTCGAGCACGGCGTTGACCATGCCGGTCTCCTCGCGGTCGACGAAAGCGTTGGCGACATCGACATATTCGGAGATGACGACGCGGCCCGGGACGTCCCTGCGATGCTCGAGTTCGTAAGCCCCGGCCCGCAGCACTGCACGCAGGATCGCCTCGATCCGCTTGAGAGGCCAGCCTTTCGACAGCGCCTCGTCGATCAGGGGATCGAGCTTCTTCTGGTCGCGCACGACACCGGAGACGACGTCGCGGAAGAAGGCGGCTTCCGCCGGCAGATATGTGTCGCCCTCGACCTCGTTGCCGAGCCAGTGGCTCTCGAACTCGGCGAAGATGTCGTTGATGCCGGCCCCGGCGATGTCCATCTGGTACAGCGCCTGGACAGCCGCAAGCCGCGCGGCACCGCGCCGGTTCGCCTTCTTCTCGTTAAGCCCCGCCGGCTTCTTGATGTTGTCAGCCATCTCTTTAGGCCCGCGCCAGGCGGCGTTTGATACGCAGCATCGCAAGCGCCGCGCGCGCGGCATCGCCGCCCTTGTTGAGCTCGCTGGCACGCGCCCGCGCCCAGGCCTGGTCCTCATTATTGACGGTGAGGATGCCATTGCCGAGCGGCAGCTTGCGCGCCACGGCGAGGTCCATCAGCGCGCGCGAGGATTCCTGCGAGACGATCTCGAAATGGATGGTGTCGCCGCGGATCACGCAGCCGAGCGCGATCACCGCGTCATAGGGCTTGCCGTTCGCCGCCGCGGCATCGACCGCGATGGCCACCGCCGCCGGGATCTCCAGCGCGCCGGGAACCGTGATGACGTCGTGCGTCAGGCCGGCTGCCTTCAGCTCGGCCACCGCGCCCTCCAGAAGCGCGTCCTGGAGATCGTCGTAGAACCGGGCCTCGACAATCAGCGCCCGTGCGCCGGAAATGTCGGTCTGGTCCTTCAGGGGTGCGCGCCGCGCGTCTGCCATCGTTCCATCCGTTTCGAAAGGGGTCGGCGCTATGTAGTCGCCGGAAGCATGTAAGCCAAGTTTTAAAGACACTGTCATTCCGGGGCCGCTCGGCGAGCCGAACCCGGAATGACGGCTCTGCCGTCACTTCATTTCCGTTAGCCGCGCCGCGTAGCGGGCCATCAGGTCGACCTCGATATTGACCTCGGCCCCCGCCTTCCAGCTGCCGATGGTCGTGACCGTCAGCGTATGCGGGATGATCAGCACCGAAAAGGTCACGTCGTCGACCGTATTCACCGTCAGCGAGACGCCGTCGAGCGTGATCGAGCCCTTGGTGGCGATGAACCGTGCCAGCTCGCGCGTGGTCGAGAGCACGAACCGCGCCATATCGGGCAGGTCCTCTCGGCTGACGATGGTCGCGATGCCATCGGCATGGCCGGCAACGATATGGCCGCCGAGCTCGTCGCCGATCTTCAGCGCACGCTCGAGGTTGAGCTTCGTGCCCAGCTTCCAGTGCTTTGCCGTCGTCAGCGCCAGCGTCTCGGCGGCGGCATCGACGTCGAACCAGGTCCTTTGCTTGGAGTCCCTGCCGTCCGCAACGCCCGAGGCAACCACCGTCAGGCAGACGCCGTTGCAGGCGATCGAGGCGCCGTCGGCGATGGTGGTCTGATCGTAGCTGCAGGCGATGCGCAGCCGGTGCAACTGGCCCTGTGCCGTCGGCGTGAAGCTGACGATCTCGCCGATATCGGTGACAATGCCGGTAAACATGTTAGGCGCGCTCGTAGATGGTGAGAGTATCGTGGCCGAATGTCTCGCTAGCATGAACCTTGTAGGCCTGCGACTGCGTGATTTTCGACAGGGGCGATGCATCGAGCGCATCGACGCCGCCCTCGCCGACCGCTTCCGCCCCGCGGAACAGCCAGATCTCGTCGACGAGATCGGCCGCGACGAACGAAGCCGCAACGCGGCTGCCGCCTTCGACCATCAGCCGCGTGATGCCCTTCTCGGACAGCGCATGCAGCACGGCCGCCAGATCGAACCCGGATGCACTGCCGGGAGGCATGCGCATGATTTGCGCACCGGCCGCGCCAAGGCGCGTCGCGGCGGCCGCTTCCGCAAGCTCGGAAGCGATCACCCAAAGCGGTGTCTCGCGCGCGGAGCGCACAAGCTGGCTCGATGCCGGAATGCGCAGGTTCCGGTCGAGCACCACGCGCACCGGCGAGCGGTCCGCCATGCCCGGCAGGCGACAATTGAGCTGCGGATCGTCCGCCAGCACCGTGCCGATGCCGACCAGGATGGCATCGCTGTGCGCGCGCAAGAGATGCACGCGATTGCGCGCCGCCTCGCCGGTGATCGCAAGCGGCTTGCCGCCGGCCGCGCCGATCTTGCCGTCAGACGAGACCGCGAGCTTCAGGATCACATGCGGGCGCTTGTCGCGGATGCGGCGGAAATGGCCGGCGTGGTCGAACGCGGCCTCGGCCGCGCGCAGACCGACATCCACCGTGATGCCGGCGGCGCGCAGGCGCGCATGACCCTTGCCCGCCACTTCCGGATTGGGATCCTCGATCGCCGCAACCACCCGCTTGATGCCGGCTGCAATCACCGCATCGGCGCACGGCGGTGACTTGCCGAAATGCGAGCACGGCTCGAGCGTGACGTAGAGCGTGGCACCGCGTGCCGCCTCGCCCGCGCGCCGCAGCGCTTCGGGCTCGCCATGCGGCCGTCCTCCTGGCTGCGTCCAGCCGCGGCCGACGATGGCGCCGTCCTTCACGATCACGGCGCCCACGGCCGGATTGGGCCAGGTGCGCCCCTGCCCGCGTCTACCCAGCGCCAGCGCAAGCTCCATGAAACGGCGGTCAGCGTCCTTGGCCTCGCGGGCCTTCTGCGCAAACTGATCCTCCAGGATGCGGAAGATCATTTGCGGATCGCGGCGAGCCGCGCTTCCTCCTCACCGGAGAGCTCGCCGAGCACGTCGGCGAAATCCTTGGCTTCGCGGAAATTGCGGTAGACCGAGGCGAAGCGCACATAGGCGACGTCGTCGAGCGTGCGCAGATGCTCCATCACGGTCTCGCCGATCACCTCCGAGGAGATCTCGGCCTCCCCCCCGGTCTCGAGCTCGCGCACGATGGTGGAGACCATCTTCTCCACCCGTTCCGGCTCCACCTGCCGCTTGCGCAGCGAAATCTGCACCGAGCGCATCAGCTTGTCGCGGTCGAACGGCACGCGGCGACCGTTGCGCTTGATCACCGTAAGCTCGCGCAGCTGCACGCGCTCGAAGGTGGTGAAGCGGAAATTGCAGGCGACGCACACGCGCCGCCTGCGGATCACGGACGAGTCCTCGGTCGGACGCGAGTCCTTTACCTGCGTATCGAGACTGTTGCAGTTCGGGCACCGCATCCGCTTGCCTTGATCAGTTTACCTTGGCGTTATTGGTAGATCGGGAACCGGTCGGTGAGCGCCTTGACCCGTTCCTTGATCGCCGCTTCCACCAGCGGCGCCTTGCCGTCGTCGGACTGCGCGATCGCGTTCAGGACCTCTGCGATCATGCCGCCGACCTGCTGGAATTCGGCGAGACCGAAGCCGCGGGTGGTCGCGGCGGGCGTGCCGAGACGCAGGCCCGAAGTGACGAAGGGCTTCTCGGGATCGAACGGAATGCCGTTCTTGTTGCAGGTGATGGCGGCCCGGACCAGCGCCTTCTCCGAGACGTTGCCCTTCAGGCCCTTCGGCCGCAGATCGACCAGCATCAGGTGATTGTCGGTGCCGCCGGAGACGATATCGAACCCGTGGCTCTTCATCGCCTCGGCCAGTGCCTTGGCGTTCTCGACGACGTTCTTGGCATAGACCTTGAAATCAGGACGCAGCGCCTCGCCGAAGGCCACCGCCTTCGCCGCGATCACGTGCATCAGCGGGCCGCCCTGCAGGCCCGGGAAGATCGCCGAGTTGAGCTTCTTGGCGAGCGTCTCGTCATTGGTGAGGATCAGGCCGCCGCGCGGACCGCGCAGCGACTTGTGCGTCGTCGTGGTGGTGACGTGCGCATACGGCACCGGTGAGGCGTGCACTCCACCTGCGACGAGGCCGGCGAAGTGCGCCATGTCCACGAGCAGATACGCGCCGACGCTGTCGGCGATCTCGCGGAAACGCTTGAAATCCCAGGCGCGCGAATAAGCCGAGCCGCCGGCGATGATCAGCTTCGGCTTGACCTCCTCGGCCTGCTTCTGCACCGCATCCATGTCGATGATCTGGTCCTCGCGGCGCACGGTGTAGTGCGCGGCCTTGAACCACTTGCCGCTCATGTTGACGGGCGAGCCGTGGGTGAGATGGCCGCCGGCCGCGAGGTCGAGGCCCATGAAGGTGTCGCCGGGCTGGAGCAGCGCCAGGAACACCGCCTGATTCATCTGGCTGCCGGAGTTCGGCTGCACGTTGGCAAAGTTGGCGCCGAACAGCTTCTTGGCGCGATCGATCGCGAGGTTCTCGGCGACGTCGACCCACTCACAACCGCCGTAGTACCGCGCGCCCGGATAACCCTCAGCATACTTATTGGTCATCACCGAACCCTGCGCTTCCAGCACGGCCCGGCTGACGATGTTCTCGGAGGCGATCAGCTCGACCTCATGGCGCTGCCGGCCGAGCTCGCCCTTGATGGCGGCGGCGATTTCCGGGTCGGCCTGCTCGAGCGTGGCGGTGAAAAAAGAATCGGGCGCGGAGGCGGTCTTTGCGAGGGTCATCTTGCGAATATCTCCACCGCCGCAGCCTTTTGGCGGGCTACGGGCGGGTCTGGTGTGGCGATCGGAAGCACGCGCGATCTACCACATCGCCCGCCCTCGGCCAAGCATTTGCGGGTCGGGCCTGATATTTATGCAAGATATGGTGGGGACCGGGAATTTGGACGGCAGGACGGTTTTCTGGAACCGCCCTGGTCGTCGTTCTCCCGGAAGGGACCGTTTTGGACCCCAAAAAGCTATAGGCCGGTATACCCCGCCTTCACGGGGTCCACGCTGCCGTCGAGCTGGCGCAAATAGGTCAGGCCACAGACCGTCAACCTGTGCGGGTCCGTCTCGCCCGCTTCCATCAGCGTAGCGAGGTAGTTCGTCACCTTTTCGCGCGCCTCCTCGCTGGCCGCCGCCGTGCGGTTGGCGAGCAGGTCATAGGTCTGCATGATGCGGTCGATGGCAGCTTCCATTGCACCCTCTGGTTCTGTCGGATCTCGGGAGTCTTGATCAGGCAACCGCGCGGGCCTCGGATTGCGTTTTGAACCGGGCGATCGCCTTGTTGGCCAGCCTGATCTTGTTGAATTCGCCGTGCTGGAGCAGCTTGATGATGATCTCGAGCAGACGTTCGTTGGTGACGAGTGTATCCGGGATTGCGCCGGAGCGGCGGAGGTAATTCGCGGCGATGGCGTAGGCATCGCTCACGAGTTCGACGTTCATGGCCTGCAACCCGCGCCCGCCCGGCATGGCATCCTCCGATCCAGAGAACTAACGACAATGCGGCGACCCGGTTCCGCACGCGCGGGCATTTTTCGCACCTGCACAACGTCAAAACGCACCGGTCCGGGCAAGCCGGGCCGATGCGCTGGGGGAAGTCAGGCACATCCGGGAGGCTGGCCGGTCTTGTTGTCGGGCCGGCTTGGCCTTCCCCTGGAACTCAGAGGCGGTACAGGATCTGGTCGGTCCAGAACCGCTCGAGACGGTGCAGCGACTTGTTGAGCGTCGAGAACTCCTCGCCCGAGATGCCGCCGACCTGCTCGACCGTCTTGACGTGCTTCTGGTAGAGCGCGTCGACGATGCGGCGGACTTCCTGGCCCTGCGGGGTCAGGCGGATGCGCACCGAGCGGCGATCAACGCGCGAGCGCTGATGATCGAGGAAGCCGAGCTCGACGAGCTTCTTCAGATTGTAGGAGACGTTGGAGCCGAGATAGTAGCCGCGGGTGCGCAGCTCGCCGGCGGTCAGCTCCTTGTCGCCGATGTTGTAGAGCAGCAGCGCCTGCACCGAGTTGATGTCGGCGCGGCCGCGGCGATCGAACTCGTCCTTGATGACGTCGAGGAGCCGGCGATGCAGCCGCTCCACCAGAGTCAAAGCTTCCAGATAGAGCGACTGCACCGAACCCTGCTGGCCGGAGACGCGCTCTGCGGTATCTGCCGCAGTTGCGACGGCTTTCATCATGACACTTCCCCTGTTGTCGTTTTTATCGACACTTATTCGACGAAACTTGTGTCCCGTCCGATAGGTGCAACTTAAGGGGCTCGTTTGAAGATCGGCTTAAATAAGAGAATAAAGAGATCATGAATTTAAGACAGTGAATTGCGGATTAAGCCTGTGCGACAAGGACTTTTCGCAACCCTCTGTTGACCTTCACAAGGTCCTGTTCACCCTCCGTCCGCCGCAACTGTCGCATTCCAGAACAGCCCCGCCCCGTTTCGAAACGGGCGCGTAACGGCTGTGGCGGAACCGGCTGGTTAGTGAAAACTTACCGCAAATTCGAGGCAACCGGCGGTCAACCAATCGCAACACTCTCGTGTCCGGGACAAGCGCAGCGCCGGGACGAAGCAAGCCCTAAAGCGAGATCGCGGAGACATGGCCCCCGGCCCTGCAACGCATCACGCCGCAAGTGCGGCGCGCTGCGCCGCGTCCGGGACTCGAGAGCATTTGCGTATCGTAAGGTGTCTTCCTACGGCGGCCGTTCGCGCGCTGCCATCCAGGCGAGCGCGAGATAAGCAGCGAGCATGAAGACCTCGACTCCAACCACGACCAGGCTGCCGCCGTAGATTCCCGGGAACATCAGCTCGATCACCGCCATCGACACCACGGTCGTCAGCCACACCACCGCGCCCCATGGCGTGGCGAGCCACAGGCCGACCGCGGCGACGAGCTCGATCACGGCGAAGTAGACGGTCGCGCCCTGCCAGGCCATCGACTGGTTCTCGAACGCCTCGTCCTCGCCGCCGACGAAGCCCGTCACCTGCGCCCAGTGATAGAGGCCCTTGAGGATCGAGAGCAGCGCCATCACCCGCAGGAACAGCACCAGCCGCCGCGTCCAGACATTGTCGTCGGACTCGGGCCGCTCCGACGAGATCGCCGCCACCGAGAGTGCGCTCTCTCTAGCATTGTCTCGGGCAGCGTCCCTGGCATTGTCACGGGCCGCATCGCGGGTGGAGATCTCGGACATGGGACCCTTCTGACTGCTCCGGTCCGCAAAATCAATCGGCTGCCACAGGTGAAGCCGCGGTGACGGGAACCATGCGAGCTGGTATAAGAATAATTCCAGCCGGAGGAAGAATGATGGCGATCAAATACGGGCGTCCGATCGAATTGCGCGAGGTGTCGCGCCGGGATGGCGGCGCAGCCTCTCCTGCCCTCGATCTGACCGTCCGCCCGCGCCGCAACCGCAAGGCTGAATGGGCCCGGCGGATGGTGCGCGAGAACGTCCTCACGACCGACGATCTGATCTGGCCGCTATTCCTGATCGACGGCAACAACAAGCGTGAGCAGGTTGCCTCGATGCCGGGCGTCGACCGTCTCAGCGTCGACCAGGCCGTGCGCGAGGCCGAGCGCGCCATGAAGCTCACCATCCCCTGCATCGCGCTGTTTCCCTATACCGACCCCTCCTTGCGCGACGAAGAGGGCTCGGAGGCCACCAATCCAGACAATCTCGTCTGCCAGGCGGTGCGCGCAATCAAGAAGGAATTTCCGGAGATCGGCATCCTCTGCGACGTCGCGCTCGATCCCTTCACCAGCCACGGCCATGACGGCCTGGTCTCCGACGGCAAGATTTTGAACGACGAGACGGTCGCGGTGCTGGTGCGCCAGGCCTTGGTGCAGGCCGAAGCCGGCTGTGACATCATCGCCCCCTCCGACATGATGGACGGTCGCGTCGCCGCGATCCGCGAGGGGCTGGACCGCGCTGGCCTGCTCGACGTGCAGATCATGGCCTATGCGGCGAAATATGCCTCCGCCTTCTACGGTCCGTTCCGCGACGCGATCGGCTCGGCCAAGACGCTGACCGGCGACAAGCGCACCTACCAGATGGACAGCGCCAACACCGACGAAGCGCTGCGCGAGGTCGAGCTCGACATCGCCGAGGGCGCCGACATGGTGATGGTGAAGCCGGGCATGCCCTATCTCGACGTCGTCCGGCGCGTGAAGGATACCTTTGCGATGCCGACCTTCGCTTACCAGGTCTCCGGCGAATACGCGATGATCGCGGCGGCGGGCAACAATGGCTGGCTCGACGGCGAACGTGCGATGATGGAGAGCCTGCTCGCCTTCAAGCGCGCCGGCGCCGACGGTGTGCTGAGCTATTTTGCACCGAAGGCGGCGGAGAAGCTGCGCAGCCAAGGATAAGGTGCCGTCGGGTGGGCAAAGCGACTTGTCCGCCATAGCTCGAAGAGCGAAGGCGAAAGCGTGCCCACCGCTCCACCCATCGTGCACGACAGCGGGCAATGGTGCGCGCACGGCGCTACGCGCCTTTGCTCCCCTACAGGACTGCCGACCCGCCGCCCCCGAATCGCCGGAAATTTTCGGCTTGTTGACGCCCGCGCGCCCTTGGCAGGGGGATAGCCTGTTCCCATGTGCTGCGACGGGGCTTCGCTGGAGAACGGACGATGGCGTACGACTCGGGTAATTCAGGCGCCTGGCGCAATGACGGCGCCATGCAACCGCACGCCTACGATCCGTACCTGCACCCGGAACTGTTCCGCGGCGTCGCGACGCGGCGCGTGTTCGCGTTCCTGATCGACATGGTCGTGATCTCCGTTCCCGTTATCCTCGGCTACATCTTCATCGCCCTGTTCGGCGTGGTCACGCTCGGCCTCGGCTGGGCGCTGTTCTGGCTGGCGTGGCCGGCCTCCGTGATCTGGGCCATCATCTACTATGGCGCCTGCATCGGCGGGCCGTCCTCGGCCACCATCGGCATGCGGGTCATGGATCTGGAACTGCGCACCTGGTACGGGGCATCAGGCTATTTCGTGCTGGGCGCCACCCATGCCGTGCTGTTCTGGGTGACGGTGTCATTCCTGTCGCCCTTCGTGCTGCTGGCCCTGTTCAACGGCCGTCGGCGCCTGCTGCACGATTTCGTGCTGGGAACGGTCGTGATCAACAATTCCGTCCGCGCACCCGTGCCGCAAACGGCCAGACCGTATTGATCAAGGACCTGTCAACCAGCACCGACTAAGCTGACGTATCTGACCTGCCGAGCAGACCGATTGACCGAGAGCTTCCGTAGCGCGATGCTGATACTCACTTCGGAGGCCCACGACGTCCCTTGACCCAACACTCGCGCGACACCCCCCAGTTTTACCTCACGGCGCCCTCGCCCTGCCCGTATCTGCCGGGCCGGCATGAGCGCAAGGTGTTTACGCACCTCGTGGGGGACCGCGCCGGTGACCTCAACGACCTCCTGACCCATGGCGGGTTCCGCCGCAGCCAGTCGATCGCCTACCGGCCGGCCTGCGACCAGTGCCGTGCCTGCGTCTCGGTCCGGGTCATCGCCAATGAGTTCCGCCCCTCGCGCAACTTCCGCAAGGTGATCGCACGCAACGCCGACATCATCGGCGAGCAGCGCAGCGCGGTACCGACCTCCGAGCAATATTCGGTGTTCCGCGCCTATCTCGACGCCCGCCACCGCCATGGTGGCATGGCGGACATGACCGTGCTCGACTACGCCATGATGGTCGAGGACAGCCATGTGGAGACCCGTATCATCGAGTACCGCAAGCGCGGCCCCGACAGCGGCATCACCGGCCGCGGCGAGGAGCTGATCGCGGTGGCGCTCACCGACGTGCTCAGCGACGGCCTCTCGATGGTCTATTCCTTCTTCGAGCCGAGCCAGGTCAGCCGCTCGATGGGCACCTTCATGATCCTCGACCACATCGCCCGCGCGCGACGTCAGGGCCTGCCTTACGTCTATCTGGGCTACTGGATCGAAGGCTCCAAGAAGATGGACTACAAGGCCCGTTTCCTGCCGCAGCAGCGCCTTGCCCCGTCAGGCTGGCTGCGGATCGACGCGCAGGGCGATACGGCATCCGAGCCGCAGGATTAGCTTTCTGTGATCCCCGGCTTGACCGGGCCTGACCGGGCATCCAGCACGCCGCGGCTTCTCGGTTCAATCACGACTGCCTCTACTGGGTCGCCCGGGCAGCGACAGCGCTGCGTGGTCATCCGAACAACGTATCGGCCAGCAGCTTCACATTCAGAATCACGATCACGCCCGCGACGATCCAGGCGATCGCGGCGACGGACACCGGTATCGCGAACTGGCCCATCTTGCGCCGGTCGGACACGAAGCGCACCAGCGGGATAACGGCGAAGGGCAGCTGCATCGACAGCACGACCTGGCTGAACACCAGCAAATCCGCCGTGCCGCGCTCGCCATAGATCGCGGTGACGATGATCACCGGAATGATCGCGATGCCGCGCGTCAAGAGGCGGCGCGCCCAGCTCGGCAGGCGCAGGTCGAGAAAACCCTCCATCACGATCTGGCCGGCGAGCGTCGCCGTCACCGTCGAGTTGAGGCCCGAGGCAAGCAGCGCCACCGCGAACAGCGTCGAGGCAATGCCGAGGCCAAGCAGCGGCGACAGCAGCTCGAACGCCTGCCCGATCTCGGCGACGTCGGAATGGCCGCTTCTGTGGAAGGTCGCGGCAGCGACGACGAGGATCGCGGCGTTGATGAACAGCGCCAGCATCAGCGCGATGGTGGAGTCCGTCGTCGCCCATTTGATCGCTTCGCGGCGGCCTTCGTCGTTGCGCTGATAGGCGCGCGTCTGCACGATCGAGGAGTGCAGATAGAGATTGTGCGGCATCACGGTGGCACCGATGATGCCGATCGCAATGTAGAGCATCTCCGGATTGGTGAAGATCTCGCTCTTCGGCACGAAGCCGCGCAGGACCTCCGCGACCGGAGGAGCCGCTGCTGCGATCTGCACCACGAAGCACGCCGCGATCACTGCCAGCAGCGCGATGACGAAGGCTTCCAGGAAACGGAAACCGCGGTTCATCAGGATGAGGAGCAGGAACGCATCGAGCGCGGCGAGCAATGCGCCGCCGATCAGGGGAATGCCGAACAGCAGCTTCAGCGCGATCGCGGTGCCGATCACCTCGGCGAGATCGCAGGCGATGATCGCGGCCTCGCAGGCGAGCCAGAGCAGGAAGTTCACCGCCGGCGAGTAGGTGGCGCGGCAGGCCTGCGCGAGATCGCGGTCGGTGACGATGCCGAGCCGCGCCGCGAGCGACTGCAGCAGGATCGCCATCAAATTCGAGAGCAGGATGACCGAGAGCAGCGTGTAGCCGAACTTCGAGCCGCCAGCGAGGTCGGTCGCCCAGTTGCCGGGGTCCATGTAGCCGACCGAGACGAGGTAGCCCGGACCGACGAAGGCGAGCAGCCGTCGCCACCACTGGGCCGCGGCCGGAATGGCGACCGTGGCGTTCACCTCTGCGAGGCTCTTGGTGGTTGGCGCGTCGGTACGCCAGCCGGCGGTCTCGGGGGTCAGGTCGGGCGAGCGGGCATCCATGCGGCCAGAATACCGAAGTCAAACCTTATTGCAACTCATTTGCAACTGCATCTAGCCGCATCAGTTCCCCGGGACGGCCGCTTTTTGCCCGCCCTGTCGGAAACCGGGTGGGTTTTGCCGTGCCGGAAGCGAATGCTGGCGCCGTTCCGACTTTGCAGGAAATGAGCCATTTCAAATTCGCCGCGCCTCCCTGACATCTTCAGCCGCCTCGCCTGGTCCAATCTCGCGGCGCAATCCGCCGAGCAGATCGCACTGGCCGCCGCCCCGATCGTCGCCGTGCTGACGCTCGGGGTCGCCGAGGGCGAGACCGGCGTGCTGCAGACCGCGCTCACCCTGCCCTTCGTGCTGTTCGCCATTCCGGCCGGCCTGCTCGCCGACCGCATCTCGCGGCGCGCGCTGATGGCGGGGGCCGAGGCGCTGCGGGCCGCAGCCCTTGGGGCCATCGTGCTCCTCCTCGCGCTGAGCGCGCTCAATCTGCCGCTGCTGGCACTGCTCGGCTTCGCTGCCGTGTGCGGCACCGTCGTCTACAGCGTCGCTGCGCCGGCGCTGGTGCCCTCGCTGGTCAGCGCGGACCTGTTGCCCGCAGCGAATGCAAGGATCGAGCTTGCACGCACCATCGCCTTCGCAAGCGGGCCGGCGCTCGGCGGCGTGCTGGTCGGATGGTGGGGAGCAAGCCTCGCCTTCGGCTTTGCCGCGGCCCTGTCGGCGATTGCCGTGGTGCTGCTCTCAGGCATCTACGAGCCCGCCCGCGCGCCGATGCCACGGCGCCATCCATTCCAGGAGATCCGCGAAGGCGCGGCTTTCGTGTTTCACCATCCGCTGCTGCGACCGGTGTTCATCACTCAGTTCATCTTCAACACCGGCTGGTTTCTGCAGATCGCGGTGTTCGTGCCGTATGCCGTGCGTCATCTCGGCCTGACCGCCACCGGCGTCGGCACGGTGCTCACGATGTACGGTGTTGGAATGGTGATCGGCGCGCTCTTCGCCACGCGCGTGATGCAGCGCATTGCCTTCGGCACGGTCGTCGGCCTCGGCCCGGTCACGGGCTTCATCGCCTCGGTCGTGATGGCGCTGACGGTGCTGGTCCCCTCGCCCTGGCTTGCGGGCTTGAGCTTCTTCCTGCTCGGCGTCGGCCCGATACTCTGGGTGATCTCGACCACGACGCTGCGCCAGTCGGTGACGCCGCCGCGCCTGCTCGGCCGCGTCTCCGCCATCAACATCATGAGCTACGGCGCCCGCCCGCTCGGCTCGGCCCTCGGCGCAATCGTCGGCGGGCTCTGGAGCGCGGAGGCGTGCCTTTATCTCGCAGCAGCCGTGTTCGGCGCGCAGGCGCTGGTGATCCTGCTGTCGCCGGCGGCAACCCTCGACCGGCAGCCGGATATGGTGGGGGATGAGGTGGCGATGGGGTGTTAGGCGCCACCGTCATTGCGCGCGCAGCGACTTGTCCGCCGAAGCTTTAGCGAAGGCGAAAGCAATCCAGAACTCCGCGGAAACAGTCTCGATTGCTTCCTCGCAAGGGCTCCTCGCAATGACGGGAGTACGCGCAAGCAGTCGGGCCTATCCCGCCAGATACCGCTCATAGCTCCCCGTCACCGGCTCGCTGGCCTCGACCTCGGGATCGAGCGTGTAGAGGTCCTGCGCACGGCCGATGCCGCGCAGTGCGTAGCGGCCGGTGGAGACGAGATAGCGACGGCCGGCGGCATCCAGGCCCTTGTAGAACTCCGCTGATGCCAACAGCTCGCGATCGACCGAGCGGCTCATCGAGGCGATGCGGCTGACCTCGTTCACGGTCGGGCCCACCACCGTGAAATCGAGCCGGTCCTCGCTGCCGATATTGCCGTAGAAGACCTCGCCGACATGCAGGCCGATATAGGCGGAGGTGGTGGGACGGCCGGCGGCCGCCCGGCGCGCGTTCAGCGCCGCGACGTTCTGGCGGAACAGATGCTCGGCGCGAAGCGCCGCGCGCCGCGCATGCGCCATGTCCTCGCCCGTGAACATCGCGAGCACGCCGTCGCCGATCAGCTTCAGGACGTCGCCGCCGGCGTCGTGGATCGCGTCGATCACGGCCTGCGCATAGTCGTTGAGGAAGGGAATGATCTCGTCCGGGCCGATGCTCTCGCTGATCCCGGTCGAGCCGCGCAAATCCGAATACCACAGCACGGCGTTGATGCGCTCGGTGACGCCACGTGAGATGCGGCCGCCCAGCACCTGCTCCGAGGCGCCTCGGCCGAGATAGACCCGTCCCAGGGTGCGCGCGATGTCAACCTGCTGCGCCGACTTGATCGCGAGCCCCAGCACCGGCACCAGATCGCGCAGGGACTCCAGCTCGGCTTCGCTGAAGCCGCTGTCGCGGCGCGTGGTCCAGCAGGAATAGAGGCAGTCCATCAGGCCGAGCGCGCCGTTCTCGCCGAAGCGATGCACGAAGGCGAGATAGTGCTTGTGGCCCTTCTCGGCGAGCTCGCCGATCTGCGAGAAATCCAGCGCCTCCGCGTCGGCGAGATCGATCAGCATCTCGTCGTGGCCATGCTCGAGCATGTGGAAGAACACCGAGCGGCGCCAATGCTTGGCCGCGTCGCCCTCGGCGGTCGAACCGTATTCGAAGGCGTCGCGTTCGTTGCTGGGACGGTCGCTCCAGCGGAAGCCGCGGCCCTCATAGATCGGATGCAGCGTGTCGATCACGACCATCCCGCGCGACAGTTCCAGGCCCTCGGCGCAGCAGCGCTCGCAAAAGCCGCGGAGCAGTTCGTTTTCAGGCAGGCCCGTGAGCCCCTGGCCGGTCAGCCAGTTCATCAGCGCGAGGCGCGAGGTCAATTGCATACGCCATTATGCCGTGCATTCGTGACCAGCGAAAGGCGCAAGCCTCGCGCGGGCCGAGCGTAAGGTTCCCCGTCCCGCGCAGGTCGAATATGCCGCAGCTGCGGTTGACGCGTTCGCGACGCGGGCGGCAAATGCTTGCGATGATGACGTTGTCGGCCAGAATCGAGAGCACGCGCGGATGAGCCAGCGCCAGCTTCCGATCATCCTGGCGCTCGGCACCACGCAGACGCTGGCCTGGGCGTCCAGCTACTACCTGCCGGCGCTGCTTGCCGATCCCATGGCGCACGACCTCGGCATGTCCTCCAACTGGATCTTCGGCGCGTTCTCGGCCTCGCTGGTGATCTCGGCGATGCTCGGCCCGCGCATCGGGCGGCAGATCGATCTCGTCGGCGGGCGGCAGGTGCTGTCGGTCTCCAACCTCACCATCGCCGCCGGCCTCGTCCTGCTCGGCGTCTCGCAGTCCGTCGCCGTGATGGCGATCGCCTGGCTCGTGCTCGGCATCGGCATGGCGATGGGTCTCTATGATGCCGCCTTCGCCGCGCTCGGCCGCATCTACGGCACCGAGGCGCGCCGGCCCATCACCGGCATCACGCTGATGGCGGGCTTTGCCTCCACGGTCGGCTGGCCGCTTACCGCCTGGGGCCTTGCCCATATCGGATGGCGCGAGACCTGCTTTGCCTGGGCCGCCGCCAACATCCTGATCGGCCTGCCGCTCAACTTCTTCATGCTGCCCGCGATCAAGGGCGCGAGGCAGGCGGCAGCGACCGCCGAAAAGCCGCATCTGCCGCTCGATCGCACCATGATCCTGCTCGCCTTCGTCTTCGCCGCGGTCTGGACCGTCACCGGCGCGATGGCCGTGCATTTTCCGCGCATTGTGGAGGCAACGGGCGCGACCCATGTCGAGGCGATCGCGGCCGGCGCGTTGATCGGCCCGGCGCAAGTGGTGGCCCGCATCCTCGAAGCGAGCGTTCTGAGCCGATTTCATCCGCTGTGGTCGACGCGGCTCGCCTGCCTCACCCATCCGATCGGCGCTGCCGTCGTCGCCATCTTTGGCGGTGCCGCCGCAAGCGCCTTTGCGCTGTTCCATGGCTCCGGCAACGGCATCCTGACGATCGCCCGCGGCACGCTGCCGCTATCCATCTTCGGCCCCAAGGATTTCGGCTACCGCCTCGGCATCATCGGCGCGCCGGCGCGGATGGCGCAGGCGGTGGCGCCCCTTGTGTTCGGCCTGCTGATCGACGTCATGGGCGCCAAGGTGCTGATCGTGTCGTCCGCGCTCAGCCTCTCGGCGCTGGCGGCGCTGTTCCTGATCCGCGCCGAGCGGCGGCCGAATTGACTGCACTGCCGCTTTCGCGCACAAGCGGGCCATGACCAATGACAACAGTCCGCCCCGCACCTTGAAGGGCCTCTTGCGCTGGGCGACCACGCCGCCGCAGGCCTGGGGCGTCTATCTCCTCGCCGTCCTCCTGGTGTGGCTGCTGTCGTTCTATGCCGGCACGCTGAAGCCGAAGAAGACCCCCGAAGCAAGTCCGCCCGCAGCGACCGCGCCGAAGAGCTGATTCAAGCGTCAGTCGTAAAACTCGGGCGCCATCTTCTGGCTGTCGCGCTGGGCCTTGTCGTGGTTGATCCAGAGCTGCGCCTTCTCCCTGGTGACGGTGTCGGCGATCTTCTGCATCGAGGCCGCGCTCATCTCCTTGTTGACGTTCATGCTGGGCACGCGGCGGTTGTCCCAATTGTCCTTGAAATGGACGGCGTCGCCGGAGAGGACCACCGCGCCGGTCTTGGGCAGCTTCACCAGCAGCGACTGGTGCCCCGGCGTGTGGCCGGGCGTCGACAGGATGGTCACGCTGCCGTCGCCGAAGACGTCCTTGTCGCCTGCGAGCAGCTCGACCGGATGCGACGCCTTGAAGCGCGGCTCGTTGTTGGCACCGGGCCAGTCATATTCGGCCTTCTGCACATAGAGTGTCGCCTGCGGGAACAGCTCGACATTGCCTGAATGGTCCGGGTGCGTGTGCGAGACGGCCATGGCCTTGATGTCATCGGGCTTGAGGCCGATCTGCTCGAGCTGGGCGGCGAGTGTCTTCGGCCGGCGCCAGGTCACGGCCTTGGGGTCGGCCGGTACCAGGCCGTTGGGCATGGAAGCGACCGCATCGGCGATGCCGGTGTCCCACAGGAACCAGCCATTGGCATGCTTGACGAGGTAGCAGCTGTCGACGAAGTCCATCGTCTTGCCCTCGTTGATGCCGGGCGTCCAGCGCGAGATGTCGCCGGCAGTGCCCTCGCCGCAATTGAGGACGTAGAGCCTTTCGACGCCGGCCTTCTCCGACTGCGCAATCGCTGCATGACTGAGCAAGGCGAAAGCGGCGGCGGCGAAAGCGAGCTTGATCCTGGACGTCATCCGTGGTCCCTCCTTAGCAAGCGTTTGGGAAGCTGCGACCGAGGATCAACCCCGGCCACACCGCAGAATTCCGCGGCCGCCGATCACGTCAATGCGGGCAGGTCTCGACCTCGACCGTGACGTGGCTGAGGCCCTTCAGCCCGGCGAGCCGCTTCTTGTAGGCGGCCGGCTGCTTCGGCTTGTCCGACACCACCGACACCAGCACGGCGCAATGACCGGGGCCGACCTGCCAGAGATGCAGATCGGTGACGCGATCCTCGCCAACCTCGATGCGGGTCCGGATCACCCGTTCCAGCTTCTCGTCGGCGCGCACGTCGAGCAGGACCGCGCCTGACGCCTTGATCAGGCCGAACGCCCAGCTCGCTATTACCACGCCGCCGATCAGGCCCACGGCCGGATCGGCCCAGACCCAGCCCGAATACATCGCGACCACGAGGGCGCCGATCGCCAGCACCGAGGTCGCCGCGTCCGCCATGACGTGGACGTAAGCGGCACGGAGGTTGTTGTCGTGATGATGGTGGTGATGATCATGATCATGATGCGCATGGCTGCGGTCATGGTCATGGCCGTGACGGTGATGGTCGTGGCTGTCGCGCAGCAGCCACGCGCTGGCGAGATTGACGCACAGCCCCAGCGCGGCGACCGCGATCGCCTCGCCATAGACGATCGGCACCGGCGTGATCAGCCGCAGCACGCTCTCATAGGCGATCTCGACCGCGATCACTCCGAGGATGATGGCGCTCGAGAAGGCGGCGAGATCGCCGAACTTTCCGGTGCCGAAGGTGAAATGCGCATTCCCCAGATGTCGCCGCGCGAAGCGGTAGGCGAAGGCGGCAATGCCGAGCGCCGCCGCATGTGTCCCCATGTGCCAGCCGTCGGCCAGCAGCGCCATCGAGCCGAACAGCGAGCCGGCGACGATCTCGCCGACCATCATGACCAGCGTCAGCACAACCACCAGCCAGGTGCGCCGCTCGTTCTCGTCGTGCTTCTCGCCGAGAAAGGCGTGGTCATGAGTCCACTGCTCGATGGAATGGGAGTGCATCGGTCAAATCTCCGGAAAACGGAATCCGAGGGCCAATATAGGCCCCGGAAGCATATCTTTCTAACGTAAATGCCGGTGAAACCGGCGATTGACAGTTCTGCCTAGTTTCGCTGTAATCAGCCCATGGGGATTTGAGCGATCTCCCCACGAGGCGACATGCCCAAGTATCGCGTCCCGTTCAGTTCCTACGAGGACGCATCAACATGTCTACTTTCACGACCATATCATCCGACAAATTGGCGCGCCTGATCGGCACGGCCAATGCTCCTGTCCTGATCGACGTCCGCACGGAGGAGGATTTTGCCGCCGACCGGCGGCTGATTCCCGGCTCCATCAGACGCAGCCACGAGACCGTTGCGGAATGGGGCGGCGAATTTGCCGGCCGCTCGGCCATCGTTTCCTGCCTGCGCGGCGCCAAGCTCGCGCAGGGCACGGCCGCCTGGCTGAGGCAGCTCGGCATTGAGGCCGAGACGCTCGATGGCGGCTTCGAGGGTTGGAAGGAGGCCAAGCTGCCGCTGCTCGACACGCGCAAGCTGCCGCCGCGCGATGCCAGGGGACGCACGGTCTGGGTCACGCGGGCGCGGCCGAAGGTCGATCGCATCGCCTGTCCCTGGCTGATCCGCCGCTTCGTCGATCCCAACGCGGTGTTCCTGTATGTGGCGCCGTCCGAGGTGGTCGCCGTCGGCGAGCGCTTTGGCGCAGCCCCCTTCGACGTCGAGAACGTGTTCTGGAGCCACCGCGGCGAGCTCTGCACCTTCGATGTCATGATCGAGGAGTTCGGCATTGCGACGCCGGCCCTGCTCCACCTCGCGACATTGGTGCGCGGCGCCGACACCGCGCGGCCCGATCTGGCGCCGGAGGCACCCGGCCTGCTCGCGGCCTCGCTCGGGCTGTCGCGGATGTACGATGACGATCTCGAGCAGCTCGAGGCCGGCATGACGCTCTACGACGCGTTCTACCGCTGGTGTCGCGATGCGACGGCCGAGACCCACAACTGGCCGACCAACAAGGTGAAGGCGTAATGGATATTCGCGCCGATCAAACGGAAGCTGATGCCGGTCACGGCATCAGCTTCAACGAGGCCTTCCGTGTCTGGCTGCGCGTCGCCTGCCTGAGCTTTGGCGGCCCAGCGGGCCAGATCGCGGTAATGCACCGTATTTTGGTCGAGGAGAAGAAGTGGATCTCCGAGGGCCGTTTCCTGCATGCGCTGAACTATTGCATGCTGCTGCCGGGGCCTGAGGCGCAGCAACTGGCGACCTATGTCGGCTGGCTGATGCATCGCACCGCCGGCGGGCTGATGGCGGGCGGGTTGTTCATCCTGCCCGGCATCATCGCCATCATGGCCTTGAGCTACATCTACGCGGCTTTCGGCAATGTCAGCTTCATCGAGGCGCTGTTCTTCGGCCTCAAGGCCGCCGTGCTCGCCATCGTGGTCGAGGCCGTGGTGCGCGTCGGCAAGCGCGCGCTGAAGAACCACATCATGATCGCGCTCGCGGCAATCGCCTTCGTCGCAATCTTCTTCTTCGCCGTCCCCTTCCCGATCATCATCATCGCCGCCGGCGTGATCGGATATATCGGCGCGCGGCAAGGCCGTCCGGAATTTGCCCCGGCCGGTCACGGTCATGGCGGCAGCAGCGCCCTGATCGACAGCATGCTCGGGGACGCCGTGCCCGATCACGTCAAACCCGACACCGGCCGCGCGATCCGCGTGGGCGCGTTGTGGCTGGCGCTCTGGCTGGTGCCGGTGATCGCGCTGCTCGCCGCGCTCGGACAGGCCAACGTGTTCAGCCAGATCGCGCTGTTCTTCTCGAAGATGGCGCTCGTCACCTTCGGCGGCGCCTATGCGGTGCTGGCCTATGTCGCCCAGCAGGCGGTCGAGCATTATCACTGGCTGAAGCCGCACGAGATGCTCGACGGCTTGGGCATGGCCGAGACCACGCCGGGCCCGCTGATCATGGTGCTGCAGTTCGTGGGCTTCATGGCGGCCTATCGCGATCCGAGCGGTCTGTCGCCGATGGTCGCGGCCACGCTCGGCGGCCTGCTCGCAACCTGGGTCACCTTCACGCCCTGCTTCCTCTGGATCTTCGTCGGGGCCCCCTACATCGAACGCCTGCGCGGCAACACCGGCCTTGCCGGCGCGCTCAGCGCGATCACCGCCGCGGTCGTCGGCGTGATCCTCAACCTCTCGATCTGGTTCGCGCTGCACACGCTGTTCCGCGAGACCGTGCCGGTGCACACCTTCCCGTTCGCGTTCGACAGACCGGTGCTGACCAGCGTCGACATCCCGGCGCTGCTGCTGGCGATCGCGGCCGCGACCGCGATCTTCCGGTTCAAGCTGGGGATGCTCACGGTGCTGGCGGGGAGCTGCGCGGCGGGCGTGGTGCTAAGGCTGGCGGGGGTGATCTAGTCCGGGAGCAGCCGCGAGAACCGGAAATTGCAGTGTCTCGCGCCGCCGGCGAGCGTTTGTGTCCTCTCCAGATTGATGCCCCTCGTCGCATAGGCGTCGAAATCAAGCCCGCAAATGTTCGGCAGAATGTCCTTGTCGCCATGGCGCGCCGCGAATTTGCAGAAGCCGCAAGCCTTGTAGGGCGGAAGCAATCCAGACTGTCTCTGCGGAAGGATTGCTGTTTGAAGTGTGAATTGGGGAGCGAGGGCCTCCCCACTTGCTCCGTCATTGCGAGCGCAGCGAAGCAATCCAGACGGTCTCCGGGGATGCATTTCTGGATTGCTTCGCTTCGCTCGCAATGACGGAGGTCGCCGCGAGCACCATCACCCTCACTCCGGATGACGAGATCAGCGAGTTCGCCGCGGCAGGACTACCGCATCATCATCCGTGCGATCGCCTCGCCGATCACCACCGTCGTGAAGTGCGTGTTGGCGCGGCAGTCGGACGGCATGATCGAGGCGTCGGCGACGCGCAGGCCGCTGATCCCCTTCACGGTGCCGTCGGGATTGACCACGCCATCGGGCTCGCCAGCGCCGCTCATGCGACAGCTGCCGGCGGCATGCTGGATGTCGCCGGTCTCTCTCCGAAGCAGCCCATCGAGCTCGTGATCGGGCAGGCTAGCTGCCTGGGGCAGCGTCAGGTCGGTATCGGCCAGCCTGATCCAGTCGGCGATGCCTGACAGCGCCGGCTGCGAGGTGATCACGGCGAGGCGTTTCACCGCATCCATCATCCGCAGCATGTCGCGGGGATCGGCCAGCATGTTCTCCTCGATCACCGGATCGATCGACGGATCGGTCGAGGCAAGCTTGAGGGTGCCGCGCGAGTAGGCGTTGAACAGCCCGGCGCCGATCGCACCCGGCATGCCGATGCCGCGATGGTTGAAGGCAATCAGGATCATGTCGCGCTTGCCGCCGTTGGCGAGGCCCGAGGAATAGGTCACGCAGCAATTGGTGTGGCGGGTATCCGGATCGGTCGGCCGCAGATTTTCATGAAGCTGGATGGTGGCGCGAAACAGCGGGTGGTCGAAGAAGTGGCGGCCGACCGGCAGATCGCGCTCGACCGCGATGCCCATTGCCTTCAGCTCCTCTGCAGGTCCAATGCCCGAGCGCAGCAGGATCGCCGGACTGTGGATCGCACCGGCACACAGCACGATCTGACGCGCGCCGATCTCGTGGGTGCCCTGCCCCTCGATGTGCACGCGGACGCCGGTCGCCCGTCCGTCGCTGATCAGCACGCGATCGACCAGCGCGTGCCCGCGGATCTCCAGATTGGCGCGGCTGCGCGTGGGTTCGAGATAGCCCTCGTTGGTGGTGATGCGGCGCAAGTTGCGGCTGTTGATGGGATAGCACGCGACGCCCTCGCCGTCGGGGCCATTGACGTCGGCGCACCAGGGATAGCCGCTCGCCAGCGCCGCATCGCGCAGGCCGCGATCGATCGGGCCCCATGTCTCGGGCGGCGCACGATAGACCGGCAGCGGCCCGCCGCGACCGTGGCCTGCGGCGTCGCCGAACTCCAGATCGTCCTCGATCACCGAGAATAGCGGCATCACTTCCTTCGCCGACCAGCCGGTGCAGCCATTGGCAGCCCATTCGTCGAAGGCCTCGGTAACGCCGCGGATAGCAATCTGGCCGTTCATCATCGATGAGCCGCCGAGCCCCTTCCCGCGCCAGTAGAAGCGCGGCTCCTGCCCTGCCACGCGGCGCGTCAGGAGATCAGGCCACTGCCATTTCTCCTGGTACTCGCGCTTGTGGATGATCGGAATCGGGTTGGGCGTCCTCACCTCCCAAGGCGCTTCATCCGCGCGCCAGTCGAGACCGGCCTCCAACAGCAGGACGCGGCGTGCGCAATCTTCGGAGAGCCGTGCGGCCACCGCGGCACCAGCGGACCCGCCGCCGACAACAATGACATCGTACATCGCGTTACTTCTCAACGTTCCAGAACACCGGGATGGCGGACGGTATCAGACCGCGCAAAGTCGCGCGATAGGCGACGGGTGGGGCGAACTGACTCCACGGAATTGCGGGCGCCTGATCGTACATCACGGCTTGAATCTCGCCCGCGATCTTCTTGCGGTCCTCCTCGGCGGGGGCCTTGGCAAACGCTTCCATCAGAGGGGTGATGCGCCTGGATGATCGGCCTTGCTGTAGACGAACGGACCGGAGCCGACGATTGACGATGGAGGAGACAGGTCCGCGCTACACTCTCGCCGTCGTCGCCCAGATTGACCGCACGACCCAAGATTCCAGAGACAGCGACGCATGCGGAGAAGCCGCGGCGTACTGGATGCCCCGCCTTCGCGGGGCATGACACCGGGATTGTGGCGGCAGGGGCGGCCCGCGCCCTACCCGATCACGCGGCCGAACTTGTTCGACTTCGGGAAACCCTTCGGGGCCAGGCGGCCCGCGTCGGCGCGGGTGCCCTGCCACTCCCCGAGCTCCTTCATGGTCGCACTGAACTCGCGGCCAGCGGAGTCCTTCCAGGTCAGGCCGGCCTTGGCTTCGAACACGGCGACGTCGGAGAGGCCGCCATCCTTGTACTTCTGCAGGCGCACGCCGCGGCCGCGTGCCATCTCCGGCACCTGGTCGAGCGGGAACACCAGCATCTTCCGGTTCTCGCCGATGACCGCGACGGTGTCGCCTGTGACCTCGGTGATCGCGCGCGCCTCGTTCGGCATGTCGACGTTGAGGACCTGCTTGCCCTTCTTGGTGGTGCCGACGCAATCGTCCTCGTTGACGACGAAGCCCTGGCCCTCGTGACTCGCGATCAGGAACTTGCGTCCGCCCTTGTTGACGAACAGCGCGACGGGCGCGGCCTCCTGCTCGAGGTCGATGAAGAGGCGGATCGGCTCGCCGTGGCCGCGGCCGCCCGGAAGCTTTGCAACGTCGAGCGAGTAGAACTTGCCGTTGGTGGCGAACAGCAGCAGCTTCGAGGTCGTCTCGGCGAAGAAGGCGAAGCCGAGCTTGTCGTCCTGCTTGAAGGCAAGGCCCGAGAGATCCTCGACATGCCCCTTCATGGTGCGGATCCAGCCCTTGTCGGAGACGACGACCGTCACCGGCTCGCGCTCGACGAAGGCTTCCTCGATCGCGGCGAGATCGTGCTCGGGTGCGTCGGCGAAGGTGGTGCGGCGCTTGCCGAGCGGCGTCTTCGGTCCGAACATGTCGCGGACCTTGCCGATCTGCTCGCCCACCTTCTTCCACTGCTCGGCTTCGGAGGCGAGCAGTGCGTTGATGCCCTTGAGCTCGGCACGGAGGTTCTTGTCCTCGGTGCGGATCTCCATCTCCTCGAGCTTGCGCAAGGAGCGCAGGCGCATGTTGAGGATGGCTTCCGCCTGCACCTCGGTGAGCTTGAACGTCTTCATCAGCTCGGGCTTCGGCTCATCCTCGGTGCGGATGATCTTGATCACCTTGTCGATGTTCAGATAGGCGATCAGCAAGCCGCCGAGGACCTCCAGCCGGTGCTCGATCTGCGTCTTGCGGTAGTTGCTGCGGCGGATCAGCACGTCGCGCAGATGGTCGAGCCATTCGCGCAAGCACTCCGCGAGCCCCACCACCTTGGGGATGCGGCCCTTGATCAGCACGTTGAGGTTCAGAGGAATCTTGCTTTCCAGCTCGGTCAGCCGAAACAGCGATTCCATCATCAGGGCGGGATCGACGTTCTTCGACTTCGGCTCGATAACGATGCGGACGTCTTCGGCCGACTCGTCCCTGACGTCGCCGACCAGCGGCAGCTTCTTCTGATCCTGCAGCTCGGCGATCTTCTCGATCAGGCGCGACTTCTGCACCAGGAAGGGAATCTCGGTGACGACGACGACCCAGGTGCCGCGCGCGCCCTCTTCCTGCTCCCAGCGGGCGCGGACGCGGAACGAACCGCGGCCTGTGGTGTAGGCTTCAGCGATCGCCTGCTTGGAATCGACGATGATGCCGCCGGTCGGGAAATCCGGGCCCTTGACCCACCTCAAGAGCGCCTTGGACTTCGCGTCGGGCTTCTCGATCAGATGCAGCGCGGCGTCGCAGAGCTCGGCGGCGTTGTGCGGCGGGATCGAGGTCGCCATGCCCACCGCGATGCCTTGCGCGCCGTTGGCGAGCAGGTTCGGGAAGCCGCCGGGCAGAACCACCGGCTCCTTCGATTGGCCGTCGTAATTGGCGCGGAATTCGACGCCGTCCTCGTCGATGCCTTCGAGGAGAAGCCGCGCGACGTCGGTCATGCGCGCTTCGGTGTAGCGGTAGGCGGCGGGGTTATCGCCGTCGATATTGCCGAAATTGCCCTGGCCGTCGACCAGCGGATAGCGCGAGGAGAAATCCTGTGCGAGGCGGACCATGGCGTCGTAGATCGCCTGGTCGCCGTGCGGATGGAACGAGCCCATCACGTCGCCGACGATCTTGGCGGACTTCTTGAACGCCGTGCCGGGGTCGAGCCTGAGGAGGCGCATGCCGTAGAGGATGCGCCGGTGCACCGGCTTCAGGCCGTCGCGCGCGTCCGGCAGCGCACGGTGCATGATGGTGGACAGCGCATAGGCGAGATAGCGCTCTTCCAGCGCTTCCCGCAGCGGCACCTCATGGATTTCGGCCGGCTCTTCCGGCGGAATTATTCGTTTGCCCATATGGCCTTTACTTTCAAAGACTTCCGGCTGGGCCTCGGGCAATTCCCCAAAAACCTGGCCAATTCTCCCCCGCTGGGGCGCGATTCGGGCGGATATATAGCAGGCTGGGCCGCGACATGCGCCCCTGCCCCGCGTCAGGGCCATGGCACGAGTTATCCACAGGGCGCCCGCCGCCGCTCCGGGCGGTCTGTCGTGGCCCCCTCGCATACGCTCCCCAGCGCCTGCGATGAAAGCCTCGCCCAGTGCGCTATCGTCTCGGATGCCGGCCTGGCGCCGCCTCCCGAATGCCGAGCGGCGACCGCACCACGCAGCGGAAGCCGACATGGCTGGTCGAAGTATCGATCGCCTCGGCATGCCGCGCCGCCGGGCGATACCGGCGGCAGCAATTCGGCGCGCAGAGGTGCGAGCCGCCCTTCAGCACCTTTCGCGGAATCCTGATGTCCGGCAGGCTCGGGTCGTGGCTTGCCTCCTCGTCGCCGCCACGCGGATTTCTCGGAATGCAGCAGGGCCTCGCCGCTTCGGCCGGATGCCGCGACGACCACCAGTCCGAGGTCCACTCCCAGACGTTCCCGATCATGTCGTGGAGGCCGTAGCCGTTCGGCGGAAAGGCCATGACCGGCGAGGTACGCTCGAACCCATCCTCGCCGACGTTCTGGACAGGGAAGTTTCCCTGCCAGACGTTGGCCATGTGCCTGCCGCCCGGCATCGGCGCATCACCCCAGGCAAACTCCTCGCCGTCGAGCCCGCCGCGCGCAGCGAACTCCCACTCCGCTTCGGTGGGCAGGTCCTTGCCCGCCCGGCGCCCATAGAGGAGACGTGCACGACCGGGTGGTCGTCGAGTCCCTTGATATCGCGGCCGGGCTGTAAGGATGGCGCCAAACGGCACCGCGCATGAAGGACCACCACTGGCTCCAGTCGGCAAGATCCGTGATGCGCGGCAGCGCCGAGAATACCAGCGAGCCGGCGTAGAGCATCTCCCTGAGCGCACCGGGATAGTCCTCGAGATCAGCGACACCTGCGCCTGGCCGGTGGCGTTGACGAACTTCTTGAACTGCCGGTTGGTCACCGGCGTGCGGTCGATCCAGAAACCGTCGACGCAGACACGATGGCTCGGCGCTTCCTCGGGATAATGGTGATCGGATCCCATCCGGAAGGTGCCGCCGGGAATGAAGACCATCTCGCCGGTCTTCATGTCGTCCGGCAACCACTCGCAGTGATCCAGATCGGCCCGCAGCATGCAGCACACCACCCCTTCCCGCCGCGATCCGCAGCGCGTTTCGACTCATATCGCTTAGGTTGCAAAGGGTATCCGGAGTTGCGGCGACTGTGATGTGCAGATTGTGCCAGCACGCCGCGGCGATAGCCGGGATCGGGCGATGCAACGCCTCATATCCGCTCAATTCACCCCTCCTAACGCCGGATTTGTCTCGCGTCGCATTCGATCAGTAGGATCAAAACGCGAACTCAATTCACAGCACCTCTTCGCGTTATGGTGGTATTTCATTTGTCCCTGCCGCACAAATGTCGCGCTTCAAGACAAGTGTACGACCATGTCGCAGTCTCTTCTGGTTGATTCACGGAAGCTCGACGATTTCGAGGGCCTGCACCAGGCCGTGCACGGCTCTCACGTCGACGTCATGCAGCTCGGACGCGGGCGGCTACGCGGGACGCTGTCCCATGTCGGCATCGGCGATTTCTCGCTCAGCATCGGCGCCTTCAACATCGGAATGCGCACGCAGCGCACCTCGAGCGACGACAAGCTGATCATCGGGATGCTGCTGGCGGCCGAGCGGCGCGTTGCCCATTGGTCCTTCGACATGCAGCTCAACGACGTGCTCGTGATCCCGCCGCTGCTCGAGCATGACGGCGTCTTCCACGGCGCGTCCGCTTATGCGGCCATGCGGTTCGATCTCGATGAAGTGGCGGCGCTGTTCGGCGGAGAGGGGCGTCTGAGCGATCCCGACACATGGCGCAAGCGCGGTCATTTCCGGGCGGACCTCGCGACCGGCGCGGTGGCCTCGCGTCGCCTGGTCCGGATCATGTCCCATCTGAGCGCCCACAAGGACGGCCTGACGCCCTCGACGGCCGATTTCTGGAAACGATCGATCGTCGAATGCATGGCTGCCAACGTGATGTCGTCGCTGCCGCCCGATGATAGCGGCAGACTTCGTTCTGCAAGACGGCTCATCCGCAAAGTCGAGGAGTATCTTGACCGGGCTGGCACGCGCCCGGTGCATGTTTCGGAAATATGCGCCGCGTTCATGGTGTCGCGACGCACTCTGCATCGTGCCTTTCAAGAGGTATTCGGGCTCGGCCCCGTCACCTTCCTGCGCCACAAGCGGCTGTGCGCCATTCACTCCATCTTGCGCAAGAGCAGGCCGGGTTCGACCACCGTGGCGACGGTCGCGATGCAGCAGGGCTTCTACGAGCTCGGGCGCTTCTCGCAGTATTATTCGATGATGTTCGGCGAGCGTCCCTCACAAACCCTGGGAGCCACATCATCCACTCACTCGGACGATGGGCACGCTCAGGCAACCTCCATCCTCTTTGACAGATGAAGCGACGAGCGGATCGCGCGACTTTGTCCAGTTGAGGATCGATCGGCTCCTTCTAGCGGGCTACTCCCCGGCTGCGGCAAATGGAAACAAAAGAGGCCGCCCTAGCGAGGCGGCCCAACTGCCGTCGCCCCCCAGCAGGACGGCGTCACGATGCCGGCGATACCTTCATCCCTGTGGTGGCCCTTTCGTCGCCGAAGGTCGCCGCTCCCTGACATGCAGATCGGAGAGTGCTTGTAACCGACTTACGCGCGACCTTACGCCGGTGGACGATACGGATATGCGCACCGCGAATGGTCCGCCAGCTATGGGAAATCCTAATCCGAGTCATTTAGCCTCCGAGGTTCAATGAATAGCGACGGTTGGCTCAGCAGCGTGCTTTCCAACTCACGCCCGGGATAGCCGATCGCAAGGTCAATGACCGTGATGCGCGTCACGGGAACTTCGAGAATTAAATTGGCTGATGGCTGCCTAGATTGGGGCGGCGGGTAGGGTCGGTGCTCTCGGCCCGCGCTCTCAGCGCGTCTATGCTGCACAAATCGACGCGTCCATGTTCTAGCGGATTCGGACGCCCGCTGGTGATCAATGGGGCCGAGCGGCGGTCGTCGGGCTTCTCAACAAGAAGCCGGTCAACTATCGGGCCGCAAGGCAGCCAACAAGCACGCGCGTCTTGCAACATGTGATTAGGATCACGGCCCTAGCGTACGACTTGTAAGATTGTCGCGCCTATCAGTTGTTTGCTGTTCTTTGAGGAAGCACACTATGAACGTCGTGATTAAAAGACTTAATGGCCTGTGGCACCTCGTCGTCGGATCGTGCCAGCTCCGAACCCCCTTCGTTGAGACTCAGGACCGGGAGCTGGTCGTAACGTACGCCCGGAGGATTTACCCTGGCGCCAAAGTCTTCGAACGCAGCTGACCTCAGAGCGACGCACTCGAGCGGATGTTGTCTGATACTCGAGCTGATTGGCAGGTGCGTAGAAGAGACCGCTCGCGCGGAGCACTCGGCGCACTCCTTGAGCGCGTCTGGAGAGTGTTCCGATCCGGTCACGGTCGGATGGCTATTGTTGTGTCGAGCTTCAATCGAGAGTGTCCCGGACACACCGTGAAGTGTGCAGACGAGATCGCGGAGCGACACTCTCGCGCAATCGGCGGAGCCTGGCGCTAGAGCACAGCCCTACTCGCCCGGCGGGCAGATCGGCTATCTGCACGACTGGGAAATAACGGGTAATCTAGCGAATGCGGTTACTCGTCTCGGTGCAGACTATTCAGGGACGATCACGCTGCGCCGGGTTGGCCCGTGTAGCGTCAATGGCTTAGAGCAGAAGCAGGCGCGCATGCAGCTGAAAGTTTCGTCCCGGCGGCTGGAAGGCACGTTGATCATGGACGAGGATCAATGCCGCATCGTCGCATCTGGATCATCGGCGCGGGACTGTTGAGCTGCGGCAGCGGACAAGACGTTCCGATCAATCTCCTGATCGGCAAGGCGGTCGAGACCGAGGCGGCTGATGGCGCGCGACTTTGGAGCGCCGCGATTCCGAAGTGCTGCTTGCTCGCGGCGCGACGTCCGCGACTGCTGTGATGCCGGCGCAGCGCCAACGCACGCTCCTGCGGCCGCGACTGGCTCGGCTGCTCCACCTAATCCGCAAACTATCAGAGAGGCGCTGCACGACTCTGGGAGGCGAGAGCTTTGCGTGGCCTTTCCCAATGTACAGTTTGGAGCCGCAAGCTGTTCTTGAGATTGTGTCCGGGCTGCGACGGAACTGCCGTCGGGCGAGCATCGCTCCGGCGAAGGCGCGCCGGATGATTGCTGTCGCGATCGCATTCACCCTCTGCCGCAGAAGTGTGAATGATGGCAGCTCCGACAGCACGGCATCCTCTCAGTGCGGCCTGCCGAGCACGAACGCGAATGGCAGAACGAAGATCTCGTCGCCGGCCTCATCGCTGACATGCAGGGCCCACTGACGCCAATCTTCCAGGTTGGTGGCGGTGATGAGGGACTGCACCCTGCGGGTGGCCTCTTCACACGCCTCGATCAAGTCGGATACGAATGTACCGCGACGATCCATCAGTACGCCCTTAGCGTTCGAGCAATGAAAATAAACCTGAGCCATGTACGCCTCCTTGCAACATCGGTGAGCAAGCTCGACCCTGCATGTCGGAGTCATACTAGGCTGCAAGGGATTGTCCGTGATCATCCGCACATGTGCGGCTTGGCCGCCTCGCCGAGCCGTGATCGGTCCGGCCTCAAATCACGCACACCACACATCGGCGGACAAGACATGATCCAACGTCAGCGTTAGACCAATGGCGGGCGTCAGCGGTGCCTGCCGGGTCGGTAGCCGAAGCTCCGCGGCAGCTGTGTATCGTACCCACGTCCCGTCGGGCTCGACCGGCCCGCTGCTGCTGAAGCGGCGCATTGCTGGCAGAGACAGCAACAGAACGCGGCATCATCTCGCAGTGCCTGCAAACGCGACGGAAGAGGCTCGGAACTCTATCTCATTATAGTGGCGGGGCTGAATTGCCCCGCCCTTGACCCGCTGAGGTCCGTCCGAGCATCTCTACATTTATCGGCTATTCTACTCGCTACCCGCGGCCGTAAATAGAACCGACGGCCGTTTCGGAGTGATGCAGTGGCGGCCTTAGGTTGGTTATGAACGCCACGAAGCACAGCGCTCCGATCGCGAAGATGATAGGACTGAAAATGTAGTTCAGGTTCATCTGTCTTCCTCGCCGCCTTTTATGGTTCTAGGACTGCATCATGCAGGCATGAACTGGACCATGAGCAGATCAACCCCAATCGTCCGTGACGGCGCTCACAATCCCGAAAATTGCTTCCTCTGCCTCCCCGGAGTCACGCAGCGGCCCTTTGCCTGGCTATCTTCGCGATGGTGGCGCGGCTGCACGCCGCGGCGGACTGGACAGCGTTCCACGACATCTTGACCGGCAGCATGCGGAAAAGCCTTGTTGCGGTCGACATCGGCGGCCCTCTGTCCTGGTCTTGGGCTACCCTTGCGCCTGCCGGCAGCGGCGGTCTTTGTTGCGTGCGATGGGCGCGAGCATGTGGAGCATTCCGTTGATGACATCGAACACGCGGCCCGTGAGCGCGTTGGCATTGCCACGCGTGATTTCCGTCACAGATAGAAATGTCGCCCTTCAGTATGGTTTGAGCCACATGTTGGTCATTGCAACCCCTGAGGAGGGAACTCATGAGTGGCAGCCCTACTAACGCAAGCGGTGGATCTGGCAGAGCCGCACGATGCGCGGTTTGTGATGGCAAATTTGGACTCGTCCGGCACCACTCGTGGCGAACCTCTCTCTGTTCCAGGAAGTGCGTCGATCGCTTCAGAGCTCGCCGGGAAAATGATCGCAATTGGCTATCCTGGCTTCGAATCGCTTTGGACCAGGCGCCAGAGAATCGAGCGAGGGCTTGATGACTTCCCAGATTTCACAACGAGGCAAGGAATACTTAACAGCAGCACAGAGCTTGTTCCGCGCTGCCCAATCCATGACCGACCGAGTGATTGCGGGCCAGCTTAAGGCTCTCGCCGACGACTACGAGCGGCGAGCCGAGAAGGCGTCGCATGCTGACGCGGCCAAGGCCATTGCGCGATCGGCCCCCGCTTCTGAACGCGAGTGACGTACATGACCTGACGGGCAGGTTCCCAAGGTGATGAGCCACTCCTCTCCAGCGCCGTCGCTCGCCCGCTGCGCTTCCGCGCCGTGGGAGCGCGCCCACGCCTCTGCGGCCGCCGCGGAGTATTTCGCCAAATAGTACAGCACGAGCGTGCAGGAGGCGCGGCGAAACAGGCCAGGTTGCGGCTCGCCAGCCGTCGCGTCCGGCGCAAAGGCAAACAGCGCCGCCGAATGCGCGAGTCCTCTGATCAAGATTTTGGGCTTACCCCGTTGTTCCGGGCAACTCCGTGCCCCAGGCATCATGGCCCCGAAATCACTGCCCTCGCCTGCTGCCGTAGCAGCGCATTGATGAAGCCGGCGCGGGCGTCGGAATGGCCCTGCCCGCGTGGCTCCAGCACGTGGCGCAGCAGGAACAGGCCGGTGAGCCGGAATCCGTCCTGGAGATCCTGCTCGGTGAGTTCGCTCGCGGTTTCGCCATGCCGCAGGAACGGCGGCAGCCGCAGCAGCCGGTCGCGCCACGGCTCGCCCGCGCCGCGCGAGACCGCCCCGCCGGATTTGGGCGAGACGTAGATCAGGTCGGTGGTCTCGCCGGTCACCGCGCAATTCTCCAGCGCGAGCCCGAAGCCGAGCTCGGCGAGCATCGCCAGCTCGAAGTGAATGAGATGCACCGCCGCACTGCCGATGTCGTCGAAATCATCGAGCGAATGTTCGAGCAGCGCAAAGATCTTCTCATGCGGATCGCGCTCCGGCAGGAGCCGCGCGATCGAGGCGAGATGGGTGACACCATAGACCCCATGGGACGATCCCAGCAGCGTGGCCGCCCGCAGCTTCAGCCCTTCGATGGCGTAGGTGCCGAGATGCTCGTCGAGCCGTGCCCGCCACACCGCACTGACGCTGTTGCCGGGCTGCAGCAGCGGCCGCAGCCGCGAGCTGGCGCCACCGCGCACGAGGCCGAGATGCCGGCCGTGCGCGCGCGTCAGCAGCTCGACGATGGCGCTGCTCTCGCCATGCCGGCGCACGCCCAGCACGATGCCTTCGTCGGTCCATTCCATGGGATAAGTGTAGCGCAATTCGGGCTATCGTGGGGTAGGCAAAGCGAAGCGTGCCCACCAATTTTCATTCACGGAACATTGGCGATTGCGGTGGGCGCGGCGCGGCAAGGCGCGCCTTTGCCAACCCTGCGGCATCGCGCAAGACGTCACGCGTTGAACCAGCCCCGGGCGTCGCCGGTGAAGGAGAAATACAAGCCCATCGCCGTCAGCACGCACGAGACGATCTCGATGGCACTATCGAGCTCCATGCCCTTCTCGCCGATGATCTGGCCGAGCGAGATCACCGACAGTACGAGCGCTGCCGCCAGCACCCATCGCGGCCAGTTCTTGCGCCACCGCGCGGCCAGCCAGACGAAATAGACGAGAAGCAGGATCATGCCGCCGGCGAGCAGGGTCGCCGTCATGATCATCTGCTCGGTCATCTCGACGTTGGGCGTGCGGTCCTGCACGGCAACCGAGACGGCATCCAGCATCAACGATGCATAGAGCAGCGCCTCGAAGCGCTGGACGTTGGCGGGCAAGCTCATCGGTGATCGATCTTTTCTTGGTTACTCTTTGGGGAAGTCGAGGCCCATTTCGCGGTAGCGATCGGGATCGTCACCCCAGTTCTCGCGCACCTTGACGAACAGGAACAGATGCACCGGCACGTCCAGGATCTGCATCAGCTCCTTGCGCGAGTCCGCGCCGATCGACTTGATGGTGGCGCCGCCCTTGCCGAGCACGATCTTGCGCTGGCTTTCGCGCTCGACGAAGATTGTCTGCTCGATCCGCACCGAATGATCCTTGCGCTCCTCCCATTTGTCGGTCTCGACCGTGGACTGGTAGGGCAATTCCTGGTGCAGCTTCTGATAGATCTTCTCACGCGTGATCTCGGCCGCCAGCTGCCGCATCGGCGCGTCCGACATCTGGTCCTCGGGGTAGAGGAACGGGCCCGGCGGCACCATCTCGGCGAGCGCCGTGCGGATGTCGTCGACGCCGTCGCCCGAGATCGCCGCGATCATGAAGGTCTTGGCGAACTTCATGCGCTCGTTGGCGGCCTGCGCCAGCGCCAGCAGCTTGTCGCGCTGGACCAGGTCGACCTTGTTGATGACGAGGATCTTCTCGTGGTTGACGCTGGCCGCCTTGGCGAGGATCGCCTCGGCCTCCTCGTCGATCCCGGTCTTGGCATCGAGCAGCACGCAGACGAGGTCGGCGTCGTGCGCCCCGCTCCAGGCGGTCGACACCATGGCGCGGTCGAGCCGGCGCTTGGGCGAGAAGATGCCGGGCGTGTCGACCAGGATGATCTGCGCGTTGTTTTCGATGACGATGCCGCGGATCAGCGCGCGCGTGGTCTGCACCTTGCGCGAGACGATGGTGACCTTGGCCCCGACCAGCGCGTTGACCAGTGTGGACTTGCCGACATTGGGCGCGCCGATCAGCGCGACGAAGCCACAGCGCGTTGCGGCAGGCGCCTCGCCGCTTGCTTCAGCCGTCATTGCCGCCGCCAACGCCTTCACGTTCAATCATCACCGAGGCCGCCACCTTCTCTGCCGCGCGCTTGCTGCCGCCGACGCCTTCGGCAGGCGCCAGGCCCGGCAGATCGACGGCGACGCGGAATTGCGGATCGTGATGCGGGCCGGTGCGCTCGACCTCGCGGTAGACCGGCGTCGGCAGCCCCTTGCCCTGCGCCCATTCCTGCAGAACCGTCTTGGGATCGCGCAGGGGGCGCCGCGGCTTGTGCATGCGCTCGGTCCAGTTGCGCCTGACGAACTCGGCCGCCGCGGCATGGCCGCCGTCCAGGAAGATGGCGCCGATCACGGCCTCGCAGATGTCACCGAGGATGGATTTGCGTAGGCGCGCATCGGCGCTGGGGCCGACCGAGCCGAGCTTGATATCGTCGAGCAGGCCGAGCGACTTGGCGACGTCCGCGCAGCTCTCCTTGCGCACGAGCTCGGCGAGCCGCTTGGACAGCTCACCCTCATCGGCATTCGGGAAAGCATGATAGAGCATGTCAGACACGACCAGACCGAGCACGTGGTCGCCGAGGAATTCGAGCCGCTGATAGCTGTCGCCGCGCTTGCGTCCGGACTTCAGCGCCGAGACATGCGTGATCGCCTGCATCAAGAGGTTCGGATCAGTGAAGCCGTGGCCGATGCGCGCCTCGAGCGCGGCGTTCGCGTCCGCCGCCTTGGCCTTGCTGCTCCGCGCCCGCTTCTTCTTCGCGGGCTTCTTGGTTTCAGGAGTCTTCGTTTCAGGAGTCTTCGTTTCAGGTGTCTTGGTCGCAAGCGTCTTGGCGGCAGCTTCGCCGTCGGGGACGGCTTGCGCGTCGATCGGTTCGGTCGTGATGTCCTTGGCTTCGTCTTTCATCGGACGATTTTGAAGAAGCGGTTCCAGCGCACCGCCCACGGCCAGCGCCAGAACATCCAGGCATGCTCGCCTTCGGCGATCGAGAAGAAGATCATCTGGGCGCGACCGATCAAATTCTCCTGCGGCACGTAACCGACCTGGCCGAGGAAGCGGCTGTCCGTCGAGTTGTCGCGGTTGTCGCCCATCATGAAGAAGTGGCCGGCCGGCACGGTGTAGACGTTGGTGTTGTCCATGTAGCCGTTGTCGGCGCAGTCCAGCGTCTCATAGGAGACGCCATTCGGCAGCGTCTCCTTCCAGCGCTTCACCCGGGAGATGCCGCCGCCTTCCGAGCCGCACGGATCCTCGCCGACATATTCGCTCATGCGCTGACGCTCGACCGGGGTATCGTTGATGTAGAGCAGGCCGTCCCGCATCTGGATGCGGTCGCCGGGAAGGCCGATGACGCGCTTGATGTAGTCGGTGGAGTCGTCCTTGGGCAGGCGGAACACGACGATGTCGCCGCGGTTCGGGTCCGAGCCCCAGATCCGCCCCGAGAACAGCGGCGGCGAGAACGGGATCGAGTAGTGGCTATAGCCGTAGGAATATTTCGAGACGAAGAGATAGTCGCCGACCAGCAGCGTCGCCTTCATCGACCCCGAGGGAATGTTGAACGGCTGGAACAGGAAGGTGCGGATCACGAGCGCGATCAGGAGAGCATGGATCACGACCCGGATCGTTTCGCCGACGCCGCTCTCAGTTTTCGTTCCCGAAGTCACGCTCATTGCTCTCTCAATTCCGGCCGGCGATCACAGAGCGCCCTCCTCCCGCGAACGGCCCATCGGTTCGCGGCGCAAGGAGATTGTCCTGATTCTGATAATGAGGGCCAATTCCGGCGTAAAGCCGAATTCGCCCGCCTGATTGCGTCGGCGGACTTTTAGACGGTTGTCGGGAGCCACGCAATCAAGGATCGCACTGAAACTGCCCAAGCTATTGATTTGCAGCACGAATTTTAAATAGGGCCACCAAACGGTCAGGGCTTGGCCAGCGGCACGGCGGAAATGACGACGAAGGCCTGCGCGAGCGGCCAGTCGTCGGTGATCGACACGTCGATCCTCGGCTCGAATCCCTCCGGCGTCAGGGCCTGAAGCCGGGCCAGGGCCCCGCCGGTGAGTTGCATGGTCGGCCGCCCCCCCGGCAGGTTGACCACCCCCATATCGCGCCACCAGACGCCGCGCCTGATGCCGGTGCCGAGCGCCTTGGAGCAGGCCTCCTTGGCGGCGAAGCGCTTGGCATAGGTCGCCACCACCATCTTCTCGTTCTTGGCCCGCCGCTCCGCCTTTGCCCGCTCGGCCGCGGTGAAGATGCGGTCGAGGAAGCGCTCGCCATGGCGCTCGATCACCTTGGCCACGCGGGTGATGTCGATCAGGTCGGAGCCGATGCCGATGATCATGCCCGGCTCCGGCCGCGGTCCATCGCAGCGCGCATGCTGCGCACCGTCTCGGCAAGGCCCACGAACAGCGCTTCGCCGATCATGTAGTAGCCGATGTTGAGCTCCATGATCTCCGGCAACGCCGCGATCGTCTCGGCCGTGGCGTAGTCCAGCCCATGGCCGGCATGGACTTCCAGCCCCGCGTCCTTCGCCAGCTTCGCCCCCGCCACGATCCGCTGCCATTCGGCCGCGGCCTTGTCGGTATGGCCATCGACGACGGCATCGCACCAGGCGCCGGTATGGATCTCGATCACGGGCGCGCGCAGGCGCGCCGCCATCTCGATCTGCGCCGGATCGGCGGCGACGAAGAGCGAGACGCGGATGCCGGCATCGCTCAGCCGCGCGATATAGGGCGCGAGCGCATGGTGCTGCCCGACCACATCCAACCCGCCTTCGGTCGTTACCTCCTGGCGCCGCTCCGGCACCAGGCACACCGCATGCGGCTTGGTCGCCAGCGAGATCCGCACCATGTCGTCGGTCGCAGCCATCTCGAAATTGAGCGGCTTGGAGATTTCCGCCTTCAGCCGCGCCATGTCCTCGTCGCGGATGTGCCGGCGATCCTCGCGCAGGTGCGCCGTGATGCCGTCGGCGCCGGCCTCGATCGCCAGCAGCGCAGCGCGCACCGGATCGGGATGGCGGCCGCCGCGCGCGTTACGCACGGTTGCAACGTGGTCGATATTGACGCCGAGGCGGAGCGGGGTTGCGGGCATTTCAGGACTCACGAAATCAGAGGGACAGACGCATGCGAGAGACGTCTATCCATTAACACGTTCGACGCGGGCGACGACCGCCTTGGCGCGCAGCTGCGCCAGGATCGCGCTCAGGTGCTTCAGGTCGTAGACTTCCAGGTCGATCGTCGTCTCGGTGAAATCGGGCGAGCGGCGCTGCATGCTGATATTGTCGATGTTGCCGTCGTGCTCGGCGATCACGGTCGCGATCTGCGCCAGCGCGCCTGGCTCGTTGACGTTCTCGACCTTGATGCGGGCGGGGAAGCGCTGCGGCGCGGTGTCCTCGATGTCCCAGCGCACATCCAGCCAGCGCTCCGGCTCCTCCTCGAAATCCTTCAGGGCCGGCGCCTGGATCGGATAGATCGTGATGCCTTCGCCCGGGGTGACGATGCCGACGATGCGGTCGCCAGGCACCGCGCCGCCGTTCGGCGCGAACTTCACCGGCAGGTCGGAATTGATGCCGCGGATCGGGATCGCGACCGGGCTGCGCGGCGGCTCGGACGACTTCTCCTTGGGCTTGGCGGCGAGGCCCTTCTTGATGCCGTAGCGGGCGACGCGCTCCTCCTTGTAGTCGGGGTACATCGCGCGCGCGACGTGCGAGGCCTTGATCTCGCCGCGGCCCACGGCCGCCATGACGTCCTCGATCGAGGTGCGCGCCAGCCGCGGCAGCGCGCCCTTGAGCTTGTCGTCGGCGTATTCGATCTTGGCACGCTCGAACAGGCGCTCGACGATGCGCCGGCCGAGACCGACATATTGGTCGCGCACGGCGGTGCGCGTGGCGCGGCGGATCGCGGCGCGCGCCTTGCCGGTGACCGCGAGCGTCTCCCAGGCGGATGGCGGCGCCGACTGCGCCTCGGAGGTCAGCACCTCGACCTCGTCGCCGTTCTGCAGCTCCGAGGACAATGGTGCGAACTTGCCGTTGATCTTGCAGCCGACGGCGCTGTTGCCGACGTCGGTATGCACGGCATAGGCGAAGTCGATCACGTTGGCATGGCGCGGCAGCGCGATCAGCTTGCCCTTGGGGGTGAAGCAGAACACCTGGTCGTGGAACAGCTCGAGCTTGGTGTGCTCGAGGAATTCCTCGGGATTGGCGCTCTCCGACAGGATGCCGACGGTGTGGCGCAGCCAGGCGAACGCGTTGGATTCGCGCTTGAGGTATTCGGTCGGCGAGCCCGCGCCTTCCTTGTAGAAAACGTGCGCGGCGATGCCGCGCTCGGCGATCTGGTCCATCTCCTCGGTGCGGATCTGGAGCTCGGCGCGCTGGTTGCCCGGGCCGATCACGGTGGTGTGGATCGAGCGGTAGTCGTTCTGCTTGGGCGTCGAGATGTAGTCCTTGAAGCGGCCCGGCACGACCGGCCAGGTGGTGTGAACGATGCCGAGCGCGCGGTAGCACGCCTCGACGTCGTTCACGACGACGCGAAAGCCGAAGATATCCGACAATTGCTCGAAGCCGATCGACTTGCGCTCCATCTTGGTCCAGATCGAGAACGGCTTCTTGCGGCGGCCGTAGACCCGCGCCCCCAGGCCCCGGTGGCGCAGATTGTTGGAGAGCTGGTCCTCGATCTCGCCGATCAGGTTACGGTTGCGCTCGGCGAGCGCATCGAGCCGCTGCATCACCACCGAATAGGCCTCGGGGTCGAGCGTGCGGAAGGACAGATCCTCCAGCTCCTCGCGCATTTCCTGCATGCCCATGCGGCCCGCGAGCGGCGCATAGATGTCGAGCGTCTCCTCGGCGATGCGCCGGCGTGATTCCGTCGGCACGAATTCCAGCGTGCGCATGTTGTGCAGACGGTCGGCGAGCTTGACCAGCAGCACGCGGACATCGTCGGCAATCGCCAGCAACAATTTGCGCAGGTTCTCGGCCTGCTTGGCCTCGCGCGACACCAGCTCCAGCCGCTTCAGCTTGGTCAGGCCCTCGACCAGCGCGCCGATCTCGGGCCCGAAGATCTGGTCGATCTCGGCCCGCGTCGCTTCGGTGTCCTCGATGGTGTCGTGCAGCAGCGCGGCCACGATGGTGGCATCGTCGAGCTTGAGGTCGGTGAGAATCGCCGCGACTTCCAGCGGGTGCGAAAAATACGGATCGCCCGAGGCCCGCGTCTGCGAGCCGTGCGCCTTCATGGCGTAGACATAAGCGCGGTTCAGCAGGTCTTCGTTGGTGTTGGGATTGTAGGACCTGACGCGCTCGACGAGGTCATATTGGCGCATCATGCGCGCGCGCGGCCTTGCCGGGCGCATCACCGGCGCAGTCGGGGCCATGGCAACCGATTCGGTTGCGGCCTGCATCTGCGTTGATCTCCGGCGCCGATATGCCATGCCGTCCTGCCTTCAAACGGGCCATGAAGCGACCCGTTGTATACATCCTAGCTCCGATCGCGTGCGCGTCCGATCAATTCGGTGACAGGTGCGCGGCGCCAACCGACAACACTATGGTAACCACGAAAACGCCAACAAAAGCAAAGGCCCGAACAGCTGTTCGGGCCCCTGATAAGATCACAAGAAGTCGATGATTGCGACGGGACGATCTACTCGTCCTCCTCGGGCTGCTCTTCCGGCGGCGCGAGGCCTTCGAGGCCCTTCAGGAGCTCTTCTTCGGTCATGCGCTCAACAGCAACTTCGGTATCGTCCGCATCAACGCTGGCGCCGGCGGAACCGATCAGCGGCACCGTATCCGGCTCGGGCTCGTCGACCTCGACAAACTTCTGGAGCGAGTGCACCAGCTCCTCGCGGAGGTCCTCCGGCGAGATGGTCTGGTCGGCGATTTCGCGCAAGGACACAACAGGGTTCTTGTCGTTATCGCGGTCAACCGTTAGTTGTGAACCAGACGAAATCATGCGGGCGCGGTGGGCGGCCAGCAGGACCAGGTCAAACCGGTTGTCGACCTTGTCGATACAATCTTCTACGGTGACGCGAGCCATGGACTGTCGCTCCGTTGTGGGTGAGGCGAAATATGTGGATGATTGGGGCTAGTTATAGGGGCCAAGGCGGTTTCGCAAGGCCAATTTGTGATTTGGCCTCGCCAAATGGCTCTGGTACCCCCACATTAGGGCTGGGATGGGTGATTTCCCGGGCTGCCAGCGAGGGCGGCGCCGGGCGTATGAGAGTCCGCCATAACTATACCTTGATTGCCCCGACTTCTCCGGATTTGCGGATTCGACGGGTTTAGGCGCCAGCTTGGGACTGCGCGACTGGCTGCCGCCGCGCCAACAATAATCGATCAATCACGACACACTACGCGAGCAAACTGAATGTCACCTTCTCCTACCAACAAGATCGCGCTCTTCATCGACGGGGCCAATCTCTACGCGACGGCGAAAACCCTGGGCTTCGACATCGACTACAAGCGCCTGCTGAAGGAGTTTCAGAGCCGCGGGACGCTGCTCCGGGCGTTCTACTACACCGCCATCATCGAGGATCAGGAATACTCCTCGATCCGCCCGCTGATCGACTGGCTGGACTACAACGGCTACACCGTCGTCACCAAGGCGACCAAGGAGTTCATCGACGCCTCCGGCCGCCGCAAGGTCAAGGGCAACATGGACATCGAGCTGGCCGTCGACGCCATGGAGCTCGCCGAGCACATCGACCAGATGGTGCTGTTCTCCGGTGACGGCGACTTCCGCTCCCTGGTCGAGGCGGTCCAGCGCCGTGGCGTGCGGGTCACCGTGGTCTCCACCATCGCCAGCCAGCCGCCGATGATCGCCGACGAGCTGCGCCGCCAGGCCGACGTCTTCACCGACCTCGTCGAGCTGCAATCCAAGCTCGGCCGTGACCCGTCCGAACGCCCCGCCCCGCGCGACCGCGGCGAGCGTGGTGAGGGACGCCACCATGCCCCGCAGTTCCTCCAGCGCGCGACAACCATGGCGCCGAGGGGCGATGACGACTTCGAGGAGTGAGGCGGCACGGTCAAGCCGCCAGCCTCCCGCCCTCGTCCCCGACCGTGACTGTCCGCTCTGCCCGCGCCTGGTCGCCTTTCGTCAGGCGAACCGCGCGCGCGAGCCGTTGTGGCACAACGCTCCGGTCCCGCCCTTCGGCGACATCACGGCGCGCCTGCTGATCGTCGGCCTCGCGCCGGGCATGCAGGGCGCCAACCGTACCGGCCGCCCGTTCACCGGCGACTATGCCGGCGAGCTGCTCTACGCCACGCTGCTCGAATACGGTTTTGCCAAGGGGACCTATCAAGCGCGGCCTGACGACGGGCTGAAGCTGGTCGACTGCCGCATCGCCAATGCGGTGCATTGCGTGCCGCCGCAGAACAAGCCGCTGCCGGTCGAGATCAATACCTGCCGCCAGTTCCTGGTCGCGAATCTCGAGACGATGCCGAAGCTGCGCGCCATCGTCGCGCTCGGACGGATTGCGCACGACAGCGTGCTCAAGCCGCTGAAGCTGAAGGCCTCGCAAGCCCCCTTCGGGCACGGCGCGGTGCATCAGGCCGGCCCGTTCAAGCTGTACGACAGCTATCATTGCTCGCGCTACAACACGAACACCGGCGTGCTGACCGCCGACATGTTCCGGTCGGTGTTCGCGAGGATCAAGGCCGACCTCGACTAGGGCCTGATGGGGCTGGGCCGGTCGGTCGGGGTTCACCTCTCCCCGGCGGGGAGTCGACGCCTGATTGCAACCAAACCTCATCCAACCTTAGCTGGCGATCTAGGCCCTGGTCGGATTGGCCTTCAGCCAATCCAGGACGTCGCCGGCATTCCGGTCGGGCGGAAACACCGGATAGAACACATGCGTGATCCTGGCGTCGTCGATGATCAGCGCAAGGCGCTTGATCAGCGTCAGGCCCGCGACCTCCATGGTCGGCAAGTTCAGTGCGCGCGTCAGTGCCAGCTTCTCGTCCGATAGCACGGGGAACGGCAGATGGAGCCGCGAGGCCATCTCGGTCTGGTACTCGTTGCTCTGGGTCGAGAGACCGAACACCTGCGCGGCGCCGGCGGCTTTCAGCTCGGCGAACAGATCGCGGAACGCGCACGTCTGCGGCGTGCAGCCGCGCGCGCCCGGGATCATGTCCCAATCGTCCACCAGCGCGATCTTGCCGGGCTCGCCGGTCCGCGGATAGGCGAACACCACGGTCCGGCCGGGCAGCGTCGACAGCGTCACTGACCTGTCGTCGGTCGCGAGCAGGCCGATCGGCGGCAGCGTCATGCCGGTCAGATGCGCGGCACGGCCGTCATCGGCAGGCGCCGGAATCTGGCTCCAGTCCACCTCGAGCAGGTTCCGTTGGTTCATCGCGTTAGCCCCTCGCCCGCATCAGCCGGCCCTTCTCGCGGCTCCAGTCGCGCTTCTTCTCGCTCTCGCGCTTGTCGTGCAGCTTCTTGCCCTTCGCGACGGCGAGCTGCAATTTGGCCCGGCCGCGCTCGTTGAAGTAAAGCTTGAGCGGGATCAGCGTCATGCCCTCGCGGTCGACCGCGCCCATCAGCTTGTTGATCTGCCGCCGATGCAGCAGCAGTTTTCGCGGCCGCTTCGGCTCGTGATTGAAGCGGTTGCCCTGGAGATATTCGGGAATGGTGGCGTTGATCAGCCAGATCTCGCCGTCCTTGGAGTCGGCGTAGGATTCGGCGATCGTGCTCTTGCCGTTGCGGATCGACTTGACCTCGGTGCCGGTCAGCGCAATGCCCGCCTCGATCGTGTCCTCGATCGCATAGTTGAAGCGGGCCTTGCGATTCTCCGCCATGACCTTGATCGGACGTTCATTCTTGTCGGCCATGACCTACAAAACCTGGCAAAAGACCTGATCGAGATACGCGCTTAAGCTAACAGTTTGCACGAAGCGGGCGCGTCACTTCTTGAGGAGATCGCGGATCTCGGTGAGCAGCACGACCTCCGCAGACGGCTTCGGCGGCTCCGTGGGCGCCGCCTCCTCCTTGCGCTTCAGCGTGTTCATGGCGCGGATCACCAGGAATAGCACGAAGGCGACGATGATGAAGTTGATCGTCAGCGTGAGAAAGCTACCGTAAGCAAGCACCGCGCCTTGCTTTTTCGCATCCGCTAAGTTGGTGGCGGTAACCGCCTTAGACAAGGGGATGAAGTAGTTCGAGAAGTCGAGGCCGCCAGTCGCTGCGCCGATGATCGGCATGATGACGTCGCCGACCAGCGACGTGACGATGGCGCCGAAGGCCGCGCCGATGATGACGCCGACCGCGAGGTCGACGACATTGCCCTTCATGGCGAACTCGCGGAACTCCTTGAGCATCCGCATGCCCTTTTCATCGACCCCCATGAAAAGCTCCCCGGGGTTGGTTAGCGCCTCAGTTGATCAATCCGGCGTGCACCATGGCACTGCGCACCGCAACGCGCGTCGGCTCGGAGACCGGCACCATCGGCAGCCGCAGCGTCTCATCGAGCTTGCCGAGCAGCGACATCGCATACTTGATCGGCGCCGGATTGCTCTCGATGAAGAGATTGTTGTGCAGCGGCATCAGCTTGTCGTGCAGCCTCAGGGCGGTGGCATGATCGCCCTTCTGCCAGGCGGCGTGGAACTCCGAGCACAGGCGCGGCGCGACGTTCGAGGTCACCGAGATGCAGCCATGGCCGCCATGGGCCATGTAGCCGATGATGGTGGCGTCCTCGCCCGAGAGCTGGTTGAAGTCCTCGCCCAGCGCTGCGCGCTGCTGCGACACGCGAACCATGCTGGCGGTGGCGTCCTTGACGCCGGCGATGTTCTTCAGCTCCCACAGCCGCTTCATGGTGTCGACCGACATGTCGATCACGGAGCGCGGCGGGATGTTGTAGATGATGATCGGAATCCCGATCGCATCGTTGATTGCCTTGAAGTGCTGATACATCCCTTCCTGGGTCGGCTTGTTGTAGTAGGGCGTCACGATCAGCACGGCGTCGGCGCCCGCCTTCTCGGCGTGCTGGGAGAGCTCGATCGCCTCCTTGGTCGAGTTGGAGCCGGCGCCCGCGATGACCGGGACGCGGCCCTTGGCTTCAGCGATGCACCATTCGACGACCTTCTTGTGCTCGTCATGGCTCAGCGTCGGGCTCTCGCCGGTGGTGCCGACCGGCACGAGGCCATTGGTGCCCTCCGAGATCTGCCAGTTCACCAGGGAGCGGAACGCCGCCTCGTCCAGCGAGCCGTTCCTGAACGGCGTGACCAAGGCGGTGAACGATCCCCGGAATTTCGTCTTGGCTGCCATGGACTTCCTCCGTACGCGGCAATCTTGAGAGCAAGCCCCATACATATCGGGTCTACCCCGCCGGTAAAAGGGCCGCAGCCCGGCGACGCACCGTTTAGGCCGCGATTTTGCCGCGGTGGTGGTGCAAACCCGCCGGAAGTAAGCGGCTGTTGGTAATTTGTCCGCATATTCAATCAGATTCAGCTAGATCTTGAGCCATTTCACTGATTCGGGGCGAACAACCGCCGTGACCTCCTTTCCTCGTGCCGCCTGGCGATCCGCAGGTCTGGTCGTGAGCCTGATGGCAGGGCTCTCGGTCGGCTGCGTCGCCCTCGCCAAGTCCAACGAGACGCCCGTAGACGGGCCCAAGGAACCAGCGAAGCAAGCTGCCAAGGACACCGCAAAAGGATCCGCCAAGGACACATCCAAGGGAACCGGCAAGGACGCAACGAAGGGCGCGAGCAAGGGGGCGGCTGGCGCCCAGACCAATGACGCAGCAAAGAAGCCGGCCAAGGAGGCAGGGAAGGATGCTGGCAAGAACGGGGGCAAGGATTCCGGCAAGGACAAGCCGAAGCCAGCGGCCGCAGCCCCCGGGCCAAAATCAGCCAACAGTGCGCCGCCCAAGACTGCCCCCGCCCCGGCGGTGACCGCCACCATCCGGCCGACCGCCCCGGCCCCGGCAAAACCCATCGCAGCTCCCGTGCTCGCGCCGGCAACCCGCCAGCACGCCGCACCGCGCAAGCCGGTCACGCCAGCCGCGGTCGCCGCGACCTCGTCGACGTCGCAGGCCGACAAGGACACGCTGGAGAACGTCATCGAGCTCGTCCGCAAGCGCAAGCCGGGCGATGCCACCAATTATGCAGCCTCGATCTCGGATCCCGTTGCCCGCAAGCTTGCGGAATGGATCATCCTGCGCAGCGAGGACAATGGCGCGACCGTCGAGCGCTACCGCGCCTTCCTCTCGGCCAATCCGAGCTGGCCGTCGCAGACCTTCCTGCGCCGCCGCCTCGAAGCGGCAATGTGGGACGACAGGCGCGACGATTCCGTCGCGTGGTCGTGGTTCGAGAACGAGTCCCCGGTGTCCGCCAAGGGCCGCTTCACGCTCGCCAAGGCGATGCTGGCACGCGGCGACCGCGCCAATGCCGAGCGGCTGGTGCGAGAGGCCTGGCGCAGCGATCCGATGTCGGAGGACACCGAGAACAATGCGCTCGACCAGTTCGGTGCCCTGCTGACGGCGGGCGACCAGAAGGCGCGAATGGACACCCTGCTCTACGGCAGCGAGAACGAGGCCGCGCTGCGCGCCGCGAGGCGCCTCGGCGCCGGCTATGTCGCGCTGGCCAGGGCCCGCATCGCCTCCGTCAAGAAGGCGCCGAACGCGCGGGCATTGCTCGAGGCGGTGCCGCACGAGCTGCACAACGATCCCGGCTTCCTCTTCAGCAAGATCCAGCTGCTGCGCCGCGAGGAGAAGTTCACTGAGGCCGCCCAGCTGATGCTGTCGGCGCCGAAGGATCCGAACCGGCTCTACAATCTCGACGAATGGTGGATCGAGCGGCGCCTTTTGGCACGCAAGATGATCGACACCGAGGAATTCCGCAGCGCCTATCTGATCGCGCGAGATGCCGCCCTGCCCTCGCGCGACATCTACAAGACCGAGCAGGAATTCACCGCGGGCTGGATCGCGCTGCGCTTCCTCAACGACCCCACGACGGCCGCGCAGCACTTCGCCCGCATCGGCGTCGGCAGCGTCAACCCGACCACGCTGGCGCGCGCCGGCTACTGGCAGGGCCGCGCTGCGGAAGCTGCGGGCCGTCAGCAGGAGGCGCGCAACGCCTACGCGCGGGCAGCAGAGCAATCCACGAGCTATTACGGTCAGCTCGCGCGCGCAAAACTCGGCCTGCCGCAGATCGAGCTCAACAGCCAGCCGCGCGGGCGCGGCGCCGAACGATTGGAGATCGTGCGTGCGGCCCAGTTGCTCTACGAGCTCGACGAGCGCGAGATGGCGGTGCCGATGCTCGCCGACATGGGCGAGAACGGCGATCCCGAGGCGCTTGCCGGCCTCGGCGAGCTGACCCAGCGCTACGGCGACGCGCGCGGCATGCTGCTGGTCGGCAAGGCCGCGCTCAACCGCGGCCTGCCGTTCGACTTCTATGCCTACCCCGTCAACGGCATCCCGCAGTTCACCCCGATCGGCCCCGAGGTCGAGCGCAGCATCATCTATGCGATCGCGCGGCAGGAGAGCGCGTTCAACCCGTCAGTGGTCTCGCCGGCGCAGGCCTACGGGCTGATGCAGGTGACGCCGGACGCCGCCCGCTACGTCTGCAAGCGGCATGGCGCGACCTACGATCTGGGGCGGCTGAAGAACGATTCGGTCTACAATGCCACGCTCGGTTCGGCCGAGCTCGGCGGGCTGCTCGAGGATTATCGCGGCTCGTACATCATGACCTTTGCCGCCTACAATGCCGGCCGCGGCAGCGTGAAGAAGTGGATCGACCGCTACGGCGATCCGCGCGACCCCAAGGTCGACGCGGTCGACTGGGTCGAGCTGATCCCCTTCTCCGAGACCCGCAACTACGTGCAGCGGATCATGGAGAACCTTCAGGTCTACCGCGCCCGGTTCGGCGGCGGCACGCGACTACAGATCGAGGCCGATTTGCGCCGCGGCACCGGCAGCGTGGAATAGAGACGGCCCTACTCTGAGTCGCTGCCGGGAGGAGCGGGCGACCATAGGAGGCGGCCCGCAAGTGGTCCACGCTTATTTCGCCATCGCCGCCCGCGCCGCTTCGATCTTGGCCTTCACCGCGTCTAGATTGAAGCTTGCCCCCCTCTGCATCGGCGGAAACTCGATCGCCGTCATGGCCAGTTTCTCGACCTCCTGCTGAACGAACACGAAGCGCCAGAATTCATATTTGAACCAGTCGAAGTATTGCTGCGCGCCAAATTTGGTCCCGCTATCGGGCCAGCCCGTCCGCTCGAACGGATCGAGGCGAAGGTTGATCAGGTAGGGAACGTCAACCTTGGTCTTTTCGCCCAGCCATCCCCCGGGCTGGTCGATGAAGCGATACTTGAAGTCGTCGATGCGCACGGCTCCCAGCTCGCTCTCGCCGAAGTACCAGATTTCGTGCCGCTTCGAGGGCCCTTTGCCGGTGATCATGTCCATCTGATTGTAACCGTCCAGATGGCACTTGTAGGTGCGGTCCACGATGTGTTTGCCCTTCTTCAGCTCCTCGACAATGTTCGGGTTGCCGGCTGCGGCTAGCAAGGTCGGGAACCAGTCCAGCCCGGAGATGATGCCGTTCTCAACCTTGCCGGCCGGCACCTTGCCCGGCCAGCGGATCATGGCCGGCGCGCGGAAGCCACCCTCCATGACCGTGCCTTTGCTCTGCGCAAAAGGCGTCTGTCCGCCATCGGGCCAGGTGAAGACCTCTGTGCCGTTGTCGGTAGTGAAGATTACAATGGTGTTGTCATCCACGCCCATGTCCTTGAGCTTCTGCATGACGATGCCGACATCGTCGTCGAGCTGCGCCATGCCCGCTTCATGAATCGTCCAGCCGTTCTTGGAATTGCGCATCGCCTGGTATTTTGGCGACAGGTGCGTGACGATGTGCATGCGGGTTGGATTGAGCCACAGGAAGAACGGCTTGTTGTCGGCCTTGGCCTTTTCAATGAACTTCAAGGCAAGGTCCCGGATTTCGTCGTCCACGGTTTCCATCCGCTTCGGATAGAGCGTGCCTGCGTCCTCGATCCTTTGCTTGCCCACCTTGCCCCAGCGCGGATCCACGGTGGCATCATCGACATCGGTCGCCCACGAGTGGACCATGTTGCGCGGACCGACGACGTTCAACAGGTCCTGCGGATAACCGGGGTGGGCCGGATCTTCCATCGCATCGAGGTGATACAGGTAGCCGAAGAATTCATCGAAGCCATGCACCGTCGGCAGAAACTCGTTTTTATCGCCAAGGTGATTCTTGCCGAACTGGCCGGTGGCGTAGCCCATTCCTTTCAGCGCCGTCGCAATGGTCACGGCCTCCGCCGGCAAGCCGGTGGGAGCGCCGGCCTGGCCGACTGTGGTCATGCCGGTCCGGATCGGCAGCTCGCCGGTGATGAAGTTGGCGCGACCCGCCGTGCAACTCGCCTCGGCGTAGTAATCGGTGAACAGCATGCCTTCGGCGGCGATCTTGTCGAGGTTTGGCGTCCGCCCGGCCATCATCCCGCGGTGGTAGGCGCCGATATTCCAGATGCCGATATCGTCTCCCATGATGACGACGATGTTCGGCCGCTGGCCGGCCGCGGCTGGCGCCGGTGCCGGTTGCTGCGCTTGTACCGGGCTCGTCAATCCGACGGCCGAGAGCGCCGAAGCGGCGACGAGAGAACTACCACTCAACAAGAGATCGCGGCGCTTCAATTCTCCGCCGCTTGGTCTCGTGCTCATCTCAGGCTTTTCCGGAATCCTATCTGTACTCATGACGTGATCCTCTTCCTGGTGATGCACCTGAAGCCGAGATGGCTTGCTGAGGTGTCGATCGGCTCGGCATGACGCGCGGCCGGACGATAGCGGCGGCAGTAGTTGGGAGCGCAAAGATGCGAGCCGCCTTTGAGCACCTTGCGCGGAATCCTGAGGGTCGGCTGACAAGAATCGTAGCTCGCGCCCTCGGGCCCACCGCGAGGATTTTGCGGAATGCAGCAGGATTTCGGGGCGTCGGCTTCGTGCTTCTGCGAATACCAATCGGCTGTCCATTCCCAGACATTGCCGATCATGTCGTGCAGGCCGTAACCGTTGGCCGGGAATGCGGTGACGGGCGAAGTGCGTTCGAAGCCATCGGCCGCAAGGTTCTGGTGCGGGAAATTGCCCTGCCAGGTGTTTGCCATATGCCTGCCGCCGGGGAATTGCTCGTCACCCCAGGCGAATTCCGCGCCGTCCAGTCCGCCGCGTGCGGCGAATTCCCATTCGGCCTCGGTCGGCAATTCCTTGCCGGCCCATTTGGCATAGGCTTCGACGTCGCGGTAGGCGACGTGGACGACCGGGTGGTCGTCGAGCCCGCTGATATTGCTGCGCGGACCATAGGGGCGGCGCCAGTTGGCGCCGAATTTGAACCTCCACCATTGCGCCCAGTTGCGCAGGTCCACAGCCCGCTTGGGCGGCGTGAAGACCAGTGAGCCGGCCTTGAGCATGTGCGGCAGAGCGCCCGGATAGTCCTTCGCATCAGGTGTAATTTCGGCGAAAGTGACGTAACCGGTTGCGTTCACGAATTTGCGGAATTGGCGGTTGGTGACCGGCGTGCGATCCATCCAGAATCCGTCAACGGTAACGCGGTGGGCTGGCGCTTCCTCCGGATAATGTCGATCCGAGCCCATTCGAAACGTGCCGCCCGGCACGTAAAGCATCCCCTCGGCTGCTGGATCTTCGAACGATTGTCCGGAGCCAGACAACGACTTCGTATCAGCCAGATTCATGACGCCCCCGGCCCGTGCATCAGCGGCCTGCGTTGCTTCACACCGCGCGACGAGTTGCTTCGGTTGTTATGCGCTTTTCGATAGTGGGGTCTTTGACCAACCGTGAGGCGTACAGAAGCGAGGCGCCACTCCTCTGGGTTGATCCAGATCAAAGGTCCGTTTCGGATCAAGCAGACGCGCGGAGAGGCTGGGACCTGAGCCCTAGCGAGCAAAGGTCACGGAAGCGGGGGCGCTGGCTCGGCTGACAAAGTCGGGTCGGAAGCCCGTTCGCCAAAACAAAACCCCCGGCAGTTTCCTGCCGAGGGCCTTGGAGGTTAGGTCGTTAAACCGACTTACCAGTTGCGCTGAGCGCGGAGGAGCAGGGTGAACGTGTCCTGATCCCTCAGCTCGTACGCCGCGGCCGGCTTGGCCGGGATGGCGATAGTCGCGGGGTTGAACACGACACCCGCCATCTTTTGGTCGAGATGGCTCCAAGTGAAATCAGCCGAGAAGGTCAGGTTCTTCACAGGCGTCCAGCGGGTGATGATACCGACGTTGCTCAGGTTGAAGTCGGGGTTACAGCTCGTGAGACCCGGGGTAGCTCCGAAGATACCGCCACCGATCCCGAGAGGACCGCAAATCGCGGCCTTGCCAAGCGAGCCATACTGCGCCGCAGCCCAGGCACCGTAAATCGCGGTGTTCCAGTAGGGATCCCAGTTGTGGGTGTAAGCACCGCGGAAGCCCCAGGTCTTGATGGTTTCCTGGCTGCTACCGTTGATATACACCGTGTCCGGTGCGGTCGCGAAGCCGACGCTCTGGTAGGCCACCCCCGAGCTACCGAACATCGCGAACGTGCTGCCCGAGAGGTTCTGGAAGTTGTAGCGGGTCGCACCGTCGGTGTAGACACCCTGGATGTTGATCACGTCACCCGCACCGGTCGGGATGTTCTTGATCGACAGAGCGAGCTGAGCCGCCCAACCCCACTTGTCGTCGGGGTGACCGGTCAGTTCGGTCCCACCATAGTAACCAACGTGGTTGTCCTTCGCGGCAATCGACGCCTGGAACAGACCCCAAGCCTGATCGACACGAACCATAGCGACGAGGTTCGGCGAGCGCGAGCCACCGATGGAGCCGGTACCGAACGAACCGGAGAAGAAGCCGACCACGCTCCCGCCGCTCAGGTTGAGGTTACCAGCCTGATAGTACTGGGTGGCATCTTCCGCCGAGAACGCCGCCGTCACGCCCTGACCGAAGTCAGCGGTGTAGGAGAACTGGTTGACACCAGTGACCGTGCCGCTGCCGCCGGCGAGGCCGTCGAAGTTGTTGCCCGGATAGTTGGTCCAGGGGGCGTCGAACTGCGACACTGCCTTACCCATCGTGAAGCCGGCGAACTGGATGAAGGCGTAGTACACGCCGAGCGAACCAGCCGAGGTGTTGCCGTCGGTGCCGTTCACCGAGCCACCACCCGAGCCGAAGAGCGCCGTGTTGCCGTTGCCGAGGACAAGGGTGCCGCTGTAGGCGGTTCCACCGAATGCGCTGTTGGTGCCGACGAAGTTGCCGGTCGTCCAGGAGAACACGCCGTCGAAGAACGTGCGGACCACGCCGTACTCGGTCGCGGTGCGCGTGTCGATGTTGAGGTCTTCACGAGCGCGAGCGGTGTAGTAGTTCGTCAGACGGTTGCGTGCACCGTTGGCGCCCTGGGTCGAGATGTTATACTGGCCGTTGATATCCGAGTTGGTGTTCAACGCGACTTCAGCGCGCAGATAACCACCCAGCTTGATGCAGGTATCGGTGCCCGGGATGTAGTAGAAACCCGCACCGTACAGGGAGCAGATCTTCACGTATTCGACCGCCTTGGCCTTCACGGGGAGATCGGCTGCCTGCGCTCCGCCCACGGCGATCAGACCCGCCGCTGAGCCGAGCAAAAGGCTCTTAACCAACTTCATGTTAAACCTCCAAGTTGCTCTTCAGGGATGGTCACTGACCCGTACGGCCAATTCCCCAACCCGCTCTAAATCACCGCTGTTGGTCCCTTCGCGCCTTCGGACACACCCGCATGAACGCGAGGGACTTAAGCGATCCGAGAACTCGGAGAGCTGAGGTTCAGAAAATTCAGTAAGTTACTGGATTGCCATCACTATCGGGATGCCTGTAAGTACAAGGCACCGTACAAATGGCACTGCTGATGGCTGGACTGACACGAACTTCTACGGGCGCCTACGTGGCCCGGAAAGTGATCCCCAAGGACATTCGAGTTGAGTACGCAGCGAGGTTTGGCAACGCCTGGGAAGAGAAGTTCCGCCTGGAAAAAGGCGCCTCAGATCATGAAGCTCGAGCGCGTTTCGGGGAGTGGTTGGCCGACATCGAGACGCGCATTGGCAGCCTCAGAGCTGCCAAAAAGAACGGCCCCCAACCACTGACCCGCCAAAACGCCTACGCATTAGCAGGCAGGTGGTACGCTTGGTTCGTCGCGCGACACGAACGTGACCTTCGCACGCCAGCTCATTGGAGGACCTTGACCGAAATCCTAGTCTGGAACGTGATCCGCCCACATGCGCCGGATGACTACGAAGAGCGCCCAATGGATGATCCACATTGGGATTGGCAGTTCGATCCGCAGGTCAGAGAAGAAGTCCGCCCCGCCATCGCTGCTGAAGCCCAGACTGCTGCCTTCCTTTTGGAACAGGGCCTCAGCTTGACGCCAGATGCCACCAATCTTTTCTTGGACGCCGTTAGCGACAACCTACTGCCGGCATTCCAGCGGTTGGAAGCAATGGCCCGTGGCGACTACTCGCCGGATGTCCATCAGCAGGGGTTTCCCCAATTTGCAGAGCTCGGGGGAAGTACTCCTGTCAAGGCGATGGAATTGTTCGAGGCTTGGACGAAAGCTGTGCAGCCGGCGGAAGGAACGGTCTACCGATGGACCACCGTGTTCAAGGAAGCTGATCGACATTTTCTCGACGTCAGAAACATCAGCTTTGAAAAAGCCAAGACGTGGATGAACGGCCTGGTCAATGAAAATCGGTCGGCCGGAACCGTTGCAGCCGCATGGCGGACAGCCCTGAAGACGGTCTTTGGTTGGGGTGTCGCAGAAAAGATGATCGACAACAATCCGTTTCCAGAGGTGCGCATCAGTGTGCCTCGGAAGAATACCGAGCGCGAAACGAAAGCCTTCGATGACGCCGAGATCAAGATTATCTTGGGGGCCGCGCTACGCTGCGACGACACCAAGTCCTACCGAGAACGCGCGTTTCGGTGGGTCCCTTGGATTTGCGCTTATACTGGTGCCCGCGCTGGCGAGATTACGCAACTGCGGGCGAGCGACATTCAGCAGCGCAATGGAATGCACTTCGCTAAGCTGACACCATCCGCCGGTAAAATAAAAACACGGAAGGCTCGGACGGTACCACTTAATCAGCACCTTATCGCACAGGGATTTCTCGATTTCGTCGAGCGAGCCCAAGGCGGGCCACTCTTTTACCCAAGAAAGCAGCGTCCGGTCGCAAAGGTCGAAGATGGACCTCGTCAGAGCCCCGCTGAGCGCATGAGGTCTCAGGTTGGCACTTGGGTCCGCTCCCTCGGCATAACCGATCCAGAGATTAGCCCCAATCACGCATGGCGGCACACGTTCAAGGCCATGGCAGCTCGCGCAGGCATTGATGAACGTTACAGCGACGCAATCACCGGGCATTCGCCGGCGACAATAGGACGAGCATACACGAAACCGCTGCCGGAAGACCTCGCCGAAGCCGTGAAGAAATTCCCAATGTACAAGGTGGACTGAAGTCACCTCTGGGACCAACTCAATGCGCTACTCGGGAGTTAATCACCGCCAAGTAGGCCGCTGCCGCGTTGCTGCAAGCAGTTCGGCTATAATGCCAGTGCAACTTGAGAACCCTCGGAGCACGGTGCTCACGGGGGGAACGTTACAAGAGAAAGAACACTACGTTGTTGAAAAACGCACTTTCCGCCGCCCCGGAGACGGAGGCATCTAATGGAGACGAGCTGCGCGATGCTACTTTCGCTTCCCTTGAGGGGCACGCGGGCACCGAAGCGGCGCAGGCTCTCACTGAAGTCGTTAACGAACAGGTGCTGAAACAGTTAGCCCACACAGAGTTTTTCGGGGAGCCCAAGACGCACCGCAAGAAGCTCAAGCCCGCCATCGCGGCTTTCCTAGCTGATTTGTTGAGCGCTGACGGTAAATGGGTTTATCGGTCACTTAAGAAAGACGGCTTCACGGGAGCGCCAGTCGGGGCCCGCGTGTTTATTCCGCTCCAAGATACAATGCGGTTGCTAGGTCTTGTAGAGCACCGTGAAGGAGTTGCTGAAAGCTGGTTCCGTTTTGACGAAGACGGGCCGCCATTGGCCTCGCGGCGGAGGGCCTCGCGCTATCGTCCTACCAAGAAGCTCATAGCGCTGGCGGGCGAACACGGAATTAGCTTCGAGAACTCGCTAGATCACTTCCACTACGGCTTGCCGAAGCAGCCGCTTCAGAAACGCGCCGCGAGCACATGGGATGCTGGCCGCAAGGTCCAAGGCCGCCGACTGAAGTTCGAGCACACGGACCTGTCCCTAAAGCTGGAAGCGGACGTGCGGCAGCTGAATGAATTTCTCGCAAAGCAGACCTTCGGCGGTGGCTGCATACATCACGGCTATGTCCGCATCTTCCAGAACGGCAGCGCCGCAGACTTCAATTGGGATCAGGGCGGACGTTTGTATAGTCAACCGGCAGACAGAAACTATCAACAGCAGGGCGGCGAGAAGCGCCTTGAGATGACCATCAATGGGTCGCCGGTCGTCGAAATTGATCTGCGAGCAAGCTATCTAACTATCTTTTACGCTTGGCACGGCGTGCAACTCGATAGGAAACAGGACCCTTACGTTATTCCCGGTATAGGCGAGGAGGCGCGCGCCGTTGTGAAGCTCTGGGTGGCCGCGACCTTCGGCAGCACTGGGCCGCTGCGCAAGTGGCCTACAGTCATTCTGAAGGATTACGAGCTAGAGCACGGCCATCCTCTGGACACCAATCGGTACCCTCCGGTCCAGCTAGGTAAGGTGATAATCAAGCACCACCCAATTCTCGGCCAGTGGGGCCAGCCGCTAAAGGATGGCCGGGTCCGCACTTGGGCTGATCTTATGTTTGATGAGAGCCGCGTTATCGTCGCTGCGATGCAAGGGTTAATGCGGGATGGCGTCCCGAGCCTAGCGGTGCATGATAGCCTGATTGTGCCTGAAGAGCATGAGCGCCGGGGCGCAATGGCGTTGATGGGCGCTTTCGGTGGGCATTTCCGCATCGGCCATATCCCCGTCAGTCCTAGCCTCAAAATCAGCAGCAGGCAGGGAGAGCACCTGTTCGTGCCTTGATGCCCTTCGCTTAACGTCCCTCAGACCTACAGCGCCCTGTTAGCCCTATATGAGAGATAGAGGAGATGGCTACTGGTAGAATACACCACAGCACACATCGCCTATAACAGAGAACGAATTTGGCTGCGACCCGCCCACCGGGCCGAATAGCAGGCTTGACTAGGATCGCCCGCCGTATCTGTGCAAACGGCTGATGGCCTAGTCTTGGGCTGTACAGGGCATCCCGGCAAATGCCCCTGTAGGACTCTAGGAAGCCCGTGGGGGCCTTTGACACAATGCCCAGGCGGGGCACCGCGGCTAGCTATTAGCCCCCTAGAGGACTCCGCTGAGTCTCCTAGAGGCATCGGCGCCAGAGTGCCCTCGCGGTGCCCGTCGTTCCTATTGCAGGGCCTGTGGGCCCCACACGGTACTTCTGGCAGAGCACGCCGCCCGTTTCAGCCGAACAAGGGCCCTTGGCTTTAGCAGGCTGCGGACACGTCAATGCCGCCAAGGGACGCCGCCGCCTACTACGCTGAAGGGTCCGCGCGGGAGCTGATTGCCTGGGGGCTATTGGCGCCACAGCGCTTAGGAGCGTGTGGGTGACAGGACGGACAACGCTCGCGTGCTTGCAGCCACACGATGGGAACCGTAAGCATAGGCGCAGGTGGGGGGACGCGCATGATTTTGTACGAAATTCAAACCGGCATCACCGTTGAGAACGGTCGGATACTCAAAATCCCGGAGGGCTGGCTCATCGGCCCAGACAATTTGGTGAAGCGGGACCGCTACGCGGAATGGTCGTGCAGCTGCACCAAGTTCGCCAATCTCGGCCTGTGCTCGCATGTCGTTGCCGTCGCGGCGACGGAAGATGAACGCATCAAAGCGATAGGCGAACAGTTCATGCGCGACTGGCTGGCCTTGGCGACTGTGGCTGTCAGGATGAAGGCAGCGCTGGCGGGAAACCAAGCGCCTGTCCGGTCCAACTCCGCAGACAGTATCGGTAGCGATTAAGACGGCTTGACCGCCTCGCCTCGGTCGAGGCACGCCGAGCTTGGCGGTTGGGAGTGCGGGCCCGGAGGGCGATCCGCGTTGATTTAACTCAAGGGCATGCCTTGAGCCCGGCTCACGATCCCGAGGTGAACAAGCCGCCCAACGAGAGACCTCCTGACAAGGATGAGCTCCTGCCCTCGCGCGACGAGGAGATACGGCGGATCACTCAACAATACATACGAGACCTACGAGACATCATGCGGAAACTTCGCCAAAAGCTGAATTGATGCCGTTGACAGGCCGCCACAGGGCGCGGTTTGGCCATATGGGAGACCGTAAAACAAGGAGAAGACCAGGCGCCAATTTCCCCCGTTGACGCAACCACCGCTTGGTTGGGGAAGCGGAAGATGGGTCGCCGGGACTTCTGAAAGTATGGCCGGCGACCCCTGTTGGTCACTCCCAATGCCCCTGCCTAAAGACAGCAGGCGTGACCCCCATTGCAGTCAAAGGTACGACAGTACAGGAGGGCTCATCAAGGCCGCAGTGCCGGCTAATTTACTGTGGTATGGTGATCCTCGCAGGGAAACCATGAAAGACATGATTGAACACCTCGCGACGTTGCGCGAGCAGATTGTAAAGTGCGAGCAGCTACGGGATGCCGCGAGGCCGGGAATAAAGCGAGCGGCTTTCGAGCGGGTGGTTGCCCATTACAAGCTTCTCGCGGACGAACTAGAAAATGCAATCGCGCAAGCTAGGGCCGAGCAAAAGTAGGGCTAGCAACCTTCGATTAAATAGACGCATTGTTCCGCCATCACCGGCTTGTCCGTAGGTGTCGGTGGCTGAGTGCGCGTTCCAGCCGATCGTGATCACCGATTCCAGGCCATCGTGATCACCCATTCCAGAGCATCGTGATCACCGTTTCCAGCCGATCGTGATCGCTATTTCCAGCGATCATGATCGGGGACAACCAGGAGGCGCCCACCGCTGACAGTCTGCAACCGGGGTAGCTCGGTCTTTTGCCCAACCGCAGAGGATCGAGATGCCGACAGAGAGACTGTCCATGCGCCACATTCGCGAAGTTCTACGCCTGCACTACAGCGTCGGCATGTCGCAACGCGCCGTTGCCCGCAGCCTCGGTCTGGCCCAGGGCACGGTCAGTAAGTACGTCAACCGAGCCCGCCGCGCCGGTCTGACCTGGCCGTTGCCAACGGAGCTCGATGACGACGTCCAGCTCGAGAACCGCCTGTTTCCGCCGCCTTCCGATCGGCCCAGCGACGAGCGTCCGCATCCGGACTGGGCGCTCGTGCATCGCGAGCTGCGGCGCCCGAACGTCACGCTGATGCTGTTGTGGGAGGAGTATTGCGACGCAAACTCCGACAGCTTCAGCTATGCGTGGTTCTGCGAACGCTATAAGGAATGGGCCGGCCGCCTCAAGCCGACCCTGCGCCAGGTCCATGTCGCCGGCGAGAAGCTGTTCGTCGACTATTCCGGCCACACCATGGAGGTAGTTGACGGGCTCACCGGTGAGGTGCGCAGCGCGCAGATCTTCGTCGCCGTGCTCGGCGCCTCGAACTACACCTACGCCGAGGCCAGCCTCACCCAGAGCCTGCCGGACTGGATCGCCTCGCACGTGCGGGCCTTTGCCTTTTTCGGCGGTGTGGCCCGGCAGACGGTGAGCGACAATTTGAAGGCCGGCATCACCCGGGCCTGCTTTCACGAGCCGATGGTCAACCGGACCTATGCCGATCTCGCCCGCCATTACCGCACCGCCATCGTCCCGGCGCGGCCGTATCGGCCGCGCGACAAAGCCAAGGTCGAGGTCGGGGTCCAAATCGTCGGGCGATGGATTCTGGCGCGTCTGCGCAACCGCCGCTTCTTCTCGCTCGCCGCCCTCAACGAGGCGATCCACAGCCTCCTTGTCGAGCTGAACGATCGACCTCTCCGGAGCTGGGGGCGAAGTCGGCGCGATCTGTTCGAAGAGTTCGATCATCAGGCGCTCACCCCCTTGCCGGATGAACCGTACGAGTATGCCGAGTGGAAGCGCTGCCGGGTCAACCTCGATTATCACGTCGAGATCGCCAAGCATTACTACAGCGTCCCTCACAACCTCTTGCATCAGGAGGTCGAGGCTCGCATCACCCAAAAGACCGTCGAGATCTTCCTCCGTGGCAAGCGCGTGGCCTCGCATCTGCGCAGCACCTTGCCGCATCGCCCGACCACGATTGCCGAGCATATGCCGAGTTCGCATCGCCGCTATCGTGACTGGACCCATGAGCGTATTCGTTCCGAAGCCGCCAAGGTCGGCCCCGACGCCGACACCCTGATCGACGTCATCCTGCGGTCGCGGCCGCATCCGGAACAGGGCTTCCGCTCCGCGATCGGCATTCTCGGGCTGGTCAAGCGCTACGGCCAGGAACGCGTCGACGCCGCCTGCGCCCGGGCCCTGCTGCTCAACGCCCGCTCGTACAAAACGGTCGCCGCCATCCTCAAGAACGGCACCGACAGAACCGCGCCTCCCGCCGAGGAGGCGCCCATCCTCTTCCACGCCAACATCCGTGGCCGCAGCTACTACAATTGATCAGGAGAGATCAGCATGCTTATTCACCCCACCGTCGATCGCTTGCGCGCCCTCGGCCTCGCCGCCATGGCCGATACCCTCACTGAACTGCAGAACAACCCCGAGGCGGCCGAGATGCCGCACGCCGATTGGCTCGGCCTCCTCGTCGATCGCGAGGTCACCGCCCGCGACAACCGCCGCCTCACGCGCCGCTTGACCAGTGCCAAGCTCCGGCAAGCCGCCGCCATTGAGAACGTCGACTATCGCACCGCTCGCGGCCTTGACCGTTCGCTCTTCCAAACCCTCGCCACCTGCCAATGGATCCGTGAGGCCAACCACCTGGTCATCGTCGGCCCAACCGGCACCGGCAAGTCCTGGCTTGCCTGTGCGCTCGGCAACAAGGCCTGCCGCGACGGCTTCTCCGTCCTCTACAAGCGAACATCCCGCCTGTTCGCCGATCTCGCCCAGGCGCGCGGCGAAGGCCGTCTGGCGCGCCTGATCGCCGCGCTCGAGCGCGTCAATCTCCTCATCCTTGACGACTGGGGACCCGAACCGCTCACCGCCGACCAGCGCCGCGATCTGCTCGAGATTGTCGATGATCGCTACGACAAGGGATCCTTGTTGATCACAAGTCAGGTCCCCGTGTCGCAATGGCACGACGTCATTGCCGATCCCACCCTTGGCGATGCGATATTGGACCGCATCATTCACAATGCGCACCGCCTCGAGCTCAAAGGCGACAGTCTACGGCGTCAGGCTGGCGAAAAGAAAAAACCGTGAGCACCTCGCGCACGATCGCCCCGCCGGCCCACAGGCCCCTCCCGCGCGCGTCGCTCCGTCGCTCATGGGGGCACTCCGCGCCGCGCACGGGGCCCTCCCATGGACCGCCGGAACGATCTCCGAACCAACCCGCCAGCCTTGACCAGGAGACCATTTCCAGCACACATAAACCCGTCAGTCGTGTTCGCCTCCGCATCTGATCACGATCGCTGGAATCCGTGATCACCATCGCCTGGAACACCTGATCACCATCCCTGGAATGCGCAGGCTGAGAGACCGAGAGCGCTCCCGCCTGCAAATTCACTATTGAGTCCGGGCCTGTCGGGGCTCCACACGGTACTCTTGGCGAAGCACACCGCCCGCTTCAACCGAGCAGAGGCCGAAGGCTTTAGCCCGAGCTTTTTGAAGGCGGGGCCCCGGCAACGACAGGCCGAGGGGCCCCACCGGGAGCCGGAGTCCCTTTAGCTGCCGATTAGCTGGACGGCAGCGCCAGGGAGGGAGCCCATGATCTTCCGCATAGACTCAGCCCCCCTTGCCTTCCAGAGCGCGATAGACCGACGCGCGGCCGATACCTAGAGCCTTCGCAATGGCGGATGCTCCATTGCCTTCTGCGTGCATCGCCTTCACCTTGGCGACATCCACCGAGGGCTTGCGGCCCTTGTAGACGCCACGGGCCTTCGCGTCCGCTATGCCTTCCAGTTGGCGCTCGCGCCGTAGGTTGGTCTCGAACTCAGCAAATACACCGAGCATGTCGAGGAAGCATTTTCCCGCCGCTGTGCTCGTATCGATGGGCTGCTCTGTGGCTCGCAGGGAAGCGCCACGGGCCTTCACAGTGCGCACGATGTCTTGGAGATCACCGATGCTGCGCGCCAGCCGGTCAATGCGCGTGACCATCAACACGTCCCCAGCTCGAAGGAAGTCGAGTACCGTGCCAAGCTCCTCGCGGCCTACGGTGGTGGTGCCGCTGCGCTTCTCAGACCGGATCAGGTCGCAGCCTGCCGCACGCAACGTGTTCTCTTGGACATCAAGGTGCTGATCGGTCGTGCTCACACGGGCGTACCCGATGATGGTCATATTCAATCCTATCTCATTAGGGTCTAGACCATGAGACATTGATGTCTCTAAATAGAAAAGTCAACCCTATTGAGACAACATTTCTGTCTCAAGCAATTGTCTCGGCAGGGTAGACCGCAATGAAACTCTTCTGGCAGCAGCAAAACCCCCGGCAGTTTTCTGGCGAGGGCATTGGACGTCAGGTCGTTAGATCAAACTACTGGCTAGCTAGTTGCGCTGAGTGCGGAGGAGCGTCGCGACCGGCTTGGCCGGGACCAGAGCAGCCGGTCCTGTCGCGCGTGCAACATTGCTTAGGACTTCACCAAGCGCCCAGTGGATCAAAGCAATCTACGTCTTTCGATTTCCACCAGCTGAGCGTGCCCAGCGAGGGCTGCGTCGTAATCACTATACAAACGGCGCACAGTGCTTTTCCCCTCCTCGCAAAAGGTCGTTGCGAATAATCGCGGCGCATGATCCATCGCTGCGGACCGGCCACTTTCATCACAGCCCAGGAACCTCGTTGAAACTTGCACAAGCCCGATCACGTCCAATCGCAAATGAACAGTGGTGGGGTTCGCCTCAATCCACGCCCGCACGGTCCTCTGCGCTTCTATGTCGTTACCCATATAGATCGGGCGCTTGCCTTCCAAGATATAGAAGCCAAAGGGGAAGATGATCATGTGACCCCATCCAGAGAGCGCTCAAGCTACTACATCAGCTCTATCGATGTAACGTCCGCCTCCCCCATCCTACTTGATAGCAGTACTTACGGCGTCCCTGCTCTTGCCAAATGGCCGAACTCTCTGAGGGCCTTTGGCGTGCTCTTGCTTGAGCTATTCCTTTGAACGATTGATGGACGAATGTACGCGCAACGCTTCGGCAATCAACCGGGACCATTTTGGTCCTCGGCAATGGTCACGACGATATTCCACTGCGGAACGGCCAGCTTCAAGGCGCTCGCCCAGACTAGACTGAACCTCCGAAATCAACAAATTCGATCTAGATCTGTCCAACCACCTCCGGCCGCCGCGGGCGGTCAGACGGACCGCGAGCCATAGCTTCGTCATCTGAAAAACAAAGAACCCCCGGCAGTTTCCTGCCGAGGGCCTTGGAGGTCAGGTCGTAAGACCGAACTTACCAGTTGCGCTGAGCGCGGAGGAGCATCGTGTAGCTGTCCTGATCCTTCAGCTCGTAGAACGCGGCCGGCTTGGCGACCGTGAAGTTGGCGCCGGTAGGAACGACGCCGGCATACTTCTGGTCGACATGGGTCCAGTTGAACTCGCCCGAGAACGTAAGGTTCTTGACCGGGGTCCAGCGGGTGATCAAGCCGACCTGACCGATGTTGAAGTCAGGATTGCACGAGGTCAGGCCTGGAACTGCCGAGAAGACGCCACCCGGGCCGCAGAGGAAGTTCTTGGCACCGCTGCCGAACTGAGCCTGGGCGTAAGCACCGTAAATCGCGGTGTTCCAGTAGGCATCCCAGTTGTGCGTGTAGGCACCACGGAAGCCCCAGGTCTTGATGGTTTCCTGGTTGCTACCGTTCACATACACAGTGTCCGGAGCTTGAACTGCCGCGACGCTCTGATAGGCAATGCTCGAGCCGCCGTACATAAGGTACGTGCTACCGGCGAGGTTCTGGAAGTTGTAGCGGGTGGCACCGTCGGTGTAGACACCCTGGATGTTGATCACGTCACCCGCACCGGTCGGGATGTTTTTGATCGACAGAGCGAGTTGAGCCGCCCAGCCCCACTTGTCGCCGGGGTGGCCGGTCAGTTCGGTCGCGCCGTAGTAGGCAACGTGGTTGTCATGCGCAGCCACCGACGCCTGGAAGAGACCCCAAGCCTGGTCGACACGAACCATAGCGACGAGGTTCGGCGAACGGGTGCCGCCGATGGCGTTGGCACCAATCGCACCAGTGGTCAGACCAGCGATAGCACCAGCACCAGAAGCAGCCAGGGAGCTAAGGTTGAGGTTGCCAGCATCGTAATAGGCCGCCCTATCTTCAGCCGAGAACGCCGCCGTCACGCCCTGACCGAAGTCAGCGGTGTAGCTGAACTGGTTGACACCCGTGACCGTGCCGCTGCCGCCGACGAGACTGTCGATGTTGTTGCCGGGATAGTTGGTCCAGGGCGCGTCGAACTGCGATATTGCCTTACCCATCGTGAAGCCGGCGAACTGGATGAAGGCGTAGTACACGCCGACCGAACCGCCCGAGGTGCCGCCGTCCGTCGGGTTGATCGACGAACCAACGAGGGCCGGCGTCGCGCCAGCGTTGTTGAGGGCCAGCGTGCTGGTATAGGCGGTGCCGCCGAACGCGGAGCCGGTGCCCTGATAGCCGCCGGTCGTCCAGGAGAACGTCGCATCGAAGAAGGTGCGGACGACGCCGTACTCGGTCGCGGTGCGCGTGTCGATGTTGAGGTCTTCACGAGCGCGCGCGGTGTAGTAGTTGCTCAGGCGGTTGTGCGCACCAGCCGGAGAGCCGTTTTGAATACCGTACATGCTGTTGGTATTCAGGGCGACTTCAGCGCGCAGATAACCACCCAGCTTGATGCAGGTGTCGGTGCCCGGGATGTAATAGAAACCCGCACCGTAGAGCGAGCAGATCTTCACGTATTCGACCGCCTTGGCCTTTACGGGAAGATCAGCCGCTTGTGCCCCGCCGACGGCGAGCAGTGTCGCCGCAGAACCGAGCAAAAGGCCCTTGAACTTCATGTTAAACCTCCAAGTTGAGGCCCCGTACAAATCATCGTACAAAGCCGTTTGAGCTACCCGCGAAAAGACGTTGAAGATCAACGCATCCTCGTAACGATGGTCTACTTAAGCGAAAGACCTAAACGGGACGACCTCGGGATGCCCCCCTCCGTCGCTCAGTCACAATTACCGAACGTCCTTGCACACACAACAACAGAACGCTCCGAAACGGGCCTATGAAGCTTGTTTTCCGACGGGTGTTGCACAAATAACACGCAGATGTGATCGCGACGCCCGTGTAAGCCTCTGTTTACGTTAGATTTTTCGAGACGGTTCCGCTTGCCCCGAAAATTCCCCACTTAAGGAGCGCCGGCCAACGCACTCCTCTCCACAGGCGCTGGCATGAGCGAATCGTGGAATCAGAAAGGAGACTCAAAGGATGAGTCATGGCTTGATTCCGCGGCTCTTTTTCTGATCCAGGTCTTCCCGCGTGCGCGCGCAAAGTGGCGCTCGGCCGCGGCGTGCTCTTGGCGTCCGCCTAAGGATCGGGCCAGCAACTAACCAGGCGGATCTGGAGGAAACACAGTCAGGCGCCCACGCCCGCAATTTTTGAAAATTCATCGATGATTCAGTGGCTTGCATGAGAAGAAACGCATTCATCCGGGAAAAATATCCTTGCTAAGGGACGGAAGGCGCTTCCAGCACCAGGTCCGTTCTCGCGGCACCAAGTTGGCGCCCCGGGAAGAGATCGGCTTGTTTCGAAAATCGCTGGGAATATTCGAGCGCAATCACGCGCTTACAAATTGACCGGCCCAACTAATTAGAGGCATAAGGCTCGCACCGGAGAGGTGGCCGAGTGGCTGAAGGCAACGCTTTGCTAAAGCGTCATACGGTCTCAAGCTGTATCGAGGGTTCGAATCCCTCCCTCTCCGCCACGCGCCAGCAGATTCAAGGTGTCTGGGTTCTTTCACCTGAAAGCGACCGCCGAATGGCTGCGTGGGACCCCAAATCAGCGACGCCGGGCTCAGCGCCGATTCGCGATGACCTTATATATGTGCGTGTCCGCACCTAGCGCTCGGACCGCCAGATGCGCCAATGCGACGGCGAAATCAGCACCGGCTCGTTGGCCCAGACGTTGAACCAGACGCCGGACCTGCGGCGGGCCGGAAAGGTCCAGGGCACGATGCCTGTCTTGTTCGGCCGTGCGAGTTCCAGATCGCAGTCGTCGGGCGCGATCTGAATCGGCAGCCATTGTCGATTGGTGTCGTGGGTGTCCATGCCGCGGAGATTCTTAAGTGGCGGCACGACCAAAGATTTGATCCAGCGCAACAGGTCCGCCGTGAAAACGCCGGGTCGGATGCGATTCTCAGTTCAAAGCGGTTTCGCGCGTAGTTGATACGGGCTCGCGCAAGGACCGGTATCCAACCGACCGAGAGCCCCGGTCCGGTTCCATCGGACCGGAAACGGCTCTAGTGGGCGGAAAGCCAGGCCCTTGCCTCGCGCTGCGCGGCCGAGATCTCGGCATCCGACATCTGCCCGGCAACTTCCTGGCGGAGCGCCACGGCGTCCTTGCGGCCCTTCAGGGCAGCGAGGTTGAACCATTTGTGCGCGGCGACGAGATCAACGAGGCCGGAGCGGCCGCTCGCCCAATAGATTCCGCGCTCGAACAGCACGTCCGACAGCGCGCTGGCGTCGATCGGCGTCGCCGTCTCCAGATCGAAAGTACCCTGAAACATAACGCATCCCCTTTTTCTTGTGCCGCCTCGCTCCCCTGAGCGCGGCTCCCGTCCAACTCCGATGTGCATGGTCCCCTCTGGGATCGTGCACTGTTCAACTCTCCCCACGCCGCTTGCCGGCTTGTTGGAAGCGATGATGGCGGGCAAATTTGAATGGCAGTTTAAGTATCGCGATGAAGCAGACGTAAACGCGCGTGCGCGCCCCTGTACGCAAAATTCAAAAAGTCCCTGCTTTCCAGGCACTTTTGCCATTCGTCGGATTCTGTTTACCGCTGGATTTTGGGATCTCGATAACCATCGCGCGCGGTGGTGCGCGACCTGCGGTTACAATTCGTGGGAGTGGTTCACGGGAAGAGCTCCGTGGCCGCCTCATGCGGCGGCACCATGCGCAGCCGCCAATGCTGGCCGGCGCGAAGCTCGGGATCGGAAAATGGGAGTTGGTGGCTTTGCACAGCCGCCCGAGCAATGACCGTTACGGCAATCGCCGCTTTGCCGCACCCCTCGCCTGCCCCAAGGCAGCACGACAGAAGCGGCGCGGCCACGTCTCGGTCAGATCAGCAATGTCGGGAAAGGGAATGCCGGCAATACCCCGGCCTCAGGAGAACGAGGGCGTCGGCGAACACGTCAGGACCATATTTCACGTTGACCCGAAGGCCGCTTGTGAAATTGCGGAGCCCCGGAAGGCGAACCGCACCGAACGAAGAAACTCGTTTCTTCTGCCGGACCGTGAAACAAAACGGCCCGACCGTTGACCTGATGTCTCGCCGACACCCTCTATCGTCGACCAGAACCTCTGGGAGGCGCTGATGACGTGCCGGCTGCTTTAAGAGCCGGCGACTTCAGAAGCGAAGTTACTTCTTCTTCTTCGCGACCTTGCGGGTCTTCTTCGCAGTCTTCTTCACTGCGCTCTTCGCCTTCTTCGCCTTCTTCGCTTTCTTGGCCATGTTGCCCTCCGATGTGTGAGATGGCTTTAATCGCTGCGTGCACTCGGGGATCGAATGCACTCCCCCCAAATACACCAACACGACGAAAAAAACATCTTCTCACTTAAGGAAGTGTTGACGGCGCGGTGCGCGTGCGCCAGCCGCGCTTGATTTGCCGAGACGCAGAGACACGCGTCTGGAATTGCAAATGTTTCTCGCAGCATCGACGTCGCCCGGCGCAGCGATTGCAAAAAAACTCTATGCAGCAAGTACTATTCTGCGCACACACATCACGCGTGATCAGTGCGACGAAATGCGCTGCAATGCGCCTATCGCCGCGCAGAAGCGAGTCGCGGACTCTGAGTCGCGAACTTTGGCAACGAAATTATTTTCATGCTTAACGGCGCAACCGCTCGTCAGAGCCGTACAAGTCGCCGTTTTGCGCGAATCGCGCGACGGCGATTCGGTGGCGCTGCGCGCCCCAAGCGGGTGATGTTGCCGCCAACGATGCGCGCGAACGTCGCATCGGGCCCCCGGCGAGGTGTCCGTCACCCCGTTCGAACGCGCGAGGCTAGATGCCGAGCTTGGACTTGAGCAGGTCGTTGACGCTCTGCGGGTTGGCCTTGCCGCCGGACGCCTTCATCACCTGGCCGACGAACCAGCCGAGCGACTGCGGCTTGTCCTTCACCTGCGCGGCCTTGTCCGGATTGGCCGCGATGATGTCGTCGACCACCTTCTCGATCGCCGAGAGATCGGTGACCTGCTTCATGCCGCGGCTTTCGACCAGCGCGCGCGGGTCTCCGCCTTCCTGCCAGACGATCTCGAACAGGTCCTTCGCGATCTTGCCGGAGATCGTGCCCTCGCCGATCAGGTCGATGATCGCAGCGAGCTGCTCGGCATTGACTGGAGAGCCAGTAATATCCCTGCCTTCCTTGTTGAGACGGCCGAACAGTTCATTGATCACCCAGTTCGCCGCCATCTTGCCGTCGCGCGCGCCATTGGCGAGCTTGTCGAGCACCGTCTCGTAGAACACCGCGCTCTCGCGCTCGGCGACGAGCACGCTCGCATCATAGGCCGACAGGCCGAAATCGGCAACGAAGCGCGCTTTCTTCTGGTCCGGCAATTCCGGCAGCTTCGCCTTCAGCTCGTCGACGAACGCCTGGCTGAACTCCAGCGGCAAGAGGTCGGGATCGGGGAAGTAGCGATAGTCGTGCGCCTCTTCCTTCGACCGCATCGAGCGCGTCTCGCCCTTGTCGGGGTCGAACCGACGCGTCTCCTGCTCGATCTGCCCACCATCCTCGATGATCTCGATCTGGCGCCGCGCTTCATACTCGATCGCCTGGCCGATGAAGGTGATCGAGTTCATGTTCTTGATTTCGCAGCGCGTGCCGAGCGGCCCGCCAGGCTTGCGCACCGAGACGTTGACGTCGGCGCGCAAGGATCCCTTCTCCATGTCACCGTCACACGTGCCGAGGTACCGCATGATCGAGCGCAGCTTTGTCACATAGGCCTTGGCCTGCTCGGCGTCGCGGATGTCCGGTTTTGAGACAATCTCCATCAGCGCCACGCCACAGCGGTTGAAGTCGATGAAGGACAGCGACGGCGACTGGTCGTGCAGCATTTTGCCAGGATCCTGCTCGATATGCAGGCGCTCGATGCCGATGGTGACGCTGCGGCCGCCGTCGAGTTCGACCAGCACCTCGCCCTCGCCCACGATCGGCGACTTGTACTGGCTGATCTGGTAGCCTTGCGGCAGGTCCGGATAGAAGTAGTTTTTGCGATCGAACACCGAACGCAGATTGATCTTCGCGTTGAGACCAAGCCCGGTCCGGACAGCCTGCCTGACGCATTCCTCGTTGATGACGGGCAGCATACCGGGCATCGCGACATCGACCAGCGACACATGGCTGTTCGGCTCGCCGCCGAAAGCGGTCGAGGCGCCCGAGAACAGTTTTGCGTTCGAGGTCACCTGGGCATGGATTTCCATGCCGATGACCATTTCCCAGTCACCGGTGGCGCCCTTGAGAAGCTTGTGCGTGGCCGTGCTCATGTTGTGCTCCCGAGCAGCGTGGCAGCGATCCGCTCCCACTCCGCTTCCAATGAATCCTTTGCCGCGGGCTGGCCGGCCTGACGGTACCAGTAGCCGGCATTGCCGAGATCGCCTTCGACGCGGTGCAAGTATGCGTGCACCCACGCCGCATCGCGGCTGCTCTCGTCCTGGACGATCTTGTGCGCGCGGTCCCAGTCGCCCTTGCCGGCCCACCAGAGCCCTCTGAGCGGCGCGTTCAGCTCCGACGCGGGCGCCGCGCAGTCGAGGCTCGCGATGAAGCCGGCGACATTCACCACCACCTCGCGGGCGTGAAGCGGCCTGCCGCCTGCTCGATCACCTCGCCGAGCGAGAACAGCGTCTCCTCTTCGAACGGACGGCCGATCAGCTGCAGGCCGAGCGGCAGGCCCTGCATATCCTTGCCGGCGGGCACGGCGATGCCCGGCAGGCCCGCCATGTTCACAGTCACCGTGAAGATGTCATTGAGATACATCTCGACCGGATCCGCGCCGCCCTTCTCGCCGATGCCGAAGGCCGCCGACGGCGTCGCCGGCGTGAGGATCGCGTTGACGCCCTTGGCGAAGCAATCCTCAAAATCCTTCTTGATCAGCGTGCGCACCTTCTGAGCGCGCAGATAGTAGGCATCGTAATAGCCGGCCGAGAGCACATAGGTGCCGATCATGACGCGGCGGCGCACCTCGGCGCCAAACCCTTCGGCGCGGGTGTTCTCGTACAGCTCGATGATGTTCTTGGCCTGCTCGCGCAGGCCATAGCGGACGCCGTCGTAGCGCGCGAGGTTCGAGGACGCCTCCGCCGGGGCCACGATGTAATAGGCCGGCAGCGCATACTTCGTGTGCGGCAGCGACACTTCGACGAGCTCGGCACCGGCCGCCTTCAGCCACGCCGCGCCCTCGCTCCACAGTTTCTCGATCTCGGCCGGCATGCCGTCGAGACGATACTCCTTGGGGATGCCGATCTTCATGCCCTTCACGGACTTGCCGATCGCGGCCTCGTAGTCCGGCACGGGGATGTCGACCGAGGTCGTGTCTTTCGGATCGTGACCGGCCATCGAGCGCAGCAGCATCGCGGCATCGCGCACGCTGCGTGCGATGGGACCTGCCTGGTCGAGCGAGGAGGCGAAGGCGACGATGCCCCAGCGCGAGCAGCGGCCATAGGTCGGCTTGATGCCGACGGTCGCCGTGAACGCCGCCGGCTGGCGGATCGAGCCGCCGGTATCGGTCGCAGTCGCACCCATGCACAGCAGCGCCGCCACCGCCGAGGCCGAGCCGCCGGACGAGCCGCCCGGGACGAGCGTCGTGTTGCTCCCCTCGCGCCGCCAGGGATTGCCGACGGGGCCGAAGCACGAGGTCTCGTTGGCCGAGCCCATCGCAAACTCGTCATTGTTGAGCTTGCCGAGCATCACCGCGCCGTCGCGCCAGAGCTGCGAGGTCACGGTGGACTCGTAGGTCGGCACGAAATTGCCGAGGATCTTCGAGCATGCCGTGGTGCGCACGCCCTTGGTCGCGAAGAGATCCTTGATGCCGAGCGGGATGCCGGCGAGCGGCCCCACATCGCCCTTGGCGATTCTGGCGTCGGCCTCGCGCGCCATGCTGCGCGCCTGGTCGGGCGTCTCCAGCACGAAGGCATTGAGCACGCGCGCAGCTTCGATCGCGCTCAGATGCGCATCGGTCAGCTCGAGCGACGTGAAAGTCTTGTCGGCGAGACCCTTGCGGGCCTCGGCGAGCGTCAGCGATGTCAAATCGGTCATTTATTGATCGGGCTGCAGAAGAACGGAGACAGGGTCTTGTCGTTGGCCGGGTCGTCTTTTTTGGCGGCGCCTTTCGCGGCCGCCTCGATCTCGTCGAGCACGGCATTGACGGCGACATTGGGGTCGGCAGCCTTGCCCTGCCGCTCCATCTTGTCGAGGTAATTCATGTAGGCCTGGTAGGCCTTCTCGTCGTCGCAAAGCAGACACATCGGACCACGTCCTAAAAGTTTACTCTACGACCTTCGGCACAACAAAGAAGTGACCTTCGGTCGCCGGTGCATTGGCGACGATATCGTCGGCGATCTCGCCGTCATTGACCACGTCCTGCCGCTTCTTCATCTGCATCGGGGTGACCGAGGTCATCGGCTCCACGCCCTCGACATTGACCTCCGAGAGCTGCTCGACGAAGGCGAGCATGGCGTTGAGCTCTCCCTGCAGATGCGGAACCTCGTCCTCGGAAACCGCGATGCGCGCCAGATGCGCGATGCGGCGGACGGTAGCGGCGTCGACGGACATTATATAAGGCCTCTCACGGCAAAACCCATGTGCCGTATAGCAGAGGCCGCTTTTGCGCCGCAACCGGCCTAGCCGGCCAGCGTCTTCATGCGGGCCAGCGCCGATTGGGCCAGATTCCGGGTCAATTCGGCCGCAGGGACCTCGCGGCCAAGGGCAATCGCCTGCCCCGCCCAGAGATTGGTGAAATCCACCCTGCCCTGCTTTTCGGCCGCCGCCTTGAGGGGCGCCAGCGCGGTCGCCGCATGAGGGAACGGCGGCGCATCCGGCGAGATCGGGCCGGCCTCGCGCATCAGGCGGTTCTGCACCCCGCGCGCCGGCCGGCCGGTCATGACATTGGTGATCACGGTGGAATCGTCCCGTGCCTCCGCCAGAGCCTTGCGTCCGCCCGCGCTGACCTTGGATTCCGGGCAGCGCAGATAGGCGCTGCCGATCTGCACGCCGGAGGCGCCGAGCGCGAAGGCCGCAGCAATGCCGCGCCCATCGGCGATGCCGCCCGCCGCGATCACCGGCACCTTCACGGCATCGGCAACTTGCGGCACCAGCGCAAACGTGCCGGGCTGCTCGGCGATCTTGTCGGTCAGGAACATGCCGCGATGACCCCCGGCCTCGGCGCCCTGCGCGATCACGGCATCGACGCCATGCTGCTCGAGCCAGACCGCTTCCTCGACAGTCGTCGCGGACGAGATGACGAGGCAGCCGGCCGCCTTGACGCGCCTCAGCAGCGCCTGCTCCGGCAGGCCGAAATGGAAGCTGACGACCTCCGGCTTCAGCTGCTCGACGACATCGCAGAACGCCGCATCGAACGGTGCGCGGTTCGCCGCGGCGATCGGCGCGGCCGGATCGAGACCATGCTCGGTGTAATAGCCCGTCAGCCGCTGCTTCCAGCGCGCTTCGGCCTCGCTCGTGAGCTCGACGGGCGTGTGGCAGAAGAAGTTCATGTTGACCGGCGCCTTCACGCGCTGGCGGACCAGACCGACCTGCTCGCGCGCCTTCTCGGCCGAGATCATCGCACACGGCAGCGACCCCAGCGCGCCGCCCTGCGCCGCCGCGATCACCAGCTCCGCATCCATCACACCGGCCATCGGCGCAAGCACGATCGGGAATTCGGTCTTGAAGAGATCGATCAGTCGACGGTCAGGCCACATTGTTCTTGCCTCGTATTCGCTCTTCCCCTCGCCCCTTGTGGCAGAGGGTGGATCGCCGCGATAGCGGCGAGACGGGTGAGGGGTATCTCTCCTCAAAGACCATACTAAGTTTGCGGAGAGATAGCTCTCATCCGGCGCTTCGCGCCACCGTCTCCCACAAGAAGGGGAGAAGGGAAGGCACCGCTCACCGAATTGCGCTTTCCCTCCAGCAACTGCTCTGCCTCCACCACAATCCGCTCGACGATCTCCGCCGCCGGTGGAATATCATGGATCAGTCCGACTGCCTCGCCCGCGATGACAGCGGCGATATCGAAATTGCCGCTTTCTTTCGCCGCGGCATACTCGGCCGCGACTGCGGCAACATTCTGCATCAGCTCGACCTCCCGCCCGATCCAGCGCCTGGCATGGTCGTTGACCAGACACCGTCCCGTGAACGGGGCCGGCCAGACATTGTTGCGGGAGAGATCGAAGATGATGCCGCGCACCGTGGAGCCACTGTTTGCTGCGCAGATGCGCCGCTTGGCTTCCTCCGCACCGTCGGCCTCCAGGCTCGCATAGAAGCGCGTGCCGAGCAGCACGCCGCCCGCACCCAGCATCATCATCGCGGCGAGCCCGCGCCCATCGGCGATGCCGCCGGCCGCGACCACGGGCACACGGCCCGCGGCGAGATCGACCATCGCGGGCACGAGATCGACGGTCGTGCGCGAGGCGCCATGACCGCCCGCCTCCGTCCCCTGCGCGATCAGGATATCGGCGCCGGCGTCAAGCGCCTGCCGCGCCATCGCCTCGTCCTGCACCTGGCAGATCAGGCGCGCGCCGGCGGACTTGATCCTCGGCGCGAACGGGGTGGGATCGCCGAACGACAACATGATCGCGGACGGCTTTGCGGCGAGCGCAACGCCGAGAAGCTCGGGCTTTCTGGCGAGGCTCCAGGTGATGAAGCCGATCCCGAACGGCGCACGCAGTTTGGCGAGCTTCGCCGTCTCCCGCTCCAGCCACGCCCGCTCGCCATAGCCACCACCGAGAATGCCGAAACCGCCGGCGCGGCTCACGGCCGTCACCAGGCGGCTGCCGGCGATGATGTCCATCGGCGCGAGCAGGATCGGATGCTCGATCTCCAGCAGCGTGGTCAGCGGCGTCACAATCGACATGGCTCCTCCCGGATCTGGACAGCGACAGTAAGCGCGACTAGCATTCTCGAAAAATGAATTGTTGCGAACGCTACCATCTCAGAAGCGAAACGAGGCCATGGAACTCAGCGATATCCAGACCTTTGCCGCTGTCGCCCGTACCGGTGGCATCACCCGCGCCGCTGAAGAGCTCAACACCGTGCAGTCGAACGTCACCCAGCGCGTGAAGGCGCTGGAGGCGGAGATCGGGACGTCGCTGTTCGAGCGCCACAGCCGCGGCATGACGCTGACCGGCGCCGGCAAACGCCTCCTCCCCTACGCGCAGCGGATGGCCGCGCTGTCACGCGAGGCCGTGCTGGCCGCGCGCGACGACGGCGAACCGAAGGGACCGCTGGCGATCGGCTCGATGGAGACGACAGCGGCCGTGCGATTGCCACCACTGCTCGCCGATTTCCACCGCCGCTTCCCCGCCGTGCGCCTCTCCTTGCGCACCTCAACGACGGCCGACCTCGTCGCCGGCGTGCTCGAAGGCACGCTCGACGGCGCCTTCGTCGCTGGGCCCATCGCACATGCCGACCTCACCGCGACCAGCGCCTTTCGCGAAGAGCTGGTGCTGGTCAGCGCGCGGCGCTGGACTTCGCTCGCCGAACTGCGCGCCGGCACGCCGGAGTCCGGTCCGACCGCCCTGGTGTTCCGCACCGGCTGCACCTATCGCCAGCGGCTCGAGCAGGTGTTCGTCGAGTTCGGCTGGCCCTCGGCCGCACGCTTCGAGCTCGGCACGCTCGACGGCATGATCGGCTGCGTTGCCGCCGACATGGGCGTGACGCTGCTGCCGCGCGCGGTCGTCGAACGCAGCGCGATGAACGCCAGCGTATCGATCCACACGCTGAGCCCCGCGCACGCGCGCGCCGAGACGCTTTTCATCCAACGCAGCGCCGGACATCAGTACAGCGCGCTGCAAGGTTTCATCGCCTGCCTGAAGAAGGACGAGGATGTCATCGCGGCCTGAGGCAAGCGCTGGTGTTCCGTCAGGCGAAAATTCCAGGGCATAGCAGACCAGCATCGGAGGCCGAATAGTGTCGACGCATCCATGTTCCGGGTTCACCCCGCAGCGCGACGCGTGCTATGCGCTGGAGCCATGCCGGCTCCTATCCTCCCCCTCACCGATGCTGCAACCCATTGGCCTGAACGCGGTGCGCTGGTCGGGCTTGATTTGGGCACCAAGACCATCGGCGTTGCCGTGTCCGACCCGGACCGACGGCTGGCCACCGGCGTCGAGACGATCCAGCGCAAGCAGTTCAAGCAGGACGCGGCCCGGCTGCTGGTGATCGCGACCGAGCGCAAAGTGGTCGGCTTCGTGCTCGGCCTGCCCATCAACATGGACGGCAGCGAGGGCCCGCGCGCGCAATCGACGCGCGCCTTCGCCCGCAACCTCGCCGGCCTCACCGCGCTTCCTATCGGCCTCTGGGACGAGCGCCTGTCGACCGCGGCGGTCGAGCGCGAGCTGATCGGCATGGACGTCAGCCGCGCCAAGCGCGCCGAGGTGATCGACGAGCACGCCGCGATCTTCATCCTGCAAGGCGCGCTCGACCGGCTGGCCAATCTGCGCACCGGCTGATCCATGGCGGTCGTGATCGCGGCGCTGCTGCCGGTCTTCATCCTCATCGTGCTCGGCGTCGTGCTCAGGCACAGCCTGATGCGGCTGGACACGCAATGGCACGGGCTGGAGCGGCTGACCTATTTCGTGCTGTTCCCGATGCTGCTGATCCAGACGCTGGTGAAGGCGGACCTCACAAAGGTGCCGGTCGCAGGGGTCGGCGGCGCGCTGCTGCTGTCGGCCCTGGCGATGTCGCTGCTCTGCCTCGCGCTGCGCCCTGCGCTGTCGCGGCTCGACATCGACGGCCCCGCCTTCACCTCGATCTTCCAGGGCGCGACGCGCTGGCAGACCTATGTCGCGCTGTCCGTCTCCGCCAACATGTTCGGCGATGTCGGGCTGGCGCTCGCCTCCGTGGCCATGGTCGCGATCATTCCCCTGGTGAACGTCTTCAGCGTCGCCGTGCTTGCGCATTATGCTTCGCCCGAGAAGCAGTCGGGTCCCCCCGTCGCCATGACAGTGATCCGCAATCCCCTGATCTGGGCCTGCGTGATCGGCCTCATCATCAACGTCGTCCATCTGCCGCTGCCAAAGATCTGGCACGAGGTGGCAGACGCGCTCGGCCGCTCCTCGCTCGCCATCGGCCTGCTCGTCACCGGCGCCGGCCTGCAGCTCAAGGGCCTGCTCCGCCCCAGCATGAGCGCTGGCCTCGGCGTCGCGTTCAAGCTGGTCCTGATGCCCGTGCTCGCACTGATTCTTGCCACCTGGTTCGGGCTCGCAGGCAAGAGCCTCGCGATCGTCGCGATCTGCGCGGCCGTACCGACGTCACCCAGCGCCTATGTGCTGGCCCGCCAGATGGGGGGCGACGCGCCGCTCCTGGCGCAGATCATCACGCTGCAGACGATCCTGGCGGCGATCACGATGCCGATCGCGATCGCGCTGGTGGCCTAGCCCCCGTCATCGCGAGCACGCCTCTCACCACCGTCATTGCGAGGAGCCCTTGCGACGAAGCAATCCAGAATCTTTCCGCGGAGGTAGTCTGGAATGCTTCGCTGCGCTCGCAATGACGGAGCAAGAGGCCTCAGCTCCCAAGCCACATCGTCAGCACCACCGCGGTCATGTTGTTCAGCGCGTGCAAGATGGTCGTCAGCCAGAGCGAGCCCGCGCGATGGCGCATGTAGCCGAACCACAGGCCGATGGTGAAAACCTCGGCGAGGAAGTACATGTCGTATTGCAGGTGCACGATTGTCCACACCAGCGACGACAGCAGGATCGCGCCCGGCACGCGCAAGAAGCTCGCCGACCAGCCGCGAAACAGGAAGCCGCGCGCCAGGACTTCTTCCGAAATCGGCGCGGCCACGCTGAAGGCCACCAGCAGCAGGAGCGCGGCGCCCTTGTCGCGCCCCGATTTCAGCAGATCGGTCATGAAGCCCGGTGTCGCCTCGCGGCCGAGCGATCGCGACACCACCTCCCAGACCAGAACGATCAGGACGAGACCGATCACGCCGAACAGCAACTGCTTCCAGGACGGCCAATAGAGCGCGAGATAGTCGACGAAGGACGCCTTCTTGATGCGGATGGCAAGCCACACCGCAGCCAGTGTCGCCGGCAGGCCCATGATTACCGACAGCGCCAGCGCCTGAGGCTCGTGACCGATCGACTGCAGCGACGCCATGTTGAAGGGCACGCCGCGGAGCACGACCAGCAGAACGATCGCCCCGACCTGGCCGACGAACATCGCGAAGAAGATGAAGAGGCCCCACAGGGCCGTGCCCCAGAACTTCCAGACGCGCGGCGGCGCCGGCGTCATGACGAGCGGCGGATGATCGGGATTGAGGGAGTCCATCAGGAGGCTTTCGTTGGGGAAGCTCATGGCAACGCCCGCTCGAGCAATGCCTGCACATCGGCGCGATCCAACTCGACGGCGCCATACATGCTGGCGTGGCTCGTTGCGAGGCGCGTCGTCGCGAACAGTTCGGCCTGACGAGGCGACACGCCGTTGAGCGCGGCGGCCGCGGCCAGCAGCGCCAGCTTCTCGAGCGCAAGGCGCGCGACACGTTCGCCATCGGCGCGGCGAAAGGTCTTGCCGATGAACGCGGCCGCCTCGCCTGCGCCCGGCAGGCCTTTGGTCTCGGCCGCCAGCGATTGCAGCACCGCGACCGCCGCCTCCGGCTCGCGCGCGAGCGCGCGCAGCACGTCGAGGCACATCACGTTGCCCGAGCCTTCCCAGATCGCGTTGACCGGCGACTCCCGGTAGTGGCGCGCCAAAATGCCGTCCTCGACATAGCCGTTGCCTCCCAGGCACTCCATCGCCTCGTAAAGAAACGCTGGCGCGCTCTTGCAGGTCCAGTATTTGATCGCGGGCGTGAGCAGCCGCATATAGGCGGCCTCGGACGCGTCGTACGGGGTGCGGTCGAAGGCGCGGCAAAGCCGCATCACCAGCGCCACGCTCGCCTCCACATGCAGCGCCATGTCCGACAGCACGGCCTGCATCAGGGGCTGATCGGCGAGATGCTTCTGGAACACGCTGCGGTGACGGGCATGATGCAGCGCATGGGCGAGGCCCGAGCGCATCAGGCCGACGGAGGCGATGGCGCAATCCTGCCGCGTCAGCTGCACCATCTGGATGATCGTGCGGATGCCCTTGCCCACCTCGCCGACCGCTTGCGCATAGGCGCCGACGAACTCGACCTCGGAGGAGGCGTTGGAACGGTTGCCGAGCTTGTCCTTCAGCCGCTGGAACTGGATCGCATTGACCGAACCGTCAGGCGCAAACCGCGGCATGAAGAAGCACGTCAGCCCGCCATCGGCCTGCGCCAGCACCAGGAACGCATCGCACATCGGCGCCGACATGAACCATTTGTGGCCGGTGATGCGATAGGCATCGCCGTCGCGCACCGCGCGCGTCATGTTGGCGCGGACGTCGGTGCCGCCCTGCTTCTCGGTCATGCCCATGCCGAGCGTCATGCCGCGCTTCTCCCACCATGGCGCGAAGCAGGGATCGTAGCTTCTGGTCGACAGCACCGGCATCACGCGCGCGAGCAGATCAGGCTGCATCGCGAGCGCGGCGACGGAGGCGCGCGTCATCGTGATCGGGCAGAGGTGGCCGGTCTCGACTTGCGCGGCGATGTAGAACCTTGCGGCCCGGATGACCTCGGCGGCATCGCCCGCAGGCTTGCCGTCCGCCGTCCACGTCGAATTGTGCACACCGGAATGCGCACTGTGCGCCATCAGCTCGTGATAGGCCGGATGAAACTCGACCTGGTCGCGGCGATTGCCTTTTGCATCGAAGGCCCGCAGCTTCGGCGTGTTCTCGTTCGCCACGCGGCCGCGATCGGCCATCGTGGCCGAGCCCCAATGCCTGCCGAACTCCGACAGCTCGCGTTCCGCCGCCGCACCGCCATTGGCCTTGACCGCGTCGACCAGCGGCCGATCCACGGCGAACAGGTCAACGTCCTCGAATGGCGGCGACTGGTTGAAGACGTCATGGGTCGCAAAACTGGGCTGGGTCATACGCGTTCCGATCAAATCCGTGTCCGCACGGGCTGCCACGTCTCCCGACGAGAGGTCGCGCCGGAGGCGCGGGTGAGGGGTTACGCACTACCGAGGGAGTTGATCCCCTCACCCGGCGCTTAGCGCCGACCTCTCCCCTCGGGAGAGGTAATCCGGCTCGCGGCTGCATCTGCTTCAATCAAACTCTACCTTGTTCGCGGCTGGATCGGGAAATCATAGGCCGCCCCGCCCGCCCCCGGCAGGGAAAAGTGCCACCACTCCTTCGAATAGTTCACAAAGCCTTGCCTGGCCATCGCAGCCACCAGCCGCCTGCGCCAGGCCCGCTGGCCCGGTGTGATCGACGGTGCCGCAGTATGGCCCCTGGCGTCGGTACAGTCGTAGCCGGTGCCCATGTCGACGCTGCCCTCAGGCGCCCGCGCCGCGACCGGCGCCGTGCAGTCGGCGTAGGTCTTGGTCGGATCATATTTGCCGGAATTGTCGGCCATGAGATCGACCAGCGTGAGGTCGAGTGCCGCACCGGTGGAATGCTGCGAGCGGCTCGCGATGTAGCCGAGGCGAAACAGCTCGGTCTTCGGGATCTTCGGGTTGTAGCGCCGCTCGGCAGCGGTCTCGTGGCCGTTCTGCGACCACCTGACCATGTCGAGCGAGGCCCGCGCCGGCCGGTAGCAGTCGAACATCTTGAGCGACAGATTTTGCGCCGCCAGCTCCGCTTGCACCGCCTTCAGCCGCAGCCCCACCTCCCGTTTCACCACGCATTCGCCGGCGCCGTAGCCGGCGAGCGGACGGCCGACGAAGTTGTTCGACGTGGCGTAGCGGATGTCCTGGACGATGCTGGGATCGATGTCGCGCAGATAGACGAAGCCGCCGGGGAGCGATTGGGCTGTCGCGGATGAGATTGCGACGATTGATACAAATGCAGCGAGAATTGGTTTCACAATGCCTCCGCGTCCTCGGGCGTCATCCGGGGCGGCTCGAAGAGCCGAACTCCGGCGCGCCCCTGCGCGCCTGAGGATCTCGAGATGCGGGGTCTGGCGCTTGCGCGCCATCCCGGAACGACCGTGCGGGAGACAGATCAGGGGATAACTCCGGTCCCGCTCTTTGCCCCTTGCCCCACCACCGGTCCGCGCCTATAGCTCTGCTTTTAATGACATCGAAATCGACCTTCGTCCTCGGCCACCGGCATTTGCTGGGCATCGAGGGCCTTTCCGCGGCCGACATCACCGGCCTCCTCGACCTGTCCGAAGAATATGTCGAGCTCAACCGCCAGGTTGACAAGAAGCGCACCGTCCTGCGTGGACGGACGCAGGTGAACCTCTTCTTCGAGGCCTCCACCCGCACCCAGTCCTCGTTCGAGCTTGCGGGAAAGCGGCTCGGCGCCGACGTCATGAACATGTCGGTCGCCTCCTCGTCCATCAAAAAGGGCGAGACGCTGATCGACACCGCGATGACGCTCAACGCGATGCACCCGGATATCCTGGTGATGCGCCATCACGCCTCCGGCGCGGTGGAACTGCTGGCCCGCAAGGTTGACGGTTCCGTGATCAACGCCGGCGACGGCGCGCATGAGCATCCGACCCAGGCGCTGCTCGACGCGCTCACCATTCGTCGCAACAAGGGCCGCATCGAGGGGCTCGTTGTCGCCATCTGCGGCGACGTGCTGCATTCGCGCGTTGCCCGCTCCAACATCATCCTGCTCAACACCATGGGCGCCCGCGTCCGCGTCGTCGGCCCCTCCACGCTGCTGCCGCCCGGCATCGAGCGGATGGGCGTCGAGGTTGCGCGCGACATGCGCGAGGGCCTCAGCGGCGCCGACATCGTCATGATGCTGCGGCTCCAGCGCGAGCGCATGAACGGCTCCTTCGTGCCGTCGACCTCCGAGTACTTCAACTATTTCGGGCTCGACCAGAAGAAGCTCGCTTACGCCAAGCCGGACGCCCTCGTGATGCATCCCGGCCCGATGAACCGCGGCGTCGAGATCGACACGGCGGTTGCCGACGGCGCGCAATCCCTGATCCGCGAACAGGTCGAGATGGGGGTCGCCGTGCGCATGGCGGTGCTGGAAGCGCTCGCCCGCAACCTGCCGAACGCGTGATGCCCATGCTGACCGACCGCCGCCCCGTCCTGCTCGCCAACGCCCGTGTCGTCGATCCCTCGAGGGATTTCGACGGCGTCGGCGACGTCCTGATTGCCGACGGCACCATCCGCGAGACCCGCCGCGGCATCGGCGCCGCCGGCGTCCCCGAGGGCACCGACATCGTCAACTGCGCCGGCAAGGTCGTCGCGCCGGGCCTGATCGACATGCGCGCCTTCGTCGGTGAGCCCGGCTACAGCCATCGTGAGACCTTTGCCACCGCGAGCCAGGCGGCTGCGACCGGCGGCATAACCACCATCATCTGCCAGCCCGACACCCTGCCCGTTGTCGACAATTCGGCGACCGTGGACTTCGTGATGCGGCGCGCCCGCGACACCGCGATCGTCAACATCCAGCCGATGGCGGCGCTCACCAAGGGCATGCACGGCCAGGAGATGACCGAGTTTGGCCTGCTCAAGGCCGCCGGCGCCGTGGCTTTCAGCGATGGCGACAGAAGCGTGACCAATGCGCAGGTGATGCGCCGCGCGCTGACCTACGCCCGCGATTTCGACGCGCTGATCGTGCACTACACGGAGGACCCCGATCTCGTCGGCGAAGGCGTGATGAACGAGGGCGAGTTCGCATCGCGGCTGGGCCTGATGGGCATCCCGAGTGCCGCCGAGGCGGTGATCCTCGAGCGCGACATGCGCCTCGTCGCGCTGACCGGCGGCCGCTATCACGCAGCCTCGCTGTCCTGCATCGACTCGCTCGAGATCCTCAAGCGCGGCCGCGATGCCGGCCTCCCCGTCAGCGCCTCGGTCTCCATCAACCATCTTGCGCTGAACGAGAACGACATCGGACCCTACCGGTCCTTCCTGAAACTGTCGCCGCCGCTGCGCACCGAGGACGACCGCCGCGCGCTGGTCGCCGCCGTCGCCTCCGGCCTCGTCGACGTCATCATGTCCGACCACAATCCGCAGGACGTCGAAGTCAAGCGCCTGCCGTTCGCGGAAGCGGCCAGCGGCGCCGTCGGGCTCGAGACCATGCTGCCCGCCGGCCTGCGGCTGGTGCACAATGGCGAGCTGGAACTCAAAACGCTGATCCGGGCGATGTCGACCCGGCCGGCCGAGCTGCTTGGTTTGCCGGGCGGAACCTTGCGCGCGGGTAGCCCTGCGGACGTCATCGTGATCGACCCCGATGTGCCCTGGGTGGTCGATCCCGCCGACCTCAAATCGCCTTGCAAGAACACCCCGTTCGACGAGGCCCGCTTTACAGGCCGAGTGGTGCGCACCATTGTCGGCGGACGGACGGTGTACGAACATGTCTGACGTGCGGGATCATGCGTGGCGCCTCGATTCGACATGCGGATGCGGCCTTTGGAGATCCAGCCATGGGGCTTGAAGCCTTCCTGCCGGTGGCCTTCGTCATCGGATACCTCCTCGGCTCGATTCCGTTCGGACTGGTGCTGACAAAACTCGCCGGAACGCAGGATATCCGCTCGATCGGCTCCGGCAGCATCGGCGCCACCAATGTGCTGCGCACGGGGCGCAAGAGCCTTGCCGCGGGCACCCTGCTGTTCGATGCGCTCAAGGGCACCGTGGCCGTGGTGATCTGTGGCTACATCGCTGGGCCCAACGCGGCGATGGTGGCGGGACTTGGCGCTTTCCTCGGGCACCTGTTTCCGGTCTGGCTCAGGTTCAAGGGCGGAAAAGGTGTCGCGGTCTATATCGGCATCCTGATTGGACTGTTCTGGCCGGCCGCGGTGGTGTTCTGCCTGCTTTGGCTCGCCACCGCCTTCACCACCCGCTACTCCTCGCTCTCGGCGCTGGTGGCGTCCTTCATCACGCCGATGTTCCTATGGTGGTTCGGCCATCTCGCTTTGTCCGCGCTGTTCGCGGTGCTGACACTGCTGCTGTTCTACGCGCATCGCGAGAACATCAAGCGGCTGCAATCAGGCAAGGAAAGCCGGATCGGCGAGAAGGCCTAAGGCCTGATCCGAAAAAGTGCGGATACCGCCGCACCCTTTCCGCATTATATGCCAAATCCTGTTCGCAACTTCCGCACCACTCGCCTCAGGCTGTAGCGGACGGGTTCCATGCCTGTCATCCTGACGTGGAAGATGGCGTTACGCGGTTGCTCAGAATGAGCGAGAAGATTGTCGGCGCGCAGATTGACGGTGGTTCGCAAGGTGCAGCCCGCACCGCTGCAAGCCTGCTGCTCTTTGCGACGGACATCTGGTCCGGTGCTCCCTCGCCGCCTCCCGGGCCTGCCTCCGTTGCCCCGCCGGCGACGCCGCCCGTTCTTGTTGCGCAGCCTCCGCTTCCCGTCGCGGTGATCACCGTCGCCCCACCCGTTGCGCCGACTCCATCCAGACAATGGCCGCCGCGAAAACTTTCGCTGGCCCTCCAGGGCGGCGGCACCTTCGCCGCCTTCACCTGGGGCGTGCTGGAGCGGCTGCTGGAAGAGCCGGATATCGAAATCGACACCATCACCGGCGCAAGTGCCGGCGCGATCAATGCGCTCCTGCTCGCCTCCGGCCTCGCCGAGGGCGGCCGTGAAGCCGCGCGCAATCGGCTGAACCGGTTCTGGGTCCGCCTGATGCACGAAGCATCGTTCCGCTCATTGATGCTGCTCGGCGGATTTTCGCCCGCAGGAAGCTCGGTCGCGTTCGGGCCGACGCTGCGCTCCGGCCACTTCGATCCGTTCGATCTCGACCCGCTCAGGCAGGCGTTGTCGCGCGACATCGATTTCGCGGCGCTGCGCGCCGCAAACGCGCCAAGACTTTTAATCGCGGCAACGCGGATCCGCGACGGGCAGCAGCAGATCTTCCGCAACGAGGCCATCACCCCCGACGTTGCGCTGGCCTCGACCTGCCCGCCGCTGGTGCACTGCGCCGTCGAGATCGACGGCGAGGCCTATTGGGACGGCGGCTTTGGCGGCAATCCGCCGCTGGTGCGGCTGGTGCAGGAAACGTCTGCGGCGGACGTGCTGCTGGTCCAGGTCACGCCGTCCCGCGACAGCTACGTGCCTATCACCCTCGCCGCGATCGACCGCCGTCTCGACCAGATCGCGGCAAACGCTGCGCTCAACGCCGAGGTCGCGGCCATCGAATGGGCACAGTCACGCGCCGCGCCGTCGCTGCGGCTCTCCAGGATCGCCGCGGAAGATGCCGTTGACGGGCTGGCGCAGCGCTCATCGACCGATCTCGGCCGCGGCTTCATCCGCGCGCTGCACCGGAGCGGCCGCGAGGCTGCCGAGCGCTGGCTCGGGCAAGGCGCGTCCGGCGCGGACGCCCAACACACGCTGCCCGCCGCCGAAGCGGCGCTAGCCTGATTTCGCCAGCGCGTTCTCCAGGAACCAGGCCGACGACAACGCCACCGGATCATTGCCGAAGCGCGCGATCACCTGGACGCCGATCGGCAGGCCATTGGCTTTCAGCACCGGCACGTTGACGCAAGGATTGCCCATCAGCGTCCAGACCCGGTTGTAGCGGGGATCGCCTGTCGTTGCGAGTTCCTTGGCCGGCGGCGTGCCCGGCGCCGAATAGGTCAGCAGCACATCGAAATCCTCGAACAGTTCTCCGAGTTCGCGGCGGCCGCGACGAGCGATGCGGCGGGCCTCATCGTAGTCTTTCGGCGTCAGCCCGACCGTCGCATCGAGGCTGGCGCGCAGCATCGGTGCGATCTCGTCGTGATGTTCGTCAAACTCCCAGGCGAGCGCGCGATGCGCCTCGAAATCCTGGATGATCGGGTGGACGCGCCAGGCTTCCGCCAGCGACTCCGGCGTGGCGAGCGTCTGCACGCTGGCGCCGGCACGTTCGGCCGCCTTTATCGCAGCTTGCAGCCCCTCTTCCGCCGCCGGCTCGACGGCACCGGCGAATTCCTGCCTGACCACGCCGATGCGCGGCGCCTTCGCCGGAGCGATGCCGGAGAATTCGTTGCGGCCCGTCATCGCCGAAAGTCCGCGCGCGAGATCCTCCGCGCGCGCGCCGAACAGGCCGACGGTGTCGAGCGCCCACGAATAGCATTTGACACCAACCGTCGGCAGCATCCGGAACGACGGTTTGATCGCGGCGGTGCCGCAATAGGCCGCAGGCCGGATCACCGAGCCGCCGGTCTGGGTGCCCAGCGCCAGCGGGATCATGCCGGCGCCGACCGCTGCCGCCGAGCCCGCGGACGAACCGCCCGGCGTGTGACCGAGATTGTGCGGATTGAGCGTCGGCGTCGGGTCGCGCGAGGCGAACGCGGTCGTGGTGGTCTTGCCGATGATGGTCGCGCCTGCCCGCTTCAGCATCATCACGACCGGCGCATCCGAGCGCGGCTGCCAGCCGCGATAGATCACCGAGCCCATCTCGGTCGGCATGTTGGCGGTGTCGATGATGTCCTTGATGCCGACCGCGATGCCGCGCAGCGGGCCGGAGGCTTGCGCCTTGGCGGATTTGTCGTGCCGGACGAAGGCGCGGACGTCCTTCTCCCTGGCCTCGATCGCCGCGTGCGACTGGGCGATGGCGGCCTCGGGCGAAAGCTCGCCCGCTTCGATGCGGTGCTGGAGGTCGGCGAGTGAGATCATGGCGAAACCCTTCTTATTGGCATCGCTTTTAGCATCGCGAAGGGGCCACGCAAGCGCACGACGCTGTTGCCCACGCCCTCAGGTTGTTCCATGCTGCGCTCACAAGGAGACGCCGTGGACGCCATCAACCCAAGCGTGGAGCTGACCGAGGCTGAGCGGATCGACCGCCTGCGGCTGATCCGCTCCGACAATGTCGGGCCGCGCACCTTTCGCTCGCTGGTCGATCATTTCGGCACGGCGCGCGCCGCGCTGGAGCGGCTGCCGGATCTCGCCCGTCGCGGCGGTGCGCAGCGATCGGGGCGTATCTGCAGCGCGGATGAAGCAAAGGCCGAGCTCGCGGCGAGCCGCAAGTTCGGCATCGCCTGGCTCGCGCCCGGCGAAGACGGTTATCCAGCGCGCCTCGCGATGATCGACGATGCGCCGCCGCTGCTTGCGGTGCGCGGCGACACGAAGACCCTGATGCGGCCGATAATCGCGATCGTTGGCTCGCGCAACGCCTCCGGCGCCGGCTTGAAGTTTGCCGGCCAGCTCGCGCGCGAGCTCGGGGAGGTCGGCTTCGTCATCATCTCGGGCCTCGCCCGCGGCGTCGACCAGGCCGCGCATCGCACCAGCGTCGAGAGCGGCACGATCGCGGTGCTCGCCGGCGGCCATGACTGTATCTATCCGCCCGAACATGGCGATCTGCTCGGATCGATCCTCGATCACGCGGGCGCGGCGATCTCCGAGATGCCGCTCGGCCACGAGCCGCGCGCCCGCGACTTCCCCCGCCGCAACCGCCTGATCTCCGGCGCCGCGCTCGGCGTCGTCGTGGTGGAGGCGGCGCACCGCTCCGGCTCGCTGATCACCGCGCGCATGGCGGCCGAACAGGGCCGCGAAGTGTTCGCCGTCCCCGGCTCGCCGCTCGACCCGCGCGCCGCCGGCACCAACGACCTGATCAAGCAGGGCGCAACGCTCGTCACCGAAGCCGCCGACATCGTCAACGCGTTGCAGCCGATCATGGAGCGGCCGCCGATGCACCCCGTCGGCGAGCCCGACAGCGATCCGTTCGAAAGCGATCCGTTCGAAAGCGATCCGCAAGGCCATGACCGCGACCAGATCACCGGCCTGCTCGGCCCTGCCCCGATTTCGATCGACGATCTCGTCCGGATGTCCGGCGCCTCGCCCGCGATCGTGCGCACCGTGCTGCTGGAGCTCGAGCTTGCCGGCCGCCTCGAACGCCACGGCGGCGGCCTGGTGTCGCTGCTGAAATGATGAAGTTTGGTTCGTGCGGCTGTCGTCACCGCGGGGCCCCCGGCGGGGAGAGGTGTTGGAGCTCGCCGCTCGCAGCTTTTCAACCAAAGCTCTCGCTGATCTAGCCGTCGTTGCGCCGGTCGAACCGGGTGCGCGCGGCCTCGATCTGATCGAGATGATCCTTCGCCCATTTGCCGAGCGCCTCGACCGGCCGCGACAGCCCGTGTCCGAGATCGGTCAGCTCATAATCCACGCGCGGCGGAATGGTCGGGAAGATCGTCCGCGTGACGAGGCCATCGCGCTCGAGGCCGCGCAGCGTCAGGGTCAGCATCCGCTGCGAGATGCCGTTGATCATGCGCTTCAGCTCATTGAAGCGCTTCGGCCCGTCACTCAGCATCATGATGACGAACACGCTCCATTTGTCGCCGACGCGGGACAGCACGGAAGCGACCCCGCGGCAGTCCGCGTGGTTGGGATCCGGCCTTTGATCCGGACCTGGACCCAGCCTCTGATCCAGCCTTGGCGAGGCAGGTAAATCGGTGTGAGCAGGTTTCAATAATGTGTCCATGGCTCAAAAAAGTGCGTTCTTGCGGGGATTTCAACAGTCACTCATGTAGTCCGGGTTACAAATCTATACCAGGGTGACCCCAAATGAAACTCCTCCATATCGACTCCAGCGTGCTCGGCCCCCACTCCGTCAGCCGGCAGGTCTCCGCCGCCATCGTCGACCGCCTCAAGCAGGCGACGCCGTCCCTCGAGGTGGTCTATCGCGACCTGAGCCAGACCCCTCTCGCCCACCTGTCCGGCTCGCACCTGGCAGCCGCGCAGGGCGCGCCGGCGCCGGCGGAACTCGGACCCGACCTCGCCGCGAGCGCAGCCGCGCTGGACGAGTTCCTGGCCGCCGACATCGTCGTGATCGGCGCCCCCATGTACAATTTTACGATTCCCAGCCAGCTCAAGGCATGGATCGACCGCATCGTCGTGGCGGGCAAGACGTTCAGCTACGGGGCGAATGGGCCGCAGGGTCTTGCCGGCGGCAAGCGCGTGATCCTGGCCATCTCACGCGGCGGCTATTATGGCGCAGGCTCGCCGGCGGCGGCGCTCGAGCATCTCGAGACCTATTTGCGCGGCGTGTTCGGCTTCATCGGGATCAATCCCGAATTCATCAGCGCCGATGGCATCCAGGTCGGACCGGAGCACCGCGAAAAGGCGATTGCAGGCGCGCTCCAGGCGGCGACCAATTTGCGCGCTGCGTAAAGTTCGCACGACGACCCCAGCCGCTGCCGGACTCCGGCGGCGGCTGACAGTCAACATCGCTAAAACCAGGCGCCCTGCATGCCGAGGATGACGGCCACGAGCGAAATGAACAGGCCGATCCCGGAGAAAAGAGCCACGCCGATGAACTCCGAGATGTCAGAGTGCTTGGCGGGAATGGCGGAACGTTCGGTGAAAATACGCGGTGCTGAAATCGATGAAAAAATGCGAGCTGCCTTTGGCATCACGGGCTCCCTTGAAATCGGGTCTTGTGACCCCCGCCCGTAGAAATGTCTTTGCAGCGCAAGCGAAGGTTCAACGCCTCACGCAAAGGTTTAGACAATACGCCGCACAACGCGAGGGAACCGGCCGGCGCAACCGACGAAGGCGACGCCGGCCGATTCAATTTTCACTTCACTTGATCAACCGCGATAGATCGGCGCGCCGCTCGGCGATGCCACCGCGCCGCCATCGACGAAGATCTCCTGGCCCTGCACGTGCGCGGCATCATCGGAGGCGAGGAACAGCACCGTCTTCGAGATGTGATCGGGTTCACCAATACGCCCCAGCGGCGTCGACAGCGCGATCCGCTTCTCGAAGGCCTTCTCGGCTTCGGGCGTCGCGATCGCAGGCCCCCAGATGGGCGTGCGGATCGCACCGGGGGCGACGACGTTGACGCGGATACCGCGCGGTGACAGCTCCGAGGCCATGATCCGCGCCATCGCACGCACACCGGCCTTCGCGGCACCGTAAGCGGAATAGCCGGGAATGCCGAGCACCGAGATCACCGAGCCGTTGAGGATGATCGAGGCATTGTCGTTGAGATGAGGCAGCGCCGACTGCACGGTGAAGAACACGCCGGTCAAATTGGTGCTGATGACCTTCTCGAACACATCCAGCGTCGCTGCGCCGAGCGGCGTGCTGCCGGGAATACCGGCGTTGGCGAACACGATGTCGAACTTGCCGAATTTTTCGGCGCCCTGCTTGATCGCCGCCTCGGTCGCGGCGATGTCGGTGGCATCGGCTGCGAGCGCGAGCGCGTTCGCCCCAAGCTCCTTGGCGGCGGCCGCCAGTGTCTCCTTGTTGCGCCCGGTGATCACCACCTTGGCGCCCTCGGCCACGAACAGTTTTGCCGTCGCAAGCCCGATGCCGCTGTTGCCGCCGGTGATCAAGGCCGTCTTGTCCTTCAGTCTCACGCTCGCCTCCAAGTAGTTGCATTATGAAACTACATTGCCATCTAGACCACTTGGTTTTATAATGCAACCACACAAGCGCGTGATCGGCGGCCGGACCGTGCGAACGCGAAAGGACAGACGACGATGGTGAAACGAACGAGCTTCGAGGGCGATTCCTGCCCGATCGCGCGCTCGCTGGACGCGCTCGGCGACTGGTGGTCGCTGCTGATCATCCGCGAGGCGCTGTTCGGCCTGCGCCGCTTCGGCGAGTTTCAGAGCAAGCTCGGCATGGCCAAGAACATCTTGTCAGTGCGGCTGCGCGCACTGGTCGACCACGGCATCCTGGAAACCGCCCCCGCCTCCGACGGCAGCGCCTATCAGGAATATGTGCTGACGCCAAAGGGCCGCGGCACCTTCCCGATCCTGGTCGCATTAAGGCAATGGAGCGAGGAGTTCGACGACCACCCCGACGAGATCGCGACGATCCTGGTCGATCGCGAGAAAGGCCGCCCGGTGAAGAAGCTCGAAATGCGCGCCGAGGACGGCCGCGTGCTCAGCCCCGCCGACACCACGCTGAAACCGCGACCGGCGCGACGGCGGCGGTCGGGGTGACGACGCATGCCAGCCACCCCTCCGTCATTGCGAGCGCAGCAAGGCAATCCAAACTACCTCGGAGGAATGCCTCTGGATTGCTTCGCTGCGCTCGCAATGACGACGTAGTGCCACTTGTAGTAAGTATAAACGGCGTCAAGATGGCTAAAGGCCCAACGACATCATGTCAGGCCGCTTCCAAAATGAGAGCGTATTGGAAACGATCGACCGCGCCACCGCGGTCGCGTTTGGCAGCCCGACCTACATGGGCGGACCCGCGGCGCAATTCAAAGCCTGATCGTGCCCCGTGGCGTGGTGTAACTGACAGCAGGCCACCGCCAATTTTCCGGCGGGTCGGAAGGCATCAGCCTGCCACGGCGGGCAAGCCGACGATGGGATCATCGCTCAAGGGAGCGATGGTTTCCAGCGTCATGTAGCGGGCGCGCTGGACGGCCCATTCGTCGTTCTGTTCGAGCAGGATCGCACCGACGAGGCGGACAATGGCGTCCTCGTTTGGGAAGATGCCGACCACCTCGGTCCGCCGCTTGATCTCACCGTTGAGGCGCTCGATCGGATTGGTCGAATGCAGTTTGGCACGGTGCGGAGCCGGGAAGCTCATATAGGCCAGCACGTCGGGCTCGGCGTCATCCATGAAGGCGGCGAGCTTTGGCAGTTTGGGACGGAGCTGATCTGCGACCTTGCGCCATTGCGTCCTGGCCGCTTCGGCATCGTCCTGGGCGAAGGCGGTGGCGATGAAGGCGGAGACGACGCGCCGGCCGCTCTTGCCAGCATGTGCCAGGACGTTGCGCATGAAGTGGACGCGGCAGCGCTGCCAAGCGGTATTGAGCACCTTACTGACGGCGGCCTTGATGCCCTCATGCGCATCGGAGATCACGAGCTTGACGCCGCGCAGCCCGCGGCGGGCGAGCTTGCGCAAGAACGCGGTCCAGAACGTCTCGGCCTCGGAGGGGCCGATATCCATGCCCAGGATCTCGCGCCGGCCATCGCTGTTGACACCCACTGCGACGATCACCGCGACCGAGACGATGCGCCCCTGCTGGCGCACCTTCACGTAGGTGGCGTCGATCCACAGATACAGCCAGTCGCCCTCGATCGGGCGGGCGAGGAAGGCCTTCACTTTGTCGTCGATCTCACCGCACAGCCGGCTCACCTGGCTCTTGGAGATCCCGCTCATGCCCATCGCCTGCACGAGGTCGTCGACCGAGCGGGTCGAGACGCCCTGCACATAAGCTTCCTGGATCACGGCGGTCAGCGCCTTCTCGGCCATCCGGCGCGGCTCCAGGAAACCCGGGAAGTAGCTCCCCTTGCGCAGCTTGGGAATGCGCAGCTCGACGGCCCCGGCGCGCGTCTCCCAGCTCCGATCGCGGTAGCCGTTGCGCTGGGCCAGGCGCTCGGCGTTCTTCTCGCCGTAGGCCGCGCCGGTCAGCCCGGCGACCTCCAACTCCATCAGCCGCTGGGCGGCAAAGCCAATCATCTCGCGCAGCAGGTCGGCGTCGGGGGCCTTCTCCACAAGCGCGCGAAGGTTCATCATCTCGTCGGTCATCGGTGGTTCCTCGAATCAGGTTGGTGTCAGCAACCCGACCCTACCGGCGAATTGCCGGTGACCACCGCAAAGCCGTCCACCCGCTACGGCGCTATTTGAGGGCGCGCGGGCGGACGGCTTTGCTCTACCGAGCTACACCATCACTGGGGACACGACCCAAAGCCTTCGCGGACGCTTCGAGCGACCGATGGACACCAGCATAGCTGGACGCAAGGGCTGACCACCGCGTCATTGCGAGCGCAGCGAAGCAATCCAGACCACCACCCTGGAACGACTCTGGATTGCTTCGCTGCGCTCGCAATGACGACGTTGATGCGGCGCGCGCTCCAGATATCACCGTCACCCTGAGGCGCTCGTCTCGTCGGCGAGCCTCGAAGGGCGACGGCCCCGCTGGCACCTCGGCCGTGCATCCTTCGAGGCTCCCGGCGCGATGCCTGGCATCGCGCCACTCGCGCCTCAGGATGACGGGACTAATAGAGACCCGCTCCTCACGACAGCTTGCGCCTCGTCCGCAGCCGCAAATGCTCATCGGCTTCCAGCTGCGTCATCCCTAGGAGATAATGCAGCACGTCCAGCTTGTGGCGCTCGGTGAGCTTGCGCAACGCAGCCACCTGCTCGGCGATGAAGGCCACCGCCTCATCTGCCCCGCCCTCTCCCGGTTCGTCGTTGCGCGAGCCTCCCGGCGCGCCTGCCACGGCGCGCGCTCGCTTCTTTCCCCGCCTTGTCACCCGTCCCCACCCCGAATCCATGCCCCCACAGAGACACTACGCCTACATGGATCGCAACTCCAAGGTGGTACTTTGCAACTTTCTCGATATGAAACTTTTCTCATTCGGCGCGCTTTCAACACCGCCCGATTTGACAGCCGGGGTCTCACCACCCATGTTCGGGGCGAAACGGCCGACCCGAGTCCTTTCGTTTTCGGCCCCAGATTTTCCCGTAAGCCACTGGAACTAAATGAATATCGTCATTGTGGAGTCGCCGGCGAAAGCCAAGACGATCAACAAGTATCTGGGCTCGTCCTACGAGGTTCTGGCCTCGTTCGGCCATGTCCGCGATCTCCCGGCGAAGAATGGTTCCGTCGATCCCGACGCCAATTTCAAGATGATCTGGGAGGTCGACCCCAAGGCGGCCGGCCGGCTCAATGATATTGCGAGGTCCCTGAAGGGCGCCGACCGCCTGATTCTGGCGACCGACCCTGATCGCGAGGGCGAGGCCATCTCCTGGCACGTGCTCGAAGTGCTCAAGGAGAAGCGTGCGCTGAAGGATCAGAAGATCGAGCGCGTGGTGTTCAATGCCATCACCAAGCAGGCCGTCTCCGAGGCGATGAAGCATCCGCGCCAGATCGATGGTGCGCTGGTCGATGCCTATATGGCGCGCCGCGCCCTCGATTACCTCGTCGGTTTCACCCTCTCCCCCGTGCTGTGGCGCAAGCTGCCGGGCGCCCGCTCGGCCGGCCGCGTGCAGTCGGTGGCGCTGCGCCTCGTCTGCGACCGCGAGCTCGAGATCGAGAAGTTTGTGCCGCGCGAATACTGGTCGCTGATCGCGACCCTGCTCACCCCGCGCGGCGATGCCTTCGAGGCCCGCCTCGTCGGCGCCGACGGCAAGAAGATCCAGCGCCTCGACATCGGCACCGGCGCGGAAGCCGAAGACTTCAAGAAGGCGCTGGAAGCGGCCGCCTATGCCGTCACCGCGGTCGATGCCAAGCCGGCCCGTCGCAATCCGCAGGCGCCCTTCACCACCTCGACGCTGCAGCAGGAAGCCAGCCGCAAATACGGATTTGCGCCGGCGCACACCATGCGCATCGCCCAGCGCCTCTATGAAGGCATCGACATCGGCGGCGAGACCACCGGACTCATTACTTATATGCGGACCGACGGCGTGCAGATCGCCCCCGAGGCGATCACGCAGGCGCGCAAGGTGATCGGCGAGGATTACGGCAAGGCCTATGTGCCGGACTCCCCGCGCCAGTACCAGGCCAAGGCCAAGAACGCCCAGGAAGCGCACGAAGCCATCCGCCCGACCGATCTCTCCCGCCGTCCCGTCAGCATGAGCCGCAAGCTCGATGCCGATCAGGCCCGGCTCTATGAGCTGATCTGGAAGCGTACCATCGCGAGCCAGATGGAGGCGGCCGAGCTCGAGCGCACCACGGTGGACATCACCGCGAAGGCCGGCGGCCGGACGCTGGAGCTGCGCGCCACCGGCCAGGTCGTCAAGTTCGACGGCTTCCTCGCGCTTTACCAGGAAGGCCGCGACGACGAGGAGGACGAGGATTCCCGCCGCCTTCCCGGCATGAGCGCCGGCGAGGCGCTGAAGCGGCAGTCGCTCGCCGTCACCCAGCATTTCACCGAGCCGCCGCCGCGCTTCTCCGAAGCGTCCCTCGTCAAGCGCATGGAAGAGCTCGGCATCGGCCGTCCCTCCACCTATGCCTCGATCCTCCAGGTCCTGAAGGACCGCGGCTACGTCAAGCTGGAGAAGAAGCGCCTGCACGGCGAAGACAAGGGGCGCGTCGTGATCGCGTTCCTGGAGAGCTTCTTCAGCCGCTATGTCGAATACGACTTCACCGCCGCGCTGGAGGAGCAGCTCGACCGCATCTCCAACAACGAGATCTCCTGGCAGCAGGTGCTGAAGGACTTCTGGCGTGACTTCATCGGCGCCGTCGACGACATCAAGGACCTGCGCGTCGCGCAGGTGCTCGACGTGCTCGACGAGATGCTGGGGCCGCACATCTATCCGCCGCGCGCCGACGGCGGCGACGTGCGCCAGTGCCCGAATTGCGGCACCGGGCGCCTCAACCTCAAGGCCGGCAAGTTCGGCGCCTTCGTCGGCTGCTCGAACTATCCGGAATGCCGCTACACCCGTCAGCTCGCCGCTGACGGCGAGGCGACCGCCGACCGTTCGCTCGGCCAGGACCCTGACACGGGGCGCGATGTCTGGGTCAAGGCCGGCCGCTTCGGCCCCTACATCCAGCTCGGCGAGCAGAAGGATTATGAGGAAGGCGAGAAGCCGAAGCGCGCGGGCATCCCCAAGGGCACCTCGCCCAGCGATGTCGATCTCGAGCTCGCGCTGAAGCTGCTGTCGCTGCCGCGCGAGATCGGCAAGCATCCGGAAACGGGCCAGCCGATCACGGCAGGTCTCGGCCGCTTCGGGCCGTTCGTGAAACACGAGAAGACCTATGCGAGCTTGGAGGCCGGCGACGAGGTCTTCGATATCGGCCTCAACCGCGCCGTGACGCTGATCGCCGAGAAGGCCGCCAAGGGTCCGAGCCGCCGCTTCGGCGCCGATCCCGGCAAGGCGATCGGCGACCATCCGACGCTCGGCACAGTCACCGTGAAGAGCGGCCGTTATGGTGCCTATGTCACCGCGGGCGGCGTCAACGCGACGATCCCGGCCGAGTTCGAGAAGGACGCCATCACGCTGCCGCAGGCGATCGCGCTGATCGACGAGCGCGCGGCCAAGGGCGGCGGCAAGACCAAGGCGAAGAAGGCGGCGAAGCCTGCCAAGGCCAAGAAGGCTGCGGAGACGGCCGACGGCGAGGATGCCGCGCCAAAACCGAAGAAACCGGCCGCGAAGAAAGCCGCGGCCAAATCCAAATCCGAATCCACCAGCAAGGCGCGCGCCGCCGTGTCGTCGACCGCAAAGACGTCGCCGACCAAGGCCGCCGCCACCAAGGCTCCGGCCAAGAAGAGCGCCGGCAAGAATTAGAGGTTAAGTGAAACCAAAGAAAGACCGTGGCTTTCCCGACAGGCAAGCCATCGTCGCCTTCATCAAGGCAAATCCAGGAAAGGTCGGGACCCGCGAAATTGCGCGCGAGTTCGGCCTCAAGAACGCCGATCGCGTCGAGCTCAAGCGCATGCTGCGCGAGCTCGCCGACGACGGGATCATCAAGAAGAAGCGCCACAAGGTTTCCGAGCCGGACGCGCTGCCGCCGACGCTGCTCGCCGACATCACCGGCCGCGACTCCGATGGCGAGCTGATCGCCTCCCCCGCCGAATGGGACGAGGTCGAGAGCGGCGAGCCGCCAAAGATCCTCATCGAGATGCCGCGCCGGGCCAAGCCCGGCACCGCCGCCGGTGTCGGCGACCGTGCGCTGCTGCGCGTCGAGCGCTCGGACGATGACGAAGGTCCCGCCTATCGCGGCCGCATCATCAAGGTCATCGACAAGGCCAAGAGTCGCATCCTCGGCGTCTTCCGCAGCCTTCCCGAGGGCGGCGGACGGCTCGTCCCCGTCGACAAGAAGTTCGCCGACCGCGAGCTCAACATCGCCAAAACGGACACGCAAGGTGCACAGGACGGCGACCTCGTCAGCGTCGACATCGTCCGCAGCCGCGGCTTTGGTCTCGCCTCCGGCCGGGTCAAGGAGAAGCTCGGCTCGGTCAAGTCGGAGAAGGCGATCAGCCTGATCGCGATCTACGCCCACGAGATTCCACTGCAATTCTCCTCCGCAGCGGAGCGCGAGGCGGAAGCCGCCGAGCCCGCGAACCTGAAGGGCCGCGAGGACTGGCGCGACGTCCCGCTCGTCACCATCGATCCGCCCGACGCCAAGGATCACGACGACGCGGTGCATGCGCGCCCCGACGACGCCCCCAACAACAGAGGCGGCTTCATCGTCAACGTCGCCATCGCCGATGTCAGCTTCTACGTTCGGCCGGGCACCGCGCTCGACCGCGACGCGCTCGACCGCGGCAACTCGGTCTATTTCCCCGACCGCGTCGTGCCGATGCTGCCCGAGCGCATCTCCAACAATCTCTGCTCGCTGGTGCCGGGCGAGCCGCGCGGCGCGCTCGCGGTGCGCATGGTGCTCGGCCCCGATGGCCGCAAGCGCTCGCACAGTTTTCATCGCATCCTGATGCGCTCGGCCGCAAAGCTCAGCTACGCGCAGGCGCAGGCCGCGATCGACGGACGGCCCGACGACACCACCGGCCCGCTACTCGACCCGATCCTCAAGCCGCTCTACGCCGCCTATGCCTGCGCCAAGCGCGCACGCGACGAGCGCGATCCGCTCAATCTCGATCTGCCCGAGCGCAAGATTCTCTTGAAGAGCGACGGCACGGTCGACCGCGTGGTCGTGCCGGAACGTCTCGACGCCCACAAGCTGATCGAGGAGTTCATGATCCTCGCCAACGTCGCGGCGGCCGAGATGCTGGAGAAGAAATCGCTGCCGCTGATCTACCGCGTCCATGACGAGCCGACGCTGGAGAAGGTCCACGCGCTCGCGGAATTCCTGGAGACGCTCGACGTTCCCTTTGCGAAGTCAGGCGCGCTGCGCCCGACGCTGTTCAACCGCGTGCTGGCCCAGCTCGAGGGCCACGACTACTACCCGCTGGTCAGCGAGGTCGTGCTGCGCGCCCAGGCGCAGGCCGAGTACTCATCGGAGAACTACGGCCATTTCGGCCTGAACCTGCGCCGCTACGCCCACTTCACCTCCCCGATCCGCCGCTATGCCGACCTCGTCGTGCACCGCGCGCTGGTCCGCGCGCTCGGGCTTGGCGAAGGCGCCCTGCCCGACAGCGAGACGCCGGAGAGCTTAAGCGAAGTCGCCGCGCATATTTCGCTGACCGAACGGCGCGCGATGAAAGCGGAACGCGAAACGGTCGACCGCCTGATCGCCCATCATCTCGCCGACCGCATCGGCGCCAGTTTCCAGGGCCGCGTCTCCGGCGTCACCCGCGCCGGCCTGTTCGTCAAGCTGAACGAGACCGGCGCCGACGGATTGATCCCGATCCGATCCCTTGGCACGGAATATTTCAACTATGACGAGGGCCGCCATGCCCTCGTCGGCACGCGCAGCGGCACCATGTATCAGCTCGGCGACGTCGTCGACGTTCGCCTGATCGAAGCAGCTCCCATCGCAGGCGCACTACGCTTCGAGCTGCTGTCCTCGGAAAGCGACACCGGCCCGCGCGAGCGCAGGCCGTTCCGCGCGCAGCGCAAATCGTCGAAGGCGCATCCCGGACGCAGCCCGGAGGGAAAACGCAAGCCGGAGAAGCAAAAGTCCGGCAAGGGGAAGAAGGGCAAGAACAAGGGAAAAGGCAAGGGGCAGAAGGGCAAGGCGTGGTGACGATGAGCACGGCCCCGAAGATCTGGACGCGCGAGACTGGCCTCGTCGAGAAGCGCGACGTCTGGTCGGCGATGAAACGCGGCTTTCGCGGCCGCTGCCCGCGCTGTGGCGAGGGAAAACTGTTCCGCGCCTTCCTGAAGACCGCCGACAATTGCTCGGTCTGCGGCCTCGATTTCACGCCGCACCGCGCCGACGACCTGCCCGCCTATCTCGTGATCGTCATCGTCGGCCACATCGTGGTGCCCGCGATCCTCTGGATCGAGACCAATTACACCACGCCGGTCTGGATCAGCTTTGCGGCCTATCTGCCCTTCACGTTCTTTGCCTCGCTCGGACTGCTGCAGCCCGTGAAGGGCGCCGTGGTCGGATTGCAATGGGCTCTGCGCATGCACGGCTTTGACGAGAATCCTCCGGATGGTATTCCGCCGGTCTAAGCAATAGCAAGAAAAGGTTTGGGTGAGGACATGACGGATATTTCGCAGGCAGAAGAGAAGGCCAAGATCCACGAAGGCAAGGAAGCCGATCACCATCCCTATTTCCGCCCGAAGGATGCCGCGACGCTGATCCTGGTCGATCGCAGCGGCGCCGTTCCAAAAGTCCTGGTCGGCAAGCGCCACGACAAGGTGGTGTTCATGCCCGGAAAGTTCGTCTTCCCCGGCGGCCGTGTCGACAAGGACGATTACCGCGTGCCGGTTGCAGCGCCCATCACCGCGGAGCTGGAGGCCAATCTCGCCAAGGGCAGCCCGAAGACGCCGGCCTCACGCGCAAAATCGCTGGCGATCGCCGCAATCCGCGAGGCCTGCGAGGAAACCGGCCTCTGTCTCGGCCGCAAGGCCGAGGGCAAGGCCAGGCTCGAAGGTCCGTGGAAGCCGTTCGCGGATGCAGGCCTATTGCCCGATCCCTCCAGCCTGTTCCTGATCGCGCGCGCGATCACCCCGCCCGGCCGCGTCAAGCGCTTCGACACCCGCTTCTTCACCGCGGATGCCTCCGCGATCACCCACCGCGTCGAGGGCGTGATCCATGCCGATGCGGAGCTGGTCGAGCTGGTCTGGGTCGAGCTCGGCTCGAAGCCGCTCGCCGATCTGCATCCGATGACACGCAACGTGCTCAACGAGCTCGACACACGCCTTGCCACCGGCCCGCTGCGCCACGACGCGCCGGTGCCGTTCTTCCATTTCTACGGCGGCAAGATGCAGAAGGATGTTTTGAGCTGATCGAAGCGGGATGAGCCTGGCTGGCGTCACCTCTCTCCACTGGGGGAGGCGAGCCGAGGCGGCCGATCGAGCTATCCATCAGCTGGCGTCATCGCTGTCCGGCTCGGTACCGACATAGCTGCGCGCCGGCAGCTTGAGAACGCGGGCGATTTCGCTCGCCAGCCTGTCCGCGTCATCACGCTTCGTGAAGCTCATCAGGTTGATCGGCTCGGTACCCTTGCTGCCGCACAGATTGACGTCGTAGGCCGTGAGCTCCGGGTCATAGTCCTCGGTGATGCTGATGAACTGGTAGTCGCCGAGATTGCGATGCCTGCGAATATTCAGCGGGCCGAACTGCCTGGTGATGACGATCTGGCGCAGCGCCTCGTTGAGCACGACGAAAGTGCGGAAGGTGAGCAGGATCAGGCCGGGAATGCCAACGAGCAGTCCGAGCCCCGTGAACACCAGCACCGGCAGGAGGTCGTCGGCGAGCCGGCCGAAGCCGGAAAAATCCTGACGCAGGCCGAGCGCGACATTCCACAGCAGATAACCGCTCGCGCCGAGCAGCGGCAGCGACAAGAGCCGGCCGACCCAGGGCATGGGACGGTCGATGCGAATCATGCTGCCATCCACTGTCATTGCGCCGGCCATTGAAGTCTCCTCACGGGGTCATGGCTTGGTCGGGCTATGCGGCAGCTTGGTTCGATGACCCTCCCCCTAATTCCGCGTCGCGCGCAGCGTGAACCCGGAATGACGCGATTGTGCTGAGCACCTCGCGAAAAACAAAAAATTCTTCCCGCCTCCCCCAATGGTGCAGTTCCCGGCCGTGCCTATGTCTTTGCGAACGACACCCAGAACGGATACGGGGCGATGGCACAACGGCAACTCAAGCTTGGCGCGTTCATGCGCCCGATCAGCATCCACACCGGCGCCTGGCGCTATCCCGGGGCCTGGCCCGACGCCAATTTCAACTTCGGTCACATCAAGCAGCTGATCCGGAAGCTCGAGGCCGGCAAGTTCGACGCCTTCTTCATGGCCGATCACCTCGCGGTCCTGAACATGCCGATCAATGCGCTCAAGCGCAGCCACACCGTGACCTCGTTCGAGCCGTTCACGCTGCTGTCGGCGCTCTCGGCGGTCACCGAACGGATCGGCCTGATCGCCACGGGCTCGACCACCTTCGACGAGCCCTATCACGTGGCGCGGCGCTTCGCCTCGCTCGACCATCTCAGCGGCGGCCGCGCCGGGTGGAATATCGTCACCACATCGAACCCTGACGCGGCGCTGAATTTCGGGCTCGACGACCACATGGAGCACGCCGAGCGCTACAAGCGCGCCCGCGAGTTCTACGACGTCGTCACGGGCCTCTGGGATTCCTTCGCCGACGACGCCTTCGTGCGCGACGTCGAGAGCGGGCTGTTCTTCGATCCCGCCAAGATGCACACGCTCGACCACAACGGTAAATATCTGAAGGTGCGCGGCCCGCTCAACATCGCCCGCCCCGTGCAGGGCTGGCCGGTGATCGTGCAGGCCGGCGCCTCCGAGGACGGCAAGCAGCTCGCGGCCGAGACCGCGGAAGCCGTGTTCACCGGCGGCGGCAGCCTCGCCGACGGGCAGAAGCTCTATGCCGACATCAAGGGCCGCATGGAGAAGGTCGGCCGCGATCCTGAACACCTCAAGATCCTGCCCGGCGCCTTCGTCGTGGTCGGCGACAGCGTCGATGAGGCCAAGGAGAAGCGCGCGCTGCTCGACAGCCGCGTGCAGTACGACAGTGCCATCGCCTCGCTGTCGGTCATCCTCGGCACCGACGCCTCCGGCTTCGATCCAGATGGCCCCCTCCCCGAGATCCCCGAGACCAATGCCAGCAAGAGCGGCCGCCAGCGCATGGTCGATCTCGCCGCCCGCGAAAAGCTCACCGTGCGCCAGCTCGCCCAGCGCGTGGGCGGCTATGGCGGCCTGTCCTTCGTCGGCACCGCCAAAACCATCGCCGACCAGATGGAGGAATGGCTGGTCGGGCGCGGCTCGGACGGCTTCAACATCATGTTCCCGTTCCTGCCCGCCGGCCTCGACGATTTCGTCGACAAGGTGGTCCCGGAGCTGCAGAAACGCGGGATCTTCCGCCAGGAGTATGAAGGGGCCACTTTGAGGGAGAATCTGGGTCTGCCGCGGCCCAAAAACCGCTTCTTCGAGGCCTGATCGGCCCGATTTGAGTGGTTTATGCCCCCTAAAACCTTGACATCAGGCGGTTTCTGGCTAGGTTGCCGGCCAACGCGGGCCGTTTGGCCGGCTCCAGATTCCCCAATTTTCTGAGGTTCAGAACATGGCCAAAGCGGTCACCATCAAGGTCAAGCTCGTGTCCTCGGCCGACACCGGCTTCTACTACGTCGCCAAGAAGAATTCGCGCACCATGACCGACAAGCTGGTCAAGAAGAAGTACGACCCGGTCGCGCGCAAGCACGTCGAGTTCCGCGAAGCCAAGATCAAGTAAGAAGATCAAGTAAGATCGCGGACTACGCTACGGACTTTTGACGGGGCCTCGCGGCCCCGTTTTTCTTTTGGCCGCTCAGGGGTGACGGCGAGACCCTGCGTCCGGCGCACGAGAGCCGAGGACGCTGCATCGCTTCAAATCAGCAAGTCATGAGCCGCATGTCCAACGGGATGCGAGCCGCTATTGCCGTGGTAGGCCGCGTGGTCGTCCAGGGCGCCGGAAGTTATCTGGACGATGATCTCGATGTTCTTGTCCTGACCGGGCGGTACGTGCGCATCGAGCGGACCATTGAGCACTTGATGCACAACGACCGTGACCGGAGTAGAAGGAGCTGCCGCGCTGTCGAAGCGGAACACCAGGTCCTGATCCGCGGTCTCGGACGCAGCTTGAGCCGGCTGCGGGGCTTCTGATGCGATTGCAGCAGATTGCGCCACCTGGTGCGAGTTTCCGTGTCCGGCGTTACCGCCGCCTGCGGCGCTTGGTTCGACAGTCTCGGCTGCGTCCGGCGCGGTGGTTGACCGTGAATCGTGCCCCGAATTGCCGTGCTCGACGGCGACCGGCGCTGCCGTCTTCTTGTCATTGCCGTCACCGTTGCCCGGCGTGGGGTCAACTTCAGCCAGCTTCTTGACAACCGCGTCTACAGGCCTCGGCTCGGGATCCGAGTTGCCATTGCGCGTGCTATCGGCGGTTACCGCTTCGACGACGTCGGCTGCTTGCGGTCCGTTTGCGGAATTAGGGTGTAAGTCGTGCCCGGAGTTGCCGTGGTCCAGGTCGGCCGGCTCTGCCGTCTTCTTGTCATTGCCGACACCGTTGCCCGGTTTGGAGTCAGCTTCAGCCAGCTCCGGGGCATCGGCCGTTGCAGGCTCCGGCTGCGAAGCGTGGTCCGAGTTGCCGTGGCTCGCGCTCTCCGCCGTTGCGACGACCAGCGCGACGACGTCGCCTGCTTGCGGTCCATTTGCAGAGGCTGGGTGTAAATCGTGCCCCGGGTTGCCGTGCTCCACGGCCGCCTCTGCCGTCTTCTTGTCGTTGCCGACACCGTTGCCCGGCTTGGAGTCAGCTTCAGCCAGCTCCGGGGCATCGGCCGTTGCAGGCTCCGGCTCCGAAGCGTGGTCCGAGTTGCCATGGCTCGTGCTCTCCGCCGTTGCGACGACCAATGCAACGACGTCGCCTGCTTGCGGTCCATTTGCAGAGGCTGGGTGTAAATCGTGCCCCGGGTTGCCGTGCTCCACGGCCGCCTCGGCCGTCTTCTTGTCATTGCCGACGCGGTTACCCGGCTTGGAATCGTCTTCAGTCGAATCCGTAGCTGCCAGCTTTGCAGACTCCGGCTTTGAATCGTGCCCGGCGTTGCCGTGTTTCTCGTCAGCCGCCTCGGCCGTCTTCTTGTCGTTGTCGGCACCGTTACCCGGCTTGGAGTCGTCTTCAGTCGAATCCGTGGCTGCCAGCTTTGCAGACTCCGGCTTCGAATCGTGCCCTAAGTTGCCGTGCTTCTCCTCAGCCGCCTCGGCCGTCTTGTCATTGCCGACGCCGTTGCCCGGCTTGGGATCATCCTCAGTCGAATCCGTGGCTTCCAGCATTGCAGACTCTGGCTTCGAATCGAGCCCCGAGCTGCCGTGATCCACGGCCGGCTCTGCCGTCTTCTTGTCATCGGCGGCGCCGTTGCCCGGCTTGGGATCATCCTCAGTCGAATCCGAGGCCGCCAGCTTTGCAGACTCTGGCTTCGAATCGAGCCCCGAGCTGCCGTGATCCACGGCCGGCTCTGCCGTCTTCTTGTCATCGGCGGCGCGGTTGCCCGGGTTGGAATCATCTTCAGTCCAATCCGAGGCCGCCAGCTTTGCAGACTCTGGCTTCGAATCGTGCCCTAAGTTGCCGTGTTGCTCGTCGGCCGCCTCGGCCGTCTCGTCGTTGCCGACGCCGTTACCCGGTTCGGTGTCAGCTTCAGCCGACTCCGTGGCGGTGGCCTTTTCAGCTCCTTGCTCCGAAACGCGCTCGGAGTTGCCGCGGCCCCCACTGTCGGCCGTTGCGACGCTCGGCTGAACGTTCTCGTTCAGCCCCGACGAAGCGCCGGTGCCCGCATCGATCGGCTCGCTCTTCGATGTGGGACTTTCAACTGCCGTAACCTTCACGTTATGAGCAAGCACGATCGATGATGCATGAGCCGACGCGGCAGACGCGCCATCGCTCTCTTTCGTTGCATCCGCCGAATCGCTGGCGACACTTTTCGACCTCGTCGACTCCCCTAATCCGGTCCGGGTCTGCCCGAATTGAAACCTCAGGCCATCGTCGGCCCGAATGTTCCAGACTCCAGCCGTCTCGACTGTGCTCTCGCCCGCCCCGCCAACGGCATGGACATTGTCCGTGCTCGGAACAGTCTCATCGGTTGCGGCCGCCGATGTCAGCGCTGCCTCGAGCTGCTCCAGGGTGATCGCGACGGCCGTGCCTTCCGGCTGGCCGACCAGATCCGACTCGGCAACGGATACCAGCCCCTGCACATGGATTTCCACCAGGCCGCGATCGCCGACATCGAGACTATGATCGGTCGGATTGACATAGACGATCGTTTCATTGCTTGCGGCGTTGTAGATCCAGGCGAGCGTATGCGGCGGTACGGACTTGCTTGCCGCAGTCATATGCAGCCAGGCAAGCGCCCCGAAAGCCGCAAGATTGATCCTGCTCGACCCGGATTCGAAATCGAAGCCAGACTGGGAAGAGGTAGAAGGGGAATCGGTCGAGGAGCGATGAACAATGTTTTCGTCGACGTTGCTGCCCGTCGGTTGATCGCGGCCATCGCCGCCAAGGCTGGCATCGTGACCAGGGTCCACCAAGCCAGGCGTTTTTTGGAGGTTGTCACCCGCGGCGCCATCACTCATCTGGCCCCGAGCGCCTTCTCCAGCGACGCTTTCGTGTCCGGTGGTCACAAACACCGAAGGGGCGTGGGACGCGTGCGAAGGGAAAGCCGGGGCTGAGTTGTCGGCATGATGAGCCCCAGCATCGGTGATCGCGGCCAGTTTCGTAGTCGCATTCTCTCCGGTGACGGCCAGGAAGCTGTCGATCGACGCATGACCCGCGTCATGCGTCTTTGCGGCGGCGAGATGCGGGTCGTGCAGTGCGTAGATCAACGCGCCGGCGAGAGTGGCGAAGGTGCCATATCCGCCCTGAAGCGACATCGGATTGGAGGCAAGCCGCGGGACGAGATGCTCCGGGGCCGGGTCAGCTCCCATCTGTGTGTCGCTCGTCCCTAGCGGTAAAGCCGCGGGAAGACTGGGCGAGCTCGATCCGACGGGACCGTGGTCTTTCCACAGCTTGGAGCCCACGGACTGCCCCGCGGCGCGTAGCCCTTCCATGGCCGCCGCCGGGCTCGTGACCTCGCTGGTGACCTCGCCCACCTTGGCAAGAAAGTCTCTCAGCGCGAGCGGGGACGTCTGGGCGGATTCCCAGGCGATGCGGTGCCGGAGAATGGCCTTTTTCCAGGGCTCATATTCGGCGTGCTCGCCCGCATGGCCGATGCTGTCGTCATCCGGAAGCAAGTCGTTCGCCTCCGACGCCTTGAGTTCGTCCGCAATGGCGAGCACCAGGAGGGCCAGCGAGAGCGCCCCGAAGCCGGAGGCACGTTGCATCAATGCGATGGTCGCGAGCACCGTTCTGTTGGTGATCTCGAGCTTCTGGAAAATGTTGTACAGATGGACTTTGACTGTCCCATGGGAAAGGTCGAGCTGGCGCGCGATCTCCTTGTTCGACAGTCCCTCCGACACCAGTCGAACGATCTGACGTTCCCGGTGCGTCAGCTGCTCCAGCAGCTTTTCAATCTTGCCGCCGTCAAATTCCTTGCCGCTCGGCGAGAGATCGGACTGCTCCAGCGACACACCGCTATTCGTCATCAGCCTCAGTGATCGCAGCATCGTGGCCGGAGAGGCAAACTTCGAAATTGCGCTGCAGGTGCCGGCAGCAATAGCCGTGGTCAGATGGTCGTGGGTGTCGGAGTCGGTAAAGAACACCAGCCGCGTGGAAAACTTCTCGGCTTTCGCGATCGCGAGGATCTCGGAGACCGTCAGATCCGGCAGGGTATCGGCAACAAGCGCGACGTCGGGGGTGAATTTCCTGATGGCTTCGAGGCACCTTGTCCCGTCGCTGGACGATGCAACGAGGTCGAAGTCCTGCTGTGCCGCGAGTACCGACTTCAGTCCCTGCAGGACGATCGGTTGTCGATCTGCGATCACAAGCCGGATGCGCTGAAATATCCCCTGCTTCGCAATGACGTCCAACATGAAATATGCCTCCCCGGTTCTATGTCCTTCGCCATATGGCCGGGGCCGGGTACGGGGTATTAAAATACAATTAACCGTTTCGAGAAAGAGGTTTAGCGGGGTTAACCCGGTCTAAAATTGCGATTTTGACGGTATGATTTTGACGGTATGCAGGTGAAAAGTATGTCGTTTGACCCGATGGGCGTTGCGGTTGACTGGCTCGATGCCTACCGCGCAGGCGATATCGAAACGATCCTGGATATGTATGCCGACGATGCCGTGGTTCACTGCGGCTGCGGCTGCGTCAAAACCATTACCGGCCGCGAGGCCCTTAGGGCCTACTGGGTCGATCGCCTCCGGGAATATCCGGCAGGCACCTTGGACGATCTCAATCCCTGGCACGACGGGACCATTCTCTCCTACGTCACCAGTGCCGGCGTCATGAGTGCGCTTTTTGCGTTTGACGCCGCCGGGAGGATCAAGGAACTCGACTGCAGTCCTCCCCACCACTAGATCCGCGGCGTGTTCCACGCCCGCCCTGGACCACCAGCGGTCATTGAGCCTAACGCAGTGCAACAACGCCCAGCGCTCGAACGCTGGCGTCGGGGAAGCTCGCCAGGCCGGCGATACCCGCCGTCAGGCGTCGATCTTCGCGAGAGCGCCACGATCGACCAGTTCGAGCCGCCGCTGCGTATTTCCGTCAAAGCGCAGCAGTCCTTCGTCTCGCAGGATTGAAAGAGCCCGGGACACGGTTTCCAGGGTCAGCCCCAGATAATCGGCGATGTCGCGCCGATTCATCGGCAGGCTCATCACGTCCGGATGCTGCAGCCGTTCATCCATCTCGAGAAGAAATGCCGTCACCCGCTCGAGTGATGTCTTTCGGCCGAGGAGAAGCATGTGGCTCTCGGCGTGCTGAAGATTCTGGGTGACGAATTTGATGAGGTCCCTGGTACCCGCGCGCCCATTTCGTACCGCTTCCAGAATGCTGGCGCGCCGCATGAGGTGGACATTGGTCTCGACGATCGCTTCGGCCGTGAAGCGGTGAGTTGTCTCGTTCTCGAACCCGAACATGTCGCCGGCCAGGTGGAACGCGTTGATCTGACGGCGACCGTCGGGCAGAAGCTTGTAGGTGCGCACCGCGCCGGAGATGATCTGGTAGACATATTCGGGCTCTTCGCCCTCGCCAAAAATCTCGGCGCCCCTGCGATAGCTGAATTCAGAGCAGGACATCTGCTCGCCTGCCAGAGCAGCAAGCTGCCCGTCGATTTGCATGCGGGGGGCGGTAGTGATCCTCACCAGCATCGTTCGACCTCCCTGAAGGTTCAACACATGCTAGGCAGATACGCCAAGGCGAGATTGATCGAACGCAAACTCGGGAAAATGTAGCAACTACCCGGAGCGTTTCCAAGGCCCTCCCGGAGAACGCGCGCAAAAGGAAGCCGTCAGCCCTTGGGGAAGCCGACGGCCTTCGGTGGGGCGCGTAGTGGGGCTACGCACCCCTTCCCTAGCTCAGCAAAAAGGCCGCCTATTGATCGAGATCAAACAACGTCGCGATGGTCTCTTGGCCAGCCTCGCGATTGGCTCATGGGCCCGGCATCATCATGGTCGGCGTTTCCAGCAAGGAAAAGTCATAGCCCTCGCAGCTGACATTCGGGTTGGTGGGCGCAAACATGCCGAGCGGGTTGTCCTTGAACAACCAGGCATGCAGATCATAATGTACAAACTCCTTTGGAATGAGCGGCCAGTGTCCTTCCATCGGGCCCATGAAGGGTTGGTCGAAGAGAGAGGGGCGCTGCTTGGTATCTGCCGTTAGAGGCACCAGCCACTCGACAGCCACGAGCTTCAATTCCTTGCCCACGGGTTCGTAGATCAACACGTTGGGCTTCATCGGATCGGGAGCGCCCTGCACTGTGACATTGGCAAAGTGCACTCCCATGGCGCCTTTGGCATACTCCATGTGGTGCGGTATTTTCTCGCCGGAATAATGCACGCAGCCCACCGTCGACAGGTAGCGGTCGCGCACGGCAGCCTTGTAGTCCTGATATTTCTCCAGCGATTTTCGCAACGCGTCGAGTTGAGCCTTGTAAGGCTCTTCTGCTGCAATTGGTCTGAGGGTTGCGCCGATAAAGGCAAGACCTAGCACGGCGACAAAGGTACCACGGACAGATTTGCGCATGTTCCCTCCTAGCTTTGCTTTTCATCAATGCGATGTCGGAATGAGCTGGCGTAACCAAGGGTGGGCGTTTTTGCCATTTCCAACAAGACGGCGACAACCTCGTGGCCGCCAATCGCGATGGAAAAATGGTGGTACTCCCTGTCGGGTCGTACATGGGCCTTTGATCTCTCAGCGGATCGCGTTCTGCTACCGGCGCTGCGCCTGAATTTTCGCGTCTGCTATCGCGCCGAAGACGACCTTTCTGTCCGGTCGCTCCACGTCAACGTTGGGTCGATAGCGGAAGTGACGAAATGGGTTATAGTGGATGCCGTGGAGGCCGGAGGGACGGACAATGATCAATCGGCTCTCATTCATTGTTGCTCTCGTCGCATCGACGGCAACAGGCGCGACGGCCGCATTGGCGCATCATCCGGGCATCGGTGGTATCGGTGGTGCAGGCGGTATCTTTACGATAGGCGCTGGCACCCTCGACCAGGGCCAGTTCGCGTTTTCAACCTTCGTCGATTATCTTCGGCTCAAGCAACTGAGCGAACCGACGCTGCTCGCGAACGTTGGCAACGACGTCCATGGTTTGCAAACGGTCGAGAGCTACGCTCTTGCGCTTGCCTATGGCATCACCAACGATCTCACGGTGTCGGTGCGTCTGCCATGGGTGCGCCGCACGGGCATCCTGGAAGCTGTGCGGGAAGACCCGGCTGATCCCGCCACGGTGCGTGACCGTGGCAGTACGTCGGGTTTCGGTGATGTCACCGTACTTGGCCAATATCGCTTCCTGAACAATCAGGTAAGCGGAACGCAGGCGGCAGTGCTGTTTGGTGTCAAGGCTCCAACGGGTACAACCGACCTGGTTGATAGGTTCGGTGAAATCTTCGAGGCCGAATTTCAGCCGGGCTCAGGCTCTTGGGATGGGCTTTTCGGCGCTGCGATAAGCCAGCGTCTAAATCCCGCGCTGAGCTTCCATGCCAACGTGCTGGCGATTGCCACTGGCACCGGAACGCAGAATACCAACCTCGGCAACCGCTTCCTTTATAACGCCGCGCTTTCCTACCGGGTCTTCGGCGAGACCACGAGCGAGCCGCATACGCACGATCCACGGAACGCTTATGCGCATGCTGGTCATGACCACTCGAGGATGATCACGAAGGCTTCAACGGTGACTGCGCCGCACGGTCACGTTGCGGTCGACGCATTACTCGAGATCAACGGCGAATGGCATGACAAGCAGCGAATTGCCGGGATCAGTGATCCCAATTCGGGCGGCAACACGGTCTTCGTTTCGCCGGGTGTTCGGCTGACCATGGATAACTGGTCGAGCTACGTGCTTGTCGGCATTCCGGTCATCAACAACTACAACGGTGTGCAAGCCACCCCCTCATGGCGCACTTTGGTGGGAGTCTCCGCCGTCTTCGGACCCTGATCGGAGACGAAGTCTGCCGGGGGTCAAAGCGGTCTGCCGGCTGATAGCCGGAGATTGTCGGCTGAGAGCCAACAAGGGACGTCGCAGTTGCGGAGCAAATCGCAACGACGATCTCATATCTGAGGCCCCGCTGTCTCGAGAGCATTCAGAGCCTCCACCACCGAATTGTAGATGAATTGGTCATGCGGCTTACGGTTCTCTTTGAGCTTCTCCACGTTCGCGCGATCAACCCACAGAGATTCTGACACTTTGTCGGTTTCCAGAGCTGGATTTGTGAGGTCCCCGTCGACGGTCACGATGAACTGTCGTTCCTCGTAGGGTGTCGACCCATCGCTCCAATACTTGGGTGTTAGCTCAAGAACGATGTTTTCGAGCTGCCAGCCTGTCTCCTGCGTTCCCCCAGCGCGGTTTCCTCCTTTGGAGGCTTTCGGACGCCGGCTGCCGAATACGCGGCGCCTCTCTCAAGCGGCCGGCATCCGAAACCCTTCACAAAAAGGAGACCCTGTTCCGGTGGCACACCGAATTAATTTCTCACCTCGAGTGACCGGCGATGATCATGACGGAAACATTGCTTTTTGCTCTTGAACCGCCTGCATACACGTGCAAATTGTAAGTGCGCGATTGAGCGGCCGCCAACGCACAAGTAGCCGTCATGCCGGAGCGCAACTCTTTGATGCCGACGCTATTTTGCGATCGGCGTTTGGGGGGCGTTCCGGGGATTCTCTGATACGCAAGGAGAAGAACATGACAGCCAAGACCTTAATAAGCTCGTTGCTTCAATACAAAGCCGCCTCGAATGCGGAGTTGCTTCTCGCCTTGAACACCGTCGATGCTGAACCGCACACAACGGAATATCGGGCAGCACTGCGTGTTCTGAATCACGCCCACGTGGTCGACCGAATATTTGCCGCCAATCTTCAAGGCGAACGTCACTCGTACGCGGCGAATTGGAGCGCTGACACGCCCGTTCTTGCTCAACTCGCCCCCACCATTCGACTAACGGACCAGTGGTACATTGATTACATTTCGCGAGCGACTTCTTCTGACCTCGAAGAACTGGTCGATTTCACCTTTACAGACGGAACGCAGGGGCGGATGTCCCGTGAGGAGATGCTTGCCCATGTGGTTACCCACTCCGGGTATCATCGAGGTGAGGTAGGTCGTCTCCTACCGAAAATTGAAAGTACGGCGATGCGTGACGTGTTCGCTGGATATCTGCATAGGTCCGATCCCTCGCGTACCCAGCGGTGATTGCATCTGCACCCCTGAAAGTGAGACACGGTAACTACAGTGACAGTTCGCAGGGACGACAGCGGAGTATGTGGCGAAAGCAACGGCACCTGACGAAGCTTCAGAACCATTTCGCGACCCTGCCAATATGCCCCTGTTTTGCCCGACAGGTCAAATGACGCCGCTGCCGGCGCGAGTCTTATGGTCACTCGCATAACCCGTTGATCCGGCTCGCGCCGGCTACTGTGCATGGGGTTGTTTTCGCAACTTTTGTGTCGCGGTGGCCTCACGCCGCCTGCGACACCACGCGATTGCGGCCGTCGTGCTTGGCCCGGTAGAGCGCGGTGTCGGCGCGCTTGAGGACGTCGGCGACCGCCTCGCCCTTCTGCTCCAGCGTGGTGAGCCCGATCGAGATCGTGACCTCGATGCGCTTGGTGCCCTTGTGGATCGCGAACGGCTCGACGGCGATCGAGCGGCGCAGGCGCTCGGCGACCATGCCGGCGACGTGCAGATCGGTCTCCGGCATCACGATGACGAACTCCTCGCCGCCATAGCGGCAGGCCAGATCAATGCCGCGGATCGACTTGCGCACCCGCACCGCGAATTCGCGCAGCACGTCGTCGCCGGCGTCGTGGCCGTAATTGTCGTTGATCGACTTGAAGTAGTCGATGTCGAGGATCATGAGCGCCAGCGGCTTGCCGCGGGTCGCGGCCTGCTCGGCGAGCGTCGCCAGATGGCTCTCCATGTAGCGGCGATTGTGCAGGCCGGTGAGCGCGTCGGTGATCGCCATCTCGATCGAGTTCTGCACGTTGTCGCGCAGATGATCGGTGTAGCGGCGGCGGCGGATCTGGGTGCGGGCGCGCGCCAGCAGCTCGGTCCTGTCGATCGGGCGCAGCAGATAGTCGTTGACACCGATCTCGAGGCCGCGGAGCAGCCGCGTTGAATTCTCGGGATCGGCGATCGCCAGGATCGGCACATGGCGCGTGCGCTCCAGCGAGCGCGCCTGGCTGCACAGGCGGAGGCCGTCGAAATTGTTGAGGTCGAGCGAGACGATCAGGAGATCGTAATTGCCCTCGGCCGCGTTGAACAGCGCCTCGGTCGGGTTCAGCTCGACGTCGATGGTGTGCTCGGCGGCGAGGATCGTCGCCAGCCGCTGATGGGAGGACTCGCGATCGTCGACCAGGAGGATGCGGCCGCCCTTGCCGGTGTCGGCGACCGCGCTGCGCTCGGGCGCCTGCATGCCGATCTCGAGCGAGGTGATGGCGCGCATGCGCAATTCGTCGGTCATCATCTTCAGCCGCGTCAGCGAGCGCACGCGCGCGATCAGCACGACGTCGGAGACGGGCTTGGTCAGGAAATCGTCGGCGCCGGCCTCGAGCCCGCGGTTGCGGTCGGCGGGACTGTCGAGCGCGGTGACCATCACGACGGGAATGTGGTGCGTGGCCGGATCGGACTTCAGGCGGCGGCAGACTTCGAAGCCGTCCATGTCGGGCATCATCACGTCGAGCAGGATGATGTCGCATTCGGCTCTGCGGCTGATCGCCAGCGCCTCGGCGCCGTTCGAGGCGGTCATCACGTCGAAATATTCGGCGGACAGACGGGCCTCTAGCAGCTTGACGTTTGCAGGAACGTCATCGACGACGAGGATACGCGCGGACACTGTGCACTCACTTCCTATCCGATGAAACGCCGGACCGTCTCTATGAATTTGCCGACCGAGATCGGCTTGGACAAATAGGCCTCGCAGCCGCCCTCGCGGATGCGTTCTTCGTCGCCCTTCATCGCGAACGCCGTGACCGCGACGACGGGAATCGTGCGCAGCTCCGGATCGTCCTTGATCCAGCGCGTCACCTCGAGCCCTGAGACCTGCGGCAATTGGATATCCATCAGCACGAGGTCTGGCCGCATCTTGCGCACCAGATCGAGCGCCTCGTAGCCGTTGCTGGTGCCCGTAGTCTGGTAGCCATGTGCTTCCAACAGGTCGCGGAAGAGCTTCATGTTGAGCTCGTTGTCTTCCACGATCAGGACGGTCTTAGCCATCCCGCCCTCCTGATTGGCACGAAGCCGGATGCATGTGACGCCTCAGGCGCCGCTCGCCGGCGCTTCGAAAACTGGATTCAAACTAGCCTCAGATTCGCTCTAGTTTCGTTAAACCCGAGGGGACACTTTCTGCGATGTGGTTTCCAGTTGCTTGCACCGGGATCGCAAGACTCAAGGCGGAGACTCGGGCATGATGCAAAGTAGACACCGAAAGTTAACGGAAAGGCAAACCGGGCCCGTGAAAAAGCCTGTTCACAACCCTCGCGAAGTCGCTGAAATCGTTGCGATTCAGGCCCTGTCCTTCGTCGCGGGCGAGCCCGAGCGGCTCGGCCTGTTCCTGGCCGAGACAGGGGTCGGCCCGGAGACCCTCCGGAACGCCGCCGCGGACCCGAATTTCCTCCTCAGCGTGCTCGATTTCGTGCTGCGCGATGATGCCACCGTGAAGGCCTTCGCCGCCGCCGCGGAGCTGCATCCGACCAACGTTGCCGCAGCGCGGCAGGTCCTCGGCGATGCGCTCGGCGACCCCAATTGGGAGCGCGACGTGCCGTGAGCACACCCGACCCGGCCGGGCCCCGCTGCTTCTGCCGCGATTGTCTGGCCGACCTGGATGTGGGCGTCCGTCGCTGTGGGACGTGCGGTTCCCCTCGCCTCGTCCGCCACCGGGCGCTGGCGAGCTTGACCATCGCCCATATCGATTGCGACGCCTTCTATGCGACGGTCGAGAAGCGCGACAATCCTGAGATCGCGGACAAGCCCGTCATCATCGGCGGCGGCAAGCGCGGCGTGGTGTCCGCCGCCTGCTACATCGCGCGCACCTATGGCGTGCGCTCGGCAATGCCGATGTTCAAGGCACTGGAGGCCTGCCCGCATGCCACCGTGATCCGCCCCGACATGGCCAAATACGTCCGCGTCGGCCGCGAGGTCCGCCAGGCCATGCAGGCGCTGACGCCGCTGGTCGAGCCGCTCTCGATCGACGAGGCCTTCCTCGATCTCTCCGGCACCGAGCGGGTGCACGGCATGATGCCCGCCAAGGTACTGGCGCGCTTTGCCCGCGAGGTCGAGCGCGACATCGGGATCACCGTCTCGGTCGGCCTGTCCTGCAACAAGTTCCTGGCCAAGATCGCCTCCGACCTCGACAAGCCCCGTGGTTTCGCCGCGCTCGACCAGGATGAAGCGCGGTCGATGCTGGCGGAAAAGCCGGTCGGCTTCATCTTCGGCGTCGGCCCTGCGACCCAGGAGCGCCTCGTGCAGCGCGGCTTCCGCATCATCGCCGACCTGCAAAAGGCCGATGAGATCGAGATGATGCGGCAGTTTCCGGGCGACGGTCGCAGGCTGTGGCGGCTCGCCCGCGGCATCGACGACCGCCGCGTCGAGGCCGATCGCGGCGCCAAGACCATTTCCAGCGAGACCACCTTCGAAACCGACATCCGCGATTTCGCGACGCTGGAGAAGATCCTGTGGCGGCTCTGCGAGAAGACGTCGTCGCGGCTGAAGAGCAGCGAACTCGCCGGCTCGACCGTGACGCTGAAGCTGAAGACCGCCGATTTCCGCCAGCGCACCCGCTCGCAATCGATCTCCGCGCCGACGCAGCTCGCCGCAAAGATCTTCTCGATCTGCCGCGAAATGCTGGCGAAGGAAATCGACGGCACCGCCTTCCGCCTGATGGGCGCCGGCGTCAGCGCCCTGCGCGAGGGCTCGCCCGCCGACGACACCGACATGCTCGACCGCCGCGCCGCCCACGCCGAACGCGCGGTGGATCGCCTGCGCAAGAAGTTCGGCAGCGCCGCGGTGATCCGCGGCATTGCCTATGACGGACCGGCGAAGGCGCAGGAGTGATCTGATCCTGCTCGGCTCAGTCGCGTTCGAAGATCCGTGCTCCCGGATAGACGCGCCTCGCATACTGAACGACCAACTGCCGATCCTGAGTTTCCAGGAACGGAGTTCGGATCTGGCAAGACCCGACAATGAGGTGCCACAGGCCGTTGAGCTTTCGAATGACGACATTCATTGAGCTTCCTCGCAGTGACCGAGTGGACTCAAATTGTAAGAATCTCCCGCCGTCACTCAATTGTACCAGCGTAAGATCGGCGTAATCGAAATATTGGAGGAAATATACGAAGGTATGTTGGTTGAGGCTTCAACAGCCGCTGCCGCGGATGGCTTCGCAGCGGCTCAAACGGTCTTGCCGGTTCGGGGGCTGCCATGGTGACGGGCGAAAGCGATCTCGGCGCGCTGCTGAGTAAGATGAAGCCGGAGATCCTGGACGGCATCTTCGTGTTTTGCACGCTTGCACCGGGCGCGAGCATTCCAGCCACCATCAGCGCGATGCTGACGTTCCGCGAACGCCAAGGAACAACGCTGGTTGTCCTGCGCGAGGAGGCCGAAGCAGCAGGCCTGCGCTACGCGTTCCCCTCACGCCTGATCACCCTGACGGTTCACTCCGCGCTTAATGCGGTGGGCTTCCTCGCTGCGATCACGGCGCGCCTGGCCGAAGCAGGCATCAGCGTGAACGCCGTTTCGGCCTTTCACCACGACCATCTCTTTGTACCCGTCGACCGGGCCGATGAGGCGATGGCCGTTCTGCGAGAAATGTCTGCCGCGTAGTCCGGATGGCGCTTCGCTCCATTCGGACTGCAAGATCACATTTCAATCCGCCACCGCCACCGCCTCGATCTCGATCAGCCATTCCGGCGCGGCGAGCGCGGAGACGCCGACCAGGGTAGAAGCCGGCGGCTCCATGCCCTCGAAGAAGGCCGAGCGGGCCTTGCCGATAATCGGGCGCAGCTCCGGCTTGTAGTTCACGACGAAGGTCGTGATCTTGACGATGTTGGAATAGCTCGCGCCGGCCGCCTTCAGCGCATGCCCGAGATTCTGCATCACCTGCGTCGTCTGCGCGGCGATATCGCCCTCGCCGACGATCCGTCCCTCCTCGTCGGTCGATACCTGGCCGGAGATGTAGATGGTGCGCGCGCCGGTGGCGGTGACGACGTGGGAATAGGCGGGATTGTGATGCAGGCCGCTGGGGCGGAGATGGTCGAGCTTGGGCATGAAGGGCCTCCCGGAGTTTGTGGTTGGGAGAGAGCCTAGCTGGAGAGTATGACGAGAGCTAGCCCCGTCATTCGCGAGGACTCTTGCGACGAAGCGATCCAGAATCTTTCCGCGGAGGGATTCTGGATCGCTTCGCTACGCTCGCAATGACGGAGCAGCCGTCAATTACAGGGCTTGCTGTCCTTGGCGTCGAACTTGCCCATCGCGCCGGAGATGACGAAATCGTTGTAGTCGAGCACGAGCTGGCGCGAGACGCCGTTCTCGTAAAGCTCGAACGCCATCGCGTAGACCGGCGTCTGCTCGCCTTCCTTCTGGTGGGCCTCGCGGTCGAAATAGCTGACGGTGACCGGCCAACGCTTCAATGACTTCATGTGCTCGTCGGACGTGGACGGGTCGGATGAGGTGGCGCGGTCGGCGGCAATCGGCTGGCCGATCACGGTCAGCGTGTTGTAGACCTTCTGGCCGTCGTCGGAGCCGTCATAGACCGAGAGCTCGAGCAGCGACTTGCCCTCCTTGGCGGCGGCGATGATGCGCTGGATCTGCTCGGTCGGGAACACGATCTTGCCGTCGAGCGTGAAGCTCTTCGGCGCCGGCAGCTTCAGCTTGACATTGATGTGGTCGCCATCGCGCTCGGCCGAGCCGTCGACCCTGCCGGCATCGGCCTCGTTCATCCGCGTCTCGATCTTGAAGCGGTAGCTTTTGCCCGCAGCGTCCTCCCAGGAATTGGAACGGAGGTCGCTGACCGTGACCTTGCCCTCGCCGCTGTCGAGTTCGGACACTTGGCGGAATTCGGAGGTGTAGCCCTCGCAGGCGCTGCCGGTGAAGTTGTAGAGGATGCGGCCGCGCGCGCTGTTGACCGAATTGGAGCGCGACTTGAGGAGGCTGAGATCATAGAGCGCCTGGTGCGCCAGGAACGGGCCGTTGGCGGCAAGCGCCCCGCCGCCTGGGCCGAAAGCGGCCGCCGCAAGCGCCATCGCACCGAGCGAAGTCCGGAAAAGGTGCACCATGTCTGTTCCCTGAGGAAAGCGCAGATTCGACATTTTAATGACCGTTCCATTGCGTCGCAACTGAGGCCGTTTCACGTAAAGTTGCGGCCGCCACTTTGAACCTGCTGGCCTGTCTAAACAAATGCGGCCCGTCCGGTTGCTTGCATGTGGCGGCTCGATGGGCGAAACAGGTCGCGCCCGGCCGCCTGCGGACGAGCCGGAGCGAACTGATTTTGGACAACGAGGTCGGACATGGCGGGCACGGTCGAGCAGAAACTGGCGGAACAGGGCATCAAGCTGCACGAGGCACCCACGCCTGTGGCCAATTACGTCCCGTTCGTGCGAACCGGCAACCTCCTGTTCGTCTCCGGCCAGGTTTGCTTCGACCCCGCCGGCAAGCTGATCGCAAAGGGCAAGCTCGGCGCCGGCGTCTCCATCGAGGAGGGCGCCGCGGCCGCGCGCGGCTGCGCGGTCAACCTGCTGGCCCAGGTCAAGGCGGCGCTCGGCGACCTCGACAAGGTCGTGCGCGTGGTGCGGCTCGGCGGCTTCATCAACTCGGCCCCGGACTTTCTGGATGGGCCGAAGGTGCTCAACGGCGCCTCCGACCTGATGGTCGCCGCCTTTGGTGACAAGGGCCGCCATGCCCGCACCACGGTCGGTGTCGCCTCGCTGCCCGCGGACGCGGCGGTCGAGGTCGAAGGCGTGTTCGAGGTCGCCTGACGCGCATGCGCGCTCCGGATTGGCTGACAGCCCGGCCGGTCGCCCATCGCGGCCTGCACGACATTTCACGCGGCATCGTCGAGAACATGCCGGGGGCGGTGCAGGCTGCGATCGCGGGCAATTTCGCAATCGAGGTCGACATCCAGCTCTCCGCCGATGGTGAGGCCATGGTGCATCACGACCATTCGCTCGGCCGCCTCACCGAGGCCACCGGCGAGGTGATCGGGAAGACCGCCGCTGAGCTGAAAGCGGTCAGGTTCAAGGACACCGACGAGCGGATGATGTCGCTCGCCGACCTCTGCGCCATGGTCGCCGGCCGCGTACCGCTGGTGATCGAGGTCAAGAGCCGGTTTGGCGGCGACCGCAAGCTGGTGCAGCGGATGGCCGAGGTGCTGGCATCCTATGACGGCCCGGCCGTCGGCATGTCCTTCGACCCCGACCTGCTGCTGGCTATGCGCGAGCTGTTGCCCAACCGCCCGCGCGGCATCGTCGCGCAGCGGAGCTATCAGGACGAACACTGGGCCACCCTGACGCAAGAGCAGCGCGACAGCATGCTGTACCTGCGCCACGGCTTGCAGACCCAGCCGCATTTCGTCGCCTTCAAGGTCGACCACCTCCCGGCTCCCGCCCCATGGCTCGCCCGCAACGTCTTCGGCTGCGCCCTGCTCGGCTGGACCGTCCGGACGCCGGAGCAGCGGACGCGGGTCGGGCACTATGCGGACCAGATGATTTTCGAGGGGTTCGTTCCGTAGGGCTCGCTCCTTCCAGCATCCTTTCGCGGTGACAGTCTGGATGCGCTCGCAATGACGGCGGTCGCGACCGCCAGACCTGAGTTCCCACCCCTTGAAGTCGCTGCTGCAATGCACGATCTTGGGCGGAATGGCATCATCCGACATTACGCTCGAGGCCGTACCGTCCATTGGCGAAGTCTCGCCGGAGGATTGGGACGCCTGCGCCAATCCCGCCAAGGCTCTTAAGGCAAAGGCTTGCAACGGGCATGGCGCGGGAACCTCATCCTCGCTTCCAGGCCATTCCCCCGGCCTCTCAAGACCAACCTATAACCCGTTCGTCTCGCACGCATTTCTATTCGCGGTCGAGAAATCGGGTTCGGCAACGATCCGGACCGGCTGGGGCCCGCGGCACCTCGTCGCCAAGCTCGACGGCCGCGTCGCCGGAGTCGTGCCGTGCTATCTGAAATCGCACAGCCAGGGCGAATACGTCTTCGACCGCGGCTGGGCGGATGCCTATGAGCGCGCCGGCGGACGCTACTACCCGAAGCTCCAGGTCTCGGTTCCCTTCACCCCGGCGACGGGACCGCGGCTGCTGGTCCGCGACGGCGTCGACCGCGAGCGGATCAGGGAGGCGCTGGTAAGCGGGCTGGTGGCGCTGTGCGGCGTCAGCAAGGCTTCGTCCGTGCACGTCACTTTCGCGCGCGAGGACGAATGGAGGCTGCTGGCCGAGCACGGCTTCCTCCAGCGCACCGATCAGCAGTTCCACTGGCACAACCAGGGCTTTGGGAGCTTCGACGATTTCCTCAGCACGCTGAACTCGCGTCACCGCAAGTCGATCAAACGCGAGCGGCGCGACGCGCTCGCGGCCGGCATCACCATCCACTGGCTCACCGGAAAGGACATCACCGAGGATGCCTGGGACGCGTTCTTCGAATTCTACATGGAGACCGGTTCGCGCAAGTGGGGCCGGCCGTACCTCACCCGCGAGTTCTTTTCGCTGATAGGCGAGACCATGAGCGAGGACGTGCTACTGGTGATGGCCCGCCGCAACGGCCGCTGGATTGCGGGCGCGATCAACTTCATCGGGTCGGACACGCTGTTCGGCCGCAACTGGGGCGCGGTCGAGCATCATCCCTTCCTGCATTTCGAGGTCTGCTACTATCAGGCGATCGATTTCGCGATCAAACATGACCTCACCCATGTCGAGGCCGGAGCGCAAGGCGAGCACAAGATCGCGCGCGGCTACCTGCCGCGCACGACCCATTCCGCCCACTTCATCGCCGATCCCGCCCTCCGCCGCGCCATCGACGATTACCTCAAGCGCGAGCGCGCCTATGTCGCGGAAGCCGGACGGGAGCTCGCCGAGCTCGGCCCGTTCCGCAAAGGCATCGACGAGGCGCCTTGACGGCCCGCCATGGCTGGTGACAGTTAGCGCAAAATTCTAAGCGCAAATTTCGGGAGCGCCGCCATGACCGCCTACGATACCAACAACATCTTCGCAAAGATCCTGCGCGGCGAGTTTCCCTGCCACAAGGTCTACGAGGACGAGCACGTCTTCGCTTTCCTCGACATCATGCCGCGCGTCCCCGGCCACACCCTGGTGATCCCGAAGGCGCCTGCCCGCAACATCCTCGACATCAAGCCGGACGACTACGCTCATGTCGCCCGCGGCGCGCACAAGATCGCGGCGGCTGCGATGAAGGCGTTCAACGCCGACGGCATCACCGTGCAGCAATTCAACGAGCCCGCCGGCGGACAGGTGGTGTTTCACCTTCACATGCACGTGCTGCCGCGCCACGACGGCGTCGCCATGCTGCCGCCCGCGAGCCGCAAGGAAGACGTCAAGGTGCTGGAAGAGAACGCGACCAAGCTGATCGCGGCGCTGAAGGCGGGGTAGATCTCTCCACTCGTCATTGCGAGCGAAGCGAAGCAATCCAGAATCCCTCCGCGGAGGCAGTTCTGGATTTGCTTCGTCGCAAGAAGTCCTCGCAATGACGAACAGACGACAGTGCGCCCTCACTCCGTCTGAAAATCCCCCGGCTGCGGCGCCGCCAGCGGGGTGAACTCGCAGCGGTCCGGCTTGATATCGATCAGCGGCGTATTGTCGATGCAGTCGAGACCGCGAACGAGGATGGCATTGCCCTCGATTCCGACGAGCTTCACGATCGAGGTGCCGATCGGATTGGGTCGCACCGGCGAGCGCAGCGAAAAGGTGCCGCGGGTCTTCTCGTTGTTCTTCGGGCTCTGCAGGATGATGTCGCGGCGCGACCGGTCGAGCCAGTACAGCACTTCGAGATTGCTGTAGAAGTCGACCCCCTTGATGGCGGGCACGAACGGCTCGAAGATCTCGAGGCGGCAGATCGGGCCGTCCTGACGGCCCTGCCGCGGCGTCTCCAGCCGTGAGGTCCAGGGTGTGCGGATGCGGCCGATGAAGACGAGGCCCGCATCCTCGGTGGACGGCAGCTCGATGGCGATCTCGCCCTCGCGGAGCTCGTTTTCGCGAACCATTATTCCTGTTCCTCAAGCCTGTTCGGCGGTGAATTTAGCCCAACCACCACTTGCCGGCCAGCATGAAGACTTCGCCGGTCAGCACGCCCGCGAAGATCGAACGGCGCGTCAGCAGGAAGACGACCAGTCCGGCGCCGACCGCACCATAGCGCAGGACATCGGGCACGCTGGCCAGCGCGCCGGGCGGCTCGACCACGATCTGGGCGATGACGCCGGCCAGGATCGCGGTCGCGACCGCCCTCACCCAGACCAGCAGCTCCGAGCCCTCGTCGATGCCGCCGCCGAACCACAGACCCAGCATGCGCCAGATTTGGTTGGGAACAACGCCGGCGACGAACAGCACCGCGAGCGCATGCCAGTCGCCGATGATCTGTGCGAAATTCATGCGCGCACCTCCCGCCACCAATGCACGCCGTAGGCGATGGTGCCGGCCACCACGCCGCTGACGAGGATGTCTAGGCCGGAGTTCATCTTTGCAGCCAGCGGATAAAGCAATATCCCGAGCGTCAACGCCACGACGTCGGCGACCTCGCGGCTGTTGCGCGCGGTCGAGAACAGGAACGACAGCGGCGTCAGCAACAGGATCGCCGCGCCAAGCGTCTGCGTCAGATTGGCGGCGAGGAAATAGCCGACCGTGTTGGCGGTAAGGCACACCGAGACCAGGCCGCAGCCGAGCCCATGCACGAAGGCGATGCGCCGCTCGCGCGGAACCTGCGGCAGGAAGCGATGACATTCGACCCACAGCGTCACCGCGGTGAGATGCGCGGCGAAGACCAGCTCGCGCCGTTTCGTGCTCGGCGTCCGCATCAGCGGCAGCACCGAGACCACCATCGGAAACAGGCGGATGGCGCTGACGGTCACGGCGATCGCCGACTGGATGATAGTGGCGCCCGAGCCGAGCGTGGTGATCAGGATGATCTGCGCCGGCCCCGCCCAGACGAACAGCGTCGAGCACAGCGCCCAGAGCAGGCTGAAATGGGTGTCGTGGGCGAGCGCACCGATGCCGAGATAGGTCACGAACAGCACGATCGTGAGGATCGTCTGCGTGATCGAGCGCAGGCCCCACGCAAAGGCGCGCCACTGACTTTGCCATTGAGGTGAATCGAGCGGGGGGAGCGCCACGGGAGGATTGGCCGGGGTTACGGAATCGTGGCTGCATAACGGGCAATGCGGCCGTCCGCGTCAAGGAAGCGCGCGGCGGGGCTGGCATGCGTGCGGAGAGACGCCCCTACCCCGCACCCCGATTCCTCAGCACGAAGCAGGCGCCGCCCGCCTTGCGGATTCGGTTGCACAAATCATCCGCTTCGCTGCGCGTATCCGCCCCGATGCGCACCTGGTAGAATGCACGCGTGCCGCGGCTGCGCATCACCGAGCTCAGCAGGCTCGGATCGCGCTCGCCGATCACCGCGCTCAGGCGCGTGACCGCGCGGGAATACATCGCCAGCGCCTTGTTGCGGTCGAACCCGGCGGCGAGCTGCACGCCCCAGATCTTCGCCGCGGCAAGCTCGACATGCTGCTCGAGCTCGGCGACGAACGGATTTGGCGCGCGCTTCAACAGGGCCATGAGATCGCGACAGCTCGTCGGCGGCGAACTCGGCGGGCCCTTGCCGGTGCTGCCCGCCTTCGCCCATGCCTCGACGCTCGCGCCGGTGATGGCGTAGACATAGTTGCGGGTCTGCTCAGGCATCGGACCGGTGCCGGCGAGCCATTCCTGCACACGGCGCGGCCCGGCATTGTAGGCGGCTGCGGCAAGGCCGAGATTGCCGAACTGATTGCGCAGCTCGTTCAGGAATTCGGCCGACTTCGGCAATGCCTGCACCGGATTGAAGGGATTGAGCAGCCCGCGCTCGCTCGCGGTCCCCGGCATGAATTGCGCGATGCCCTGCGCGTGCTCGCCGCTGCGCGTCATGGGCCCCACCGCATCGGCCTGGAAGCGGCTTTCCTGCCAGATGACGCGGGCGAAGAATTCCAGCGGCAGATTGGCATCGCGCGCGGCCGCCTCCACGATCAGGCAGATCGATTCCCGCGTGTCGCTCTCGCGCGCATTGGCCGGCTTCGGCGGCGACATCGCGAGCTCCTCGACGCTGGGGACTGCGACGTTGGTTTTCGCGGGCGAGCTGTCCCATGCCGCCTGTGTCGCCGACGCGGCCGGCGCGACAAGAATGAGTGCTGCAATCCGCGCCGACACTGCCCAAGCAACGCTGTAGCGCCTGCCGGCGCGGCATGCGACAAGTTGTTCTGCCATGTGGCATCGTGCCATGGTTTGACGAGTTGCCAATATATGCTGCCTGACCTGCTTCTCCCAATGCGTTCCCCCGCCAGACGGATCCGCGCGATCCTGGCCCTCGCCGCCTTCGTCCTGTCCACTGCTCCGGCCCTGGCGCAGGTCAACTGGCGGATGACCACGGAATACCCGCAAAACAACATTTCCGGCATCGGCCTCACCACTTTCGCCGATCGCGTCGCAGCGCGCACAAACGGTTTCGTGACCGTGACGAGCGCCTTCGACAACGAGCTCAAGATCAATTCGGGCGAGATGCCGCGGGCGGCGCTGGATGGCCGCATCGCCGGGGGCGATGCCTTTGCCGGCGCACTGTCCGGCCTCGACCCGGTGCTCGGCCTCTCCACCCTGCCCTTTCTGGTGCAATCGGCCGACGTCGCCCACGCCACCAATGCGCGGGCCCGCCCGCTCTACGAGAAGGCGTTCGCGGCCCGCGGTCTGAAGCTGCTCTATCTGACGATCTGGCCGGCGACGGGCCTCTGGTCCGATCATGCGCTCGCCGGCACCGACGATCTGCCGAAGCTGAATTTGCGCGCCTACGACGCCAATTCCAGTGCGGTGATGCGCACCGCCGGAGCCAACGCGCAGTTCCTGTCGATGGACAAGGCGCTTGCCGGTCTGAAGGAACACCAGCTGAACGCGTTCCTCACCTCCGGTGATGGCGGTGCGGGACGCAAGCTCTGGGACTTCCTGCCGCATTTCACGGCCATCAATTATGCGATGCCGATCTCGATCGCCTTCGTCCGCAGCGAGGCGTTCGCAGAGCTGTCCGAGCCGATGCAGCGGGAGGTCATGGCGGCCGCTGCCGAGACCGAGCAGAGCCAGTTCGTGCTGCTCGCCCATCGCACCGCCGAGAATTACGCACGCATGCGCGACAACGGCGTCACCATCGCCGAGCCCGCGCCGCAATCTCTCGTCGCAGCGCTCCGCAACGCAGCGACCAGCACGATCGCCGCCTGGGAAGCCCAGGCCGGCCCGGACGCCGCGGCGATCGTCGCATGGGCCCGGCAGCAATGATGCGACGGGCCTTGACTTGAGAGCCCGGCCGTCTAGCAACGGGCGGCAGTCTCAACGCCGGTTCCGCCCTGATGGCCACAATCTATTTTGACCTCGACGGCACGCTGACCGACCCGAAGCCCGGAATCACCCGCTCGATCCAGTACGCGCTGGAGCGGTTGAGCCTGGCGGTGCCAAGCGAGGACGAGCTGACCTGGTGCATCGGGCCGCCGCTGCTTGCCAGCCTGAAGAAACTCGCGGGAAGCGACGAACTCGCCGACCGGGCGCTGCTGCTCTATCGCGAACGTTTTGCCGATATCGGCCTGTTCGAGAACGAGGCCTATGCCGGCATCGTGGACACGCTGACGACGCTCGCCGCGACGACGCCGCGCATGTTCGTGGCGACCAGCAAGCCCGCGGTCTATGCTACCCGCATTGTCGATCATTTCGGCCTGAAACCCTATTTCGAGCGCGTGTTCGGCTCCGAGCTCGACGGCACCCGCGTCGACAAGCGTGACCTGCTGCGCTACGCGCTCGCCGAGGCCAAGGTCGATCCCGCCAGCGCGATCATGATCGGCGACCGCAGCCACGACGTCGTCGGCGCCCGCACCAACGGCATGACCGCGATCGGCGTGCTCTACGGCTATGGCAGCGAAGCCGAGCTGCGGGACGCCGGTGCGCATCACATCTGTGCGGCGCATCCCGAGTTGCTCGGTCACTGCCTCGCCTAGTCGCATCGTCCAGACGGCACAGACATCAGCCGCAGCCTTCGTGTACGACGAAGGCAAGGCTCGCCAATTCCAGATTGTCTTGTCACACCGCGTGCCTCAGGCTGGTGCGCATGAGGACTCACGCGACGACAGGCGGATCAGAGCTGCTGCTGAGCATGATCGCGATCCGGCTCGCGGTGCTGGTCGTGGTGGGATGGGGTTTGACGCTGCTGCCGCAGCAGGATCGCAACACTGACCTCGCCTGCGTTTCCCCATCCGTAGCAAGGCGCGCGGCAAATCCTCCGGCGAAGATCGTCGGCCCGCGCATCGTCGACGCCGCGCTCGACGACATGCTTGGGCATGACTAGGGCGTTCCCAAGCAAGGCCGCTATGTGAGCGCGTGATAGGACAAGGCGCCCGCTTGCGTTAGTTTCGGCACCAAGGCCGCACCAAATCAATCAGCGGCCAGCCGAGGAGCCTATCGATGGAATACCGACGCTTGGGCCGGTCCGGCCTGATGGTGCCTGCTTTGAGCCTGGGAACGGGCACTTTCGGCGGCGTCGGCCGCCTCGCCGCCTGGGGTACGACGGACGCGACCGAAGCTCGGCGTCTTCTCGATATCTGCCTCGAGGCCGGCGTGTCGATGTTCGACACCGCCGACGTCTATTCGCTCGGCGAGTCCGAGCGCGTTCTGGGTGAGGCCATCAAGGGCCGCCGCGACAAGGTGCTGATCTCGACCAAGGCGACTTTCCGCTTCGGCGACGGTCCCAACGACATTGGCTCGTCACGGCAGCACCTGCTCGCGGCCATTGACGGTTCGCTGAGCCGGCTCGGCACCGATTACATCGATCTGTTCCAGCTGCATGGTTTTGACGCCTTCACTCCGCCGGAAGAAGTGCTCTCGACCCTCGACGTGCTCGTGCGCGCCGGCAAGATCCGCTATGTCGGCGTCTCGAACTTTTCGGGCTGGCACCTGATGAAGTCGCTCGGAATTGCCGACAAGCACGCCTTCCCGCGCTACGTCGCCAACCAGACCTACTATTCGCTGATCGGGCGCGACTACGAATGGGAGCTGATGCCGCTCGGCCTCGACCAGGGGCTCGGCGCAGTGGTCTGGTCGCCGCTCGGCTGGGGTCGCCTGACGGGAAAAATCCGGCGCGGTCAGCCGAAGCCGGAAGTCAGCCGCCTGCCCAAGACCGCCGAGTTCGGCCCGCCCGTGCCCGACGAGCACGTCTATCGTGTGGTCGACGCGATCGATGAGATTGCCAAGGAGACCGGCAAGAGCGTCTCGCAGATCGCCCTGAACTGGCTGCTGCAGCGCCCCACCGTCTCGACGCTGATCATCGGCGCACGCAACGAGGCGCAGCTGCGCGAAAATCTCGGTGCGGTCGGCTGGTCCCTCACCAAGGATCAGGTCGCAAAGCTCGACGCCGCCAGCAAGGTGACGCTACCCTATCCCTATTGGCACCAGCGCACGACCTTCACCGACCGCAATCCCCCGGCAGTGTGACGAGCGCCCTTGAGCTGCTCTCAGAAGAGCCGAGCGGGAGAGGACCGCTGGGATCGCCGCAAATATCAGCATCTCATCGACACCTTCAGGCGTGGTAGCCGACGCCCTGCTCGGCGGGGCCGCCGGCTTTGCCGGCAATCCCTGCCGGGCGGCGTGGTCGGCATGGGCGTCGATGCTGCGACCGGCGCGGCAACCGAGCCCAACCCCCCGGTCATCGTGACGATGCAGTCGTCTGTCCGAGCTCGAAGCGCGCGACCGCCCGCGAAGCGGCCGCGGCGGCCGGCGGAGCGGCGCCCGAGGCAGGAACCTGAGGATCGCTCGCAACTCAGAACAAAAAGGCCGGCTTCGCAGCCGGCCTTCTCGATTTCATCACATGCCGATCAAGCCTTGACCAGCGGTCCCTTGGAGGTCGGGCCCTTCGAACCGCCGGGGCCTCCCGGCTTTGACTTGCCCGGCGGGCGCTTGCGGGTGCCGGGCAGCTTCTCCTGCTTCGGCGTGACCGGGCCCTCGACGAACTCGAAGCCGATCTTCTCCTTGGTCTCGTCGGCTTCGTCCTTGACGAGAACGACGCGGACGTGGCCGCCGCCCTTGAGCTTGCCGAACAGCACCTCGTCGGCCAGCGGCTTCTTGATGTGCTCCTGGATCACGCGTGCCATGGGACGCGCGCCCATCTGCTCGTCGTAACCGTGCTGGACCAGCCACGCCTTGGCCGGCTCGGACAGCTCGATGGTGACGTCGCGGTCGCCGAGCTGCGCCTCGAGCTGCAGCACGAACTTCTCGACGACGGTGCCGATCACCTCGACGCTGAGATGGCCGAACGAGACGATGGCATCGAGACGGTTGCGGAATTCCGGCGCGAACTGCCGGTTGATCGCCTCGTGGTCGTCGCCTTCCCGCTTCGAGCGAGTGAAGCCGAACGCCTGCTTGGCGAGATCCGCCGCGCCGGCATTCGTGGTCATGATCAGGATCACGTTGCGGAAGTTGACCTGCTTGCCGTTGTGGTCGGTGAGCCGGCCGTGATCCATGATCTGGAGCAGCACGTTGTAGAGATCGGGATGCGCCTTCTCGATCTCGTCGAGCAGCACCACGCAATGCGGATGCTGGTCGACGCCATCGGTGAGCAGGCCGCCCTGGTCGAAACCGACATAGCCGGGAGGCGCGCCGATCAGGCGCGACACGGTGTGCCGCTCCATGTACTCGGACATGTCGAAGCGCAGCAGCTCGACGCCGAGCGTCGCCGCGAGCTGCTTGGCAACCTCGGTCTTGCCGACGCCGGTGGGGCCCGAGAAGAGGTAGCAGCCGATCGGCTTCTCCGGCTCGCGCAGGCCCGCGCGTGCGAGCTTGATCGAGGCGGCGAGCGACTCGATCGCCTTGTCCTGGCCGAACACGGTGCGCTTCAGGGTCTGCTCGAGATGCTTGAGCACCTCGGCATCGTCCTTCGACACGCTCTTCGGCGGGATCCGCGCCATCGAGGCGATCGTGGTCTCGATCTCCTTGATGCCGATCGTCTTCTTGCGCTTGTTCTCGGCGACCAGCATCTGCGCCGCGCCCGACTCGTCGATCACGTCGATCGCCTTGTCGGGCAGCTTGCGGTCGTGGATGTAGCGCGAAGAGAGCTGCACCGCAGCCTCGATCGCCTCATTGGTGTACTTCAGCCGGTGGTAGTCCTCGAAGTACGGCTTGAGGCCCTTGAGGATCGCGATCGCGTCCTCGACCGTCGGCTCGTTGATGTCGATCTTCTGGAAGCGCCGCACCAGCGCGCGGTCCTTCTCGAAGTGCTGGCGATATTCCTTGTAGGTGGTCGAGCCCATGCAGCGGATCGTGCCCGAGGCAAGCGCCGGCTTGAGCAGGTTCGACGCGTCCATTGCGCCACCCGACGTCGCGCCCGCACCGATCACGGTGTGGATCTCGTCGATGAACAGGATGGCGTTGGGATGCGCCTCGAGCTCCTTCAGCACTTGCTTCAGGCGCTCCTCGAAGTCGCCGCGATAGCGCGTGCCGGCGAGCAGCGTGCCCATGTCCAACGAGAACACGGTTGCAGCCGCCAGGACCTCCGGCACTTCGCTATCGACGATGCGCTTGGCGAGGCCTTCGGCGATCGCCGTCTTGCCGACGCCGGCTTCACCGACGAACAGCGGATTGTTCTTCTGCCGGCGGCACAGCACCTGGATCGCGCGGTTGATCTCGGAATTGCGTCCGATCACCGGGTCGATCTTGCCGTCGCGCGCCTTCTTGTTGAGGTTGACGCAATAGGTCTCGAGCGCCTCGCCCTTCTTCTTGGCGTCCTCGCTGCCCTTGGTCTCGGTCTCCTCGTCGACGCCGCGCACGGGCCGCGCCTCGGAGACGCCCGGCCGCTTCGCAATACCGTGACTGATGTAGTTGACTGCGTCGTAGCGCGTCATGTCCTGCTCTTGCAGGAAGTAAGCGGCATGGCTCTCGCGTTCGGCGAAGATCGCGATCAGCACGTTGGCGCCGGTCACCTCTTCGCGCCCCGACGACTGCACATGGATCACCGCGCGCTGGATCACGCGCTGGAAACCGGCGGTCGGCTTGGCGTCATCGGCGCCATCCGTCACCAGGTTCTCGAATTCGGTCTCAAGATAGTTGACGAGGCTCGTGCGGAGCTTGTCGAGGTCGACGCTACAGGCGCGCATGACGGCGGCTGCATCGGAGTCGTCGATCAGAGAGAGCAAGAGATGCTCAAGCGTCGCGTATTGGTGATGACGCTCATTTGCGATCGCCAGCGCACGATGCAGGGATTGTTCAAGGCTTTGGGAAAAAGTCGGCATTCGCGTCCTCTATGGCCCCCACCATCATGGTCGTGATCGCCCGGTCAGGCAACAACAACCTTTGTCACATATAGTTATACAAGATCGCGGCGAAAGACCGGTTCCGCGACACGACACCTAGCCATCTGGGCAATCTTCGATGCAAAACCCGTTCCGATTTGGGCGGGATTGGCGCTGGTGCAGAATTAATCTTGCCGGCTGCAGCAGACGTCGCGCGCAGGCATCACGAGACAATCACCCTGCGACAGACACGAGAGCCGGCCCCGAGAGGCGCCGTAAGGTGACCTACTTCTTTTCCATCACGCATTGCAGCGGATGCTGGTGCTTGCGGGCGAAGTCCATCACCTGCGTCACCTTGGTCTCGGCAATCTCGTAGGTGAACACGCCGCACTCCCCGATGCCGTGATGGTGAACGTGCAGCATGATCTTGGTGGCCGCCTCGACGTCCTTCTGGAAGAACTTCTCCAGCACGTGGACCACGAATTCCATCGGCGTGTAGTCGTCGTTCAGGATCAGTACCCGGTAGAGGTTCGGTCGCTTGGTCTTCGGCTTGACCTTGGTGATGACAGAGGTGTTCGGACCCGTCGGACTGCCGGAACGGTTCTCGTCATTGCTCATCCGGGGAGCGGGAGCGGCGATGGCCGCGGACAGGTCGAGTCTGGACAACAGTTGCGGCATGGCTCAGGCGTTCAAATTCCCCACGGAAGCGTATGACGGTCCGCCGCGGAGCCCCGGACCTCGGAGCTTCACGCGGGCGCGCCGCCTCGTTGGATCGCCGCTTCCAACCGGTCCGGTCAAGCCGTATCGGTGATCAACAATATGGGCCCGACCCCGGCTCGCCGCAAGCGTGCAAAGGTCCGGCCGATGCGGCCGCGACGGTCCCGATTCCCGATCCGGACGATCCCGACCGAGGTTAGTCAATCTGGGCCGATTTGACAAAAATTTCCGCGCCGCCTGGCCAGGACATGTTGATCAGGAACCGGCCGGCCAACTGAGCTGTGACGGTTCGCGCGCGAGCTCTCCGGACTTCTACGGTTCAGTCGACCTTCCGCCTGAATCGCCTGGCGCAAAATCGGGCAAGGAAGAAGCCGGGCGAAACGCGGGGACCCATGGACCATCATGATCTTCGTGCGCGCAAGCTCGCCCCGAGCAGCGAACCCAATCGGCCACACATTCAGTACGATCGAGTCGGCCGTGCTGCGCGTGGCGCGCCGAGACGGACCCGGGCGACAAACGAAAAGCCCGGCTGTTCAGCCGGGCTTTTGCTTTCAGGATATCCGAGAAAGCTTAGTTGGCGGCAGGGGTGAACTTCGACACGATGGTCTCGACCGGCTTGAACGCCTGCTTGGCGAGGTCGTTGTAAAGGCCGGCGATCTTCTGCGATTCCGCGACGAAGGTCTCGTAGGCGGAACGGGCGAAGTCGGTCTGGGCTTCCATGGCCTTGTCCAGCGACTTCACGCCGGAAAGCTTCTCGACGAAGGACTTGGTGTCTTCGAACGACTTCTTGGTGTAGTCGCCATAGGCGCTGGCGATCGCCTGGAGGCCGTGCTGCACGGAGGACGCGGAGGCAACGCACTGCTCGAAGTGCTCTTTCCCGTAGTTCTGAAAGTCTTCAACCTTGAACATTTCGGAATCCTTTTCCCTGGCTCTCGTCGGGAAGCCCCGGCTCCCTGACTACTGCCCATAATTAGTGCAACGCACAATAAAGTCAAGAATCTTGTGCGATGCACAAAACTAAATGCGGATCACGGAAATTTCCAGTTATTCCCGCAAGGGTTCCTTAAGCTTTTGGAAACCGCAGGCCCCTACCCTGATTCCCTGGACGTGTTCAGCTTCTGCAAGCGGCCAAAGCCGTTTGAGAACATCACCTTAGCCAGAACAGCGGCTCAGGCCCAACGTCCCCCGCAGCGAACACAAGCGGAGGAACAGCCTGAGCAGGTAATGATCCCGGGTCGCATGGGCACAATTTCGCCTCACGGGCCGGTGATCAAGTCAGAAACGGGGACGGGGTTCCATGCTTCGTAAAAACTTGTCTTCCTCGCGCTTGGCGCGGGTTGGCGTTTTCGGGCTTCTTACGGTCACCACCGCAGTCATCTTCACCACCGATGCTGCCGAGGCGCGGCGCCACCGGCGGCACTACGCGCACAACCGGGTGCAGCGCGACGTATCCGAGAGCTCCAGCCCGAAATTCGCGTCCATCATCGTCGACGGCAATTCCGGCGCGGTGCTGCAGTCGAACAACCCGGACGGAATCCGCCACCCCGCCTCGCTCACCAAGATCATGACGCTCTACCTGCTGTTCGAGCGTCTCGAGTCAGGCAAGATGAAGCTCGATACCGAGATGCCGGTGTCTCAGCACGCCGCCGATCAGGATCCGACCAAGCTGAACCTGCGCGCCGGCCAGACCATCCGCGTCGAGGACGCGATCAAGGGCCTCGTCACCCGCTCCGCCAACGATGCCGCCGTGGTCATCGCGGAAGCGATCGCCGGAGACGAAGATGACTTCGCCCAGATGATGACGCGCAAGGCGCGCTCGCTCGGCATGTCCCGTACGGTCTACCGCAATGCCAACGGCCTTCCCAACGACGAGCAGGTCACGACCGCGCGCGACCAGGCCACGCTCGGCCGCGCCATCCAGGAGCGCTTCCCGCGCTATTATCGCTATTTCGCCACTTCGACCTTCAACTGGCGCGGCCAGTCGATCCGGAACCACAATCACCTGCTCGGCAGCGTGGAAGGCGTGGACGGCATCAAGACCGGCTACACCCGCGCCTCCGGCTTCAACCTCGTCACCTCGATGCGCCGCGGCAACCGCCATTTGATCGGCGTGGTGCTCGGCGGCCGCAGCGGCGGCTCGCGCGATGCCATCATGCGCAACCTGCTCGCGGAGAACCTCGAGAAAGGCGCGACCACGCACACCGTTGCTGCCGTCACCGAGCGCAATGGCGCTGACGCCTCTGCCGAGGTTGCCGATGCGTCGGATACGCCGGCCCGCCCCGCTCCGCAGGTCCAGGCCGCCGCTCCTGCTCCCGAACCCGCCCAGTCTCGTCTTGCTGCGCGCCTGTCGACGCTTGCCGCGGCGACGGCCGCGGTGCCGCCGGCCCCGCCCAAGCCGGAAGCCAGCAAGCCCGAGGTCCGGCCGACTGAATCCAGGATCGAGCCCGCCCCGCTCACCAATGGTGTGATCTCGAGCCAGCCGCTCTCCATCATCCCCGGCTCGTCCGAGCCGATGAAGCCGGTTCGGGTCAAGACCGTTCAGGTCAAGGCCGGCGCCGTGAAGGTCGCCTCCGCAGCCCCGGCTCCGGTTGCTCCGCAGGTCACGAGCACGATCGCCTCCCGCTCCGACGTTGCGGAGACCTCCGGCGCCGTCGTCGCCCGCGCCGATCTGATCAACAGGCCCGAGCCCCAGATTCAGCCGGAACCGCCGAAGGCGGACGTCGCGCGCGCCGAGCTGCCGCGCCAGCCGGCTGGCTTTGGCACCGGCAACGGCATCCTCGGCGTGCTGCCGGCCACAACCGGCGCCGCGGCCGCACCGGCCGCTCCGAAGCTTGCGTCCGCCGATCCGGCGCCGCAGCCGATCCAGATGAGCGCCACCAGCAAGCCGGCCGTCCACAGCGGCTGGATTGTCCAGGTCGGCGCGCTGGAAAGCGAGAACGAAGCCCAGCAGCGCATCGACGCGGCGCGCAACTCGGCCCGCGGCCTGCTCAGCAAGGCTGATCCGTTCACCGAGCCTGTCGTCGCCAAGGACAATCGCAAGCTCTACCGCGCCCGTTTCGCCGGGCTCGAGCGCGACCAGGCCGAAGCCGTCTGCCGCGCCCTGAAGCGCGCCGACATCTCCTGCATCACCGTGCGCAACTGATCGTCGCACCGCTTTGATCAAAATGCCCGCGCCTTGCGCGGGCATTTTTGTTTTCGGCCCTGCGTCCGGCCTGTTCCGCGACAACCTCTCGTCAACAATTTACGGTTAAATTTTTACTCAACGGATCGACCACGCCGACAATGGCGGGCATCGGGGCGACAGACAGAGCAACGGAGCTCACGCGGTACGAGCGTTTGTAGCGTAGTGCCGGAGTTAGCCGTTATGCGTGCGAAGCAGAGTATCCTTGGCCTCGTTTACCCGGGCAGCGAGATACGTCGAGCCCCCCTGGTCGGGATGGAGTTTCTTCATCAGGGATTTGTGGGCCCGGCTGATGTCCTCGCGCCCCGCCCCCGGCTGCAGGCCAAGGATCTGATAGGCTTCCTCCGCCGTCATTTTGCCACTCGCCGCCGTGCGGCGCTGCCTCCCTGCCGCATCACCCTGCGCGTTCTGACGCCAAGCGGGAAACCGGCGGTCCAGATAGCTTTCAAGTAAGGCCACGCTCTCGGCGTCGAACGCCGGGACCATCGCCAGGAGGCCCGCGAGATCGAACTCGTCGAGATCGCGCCCCGCGTGAGGTCCGGCGACGATCCGGCCTCCGAGCTGGCCGGAATCGTGGTCGAGCCGCATGTCGAGGAATTGCGAGCGCACGCGCGAGGCCTGCCCGGACGCGGGCGCAGCGCCGCCGCCAAAGAGTCCGCCGATGTTGCCGAAGCCGGCGTTCGCCAATGGCGTCCAGCCGAGCAGCCCGGCCCCGAAAATTCCGAGCGGGATCGCAACCGCCAGTTCGCCGCGCAAGCCCGTGAAGGCCGCGACCGCCAGCGCCACAACGCCACCGCCAAACTTGATGGTGCGCGCCAGCACCGCCGGATTGGCGGAACGGAACATCTGGAGCAGCAGATAAAGCGTGATAACGGCGACGACGCCGGCGATCAGGGTCATGGCCGGAATATAGCCGTCCTGCCGGCAAAATGCATGGCGTTCACCGCTGAAGGCCTGATCTCTTACTTCATCTGGCCGATCAACATCGCCGCACCGTTCGCGCTTCTGGCTAATTTCAGCAGCGCCTCGCGGCCGCCCGCGGCATAGGCCGCCGCCGCACGCAACAGCTCGCGCAACTGCGCCGCAGCGCCCGGATCAAACCGGCACCAGGCGCCGCCGGTCAGACGCGCGATCTCGCGAAAGGCCTTTTCAGCCACCGCATCGTGGCCCTCCTGAAACAGGAAGACGGGCACCTTGAGCATGCCGAGCTCGCCGGCCCTGGCGCAGAGCTCGTCGATCTTCTCCTCCATGGCGTCGCCGACGAAGACGAGGGCGCGCACGCCGGACGCGATCGCCTCGCGCCGTGCCTCGCTCAGCACCTTGCCGATCTGGGTGTCGCCGCCGCGGCAATCGATCTTGCTCATCAGCGTCGCCAGTTTGGTGCTGTCGGAGATCCATCCCGAGGCGCGGCACTCGTTGAAGCCGCGATAGTAGACCAGGCGGATCTCGAGACTGCCGAGCGCCGCGGTCTCGCGAAACATGTCGGCCTGGAGCGCGCAGGCCATGTCCCAGGTCGGCTGCCGGCTCATCGTCGCATCCAGCGCGAAGATCAGCCGCCCCTTTGCGTCGGGCGCATGCGGCGATAGGGCACGGGCCTTCGCGACGAAGGCAGCAATGTCCTCCGAAGTCGACGTGCCGGCCTGCACAGCTCCGCCGGGCTTCGTGGAAACGGCATCATCGCGCGGCTTGATGGGTTCGCCCGACATCGCTGCTCAACCAAGGCGTGGGCGACTAATGTGGTGAACGCAGGCAGCCCGGTCAATGTGCAAAGCCTCCGCGGGCGGACGCCGGCGGAGGCATTGCACAGATCGGCATCGGCCGGTCAGTGAGGTGTCAGCTCTTGGCGGGGGCCATCAGGGCGACCGGGCCGGGCTCGAGGATCTTGGGCGGGGACGACTGCGTATCGACCGGCGCGACCTCGCTGTCCGTCGCGCTCAGGAACTTGTCGAGCATGCCCTGGATCGAATTCTTGGCCGCATCCGGACCGGTGTCACGCATGTCGTTGTGCTGGAATTCGGTCTTCACGACCTGGATGCCCGCCTTCTCGCATTCCTCATCCGTCGGGATCACGCCCGCGTCGGCCTTGAACTGCGGATCGGTGGAGCGGAACGACAGGATCTTGAACTTGCCGGCAGTGACGAAGGGCACGCGCAGATTGTCGAGCGTGACGACCTTCTTGACCTCATCCGGATACTGCTTGGCGAAGTACATGGTGATGTCGCCGCCCATGGAGTGGCCGACCATCGTCACCTTGTCGTAGTCGGCGTTGGGCTGAACCTTCTTCATCTCCTGCATGGCGAGATGGATGTTGGCGACGCCGCGCAGGATCTGCGGCAGCCGGCCGACATAGAGCTCGCCGGGCTTGGTCACCATGGGAGGATCACTCGGCAGATCATGCTGCGGGCTCACGACCATGTAGCCGCGCGCAGCAAAGATGTTGGCGAGGAAGCCGTACTCGGTGTTCTTGACGGTGTTGCCGTGATTGATCACCGCAACCGGCAGCGTGATCATGCCGGCATTGGCCTGCATTTCCTTGTCGCGGCGCACCGCGATGTCGACAGGTACGGGACGATTGTCGCGCGAAGCATCGTAGAAGGTGATGGTCTCGTGCTTGATCGCCCACTTGCTCGCCGTGAAATAGGCGATGCCGCAGAGGGCACTGACCGAAACCAGAACGGCAATTCCACGCTTCATTTTCGTCCTCAGCCTCAGGCTCTTACGGCCTGAATCCCTGTTGAAAATCGTGTTCTTCCGAGGCTCTTCGGCCCCTGGTCGCCTATTCCCTAATATATGTCACAGCAGCGTGACAGGAAGGCTAAATATTGTGAACCGTCAGCCCTTTCATTGTGCGGCGCACTCGTTTCTTGGGCAGCCCATTCTAATACCGTACGTCAGGGTGCAGGCTTACCATCTGACGCACTGGCCGCGATGGGGCTCAATTTCGCAGTAAACATGGGGTGAAACGGCCTAGCACCGCCTTGGTTCCGGGCAGGAACCGAGCTGCCGGTGGACCGGACGTAGCGATATACCGCTCAGGCGCTGATGATGTCGTGAACCTCGAGCGGCTTGTCGACCTGGCTAAACCATTCGGCGCGATTTGCCGCACGGCGGCGACCGCGCTCGTCGAGCGGCAGTTTGAGCTGACGGAGCAGACTCGTCACCTCCTCCCGCGCAGTGAGATGGCCGAGATTGGGCCGCATGCCGAGCGTGGCCTCGTCGATCTCGTCGAGGGCGGTCAGGCCGCGCGGGAAGAATTCGCGGTAGACGACACGCTCGGCGAACCCGTCGACATAACGGAAGCCGAGCCGCAGCGACAAATCCTTCAGTCCGTCGGCGACGAGCTGCTTGTTGCGGGAGCCGAGCATGGACAGGCGGTTGCGTACCACGATCCAGTCGGCGGTCGAGCCGTCGAGCTGGCGGCGCTTGCGCCTGACGTCCCTCACCATCTCTGCATAGTGACTCTCGCCCGTCACCGCGTAGTTGGCGGGATCGACGGTGCCGAGCACATCGAAATCGAGGAAGCTGTCGTTGATCGGCGTGACCAGCGTGTCGGCCATCGAATGGGCGAGCCGCATCAGGTAGCTGTCGGTGCCGGGCGTATCGATGACAATGAAATCGAAACTGCTCTCAACCTCCGACACCGCTTCCATGAACTGCTGGAACTCGGAGTTCTCGTTCTCGGCAATCTGCATGGTCTCGCCGAGCTTGATGCAGCGATGCACCGGCAGTTCGAGATCGAGCTTGGTGCGGCGGGCCCAGGCGGCGCGGTTGTCGATGTAGCGCGTGAAGCTTTGCTGGCGGCAATCGAGGTCGATGGTGGCGACGCGCTGACCGGCCTTCAGGAGCGCAACGGCGATGTGCAAGGCGGTGGTCGATTTGCCGGAGCCGCCCTTCTCGTTGCCGAGCACGACAACATGCGCCGAGCCTGACTGGCCTTGGCTAGCTTGCAGGAGCATAGCGATCCTCAACACCCTGACGAATATCTTCGAGTTGGCCGCGTCTGCGGTCAAGTGAAATGCGTGACAGGTAATGCAAATCGCAGCGCGCCGTTCTTCATCGTGAATTGGCGGCGCCATTCATCGTCTGTGATCCAGCCTACAATGTCGCGACATCGCGCGTGGTCTTGCGCGCGATGCTGTGCCGCGTCCGGGTGCATGGCGTCGACGACTGCCACTTGTTAAGGTTAGCCGGCCAGGCGTCGCGGCCTTCCCCGCTGATTTCCAACCCCGTCGAGTCCTGATGTCGTCAAGCCCTCTGATCGCCCGCACGGTCCCCGCACTCCGGCGCGCCGTCGACAATCTTCGCAAGCGAAAGGCCACGATAGCGCTGGTCCCGACCATGGGGGCGCTCCATGACGGGCATGTGTCGCTGGTGCGTCTCGCCAAGCGGCGGGCCAGCCGCGTCGTGGTGTCGATCTTCGTCAACCCGACCCAGTTCGCTCCGACCGAGGACTTCGGCGCCTATCCGCGCACCTGGAAGTCGGACATCGCCAGGCTCGCGGCCGAGGACGTCGACATTGTCTGGCATCCCGGCGTCGAGGCAATGTACCCGGAGGGCTTTGCCACCCGCATCGTGCCGGAGGGGCCGGCGCTCGCCGGCCTCGAGGACCGTTTCCGTCCGCACTTCTTCGGCGGCGTAGCCACCGTCGTCGGCAAGCTGTTCACGCAGTGCCGGCCGGATGTTGCGATCTTCGGCGAGAAGGACTTTCAGCAGCTGCGGGTGGTGACGCAGATGGCACGTGACCTCGACCTCGGCGTGAAGGTGATCGGCTCCCGCACCGTGCGCGAGCGTGACGGCCTCGCGATGTCATCGCGCAACGTCTACCTCTCGGCGGAGGAGCGGCAGACCGCGACCACGCTCTATCGCGCCATGAAGGAGAGCGCCGGCCGCATCCGTGGTGGCGAAGCCATCGCACCCGCGGTCGCGCGCGGCGCCGAGATGATCAAGGCGGCGGGCTTTGCGCTCGACTATTACGAGGCCCGCCATGCCGCGACGCTGGCACCCGTCACCTCGCGCAAGGACGGCCCGTTGCGGATCCTGGTCGCAGCCAAGCTCGGTACCACCCGGCTGATCGACAATATCGCGGTTTAGAGCAATCCGAGATCCCGTAGCTCGCGCCGCATCGGCTCCGGCATGGCCGCGATCGAGCCGGCGGCGGACTTGCCGAGATCGGCCGGCACGGAATCCTCGGTGAGATAGCGCCAGCCCTGGAACGGGCGCATCGGCCGCGGCGAGACCGAGATCACCTTCGGCTGCATCACGATCCGGCAGCGTCCGATGCCGTCCTTGTCGCGGAACGGCTCGATGCCGATGATCTTTTCGCGTGCCGCGATCTCCCCCTTGATGACCCAGTAGAGCGACCCGCCGGCGAGGATCTCGGCATCGCGCTTGGGTACCATGCGGGTGATGTGGATGTGATGTTGCGGCAGACCCTTCTTCTTGGCGGTCTGCATCCGTTCGGCCACCCACTCCTTCAATTCCTTGACGGAGTCGCAGCCGACGGCGAGCTTGATCAGATGGAGTGGCATGCCCCAGCATTAGCCGGGCAGCCACGCATTTGGAATGCCGAACTAATCTTTATCCGCAGCCGGAGCAGCCGGACCAGCCGGGCCAGCCGGAGCAGCCGGAGCAGCCGGAGCAGAAGCCGGCGGCGCGAGCGGAACCGGTGTTGCAGCGGGCGCACGCGCAGCCTTCGGCGCCGGCGGCTTCTTGGCAGCCGGTGCCGCGGGCGCGGCAGCCTGCGCGGAGGTCGCGGCCGGCGCGCGCGGCGCCGCTGCTGCGTTGGCGGCAGGCGCCGCCTGGCGCGAGGCCGCAGTGGGCGGCTCCGGATTCATGATGCTCACCGGAGGCGTGGACGAGGCGCTCGGGAACTCCGCATTGGTCGGCTTGCCCGTCGGCATCGACGGCGGCAACCCCGCGAGCGCGGCAGTGGCCGGCATGGCCGGCGACGGCACCGCCGCGGGCGCATTCCAGGTCGGGGCGTAGCGTGCGACCAGCGTGTCGTAGAGATGGGAATCCATGTTGGCGGCGACCTGCTGCTGATCGGTCAGCGAGCGGAAGGCGGCACAATCGGACTGCGTGCAGCCGTCCCGCGCGACCAGCACCTGCGCGAGAAGGCCGTAGCGGTCGCGCTCCAGCGACCTGCGCAGCACCTTGATGTCGAGCGTCAGGCTCTTGTCGGCGGTCGCGGCATCACCGAGTGCGGTGAGCCGGTCGATCCTGGCCGCGGTGTAGGCAACTGCAGCCGCCGCGGTGTCGGGTGCGCCGAACAGCACTCGCTCACAGCCAGCGGCCACGGCATCGCCGGCTAGTCCGTCGAGACAGGACAGGGCCGGCAGGCTCGGGACGAACGCGGCCTGTGCTCGCGACTGGGTCGGCGCGTCCTGCCCCGCCGTTCCATAGGCGTGAACCATGGCAGCCCCGGCGATCGCGATGGACAGCAGCGTAATCACCGTCAGCGCACCATTGGCGACCGACCTCTCGGCGCGCAGCAGCGTGATCATCAGGATCAATCCGAAGAATCCAGCCGCCACCAGCGTCATCCACATCGGAAGTGCCGGCGCGCGCCAGATTTGGTCGAGCGAAGTGGCCGATGCCCAGTTCATGCGCGATGTCCCCCTCACGCGAGCGAAGAGCAAATGGTCAAGCGAGCACCGCGACTCGGCAACTGCCCCGCCCCACCCTGTGAAGGCGAAGCGGGCCTTTTGACGGCGATCGGAGCAAATTCGTCCGCGACAGCAATGGGCGGTGTCGGCGGCGCGTCAGGACAGCGCCAGCTGACTTTCCTTGGCGACCCGTTCGAACGCTTCCGTCGAGCTCTTGATCCGGTACTGGCAGTCGTCGCCTTCCGTCGGCAGCAGGCGGATGACCTCGTACGAGCCGCTGGCAGCGGGGCGCGCGACGTTGCTGGCCGTGAACAGAACGCGCGTTCCAACGGGGAATTTGTGCTTCAACACCCTCTCCATTACTCAAACAACGCCTGCCTCGCCCATGGTCCCACTGCGATGGCCGGCCGGAAACCCGGGTGCTATATAGCATGCATGCGGCGTTTTTGACCAGCCTCATGCGAGCGCGGTGAATACACAAATTTTCAAGTCTTTTCAGGACGATAAGAGGGAGCCGGCGCCCACTTTGATACCGCTGGAACCAACCCCTAGGCGTTATGGGGCAGATGGCCTTGCGGGCTCGCCTGGTCGACAGCCTTGGGCAGCTCCTGGGCGAGGATCTCACCCAACTGGTCGACCGGGATATTGTAGCGTGCGGCGAGCTGGCGGACGGTGTCGTTGCCGAGCACCGCGCGGAGCTGGTCGGCCGAGATCGGCAGGTTCTGGCCGTTGCCCAGCCAGGATTTGACCTGGTCGCCGAAGCCGGCCTGCTGGAGTTTGGCGACGATCGTGCTGAGCCCGCCCTGGTTGTTGCTGCCGAGCACCTCGTTGAGCACGGCCGGCAGCACGGCGGCACCGAGCTGGCCGACGCTGCGCAGCGCGGGATTGTTTTCCAGCGAGTCCAGGATTCCCATGGCGTGCCTCTTCTTGCCGATCGTCCCGCGATTGAGCGCCGTCGTCTTGTGCATCGTCAAGCGGCGCCCGATCGCATTCCAGGCGAGCATGATTTATCGAAGAACCGGTACCCACTTCTTCGGATCATGCTCCGCCGGTCAGGCGTCCTCGAACTTCGCAATGACGAGCGTCTCGGCGATCCCCTCGCGCGTCCATTCCTGGAATGCCGGCAGCGCCATCATCGTATCCATGTAAGCCTTGGTGTCCGGAGCAACGTCGATCGCATAGGTGCGGAAGCGGTGCACGACCGGGGCATACATCGCATCGGCCGCGCCGAAGCGGCCGAACAGGAACGGTCCCTTGGCACCATAACGCGCCCGGCACTCGCGCCAGATCTCCTCGATGCGCGCGACGTTGGCCTTGGCGTCCGCCGACAGCGCTACGGAGCGGATCGGCCGGTGCAGGTTCATGCCGCACTCGCTGCGCAGCGGCACGAAGCCGGAATGCATCTCGGCGCAGACCGAACGGGCATGGGCGCGGGCCGCGGGATCGTCGGGCCACAGCTTCTTCTCCGGATAACGCTCGGCGATGTATTCGATGATGGCGAGCGAATCCCACACCGTCACGTCGCCATCGACCAGCACGGGCACCTTGCCGGCGCGGCTGAAGGACAGGATCTGCTCCTTGTCGGCGGGATTGTCGGTGTAGAGCGGGATCAGGGTCTCCACGAAAGGGATGTCGTTCGCGCGCAGCGCGAGCCAGGGCCGCATCGACCATGACGAGTAGTTCTTGTTGCCGATCGCGAGCTTGAGCGTTGCCATGTCACCAGTCCTTCCCGAGACGTCTTGAAGCGAGCTGCTTTTAACGCCATCGCATGCCGCCAATCAATCGTTGCTGCGCCCGGCCATGCGTGGCAATCGTTGCGATCTCTCTAGGAGCAACACATGAGCAGGCACTGGGTCGACATCACGGCGGTCGGCTTCTTCATCATCGAATGGGCGGCCTATGCCCTGACGCTGGAACACTCGGCCTATGGCCGCGACAGCCTGTCGGCGCGCATGAACCGCTATCGCGAGGTCTGGGTGCGCCGCCTGCTCGACCGCGAGACGCGCATGGTCGACATGCAGATCATGGCCTCGCTCCAGAACGGCACCGCCTTCTTCGCCTCCACCAGCCTGTTCGCACTCGGCGGCGCGCTGGCGCTGCTGCACGCGACCAACGACGCGATCACGATTCTGAGCAAGCTGCCGATCGACCTCAGCACCTCGCCCGCGATGTGGGAGCTGAAATGCGTCGGCCTCGTGCTGATCTGCGTCTACGCCTTCTTCAAGTTCGCCTGGGCCTATCGCCTGTTCAACTATGTCGCGATCCTGTTCGGCGGCATGCCGCCGGCCTCGCAACGCGATACGCCGGCGGCCGAAGCCCACGTCATACGCACCACGCGCGTGTTCGAATCCGCCGGCCGCCATTTCAACCGCGGCCAGCGCGCCTTCTTCTTCGCGCTCGGCTATCTCGGCTGGTTCGTCAGCCCCTGGGTGCTGTTCGTGACCACGGCCGCAGTCGTGGTCGTGACGTGGCGGCGCCAGTTCGCCTCCAGCGCCTGGGCGGCGATGGCGCCGGAGGCGGTGGATGGCGATACGGCGATGAAGAAGCGCGGCCGTTGAGCCCGGCTCTCTCCACCTCGTCATTGCGTGCGGAGCGAAGAAAATCCAGAGTCTATCCGCGGTGGGAATTCTGGATTGCTTCGCGGCGCTCGCAATGACGGTGTATGAGGAAGCAGCGCAATTCTCCTACGGCGTCACCGACGCGCGGGCTACGGTGGGCTACGACGCGAAATCCCGCGGCGAGAACGGCAGGTCCAATACCTTCCATTCCTCGTATTTGGCGGCCGGCAGCATCTTGTAGGGCTGGCAGGCCTGCAGCGCGCTCGTTGCGGACTTCACGATCGCAACGCCCTTCGCGGATGGCGGGGCTTCGAGCAGGATCGGCGGGCGCGCCAGCGTGCCATCGGTGGCGAACACCGTGCGCAGCTTGATGTGGACGTTGTCAGTCGGCTCGACCCCGGCTGGTAGCTTGGCGCAGCTCCTCAAATGACGGCGAAGCTCTGCGATGACCTCGGGCGGAAGCTTGGCAGCGATCGAATCCTTGGCGTCGCCGCCATCGTCCCTGGGCAGGTCACTCGGCAGTTCGGGCGGCAGCCCGAGCATGACGCCATATTTGACGGTGACGTCGGGCTCCGGCGCCTGATAGGCCGGCGGCGGCGCAGCCTGCGGCGGCTGCATCGCCAGTGGCGACGGTTGGGGCTGCGATTGCGGCAGTGGCTGCTGCGGCGGCAGTTGCGACGGCTGAGGCTGCGGTTGCGTCGGCTGTGGCTGTTGGGCCTGAGGCTGCGCGGTGGCCTCGCGTTGCTTGGGCGCCTGTGAGGGTTGCGGCTGTGGCTGTTTCTGCTCCGGCTCGGGCGACGCCTTCTGCTGCGACGATTGCGACGCGGCCTGCTGCTTGGCCGCAGGCTTCGGTGCCGTTTCCGCCTTGTCGGTAAAATCCAGCTTCGGCAGCTTCAGGTCGGGGAGCGGCTCCGGCGGCTTCTCCTTTGCTTCTTCCTTGGCCTTCTCTGCCTTGATCTCCTCCTGCTTCACCTGCTCCGCGGTGACGATGTCCACCGAAACGGACTCAGGTGCCGCGGCGTGAAAGGGACGGACCTCGCTGATCACGATGATCAGCGCCACCAGCGTCAGATGCGCGATCGCCGACGCTGCAATGTCCGTCCGTATGATCTTCCGCAGTTCCATCGCCCGGTCTTGGGTTGCCGCCCTGCTGTTAGCATACCGCGATCTCCTCTCAATCCCATTTCGGCGCGAAGCCGAAATCGGTCAGGCGGCCCTTGGGGCTGGCCAGCGCGGCGACCTGCGCCATCTCCTCGTCCGACAGCTCGAAATCGAAGATATCGATGTTCTCCGACAGGCGTTCGACGCGCGAGGTGCGCGGGATCGCAGCGACATTCTGTTGCAGCAGCCAGCGCAGGCACACCTGCGCCGACGTCTTGCGATGCGCGCGGCCGATGGTGGCGAGGGCCTGGTCGGACTTGATGCGGCCCTTGGCAATGGGACTGTAGGCGACCAGCGCGAGGCCGTGCTGGTCACAGGCCGCCCTCACCTTCGCCTGGTCGAGATAAGGATGATATTCGACCTGGTTGCAGACGAGCGGCTCTGATGACAGCGCAACCGCCTGCTCGATCAGCGCCACCGTGAAGTTGGAGACTCCGATGTGGCGGGCGAGGCCCATGCGCTTGGCATGCGAGAGCGCGCCCAGCGTCTCGGCCAGTGGTACGTGCGGATTGGGCCAGTGCAGCAGCAACAGATCGACCGTGGGAAGCCGCAGGCGCGCCAGACTCTCCTTGACCGAGCGCTCGAGATCGTGGGGCGCGAAACGGTTGGTCCAGACCTTCGTGGTCAGGAAGATGTCGTCGCGGCGCACGCCGGAGGCGCGCAAGCCGTCGCCGACCTCGCGCTCGTTGTCATAGACCTGGGCCGTGTCGATGTGGCGATAGCCGAGCCGCAGCGCCTGCTCGACCACGCGGGCGCAGGCGCGCCCTTCCAGTTCCCAGGTCCCTAGCCCGATTGCCGGAATCCTTGCGCCATTGGCCTCGACGAACAGCATGAGGAATCCTCTCTGTGACGCAGCCCCGGCCGACATTATGGACCTTACCCGTGGTGGTTGCCAACGGACGTCGGTGCCTGCGGCACGTATCTTCAGGGGCAATGCTAACAGGAGGTTCGCGCGACGCGTCAGGCCTCGAACTCAGACCTTGGCCAGCGCCTGGAACACGGTGTCGGGCGCATGCGCGATCACCGCGAGTAGCGCGCGGGCGGGTCCCCGCGGGGCGCGCTTGCCCTGCTCCCAGTTGCGGATGGTCTCGACGGGAACGCCGAGCTTGGCGGCGAACTCCATCTGGGTCAGGCAGGCGCGGCGCCGCAGGTCGCGCACCGCGAGCGAACTGGTGTCGCTTGACGCAGCATTGGCCGCCGGCTGGACCGGAAATTCCTGTCCGTCCCGCAACTCGACGATCCGTCCATCCGCCTTCAGCCGCAACCGCATGCCCATTCCCCCAAGCAGGGGCGATGATGCGGCAGGTCGCTTAAGGTGGGATTAAAGGCGCACCGCGCTTGCGGCACGAGGGTTGGGGTGCCCCCGCCGCCTCCTCCGTCATTGCGAGGAGCCTTGCGACGAAGCAATCCAGAATCCCTCCGCGGCGGCAGTCTGGATTGCTTCGCTTCGCCCGCCATGACGAGGAGAGAGCGTGCACCTCCCCTACTTCAACCCGAACCAGAGCGTCGCAATGCCGAGGAAGGAGAAGAAGCCGACCACATCCGTCACCGTGGTGACGAACGTGCCCGACGCCACCGCGGGGTCGGCCCTGACGCGTTCGAGTGCCATCGGGATCAGGATGCCGCCGAGCGCGCCGGCAACGAGGTTGCAGATGATGGCGAGCCCGATGACGATACCGAGGCCCGGGATCTTGAACCAGGCGACCGCGGCGATGCCCGTGATCACGGCGAAGGCAAGACCGTTGACAAGGCCGACGAGCGTCTCGCGCAGCACCACGCGCCACGCATTGGACGAGCCGAGCTCGCGGGTGGCGAGCGCGCGCACCGCGACCGTCATGGTCTGGGTCGCTGCATTGCCGCCCTGGCTCGCCACGATCGGCGCCAGCACCGCGAGCGCGACCATCTTCTCGAGCTGCCCCTCGAACAGGCCGAGCACGGAGGACGCCAGGAACGCGGTGGCGAGGTTCACCAGCAGCCAGTTGAAACGGCCGCGGGCGATGGTGAGGACCCTGTCCGACAGCTCTTCGTCGCTGGTGACGCCGCCGAGCGCCTTGAGGTCCTCGTCGGCCTCCTCCTCGATGACGTCCACGACGTCGTCGACTGTGATGACGCCGACGAGGCGATCCTGGGTGTCGAGCACGGGGGCCGCGACGAGATTGTACTTGCCGAACATGCGCGCCACCTCCTCCTGGTCCTCCAGGACGGAGACGCGGCGGCGGTCCTCGTCGGTGAGTTCAGCGAGCGGCACCGGACGGCGGGCGCGCAACAGCACGTCGAGGGGGACCGCGCCCTGCCAGTGCTGGTCCTTGTCGACGACGTAGATCTCGTAGAAGCGGTCGGGCAGGTCAGGCGTCTCGCGCATGTAGTCGATCGCCTGCCCCACGGTGAAATCCTGGGGCACGGCAATGAACTCGGTCTGCATGCGGCGACCGGCGGAATTTTCCGGATAGAGCAGGCTGCGCTCGAGCGCGACGCGCTCCTGCAGCGGCAGCTTTTCGAGGATCTCCTCCTGCTCGTCCTGGTCGAGGGTCTCCAGCAGCTCGACCGCGTCGTCGGATTCGAGCTCGCGGACGCCTTCGGCCACCGTCTCCGGCGGCAGCTCCTCGAGGATCTCCTCGCGCACGGCCTCGTCGACCTCGTTCAGCGCCGAGAAGTCGAAATCGCGCCCCGTGAGCTCGACCAGTCGGACGCGGTCGTCGGGCGCGAGAGCGCCGATCAGGTCGCCGAGGTCGGCCTCGTGCAGTTCGGCAACGCAGGCGCGCAGCGCGGCGCTGTCCCCGGCCTCGATCGCACGGGCAATTTCCGCGACGAACTCGTGACGAATTTCGCCGTCTTCATTGCGCATCGGCACGTGGTCGAGTACCGAATCCGCGGCGGGGGCACCGTCCATATGTTCATCCATGGCGCGCCTCGCCGTTTGACAGGTTGGAACGAGTCGTCTCAGCTGATCGTTCAGGCAATACCCACAAGGCAACTGCAAGCGCAATGGCAAAGATGCTTCGGCTGAAATGGATGTCGATATCGGCGGGCGCGGTCCTTGCGACACTCGCCGGCATGGCCTCGGCGGATGCTGCCGAGTGCCCACGCAAGGATGCGCTCGGCACGGCGCGCATCCTGAGCGTCGACGCCAGGACCACACCGCGCGTCGGCTTGAAGAACTTCCCGCAGACGCTGCCGCTCGCCGATCACGAGGTCGTGCTGACCTTCGACGACGGTCCGCATCCGCCGACGACGTCGAAGGTGCTGGCGGCGCTGGCGCAGGAATGCGTGCGCGCGACCTTCTTCCTGATCGGCCTGCACGCCTCAGAGCATCCCGAGATGGTCAAGCGGATCGCGCGCGAAGGCCACACCATCGGCCATCACACCTTCTCGCATCCATTCATGGCGCGGATCCCTTTCGACAAGGCCAAGAGCGAGATCGAGCGCGGCATCGCAGCCGACGAGCTGGCGCTGCACGGGGTGTCGACAACGACGCCCTCGACGCCGTTCTTTCGCTTCCCCTATTTCGAGGCGACGCAAGGACAGCTCGATCTGCTGCAGTCGCGCGGCATCGCCGTGTTCGGCGCCGACCTCTGGGCCAGCGACTGGAACGAGATGACGCCGGAGCAGGAGCTGAAGCTCGTCACGGAGCGCCTTGCCGCGAGCGGCAAGGGTATCATCCTCTTCCACGATCCCAAGGCGCGCACGGCGGCGATCATGCCGGCCTTCCTGCGGTATCTGAAGGAGAACGGGTTTCGCGTGGTTCACGTGGTCCCGGCCGGCACCCCCCAAAGGAATGCCGATGCGCGCTGATGCCGGAATGTCACGGCGGCGCAAAATGGGGTGATTTTGGCCCTATTAACACTCTGTTCATGCTACGGAATGCAAAGATGGAAGGGGACTTGCGCCTGAACCGTTCCAGTGCAGCTCCGACCTACAATGGCGGCAATTGATGAGGGCAGACCGGGTTGATGATCGGAAGTAGCGTTGTGGTTCGGACGCGATCGTGGATCGTCCTCTGTCTGGGTTTGCTGACAGTGGGCGCATCGGCGGCCTATGCGGCCGATTGCCCCGGCCATCCCGACGCGCTCGGCACATCCCGCACCCTCGTGGTCGACCCGCGCGAGCATCCGCGCATCGGCACCATGCAATACCGCGAGACGCTGCCCCTGAAGGATCACGAGGTCGTCCTGACCTTCGACGACGGTCCGCTGCCGAAATATTCCAACCAGGTCCTCAAGATGCTCGACGACGAGTGCATCAAGGCGACCTTCTTCATCATCGGCCAGCAGGCCAAGGCGAACCCGGAAGGCGTACGCAAGCTGGTGGCGGCGGGACACACCGTCGGCACCCACAGCATGACCCATCCGCTGACGTTCGACCGGATGGCGGTCGAGAAATATGAGCCCGAGATCAACGGCGGCATCGAGTGGACCTCGGCCGCGATGATCGACCCGTCAAAACTCGCGCCGTTCTTCCGCATTCCCGGCCTGATGCGCGCCGAGGGCGTCGAAAATTATCTGATCTCGCGCGGCATCCAGGTCTGGAGCGCCGATTTCCCGGCCGACGACTGGCGGCACGTGTCGTCCGATCGCGTCTATCAGCTCGCGATCCAGCGACTGGAGGCCAAGGGCAAGGGCATTTTGCTGCTGCACGACATCCAGGCGCGGACGGTTGCAGCGCTGCCGAAGATCATCCGCGACCTCAAGGCGCGCGGCTATCGCATCGTGCATGTGGTGCCGGCGACCGCGGACCGCCCGAAAACGCCGACTACACCGGTCGAATGGCTGCTGCATCCGCCGACCGAGACGACGCCGATCGCACGCTGGCCGGCCGTTCCGAATTTCGTGTTCACCGAGACCAGGACGCTGCCGGCGCCCGCGCTGGCCGACCTCAATGCGCAGGCCGAGCATCAGCCGCTGCTGCCAGGCCGGACCAAGGGGCAGACGGATATCGCATCCACCCTGCCCGTGCCCGGCCGCGATCTGTTTGCCATTCCGGAAGGCTCGGTCGAGGTACTGCTGTCCACGACCTTGTCGCGGCGCGCCGCGGCGCGGATGGCGATGGCCGCCGAGACCCCCGGCGCGGCCAAGGATAAGGCCGCAAAGGGCAAGGCCATCAAGCCGCACGCGGCTCGGACGGCGCATGCGGCGCCTGCCGCACCCAGGCATGCCGCGCAGGCCAAGAGCACTGCATCCAAGGGCACGGCGTCCCGCCCGAACAGCGTGAAGAAGCGCGCCTAAAGCGGTTATTGCCGCATGATCGCGGCGACGCAGAGCAGCACGATGAGCGCCAGGAAGAACAGGTCCATATAGGATTTGAGCTCGCCGTCGCGGCGCAGCCGCGCAACGTCGGCCACGATCTGCTTGCGCGCATTCGTTCCGCCCGAGCCGTCATTGATCGGGGCCTGGAGACGCTTCGTCTCGACCTCCAGCTTCTCGATCTTCTGGAAGAAGTAGAACGCTCGCAGCGTCGAGGCCGCGCGCATGCCGGCATAGACCAGCACCAGGATCGCGAGGATCGCCCGGTTCGGATACTTCTCCATGAAGTTCAGGCTGAAATAGACCACAGCCAGGAACGCGAAGTTGGTGACGAAGCGGTAGACGAAGCTGAGAAAGACCATACTGGCTTGTGCCTTGAGGGTGCGCAGGCGGAAGCGTGCTGCGAATGCGGGTCAATGGAGCCAGACCGGAACTGCCGGCTGGATCCCTGCAGGCGCCCGTCTACGCCAATAGTCGTTTCAACAAAGATACCGCAGCGCTGCAATTTGCCGCCTTTTGGCCACGCGCTGCCATAATGCAAGGGCGCGCCTGCCGGGCCGGGGGCGACGGCTCAATGGCGATTTGACGCAAGTCGCGTTAGAGTGGGCAGCGCCGCCATAGCTGGGGTCTGCCGATGCCGAAGAAGGGAATCACGGGCCACGACGAATGGGTTCTGACCGAGGCCCTCGCGACTGCGCTGGTCGCGCTGGAGCAGCTCGCGCCGAAGCACCAGCCGACCGCGCATATGGACGACATCCGCAAGATGCTCGCGAACGGCAAGGAGCCGGCGGCAGTGAGCCTGCACCTCGCCCAGGCCAAATGCCGCCTGTTTCCCGACATGGATCCGCTGGAGATCTACAAGGAGTACGGCATCGGCGAGGAATACGGCTAAACGAGGCCCACCCGCGCGAGCTAGGGTCCGCCCGCAACCGATCCCGCGATCACCATGACCAAAGCGGCAAGATCGATCTTGCCGTTGACGGTCAGCTGTTCCGAGCGGTTCGCCTCGCTCGCGCCCTGGACCTCGAGAGCTTGCGGCCGGTCGGCCGCCTGGCGTTCCAGTTCGCCGATGATGGCTTCCTTGAGCTTGTCTTCCAGCATGGGCATCGGCTCAGGCCGCTTCGCTGCAGATCTCGGCGCATTCGCCGCAAGCATGCCGATGATGCGGCGTGTTGATCAGCATGAAATGCGCGGCTGTCCGGCACATTTCTGCGCAGGCCATCATCAGGCGAAAATGGCTGGGCTCGACGTGCCTGCCGCCGGTCTCGAGGCAATGGTTCATCGCGGTGCCGAGGCAGCTCTGGTAGCAGCTCATGCACTGCGCGATGCAGCGCCTGATGTCTTCCAATTGCGCCATGCGGTCTCTCCAGATCGTGCAGACGTCGTCCTCGCCCGCTCAACCAAGGCCAGCCACCGCGCTTGGTTCCTGGTTGCCGCGATTGTGAGACTTGACCGAGGTCAGTCACGCCAGGCGCCGCGGCAGGCCGTGATGGATCGCGCAGGCGGCAACCGCCGCGTGGCCGAACGCGACCGAGATCTGATGCAGGTCGGTGACGACGTCGCCGATGCCAAAGAGCCCATCGACCGAGGTGCGCTGGTGGTCGTCGACTTTGAGATAGCCCTCCCCGGTATGCTCGGCGCCCAACGACATCGCGAGCTGCGAGCGCACTTGCGCTCCCATCGCGGGATAGACGACGTCGAAGCGCGCCGTCCGGCCGCCGGCGAAGACGGCTTCCAGGCTGTCGTCGCTCCGTCGCAAACGCAGGTCGGGCGCGGCCATGACCTGGACCCCCGCCTCGGCCAGTTCTGATGTTGCGGCCGTCTCTTCATCCCACCGGGTTGCGAGCAGCGTCACGTCGCGCGAGTAGCCGCGCAGGAACAGCGCCTTGCCGGCGGCACGGTGAAGCGGTCCGATGACACCGATGCGGCGGCCGCTCGCCTCGAACGCGTCGCAGACCGGACAGTAGCGCAACAGACCTTCGGCGACAGCGGCACGCCATTGCTCGAACGGTGGATGGGTATCGACGATCCCGCAGGCGAGAATGATGGTGGCGGCGCCGTGCGCGCCGCCGTTCCAGCTCGCCCGAAAAACGTGGTCGTGACGCTGCAACGCCGTGACCTCGGCCTTAATGCGCATAACGGCAAGATCGTCCAGTTGCGCCGACATGCGCGCGATCAACTCGTCACCGGACAGGCCATGCACGAAGCCGGGGACATTATGACTGCGTGGAATCAGTGCGGCCCGGCTCGCACCCGCGTCCACGACGCCGACTCGGCGACGGAAGCGCGCCAGATAGATCGCCGCCATCAACCCTGCCGGGCCGCCCCCGATGATGAGGCAATCGAACGCCTGCGTGCCGCTCATTTGGAGGGTGGATCCCGAAGCGTTGCGCCGGCCTCCTCGAGGCTTCTCATCGCTGCGCGCGTGGCCTTTCGCTCCAACGCCAGGCTGACCGGCCGAATTCCATCGCGCAAGTCGATCACCATCATGCCGGCTCCTCCTCGGATCGATCCCCTGTGACCAACCTTGAGGTGCGGCTCGCGGTTCCAAGCTCGACGAACCGGGCTGCGGGCCGCGATCATCACCCATGTCCGCCGTAACTTCGTCCGAGATCAATCGTGCTGCGTGTCAGCGTGTGTTTGACCTGCGAGCTAATCGACCGAGCGCGGTTGAGGAGGTCGTGAACGTCCAGATCAAGCGCGCTTATCGAGACGCCTGGCATGAGACGCTTCCTACATTGCTCGCACGTGATCGCGATATCGAGATGTGGGAGCCGCTCTGTTAGGCGCCGCCGAACGAGCGGCCGCGCAGGATCTGGCGACATCATCAGAGGGTTTGAGGGTATGCGTCGCACAGACTGGCGATCGACCATCTCAATCAGGCGCCCGAAAGCGATTGCGACAAGATCGATTGGGGACCGCCGCCGCGCCAGGCTGCCGTGGCCAATCCCGGCACAAAAGGATTGGTTGAGTCGCTTCGCCCGGAGGCATCTCTCCGACGCCGCCACTTTCGTGATCAGATCATTGATTTCATCTGCGAGAGCATTCGGCACAAACAGGCCGCTACGTCGGCTCACGCGGCGCGATCCGCGATATGGTGCGCTCGGAGGATGACTCACAACTTAACAGAATCAATGAGTTACAATGGTCTTACCGACCGAAACGCTCGTTGATTTTGTAAAGCTTTCTTCCGAGATGGTCTTACCTCTTGGCGAGCGCGAGCACTCGGACTGACTACTGGAAATCCACTTCGGAGACGATCGATTCATGCGATGGAAATACAAGGTGATTGCCTTGAGCGGTGACGCCAACGCTAGCACCAAACACCTGACAAGCCTCGGGATACACGGTTGGGAGCTTGTTGCCGTAAAGAGAAACGACAAATCCCTCTTCGCGTTTCTCAAAATGGAAGCCGAAGACACGGCCGTCATCAAGCTTTGATCCGCGGCTTAAGTTTCACGAAGGTTACATAGTCACGGCGTTACTTGGGAATAACTCCGAGTTTCACGGAAGGTACACGAGAGTCTATCAGGACGCCGGGGGCAACCTCGGGATCGACGCGGAATCGACGAAGTGAAGGTCACCCTCTTGGCCGCCTCCGAAGCTCAATTGCCCCTGCAAGGGCATATCGAACGTGACATACAACGCGTTCAATGCATCAATGGCATGATAGGCCGCCGTATAGATCCACTGGCCATCCTTTGACTCGCCTGACCCGGAACTGACCATGCCTGACAGAGTAGGATGTCCACTGGGACCAGGCATCACTGACTCCACTTTCATGGGTCCTGATTTCGGTACCCCGACCACGCCTGGGTACCAACGACCGCTGCGCGGGCGCACTTCTAGTATCTCCTTTCCGTCTACTTGATGGACGCAAGCGACGAAGCGGGCGACAGTTTGTGCCGCTGCAACCGGACGCCTTTTTTCCACGCCATCGGCAACAAGGCGAGCCCAATTGGACTGGCGAAGATTCACATAAAGCCGAGTGGCGATCGCTGACGGAATCATTGCCCGATCGATTGGCGCAGGAAATATGCCGATCAATGGGAAGTCGCTGCCGCGGGTCCTCAAAGCTCTGTCGAGTGCGTAAGCCAATTCCTCTAAGCACGGTTCGCTTCTCAAGCTGTTTTCAGTCACCAAAATTGCCCAGCCGTCGGTTTGCGGATCAGAAATGCCTTGATCGATTTGTGTCCATAGCCTTTGACCCGGAATGATGTGGGCCCGATCAAATCCCACCTCCAATCCTACGCGCCGAAGCTCCTGTACAACGTGGTCCACATCTTGGTCTTCATTGTCCTTCCAAGCATACGTCAGCCAAAGCTTTGCCATCCGTGAATACCCTTCAACCTCAGTTCTCGCTTCTTCTAGGAAATCGTATCACTTCGCCCGTGTGGGCATCAGCCTTGGGAACGACGTTCTCTTCGTAGACCTCATCGTCTTCATCGACCTCGATCAGCGCAATGCTTGCGAAGGGCAAAACCGTATGCGCCCCGTCAGCGTCAATGAACTCAAGCGAGTCCTGATGCAGCAGCAGTCCGTCCTCCTTCGGTACAAACGTGTCTTCTCTTTCTTTCGCCGTCAGGACCAACACGCACTTGCCGGCACTCGCGGCGCACTTTTGGATGAGTCGGGCAAGCACCTCCCGAATACTTTCAGGAACAGGTTCTTTGGTCACAAATCTACCCTCGCTACGGATGCGTAGCCATACTGCCACAATTTATAGTTAAAAGGTTTCGTGGAAGTAACCAGCAAATGGTAAGACCAGAAATAGTATAACTATTTCAATTACTTACGCGGATTGGTGCGCTCGGAGGGACTCGAACCCCCACGGTGTTACCCACTGCCACCTCAAGGCAGCGCGTCTACCAGTTCCGCCACGAGCGCTAGGAGATGCCGGCCTGAGGTCGTTCGGGTGGCCGGATCAGCGGCGCCGATCTAACAAATCCACCAGGGGGATACAAGCCTGCAAAAGCCCTGAATTCCACAAGCTTGGCATGAAAAACGCCGCGCTCCCCAGGAGATCGGCCTTATCGGATACCCAGGTCGCTACCGCTTGCCCGCCCCTTGCCGTGTAACCCGGGGCCTTACCGGGTCCCCGGCGAGCGCGGCAGCATCTGCTTGACCTCGACCGCGATCCGGTTGCGGTCGACCAGCACGACGCCGGAGGCAACCGGGAGGTTGTTGGCGAGAACCTTGACCTCGTCGGCCTCGGTTGCGTCCAGCTCGATGATGGCGCCGCGGGAAAGACGTAATACTTGATGGATCGGCATCGTGGTCGTCCCGAGGACGACCATGAGATCCACGCTGACTTTATCGAGAGTGGGCACTGTCAGAACCGCCGCAACTTGGGACTTGCGCCAGAGGCTTGGCATTTGCTCCCGGGATCATCACCACGTTATGGTTAGCCAATGGTTAATTCGCCCCAAAACCCCCGCCAAAACCCACGTCAAGACCTCGATTTGACGTGGTTTTCCGCCTCCGGCGGCGATCCCGTCGAATGGCGAATCTCGGACGCGCCGGTGCCCTATCCGGATGCGGTGGCCGCCATGGAGGCGCGCGTCGCGGCCATTGCGGCGGGCGAGGCGCCGGAACTGGTCTGGCTGCTCGAGCACCCCCCGCTCTACACCTCCGGCACCTCGGGCAAGGAAAGCGACCTGCTCGATGCCCGATTCCCGACCTTCGCCACCGGGCGCGGCGGCCAGCTCACCTATCACGGGCCAGGCCAGCGGGTGGCCTACATCATGCTCGACCTCAAGCGCCGCCGGCCGGACGTGCGGGCCTATGTCGCCAGCCTGGAGGAGTTGATCCTGAAGACGCTCGCCGCCTTCAACGTCCGCGGTGAACGGCGCGAGGACCGAGTCGGCGTCTGGGTGAAGAGGCCCGACAAGGGGCCCGACTACGAGGACAAGATCGCGGCGATCGGTGTCCGGCTGAAGCGATGGGTGTCGTTCCACGGCATCGCCATCAATGTCGAGCCGGAGCTGTCGCATTTCGCCGGCATCGTGCCCTGCGGCGTCAGCGACGCCCGCTACGGCGTCACCTCGCTGGTCGATCTCGGTCAGCTGGTGACCATGACCGATGTCGATATCGCGCTGCGCCAGGCATTCGAGGAGCTGTTCGGGCCGACCCGCGCGCTGCTGCCAGAGGCGGCCGTCTGACCTTTCCTGCTCGCCGTAACTGGCTCTCGTTCTCCGAGGCTGCGGAATCAGCTATCCTTGTTTCGGTGCCGCCCACGCCTCCCCCCTCCGCCGGGAAAGCAGACTTCATGCCGGGCGAGTTGATCATCGGCCGACTGTTCGAGCGCCAGGCATAAGGAGGGGTTGCGATCCATGCTCGCAATGGGAGGTTTTCACGATGAAACTGTCTGCGCCCATCTACCATCTGAAGCGCAAGGCAAAGCGCCTGTCGCGCGAAGCCAGCATTCCGCTCCACGACGCGCTTGACCGCGTCGCTGCGACGGAAGGGTTTTCGGCCTGGAGCATGCTCGCGGCGAAAGCCGCCGCCGCACTGACGCCGGCGATGTCCGCTTGCCGAACCCCTGAGACTGTTCGACAAGACGTGCTTCATCAACAACGCCGAGGTGCAGTTCCGCGCCGCAAGCTGATGGCCTCAGGCCGCGGGTGAGATCGTTCAGCCGCGGCCTGCAACATCACGCCGCCTCCAGCGCAACCTCGAGCTTGCCGGCGATGTAGCGCCGCTCCTGCGTCAGGCCGCCGAAACCGTAGGCATCGCCTCTGACCTCGTCGACATGCAGGTAGGTCTCGGGATGCAGCGGGCCCAAAATCCCGGCCATGCGCTTGAACATGGCTGCGAGATAAGCCGCCTTCTCGTCCTTGGTGTTGGTGCCCTCGGTGACGTGGATGTCGATCCAGTAGCTGGCGAGCTTCTGTTCGGCGAGCGACTTGCCGCCGGCGAACCAGTCGCCGGGATCGACGGACTTCACGATGATCGCGGTCACCTTGGGATCCTTGTGCAATATCTCGGCGGTGAGCTCGGACACCGCGTTCGCGATGTCGGCCGTGAGCGAGGGCGACTGGCGGGAGGTGGTGTAGGACACAGTGATCAGGGGCATGGTCTTTCTCCTCGATTGCCGCGGCATTTCCTGCAGCGTTGGTGAGAAACTAGACCTCCGGCTGTCATTTTGGTATCTTATCTATGTTGATAACAGTGATAATGATTTGTAATGACAACCACGCTCGACATCGCCACCGTCCAGGCCTTCCTTCTGGTCGCCGACCTCCAGAGTTTTACGCGCGCCGCCGAGGCGCTCGGCGGCACGCAAGCGGCCGTCAGCCTGAAGCTGCAGCGGCTGGAGACACTGCTGGGAAAACGTCTCGTCGAACGCTCGCCACGCGCGGTCCGGCTGACCGCCGAGGGCGCCGCGTTCCTCGATCGCGCCCGCGCGCTGATGGAGGCGCATGATCGCGCGCTCTCGGGCGAAGCTTCAGCCGCCCAGTCGCTCTCGCTCGGCATCTCCGATCACGCTGCCGGCCCCGAGCTGGTGCCGCTGCTCGAACGCCTGCACGCGATGTCCTCAAACCTCACCCTCGCCGTCACGATCGGCTTCTCGCGCGAGATGCAGGACGCCTATGACGCGGGCGAGCTGGATGCGGTGATCATCCGCCAGGAAGGCAGCCGCCGCGGCGGCGAGAAGCTGGCCGAAGACGAGTTCGGCTGGTTCGCGTCACGGCGCTTCACCCTGCCGAAGGGTGAGCCGCTGCCGCTCGCGACCCTCGCCCCGCCCTGCGGGGTGCGCGCCGTCGCCGTGCGCGCGCTCGACAAGGCCGGCCTCGCCTGGCGCGAGCGCTTTGTCGGCGGCGGCGTCACCGCGGTGGTCGCCGCCGCGCTGGCGGGACTTGCGATTGCACCGCTGGCGCGGCGGATCGCGCCGTCCGGTCTGGTCGACATCGGTCCTGCGCACAGGCTGCCGAAGCTCGGCAGCTCCAAGGTAATGCTGCATTCGAAGGTCAGCGCCCCCGCCAAGCTGGCCGCGCTACGCGCGGTGGCCGCGACGTTCAAGAGCGCCGCCGCTTGACGCTGCGAGCGCCTACAAGATCGCCTCGAACGCGCTGCGCAATGTCTTATGGCGGAACACGAAGCCACGGCTCAGCGCCTTGTTCGGCAGCACGCGCTGACCGCCCAGCAACAGCTCGTCGGCAAAGCTGCCGCCGATCCGGCGCAGCAGGCCGCCGGGAATGCGGAACACCGCGGGCCGGTGCAGGCGGCGGCCGAGCTCTTCGGTGAACCTTGCGTTGGTGACGGGGATCGGCGCCGTGGCGTTGACGGGACCACCGAGATCGGGCGTTGCGATCACATAGGCGATCAGCCGGATCAGATCGTCGCGCTCGATCCAGGACATCCATTGCCGCCCGGTGCCGAGCGGACCGCCGAGGCCGAACTCGAACGGCGTCAGCATGCGCGTGATGAAGCCGCCTTCGGTGCCGAGCACGAGGCCGATGCGCAAATAGACCACGCGGACGCCAAGCTCCTCCGCCGGCCGCGCCGCCGTTTCCCAGGCCGCGCACAGCTCGTGGCTGAAGCAGGCATGTGACTTCGCCGATTCCGTCAGCACCTGGTCGGCCCACAGGCCGTACCAGCCGATCGCGGAGCCGCTGACCAGCACCTCGGGCTTGCGCTCCAGCCGCGCGATCAGCTTGACCACTTCGCCGGTCATGTCGACGCGTGAGCCGACGATCCTCGCGCGCTTTGCCTCGGTCCAAAGACCGTTGCCGATCGGCTCGCCGGCGAGATTGACGATGGCATCGATTGGCGTGTCCGCGGCGAGCTGATCGAGGCTGGTGATCAGCGTCACCGGCGGCAGCAGCATCTCGGCCTTCACGGGATTGCGGATCAGCGCGATGACGTGATGCCCTGCCCCGCTGAGGCTCGCGGCGAGCCGGCTGCCGATGAAGCCGGTCGCGCCAGTGATCAGCACGGTCTTGCGGCCGTGCAGCTTCTCGACGAGTCCGGCCGCCGGAACGCTCCGCATCCGGCCGAGCCGGCGCATCGCCGCAAAATCCCTGAGGCCGCACAGCGCCGCGCCGACCGCGCAGGCACTGGCGGCCATGCTGAGCAGAGCGTGATTGACGACGGTCACGCCGACGGGCTGCATCGCCCAGGCGATCAGCACCGGCAGCAGCAGCACGAGGATGGCGCCGTAGTTGATCGCCAGCAGCGTGTGATTGATGCGCTCGCTTGGCGGCAGCTTTCGGCTCAGATCCTCCTCGACGAAATCCATCAGCGTGATGACGATCTCGGCGATCAGCACGGCGGCCATCAAGAGCGCCAGCAAGCCGTAAACCTCGAGCCAGCCGAGCAGCAGGAACAATAGCGCATAGAGAATGTTGCGGATGCCGTGCAGCTTCAGCTCGAAACGCTGCGACACCCGCCAAGCCAGGCGCTCGGTGAATGCGTGGTGATAGAAGGTGTCGAACGCGCCCATCACGATCTGGACCGCGATGAGAGTCCACAACAGCGGCGTCATGATACGGCCTCCCTGAAGACGGCGGACTGGTGGATCAGCGCGCCGTAGCGCGGGTGAGTGACATCAAGAGTGAAGCGGAAGGCGCCCCAGCCGAGATCCGTATGCGTCACCGTGAGGTCGCCCGGCGTGAGCGATTGCGGCAGCGGAATCCAAAGCCGTCCGAGCTGGAGGCCGTAACCGGCGCTGCGGAAGGTCAGCGCCTGTCCCTCGACCGCAATGCGTAGCGCCATCGACACGCCGAAGCCGACATATTCCTGGAGTCCGGTAGGGCCGGCGAAGCATTTTGCCGAATGGATCACCCGCGGAAAGCCGCGCTTGCGCGCGCAGATGCGCGTCCAGGTCTGGCCGCCGGTGGCGCCGTCCTCGGTAACGGTCACGATCATGGGCACGCCGGTGTCGCGGCCGGTCGGCAATGGCCCGCCGATCAGCCGTGCGGCCTGCGCGATCCACCAGCCGATATCGCTGAAGGTGACCTCGTCGACGACACCGACATAGATCACGCTGTCACCATCGTCGACCCGCTTGGAAAACCGCCGCCAGGTCGCGAGCGGCAGGCGGCCCCAATCCTCGTCCGGCAACAGCGCACGGAAGCGGCGATCGTCGAGCAGTCTGGTGTGAGCGGAGGGAGATGCGCCTAAGCCTGGTAATCGAGCCGACGTCATCGCCCCCTCCTCAACGCTATTTGGCCTTGCCCAGCGGCAGCAGGTTGGCGATCTTCTCGCCAAGCCGCATCAGCGCGACCAGCCGCGGCCGCGGCACCTTCAGCATCTGCATGAACCAATGGTCGGCGAGCTCGGTGAAGGCGAGCATCTCCTTCAGCCGTTTGCTCGCGACCGGATTAATGGCCGGATCGTCGGCGGCATCGGACACGCAGGCCCGGAGCGCCGCGATGGCCGGATCGAGCTCCCGCTCCTTGCGCCGCGCCGCGATCCGGACCGCGACCTCCCAGATGTCGGTCTCGGCTTCGAAATGATCGCGGCGATCGCCGAGGATCGGCACCCGCCGGATCAGGTTCCAGGCGAGCAGCTCCTTCAGCGAATTGGAGACATTGGAGCGCGCCATGCCGAGCGTGTCGGCGATGTCCTCGGCCGTCATCGGCGCCTCGGACAGATAGAGCAGCCCGTGGATCTGGCTGACCGAGCGATTGACGCCCCACTCGTCTCCCATGTCGCCCCAATGCAGGATAAAGCGCTCGACGGCAGCGGGAAGTTTCTTCTTTCCGGGCATTTCTGTCATAACAGAAATATCTGACGGGCGCGACTGTATGTCAAGGGCATTTGCCGGGCGCCCCCTGCATCCCGTCTGCGGCATTTGCCTAAAAAGTTCCCAGAGAGCCGGAACCAAAGCGCTGGCCTGAGCGTTTGCTCCTGTCGAGGCGGGGTCTAGGAATGGTAAAAAAGTTCAGTCAGCAGAGAGACTTGTTCGAAAGCGAGCGCAGTTTCCGGCTGCTGGTTGAAGGAGTTGCCGACTACGCCCTCTACATGCTCGATCCCAGCGGCACCATCACCAGCTGGAACATCGGCGGCGAGCGCATCAAGGGCTACGCGCCCGACGAAATCGTCGGCCAGCATTTCTCCCGTTTCTATACCGAGACCGACCGCGCCAACGGCAAACCCGCGCGAGCGCTCGGCATTGCGCGGGAAAAGGGCCGCTACGAAGAGGAAGGCTGGCGCGTTCGCAAGGACGGGACGTTCTTCTGGGCGAGCGTGGTGATCGATCCGATCTACGAGGATGGAACCCTCGTCGGCTTCGCCAAGATCACGCGCGACATCACCGAACGCCGCAATGCCCAGCTCAAGCTCGAGGCGATGCAGAAGCAGCTCGCCGAATCCCAGAAGTTCGATGCCCTCGGCCAGCTCACCGGCGGCGTCGCCCATGACTTCAACAACCTCCTGATGATCATCAGCGGCAGCCTCCATATCCTGAAGAAGGGGTCCATCGAAGACGCCAGGCTTCAGCGCGCGATCTCCGCGATCGAGACCGCGACCAGGCGCGGCGCCGCGCTGACCAACCAGCTCCTCACCTTCGCGCGGCGACAGAGCGTCAACCCGCAGGCGATCGATCTCGCCGAACGCGTCGCGGCGATCCGCGCGGTGCTCGACGCCGGCGTCGGCAGCTCCGTGCGCCTCACCTTCGACATCGCGTCCGAGGTCTGGCCGGTCAGGACCGACGTCTCGGAGCTCGAGACGGCGCTGCTCAATCTCGTCATCAATGCCCGCGATGCGATGCCCGACGGCGGCACGGTGACGATCAGCGCCCGCAACGTGGTGCTGGACGAGATCCCGCTCACCGGCGAATTCGTGGCGATCGACATCGCCGACACCGGCGTCGGCATTCCCGCCGACGTCGTCGACAAGATCTTCGAGCCGTTCTTCACCACCAAGCCGATCGGCAAGGGCACCGGCCTCGGCCTCTCGCAGGTGCACGGCTTCGCTCATCAGGCCGGCGGCACGGTGAAGGTTGCAAGCGAACTCGGCAAGGGCACGACGTTCACCATCCTGCTGCCGCGGGGCACGGATGCGCCGGCACGTGACACCGCGGAAGCGATGCCGTTCCGCGGCAGCGGAACGGTGCTTCTCGTCGAGGACAATCCCGAGGTCGCGCTCGTCAGCATCGGCCTTCTGGAGCAGCTCGGCTACCAGGTGCGCCGGGTTGCCGACGCCGAAGCGGCATTGCGGGAGATCGAGACCAACGGCGTCGACTTCGTGTTCTCGGACATCGTGATGCCCGGCAAGATGGACGGCCTCACCCTCGCCCATCGCCTGCGTCAGATCCGCCCCGGCCTGCCGATCCTGCTCGCCACCGGCTACAGCGAGGTCGCCGCCGGCGTGCGCGGCGACTTCCCGATCCTGCGCAAGCCGTATGAGATCCACGAGCTGAGCGAAGCCATCGCCAAATTGCCGAGATGATGACTTCTGCACCTCTCCCCGTAAGAACGGGCGAGGGAGCGCACCGCTCGCGCCGAAAGAGAATTGGCTCTCAAACCGTCGGCAGCACCGAAAACTTCTCCCCTGCCCTGCGCAGATCCAGCTCGTCCGCACTCGCCGTTTCACTGGTGACGCTGTCGACGCGTGAGGATGGGGGACCGTGACGGCACAGTGCGACCATGTCGGCGACGTGGTTCGGCGCCCCCGCGAACAGCGCTTCCACGCTGCCGTCGCGGCGATTGCGGACCCAGCCTTCGAGACCGCTCGCGGTGGCCTGGCTTTCGACCCAGGCGCGATAGCCGACCCCCTGGACGCGGCCGCGGATCATGACCTGGAGGATCGCCCGGCTCATGTCTTCAATCCGAGAAATTCGGCGCTGCGCGCCTTCGTCTCGGCCTCCCGCATGACCCGATTGGTCAGCTCCGCGGATGCCAGACCGTTGAGTGCCTTGGGCGGCGCGCCTTCGCGGAGCGCCTTCAGCGTCTCGTAGACGGCCTGCGTCGCCGCGGCGATCGGCGCATGGCCCTGCAGCGCGATGCGCACCCGCTGGCTGGCGAGATAATCGAGCGCGCTCAAATCGTCCGGCGCGCCACCAAGCACGATAGGCAGATGCGTCGCCGATGCGACCGCTTCCAGTTCGGCACGCGACCTGATGCCGGTGAAGAACAGCGCGTCGACGCCGGTCGTCTCATAGGCCTTGGCGCGGCGGACCGCATCCTCGATCGAGGTGATCGAGGCCGCACCGGTGCGGCCCATGATCACCAGCGACGGATCGCGGCGGCCGCCGAGCGCGGCCTTCATCTTGCCGACGCCCTCCTCCAGCGAGATCAGCTGCGTCTTTGCTTCACCGAAGGCGGCCGGCAGCAAAGTGTCCTCGATGGTAAGGCCGGCAGCGCCGGCGGTCTCCAGCTCCTGCACCGTGCGACGCACGTTGAGGGCATTGCCGTAGCCGTGATCGGCATCGACCAGCACGGGCAGTGTGGAGGCCCGCGACATCCGCCGCATCTGCTCGCAAAGCTCGGTGAGCGTGATCAGGGTGATATCGGGATCGCCGAGCACGGCGAGCGAAGCCACCGAGCCGCCGAACATCCCGAGGGGAAAGCCGAGATCCTCGGCGATGCGGATCGAGATCGCGTCATAGACCGAGCCGGGATGGACGCAAGTCCCGCTCGACAGGATGGAACGCAGTTTCTCGCGGCGGGATCGAAAGGCCATGATGATGTCTCGGTTAGGTCAAGAAGGCCGCAGCATACCCCGTCATTGCGAGCGAAGCGAAGCCATCCAGGGTCTTTCGGCGGAGGCAGTCTGGATTGCTTCGCTGCGCTCGCAATGACGGTGTTCGTGGAGCCCGACGAGGGCCCACTCACATCTCTTACGCAAACTCCAAGATCAGCGCGTCGACCGCGAGCGTCGCGCCGGCACTGGCGTGGATCTTCTTCACGGTGCCGTCCTGCTCGGCGCGCAGCACGTTCTGCATCTTCATGGCTTCGACCACGGCGAGCGTCTCGCCGGCCTTGACCTCCTGCCCCTCGCTCACCGCGATCGAGACCACGAGGCCCGGCATCGGACAGAGCAGTTTCTTGCCGGTGTCGGAGGCTGCCGTCACCGGCATCAACCGGGCGGACGTCGCTTCTGTCTCGGTCCAGACATAGACCGGCACCTCGACGCCCTGATGCGCAAGACGGACGCCGTTGGCAATCGGCCGCACCTGCACCGCGATGAAGTGGCCGTCGATGGTGCCCTGCCAGACCGGATCGCCCGGCTTCCACGGCGACTGCAGCAGATGCGGATTGCCGGCCTTGCCCTCGGGATCGATGAAGCGGATCGCGATCGCCTCGCCCTCACGTCCGACCTCGAGCGAAATCTCCTGCCGGTCGAGCCAGACCGCGCGGCGGCGTTCGCGCTGCACGACGCGCCCGCCCATCTGGCCCGAGATCTGCCGCTTGCGCTCGCCGAGCACGTGATCGATGGCGGCACCGACGGCGGCGATCCGCCGCGCGACCTCGCCTTCGGGCACGCGCACCGCAAAACCCTTGGGGAACTCCTCGGCGATGAAGCCGGTCGAGAGCCGCCCCTCGCGCCAGCGCGGATGATGCATCAAGGCCGACAGGAACGGGATGTTGTGCCTGATGCCGTCCACATAGAACGAATCCAGCGCAGTGGCCTGCGCCTCGATCGCAGCCGCGCGCGACGGCGCATGGGTGACGAGCTTGGCGATCATCGGATCGTAATGGATCGAGATCTCGCCGCCCTCCTGCACGCCGGTATCGTTGCGCACGGTGATGCCGTCCTTGCTGGCTTCGGCCGGCGGGCGATACTTCACGAGACGCCCGATCGACGGCAGGAAGTTGCGGAACGGATCTTCCGCATAGAGGCGCGACTCGACCGCCCAGCCGGTGAGCGTGACGTCCTTTTGCGCGATGGCGAGCTTCTCGCCGGCGGCCACGCGGATCATCTGCTCGACCAGGTCGACGCCGGTGACGAGCTCGGTGACGGGATGCTCGACCTGGAGACGCGTGTTCATCTCCAGGAAGTAGAAGCTCTTGTCCTGGCCTGCGACGAACTCGACGGTGCCGGCGGAATCGTAATTCACGGCTTTCGCCAGCGCGACTGCCTGCTCGCCCATCTTGCGGCGGGTGGCCTCATCCAGCAGCGGCGACGGCGCTTCCTCGATGACCTTCTGGTTGCGGCGCTGGATCGAGCATTCGCGCTCGCCGAGATAGATCACGTTGCCGTGCTTGTCGCCCAGCACCTGGATCTCGATGTGGCGGGGATCGACGATGAACTTCTCGACGAAGACGCGGTCGTCGCCGAACGAGGCCTTGGCCTCGGCCTTGGCGAGGTTGAAGCCCTCGGCGACCTCGGCCTTGGAATGCGCGATGCGCATGCCCTTGCCGCCGCCGCCGGCGGAGGCCTTGATCATCACGGGGTAGCCTATCTCGTCGGCGATGCGGACCGCGTGCTTGTCGTCCTCGATGACGCCGAGATAGCCGGGCACGGTCGAGACCTTTGCTTTTGCGGCGGCCTTCTTGGACTCGATCTTGTCACCCATCGCGGCGATCGCGCCGGGGTTCGGGCCGATGAAGACGATGCCGGCCGCCTCCAACGCGCGCGGAAACGCCTCGCGCTCGGACAGGAAGCCGTAGCCGGGATGCACGGCCTCGGCGCCGGTCTTGCGACAGGCCTCGACGATCTTCTCGATCACCAGATAGCTCTCGGCCGCGGCCGGTGGGCCGATCAGCACCGCCTCATCGGCCATTTCGACATGGAGGGCATCGCGGTCGGCCTCGGAATAGACCGCAACCGTTTGAATTCCCATCTTGCGGGCAGTCTTGATGACCCGGCAGGCGATTTCGCCGCGATTGGCGATCAGAATGCGTTTGAACATGCTTTTCTTGAGTCTCGACCTTGGGCGGGACCCTTCCCCGGCCGTTGGGGCCTATGGGACGGGCCGTGTGGCTCCCGTGGTACATCAAAATGGGCCGGAGGCAACGGTCTAAATCCGGCCCGCTCTGGCGTACCAGCGCAAGACCGAAACAGGCGCGAGGTGCCCTTGGGACTGCCTACGCCTTCCGCGCCTTGGCCGCGTCCCGGACAAGGCCGTGAATGAAGCCCAGTTTGCCGACCACCGCCGGCGACAGGATGAAGGGGTAGAGGTCGCGCAGGCCCATGGCCCGGTTGACGCTGTTCATGGCGAAGGTGAAGGGCAGCCATGCGTCGATGAGCGCCTGGACGTCCCTGGCCTCGTAGGGGTTGAAACGGATGCGCGCCGTCAGCTCCCCGTCGCGATCGACCTTGGGGCGCACCTCCATGCCGAACTCGGAAGCCATCTCAAGGGTGTCGACGATGTGGAGATAGTGCGCCCAGGTCTCGGCGAAGTCTTCCCAGGGGTGCGTGGTGGCATAGGCCGAGACGTAATTCTGCTGCCAGTCAGCGGGGGCGCCTTCGGCGTAGTGGCGCTGCAGGGCCTGGCCGTAATCGGCTCTATCGTCGCCGAACACCGCGCGGCATTCGTCGAGCTTGCCGCCGCCCTGAACCAGCACGTCCCAGAAATAATGTCCGACCTCGTGGCGGAAATGCCCGAGCAGTGTCCGGTAAGGCTCGCCCATCTCCAGCCGGCGCCGCTCGCGCTCGATGTCGTCGGCCTCGGTCAGCGCGATCGTGATCAGGCCGTTGTCATGGCCGGTCATGATCTTTTGTCCGCTGTTCGGATCGTCGGCGAGGAAGTTGAAGATCAGGCCGTGCACGGCATCGTCCTGACGGTTCTGCAGCGGCAGCTTCCAGCGGATCAGGGAATAGAACAGCCGGTGCTTTGCCACCTCCAGCTCACGCCAGCGGGCGAGCTGCGCGGGGTCCGACAGGTCCGGCACGATGCCGTTGTGGCGGCAGGCGCGGCAATAGCCGTTGGTATCGTCGGTGTCCGTCAGCCAGTTGCAGGCATCGTACTCGGCATTGCGGCACAGCATGCGCCCCCTGCCGTTGTCGGCCAGGGTCCTCCAGGCCCCGCTCTGAGCCTCGCCGTCGGGCTCGAGCGCCGACATCGTCTCCTTCTCCGGGAGGAAGGCGACGCGGTGACCGCAACGTTCGCAGGCGCGGTTCTCGAAATAGAGGACGTTGCCACAGGACTGGCAGACAAAGAGCTTCAAGATCTAGCCTCTTCGAAAAGGGGGTTTTATGAATGAGAGTTGTGGCGCCTCGCGAAGACGCGTCCGCAGCCGCATCGTTCCAATATCAGGAACAAAATGCCAGACTTGGCGTTGGTTGACCGCATTTTCCCGCGTTCTGGCTGGCCGCGGGGTTCTTCCAGACAGTCTATTTCCTCGAAGCAATGGCCATCGCGCTCCGTCTGTGTGAATATCGGTCCGGCACGTGCGCATACGCCTCACAACGGCCGACGCCTTGAACGATCCTTTGCCCGAGACCATCGCCGCCGAAAGGCTGCGCCAGCACCTCGAAGACGTCGCGCGCGAGCGCGACAACGCCTATCGCGCGCTCCAGGAGCGCGAGGCCGAGCTCGCGCGCATCCAGCGCATCGGCAAGGTCGGCGGTCTCGAGGTCGACTTCCGCGAGGGCTTCAAGAACCGCCGCTCGCCGGAATATCTGATGATCCATGGCCTGCCGCCGGAGGCCGCCGACGAGTCGCATGAGGACTGGGTCAACCGTATCCATCCTGATGACCGCGACGCGGCGGTGAAACACTTCCTGGAGGCGCTTTCCGGGACCAGCGAGGACTACACCGCCGAATACCGCATCATCCGTCCGAGCGACGGCGAGATCCGCTGGATCCGGGTCGTCGCCAAGATCGAGCGTGACGGCGACGGCCGCGCCGTCCGCCTCGTCGGTGCCCATATCGACATCACCGACCAGGCGCTCGCGCGCGAGACGCTGCGCGAGAGTGAGGAGCGCTTCCGGCTGATCGCCGACAGTGCGCCGGTGCCGATCTGGGTCACCAAGCTCGATCGCAAGCGCTCCTTCGCCAACCAGGCCTATGTCGACTTCGTCGGCCTGCCCTACGACCAGGCGATCGATTTCGACTGGCGCAAGGTGCTGCATCCCGACGACCTGCCGCATGTGCTGCAGCAATCGGTGCAAGGCGAAGCCTCGCTGAAGCCCTTCGTGCTGGAAGCGCGCTACAGGAACGCCAGCGGCGAATGGCGCTGGCTGCGCTCGGAATCGCAGCCACGCTGGGACCCGACCGGCAAGCATATCGGCTTCATCGGCGTCGCCCACGACATCACCGTTGCCAAGCAGGCCGAGATGGAGCTCCGGCGGCTCAACGAGACGCTGGAGGAACGCATCGCCGAGCGCACCGCCGAGCTCGAATCCAACGAGGCCCGGCTGCGCGCGATCCTGGAGACCAGCAACCAGTATCAGGGCCTCGTCGATCTCGAGGGCGAACTGCTCTACGCCAACAAGAACGCACTCGACGGCATCCGCGCCGAGGCGCGGGATGTCATCGGCAAGCCGTTCTGGGATACGCCGTGGTTCACGGGAACGCCTGGCATGAGCGATGTCGCGCGCGACGCCTTCATGACCGTCCTGAAGGGCGAAGCCGTGAGGCTCGAGATGCGGCTGCGCCTGCCGATCGGCGAACGCGATTTCGACTTCGGCATGCGCCCCGTGCTCGACCGCCACGGCAACATCACCGGCGCAGTTCCCGAGGCCGTCGACATCACCGAGCGCCGCCTCGGCGAGGAGGCGCTGCGGCAGTCGCAGAAGATGGAGGCGATCGGCCAGCTCACCGGCGGCGTCGCGCACGACTTCAACAACCTCCTCACCATCATCCGTTCGGCGACCGACTTCCTGCGCCGGCGCGAGCTGCCGGAAGAGCGCCGCCGCCGCTATGTCGACGCCATCTCCGACACCGTCGAGCGCGCCTCCAAGCTGACCGCGCAGCTGCTGGCCTTCGCGCGCCGGCAGCCGCTGAAGCCGCAGATCTTCAATGTCGGCAGCCAGGTCGAGGGCGTGGCGCAGCTGGTCCGGCCGCTGGTCGGCGGGCGCATCGAGATCAGCGTCGAAATCCAGGACGCGGATTGCTTCACGGTCGCCGACATCGCACAGTTCGAGACCGCGCTGATCAACCTCGCCATCAACGCCCGCGACGCCATGGAGGGTGAAGGCCGCCTCACCATTGCCGTGCGCAAGGTCCAGGGGATTCCCAGCCTGCGCGCGCAGTCACCACGTGGCGGTGACTATGTCGCGATCTCGGTCAAGGATACCGGCAGCGGCATCGCACCGGGACATCTCGACTCCATTTTCGAACCGTTCTTCACCACCAAGGAAGTCGGCAAGGGCACCGGCCTCGGCCTCAGCCAGGCGTTCGGTTTCGCCAAGCAGTCCGAGGGCGACATCGCGGTGACGAGCGCGCAGGGCGAAGGCGCAACCTTTACCATCTACCTGCCGCAGGCTCAAAGCCCAGCGACCGAGAAGGAAGCCGCGGCGCTGACCAGCGAGGCTGCGACCACTGGGCGCGGCTACCGCGTGCTCGTGGTCGAGGACAATGACGATGTCGGCCAGTTCTCGACCGAGCTTCTGGAAGACCTCGGCTACGTCGTCCGCCGCGTCGCCAACGCCAACGCCGCCCTCGCGATCCTCGGCGAGAACGAATTCGCCGTCGACCTCGTCTTCTCCGACGTGATCATGCCCGGCATGAACGGCGTCGAGCTCGCCGGTATCATCCGCGAGCGCTATCCGGGCCTGCCCGTCGTGCTCACCTCGGGCTACAGCAACGTGCTCGCCGAAAACGCCCATCGCGGTTTCGAGCTGATCCAGAAGCCGTATTCCGTCGAATCGCTCTCGCGCATCCTGCGCAAGGCGATCACGGAGAAGCTGTCCATGGCAAGGTGAGTGCTTTAATTGCACGAGGCAGCCACAAACTCCGTCATTGCGAGCGCAGCGAAGCATTCCAGAATCTTTCCGCCGAGACAGTCTGGATTGCTTCGCTGCGCTCGCAATGACGACGCTGCGCGCGGCCCTGGAAACAACGGATATCGATGATATGAAACCCGCCCTTCTCTCCGCCTGGCAAACCTGGGCACTGCTTTCGGCCTGCTTTGCGGCTCTGACCGCGATCTTCGCCAAGGTCGGCGTCGAGAACATAAATCCGGATCTCGCCACTTTCATCCGCACCATCGTGGTGCTGCTCGCCTTCTCGGCGCTGCTGTTCTTCACCGGACAGTTCGTCGTGCCCTCGGCGGTCTCCTCAAAAACCTGGCTATTCCTGGTTTTGTCGGGACTTGCGACCGGCGCTTCATGGCTCTGCTATTTCCGTGCACTGAAGCTTGGCCCCGCAACACTGGTCGCCCCCATCGACAAGCTCAGCGTCGTCCTGGTCGCGCTGTTCGCCTTCGCCTTTCTCGGCGAGCGGCCGACGGCGCAGGGCTGGCTCGGCATCGCCATGATCGGCGCCGGCGCGGTGCTGCTGGCCATGAAATTCTGAGGCGGAACAAAGATGCCATGACGTCCGTTTCTGCGCGGACGTTTCCGCGCCTCGATCGAGACACCGATGTCGAGCCAGGACCCCGATCTGACGAGGCGCGCCGGCCGAGCGCTGGATGCGGCCAATTTCTTCCTTGCCGACGTTCGCGACGGGCTCGGCCCCTACCTCGCCGTCTATCTCCTCACCGAGCAACGCTGGGACGAGGCCCGCATCGGCCTCGTGATGTCGATCGCAACAATTGCCGGCATCGTGGCCCAGACGCCGGCCGGCGCGCTGGTCGACGCGACGCGGGCGAAGCGAGCCGTGATGCTTGTCGCCGCCATCATGGTGACAGCAGCCTCGCTGTCTCTGCCTTTGCTTCCCGGCTTTCTGCCGGTCGTGATCTCGCAAGGGGTCGCACAGGCTGCCGCTGTGATCTTTCCGCCGGCGATTGCAGCCGTTTCGCTCGGCATCTTCGGCCACGCCGCCTTTACCCGGCGGATTGGCCGTAACGAGACCTTCAATCACGCCGGCAACGCGGTCGCGGCGACGCTTGCCGGGGTCTCCGCCTATTGGTTCGGACCGACCGTCGTATTCTACCTGCTCGGCGCCATGGCGATCGCAAGCCTCGCCAGCATTGTCGCCATCCCCGAACAGGCCATCGACCACGACCTCGCCCGCGGACTGCACGATGCCCACGGCGACGCCCAGCGGGAGACACCTTCGGGCCTCGCGGTGCTCTTGACCTGCCGCCCCCTGCTCGTCTTCGCGATCTGCACGGCGCTGTTTCACCTCTCCAACGCAGCCATGCTGCCGCTGGTCGGACAGAAGCTCGCACTCCAGGACAAGAACATGGGCACCAGCCTGATGTCGGCCTGCATCGTCGCGGCGCAACTGGTGATGGTGCCGTTCGCGATGCTGGTCGGCGCGAGGGCCGACCGGTGGGGACACAAGCGCTTCTTCCTCGCGGCGCTCCTGATCCTGCCCGTTCGCGGCACGCTCTATACGCTCTCCGACAATCCATTCTGGCTGGTCGGCGTGCAGCTTCTCGACGGCGTCGGTGCCGGCATCTTCGGTACCATCTTCCCCGTCATCGTTGCCGACCTCATGCGCAACACCGGGCGCTTCAACGTCGCGCAAGGCGCGGTCATCACCGCTCAGGGCATCGGAGCCGCGCTGTCGACGGCGCTCGCCGGCTTCGTGGTGGTCGGCGCGGGGTACAGTGCGGCCTTCATCGCGCTCGGCATGGTCGCGGCGATCGGCGCCGTCATCTGCCTCCTCGCCTTGCCCGAGACGCGGCATGGCGCCTTGCGACCGCAGGGGAAGACAGCGCCGGTGACATCGGATATCGCTGCCGAATGAACCCGTTCCACATCGAGGACTGAACGTGCCGTCTGACGCCATCTGGGCCTGGAGCATCATCGTCGCTGCGACCGCAGGCGTCGTCATCCGCCCGTTCCGCCTGCCCGAGGCGATCTGGGCGGTCATCGGCGCCGGCACCCTCGTGCTGTCCGGTTTGCTGCCGTGGCAGGATGCGCTTGCCGGCATCGAGAAGGGCCTCGACGTTTATCTCTTCCTGATCGGCATGATGCTGATCGCCGAGCTCGCCCGGCTCGAGGGCCTGTTCGACTATCTCGCCGCGCTCGCGGTCGAATATGCAGGCGGCTCGCCGCAGCGGCTGTTCCTGCTGATCTATCTCGTCGGCACGATGGTCACCGTGCTGCTCTCGAACGACGCCACCGCGATCGTGCTGACGCCGGCCGTCTATGCGGCGACGCGCGCGGCCGGCGCGAAACCGCTGCCTTATCTGTTCGTCTGCGCGTTCATTGCCAACGCCGCAAGCTTCGTGCTGCCGATCTCCAATCCCGCCAACCTCGTGGTGTTCGGCGCGCGCATGCCGCACCTGACCGAATGGCTGCGCCTGTTCGCCCTGCCCTCGGCGGTCTCGATCCTGCTCACCTATGTCGTGCTGCGCCTGACCCAGCACCGCGCGCTCAAGGAAGAGACCATCGCCCGCAGCGTGCCGCATCCAAAGCTCGGCCGCGGCGGCAAGCTGACGGCAATGGGCATCGTCGCAATCGGCGTCGTGCTGGTCACGGCCTCAGCGCTCGACAAGCAACTGGGCCTGCCGACCTTCATCTGCGGGGTGGTGACATCGGCGCTCGTGCTGCTGCTCAGCAGTCAGTCGCCGTTGCCGGTGCTCAGGGGGGTGTCGTGGAGCGTGCTGCCGCTGGTCGGCGGACTCTTCGTCATGGTGGAAGCGCTGATCGAGACCGGCGTGATCGGGCAGCTCAGCGCGCTGCTGCACCAGGCCGTCGCACAATCGGTGCCGAAGGCTGCCTGGAGCGTCGGCATCGCCACCGCGATCGGCACCAATATCGCCAACAATCTTCCGGTCGGTCTTATCGCCGGCTCGGTCGCGGCCAGCGATCATCTGCCGGCGCCGGTCGTCAGCGCGATCCTGATCGGCGTCGATCTCGGACCGAACATGTCGGTGACGGGATCGCTCGCCACCATCCTCTGGCTGGTTGCGCTCCGACGGGAGAAGATCGAGCTCAGTGCCTGGCCGTTCCTCAAGCTCGGTATGCTGGTGACGCCCCCCGCTCTGATCGCGGCGCTGGCGGCGGCGATCAGGTAACGGCAGCGAATTCACTGCGATTGTTTGCGATGCCTCAGCCCCCAGGGCAAGGAGCCCGATCGCGGCCATGAGGCCGCGATCGGGGCTCACGCATCGTCAATCGTTCTCGTAGCCGTAGACTTCCGGCAGGATGAAGATTGCGGCGAGCAATCCGATCAGCGGGAAGATCGCGACGAACAGCGTGGCGTTGGCCTGCCCGATCGCGGCGAACAGCGAGGGGAACAGGAAGATCGCCAGGAACGACGGCAGCTTCACGAACATGTAGGCGAAACCGCTGGCGGTGCCGCGATATTTCGGCTTGGCGACCATGGTCGGAATCGTCATGCAGTTCGAGGCGTCCCAATAGTGGCCCCACAGCATCGCGGCGGCCGCGAACGGCAGCAGGATCTTGTTGTCGGTGTAGAGCGCGAAGGCCGCGACCAGCAGCGAGGCCAGCACGATGCCGAAGCCTGCGATCGCGATGCCGCGATGGCCGATCTTCGGCGTCAGCAGCGGACCGACCCAGCCCGACAGAGCGGCGAAGCAGAACAATCCCATCGTCACGAGGTTGTTGCCGAGCACGCTGGACACGCCGACCATCACGAACAGCACCGGCAGGTAGAAGGCGAAGGTCGAGAACTCGCTGCCTTGCGCGAAGCAGGCGATCCAGCCGTACAGCGTGGCGCGCCAGCGGATCGGATCCTTCTTGAGGTCGGCGAGGAAGGCGCGGGTCGAGACCTTCGGCACTTCCACGTCGTGGTCCGGCAGCATGTCGAGATTGTCGTTGAACATCTCGCGCGCGACCTGCTTGGCCTCGCGGTAGCGTCCCTTCTGCACCAGCCATACCGCAGTCTCCGGCACGTCGTGGCGCATGATCAGGATGATGAGCGCCGGCACCGCGCCGAGACCGAGCGTCACGCGCCACAGCATCTCGTGCTGCATGTCGACCAGCAGGAAGATCACGATGACGCCGATGGTCAGCACCTCGCCGACGGCGAACATGAACTGCCAGCGGTTGCCCATGACCTCGCGCTCACCCTTGGCCATGGATTCCATGATGTAGGTATAGCCGGTCGAGATATCAGAGCCGAGCGGGATGCCGAGCAGGAAGCGGATCACGACGAGCCAACCCACGCTCGGCACGAAGGCCTGCGCCAGCGCCAGCACGATGAACAGCACCATCGTCACCAGGAACATGACGCGACGGCCGATCTTGTCGGACATCCAGCCGCCGAGCAGCGCGCCGATCAGCGCGCCGCCTTGCGTGCCCGCCGCGGCAAGGCCCAGCATCAGCGGATCGGGATTGTACTGCTCCTTGATGAAGATCAGCACGAAGGCGATCGAGTAGAGATCCCAGGCCTCGACCAGGATCGAGGCCATCATCAGCCAGCCGACCTTGTTGCCCTTGGGACTGTAGTTGGTGATGAGGTAGCGGACCGCGGCTTCGCTCGCGGTCGGTTGTGGCAGCGCCATTGTTGTCATTCTTCTTCCTTTCTTCAAAACTCTCTACGAGCCGAGCAGCGGCTCGATACTGCAATCGAGCAGTCGCGGATCGATTCCCGCCTCCATGCCCGTGAACATCTCGCCCATGTAGTCGATCAGCGCATCGCTGGCCTTCACGGCGTCCTCGACGCGGCGGTTGGCGACGGCACTGAGAATGGCGAGATGATGATCGATCGTGCCGGACAGATCGGCCTGCCCCGGCATGAAGCGGTGGTGGATGTAACCGATGCGGCGATACAGCGTGTGCAGCGGGCGCAGCGTGTGGACCAGGAAGGGCTCGCCGGCCGCCTCCAGCACCAGCGCGTCGATGCGGCGGTCGAGGCTGTTGAATTCATCGAGTGTCAAACTGGCACGACGTTCGCGCAGCAAACGCTCGATGTGCAGCGCCTGATTGCGGTGGGACAGGCTGGCGCGATCCGCCGCGAGGCGAATGACAAAACGCTCAATGTCGCGGCGCAGGCCCAGCAGCATGCGCTCGCGCGCGAGATCGATCGGCGCGATGTGCAGGCCATGGCGCGGACGGATGATGATGAGCGTATCGGCGGAGAGACGATTGACGGCGTGATGCACCGGCGTGCGGCCGAAGCCGGTGATCTGCTGCAATTCCAGCATCGTCATGAACTGGCCAGGCTTGAGCTCGCAATGAACGAGCAGCTCCTCGATCCTCTGATAGGCGAGCTCGAAGAAGTTGAGACGGTTACGGCGGGAAGGTCTGCCCTCACTGTCGTCCTCGTCTCTCACCACCTCGAGCGCGCGCTTGCGCCGTGCCATGTCGTCCTCTCCCGTCAGCCCGCGCTCTCGTTGCAGGGTGGCGCCTTGTTTGTGGCACACTTAAAACATGTTGTGATATATTACAAGCAGGCGTAAGACTCCCGCGCGATCTGCGACATGCTGCAGCGCGAAAAGAGACGTCGGGCGCGAGGCGCCTTTCGAGGGAGGAGAGTTGTCGTGAGGATCACGTCGATCGAGACACTGCGCACCGAGGAATTCTCCAACGTCATCTGGGTGCGCATCCACACCGACACGGGTCTGATCGGTCTCGGCGAGACCTTCTACGGCGCCGGCGCGATCGAGGCGCAGATTCACGACACCTTTGCCGGCCGCCTGCTCGGCCGCAATCCCCTGCACATCGAGGCGATCCATCGCGACATGCTGAACCTGCCGATGGCGCAGTCCTCGACCGGCGTCGAATATCGCGCGGCCTCCGCGATCGACATCGCGCTGTGGGACCTGTTCGGCAAGGTCTGCGATCAGCCTGTGCACCAGATGCTCGGCGGCCTCTGCCGCGACAAGCAGCGCATCTACAACACCTGCGCCGGCACGCAGTACGTTCGCTCGACCAATATCAGCCCGGTCGCGAACTGGAATCTCGGCGCCTCCAAAGGCCCCTATGAAGACCTCGACGGCTTCATGAACAACGCCGATGCGCTCGCCGAAAGCCTCCTGGAAAGCGGCATCTCGGCCATGAAGATCTGGCCGTTCGATCCGGCGGCGCAGGAGAACAAGGGCCTCTACATCACCGCCGCGCAGATGAAGCAGGCGATCGAGCCGTTCGAGAGGATCCGCAAAGCGGTGGGCGACAAGATGGAGATCATGGTCGAACTCCATTCGCTGTGGAATCTGCCGACGGCAAAGCAGATCGCGCGAGCGCTCGAGCCCTACACGCCGACCTGGTACGAAGATCCCATCCGCATGAACTCGCCGCAGGCGCTGGCCGAGTATGCCCGCTCGACTGATGTCTGGGTCTGCGCCAGCGAGACGCTGGGCTCGCGCTTCCCCTACAAGGACATGCTCGACCGCGACGCCATGCATGTGGTGATGGCGGACCTGTGCTGGACCGGCGGTCTCACCGAAGGACGCAAGATCGCGGCGATGGCCGAGACCTATCACAGGCCCTTCGCACCGCATGATTGCATCGGGCCGATCGGCTTCATCGCCGCCATCCACATGTCGTTCAGCCAGCCCAACACCTTGATCCAGGAATCGGTGCGCGCCTTCTACAAGGGCTGGTACAATGAGCTCGTCACCACGATGCCCGTGATCAAGGACGGCTATGTCTTCCCGATGGAAGGCCCCGGCCTTGGCGTCGACCTCCTGCCTGCCGTCTTCGAGCGCACCGATCTCACGGTGCGCCGCTCCAACATCTGAGGATTTCTTAAGATGAGCACCTCCCTCTTCGATCTCTCCGGCCGCACCGCGCTCGTGACCGGCTCCTCCCGCGGCCTCGGGCGCGCCATCGCCGAGGGCATGGCCAAGGCCGGCGCCAAGATCATCATCAACGGCGTCGATCCCAAGCGCGTCGAGCAAGCCGTCGCCGAGTTTCGCGCCGCCGGGCATCAGGCCGAAGGCGCCGCCTTCAACGTCACTGACGAGCCCGCGATCGTCGCGGCGTTCAACGACTTCGATAAGAACGGCCTTGCGGTCGACATCGTCGTCAACAACGCCGGCATCCAGCACCGCAAGCCGCTGGTCGAATTCACCACCGACGAATGGCGCAAGGTGATCGAGACCAACCTTACCAGCGCCTTCGTGATCGGGCGCGAGGCGGCCAAGCGCATGATCCCGCGCAAGCGCGGCAAGATCATCAATATCGGCTCGCTCGGCAGCGAGCTCGCGCGCCCCACCATCGCGCCCTACACCGCCGCCAAGGGCGGCATCAAGAACCTGACGCGATCGATGGCGGTGGAGTGGGCCCAGCACGGCATCCAGGCCAATGCGATCGGCCCCGGCTACATGCTGACCGACATGAACGAGGCGCTGGTCAACAACGCCGATTTCAACAACTGGCTAATGGGCCGCATCCCCTCCAAGCGCTGGGGCAAGCCCGACGAGCTGGTGGGCGCCGCGATCTTTCTCGCCTCCGACGCATCCACTTATGTCAACGGCCAGATCATCTATGTCGATGGCGGCATGATCGCCGCGATGTGACCGCCAAGACAGCGAAGGAGCAAGCCATGCGCGCCGTCGTCATTCACGCCCCGAAGGACCTGCGGATCGACACCTACCCCGATCCGGCGCCCGGCCCGGGCGAGGTCCGCGTCAAGATCGCCAATGGCGGCATCTGCGGCTCCGACCTGCACTACTACCATCACGGCGGCTTCGGCGTCGTGCGCATCCAGCAGCCGATGGCGCTCGGGCACGAGATCGCCGGCGTGGTGGCTGCCGTCGGTGATGGCGTCACCGGCGTGAAGGCTGGCACCCGCGTCGCAGTCAATCCGAGCAAGCCGTGCGGGGCGTGCCTGCATTGCCAGGAGGGCATGCGCAACCAGTGCCTCGACATGCGTTTTCTCGGGAGCGCGATGCGCTTTCCCCATGTGCAGGGCGGCTTTCGTGAGTTCATCACGATCGATGCAGCACAGGCCGTGCCGATCGCCGACAAGCTGTCGCTGGCGGAGGCTGCGGTCGCCGAACCGCTGGCGGTCTGCCTGCATGCCGGCAAGCAGGCCGGCCCCCTGCTCGGCAAGCGCGTGCTGATCACCGGCTGCGGCCCGATCGGTGCGCTGATGATTTTGGTCTCGCGCTTTGGCGGTGCGTCCGAGATCGTTGTCACCGATGTTGCCGATGCCCCGCTGACAGTCGCTAAAAAGCTCGGCGCCACGCATGCCATCAACGTCGCGACCGATGCCGCCGCGCTGGATCCCTGGCGCGCCGGCAAGGGCGTGTTCGACACGCTGTTCGAGGCCTCCGGCAATCAGGCCGCGCTCCGCACTGCGCTCGACGTGCTTCGGCCCGGCGCGACGCTGGTGCAGCTCGGCCTCGGCGGCGAGATGACGCTCCCGATCAACTCCATCGTCGCCAAGGAATTGCAGCTGCGCGGCACCTTCCGCTTCGATCCCGAGTTCGAGCTAGCGGTGCGGCTGATGGGCGAAGGGTTGATCGACGTCAAGCCGCTGATCACGGCGACCATGCCGTTCGAGAACGCGGTCGCCGCCTTCGAACTCGCCAGCGACCGTTCGCAGTCGATGAAGGTGCAGCTGACGTTCTGATCGCGATGCGGCTTGCTTCGCCTCTCCCGCAGGTGGAGCTTGAGACCACGCAGCCGTGACTGTCCCGACGAACGCCGAGAAATCTTCACGACGTTGCACTGCGGTACGGCAGGAACGCTTCCCGCCGCCTGCGTTCTGCCGTTTAATGCGCAAGCGACAATTCCGTCGTAGCAGGTGCCTGCCGATGTGGAACCGTCCGAGGTTCGATCTCAAGGTCCGTCTGACGTTGCGCGTGGCCGCGATATCGGCCGCCTGCTTCGCCGCGATCTCCACCTACTTCCTTGTCACGGCTGATCGCGCGGCGCATGCGCGCATCGACGGTATCGCCGCGATCGTGGCGAAGTCGCTGGAGCTGCAACAGGGCAAGGTCCAGTGGGTGGCGAGCCCGCGCTCGGACTTTCCGAACCTCGATCCCGTTTCAGCCTATGTCATGACCCCCGGCCTGTGCCTGGCATTCCGCGACACCAATGGCGACATTCTGCAGCGCTTCTGTAGTGGCGTGCCTCCGGCGCCCCCGCCGGCGCAGGCCTTCACCGCCTTTTATCGCAGCCTGTTCGACCCCGGTCGCGAGGCGGCACGGCCGGTGATCGTGCGCGGTGCGAAGATCGGCGAAGCTGTCGTCTGGCTCGATCCGGCGGTGCAGACCGCGGAAGCCTGGCACGAGGCTGGCCGCCTGATGCTCGCCCTCGCGATCGCGTTGCCGCTGCTCTGCGTGTTGGTCTACGCGGCATTGGCGCGCGCACTGCGCCCGACCCGCATGATCCGCACCGGCCTCGAACGCATCGCCGCTGGTGACCTCACGGCACGGCTACCGCCGTTCGACCTCGCCGAGCTCTCCGCCATCCGCGACGTCTTCAACCATCTCGCCCAAAGCCTCGACACCGCGCTTGCCGAGCGCGCCGAGCTGACGCGGAAGCTGATCGCGCTTCAGGACGAGGAGCGCCGCCATCTCGCCCGCGAGCTGCACGACGAGTTCGGCCAGTCGCTGGCCGCCATCCGCGCGCTGGCCTCCTCGGCCCGCCAGACCGCCACGCAGGAGTGCCCGTCGCTGCTGTCCGAATGCGACGGTATTTCGCGGACCGCAACCGGCATGATGGAGACGCTGCGCGGTGCGCTGTTCCGGCTGCGGCCGCCCGACGTCGAGGAGCTCGGGCTCGTCGGCAGCCTCGAAGGGCTGGTCGCGGGCTGGAACGGGCGCAGCCGCGGCCAGACGAGGTTTTCGATCCGTTTCGACGGCGCCTTCGAGACCCTGCCGGCCGCGGTCAGCGCCAACCTCTACCGCATCGTGCAGGAGGCCCTCACCAACGCTGCCAAACACGCGGACGCCTCGAGGGTCAGCCTGGAATTGACGATGCGAGCCGACGAGATCGCGCTTGCGATCGACGATGACGGACGGTCGAACGAGCCCGCTGCGAAATCGGGAATGGGCCTGCTCGGCATGCGCGAACGCGTCGCGGCGCTGCGCGGCCGCCTGAGTTTCGAGGCGGGGCCGAACGGCGGCTCCGCATTGCGTGTCGTCATTCCGCTCGAAGCCGCCGATCGGCAGCGATTGGATCACGCGGCATGAGCGCGGGCGATGCGACCATCCTGCTGGTCGACGACCATTCCGTCGTCCGCGAGGGCTATCGCTCGGTGCTCGAGAAGCAGCCGGGCCTGCGTGTCGTCGCCGAAGCGTCCGACGGCGCGGAGGCCTACCGGCTCTACAAATCCGAGGCACCGGATCTCGTCATCATGGATCTGAGCATGCCCGGCATCGGCGGCATCGAGGCCGTGAGGCGCATCCGGCAGCGGGACAAGGGCGCAAAGATCCTCGTTTTCACCATGCACCAGAATGCGGGCTTTGCCGTGCAGGCGATCCGCGCCGGCGCGAGGGGCTATGTCACCAAGACCAGCCCGCCCGAGACCTTGGTGCGCGCGGTGATGGACGTGCTCGCCGGCCGGATCGCGATCAGCCCCGACATCGACCACGAGCTGGCGCTGAGCCGGCTCGCCGGCGAGAGCTCGGCGGCCGATGTGCTCACGCCGCGCGAGTTCGAGGTGCTGCGGCTGCTGCTCGCCGAAAGGACGACGGAGGAGATCGCCGAGACGCTGCATGTCAGCCCGAAGACGGTGGCGAACCTGCATTCCCTGATCAAGGACAAGCTCGGCGTCGGCTCCGACATCGAGCTGGTTCGCCTCGCGCTGCGCCAGGGGTTGCTGACCCAGGTCGACCTCGGCGAGGCGTGAACTGCGCCGGGGAGCGACCGTTCATTCGCGCGCGACGACCTGGTCCAACCATGCGCAGTTCAGCGGCGGCACGCGCGGATCGGCGACGCGAACGCCGCGCGCGGCTGCATCCAACCGCATGTCGCGCAGGCGCTTGCGCTGCTCTTCCGGCATGTTGAGCCGCTCGTGCCCCCACAGCGACGGGCCGTCGAAGGTCTCGTGCGGCTGCCAGGTCTGGGGATCGATGATGCGCCCGCCCCAGCCATATTCGATGAAGAATCCGGACGGCGTGTTCACGTAGAACGATGTCATGTGGTCGTTGGTATGCCGGCCCAGCGTATAGACGACGCGGCCATCTTCGAGCTGCGCGAGGTCATAGCCCTGCCCGACATCGTCGAGACTGCCGAGCTCCACCATGAAATGATGCATCGCCTTCCGCCCGGAGCCGACCATCGCAAAGGAATGGTGGCGGCCGTTGACGTGGAAGAAATAGAGCCCGTAAGGCTTGAGTCCGAAGTCCGAGACGTGGAAGCCGAGCACGTCGCGATAGAACGGCAATAGCGGCCCGACGTCCTCGACATTGAGCACGACGTGCCCCATGCCGAGCGCTCCGGTGCGGAAACCCGAGATCGGCCGCCCCGGCTTGAACGGCTCGCTCGCGAGCTCCGGCTTGCAGAAAGCCTCCAGCCGGTTGCCGGCAGGATCGGTGAACGTGATCAGCTCGGCCACGTGCCGCTCATCGGCCAGCGCGCGCGAGCCGCGCGTGACCTTGACGCCGTGGCTTTCCAGTCGGCCCGCCAACTGGTCCAGCTCAGCGGTCGACGGCACCTCCCAGCCAATCACGGCCAACCCAGCATCGCTGCTGCCGTCGACGATCAGCCGCTGCTTGCGATCGTCCATGCGGAAGGCGCGCATCTTGCCGCCTCGATCGACCTGCTGCATGCCGAGCAGCCCGGTTGCCATCCGGCCCCATTGGTCGAGCTGCGACGAGTTGATCCCGATATAGCCGAGCGCGGTGATTTCCATCGACGTTCTCCCAAAGGCATCGCACCCGCCGCACTGCGGCGAACTTGATACCGGCCGCGCACGATTTTACGGTAACATCCCGCAATCGCTGCGCGTTCGCAGAGACGATAGTCGCGCATCCGCGCGCCACAAGGGAGGAAATACGAAGTGTCCAAGGAGCGGACGCGGAACGGACAGCCGCGGCAGCCGGAGGGCGTCCGCGCCTTCAAGCGCGGGCTGGACGTGCTGCAGGAGGTCAACCGCTCCGGCGGCATCCGCGCCGGCGATGTCGCCCGCGCGCTCGACCTGCCCCGCCCCACCGTCTACCGCCTGCTCGAGACGCTCGAGGAACTCGGCTATGTTGCCCGCAGCGCCAGCGACGATCGTTTTCGCGTGACCCGGCTCGCCCTGAGCCTCGGCGATGGCTACGACCCCGGCGTTTTGATCTGCCAGGCGGCGGCGCCCTATCTCGCCGAACTCAGCAAGACCCTGGTCTGGCCAGTCGATCTCTCGACTTACGAGAACGCGGCGATGGTGGTGCAGGAAACCACGCATTCGCGCAGTCCGCTCTCGATCGACCGCGGCATGATCGGCAAGCGCCTGCCGATGCTGCGGACGTCGGCGGGCCGCGCCTATCTCGCCGCCTGCCCGGCGCGCGAGCGCGATTTGATCGTCAACCATCTGCGCCGCATCGACGAGGTCGACGACCGCCCCTTCCTCGAACCCGGCCGTTTCGATCGCATGATCGCGGAGACGCAAGCCCGCGGCTACGCGATCCGCAGCGAAGGCGAATACAATCCCAAGACAGCCTCGATCGCAGTCCCGATCGTGCGGGCCCGCGCCGTGTTCGGCTGCATCTCCATCATCTGGATTCGCTCGGCGCTTGGGATCGAGGAAGCGGTGAAGCAATTTGCAGCGCAGCTTCAGGAGACGGCACTGGCCATCCCGGTCGAGGTCTAGCCTCCGTCCGTCCGCAGGGCGGACACTTGGCGCAGCGGCGTTGATGCTGCGGCGCGGCTTGGGGAAGAGATAGCCCCATGCAAGATAAAGACACCCCCGAAGAATTCGATGTTGTCATCGTCGGCCGCGGGCCGGTCGGCGCGACGCTCGCCAATCTGCTCGGCCTTTGCGGCGTGCGGACGCTGGTGCTGGAGCGCGAGGCGCAGACCTATCATCTGCCGCGAGCGGTGCATTTCGACGACGAATGCATGCGCGTGTTCCAGACCGTCGGCCTTGCCGATGCGATCCTGCCGCATGTCATCCTCAGCCCCGGCATGCTCTTCCTCGACGCCGCCGGCAAGAGGTTGCTGGATTGGTCGCGGCCACAGACGCTGACGCCCATGGGCTGGCATCTCAGCTACCGCTTCCACCAGCCCGATCTGGAGGACGTGCTGATCGGCGGCCTCGCCCGCTGGCCCCACGTCACCTTGCGCAACCGCTGCGACGTGTTCGCGCTGGACCAGGACGAGACCGGCGTGCGCGTGCGCTACGAGGACCTTTCGAACGGCAAGCTCAGCGAGGTCCGCGCCGGCTATGTGATTGGCTGCGACGGCGCGCGGTCTCTGGTTCGCCGCTTCATCGGTTCCGGCATGAACGATCTCGGCTTTCACGAGCGCTGGCTGGTGATCGACGTGCTGCTCAAGCGCGCGCGCGACGATCTCGGCGACTACAGCCTCCAGCATTGCGATCCCAAGCGGCCGGCAACCTATGTGCGCGGCACCGGCACCCGGCGGCGCTGGGAGATCACCGTCCTGCCGGACGAAGATACACAAGAGGTCGCGCAGCAGGCAAAGGTCTGGGAGCTGCTGTCGCGCTGGGTCACCCCCGACGATGCCGAGATCGAGCGCGCCGCGGTCTACACCTTTCATTCCGTGATCGCGCAGCAATGGCGCAGCGGCCGGCTGCTGCTTGCGGGCGATTCCGCGCACCAGACCCCGCCCTTCCTCGGCCAGGGGATGTGTGCCGGCATCCGCGATGCCGCAAACCTGGCCTGGAAACTCGCGGACGTCATCCGTGGCGGCGCCGCGCCGGATATGCTCGACACCTATCAGAGCGAGCGCCAGCCGCATGTGCGCGAGTTCATCGAGCTCGCCATTCGCCTCGGCGGCGTCATCAACACCAAGGCGATAGAGGCCGGCCTTGCCGCCGGCGAAGCGCGCGAGAACGCGCCGGTCAAGCTGGAAGTGAAGAAGCCCCTGCTCGGCCCCGGACTCGCGTTTGGTGACCTGCCGCTCCTCGGACATCTCGCCCCGCAGTTCATGCTGGGCGACGGACGTCGCAGCGACGACCGGACCGGCTATCATCATGCGCTGCTCGTCGAGACTGCGGCCGCATTGCCGTCGCGCCTCGCACTGTCACAGGCCGGGATCGAGATCCTCACTGGCGACGACGCCGAAGGCCTCGCAGACTGGCTGCGCGAGCACGGCATCATCGCCGCACTGGTTCGTCCCGACCGTTACATCCGAGGCTCCGCCCGCGACGAGTCCGACCTCGAGCGGCTCATCGCCGCGGTCATTCCCGCAACCCCAATTACTCCAGCCCAAGCGCCGTCCGCGGCCTGATCGAACTCAAAGGACATCTCATGAAGCTGCTCTCATTCGTCGCCGGCGGACGCGCCTCCTTCGGGGCCCTCAAGGACAATGGCATCGTCGATCTTGGCACGCGCATGGCACCCTGCGCCACGCTGCGCGAGCTGCTCGAAGCCGGTCGCGTTGCCGAGGCCGCGAGGATCGTGGCGTCCGCCGCCCCGGATCATCCGCTCGACAGGATCGCCTTCGCCCCCGTCATTCCCGATCCCGGCAAGATCATCTGCGTCGGCCTCAACTACCGCGACCACGTCGCCGAGACCGGACGCACCGTGACCGAGAAGCCGGCGCTGTTCGTCCGCTTCCCCTGCAGCCAGGTCGGCCACCTCCAGCCGATCGTGAAACCCAAGGTCAGCGACGATTTTGACTATGAGGGTGAGCTCGCGCTCGTCATCGGCAAGGGCGGCCGGCACATTCCCGCGAGCCGTGCGCTCGACCACATCGCCGGCTATGCCTGCTACAATGAGGGCAGCATCCGCGACTGGCAGCGCCATACCAGCCAGTTCCTCTCCGGGAAGACTTTTGCCGAGAGCGGCAGCTTCGGCCCGTGGCTGGTGACCGCGGACGAAATCCCCGACCCGTCGAAGCTCACCTTGCAGACGCGGCTCAACGGCGCCGTGGTGCAGGACACCAGCACCGATCTCCTGATCACCGCCATCCCCGAACTGATCGCCTACATCTCCACGATCTGCCCGCTCGCCCCCGGCGACGTCATCGTCACCGGCACTCCCGGCGGCGTCGGCGCCAAGCGCACGCCACCCCTGTGGATGCGCCCGGGCGACACCGTCGAGGTCGAGATCTCCGGCATCGGCATCTTGCGCAACGAGGTCGTCGCCGAGCAGGCCTGACCACCCATTCCAATCAACGAGACAATTAGGAAACGCCATGCATCCCCTCCGCACGACATCCACCGCCATGCTGCTGACCGCACTGGCGCTCGCAGGTCCCGGCGCGCGCGCCGAGATCAAGGGCGACGCCATCCGCGTCGGCGTGCTCACCGACATGAACGGCGTGTTCGCGACCGCGATGGGCCCGGGCTCGGTCGAGGCGGCGCGAATGGCGGCGGAGGAGTTCGCCGGCAAGATCGACGGCAAGCCGATCGAGATCTTGCAGGCCGATCACCAGAACAAGCCGGACCTTGCGGCCTCCCTCGCCCGCAAATGGTTCAGCGACGGCGTCCAGGCAATCGCCGACGGCGGCAGCTCCGGCGCTGCGCTCGCGGTGCAGGAACTGGTGCGCGGCAACGGCAAGATCTTCCTCGTCTCCGGCGCCGGCGCCAACCAGCTTACCGACGACGCCTGCGCGCCGACCAGCGTGCAGTGGACACAGGACGCCTATTCCACCGCGACCGCGGTCGTCTCCGGCATCATGCAGACCAGCAAGGAGCCATGGTTCTTCATCACCGGCGACTATGCCTTCGGCCATTCGATCGAGGCGACCGCGCGCGATCGCATCGCCGCCCTTGGCGGCAAGGTCGCCGGCAGCGTCAAGGCGCAGCTCGGCACACCCGACTACAGCTCGTTCCTGCTCCAGGCGCAGTCGTCAGGCGCGAAGATTCTCGCGATCAACGTCGCCGGCGACAATGCCACCGCGATCAAGCAGGCCGAGGAATTCGGCCTTGCTGCGCAGGGCATGAAGATCGTGCCGATGTCGTTTCAAAACGTCGACATCGAAGCGGTCGGCCTGAAGGCGACGCGCGGTGATCTCATCGTCACCTCGTTCTTCGAGGACGTCTCGCCGGCAGCACGGAAGTTCTCAGACGCGTTTTATGCGCGGCGCAAGGCGATGCCCTCCCAGATCCAGGCCGGCGTCTATTCCGCCGTGCGCCACTATCTGCAAGCGGTGAAGGATACCGACTCCGACGACGGCGGCGTCGTGATGGCCAGGATGAAGGCGACACCGGTGTCGGATGCCTATACCAGCAACGGCCGCATCCGCGAGGATCAGCGCATGGTGCACGATCTCTATCTGGTGCAGGTCAAGACGCCGGAGGAATCCAAGGGCCCCTGGGATTTCGTCAAGCTGGTCGCGACGATCCCGCCCGACCAGGCCTTCCGCCCGCTCGACCGCAGCAAATGCAGCCTGGTCGGCAAATAAAGTGTCTTCGAGCGAAGTGGATACCGGTTCGCGTGAAGAAAACGCGTCAAAAAGAAGCAACTCAGGCGAGATAGCGCGTCAGATAGCCTTCCATCGCATAGAGCGCGCAGAGCGCGAGGCTCGACCACACTGCGGCGCTGAAATACAGGAACATCCAGGTCAGCTCGCCCTTCCAGTGCGCGATGTCGTGGGTCACCACCCAGCGCGTCGAGACGTCATGCAGGCCTTCGAGCAGGCCGAGAAACCTGTTGCCCTCAGCGTGCCCTGCGCGCCAGCGGCTGAGATACATCGGCACGTCGACGGTGACGAGGAAGGCGAGGAAGCAGGCGATGCCGACGATGCCCGACATCAGCGCCCAGCGCACCACGCCCTGGAATTCCGGCACCAGGCGGCACAGCGCGATTCCGGCAAGGAAGAAGGTCACCGCCCACAGCGAGTTTTCGATCGCGTTGTAGAGGAAGTTGGTCGTTACCACCGCGTACCAGGAGAAGCACTCCGCGATGATGATGATGGGCACGATCACGAGCGCGATGTTCACCGCGGTTTCCGCACCGGTCATTTGACCCAGCTGATGCAGGATGATCGCCCATTGCGCGACGAAGCAGAGCTCGGCCACGGTCGCAACGGTGCGGCCGACGACGACGCTGGAGAGCCAGGTGTCGAACAGGCAGATGCGCTGCACGTCCGCGCGCGGCAGCACGGATCTGAAGGCACAGCCGAACACGTAGCCGGCGCAGAGCAGGAACATCAGTCCGATGTCCGAGCCTCCACCGACGCTGCTCGCAACCGTCGGATAGAACTCGCGGTACAGCATGAACCAGACGAGGATGTTGGCGCCGCTCACAAGCGTCAGCGACCCCCACCACCATGCGAGGGGATTTGACCGCGCCCGCCACTGCAACATGATGAATCGCTCCGCTGTAATCGACGTGACATCTGGCGGTAGCAATTCTGTCATAATTCAGTAGCGCGACGCGACAGAAATCGATGTCATGATACTGTCATAATAGCGCTGCGCGCTGTCATGATCCCGAGAGCGGCTGCGTTCCTCCATTTCAAAGTTGATTCCGGGAGCGCCGATGCGGAGCCCCTGGAATCATACGACGGACTTACCTCTTCATCCCACCCAGATACGCCGCGAGCTTGTCCAGCGTCTGATAGCCGTATTCGACCGCGCCGAAGCCGATCATGCCATCGCGCTGCTCCGTGCTCGAGGCCAGTTGCCGCATCATCAGCACGGTCTTGCCATTGCTCTGCTCGGCGAAGGTGACGGTGAAGCGGAACATGCCGGGATCCTCGTCCTGGTCGACGCCGTGGTCCATCTCCATCAGCGACGGGCGCTCGATCCGCCGGAAACGCATGCGGTTCGGATAGACCGCGCCGTCGGGACCGATCATGTTGAAACGCCAGACGCCGCCGACGCGGACGTCGATCTCGAAGGTCTCGACCCTGAAGCCTTTCGGCCCGAACCATTGTGGCAGGTGCTTCGGGTCGGACCACGCCTCGAACACCAGATCGCGCGGCGCGTCGATTACGCGCGACATCACGATCTCGCGGTCGAGCGACCATTGCGAGAGGGCGGGATTGGCAGAATTCGTCATCACTCGGAACCTTTCTTCTTGGTTTTACGCGACGGCCGCTTGGCGGCCGCCCTCTCCTTCTTCAGCTTCATCACATAGGCTTCGAACCGGTCGAGCCGAGCCTCCCAGATCGCGCGCTGCTGCTGGAACCAGTCCTCTGCGCCGACAAGTGCGTCCGGGCTGAGCCGGCACGTGCGCACCCGGCCCGATTTCTCCGACTGCACCAGCCCGCTCGTCTCCAGCACGTGGATGTGTTTCATGAAACTCGGCAGCGCCATGTCGAAGGGATCGGCAAGCTCGCCGACCGACGCTTCGCCGGCGCACAGCCGCATCACGATCGCCCGCCGCGTGGGATCGGCGAGGGCTGCGAAGACGTGGTCGAGTCGGTCGAATTGGTTAGCCATGTAGCTAACTATAGACCTCGGACCCTGAATGTCAATGATTGTTAGCCTCTCGGCTAAGTTTAAAGCGCGTCGCGACAGGGTGCGGCGGAATCCGCGCGCCGTCTCAGACCGAGCGCGTCAGTCCGCCGTCGACTCGAATGTTCTGGCCGGTGATGTAAGCCGCACCGTCGGACGCCAGGAACGCGATCGTCGCCGCGATCTCCTCGACCTTGCCGTAGCGCTGCATCGGCACGCTGTCGCGGCGCGCATCGGTCTGCGGCAGGCTGTCGATCCAGCCCGGCAGCACGTTGTTCATGCGGATGTTGTCGGCGGCATGGGTGTCGGTGAAGATCTTCGTGAACGCGGCGAGCCCGGCGCGGAACACCGCGGAGGTCGGAAACATCGCGCTCGGCTCGAACGCCCAGGCGGTCGAGATGTTGATGATGGCCCCGGCCTTCTGCGCCTGCATTACCGGCGTCACCAGCCGGGTCGGACGGATCACGTTGAGCAGATAGGTGTCGAGGCCGGTGTGCCACTGCTCGTCGGTGATCTCCGTGATCGGCGCGCGCGGCCCGTGGCCCGCGCTGTTGACGAGCACGTCGATGCGTCCCCATTTGGCAAGCGCACCATCGAGGAGGCGCTTTAGATCGTCGTTCGACTTGTTGGAGCCGGTAATGCCGAGGCCGCCGAGCTCGGCCGCCAGCGCCTCGCCCTTGCCGGAGGACGACAGGATCGCGACGCGAAATCCGTCCGCCGCCAGCCGCCGCGCGGCCCCTGCCCCCATGCCGCTGCCGCCGGCGGTGACGAGTGCGACCTTCTCTGCTGCCATGACCGTTCATCCCTTGAGTTGAGTTGAGCCGAGCCCGAGGCCCGGCCTATCATGAAGCGCTTCTACCGCCGGACCGGCCGGCAGGTCCACCGCCCGAAGGCATCCGTCATGAGCGAATTGCAGATCCGCAACCTGCGCCCGGAGGAGATCTCGCTGGCCGTCGACTGGGCCGCGGCCGAAGGCTGGAATCCGGGCCTGTCGGATGCCACCTGCTTCGCGATTCCCGATGCGCAAGGCTTCCTCGTCGGCGAGATCGACGGCGCGCCGGTCGCGACCGTCTCCTGCGTCAATTACGATGACCGTTTCGCCTTTCTCGGCTTCTACATCGTGCGCTCCGACCTTCGCGGTGCGGGCCACGGCCTGCGCATCTGGAATGCGGCGATCGCGCATGCAGGCGGCCGCGTGATCGGGCTCGATGGCGTCGTCGCACAGCAGGACAATTACAAAAAGTCCGGCTTCCAGCTTGCTTATGCCAACATCCGCTACGGCGGGATCGTCGCCGCGCCGAAGCCGCCCGTCGGTGTCATCGCGCTCGACAAAGTCCCGTTCGCACTTGTCGAAGCCGACGATGCGACGGTCTTCCCGGCTGCACGCGCGGCCTTCCTGCGCGCCTGGATCAACACACAAGGTCACGTCGGCGCCGCGCTGATGCGCGACGGCAGGCTCGCGGCATGGGGCGTGATCCGGCCATGCCGGACGGGCTGCAAGATCGGCCCCCTCGTCGCCGACGATCGCGCGGCGGCGGAAGCGATCGTGCGGACCCTGCTGGCGAGTGCAGGCGGCGGCGAGATCTTCCTCGACACCCCCGCCGTCAATGGCCAGGCCATCGCACTGGCGGAAGGACTCGGCCTCGAGCCGGTGTTCGAGACGGCGCGAATGTACACGGGGCCGATCCCGCCGCTGCGGATCAACCGCGTCTTCGGCGTGACCAGCTTTGAACTCGGCTAGCTCAGTAGCAGCGCATGATGTTGACGGTGTGCTCGCCACCGCCACGGCCGGGCACCGTCACCTGCTCCGTCGGGCAGTTCGGCACATAGGGCCGGTCGGACGGCACCACGTTCGGCGGGAGGCGATGCGCCCAATCCCAGGGCACGTCATAGGTGTAGGTGTAGCGCACGTCGTTGGAGGGCGGCTGTCCGGCATCGAGGAAGGGCGGGCTGTACGTCGCACCGTCGTAGAGAAACCCGCCTCCGCCCGGCCAGTAGACGAAGGCATTGTTGCGGCGGTGGAAGCGCGCCCCCGGCGCGATCGGCGGACGCGCAGCAGTCGGCCGGACGGCAGCGCCAGCCACGGCCGGCGCGGCACCGGCCGGCCTGGCAAAACTGTCGCTGGGGCCAAGGAGCAGCGCGGCCGCGCTGAGCGAGGCAAATAGCGCCGCAAACGATCTGCCAAGGGCTCTGCGATGTGATCTGGACATCATGATACGCACCAACTCGTTTGGCTTCGCTGCTCCCCACCACACGCTAGGCCGGGCTGACGCCCGGCCGCAAACGTATAATTAATTGTTGGTTAAGGCACGCAATTAACGGGAAACAGGCTGCGGCAGAACGCCCGGAATTCCAGGTCAGGTTTCTGCGCTCGCGACAGCCCCGCGTCCGCTGCGGCGCGATCTCACCGGGAATCGGCCCGGCCCGGCCCGACGGTGAAGCCGGCACAGGCGCTGGCGTCTGATCCGCTTGTGCCGACCGCGCCGGAATAACCACAAGTCCTTGCGCAGCCCGGCGGGCGAAACACCCAAGCCCGGGGTCAAGGGACTGGCATCGAAATATTTCTCTTTATTCGAATTCGGATTTTTGTTAGAACTTGTTCACTCCGGCCCAAGGAAGAGGGGCGTATCGCGATCGTCACGAACGCGGGCCGGGCGGCGGTGGACGCAGATGGCGTTGGCGCGAAGAGCTTTGCAGGGCGGGAAACCGTGAGCGAAGTCGGCGCGCATACGACCGGTGCCTTCAGCGTACGGCAAAATCGTGTGGTCCTGACGCCCGGGGTCTGTGCGTCAAGTCTTGCGGTGATGTTGCGGCCCGACCGGGCCCGCGCATCAGTCATCTACAAGGCGACGGGGCAATAGTGCATCGCTCCCCGGGGAGATCACGACATAAGCCGTAAAACCACTGCGCAGGGAAGGCCGGATGTTTGGCTACACCTGTATGCCGCTGTGCAAATTCTTTGTTGCCACCTTTCGCACAGTGGACCGTGGGTGCCCGGCCGGCACCCGGTCTTCCCTGCACCCTCTTTCGCTGGGGGCAGCCAAGCAAAGCTCGGGGCGAAATGCGCCGCGAGGATGCGAAGGTATGTCTGCGAATGGCAATGCGAATTGAACAAGCGATGCTGCCACCACGTCATTGCGAGGAGCCCTTGCGACGAAGCAGCCCAGAGTCCCTCCGGAGGCACTCTGGATTGCTTCGCTGCGCTCGCAATGACGATGTGGATGCAGGTGTGCGCGAAAACTTGGGTCTCGCGACCCGGACGCTGTGCGCTGCGTCCCGTCCGGGACACGGCAGGCCCCATCCCCTTGGATCGACAACAGGCCCTTGTAACAAAACCGTCATGCAGCAAAACTAAACGATTGCCGGGGGCCGCGGTCGGCGGCCATGCCGCCTCACCGCCAGGAGACTTCCATGCGCCGCTCACTGCTGTTGCTGTCCGCCGGACTGACAGTGCTGTCCACCGGACTTGCTTCCGCCCAGAACAATACCCCGCGCAACCTGATCCTGTTCATTCCGGACGGTCTGCGTGCCCTGAAAGTCACCCCTGACACGGCCCCCGCGATGGCCGAGCTCCGCGACAAGGGCGTCAACTTCAAGAACCCGCATTCGCTGTTCCCGACCTTCACCATGGCCAACGGGTCGGCGATGTCGACCGGCCATTATCTCGGCGACACCGGCGTGTTCTCCAATACGATCTGGACCAACTACACCTCGGTCCCGGCCGGTGACACCGTGGTCCCCTTCATCGAGAACGATGCCGTGCTCGGCGACATCGACGAGCATTTCAAGGGCGACTATCTCAACGAAGAGACCATTCTGAAGATGGCCCGCGACAAGGGCTACAGCACCGCCGCGCTGGGCAAGCATGGTCCGACCTACCAGTTCGACCACACCGACAAGCCCGAGAAGGCGGGCCTGCATTCGATCGTGTTCGACGACGCCACCGGCGGCAAGAACGGCGTCGCGCTCTCGGACGAAGTGATGGCGGCGCTGACCAAGGCCGGCCTGCCCCTCGCCACGCCGCCGCGCGGCGACAATTCCAAGGCGGGCGATGCCAAGACGCCGGGCACCACGGTCGCCAATGTCGCGCAGCAGGCCTATTTCGCCGATGTCGCCACGAAGGTGGTGCTGCCGATGTTCAAGGCGCGCAACAAGCCGTTCGTGCTGGTGTTCTGGTCGCGCGATCCCGACGGCAGCCAGCACAACACCGGCGACAGCCTCAACCAGATCCTGCCCGGCATCAACGGGCCGACCTCGATGGCCGGCATCAAGAACGCCGACAGCAACCTCGCCCAGCTCCGCAAGGCGCTCGAGGAGCTCGGCCTTGCCGCCTCGACCAACATCATCGTCTCGGCCGATCACGGCTTCTCGACCATCTCCAAGGAGAGCAAGACCAGCCCTTCGGCCAAGGTCAGCTATGACGATACGCCGAAGGACTTCCTGCCGATGGGCTTCCTGGCGCTGGACCTTGCGAAAGCACTCGACCTGCCGCTGTTCGATCCCAACGACAAGAATGCGAAGATCGAGGGCAACAAGCATCCCAAGGCCGGCAACGGCGTGCTCGGCAAGGATCCGGAAAAGCCCGACCTCGTCGTCGCCACCAATGGCGGCTCGGACCTGATCTATCTCCCGAGCAAGGACAAAAGGCTGGCGGCGAAAACCATCAAGGCCCTGCTCGAGCAGGATTACGTTTCCGGCCTGTTCGTCGAGGACTCGCTCGGCCGCTTCCCCGGCACCCTGCCGCTGTCTAGCATCAATCTGCGCGGCAAGTCGGCGACGCCGACGCCGTCGATCGTCGTCAACTTCCGCTCCTATGCCAGCGATTGCGGCGAGGCGCCGACCAACTGCTCGGTGCAGGTCGCCGACACCGTGCTGCGTCAAGGCCAGGGCATGCATGGCAGCTTCAGCCGCGGCGACACCATGAACTTCATGGCCGCGATCGGTCCGGACTTCAAAGCCGGCTTCGTCGACCAGCTGCCGGTCAGCAATGCCGACGTGGGCATGACTGCCGCGCAGCTCATGGGCCTGAGCGGCGCACATAACGGGGGCCTGGTCGGCCGGGTGATGTCGGAGGCCCTGCCCAACGGCATCGTGCCGAAAGCGTACAAGGCGGTTGAGAAATCCAAGATGTCCGAGAACGGCCTTCAGACCGTGCTCAACGTCCAGCGCGTCGGCAGCCAGCGCTATTTCGACGCCGCCGGCTTCCCGGGCCGCACGCTGGGCCTCGAGCTCGAGGCCGGCAAACAAAAAACGGCGGGGAAATAACCCCGCCGCTTCGCTCGCGCCCCGCAAGGGGCGCGAAAATCCTACATGCCCGGAACCTTACATCCCAATGTCGAACACGTTCGGCAATTGGCCCGCCAGGGGCAGCGCGGTGGCGCCGAGGAACGTCGCCACCATCGCCATCAGGCGGCGGTTGTTCTGGCGCTTGCCGCGCATCTGGCCGGCGATCCATTCCAGCATCTCGCTGTTGACCTTGGAGGCGTAGGACGGCGCCCAGCTCTCGATCTCGGCATCGGCCGAGAGCGCGACGCTGCGCGGCGGCACTTTCAGGCCCGACGCGCTTGCGGCGTAATGGGCAACGGCCTTGGCGAGCAAATCGTCGAAGCGGCCGCCATCGGTGCGCTCGGTCGCGGCCTCGTTGATCTCGAACAGGACTTCGGCTTCAGCGCGGCTGACCGGCTGGTCGTTGACGGCGTTCGCGGTCAGGATACGGGCGCACCAGGCGGTGTCATCGGCATCGAGCGAGCGGGAAAAGTGGACCCGGCCCTTGGTGGTCGGGCCTTCGCCCGTGATCACGCCGTCGCGCACGATGGAGAGTGCATGGGCCGCGGTATCGCGGCAGGACGGTTCGAGGGACGGCGACTCACCGGACTTATCAACGGATTTGGGCGCAGCGGCAGACATAGTTCACTTCCAGATTTCTTCTGATAGGCCAGCATTTTCATGCCGGCGTAAAGGGGTGGTTAATGATTCGATACGGGGATCACGACTTTTCTCAATGGTTGCCGATTAGTCGTTACGAGGACCATCTCGGTTCCGGAGAGCGTCGGGCGAGCGTGATGCGGGTCATAAAAGGCTTTATCGGGGCAATCGAGACCGCGTGGCCCCGGTGGAGATGTTTCGCCGCACGTGCGGCTGTAACAGAAAAGTGCTAGGAGATCGGCTCTTCAGAGAAGAAATTCACATTTTACTTCAAGCGGTTCAGTCAGCGTTCACTTAAGCCTGCCAAGCCCCTATAGTGGCGGCAACGGCCCGAGAAAAATTATCCAGTAGATTCAATAAGATGAGGTAGAACCATGACACTTCCGATCGGCACCACCGCCCCCGACTTCGAAGCCGAGACCACCGAAGGGAAGATCAAGTTCCACGACTGGATCGGCAACAGCTGGGCCCTCCTGTTTTCGCACCCGAAGGACTTCACGCCGGTTTGTACGACCGAGCTCGGCACGCTCGCCAAGCTGAAGCCGGAATTCGACAAGCGCGGCGTCAAGCTGATCGGCCTCTCGGTCGATCCGATCGATCGCCATGCCAAATGGGCCGAGGACATCAAGGAGACGCAGGGCGCCGCGCCGAACTATCCCTTGATCGGTGACACCGACTTCAACGTCTCGAAGCTCTACGAGATGCTGCCGGCCTCGACCTCGGGCGATCCCCTCACCCGCACCCCGGCCGACAACCAGACCGTCCGCAACGTCTTCATCATCGGACCTGACAAGAAGATCAAGCTGGTGCTGGTCTATCCGATGACCACGGGCCGGAACTTCCAGGAGATCCTGCGCGTCATCGACTCGCTCCAGCTCACCGCCAAGCACCGCGTCGCGACCCCGGCCGACTGGACGCAGGGCGAGGACGTCATCATCGCGGGCTCGGTCTCCAACGACGAGGCCAAGACGATCTTCCCGCAGGGCTGGAAGGAGCCGAAGCCTTACATCCGCATCGTGCCGCAGCCCAAATAGGCCAACGTCATCCCGGGGCGCGCAATGCGCGAACCCGGAATCCCGAGATCCCACGGTGCGCAAATTGCGCACCTGAGGTCTGGTCGTTCGGACCATCCCGGGATGACTGCGTCGAATTACGCCGCGCGCACGCGGTCGAGAAAGCTGTCGACCTCGGCTTTCAGGTGCAGACGACGGTTCACAGCGCCGCGAGTGGCATGCTTTCCAAATCGCAAACGAGGTCCCGCCTGACCACGCCAAGCTCGCCGCCCATCATCGTCTGGTTTCGCGAAGACCTTCGCCTGTCCGACCATCCCGCCCTGAACGCCGCCGCGAAATCCGGCGCGCCGCTGATCTGCCTCTACGTCCTCGACGACACGATCGGACGCGCCCCGGGCGGCGCGGCGCGCTGGTGGCTGGCGCAATCGCTGCGAACGCTGAGCACCGAGATCGCCGCGCGTGGCGGATCGTTGATCCTGCGCCGGGGAGCTGCCGTCAGGCTCATCCCCGATCTGGCGCGCGAGAGCGGCGCCCGCGCCGTTTACTGGAACGGGATCGCGCAGGCTCCGCATCAGGCGGTTGAGCAGCAGCTCGAAGCTGCGCTTTCAAAGCTCGGCGTGGCCTCGCAAAGCTTCCCCGGCGATCTCCTGGTTTCGCCCTCGGCGATCCGCAACAAGGAAGGCCGCGGCCTGCGCGTGTTCACGCCATTCTGGCGGCGGGTACTGTCGCTGGGCGACCCGCCAAAGCCTCTGCCCGCGCCGAAGGAGCTGGGTCCGGGCGAGAAGATCGCGAGCGAGGCACCGGAGAGCTGGAAGCTCGAGCCGAGCAAGCCCGATTGGGCCGGCGGCCTGCGCGAGACATGGACGCCGGGCGAGGCCTCGGCTCGCACGCGCCTGCGCGATTTCCTCGAGCACACCGCCCGGACTTATATCAGCGACCGCGACCGTCCGGACCGCAATGGCACCTCAGGCCTTTCGCCGCATTTGCGGTTCGGCGAGCTCAGCCCGCGACAGGTCTTTCACGCCGCGCGGTTCGCCGCGGCCGAGGATGCGGCGCTCGGGCCCGGCGTCGAAAAATTCCTGACCGAGCTCGGCTGGCGCGAGTTCTGCCGGCACCTCCTCCACGATCATCCGAACCTCGCCACCGACAATCTGCAAACGAATTTCGACGGCTTCCCCTGGAAGCCGGACAGAAAGGCGCTTGCCGCCTGGCACCGCGGGGCTACCGGCTATCCGATCGTCGATGCGGGCCTGCGCGAGCTTTGGCACACCGGCGTGATGCACAACAGGGTGCGGATGGTGGTGGCGTCCGTCCTGGTCAAGCATCTCCTGATCGACTGGCGCAACGGCGAAGCCTGGTTCTGGGACACGCTGGTCGATGCTGATGCCGGCAGCAATCCCGCCAACTGGCAATGGGTCGCCGGCTGCGGCGCCGACGCCGCGCCCTATTTCCGCGTGTTCAATCCACAGCTGCAGGGCGAGAAGTTCGATCCTGACGGGGCCTATGTCCGGCGCTGGGTGCCGGAGCTGAAAGCCCTGCCGGCGAAGTTGATCCACCAGCCCTGGCAGGCGACGCCGATCGAGCTGGCGAGCGCCGGCATCACGCTCGGCAAAACCTATCCGCGACCGATCATCGATCATGCAAGGGGACGCGAGCGGGCGCTCGCTGCCTACGCAAAGATCCGCAAAGGTTGAGCGTTGCTTTGACACAATTAGGAAACCCGCTATCGTCATCACACCATACAAACCGTGGGGGACGATATGGACGACGAGAAGCCGATCACCGAGCAGACGATGGAGACGATAACCAACGCCGTTGAAGCGACGAAGGATGCCGCAGTTACCGCCGTCAAGAAGGTGAAGAAAGCCGCCAGGAAGGTCGCGAAGAAAGTCGCACCGAAGAAGGCAAAGAAGGCCAAGACCTCTTCGAAGAAGGCCGCCAAGAAGTCGTCGAAGAAGGCGGCCAAGAAGAGCGGGAAGAAGGCGGTGAAGAAGTCCGCGAAAAGAGGCGCCAAGAAGAAAAAGAAGGCCGGGAAGTCCAAGCGCTGAGCGCAGCACTCAGGGCAGGTCTCCGGGTGCGGGCGCGCCCGGAGATGGCTCCCCTCCACCCTCACTTTTTGGCGGCGCGCCGGCCCGGGTGATGCTCGCCTTGCGGATCTCGGAATTCGCTGCGATGACCGCGCCGGTCCTCGCGATTGAAGCGCCGCCGCTTTGCCGGCGAGCCGAACGCCTTGACCACCTTCCTGCCGTTGACCTTCTTGATGACGTAGCCTCCCTCGGTCATCGAGAAGGGCTCCTTCAGCGTCCCCTTGTGGTCGAACTTGGTGCCGCGCGGATGCTGGAACGGCTCGAACCAGGACGGATAGACGAAGTTCGACATCTCGAAACGGCCGACGCGGAAGGAGTCCTCCTCCACGGCGTCGCAGACCTCATAGGCGTATTGGGTGTTCGGGTTCTTGTCGGCCCAGAGATTGGCCATCGGGTCGAGCACCATCTCGAACAGCTCATGCGAGGCCGCCACGCTGAGCGGCTCATCGCCCAGCGCCTTGACGAAGATCTTCGAGATCGGCTGACCGCGATGGGTCAGCTCGTGGCGGCCCAGCATCTTCTTGTGCGAGGCGTCGTCGAAATAGACGAGTTGCCAGTCGGTCGGCCTCGGCTTCCGGGTGACGTAAAGGTCGACAGGATAGCCCCATATCGGGAGGAAATGCCTGTCGTAGCATTTTTGCAGTGCCGCGGTGAGCTCGGCCATTTTGCGGCCGCTGATCGACTCCTCCGCGTAGTTGATGCAGGCAATGCGGACCGGCTTCAGGGACCGGCCAAGCAGCGCGGGTCTGGCCTTCTTCATGGAAATCACCCCGTGAAAGGGAAAGCTGAAATGCAGCCAGCCTAGCACGCCGCTCCGCGCACGTCAGGGATGTATTCCGCCGCCGCGCCTGCCCGACTAGAACCGCCGGTTGACCACGAACACCGCGGCTGCGCACATCGCCATGCCCGCGATTGCCAGCCCATCGAGTTTTTCGCCGAACAGCAGATAGGCCATCAGCGCGGTCACCGCGGGCACGAGGTAGAACAGGCTCGCCACCGACGTCGCCGCAGCGTGGCGGATCAGCCAGTACAGCAGCCCGATCGATCCGATCGAGAGCGCGACCGCGAGCCAGGCCAGCGCGAGCACGAACTCCCGCGTCCAGTGCACCACGCGGTCCTCGAACAGGAAGGCGCCGATCGCGAAGAAGATGGTGACGGCGACGTATTGCACGAGATTGCCGGCGCGCCAGTCGATGTGATTGCAGTAGCGGCGCTGATACAGCGTGCCGAGCGTGATGGAGATCAGCGAGACCACCGATGCAAGCCAGCCGAGCCCGGCCTCCCCTGTCATCGGACGGTTGTGCAGGATCATCACCACGCCGCCGAGACCGAGCAAGAGGCCGCCCCATTGCACCGGCGTCACCTTTTCGCCGAGCCAGCGGTTGGCGATGGTCGAGGTCAGGATCGGCTGAAGGCCCGGAATGAGCGCGGAGAGCCCGGCCGGAATCGAATGCGCGATCGCGATCGCGGTGCCTCCGAGATAGAAGCCATGGACGAGGATGCCGGCGACCGCGCTGTGCGCGATGCCAATCCGGTCAGGCCATTTCGGCCGGGCAATGCCTGCGATGATTACCATCAGGCCGACCACGATCGCCATGCGGATCGCGAGATAGGTCAAGGGATCGGCGTTGTTGACGACGTATTTGGTGCCAATGAATCCGGTGCTCCAGAGCAGCACGAACAGGATCGGCGCGGCGCGGGCGGTCAGGGCTTCTTGATTATGGTTCATTGCCGCCTCATTGCCCCATGGGGGCCTATGCGGCAATGCGAATTTCTTGGCCGGCGATGCTGCGCTGCGACGGACGGCGGCTCAGCTCAGCCGCTCACCATTCTTCCGGGCAGGGATCGATGATCTTCCAGAGCTCGACACCGTTCTTGATCTTCTTCATGTCGGTGGTGAGCCCGCCATTGCGGCGGATCCAGTCCTTCACCGTGTCGGGGTAGTAGGACATCAGGTCGGACGTCCCCTCCGCGCTGGTGACCTTGATGCCGAAGGTGAAGGCCTTGTCGTAATAGGCCTGGTGGAAGCCGAGGCTGGCCCGGGGGGTCACACAGATCTTGTTCATCGGCACCATACCGAGCACAAGCGTGCAGGCCGAGTTGCAGATGCCGTCGATGATGACGCGCTCGCCCTTCTCGCGGACGCGCTTATACTTGGCCTTGTACTCCTCGACATAGCCCCCGTGGTCGCGGGTGATGTGCAGTTCGGCTCGCGCCGGCGTCGTGGCGGCGAAGCAGAGCAACAGCAGGCTCAGAAGCGTGATGCGCATGGCAAGGTGACGGTGAAACCTTCAGGAATGGACCGGCCTCGAAGGACCCCCAAAGGGCCGGAAACAGGATTCTAAACCGAAGTCTCTTTGGTCATAGTTGTGTGGGGAATTCGTTAAGCATCCCGAAAAGGCCAAAAATGGGCAGCCTTCGCCCTCACTTCCGGGCAATTCTGTCACACTCACTCCGGAATCTACGGGTTTGGCTCCGATTTGAGGCCTGCGGACGGGTGTCCTCACCGCTCGAAATGGCTATAAACGGCTAGCCTATTCGCGCGGGTTCCGGAGAATCGAGATGAGCAAGTTGAAGCTTGTAGCCGCAGTTGCCGCCCTGTCAGCCGCAATCCTGACCCCTGGCTTTGCGGAGGCACGGGGACACCACCGGTATCACCGCTATTACACCAACCCGCTGCCCTACCCGATCAGCTACCTGCACAATTACGGCCCGGGCCTCACCCCCGGGACCTTCGCCTATTACGACGGGCCTGCGACCAACCACTGCTACCAGAGCTCGGCCACCTATATCGGCCAGGACCGCCGCCGGCACCCCTGCTACTGAGAGACACCGGCGCGTCCGCTGCGGGCGCCCCTATTTCGCGGCGCCCGACCGCAACAACTGCCTCTCGATCTCATAGACGGGCAGCTTGACGAGGTCCTTGCCTACCTCGCCGTGAAGTGCCTTGCGCACCACGTCGGAATAGTCCGCGCGGATCATGCCGAGCGCCCGTGGCGAGGCCACCATGGTCAGGGCCGAGGTCTCGCCCGAGCTGACGGCGGCGTCGAGCCGGCCGGCGAGGCTGCGCAGGAAAGCGCGCTCGGCCTCGTCGTGCCAATCGGTCTGCTCGACCGAGCTGCGTGCGCCGCCGGCCGCGCCGTGCAGCCGGCCCGGCGCATCGCTTCCTTGTGCGCTGGTCGACGGATTGGGCTGCTCATGCACCTCCCTGGTGTGGAGGTTCGGAAACATCTCGTCGCCGAGGTTTTCCAAAATGAGCGCCTTGCGCCCATCGCAAACGACCAGCCAGTCACCCTTCTCAATTCTCATCTTGTCCATTGCACAGCTCCAAACAACAGTGGGCTCCGGACCGATGCGAACCGCCGGACGCGCTTCGCATTCCGCGAAGGACTGCCCACGGCGACGAAACTAGGGACGAAGCCGCCGGCGCGACTTGCGCAGGATCAAGGATCGTGGCGGTGTCAGGCAAGACAGGCGCAGCATGGCCAGTAGCGCAAAGCTCAGGTAGTCTGATGGAGCTGGATCAGGCCCGCGGCGGAGTGGCTGAAGATCTGTTCATCAGCATTACATTTCGGTTCCGCCACAATTTGATCAGAACAACTTCGATATCCTGTATTGCGTAAGCGGAGGAAGATATCATGAAGCTTAAGATTGGCCTCGTCGTCGCGTCCATGTTCGGTGCCCTTGCGGCATCGCCGGCGGCGTCCGCCATGCCCGTCGCGCCTGTACCTGTCGTCCCTGAGGTCTCCAACGTCGAGCAGGTCCGCATGGTCTGCGACGCCTGGGGCCGCTGCTGGTGGCGTCCGAACTATTATGGCCCGCGGCCGTATTACGGGCCCCGCTATTATGGGTATGGGCCCCGGGTCTACGGACCACGCTATGGATACTACGGCTACCGCCGCTGGTGATCAGAAGGGGCCCCCGGGGCCCCTTCGCTTTTGCGAGATCGCCCGTTCGGCGGACTATTCCAAAACTGATCTGGATCAAAGTGGAAATCCGCGGCGCCATTCTACGCCGATGGCCGATTTGATCGTTTTTCGCTGCCCCCAGACGGGCATGAACGTGCAGACGCATCTGGAAAAGCAGCAGCGCCCCGAAGGGCGGAGCTTCGAGTCCGTCGCCTGTTCCGCTTGCACGCGCCTTCATTTCATCGACCTCCCGTCCGGGCAATCAATGAGGCGGGACTGTTGATGGTGGCAATGATCAGACGACGTCATGGCATGATGTCCGCAATACTACGGCCCGGAATCCGATTTACTGAAGCGGAGTGTTTCGCCATTGATGGCAATGTACTGGCGTTCATTTCATTGTCACATTGCAGCAGTCGGCCAGACGCATGTTCGACGCCCTCGTCCCGTCCTCCGCGCTTCAGCTGATCGGCTTTGCCGATGTCGATGCCTTCCGGCCTATCGAGTCGATGGAGGATGCGAGAAGCATTCCGCTCGACGTCCAGAACTTCGCGGCCGCCCGCGCCGTCGTCTCCCTGCCGGCATGCCGCATCATCGTGATGCGGTCCTTCGCGCGCATCCTCGACACCGCCTATCGGATGCCCGGCGGCATGGTGATCCTGCCCATGACCGACGACCTTCAGGTCAATTCCAGAGGCATGGATCTCGACGCCCGCTTTTTCGTGGCGCTCCGCGGCAACGACGAGTGTCATTTCGTCGAGCCCCGGACCAATCATTATGCGATGATCATCCTCTCGCCCGGCGTGAAAGACCGGGGCTGGTTCGATCACGCCGACGATTTGCGAGCCTATGTCGCCAACCGGGCCGCCCTGCTCCATACGCGCCAGCTTGTGCTCGACATCCTGCGAACCGCGTCGGTGCAGCCGTTCCTGTTCGAGACCACCGAGGCCGCCGCCCATCTCCAGGAAGGCCTGCTGCTCGCGCTCGACGATCTGTTTCGGATCGCTGGAGGCCCCGACCGGAGCACCTCGGTCCAGGGCGGCCGGTCGACCAGGCTGGTGCAGCGGATCGATGACTACGTGGCGGCCTATCCGACCGCTCCGATCTACACGGCCGATCTCGCCGGCGAGTTCGGCGTCTCGATCCGGACGCTCAGCGGGGCCGTCAGCAAGGTGCGCGGCATGAGCCTACACCAGTACATTCGGTTGAAACGACTGTGGGCGACCCGGGCCCGGCTCCTGAAGGGCGGCGGTGCTACCGTCGCCACCTGCGCGCGCGCCCAGGGCTTCCACCACATGGGCGAGTTCGCGGCGGCCTACCGTGCGACCTTCCACGAGTCCCCCTCGGACACGCTGGCGCGCGGGCGGCAGAGCCGGGTTTCGGCAGGCCGAGGCTGCTAGATTCGAACCAGCGTGATTTCAATGACTTAAGTTGACTATGTTGCAACGGTGCTGCTGGCGGCACGAAGCCATTTTCCTGGCGGCTCGAAGCATGCCTGAAACAAAGCAGGCCTAGCGTTTCATTATTGGACGAAGGGGGATTGCCATGTGGGCATTCATTGACAGTCTGTACCGCGAGTTTTGCCTGGCCCGGCTCCAGGAGATGAGGAAGCTCGAATCGACGCTGTAATAGCGGCGGCCTTCCGGCTCCGTCATCAGCCTGTGGCATAGCCGTTGCATCCTAAACGCCAACTGGGATTTCAGTGCTCAGTTTGAAAATAGGCGGTGCCGAGACACGTATTTCGAGCTCGGCACCGCTCTTTTCGGGGCTCAAAGGATCGGGACTTAGCTCATGGCTTACGACGCAGCCACGGTGCAAATGCTTCGTGATGTTCTCGACGAAGCTCTCTCGAGCCCGACGTTTACCCTTCAGCGTCAGAGGACTGCAGTAGAGGTCGCCGAGCGCGTGCTTAAGCTCGCTGCCCAGGGAGAGCGTCACCCCGAGAATATCAAGCGGCACCTGAGGAACGAGTTTCTTTTCTTACCGCGGATATCCAGCGGCACTGAGAGACCCGCTCGCAGGTCGCCTCGGCCGCAGCTCGCGCACGTCGCGTGTCACTGCGCGTGTGAGCGGCGTCACTTTCCTCGCTGCTACCCAGTCCATTGCCGCGCCACTCGCGAACCAAGAAGGACGACCTTGCAGCTATGCGGGTGGCCCGGTCGATTCCACGAATCGGTGGCGGTCGAGCAGTCGATGTACTCGTGGTAATCGGGATTACCGACTATTCGCGTGCGCTGGGTTGGCGTGCCGGGGCCGACTCGCGTGTCGCTTGGTGGCGTGCTCGGCGTGTCGACTCGCGCCGAGTGCGCCGCGTGGCTTGGTGGTTGGCTCGTCGTGCCCGGGTTGCTCCTGCCGACGAACCAGCAGAGAATCAGCAGAACGAGGATCACGGCCCCGCCAACCTTCGGAGCCAGACGCCGACCGCAATCCAGATGCCGACGATGCGGCCGCGTTGCACAGCCATGCCAGCCTCCTCTGCCGTCCGCTGCCGATAGAGTAGGCTCAGATCGCCCTCGTCCATCCCATACTTGGTCATGAGTTCGGCGATCTTGGCGGCGGCGGATGCCGCCTCCTCCAGCGTGCAGCCTGCGCCGGTCGTCATCTTCCGCAGCTTCTTGATCCTGGCTTTCGCTAGCTCCCTGCCGATCATTTAAACTTCCCCCTGGAGGACTTGCCGGTGGTGGTGCGTGCCTCACCGGCAAATTGATCCCACCACGTCACGATCTCCTCCCACTCGGGCGGATTCCATGTCGCGAGGGCGTCCTCGGAGGAGAGCGGTTTTCACAAGTCGACCATGTTGGGGATGATGACTGACCTAACCAACTGGATCACGATGAAGAGCGCAAGGATTCGGATGCGCGCTTTTACACGCCGCGCTGGGATGGTCCCTTGCTATTACACGCCAAACATTTGTTAAGATAGGCCAAAGTGCCGCGCCCGAAGCGCGGTACGATGGCTCCGAATCCGAGGCAGGCCGATGGTCGCGAGATTCAGCACGCTTGAGGTGCGTGGCGGCCCTTCGTTAAGGGCATGAAAAAGACCGGCGGCCGCGGTGAATGTCCAGAGCAAAGCGATCAAGGAGATGATTGCCGCCGCGGCGCGTGGGCTGGGCGGGCCGCCCCGACTGATTGAATGGGCCAAGGAGGACCCGAAAAACGAGTACGCGTTCTGGGTCCATATCTGCCCGAGGTTACTGCCGCTGCAAATCGCGGGCTCGGGTGCCAACGGCGAACTCGAGCTCAGCGTCAAGGTCGGCGGCGGCGGCCGGTCTTACGCTACCTGAGCCGGTGCTGAACGATGCCGGGGAGCCTGTCGTCAACAACGCCGGGCAACCGGTCATGCGAGAGGTGGCCAAGTACGGCCGCACTCTCTCCTTCACGCCTGCGCGTCCCTCTGGATCGAGAACGGCATGAACCCGAAGCGTATTCAGATCCTCATGGGCCACAGCACGATCCAGATGACCTTCGACACCTATGGGCATCTCTTTCACGATGTGGAGGCCGACCAGAATGCTGCAGAGGATATTCAAGCCGGGCTTTTGGGGTCGTCCAGAGAGCGACGCAACTGTTCGCTGTTTGATTTCGACCCTCAGTATGGAGGAGGCCGCCAATGAGCGGCCCCCTTTAAACGCGCTGGTTATGACTTACCAGTGGTGATGCCGCCAGCCGTAGTGATGACCGCGGCCTCTGCCCCATCCGTAGTGATGGCCTCGCCCGCCATGATGGCCCCAGCCGTGGCCGCCGCCATGACCATGACCGCCTTTAACTTGTATAACTTCGCTATCCGAGTTTCCCAGCGCACTTGGCGACGCCGCCGGCATCGCTGACGCTGATACGATTGAAGATAGAACGAGGGTGCTGGCAGCAAACCCACTAAGCAGTAGCCGCTTCATCTGACATTTTTCTCCGATGTGGCGCCGCATTGGCGACCGAAGTAGTCAAGCTGGACGAAGATTCGAAGTTCCCCCTTCGGCCGGGAAAACTTGGCAATAACCGGCTGCCTTGAGCGCGCCTGCTCGCAAGAGCAGACCGCGAATTGCCATCTCGCGCCCGTGTTGCGTGGAGTGATTGGTAGTCGTTAGTAACCCGTTGATTTCGTTCGTATCGATTTGCAGCAACGCGCAACACGAAAAGAGCCGGCAGAACGAATCTGGTGCGGCATCAGTCATCCAGCGAATGGCTGGCGCGCTCGGAGAGATTCGAACTCCCGACCCTCGGAATCGAAATCCTTTTCGCCATCAATGAAATCAACTACTTACCGGGGCCGTGTTGCGCTGGTGTCGCAAGGAGGGCCCGCCGTTTCGCGGGCCTTTTGTTTTGAGAACCGGCAGGCCGGCCCAATGTCCAAACCTGGGTTCGTTTAGTTCGCCCAGGTAGTCGGCACGTTCTCCAGCGCAGCCAAGGGCTCGCCGCCATCACTGAGGATGACTTGGGCGGCCTGGAATGCTGCATCAGCCGACAGTGCGAGCTTGACCACGGCAACCTGCTCTTTGCTGCCGTCGCTGCTGGGCACGGTGATCACGAATACGAGCCTCCGGTTCGGCCCAATGCGCTCAACGCGCGCCAGCGCCTCGCGGTGGCTGCACCAGCCGCCGCGGCCAGCCATTTGGAAAATTGCCGCCGCGTAGTAGGTATCTGCTTAGCCTCATGGGCCCTTCGCGCTATGGATGACATGGCGCAGGATCTGCAGAAGATGGCCCCGAGAGGGAAAAATGAGCGAACTGGCCGGGCTGCTTCAGACGTCGGGGCCTGGCCATTGGCTGATAGCCGCAGGCGGCATCTTGGTAGTTCTCGGCGCATTGGGCCTGCTGATCCGGCGCTCTCGCCGGACTGGCTCTTGAAATCGAAGACGACGTGACGCCCGATGTGGAAGGATAGTCTGGGGAAGGATGATCACATGAGGACGCCCCTGATTCTTGCCGCCGCCATCCTCGGCTTTTCAGCATCTGCCCTCGCTCAAACCGCGGCACCCAAGGCGCCCGCGGCGCCCAAAGCCCGCGCGGCCAAGCCGCAGAAGCAGCCACCGAACCCGATGGGCTGTAAGCTCGTGGGAACGGTGAAGGGGACCAAGCTTTGGGCGGGCGATTGTGTCACACCGTCAGGACTCAGGGGCACCACACCTGCCCCCGAATCCGACGCGCCGGAAACGCCTCCCGAAGCACCTGACAAACAGTAGGCAATCGAGAGGCTGAAGGGGCGAAGGAAATATGAGCGGCTCCGAGCTACCGCTCATTGCCAGGGCTCCTGCCGGTGAGTGAATTCCACACGCTAAGGAACCGGCGTGAGCTCCGATCCAGAAGCGCCCATCGACTCCACGGCTGCCCGATACTAAAATTCCGGACGAAAATAGCGGGACTGCGGATATGCATTGGTGGATCTATCTAAGCGTCGTGATCGTCTTTAGCGCGGCCGTGGTGTTGACCGAAGCGCGCCGACGTCGGGCCGACAGGCTGCACGACGAGCAGGTCAATCGGAAGATTAATGAGCGTCTCGAAGGTATGGATTTGCGCCGACGCCAAGTGGACGAGGTCCGGTTGGCACCGACTCGCAGGACCGGCCGGGAACACCTATCTTCCGACCATGCCGAAATTCGAGTTCTGCCAACCCACGGTCGGGAAGATGGTTCCGGCGGGGCCCGAATGGCATCGTGAGCTGAAATTGACCGCGCAAAAGATCACGTTTGCCGAAATGCGCGAGATGGGTGTCCGAGGCATCATCGTTTTCTGCGCCGATTATCGCTGTGGCCACAGCGTTGCCTTGAATGCCCGATCAATGGGCTGATGATGTGCGCCTATCGGATATCGAGGGGCGGTTCATCTGCCAGTCTTGCGGCAGACGGGGTGCCGATGTCCGACCGGATTTTGAGAGCGGTAAGCCGCCAATGGCAGTGGCCCCACGACCTGATCGGTAGTTTCCCGACTCCGTTCGTTCCTTGAGGCCTCGACCTTGGCGATCAGCTCGGAAGATCCAGGGCCGCCCGGCACGGCAGATTTAACTTTAATAAAGATTCCGGTTCCAACGGATCGGGCCTAAATGACTGCGCGTTGTCGGGGCGGCAGGAGGTGCGCACATCCGAGGAAGCAGTGCAAACTTTGCCGACGGTGCCCCCATGGCGAAACAACTTCCGCGTCAAGATTACAATGTGACCGCTTTGAGACCAGAGGACTGCAGGGCGATTTGCGAGGAGATCGGCGAACGCCTTCGGCATAGCCTCGCGCGCGACACTTCGCCGGTGCCAACGCGTCTGCGAAAGTTGATCGATCGAGTGGCCGCGTTGGAAGGCGCCGCGCCTCCACTCATACCCAACTGCGAGGGCGAACCACCAGCCCCCAGCCGTGAGCGCTCGAAGCGCTGGCGTGCGTCCAGGTGGTTCCACCGGGGTGCAAAGCTATGAAATGGATGTTGGTAGTGCTGGTTGGCGGCGTGTAGTCCCCGGACTACATTCCGCCGCTGTGGTCTCCTTCAGAGGAACCCCGCTGTCGAGCCGTCGTTGCATTTGGCTGGCTATGCCCGAGCCGGCGGAGCGGCCCCGGCCCATACCCCCCGTTAGTTGCGAGCTGGGGCCGTCTCTTCGCCCGGTACTATCGTATTTTATTTGCTAGCAACCAATCGCTGAAAGGTGCATTGTTCCTGCATCACCGGTTGAGGCTATGCCGTAGGCGTCGGTGGCTGAGAGACCAAGCGCGCTCCCGCCTGCAAGGCAAAGGGAGCTGCAATGCCAGACAACCCCCACATTTTTCGCGTCCATGGACACGCCGCCGAACTCGCGGAGCAGAATGGGTTTATGCGCGATCTCGTCAGAAGGGCGATGGACATCCTTCGGTCTCCCGCCCCCGATACTTTCCTGGGCCGGAAGACGCAGGAACCGTTCCCGGCAGAAGACCCGCTGGAGCGCCCTGATATTCAGAATCTTATCCACAGCGAGCTACAGCCGCCTAGAGAGTAAGAACTCGCATGCCGCCGAACCCGGATTTGCTTGCTTTTGAGCAGACCACATCGGCCCCAGCCTGGAGGTTTTCCGGATCGAAACGAGCTGGGAACGAGGGGTCTGCCGCCGCAAACACAGCTTCATCCCACAAATGATCCCGGGAGGATTCACATTTGTGAATCCGCCTCAAAACAAAAGCCCCAGCCCGCGGGGGAGCGAGCTGGAGCTTAGTCGTCGCCAACTGTCTTGCCGAGGGAGGACACGCAAGACTCGTCGTTTGAACTGGCCCCAAGGGCGCTCGTTCCTAACGAGCGACGGGCGCGATTCGCCTTGGCGCCGAATGTTGCCTATCTTGGACTCCGGTCACTGGAGTTCTCGCGTATGGCCTCGCCGTCCATCATTCCGAACGATGATGCGAAACGTTCGGCGAGCGCATTGTCAGCTCCTCGTCATACATCCGTTTGATCCTCTGGCGCATCACGCCGTAACACTCACAAGCAACATCCTCGAGCCGCGCTCGGTGGACCGCCAACACGCCCCGTCGCTCCGATATGATGCAGCCGATTTCCCGAAGTTTACGCATTGTTAGAGTAACGGTCGTTCGCCGCACCCCGATAAGTTGTGCGAGCGCCTCTTGCGTCAATCGAATCTCCCCGTTTGCGACACGATCATGAATCTCGAGCAACCATCGAGCCATACGGCACTCCGCCGAGTGCACAGCGTTGCAGGCGGCCACGTTCTGAAGCTGTAGCAATTGAGTGCGGAGATGGAGGCGCAGCACACGCTTAATGGCGCCGCTTTGCTCAAAAGCTTGTTGTAATCGTAAAACCGGAACCTGGAGCGCAGCTCCGGCCACATAGGCAGTTGCTGTGACGGGCGAGTGCGAGGGACTAAGAACAGAGAAAGCACCGACCGCGCCTTCCGAGCCCATGAGAGTGGACGCCACAATGTGTCCGTCCGACATCTCAACCAAGAACGCTAAGATCCCGCTGATAGGAAAATAGACCTGTTTGAGCTCATCACCGGTTCGCACCAACACAGCGTGAGACTCGAACGATATCTTCTGAACGTGAGGCTCAAGCAGGTCGAGATCCGCTGGGGGCAAAGCCGCTAAAAGTCCATTCCCGAGGCTAGTCTGGAGCGCCATCGCGGAAGTCCCTAGAGCAGGCAGAAGCACCCAGAGCCTCAAACCAGCATTCGAGGGGATGTTCCAAATTTTCTCAACAACCCCACGGCGCGACGCAGTCGGCCACCGCTTCCGCCGTGCAGCGGTGCCTTTGGTGTTAGTGCTCCTGAATTGGCCAACTCGGACGAGCCTTCCAGGGCGTGCACTCATAAATCCGGGATGTCCGCTTGCTTCCAACAGCGGCGGCGAAGCGGACATTGCACGGGAGCGGGAAGGCGAAACCGGAGAAAGCGAATACGGTTAGCCACCGGCCATCAGTAGCAAATGTTGTATAGAGGTGGGAATCTTCTCCCCTTCGTCTCTGCGCTGCTTCAACTCAGCAGCGATCTCGGCTGTGATATTGCGCGACCATCCCTCGGCGGTGTTGAAGGCAACGATGCGCACTGGGCGGCTGTAAACTTCGTGCAAGAGGTCGCGGATCAGCATCTCGCGATAGGTACCCTCATCATCATCCGTCTCGCGCCAGGCCCGGCCCACCCATATCCCGTAGGCGTCCAGTAGTACGAGGTACATGTCATGGTCCGCATCTTGCGGCACCATCGATGGCGAGCGATGCATGATCTTTCTCCGAGTCATTTAGGATGCATCGGAACCGGCTGACATTTGCTGAGTGTCTGCTCGCATCTGTTCCCAAGACCAGATGCCCAAGCAAGGCCCAAGCCGGGCGCCCCTACACCATACGGACGCGGCAATATGCTGATCGTTCCAAAGTTGCCTCAGTTGAAATTCATTGGATCATAGCTGATGGGGGCACGACGAAAGACATGCTCGAACATCTCGCGACCTTGCAGTCCAAAGCAAAGGACCGCTATTTTTTGACAGCGACCCTCACGCTGCCGGTTCAATGATTCTGAAATGAAATGCCTTCGCCAACCCAGCATTACCGATTTCTCCGACGCTCCCGGTTCCGCCTATAACGAATGTGAATCGATGTCCCAAATCTGCAACACGGCACCGACCAGACGGGCCCAGCCCGAGCGTGTTTTTTCCGGATCGAAAATGAGCTGGGAACGCAGGTCAAGAACCGCAGACATCCTGCGATGTATCGCGTCATGGATGCGCTCTCGTGATGCGCGCAGCCTAACGGGCGCGTCGTCTGCTGGCCGATTAAAACAAAAGCTTGGCAGACATCAGCAAGAGATCTCCGTCATCTGTACTAATAGGCCCGCTGGGGAGGGCTTTTTGTAGGAGAGGCGTGCATATGCGTACCCTGCCAGAGTGGGTATTTCATGCGGTGACTTGGTCGTTAGCGGCCAGCGGCCTGATAACGATTGCTCATATGGTCCCTTGGCGAGGAATTTATTGAGAGCCGGAACAGCGGAAAGCCGCTCAGCGGGCTGCTGAGGTGGGCTCGATGGCGTAAGAAAACAAATCGTTGGCACGCAATCACAAGACTGGCCATCGATTGCTCTCTAAGTGTCAGTTGCGATGCTCGCCTGCCTGCTCTCAGCGCCGAGCGTGTTGCGGCGGATCGTCGGCGGGCCCTGGTATCTCCCAAAAGGTGCGTCTGGGCCGTTCGCTTTTTTTGGACATCTCCCGAGTCCGCGTTGTCATGCAACAGGTATTGACCGCATCATTATTGACGGCAGCGGCACTTTGCGCGGCGGGTGCGCTGGTCTTGGCTTATCTGCATTGGACCCAAAGGCAACGTGACAAGAAGGGCAAGCCGATAGACGAGATCCTGATCCGTCCCCGGCCAGGCGAAGAAAGGCATCTAACGCAGAAAATCGACGGGGGCTCCCACCAAGCGGGCGAGCAATTCAGTCGGCTTTGCGAGAGCATCAAGGACCTACCTCCGAAAGAGCAGGCAAGCCGCGTGCAGGTGCACTTCGGAGTGTTCGGAGGAGTGCGGACCACAAAGGGCCGAAGTCGAACGGACAAGCGGCCATGACTCACCTCCCTAACCCCAATCCCGTTCGTGCCGGCCCAGGTCCTGAAGAACGACTGCGCAATCTACAGCGTCGTTTCCGAGCCGTATCAGAGCGTCACAATCACCGATGCTATCACGTTGGCATAATCGCAGTGTTGGGCGCGATCGTCGCTTTTGAGGCAACTTGGGTGCTGAGTTCTAGCCCCTGGCCGGTCACGACAACACTCAGACATATCGCGTCGGCCCCCAACTGTGATTTTGCCCGCCTGGTCGGCTTGGCACCTGCCAGATGGGGAGAGCCCGGCTATTGGAAGCACCATGATCGCGACGGGGATGGAGTTGCGTGCGAGCCATGGCCGCCACGGCGAGGGCGACCTGGATGACGTCGGCCTCGTCGCCCCGCACCGCGGCTGACAGTATTCGCACGCCGCCGCACAATCATGATTGTCGGTCAGCCGGGCTGCCGCGATGTCGGCGATTTACGGTAGGCGTTCGTTTGATAGCGAACTGGAAACGTACCTGCATCACGAGGCCGTTCTCGTCGCGGACTTCAATCGTGAGGTTGCACGCCACCCCAAGCGCCGAGGCTTCTCGAATGGCGTCTCGCGCCAAATCTGATAGTGCGTGAGCGGCCTCATTTTGAACGGCCTCCATTTCGCGAAGATCCATCCCCTCTTCATCGTGGGCGACTTGGTTTCCTTTTCGCAAGTGGAAATAATATCGGGGCATTCCCGAATAATCTCGAACGCCACGGAGCGTTCCTCAGCGCTGGCTTACCACGGTGCTTCAATACCGAGGCGCAGCCAATTGCCTCTTTGCGCGCACGCATAGCACCCTTGCTGCCCGCCCTTCGCGTCCCCGCAAAGATTGCCCAACGGGCGGGCTTCTGTGCAACCGGCAGCTTTGCCGACATGGCGAAGGCTGGCCAAGGCGCGTCTCAAAGAGCGCAGCCCTGGCGAGCGCGTTGGCGCAGTGCGTCCTTCATTACTTGCCCTGCGCCAATTGCGCCGAGCATGCAGCCCTCACGTTGTTCTTCGTCACGCGCTCAATGATGCCGGCGTCTAGCGCTTCCTGCAGCCGTGCGATCACCGCGGCTTCGAAGCCCGCGGCATCGGCGCCGTTCAGCCCCCGAGCCGCCTCGCGGATCATGGCTTTGTCTTCCTTATTCAGCATTTCGGCTCTCCTTTGGCTGGGCTCGGCGCCGTTATTTCGCGCTCAGGGGCCGGACCTGGCCAAGGGCTCGGCTGCTGCGGTTCTGCGGGAGTAGTCTCGGACCCGCCGTGTTCGGTCCACCAACGGAAACGGCGAGACCGTTGTTGCCGAGGAGTTGTGGAGTGGTACCCTCGTTATCGACGGTGGCTTGCTCGGTTGCTTGTCCAAGCGTGATGGTGATCATTGAATTTTCCTTGGTCGCGTCAGTTCGATAATGACTTGCCGACAGCCACGCCAACAGGCTTCCCTTCCGCGTCGAAGACCAGCCGCTTCGGTTGCGCCATCGTGACGATCAGGTCGCGTATGGCCGCAAGAAGTTCGTTGGTTTCTGTCTGCTGGCTTGCAATCTCGTCTTTGACGAAGGAGCGAATCTCCTTACCAAGTTCTACGAGGAGTTCGCTTTCCTGCTTGTCGTGGTGTGCCATGATGGTCTGGAAGAACGACTGCTGCCATTCCGCCGAAGGCTCGCGCTTGCTGCTCATAGTCGATTTCCTCAATTCGGGCGCGTTGCGGTGGTCGTCTCTGGACGTTCGCCACGATAAAGATCCGTCAGGAGCTTCGTCGTTTCGGTGAGCTGTCGGACCGCTACGATGTTCCGCTGCAATGCTTGGATAAGTAGCTTCGCTGTTTCTTCGTCTGTCATCTGAGCCTCACGACGCCTTCTAGACTGCCTTGACAAGCGGCGGCGCTGCAGCGCGGGTCGGCTCCGCAGCGCCGCCGTTGATCTCACGATCGACACCATCCGCAGCAACGCTCAGGGCGCGCTCCGCGGTCGCGATCGCGTGATCAATCTCGTCAAGCTCTTCGATTTCTGGACCGAACTTCGCTTCCACCGCTTTGGACTCGATGAGTTTGCGAAGCGACGGGCTGACATTCGCAATCATCCTCGGGTCGGACTCGAGCAGGGCCTCGACAAACAGCGTATTAGGATTTGGTCCGGCCAGCGTCGCCAACAACTCCCTATGCGACATGCTCCGCAGCACGATGCGAATTTCCATCTTTTGCAGCTTGCGGGTCGGATCTTCGTCCGCGCTGCGTTCGGTCGGCTTGATCTTCGCACGGCGCTCAGCGACCTCGCGCTTTATATCGGCCAGATCATTCTTGGCCCGAGCAAGCGTCTGCTTTGCAGTCGCGCCAAGCTTCGTCATCTCGTCGCGGATGCCAGATTCCGTCAGCTTTCCTCCGCGTTCGAGCTGGGCGCGCTTTTCGCGAATGCGGTCGAACGTTCCTAGGCTAGTGTTGTAGACGCTTAACTCCAGTGTATCGAGCACAGGGCTAGCGTTCTGCGCCCAGACCCATTTGCCGACGCGCGGGCCCCCGATGTAGGACACGCCTTCGCTGGTCGGCTTACCCTGCAATTGCGGGCGCCCCCGCCACTCTTTTGGGTCATCGAGTCTGTATTTCATTTCGCTTCTCCTAGCGTTAGCGTGAGACGGCGTGGCCGCCGGCCAATTGCCCGTCTGTGATTAGACCGTCGAACCTGCTGGTCGATTTTTCGGCTTGTGCAGTACCCCAAAAGCCGAACTGCGCGGCGGGGGTGTGCGGGGTGGTCATCAATTCCGTGAGCGCCCAAACCAGGGCGTCAGCCCGATCTGGCGAGCCGTCGCCGGCAAAGCCGGATGCCGTCATTGCGGCGAGCTGGTCTTCCAATTCGGTGAAGTTGCCAACGTGACGAACGCGGCCCTGCTCGTAGAGCGCCGCTATCGGCTCCGCCCGCTGGACTTTGCCGCGGCTTGCCGTCACTTCACGATACGGAACGCTGGGATCGACGGTACGCACCACATGCGCAACCATTGCGCCGCCGAAGTTTCTCTCGGCAACGATCCGATCAGCCTTGAACTCCCGATACGCTGCGACAGCGCGAGCACCCCACACTGCTGGAGACGCCTTGATAGTGCGATCGGCCAGCACATAGCCGAGCCCATCCAAACCGATGCCGGCCACGACGATGCCCACACTATCGCCGCCGTCCTCGCCGTTGGTGCCGGATGGATCGATCGCGACGACGACGCGCTTCAGATCAGGCACAGTGCCCGTGAACCGTGCGCCCTCGATCATTGCCCTGGTCCACAGGGCACCCGCTACGTCCTCGAGGATTTCAGCATTCAATTCCTGGCGGCCGAGCCGGGTACCCTCATAGCGGGCCTTGATTGCCTCAAGGAACGGTGCGGCGAGGTTTGCCGCGTTATCGAACGTTGAACCGCGCGTGACGATCACGCCATTCGTAACTGTCGCTTAGCGAGCAATCGAAGGCCGGTCTTGTGATTGCGTGCCAACGATTTGTTTTCTTACGTCATCGACGCGCACCTAATTCTCTCGACGTCGAGAGAATCTGAGTGTGACACCATCGCGTTGACTAGGTTTTCAATCCGGGCTCGCCAGTCGATTGGCTGGGCTTGGCTTAAGTCACTTACCCGGATCATCAAAACCTTCCATGTCGAAAAATTTGGCGACGCGGCCGATTCCGGGACCGGCCCAAAAAGAGATAGGGGATGGACGCGTTCACCGAGCTACTCCGCTGAGGCTTGGGCATGGGCTCATAATCGTGGGCGGCGACTTGATTGTTCTCGGCGCATCGGGCCTGCTGATCCGACATTTCGCCGAATCAGCTCTGAAGTCGGAGACGAAGTGATGCCGGACGCCAAAGAGTAAATCTGGGGAAAAGGATGATCATGAGGACTCCGCTGATTCTCGCCGCCGCCATCCTCGGCTTTGCGGCATCCGCCCTTGCTCAAACTGCGGCGCCCATGGGCCGGCAACTGCATTGCTGCGACGCCAGGCGCGCCGGAAACTGCTCCGCCATCTCCGGATGCACCGCCCAGCGACGCGCCCGCGGAGAAGCAGTGATCGGCATCGCCGCACGCGACCGCGAGGACGAGGTCGACACCAAATGAGCATCCTAGGGCGGGCAAGAGCATACGCCAAAATCAAGAAGCTCCGGAAGATGACGACCGCCGCCGGCTGCACGCCGGAGGAAGCGGCATCCGCTGCCGCCAGGATCGCCGAGATCATGACCAAACACGGGATGAACGATGATCGCGGTGATCTGAGCTTTCTCTATCGACAGCGGTCGGCACAGGAAGCCATCTACCGACCGCCGCCGGCTGCGAGCATGCCCTTGCGCGGTTGGATAGGGGTCGGGCTCCTCTTCGGCGCTCTGCTGTTGATCATGTTGATTTATCGGTAGCGGCGACCCCGGCACGAGCCACCAGCCGAGCACCACGCTCGGCGGCAGACGCTTCCGGTGCGCCGATTATCGTTGCGGCCACAACGGTTGCCTTGAGCGCCGATCAATGGGCTGATGATGTCCGCCTATCGGATATCGAGTCGCGGTTCATCTGCCAGTCTTGCGGCAGACGCGGTGCCGATGTCAGACCCGATTTTGAGAGCGGTAAGTCGCCTTTGGCTACGGGATATCGATGAACCTGACTAACGAACGGCCCTACTCCAACCCTGAGGCCGCAGCACGCAAGTTGCTAGAGCTCGCCAAGAGCATCGAGGCGGTCCAGGACGGCCGCATTCACATCGAGAAGATCAACGCGTCGTTCCTGTCGAAGGACGGCTGCAAGGCCACGGGCGCGGAATTCGGAGCCGGCATCAAGTTTGCGGTCGAGCGCGGCTGGCTCGAGCTGCACGAAAGCGGCACTTATGTGAGGCTGCTGAAGCTCGGCCAAGATCTGCTCAGATAAGACGCCGCCAGCAGATCCTCGCCGGCCTTCAGCGCTGCGATGGCATGCTGGACAGTCCGCCTGAACACCAAGTGTGAAGCTGTTCACCATCGCCGACTCTCTCCTCGCCTACAATAGGAGGAACGTCCCCGTCCAGGACCGCTCATCCGGGAGTCGGACCGGACGAAGCTAGAGGCGCGGCCATGAAGCGCCATGCCATGAGCAAGTATTTCGGTAATGGCGCGGGCCACGTTCTGCGCCAGCACAACAGCGCCGTGTTGCTGTTCCGCTGGCGCGGCAAGCCCGATGGATCGGCCCGCTATGTCGAACGCGTCAACCGCTACGCTCGCAATGGCGTAGAATATCCCAGCCTCACCGCCCTGCTGCGCGCCGTCGAGGCCGAGCACGTTCCGATGGTGCCCTGATATGCAGCTTGCCCCAGCTCCACATCACCGGCACCGCCTCCCGCGAGCGATCGGCGCCCGACCCCTACATGCTCATGGAAATGATGGCGGCCAAGCCCACCGCGGCCGCACCCCACGCCAACGCATGCAACATCCAAGGCCGCATCGTCATTGTCGCCTCCCGTGGGATGGGAGGGTGCGGGGCTGCTCGCGCGTGGTAATTGAGATAGATCAAAAGCCAAAGAGTAGCGCCGCTGCGGCGGCCACGGTGAAGACGCCAGCGCCAATGGCAAGCACGAGCACTAGTTGCTCTCTGCCCATGCCCTAATTTAACCTAGATTAAGTCGGGGTGGCTATGCAGCTTGTGCCAGATTATCCCGGAAACACGCTCCTTTGAAATTAGGAGTGGCCCCAGCTCCATCGCCCCAAACGTCGAGCTGGGGCCATTTTGACGCGCACGGCCTCAGCATTTCCCATTGCCGGAGCTCGGGCCTTTTGTATGCAAATCTGGCAGATTTGGGTGTCCTACGCCTTTGCGATTGGCAGGTATCGAACAGACAACTCCGAACACTTGTACCAAACTGACACAATCCGGGATTTTGCCGTCACCCTCCCGGGGCTGGACCAACGCCGCCTGTCGATATTTCAAGCGGGCGGCGTTGCTGTGAGTCTCTGCGGGGATGGGGCGATGGAGCTTTTTAGGGTTCAGAAGATTGCTGTGGCGCCAGACGCCTATAGAGATTGTCCGAGTGATACTAGACGCAGACACCGGGCACAGCATCCAGATGTTCGAGTGCGAGCACTGCGGAGAGCGAAGCAGGGACGATTAAGGCCGCGCGAGACCGCGCGGTGTGATAACCCATGTTAAATTTGGGGGTGGCCTAAATAACTTTGGGGCCTCTAATTCGATTGACTGTCAAGCTCCGGAGGCTCAACCTACAAACATCACCGCCCCGATCGTGGCTACTCGGTGACTGAGAGACCGGTTGCGCTCCCGCCCTAACTACAGCGGGAGGCGTCTGATGAAAGACGTACAGGCGCACTTAGAGAAATTGCGTACTCAAATCGCCGAATGCGAATTGATCCGCGACCTTGCTACCAATCCTCTGAGGCGCGACACGTTCGGAAGGATGGCGGAGCACTTCAAGGTGCTCGCGGATCAGCTTGAATATCTCATCAAATACGGGAAGGCGAACGAGACCTTCTTAGGCCGGAAGACCCAAGAGCCTTTCCCAGCGGGGGACCTCAACCCCTAGTTCTTCGACGAATGACCGAGTGTCCTAATTTCGTGGAACTATCAGGTGACTTGGGTAGCAGCCTCACGCCTCGACAACGTGACGCTGACACAGAAGGCCTCAGCTCGCGCCAGCCCCAGCTGAGGCCTTTCTATCGTTCGCCTACCGGCATCAGCGGTGGTCTGAGCACTACGGGCTTCGTGGTCGATCACTCGCACTCGCCTGCTCCGTTGGTCGGCAGTCAGCTAAGTACAAAAGTGTACATTCGTTCCGCACAGGCGAATTAGGACCCTTGTAAATGCTAAATTGCTGATGTGCGGAGGGCGGCAAAAAGGCCCCCGGCGCACGCGAGTAAACCCCGGGGCCGAACAGCCGCCAACGGGTTTGGGGCCTCGGGGGCAGCTGTCGAATGAAATACGGGCGAACCTAGGAATAGTTTCAGCGCGCACACGGATCAGGTCAAAGACACTCCCATTCTGGCGGGAGTCGCGCGCAGCCCCTATCATCGAACGGCAGTAAGGCCACCTTCAGCACTCACGTCTTTGCAATTCCGAGTGGCACCCGGGAGCCGCCGAAGACGAAAAAAGAAATGCTCCAGCCCACGGGGGGAGCGAGCTGGAGCTTAGTTTCGGGCGACAATCTTGCGAAAGGATCATCCACGCAAGACTGCTACAGTGGCGCTAGTTCCGAGAGACCGCTCCTAATAGGGGATTCAGATCCCCTCGCATTTCGGCCCTCCGGGCATAGATGCCGATCATGCGCAGCGAGGTCGATATCGCATCGATGCGCGACCGGTCAGAAGGCCCCCTTGACAATCGCGCGAACTAAAGTTCCAATTGAACTCGCATAGTTCAGCGTCAATCTCTTGAGAGCGCAAATTGCTGTTGCGGGGAAGCATCTCCGCTGAACCTGCCATCACGTTGCCTATACCAATAAAGTTCGCATTTCAAACCAGACGTTTTCGGCGTGCAGGCCTGGGGTTGCTAACGCCAAAAATTGCGCCCGCGGCGTAGCAATACCGACAAGAAGCCGCGGCACCGCGCCGAGCCCGAATTGTTCGGCGCGCGAGGCCACGGCCATGTCAGTTGCGTTCGGCGTTGGCCCCCAGAACGGGGGCACCAAGACCTTCCCCCTCCAGATCATCGGCATCGTTCAAAGCACGTTGGGATACGTTACCCTCACGCGCGATGACGGTCCGGCCACGCAGGTCAGCATCGGCGACCTTGTCTGCCGCCATGACGTAATAGAGACGGCTGCGCATGCGCAGATCGGGATTCGGCTTCTCGACGACACCATATTCAGCGTCGGCAGCGGAGCTCGCGTCGAACTGCGCGAGTTCGCCTCCGAATCCGACTGCGCCTCGCGTTCGACCATCGTTGCGGTCAGCAGCGGAAGCTTTGCATTCGCGGCCGGACGGCTGGCAAACAGCGGCACCCTGACGGTCGACACACCTCTTGGCAGCGTTCGCGGCCGCTCCCATGCGACCGGCTTCGGCATCCTGACCATTGCGGCGCTGACTTTCGCGATGGTGAAAGAGGCGCAGGGCTCGGACCCCGACGCCACCTATCTCGACAGCGATACGCTCAGTTACAAGGACCTGCAGCACGGCGCCTTCGAGCTCATCACCAAGGAGCGGGTGCCTCGGCATATTATCGTCGACGATCCAGGCGAAACCGTCATCCTGCACAGGATCGGCTCCTCCGTCAGTGTGAATCAGGTTACCAACAGCGCTGCTCGCATGGAGGAGCTGCACGCAGCTCAACAGGACGTGCTCGCCAATCTCACGCGAGGCCCAACTGGATCCAGTACGCCGCCCGGCGTCATCGCCCCCTCGCTGCAGCACATCAACTTCAACCCGGACAACGCGCCGGCGCCGCTAAACCTGCTTCCGCCACTGCCGCCGGCCGACATCCCCTTGATCGTACGCCCGCCGCCATCACTGAACGTGCCGGGCGGACCCACCGAGATCGACACCATCGCATTCAACGACACGTTCCCCGCGACAACCGGCACTTTCACCGCCAGCAGCCCGCTCAATGGCGCCCTCACCTTCGGCATCAGCGGCGGGACGGCCGGCACCACGGTCGTTAATGGGGAAACCTACGATCTCTCGCAGACCGGGCCGTATGGCACCCTGTATCTCAACAGCGCATCCGGCGCCTACACTTTTGTTCCGAATGCGCAAGCCATCAATGCCCTGTCGTCGCCGACGACCATGAGTTTCGTCATCACGGTCTCGGACACCGGGCTATCGACGAGCCGAACATTCGTCGTCAACATTCTCGGCGTCAACGACACCGCCATTATCTCCGGCAACGCCGCCGGCACAGTGGTGGAGGCAGGCGGCGTCGCCAATTCCGCGCCCGGCACACCGAGCGCAACCGGCACGCTGACAGACGCCGATGTCGACAATCCGCCCAACACCTTCACGGAGGTCAGCTCGCCGACCAGGAGCGCGGGCGGCTACGGTACGTTCACGATGACAGCCGGCGGCGTGTGGACCTACACGCTCGACAATGGCAACGGTACAGTGCAGTCGCTGAATGTCGGCGATACGCTGATCGATCGGTTCACCGTGACCACGATCGACGGCACCCCGCAGCTGGTGACGATCACCATCAACGGCACGAATGACGCCGCAATCATCTCGGGGACTGCGATCGGTTCCGTCGTCGAGGCGGGCGGCACTTCGCCTGGCACCCCGGTCGCGACGGGCACGCTTCTCGCCGCGGACGTCGACAATCCCGCCAACACGTTCGTGGCGGTCGATACGCCGACGGCAAGCGCGCACAGCTATGGCAGCTTCACCATCACCGCGGCCGGATTATGGACCTTTACGCTCGACAACAACAATACCGCGGTCCAGGCGCTCAACAACGGTGCCACGCTGACAGACAGTTTCACGGTGACCTCGGCCGACGGCACCCCACAGACTGTGACGATCACGATCAACGGCAGCAACGATGGGGCAATCATTTCCGGGACGACGCGCGGCGCGGTCGTAGAGGCCGGAGGTGTGGCCAATGGTACGCCCGGCACGCCGACCGCGACCGGGACATTGACCGATCTCGACCCTGACAATGCGGCCAATACCTTTACCCCGGTGACCACGCCAAAGACGAGCGCCGGCGGCTTCGGCACCTTCACCATGACCGCGCTTGGCACGTGGACCTACACGCTCGACAACAGCAACGGCGCAGTGCAGGCGCTCAATGTCGGCGCTACGCTGAACGATCAGTTCACCGTGACCACGGTCGACGGCACGCCGCAGCTGGTGACGATCACGATCAACGGCACCAATGACGCCGCTTCCATTTCCGGAACGACGACGGGTTCGGTGCTCGAGGCCGGCGGCATCGCCTCCGGCACGCCGGTCGCGACCGGGACGCTCACCGATACCGACCTCGACAATCCGGCCAACACCTTCACGGCGGTGACCTCGCCCAGGCCCAGCGACGGCGGCTACGGCACCTTCACGATGACCGCGTCCGGCCTGTGGACCTATACGCTCGACAACAGCAACGCCGTGGTCGACGCGCTGAATGTCGGTGACACGCTCACCGACCATTTCACGGTGACGTCAATCGACGGCACCACGCAACAGGTGACGATCGCCATCCATGGCGCCAGCGACGCCGACCCCAACGACTTCGACAATCTGGCGACGGGATCAACCGTCGTCTCCGATCCCCCGTTCGTCTTCGGCACGCCTGGACACGACAGCGTCGCCGGTGGCGGCAGCGTTTCCCAGATCATCTATGGCGGTGCCGGCGACGATACCCTGAACGGAACCGGCGTGAACGACACCATCTACGGCGGATCCGGCAACGATACGATCAAGGGCAATAACGGGGCCGACCTCATTTACGGCGGCTCCGGGCAAGACACGATCGACGGCAGCAACGGCAACGACACCATCATCGGCGGGTTCGGTGCGGACAAGCTCACGGGCAGCAACGGCAATGACGTCTTCGTCTATCTGTCGGCGGTCGATTCCAGGGCCGGCCAGTTCGATACGATCACCGATTTCCAATCGGGAAGCGACAAGATCGATTTGACGGCGCTCGGCGCGCTCGGATTCGTGATCCTGGCGTTGAGCTCGACAAGCTCGCCCGTGCCGCCCCACACCATTGCCTGGATCTACGACAGCTCGGCCAACGAAACCATCGTGTATGTCAATCCGACCGATCAAATCCTCCACATCGGCGATTCCAGCCTGCTGGAAGTTCATCTCCAGGGTGTCGCGACCATCGATTCCTCGGACTTCATCATTGATCAAGCCGCCGCACCGGTCCAGGCGGCGAGCGATACAATCGATCCGGCCGCGGCTACGCTAGGCGATGCGTCGGTCATGACATTGACTACCTCCGATGCCACCACCGAGGCGACGAACAGCAGCGGCTCTATTTCGTTGGACGGCAGCACGACCGCGATCGATGTGAGCTTTCCCTTCGAGATCAATCGGGATCTCAGCAGCCACGAGATGACCGCTTCCACCCCGGACGAGACTGCAACACTGCCGGGCCTGTCACAACCGGCAATCCATTTGCTATCGGCGGAGCCCGTCAAATTTGTCTTCGAACCACCCAAGACCGACGACAGCATCCATCAAAACGGAAACGCCATAACCGGTACGACGGAGCAAGATCGTGCCGTCACTTTCAGCGTGCCGGATGCGCTCGTTGCCATCGACCAGCATCCAGAGAGCGGCAAGGCTGCCGAGGCGCATGGCCATGCAAGCCTTGCCGATACCGCCAATGCGCTTCTCGATATCGCCTCGGAGAAAGGTCTCGGAAACGGCGGCAACCCTCATTCGGATCAATCCCAGGAAAGCAAACACAGTCATGCTTCGATTGAGACCCCCGACCAGTCCAATGGACAACCTCATGCTGCGGCAGACGACACGCACGGCCCGCACGGAAACGAGAAGGCCCATCCGCCGGGGCCGGGCGATTCCTTCAAATTCCTGACCCCGGCGATGGAGAACTCCAGCATCGCTTTTGTGGACGATCTCGCAGTGCCGCTCGATCGTCATGAACGCGCGGCACATGACAACGGACATGGTCACGCCACGGCACCGGACGAGGGTCCGCAGCTGGACGACGGCGCTCACGGCGTAGCTGGCTCAGGCGGGCCTCACGGGCAGCACGATCTCTTGGTGTGAGCTCGATCTGCTGAGACCGCTCTTCCTTTACTTCCGCGCCTGCGGCGGCGTCGCCATCGCAGCGGCAGGCGCCGGTGGCGTCAGATGCCGCGGGACGATGATGGTCTGATCCGGGGTGAGCTGCGCGTTCTTCGGAAGCGAGTTGCACTGCCCGAGCGTCCACAGCGGCACGCGATTGGCCGCGGCGATGCTCTTCATGGTGTCTCCGCGACCGGCCCCCGACGCCGCTATCACCCAATTCGACCAGCGTGTCGGGGGGCAAGCATGCTGGCCCTCGTTCGATACGCAACCCGGTCAATTGCGGCTCGTTGCAGCCGGGTGCCGCGCGCCTTACTGCAATTTAAAGGTATTCGGGATGTTCCGCCGCTGTGCAGGTTTTTGGACGCCGGCAACAAGGTGGCTCCGCAAGCTCACTGGCCGGCGTCCAAAAAGCGCCAAGGCACGAAGTCGCGGGAAGTTAGGCCCCCGTGGGTCGGTCAAAATCCCCCGGGTATGGTCACTTGAAACTCCCCCACCTGATGTTCACCGTCAGCGCCGCTGAACAGCGGTAGCCGGTCAGGCAGGACGGTTATTTTCGGTCCCTTTAGCCAGCAAGGGGCCGGGGAGTTGAACGTCTTGAAGCCACACCTGCAAAGCACGGTATTTACGCTACTCGATCGCAACGCCAGCCAGCGCGAGATCCACAGGCTGACGGGGATCAATCGCAAGACGATCCGGCGTTACCGGGCGCTGCGGGCCGGTGCGGAGGCAAATTCCCCCGGGGAAGCGACCACCGGCCCGGTGAGCGTGGACGGCCAAATTCCTCCACCCCGACCACCGGCTTCTGGGGCATCAGGAGCGACGGTCACCAGCAGCCTGGCCCGTTCGGCTTGCGAACCGCATCGGATGTGGATCGAAGAACAGGTCCGCCTGAAGCGGAATGCGCAGGCGATTTACCAGGACCTTGTCGATCATTTTGGCTTTCCGTCCAGCTACCAGAGCGTCAAGCGGTTTGTGCGCACGTTGCGACACAGCGATCCCGAGCAGTTTGATCGACTTGAGTTCCTGCCCGGCGAGGAGGCCCAGGTCGACTATGGCGAGGGCGCTCTGACGATTGATCCCAGGAGCGGCCGGTACCGCCGTCCCCGCCTGTTCGTGATGACGCTGCGCTACTCGCGGCGCAGCTTCCGGCGGGTGGTCTGGAAGTCCAGCCAACACGTCTGGGCGCAGCTCCACGAAGAGGCGTTCCGGTATTTTGGCGGGGTCCCCAGCTATGTCGTGCTCGACAATCTGAAGGAAGGCGTCCTCAAGCCGGATTTGTACGAGCCCGAGCTCAACCCGATTTACAGCGCGATGCTGGCTCATTACGCCGTGGTCGCCGATCCCGCGCGTGTGGCCGTGAAATGGACCCGCGGAGCGGGACCGCTTGAACCGGTTTGTTAGTTGGAAACTGACCGCTCCTGATCCTTTCTATCACGCTGCCAGAGACTCTGTCTGCTGCTGTTGCTGTGGGCATGTGGTCAACGCGTCAGCGTTGTCCACCATGTCCACAGCCTTCGCGGCCTGCATCCGTTCGCGCCAGACCGCCATCGGCGTGCGATAGCCGAGGGACTGATGAAGGCGACGATCATTGTAGAAGGCGATCCAGCTCGCGATCCCTGCCTTGGCCTCGCGGCCGTCGGCATAGCCCTTGAGATAGATGTCCTCATGCTTGAGAGACCGCCACAGCCGCTCGATGAAGACGTTGTCCATCCAACGACCGCGGCCATCCATGGAGATCTTGATCTTTGCGGCCGCCAGCGCGCCGGTGAAGGCCACGCTGGTGAACTGGCTGCCCTGGTCGGTGTTGAAAATCTCCGGCGTGCCGTACTTCGCCAGCGCCTCTTCCAGAGCTGCCACGCAGAACGAGACGTCCATCGTGTTCGATAACCGCCACGCCAGAACCGCACGGCTCGCCCAGTCGATGATGGCGACGAGATAAAGAAAGCCGCGGCCGATGGGCAGATACGTGATGTCGGCCGCCCACACCTGGTTTGGCCGGTCGATCGTCATGTTGCGCAGCAGATAGGGATAGATCTTGTGGCCCGGCGCCGGCTTTGTCGTGTTCGGCCTTGGTCCCAGCGCCGCGATGCCCATCTTGCGCATCAACCGCTGCACACGCTTGCGATTGACCTGAAGCCCCTCAGCCTTCAGCATCGCGGTCATTCGCCGCGAGCCCAGGAACGGCCAGGCGGTGAATAGCTCGTCGAGGCGCCGCATCAGGGCGAGGTCGTTGTCGTTGGCCGGCCGTGGCGGCCGGTAGACCCCAGAGCGGGCGATACCAAGCAACATGCATTGCCGGCGAATCGACAGCGCCATGTCGGCGCGATCGAGCATTCCTCGACGGTCCGGCGTGCTCATCTTCCGGACCTCCGCGCTAAAAAATCGCGCTCGACTGTCAGTTGTCCAATCTTGGCGTGCAGCTTCTCGATCTCTCGTTCGCGAGCGTCCTCGCTCTCCCGCCCGACACCCGCGTCAAAGGCCCGGGCCGCCTGGTCCAGTAGCTGCTTCTTCCAGGCATAGATCTGGTTCGGGTGAACCTCATAGCGCTGGGCCAGATCGGCCACCGTCGTCTGCTCCCGCACGGCTTCCAGCGCGATCTTTGCCTTCAGTGCCGCGTCGATCTTGCGTCTCGTCTTCGTTGTCATCATGCGCTCCGTCTATCAAACGGAGCAGCCCCTTCCAACTAAGCACGTGGTCCCACAATCGGGGTCCATTTCAGCCGATCCCAATCGGAAAGGATGCGTCGAGAGTGCGATTCAACATACCCAGGGCACCGCGCTGGCCGGACGGCGCTTCGAGACACTGGAAGCCCAGAACGAGTTCTTGAGGCACTGGGAGGAGAATTGGGCCTCCAAGCGCATCCACGGCAGCACGCGTCGTCAGGTCGAGGCGATGTTCCAGGAGGAGAAGCCACACCTGCGGCCGTTGCCAGTGGCTGCCTTCCGCATCTTCACCGAGGTCGTTCGGACCGTCTGCGACGATACCACCGTGCGTGTTGATAGCAGCTATTACGCCGCGCGGCCTGCGCCCATCGGCAGTCCGGTCGTGGTGCGATCTACGCCTCCACGATCGAGATCCGTGATCGCCACACCCATGCGCTGCTGCGTGTTCATCCCCGGATGACGCACTCCGGTTCTGTCGTCCTGCCGACCAGCGAACGGCCGTTCAATCCGTCGCGGCAAACCGCCGTGCTGCTGGCGAGCGCCGAGCGCATCGGGCCGCAGACCAGGGCGCTGTGCCAGCAAGTGTTCGACACCGAGGGGCGCCCCGGACAGCGCGCGATGTGGGGCATTGTCGGGCTGGGCCGGAAGTATCCGGCACGGCTGGTCGAGCAAGCCTGCGCGCACGCCGTCGAGAACCGCATCTACCGCTACAAGCACGTGCGTGCGACCGTCGAGCGGTTGTTCGAACAGGCGATCGCGCAGGTTGGAGCGACGCCACAGCCGGCATCGTCGCTCACCCAGGATCATCCGCTGATCCGCGCTCCAGCCGAATACGGCGATCTCTTCAGCCGTGCCGTGCGGCACGATGCCGGCGACAATGGCCGGCAGGCCGAGGCTCACGGCGACCGCACCCCTGCAACCCGCGCTCGTGGCGCCTGCGCAACCCCGGCCAGCTCCGGCGCCACGAGCGCTCCCGCGGCTTCTCACCTCACACTGGAGACCAAACCACATGATGACCATGCCGGAAATTGAGCGTTGCCTGCGACAGCTGCGCCTGTCGGGCGTTCGCGACACGCTGCAGACGCGCGTGCTGCAGGCGCAGGGCGCCAACCAGCCATTCCTCGAGACCTTCTCCCTGATCCTGCAGGACGAACTGGACCGTCGTCAGTCCCGCCTTATCGAGCGACGATACCAGCAATCCGGGCTCGACGAAAAACTGACGCTCGCCGAGTTCGACTGGACCTTCAATCCCAGATTGCCGCGCCAGACTTGCTTCCAGCTCCACACCCTGGCGTTCATTGCCGCCGGCGAAAACGCGCTGCTTGTCGGCAAACCTGGCACCGGGAAGTCCTACATCGCCAAGGCGATTGCCTATCAGGCGATCCTGCAAAGCCACAAGGTCCAGTATCTTGAGACCGACGACTTCTTCCACCGCTACGCCATGAACTCCCCGGCACAACGCGAGGTCCGGCTGCGAACCATCATCGACTGCGATCTCCTCGTGCTGGACGATCTGTTCCTCGCACGCGCCATCCCTGACGACGCCGGCGCATTGCTGCAGACCCTGATCCATCAGCGCTACAAACTGCGCCGCAGCGTCATCGTTACCTCCAATCGCGTCGTGCAGGACTGGGGGACATACCTGGGGGACAACACCATGAGCACGACGATCCTCGATCGCCTGATGCATCATTGCCATCTGCTTGAGTTCGACGGACGCAGCTATCGGCTCAAAGAGGCCGCTGAAACTCTTGCCCGGGAAACAAAGGCAAACTAACAATCACCATGTCCTGCCTCGCGGGTGGAGGAATTTGACCGACCATACCCGGAGGAATTTGAAGTGACCCGCGGGGAGTTAGGCACCGGCGGAGCAGCGAGTGCTATGAGGTGCTCGACCTAGGAAAATTCGAAGAGTAGGGGTCTCGATGTGCGCACAACTTAAGCGGCTTGGCACGAGTATTGATAAATGGGGGATTTAATCTTCTTGGCCCGTGCAATTTCAAATAGTTGCGCGTGGCGGAAATGGCTGCGCGATTGATCGCTCGATCGGTGTCTAGCGGCATAGGACGAGTCAATTTCTTGCGACCCAAAAGATGCACGGCACATTCAAGCAAACTGCATTGCGCTCGATGTGGCTCGCCAGGTGCTGGCCCGGAGATGATCTGCTGGTCTTGACCATACTGAGCAGGCGGTCGCGACGCGAGTCGATCGTGTTGACCCTAGCCACCCCGCTACTGCTGTCCTTTCGACCAACCACCGGCCCCTCGGCTCTTGCTCCCGCGCAGCGGGCTGGAGCGCAGCGACTTTGTGCCTTGGCCCATCGCGTCAGCCTGGCCTCCCGTCTGCATGGTCCGCAATCGAGGGTGAACCGGACTCTCTGATGAGCGGGCTAAAACAACGCGATTGACCCACCCCGGACATCCGAGGGTCTTGAGACTCAATTGACTTCGTGGCGAATGGTCGTTGTTTGGCTCCGGCTCTTCGAGGGCGACCGGAAGTGGTTGGCATGCGCCGACCGACGCGAATGACCCTGAGTCTTGGTTGGCCAGGCGCGGAGTAACGCAGTGCAATCCATCGAAATGGAAAGAAGGCCGCTGGCAATATGTCCGGCGGCCTCCTCGCTTGACGTGGTTCGCCGAGCGGCGCTCCGACTACAGATCGATGCTGACAGCGATATTACGGGCCGTTAGTTCCGCAATCTTCATTCCATCCGCATACACCTGTGCGAACTCCGCGTCCTTTGACACCGCCTCCTGCACTTTGCCGTAAACTTCCCAATTGGCGTAGCGCGTCGTCACCAGCAACTCTCCAGCCCACGGGCCGGTGTGGAAGCGGGACAGCCGAAGAAATTCCGCGCCATGTTTCTCGAAGATTTTCTTCGCCTGCCTGACAACCCGGGTCATTTCCTCGGGCTTATCGGTCTTGAAGCGAGTGAATTGAACGATCGGCATGGGCTACCTCCATCATTGTGTGAAATGTCCAAGAGGCATGTATCGAGCCACCTTTGAGGAGAACCTCAATGCAATCTCGATGAAGGTTTGTCTTCATCGATTGAGTTTGGTTCAGGGGTCGCGAGCGACAGCGACACTGCCGTATCTCGACGGATGGGTTCGCATCGTTGCTAGCTAAAGCCGGTCGGCTGATATCAAGGCCTGAGCTCACGCAGGAGGATTTCCACACCTGCATTGGGCGTTTGCTACTAAGGCTAGATCGGATGTCCGGATGTCCTGACGAGGTGATCCTGATCGCACTTGACGTTACTTGCGCAAGGATCTGAAGGCTGCGCGTATCTCATCTGAAAACAGCATCGGCTCCTCCCACGCCGCAAAATGTCCGCCACGTTCGACCTCGTTGAAGTAGGCCAGGCCGGGGTACATAATCTCAACCCAACTGCGAGGCGCGGCAAAGATTTCGCCCGGGAACGCCGTAAATCCCACCGGAACCGCGACCGCCGGAGGAGACTTGCCGGCCGCACGGGCTGCGGCCTGTCCGGCCTCCCAGTACCACCGCGCGGCGGAGGCTCCAGTGCCTGTCAGCCAGTAGAGCATGATGTTGTCGAGAATGGTGTCCCGGGTGAGATTGCCCGCGGGCTTACCGTCCACGAACGCCCGGGAAATCTTGTAGTAGCTGTCTGTGTCATGGTCGAGCATCCAACTCGCGAGCCCGACGGGCGAGTTCAGCAGTGAGTAGCCGATCGTCTGTGGCCGCGTCGACTGCTCCAGGAAGTAGCCAAAGCCACTCGTTCTAAACGTCGCTGCCGCCTTCTGCGCTGCGCGTTCTTTCTCAGATTCTGCAGGCAGTTTGTCGGACATTGCCGCCACACCCGCAAGCAAGTTGACGTGGATGCCGAGAAGCCCCTTAGGTGCCTGCCGCCCCATCGCATCCGTGACTGCCGCTCCTACATCGCCCCCCTGAGCGACGTATTGCGTGTAGCCGAGGCGGTCCATCAGCACGGCCCAGGCCCGCGCGATGCGGGCGGTGTCCCAGCCGAGTTCGGTCGGCTCATCTGAGAAGCCGTAACCAGGCAAGGACGGCAGCACCAAATGAAATGCATCTTCGGCAGTGCCACCATACTTGGGCGGGTCAGTCAGAGGACCGACGGTATCGAGGAGCTCGATGACCGAACCAGGCCAGCCGTGCGTTATCATCAGCGGCAGTGCGTTCTCGTGCCGGGACTTGACGTGGATAAAATGAATTTTCACCCCGTCGATCACGGTCGTGAACTGTGGTAGCTCGTTCAGTCGCGCCTCGACTTTGCGCCAGTCGTACTCAGTCGACCAGTAGCGGGCGAGCGCCTGCAGCGTGGCCAGCTGCACACCCTGTGACCGATCCTCAACGAGCTCTTTGGTGGGCCAGCGCGTGGCCGCGAGGCGCCGACGGAGATCAGTGAGGTCTTCACCCGCGACATTGATGTGGAAGGGAAGAATTGGGTCGGCTTTGATGGTGCCGAGCGAGGACTCACCTTGATTTGATTGCGCGCGCGCGGTGACGAAATGTATTGGAAGCAACGTGACTGCACCAGTTGCAGCCGAGGCTGCGAGGAGGCGGCGCCGAGTGGGTAAGGGGGAGATTGTGGCCATGGTCGGCCTCCCTAGCTCACGAGCCCCGCTCGAAGACCGGTGAACGGGGATACGTCGTCCACCTTCAGACTGTACAATGATTGAAGCTGTGCCTGGGCTAAGCCAGTGAGCAATTATTCCGACCATACTTTTGATATGAACTGCCGGCGGCCGTGGTACGAACACTACAACCGCGAACTTTCCACCGCACGTGATAAAATTGGCGGCTATGACTAGGCTACTTAATAGGACAGGGCAATTGGCCGTTCTCGGCGCATCCGGTACTCCTTTTTGGACGACCTCCAACACCAAGACGTCAAACCCGTGCCTTTCGGCTCACGATTGCCCTAGCCCGGACAGGGTCAGTTTACGATGGTTCCGCTCCGCACTACCGTCGTCATGAAGACGGACATAAGTGGCTCAACACCCCGCTTTCGCGAACTGCTGGCAGCAGATCTAAAAGCGCTTCTTCGTGAACATCGGGACTTCTTGGCGCGCCATGCGGCCCGCTACGAGGGGCGCATTATCAAGGCCGCGGGGGACGGCCACTGGCTAGAATTTCCCAGTGCCACCGGCGCTGCCAAAGCTGCTATTGAGATGCAGGAAGCGTTGCGGCTAACACAATTGAACCGAGGCGACGACCGCATTGCGATACGTGTTGTTATCGCACTAGGTGATATCGCCGCTCAGGATGGTGATTTTATCGGCGATGTTTTTGCGCTCGCCACGCGAGTGGAGGCAGTCACGCCAGCCGATGAAATCTTTCTCACGGCTGCTGCTCGGCTCGCGCTCACATCGTCCGAGATCCAGACCACACTCGTTGAGAGTTTTGCGTTCAAGGGATTCGCCGAACCGATGCCGATCTATCGGATAGAGCGGCGAGATCGCACGCGTATAGTAGCCGATACTATCATTCTGTTTTCAGACCTCAGCGGCTTCGGGAGGATGATGGATGCCGGGCCAGCCAGTACCGCGGTAGAGCGCATTCTCGATGCCCTTGATGTGCTAACGCGTGGCAGCACGCAGGAATTTGGCGGTATCGTCCGTTTTAATCTCGGAGACTCCTATTGTGTAACGTTCGGGGATGCTGCTCAGGCCATTGCGTGGTCAGAACATTTGATCCGGAGCTGGGAAGCAATCAGACATCAGGAACAGTTTGGCTGTACAATCAGCATAGGGCTGCACCGCGGATCGCTTTACACTTTCCGCTCTTTTTTGTACGGCCGAGACGTTTGGGTCGCGTCGCAGCTGCAAAGCGCGTCGGGTAAATTACTTGCGCGCGAGGAAAATGGCATATTCCTCACTGCAGCAGTGCGCAATGCACTAGTTGGCACTCCATCGCATAACCGACTGCAAACTGTCACGCTGGACCCTTGCCCGGCTGCTCTCGCCGGGATTCAGGCTTATCGTCTGCTAGATGCAAATATCGGACGACAACAGCAATAAGAGTGCGGCTGATGGCCCGTTTCTGGCCTTCGGCAATCGTGAGATTGAGGTCGGCTTCTCGGAGTGAAGTTTAGGTTAGACTTTGACCCACAGCAGCCTTCCCGACCATCGCGCAGTCACTTTCCCGAAATGGAAATGGAGCGGGGGTACTATCCGTATTTAACCCTCTGCAGGTGCGCTCAAGTGGGCAGCGGCCCCGCCAACGCTGTTACACATGACGAGGCCGCCTGCGCTCCGGGTCGGCTGAGGATTAGACCCCGGAGGCCATCAGACTCTATATGCCTGCTGGCTTTGATGAGGATTGCTCGAAGGAGGCACTCACTGCGAGTTGTCCTAACTACCCTCTGCGGGTGCCCAGTTATTGTGCAGGACGGCTCTGCATTAGCGTGGGTTCGCGTAATCGACGCGGGTTGCTACTTTTTCCCGAGAGTGCCGGATCGAAGCACTCACCTTCAACTCGCCCGCTGCCGGCAAATCCGGGCCCAGCCCCGGATACAGGAGCGGGCAGATTTGGGTGTCCTAATCAGCTATACCGACGTATAAAAGTGGCCCCAGCTCGCGGGGCTATGGGGGCTTGTATGGAGCTGGGGCCGTACCCTTGGGGAAGGGCATTGGGAAAACTTGGCAGCGACCCATGCGTTCCTGTCCTAATTTCAAATCGCGGGTGTCCTAATTAGGACAGCACCGGAATGGGGTACTGTCCGTCTTTGACCCCTAGTGTCCTAAGTAGAATCCCGGGGTGTCCTAATTCGCTAGCAATCGGAACGCTTGGCCTATAGGTCCATTACTCGGCATGAACGACCAACGGGAATTGGCGTCATGGGCATTGAGCGCAAATACTCACCTACGTATTTTGGAGACCGCGCGGCGGAGTTCCGGGCAAAGGCTGACAATTGCGAGCACGAACAGACTAGGCAAACGCTCAGCAAAGTTGCCGAGGCCTATGACGAATTAGCCCGGCGAGCTGAGTTGATCCGCACCGTTCAGGACGCCGCAGAGTGAAGGTCGCTGCCGGACTGGGAACGATTACCAGCCACCTAAGTTGATGATTCGGCCTCACGCCTCGACAACGTGACGCTGACACAAAGGCCTCAGCTCTCAACGCCAGCCCCAGAGCTGAGGCCTTTTATCACTTGTGTACATTTTTGTACAAACACCCCGGAACGGACTCGGCTGTTCCAGAATCTTCCCTGCACAATTTTCGTACGTGAGGGATGACGTTGGTTACGAAGACGACCCGGGAAGTAGCAGCTACGCTACTCAAGCTTGGCAAGACGAGTTCCGACCCAGCGGTGGCGGCCGGCTTCATCGAAAGGGCCGCCGACCTCAAGGAGCGGATAGACGACGAAGGTCTGCCCAAGTCAGACGGGAATCTGCCTCCGAACATCATTCAACGACAGTAACCTTCTCGGGAACGCTCCCGGGCCGCCTAAATTGCCGGTCCCGTAGTGCAGGTCCGACTCATCTTTGAGTTGGAGGCGGTGAAGAATTGAAAGCACATCGGAAAGCGGGTTTCGAAATTTCGCGCAGTCGGTTGTTTGTTGCGGGAATTTTCAGCAATTGGTTAGATTGTCACTTCAATCCTGGACGTGTTCGCCTCTGACCGGGAGTTGTCGTTGAAGCGGGAATTAAAGGAATTCCGCAGGCTCGAAAGGGCTTGCAGAGAACACGCCGCCATCGCTTCCTTTGACCTTGAGCGGGAGGGCCTGCTCAACGTGGCCGAATATTATCGGAACGCCATTGAAGCCCTTCAACGGCGGCGACTCCCGGCAGTAGAATTCGCGGGCGCTTTCCACACCCACGACGCGCAGTAGCTCGCGCGCGTTCCAAGGCCCAAGCGATTGCTGATTTGCGAGGTACTTACGATGCCGCTTTGATGGCGGCATGCCTCGCCCTCCCCGCCGCCACACGCCTACGCACGCTGACGGCCGGCCGCTCAAAATCACGTTCGGAGAGATGCGCGAGATGGGCCTGCGCGGCGTCCTAGTCTTCTGCGCTGACTATCGTTGCGGCCACAGCGTTGCCTTGAGCGCCGATCAATGGGCTGATGATGTCCGCCTATCGGATATCGAGTCGCGGTTCATCTGCCAGTCTTGCGGCAGACGCGGTGCCGATGTCAGACCCGATTTCGAGAGCGGCAAGCCGCCATTGGCTATGGGATATCGATGAACCTGCATGAACCTTGGTATGGGTTGTGCAGACTAATGATTACCGGGGAATTGCTTATTCCCACCCGGGGCTGGAAACCCGCCGCCCGCGCTCAATTTAAGCGGGCGGCGTTTTTGCTTTTCAAAAATGCCCGAATTTGACCGTCGGCATCCTAAATAGACCGTACCCAGTGTCCTAATTTCCTGGAAGGATGGCGTGCGAGATGACTTGGGTAGCAGCCTCACGCCTCGACAACGTGACGCTGACACAGAAGGCCTCAGCTCGCGCCAGCCCCAGCTGAGGCCTTTCTATCGCTTGTGCACCGGCACCACTGGTGGTCGGAGCACTACGGGCAGCCGTCCACAGTTGGGAAGGGCTCTTGGGTCTTCCGGACTAACGAGTGGCCTTCCTTCTTGAATGCCAACTTCTCTTCGTTGTCAGCCAGGCTCTCGAACGATTCAGCGATTTTCTCGTATTGGCTGCGCGCGGTTTCGTCCTCATCAGTTCCGACCTGGCTCGTAACTCTTCGGCTTGGTCACGGTATCGCTTTGCGACTGCTTCGTGGTCGATCACTCGCACTGCGCCTGCTCCGTTGGTCGGCGGTCAGCTAAGTACAAAAGTATACATTCGCTCCGCACATCAGCAACTCTTAGAAGGTCGTAATTCGCTTGTGCAAAAAAAACGGCCCCGGCGCACGCGACCACTGGGCAATCATCAAAAACCCCGCCGAGGCAGGGTCAGATTACCCTGTTCCAGTTGCTTAGATCGGATTCAGAGATTGGCCCGTAAAAAGGGCCCCAGCTCGCGGGGTTACGGGGGGCATGGAGCTGGGGCCACTCTGGGTGCCCTTGGGGAAGGGCTGCGGGGCAACTTGGTAATTGCGCGAACGTTCCTGTCCTAATTCAAAATCGCGCGCGACTCCTTCGGCTCATCACCAACCATGCCCATGAGCAACTGCGTAACGCCTCAGTCTGGCTGCCTCTTGGCCAATAGGCCCGGCCGGCAATGCAAGCACGAGACGACGAAGGAAACCCCGCGAGGACCCCGTAAATTTCCCAGTCCAATTGCCACTTCTTCCCGGTTCCGCTAACGTTTGCGACGGGCGTCATACTCCGGCGCTCGCAACGCAACGACCCTGCTCCCCGCCCTTCGCGTCCCCGCAAAGACGGTCAGCGGAGGGCGGGTTTCGGGTGAGAAAGGCCTATCTAATTTGCTACGAGGGCTGGTGGCGAGACGCATCGGAGGATGTGGCCCGCGAGCTGGAGCGACACATCAGCTCCGAGGGCCGCGAGCTTTCGGAGGCCCTGACTGACTTTATCGAGGCCCAGCTCGGCCGCCGCGTGGGAGTTCAGATCCCGTTGCCGCTCTGAAGACTCGCATTTTCGCCTTCCGCGCATAGATGCGGATTATGCGCAGCTCCTTCGAATTTTGCCTGGCTACGGCAGCTAAAGCCGTGCCGGACGGCCCCGAGTGGCTCCACGAAGTCAAGATGGACGGATACCGCGTCAGAATTGATCGTGCAGGCGATCGCGTCCGGCTGTTCTCGCGCAATGGCTACGACTGGACCGCCCGCTTTCCATGGATCATTGAGGCGGCCCGCAAGATCCGCCAGAAGCGCTTTGTCCTGGACGGGGAAGCCGTCGTGCTTGGCGTGGATGGCGTCCCGGATTTCAACGCCCTGCATAGCCGGCAGCATGACGAGGAGGTTCAGCTCTGCGCATTCGACCTCCTGGTCGAGAACGGTGACGATCTTCGCAAGCTACCCCTCCACCTTCGGAAAAATGCTCTCCGGCGGCTGCTAGCGCGCCGTCCAGAAGGCATCTTCGTCAGCCCGTTTGAGCAAGGCGAGATCGGGCCGGACCTATTTCGGGCGGCCTGTAAAATGGGCTTGGAGGGCATCGTCTCCAAACACCGTGATCGACCCTACCAGGCCGGCCGATCGAAATACTGGATCAAGGTCAAGAACCGGACTCACCCGGCGATGTACCGAGTGATGGACGCCCTCGCCTAGATGTTTAGGTTCATCCTTCTCGCACGATTCGAAGGAAGCGCGCTTACTTCCAACAGCGGCGCCCAAGCGGACATTGCACGAACCCTGAAAGCGGGAAGGCGAAACCGGAGAAAGCGAATATGGTTAGCCACCGGCCATTAGTAGCAAGTGTTGTATAGAGGTGGGAATGTTCTCCCCTTCGTCTCTGCGCTGCTTCAGCTCAGCAGCGATCTCGGTTGTGATATTGCGCGACCATCCCTCGGCGGTGTTGAAGGCAACGATGCGCACTGGGCGGCTGTACACTTCGTGCAAGAGGTCGCGGATCAGCATCTCGCGATAGGTACCCTCATCATCATCCGTCTCGCGCCAGGCCCGGCCCACCCATATCCCGTAGGCGTCCAGAAGTACGAGGTACATGTCATGGTCCGCATCTTGCGGCACCATCGATGGCGAGCGATGCATGATCTTTCTCCGAGTCATTTACGGATGCATCGGAACCGGCTCATTTGCTGAGTGTCTCCCCAGCAGGGACCGAGCCGGCGCCCCCAACGCCACACGGACGCGGCAACACGCTGATCGTTCCAAGTTGCTCAGGTGAATTAATGGCTAATGGGACACGATGAAGGACATCTCCGGAATTCGAAGATGGCCCCTGATATTCTTGAACGCTTCCGCGAAAGACGATCACTGTCCAGTTCCGGCAGAGGAACTGCCGCTGTCACGATAAAACGCCGTGTGCCGAGGACATCATAGGAACCGAAGGAACCAAAACGGTTTAATTGACGGCCGCAGTGCGGTCTTATTTCCAATAAGTGCGGTAGTTGCGGAGAGTGGGTCATGAAACGGCAGGGGTCTAGCACGGTCGTTTTGGTTGGGCGAAATCTCCTCCTCCGAGAAGGAATCGCAAGAATACTACGGGGAACTGATTTGAATGTCGCCTTGTCAGTCGCCGCCAGCGAGGAAATTCCGACAGCTCTGCAAGGACATCCACTTCTCTTTATAGTCGTGAACAGCACCGAACAGTCCGATCTTCTCAAGCAGATTTCACACGTCAAAGACGGCTATCCGGACGCCCGCATTGCAGTCGTGTCCGAGCACTACCGACCGCATGAGCTGATTGCGGCTTACCGAGCGGGGGCAAGCGGTTACTTCGTAGAGGTCAATTCTTGCGATGCTTTCGTGAAATCCATCCAGCTTGTGATGATAGGGGAAACCGTATTCCCACAGGCGTTTCTTTCATTCGTGCTCGACGGCAGCTCTCAGGGGGAGCCACCGCTGCAGCGAACGGTGGATGAGCAACCTAACATCCCTGGAGAGCGCAACGCCTTACGTCTGTCCCCCCGCGAACAGGTGATTCTTTCGTGCTTGGTTGAAGGAAATTCTAACAAATGTATCGCTCGGAAAATCGACATCGCTGAAGCGACAGTGAAAGTTCACGTCAAGACAATCCTGCGCAAGATAGGGGTCCATAGCCGCACCAAGGCCGCAATTTGGGGCATGAATAACAAAACTTTTGCATCGCCTTCAAACGGCCATGCCTTCGGAAGGACGACTGATCGGGCGACCGAAAAAGGTAGCCCCCCAACTGCTGGGGGAAAACCCGCCTCAGACGGGTTGGTGGCCCCCAGTCGAGGTCGTTTACCTTCTAATTCCTGGTCGTAGGAGGGTGCGTATGGACAGCGCGCAGCACTGTCAAGATCAAGCCCGCGAATGCCATCGTTTGGTGAGATCAGCTCAGAGTGAGGTCGAGGCCAAAATTCTGGAAGAACTCGCCAACAGTTGGATGAGAGTTGCCAGCCAGATGGCTCGATACCAGGCGCTCAAACAGCATCAGCAACTGCGTAACGCCTCAGTTTGGCTGCCTCATGGCAAATAGCGCTGGCGCCTTGTGCGAAGCTCCCACTATGGACCTCAGATCCCCTCGCATTTCGGCTCTCCGCGCATGTTGCGCGCCATGGAAAACTGCCCCCTCGGCGTGACGAGGAATTGCCCGTCGTTGGATAGCCAAGGAGGGAGGGAAACGAGGAACGAATCACGGAAGGCTCGTCGTGGATTGATCCGCGGGGGGCGGGTCCGAGGTGACGTCGTTTGATGAGCGCCTAATATTTTACCGCGCATCCCATGCGGCAGCAGCGCGTTATGCTTGTATGATCCAGAGCGACGTCAACGGGCTACGCGAGAAATCTGAGGACTGCCGCCGATACGCGGCTGAAGCGACGGGCACGCTTGACAGAAAGGAGTGGCTCACGCTCGCTGAGAAGTGGTCGCTTGCCGAGCAGTTCGAGATAACCCACAGCCGAGCCAATGACCACACTCGATAATCTCCATTCGTGGCGGCGGGTCATCTTGACGCGACTACAAGAAGGTCCGGGACCGAATGAACGCGCCGACCTGGAGCGTCTCCTGCAGCAGATCGAATTCACGCTGAGCAATTTAGAGGACGGGCCGTCAGATAACTCCGAAGGGAATTAAGGCGCGCTCGGATGCGAGCGCCTGGGTTTATCATGTTTGATACGAGTCAGGTCGGTCAGAGGATCTGCCGATCGCGCGTTTGATTTTGGTGCTACCAGACCCCACCCGCACGCCCTCAGGAGCAACGTCTCCGCCACGTCATCCGGCGTCTTCATCACCCGCCCAGCACTGACACCCGCAGCAGCGAGATCGCGGATGAGAGTGATTGGAGTTCGTTAAGGACGCCGGAATTCACAGGGGCGCGTTGTGTTAAGCTAGCGCACCGAAGCAAACGTATTCAGTTATACGTTGAGTTGACCCGCATTGAGGACTAGCACGGGACATTTCAGCCGAGAGCGATTGCGGCTTCCCCGGGGTCCGTCCCACAAAAACTTCGTTTCGATTTCTTGGCCACGTCAGTCCTTTGATTCAGCGAGTGGTTGGCTCGCGTTTGGGGCCGTGGCGTTCAAGAGCTGCGACACTGCGGTGACGAGTTGCGCGGGTGCGAATGGCTTTTGCAACATCATACTCTCTGGAACGCCTTGGGACGCCCACTGGTCTGCAGCAGCAGCGCCGGTAATGTAGATCACAGGAATGACCGGATCAATCTGTCGGGCTTGCCTCGCTAACTCCCATCCATTCATCTCACCGTCTATGTGGATGTCGGTTACAAGGGCGCGGTATTTCACCACGCAGCCCCTGAGCAGTGTAAGGGCCTCGCTGGCTGACGAGGATACTGTCAAGTCGTAGCCGCCCTCGTGCAACGCGTCCTTGACGAACTCTTGCACGGGTGGCTCGTCCTCGACGACAAGTATGACCGGCATCTCGCCCAAAGCGGTAATCCTTGATCAGGTTGTGTTGCTTCGATGCACCGCATGAAAGTCGGGTCGGGGCGGACCAGGACGGCCGCATCCACATTGAGAAGATCAACGCGCCGTTCCTGTCGAAGGACGGCTGCAAGGCCACGGACGCGGAATTCGGCGCCGGCATCAAGTTCGCAGCCGAGCGCGGCTGGCTCGAGCTGCACGAGAGCGGCACCTATGTGCGGATTCTAAAGATGGAGGCTGCCCCGAGCGGCTTTCTAGAGCGTGCTCAATCGCCGGCAAAAACAAAGGACATGTCTTGGAACTTCTGCACCGGCAGGTTGGTGATGCTTCGATGCATCTGTTGGATATCTAGGCTAGTACTTGAGGGGACTGCCTCTGCCGGCTGAGCGCCGAAGAAAGCGACCTTTGCAGCGACCCCGATCAGGAGAATTGCGACGAGGGTAGAAGTGGAACTTGCACGCATGATCGCTCCTTCGTTGCAAATGTAGAGAGGCTCGATTGCCTCGATCGAGGAGCGTAAACGGCCTCTGTTTCAGGCTCTTTTCCTTCCTCCCTGAAACGGTTTCATGGACCAGTATTTTGGCTTCGTGGTCGTTAGGCTACGGCACCTCGGTTCGCGACGCGTAAAATGCAGGTGGACCCTAATCTTCCGCCCCCCTGCAAATAGCGTACGAGCTCTGCCTGGCTACAGCCGGCAAGCAGGTGCGCGAGGCGTGGCGCTACAACTTCGAACGCAAGCCAGCTATCGAGGCTGAGCGCCTGGAGTATGGTGCAGAAGTGCCGGTCGTGCGCCTAAGCCGCGACCAGCAGATCAAAAGATTTCCTAAATGCCGCCTCGACTGTCAAGCGCGTCGAGCAATCTGAGCCCCGCGTTGGCTCACACATCATGGTGCAGGCAACTCGATACGGCGCGCACGCTCTTCATCCGAAGCGCTCGTCTTCGTTGCTCATTGTCGTAGGCTTCGACGATCTCGAAAATCGGTCGCTTCTCCGTTTCAACGATGCGGCCGTTATCATCGTGTTTTGTGACCACGGTCCGCTCACCGGTTTCTGCGATCCGCTTTGCTCCCGAGCGCAGATCCGCGCGCAGCCCGGCGGCGGCCGCCGAGATCCACGTCTGAAGGTATCTTTTTCCATCGGGGTCGAGGCCGCGTTCCGCGAGCTGAGGCTCAAGCTGCTCCTGCACACTCTGAAGCATCTTACAGAATTGCTCGAAATCGATGTCCCCGCCTTTTTTCGCAATTTCGTTGGCGATGCTCGGACGCCAACCGGATGATCTGGTCCGCGTCGACATCCTCACCCTGCACGAGCCGCCCCTGCAGTTGCTCGATTCGGAGCTGCAAACTGCTGACCTGACGCACCAGGGCCTTTTCCGGCTCGGTCAACTCGGTGCCGAGCTCGTTGGAATACTCTGTCACCAAATATCGATACCGCCGCCCAGCCGCGCTGCGCAGATCCACGCCCGGCATCAACCGGGTGCCGTTGCTCAGCTTGTCGCGGAGGTTCATGTGTGCTTGGCGCTGCGCGTGCATAGTTCGTGCATACATCGCGTATTTAATGCGTGAACTATGCACAAAAACAGAACAAGACGCAAGGCATAGATGCTTACGGGGCCCGTGACGCATCATATGGTAGGGCCGTTTGGGCGGTTTATCGCTGGCGAGGAGCGCGTGGCGGCGGGAACTAATGTTTACTTCACCACTTAGGGGCTCATAGCCGAACGACGGTACAGCCGTTGCTGAGGTTACGGGCCCGGCCTCCTAGGCACGCCCGGGCCCCCCGACGGCCCCGCCAACGCTGTTACACATGACGAGGCCGCCTGCGCTCCGGGTCGGCTGAGGGATTGGACCCCGGAGGCCGTCAAACTCTATACGCCTGCTGGCTTTGATGAGGATTGCTCGAAGGAGGCACTCACTTCGGGCAGGTTTGGAGTGCGTGCAAACCGATCTGGGCCGATACTCGCAATTTGAAATTCGGACACTGCCGATTGTTAACCCGGCCCATGTCCTACTGATGCTGGACGATGGGCCTCGCCTCCGATCGTTCAGTCAACTTAAGGCCCCAGCTAGACCCAGCTGGGGCCGTTTCGTCAGGCGGCGCGCCTTGGCGATCCTTTGATCGAAAAAAGCCCCGACCAGGCCGAATGCTGGAATTGGAAAGGTCGTTCCCGTAGCGGCCCGCTGGAGCGCGTTTCCGACTGCTGCCGCACACCGGAGCGGTTGCCGGGACTTGATGACGTGGGCGATCAGTGAGCTTGTAACCGGGGGCGGGCAAGCCGAGCGGTGTGTAGAGAAAGCTGATGACCAGCGATGGCACGCCGCGGCTCGCGATTTTCGATGAGCCTTCCGTGGTCGGGGTTGTCTTTCAGATCCTCGGTAACGTGCGCGATGCCTTTGTTCGTGATCTCAAACACAGCCAGAAGTGCCTTTTCAGCATCCTCCTGGCCGCCGGGATAAAGAGCAAGCGCAGCGTCTGGGCTGACCTTGGGCAAGGGACCTTTGGAGTTTGAAAAGTGCTCAATGCCGATGTCGCCACGTTGGCGATCCTTGACGTTGACGATGCGCCCGCTCTTGGCTTTCAGCCCGAGAAACTCCAACAGGGCGCGACAATGAACCAATCCGGCCTCGATAGCCGGGTTAATGAACGTGCTGAGGTTTCCGTCCGCTATCAACATGCCGTCGGCATACAACTCCATTGGAGGAGGTTCAGGCCATCGGGTTTGCCAAAGGATGGCTCTGCGGAGCGTGTCAACCGACTTCATCCTGTATGGCAAGATTTCATGCAGCAGCCGATCGTGTGGCCGGGAGTTCATTTCACGCACCAGTCCCGCCACACGTGCCGATCTTGAGGACAGACATCGCCAGCCTTCATCAGAAAGGCCGGATGAACCTCGCCGTTGTAGAACAAGGTTTGCGGCTTATCGGCCCCATAAGTCGCAAGCCAGAGAATGCCGACCGCGCACACAGCCGCGGCGACCAGGATCACCTTTCTGAAGCCCGGCGAAGTGACCAAAAAATAAAGGATCGCGACAACAACGATTGCAGTTCCATAGCCACTCGGCGCCCCCAATTCCGAGTCGCAGCCTAGTTGCGCTCAAGCACCCGCGCAACACCGGCCAAGAAGAACCCGACGGTGCCGCCATCCCCCGGAACGGGTGGTTCAGCTCGGGAGTTGGTTGAAGCGCTTCCCTCCAAGGGAAGCCGGGAGGACAGTCCCCAGCGCTGACAGACTCCCCGGTTGCAGCGTTGAGGCTGTCCTTCTTACATTTTGCCCCTCACACGCTTGCGCTTGCCTCGAAAGGGCGAATGACTCCCTGAACGAAGGCCGTGCCGACACCAAGCGTCTTGCCGATCTTCAGTATGCCCGTGCCGTCCTTGTGGAGGCGCAGGATGCGTTTTTCCAGGTCATACCCCATCGCTCCTCGTCGACGCTCCACGCGCCATCCTTGCGGTTTCCGCGGCCAAGCTTCACGCCCTGCGCCTTGGCCCGCTTCAGGCCGGAATTGACGCGCTCGACGATCATGGAGCGCTCGAACTCGGCGAACACGCCGCACATCTGGAACATCGCCCGCCCGGACGGCGTCCTGGTGTCGATCGCCTGCTGGTGTAGGTAGAAATCGCAGCCGAGCGCCTGCAGTTCGTTTAGGAAGCCGACGAGGTTCTGCAGGCTGCGGCCGAGACGGTCCACTGACCAGGCAGCGACCATGTCGATCTTGCGCGCGGTGGCGTCCTTGAGCAGGCGATCGAAGCCCGGGCGCTTGTCGCGGCCTTTGGCGCCGGAGATGCCGGCATCTTCATAAAATCCGACCACTTCCCAGCCGGAGCGGGCAGGAGCACGGCCGGACCATCCCATTACCGGACATTAGCGTCACGCTGGCTCATTTCACCCTTCCAGAACACGGGTTCCGCCCCATAGAATAGCCCGGTTCACCGTGAGGGCGGATTTATGGCGCGGTCAGCACGTGCGGGCGGCAAGAGGGTCAGCGCGGCGAAAAAGCGGAACCAAAACGTCCGCAATCCGCCCAAGACCAAGCGTCCCTTTAGACGAACTACGCCAGCGATTCCTCCAGAGGATACAGAGCTGAGGGAAGCCCGCGAGCAGCAGGCGGCCACGGCCGAAATTTTGAGGGTGATCGCGAATTCACCCTCCGACGTGCAGCGGGTCTTCGACGCGATTGCAAGCAACGCCAAGTCGCTGATTGGCGGATACTCAGCGGCAGTCCATCGTGTCATCGACGACGTCATCCACATGGTGGCATTCACCCCGGTGAGCCACGAGGCGGACGAAGCCCTCAGAGCCGCGTTCCCGCTGCCCTTGAGCCAATGGCCATTGATCGCATCGATGCAGGGCGGCGAGGCCGTGCAGATCGCCGATGCGGAGACGGCCGATCCGCAAAACCAGCGACTTGGCCGCGCTCGCGGCTGGCGCAGCGTGCTACTGATGCCACTGATGAGCCAGGGTAAGTTCATCGGGTTCATCGCCTGTACGCGGCGTGAGCCCGGCGCATTCTCGCCTCACCACATCCAGTTGCTTCAGACCTTCGCAGACCAAGCTGTCATCGCCGTCGAGAACGCGCGGCTGTTCAACGAGACGAAAGAGGCGCTCGAGCGGCAGACCGCGACATCAGACATTCTCAAGGTGATCGCGAGCTCGCCGTCCGACGTGCAGCCGGTTTTCGAGGCGATCGTGAACAGCGCAGCCAGGTTGTTTGAGCCGTGCTCGGCTACGATTACGTTGCGACAAAAGGACGAACTGCACTGGGGCGCGACGGCGGCGTCGATCACCGGCTTCGATGTTGACCACGCCCGCTCCATATATCCAATACCGTTCGACCCGGACCGCGCGCCCTCTGCCAAAGCCATTCTCGAACGTCGCATGATCGAAATCCCTGATACCGCAGCTCCTGGCACACCCGAGATAGCGCGGAGCGCGGCGGTTGCAGCCGGATTTCGGTCGATCACTTATGTTCCGTTGATCAGTCGGGACCGAGGTATCGGCACGATCATTCTGACCCATCCCCAACCCGGCCGCTGGCTTTCGGAGAAGCAGCTGTCGCTTGTCCAGACCTTCGCCGACCAAGCCGTGATCGCGATCGAGAACGTTCGCCTCTTCGAGCAGGTGCAGGCGCGTACGCGGGATCTTGCTGAGTCGCTGCAACAGCAGACCGCGACCGCCGACGTGCTCAAGGTCATCAGTCGCTCAGCTTTCGATCTGCAAACGGTTTTGGACAAGCTGGTCGAATCTGCGACGCATCTTTGTGAAGCGGATCATGCTTGGTTGTTTCAACGCGACGGCGAGTTACTACGTTTTTCGTCCAGCTACGGCCACGGGACGGCGCAGCACGAGCGGATCAAGGAATTTTTCCGCTCACGCGAGGTCAGGATTGAACGCGGCAGTATCGTCGGCAGGAGCGCAAGCGAAGGTCGTGTCGTACATGTTGCAGACGTACTGAACGATCCCGAATACACATGGAATGAGGCTCAAAAAATAGGTGGCTATCGAGCCGCGCTTGGTGCTCCTTTATTGCGCGACGGCAGCGTCGTCGGCGTCATTTTTGTCGCGAAGACGAAACCAGAACCATACAGCAGGAAACAGATCGAACTGGTTACGACGTTCGCCGACCAGGCCGTCATCGCCATCGAGAATGCGCGGCTGTTCAATGAGGTGCAGGCAAAGACTCGAGACCTTGAGGAGACGCTTCGTCAGCAGACAGCCACAGCTGAGGTGCTCAAGGTTATCAGCCGTTCCACCGTCGACATCCAGCCTGTCTTCGATGTCATTGCGGAGAATGCGGTTAACCTGTGTGAGGCTGAAAGAGCCTTCATTTTCCGATACGACGGACAGGTGTTGCGCGCGGTGGCCCACTGTAATGCCGGGCCCGAGGTTCAGAAATTTGTGTACGGAAACCCCATTGCTCCGGGGAAGCAAAGTATATCGGCGCGCGCCGCACTGGAACGACGCACAATCCATATAGCTGATATTCAAGCTGACCCTGATTATGCCTATGCCCTGAAGGACACGCGTCCGATACGAACGCTCCTGTCCGTCCCGATGCTGAAGGGGGAAGAGCTGGTCGGTGTCATTACAAGCTATAGATTAGAGATCAAGCCGTTTTCGGAGGAACAGATAAGACTAATGGAGGCGTTCGCAAGCCAGGCTGTGATCGCCATCGAAAACGTTCGGCTGTTCAATGAGACAAAGGAAGCACTAGAGCGACAGACCGCAACCACAGAGGTGTTGGAGGTTATCAACTCCTCGCCAGGCAATCTTGCCCCGGTTTTCGACGAGATGCTCGAGAAAGCAATTCGGCTGTGCGATGCGGTGTCGGGGCATTTTCGAACTTACGATGGCAACAGCTTTCCACTCGCCGCTGTCCGCGGCGACGTGAAGCATGTCGAAGCTATGCAGCAACGTGGCCCGTTGGTCCCTGGACCGTACCATCCCATCAGCCGCTTTTTGCGCGGCGCAAACCTAATTCATCTTCCCAACACCAGAGAAAGCGAGGAGTACGGCGCGGACGCACGCTTCCGCAACCTTGTCGACCTCGGCGTGCTGTCGCTGTTGTCAGTCGCGCTGCGCAAGGACGGCGCTTTGCTCGGCTATATCAATGTTTACCGGCACGTGGCCCAGCCTTTCACGGAACGGCAAATCGCGCTCCTGCAGAACTTCGCCTCGCAAGCGGTTATTGCAATGGAAAATGCGCGTCTCATCACCCAAACCCGCGAAGCATTGGAACAGCAAACGGCGACCGCTGACGTTTTGAAGGTCATCAGCCGTTCGTCAATCGATCTCGGAACGGTACTCGATACGCTGGTGCAGACGGTCGCACGCCTTTGTCGTGCCGACCAGACCTACTTGTTCCGCCGCCATCCTGACGGCCTGCATCACTTGATTGCGAGCCATGGCTTGTCGAAGGAAGCAAAGGCCTACGTCGAAACTCACCCGTTTGCGCCGGACCACGGAACGACGTCGGGCCGAGTGGCCCTGGAGCGTCGCGCGATCCACATTCCAGACGTCCTGGCTGATCCTGATTACACCTACAGGGAGGGACAGCTGCTGACGGGCATGCGCACCGGACTTGGATTGCCGCTCCTGCGAGAGAATGCTCTGATTGGCGTTTTTGTGATTGCGCGAACGCGCGTCGATCCGTTCGTCGACAAGGAAATCGAGCTCGCCACCACGTTCTCCGATCAAGCGGTGATCGCAATCGAGAATGCGCGCTTGTTCGAGGAGTTGCGCGAGCGCCAGGCCGAGTTGCGCGTAACTTTCGACAATATGGGTGACGGCGTCGTCATGTTCGATGCCGAAGCACGACTCGCCGCATGGAATCGCAATTTTCAAGAGATGCTCGATCTCCCCGACGCCTTCCTCGCGGAGCGGCCTAGCTATGCCGACTATTTCCGCTATCTTGCGAAACGCGGCGAATACTCGGCCGATCTCGAAGAACAGTTGATCGGCACAGTTGAGGACACCAGGCGAGAGTTGCGGCTTGAACGTACCCGACCCGATGGACGCGTCGTCGAAGTGCGCCGCAACGCCGTACCGGATGGCGGCTTTGTGCTCATCTATGCCGATATTACCAAGCGGAAGCGCGCTGAAGAGGCCATACGGCTGGCCCGCGATGCTGCCGAAAAGGCGCTGCGGGACCTACAAACGGCGCAAGACCGCCTGATCCAGACGGAGAAGCTTGCCTCGCTCGGTCAGCTCACCGCGGGGATCGCGCACGAGATCAAGAACCCGCTCAATTTCGTCAACAATTTCTCCGCGCTGTCGGTGGAGCTCACGGACGATCTTAACGATGTGTTGAGACAGGCCGAACTCGCCGGTACGCTAAGGACCGAAGTTGATGAGCTTACCGGTCTCCTAAAATCCAATCTGGAAAAGGTTGTCCAGCACGGCAAGCGCGCCGACTCTATCGTCAAGAACATGCTGCTGCACTCGAGGGAGGGGTCGGGCGAGCTACAAGCCGCAGACATCAATGCACTGGTGGAGGAAAGTCTCAACCTGGCCTATCACGGAGCTCGAGCCGAAAAAGCCGACTTCACGATAACGCTCAAGCACGACCTTGACCCCGATGCTGGCGCGCTCGATGTTTATCCGCAGGAGATCACGCGCGCACTGCTCAATCTGATTTCGAACGGTTTTTATGCCGCGACCAAACGCAAAGGTCAGAATGGTGAAGTGGGATTTGAGCCGACGCTGATGGCCACGACCAAAGATGTCGGTGCTTCCGTTGAAATACGCATTCGCGACAACGGCACGGGGATACCTTCCGAGGTAAAGTCGAAGATATTCAACCCGTTTTTCACTACCAAGCCGGCGGGCGAAGGAACGGGCCTTGGCCTGTCGATGACGCACGACATCATCGTGAAACAACACGGCGGCACTATAAAGGTCGACACTGAACCCGGCGTATTCACGGAGTTTATCATCACGCTGCCGCGAATTACGGGGGTCCAAAACAGTTACCGGAGCACGACATGAGCACGTACATCGTCGTTGTTGATGACGAACCGGATGTCGCAGAAATGTTCAGGCAGCAATTCCGCCGTGAATTGCGATCCGGCCGCTTCGTCATGGAGTTTGCTCTCTCTGCGTCCGCCGCGTTGGAGCAAGTCAAATCGATTCCCGATCCCACTGATTCTGATTTTATCGGATATCAATATGCCTGGCATGAGCGGTCTTGAGATGCTTCCCAAGGTGAAGGCGGAACGCCCGAACGTCCCCGTCATCATGATCACAGCGTATGGCGAGGACTCGACCCAGAAGAAAGCGACCGAACTCGGTGCAGCCGGATTGCTTCCGAAGCCAATCGATTTCAGCCTGTTGCGCCAGGAGATTGAGAAGCGGCTGGAACGGGCTGCTTAGGACACCACAATGATTGGTTGGAAGTCCGACGAGGAGAACTCAAACAAGCGACGTCCTGCTGCTGCGATGGGGTGATCGAATAGCACAAAGTCCGTTGTTCATGCCCCCTCGCTGCCGTATCGGCTGATGATATGTCGGCTTCTCTAATCGGCCGTTTGAGGTCAAGCACTTTCAGACTATCCGCCACTACAGTGTTGATGTCGCTCACGGGCTCGCGCTTCTCTTCGGAATTGGCACCAGGGCCCTTCCATCATGGGATTCGAGGACGAGATAGAACAATCTGTCAGGCGGCCTTCGTCAGTTTGAACGACAGGTTCAAGCCGACATGCGAACTCACCTCATCCATCGTCCCGCGAGGGACATCTTTCCACTGCTGAGTGGATCTCGAGTTTTCTCCTATCGGGTTTGATCTTGAACGGTTATCATGCTGCTGCCGCGGTTGGTTCCCGAGTCCATCGGTGCCATCAATCCAAATGCGGTGCATGATGACGGCCAGCCGGCGAGCCAGCGCCACGATCGCCCTCTTCATTCCGCGGCGCCTGGCGATCTGCAGGGCCCAGGCTCTAAGCCAGCACCATCTCTTCGAACGCAACATACTCTGCGCTGCTCCGTAGAGCATCACCCGCATCATCTCATCCCCGCAGCGTGATATTCTGCCGTTCCAGTCGATCTCGCCTGATTGATATTTGGAACAGGTCAGCCCAATCACCGCCCCAACCGACTTGGACTTTCGGAATCGAGCTGGCACATCGACGGTGGCGCGATAGGTCAGCGCCACCACCGGGCCGACACCGGGAGTCGTCATCAGGCGACGGCACACCTCGTCTTCTCGCACAATGGCAAGCAGGCGGCGGTGCAGGATGGTTCGCGTAGCGCGCGCCGGACCACGAGCATCGGTTCGACCAGTCCCATCAAGTCGGGGATCGTCTCGACAAGCTCCTGGATGCGGGCCTCGAACCTCACCGTTCCAACCATGCCGACCTTGAGACCGAAGTTACGCAAAGTCCCTCGCAGATCGTTCTCGATGGCAATGGCTTTCGACTGCAATAGCTTGCGATGGGTCAGCAGCATGCGCAGTTTCTGGCTGCGTAGCGTCTTTACATGCACCACCCGGTACAATCCCACCCGCATCATCTGAGCGATGCCGCGCGCATCGTTGCGGTCGGTCTTGTTGATCTGCGCCTTCAGCACCGACTGCATGTGCCGCGTCTCCACACAGATCATCGGTAAGCTGGCTTTGGCGAGAGCGCTGAATAGCCATTGCGACAACGGCCCGGCTTCCAGTCCAATCCGCTTGAAGCGGTAGGCGGGATCGGCCAGAACTTTCAGGAGCGCTTGAGGCTCGCTTGCCACCTCCACTTCCTTCAAGATCTTGCCCGCGTCATCCAAAATGCAGACACTCGTCTGCTTGACCGATACGTCCAATCCAGCAAAATGGTCCATGCTGCGCTTCTCCTTCTGATGCTTGAGGCCGTTGCCACGGACCTCGTTTCACCATCAGCCTGAAGCGCAGCACCTAAAATCTTTAGCTATCCACAAGCTGGGCCGGCCGATTACCCCATCTGTCTGGGCTGCACCCGATCTAACTTAAACGCGGCCGAATTGACGCGATTGGATCCGAAGCGGTCATGGACGCATCGATGTACATGCTGTGCTGGATGGGCCGATCGCAGAAATAATGAAGGCCCGCGGCGGAGGCGGGCCTTCGAGGGATGTTCGAACGGGGGAAGCCTTTAAGGTCCCATCCTGGCCGAGGCGGGATGTCCGGGCACCTGGAAGCGCTTGCCGGTGTCGATGATGTTGCTGCCATCCACCTTCAGGATCGAGAAGTCCTGCGTAAGGTAGTTGCCAACAAGGAGGTAATTGCCGTCGGGCGTGAACACTGCCGCTTCGGGCAAGCCGCCTACCTCGATGTCTCCAGTCTTGCTCACTTTTTTCCCGTCGATCTTGAGCACCGAAATGCTGCCGTTCTTTTCGTAGAAGTATGCGTTCTTCATGTTTGAACCGCGCAGAATCACGGCAACCGCGACGTCGCCCTTTGGGCTGATTGCAAGCCCCTCGGGGCCATCGCCCACCACCACGCGATCGATGATGCGCGGCGGATTGGCCTCCAAATCAACGACGCTCGTGGTATCCACACTTCCATCGGAAGCACCTGCGTTACCATTGTCAGAGGTTAGCGCGATTTTCCCGGCTGGTGCGACCGCGACATTGTACGGCCATTGGCCGGTCGGCAGGTCGATTTTGTTGTACGTCACCTTTTCGCCTGCGACGTCCAGCATGGAGACCTTATGTGCAGGAAAGCGGGCGACCAAGGCTCGCTTGCCATCCGGGGTGAACGTCACGTGCGACGGACTGTCCGGCATCGCAACGGTATCCGTGATCTTCACGTCCGTGCCGTTCACGGAGAGGACGCTGATCGAATTGTCTCCGCGATTGGCGACCAGTGCCATCTTGCCATCTGGACTGAAGCTGAGCCCCGACGGCTGCTTCCCACCAGTGAGCGTTGCGGCCAGCTTAGGCGGATTGGCCTGCAGGTCGAGGACGTAGATCTTATTATCGAGCACCTGTTTCAGCGCGTCGCCGTCCTTGACGACATCGACAGAGTCGGCGACCAGCGCCACCGCTCCGCTGGGATCGATCGCAACGTTCACGGGCGGTCCGACGACGGAGTTCTTGAGCGGCAGGGCAGCAATGATCTTGGGGGTGTCAGGAGATGCGAGGTCGACGATCAGAACTTGATCCTTGCCGGGTGCGGACAGAATGGGCTTGCCGTTTTCGTCCCACAGAAGTTTCTCATCGAGGCCTACAATCATGAAGGGCTTCGCGTGCCCAGTGTTAAAGCTCGTAGTTAGCAGCATGACGGCCGCGAACGATAGTCCTATAGAACGGTTACGAAACATCTTGGCGTCCTCCCGAAAATAATGCCGCCTCTGGCGGGCGGGTCTCGGCAGCTTAAGCTGTGAACTATTCCTTTGCTAGTAGCGCTTCGTATGCTTCTGGCCCAAAGGCGGAGAGCTTCGGGAGCCGCCATAGGTCCGGTCTCAAGTCTCGACCGGACGTCGGTCTGGGCCGATCCGAACGGCCAGCTCCAGCGGCTAACTTTGGGCCCGCTGACATAGACGACGTTGCCGTCAACGGCCTTTCCAACGAGTTGTGACCGGCCGCGCCAATCTTTGGGATCTGCGAATTTCAAAGACATGTTTGCTCCTTTATCGACGACTGACTGCATAACCACCTGCAAGCCGACCCTCGGTAATAGGTCCCTCGTGCCGTGTGTTCGCTGGAAGGGTTGACTGAGCGCTATAAACGCCAAAGACAGCGGTGGGCGTGGTCGGCTTGGTCATCAGCTCAGTAAGCGCCCAGACTAGTGCGTCAGCGCGATCCGGCGAGCCGTCGCCCGCAAATCCATCGCCAGTCATGGCGCAAAGCTGATCTTCCAGAGCCGTGAAGGCGCCGACGTGGCGAACCTTGTTCTGTTCGTAAAGCGAGGCAATCGGCTCCGCCCGCTGCACCTTCCCCCGGCTTGCCGTAACCTCACGGTAAGGCACGTTCGTATTAACTGTCCTGATGACGTGCTCGACCATAGCGCCGCCGAAGTTGCGCTCTGCAACAATCCTGTCAGCTTTGAACTTGCGATAGGCTGCAACAGCGACCGCGCCCCAGACCGCTGGCGACGCATTCACCGTTTCATCGCTCAGAACATAACCAAGGTCATCCACTCCGAGGCCGGCAACCACGATGCCGACGCTATCGCCGCCATCATCGCCGCGTGTTCCAGAAGGATCGACCGCGACAACAACGCGCTTGAGATCAGGAATGGTGCCCGAGAAGCGAGCACGCTCCACCATATCGCGCGTCCAAAGGGCTCCCTGGACATCTTCCAACAGCTCCGCATTCAGCTCCTGCCGGCCCAACCGAGTGCCCTCGTAACGGGCCCTGATGTCCTCCAGGAAGCTCGGGGCGAGGTTCGCGGCATTTTCGTAGGTCGAGCCGCGCGTAACGATAACGTCACGTCCCTCACGGGCGAGCAGCCCCTTCAGGATATTGAGAGGCTTCGGTGTAGTCGTCACAACCCATCGTGGACGACGCCCGAGGCGAAGGCAGAACATCGCCATGTCCCAAACAGCCTGGGCCTCCTTCCAGGCTGCAAGCTCATCGGCGAGCACCAGGTCGAACTGGGGACCGCGCAGACGCTCGGCCTCCTCCGCAGAGAACAGCAAGGCTGTCGCTCCGTTCGGCCAAGTCAGTTTGCGCTTGGATGGTTCGTATTCAGGACGGCACCAGGCCGGCGCCGTTGCGAGAATGCCGGACTCCCCCTCAACCATGACGTCCCGGCAGTCTGCTGCCGTGGGGGCAATCAGGGCGATACGCCTCGCCTGCCCGCTCTCGGCCTGCTCATTGGCGAAGTTGCTGGCAATCCAGGTCTTGCCGAAACCGCGACCGGCAAGCACCAGCCAGCCAGCCCAATCCCCCAGCGGCGGGATCTGGGATGGGCGCGCGTTTGATCGCCAGCCGCCATCAGCCAGCGTGTCTGCCAACCGAGAGGCCAGGCTACGCAGCATGTTCGATCACCTTGCCCGTAGGCGGGCTTGGCAAAGCCGCTGGTAAGCCGTCGTCGTCCAGGTCACGCAGAGCCGCCACCACCGACGCACGCGCATCAGGGAACGGCGCTAGGGCTCTGAGCATGGTGGCTTGCATCCGCAGGAAGGCGGGATGCTCGGCAAGCACAGTGAGATTGTTGGTGACGTTGATGCTCGATGCCATCGAGCCCAGTTCGCCAGTCACGCGGGCGATCGTCTCGAGCACGGATGTCAGGCGGCCCGCGACATAGGCAACACCGCGGCCGTCGCCGGCCTCGTTCATCGCCGCAAGCTGTCCCGTGAGCACGGTGCGCACCATCCGGAGATGGTCGAGCACGCTGTCACCCTCGGAGGCTGCCTTCTCCGCAAGCTCGGCGAGTTGGGCCGGGCCACAGAGATAGGACGCCTTCATTTCGTCGGAGACGTGCTTCTGCCAATGCCGCCAGATCGCATCACGATCCAGGCTGAACTTATCGGCCAGGGCATCGAGAGACGCGCCACCGGCGCGCAACAGCTCAACCCGCCATCGTTCGGGATGACGGCAGACCTGACAACGATGGTTGGCGATCTTTTCGCCCATGCGCACGGCTTCCTGTTCGAACCTGGAAGCCCGCTGTCGCGCGATCCACGCGACCCATGAGCACGTTGAGGCAAATCAACAACGCAAATATGCGCGATGAAGTGTAGTGATTCAAGCGCCGCGATTACAAACGGCTACAACGCACGCAACACGGGCGCAACACGCCCTGCAAGCACTTGAGAAGACTCGCCGAATTTGCGACGTGCGGATAGGATATCCGATACTCACCTTGGTGGGGCTCCAGCGCAACCGCTCGCGTCTGGCGTCGCGGACTAGATCCGATGTGGCGTTGCATCTCGCTCTCCCGTAGCACCGTAGCGTAGCGTAGGCATTCTGTAGCATTGCTACGGGGCATGGGGCGTAGCGTAGCGTAGCACACCCCTTTAGGGGTGCTACGATTGCTACGCCTGCCGCCACAATGACTCTGAGACGTTGAGCACGGGGCGACTGCTAAGGCTGAAGCCGCGATTTAGCCGCTGCAGGGCTCGAGGGGCAACACCCTTCACCTTTGCGACGCAATGGCTCGCTTTGCGGGCCGGGTCGGTTGCGGTCCAAGATTGTCGGCCAGTGCGGACAAGAAGCCACCAACGCAAAGTGCTACGAGGGCGCACGCGGTCAGGCTGATTGCGCCCCGGAGCAAGAGTTGTCCAAGCTGGCTGACCACCCGAGTTCCTCCCTAAAACGATGGCTCTCGAGTCTTAAGGTCTCTTCAAAGCACCGGCGGGATCCGACCTGAACGCGATATCCTGTGACTTGCGTCAGTTTCTCTCTGGGGAAAAGTTGGCAACAGCGGTCTGAAATCATAACATCTCGCTCAAATCCCGCGGGTTCCATGAGTTGGGGATTTGGCTATGGGTATTTACTTGCTCTCTCTCGTGGGGTGCTTTGTTGGGGTTCTTCTCGTCATGGCATTCCGATAGGACCGACTACGGGCGCAACCGTTGCTTTGAATCCTCAGCCGAAGGCCGAAATTGAGAGTTTCGGCGGCTTGTTTTTGACTGTGCACGCATCGGCGCGTTCAACTCCCATGATGGGAGGTGAACGTGATCATTACGTGGCTGATTGTCATGCTCGTTGCTGCCAGCGTAGCGGTCTTGATCGCCCACGCGATAGACGCAATGCGATCGTAAGACCAACACGGCGTCGCGCCAAGGGTGAGCCGCCGAGAAACTGTCGTCACGCGCGCAGACGCTGGTTGCCTTTCTATCACGCAGCCCAAACACGATCGTCGAGTATCCCGATCATTCCTTTTGCGGCCATACCCTCTTTGAGGCGCTTGAACGTGGCGCGCGGATTTTTGTCGCCGCTCTCGATGATGTCCCTTCTGCACAGCTCTTGACGCCAGCTATCCAGCGGCACGCAATTGGTCGGGGCCGCGAGCCCAAAGCTCGGCGGTGTGGGCTCCCCTTGAGCCAAGACCGTCTCAGCCAACGCACTGAGGGCCCGCCGCTCACGAGGATTGCCGCCCCTCTTCGACTTCGTTGGTTCTGCCGCAGTCATGTCGGCCGGGATTGCTACAGCCGCCGTGGTGCCGTCCGCCGCGATTTGCACCCCAGCGACAGTGAAAGCCACGCCCTCACCCTCCTCCGAGTCGTTGGCCTTGACGACCCTTGCAGTGCGGACGCTGCCGGCATTAGCAACCGCAACCGTCGTATCAACGGCCCCCAGCAACGCGCCGTGACCTCGCATCCGCTCAGAGTCATGGGGAATATGGTGGACGAGCAGGACCGCAGCCTCGGTTTTCTCTTGAAACTTGGCGACTGTCGTAACCAGAGCGCCCATGTCTTTGGGGCTGTTTTCGTCGCCGCCGGCCAGGGCCCGCGAAACGGTGTCGATGATGACCAAGACGACAATCTCGCCTGTCAGAGTCTCCACCTGTTTGCAGATATCGGCTATCTGATCGGCAGTCGATGGCAACCGGAAGTCATAAACCCCGCCCACGATGGCGAACGGCAGATCATGGAGCTCATGGCGCCTGCGGAACGCAATCGCGCGCCGCTCGACAAGTTTCTTGCGCTCAAGGGCTACGTACACCACCGCGCCGCGGGTCACTGGCCTGCCGTGCCATTCATGGCCGGCCGCGATGTGCAGCGCCAGATCTTCGATGATCACTCCCTTACCGCAGCCGGGTGGCCCGTAAAAGGCGCTCAGTTCGCCGGCGCCCAGCATCTTGTGAACTAGCCACGCCTTACTCTCGGCGATGTTCAAGTCAGCATAGAGCATGAACGGGCGCTTGCAGTCAGGGGGGTCAGCTGTCATCAGAACGCCCGCCCTGTTAAAACGTCTAGGTCGCGCTTAAGACGGCCAATATGCGCAAGTCGGCAATGCCAACTCATTACCGCTAGCCCCAGCCGCTTGGCGCCGTCAGATCCGGTCCATTCGTTGACCGATAGCCGGCCCTCGATATAGACGCGCACGCCTTTAGACATCTTGTCCGCTCGTGCCAACGCATCATCGTCAAAGACCATTGCGCTGATCCATTGCTGATCAGCTCCCTCTCCGACACGGACATTCAGTCTAAGATACTCCTTGCCTGCGGCAGAACACTTGCGCTCGGCATCGCGACTAAGTGCGCCGAAAAATGCTGCCTCGATGCTCATCGCGGCCCTTCCCCATGCAGGAGGGGCGCGATGATCGACGCCATCGCCAAGCTCACGGCGCAGCGACGTGTCAGGCGCACAGCTTGAATTTTGAGAAGAGGTGCTTTAGATTCCGCGGCGTCTCGCCAGACACCATCATTCGGAATCGGGTCGCCCTCTCGGCGGCCCCTTTCTTTTTCGGCCATAAACTATGCCGCCTCCGACTTCAGGAGTGCGCTGGCCTCTAACAGCCCCTCGACGATCTCGAGGAGATAAGCGCGACCGATGACGATGTGGCGCGGCGTCGGCCCCCAGTCATCATGGTCGCGGCGGCGCTCGAAAATGCGAATCTCGGTCCGAACCACACCGTCACTGTAGCTCCTCAACGTGATCCGGAATTCTTCGCGACCTGACTTCACGACGCGGGCAATAAGCCGGTTTTGCATATCAGGGGTCATGCGGTCAGGCCGCCTTTCCCCTGGTGAGTGCCGCGTAATGTTCACGCAGCACAGATTTCGACGCGATCCACTGATTGCCCTCTTTCCCGCCGGGAAGCTTGCCGGTCGAGAGCTTATGATACGTCGCGCGCTCATCTTCGTTAATGAACGCCGAAATGCGCTTTACCCCGCGCAGAAGGTCGTCCGCGATCTCCATATACACCCTCTTTGTTGGCTTAGGATCATTTTCATCCTATCCTCAATATAGCGATCATTTTAATCCTTTACAAGGGTGTAAATGATCTTTATAAGGTACCGTCAATTACGAGGCCCCGCGAACGGCTACAAATGTTTACAGTTTCAGACATCGCAGAAATCATTAAGAGGCCCCAAGAGGAGCCGCGTGACGCCATCACGCGCATCCGAAACTGGACCAAGGAAGGATTGCTAACTCCCGAGGGAGAACTCAATCCCGGCACCGGGCGGGCCCGCCTTTACTCGGCTGCCTCCGTTGAGAACGCGGTTTTGCTGCAGTTCTTGACGGACGCGGCCGGCATGAAGGCAGTTGCTGTGGCACCTCAGTTGGAGGACGCCCGGAAAGAACTCGAAGCTGCCCGCAAGCACCTCAAGAAACTCGGCGCTGAGCCGTTTTTTCTCATCATGACCAGATCCCTGGGAGACCGGGAGTGGCAAATGGTGAGTTCGCCGCGCTCCAAGATTCCATTGATGCTGGAGCAACGGAGCGCTGATGCCTACAGCATGATCGATCTCGGCAGATTAATTGACCGTATCAACGCGAAGCGGGGAAGGTGAAATGGCCACAGTCCGCAAGCGCAAGCTCCCCTCCGGTCTAATCCGCTGGCAGGCGTCATACGTGGACGGCGCCGGCAAGCGCCGAGCGAAGCTCTTCGAGCGGAAGTCTGATGCCGAAACCTGGTTGACCGAAACCCGGCACGATCTGGTGAGAGGTCTGCACACCCCTGCCGGCGTATCGCCCACCGTAAAGCAAGCGGGCGCGCTCTGGATCAAGCGCTGTAACGAGAAGGGCCTAGAGCGCTCCACAATCCGTGGATACGAGGAGCACACCGAACTTCACATTTACCCCTTCATTGGGGCCAAGAAGCTCGCGGAAATGACGACGCCGGCTGTAAATGCATTTGCCGATCGTCTGCGTGACGAGGGACGCTCGCCGGACATGGTTCGTCGCGTCGTGGGCTCACTGGGTGCGATCTTTCGTGAGGCTCGCCGCCGAGGTCTCTCTGCGGTCGATCCTACCGCCGGGCTGGATCTCAACCTCTCGACCCGAGAAGATCCGCGGCCGGTTATTCCAACTAAGGCCGAACTTCAGGCAATCATCACCAAGGCAGAGGGACGCTGGCGTCCGCTGGTCCTGACCGCAATATTCTGCGGCCTGCGCGGAAGTGAGCTGCGAGGACTGCGCTGGGCTGATGTCGATTTCGAAGATCGGAAGATCAACGTCACACAGCGTGCGGATACCTTCCACAAGATCGGTCGGCTGAAATCCAAGGCCGGATATAGATCGATCCCCTGCCCGCCAATGGTCATTAATGCCCTCCGCGAATGGAAGTTAGTCTGCCCAAAAAGTGAGCTGGGGCTGGTCTTCCCGACCGGGAGCGGAAAGGTCGAGTCTCACTCGAACATTGTGCAGCGTGGGCTCTACCCGATCCTCCTGGCCGCTGGCCTGACGGTGCCGGAGCCGGTTCTAACTAAGGCCGGCGAGCCGGTCCTGGACAAGGTCGGGCAACCAGTGATCAGGCAGGTCGCCAAGTATGGCCCCCACTCTCTGCGGCACGCCTGCGCGTCCCTCTGGATCGAGAACGGCATGAACCCCAAGCGCATTCAGACCCTCATGGGCCACAGCACGATCCAGATGACATTCGACACCTACGGCCATCTGTTTCACGATGTGGAGGCCGACCAAAAGGCGGCGGAGGATATTCAAGCTAGGCTTCTGGGCGCCTGAGCAGATCCGGACGCTGTTCGGCTTTCACCCGTTCAGAATGAATAAGGCCGCCAGCAGTTGGCGGCCTTGTTCGCGTTCCCTAGTTGGACGGAGACGTATTGCTCGCCTGCCAGCCCACTTCTTGAGCTGCCCTTGCCAGGTCGATGGCGTTGCGAAGCTCGATCGCTTTCGGGTGCCCCATCTCAGAGAACTTCTCGATGGCCGATTCAACGTCTTGCCACCTGATGTTCACCCCAAAAGCACTTTTCCTCTCATATCCGCGCCCGAAGTTTAGGAAGTCGACCCGTAAAGCCGGGTCGGGGCTGTCCACCTTGTTGAACTCGTTGCGCGACTGAATCTTGTAGCTCTGGCCGTAGCGCATCAATTCCACGTCCGCCTCCTCCGGGTTAATCTCGCGTTAACCCCGCCGATTATGGTTCCCTTCAAGGCGGAATAGGGGACGCTCAGCCGAAGCATTTGAAGAACACAGCACGAACTGACCATGTTGCGCCCGTGTTGCATGGAGTGATTGGTAGCCGTTCGTAACCCATTGATTTCGCTCGTTGCGGCTTGCAGCGCTACGCAACACGAAAAGTGCCAGCGGAACGAACCTAGTCCGGCGTAAGCCATTCAAATGTCAAGGGAAGTGCTGGCGCGCTCGGAAGGATTCGAACCTCCGACCCTCGGAATCGAAATCCGATGCTCTATCCAGCTGAGCTACGAGCGCCCTGGCCCTAAGGATTGGGCCGTTAGCCACGAAGCGCCAGACCCCGGCTGGCAAGCCAGCGCACCGGGCGGCGTTCGGACAGGTTCGAATTAGCAGAGAGGCTGGCCAATAAAAAGCCCTTCCCGCCTCCGCGGAGGCGGGTCGCAGCGGGCTTGTCACCAGGTCGTGTTGAAGAGGCCGAAATGCGGTTGCTGGGCCACCATCATCGGCCGGCCATACTGCGGCCCACCGAACTGCGGCCCACCATAATACTGCGGCGCCGGATGCGCTCTAGCGACCTTACGCTTGGGCTGAGCCTGGGCCTGCGGCTTCCTGGCGACGTCGGACTTCGAACCAGGGGTAAACTGGGCGAAGGTCTCGCGCACCCGCGCCTTGGCCGACATCTCCGCGAGGGCCGCTGCCGACGCGGTATCCGGCGGCTGCGGCGCCGCGACAGCGGTCTTCACCGCAGGCAGGGCAATCGTCGGCTGGCTGGTATCGAGCACGACACGTTCGGGCAAATGGCGATCGGACCGGATCCGGATCGTCGGCTGGTCGTTGCTTGCGCTCGCGACGACTGGCGTCACCGGCGAGGCCGGCACAACGAAGTTCACTGCAAACAGCAGTGCGAGCAACGCTCCGCCGACAAACACGAAATACCGAAAAATGGGCATTGGCCGCACTCCGCCCCCCGCAATCCCCGCGTGGGCTCTCCGCCTTAACAGGCGATACTCTGATTGGTTCCTGGCCCTGCCCTTTGGTTCAAATGGCGACGCCAAGTTTTTTGGCCAAGGCCAGAACAAGCCCTGAAACGGTAACTTTTCCGCTACCAAAGAACGCCGCCCGCTAAGCCCGCCGTGCGGCAACCAGCGAGCACTTCGCCTGGTCGGCATTAACGTTGACGTAGCCCACCGAAATGCGCGCGAAGGTCTTGCGGCTCTTCATGCTGACGGTGTCAGGCAACACGCGGCTGCGAGCGGTGAGAGGCGTGCCGTCGCGACGCACGAAAGCGCAGCTGATCTCGACATCCCTTACGGCGTAGTCATTGTCGTTTCGCAGCGTGAACGTCACCAGCGCTTTCGAGCCGAGGCCACCACGACGCCAGGTCTGCGATGAAATCCTGAGACGATCGAGTTCTGCTGCAGCGGAAGCCGGGACATCGGCCGCCGGCGAGACCGCCGCGGCGGCATCCCCCGGAGCAGCCGGCTCGACAACGGCCATATCCGACCTGATCGGCTCGGTGCTGTGCCCCCTGGAGAACGGCAGCAGCATCCAAATGCCCCCACCGGCGATGACGGCCGCCAGCAGCCACAGCAAGCCTCGGCCGAACGAGACGCTTGCGACCGTCATGACCCGTGCGAGTCGCTCGCCGGTCCCGGCCCAGCGTCGTAATCCGATCCGGTCAAACCTGGCGCTCATGGATGCACCACCGAGGGCGGCCGAACTGCGTTTGCACGATGAACAGACTACCGCTTACCTCAACCCGGAAGAGGAACTAAGGTTCCCGCGCGTCAGGCGAGTCGGCAGGGACGTGGCGACAACCGGCCGGTGCCGCTAGTCTAACATGCGCCACAACATCGCAAGACCCGTTGGGAGACTATGAAATGCCAATCGCCGTCACTTGGGATCACGTCCATCTGCGCAGCCCCGATTCGGAGGCTACAGCGGCCTGGCTGCGAGAGATCCTCGGTGGCGAGATCGTGCGCGCGCCGGGACGGATCGACGTGAATCTCGGCGGCGCCAAAATCTTCATCGCGCCGCTCGAGGGCGACAATGCGGTCAATCCGCCGCCCCCGCACCCGCATCAGGGTCTCGACCATTTCGGTCTGACGGTGAAGGACATCGACACTGTGGCGGCCGAGATCAAGGCCAAGGGTGTCACCTTCACGCGCGAGCCGACCACGATCCGACCTGGCGTGCGCATCTGCTTCATCCGAGGCCCCGAAGGTATCTCCATCGAACTGCTCGAGCGCGACAAGAAATACACCTGACGCTGCGGAAGCCGCGTCAAGCAACGCGAGACCAGGCGGAGTGCCGCCTGGCGCGCTTACGTCATGCTGCCAGGCATGAAGCAGCGGATGGTGACGCCCATGTAGCCGTAGATCGGCCATACCATGGTGCGCCCCACCCGGTTCGGCTCCGAGATCACGGCCTCATCGGGCACATCGACCCACACGAGTTCCTGCTGCTGGCCGTCAAGCACGTAGCCGAGGCGGGGGACGCGCACACGATAGTGCCCATCCTTGCTCTCCCAATCGGTATCCGAGAGCGCCGAGCCGTCGGCATCGGAGCAGCATGGCCCCTTGCCGCTTCGCAGGCTGTCGAACCAGGCCTTCAAGTCGGCATTGGTGTTGACGAACTGGCCTCGGTCACGGGCATGCCCAAAGGGAGCCGCGAGCCCAATCAGGGCTACGGCGCATGCCAGCCTCGTCACGCTTCGCCAGCGTGTCGCGCTGCCAATCTTACGTCGTTCACTTTTGCAATTCGTGGGACGCGCACTGTACAGACGCGGCTCATCGCCGCCGGAATCGATCCAGTTGCTCACGTTCGTCTTGCTCCAGCACCCCGCGGCCAGTGCAACAATGGTTATGCATTTCGCGGGCCAAGTTGATTCGCAACGACTGGCCTCGCCCGGTGATGAGACCCTCACATCGGCGTCACAGACAAGCCGGGACGAATACGGTTCCCGCGACAGAGGTACTCGCCGGCCGGCAAACTGCCGCGTTGCGCGAGGGGATGTGCTTTGGCATAAAAGCTGGACCGGTGACGCCATTGGGCGATGGCGGCCGGCCTACGGGGCGTAATGAAGAACGGCCTCTATTCGATCCACGTTACGCTGCTCGACGGTCGAGTCGGCAAAGGCAGCGGTGTGATCCTTTTTCGCGACGGCAAGATTCTTGGCGGCGATGCCTATCTCTATTACACCGGCAGCTATGTGGTGAAGGATGCGCGCACCTTCAAAGGCGAGGTGCTGGTGCAGCGGCACACGTCACCTCGGGGGGACGACAATCCGCTGTTCGGCGGCCCTGCCCCGGTCGGCATCGGCGTCAGCGGGACCTACACGGAGACCCGCGCGGAGATGACGGGGACGGCGCTGGTCGGCAAGGCCAGCCTGATTTTCGGCGCCACTTTGCACAAGCTCGTCGAAGCCGACTAGCTATTCGGCCGCCTGCTCCAGCGGCGCCGTGCGCGGCAAGATCATCTGGATGCGCGTACCGCCGCCCGGCTCGGAATCGAGATCGAGCCGGCCGCCAAGCCGGTTCGTGACGATGCTGTAGACGATATGCAGGCCGAGGCCGGTACCGCCCTGGTCCCGTCTTGTCGTAAAAAACGGATCAAATGCGCGGCGGCGCACGTCGAGCGACATGCCGCAGCCATTGTCGGAAAAGATGATCTCGACATTGTCCTTGCCGGACTCGCGCACCTGGATGTCGATCATCCCCGGACGGCCGTCCGGGAAGGCATGCGCGACCGAATTGAGGAACAGATTGGTCAGAACCTGCCCGTATGGCCCGGGATAGCTGTTCATGGTCAGATCCGGCTGGCACTCGACGTTGAGAGTCAGGTTGTGCTTGCGCAGGCCCGGCCGCAGGCTCATCACCACCTGCTCAGTGAGATCGCCGAGGTCGAAGTTGCGCTGGTCCGAATAGTTGCGGTCGGCCGCGACCTGCTTGAACGACTGGATCAACTCGGCCGCGCGGTTGAGATTGGAGACGAGCTGCGAGGACGCATCTCGGCTGGTGTTGAGGAAGTCGTTGAGCGTGGAGCGGCGAAGCTCGCCACGCTCGACTTCGGAGGTGAACATCGCGGTCTTGCGCTCCAGCGCGGAGGCGACCGTGAGACTGATGCCGACGGGATTGTTGACCTCGTGCGCGACGCCGGCGACCAGCCTTCCGAGCGCGGCGAGCTTCTCCGCCTCGATCAGCGAGGCCTGCGTCTCACGCAGATTGCGCAGCGCGGTCTCCGCCGCTTCCTTGGCCTTCCGCATCTCCTGCTCACCGCGCTTGCGCTCGCCGATGTCGAGCGCAACGGTGACGATCCGCTCGATCTCGCCATCGGCATCGAGCAGCGGCAGCTTGTTGACCAGCCATTGCCGCATGTTGCCGGCGGCGTCCTCGTACTCCTCCTCGTAGAAGCCTAGACCCTTGCGCAGCTTGAGCACGCGCTTGTCGTTCTCGTCGGTCTTGGCCGCACCGTAGCGCGACATCAGGTCGGCCGTGGTCCGGCCGAGCGCGTCACCGGGCTCGATGCCGAAGATGCCGGCCATGTAGCGGTTCATCAGCACGTAGCGCAAATCGCGGTCCTTGACGTTGATGACAGCAGGCACGGTGTCGATGACCTGCTGCAGCAGGCGCCGGCCTTCCGCGATGGCGTCTTCCGCCCGCTTCTGATCAGTGATGTCGCGCAGCGTGCCCTCGTAGCGGACGATGTTGCCCTGCTCGTCCCGCACGCCGGTGGCGCTGTCGGAGAGCCAGAGGATGTCGCCGCTGCGCTGGCGCACCTGGTACTCGAACTCGCGCACCATTCCGTCCCGCGCCATCAGCCGCTGGTATTCCTCACGCGCCTCGGGATGGACGTAGATGGTGTGGGCGATGTCGTTGATGCTGTCGATCAGGTGCTGCGGGCTGTCATAGCCCATCATCCGCGCCAGTGCCGGATTGGCATTGAGGAGGTCGCCGGCCGGCGTCGTGACGTAGATGCCGTCGACCGAACCCTCGAACAGTTTGCGATAGCTCTCTTCGGCCAGCCGCTGCTCGGTCAGCGCGCGCACCGCCGCCTCGCGCGCGGTGTCGGCCTCCTCCAGCGCGCGGCGGAACACTTCAGCGGCACGCGCGATGTCGCCGATCTCGTTGTCGAGATCGGCGGACGGGATCGAGGTGTCCTTCTGGCCGGCCGCAAGCGCGCGAATCGAGCGCGCGATCTGGGCCAGCGGCCGCACCGTGCGCCGCACCACGAAGGCGGCCGCGAGAATGCCGATCAGCACGCCGATGGAGCCGAGCACGATGCTCTGCCAGCGTGCTTCCGTCAGCGTACGGGCAAAATCGCGCGACAGCACGTGGCCGCGCCTTGCGCTGACCTCGCGCAGCAACTCGGTGACGCGGCCGATCAGCCGCCCCTCGGTGCCCAGCACCTCGCGGTCGATGTCGGCGATCTGACGCTCGCGGACGGCGACCGCCATGATCGCCTCGGCATAATCGTTCACCGCCGCCCTCAGCCTGGGATCGGCGATATCCATTGCGCGCATGCCCTGTGCGGCCTGCTCGGCCGCCGACGGGTTGCGCGCGAGCAGACCGAGCGCGATGCGGCTCTGCGCCTCGGACAGGCGGGAGGCGAGTTCGCGGTCGGCAGCGCCGGCGACCGCTACGTCGAACTGCTCGCGCAGCGGCGGCAGGCCGGCAAGCAATTGGGCGCGGCGGTCGATCAGCGTCGAGATCCGCTCGAGGCCATTGCGATAGGTCGCAAGCCGCTCGGTGACGCCGTCGATCATGTCCTGCTGCTCGGGCGCGAGCTCGATGCGGGTCTTCTTCAGGATGTCGCTGAGCGTCGAGGCCGCCTCGCCCACCTGCTTGAACTGGATGCCGGCGCCGGGATCGGTGACGAAGTCGCGCGCGGCGAGCCGCAGCTCGTTCATGCGGCGGTCGATGTCCTCGGCGAGGTCACCGACGCTCTGCAGCCGCTGCAACTCGGCGAAGGTGGTGTCGATGTGCCGGATCGCAATCACGCTCGCGGTCGAGGTGACGATGATCACCGCCAGCACCAGGATGAAGCTTCCGAACGTCAGTTGACCGATGGACAGCGAAAAGATTCGCTTTTTCTCGGGGGGCGGCGTCAATTCGGCGGACATTGGTGCGTTGAGAACCGGGCTATTGGCGGCCCAATATACGACGTATTGCGGGCCCGGGGAAACATGCCTCCCGCCGCAGAACATCCTTAATATCGCTGGTTTCGGCCGGCCTCCGCGCCGGATTATGACTTACGCTTGCCCGCCACCCGGGCGGGATCGTCATGGCGGCGACGCCGAGAACGACGCAGGCGAGCCCCATGCAGGCGGTCCGGCTCAAGGTTTCGCAAATAGGCCTGCGCTGTGGTGCTGACCGACCCCAGGGTCTGGACCAGGCGGAAGGTGCCGCGCCCGCATGACGACGAGCAGCAGCAGGCCCGCGATCACGGTGCGCGCCGCGATCAGCATGATCGGCGGGATGGTGGCGACGCCGAGCTTGATGAAGGTGTAGGAGCCGCCCCAGAGCGCCGCGAGCACGACCAGCAGCGCCAGCTCGGCGGCGACGTTGACATCCTGCCGGTTGCCCGTTGTATGCGTCCCGTCCATTCCGCGATGGACGGAACCTAGCGCGTCAGCGCTCCCCCGATACTTCGTTGCGTGTCGAAGTGTCTCAGCCGACCGCGCCGACCTCGAACACCTCGCCATCGTAGCCAGCCTCGCGGGGGATGCGGAGCTGGCGGCCGGTTGCGGTCTTGGTCATGACCGGCATCACCGTGACGATCGACATGCTCTTGGCATGGTCGAGCGCGGACTTCACCGTGGGCTGCTTCGCCAGCCGGATGAGATTTCGCGTGGTCGGGAAAGGCAGCTTGAAGCGGCCACTGTCACCGCCCTCCACGGCCTCGCGCGCAGAAACCCAGATCGAGTCGGTGGATTCGCGGCCATCATGGGCGCCAAGCTGATCGGGGGGCGCCGCTGCAAGGAAGAACCAGGTATCAAAACGCTTCGGCATGCCCTCGGGCGTGATCCAGTGAGCGTAAGGCACGAGAGTGTCGAGCACGAGCTGGAGGCCGTTATCGACGAGGATGCTGAGGAAGCTGATCTTGTGCTCGTTGAGCGCGATGCGATGCTTGTCCGCGATCTCCCCTGCACGCCTGGCATCGACAGGCGTGCCCGTGTCCTTCGAGCGCGCCAATAAAATGCCGCTCTCCTCAAACGTCTCGCGGATCGCGGCGATACGAAAGCCGCGGTCCGCTTCGCTCAAGCCCTCGCCGCCTGAATACAGCTCGGCGCGGGCGACGATCTCCTGATCGCCGGCATCGACGCTGCCGCCGGGAAACACCAGCGCGCCCGAGTTGAACTCGATCTGATGATGGCGGACCATCATGAAGACTTCGACTTCCCTGGGGCCGTCACGCAGCAGGAGGATGGTCGAGGCCGGGCGTGATGCTGATGTCTCGGCCATGCGACTAGCCCGCGGCGCTGGATTGCGGGGCGAGATTGGCGCGCTTGTCGAAGCGAGCAACGCGCGACAAGAGATAGTCGACCTCCGCCTTCGCCGTCGCCGTCATCGTCGCGCCGGGCTTGCGCTGGGCGCTGGAGGCGATGATGCCGCGCTTCTGCAGCACGTATTTGCGCACGGTCAAACCGACGCCGGGCTGCTGCTCGTAGCGGATCAGCGGCAGATGCGCGTCGAACAGGTCATGCGCGGCGTCGCGCTTGCCGGCGTTGGAGAGATTCACGACGTCGATCAGGAACTCGGGGAACGCGTAGCCGGTCATGGCGCCGTCGGCGCCACGCTCCATCTCGAAGTCCAGGAACGTACCGCCATTGCCGCAGAGGATCGAGAGCGGACGGAGCGAGCCGTCCTTCTGGAAGCCGCGCAGCGTCGAGATCTTCTCCAGGCCCGGCCAGTCCTCGTGCTTGAGCATCACGCAGTTCGGATTGTCCATGACGATCTTGCGGATCACCGCCGGGGTAAACACCACCGAGAGGGTCAGCGGATAGTCCTGGAGCACCCAGGGCACATCAGGCCCGATGGCTTCCGCGGCCTGCTTGAAATAGCCGACGATCTGGTCGTCGGTGCGCAGCGAGGGCGGCGGCGCGATCATCACCCCTGCCGCGCCCGCGTCCATCGAGGCCTTCGCCAGCGAGCGCATGGTGGCAAAGCCCGGCGCGGAGACGCCGACGATCACCTGCATCTTCCTGGCGCGCTTGACGTAGCGCACCGCCACCTGCTCGGCCTCGGCGGCGTCGAGCTTGGGGGCCTCGCCGAGGATGCCCAGCACCGTGACGCCGTCACAGCCGACTTCCTCGTAAAAGTCGGTCAGACGGTCGATCGAGCGCTCGTCGATCCGGCCGTCATCGTGGAACGGTGTCGGCGCGATTGCGAAGGTACCCTTGGCGTCGGCGGTCAGTTTCATCTAGTCCTCGTCTCTCTCTATTGTCATTCCGGGGCGCGACGCGGTCGCGAGCCCGGAATCCATAACCACGATCCGGAGTATGGATCCTCAGATGCGCAATTGCGCATCATAGCTCAGGCTTCGCGTGCCCCGGGATGACGGCCGTCAAAACCGCCGCGCCCCCATCTTGATCTGCTCCTCCGAGAAGAAGATCTCCTTGGCATGATCGACGATGTCCTGAGCCTTCCAGCCCGAGTGCGGCGGCTTCCAGCCTTCCATCTCCATCATCCGCATTTCGCGCACGCCGCGGGGCCCGGACACGCCCAGCACCTTGCCGGTCTGGTCGCCCGACAAGTCGCTGACCATGTATAGCACGGCCGGCGCGATGCCGTCCGGCCCCAGCGCCGCGCCGGGGTTCTCCTTATAGCGGGGCAGGTCTGCGGTCATGCGGGTCAGGGCCCCCGGGGCCAGCGTCCAGATCCGGATGTTGTATTTGCGGCCCTCGATCGCCAGCACGTTGGACAGGCCCCAGATGCCGCCCTTGGCAGCTCCATAGTTGGTCTGGCCGAAATTCCCGATCAGGCCCGAGGTCGAGGAGGTGTTGACGATGACGCCGCCGCCGTTTTCCCGCATCCAGCGAAACACCGGCATGGTGCAACAAAAGGTACCCTTCAGATGGACCTTGATGACCTTGTCCCAGTCGGATTCGGAGGCCTTGTGAAAAGTCTGATCGCGCAAAATACCGGCATTGTTGACGAGGATGTCGGCCCGGCCGAAGTGCTTGATTGCATCGTCGAACACCGACTGGCCGCCCTCCATGGTGGAGATGTCGGCGCCGTTGGCGACCGCCTTGGCGCCCTCGGCCTTGATCGCGTCCACCACCTGCTGGGCCATGGACTTGTCGGCGCCGGAGCCGTCGCGGGGCCCACCGAGATCGTTGACGACGACCGAGGCCCCTTCCCGCGCGAACAGCTTTGCATAGGCCTCACCGAGCCCGCCGCCGGCGCCGGTGATCAGCGCAACCTTGCCGTCGAGTAGTCCCATGGTGGCTTCTCCCTGATTTTGTTTCTTTCCTTCACCTCTCCCCGCTTCCGGGGAGAGGTCGGATCGCCTTTGCGATCCGGGCGTGGAGGTACAGGTCTCAATACCGTCACAGCTCGTGGTGAGAGCCCCTCACCCCACCCTCTCTCCGCATCCGCCTTCGCCCGAAGGCGGGCTTCGGCGGACAAGAGCGGGGCGAGGGAGTGCACCGGCGGTGCCCGCCTAACCCAGCACCGTCTTGCCGTTCTTGATCACGGTGACGCCGCGCGACTTCACCCTGGCTTCGAAAGAGATCGTGTTGCCGTCCTTCCAGAGGTCCATGGTCACGGTCTCGCCGGGATAGACCGGGGAAGAGAACCGCGCGACGTGCTGGCGGAAGGCGGAAGCGTCGTAGTCGGCATAGGTCTGCAGCACGCCGCGGCAGGTGATGCCGTAGGTGCACATGCCGTGCAGGATCGGGCGCGGGAAGCCGGCCTTCCTGGCGAACTCGGGATCGGAGTGCAGCGGGTTGCGGTCGCCGCAGAGGCGGTAGACCAGCGCCTGGTCGGGACGCGTCGTGATATCGATGCTCCTGTCCGGGCTGCGCGACGGGATCTTGTGCGGATCGGGCTGCGTCAGGTTCGGCCCGCCAAAGCCGCCATCGCCGCGGGCAAAGCGCGAGGCGACCAGCGTTGCCAGCTTCTCGCCCTTCTCGTTCTTGAGCACGGTCTGGTGGCTGATGACGACGCCCTTGTCCTTGCCCTTGTCGTAGACCTCGAGCACGGAGGAGTCCGCGGTGATGTGGGCGGCGACCGGTAGCGGCTGATGAAAGGTGATGTCGCGCTCGCCGTCCACGACCATGACGCGGTTGAGGTTCATCTCGCCCGGCCCCGAGCCCCACGCGGCCACCGACGCAAAGGTCGGCACCACCTTCAGCGGCCGCGGCGTGAACGTGCCCTCGTTGACGAAAGCGAGCTCGTTCTCGTCCATGGGATCGGCGCCGAGGCCGATGCCGTAGGCGTAGAGCATGACCTCGCGATCGGTGTAGGCGTATTTCTGCCCGAGGTTTTTCAGGCCCTTGAGCTCTTCGTATCTGGCGGACATGCTTCTGGTTTCCTCCCGGAATTTCACCGGCGCTCATTGATGCGCCCTCTCCCCTTGTGGGAGAGGGCAGCGAAGACGGTGCGGCAAACTCGTTTGGGTGAGGGGTCGCTTCCGCACAAAGACTCTTTCCATAAAAAGAACCCCTCATCCGGCGCCAAAGCCGAAGCTTCGCTTCGGCGTCTCTCAAGGACGGCGGCTGAAGGCCGCCTATGCCACCTTCTCCCGAGAAGGAAGAAAGCAATCAAGCGGGCGTGAAGAACGGCAGCGGGGCGCCATCGGTCGGCTTGAACACCACCTTCACCTTCTGGCCGATCTTGAGCTTCTCGAGATCGCAATCGACGAAGTTGGTCTGCACCGACGGCCCCTCCTTCAGCGTAACGTAGCCGATGGCGTAGGGACCGGTCGGCGACTTCCGCATCAGGCTGTACGTGTAGATCGTGCCCTCGCCCGACGCCTCTTCCCACACGGTCTTGTCGGAGTAGCAGAACGGGCAGATCGAGCGCGGGAAGTAATGCGCTTCACCGCAAGCGGTGCAGCGCTTGATCATGAACTTGCCCTGCTTGGCCGCGTCCCAGAACGCAGCGGTCTCGGGGTTGGTCACCGGGGCGGGATACTTTTTCGCTTCGCTCATCACACGCGCTCCAGAATGGCCGTCGAGGCCGCGTGGCGGACGCCCAGAAGGCCGCCGGTGCCGTGGGCGATCGCGAGATCGCAATTCCTGACCTGCACCTTCGGATGCGCCTCGCCGCGCAGCTGGCGGACGGCTTCGATGATCTTGGTCATGCCGCCGCGGTTGACGGGATGGTTGCTGCAGAGGCCGCCGCCGTCGGTGTTGAACGGCAGCTTGCCGACGCCGGAGATCAGGTTGCCGTCGGCGACGAACTTGCCGCCCTCGCCCTTCTTGCAGAAGCCGAGGTCCTCGAGCTGCATCAGCACCGTGATCGTGAAGCTGTCGTAGATCGAGGCGTATTTGATGTCCTTCGGCGTGATGCCGGCTTCCTCGAACGCACGTGGGCCGGACCAGACACCGGCGGAATATGTGAGGTCGAGATCCTTGCCGCCGCGCGGGCCCTTCATGGCCTCGCCATGCCCGATCAGGCGCACGAGCGGCTTCTTCAGGCTCTTCGCAATCTCGGGCGTCGTCACGATCAGCGCTCCGCCGCCGTCGGAGACGACGCAGCAATCCATGCGGTGCAGGGGATCGGAGATCATCGGCGAGTTCAGCACGTCCTCGACGGTGACCACGTCCTTCAGCATCGCATGCGGATTGTATTGCGCGTGATGGGAGGCCGCGACCTTGATCCAGGCGAGCTGCTCGCTGGTGGTGCCATAGTCGTGCATGTGACGCATGGCACACATGCCATAGGCATTGTGCGTGGTCGCGCCGTAAGCGGACTCGAAGTCGGCTTCCGCGCCGGCCGCGCGCGGCGGCATTGCGCCGGTACGCGGTTTGCCCGCGAGCGTAACCAGCGCGATCGAGCACTTGCCCGCTGCGATGGCTTCAGCGGCGTGGCCGAGATGGATGATGTAGGAGCAGCCGCCGGTCTCCGTGGAATCCACGTGGCGAAGCTTCTTGGTGTTCAGGCCGAGATAATCCACCATCGGCCAGGCGCCGCCGGGCGCATCGCCCGCGCAGAAATAGCCGTCGACATCGTCCTTCCTGATCCCGGCATCCTCGATCGCGCCCTTGGCGACCTCGGCATGGAGCTGGGCGGTGGATTTGTCCGGCGCATGCCGGGTCGGGTGTTCGTAGATCCCGGCAATGTAGGCCTTGCCCTTGATGGTCAAAACAGAGGTCTCCGCTCGCGTTTCTTCTTGCCCCCTTTTTTCTGAACCGCTGATGCCCGGTTGGCAAGCGCGGAAATATTCCGTCGGGCGAGAGAGCCGCGGGTTGGCGCAAGGACAGGAAGCGAACCTGCCTGCCCCGTCGTCATTGCGAGGAGCCCTTGCGACGAAGCAATCCAGCGTCCCTCCGCGGACGGATTCTGGATTGCTTCGCTGCGCTCGCAATTACCGAGTTCGCGGATGCCGAGGTCGTTCTTTCCACTCACAGCTGAATCGCAGACACACGCCCGCATCCTCGCAGCGGGTTCGCCCGAGTTTGGCTCCCGTCTTGCTCCTCCGAAAACAGTGGGCGCAGGGAAGACCGGGTGCCGGCTGGGCACCCACGGTCCGCTGTGCGCGAATGCGCGAAGAACAGATGCACAGCGGCATACAGGTGCGGCCAAACATCCGGCCTTCCCTGCGCAGTGGCGTTACGGCTTATGTCGGGCTCTCCTTGGGGAGCGATGCACTATTGCCCCCGTCGCCTTGCGAGTGACCGCAAGACTTGACGCACAGACCCCGGGCGTCCCGAGACCGCGCCCGTCGTGCACGTGAGACAATCCCCCGTGCGACGGAGCCCGCGTCCACCGCCGCTCACCCCGCGTTTCGTGACGATCGCGATACGCCCCTCTGACTGGGATGAGGTGGTGGATGGATACGACGATTCCGAATTTCGGTAAAGCTGAATATTTTTGCGCGCGAGAATTGACGCGCCGCATGGGTGTTTTGCCTGACGGGCGACGCAAGGGATGGTGTCGCAGGGTTGCAACCCGGATGAAGCGAAGCTCCATCCGGGCTACGGTGGGCTACTCCGCTGCGATCTGCCTTGGCGCGGCCGGCGGGTTTGCCAAGTCCGCGGCGAGCTGGGCGTAGCGCGCCTTGGCGTCCTGAACCGCCTTCTCCTTCACCGGGCCGTAGCCGCGGATGCGGTCGGGCAGCGAGAGCAATTCGACCGCGGTGTCGATCGTGACCGGCGACAACAGGCCGAGCACGGTGGCGACGTCCTTCTCGTAGCCGGCGATCAGGTCGCGCTCGAGCTTGCGGTCGGCGCTGCGGCCGAAGATGTCGAGCGGGGTGCCGCGCAGGAACTTGAATTTCGCCAGCACGCGGAAAACCTTCAGCATCCACGGGCCGAAGGCGCGCTTCTTGGGGCGCCCCAGGGCGTCGACATCGCGGCTGAGGATCGGCGGGGCAAGATTGAAGCTGAACTTGAAGTCGCCCTCGAACTGGTCGCGCAGCTGCTGCTCGAAGGCGCCGTCGGTGAACAGGCGCGCGACTTCGTATTCGTCCTTGTAGGCCAGCAGCTTGGCGTAGTTCACCGCGACCGCGCGCGGCAGCGCATCGCCATAGCCGCCCTGCCTGGCGGCGTCGCGGACCTGATCGACCAGCTTGCGATAGCGCTTGGCGAGACGGGTGTTCTGATAGGCGGTGAGATGCTTGGCGCGGTGCTCGATGACCTCGTCGAGCGTCATGGCGTCCAGCGTCTTCGGCGCAGCCACCTCGTCCGTCCCCTTCAGCATGTCGGCGAGGCGCTGGGGATCGGCAGCCGCGAGGCGGCCGAGGCGGAAGGCTTCCTTGTTCATCTTGATCGAAACGCCATTGACCTCGATCGCCTGCTCGATCGCTTCAGCCGACAACGGGAACAGCCCCTTCTGATAGGCATAGCCCATCATCATCATGTTGGTGGCGATGCTGTCGCCGAGCAGCTGCTCGGCCGGCCTGGTGAAGTCGAAGAACACCGAGTCCTTGTGCAGCGCAGTCTCCAGCACCGCATTGAGCGTGCGGGTCTGGAAGTTGAAGTCGCGGTTGAGGATGAAGTCGGCGGTGGGAATGACGTGGCTGTTGATGATGCCGCGGGTGCGGCCGGAATCGCATAGCGAGATGGTGTCCTTGGCGACCGCGACGACCTCGTCGGCGGCGAGCACGAGATCGGCCGTGCCGGTGACGATGCGCGAACAGGTCACTTCGGCGGGATGATCGGATAGGCGGACATGGCTCAGCACCGCCCCGCCCTTTTGCGCCAGGCCCGACATGTCCAGGATCATCGAGGCCTTGCCCTCGATGTGCGCGGCCATGCCGAGCAGCGCGCCGATGGTGAGAACACCGGTGCCGCCGACGCCGCCGATCGCGATGTTGTAGGGCTTGTCGAGCGACGGGCGCGAGGCCGGCTCCGGCAGCTCGCCGATCTCGGCAAGCTCGGCTGGGGCGCGATGACGCGGCGCACCGCCGTCGATGGTGACGAAGGACGGACAGAACCCCTTGAGGCAGGAATAATCCTTGTTGCAGGCGGACTGGTTGATGGCGCGCTTGCGGCCGAACTCGGTCTCCAGCGGCTCGACCGAGATGCAATTCGACTGTACCGAGCAGTCGCCGCAGCCTTCGCAGACCGCCGGGTTGATCATGACGCGGCGCGCCGGATCCTCCATCAGCCCGCGCTTGCGGCGGCGGCGCTTCTCAGCGGCGCAGGTCTGCACGAACACGATGGCCGACGTGCCCTTGTATTCGCGGCACATCTTCATGACGTTCTGGAGCTCGTCGCGGTGATATTTCTTCACGCCCGGGGCGATGCTATCAGCCGGATACGCGTCCGGATTTTCCGAGACGAGATAAATCTCGCTGATGCCCTCGGCATGAAGCTGGGCCATGATCTTCTGCGGCGAGAGATCGCCGTCATGGCGCTGGCCGCCGGTCATGGCGACGGCATCGTTGTAGAGGATCTTGTAGGTAATGTTGGCCTTGGAGGCGATCGCCTGGCGGATGGCGAGAATTCCCGAGTGGAAATAGGTGCCGTCGCCGAGGTTCGCAAAAATGTGGTTCTCGTTGGTGAAAGGCGCGATGCCGACCCACGGCACGCCCTCGCCGCCCATATGCGTGAAGGTTTCGGTCGAACGGTCCATCCACAGCGCCATGAAATGGCAGCCGATGCCGGCCATGGCACGGCTGCCTTCGGGGACCTTCGTGGATGTGTTGTGCGGGCAGCCGGAGCAGAAATAGGGAGTGCGGGAGACGGGTGCGACCGCCTGCATCTGGGTCGCCTGACGGCCGTTGAACCAGTCGGCCTTGACGCGAAGCATCTCCGCGATCTCGGGGTTGAGATTAAGTCGAAGCAGTCGCTCGGTCAGCGAGGTCGCAAGCGAGGCGACGCTGAGCTCGGCGGCGAAGGTCAGGAAGCGCTTGTCGTGCTCGTCCATCTTGCCGACGATGCGCGGGCGGACGTCGTCGCGCCAGTTGAACAGCTCCTGCTTGACCTGGTTCTCGACGATCTCGCGGCGTTCCTCGACGATGAAGATCTCCTCGAGCCCGACCGCGAATTGCCGCACGCCTTCCGGCTCCAGCGGCCAGGGCATGCCGATCTTGTAGAGACGAAGGCCGATCTTGGCCGCGACCTCCTCGGTGATCCCAAGCTCGCGCAGCGCCTGACGCACGTCCTCATAGCTTTTGCCTGATGCCATGATGCCGAAGCGGGCATTCGGCGAATCCATGGTGACGCGGTTGACCTTGTTGGCGCGCGCAAAGGCGATCGCGGCGAAGCCCTTGTAGTCCTGCAGGCGACGGTCCTGCTCGAAGCGGTCGTCGGGCCAGCGCAGATTGAGGCCGCCGGGCGGCAGCTCGAAATCGGTGGGGATGACGAAGGGCTTCATCTCGTCGGTGAGATCGATCTCGGCGGTGGTCTCCACCGTCTCGGTGATCACCTTCATGCCGACCCAGCAGCCGGAATAGCGCGACATCGCGATGCCGAGCAGGCCCATCTCGATCATCTCGTGGATGCTCGAGGGATAGAGATAGGGCATCAGCGCCGAGATGAAGGCATGATCGGACTGATGCGGGACGGTCGAGGATTTCGCGCCGTGGTCATCGCCGGCGAGACACAGCACGCCGCCGTTCTTGGCCGAGCCGGCGGCATTGCCGTGGCGGAACACGTCGCCGCAGCGGTCGACGCCGGGGCCCTTACCGTACCAGATGCCGACCACGCCGTCGTATTTGGCGCCGGGGGAGAGGTTGAGCTGCTGCGAGCCCCACACGGCAGTCGCAGCGAGGTCTTCGTTCACGCCGGGCTGGAACTTGATGTTGTACTGCTCGAGATGTTTTCGCGCGGCGAACAGCTGCTGGTCGTAGCCGCCGAGCGGCGAGCCGCGATAGCCGGAAATGAAGCCCGCGGTGTTGAGGCCATTGGCGCGGTCGCGCCGGATCTGCGCCATCGGCAGGCGGACCAGGGCCTGGATGCCCGTGGTGAAGACGTGCCCGGTCTGCTGGGTGTATTTTTGATCGAGACTGATCGGACCCTGGTTGATGCCCATTCTTGTCCTCATCCGCCTTTTGAGACTGCTTAAGCCGTTGCCTGCCCGTCGTTTTTAGCTAGGGCGCGCCGACCACCTCTGCCACTCTATGTCGGATACTTAACGCGGCGCATCAGAAATCTGGGCCAATGCGAGCGCCGGGTAAAAATCGCAATTTCGTGGCTGCAAAGGCATCGGGCATTTTCAATTTGTGTCACCATACCCCGGCCGTCGCGAAATGAATTGATGCTCCTTTCACGCGGGTACTGTCGCCTGGTCGCAGGAGAGGCTTTCGATGCGGACGATTCTGGCCGGTCTGGTTCTTGCGGGTCTGGCGTTGTGCAGTGCGGTTGCAGGTACGGTCACAAGCCTGGCCCGTGCCGCCGAACCATCGCCGGAGCTGATCGCCTATGGCAAGACGCTGGTCGAGGCCGGTGACTGCGCGGGCTGCCACACCGCCGATCCGGCGAGGCCCTTCGCGGGCGGAAAGCGCATCGACACGCCCTTCGGCGCGATCTATGCGCCGAACCTGACGCCCGACCGCGACACCGGGATCGGCGCCTGGACGGACGCCGATTTCACCCGGGCGCTACGCTATGGCATCGCGCCGGATGGATCGAACTATTATCCGGCCTTCCCCTACCCTTACTTCACGCGGATGACGAAGGACGACACGCTGGCGATCCGCGCCTATCTAGGCTCGCTCGCACCGGTGGTGAGCCGTAACAAGCCGCCGGAGCTGCGCTGGCCGTTCAGCTACCGCGGCCTGATGCGGATCTGGAACGCCATGTATTTCAAACCCGGCCTGTTCGAGCCGGACCAGGACCAGAGCGCGGCGTGGAACAGAGGCGGCTATCTCGTCACCGGTCTTGGCCATTGCGGCGCCTGCCACACGCCGAAGAACTATTTTGGCGCCGACAAGCAGGGGCAGGCGCTGTCGGGCAACGAGGTCGGCGGCTGGTACGCACCAAGGCTCGATGGCGCCGCGCGCACCGGGCTGAAATCCTGGAGCGAGGCCGATATCGTCGAGTATCTGCAGAGCGGACGCAACGCGAAGAGTCATGCCGGCGGCCCGATGGCCGAGGTGATTGTCAATTCCACGGCGAAGATGAGCGATGCCGATGTTCGTGCGATCGCGTTGTACCTGAAGAGCCTGGCGCCGGCGCGGCGCGAGACGATCGTGACGCCGCCCGACGATGCCGAGATGAAGGCCGGCCAGGCGGTCTACGCCAAGCTCTGCATCGCCTGCCACGAGGCCGACGGCACGGGAGCGCCGCGGATCTATCCGCCGCTGCCGGGCAATGCGCTGCTGCAATCAGTCAATCCATCCTCGACCCTGCGCATCATCCTCGACGGTGCCTACACCGTGACGACACGGCGCGCACCGAACACCGGCGAGATGCCGGGCTATGCCAAGACATTGTCCGACGCCGAGATCGCCGCGGTGACCAACTACATCCGCAATTCATGGGGCAATTCCGGTCCGCTGGTGACGCCGTCTCAGGTGGCGAAGGCAAGGCGGGAGCGGTAACCCGCCGCTGCCTCCCCGTCATTGCGAGCGTCGCGAAGCAATCCAGAGTCCCTCCGTGGAAAGATTCTGGATTGGTTCGCTTCGCTGGCAATGACGGCGTGGACGGAGCTACCGCTCCTCATCCCCGGTAAACACGAATTTCGGCATCTCCCATTTGTAGCGCACCGCGAGCAGGCGGAAGCTGACGCCGAGGACGAAGGTCAAAATAGTCCAGAGCCCGGCATTGAGGTTGAGGCCGAAGGCGGTGGCATAGAACAGCCCCGTCACCACCGAGACGCTGGCGTAGAGCTCGGAGCGGAACAGCAGCGGCACGTCGTTGCAGAGCACGTCGCGGAGCACGCCGCCGGCGCAGCCCGTCACCATGCCGGAGACGATGACGATGGGCAGCGTCGCATCCATCTGCCAGGCGACATCGCAGCCGGTCATGGTGAAGACGACGAGCCCGATGGCATCGAGCACGATGAAGGCGACCTTCAGCCGGTGCACGAGGCGCGCGATCAGGATGGTGACGAAGGCGGCGCCACCGGCAAGCGCGAGATAGATCGGGTTCTGCACCCAGGCCAGCGGATAATGTCCGAGGAAGAGATCGCGCAGCGTTCCGCCGCCGAGCGCGGTGATGCAGCCGAGGAAGCAGACACCCAGCCAATCCATGCTGCGGCGTCCGGCAGCGAGCGCAGCCGTCATGCCCTGTGCGGCCACCGCGACCAGCGACAGGAAATGCAGCACGCTATCGGTCGGTGGCAGGCTCCACATCGCCGTGTTCCGTCCTCCCTTGCAAAATGGAACTCACGCGCGGTTCCCCGTGGAACAGGTTCCCGATTCCCGAGATCCGGGCAACATCAGACGAAAGCATAAAGGGGGCGGAACAGAATCTCGCACCTGACGGTTGTCTCGCCGCATAACCGAGGAGACCAATCGATGGCTGACGAGCGTTTTCCCAACGATCCGTATCGCCCGAACCTCTCCGACGATGAGCATCTTCGCGCGGCACGTCGGGATGCCGACCTTCAGGCCGATCCCGAGCTTGGCGAAGGCCCTGCCTCCAGCGGCAAGATTGCGCTGTTTGCCGTAGCCGTGGCCCTGGTGCTCGGCGCCGTGTTCTACGGCCTGAACAACAGCACCACGGGCAACCAGGCGAGCAACGAACCGGCGTCGCGGACTGCCCAGCAGACGGCGCCGGCCAATCCGGCCGCCCCTCCCGGCATGCGTGACGTGACGCCGCGCAACAACGCCGAGCCGGGCACGACCACGGGTGCTGCGCCGAGCAAGCCGGCCCCGGATACGCAGAAGCCGTCTGACGGCGCGAAGTAAGGTCACGAGGAAGAGCGGCGGGACTCAACATCCCGCCGCTCTTCGTATGTCTCGCTGCGGCTCTAGCTGAACATCTTGTTGAGCTCGCCGCCCGGATACCCGCTGCCGAGCTCGGTGAACGTCCCCTTCTCCGCCATCTCCTTCGCGGCGCGCATGAAGCCGCCCCATGCGACCCGGGCGAGCGAGCCGCCGACGCTGATGCGGCGCACGCCAAGGTCTTCCGCTTCCTTGAGCGACAGGCCCGAGCCGCCGATCAGAAGGTTGAACGGTTTTGGTGCGACAGCCTTCACGGCCGCGGCGATGTCCTCGCGGCTCTTCAGACCCGGCGCGTAAAGGCAGTCGGCGCCGGCATCGGCGTAGGCGGTGAGCCGGTCGATGACGAGCTTGAGATCGGTGACGCCCCAGAGATACGCCTCGCAGCGGCCGACCAGCAGCGTGCCGCTGTCGCCGATCGCCTTGCGCGAAGCCTTGATGCGCTCGACCGCAAGCGCGCGGTCAAACAGCGGCTTGTCCTTGTCGCCGGTGGAATCCTCGATCGACAGGCCGGCGACGCCGGTCCGCACACAGCGCTCGACATTGTCGGCGACCTTGTCCGGCTCGACGGCAAAGCCGCCCTCGAAATCGGCGTTTACGGGAATGTCGACCGCCGAGCTCAATGCTGCCAGATGCTGACAGACATCCTCGACGGTGACGTGGTTGTCGGCCTTGCCGATGGTCCAGGCAAAGCCGGCGCTCGATGACGCGATCGCCTTGAAACCGAGATGCTGCAAGGCCTTGGCGCTGCCGACGTCGACCGGATTGGGCAGGATGAAGCAGCCGCTCTCGTGCAGCTTCTTGAAGGTCGCGCGCTTGTCGGCGGTCGTCACATGCATGTTTCTCTCCCTTGTTGGCACGCAGAGATAGGCACGCGTGATCGGACGCGCTAGTGCGCATCATGCACCGCGCGGCTGTCCTTCGGCGCCTCCTCGCGATCGTTCATGCCGTAGTCGCGGATGACGCTGGCAATGCGCAGATGATAGTCGGCGAAGATCTGCGCCCTGCCTTTGGCCTGGGTGCGGCGATGCTCCATGGTGTTGCGCCAGGCCTGCACGGCCGCCTCGTCCCGCCAGAACGACACCGACAGGATCTTGCCCTTCTCGGTCAGGCTCTCGAAACGCTCGACCGAGATGAAGCCGTCGATGGTTTGCAGGAGCGGCTTCAGATCGGCTGCGAGGTCGAAATAGGTCTGGCGGTGTTCCGGCTTGGGCCAGACCTCGAAGATCACGGCGATCATGGGCGTCTCCTCTCATGTGAGCATGATCTCCTCCGGAAAACCGGGTTGCCGGATCATGCTGGCGTGGCGCTACAATACCACCTTGCGCAAAAACGTGCGCTCTTCGGCGAGGATGAATTGGTGTTCCTCGGCGAAGTGGAAGTTCGCCATGCCGTCCGTATCCTGGCGCAGCCGGGCGCGGTAGGCCTCATAGGCGGCGAGGCTTTCGAAGGTGATCAGCGCGAACGCGATGTTGTTGGTGCCCTCGTGCGGCATGAAATAGCCGATCAGGTCGCCGCCGCATTTCGGGATGATGGTGAGCCAGCGTTTTGAATATTCCTCGAACTGCGCGCGCTTGAACGGATCGAGCTGGTAGCGGATGAAGACGGTCACGGACATGGTGGGCTCCTGTTTCCACAGCGTCATTGCGAGCGCAGCGAAGCAATCCAGGAATCCCTCCGCGGGGACAGTCTGGATTGCTTCGTCGCTGCGCGCCTCGCAATGACGAGTTGGTGAGAGGCTACGCGCTTGCCCGACCTCAATGCTTCGGCTACGATCGAAGCATGAAATCAGGACCCGACATCGCCATGGTCGCCTCGCTGGTCGGCGACCCCGCCCGTGCCAACATGCTCACGGCGCTGATGAACGGCCGCGCGCTGACCGCGAGCGAGCTGGCGCAGGAGGCCGGCATCACGCCGCAGACCGCGAGCTCGCATCTTTCCAAGCTCGAGGCCGGCGGGCTGGTCGAGCCGGAGAAGCAGGGCCGCCACCGCTACTACCGCCTTACCGACGACGATGTCGCCGGCGTGCTCGAAGGGCTTGCTGGCCTTGCCGCGCGCACCGGCCACATGCGCGTGCGCACCGGACCGAAGGATCCGGCGCTGCGGCGCGCGCGGATCTGCTACGACCATCTCGCCGGCGATCTCGGCGTGCAGATGCTCGACTCCTTGCGCGAGCGGCATCTGGTCAGGCAGAAGAAGCAGGAGATCGAGCTGACCGCCGAGGGCGAGCGCTTTCTCACAAGACATCTGCAGATCTCATCCGACATGCTGGCCCATCCGCGCCGCCCGGTCTGCAAGGCGTGCCTCGACTGGAGCGAGCGACGTCACCATCTCGCCGGCACGTTGGGGGCCGCCATGATGCAGCGCTTTGCCGAACTGAAATGGGCCGCGCGCGATCCGACGCCCGGCAGCCGCGTCGTGAATTTCACCCGCACCGGCGAGAAGCAGTTTGCGGCACTGTTCGGGGATAGGAAGGATTGATCACGCCGGGCGCGTGAAATCGCACGTTTGCGTGCGAACTCCGGTCGTCGCCATGGCCGGGCTTGACCCCGCTATCCATCCCTGTATGCGCGCTGTCATTCCGGGGCGATGCGAAGCATCGAACCCGGTCTCCAGGTTCCGGGTTCGCGCTGCGCGCGCCCCGGAACGACGCCGCCAGACACGAGATCCCCAATGAACCGCCTCCTCTCCGCCGCACTCGCCGCCGCCCTTCTCGCTTCCCCACTCACATCCACCCACGCCGCCGAGACCGCGCCGCGCGAACCTTACGGCATCGCGCTGGAAGGCTTTGCCTATCCCTATCCCGTGCACTTGCTTCCCGTGGTCAATGACGGCGAGCAGCTCAACATGGCCTATATGGACGTGGCGCCCGCGCAGCCGAACGGCCGCACCGTGGTGCTGCTGCACGGGCGCAATTTTCCGTCGAGCTATTGGGCGCCGGTGATCAGGATGCTGAGCGAAGCGGGTTATCGCGTCGTGGTGCCGGACCAGATCGGCTTCGGCAAATCCTCCAAGCCGGCGGGCGAGCTGCATTTCGACAATCTGGCGCGCAACACCATCGCGCTGCTCGATCATCTCAAGATCGACAAGGCGGAGGTCATCGCGCATTCGCTCGGCGGCATGCTGGGCGTTCGCATCGCGCGCGCCTATCCGGACCGCGTCGCCCATCTCGTGCTCACCGCGCCGATCGGGCTCGAAGACTATCGCCTCTACGTGCCGCCGACTCCGACCGAGAAGATGATCGAGACCGAGGACAAGCTCACCGCGGATGGTTATCGCAAGCAGCTCCAGACCAACTACGCGATCAAGCTGCCGCCTGAGGCGGTCACGCCGTTCATCGATGCCCGCTTCAACATCAAGGGCAGCCCGGACTATCCGCGCTGGCTGCGCGCCTTCGTCTCTTCCGGCCAGATGATCTATCGTGAGCCGGTCGCGCACGAGATCCCGCTGATCGCGCTGCCGACACTGTTCATCATGGGCGCGGACGACCACAACGCGCCGGGCCGGCCGCTCGCGCCGGAGGCGCTGCGCGCAAAAATGGGGCAGAACGCCGAGCTTGCAAAGCAGTTCGCCGCCAAGATGCCGAATGCGCGGGCCGAGGTGATCCCCGACACCGGGCATCTCGTCTTCCTGGAGTCGCCGGAGAAGTACAAGGAGCTTGTGCTGAGCTTCCTCGGCCGCTAGCGACAGTTGCGTGTCGCCGGAGGCAGGAAGCGGGGCACGTTCATGCCGCGCGAGCGAGACAACAGCCACGAATCGAAACGGGGACCGCGATTGCGATCCCCGTCGAAAGCCTGGCCTTGCGCGAAGCCTACCAGTGATGACGGTGCCAGTGCCGGCGACGCCAGCCCCAGTGGCGGCGGCGCCAGCCCCAGTGGCGATGGTGGCCATGCCAATGCACCTGCTCGGGCTTCAGCTGCGCGGCCTCATCGCCGCTGGTGACGGCCGGGTGAGCGTCGGGATTGCCTTCAGGCATCCGGTTCGGACCGACAGGCTGCGGTGATAGCGGCGCAGCGCTCGCGGCAGTAGTGAACGCGGCAGCTCCCGCCGCAGCACCCAATGCAAGTTTCAAAAAGTTCCGACGCTCCATGAGATGTCCTCTAGGCTATCGCGCAAGTCATGCAGGGGAAGTGTCGCGGTCAGGACATGAACCCAAGCTGAATCGCGCATTCAGACTCCTTGCGAAGTGGAATGGCCGTAGGGGGAATGGAGCGCAGCGCAATCCGGGGAACTGTTGCTGCGGATGCACTGTCCCCGATTACGCTGCGCTCGATCCGGGCTACAAAGATCGCAACTACTTCACGAGTTCCTGGGCCAGCACCAGCGTCTCGCGCGAGCGCTTCACGTCGGGCCAGTCGCGGTTGAAGTCGGCCACGAGCTTGTTCAGCGCATCGCCCTTCAGCATCGCATCGAGCTTCGCCTCGTCATCGAACTGATACATCGCTTGGTGCAGCGAGGGATCGTCGAGGCTCCAGAACCGCCAGGCTTTGCTCACGCCGAACGCGTTCACCGCATCGGGCACGTGCTCGGTCTCGTACCATCTGTCGAAGGCGGCGCGCTTGCTCGCATCGGCGACGATGGCGCGGACGACGAAGAAGGCTGCTGGCATCGGATTTCCTCCTGTTGTTTGCCCTCAGGATAGCCGGTAATAATCGCCGCAACAAAAAGCCCGCGTGGCGGAACTTGCCGTCGCGCCAGGCAAGGGAAGGACACCATGCACGGGATCATCTCGGCTCTCATCGCGATCACCTGCCTATGGCCTGCGGCCTCGCCCGCCGAAATCGTCCGCTTCGACATTTTGGAACGCGTGCCCGCCTTCGCCGGAAGAAGTTTCGGCACTGTCGGCACCTATGAGCGCATCACCGCCCGCGCGACCTTCGCGCTTAACCCGTCCGACGACCGCAACGCCGTCATCACCGACCTCGCGCTCGCACCGCGTGGCGCCGACGGCAAGGTCGAAGCCAGTGCCGACGTCGTGATCCTCAGGCCCAGCGATGCCAGCCACGGCAACGGCACGCTGCTGCTGGAAGTCCCCAATCGCGGCCGCAAGCTGGCGCCGCAGCTGTTCGACGATTCCGCACAGCCCGGCGCCAACATCGCGGACAAGGCCGAGGACGCCGGCATCGGCTTCCTGCACCGCCAGGGTTTTACGATGGTCTGGGTCGGCTGGCAGGGCGACATCCCCTCCAAGCCGGGACAACTTGCGATGACGGCACCGGTGATCAAAGCCGTCACCGGCCTCGCGCGCGAAGAAGTGATCTTCGACACCACGATCAATCCCGCGCGCGCGACGCTGACATGGCCCGCCACCGACACCGCCAATCTCAATGTCACCGTACGCGCCGCCTGGGCCGACGCGCGACAGACGCCATCAGGCCTCACGGCAAGGCTGATCGATCCCTCGACAGTGGAGATCACCAGACCCGAGGGCTTCGATGCCGGCGCGCTCTACGAGATCACCTACACCGCGCGCGATCCGGTGCCGCTCGGCATGGGCTTTGCGGCCGTGCGCGACATCGTCAGCTTCCTCCGCCACGACGAAACGCAAGCGAACCCGCTGCTCAATGGCCTGCATCCCTCCGTCAGCCGCGCCATCGGCTTCGGCGTCTCGCAGTCCGGCCGTTTCCTGCGCGACTTTCTCTATCTCGGCTTCAACGAGGATCTCCAGGGCCGCACCGTGTTCGACGGATTGATGCCGCATGTCGCAGGCACGCGGCGCATGGCGACCAATGTCCGCTTCGGCCAGCCCGGCCGCAATCCGCGCCATCCGCAGGATCCGGCGTGGCAGGCCGATCTGTTCCCGTTCACCTATGCGACGTTGAGTGATCCCTATTCCGGCAAGACCGACGGTCTGTTGCGGCGCTGTTCGCTCTCGGCCACCTGTCCGAAGGTGATGCAGACCGACAGCGAGCACGAATGGTGGGCCTCACACGCCTCGCTGCTGGTCACCGATCTCGCCGGCAACCATCTCGACCTCCCCGACAACGTCCGCGCCTACATGATAACGGGCACACCGCATTTCGCCGAAGCTGGGGAGATCATGCGCAAGGGCCTGCGGGCGATGTCGCTGCCGCAGAACCCGATGCATGCGGGCATGCCGATGCGCGCGCTCCTCACCGATCTCAACGCCTGGATCAGCGACGGCATCAAACCGCCCGCAAGCCGCATCCCCATGCGTGCCCACGGCACGCTGGTGCCGGCGCCAGGCGCGGTGCCGACCGACATCCCCGGCCTGCCCTACGCCGGGATCCACACGTTCGCCGTCTTCTCCGACCAGAGCGTGCTGCCGCCCAAGGAGATCGGCCGCTATCCCGTGTTCGTGCCGAAGGCGGACATTGACGGCATGGCCATATCAGGCATCCGCCAGCTTGCGCTCGCCGTGCCGCGCGCGACCTACACCGCCTGGAATCCGCGCGCGCCAGGGTTTGGCCCAACCGCGCTCTATCCGCTGCAAGGTGCGATGGTGCCGTTCGCACCGACCGAGGCGGCGCGGAAGGAAGTGCACGATCCCAGGCCGTCGATTGCGGAGCGATATGCGGATGATGGGGCGTATGTGGCGGCTGTGAAGCGTGAGGCGGCTCGGCAGGTGGCGGAACGCCTGCTGCTTCCGGAAGATGCGGAGCGCGCGGTCGAGGCCGCGAAGCAAGGGAAGTTGGCGAAGCTCGGGCAGTGAGCGAAACGTTGCGATCGTAGGGATGGCGGACGTGCTGCGCCCGGTCTCGTTTCGACGGGCTCAGGGACCATCCGGCCTGCCGCGCCTATCTCGAGCGCGCCACCGCCGCCCCGCTTCATCTAGGCCCGCGCGGACCAGATGGCCCATTTCGCCGCGGCGGATGCAAGACGCGGAGTGTGATGCGCCTCACACAAACAATCCAGCGGCCGGCATACAGTCGCCACCACCGGAACGACGCCATTCGCAAGGTGACACATGGTCCGCATCGAATATCTCAAGCAACAGATCGCCCGCGCCGAACGGCTGGCCAAAGCCATCCTCGACCGGCAGACCGCCGAGCGGCTCCAAGCCTTCGCCGCCGCTTGCCGCACGGAATTGTCGGACCTGACGCTCAAGTCCGCCGCGTGAGGCGTGGGTGACGCTGGATGCGTCACACCAGCTTCAAGGGTGCATCGGCGACGACCCTGAGGTCGATGCTGCCGATCAACGCCGAACGTCGCGCCTCCGCAGCACCGATGGCCTCGTCCGTCTGCCGCAGCGTGCTGACGTTCGAGCCGAGCGAGACGATCCCGCCCAGCACCAGTGCGATTGATCCAAGCGCGGCGGTGTGACCGAAGCCAAACAGACCGAGGATCGTAACCAACAGCAGCGCTGCCCCGCCAGCGATGGCGATCTTGGACGCCAGGATGTACTTGCGGCAGCGCTCGGCGATCTCGGCGAGCCGCTCGATCCGATCTTCGATCTCGGAGATTTCGTCGGTTGGATCGTCTTCGGTCATTGGATCGAGGATGTCAAATCAGAAGGAGCCAGAAGCCCGCATGAGCGAAACGATATGCGCACCCTGTCGCTTTCGCTCATCCGGGCTACGCTATCTCACAACGGCAAATTGTCGTGCTTCTTCGCCGGCATTTCCGTTTTCTTGTCCTTGAGCATCGCCAGCGCGCGAGCGATGCGCTTTCTCGTCGAGTGCGGCATGATGACGTCGTCGATGTAGCCGCGCTCGGCGGCGATGAAGGGCGACAGGAAGCGATCTTCGTATTCCTTGGTGCGGGCGGTGATCTTGTCGGGATCGCCGATGTCGCTGCGGAAAATGATCTCGACCGCGCCCTTGGCGCCCATCACCGCGATCTGGGCGGTCGGCCAGGCGTAGTTCATGTCGGCGCCGATTTCCTTGGAGGCCATGACGTCGAAGGCGCCGCCATAGGCCTTGCGGGTGATGACGGTGACGAGCGGCACAGTGCACTGCGAATAGGCGAACAGCAATTTTGCGCCGTGCTTGATCAGGCCGCCATATTCCTGCGCGGTGCCCGGCAGGAAGCCCGGCACGTCGACGAAGGTGACGATCGGGATGTTGAAGGCGTCGCAGAAGCGGACGAAGCGCGCCGCTTTCCGCGAGGCGTCGCTGTCGAGCACGCCGGCCAGCACCATCGGCTGGTTGGCGACGAAGCCGACGGTGCGGCCGGCGATGCGGCCGAAGCCGGTGACGATGTTCTTGGCGAAGGCTTCGGCGATCTCGAAGAAGTCGCCCTCGTCCACGACCTTCAGGATCAGCTCCTTCATGTCGTAGGGCTTGTTCGGATTGTCGGGGATCAGCGTGTCCAGGGATTCATCGAGGCGCTCGATCGAATCGAAGCTCGGCCATTCCGGCACGCCGTCGGTGTTGTTGGAAGGCAGGAAGTCGATCAGGCGCCGCATCTGCAAGAGCGTCTCGACGTCGTTCTCGAAGGCGCCGTCGGCGATCGAGGAGCGCGTGGCGTGCACCGAGGCGCCGCCGAGCTCTTCCGCCGTGACGACCTCATTGGTGACGGTCTTCACGACGTCCGGGCCAGTGACGAACATGTAGCTGGTGTTCTTCACCATGAAGATGAAGTCGGTCATCGCCGGCGAATAGACGTCGCCGCCGGCGCAGGGGCCCATGATGACGGAGATCTGCGGGATCACGCCGGAGGCCAGCACGTTGCGGCGGAACACGTAGGAATAGCCGGCGAGCGCAGCGACGCCTTCCTGGATGCGGGCGCCGCCCGCGTCATAGAGGCCGATGATGGGCGCACGCGCCTTCATCGCCATGTCCTGGAGTTTCGTGATCTTCAGCGCGTGGGTCTCGGACAGCGAGCCGCCGAACACCGTGAAGTCCTTGGCGAAGACGAACGTCTTGCGACCGTTGACGGTGCCCCATCCCGTGACGACGCCGTCGCCGGGCACCTTGGTCTTGTCCATGCCGAACTCGGTGGAGCGGTGCTCGACGAACATGTCGAACTCCTCGAACGATCCCTTGTCGAGCAGGAGCTCGATGCGCTCGCGCGCGGTCAGCTTGCCGCGGGCGTGCTGCGCTTCGATGCGCTTCTCCCCGCCGCCGAGCTTTGCGCCGGCACGACGATCTTCAAGGGCGTCCAGGATGTGTTTCATTTGCTCCCGCCAGGTCTTAAGTGATGCGGGGTTCTAACACGGCATTTTGCGGACCGGAAAGCCGCTTTCGCCGTCGCAGGGCTGCCCTGCCGTAGCGGGAAAGCGCAAGGGATTACAAAGTTTTGTCCGGGAGAGGAGCATGACGGAAGGAACGGCCGAGACGGGGGCCGCGACAGGCGGCGTCAACATCCTGCTGCGGCTGGAGGGCCTGACCCTGTTCGCCGGCATGGTGATGCTCTACTGGGCCTGGGACGGGTCGTGGCTGGTGTTTGCCCTGCTGTTCTTCGTGCCCGATCTGAGCTTCCTGGCATACCTGTCCGACGCCAAATTCGGAGCGATGGTCTACAACGCCGCCCACAGCTACATGGCGCCGGTGGCGCTGCTGACGCTCGGCTTCGGCCTTGCCTCGCCCCTCACGCTATCCATCGCCTTGATCTGGCTCGCCCATATCGGCATCGACCGGGCGCTCGGCTACGGCCTGAAATATTCCGCGGGCTTCGGCTTCACCCATCTCGGCCGGATCGGGCGGCAGAGGGACGCCTGATCCGGCCCGCAAGATTGCCGCGCCGACCGGTTGGCCGGCTTTCGCGCGTCAAATTGACAGCGCACAGGCCCGTTGCTCTACTCTCCGAAAAACAGGGGAGGACCTGATGCCGACGGCATTCCGCGCCGCCATGGTGCTCATTGCGCTCTGCGTTTCCAGCGTGCTCGCCAATGCGCAGGCGCTTCCCAAGGAAGTCGCAACGCGCGCCGAGATCTACCCGATCTCCTCGCTCACCCTCTCCGATCAGCAATTTTTGAGCGGCGATGCAGCCGCGGGCAAGGCAGTGACGGTTGCCGGTGAATTCCGCGTTGCCCAGGGCACGGGCAAGCTGCCGGTCGTAGTGCTGATGCACGGCTCCAGCGGTGTCGGCGCCACCACCGAGGCCTGGGTGCACACGTTCAATGCCATGGGCATCTCGACCTTCGTGATCGACGGTTTTACCGGACGCGGGCTGACGGTGGTGGGACCGAACCAGGCCCTGCTCGGCCGGCTCAACCTGATCGTCGACATCTACCGCTCGCTGGAGATCCTGGCGAAGCACCCGCGGGTCGACCCCGACCGCATCGTGCTGATGGGTTTTTCGCGCGGCGGACAGGCGACGCTGTATGCGAGCCTCGAGCGCTTCAACAAGCTCTGGAACAAGTCCGGCATCCAGCTCGCAGCGTACATCCCGTTCTATCCGGATTGCTCGACGACCTATGTTGGCGACACCGACGTCGCGGCGCGCCCGATCCGCATCTTCCACGGCACGCCCGACGACTACAATCCCGTCAGGAGCTGCAAGGCCTTCGTCGAGCGGCTCAAGAGCGCCGGGCGCGACGTGGTGCTGACCGAATATCCCGACAGCGCTCACGGGTTCGACAGCGGCCTGCTCGGCGTCAACACCGTTGCGGTCTCCGCCAACGCGCAGACCGTGCGCAACTGCAAGATCAGGGAAGGCGACGGCGGCGTGCTGATGAACGGCGATACGAATGCGCCCTTCACCTACAAGGATTCCTGCGTCGAGCTCAATCCGCATGTCGGCGGCAATCCGGCGACCGCCGCGGAGTCGCGCAAGGCGGTGGAGGAGTTCTTGCAGGTGTTGTTCAAGCTGGGATGACTGCTCCACACGCGCCGCCGTGGAGTGGGCAAAAGCGCCGCATACTCCGTCATTGCGAGCACAGCGAAGCAATCCAGGGTCTTTCCGCGGCAGCAGTCTGGATTGCTACGTCGCAAGAGCTCCTCGCAATGACGGTGGGCCGGGCGGCGACAGCGCTATATCGCGCCGATCTCGGCGAGGCAGGCTTGCGTCAGCGGCATGCGCTCGCCGACAAGGCGAGGCTCCCCGCAATCCATGTTGAGCGCGAACACGGTATGCGCCTCGCCCTTTTCCGCCCAGCCGACCATCCAGCCGAGCGACGGCTCGCCGCGCTCGGCGCCAAGCAGGCCGGACTTGGCGCGGATGATGCTGTCGCCGACCTTGGTCACCGGCAGGATGTCGGCGACGAGGTCCTGACTGCGCTTTGAGATCGGCAGCGCGCGGCGGCGCAGACGGTCGACGAAGTCGATCTGCTCGACCGGATCGATGCGCAAATTGCCCGTGAGCCAGAACTGATCGATGCCGCCGCCGATGTCGCGATTGCCGTAGTCGAACGCGTCGACATATTTTTGCATGCGCTCCTGCCCGATGCGGCGCGCGATCTCCTGATAGACCGGCACCGCGCTCACCGCGATCGCGCTGCGCAGCGTGTGATCCTTGTTCCAGGCCTCGATCGGCCGCTTGACGCCGTCCCAGGGAAGCACGTCCTTGTCGGGATCAGTGACGACACCGGTCTCCAGCGCAATCAGCGAGTTCGGAATCTTGAAGGTCGAGGCCGGCAGCTTCCCCTCGCCCGAGCGCTCCTTGTCGCTGGCGACGATCAGATAATCCTCGACCTTGTAGCCGACGAAGGTACCTGATGTGCCGAGGTCGGTGAAACGTTTTGCAAGGCTGTCGCGGATCTCGTTGCGCGGCGGCGCGACATGGGCGAGCGCGCGTGATGGCAGGGTGGCGGCTGCGGCGAGAAGGCAGAGGGTGGAGCGGCGGGTGAGCAAGATTGGGTGACCGTTGAACGATGAAGGCACGCGCGACCATGCAGCCGCTACGTGGTGAAACGATGACAGGCTATCTCGCCCGGCCCGAGAGCCGCAGCACGAACACCAGCACTTCCGCAACCGCCTTGTAGAGATCCGGCGGGATCTCCTCGCCGAGCTCGACCTTGGAGAGCGCACCGGCCAAAACTTCGTTCTCCTCGATCGGGATGTCGTTGGCTTTCGCGATCTCGACGATCTTTTCGCCGATCGTGCCCTTGCCCTTGGCGACGACGACGGGCGCGCCAGATCCCTTCTCGTAATGCAGCGCGATCGCGAGCCTGGATGGATCGCTCATGTGGCGCGGTCCAGGAAATGGCCGACGCGGGCCGGCGCCGGCTGCGGCGGGGTGCCGTCGCGCACCACGATGTCGCCGGGCTTGAGCTCCGCGCGCGTCAGCGCCTGATTGAGTTCGCCGATGCCGGCGCGGAGTTGCTGCGCGGTGGCCGGCCGCTCCGCCCACATCCGCACGAAGGTCTTGTCGCCGTTCAGCGTGATCAGCGCGTGCACGGGCCCGGCCGGCTCGACATTGAGCGTGAAGCGCGCACGCCAGGCGCGCCTGGCGGGATCGGCAGATTCACTGCCGCCGTCGCGCGAGATCTCGAACTGCGCCATCGCGGTGCCCTGCGGGGTCGCGAACGGGATCTCGAAATTCCACTGCGGCCCGGTCGGATCGACGCGGTGACCGCTGGCGTTGGTGCGATCGGGGAGCGAGGCGACCTGCAACAACGTCTGCCGCGCGATCGCGGCATCGGTGTCATCGAGCAGGCGATGCACCGTTGCGGAGAGGGGTGTATCGGGCGCGAGCGACGGCGCGGCAATGGCCTGCGGCGCCGGCAGCGCGCCGCGGAACGGTGGTGGTGTGGTCGCGCGCGCGGCGGCCTCGAAGATGTGGCCATCCGGCACGGCCTTGTTGGAGCCCGGCACTTTGCCGAGCATGCGCGGCAGGTTCTGCGTGACCTCTTGCAGCAGGCTCGCGGCAACGCCTGCGGACATGGTTCGCGGCGCCGGGCCTGGCGGATTGCCGCCCGCCATCTCGGCCAGCACGGCGGCGGCAAGCGCGCCCCGCGACGATTGCATCGGTTGGGTGATCTGCGCTTCGGGCGACGGCAATACTGCGTGCGTGGCCTCACTTGCCGGCGGAGCTGCGGAAGCTGCGGCCTGTGGCGTGGCCGCGGCACTCCTCGGCGCAGCGCCTTGCGCCGGCGCCTGCGGCACGGTGGTCTCAAGAGTGGCCAGTGTCTGGCGCAGCACCAGCAGCGCGGCCTTCAGGTCCGGCGTCGCGCCAGCAGACGGCGTTGTGCCCGCGGCCAATGAGGCTTCGAGGAAGAGCCCGGACTTCTGGAACGCGGATTCGATATCGCCGCCATCGAGCGCGATGTTGAGCGGCGTCTGCTGCGCGAGCACGTGGAGCATCGCCTGCTTCAAGCCCGCTGGCAAATCGCTGCCGGTGACGACGGAGGCGAGATTGGCGAACAGCGGCGCCTGGCTGCCCTGTTTCGTGACGGCCTCGGCCGAAGCGGCAGTGACGGCGACCTGCTCGGACGGGGTGAGGGTATTGCGCACCGCGACTGCCAACGGCGCAAGCGGCGCGCTGTCCACCAGCGAAGCCGCCCGCGGCGTCAGCGTGATCTGATCGGCAGTCGCCTCGCCTGCCCCGTTCATCATGGCGAGTCCGATCGTGCCGTCGTTCTGCGAGACCGCGAGCTGGAGGTTTTGCCCCGGCGTCAGCGCCACCGCCGACATCACGTCCATGGACACGTTGGCGATCGCGATCCGCACCAGATTGTCGGCCATCACGCTGACGACCCTGGCATCGACGACGCTGCCGGCCTGGAGCACGAGATCGGGCGTCGCCGCATCAGCCAGGGGGCTGGCGGCACTGACGGGAACGATCGAGCTTATCGGCGTCGGCATCTCAGGGGCCCGGGGACTGCAATTCCCACCCTAAGGCCCCCTCGTAAACCTCTCGTTAAGAACCTTCGGGCGCGGGCGGCGTCACCGCCGCCAGAACCGTCACGGCGGCCTGAAAATCCATAAGGCGGGCAGCGCGGCGGGCGGCCGCTTCCTCGTCAACGCCCCATTGCTCGGCGTTCCAGTCCTCGTCGACATGGGCGGCGGCCCAGACCTGGTCCGCATTGCGCACGCCATGGGCGAGCGCCAACGCCAGCAGCGCCGAGCCGGTCAGGGTGGTCACCATGTGGAGGGCTGCGACCGACCAGGGATCGCCGGGCAGCGCGGCCCGTGCGGCCTTCAGCGCCTCGTCCGGCTGCTTCACATGCATGACGCCCTCGGACAGGATGAAATGCGCCCCCAGCGTCTCCGCAGCCCAGAACAGCACGGGGTCCCAGTGCGCGGCCTCGCGGGCGACCAGCCCTTCGGGATGGCCGGCGCGATAGAACAGCAGGTCGGACTCGAAGTATTTTGCGAGATCGTCGCTGACGAGCGCGACACGATCGATGACGCCCTCGACCACGCTGTTGGCGATCCTGGTCAGCGGCATGGTGACGGGATCGATCGTCTCGCCCTGCGCCGCCCATTCGGCGGCCACAGCATCGGCGAGAGCGCGCGCGGGGATCACCACCTGACGGCCGGACGGCGTGCGGATCGGCTTGCCATCGAGCGTGATGGCAAAACCGGCGTCGGCATCCGCGACGCCGGCCGCCTTGTAGAAGCGCTTGCGCAGCGGCGTGCGGGTGGACTGGCGCGCCGATTCCCGGGGATCCGGCGGGGGCTGGCTTGCCGCTTCTTCGAACAATTCGCGCATGTGAGTTTTCGGTCCCGGTCACTGGATGCTAGGCTTGTAAGATAAGACCGGTGGCCGATAAAGCGAGCGCCGGGCATGCGGGAACTTGCGGGCATTGGGGCCGTGTTGGCAGGATTTTGGCTGGCCGCGGCCGAGGCCGGCTTCCGCAGCCCGGAATCGCTGGTCCGCAACGTCTACGCCCATTACGGCGAAGGCGCGCCGGAGCTGTCGAAGGGCCTGCCACGCGACGCCGTGACCGCCCGCCAGTTCTTCGATCCGCCGCTGCGCAGGGCCTGGAGCGCGCCGAGAATCGAGCCGTACGATTTCCTGGTGCAGAGCCCGAGCTGGAAGCTCGGCGCGGTCGCGATCGCAGTCGTCCGCAGGCAATACGACAAGACCTATGTCGCGGCGAATTTCGACAATCATGGCCGCCGGGTCGTGCTGAACTTCGTCCTGGTCAACGGCCCCGAGGGTTGGCTGATCACGGATGTCGAGAGCCCCCACGATTCTTTGCGGATGTTTCTGGAGCAGTTTCGGAATTGAGGGCGTGAACCACTTCTGTCTCTACACGGTCATTGCGAGCGCAGCAAAGCACTCCAGAGTCTCTCCTCGGAGGTAGTCTGGATTGCTTCGCTGCGCTCGCAATGACGGGGCTACCCTACTCCTCCGGCGCGTTCTCGATCGGGTCGAACCGGCTTGCATCGAGCCCCAGCAGATTCCACGACTGCTGCATGTGCGGCGGCAGCGGCGCGGTGGCATCGATCACGCCGCCGCGCGGATGCGGAATGACGATGCGACGCGCGAGCAGATGCAGGCGGTTTTGCAGGCCGCCCGGCAGTTGCCAGTTCTCGATGTTGAAATATTTGGGATCGCCGACGATGGGATGACCGATATGCTCCATGTGGGCGCGCAGCTGATGGGTTCGGCCCGTCACCGGCTTCAGCGACACCCAGGTCAGCTTGTTGCCGGCGGTCTCGACCACGGCATAGTAGGTCACCGCGTGGCTGGCGCCCTCATCGCCATGCTGGGCGATGCGCATGATGGTGTCGTCCTCGCTCTCTTCCTTGGCGAGGAAGGTCGAGATCCGGCCCTGCTTCGGCTTCGGCAGCCCCGGCACCAGCGCCCAATATACTTTTCGCGCCGAACGCGAGCGGAAGGCGCCGGTCAGATGCGAGGCGGCGAAGCGCGTCTTGGCGATCAGGAGACAGCCCGAGGTCTCGCGATCGATGCGGTGCACGAGGCGCGGCTTCTGGCCCTTGGCATCGCGCATCACCTCCAGCATCTGGTCGATGTGCCGTGTCATGCCCGAGCCGCCCTGCACGGCGAGGCCGGCGGGCTTGTTCAGGACGAGGACGTCGTCGTCCTCCCAGATCGTCATCTCCTTCAGCGCCTTGAGCGTCTTCTGCGCGGCTTCCGACAGCTCGCCGACCGCCTTCGGCGCGTCGAGCTTCAGCGGCGGAATGCGGACGCTCTGGCCTTCCTCCAGCCGGTCCTTGCTGTCGACGCGCCTGCCATCGACCCGCAGCTCGCCTTTGCGGACGACGCGCTGGATGTGCGAGAACGACAGGCCGGGAAAGCGCGCCTCGAGGAAGCGGTCGACGCGCATGTTGTTCTCGTCGGCCGTGACCGTGACGGTCTGCACCTTGGTCGGCAGCAGCGCCTCGACCGGCTTCTCCGGCGCAGGCCTTTCCTGGGCGGCTTTGGGCGGCCGCCGCTCGGCACGCTGTCCGGCAAGGCGCGGCGGCTTACTGCCCGGCTTGCCGCCCGGACGCGGTCCGGCCTTCTTTGCGCTACGCGCCTTAAATGGGCGGGCGTCATCGCGCTCGTCACGCGAACGGGGCCTTGGATTCATTCTCTTGATGCGGCGGCTCATGAATGCCTGCGTACCCTAAAAGCGGCCTTCCGTCACGGCGAAATGGCCGCCTCTAGCTCGAGCCGCCCCGCTCCTTGCGCAGCTTGGCCCAGTAGTCCAGCCGCTTCCTGATCTCGCGCTCGAAGCCGCGCTCGGGCGGGTCGTAGAAGGTCTGGCGGCCCAGGGCTTCCGGGAAGTAGTCCTGGCCGGAGAAGGCGTCGGGGGTGTCGTGGTCGTATTCGTAACCCGAGCCGTAGCCTTCCGACTTCATCAGCTTGGTCGGCGAGTTCAGGATGTGCTTTGGGGGCAGCAGCGAGCCGGCCTGCTTTGCGACCTGCATCGCCGTGCCGAAGGCGGTGTAGACCGCATTCGATTTCGGCGCGGTGGCAAGATAGACAACGGCCTGAGCGATGGCGAGCTCGCCCTCGGGGTGGCCAAGGAAGTCGAAGGCATCCTTCGCCGCATTGGCAATGACGAGCGCCTGGGGATCGGCAAGCCCGATGTCCTCGACCGCCATGCGCACGACGCGGCGGGCCAGGAACAGCGGGTCCTCGCCGGCATCCAGCATGCGCGCAAGATAATACAGCGCGGCATCGGGATCGGAGCCACGCACGGACTTATGCAGCGCCGAGATCAGGTTGTAGTGGCCGTCGGCCGACTTGTCGTAGATCGGCGCACGGCGCTGCAGGATCTCCTGTAACTGCGCGGCGTTGAAAATCTCGTCCGCCCGGGCCGAACGCCAGACCTCTTCGGCGAGCGTCAGCGACGCGCGGCCGTCACCATCGGCCATGCGCACCAGCACCGCGCGCGCCTCGGCATCGAGCGGCAGTTTCCTGCCCTCGACCTGCTCGGCATGCGCGAACAGCTTTTCGATCGCGGCGGCATCCAGAGAGCGGAACACCAGCACGCGCGCGCGCGACAAAAGCGCCGCGTTGAGCTCGAAGGACGGGTTTTCGGTGGTGGCGCCGACCATCACCACGGTGCCGTCCTCCATCACGGGCAGAAACGAGTCCTGCTGGGCGCGGTTGAATCTGTGCACCTCGTCCACGAACAGCAGCGTGCCCTTGCCCATCTCGCGGCGGGCGCGCGCGGCATCGAACGCCTTCTTGAGGTCCGCGACACCGGAGAACACCGCGGAGATCTGCTCGAAGTGCAGATCCGTGGCGTCCGCCAGCAGCCGCGCCACCGTGGTCTTGCCGGTGCCGGGCGGCCCCCAGAACACCAGCGAGCCCAGCGTGCGCGTCTCCAGCATGCGCGTCAGCGCGCCGTCGGGACCGAGGATGTGATCCTGGCCGACGACCTCCGACAGCACACGCGGACGCAACCGGTCCGGCAGCGGATGCGGAGCCTCGTGATCGAGCCCCGCCGCGGCAAAGAGAGTTGGCGTCTCCTGTGGTCGCTTCGGACTCATCCGCCCAGCGTAACGTTGATCTGCTGACCGCCGCGCACCACCGTGATGCGCCAGATCCGCGGGCGCTCGCTCGCCGCCTTTTCGAGATCGCCGGTCTTGCTGATCTTCTGGTTGTTGACGGCGAGGATGATGTCACCCTTCTGGAAGCCCACGCTCGCCGCCGCACTGTCGCCGCCGAGATCGGTGATCACGACGCCTTCGGTGTCGGCGTCCAGATGCAGCTCGTCGGCCACCGCCGGCGTGATGGTCGAGACTTTCGCGCCCTGGAACGGCGAACGTGCGGTGACGACCAGCTCGTTGCGCCCGGTGTCGGGCGCGGTCTCCAGCGCCACCGTCAGCTTGATCGGTTTGCCGCCGCGCTGCACGTCGATCTGCGCCGTGCCGCCCAGCGGGCGCGTCGCGAAGCGATAGTCGAAGGCGTTCGGATCATCCACGGCCTGGCCGTCGATCCCGGTGATGAGATCGGAGGATTTCAGGCCGGCCTTCGCCGCGGGGCCGTTCGACACCACGCTCGCGACCAGCGCGCCGGTCGGCGAACGCAGGCCGAGGCTCTCGGCGATTTCCGGCGTCACCGCCTGCAATCTCGCACCGAGCCAGGGACGCTTCACCGCCTTGCCGCCGCCCCTGGCGGAGGCGACGACGACACGCACCATGTTGGCGGGAATCGCAAAGCCGATGCCCTGCGAGCCACCGGAACGCGAATAGATCGCGGTGTTGATGCCGGCGAGCTTGCCGCTCATGTCGACCAGCGCGCCGCCGGAGTTGCCGGGATTGATCGCCGCATCCGTCTGGATGAAGAACTGGTAGTCGGTGATGCCGACCTGCGTGCGCGCCAGCGCCGAGATGATGCCGTGCGTCACCGTCTGGCCGACGCCGAAGGGATTGCCGATCGCGAGCACGACGTCGCCGACCAGCAGCTCGTCGGAATTGGTGAAGTCCAGCGTCGGGAACTTCTCCCTGGTGTCTTTCAGGCGGAGCACGGCCAGATCCGTGCGCGGATCCTTGAGCAGGATCTCGGCCTCGAACTCGCGCTTGTCCGACAGCGACACCCTGACCTGGTCCGCGCCCTCGATGACATGGACGTTGGTGACGACGAGGCCGGAGGCATCGACGATCACGCCGGAGCCGAGCGAGCGCTGCATCTGCTCCGGCTGCTGGCCCGGCACGCCGAAGAAGCGGCGGAAGATCGGGTCGTCCAGCAGCGGATTGCGGTTCTGCACCACCTTGGCGGCATAGACGTTGACGACCGCCGGCTGCACCCGCTGGACGATCGGCGCATAGGACAGCCGCAGTTCAGCCGGCGACGACGGGACCCGACGGTCCTGCGCCGCGGCCGGATCGAAGTGGGCCGAAAAGACTATGCACAATGCCGCGACGGCAGCAGTCCAGGTCGATCGAAACATTCCTACCTCTCGGAAAAGACGACGGAATATAGGCGCGTTCGCCCCCCAATAGAAGGGCGCCCGGCGGCAATATTCGGTCCCCTCCCCGGTGTGTCCGGCCTGCAAGACCCGCATGCGAATCGGCAATTAGGCCGGACTGTCCATTGGCATGATGCGCATCATCCAGCATTCTGGTGAGAAGCGGATTCGGTTGCAGCGAATTTGCATCAGTGGGAACCGCGCAACCGGGCGCAGCGTCGCGGGGCAGTCGTCGATCACACCTAGCTCTCCGTTCGCGACTTGGGAAGAGACGTGGGGAAGTTCGTTAAACGATGGAGGCATAAGGTGAGAAGGACAAGAATTGCAGCCACGGCGATTGGTCTCGCCGGCGCGCTGGCGGCCTCGCAGGCCCAGGCCCAGTCGGCCAGCAGCAGCGAGCAGGAAATCGCGCTGCTGAAGCAGCAGCTGAAGCTGCTGGAGCAGAAGCTCGACAAGCTCCAGAGCCAGACCGCCGCGAACACGGCGGCCACGGCGAAGGCGAAAGCCGAAGCCAAGGCCGAGGCGAAGGCCGAAGCGCGTTCGGAAGCGAAGGCAGCGGTGGCCAACGCGAACGCGGCAATCCCTGTCAAGGGGCCGGCGCATCCGTCGGGAGTCGTGGTGACGATGCCGAACAACCGGCCGACCATCTGCACCGCCGACGAGGCCAACTGCGTTGCCATCACCAGCCGCGTGCACTGGGATGTCGGCGGCTACGACTACCGGCCCAACACCGCGGCCACCGTGCCGCAAAAGCTCGACAGCGGTGAGAACGTTCGCCGTGCCCGCATCGGGGTCACCGGCAAATTCCTCAATGACTGGAATTTTGCCCTGATCTACGATTTCGGAGGCTCGTCCGACGGCTTTGGCGGCACCGGCGCCGCCGGCGCAACCCCTGTCGGCTTCCTGCCCGGCGGCGGCACCTCCGGCATCGAGAACGCTTATATCAGCTACACCGGGCTGAAGCCGTTCGGCGGCAAGATGGCGATCGAAGCCGGCGTCATGGATATTGCGTGGACCATGGATGAATCCACGAGTTCCAACGACATCGCCTTCATGGAGCGCGCCTCGGTCGGCGTCATCGCGCAAAATATCGCCGCCGGCGATTTCCGTTCTGCCGCCGGTGCCCGCTGGTACAACGACGTGTTCTATGCCGGCGCCTATGTGACCGGCCCGACCACGGGTGCCATTCACTCGGCCTCGAGCGTTTCACCTCCCGGCACCAGCGAGCAATACGGCGCGACGGCCCGCGTCGCAGGCCAGGTCGTGAGCGGCAACGACTACTCGGTGCATCTCGGCGCCGACGCCGAGTGGCTGATCCAGCCGCCGCGCAATCTGGTCGCGAACACGCAAACGCTCACGCTCAGCGATCGTCCCGAGCTGCGCATCGATCCCACGACGCTCATCTCGACCGGGGCGATTGCAAATGTATCGGGCGCGCAGGTTTATGGCGTGGAAGCCGCCGCGACCTATGGACCGCTCTGGGTCCAGGGCGAATACTACTGGTTCAACATCGATCGTGGTGCGAACACCGCCGTGGCGCCCATCGGTACGTCGAGCCTGAAATTCCAGGGCGGCTATGCTCAAGCGGCCTATGTCCTGACCGGTGAATCGCGCAAGTACAATCCGGGCAACGCGGCCTATGGGGGTATCAAGCCGAACGATCCGTTCTCGATCAACGGCGGCGGCTGGGGTGCATGGGAGATCGCCGGCCGCTACTCGACCGTGGATCTGAACGATCAGCTGGCGACCGCTGCCGGAATCGCCGGCGGGCGCCAGACCGTCTACACGCTGGCGGTCAACTGGTACGTCAACGGCAACGTCCGCTTCATGCTCGACTACCTGCACGGCACGGTGTCGAAGCAAGCCTCGGCGGTGTCGGCGGCGGACACCGGCTCGAAGTTCGACGCGGTTGCGTTGCGCACGCAGTTTGCGTTCTGACTTTACACCTCTTCCGCACAGAGAGGTCGCGCCGAAGGCTCTGAGGGGTTACGGTCTATCGAGGATGCTGCGCCCCCTCACCCGAATTGCCCTGGACGATGCTTCGCATCGCCAGGCGCAATTCGACCTGTCCCCGTCGGGCAGAGGTAACGGCACTGCCCGTCACCTTCATCACGCAGCGCGCTTCGGCTTCTTCACGACCACGGCCGGCGGCGCGCAGGACAGGCGCTGCTGATGGCTCTCGCCCCAGGCCTTGAGGATGTCGATGACAGGCTTGAGGCTCTCACCCAACTCGGAGAGGCAATACTCCACCCGCGGCGGCACCTCCGCATAGACCTTGCGGATGACCAGCTTGTCCTCCTCCAGGGCGCGCAGCTGTTTCGTGAGCATGCGCTGGGTGATGCCGGGCATCCGGCGGCGCAATTCGCCGAAGCGCTGGGTTCCGCTCTGCAGGTGGTAGAGGATCACGCCCTTCCACTTGCCGTCGATCAGGTCCAGCGTTGTCTCGACGGAGCAGCCCGGACGACGGGCAAAATTGCGCCGTTTCATGCATGTTTTCCCGATAGTATCCAAACAGGGACTATATCCCCGAATTTACAGTACTTGCCAAATGGACGCCAGCGGGACAGTTAGCAGGCAGGGCACATCCAAAGCTATCGCGCCAACTGATGGAGACACGCCATGAAGGCCGTCGGCTACAAGAAATCGCTCCCTATCGACGACGCGGATTCACTGATCGATTTCGAGACCGCAAAACCCGAGCCCAAGGGACGCGACATCCGCGTCGCCGTGAAGGCGATCTCGGCCAATCCGGTCGACTACAAGGTGCGCAAGCGCGCCGCCCCGCCCGAGGGCGAGACCAAGGTCCTCGGCTATGACGCAGCCGGCGTGGTCGACGCCGTCGGCCCCGAGGTCACGCTGTTCAAGCCGGGCGACGAGGTGTTCTGCGCCGGTTCGATCCTGCGCCAGGGCACCAACGCCGAATTCCACCTGGTCGACGAACGCATCGTCGGCAACAAGCCGACGTCGCTCTCGTTTGCGCAGGCCGCAGCCCTTCCCCTCACCTCCATCACCGCCTGGGAATTGCTGTTCGATCGGCTCGGCGCCGTCCCCGGCAAGAGTGTCGATCCGCGCACGCTGCTGATCACCGGCGGTGCCGGCGGCGTCGGCTCGATCCTGATCCAGCTTGCGCGCCGCCTCACCGGGCTCACGGTGCTCGCGACCGCGACGCGGCCGGAATCGCAGAAATGGTGCCTCGATCTCGGCGCACACGCGGTGGTCGATCACGGCAAGCCGATGAAGGAGCAGATCGAGAAATTGAAGCTGCCGCCGGTCGCGCTGGTGGCAAGCCTCACCTTCACCGACCAGCACTACAAGGCGATCGCGGAGTTCATGGCCCCACAGGGCAGGTTCGGCCTGATCGACGATCCGGCCGAGTTCACCATGAGCACATTCAAGGGCAAGGCGATCTCGGTGCACTGGGAATCGATGTTCACGCGCTCCTCGTTCCAGACCCCTGACATGATCGCGCAGCATCATCTGCTCAACGACGTGGCCGACCTCATCGATAAGGGCGTGTTGCGCACGACGCTCGACCAGACCTTTGGCACGATCAATGCCGCCAACCTCAAGCGTGCGCATGCGCTGCTGGAGAGCGGCAAGTCCCGCGGCAAGATCGTGCTGGAGGGGTGGTGACGAAGACCTCGTGGGGTGGGCAAAGGCGCACTTGCGCCATGCCCATCTTGCCATTTCGATGCTCTAGGCTGGCATCACGCCCTCGACAAAGATCAATCGCCGCTCGAGCGCAGCGGCGCGGATCTTCAACGCCTCGGCATATTCCGGCGAGGCGTACCATTCCTTCAGCCGCGCCATCGAGGGGAATTCGACGATGACGATGGCCTTCGGCGGAAGGTTGCCTTCCGCCAGCTCGGCCTTGCCGCCACGAACGAGATAGCGCCCGCCAAACTACGCGATCGTCTTCGCGGCGAGCGCCCGATAGGCGTCGAAACCCTCGAGATCGCGCATCTCGACTTCGGAAATCACATAAGCGGTCATAGGCGGCTCTTACGCGATCGTATTGACGATGCCGCCCTCTGCCCGCAGCGCCGCACCGTTGGTCGCGGACGCCTCCTTCGAGGCGACGTAAACAACCATGTTGGCGATCTCGTCGACGCTGGCAAAACGCTGGATCAGCGAGCTCGGCCGATGCTGCTTGACGAAATTGGCCGCCGCCTCGTCCACAGACTGTCCGTTTTGCTTCGCGAGATCCTTCACGAAGGTCTCGACACCCTCCGACATGGTCGGGCCCGGCAGCACGGAATTGACGGTGACCCCGGTGCCGCGGGTGAGTTGCGCGAGGCCGCGCGCGACCGACAGCTGGGCCGTCTTGCTCATGCCGTAGTGGATCATCTCGACGGGGATGTTGAGCCCGGACTCCGAGGAGATGAAGACGATGCGGCCCCAGTTGCGTTTGAGCATGCCCTTCATGTAGGCCCGCGACAGCCGCACGCCGCTCATCACGTTGACCTCGAAGAAGCGGGTCCAGTCCTCGTCGGGGATGTCGAAAAAATCCTTCGGCTCGAAAATGCCGGCGTTGTTGACGAGGATGTCGACCTCCGGCAGAGCCACCACCAGCGCCTTGCAGCCCGCAGCGGTGGAGACGTCGGCAGCGATGCCGCGGACCTTGGCGCCCGTCCCTTCCAGCCTGCGCACCGCGGCGTCGACTTTGTCCTGGCCGCGCCCGTTGATCACGACGCTGGCGCCGGAGGCAGCGAGGCCCTTGGCGACGGCGTGGCCGATGCCGGCGGTCGAGCCGGTCACGAGTGCGGTCTTTCCGGAAAGGTCGATGTTCATGCGATATCTCCCTCGGTTCGGTGCTGGTGATATCGGACGCGGCGGATCGGGTTGCAATCGGCGCTCACCAATCGGTGAGGCGCTGCAAAGCCATTCCGACGGCAACATCGACGCCCTGCCTACTCCCCCGATGGAACGATTATTGCTAGGTTGCGCCGAGCACTCTTGCTCGTGTGAACACGGAACACCTCTACAGAAAATCAACGGCTCTCACGGTTGTCCTCGGGTTGACCGGCCTGATCGGCGGCACTTCGCTCGCATCGGCTCAAGCGGTCTATCCGGAAAAGTCGTTGCAATTGCTCGTCCCGTTCCCGCCCGGCGGCGGCTTCGGACGTGCTCGCGCGCATCTTCGGCGGCGAACTCGAAACCCGGCTCGGCAAGCCCGTGGTCATCATGAACCACCCCGGCGGCGGCACCACGATCGCGGCCAAGGAAGCCGCGCGCGCGGCACCTGACGGATACACCCTGTTCTACAGCTCGAACTCGAGCTTCACCCTGCCGGCCGCCGTGAAGGAAAGCGTGCCCTACGACGCCGCCAAGGATTTCGAGCCGATCGGACGGAAAGGCCAAACCACCTTCGCGCTCGTCACCTACCGCGACAATCCGATCAACGACGTTGCCTCGTTGGTCACTGAAGCGAAGGCCAATCCGGACAAGCTGTCGCCGGCCTCCTTCGGCGTGGCGACCGTCTCGCATTTCGCCGGCGAGCTGTTCAAGTCGGCCGCCGGGATCAAGATGGTGCACCTGCCCTACAAGGGCAGTGCGCCGGCGATGAACGACCTGATCGGCAAGCACATCAGTATCACGTCGACACGGTGACCGCCGTGAAGCCGCAGATCGAGGCCTGCACCGTCAAGGTGCTCGCGGTGTTCTCGGGCAAGCGCACGCCATTCTTGCCCGACGTGCCGACGCTCGCCGAGCTCGGAGCTGACGACCACGCTGGAAGAGATCGTCAACACCCCTTCAGTCATCGAGCGCTTCACCCAGGTCGGCTTCGAACCGGGCTTCGTGCGCTACAGCAACTGGGCAGGCACCATCGGCAAGGAGACGGCCGAGATGAAGGAGATCGCACAACGGGCGGGGATCAAGGAGGAATAGCCTCGCGGATCCGCATCATTGCAGGAATGAAAAACGGCGCCCGAGGGCGCCGTTCTCAATCCGTATCCGCTGAAACGGCTTACGCCGCCTCGGCTTCCTTCTCCTGCACCGGACCGGAATCCTGGCCCTTGGCGTCGACGTCGCGATCGACGAACTCGATCACGGCCATCGCGGCGTTGTCGCCGTAGCGGAAGCCCGCCTTGATGATGCGGGTGTAGCCGCCCTGGCGATCCTTGTAGCGGGTCGCGAGCGTATCGAAGAGCTTCTTGATCATGTCGACGTCGCGCAGCTCGGCGATCGCCTGGCGGCGCAGCGACAGGCCGCCCTTCTTGCCGAGGGTGACGAGCTTCTCGACGATCGGACGGAGCTCCTTGGCCTTCGGCAGCGTGGTGACGATCTGCTCGTGCTTGATCAGCGCGGCCGCCATGTTGGCGAACATCGCCTTGCGGTGCTCGGCCGTGCGGTTGAGCTTCCGATGAACCTTGCCGTGACGCATGTGTCTATTCCTTACATATGAACTGCCGCGACGGTTGGTCGGACCAGTTGCTCAGGTGGGCTTCCTGCGTTCGCCCATAAAAATCGCGGCCAGATCTCTCCGGCCGCGACGGTGAAGTCGATCAGTAGTGATCCTCGAAGCGCTTGGCGAGCTCGTCGATGTTCTCCGGCGGCCAGCCCGGCACTTCCATGCCGAGGTGCAGACCCATCTGGGCCAGCACTTCCTTGATCTCGTTCAGCGACTTGCGGCCGAAGTTCGGGGTCCGGAGCATTTCCGCCTCGCTCTTCTGCACGAGGTCGCCGATGTAGACGATGTTGTCGTTCTTCAAGCAGTTGGCCGAACGAACCGACAGCTCGAGTTCGTCCACCTTCTTGAGGAAGGCCGGATTGAAGGCGAGGTCCGGGATGATCTCCTGGGCGACTTCCTTGCGCGGCTCTTCGAAGTTGACGAACACGTTGAGCTGATCCTGCAGGATGCGGGCGGCATAGGCCACCGAGTCATCCGGCGAGATCGCGCCGTTGGTCTCGATCGTCATGGTCAGCTTGTCGTAGTCGAGAATCTGGCCCTCGCGGGTGTTCTCGACCTTGTAGGAGACCTTGCGGACCGGCGAATACAGGCTATCGACCGGGATCAGGCCGATCGGCGCGTCCTCGGGACGGTTGCGCTCGGCGGGCACGTAGCCCTTGCCCGTGGAGACCGTGAACTCCATGCGGATCTCGGCGCCCTCGTCGAGGGTGCAGATCTGCAGGTCCGGATTCAGCACGGTGACGTCGCCGACGGTCTGGATGTCGCCAGCGGTGACGACGCCCGGGCCCTGCTTCTTCACGACCATGCGCTTGGGGCCTTCGCCCTGCATCTTGATCGAGATGTCCTTGATGTTCAGCACGATGTCGGTAACGTCCTCACGGACGCCCGCGATCGAGGAGAACTCGTGCAGCACGCCGTCGATGTGCACCGACTGCACCGCCGCGCCCTGGAGCGAGGAGAGCAGGATGCGGCGCAGCGCGTTGCCGAGGGTCTGGCCGAAGCCGCGCTCGAGCGGCTCGGCGACGATGGTCGCGAAACGCGAGGAGTCACTGCCGGGCGTGACCTGGAGCTTGTTCGGCCGAATCAGTTCTTGCCAATTTTTCTGGATCGTCACTGTTTCACCCATACAGGCCAGTCGAACTGCCGTTGCAGACACTGGCGTTGGAGAAAGGCCGCAGGTTGCACCCGCGGCTTCTTAGTAAAGTCATTGCGGGCGCCGATGCGCCCGCAACTTGGTATCAAACGCGCCGACGCTTGCGGGGACGGCAACCGTTGTGCGGGATCGTGGTCACGTCGCGGATCGAGGTGACGGTGAAGCCCGCGGCCTGCAGCGCGCGGAGCGCCGACTCGCGGCCCGAACCGGGACCGGCGACTTCGACTTCCAGCGTGCGCATGCCATGCTCCTGCGCCTTCTTCGAGACGTCCTCGGCGGCGACCTGGGCGGCATACGGGGTCGACTTGCGCGAGCCCTTGAAGCCCATCGTGCCGGCGGACGACCAGGCAATCGTGTTGCCCTGCGCGTCGGTGATGGTGATGGTCGTGTTGTTGAACGACGAGTTCACATGCGCAACGCCGGAGGCGATGTTCTTGCGCTCACGACGGCGAACGCGGGTGGCTTCCTTGCCCATTGAGTCCCTTTCCTGAAGATCTCAAACGCCGCCGTAATGCCAGCGGCTACACCTGTGGAACGAAAAGCGCGTGGCGAAGGGGTCATTCCCTTTCGCCACACGCCGCGATTGGATGCGAAAACTTACTTCTTCTTGCCGGCGATGGCCTTGGCCGGACCCTTGCGCGTACGCGCATTGGTGTGGGTACGCTGACCGCGCACCGGCAGACCGCGACGATGGCGCAGGCCGCGATAGCAGCCGAGGTCCATCAGACGCTTGATGTTGATTCCGACCTCACGACGCAGGTCGCCCTCGACGAGATAGTCGCGGTCGATCACTTCGCGGATCTGCAGCACTTCGGCGTCGCTGAGCTGATTGACGCGACGATCCTCGGGGATCTTCACCTTCTCGATGATGTCACCGGCGATCTTCGGGCCGATGCCATGGATGTACTGAAGCGCGATCAGCACGCGCTTGTTGGTGGGAATGTTCACGCCGGCAATACGGGCCACGGCCTTCTCTCCTGTTGCCGATCCCTCGTCAGGAATCGGGCTTAAGTGCTTGCTTTCTCGGGCAGGTGTTCACAAACGCGAACACGACGCCCACCCCCGGTCTTCCTGGGGCCCGGCATCGTCTGAAACTATCCGACTTGGATGCGGGGCTTATTAGGGGATTCCAGGGGCTTTCGTCAACCACTGCTAGCGCTTGGATCGCTTTTTCGTGACCTTTTTTGGTCCCTTCTTCGAACCTTTTTTGACGGTCTTCTTGGCGGTCTTTTTGACCGTTTTCTTGGCTGTTTTCCTGGCTGTTTTCTTGGCGGTCTTCTTCGCCGCCTTCTTGGTCCCCTCCACGGCCTTCTTGGCCGCCTTTTTGGAGGTTTTGGCCGCTTTTTTAGCCGATATTGCCGGCTTTCTGGCGGCCTTGGCCTTCTTGGCGGGGCCCGATTTGGCCGCGCTGCGGGCGTGGGTCTTGGGTTCCACCGCCCCGAGCGCCAGGAGCTGGCGGTGGATCGCGCGGGTGACCTCGTCGATCGCCATCATGCCGTCGATGGTGGAGAGCTTGCGCCGCTCGGAATAGTAGTGAATCAGCGGTTCCGTCTGGCTGCGGTAGCTGGCCAGGCGCTTGGTTAGAACCTCCGGAGTGTCGTCGACCCGGACCTCCTCCCCGCGCTCGCGCATCTGGGCGACGCGGGTCTCGACCCGGCTCAGAAGCGCACTCTCGTTGACGCGGAGCTCGATCACCGCATCGAGCTTGAGATGCTTGTGCTTCAGCAACTCATCCAGCGCCTCGGCCTGCGGCACGGTGCGCGGGAAGCCATCGAGGATGAAACCGTTCTTGGCGTCGGGCTGGTCGATCCGATCGGAGATGATTCCGACCACGACGTCATCAGGCACGAGACCGCCGCCGGCCATGATCTCCTTGGCCTTGAGCCCGACCGGCGTTCCCGCCGCGACGGCCGCGCGCAGCATCTCGCCGGTCGACAGCTGGACGATGCCATAGCGCTGCACCAAGAGCTGCGCCTGGGTCCCCTTGCCTGACCCCGGCGGTCCCAGAAGTATAATTCTCATCGGCGTACGCCCCCCCGGATTGGTGAGCGATACCTCGCGCACCTGTGTTTGAAGATCGAGAATAGTGCAAACCACAATCAGCGCCGCACCACCACCCATTTTATAAACCAGCGCGTTCCCGTAGGCCAAGAACACCTCGGGAATCAGCGATAGGGCCGCCAGGTAGCCGGCGCCGATCACGGTGCTCGGCGACACCATGCGATCGAGATAACTGGCTGTTGCCTCGCCCGGCAAGACGCCGGAAATCACGCCGCCCTGCCGGGCAAGCGATTCGGCGACATGATCGGGGTCGATGACAAAGGCCATGTAGACGAAGGTCAACGCGAATACTGCGATCGATCCGAGAACGATGTGGGCCTTGTCGCCGTACTGCAGATGCGCGCTGATGGCTTCGACCCGGAATCTCCATGATCAGCGTGAGCTTGCGCCGGCCGGCTTCGCCCCCGAGCGCCCTCGGCCTGCGCCACACCGCAGCGCGAGCTGAACGAGAATTGCTGCAGCCAGATAGGGAAACAGAGACTGGGAGAAGATCGAAACCGGGGCCATCCTGTCCGTCGCGCCCCCGCCATTCACCGCGACTCCCGCGATCGGGGATCTGGGCGCCGAGCCTGAAAAGGAGCAGCGCGCCGATCGTGAAAGCGACCGGCGCGCGAGCTCCTGCTCAACTGGAGCGACGCCGCAGCTAGCGGCGGCGACCGCGCAGCTTCGACTTGCGGATCAGGCCTTCGTATTGATGGGCCAGCAGATAGCCCTGCACCTGCGCCACCGTGTCCATGGTGACGCTGACGACGATCAGCAGCGAGGTGCCGCCGAAGTAGAACGGCACCGAGGCGTAGGAGATCAGGATCTCCGGGATCAAGCAGACGATGGCGAGATAGATCGCACCGAGCACAGTGATACGCGACAGCACGTAGTCGATGTATTCGGCGGTGCGCTCGCCGGGGCGGATGCCCGGAATGAAGCCGCCATGCTTCTTCAGATTGTCCGCCGTCTCGGTCGGGTTGAACACGATCGCGGTGTAGAAGAACGCGAAGAACACGATCAGCGCGAGATAGAGGATCAGGAACAGCGGACGGCCATGGCCGAGCTGGGTGGTGATCCACTGGAACCATTCCGGGCCGCTGCCCGCGTTGAAGTTCGCAACCGTGGTCGGCAGCAGGAGCAGCGAGGACGCGAAGATCGGCGGGATCACGCCCGAGGTGTTGAGCTTGAGCGGCAGATGCGAGGACTGGCCCTCGAACATCTTGTTGCCGACCTGACGCTTCGGATACTGGATCAAGAGCCGGCGCTGGGCGCGCTCCATGAACACGATGAAGGCGATCACGGCGACGGCCATGATGATGACGACCAGGATCAGGCCGGTCGACATCGCGCCCTGACGGCCGAGCTCGAGCATGTTGGCGAGCGCCGCGGGCAGCTCCGCGACGATGCCGGACAGAATGATGAGCGAGATGCCGTTGCCGATGCCGCGGGAGGTGATCTGCTCGCCCAGCCACATCAGGAACATGGTGCCGCCGGTCAGCGTGATCGCCGTGGACAGGCGGAAGAACATGCCGGGCTCGCTGACGACGTTGCCTGCGCCTTCGAGACCCACCGCGATACCGTAGGACTGGAACGCAGCCAGGATCACGGTCAGGTAGCGGGTGTATTGGTTCAGCGTCTTGCGGCCGGCCTCACCTTCCTTCTTCAGCGCCTCGAGCTGCGGCGAGACGGTGGTCAGGAGCTGGATGATGATCGAGGCCGAGATGTACGGCATGATGTTCAGCGCGAAGATCGCCATGCGGTGGATGCCGCCGCCGGCGAACATGTTGAACATGCCGAGGATGCCGCCCGCCTGGGACTTGAACACCTGCTCCCAGATGTTGGGATCGATGCCCGGCAGCGGGATGTAGGTTCCGAGCCGATAAACGAGCAGCGCACCCAGGGTGAACCAGATGCGCTTCTTCAGTTCGTCGGCCTTGGCGAACGCGCCGAAATTGAGATTGGCTGCCAGTTGTTCCGCTGCAGAGACCATCTTGGACTTTCTCCCGCCGCCTGTTGCGCCGTCATGCCCGCGGCCGGGCTACTAGAGCGCGATGAAACCAGGAGGCCTCATCATCGCGCTTTAGGCTGTCGTTCGAGCATGATCTTTTCGGAAAACCGCTTCACACTTTTCCGGATCATGCTTTAGCGGACGCCGGACATTATCTGGGGCTCGGCTTCGATAAGTCCACGTCCCGCATGCGTAAAGGCCCGCGAGCCGCGGGCCAATGACGCAGTTGTTACGCCGCCTCGCCTTCTTCCTTGGCCGGGGCGAGGATCTTCACCGAACCGCCGGCCTTCTCGACGGCCGCGATTGCGGTCTTGGTGGCGCCATGCACTTCGATGTTGAGCTTGGACTTGAGCTCGCCACGGCCGAGCAGCCGCAGACCGGCCTTGGCGCGGCGCAGCACGCCGCCCTTCACCAGGGCCTCGACGTTCACGACGCTGCCGGCGTCGATCTTCTTGGCATCGACCGCTTCCTGGAGCCGGTCGAGATTGATCTCGGCGAACTCGACGCGGAAGATGTTGTTGAAGCCGCGCTTGGGCAGACGGCGATGCATCGGCATCTGGCCGCCTTCAAAACCCTTGATGCGCACGCCCGAACGCGCGGTCTGGCCCTTGCCGCCGCGGCCGGACTGCTTGCCCTTGCCCGAACCGATGCCGCGGCCGACGCGCATGCGCTTCTTGCGCGAGCCGGCGTTGTCGGCGATATCGCTGAGCTTCATCGCCCTTCTCCTTGTCTCTTACTTCTCGTCGACAATGCGGACGAGATGGTGAACCTTCTCGATCATGCCACGAACCGCCGGAGTGTCCGGCAGTTCGCTGGTGCGGCCGATCTTGTTGAGCTTGAGCCCGATCAGCGTCGAGCGCTGCGAGTGATGGCGGCGGATCGCGCTGCCGGTCTGCTCGAGCTTGATCGTCTTGCTGGACTTAGCGGCGTCCTTGGCCATGGGAGTCTACTCCAAAGCTTCCGTTAGTCGGCAGCCGCCTCGGCATCGCCACCGATACGGCGCGACTGCAGAGTGGACACCTTGATGTTGCGGCGGGCTGCGACCGAACGCGGCGAATCCTGATGCTTCAGCGCGTCGAAGGTCGCGCGAACCATGTTGTACGGGTTCGACGAGCCGATCGACTTCGCCACCACGTCCTGGACGCCGAGGGTCTCGAACACGGCGCGCATCGGGCCGCCCGCGATGATGCCGGTACCGGCCGGAGCTGCACGCAGGTAGACACGGCCCGCGCCATGACGGCCGGCGATGTCGTGATGGAGGGTGCGGCCCTCGCGCAGCGACACCCGGGTCAGGTTGCGCTTGGCGGACTCGGTTGCCTTGCGGATCGCCTCGGGCACCTCGCGCGCCTTGCCGTGACCGAAGCCGGCGCGGCCCTTCTGGTCGCCGATCACGACCAGCGCTGCGAAACCGAAGCGCTTGCCGCCCTTGACGACCTTGGCCACGCGGTTGATGTGGACCAGCTTGTCGACGAACTCGCTGTCGCGCTCCTCGCGCTCCTTGCGTTCACGTCCGCCGCCGCGTTGATCGCGTCCACCACGTTGTTCGCGTTCTGCCATTTTTCCAATCCTTCAGAGGCTTACGCCTCAATCCTCAAATTCTGTTAGAAGCTCAGCCCGCTCTCACGCGCGGCGTCGGCCAGAGCCTTGACGCGCCCGTGATAGAGGTAGCTGCCGCGATCGAACACGACTTCCTTGACGCCCTTCTCGGCGGCGCGCTCGGCCAGCAGCTTGCCGACCGCCTTCGCCGCATCGATGTCGGCACCGGTCTTGCCGCCGTCGCGCATCGCCTTCTCGAGCGACGAGGCCGAGGCCAGCGTCTCGCCCTTCAGGTCGTCGATGACCTGGGCGTAGATGTGCTTGGACGAGCGGAATACCGACAGACGCGGACGGCCGCCACCGGAGCGGCGCAGCTTCAGCCGCACACTCCGCTTGCGCCGGGCATTCGTAACCTTGGCTTTGGACATGACCGGCTCCGTTACTTCTTCTTGCCTTCCTTGCGGAAGATGAATTCGCCCACATACTTCACGCCCTTGCCCTTGTAGGGCTCCGGCGGACGATAGGCGCGGATCTCCGCGGCGACCTGGCCGACGCGCTGGACGTCGCTGCCCGCCACCGTGATCTCGGTCGGCTTCGGCACGGTGATCGTGATCCCTTCCGGGATCGGATAGATCACGTCGTGGCTGTAGCCGAGCGCGAGCTGCAGGTTCTTGCCCTGCATCGCGGCACGGTAACCGACGCCGGTGATCTCGAGCTTCTTCTCGAAGCCCTTGGTGACGCCTTCGACCAGATTCGCGACCTGGGCTCGAGCGGTGCCGTACAGGGCGCGCGCGCGGTTGGTCTCGGCACGCGGCTTGACCTTGATCTGTCCGCTCTCGAGCTTCACCTCGACGTCGTCGTGGACGACGAACTGAAGCTGGCCCTTCGGCCCCTTCATCTTGACGGTCTGCCCATCAACGGTCGCGGTAACGCCGGACGGCACCGTCACAGGCTTTTTGCCAACTCGTGACATGGATGAAAAATCCTTCTCAGAACACCGTGAAGAGGACTTCACCGCCCACATTCGCGTCGCGCGCGCTGTGGTCGGCCATGATCCCCTTCGGCGTCGACAACACCGAAATGCCGAGCCCGTTGTTGACCCGCGGCAGATTCTTCACCGAGGCGTAGACGCGACGCCCGGGCTTGGAAACGCGTTCGATCTCGCGGATGACGGGCTCGCCGTCGAAATACTTCAGCTCGATCTCGATCTCGCTGCGGCCCGAGGGATGCTCGAGCGTGGCGTAACCGCGGATGTAGCCCTCGGACTTCAGCACCTCGAGCACGTTCTCGCGCATCTTCGAACCAGGCGTGGAGACCTTGGTCTTGGAGCGCATCTGCGCGTTGCGGATGCGGGTGATCAGATCGCTGATTGGATCGTGCGTAGACATCTAAACGACCCTCCTTACCAGCTGGACTTCACGAGGCCCGGGACCATGCCCTTGGAGCCAAGGTCGCGCAGCGCGATACGGGACAGCTTGTTCTTGCGATAGTTCGAGCGCGGGCGGCCCGACAGCTCGCAACGCAGGCGGATGCGGGTCGCCGACGAGTTGCGCGGCATCTCTGCCAGCTTCAGCGTCGCAGCGAAACGCTCTTCCATCGGCAGCTTCTTGTCGGCGATGATCGCCTTCAACCGCTCGCGCTTGGCGGCGGCGTTCTTCACCATCCGCTTGCGCCGGTTGTTCTTCTCGACTGAACTCTTCTTTGCCATGCTTGGCTCCTGGGTATCCGCGTTTGAGAGGCTTTAGGTCAGCGTCTCACTGCCGGAACGGGAAATTGAAAGCGGTCAACAAGGCCCTCGCCTCTTCGTCGGTCTTGGCCGTGGTGCAGACGGTGATGTCCATACCGCGGGCTTCCGTGACCTTGTCGAAGTCGATCTCGGGGAAAATGATGTGCTCCTTGATGCCGAGCGAGTAGTTGCCGCGGCCGTCAAAGCTCTTCGGGTTCAGGCCGCGGAAGTCGCGGACGCGCGGCAGCGCGACCGTCACCAGGCGATCGATGAACTCGTACATGCGGGCCTTGCGCAGCGTGACCTTGCAGCCGATCGGCTGGTTCTCACGCAGCTTGAAGGTTGCGATCGCGATGCGCGAATAGGTCACGATCGCCTTCTGGCCGGCGATCTGGGTCAGCTCGGCAGCGGCGGTCTCGGCCTTCTTGCGGTCGTTGACGGAATCGCCAACGCCCATGTTCAGCACGACCTTGTCCAGGCGCGGAACCTGCATCACGTTCTCATAACCGAACTTCTCGGTCAGAGCCGTGCGGATCTTCGCGTCATATTCCGCGCGCAGGCGCGGCGTGTAGGCGGTCTCAGCCATCGATCTCAGCTCCCGAGCTCTTGGCGATGCGGACCTTCTTGCCGTCCGCCAGAATCTTGAATCCGACGCGGGTCGGCTTTCCGTCCTTGCCGACATACGCGATGTTGGACAGTTGGATCGGCGCCTCTTTCGAGACGATGCCGCCCTCCTGGGCCTGCGTCTGCTTCTGGTGACGCTTGACCATGTTGATGCCGCGCACCAGTGCGGTGCCGGTGTCGGGGCGAACCTCGAACACTTCGCCGGTGCGGCCCTTGTCGCGGCCGGTCAGCACGACGACCTTGTCGCCCTTGCGGATCTTCGCAGCCATCACAGCACCTCCGGCGCGAGCGAAATGATCTTCATGTGGTTCTTGGCGCGCAGCTCGCGCGGCACGGGCCCGAAGATACGGGTGCCGACCGGCTCGGACTGGTTGTTGATCAGAACGGCGGCGTTGCGGTCGAAGCGGATGACCGAACCGTCGGCGCGGCGGATATCCTTGCGGACGCGCACCACGACGGCCTTCATCACGTCGCCCTTCTTCACCTTGCCACGCGGAATCGCTTCCTTGATCGAGACGACGATGATGTCGCCGATCGTGGCGTAGCGGCGCTTGGAGCCCCCGAGCACCTTGATACACATGACACGGCGTGCGCCAGAATTGTCGGCCACGTCGAGGTTGGTCTGCATCTGAATCATTGATGCACCTCGTCCTCTTTCTCTTTGCGCCAGCCCAGCCGGCGCTCAACATTTCCCTGAAGTCAGTCGGCCAAAGCCAACAGATCAGGCGCTTTTCTTGTGTTCGCCCCGGATCACGACCCAGCGCTTCAACTTCGAAATCGGCTTCGATTCCTCGATCCACACCACGTCACCCGGCTTGAACTGGTTGCTCTCGTCGTGGGCGTGATAGTTCTTGGAACGGCGGATCGTCTTCTTGTAGATCGGGTGCGTGAAGCGGCGATCGACGCGCACCACGATGGTCTTGGCTTGCTTGTCGCTGACGACCACGCCCTGCAAAGTACGTTTCGGCATCTTCGTAAGCCTCTTACTTCTTCTTCGCGCGCGTCTGCGCGGCGACGGTCTTGATCCGGGCGATGTCACGGCGGGCCTCGCGCAGGCGCGAGGTGTTCTCGAGCTGCCCGGTGGCACGCTGGAAGCGCAGGTTGAAGCGCTCCTTCTTCAGGTTCAGGATGGCGTCATCCTGCTGGTCGGGGCTCATCGCGCGGATGTCTTCGATCTTCATCTGGGCCATGGCCATTACTCCGCAATGCGCTCGACGAAGCGCGTCTTGATCGGCAGCTTGGCGGCCGCCAGGGTCAGCGCCTCACGCGCGGTCTGGGTGTTGACGCCGTCGATCTCGAACAGCACCCGGCCCGGCTTGACGCGGGCCACCCACAGCTCGGGCGAACCCTTGCCGGAGCCCATGCGGACTTCGGCCGGCTTCTTCGACACCGGAACGTCGGGGAACACGCGGATCCAGACGCGGCCGGCGCGCTTCATGTGGCGGGTCAGCGCGCGTCGGGCGGCCTCGATCTGGCGCGCGGTGACGCGCTCAGGCTCGGTCGCCTTCAGGCCGTACTGGCCGAACGCCAACGTCGCGCCCGAAGACGCAACGCCGTGGATGCGGCCCTTATGCGCCTTCCGGAACTTCGTTTTCTTAGGTTGCATCATGGCTTTGAGCCCTCAAATTCCTGTCTGGCTTCAGGCCGCAGCCGTGTCGCGGCGCTGACGGCCACCACGATCGCTGCTGCCGCCCGTCTCGCCTTCGGCCATTCTCTTGTCCTGGGCCATCGGATCGTGCTCGAGGATCTCGCCCTTGAAGATCCAGACCTTGACGCCGCAGGTGCCGAAGGTCGTGAACGCGGTCGCAACGCCGTAGTCGATGTCGGCGCGCAGCGTGTGCAGCGGCACGCGACCTTCGCGGTACCACTCCATGCGCGCGATTTCCGCACCGCCCAGGCGACCCGAGCAGTTGATGCGGATGCCTTCCGCGCCGAGACGCATCGCCGACTGCACGGCGCGCTTCATGGCACGGCGGAACGCCACGCGGCGCTCCAGCTGCTGCGCGATCGACTCGGCCACCAGCGTCGCATCGAGCTCCGGCTTGCGGATCTCGACGATGTTGATGACGACGTCGGACGAGGTGATGTCCGCAACACGCTTGCGCAGCTTGTCGATGTCGGCGCCCTTCTTGCCGATCACCACGCCCGGCCGGGCCGAGTGGATGGTGACGCGGCACTTCTTGTGCGGACGCTCGATGACGATGCGGGCGACGGCCGCCTGCTTGAGCTCCTTGTGCAGGATCTCACGGATCTTGACGTCCTCGTGCAGCAGCTTGCCGTATTCCTGCTTGCCGGCGAACCAGCGGGAATCCCAGGTCCGGTTGATGCCGAGACGCAGACCGATCGGATTGATCTTTTGACCCATCGTGTTCTCCTGCGCCCTTACGCCGCTGCTTCGGCTTCGACCTGACGAACGATGATCGTCAGCTGCGAAAATGGTTTGTAGACACGGCCCGAACGGCCACGACCGCGGGCGGCGAAGCGCTTCATCACGAGGCCGTTGCCGACGAAGGCCTGCGCCACGACGAGATCGTCCACGTCGAGGTCGTGGTTGTTCTCGGCGTTGGCGATCGCCGATTCCAGGCACTTCTTCACGTCGACCGCGATCCGCTTGCGCGAGAACTGCAGGTCGGCGAGCGCAGCGGAAGCCTTCCGGCCGCGAATGAGCTGGGCGACCAGGTTGAGCTTCTGCGGGCTCACCCGCAGCATCCGGGCGACCGCCTTGGCCTCGTTGTCGGCTAGGCTCCGTTCGCGCTTAGGTTTGCTCATCGTTTAATCCTCAAGCCTTCTTGGCTTTCTTGTCGCCGGAGTGGCCATGGAAGGTCCGGGTCGGCGAGAACTCGCCGAACTTGTGACCGACCATTTCCTCGTTGACCGCCACCGGCACGTGCTTCTGACCGTTGTAGACGCCGAAGGTCAGGCCGACGAACTGCGGCAGGATCGTCGAGCGACGGCTCCAGATCTTGATGACGTCGTGACGGCCGGACGCGCGCGCGGCATCTGCCTTCTTGAGCAGAGAACCCTCGACGAACGGGCCTTTCCAGACTGAACGAACCATGTCCGGCGTTCCTTACTTCTTCCGCTTGTGGCGGCTTAGGAGAATGAATTTGTTGGTCGACTTGTTGGTGCGGGTCTTCTTGCCCTTGGTCGGCTTGCCCCACGGGGTGACCGGGTGGCGACCGCCCGAGGTACGACCTTCACCACCGCCGTGCGGATGGTCGATCGGGTTCATTGCGACACCGCGGTTGTGCGGGCGACGGCCCATCCAACGCTTGCGACCGGCCTTGCCGATCGAGGTGTTCATGTGATCCGGGTTCGACACCGCGCCGATCGTGCCGCGGCAGCGGCCGTGCACCAGGCGCTGCTCGCCCGAGTTCAGGCGGATGATGACGTAGTCCTGGTCGCGGCCGACGAGCTGAGCGTAGGTGCCGGCGGAACGGGCGAGCTGGCCGCCCTTCCCGATCTTGACCTCGATGTTGTGGATGATCGTGCCGACCGGCATGTTGCCGAGCGGCATGACGTTGCCCGGCTTCACGTCGACATAGTTGCCGGCGATGATGGTGTCACCCACGGCCAGGCGCTGCGGCGCCAGGATGTAGGCCTGCTCGCCGTCCTGGTACTTGATCAGGGCGATGAAGCCGGTGCGGTTGGGATCGTACTCCAGCCGCTCGACGGTCGCGGGCACGTCGACCTTCTCACGCTTGAAGTCGACGGTACGCAGCGTCTGCTTGTGACCACCGCCGCGGAAGCGCACGGTGATGCGGCCGGTGTTGTTGCGACCGCCCGAGGACTTCTTGCCCTCGGTGAGCGCCTTCAGCGGCTTGCCCTTGTAGAGGGCCGAACGATCGACCATCACCAGCTGGCGCTGGCCCGGCGTCGTGGGATTGAATGTCTTCAGTGCCATCGTCGTACGACCTTACAGACCGGTGGTGACGTCGATCCGGTGGCCCTCTTCGAGGGTCACGATCGCGCGCTTGCTGTTCGACTGCGAGCCGAGATTGCCGCGGAAGGCCTTGACCTTGCCCTTGCGGACCAGCGTGTTGACGCTCTTGACCTTGACGTCGAACAGCTTCTCGATCGCTTCCTTGATCTGCGGCTTGGTCGCCTTCGCGGCCACCTTGAACAGCACCTTGTTGTGCTCCGAGGCGATCGTCGCCTTTTCGGTCACGACCGGCGACAGGATCACGTCGTAGTGGCGAGGCTCGATGTTCTTCGTCATTTGAAGCGCGCCTCCAGCGCATCGATGGCGGCCTTGGTCAGAACGAGCTTCTGACGGCGCAGGATGTCATAGACGTTGATGCCCTGGATCGGCAGCACGTCCATGTTCGGGATGTTGCGGGCCGCAGCGGCGAAGCCGTTGTTGAGCTCGGCACCGTCGATGATCAGCGCATTGGTGAGGCCGAGGCCCGAGAAGTGACCGAGCAGCGCCTTGGTCTTGGCGGCTTCCAGCGCGGCCTTCTCGATCACGACGAGATCGCCGTCCTTGGCCTTGGCCGAGAGCGCATGCTTGAGAGCGAGCGCACGGACCTTCTTCGGCAGGTCGGTGGCGTGCGAACGCACCACCGGACCGAAGGCACGGCCGCCGCCACGGAACTGCGGCACGCGGGCCGAGCCGTGACGAGCACCGCCGGTGCCCTTCTGCTTGTACATCTTCTTGCCGGTGCGCCAGATCTCGGCGCGGCCCTTGGCCTTGTGCGTGCCGGCCTGGCGCTTGTTGAGCTGCCACTGCACGCAGCGCGCGATGATGTCCTCGCGCGGCTCGAGGCCGAAAATGGCGTCGGAGAGCTGAACGGAGCCAGCTTCCTTACCTTCGAGGGTGGTGACCTTCAATTCCATCTCACGCCTCCTGCGCAGCCGGAGCGGCGTCCGCGTCGCCAGCAACCTTGAACTTGCCGGGCTTCGGAGCTTCCTTCGGCAGCGGCTTCTTGACGGCGTCGCGCACACGGATCCAGCCGCCCTTGGAGCCGGGAACGGCGCCTTCGACGAGGATCAGGCCGCGCTCGACATCGGTCTGGACGACGCGAAGGTTGAGCGTGGTGATGCGATCGACACCCATGTGGCCGGGCATCTTCTTGTTCTTCCAGGTCTTGCCGGGGTCCTGACGACCACCGGTCGAACCGATCGAGCGGTGCGAGATCGACACACCGTGCGTGGCGCGCAGACCGCCGAAGTTCCAGCGCTTCATGCCGCCCGCAAAACCCTTACCGACCGACGTGCCGGTGACATCGACGAACTGGCCGACGACGAAGTGATCGGCCTGGATCTCGGCGCCGACCGGGATCATGGCGTCCGCGGTGACACGGAACTCCTCGACCCGGCGCTTCGGCTCGACCTTGGCGACCGCGAACTGGCCGCGCTCGGCCTTGGGCATGTAAACGGTCTTGCGGCTGCCCGAACCGAGCTGGAGCGCGACGTAACCGTTCTTCTCTTCGGTGCGGTGGCCTACGACCTGGCAATTGCCGAGCTTCAGCACGGTCACGGGGATATGTTCGCCGGCCTCCGTGAAGACCCGCGTCATCCCGACCTTTTGTGCGATCACTCCGGAGCGCATCGGCTTGCTTCCTGTTCTCTTTGTCCGCTTTCGCGAACGGGATCCAAAATCTTAGAGCTTGATCTCGACGTCGACACCGGCGGCCAGGTCGAGCTTCATCAAAGCATCGACGGTCTGCGGGGTCGGATCGACGATGTCGAGCAGGCGCTTGTGGGTGCGCATCTCGAACTGTTCGCGGCTCTTCTTGTCGACGTGGGGCGAACGGTTGACGGTGAACTTCTCGATGCGGGTGGGCAGCGGAATGGGTCCGCGGACCTGCGCGCCGGTGCGCTTCGCCGTGTTCACGATCTCACGGGTCGACGTATCGAGGATACGATGGTCGAACGCCTTGAGACGGATACGAATGTTTTGGCCGTTCATTGCCGTGGTCTCTCTTCAGTGGGTGGCGAATAGCGAATAGCGAATGTTGCCATTCGCTACTCGCCGTCCCTTTTCTCGTAATTACTCGATGATCGAGGCGACGACGCCGGCGCCGACGGTGCGGCCGCCTTCGCGGATCGCGAAGCGGAGCTTCTCTTCCATCGCGATCGGCACGATCAGGTGCACTTCCATCGCGATGTTGTCGCCCGGCATCACCATCTCGGTGCCTTCCGGCAGATGCACGACACCGGTCACGTCGGTGGTGCGGAAGTAGAACTGCGGACGGTAGTTGGTGAAGAACGGGGTGTGGCGCCCGCCCTCTTCCTTGGTGAGGATGTAGGCCTCAGCCTTGAACTTGGTGTGCGGCTTGACCGAACCCGGCTTGGCCAGAACCTGGCCGCGCTCGACATCCTCGCGCTTGGTGCCGCGGAGCAGAGCGCCGATGTTGTCGCCGGCCTGGCCCTGATCGAGCAGCTTGCGGAACATTTCGACGCCGGTGACGGTGGTCTTCTGGGTGGCGCGCAGACCGACGATCTCGATTTCCTCGCCGACCTTGACGACGCCGCGCTCGACACGGCCGGTCACCACGGTGCCGCGGCCCGAGATCGAGAACACGTCTTCAACCGGCATCAGGAACGGCTGGTCGATCGGACGCTCCGGCTGCGGGATGTACTCGTCGACGTTGCGCATCAGCTCGAGGATAGCGTCGTGGCCGAGCTTCTTGTCCGAGTCTTCGAGAGCGGCGAGCGCCGAACCCTTGATGATCGGGATCTTGTCGCCCGGGAATTCATACTTCGAGAGCAGCTCGCGGACTTCGAGCTCGACGAGCTCGAGCAGCTCCGGATCGTCGACCATGTCGCACTTGTTGAGGAACACGACGAGCGCGGGCACGCCGACCTGGCGGGCGAGCAGGATGTGCTCGCGGGTCTGCGGCATCGGGCCGTCAGCGGCCGACACGACCAGGATCGCACCGTCCATCTGGGCGGCGCCGGTGATCATGTTCTTCACGTAGTCGGCGTGGCCGGGGCAGTCGACGTGGGCGTAGTGGCGGTTCGTGGTCTCGTACTCGACGTGCGCGGTCGAGATGGTGATGCCGCGGGCCTTCTCTTCCGGCGCCTTGTCGATCTGGTCGTACGCGGTGAACGTCGCACCGCCGGTCTCGGCGAGGATCTTGGTGATCGCCGCGGTCAGCGACGTCTTGCCATGGTCGACGTGACCGATGGTGCCGATGTTGCAGTGCGGCTTGTTACGTTCAAACTTTGCTTTGGCCATTTGACTCTCCGTTCAATCGTCAGCTTGAGACCGACGACAATCAGGCAAACTTCTTCTGGACTTCTGCCGACACGTTGGCCGGCGCTTCTGCGTAGTGATCGAACTGCATGGTGAAGGTCGCGCGACCCTGGCTCATCGAGCGCAGGTTATTCACGTAACCGAACATGTTCATGAGCGGCACCATCGCGTTGATGACGTTGGCGTTGCCGCGCATGTCCTGACCCTGGATCTGACCGCGCCGGGAATTCAGGTCGCCGATGACCGAGCCGGTGTAGTCTTCCGGGGTCACCACTTCGACCTTCATGATCGGCTCGAGCAGGACGGACTTGCCCATCTGCAGCGCTTCGCGGAAGCAGGCGCGCGAAGCGATTTCGAACGCCAGCGCCGACGAGTCGACGTCGTGATACTTGCCGTCGACGAGCTGCACCTTGACGTCAACCACGGGGAAGCCCGCGACCACGCCGGACGACAGCACGCTCTCCAGGCCCTTCTCGACGCCGGGAATGTATTCCTTCGGCACCGCGCCGCCGACGATCTTCGATTCGAACTCGAAGCCCTTGCCGGGCTCGTTCGGCTCGACGATGAACGACACGGCCGCGAACTGGCCGGTACCGCCGGTCTGCTTCTTGTGGGTGTAGCTGTGCTCCACCCGCTTGGTGATACGCTCACGGAACGCGACCTGCGGCGCCCCGATGTTGGCGTCGACCTTGTAGGTGCGCTTGAGGATATCGACCTTGATGTCGAGGTGGAGTTCGCCCATGCCCTTGAGGATGGTTTGGCCGGACTCGTGGTCGGTCGACACGCGGAAGGACGGATCCTCCGCGGCGAGCTTGGCCAGCGCCACGCCCAGCTTCTCCTGGTCGGCCTTGGACTTCGGCTCGATCGCGATCTCGATGACCGGCTCGGGGAACTCCATCTTCTCGAGGATCACCTGGTGGTCGGGATCGCACAGCGTGTCACCGGTGCGCGCTTCCTTCAGGCCGGCCAGCGCGACGATATCGCCGGCATAGGCTTCCTTGATGTCCTCGCGGTTGTTCGCATGCATCAACAGCATGCGCCCGATGCGCTCCTTCTTCTCGCGGGTCGAGTTCACGACGCCGGTGCCGCTCTGCAGAACGCCGGAATAGATGCGGCAGAAGGTGATGGTGCCGACGAACGGGTCGTCCATGATCTTGAACGCGAGCAGCGCCAGCGGCTCCTTGTCGTCCGCCTTGCGCACGACTTCGTTGCCCTTGTCGTCGGTGCCCTTGATCGCGGGCACGTCGAGCGGCGACGGCAGGTAGTCGACGACGGCGTCGAGCAGCGGCTGCACGCCCTTGTTCTTGAAAGCCGAGCCGCACAGCACGGGATAGAACGCGCCGGTCAGCACCGCCCTGCGGATCAGGCGCTTCAGGGTCGCCTCATCCGGCTCCTTGCCGTCGAGGTAGGCGGCCATGGCGTCGTCGTCGAGCTCGACGGCGGCTTCCACCATCTTCTCGCGGTATTCCTTGGCCTGGTCGACGAGATCTTCCGGAATGTCGACATAGTCGAATTTCGCGCCGAGCGCTTCGTCGTTCCAGACGACGCCCTTCATCTTCACGAGGTCGACGAGACCCTTGAAGTTGTTCTCGGCACCGATCGGAAGCTGGATCGCGACGGGCTTGGCGCCCAGGCGATCGACGATGTCGGAGAGACACTTGAAGAAGTCCGCACCGATCTTGTCCATCTTGTTGGCGAAGACGATGCGCGGAACCTTGTACTTGTCGCCCTGGCGCCAGACGGTCTCGGTCTGGGGCTCGACGCCCTGGTTGGAGTCGAGCACGCAGACGGCGCCGTCGAGCACGCGCAGCGAACGTTCGACTTCGATGGTGAAGTCCACGTGGCCGGGAGTGTCGATGATGTTCAGGCGCTTGCCATTCCAGAAGGCGGTGGTCGCAGCCGAGGTGATCGTGATGCCACGCTCCTGCTCCTGCTCCATCCAGTCCATCGTCGCGGCACCTTCGTGCACTTCGCCAATCTTGTGGCTCTTGCCGGTGTAATAGAGGATGCGCTCGGTCGTCGTCGTCTTGCCGGCGTCGATATGCGCCATGATACCGAAGTTACGGTAGTCCTCGATGGCATGTTGGCGGGGCATGGGGTGTTCCTTGCGAGTCCGTTTGTTTCGCCGTTACCAGCGATAGTGCGAGAAGGCGCGATTGGCTTCCGCCATGCGGTGCACGTCTTCGCGCTTCTTGACGGCGTTCCCCCGGTTGTTCGACGCGTCCAAGAGCTCCGCCGAGAGCCGCTCGGTCATCGTCTTCTCGTTGCGCTCGCGCGCAGCCGCGATCAGCCAGCGAATGCCCAGGGCCTGCCGGCGGGTCGAGCGAACCTCGACCGGAACCTGGTAGGTCGCGCCGCCGACGCGACGGGAGCGAACCTCGATCGTCGGCATGACGTTCTCGAGCGCCTGCTCGAACACGCCGAGCGGGTTCTGCTTGGTCTTGGATTCGATGATGCCGAACGCGCCGTAGACGATACCTTCGGCGACGGACTTCTTGCCGGCGTACATCACCGAGTTCATGAACTTCGTCACGATGATGTTCCCGAACTTCGGATCCGGGAGAACTTCGCGCTTTTCCGCAGAGTGGCGACGAGACATAGGCTTGGTTCCCGCTTACTTCGGACGCTTGGCGCCGTACTTCGAACGACGCTGCTTACGGTTCTTGACGCCCTGGGTGTCCAGGACGCCGCGGAGGATGTGGTAGCGCACGCCGGGCAAGTCCTTGACGCGGCCGCCGCGGATCATGACCACCGAGTGCTCCTGGAGGTTATGACCCTCGCCGGGGATGTAGCCGATCACCTCGAAGCCGTTGGTCAGGCGCACCTTGGCAACCTTACGAAGCGCCGAGTTCGGCTTCTTCGGGGTCGTGGTGTACACGCGGGTGCAAACACCACGCTTCTGAGGCGACTGCTGCAGCGCCGGCACCTTCTTGCGCGACTTCTGCACTTCCCGCGGTTGAGCGATCAGCTGGTTGATCGTCGGCATCCTGGCCTTACCCTTTGTTCTGCCGCGGCCCCTTGCGGGCCCGCTGTCTTGGCGCGGCCCGTTCCCGGGACCGCAAATTCTGTTCGGGCCACCCGCCCGACGAGGCCGCCTCGCGCGGAACAATCCGCGCAAAGCGAAATTGCGCCAACCGCTCCATCAACGAGCGGAAAGCGCTTCGACGCCACAGAGGACCGCGATATTGAGGCCGATCAGCGTAAAGCTGCGGCCCGCGTACCGAGGTCATGCATCCGAGTTCGATCTCAAGAGAACCTGCTCAAGAGAACTAAAATCGCACTGGCATTGCCTAGCTATGATCGACAGCGTTTGAGCGGCATTCGTCGAGGTTGGTGCCCGTCTTGCGATCCCAAAGGATCAAACGGGTGGCCCGTTCCGACGCTGGCGATGCTCACCGCCTGTCGTTAAGTGAGGCGCTTTCTATAAGTGAGAATCGGTCAAGTCAAGGTGAAACGACAGTCCCAAAACGCTTCTCGCGCCTATCGAAATCAACTTTTACCGCCTCACCACGCCTGCCTGATATGGGAACACCGGGCGTCCTCCGCTAGCCCAGCAGCCTATTTATGTCCGGACGAAATATACTTTTATGACGCGCGCTAAGGCTTTTTTTCCTGTTGATGCGGCAATCTGCCGCCTTCGGCAGAGATTTGCGCCATGCGGTACACCGACATTGCCATCATCGGCGGGGGATTGTCTGGCTCGACCGCCGCCGCGATGCTCGGCCGCGCCGGCGTTTCGACCGTGCTGATCGATCCGCATGAGACCTATCCGGCCGACTTCAGGGTCGAAAAACTCAGTGGCGAGGTGCAGGTCGAGCGATTCCTGAAGACCGGAATCGCAGAATCAGTGCTGCGGCGCGCGACCTATTCGGGCGAGAACTGGATCGCGAGATTCGGCCGGCTGCTCGACAAGGCACCGAGCCGGCAGTTCAACATCCTCTACGATTCCCTGGTCAACGCCATCCGCGCCGAGATTCCTGCGAGCGTCGAGCGAATCTTTGCCAAGGCGATCGCGATCGAGACGAGCGAGGAGCGGCAGAGGATCACGCTGTCCGACGACGAGACCATCTCGGCCCGCCTGGTCGTGCTCGCCAACGGGCTGAATGTCGGCCTGCGCCACCAGCTCGGCATCGCGCGAAAAACCGTCAGCGCCTGCCATTCGATCTCGATCGGATTCGACGTTGTCCCGGCCGGGCGCAATGCGTTCGATTTTCCGGCCCTCACCTATTTTTCGGAGCGGCCGAGTGACCGCATCCCCTACATCACGCTGTTTCCGATCGGCCCGCGGATGCGCGCCAATTTGTTCGTGTATCGCGGCTTCGACGATCCCTGGCTGCGCGAGCTGCGCCGCGTCCCGGCCGAGACTCTGCATGCCGCCCTGCCCCGGCTCAAGCGCATCACGGCCTCTTCGACATCCCCGGCGAGCTGAAGATCCGCCCGGTCGATCTCTATGTGAACGATGCAAGGGGCCAGCCCGGCCTCGTGCTGGTGGGCGATGCCTTCTCGACCTCCTGCCCGGTCGCCGGCACCGGCTGCGACAAGGTCTTCACCGACGTCGAGCGGCTCTGCAACGTCTACATCCCGCGATGGCTGGCCTCCGACGGGATGGATGCCGCCAAGCTCGCCTCGTTCTACACCGATCCGGTCAAGCGGGCTTGCGACGAATGGTCGGCGGCGAAGGCGTTCGACTTCCGCTCAGTCTCGACTGAGAGGAGCCCCTACTGGGCGGCGCAGCGCTGGGCGCGCTTCATCGCGTGGTCGGTCCAGGGGCTGCTGCGGCCGCTCGGAGGCGCCTTCGATCTGGAGCCGAACTTCCTCGGTCACTCCTCCTCGTCGTCCTCGTCCTCATCATCCGCGAGGTCGTCTTCATCCTCGTCGTCATCGTCACTGTCGTCGTCGGCCTGAGCCACAGCGCCGTGCGGCTGGTGGATCTGGTCGTTCCACAGCTGGCGATAGGTGCCGTTTTTGGCGAGCAGCTCGGCGTGCGAGCCGCGCTCGATCGCCCTGCCCCCTGAAATCACGATGATCTCGTCCATCTCGACCACCGAGGTCAGGCGGTGGGTCGACCAGATCATGGTGCGGCCTTTGGCGACCTTCAGCAGCGTGCGGTTGATCGCGGCTTCCGTGGTCTGGTCGAGCGCCGAGGTGGCCTCGTCCAGCAGCAGAACGGACGGATTGCGGATGATCGCACGTGCGATCGCGATACGCTGGCGCTGGCCGCCCGAGAGCGTGTCGCCGCGCTCGCCGACCTGCGTGTCGTAGCGCTGCGGCAGGCTCATGATGTAGCGGTGGATCTCGGCCTTCTTGGCCGCCTCCTCCACCTCCGCGTCGGTCGCGCCTTCCTTGCCGAGCCGGATGTTCTCGCGGATCGACATGTTGAACAGCATGTTCTCCTGGAACACCACGGCCATGCTCCGGCGCAGCGAATCCAGGGTGACCTTGCGGACATCGACGCCGTCGATGGTGACGCGCCCCTCGTCCGGCACGTACAGCCGCAGGATCAGGTTGAGCAGCGTGCTCTTGCCCGAGCCCGACGGGCCGACGATGGCGATGCTCTTGCCGACGTTCAGCTTGAGGCTGAGATTGTCCAGCACCGGCGTCTGGCTGCCCTCGTACTGGAATGTCACGCGGTCGAAAGTGATGTCGTGGGTAATGCGCGGCAGATCGGGCGCGCCGGGCCGATCGGCGCCGCGGGTCGGCTCGTCGAGCAGCTCCTGGATGTGGCGGATTGCGGCGGCCGAGGAGATCGACACCGGGATGAAATGCATTACGTGGGCGATGTTGTAGGAGACCTCCCAGAACGCGCTCTCGAAGGTGACGAAGGTGCCGATGGTGATCTGGCCCTTGGTCGCCAGATACGCACCGATCGCAAGCACCACGAGGTGCAGCAGCAAGACCGAAATGGTGACCGTCCGCTCCACCATGGTCGACAGGAACGCGGCCGAGGCGATCCTGTTGCGGGTCTCGTCGTTGCGGAACCTGAAGAAGCTGAACATCTTGCGCTGGAGACTGAACGCCTTGATCACCGCCTGGGCGCCGATGTTCTCCTGCACCATGCCGAGCAGCGCGGCTTCGTTCTGCTTCTGCTCGTAATTGGCCTGCACCGCCTTCGGAGTGAGGATGCGCGGGCCGATCAGCGTGATCGGGAATACCAGCAGCGCGACCACCGCGAGCTGCCAGTTCAGGAACACCATCAGGATGATGCCGGCGATCAATTCCAGGAACGGCAGCGCGGCGCTGTTGGCGAAGCTTTTCACCGAGCTCTCGAAGGCCGAGAGGTCGACCGAGAAACGCGACAGGATCTCGCCGCGCTTGGTGCGGCCGAAATAGGCTGCCGGCAGGTCCTGGACGTGCTCGAACAGACGCTTGCGGACGTCGGAGATGATGCAGGCAGCCAGCCGCGCGTCCCAGCGCTCGTACCAGACGGCGACGATCGAGGTGAAGATGCCGGCGGCCGCGAGCACGCCGAGGATCTTGTACAGGGCCTGGAAATCCTCCTCGCCGAGCGCGTCGTCGATCAGGTACTTCAGGCTGAGCGGCATGATGACGTTGAACAGCGTCTCGACGACGACGCCGAACGCCACGAATGACAGCATCCGCTTGTAGTTGGTCAGATAGGGCCTGACGAAACCCAGGATGGTCGCGAGCGCGCCGGCGGCCTCGCGTGCGGTAAAGACGACGAGGTCCTCGTCCTCATCGTCGTCGTCGAGCTCCAGCTCGTCATCCGCCTCGTCTTCGTCGTCCTCGGCCTCTTCGAGATCGGGCTTGGCGGTGGAGGCGAGCTTGTCGTCGAGCTCGGCCGCCTCTCCGGCGGCGAGCTTCTGTTTGTCGGGCGAGAGAGGCTTGGACGCCATGAAACCAACCGATGCTGACGGCCGGCATGACCGCAGAGAAAGCATGAGACAGCAGAGAGCCGCTATCGCACCGATTCTATGCGATCATGATGAATTCGGCAAAGCAATTGGCGAATTCACCCGATCTTGAGGGCTAGTCGTCGTCCTCGTCCTCGACCTTGTCGAAGAACGAATAACGCAAAGAGTCCGCGTCGGCGTACCACTGGCCCGGGCCCTTGCCGGCGGCGAGCGTCGCCTCCCAGAGCGCATCCGTGCAGTCCTTGCGGTGCATCGACAGATCGAAGCCGTTGCCGAAGAACAGCTCGGACCACTCCCACCAGGTGCCGAGCTTCTTGACCCCGCGCAGCAGGTCGTAGCGGTCGATCAGAGCCGGCGCCATGTCCGAGGTGACCGAGCCGAACACGAGGCCGATCTTGACTACGCGGTTGAGCTCGCGGATCGCGCGGACCACCTGCTTCGGGGGCACATGGCACAGGCTGGTCTCGAACACGAAATCGAAGCTGCCGTCCTTGAACGGCATGCCGGTGACCGACCCGAGCTTGTTGTACTTCTTCAGCGCCTTCGGCGTCTTGGCATGGACGGCACGGTTGTTCTCGATGCCCCAGGCATCGATGTCGCGCTCGCGCAGCGCGCCGACCAGTTCCCCACTCGCCGAGCCCGCGACAAGAAGCTTCGAGCCCTTGGCCTTGCCCCAGACGATGCCGATCAGCTTTGTCAGATAATCGGGATCGGTGAAGTGCTGCCACACCTCGTGATAGGGACCGATGCCGCGATAGTTCTCGAAATAGTCGCGGTCGATCTTGTCGGAGAGCGGCTTATCCTGCTGCGCGCGTTCGCGGCGCAGGCGCATCATCTCGGTCAGGATGATGTCGGTGGCCGCATCCGAGGAGTCGAGCAGGCCGTTCAGCGTCGAGTCGAACAGGTAGTCACCAACCACGACGATGCCGGGATGCTCCTTCGGCTCCGGCCGGTGATTGGTCATGACGTCGCGCACGGGCAGACCGCCAGGCAGCGCATTCACCGACGACAGCCAGCGGTGGATCTTGCCTTCGATGAAATGCGCGCGGGCATCGCCGAGCGAGGCCGGCAGCGATTTCAGCGCGGCGTCGATCAGCTCCTGATCAGAGAGATTGGCGAAGGCCAGCGCGTCGGAGCCGGGAATCAGCCAATTCAAGACGCCATGCTTGCCGACATCGTGACGCGCGCCCTCGTTGTAGACGCAGCAGCCGCCGAAGGCTTCCGACATGAACCAGGCGCCGGGAATCTTCTCGCCCCAGAACGGCTCGTCGAACAGGATCGAGACGCGCAAATAGTGCGCCGGACGGTCGAAATACGAGACGTGCTTGACCATCGACTTGCGCAGCTGCTCGCCTTCCCACCCCATGGTGGCGAGCCAGGAATGCGGCAGGCAGACCAGCACGAGGTCGAAGTCGCGCGTCTCCGGGCCCTTGCCGTTCATCATCTTGAGCTGGTAGCGGCCGGTCGGCGCCTTGCCGACGGTGAGCACGCGATGATTGAGCTCGATGTCGGCATTGACCTCCGACTGCAGGCACTCGATCAGCTGTTCGTTGCCGTTCTGGATGGAATAGAGGCCAATATAGCCGTCGACGTCCATCAGATAGTTCTTGAGCGCGTTGAGGCCGTTGGTGTTGTGGCTTTCGGTCGCGATGTCCGAGCGCGCCATCACCTTGAAGAAACGCTTTGCGGTGTCGTCCTCGACCTCCTCGTCGAGCACCTGCTCGGCGGTCTTGTAGGCCCAGGGATTCTCGTTGTCGTGTGCGCCGACGCCTTCGTAATACTCGATCGGCGACATCACTTCGGTGCAGCGCTTACGGAACGCCTCGATCGCGGCCGCGGTCTTGGCGCCGTATTTGCGGCGCATGCCGGGCACGTCGTCGAGCAGCTCGCCGCCGAACAGCACCTGCTCGGCATCCATCGGAATCGTCTGCAGGCCGAAATGCTGGATCAGTTCGCGCAGCGGATCCGGACCCGTCATCGAGTAGTCGTAGATCTCGGCAACACCGGCCTCGTACATCGCGGGCGCGGAATCGAACTTTCGCGTGAGGATCTTGCCGCCGAGCCGGTCCGACGCCTCGAAGATGGTGACGCGGCAGAGGTCGCCGAGCTTACGTTTCAGATACCAGGCGCTCATCAGCCCGCCGGGGCCGCCGCCTACGATTGCGAGGTCAAGCATATCAGTTCCGTGGTCTCCGGCCCTGCCCCCGTCACGGGATCCACCGGTCTAAGCTTCCCTAGCAGAAGCGCTTTTGCTTCTGAAGGAAAGATGAACAAAGGTTGATCCTGCAACGCAGCAAGCAAAGAAAGCAGCAAAAAGGCCGGCTTGCGCCGGCCTTTTCATTGTCCTCGGTATTCCTACGGATGAACGATCATTCCGCGGGCGGCAGCGCAGGAAGCTCCGCCTCCGGCGCGGGCGGCACGACAGACGCCTGCTTCTCGCGCTCGTCCAGGATCAGCTTGTCGCGCTTCATCGCGACTTCGCGGATCTTGGCCATGGAGGCGCCGGTGCCCGCCGGAATCAGCCGGCCGACGATGACGTTCTCCTTGAGGCCTTCGAGCGGATCGATCTTGCCGTTGACCGCCGCCTCGGTGAGGACGCGGGTGGTCTCCTGGAACGAGGCCGCCGAGAAGAAGGAGCGGGTCTGGAGGCTCGCCTTGGTGATGCCGAGCAGAACCGGCGTTCCCGTGGCGGGCTTCTTGCCCTCTTCCCTGGCCTTCTCGTTCAGCGCGTCGAACTCGATCTTGTCGACCTGCTCGCCGGAGATCATGTCCGTATCGCCCTGATCGGTGACTTCCACCTTCTGGAGCATCTGACGGACAATCACCTCGATGTGCTTGTCGTTGATGAGCACGCCCTGGAGCCGGTAGACTTCCTGGATCTCGTTGACCAGATAGGCCGCGAGCTCCTCGATGCCCTTGATCGCCAGGATGTCGTGCGGCGCCGGGTTGCCTTCCACGATGAAGTCGCCCTTTTCGACGACGTCGCCGTCCTGAAGGTGGATGTGCTTGCCCTTCGGGATCAGGTACTCGCGCGGCTCCTCGGTCTTGTCCATCGGCTCGATCGAGATGCGACGCTTGTTCTTGTAGTCGCGCCCGAACCGGATGGTGCCCGCGATCTCGGCGATGATCGCCGCATCCTTCGGACGCCGTGCCTCGAACAGCTCCGCCACGCGCGGCAGACCGCCGGTGATGTCACGCGTCTTGGCGCTTTCGGTCGAGATACGGGCGAGGATGTCGCCCGGCGCGACCTTGGCTCCGATGTCGACCGAGAGAATGGCATCGACGGACAGCATGTAGCGGGCATCGCCGCCACGGGCGAGCTTGAGCACCTTGCCGTCCTTGCCCTTGACCACGATGGCCGGACGCAGGTCCGAGCCGCCGCGGGTCGAGCGCCAGTCGATGACCACGCGCTTGGCGATACCGGTGGCCTCGTCGAGCGTTTCCGAGATCGACTGTCCCTCGACCAGATCCTCGAAGCCGATGGTACCTTCGACTTCGGTGAGGAGCGGACGGGTGTAGGGATCCCACTCGACGATGCGCTGGCCGCGCTTGACCATGTCGCCTTCGTCGACGTGCAGGCGCGAGCCGTACTGGACGCGGTGCGTCGCACGCTCGGTGCCGTCGGCATCGACGATCGCCACCACCATGTTGCGCACCATCGCGATCAGGTGACCTTCGCTGTTGCGGGCGATGGCCTTGTTCCTGATCACGATCTTGCCGTCGAAATTGGCTTCGACGAACGACTGCTCGTTGAGCTGCGCCGCACCACCGATGTGGAAGGTGCGCATGGTCAGCTGGGTGCCCGGCTCACCGATCGATTGAGCCGCGATGACGCCGACCGCTTCACCGTGGTTGACCGGCGTGCCGCGGGCGAGGTCGCGGCCGTAGCACTTGCCGCAGATGCCGTTGACGAGTTCGCAGGTCAGCGCCGAGCGGATCTTCACCTCCTGCACACCACCCTGCTGGATGGCGTCCAGATGGCTCTCTTCCATCAGCGTGTCGCGCTTGATGATCACCTTGCCCGAGCTGTCACGAATGTCCTCGCAGGCCGTGCGTCCGAGGATGCGCGAGCCGAGCGAAGCGACCACCGTGCCGGCGTCGACGATGGCGCGCATCTTGATGCCGAGCTTGGTACCGCAGTCGCTCTGCGTGATGATGCAGTCCTGCGCGACGTCGACGAGACGACGGGTCAGGTAGCCCGAGTTCGCGGTCTTCAACGCGGTGTCCGCGAGGCCCTTGCGGGCGCCGTGGGTCGAGTTGAAGTACTCGAGGACCGAGAGGCCTTCCTTGAAGTTCGAGATGATCGGCGTCTCGATGATCTCACCCGACGGCTTGGCCATCAGGCCGCGCATGCCGGCGAGCTGGCGCATCTGGGCCGGCGAACCGCGGGCACCGGAGTGGGCCATCATGTAGATCGAGTTGATGTCGGCATCGGCTCCGCTCGCCGTCTTCTTGGTGGCGGAGATCTCCTTCATCATCGCCTTGGCGATTTCTTCCGTGGCCTTCGACCAGGCGTCGACGACCTTGTTGTACTTCTCGCCATGGGTGATCAGACCGTCGTTGTACTGCTGCTCGAAATCCTTCGCCAGCGTACGGGTGGTGTCGACGATCTTCCACTTGCCGTGCGGCACGACCATGTCGTCCTTGCCGAACGAGATGCCGGCCTTGAACGCGTTGTAGAATCCCAGCGCCATGATGCGGTCGCAGAAGATCACGGTCTCCTTCTGGCCGCAGTGACGGTAGACCTGGTCGATGACGCCCGAGATCTCGCGCTTGGTCATCAGCTTGTTGATGATCTCGTACGAGATGCGCGGGTTCTTCGGCAGCAGGTTGCCGAGCATGACTCGGCCGGCCGTGGTTTCGATCCAGCGCTTGGTGACCTTGCCGGTCTCGTCCATGCCTTCCCACCGGTACTTGATCTTGGTGTGGAGATGGATGACCTTCGCATGCAGGGCGTGCTCGAGCTCGGCCATGTCGCCGAACACCTTGCCCTCGCCGGGCAGGCCTTCGCGCATGATCGAGACGTAGTAGAGACCGAGCACGATGTCCTGCGACGGCACGATGATCGGCTGGCCGTTCGCCGGATGCAGGATGTTGTTGGTCGACATCATCAGGACGCGCGCTTCCAGCTGCGCTTCGAGCGACAGCGGAACGTGCACGGCCATCTGGTCGCCGTCGAAGTCGGCGTTGAACGCCGAGCAGACCAGCGGGTGAAGCTGGATCGCCTTGCCCTCGATCAGCACGGGCTCGAACGCCTGAATGCCGAGGCGGTGCAACGTCGGCGCGCGGTTCAGCAGCACCGGATGCTCGCGGATGACCTCGTCCAGGATGTCCCAGACCTCGGGCCGCTCCTTCTCGACCAGCTTCTTGGCCTGCTTGACGGTGGTGGACAGGCCCTTGGCGTCAAGCCGCGAGTAGATGAACGGCTTGAACAGCTCGAGCGCCATCTTCTTCGGCAGGCCGCACTGATGCAGGCGCAACTCGGGACCGACCACGATCACCGAACGTCCCGAATAGTCGACGCGCTTGCCGAGCAGGTTCTGACGGAACCGGCCCTGCTTGCCCTTGAGCATGTCGGCGAGCGACTTCAGCGGACGCTTGTTGGCGCCGGTGATGACGCGGCCGCGGCGGCCGTTGTCGAACAGCGCATCGACCGCTTCCTGAAGCATGCGCTTCTCGTTGCGGATGATGATGTCCGGCGCGCGCAGCTCCATCAGCCGCTTCAACCGGTTGTTGCGGTTGATGACGCGGCGGTAGAGGTCGTTGAGATCAGAGGTCGCGAAGCGGCCGCCGTCCAGCGGCACCAGCGGACGCAGGTCTGGCGGGATCACCGGAACCACGGTCATGATCATCCATTCCGGCTTGTTGCCGGAGTGGCGGAACGCTTCCACGATCTTCAGGCGCTTGGCCAGCTTCTTGTGCTTGATGTCGGAATCGGTCTCCTGCATCTCGACGCGCAGCGAAGCCTCGAGCTTCTCGAGGTCCATGCCCTTGAGCAGTTCGCGGATCGCCTCGGCGCCGATCATGGCGGTGAAGCTGTCCTGGCCGTACTCGTCCTGCGCCTTCAGGTACTCGTCTTCCGACAAGAGCTGACGGTCCTTGAGCGCGGTGAGACCCGGCTCGAGGACGACGTAGTATTCGAAGTAGAGGATCCGCTCGAGATCCTTCAGCGTCATGTCCAGCAGAAGGCCGATGCGCGAGGGCAGCGACTTCAGGAACCAGATGTGGGCGACGGGGGCTGCGAGCTCGATATGGCCCATGCGCTCGCGCCGGACGCGCGACAGCGTGACCTCGACCGAGCACTTCTCGCAGATGATGCCCTTGTACTTCATGCGCTTGTACTTGCCGCACAAGCACTCATAATCCTTGATCGGCCCGAAGATGCGGGCGCAGAACAGGCCGTCGCGCTCGGGCTTGAAGGTACGGTAGTTGATGGTCTCCGGCTTCTTGATCTCGCCGTAGGACCAGGACAGAATCTTCTCTGGAGACGCGATCGAGATCCGGATCTGGTCGAAGACCTGAGCCGGCGTCGTCGGGTTGAAGAGATTCATAATTTCTTGGTTCATCGTCTTCTCCTCGCGTGCCGGTCGCCTCCGGCCGCAAATTCGAAAATCACTTCTGCAGGGCGCCCTGCCCTCAAGGCCTCGGGCGGGGCGCCAATGCCCGGCCGCGAGGGCCGGGCATGAAAGGTCGAATTACTCGGCCGCCTCCGACGTCGGCGCCGGTCCCATCTTGGAGTTGTGCAGGTCGACGTTGAGGCCGAGCGAGCGCATTTCCTTGACCAGTACGTTGAACGATTCCGGAATACCGGCCTCGAACGTGTCGTCGCCGCGCACGATCGCCTCGTACACCTTGGTGCGGCCGGCGACGTCGTCCGACTTCACCGTCAGCATTTCCTGGAGCGTGTACGCCGCACCGTAAGCCTCGAGCGCCCACACCTCCATTTCGCCGAAGCGCTGGCCGCCGAACTGCGCCTTGCCGCCCAGCGGCTGCTGCGTGACGAGCGAGTACGGACCGATCGAACGCGCATGGATCTTGTCGTCGACGAGATGGTGCAGCTTGAGCATGTAGATGTAGCCCACCGTCACCTTGCGATCGAACGGATCGCCGGTACGGCCGTCATAGACGGTCGACTGCCCCGAAGCGTCGAGACCGGCGAGCTTCAGCATCTCCTCGATGTCGGCTTCCTTGGCGCCGTCGAACACCGGGGTTGCGATCGGCACACCGCGGCTGAGGTTATGACCGAGCTCGAGCAGCTCGTTGTCGTTGAGCGACTTGATGGTCTCGTCCTCTCCGTAGACCTTCTTTAAGGTTTCCTTCAGCGGCTTGATGTCCTGCTTCGACAGGTAGGCATCGACCGTCTGGCCGATACGCTTGCCGAGGCCGGCGCAGGCCCAGCCGAGGTGCGTCTCGAGGATCTGTCCGACGTTCATCCGCGAGGGCACGCCCAGCGGATTGAGCACGATGTCGGCGTGCGTACCGTCCTCGAGGAACGGCATGTCCTCGATCGGCACGATCTTCGACACCACGCCCTTGTTGCCGTGGCGGCCGGCCATCTTGTCGCCGGGCTGGATCTTGCGCTTCACCGCGACGAAGACCTTGACCATCTTCATCACGCCGGGCGGCAATTCGTCGCCGCGCTGGAGCTTCTCGACCTTGTCGAGGAAGCGCTGCTCTAGCCCCTTCTTCGACTCGTCGTACTGCTTCCGCATGGCCTCGATCTCGGCCATCAGCTTGTCGTTCGGCGAGGCGAACAGCCACCACTGCGACTTCGGGTACTCCTCGAGCACCGCGCGGGTGATCTTGGTGTCCTTCTTGAAGCCCTTGGGACCCGCGATGCCCTGCCGCCCTTCGAGCAGCTCGGCAAGACGGTTGTAGACGTTGCGGTCCAGGATCGCCTGCTCGTCGTCGCGGTCCTTGGCCAAACGCTCGATCTCTTCCCGCTCGATCGCCAGCGCACGCTCGTCCTTGTCGACGCCGTGACGGTTGAACACGCGGACTTCCACGATCGTGCCCTGCACGCCCGGAGGAACGCGCAGCGAGGTGTCGCGGACGTCCGAGGCCTTCTCGCCGAAGATGGCGCGCAGCAGCTTTTCTTCCGGCGTCATCGGGCTTTCGCCCTTCGGCGTGATCTTGCCGACCAGGATGTCGCCGGCGCGCACTTCCGCACCGATGTAGACGATACCGGCTTCGTCGAGGTTCTTCAGCGCTTCTTCCGAGACGTTCGGAATGTCGCGGGTGATTTCCTCGGGTCCAAGCTTGGTGTCGCGGGCCATCACCTCGAACTCCTCGATGTGGATCGAGGTGAAGACGTCTTCCTTCACGATCCGCTCGGAGAGCAGGATCGAGTCTTCGAAGTTGTAGCCGTTCCACGGCATGAACGCGACCAGCACGTTGCGGCCGAGCGCGAGTTCGCCGAGATCGGTCGACGGACCGTCGGCGATGATGTCGCCCTTCTTGACGATGTCACCGACCTTCACCAGCGGACGCTGGTTGATGCAGGTCGACTGGTTCGAGCGCTGGTACTTCATCAGCCGGTAGATATCGACGCCCGACTTGGTCGGATCGAGATCTTCCGTGGCGCGGATGACGACGCGGGTCGCGTCGATCTGGTCGATCACGCCCGAACGGCGCGCCGCGATCGCGGCGCCCGAGTCACGGGCAACCACGCCTTCCATGCCGGTGCCGACGAACGGCGCCTCGGCGCGAACCAGCGGCACCGCCTGGCGCTGCATGTTCGAGCCCATCAGCGCGCGGTTGGCGTCGTCGTTCTCGAGGAACGGGATCAGCGCCGCGGCGACGGAGACGAGCTGCTTCGGCGACACGTCCATGTAGTCGACCTTGTCCGGCGTCACCGGCAAGACTTCGCCGGCGTGACGGCAGACCACGAGGTCTTCGGTGAAGCGGCCCTTCGGGTCGAGCGGCACGTTGGCCTGCGCGACCGTGTAGCGGCCCTCCTCCATCGCCGACAGGTACACGACCTCGTCGGTGACGCGACCGTCCTTGACCTTGCGATACGGCGTCTCGACGAAGCCGTACTTGTTCACGCGCGCGAAGGTCGCGAGCGAGTTGATCAGGCCGATGTTCGGACCTTCCGGCGTCTCGATCGGGCAGATCCGGCCGTAATGCGTCGGATGCACGTCGCGCACCTCGAAGCCGGCGCGCTCGCGGGTCAGACCGCCCGGTCCAAGTGCCGACAGGCGGCGCTTGTGGGTGATCTCCGACAGCGGGTTGGTCTGGTCCATGAACTGCGAGAGCTGCGAGGAGCCGAAGAACTCGCGCACCGCGGCGGCCGCGGGCTTCGCGTTGATCAGGTCCTGCGGCATGACCGTGTCGATATCGACCGACGACATGCGCTCCTTGATCGCGCGCTCCATGCGGAGGAGACCGATGCGGTACTGGTTCTCCATGAGCTCGCCGACCGAACGCACACGGCGGTTGCCGAGATGGTCAATGTCGTCGATCTCGCCCTTGCCGTCGCGAAGGTCCACCAGCGTCTTGATGACGGAGAGGATGTCTTCCTTGCGCAGCGTACGCTGGGTGTCGGGCGCATCGAGGTCGAGGCGCATGTTCATCTTGACGCGGCCGACCGCGGAGAGGTCGTAACGCTCGGCGTCGAAGAACAGCGACTGGAACATGGCCTGCGCCGATTCCAGCGTCGGCGGCTCGCCCGGGCGCATCACGCGGTAGATGTCGAACAGCGCATCCTCGCGTGTCATGTTCTTGTCGGCCGAGAGGGTGTTGCGGATGTAGGGGCCGACATTGACGTGGTCGATGTCGAGCAGCGGCAGCTCCTTGTAGCCCTGCTCGTTGAGCGCCTTCATCAGCTTGTCGGTGATTTCCTCACCGGCTTCGGCGTGGATCTCACCGGTCTTCGGATTGACGAGGTCCTCGGCGACGTAGTTGCCGACCAGCTCCTCGTCAGCCATGCGCAGCGCCTTCAGCCCCTTCTCCTGGAGCTGACGGGCGGCACGGACGGTGAGCTTCTTGCCGGCCTCGAGCACGACCTTGCCGGTGTCGGCGTCGATCAGGTCGTTGACGGTCGAGTAGCCGCGGAAGCGGTTGGCGTCGAACGGAACGCGCCAGCCTTCCTTGGTCCGCTTGTAGAGGATCTTCTTGTAGAACGTGGACAGGATCGCTTCGCCGTCGAGGCCGAGGGCGAACATCAGCGACGTCACCGGAATCTTGCGGCGACGATCGATACGCGCATAGACGATGTCCTTGGCGTCGAACTCGATGTCGAGCCAGGAGCCGCGATACGGGATCACGCGGGCGGCGAACAGCAGCTTGCCAGAGGAGTGGGTCTTGCCCTTGTCGTGGTCGAAGAACACGCCGGGTGAACGGTGCATCTGCGAGACGATGACGCGCTCGGTGCCGTTCACGATGAAGGTGCCGTTCATCGTCATGAGCGGGATGTCGCCCATGTAGACGTCCTGCTCCTTGATGTCCTTCACCGACTTCGCGCCGGTTTCCTCGTCGATATCGAACACGATGAGGCGCAGCGTCACCTTGAGGGGGGCCGCGAAGGTCATGCCGCGCTGGCGGCACTCGTCGACGTCATATTTGGGCTGCTCGAACTCGTAGCGGACGAATTCCAGCATCGAGGTGCCCGAGAAGTCCGAGATCGGGAACACCGAGCGGAACACCGCCTGCAGACCCTCGTCAAGACGACCGCCCTGGGGTTCGTCGACCATCAGGAACTGGTCATAGGACGCCTTCTGAACCTCGATGAGGTTCGGCATCTCCGCGACTTCCTTGATGTGTCCGAAGAACTTGCGAACGCGTTTGCGACCGGTGAATGTCTGCTGCGCCATCGTGGCCTCTCATTTCGTCGCCCACTCTGGGCGCGCCGTCCGGAACGCGGCTGCCACCGCTCCCCGGGTTGAATTTTTCGAACCCGTTTTGGGCCGGAAACTCAGGCTCAGGCGGGAATGTCCTGAATCTGTTCTTCAGACCTTCAAAACGCAAAACGACGCGCGGGGCGCTGGTGTGCGCGCCCGCCCGTCACAACGATTGTCTTCACGGACTGCAAAAGCCCGAAATAGCCTGCTCTCCCAACGGCTTACAGGGAAGTCCGGCCTCCCTGCCACCGCGCTTTCGTGCTGTCGACCCGATATGGGGCGACAATAGTGTAGATTCGAGGGACAAACCCTCAAATCCCCACACTTTTTCGTGTTTGACCTGCGTCAGGGCGCCCCGTCGCACGCCTTTTGCATCCGGTCCACCGTCTCAAGTGGACCAGGATCCCGGGCTGAGCCGATGCTTGCCCGAGATCCCGCCAGTAAACAGTGCTTACTTGAGCTCGACCTTGGCGCCAGCCTTCTCGATCTGGGCCTTGATCTTCTCGGCTTCTTCCTTGTTCACGCCTTCCTTCAACGGCTTCGGAGCACCCTCGACGAGGTCCTTTGCTTCCTTCAGGCCGAGACCGGTGATGGCGCGGACTTCCTTGATGACCTCGATCTTCTTCTCGCCAGCGGAGGCGAGAACGACCGTGAACTCGGTCTTCTCTTCGGCCGGAGCGGCGGCAGCGCCACCACCAGCCGGGCCGGCCACGGCGACAGCCGCGGCAGCCGAAACGCCCCACTTCTCTTCGAGGAGCTTCGCGAGTTCGGCAGCCTCGAGCACCGTGAGGCTCGAGAGGTCGTCAACGATCTTCTGCAAGTCAGCCATTGTTCAGTTTCCTTACGTGTAAGTCTGGTTCGGGTTTGAGTTTTGCGAAGGGCGTCAGGCCGCTTCGCCCTTTGAGGCATGAGCCTGGATGACGCGCGCGAGCTTGCCCGCGGGCGCGTTGGCGAGCTGGGCCAGCTTGGTCGCCGGGGCCACGATGAGGCCGACGATCTTGCCGCGCAGTTCGTCAAGCGACGGCAGCGAGGCAAGCGCCTTCACGCCGTCGACATTCAGGACGGTCTTACCCATCGATCCGCCGACGATGACGAACTTTTCGTTCGCCTTGGCGAAGTCGATGGCGACCTTCGGCGCCGCTACCGGATCATTGGAAGTCGCGATCACGGTCGGCCCCTTCAGCATGGGGCCGATGGCAACGACGTCAGTGCCTTCAAGAGCAATTTTGGCGAGACGGTTCTTCGAGACCTTCACCGATGCGCCAGCCTGCCGCATCTGCTTGCGCAGAGTCTGCATCTGGGCGACGGTGAGGCCGGAATATTGAGCAACGATCGCGACGCCCGTGGCCTTGAAGACCTCATGGAGCTGTTCGACCGCTTCTTTTTTTGCCGCTCGTTCCACAGCAAGCTCTCTCCGGTTGGCGGTCATCGCGAGAAGCGGGACCGCCGGGTTGCACCCATCGTCCCGCCCAAACCTGAACCTCGGGGTCAAAAACCCTTCGGACACGCCGGGCAAGACGACAATTCAAAGCCTGCCCTCCGAGAACCCGCCTTAAAGGGCTCGCGGCGTGTCGAGGTCCGAACCAGACCCGTTTCGCGAAGCCAGCCCTTAGAGCTGGGAGCGAAGTGAAATCCGGTCTTCACCCGTCTATGCAGGCTATGCGATTAAGCCTTTGAGAAATCGAAACTTCCCGCAGGCGCCTGCAGTCTTGGACAGGACAAGGTCAGTCGGCGAACCGCCCGACCTCTGCCCGCACCCCAGCCAACCGACGGGTTTTCCTTCCTTTTCGGGCAAATCCTTGCGGACGTCCTGAAAAGGAATGATCTCCTGTCGCGTCGGGTTTTCGGAATGCGTGCACGGACGCGCCAGCCGAGGCCGGCACGTCCGGAGGCGGTTCTTTAACCGCTCCGGGCCGGCTTGCCAAGAGCAAAATTCACACCAGTTCCAATCCGTTGCCGGCGGGGCTTGAGATGGCCCAACAAGGACCGATTCAGGCCGATTTCACCGCATAAGGCAGCGGCTTGCCCGCGAAGAACGCCGTCAGGTTCGCCACCACGCAGTTCTGCATGGCGACGTGCGAGTCCAGGGTGTGGCCACCGATATGGGGGGCGAACACGACGTTGGGGAGCGCGGTCAGCGCGTCGGGCGCGTGCGGCTCCTTCTCGAAGACGTCGAGGCCGGCGCCAGCGATGGTCTTGTCGGCGAGCGCCGCGACCAGGGCCTTCTCGTCGATGACAGAGCCGCGGGAGATGTTGACCACGTAACCGTCGGCGCCGAGGCGCTTGAGGATGTCGGCATTGACGACATGTTGGGTCTCGGCCCCCGCCCGCACTGCGATCATCAGTAGGCTGCACCAATCAGCCAGCGCTTCCAGCGACGGGAAATATTGATAAGGTAGATCGTACCGGGTGCGGCTGAAATAGCCGACCTCGCTCTCGAAGGCGACGCAGCGTGCCGCGATCTTGCGGCCGATCTCGCCCATGCCAAAGACGCCGATGCGGCGGCCGGGCATGCCGGCTTGCGGGCGCATCATCGGCGACTGCTTCGCCGCAGCCCAATCACCGCTGCGGACATACTGGTCGGCCACCAAAATCCGCCGCGTTGTCGCAAGCATCAGGGTCATCGCGATATCGGCGACGGAGGCTGCATTGGCCCCGGGGCTGTGGCCGACCGCGATGTTGCGCGCGGCCGCCGCCTTCAGGTCCACGCCGTCATAGCCGGTACCGTAGCAGACGATGGCGCCGAGCTTTGGAAACAGGTCCATCGCTTCCGCGCCCAGCGGCGAGCCGCCCGCGGTCAGCATCGCACGGATGCCGCTGAGCTCGTCCGCCGAAAACACCTCGCGCGCCGGCTTGCCGCCGGTGTCGAGCAGTTCGAACCGCTCCGCGAAACGCGCCATCATCTTCTTGGGAAAGCGCGAGTAGATCAGGACCTTGTCAGCCATCGTTCTTGTTTCCTGTCAGCGCCCGCACAAACGACGAGGGGCGGAATCGGTCGCCCGATTCCGCCCCTCGCCTCATGCGATTGCCGGTCCTTAGCCGAGAATGGTGCCCGGCTCGACCTTCACGCCGGGGCCCATCGTCGAGGACACCGCAACGCGCTGGATGTATGTTCCCTTGGAGCCAGCCGGCTTCGCCTTGGAGACAGCGTCCGCGAGAGCCTTGATGTTCTCGACAAGCTTCTCTTCGGAGAACGAGGCCTTACCGACCCCGGCCTGCAGGATGCCGGCCTTCTCGACGCGGAACTCGACCGAGCCGCCCTTGGCACCCTTCACCGCGCCGGTGACGTCCATGGTCACGGTGCCGATCTTCGGGTTCGGCATCAGGCCACGCGGGCCGAGCACCTTACCGAGGCGGCCGACCAGCGGCATCATGTCGGGCGTGGCGATGCAGCGGTCGAAATCGATCGAGCCGTTCTGCACCTTCTCGACCAGGTCCTCGGCGCCGACGACGTCGGCACCGGCGGCCCTGGCCTCGTCGGCCTTGGCGCCGCGGGCGAACACGCCGACGCGGAGCGTACGGCCGGTGCCGTTCGGCAGGGTCACGACGCCGCGAACCATCTGGTCGGCATGACGCGGATCGACGCCGAGATTGATGGCGACCTCGATGGTCTCGTCGAATTTCGCTTTCGCGCGCTCCTTGACCATCTTGATGGCGTCCGCGAGCGGGTAAAGCTTTTCGCGGTCAATGCCTTCGCGGGCTTTGCTCAAACGCTTTCCGATTGTCATGGCCGCTTACCCCGCAACTTCCAGACCCATCGAACGGGCGGAGCCCTCGACCATCTTCATGGCCGATTCGATGGTGTCGCAATTCAAGTCCTTCATCTTCTTCTCGGCGATCTCGCGCACCTGCGCCTTGGTCACCTTGCCGGCCTTGTCACGGCCTGGCGCCTTCGAGCCGGACTGGATCTTGGCAGCCTGCTTGAGGAAGTAGGACATCGGCGGCGTCTTCATCTCGAAGGTGAAGGAACGGTCCGCATAGATGGTGATGATCACCGGGATCGGGGTGTTCTTCTCTTCCTTCTGGGTCTGGGCGTTGAACGCCTTGCAGAACTCCATGATGTTGAGACCGCGCTGACCGAGCGCGGGACCGATCGGGGGCGAAGGATTCGCCGCACCGGCCGGGACCTGAAGCTTCAGGTATCCGGTCACTTTCTTTGCCATGTATCACTCCTGTTGTGCCGGCGGGGCCGGCGGTTTCAGGTTCGTGGTCTGGGTCGGATGCGGCTGGCAACCGCCCTCTCCCTCCCACGGCCTCTTGCTGCGTAAGACCCAAGGCCTCACGCGTTACCCGGTCAGACCTTCTCGACCTGACCGAATTCCAGTTCGACGGGCGTTGCGCGGCCGAAGATCGACACCGCGACCTTCACGCGCGAGCGTGCCTCGTCGATTTCCTCGACCACACCCGAGAACGAGGCGAACGGGCCGTCGGCCACACGCACGTTCTCGCCGATCTCGAACGACACCGACGCCTTCGGCCGTTCCACACCCTCCTGCACCTGGTGCAGGATGCGCATGGCCTCGGCCTCCGAGATCGGCATCGGCTTGTTTTCCGCGCCGAGGAAGCCCGTCACCTTCGGCGTGTTCTTGATCAGATGAAACGCCTCGTCGGTCAGCTTCATCTTCACCAACACGTAGCCAGGGAAGAACTTGCGCTCGGCGTCGATCTTGCGGCCGCGGCGCACTTCCGTGACCTTCTCGGTCGGAACCAGCACCAGCTCGAACAGCTCCTCGAGCCCGCGCTGCTTGGCCTGCTCTCGGATCGATTCGGCGACCTTCTTCTCGAAGTTCGAATAGGCGTGGACGATGTACCAGCGCTTGTCGGACACTTGAGCGGTTGCTGTAGCCATCAGTGGATGCCCAGAAGGAAGGTGATGAGGACACGGATGATCTGGTCGGCGGCGAAGAAGAAGATCGAGGCCACCGCGACCATGACGAACACCATGATGGTGGTGATCGTGGTCTCGCGGCGGGTCGGCCAGGTGACCTTGGCGGTCTCCGAGCGCACTTCTTGCAAGAACTTGAACGGGCTGACTGCCATCGTTTGAGGTCCAGCGTCCGTCGACAGACGCACATGAAATTCAGGGATCCGAACAGCCGCCGTTGGCCCAGCCCTCTGTCTCGAAGGATGAGCCGGGAACCGGGCTCGATTGTTCGGGGATTTAAAGCCGCGCCGGAGATCCGCGTCTAACGGGCCGGCTGCGAGTGCGGGGTATCTACTGCGGATGGGACCAAAGGTCAAGATATAGAGGGCTTGTGCGGGCTAGCCGCCCTCCCCCGGAGGCCATGCAGAGGCCATGTGGATCAAGAACTTATCCACCGTCTGCAAGGCGTCATCCCGGGGGAGCCCTTCAGCCCTGCCGGCCTGGTCAGTCGGCCCGCTCCACCATGGTAATGCCCGGCAGCGGCACCACGAACCTGCCGCCCTCGGCGAAACAGCGGGCATGCTTGGCCCGGATCGAGTCGACATAAGCGCCAGGCGAAGACGACGACGAAGGCTGGCTTGCGCTCGTAGAGGGCGGCGGGCGGCAGGATGGGGATATCATAGCCCGGGCCGGCCATCACATTCGCCTTTTTGGGATCGTCGTCCACCAGGAAGTCGATCTTGTTCTCCAGGCCGAACTGCGGCAGCAGCGTCGTGGTGGCCACGGAGACGCCATAGCCGGCAACCAGTTGACCGCGCGCATGGGCCGCGTCGGCCATCGCGACCAATTCGTCATGGATGGCAGCGATCTTCTTCACATAGGGCGCATAATAGGCCGGCTGGTCGACCCCGAGCCGCTCTTCCTCGGCAACGAACCGCGCCACTTCCGCCGACGGCTTCTTGGCGCCACCGGCGCGCTGCACGGTCACGCGAATCGAACCGCCCTTGGTCCCGATGTGCTGGACGTCGATCAGCTCCATGCCGAGCCGGTTTCGCTGCCAATCCCGCCTGCCGCGTCGTTGCGATCGCTGATCTCCGGCCCGATCTTGCGGCCGCCGGCGCGCAGAAATTCGGCATCTCGCCGATCTACGGCACGCAGCGGAGCTGCTCGCGGATGGCGAGGTGTCCGCCATCGTCGTCGTGACGAAGCGCCGCGCCACCGGCCCGATCGTGCTGGACGCGCTGAACACTGGCCGCCATGTGCAGTCGGAGAAGCCGATGGCCTACACGATCGTTCAGGCCGCATCGCTGGTCGAAGCCGCGCGGCGACAGCGCCTCATCTACAGCATCGGCTACGTGAAGCGCCACGACGCCCGCGTGGCGCGCGCGCTGGACCTTGTGAACGGGTCAGAGGGCGCCTGGCGCGAGGACAATTTCGAGCGCGGTACCCTCACCATCGAATTGCGCTCCTTTCGCCGAGGGAGAGGCACAGGTCGTTGTCGATCACGAGGGTGAAAGCACGCGACTGACAAGAGCGAACAGCCGGCATTCCGGCGCCAGGCCGATGCCTTTGTCTCTGACGTCATTGAAGGCAAGAAGCCGCTGGCCTCCGGCGAGAACTCGCTGACCGACATCGCGCTCGTAGAGACGGTCTGGAAGCGATGGGCTGGCGGCTAGGCATGATCGGGAACAGTGCGAAGCGGTTTTCGATCCGCGGTCGCGACAGGTCGGTTTCAGGGATACAGGTCCGGCTCAGCGATGGAAACGCGGCATACAGCGTCCTCGTCCCGCCAGCACCCCATTTAAGTCATTGATTTTGCTGGCAGGAGTGGCAGGGCTCGAACCTGCGACCCCCGGTTTTGGAGACCGGAAAAGCGTTACGCAAAGTGACGCCAAGTCACGAAGAACAAGCGGAATTTTATGATGATAATGCAACAACTTACGCCTAAATTGACGTGATGTTAATAACGCTTCCAGACTTGGCTTAACGGCCCCGAAATGTTACCCCTGTGTTACCCCGCAGGGAGGCCCCTCACATGCCATTACTCACCTCGACCAGCGTTGCCGGCTACAAGCCGCACACCGCACGGCGCGAGATTCCCGACAGCCGCGCGCCCGGTCTCCATCTCGTCATCCAGCCGAGCGGCTCGAAGTCGTGGGCGGTGCGGCTGCGCCGGCCGAACGGCAAAACCGCCAAGCTGACCCTTGGCCGGGTGAACCTCACCGACGACGAATCCAGCGACCCGCCGGCACAGGGCGGCACGCTGACGCTGCGACAGGCCCGGCTGCTGGCCACTCAGATCGACAATGAGCGCGCCAATGGCAAGGACGTGGTCGCGGCGCACAAGGAGAAGCGCATCGCCGCCGTCGAGGCCGCCGCCAACACGTTTGCAGTCGTCGCTCGTGAGTTCTTTGTCGAGCACAAAGCCCGCAAGTGGGGCACCCGCCCTCGCCGCTGGCGTGACGACGCCGCGACGTTGGGACTGCGCTGGAAGCCCGGCAGCGATCCCGCGACGGTCGAACCCGACATCATCAAGGGCTCGCTGGCCGCTCAGTGGGGCGCGATCACCGAGATCGATAAATTCAAGATCGAGGCCGCGATTGACGACGCCCGTAAGCACGGCAGCGCCGGGCGGGCGCGCAAGATGTATTCGGCGCTGAGCGTTCTGTTCAGGTGGTTGCCGCTGAAATACAGAGTCACGACCAATCCGATGATCGGCGTCAAGCGGCCGGTCCCGGCCGCCTCGCGTGAGCGCGTCTTGACTCGCGACGAGATCAAACTGATCTGGCAAGCCTGCGATCAAATCGGCGGCGTGTTCGGCCCGCTGTTCAAGACTTTGCTGTTGACCGGCTGCCGCCTGCGCGAAGTCAGCGGCATGACGCGCGACGAGCTTGGCGAGAACGGCCTTTGGCAAGTCCCTGCTTCGCGCACCAAGAATCATCTGCCGCTTGTGGTGCCGCTGCCGCAACAGGCGCTCGATATCATCAACAGCGTGCCGACTATCGAAGGCTCTAAACTTGTGTTCACCACCAACGGCACAACGCCCGTCTCTGGTTTCTCAAAAGCCAAGCGGACTCTCGACGCCGCGATGGTCAAGGTGACGCGACAATCGAATGGAGACGCTAAGGTCACGATCAAGCCATTATGGCGCGTCCACGATATGCGCCGAACCCTTTCGACTGTTTTGAATGAGTCGCCGGAAGATGGCGGACTCGGAATCGCGCCGCATGTGGTCGAGGCCGTTTTGAATCACATCTCTGGAAGCGCAAAGAGCGGCGTTGCCGGTGTTTACAATCGCTCGCTGCTCTTGAGCGAGAAGCGCGTTGCGCTGGCGCGCTGGGCCGCGCATGTCGAGGCGCTGGTGTCGAGCCCGCTAGTGGCCAAGGTGCTGCCCTTGCAACAGCGCGAACGACGGCAAATTGCCTAGCGCAGCCTGTCGGTTACGACAAAATTTGTAAGTAACTTGCACCCGGCGGCGACTCGATGTTAATATCGCTGACATAGGCCCTTTTTGGGTCCGCGCCGCTCGACGCGCCGCATACGCGGGTAAAATGCCAGCCTTGAACGCTCCCCCGAGCGTCGCGATTTCCCCACGAACATTCAATTTCACGGCGCTCCAACCGACAGGAGAACCGTGTCGTGACGATCAAACGCCGCTTTGGCAAAGGGTACAAACTCGGACCGCGCAAGCCGTCGCCGCTCCCCGACGATGCAGCGTGGGCGACCGCCAGCCAAGTCTGCCGCCGATATGGCCGCCGGAGTTTGATGTGGCTGTGGCGCAAGTTGAACGATCCGCAATTCCCCAAGCCGCGATATGAAGGCCGGCTGCGACTCTACGAAGTCGCCGCGCTGAATCAATACGACCGCGACGTGCTCAAAAGAAAGACTGCTCCGCCGACACGCAACACCACAGCACAACAGCGCAGGAAGACAATGGAGGAAGCGTCATGACCAACAACACCATGATCGGCCTGTTCGGAAATCGTTTTGACGGACGGGTCGTTGCTGTCGGGGTCAGCGACAAAGGTGTGACCAATTTCAATTCCGCATCGTCCGCAAAATGGCGGGTGATCGGTATGTCGTCCAATTCTTCTCCTAGACGCGCTGACGACGCGATGATGCACTGACTTTTCAAAAGCCAAAAAATTCAAAACGGGAAAACTCAAAACTGAGGATGCTTCCAATGACAATTCGATCAGAGAGATTCGCGCATGACTCGTTCAACAAAAAGCCCCAAACGATGTGGGTGCATCGTTCAGGGCCAAACCGATTTAGCTGCTGCGACAGCAAACTTAATCCGCCACCGCGCGACGATCAAGGGAGGGCGTCATGCATGATGCCTCCCGCAAACCCCGCACCCACGGCAACCCGCCGCGCCCGCTGCACCCGTCGCTCGCACGCCTTCAAGCCCAGCGCAATTGGGTGGTGTGGCGATGGGAGTCAAACAACAAAGGCGAATGGACCAAGGTGCCGTATGTCGCGACGGCACCTGACAGGAAGGCGAAGAACAACGACCCCACGACATGGCGCGGTTACGAGCAAGCCTGTGATGCAGTCGATAGCGGCAAGGCCGACGGCATCGGCTTCAACTTGCTGGGGACTCACATCGCGGCCTTTGATATCGACAAGTGCCGCGATGCCGAGACAGGAGAGCTTCATCCATTCGCGACTTCACTGGTCAGGCGCGCCGCCTCTTATACCGAAATCACGCCGAGCGGCACCGGCCTGCGCATCATCGGCACCGCCAGCGACCGCTACCTCCATCGCAAACTAAAAGGCCCTACCATCTCGGTGGAGTTTTATCGGAATTGCGAACGCTACATCACCATCAGCAACGCGCCGTTGAACGGCGAAGCCACTGAGCTTGCGGATATCGACCGACTGCTCGATACCGTGCTCGATGAATTCGATCAGGAAAAACGTCCGGGGACGCGAACACCACAATGGGACGACTCCGTTATTGATGAGGCCAAGTTAGTTGACCTGACTCTGATAGAGCCGTTGCTGGATGACAAGTTGCTGGCGTTGGTACGGAATGGCGTGCAAAAAGAAGAAGATCGATCCAAACACTTCCACCACGCCATAGGCTGGCTCAAGCAAAACAGATGGTCGGTGGCTGAAATCTTCGCGCTGCTTAAAAAATATCCGAATGGAATCGCGAAGAAATACGTCGGCAGGACAGATGATCGACTCTCCAAGGAAACACAGCGTTCCTTTACCAAGACTCGCGAAGCTCCCAAGTTGGAGCTTGAGGCCGAACCCGAACCCGAGCCGGAGTCCACGCCCGAGCCGCCGCCACCGCCTCACGTCGCGCACTACATCGTGATGAAAGGCGGCAAGTTGGTGCCGATTGCCATCGCGGCAGAGGACGCGCTGATCAAGTCCAATGCTCGCATTTTCCAGCGCAAAGGCCATCTGGTCAGGCCAGTCAGATACAACGAGATCAAGTCCGACAGGCAAATTGACGCCGAGCCAAAAGATCTCACCGCCATTCACCGCGACCGCAACGCGGTCGTGCTGCAAGTGATCGACAAGCCCCATTTGCTGCTCGGACCAATGTCAATGGCGACCAAATGGTATCGCATCGTCAAAGAAAAAGAGAAATACAAGCTGGTCGAGACCGACCCCCTGCCGAAGTACGCGACCGAAATTCTGGCGCGGGTCGGTCAATGGAAATTCCCGGTCCTGCGCGGGGTGATCGCGGCGCCGACCCTGGACTGTCACGGCGATATTATCGAGAAGCCCGGTTATCATGAGGCGAGCGGGCTATTACTGGACTTCAAGCCCGGTGATTTCCCTCCGGTGCCGACGCGCCCGACCAAGGACGATGCGCTAAAGGAGTTGGCCAAGCTCAATCAACCCTTACGTGGTTTCCCGTTCGACGGCGAGGACGACAAGACTAAAATATCGCCGTCGCGCTCGGTGCTGCTATCGACGATCTTGTGTGCGGCGATCCGGCCAAGTCTGCGCATTGTGCCACTGCACGGTATCGACTCGCCATCCGCCGGGACTGGCAAGACCATGGCGGCCAAGCTGGCTGCGATCACCGCTGCGGGGATGCCACCTGTGGCGATCAACCAAGGACATACTCCCGAGGAGGACGAGAAGCGCCTGTCGGTGGTGCTGAACGAAGGCGACCCGGTGATTTTGCTCGACAACTGCGAACGACCGATCACTGGCGCTTTCCTTTGCTCCATGTTGACCGAGGAACAGGTGCAGGCGCGCATCCTAGGACTATCAGAGCGCCGTCTGTTGCCGAACAATGCGCTGGTGATCGCCACCGGCAACAATCTCGTGTTCGCGGGCGACGTGGTACGGCGAGCGGTGGTCTGTCGTCTCAACGCCAATACCGAGCACCCCGAGGACAGATTGTTCGACTTCAGTGCGACGGATGAAGTCAAACAACAGCGTCACGAGTTGCTGATCGCGGCGTTGACAATCTTGCGAGCTTACAAGCTTGCGAAGCCCGATCCCAAGCTGAGGCCGATGGGAGATTTCCGCGACTACGAGTGGATACGCGGCGCGCTGGTGTGGCTGGGCCAATCCGACCCCGCCGAGAGTCAAACGGAATTATTCGCGCACGATCCCATGAAGGACAGCTTGGCCAGCGTTCTAAAATATTGGGACGATGCGTTCGGACAACGCAAGGTCACGGTGTCCGAGCTTGGCATAGAGCCGGACTACACCGCTGTTCATTCAAAAGAGATGACCAAGAAAGAACGCGATGAGGCGTCAGCAAAAGCCTTCGTGCTCGCACGCGCCAAGGCAGAATTGCGAACAGCGTTGATCGAGGAGGCTTCACCGAAAGGAATATGGGCCAGCAAATCGGTTGGCAAATGGTTGCGCCGAAACCGAGACCGGTACGTAGGAGGACTCGTGTTAAAGCGGCTCGGCACCGATGACGACCGAACTGCCACATGGGTGGTGCTGGGCGGCAAGGGTCCGGCCGAGCCCACCACAGAGGATATTGCCAACGCGGTTTGGGAACGGCGCTTCTAAAATGCCAGCCAACCTTACCTTTTTGCGGTTTCTGCGGTTTATGCGGTTTTTTTACATCCCACACGGACGCCCTCGTAAGCATGTTTTTCGCAATAACTGGCAATTCAATAGGCGTGGAAAAAAACCGCAGAAACCGAAGAAACCGCAAAGGTCTCCTGTGGCCGCCCTACAGCAACGCGCGCGCGAGGGTGAGCCATGACCGTCGTTGATCTCCCCCGCCCGGCGCGGCGCACCCGGCCAACCACCCACGCCCTGACCGCAGCGGACCTGTTGGCTGGGCATCCGACATGCGGCACACCGCGATTGCGCGCCTGCAAGCGCAGCGCGGCCCAACGGGCGGCCGGTGCGACCCGAGCCCGCAAGAGCTACGCGCGGCGGACCCGCCACCGGATCGTGGCCCCGGCGTTTGGGCTCCGTTTGCGCTCGCGAAGGAAGCGGAAGTGCAGCGCTCCACTCTCTTTCCTGCATCTCGGTGAGCCCAGGTGATGATCGTTCGGGATGCGCTGGGGTGTAAATCGCATCATCGGGGGCCGGGGGGGATTCTGAAAGTTCGAAGATAGCAACTTGACGGACCGCTCGGGTGCTCTTCGGTCGCTAATCGTCCAAAATTTTGGTAAACTGGAACCATGCGACACCGCGGTCGAGTATCAGCTTCAGAGATTTCGACGGTCGTCGTCGGGGCGGGTGAACGCACGCCCGCTCCGCCGCCGTTTGAATTGACCGACGCGCAGGCCACGGTCTGGCGTGATGTCGTCGGTTCATTGCCCGCTGATTGGCTTACTCGCGCGGCACATCCAATCCTGGTGGCGTATTGTCGTCATGTCTGCCGCGCACGGTTGCTCGAGATGCAGATCGCACGATTCGAGATCGAATGGACTGACATTGATGGCGGCCTGGAGCGGCTGGATCGGCTTCTAGCAATCGCGGAGCGAGAGACGAGGGCAATTACCGCGTGCGCGCGTGCCCTGCGACTGACACCACAGGCACAAATGCATCCTCGCACCGCGGGCCGCGCGATCAGTAATGTACCTGTTGGCCGGCGGCCGTGGGACACGGAATAACTCACGCTATCTGGCGTCGCGCCCGGGGCGGCGGCCGGTGTGGCAGATCCTCTACTGGGAGGTATGTGCTCTTCGCCTTGGGCGTCTCAGCTCGGCTCTTGGCCTGGCTACTCCACGCTGACTCCATCGCGAATGTGCAGGCTAGAAGCGCACCTACTATGAGCTACAGTGAATGGTATCGCGCCCGCCGCAAGCTAGCTCACCTTCTTTCTTTGCATTCGCAGGCTGTAGTTAATGCGCGGTAGTGTCACCGTTTGAGAGACGCTCGCGCGATTTTGGTCACCGACGATTGTTCCTGCGGGAAAGCTATTCCTGTTCTTCATGGTGTCCGGCAATCCTGCAAACGCTGCGACCTTTCGCCATTTGCGGCGGAACTCAGCTGGAGACCAAGGCAGGCCCGTTGTGTCGCAGATCACGAGAGGACTTGGGCAACCAATGGCGTCGCGCCAGTCTGGGCTGGTTAGTTTCAGCTCCTCCAAAACCATCGGAGCCGTCCTCAAATCGACCTTGATAGGACGCCGGCTCGAACCCACCGCATAGTGCAATATCATATTCTTGTCGATGTTTGACCAACGAAGGCCACGAAGCCACTTCATACTGCCGAGCACGACATCACTTTCCCCATGCTCGTCCACCGGCACCCACTCACCAATCACATCCTTCTGCCCAAGTAGTAACTCAAATTGCAGCGCTTGAGCCAGTGCAATTGAATACCAACCAAAGTGCTCCCTTGCGGCGAGGCGTATGGCGTTTGCATGGTCGACCGTCATCGTCACTGCACGCGGAGTGACGGTCTCTAGCCGCAACTTGCGCAGAGCCTCAAACAGTCGACTGCAATCCCCGTCTTCGAGAAGAGTGGCTCCGAAACGAAACAACTCGCGAAGCCTGTCAACTAACGATCGCGCCTTGGCGATCTTCCCATCCGCGAGCCAGGCGCGATACCAACTGCTCAAAGTACGAAAGCGAATACTCTTAAGCGGCTGATTGCCGAACTCTTGGCTCAAGCGACCGAACAGTCGGTCATGTTTCACGCGCACTTGATATCGCAAATTCAAAAAATTTGAATCAGGATCGGTGCGATAGCATTCAATCAATTGTTTAAGCGTGCGACCCATCTCGGATGTTTGCGCGCGTTATTAGAATCCAGAATAGAGCATGATAACCAGCCCTACGATCCCCATGGCTCCTAGGATGCCTACGACGCCCTCCACACGAATTCTGGTCCCAAGAAATCTAATTTCGAGTCGCTGAGATTGGATCACCGGGTAAGCTCCTCTCGCCGAATTCGGCTCGACCATCGAGCCGGCGCGTTACTGACTTGTACGGCTAACTCGATGGAGGACAAGATTGTCGGGTGCTCAGGAATAACTTGAAATTATATCAAAGGGTTAGAGGTCATCAGCGCTCATGCCAAAAGAGCGCTGATGCGGGGTCGAATTATTTCGAGCGTGCCAACCAATTGAAAATGTGGAGCAAATCTTGCGCTATTCCGAATACCCGGCGAAGTCCTGATGTTTCCACGGAGGGCGCGACAAAAGTGATCGAAATATCAGCCCCATAGAACACATCAGCGCTCTTTTGCCTGGAGCGCTGATGTGCCGCAAAAGCGAATAAGGTCACAAGCGGCGTCAACAGCCGCTTACTGATCGATATCGCCCTCCAGCGCGTCAGCCAGCATGTCGAGCCATTGCGCGGCTTCGCGAACCTGATCGGACGATGGCGTTGGGTGCTCACCTGATCGGGTTCGCCAGTACGCCGCAACAGCGGCGGTTATCGTGCTCGCTGCAACGTCGATCATGGCTTCAATCGCCGCGACGGCCCTTGGCTGGGGGCAGATCGGACTGATGTTGACTGGGTCTTGCGCCTTGGGAAGAGAGGGCGGCCTGATGCTGTTGACCGGATCTTCCTTTGTCGTGTCGTAGTAAGGCGCGACGATGTTGCGCGTCTCCTCCGTCACCTTCATTGGAAGCCAACGGCTTGCCGGTTTCGCAGCCTGCGAAACCGACTGCGCGCACAGACGCCATGACCATGCGTCTTCGTTCTCGTGAAAATACGCACGTGCCGCTTTGACGTTATCACCGATCTTGAGCAGCGCCGCGCGATCATCCTTCGAGATAGAGCGGAGCCCGGCCTTGTTGATCCAAGTGCAGAATGCCTGATCGCTCCGCAGCTTGTCGCGAGCCTTGCGCAGCACTGCCGCAAGCTCGAACGTGCTTGCTATGAAGTCTGTTCGGCTCTCCTTGGAGCGCTCATAGGCTTGTTTGGCCGCGCGGGCCAATGCATTCATTTCTTTGTCTTTGGGTGTCGGCATGGCTTGGCATCTCCACATGCGACCCGAGGCGCGCGCGCGAAGGCGCACGCTCGATTAATCGCGATGAACATTTTTGGAAGTGCAGGCCGGGCAGCCCACCCCGCTCAAGGAGCCTCTGCCCTGTCGCCTGCTTATTGCCGCGCCGCGTGTGCCGACCAAGGAGGTCAGCGTGCGCCGTACCGTGCCGGGGGCAAATATAGTGCCCAAAACCGGCCGTCGCCACCCCTAGCCGGATGCCCCGCCCTGCCCTTGGGACGGGAGTAGGCGCGTTTTACCGCCCCGCCCAAGGGCAAACCCTACCGGGGGCGGGGAAATCTTCAAGGCTGGGGCAGCAAGGATGATCCGGATATTCGCCGTCCCGCTTACGGCCGACCGGGCAAGAAAACCGTTGCCGGGGGCTTCCCTTACCTACCGCGCAAAGGTCTGCACACTCATGCACCGCAGCAAACGGGCGGATTATTCAATCACCTCGTCGGCGATGGCGAGCATCTTGTCTGCAATGGTCAGCCGCAGCGCCTTCGCGGTCGCAAGATTGATGACAAACTCGAACTTGGTCGGCTGCTGCACCGGCATGTCGGCCGGCTTCTCTCCGTTGAGGATGCGACCGACGTAGGTTGCTGCCAGGCGATAGCCCTCAGCGACGTTGCTCCCGTAGCTCATCAGGCCCCCCGCGGCTGGATACTCGCGCCATTGAGCTGCGGATGGCATAGCGTACCGAGCGGCTGATGCGGCAATCTGGCCGGATAGGCCCAAATAGATTGCGTCCGTTCCAATCATGATCCCACGGACGCCTCGGGAAATCAGATCCGGAAACAGCGTATCGAAGTCGTCCTGACGTTTCGGATTGGCAACATGGAGTTCCAGTCCCAAGGTCCGCGCGGCGGCTTCTGCTTCATCCCGCTCTGTTTCGCTGAATGCATTATCTGGCGCGACCAGGACCGCGAAGGTCGTCGCTGTGGGTATCAGCTGATGCAAGAGATCGAGCCTCTTTGTCACCACCGGCCCTTGAAGGATGGAAACCCCCGTGATGTTTCCTCCCGGGTGACTGAAACTTGCAACGAGCCCGAACTTGATGGGGTCGCTACCCAGCATGAACACAATTGGTATCGTCTGCGTGGCTGCTTTTGCAGCGAGCGCCGTTGTTGTTGCTCCAAGCGCGATGATGGCTTCAACTCGACGATCGACCAGTTCGGTCACTATACCCGTCAACCGCCGGTAATCACCCTCGGCGTATCGCCATTCTATGACGACGTTCTGATTCTCAATGTAGCCGGTTTGGGCCAGGCCTTTGCGAAATGCGTCCTCGAGATGAGCGCTTTCGCCGCGTTTCGGGATGCGAACAACACCAATTGTGTGCCTGGGCTGCGCACGCGCTGCGAGCGGCCAGGCCGTTGCGGCTCCAGCAAGGCGGATGAAATCGCGCCGCTGCATGCGTCCCTCCCTGCAAGGAATACGCCTGTGAGAGGAGGAGCCTAGCACCTTGTCGCGGCGCGGTGGGGCACTTTGAAGGCTTCGGGTCAATCGCGACGGTTGGCCCCGGTTCAAGTTAGGTCCGGTCTACCCCTGACCGACATATCCTCGGGCGTGCGATGCGGCAGCGATGGGCCATGACCGGACTCATGCCTCGCAGAAATTCGTTGCTTTACTTCTGTTGCCTCACGCCCCCTTTCGAGCACGCCAGCGGTCGGTGTAGGATTTTTGAGTTTTTCTGACCACATAGTCACGCCGTCTAAATTCATTGCCGAGGACAACCCATGAGATTTTCCCGCCGGCAATTTCTGCATCTGGCAGCCGGCGCCGCCGCGCTCCCGGTCTTTTCGGACAACGCTGTTGCGCAGACATACCCGACGCGGCCGATCCGGCTTGTGGTTCCCTTTCCCCCGGGTGGTGCGTTCGATGCCCTCGCTCGCCCATGGGCGGATAAGATGAAGGCCCTGCTCGGCACGGTGGTTGTCGAAAATATCGGCGGTGGCGGCGCCTCGTTGGGTGCCGCTGCAGTCGCGCGCGCCAACCCAGACGGCTATACCATCCTCCTCGGCGGCACGATCCCGCACGTCAACGAGGCCTTGCTCAAAAGCCGGCCGCTCCACGATCCCGTCAAAGATTTGGACCCGATTGCAAGCATAGCAACCAATGTTTTCTGCGTTGCCGTGCATCCCTCGGTACCGGCACAGACACTCACCGAACTGATTGCATATGCGAAGGCCAATCCCGGCAAAATGTCTTACGGACACTCCGGTGTGGGCTCGACCAATCATCTGACTGGCGAACTGTTCAAAAGCCTCGCGGAGACACCTGAGGTCGTGCAAGTGCCTTATCGAGGGATTGGTCCGGCTATGACAGATCTGATCAGCGGACAGATATTAATGCTCGTGCCCGCCCTTACTGGGCAGGTGCTTGAATTAAAGCGTTCCGGCAGAATACGTGTTCTCGTGGTGACAAGTCCCACCCGTCTCAAGGCTGCGCCCGAAATTCCAACCGCAGCCGAAACTGGGCTTCCCGGCTTGACTGTGACGAACACGATTGGGCTGCTTGCTCCAACCGGGACACCCAAGCCGATTATTGAGCAGATCGCACAAGCCACGCGCACAGCGCTCGCGGAACCGGCCTACGGGCAGATGCTGGTCGAAGGAGGCTTCGAACCCTCGCTCGATTCAAACTCCGATAAATTCCGGCAGGCCCTAGCCGCCGATGTTGCCCTCTGGACGCCAGTCGTCAAAGCACTCGGGCTGAAGATCGACTGAGTATCTGAGAGTATGTCCCATATCTCGTAATCGCGCGTTCGGCTTTGGGTCAATCGCGACGGTTTGCCCCGGTTCAAGTTAGGTCCGGTCTACCCCTGACAGTTGGCATATCCTCGGGCGTGCGATGCGGCAGCGATGGGCACAGAAGCCGTCATGATCGCACATCAATCAAAGCGAGGCCTCGCAGTGTCAGGCAGCCAAGATGAATATGCTTTCTTCCCGAATTGGATAGTCTGAGCTATGCCTGGGAAATTGGCCAATTGCCGTCTCTCGGGAGACCACGAATGAAGTGGATAGTCACTGCCACCATTGCGCTTACTGGTTCGGTCATGTTCGCCTCCGCGCAGCCAGCAAAAGAGCCCTACCAACCGGGCCTTGGCGAGTTCATGACAGCTACGCAGCTTCGCCACGCGAAGCTATGGTTTGCTGGCGAACAAAATAACTGGGACCTCGCTGCTTATGAGATCGACGAGATCAAGGAAGGCTTAGAGGACGCCGCAAGGCTTTTTCCAACACATGACGGCATCCCTGTCGCTGAGATGATCAAGACCATCATCGATCCACGGATAGAGGAGCTTGAAAAGGCGGTTACAGCACAGAGCAGTACCAAATTTACGGCCGCCTTCGACGAGCTTACCAGCGGCTGCAATAGCTGCCACGCCGGAGCCAGCAAGCCGTTTATACGCATTCAGCGTCCAATCGCGTCTCCACTGACCAACCAGAATTTTGCGCCAGAAAAATAATGGGAGTTGCGCGCATCGGTGACCCACAGCAGACCACGGTCCGCCGCTACATTCTCGGAATGAGCGGCCTGAAGGGGAGCTCCTTCCGCTCGGATAACTACGCCACCCTCTCGTCCGCTACCTCGCGCTACTCCGCGATCGGCCGGCCCAGATCGGCTTCGTAGGCTTCCTGTGCCACGACCAAACCCAGGGCCTTTGTGCCGGGCATGATTTCGAAACGCGGGTCGAACTCGACCATGGTCGAGGCGAGCTGCTTTAGCACACTCGCATCACCCTGGATCTTCGCCGTCCCGTCCGCGATCTGGGCCTCGAGCGTCTTTGCCCCCATCATCGTCAGTTCCAGATCGCTGCGGTTGATTGTGAGCGTGAGGTCGGGTTTGTCTGCCAAAAATCCCTTTATGTTCGTAAGCGTTGCGTTGTCCATTTCGACGATGAATTTCTCGCCATTGTCCGGCGTGACGAGATTGATCGTGAACTTCATTCCTTCGGCCTTGCGGCTGTCCATGCGGATACCAAGAAAGTTCAGGAACAATTCGGTCGACATCGCGCGGACCACATCGGGGCTGGACGAGCTGGCAGTTTCCCCTTTCGGAATCCCGGTCCGCAGTTCGTAGGCTCCGGCGAGGAAGCTGTTTCGCAGCCCGGGATTTTCCTGCTGATAGCCGATCTGCTCGAAAATATCCGCCAAGAGGTCCTTTGCGGGTTGGTTCTGCGGTTGCGCCTGAACCAGCTTGTTTACAATTTCCGAGGCAAGAAGATATTTGCCCTCGTTATGCAATTGCTGCCCTCGGGCCATGATCTTGTCCGCGCCTCCCATCATCTCGACATAAAGCGGCGCGGAGTCGCGCGGCGAGAGCGGAATCAGCGTCGTCGGGTTACAATCCCAGAAGCCGAGATATCGCTGGATAACGCCACGGCTATTGTGCTGGGGTGACCCGTGATAGCCGCGGCACTCCCATTTGGATTGCAGGCCCTTCGGCACTTCGTAGACGTTGTGGATCTCGTTGATCGTCACCCCCTGGTTTGCAAGGTGCAGAACCTGATTGTTCATATGAGCGTACAGATCGCGCTGGCCGCGCAGAACTTCCTGTATCCTGGCGTTGCCCCACCGCGGCCAGTGATGAGACGCGAACATCACCTCAGCCTCGAGACCAAATCGGTACAGTGCTTCGCCTATATATTTCGACCAATTCAGGGGATCGCGCACCGGCGCACCGCGCAGCGTGTAGATGTTGTGCAGCGACGCGATAACGTTCTCGGCCATCCACAAGGCCTTCATATCCGGAATGTACGTGTTCATCTCCCGGGGTGCTTCGGTGTTCGGCGTGTTCTGGAATATCATCCTGACGCCATCGACTTCGAATTCCTCGATGGGCTTCTCGACGTAACGGGTGGGTGCAATCAGGCCGGTCGCGCCGGCCGACACAGCCTGGCCGAGACCCTGGCCGACATAACCGTGCGGACTGGCCGGCAACAGCAGGCCGTATTGAAAGAACAGGCGCCGGTTCATCGCATTGCCGGCATACACGTTTTCGGAGATCGTGAACTGCATGAAGTCGGCGGGAGCAATCAGTGGGATTTTGCCGGACCTCACATCGGCTTCGTCGACAATGCCGCGCACCCCACCCCAGTGATCGCCGTGCGTGTGAGAATAGATCACCGCCGAGACAGCCAGGCCCTGACCGACGTGCTGCTGAAACAATTTCCAGGCTGCGCGGACTGGCTCCTTTGATACCAGCGGGTCGAAGACGATCCAACCAGTCTTGCCACGAACGAATGTGATGTCGGAAAGATCGAAGCCGCGGACTTGGTAGATGCCCGGAATCACCTCATATAGCCCGTAATTGTTGTTCAGCTTGGACTGCCGCAACAGTGAGGGATGAATGCTGTCGAAGTCGTCTTGCTTTTCCAGGAACTGAAACCGCTCCATGTCCCAGGCGGCATGGCCGGCGTCCGCCATGATCTTGAGGTCTTGCATCGGAGCGATAAGCCCCTTTTTCTGCTCGTCAAAATCCCTCGTGTCCGCCAACGGGAGGCCGCCGCGCGCTTCCTTGAGCACATCCAAAGTAAATTTTGAGGGCGCTTTGCCCTTTGGATGGAAGTGCCCTGCTAAGGGAGCCGCCGCTCCTTGTGCTCGGGCGGGGCTGTCGTCCAAAACCAGGTGACCACCGACCGCGAATGCAGTGCCTATCGCAGGAATCGTCGTCACAAACTCTCGCCTTGTGGTCATCCCTCTCATGCCCTCATCAGTTAACAAAAACTAACTAGGATAGGCATGCCGACGGCTCGCGAGTGTTGACCTGCCTCAAGGCGGCGCTGTCAAAGGTCGGCTCGTGTGCAGGTTTTTGGACGCCGGCAACAAGGTGGCTCCGCAAGCTCACTGGCCGGCGTCCAAAAAGCGCCAAGGCACGAAGTCGCGGGAAGTTAGGCACCGGCGGAGCAGCGAGTGCTATGAGGTGCTCGACCTAGGAAAATTCGAAGAGTAGGGGTCTCGATGTGCGCACAACTTAAGCGGCTTGGCACGAGTATTGCTAAATGGGGGATTTAATCTTCTTGGCCCGTGCAATTTCAAATAGTTGCGCGTGGCGGAAATGGCATATCTGACAACCACTGCGCGATTGATCGCTCGATCGGTGTCTAGCGGCATAGGACGAGTCAATTTCTTGCGACCCAAAAGATGCACGGCACATTCAAGCAAACTGCATTGCGCTCGATGTGGCTCGCCAGGTGCTGGCCCGGAGATGATCTGCTGGTCTTGACCATACTGAGCAGGCGGTCGCGACGCGAGTCGATCGTGTTGACCCTAGCCACCCCGCTACTGCTGTCCTTTCGACCAACCACCGGCTCCTCGGCTCTTGCTCCCGCGCAGCGGGCTGGAGCGCAGCGACTTTGTGCGTTGGCCCATCGCTGCCGCATCGCACGCCCGAGGATATGCCGGCTGTCAGGGGTGCACCGGACCTAACTTAAGCCGGGCCAAACTGCGCGATTGACCCGAAGACGAAGTCGCGGGTTTGAAAGGAAATTGCGGCTGCGTGCGAGACTGGCCCCTGTTCAGCTAGCCGTTCGAGCAGTACGATGTGGGCTCCTTCCTTGGTGGAGACATCGCCATGGAGCTTGTGCTGCTTTATTTGGGGCTATGCCTCGCTGTCGGCGTTTTCGCGCACGTCAGTCGTGATCGGTCGGGTCTCGGCTGGTTCCTGCTAGCGCTGGCTGTTTCCCCGCTAATCGCCGCTATCTGGATCGCAATCCTGAAGCCGCTAGCGCCGCGCGAACCGGTCCCATTCGACCAATTCCGCGCAGCCGAACTAGAACGGCTTGCTAGGATTCAGGCAAACCTCCAACAGCATTCCGGGCGGTGTGAGTAGATGCGGGTCGCAGTCTTTGGGACGGGTGGCGCGGCTAGCTACTTTGGTGCACAGCTCGCGCTTGCTGGTGTGGATTGACCCATGGTTCAGCGGCGTCCTTTCGGCTTCATCGCACCTGCCGTCGAAGGCGGCGCGACCACCGTCCGGCCCGCTGTGGGTTCATGAGATCGAGCACGATGGCTACCGGCTGATAGTGCGACGGGACGGCGAGCGCGTTCCGCTGCTTCACGCGCGGCGGCTATGACTGGGCCGATCGCTTTCCCGCCATCGCTGCCGCCGCGCTCCCCAGCAAGGCATCCTCCTTCCTGATCGACGGCGAGGTCGACGATCGGCGCGAGGACGGGACGCCGGACTTCCGTGCGCTGCGCAGCAAGCGCCGGACAGGCGCCGACCGTGTTCGAGCACGTCTGCCGCATGGGGCTGGAGGGCATCGTCTCAAAGCGCATCGATACCAATATCGCGCGGGGCGGCAGAAACACTGGATTAAGGTCAAGAACCGACAGTATCCTGCAATGGAGCGCGAGCTATAGGCTGTGCTGTTTCGTTTGAGCTAACCGCATTGCATTCTTCGAAGTAGGACGACAGCGCAAGCTCAGCTAGGTACTCCCAGTGTTCTGCTTCGGCGAGGAGTTTCCACTTATTCATGCCGTTGTACGCTGCCTGTTGACGGCACAGCGAACCCATCGCGCGCAAGCGTCGCACCTTCTCCATTGCGAACCTCCCTTCGGCTTGTTTTTTCCCAAGCATCCTTCTCTGTGATGCGTCGGAGTTAGAACTTCGCAGATTGTAATGACGAGCGATAGTCCCGTGTTGGACTGGATTTAGTGACAGCGCAATCGTCTGACTTTTTGCTCCCGAAAAGCGAGCGCAGATAAAGGTGCTCTTCCGAACCTCAAGCCCCCAATGTCGGAAGCGCTCGTTAGGAAAGTGACGGCTCCAGTCCCACTGGAGCCGTCTTTGTTGGCCTTGGATAGGCAAGGCCGCTCGTCAAAGCGCGCACTTTCGCGTCCGCGTGGACAAGTGTTTTGGACACTTTGACAGACGCACGGCGCAGGGACGGCGCACTTCCCCATATGGCTTTTCAAAAGAATTGGAAATTTATATGGAGAATGCGCCGTCCTGCGCCAGGTGCGCCGTTGTATCGGTCGTTGAGAGATGCGTCCGCGGAAGCGGTGCTCCGATGAGACCGCGGGTGACGGAGATCATAGTCCTTGACGATGCAACCAGCTAAGACGCTGGAGAACTTTAGGCCAAGGCGCGAAACAGGAGAGAAGCATGACCAAGCCACAGGCACACGTGAGACCGTCATTCAGGCCGGAGTTGGATGACACGCAACTACAGAAAGTCGTCGGGGGCGCCGACCGTACACCCATCGCGGCCGGTCCCGAGAAGCGTACACCCATCGCACAAGGTCCCTAGTGTGGCTGCCGATTGTTGGTTATGTGCCGGGGTGGACAAACTGACGACGCTCTGCGAGCGGATCAATACGGGCCGGAACCATGTGGAGCGCGTCATAGAAGCCGTCCATCCGGACGTCACCAGAGAGAAAGAGCCCCGACGATGTTGCACGTTGGGGTCCTTCAAGATCATCAGGCCGGTCACATCCGCCGTGCCTTACGATCTTTGATGTGATCGATTACCGGACGCGATCTTGTAAAGACAATGGCAGCAGTTTCACTTAATAAAGCGATTCGGCGCTTATATCTACGCAACCTCATCAATCAACTCGGAGAATACCAAGTGCCAAGGACAACTCAGAGAAAGCGCAAAGACTACACGAAAGATGACGTGAAGCTGCTCAAGGCGCATTCCAAAGCCCGCACGCCCGTCGCCAAACTTTCGAAACTGATGAAGAGGTCCGAAGGTGCGCTGAGGCAGAAGGCCCTCGCTCTCGGTATCGGTCTAGGGCATCAGCGGTAAGCAAGCCGCAGAATATGAAACGGTCCCGGCGATAAAGCCCGCCGGGGCCGTTTAGATCATCAGGCCGGGTACGTCCGCCGCGCCGTCTGATCCAGATTTTGTGCAGATGATGGCAGCCTCAGAGCATTGAGCTGATCACATTCAGCGCGAAAGCGGCTTGCGGCCAGCTCGCAATTGCGCCACTGCCTCGGTAAGGCAAACCTTCGCAAAGTTGTTGATGCCCAGAGCCGAGGTCGGCAGTTTCCGTTCAGATTTTGTTTACGCGGCACGAGTCTCAGCCCCGCTCCTTCAATGGATAAGGCGACCCGTCCTTGTGGCGCCATTTCCGCACGCCGTCGCAGCCTCCTTTGAGTTCTACATCGATATCGGGGTACGTAACTTCGTCGCCGGGCGTCCGATCGCCCACAACGAGAAAAATCGCATCTCGATCTGTTTCATTCAGGAAATGGTGGCCATCGCCAGTACCTGCCGGGAAGCCGATGCATGCGCCGGGCCCGACCGTTTGTCGACCACTATCTGTCACAAGGACGAACTCACCCTCAAGCACGTATACAAACTCATCCTGCTTAGTGTGGGCATGACGAGCTGAAGATTGCCCTCCTGGTATAACGCGGATGAGGTTGACGCCAAAATTTTTCAGCCCGGCGTAGTCAGCCAGTTTTCTATTGAAACGCTTTCTCTGGTTCTCACGAAATTCTTCCGGCATCCCAGAGGAATTGCTTTCGCTCACCTCGCCAGGCTTGAATACTTTTGCTCCGACCATGGAAAAGCCCTCCCAACCTTGTCCTACTGCGATCAATATAGCAGGCGGCGGGTCGAAGAAGCGATTAGGTTCACAGACGACTTCGGCTTTGGCTCATGAGCGCCGTTTGGAAGGTCGGCCGGCTGCTTCCGGTCTACCCCGATAAGCCAACAAACTGAGGCCCGCCCGAACTTCGCATTCGGGGCCATTCCCGGACTCATGCACCGCAACAAGGACGTTCTATTGGATCACCCCGTCGGTGCGAGCGAGCAGCTCAGGAGCTGGTGCAATGCCAAGCGCTTTCGCAGTTTTGAGATTGATGACTAAATCGTATTTCGTCGGGGCCTGCACCGGAAGGTCGGCCGGTCTTTCACCTCTGAGGACACGATCGACGTACCCAGCCGATCGTCGGACTATCTCGACAGTATTCGGTCCATAGGAGATCAGTGCCCCTTCCGCAACGAACTGCCGGAAGCCGTATATCGCAGGAAGTCGCCGTCGTTCAGTCAATGTAATGACCGCCCGCCGGTGATTGTTGATGAATGCGTCCGGTGCGACGATCAGACCGCCGCCGGGGTCACGTGCGAGTGCCGTGATGGCTGCCTCGACCTCCGCCTCGTCGTGCACGGGAGATGCGGAGAGCTCGATGGCGAGCGATGTGCGGGCCGCTTCGAGTTCGCGCAGGAATGCCGGGTAAAAAGGCGTCGTGTCGGGATTGAAGATGAGCGCTACATGTCTGACCCCGGGAGCAATCTCCTTAAGCATCTCCATCCATTTCCCGATCACTAGGAAGTCGATGAAGGTGAAGCCGGTGATGTTGCCGCCCGGCCGCGACAGGCTGGCCACGAAACCCTGTCCGACCGGATCGTTGACGAGGTTGAATACGATCGGAATGGTGCTGGTCGCCTCTTTCAGTGCTGCGGTGATTGGCGTCCCGCTTCCGACGATGAGGTCCGGCGCCGAATGCACCAGCTCCGTCGCGTAGGCTCGGATTCGGCCCAGATCGCCGCCGGAATATCGATGCTCAATTCGAATATTGCGGTTCTCGATCCAACCGAGCGCCTCGAGCCCCTCCCGAAACGCAATGACGCGGGTCAGCACTTCGTTATCGTTCTCGAGGTATGGATGGAGGAAAGCAACACGACGCATGCCCATCGCCTGCGTACACGACGCCAACGGCCAGCTAGCGGCCGCGCCGACTGAAAGTGCAATGAACTTGCGTCGTCGCATTCGTCGCCTTCAGGCCGAGCGTCATAGCCTAGCATATGCTTCAAATTCCAAGTGTAACGTGCATCACAGCAAAACTTCGCACTGATGTCGCAGATGGGCCCAAAACCGGCTCTGGAGGCAGCGACGCGGGTTGTCCGCTCCTCCCTCAACAGTTGACGCAGCCGCGATCACCTGAGTGGGCAGCTACGGGCCAACAACGCACTCGTGCTATTCGATCACCCCATCGCAGCAGCAGGACGTCGCTTGTTCGAGTTCTCCTCGTCGGACTTCCAACCAATCGTTGTGGTGTCCTAAGCAGCCCGTTCCAGCCGCTTCTCAATCTCCTGGCGCAACAGGCTAAAATCGATGGGCTTCGGAAGCAATCCGGCTGCACCAAGTTCGACCGCTCTCGTCCGGGTAGCGTCATCGCCATAGGCGGTGATCATGATGACGGGGACGTTTGGACGCTCCGCCTTCACCTTGGGCAGCATCTCAAGACCTGTCATACCCGGCATGTTGATGTCGGAAAGGATCAAGATCAATGACGGATCTGGTATCGCCTTCACCTGCTCCAACGCAGCCGGTGCCGACAGGGCAAATTCCAACATGAATCGGCCCGACCGCAAATCCCGACGGAACTGCTGCCTGAACATCTCCGCGACGTCGGGCTCGTCATCGACCACAACGATGTACGTGCTCATGTCATGCTCCGTTGATTGCTCTGCGCGCCAGTTGCCCGCGGCAGCGTGACAATAAACTCCGTGTATTCGCCTGGGTTCGTGTCCACGCGGATGGTGCCCCCATGTTGTTTCACGATGATGTCGTGCGCCATCGACAGGCCGAGTCCCGTTCCTTCCCCCGCGGGCTTTGTAGTGAAAAAGGGGTTGAATATCTTCTCCTTCACGTCAGCCGGTATGCCGGTGCCATTGTCCCGAATGCGTATCTGAACTGAAGTGCCCAGATTTTTGGTGCTGGCCAACAGTGTCGGCTCAATTGCCTCCGCGCCGTTCTCGGCCGTCCGTTTAGTTGCCGCATAAAAGCCGTTCGAGATTAGGTTCAACAACGCGCGGGTGATCTCCTGCGGGAATAACTCAGCCTCTCCGGCTGCAGCGTCAAATTGACGCTGCAGCGTAATGTTGAAGCCGGGCTTCTCGGCACGCGCGCCGTGGTACGCAAGGTTCAGGCTTTCATCCACCAGCCCGTTGATATCGACCGCTCGCAACTCGCCTGACCCTTCGCGCGAGTGCAGCAGCATATTCTTGACGATCGAGTCCGCGCGTTTGCCGTGCTGCACGACCTTTTCAAGATTGGACTTCAACAGGCCAGTTAGTTCGTCGACTTCCTTGCGGAGCTGCTCCGCCAACGTGGCGTGCGTTAGAGCATCGTTCAGTTCATCCGTGAGTTCGATGGAGAGCGCCGAAAAATTATTTACAAAGTTAAGCGGGTTCTTGATCTCGTGCGCGATGCCGGCCGTGAGCTGGCCTAGCGAGGCCAGTTTCTCGGTCTGCACTAGACGGTCTTGAGCGGCGCGAAGATCGTCGAGCGAGCGGCTCAACGCGTCGGTACGTTCGCGCAATTCGCGCACCAACCGGGTGTTCTCGATGGCGATCACAGCCTGCGCGGCAAACTGCTGCAGCAAGGTGATCTGCTTCTCGGAGAAGGGCCGGTTCTCCTGCCGGAAGATCATGACGTTACCAACCACGCGGTCGTCCCTGAGCAGCGGGACCGCAAGCAGGCATTGCGCTCCACCAATGTCGACCAGCGCGCGGCGGTTCGGTTCACCCTTCCGATAGGGTTCGGACTGAAGAAGATCGGCGAGGTGGACGAACGGCTCGCCGTTCAGGAGACGGAATGGCGCGGTACCGGGGCCGTACTCCAGCGGCTGCTTGCGGCGGTACTCGTCATAGGCGGACGGGAGCCCGTAGGTCGCGGCGGTGTGGAATGCCTGGCCATCAAAGGTGTTAAGCACGCCGAAATTAGCCCCGCAAAGCTGCATAGCCTTGCTGAGCATGGCATCGAAAACGGGGGCGAGATCGCCGGCAGAACTAGAGATGACGCCAAGAATTTCCGCTGTGGCGGTCTGCTGTTCCAGCGCGTCCGTAAGCTCGACCGTTCGCGCCTGCACCTCGTTGAACAGTCGGGCGTTCTCGATGGCGATTACGGCCTGGTCAGCAAACGTCTTCAGCATCTCGACGTGTCGGTCGGCGAATGGACCCGGCTCAACCCTCGTCTGACCGATCATGCCAATTGAAACCCCATCGCGCAGCAACGGGATGAACAGCATACTTCGGTAGCCGCGCTGGTGTGCCAACTCTCGCAACGTTGGCTCAGCCTCAGTGTCGGGAAGTTGGTAGATTTCACCGCGCGAGACGCTCTCGCCAAAGGCTTGCTCCGATAACTTTCTCGGAAACGATTTTGCCAAAGCCTCATCGGCAGCTGCATTGGTTCGAGTAAATGCCGACAGGTGTATCGTATCGCCATCGATGCTAAGCACGGTCGTCGATAGGCCGCCGACCAACCGGTTCGAGCGCTCGGCGATGGCGTCGAACACTGGCTGGAGGTTCGACGGCGATGACGCGATCACCTTCAGCACGTCTGCAGTCGCTGTCTGCCGCTCTAACGCTTCCTGCGTCTCGTTGAACAGTCGCGCGTTCTCGATGGCGATGACGGCTTGGCTGGCAAAGTTCTCCAGAAGGGCAATTTGCGCCTCGGTGAATGGCCTAACCTCTTGCCTGTAGACGTTGATAACGCCAACGATGTCATCGTTCTTGATCATGGGCACGTACAACACGGTGCGAGCCCCACCGAGATCGACACCTGCAACCGCGTTGGGATTGCCCTTTCGGTACGGCTCGCTTTCGCGAGCATCGTGTACGTGAGCAGGCTTTCTTGTTGCACGCATCACATCGACCGGAGTTGCCGCGCCCCCCGTATGCAAATTGGTTCTGCGGTATTCAGCAAACGCCGGGGGTACGCCGATCTCGGCCACCGCTCTCATCGCACCCTGCTCGATCCGATAAATGAAGCCGCACTGGGCCTCGCACAAGTGCATAGCCTTGGCGAGCATCCGATCGAAGACTGGCTTGAGATCGCCGGGAGATGACGAGATGACCTCAAGCACCTCGGCAGTGGCTGTCTGGCGTTCAAGCGCCTCCTTTGTTTCACTAAAGAGGCGCGCGTTCTCTATTGCGACCACGGCTTGCGCCGCAAAGTTTTCCAGCAGCGCCACCTGTTTCTCGGAGAACGATTTTACTTGCTGACGGTAGATTGTGATAACTCCGAGTACCCTATCGTTGTTGACAAGGGGAACCTGGAGCGCTGATCGCGCGCGACCTAGATCGACGAGCGCGCGCCGTTGAGGATCGCCTGCCAAATATGGCTCCTCAGCCGCTAAGTCTTCATTTTGTATGGCAGAGCGTTCGCCGTGAAGAAACCGATAAGGAGCAGTGTGGGGCCCCGGCGTTGCCGTTGTAGTCTCAAGGTATCGGGCGTAAGCCGGTGGCACACCGCGCAATGCCACAGCGCGGTATCCCTCATCTTTGAAGAGCCACAGTCCTCCAAATGCTGCTTCGCAGAGCCGCATTGCCCTAGCGAGCATTGCATCAAAGACGGGAGCCAACTCGCTGGGCGACGAATTGATGATTTGCAGCACCTCGGATGTCGCAGTCTGTTGTTGCAACGATTCTTCGAGATCGCGGGTCTTGGCCTGCACCTCGTTGAACAGCCGCGCATTCTCGATAGCGATCACCGCTTGGTCGGCGAACGTCGTAACCAGTTCGATCTGTTTCCTGCTGTACGGTTCGGGTTTCGTCTTCGCCACAAAAATGACGCCGACGACGCTGCCGTCGCGCAATAAAGGAGCGCCAAGCGCGGCTCGATAGCCACCTATTTTTTGGGCCTCATTCCATGTGTATTCGGGATCGCTCAGTACGTCTGCAACATGTACGACACGACCTTCGCTTGCGCTCCTGCCGACGATACTGCCGCGTTCGATCCTGACCTCGCGTGAGCGAAAAAATTCCTTGATCCGCTCGTGCTGGGCCGTCCCGTGGCCGTAGCTGGACGAAAAACGTAGTAACTCGCCGTCGCGTTGAAACAACCAAGCATGATCCGCTTCACAAAGATGCGTGGCCGATTCGACCAGCTTGTCCAAAACCGTTTGCAGATCGAAAGCTGAGCGACTGATGACCTTGAGCACGTCGGCGGTCGCGGTCTGCTGTTGCAGCGACTCAGCAAGATCCCGTGTACGCGCCTGCACCTGCTCGAAGAGACGAACGTTCTCGATCGCGATCACGGCTTGGTCGGCGAAGGTCTGGACAAGCGACAGCTGCTTCTCCGAAAGCCAGCGGCCGGGTTGGGGATGGGTCAGAATGATCGTGCCGATACCTCGGTCCTGACTGATTAGCGGAACATAAGTGATCGACCGAAATCCGGCTGCAACCGCCGCGCTCCGCGCTATCTCGGGAGTGCCAGGAGCTGCGGTATCAGGGATTTCGATCATGCGACGTTCGAGAATGGCTTTGGCAGAGGGCGCGCGGTCCGGGTCGAACGGTATTGGATATATGGAGCGGGCGTGGTCGACATCGAAGCCGGTGATCGACGCCGCCGTCGCGCCCCAGTGCAGTTCGTCCTTTTGTCGCAACGTAATCGTAGCCGAGCACGGCTCAAACAACCTGGCTGCGCTGTTCACGATCGCCTCGAAAACCGGCTGCACGTCGGACGGTGAGCTCGCGATCACCTTGAGAATGTCTGATGTCGCGGTCTGCCGCTCGAGCGCCTCTTTCGTCTCGTTGAACAGCCGCGCGTTCTCGACGGCGATGACAGCTTGGTCTGCGAAGGTCTGAAGCAACTGGATGTGGTGAGGCGAGAATGCGCCGGGCTCGCGCCGCGTACAGGCGATGAACCCGATGAACTTACCCTGGCTCATCAGTGGCATCAGTAGCACGCTGCGCCAGCCGCGAGCGCGGCCAAGTCGCTGGTTTTGCGGATCGGCCGTCTCCGCATCGGCGATCTGCACGGCCTCGCCGCCCTGCATCGATGCGATCAACGGCCATTGGCTCAAGGGCAGCGGGAACGCGGCTCTGAGGGCTTCGTCCGCCTCGTGGCTCACCGGGGTGAATGCCACCATGTGGATGACGTCGTCGATGACACGATGGACTGCCGCTGAATATCCGCCAATCAGCAACTTGGCGTTGCTTGCAATCGCGTCGAAGACCCGCTGGTCGGAGGGTGAATTCGCGATCACCTTCAAAATTTCGGCCGTGGCCGCCTGCTGCTCGCGGGCTTCCCTCAGCTCTGTATCCTCTGGAGGAATCTCTGGGGTAGTTCCTCTAATGGGACGCTTGGTCTTGGGCGGATTGCGGACGTTTTGGTTCCGCTTTTTCGCCGCGCTGACCCTCTTGCCGCCCGCACGTGCTGACCGCGCCATAATCCGACCTCACGGTGAACCGGGCTATTCTATGGGGCGGAACCCGTGTTCTGGAAGGGTGAAATGAGCCAGCGTGACGCTAATGTCTGGTCCGGCCGTGCTCCTGCCCCGCCAGCGATAAGCTGGCCAGGGGCGCCAAGACAAGGAGCACGCCATATCCAAGACACCCAGTACCGCGATCGCCGTGATCGGCATCGATATCGGCAAAAACTCGTTTCACGTCGTGGGCCAAGATGCACGCGGGGACACACGCGGGATCGGCCGAGGTCTTCTCCGGCGGACCTTGCACCGAAAGGTTGGCCAGAAGGTCATTGCAGGTGGAAGAGGTCTTTCAAGAAAGCCTTCACGTCTTCGTGGGATTTGTTCGCCGCTGCTTCCTGATAGTAGCCGCCCGTGAAACCCTTTTCGTAACAGGAATCGCTCGCCGTAAATGGCTGCCTAGTCTCCTCGTTGAGAATCGCGCCGCTCTCGCCTTCCGCAAGGCGACACCGCCTTGTCGTGGGCCCTTGCTCAGATTTCACTGCGATTCGGTACATCGGGGCGTCGAACTGATGAAATGCCTCAGGGTATTCGATGAGGCGCACGCTCTTGCCTGCTTTCGAAAGCCGTTCCGCGTAGTCGCGGCACGGCGCCACGGGAGTCAGATCGTCGGCTGCTCCGTGCAGCATGAATATCGGCTTGTTCACGTCCTCGTCGTCGCGGAAGCGCGTATTGCAGATGGCGTAGGCGGAAATGTGCGCGACGAATTGCAGGTCCGGATTCCCGTACATTTTCTGGAACCGCGCCATGGCGGAATAGAGAGCGGCGGCTGCGCCCTGCGAGAAGCCCATTACCGCAATGCGCGATGGATCGACCCTTGGGTCCTTGGCGACGACTTCGAGCGCGCGATAGGCGTCCACAATTCTCGTCAGAAAGGATATCTTGCCTGGATCGGCTGGATAGTTGACCAGCCCGCGACCGGCATAGCTGTCGACCGCAAATGTTGCGATGCCAATTTCATTCAAGACTCGCGGCCATTCCTCGTAAGGCGCGCCCTCCGTGATAGGGCCGCTCGCGGAATGAAGCAGAATGACGACGGGCTGTTTCGCCGGGCCCGACTTAGAAAAACGCAGTTGACCTGCGAGCGCGACAGGCGCGCCTTTCTTGCCCATCAGAAAATCTGCGGCCGAGACGGTCTCGGATGGGATCGAATAAAACGCCTCCCGCGAGATTTGGGCTTCAGCTATTTCGCAACCAAATGACAACAACGCTGCTCCGGCGAGCGCAAGAAGCCGATTCATGACTACCTCAAATGTTCTCAACCAAAGAATGCCTGATCATAGCACTTACGAGTGGCTGCAAAACAACTCCCTGAGGCGAAGATTTGTGCAGTTTTAAGCTTGAACTGGAGACATCGGTTTGCTGCGTCGCGCTAATACGTAGCCCGGATGCTACGGGTCAGATCATGAGGACTCCGCTGATTCTGGCCGCCGCCATTCTTGGCTTTTCGGCATCGGCCTTCGCTCAAACTGCGGCGCCCAAGGCGACCGCGCCCCCCAAAGCCCGCGCGGCCAAGCCGCAAAAACAGCCGACGGCCCCAATGGGTTGTAAGCTCGTGGGAACGGTGAAGGGGACCAAGCTTTGGGCGGGCGATTGTGTCGCCCCGTCAGAGCTACGGGGCAGTACACCGGCCGCAGAACCCGCCGCGCCGGAAACACCTCCCGAAGCAGCCGACAAACAGTAGGAGGTCGAGATCGGGCTAGCGGCGAAGGGGAAATAGTGAATGGCATCGCCCCGAGATGCGATCAGAGAAGCAAAAGAAATGAGCAACACCGAGCTTATTGTTGGCGTCAGACGCCATCCGAATGACTGGCAAACGGCTCTTTACCGCTTTTCCAACGTCACCGAACTCCACTGGGATAGTACCAGTGGAGGCGTCGGGCGAAAGACCTCGCAGCCCGCGCTTTTCGGCTACGTCATGTGCGACGGAGCCATAGAGAGCGAAGTTGCTCATTCATGCAGGCATGGACCTGGGCCCCATCGGAAAAAACCTGCATCCCGAAGACCTGCAACAAAGAGGACTGGAAGGCGATACGGGCGATAGCGCCAACGCGTTACGCCGCCACCCGTGCGTTTGTCGGGATGAAAGCGAAATTGTCGTTGATCCGCGACTGCAGGCCCCACCATCCCCGATCAGCGAAACGGTTTTAGTATCTGGTTATTACGTCCCATCGACTACGATCCTTCATTTCGTTGCGATACGCTTCGACCGACGGATATGAACGACCAGCGTCAGCCACCAAGGCAGAATGGTCTGGAAGAACGGCAAGTCGCACACCGCTGGCATCGTAGATGGTTGTGCCGACCGGGAAGGCTTCAGGGTCTTGAACCGATGGTGTTGAAGGCCCGGTGGCCTTACCCCACGGGACCAAGTTCGCGTGCCCGCGCTCGGGCATTTGCTCGCGAAGGGAAGTCGGTTCTGCGACTTCGTGGGGCAGCCGCTGCGGTGAAAAGTATGCAGCCACTTGCGCCCATCGAATACTCATTGTGCCCGCGTCGGTTTCGACATTCACAAATTCATCACCATTGTGGACGTGCCGTCGTCTAAAGGCATCCACGTACCAAACGCTCGGATGGGGACTATGAATGTTTTTGAGCTGCGGAAACTCGAAGAAGGTTCCGCTATTACCGACGGCCTCGGACTTTGCTTGCGCGACACGCAGTGTTTCCGCTGCCTGTTTCTGAGACGCGCCGGAAAGCAGTCCGCTCACCATCGAGAGGGCCGCGGCCTCTCCCAGTAGTGTCCAGCTAGGCACTCCCAGAAAACCTACGCCAAGCGATCCGCCGCCGAGACTCTTGGTCGCCTGAGCCCGAAGTTTAGCCACCTCTTGAACGCCCCCTTCGTCGTAGAGCATGACTTTGAACAATGTGAGTTTCTGTCCAGAACTCAGTAAGACGACTGGGCAATTCCTCTCGTTTGACATGGCTTCCCCAACTCCCGACAGTAAGAATAGCTCTAGACTAGCAAGCTCTCAACCTTGAGGGGAAGGCCTCTACTATGACCGCATTCTGCGGCCGACCTCCAAGTTCGAACAAGTCAGGTCTGAGAGCAAGTCAAGGTTCAGGGAATTTCTGACCTCATCACCATTCAGCGCGGAGTGCTTGGCAGCTACCAGGTAAAGGTGCTTAAGCGCTGGCGCGCCGGGCCTCTTGAGATTCCGACATGTGCGTTCCTTTAATCTCGCGCTCTGCCCTGAGCCAAAACTCCAGATCGCGTCCCTCCGGACGTCCAGCCTCCTCCCAAAGCTGATGCGCCCGAGTCCGAGTTTGTTGCTTTTCGAGTCCCACCTGTATGTCCGCCAGCTTGCGTTCGATGGTCTGCGCAAAGCTTCGCAGGCGCTCGATGGTAACCTCGTCAACGATCATCCGCATCGCTCGATTTGCCGCGGCGAGCTGGCGTTTCAAGCTTTGAAGCATTCCCCGGTGTCCATACGCAAAACTCGAAATAATCTAGAGTAAGTACGTTCAGGAGACCGAAATGTTCATTGGATTACCTGGGGACGAGCAACGGCAAATGTTGGCATGTGTGCAAAAGTATACAGACTAGGCCGAACGTCCGGAGCCAGGTTGCGGCCTCGCCGGGCGGAGAGGTCAATGGTCGAACGGCTTAAAATCTCACTCGAGCAGCTCGGGCCGCCAACGTGTCCGACTTGCCACATCGAGATGAGGTGGTTCCGCTCTGAGCTATGCCGGGATGCCCCGGCGCTCATCGCCCATCTTTTTATCTGCCCCAATTGCGAACGCGCGACGCGGACGCATTCGAAGCTTCACTCCCCAAAGGCGCCCCCAGAGAGCTTGCTCTCGCAGCCATCGTTTTGCGCCCGACAAAAGAAGCAAATTGCTGGGAGCGTCCCTCGGCCGAATAACGCTCAACGATAACATTGCCTTCCTCGACATAGCCGAGTCCGCGCAACGTTTAAAAAAACCGTCGTACCCAGAAGGGGCCAATCGTTTTAGTCAGCTCAGCAGCCGGTATGCCCGAATGAACAAATGCGATGCGATGCTCTCTCTGCATTTGCTGCGCCCAGCTCGCCAGCGGCCGGGTTGCTGCCGCACCGCTGAGAACCACAATGAACTCCCGCCGCCGCATCGGCTGTCCCTGATGACTTCGCGCCGTCTAACAAAAAACCGCATCGCGGCTGCCCTCGGCGAGAGTAGCAGCATAGCGAATTGCCGAGGATCACGTGAGGGGTTTCCTGCGCTGCAGGAGTTCGGTGTTGGGCGCTATCTCTCGTCGGAGCCATGAGCAGAAATCGTTGGCTCAGGTTCGGCTTCTATTTTCTGAATAGATAGAGTTCGGTCACATAGGGAAATTTGATTACCTCCTGCGCCGCGAGCGCCGGCTCGCGTTCGATGACGCCTTCGATCCTCGATCGAACGGTCTTCTGCTCAGTGTTCGGCAGTGCCGCTACGAAGCTCGTTGACAGTGCGCGGTCAACGATTCCGTTGACGGGCATGGGTTGGCTGAACGAATAACTCTTCTGGCCCACAAATCGAAGCCGGTCATCGTCGAAGATGATCCGCCATTTTCCGTTGGACTGCCGCGGAGTGTCACCTGCATAACTATCCAATACTCTGGAGAACTCAGCGACCCACGGCACGCGCTGGTCACGCACATTCCAGATCAACGCAAGAGTGCCACCCGGCGTCAAGATGCGATCGATTTCGCGCGTCGCCTTCTCATAGTCAAACCAATGGAAGGCTGTCGCACAACAAACTAGGTCCGCGACATGATCCGTCACTGGTATTGCTTCGGCTCTGGCGATTAGCACCTCAACGTTCTTCATCCGACTAACCGGGATGCGCGCGGCCATTTTCTCGATTGGTTCGACGGCCAGAATTCGTTTGCCGGTCAGAGCCAGGAGTTCTGTAAACTTCCCGGTGCCGGCGCCCAGTTCGATCACCGTATTTGCCGGCGGCAAATCCGAAAGCAACGTCGCTGGATAGTCAGGGCGTCCCGCGACGTACTCGCTCACCTTGGCAGCATAGGCACTTGCTTTTTTATTCGCCATGATGTGCGTCTCTAGCCTGACCACGTTACGGCTTTGCGTCCATCACCACAAACAACAATCGGCAAACTTCATTCCGCGATTTACCCAGGCATGGTTCGTGGCCTACTGAACCACGGTGTCCGTTGCCGAAACAAAAGAGCTCGTCAGCTGGATCGCGAGGACTAGCGCAATGATCAAGCGCAGCATTCGCCCCTCCATCTTGCCGACAGCCCGCACCGGCCGGCGCGTCGTCCGCCCTCAGTGCGAAACCGCATCACGCTGGATTTGCGGTGTCGGTCGCTTCTTCTTCCCGGCAAACGAAGTGAATTTTGTTGCCATCGAGATCACGAACATACGCGCCGTAGTAATTGGGTGCGAAGTGGGGCCGCAATCCCGGGGCACCTTCGTCTTCCGCGCCGGCGGAGATAGCCGCTGCATATGCCTCGTCGACGGCCTTTCTGCTGGAGGCCGAGAACGCTGCCATCCAGCCATTGCCCTGATGTGCGGGCAGCTTGTTGAAGGGCAAACCTACCCAAAACGTCTGCGCCTCACCCGGACGCCGCCACGATGCCCAACTCGGATATTTGGAAGGAACCCGCTCGATCCCAAGTGGTGTGAGCACCGCATCATAGAACGCGGCAGCGCGCACGAGGTCATGAGTACCGACGGTCAAGTGACTAAACATCGACACCTCCTTGTGCTCGGCGAGCAGATCGATCTATTCACTTCCCGCGTGACGCGCGCGGTAGTCGGCTACGATCGCCGAATATGTCGTGAAAATCATGTGATCGACAATCGGCGGCGGCGACTCTCGCCGTTTCAAGTGCTCGCGCACAGCCGCTACCGGCACATTCGCTATCACGAAGTCAGCGAGGCGCCTCTCTTCGGCACCATCTTGGCCGAAAACGACACGGGCACGGCGCTGTGCATCGTTCTTCATTCGACGGTTCATGGCGGCCACACGCTCCCGCAACTCTAGCGGCCACTCGCCTGCGACAAAATCTTCTCGATTGAAAAGCAGCAAAAGACGGGCTTCGTTGAGATGTTCTCGACACCATCTCGGTGTGTGCAGCGCCGCGGCTAATCCGTCGCCGGCAGCAAGTGCCTCCGAAACGCCCTGCTGAAACTGGAGAATCGTTTTGAGCCACAGGTTCCCGAGTAAAACGTCCCGCGAGGGAAACCGATGATAGAACGATCCGGTGGGTGCCTTGAGGCGTTCGCTGATGGACGCCACCGTTGCGGCTGCGGGTCCATGCTCAAAAGCAATGGCCAGCGCGGCGGATAGGTAATCGGCTTCGGCGAACTTTGCTCGCATGTCATTAGAATAGATATTCTAGAATATAGCGTCAAGGCACCTGCATCGGGATTGTGGCCGGTAGTCCGTGAATGTCAGCCGGCTCAGGGCAGTCTTCAGGTGGGCATCTAAGATGAGTGCAGGTCTGGGGTAGCAGGACTAACCGCTCCGTGCCCGCGGCAGACGTGCCGATGTCAGACGAGAGCGGCAAGCCGCCATCGGCTATGGGATATCGATGAACCTGACTGTTCTCAAGCGGTCGCCTCCGGGCCGCAAGTCTGGGCAGCGGCCCCGCCAACGCTGTTACACATGACGAGGCCGCCCGCGCTCCGGGTCGGCTGAGGGATTGGACCCCGGAGGGCCATCAGACTCTACGCCTGCTGCCTTTGATGAGGATTGCTCGAAGGAGGCACTCACTTCGAGATGTCCCAATTCTCCGAGTGCCCGGTTATTGTGCAGGACGGCTCTGCATTAGCGTGGGTTCCCGTAATCGACGCGGGTTGCTACCCGAGAGTGCCGATTCCGAAGCACTCACATTCAACTCGCTCGCTCCCTGCAAACTCCGAGCCCCCCCGGATACAGGAGCGGGCAGATTTGGGTGTCCTAGTCAGCTATACCTACGTATAAAAGCGGGCCCCAGCTCGCGGGGCTATCGGGGACTTGTATGGAGCTGGGGCCGGTACCCTTGGGGCGAAGGGCATCCGGAAAACTTGGTAACGGCCCAAGCGTTCCAGTCCTAATTTCATATTGGGACAGCACCGGAATGGGGTTTAAGTAGAATCCCGGGGTGTCCTAATTCGCCAGCATCGGAACGCTTGGCCTATAGGTCCATTACTCGGCATGAACGACCCAACGGGAATTGGCGTCATGGGCATTGAGCGCAAATACTCACCTAAGTATTTTCGCGACCGCGCGGCGGAGTTCCGGGCAAAGGCTGACAATTGCGAGCACGAACAGACAAGGCAAACGCTCAGCAAAGCTGCCCAGGCCTTTGACGAATTAGCCCGGCTGAGCTGAGTTGATCCGCACCGTTCAGGACGCCGCAGAGTGAAGGTCGCTGCCGGACTGGGAACGATTGCCAGGCACCTAAGTTGATGGCTCGGCCTCACGCCTCGACAACGTGACGCTGACACGGAAGGCCTCAGCTCTCACGCCAGCCCCAGAGCTGAGGCCTTCTTGTGTGCATTTTTGCACCAACGCCCCGGAACGGAGTCGGCTGTTCCAGAATCTTCCATGCACAACTTTCGTGCGTGAGGAATGACGTGGTTACGAAGACGACCCGGGAAGTAGCAGCTACGCTACTCAAGCTTGGCAAGACGAGTTCCGACCCAGCGGTGGCGGCTGGCTTCATCGAGAGGGCCGCCGATCTCAAGGAGCGGATAGACGACGAAGGTCTGCCCAAGTCAGACGGGAATCTGCCTCCGAACATCATCCAACGACAGTAACCTTCTCGGGAACGCTCCCGGGCCGCCTAATTATGCCGCGATACTATTTCGACTTGCGAGAAGGCGACGAGGTCACTCCCGACGAAGAGGGTTCAGAGCTTCCAACTGGGCTTGCTACGCAGGCGGAGGCTGCCAAGTCCCTCTCAGATATCATCCGAGAGGACGTCCACAGTAATCCCCTCGCCCTGGGGCGCCGCGACTTCGCGATAGACGTGCGGAACGATGCCGGTCCCGTAGTGCAGGTCCGGCTCATCTTTGAGTTGGAGGCGGTGAAGAATCGAAAGGCCGCCTCAGCAGTTGGGCGGTTTCTTTCATTCAGAACACGTGTGCGCTTGTGGGCCCGATGCAGAAGATAGTCTCGCACTCAATCGGCGTCCGCACCTGAGCGCGAAGCGGAGAGCGCTCGCGCTGTTCCCACATCGGAAGGCGGGTTTCGAAATTTCGCGCAGTGGTTTGTTTGTTGCGGGAATTTTCAGCAATTGGTTAGATTGTCACTTCAATCCTGGACGTGTCGCCTCTGACCGGGGGAGTTGCCGTTGAAGCGGGAATTAAATGAATTCCGCAGGCTCGAAAGGGCTTGCAGAGAACACGCCGCCATTGCTTCCTTTGACCTTGAGCGGGAGGGCCTGCTCAAGGTGGCCGAATATTATCGGAACGCCATTGAGGCCCTTCAACGGCGGCGACTTCCGGAAGTAGAATTCGCAGGCGCTTTCCACACCCACGACGCGCAGTAGCTCGCGCGCGTTCCAACGCCCAAGCGATTGATAATTTGCGAGGTACTTGCGATGCCGCTTTCATGGGGCATGCCTCCTCCTCTCCGACGCCACACGCCCACGCACCCCCATGGCCGCCCGCTCAAGATCACGTTCGGCGAGATGCGTGAGATGGGTGTGCGCGGCGTTTTAGTTTTCTGCGCCGATTATCGTTGCGGCCACAACGTTGCCTTGAGCGCCGATCGATGGGCTGATGATGTCCGCCTATCGGATATCGAGTCGCGGTTCATCTGCCAGTCTTGCGGCAGACGCGGTGCCGATGTCAGACCTGATTTCGAGAGCGGCAAGCCGCCGCAATTCGCGAATTCGTCAGCGAAAGAGGTCGCCAACTGAAGGCGGCCTTATTTTTCTCCCAGCAGCTTGCCGGTCTTACGATTGATAAAGTGCACCCTGGTGCAGGCCGGGCAAGCGATGGATACGTAGCGATCACCTAGGGAATCGTCATCGCCGTCGTCATCCAACAAGCACTGCTGGACCTTGAACGCCGTCGTCGGGCAGGTGAAGACGATCTGAGCCATAGCGGCGACAATGGCGAGATCGAGCGCAAGCGGGGCTGATCTGGCTCAAAGTTTCCGCGACGCAAAAACGAATTAGGCTGGGCGTCGACGAACATCGTGGAAGTTGCCGAACGCGCCGAGCGACGAGGCGCCAACGCTGGCGTATGCACCATGACTGATCCTCACTTACCCAGCAAGGAAAGGGCCGCCAACTGATGCCTTACCTTGGGTCGAGCTGCTTACTGGCCATCTCAGCGAGTGCAGGGCATTGGTCACGCCGCGGGCCCCAACTCAGGTCGGGCGAGTTGAGGCCGAGGTAACTGCCCGGCTCGGTTGCTGAGGTGCGCGCAGATGACTGGGAAAATGTCCCCCGATCGACGCCCCGTAAACGACCGCAAAAGCAAAGGACCGCTGCTGTTGGACAGCGGCCCTCACGCTGCCGGGCTCAATAATTCCTAAATGAAATGCCTTCCCCAGCCCCGGCATTGCCAGTTTTTCCCAGGCATTTGGTTCTCGCCATATCAAACGTGAATGAACACTGCGTCTTAAGCGCTCACTCCAGAGCAGCGGCCCCCCCAACGCCGGCATCGCGTGGCGAGGCCGCCTGCGCTCCGGGGCAGGGCTGGAACTGCCCGGAGGTCTGCCGATCTTATCCCCGCCGCAAAAGAATAACGATTGCCCGAAAGAGGCACTCATTAGGAGTGCAAAGAGAAAGGCCCCAGCTCGCGTGGTACGGGGGGCATAGAGCTGGGGCCATTGGGGTTACCCTTGGGGAAGGGCATGGGGAAAACTTGGCAACCGCGCAAACGTTCCCTGTCCTAATCAGAATTGCGGGTGTCAGGACAGCGCCGCCGGCATCGACTAGCCCAGACCAAAAACTGCATTGGCGTCGGGCAACTAGCTGTCGGGCAACCGGCGTACCTCGGACAAACGATAGGCCCCGCTGTCCTCTTGCCGAGTTCGGCGGAGCTGTTCCAGCCCATCTTCGATCGATCGGAGATCATCCAGAACGTACTTGGCTGCGGGCCCGGACATGGATTGAAGCAATTCGCGCCTAAGATCTCTCATGTCTTCGAGGGCCCGCTGATTCATCAAGCGGACGTAAACCGAGACGAGTACTTTACACGACATGGCATTTCCACTTGCGAAATGAAGGCACGCAAGATGCATAGTTGAACTGACCGAAGAGGCCCTGGTTCCAAACAGAGGACGGGCCATCTCATGGCCCAGGCGCCGCTCAACCTTCTTGTGACTGCTGCCCGCCTTCTTCACTGTCGCGGTGTGGGCTATTTCCCTCCGGAGAAGGCGGAATTATGCGTATAGGTGTGTTCGGTCCGGTAGGGACGGCTTCTTGCGCCCAATGCAGACGTTCAACGGATCTGATAGCGATGTTTGAGCCGGTCGCTTGTTGCTTTTGCGGCGTATTGAACGCGCTCAAGGTCGCAGCCTTCCTGTGCAACGACATCCAACTTCCAATCTGTCGTCCCGGGTCGGTAATCAGGCCCGAACTCTACTTCGATGGAGAAAACCCATGATCTCGGCACAGTTCGCTCCTCAGGGTGAAAGGCGGCTGCTTAGCGCGCTGGGCGATCAATGCAGTCTCCTCAGGCTGATGAGCGCAATTGCTGCAGAGCTTTCGGAGTCAGCTCATATCGTCTCCCCGGCTTTGTTAGCCAGCGTTCTTTAAGCATACGCTTTGCCAAGTAGAACCCGCACACTGGACGGTCGCCTCCCGGGTGGTAGATCTGACCATTGCGTTCAATTAAGTAGCCGTACAGCTGTGCTTGCCGCAGCGGCCGCAGCATACCCGGGGTGGGGTCCGGCCCCATAATCGTCGTCGCTCCTTGGGCGAGGCGCTGGCCGAAGAATGCGGGTAGGTGCCGGCGAGTCGCTGCGAAAACAATGACGGCTCTGCACATATCGTTCCTACCGTGGGGGCGCTGTGAGGCCACAAAAGCGATTCTCAGCCCGTAGGCTGCCTACCTTGGACTCCGGTCAGTGGAGTTCTGCGTATGACTTCGCCGTCCATCATCCGAACGATCGCCTCGACAAGGACTTTTACCTGGTCCTGGAGGAGTTCCGCGACGGTGCGGCTTTCCGCGAGACCGACGAAGGCATCGACCATTCCACGCTGATCGATGACCTGCTCTCCGGGCAATATGATCGGGTCCTGCGCGTGGTCGCCTTCAACCCGGTCGAGGGCTGGTCTCGAGATGCATCGGAGGATGTGGCTCGCGAACTGGAACGACATATCAGTTCCGAGGGCCGTGAGGTTTCGGAGGCCCTGACTGACTTTATCGAAGCCCAGCTCGGCCGCCGTGTGGGGGTTCAGATCCCGTTGCCGCTCTGAAGACTCGCATTTCGGCTCTCCGCGCATAGATTGCCGATCATGCGCAGCTCCTTCGAATTTTGCCTGCCCACGGCAGCTAAAGCCGTGCCAGACGGCCCCGAATGGCTCCACGAAGTCAAGATGGACGGATACCGCGTCAGGATTGATCGTGACGGCGATCGCGTTCGGCTGTTCTCGCGCAATGGCCATGACTGGACCGCCCGCTTTCCATGGATCATTGAGGCGGCCCGCAAGATCCGACAGAAGCGCTTTGTCCTGGATGGCGAAGCCGTCGTGCTTGGCGTGGATGGCGTCCCGGATTTCAACGCCCTGCATAGCCGTCAGCATGACCAGGAGGTTCAGCTCTGCGCATTCGACCTCCTGGTCGAGAGCAGTGACGATCTCCGCAAGTTACCACTCCACCTTCGGAAGAATGCTAGGACACTGCCTGATTCAACTTAGTTTTGCGGATGCGAAACATTCGGCGAGCGCATTGTCAGCTCCTCGTCATACATCCGTTTGATCCTCTGGCGCATCACGCCGTAACACTCACAAGCAACATCCTCGAGCCGCGCTCGGTGGACCTCCAACACGCCCCGTCGCTCCGATATGATGCAGCCGATTTCCCGAAGTTTACGCATTGTTAGAGTAACGGTCGTTCGCCGCACCCCGATAAGTTGTGCGAGCGCCTCTTGCGTCAATCGAATCTCCCCGTTTGCGACACGATCATGAATCTCGAGCAACCATCGAGCCATACGGCACTCCGCCGAGTGCACAGCGTTGCAGGCGGCCACGTTCTGAAGCTGTAGCAATTGAGTGCGGAGATGGAGGCGCAGCACACGCTTAATGGCGCCGCTTTGCTCAAAAGCTTGTTGCAATCGTAAAACCGGAACCTGGAGCGCAGCTCCGGCCACATAGGCAGTTGCTGTGACGGGCGAGTGCGAGGGACTAAGAACAGAGAAAGCACCGACCGCGCCTTCCGAGCCCATGAGAGTGGACGCCACAATGTGTCCGTCCGACATCTCAACCAAGAACGCTAAGATCCCGCTGATAGGAAAATAGACTTGTTTGAGCTCATCACCGGTTCGCACCAACACAGCGTGAGACTCGAACGATATCTTCTGAACGTGAGGCTCAAGCAGGTTGAGATCCGCTGGGGGCAAAGCCGCTAAAAGTCCATTCCCGAGGCTAGTCTGCGCATTCCAGGGATGGTGATCAGGTGTTCCAGGCGATGGTGATCACGGATTCCAGCGATCGTGATCAGATGCGGAGGCGAACACGACTGACGGGTTTATGTGTGCTGGAAATGGTCTCCTGGTCAAGGCTGGCGGGTTGGTTCGGAGATCGTTCCGGCGGTCCATGGGAGGGCCCCGTGCGCGGCGCGGAGTGCCCCCATGAGCGACGGAGCGACGCGCGCGGGAGGGGCCTGTGGGCCGGCGGGGCGATCGTGCGCGAGGTGCTCACGGTTTTTTCTTTTCGCCAGCCTGACGCCGTAGACTGTCGCCTTTGAGCTCGAGGCGGTGCGCATTGTGAATGATGCGGTCCAATATCGCATCGCCAAGGGTGGGATCGGCAATGACGTCGTGCCATTGCGACACGGGGACCTGACTTGTGATCAACAAGGATCCCTTGTCGTAGCGATCATCGACAATCTCGAGCAGATCGCGGCGCTGGTCGGCGGTGAGCGGTTCGGGTCCCCAGTCGTCAAGGATGAGGAGATTGACGCGCTCGAGCGCGGCGATCAGGCGCGCCAGACGGCCTTCGCCGCGCGCCTGGGCGAGATCGGCGAACAGGCGGGATGTTCGCTTGTAGAGGACGGAGAAGCCGTCGCGGCAGGCCTTGTTGCCGAGCGCACAGGCAAGCCAGGACTTGCCGGTGCCGGTTGGGCCGACGATGACCAGGTGGTTGGCCTCACGGATCCATTGGCAGGTGGCGAGGGTTTGGAAGAGCGAACGGTCAAGGCCGCGAGCGGTGCGATAGTCGACGTTCTCAATGGCGGCGGCTTGCCGGAGCTTGGCACTGGTCAAGCGGCGCGTGAGGCGGCGGTTGTCGCGGGCGGTGACCTCGCGATCGACGAGGAGGCCGAGCCAATCGGCGTGCGGCATCTCGGCCGCCTCGGGGTTGTTCTGCAGTTCAGTGAGGGTATCGGCCATGGCGGCGAGGCCGAGGGCGCGCAAGCGATCGACGGTGGGGTGAATAAGCATGCTGATCTCTCCTGATCAATTGTAGTAGCTGCGGCCACGGATGTTGGCGTGGAAGAGGATGGGCGCCTCCTCGGCGGGAGGCGCGGTTCTGTCGGTGCCGTTCTTGAGGATGGCGGCGACCGTTTTGTACGAGCGGGCGTTGAGCAGCAGGGCCCGGGCGCAGGCGGCGTCGACGCGTTCCTGGCCGTAGCGCTTGACCAGCCCGAGAATGCCGATCGCGGAGCGGAAGCCCTGTTCCGGATGCGGCCGCGACCGCAGGATGACGTCGATCAGGGTGTCGGCGTCGGGGCCGACCTTGGCGGCTTCGGAACGAATACGCTCATGGGTCCAGTCACGATAGCGGCGATGCGAACTCGGCATATGCTCGGCAATCGTGGTCGGGCGATGCGGCAAGGTGCTGCGCAGATGCGAGGCCACGCGCTTGCCACGGAGGAAGATCTCGACGGTCTTTTGGGTGATGCGAGCCTCGACCTCCTGATGCAAGAGGTTGTGAGGGACGCTGTAGTAATGCTTGGCGATCTCGACGTGATAATCGAGGTTGACCCGGCAGCGCTTCCACTCGGCATACTCGTACGGTTCATCCGGCAAGGGGGTGAGCGCCTGATGATCGAACTCTTCGAACAGATCGCGCCGACTTCGCCCCCAGCTCCGGAGAGGTCGATCGTTCAGCTCGACAAGGAGGCTGTGGATCGCCTCGTTGAGGGCGGCGAGCGAGAAGAAGCGGCGGTTGCGCAGACGCGCCAGAATCCATCGCCCGACGATTTGGACCCCGACCTCGACCTTGGCTTTGTCGCGCGGCCGATACGGCCGCGCCGGGACGATGGCGGTGCGGTAATGGCGGGCGAGATCGGCATAGGTCCGGTTGACCATCGGCTCGTGAAAGCAGGCCCGGGTGATGCCGGCCTTCAAATTGTCGCTCACCGTCTGCCGGGCCACACCGCCGAAAAAGGCAAAGGCCCGCACGTGCGAGGCGATCCAGTCCGGCAGGCTCTGGGTGAGGCTGGCCTCGGCGTAGGTGTAGTTCGAGGCGCCGAGCACGGCGACGAAGATCTGCGCGCTGCGCACCTCACCGGTGAGCCCGTCAACTACCTCCATGGTGTGGCCGGAATAGTCGACGAACAGCTTCTCGCCGGCGACATGGACCTGGCGCAGGGTCGGCTTGAGGCGGCCGGCCCATTCCTTATAGCGTTCGCAGAACCACGCATAGCTGAAGCTGTCGGAGTTTGCGTCGCAATACTCCTCCCACAACAGCATCAGCGTGACGTTCGGGCGCCGCAGCTCGCGATGCACGAGCGCCCAGTCCGGATGCGGACGCTCGTCGCTGGGCCGATCGGAAGGCGGCGGAAACAGGCGGTTCTCGAGCTGGACGTCGTCATCGAGCTCCGTTGGCAACGGCCAGGTCAGACCGGCGCGGCGGGCTCGGTTGACGTACTTACTGACCGTGCCCTGGGCCAGACCGAGGCTGCGGGCAACGGCGCGTTGCGACATGCCGACGCTGTAGTGCAGGCGTAGAACTTCGCGAATGTGGCGCATGGACAGTCTCTCTGTCGGCATCTCGATCCTCTGCGGTTGGGCAAAAGACCGAGCTACCCCGGTTGCAGACTGTCAGCGGTGGGCGCCTCCTGGTTGTCCCCGATCATGATCGCTGGAAATAGCGATCACGATCGGCTGGAAACGGTGATCACGATGCTCTGGAATGGGTGATCACGATGGCCTGGAATCGGTGATCACGATCGGCTGGAACGCGCAGGCTAGTCTGCAGCGCCATCGCGGAAGTCCCTAAATCAGACAGAAAGCACCCAAAGCCTCAAACCTGCATTCGAGGGGATGTTCCAAATTTTCTCAGCACCCCACGGCGCGACGCAGTCGGCCACCGCTTCCGCCGTGCAGCGGTGCCTTTGGTGTTAGTCCTCCTGAATTGGCCAACTCGGACGAGCCTTCCAGGGCGTGCACTTAAATCCGCCCCGTGGGTCGGTCAAAATCCCCCGGGTATGGTCACTTGAAACTCCCCCACCTGATGTTCACCGTCAGCGCCGCTGAACAGCGGTAGCCGGTCAGGCAGGACGTTTATTTTCGGTCCCTTTAGCCAGCAAGGGGCCAGGGAGTTGAACGTCTTGAAGCCACACCTGCAAAGCACGGTATTTACGCTACTCGATCGCAACGCCAGCCAGCGCGAGATCCACAGGCTGACGGGGATCGATCGCAAGACGATCCGGCGTTACCGGGCGCTGCGGGCCGGTGCGGAGGCAAATTCCCCCGGGGAAGCGACCACCGGCCCGGTGAGCGTGGACGGCCAAATTCCTCCACCCCGACCACCGGCTTCTGGGGCATCAGGAGCGACGGTCACCAGCAGCCTGGCCCGTTCGGCTTGCGAACCGCATCGGACGTGGATCGAAGAACAGGTCCGCCTGAAGCGGAATGCGCAGGCGATTTACCAGGACCTTGTCGATCATTTTGGCTTTCCGTCCAGCTACCAGAGCGTCAAGCGGTTTGTGCGCACGTTGCGACACAGCGATCCCGAGCAGTTTGATCGACTTGAGTTCCTGCCCGGCGAGGAGGCCCAGGTCGACTATGGCGAGGGCGCTCTGACGATTGATCCCAGGAGCGGCCGGTACCGCCGTCCCCGCCTGTTCGTGATGACGCTGCGCTACTCGCGGCGCAGCTTCCGGCGGGTGGTCTGGAAGTCCAGCCAACACGTCTGGGCGCAGCTCCACGAAGAGGCGTTCCGGTATTTTGGCGGGGTCCCCAGCTATGTCGTGCTCGACAATCTGAAGGAAGGCGTCCTCAAGCCGGATTTGTACGAGCCCGAGCTCAACCCGATTTACAGCGCGATGCTGGCTCATTACGCCGTGGTCGCCGATCCCGCGCGTGTGGCCGATCCCAATCGGAAAGGATGCGTCGAGAGTGCGATTCAACATACCCAGGGCACCGCGCTGGCCGGACGGCGCTTCGAGACACTGGAAGCCCAGAACGAGTTCTTGAGGAACTGGGAGGAGAATTGGGCCTCCAAGCGCATCCACGGTAGCACGCGTCGTCAGGTCGAGGCGATGTTCCAGGAGGAGAAGCCACACCTGCGGCCGTTGCCAGTGGCTGCCTTCCGCATCTTCACCGAGGTCGTTCGGACCGTCTGCGACGATACCACCGTGCGTGTTGATAGCAGCTATTACGCCGCGCGGCCTGCGCCCATCGGCAGTCAGGTCGTGGTGCGGATCTACGCCTCCACGATCGAGATCCGTGATCGCCACACCCATGCGCTGCTGCGTGTTCATCCCCGGATGACGCACTCCGGTTCTGTCGTCCTGCCGACCAGCGAACGGCCGTTCAATCCGTCGCGGCAAACCGCCGTGCTGCTGGCGAGCGCCGAGCGCATCGGGCCGCAGACCAGGGCGCTGTGCCAGCAAGTGTTCGACACCGAGGGGCGCCCCGGACAGCGCGCGATGTGGGGCATTGTCGGGCTGGGCCGGAAGTATCCGGCACGGCTGGTCGAGCAAGCCTGCGCGCACGCCGTCGAGAACCGCATCTACCGCTACAAGCACGTGCGTGCGACCGTCGAGCGGTTGTTCGAACAGGCGATCGCGCAGGTTGGAGCGACGCCACAGCCGGCATCGTCGCTCACCCAGGATCATCCGCTGATCCGCGCTCCAGCCGAATACGGCGATCTCTTCAGCCGTGCCGTGCGGCACGATGCCGGCGACAATGGCCGGCAGGCCGAGGCTCACGGCGACCGCACCCCTGCAACCCGCGCTCGTGGCGCCTGCGCAACCCCGGCCAGCTCCGGCGCCACGAGCGCTCCCGCGGCTTCTCACCTCACACTGGAGACCAAACCACATGATGACCATGCCGGAAATTGAGCGTTGCCTGCGACAGCTGCGCCTGTCGGGCGTTCGCGACACGCTGCAGACGCGCGTGCTGCAGGCGCAGGGCGCCAACCAGCCATTCCTCGAGACCTTCTCCCTGATCCTGCAGGACGAACTGGACCGTCGTCAGTCCCGCCTTATCGAGCGACGATACCAGCAATCCGGGCTCGACGAAAAACTGACGCTCGCCGAGTTCGACTGGACCTTCAATCCCAGATTGCCGCGCCAGACTTGCTTCCAGCTCCACACCCTGGCGTTCATTGCCGCCGGCGAAAACGCGCTGCTTGTCGGCAAACCTGGCACCGGGAAGTCCTACATCGCCAAGGCGATTGCCTATCAGGCGATCCTGCAAAGCCACAAGGTCCAGTATCTTGAGACCGACGACTTCTTCCACCGCTACGCCATGAACTCCCCGGCACAACGCGAGGTCCGGCTGCGAACCATCATCGACTGCGATCTCCTCGTGCTGGACGATCTGTTCCTCGCACGCGCCATCCCTGACGACGCCGGCGCATTGCTGCAGACCCTGATCCATCAGCGCTACAAACTGCGCCGCAGCGTCATCGTTACCTCCAATCGCGTCGTGCAGGACTGGGGGACATACCTGGGGGACAACACCATGAGCACGACGATCCTCGATCGCCTGATGCATCATTGCCATCTGCTTGAGTTCGACGGACGCAGCTATCGGCTCAAAGAGGCCGCTGAAACTCTTGCCCGGGAAACAAAGGCAAACTAACAATCACCATGTCCTGCCTCGCGGGTGGAGGAATTTGACTGACCATACCCGGAGGAATTTGAAGTGACCCGCGGGGATCCGGGATGTCCGCTTACTTCCAACAGCGGCGCCCAGAAATTGCACGAAGTCTGAGAGCGGGAAGGCGAAACCGGAGAAAAGCGAATATGGTTAGCCACCGGCCATTAGTAGCAAGTGTTGTATAGAGGTAGGAATGTTCTCCCCTTCGTCTCTGCGCTGCTTCAGCTCAGCAGCGATCTCGGCTGTGATATTGCGCGACCATCCCTCGGCGGTGTTGAAGGCAACGATGCGCACTGGGCGGCTGTAAACTTCGTGCAAGAGGTCGCGGATCAGCATCTCGCGATACGTACCCTCATCATCATCCGTCTCGCGCCAGGCGCGTCCCACCCATATCCCGTAGGCGTCCAGAAGTACGAGGTACATGTCATGGTCCGCATCTTGCGGCACCATCGATGGCGAGCGATGCATGATCTTTCTCCGAGTCATTTACGGATGCATCGGAACCGGCTGACATTTGCTGAGTGTCTGCTCGCATCTATTCCCAAGACCAGATGCCCAAGCAAGGCCCAAGCCGGGCGCCCCTATACCATACGGACGCGGCAATATGCTGATCGTTCCAAAGTTGCCTCAGTTGAACTCGTTGACCGATGGGGCGCGATGAGAGACATGCTCGAACATCTCGCGACCTTGCGCGAGCAGATCGGGAAGTGCGAGAGTGAGAGATGAGGCCAGGCCGCCAACAAAACTCGCCTACAATAGGAAGTCTCCTTTCTGGATGCTTATCCGGGAATGGGGCTGTCGGAGCTCGCGAAGCTGGAGGCGCGGCCATGAAGCGCCGCGCCATGAGCAAGTCGTTCGGTAATGGCGCCGGGCGCACGTTCTGCGCCAGCACAACAGCGCCGTCCTGCTGTTCAGCTGGCGCGGCAAGCCCGACGGATGGGCCCGCAACCAGACGCGCTGATATGCAGCTGGCGCAGTTGTTCCAAGCCATCTTCGATCAATCGGAGATCATGCTGAACGTACTTGGCTGCCGGGCTGGACATGGATTGGAGCAACTCGCGCCGAAGATCTCTCATATCTTCTAAGGCCTGCTGGTTCCTCAAGCGGACGTAAACCGCGACGATTGCTTTACACGACATGGCATTTCCACTGCGCCAAGATGGATAGTTGAACTGACCGAAGAAGCCCTGCTTCCTAACAAACGAGGGTCATCTCTGCCTCGTGAGTGAATCTGTGTGCTTAAATCGCCTCCGGTTCTTTCCCATCGCGTGTTCCTTCTGCTGATGGGAGCAATTCTAAGTTCCTATGCAGAAGGTGGCAGACACATAGGTTAAAATCTGGAGATAGAGCTTTGAACGAGAATCGCGTGAGGGACAGTGCAAGCGTGCTTCGCGTCGTTGCGTTCAATCCAGTCGTAGGGCTGGTCGCGCGACGCGTCCGAGGACATCGCGGCGCGCGAGCTCGAGCGCAGGATTGCTGCTGAAGGTCACGAGATCTCGGACGGCTTGGAGGATTTCGTCGAGAGCCAACTTGGCCGCTCGATCGGCGTGCAGCTAGCGCTGCCATTCCGGATGGCCGGTCGTGGCTGAAATAGGAAAGCTCCTTACTGCCTCAACACGGTCACAAGCTCAAAGATGAATCTGACCTGCATCACCGGCCCGGCATCGTTTCGAACGTCTATAGCCAAGTCGCGCCGCCCTCTCACGAGAGGATCGCTGTGCACTGCTTCTCGGACGATATCGGCTAACGACTTAGCGGCCTCAGCGTGCACAGCGAGCAGGCCCGGAAGTTCCAAGCCCTCCTCGTCTGGCACTACCTCGTCGCTGTCTCTCAAGTCGAAATAGTATCGCGGCATCGCAGATCAAAATTTAGACCGCCTCAAGTGCGTTCCCTCAAGGAATGGCCTAATTCATCTTGCGGCGCAGCTTCAGAAGCAGATCGACCGGCGAAGCGAAAGGGGAAATGGCCGCAGGACCTACTCGCCAAGTTTACCGAACGGGAAAAAGTGTGCCAGCTCCGGCCCTGAGGCCTGTCCGGGAAAATTGACTGTTTATTGAATGGGCACGTTCAGCCCGGTTGATCGGATTGATTCCAGAATTCGCTGCGCGGGTTGAGTCGAGAAATGGTGTTCCAGAAAGGAACACCATTACTGTTGCGGGGGCGCCACGTTAAGGTCAGGAAGGCGAACCCAAGTCAAGCCGCAGCGCCCAAGCCGGGAAGCTTCCATGGAAGAGTTTACGGCCTACTTATTTGGGCGGACGGGCGCATCGTGCAAACGATAAGGCTGATTTGCGCCAACGAGGAAGCCGCTAAACAGCGTGCGCTGCAATTTGCGGAGGCCTCGCTGTCGAGCTTTGGCAGCTCACACGCAAGATCGCGAGCTTTCCGTCACGCGCGAACTGAGGCGTTACGCAGTTGCTTGGGTATTTTTCGGCTGCGGCAAGTAAGCCCGCCTCGACTGCGGACGCTCCCAATAGCGGCGACCCGCCAACTGGCGGGTTGGCGGGGCCGCCCTCCGGGCGAAGGGCTGGATGTTGAGCCCCGGAGCGGCAGCAAACCTTACGACGCTGGACCGGAAAGAGCGATCGCTCAGAAGAGGCACTCATTCCGATTCACTATTGCCGCCCTTTTGCTTTTGGGTCGTTCACCGTTGCGCCGGGATTTGCCGATCTCGGACTGCTTGACGTACCCTGGCCGGTCGTAGCTGCCGGGGAATCTCCGCCGCCGCCGCCCCCGGCACTGCTTCCACTGGCTCCGCCAGCTCCGCCGTCTCCGCTACCGCCTGCGCCGGCACCTGCGCCAGCACCCGCGCCGCCCGCACCACCTGCCCCGCCCCCAGCTCCTCCGCCTTGCGCCGACGCTGCGGCAATCGATCCGAACACCAACGCGGCAGCTAAGGCAATCTTTGCGATTTTCATGTTGTCATCTCGTTGCTGAAGTTTTCAGAAACTGAACTTCGCAACGATCGTTCCTAAGGGCAGCGCCAAATCCAGAGCTGCCCGCAGCGCCAGACGTTCCAGAGTTCGAGCGACGCTCGCGAGCAACCCTCAATGATCGGATGACTTACAGCACCAAACAAATCCTGAGGTCGCCATGAACAAAGATCCCCCACTGACACCGGACGTTTTCCAATCGAAGTGCACAGGGAAAAGCTCAAGAACCAAAAAGGCGAGCCGCTCGCCTCTGCCGAGACGGAAGATCTTGCGGCGGAGATCGCTGAGCGGCTTAACGAGCAGGCCTATCAGGAAGAGCAAGATCGTTGGTCGGCTTAAAAAGCTGACTCTGCGACGAAGTGATGCAGCAACATAGCCGCCCTAAATCACGCTAGCTGGTTGGTGTGGTCTCTGTTTCAAGATGGGCTGGTACTGATGGAACGGCTTGCGCCGGCGTAGACCATCGGCCCCAGCCGGCGGTTGAAACGAGCTGGGACCGAGGCGTCTGCCGCTGTCTGATCGGCAAACGCAGCCTTATCCCAAAGAGTTGTCCCATCGCATTCAAATTTGTGAATCGCCGACGCAAAGCGAACGCTCCAGCCCGAGGGAGAGCGGGCTGGAGCTAGTCTCGGCACAGGTCTCGCGGAAGGAGGGCGCGCAAGACTCGTCATTGAACTGGACGCAGGGTCACTCGTTCCTAACACAAGCAACGGCCTACATTCCCTCCTTATCGCCCCAGCCGCATGGCACTAGGGGGCGCCCTCGGAGCGGCCTTTTAGAGCGTGCTCAATCGCCGGCAAAAACAATGGTCATGTCTTGGAACTTCTGCACCGGCAGATTCGTGATGCTTCGGTGCATCTGTTGGATATCGAGGCTAGTTCTTGAGGGGACTGCCTCGGCCGGCTGAGCCCCGAAGAAAGCGACCTTTGCAGCGACACCGATCAGGAGAATTGCGACGAGGGTCATAATGGAACGTGCACGCATGATCGCTCCTTCGTTGCAAGGGGGGCTCGATTGCCTCGATTGAGGAGCGTAAACGGCCTCCGTTTCAGGCTCTTTTCCTTCCTCCCTGAAACGGTTTCATGGACCAGGATTTTCGGCTTCGTGGTCGCTAGGCTACGGCCCTCGATTCCCGATCAGGTGAACGCTTACCTTCCGCCCCATGCATGGCGTACGAGCTCTGCGTGGCCGGCCAGACGGCATGTTCGTCGCGCCATTCGAGGGCAGAAGTCTCGCAGCTTAACGTTGATCGGCGGCTTCCCTAGGCGGACATCGTTGCGTCGCGAGAGCCGCACTGTGCGGCGACAGTAGTGCCACCCATGGCAGTCAATGCCATTCAAGCTGTGCCTCGCGCAGCTGCCATCAATCGCGCCGCTTTCTCTTGTGCGAGAGCTGCTTCCAGCTTCGAGAGGCTTTCCTGGAGGCGCTGGTTGTTTTCGAGGAGACGCTGGCCGGTGAGGAGGAGGATATAGTAGCCGAATTGCTGATCACTCTGAAAATAGATTTCAAGCAGCCTTTCATAAGTTATCGTCAGGACTTGGCCGTCTTCTCTGCACTCGACCGTCGCGGTTCGCCGGTTATTGGGTGTGAGGAAGCCAAGTTCTCCCATGAAGCGCCCTGGCGGAAGCTCGACACCGATTTCTATGACGAGAAACTTCCCGGTGACGATGAGGAACATTTCCGCAGCGGCATCACCCTTCCTGAAGAGTATGTCGCCTCGGCGATATCTACGCTCGGTCATGAATGGTTTTAACCATTCCATCGACCTATCACCCTGCGTCGCGCTACGTGCCTTCTTAACGAGCTTGAGCAGTTGACGGAGGCGAAAGGCGTTGACTGGCAACAGCAGCAGATAAAGCAGAAAGGTGGCGACGCTCCCGGAAAGCGCACAAGAAATTGCGAAGAATGTACAGCCGACCATATTCGCGACCCGCAGCGGCACCATTCTCTGCATCAGCAAGGTAGCGACAAAGAAGAAGGCGCCAACTAAGGCGAACATGTTGGCGAGCGTGATATTGGCCAACACAATTTCAAACAGGCGATTAAACAGTGCGTCGTAGGTGATGTTGTTGGGATCAAGTCCCACTTGAACGAGGATCTTTGCGATCCTGAAATTGTCGGCCGCTGTATCAAGCATGCGGTCTAGAATTGTCGAAAGATCTGCATTGGAATTCATCGGATCACCCCTATGCAAACATTCGGTTATGCGGGAATTTGCGGATACGTGACAGTCGAAGTCGGACAGCACAAGCGGTATTGATCCACGTTTAATATTATCCGCCGCGGTCGTTTTTGGTGGTCACAGGCGCGTGGCCGGTAGCGTGTCAACGCTGAGACGGGCGGGGCTGCGGGGGCTTTGACCCGCGATGTATAAAGCCGTTCCTACCCGTAGCCGAATTGCCTTTGAGCCGCCGAAAAGACCATTCTCAGGGAAGAGCCGGACCTGACGAACTGAGCGGCCGGACTGCCGCTTCTAAGCCAGAGCAGTGACCTCCACAGAAATCAATTATCGAACCAACACCTAATCGGCTCGCTTCCTACAATTAGCTCGGACAGAGCGGATGGAAAGGAGCGCTGAAATGCAAGCTCGGTTTGGCACTTGCGTTCAAGCAAGTACGCAAAGGACATCGCTAAGATGATCGATGCAACGCCGGCAAAGTACGGCCACCGTTCGCCACTCATTGAGCACTCCGTAGCAGGAGGGTTGGCAATCATTCGCCGCGGCCTGGTTCTGATAATGTACCGCTTTCATACTGCCGCCGGGCGGCCTCGTCAGATGTGAATTGGTTCACATCCCGGAAATGTTCTTGCTCGCCTCTTCGCTCAACCTAAGCGGTTATGTAACGCCTTCTGGTTGTGAATAATCCGACCTTGCATCGTTCGACCGGATAGAATGCCTCGCGGATCGCAATCTCGGTGCGAGGCGACGTAGTCGATTTCGCCGCGCGTAATACCGATATCCATAAGCTCCCTATCACTTAAGTCGCACAAGCAGGCCAGTAATCTCTGGCGTTTGCGCCACTCCTGAAATGCATTCCAGTATGCTTCGAGAGGACTGTAGACCTGGCGCCTTGCCGTTGCCGGTCCCAGCTCGGTGGTCCCGTGGATCGTGCTCATTGAGGGTGTCCTGTCTGGAGTGCTCACTAGGCGGAAGTTGCCGCAAGAGGTGCCGGCGCGCTTAACTGGTGGCTTACATTTCTCTTACCGGCGGCTTATTCTTCATGCGCTAATACAGAGGCGGCCCCGAGAAGGAATGGCAGGTTGCGCTATCTTTTCGAGGAATACGCATTCGACACCGACCGGCGCGAGCTGCAGCGGGGCACTGATGCGGTCTCGATCACACCGCAGGTTTTTGACCTGCTCGATTACCTTATCCGCAACAGAGAGCGAGTTGTCAGCAAGGACGACCTCATCAAGGCCATTTGGAATGGGCGCAGTGTATCTGACGCGGCGCTGACAACCCGCCTGAATGCTGCTCGAACCGCCATCGGCGATACCGGCGAGGAGCAGCGGCTTATCAAGACGCTTCCGCGCAAGGGCTTCCGTTTTGTCGGACAGGTGCAGGAGACGCGAGAAGTTGCGGGCCCTCCACTCCCGGAGAAGCCTCCCATCGCCATCGCCGTACTTCCGTTTGAGAACATGACCGCCGATCCCGAGCAGGAGTATTTTTCGGACGGAATGGTTGAGGAGATCACTACGGCGCTTTCCCGGTTTAAATGGTTGTTCGTGATCGCCCGCAATTCCAGCTTCACCTACAAGGCCAAGACGGTGAACGTGAAGCAGGTCGGGCAAGAGCTTGGCGTGCGCTATGTCCTTGAGGGGTCCGTGCGCAAGGCGTCGGGCAAAGTCCGCATCACGGGACAGTTGATCGACGCGGTGACAGGCGCACACATCTGGGCGGACAGGTTCGAGCGCGACCTGACCGACGTTTTTGCTCTGCAGGACGAGGTGACAATCGCCGTCATCTCGGCCATTCAGCCGAAATTGCTGCAAACAGAAATCGAGATGGCGGCACGGCGGCGACCGGAGAACCTTACCGCCTATGATTATTACCTCCGTGCTCTGCCGCAGTTTTACCTGGCGACCCGCGAAGGGTTCGCCGAGGCGATAAGGCTGGCTCATCGCGCGTTAGAGCTAGACCCTCGGTTCGGCTTTGTTGCTGCTCTGGCGGGTGCCTGTCACATGAACAACGTCGTCTTAGGCTATTCGACCAATCGTCAATTCGAGCGCAAGGAAGCGGTTCGGCTCGTTCGCTTGGCATTGAGTGTCGACAATGGAGATCCAGAAACGCTAGCATTGGCTTGCGTAACCTTGGCGTTCGTTGCAGGCGATTACGAAAGTGCGATCGAAATGGCAGACCGGGCGGTCGCGCTCAACCAAAATTCATTTGAGGCATGGCACGCTAGAGGCTGGGTCTATTTTCTTGCTGGGTTGCCGGAGGAAGCGGTCCGGAGCTTTGAACGTGGCATTCGGATGAGCCCAATAGACCCGCGGCTACACGTGTCGCTTACTGGGATGGGGATGGCCTTTATTGAGCTTCGTCGCTTTGACGAGGCCATCGTGGCCGGGAAGAAAGCGCAACGCCAGAACCCGTCCTATTCGTCCGCATACGTGTGCCTCGCGTCCGCTTTGGCCCATCTCGGACGTGACGCTGACGCGCGGGAGGCGGTGGCTCGTCTGCTTGAGGTCGATCCCACCTACGGTATATCCGTGAGGATCGGTCGGGCGGGGCAAACAAACGCGAAGCTGATAATTGAGGGTCTTCGGAAAGCGGGGTTGTCTCCAACTGCTCCGAGGTGATCGAATGACAGCTTTTGGCCCGTCGGGAAGTTGCGCCTCGGCGGCCGGTAGTCCGCTCGTCGAGTCAGAGCTGACCAGATTTGCTCGACGTGAGTTCTTCGTGTTTTGACCCACAAGAGACAGAAACCAACCGGCGGCACGTTCTACAACAGCTTACGCGGATGCTTTCGCGTCTGGTCGCCTTGCAACGAGGATGATGCCGATGCATTGCAGGGCGACCTCGTTTCTTTGGTTGCATAATCGGATTTGATTGCGCACGATGCCGCGATCAGATTTCGATTTTGACTCCAGCTTCTCCAAAATAGTCGCTTCGAGATTAAGTTCATCTCTCCTGGGCGTACCGGGTTCGGCAACCTCAGCTCATCCCAGCCCATTCCGGCGAGGACATGGAGCGGCCGAGGCTGGAGCTTGGGCGTGAGCGAGATGAAGACTGCAAACGTGTGGGCGCTCCATGCGGTTAATCCACCAATAATTGAACATGCTGCCGCCTCCTCATCGATGTGGCGCGGTATCGGATCGTATTGCTTGGCAAACTGTATAATCTCTTCCTTCGAGACCAAATAAGGACCTGCGTTTCTGGTGGTACCCATTTCGGCATCTTCGAAATAATACATGGGTCATTGGTCAATCCTTTGCGAGCGGACTAACTATAGGGATAGCAAACGCCAGTTGTGCCGCTCAAGGTCAGCACGTCCTGTTCTAGCCCGTCTGCGAAGTCGTGGCGCGTCTGACGAAGGTCCGCTCATCACGGCAGAGCGGACCAGATTTGCTCAACTTAGGTTCTTCGCAGTTTGACCCGAAGCAGGCCTTGTGCCCAGAGTGTTAGCGCTGCGTGTGTGATGCGATACGACGTTCGCTGTAGCTCGCATATCGCTTCGGCTGTCAGGTTTATGCTTGGCGTTTTCGGTCACTGTGTTAGCTTTTTCGAGGCGAGGTTAACCACACCTCCCTGTGGCTCTGATTTACGCCTGGCCCTTTTGATTTCCCCGGACGCATAGGAGGCACCATGGGGCACGACGAGCTGGTGATTATCGTCAGAGTTGCTGGTGCTCTCGCCATTGGCGCTATGATCGGGTTCGAGCGCACATTTCATGGACGCCCGGCAGGTTTTAGAACGCATTCCCTCGTCTGTATCGCGTCAGCCATTCTCATGATCGTTACGGTTTATCAGCACCAGTGGATGACATTACTTGAACATGACGCCATCCGCACTGACCCGACCCGTATGGCGCAGGGCATCATGACCGGCATTGGATTTTTGGGAGCTGGCGTCATTTTCAAGGAGGGACTTACTGTCCGCGGATTAACAACGGCTGCATCCATTTGGGTGACGGCAGCTATTGGTATTCTGGTTGGAATCGGGTTCTGGTTTGCGGCGTTTGTTGGCGCCGTCGCAACCCTCATGGTACTCGCGCTGTTCAGGGTCATCGAGGCTCGATTGCCGAGCGAGTTCTATGCCCATCACATGTTACGCTTTGCTCGGGATAAAGTGATGGGCGAAAGCGAAGTCCATAAGATGATTGGCGATCACGGCTTTACGATTGCCAACCTGTCATCGCGACTAAGCGAGGGCGGGCAGCAGTTCGAGTACCGGATGACCATTAAGAGCCGCGACAGGCTCAATGCCGAACGACTTGCCAAACATTTGCGCGGCTTGCCCGAGGTTGTTGAGTTTCGCATTACTCCCACCGGCGATTAGGATCGTCGGCCCGAGCGCGAAGCGCCCGCCGATTTTTGGCGGTCAAACTGCCTATGATGCGCCCCCTTCCTATGGTAGCGTTGGCATGGGGGTACGCGCTGGCCAGCGAGTACCTCCCTCTAACTTAAACCCCGCCTCTTCTTGGGAGGCGGGGTTTTTCCGCGAGCAGATCGGACGCCCCGAAAGCCGCCGCGCCGAGACGATTAAGGCGGCTTACCGGCCGGTCAAGCACGCTTCACTTCGGAAACAACTTGTCTCGGATGTATCGCGAAGTCGGCGTCAGCCTGATTCCTCGTGGCTTGCACCAGACCGCCTTATCAATCTCCTTCTTGTCGCCAATCTTCAGGGCGCCCCCCGCGTCCTTAGCTAAGAAGATTGCGTCACTCATCTTGCGACCGACCGCCGGTTCTTTGCCTTCACTTCCTTCCAGAGCTTCACCGGGCCCAGCTTGAGCTTCGGCAGTTCTTCCCTGATCTCTCGGCGGAGGCACTTCCTTTCACTCTCACCTGCACGCTTGCGACCGCCCGGAAACATCCAGAGCTTGTCGCGTCGTCGTCTGACCAGGAGGACGCGGCCCTTCTTTGCGACGACAAGTTTTGAAGACTTCGCCATTTCTCTTTTGTATCGATTTGGCAGATCGGCATCAGTCTAGACCGTCTGGTTCGACCAGCAATGATCGGCGTCACCCCGCGCCCGTATTATCACGGAGCAACCCAACACTGACCGCGCGTTTAGGTGGCGCTATGCCTACGCATGCTCGGAATCCTCTACATCCTCCAAGAGCCCATGTTCTGGGTGGCATTGGCTTTTGGGCTGGCTCCGATCGTCATTGGCGTCATCATCCTGTGGCCAAGCGGCCGAGGTCGCCAGTGACACGTTTCCGTTTTGCCGAACGTGGCTTACCTTCCCGCGGCTCGCCGCCGTGCCGGCGGAGCCGTCCGGCCATGGGCTCCAAATAAGAGCTGGCTCCGTCTCTGCGCTGCAAGGCCGGGCCGCCTTGATGCAGATAGGTGGAACTCGCCGCGACGTTCTAAGTTGTTGATCCAGGTATCACGCCTCGACAACGTAAGACCGAAGGGACTCAACTTCGTCAGCCCCAGTTGAGGCCCTCAAATTCGTCCGACCGGCTAAGTTTTCCCGCAGCCCGGGAACAAATGTGCACTTTTGCACTTAACCCGCTAGCTTCCACTTAGGGAGGTGGAACCTATGGGGAAACGAAGTGCCCACCGCCGAATACTATTTGAAGCAAGCTGAGATCGCATCACGGTTGGCATTAGCAGAATCGGACCCGGAGAAAGCCCGGGCGATGCACATTATGGCGCTAGACCTCTTCGATAAAGCGCAAAGGGCTCTGGTCAAAAACACCCCCACTCTGCCAGGTCGGGCGCTCTCTTGTGACGCGCCCGGCATCAATTTCTAGTCCGGCACTGCTAATCGCAGCGGCGGATTCTGCGGACCGAACCGTCGTCGCGCTCGATCGTGACGGTGCGGCAACCACCGCGATATCCGCGATCATACCCGTAAGCGCGATAAGCGGGTCGATCGTACTCTCGGTAGTACCGCCGCTCCGGGCCCACTCTCACGCCGCCGAGTGGAGTGTCAACCTCAACTTGAGCTGACGCGGGTGCAATGGAGATCGGCGTGGCGAGAGCGAAGCCAGCGACCGCCAGTACACCGGTCAATAGCAGAGTTCTCATACGAGTTCCTCCTAAGTAGTTGCACTTGCTCTCCAACACCGCAAGCAGGGGCAAGGTTCCTGCACGAAATCAATTCAAACGGCGAGCGGCGGTTGACCTAGGCAGCCTTTAATGCGGCAATCGCTTCATACTGATCTTTCACCGCTCGGTAGCATTCGCAAACAGCCTCGTGCAGAAGATCTACATTCACAAGGTGTATTTTGCCTCGCTTTGCCTCGCTTATATTCGATCAAACCGGCCTCGTGGAGCGTTTGAGCGGACAACGTGACACTCGTCCGTTGCACACCAAGCATCTCGGCCAGGAATTCTTGGGTAAAGTCGAGAGTGTCGCTACCGGCTAAATAATCCTTGCCCGCAGCAGCCATCGGCAGAGCCGAGCCTCGACCGTGTGCGACGACATGCAAGCTGAGCTGCTGCCGGTTTGATGGACACCGGGTTAAGCTAATCCCACCTTGCGCTCGAACTCAACCGGGCTGAGATAGCCGATGGTCGAGTGCCTGCGGGTCGTGTTGTAAAATCGTTCGATTTAGTCGAACACATCGGCTCGTGCCTCGTCTCTGGTCCTGTAGGTTTTGCCTTCCGTCCGTTCGGTCTTGAGCGACGAGAAGAAGCTCTCCATCGCCGCGTTGTCCCAGACATTGCCGGAACGGCTCATGCTGCAGATAATGCCGTGGTCGGCCATCAAACGCTGGAACTGCTCGCTGGTGTACTGACTGCCTTGGTCGGAGTGGTGCAACAATGCGTCCGGCTTGCCGCGTCGCCAGACGGCCATCAGCAGGGCATCGGTCACCAACTGAGCTGTCATGGCGGCGCTCATCGACCAACCCACCACCCGGCGTGAAAACAGGTCGATCACTGCTGCGACGTAGAGCCAACCCTCGGCCGTCCAGAGATACGTAAAGTCGGCGATCCACTTCTGGTTCGGCCGCTCGGCAATGAACTGCCGGTCAAGCAGGTTCGCCGGCACGGTCTCGAGTTGCCGATCGCCGCTGTCCTTCGGCAAAGCGCCGGCGCCTCGGTCGCGCCCGCAAGCCTTGTAAGCGCATCAGCCGTTCGATTTGATGCAGGCCACAGTCCGCCCCATCGGCGAGCAGATCACGCCAGACCCGGCGCGCACCATAGGTGCGGTCGCTCGCCATGAAGCTGGCCTTCACCTTGCCACCGAGCTCTTCGTCGCTGCGGGATCTGGCACTGGGCGAGCGGGTCAGCCAGGCATGGAAGCCCGACCGCGACACCCCCAGCGCATCGCCTAGCCATGCCACCGGCCAGATCGCCCGGTGCTTCGCGATGAAGACGACATGTCGCTTCCTTCGCGAAGAAGGCTGCGGCCTTTTTTAGAATATCCCGCTCGGCCTTCAACTTGGCGACCTCACGGCGCAGCCGCTCGATCTCCTGCTGCTCCGGCTTCATCTGCCCGTGGCCGGGAAAGGCCTGAACGGGATCAGAGCCAAACTCCTTCACCCATTTGCGCAGGGCGTTCTCGTGCACGTCACCAGCTTGCGCCACAGATACCCCGCGTTCCCTCACCAGCTTGACGGCCTCTACCTTGAACTCCCGACTGAACTTCCGTCTCTTCATCGCCCACCTCCGGCTTCATGAAACACCTAATCTCGGTGTCCATCACCGGCAGCAACTCACACTCCGAACATCGAGAGCGGAGATGGCGAGCGAGCCCAAACAGCCCAGTCGATTTGAGAAGAACAGGAACACACCGCGCAAACGCCCTCTGATTTTTGTCGACGTGAAGCAGCCTTCAGCCTGGCGCTTTCGCTTGACGCTGATTGTACGCCGCCATGCAGTAAGCGAGAGCGGAACTAAACCCGCTCTCACTCGGATGCTGGCCTTCCATCGCCGGGAACTCAGCGATCAGTCTTGTCGATGTCTGCCCTGGTTTTCTTCACCGTATCGGCAACCCTCTCACTATGTTCTGTCGCTTCTTTGCGCACCACCAGTTCTTCACCCGCTCGAACTTCCTTCTGGACTACCGGCTCCTCGTGCAGATCTCGCACCTCATACTCGCGCTCCGTGGGTTGTCCTGTCGCAGCTCCCGTCGCCGGTCGTCGCTCGACCACGGTTCTCTCGTCGCGCAGTCGCACGTCCTTTTGCACGGGCTCCTCGACTACGTAAGTTTTTATATGCTTGACGGTCTCGGTGGCCCGTTTGCCAACCTTCAGTTCTTCTTCCGGAAGAGGGATGACCTTTTCGCGTTCCGCGCCTTGAGAGGCATACCCTTCCTGCCTTGCCGCGCTTCCTGATACTCCGTTTCCGACCGCTGCCGTGCGATCTGTACTTTCTTCGTGAATCTCGACGGGATTGTACTCTTGCAGCACACCTTCAATACGGTCCAGATCGGCCATCCTCGGAGCATCTACTAACACCGACAACGCGGCGCCACCTCTTTGCATGTGGCTTTCATAGAGACGGCGCTCGTCTTCCGGCACATCGCTTCCAAACAGCCAGTCCCAGAAACTTTCTCCATCCGAGTTCGTGCTTACTCTATCGCGGCTTGATGAATGTGATGGTTGATTGCTCAACCTCACATGATCTGCTGGAACCCCCGAACCGACCACAGCACGGTACGCTTGCTCTGCATCGTTGCCGGAGTTGTATACTGCTACTACGCATTGTCCTTGCATGGTTTGCCTCCTCTATGGACACATGCGCCCAACGCGAGCATCCAAGCATCGTTCTTAACTTTTTTCGCAAGTTTTAACCTGCATGGAGCCTGATATAGCCTTGGAGAAAAGTGGCAGCGAGCGGAACGAATCCAATGTGCTCGACAATCATCCCGCTGTGCACGTCTCCTACGCGGATGTGCTGGCCTACGCGCAATGGGCCGGCAAGGACTTGCCGATCGAGGCCATGGGAGTTCGCCGCGCGCGGCGGTCTGGATGGCGAGGAGTTTTCGTGGGGCAGCGCGCTCAATCCCGGCGCCGCGCAGATGGCCAACACCTGGCAGGGCAATTTCCCCAACCAGAACCTGTGCGAGGACGGATATGAGCGCACCTCGCCGGTGACCGCGTTTCCGCCGAACGGCTACGGCGTCCACGACATGATCGGCAACGTCTGGGAGTGGACCTCCGACTGGTGGTCTCCGAAACACCAGGCCGACGCAGCGAAGCCCTGGTGTGTTCCATCCAATCCGCGAGGCGGACCGGAGAACGCGAGCCTTGATCCATGTCAACCCGACATCCGTATTCCGAGGAAAGTTCTCAAGGGCGGCTCGCATCTGTGCGCGCCGAACTACTGCCCTCGCTATCGCCCGGCTGCGCGTCACGCCGAGCCGATCGACACCTCCACGAACCATGTGGGTTTCCGCTGCGTGTCGCGGCGGCCGGTCAACGCTTCTCTCGACTCGTCATGAGGTTCCGTTCGCAAATGTGAGGTCGTCTGAAATGAGCAATGAAACCAAGAAGCAATCAGCGCCATCAAATAACCGCGCGCTCGACCGCAGAAATCTGCTGCTGGGCACCTCGACACTGGTTGCTGCCGCGACACTGACCTCAAATGCGCTCGCGCAGGCGCAGATGCAGAAGGCCGCGCCCGCCGCGGCCCCGGCCGCAGGGGCCGCGACCGGTCGAAAGCCCAATATCCTCGTCATCTTCGGCGACGATATCGGCCAGACCAACATCTCCGCCTATTCCTTCGGCCTGATGGGTTACCGCACCCCGAACATCGACCGCATCGCGCGCGAAGGCATGATGTTCACCGACTATTACGCCGAGCAGAGCTGCACGGCTGGCCGCTCTACATTCATCACCGGTCAGTGCACCTTGCGGACCGGTCTTTCCAAGGTTGGCCTTCCCGGCGCGACCGCCGGGCTGCAGGCGCGCGACGTAACCATCGCTCAATTGCTCAAGCCCCTCGGCTACGCCACCGGGCAGTTCGGCAAGAACCACTTGGGCGACCGCAACGAATATCTACCGACGCTGCACGGCTTCGACGAGTTCTTCGGCAACCTCTATCACCTGAATGCCGAGGAGGATCCGGAGTCCTTCACTTATCCGCAGGACCCGGCGGTGAGAGCTCAGATCGGGCCTCGTGGAGTCCTGCGCTGCAAGGCGACCGATCGCGACGATCCGACCGAGCAACCCCGCTTCGGCAGAGTCGGCAAGCAAACAATCGAGGACACGGGCCCCCTCAACAAGAAGCGGATGGAAACGATCGACGACGAGACCTCGGCTGCGGCCATCGACTTCATCCAGCGGCAGGCAAAGGCCAATACGCCCTTCTTCTGCTGGTACAACGCCACACGGATGCACTTCCGAACACATGTGCGTGCAGAGCATCGAGACGAGCCTGGCCTGACGGCCCGGACCGAATACGCAGACGGCATGATCGAGCACGATGCGATCGTCGGATCGATCCTCAAGGCGGTGGACGATCTCGGCATCGCCGATGATACCATCGTGCTCTATACGACCGACAACGGCCCGCATCAAAACTCCTGGCCGGATGCCGCAACCACGCCGTTCCGGAAAACTTCTCACGGGACATCAGGCGGGCGGCACGACCTTCAAGGTCCACCTGGACGGATACAATCAGCTTCCTTATCTAACCGGAGAGCAGGACAAGAGCCCGCGCCGCGACTTCGTGTATTTTAACGACGACGGCGACGTCGTCGCATTGCGGGTCGAGAACTGGAAGATGGTGTTCGAAGAACAGCGCGCGCCGGGCACGTTGCGCATCTGGGCCGAGCCGTTCACAAAGCTAAGAATGCCGAAAATCTTCGACCTCCGGTCCGATCCCTACGAACGGGCCGATATTACCTCCAACTCGTACTACGACTGGGTCATGAGCAATCCCGCGCCGATCCTGTTCGGACCACCGATCATCGCCAAGTTTCTCGCGACGTTCAGGGACTACCCGCCGAGCCAGCGGCCCTCCAGCTTCAGCATCGATCAGATCGTGGAGAAGATGCAGAGGAGTTTTGAGGCAACGCCGCAGTGAAGTTGAAAGCGGACACTGTGCGATGTGAACCTTGGTATTGGTTGTCGCGTGAGGATTGTCTCTAATACCGCGCCTTCACCGGCATGTGTGTGGGATGTTCGGGCGCGGACGGCGCGAAGCTCAGCGTTACCATCGCATATTGGGTGGTCACCCGGTTTTCGGTCGCCACGTCCCAATAGCCACGGACATTCAGGTAGCCAGTGTAGCCCTGCCAGGCCGGGAAGAAAATGCCGATCTGCGGACCGATGCCGACAGAGTGCCCCTTGAACTCGCCGAGCCTTGCACCGATGCCGCTGTCGCCGGTGACTTGCTGGTAGACATAGCCGGCGATGCCGACATGGATGCTCTTGCTGACGAAATGCGAAGCGGCCCAGTCGAAATGGAAGTCGACGCCGTTGCGGTATTGCAGGGCATCGTTGACGCCGTTGTAGGTGAAGCCGGCAACCATCGACAGCTCGTTGCCCGTCTTCGGATTGAGATAGGTGTAGCCGAAACCGCTATCGACCGCGGTGAAACCAGGACTGAGATTTGCCAGACGCGCAGAGTCCTATGTGCCGCTCGGGACGTTACCGAACACGTACCACATGTAATTGTTGACGCCCTGGTTCCATTTCAGCGTGGCGAGATAGTACACGTCGGCGAATGTCGTGCGCTCGTCATGGGCGTTCCCGGAAATCGCATTGCCGCGCGGCCCGGTTAGCGTGGCGCCAATCCCGATCCCGACATTGCCAGGCACGCCGGCGGCGCCGACCGTCACCTGGCCGCCCAGGACAGGCGTCTCGAACGTGTAGGCCGGCAGGAACCCCAACGCGTCGACGCGACCGTGCAGGCCAGTGACGATGGACGCGTTGTTTTGCAGCTCCTTGCCGCTGCCCGCGTTGGCTTCGAGGTGCAGATAGACGCTCGTGAAACTCCAGCCCGCCTGTCCGGGCACAGCGGACAGACTGCCCATCGAGCCGGGGAGCCAGAAGCTGATGCCACCCAAATCTGCTCTTGCTGGCAAGGGAGCAAGCACGAGGACAATAACGGCAAGCAGGAGTGCCCGTCCATCTCTCGTCATGCGCCCTCCTGTTCTGGATGTCGCGCCACCATGAAATCAGAGACGAACAGTGAGTCCGATTTGTGAAGCCTGCAACGTGCGGCCGCAAACTTCCGCCAGTTGTGACAAAAACACCACTCAGCGAGATTGACATTCGAACTGTTCGTCGGATGTCCGGTGGGGATGGACCGGCTGCTTCCCCCGCGGGCATAGTCTGCAAGACTACCCTGCAGCATCCCGAGAAGCAGCCCATGACCACCACACCTTTGGCCTCGATCGGCATCGACATCGGCAAGGAAGTCTTCCATGTCGTCGGTTTCGGCACTGACGGCAAGATCGCTTTCCGTCGCAAGATCAAGAGACTGGCACTCCTTGAGGTCTTCAAACGACTGCCTCCCAGCATCGTCGGCATGGAGGCTTGTCTCAGCGCGCACTTTGTCAGCCGTGCTCTGCGCCAATTTGGACATCAGCCAAGGATCATCCCTGCGATCTATGTGAAGCCGTTCGTGAAGGGACAGAAGAACGACTACAACGACGCCGAAGCTATTGCAGAGGCCGCCCTGCGGCCGAACCTGCGCCTCGTGCGCGAGAAGACACCGGACCAGCTCGACCTCCAGGCTCTGCATCGGGTTCGCTCCCGCCTGGTCTCCCGGCGAACGGCGACCATCAATCAGATCCGTGCCTTTCTGATCGAGCAAGGCATCGCAGTCAGAACTGGGGCGACGGCTCTGCGGAACTCGTTCCTGGCGATCTTGGAGAACCGACGGGACGAGATATCACCGCGAATGCGCGATCTGATCGTGGGTCTCTACGAAGACTGGATACATCTCGATGAGCGGATCGAGACGCTCGCCGGCGAGATCGACAAGGTCGGCGAGAAGGAAGCCAACTGCCAGCGCCTCATGAGCATTCCCGGCATCGGTCCGCTGATCTCGATCGCCGTCGTGGCGGCCATCGGCACCGGTGAGGCATTCGAGCGCGGACGAGACTTTGGTGCCTGGCTAGGCCTCGTGCCACGTCATGTAGATCGTAGCCGTATCAAGGTGGATCTGCTCCCAATGCAGGCTGACGAGTTCACTCACCCGCAGCGCGTGCCGGAAAGCCATGAGGATCAGCAGCCGGTCGCGTACCGGGTTTCGGCTGGCACCGGCCGCGTTCAGCAACGCGTCAATCTCAAGCGGGGTAGATTCAACTAACATCAGGCAAATGATGCCGTCACGATCGGGCGGACCCGAACGCGCCAATTTCCTGCCGCCGCGATCAATTTGCGAGGTTGGCGCATAGGAAAAAACGGCGATGTGGCTCGATGTTTTGGGGGTTTTGGCGTTTCAACAGGTTGGAGCCCGAGTGCACCAGCTTCGCGCTTGGTCTGGAGTCATGGTCTTGATCGCTCGCTGGTAGCAGCCAGTTACGGGGCCCATGCACTTCTCGTAAGTGCCTGTAAGAAACGCACGGTCCGCCCGTTTCGACGCGGCCGTGGTGCCAAGTTCCCGTGTCCGCGACCCGGCGTTGTACGGCGTCGTGGGAGCTGTTGGCGCATCGTTTCGCTTGACGCTTCGGGCACTGCGCTCACACGTGTTGTCCCCGGAGAGTTGATACCCTTCCTTGCAGACTATTTTGACACAGCTGTCTCCGTTGGCCTTGAACCCGTGATCGCAAACCAGCGGACATACGCGTCCTGGCTTGGCTTTGATTGCATCCAGCGCGTCAGTGTTCGCCAGTTTCACATCAAACTTCGTTCCAGCGTGTTTGTTGAACTGCGACAACGCGCGCTCCGAGGCAGAATTCCAGTCGCCGTCAGCGGCCGCGGTAAGGCAGCCGACGCGACGCAATTCCAGTTGCACGGGTTTCGCCAGTTCTGCTGGTGATGAGGCGGGTTGCGAAGGCGGCGAGAGCGCAGCCACCTTCTCATCGGCATTTGTCGGGGCTTGCTTATCAGCAGCCTTCCTGGCGGTCAGTTCAGCAACAGCTTTTTCCGCAGCCTGCTTGTCAGCAAGCGCCTTTGCGGCGGCGGCTTCCGCACTCTTGCGTTGCTGCTCGGCGGCCTCCGCCTTGGCCTGCTCGATCTGTTTGGCCTTTTCGGCCGCGATGCGTGCGTCTTCGGCGGCCTTGGCTTGTGCAGCGGCTTTCGCCAGTTCAGTCTTCCTGGCTCCCTCCGCAGCGAGACGACCTTTCTCCTCTTCCGCCAGACGAGCCTTCTCCGCTGCGGCCACACGCGTCTCTTCGGCGGCAATTTTGTTCAACTGACCCTTGGCGAGGTTAGCATAAAAGCCGTCGGGATATTGCGCGAGGAAGGCATTCCAGCCGTCGCGTGTACCCAGTTGCAGCGCCAGTTCGTAATCCCTTCGCACGAGGTCCTGCGGGCTGGCCTGCGGACCTTGCGGAGCAGCGGCCGCGACCGGCTTTGCCGGAACGAGCGGTACGTCATCGCCGCCCAGCGACCCGTACACATACGGCTCCTGTTTGTAGCCGGTTTTCTTCAAGACGTCGTCGCGAACAAATCCAAACGCCTTGCGCAGGTCGAGCCCGGGCTTCGGCAGGTAATCCACGACAGCCGTTGCGAATGGACTATTCTTGAAGTCGCCATCTGACGCCGTCGAGCCGGCCTTCGCCGCGAAGGCTATCATGGTGTTGGGGCTGCTGGGCTCGACCTTGGCGAGTCCGCGCCCAATCGCGCGTGATGCGATCGTCCTCCTCATAGTCTTGGCGAACGGGTTGTCGCGGCAAGCGTCTAGGATGATCAGCCGAAGCTGCTTGGCCGGCTCCACCGCGAACAGGGCGCGGTCGACCGCAATGGCCTCGTCGAGGACGTCGCTGTCGGTCTCAAGTGTCGCATCAGTCGGAATAAGGTAGTTGTTACCGTCCAGTTCGATGCCGTGGCCAGCGTAATAGATCACCGCCACGTCGGCATCACGGACCTTGGCGCCGAAATCGCGAAGCGTCTTGCGCATGTCTGAGACGTTCAGGTCGAGCCTGACGTCGACGGAGTCGAAGCCCGCATTCTTGAACATTTCGCCGACCAGGACGGCGTCGTTTGCCGGATTCGTGAGCCTAGGAACATTCCGGTAGGCCGAATTGCCCATCGTCAACGCAATGCGCTTCTCGGCCAACGCCGTTCCACAACCAAGCCAAGTGGCAATCAGAAGAATGCAAAAATATCTTAATGCGCCCATGGAGGCACCAAATCGCATGCGCCCAGAATATGTGACGATTGGCCAAATGCAACCGTCTTCCGTCACCGCCCTCCGGTATGTAGACCCTCTTCGCCCGCGCCACCGCTGCCGCCCACCGTTGGCGATTGCTAGAACAGCGCTTTACTTGCGCCTCACAGAGCGGCGCCGGCCTCGAAAGGGTTAAGCGCCCTCCAGATCGTCGCCTCGCCGACCTCGTATTCCCGCGCCAGCTCGGCCATGGTCTCGCCGGCGGCGTGGCGATCGGCGATCATCCGCTTTTGGCTTGGATCTAGTGCCTCCGGGCGCCCGAACTTGGTGCCCTTGCGCTTGGCTCTCCGGATGCCTTCCTCGCATCGCTTGCGGATCAGGCCGCGCTAGAACTCGGCAATGCCCGCCCATGATGGTCAACATCAGACGGCCGACATCGGTGCGAGGGGTCAATCGAGATTGACAGTTTGATGGCCGCCGCTCGGCGCGTTCGCGGGGCCGTCGAGCGGCAGCACCATCGGCGGCAGCGCCGCTCTGATATTCTCGGGGCGGACAGGGACCGCCTTTTGGCCGTGGCTGCTAAAATCGTGACGTTGGTCAGCTCCGCTGGGAGGCTACCCGCCTTGTCAACTCCCGCCTGCGCGTCATGGACCGCGAACTCTGAGGGGCGCTGTTCGGTGGGCGCCCAATCTAAGCCCGTACCGGTGACGAGCCGGGGGATTTCGAATGGCATGGATATCGCTCGCCATGCGCTTGTTCAATTCGACTAGGTCTGTTGCGTAACTCATCAGACCACCGGCCACGACAAATTCCGTAAAGGGATAGATGGCAGGCAGCCCGGCGGCTTCGATCAGGTTCACGACCAAAGCATGTCTGACAAACGCATCGGCATCCAATGCGACCATGATGGCGTCCGCGCCCTCGTCCTTCGCCTTCGTGATCGCCTCGCGATAGATGGCTTCGCTACTTGGAAGACTAACGGGACACGCCACGAGAGCCATGCCCTGCGCGTCAGCGGCCTCCCGAACCGCGGACCAATAGTAGGTCAATATTTCACTGTTTGCGAGGAAGGCCGGGCTTTTCAAGGCCGGAAATATCTCACGCAATAGCGCGAATCGCTTGCCGTGGATTGGGACCTCGGGCTCGAAGGTCACGCCGGTGAGATTGCCGCCGGGATGCGACAGGCTCTTGACCAATCCTTCCCGAACCGCATCGACCGTGAACGCCACGATCGGTATCGTTCTTGTCTCCTGCTGGAATACCGCGCCTGTCCCAACGCTAAAAATAATATCGGGGTTGCTGTCGACAATTGCGGCGATGGTATTTTTCGATGTGACATCGAGCGTCTCTCTGCCGTAGCGCTCGATTGTGATGCTCCTGCCCTCGACAAGCTCGAGACGGCGCATTTCGGCGAAAAGTGCACGAATGTAGCGGTTGTAGCTGTTCTCACGCATCGAGCCTAAGGGCTCCATAGCGCTATACATCACCATCCTTGGCATCGGCGCATGCGACTGGGCGCGCGCCACAAGCGGCCACGCCGCCGCGCTGCTGAGCAGAGTGATAAAGTCCCGTCGCCTCAGGGGCTTCCCCAACGAGGCTCACAACCTATCACATCGTCAACTCGGCAGCATCGTGTGCATCAGGGTAAATTCGACTGCGATGTCTCAGATGGGTCACGAGGGCCGTTTGGAAGGTCGGCCGATTGCTTCCGGTCTACCCCGAGGAGCCGACAATTGAGGACGTCGCCCGAACTCGCATTCGGGCCACGACCGGACTCGTGCAGCGACGCGACAATATCGCCTGCACAAGTCCAGCGCACCACGTGATTGTTGCTCACCCTCCGTAGACGCGATCGCCAGCGTCGCTATGGATGAACAGCTATTGCGGAGATCTCGACCTTCAAATCGCGGGGCAAGCGCGCCGCCTCGATTGTTGCCCGTGCGGGTGGGGCGTTCTTGAAGAAGGTCCCATAGACTTCGTTCATTTTTCCAAACTCGTTGATGTCCTTCAGGAACACAGTCGTTGAAACGATGTGGTCCATTGTCAGCCCATCGGCCTCAAGCACAGCCTTCAAGTTTTCAAGAGTGCGCCGCGTCTGATCCTCAATCGACGCACTCACCATAGGCTGATTAGTCGTCGGATCGATCGCACCTTGACCGGCGAGGTACACCGTATTTCCCACTCGTATGCCCTGGGAATAAGGACCAATCGGTTTCGGGGCGTTCGGGGAGATAATGACCTTCTTGCCGGCATCCTGTCCGCTCGCGACGTCGATGGGTAGAATCCACAACGCGATGTTAGTGACCATTCCAATCGCCATCAAAGAATTCGTCAGTTTCATAGCTTCACCCTTTGCTTACCCGAGAATGCTCAGTGGGTTTTCACCGAGATGTTTCACAATTGTTCAATCCCATCGGAACCACTTGGTGCCGTCAAGGACCTTCTAGTTGACGCGCGATGATCTGACGCCGCTCAGGCGGACTTCCGCTCCGGGTCAACAGCGCCGATTTCACCAGCGGTGGGGTACTTTGGCTTTACCCCTGACCCCGAACATCTCGCCGCAACGCCCTAACGGAAGCGAAGGGCCAGAACCTCCCATCCACTCTCTTCCTGTGTCCCAACCGCTGGAGTAGCATTTAGTGTGACTGCGCTGCTGCTAAGCGCGGCCCAACGACGGAGGATCGCCATGCCAACAAAGAGAGTGACCAAGAAGTACTTCAGCGCCTCAATTGTTGCATTGTTCATCTCGCTTGCCGCTCCCGCATCGGCAAGAGCAGGAGCAGAAGACGAAGTGAGAGACCTATTTCGCAAATTTGTTGTGGCCCAGAATGCCCACGATTTGAAAGCAGTCGGTGAAATCCTCCAGGATTCACCACAGTTTCTTTGGATCACGCGCGACCCTCAAACCGGGCGCCCCGCGCCATTTTGGGGACGTGACGCAGCCTTGAAGCGCTTCGAACAATTCTACCGGGGCACTTGGAGCCTCGAACCCAAGGTTGATGAAATCAAAGTGACCGAATTGTCGCCGGGCGTCGTGCAATTACTCGCGCCTACCATATTTACAATTGCCCCTCCCGGACAAACCGCTCAACCTAACCTGTTTCTGCTGAATCATATTTACGTAAGGGCGGATACTGGTTGGAAATTGGCTAGCATCTTTCCTATTCTGGTTCCCTAGCTTGGCAAGAGCGGCGGCTGATGTCTGCTCAGGTCAAAACGCGAAGAACTCAGGCTGAGCAAATCTGGTCCGCTCTGGCTCAACGAGCGGACTTCCCGCCGCACGGCACAACTTCGCACATGGGCTCACAGGCGACATCCAAAAGTAACGCGGTTCGCGAGCAGAGCGCGAATTTAGCCCGCCCCCTTTTTTAAGATGGCGCAGGTATCAGGCCATGACGTTTCATGATCGCGCCCATCCGGGCAGGATCAGGAGGCGCAGGGCCGCCGATGGCTACGGCCATTTCCCGGAAGAATTCGGGCCCGAGAACGCCTGGCGTGAGAACGCAAAGCATTTTCGCAATCGCCTGCGTCTCGTTGACGAACCCATGGATTACGCCGCGCGGGATAAAAAGATCGTCTCCCGGCTTGATCTCGATGCGTTTGCCGGCGACCGTCCAAGTGACGACGCCTTCAAGGCCGTAGATTGTTTCTTCCCAGTCACGATGATGGTGCGGGACCGGCATACGGGAGTTTGGCGGGATCACCACCTCAAACACATCAAGCGCCCCGTTGGTATCATACTTGGTACGCAAAAATCGTACCTGCATTGCGCCAACCTCGATGAGTTCAGCCATTGTGCCCTCCAGAGATAAAGATCGGGAGATGACTAAGCTCATCCGCACCGAATTATCAGCAGAAAGCCTATGGCCGGACTTTGGGCATGTCTATCGGGCATGATGTCTTAGATTGGGCTAAAGGGCAGCCCCGCGATGAGCCGACGAAGATCACGCCGGACAGCGCTCCCACAAGCGGACAGCACATCGGGGCGGACTGATAGTCGGCCACACCTCGTTCTTTGCGTCAGCCAGAGGTTTACCCGTGTTGGTCTTGATGGTGGCCCAGTCAGCTTCGACAGGAAACTCATTGGGATGGATCACCTGGTTTGCCATTGCTCTCTCTCATCGATCAACGCAAACGTGGCCTCAAGTTCTTCGCTCACCTGCCTTAATACCCTGGCAGCTCTCTGAGGATCGGACCGGCCGCAGTCCACGACATTCGCGTGCCAAGTCTGACCTGAACCAATGATTTCAACGGGCGTGACCGCAATCTCTCTGACGAGCTCGCAGCCAATGCGCATGGACTGCGTTGAGCAGCTTACCGGATAGCTCTCGAAGGTTGATTGCGATCTTGCACATGGACAGGCCTGTCGCACCAAAACACTTTCCACCTAATCGCGCACACGCGAAAGAGTTTCGTGAAGAGTGGATGACGGAGGTCGCCGGAGCTCGAAATTAGCTACCGATAGCCTTGTCGAAGCCAACCAGCAGAAAAGAAGCCGATGACGGTGACGGCGAGGAATGCAGCAAAATACCGCTCGCTGAGCGGCTTCCACAACAAGCGCGAAGCCTTGATGCGACCGAACGTCCGTTGAGGGTGGTCAAACTCCGCCGTGCACAGCCCCGAATGGTGCTGTCCGGTTTACCCCAAGGAACTGGCTTCATCGTCAGGATCGCGATGGGCGTGATGGGGCCAGCCGCGGAAGTCAGCAGCCTCCATTGGTTTTGAGGCGACGCCGCAAAATGTTGAGGTGTTTGGGCCCGTAGTCGCGTTCAACCACCTTCCAACTTAGCGCTTCATAGAATGCGACTAATGGATCAGCGGCATTCAGGTATATTTCCGAAAAACCAAGGCTGCGCCCGTGAGCTTCCTCAGCTTGGACAAGTGTCACGCCAACTCCCCGACCCCTATTGCCCGGCTTGACGTACAATGCTCCGAGGTAAGGCTTGTAAGCTTGCCGATCCTCAGCTTCGGTTTCGTGCAGAGAAACTGATCCGATAACGTCATCTGCCTCGATGGCCACGAGCGTAGTAGGAAATCCAGCGGTGCCCAGATGAGTGCCCAGCCAACGCTCGATGGCATCTGTCGGGGTGTTGGTGTTCGACCACCATTGCTGAAAAATCCACCCCGCAACGGTCTTCAGATGTTGCGGCTTCTCCCGCAATTGAACCAACTGATAACTCATTGCGTGTGATCTGCCTCATCAACCAGACCCGGGCACGTCAACTGAACTTCCGCACGAGGCCAACATCGGGCTGCTAAGGGCCGGTCAGCGCCAGCTTGCGCTGGAAGAACGGCACAAGGTGCAGCCGGCTCTTGAGACGGTCGCGGAACGCCGCGAATATATCCGTATTGTCGGGCGGCGGCCCGAAGATCGCGAGTCCCGCGACATGCATCGGCGATTCCGGCGCTTCACCATACAGAAAGCTGGCGTCGAGAGTCGACAATCTGTCCATCGCGACCTCCTTACACTTCTTACGGCTCTTGCTGTTCGTCGCCTACACTTCGAGCCATTGCTTTCGGACTGTGGGATTGGCCGTCAGTTCTGCGGGTGTGCCTTCAAAGACGATGCGGCCGTGACCCATCACATAAACCCGGTGCGAGATGCGCATCGCGATCGAGAGTTTCTGTTCCACCAGCAGGATCGCAACGCCACGGCGCGCGATCTCAGCGATGAGATCGCCGACCTGCTGCACGATCAAGGGCGCCAGCCCCTCGGTCGGCTCGTCGATCATGATCAGTTCGGGATCGCCCATCAAGGTGCGGCACATCGTCAGCATCTGTTTCTCGCCGCCGGACAGCACGCCTGCCGCAGCATCGGCGCGGGCGGCAAGGTTCGGAAACATCGAGAGCATGTCATCGAGCCGCCACTTGCCGGCCTTCCTGGGATCCTTGATGCCGAGCAGCAGGTTCTGCCGCACCGTGAGCCCCGGGAAAATATCGCGATGCTCCGGAACATAGCCCAACCCAAGATGGGCGATACGGTAGCTCGGGAGCCCTGCGATGTCGGTGCCCTTGAAGAGGATGGTGCCCTGCGGCGGTACCTCGCCCATGATCGCCTTGACCGTGGTGGAGCGGCCGACGCCGTTCCGGCCGAGCAGGCTCACAACTTCGCCGGCCGCGATGTTGATGTCGACGCCCTGCAGAATGTGGCTCTTGCCGTAAAAGGCGTGGAGATCCCGAACCTCGAGCATCAGGCAGCCTCCTCGCCGAGATAGGCTTCCTTGACCTTGGGATTGGCGCGGATTTCTTCCGGTGTGCCGGTGGCGATGACATGGCCGTAGACTAGCACCGAGATACGGTCGGCGAGGCCGAACACCACGCTCATGTCGTGCTCTACGATGACAAGCGTGCGGCCTTCGGTGAGACGGCGGATCAGGGTTACCGCCTTCTCCGTCTCGGCATGGCTCATGCCGGCGGTGGGCTCGTCGAGCAGGATCACGTCGGCGCCGCCGGCGATGGTGATGCCGATCTCCAGCGCACGCTGCTCGGCATAGGTGAGCAGACCTGCCGGCACGTCGCGGCGCGAGGCGAGGCCAATGTCGGACAACACCTCCGCGGTCCGCTCTCGCACCTCAGGCAGATTGTCGACGTTCTTCCAGAAAGCGTAGTGATGCTTGGCAGTCCACAGAACCGCGCAGCGCAAATTCTCCCACACGCTCATGTTGGCGAAGACATTGGTGACCTGGAAGGAGCGCGACAGGCCGCGGCGATTGATCTGGTAGGGCGGCAGCCCAGATATCTCTTCGCCGCGCAGCTTCACCGTGCCCGAGGTCGGCTTGATGTAGCCGGAGATCAGGTTGAACGTGGTCGACTTGCCGGCGCCGTTCGGCCCGATCAGCGCATGCCGCTCGCCTTGGTACGCCATCAGATTAAGGTCGCGGATGATCGAGATGTTGCCAAAGCTCTTCTGGACGTCCCTGAGCTCAATCGCGGGGGTGCTCATGCGTGGTACCCTTTGTCGCGCGCCGCGGTGAGCGCCTCATCCCAGGCTTGCGCGAGCCAGGTCCACGTCCGTCGCGCCGCGATGTAGCCGGCGATGATCAGGAACGCCGCGAGCATCCAGGTGATCGGGCTTGCTGCATTGAAGCTCATGCCGAACGCCTTGATGTTCGGATCTTCACCCGGATTGACTGTGAAGTGCACGACGGTCTCGATCGCGAGCACGAGGCCAGTAACCATCGCCAGCGTCGGAATCAGGGAGATGAGGTAATAGGGCAGCACTTTGCCGAGTGTGCCGCCGCGGATGAGCGGCCGGTGCATCATCAAAAGCCCGGTGATGCCGCCAGGCGCAAAGGTGACGACCGCGATGAAGAACAGGCCGAAATAGAGCTGCCAGACCGGGGTGAGGTCGGAGAGGCTGAGCGACAGCACGGTGACAAAGATCGCGCCGACGATCGGACCGATGAAATAGCTGATGCCGCCGATATAAGTGGAGAACAGCACGGTGCCCGACTGCAGCGCGCCTAGATAGGCGGAGTTGGCGATCTCGAAATTGATCGCGGCGAGCCCGCCGGCGATGCCGGCGAAGAAGCCGGCAAAGCAGAAGGCGAGGTAGCGCACGACATGCGGGTCATAGCCGACGAATTGCACCCGCTCCGGATTGTCCCGCACGGCGTTGCACATCCGCCCCAATGGCGTGCGGGTCAACGCATACATCGCGCTGACGCAGATCAGCGTCCAGGCCGCGATTAGATAATAGACCTGAATCTGCGGTCCAAAACTCCAGTCGAACAGGCGGAACACCTTGGTGCGGTTGGCCGAGATACCGGCCTCGCCGCCGAAGAAGGTGCGCAGGATCAGCGCTGACGACGCGATTAGTTCGGCGACGCCGAGTGAGATCATCGCAAACGCCGTGCCGCTGCGCTGGGTCGAGACCCAGCCGAGCAACACCGCGAAGAACAATCCCGTCAATCCGCCGACCAGCGGCACCAAAGGCAGCGGGATCGGCAGCTTGTTGGCGGCGAGGATGTTGATGGCGTGGATGACGAGGAAGCCGCCGAGCCCGTAATAGACGGCGTGACCGAAGGACAGCATGCCGGTCTGGCCGAGCAGGATATTGTAGGACAGCGAGAAGATGATGGAGATGCCGATCAGGCTGAAGGTGGTGAGCGCCCCTCCAGACGAAAAAATCTTCGGCAGCACGATCAGCACGACGGCGGTGGCAACCCACAGGCCGTAGAATTTCAGTTTCTCGCTGAGAGGCGGATGCGGCGGCGCGACGCTTTGGGTAAACTCGCTCATGTTTCGCGCGTCCCCAGCAGGCCCATCGGCCGGAAAATTAGGATCAGCACCAAGAGCACATAGGGCATGATCGGAGCGATCTGCGCGATGGTGACGCCCCAGATGTCCGCGAGCCAGGTCTGCGCCATGGCCGGGCTGAGCGGGCCGAACGCGCCGGCCAGCGAGCCGTTCATCGAGACCGCAAAGGTCTGCACAAGCCCGATCAGCAGCGAGCCGACAAAGGCACCGGGCAGCGAACCAAGCCCGCCGACCACCACGACCACGAACAGGATGGGCCCGAGCAGCGCGGCCATGTTGGATTGCGTCACCAGCGCGGGACCGGCAATGACGCCGGCGACCGCCGCCAGCGCGGTGCCGACGCCGAACACCATCATGAAGATCCGCCCGACATTATGGCCGAGATGGCCGACCATGTGCGGGTGGGTTAGCGCCGCCTGCACGATCAGGCCGACGCGCGTCCGCTTCAGCACCAGCAGCAGCACGATGAAGATCACCACCGAGACCAGCAGCATGAACATCTTGTAGGCGGGGTAGTTAGTGGAAAACAGGGTGAAAGCGGGGAAATCCAGCAGCGGCGGCACACGGAAATCCACCGGGCTCTTGCCCCAGATGATCTGCACGATCTCCTCGATCACGAACGCCAGCCCGAACGTGAATAGCAGCTCCGCGACATGACCGTTGCGATGCACGCGACGCAGGCCGAAGCGCTCGACCGCGGCCCCCAGCGCCCCGGCCAGGACAGGTGCGATGATCAGCGCCGGCCAGAAACCCATCCAGCGAGAGAGCTGGAAGCCGAAGAAGGCGCCCAGCATGTAAAAGCTGGCATGCGCGAAATTCAGCACGCCCAGCATGCTGAAGATCACCGTTAGCCCGCTCGCCATCAAAAACAGCAGCATCCCGAACAGGACGCCGTTCAGCGTGGAAATGACGACGAGTTCAAGCACGATACGCACCCCCCGGCAGATGATCCGCCTTCGCCCCGGTCAAACGCCGAAGCGAAGCCTGTCTTGCGTGGTGCCCCTTACGGGCGGTCCATCTTGCAGGTGGTGGGCAGGACGGTCTGGTCGGTCTCGATCTTGGCCGCGAGCTTCCAGCCCCAGCCGGTCTTCTCCTCGTCGAACGGCTCCTTCTCGGTGCGCTCGCCGAACGAGGCGATGTACATCGGCTGGAAGAACTGGTGGTCGTCCTTACGCATGTTGCCCTTGCCGCCGTCATAGACCTCGAATTCCATGCCCTCGAGCGCCGCCGCCACCTTGACCGGATCGAGCGACTTGGCCTTTTCGGCGGCCGCCGCGAACATCCGCATCTCATTGACCGCGCGCGGATAGAACAGGCTGAAGTCGTATTTGGCGCGGATTGCCTTTTCGAAAGTATCGGCCGGCGCATAGCCGAGATTGGGAATGCCCTCGCCGATCACGAACACCTGGTGGTTGAGGTTGGCTTGCTTGACAGCGGTGGGCCCGCCGGTGCCGCCGGCGTAATAGGTGTACCAGTTGACCTTTAGACCTGCATCGGCCGCCGCCTTCAGCAGCAGCGCAAAGTCTTGGCCCCAATTTCCGGTGATGACGGAATCGGCGCCGGAGGCCTTTATCTTGGCGATATACGGCGCGAAGTCGGTGATCTTCAGCAGCGGATGGACTTCGTCGCCGACGATCTCGATATCGGGCCGCTTGGCCTTGAGCATGGACCTCGCACTCTTGCGCACGGACTCGCCGAACGAATAGTCCTGGTTGATCAGATAGAGTTTTTTGACGCTTGATGCGCTCTTCATGTAGTTGGTCAGCGCCTCCATCTTGATGTCGGAATTCGCATCCCAACGGAAATGCCAGTAGCTGCACTTCTCGTTGGTCAGGATCGGATCGACCGCGGCATAGTTGAAGTAGAGCACTTCCTTGCCGGGATTGCGTTCGTTGTACTTGGTGATGAAGTCGGTTAGCGCGCCCGCCACCGACGAGCCGTTGCCCTGCGTGATGTAGCGGACGCCGGCGTCGATCGCCTTTTGCGCCTGGATCAGGCTTTCCTGCGGATTGGTCTTGTTGTCGAGCGGGACGATTTCGACCTTCTTGCCGAGAATGCCGCCCTTGGCGTTGAGCTCGTCGGCGAGGAACTGGAACGTCTTCAGCCCGACTTCGCCGACGCTGGCGCCGCCGCCCGAGAGCGGATCGATGTAGCCGATCTTGACGGTTTCCTGCGCAAAGGCCGCTCCGCCGAAGATCGGCAAGAAGGCGGCAACTAGCATCCAATGGCGCATCATCTCTCTCCCTGTCTGTGTTTTGTCGAAGGCTTATGGGGTCGCTTCTCGGCGCTTCCGTGAGGAGACGAGCCTTCTGCACGCCAAGTGTTGTCCAATGCCCTTAGCCGCGCAAGCGAATAAATCAAGCGGAGGTGTTATGCTGATTTCACCACGTAGGCGGCTTTGCACGTGTGGGTCGCTGTGTCGACCGGCTGGCGCGCTCTCACCGGCACACCTTTGCGCATGTTTGACACGCGCGGCGGCGCGCGGCCGCTTGCGTGCCCAGGAGCATTGAAAATGACCCTCCGCCTGAGGAAAGCGGGAGAGGTTTGGTGTTACCGACCATCTTTCGCCGGGGTTCCCCGCAGCCAGGGCGAACGAATGCAAGTCCTGGAAGTAACCGGCACCAAGCACAGTTAGCCGGTCGGTTCGCGAGTTATTATCACAAGTTGTTCGGCGAATACCCGTTCGCCAACGAAGGCTCATGATGTGACATGTCCGCGTTGGGTCGTTTTCGACGCATTTAGCAGAGATTTAGGGCTGGTTGATGTCCGCTCCTGTCCGCAAGCGCCGTACCAAGAGCGCGCGAGGAGCGTTGCGTTTGGCCGGACTGCCGTGATTCAAACTTCCGAAATTGGGGAAGCCGCGTGGCGTTCCTCGAGTGAACGACAGACGGGTCCTGAATGGCATCTTCTGGGTCCTTCGCTGGCGTGATCTGCCGACGGCGTTTGGCCCATACACCATTTGCTACAGCCGCTTCCTCAGGTGGCGGCGGGCCGGTGTTTGAGGCCGCATCATAGAAGCGCTTGCCAGTGCCCATGATGCCGCTGTTCAGATAATCGACACCTCCATTGTGTCCGCGTGCATCAGCATGGAGCTTGCATCACAAGGAACCAGCGCCAATCGATGGGAAGGTCCCGCGGCGGCTTGACGAGCAAAATTCATGCGGTGGTCGATGGCAATGGTCTGCCGTTGCGGCTGGCGCTGAGCCCCGGTGAGGCCCACGACGTTCGACTTGCCGGAAAGCTGCTGTCTCGCCTGAAATCCGGTTCAATGCTGCTTGCTGACCGCGGCTATGACGCAGACTGGATCAGAGAGCTTGCCATGAAGAAGGGCCGTGGGCTAACATCCCGCCGAAAAGCAATCGCAGCGATCCCATCTGCTTTAGACCCTAGGTCGAGCGGTTCTTCAACAGGATCAAACAATGTCGTCGGGTGGCGACGCGCTACGATAGGCTCGCCGCCAACTACCTCGCCTTCGTTCAGTCGCGTGACGCGAGTATGAGGATAGCGCGTAGTAGCCTCATCTACGGTCAGGTAGGGCCGTCAGCTCCCCCAAGGCTGGCGGCTTACTTTTGTGCACCGCCTACATCTCTGTCAGTCGTCAGCTGCGCCGCTCTCGTTGGGTGTGGGCGGGTCGCGATGTTGGGCCTCTTGATGCGCTGAAAATGGCGGCGTTTTCGTTGATCCACTAATGGCGGACAAACTTGCCACTACTGGTCAGCGTCGCATCTCGACTGTTCGCCCGATGAAGCAGCGCGCCCAACCATCACCCCGCCGAAACCGAAACCGAAGCCCAAACGAAGGCGCAAGTGGCGTATGGCGGAGGCGCTGAAGAACATCGAGGACTACGTGGCTGATCTACGCGAGCTAATCAGGAAGTTACGAGGACGGCTGCATTGAATTGAGATGGCGCGCGCCCGGGCGGAAGGCGTGAATTCCCGACCGATCATCCATATCCATAGGTGTTTCCGGCCTCAACCGGCTTTAGCCTGTGGTGACCCTACGGCCAAAGCTCCCAATCGATAACGTTTCCCGCCGATCTCGGCCTGGACTTTGATGAAGCCAGTGCTCTTGATTTGAAAGTTGTCGAATTGCATTACCGTAAACACATGCACGTAGTTGCGGAGTCCCTCCCCCTTTGGGAGGCCTAGTGCATCGGCCGTCTTATCAATCTCGCCCGCCATGGAGTCCGCTACGCCTTCGCCGACTTCGGCTTCGATGGAAGGAACGTCATCGGGATCGCCTGGCACAAAAATGCGAATCTTGAACTGAGGCTTAAAAATTTCCCGCTTCTGAAATACGGAAATTGCAAAACTCAATCGAGAAAGGGTCGCAGGAAAGCCTCCGTTCACGATCATCAGATTTGAATTGTAGACTCCGATGTAGATGCACTTGCCCGTCGATTCTTGTCGAACATCGTCGCAAAAAACGACCTGTCCATAAATATCAGGACGCTGCTCTTCTTTCATGAGACGGCCGAGAATGCTGCGTTGGTTTCGGTACGGATTTTGCTCTCTGAGCTGTTTGTTACTTTCGTGATGCGGACAGAGGGTGGCACGGTAATAGCTTCGGTCTTGGCAGGCGGTTCACTGCTAATGCCCGACGCTTTAAAGATTCGACCGGAGCTATCGACCGCCTCGATCCTCAGTTCGACTTCGAGAGCATTGGCGATGGACGCGATTGTGTTGAGAGTCCAGTTGGGGTCACCCTTGCCGAACCACCGGGACACCTCATGCTTGCTCGTGCCGACTTTTTTCGCGAACGCCTGCAGGGTGAGACCATCGCTTTTCTTCCGTTCAGACAGGATGCCCCAAAAAAGGCTCACAACAGTCGAGCGAAGCATGGCCCGGTCAAAGGACATCTTAAATTTGGGATCATTCTTCTTTGACGTCGACATCTCGATACACTCCGCTCAGGTAGTCGCTCAACTCGGTCCCTCTGAAGGGTTGTTGTGCGGCTCCTAAAATCACTTCCCAGTCTCCAATAACTTCCTTGGTCGCCTTATCGTAGTTTTTGGCGAGCTGATGCTTGTCGTAGGCTCGAAGCAGAATGAGCCTGTCTTTGTCGATGAACCGCCCAAGCAGTCGCCAGCCAGGTTTTGGCTTTCGCGGACAAAGCGCCCAAACCTCATCGAAGCCCTCCAATCTCTCCAAATCGGGACGATCATCGTTTTTCTTTCGACTTACCCGAAGAAAGTGGCCCGCGCAGAAAACGGCGATTAGTCGTTCAGCCTCTAAGTTTGGGAACAAGCCTCGCGCAGTTTTTCCGTCCAGCAAATCTGCAACTTCTTGAGTAACATAAATTCGCCTCACCGAATTATCGAGCGGTCGCAATGGTTTACGGGTAATTAGCTTGCCGGAACCCGCAGTGACCACGTCTAAAGGTAAGGGAGTTGTGTTAAAAGTCAACCAACGACTCTGTGAAACTAGGGGTAGCAAGAATGCTTGCAACGCTAGTCTAGGTAAGCTCTCTAGGCAATCGTGGCGTGATCGAGTTGGCAAAGTGCCACTCTCAAAAAGCAAACAAAGCGAAATGTCACGTCGCCGTGAGGCAAAGCACTCTCGTTTATCAGGTGCGGATGATCCCAAGTCATCAAGACGGGGCAACTGTTGTGCCCACGCCTTGGGCGTCCGCAGCAAACGGCGGAGTCAGTGCGTTTTCGCCCCGGCCCCGGCCCCACCGGGCGCGCGCCCCCCGGCTTAACTCCCCCACCGCTCGTCGGGCACCACTCGAAAGATCGATCTGAAATGGCAATGAATCACGGTCCACTGGTTTTGCCCGTCGTCAACGACGCGATGTCGCCGCCGGGCGTCGTTGATGCCAACCGTGTGTCGAACGCGCGATTTGTTACCCCGCCCGTTACCCCGAGCGGTTTTTGCTAGTCGGAAATGTCAGCTAAGCCATTGAATTCGCTGGCAGGAGTGGCAGGGCTCGAACCTGCGACCCCCGGTTTTGGAGACCGGTGCTCTACCAATTGAGCTACACTCCTACGAACCTGCGTCGCCGCGGCTCCGGGCCGCTTTCAAGCACAGGGGGCGACCGGATTGCAAGGGAGAAGCGCACCAGGGCCGCTTGTTCACACCGCGACTCCTGGGCGACAGTCCAACCCGAACGACAAGAACAACCCGGGAGCCCGCATGAACGCCGCCCAAGCCGCCCGTAATCCCGCCGCCGCAGCCCAGACGCCGCCTTTGCCCGAGGCCCGCCCCGAAACGCTGGGGCTGTCGCGTCCTCGCCTGCAGGCCATGTCCGACGCCCTCAAGCGCGAGATCGACAAGGGCACCGTCCCCGGCGTCACCGTGCTGGTGGCGAGGGGCGGCCAGATCGGCTGGTTCGAGGCCCTCGGCAGGCAGAACCCGATGGGCGCAGCGCCGATGGCGCGCGATTCGATCTTCCGGATCTTCTCGATGACCAAGCCGATCGTCTCGGTTGCTGTCATGGCGCTGGTCGAGGACGGCCGCCTCCTGCTCAGCGATCCCGTGGCCAAGTTCATTCCGGAATTCGCCGACCAGAAGGTCGGCGTGATCAGCGGCGGCAGGCTCGAGCTGGTTCCGCCCAGACGGCCGATGACGGTGCAGGACCTGCTCCGCCACACCTCCGGCCTCACCTATGAGCACCAGGGCGACGGGCCCGTGCACAAGCTCTACCAGGAGTCCCGCGTCCGCAGCCGCAAGATCAGCAATGCCGAGCACGCCGCGCTGGTGGCGAGCTTACCGCTGGTCTGCCATCCCGGCGACGAGTTCAACTACAGCCGCTCCACCGACATTCTCGGCCGCATCATCGAGGTCATCAGCGGCAAGTCTCTCGGCGCGCTCCTGACCGAACGCATCCTCTTGCCGTTGCAGATGGCCGCGACCGGCTTTGCGACCTCGGAGGCCAATGCCAACAGGCTCGCCGAGCCGTTCGCGACCGATCCCTGGACCGGCGACAAGGTCGCCCTCTTCAACATGCTCGAGCAGCCGGTGATGGAATCCGGCGGCGGGGGTCTGGTCTCGACCACGATGGACTACGCCCGCTTTGCGCTGATGCTGCGCAACGGCGGCACGCTCGACGGCAACAGGATCATCGGCCGCAAGACGCTGGAGCTGATGGCGTCCGATCATCTCGGACCCGGCGTTCCCACCAACGGCACCCTGCTGTCGCCGGGACACGGTTTCGGCCTCGGCTTCGCGGTACGCACGCAGGCCGGCATCGCGCCCTTCCCCGGCAGCGTCGGCCAGTATTTCTGGAGCGGCATTGCGGGCACGTTCTTCTGGATCGATCCGAAGGAGGACCTGTTCGCGGTGTTCATGAGCCAAGGGCCAGGCCAGCGCGACTACACGCGGACCCTGGTGCGGGATCTGGTTTACGCGGCGGTGGAGTGAGGGCCTTCGCTCCGTCTCCTCAGTCGCAAAGCGCCTCCCCACACTCGCTGTCATGCCCCGGCTTAACAGGGCATCCAGTACTCCGCGACGGCAGTTCGTTCGCACAACTTCAGCCGCGGAGTACTGGATCGCCCGCCTTCGCGGGCGATGACACCCGTTGTAATCTCAACTGATCGTCGCGCCGCCGTCGATCACCATGGTCTGACCGGTCATGAAGTCGCCGGCCTTCGAGCCCAGGAACACGGCCGCGCCCGCGATCTCGTCGGGAATGCCGATGCGCAGCAGCGGCGAGCGCGAGGTCGAGGCTTTCAGGTTCTCCGGATTGTCCCACAGCGCCTTCGCGAAGTCGGTCTTGATCAGGCCGGGCGCGATGCAGTTCACGCGGATGTTGTGCTTGCCGTATTCGCAGGCGAGGTTGCGCGCGAGCTGCATGTCGGCGGCTTTCGAGATCGCGTAGGCGCCGAGGATGGTCGAGCCCTTGAGGCCGCCGATCGAGGAGACGATGATGATCGAGCCGTCCTTTCGCTCGATCATCTGTGGCACCACCATCGAGATCAGCCAGTTGTTGGCGACGATGTTGTTGTCGAGAATCTTGCGGAACTGATCGTCGGAGATGCCGGCGAGCGGACCGTAATACGGGTTCGATGCCGCGTTGCAGACCAGCACGTCGATCTTGCCGAAGGCGCGGTTGCTCTCGTCGACGAGGTTTTGCAGATTCTCCTTCGAGGAGATGTTGGCGGCAACTGCGACGGCGGTGCCCCTGCCGAACTTGTCGTTGATGCCTTTCGCCACCTGCTCGCACACATCGGCCTTGCGCGAGGAGATCACCACCTTGGCGCCGTGCTCGGCCATGCGCTCGGCGATCGCAAGCCCGATGCCGCGCGTCGATCCGGTGATGACGGCGACTTTCCCCTTCATGTCGAACAAGGTCATGTTTCTCTCCCTGGATTGATCGTATTCACATCGAGATTCCGGGTCCGGTCCTGCGGACCGTCCCGGAATGACAGCTCATTCAGGCGAGCTTCTTGACTTCCGGCCCCGCCGGCTGATGCATCGCCGCATGCGCGTCGTCCGCGATCCACGGCTGCTGATTGACCATCGGCAGCCGCCAGACGGTGCGCTCCGGGCTTGCGAAATAGTCGAGCCGCGTCACCGACACGTTGTCGATATCGAACGCCAGCCCCTGCTCCGGCAAGTCACCGAGTGCGAGCCCCACCGCCGCCTTGATCGTGCCGCCATGCGCGACCGCGATGATGTCCTGTCCGGCTGCCTCATTGTTGATCCGTTCGATGGTGCGGCGCGTGCGGTTGTAGAGATCCATGAAACTTTCGCCGCCGGGCGCGGGCTCGTTGATGTCCGCAAACCAGCTGGTGCCGACGGGGCGGCTCGCGATGAACGCGGCGCGGTTCATGCCCTGCCAGCGGCCGAGATTTTGCTCGGCGAAGTCCGCTTCCCACTTCATCGAGGCAGGCCGCGGGAAGCCGGCTGCCCAGATCGCCTCGGCGGTCTGATGCGTGCGCCTTAGATTGCTCGAATACCAGACCGCCTTGCGTGGGAGGACCTTGGCAACGGCGTTGAACACATAGGTGTCGCTGGTGTCACAGGCGATGTCGGATTGACCGTAGATGTTGCCGCCGTCGTTGCGCACCGGCGCGTGACGGACCCACCACCACCGTGTCGTCACCACATTGGGCTTGTCTTCGGCTGGCATCGAAACCCTTCCATCCCGTCTGATGTCGCTGTACGTCAGTAGGCAACGTGTCTCAAGACACTTTACCGTTTGAAATCTTGTTTGAAATTCCGTCGCGCGGCAAGCGTCGCGCGAGGCACCACAGGGAGAAACGCATGGGCCGTCTGCAAGGCAAATCCGTCATCATCACCGGCGCCGGCAGCGGCATCGGCCGTGCGGCTGCGCTGCTGTTCACGCGCGAAGGCGCAAAACTGATCGCGGTCGATCGCGCCGAGGCGGTGAAGGAGACCGTCGAGGAGATCAAGTCGGCCGGCGGTGTCGCGGAAGCGATGGTTGCGGATGCCGGCTCCGAGAAGGACGTGATCGCCGTCATCGACAAGGCGGTGGCGATGCACGGCCGTCTCGACGTGATCTGGGCCAATGCCGGCGTCTCCGGCGGACTCGTTCCGCTGGCCGAGCAGACCGTCGAGCATTGGCAGGAGATTTTGCGCGTCAATCTGATCGGGCCGTTCCTCGCGGTGAAGTACGCGATGCCGCATATGGTGAAGCAGCAGTCCGGCGCGATCGTACTCACCGCCTCCGTCGCGGGCCTCAAGGCCGGCGCAAGCGGGCATCCCTATGCGGCGAGCAAGGCCGGCGTGATCAGCCTGGTGCAGACCACCGCCTATTCGCTCACCGGCACCGGCGTGCGCATCAACGCTGTCTGCCCCGGCTTGATCGAAACAGGGATGACCAAGCCGATCTTCGACCGCGCCAAGGAGCGCGGCACCCAGGACAAGATCGGCCAGCTCAACCCGCTCAAGCGCGCCGGACAGCCGCACGAGCTCGCAGCGATGGGACTGTTTTTGGCAAGCGACGAGGCGTCGTATGTCAACGGACAAGCGTTCCCGGTGGACGGCGGCCTCACGGCATCGATGCCGTATACGGGGAAACCGGTTTAGGCACGTGCCCGACCCAGCGCTCCGGGTCGCGAGACCCAAGTTTTCGCGCACACCTGCATCCACATCGTCATTGCGAGCGCAGCGAAGCAATCCAGAGTGCCTCCGGAGGGACTCTGGATTGCTTCGTCGCAAGGGCTCCTCGCAATGACGTGGTGGCAGCATCGCTTGTTCAATTCGCATTGCCATTCGCAGACATACCTTCGCATCCTCGCGGCGCATTTCGCCCGAGCTTTGCTTGGCTGCCCCCAGCGAAAGAGGGTGCAGGGAAGACCGGGTGCCGGCCGGGCACCCACGGTCCACTGTGCGAAAGGTGGCAACAAAGAATTTGCACAGCGGCATACAGGTGTAGCCAAACATCCGGCCTTCCCTGCGCAGTGGTTTTACGGCTTATGTCGTGATCTCCCCGGGGAGCGATGCACTATTGCCCCCGTCGCCTTGGAGATGACTGATGCGCGGGCCCGGTCGGGCCGCAACATCACCGCAAGACTTGACGCACAGACCCCGGGCGTCAGGACCACACGATTTTGCCGTACGCTGAAGGCACCGGTCGTATGCGCGCCGACTTCGCTCACGGTTTCCCGCCCTGCAAAGCTCTTCGCGCCAACGCCATCTGCGTCCACCGCCGCCCGGCCCGCGTTCGTGACGATCGCGATACGCCCCTCTTCCTTGGGCCGGGTTGCGGCGGCACATACGCCATTTCCGAATTTCGATAAAGTAGAATATTTTTGGCGCCGCGGGTTGACCGATGGCTTGGGTGTTTTGTCCGACGGGCAGCAAGGCCTCGTAGCCTGATGAGCGAAGCGACAGCCGGGATTCACGGCACGAGCATTCCCGGGTATCGCTACGCTCACCCGGGCTACGGAACTGTGTTGATTTGCTCGATCGGCCATCGCATTGGTATGGTTCCTGCAGGCAACTCTCCAATCTCCTGACAAGACCGTGACAATGCCAAGCTCAAGACCCGATCGTATCCGAAAACTCCTCGCCGACCTGGTCGGCTTCGACACCATCAGCGACCGCACCAACCTGCCCCTGATCGCCCATATCGAGAGCTATCTCGCCTCGTTCGGCACCAAGGGCGAGCGCATGACCGACGGGACCGGGCAGAAGGCTTCGCTCTGGGTGACGATCGGGCCGGAGGACCGGCCGGGCTTCGTGCTGTCGGGCCACACGGACGTCGTGCCCGTGGTCGGCCAGGACTGGAGCCATGATCCGTTCAAGCTGGTGGAGCGCGACGGCAAGCTCTATGGCCGCGGCACCACCGATATGAAGGGCTTCGTCGCGGTGTGCCTCGCCATGGTGCCGGAGATGCTGGAGGCCGGGCTCAAGACGCCGATCCATCTGGCGATCTCCTACGACGAGGAGATCGGCTGCGTCGGCGTGCGGCCGATGCTGCGCGAGGTCGCGAAAAAGAAGGTCAGGCCGCTCGGTGCCTTCATCGGCGAGCCCACCCAGATGCAGGTCATCATCGGCCACAAGGGCAAGCACGGCGTGCGCGCGACCTTCCGCGGGCTCGCCCGTCATTCCTCGATCGCGCCCGACGGCGTCAACGCGATCGAATACGCGGCCGAGCTGATCGTCGAGATCCGCCGCCGCGCCTTGGCGCTCGCGGCCGCGCGATCGACGGACGGCCTCTACGACGTTCCGCATTCGACGCTGCTCACCAGCATCGTCCACGGCGGCGCTGCGCTGAACATCGTGCCTGACACCTGCACGGTGGATTTCGAATGCCGCGGCATCGGCATCACCGAGTCCAAGGAGGTGACCGATGCGATCGTCGCCTGGGCCAAGGCGGAGATCGAGCCGGCGATGAAGGCGAGGCATCCGGACTGCGGCATCGATTTCGAGGAGATCCTCGACTATCCCGCGCTGGACACCGCCGCCGATGCGGCGATCGTCACGCTGGCAAAGAGCCTTGCAGGCCGCAACGACCACGCCAAGGTCGCCTTCGGCACCGAGGCAAGCCTGTTCGCCAGCATCGCCGACATCCCGTCGGTGGTGATCGGCCCCGGCGCGATCGCGCAGGCGCATACGCCTGACGAGTTCGTGGAGATGGCGGAGCTGGAGAAGTGCGCGGGGTTCGTGGAGAGGCTGATCGCGCATTGTGTGAAGACGGAGTCGTAGACGACGCTGCCGTCCGGTCGGCAAAGCAAGGCGTGCCCGCTATTGTCGCGCGATCGCCGAGGGTTGGCGGGCGCAGCGCTACGCGCTTTCGCCCACCCTACGAGAATTGTGCCTCGTCATTGCGAGGAGCTCTTGCCGACGAAGCAATCCAGACTGGTGCCGCGGAGACTCTCTGGATTGCTTCGCTCCGCCCGCAATGACGGGTGCCGCGACCTCGCGTCTTTACCGATGTCATGTCCCGGCTTGACCGGGGCATCCAGTACGCCGCGGCTTCTCGATTCAAGCACAGGGGTCTCTGGAATACTGGATTGCCCGCTTTCGCGGGCAATGATGCCGGTTGGTGCGAATAGCGACCGACCGAACAAGAAGGCGCGGCCACCAGCCGCGCCTTCGTTCGTCCTAAACCGCGCCCGCCTGCTGCGCATACTCCCATGACGCCTGCGACAGCGGCACGGTGCGCTTGGCGGATTCGAGCGCCTTGGCGTTGGCGGCGGTGCCGTCGCGGATACGGCCGGCGATGCCTTGGGTGATGCCCGCGAGGCGGAACAGATTGTAGGAGAAGTACCAGTTGAGATCAGGCACGCTCATCTGCGTGACGTTGCAGTAGATCTGTGCGGCCTCGTCCAGACTCGGGATGTTGAGCGCCTTCAGATCGACGCCCTGCAGGCCCGGCATGATCCACTGCATCAACAGATACGTGAAGTCGGCCATGGGATCGCCAAGCGTCGACAGCTCCCAGTCCAGCACGGCCTGCACGCGCGGTTCGCTCGCGTGGAAAATCATGTTGTCGAGGCGATAGTCGCCGTGGACGATCGAGACGCGCGCCTGCTCCGGCACGGTCTTGGGCAGCCATTCGGCGACCTTCTCGAATTCAGGGATGTGCTGGGTCTCGGAGGCCCGGTACTGCTTGGTCCAGCGATCGATCTGCCGCGCGAAATAGTTTCCGGGCTTGCCGAAATCGCCAAGGCCGATCGCAACAGGATCGAACATGTGCAGCTTCGCCAGCGTCTCGATCTTGCTGGTGAAGATCTTGCGGCGCGCATCGGCCTCCTGGCTCGGCAGGGTCGGATCCCAGAACACGCGACCCTCCTCCATCGACATGATGTAGAAGGCGGCTCCAATGACGCTGTCGTCCTGGCACAGCGCATAGGCGCGTGCGACCGGAAAGCCCTGCTTTCCAAGGGCCGCGATGACGCGATATTCGCGATCGACCGCATGCGCCGAGGGCAGCAGCTTGCCGAACGGCTTGCGGCGCATCACGTAGGAACGCTTCGGCGTGTTGAGGCGGTAGGTCGGGTTGGACTGGCCGCCCTTGAACTGAAGGACGACCAGCGGGCCTTCAAAACCTTCGACGTTCTCGCGCATCCATGCCTCGAGGCGGAGCTCGTCGAAACGATGCCGCTCCTCGACTGGCTTGGTGCCCGAGAACTCCTCGTCTTTCCTGACGCCGTCAGTCACGGTGACGCTCCCTCTTCAGTCCTGACCATTTCAGGTCGAGCACGATCCTAGCCGGCCACAGCTGATGCACTTGCGTCAAGCCGTCGTCCGGCGCGGATCATGCCTTGTCGTTTCTTCAAGTCGGGAGCGCCGCAGGGCTCTCCCTCTCAATGACTGGCAGAGTTTGCATACTTCCGAAGTTCAAGTCTGGCAATGGCGCGATTGTGCACCTCGTCCGGACCGTCGGCGAGACGGAGCGTACGGATGTGGGCGTAGTCCTTGGCAAGACCAGCTTCGTCCGAAACACCCGCGCCGCCAAAGGCCTGGATCGCCTGATCGATGATCCTCAAGGCCATGTTGGGACCTGCGACCTTGATCATGGCGATCTCGAGCTGCGCGGTCTTGTTGCCGACCTTGTCCATCATGTCGGCGGCCTTGAGGCACAGCAGGCGGTTCATCTCGATGTCGGTGCGCGCCTCGCCGATGCGCTGCTCCCACACACTGTGCTCGATGATCTTCTTGCCGAAGGCGGTGCGCGAGGCGAGCCGCTTCACCATCTTCTCCAGCGCCTCCTCGGCCTTGCCGATCGTGCGCATGCAGTGGTGGATACGGCCGGGGCCAAGGCGGCCCTGCGCGATCTCGAAGCCGCGGCCCTCGCCGAGCAGGATGTTCTCCTTCGGCACGCGCACGTTCTCGAGCAGCACCTGGGCATGGCCGTGCGGCGCGTCATCGAAGCCGAACACCGGAAGCATTTTCTCGACCTTGATGCCGGGCGTGTCGAGCGGAACCAGGATCTGCGACTGCTGCTGGTGCTTGGCAGCCTTGGGATCGGTCTTGCCCATCAGGATCGCGATCTTGCAGCGGGGATCGCCGACGCCGGACGACCACCATTTGCGGCCGTTGATGACGTAGTGGTCGCCGTCCTTCTCGATGCGGGTCTCGATGTTGGTCGCATCGGACGATGCGACCGCCGGTTCCGTCATCAGGAAGGCCGAGCGGATCTCGCCGTCCATCAGCGGACGCAGCCATTTGCGCTTCTGCTCCTTGGTGCCGTAGCGCATGAACACTTCCATGTTGCCGGTGTCGGGCGCGGAGCAGTTGAACACTTCCGAGGCCCAGGTGATGCGGCCCATCTCTTCCGACAGCAGCGCGTATTCCAGATTGGTCAATCCCGCGCCGCGGAATTCATCATCTTCATGCTCGTTCGGCGGCATGAACATGTTCCAAAGGCCCTCGGCCTTCGCCTTCTTCTTGAGGTCCTCCAGCACCGGGATCACCTTCCAGCGCTCGCCGCTGCGATCCTGCTCGTCATAGACGGGCACCGCCGGGCGCACGTGCTTGGCCATGAAGGACCGCACGCGGTCGAGCCATTCCTTCTGCTTGGGGGACAGGTCGAAATCCATGGGACGCTCCTCGTTTCTCTCTCGCTGATCGTTTTGCGCCGGACTGTCCTCCCGCCGCGCGCCGCCCGCAAGCGCGAATGCGCACTTGGCGAGCCTCGCGGAACCGATCGCAGTTGCGAACGAGTCCCGATTGCGGATTGACTTTTCCCGGCCCTCAAACGATAGTTTCATACAACTGTTTGAATTGCAACTCCCCTCCCCGAGGGCACCCATGGCCAGCGATCATACGAGGTCTGCCATTCTCGCCGCCGCCGAACGGCTCTATGCCGATCGTGGCTTCGGCGACGTCACCCTGCGCGACATCGTCGCGGAGGCCGGCGTCAACCTTGCCGCGGTGAACTATCATTTCGGCTCCAAGGACGAGCTGATCGCGGAATTGTTCGTCACACGCTCGATCGCCACCAACCGCGAGCGCCTGCGCGAGCTGAAAGCGGCGGAGGAAGAAGGCGGCGGCCGCGCGCCGATCGAGGTGATCCTGCGCGCGCTGGTGGGGCCGACCTTGCGCGGCTGCCTGGGACCGGAGAACCAGCGCTCGACCGCCGCGCGCTTCATGATCCGCGCCTCGATCGAATCCGTACCGCCGATCCGGCGCATCAAGAACCGCGAGATCGATCATTTGCGCAAATTCGCCGGCGCGATGCGCAGGTCCCTGCCCGACCGCAGCGACGTCGATATCTATTGGGGCCTCAACTTCGCGCTCGCCATGGCGCACCACACCATTCGCGAGAGCGAGCGCCTGACGAAACTGTCTGAAGGCAAATGCGACCTCGACGACGTCGAGGACGTCGTCGCGCGCGTCGTCAGCGTGGCGACGATGGCGCTGACGGCGGGACGGACGGAGACAAAGTCGCCCGCGCGCGCATTGGTGCGGGATGCGCGTTGACGAATGCCTTGATCTCGTCGAGTGCACGCCTCGTCCTTCGAGACGCCCGCTTCAGGCGGGCTCCTCAGGATGAGGCTGATCGGCACCGACGCCCCTCAAGCGTGCAGCCGCGTGCTCGGCCCTCATCCTGAGGAGCCCGCCTAAGCGGGCGTCTCGAAGGATGGCCACCGGGGAAGCGGGGCGGCCGTTTCCTCACATCGTCGCGATGCAATCGATCTCGACGTCGAAGGGAGCGAACCATTCAGGCGTGCAGACGAAGATCCGCGCCTTACGCCCGGTGCGGCATCTCCTCGGCCTCTTCCTTGGCCAGCAGCAGCAGCATCTCGATGCCCATCTCGCCTTCCTGCGGCGAGCGGATAAACTTGATTTCGTCGGCGCTTTGCCGCAGCGCGGCAATGATGGCGACCGCCTGATTGGCAGTTGCCGCCTCAGTCGCCAGAATGGACTTCTGGTTCTTGGACTGAAACCCGATGGTGTAGGACATTCGTTCCCTCCCGCGCTCAAGTAAAGAGATCGAATCAGAGTCCCGCGCCGAGTGGAAGCCTGCTCAACTACGGACCGGGATTATCTGGGGATTGCGCGCAAGCTCCGCGCAAGGCCGCGCGAGCGCCACGTTGTCGTCACCAGCCTATGGTTACCGATCCGGTGCAGGCACAGTGTTCGCGGGAGCAAGAAAGCAAAGCTAAATAATCCCCTGCTGCTTAAGCTCCTCGATCTTGCCCGCATCGTAGCCGAGCTTGCCGCCGAGCACCTCCTGTGTGTGCTCCCCGAGCAGCGGCGGGGCGCGGTAGGTCTTGATCGGGGTCTCCGAGAAGGTCAGCGCATTGCGGATCAGCGACAGCTCCGGCTCGAACTTGTGCTCGGTCTTCACCCGCATGCCGCGCGACTGCACGTGCGGATCGGAGAACACCTGCTCGAAATTGTTGATGGGCCCCGAGGGCACGCCGGCCTCCTCCAGCTTGTCCAGCCAGTAGGCCACCGGCTTCCTCAGGAACAGGCCGGCGAAGATCGCCATGATCTCCTTGCCGTGCACGACGCGGTCGTTGTTCTTGATGAAGCGCTTGTCATTGGCGAGTTCGGGCTCGCCGAGCACCGCACAGGTGCGCTGGAACTGGCCGTCATTGCCGACCACCAGCATCAATTCGCCGTCGGTGCAGCGGAACACGCCGGCCGGCATGCCGCCATTGCCCCAGGTGCCGCGGCGCGGCGGCGTCTTGCCGTTGACGAGGTAGATCTGCAGCCAGTGCGACAACGAGGCGATGACGGTGTCGAACAGGCACACGTCGATGTGCTGCCCCTGCCCGTCATTGGCATCGCGGTGGTAGAGCGCCGAGAGGATGCCGATCGAGGTGTTCATGCCGGTCATGTAGTCGACGATGGACGGACCGACCTTCATCGGACCCTCGCCCGGCTCGCCGTCCATATGGCCGGTGACGCTCATCAGCCCGCCCATCGCCTGAAGGATGGCGTCATAGCCGGCGCGGGGCGCGTAGGGGCCGGTCTGGCCGAAGCCGGTCACCGAGCAATAGATGATGCCGGGATTGATCGCCTTGATCGTCTCGTAGTCGAGGCCGTAGCGCTTGAGATCGCCGACCTTGTAGTTCTCCATGAAGACGTCGACGTCCTTGGCGAGTTCGCGGATGATCGCCTGCCCTTCCGGCTTGGCGATGTTGACGGTAACCGACTTCTTGTTGCGGTTGGCGCAGAGGTAGAACGAGTTGTTGTTGTTGGCCTTGCCCTCGGGATCGGTCAGATAAGGCGGGCCGAAGGCGCGCGCGTCGTCGCCGGTGCCCGGCCGCTCGATCTTGATCACCTCCGCACCGAGATCGCCCAGCATCTGGGCCGACAAGGGCCCGGCGAGGACGCGGGTGAGGTCAAGGATCTTGATGCCTGAGAGCGGCAAGGCCGACATGTCGGTTTCCTCCGGGGAACTGGTGTTGGCGCGGCAGCCTCGGCCAAGCCGCGCTCTCTGCCGATACACCATTTTCGTTCCCCGAGCACTGCGCTCCGGGCATACGGCCATCCCTGCCCCCCGGCAGCAGTGGCGGCCCTGCGGAGGCGAATTTCCGCGCCGCGAAGATTGCCCCGCCGAACTCAGGTGGCGGCCGCTGCGACCACGCTTGGCCTCCGCCGCCCGAGCAGGACCAGGATCAGCACCGTCGCGCAGGAGCAGACGAAGGTGAGACCGAGCGCACTGCGGCTGCCGAACTGGGTGAGCAGGCCGGCCAGCAGCGGCGGAGACAGCGCGGAGGCGAGATTGAGCGGCAGCGCGATCATCGACATCGCCTTGGCGAACTCGGCCTGGTCGTAGAACACCAGCGGGATGGTCGCCCGCGCCACCGCCATCGCGCCGCTGCCGGCGCCGTAGAGCAGGATGAAGACCGCAACCGCCCACGTCGCGCCCTCGCTCAGCATCAAAAGCAGCATGGCGACGGGCAGCGCCGTGCCGGCCACCAGCCCGGTCGTGATGCCGTCCCACCGCCCGCCGCCGAGGAAGTCGAGCCCGCGGGCGCTGACCTGTATGACGCCGAGCATCGAGCCGAACGCGACCGCCTGCGCCGGCGCCAGCCCCTCCGCCCGCAGCAGCTCGATGAACACGGCGCCGAGACCGAAATTGACGAAGGCATTGAGGGTGATTGCGGAGACGACGAGGCCGAAGGTGCTGCGCGCAACCGGCGGCACATCCGCGTGCTTTACCGGCGTTGGGCCCTCGTCCTTCGCGACGCTCCGGCGCGGCGCCGCCAACGCATAGAGCGGAAGCGAGACCACGATCAGCATGGCGGCGTAGACCAGACACGTCCAGCGCCAGCCGACGAGAGCATTCAGGAACGATGTGGCCGGCCAGAAGATGCTGCTCGAAAGCCCCGTCACCAGCATGAGCGCGCCGATCGCGCTCTTGGCCTGCCGCCCGGCGACCTCGTTGAGCATGATATAGGCACCCGTCGAGAGCGTGGCGCTGCCGGCAAGGCCGAAGACGATCCAGGCGGCGAAATAGAGGGCTGGGTCGCGCGCGAAGAACAGCAGCACGAATCCGGGCACGCTGACGACCGTGCCAAGCATCATGACCTTGCGCGCACCATGCCGCGCGAAAGCCTTGCCGAGCCAGGGCGCGCACAGCCCCATGGTGACATAAAGCGTCGAGGTGCCTGCGAACACCATCGGCAGGCTCATGCCAAGATCGGCCGCAAGGTCGCGGCCGATGATGGGCGGAAGGCCGATCGTGCCCCATCCAATGAGCTGGGTGATTGCAAGCACCAGCAGGACCCCGATGAGCCTGCCGCCAGATTTCAAGAACCGCATTCCAAACGTCGCCTGCCCCAGCTGCGTGCCTGTGCACGGACCCGTCATAGCGGGAGTCTTGGCGCTGCGGAACGCCGGCCGCCGAATGGCAGAAGGCAGCCGGGAGCATGTCAGGAGGAGGCAGTAGCCCCTATCGCGCGAGACCGAGCAGGGATCGCGCCTCGGCGGCGGTCGCGACGCGCCGGCCGTGGCGCGCGACTGCCTCGCAGGCGACGGTCACGAGCTCGGCGTTGCTCGCGGCGAGGCGCGTCTTGTCGATCCTGATATTGTCCTCGAGCCCGGTGCGAACCGCGTCGGCGCCCCGCGCCAGCGCCCAGCCCATGACCTCCGCCTGATGGCGTCCGATCCCGGCCGCGGTCCACGTCGCTTGCGGAATCAGGCGCTTGAGCTCTCCCAGAAGGATGTCGAGGACATGCTCGTCCGCCGGCATCGCGTTCTTGACGCCCATGACGAACTGCACATGCGGGCGCGCATCGATCAGCCCCGCCTCGATCAAGCGGCGGGCGCCATGCAGATGCGACAGATCGAAGATCTCGATTTCCGGCCGGATGCCATTCGCCTTCATGCCGGTCGCGAGCGTTTCGACGAGAGCAGCACTGTTCTCGTAGACGATGGTCGGAAAGTTCACCGAGCCCGTGGAGAGCGAGGCCATGTCCGGCTTGAGATAGAGCGACGAGCCGCGCGCCGAGGGATCGCGCCCTCGCCCGCCGGTCGAGAACTGAACGATCATCCCCGGACAATGTATCTTGATGCCCCCCTGCACCACGGCAAAGCGCTCGGGATCCGAGGACGGCGTCTCGTCATCGTTGCGAACATGGATATGGGCAAGCGTGGCGCCGGCCTCGAAGGCCTGGTGTGTGGATTCGATCTGTTCGGACGGCAGGATGGGCACCGCCGGATTGTCCTTCTTGCGCGGAACTGAGCCGGTGATAGCGACAGCAACGACGACGGGGTTCATCCCTGGGCCTCTGATGATGGCGCTCGCGCGCGCCGAGTTCGACTAGGCGGTTACATAACAAATCGAGCCCTGCCGCTGCAAACATCATCGATCGCAGCGGCAGGGCTTTCTCAGAGTCAGGTCGGGACTGCGGTCGCACCACTCGCCGCTTCGGCACGCTGCCGCTCATAATCGGCCAGTGGCATCGGAACGGCCTTGGGATTACCGAGATCGTCGATGCGGATCCGATAGGTTTCCCGGGCCGTGACGGCCGCCAGCGCCGCGATGACCGTGATGCCGAAGGCGATCGCCCCCACCGTCAAGGGGATGTTGGCCGAGCCGGGAGGCGCTACGGTCGCAAACAGGGCGGGAAGCAACGCGGTGATGGTCGTACCGATGTTCTGCGAGATCGCCATCGCCGACACCCGGGTGCGGGTCGGAAACAGCTCCGGATAGAAGCTCGGGAAGATCGCGTTGTAGCCCTGATAGACGACGCCCCACATCAAAAGCGAGAGCAGGATCGCGAGCGGCACGTTCCTGATGCTGATGGCGTAGAGATAGCCGAAGGCAAGCAAGCCGGACAGCAGCGCGCCCACGATGATCGGAGGTTTGCGGCCGACCTTGTCAGAGAGATTGCCGACGAAGGGAATGACGAACACTGCCAGCATGTTTCCGAGGACCGGGATCCACAGATAGACGTCCTTGGCAAACCCGATGCCATAGGCCGGCTGGACCGCATAGGCCGCACCGAAGATGGTCGCGACCACGGGGATGACGTTCATCAGGGCCATGCAGACGACCCTCAGCATGTCGCGCCAGCTCAGCTTGATGGCCTGGACAATGGGCGACCGCGGCGTCTCTCCGCGCTCGCCCTCGCGCGCAAAGGCAGGCGTCTCGTCGACTTCGCGGCGGATGATGTAGCCGGCGACGATGACGAAGAAGCTGAGCAGGAAGGGAATCCGCCAGCCCCAGCTGTTGAAGGCCTCGGCCGGCATATAGGCGGCCAGCGGCAGGAACACGGCTGCTGCGAGAATTTGGCCAGCCTGGACGCCCTGAAGCGCGAAGCTCGCATAGAAGCCGCGCCGGCCGAACGGCGCATGCTCCAGGATCATCGAGCTCGCGCCGGAGATTTCACCGGCCACGGCAAATCCCTGCACGAGGCGCAGGATGACGAGCAGGATCGGCGCGAGGATGCCGACCTGCTGATAGGTCGGCAGAAGGCCAACGGCCATGGTCGAGATGCCCATCAGGAACATGCAGACGATGAGCACGGTCTTGCGGCCATGGGTGTCGCCCCAATGTCCAAGCACGAAGGCGCCGATCGGCCGGGCCACGTAGCCGACGCCATAGGTCGCCAGCGATGCGATGATGGCGACGGTGGGATTTTCCGATGGAAAGAAGATTTGCGGGAAGATCAGCGAAGCGGCGGTGGCATAGATGAAGAAGTCATAATATTCGAGAGCCGAGCCAATCCAGCCGCTCGCGGCGGCCTTCTTGGACTGACTCCTGTCATGGATCGCGCGAGTCGTGGTCATCTCAGAGATTCCTCCTCTGGGGTTATCGACGTCCCGTTGGCGGGCTTCGTTCGAAATCGGACAGCACTCTCCGGGCGCCCTGCGGTAGCTTCGCGGAGCGCTTGTCATTGCCGATGGCTGTCTGATTGGTCCCAACAATAGGCTTTCGCCGGGCTAACACAATTACCCAGTTATGCGATAAACCTAACATGATGTTATCTAGGCCGGAGCGTATACCTCCGGGCGAAGGGGCCATCGCATATGCCACTCGGAGGCTGCCGGACGAGCTCGGGCTGCATAGTTCCAGACGCCCGCTTTGGCAGGCTCCTCACCATAAGGGTTCTTGCTGCAAAACGCGACGTCATACTGAGGGCCGCCATTCGCAGACCAGTCTCGTCTGCGGCCGGCTCGCTCCCAGGGAGCAATTACGCATCCTCTCGCTGATGGCGGAAAATGGCGTCATCTCCAGCGACGGCGTCGAGGCCGACCGGCTCGATCTCAACGCCGGCGCCGAGGTCACGACCGGGATCGCCGCGCGGCGCGGGCGGCTGATGATGTGACGCTGTTGGTCGCGAACGGCTCGCCGGCGTCAAGAGGTGTGGCCGGGATCGACGTGCTTCGGCGTCTTCTTATCGCGCTGGGGCGTCATCTTGGCCGGATCAGGCGCGTCCGGCACGCCGCGCGGTCCGAGCTGGTCACGCTGGATGTCGTCTTCGGAGCGGGATGGTTCGATGCCGTTCGGCTCACGAGGCTTGGTCATCGCGGCTTCTTTCTCAGATTCTGTTCCGCGGCCCGTTATCCGCGACGCCGAGCGCATTGTCTCCGGCTTCGCGACCGGGCACGCTGACATGCACCTCGTGTCCCTCGCGCAGCGCCAGGGACGCCGCGGCGACCGCCGACTCGAACGCGGCCTCCTTGGTGGCGTATCTGCTCCTGACCTCGCCGTCATGCAGCACGCCCCATTCGTCCTGCACCGGCACGATCGCGTATTGAGCAAGGCCCATGGTCTCCTCCTCCAGCTCTCTATTGTTGCGTGAGCTGCGGGTGCGTCGCGCTCACCCGCCACACGGTGTTGCCGCTGTCGTCGGCGACCAGCAACGCGCCGGTCTTGTCGATGGCGACGCCGACCGGACGGCCGCGCGCGTGATTGTCGCTGTTCAGGAAACCGGTGACGACGTCCTGTGCCGGCCCGCTCGGCTTGCCGTCACTGAACGGCACGAAGACGACCTTGTAGCCGTTCAGGTTCTGCCTGTTCCAGCTGCCATGCTCGCCGACGAAGGCGCCGCCGCGATAGGCGCTCGGCAGGCTTGTGCCGGTGTAGAAAGCCATTCCGAGCGGAGCGACATGCGAGCTCAGGGCGTAGTCGGGCACGATCGCCTTGGCGACGAGGTCGGGCCGCTCCGGCTTGACGCGGGGATCGACATGCTGACCGTAATAGCTGTAGGGCCAGCCATAGAAACCGCCGTCCTTCACCGAGGTCATGTAGTCAGGGACGAGATCGGGGCCGAGCTCATCGCGCTCGTTCACCACCGTCCACAGCGCGCCGGTCTGCGGCTCGAAGCTGAGGCCGTTCGGATTGCGCAGGCCGCTCGCAAAGATGCGCCAGCGGCCGCTGTCGCGGTCGACCTCGAGGATCGCGGCGCGATTGTGCTCGGCCTCGATGCCGTTCTCGGTGATGTTGCTGTTGGAGCCGACGCCCGCATAGAGCTTTGAACCATCGGGGCTGGCGACGAGGCTCTTGGTCCAGTGATGATCGATCGGCCCGCCCGGCAGTGGCGTGAGCACCGTGCCTGGCGCGGTGATCTTCGTGTCCCCTTCCGTATAGGGATATCTGACGATGGCGTCGGTGTTGGCGACATAGAGATCGTTGCCGACCAGCGCGACGCCGAAGGGTGAATTGAGGTGATCGAGAAAGACGCTCTGCGTATCGGGCACGCCGTCGCCGTTCGCGTCGCGCAGCAGCGTGATGCGATTGCTCTCGCCGGTATCGCCGCCTGACGTCGCCCAGGACTCGACGTAGCCGATCACGATTTCCTTGGGCCGCTTGATCGGAGCGCCCTTCGGCGCCTTGGATTCCACCACCAGCACGTCGCCGTTGGGAAGCACGTAGAGAAAGCGCGGATGCTGCAAGCCCGTTGCGAAGGCCTTGGCCTGCAAGCCCCGTGCGACCGAGGGCGTCTCGTCCTTCTTCCACCCGACGATGCGCGCAATGTGCATCGGCGGCAGCAGGTATTGCTGGATCTCGGGGAGCTTCGGGTTGGCGCCGATTTGCGCATTGGGATCGCCGCTACCGTCGTCGCAGCCGGCGAGGCACAGCAGCAAGGCGCACACAAGCACGCGAGCAAGCATCGACGTCATCGCGCAACTCCCACGCCGTGGCGGTACACCATGGCCCAGCCCAGCCAGCCGGTGACCGGCAGGATCAGGACGGTGATGATCGAAAGGATGAGCCCGGTCGGCCATACCGAGGTCCAGGCATCGCGGGTGTGGATCAGCGCATTGAGGATGGCGAGCACCAGCGCCACCGCGTTGCCGATGAGATGCGGCCAGGCCGGCGGCTGCGCCCGCACCAGGCGGTTGCCGAGGAAATCGGTCAGGCCCGCGATCGCCGCCAGCACGCCGAAGATGACGCCGACGAGCAGAAGCCAGGCGGAGAAATTCGCCCACATGATCTCGGCGCTGACGACATAGGCGATGTCGGTCAGCAGCGCCCCGATGAAGCACGCGATCGGAATCGGCACCAGCATCGGATGAATCGGATGGCCCGCGATTTGCGCGGTGCTGCGCACGCGCACGTCTTCCTGCACGGTCGGCCTCGTGTGGCTTATCGCCTGCCCGACCGGCCAACTCATGCGTGCAGTGAAGGTTCCTAGCCTCTGTGCAGTGCAAAGCGCATGCAGCGGCCGAGCAATCTCGCGGAACCGACGGAGTTTTGTCGCCTTGAAGTCAACCAAGTGATTTCCGGAGACCTTCCAAAGTGGATCAGCCTGGCGATGGCGCCTCCTTCAACCCTGCCTCAAAGCTCGACGGCGTCTCGCCTCGTCAGACCAAGCAGATCGAATCGCAGAGCCGGCCAAGCGCCGCGCTCATCCATGAGACCATCCGCGCCGAGGGCGAGCAGGAACTGGAACGGCTATGGTGGGCGATCGTGCTGTCCGGTCTTGCCGCCGGCCTCTCGATGGGATTGTCCCTCGTCGTCCAGGGCGAGTTTCACGCGCTGATTTCCGACGATGCGACCCGCCGCCTGGTGGCCCCGCTCGGCTATACCGTCGGCTTTCTGGTCGTGGTCCTGGGGCGGCAGCAACTCTTCACCGAGAACACGCTGACCCCGATCCTGCCACTGTTGCACCACCGCGATCTCGCCACCTTGCGAAGCGTGCTCAAGCTGTGGGGCCTTGTGCTGGTTTCGAACATCGCAGGAACCTGGGCGGTCGGATCCGTGCTCGCCCACACCAGCATTTTCGAACCGCGCATCGTGGACGCCTTCGTCGATCTCAGCCGCCGCACCGTCGAGGGAACGTTCGTGACGACCCTCGTGCGCGCGGTCTTTGCCGGCTGGTTGATCGCCCTGATGGCGTGGCTTCTTCCAGCCGCCAAGGGGACGCGCGCGCACATCATCGTCGTGATGACCTATGTGGTCGCACTCGGCGAGTTCGCACACATCATCGCCGGCTCGGTCGAGTGCGCGTTCCTGGTGCAGAGCGACCGGGCATCGCTCGCCCAATATGCCCTGGACTTCTTCATGCCGACCCTGCTCGGCAACATCCTGGGTGGAACGACCCTGGTTGCACTGCTGAATTACGGGCAGGTCGCCGCCGAAATCAACGACCACAGGGAATAGATCGCGCGGATGCCGCTCCTTGCACAGGAACGATGAGCGCGAGCCCCGCTTGCGTGAGTAGCGAAGGTCAGCGGACAGCCTCAGGGCGGTGCAGTCGACCGTGCCCGGAAGGAACGCGAGAAGAAGGAGGCGAAAGAGAGCAAGCCGGGGCTATCGGGACGCTGTTTCGGCAAGATAAGATTGATATGCCCGCCTCAAGCCGTCGTGAAGCGAGGTCGTCGCGCGCCAGCCGAGCTTGTCGAGACGGCTGACGTCGAGCAGCTTGCGCGGGGTGCCATCGGGCCGCGAGGTGTCGAAAGAGATCTCGCCGCCGTAGCCGACGATGTCGGCGACGAGGCGCGCGAATTCGGCGATGGTGATGTCCTCGCCGGTGCCGATGTTGACCAGCTCCGCACTGGAATAAGTCTTCATCAGGTGCACGCTGGCATCCGCCATGTCGTCGACATAGAGGAACTCGCGCCGCGGCGTGCCGGTGCCCCACACCACGACGCTTTTGGCGCCTGCCATCTTCGCCTCATGGAAGCGGCGGATCAGGGCGGCGACGACGTGGCTCATCTCGGGATGATAATTGTCGCCAGGGCCGTAGAGATTGGTCGGCATCACGCTGATGAAGTCGCAGCCATACTGGCTGCGATAGGCCTCCACCATCTTGATCCCTGCGATCTTCGCGATCGCATAGGGCTCGTTGGTCGGCTCCAGCGGGCCTGTCAGCACCGAGTCCTCGCGCAAGGGCTGCGGCGCCAGCTTCGGATAGATGCAGGAGGAGCCCAGAAACATCAGCTTCTCGGCGCCGTTCTGACGCGCAGCCTGGATCACGTTCGCGGCGATCGCGATGTTGTCGTAGATGAACTCGGCCCGCAGCGTGTCGTTGGCGACGATGCCGCCGACCTTGGCCGCGGCGAGGAACACCACCTGCGGCCGCACCCTTGCGAACCAGTCGAACACGGCGGCCTGGTTGCGCAGATCGAGCTCGCCCCTGGCCACCGTGACGAGCTGGACGTCCTCCGCTGCGAGCCGGCGCACGAGCGCGCTGCCGACCATGCCGCGATGGCCGGCGACATAGACCCGTCTGCCTTTCAGTTCAAACGGTGCCTTTACCATGGCCTGCATCCCGCTTCGCCTCGGCCAGATCGCTTCTCATCATCTCCGCGACCAGCTCTGCGAACGTCCGCTTCGGCGTCCAGCCCAGCACCTCGCGCGCCTTGCTGGCATCGCCGACCAGGACATCGACCTCGGTCGGGCGGAAATAGGTCGGGTCGATCTTCACGACGGTCTTGCCGCTCTTTTCGTCGATGCCGGTTTCCTCGACGCCCTTGCCCCGCCATTCGATGCGGCGGCCGACCTCCGCAAAGGACAGCTCGACCATCTCGCGGACCGAGTGCATCTCGCCGGTGGCGAGCACGAAGTCGTCAGGCTTGTCGGCCTGCAGGATCTTGTGCATGCCCTCGACGTAGTCCTTGGCATGGCCCCAGTCGCGCCTGGCTTCGAGATTGCCGAGATAGAGCGTGTCCTCGATACCGACCTCGATCCGCGACACGCCGCGCGTGATCTTGCGCGTGACGAAGGTCTCGCCGCGGATCGGGCTCTCGTGGTTGAACAAGATGCCGTTGCTGGCGAACATGCCGTAGGCTTCGCGGTAGTTCACCGTGATCCAATAGCCGTAGAGCTTTGCGACGCCATAAGGCGAGCGCGGATAGAACGGCGTCGTCTCCTTCTGCGGGATCTCCTGCACGAGGCCGTAGAGCTCGGAGGTCGAGGCCTGGTAGAACCGCGTCTCCTTCTCCATGCCGAGGATGCGGATCGCTTCCAGCAGACGCAGCACGCCGATGGCGTCGGCATTGGCGGTGTATTCCGGGCTCTCGAAGCTGACGGCGACGTGGCTTTGCGCGGCGAGATTGTAGATCTCTGTGGGGCGGATCTGCTGCACCAGGCGGATCAGATTGGTCGAATCCGTCATGTCGCCATAATGCATCAGGAACGGCACGTTGCCGACATGCGGGTCCTGGTAGAGGTGGTCGACCCGCGCCGTGTTGAACGAGGACGAGCGCCGCTTGATGCCATGCACGACATAGCCGAGCGACAGCAGATATTCGGCGAGATAGGCGCCGTCCTGGCCGGTCACGCCGGTGATGAGAGCGATCCGCTCAGCCATATCTGCTACCCACTCCCAACACGCCCCGAGGGGCCGCCGGTTTTCCAGTTCCGGCCACCATCTTCTCTGACAGATCGGCCGCCGGGGTCAACCCAATATGGGAAAAGGGTTACCGGCTTTGTTGGGCGATTCCGGCACGCGGGGGGGCCGCGGGCTTACTGAGCACCCCGACAGCCGCCACATCGGATGATATCTTCGCGTTCGCCAATGTGGTGCTGATATTGGGCGATCGCGCGATTGGCCATCCGGATGCGATTGGTCTGTCCTTCGTCGACCATCGTCGCGATGCGCTGCGCGAGGAATACGCACGCCTCGAATTCATCCTGGATGGCTCCCGCGCGCGCGAGAAAGTCCCACGCGATATCATATGCCTGCTCGGCGGCCGGATTGCGGTAGTCGCTGAAGATGATATGCGTCATCAAATCACACTGTCGTTCGACCTCTTCGTTGCCGAACCGCAACCCGGCTCGATCGTTCCTAAGCTGCCTTCCTCCATTGTCGTTGCAGGCCCGTCCGGTTCCTCCACGATGACCGCCAGGAACGCGAGCAGGTTGCCGGCGTTCAACTGGATGGCGCGACATTATCCAGGATCTCGGATTTCTCGGGACAGCGACAAGCTCAATCAGGTGGTCGGACTGAGATGCAGATAGGTCGGGTCGAAGCCTGCCAGCTCTTCCATCTCCTTTGCCTTGAGGATGTGAAACTCCGATCTGCTCACCACCACCAATCCTTCCTTGCGGAGGTTTTGGAGGACCCGGTTGGTGTGCACCACCGACAATCCCAGGCAATCTCCGAGGTCGGCTTGCGTAATGGGCAAGCCGAACTCGCCGTCTCGCGTATGCCCGATCGCCTTGAGCCTCTGATGCAATTCAATCAGGAGGTGGGCCATTCTCGGTGTCGCCTCCCTTCGTCCGACGTTGACGATCCATTCCCTGAAGATAGCTCCATCAATCAGCGTTTCGCGCCACAGTGCCGACGCCAGGTTCGGATGCTGCAGATTGACCGCTCTCAGATCCTCGTGGGAGATGAAGCCCAGCTTGCAGCGCGTGACGGCGACGAGGTCATGATCCATGACCTTGAGATGAAGGCTTTGAAGGTCGGGGATTTCGCCGGGTATGTGAATGGAGAGAACCTGTCGATCTCCATCCGCCGTCGTCTTCGACCGGAACGCGAATCCATCCGCGATCAGGCAACAGTCCGTGGGCCGCTCTCCGTCGGCCACGATGATTTCGCCAGCGTCGAGATGCCGCTCGCGAATCCGAAGGCCCTGAATGGCGCGGATGTCCTCGGCATCCAGCTCGTTGGACACCGTCAGCTTCGTGATCAGCGCGGAAACGAGGTTTGCCGGCATCGGATGCTCCTTTTGAGACCCGACATGGCGCAAACCACTCCGGCCTGTCAGGCGGGAGCGCTACACTCTCAGCACCGGCGCCCGAGGATATCTGCCGGCGATCCAAGACAACGCAAAGTTACACGATCGTTCCAAAATATCCCATCGAGCAACTTTTGACGGAAAAACATAACGTTGACGTGCTTATAGGTGCGATTCGGCAAGTCTCACCCCTGCCATCGCCGCTAAGCCTCACCGAGCGTGTGCAGGACCGGCCGAAGCTCGGCACCATCATCGAGATCGAGTGTCGCAAGTGAGATCGGGAGCTTGAAGCGCCTCGGTCCCGCGCTTCCGGGATTTAGATAAAGGACGCCGTCCTGCGTCCTGATGCTCGCGCGATGCGAATGACCGTAGATCACGGCGTCGATGCCGTCGGGGGCAGGCTTGCTCTCGAGTTCGGTCAGATCATGCAGGACATAGAAGACGTACCGGCCGAGGCGGATGGTTTCCGTATCGCGATAGTTCCGCGCCCAATCGCCGCTATCGACATTGCCGCGGATGGCCGTGACCGGCGCGATCCTGCGCAGCCCCTCGAGCACATGCTCGCCGCCGATATCGCCGGCATGAATGATATGGGCGACTCCGGCAAAGCACTGCCCGACTTCCGGCCGCAACAGCCCGTGCGTGTCCGAAATCACGCCGATCGTCGTAACCGGGGGACGGCGTTGCGACTCGCTGTCCGGACGAGCGGCAGCACCGCTCTGCGAAGAAACGATCGAGGCAGAATAAGCACTTGAAATCATTGGAGCGGGTGAAGGGAATCGAACCCTCGTATTCAGCTTGGAAGGCTGCTGCTCTACCATTGAGCTACACCCGCGTTGGCGATCCCCTAACACGGCCGGGCGGCGGTCTCAACTGCCTCCGGGCGGTCTTTCCCCGCGTCAACAGCACCCCTGTTCCCGGCGTTTTGCCCGCCCCTTAACGGCCGGGCGATGCCGCCCTATATTGAAGTCTCCCGAAACCAACGAAAGGAGGTGATCCAGTGTCTTATCTCGAGCGCTGTCACCTCGCTGGGATCGCCCGCTAGGCCTTGAAACGGGCTTGGCATCGGGGCGTTCTCAGCCCTGGACCAGCGAGCAAGAAATCGGGCGCGGCGGGGCCTCCCCGCCGCGCCTTTTTCGTCTGTCGGCACGGCTCAGGCAGCCGGCTCGCCCGCAAGGACCTCGCGAATCTTCTGCGACAGCTCCGACTTCCTGTATGGCTTCTGAAGCAGCGCCACGCCGGGATCGAGATGCCCTTCATGGACGATGGTGTCGTCGGTATAGCCGGAGGTGTAGAGCACCTTCACCCCGGCCCGGCGGAGCCGGACGGCGTCGGCCAATTCGCGGCCGTTCATGCCTCCGGGCATGATGATGTCCGTGAACAGGAGATCGAATTTGGCGCCCTGGTCGACCAGAACGAGCGCGGATGCGCCGTCACCGGCAGCGAGCGTGCGGTAGCCGAGACTGCCGAGCTGGGCGATGACATAGCCCTGCACCAGCGGATCGTCCTCGACCACGAGGATCGTCTCATGCCCGCGCGCTGCGACGAGCGGGTGCACCGGCGCCGTCCTGGCCGGCGCCTCGCCCTCCGACCTCGGCAGGAACAAGCGCACAATCGTGCCGTGCCCCTCCTCGGTCTCGATGGCGACGGTGCCGCCGGTCTGGCGGGCGAAGCCGTAGACCATGCTGAGCCCGAGCCCGGTGCCGCGGCCGACGCCCTTGGTGGTGAAGAACGGCTCGAACACGCGCTCGCGGATGTCGGCCGGAATGCCGTGGCCGGTGTCGCCGACCGCGACCATCACGAAGGCGCCGCGGACCACATCGCCCTCGTCGGCCCCTTCCGCGCCGTCGAGTTCCCGGTTCGCGGTCTCGAGCGTCAGCCTGCCGCCGCCAGGCATCGCGTCACGGGCGTTGACCGCGAGATTGACGATCGCGGACGAAAGCTGCGACGGATCGACCATCGCCGACCAGGCGTCGTCCGCGAGCCGGGTCACGATCTCGACATGCTCGCCCAGGATCGGCTTCAGCAGCTTTGCGGTCTCCAAAACAAGGGCGTTGACGTCGATCCCGCGCGGCTCGAGCGGCTGCCGGCGCGCGAAGGTCAGGAGCTGCGAGGTGATCTCGGCGCCGCGTGTGGCGGCATCGTCGATGAGCTGCGCGATGGCGGCGAACTGGGGCCTGTCCGCGAGCCCCTCCTGGATGATCTCGATGGTGCCGGTGATGACGGTGAGCACGTTGTTGAAGTCATGCGCAACGCCGCCGGTGAGCTGGCCGATGGCGTCCATTTTCTGCGATTGGCGCAGCCGCTCCTCGGTCTCGTGCTGCGCGGTGACATCGGTGGCGGAGCCCCGATAGCCCATGAAGCGTCCGTCTGACGCGAACACCGGCCGGCCGTTGACGCTGAAATGGCGCATGCGCCCGTTCGCATCGCGACCGCGATATTCGAACTTCCGGAACGGCTCGTGACGGTCCAATGTCGCCATGTGCGCGCGCCATTTCTCCGGCTCGGCCTCGTGGTCGAAAGCGGCGTCGACGCGGCGCTTGCCGATCACCGCCTTGTGGTCCATGCCGAAGGTGCCGGCCCGCTCCGATATGTAGGTGAACCGATGATCCGGTCCGGTTTCCCAGAACCAGTCGGACGCGGTCTCGGCATAGTCGCGGAAGCGCTGTTCGCTCGCGCGGGCGTCTTCTTCGGCGCTGCGGCGGATCTTCAGGTCACGCTCGAGATTGGCGTTGGCCTCGCGCAGCTCGCCATAAGCGCGCTCGAGATTGGCGCACATGGAGTTGAAGGCGACGATCACCTTGTCGAGCTCGTCGGGATCGTAGGTCGGACGGCGCTCCAGCTGCAAAGGCGCCGGCGGCCGCGCCAGGCTGTATTTGCTGACGAAGTCGGCGATGGTGACCAGATGCCGCGTCACCAGCAGATGGAACATGTAGATGATGAACAGCGAGACGACAAAGGTCTTTGCCGCCTGGCTCGCCAGAATGACAAGGGCACGGTTCAGCAATTGCCGATAGACCTCGCTCAGCGTCGCCTCGACGTGGAGCACGCCGATCGTGCGCACGGTCCCCTGCACGGTGGTGGTCAGCGGATAGTCGCGCGTCACGATCGAACGGGTGTTCGGCTCGCCGATCGCGACACGGATCGGATTGGGACGATCGGCGATCTCGCGCACTTCGGCGGCGCGGATGTCGGGCAGCCGCAAGATACCGTCGAGCAGGAGCCTGAGCTGGTTCTGATCGAGATTCCACAGGCTCTCGCCGAGGCTGCCGGTGGTGCTGCGGCCGATCTCCTCGAGCCGCGTCTCGATGACGCCGACCTCACGGTTGTAGTCGAGATAGAGCTGAAGCGCGGTCAGCACGAGCGTCACGACCGAGGAGAACAGCAGCACGGCGGCCAGCAGGCGCGGCCCGATGCCGCCGCGCGACCAGTTGAAGATCCGCGACAGCAGCGCTCCCATCATCGCCGGCGCGAATGCAGCGCCGATCCCGCTCAGATCCTGCTTCGCGGCCGCCGGGGCAACGGCGCGGCTGCGCTTGGAATTCTCATCGCCTGAGTTACCCATGCACCATGTCCCCGGAATGGCGGCCGCTTCGGCCCGCGGGACGCGGCCGCGAGCATTCGATAGTTGAGATTCTCTTCACGCGAGGCGCGTGGCGATCCTGTCGGCCCATGGGCGGCTTGAGGTCGGCAGGGTCATATCTTGCGCCCAGCAGCAGGATTCTCGGGCAAGCTAGCACCTCGCGTGCTAGAATGACACCGGTGAAAGTCCGGAGTCGCCTCACGTCGCGGGCCAGCGTTGCCGGCCCACGGGCGCGACCCCCGGTAGATCGCGCGGGCCTCCGAATCCACCGGTAGCAAGTTCGAAAGGAAAGCGTGATGTGGCGGATTGCCGTCGCCTGGCTGTCTTTGCTCGCAGCCGCTCCATCGCAGGCGCAGGACCTGATCCGGCTGGCGCGCATCGCCGACATCCCCGATCAATATGTCGGCGGCGAGATGCTGCGGGCTGTCTACGCCAAGCTGAACATCAAGCTCGAATTCGAGGACGTTCCCGGCAAGCGGGCGCTCGCGCTGTCGAGCGCCGGCGAAGTCGACGGCGAGATCCAGCGGATCGGGACGCTCTCCCGCGACTATCCGACGCTGGTCCAGGTCACGCCGGCGATCAACTACATCGAGCCCGCGGTGTTCACGACGAAGCTCCATTTCGATGTCGCCGGTTGGGATTCAATTCGAGACTACAGCATCGGCATCGTCCGCGGCGTCGGCTCATCGGAGGCCGGCACGCGCGGCATGGCCCGCGTCACGGCGACGACCAACCTGGAGAGCATGGTCAGGATGCTCGATGCCGATCGTTTCGACCTGATGGTCACCGACCTCTTCAGCGGGCTCGTCGCCGTGCGAAAGCTCAACCTGCAGGCCAGGATCTACCCGCTCTCGCCACCGCTCGAGCGCATCCAGATCTATCACTACTTGCACGAACGCCATCGCGCTCTGGTGCCTGAGGTCGGCAAGGTGATCGCGCAATTGGAGGCGAGCGGCGAACTGGCAACGCTGCGTGAGAGGCTGGTCACGCAGATCCTGAGCGCACCGTAACGGTCGCCGGCTCAGGTCGTGTGAAGCCGTTCGCGAAAGGCGACGGCGGCAATGAGCACGCCGACGCACCAGGCCACGACCGCCCGGTGGGGCTCTTCGGCGAGCAGCACAGTGAATATGCTCGTGACCAGGCATGGCGCGATCGCATTGCCGTTCCGGCTCGCCAGCGAGAGCAGGAATGGTAATGCGGCGATCGAGATTTGCAGGACGCTCATCTGCGAAACCGGTGTCGCCAGAGACTTCAGGAGCCGCAGACATTGCGCGGGCGCTTGCCGCGGCGGCTCTCGACAATGCGTTCGCGGCCATTCTCGGCCGAACTGCCGTAATAGCGGTGGTGACCGCTCTGGTCGTGCAGATCGGCCTGCCCCGATCGGGCCGCCCGCCGCGCGTCGGAGATGATGTTGATGGACTGACCAAACATTGCCGCCTCCAAATTCCTCAGCCTTCTTGGTGGTCATCAGTCGCATCGGCTTCAGGCGGCGTTCACGCCGGCCGGTCGCAATCGGGTTTCAGGATGGTTTCGTCGAGGCCTGCACGACGCAATATTTTGTCGAGGGGGATTGTCGGCTGCGGGCGTGGTGATACGTCCTTTGGACGCGCGCAGCAAGTTCAACGAGGTGACGATGTTTTACGCGATCCTGGCCTATCATGTGGAAGACGAGCTTTTGTCCTGGACGCCGGAGCAGGATGCCGCGGTGGTGGCCAAAGTCATCGAGGTTCAGGCGCCCCTGCGGGCCAGCGGACACCTTGGGCCCGCTGCCCGCCTGGATGACACAAAAAAGGCGCGCACCTTGCGCGGCCCCGGCGCTGGCATGGTGCTGGACGGCCCGTTTGCCGAGACCAAGGAGCAGCTTCTCGGTTTCCACCTCGTCGAATACGACACGGATGAGGAGGCGATCGCGGCGGCGCGGAAGCTGCGCGAGGTCAACCCGACCGCGGTCTACGAAATCCGGCCGGTCAAGCTTTACGTGCCGGCCGATGGGTTCGGCGCGACAAAGAGGTGAGCCAGCGTCTTACGCGTCCGTCCTGGCCGGCGCGGCATAGAAGCGTTGGATCAGGAGTCCGCCGAAAGCGACGAACCACACGAAGGGCGCGACGTGCGGCGCGAATGCCGCCACGACGGTGCCCGGGATGAACACGAGTAGCGGAAACAGCGACGCCATGATCTCGGGGCGCCAGCCGCCCAGGATCGTCCACCACAGCCAGGCATTGAGCCCGGCGATCGCGGTCAGGTGCAGCCCATAGAGCACGGCGACGGCGCTGCTCATGCCATAATTCGTGTAGAGGCCGTTGGTCACCGGCAGCAGCACGATCGAGAGCAGGAAGAACAGGTTGAGGATCACCACGCCACGGCTGCCGAACGGCTGGCGCGCCAGCCGCCGGTGATGGCTGATCCAGAACACACCGGCGATGATGAAGCTGAGCGCCAGGCCGGCGAGCTTGCCGGAATAGACACGGGCAAGATCGTCCCAACCGGGTACGCTGGTGAACACAGCGGCCTTGGGCAGGTCATAGGCCAGAAGCGTCATGGCGACGCCGAAGATGGTGTTGCTGAGCGATTCCAGCCGCCGCATCTCGAACTGGTCGGGCTTGAGCTCGGTCATGCCGGGCGTGCTCTTCTCGGGCTGGAACCGTGGGCCGTCTTCCCCCTAAATCCTAATGCCGGTTCCGTCCAGCCGCATTGCGATTCGCGCCGGGATCGCCGACTCTGCTCCTTTCACCGGGGCGATTCGTGGCAACATATCTGGACACGCTCAATGCGGAGCAGCGCCGCGCCGTCGAGCATGGCGTGGCCGATGGCGCGACCGTGGGAAGCCCCCTGCTCGTCATTGCCGGCGCCGGCTCCGGCAAGACCAACACGCTGGCCCACCGCGTCGCACACCTGATCGTCGCCGGCGCCGACCCTCGCCGAATTCTGCTCATGACGTTTTCGCGCCGCGCCGCAGCCGAGATGGCCGGGCGCGTCGAGCGTATCGCCCGCAAGGTGCTCGGGGAGAACAACGCCGCGATCATGCGCGACGCCCTCACCTGGGCCGGCACCTTCCACGGCATCGGCGCGCGCCTCCTGCGCGAGTATGCCGAGCGGATCGGCGTCGATCCCGCCTTCACCATCCACGATCGCGAGGATTCCGCCGACCTGATGAACCTGGTCCGGCACGAGCGCGGCCTGTCGAGAACCGAGAGCCGCTTTCCGGCCAAGGGCACATGCCTGTCGATCTATTCGCGCTGCGTCAACGCCGAGACGGAGATCGAGAGGGTGCTGGGGCAGCACTATCCCTGGTGCGCCGGCTGGGCCGCCGAGTTGAAAGGCCTGTTCGCAGCTTACGTCGAGGCCAAGCAGTCCCAGCACGTGCTCGATTACGACGATTTGCTGCTGTACTGGTCGCAGATGATGAGCGATGCGCTGGTCGCCGAGGAAATCGGTGGCCGCTTCGATCACGTGCTGGTCGATGAATATCAGGACACCAACCGCCTGCAATCCTCGATCCTGCTGGCGCTGAAGCCCGACGGCCGCGGCCTCACCGTGGTCGGCGACGACGCGCAGTCGATCTACTCGTTCCGCGCCGCCACCGTGCGCAACATCCTGGATTTTCCGCAGAGCTTTTCGCCGCGCGCGGACATGATCACGCTCGACCGCAATTACCGCTCGACGCAAACGGTGCTGGCGGCCGCCAACGGAGTCATCGGCCTCGCCCGCGAGCGCTTCACCAAAAACCTCTGGACCGACCGGACCTCCGGACAGAAGCCGCAGCTCGTCACGGTGCATGACGAGGCCGACCAGGCCCGCTACATCGTCGAGGCGGTGCTGGCCAATCGCGAGCAAGGCGCCCTGCTCAAGCACCAGGCGGTGCTGTTCCGGACCTCCTCGCATTCCGGTCCACTCGAGATCGAGCTGACCCGCCGCAACATCCCGTTCGTGAAGTTCGGCGGGCTGAAATTCCTCGATGCCGCGCATGTCAAGGACGTGCTGGCCTTACTGCGCTTTGCCGAAAATCCGCGCGACCGCGTCGCCGGTTTCCGCATCCTGCATCTGCTGCCGGGCATCGGCCCTGCGACGGCGCAGCGCGTGCTCGACCAGATGGCGGAGAGCACCGAGCCGCTGCACGCACTCGGCCAGCTTCCGGTGCCGCCGCGCGCGGGCGCGGACTGGACCGACTTCGTCCGCACGGTCGCAAATCTGCGCTATTCGGAATGGCCGGTCGACCTCGAACGCGTGCGGCTCTGGTACGAGCCGCATCTCGATCGCATCCACGAGCATTCCGAGACGCGCCGCGCCGATCTGATGCAGCTCGAGCAGATCGCCAGCGGCTACTCCTCGCGCGAGAAATTCCTGACCGAGCTAACGCTCGATCCGCCGGATGCGACCAGCGACAAATCAGGTCCACCCTTGCGCGACGAGGATTATCTGATCCTCTCCACCATCCATTCCGCCAAGGGCCAGGAGTGGAAATCGGTGTTCGTGCTCAACGTCGTCGACGGCTGCATGCCGTCCGATCTCGGCGCCGGCACCAGCGCCGAGATCGAGGAGGAGCGCCGCCTGCTCTATGTCGCGATGACCCGCGCCAAGGACGATCTGCACCTCGTCGTGCCGCAACGCTTCTTCGTCCACGGCCAGGCCGCCAAGGGCGACCGCCATGTCTATGCCTCGCGTACCCGCTTCATCCCGGAATCCCTGGTCTATCTGTTCGAGCGCACCGCCTGGCCCAAGGCCGCCCCGGGCGCGGCGCGCACCGCGGCGCAAGGGCCGAAGATCGACATCGGCGCGAAGATGCGCGGGATGTGGCGGTAGTTACGCGCCCAGCCGGTCGAACTGGACCTTGCCTGCCTTCATCACCATTGGAATGTACTCGCCCTGGCCGAGCAGGCAGGCGACTTCGCGCAGCGGGTTGCCGTCGACCACGAGCAGGTCCGCAATAGCTTCGGGCGCGATCCGACCGAGCTTGCCCTCCATGCCGAGCACCTCGGCGCCGATCAATGTCGCGCTGGCGATGACGGCGCGCGGGCCGAGAATCTCGGCACGGATACGGAATTCGTCGCTCTGCAGGCGCTGCGACGGCCCGAGCAGATCACTGCCGAAGCCCATCTTCACGCCGGCATCGCGATAGATCGCGAGCGAGCGCAGGCCGGCGTCGCGAACATCGGCGATCTTGGCGACGCTCTCCGGCGGCAGGCCATATTGGGCGCCCTCGTTGGCCAGCGCCTCGTAGGTGACGAGCGTCGGCACCACATAGGCGCCGTTCTCGGCCATGAAACGCGCGGTCGGCGCATCGACCAGGTTGCCGTGCTCGATCGTGCGCACGCCGCAGCGGACCGCGCGCTCGATTGCGGCAGCAGTATAGGCATGCGCAAGCACATAAGTCTGGCGCCCGCGCGCCTCCTCGACGATGGCGCGGATCTCGTCCTCGGAGTAGCCGAAGGCGCCGACCGGATCGGTCGGAGAGGCAACGCCGCCAGAGGCCATGATCTTGATCTGGTCGGCGCCCATCTGGAGCTCTTCGCGCGCGGCCTTGCGCACGCCGTCGACGCCGTCGGCAACGCGCGCCAGCGCGCCGACACGCACGCAGCACGGACATGGCGCATCGCTCGCGAGGTAATCGGAACGTGCGCGCATGTCGCCATGCCCACCGGTCTGGCTAAGCGCGCGGCCGGAGACGAACAGCCGCGGTCCGTCGGTGAGACCGGTCTCGATTGCCTGCTTCAGCGCGTGGCCGGCACCGCCGGCATCGCGGACGGTGGTGAAGCCCCGCCGCAGCATGCCGCGCAAGAGCAATGTCGAGCGCAGCGTCACCAGCACGTTCGGCATGTGCACCTGTTGCGCCAAATTGAGCTCGACGGCGATGGCGTGCACGTGAAGATCGATCAGGCCGGGCATCAGCGTCTTGCCCTTGAGATCGATGGTGCGATCAGCAGCGGCCTGGATCGGCCGGTCGGAGACCTCCTTGATCAGATTGTCTTCGACCAGTACGTGCTGTCCCTCCAGCAGTTCCGGCTGGAGCGGGTCGAGCAGAGCGGCGTTCTTGAAGAGGATGCTGGGCATCGCGACAGTCCTATCAGAGATCGGCCGGCGCGAGCAGCGCCGGCAAGGTGAGCTGGGCAAAGGGAAGGCACGCGGCGACATCATCTTCGCCATACCACCCCGCCTCGTGAAGCAGATTGAGCGAGCCGAGCGTGCGCCCGCGCCAGCGCACGGGCATGTTGAGCACGCTCTCGCAGCCGAGCGAAGCGATCAGCTCGTGGTCGGAGAAGACCGTGCGCAAATCGTCCCGGGTTCGGCCGATATAGGCCTCGCCGCGATCGAGCACGGCCTCGGTCCACGGTCCGGGCGCGAGCCGTTTGCGTCCGCCGGTCGGGTACGGACCGGGCAGATTGGAGTAAATGCGAGCCAGTTCGCTGGTCGCCTCGTCATAGGTGAGGATCGTGAACAGCTTGTGCCCGATCGCCGACTTCACGGCCTGGTCCAGCGCCACGAACAGCGCATCCGGCTGATCCACCCTCCCCTGCGCGGCCGCGACCGCGCACAGCAACGGATCAGCCGTAACTTTCGGCCGCGTCATGCCACCTCACCCGCCGCAATCTCCTCTAGCGATCGGCCGCGGGTCGGCACGCCCATCAGCACGACGGTGACGGCGCCAAGCAGCAGCACCGTGGTGGTGACACCGAACACGCCGGCAAAGCCAAAATTCGGATAGAGATAGCCGACCAGGATCGGCGACACGATCGCGCCGATGCGGCCGATTGCGGAAGCGAGCCCCGCGCCCGTGGTCCTGACCGGCGTCGGGAACACTTCGGCGGTATAGGCATAGACGCCCGCATAGGTGCCATTCATGAACAGGGACAGGAAGATTCCCGCCGCCATGATCTGCTGGTCGCTCCGCGCGAAGGCGAGCCCGAGCGCGCTGAGGCCGCCGAGCACCATGTAGGTCGCGATCGTCGCCTGCCGGCCGATGCGCTCGTTGAAATACGCGGCGCTGAAATAGCCGGGAATCTGCGCGCAATAGATCGCGATCGAATAGGCGAAGCTCTTGGTGATGCTCATGCCGTTCTGGACCAGCAGGCCGGGGATCCAGACGAAGAAGGAATAATAGCTGAAGGTGATCGCCAGCCACATGATCCAGGTCATGACGGTGATGCGCGCCTGCCGGCTCGCCAGCAGCGCCGTGAAATTGGCGAGCAGCGTTCCGCCAGCGCACGCTGGCACGGCTGCTTCGACCACCGGCTGCGGCAGGACATGGCCCGCGCGCGCAAAGCCCGCCTCGATCCTGTCCAGCAAGGCTTCGGCTTCCTTGCCCCTGCCCCGGCTTTCGAGCCAGCGCGGCGATTCCGGCAGCGCCCTGCGCCACCACAGCAGCATGACGACGGGCACTGCCGTGATGACCAGCACGATGCGCCAGCCATTGTCGGAAGTGGGAACGATGAAGTAGCCGAGCAGGGCCGCAGCGACGAAGCCGAAGGAGAAGAAGCCCGCGAGCGCCCCAGTGAAGCTGCCGCGATAGCGCCGCGCGACGAATTCGGCGAGGTAAGGCGCGATGATCGCGCTCTCCGCGCCGGTGCCCATGCCGGCCACGACGCGCGCGGCGAAGAAGGACGGCCATGTGTCGACCATCGCGCTCACGATCGACGCCGCGCAATACAGCGCCAGCGCCGACATCATCACCGCACGGCGGCCGATCAGGTCGCCCAGCGTGCCCGCCAGCAACGCGCCGAACAGGAAGCCGATATAGGTGCTGCTGCCGAGCACGCCGATCTGCACGCTCGTCAGATTCCACGCCGTGCGCAGCACCGGCAGGATGAAGGCCAGCACGGCCGCGTCCATCGCGTCGAACATGTAGCCGAGCCCGCCCATCAGCAACAGGTGCGTGTGAAAGCGTGCGAACGGAAGGCGCTCGATGCGCGCCGATATCATCGACATGAAAAGTCCCCTCTGATGTCACGGGCCCGGCGCGCCGCTCGGGAGGGAACCATAGACAAAGTGACATTATCGTCATAATTTATAATCATGATCTGATGTATCACCATGGTGAATGTTCGTGTCGTTCCGCGCGCTCGACCTCAACCTCCTGAAAGTGTTCGAGGCGCTGATGACGGAGGGCAGCGTCACGCGTGCCGCGACTGCGTTGCGGATGACACAGCCCGCGGTCAGCAACGCGCTGGCGCGGCTGCGCGACGCGCTCGGCGATCCCCTGTTCGTGCGGGCCGGCACCGGCATCCGCCCGACCCAGCGAGCGGCTGCGCTGTGGGAGCCGATCGGCGAGGCGCTGGAAAGCGTGCGCGGTGCGCTCGACGAGCAGGTGTTCGATCCTGCACGTGCACAGACCGAATTCAGCCTGTCGATGTCGGACTACGTCTCCTCGCTGGTGATGCCGGACCTGCTCGGCCATCTCGGCAAGGTTGCGCCGAAGTCGCGCGTCCACACCGTGCCCAATACCGTCGTCGAGATTGCCGACCAGCTCGAGGACAACAGGGTCGACTGCGTGCTCAGCGTCTATGTCAATGAGGCGCAGCAGCCGGCCTCCATCCGCTCGCGCTCGCTGTGGACGGTCGACTATGCCTGCTTCATGCGGCGCGGCCATCCGCTCGCCACCCAGAAACGGCTGAGCACGCGCACCTTCCTCAACGCTGGACATGTCGACGTGAGCCTCGCCGGCAAGACCATGCCGTCCTACGACCTCTTCCTCGCCTCGCGCGGGCTGTCGCGCAACCTCGTCGCGACCGTGAATCACTACAGCGCCGCCTACGAGGTCGTGCGCCAGTCCGACCTGATCGCCGTGCTGCCGAGCGACCTGCGCTCGCAATCACGGCACGCGCCGCTGCTGCACGCCATGCCGCTTCCACTCAAGGCGCCGCCGCGCATCGTCAGCCTGTTCTGGCACCAGCGCAACGACACGGTGCCGGCGCAGCGCTGGCTGCGCGAAACCCTGGTCGAGATGTTCGCCGGATCCAGTTGAGGTCGCCGGTCGATGAAGAACCGGAAACGATGCCTTTCCCGGATCAGCATTGTCGAAACGGCTTCCATCTCCTAGCTCCACCGCAACGCTTTCCTCCCACACGACGCGCCTGTCGCGCCCCGCAGAGACCCCATCGATGACCGCACCGCTTGAATTCGGACTGGATACCTTTGGAGACGTCACCAAGGACGCCTCCGGCGCGATGCTTCCCCACGCGCAGGTGATCCGCAACGTCGTCGACGAGGCCGTGCTGGCCGACGAGCTCGGCCTCGGCTTCATCGGGCTGGGCGAGCATCACCGCGCCGATTTCGCGATCTCCTCGCCCGAGACCGTGCTGGCCGCAATCGCATCGCGCACGAAGCGCATCCATCTCGGTTCGGCCGTGACGGTGCTGAGCTCGGACGACCCGATCCGCGTGTTCCAGCGCTTTGCGACGCTGGATGCGCTCTCCAACGGGCGCGCCGAGGTGATCCTCGGCCGCGGCTCCTTCACCGAATCCTTTCCGCTGTTCGGCTTCGACCTGCGCAAATACGAAGAGCTGTTCGAGGAGAAGCTCGAACTGTTCGCCGCCCTGCTGTCGCAGCAGCCGGTGACCTGGCAAGGCAAGCTGCGCCCGCCGCTCAGGGATCAGCTGGTCTATCCGCCGGTCGAGAGCGGCCGGCTGAAGACATGGATCGGCGTCGGCGGCAGTCCGCAATCGGTGGTGCGCGCGGCGCACTACGACCTGCCCTTGATGCTCGCGATCATCGGCGGCGATCCCGCGCGCTTTGCGCCCTACGTCGATCTCTATCACCGCGCTTTCGAGGAGTTCGGTCGCCCGGCGCAGCCGATCGGCGTGCACTCGCCCGGCTATGTCGCCGAGACCGATGCGCAGGCGCGCGAGGAGCTATGGCCCGACTACAAGGCGATGCGCGATCGCATCGGCAAGGAGCGCGGCTGGCCGCCCATGGGGCGCGACGAATTCGTGAACGAGGCCGAGCACGGCTCGCTCTATGTCGGCTCTCCGGAAACCGTAGCGCGCAAGATCGCGAAGACCACGAAGGCGCTCGGGATTTCACGGTTCCAGCTGAAATATTCGGCGGGGCCCCTGCCGCACGAGAAGCTGATGAAGAGCATCGAGCTCTATGGGCGCAAGGTGGTGCCGCTGGTACGGGAGATGATGGTGTAGCACTCGTGGCTTACTTCATCAGCCCGAGCCGGCTTGCGCCGACATAGAGAGAGAGCACGGCGGCGTTGGAGACGTTGAGGCTCTTGATCTCGCCGGGCATGTCGAGCCGTGCCACCACGCTGCAGGTCTCGCGGGTCAATTGCCTGAGGCCCTTGCCTTCGGCCCCTAGCACCAGCGCAAGCGGTTCGCGCAGCGCGACGTCCGAGAGGTTCTCGGTGCCCTCGCTGTCGAGGCCGACGGTCTGGAAGCCGCGCTCGTTGAGCGCGATCAGCGCGCGGGCGAGGTTTTGCACGGCCACCATTGGCACGAGTTCGAGCGCGCCCGAGGCGGCTTTTGCAAGCACGCCGGTGGCTTCCGGGCTGTGGCGCGCGGTGGTGACGATCGCCTTCACCGCAAAGGCCGCGGCCGAGCGCAGGATGGCGCCCACATTGTGCGGATCGGTGATCTGGTCGAGCACCAGCACCATGCCTTCCTGCTTCAGGCTTTCGATGTCAGGCGAAGGCAGAGGATCGGCTTCGGCGAGCAAGCCCTGATGCACGGCGTCGGGCGACAGCAGGCGGTCGATCTCCTGTGGTCGGACGATCTCGGGCGCGACGCGGGTCGCGATGTTTTCCTCCGCGAGCCGCCTTGCGGCGTTCTCGGTCAGTGTCAACTTGCGGATCCGCCGTTTTGGATTGGCGAGCGCCATGGTGACGGTGTGCCAGCCATAGAGGATGACCGGGCCGTCGGATTGCGAATCGCGGTCGCGCCAGGCCGGGCGGCCAGCCGATTTTCCGGGCCTGTTGAAGGGCTTAGCCCCGCCGCGGGGGCCCCTCGGGGCGAATTTTTTGTCCTTCATGGGCTCGCTTGTGTCACGGGCGCCGGAATATGGCAATTTGGGTGCCTCCAGCGGTGATTTTAGCTGTTCGCCTCGGTTGACTTTGCCCCACCGCTTCGCCCATAAACGCGCCCGGTCGCGCCCCCATCCGGGCTGTCGCGGCCTTCACGTTCCATGGCCGTCTTCGGTCCGCCGGCAAGGTCCGGCCCGATTGTGCTGCCGTCGAGCGGGGGAGTGTCCCGAGTGGCAAAGGGAGCTGACTGTAAATCAGCCGCCTCATGGCTTCGCAGGTTCGAGTCCTGCCTCCCCCACCAGCCTTCGCTCGCTTCGCGAGCTTCGGCTTGGCAAGCCACCTCGAACACGACGAACTTCTCTTAGCTGGATTTGTGTGATCGCTCGTGCGACACGGGCACATCAGAAAAGCAAAAAGCCCGTCCGCGTTGTGCGAACGGGCGTCTCGTAACTCAACCGATCAAGCGATCAGTAGTAGCGGCGCAGCGCGCGATGGCCGCCGTAGTACGGGGCGTAACGGTGGGCGTAGCGCGGGCCGTAGCCATAATGCACGCGCGGCAGATAGCCGTAGCGCGGACCGTAGCCGTAGCGATACGGGCGGTGATAGGGGGCGGCGCGGTAGCCATAGCCGTAGCCGTAATTGGCGGGCGCGACGACCGCGTCCTCACGATAGGTCGGATACGGCGCGAAGGCGCCCGGGCCGGTATAGGTCGGCCCCTGGTTGACGTAATAGTACTGCGTGGCCGGCTCGGCGAGACGCTCAAAGGCGCCATAGCTATAGCCGTAGCCATAACCATAGCCTCCGCAGCCGGTATTGCAGCCGGTATAGACAGGTGCAACGGGTGCGCACGTGGTGAAGCCGCACGCCGCGGCAGGCGCAGCCCCGACGAACATCACGGCAGCCGCCGCGACCCCTCCCGAAATCATTTGACGCATTACTCTCTCCTGTTGATTTCCGTTTGTTGGATTTTGTCTTGGATGCTTGATGCTTCTTAACCCGGCGGCTTGCCGGGGATTTCGACGTGCGGCCGAGGCCGGGGGCGCCGCGGACGATCGTTGATCTCGGGTGCGTAGATCACCGGCGGCGGATCGACCGGCACGTCCATCTGCGCCGGCAGCGGCGCGGACGACGCGCCCCAGCTCTGGTGGTAGCTCTCGGCGGGTTTTGGCAATCTGCGGTTCGCGGGCGGCTCGACCTCGAGCCGGCCGTAGCCGGGCCGCAAGCCCAGCGTCGGATAATAATGGCCGACGTCGGAAGGCTGCCGCTCGGCGATATAGCGCCCGCCATAGATCGTCGGCTGCACCTGGACGTTCTTGCCCAGGCCCCAGACACCGACGACGACGCTATAGGACGCATCGATGTTGTTGATGATGATGGGCACGCCGGGGCGACCGGGCACGACAATGTCGAAGCCGCCGCCGGCCAACGCCGTCGCAGGCAGTCCGATCAAGAAGGCAGCGAGCGCCACAGCGCGCATGAGAAGGTTCCGGTTATCCGGAACACAACCTAACCGATCGCGACACCGAGAGGGTTAAGGCCCGCTCACCAAATTCCGGTAAGCCTAACGCGTAAGGATCGGTAGCTGCTCAAATGCTGCGCCACGGGCTAGTGAAGCATTAACGGCGCCGGACCGCGGCACCGGAACACGTGACATGCTCACATCCGTTTGACCGTCGATGTGCAAATTCGGCTGGTTTGATCGGAACGCGCGGCATCGTCAGCGTTTAAGCACCCGTCCAATCAAAACGGGAGATCAACAACCATGAACATCAAACTCCTTGGAGCCACCGCGATTGCAGCAACCATGCTGGCTGGCTCCGCCATGGCGCAAGCGGTGATCAACAATCCCGGCCGCTGCTCCGCGCAATTCCCCAACGCCAATTGCCAGAACCTCGGGCCTGGCAACCCCTATACCGAGCGCGGCTATCGCCACCGCCGCGTCGGCTACCGCCAGACCAACGGCGACTGGGACAACGACTGGAACAGGAGCCCCACCGGCTTCTGGCCGACCGACGTTGCGGCTGGCGTAGCCGGCGCCGCGATCGGCACAGCGGGCGCGATCGCAACCGCGCCGTTCCGCGCGTGGGACAATTCCTACGCCTACGACCGTTCATGGGACAATCGTGGCTGGGACACCCGCACCTACGCCCAGCGCAACGGCTTCGTCTGCACACCCGGCACCTGGTTCAAGGGTGAAGACGGGCGGCGGCACATCTGCCAGTAAGACGGCTCAAGTCGAGCGCGACCTGTCAGGCGGCCCCAAGGGCCGCCTCAATGATGTCCTCGAGGATCGTGCGCGGGTTCTGGCACTTTCCAATCAAGTCTGGTATTGCGGCGCCCACGGGTGGACAGCCCCGGCGCAGGCCGGCTGCCCACGTCCCAGCGTCGCCGGCTTAGCTCAGCGGTAGAGCAGCGGTTTTGTAAACCGAAGGTCGGGGGTTCAATCCCCTCAGCCGGCACCATGGGTTTAGCCGACGCCGCGTCGTGGCCTGACGCAAGAACCAAATCACCAGTTCGGCGTTATCGTTCTACCGTAGACCGACCTCGCGGAGGTCTCGCGATGGACCCGAATGATCGAGCAGCCTTAGCCCTATCCGCTGTCGCCTTGGCCATCGCCATCGTGGTTGCCTCGACGGTGACGCTAGAGCGCGTCAATACCCGCACTGCCAGCAACGACGCACCTCCCGGAACGGTCGGCCTCGCCAGGCCTCACCCGCCGCTCGACCGTGCTCCCGGTGAACCGATACAGACAACTGGGACGCCGTCCAACGCGAGGCAGCGTCCCTAACCCAGCACCGCAACCGGCACCAGCGCTCGATGCCGGCGCGTCCGCCTCAACTCTTGCGCAGGCTGCTCTGTTCGAAGCGCTCGACACCCGAGCCTATCTCGACCCAGGCATGTTTCGATTGCTCGAACAGCGATCTGACCGGCGCCGGGAAATCCGGGTCCGCGATGGCGCCGATGGCGACGCCGATCATGTCGAGCAGATTGTCGGCTTGCCAGTAGACCGTTGAACCGCAGTCAGGACAAAAATAGCTGCGGACCTTGCCGCCGCTCGCGCCGGCGCGAACGTACTCCCCTCGGTGCGCCGGAGATCGTGACGGCGTCCGCCGGATAGAACGCACCGACACCAAACGGTGCCCCGGTTCGCCGCTGGTAGTGGATGCAATGACAGGCCGCGACCAGCCTGGTCGGCCCTGGAAGCGAAAGTGAAACAGCGCCGCAACTGCAGCTGGCTTCGATCATCGAATTTGCCTCCCACTGCCGATTGCATTGAAAGAGCAGCGCCGCTCACTCTGCGCCGTCGATGAGGTAACCTCGAGCCGGGTCCCGCAGGGAAAGATTCCGTGAGGCTCTCACTCCGTCCCCGCCTCGAACGCCAGCAGCACGTTGCCGGCGACGCCGCTCCACTGGCCGTAGCCGGCATTGGTGTAGAGCATGCCGCCTGCGATGACCGGCCCGGGCCCGTCGATCGCGCCACCATGGGCGGGGACGCCGTTCACGGCCTTGAAATCCTGCGCGGTGTCGAACTCCCAAAGCAGCTTGCCGTCCGTGGCGTAGGCGCGCAGGAAGCCGCTGACGCTACCGGAGAACACCACCCCCGGGATCAGGCTCACCGCCGCCGAGAGCGCGGGACTGCATTGACGACGGTCGCCGCAGGGGACCGGGGGCACTTCCATTTCGATCTTCCCGCTGGCGAGGTCGAGGCCGAACAAGCCGCCTCCTTGCGTGGGATCGAGTTGCCGCGTTCCGTCGCGGGTAAAGCGCACGTCGGAGTTGGCGACATAGATGCGCTCACCATCCGCGGCGGAGCCCCACTCGCTGCCGCCGAGCGCTCCGCCCTTCCCGATCCGCGTCTGCCACAGGATTTTGCCGCCGTCATCGGGATCGAGCGCGTGCACGACGCCGGATTTCTGCGCGATGGCGAGCACGCGCCTGCCGTCACGCAAGGTCGCAAGAATAGGCGACTGGCCGAAATCGTGATCGGGTCCGTGATCGTCGGGACAATTGGTCTTGTCCACGCCGTAGCATGCCACGACATAGGCGTCCTTGGGCGTGGCCTGCCGCTTCCAGAGCAGTTTCCCCGTTCCGAGCTCCAAAGCGAGGATCGCATCTGCGGTTGCGGCCGGCGGGTTCGAATAGGAATTGCTGGTGGCGACATAGACGGCGTTGCGCTCCGGATCGATCGTCGGCGCCGACCAGATGGCGGCGCCGGACGGGCCGAACAGCTGCGTGCCTCTCGCATTCCTGCTCGTCGGATGCGGCACCTCCGGGATCGTATAGGCCTGCCACACCAGCTTGCCGGTCGCGGCCTGCAGCGCCACCACACTGCCGCGGAAGGTGCAGCATTCGTAACCGGGTTGCGAGCCGGCGGCTTCCTCGAGCGAGGACACCGGAACGTAGAGCACACCGGAATGCAACGTCGGCGCGCCGGTGATGCGCGCGGCGGCATGTTCCTCGACCTTGGTCTTCCAGACCAGCGCGCCGGTCAGCGCGTTCACGGCATAGGCGTTGGCGCGCAAATCGCCGAAGAAGACCACGAACTGATCGGAGCCTGGAAGTTGCCCGAAGCTGATCGCGGCGCGCACGGCCCCGTCTGTCGCGAATGTCCACAGCGTGCAGCCGCTTTTCGCGTCGAGCGCATGCACCTTGCGATCGGTGCCGCCGATGAACAGCACTCCGCCCATAATGGTCGGCGGCGCAAAGGAGACCGAGGCGCCAGGAAACGCATAAGCCCATTTCAGCCGGAGGTTAGGCACCTGCTCCGCCGTCAGCCCCGCCATGTCGGCGGGCTGGAAACGGCTGTTGTTGAGGTCGACGCCCCACCCGTTCCAGCGCGGACCATCGAGAGCCTGCGGAAAGCCGCTGAGCTGCTGCGTGCAACGGCCTTCCGCGTCGGCTGCAACACCGCTCCCTGCGGCCTTGCCGGTGACGAAGGCCGCAATCGCGCGACGTTCGGCCTCGCTACGGTCCTTCGCCATCGGCGCCATGCTGCCGGAGGTCAAGGTCCCCAGCACATGATCGAACGACATCGACTGCATGGCGGTGCGGCCCGGTACACGGCTCTGCGCATCGCCTTCGTGGCACTGCGCGCAATGCGTGGCGTAGAGCGCGGCGCCGTCCTGCTGCTGGGCCAGGGCCGGAGCGCAACACCAGGTCAACAACGCGGCCAGGACGGCACTTGCTCTCATGGGTGAGCTCCGGCGGGGTCATTGCAATACCGAGATCGCGGCACAACCGAAAGTCTATCGCCGGGACGATCACGTGCGCAATGGACGTTCGACCCGCGTCTGTCACACATCCGTGGCAATGCGGACGCGATCGCGCGCAGCGGAGACGGCGACTGACAGGTTGGGTCAGAGTTCAACATGAGGTAGCATGCCCACCCATGCGTCCCGCCACCGCCGAGGAAAAGGCCAAGATGGTCGCCGGTGCGGCTACGACCCTCATCATGACGGCCGTGCTGTTCGTAATCGCTCTTGCACTACTGCTGCCGCAATAGGCGCAATCGGCGCGGCGGACGACAGCCGCCGCGCTGGGCTTATGCCGCGCGCACCGTGCGCAGGAATTTGCCGACTTCGTCCTTCAGCCGGTTGCTGTCGGTGGCCAGCATCTTGGCGGTCGAGAGCACCTGCGAGGAGGCCGAGCCGGTCTCGGCGGCGCCGCGCTGCACATCGGTGATGTTCGCGGAGACCTGCTGGGTGCCGTGGGCGGCCTGCTGCACGTTGCGCGAGATCTCCTGGGTCGCCGCGCCCTGCTCTTCCACCGCTGCGGCGATGGTCGAGGACACCTCCGAGAGCCGCTCGATCGTCGCGGAGATATCGCGGATCGCATTGACGGATTCCTGGGTCGCGGTCTGGATGCTGGAAATTTGCTGGCTGATTTCGCCGGTCGCCTTCGCGGTCTGCTCGGCCAAAGTCTTCACCTCGGAGGCAACGACCGCGAAGCCGCGACCGGCCTCGCCGGCGCGCGCCGCCTCGATCGTGGCGTTCAGCGCCAGAAGGTTGGTCTGGCCGGCAATGGTGTTGATCAGCTCGACGACGTCGCCGATGCGCGTGGCGGCGACAGAGAGCTCGCTCACCCGCTCGGTCGTGGTGCGCGCCTGGGTGACGGCTTCGCCCGCCATCCGCGCCGATTCCTGCACCTGGCGGCTGATCTCGTTGACCGAGGAGGACAGCTCCTCCGTCGCGGTCGCAACCGACTGCACGTTGCCGGTGGCTTCGCCCGAAGCGGCCACGACGACCGAGGTCAGCTCCTGCGCGCGATGCGCGGTGGTGGCCAGCGTCGAGGACGAGGCCTCGAGCTCGGTGGATGCCGATCCAACCGTCTCGATGATCTCGCCGACCGCCCGCTCGAAGCCGTCGGCAAGGTTGATCATGTCGCGGCGGCGCTGCTCGGCCGCCTGCTTCTCCGCTTCGGCCTGGGCCGCCTTGAGCCGCTCGACTTCGAGCCCGTTGGTCTTGAAGATTTCGACGGTCCTGGCCATGTCGCCGATCTCGTCGCGGCGCTCCTTCTCGGGCACCTCGATCTCGAGATCGTTGCGGGCGAGGCCCTCCATCGCGAGCTTCAGCCGGGCGATCGGCCGGGACATCGCATTGAGGCCGATGAACAGCGCGATCGCGATGCCCAGGACCAGGCCGCCGGCGCTGACGCCCATCACGGTCCAGGTCGCGGACCTGGCATCGCGGTTGATCGCTTCCTTGCGCTTGCCGGTCGCCTGCGCCGTGTCGGTCACGAACTGGACGATGCGTGCGAGCGCTGCGTCCAGCACCGGATCGCACTCCTTGTGCGCACGTTCGGCAGCCTTGGCGTTGTCCTCCACGCTGCTCGCCTGCGCGCCGGCCTGGAGCACGGGATCGCAGCTTACGAACGCGGCCTTGAGCTGATCACCGATGCTCTTGATCTGGCTCGCGCGGGACTGATCGTCCTGCTCCGCTGCGTCGAGGTATTGAGCGATCTCGTTGCGGTTCTGGTTGGCGGTCTTCAGGCGGGCGCCGTTGCCGGCCTCCGTCGCCTCGGTGAAGACCGCATAGAGCGCCGCGTGATAGGTCTCGGCGCGACGCTGGGCGCGCGTCAGGTTGAGGGCCGAGGATTGCGCGGCAGCGAGCTCGCTGAACCCGTCGACGATCGCTGAGAGTTCGCGCGTGCCGAAGCCCGCGACGGTGATCATCGCGCAGCCCATCGCCGCCACGATCAGGGCAACCTTCCACACGATCTTCAGATTGTTCAAAAACCTCATCTCAGCGGTCCAATGATTTCAGGGCAAATCCCAGCAGCGTGCATTGGAACCCGCGGAGGTTAAAATTTGATACCACCTGCCCGTGTAGTCTTACGGAAAAGCGGTATGGAGCATTTCCGTAAGCCCTCGCGTAAGCTTCGGCCTTTATGTACGGCCTTTGGCCCCAGGTTTGTGCCGGTCCGGAACCATTCGGGCGCGCCAATCGTTCTCGGCCTGATGCAGATCCGTGAAGAAAATCGAAACATGTTCCTGCTGGGGACGGTGGCGCTTTGCTGCGCCATCATGGCCGGCACGGTTGCGCTGCTCGAGCCCGTCTTGGGACGGGCGCCCGCGAGGCAGGTCGCGGAGAGCAAACCTGTCGATGTCGCAGCGCCGGCGGCGGTCCGGGTGGTCGGTGCGCCGTTCGCGCCCAACGTCAAACCGCGCGAGCGATAGCACTCACCTCACCTCGCCGGCGTGCCTTCGGCGTCCTCGGCCTCGGCATGAACACGGACCAGCTCCTCAACGAACGCGATCACCTCCGCCCGCTTGTCAGGCGGTAGCGAGAGGAAGGCGCGCACGAGCCTCAAGCCCTCCACTTCGAGCGACTCTTCTTCTTTCCCGGCATCCATCCGCCTACTGTCGGGCGACCGGGAAGAATATGCAATCCCCTTGCCGGATTACCTCCTTGATTCGCACCGCGAGCTTTGGTGGAATGACCCAACAGGGGGCGCCAATGAAGTGGATCGCGGAGCGCGACGCACTGATCGCGCAGACACTGGCCTTCGTCCAATCCGTTACCGGCAGGAAGGATGAGCTCCATCCGCCGGAGCTCCCGCCTGCTGAATGCGGGGTCACCACGGACATCGTGGCCGTGCAGGCTGTTGCGGTCGAAACCAACCTGCCGCCGGCCGCATCTTCGCCCGAACCCCAAGCCCGGCCTGTCCAGATCCCGCCGCGCCGCACCGGTGGCGATTTCCGCACCGAGATGCAGGCCAGGATCGCGAATTTCCGCAAGCATCAGGAGCGATTCGAGCGCGAACGCGAGGAATATTGCACGGCGACCCTGACAAAGCTTCGCGCCTCCCTCCGCGAATTCGGCCCTCCTCCGCCGGCCGAAAAATAGGGCACCGCCCGTCCGTCAGGGATTTAGAGCCAGGACCACACCAGCCACAGATTGGCTGCGCAGGCGCCGAACAACGCCAGCGTCAGCGGCAGGAGCATGTGCCCGCAGGAGGTTTTCAGGTCGCTCGTCATGACCAAAACATCCGCTGATTCCAGCCGGAGAGTCCCAGGGATTCTTTTTTTGGGGATTCAGGACTCCTTTACGACTCAAGGCCTGACCGCCTCGATCACGGCCCCGTGATCGCGGTGCCGGCCGGAACCCCTCCCGGGGCAATTCGTTAATGCGATTTCCCGGAGCGGAAAGAATGCCGTACGCTTTGTTCTGTAACGACGCCCAAATCAGCAAGGCCTATCCAGATGAGTCGGACGTCTGGAAATTGGCGCTGCGGAGCGGTCTGGTCGTCGATGTCAGCGCAGACGAAGAGCGCGCCGGGCCGCGCCGGGTGCTCGACAACGACTACGAGATCAAGCCCTGCTTGGCGGCCCAGGGCGAGGATCCTGCCCGGAACAAGGCCGAGGCCGAGCGTCAATCCACGATGGAGCTGGAGCTAAATTCCTGAGGTCCGGCCGCGAGGCCGGCGGATGGCTCAGGGCGTGGCGGTCGCGAGCGAGGCCTGCTCGCCAGCCAGCACCACGCAGGCCTTGCGGCGGTGCAGCCCGCGGATCGCGCCGGTGACCTTCAGCACCTTGCCGGAGGGACAGGAGGCGTCCTTGACGAAGGCGACCTCATAGGGTGCCAGCATCAGAGGCTCGGATTTGAGGATTGTTTGAGCAGAGCACGGCGAGGCGAAGAAGCACGAGAGCGCTACTGCCGACATCAAGATACGCATGACCGTCGTCCCACCAGCCCGGGAAATCCCATAATAACGCGTTCCGGAGCGCGAGTTCCGTAAGCGGCAAAAATTATTTTTGCTTTACGCCAGCCCCATGACACGCGTGAGAAAGCGCGTGCCGGAATGTTTGCTTGCAAATGACGCGCCAGATGGTTCACGCGAGGCAAACAGCGGACCGGCTCGCCAGAGACCGCAAACGAAAGGCCAGCTGGAAGCCGGCCTTTGTCAGATCTGGGATCGCCTTTGGCAGGTCAGTAGCGCGTGGCTGCCGGACCGCCCCAGCCGAAGCGGTAGTTCACACCGACCTTGACGGTATGCTCGTCTTCCCTGCCGCGAACGCCGACGATGTCAGCCGGCCCGGAGGTGAAGGTCGTGTTGCCAAAGTTGTAGTACTGGTACTCGGCCTTGGCCGACCAGTTGGGCGCGAACATGTATTCGAGGCCGGCGCCGACGGTGTAGCCGTCCTTGTTGTTGCCGGTCGCGGTGAAGGTCTGCGGGACCCCGGCGACGTTCACACCAAGGCCGCCATTTCGCCAGGCGTAGCCGCCCTTGGCGTAGAGCAGCGTCGGGCCCCAGGTGTAGCCGATCCGGCCGGTGACCGATCCGAGCTGGTCGGTGTTGGACGTCACCTGCGTGCCCAGCGGAAACGTGACACCATTGTTGTTGGTCGGCAGCCAGGAATACTGGGCCTCGACACCCACCACCCAGTTGGGCGCGAACTGGTAGTCGAAGCCGCCCTGCACGCCGCCTAGAAAGCGAGCGTCGCTCGACTGGAAGCTGCTGTCGCCGGAAAACGCGCCGCCGACGTGGCCGCCAATGTAGAAACCGGTCCAGTTGTAGATCACCTGCGGCGGCGTCGGGGCCGGCGCCCGGGTGTAGGTGCGCGGCTGCATGTCGGCCGCGGCGACCGGCGCTGCCAGCGCAAGCAAGGCGACTGCGCCCAGCAAGATCGTCTTCATGTCCATCCCCGTTCTTTCAAAATCGACCCTCAGCAAACAACGTGGCGCGAATTTGGTTGCTTCGCGGCGCTTCGTAACTGTAACGGGGCGGCAACATCGCGATTTTGTTCCGTCACGCGTTCTTGTGCCGACAGATTTCATCGTTTGCGCAAGACCTGCCGTAACGATTAGTCGCAAGGCGAATCCGCCCGTTCAAAGCTCGCCGAAATGTGATCCCGCGGCTCCCGGCGGCCCTGTCCTAGCACCCGCCGATGAAGGCGGGCTTTGCGCTAACGCGCCATCTTTTCCAGTTCCGGAAAGGGTGTGTAAACCGCGCCAGCGCAGAGCTCGCCGGCGCGGTCGATGATGCGGTCGCCCCGCCCGTTGACGAAGACAGCGGCCCGTTCGCGCAGGCCCTTGTAGCTGCCGTCGCTCTCACGTGGCGTGAAGTGCAGGCAGGCGACATAGAACTGGCGTCCGCCGATCTCGCGCAGCACGGGGTCGGCCATGCTGGCCTCGCGCACGCCGACCGGATTGTTGAGATAGGTGCGCATCAAGGCGAGCGTGTCGCTGCGGAAATTGTCGGGAAAGGGCTGCGGTCCTCCTGCCTGGGTCCCGCCAATCAGGCTTGGACGGTCGCCGTCGCTGCCGAAGCACGCCGCGAGCACCAGCGGCAATGCCAGGACCAATGTCGCGCCCGCCGCACGTTTTACCAACCGCCCCACAGGTCACGCTCTCCGCTCGCCCAGACTCGGGAGGTGTTCTAGCCCCATGGTCGCGAGAAGGGAATTCACCTGCAGGCGCACCGGCCCCCTGCCGGTGCCTTGCGCTATCGCGCAGGACGCCGAACGGCGGGCCGGGCCTGAATTCCGCACGCGGCAGCAGGGCAATGCCAGGGATGCCGCCGCGCGGGATCAGTCGTTAGCTGCGCTTCTCGGTCGTCACCGGCTTGGTGACGTCCGGCTGCGTCTTCAGCGACTTCTTCGCCGACAGATGCTTGTGGTGATGACGATGCTTCCGCACGGTCTTGTGCTCGTCGGGCGTGACCGCCGCGTTCGCATTCATCGCCTTCGACTTGCTGTCGACCTTGGCATCGGCCTTGGCGTCAGCAGCCTTCGCACCGGAGGTTTTGACATCGGAGGTCTTGGCATCGGCCTTGACACCGGCATCCGGCTTCACGGCCGTGGTCGATGCCTTGGTTTGGGTCTGGTCCGCCTTGATTACAGGAGCGGTCGTGGTGCTCTTGCCGGTTTCGGCGGCGAAGGCCGGGGCTGCGATCACGGAAGCGGCGAGCAAGGCTGCGGAAATGGTCTTCAACATGGTGGTCTCCTCTTGGAAGGATCTCGAGGCGGCGCCCTCTCGCCGACCCTTCGATCGTAGGTGGGAGCCTAGGCGCCGCGCACTGAACCCAGTCTGAAGCCCATTGCAGGCTTCCATTCATCTGGATGACAAGTTTGTCATCTGCCCACGGGGCGAATAGATCGTGCGACGCGGGAATGTTTTCGCCTCCTGGGTGTTCCGGTCTTCGGGCAATCGTGTAGGATCGCCACGTTCCATACGGGAGAACTTAGATGCGCAAACTCTCAATGCTTGTTGTGCCGGGCCTCGTCGCCATGACGCTGGCGGCCGCGCCGGTGCTGTCCAGCGCCTACGCCGCTGGCAGCGACGAGCCGTCCTCGCCGCCGAAATCGGATTCCTCGTCCAAGAAGGGCAAGAAGAAGAGCTCCTCCGTCAGCGATCCCAAATTCCTCGCGGCCTATCGCACCGCCTACACCGCGATCTACGACAATCACGACTACACGGGCGCGATCGACCAGCTGAAATCGCTCAAGCGCGACGACGTTGCCGACGTCGCCAACCTGATCGGTTACTCCTATCGCAAGCTCGGCGACTACCAGTCATCGAAGGTCTATTACGAGCTGGCGCTGCAGGACGATCCGAACCACGTCCGCACCTGGCAGTATTACGGCCTCTGGCAGCTCGAGCAGGGCAACCGCGAGCAGGCGCAGTATCACCTCAACAAGATCGCATCGCTCGCCGGCACCGACAGCTCCGAGTATCGCTCGCTTGCCGCAGCCCTCGACAAGCCGACCGGCGCGACGCTCGTCTACTGAAGTCTGCGCATCTTCGAATGAAGCGAACGGGCACAACCCAGGGATTGTGCCCGTTCTTCGTTCTCGGCTACCCTTCGCGCACGAATCCTCCCTCACAAACGGTGTGCAATGGATACGTGGCTGCGGTCCGCGATCGACTACATCGGCTCCTGGATCGAATTCCAGCAGGCGACAATTCAGCAGCCCGGCGTCATCATCGCCTTCGCCCATCGCGGCGAAATCGTCGCCGAGCACGCATTCGGCCTCGCCAATCTCGACACCGGCGAGAAGCTCACCCCGCGCCACCGCTGCCGCATCGCCTCACACTCGAAAAGCTTTACCTCAGCCGGCATCATGAAGCTGCGCGAGCAGCGCAAGATCCGGCTCGATGATGCGGTCGGCCAATATGTCAGCGGCCTGCACCCGCGCGTCGCCGAGACGACGATCGCACAGGTGCTCTCGCACAGCGCGGGGCTGACCCGCGACGGTGCCGATTCCGGCCAGTTCATCGACAGCCGTCCGTATCTCCATGCCAAAGAGCTGCTCGCGGAGCTGAAGTTGCCGACTGCGATCGAGCCCGGCACGCGCTTCAAATATTCCAATCACGGCTTTGCCCTGATCGGTCTCGTCATCGAAGCGGTGACGAAAGAGCCCTACTCCGTCTGGATCAAGCGCGAGATCATCGAGCCCGCTGGGCTGCGCGAGACCGAGCCGAATGCGCCGCTGCCGCGGGGCGCGCTGTTCGCGCGCGGCCATACGCGAAAACTGCCGTTCGGCGAACGCTGCGTGATTCCCGGTGACAACCCCGCATATGCCATGGCCTCGGCCGCCGGCTTCGTCGCCACCGCCGCCGACACCGCCCGCTTCTTCGCGCAGCTTGCCCCCAACGCGAAAAAGAGCGTGCTCTCGGTCGCAAGCCGCCGCGAGATGACGCGGCATCATTGGCGCATCCCGCAAAGCTTCGAGGCCTATTACGGTCTCGGCGTCAATGCCGGGAAGACCGACGGCTGGGACTGGTTCGGCCATGGCGGGGGCTTCCAGGGCTACATCTCGCGCACCTGCACGATCCCCACCTGCGAACTTTCGATCAGCATCCTCAGCAACTCCCTCGACGGCGCCGCGCCGTTCTGGATCGACGGCGCGATGCAGATCCTGCGGGTCTTCAAGACCCGCGGTGCGCCCGACCGTCGCGTGCGTGACTGGACCGGCCGATGGTGGACGATGTGGGGTGCGACCGATCTGGTGCCGGCCGGCAACCGCGTGCTCGTCGCCAACCCGCAATTCAACAATCCGTTCATGGATGCCGGCGAGATCGAGGTGACCGGCCGCGACACCGGCAAGCTCGCCTGGGCCGCCGGCTATTCCAGTCACGGCGAGCCGGTACGCCGCGTGCGCGACAAGCGCGGGAGGATCAGCGACATCTGGCTTGCCGGCGCCAATGTGAAGCCGGAAAAGGTGGTCGCACGCGAGATCGCGCGCAGATATCCGCCGCGCAAGCGGCGACCTATTCCCTGATCAATCCCTCGACCTCGCCGCGCAGGGCCTGCCGTGAGCCGTCGCGCGAATAGAACATGTGACCGCCGGGATAGACGGCGAATTTCACGCGTCGGGCCGCGAATCCAGGCAATTGGTCGAGCACCCGCTTCGTTCCGAAATAGGGCGTGGCGAGATCGAAGAGGCCGTGCGCGACAAGCACGTTCAGCTTTGCGTCGGTGGCGAGGATCTGGCGCAGCTCCGACACGGATTGCGGCGGGTTGATGCCGCGGCCGAAATCCCAGTTGCCCTCGACGCTACCGTTCAGGACCTCGTAGGAGCCGTCGGGCCGCCAGTTCAGCTTGCGCGTGAGGACATCGACCGCGGCGCTCGTCAGCGGGGCCTGGAGCGCATCGCCGGAAGGGTCGCCGAAACGGGAATTGCCCGAATCCGGATAGGGATCGTAGCCGCGCACCGAGCCGTCGTAACGTCCCGTCACCTTGCCGTTCTTGCGATCGAACTCGCGGCAGAATTCGCCGACGTCGAAGCGGCCGGCGAGCCTGCGGCTCACCGCCTGGTCGATGCCCGTGAGCTCGGCGACCTTGTCGGCCAGGCGCGTGGTCGCTTCCTTGTCGGCCTCCCCCTTGACGAGGTCGGCCAGGAATTCGCCGCGCGCATAAGCCTCGACGTCGGCGAGATCTGAGCGCTTGACCGGTCCTCTGGCTTCGCGCGCCACCGCGACATAGCTCGGCAGCGTCGCGACATATTGCAGCAGGCTCGTACCGGTGAACTCGCGGAAGTCGAGCAGCGGCGACACCAGGATCAATCCCCTGACGCCGACGCCGTGCTGGAGCTGCAACTGGCGGACCACCTTCGGCCCGCGAATGCCGCCATAGCTTTCACCCGCGACGTATTTCGGCGAGGTCAGGCGGTCGTGTTTCTCGAGCCAGCGGCGGATCACGAGCGCGATCGAATTGACGTCGCCATCGACGGAGTAGAAGGATTTTCGCGCGTCGTCACCGCTCGCGACGAAGCGGCTATAGCCGGTGCTGACAGGATCGATGAAGACGAGATCGGTGAAGTCGAGCCAGGTTTCCGCGTTCGGCTTCACCTCGGGTGAAGCCGAAGGTGACAGCGCTTCGCCCTCGAGCGGCAGCCGCCAGGGACCCGCAGCGCCGAACTGGAGCCAGGCCGAGGATGCGCCGGGTCCACCGTTGAACAGGAAGGTCACCGGGCGCGTCGCGCGGTCGGCACCGTCGAGCTCGTAGGACGTGTAGGCGATGTCGGCCAGCGGCTCGCCCTTGCCGTCGAACACGCGGATGGAGCCGGCGGTCGCGGCGAAGTTGAGGGCACGGCCGGGCAGATCGAGCGTTTGCTTCGTCGTCGAATCCGGCGGCAGACGGTGCGGCTCGGCGGACGGCGGATTTTGCGACGTGCTTTGCGCGCCACCACCGCGCCCGCCCTTCTGTCCGGCTGGCGCCGTCGTTTCCGAGCGCGGCTGCGGCGGATCATCCGCGCGTGCAGATCCTGCGAGTGCAAAAACCCACACCGCCAGCACCAAGGCCGCGGAACGCAGCGCCGGCAAGCTCGTGACCATGATCGTTCTCCCTGACCGGCTGTGAGGCCGCAAGGCTAGCGCGGAATTGCGACGGTTTGGGGGATCATCGACGAAGCCCCCTGAACAGGCCGATCGGGCTCGAAACGCCCCGGTTTGCCCCTGTCGAGCCATCGGCCGTTTGCCTTGAAGGGTGGTCATCCTCGACAATGGAGCCCAACCTCGTATAGACGAGCCCGGCGGAACTTTCTCGAGCCAGCGAGCCTGCCCGAAAAGCCATGACCAAGCCCTCGCGATATGAACGGATCGCCTTCGTCGCCAGCCCGAGCAGCGAGGCCCAGGCCGCTTTCGGCCAGCTCACCGCGCAATATGGCAATTGCGATCCTGACGAGGCCGACGTCGTGGTCGCGCTCGGCGGCGACGGGCTGATGCTCCAGACGCTGCACCATCACATGCGCACGGGAAAGCCTATCTACGGCATGCACCGCGGCACGGTCGGCTTCCTGATGAACGAGTACGCGACGCATGATCTGCGCCAGCGGCTCGAAACGGCGCATGAATCCGAGATCAATCCGCTCTTGATGCGCGCGACCGACGTCAACGACCGCGTTCACCTGCACCATGCCATCAACGAGGTGTACCTGTTCCGCCAGACCTCCCAGGCGGCACGCTTGCGGATCCTGATCGACGAGCGCGAGCGCATGCCCGAGCTGATCGCAGACGGCATCATCGTGGCGACGCCGGCAGGCTCGACTGCCTACAATCTCTCCGCGCAGGGCCCGATCCTGCCGATCAACGCCGCCCTGCTCGCCCTGACCCCGATCAGCGCCTTCCGGCCGCGGCGCTGGCGCGGCGCCCTGCTGCCCAATACCGCCTACGTCGTGATCGAGGTGCTGGAAGACGACAAGCGCCCCGTCGCCGCGGTCGCCGACCACGAGGAGGTGCGCAGGGTGCGGCGCGTCGAGGTGCTCTCGGACAAGAGCATCTCGATGCGGATGCTGTTCGACCCCGGCCACAGCCTGGAAGAGCGCATTCTGCGCGAGCAGTTCGGCTACTGACCCCGCCCGCCGGCAACCCTTCATTAACTCCCGGCGCGATATGGTTAACGAAGGTTGACCGCTTTGGCCCGGGCGTCATGTTTCGCATCGATTTCAACAAGCTGCGCTTCCTCGTCTGCGACGACAATCCGCACATGCGCCGCATTCTGCGCACGCTGCTGCATTCGTTCGGCGCGCGCGAAGTCTATGAAGCCGAGGACGGCGCCACCGCGCTGGAAATGTACAGCCATTACGTCCCCGACATCGTCATCACCGACTGGGCGATGCCGATCTTCGACGGGCTCGAGCTTGCGCAGATGATCCGGCAGCCGGAGTCCAAGGGCAATCCCTACGCGCCGATCATCATGCTGACCGGGCATTCCGAGAAGCGCCGCGTCACGGTCGCGCGCGATGCCGGTGTCACCGAATTCCTGGCCAAGCCGATCTCGGCCAAGGGGCTGTACCAGCGCATTCTCAACGTCGTCGCCAATCCCCGCCCCTTCATCAAGACCAAGACCTATTTCGGCCCGGACCGGCGCCGCAACACCAACTCCGCCTATATGGGTCCCGAGCGCCGCGTCGGCGAAAAGCACGAGGTGCTGCAGCAGCCCTCGCTGCTCGACAAGGCCCGCTCCTCCATCTAGCGCAACGTCTTCAGACGAGGCAGGCATCATGGCGAAGAACAGCGCAAAGGACATCGAGGTCACGGCCTTCGCCACGCACCAAATCATCACGCAGCCCAATCCGCTGCGCAAGGTTCTGCGCCGCGTCGAAGACAAGGACATGGACGACCCGGTCAGCCGTGCCGAGCAGGCGCTTGCGGGTCTCTGCGGCGAGTTCAAGGACTGGATGGCCACCGAGGTCAACCGCCTGTCGGCCGCCTACGTCGCCATCCGCAATGACGGCTTCACCAACGAGCGTCGCGACGAGCTGTTCCGTGCCGCGCACGACATCAAGGGCGATGCCGCAACATTCGGCTTCCCGGCGGCGGCGGGAATTGCCGAGAGCCTGTGCCGCGTCATCGAGCACGCCCCTGATCTGGATAAGGTGCCGGCCGAGCTGTTCACGCACCACATCAATGCCATCCTGGCCATCGTGCACCAGAACACCAGGCTCGACAGCATCAGCGTCTCCGCCGAGCTGAGCCGCCGCCTGCGCAAGGTCGCCGACGACTATCTTACCCAGGTCAACCGCGACCGCCCCGAGCATCTCGAAGCGATCCTGGTGCCCAGCATCGTGCCGGCGGAGTAGGGACTCCGCACTCCCCTCTCGTCATTTGCGAACGCAGCGAAGCAATCCAGAATCCCTCCGCGGGAACAGTCTGGATTGCATCGCTACGCTCGCAATGAAGGAGTTTTGAACGCCCGCTCTCTATCAACACGAACAGGAGAATATGTGGGTTGGCTTGGAGTAACCCACCTCTTTGCGATCTGTGGAAATAAACAGTGGTGGGTTACGGCTTCGCCTCACACACCCTACGACGTCTGGTTACGCCGCGATCAGATCGCCGTAAACCGGCTCGATCGCATCATCCGCAACGATCTCGTCGCAGAACAGCCGCGCCTCTTCGCGAGCCGACTCGGTGGCGAAGCGGCGGAGCAGGACCATCAGCGGCTCGGTGGCGCCGCGGTCGGTCTCGCAATGGGTGAGCACACGCTCGACCATGCGACGGCGCAGCCGCGCCGCGCCGTCGTCGCTGTCGACAAAACCCTGCTCATGGCAGGCATCGAGCGCGACCTGGAACGCCGCGAACGTCGCCTCGGGCAGGCCGGCGCGGCGCAGCAGCGCGTGCAGGCTGTTGCCGCCGCGATCGTGCAGCAGCGCGGTGACGCGCGCCAGCGGCATGTCGGCGAGCTCGGCCAGAGCCGCATCGAACAGGTCGAGATTGCTCGACAGCAGCGCGCGCAGGATGAGACCGGCGGTCAGCTGGCCGGTGACGCGCAGATGATGCACCAGGCCCTGCATGTCGTCGCCGCGCGAACGCGCCGCAATGTTGATGGTGGAGCGGTCGCGCGCCTCGATCGTCGCGCGCTCGGCGCGGGCGGCGCTCAGCCAGTTCCGCGCCACGACGAACCGCGCCAGCGTCTCGGAGAGCTTTGCCACCAGCGCCGCGCGCGTTGCGGCCGGCAGATCGTCCAGCACCAGCATCGCCTCGCGAATCGCGGCGAGATGGCCGTGACGTTCCACGATGCGAGTCCACGAGAACGGCGCAAGCTCGGCATGCGGATTTTCGATCAGCTCGAGCGCTGACGCCGCGCAGCCGACTTCGGCGATGGCGGCGCAGACCGAGACCGGCAGGGCAATGCGGCGGGCGACCGCGCATTGCACCTCGTCATTGCCGGTCGCGACGATGTCGACGAGATCGGCATCGATCAGCAGGGGTGAATGTTCGAGCACGGGCAGCGCGACGGTCGGCTGGTCCGCCGACAGCGCCCGCACGATCGACGCCGGCGCATCAGGGCTGCGCGCAAAAGCCTCGGCCATGGCCTGCCGCACCAGCGGCGAGGGATCGTCGAGGAGCATCAGAAGCGCGCCTTCGGCGGCGATGCGGTCGTCACGGGAGAGATCCGAGACCAGCCAGGCCCGGGCCAACGCCCGTGTCGCTTCGGCCCGCTCGCCGGCGGGCGCGGTCCTGATCCAATTGATAAACTGCCGAACAATCATGCTGCTTCCGGCTTACACTACAAACGAAAACGGTGACGGCTGGTCACCTGCAACACAAAATAAACCACGACGCTTAACAAAGCGTTCACCATAACTGGCTGGTTTTATTGACGTTTTATTAAGGGAACCAAGGCGCCATGCTGGCCTGTCCGGACGCAGGACAGCGCCTCGTCAGCAATGCGCCGCGCGGAAGGCTAGCTCGAGAACGTGCCGCTGCGATCACTGAAGAGATCGAGCGGCTGCGGCGGACGCACGTCCGGCGTTGCCGAGGCGATTGACGTAAGCGAGGCGTTGTTGCCCCACAATTTCTGCACCGTCGCCGAGACCGGCTGCGTGACATCGCCAGGCTGATAGATCGAGCGAAACACGGGCGTCGACGGCGCATTGTCGGCGACCGTCGTCGACGACATCGCGCTGACAGGCGTCACAGCGCGCGTGTTGGGAAAGGTCTGGAGATAGGCCGCGTTATCGACCACGGGCACGGCGGGCTGCACGCCGTTGGCGCTGGCGACCTCAGCGGTCGAGGGCGCGCCGCCATACATCGCCATCGCGCTGCGCGTCAATTTCGAATTGGCCGCGCTGGCGTAGCGCGCATCCAGCACCGCATAGACCTCGGAGACGCTGCGGGCGCGGCCGTCTTTGGCGTAGAAGATCGAGCGGTTGGCTGCTGCCGCGTTCGGAAACAGCCGCGCGCCGACTGCTTGCGCATTGTCCTCGGCGTTGGCGATGAGCTTTGCAGCTCCGCCAACGCCCATGAAATGCGCCATATAGAGCTCGCTGTCGCTCGGCCTGCGCCCGAGCAGGCCGGTGAGCTTGAAACTGTTCGACTGCGCCAGCGCCGCCGCCATGCTGGATGCGGCCTCCGGATCGTCACGCAGCTTCATGATCGACCGCTTCATGAAGGGGTCCTCGACGGTATAGGTACCGAACGACGTCCTGGTGATCGCGTCGGCGTAGTTGCCGTAGCCGAGCTGGCTCCCCGCCTCTTTCACGGTGCCGAGCCAGGTCTGGTCGATGAACTGGTAGAGCCCGTGCGCGGAGGACGTGGTGGCACCCGCGGTCGGGTCGAAATCCGATTCCATCTTGGCGGTGGTCAGCATGTACTGGAAGCTGATGCCGGAGATGTTCGAGGCCTGCTTGATCGCGCCGGCGACGCGCGCCCGCGACGGATCGAGAACCACCGTCTGTGAGGCACTGGAATTGTCGACCGACATGATGGAGTGCCCGCCCCGCGCGGCGTTGAGCGACACCGGCAATTCGGCGCCCTGTCGTCTCACCGTGGGACAGGTATGGTTAATGCGGGGTTAATTCAGGCCTCGCCGCCTGCTCCGCGTCATTCCGTGGCGCACCGCAGGTGCGAGCCCGCAATCCTCCAGCCACGCGCGATGGATTCCGGGCTCGCGCTTTGCGCGCCCCGGAATGACAGGTTGCTACTTCTTGTAGACCTCGTTCGGATCGAACAGTCGCTCTGTGTCGACCAAGACGAGCTTCGCCCCGCCGCCCTCCGCCTCGATCTTGCGGTAGAAGCACGACCGGCGGCCGGTGTGGCAGGCCGCGCCGATTTGCTCGACACGGATCCAGACCGCGTCCTGGTCGCAATCGGTGCGCATCTCGACCACGCGCTGGGTCTGACCTGAGGTCTCACCTTTTCGCCACAACGCCTTGCGCGAGCGGCTGAAGTACCAGGCTTCGCCGGTCGCGATCGTCTTGCGCAGCGCCTCGTCGTTCATGTGCGCAACCATCAGCACGTCGCCGGTGGCGACATCGGTCGCAACGACCGTCACGAGGCCGGCAGCGTCGAAGCGCGGCTGGAAGGAAAGACCTTCCTCGATCTCATGGGAGTGAGCGGACACTGGACCCTCGCGAGTTGATTTGCGAGGTCAGCGCTGCAGGCCTCGCACCAGGGACAGGAAACGGGCTTGCTCCGCCGGATTGTCGCGGAACATGCCGGTGAAGCGGCTGGTGAAGGTGGAGGCGCCGTGCTTGGCGACGCCGCGCACCGACATGCAGGTATGCTCGGCCTCGATCAGCACCGCAACGCCGCGGGGTTTCAGGATCTCGTCGATGGCCGCCGCGATCTGCGCCGTCAGATGCTCCTGGGTCTGGAGCCTCCGGGCGAAGATGTCGGTCAGGCGGGCGAGCTTGGACAGGCCGACGACGCGCTCCACCGGCGTATAGGCGATATGCGCCTTGCCGTAGAACGGCATCATGTGATGCTCGCACTGCGAGGTGAACTCGATGTCGCGCACCAGCACGAAATCGTCATAGCCGGCGGTCTCGCCGAAGGTGCGGTCGAGCACTTCGGCCGGGCACTGGTGGTAGCCCTGATAGAGCTCGTCGAAGGCCTCGACCACGCGGCGCGGCGTGTCGAGCAGGCCCTCGCGCTGGGGGTTCTCGCCGATATAGGCGAGCAGCGTCTTCACCGCTTGTTCGGCCTCGGCGCGCGCCGGGCGCGGCTGGTCGGCGCGGACGGCGGCCGCAAGGAATTCGGCAGGATCGAGCTCGGCGGGGCGGCTCTCCAGCTGCTTGTTGGGGCGGATCGGCTTGATTGTAGCGTCCATGTCTACTCCGTTCGACGGCCTTGTGGCCGGAGTGTCACCGGCAGACGGGGCGGCGAGCCGCCGGACGCCTGAAGAGAGCAATTTGGCGAAAAGGCCCTTCGGAGATAACGTCGACAGTGCTGATCTGGATCACAGCCGACGCACCGCTGGACTGTTTTTCCGCCACTTCCGACCCTATATAGGACCGTGGACGCCGCCCGCCAAGGCCGATCCGGCCCGGAAGTGGGTACGGAAGTGTTGGACTCCATCACATGCTGAACGACATTTATAACAAGCGGATCATCGAGCTGGCCGGGAATATTCCGCGCCTCGGGCGGCTGCCGGACCCTGATGCCAGCGCGACCGCCCACTCCAAGCTGTGTGGCTCGACCGTGAAGGTCGATCTCAAGATGGATGGCGACACTGTCACCGACTTCGCCCATGACGTGAAGGCCTGCGCGCTGGGACAGGCCTCTTCATCCATCATGGCAAGTCACGTGGTCGGCTCGACTGCGAGCGAACTCCGTCAGTTACGCGAAACCGTTCGCAAGATGCTCAAGGAGAACGGCACGCCTCCTCAAGGTAAATGGGAGGAGATCAAGTTCCTCGAGCCGGTGCGCGAGTACAAGGCGCGGCATGCCTCGACGCTGCTGACCTTCGATGCGGTGGTCGACGCGATCGGTCAGATCGAGGCCAAGGCCAAGCAACCGGCCGCGGCACCGGGCTGATTCCGGAGCGGTGCGCAGCATCGAACCCGAAATCCAGAGATTGCGATCGAGATTATAGGTGCGCAATTGCGCACCGTAGTTGGCGCCACGCGCGCCCCGGAATGACTGCCAGGATTTAAGAGTTTACTTCTGCGCCGCGGTCGCCGGCGTCGCCACACCGCCCGTGGGCGCCAAGGCTTCCGCCGTCTTGGTCGACCTGGCCGGCTGCTCCGGTTCCGTACCGAACCTCGCCTGCGTCTTGGGTGCGAGTTCCGCCATCGCCGGCGCCGTGACGTCCACGTGCGGCAGCACGTCGGCGACGAGATCCGTCGTCACGAGATTGGTGAGCTTGAGCTCGCCGGCATTGAGCTCATGCAGATCTTCCCAGGGCGGCACGCTGAGCGCGAGCGACAGCAGGTCGCCGGCGCCGCCCATATCGAAGGTGTATTTGGCGAGGCGGCCAATGTCGCGTTCCACGATCATCAGGTCCTGCGCACTGTAGCTCGCCGCCTTGGCATCGTCGGCGCGGTCGCCCATCCAGATCTGGTGGACGCGGACATGCGCCGCTTCCGGCACGTAGCGCTTCTTGCCGGCCAGCAGCAGGAACGCGCACATGGATTCGCAATAGGCCTCGGGCGCGACCGCCGGACGGGCCGATTGCCCGCCGCGGTTCGGAAGGCTGACTCCGACTGTCGTCAAAAGCCCGAGATTGCGGAAGCGTCGGCCGAGCGTGATCGCGTCGTTGACGGAGCCCCCGCTGGAATCGAGTACCACGGTGGCACCGCCGAGCTGGCGTCCGCGCGCGAATTCCTCAAAATCCTTAGGGGTGTCCGCGGTGATGATACCGACCGCGCTGACCCAGCCGCGGCAGTTCGGCTCGCAAGCGATCCAGCTGAATTTCATCGGCAGCTTGCGCTCTTCGAGCGCTGCGCCGGCTCGGGCCGACGACCCGAACGTCGCGATGGCGCCGGCCAGCGCAACTCCACAGACGGCGGTTCCCACCAACAACCAGCCGCGAAGATCAAGGGAGTTCAGAAGTTTCAATCTGGTTCCTTCCCCAAAGCCCCAAGGTCGCCAAACAATCCCGGCAGCGCCCTCTGAGTCGATCATACAGGCGTACGTTTCTACACACGGGCGTCATAAAAATGGTATCCGGGCGAATACAGATCGTCCACAGATACTTGCTGCACTGCTCCCAGAAAGCAGGCAAAATATGGCGCGCGCACAACACCTTACAGTTCCCTGGTTAGGAACAGCGCAACACATCGCTCAACCACGCGGCAACGCGCCCATGAAGCATTCAACCTGCGAGCATTGTTCCGTTCCCGTCGAGGGCATGCTTCGCGTTCCGCGAAGATTCGCCCGCGGGCTGATCTGGCTCTATCGCCACACGCTCTCGCCCCTGGTCGGATACAATTGCCGGCATCTGCCGACCTGCTCCGTTTATGGCGATGAGGCGATCGAGCGCTTCGGGCTCTGGGCCGGGGGGTGGATGACGCTCGCGCGCCTGCTCCGCTGCAATCCGTACGGCACGTCTGGAATCGACAATGTGCCGCTCGTCGCACCGCAAAACGCGCGCTGGTATCTGCCTTGGCGATACGCCCGCTGGCGCGGCGTCAACGCGCCCTAGACCGGCGGCCCTGTCGGAACAGGAACTTCCCGCATCGCGTTGTTGTGATGCTCCCACGGGGAGGAAACAACATGCGCTGGAAAATCAGCCCTCATCACTTCAGGTCTGGCCCTGGTCCCAGGAAGCCTCACGATCCCAGAACCCTCGATATGCTCGCCATCATCGCCCTGCTGGTGCTCGCGGCCGGCTCCGGCTGGTATCTGGCGACGAGTCTTGCAACGCCCCCCAGTTCGACGGCCTTCATCGTGCCGAGCCAGAGCGTGCACTGGTAGTTAGCGGAACCAGAAGAAACGTCCCGGCGGCGGGATCGGCTCGGGCGGGCGCGGTCGCTTCGGGCGCGGCGGTCGTGGGGGCTCGGCGGACGAAGCGGTCTCAGCCACTGGCGCGCTCTCGCTTCCCGGCACCTTCACCGCCAGCAGCAGATTGGATTCATGCATGCGCCAGCGATAGCCGACCCCGAAATCGATCGGCTGGGCGCGCGTGAACAGTTCGGCGTAGCGCTCCTGGTAGCGTCCGGGGAATTCGTCGATAGGCCCGAGATAGCGCCCGAACGGGAAGAAACGCCATTGCCGTGCATTGTAGTTGGCAAGCGGAATCCCGGAATCGTCCTGGACCATGGTGGCACTGTTGGCGAGCAGCCAGTCGCGGACGACCGTGAAGTTGCCGGAGTGCAAGAGATAGGACGCGCTCTTGAGCAGACTGTTGCCGGGGCCGAGCGTCTCGCAGAACTTCAGGAAGCCGGTTGCGCGTGCGCCGGAATTCGAAAGGTCGGTCGAGAAGTAATACAGCGTGCGCACCTCGCCGTCGCTGCCAGCGAAGGTGATGCGGACACCGCGCGTCGCGTTCGGTCCCGGATTGTCGTTCCCCGCATTCATCCCGCCCTTGTTGTCGAGCGCGACCATCTCGACGTTGCGGATGGTCTTGCCGGAGCGGGCGAGGAAAACATAGAGGATCGGCAAGGTGCCGCTGACCTGGTTGGTGTGCAGGTCGACCTTCATCTGCTTGGTGATGAAGAAGGAGAAGCTCAGGATCGAGCCGAGCGAGCGCTCAACATTGTAGAGCGCCGCGCCGACCGAACCTCGCCCCAGCTTCGTCAAGTCGGGCACGGCGCCGACCGGCTCCAATGCGCCGAGCACGTAGGTGCTGGCCTTGGAATAGAAGGCATCGGCGTAGAGGAAGTCCGGGCCGCTGAACATGTAGAACATGGTCGGCCGCGGCGCGGCCAGATTGACGTCGGCCCAGGCGCGGATCTTCGAGATTTGCCGCTGCTCGAGCTGGGCGAAGGCGCCGTCGAAGAATTTTGCGTGATGCTGCCAGTTTGGGTCCCTGGTCAGCGGCACCAGCGGCGAATCCGCCGAAGGCTGCATACCCGCCAGGAAGCGCGCGGTATCGTCGAAGGTGACGTCGGCGGCACGCGCGGACGAGACGGCCGCGGCCAGGATGGCAAGAGCGACGGCCGCAATTCTCATGGGTCGAATCATTGTCTATCCGCGGTGTGATGAATGGCCAGCGGCGACCGGCCGCCTGCGGAAAACTGCATAGATCAACAGGCCCGAGAGCATGACGAGCATCCCCGAGAGCGACTGCACGGGCCGCTCGGTCAGGAGGTAGTACATCATGAACGCGGTCACGAGCAGGAAAACGAGCGGCGTGAACGGGTACCCCCAGGCGCGATACGGCCTGGGCACATCGGGATCGGTAATGCGCAGCTTGATGACGCCGGCGACCGTGAAGAACGAGCAGAACAACAGCGCGAACTGGATGAAGTCGAGCACGGCCTCGAAGCTGCGCGTGAACAGCAACAGGGTCGCGACCGCGAGCTGGAACAGGATCGCATAGGCCGGTGCACCGCTGACCGATCGCTTCGAGAACACGCGCAAGGCGGGAATGTCCTCCCCCATCGTCATCATCACGCGTGGTCCGATCCACATCATCGCGCTGATCGAGGAGATCAGGCCGACGCAGATCATGGCGCCGACGATCCGGCCGCCAAGGCTGCCGAAGATGGCGGTGCCGGCGACGCTGGCGACGTCGAGCTGACCAGCGAGCGCACTGACCGGCGTCGAGTAGAGAAACACCGCATTCAGCGCGACGTAAAGCGCGAGCACGCTGAGCGTGCCCGCGAGCAGCGCGCGCGGAAGGCTTTGTTGCGGCGTTTTCATCTCGCCGATGATGTAGGTCGCGGCATTCCACCCGGAGAAAGAATACATCACGAAGACGAGCCCGATCGCGAAAGGCGCGCTGACGATGTGGGCGATGTCGCCCGGCTGCGGCGTGAAGGCGATCGGCTGCGGCGCCCCGATGATGAAGCCGGCGACCAGGAAGGCGACGATCAGCACGACCTTCAGGATGGTCGAGATCAGCTGGAAGGTCGATGAATGCCTGACGCCGGTCAGCTGCACGATCGAGACCAGCCATACCACGCCGATGGCGAGCGGGATCGGCGGCAGATCGGGAATGACCGATTTGGCGTATTCGCCGAAGGCCATCGCGGCGAGCGCGACGGGCGCTGCAAAGCCCACCGTCGCCGAGACCCAGCCGGCGAGAAAGCCGAAGGCGGGATGATAGGCGCGGCCGAGGAAATTATACTCGCCGCTCGAGCGCGGAAACATCGCGCCCAACTCGCTGTAGGCGAACACCCCGCATAGCGCGACGATGCCGCCAACGGTCCACAGCAGGAGAATCGAGAAGCCGGAAGGGATGTCCTTGACCTGGAAGCCGAGGCTGGTGAAGACGCCGACCCCGATCATGTCGGCGACGACGATGGCGGTTGCGACCAGAGCGGAAACCCCGGGCCCGCTCCCGGTCAGCCGGCCAGTCCAGGGCGCGGTACCCGCATCTGATGCCGTCATCGGGGATCCTTTACCTCAGGCGTCACGCCTCGTGGGAAGCATCGTGCAGTTTGGTCAGTCAATTCAAGCAGGGTTAACAAGGGCTAAATGAGGCAAAGAAAATCGGTATTTTCGCACCGCCATGCATGGTCGTGGGCAATAAACCGGTGCAAACACCGGAATATCCCGTTTCCCATCCCCACAATCACGACACGATTGCATGGTCCTTTCGAGTGTTCCGGACGTGGGGAAGTTTCTCCGGATGCTTAACGTCGCCTAAACGCCCCTCGGCTCAATTGTCTAGAGATTGCCGATGGACGTGACTTTGGGGTCTTGGGTGAATGGTCGGGGCCGTTCCGAACATGAGAGCTGACATTCGTGCCCACCGGACGTCGTCCGGTCGGCACGGTCGTGCGCTCCGGGTCGGCCTGATCTCAGCCTTGGTGCCACTGTCGCTCGCGCTGGTTCAATGCGGCAATGGGCCCAATCCGGCGGCTCTCGCGGCAAACTCGAAGGCCAATGGCCAGGTGGTCGCCAAGACCAATACTCAACAAGTTGCCAGCGCCGACACATTCGAGGATCGCTTCCCCGCCCCGCAGTTCAGGGAGCGCTTCCCGTCGGCGAGCGAGAGCTTCCTGCAACGGCAGATGTCGGACTTCTCGCCCAAGCGCGCTGTGCAACAGCAGCCGGAGCAGGCGCCCTACAAGGTCGCCTCGCTCGCGCCGCAAGTCCCCTACCAGCGTCCGCCGCGCGACGACCTGACGACCCTCGTCAGCATGAAGTCGTCGGCCTTCCCTTATTTCGGTAACAACCCCGCCTCCGACGCGCCGTTCCTCAACATCTCCAAGGGCGACCGCCGCGGCCATCGCAGCTATTCCGGGCGCGTCTACTGGCAGGACGAGACCTACAGCGACAGCCGCGTCCTGGTGCACGTGCCCGAGCATTTCGACGTGCGCAAGCCGGGCGTGATCGTCGTATTCTTCCACGGCAATGGCGCGACGCTGGAGCGCGACGTACGTGATCGGCAGCTGGTGCCGAGGCAGATCACCGATTCCGGCGCCAATGCCATCCTGCTTGCACCGCAGATGGCGGTCGATGCCGCCGATTCCAGCGCCGGCAAGTTCTGGCAGCCCGGCGGCTTCAAGCGCTTCATGGAGGAATCGGCGAGCCATCTCGCCCGCCTCACCGGTGATCCCGACAGCGCGCGCGCCTTCGCCAATATGCCGATCGTCATCGTCGGCTATAGCGGCGGCTTCCTGCCGACGGCCTGGAGCTTAGAGGTCGGCGGCATCAGCGACCGCGTCCGCGGCGTGGTGCTGCTCGACGCCATCTATGGCGAGATGGACAAGTTCGCGTCCTGGATCGAAAGCCACCGCTCCGGCTTCTTCGTCAGCTCCTACACCCGTTACACCGCGCGGCGTGACCGCGAGCTGATGAGCATGCTCAGGCAGAAGGGCATCAGCGTCTCCGAGGACATGGACGGCCCCTTGCGCCCCGGCAGCGTGGTGTTCGTCGAGACCGGCGAGGGCATCACTCATCGCGACTACGTGACCCGCGCCTGGACGCGGGATCCGCTCAAGGACGTGCTGGTGAAGATGTCGGCGACGCCGGCGCTGGCGCTGACGCGCGTTGCGTCAAGCCGTTAGCATATTGCGCCAGCCGGTATTTGCCCGCGCTTGCCGGCAATCGTCTCACCAGCTGATCGAAAAGCGATGTTGATGGGCTTTCGTCCCCGGGAGCCCGTTCCACACGGTTCACGGGAACGGGTGCGGCGTCGTCTATGTGATGGACGGCAAGACGCGCGGCGGCAATTCCGCGTTCGCCTTCATCGGCACCTGCACAGGCGAAGGCGACAGCATGAAGGTCAAGATCTCGACCTGAAGTTAGGTCTTGGGGAGCTTCGGAATGCTTTCGGCGAAGCCGTTGAAGCAGGCCAGCCGCTCGTCCTCTTCTTTGAAGAACCGGCAATCGGCGTAACCCTTGGCCTTCGCCGGCTTCGGCTTTGGCGCCGGCGGGATCACGGCGTCGTAGCAGTTGAGACGGTCCTTGGTACCATCATCGATCTCGAGGCAGGCCTGAAGCCGCGCCGCGACCGATTGCGGGTTGCCCTTCGGCGCGGGCGCGGCGGTTGCGGCCGTCGCCTTGGCCCCTTTCGACTTGACCTGCACCAGCGGCTTGTCCCCGATCATCGGTGGCTTGTCGGCTTGTGCGAACGCGGAGGTGGAATAGAGCACCGCAGCAACCGCCAGAATCATCCTCATCTCAGTCAACTCTCTTTGGTCCTCATGACCGGCCTTCTAGCGCTCTGACGCGCCATTTGCCAAGCACCTTGCGCGCACGAAAACGCGGGATTTCAGGCCGTCGCTGCCGCCGCCGGCCGGGGCCGGGTCAGGATCACCAGGACCAGCGCCAGCAGGACGAAGCCGACCGCCACGAACCCGACCGTGTGCAGGAGCTCGCGGGCGAACAGCAGTCCGCCGGTGGCGGACCCGACGGCCTGGCCGATATAGAGGACGGAGGTGTTGAGCGCGACGGTCGCCGGTGCCAGCGGCGGCGCGGCCGCGACCAGCCGCACCTGCTGCATCGAATTGGTCGAGGCAAAGCCCAGGCCCCAGATCGCGACTGCGATCGCCATCAACGCGATGGTGCCCGCACCCAACGCCCAGGTGGTGATGCCCGCAAGCACGAGGCAGGTGAAGAGCAGCGAGGTCCGGTAAGGGCCCCAGGTGTCGACGATGCGTGTCGCAATGGCGACGCCAAGGAAGCCGCAGACGCCATAGATGGCGAATACCATGCCGACCGTATCGGGGCTCGCCCCGGTCAGCTTATTCAGCAGCGGGCCCATGAAGGTGAACACCGCAAACTGTCCGGACATTTGCAGCATGGTGATCGCCAGCAATAGCAAGATCGCCCTGCTGCGGCCGACCGCGCTCCAGGTCTTCAGATCCACCGGCGTGCCCCTCAAGCCTGCCGGCAGGCGCAACAGCAGCAGCAGGAAGCCGATACAGCCGAGCGCGCCGATCCCAGCATAGGCGGCGCGCCAGCCATAGCGGCTGGCGATCAAGGTGATCAGCGGCAGAGCGACGGCGGCCGCCAGCGACCAACCGAGGAAGATATAGGCGATCGTGCTGCCGCGCCGCTCCGCCGGCACGATCAGCGCCGCCGTGCCCGCCGCCTGCGGCGTATAGAGCGCGCCGACCGCAAGCATGACCAGGCGGATGACAAGGAGGCTCGCATAGTCGGGCGCAAACGCCGAGGCGAGATTGCCGAGCGCGAGCACCGCCAGCGTCGTGGTGAGCAGCGTCCGCCGCTCGATGCGGCTGGTCAGCCACGCCGTCAGCGGCGAACCGATGCACAGCGTCACCGCGCCGAAGGTGATCAGCAGGCCGGCCGCGTGGATGCTGATCCCAAGCCCCGCCGACAATTCCGGCAGCATGCCAGCCGGCGCCAGCACCGAGCAGCCGGTGACGAGATTGCCAAGCATCAGGGCGGTTGGCGCGAAACGGCCGGCGGCGGGGGCTTTTTCCATGCAAATGCATGTAGCGGCGGCGTGTGACGAGTTAAAGGGCACAACGCCAAATAGTTGGAGCTGCGCCCGGATTTTGCGCGTCAGCTTCTTGGAAATGCCGGATTGCACAGGCCGAATCGCCTGATATATCGCTCGTTCCCGCTTACCTGCGCTCGTTCGCAGGAGTGAGCCCCAGGAGAAAAGCAATGTCCGACCAGCCCAAATCCGAGTCCGGCTTTCAATACAGCCTGTCCAACCTGAAGCCCGTGACCCCCGCTCCCAAAGTCACGCTCACCTTCCCCGACGGCGCCCAGCGCCAGTTCGACAAGGGCATCACCGGTCTCGATATTGCCAAGGGCATCTCGCCGTCGCTGGCCAAGCGTACGGTTGCGATGGCGCTCGACGGCGCGCTCGCCGACCTCAACGATCCCATCGAGACCGACGCCAGGATCGAGCTCGTCAATCGCGACGACCCGCGCGCGATCGAATTGATCCGCCACGATTGCGCGCACGTGCTGGCCGAAGCTGTGCAGACGCTGTGGCCGGGCACCCAGGTGACCATCGGTCCGGTGATCGAGAACGGCTTCTACTACGACTTCTTCCGCAACGAGCCGTTCACGCCGGAAGACTTTGCCGCCATCGAGAAGAAGATGCGCGAGATCATCGCGCGCGACAAACCCTTCACCAAGGAAGTGTGGGATCGCGAGAAGACCAAGCAGGTGTTCCGCGACAAGGGCGAGGCGTTCAAGGTCGAGCTGGTCGACGCCATTCCCGGCAACGAGCCGATCAAGATCTATTACCAGGGCGACTGGTTCGATCTCTGCCGCGGCCCGCACATGACCTCGACCGGCAAGGTCGGCAATGCCTTCAAGCTGATGAAAGTAGCCGGCGCCTATTGGCGCGGCGACAGCAACAACCCGATGCTGACGCGCATCTACGGCACGGCCTTCGCCAGGCAGGAGGACCTCGACGCCTATCTGAAGCAGATCGAGGAGGCCGAGAAGCGCGACCATCGCAAGCTCGGGCGCGAGCTCGACCTCTTCCACTTCCAGGAGGAAGGTCCGGGCGTCGTGTTCTGGCATCCGAAGGGCTGGACCATCTTCCAGCAGCTGATCGCCTATATGCGCCGGCGCCTGACCGGCGACTACAGCGAGGTCAACGCGCCGCAGATCCTCGACAAGGTGCTGTGGGAGACCTCGGGCCATTGGGGCTGGTACCGCGAGAACATGTTCGCGGCGCAGTCGGCCGGCGACGAGGCCGAGGACAAGCGCTGGTTCGCGCTGAAGCCGATGAACTGCCCCGGCCATGTCCAGATCTTCAAGCACGGCCTCAAGAGCTACCGCGACCTGCCGCTGCGCCTCGCCGAATTCGGCGTGGTGCATCGCTATGAGCCCTCCGGCGCCATGCACGGCCTGATGCGCGTGCGCGGCTTCACCCAGGATGACGCGCACATCTTCTGCACCGAGGACCAGCTCGCCGAGGAGTGCCTGAAGATCAACGACCTGATCCTGTCGACCTATGCGGATTTCGGCTTTACCGGCGATCTCACGGTGAAGCTGTCGACCCGCCCCGACAAGCGCGTCGGGACCGATGCGATGTGGGATCACGCGGAGCGGGTGATGGCGACGGTGCTGCGCGAAATCCAGTCGCAGAACAATCACATCAAGACGGAGATCAATCCGGGCGAAGGCGCCTTCTACGGGCCGAAGTTCGAATATGTGTTGCGCGACGCCATCGGCCGCGACTGGCAGTGCGGCACCACGCAGGTCGACTTCAACCTGCCGGAGCGGTTCGGTGCGTTCTACATCGACCATGACGGCGGCAAGAAGCCGCCTGTCATGGTGCATCGCGCGATCTGCGGCTCGATGGAGCGCTATATCGGCATCCTGATCGAGCACTATGCCGGCAACTTCCCGCTCTGGCTCTCGCCGGTGCAGGCGGTGGTCACGACCATCACCTCGGAAGGCGACGAATACGCCAAGCAGGTGCTGGAGCAGGCACGGCGCGCCGGACTTCGGGTCGAGATCGATCTGCGCAACGAGAAGATCAACTACAAGGTCCGCGAGCACTCGCTGGCCAAGATCCCGGCCCTGCTCGTGGTCGGCAAGAAGGAGGCCGAGACGCATTCGGTCTCCGTCCGCCGCCTCGGCAGCGACGGCCAGAAGGTGATGACGACCGCCGAGGCGATCGCCGCCCTGGTCGACGAGGCGACTCCGCCCGATGTGAAGCGGGCTCGCGGCGCGCTCTGATCCCTGAAATCGATCTAAACTCGCTTCCGGTTGCCGGCGTGCATGCTTATCTCGGTATTGCACGCCCGACGACCAGCCGAAGAGGACCATCCCGTGCCCGACGCCATCGAACTCCTGAAGACCCGCCGCTCGGTCAAACCGCGCGAGATGACCGGCCCCGGCCCGTCCGCGGCCGAGCTCGAGACGATCCTCACCATCGGCGCGCGCGTGCCCGATCACGGCAAGCTCGCGCCCTGGCGCTTCATCATCTTTGAAGGCGATGCCCGCCAGCGCGCCGGCGAGGTGATCGCGAAGGTGTTTGCCCGGAAGAATCCCGGCGCGCCCACGGCCGACGTCGAGACCGAGCGCAAGCGCCTGATGGATGCGCCGCTGGTGATCGGCATCGTCAGCTTTACCAGGCCGCATCCGAAGGTGCCGCCGTTCGAGCAGGAATTGTCGGCGGGCGCCAGCGCCATGAACATCGTCACGGCCGCGACCGCGCTCGGCTATGGCGCCTGCTGGTTGACCGGCTGGTTCGCGTTCGATCGCGACGTGCTCGACGGCCTCGGCCTCAAGCCGGACGAAAAGCTCGCAGGCTTCGTCCATATCGGCACGCCCAGCAAGCCCAGCGAGGACCGTCCGCGCCCCGCGCTGTCCGATATCGTGACCAGATTCTAGGCCCGAAAGCTTGCGCCTCCGAAATTCCTCGCGGGCGTTCGTGCCATGTGGTCGGGTGCTCGCAGGCCGACCGAGCTCGGCGAACCGTCCGCGACCGTTCTTTTCGGAAATCGTGACGCGATTTTAATCGATGGCTTGTTGACGCCTTCGGCATCTTGCGGCTTTGATTCCGGCGGCGGAGGAAGCCCGGATGAAGCGTCGTGAATTTCTGGTCGGAGCCGCACTGCTCGCCGGCACGATGGGGCGCAGCCGCGCCGTGGACATCCCTACCCCGTCGCCCGACGGCCTCGAGCGCATCACCGCCTATTTCGACAACGAGGTCACGAGCGGCCGGCTGCCGGGCGCCGTGATCCTCGTGCAGCAGCACGGCAAGCCGGTCTACCTCAAGACCTTCGGCGTGCGCGACACCAGGACGGGCCTTGCCATGACGCCCGACACGATCTTCGCCATCCACTCGATGACCAAGCCGATCACGTGCCTCGGCGCGATGATGCTGATCGACGAGGGCAAGCTCGCGCTCACCGATCCCGCGTCGAAATACGTCCCGCTCTTTGCCGACACCAAGGTCGGCATCGAGATCACTAATCCGGACGGCAGACTGGAACTCGACCTCGTGACGCCGGTCCGCCCCGTCAACATCGAGGATCTGCTGCGGCACACCTCGGGCATCAGCTATGACTATATCGGCGGCAAATGGGTCGAGCAGGCGTACAAGGCCGCCAACATCTTCGAGGGCCAATTCAACAACAGGGAATTCGCCGATCGTATCGCAAAGCTGCCGCTGGCGCGGCAGCCGGGAACGCTGTGGCGCTATGGCCATTCCACCGACGTGCTCGGCGCCATCATCGAGATCATCTCGGGCCAGACGCTGTACGATTTCCTCAAGCAGCGCATCTTCGATCCGCTCGGGATGAGCAGCACCAAGTTCGCGCTGGCGACGGAAGACGAGCTGGCGCGAATGGCGCGGCCGCTGCCGAACGATTTCATCCTGCTCGCCGGTGAGCGCGACCGGCTCGATCATCCGGAATGGCAGTCCGGCGGCGGCGGCCTGCTCTCGACCATCACCGACTATCAGCGCTTCTCGCAGATGCTGCTCAATGGCGGCGAGTTCGAGGGCAAGCGCTATCTGAGCCCGGCCGCCTTCAAGGCGATGACAACCGATCACGTCGGGCCGGGCTCCGGTGTGGGGCGCGACTATTTCTATTTTCCCGGCGACGGGTTCGGCTATGGCTACGGCCTTGCCGTACGCACCGATCCCGGCAACGCCAAACCGCCGCCGGCGGGATCGATTGGCGAGTTGAAATGGGACAGTGGCAGCGGCACCTATTTCGGCGTCGATCCCAAGCTCGACATGGTCTACCTCATGATGCAGCAGACCCAGAACGAGCGCAGCCGCATCACGCCCGCCTTCAAGGCGCTGGTCTACGACTGCTTCCCCGAGGCGCTACGCCGCCCGTGAGGCGCGCCGGCCGAACTCGGCCAGCAATGTTGCGATCTGCGCCCCCGGCCGCGCCGCCGGGCGCGGGTTCCATAATTGCGCTTATGACAGTTTCAAGTCAGGTGTTGGTTAGTAGCCGCTAGAGACTATGGCGGTTTGGCTTTCCGTGTGTGCGAACACTGGCGGCCACATCGCACCAAGACAATGCTGACCGGGGTAATCGGTCCTGGCTTTCGCCAGGACAACGTGGGAGAGGTCTTGCGCGCCTGATTCAACACCGTCATTGCGAGCGCAGCCAAGCAATCCAGAATCTTTTCGCGGATACATTTCCGGATTGCTTCGCTGCGCTCGCAATGACGGAGTGTGAGCAAGAGCGCCGTTCTTTCAATTCGCATCTCGTTCGCAGACACGCTCTCTCGTTTTCGGGGCTTGTTCGCCCGAGCTCTCCCTCCCTGCAAACCCGTTCGCGCCAACGCCATCTGCGTCCACCGCCGCCCGGCCCGCGTTCGTGGGTGTTTTGCCCCACAGGCAACGCAAGGTGTTGTAGCCGCGCGGCTAGTCTTCGCTGGGCGCCGCGAAGCGGTTGCGCAAATAGGCTTGCGACAGCAGGAAAAACAACGCGCGCTCGCCTTGATATTTGGCGGCCGGCCGGCTGCGCTCGAAACCGTCGGCAAAGATCTTGCCGGACTGGTCGCACACCTGCCACCGCCAGCCGAACCGTTTGCGCCTGGTAAGGATCACTTCGAACATGCCGACGGGCTTGGTCCCTGCTCCTCCGGTCTCGCAGGCAACCAACCTGCCCCGGCGTCCCCATTGGACGGATGCCCGACATATAACGCAGCAGGATGGAAAGAGAATAAATTTGATTATGGGAATTAGTATCTTCCACCGGCCGCGACGACGCGCGACGTCCGCGGAATAAGTCGACGCTATCGGTGTTGACGGGCCTTGCGACGACGCTTGATAGCGCTCGCACGCGTATTCAAGCCGGAAGACACGACGTGAAGCCCGGTAAGCAAACGCTCACCAGGGCCCACATCAGCATCTGTAACTGGCCAACCCGCGCCCGGAAGATGGCGGGATAGCGGTCACGCTGCTCGGCCACCTTGGCCAGCACCGCTGGAATCGCAGCGAGATCGGCCTTGGACAACGTTACCACCGACGCGCCGAGATTCTCCTCGAGCCGGTTCAGCTTGGTGGTGCCGGGAATCGGCACGATCCACGGCTTCTGCGCCGACACCCACGCCAATGCGATCTGCGCCGGCTTCGCCTGCTTCGCCGTCTCAATCTCGCCGAGCAGCTCGACCAGCGTCTGCTGGCCTTTCGTGCGCCGGATGAGAAGCGGGGTAAGATGTTGCGAACCGCAGTCGGCGTTGATCGGCTCGTGATGTCTCGTCCTCGTCATTGCGAGCGCAGCGAAGCAATCCCAGAGTGCCTCCGCGGATTCTGCAATGCTTCGCTGCGCTCGCAACGACGATGTGGGGTGATCCGACGCTACATCGATCAGAGCGACTCGCGGAGAGTCTCCCCCTCACCCGGAAGACTACCGCGCCACCACTTCCACTTCGCCGTCGACGCCGTTGACGACGTTGAAGCCGCGCTCGTAGACCTTGCCCTCGTTCTTGGCGATGGCGCGGTATTCACCTTCGGACAGCACGACGCGCGGGAAGGCGCCGATCGATTCCTTGATGACGTCGCCGCCGGGGGTCAGCACCGACCAGGCGGTGTTGGCGAGCGCCTCGCCGCCCCGGTCGCTGACGAGCTTGAGCGTGATGACGGCGGCGCGGTGGGTGATGGTAACGTCGGTGAGCTTGCCGGCCTGGACGCGGATATCCGAGCGCACCACCGAATTGGCATCGCCATAGTTGGAGACGATGTAGTAGGTGCCTTCCGGGATCAACACGACGTCGCCGGCGGCGACGTTGGGCACCAGCGAGGCGCGCTCACCGGATTCGAACTGGCTGCCCTTGTAGATCGCGAACGAGATCTGGTTCTGCGGAATGCGGCTGGTGCCGACGCGGCCCTCGATGCGCAGGCCGCCGGCCGGCAGCACGAAGGATTCGCGATCGGTCTCGGCCTTGAGGCTGACGGTGCGTACCGCGCTGACGAGGCCGAAGGCGACGTGGACGACGTAGTTGCCGGGCGGCAGCACGATGTTGGGCGTGGCGCTGCGGTCCTCACGGATCAGCTTGAAGGTGCCGTTCTCGTCGGGACGGTCGGCAAACACCCGCCACACCAGGCCGCTGGTGATCGGAGCGGAATCCTTGCCGTATCTCGCCGTCAGCGACAGCACACCCTGGCCGGGCACGGCCGCATTGAGCGGCGCTGCCGGTGGCACCGTCGTGACGGCGGGCGGCGGCATGCTGGGGGTCACCGGCTGAATCAGGGTGGGCGGCAGACTCGGCGGGCCGGCACCCGGGCCGGAAGGGGGCGCCAGGCTGACGGCTCCGCCGGGATCTGGCACCGAGGCCGGGGGCACCGGCGGCGGGCGATCGGAGAAAAGCTGCGCTTGCGCAACGTTTTGGCCTGATGCGACGAGGCAGGCGGCAAGGGTCAGCGCCGGCAGCAGCCTGCCGCTGCGCCGCCATCCGATGATGCCGTCACCCCCGCGTGTCATGTTCCCTGGTTTTCACCGAAAACGCGGCAAATTCAAGCCTCGGATATCCCAGGAAATACGGCCCCGATGCGATCTATGGAACCCGCTGACGGCTGCGTGATTAGACTTGAGGCAACCGTCCCTCGCCATACTCCTGCCCAGTGCCCTCCCCAAAGCGGCATAAACCATGCTTCGTGCCTGATATGGCGGAGCGCAATTGGGGTGCCTAGTCTGACGGCGGGCTGTCCCAGCGTAGGAGAGTTTTAGTGCTGGAGATCTTGAAGGGCCGCGGCTCGAACGGCTCCAACGGCGAGAAGGCCGGCGAAAAAGTCGGCGAGAAGGTCGGCTTGGGCAGCATCCGTCGGCCAGTCATTGGCCTCGCGCTCGGCGGCGGCGCGGCGCGCGGCTTTGCCCATATCGGGATCCTGAGGACCCTGATTGCCAACGGCATCGTGCCCGACGTCGTGGTCGGTACCTCGATCGGCGCCGTGGTCGGCGGCCTCCATGCGGCCGGTCGACTCGATACGTTCGAGGAGTGGGGACGCAGCCTGCAGGGCATGCGCAACATCCTGGGCTATCTCGACATCCGCCTCAACGGCTCCGGCCTGATCGGCGGCGAGAAGCTCGCAACCCGGCTCGAGACAGCGATCGGCCAGACCCTGATCGAGGACCTGCCCGTCAAGTTCGCCGCCGTCGCGACCGAGGTCCGCACCGGCCACGAGATCTGGCTGACGCGCGGCCGCATGGTCGACGCGATGCGGGCGTCCTACGCCCTGCCCGGCATCTTCTCACCGGTCCTGATCGGCGACCGCTGGCTGGTCGACGGCACGCTGGTCAATCCGGTGCCGGTCTCGGCGGCTCGCGCGCTCGGCGCCGAAATCGTCATCGCCGCAAATCTTTCCAGCGACATCTTCACCCATTCCACGACGATCCATGCGCATGGCGCTGGGCCTGCCCCGGTCGCCTCCGAGGCCGAGGCGACGCCGGCCAAGCGGCGCTTTCCGCGCCTGTTCTCGCCCGAGAAGACCATGAAGCGCGAGTTCTTCGGCGGCGGCGGACGACCCGGCATCTCCTCGGTGATGGTCGATGCGTTCAACATCATGCAGGACCGCATCACCCGCGCGCGCCTTGCCGGCGATCCGCCCGATATGCTGATCACGCCGCGGGTCGGCCATTTCGGCTGGTTCGACTTCCACCGCGGCGAGGATCTGATCGCGCACGGAACGCGCGCCGCCGAGCGCGCGCTGGAGTCGATCCAGGAGGCGATCGATGTGCTCGCGCCGGCGCCCGCCGGTCACGCGCCCAAAGCGGACGAGTAAAGCGGACCGCGTGAGGCCCGTCAGGCCGTCTTGATGTAGTCGCGCAGGGCTTCCTGCTCCGCCTCGTATTCGCGGACACGCCATTTGACGATGTCGCCGATCGAGATCAGCCCGACCACCTTGCCGTTGTCGATGACGGGCAGATGGCGGAACTTGCCTGTCGTCATCCTCTCCATCAGTTCGGCGACGGTGTCGGTCTCCTTGCAGGTGACGACCTTGCGGGTCATGACCTCCGAGACCGGCTCTTCCAGCACGCCGGCGCCGCGCTCGCCGAGCACGCGCACGATGTCGCGCTCGGACAGGATGCCTTCCAGCCGGCTCTGGTTCATCACCAGCACGGCGCCGATCTTCTTCTCGCCGAGCAGCTTGATGGCGGCCGACAGCTTGGCGTCGGGCTCGACGCTCATGATCTGGTGGCCCTTGGTGTTGAGAATGGAACGTACCGTCATTGTCGCCTCCCTGAATCGGAGCCGTCCGCCTTTGGCGGTTCGGACTTGTTCGCGAGTCTTCAACTAACAGTTTTGGCGCGGTTTCACGCTCGCGCACTTGTCGAAGCGTTGCCTCCAGGGGCTTGTCGCTTCGGAACATTCTTCACGCGAATGATGGATGAATTCGGGCCGGGCCGCAAGCACAGCTTCAAATGCGGTCCGAAACGTCCTGCGATGACGCATCCGCAGCATCGCTTCGCACGCGCGGCACGGGATCGAACAGCGCGAACAGCAACAGGCCGGCGAAGAACCCGCCGATATGTGCCTGCCAGGCAACGCTCGTGGTTTCCGCATCGATGCCGATTGCGCCGACGCCGAAGATGATGTTGACGCCGAACCACACTGCGAGGAAGCCGACCACCCGCCCGTCGCGCAGCGCACGCGACAGCGGCAGCGCGGGAACCTTTGCGGCGGTATCGGCGTCCGAACGGCTGAAGGACAGGAAGCTGCCACGGGCGAAGGCAAAGCGGATCGCGGCTGCCATCGCGCCCGACACCGAGGCCGAGGCGCCGATCATCGGCGCCACCGCATGCTCGTGGGTGAGGAGATGGGCGAGCGCGCCGGCCGCTGCCGTCACCGCCATGAAGACGAAGAACCTGATCGCGCCGAAGCGCCGCGCCAGCGCGCTGCCGAACGGCAGCAGCCACAGCACGTTGAAGCCGAGATGGGTCAGGTTGGCATGCAGCAGCGAATAGGTGACGAAGCTCCAGATCTTGGCGCCGGCGCCGCCGGGGATCTGCAGGTTGAGCAGCGAGGAATCGTAACGCTTCGGGATGAAGCCGAAGACGTCGATGGTCCAGTTCTCGAACTCCGGCGGCAGCAGCACCCGCAGATGGATCAGCGCCAGCACCGCGATATAGGCGGTCAGCGCCACCGGCAGCGTCAGGATCGGCTCGCGCGGAGCCTCCTCATGGACGGCCGGGCCCGGTTGAGAACCTTGCGGCGTCGAATCTTGCGGCGGGGAATCCAAGGCAGCTTCGCTTTCAGGCGCGATCGGAGCGACAGGCTTGGAGATAGTCGCCTTTGCCGGCCTTGCGCAAGTGCACAAAGGGAAAAGGCAGGGCCTTGGGAAAGCCCTGCCTGTCCGTGTCGGCCTTCCGACGCCTGAGGGAATGAAGTTGTATCCCCACCCCTCCCCGGCCCGTGGCCAAACTGTTTGACGCCCTGTGTACAGGCCGCGCCGAGAACCTGGAGAAAAGCGGCGAGGCTTGCGACCGCGGTCACCATAGCAGGGCCGCGCGAGGCGCAAAGCGCGTAGTTAATTTAACGTTAACGACGCAAAGACCAGGTTAACAGCCGTGAAAACGCCCCTGCGGCATGGACGCTGCAAATCCCCTCCTGCACAACAACAGAAGGGATCGCGGGTGCACTGAAGCGGGACAGATCTGTCCCGCGAGGTTGCGCCCCGGGTTAGCGTCAGCCATGAAACATCCGTCGAGCCGCGCATTTTTCGCGTATTGGGACACGAAGCGCGGTACTGCACGGGCCCCTGACCGGGCCGACATCGATCCGGCCGCGGTTCGCGGCCTGCTCGGCGATATCTTCGTGCTCTCCTGCGAGCCCAATCTCGGCTTCCCCTTCCGCGTTGCCGGTACCCGCGTCTGTGCGCTGGCCGGGATCGACCTCAAGGACCAGAGCTTTGCGGCGCTGTTCACGCCAGCAAGCCGCAGCGAGATCGAGGACATCACGACCATCGTCTCCGACGAGACGCTTGGTGCGATCGCCGGCGTCACCGCCACGCGCGAGGATGGCAGCAAGGCGCATCTCGAGCTCCTGCTGCTGCCCTTCAACGCGCGCCCGCATACGCCAGTGAGCGTCACTGGCGTGCTCGCGCCTTTCGACGAGGAATGCGGTGCGCTTTCAGCCTTCACCCTCACCTCCTGGCGCTACCTGCACCAGCCGGAGAAGCTGCTGCCGCGCGCGATCCGCAAGCTGCAGATCGCACGCGGGCTGATGGTGTATGAGGGGCTGCGCTAGCAGCGGCGCTCGCGTCAGGCGCGCAAGACTTGCAAGTGGCTGGCCCGATCTTCAAGGGTTTGAACGCGATGAGGCACACTCGCGTGCCAGCTTGCCAATGCGTCAGAGGAACCTTAGTTTTTAAGTCGAGTTTATTTCGTTTGCCATGGCAAGCGGCAGCGCAGCGCGATCAGTGAAGATGCGTCTGCCGGGCGTCCGTCCAGGGACCATTCCCGTGATGGAGCACGTGACCAGAGTTGGAAATCGGTTGTTAGCTGCGTTGCCGCCAGCCGATTTCGCGTTGCTTGCTCCTCATCTGCGAAAAGTGGAGCTCCAGCACGACGCAGTCCTGGTTCGGTCAGGCGACAAGATCGACCATCTCTCCTTTCCCTGCAGCGGCGCGATCGCTCTCATCATGGAGTTGCCGAACGGACAGACCGCCGCAACTGCCGTGATCGGCAACGACGGGGCGGTCGGAATCATGACGGCGCTCGGCCCGATCCGATCACCCATGACTGCGGTCGTCCGCGTGGCCGGGACGGCGCTGCAGATCTCGCCCGCACGATTTCACCATGCGCTCGAGCGAAGTCCGGCCATTGCAAGTTCGGTTCAGCTTCTCACCCGGACACTGCTGACGCAATTCCAGCACGTCGCAGCGTGCAATGCTCTGCATTCGGTCGAGGCGCGCCTCGCCCGCTGGCTGCTGCACATCCACGACCGGACGGATGGTGGTGACATCCTGCCCCTGACACAGGAGACGCTGTCGGAATTGCTCGGCGTCCGCCGCACCACGGTCACGCACGTGGTGAGCGCTTTGCGCTCATCCCGGGCAATCAAGTCCAACCGGCGCGGCCAGCTGGAGATCGACAGGCACCGCCTCGAGATCATCGCCTGTGAGTGCTACAAGGTGATGAGCCGCAGGATCGATCGGATCGTTTCGCAGGATGCGCCAAGGGTCCTTCAGGCCGCGCCGGCGCGGATTGGCTGCCTCCCCCCGTTCGCCAAGACCGACTCGTAGACCCACGCCTCTCTGGCAAACCATTCGTGCGTCGCGGCGCACATCCTGCAATAGGTGCGCGAAAAAAACACCGCGCTGCACCGAAACCTCTCGCCATCCATCTCGATGCCCGTCGGAATGGCGTTGCCCGTTTCCGGGCACTTGATCATGACCATACCCATCGTGATTTCCTCCACTTGGAATCACCTCAACAGTGAGGGAGGCCGCAATCGGCTGGACGGCTTCTCTTCTTGCGGAGACGCTCGCCCAGCCGATCCGCGCGGCCAACCGCTTCGATTCAAGCAGCGCTACGCAAAACCCGGTTGAGGCTCTGCTTGATCGGCTCGGCCGTTTCCGTCGCGACCTTCTGGGCGAGGTCCCAGAGTTCGCGGTTCTGAGCCGAAGTTGCTTCCAAGGTCTTGCGACCGTGGGCGGTGGAGAGGTTGACGAGATCGGCAAACGACCTCGCATCGGCAAGCTGAGAAATGAAATCCAGCGTGGAGGTGGTATTGGTGTGGGAAATTTCGGCGAGCTTGATGCCGTAGTCGGCGGCACGCTTGGCATTGGTCGAATAGGCATCGCAGAGAGCTGCCGTGACTTCCTCCGAAGTCGCCCTCACCTTCGCAAAATTTGCCTGGGCCCGTGTGGCGCCCTGCTCGGCGAAACTGCCGAACATCGTCTGCATGTTGAAGAACGGTACGTCGAACTGGAACTTTGCGCTTCCGTTGGCCCCCACCTTTTCCGGGGCTGCATTCGTCTCGACTTTCACATTGGCATCACTCACGGGCTTTCATCCTTTCAAGCGAAACTAGATCACGGATTGAAGACTCCCCGAGGCGTCGCGGTGCATGCCGCACCAGGACACCAATAGCTACTTTTCAACATAGTGGGATTGTTGCTGCGGATAACCGCCCCGTCCCCCTTGCAAGGCCAACTATGACCGAAGAATGTGCCCGGTTCGGTTCGCTTTCAGACTCTCAGCGCGAATTTGTTCAATTGACGCGGCGCAGCGGCGCAGATTGCGTTTCTGCATCATTGAAGTTGCTGCGGTCGCATGCGCCAACTTGAGATGAGCGCACCAATGCGCTGCGGCGAAGCAAGTGATCGCGCGGGCGACATGATCCTTCTTGCCGGATTTGCGTCAAATCCCGCTCCGCTCCGGCCCGATGCGCCCGCCTCCGCAAGACGGCGCACCGGGTCTGTGCGCCAACCGTCAGGGCATCGCCAGATGCCAGGCACCGTTCAAGAAGCCATCGCCGGTGATGTCGCCGGGCTTCTGGTCCCTGGCGAATGTGTACAGCGGCTTGCCCTTGTAGGCCCATTGCCGCGAGCCGTCGTCGCGCGTGATGATGGTGTAGCCGTCGCCGGGGGCGTCGCTCGCCTCGGCCTTCAGCACCGGCCAGTTCGTCGCACACGGCCCGTTGCAGGCCGACTTGCCGTCCGCATCCTTGTCGAAGGTATAGAGCGTCATGCCCTTCGCGTCGGTGAGCACATTGCCCTTGTCGGTCTTGCCGGTCTTGGTCGGCGGCGCGGCGAAGGCAGCGGGAACGATCGCGAGCGAGACGGCGAGCGTGAGTGCGAGTCGGATCGAAGACGTCATGGTATCTCCTGTCATGCAATTGGCTTGCATGGGTAGGACGCCGCGCGAGGTGCCGTATTCCTGCGCGAGCGGCAACGATATTTTTCGCTGCGCACACGAGCGCGGCGGAATAAACTGGAATGGGTGAGACGAAACGGCGACGGACATGAGCAAGCCGCATTGGCGTCCCGCGCGCGCCTCCGACCTTTCCGCGATCAGCGCGATCGCGGCGCGCATCCATCCCAACCTTCCGGAACGACCCGAGGTGTTCGCGGAAAAGATGCGGCTCTATCCCGATGGCTGCCGCACGCTCATTGCGGACGACGAGACCGTTGGTTATGGCCTCGCGCATCCCTGGAAGCAGCACCGGATTCCGCCGCTTGATGTCTTCCTCGAACTCATCCCAGACGATGCCGATTGCATCTATGTGCACGACGTCGCCGTGCTGCCCGATTTCCGCGGCGGCGCGTCGCGGGCTTACGTTGCCGATATCGAGACACTGGCTCGTGCGTCGGGCATCGCGGCGCTCGCGCTGGTCTCGGTCTACGCCACGCGGCCGCTGTGGGAGCGGTTCGGCTTTCGGCCGGTAGCAGCGGATGCGCAATTGCGCGCAAAGCTCGCATCCTACGGCGACGGTGCGACCTACATGCTCCGCGACCTCGCCGCGACGTAACGCCCAGGCCCATCCGGGCTCACGCGGGCGTGAAGCAGCGCCTCGAACCGCTTTGGGCCAAGTCCCGTCGAAGAACCGTGCGGACCGTTCCGGTCTCGCCGAACCGAGACTGGAGAACGTCCATGAAACTCACACTGTCCGAAGTTGCCTTGATTGCGTTCGCCGCGACGGCTGCGTTCAGCGCGACCAGCGCCAACGCGGCGCAGTATCGCACCTATGGCTGCGAGTTCGCCTTCTTCGAGGGCTGTGCCGGCCCGATCGATGTGCCGAACCAGGGCGGCGGGCGCCGCGTCGCTCGCCTCACCCATGATGTCTCACCGATCTACATGAAGCAGACCGATCCTCGCTACAATACGTCGCTGCGGGAGGCCGGTGGAGGCGGAGGTGGTGGTGGCGGCGGTGGCGGGGGCCGCTGAGCTCACACCGGGCTTTTCGGGTGATGCCGCCGATCCAATCCGACGGCATCATTGCTGTTTGCCTCGCCTGGCGCCGCTCAGCCGCGACGCTTCTTCTTTGATTTCTTTCCGGGCGCGCCCTTGACCGGCCACGGCGTGACCGAGGGCTCTGCGCGGCCGGGCTTGTTCTTGTGCCGCTTTTTCTGTCCGAAAGACGATGCATCGTCGAGTTTCGGCTTGCGTTCGCCGTCCCGCGGGTTGAATCCCGTGTCGCGCGGCCTATCGTCGCGACGTTCACGATGAGTGCCGTCGCCTCTCTCGTGCCGGGGTGCATATGACGGCTCCTCCGAAGGGGCGTGCCTTTGCGGTGCCTCCGCCATCGGCTCGATGCGGATGCTGTCCTCCTTGTCCGGACGCTTGATCTTCGCGGCAAAGGACTCAGCGACCCGCTCGGAAATCTCGAACTCGGTGGTGGTGTCCATGATCTTGATGGCGCCAATGTCGCGCTTGTCGATGCCGCCGCGGCGGCAGATCATCGGGAGCAGCCAGCGCGCCTCCGCATTCTTGCGCCGTCCGATCGCGGCGCGGAACCAGACGCTGCCCTCTGCCATGGCGTGCTTCGAGGACGCTTTTCCGGATTTTGATCGCGGCTTGGCGGGACGATCGTCGCCACCTTCAAACCTCTCGCGATCGTGACGCGGCCGGCCGGCCCGTTCGCCGGCATCGATGATGTCCTCGGGCGACGGCAACCGCGCACGATAAAGCCGCGCCAGCGCGGCGGCGATGTCCTCGGCCGACCTCTCGGCGAGCAGCGCCTGCGCCAGGGTCAGATCGTCGGGAGTCGTCTCGTCGGTGAACAGCACGTCCTTCATGCGCTCGTGATCGAGCTTGCGGATTTCGTCTGGCTGAGGCGCCGTGCCCCACTCGGCGTCGATGCCCGAGAGGTTCAGCAACAGTTCCGCACGCCGCCGCCGCGCGGGCGGCACCAGCAGGACGCTCGTCCCCTTCCGGCCCGCGCGCCCGGTGCGACCCGAGCGATGCTGCATCACTTCCGCATCATTGGGCAGGTCCGCATGGATGACCAGGTCGAGGCTCGGCAGATCGATGCCGCGGGCGGCAACGTCGGTCGCGACGCAGACGCGGGCGCGACCGTCGCGCAGCGACTGCAGCGCCAGGGTCCGCTCGTTCTGCGTCAGTTCGCCCGACAGGGCGACCACGGCAAAGCCGCGCTCCAGCAGCGCTGCCTGCAAATGCCTGACGGCGTCGCGCGTGCTGCAGAACACCAGCGCGCTCGGCGCTTCGTAGAAGCGCAAAACGTTGACGACGGCATGCTCGACATCGGCGGGCGCGATGCGGATCGCGCGATACTCGATGTCGGCATGACCGCCCTCGTCGCCGGCGACCTCGATCCGGAAGGCGTCGCGCTGATACTGCTTCGCCAGCGCGACGATGCCGCGTGGAAACGTCGCCGAGAACAGCAGGGTGCGGCGCGTCTTCGGCGTGGTCTCGAGGATGAATTCCATGTCTTCCCGAAAGCCGAGATTGAGCATCTCGTCGGCCTCGTCGAGCACCACGGCGGCGAGTTCGGATATGTCGAGCCGGCCACGCCGCAGATGATCGCACAGCCGCCCGGGCGTGCCGACGACGATGTGCGCGCCGGCAGCGAGCTCGCGCTGCTCGCGCCGCGGATCCATGCCGCCGACACAGGAGACGACGCGCCCGCCTGCATGCCCATACAGCCAGGCCAGCTCGCGCTGGACCTGAAGCGCGAGCTCGCGGGTCGGCGCGACGATCAGCGCGAGCGGCGCACCAGCCTGCCCGAACTGCTCGGCATCATCGAGCAGATTTTTGGCAATCGCCAGTCCATAGGCGACAGTCTTGCCGGAGCCGGTCTGGGCCGAGACCAGAAGGTCGCGGCCGGTGGCTTCGTGGGCGAGCACCGCGAGCTGGACCGGCGTCAGTGAATCATAGTTCCGCTCGGCCAAAGCTCGGGCGAGCGGCGGGGTCAGGGCCGGAAGAGACACGGGATGAAGAACCTTGGTTGATTCAGGCGCGCAAAAGGTGATCTGGCGGACCTGAGCTGGCATGCGCGGCAATGGGCCTGGCCGCACGCTGGCGATTTGATTGGGGGCTCTTTACGCCATGTGTTCTGAAATCACCATGCCTGTGATGCATGGCTTTCCGGAGAGAACCGCGCCTGAAGGTTGCGTGGATTTTTGTGACCACCTGAATTAACCTCGGATGCAACCGGGTTCTGACGCCGGGTCCCGGGACCCGAGGGAGGCTGGATTCCGTTGCCATATACTCCGTCATTGCGAGCGCAGCGAAGCAATCCGGAGTCCCGCCGCGGAAAGATTTTGGATTGCTTCGCTGCGCTCGCAATGACGACGTTGAGACACTGTCGGGAATGACCGCGTGACGTCCTCCGTCGAACGCACCTGCGGCGACTGCACGCTCTGCTGCAAGTTGATGGCCATCGAGGCGCTGGCCAAGCCAGCGAACGCCTGGTGCCAGCATTGCAAACCCCGCCACGGCTGCGCGGTCTACGCCGCGCGACCCGCTGAATGCGCGGATTTCACTTGCCTGTGGCTGGTCAACGATCTCCTCGACGAACGATGGAAGCCAAACCGGTCGAAGCTCGTCCTGACCACCTCGGAGGACGGCATCGAGGTTCGGTGCGACCCGGGCGCTCTCAACGCCTGGCGCAGGGAGCCCTACGCCAGCGACATCCGCGCCTGGGCGGCTGAAGGCGAGCGCAACGGCATGACGGTGGTCGTCATCGCCGGTCAGCGCCTGATCCTCGTCACGCCGGATCGCGAGTTCGATCTCGGGATCGTAGGACAGGACGAGCGGATCGTGCGAGAGATCGAAGGCACCAAGGTCGTGGGCGCGAGGGTGGTGAACTAATCCCTGGAGGCGGCCAGCTTGCTGAAGCTGCCGACCAGCCGGGCTTTCGCGCGCACAACAGTGTCCTTGGCCGCGCGGGCCAGGGCCCGGATGGCACGCCAGGCCTCGGTCGCCTGCAGCCACGCCTTCGCCGCGGCGTATTTTCCGTACGCCCAGGCAAAAGCGGGAATTCGCATCAGCTTGTCGCGCGTGAGATGAAACAGGCGCTCGACCAGCACGAGCTTGAGCAATTCGCCGACGATGAATGTCGCCGCACCGCTCACGAACTGACCCGTCGCAGCGAAGTAGGCTGCCAAGGGCTTGATCGGCTCCAGAATGATGACGGGTACTGAAAACAGGGCGAGCGAGGGATACGGCGGCAGCGATTTGATCCAGGCGCGCAATCGCCTGAATTCGAAATGCCGCCCGATCCAGCGGGCGATCGGCCTTGCCACGGCCATGAAGACCGCATCCACCAGGAAGTAGATCGCAGCCAGGATGTAAGTGACGGGTTTCAGGATTCGCTTCACGATACCTCTCCCGCGAAATGAAAGCCGGAACTTGGGCCTAAGTTTCACCTGGGCGTGAATAGTTCGGGGATATCCGATGGAACTTTTTGGGCGTCGGCTCCCGGTCAGATCTCCGCATAGACCTCCAGAAGGTTGCCGTCTGGGTCGCGAAAGAACAGCGTGCGATGCCCGAAGGACTGGTCCGTCGGCGGCGAGAGCAGCGCCACGCCCTGCCGCGCGAGCTCGTCGGCGCATTGATCGACCTCGGCTGCGGAGACCCTGAAGGCCAGTTGCAGCGAGGCGCTACCCGCCGGGGTCGGCGGATCGGACGCGGTCCGGCTCGGTCTTGCCAGCGCCAGCGTATTGGGCCCCAAGGTGTACTCGATCCAGTTCGGCGAGAGCTCGCGCGAGAGCGGAAAGGCGAGGATGTCTTCGTAGAAGCGGCGCATCGCGGCCATGTCGCGGACGAAGACGACGGTGTAGTCGATCGCGCCAATGGCGTGGAAGGGAGAGCGGCGGTGTGGGCCGGCAGTCTGCTCGTTTGTCATTTCATCGCTCAATCCAAACTCAAAGGCGTAGCCCGCATGAGCGAACCGACATGCGGGAAATCATCCACAAGCTCCCTGGATCTCGCTCCCGCCTTCGCTCGTGGAGCTACGGCGGACAAGTCGCTTCATCCGGGCTACAGCCTTTACTTCACTCCACCAATTCCGGCCAGGGCACGATGGTAGACTTCACCGTCTTCATTGTCATCGCATCCTTCACCGCCTGCGCGACACCCTCTTCCGTGAACGGATAGATCGTCTGCATCTTCAGCCACGGATATTTGTCACGCGCGCGGTAGAGCATGTCGACGCCGAGCGGCAGATCGTTGCCGGTGAAGCCCCAGGATCCCAGCACGTTGAGATCCTTGGTGCAGATGCGATGCCATGACGTGTCGATCGAGCCGGCGTCGGTGAACTGGCCCATCTCGACATAGGTGCCGCCGTCGCGCAGCATCTCGATGCCTTCGGGGCCGGCGGTGGGATGGCCCGAGCAGTCCATCACGAGGTCGGCGCCGAATCCGCCGACGATGTCGCGCACACGATCGATGCGCTCCCGAGGTGATTTCAGCTCCTCGATGTTGACCGTCGCCTCCGCGCCGAACTCGCGCGCGAGCTTGAGCCGCGGCTCCTCCGGGGCGCCGACGCAGATGACGCGCCCTGCCCCCATCTCCTTTGCGGCGGCGACCGCGAGAATGCCGATCGGACCCGAGCCCTGTATCACCACGGTGTCACCCCAGGAAAAACCGCCGGCGCGCGTAGCGCGGTTGAAGGCCCGGATGCAGGAGGTCAGCGGCTCGGACAGCGCGCCGAGGCGCAGCGACATGTCGTCGGGCAGCTTGTAGATCTTGGTGCCCGGCAGCATCTCGAGATCGACATAGACATATTCGGCCCAGCCGCCCCACATGTGCGGCGCCTTGTCGAAGCCGAGATAGCGGCCGTAATAGACCGGCGTCAGGCACTTGTTCGCGGTCTGCGGATAATGGATGCAGTAATAGCAGCGACCGCACGGCATCAACGGGGGGATCATCACCTTCGAGCCGACGGTCAGCGGCTTGCTCATGAAGTCTTCGGTGAATTCCTCGCCGCATTCGACGATGACACCGCCGAGCTCGTGGCCGAGCGTGAACGGCCAGGGCAGCGGCTTCGGCCAGTGTCCTTTCAGGATGTGCAGGTCGGTGCCACAGACCCCGCAGGCGCCGACCTTGATCAGCGCCGCCTTGCGGCCGACCTTCGGCCAGGGCACGGTGCGGATGACGGGTTCGCTTCCCGGCCCGGCGTGGGTGCAGACGCGGATTTGCTCCATGGTGTGTCCTCGCTGCCCGTCTGTTATGATTGATGATGCGGGCTGAGGCGAAGCGTATGTGAGATGCGCGGTCGTGCCAAGATGCAGTACCCGCATGAGCGAAGCGACAGGCGGGTAGATGTGTTTCCGGATATCGCTTCGCTCATCCGGGCTACAGCAGCAACGCTGCATAGCCGCTGTTCGAGCCCACTTAAGTGTCTTGAGCCTCCACCTGCGACCGTGTACGGACGGTTGAAATTCCGCCCAGGTGCCCGCTTGAATCCCCTTCCGAAAAATCCCGTGGCCGCGTCCGGATCGTTCGCGGCGATGAAGTCCGTGCCGTACCGGCTCCAGTTCATCGCCTATGTGCTGGCGATGATGGCCGACAATATCGAGCATGTGATCAGCTATTGGGTGGTGTTCCAGAAATTCCATTCGCCGACGCTGGGAGGGTTTGCCGTGCTGTCGCACTGGCTGCCGTTCCTGCTGTTCTCGGTCGCCGTCGGCGGCCTCGCCGACCGGTTCGATCCGCGCCGGATCATCCAGTGCGGCATGCTGCTGTTCATTGTCGCTTCGGCCGGATGGGGCTTCTTCTTCCTGACCGACACGATCCAGATGTGGCACGCGATGCTGCTGCTGGTGATCCATGGCTGCGCAGGCGTGTTGTGGCAGACGCCGAACCAGCTGCTGCTCTACGACCTCGTCGGTCCCGCCGACCTGCCGAGCGCAGTGCGGCTGAACGCGATGGCGCGCTATCTCGGCATCCTGGTTGGGCCCGCGGTCGGCGGAATCATCATGCTGACGCTCGGCCCCTCGCACGGCATCATCTTCAACACGCTGTTCTATCTGCCGATGCTGCTCTGGCTGTTCTGGGCGCCGGCGCGGGACAAGAGCCTGGCGGCGCGACGCTTCGCGGTGCGCGGCCTTGCCGACATCATGCTCACGATCCGTGCCATCGGCACGCAGCCGGTGCTGACGGCGATGACATGCCTCGCCGGCCTCACCTCGTTCATGATCGGCAATGCCTATCACGCCCAGATGCCGGGCTTTGCCGGCGATCTCGGCCATGGCGATCCCGGCGTTTCCTACAGCGTGCTGCTCGCAGCCGATGCTGCCGGCGCGCTGCTCGCCGGCATCGCGCTGGAGTCCTGGGGACGCCTCAAGGGTACGCCGCGCACCGCGATCACCCTCGCGATGCTCTGGAGCGTGGCGCTGCTCGGCTTTGCCGCGGTGCGGATCTATCCCGTCGCGATCATGCTGCTGTTCTTCGCGGGCTTCTTCGAGCTGTCTTTCAACACCATGGCGCAGGCCCTGGTTCAGCTCAACGCGCCGCACGACATCCGCGGGCGTGTCGTCGGCCTTTATAATATGGCCGGGCTCGGGATGCGGGCCTTCAGCGGCATCACCGTCGGTGTGTTCGGCGCGGCGATCGGCATCCACTGGTCGCTCGGGCTGTCGGCCGCCGTGCTGTTGACGCTGCTGCTCCTGCTGTATCGGCGGGGGACATCGACGGCTTGACCGGTCCGCTCGGGAGGTGGCTTTTCGATCGTCTGTCGGTAAAAGGCGCGCCCGATCCTAACGCGGCATTAACCCTGTGCACCTTAGGGTCGTGCCGGACTCCGCCCGGGCGGGGGGTCGGGTGTTGAAAATGGCGTTGGCGAACAAAAAATTTCTTCCGGCCGCCGAGGAACGTCGGCGTTTCCAGCGGGTGAAAGTGCACCTGCTCGGCCGTTACATGCTGCCCGACCGCCGGGAATTCCCCTGCCAGGTCATCAACATGTCGCCGGGCGGCCTTGCCCTGCTCGCCCCCGGCATCGGCAATGTGGGCGACCGCGTGGTCGCCTATCTCGACCATATCGGCCGCGTCGAGGGCAAGATCACCCGGATCATCGACAATGGCTTTGCCATGACGATCGGGGCGACGCCCCGGAAACGCGACAAGCTCGCGGCACAGCTGACCTGGCTCGCAAACCGCGACATCCTCAACCTGCCGGAGGACCGCCGCCACGACCGTATCGTGCCGCGCAACCCGATCGCGGTGCTGACGCTCGAGGACGGCACCAAGATGACCTGCCGCATCATCGACCTGTCGCTGTCGGGCGCAGCCATTGCCGCGGAGAACCGCCCGCCGCTGAAGTCGACGATTTACCTCGGCCGGGTCCAGGGCCGCGTGGTCCGAAACCTCGAGGACGGCTTCGCGCTGGAGTTCATGCACGAGCAGCCGGCCGAGACACTCGAAGAGAGCGTTACCGCGCGGTAAAGCGCAACTGCGTCAAAACCACCGGTTTTCCAGCCCTGAAGGCGGCCTCCCTGACACGGATGCCGCCTTTTTCATGCGTTGGCGGCGTCACCAAGCCGGTTAACGCTAAGCGCCCGTGCGCGTGCAAAGGGCGGTTCCGCCAGCGTTTCCGCGTTAATCGATAAAGTTTGAATCAATTGCAGTAATATCGAATTTTACGTGAATTCTATTCAAGTATAGATCGAATTCGCCGCGCATTTTACTTGTATTCGTCTCGACTTGACTTGGTCGACTTAGCGGCAGCTCAAAAGCTCCGTGCCAAATGTGGCCCAACAAGAAACGGGGGCCGCAATGTTTGATTTCAGGGGACAGGGGAAGGGACTGGCGATCGCCGCCATGCTCTTCGGGATCAGCGCGACGGTGCAGGCCGGCGAAGGCCGACTGCTCTACGCGAGCCTCGGCGACACCACGCGTGCGCCGATCGGCTGGGTCGAATTCTGTGCGGACAATGCCGCGCAGTGCCAGGGCGGGCCGACGCAGCCGCGCGACATCGTGATGTCGCAGACGGCGTGGCGGGACCTCGTCAAGGTCAATCGCTGGGTCAACGAGACCGTCAAGCCTTTGACCGACCAGGAGCACTGGGGCGTGATCGAGAAGTGGTCGCTGCCATCGGACGGTTACGGCGACTGTGAAGACTATGTGCTGTTGAAGCGCAAGATGCTGATGGATGCCGGCTGGCCCCGCGAGGCCCTGCTCATCACGGTGGTGCGCGACAAGAAGGGCGAAGGCCACGCGGTGCTGACGGTGAAGACCGACAAGGGCGAGTTCGTTCTCGACAATCAGAACGAGAACGTCGTTGCCTGGACGGAGACCGGCTACCGCTTCGTCAAGCGCCAGTCGCAGAGCGATCCCAACGTCTGGGTCTCGCTGGGCGATACCAAGCCGGCGGTCTCCACCGCCAGCGCGAAAGATCAGTAGAGACAAACGAACGAGTTACGCGACCCGGTCACATCCCCACCCCTCCCCGTCCCTGACCGGTTCGCGCGCGGCCAGGCTTCCCCCAAAGCCTGGCCGCAACTTTGTCGGCCCAGCGAAAACTGCGAAATTCCTTTGGAATCAAAGCAGTCTAGCCGGGCTGGCGAAGACTTTTCGAAACGTCTCGACACGAACATTTCCCAAACACCACCTGGCAACACGGGGAAAATCGGGGGAATTTGTTCACGCCGCGTTCCGGTGCCGCCAAGGCCGGAGTGGCAAGGCCTGCGACGACTTCCACTCGCAAATCACCGATCCAACTCCGCGTGCGCGCTCTGTTCTCTACTCGTACCAATCGGTAGCATTTCCGGCGCAGATCGGCACATTCTTGCAGCTTTTACGCCCGGGTAGCGGCAGGGAGGCCCTGACATGCCGCAGCTGCCTAAGCGGTACTATCTTGCAAGCTTGTGGTTGGAACTCACCCGCGGATTGCACAAAACCCTCGCGCCGGACCTGCAATCCAGATTCGGTGCCCGGACCGGCATTCTTCTGATCGACACCGCCGTCTTTGTCGCCACGCTTGAGGGGCGCCCGATGACGGCGACCAGGCTGTCCGCCTCTATCGGGATCCCGCGCCCAACGGTCGACCGACACCTGCGCATCCTCTGCCGCAACGGCACAATCGAAAGAGCGGGCCAGGTCTATGTCACCTCGGCCAAGCAGCTCGATCGTCTCACCCGGCAGAACTATCGAACGCTCACTGCACTGGTCCGAACTACCAGCGAGATTCTGTCGCGCTAGATTTTCGCGCTTTTTATTCAATCCGCGGTTGTTAACGTTGAAGCGCCTGCGGCGTCCATTTTGGACGCCGGCGCGCCCTTGCGCTGGCAAGCACCACGTGTGCGTGCTTTCTTCTCCACATACACGAGAACAAAAATGACATTGAAAACCGGAGGAAAGATCGAGGATGGGGATTTCAAGAAATGCCACACGATCAAGATCCGCGCAGCTATCTCGGAACCGAAGCCAGAATCATCGCTGAGGATGATACCCACACAGTTTTCGCTCTGCGCGCAGAGAATGCCTTCCTCAGGCGCAATCCGCCGTTGATCGCCGCGCTCGCTGACGTCGTGGCACCCACTGCATCGGCATCCGCCGCGGCAGCGGCGGCGGTTGCGATCGAGCAACTGATCAGCTTCGTCGACGAGCTCGACGGCGACGCCGACCTCGAGGAGAGCGGCGATCTGGAAGACGCCGGCGATGCCGAGCCCTCGCTAGGCGCCAGCAACGACGTCATTCAAGCCGGTTGGGCGCGAGGACCGCGCGATGATCGCGAGGACGAGCACGACGGCCGCGAACCTGACGTCGACGACGAGCTCTCCGGCGACGAGGAAGAGCCCTCGCTCGGCAGCTTCGATCGCCTGATGAACCAGGACCACGGCTGGCGCCAGACCCAGGGGCGCAACTGGGCCGCCCATCAAAACACCGACCTAGAGGCCGAGCCGCACGGCACGTGAGACCGAAAACGAAAAGGCCCGGCGTCAGGGGGACATCCGAGCCGGGCCAGTCGAGGGAGGTTTGACACGAGAGGGGCTTTGAGGCCCTCACTCTTGCTTGCGGCGCAAAGAGAGGCGATGATCCCGTAGTGCAACCATCGCGAGAATTCCTAAATGCCTCGGATCAATAATCCCAACGTCGCTGACCTCGCCCCATCAGGACCAGATCTCACGGACTATGATGAGGAGCACGCCGTTATGTATTGCCGCATCCTGGATGCTAACGCTGAAGGCGCCGACTGGCGCGAGGTGGCTAGTATCGTGCTGAAGATTGATCCTGAGCGTGAATATGATCGCGCCCGACGCGCCTTCGACAGTCATTTGGCGCGCGCCCGTTGGGTATCAAAGTTCGGATACAAACAACTGCTTCAACGGGGCTGGCGTACCGACGAACCGAGCAGTTGACAAGACTGAAGCCCGGCGCGGGGCGCCACCATCTCTTTGTTAATGCTGCGTCTCACGGGCGCCGCGCATGTACTTCAGAATGTATTCCGCGATGCCGACCTCGCTCATCTCACGGATCGTCGCCCAAGCCATATCGATCATGATGAGCTTGTCGTCCATCACCACGCCGAATTTGACAGTGTCGCGGTTGCGCGCCGCAGCGATCTTGCCACCACGATCGTCGAGCGGGTTCTCTCCGCGCTCGACCGCCTTAACGATCCTCGCGATATTGTCTGCCTGCGCCTTGAGGACGCGAAGTGGAGATTGCGAGGTCGTCACGACGGCTTACTCCGCTGACGCCTTCGCAAGACGGCGGCTTGGGCTCGCTCAAGATGGCTTGTCGCGACGACCAGCGTCAGCCCAGCGGACGCCATCCCCATTCGCTCTCTGAATCGCCGCTGTTCTAGATTGAAGCGGTTCAGCTCGTCCGGCTGATCGAAGCAGTCTTCGCACACATACAACCATCACATTCGGGGCGTCGGTTCACGTTCCCACCTTCGGCCCTTCGGTGCCGTCCATCTCGTACCAGGTGAATTCGCCGTCCGCCCCGACTGGGAAATGGCCGCGGCAAGTTGAACAGAATGTGCCGGTATAGAATTCGGGATCGCGCGCATACGTCGCCGCTATATCGCGGCTCATTGTCGTGATCGCGCCGCACTTCTGATGCCGATATGCGTCGCGGAAGGGACGAACGAAACCTTTTGCACGCTCGGTTTCCGAAAGAACGACATAGCCCTTTTGCTGGCCGGTTGCGGGATTGATCTCACGGTGGTCATCCGTCACAGGGCCGCCGCCAGACAATTGGCGAGCGCTCCGATCAACAGGGGGGCCGCAGCATCTCGCTTTGCGTCTTCGAGACGCTTCGTGGCTGCAATGACCTTCTTGGCTGCGTCATTGACAATCTTATCGGCGCTGCCGCGCTCGGCTACAGCCGCGTCATATTCGGCTTGAGCTTTTGCAAGATGGTTCATCGTGGTCATATCTCCTTTGCGGATAATGGAGTAGCCAAGCTCGGCGAGCTCGGCCCGCAGCTGTTCAACGCGCGCTGTCTTTTGCGCCTCACTCCGATCAATGATCGGATCGTCCGTCACGTCGGGCGATCTCCGATCAGCCAGGCCTCGACATGCGGCGTGATGTCGGATGCCTCCGGCTTGCTCTCGCCGGGGCGCCACAGCAGCTTTCCGTCACGATCACCGGCGTCCCAATCCCTTGCGATCTCGTCCGCGATATCGTCCGCGTCGAGACCACAGAAGATTCCGGAGACAAGGAAGGCGCCGCGCTCGCGCGCTGCGTCGAGATAACTGAACACGCGCCTACGGATAGACGTCACGTCATGCTCCTACTTGCAGAACCGCTTCGCCAGCATGATCGCCATGCGGCTGTGGCCGCGATCGCGGGCGAGTTTTTCGGCTGCCAGGCGATCGCCGCCGGCCTCGAGCAGCAGGTTGCGGGCGCCGGCGCAAAACGCCGGCAGATCCGCGCAGCGAAAGCCCTCCGCCATCGCGACGTAGCGGGCCCAGCCGAAGCAGGCATAGGCGTCGATATCCGCCGCCCGCGCGGGCGGCACCAGCGCGCCGGCGAGCACCAGCGCCGCGGCAAGCACAGTCTTCAGCAGCATGATGGTGTTTGCTTTCAGGTCTTGCGGGTGACGATGTAGCCGTCGCCGTGGCGGAGCTCGCGAATGTCCTGCTCGGCCGCGGTGATGCGGGTATCGAGCACCTTCATCTCGCCCCGGACATTGGCGAGGTCGATCAGGACGTCGCCGAGACGCTTTATCTCGGCCTGCATGGTATCGATGCGGGCATTGAGGGCGGTTGCCCCAGTTTTGAGCGCCCGCACGTCGGTTTTCAGGGTCATCAGCACCATCACCCCTCCCCCAACGATCGAGCCGATTTCGATGATGTTGCCGATCGTGATCGTGAAATCGATGGCCATGCCGCTTCCCATTTCCAAGGCTGCCTTCCCTACTTCGCGAACCGCGACGACACGATCTTGACGCACTTCTCGATGGTGCGGCCGCCGAACCACATTACGATGATCTTGCCGAACGCGTCCGCAATCAGCGGATCGCGGATCGAGGGTGTCGAGCCGAGACCGAGCACGATGTCGAACACCACGACCTTGGCGATGAAGATGGCGAGCGACCATTGCACGATCGCGCGCGGCGCCGCCGTCCACCAGCGGCCGTCATCAGCGCGATTTTGCTGATTGGCGAGCTCGGCCTCGCGAGCATCGAGCGCGAGCGAGCGGCCGGCAAGATCCGCGAGCAGCTTGTCCTGCTCGGTGCCGGAAGACAGCTTCGCCTTGTAGCCGTCGACGGCGCCCTGGATCAGTGGGCCGGTAAGCGCGCTCTTGACGGCATCGCCGATCCACCCCCCAGGGCCGCCGAGCCAGGACATGACACCCATCAGCGCGGGGCCTTTTCCAAAGCCACGACCGCCGGCACACCGGCCTCGTCCTTCTGCACGATCACCTGCGGCGGGTTGTCGGTGATCTTGCGCAAGTAATCGAACAGCCAGGCAAGCGCGAGACCGATGAACGGCCATGCCATGGGCGGGACTTTGGCAGTGATCGGCGTCCAGTCCTGCCCCGCGATATAAGGCAGCAGCCCATCATGGAGCGCTACCAGCAGACTGGCGATGCCGACCGAGCGCGCGGCGAGCTTGGTGCGAAAGCCGGTAAGCTTGGCCTGCACCTTGTCCCACCAGGCGGCCTCGGCCTTGAAGGCCGGCGAGAGCAGCGGCTGGGTTTTCAGGATCGGCCGGATGATGAGAACGTAAACGAGCACAAGCGCAAGCACGAGCAGCGACAACAGCCACAGCATGGGAGGTCTCCGGGTTTGTGTGAGGAAAGGCGACGCGCGGTTACGCTGCGCGCTTGAACAGGGAGGTGATCCAGGCGCCGATCGAGCCGGCGGCGGGATGGGTGAGCGACGGCGCGGCCGGCGCCGGCACCGAGGCCGGGTGCGCCGGCACGACTGGCTGCGCGGTCTTGCGCACGATCGGCACGACATTGCTCGCGGCCGGCGCGCCGAACTGTACGCTCGTGTCGATCGCGGCCATCGCTATGATCAGGCCGGCACAGCCGAGTTGATGGTCGACGACATCGGCGCGATAGACGTGATCGGCGACATATTTGCCGCTGCGGTACTGATCCGTGCCGCTCCAGACATAGGGCGAGGCGACGCCCTTCGCGGCATAGCCGAGGCCGTTATATTGCTCGAGCAGCGTCATGGTCCCGCCAGCGCTCCAGTCCTTCCAGCGCGCCGCATAGGGCGCGCAATTGACCAGCGCGTCGACGGCGCAGTCTTCCCACGAGCTGAACGGCCCGCGGCCGGCCGGCACGTGCACGCTCTTGCGGTCCCAGGGGTCGCCCTGTGCCAGCGAGCCGCGCCAGCTCTGCGAGCATTCGCGCTCGTGGATAACGGCAATAACGAACCACGGCACGCCGGTGCGAGCCGCGACGGCCTGGTAACGCGCCTTGGCGGCGGCGCTGACCAGGCGCTGGGCCACCGGCGTGAACTCGGCGGCGCGGGTCAACTTCACCTGTGAAAAGCGCGCCGCGTTGGACGCGGAGAGCGCGACGAGATTGACCATGACCGCCCCCTACTTCTTGCCCGGGAGGTCGCTCATCCGGAACGCACGCTCGTCGTCTTTCAGACTTTGATACATGGCTACCCCTTTGCTCTTTAAAAACTGGAGATGATCGAGATTCGGACGGAAAACCGCATTAACCTCCGGTAGAACGAGGAAATTCTGCGCCCTCGCGGTGATAGCCTCCCGCTATTTTCAAGGGGGACCGTTTCATGAAGCGATTGGCGTTGTTGTTTTTGCTGCTATCCAGCCCAGCCTTTGCTCAGCAACAAGGCTCACGTCCAACCACCGAGAAAGACGTGACGCCGCTGTCGCAACCCATTGTGCCGGAGCCGGAGCATCACCGGATCACGATCCCATTTGGCGAGACGGCGCGGATCTATTTCAAGAGGTCCATTCGTTCTGTGCGCATTGCCGACACCGAGATCGTCTCCGCGCAGCCAGAAAGCGATCACGTGGTTGAATTTCGCGCTATGGCGCCAGGCGAGTCCCGGTTCGACCTCGAAGCCAACGATGGGGAAAAACGTTCCGGCACCATCGTCGTTTACGGCGAGCTTCACGAGATAAAAGTCTATACGCCGGTCCCCGCGGACAAGCAGAAGCAGGTGCCGAATGCGGGCGTCGTCATCATCCAAGCACCGGAGGGTGGCGCTGACGCCAAGAAATCCGCCGAAGCTGAGTACAGTTCTCGCCTCTGCAACGAGGTCGGATGTAGGCCTGTACCGCAAACAAAGTGAGCTTGGCGTGACCAAGAAGAACAATCGCGTAAGGCTGTGGGAACTATTGATTTTATTTTCCCTATTGCTAGCCGGCGGCGCGATCACTCTGAAGCTCCCGCTCCGAGCCAGCATATGGTCACAGTGTCCCTCAGGTCAGATACCGACATACAATGGCAATGATCTGACCTGCATAGCGCCCTGAAGCCTCACAGGCCCCACTTGGTCTTTAGCGACGTGTCGAGCGTCGCCACGTCCGTCGAATTGGTGAATGAGGTCGAGACACCAATCTCTGCAATCGCGCCGTCGAATGGCGATGATGTCGCCCCGGTCAGACCACCGAGGGCTAATTGTCCCGACGCACCAAAGGCCGCGTTCAATGTGTTGCCTGTGGTAGCGACGCCATTGATGTAGATCGTCATCACGCCGCTGCTGTCCACCGTCGCGATGATGCGGACGTTCGTACTATAGCCGACGCTGGCGTGCGCGATACTACCGTTGCGGTAGAGCACAGCATTTGTGCCGGTGTTTTCGCGCGACAGTAGCCACGACTTGTTATTGTCGGCGTCGTTGGAGCCGCCACCGTGCACCGCGTCCACGTAATAGGAGCATATGCGCCCATAGGTCGTCGTGCTGCTGGTAAAGAAGCCGACGAAGAACACCGTCAAAGTGTTGCCGGTGCCCATTGGGAAGACGCTTCTAGCCAGATAAGTACCTGACGACGAAAACATCATCGCCGGGCGCGAGTTGAACCCTGTTGCGTTGTAGGTAGGTGGCGTGAACCCTGACGATGAGAGCGTTTGCCCATTGCCGCTCTGATCTGCAATCGTGCTGATATTCGATCCCGACAGCGACATGCTGGCGGTGACGCTCGCATCCCACCAGCCGACTAGTCCGGGGATCGGCGCCCCGCCGCCACCACCGCCGCCGCCCGACGGTCTCAGGGGTGATCGCGCGATGATCTGAGGACTAAACAGCACGGGCTTGCCAGCCCCTTGCTCTGCCGATGATGGTGGTTGAGTTCGCGGACGGTGTGAACGCCTCAACCGCCTGATATTGGATATAGAGCGTCTTGGCTCCTGGTGTCGGCACACAGACCACGAACCCGCCAGCCTGCGAGTAGTTGGTCTCGTTGAAGGACGGAACCAATCGTCCAACTGTCCCGTCAGAGAAGCCGGTTTCCATGTAGCCCATGAACGCGCCGACATAGCCGTTGATCTTCTGGCTATAAGCGGCGTTATCGCCGCCACCGACACCGCTCGATGCGGTCGGGTCTGCGTTGAACAGGTACGCCCGGAGTTTCTTACCGGCCAAGCCCGTGTCGGTTGACTTGATCAGAATATCGCTGATGAAGATCGGATCGTCGTTGGTGTCCGAGATCGTGGCCGACAATGCCGTGACAGAGCCCGCGGTTGCGTTGTCGGAGATGGAATCTCCCGCTGAATACGCCGTCACGTTCGCCGGTCGCGTCAACGTGGTGAAAGCAACAGAGAACGCCCTGTTAGAAAGGCTCTTGAGCTGCCCGCCAGCGCCGTCTCCAAGGACGGGCATTGGAGAGATGGCGCTACCATCATCCCAGAACCGTCCCGTGAAGCTAGCAGCAGTTCCGTCCTTGATGGTCTTGGTTGTTGCGGCCATTAGAACATGATCCCATCATAAAAGAAGTCGTAGAATTTCGAGAAGTCGAGCGAATACGTCACCGTATTTGGGTCATACGTTCCTGGGTCCAAAAGCGAGCCTGGCGTGACAACAACCGGAGTCGTCCCGCTACTCGCCCCGATGTTGCCGGGCTCGTAAGTGCTGCCGACGCAGTTATCCAGGATTGGCATTTAGAACCTCGGGAAGCGCGCGTTTGGCACGACGAAAGACGAATCTGTCGCGTATCGAGCCACGCCATTCGTGATGCGCAGCTCGTCAATAAATCCGCTGAACCGAAAGCCTGAGCCATCGTTATTCGCGCCGATGCTCAGCGTCGGCGTCGATAGGCCAGGGTTGTAGATTGTGTGTGTTGCGGTCGTAGAGCCGACACAGACGCCGTCGAGATAAACTCGGTACTTTGTCCCGTCATAGTCTGCGGCGATGTGCTGCCACGAATGAAGGGACGCAACTCCTCCTGCCACAATGGCAATGTTGTCAGTTCCGGCCGTGCTGATGTTCAGTGAGACAGCGCCGCTACTGAGATACAAAACCCAAGAAAGAGTCGGGAGGCCGAACGAGCCATCCCATCGCCCAGCGATAAACTCTACGCCGCTTACGCTGTTCGGGTATATGAACGCTTCCACCGTGAACGGGAATGCCCCGAATGTCAGCCAAGAGAGGGTTGCTGTGGCTGATGTGAACCGAATACCGGACGCGCCATCCAACGACAGAGACTTAGAACCGAACTTGGCCTGCGACGAACTTAGAAGAGCGCCACTTCCCAATTGATCGGCCGCGCCCCAATGATGCGGGCTTTCGTCGTTGTAGCTGGTGTACCCCATCAACAAGACGACATAGGAAAGATACGGATCGGCGTTCGGGATGGTGCATCCCATAATGGCCGCAGCCACGAACTCGACCATGTAGTTCGGGCCGTGCGTCGTCTCCATGATCTTGAAGGTTTCGTTATTGAAGTCGTCACCAAGATCACGGATAGCAACGAGAGTGCCAGGTTCAATCTCCATGGCAACCGCCATCGCCGTGCCGGTTATCGTCTTTCGCGCGACCTCTTCGTGGTACTTCGCAAATGTAACAATAGACAGCCGAGTGGCGGCATCCATGATGACCGGCAAATATGCCGCGTCTTTGCCAACAGACGTTGTGACTGCAACAGGATCGCGGGGGCGCTGAGCGGTAGACGGCACGATCGTGTAGTCGGCGTCAAGATCAATCGTGGATAGCTCAAGATCCTTCTTAACGGTGTCAGGCCCTTGCCTGTTCGTCGTGATCGTTCCTGAGAGCCTGTCGATGTCTAGGTTGATGTCGGCTGATGTCGTCGAGCCACGGTCAACAATACGAAGCTTGTCGGTCTGTAGAATGTCCCAATTGGGATAGAACCGCTTGAACTGCTGGACGAGCTGAAGAAACTCCGTGTCTTGCGTGATGATGAACCCACCATCGGCAACACCATCCGTTATTCCAATGGTTTCAAATTGGTCTGTTGTCAGGCCAACATAAGGCGAATATGCGAGCCGCTCGAACGCCTCGCCAAAATTTACCGCCTGCCCGTCCTGATCTACGAACCTGCAAGAGATGTATGGATAGCGGTTGAACTTGGTTTTCGAGAGCGGAAGGTTTTCAATTGCGAGCAGGACCTGCCCACGATAAGCAACCGCGTTCGCGCCGAAGTTCGTTGTCTCCAGTGAGTCAGCCGATTGTGTCAATGATCCCGTATAGAATCGGCAGGTAAACGGTTCGACTTTGAACCCGCTGGAGCTTGGAGTAACAGGACCGGCCGCATTTCCGACGCAGCTTCCGACCCACACAACTTCGGAATCGAACGCGATTTCAATCAGCGTCAGAATGCGGGTTGGATCCGCTTGCACGCCGAACGAGTTGATGCCGGATGCCGCGCCGCTAGATACCCAAGGTCCAGAAATGATGTCCCCGCCCACGCGCCCCCGGCCCAGGACTAGCAGCGGGATTATGTGGCCGTATAAAGCATATTGCGTATCGGTTGGGGCAACGCCGGTCGAAGCAGAGACGGCAATCCCCGTCGGGGCCGCCATCTGCATGACAGGCGATTCCCATCCGAGCGTATATCCATATTGAGTCTGAATATGCGCTGTCTGGGTGTATCCGGTATAGGGGCCACTCGTTACAATGGTGGCGCCGTCAGATGTCGTTCCGGTCGTATAGGAACCGGGGATGCTCGCGATCGTCGTAAACGAGCCTGCTGGTGCCCAATCTGCCGTTGTCATTGACTAGACCTGTTGAGCCGCAGCGGCAGTGCCGAGGAAATGGGGCTCCCCGACAAAGTTCAATTGGTTGGAAAATTTGGCGCAGCCATTCGGTGACTCCAAAACCTTATTGCAGCCAGGATAAAGCGTCAGACCCATGCCAACGGTCAGCAGACGTTGGCGCGGTAGATACGTCTTGATGGTTTGGGTCGATTTGACCCAACTCGCAATTTCGAACGCGACACCGCCATCCGTCACGCCCACGCCTTGATTGAAGTAGCCATCGTCTTGCGTGAGACCGCTCACGGTAAAGCCAAACAAGCCTCCGGTGGCGTCGCCGACCGTGACCACTGTGGCCGAAACTGCGTACAAAGCTTTGTTCAAGCCGCACAACATCGAGAACACATCCGTCCGACACATCGGCGACCGCTTCTGCGTCATGATGATCCGGGCTTTGACCGAATAGCCCATCACAGAAAACGAGAACTGATGCGTAATCGGATCTGTCGATGTGTTCGAGATCGTTCCGGTAAACAGAAGACCCTTGCGGGTCAGGTTGAGCCGATCAACCGAATAGAGTTCAACCTTCGCCCCATCGAACAGCCCAAGGTCAATGTCGGTACTGTCAAAGGTGAACCCGGAACCATGAACTCCGTTGATTTGACAAGACGGATTTTCGCCGTTCGCCGTGTGCTTGACGCCGCTGATTTGCAGACCTGGAATGACGCTGTAAGTGTCGCCCTCAACAGGAATGGCCTCGTTCGACTCAGCGATCCTGGTAATCGATCCGTCCATGCGCGTGATGACGCACAGCCGAGCCGGGAAGCCAACAACAGAACTGCTAATTGAGAGCGGCGAGAGGTCCTTCATGACTCGCCAATGACTTCCCTGATCGGGAGAGACGAAATCGTGGCGATGCCGGCTTCCTTCACTGCCAACTGCACCGGTCCATCGAACCTGACCGGCACATCAAATTCACCCGTCCAGGTGATCGCCTTGCCGGATGCTGGTGCGGATACAAACGTGACGAGACCGGAGCTGTTGATCGTGTAATCGACCGTCACCGTCTTGATTACGCCATCGACTTTGATGGTCGGCGCTACATCGGGAGAGACAAGTTTGATTTCACGGATGTATTGCCTTGGCCCGGCGATGCCCAAAAGAAGCAGGCTCGGGTCATACGTTTTTTTGAGCTGAAACGCAGTAGTGGACCCGTCGCCAGTTCCAAACTGCTCATTCGTCGCCTTGTAATCACTCCAGTCCCTGAACCGAAACGGGTACAGTTCTTGATAATGCGCGAGGTATATCGCCATGATCGCGCGGAAATCATTGTCGTGATCCGCTGAATCGAGCAGGCCATAGGCAACGTTGCCCTTGCCGCGACATTTCGTCCAGCGCCCGAACCGTTGCTCGACGCCGGAGATCGCTTCCTGCACGACATTGCTGAATTGCGGACTGAACTGAGAACCCGCCTCGATATTTGGCGGGAGGCGATAGGCTGGGATGGTCATCGAGCCCCCGCCAACTGCCGCGCCTGTCGCTGCATTTGCTGATACACCGTTCGGCCGATCGCATTCGCATCATCGCTGGATGCGTTGCCCTGAATTTGTATGATGATGTTCCCAAAGCTGATTTGCGGAGAACCGCCGCCCCTGTTGGGGCCGTTCGTGACGTTGACGCGCTCGCCGGATGCTACGGGAAGCGTCAGGGTCATGTTGTCGTTTGCGCTGGGAACGCCGGGAATGTCGATATATCCCGTGCTCGCCATGCCCTGAGAACGGAAACCGATGTGAGAGGTTCGCGGATCCTGCGTATAGTAGGGCGACAGCAATTCAGAGTTCGCGTTGGTAGCTTGCGTGTTGTTGTCTATTGCTGTCGTGAGCTGTTGGATCGCCTGCTGAACATCGGCGATTTTCTGATCGCGCTCGACGCTGCCTGGCAGTGTGTTAAGGAAGCCGAGTTCATTTTGAAGATTAGCGGCCTGCGCTGACTTGTCTGAGGTCTGCGCATTCATCAGTTGGATAAGCTGATCATATGCAGATATCTTGGTTGAGACCTGCGAGGTCTGCGGACCGAGATAAAACTTCATTTGAGCCTGGTCGGCGAGGCTGTTGCTCACATAGTTGGGATCCGCTCCGGTTGTATTCGGCGCGTTTTTGATCGCATCCAGCGCGCCCTGAATACCCCCGGTGGCGTATGCGGCATTGAAATCAATGCTCTTGGCCTGCGCGTCAGCCAGCATTTGATAATACGCCGGGTTAGCGCCTTGGTCGATGTGGCCTCCATTGCCAATGTCCGGCCCGCCAAATCTTGTAACAAAACCAGAGAACGTCAGCGGCCCCTTGGGCATAACGTTGGGCGTGAAATTGATCGTCGACAGGTACCCCGGATTGGAGAAGCCATTCGATGAACCGCCGGAGTTATCAACCGCGTTCATCGCTTGCAGCCCTTGCGTACCGCCGTTGCTAATAAGACCACCGGTGCTCGCATATTGGCTGATGGCTTGTTTCAGCAACTCTCCGCTCGCCGCAGCCTTTTCCATGTAGTTAGCAAGCGTTGCGGCTTTGAGCGATGCGGCAGCAGTCGCGTCTGCGCCAGCTTGAATGGCGTTCTTATAGGCGATGGCGGCCGCGGTCTCCGCCTCCGTGCCGTTCTGCTGCGCCTTGATCATGGCGGTCGAATCTTTGAGCGCCTCGACCTGCTGTTTTACGGAGGCAGTCGCTTGCGCCTGCGAGTTAGCGAGCTGCTGGGCGGCGACCTGCTCGGCGATCGTCGCGTCGACCCCGTCGTGCTTGAGCTGATTGGCCGTCGCCTGCGCCTGCGCTTGCATCTTCTGCTGCTCGGTAACGGCAGCGGCGACCGGCGCCTGATTCTGCAGGTTCCACAGCGTTTCCTTGGCGGCAGCGTTCACCTGCGCCAAAGCCTGCCGCATGTTCATCAAGGCGATTTCAGACGCTTCAGTCGCTGACTTGCTATTCAGCATCGCGTTGGCGTAATCGGCCGCTTCCTGCGCCGCGATCCTGGCCGCGCCGCCGACGGCACTCGCGACCGGAAGCATGTTCTGCTGCGCTTGCAGCGACATCGCGGTCTGCTGACCGACACCGGCCCACTCCTTGGAGACGGCGGCGACGATCTGCTGGTTACGCGCCTCTGCCTCCTGCTGCTGCTGCGTGAGCGCGAGCAGGTTCCGTTTGGCAGTCAGCACGTCGTCATCAACGCTTCGGCCTTGCGCGCTGACCGCCCCGGCCGCTTTCGCCTCCTCCAGCTTGTTGATCTCGGTTTGGAGCTTCTGGATCTGTTCGATCGCGGGGATGGTCCCCTTGTCGATCGCAAGCACCTCGGCGGAGAGGTGATTGATTCGCTCCGCGGCACCTTCCGCGGACTTCTTATCGAGCTGCGCCTGCAAGCGCTCCCACTCGCGGCTCAGCGCTGCGACGTAGGGGGCTGCGTCGGCATTGCCGTTTGCCGCAGACGTGATCGCTGCATTCAGCGATTTCTTGACCGCATCGATCTGATCCTCGACCCCGACCGGCTTCGTGGACACCGCGTTGGCGGCCCCGGCTTTGATGCGGCTCCATGTGCGCTCCCACGCGCCCATCGTATCGATGGATTCCTTGAGCTTCGGGTCGAGCGCATCGATGATGGTTTGGAACGCTTTGGTCTTATCGCCGGCCTGCACCAGGGAATCGACCGCCTTCACGGTTGCGTTGTCGAAGTCACCGAAGGTCGTGCCCAGCTCAAGAAGCGCCTTGCGTGGGTCGAGCATGAACCCGAGCGTCGCCTTGCGAGCATCATCCATGCTCACGCCGGTCTTCGTAGCGAACCCAGCCATGGCGTCGCCCATGTTATGCAGCTGGCTGATGGTGATCTCGCCGGTCGCCGTCGCGGCCTCTGCGAGCGCGCGCATTTCCTTTTGGGTGACAAGGTCGCTGGAATTCTGCGCGACGAAGTTGTTCTGGTCGGCGATGGTTGTGCCGCTGCGCGCGCCCGCCCCGATCAGCGACAGCGACGCGGCCTTCTGCGCCCTTTCGGCGGCGACCGACATCGCGACGAAACCTGCGGTCAGAGTGGCGACGCCGGCAATAGTCAAGGTCAACGGGTTAATCATGCTGACGACGGACGTGACCACGCGCTGGGCAAGGGTCGCGGCCTCACCGAAGGCACCCGCCAACCCGTCCTTACCGGTTGAGGCATAGGCCAGGTGGTTCATCTGTTGGGTCACCGCCTGCAAGAGCGGAGCACCTGCCGCAACCTGCTCAATGCCGCCGCGAACTGCGTGGAACAGCGACTGGCCCTGCTGGCTCACCGCCGCGGCGGCGTGCGCGTTCTCCTCCATCGCCGAGGTGTCTTGCTTGAGCGACGCCACCTTTTCGACGAACGCCGACTTGGTTCTCGTGATGGCGGCTGCCGCCTCGACCTCGGTCAGCGCGCCGACCTTCGCCGCCTGGCTGATCTCCGCTAGCGTTGCCTTGTACTGCTGCCCAGCCGCAAACAGCGGGTTGTACTTGGCGCGGAGATCGTCGAGCTGCTTGCCGTACGCGGCTATGTCTGCTCCGCGGTCCGGAACAATTGTCTGGCTGTTGACAGCGGCTTGCGCCGCCTGTTTCTGGAGCTGGGCGACGCGCTCCAGGTTGGCGATTTGGGTATTATAGGAAGCTGTCTGATCCAGCCTAGCTTTCGTCGCCGTCTGCGCCGAAATTGCGCCGACGCGCTCGGCATCCGCGATCTCAGCCAGGACCGACGCATACTTCTGCCCAGCAGCAAACAGCGGGTCATACTTCGCTCTCAGCCCATCAAGCGCTGCGCCATAAGCCGCGATATCCGCCGCCCGTGCTGCGCTGTCGCTCAATCCGACAACACCCGTCGTTGAATTGATCGTCTTTTGAACCGCAGCCAGACGCTCCATCTCGTTGCGCTGCTTCTGCAGCGCCTGGCTAACGGCGCCGTAGCGCTGCTCGGCCGCTGCCAGGACGGCATTGCCGCGCTCCAGCAGCGCCGGATTCTGCGAAACTGCGAGGTTGACGTCGCGCTGGATCTTCTCGAACTGCGCAAGCTGGCCGGCGGTCGTGCCGGACCGCCGCTCCAGCGCAGCGAACTTGCTCTCGACCGACGTCGTCGACCGCTCGGTGCTCTGGGACGCAACGGTGACGCCGTCATAGGCTTTCGCCAGGCCCTGCAGCTCGGCAGTCACCTGATCCGTGCCCTCGCTCGAGGACTGGATTATGACCTTGTCGACGGTATCGGTCATTGGAGGGTCACCACGATGGCGGGAACGCGGGTCAGCCACTCGGTCGAATTTGTGCGACGCTTGTGGCGCGCGGCGAGCGCCCGCGCGCTGGCGGTGCTCGCCCATTTGCCGATCGGCGTGGCGCCGACGCTGCTAAGCGACGAATAGGTTGAGCGTATCTTCACGACATTGCCGAAGCGCGAGCGCGCGTCATCAGCCGTGCGCTGGTAAATCCGGTTCTCGACCTGAATGACGAAAGGCTCACCTTTCTCCGTCACTCCGATCTCGATCTTGCGTGCGTACGGCACAACATTGAGAAAGATGTATTCCTGCGCCGGCGGCGGATTGGTCGGGTCGCACTCGACGCCGTCGGCGAACAGCATGTGGCCACGGAGATAGTCGCCGCTAACGATCGGCGAGCGAGCCCGGAGCGTTGCGAAGATCCACTGCAGGACGTCGCCGACCAGGCTCCATTCCGCGATGATGATGCCGCGGTCCGGATTCACGCTAGTGAGCAGCGCGCCCTGCCGTCCGTCGACCGTGACCGTCTTCGGCGGTACAGTGCCGAGCGCAGCCCTGTTCTGCGCGTCCGCCGCGTCAATCTGATCCTGCGCAAAGGCCGCAACGCGGGCGCTGCGGGCCTTCGGCGACAGGTTGCGATCGACGACAAGCTGGATCGTCTTCGCGAGCGGCGTCAACCTAGTTCTTACCGGCATTCTTCTTTGCTTGCGCCGCGTTGAGGATGGCCGCTCGGCGCTGGCCGAGCCGGATGACAACCCGCGCCTCATGAGGCTCAAGGCGCTGGCCGGTTGCTGCCGACCAGGCCTCAAGGCTTTGCCAAGTAATAACGGGGTGCGACCAGCCATTGCCCTGGATTCCGCCGGCGATCTCGCAAAAGGCATCCCAAACGTGTCTCAGCAGCCTCGGAAACCGAGGCGCCGGTTCGCTGGTGACGCCGCCCTTTGGCCGAATGCCGAACATGGCGAATTGCCGATCAGCAGAGGCCTTGTGGGCGGCGACGCTTGCGCCATCGCTTAAGACGACGCCTCGCTTTGCGTCCCACTCTGCGTAGCGATAGAGCCTTTCGCAGAGCGTTTGATAAAATTTGCGCTGTTGTTCGCCGCTGCCCACGCCGGACCCCAGAGCCACCGGGTGTCGGGAAGCGCATAGAGCTCCTGCGCGTTCTCGAGCGTGCAGGGCTCATTCATAGGCTCACCGGTCTCTGGATTGACCAGATACCACGACGTCGTGAGCACGGCGGCCTTGGCGATGTTGTGTTCGAACGGCGTCGGCGCCGGCTTGCCGTCGGCGGCGAGCGCGAGGACATGCTCGCGCCACTCCTTATCGAACTTGCGACCGGTCGGCGAGTCCTCCGACAGCATATCGATATAGGCGCGCCTGCCGTCCTTATCGACGACAGGATCACCGCCGAGAGTGGCATAGGAGCGATAAGGCTTTCCGGTCCCGGAGAGCGCTGCGAACTTTGAAGTCATGTCAAATCACCTCTGGCAGAAGGGTGACGGGCCACGACTGCCATCGCGGCCCGCCTATGCGCATAGCCCGATCGGAGGGACATCCGATCGCGGCCCGTGTCCCCTTGGCAGCGGGGATGGTTTGCGTCAGAGCGTCGTGTCGCAGATCTGGATCGTGGTCTGGGGAATGCCGGCACCGCTGCCGACATATTTGAGCGCGGTGAAATCGGCCGTCACGATCTGCGCCGCCTCGCCCTGCAACGGATTGATCGCGCTGCCGAGTTTGATCCGCGGGCAATAGATGATGTTCGAGTCCGCATTCGACGCGCTTCCGGTCACGAGCTGGCTGAGCAGGTCGATCTCGGTCTCGTTCTTGAAGTCATCGAACGTCGTGCCGCCGGTGAGCTGCATGGTGATCTGGCCGCCCACCTCAGCCTTCTGGACGTGGATCGCCGGGAAGAAGTTCTGCCCCTGGCAGGCGGTACCGGTCAGCTTGCGATCCATGTTCAGCGTTATACCGGTGACGACCGCTGCCGCCGAGCCGTGTACCCGCAATAGACCATTCACCGAGTTGAAGATGCCGGTATCGGTCTCCGGATCCGGATCGGTAAAGAACGGACCGCCCGTGCCGGTTTCCATGAAGCGGCCGCGCACCATGTGTTCAATGGTGCAATTGCCCTCCGCCGGCATGTTGAGCTTGAAGCCGCCCACGCGACACTCGGTGAATAGCTTATACAGGCCGCCGCTCACGTCCGGATGATAATGCTCGAAGCCGAACTTGCGGTTGACGTTGTCGGCCTGTCGCGAGGGCAGGATCAGGCTCTTACCCTTCTGGGTGACCGTGAACGCCGTGTCGGCGGTCTCGGTGATCGGCGCCGGGAACACGGTGAGCGTGCGATTGCTGGTGCCACCGAACGCCAGGATCGTGAAATTGACGCCGTTGTTGCCGGCGGTCGCCAAGTTGGCGAACTGGACCGGATAGCCGACGCGAAATCCCTTCGCGACGGGATCGCCGGCTGCGAACGTGATGGTGCCGGCGGAATTGAGCGTGACGCTCGTGAAATCAGTCTCGCTGCCGGTCACGGACGCTGCCCACGTGCCGCGGAACGAGGCCTCAAACAGGTCCGCGTAGGTTTCCGGGCTCCATTCGCCCGAGATCGAGCCTTCGACCCAGTTGGACCCCTTGCGGCTGTCGACGACCTGCTGATCCTCGCGGACTTCCTGTGACGGATTGAAGGTCGACTTCAGATCCAGTGTGCTCTGCAGGCGGCGAAGGACCTGGGCGCCGGTCGCACCCAGATCCGCGTCGGAATCCGCCAGCTCGTTTTCGATGATCACGCCGGACGCGTATTTCTTGTAGGCAAGCCTGGCTTGTACGCCCTCACCGATGCTCATGAGATGTCTCCATGGAATTGCAGCGCATCACCGGCTGCGGGTTACGGCGAGTGCCGGATTGGAAGGTGGTTCAGCCGATCTGGTCGAAGGTCAGCGAGATCTCTGCGACCGCGCACTGGTAGTTGTTGACGGCCCTCAGGCCCGGCACGGAAATCGACGATCCCGGCCCGATGAAGATCACGTCCGCCGCCATAACGCTGATGACGTTGTCGCCATAGCTGCGGAGCCGCGCGGCGATCTGCTCGGCGCGGTTCGATGTAGCCTCTGCACCAACCTCCGAGCCAATCGGCGAAAACACATAGGCCTCGACCAGTGCGCGATTGCGATAGAGATTGCGCCCCACGCCGCCGCCGAACGCCGTCGGCCGGCCGCCGGACCCCTCGTTGTTGAAGATGATGTACGCGAACGGCGCGGGATCATTGGGTAAGGTCGGGGCCTCGTCGCCCTGCCAATAGAGCGGGAACGCGAAGGCGCTGTCCGGTAGCAAAGCACGCACAGCTGCGCGGGCCTCGGCTTCGGTCGTGCTCACTAGCCCCTCACCTGCAGCTCGTAGGCGCCGAGCACGCCAGCGATGCGACGCTTCTTGTCGTCGATGCCGGCGATCGTCAGCTCCTTGCCGAGAACCACGACCTTGTCGGTCGGCAGCAGCGGCAGCGCGACCGGTCCCGTCTCGAGATCCTCAGCAAGCAAAATTATCTTCCAATCGCCCTGCAGGATGGGGCCTGCGATTTCACTCGGCTGATAGAACTCTTCCTTACCGAGACAATCCTTCTCGTGTCTCGGCCGCGGCGATCCCGAGCCATAGTATCGGCGCACCGTGACGGTCCCGCCGGCCGCGCTGAGCGCACGCCGGTACGACTGTCTCACAGCAGCCGGGGTCACGACGCCTTAACCCCATTGATGACCTGACCGCCCTCGGAGCCGCTCGAGGCGGTGTCGCCATCGTTTGGGCCGCCATTGTCCCCGGCCAGCATGGTGCCGAGCAGCTGGTCGAGTTGCGACGCGTTGCTTTCCAGCTCACCGGCGTGGCCCTGCAGCGCCTTGTGCTGCTCGTCGATCTTGTCGAGAACGCGATCGTAGCGCCGCCCGGTGGCGGCGATGTCCGTTTCCAGCTTTTTGGCCCGGGCCAGGCGTGAGCGCATGCCAGCCAGCTCGATCGGCCGCTTGATATCGATCATATCGATCCCCTCAAGAATTCGCGGATCCCGCTCGATCGCAACGAGCAACCGCCGCAACCTGAGCCGCTGATGCGCGACGGCAACCATTGCCGCGACGTCCATTTCACTTCGTCTTGACCTTCAGCTGGACGTTCTGGTCCATCGTCCGGCCGGCCGCCGTCGTGACGCGATTGACGACTGTGTAGATGAGGCCATCATCTCCGCCGGCGAGCCAAACCTTGGTCCGCACCTCGACAAAGGTAGATGGATTCTGGTCCGGCCCCTCGAGCGTCCCGACCGGCAGCAGAAACAGCGAGGCGACGATCTTGTCCGCCGGCACAACGCCGACGGCCTTGCCGGCCCGCTGCTGAGCGTAAGCATTCGCGAGCTCACCAGCCGAATAGAGGTGCCACGTCCAGTCCACATCGTAATCGGCGATGTCGTCGGGCCGCTTGCTGGCCCACCACAGCGCGACCCGTGACGCGGGCCGCGCGACCACCACGCGCTGCGATGTCAGGAAGTCCGTCAAGGCATTACGCCAGCTGCAGCTTCTTGGCCTCGGCCTTCGACAGCGTCTGCAGATTGACGTTCTCGTCGATCACCAGGACGCGGCCGGGCAGATTGAGCCGGCGCTCGAGCTGGGCTTTCATTTCGGCCGCGACCACCGAGCTCACGGTGCCTTTGAGGCGCGCAACTAGGATATCGCCCTCAGCCAGCTGCAGCTTGCCGATCCTGAATTCGACGTCATCGAGCATGTTCACTTGCAGACTCCTTCACCTATGCAACAGCGAAGCGCGGCCGGCGCACCAGCGCCAGCTCGGCTAGAATCTCGGATGGCAGCTTTTCCGGGTCGCCCACCGTTCCGACCCAGTAGCTGAACTCCATTACGCCAGGCACGCTCTCACTGCGCAGCATCTGGTCGCGCGAGAGATTGAGACAGAACGACTTCACGAGCTTCTTGGTGCAGGAGACGATCGCGGGCGGCACATCGGCATCGGGATCCGGCGGCAGGACGTAACCTGCGGTATAAGCCACGGCGATCGATTTCGAGAACATCCACGGGCGCGGATAGCCGGATGAAGCATCGAACCGGTAGAGCGCGCCTTCATCGGGGTCGAGCCGGTATTCGGACGGATCGAGCGTATCGCCGTCGAGCGTGACGCTCCCGATCGCGGTGACGTTCTTCCGCCGCAGAAACAGCGGCTCACCGCCCTCGCGGCACGTATACCGATCGAACGCAACGACACCGTTTTGCCAGAACGTCTCCACGGCATCTTCCCGCGGCACACGGAATCCGACGGCGAGCTCGATGTCGCCACTCGCTTCCTGGACTTTCGTCTCCAGCACAGAATCGTCGACCGTGAGCAGCGAGCCGAGCTCCGCCCGGAGGACGTCCACCGTGGTGAACATCGGTCGCGCCACGGGCGAAGCAACGGTGACGATCGAATGCATGCTCGGTCTCAGGAACCAATCGCGACCCAGTTCACCTTCTTGGCGAAGGTAGTCGCGGCCACCGGCGTCGGGTCGGTGCCACCAGTATTCTTCCAGGTCTTGATGATGATCGAGCCCGCGACAGGTGCTCCCGCCTGGTCGCCGATCTGGGCGCTCACCATGAACGGATCGTCGCCGGGATCGGATTCGAGCGAGACAACGACCGCTGCGACCGCGGCAAGGCCGGTGTCGATCGTATCCGCCGCGGTGACCGTCGTGGCCTGCCCGCGCGCGATCTTCAACGGGACGCCTGCCTGCGAAAAAATGCCGCCAGCCTCGATGTCGAGCGTGCCGCCGTTCTTGACGAACATGCGTTTCCCGCCCTGCTCGATGCCGGCCTTGACGTCCTGAGTGTTGGATTGTGCCGACATCGCGGCCTCCTTGTTCGAGATGAAAGCTAGGCAAGCCGCCACGCAAGCGTGGCGGCCACGGTGAACGATCGGCGGCTAAACGGGCGGGTTCGCCGTCGGGCGCATCAGCGGCAGCGTGACCCAGACGCCGGCCAGGAACACGTTGCCGGTGTTGCTCGCCGGCGTGATGGTCACGCGCTTGTAGCGCTTGCCGCTCGGCCGGAACCCGAGCTTGAACACCTTGTTGTCGGCGGAGAAGTCGAAGCTCGCGAGCACTTCGGTGCCAAGCAGGTCCGCATCGGCGACCGCCGTGTTATCCGAGAGGTTGGCCTGGTCGCCCTCCTCGGCCAGCACGGTGAAGGTGGCATCCGCGTCGGCCAAAGAGCCGCAGAGGATCAGGAACTCGGCAGACTGGATGCCCTGCATGTCCAGGATCTGCGACACGTAGGCGGTGTTGTCGGTGGTCGCCGAAGCGGGCGAAATGCCGCGCTTGACGTCGATATTGTCGTGAAGCTCGCGCATGACGAGAACTCTCCTTCGAAAATTGTGGGGTTGATGGGGCCAGTGCGGGCCCGCGCCATCCGGCGCAGGCCCGGCGAGCATCAAGCGATCAGGTGGCCAGTAGCTTGATCGCCTCGAAGTTGGTGACGTCGCCGCCGACCCGCTTGCGGGTATAGAACTGGACGAAGGGCTTGGCGGAGAACGGGTCGCGCAACGTCGAGATGCCGACACGATCGACGATGGTGTATCCCATCTTGAAGTTGCCGAAGGCGATCGGGAGCGCCGAGGCGCCGACCGCAGCCATATCCGCCGCCTGCCGGACCTCGTAGCCGAGCAGCACCGACGGCTTGCCGGCCTGCTGGTTCTGCTGCCAAATGTAACGGCCTTCACCGTCCTTCAGCAGCATCACCTTGCCAACGGTCGCCCGCTGCATCATCCAGATCGCTCCGGCGAGGTAAAACTCCTTCAGCGCCGTGAGGACAAGGATCAGATCGTCCCAACCCACCTGGCCGCCGGTGCCGGCCGCGATCTGCTCGATCTTACCGGAACCATTGGCTACGAACGTCCCTGCGGGATAGGTTGTGAAGCCGCGCGGCTTCTTGACGCCGTTACCGACGACGAAGGCGCTAGCCTCGGTGCGACCGAACTTGTCGCCGATCTTGTTACCGAGCCAGCTCTCGATGTCCCAGGCATTGTCCTCCAGCAGCTTCTGGGTCACCTTCGGGTTGGCATAGAGCTCGTGAACCGGGATACGCTGGATCCCGACCTTTCCAGTTCCGGTCTCCGGGCGGTCCTCCTGCTCGCCAACCCACCCCGCGGACATCTCATCATCGTCGCGCGGTGCTTCGTAAGCATCGGACGAGATCGTCTGGATATCCGCGACCTGACGCACAGGCGAGGTCTCGAAGTTCACGCCCCGGATGATCTGGCCGATCGTCGGCGTGACCATGTAGCCGCCGTCCGGATCCGAGCCGACCGACATGGCCTTGGTCTCGGCGCCCTGCAGGCCCTTGTCGTCCTTACGGAGGTAGACGTTGAAGGCGCCGCAGTAGGACTTGACCTCGTCGAGATCGACCTTGTCAGCATCGAAGTCAGCCCTGAGCTCGCCGCGGCGCGCCTTGGCATCGCGGGCAAACGCCTTGGCGGCCTTGGTGCCCTCTTCGCCGTCGCCCCAGTTGCCGCCGAGCTTGCCGCGGTTGAGCTTCTTCTCGATCTCGTCCATGCGACCGGCGGCTTCCTTGAGCGCGCCATCGGTGATGGACTTGACCTGCTTGGCGATGGCGTCGGACTTCTCCAACACGCCAGCGGTCAGCGCCTCCATGTCCTTCTTGAACTGCTCACTGGCAGCAACGGACTTCGGCGCGTCCTCGGCGATCCGGCGGACTTCCGCGAGGCTCTTGTCGGTCGTCTCTTTTAGGGCCTTGACGTTGTCGCCGATGGCCTTGATCTCGCGCTGGGCGTCGGCCAGCACGTCATCGATATCGGGCATGTGATGCCACTCCTGAGATGAGGTTTAGGTGAAGGCCAGCGAGCCGGCCGGTGGTGCAGCGCCATCCTCATCCCGAGGTTCTGACGGTCGTCCGATTTGCCGCCCTCGTCCCGAGGCTGCGGCGAAAACTCAGTTCAGGCGGTTGCCTGCTTGGCGTCACGCAACGACGCCATGAACGCATCGAGCCGCGCGTCGCTCTCGGATTCCATCGCCCGGAAACCCTTCTGGGCGATCGACTTGGCGGCGAAATGTGAGAAGCCGCCGACGTCGCGAAGGAAATCCTCGAACTGGCGGACGGTGGTGATCTGGCCGGCTATCGACTTCACCGAGGAGACCATCGCCTGGTCGTTCGCAGGAAAAGTCACCGGCGAGACTTCCCAGAGCTTGACCTCGTGGATCTTGCGCCGCGGCTCGTTGTCCTTGGCACCGCGGGTGAATCCGGTCGCGGTGTAGCCGATCGACAGGCCGTCGAGCTGGCCCTCCTTCATTGCGCCGTGGATCGTCTTGCCGCGCTCGGTGTCGAGGTTGATCAACTGGCCCTTGGTGTGCAGCCCGTGGCTATCCTCGGACATGTCGGTCCACTTGCCGATCGGCAGATCCGCCATCGGATCGGATGAACCAAACAGGCCACCGCCCATGCTGCCGTGGTTGAGCAGCATCTTCGGCATCTTGCCGCGCGACTTGTAGTCGGCGAGCGTTTTAGTGAAGGCGCCGGGCAGCATCACGTCGCGATAGGCGTCCTCGTTGTTGAAGACCGAGCCGTAACCCTCGAAGCTACCGGTATCGCCGCCGGAGAACTTGAACTCGAAATTGATCGCCTTGCGATCATAGCCGCCGGCGCTCTTCGGCTTGTCGATGAGCTCTAGCAGCGCGGCTGCGGCCTTCTCGACCGCGGCATCGTTCTGCTGGGCAGCGCGGTGCTTCGCCGCGATCAGGCCCGACCGATAGAGCTTGTCGGTCTTTGCGAACGGATACTTGAACCGCGCCTTCGTCTTGTCGTTTGCGGAACGGTCGAGGCCGAGGTGGTGCTTGGAGTAGTTCTCCCAATCGTCGCCACCCTTGCCGAGCAGCGCATTGCCGTCAGCGGCATCGAACGACCATGCCGACGTTTTGTCGACCTTGCCGGCCGAGACCAGCGAATGTGCGTAGCTCTCGCCAACCAGATTGAGATCGGTCATCAGTTCGCCTTTCCGTCAGGTCTTCGGGGGCGCAGGTGTCGCACCGAGCGCTGATTTCGGCACGCCGTCGTCGCCGATCGGCCCAGCGTTCAGCGGCGCATAAACGTGCTTGCCGGCACCATTCGGAAGTTCCGGCAACTCATCCCAGCCGCGGACCTCGTCGATCATCGCCCAGCCTGGCGAGGCGCCGCCACCCAACGCGTCCTTGTTGTAGGCCGCGCGGTCTTTCGCGGTGGCGCGCAGGAACTCGCCATCCATAAACTTCGTGTAGTAGCCCTGCTTGCGTTCCGGCTTCGTCAGCAGCTGGCGGTTGAAGGCCTGCTCGAAACGGCGGTGCCAGGGGCGCACGGTGTGCACCAGGTGCAGCGCGACCAGCGTTTCCGCTGCAGCCCGCGCCGCCATCTCCGCCGGGTACCCGATCACGATCGGAAGCACGCCCATGCCATGGCAGATGCTCTCGATCTCGTGGTTGCGCAGCGCGATGTGCTGGCTGTCGACGCCCTTCATGTCGAATGGGGTGAACTTGGCGTCGTTGTCGAGCAGCATCACCCGGCTGACATTGTCGAGGCCGGTATAATGTTTCTTCACCCATGCGGCGAGGCGGATCAGCTCCTTCTCGTCGAGGCTCTTGTCGACCGAGATGATGCCGCTCGGCCGGGCGCCGTGCGCGTGCAGCATGGCATGGGTCTGCTCAGTCGCCAGAGCAAGCCCTAGCGGTTCCTGCAGCAGCTGCACCGCGTCGAGCCCCTTGAGGCCGTCCCACGACAGCCCGCGAATATGCAGGATCTCGCTCGGCGTGAATTCGGCCTGCGAGCCATCTGGCGCCGTCACCAAATAGTACGGCGTCCGATCGGGCCTCCACTTCGGCTGAACATGGGTCGGGATGATCGGGATCAGCTCGACGATCTTGCCGCGCACGCGGTTGACGAAGGCATAGGCGTTGTTCGTGACCGCGCAGTGGACTGCAAGCGTTTCCTTGAATTGCAGCGGGTCTTGCCACTCGTTCGGCTCTGAATCGAGCAGCTCGTAGACCGCATGGTCGAACGCCTCGGTTCGGCTGCCGCCTTGCGGCTTCAGGAACAGCTTGGTCGGCACCGTGGAGACCGCCTCCACAATGCGCCTGGTGCAGGCCAAAAATGCTGTCACGCGTAGCGCGGTGCGCCAACTTACGGCGGGGCCCGACCTGGACTGATAAGAACCGCCGAGCGTCGTGGCCCACAGATCGTTGATCTGGCCCCAGGTCAGGCCTCCACCAGCTGACTTAAACTCGATCGAGCCGAACAGACTCATTTCGTTGCGGCCTCGAGCTTGCGCCCAATCAGGACCGAAAGCGCCATGGCCAGCGCGCCACCGACAAGAAACCCGGCCGGCACGTAGATCAGCCACGCGCCATAGGCGATCGCGCCGGCGCCGGCGAATCCGACCATGTCGAAGACGACGTGCGGCGCGCGCCGGAGCACGGCCGACGCAGTCCTAGACAGGCCTGCCGACACCCTGGACCATCTGCGTGCCATTATCGGCGTCTCCCATCATCATCGCGTCAGCGGCCGCGTCGATCTTGTCCATCAGGCCGTCGATGTCGTCCGTGTTCCACCCGGAGCGCGAGGCGGCAGCGGCAGGATTGCGCGCCATCATCCACACACCGTTCATCAGCGCCGCCCATGGGTCGATCTTGGCATCGCCCGCATTCTGCTTGGTGGCGCGGATCGCAGTCGCGAGCGGCTCGATCTTCACGTTGCCGACGCACCAGTCCATCAACGCAGACTTCGCGTGGCGGAGCGTGCCGTTCTGCAGCTTGCGCTCGGCGGTCTTGATCGCATTCATCATGCCGAAGCCCTGCGGCGCGCCGACCAGCAGCTTGTTCTCGACCGTGACGTCGATCTCGGCGAGCGCCTCAACCATTTCGCCGATGCCCGCCGGGTCAACGGCAACGCCGCCGAGCAGGCCGTGGTCCTTGATCGTCGTGATCAGCTCAATGATGCCTTCGATATCGTCGCCGGCGGTCTGGTAGATCGTGAGTTCGCCGGCGGCCTTGAAGTCCAGGAGGCGCGAGGCGATGGATTGCCGGCGTTCGAGTACGCCCTCATGACACCAGGCATGCGACCAGGACAGCCAATCGCGCGTGACCTTGTGCCGACCCAGGACGTTACCGCCGTAGAGGTCGTCGAGGCCTCCGCCGTCGAGGGACACGATGATCACGTCGCAACTATCGATGATGCCTTCGAGCGTGATGGTCTCGTCCTCGCCTTGGGCCCAGTATGCGGCGCCAGACCATCCATCGACAGTCATGCCGACGCCCATCTCGATGTTGAGATGCTGGCTAGCCCAGATCCGAATGGCATGTTCGCCCTTCGACCGCTCGGTTTCCCAGTCAGCCTCGAGACTGCTGAGGTGCACCGATCGCCCGAGGTTCGGCATGACCATCGGCCAACTCGCCGAGTCCTGCCACTTGTCCTTGTCGCACGCGATGCTCGGCGGAAATTCCCAGAACGCGGGCAGCAGGGCGCGGTGCACCTTGCCGCGGAAGTCGCCGGCTCTGATCTTACGGCCGTTGATCAGCTCGTCCTTGAACGCGCCCGCGGGAATATCGTCCGGCATCGTGGTCGGCATCAGGAGAAGGCCTTCCGGCGTCTTCTCCAGTCCGCCGCGGATCTGCCGCAGCACCTTGGGCGCATGCGCGTTCCGACCGAGCAGGTGAAGCTCCTCGAGCACCGCGAAGATTAATATCGTTCCGGTCAGAATGTTGACGTCGAACGTCTTGATCTTCAGTTCTGTGTGGTTGGCCAAGTCCTCGATCGTCTTGATGTGATCACGCGTCCGAAAGCGGCGCTTTAGATCCTGCGAAGCCTCGATCATCCCGACGGCCTTGTCGTAGGCATTCTCGGCGATCGCCTGCGTCGGGCCGATGAACAGCCCTTCCGCGCGGGGGCGCCGGTTCATCAGCAGCAGCGCGATCAGCAGGCCCGCCACATAAGTTGTCTTCGACTGCCCCTTCGGCAGCAGCATCATGATATCGCGGATGTAGCGCAGCTGCTGTTCGGGAAACCACGACCCGAACGCGATGCGCACGATATCGCGAAACCATGGGCCGCAGGCTTCCTTCATACGCGGCAGGCCAGGCACGTCGGGCAGCCGCAGCTCGTCGAACATAGCGAGCCCAAGATCGGCTTCCGCCTGGTTCAGTGGCAGATCGGGGATCGGCGCCCGCCCCGCGCGGATGCGATCCTCCCAGTCAGGGCAGCTGAGGTCCCACATCAGTTCGGACGGCCGTCGCCTTGACGCTTCGCCATGAGCTCGCCGAGCGTTGAGCCGGTGTCAGGAGTCTGTGCCGCGGCGAGCGCCGCTTCCTTCTTGCCAAGCTTGGCCGGCTTGTCGGACTTCTGCGGCTGCGAGGTCTGGCCAAACAGCATCAGGTCGTTCTCTTTCAGCACATCGCGGAACTCGCGGCCGGCGGCGACGTTGCCGGCCATGAACAGTTCCCAGAGCTTGGTCAGCAGGTTGGCGTTCAGCCGGTCGCGAGCGACGTCGCGAAATTTCAGCTCTGAAAAATAATGCTTCCGCAAGGTCGGCTGGGTGATGAACATCGTCGCCGCGATCCTGGAATTGCTCCAGCCCGCCGCGACTAACATGCTGACACGATTCCGATTTTGCTGAGATGCGACGTGCTCTGGGCGGCCACGCTGTCCCCAGTTGGCCGGCACAGGATCGCCGAACAGGTCGAAAATCTGGTCCACGAGAAAAAAACCTCTGAATGAGCCCCCATGCGGTAGCCGCGCCCCGGGTGGCAGGGATTTACCCACCCCCCGGGTAGGCGCGGTTCCTCCGCGCGGCGGCGGTCTTCAGCGAGTGGTGCCTTCCGCATAAGCACTGGCCGTTTGCCGGGTCGAGCGGCGCGCCACCGTCACGGCGCTCCACGATATGATCGGCGAACATGCGATGCCCTGGCGCTGCCTTCGTGCAGCGCTGGCCATTCTCAACCCACTGACAACGACCGCTCGCATTGCGAATGACCTGATCACGCCAAGCCCTGTGCGCATCGGTCAGGTAGTGCGGGTCAACCGTCTTGGGTTCGGGCCTAACCGTGAAGCCGCTCGACCGTGGTACCAGCGGCGCCAACGTCCTGATCCCTGCCATATGTCACCGTCGAAAGATCAGGCCGCTCGACTGAACAAGCGGCCCGAAGTCAGGGAAGAGACGCGAAGCGAGTTAGGCCTGTCCCTTTGGGCTGCCGCTCGACAAGGTCTCAATCGTTCTGCCCTTATCGTTCACGATGTAGGCATGCCCCATCAGCGGCGGCAAATCGTCTGGACGTGAGCCGGGGGGCAGGTCACGCGCCGCGCCTATGTCGAACCGACAGTCGCCCTCGCTCTCGCTATGCAACGTGACCTCATAGAAGCCGCGCATGTCGTCTACGAGGATGGTGAAACTGTTAGCCGATCGGATGATCCGTCGGCCATCGTGGCCGTAAAGCTTGATGGTAAACACTGATCGTACTCCTGGTCGTGGTTGTAATGATGGTTGTGGGGACAGGACCGAACTGCTCCTACCCCACACAAAAGAACGGCCCGCACGGTTTGCACCGGCGGGCCAGTCGTAGGGAGGAAACGCACGCCCATGAAGGGCAGCGACAACAGGGCTAACCGGATGCCGCACAACCTATGCAAATAGAAACGCCGACCACATTGCTGTGGCCGGCGCCTGTTGCCCTCACGTGCCGAGAAAGCGACTTCGCTGCACAACCTATGCAAACACAGAAGCCCCGGGCGTTTCCGCCTCGGGGCTTCAGGTAGATTGCCAGCTGTCCGCTCCAGCGATCGTTTATGATCTAATCATCCTCTGCGGCGACTTCGTTTCCAGCTTGTTCCGTTCTTCGAACCAGCAACTGGGTCATTCGCTACATCCATCATCAGCATCGCCAGCTTGCGGAGGTGGCTGTGGCTGCGATCATTGACGCCGACAAGACGCTCCAACTGCGATTGTGCCGCCGCGCGCCGCTCCTCTCGACGCAATGCCAATTTTTCCTTATTTTCTGATGGATATTTTCGGCCGGGCATAGCTTCGCTTTTCCCACGCTATCCCGGTTTTACCGAGCATTTCGCGCTTCATCCGCCATCTCCGTTCCACACCTCCGTTGCCGGCAGGTACTAGGAGAGGCCCAAGGCTTTCCGCAATGTCTGATTCCGCTTCTCAGAGTCAAGATCTAGTAGCCGGTCTGGAAACGCAGACCACGAGTATGTTGCGACGACCTCATCGTCCTGCTGTTGCCGCTTGCCGCGCGTGCGCTTCTTCGCTGGCGGCCGGCACTCCGCGTTCTCGACTGCCCGAATTTGGTCGATTAGGTCATCGCTGACAACGATTGCGCGCCCTCGTGCAGCCAATTGAGCATGCCGCTGTAGCAAGGCCGCCCGCTCACGAGACACCCCAATCCCCACAGCAATTTCGTCAACCGTCTGTCCGCAGAGTTGTAACAGGGCCATATCGGGCTTCGATGCCATGATCTGCGACACTCCCGGGATCTCTGCGATCCGCGACCAATGCCGGTCGATGTCCCAGACGAACACGAAAATATAGCCCGGGAAAATCAGTCTCCGCCGCGTAACCTTGCGACCGCGCCTCACCTCGACGATCTCACTTTCGGGTACGAAGATTCCGAAACGGCGCTCGATCAAGACCTTCTGCACATCGCGCTGCGCAGGCTCGTATGCCTCGACCAGATGCCAGCGTGGTTTAGCTCCCTCGACGATCTCCGCGTTTCTCGGATCATAGGTCTGGACGGGCCGCAGCAGTTCCGCACGCACCTCCGGCGACAGGTATTCGAACGCCTCGGCGATCGGCTTCATTCGATAGCTCCAACATCTCGATTTTCCACCTCGATTTGTTGGCCGTCAGTCCGCGAGAAACTGTACCAATCGGGTACAGTTTCTCCGGGAGGATGATCGGGAGCTTGCCCAGAGCACCCATCAATCCTCCCGGCGCTCTTCAAGTTATTGGTGTCATGAGGTTTTCACTTTCATTTTGGGAGGATGGGAGGATTGGGAGTATCTCTACGCATACATAGAGATATTAGTTGTCGCCTTTGGCGCGCCCTACGCGCGCGCACGCCCGCGCATGTGTATGCGTGGAGAAGCTCCCGATTTACCCGCAACCTCCCATCTTCAATAAATCCAACATCTTAAGACCGAATCGATTCTTCCCATTTCGGGAGGATGGGAGGATCAGATCTCGACATCGCCCGCGCTTTCATTCCCATCATCACCGGTGGACACGCGAATTGGGTTGCCCTGAGCATCGACGAAGTCATTGACACTCTTGATCAGCTTGAGATCGAGCCACCACATGACGTCGCTTTGCTTCCGCTCGTATCCTCCGCGCTCATCCAACGCCAACGAGAAGCCCCGATTTTTCCAGGGCGTCTCTCCCGACGATTTGCACCAGGCTTCATAGACCTGATAAAGCACGGAGGATTGCACGCGAGATCCAGCCTCACGGACCGTGCAGTGTTCAAGAAAGCGGCCGAGCACGTCCGATGTCGCGAAGTATTTCGCCGTAGCCTCGGTGACCTCTTGCGGTTCGGTCAGGCCGTTATCGAGCCAGGACCGCAGCCCATCCAGCATCCAGTTCAAGATGCCGCTCGCCTCGGCCTTGAGCTTGTCAACCAGCTTTATGTCGCGCTCTTCCTTGGGGATGGTGACGCTGAATGGGACCAGCAATAGCCGGCTCTTGATGCCCTCATCCGTGCCCGACAGCACGGGCTTGTAGTTCCCCTGGATGGTCAGTTTGAACTCGGGCAGGAAAGTGAACATGTCACCCTGCAGGTGCCGCGCATCCATCGGCTCACCGCCGGTGACGAGTTTGATCAGCGCCTCAGCAAGTCTGGCGTTCTTCTCCGGCTCTGACGTGCGCAGCAAGCGAACGCCCGGCAACTTCGCGAGGTCGGGCGTCGCCTGGCCGCCGTTGCGAGGCTTGCCTGCGTCAAGAAAACTCTCGATCGGGACGCTCTGCGCGTAGTCGCCGGCGACGTACGAGACGGCGTTGACCAGCACGGATTTGCCGTTGCGGCCCTTGCCATACAGAAACGCGAGCTTGTGCGCTGATGTATCGCCGGTGAGCGAGAGCCCGAACCACTGTTGCAGGAATAAACGCATCTCGGCCTTCGGCTGGACTCGCGCCAGGAACTTATCGAATTCTGGTGCGGTCGCCGACGGATCATAATCGACCGGCGATACCTTTGTGATCATGTCGGCCGGATTGTGCGGAGTGAACTGGACGTAGTCGCCTTCTTCACACTTGCGGACCACGAGCGTGCCGTTGTTGACGTTGATCTTCATGCGGTCGGCATCGAGCTGGCCATAACCGACCGAAAGATATGGCGCGCCTCTCTTTGACAGCGCGCCTAGCTTTTGCGCGGATTCGGACGTCCGCCCCCATTTTGCGAGCTTTTCGGAGTAGAGCACGACGCTATCGTCGCGCTTGACCTCAACCACGAAGTCGCAGGCGCCTTCCTTAGGCTCAGCGACGTCGCGCCGACCGCTATCAGCCACGCAGTCGGCTTCCAGCTGGATGGCGCGGACGGTTTCGTGTTCAGCAATCATCACCCGCTCAGCGCCGCTCTCGCTCGACCAGCGCCTTTTATCCCATGCGAGCCAGCCCCGCTGCCGCCCAGGCGACGTCGTGGCGAGCGCCGTATTGAAGAGCAGCTTGCCGCGTTGCCGCTCGCGAAACCGCTCTGCATTGCCGAGATCAGTCAGAGGAAAGAATGCCAGCCGCATGTTGAGCGCATCTCGATCCTCTGGCGGCGCCTCATCGCCTCCCCCGCTCCCCGCTGATGCAGGAGCTTCCGGCGATTCTCCCGTTTGGGAGCTTGTAAACTCGTTGCCCTCTGCGGGGGGCGCGGGGGCGGCCGGCGACGACGGCAGCGACGCGGCCTGGGAAGATGGCGGATGCTGGTGCTGCTCCGGAGGTAAATCGGCAGGGAGGGTCGTTCGGTCGCCCGCCTCTCGCGGGCGCCCATTGATGTGAGGTGCTCCAAGCGCCGCTGAAGCGGCGCGTCGCACCTCCGATAGATCCGCGGGAGTCTTTTTGCCGAGCTTGAGGCCGGCGGCGATCGCGCTCTTGATGGGCTTCGCGCCAAGGTCACGGATCAGACCGATATCGACCGCAACGGCGTCGAGTGAGGCCTTGGCGAGCGGTTCGGCGATCGCGCCGGCTGCCGCCAGTTCCCCGAGCTGCTCGGCGAGTGCAGACAACGCCGGCAGACGATCGTCGCCCTCGGTCACCCGCAGTCGCGTCAGTCCGGCGCTCATCTGCTCATTTCCGAACTTGCGCTCGGCCTGGGCGAGGGTTGCGGGGTCGACGTCGACGAACGCGGGGGCGTTGTCGACCATGTCGAGGACGGCTTCGATGGTCATAGAGCCAGCCTCGCCTGCTTCAGGCGACCAGCAATGCGCCGGCACGCTAGGTCAAAATACTTCTGCTCGAGCTCAATGCCGACAAAAGGTCGATCAGCATCCACCGCTGCCAGACCGGTCGTGCCACATCCCATAAACGGATCGACGACAGCTTTTTCAGAAGGGGGCAAGAGACTGATACACCATGCCATCAGGGCGATTGGCTTCTGCGTAGGGTGCAGTCTCGCCTGTCCCGTCTCGCTCGCCTTACACACGCCGTTCCAGAGGTGCCGAAACGCCTTGGCAGTGATTGGAAGATCCGTCCATGCCATCTCGCCTTCTGCGAACGTCAGCTTACTCGGTGCGCAGTATTTGTCCCAGAACAACCATCCCTGCCTATCGGGTAATCGGCTCGCGTAATTGTTGGCGCCCCAAAGGATTCGATGTCTAGCCGGGCAAGTGAGCAGAAACGTCGGGTCGAATGCCACGTCGTCGCCCTTCACGACGTTGCCGCGGCGATTTTCCCAAGTTCGTTTTACCGTTGTGCCGCCGCGCGCAGTGAACCTTCCCCCGCTTCCAGGCATGTACGAAATGCCATAAGGCGGATCGCTAACGATATCGCCGATATTGGGAATCTCCCGAAGCGCTTCACGCGCATCAGCAAGGTAAAGCGTGACACGATCGGACAGATGTTCAGTGCGGTTCACACAGCCCTCAGAAGATCGTTAAAATCCAGTCCCGCCGGCGCAAACGCGATCCGGATCACGCGCCCTGCCCGCGCGTAGCGGCGCGCGGCGCGTTCCATGGCGTTCTCGGTCAGCACCTTCTCGCTGTCGCCGTCGCCGAGCAGGATGAGCTCCTGGACGGAATCCGGGATCGAGAGGCCGGGATCATCGAGATCCGGGAAGCGATCCGGCACCTTCTGCGGCTTGCCGTCCGGCCGCTTCAAGGTCGGGTGGTTGACGGTCTTGTTCGCCCGGCCGGCGAGATTGCCGAGGTCGCCGGCGGCCCAGAAGGCCATGTCGTCGAGCGACCGGCCCGCCTGATACATCGCCGTCCAGACCGAGAGCACGGTCTCGATCCCCTCGCCGATCACCAGGCGCAGTGGCGCCTCGTGCATCTGAATCGCGATATAGGCGCCCGTCTTGGATCCGCGCATTTTCTTGGAATTGAGGACCTCGCCTGAATCGGGGTCGAGGATCTCGGCCTTTACCGGCGCCGCCGGCGTTACTTCATCAGGTGACGTAATGACGTTGAGCCAGGTCAGGTGCAGCCCGCCAAATCTCCCGTCCGGCCGGATGAAGGCACCTACCATCGCCGGGCCTTCGTGGATCTTGCGAGGGCCCGCCTTGCGGCCGTGGTCGTCGATGTTCTCGCCATGCCAATACGGCATCGCCGGCGCGAAGCGAAGGCCCGGGCATCGCTCCGGCAGCTGAAGTCCCCGCCCCTCCAGGTAACGGGCAGCTATCGTGTCGTGGATCGGCTGGGTCTGCTTCCATGTCCGATGAAGCCGCTTGCGCTCGGCCTCGCGATAGTCGGCCGAGGTCTTTTCCCGCGCCAGGCGCTTGCGCTCGCGCTCCTCGAACAGTTCCTTGGCGCGCGCTGCGTCGATCGCGGTACGGCCGCCAAGCTTTTCGATCGCGGCGCGGAAGTCGCAGCCTTCGACCTTCTCGACCAGGCGGATGACGTCGCCCCCGTCTGGGCACACCGCGCAGACCCAGCTCTGGTCCTTCTCGATCACCTCAAAACGCTGCGAGCTGACGCGGCCGCCGCAGATCGGGCACGGGCCGACTAGCTTCCCGCCGGCGCGGCGCAGTTTGGTATAGCCGGAGGCGATGTCCGAGATCGGGTTGCGGGCGCGGATGTCATCGAGCTCGTCGTCGGTGATGCGCGCCATCACTTGGCCTCGCACGTTTCGACGTCGGTGTCGGTCGCAAGAAGCGTCTGCGCAGTCATCCGCTCCCTCAGGCGATCGATGATGACCTTGTCGGACAGGATGGCGTCAATCAGGCGGACCATGCCGACGAAGTCGTCGCGCTTCCTGACCTGCTCTGGCATTGGCTGCTTGAGTTCGCCGGCCCGCAGGCGCGCGTCCTGGGCGATCTCGATGGTCTCAGCCGCGATCTGGGCGGTCTGCTGCATCCGGAAGAGCGTGGATTTGGCCGGCGGCTTCATGCGTCCGTGCCCCGCGATCGAGCCAGGCGCACAACATCGACCCAAGGATTAGGCCGCTTGAATTCACCAATCCGATTGATGTAGACCCATATTGCCGCCCAATAGCCAAACATCTGAAAGTTGTAACGCCGCAACGAATCCCATGCCTTTTGCTCGGCTTCGTCCAGCTCATGCTGCAACTTCTTGTAAGAATAGGCGACCATCAGGAGCCGGGCTCCGAGGCGCGGTTTGGGCGCGTCATTGAGGATGAGAGCGGTCGCCAGTGGGTCGGGTAGACACCTTCCAGTAGTTTGTAGACCGTCCCGCGAACCATCACGCCCGGCTGCTGTTCGTGCTCGCGGGTGTAGCTTCCGGTGCGGATTTGCCAACGCCTTTGCACGGGCGAGAAGTGCCCGATTTCGATGTTCCCGCCCGGCATGCGGAGTTCAGCGTCCTTTTCATCTTCTGTCGAAAGAGATGCGATCGGCTTCCACATTTCGGTGACCGTCATGGCTTGCTCGCTCCAGTGAGAGCGGCAAGCTCGTCGGCGCACCTGCGGAGCGACGTCGCCTCCACATGGTTCACGTCGCCTTCGTCATCGTCGCCGCGATCGAAGCACTCGTCGGCTGCTTCATCGTGCTGCCGGGCTTGGGTGCGCCATTTGTTTGCCAACTTGATCACTGGCGTTGGCTGCGGTTCATTGAGGATGACAGCCGCTCTGATGCGCTCGTCATAGTCGGCTTGCGCCGCCGCCTTGGCCTCGTCCAGCGTATCGAACGAACCGCGCACGGGCGAGCATGGGCAAAACCCTTCAATGTTGAAGTTCTCGCACCAAATGTATTTCTCGTTCAGGTTCTTTACGATCCAAAACACCCATGGATCGCCAGAACTCCATACGAGTTGACCCTTTAGCTCGCCCTTCCCCTCAGCCCATTCGAGCGGACGAACTTGCACGGTTGCGGCAGACGGCCGCGGTTGAGCGCCGCTGAGCGCTCGGTCTAGTGCATTGAGTGCGGCCATTCCGTTGCCGGCAATGTCGTTGCCGTGGGTGTCGAGCGAATATTCGATGTAGGCTCGCGCCTTTTCCATCACTTCTTGTGCCGTGTCGGCAGATCGCTGCGGTTCATTGGCGGAGCTGTCGAACGCCGTATGCCAACTCTGCTTTGCGACCCACGCCCCAAGCCACAAGGACCACAATGCCTCAATCCACTGGTCCGTATAGTTCGGGCTATCTTGTCCCGGATTGCGTGCTGGCTTGAGTTTCCAACCGACTATGCCGAGCATTTCGCCGCGCCAGCGCCGTTCAGTGGGAACGTATGTATCAAGCCATTTAACGATAGCGGCTTCGAAGGTAGGACGGGCATAGCGCTCGATCTCGAGTTCCTTGAGATCGTGCCCGTGCGGTTCACTATAACCACAAATATCACAGGCAAATGTTCCCACAGGGTCAGACAGAGGCTTCTGCACTCCCTGCGGTTCAGGAGGCGAGAGTGGGTAGGCTGCTTCGCGGCCCTTATCGGTTATCACCCAGCCGGGTGGCTGCGGCGGCCCCGGTATCGCTCGATCCATTTCAGCAGACCGAACGAACCCGTGTTTGGCCATCTCTCGCATCGCCGCCATTTCAGCGTGGCGAAACGCCATGTCGTCGGCGAGCGGAACGCAGCCGTTGCTCCATGCTCGCCTTAAAAGCTTGACCATGAACGGCGTCAATTCAAACGCGTTCTCAGGCTTCCAACGCTCGGTCATGGCTGGCTCCATTTCCAATGGTTTCTCCCGTAGACGACCCACAGGGCGATGTTCATGGGCAGTAAGCCCCAGGCGCCGACAACGCAAATCCAGAGCAGCCATAGGGCCTGATTGCCAAGACCGATCAGCCAAGCCTTCGGATGCTTGTTGCCGGCGAGAAGCGTCATCCAGATTGTGATCGCCGATAGGAGCCAAGGTACGTAGGTCGCGATCATGAGCCGGTCTCCAATGCGCTGCGCTTGGCCTCGGCTGCGGCGACGGAGCCTTCGACCCCCGCGGGACAGTATTTATTGGGGCGCTTCCGGAAGTTCTTGAAGCGCTGGACGAAGCCGTACTCGAATTGTCCGTCGCCGATCTTGCGCAGATAGGTCTCTCTCGCGCTCCCAGCTGACCAACTTTTCCCGGTCATTTGCATTCTCCGTTTTGTGCTTGCTGCGCGACCGTGCAGCCGTAAAGCTGATCCGGCGTTGGCCGCGCAGGTTGATGGGTCAGGACATAAATCGCAGCTAACCATGCGGGCGACGTCACAAAGATTGCGCACCCAAGAAAGAACAAAAGCGCAGACGTCTCTCTGAAGAAGGCGATTGCGAAGCCCGACACAAGGGCCATCAAACCGATTGCGGCAAAAACGAACCATCTGGGGAGGAGAATATTCCCCATCCAAACTAGATCAGTCATGATCGAGAGTGCGTTCATCATTCACCACCCCATTCCGTATTTCATGATGGCTAGAAAGCCGATCACGAAGGGGAGCAGCGATAAAAGCACGGCGGATTCGTCCAGCGTGAAAGGTTGCTTCAAGACCACCTCCTCTTAGCTTTTTGCTCGGAGGCGAGCTTGTCGGCGATCCGATCGTATATCTCGGCGACGGCCTCAACTGACACAGTCGTCCATGGTGTGAACGACTTTCGATACTGAGCCGCCGCCTCTCGGCAGTCGGCGGCAATTTCTGCGATCGTCGGCACCCGCGCCGCTTTTACTTCTTCGGGAGTATGATGGTGAGGCGCGTTCTTTCCGCAGATCGGACAGGTGAATGTGCCCTTCAATTCTTCAGTCATGGCAATGTTTTGCTGATCGAAATGTGAGGTATGGCGCTCACCCTCGGGGAGAGCATTGCGCGCAATCTGCTTGATCGTCTCGTAATTGGCCTGCCAGGGGGCGTCGCCTAGATTTCCCTGAACAATGGAGCGGAGAGCGGCATACAGGTCGCCAGTGATAGTTTGATACTTACAGATGATCTTGCGAGCCAAATCCGGTGTGAAGTCGCTATCGTCGTCTGGAATCTTTGGAAGGTCACTTTCCTCCGAAGCAGATCTCTGCGGTTGAGCGTTCATGCGAAGGATCGTGTCCGCCGCTTCCTCAAAGCCAAATATCTCGATTGAGCGACCGCCGCGCGAGCGCATGAATACGTGGCTCTGGATTACCTTCGCGATGTCGTCTCGCGCTTCGTTGGTCTCGGCAGAGGGGCGCGGAAGCTGCGCGGGGGGCGCTGCTTTGCCTTCGCCGACGATGAAGCACAGCGCCTTGCATGGCCTGTCATGCTCTGGATTAATCTTCCCGCAGACCTTACATTCGCCCCATACCGTCTTCGTCTCGGCCCGAGCGGCCGGCGACTGGGCGGCCTCCTTTGCAGCGCGCTCAGCCCCCCAGATGTCAAGGAGTGCGGACCTGTGCCACCAATCATGGATCAGCGTCGCCAGATCCCAGCGCGAGACCAGCGCCATTTCGGCCGGCGCTCGCGGATCGTCTCGGTCAATCGACACGCGCAGGCGCTTCTCGGCCAGAGCCAGGTGCTGGCCGACCGGATCATTGTGGGGATTCCACTCCTCGATCGTCTTTGGATAGTCTTCGTTCTTGGAGTCAGCCGACCAATGCGGGTGCGGATCGCCAAGCTTCGCGCCGTTCAGCGTTCCTTGGGCACGACCTGCAGGTAGGCCTTCGAGCATGTGCCGCACCATCTCCATCGCCTGCTGAGCATCAAGCAGGTTGGTACCGATCGGCTCATATTTCGCCGGGTGAGCCGTGTGCTCGTTGAACGTCCTCTTGAAGCTGATCCCGCAATCCGGATTGAAGTTCTCCGGCAGCTTCCAGCCGAGGAAGCGATCGACCATGTGCTTGATTTGGTCTTCCGTCATTATGCCGTCCCTCCCGCCGGCACCAGGCCGGCCGCTTGCATCCAGTCATTGATCTTGATGGCGGCCAGCCGCCGTGCGTCGGCGATATCGGCCACAGGCCACCAGGCGATGCTTGCACTCGCATCGGGCAAGGTCAGGCGGAAGCAGGCCTGGTGCCGGCCGGCCTCGAGCGGAATGATCTCGCCGACCCTCACCTTGCCGAGCAGAACGGCTTCGCGGCCGAGCGTCAGAGGCTCGAACGACACAACGCCTTCGTGAAGTTCCGCAGATGCCGCTGATGCGCACATATATAAAGTGTCCGATCAGGAGTAGCTTCAGCGCTTTTTCTTGGCAGTCTTCTTGACCGACTTTTTCGCCGCTGCTTTCGCCGGCTTCTTAGCCCGCGACGGCGCAAGCTTGCCTGACGGCTTCTTCACCGGCGGCCCGTCATAGCCCTTGGCGCGCAGCTGCAGCGGCAGCCAGTTGGTCGGCGGCACGTTCTCGACCGCGAAGGCGGCAATCTCGGCTTTCGAGCCCTTCGCCTGCTGGCGCGCGATATCAGCGCCCAGGGCCTCCTCGATCGCTTTGAGGCAGAGTGTCTTGTTGACGCCCGCGAAGTAATCCTTGGCGTCGAAGGCGCCGCGCAGCGCGGCGTTCAGCACCTTCGGCTCGATCGCGTTGCAGATCGAGACGACCGAGTCGCGTTCGTCGACGCCGCCGTTTAGGCTGGCATTCTGGAAGTCCAGCGCGCCGGCGGCGACCTGGACCAGAAGGTCCAGCTTCTCGGCCGGCTTCAGCTTCTTCGCGAGAGCCAGCGTGCGCGGCAGATCGTCGGGCTGTCCGAACAGCTTACCGGGCGCGCCGCTCATCCCGAGGCCGCTGACGGACACCTTGACGCCGTTCCCGCCATAGGTGTCAAAACCGGCGAGCAGGACTGCGAGCGCCAGAGGCGTGTCCTGGATCAGCGCCGTGGCAGCCGCATGGGTGAGCTGGACCGAGAGACGATGAAGCAGCGCGTTCGAGATCTCCGGCTCTTCAGGTGCCGCCTTGGCCGCCGCCGACGGCGGCTTACTCGATCCAGCCTCAGCGCCATCACCATCATCGCGGGCTTGCGACGCCCTCGCCTCTTCCGGACGCTTAATGCCCGCCAGAACGACCAGCCTACCGTCCTCGATCGTGACGATGCAGCCCAGCTGCTTGCGCTTCTTTTCGTTGTAGCTGCGGATCCTGACTGCCTGCTCGATCGCATCGACCTCGAGCGCCAGCTGGACCTCCTCCTGTTCGATCTCGCTGGTGAAGACGTCGCTGTCGTCGAGTTCGGCCAGCCGGGCCCGCAACTTCTCGAGCTGCTGTTCCTCGTCCCCCTCATAGACCTTCGTCTTGACCTCCGAGATCGGCCAATGCCGCGCGCCGGAAGGGAGATCCGAGAGGACTTCAGCCCAACCCCATCCGGCTGAGGTGAACTCCTCGCACTTCGCGATCAGCAACTGCCGCGCCATCTGCTTGAGCAGGGCTTCGTCGGTGATGATATGGGACGTGCCAAAGAGATCCTCGGTGACATGGCCGCCGGCGGCGCGATAAGCCTCCGTTCCGACGACATTCAGCAGCTGGGTGATCTCTTCATCCGTCGCATAGGCGCCGAGCTCGCGCTTGACGTTGTGCGCCGTGATCGCGTGCGCCTTGTCTAGTTTCGCGAACAGCTTATCCTGGGTGACATGGTCGAGCGCGAGCGTGAAGGCCTGAGCGATCTCCGCCTTGATGTCGCCTTTGCGCCACGCGTCACGGATATTCGCGCTCAGCCGACCGAGCGCCAGCGCCTGGCGGACCTGCTTGCCACTCAACCCATACTGACCGGCAATCTCTTCCTCGGACTTGCCATGCTGCTCCAGGCGGGCGAACGCCTCGTACTGATCGACCGGATGGAGCTGCTCGGCAGTGATGGCCGTTGTCAGCGAGTACTCGAAGGCCTTGGTCTCGTCGACCTGGTGCATGGTACAGGGAATCGGCAGCTCCGATCCCTCGGCCTCGATCATTCGTAACGCCGCGAGGCGGCGGTTGCCGTTCGCGACCGAATAGAAGCCTTCGCCCGAATCCTTGACGACCAGGTTCTCGATCAGGCCGGACGGATTGTCGTCAGAGCGGTTGGCGAAAATGTTGGCCGCAAGCGCGGCGATGCCGTCCTCCCGGCCGGCGACGCGGGCGTTGATGCCCTCGCCGTCTTCGTGGCCGAACTTGAGCATCTTCAGCGGGACCTTGATATCCATGGCAGTGGATTTCCCTTCAGGTTCTGTTGGGTGAGTGTTGGCGGATGAGCTCGGCAGTCTGGCGATAGCGCTTGAGCAACAGCTCGCGCGTGCTGTCGGCGCCACTCGCCGTGATTGGTGCTAGCGCCTCGAGGATGGCGATCTGGTTGAGCAGGATCTGGCGTTCGATGTCGGTCATGCGCCCTCCCGCTCTGCGGTCAGATCGCGCGCAAGGTCTGTGGCCCGATTGAGATCAATGATGAACTGGTCGACGTCGTCCGATCTCAGCAGGATGAACCCGTCGCCATGTTTCATGCGGATAGTAACGTGCCCGGCCTCGCTCTCGATCTTCCAATCGCGGATCGACTGGCCGGTCATGTCGTCGTCGTCCCGGAGCGTCCGTTCGGTGGTGATGCGTGCGCTCATTGATCGCCCTCGACCAGGTAAGCCGCGGCGCGACCCAGTGGCGATGCCGGCGAGCCATCCGGGTTGCGCTTCATGGCATGGAAGATGTCCGCCGGCGGGCAGCCGTACTGCAGCAGCATCGACATCAGGATGGCGCCGTCGGATGCGAGCACGTCGAGATGCGAGTTGGCCTTCTGCGCGTTAAGAAACACCTCCATCACCGGACCGACGCGACTGCCGAACACGTCGCGGCCGAGACCGACCTTGTAGCGCTGCTCGTCATGTTCGATCGCTACTGTCTCATGAGCGCGGCGATCTGCCAGGCGATGACGGCGGGTCAATTGTCGAGCCCTTTCTTTTCGCCGCCCATGACGATCCGGTCCCGCACGGTGCGCAGATCGGCGATCACGTCTTCGACGTTCTCACAGCCGATCGTGAGCTGTGCGTGCACGTAGTCGTCCTGGTCGAGCAGATGGACGTGGATTGCTCTGCAAGCCGGGTTTGGGCACGTACCGATAGCGATGCTGTGCGCGTTGAAAAACGGACGCTCCATCGTCATGGCCGCGCTCCCGAGGCCGATATCGACAGGCTCGAAACTTCAATCCGACGGCGATCGAGCGCGCTACGGCCCGGAAGCGGATCGCCGAAGAATGCTGCGGTCAAAGACTGATGTTCTGCGGGCGGCGGCTTAGAGGCCGCAGCCGCCTTATCCGCGCGAATGCGTTCTTTCGCGCGTTCATTCTCCCATTTCGATCGGGAGCTTTTGGGCTGGCGCCCGAGCGCTTGATCGATCGCGGACCAGCTCACGCCATCGGCGCGCATGCGCTGAAGAGTGGCCCATTCTTCCTCAGTCCAGACTTTCCGATTGACGCTCATGACGCTACTCCTGTCCACTCAAGTTCGTCTCCCCAAGAGACCCAGCCTTTTCTCGGCCGCCTTGCCTGCAGCTCGAGATAATCGCCCTCGGTCAGGCGCTCGATCCGATCGAGCCATTCGTCGGGCTTACGGGAATGCTCCATCACCGGGGCTATGATCAGCTGACGCACGTCGGCGTAGAGGCGCTTCGGATTGCCTTTGGTGGCAAGCCAGCACTGCTCCGGGTTGGCGCGGGTCCAGTAGCCCTGCCCCATGTGCCAGCCTTCGCCGGATGCGTTCTGCTTGACCCAGGTGAAGGCAGTGGTGACGTGCTTCAGCCCCCAATGCGCCAAGAGGTCCAGCGCATCCTGCGGACACCAGTCGACCATCCACATGTAGAAGGCGCCGTCGTCGGCGAGCAGCTGGCCGACGGGCAAGTCCTTGATCTTGTCGACCTCTTCGGTCTTGTAGTGGACGTTGGCTGACCGGCCCTCGCCGGCGGCCGAGCGCGTCAGGAATTTCCACTGCGGGTCGGAGCCGATCGAGCCGAACCGTTTTCCCGTCAGCGCCAGCGCGCCGAGATCGGCGACGCAGCCGCCCTTCTCGGTCCGCGCCGCGTGCGCTGCGCGCCGGCCGGCGATTTCGGCTTCCTTGGCGGCCGCCTGAACCGGATCGACCAGGATGGCGCCGCCGCTCCGGATCTTCTCGCGCGCACTTGCGATCACCTGCTCGAGCTTGTCGTCGCCGAGGGCTGCGGCCTTCTGGGCCCTTGCCGAGAGCTTGCGGTCAACACCGATGTCCGAGAGCGTGACGCGATCGGCTCCGGCTTCTCCCTTCGGCTTCCGCCCTTCCGCGATCTGCCCGGCTTTCTTGGCCGCGGCGAGCAGGATGCCCAGCCGGTGCTCGGTTCGGATCTGCAGCGCGATCGCGTCTTCGAGCAGGGCCTTGTCCTGGATCTGCTTGGCATAGAGCTTGACGTGCTCGATCTCGTCTCGGATCGAGAGCACCTCGTTGACTTGGGTGGCCTCGGCAAGCGCGACGCGGGCGCGATCGTATGCGGCGAGCAGGGTCATGCGGCGACCCCGAGTTGCTGCTGGAGGCCTTTCGTCAGTTCGCGCTCGAGCACCTGCCTCGTCGAGGCGCCTTTACTGCGCGAGGCTTCCGTCGCAGCGTTCCGCCACATGTCGCCGAGATTGAAAGCCTCGAAGGCACTCTTCAGCGCAGCTTCGTTCCTGCACCAGATCGGCGATCGGGCCAACACCTCGACCGTAGACGTGATGATGGTCTGGTTCAGCTCTTCCGCCACACCATCGCCGGAATGGACGATCGCCTTCAGGGCCAGCGTGACGACCTTAGCGCCGTGCCGCTCAATACCTTTCTCGATCGAGCCGACACAGAACGTCTCGTAATCCCTACAGGATTGAAGCGATCGGGCGATGCGGACGCCGGCAGCTTTGCAGACATCGAGGACCTGCAGAGCTGTGGTTTCGTTCGCGGCGACAGCGGCATGGAAGAGCTGGACCTTGTGCGGCCTGGTGGTATTGGCGTTGATCGCGCGGAAGGCCTTGGCCTGTTCCCCACGGGGCGCCTCGACGACGTAGCACGGCACCTTCTCGATCCCGCAGAGCGCCGCCGCCGTGCTGCGATGCTGACCATCGACGATGGCGTATTTGCCGCCGCCGATCGCCGAGACCATTACGGGGGAGAACATGGACCAGCAGAAGTTTTCCGCGATGTGGCGGATGTTCTTCCGGCCGACGTTCGAGATCTCGCGCTGATACTCGGGATCGACGACCAGCGCCGCAATCGGTAGCCATTCAAGCTTCGGAGGCAGGCCGAAGGTCGCCGGAATCGCCAGCTTTGCATAGCCCTTGGTTTCGATCGGGCGCAGTGCGCTCATGCCGGCACCCGCGGGAATTCGTTGTGCTCGACGCCGTCTAGCTTGCGGCCGATAGCTTCCTTCTCTTTCGATTCCTTTGTTGGATGGAAGTAATTGACGCCGCCGTGTGCGCCGAGCGTCTCCATGTCGCCTTGGAGCGGGACATAGCGACCCCACCGCTTGAAGAAAAAAGCAACCTTGGCAGCAGCGCACTGGTCGCGCGGCGCCCGCGCCCAGTCCGGATGCATGGGGCGCGCGGTGCTCCCACTCTCGCCACCGACGATCACCCAATCGAGGGTGACCTGCTCAAGATCGATTCCACCAGGCACGACCTTTTCGTCAAAGACCATTCGGGGGTCATTGGGATCGTTCTCGACAAATGCGAGCCATGGCGCGAGATCGATCGGGCCGAGCAACGGCTCAAGCGACACGAACCGCACGGCCGCCGGCGTCGCGCACAAGTCCGGGATCCGCTCATCCGCTTCCGGCTGCCATTCGGCTGAGACGCCGAGCCAGACGTTCGGCAGCGGACCGGTCGGAAGCGTTCGCCTCTGAAGGCCCTCCAGCAAGAGCGGACGGATGTTGGTCATGTAATCCGGGTTGGCAGCCATCCAGTCTCGCTCAACACGATTGAGCAGCGCGCTCCACGGAGGACAGACGAACCCACGTGGAGCGACGTTCGAGCCGAACAGCCGCTCCATATAGTCCCGCATCCGCTTCGCGCGCTTCGTCAACACCTGGAACGTATGCTGAGGACACAGCGCCATGACCGCAAACATGCGATCGAGCATCTCGTCGGTGATGAAGTCGGCGAAGGCGTCCGTCATCGAGCAGACGAAGATCTTGCGCGGCTTTTTCCAGCGCAGAGGCTGGGTGAGCATCTGCTCGTCGAGGAAGATCTCGATGTCCTTGCGGTGGCCGGGCTTGAACGGAAGGCCCGTGCCAAGGCGCTTGTTGAAGCCCTCGGAATAGCAGTGCTCGCAGCCGGTCGTGGCGTGCTCGCAATGCCAGCCGACCTTGCCGGTCTTCAGGTTACGGGCCCGAATCGGATTCCAGCTAGCATTCGTCCATTCGATCGCGGATCTATCCGCCATCACCGCTCCTCCCGCTGCCTTGGCAGCCCAAGGCTCTTGATCAGATTGCCGCTGTCGGCCCAGCTGGCGTGCCCGAGCCATGCCGCAAGAAATTCGTGCAGGCGCTCGTCGTCGCCGCGGGCACGTAACGCCGCGATGGTACGGCGGGCTCGGATCACGCTGTCGCGACGCAGTAGCTTGTGGCCGGCCCAGATCCGGTAGCCGAGGAAGTTGATGCCGCGGGAGACGCTGGCAACCTGCCATTTGGAGAATCGAAGCCCCAACTCGCGCGCGGCATAGGTCTCGATCTCATCCTTGAGCCGGCGCAGATGTGCAGACGAGCGGCCGAGCACGACGAGATCGTCCATGTAACGGTACCAGAGCCGCTCGCCGAGATCCTGCTGCAGGTAACGATCGAGCGTGGCGCCGGTGTAGAGATTGGCGAAGATCTGCGAGGTCAGACTGCCGATCGGCAGACCAATGCCGCTCCGCGGCACCATGGTCTCGATCAGGGCAAGCGTCGCCCGGCAGGAGATTTTTGCCTCGATCAGCCGCCACAGCACGCTTCGCTCGATCGAGGCGAAGTAGCGCGAGAAGTCGGTCTTGAGGAAATACGGATCGCCGGCGCGCGCCTCACGGCGCAAGTCGCTCTGCAACTGGATTACGCCGGCATGGGTACCCTTGCCGGGCCGGCAGGCATAGGCCCGTGGCAGCAGCGCGGCATCGAAGATCGGGCCGATCACCAGACACAATGCCTGCTGCGCGATCCGGTCGCGAAACGGCAGCGCCTGGATCAGCCGGCGCTTGGGATCGAGGATGAAAAACTCGTGCGGCTCGCCGGCCACATAGCGGCCATCTGCCAAATCACGCGCTAGGTCGGCCAGGTTGAGCGCCGAGAACTCTTTGAAGGCGAGATAGCCAGGCGTCAGCCGCTTGCCGGCCGAGGTGAGACGAAGAGCTTCCTCCATGTTGCGGGCGGAGACGATCTTGCCGATCAGGTTGCGGTAGCGTCGCGCCATTGCGATGCTCGTTCCAATTCCAGGATTGACGCGGCGGCGACGTGCCGGCCGCGGGTCTCGACGACGGTTCTGCGCTGAACCGCCGCTACGCCCCGCTCTGCCGGACCGCGCAGTGTGTTCGCCGAAGCAGGAGAGATGGGCTGACCACAGTTGTGCTGTGACCGGCCGGCGAGGCCATGGCCCGCGCCGAGCGATAATCACGAAGCCGTCGTCACTGCGGCCGCGGGCGCCGATGTTCTCGTTCGAGTTGTCCGCCCAGTTGTCGAGGTTCGCGTAGCGCGAGCCCGCGTTGCCCTCGTTCAACCAGTACCCGCCGAGGATCGAAGCGCGCGGCGACATCATTGCCCCGCCTCCCCCTTCCGCACGCCGCTAGCGTGCGAAACCTTATGTGTGCCTGTGGCTGCGCTGAGCTTCTTCTGCCATGCGTTCAGCATGCCGCCTGGTTGCGCCAGAAGGGCGAGCGCGGCGATATGCTGCTTCGGCGTCAGGATCTTGATATCGCCGCGGGCCAGGAAGCGAAGGAAGGCGCGCAGCGTCGCGAATTCGGCGTCGATGGCATATAGCCGCGAGATCTGGCGCGACTTTGCCGCGTGATAGAGACCGCCGATCGGCGTGAACAGCGCCGCAAGCACGGTGTCGCGAAGGACACCATGCTTGCGCGGGCTGTTCTGCAGGATCGGATAGAGATAGGTCACGAAGGCCTCGTATCTCTCGACAATCGCCAGGGCTTCCGTTGCCGAATTGTCGTCCCTGACGATCATCGAATGCAGTTCGCTCAAGAGGCGTCGCTGTCGCGCCGCCTAGCCAAGTTGCAGGTGGTCACTGCGGCCGCGGGCGCCGATGTTCCCGCTCGAGCTGCCCGCCCAGCCGCCGAGGTCCGCGTAGCGCGAGCCCGCGCTGCCCTCGCCCAACCAGCACCCGCCGAGGAGCGAAGCGCGCGGCTGATCGGGATCGCCATCGTGACCCCAGACCCACATGTTGCCGGTCGCCTGCATGAGGCCGAAGTAGCTGGTGCGCGGCGCGTCAAGATTAGTCCGACACGGGTCTTCGCCTGCGGCCGTCTTTTCGGTGACGCCGTAAGCCGCTGCTGCAAACTCCTCGAATGAGAGAAGCCGTTTGCCATGATGGGACATCACCGCGCACGCAGCGGCATAATCGAAGCGCTTGAACGGCTTGCCCGTGGCGGGATCACGCGGCAGATCGTCGCCGTCCGCAATGACGGTATCGAACGCACTGGTGCCGTTCTTCAAATGGTCGACGCCGGTAAGATAGATGTCGCACCAGAATTGCCGACCCGGCGCCGTCACGAGCACCATGCCGCGGGGATCGGCGCAGGCGGGGCGGTAATTGCGATCCCATAGAGAGAACAGGCTAATCGTAGGCACCTCATCACCGCCGGCGCGGCCCGTACCATTGCCGCCCGGAGCGAAATGGAAGCCGCCGAGACAGGCGTCCCCGCCGCCGTCGGCATATTTCACGGCGACAGGCACGCCGCCTTCGATCTGCACCAAGTAATCAGTACCGGGCTCCAGAGACGTGATTTTCACATCGCCATCGCCATCGAAGCTCATGCCGGAGAATGTCGTTCCATTCTTGATAGACAACTTGCCGAGGCCCTTGACCTCCAAGGCCGGCGAAGTCGGGTCCAACTTGGTGAGAAGCGGCGTCGCCGTTCCTTTGATATCAACTCGATCATTCATGTGTCATGCTCCATGTTCACCGGCTCGTGGCCGGAATTCTCTCGCTTTGGCCTGTGCCTTGGGTGTGCCGCGATCGCCCATCAGGGTCGCAGCTCCTCTTTCAGAACGAGCGCCAGATCGGCGCGATCGAGCATGGCCTTGAACGTATCGATAGCAGCGGGCATGCCGAGCGCGCTGTTGGCAGCCTGGCGAAGCGCGGCGGCGAGCCGGCGATCAACTTCGCCCAGGACCTCTTCGGGCGGGATAACGCGCACCATCAGTGTGCCCTCGCCTCATCTGGATAAACGGATGCGCCGAGCTCGCGGAGCGCATCAACGATCTCCTGCTCGCGAAGCTGCAACCGATCGAGCGCGGCGCGGTTGCGCATCTCGTCTCGCGAAAGATCGAGGACCTCGCGGTGCAGATCGGCATATTCGGCGCGCAGTCTTGCCACTTCGCTCATCGCCGCATCTCCTCGATCGCCGCCCGTTCATTCCGGAAGGCCTGGAAGGCATCGCCGCGTAGCAGGGGCAGCATGGCGCCGAGCGCCGACAGCCAGGGCGAGGTCGCCTCAAGCACATCGCTGGCGTAGAAGGCCTCCAGCAGATGCACGGCCGCCATCGCCGCATGGGTGCAGCGGGTGTGTTCGGCGGGCTGGCTGTCGTACTTGCGGATCTCGGCCGCAAGCCCTGGGAATGCCGGATCTCGCGCGATCGACTGGTAGCGCGCCGGCCTCGTCAGGGTCTCCTCGACGACCAGGATCAGCGCGTTGAGCGCTTGTGAGAGCGTCCTCATGGGCGATCCTTGTTCAGCTGACGGCTTTCGTTGATGACGAGCTCGACTAGCGCGGCCATGACGGCGTGCCAGCGATCCTCCGCCGGTGGCCACCTCGAGAGGTCCCGCGCAACCCGCGCAGTGCGCATCATGGTGATGGCGAGCAGCTTCACCGGGATCAGGAAGGAGGTCGTCTCGGCATCCTCGATCACCAGTAGATCTAGAAACAGTCGATCGGCGTTGTCAGCGAGTTGCTGCACAGAATGGTGATCGTCGAGGAACGCGGTCGCGTAGGATACGGCGTGACCGGCGATAAGGTTGGCCTGCTCAAGGCGCGTCAGATGCTGCTGCATCACCCCCTCCCCGTCGGAAAGGTGAGAACGACGGCCGTCCCCGAGGTGGATGCGAGACGGCCGCCGCTCTCGTTCTGCCGGAGGGCGACCGGCAACTGCGATTGATCGGGAACGCCCCAGGCGCGGAAGTCGCTGGCATCGCGCTTGCGCACGCCCCGGCCAAAGACCAGTTTGACGCGCTTGGGCTGAAACAGCTTTTCGTGTTCGCGTGGGAGGCACGGCATCTCGCCGAACGGATAGAAGAACGGGTCACCCGCCTCCGCCAAAAGGCCATAAGGGCGGACCCTCCGGCGAGTGACCCGTAACGCGCACGCCAACAAAAGCGCGATCAGAACGGAGGCGATGGGCAGCAGCACCAGGATCCAGACCAGCAGCGCGGTGATCGCATCGTGCAGCATCGGTGTCATGAATTGAGCCTCGCGATGACTTCGGCGATGGAGATGCAGATGTCGGTGGCGAGCAGCGCCATCAACTCCGGCTCTTCGCCATCCTGGGTGAGGATCAGGCAGCGCTTGCCGCGGCCGGCGAACCATCCGGCCTCAAGATGTGCCGACCGACCGCATGGCAGGATCAAAAGGCACGTATCCGCCCATTCCATCGCGCGCAGGTCGCTGACATAGCCGGCCGCCGCGATCGGGCTGGTCGTCAGCAACTCCCGATATTTCTTGGCCGACCAGGACTGCCAGTCTGGATCGATATCGCTCCAGGCAAATCCCGGCCTGCCATTGAAGGGCTTCCGGAAGTCATAGACTTCGTGACCGGCGTTACGCAGTGTCTGCACGATCCAAGGCTGATACTCGTTGCGCCAAGATGACGCGGCGTAAATTCGAGCCATTACCCCCTCCTGAATTTCGGGACGCAGAAGCTCACGCCCGGAAATGACCGAGCGGGTGCAGCTGCAGGTGATGTCGGGATACGCGAGAACGCTTACTGGAAACTGCGCGCGAGGGTTTCAGCTATCTAAGGCGGGCCCTCTCGGTCACGGCCATTGACTTGAACTTCGCCATCGCCTGCTCGCGGCTGGCGCCGATAATCTGCACGTCGGGGGCGCTGACGGTCATTGCCACGCCCCCGGGCTGCTTGCGCAAGGCGTCGATCTGCGCAGCCGTTGCATCGAGAACACCATCGAGAGCGCTGTGCACGTTCGCTGCGGCTCCTTCGATCTGCCCCGAAAGACCCAGCCAGCGTGCGGCCTCGTATTCCTTGAGGCGCGCCTCATAAACCAGGGTCGCGGCCATCTTTTGCTCCAGCGCCTGGCGCGTCTTCATTTCTTCCCGCGTCATGCCCCTTCCCCTTCGTCGTTCGCGTGAGAAGCGATCCGGACCTTGCCGACACCAAAGTCAAAGAACATGCGACCGCGGGCGAGGTTGAGATTGTCGCGATTACGATTGCGCCAGAGCGCATGCTCCAGCTCGGCGATGATCCTCGGGTCACCTTTCTGGACGTCGTCGATCTCGCTCATTCGCGCACCCCGTCCCCGGCGAGAATGCCGCCCTTCACCAGTGCCTCCGCCGCGATCGACGCTGCCGTGGCGGGATAACCGACTGATTGCCAGGTGTGATAAAGGGCGCAGAGATATCCGCGCTGAAAATCATCGTTGCAACCTTCGCGCGCGCACAGCTGCATCTGTCCTTCGATGCTGGCCTTGAGCGCGGCTTCCTTGTCCATCCGCGCCTTGATCTCGACGAGCAGCGGGATCATGTCGCCCTCCGGAGATTGGTTGCAGGGGTCAGATTCGAACTGACGGCCTCAAGGTTATGAGCCTTGCGAGCTACCGGGCTGCTCCACCCTGCACTGAATGTTGCCGATGACGAGCGATCGAGCCGGCACACCAGCCCTCCTGCCGCCGTCCCAGGAAACCTCTCTGACCTTCGGTGAGGTCTGATGCTGCCACCCTGGGCCTGGTCCGCGCATAGTCCCGCTTCTGCGCAGCATGCTCGGTTTATTTGTGGGTCAACTGACCAGTCGGGCGAGCAAAGCTGAATGGTTGCGGCACTCTCTCCGCCCGTCACACCACGTTCGCTGATGTTTGAGGTTCGCCCTAAAGCCGGCCAACTCAGCCTTCCGGTCCGCGCCGGTTCGCCTACTCGCAACCCTGTCGGCGCGGGCCCCATCATGGCATTGCCCGTGCTCGCCGCTTTGCCTCTGGTTGCTTTCGCCTGGGATTCATCTGAAATTGCAGGCGAGCCGCCATCGGCCCCTTTTCGGAAACCGCGATCGCGCGCGCCGCCGGCATTCACCGTGCCGGCGTAAGGCGGGGATAGAGCCCCGTCGCGATCCGAAAGGAGGTGATGGTGCCATGCGAAAGCGTGGCAGAAGCTCGAAGCATGTCTATGTCCGCCGGTATGCTCAATGGCGACGTGGCGAGCGCACAAGAGTGAGTGATCACTCGAAGGGCGCAGACCCGAAGCAAGCGAGCAAGCCGGACCCCCGGCAACTAGACCTGTTCGACCACGAATGACGGGTGTCGCAACCCCGTCAAACCGATGGCGGCTCACCATCTGGATACATTGATCGGTCATGCAGGCTCCTCCGATGTCGGCCGATCCAAGATCGGATAGAGCACGTCGATATCGAAACCGGCCTCCTTGATGAGCGCCCTTGCCTGGTCGCATTCCTCTCGCCAGTCCTCGATGTCGCCCTCGGCATACGAGAGGGTCAGCTCACCCTCAACGAGATGAAAGGCGAGACTTCGGCACAGCCTCTCGATCAGAGACGGGGTTTCGGTCATACCGCCCTCCGATGCGCGAATCGAATAGGATCAACCCTGCCGTCACCGGCACCCCATCTGTCACCAGCCGCAAGGCTGGCTCTTCCAGCCGCGCTCGCGCGTACTGAGCGAGTGGAGCGGCGGGCTGTATCCCGCCTGACAGACGAGGCCCAACCATGGCAACTCATGGCCGGGGGCCGAAAGACGTCTTTGTCCGTGGATATGGACGCTGGCGAAATGGAAAGCGTGAGCGGGTGCCAGCAGCACTCCGCTCGAACCGTCTCTCCCTTTCGTTGCGATCGTCCAAGGATCAGCTGTCCTTCGACTTTTACTGAACGGGCATCGGCCCGGACAGTTGCCGGTGACGGCAACTCATGAAGATCAAGCCCGCTTGCGGGGCCGTAGCTCGTCGAGCACCGCCATGAGGGCCTCGTAAGACGGCTCGCGCTCACCGCTGATGTAGAGGTTCGCCGCCCGCTCGGTGCAGCCAGCCCGTTGTGAGAGCACGGTTGCGGGCTTGTCAGGCCAGAGCGCGAGGCACGCAATACCAAATCTAGAGGCCCGGGCGCCCGGCGACTTTCGAAGAACGATTGTTCCTCGCGTTCTCCTAGGCCTGGACGGCGGCAATGTGCACGATTCGGCAATCGACATGACGCAACTCCGGACGCAACATATGACACAGACAAAAGCCGCTCAGACAAAAACTGGAGATCAGGTCCACGACGCAGTGCAGGAGTACCGCGCGGAGCGGGCGCGCTGGAATTGGTGGTGGCTGAAGCTGTGGCGCTGGGTGAGGTCATGAGGCCACCTGCTGCCGCGCCGGACGTTCGATTCCTTCCGGCCACTCTGTGTTGGCCGGCCAGTTGTCCGAGAACCAGCTCATCGTCTTCTCGAACCGGCGAACCTGAATGTCGGCTCCCTGTTCCATAGCTGAGAGCTTCTTGGTGTCACCCAGCGCCCGCCAGCTCGCCGTCGAAAGGTCAATGCCTTCCGCCGCTGCGTAAGCGCGCGCCACCTTGAGAAGCGAATCAATGCTGTCCATGCCCCACGATGGCGGTATTCCTACCGCTATGTCAACGGTCGTGTTACCGCTAGTTGGGGATTTCCTTGCCGGTCACACTACCGGTATGGCCGACAGAACACTCAAAGGCATCCTCAAGCGCGTCGAGCGCAGACTCAAAACCCTGGGCCTGAGTGCGCAGGCTGCATCCGAAGCAGCTGGATTGTCCAAGGATGCGATCCGGAACCTTCGCCGTGCCGCCGAAGGCGACCCAAACCGCAAGGGCATATCCTCCCGGACAGCACAGGGACTCGCGCACGCGCTGCACACGAACCTGAACTGGCTCGTCGAAGGGAACGGGCCAGAGGAGCCTGAAGAGGAGGCGGTCGACGAGGGCACCGTGCAGCTCGTTGGCTATGTTGGTGCTGGCGCCGAGGCACATTTCTACGCCGTCGCGCAGGGCGCTCTGGACTATGTGCCAGCACCCAGCGGTTCGTCACCGGAAACCAAGGCCGTCGAGATCCGGGGCGATAGCCTGGGCTCGTTTTTCGATCGCTGGCTCGTGTTCTACGACGATGTCAGGTCCCCCATTACGGATGATCTCATCGGCAAGCTGTGCGTCGTGGGGCTCAAGGATGACAGGGTGCTCATCAAGAAAGTTCGTGTTGGCTCGAAACCCCGCGTATTCACCTTGCTGTCTGAGCGCGAACCGCCGATCGAAGACGTCGAGATCGTTTGGGCCGCGAAGGTCAAAACGATGGTGCCGCGCTGAGGTAGCCACACCGAATGCGGTAATCTAACCGCTTTTTTGTTGACGCGGTAAAATTACCGGTTATGCTTCCCGTGAACTTCACCTCACGGGAGCTTTCCATGCCATCCGTCGCCTCTGTGGTTATCCAGCGCGAAACAACGGGCTGGGTTGCGAGCTTCGGCGAGCTTTTCCTCGACGAGCCGACGAAGTGGCGCGGCCATCAGCGCGACGTCTGGCACTGCTGCCCTCGTCGGGCATGGACGCCGCGCCCTTACAGCGGACACGTACTATTCGCCGGCGAGATCCGCCTCTCCACGAGCGATCAACGCGATCGTAATTGCGGCTGGGTTTGGCACGCCTCCGTCGAGTGCATGTACCACCGCGAGGGCGGCGAGATTGCCGGCCGCGGCGGCTTCAACACCGAGGACGAGGCGCAGGCCGCCGCCATCGCGTTCGTGCGGTCATTCTGCAAAACCGCGCTCGACGCGCTGCCCGAGGCCGCATGACCGGCCAATTCCAATTTGCATTCGACGGCCCGGCGGCGATCTCGCCGACCCTTCCCGGTCGCCGTATCGACATCACCATTGAGCGACTGCGCGTCTCGTTCGAGGCGCTTTCCGATGCCGAGCGCTCGACGCTCGTCTGCAAGCCGTGGTGGGCCGCGATCGATACCGTCCTAGCGCTTCGCGCCATGGAGCGCAGCGAGGAAGAGGCGACGGGCCGCCCCGCGCTCTCCAGCGTCGCCGACATCTACGATCAAGTCGTCTCGCCGGGCGAGCACGCTGGCGAAGCGTTGCTCCGCGTCAGCCGTTCCATGTTTCAACAGCAAGGAAAGTAGCGTCATGCGTACCCTTCTTCGATCCTCCAACATTGTTTACGTCGGACGCCAGCGCGGTGGCTCCGACCGCAGGGCCGTGATGTCCTCCAGCCCCGGCATCACGGCCCTGGTTCTTGTCCGCCATGGCGAAACCGCCAAGGCGCTTCTGGTCTCCGACTGCGGCATCTACGCCAAGGCCGTGTGGGTGCCGAAAGCCATGCTGACGATCCACGAGCCGTCGGAGCGCGGGGTGCTCGTCGCGACGATGTCGAAGGCGTTTGCCGAGCAGAAGAACCTGCACCCGCGCTTCATCGACCCCGAACAGTTCAACCAGGCCACGCGCGAGGCGCTCGATCGCGCGGTCGCGCGCGCGGCCAGCAAGCGGAATTCCTACCGCGGGCATCGCTCACCGCATGCCCGCCACGACAGCCAAAACTTGTTTGGCTGACACCAGCGCGGCCGGGCGGCGGCGCCTGGCATCTCGCCGCCGCCCACCCCGCGCTTCTTCCAACCGCCAGAGGGACCACCGCCATGCACGTCGCCACAAGGCCGGCCCGCCACGCCGGGGAGGCCGCAAAGACCGTTCGCTTCGTCTGCGAGCGCGACATCGCCGCCGTCATGAGCGCGGTCGCAGATCCCTTCGGCACCAGCGAGCGCTGCGATTTCAGCCCGGACGGCCAGCACTACGCGATCGGATCCTGCGGCGACGTTGTGTGCTGCCACTGCTCGCGCATCTTCTGGGGCTGACGCACATGGCTGTTGTCACCATTCATGCACTGCCCGATGGCCCGCTTCTCCTCGATGCAGTCCGCGCCCAGCGCATCGCGAAGGTCGCCGAGATGGCCTCGCGCCTGGTCGAGACCGGCGCTTTCGTCGACCGCGACGATTCCATTATGGTGCTGGTCTCGTTTGGCTACTCGCCATTTGAGGTTCACGCGCTGGTCGACGATGCGATGCAGATCGCCCGGGAGCATGTCGTGGCGATGGAGATGAGCGATGTCTGAGCGCACACGCCACTATGACCTTTCGGAGCCTTGGACCTACCGGGGCGAGACCCAACGCTGGGTCATGTTTAGCTTCTTCTCGTTCCATAACGGCAAGTTGCATATCGGGCAGTGCCAGACCGTCAAGGAAGAAGACGTCGAAGCACAATTCCCCTACCTTGAACGCGGCGGCTGGACGCGCGCCACCTACCGTTATGTCAACGGTAAACCGGAACTCGTTCCCCATGTTAAGGCGCTTCCGGCGGGAACGGCGCAATGACGCATTCAGGCGGCAAGCCTCACAATGTTGGTGACAAGGGTCAGCGCTATGAGGTGCTGGCAAACGGCTATCCAACCGATCAGGACGACAACGTGATCGGCTGGACCGAGACGCTCGACGGTGCCGAGCGGATGATGAGCGCGATATTGAAGGCGCCGGGTTGCACGAGCGCGAGCATCTTCGACCGGCAAGAGAAGGTCGGAGTCATCAAGTTATACGCAGAAGGATCCTGCGATGACTGACAAGGCCACAAAGGTCATCGGCATCCTACGTCAAGCACCTGAGCCGGCGAGCCCAGCCAGGGTTTTGTTTCTGATCGAATCTAACGCGCGGATGCGCGTTGCGCTCGAACAGGCCATCGAGGTTTTCGAGGCACTGAACGAGGACGAGATCAACATGGAGATATTGCCGATGCTGAGGGCCGCGATCCATGATTGACATTCCTTCGATCGATATCGCCGGCCTCGATACCGGGCGCGACAGCCAAACGCATGCGCTTTGCCAGGACTGCCTTCGGCTGTTGGCTTGGGGCGATCTCGTCCCTTGTGAGAACGATCCGCCCGGCCTATGCCCGAGCTGCAACGGGAAAACCTGCCACTGCGCGGGATGCATGCAGACCGTCAGGTTTCTGAGCATCGGCGACTTCACGAATCCAGACACCGGTCTATTGCGCCCGGAAATGATCGTCTCTTGGTCTCCCCACTCCGGAGCAATCCGACGAGATGAGACGCCCAGCGATCCGATCAAACTGCTGCCCGCTAGCTCTGCGGACATGCAGCTTATCGAGTTTCGCGATTGGCAGCTTTCCGCGATTGCGAAAGCCTTTGCGGGTGACGGCCGGCCGGAGGGCACCCAGTGAGATCAAGGAAAGCCAAGGTCGCTCCCGTGCCCGACGACGCAATCGCCGACATCGTCGCCAAGATGGCCGAGGAATGCTCGACGACCTATAAGGTCGCGGACAACGCTGAGATCGATTGGTGCCCGTGCTGCGGCATCAATATCCGGCTGCGCCTTAACGGCGAGATCTTCGCGAAGTTTATCTGCTCGCCAGCGATCTCCAAGCAGATCGGAGCCAAGCTGCTCACGACGGCATATCGCGCCGAGGAGATTCAGTCTGACCCAGCCGTCTTGCAGAAAGCCGTGGACGATGTCCTCGGCGCTTGCAGGAAAGGTTTAAGAAGGACGGGCTCGCCGGAGGTTGCCAAGTGAGCAGGCAACCCCGAGCTCGCGCGTACAGATGCGAACGCTGCAAGGGCAGCGGTCGAGTGTGGGAGGCGATGCCGGCATCGATCGCCGTCTTCTATGACGAAGAGATCCAGAACGCTGTTGCGGCCGGCGACGACGTAAAGACCGTTTTCCGATGTGAGGACTGCAACGGGACCGGCACGATGCAGCTGAAGGCCGCTCCGGCTACTCCTCCGATCGAGGCTCCAGCGTCAACCGAGGCCGCGCCGACCGACATAGCTCTGTTTCTCGCCGGCTCTCTTCATAACGTACTCGCGCACATCGACACGCTCCCGCTCGACGAATATTTCGCGGCAGAGCAGGCGGGAAACAAGTTCGCTGCCGTGCTGGAGAAGATCAACGGGGAAGTCTCGTCGGCGCTGAGCACCGCCGGCGTCCACTCAATCTTCGAGCGGTTTGCCGAAACATCGCCTCTCATGAACCGATGGTTCCATTTAAAAGCTAGGCGAGTGCTGTCAGTCGATCGCGGCAAAACCACGGTTCTTTGCGACCGCGACATCCCGACCGAATTGATGATCCTGGTCGGCAACGCGCCGAGCGAGGAGAACTGTCCTGGCCACGTCGCATGGTCTATCAATCCCAAGATCTGCGCGAACTGCGGCGTTCACATCGACAGCTTGCGGCCGCCTGATGAGGACGAGCAGCAGCCGGAGGGCGATCGATGACGATCGGCACCGACGACGATCATCTCGACGATTGCCTGCTCGGGGACGACGAGGAAGATCGCGAGGCCGACTGCGGACGCTGGCGCAACGGCCGGCTTGTTCCACAATGTCTGCTAGCCGGAAGTGAGTGGTGCGACTGGGATTGCCCGATCGGCATCCGCGTCCGCGCCATGCGACCAGATAAGCGTAAGGGCACTCTCGACCTCGAAGAGGGTGAGCAATGACCCTCAGGAAGCGCGCTCACCTTTCGACCACTCAACGATTTTCGCTGCTCCAGCGCGAGAAGTACCGCTGCCATCTGTGCGACGGGTTGATCTACGTCGGCCAGGCCTGGGACGTCAGCCACGAGATCCCGCTCGATCTCGACGGCGCTGACGATGATGCCAACCGACGCGCGGCGCATCGCAAATGCCATCGCACCCACACGGCGGCCGTCGACATGCCGGCAATTGCCAGAGCCAAGCGCATCCAGGCCGGCCATCACGGCGCACGCGTCGCGCGGTTTCCGATGCGCGGCGGCCGCGACGACATTCTCAAACGCCGGGTGGACGGCACCGTCGTGTTCCGCGCCACCGGCAAACTCGCCTCGCTTTCCCCTCCAGCAAGAAGGACCTTTCGACATGGCTAAACCCAAGCACCAGCCCCGCTCCGCCCAGGCCGACGACGTCGCGATCGGCAAACGCATCCGCCAGCGCAGGCTGGAGCAGAACATCAGCCAGGCCGAGCTCGGCAACACGCTCGGCGTCTCGTTCCAGCAGATCCAGAAGTACGAGAAGGGCGTCAACCGGGTCGGCGCTACGCGCCTTGCCGCGATCGCGCAGGCGCTGGGCTGCGACCTTGCGTTCTTCCTGCCTACCGCCGACCGCCCCAAGGCGGCCTCGGTGCTGGACGACTTCCTGACCTCCCGGGACGGCCTGATGATCGCCCAGGCCTTCGTGCGCATCGCCGACGAGAACATCCGCCATACGGTCGCCAAGTTCATCGACGGACTGAGCCGCGGGCGTATCGGCTCGATGCAGGCGGCGGAATAGGAGGAGGCCTGACCGATGATCTCCGACACGCTACACGATGCCGCCGCCGAAATCAGGCGGTATCTGAAAGAGCTGCCTGAAGCTTACCGGGATACGGCGCCGCTGATCGTCGATCTTCTGGCGAAGATGGATGCCGTCCGGACGCTGCTGGACATGCCGCCCGGGGAGCCCTGCCAATGAGCGGCGCCAGCACCGACGGCAGCTGCGAGGCCTGCGGGACCGGGCAAGGCGAGGCCTGCAGGGCTCCGCGATGACCCAGCGCCTCACCCTGGACCAAGCCGCTGAAATGCTCTGCAAGAGCCGGCGCTGGCTCTTGGAATGGCTGCGGGCCCACCCCCGGGATAGCGGGGGTAACCTCTTCTACACCCCGGTTGGCCGAGATAAGATTTTTCACCAGACCGACATTGCCCGCATCGAGATTGCCCTGAGGGAGGGTGAACCTTGCCGCTCAAGCTCAGGCCGCCGCGCGCCGGTAAAACGCCGAATTTTGAAATCCGCGGCACCCACCGAGGCCCCAAAGGCTCATTCGCTGTTGAAACGAGCAGCGGAACTCACAGGCGATCTGACGCTCTTAAATTCCTCCGCGCCATCGAGGACTGCATCAACGAGCACGGATGCTGGCCAGCGCCGTCCGTCCCTTCGCCTGATCCGGAGCAGCCAACCTTCCTGAGCGCGACCGTCGCCTATATGCAAGCCACCGGCCAACGCCGTGGCATGGCTCGACTGATCAAGCACTTCGGCCAGGCACCGCTCGCCGAGATGACACAGGTCCTGATCGACAAGGCCGCGCTGGATCTCTATCCGGACGTCGCGCCGGCCACCCGCAGCCGCTACGTCTACATTCCCGTGTCAGCGATCATGCACCTTGCGCTCGGCGATGCCTGCCCGCGCATCAGGCACACCTATGGCGGCAAGGGCAAAGAACGTACGGACTTCATGTGGCCGGACGACGCCTTCAGGATCATCGCCGAGGCCGACAAAATCGACCCGGAACTGGGCACCTATCTGCTCACCCTTCTCTATACCGGCATCCGCAAGAGTGAAGGCCTTGCTCTGTTGCCGCAGGATACCCGCCCGGAAGAGCTGACGGCCTGGCTGAAGACGTCGAAGAACGAAGACCCCAGAATGCTACGCCTGCGCCAGGACCTCGCAGAACGCCTTCGGACGCATCTGGAAGCCCATCCGAACCGGGAGCGGTTATTCAAGTTTCGGGAGGGCGGCCATTTCAAGCATCTGCTGCTGCGCGCCACCATGGCCGCATGCGGCCTCGACTGTCCGAAGCGTCGGCCCACGGGATGGAAGAAGCCGAAATTTCGCCTCGCCTTCGTGACGTTCCACGTCTTCCGGCACACCTGGGCAACCTGGCTGCGGTACTACGGCGGCGCCGACGTGCAGGGCCTTGTCGCGACAAAGAACTGGCGCGATGAGCGCAGCGCGCGACGCTATGCCCACGTGGTCCCAAGGGACGACTGGGCCCGCGTCGACAAGCTGCCCGGAAGCCTCGATCTGGGGACGGAACGGGGAAAAGCCGTCAACGAGTAGGAATCCGCAATATTATCAACGCGCAGCCAAAAATCCCCCAAAGCCTGGCCGCAACTTTTTTGGGATGGGCGATCAGCCCGACCACGGCACGCGCGCCGCGGTGAAGTCCCGCCAGCTGTCCTGCAAGGACTGGTGCGCGTCGATCGATGCGCGCGCCTGCCAGCCGGCGACCGCGGCGGCCGCAACGGCGCTGTCGCGATCTTCGGCGCCGAGCCCGTCGAGCAATGAGGCCGTCACCGCCATGTCGTTGAAGGCACCGAGTTCCTCCTGCAGGCCGGCGAGCCTGCGGGCGAATTTTCGCGCGGACTTTCGATCGTCGAACAGCGGCAGCAGGAACTCGCCGAGATAGCGCAGGCGCTTGGCCGCGAGCCGCAGCCGGTGCACCTCGTCGACCGAGAGCGACTTGAAGCGGCGGCCGCGCTTGAGCACCTTGGCGTGCTGCTCCGACAACACGCGCTGGGCGAAGTTGACGGCGGGCTCGGCGAGCCGGCCGAGGTCTTCCGGCGCGATGTCGTTGCGCCAGCCGCGCGTCTCGATCCAGCCGCCGAGACTGATCAGGAAGACGGCACAGCGGCGATCATCGAGCGCAAGGTGCGCCTTGCGATAGGCCTCCGACTGACGCTGGGCTGCGAGCCGCTCCAGCGCATCGAAGCCTGCGACCGAAGGACAGGCTCTTGCGATCGCCGGCAAGGTGTCGAGCTGGAACACGTCCCAGTCGCGGGCGGCGGACAGGTTCTGCGCCAGCCATTTGGCTTCCGACCGCAGCGTATCGAGATTGGAGAGCGCGCCGGCCGAGCGCATCAGATCGAGCGCCGACCGCAGCCGACGCAGCGAGACGCGCAGCTGATGCACGCCTTCGGGATTGCGGGCGTCTTCGGCCGCCGGCAGTGACTCCAGCAGATGAAGGAAGCACGAGCGCAGGATCGTCGCGAAGGCCTCGTCGAGCGTCACCGACGGACCGAGCCGAAGCTTGCGCGGCCGGCCCGCAGGAGGCGCCTTGTCGGCTGCGAGATCGAAGCCGCGCGCGGACTTGCTGCGGATGGACGGCTTCACCGCGCCATGCTCCGCAAGCCGCAACGCGATCTCGTAGATCGTGCTCGCGCTGCCGCTCTTGAACTCCAGCTCGATCTCGCTCACCGGCAGCAACCGGTCACCTGCGGTCAGGTGGCCCTGGTCGAAGGCGATCTCGACCGTCCCTGACGGCAGGTCGACCATGCGCGTATGCCGATGAATATCGGCCGTGAAGACTGCTTCGAGCGGCTGCGTTTCGAGCTGCCCGCGAAGCTTCTCCGGAATGAAAGGCATCGCCAGAGCGGGATCGGGGTCGAGCGAGGGCACACTCGCTTCCCACTCGCCGCGGCGCAGCGGATCGTCAGCGGCGTCGGTCTTCACGGTTTGCACGAAGCGCGTGCCGCTCTGGCGTACGCGCAAGCTCAGCCCGGCGCGACGGAGTGCCCGCTCGGGCGTGTCGTAGTAGATGGACTTGAGGCGTTTTTTCGTGCCCTTGTTGCGTGCGTTCGTCGCGATGACCGGCGCAGTGCTGAAATGGGCCATGCGATCGGCATCGACGAGAAGCTTGAGCTCGATTTCGCTGGCGGGACGCGCGATGGCGCTTGCCTGAGGTGGCTCCGATGCGGGCGCCGCGTCTTGCAATGGCGCTCGATCGATCGCAGCGCTCTCGACGTTCGCAGGTTGCGCGCCAGACTCGGCTGCGTCACGTTGCCTGACGAAGCCGGCGATGACTTGCGTTCCCTTACCGTCCTTAGGGACAGGATTCCCGTCCGGCACGCTCATGGTCTTGCGAGCCGGCGTAGCGTCTGATTTTAGCGTTTCCGGTGACATGACAGTTCTATCACAGAGCGCCAGCATATAGCTCGCGCGGTCCGCGATGAATAGTAACCTTGCGCTGCAATGTGTGATCGTCCACGTGAGGTGCCGGGAGCAAACCCGACGAGGTTTGTCACAAACCGGTTCCACAACCGAAATTTGATTGCGGTCAAGTGCAGGCAATCAAATTCGAATTTCCAAAGGAGCTGAACCCGTCAGCGAGGTTGACTCATGGTGGCGAGAAATCCTTATGTTCTGGAGACGCGGCTCGTTCCCCACGATCGGGGCTGGGACCGATCTGAATTTCGCCAGGGCGCACCACGCGAAACGTCAGCGCGCGAGACTATTCCTGTAGATCTTGCCGGCCTTCATGATCACGACGAAATTCTTGGCGGGATCTTCGATGAGGGCGATGTTGTCGAGCGGATTGCCGTCGACGAGCAGGAGATCGGCCAGCGCGCCCCCCTCCACCACGCCGAGCTTGCCGGGATAAGGATTGCGCAGGCCCGACAGGCTCAGCAACTCCGCGTTCGCCGACGTCGCCATCGCCAGCGCTTCGGCGGGCGTGTACCAGCGCGTCAGCGAGGCCAGCATCGCGCCTTGCCTGTCGGCCAGCGCCTTGGAGAACAGCACGTCGGTGCCGAACGCGGTCTTGATCTTGTACTTCTTCGCCAGTGTGTAGACGCGATCCGTGCCGGCAACCACCTGCCGCATCTTGGCCTGCTCCGCAGGCCCGAGCGCCGCAGCACCTGAGAGATCGAGGAATGGCTGTGTGCTGAGCCAGACGCCCTTCTCCGCGATCAGCTCGGCGCTTGCCTCGTCCATGAGGTGACCATGCTCGATGCACCTCACACCGGCCGCGATGGAGCGCTGGATCGCGACCGGCGTGTAGGCGTGCGTGGCAACGTAGGTACCCCAGTTTTCGGCGGCTTCGACGGCCGCGCGCAGCTCGGGCTCGGTGAAGGTGGAGACGTCGAGCGGGCTGAATGGCGAGGCGACGCCACCGCCGGCTGTGAGCTTGACCTGGGAGGCGCCCTGCATCAGTTGCTCGCGCGCCCGCACGCGCACTTCGTCAGGACTGTCCGCGACCATGCTGCCGCCGATCCGCTCCATGCGGGTCAGCATGCCGCCGATCGTGCGCGGCAGATCGGAGAGCTGACGGAAGTCGCCGTGACCGCTGGTGATGGTGATCACGGCGCCGGATGGATAGATGCGGGGACCGGCGACGAGCCCCTCGTCGATGGCCTGCTTGAGGCCGAAGCTCGGGCCGCCCATGTCGCGCACGGTGGTGAAGCCGCGCATCAGCGTCGCCGTCGCTTCACTCGCGGCAAGCAGATTGTTGTAGCCGACATCGCCGGCGAGGACGGCCATCGGCGTTGGCCGCACCAGCATCGCATGCCAATGCGCATCGATCAGCCCCGGCATCAGCACGCGCCCGCCACCGTCGATGACCTGTGCGGAGCTCGTATCATCCGCCGTCGAAATCTTCTCGATGAGGCCGTTTCTGACCAGGACGCTGGATGGCGCCGAGAGCGCGCTGCCCTTACCGTCGAAGATCCGGACATTGCGGAACAGGATCGCCGCGTCCTGAGCCGGTGCGGATGACAGGCTGCCGGGCACCACCGCAGCGCCGGCAAGCAATGCCGCGATGGCGAAGACTTTGGCCGACATCCTCAGACCCGACATATCAGCCTTCCGCACAGGTTCAGGCTAGGCGAGGGGTGATGGCAGGCACGCGACGTCCGGCGACAGTTGATGCCAACGTTTAGCGTCTCGTCAACTTACAACCGTGGCGGCCATATGCAGCTCTGCCATCTCGTTTGTTGAGGGACCGGCTCGTCTGGCAATTGATTCAAACAACTGAAATCAAGGAGGTCGCCGGGGCGTCAGGCCCCGGGCGCTCAGGCGCCCGGCACATCCGCCAGCCGAAGCTCGGCGGCGGCAAGCCACCAGCCGCAAGTCGTCGTCGGGAGTTCCTCGAAGCCTCACCGCCACATGTTGCTGATTGCCGCGACCGCATTCATTAGGAACCTTCATCGCGCTCAGGCTTGAACCCGCATGAACGATCCATCTCCCGGAATGCGCAGGGCATTGCGTCAGGCCCGATTGTACGGCCACTTGCTCGTTCGAAACGACAGGCTGTATTACCCGGGAGGCAGCCATCCGGTCTGCTCGGTGCAGCTTGCCCGAGAGATGGTCAGATCAGGATGGATGACAACGCGAGACGGCGACTACGAGATCACACCAGACGGGCAGCTCGCAGCAGAACGCGAGCTCGGCCACCGATGAGGCCCCGCAGCTCCGGCCGAAGCGTCTCTCGGTAACGTCACGCGCCCAGCACGTCCGCCAGCCGCAGCTCGTCGGCGGCGGGATCCTTCAGGAACAGCTCGGCCTCGATCTCTCGCAGATGCGACAGCATCTGCGTGCGGGCGGTCTCTCTGTCCCGCTTGCGGATCGCATTGACGATGCCGGCGTGATGATCGGTGCCGCAGGCCGGCGTGTCGTGGCGACGATAGAGCAGGATGATGAGCGAGGAGCGTGCGATCAGCTCCTTGAGAAAGCCGAGATAGATGCCGTGGCCGCTCATCTCGGCGACGAGGCGGTGAAACTCGCCGGACAGCCGCACCGAGGCACGCGCGTCGCCGCGCAATTCCGCCTCGCGCTCCTCGGCAAGATGCTGGCCGAGGCGATCGAGCCAGGCCGGCGACACCGCGTCGATCGCGTGGTCCACGATCGTGGGCTCAATCAGGCGGCGCGCCTCGAAAACTTCGCGGGCATCGGCGGGGGTCGGGCGCGCGACGAAGGCGCCGCGGTTCTTCTCGATATTGACGATGCCCTCGTGCGCGAGCTGCTGCAGCGCGGTACGCACCAGCGTACGGCTCGCACCATAGATCTCGCCGATCTCGTCCTCGCCGAGCTTCGTGCCCGGCAGCAGACGGTGCTCGAGGATGGCCGCGGTCACACCCTCCCTGATACGGCTGACGCGATCGCTCGCGTCTGGCGCATCGGGTTTCTGGCGGGTCTTGGCGGCCATGGGTTGAGAGGCTCGATGGGCGAACGTTCAGCCTCGGATGTTAGTCGACGAGCTGTATCCAATCACAGGCGAAACTTTATACAATCTTCGCCCAGTTTGTGTGCAGGTGACTGCGTATGCGGTAGGCGACCGAATTGTCCCGGATTCGATCTAACGATCTGACTCCGCTGCACAGTTTCGGGATTTTGCCGACCAACGCCTGTTGGCACGGACCTTGCGGAGAGAGGCGGAAGCACTGCCCTCCTCTCGGACACGCCATGGCCACTCCCGCCGCTCTCGAACTGGTCGCCGTCACGAAGCGCTACGACACCACGCTGGCGGTCGATACCGTCAACCTCAAGATCCCCGCCGGGACCTATTGCTGCCTGCTCGGCCCCTCCGGCTGCGGCAAGACCTCGACCCTGCGTATGATCGCCGGCCACGAGGCGGTCAGCGAGGGCGACATCATCCTGGGCGCGCAGAACGTCACCGATCTGCCGCCGGCCGAGCGCGGCACCGCGATGATGTTTCAGTCATATGCGCTGTTTCCGCATCTCACCGTGATCGACAATGTCGCCTTCGCCCTGAAAATGCGCGGGGTGGACAAGCCCACGCGCCACAAGCGCGCCGGCGAACTGCTCGAGCTCGTCGCCATGAGCCCCTATGCCGGCCGCCTGCCGGCGCAGCTCTCCGGCGGCCAGCAGCAGCGCGTTGCACTCGCCCGCGCGCTGATCACCGAGCCGCAGATCCTGCTGCTCGACGAGCCGCTGTCGGCGCTCGATCCGTTCCTGCGGGTGAAGATGCGCGGCGAATTGAAGCGGCTACAGCGCGAGCTCGGCATCAGCTTCATCCAGGTCACCCACGGCCAGGAAGAGGCGATGGCGCTCGCCGACCACATCGTGGTGATGAACCACGGCAAGATCGAGCAGCAGGGCTCGGCGCGCGACATCTTCCATCACCCCCGCACCGAGTTCGTGGCGCGCTTCATCGGCGGCCACAACGTTCTCAACGACGCCGGCAACCTCATCGCCGTGCGCGCCGATCAGCTCGGCATCGTGCCGTTCGCCGACGGCGCGTTCGGCGCGCCGGCGCTGCTGACCCAGACCGAGTACCAGGGCTCCTACATCGCCGTCTCGCTCACCCTCGACGATGGCACCGCCCTGTTCTCCCACGTTCCGGAAGCCACCTTCGACGTTCACCCGTTCCGTCCGGGCGACCGCGTGCTGGCGACCTGGGATCCCGCCAAGGCGCAACGCCTGCAATAGCGCCGATCGATCACTGGAATGCGCAACAGAGGAGTGACTGATATGACCGAGACCACTGGGAAGAAGGGCGTCAGCCGTCGCACGCTGCTCAGGGGCACCGCGAGTCTCGCCGGCCTTGCCGCCGGCTCCGGCGCCATCACCGGCTTTCCCTATGTGAAGTCGGCCGACGCGAAGGTGCTGCGCTATCTCGGCACCGCCGTGAACGAGGGGGACGACATCTCCAAGCAGTGCCTGAAGGACACCGGCATCAAGATCGAATACATCACCGCGACGACCGACGACGTCACCAAGCGCGTGATGACCCAGCCGAACTCCTTCGACGTGCTGGACACCGAATATTTCTCGCTGAAGAAGCTGGTGCCGTCGGGCAACATTCTTGCCCTCGACGCCAAGAAGATCAAGGAATTCGACAACATCACGCCGGTCTTCACCAAGGGCGAGACGCCCGGCGGCAAGAAGATCGGCGGCCAGGGCACCGCACCCTGGAAGGTGCTCTATCTCGAAGGCAAGGACTCCAAGAAGTTCGCGACGTCGGCGACCGAGTTCGTCACGCTGATCCCGACCGTCTACAACGCCGACACGCTCGGCATCCGTCCCGACCTGATCAAGCGGCCGATCAACACCTGGGCCGAGCTGCTCAACCCCGAGTTCAAGGGCAAGGCATCGATCCTCAACATCCCCTCGATCGGCATCATGGATGCCGCAATGGTCGTGGAAGCCACCGGCAAGTACAAATATGCCGACAAGGGTAACATGACCAAGGAAGAGATCGATCTCACCATGAAGGTGATGACGGAAGCCAAGAAGGCCGGCCAGTTCCGCGCCTTCTGGAAGGACTTCAACGAGAGCGTCAACCTGATGGCCTCGGGTGAAACCGTGATCCAGTCGATGTGGTCGCCGGCGGTGACGAAGGTCCGCTCGATGGGCATCCCCTGCACCTTCCAGCCGCTCAAGGAAGGCTACCGCTCGTGGGCGTCGGGCTTCTGCGTCTCCAAGGGCGTGTCGGGTGCGAAGCTCGAATGGGCCTATGAGTTCGTGAACTGGTTCCTGTCCGGCTATGCCGGCGCCTATCTCAACCGCCAGGGCTACTACTCCGCCGTGCTCTCCACCGCCAAGGCGCACATGGAGCCCTACGAGTGGGCCTACTGGATGGAAGGCAAGCCGGCCGAGAAGGACATCAAGGCGCCCGACGGCTCGCTGCTGGAAAAGGCCGGCGCTGTGCGCGACGGCGGCTCCTACGAGGACCGCATGGGCGGCGTTGCCTGCTGGAACGCCGTGATGGACGAGAACGACTACATGGTCCGCAAGTGGAACGAGTTCATCGCGGCCTAAATTGATGGACACGTCAGAGGACATCCTGCATCACGGATCCCCGGACCTCGTCCGGGGATCGGAGACGAAGCGCGCCGTGAAAGCGGCGCGCCTGTCGCCGTCCTTCATCTCCTGGCTCCAGGCCGGGCCGATGATGCTGGTGTTTCTCGCCTTCTTCCTGATCCCGCTGGTGTTCGTCGTCATCGTGTCCTTCTGGGACTACAACGAATACCAGCTGCTGCCTGCCTTCTCGGGCCGTGGCTATACCGACACCTTCGAAGGCTGCATCGCGCAGCTTCCCGAGTTCTGCACGATCGGCAAGACCTATGTGATGACGCTGAAGCTCTGCTTCATGGTCTGGGCCATCACCCTCTTCATCGGCTTCTGGGTCGCCTACTTCCTCGCCTTCCACGTCAAGTCCAAGACGTGGCAGATGGGATTGTCGCTGCTCTGCACGATCCCGTTCTGGACCTCGAACGTGATCCGCATGATCGCCTGGATTCCGCTGCTCGGCCGCAACGGTCTCGTCAATTCCGGTCTGATCAAGACCGGCTTGATCAATCATCCGTTGGAATGGCTGCTGTTCTCCGAATTCTCCGTGGTGCTGGCGCTGGTGCACCTCTTCACCTTCTTCATGGTGGTGCCGATCTTCAATTCGATGGTGCGCATCGACAAGTCACTGATCGAGGCCGCCTATGACGCCGGCGCCACCGGCTTCCAGACCCTGGTCAACGTCGTCATTCCGCTCGCCAAGCCCGGCATCGTGATCGGCTCGATCTTCGTCATCACCATCGTGATGGGCGACTTCATCACCATCGGCGTGATGGGCGGCCAGCAGATAGCGGCTGCCGGCAAGATCATCGAGACGCGTGTCAACGCGCTGCAGTTCCCGGCAGCCGCGGCCAACGCCGTGATCCTGCTCGCGATCACCTTCCTGATCATCACCATGATGTCGCGCATCGTCGACATCAAGAAGGAGCTCTAGAGCATGAAGGAAGGACGTCCGCGCTCGTTCTACGTGCTCGCGATCTTCTTCGCGGCCTACGTGCTGTTTCTCTACGGGCCGATGATCGCGATCTACGTTCTCTCGTTCCAGGGGCCTCAGGGCGGCCTCACCTTCCCGATGAACGGGGTGTCGACATTCTGGATCGCAAAACTGTTCCAGGGCACCGGCATTGTCGATCTCGGCGCGGCCTTCCGCCGCTCGCTGCTGCTGGGCGTGATCGTGATGATCGTCACCGTGGTGCTGTCGGTTGCCGCCGGCATGGCCTTCCGCCGGAGATTCAAGGCGCAGAGCATCCTTTTCTACTCGGCGATCGCCAGTCTCATCGTTCCCTCGATCATCACCTCGCTGGGCATCTCGCTTGAATTCCGCATCATCGACGACCTGATCAAGGCGCACTGGAACGAGAATTTCGAGACCTCGATGGGCCTGCTCACATCAGGGCTCGGCGCGCACCTGACCTGGACGCTGCCGTTCGGACTGCTCATCATGTTCGCGATCTTCAACCGCTTCGACCCGCGCCTCGAGGAAGCCGCGCGCGATCTCGGGGCAACGCCGTGGCAGACCTTCCGTCACGTCGTGCTGCCGATCATCCTGCCCTCGGTGATCGGCATCGGCCTGTTCGGCTTCACGCTGTCCTGGGACGAGCTCGCCCGCTCCAGCCAGGCGATCGGCGCGGTGAATACATTGCCGCTCGATCTCCAGGGCCTCACCACCACCGTGACCAACCCCGACATCTATGCACTCGGCACCGTGATCTCGGCAGTCTCGTTCACCGTGATCACGCTTGCGCTCGGGACCATCCACGTGCTCAACAAGCGGCAGGCGGCCAAGGGCTCGGACGCCGGCCAAGGGCTTGTCTGATCGAGATGCGGCTTCACGTCGTCAATCCCAACACAACGGCCTCCATGACGGCGAAGATCGCCGCTGCGGCGCGCAGCGCTGCCCTGCCGGACACCGTGATCGACGCGCGCCAGCCCGCGATGGGCCCGGTCTCGATCGAGGGTTTTTACGACGAGGCTTTCGCGGTCCCCGGCATGCTCGGCTGCATCCGCGACGCTGACCGCGACGGCGCGGACGCGCACATCATCGCCTGCTTCGACGACACCGGCCTCGATGCCGCACGCGCCGTTGCGAAAGCGCCGGTGATCGGCATCGGTGAGGCCGGCTTCCACATGGCGAGCCTGATCGCGGCGCACTTTGCCGTGGTGACGACGCTGGGCGTCTCCATCGTGCCGATCGAGCACAATCTGAAGAAGTACGGCCTCGCCGGGCGCTGCGCCCGGGTCCGCGCCGCCGAGGTCCCGGTGCTCGCGCTCGAGGAGCGCAACCCCGACGCGCTCGGCAAGATCTCGGCGGAGATCACCGCCGCCATTCGTGACGACCGGGCAGAAGCCATCGTGCTCGGCTGCGCCGGCATGGCCGATCTCGCCGCCGAACTTGCCGCCACCCACGGTCTGCCCGTGGTCGATGGCGTCGCCGCCGCGGTGACGCTGGCGCAGTCGCTGGTGCGGCTGGGGCTGAAGACGTCGCGGCTGGGACCCTACGCACCGCCGCGTCAGAAGACCTATTCCGGGCCGTTTTCGCCGTTCCAGCCCGAATCCTAATGTCGTACCTTTTTGGTCCTTAGCCTCTTTTTGGTCCCAATTGTTGCCGAACAGTAACACTTTCGGGACATCCCGGTCGCCCTTTCTGGCTGCCGGTCTTCGCCGCTCACCAAGTTTCAATTTGGGTTTTGTCAGCGATGATCGATCTCGCAGAGGACACACGGTCCACCCCCCTGTTTCGCCTCGGCGCCCAGCCCATCGCGCTGACCGCCGCAGCCCTTCTCTTGCTGATCGCCGGCGCGACTTCGATCGCAATCTGGCGCGCCTATACCGGCTCTGCGCCGGAGACCGACCGGGTGGTGGCGTCGCGGCAGCTCCAGGCGCGCACCGCCCAGGCTTCCGAGCAGCTGGTCGAGAAGACCAAGGGGCTGGAGGCGACCCAGCAGGAATCGATCGACCAGCTCCAGGTCGTGCAGGACCAGCTCCAGACCGTGAAGCGGCTGCTCGCGGCACAACAGGCCGATACCAAGCGTCTGTCGGAGCAGGTGACGACCCTGAACGAATCCATCGACGGCTTGCGCCAATCCTTCGCCAGCGCCCGCGCCACCGAGGCCGAAACGCCCTCGGTTACTCGCAGGAAACCGGCTCGTTACCACCATGCCAGCGCGCGCAAGCGCTCGCGTGGCTGAATTGGCCTCTCGCCCGCGCCTTTAATTTCGCCAGTTGTGAACTGGATCACATTCGTCCGAATGATTCCGCGCGATGCTGGCCGTCACCGGATGGCGTGAGCCGATTTCAATATCCGGGGCTGGCAAGGTCGTTGACGGTATACTGCGTCAACGACCTTGTTCTTTAACGGGCCGGCAGGTCTTCCCGCCTCATTCGCAGACATCGACACGACGGTATCGCCATCCCCAAGGCGTCATCACGCGCTTGCGTACGACATAGCAGCCGCCGTAACCGCCATCGTCATAGCCGGCGCCATAATCGTAGGGATCGCCGTAATAGGGGGAGCCATAGCCGTAATAGGCGCCGTAATAGCCAGCGCCGGCGAGGCCTGCGCCGATCGCCACACCGGGCCAGAAGCCGCCGCCGTGCCAATGGCCGTGGCCGCCATGACCCCAGCCGCCGCCACCGTGACCCCAGCCGCCGCCATGTCCAAACCCCCGCGCCTCTGCCATCTGCGGCATCGACAGTCCGACCGCCGCGACGGCCAGCGCCGCCATCATCGCCTTCCGCAACATCACTCGATCCTCCGCGTGGACACGCTCCACGCTTCAAGCGGGATCAAGCTAGCGTCGGCACGGCAATCCGGACAGCCACACTGTCTCACTTCCGCGCGAGCCTAAGCTGAGCTCAGCCGATCCGCCTCAGGCCTTTCTTGAAACGTGGGCCGTTGGCGACGTAGAACTTCGCCGCGCTTCCCATCCTCTGCACCTGGGCGTCGTCGAGCGTGCGGATCACGCGCGCGGGCGAGCCGATGATCAGCGAGCGTTCGGCAAACTCCTTGCCCTCGGTGATGACGGAACCGGCGCCCACGATGCTGTTGCGGCCGATCTTCGCGCCGTTCATCACGATCGAGCCCATGCCGACCAGCGCACCCTCCTCGATGGTGCAGCCGTGCAGGATGACGTTGTGGCCGACGGTGCAGTTCCTGCCGATGACCAGCGGAAAGCCGAGATCGGTGTGGCAGGTCGAGCCGTCCTGCACGTTGGCGCCCTCGCCGATCTCGATCCACTCGTTGTCGCCGCGCAGCACCGCGCCGAACCAGACGCTCGCCCCCGGCTTCAGGCGCACGCGGCCAATCACGGTCGCGGTCTCCGCGATGAAATAGTTGCCGTCGGCTGGAAGTTCGGGCGCCTGCCCATCGAGCTCGTAGATCGCCATCGAGGTCTCCTGTCGGGTTGACCCAGCCATAGCCAAACGGCGGCCCCGACGCAAAGGTCGCGCGCGGCGTGCGGGACGAACGTCAGGTCAGGACGCCGGCGGCGCGCAGCGTCATCAGGAAGAAGGTGCCGCTCATCATGCTCCAGAAGCCGGCGATGACGGTCGCCATCATCACGAATTCGACGCGGCGGCTCTCCACCTGCATGCCGCGCAACGTGTTGCGCATGATTATAAAGGGAGCGGCAAACACGAGGAACGGAACCGCCGCGAAGGTCTTCGGAGCCACGCCGTCCTGCAACAGGCCGAAGCCGGCCGGCCGCTGCGCCACCGCCTGGTATCCGTTCACGAGGGCGCCGGCCAGCGCGAAACCGATGCAGATCGAGAAAAAGGAATTGAGAGCTTCAAGTGTCATCGGAAACTGTCCGCACTTACGCAACGCCGGAGCCTTCCTGTGACAAATCGTGCTGGTTAACGCTACATTATCCTTAAGAGAAGGTTAACGGTGCCGGTCGATCCGCGCAGGGCCCTCCCCCTTCCCCTGCGGCCGGCAAGGCTGCGCGAATTCGCCGCCGCATGGCATATTCGCCGCTGATTCGTCGGCCAGCGGCCGACCTCGGGTCTTCACGCGCGCATCATGACGGTGTTTTCGGCAGCTCCCCTCAGGTCCTCCAGGACGCGCACCTGGGCGCATGTCGTCCCGATCGTGCTCGGCGGCGCTGCGGCGCTGGGCGCGGTCGCGCTGGTCGCCTATCTGTTGTGGCCGACCTGGGGAGCCGGCGGCGCCAGTGCCCCGGACAAGCTGCCGGTGAGCGTCGGCGGAACGCTGTTCAACCTGCCGGTGGCTGCGATCCGGATGAAGATCCAGCGGCACTCCGGACCACAGGAGCGCATCGATCTCGACTTCCTGTATCCCTCGCTGGAGCCGCCCGGCGCGCCCAGGCACGTCACCGCCGACACGGTGGAAACGGCGGTGCAATCGATCGACCGCATCTTCCTGTCGATCGCGGCCCATCACGATGCGCTCTCGCCCGAGCAGCGGACAGCCACGATCTATCCGCGCTATCTCGACCAGGCCGCGACCCAGCCCGAGGACGGGCTGACGATGCGGATCTTCCGCGGCGACACGCCATACGGCAGCGAGGACCTCTATTCCGCCGCAAGCCCCGCGCTGACCGCACGCTGCACGCGCGATGCCGCGACGCCCGGCATGTGCCTTTCCGAGCGACGCGTCGGCGGCGCCGACCTCACCTTCCGCTTTCCGCGCAGCTGGCTGTCGCAATGGCGCGAGGTGATCGAGGCGATGGAGAAGCTGACGGCGCAATTGCGCGGACCGAAGAGCTGAGCGCGGCGTTTCGCCCAGCGGCAAAATCGGCGCGCAGGGATCGGCAGGGACTCCCCGACAAAAAGTCGAAAACAACCCCATGCACAGTAGCGAGGGGCCTGTCGCGACTTCGTATTTTACGAAGTCCAGTTGACCCGTCGGGCAAAACAGGGGCATAATGGCATCATCGGTGATCTCGGCATCCGACGCGCTCCCGGATGAAGAATCTCCTTCAGCAGACGCGGCAAGAACTTCACTGCCGTGAAGCACTCACCTCCCCGCGAGACGTAATCGTGACGCCGACGCCCTCCTGGTCGACGCTCGCGTTCACCTCGAACTTGCATTGTTTGGCCTGGTGGCAGCCGGTTCGCCACGTCTCGTCAAATCGCTGTAGAGCCCCGCCCGGAATTACTTCGGCGGGGCTCGTACATTGCAGCTGATCGCCTTTCCCCGTCAGCATATTGCCGCCCGTTGCGCCATCCAACCGCGCCCGCCCAGCCTCAATCACTGCGATGTCTTCCTCAATCTGCTGGATAGTACTCGTGCAGTCGATCCCAGTGTGCGACAAGTTTCCGGCGCTGTGTCCGAAGCTCATCGAGCGCCTTCCGGTCCTTGAGGGAAACGTAGCCCTCCACGATCAGCTCAATAGCTCCTGACATCCTCCCCATCCCCCTTATTCTTACCCTGAGCGCTTCTGACCAAGCTGGGTTTCGAAGCGCGCAAACAGAGTTACGGCACGCAATCACGCGCCCGGAGTTCGCCGAAAACAACGTCTCTACGCAAATTGTGTGCAGCGGCCGTCAAATGGAAGCCTACGATCAAACCGAGCCGCCTTAAGGTCAGGAGAGCAACGGGGTCACACAGCTCGATAGAAAGTCCGGCGCCCAATATTGCAATGGCGCGTTGCTCATCCGCGTCGAGGTCAGCCCATGAGATGCCTTCCATCACGCGCCTCAAAATCGTCCCAGAGCGGTATCTCAAAACCCAAACGCGAGCCTGATTTGCCGCAGCATAGCCATGGCCGCGTCGGTGTACCGACCGTTGGTTAGGTATCGATCTAGCTGCGCTGTACTAATCAGCGCCACAACTGCCGCCGTGAAGCCCTTGAACATTGGGCCTCTCCTGCAAGAGACCGCCAAATTGGGCGTGCCTAAAACCGTTTTCAGAATGCCTTGCCGCGAATGGCGGCCAATACGCAGATGGTGACAGCGACCAGTAACCAATTCCTTAACCTGCGGCTTCAAGCGCGCCCCGCCGAACAGTACGGGATTGATCGTTGTGGCCTACTCGACGCCCGCGATGCCCCCGATAGCGACTAAATTCCGCGGCGCAGCGAAATGACGTGATGGGCCAGAACGGACTGGCGCTCCGCAACGAACTAGCTCTATTCGATCACCTCGTCGGCAATTGCGAGCAGTGACGAGGGGATGTCGATGCCAAGTGCTTTCGCGGCCTTCAGGTTGATAGTTAGCTCAAACTTGGTCGGCTGTTCGACCGGAAGGTCGGCCGGAACTGCGCCCCTTAAAATCTTGTCAACGTAGTCCGCAGCGCGGCGGCACATCTGCGGCCTGTCCATGCTGTACGACATCAAGCCGTTTGCTTCCACATAATCTCTCAATCCATAAATAGCCGGCAGCCGGGCGTCTGCTAGAAGTTGGATGATTTGCTGCTTGGCGCTGAGCAGCAAGGGATCGTCTAAAGTCATCAGACCAGCTGCCCCTGATTTGACCGCAGCCTTGATGCTGGCAGATACCTCGTCGCGGGTTCTGGCTTCGAACACTGCAAGTGGCTGATGATTTGCGGCGGCTGCCGTTTTGACTTGCTTCAGTGCCAGGGCGGTAAAAGGCGTGTCGGGATTCCCCAGCACCGCTATGAGCTTTTGGCCGGGGATCAGGTTTTGCAGGAGCTGTAGTCGTTTGGCGGCGAATTCGCTGGCCAGGTCGCTGAAACCGGTGACATTTGCGCCGGGCCGGCCCAAGCTCACCACTAAGCCTGCGCCAATCGGATCACCGACCATGGTAAAAACCACGGGGATCGTGCTGGTCGCGCCCATTGCTGCCTTTGCCGCGAGCGTCCCAAATCCGGTAACCAACACGTCCGGTCTGGCTTGCACCAGCTCAGCAGCGAGCTGTGGCAAGCGCTCCGGTCGGCCATCAGCAGACCGGTACGCCAACGTGATGTTCTTGCCCTCGTCGTAGCCCAACTCCCGCAATCGTTCTAAAAATGGCTTAGCCAACGTCGTGTCCTCGTCGGGGAGCAGAGCGAGGTAGGCGATCCGATAGGATCTCACTGGCTGTTGCGCCCCAGCAGACAACGGCAACGCAACGACGCCACTCAAAACACCGATGAAATCTCGCCTTCTCATGCAGGCACCAAAACTCCGGTGGTGGGTATCCTACGCGCTGAATTGAGGGCTAGCTAGGGCATCGATGCATTGCCTTGAGCATGCTCAGTTGAGTCACACGACTAAACCGCTCGCGCGGTAGAATGCCGCGGCTGGCGACACGGCGAGGCGACGGCTCATCGCGACGCGCGGTGCATTAGCCATTTGCTGGCGATGATCCGATGATCGAGCACCAGCTGATCTGGAAGTTCGGGCGGAGCATTCCCAATGCGCAAGAGCCAACTCGAACTCGGTATTCTCGACTGCGATTGTGTGCACCTTGCGCTCGTTGGAGCTAGCCGAGGACCTCGACGCAAGCAGAGTTATAAATGCGGTGATGCTCTTGACGAGCAACTCGAAAGAGTTTCGGCTCAGTAGCTTCGGGGCTTTCCAGATCGACAGAGATCAGTCTGCCTCATGAGATTCGAAGATCGAGGAACTCACGTTTAGATTGTGTGGTGCGGTATTTTTACGACGGCCAAGTCCATGAAAGTACAGGTGCCGCCAAACTTTAAATCCACATAGACGACCCTATTGATCGTCTCAAGGTTGCTTGACGCGACTTTAACTCGGTCCCCCCAGCGCGGTTTCCTCCTTTGGAGGCTTTCGGACGCCGGCCGCCGAATACGCCGCGCCATCCCTCAAGCGGCCGGCATCCGAAAGCCTTCACAGAAGCGGACACGCATTGTGAATGAAAGAGGCCGCCGACTGAGGCGTCCCGGAGCAATCTCCCCGCCCATCTGGTGGTCTAGGCCGAGGCATGGACGGGGAGACGCGCGCCGGGCCCCGTCGCATGACAAAGCTAAAAACGTGCCATGACAGTTATGTGAAACTGCCGGCGGGCGTCAGTGGACGTTGATCTTATCCAGAGGAAGGCGAAGTTCCGCAGCGCGCTCTTGCCGGTCCTTCTTGCGGAACTCCTTCTCTCGTCTCTCGAATTCGATCAGCTCTTTCTTAGCTGCTTCCAGCAGGCGATCTTTCGAGGTCGGGCTTAGGTCGGTGTGTTCCGTCATCGCTCACGCTCCCGTCTTCGCTGATCCTAGAAAAGATCGGGAACAGCGGGAAGGTTCGATGCAGTATGATTACGGATTTATGACGGCAAGATGAAGCCCGGAGGCGCGATCACCCATGGCCCAGCAGCAATAAAATCCCCGCCAGTAATACTGCCGCGAACACAGCGGGTACAACGATCCAAGCAGTCTCATTCCTCATGGGTATGTAGGGTCTCATGCCTTGTACCGAGCCGCTACCTATACCTGGGGATATGGGCCTTGGTTCATCCCCGGGCGTTCGCGAGGGCGCCTCATCGAAGATGCGCGGCTGCGTCGTGCCCGCCTAAGTCTTGTCGGCTTGCATTTTGACTTGGTTTTTCTCGGACATATCGAGGTTGCTGCCGGTCTGCCCTCGGCAGCAAGCGAATCCTCAGAGTTCGGCAAACCCACCATCGACTACCACCTCCGATCCAAGCATGTAGCTGGATGCGTCGCTGGCAAGAAATAGCACCGCCGCAGCAATCTCATCGGGCTGCCCGAGGCGGCCAAGCGGAACTAGCTTGCTGGCGCCGTCGAGGTAGCCGCGAAACTGCGCATCAGTCTGGCCGGGGTGTTCGGATTGACCGACGCCACGGAGGATCGGCGTCTCGATCAGGCCGGGGCTGACCGCGTTGACGCGAATGCGCCGGGCCAGCAACTCCGCAGACAAAGTGCGGACGAATGAGCGCACAGCCGCCTTCGAAGCCGAAAGCACCGCGCGCCCCGGCACGCCGACCTGATTCAGCCAAGCCGTCGTCGCGATGATCGAGCCGCCCTCACGCATGATCGGCTCGACCGCCTGGATCGAGAAGAACACCGACTTCACATTGGTGTCCATCAGGCGGTCGTATTGCGCCTCGTCGGTCGTCGCCAGTGGTGTGACATAAGCCACGCCAGCGTTGGCGAAGAAAATGTCGAGCGCGCCGAAAGCCCGGTGCACGTCGGACGCCATCGTACGAAGCGCGTCCCGGGATAGCACGTCGGTCTGCAACGTGAGCACGTCGGCGCCGATGATCTCGCGCGCACCGTCGAGTTCCTGCGGCTTGCGGCCCGTGATGGCCACCCGCGCGCCGTTGGCGTGCAAAAGCTTCGCTGTAGCGAGTCCAATACCCGAAGTGCCGCCGGTGATCAGCGCCGTTTTTCCGTCAAGCATTTGCGTTCTCCTGTGATTCAGTTGGCGTGGGCGTGGTTACGCGTCCCGGCGTGTTCCGGTACGATGAACGACAGCGTCTTCACTTGGTCCGGAAAGACGTTGTGGTCGGCATCAACCAGCGAGATCGTCACCTTGTGCGGGCCAGGTGGCAGCCCGGCGATGTCGACCGTGTTGTTGTCGCTGGCGTCCGCCCACCACCACGGCAGGTCGTCGACTATGATGTGCAGATGACCGATGCGCGGCGATACCTGCCTGGCGCCGGCGCCGAACGCCTGCACGATGCCAATATTTTCAACCCGGTACTGGGCCCAGAATACGCCTTGAGCCAGCGCATCGGCACGCGGCGGATCCACGATCAGCTTCGGCGGTGGCTCGTTTTCGACGGCGATGTACGGTGAAGCACCGCGGATGTCCCTCGCGCTCTGGGCGAACGCGCTGACGACGAGTGCACTCTCAAGATCGTCGGGGAGGAAGAGATTGGAGGCCTGCGCTGGCGTCGAACTTGCCAGCGCCAGGCCCTCCGCGGCTGCGCCGCGCGCGTCGACGAGAGTCATGGCAATTGTCTCCGTTGTTGGGCACTGGTTCATGGTTGTCAGGTCGATTTGCGGAGCGGTCTGAATGCTGCACGAAGCTCAGCGGACAACAGGCCCGGCACTTCCCACGCGGCGAAATGGCCGCCTTTTTCGAGTCGGTTGTAATGGATGAGTTTGGGATAGGCGCGCTCTGCCCAGCTCCGTGGGGCCTCATACTGCTCGCTGGGGAAGACGCTCACGGCCACGGGAATGGTGACGCCCTTGGCGTTGAAAAAGCCGCCCTTGTATTCCCAATAAAGACGCGACGCCGACACCCCGGTGTTCGTCAGCCAATAAAGCGTGATGTTGTCGAGAACCTCATCACGCGTCAGTTCTCCCGCGTTGCTCGTGGTTCGGTTCAGGGCGGAGGCTACCGCCGCGGCCGGCTGCGCTTCGGCATCGTTATGGTCGAGAAGCCAGGCGGCCAGCCCAACGGGTGAATCCGCGATGCCGTATAAGGTCTGCGGACGAGCCGCCATCATCCTAGCGTATTCGACCTGCTTGAACGTTCTGACCAGCTGTTGGTATGCGCGTTGTTCGTCGTCCGAGAGGCCGGATGGTGGCGGGGCGCCGGCCAGCAGAGCCTTGTTTACGTCGGCCGGAACGGTGGCGGGCATGTTGGTGTGGATGGCGAGCAAGCCCGCTGGCGCCTGCAAGCCCATCTGGTCGACAACAAACGCCCCCCAGTCGCCGCCCTGGGCGACGTAGCGGGTGTAGCCGAGGTGCGTCATCAATTCGGCCCAAGCTCGGGCCATCCGCTCGGGACCCCAGCCTGTGCCCGTCGGCTTACCCGAAAAGCCGTAGCCTGGCATCGACGGGATCACCACGTGGAAGGCGTCCGATGCGCTTCCGCCATGGGCCGTCGGATTGGTGAGCGGGTCGATGATCTTCAGTTGCTCGATGATCGAGCCGGGCCATCCGTGTGTGACGACGAGCGGCAGCGCGTTTTCGTGCTTCGATCGGACGTGAATGAAATGGATGTCGAGGCCTTCGATCTCCGTGATGAACTGCGGGAAGCTATTGAGCCGCGCTTCGGCCTTGCGCCAGTCGTAACTGCTCTGCCAGTGCTGCACGAGCTGCTTCATGGTGGCCAGCGGCACACCTTGGGAATCATCCGCCACGGTCTCCTTCTCGGGCCACTGGGTCGCTGCCAGCCGTCTGCGGAGGTCGACGAGTTGTTGCTCCGGGATGTGGACTTTGAAGGGCCGAATGCCGACCGGCGTCGCCCCAAATGCCGAGTTGGTGGCAAACATGCTGGCCCCACCGACAACCGCAATAGCGGTTGCCGCGGCGGCCAGAAGGCGGCGACGATCGATGTCAACCGTTCCGGCTGTAGGAGGCTTTTCCATGAGTAGATTTCCTGGTGCGATCGGACGGAGCGACCCGAGGCCGCCCACAACTCGGCAAGTAGAGAGCTGGCGGATTATTCACCAAGTAGTAAAATCAAGAATTACCGTCTCAAAATCTGGACAATATCGTCATGGATGCAATCGCAGTGTTCGTGAAGGTCGTCGAGACCGGCAGCTTCTCGGCTGCCGCAAGACAATTGAGAATGCCCAAGGCGACGGTGAGCGCTAAAGTGGCGGGGCTGGAAAACCGACTCGCCGTCCGCCTGATCCAGCGCACAACCCGCAAGCTGCGGGTGACCGAAGCGGGCGAGAAGTATTTCCATCATTGTGCAATTGCGATTCGCGAAGTCGAGCTCGGCGAAGCCGCGCTCCAATCCGCGAAGGCGAAGCCGTCCGGAGTTCTCAAGGTCACGGCGTCCGTGGATTTAGGGCAAGCTCTTCTGCCGCGCATTGCACGGGTCTATGCGACCAAATATCCGGATGTATCCCTTGAGCTCATCATCACGAACCGGATCGTTGATTTGGTCGAAGAAGGTATCGACCTTGCTCTTCGATGGACCGCGGCCATGAAGGATTCGTCGCTCATCGCCCGGCGCTTCTTCGAGACCGAATCGGATTTGTGGGTCTCGCCGAAATATCTAAAACGGCTTGGCAGCATCACTCATCCGCGTGACCTGGCGAATGCAGCGTTCGTGATACATCCCAGCTGGAAAGGGGCAGTATTGCTCACGAACGGAAAATCGGACTTCGAGGTTCAGAGGAGCGGACGTCTGCGCGCCGACGACCTCCAGGCGATCAAGACCCTGGCTGTTATGGGAGAGGGTATCGCATGGCTGCCGGACTACCTGGTCGAGGATGAGGCTAGATCCGGAAAGCTCGTGCGGGTGCTATCGCAGTGGAGGCCGAAGCTGCAGCAACTGGGAACTTGCTACTTCGTCTACGCCGGCCGCCAATACGCGCTGCCGAAGGTAGAGAGTTTCATACACACAGCCTTGGAGCAGGTGCGGTAGAATATGCGCACACCGCTATGGATGCCGGCTCCGGGTCTTGGCTGTGCGAAAACGGCAGGATGCTTGACCGCGATAGAAGAAGTTATTCGTTCAAGACCGTCTTAGCGGACAACCTTGCAGGCGCATCAAACCAAGAGAACGCCCTGAAGAATGTAATTCTAGCCGTGTTTCGATCCTTCGCGTTTTTGCACAGCCAGGTCAAACAGCGAAGAACTCAGGTCGAGCCAATCTCGTCCGCTCTAGCGCAGTGAGGACCTGGGTCAGACCCGACGCAACTTCGCAAATGGCCGGAGGACTAGCTAAACCGCTCGCGCGGTAGAATGCCGCGGCTGGCGACACGGCGAGGCGACGGCTCATCGCGACGCGCGGTGCAATTAGCCATTTGCTGGCGATGATCCGATGATCGAGACCAGCTGATCTGGAAGTTCGGGCGGAGCATTCCCAATGCGCAAGAGCCAACTCGAACTCGGTATTCTCGACCGTGATTGTGTGCACCTTGCGCTCGTTGGACCTAGCCGAGGAACCTCGACGCAAGCAGAGTTATAAATGCGGTGATGCTCTTGACGAGCAACTCGAAAGAGTTTCGGCTCAGTAGCTTCGGGGCCTTCCAGATCGACAGAGATCAGTTTGCCTCATGAGATTCGAATATCGAGGAACTCACGTTTAGCTTGTGTGGCGTGGTATTTTTACGACGGCCAAGTCCATGAACGTACAGGTGCCGCCAAACATTAATCCCCCATAGACGACCCTATTGAGTTGTTTGACGGGACTTAACTCGATCACGCGGCATCGTCCTACGTCCTCCCGGCGCGGTTTCCTCCTTTGGACGTTTTCGGACCCCGGCCGCCGAATACGCCGCGCCATCCCTCAAGCAGCCGGCATCCGAAAGCCTTCCCGGAAGCCGACATCACGTTTCAGATGCTGCTCAGGTATCGTGCCGATTGCAATAGCCTGCACGATAGCCAGAAGGTTATCCAGGCCCGCGCCCAGTGCAGGTGAATCGAGTGCAATCCTGGTAGACATTCCGGCATTCGAAGGAAGGTATATCTTTTCGACCAAGACAATCCCTATATCGAGCCCGGCAAGCATTAGCACATTGCTGTTTCGCCCCCTGAGCCGCTGCCACTTGTAAAGGAGCCGTCTTGATCTGCTCCGCGGCGAGGCTGGTCGTGTTCAGTAAATACGGAAACAGCAGTAGGGAGACTGCGACCAGATGCTTGACTTGCAACATCAAAAACTCCTCCGTTGTTTGATCTTCGAAAAATTCATTTGCAATTTGACATCTCGCGCCAGCCGAGTGTCCATAAGAAGAATGCGAGGCACCGGCGCGATGGCTCAACGCATCCCCGCCAGGAAATCGAGGTTAAAAGGTCGCGTCGGAGCAGTATACGAGCGGTCTCATACCACGGCACCTTATTCGTGTCCCGGGCAGCCTTTCAAGATCGACTCCGTTCAGCCGATAATCCCGGTGAGGCGCTCGATGAACCAAAATGAGGAAATGATACCGATCGCATAGCTCGCGACGGGCACGGCAGCCCCCGCAATCCGTGACGGGACCTGATGACGCCGGATCAGAACAAATACCCCGAGCACGGCGCCAATGAAGAGCAATTGCCCAATCTCCACGCCGACATTGAACGAGAGCAGTGCGAGGGGAATATCGCCGTGCGGCAAACCGATATCCATCAAAGCGCTTGCAAAACCAAATCCGTGTAACAGCCCGAACGAGAACGCCACGATCCATGGCCATCTCGAGGTCAGTCCAATTTGGCCGTAACGTGAGCGAACGATCTCGCAAGCGAGCAACATGATGCTCAACGCAATCATCGCCTCCACGGGTGGCGCAGGGACATGGACGAGCCTCAGCGTCGCCAGGCTCAGGGTGATGGAATGGGCGAACGTGAATGCGGTAATCGTCCAAAGGAGAATCCGGCGGTTGGGTACGATTAAGATAAGGGCGCAGACGAACAAGAGGTGGTCGAATCCGAACAGAATGTGCTCGATTCCATGGAGATTGTAGCCGATCGCGATTTCTGTGATGCCGGACGCGGGGACTACTTCGAACCAAGGACGACTTGGCCTCACCAGCACGGTCGAAACGGTGCCGTCCAGTCTCTGCAGGCGCACCAGTACATCTGTGATCGTCAATTGCAAGCCGGAGAAAACGATGCGCTCACCCGCGAGCCTGGTCGGGCCCGCGTCAATCCAGCGACGCTCGACGAGCGAGTCCGATAATTCGCTGACAACCGGCTCCTTGCGATCCCTCACACTTCCTGGGAAGTTGAGGGCGACCGGCAGGCGCATGCCCGCAAGCACGGGTGTGCGCCACAACACGCTGAACTGGCCAGGCGCAGTCTCGTTCAAGGCAAGATAGGCCGGCCGCGACTCGTGCCCTCGTGCCGCAAGCGGCATCAGCACGATCGCAAGCAGGTTCACTGCGAGCCCCAGCTGGACGATGCTCCGTTGCAGCTTCATGAGCTCCGCCTTGACGACGACACCGGCGGCGCAGTGCGCTGTGAAGTCTCCCCGTTGCTCGGCGAGTCGTTGCCTGGGGCGCGCTCTGCAGGCAAGAGCACCTCGTACTTCGAACGCATCTCTTCGTAGGCTTTTTGCCAGGCCTGAACCTTTTGCTCGGCGAGCCAAGCGGTCTTGACCTCCGCTTCGACCTCTTCGAACGCGGGCAGTCGGCCGGAGGTCACCGTGTCGACGAACAACAGATGCCAACCGAATCCCGACTCGACGGGCCCCTGCCACGATCCTGCCGGCAGTTTCGCGGCGGCAACGGCGAAACCGGGACCGAACTCCTTGGCCAGAAACTCCGGCGTACGATCGCGATAATACTCCTGGAACATAAAGGCATCGCCAAACCCGGCAACAAGCGGGGAGTCCTCAGGCTCTTGTGTCAGCCCCACGAGCGCGGCTGCTGCGTCGGCGCGCGCGCGATTCGCACGCCGGTCTGGCGAAAAATAGAGGTGGCGGAAGCTCAGGCGAGGAGGCAGCGCGAAACGTTCCCTGTTCGTCGCGTACCATGTCGCGAGTTCTTCTTGCGCAGGTTCGCGCGCAGCAGCGACATCTTCAGCGAGAAATTGCATCTTTTGCGCCATGCGGCGCCTGACGATGGTGTCGTCCTTGTCGATGCCGAGCGCGAGCGCCTCGCGGTAGAGGACCTCCTCCTGCACCTTGTCTTCAATGAGCAGGCGCATCTCGTCCGCGGTCGGGTCGCGTCGCCATTGCGATCGGAACACCAGAACCAGCTGCGAAAGATCTTCGATTGAAAGCGCGATCTGACGCGACCGCTCGGTGGCGCCCGGGCTTTTGCCTGCGTAGGCATACACGGCGAACAGAATAGCGCCCGCCAAAAGGAAGTGTGCAAGCGGTTCACGAACAAGCCGCTGGAGAAACCGACTCCTGAACAGGCGCCCACCGCTGGCCCAAGTGGCGCGCTGTCCCGGCTCGACGGACGTCATTTGACGCTCTTGTCCGGGAACCAGGTTTCCAGGCGAGATTCGGCTTTATCCTTGGCGTCCGTGGCGATTTTTTCCACGAACCGTTTGCGGAGTGCCTCCCGGATTTCCCGAAATTTGGCCTGCTGGCTTGGATTGATCAGCGGAGTCAGCTTCTCGTCGATTGAACTCGCTATCTCCCGGACCTTCTCAATCCTGCGAATTGCGTTAAGGGAGGTGTCCTTCTTCAGCGCCTCCATCCGCTTGCTTTCGTCTGTCAGGATCGGAACAATCTGACGACGCTGCTCCTCCGTGAGACCCAACTCGGTCGAGAATCGGTCGATGATCTCGGTAAGCGGATTGACCGCGAACTGCGGGGGCTCAGCCACGATCTCGTAATTGACGTAGCCGAATTCGTTGCTACGCGCAGCGTAGGTGACGTCTCCCAGCTTGTAAAATGTGAGCGCATAAGGATCCTGCGAGACGAAGGTGACGAGCTTGCCATCCTGGATCTTGTAAGGGCTGGTCGTGCCTTGATATCCGTCACGCCCGACGTTGCCGTACCCGCTCGGCATCGTGGCATTTTGTCCAATTCGGAAGAGATTTGTATGGCCTTCGGCCGTAAACGTCTGCCAGAACTGCTCTCCGGTCACGTTGTTGCGCAGCCAAAGAGCCTTTCCGACGATCAAGGCCTTGAGCTGCGAGTCGCTCAGAGCCGTGGCGCCCTTCTTGTTGAGGTCGGCAACCATCATGCCCGGGGGCGCATTCTTGCGAGCCTCCGGGGAAGGCGTGTACCAGATCGGCGACGTCCACGCCCGCTCCTGTCCCGTCAGGGGCACGACATCGGGCGGTGGCAGTCCGGATTTGACCGCCTGAATCAGCGTCCAGCGTGGCGTCGGAATTTCAAGCACGCGGACATAGTAAAATGCATGCAAGCTCGCGTGGAAATCGGGGTCGCTCCAGGCGGCCTTGAGCTCCACCGCCCCGACGCTGTTCGTATAGGTAGCTGTCCTGACGTCGACAGTGCTCTGGATTGCCGGCACACGGCCGGTCCATTTGTCGGGCTGGCGATCGCCAGACCAGGCAACGTCGTAGATCTTTTCGAAGCTCTGGCCGTTCTGCGTCCAGCCCTTGACCACCTGGATCCGATCGAGATTGGCCGAGGTCGGATCCTTGACCGCCCACAAGAGGAATGTCGGCGCCGTACCCTGTCCGCCCGCAGGCATGGGGGCGAGGTCCGCGCCCATCGGCACACCGCCTGCGTAGGCTCGTTTGACCCAGTCCGTGTCATTCACGAGTTCCCTGTCGTAGCCCCAACCGCCAAAGAAGCGAACCTTGATATGCGGTCCGCTGACGCCGAACGTCTCCTTGCGATACATCGCATCCCAGATTGAGGCGCGCGTATTCTCCTCAGCCCACACGCCCGTTAATCCGCCGGGATTTTCCAAACGGACGTCCATGGTTCCGCCGATAAGCACACCGGCAAAGCGTCGCTCCACTGACGCATCGGCATCGGCGTGAAGACCGAAAAAATTATCTTGACGATACGGGCTCGCACTGTTGTGCGCATCTGAGCCGCCGCCCATGCCGAGCTTGTAGGGGTTGTAGCCACGCACATCCTGCATAGCGATCCCATCCTTCAGCGCCTGTCGCGCGAAGCTGCCAGTAATGTGGTCAATCCGGCCGACATTCGCCGGCTGGCCAAGGATAGCCTGAAACAGCTCGTAATTGGCGAACTCGTCCGTGGGGGAGAGCAATGGGTGCGTTTCCGATTGTCCCTTGCCCTGCTTGATCTCGATCAGGCGCTCGTTACGATCACGCGCGGCCGCCCAGGCGGCATCGATTGGCCGCCCAGTCGTATTGTCGACATCAACCGGATACATCCAGCCATCGCTCACATTGGCGTTGTGCGAGATGGCGAGCAGTTCATTGCCTGCTTTGCGCTGGGTATCCATCCAGCTCCAGAGATCGGTCGGGCGCTTGGAATCGAGCGCACTGAACGGATAATCCGGCACCTTTTCGCAATCACGGAAGAAGATGTTGCGGTGGAGGTTTCGCTGCCCAGGCATCGACGTCCATTCGTAGGAACAGAACGCTGTAAACTTGCCGGGTTGATTGTTCTCGTTGGCGATCCTGACGTTGTCCTTCCACACGGACGAAGTCACCTTCGGGTCCATGAAGGCTTTGACGGGTGGACTGGCCGCAAGTTTCAGCAAGTACGAGAACACCCGATTTTGCTCGGCCGAACTGTTCGGGTCCTTCATGATCATGGGCTGCGCTTCGGGCAGCTTGCTCACATAGGAGCCGGGCTTGTTGGCTTCTCTGGTTACGCCGACATACTCGGAGTGATCGGTCACGCCCATGAAATCCAGTGGTGTGTCGATCTTGATATCGAACCCGGTCGGATGCTTGATAGTCTGGCCCTGCGCGTACTTCAGTGCATCGTCGGGGCCGGTGAGACGATTGCCCATCACCCACGCATCAACCGACCAGCTGGTGTGCAGGTGGGTCTCACCGAAATATGCGTTGCGCTCGGGATTCCGCTGCTGAGCCAAGACCGGCACGGAGGTGAAGATGAGCACAGCTGTTGCCAGAATTCCCGCCTTGAATTGACTCTGCTCGCAGCGCATGTTCGCCCCCGCTTGGCCAGAAGCTTCGTCGTGAGGTGATTTGAAAAGCAGCAACTCCCCAATTGGCTCAAGTCAACTCAGGAAAACCCGCGGCCACTTGATCTGAATCAAGAAAAGCTTGTACTCAATCAATGAGCGACCCGATCTTGAATGTCTGGGACGGTCAAAGGCTGACGGCCGGCGAGCTGCGCTACCACGCCGGCAACGGGCCGTGAGCAGACTTGGTCTACCCAGCTGAGTCTGTTTCTCCACGGCGGCTAAAGGCAAAGCAAGCGTGGCGGGGCCCTGCCGACAACGGAATTATTGGCTTGCCGCCGCAGCGGCAGTCGCCACATATTTGGTGTAGAACTCGGCGACCCGGCCGCGCCACATGCCGACGAACGCCTCTGACGTCACGTTGTCCACCGATTTCCAGGCGCGCTTGAAGGCCGGAAGTGCATTGCCCCAAATCGCGCGTTTGCACCACCTCTCACCCTTCTCCTTGCCTTCGCTGGTGGCGCACATCGATTTCCATGCGGCGCGGGCGGGCCGGCTGATGTGCTCGGCGGCGCCTTCCCAGCCCTGCTGATGGATCAGGTAAAGATCGCTCAGGTCCGGCGTCCGGTGCGTGATCCACTCGAACTGGACGCCTTCGGTAATGATCTTGTAGGCGGCCGCAACGGCGTTGTCCCGCGGACTGCGAATCTGCCCGAAGCCGAACTTCCCGAACTCATATTGGCTCAGCTGAAACAGCCCGATATACGACCCGGTGCGTTGATTGGGGTTGAAACCGGATTCGATCTTGGCAACCGTCATCATGAAATTGAAGTCGAGACCAAACGCGTCGGAAGCGCGCTTGATCTCCTCGGCCGGCGTTCCGACTGGAATGTCCTTGAACGCACGCAGGACGATCTCCGCCGGTTTCTCGGCGGGCGGCAGTTCGGACCAGACGTAGTAAACCAGATAACGGAAATCCTGCGTCGACGCCGCTTTCGGAGCATCGTTGGACGCATTGCGTTCTGGGGGCAGCGGTTGGACGACATCCTGTCCCAACGACGCCAATTTTGGCGCGGCGGGTTCATCGACGATCCCGGCTTCGGTGCTCAAAGGCCCGGGACCTGCCGACGTCACCGAGCCAAGCTCTGCTCTTTCCGCCCGAAGCGCTGCCGCAAGCCTCGCGGATGCCTCTGCGTACAAGGCAGGCGTCACCATGTTCGCAGGAGCCGCCATGCTCGCTGCCGCTTCCGGCATGACATCCGGCAAAGTTGCGGCCGGTCTGTTACCAGCGGCCAGATAGAGTCCCACGGATGCGATAGCAGCCACGATGCAGCTGGTCTGCCAAACCTTCATTGCCCGAAGTCCACGGGTGGCTTCTGTAAGAAGGCTGTTCGCATGTTCCTTCGGCCTGTGGGTGAGGAATTTTTCGTAGAATCTTAAGGTTTAAATGTGGTGAACGAGAGCAGGCTTTCTGGCCTCGCAACTCGACGTGCCCCACTTTGGTCACAAGCGGCCCCGGGCGGGAGGCCCTCGTGGGCTCGGCAATGGGTCGCGATCAGGTATTCCGGACTTGCCCGAGCCTGGTCCCCTCATGGCCCAAAAGCGGAGCGCTCGGATTTATCAGGACACGCCGTTGATGAAATATGATCGCCAAGCCCGCGCGCTCGGTCCCGGCCCTTCTGCGCCCTACAGACTTGGCGTCCCGACCGCCTTGCGGAAGGCGCGGTTGAAATTGGCCGGTGTCATTGCGAGCGAAGCAATGCAATCCAGATTCCTTTGCGGAAAAATTCCTGGATTGCTTCGCTTCGCTCGCAATGACGATCGGGAGAGAGCGCACCTCCATCATCCATGCGTGCCCTGGGCAGCGTAGCGTCTCCTCGACGGTGCGCTGCTGAGCCCGGGGCCATGTTGCAGAGACGTGCTGTGTGGCGTCTGGGTTCCGGCGCTGCAGTGGGTCCGGACACGAGAGAACGCCGCGCGCGGCGAAGATCCGCCTCGCCCGCGACGACGGCGTGACAACAACTATTCCTGATCGACGAGATCGTCCTCGAGGATCGCCATCTGGAACTGGAACGAGCGATCATCGTCCTCATCGTCGACGAAGAGCACGCCGATGAATTCCTCGCCGATATAGACCTCGGCGGAATCATCCTTCTTCGGCCGCGGCACGACGCGGATCTTGGGATTGCCGAATACGCGCTTCAGATACGCGTCCAGCTTTCTGACTTCTTTGACGTCCACGGCAAGTCTCCGATCGAAATTGGTCGGCGGGTTTTAGGACGAGACGCGACGAACCGCCAGCATGAATTGCCAAAGAATTTGGGAACGAAAAGGGCCGGAGAATCCAGCCCTTAACTCGCGAGATCAAAGCCCCATCGCGTTGATCATCTGATCCATGGTGCGCGACGGCTCGGCGCAGCCGGCTTCGCCGACGACCTTGGCGGGCACGCCCGCGACCGTGACGTTGTGCGGCACGGGCTTCACGACGACCGAGCCCGCCGCAATGCGCGCGCAATGGCCGATCTCGATGTTGCCGAGGATTTTCGCGCCGGCGCCGATCAGCACACCGTGGCGGATCTTGGGATGACGGTCCTCATTCTCCTTGCCGGTGCCGCCGAGCGTGACGCCGTGCAGGATCGAGACGTCGTCCTCGATGACCGCCGTCTCACCGCAGACGAAGCCGGTGGCGTGATCGAGGAAGATGCCGCGGCCGATGCGCGCGGCCGGATTGATGTCGGTCTGAAACACCGCCGAGGCGCGGCTCTGGAGATAATACGCAAAGTCCTTGCGGCCCTTGAGATAGAGCCAGTGCGCCAGGCGATGGGTCTGGATCGCGTGAAAGCCCTTGAAGTAGAGCAAGGGATCGATGAAGCGCGAGGTGGCGGGGTCGCGATCGTAGACGGCGACGAGATCGGCACGGAAGGCGTTGCCGAGATCGGGATCGTCGCGCAGCGCCTCGTCATAGGTCTGGCGCACGAGGTCGCCCGACAGCGCGGAGTGATCGAGCCGGTCGGCCAGACGATGGATCACCGAATCCTCGAGGCGGCTGTGATGCAGCACCGTCGAATAGATGAAGGTCGCAAGCTCGGGCTCGCGATGGACAATGTCCTCCGCTTCGCCCCGGATCCGGTCCCAGATCGGATCGAGCGAGGCGAGCTTTCCTCCCGGATTGACCTGATGCACTGCCATGGAATTTGCTCTTTCGAATTGGCTGGTTTTGCGGGCTCTATAGCACAGTCTAGACGACAAAGTCCTGACCGGCTTGCCTGAGAGTGAACAGCACCTTGCCCCGCGAAAGCATGCCAACACCTTGAAACACAACGATTTATTCTGGCGCCCCCCAAGCGACGAGGTTGGCTCAACGTGGTCAGCTTTTTACCAAATTCAAGCCGGGGCGGGTCAAACTATTGGTGAATTCTCTCCCAAGCCTTGTTGCGGGCATGGTCCCGGCGACGACGGAGCGGTTTTGAGCATCACCACCGAACAATTGCGCGCAGGCGCCGCAGGATCGCTTTGGCTGCGGCTGGCGGCCATCTTTCTGCCCCTCCTCATGATCGCGCCGGCGTTCTGGAACGGCTATCCGCTGTTGCAATGGGATACCGGCGGCTACCTGGCGCGCTGGTACGAAGGCTATCTCGTCCCTAGCCGCTCCACCGTGTTCGGCCTCTATCTGCACTACGGCGAAGGCTTCGGCTTCTGGATCAATCTCGCGGTCCAATCGCTGGCCGCGCTCTGGCTGCTGCAGCTCACCTTACGCGTGCTCGGCCTGATGCAGACGTCCCGCTTCGTCGCGATCAGCCTCCTCCTGATCGTCTCGACTGCCCTGCCCTGGCTCGCCAGCATGCTGCTCACGGACATCTTCGCCGGGCTCTCGATCCTGTCGTTGTTCCTGCTGGTCATCGGCGGGAAACGGACATCGACGCTCGAAAAGATCTCGCTGTTCGGCTTCACCGCTTTTGCCGCCGCAACCCACAGCGCCACGCTCGGTGTGCTGCTCGGCCTCTGCGTCGCAGGCTGGATGGCGCGGCCGTTCCTGGGCCGCAGGCTTCCGCGCGCGGGACTGGCGCAGGCGAGCCTGACCATCGTCGTGGGCGGCCTGATGCTGGTGTCGGCGAACCACGCCCTGTCCGGGAGATGGGCCTGGACACCCGGCGGCTATGGCGTTGCCTTCGGCCGCATGATGCAGGACGGCATCGTCACGCACTTCCTCAACGACCATTGCCCGCGTGAAAACTTCAAGCTCTGTCCCTATCGCAACCAATTGCCGGCGACCGCCGACGAGTTCCTGTGGGGCAAGAGCATGTTCAACACGCTCGGCCGTTTCGAAGGCATGAACGACGAGATGAGCTACATCGTCGTGCATTCGCTCGCCGACTATCCTGCCTGGCAGGTCGGTGCGGCGTTGCGGGCGACGGGCCAGCAATTGCTGCATGTGGCGACCGGCGAAGGCACCAATGGCTGGATCCCGCACACTTATGGGATCATCGAGCGCTACATCCCCGCGCAGCTCGCGCCGATGCGCGCCGCGCGCCAGCAGCACTGGGGCGTCGATTTCAACGACGTCAACTGGCTGCACGTCCCCGTCGCGCTGGCCTCGATGCTGGCGCTGGTCGCGCTGCTCGTGCATGGGCTCGCGTACCGCCGGCTCGACGATCTGACGCTGCTGGGGGCGACGGTGACGCTGGCGCTGCTCGGCAACGCCTTCATCTGCGCCGTCATCTCCGGCCCGCACGACCGCTACGGCGCACGCATGGTCTGGGTGGCGACATTCGTGGTGCTGATGGCACTGTCACGTCTGCTGAGTGCAGAGCCGGCGGACGCCCCTCAGCCGCGGCGTGACAGGAAATCGAGCACGCCGGTCTTGTAGACCTTGTCGCCGACCGCACGCATGTGATCGCGCCCCGGAATATCGAGCACTTCCGAACCCGGAATGATGGCGCCGAGCGCGCTGGCGGATCCCGCGACGTCGTCGGCGGAGCCGACCGCGATCAGCACGGGCACGTCGATGCGCGCGGCCTCCTGCCGCGTCATGAGATCGCGGGTGCCGCGCAGGCACGCGGCGAGCGCGCGGCGGTCGGACCGTGTCTGATCGGCGAAGGCACGAAACGTCCGGCCGACGGGATCGGTGACATCGTCGAGCGCAGGCGCTTCCAGCGCCTTCGCCACGTTCTCGCCGGGACCGGTGCCCTCGATGAGGCCGCCGATGCCGATGCCGCCGAGGATCGCCGAGCGCAGGCGTTGCGGCTCGTTGAGGCCGAGCCAGGCGGTCATCCGTCCGCCCATCGAATAGCCCATGATATCGGCCTGCGGGATGGCGAGATGGTCCATCAGCGCCAGCACGTCGCCGGCCATGACGGGAATCGAATATTGCGCGGGCTCATAGAGTTTTGCGCTGTCGCCATGGCCGCGATTGTCGAGTGCAATCACCCGGCGGCCGTTCTTGCGCAGCTCCGAGACCCAGGTCGGATAGACCCAGTTCACGTTCTTGCTCGAGGCAAAGCCGTGCACCAGGATGATCGGATCGCCCTCGCCTTCGTCGAGATAGGCAATTTCAACGGCGCCGTTGTGAAAGCTCGGCATCATCAGTTCCAGAGGTCTTGAGGGGGGACAACCGATCTTAGAGCACGATCCGGAACAGTGTGCAGCGGTTTTTCCTCGCGGCAAACGCGGAACGCGTTTGCGCGGAGATCATGCCCAAACAATAGCCCAACGCACGACGACGAATGACCTCAATCTCGTCGCGCTTTAGGCCTTAAGGGCTGCATCCGCCAGAGCGGCTTCGGCGGCGACCTGCGCGCGGCGAAGCCGCTGCGCCCTCTTGCGATCGCACCAGGCCTGGGTCAGGCGCTCGGTGGTCGCCTTGATCGAGGACAACAGGCCGAACAATGTCACCGCCGCGCCGAACAGCCAGATCGCCAGATCGAACGCGCCGCCGACGAGCAGCAGCGCGCCGCGCCCCAGCAGCTTCATGATCGCACGTGTCTTGCTGCCTTGCGCTTCGGCGAGCCGCGCCGCGCGCGCGACGTCCTTGGGGCCTTCGGCGATCCGCAGCGTGTCCATGGCACCACGCGTGCCGGTCTTCTCGGCGACGCGCGTCACGTCCTTGCCGAGCCGGACCAGCGCCCCCGCCTTCTCGGCCCGGAACGCGGCCCTGATCGCGCTCACGGTCTCGCCCGGGCGGAACACGGAACCCTTGGCGACCGCGTTCTGAAGCATCGGGGTGTCGACGATCTCGCGTGCGGAACGGCCGGCCCATGCAGCCAGCCCTTTGCCGAGCCGTCCGACCTTTCGCGCATCCTTCACCAGCGTCAGCCCGGCTCGCACCGGCGCTGCGCCGCCGACGGAGACGTAGGTTGCCGCCGTGACCGCAAGGCCCGCGGTCGCAAGGCCCAGTACCAGACGGTCGGTCTCCTCGCCCATCGCCAGATGCTTGCCCTCGCGCACGACGTCCCTGACGTCCCCGATCACGAAGAGGTCGCCGGCAACAGTCCCGGACAGGCTCGCGACGTCGTCGGCATTGCCGGTGACGAGGCCGGTGGCGAAACGTTTTGCGAAATGCGAGGTGGAGCTCTCCGCCTTGACCGCATCGCTCACGCGATTGAGGACGTCGTCCGGAAGCGCGATGGTGCGGTCACGCGCCAGCGCCACGAAACTGTCGGCGAGATCGGCGTCGCCGGCAACGAGCGCGGCCTCGATGTTGTCCCGAACCAGGTGGTCGTTCTGCCGCAGCAGCGCGTCGAGCCTGAGCTCGGAGAGCGCAGCCGGGTCGTCCTGGGCGGCGAAGACCGCGCCGGCGTCACGGGCCTGCGGCGCTACCTGTGCCAGTAGAAGGCTGCAAGCCGCGATACCGATCAATGCAGCGCTGATTCGCAGCCATTTCATGCGGAAAAGCCCGATGGTCCCAAGGTCGCCAGCGCCCGATGATTCGTCGTTCGTCTCAAACTGCGCGCGTCCACAGACATAGGATGCCAAAATTGCGACACAACGTCCCCGACGAAAGAAGGGCTTCTCTGGGGCGACAAGATTGTGTCGAATTTGGATGAGCAAATGAGCATGGGGCAGTTGCAACCTTTCGGTTCCACTGGGCTAGCAATCATCCGTACCCCCCAGTATGGTCCGCGGCGTCTCATAGGATACCCGCGTCAGCGTCGATTGTGTCTGCCGCCACTGCCACTCCAGGATGAACTACGATGTCCGACCATGTCGTTCCACACTTCCACAACGATGCCGGTGTCCCCGTCATCGAGATCGGCTCGCAAGAGTTCATGTGCGTGGGCGCCAACCCTCCGTTCGATCATCCGCACGTTTTTCTCGACCTCGGCAACGACAACGAGATCATCTGCCCTTACTGCTCGACGCTGTACCGCTTCGCGGCCGACCTGAAGGCGGGCGAAGCGCGGCCGCCGGAATGCGTCCTCAAGGACAAGGTGGCTTGACCGCGTCCATCGGTCAGGGGTGGCGCTCTCCCGAACGATTGTCATTGCCGGTGCCGGCATCGGTGGACTGACGGCCGCCCTTGCGCTGGCCGCCCGCGGCTTCCGCATCGTCGTGCTGGAAAAGGCCGAGCGCCTCGAGGAAGTCGGCGCGGGCCTGCAGCTCTCTCCCAATGCCAGCCGCGTGCTGGTCGAGCTCGGCCTCACTGAGCGCCTCAAGCTGCGCGCCGTCGTTCCCGAGGCGGTCTCGATCATGAGCGCGCGGGCCGGCGGCGAGCTGCTGCGCATGCCGCTCGGCGAAGCCGCCTCCCTGCGCGCTGGCGCGCCCTATTGGGTGGTGCACCGTGCCGATCTGCAATCGGCGCTCGCCGGCGCGGTCTCCGACCATCCCGATATCGACCTGAAGCTCGGAGCAACCTTCGAGGACGTCGCATCTCATGCCAAGGGACTGACCGTGGTCCATCGCAGCGGCACCATCCGCCGCAACGATCTCGCCAGCGCCCTGATCGGCGCCGACGGCATCTGGTCGACCGTACGCCAGCATCTGTTTCCCGAAGTGCAGCCGCGCTTCTCCGGGCTGATCGCCTGGCGCGGCACGTTTGATGCCACGCAGCTGCCGAAGGACTACACGGCCCGGCGGGTGCAGCTCTGGATGGGGGCGAACGCTCATCTCGTCGCGTATCCGATCACAGGCGGACGCCAGGTCAACGTGGTCGCGGTCCTGCCGGGCACCTGGAACAGGCCGGGCTGGAGTACGCCCGGCGATCCGCGCGAGGTGATGGACGCGTTCGCCGCTCCCCGCTGGCCGCCGGCGGCGCGGATGATGCTCACCGCGGTCGACGGCTGGCGGAAATGGGCGCTGTTCGGCGTGCCCGACGGCTGTCCCTGGAGCAAAGGCCCGGTCGCCCTGCTCGGCGACGCCGTCCATGCGATGCTGCCCTTCGCCGCGCAAGGCGCCGGCATGGCGATCGAGGACGCCGCCGTGCTCGCGCAGCTCGTGAGCCTCGAGGCAGCCGAGAGCACCGCGGGCATCACCGCCGCGCTGAAGCATTATGGAGCCGCGCGCCAGGCCCGCGTGCGGCGGGTGCAGCGGACCGCGCGGCGGCAGGGCCGCATCTATCATTTCAGCGGGCCGCTCGCGATCGCGCGCGATCTTGCGATCCGTGCGCTCGGCCCGGACCGCATGCTGGCGCGGCAGGACTGGATCTACGGCTGGCGGCCCTGAGGCTGGCGAAGTCTCAGCGCGCGGCGCTGCCGGGTCTCGTCGGGGCGGGCTTGATCACCGGCGGCTGCGGCGTGGCGGGCTGCGGTTTTGCGTCGGGCGGCGTCTCGCGGCACCTGTTGCGGCGCCAGGCGTCCTCGGCGAGCTGCGCCTGCCCGCGCACCGAGACGTAGTCGTTGCGATAGGCGAGCTCGGACACGACGGCGCCGCCGGCCCCGGTCTCGGCCTTGTCCATCAGTCTCTGCAAATCGCCGGTCCGGTTGGCAAGCGCCTTGCGCTCGGCCTCGAGCTGCTTGCAATCGTACAATTCGTACCTGGCGGGATCGGCAAAGGCCGGTGCGACCGTCTCGCTGATGCCGGCGCAGCCGCCCAGGGCGGCGCTGCCTGCGAGCAGCACGAGAAGCGCGCCGCAGGAACGCAGCGAAGCGGAAAACGAAGCAGCCATGCGCGACGAATAGTCCCCGTGGATTGAGAATGCCTAAAGCAGCAACAGATGTCCGGATTGAGGCTTTGCCTTGTGCGCCCGGCTCGCTTAAGGAAGAGCACCCGCCGGGCCGGCGAGACGCCAATTCCAGACGGCCGCAGGTGGACTTAAGTGTTTGATCTCGTTGGATCAAGCGGGCATGGCGGAATTGGTAGACGCAAGGGACTTAAAATCCCTCGGTGCGCAAGCGCTGTGCCGGTTCGACCCCGGCTGCCCGCACCACGAGAGCTGACGGGGCGAGAATGGTGGATGGTGCCGTCTGCAATCGCGTCGCCTGGTCCCGTTGCGCCGAATCCGGGCGTGCTCAGATGGCGAGCTTTCGCTCGACCTGAAGCTCCCTGAAAACCTTGGTCACCGGCAGGTGAAACGGCAAATCCGTGTTGGCGTGGTGCCAGCAGAACGGGCAGTTCTTCTCGATCGAGATTCCCGGCGTCGATTTGAGCACGCCGAAGCCGTCGATCGTGCCCATCACGTCGACGATCTTCCTGTACCGCGGCGGCGTCGCTACCGCGGCCGACACCGTGACGATCCAGAACTTGTCGGCGGGAATCCCCTCTTCGATCGGCGGCGCCTCGCGCAACGGCGTCCAGGATTCAAAGATCTCCTCGAAAACTGCTGCGGCCACTGGGCCGTCGCGAGTGTGCGTTGCGTCGAGAGCATCATGGTTCTCCGCAGCCAATCCAGCGAGAACTGCGCAGCAAGAATCCTGCCACCCTGGGTAGTGTTACCGCGCCGTTCCGCCGGCACGCGCTTGCGAGAGGATCCGCAAGCAGGTCCGTACCCCCCACGTCGCGCAACCATTGGTTTACCAACTCCTCCGTCGCCTTGCGGAACCCCCCGGATACAACCGACCTTTACTCGGCCTTAGACCGTCGTCCCCTAAATCGAACGATGTCTGCCGCAGGTCGCCGCAGACGTCAGGCGAAACGCTGAGGCCTGCAGCGCCGGCTTCGAGGTGAGAGCTCTCATGGACGCGCGCGAGAATTGGTCCCGATCCGGGATTGGCGGGGCGCCCACGGCGTTCGGACGTGACCTGCACGGGCGTGAGATCTACCTCGTGCTGATCGCGTTCCTGTCGGTGTTCTACATTTCGAACGGACCGGTGCAGCTCAGCCATTACGACCTCGGCTGGCACATCGGCGCGGGAGACCTGATCAGGGAGCGTGGCGAGATCCCGTTTCAGGATCCGTGGGCGTTCACGCTCGCAGACAAGCGATGGTACAATCTGTCGTGGCTCTGGGACGTGATTGCCAGCGTGCTTTATCAGCACACGGGGCTCGCCGGGATCGTCCTGGTGGTCGTCGCCTGCGGCGCGGTCATCGTCGCCTACCTCACCTCATGCGGCCTGCGCAGCGGCGCGTCGGTGCCGGCGGTCTGCATCACCGTCTTCGCCGCGTGCCTGCTGTACCCCTGCTACGAGGCGGCGCCCAACACCTATCTGGCAGCATCGCCGAATGTCGCGACCATGCTGTTCGCGGTGATCTTCTACGGGGAATGCCTGCAGCGGCGCAGATGGTTCCTGCTGCCGGTGTTGATGGTGCTGTGGGTCAATCTGCATGGCGGCTTCATGCTCGCCTTTCCGATCATCGGCGTCTTCGCCGGCGTGGCCCTGCTGCGGCGGGACTGGACAAACTTCAGGAAATATTGCCTCGCGGGCGTCGGGTGCGTCGCTGCGATCTTCGTCAATCCGCTGGGATGGCACATCCATGACGGCGTGATGGCGACGCTCGGCCATTTCATCCAGGCCAATATCGGCGAGTGGCGTCCCTACTTCCACAACATGGAGCTGCCCGGAAGCATTCCCGCCATCGTCTATGCGTTGACGTTCATTGCGCTGGAGCTGCGCGACCGAAACTCGAGACCCATTCCGGTGGAGCCGTGCCTCTTGGCATGGCTGTTTCTATTCCTGGGCCTCTACCAGTTCAGGTACATCGCGTTCTTCTTCATCTTCTCGGCAGTCCCGATGGCGCTGCACGTCGACCGGCTGCTGCCCGCGCGCCTGTCGAGGCTCGACATCCGCGGTGCGATGCTCGCGGCGGGGATCGTCGGGGTCTTCGTGCTGCCGCTCAGCTTCCTGCAAGTGCGACCGGCGCTGGCGCTGCCGGACATGCTCTCGGAGCAGGATGCCGCCTATCTGCTCGCGCATTCCACGCATTCGCGCGTGCTGAACCACTGGAATGCCGGCGGGCTCCTGATCTTCCGCACCCACGGCGCTGTGCCCTTGTTCGTGGACGGCCGGGCCGCGACCGCCTATCCGGACGAGCTGCTGCGCGACTATCTCAAGCTGGTGCGCTGGGACATCGACGAGGCTGCCTGGGATACGGTGATCAGGAAGTACAAAATCGATGCGGTGCTCTGGGTCGGAGGACATGAGCAGCTCAGGCAGTTCCTGGTCGGCCGGAGAGGCTGGAGAGAAGACTACAGCGGCGCCTACATGAGCCTCTACACCGCGCCGCCTGAGGGAGCGAACGCGGCCGCGTCAAAATAGGATCACGTCCCCTGCTGCTCGTGCGGAAGCAGGATCCAGAAACAGATCAGCGCGAGCGCGAGCTGGCCGTAGCCGCCCATGAACGCGGTGACCGAGGCCGACGCCAGGATCGGGATGGCGACCGCGACCGTGAGCACGGCGACCATCATCATCGCAGGCAGATCGGCGACGAGGACGGCCGTGTAGAGCGCCACCTGGAAGAAGGTGTACTCCTTCGGTCGGGGCGTGCAGAGATAGAGGGCATACATCGCAAGCACGGTGATGCGCATCGCCGCGGCGGGATGATCGACCAGCCAGTGGTCGAGCGCCTGCAGCCGCGAGGCGTTGCCGGCGCGCCCCTGCGGCCTGACCATGCGCCACGCCGAGACGGCGAACGGCGCGAGCACGAGCGTGATCGCGATTGCCGCGTACAGGCCGATGACGAACAGCTTGCTGCCGGCAAGGCCAATTCGGCCCGCAAATGTCGAGGCAATCAGGAGCAGCGACGGATTGACCTCGCTTGCGGGCGAATGCTGTCCGGGAATCTGGCCGGTGATCGCGCTGTGCCAGCTCCGGGACAGATCCGGGTAGAACGCCAGCGAAGCCAGGATCGGCAGGACGAACGCGCCCGCCGCCGCTGCCATCAGAAGCAGCTTGCGACGTCTCGGCTGCGGCAGGAAATAGAGCGCGGCGAGGATCGGCAGGAACACCAGCTTGAACGCGGTGACGAGGCCGAGCACGGCCGCACCGGCGAGCTGCGGCACGAGGCTCGCCTCACCCCGCCCCCCGGACCGCAGGGGACGCAACAACAATGCGAGCGAGACCGCCGTCAGCAGGCCGCTGAGGATCTCGAAATTACCGGTTGCAACGACCCAGTCGAAGCCGAGGAAGCCACCGAGCACGACTGCGCCGCGCAGCACGGTGTCCTGCCAGCGCCGGCAGGTCGTGCCGAGACCTGGCAGCAGCAGGGCGCAGATCACGGCAAGCACAAGATAGATCGGCTTGTAGTGAGCGACCAGAAAACCGCCGGTGCAGAGTGGCCGAAAGGCGTCGAGTGTGACCGGAAGATAGGGATAGGAGAGCTTCGTATCCTTCAGGTTCTTGACGAAGTAGGGATCGAGCCCCGCCAGGTGAGCGTCCACCGCAGCGCAATTGATCCGCACGTCCCAGCCAAAGGTATTTTCCGCGGCGAGGTCGACAGTAACGGAAACTGCGACCAGTGCCGTCGCGAGCAGGATCGACCAGGTCGGCCAGCGGCCCCCTGACGCGTTCGCGGCCAGGGGTCCGGCATCTGCGGACGAGGCGATGCCCGTCATGAACGCACGCCCTGCGCCTCAAGTCGCATCGGCTCCGCGCGAAAATCCAGCAGCAGGATCCAGAAGCATGCCAGCGCGACAATGAGGAGGATGAAGCCGCCTTCGACGGTGTGCCCTGTGATCGAGACCAGGCCGGGAGCGATGAAGCCGACGGTGAGCATGGCGGCGAGTGCCAGGGCCGGAAGATCGGCAATGAGGACCGCGGCATAGACCGCGAGCTCGAAGAAGGCATATTCCTTGAGGCGCGGCGAGCTGACATAGAGTGCAAACATCGCGAGCACGGTGAGGCGCGAGGCCACGCGGGGATGGTCCATCAACCAGCGATCGAGCCGCGTCAGAAGCGATCCCCCTGCCCGAACCGGTCCGCTGCCGACCGTGCGCAGGACGGACAGCACGAACGGCACCAGCACGAGCGCGAGTGCTGCGAGCGCATAGGTCGCGAACATCGCCGGCTTGCTGTCGCCGAGCCCGACCTGCTGCAGGAGACTGCGTGACAGCAGCAGTAGAGACGGATTGGTTTCCATCAGCTCGACCGCATGCTGATCGGGGATCTGCTTCGTCAGCACCCCCACCCAGCTCGAGAACAGATCGGCGTAGAACACCTTCGAGATCAGGATCGGCCATGCGAATCCGAGCGCGGCCACCGCGATCAGCACCAGCTTGCGCGGGCGCGGCAGCGGCAGAAAATACAGCGCGGCGATCACGGGACAGAACACCAGCTTGAACGAGGTCACGAGACCAAGCAGTGCGGCGCCGCCGACGCGCAAGGCGAAGTCGCGGTCCCATGCGCCGCTTGCCGTTGGGCGAAGCAGGAGCCTCAGCGCGAGCGCGATCAGCACGCCGCCCAGGATCGCGAAATTTCCCGACGCCCAGACCCATTCGAAGCCGATGAACGCGCCGAACACGCAGAGCAGCCTGAGCGCGACGTCGCGCGGGCTGGTTCGCGTCCGGCCAAGCCCCGGCAGGAGCAGGCCACAGACCGCGGCGAGGACGAGATAGACGCCCATGTGATGAGCGACGAGGACGCCGCCCGCGCACACCGCGCGGAAGACGTCGAGCGTCACGGGCAGATAGGGGTAGGAGAACCTGGTGCCTTTCAGGTTCTTGACGAAGTAGGGATCGAGCCCGTCGGCATAGGCATCGACCGCGGCGCAATTGACGCGAACGTCCCAGCCGTAATTCAGGAGAAGCGTGCCGTCGCTGAGGAGATTGCCGAGCACCAGCAGCACCGTCAGCCCGATCAGCCAGGCAAGCCAAGTGTTTCGCCCTGTGTTTCGCCTTGCGGTGATGTCGAGCGAGGGCCCCAACCCTCGTGCTATGCCGGTCACGTCGGACATCGCGAAATACCTGCCTTGCCGGGTTCCTCCGGGAGGCCTGCGCGGCGCCCCGTCCGGCCACAATGGACAGGATGCGTTGCGGATTCATCTCCCCGGCGCGGCGTCCGCAATCTCATGGTGAATGACTGGTTGCCGGCGCGCCCGCGGGCGCCGCCGCCGGGTGACGGGCGACCTCACCAACTCGTGTCCGCCTTCGTCCCGCCTGACAGCCATCCCGAAACATGGGTTGTGCGTCGCAGCATGGACGCTAGAAAAAGCCCTGAATTTCAGAGGTGAGCTTCTTGTCCGACGTCAATGCCGACGGCTGGGTGTCCTCCGGACATCGGCCCATGGGGTTTCCCGAATTCGTCATCGTGATCGCGTCCATCATGGCGCTCAATCCGCTCGCGATGGACATGATGCTGCCGGCGCTGCCCAATATAGGGGCCGCGTTCAAGATACCCGTGGCCAATCATCTCCAGCTGGTGCTGTCGACCTTCCTGGTCGGCTTCGGCGCCGGCCAGTTCGTCATGGGCCCCTTGTCCGACCGCTTCGGCCGTCGCCCGGTGCTGCTCGGCGGCATGGCGGTCTATGCGGTGGCGAGCGTGCTGGCGGTCGCCGCGCCTTCTTTCGAGACGCTGCTGCTGGCGCGCGCGCTGCAGGGGCTCGGCACCTCGGCAACGCGCGTGATCGCGACCTCGATCGTTCGCGACTGCTATGTGGGCCGCCGCATGGCGAGCGTGATGTCGCTCGCGATGATGGTGTTCATCGCCGTGCCCGTGATCGCACCGTCATTCGGACAGGCGGTGCTGCTGGTGACCGCCTGGCGCGGCATCTTCGTCGTGCTGATGCTCTACGGCCTTCTCGCGCTCGCATGGTGCGTGCTGCGGCTGCCCGAAACCCTCCCCGAATCGGAACGCCGGTCGCTCGCGCCCGCCGACGTGCTCTCGGCCTTCCGCCAGACCGTCACCAACCGCCAGACCATCGGCTATGCGACGGCCGCGGGCAGCGTCATCGGCGCGCTGTTTGCCTATGTGTTCTGCGCCCAGCAGGTCTTCACCGACATCTATCATCTCGGCCATTACTTCCCGCTCGCCTTCGCTGCGATCGCGGCCGGCACGGCTGTGGCCGGCTTCCTCAATTCCCAGCTGGTCGGGCGGCTCGGCATGCGCGTGATCTCGCACGGCGCGCTGACGCTCTACGCGGTGGTGGCAGGGTTGATGCTGCTGACGGAGATCCTCGGCGTGCTGCCGCTTGCGCTGTTCATGGCGCTCTCGGCGCTGATGATGTTCTCGTTCGGCATGATGGTCGCGAACTTCACCGCGCTCGCCATGGAGCCGCAGGGCCACATCGCCGGGACCGCTTCATCGCTGTACGGCTCGATCACGACCCTGATCGGCATCGTGGTCGGCATGGCGATCGGCCAGAGCTTTGACGGCACGCTGCTGCCGTTCTCGGTCGGCTTCTTCCTGTCGACCGTGGCGGCGCTTGCGATCGTGCTCGTGGTGGAAAAGGGACGGCTGTTCAAGCCGCATCATCGACCCGTGGCGTAGGAACTTCGCGGCGGCCTCGATGTTGTACTGCAGCAATTCGAAAGGCCGCTGCTATGGAACTGGAACTCCGCAAAGACCACCACGCCTCGGAGCCGACCGACTCGAAGCGTCCCGAGCCGAATGCGGAGCAGGCCGCGTTCACCGCGCCTTTCGCCAGCGAAGGGCTCGAGCAGGTGCGCGACAGTCACTGTTGAGCGCGCCCTACTTCGGAGCCCGCCTGCTGGAGCTGAAATCCTCGGCAGGGCTCTGCGGTGCCCCGCTTCTTCCACGCGGCGGCACCATCAGCACCACCACCTCACGCGTCAGGCCCGGCTTGCCCCAAAGCGTTGCCTGCACCGCGAACTCGGGCTTGACGGAATGCTCGGCGCGCGAGGACAGCCCCTCCATCCAGAGAGTGCAATGGTCCTGGTCGCGGAAACAGAGCGCAGCCCAGCCGCGGTCCAGCGTCGTCCCGCTGGGTAAGTCCCAGCTGTATTGATATTCGAACGGCCGTGCATAGCGCGGATGGTCGGGGCTGTAGAATGCGGTCGCGAACGCCAGTGAATCGTCACCGCTGACGGCGCTCAGCGGCTCGCCGGTCAACTCTCGCCATTGACGGGTCAACTCGTTCGCCATCTGCGCGTAGAAATTCCGCCCTTCTTCATAGCCGTTGTCGTTGCGATAGAAGGCATGGATCGGGGCCGCGACCAGAACCGCGGCGAGCGCGACGCCAGCCACGATCACCGTGAGGTTGACGGTGTAGAAGCGCTCGATCGGATAGCCGGTGCCGCAGACGATGAGCACGACGAACAGGAACAGCCCCTGCGACGCCCACAGCGAAGGCAGATCGGTTCCGAACGCGAGCGACGTCAGCACCGGCAGTGCGATCGTTCCGATCGCAACGTAGAAGAGAAGTCGCAGGCCCGGGCTCATCGCGGCGAAGTCGGCCTGGAACTGCTTCAGCCGCGTTCCGGCGATCAACGCCCAGCACACGGCCGACACGCTCATGGCCGCCGCCAGCCCCAGCAGGAAGTTTTTGACCTCGCTGAGCGAGTTCACGACGTTGCCGTTTGCGTGGGCCAACGCGTAGGAGAAGGCCGATGCGCCCGTCGTCGCGAGCCAATACAGATGTGGCGACAGCACCGCGAGACCGACGACGACCGAGATCCAGGGCGATGCAGAGGAGAAATAGGCGCGCCGCCGCGAATGCGCCAGCGCGGCAAAGGCGAAGCTCGCGACGAGGAAGATAGAGTAATATTTGCCGACCATCGCCAGCGCCGTCGTGCATCCCGCCGCAATCGCCCACAGGGCGGTGCGGGTCTCGAACGCGCGGAGGAAGCACCCGGTCGCCAGCGGCCAGGTCGCAAGCAGCACCGCATTCGCGTTGAAGCGCTGGGCGTGGAATTGATAGGCCGGCGTCAGCATCAACAGCAGCAGCACCAGCACGCGCTTGTGCCCGGTCACGAACTGCCGTGAGATCAGATCGACAAAGAACAGCGCGAGTCCGGCATTGGCCATCGCCATCAATTGCAGCGACCAATCGCTGAGCGGAAACAGCGAGGTCCACGCCGCCGCAACCCACCCCATCAACGGCGGGTGCTTGTGATAGCCGAAGGCGAAATTCCGCCCCAGCGTCCAGGCCTCGAGCGTATCGGGATGCAGGCCGCTGCCGGCATAGGCGATGGTGAGATAGAGCGTCCACATCGCGACAAAGCAGGTGATGAGAAGCGGCACGGCCCAGCCTGCCTCAATGCCATCGAGCCAGCGCAGGAAAGGCCAACGCCAGCGCGCCGGCGCTCGATCGGAGCGTTCGGCCATCGCCTGGAATGCAAAATCGAACGGCACGGGAATCAAATGGGACAAGGAAGTGATGTACGAGGACGACACATCTATTTCAGGATGGAAACAAATAGCAACAATTGGAAACTGGAACAGTTAAAAGGCGTCTCCCTTCTCAGTGAGAAGCTCAACAAAGGGCAACGGCGCCGCTGGTGACAGCGGCGCCGCATAATGATCCGGACGACAGGTGCGAGAAACGCCCTCGCCTTACTCCGTCTTGTCGATGTTCCAGAACACCGGGGTCGCCGGGCCGTCGAGCACGCCCGTGAGCGACTTCCGCCACGCGCTCGGCGCCTGATATTGACCCAGCGGCATGTAAAGCACCTGGTCATAGGCCTCCTTCTGAATCTCGGCCGCGATCTTCTTCCGATCCTCCGCCGAGGACGCGCGAACGAAGGCATCCTTGAGCTGCTCGATCCTGGCGTCTTCCGCCCAGCCGAACCAGCCGCCCTTCTTTCCCTGCCCGCCGACGGCGACGTTGGAGATCGGGTTGTCCGCGTCGGCGCTGACCCAGTTGGTAATGAACATGTTCCAGCCGCCCTCCTTCGGGGGCTTCTGGCTGGCGCGCCGGCTCACCACCGTCTGCCAGTCGGTCGCCTGCAGGTCGACCTTGAAGCCGGCCTCGCGCAGTTGCTGAGCCACCACGATCGGTTGCGCCTTCAGCGTCAGCACGTCACCCGGCGCCATCAGCACGACCGGGGTCCCGTCGTAACCGGACTCGGCGAGCGCCTTCCTGGCCGCAGCCATGTCGCCGCCCTTCGCGAGGGTCTCGCCGCCAACATCTGTCGCGAACGGGGTGTCGCAAATGAAGGCCGCAGCGCAAGTCTTGTAGTATTTGGGATTGCCGATCAGCGCATCGAGCACGTCCTTCTGCTTGACCGCCAGGAATGCGGCGCGGCGGACCTTGACGTTGTCGAACGGCGGATGAAGGAAGTTCATCCGGGCGCCCGTCTGGAATCCGAACTTGTTCAGGATATCGATCTTGAGATCCTTGTCGGCTTCAATGGCGGGCAACATTTCGATGGCGGGAAATTCCATGAAATCGATGTCGCCCGACTGCAGCGCGTTCAACGCCGTCTGCGCGTCCGGCATCGTGATCCATTCGACGCGGTCGACCTTCACCACCTTGCCGCCGGTGGTCCAGTTCGCCGGCTCCTTGCGCGGCACGTAATCGGTGTTCTTGACGTAGACCGACTTCACGCCGGGCTGGAATTCACCCTGCACGAACTTGAAGGGACCGGAGCCGATCTGCTCGGGGATCTGCTTGTCCACCGGCGTCTCGGCAAGACGCCTCGGCATCATGAAAGCGACGCGCGAGGACGGCTTGCCGATCGATTCCAGCACGAGCGCGTAGGGCTCCTTCAGCTTCAGCGTGATGGTCTTGGGATCGGTCGCCTCGATGCCGGCCGTGAACAGCATCATCTGCTGCCCCATCCCGTCGACGGCGGCCCAGCGCTTCAGGGAGGCGACGCAGTCTTCCGCCGTGACGGGCGTGCCGTCATGCCACTTCAGACCGTCGCGAAGCGTGAAGGTGTAGGTCAGCTTGTCGTCGGAGATCTCCCAATCCGCCATCTGCGGCTGGATCTTGAAGTTCGAATCCGTCGAGATCAGCGTGTCATAGACCATGTAGCCATGGTCGCGCGAGATGTAGGCGCTGGTGAAGATCGGATCGAGGATGCGCAGATCCGAATGCATCACGGCAGTGATAGTCTTGCCTGCGGCGAGAACCGGCGAGGCCAGCGCGGAAAGGGCCGCCACCGAAAGCGCAAGCCTTGAAGCGAACGCGAGACGTCCCCGGCGCATCAGTTGGAACATCGAAGGTCTCCTGACGGTTCTTTTGGCAGTTTTCTTTGGCAGTTCTCTTCGCCGTTCTCTTCGCAGTTCTCTTGGCAGTTCTCTTGGCAGTTCTTCCGGCAAGCGGCGCCGCCGATGACGGCGGCGCCGCGCGATGGTCGAAGCGAAAGGCGCGAGAAGCGCCCTCGCCTTACTCCGCCTTGTCGACGTTCCAGAACAGCGGCGTTGCCGGACCGTCGAGCACGCCGGTGAGCGATTTGCGCCAGCCGCTCGGCAGCAGATACTGCCCGAGCGGGATGTAGATCACCTGCTCATAGGCTTCCTTCTGGATGTCGGCTGCGATCTTCTTCTGCTCGTCGACCGAGGAGGCGCGGACGAAGGCGTCCTTGAGCTGCTCGATCTTGGCGTCTTCCGCCCAGCCGAACCAGCCCTTCTTGCCCTGGCCGCCGATCGACAGATTGGCGATCGGGTTGGAGACGTCGGCCGCGACCCAGTTGGTGAAGAACATGTTCCAGCCGCCCTCCTTCGGCGGCTTCTGGCTGGCCCGGCGGCTCACCACCGTCTGCCAGTCGGTTGCCTGCAGGTCGACCTTGAAGCCGGCCTCGCGCAGCAGCTGGGCCGCCACGATCGGCTGCGCCTTGAGCGTCGTGACGTCGCCAGGAGCCATCACCACAACCGGGGTGCCGTCATAGCCGGACTCGGCGAGCGCCTTCTTGGCCTCTGCCATGCCGTTGCCCTTCACCAGGGTTTCGGCGCCGATTTCGGTCGCGAACGGGGTGTCGCAGACGAAGAACGCGCCGCAGATCTTCTGGTACTTGGTGTTGCCGACGAGCGCGTCGAGAACGTCCTTCTGGTTCATCGCCAGCAAGGCAGCACGGCGCACCTTCACGTTGTCGAACGGCGGATAGAGGAAGTTCATCCGACCGAGCGTCTGGAAGCCGAACTTGTTGGAGACCTCGATCGTGAGTTCCTTGTTCGCTTCCAGCACCGGCAGCATGTCGTAGGGAAGATTTTCCATGAAGTCGATGTCGCCCGACTGCAGCGCGTTCACCGCGGTCTGCGAGTCCGGCATCGTGATCCACTCGACGCGGTCGACCTTCACCACCTTGCCGCCGGAAGTCCAGCTCGCCGGCTCCTTGCGCGGCACGTAATCGGTGTTCTTGACATAGACCGCCTTCACGCCGGGCTGGAATTCGCCCTGCACGAACTTGAAGGGGCCCGAGCCGATCTGCTCGGGGATCTGCTTGTCCGGCGGTGTCTCGGCAAGACGCTTCGGCATCATGAAGGCGACGCGCGAGGACGGCTTGCCGATGGAGTCGAGGACGAGGCCGTAGGGCTCCTTCAGCTTCAGCGTGATGGTCTTGGCATCGGTCGCCTCGAGGCTCGCGGTGAAGTCCCAGAGCTTCTGGCCCATGCCGTCGACCGCCGCCCAGCGCTTGAGCGAGGCGACGCAGTCTTCCGCCGTCACGGGCGCGCCATCGTGCCACTTCAGGCCGTCGCGCAGCGTGAAGGTGTAGGTAAGCTTGTCGTCGGAGATCTTCCAGTCCGCCATCTGCGGCTGGATCTTGAAATTCGAATCGGTGGCCACCAGCGTGTCGTAGACCATGTAGCCGTGGTCACGCGTGATGTAGGCCGTGGTGAAGATCGGGTCGATGATGCGAAGGTCGGAATGCATCACCGCGGTGAGGGTCTTGCCGGCCGCAAGCACCGGCGAGGCCAGTGCGGTTGAAAGCGCGACGACCGACAGCGCAAGTTTGGAGGTGAACGCGCGAGGCCCCCGGCGCATGAAGTTGGACATAAAAGTTTCTCCTGACGTGAAACTGGTCAAAGGCAGGTTATTGGTTGAGCATCCGGTTCGTTCCTTGGGCGAACTAACCTCATGCAATGCCTTTATCTTTTCGAGACTTGCAGACAGTGTTGAGCGCGTCAATCCGGTTTCGTCGCAAGCCCTCGCGGCGCGCGCACGGGCTCCACAAACATCGGTTTGGCTCTACAACGCTCTCCACTTGTCCTGCCGCGCCGATGCAATGCGCGTTCCATCTTTCGCAGCTTGAGAGACATTGAAATGAATCCAGCCAATCTTCCCTTCGATTCCGAGGCCATGCTCGCGGGCCTGCGCACCTGGGTGGAATGCGAGAGCCCGACCTGGGACGCGAACGCGGTGAACCGCATGCTCGATATCGCAGCGCGGGACATGGCGATCATGGGTGCGACGATCGAGCGCATCGCCGGTCGTCAGGGTTTTGGCGGCGTGATCCGCGCGCGCTTTCCGCATCCGAAACAGGGCGAGCCGGGGATCCTGATCGCCGGTCACATGGATACCGTCCACCCCGTCGGCACCATCGAGAAGCTGAAATGGCGGCGCGAGGGCGGCAGGTGCTACGGCCCCGGCATCTACGACATGAAAGGCGGCAATTATCTCTCGCTGGAAGCGATCCGGCAGCTGGCGCGCGCATCGTTCACGACGCCGCTGCCGATCACCGTGCTGTTCACGCCGGATGAAGAAGTCGGCACCCCTTCGACCCGCGACATCATCGAAGCGGAAGCCGCGCGCAACAAATACGTGCTGGTGCCCGAGCCCGGCCGCGCCGACAACGGCGTCACCACCGGACGTTACGCCATCGCACGTTTCAATCTGGAGGCGACGGGACGGCCGAGCCACGCCGGCGCGACGCTGTCGGCGGGACGTTCGGCGATCCGCGAAATGGCGCGGCAGATTCTCGCAATCGACGCGATGACGACGGAGGACTGCACCTTCTCGGTCGGCGTCGTGCATGGCGGACAATGGGTCAATTGCGTTGCCACGACCGCGACCGGCGAGGCGCTGTCGATGGCCAAGCGCCAGGCCGATCTCGACCGCGGCGTCGAGCGGATGCTGGCACTCTCGGGCACCAACAACGACGTCACCTTCAAGGTCACGCGCGGCGTGACGCGGCCGGTGTGGGAGCCGGATGCGGGCACCATGGCGCTGTATGATAAGGCGCGCGGCATCGCCAAATCCCTCGGCGCGGAATTACCCCATGCGAGTTCCGGCGGCGGCTCCGACGGCAATTTCACCGGTGCGATGGGCATTCCGACTCTCGACGGCCTCGGTGTGCGCGGCGGCAACGGCCACACGCTGGAGGAGTTCATCGAGGTTGATAGCCTCGTCGAACGCGGGCGCCTGATGGCGGGATTGCTCGCGACGCTGGAGTAAGTTGAATCAACTTCGCACTGCACAATGCATTGGCAGGTGCGGTCTAAATTTAGCCTTGTCTAAAAATGAGGCGTATCGTACTGCTCGATGGTCCGCGCGACGATGCGGGAGAGATCGCGGCGAAGGTTTTCGGCTTTCGTTGCGGCGCCGACGGAGCAACCGCCCCGGAAACTCTCAGGCAAAAGGACTGTGTCGTCAGGACAATCTGGAGAGAGGCGACGCGATTTCAGGCAATCGTGACGTCCACCGAAGGGGATCGTCCGTTGCGTGATCCGCAGCGGATCAAGCTCTCAGGTACCCGTGACAGATGGGGCGCCGCCAACGGCCTTTGGCCGGCGGTCAGCCTATCCTAACTCACGGGAGCCCCGAACCTGCCATGACCCATATCGCCATCATCGGCGCCGGCATCACCGGCGTGACGACCGCCTATGCCCTGCTCGAACGCGGCTACAGAGTAACGGTCCTCGACAAGCACCGTTACGCCGCGATGGAGACATCGTTCGCCAATGGCGGACAACTCTCGGCCAGCAATGCCGAAGTGTGGAACAGCACCGCGACGATCCTGAAGGGCCTGCGCTGGATGTTCCGGCGCGATGCGCCGCTGCTGATGAACCCGCGGCCGAACTGGCACAAATATTCGTGGATGAGCGAGTTCGTCGCCAACATCGGCAACTACCGCGCCAACACGATCGAGACCACCCGGCTCGCGATCGAAGCCCGCAAGCATTTGTTCGAGATCGCGGATCGCGAAGGCATCGACTTCGATCTCGAGCTCCGCGGCATCCTCCACATCTATCACGACAAGACCGGTTTCGAGTCCGGCCTGCGCGTCAACGCGCTGCTGCAGGAAGGTGGCCTCGATCGCCGTCCGGTCACGTCGGAGGAGATCCGCGCGATCGAGCCGACGCTGCGCAAAGCGTACTATGGCGGCTTCTACACGCCGTCGGATGCGACCGGCGATATCCACAAGTTCACCCGCGGACTTGCGGACGCCTGCAAGCGGCGCGGCGCGACCTTCATCCACGAAGCCCATATCGATTCAATCGCGCGCGCCGGCAGCGGCTTCGTGCTCGGCTGGGCCGATCTTGCTGCAAGCGATGCCCTCGCCTCCGCGCGCGGCATGCTGAAGGCGGACGGGGTCGTGGTCTGCGCCGGCGTCGCCAGCCGCCACTTCGCCGCCCTCCTCGACGATCGCATCAACGTCTATCCCGTGAAGGGCTACTCGATCACCGTGCAGCTCGACACTGCCGAGAGCCGCAACGCGACGCCGACCGTGAGCCTGCTCGACGAAGCCGCCAAGATCGTCACCAGCCGGCTCGGCGCAGATCGTTTTCGGGTGGCCGGCACGGCCGAGTTCAACGACTTCAATCGCGATATCCGAGCCGACCGCGTGCAGCCGCTGGTCGACTGGGTCCGCAGCAACTTTCCCGCCATCGAAACGTCGCGCGTCGTGCCCTGGGCCGGGCTGCGCCCGATGATGCCGAACATGATGCCGGTGGTGCGCGCAGGGAGGATACCGGGCGTGTTCTTCAATACCGGCCACGGCCATCTCGGCTGGACCCTGTCGGCCGCGACCGCGCAGATGATTGCCGGGACCATCGACGGCTGGCGTGGGCTCAATGCGCCGCCGACCGTGCCGTCACTTGGGGTTGAGCGCGAGCTGCGTCATGCATCCTGACTGGTTCCAATCGGGCGCTGGGCGGCCTCTTGCGACCGCCTTGCCCTTGGCACACAATTTGCCCCGAAAGACCGGCATCTCCGGCCGGCTTTCCCAGCCCGAGTGACAGGCGCGCATGATAGACACGTTCGAATCCACGGGCGGCCCAGGGCCCCGCAAGTTCCGCAGCCGGAGATAGGTGCATGCTAGGTTATCTCATTCGCCGCGTTCTGGCTGCGGTGCCCGTGATGGGCGTCGTCGCGCTGTTCGTGTTCCTGCTGTTGCGGCTGACGCCGGGCGATCCCGCCGCGATCCTCGCCGGCGACAATGCCACGCCCGAACGGCTCGAGCGGATCCGCGAATCGCTCGGCCTCAACGAGCCCCTGATCGTGCAGTTCATCACCTGGGTGAACAAGCTGCTGCACGGCGACCTCGGAACGTCGCTGATCTCCAACCTGCCGGTGATGAAGATGATCGGCCAGCGCGTCGAGCCGTCGATCTCGATCGCGCTGTGCACCATCATCCTCGCCGTCGTCGTCGCAGTCCCCTTGGGCGTGATCGCCGCGTGGAAGCACGGCACCTGGATCGACCGCTTCGTCATGGGGCTGTCGGTGCTCGGCTTCTCGGTGCCGGTGTTCGTGGTCGGCTATGTCCTGATCGAGATCTTCGCGATCGATCTGCGCTGGGTACCGGTGCAGGGCTTCCGCAGCATCTTCAACGGCTTCGGTCCGTTCTTCGAGCGCATGATCCTGCCGACCTGCGCGCTGTCCTTCATCTACATCGCGCTGATCGCGCGCATGACGCGCGCGGCGATGCTCGACGTTCTGGGCGAGGACTATGTCCGCACCGCGCGTGCGAAAGGCATCAACGAAGTCGCCGTGATGATGCGGCATGCGCTGCGCAACGCCGCCGTGCCCGTGATCACCGTGATCGGCACCGGCTTTGCGCTGCTGATCTCCGGCGTCGTCGTCACCGAAAGCGTGTTCAACATCCCCGGCATCGGGCGCCTCACCGTCGATGCGGTGCTGGCGCGCGACTATCCGGTGATCCAGGCGATGATCCTGCTGACGTCGCTGATCTACGTCGTCGTCAATCTTCTCATCGACGTCGCCTATACCCTGCTCGATCCCCGGATCCGGTACTGAGGCAAGGACAAGAACAAATGTCGGTCGATACCCTTCCCCAGTCGTCCATTCCGATCACGTCGCCGCTGCGGCCGCGCTTCGGATTCCTCACCTCGACGCCGATCATCGCGACGGCGACGTTCCTGCTCGCCCTGATCGTGGTGATCTCGATCCTCGCGCCGCTGATCGCCCCGCATGATCCGATCCAGCTCGCACCGTCGCAGCGATTGAAGCCGGCCTCGGCGCAATTCCTACTCGGCACCGACGCCTACGGACGCGACCTGTTGTCGCGTGTGGTCTATGGCGGCCGCATCTCGCTGCTGATCGGCATCGGCTCGGCGATCCTGTCGATCGTCATCGGCCTTTCGATCGGCCTCGTCTCCGGCTTCTTCAAGCTGGTCGATTCCGTGATGATGCGCATCATGGACGGCCTGATGGCGATGCCGAGCATCCTGCTCGCGATCGCGGTGGTCTCGCTGTCCGGAGCCAGCATCTGGACCGTGCTGATCGCGATCACGATCCCCGAGATTCCGCGCGTGGCGCGCCTGGTCCGCTCGGTCGTGCTGTCGGCGCGCGAGGAGCCTTACGTCGAGGCCGCGATCTCGGTCGGCTCCAGCCTGCCGAAGATCATGTGGCGGCACCTGATGCCGAACACGATCGCGCCGCTGATCGTCCAGGGCACCTATGTCTGCGCCTCCGCGATCCTCACCGAGGCGATCCTCTCCTTCCTCGGCGCCGGCATCTCGCCGGAGACGCCGACCTGGGGCAACATCATGGCCGAGGGCCGCCAGTACTTCCAGATCAAGCCCTCGCTGATCTTCTGGCCGGGCCTTTTGCTTTCGATCGCCATCCTCAGCATCAACCTGATCGGCGACGCCGCCCGTGACGCCCTCGATCCCCGCATGAAGCAACGGGAAGGGAAGTGATTTGTTTCGCCGGCCCATCCCCTTGTTCCGTCATTGCGGGCGAAGCGAAGCAATCCAGTCTGCCTCCGCGGAAAGATTCTGGATTGCTTCGTCGCTTCGCGCCTCGCAATGACGACGGAGTGACCTGATGACCAACCCCGTTCTCGACATCAACAACCTCGTCGTCTCCGTCGGCAAGAAGCCGAAGGGCGCGAACATCATCGACGGCATCTCGATCCAGGTGCACGAGCGCGAGACGCTGTGCCTCGTCGGCGAAAGCGGCTCGGGCAAGTCGGTGACCTCGCTCACCACGATGGGCCTCTTGCCGAAGGGCACGCTGGTACCGACCTCCGGCAGCGTCAAGCTGGTCGGCGAGGAGCTGCTCACCGCGACCGACCGCCGCCTGCGCCAGCTCCGCGCGACGCAGATGGCCATGATCTTCCAGGAGCCGATGACCGCGCTCAATCCGGTGGTGCCGGTCGGCCGGCAGATCGACGAGGTGCTGCGCGCCCACACCAAGCTCGATGCGAGGGCGCGCAAGAGGCGCATCCTCGACATGATGGAGCAGGTTCGCCTGCCTCAGGTCGAGCGCATCTTCGCCTCCTACCCGCACCGTCTCTCCGGCGGCCAGCGCCAGCGCATCATGATCGCGATGGCATTGGTGCTGGAACCGAAGCTGCTGATCGCGGACGAGCCGACCACCGCGCTCGACGTCACCACGCAGAAGCAGATCCTGACCCTGATCCGCGACCTCCAGCGCGACCACGGCACCGCCGTGCTGTTCATCACGCATGACATGGGTGTCGTCGCCGAGATCGCCGACCGCGTCGCGGTGATGCGGCAGGGCCGCCTCGTCGAAACCGGCCCGCTCGAGACCGTGCTGCGCAATCCGACCATGGAGTACACCCGCAACCTGCTCGCCTCGGTGCCGAGCCTGTTGCCGCGGCCGCCCCGCGAGGAGAGCCGCGAGCCCGTGGTGCTCGAGGCCAACGAGCTCAGCAAGGTCTACAAGGAGCGCGCGTTCTTCGGCAAGGGCCGCGAAGTCGTTGCCGCCGACAAGGTCACGCTCACGCTGCGCAAGGGCCGCACGCTCGGCATCGTCGGCGAAAGCGGCTCGGGCAAGTCGACGGTGGCGCGCTGCATCGTGCGCCTGATCGACCCGACCTCCGGCGGGGTACGCCTCGCCGGCCGCGAGATCGCCGACGTCTCGCGCCGCCTGCTGCAGCCGCACCGGCAGAAGATCCAGATCGTGTTCCAGGATCCCTACCGCTCGCTCAACCCGCGCGTCACCGTCGGGGAGAGCATCGCCGAAGGCCCGATCAATTACGGCACCTCGCATGCCGACGCGATGAAGCGCGCCCGCGAGCTGCTCGAGCTCGTCGGCCTGCCGGCCGATGCGGTGTCACGCTATCCGCACCAGTTCTCCGGTGGCCAGCGCCAGCGCATTGCGATCGCGCGCGCGCTTGCGCTCGATCCGGACGTGCTGGTCGCGGACGAAGCAGTCTCCGCGCTCGACGTCTCGGTGCAGGCGCAGGTGCTGGAACTGCTCGACGAGATCCAGAATCGGCTCGGCATCGCCATCCTGTTCATCACTCATGATCTGCGCGTCGCAGCCCAAATCTGCGATGAGGTCGTGGTGATGCAGCACGGCCGCGTCGTCGAACAGGGCCCCGCCGCAGAGGTGCTGACGCATCCCAGGGTGGCCTACACCAAGGCGCTGCTGGATGCGGCGCCGGGGCGTAACTGGGATTTCGCGAACTTCCGGCCGGTGGCGGAAGGCGTGGCGGCCACGGCTTGATCCGCATACTCCGTCATTGCGAACGAAGCGAAGCTCCAGTCTGCCGCCGCGGAAAGATTCTGGATTGCATCGCTGCACTCGCAATGACGGCGACCGCTGCAAGCATTCCCAAAACAGCTTGAGGCCATGCGTGGCGCGATTGTCTGCCTTGCTTGCGCTTGCCGCAAAGGCGGGTAACGTCGCGGCATTCTTTGTCTGGGACTGGAATTGATGACACGTATCGCCGTCGGCGGCTTCCTGCACGAGACCAACACCTTCGCCCCGACCAAGGCGACCTTCGCGGACTTCCAGCATGGCGGCGGCTGGCCGGCCATGACCGAAGGTGCCGATGTCCTGAAGGTCATGCGCCGCATCAATGTCGGCCTTGCCGGTTTCGTCGACAGCGCCGAGGCGAACGGCTGGGAACTCATCCCGACCATTGCCTGCGGCGCGAGCCCGATGGAGATGGGTCCCTCCGCGGCCTTGCGCATCGACAACGTCCGCGTCGTCGTCTCCTCGCACAAGGCGCAGCTCGCCGATCAGGCGATGTACCGCTATGTCGGCATCGAGCCGACGCAGGAGAAGATCCTCGTCAACAAGAGCTCGGTGCACTTCCGCGCCGATTTCGAGCCGATCGCAGAGAAGCTGATGATCTGCGCCGCGCCCGGCGCGATGCCGGCCGACACTGGATCCCTCCCCTGGACGCGGCTGCATCCAGGCATCCGCATCAAGCCGAACGGACCCGTTTTCAATCCTCCTTCACGCTAACCGGACAGGACACATGCCCACAATCGACCGCATCGACGGCTACGCCGACGAACTCACCGCCATCAGGCGCGACCTTCACGCCCATCCCGAGATCGGCTTCGAGGAAGTCCGCACCTCCGGCATCGTCGCCGACAAGCTGAAGAGCTGGGGCATCGAGGTGCATCGCGGTCTCGGCGGCACCGGCGTGATCGGCGTCATCAAGGGCAAGGGTTCGGGCGGCAAGCGCATCGGCCTGCGCGCCGACATGGACGCGCTGCCGATGGAAGAGAACACCAATCTGAAATGGAGCTCGAAGATCCCCGGCCGCTTCCACGGCTGCGGTCATGACGGCCACACGACCATGCTGCTCGGCACCGCGCGCTATCTCGCCGAGACCAGGAACTTCGACGGCACCGTGCATCTGATCTTCCAGCCGGCCGAGGAAGGCCTCGGGGGCGCCCGCGCGATGATCAAGGACGGCCTGTTCGAGAAGTTTCCCTGCGACGAGCTCTACGGCCTGCACAACGCGCCCGATCTCAACCACGGCGAGATCGCGATCCTGCCCGGCCCGGCGATGGCCAGTGCCGACTTCTTCGACCTCCGCATCACCGGCTACGGTGCCCATGGTGCGATGCCCGAGCGCTCCAAGGACGCGGTAATCATCGCGACCACGTTGGCGCAGGCGATCCAGACCATCGTCAGCCGCAACGTCGAGCCGCTGCAGGCCGCGGTCATCTCGATCACCCAGATCCATGCGGGTTCCGCCTACAACGTCATCCCTGGCGAAGCCCATCTCTGCGGCACCATCCGTACCTTCTCGAATGAAGTCCGCGCCCTGATCGCCGAACGCATCCGCACGATCTGCGCCGGCATCGCGGCCGCGTATCAGTGCACGATCGAAGCCGACATCCGCGACACGTTCGGCGTGCTGGTCAACCAGGTCGAGCAGTCCAAGGTGGTCGAGGAGGTCGCGCGCACCATCGTCGATCCCGCCAACGTGATCACCCGGGCCCAACCGAAGATGGGCAGCGAGGATTTCGCCGACATGCTGCAGACCATTCCCGGCGCCTATTTCTGGGTCGGCCATGACGGATCGGTGCCGGTGCACAATCCCGGCTTCGTGCTCGACGACAAGATCCTGCCGATCGGCGCCAGCATGTTCGCCCGGATCATCGAGACGCGCATGCCGGTGAGCTAGCAATGCACAAGAAGACCCCTGAGGAAGCGGTCACCTCACTGCACGATCTGTCCGCGGTCGACCTGATCGCGGGCTATCGCGCGAAACAGTTCTCGCCGAGCGAGGTGCTGGAGGACGTGTTCGCGCACGTCGCTGCGTGGGAACCGCATCTGAAGGCGCTCTATGCGTTCGACCCCGACGCCGCGCGCGAGGCCGCAAAGGCCTCGACCGCGCGCTGGACCGGCGGCGAGCCCTCTGGCCCGCTCGACGGCGTGCCTGTCACGGTGAAGGACAACATCGCGACCAAGGGCGTGCCGGTGCCGCTGGGCGCGGCCAGCGTCAAGCTGGTGCCGGCCGAGAGGGACGCACCGCCCGCCGCGCGGCTGCGCGAGGCCGGCGCAGTCATCTTCGCGAAGACCACCATGCCCGATTACGGCATGCTGTCGTCCGGGCTCTCCAGCTTCCACGCGCTCGCGCGCAACCCCTGGGACCTCAGCAAGAATCCGGGCGGCTCCAGTGCGGGCGCTGGCGCCGCGGCCGCGGCCGGCTATGGTCCCCTGCATCTCGGCACCGATATCGGCGGCTCGATTCGCCTGCCCGCAGGCTGGTGCGGCCTCGTCGGCCTGAAGCCGAGCTTTGGCCGCGTGCCGATCGATCCCACCTATGTCGGCCGTGTCGCCGGTCCCATGACCCGCACCGTCGATGATTGCGCGCTGATGATGAGCGCGATCGCCAAGCCCGACCGGCGCGACGGCATGAGCCTGCCGGCCGAGCCGCTGAACTGGAAGGGCTTGGAAAAATCTCCACGAAAACTGCGCATCGGCCTGATGCTCGATCCCGGCTGCGGCCTGCCCTTGGAGAAGCCGGTGCGCGAGGTCGCGGTGAAGGCCGCGAAGGCATTTGAATCCGCAGGCAGCGTCGTGACCGAAGTCGACGGCATCCTCACCCGCGAGATGCTCGACGGCCTCGACAATTTCTGGCGCGCCCGGATGTGGGACGATCTGTCGAAGCTGACGCCGGCCGAGCAGGCCAAGGTGCTGCCCTATATCTTCATATGGGGCGAGTCCGGCGCGAAGCTCTCAGGCGTGGATGTCATCCGCGGCTTCAACCAGACCATGGCGATCCGCGCGGCGGCGTCAAAGCTGTTCTGCGAGCTCGACTACGTGATCTCGCCGACCGCCCCGAACGTGAACTATCCGGCGGAGTGGGCCTCGCCGACCAACGATCCCATGAAGCCGTTCGAGCACATCTGCTATACCGTGCCGTGGAATATGTCGGAGAACCCGGCGGTCTCGATCAACGGCGGTTTCGACGCCAAGGGTTTTCCAATCGGCGTGCAGATCGTCGGCCGCCGTTTCGACGACATCGGCGTGCTCGGCATGGCCAAGGCATTTGAAGGCCTGCGCGGCGCGCAGCGGCCCTGGCCGAAGCCGCCAGGGCAGTAAGACGCTCTCGTCATCCGGGGAAGCGCGCCCTTTAGGCGCAAGCCCGAATGACCTGAGACAGGTAGCATGCGGAGCCTCTTGCTTACCCTCCTCTGGAGGGCCTCCAGGGCAGGGTAAAGAAAACTCGAGCCCTGCCATCTGCGCAGCGAAAAACCAAAGGAAGGAAACCACCATGGCGTATGAGACGATCAAGTACGAGGTCGCCGAGCAGATCCTCACCATCACGCTGAACCGGCCCGACAAGCTCAACGCCTTCAACGCGCAGATGCAAGCAGAGCTGATCGACGCGTTCGACGCCGCCGACAAGGACGACAATGTCCGCGCCATCATCGTCACCGGCGCCGGCCGCGGTTTTTGCGCGGGCGCCGATCTGTCGTCGGGCGCCGACACGTTCGATCGCGACGCGCGGCGCGGGCCCGTCAAGCGTTTTGCCGACGGCAAGGTCGACTACAGCGACCCGCAGGTCCGCGACGGCGGCGGCCAGGTGACGTTGCGCATCTTCAAGTGCCTCAAGCCCGTCATCGCAGCGGTGAACGGCCCCGCGGTCGGCATCGGCGTCACCATGCAGCTCGCGATGGACATCCGTATCGCCTCGGAGGCTGCACGCTTCGGCTTCGTGTTCTCCCAGCGCGGCATCGTGCCGGAGGCGGCCTCGAGCTGGTTCCTGCCGCGCATCGTCGGCATCTCGCAGGCGCTGGAATGGTGCTATTCGGGACGCGTCTTCCCGGCGCAGGAAGCTCTCGCCGGCCGCCTCGTCAGCAAGGTCGTTGCGCCGGACGATCTGCTTCCCACCGCACGTGCATTGGCAAAAGAGTTCACGGCCAAGACCGCGCCGGTATCGGTGGCACTCATCCGCCAGATGATGTGGCGCATGATGGGCGCCGACGATCCCATGGAAGCCCACAAGGTCGACAGCCGCGGCATCTATGCGCGCGGTCGCTCTGAGGACGTGAAGGAAGGCGTGGTGTCATTCCTGGAGAAGCGTCCCGCACAGTTCAAGAACAAGGTCTCGACGGACATGCCGGACTATTTCCCGTGGTGGACGGAGCGGGACTATAAGTGACGCTCTCAAGGGTGGGCAAAGGCGCCCTTGCGCCGTGCCCACCATCTTTCAACATTGGCAATGGTGGGCTCGCTTGGCTTTGCCATCCTACGGCACCGTCACTCCATCACCAGCGCCACACGCCCGATCGCCTTGCGCTCGATCAGCAGCCGCATCGCTTTTGCATAATCTTCCAGCGGCAATCGGTGCGAGACGTTGGGGCGCAGCTTGCCCTCCTCGGCCCATTGCAAAAGCGCCTTCAGGCGGACCTCGCCGAGCGCAGGGTTCTTCCGCACCGCTTCGCCGGCGCGCACGCCGAGCACGCTTGCGCCCTTGATCAGCAAGAGATTGGTCCTGGCCGAGCCGATGCCGCCGGTGAAGCCGATCACCAATAGCCGTGCGCCCCAGGCGATGCAGCGCATCGAGTCTTCGAAAACCTGCCCGCCGACGGGATCGAAGACGACATCGGCGCCGCGGCCATCGGTGATGCGCTTGACGGCATCGCGAAACGGCTCGCGGTCGTAGCGCACGAGATGATCGGCGCCGCGCGATTTCGCGATCGCGAGCTTCTCGTCACTCGAAGCCGTCGCGACCACGGTTGCGCCCAGCATTTTGCCGATCTCGACGGCGGCAAGGCCGACACCGCCGCCGGCGCCGTGCACCAGCAGCACCTCACCCGGCTCGACCCGGCCGCGATCGATCAGCGCATGATAGGCGGTGCCATGACCGGCCAGATAGGCCGCAGCCTCCGCGTAGTCGAACGTGGACGGCTTAGGCGTGAGCTGCGCCGGCGTCACCACGGCTTCATCGGTGAAGGCGCCATGGCGCATCTTGACGATGACCTTGTCCCCGACGGCAACGCCCCTCGCCTCCGCGCCGACCTCGGTGACATCGCCGGCAGCTTCCATGCCAGGCGTGAATGGCAGCTCGGGCTTGAGCTGATATTCACCGGCCGCCATCAGCACGTCGGGAAAATTCAAGCCAGCGGCGCGGATGGCGACGCGCACCTCGCCCGGCTTCAGCGCGCGCGACGGAAACTCCTCCAGCCGCAAGGTCTCGGGCGCACCAAGCGCGCGGCAGACGACAGCGCGCACCATCAGGCCGCGCTCGCCTTGCTGCGCTGAAGTGCCTCACGGATCAGCGGCAGGCGGTCGTTACCAAAGTACATGTCGGTCTTGTTGACGAAGACCGTCGGCGAACCGAAGCCGCCGCGCGCCACGACCTCCTCCGTATTGGCCTTGAGTTGGTCCTTGATGCCCTGCTCGGAAATGCCGGCAAGGAACTTCTGCGCGTCGATGCCCACCTTCCTGCAGATCTCGGCCAGCACCGTGTCCTGCGAGATGTCCTTGTCGTCGCCCCAATAGGCCTCGAACACGGCGGTTGCGAACGGCACCATGTCCTTTCCGAGCCAGATGCAGCCGCGCATCGCCTTGACGCTGTTCACCGGAAACACCGTCGGCGGCATCTTGATCGACAGGCCTGCCGAGCGCGCCCAGTCGGCGAGATCCTTTTTCATGTAGCGCGCCTTCAGCGGCACCGGCTTCTCGCGTTGCGCGTAGACGCTGGGGTTGACCGTGTTGAAGATGCCGCCGACCAGGATCGGCCGCCAGACGATCTCGGCGCCGAGCTCTTTCGCCAGCGGCTGGATGTTGTGGAAGGCGAGATAGGTCCAGGGGCTGGAACAGTCGAAGAAGAATTCGATCATGGCGTCTCCTTGTTACGTTAGTCGCGCTCACCTCGTCATTGCGAGCGCAGCGGTCGCGGTAGGGACGCTCATTGCTGGGCGCCCCCCGCACAGATCCGTACGTGCGGCTTTCCCGCATACGGCTCCCACCTCGGGTGAGTAGCGGTGAAGCGTGTTCGGGGCCAAGGATGGAGGATTTGTGGCTTGGGGAGCAAGTCGGAGGCAAGCCGCGCGACCCGCTGCCACGTGGTCCCGTCAATCTGGCTGCGGCGCCGAAGCATCCGCCTCCATTGTTCGGTGACGAAGTAGCGGAAGGCGCTGAGCGCTCGGCTGTTGGTCGGTACCGCGTGGTAGTTGAAGTACCCGGTAACGACCTGCCGCAGCCATTTGCCCTGTTCGAGCACCGACTGGTGCATACGCCGTCGCATTCCCTGCTTCACGGCTTGCAGTTTCGCCCGCATGCGGTCTTTGCGAGACTTGCGCCTGATCTGGAACTTGCCTTGCTTGGATCGGCTGCAGATGAAGGTGAAGCCGAGGAAGTTGAAGGTCTCCGGCTTGCCGAGCCCGCGCCGCCTGCGGTTGTCCTCCGCATGACGTCCGAACTCGATCAGCCGGGTTTTCTCAGGGTGCAGTGACAGCGCGAACTCCTGCAGCCGTTTGCGCAATTCTTCGAGGAAGTGCCGGGCCTCATTCTCATGCTCGAAGCCGACGATGAAGTCGTCAGCGTAGCGCACGATGATCATGTCACCCGCGGCCTCGCGCCGTCTGAAGCGTTCGGCCCACAGATCGAGGGCATAGTGCAGGTAGATGTTGGCAAGCAGCGGCGAGATCACCGCCCCTTGTGCCGTCCCCTGTTCGCTGACCCTGACCGTTCCTTCTTCGAGAACACCCGCCTTGAGCCATTTGCGGATCAGACGGATGATACGCTGGTCGCCGGTCCGATGTTCGACGAAGCGGATGAGCCATTCCTGGTCCACCATGTCGAAGAACGAGCGGATATCGGCGTCAACAATGAAGTTCACCCGCCGGCTCTCGATTCCGACCAGCAGCGCATCCATCGCATCGTGCGCGCTGCGCCCGGGCCGGAACCCATACGAGAACCCGAGGAAGTCCTCCTCGTAGATCGCGTTGAGCACCGTAGCGGTTGCCCGCTGAACGATCTTGTCCTCGAGGGACGCAATCGCCAGCGGTCGCTGCCGCCCATCCTGCTTCGGGATATGGACCCGCCGCGACGGCTGCGGCCGGTACGCTCCCCGGTGAACACGAGCATGCAGGTCCTCAAGATTGGCCTTGAGGTCTTGCTCGTAGTCCCGCCACATCATTCCGTCCACACCCGGCGCGGCATGCTTCTTCAGCGCGAAGAACTCCGCCTCGAGCAGTTCAGGCGTGATGTGGTGAAGCAGCGCAGTGAACCTCTCCTTCTTCCTTTCCCTTGCAGTTCGCCGTATGCGTTCCAACGCCTGTGTCACGCTTGTCCGGCTCGGCGTCCGGGGCGTGCTTTGCTGGTCCGCATTCCCCTTGGTCGCGGCCCTTCGCTCCACCAACTCCTCCGCGGATCGCTCCGCTTCGTTCGCAGGCTTCGACGCTACTACGGCCGCGTCCGACTTCCCGCATCCGTTCGTCATCGGCTTTGGCTCCTCGCCTTCCCGATGCGGACCTTGGGGGCATGTTGCCATCGGTCAGATGCGGGACCTCCCAGGTTCCGACGCGGTCCTTTGCTGCGTGATGGGGTCTTCGACCACGGCAGAGCGTCAGCGCCTCGCATAACGGCGCCGCACATGTTGCCTTCGACGTTGCTTACCGGCTCGGCCTCTGCGAGTTTCTGTCTTTCGCGGCTCAATAGCCCACCCCACAGCATCGTTGTGTACGCTTCGCAGCCGCCGTTGCCGACGGCCACGCAACACTCACTACCGGGCGCTCGCTACCGCTTACCCGGACCGGACTTCCACCGGTTGGACCACGCCAGCTTGCCTGGCGCACAAGCAATCCAGAGTGTCTCCGCGGAACGATTCTGGATTGCTTCGTCGCAAGGGCTCCTCGCAGTCAGGGGTGTGGCAAACAGCGCCAGAAACTCAGGATTGAACTGCTCGCCGGTTCGGATGTTGACCGGCTTCACCGTGTAGGGAAGCGCGAGTTCCTCCAGCATGATCGAGATTTTCCAGCCGTTCGGCGTCGGTGCGCAATAGAGGTCGATCATGACCTGTCCCCCGGTCTTTCCTTTGGCCTTTGTTTCGGCCTTCCCCATCGCCGCCGCCGGAATAGAGAGCGACTTTCGTTGTTCTGTACCCTCGACGTTAGGACATGGCAGGAAGGGGCGCAACTCAACCCGCCGGGAGGGCCGCCATGCTGTTTCCAACCACGATCGCCGGCTCCTTGCCCAAGCCGGAATGGCTCGCCGAGCCCAACATGCTCTGGGCGCCCTGGAAGTTGCAGGGCGACGAACTTGCTCGCGCCAAGCGCGATGCGACGCTGATCTGGCTGAAGGTCCAGGAGGACGCCGGCATCGATATCGTCACCGAGGGTGAGCAGGCCCGGCAGCATTTCGTGCACGGTTTTCTGGAGAAGATCGAGGGCATCGATTTCGCCCACAAGGTCGAGATGGGCATCCGCAAGGACCGCTACAAGGCGATGGTGCCGCAGGTGGTCGCGCCGCTCCGCCTCAATAGCCGCGTCCATGACTTTGAGGCGCGCGTCGCGCGCACGCACACGAAGAAGAAGCTGAAATTCACCCTGCCCGGCCCGATGACCATCGTCGACACCATTGCCGACCGCTACTATGGCGACCGCGTCAAGATGGCCTTTGCCTTCGCCGAGCTGCTGAATGAGGAGGCCAAGGCGCTGCAGGCCGACGGCGTCGATCTCGTGCAGTTCGACGAGCCCGCCTTCAACGTCTACATGGACGAGGTCAACGACTGGGGCATCAAGGCGCTGGAGCGCGCCGCGCAGGGTGTCACCTGCGCCACCGCCGTGCACATCTGCTACGGCTACGGGATCAAGGCCAATACCGACTGGAAGGAGACGCTCGGCGCGCAATGGCGGCAATACGAGCAGATTTTCCCGGCGATCGATGCGAGCCCGATCCAGCAGGTCGCGATCGAGTGCCGCAATTCGAAGGTGCCGCTGGACCTGCTCGCACTGCTCAAGGCCAAGATCGTGCAGGCCGGCGTGATCGACGTCGCCAGCGACACGGTCGAGACCGCCGAGGACGTCGTGAAGGTGATCGAGGCGGTGTCGAAATTCGTGCCGAAGAGCAACATCATCGCCACCACCAATTGCGGCATGGCGCCGATGCGGCGCGAGATCGCAGAGGCCAAGCTGATGGCGCTCGGCGCCGGCGCGGCGCTGGCGCGCGAGAAGCTGGGATGATGGCGATGCGCGTCGCCTGTATCGTCGCTGCGCTGGTGGTCGGCGCGTTGCCGGCGCGCGCGGAGGATCGCTCCGTGCTCGTCAACTGCAAGGCCATTGTCGAACGGGCGTCGAAGGATGCGCATGCCGCCCGCGAAGCCGAGTTGACCCGCTGCCGTCAGCTGATCCGCGAATGGGCGCTGCGCGATGCGCGGATGGCCGTCGATGAAGAGGGCAAGCCGCTGCGCTAGCTGCGCGCCGTCGGATGCAGCACCGGCTGATATCCGGCAATGATCGCACGCAGCGTCGACGGCGGCGTCAGCAACATCGGACGATCGAGAGCGCGCGCATGCGGGGCGTAGCCCGCGAACGACCACAGCAGCGTCCTGCCCTGCATCACAAGAAAGCTCTGGTCACCCTGATGCACCATTGCCCCGTCGGGCAATTGCGCGAGCGGCATCGGCAATTCATGCAGCCGTTTCCTGCCACGATCGAGCCGCTCCTGATGCAGGACGGCATCCATCGCCTTCGCGCTGATGCCGCCGACACCGTTCCCCTTCTCCCACGCCGCGCGAAAGCGATTGGCGTCGTCGCGGCGGCAGAAGAAGCAGGGCCGGTGCCCTGCGGCAAACGCGGTCGCCTCGTCGAGGAAGAACAGCTCGGTCCAGCTCCGCCGAGCCATCACCGGACGCCGCCATCCCCGGAATTCGCACAGGCAGGTAATCCAGGCCGGTGACGACCAGCGCTTGTTCAGCAGCGTCTTCGTTGCGGGATCGTGGATGATGCCGCGATTGCCGGTGAAGAGGCCCCGATGTGGCGTTGCGATGATGTCCCCGGTGGCCGTGACGCGGTTTTGCAGGGGCATGGTGCTGCGCCGTCATTGCGAGCGCAGCGAAGCAATCCAGACTGCCGCCGCGGATACATTTCTGGATTGCTTCGCTGCGCTCGCAATGACGGCGTCCCTCACGCCGCCCCATCGCGCAGTGGCGGGTGGTAGGAAAGCGCGGTGTCCCAGGGGAAGAAGATCCAGGTATCCTGCGACACCTCCGTGATGAAGGTGTCGACCAGTGGGCGGCCCATCGGCTTGGCATAGACCGTGGCGAAATGCGCATCGGGCAGCATCTCGCGCACCAGCCTGCCGGTCTTGCCGGTGTCGACGAGGTCGTCGACGATCAGGAGACCCCTGCCGGTACCGTTGCCGAGCTTCATGGCAGCCTCGGAAATGCCCTTGAGCACCTGCAGCTCGCCCTGCTTGTTGTGATCGTAGCTGGCGATGCAGACCGTATCGATCACGCGCACCCCTAGCTCGCGCGCGACGATCGCGGCCGGCACCAGGCCGCCGCGGGTGATCGCGATCACCGCGTGGAACGGGCCGACCTCGTTGAGTCGCCAGGTCAGCGCCCGGCAATCGCGGTGGAACTGGTCCCACGAGACCGGAAAGGCTTTGCCTGCCCGCTCCTGCGCGCTCAGCTCCGGTGCTTCACCAGCCATTGTCCTCTCCTGCTTCATCTGCCGGCAAACTCTCTGCTAGCGAGTGATGTTCAATCCCGCCAGCATTTCCTTCACCGCCGCCATCGCTGCTGCCAGCTTATCCGGATCGCGCGAGCGCACCACCAGATTGGTGTTCGGCTTCTGCTCCTCGTCCATGAAGGGATAGCTGCCGATGATGGTGTCGGGATGGGCGGCGGCAATCGCCCGCAGCGGGCTGCCGATGTCACCCTCCCGCGCATTGGCGCGGACCGATTCGGACAGCATGCGCACGCCGGATTTCAGCTTGGGCGAGACGATGTCCATCATCGCCTGCATGATCGAGGGCACGCCCGCCATCACGATGACATTGCCGATCTTGAACCCCGGGGCGAGGATGGTGGCGCTCTGGATCAGCTCGGCGCCGTCGGGGATGCGGGCCATGCGCAGGCGGGCCTCATTGAGGTCCTGCTCGCTCCAGCGCTCGCGGAAGCGGGCGACCACCTCCGGGTGATGATCGATGCCGACGCCGAAGGCCTTGGCGACGCTGTCGGCGGTGATGTCGTCATGCGTCGGCCCGATGCCGCCGGTGGTGAAGACGTAGGTGTAGCGACGCCGCAGTGCATCCAACGCGGCGATGATGTCGGCCTCGTCGTCGGAGACGATCCGGACTTCCTTCAGGTCGATGCCGATGTTGGTCAGGTATTCGGCGATGAAGCCGATATTCTTGTCCTTGGTCCGGCCGGACAGGATTTCATCCCCGATGACCAGAATGCCCGCCGTGACGATCTCGCTCATAAACTCTGTCCCTCACCTGTGGTCCGACTTTGCCGAGGTAACGCGTTGAAGTCACGCGGTTTTGCTGCCGAAATAAGCAGTCCTCAGCCATTTTTTCAGGCAAGCCACCGGTCATCCCCGGCAAATCCTGCCAGTCCATGCTTATCGCGCTGGCCCGGCCCTTGCTACCACATGAAAGTCATGCACTCTTGCCGCATGGCCAGGACGTTGCGGTCTTCACCAAGGCCTGACGACCTGTCCAATGGCGCAAGGCCTTGCGGAGACAAGTCGGGATCTATGGCAGTCGCGTTTGATGAAATGAATATTCCCGGCGGGGACCTTCGCCCCGCCTATCAGGAGCTGGCACGCTGGCTCAAGGAGACGCCTCCCGAGGCGCTCGAATATCGCCGCCAGGAGGCCGAGCTCCTGTTCCGCCGGATCGGCATCACCTTCGCGGTCTATGGCGATTCCGAATCGACCGAGCGCCTGATCCCGTTCGACGTGATCCCCAGGATCATGTCCGGCAAGGAATGGGCGCTGCTGGAGAAGGGCCTGAAGCAGCGCGTGCGCGCGCTCAACATGTTTCTGCGCGACATCTATCACGGCCGCGATATCATCCGCGCCCAGGTCGTGCCCGACGATCTGATTTTCCAGAACCCGGTCTTCCGCCCCGAGATGAACGGCCAGCAGGTGCCGCACGACGTCTACGTGCACATCGCCGGGATCGACATCGTCCGGGTCGACGCCGAGGACTTCATCGTGCTGGAGGACAATGCACGCACGCCCTCGGGCGTGTCCTACATGCTGGAAAACCGCGAGATCATGATGCGGCTGTTTCCGGACCTGTTCGCCCGCCACAAGGTGGCGCCGGTCGAGCGCTATCCGGACGAGCTGCTCGCGGCCCTGCGCTCGGTCGCGCCGCAGAGCGCCTCGGGCGAGCCGACGGTCGCCCTGCTCACGCCGGGCGTCTACAACTCCGCCTATTACGAGCACTCGTTCCTGGCCGACAAGCTCGGCATCGAGCTGGTCGAGGGCCGCGACCTCATCGTCAAGAACAACGAAGTGTTCATGCGGACGACCGAGGGTGTGAAGCGGGTCGACGTGATCTACCGCCGCGTCGACGACGACTTCCTCGATCCCCTCACCTTCCGTCCCGATTCCGTGCTCGGCGTGCCCGGGCTGATGTCGGCCTATTCGGCCGGCAACATCACGCTCGCCAACGCCGTCGGCACGGGCATCGCCGACGACAAGGCGATCTACTCCTACATGCCTGACATCGTGAAATTCTATCTCGGCGAGGAGCCGATCCTGAAGAACGTGCCGACCTGGCGCTGCCGCGAGCCGAAGGATCTCGCCTATGTGCTGGACAATCTCGGCGAGCTCGTCGTCAAGGAAGTGCACGGCTCCGGCGGCTACGGCATGCTGATCGGCCCCGCCGCGACCAAGGCGACGATCGAAGCCTTCCGTGAAAAGCTCAAGCGCGAGCCCGAAGGCTTCATCGCCCAGCCGACCCTGGCACTCTCGACCTGTCCGACCTGCACCGCAAGCGGCCTTGCCCCGCGCCATGTCGACCTCCGCCCCTTCGTGCTCACCGGCAGCAAGAGCACCACGATCGTGCCGGGCGGCCTCACCCGCGTCGCGCTGAAGGAAGGCTCCCTGGTGGTGAATTCGAGCCAGGGCGGCGGCACCAAAGACACCTGGATTTTGGACGAGTAGAGAGAATGCTGTCGCGTACCGCCGAAAACCTCTACTGGCTCGCCCGCTACGTCGAACGGGCCGAATATCTGGCGCGCACCATCGATGCGACGCTGCGTGTCACCGCGCTTCCCGCCGCCTATATCGGCAAGACCAATGAATGGGACTCGGCGCTGCTCACCGCCGGCGTCGCGGCGAGCTTCTATCAGGCCTATGAAGAAGCCAACGAGCACAACGTCGTCGAGTACCTGTCGTTCTCGCCGAACAACCCGTCCTCCATCAGGAACTGCATCGAGGCGGCGCGGCTGAACTCGCGCTCGGTGCGCACCGCGCTCACCAGCGAGATGTGGGACACCATCAACTCGGCCTGGATCGAGCTCCAGGCGGTCTGGAGCAAGGGCACCTCGACGCGCGAGGATCTCGCCAAATTCCTGCGCTTCGTGCAGGAGACCTCGCTGCGCTTCGACGGCTCGGCCTACCGGACCATGCTGCGCAACGACGCCTACTGGTTCTCGCGCATGGGCGTGCACCTCGAGCGCGCCGACAACACCGCCCGCATCCTCGACGTGAAGTACCATGTGCTCTTGCCCGAGGAAGAGCATGTCGGCGGTCCGCTCGACTTCTATCAGTGGAGCTCGATCCTGCGCTCGGTCTCGGCGCTGACGGCCTATCACTGGGTCTATCGCGAGACGCTGAAGCCTTGGCTGATCGCGGATCTCCTGATCCTCAACGACACGCTGCCGCGCTCGCTCGCCAGCTGCTACGGCAACCTCGTGCGCAATCTCGACCAGATCGGCGTCGCCTATGGCCGCCAGGGTCCGGCCCAGCGCCACGCCCGCGGCATCCGCAACCGGCTGGAACACAGCAACATGAACGACATTTTCCAGCATGGGGTGCATGAATTCATTCAGGAATTCATCGCGGACAATTCCAGGCTGGGCGAAATCATCACGAAGCAGTATTTGATCTAGTCAGGACCGAACCACTCACCCTTCGTCATTCCGGGGCGATGCGCAGCATCGAACCCGGAATCTCGAGATTCCGGGTCCGGCGCACCGGGCCGCTTTGCGGTAACGTCGCGCCTCCCGGAATGACCGATCTAGAAACACCATGCGCCTGCGAATCCAGCACACCACGACCTATCGCTACGAGCCGCCGGCCACTAGCGTGATCCAGATCCTGCGCATGACGCCGTGCAGCCATGACGGACAATATGTGGCGGAGTGGCAGATAGACGTCTTTACCGACACCAGGCTCGACACCCACGAGGACGCTTTCGGCAACGTCACCCATGTGCTGTCCTGCGGCCCCGTCGGCGACATCAAGATCACCGCCGAAGGGCTGATCGAGACCCACGACACCGGCGGCGTGCTGCGCGGCGCCGACGAGCGCTTTCCGCCCGGCATGTTCCTGCGCCCGACCGATCTCACCTCGGTCAATCCGGCGATGACGGCGGTCGCACGGCAGCTGCGCAGCGAGGCGGAGAGCGACACGCTCGGCTTCCTGCACACGCTGATGAGCGAGATCAGCGACCACATGACCTTCGACGAAGACCCGACCAACAGCGGCACCTCGGCGGCCGAGGCGTTCACGCTCAAGCGCGGCGTCTGCCAGGACTACGCGCACATCTTCATTGCCTGCGCCCGCACCGGCGGCGTGCCGGCGCGCTTCGTCTCCGGCCATTTCCTGCGCTCCGACGGCACGGTGCACCAGGACGCCGGCCACGCCTGGGCGGAGGCCTATGTCCCTGATCTCGGCTGGGTCGGCTTCGATCCCGCCAATTGCATCTGCACCACGGACGCCCATGTTCGCGTCGCGATCGGGCTCGACTATCTCGGCGCCGCCCCCGTGCGCGGCACCCGCTATGGCGGCGGCGCGGAGACGCTGACGGTCGCGGTCAAGGTCGAGCAGGCCGGCCGCGGCGGGCAATCGCAGTGGCAGTCACAGCGGCAGAGCTAGGCACAGCCAGCCGGACAACTGAGCCGTGTTACAATCGCAGGATTCAGATCAGACCCTGCGAGGGATACCCATGGCGACCGTGAAGCTGCTTTCGGACGATGAGCTCTCCAGCGAGGCGCGCGCCGTTTTCGACGACATCCGCAAGGTGCGGCAGTCGGATTTCGTCAACAATTTCTGGCGCGCGCTGGCGCATGATCCGAAGACGCTGCGGCGGACCTGGGAGAGCCTCAAGGAGGTGATGGCTTCGGGCGCGCTCGATCCCAAGGTCAAGGAGATGCTCTATGTCGCGGTCTCGATCGCGCATGGCTGCAGCTATTGCATCCATTCCCACACCGCTGCCGCCCGGGCCAAGGGCATGACCGCGGCCGAATATGGCGAGCTGCTCGCCATCGTCGGGATGGCGGCGGAAACGAACCGGCTGGTCACAGCGCTCGGCGTCCCCGTCGACGAGGCATTTCTGGTCGATGCCGTCGACTGAGTCGGACTACCGTCGCGCCCCGGATTGACGACCTCCCCCCGCGGGATTCGGGGGTTGGAGCGGCCGGCGAAATTGGCTACTAGTTTGGCGCTGGCAAAAGCGCTCGCGTTCGAGGACTTGAAATGACCTATTGTTGCGGAATCCTGGTTCGGGACGGTCTGGTGATGATCGCCGACACCCGCACCAATGCCGGTCTCGACAACGTCTCGACCTTCCGCAAGCTGCACATCTTCTCCAAGCCCGGCGACCGCATCATGGCGATTGCCAGCGCCGGCAACCTCGCCATCAGCCAATCGGTGCTCTCGACGCTGACCGAAGGCCTCGAGGACCCCAACACGGGCGAGATCGAGACGCTGATGAACGCGCCGACCATGTTCCAGGCCGCCCAGCGCATCGGCCGGGCGATCCGGGCGGTGCATGCAACCGAAGGGCCCGCGCTGAAGTCCGAGGACGTTTCCTTCGACGTCTCCTTCCTGTTCGGCGGCCAGATCAAGGGCGCGCGCATGCGCCTGTTCATGGTCTACACCGCCGGCAACTTCATCGAGTGCACCACCGACACCCCCTACCTGCAGATCGGCGAGCACAAATACGGCAAGCCGGTACTCGACCGCGCCATGCATTACGACGTCGAACTCTATGAGGCGCTGAAGACCGGCCTGATCTCGATGGACTCGACGATGCGGTCCAATCTCGGCGTCGGCCTGCCGATCGACGTTCTGGTGGTGCGCACGGACGCCTGCGAAGCCGATCTCAACCACCGCATCGAGGCGGGCGAGCCCTATTTCCACGATCTGCGCTCGCGCTGGTCGGCGGCCTTGCGCGCCGCGCACCAGAACATCCCGCGCCCGCCCTACAAGAACGAAAAAGAATCCAAAACCTGACAGAAGAGAAAAGGCAGGAAACGATGAGTGAAGCGAAAAAGATCGCAGTGGTGACGGGCGCGGGCACCGGTGTCGGGCGCGCGGCATCGCTGGCGCTGATGAACACCGGCTTCACCGTGGTGCTCGCAGGCCGTCGGCTCGACATGCTCGAGGAGACCGCCAAGCTCGGCCCGGCGGGAAAGAGCCTGTGCGTCACCGCCGACATGACCAAGCCGGACCAGATCGCCGCGCTGTTCGACAAGGTGAAGGCGACCTATGGCCGGCTCGACGTGCTCTTCAACAATGCCGGCATGGGCGCGCCCGCCGTCAACTTCGAGGACCTCAGCCTCGAGCAGTGGCAGGCGGTGGTGAACACCAACCTCACCGGCCCGTTCCTGTGCACCCAGCACGCCTTCCGCATCATGAAGGACCAGACCCCGCGCGGCGGCCGCATCATCAACAACGGCTCGATCTCGGCGCATGCGCCGCGGCCGTTCTCGGCGGCCTACACCTCGACCAAGCACGCCATCACAGGCCTCACCAAGGCCAGCAACCTCGACGGACGCATGTATGACATCGCGGTCGGCCAGGTCGATATCGGCAATGCCGCAACCCCGATGACCGACCGCATGGTCAATGGCCCCGGCGTGCTGCAGCCCGACGGCACCACCAAGCACGAGCCGCGCATGGACGCCAAGGCGGTCGGCGATGCGGTCGCCTACATGGCCGGCCTGCCGCTCGATGCCAACGTGCTGACGATGACGGTCATGGCGACCAAGATGCCGTTCGTCGGACGGGGCTGACAAAAATTGCGAAAACAACCCCATGCACAGTAGGCGGCAAGAGGCGCCGACTTCTGCCGGCTGCTGGGATGGCGCGAGTTAAGTCCACGAGCTGTTTCAACAATCCTCCTTGCGCGCGCCTTGTCCGCCATAGCTCGAAGAGCGACGGCGGAAGCCAAGCAATCCAGGCTGCCTCCGCGGCGAGATTCTGGATTGCTTCGTCGCAAGGGCTCCTCGCAATGACGTCGAGAGGGGTATCCCCTACTCCAGGCTCTCCACCTGCCGCAGGCTCGGAAACAGCTTCATCCAGAGCAGCGCCACTGCAACCGTGCAGACGCCGCCGAGCACGGCGGCGGGCATGGTGCCGAACAGGGCGGCCGTCAGCCCGCTCTCGAACTGGCCGAGCTGGTTCGACGCGTTGATGAACAGGAAATTCACCGCACCGACCCGGCCGCGCATCTCGTCCGGCGTCGACAGCTGCACCAGCGAGAAGCGGATCACGACGCTGATCGTGTCGGCTGCGCCGAGGATCGCGAGCGACAGCACCGACAGCCACATCCATGACGACAACGCGAACACGATCGTGGCGATGCCGAACACGATCACGGCCTGGAACATGCGCAGGCCCACATGGCGCGAGATGGCCTGACGGGCCAGCACCATGGTCATCAGCAGCGCGCCGACCGCGGGCGCCGCACGCAGCACGCCGAGACCGACCGGGCCGGTCTGCAGGATGTCACGGGCGTAGATCGGCAGCAGCGCGGTGACGCCGCCGAACAGCACCGCGAACAGATCGAGCGAGATGGTGCCGAGAATCGCGGGATTGCTGCGGATGAATCGGACCCCGGCGAAGATATTGTCCGCGTCGTCCATGTCCTTGGTGACGGCCTGCGGGCGCGGCCGGATGAAGCCCGTCAGGATCATCCCAAGAATCCAGAACAGCAGCATCAAGGCATAGGCGAAATGTGGCGCGATCGCGTAGGCGAAACCGCCGAGTGCGGGACCGGTGATGGTCGCGACCTGCCCCGCACCGCTCGCCACCGCGGTGGCGCGCTGGAGCGATCCCTGCGGCGCGATCAGCGGCAGCAGCGCCGCGGTTGTCGGGCTCTCGAAGGCGCCGGCAATGCCGAGCACGAAAGTCGCGATGAAGATCTGCACCTCGCTGACCGCGCCGAGATAGGTGATGGTTGCGAGATAGAGCGCGGTCAGAGCTTCCACGAGCTGGCAGAGCTGGACGACGCGCTTGCGCTCGAAACGGTCGGCGGCATGGCCGGCGACGAACACCAGCAGCGCGGTGGGCAGGAACTGCACGAGCCCGACCATGCCGAGATCGAAGGCCGAACCGGTGAGATCGTAGATCTGCCAGCCGATCGCGACCGCCGCGATCTGGCTCGAAAAGCGCGACAGGCTGCGTGAGAGCAGGAAGAACAGGAAGGCGCGGTGGGCGAGGAGCGCGCCGGCGCTGACCGGCGGATTTTGGGATCTTCGCTGCTCTGGCATCGCCTCTTCGGTCACCTCGGACTGCCGCTCCTTGATCTGATGGGCCTTCCCGCGTGGCTGAGACGGCTCCGCTTGTCAACAACGGGGCACTTCGGTGACCGGTCGGCATTGCCTTTGCAACGCACGCGCGGCCATAATCATTGGGGGTTTTGGGGACATCATGCTTCGCCTGCAATCGGCACTCGGCATTTTCGCATTGCTGCTGATCGCCTTCGCGCTGGCAGAGAATCGCCGCGCGGTCTCGCTGCGCCAGGCGGCGATCGGCCTCGCCGCGACCTTCATCACCGCGGTCGTGCTGTTGAAGCTGCCGGTCGTCGCCCATGCCTTCGGCGCCATCAACGACGCCGTCGGCGCGATCTCGGCGGCCTCGCGCGCCGGCTCCGCCTTCGTGTTCGGCTATGTCGGCGGCGGCCCCCTGCCCTTTGACCTGAAGGTGCCCGGCGCCGACTTCATCCTGGCGTTCCAGGCGTTGCCGATCGTGCTCGTCATGAGCGTGCTGACGACGCTGCTGTTCTATTGGCGCGTGCTGCCGCCGGTCGTGCGCGGCATGGCCTGGCTGCTGGAGCGCACCCTCGGGGTCGGCGGCGCGGTCGGCCTGTCGACCGCGGCCAACATCTTCCTCGGCATGGTCGAGGCGCCGCTGTTCGTGCGGCCGTATCTTTCGCAAATGTCCCGCAGCGAATTGTTCCTGGTCATGACCGGCGGCATGGCCGGCATCGCCGGAACGGTGCTGGTGCTCTATGCGACGCTGCTGGCTCCGCTCATCCCCGACGCCGCAGCCCATTTCGTCATCGCCTCGGTGCTGGGCGCACCGGCGGCGATCCTCGTCAGCCTGATCATGGTGCCGGAAACCTCCGACAAGCGCACCGGCGGCGCGCTGGACGATCCGGAGATGGAGGTCGCCAGCACGATGGACGCGATCGTGAAGGGCGCGAGCGCAGGGATCGAGCTGCTGATCAACATCGTCGCGATGCTGCTGGTGCTGGTGGCGCTGGTCTATCTCGTCAACGCCATTCTCGGCCTGTTGCCAAACATCGGGGGCGCCGCGATCTCGCTGCAGCGCCTGCTTGGCCTCGTCATGGCGCCGGTGTGCTGGCTGATGGGGTTGCCGTGGGACCAGGCGGTGACGGCCGGAAGCCTGATGGGCACCAAGACCGTGCTCAACGAGCTGATCGCCTATGTCGACTTCTCGAAGCTGCCGCCCGATGCGCTCGACCCGCGCTCGCGCCTGATCATGCTCTACGCGATGTGCGGCTTCGCCAATTTCGCCAGTCTCGGCATCATGATCGGCGGCCTGGGAGTGATGGCGCCGGAGCGGCGCGAGGAGATCAACGCGCTGGGACTCAAGTCGATCGTATCGGGGACGCTGACCACGTGCTTGATCGGGGCAGTGGTGGGGGTGTTGAGTTAGCTCTGTCCACCCATCATTGCGAGCGAAGCGAAGCAATCCAGAAATGCGTCTACGGAGTTAGTCTGGATTGCTTCGTCGCAAGGGCTCCTCGCAATGACGAGCGAGAGACCTGGGCGCCCCCTCCGACACCTACGCCTCTAAGCCTTCAGCTCCACCGTCTTGAATTCCGCCGGCAGGATCACCTCCAGCAATTCGACATCGTCCGAATAATCCAGGATCATGTGCTTGATCTTCGGCGGCTGGGTCCAGGCGCTGCCTTGCTTCATCAAGGTCTCGCCCTGCCCATCCATGTAGGTTTTCACCCAGCCCTTGAGCACATAGACCATCTGGAATTCGACGTCGTGGAAATGCAGCTTTGAGACCTCTGCCGGATCGCAGGGGCCTTGCAGGCGGATCACATGCGCCTGCGCGAGGCCATGGGTCGCATCGGCGATGCCGAGGTCGCGGTATTTTGCGTAGGCGCGCAAGCCGTCGGCCTTGAAGTCTTCTTCGCGGTGATGGCTGATCGCGATGCGCTGCTTCCGACGTGCGGGCCTCTTCGGTGCGGTGGTGCGCGCCTTTGCCTTCACCGCCTTGCGCGCGGAGGACCGCGCCGCGGCCCTGGCGCCGCTCCGCTTCTTCACCGCGGTCTTGGTTGCGGGTCTTGATGCCTTTTGCCTGGCCATTGTCTGCCTCCCTGATCTGGGCCGCGCCCGCCGGACGGGTGCAACCCGACGGCAGACTAGCCAGTCCTGGACCAGGCAGCAATTGCGGGCTCGGGCCAGCAGACGCGATGGAGCCGACCGCTCGTAGCTTGTCCGAAGCTGTCGTGGCGAACGGCCGTCGTCTCGTATCCGTTCCCCCGCGACTTAATCTCCCGCATGATGAGCCAGGAGTAGCAGCGTGTTCGTGGGGTGGGGAAAGCGAAGCGTGCCCACCATATCGGATGCGATCGCGGAGCAATGGCAAGCCCGGCGCGCGAGGAGCGCGCCTTTGCCCACCCGACGAGACCACGCCTTAAATCAATTTAGCCGGAACACGCCGTCGACGGCGCGCAGCTCGGCCGGCTTGATCAGCTTGGAATGCGCCACGGTGACCGAATGGAGCGGACCGTCGAGCTTTTCCTGCCAGAAGGCCAGGAAATCCGTCAGCGCCGGGAATTTTGGAAACATGTCGTAGTTCTGCCAGACATAGGTCTGGAGCAGCGAGGGATGATCCGGCATCCGGTAGAGAATTTGTGCCGTCGTCAGCCCGTAGCCCAGCATCTGTTTCCGGAAGTCTTCGGAAACACCCCCAACGCGCAGTCCCATGCCAAACCTCCTTTGCAGGAGCGCATACAGGGGGTGGCTTGATCCATGCCCCGGGAGCCACCCGGAATCGATGCGCTCACATGAGAGAAATGTGACGCAAACTGACAACCCATCTCAAGCCCAAAAGTTTAACAAGCTGTTGAAGTTCAATGCGTTAGCAGCAGACATGTCTCCGTGCTAATACGGTCTCCCAAGGGGCCTCGAAGAGGCCTCCAGGCTGGTTAACGATGGAAAAGAGATTCTGGCAGTCCCCGCTTCCGGGTGCTGATTTTTCTGCTAGAAGCCCTTGCCCCCGCAAAAATCCTGTCCTATTTCAACCTCGCTCGTGCTAGCACTCGCGGGCATCGATTGCTAACAATCCAAAATCCTCAACTCGTGCAAATGTTTAGGAGGACTGCATGAAATTCCGTCCGCTTCACGACCGCGTCGTGGTCAAGCGCATCGACGCAGAAGAGAAGACCGCAGGCGGCATCATCATTCCCGACACTGCCAAGGAAAAGCCCTCCCAGGGCGAAGTCGTCGCCGTTGGCCCGGGTGGCCGCGACGAAGCTGGCAAGCTGATCCCGATCGACCTCAAGGTCGGCGACCGCGTGCTGTTCGGCAAGTGGTCCGGCACCGAGGTCAAGATCGACGGCCAGGACCTGTTGATCATGAAGGAGAGCGACGTGATGGGCGTTCTCGAGGTCAACGAGTCCAAGAAGAAGGCGGCTTAAGAGCCCCTCTCCTCCCTCCAGTCAAACATTATCCAAGGAAAATTCCAGATGGCAGCCAAAGAAGTCAAATTCTCGGTTGAAGCGCGCGACAAGATGCTGCGCGGCGTCGACATCCTCGCCAATGCGGTGAAGGTCACGCTCGGTCCGAAGGGCCGCAACGTCGTGCTCGACAAGTCGTTCGGCGCGCCCCGCATCACCAAGGACGGCGTCACCGTCGCCAAGGAGATCGAGCTCGAGGACAAGTTCGAGAACATGGGCGCGCAGATGGTGCGCGAAGTCGCCTCCAAGTCCGCTGACGCGGCCGGCGACGGCACCACCACCGCGACCGTACTCGCGGCCGCGATCGTGAAGGAAGGCGCCAAGTCGGTCGCCGCCGGCATGAACCCGATGGACCTCAAGCGCGGTATCGACCTCGCGGTCGAAGCCGTGGTTGCTGACCTCGAGAAGAACTCGAAGAAGGTCACCTCGAACGACGAGATCGCCCAGGTCGGCACCATCTCGGCGAACGGCGATGCCGAGATCGGCAAGTTCCTCTCCGACGCCATGAAGAAGGTCGGCAACGAGGGTGTCATCACCGTCGAGGAAGCCAAGTCGCTCGAGACCGAGCTCGACGTCGTGGAGGGCATGCAGTTCGACCGCGGCTACATCTCGCCCTACTTCGTCACCAACGCCGACAAGATGCGCGTTGAGATGGACGACGCCTACATCCTCATCAACGAGAAGAAGCTCTCCTCGCTGAACGAGCTGCTGCCGCTGCTCGAGGCGGTGGTGCAGACCGGCAAGCCGCTGGTCATCGTCGCCGAGGACGTCGAAGGCGAAGCGCTCGCGACCCTGGTCGTGAACCGTCTGCGCGGCGGCCTGAAGGTCGCGGCCGTCAAGGCTCCAGGCTTCGGCGATCGCCGCAAGGCCATGCTGCAGGACATCGCGATCCTGACCGGCGGCCAGGCGATCTCGGAAGATCTCGGCATCAAGCTCGAGAACGTGACGCTCAACATGCTCGGTCGCGCCAAGAAGGTGATGATCGACAAGGAGAACACCACGATCGTCAACGGCGCCGGCAAGAAGGCCGACATCGAGGCGCGCGTGGCCCAGATCAAGGCGCAGATCGAGGAGACCACCTCGGACTACGACCGTGAGAAGCTCCAGGAGCGTCTCGCCAAGCTCGCCGGCGGCGTCGCGGTGATCCGCGTCGGCGGCGCGACCGAGGTCGAGGTGAAGGAGCGCAAGGATCGCGTTGATGACGCGATGCATGCGACCCGCGCGGCCGTCGAGGAAGGCATCGTCCCGGGCGGCGGCGTCGCCCTGCTCCGTGCTTCCGAGCAGCTCAAGGGCCTGCGCACCAAGAACGACGACCAGAAGACCGGCGTCGAGATCGTGCGCAAGGCGCTGTCGGCGCCCGCTCGCCAGATCGCGATCAACGCCGGTGAAGACGGCTCGGTGATCGTCGGCAAGATCCTGGAGAACAAGGCCTACAATTACGGCTTCGACTCCCAGACCGGCGAATATGCCGACCTCGTCAAGAAGGGCATCATCGACCCGACCAAGGTGGTCCGCACCGCGATCCAGAACGCTGCCTCGGTGGCCGCGCTCCTGATCACCACGGAAGCCATGGTCGCCGAGCTGCCCAAGAAGGGCGGCGCCGGCCCGGCGATGCCCCCGGGCGGCGGCATGGGCGGCATGGACTTCTAAGGTCCGGCTACCTCGAGGACTACGAAACCCCGGCAGCGATGCCGGGTTTTTGTTTTGAGCGATACACGCCAAAGTAGTACAATTGGTCATTCCGGGGCGCGACGAAGTCGCGAGCCCGGAATCCATTTCACTACTTGCACATGGCCTATTACGTCTATCTCCTTGCCAGCAAGAAATACGGTACGCTCTACATCGGCGTGACGAACGACATCGTCCGCCGCATCCATGAGCATAAGAGCAAAGCCGTCGCCGGTTTCAGCAAAAGATACTCTGTCGACAGGCTCGTTTTGGTTCGAGATTTACGACGATCTCCTCACCGCCATCGCACGCGAGAAGGAATTGAAGAAGTGGCGAAGGGAATGGAAGGTCCGGCTTATTGAGGAGAAGAATCCTCAGTGGATCGACCTATATCCAGAAATTGCGAGCTGAGCCAGATTGATGGATTCCGGGCTCAGCGCTTCGCGCTGCCCCGGAATGACAGCCGGATATAGCGTGGCGCAACCAGGCGTCCCGCGCCGTCCCGGACGACGGTCCCCTCACTCCACCTTCCCCAGCCTCTCCATATGCGGATCGCCGTTCTCGTCCAGCGACCAGAAAATCCGCGTCACCTTGCCGATCAGATTGTCCATCGGGATGAAGCCCATCGCACTCATCATGCGGCTGTCGGTGGAGTTGTCGCGGTTGTCGCCGAGCACGAACAAATGGCCTGGCGACACGGTGTAGACGCTGGTGTTGTCGAGGAAGCCGTTGTCGATGCAGTCGTAGGTCACATAGTTCGCGCCGTTCGGCAGCGTCTCGCGCCAGCGTTTGGCCTTCGCCTGGTCATCGCCTCCGCACGCGGCATCGGCGAACACCTCCTTAAGACGTAGTCGCCGACCACCAGCGTCGGCGTCATCGAGCCCACGGGACGTTGAACGGCTGGTAGAGGAAGAAGCGAACCAGGAACGGCGGCGACCACGGCACCGGGATCAGCAGGATCAGGACGACGATCGCCTTCCATTCGCTGGATCGCGCCGCGGGCCGGATGCTCTCCTGAAAAGTGCTCATGCGCCTGCCCCGATCAAGACAATAGTCGTCGCGAGAGTACGCAACCTGCGCGCGCGTGCAATCCCCCGCGAACCTGCGAATTGGTCGCGCGTCGCGCGGATCGCGTTCACCGCAAGCGACGCGGATGTGAAGGGCCGCCCGTGGGCGGCCCTTCGGTTTCATGCGCTGTCGGGCGCCTTCAGGCGCACGAGCCGGGTCAGGAGGGCATCGAGGCCCTGGCCGTCGCCGGCATGGAGGTCGATGCGGCCGACCTTCTCGACCAGCCGCTCCAGCGACTCCAGCTCCTTGAGCCGCAGCAGCAGGGGGTTCTCCTCCATCAGGCGGGCGGTGTTCAGGAGCGAACGCGTCGCCGCGGTCTCCTCCTGCCGGCGGATCAGGTTCGCCTTCGCGACCCGCTCCGCCTCCACCACCTTGTTCACCAGCTCGCGGATTTCGCCGGGCAGGATCACGTCCTTGACGCCGAGCTCCGTCACTTCCACGCCGGACTCCGCGACGCGTGCGCGCACATAGTCGCGCAGCTCCGCATCCAGCGCCGCCTTCGCAGACAGCACCTCGTCCAGCGTCCGGCCCGCGACCGCTTCGCGGATCGCGAACTGCACCAAGCGGTACAGCCACGCATCCACGTCGGGCACGGTCGCAACCGTCCGCTCGGGATCGACCACCTTACGGAACGCCGTCAGCGTCACCCGCAGCGCGATGCGGTCCTTGGTCAGCATCTCCTGCGCGGTGATCTCGACCGCCTGGGGCCGCAGGTCGAGGCGCTTCACCTCGATCTTGCGGCCGACGGTCCAGAAGGCGTGCCGGCCGGGCGCGAGCCGCTCGACGAGCCGGCCCTCGACATAGAGCAGGCCCGCCTCGTGGTTCTCGACCACCGTTTCGGACGTCACGGCCGAGCGGTTGCGCTCGATCATGGCCAGATGCCGCGCGCTGACCTTGGGATCAGCAGACACATCGATGCGCTCGACATCGATGCGCGTTGCGACCTTCCAGTAGACGCGCACCTGCCAGGGCGTCATCAGATGCACGGGCCGGCCGTCGAGGCTGACGATGGCGATCTCGTCCGCCCTGGTCTCGACCGCCTCGAACAGCTCGGCGGCAAGATCGGGCCGCGCGGCCTTCAGCACCGCGTAGCGCTCCGCAGAAAATTCGCTGCGGACCACGTCGAGCACCTCGGCCTTCAGCTCGTGCAGTGGATCGAACAGCCGGTGCTTGCCGGGCGCGAGCACGCGCACGAGCTGCCCGTTGCGCGTCAGCAACGCACGCTCGCCATCCTTCACCGTCACGTTCAGCGTCAGCAGATGCCAAGTCTGTTCAGAAGTCATCGCACGCCTCCATCATGTTGCCTCCGGCCGGACGCGGCCGGATGGCGGGTTGCGTTTGCAAAGGACGTGAGGACACGGACGACGCTTCCTGAAAAATCGGCGGGCCGGGGCTTGAGCTTGCGTCGCGACGGGCGCACGCGCGCGATCGCGCGACGCCTGTCGCGCGGCCGTGCGGAGCCACCCGGCATCGGCGCAAGCGGTATCTACCCGCGGCGCAAAGCCGGTCTCACAGTGTCGTTGTTCGGACGAAAGCCTTTTGGGCAATGCGGCCGGACGGCGACTGAAGCGCGCGTCCGGTCCCCTTCAGAGGTATCAGCTTATCAGGCTGAAACGGAGCGCTGGAGCGGGATTCGAACCCGCGACAGGATGAGTAACAGTCATCTGCTCTACCAAACTGAGCTATCCTTTGTGCAAGAGACCGGAATCGAACCGATGCCTTCGGGTGTTCAGCCCGACGCTCTCCATGAGCTACGTCCTGCGTTTCTCCTTCATTCGGCGGAACACGAAACCGGAGACCGGCCCGCGCCAGTCGGGATCCCAGGAAGCCCGAACCCATGGCCTAGCGAAGGACGGCGCTAATAGACCAGGCACGTTCGGGTTGCAAGAGGGGTGGCAAGATTTTTCCTCGCACCTTGCGCGCTGTGACGCGATCGTCACACCGAGGCATCGCGTCAACCGCGCGACATCTCGTGGAAACACGCCCTCACCCAGTCGATGGTCACGCGCGCTGCAGCGTCGCGCTTGAGATGGTTCTGCACCAGCAGCCAGACGTCGCGCCGCTTCGGCAGCAGCGTGGCGCGCAGGCGGCGATCGCCGAGCAGGTCCGCGCAAACATATTCCGGCAGCACACCGGCGGCCTGATGCGCGCGGATCAGGTTACGAATGACGCGAACGTTGTCGGTGACGCAGCGCGCGCGGGCCTTCTTCGTGCGCAGGAATTGCGTCTCGGGAATGGCACCGAGTTCGTCCGGATAGGCGCACAGCATCGGCTCGCCCCCGGTCGTATCAGGCTCGAAATAATAGATGCGGATGTCGCCGAGCCTCGAGATCGCGAAGTCGCCCTTGTCGGGTTTGCGCAGGCGGATGGCGAGATCGGCCTCCCAGCGCGAAAATTTGACGTTCTCGCTCGAGGTGAGGAATTGCAGCGTCAGGCCGGGATTTGCACGCAGGAAGTCGCTCGCGCGCGGCGACAGCACCTCCTCGGCGACCGTGTTGGTGGAAGCGATGCGCAGGCGTCCCACCGGACCTTCCAGGCTTGCGCTGAGACGGCCGATCTCGGCGGCATGGGCGGCCATCGCCTCGACATGCGCCAGCACCGCCTCGCAACTGCGCGTCGGTCTGCGGACGCCGTCGGCGGCCTCGAACAGACGCAAACCGAGCGCACGCTCGATGCGCGACAGCCTGCGCCCGACCGTCGTCTCGTCGATGCGCAGCCGCGCGCTGGCACCGGCATAGCTGCCCTCGTCCCTGACGGCGGCGATGATGCGCAGATCGTCCCAATTCATCGTGCGAGGTTATACCGGGCGGGAGGAGCCTGCAATATCGCAGCCATCCGCTGCAATATCCCTGCATATCGGCAGCCATCGCCGGGGCTATGTTGGTTCGGCCTTTTGCTCCGGAGATTTCAAACACCATGACGAACGCCAAGACCCTGCTGCAGCTCGCCGGCGCCGATCTCAACCCGCCGCGTCTTGCCGACGCAGCGCTGGTGCTGATCGATATCCAGAACGAATATCTCGCAGGCCCTCTCGCATTGGCCGACGCACGACCTGCGATCGCGCGGGCAGCCGCGCTGCTGGCGCGGGGACGCGAGAGCGGAGCCGCGATCATCCATATCGCCCATCGCGGCAAGGCCCGCGGCCTGTTCGATCGCGGCGCTGAGCGCGGCGCCATCGTCGCCGAACTCAGCCCCGTTGCGGGTGAGCTGGTGATCGAGAAGGAGCTGCCGAACGCGTTTGCCGGCACCGATTTGCGGGCGCGCCTCGCCGCGACCGACAGGAAGAACATCGTGCTGGCCGGCTTCATGACGCATATGTGCATCAGCTCCACGGCGCGCGCCGCGCTCGACCTCGGTTTTCGCACCACGATCGACGCCGACGCCTGCGCCACGCGCGACCTGCCGGACGGCCGCGGCGGCACGCTGGACGCTCGGACCATTCATGAGGTTGCGCTCGCCGAGCTATCCGACCGCTTCGCCATCATCGCGCGCGGCGATGCACTGAAATAATGGAGCAACGCAATGCTGCAACTCTATTTCTCGCCGATGGCCTGCTCGCTCGCGAGCCGTATCGCGCTGATGGAAGCAGGCTTCGACGCGCGCTATCATCTGGTGCATCTCAGGACCAAGATGATCGCGGACGACGACAGCGATTTTCACGGCGTATCGCCGAAGGGAGCCGTGCCGGTCCTCGTGCTGGAGAACGGCGAGCGGCTGACTGAAAGCGCGGCGGTGCTGCAATACATCGCCGATCTGAAACCGGAGACGGGTCTTGCGCCGCGGCTCGGCGATCCCGATCGCTATCGCCTGCAGGAATGGCTGAGCTTCATCGGCGCCGAGATCCACAAAGCGTTCCTGTTTCCGACCTTCTGGTACAAGGACGACGGCTCGCTCGCCAAGCCCCGGGCACGAATCCCGCAGACCTTGTCGGTGCCGTCAGCGCACCTTGCGAACCGCGAATTCCTCGTCGGCAACAGCTTCACCGTCGCGGATGCCCATCTCACCTGGGCGCTGCTGCTGCTCCGTCCCGCAGGGGTAGACGTCGCCCAGTGGCCGTCGCTGGCGGCCTATCTCGAACGCATGCAGGCGCGGCCCGCGGTGCGGGAGGCGATCGCGACCGAGATGGCGCTGCGCAAGAGCGTGGCGGCCTAGGCGCGGATCAATCCACCCGCGCCAACACCGCGAGCTTGCGGATGCCCTTGTTGCGGTAGGCGTCGAGGAACGCGTAGTAGTCCTTGAATGACACGCAGCCGTTGGAGTCGCCGTTCGGCCCGAGCATGAAGGTGTGCGCGAGCAGGCCGTCGCGGCCGTAGATCGCGCTCTCGCCGCCGATCGGGGTCAGGCGCAGCGCCGGCACGCCGTGGAACAGCGCCTCGCGCGGCTTCAGCGTGTAGATGTGCGGCGGCGTCACGCCACGCATGCGGATTTTGGAGGAGCGCGGATCGTCGAGATTGGAGCCGAGGCCGGAATGCGCCTCGAGCCTGGTGCCATCGGGCAGATACACCATCTTGGCGGTGATGTCGTACACCGCAGTGTCGCGCTCATAGGGCGGCGCGCCGCCGAGCATCGGGTTCTGCTCCCTCGGCGCGATGGATGCGGTCACGCTGGCATCGGCCGAGGCATAGGCGAGCAGCCCGCCGGACGGCTCACGCTTGCCCCAGAGCTTCTCCACCATCGACTGGCGCGGACCGGTGATCGACATCACCGCGGCCTTGGCGCGGTCGGCGAAGGACTTTGGTTTTGCCTCCGGCGCCGGCACGATCTCGGCCGGATCCGCCGAGGCGAGTTGCACCTGGCCCTCCGGCGCGCGCTTGGCCTTGGCGGCATCCGCGACCTTGGCAGAAGCCGGCTTCAGCGCTTCCGCGACCTTCGCGATCACGCTCTGCTTCGGGGCGTCTTTGGCCGCAGCAACCTGGGTCGCCGGCGCGGCGCTCGCCGCACTCGACGGCACGCCCTGCGTGGCAGCGGCGGCAAAGCGCTCGTTGAACATCTCGCGCGAGATCGGCGCTGCGACCTGGAGCCGGTCCGGCAGCAGGGCGAAGGTCTCGTTGATGGCCTCGCTGGCCTCGCGCAGCACCACCTTGGGCGCACGCTTGATCACGGGCTCGTCGTAGCCAATGCTGCCGACGGTCGGATAGACGCTCGCGCCGAAGATGTTGCTGTGGATGGTCCAGGCGGCGCCGATCACGGCGCAGCCGATCGCGGCGGCGCCAAGCCAATTGGTGGTCGTCATTTTCCGGGAAGGCTTCCGAAGAGAATTCTTGCCAGGATTTTTGGACTTTCGTGCCGCGTTACTCTGCGCAGCGATACTCGTACTCATTCGCCTTGCGTCCAGAACGGTGTCACTCAGTCCCCCTTCGAAGCGCCGCTGGTCACGATCCGGGAACAGCATCTCGCAGAGGGTCGGAGCGTCATTAAGGCGACTTTTAGTTAAATGCGGATTAAGTTCGGGCAGATGTGGGGCAGCTCGTTAACGCTGTCTCATTGTGAGAAAAAAGCCCGCAGAACTGCGGACTTAGTCGCGTTTGTTAACCATAATTCTCGGCCGGATCTGGCGATCAACCGACGTCTTACGGCCACCTCTCTAGGACATCCAACCAAGTCATTTTCGTGGTCTTCAATGCCCCGATCATAACGGGGAAGCTTGCGCGAGGCTGGTGCGCGCCATGTCCCATTCGCACCCCGACCCTCTCCCGTCAGAACGGGGAGAGGGAGAAGAGTCGGTGCTCACGCAGCGCGGCTGCCCTGACTGAAAGTTGATCGCATCGGATCTGGAAAATGCCGCAGCGCGAAAATACCTGCGAGAGGCGGCACTGTTCAGCAGCCTCCGCGGGTGATACGGTACCGTATCAGCATCGCCTTGAACTGTGCCGAGCACGCAAAACGGAGGCTGGCATGAAAGGGGTCGCACGCGCCGGATTCATTGCCCTGGCGTGGACGTTGTCGTTGACGGGACGCGCGGCGGCGCAGCCGGCCAACGCAGGTTGCACGCCGTCGCCATCCGCAGCCGGAACGCAAGTCTGGCGCTGCGACAACGGCATCACGATCGTTGCGGAGAATGGCGCCAGGTTTGAACTTAAGGACGCCAACCGCGACGGACATATCGACTCCGTCGAGTTGAGCAGCAAGGCGCTGCTGGTCGATGTGCCCAAAAAGCCCGGCGGCAATCCTTTCAAGGTGCTGACGCCACGGGCGATCGCCGCGGTGCGCGGCACGAAATGGGCCGTCGATGTCGCGGAGGCCAAAACCGCGGTCTTCGTCGCCGATGGCCGTGTCGGCGTCTCCCGCAGGAGTGGCGGGCGCGGCGTCGTGCTCGGAGCGGGCGAAGGCGTCGACGTCGAGGCGACCGGCCCGTTGACCGTCAAGACATGGGGCCAGCCGCGCGTCGACGCGCTGATGGCAAGACTGGGTCAATAAGACTGGGTCAATAAGACTGGGCCAATGAGGCCCCGAGAATACGATTAAGGTTCGCGCAGCAAGGCCCGGGCGACAAAGAAGATTGCATGACGTCATGACGAGACGCGTTCAGATTCTGGTGGCTCTTGTCCTCACCGCGCTGTGGGGCGCCGGCATCTATGCGGCTCACGCCAACGGTCATCTGCGCTTTCTCGATCGCCTCGAGGCGACGCTGACGGATTGGCGGACGCAGGTCCGCGGCGTGCAGGCGCCGCCAGATCTCGTCACCATTGTCGCAATCGACGACACCGTGGTGAAGCGCGGCGGCAGCTATCCGCTACCGCGCGCCGATCTCGCCCGTGTCGTCGACAGCATCGTGCAGTTCAAGCCCAAGGTCGTCGCCATCGACCTCCTGCTGGTCGACCCCAGCGCCGCGATCGGCGATGCCACGCTCGCCAATACGCTAGCCACCGGTCCCATGGTGCTTGCCGCCGCGGCGATCTTCCCGAGCGCCAGCGAGACCGTGGAGTCCGGCAGCCGGGGCCCCCTCGCCGTGCTGCCGCAGGCCGAGCGCTTCCTGCTGCCGTTGCCGGCGTTTGCCGACCACGCCGAGGTCGGCGTCGTCAACGTCGCGACCGGGCAATCGGGCTCGCCGCTTTCGGTGCCAATGCTGTTCCGGACGCACGACAAGGTCGAGCTCTCATTCCCCTTGCGCGTGGCGACCCGCGCGCTCGACAAGCCGCTGACGATCGCGCCGGATCGCTTGATGCTGGGCGATCGCGCGGTGCCGACCGACAGCGACTTCGCGCTGCCGATCACCTATTACGGTCCGCGCCGCACCATCCGCACCGTGAGCGCACAGAGCATCTTCGACGGCACGCTCAACCGCGCGGCGATCGAGAACCGGATCGTGGTGATCGGTGCCTCGGTCGCCGGCGGCGGTGACTTCTATCCGACGCCGTTCGATTCCCTCATGCCCGGCGTCGAAGTGATCTCCACTGCCATCACGCATCTCGTCGCCGGCGACGGCATCGTGCGCGACCACAAGGTTCATATCGCCGACGCGCTGACCGCGATCCTGCTGCCGGTGCTGCTGGTCGGCCTGCTCGCCTGGCGGCGCAGCGCGCTCGGGCTCGTCGCGGCCGCCGTCGTGATGATCGCCTGGGCCGGGCTCAACCTGTTCGCTTTCACGCACGGCCTGTGGCTCAACGCTGCGACCACGCTCGCGGCGACAGTGCCGCCGGTTGCGGTCTTTGCCGGCGTGCAGCTCTGGGCCGGCGGCCGCAAGGCGCAATATCTCACTGCCAAGAGCAGGTCGCTGGCGCAGTTCCAGGCGCCGGCGGTGCAGGAATGGCTGGCGCGGGATCCCGATTTCCTGGCGAAGCCGGTGCGGCAGGATGCGGCCGTCGTCTTCATCGATCTCTCGGGCTTCACCGCGCTCAGCGAGCGGACCGATCCCGATGCGTTGCGGGACATCCTGAATGCGTTTCACGCGCGGATCGACACGGCTGCGACCGCGTGCGGCGGCATCGTCACCAGCTTCCTCGGCGACGGCGCCATGATCCTGTTCGGCCTGCCCGGCGCGATGCCTGATGATGCGGCGCGCGCGCTCAAATGCGCCATCGAGCTGCATCGCAGCGTCGATCGCTGGATCGCTTCGCTGCCGCCCGTAATCGGGGATCAGCTCGGCTTCAAGATCGGCGCGCATTGCGGCCCGATCGTCGCCTCGCGGCTCGGCGGCAGCCACCAGCACATCACCGCGACCGGCGACACCGTCAACGTCGCGAACCGGCTGATGGAGGTCGCGGCCCAGAACGGCGCGTGCCTCGCGCTGAGCGATACGCTGCTGGATGCGGCCGACTACCTCGGCGACCCCGACAGCACGTTGAGAGGCCCGCTGCGCACGCAGGTCCGCGGCCGCTCCGGTACGGTCGCGGTCTGGTTCTGGCGCGACGAGAGCAAGCCGGGCGCGGCGGCCCCCGGAGCCGAGATGATCGACTGAATAACCGCCGCTATGCGTCCAACATTCCGCTGTCGTCCGGGCGGAGACAGCGCGGCCGCCTACCGCGCTTCCGGCGGCGGCGAGCGGTCGAGCACGTCGCCCCTGGCGCCTTCCAGCAAATCGATACCGTAGGTCTCGACCACGAGCGGGCCGCGCTTGCGCTGCAATTGCGCGATTTGCGTCACCTTCGCAAAGAGCTCGTCGAGCGCGGGATGACCGCCTGCGCGCAGCTCGTCGACATAGAGCAGCTTGCCGGCGAGCAGCCTGGGATCGGGCTCGGGCATGTTGACCCAGCGGATGCGCTGGTTCTGCTGCACCACGCAGGTGCCACGCGGAAGATAGAAGGCGAGCCAGCCCGTGGTGCCGTAATCCGGCGCGAGCAGACAGGTCGCACCATTGCGCGCGCGCTCGGCTTCGATTTGCGCGGCGAGCTCGCGCCAGCCGACGCCGACACTGCGCACGGTCGCGTCGCGGCGATAGCCCGACAGCCAGCCGGTGTTCGCCTGCACGATCAGCGCCGCAAACATCACGATGCCGGTGGGCGCGGCCCAGCGCAGGCAGAAGTCCGCCAGGCGCCGCTGGCGCGGCGGCCATTGCACGAGATTGGCGGCGGCCGCGGCCGCAATCACGAAGGGCGGATAGACCGGCGCGAACCAGTTGGCCTCGACGCGGGCATGCAGCGAATGCCAGACGAAATAGGCGACGATGGTCCAGAACATCGCCTCGATCAGCACGCGCGAGGCCAGCGCGCCGGCCCGGTGCCAGGTCAGCGCGTGCAGGCCCATCGCCCCTAGAATGAAGACCAGCGGGGTCGCGAACGCGACCTGGGTGGGGATCAGCTCGGCGATGAAGACGGGACGGAAGTCCTCGATCCTGGCGCGGCCGAGCTGCTTTGCGAACGAGACCCATTGGTGGTCCGCGTTCCAGTGGATCACCGGCGAGAACAGCGCCAGCGCAACGAGTCCGCCGAGATAGGGCCAGGGCGAGAGAAACCACCGCCAGAGCTTCGGCACGGACGCGAGCCAGATCAGGATGGCGGCGCCAAAGAACATCGCGGTGTATTTCGACAGCAGCGCCGCGCCGACCGCGGCGCCGACCGCAAGCCACCAGACGCCGCGACCGGTCTCCAGCACTTTTGCGAGGAAGAACAGCACGAAGCTGGAGGCGACCAGCAGCGGCGCATCGGGGGTCACGATCAGCGTGCCGACCGAGGCCAGCAGCGTCACGTTGAGCAGGATGGCGCTGGTCGCTGCGACACGGGCGCCGCCGAACAGGATCGCGGCCGAGCGGTAGATCGCATAGCTCATCGGCAGCGCGAGCAGGATCGAGACGAGGCGGACGCCGAGCTCGGTGTCGCCGGCGATCATGGTGCCGGCGCGGATGACGTAGGCGACCATCGGCGGGTGGTCGTAGTAGCCACCGGCCAGGTTCTTCGACCACATCCAGTAATAGGCTTCGTCGAAGGTAACAGGCGTGAAGGCGGCCGCGACGAGCCGCAGGGCGACCAGCGCGAGAATCGCCAGCGCGGTGTTGCGGACGATCCGCGCGTCAGCTCCGCCCATCTCGCGCTATTTCTTGCGCCAGACGAACAGTCCGGACATCGCGTAGTTCCACACCACGCCCATCAGCGCGCCGGCCAGGCCGGCCAGCCACCAGATCGGCTCCTGGTCATAGACCGAGAAGGCGACGCCGACATTGGCGAGCAGACCGACGCTGCACACGATGTAGAAGGCGATCAGGCCGCGCAGCAGCGCAAAGCCCTTCAGCCGCTGGTCGCGATAGGTGAGGAAGTTGTTGAGGATGAAATTGCTGGTCATGGCGACCATGGCGCCGGCGGCCTGCGCCTCCGCGAACGGGGCCTTGAACAATTGGAGTGCGATGAACAGCGTGGTGAGATGCACCACAAGGCCGATGCCGCCGACCATCGCGAACAGGATGAAGCGCAGCGAGACGATGTCGTTGGTCAGCTTGGCCAGCACGAGGCCGAGGAAATCAAGCGCGACCATGGAATCCAGCTTGCTCTCGCCGTGCTGGCGGGCGCCGAAGGTGTAGGGAATCTCGACGGTGCGCAAGCTGCCATGGGCGGTCGCGACGACGTCGAGCAGGATCTTGAAGCCGTGCACCGACAGCTTTGGCGCGAGCTGCTCAAAACGGTCGCGGCGCATCATGAAGAAGCCGCTCATGGGATCGGCGATCTCGACCCGCAGCACCTTCTTTGCCACCTCGGTCGCAAGCGCGCTGGCGCCGGCGCGCTGCTTGTTGAAGCCCTCGCTCTTGTAGCCCTCGATGTAGCGGCTGCCGACCACGAGCTCGGCCTGGTCGCTGGCGAGCAGCAACAGCATCTTCGGCAGCTGCGTCTCGTCGTGCTGGAGGTCGGCGTCGATCACGGCCACATACGGCGCGCTGGAGGCCAGGATGCCCTCGATGCAGGCGCCCGACAGGCCGCGGCGGCCGATGCGGCGGACGCAGCGCACGCGGCTGTCGCGCTGCGCCAGATCACGCACCACGTCCCAGGTGCCGTCGGGCGAATTGTCGTCGACGAACACGACTTCCCAGGCGATATTGACGAGTGTCGCCTCAAGGCGCCGGTACAGCACCGTGACATTGTCGCGCTCGTTGAAAGTCGGGACGATGACCGACAGTTCCGGCCCTTCTTGAGCCTGCGGCGGATGGTCGGAGCCCGGTCTGATCGCTTCATTCATGACGGCAGCGTATATCCGCCGCGTCCTGCGCTGCCAAGCCGGGGTTTTTGAGGAGGAACGGGCCAAAAGCGGCCCTAAAATGCCAACGACCCCGGAACGGCAGACCGCGCGTACATCCGGCGCAGGCCCAAGCTATTCCAAGGTCGTCCCAGCGCCGGAGTATCTCTCTCAACGTCGCCGTTGAAGGCTAGATAGGAACGACAAAAGCGCTTCGCAAGGGGGCAAAAGGGCCGATTCTCGCGCCCTTATTGGTTGGGCACTTCCCGGATCACCGGGCCTCGCGGCGCGGGCGCGGCGGGGGCTGCGGGCGCCGCAGCTGGGGCCGGCTCGACCCTGGCCGGCTTGGGGGGCTTGCCGTACTGGCCAATCGGCCCGAAGACGACGGCGACCGCGAGCACGACAGCCGCCACGATCGCGCCCAGAATGCCACCCACCGACTCAGACGACATGGAAGCCCGTCCCTGTTCCAGATGCGGCGAGTGATACCACGGATGCGCGCGGTGCCGGAAGGGCCACGGGGCCACAGTGGTCAATCGTACTATTTCTGCGGCGGCCTGTGCTTGACGAAGGCCGTCACGATGTCCTTCTGCGCCGACTCCACCGCCCTGTTCGCGGTCGCAAGATGGGCGCCCGCATCGATGTTCGGATATTGTGTGGTGAGATAGTCGAGCAAGGCGACGCGGTAGTATTGCCGCTCCGACGGACAGGCGCCGGCGACCGAGCGGCCGAAATCCTGCTCCGACAGGCCCTGATTGGAATCGCGCGAATATTCCCGCGCCAGGCAATGCCAGTAATCGTCGCGACCCTGCAGGGCGAGCTTCTGCGCGTTCTTGTCGTCGTCATCGTCCGCCATCACAGCAGACGTCATGGCAGCAGTTGTCATCATGATGAGCGCCGCTCCCAGCCTCAGCAGCCGCATCTTGTTCTCCTTCTGCGCAGATGATCTCCGCAAGCTTAGACGGGACGCGGCAACTGGCCAATCACAACTGGTTTGACTAGTATGCCGACCTCCCCTCCACGTCGATGCGAGATCCTTCCGTGGCCAAAGCAAAAACCGTGTCCAAAAAATCCGGCAAGATCTTCATCGGCGTCGGCGGCTGGACCTTCGAGCCCTGGCGCGGCGTGTTCTATCCGGAGAAGCTGACGCAGGCGAAGGAGCTGTCCTATGCGGCATCGAAGCTGACCTCGATCGAGATCAACGGCACCTATTACGGCTCGCAGAAGCCGGAGAGCTTTCGCAAATGGGCGAGCGAGGTGCCCGATGGCTTCGTGTTCTCGGTGAAGGGACCGCGCTTCGCCACCAACCGCCGCGTGCTGGCCGAGGCCGGCGACTCCATCAAGCGGTTTTATGATTCCGGCGTGCTGGAACTCGGCGACCATCTCGGCCCCGTGCTGTGGCAGTTCGCGCCGACCAAGAAGTTCGACGGCGCCGATTTCGGCAAGTTTTTGGAGCTGCTGCCGCGCAAGCTCGACGGGCGTGCGCTGCGCCATGTGGTCGAGGTCCGCCACGACAGCTTCTGCACGCCTGACTTCGTCGCGCTGATCCGCGAATTCGAGACGCCCGTGGTGTTCGCCGAGCACGGCAAATATCCAGCCATGGCCGACGTTGCCGGCGATTTCGTCTATGCGCGGCTGCAGAAGGGCAACGACGACATCAAGACCTGCTATCCGCCGAAGCAGCTCGATGCCTGGGCCGAGCGCTTCAAGGATTGGGCTTCGGGCGGTGAACCGGACGACCTGCCGAAGGTTGACAAGGCAAAGCCGAAGAAGGAACCACGCGACGTGTTCGCCTATGTCATCCACGAGGGCAAGGTGCGCGCGCCGCACGGCGCCATGGAACTGATCGCGCGGGTGAGCTGAGGATGCTTCATGGCAAAGGCGAAGAAGCTGTTCACCATCGGCTATGAGCAGACGCCGCCCAAGGCGGTGCTGGACGAGCTCGAAGACGCCGGCGTCAAGCTCGTCGTCGACGTGCGCGCGGTGACGTCGTCGCGCCGGCCGGGCTTTTCCAAGAAGCAGCTGTCCGCAGGCCTCGACGAACGCGGCATCGCCTATGTCCATCTCGCCGCGCTCGGCACGCCCAAGGAGGGGCGGCTAGCCGCCCGCAGCGGGCAATACGACGTGCTGGAGAAGATCTATTCAAAGCACCTGAAGACGCCGCAGGCGAAGGAAGAGATGGACGAGCTCTCGGCGCTGGTGAAGAAGGCCGGCCCCGTCTGCCTGCTCTGCTACGAGCGCGATCACACCCACTGCCACCGCCAGATGATCGCGGAAATCATCGAGGAGCGCGACGGGGTGACGGTGAAGAATCTGGCGGGGCGGCAGGCGTAGGCGTCGTTGGCACCGGCCTTCACCGTAGCCGTCATCCCGAGGCGGCCGCTTCTTCAGCGGCCCTCGAAGGACGACGGCGTGCCCGGGGCTGCACCCAGGCAATTCATCCTTCGAGGCTCCCAGCGCGATGCTTTGCATCGCGCTCTCGCACCTCAGGATGACGGGTTTACGTGGTGCGAGTTTGGACAGGCGCGCCTATCCTTCCCCCGCCAACCTAAACGTCCCCTCCATCATCTGCACGCAGCTGCCGCCGACATGAGCTGAGACGATCTTGCCGTCATGCTTGCGCACGCGCGTCAGGAGGATGCTCGGCCGGCCCATGTCAAAGCCCTGGCCGATGGTGAGCTTCAATTCGCCGTCGCGGGTGGGATCGAGATCGGCGAACAGCGCGGCGGCGGCGACCGTGGCGCTGCCGGTGGCCGGATCCTCGGCGAAACCGCTGGCGCCGCGCATGAACATCCGCGCCTGGATGTCGCAAGGCGCCTCCGTCGCGACCACGTCGCGCGTGTAAAACCAGACCGAGAAGGCACCGTCGCGCGGAAGCACGCTGCCGAATGCGGCCGCATCGGGCCTCGCCCGCTCCAGCGCATCGCGTGAATGCAGCTCCGCCACCAGGAACGGCGTCCCGACGCCGACGACCTGCGGCGCGTGGCGATCGGTCCTGATGTCATCGGCCGTCAGGGAGATGCAGGCCGCGACATCGACGGCGGACACTTCCGCCAGTCGCGACAGCGGCTGCGGCGCGGTCAGCTCGGTGCTGACAACCCTCCCCTGCTCTCTTCGAATGTCGACCGGCACGAGCCCCGCCTTCTCCTCGAACCGCAGGCACGGCTTCGGCTCCCTGGCGAGACTCGCCAGCACGAAGGCGGTCCCGACATTGGGATGGCCGGCAAAGGGAAGCTCCCTCACCGGCGTGAAGATGCGCACCTCGGCATCATTGGCCTTGTCGCGCGGCGGCAGCACGAAGGTGGTCTCGGAATAGTTGAACTCGGTGGCGATCGCCTGCATCTGCGCGGTCGACAGGCCGCCGGCATCGAGCACCACGGCGAGCTGGTTGCCGCCGAAGGCGCGGTCGGTGAACACGTCGACGGTGATGTAGCGGCGCTGCATCGTCACTTCCCCATGCAAATGGCGGCCAGGACCGGCCGCATCGCGCAGCACTCTACAAGTCGAAAACATCGCTCGTCATGCCCCAAAATTGAGTGCAATCGGAGCAATGGCGGAAAGAGATTCTAGAAGCGAAAGAGCTGACGGGGCGAGGCGAGCACTTGCGCGCGCTCGCTGTTGTCGACGATCAGCGCATCGAGAAATTCGCGGTTCTTCGCGTAAGTCTGCGTTGCCTCGAACTGCGTGTGCGGCCAGTCGCTGCCCCACAACAGGCGATCGAGGCCGTAGGCGTTGCGCAGCAGCGGACAGGCCTGCTTCGCAAACTCCTCGCCGGCCGCGCCGTTGCGATAGGGCGCCGAGATCTTGACCCAGACGTTCTTCGTCGCGCCCAGCTTCAGCACCGACTGGAAACCGGGATCGGCTACGCCGAGCTTCGGATCTGGCAACGTGTAGTGATCGAGCACGATGGTGAGGCCGTGATCGAGCAGTTGCGGCGCAAGCACGGCGAGATCGGCCGCGTTGCGCTGGATCTCGACCTGCCAGCCCATCGCTTTCACTTGCCCGAGCAGCGCCTTCCATTCGCCGGCCGCGAGGTCCGGCAAGGGCTGCCCGACGAGATTGAGCCGAATGCCGACGACGCCGGCACGATCGAGTGCGCGCAACTCCTCCGCAGACACTGCGGGATCGACCACGGCGATGGCGCGCAGGCGGCCATTGGCCTGTTTCAGGCAGTCGACCAGGTAGGAATTGTCGGTGCCGAGAAAGCTCGGCTGCACCAGCACGCCATTGCTCATGCCGCTCCGGTCGAGCTGCTCCAGGTAGAGCGCCAGCGGCGCGTCATAGTCCGGCGCATAGCGCCGGCCGGGTGCGAGCTTGAGACCGCGGTGGAAGACATGGGCATGGGTATCGATCGTCGGCAAGGCCGCCTCACTCCTGGCTGTGGCCGCGGCCACTGTGACGAGCGACGCGAGACCGGCGCCGAACTGGCGGCGCGTGAGGCCGCGCTGTGCGAATGTCATGGTTGATGCTCCCCATCCGTCGTCAGGCGCGCGTCGCCGCGGTCTGTTCAAAGACCTTGCCGCGGGTCTCGGGCAGCAGCAGCACCGCGATCAGCACGAGCGAATAGGCGAAGGCGGCATCGATGCCGATCGCAGGTCCAAGCCCGATGTGATCGCTGAGGAATCCGACCAGGAACGGAAACGCGGCGGAGACGATGCGGCCGAAATTGTAGCAGAAGCCGACGCCGGTGCCGCGCACGCCGGCTGGATAGAGCTCGCTGAACAACGCCGCCATGCTGGCCGGGATCCCGGCGGAGAAGAAGCCGAGCGGAAAGCCGAGCACCAGCATCTGCCCATCGGTCAGCGGCGCGAAGATGTAGACCAGCACCGTGATGATGCAGGCGGTGGCGAAGAAGGCGACGTTGGCCCGCCGTCCGATGCGGTCGCTGATGATGCCGCTGGTCACGCAGCCGCAGAAGAAGGCGACGATGATGACGGCGAGATAGCCGCTGGAGCCCAGCACCGACAGGTGCCGCACCTCGCGCAAATAGGTCGGCAGGAAAGTGGTGAGCGCGGCATAGCCGCCATGGGCGCCGATGCCGAACAGGCCGCCGATCAGGGTCGAGCGCAACACGTCACGATGGAAGATGCCGGAGAGCGTGGCGAAGAACGGCGTCTTCTCGGCTGCGACCGCGCGCGGCGGCTCCTTCAATCCGCGGCGGATGAAGATGATGAGCAGCGCGGGCAATAGCCCGAGCGCGAACAAGAGCCGCCAGGCGATGTCGGCCGGTGCATAGGTGAAGACCAGCGCCGAGAGCAGCACGGCGGCGCCCCAGCCCACGGCCCAGGCACTCTGCACCGAGCCGAGCGCCTTGCCGCGATGCTCGGGCCGGATGATCTCGGCCATCAGCACCGCGCCGCAGGCCCATTCGGCGCCGAAGCCGAGGCCCTGGATCGCTTTCAGAACCAGGAGCTGGGTGTAGGTCATCGCGAAGGCGCAGGCGAAGGTCGCGAGCGCAAAGGTGGCCACCGTGATCTGCAGCGCCTTGACGCGGCCGAAGCGGTCACCGAGCGCGCCGCCGAACCAGCCGCCGAACGCGCCGAAGAACAGCGTGATCGAGCCGAGCAGACCCGCATCGGCCTTGCTGATGCCGAACGCCGCGATCAGCGCGGGGATCGCGAGGCCGAACATCTGGACGTCGAGCGCATCCAGCGCCCAGCCGCCAAAGCTAGCCCAGAACGTGCGCCGCTCCAGCGGCGAGCTTTCGCTGTACCAGTTCGACATGTGTTCCTACCCTGTACTCGTTATTGCTTGATGACGTTGAAGAGCCGCTTCACCGGATCTCGGCGTGATAGCGGAAGCGGTCGGCCGGCCCGCGCGACCTGCGCCATTCGATCGGCCGCCGCTCGAGGTCGAGCGCGAGGCGCTCGATCACGATCAGCGGCGCATCGGCCTCGAGCCTGAGCAGGCGGGCCTGCATCTCGTTGGCGGTCTCGACGGTCAGGATTTCCTCGGCCGACACCACGACCTCGCCGCAGCGCTCCTCGTAGAGCGGATAGAGGAGGTCGCCGAAATCGGCCGTGTCGATGTCGAGGATCGGCGCGAAACGCGACTGCTGCAGCCAGATCTCCTCGGCGAGCAGCGGCACATCGTCGATCAGCCGCAGGCGCGACAGGCTGATCACGGCTTCGCCGACGGGAATGCGCAGCGCGGACGCCACCGCCGACGTCGCCGGCAGGCTTTTGCGGCGGAGGATGCGGCTTTTCGGCACGCGCCGTTCGCCTCTTTCGGACTGGAAGCGGAAGAAGCGGAACAGCGAGGAATTGAAGCGCGCACGGCGCACGAAGGTGCCGCGGCCCTGCTGCCGTTCCAGCACGTTATCGCTGACAAGCTGATCAATCGCCTTGCGCACGGTGCCGATGGCAACACCGTAATGCGCACCGAGCTCAGCCTCCGATGGGATCGGCTCGCCTGGCCGCCATTCATTGCGGTTGATCCGCGCGGCGAGATCGTCGCGCAGGCGCTGGTAGCGGGGTAGGCGGTCGTCGAGGGGCGATGAATTCATATAGTCATATAGATGACTAGATGAGACCGATGTCAAGCGCCTCCTTGATAACGCGGTGCGCGAGACTGGATCGTGGAGAACGCGAGGTCGGGGGGCGGCAATCAAGGCGGACAAGGGTCAATCGGGTGTTGGTTTCCCCCGTAGAACAAACGGAAAGCCGATGGTTCGGCTTCCAGAGTGCATGAGCGGAACAAGGCCTCGCGATATTTGCTCACGTCCCTTCAACGGAACGCGACCGGCGCCTGAACGCGCCCTAGCCCAGCTGAAACACCGCCACCTTCTGCTCGTAGCCGCGCACCTCGACCTCGCCGAGCGCGACGGCATCGTCACCGTCCTTCCCCAGCGCTTCGCGCACGGATGCGGAGATCAGGAGCTGCGAGCCGAACTCTTTGTTCAGGGCTTCCAGGCGCGACGCAAAATTCACGGTGTCACCGATGACGGTATATTCCTTGCGCCGGGGCGAGCCGATATTGCCCGCGACGACCTCGCCGAAATGGATGCCGATGCCGATCCGCAGCGGCCAGCTCGTCCCCGCGTTGATGTGGTCCATGGCGGTCAGCATCTCGCGTCCTGCGGCGACCGCGCGGTGCGCGGCGTCGGAGGCCTCCAGTGGCGCGCCGAACAGCGCGAGAAAGCCGTCGCCCAGGAATTTGTTCACGATGCCGCCCTGGCGATCGAGGATGTCGACCAGCACCGCGAAGGCGCCGTCGAGCCGGTCGACCACCTCCTGCGGGGTGCGCGACTGCGCGCCGGCGGTGAAGCCGCGGAAATCCACGAACATCACGGCGACGCGGCGAACGTCGCCGCTTGCGCTGGTTCCCGCCGCCATCAGCCGTTCCACGACCTGTGGTGAGACGTGCTGGCCGAACAGGTTCGTCACGCGGTCGCGCGCGGTGGCGGCTGCGATGCTCGCGGCGAACTGGCGGCGGAGCTGCGCGCCGACGGAGCCTGCGAGCACGCCGCAGACCAGGATCACGGTGCTGCGCACAACGTGGAAGTAGATCAGCGGCTCGCCGGCGTCGTTCACCGAATTGTAATACAGCGCGACAGCCAGGAGCTGGGCTCCAGCCACAAATCCCGTAAAGGTCGACAGCCAGAAATCGAGCCGCAGCGTCGAAAGAATGACGAAGATGAAATAGGCCAGCGGCAGCACGAAGCCGAGCGCCTGGGCCGCACCCATGCTGCGAATCTGCAGGATCAGAATGATGGTCGGCAGCGACGTTTCGATGAAGGCGCCGACATAGCGCCTGATCACCGGGAGGTCGCGATCGAGCCTCAGGTTTCGCCTGATCTGGCCGTGAACCCAGGCTTCGAAGAGGATGAAGCCTCCCAGCAGGACGTATTCGCGGACGAGGCCCTCCGTCCCGCGCCAGACCCGGTTCACGAGAGCAGGGTCGATCAGGTAGGTCGAGGTGAGGAACATGACCATGACGCAGCCGGTGATGATCAGTGTCCGCACCCGCAACAGCTCGGTGCGCAGCACTTCCCTCGTCAGCTCGCGCTCGAAATCCTCCGATAGCACGGCGTGCTGACGCGACTTCCTGCTCGCAAACCGGACCATCATTCCCCCTGGTCATTCCGGGGCGCGACCCAGGCGCGAACCCGGAATCTCGAGATTCTCAGGTGCACAATTGCGCACCATAGCTCACGCTACGCGTGCCCCGGAATGGCTCCCGAGGGCTATTTTGCCTCAATCCAGCGTGCGGCGGAAGCGCGTCACGGCGATGGTCATGGCGATCAGCATCAGGGCGGCCAGCGCCAGCGCGTCGAAGCGCAGGTTCTGCATGCTCGCGCCCTTCAGCATGATGGCGCGGACGATGCGCAAATAATGCGTCAGCGGCAAGGCCTCGCCGACATATTGCGCCCAGGCCGGCATTCCTGCGAACGGGAACATGAAGCCGGACAGCAGAATGCTCGGCAGGAAGAACATCATCGACATCTGCATCGCCTGGAGCTGGTTCTGCACCAATGTCGAGATGGTGTAGCCGATCGACAGATTGGTGGTGATGAACAGCGTCGAGAGCAGCGCCAGCAGGAACAGATTGCCGAGCACGGGCACGCCGAACAGGAACACGCCGATGCCGATGATCAGGAAGGCCTGGACGAAGCCGACCAGCACGTAAGGGATGATCTTGCCGAACATCACCTCGACCGGCTTGATCGGCATCGATAACAGGCTCTCCATGGTGCCGCGCTCGACCTCGCGCGTCACCGAGAGCGCGGTGAAGATCAGCATGGTCATGGTGAGGATGGTGCCGACCAGGCCCGGCACGATGTTGAGGCTCGACGACGCGGCCGGATTATAACGCGCATGCGCGCGGATCTCGAACGGCATCTCCGGGGGATCGCCGATGTAGAGATCGTGCTTGAGCGCGGTCTGCACGACCGTACCGAGCGAACCGATCGCCGAGCTCGCCGCAACCGGATCGGTGGCGTCGGCCGCGACCAGCAGCGCCGGCTTGTCGCCGCGCCGCACCGCCCGCTCGAAGCCGCGCGGGATCTCGACGCCGAACAGCACCTTGCCGGATTTCAAGAGATTGTCGAAGTCGTCGACGTCGCGCACCTCGTAGAGGAAACGGAAATAGGCGGTGTTCTCCAGCGCCTTCAGGATCGAGCGGGCGAGATCGGAATCCTCCTGCAGCAGCACCGCGCTAGGCAGGTTGTGCGGCGTGGTGTTGATGGCATAGCCGAACAACAGGAGCTGCATCACCGGCAGCATCACGATCATCGCGAACGAGACGCGGTCGCGCCGGAGCTGGATGAACTCCTTGATCAGCATCGCATAGGAGCGCCTCCAGAAGCCGAAGTGCTCGCGGATTTCGTGCGTCGGGGCGGGTTGATCGGCTGCGCTCATTGGAAATTGTCCCTGGAGCGGCTCATCAGCTCGATGAAGACGTCTTCGAGCGACGGCGATGATTTATGCCAGTGCAGGCCGCTCTTGTCGCGCCAGGGCGCGATGCTGGCCTCTAACGCGGCGACGTCGCGGCCGGAGACGTGCAGCGAGGTCCCGAACGGCGCCACCATGTCCACGCCCGGCTTTCCGGTGAGCGCGGCCTGAAGCCCGTTCAGATCCTCTCCGGTGACGGTGTAGGTGGTGAGCGCCGACTTCGCGATCACCTCCTCCACCGTGCCGTGCGCGAGCAGATGGCCGTAGGCGATATAGGCGATCTCGTGACAACGCTCGGCTTCGTCCATGTAGTGGGTCGAGACCAGGACGGTGAGGCCGTCGGCCGCGAGCGCATGGATCTCGTTCCAGAAATCGCGCCGCGCCTTGGGATCGACGCCCGCCGTCGGCTCGTCCAGCAGCAGCAGCTTTGGGCTCGGCAGCGTGCAGGCCCCGAGCGCCAGCCGCTGCTTCCAGCCGCCGGAGAGCTCGCCCGCAAGCTGCTCCTCGCGCCCCGACAGCCCTAGCCGCCTGATCATGTCCCGGGCCGCGCCGCGTGCGTCAGCGAGGCCATAGAGCCGTGCGACGAATTCGAGATTCTCGCGCACCGACAGGTCCTGGTACAGGCTGAAGCGCTGGGTCATGTAGCCGACCTGGCGCTTGATCTTCTCGGCATCGCGCCGGATGTCGTAGCCGAGGCAGGTGCCCTCGCCGCTGTCGGGCGTGAGCAGACCGCAGAGGATGCGGATGGTGGTGGTCTTGCCCGAGCCGTTCGGCCCGAGGAAGCCGTAGATCGAGCCGCGCTTCACCTGCATCGACAGATCGTGCACGACCTCGCGGCCGCCGAACGACTTGGACAGGCCCTTGACGTCGATCGCGATGCCGCTATCGCCGTTCATCGCTTGTCCGCCACGGGTGTCTTGATTTCAGAAGTCTTGGGGTTGAGGTAGACGTCGATCGGCTGCCCGACGCGAAGAGCGTCGGGACGCGAGGGCCGCGCCTGGATCAGATAGACCAGCTTGTTGCGCTCCTCGAGGCTGTAGATGACAGGCGGGGTGTATTCCGCCGAGGTGGCGATGAAGTAGATCTTTGCCGTGAGATCGGCGGCGCAATTGTCGCAGGCGATCCGCACCGTGTCGCCGATCGCAAGCTTCGGCAGCTCGGTCTCCGGCACGAAGAAGCGCAGCTTCATGTTGCCGGGGGGCATGATCGAGAGCACCGGCCGCTGCGCCGCGACCATCTCGCCCTCGCGGAAATAGATCTGCTGGATGGTGCCGGCGACCGGCGCAAAACCCTTGCGCCGTGCCATCCGCGTCTCCGACGTCGCCACCCGCGCTTCCGCGACACGCAGGGCGGAGACGGCCGAGTCGAGATTTGCCTGCGTGCCCGCCCCGGTCTTGCTGAGCGAGGCCGCGCGGTCGTAGGTCTGCTGCGCATTCGCCAGCGTCGCCTTCTGCTGGTTCAGATCGGCGAGCTGGAGGTCGTCGTCGACGGAATAGAGCTGATCGCCGACCTTGACCTCGTCGCCCTCGCGCACGTTGAGCTTCGTCACCCGGCCCGCTTCATCGGGGCTGACATAGATCATGTCGGCCTCGACCCAGCCCTGGAAGCCAGGTTCACGCTTCTCCTTGCAAGCAGCAAGGCCGGTCGCGAGCACGAGAACTGCGATGGAGCAGAGCCGCGTCAGATACTTCTGTCGATCCCTCACCGTGAGGAGTCGCGAAGCGGCGTCTCGAAGGGCGAGGAGCCACAGCCGGGCCCGCATCCTTCGAGACGCGCGTTCCGCGCTCCTCAGGATGAGGTGAGAGATGGTTCGCGACGACCTCATGTCGTCCTCCGTTCGCCAAAAATCAAATCAAGATGGACGCGCAGCATGTCCTGTGCGTCGAGCGGCGCATGCCGCGCAAAAAGGCTCTGCCAGATCACCGCGATCATCGCGGGCGCGACCAGGATCTGCGGATAGCGCGCGAGGTCCTTCTCGCGGATCTCGCCGCGGGCGATGCCGAGCTCGATCAGCGCGCGCATGGCGGCGATCCCGCGCGAGACCACCTCGCGGTAATAGAAGTCGGCGACCGCTGGAAAACGTGGCCCCTCCGCCACGATCAGGCGCACCAAATCGCCGCGCCTCGTGCCGATCACTTCCTTCAGGAAATTGCCGGCGAAGGTCTCGATCAGGTCGCGCACCGAGCCCGCCGGAGGCGGCAGCGTGGTCAGCCGCGCCACGACAGGCACGATGACGATGCGCACGAGCTCCTCGAACATCGATTCCTTGTCCTTGAAGTGCAGGTAGATCGTGCCCTTGGCGACGCCGGCGCGCTTGGCGATGTCGTCGAGCCTGGTCGCGGCAAAGCCGCGGGCGATGAATTCCTCCATCGCAGCCTCCACGATCGCCGTACGCCGCTCCGCCGCGCGCGTGGCGCGGTTCGAGGCGGGTACCTCCATGGTGCCGGCAGGCGCCGAGCCCTTCGCGCTGGCGCGAGTTGCAGACGGCGGATCGGATTTAGTCGGCTTCTTGTTCATTTGAAGATTATGACTGACCGGTCAGTCATAGTCAAGACGGTGAGGCAGTCCAGGAATGAATTAGCATTGACTAATGCATTAGCCACCGCTAATTAATTTACATGCTTGAAGCCACCCCAAACCCCGTCACCACCGTCATGCGTGCGCTCGCCGATCCGACGCGGCGCGCCGTGTTCGAGCGTGTATTCGAGAGCAAGGAGATCAGCGTCGCCGAACTGACGCGCGGCAGCGGCGTGACCCAAGGAGCCGTCTCGCAGCACCTGAAGTCGCTGAAGCAGGCCGGCCTCGTCGCCGAGCGCGCCGAGGGCCGCAACGTCTACTACCGCGCCGCGCCGCAAGGACTCGAGCCACTGGTGACCTGGATGGATCATTACGGCGTCTTCTGGCGCGAGCGCTTCCAGAATCTGCGGGACCTCTTGAAGGAGATCGATCCGTGAGTGCAGCCGCGTTGCAAGCCGAAACAAAAGACATCGTCATCGACGAGGTGTTCCCTCACACGGCCGAGACGATCTGGAAGGCGCTGACCAGCGCGCAACTGATCGCGCGCTGGCTGATGCAGCCGACCGGCTTCGAAGCCGTCGAAGGCAACGCCTTCACGTTCCAGACCAAACCGGGCGGCAATTGGGACGGCGTCATCCATTGCCGGGTCATCGAGGTCGTGCCGAACCGCCGCCTCGTCTACGCCTGGAAGGGCGGCGATGAGCGCAACACCGGCTACGGCGCGCCGCTCGACACCGTCGTGACCTGGTCCCTCACCCCGGTCGAAGCCGGCACACGGATCCGCCTGGTTCATGCCGGCTTCGTCCTGCCCAGGAACGAGTCGGCCTACACGGTGATGAGCGGCGGCTGGAAGAAGGTCGTCCGCCAGCTCGACGAGATCAGCGGCGAGTAAGGAGTTATTGCGATGGACAAGCCCTATACCGGCGGCTGCGCCTGCGGCGCGATCCGCTATTCGATCGTCGGTGAGCCGCTGTTCAGCAATCACTGCCAGTGCCGGGACTGCCAGCGGGAAAGCGGCAGCGGCCACGGCTCTTACGCGACCTTCGCGCGCGCGGGCGTCACGCTGAGCGGCGAGGCGAAGCACTGGGACATGGTCGGCGACAGCGGCAACGTGAAGACGCGCGGCTTCTGCCCGCAATGCGGCCTGCCGGTCTACCTGACCTTCGCCGCCATGCCCGACATCTTCACCATCCGCGCCGCAAGCCTGGACGAGCCCGCCCGTTACAAGCCGCAGGCCGTGACCTACGCCGCGCGCGGGCACGGCTGGGATCAGTTCGACCCGGACTTGCCGAAATTCGAGGGCATGCCGCCGGGATGAGCAGCGATAGCACCCCGTCTGCGGGCTTGCTTCGCCTCTCCCGCTTGCGGGAGAGGCCGGCGCGCTCGCAGAGAATCGATCTTCGCCGGCAGCTTGGCCGGGAAGGCGGCCGAGGCGATGACATATTCGGCGAAGCCGCCGTTCGATGCCGGGTGACAGCGCCGCGACGGATAGCTGGACGGCCGGGTCAGCTATGGAACTTCAAGCCATCGACGATCTTGTCGATCACCTTGCGTTCGGCGCGCAACGCGATGCCGGCGAGATTGAGATCGGTACGCGCGACCGCCCTCACCGCCTCGCGATTGGCGGCATCATGCGTGGTCTTGAACATGTCGTCGGTGTAGACGGCGGGCTTGACGTTACGCGTCAGTGCACGATCGAGTGCGCGCGACAAGGCAGGACCATCGGCACCGTAGATCAGGATCGGCTGGCCGATCAGTGAAAGATATTTCGTGCCCGAAGCATCCTCATAGGGATCACCGATACATTCGGGAAACGCAGCCGCGATGCCGCTGGTGAGAAAGGACGCAACGTTGAGCTTCTGCCAGGCCTGAAGATCGGTGCGGATCACGACGGCGATCTTGGTGTCGAACTGCATATCGTTCCTCAACTGTCATTCTCGAAGCTTGATGCTACGCATCGCCCCGGAACGACAGCAAGAGAAATCAGCCCTTGGCGTCGCAGGCCCAGGCGCGGATCACGCATTCCTTGCCGCCATATTTGTAGCATTCGCGCGTGGCGGCATTGAGCGAAGCAGAGATCTTCGGCTTCACCGCATAACCATAGGCACCGCAGGGATTGGCGAGATCAACCGACATCGCCGCGCAGGCACGCTTCATCGTCACGGTCGTGCAGTCGCCCTTGCACTGCTTCTGCGCCGCGGCGCGAGCTTCGTGCTCCGCGCCGTAGTCAAAAGCCTGGCCATAGGCACCGCACTTGCCGACAGCAAAGGCACCGGCGGCATGCGCATTCGTGATGTGGCGGGCACCGGCAACACAGACCGACAGCGCAAAGAAAAACATCGCGCAACGGCGCGCGACGACATTCGAAGCCATGGAAAACCCCTCACCCCCAAGGCAGGTGGCGGCAACTCTAAGCGGCGGTCGTTTCCAGATGGTGAATGGCTGGTTGAAAGCTTGGATGCACCTTTTAGTTGTGTTACCAAACCGCATTATTTAAGGTGGTTGCAGCTGGAAGCGCCAGGCAAACGGCCGGAGGAAACCGCCATGCATCGAATCAATGGAATGCTCTTTGGAATAATCGCATCGACGTGCCTGATCGGATCGGCGCATGCGCAGTCGGTGAACTGGACCTGGACCAATCAGTACGGCTCGACGCTGGCCATCACCAGCTTCAACCAGAGCACGGGCGCGATCGCTGGGACCTACACCAACAACGCGGCAAGCAGTTGCGATGAGGGCAAGCCGCAGGGCGTAACGGGCTGGCTGGCCTCCGGCAACAACGGCACCGCGATCAGCTTCTCGGTGAATTTCCTCGGCTGCGGCTCGACCACCGTCTGGACCGGACAGCTCAATAACTCATCTGGATTCCAGGGACTGTGGTATCTGTCGCTCGCCGAGGCCGTCGCATGGAACGGCATCAGCGCGGGCGCCGACACCTTCACGTTCTCGAGCGGCGACAAGGCCCTGCTGACGGGGAGTGGCGTCGAGCTGAAGGCCGCCAGCGAGAAGCTGTCGAACACGAAGAAGTAGCGAGCGGCGAAGGTGGTGAGCAGGGTGGATCAGCTCGCGGCTGCGCGAAGCGCAGTCCGCACGGCGTAATCGACCACCTTCGTTCGGCAAACGCGGAAATATGGTGGGTTATGCCCAGCGCGTGCGCTTCGCGCAGCCGCAAGGCTAACCCACCCCACGGCATCACGGCACAGTCATCCCCGTCTCGCCGCTTCCAATGCCTGCGGCGTGTCGATGTCGAGGAAGGCGCTCTCACCATCCACCGGCACTTCGGCGACGGCCTCGGTGTGCTTGGCGATCAGATGCCGCGCGCCGACGTCGCCGTCCAGCGTCATCAACTCCTTGAAGAAGCGGCGCGACCACAGCACGGGATTGCCGCGGCGGCCTTCGCTGACGGGCACGACGATGAGATTGCCACGGTCCGGCGCAAAGCTGTCGATCAGGCGATCGATCAGGCCGGCATCGATCAGCGGCATGTCGCCGAGGCAAACCAGGGCGCCATCGCAGGTCTCGGGCACGGCCGCGATGCCGGCCTTGACCGAGCTCGCGATGCCGCCGGCGAAATCCGGATTCCTGACGAACTTCAACTTGAGGCCTTGCAGCGCCTGCTCGACCAGCTCGGTCTGGTGGCCGGTGACGACGATCACCTCGGATGCTTTCGACGCGAGCGCCTGCTCGGCCGCGATCCGCACCAGCTTCTTGCCGGCGAGCTCGGCGAGCAGCTTGTTCGGTCCGCCCATGCGCGTGGAACGCCCGGCCGCGAGCACGATGGCCGCGACCTGGCTGTTGCCCTCGGTCTCCGGCTGGGCGCGCGGCTGTGGTCGCGTCACGATCTCCATCAAGAGGCCGCCGACGCCCATGCCCATCAGCTCGGAGCGCGTCACCTTGATGCCGGCGAGCAGCCGCATCAGGACCCAGTCGAACCCGTTCTCGACCGGCGAACGCGCACAGCCCGGCGCGCCCAGCACCGGCACATTGCCGGCGCGGGCGATCAGCAGGAGATTGCCGGGATCGACCGGCATGCCGAAATGCTCGATCTCGCCGCCGATGCCGGTGACGGCCGCGGGGATGACATCGCGGCGGTCGGCGATCGCGGAGGCCCCGAACACGATGACGAGCTCGGCTCCCAAGCCGAGCAATTCCTTGATCGCGGCCGACAGCGCGCGCTCGTCGTGCTGGACCCGCCGCTCGGCGATGATGCTGGCGCCGGCCGGCGCGAGGCGCTCGGCGGTGACGCGCAGCGTCTTGTCGATCACCTTGGACGACAGCCCTGGCAGCAGCGTCGAGACCACGCCGACGCGCTTGATCACGTAAGGCGCGATCTTCAGGACGTCCTTGCCCGCCGCCTTCACCGCGGCATCGCGCAAGCTTCCTTCGACGCCGAACGGAATGATCTTGACGGTGCCGACCATCTCGCCCTCGACCACCGGCTTGTAGGCGGTGAGCGTCGCAAAGGTGATGGCCTCGTCGATATTGTTGATGCGATCGACCGCGGCGCGATCGATCACCAGCACGCCCGGCTGCGCGGCGAACAGGTTGGCGCGGCCGGTGAAGGCGCGCTCGACATGGATGCCCTCCCCGCCGACGGCAAGCGCGATGCTGGCGGCCGCGACGTCCTCGGAGACGTCGCCCTCTTCCATCCGCACCACGACGATGTCCTTGATCCCGGCGCGCGTGAGCTGCTCGACCTCGGCAGGGCCGATCGTCGTGCCTTTCTTCAACACCAGCGGTCCCTGGCGCAGGGTGTGGACGGTCACCCCGCCGATTGCATCCCTGGGGCTCGCCGGGCCGAACTTCATGCCGCTTCTTCTTTTTCTTTGGGTGGGAGGCGGAGCACCGCGGTGATCTCGGCCATGATCGCCACCGCGATCTCGGACGGTGAGACCGCGCCGATTGCCAGCCCAATCGGCGCGTGGATGCGCGCGATGTCGTTCTCTTTGGCGCCCTGCGCCCGCAGCCGGTCAGCGCGCTTGGCGTGCGTCTTCCGCGAGCCGAGCGCGCCGATGTAGAAGCAGTTGCGCTCGAAGGCATGCAGCAGCGCTGGATCATCGATCTTGGGATCGTGTGTCACTGCGACGAACGCCGTATAGGCATCGACGTTGAGCGGCGGCAGCGCGGTATCAGGCCATTCGGCAACAAGCGGAATGTCGGGGAAGCGCTCGGGGCTCGCAAACGCCGTGCGGGGATCGACGACGGTGACGTCGTAGCCGAGCGAGCGCGCCAGCGGCGCCAGGGCCTGGCTGATATGGACCGCGCCGATGATGACGAGCTTTGCGGTCGGCGCGTAGACATTGAGGAAGAGTTTCTTGCCGCCGGCCTCGACATTGGCGCTCTTGCCCATGCGAAGCTGCTTTTCCAGCTCGGCGCGCAGCGGGTCCTTGGGAAAGTCCGCGGCCTTCACCAGGCGCTGCTCGCCACTCTCGGTGTCGGTAACAAGGATCACTGGCCGACGCGCGGCACGCTCGGTATTGAGTTCGTGCAGGATCGCGAGCTTCACGGCTAGCCGACCTTCTCGACGAAGACGCGGATGGTGCCGCCGCAGGACAGCCCGACATTCCAGGCGGTCTCGTCGGCGACGCCGAATTCCAGCATCTTGGGCTTGCCGCTCTCGATCACGTCCATGGCCTCGGTGACCACGGCGCCCTCGACGCAGCCTCCGGAAACGGAGCCCAGGAAGGTCCCCTCGTCGTTGATGACGAGGCTCGAGCCGGCCGGGCGCGGCGCCGAGCCCCAGGTCTCGACCACGGTGGCGAGCGCGACGCCACGGCCGGCCTTCTGCCAGTCCTCCGCCGCCTTCAGGATGTCCTCGTCGCGATCGAGCATGGCTGGCCTCTCAAGCTGCGGAGCGGATCAGGCTGCGGTGATGCGGCGGCAGCGGCTCGGAGAGCGTGGTGATCAGCTCCTGGATCGAACTCAAATTATGTACCGGGCGGAATTCGTCAACGTGCGGGAGCATCATTTTGATGCCCTGGGCCTTGGCCTCGAAGCCGCCGAACCGCAGCAGCGGGTTGAGCCAGATCAGCCGCCGGCAGGACCGGTGCAACCGGTCCATCTCGAAAGCGAGCCTGGAATCGGCCTCCCGCTCCAGCCCGTCGGAGATCAGGAGCACGATGGCGCCCTGGCTCAGCACACGCCGCGCCCACAATTTGTTGAAGTTGTGCAGCGAGGCCGAGATCCGCGTGCCGCCGGCCCAGTCCTCGACCGACGCCGAGCAGCTCGCCAGCGCCTCGTCCGGATCGCGCTGGCGCAGCGCGCGGGTGACGTTGGTGAGGCGGGTGCCGAACAGGAACACCGAGACGCGCTTGCGCGCGTCCGTGATCGCATGCAGGAAATGCAGGAACAGGCGGGTGTATTCGCTCATCGAGCCCGAAATGTCGAGCAACGCCACGATCGGTGCCGGCTTCTCGATCCGGCCGAGACGGTGGATGTCGATGATGTCGCCGCCGGTGCGTAAGGACGCGCGCAGCGTCCGGCGCAGGTCGAGGCGCAGGCCGCGAGCATCAGGCCGATGCCGGCGCGTCAGCAGCTCGGCCTGCGGCAGGTGCATCCGCTCGACGGCATGGAGCGCCTCGGTGATCTCCGCCGCGCTCATCTGCGCGAAATCCTTCTTCTGAAGGATCTCCTTGTCGGAGACCGACAGGCGCAAATCCTGCTCCTGGTGCTGCGGCGTCTCGGTCATGCGCGGCTGCGACATCGCCTCCTGGACGCGGCGGGAGCCGGCCTGCGGCTTCTTCTTGGCCTGCTCCGGCAGCGGCACCGAATCCAGCATGTGCTTCCATTCTTCGGAAGGCCGGAAGAACAGGTTGAAGGCCTGCTTGAAGATCAGCGCATGCTCATGACGTTTGACGAAGATCGCCTCCAGCGTCGTGAAGACATCGGAGCGGTGGCCGATGTCGATCACCTGCAGCGCGCTCATGGCGTCGATGACCGCGCCCGGTCCAACCGGCATGCCCGCCGCACGCAGCGCGCGGGCGAAGCCGACGATGTTGTCGGCGAACTGCTCGGTCTGCTCGGGGGCAAGGTGGTTGATGGCCATGGGTCTCGTATCCATCCCCTCGTCATTCCGGGGCGCGCCACTTGGCGCGAGCCCGGAATCCATGCTCCCGATCGTGGTTATCGATTCCGGGCTCGACGCTTGCGCGTCGCCCCGGAATGACGGGAGTAGTGATGACGCGCGCGCTTCAATTCTCGCTCGTCGCTTCCTTCAGCACCTTCTGCAAGGCATCGCCCTGCATGCGGGTGATGTCGTCCTGGTACTTGAGCAGCGCGCCCAGCGTGTCGCCGACCACTTGCGGCGTCAGCGAGCGGGCATCTAGCTCGGACAGCGCGGTGGCCCAGTCGATGGTCTCGGCGACACCAGGCGACTTGTAGAAGTCCTGGTTGCGCAGCGCCTGCACGAAACGGACGACCTGCTGCGAGAGCTTTGCCGAGATGTCGGGCACGCGCGTCTTGACGATGGCCAGCTCGCGCTCGGCGGCGGGATAATCGACCCAGTGATAGAGGCAGCGCCGCTTCAGCGCGTCGTGGATCTCGCGGGTTCGGTTGGAGGTGATGATGACGATCGGCGGATGCGGCGCCTTCACGGTGCCGAATTCGGGGATGGTCACCTGGAAGTCACTGAGGATTTCGAGCAGGTAGGCCTCGAACGCCTCGTCGGCGCGGTCGAGCTCGTCGATCAGCAGAACCGGCGGCCCGGCGACGTCGGGCTCCAGCGCCTGGAGCAGCGGCCGCTTGATCATGTAGCGGTCGGCGAAGATGTCGGAGGAGAGCTGATCGCGATCGGTGTCGCCGGCGGCTTCCGCCATCCGGATCGCGATCATCTGCGCCGCGCTGTTCCACTCGTAGACCGCCGAGGAGACGTCGAGGCCCTCGTAGCACTGCAGACGGATCAGCTTCCGCCCCAGCGCTGCCGACAGCACCTTCGCGATCTCGGTCTTGCCGACGCCGGCCTCGCCCTCCAGGAACAGCGGCCGGCCCATCCGCAGCGACAGATATGTCACCGTCGCCAGCGACCGCTCGGCCAGATAGCCGCGCGAGGTCAAGAGTTCGAGCATCGCATCGACCGATGTCGGCATGGCACCGGAAGTATTGGCCGCTGAAGTCATGAAAGGCCAGTCTCGTTTACGCCCCTCACGGGGCAAGTCTTTGTGCCGAGGGGTGAGATCACCTCACCCCTTGGCGTTGGCGGCATCAAGGGCGCGCCGTGTCAGGACGCCGATGAGATGCGCGCGATATTCCGCGCTGCCGTGGATGTCGCTGTTGAGCCCTTCCGCCGGCACCTCGATGCCTTCGATCGCCTTCGACGCGAAGCGCTTCTTCAGCGCCTCCTCGAATGCGGTGACACGGAACACGCCTTCGGACCCGGCGCCGGTGACGGCAACACGCACGTCCGATGGACGCCGCGCGACGAACACACCGACCAGCGCGTAGCGCGAGGCCTGGTTGCGGAATTTGACATAGGCGGCCTTCTTCGGCAGCGGGAACATCACCCTGGTGATGATCTCGTCGGCTTCCAGCGCGGTCGAGAACAGGCCCTGGAAATACTCCTCGGCCTTGAGGCGACGCTTGTTGGTGACGATGGTGGCGCCGAGCGCGAGCACGGCAGCCGGATAGTCCGCGGTCGGATCGTTGTTGGCGAGCGAGCCGCCGATCGTGCCCCGGTGGCGCACGGCGGGATCGCCGATCCCGCCGGCAAGGCTCGCCAGCGCCGGGATCGCCTCACCGACGATCGCGGAGGTCGCGACCTCCGCGTGCTTGGCGGTGGCGCCGATCACGAGCGAGCGGCCCTTCATCTCGATCGTGTTGAGCCCCTCGATGTGGGAGAGGTCGACCAGATGCGGCGGGCTTGCGAGGCGCTGCTTCATGACGGGAATCAGCGTGTGGCCGCCGGCGATCACCTTGGCGTCCTCGTTCTTCACCAGGAGGTTGGCCGCCTGACGCACGGTGCCAGGGCGATGATATTTGAATTCGTACATCTGAATGTCCTGATCGCGGGAGGCGCGTTACGCGAGATCGGATTTCGCCATCGCCCTGGCGCCGGCGGAAATCGAGGCGACGATGTTCTGGTAGCCGGTGCAGCGGCAGAGATTGCCTTCCAGCTCCTCGCGGATGGTGTGGTCGTCGAGTTCATGGCCCTTGCGGTGCACGATGTCGATCGCGGTCATGATCATGCCCGGCGTGCAGAAGCCGCACTGCAGGCCATGGTGCTCGCGGAAGGCTTCCTGCATCGGATGCAGCGGCGCGCCGTCGGCGGCCAGTCCCTCGATCGTCTTGACCTCGTGACCGTCGGCCATCACGGCGAGCGTGGTGCAGGACTTCACGGCCTTGCCGTCGAGATGCACGACGCAGGCGCCGCACTGCGAGGTGTCGCAGCCGACATGGGTGCCCGTCAGCCGCAGATTCTCGCGCAGGAACTGCACCAGAAGCGTGCGGGGATCGACGTTGGCCGTCACAGGATTGCCGTTCACGATGAGGGAGATTTTTGCCATAAGCACTCTCTATCAGCGCCCCGACGGGTCCCGTCGAAGCGGTTCTTATAATTATTCCAACCCATCATATGGGCCATTGTCCCCCGGGGCAACATCACCACGGACGCAAGCCGCCATGCCGAAAGGCGATAGGTTTCAGCCCTGTACAGCTTTGGCGAAGTTCGCGAAAAACTCGTCGGCCAGCTTCTTCGCCGTGCCGTTGATCAGGCGCTGTCCGAGCTGCGCCAACTTGCCGCCGATCTGCGCCTCGACGTCGTAGGAGAGCAGCGTGCCGCCGTCCTTCTCCGCGAGCTTGACCGCCGCCCCGCCCTTGGCGAAGCCGGCGACCCCGCCCTCGCCTTCACCCGAGATCTTGTAGCCGTTCGGCGGGTCGAGATCCGACAGCATCACCTTGCCCTTGAAGCGCGCCGACACCGGCCCGACCTTCATTTTTGCCGTTGCACGGAAGCCGCCGTCGTCGGTCCTCTCCAGCTCCTCGCAGCCGGGGATGCAGGCCTTCAGCACCTCGGGATCGTTGAGCTTGGCCCACACGGCCTCGCGCGGCGCTGCGAGCTGGACTTCGCCGTTCATCGTCATGGCCATGGGGTGCCTCCCGAGATCGCATCAAAATAATGTTGCTCAAGTAACGCACGGACGGCGCAAAGGAAAGGCCACCCCGGTCACGTTCAATGCATATTCGCAACTGCAAAAAGCTTGCGCGAGCGGATTTGGATTGGCAGAGGCGGCCCATGATGGTTAGGTCCCGCGCAACATGAGCACATCCCTCTCCCCCCTGCTCGCGCCGATGCTGTCGAGCCCAGCCATGCGCGCCGTCTGCGACGACCAGTCGACCCTGCAGAACATGCTCGATTTCGAGGCAGCGCTGGCACGGGCGGAGGCCGCCACGGGCGTGATTCCCGCAGCCGCCGTCGGGCCAATTGAAGTCGCCTGCAAGGCGACTTCCTTCGACATCGCGGCCCTGGCCGACGCCGCGACGCGATCCGGCAATCTCGCGATTCCCCTGGTCAAGGCGCTGACCGCCAATGTCGGCAAGGCCGATGCGGAGGCCGCGCGCTACGTGCATTGGGGCGCGACCAGCCAGGACGTCATCGACACCGCGACCATGCTCACCGTTCGCGCCGGCATCGATGCACTCGATGCCGACCTCAGCCGCGCGATCAAGGGGTTTGCGGCGCTCGCCCGCGCCCATCGCAACACTGCCATGGTGGCGCGGACCTGGCTCCAGCACGCGCTGCCGATGCCGTTCGGGCTGAAGGCCGCGGAATACGCATCGAGCCTCGCCCGCGCCCGCTGCCGTCTGCGGCGGCTCCGCCGCGAGGGCCTGGCACTGCAGTTCGGCGGCGCCGCCGGCACGCTCGCAGCCCTCGGCGACAAGGGGCTCGTCGTTGCGGAAAGATTGGCGCAGGAGCTGGACCTGCCGCTGCCGGAAGCGCCCTGGCACACCCATCGCGACCGTATCGCAGAGGCTGCCTCAAGCTTTGCGATTCTTGCCGGCAGTTGCGGCAAGATCGCGCGCGACGTCTCGCTGCTGATGCAGACCGATGTCGGCGAAGCTTTCGAGCCCGCCGGCGAAGGCCGCGGCGGCTCCTCGACCATGCCGCACAAGCGCAACCCGGTGGCCGCGGCGAGCGCGCTGGGCGCAGCCACCATGGCGCCGCAACTCGCCGCGACGATTCTTGCTGCCCAGGTGCAGGACCACGAGCGCAGCGCCGGGCCCTGGCACGCGGAATGGCCGACGCTGCCACAATTGATGCTGGTCGCCTCCGGGGCGCTGGCCGCCATCGTCGACATCGCCGAAGGCCTCGACGTCGATGCCGCGCGGATGCGCAGCAATCTCGACGCGACGCACGGATTGATCATGGCCGAGGCCGTCACCTTTGCGCTGGCGGACAAGATCGGCAAGAGCGATGCCCATCATCTCATCGAGGCCGCGAGCAAGCGCGCGGTCGCCGAGAAGAAGCATCTGCGCGAGGTGCTGTCAGCCGATTCGCAGGTCACCGTGCATCTGACGCCGGAAAAAATTGCGGCATTGTTCGAGCCGATGGCCTATCAAGGGGCGTCGCAGGCCTTGATCGACCGGCTGCTCGGCAGCCTTGACAGCGAATAGATACGGAGACGCCGCATGCCCATGATCGATGCCGACGGTTGCCTTCTCAATGTCTCCGTCGAAGGCCGCGACGGCGGGCCGACCTTGATGCTGTCCAACTCGCTCGGCTGCACACTGCAGATGTGGGAGCCGCAGATGAAGGCGCTGACGCAGGTGTTCCGCGTCATCCGCTACGACCGCCGCGGCCATGGCAAGTCGAACGTCCCGCCCGGCCCCTACACGATGGAGCGCTTCGGCCGCGACGTGCTCGCGATCCTCGACGACCTCAACATCGAGAAGGTGCATTGGTGCGGGCTGTCGATGGGCGGCATGGTCGGGCAGTGGCTCGGCGCCAACGCGCCGGAGCGCTTCGGCAAGCTCATCCTCGCCAACACTTCCTGCTATTACGCCGAGCCGACCAGATGGCTGGAGCGCATCGACGCGGTGAAGAAGGGCGGCATCGCAGCGGTCGCCGATACGGTGCTCGCGGGCTGGCTCACGCAGGATTTCCGCGAGCGCGAGCCCGAGATCACCGCACGGATGAAATCGATGTTGCTCGCTTCGCCCGTCGAAGGCTATCTCGCCTGCTGCGAGGCGCTGTCGACGCTCGACCAGCGCGCGCTGTTGCCGAAGATCAAGAGCCCGACGCTGGTGATCGCCGGCCGCCACGACATGGCGACGCCGGTCTCGGCGGGCGAACTGATCCGCTCCAACATCCCGGGCGCCAGCATGACCATCATCGACGCCGCCCATATTTCGAACGTCGAACAGCCGCACGCATTCACGGATGCGGTGGTGGGATTCCTGACGCAGCCTTAGCCACAGCCGTCATTGCGAGCGCAGCGAAACAATCCAGACTGCCTCCGCGGAAAGATCCTGGATTGCTGCGCTCGCAAGGCGAAGGAGGATAGAATGGACGACCAGAAGCGCCGCGATGCCGGCATGAACGTGCGCCGCAAGGTGCTGGGCAATGCCTGGGTCGACAAGTCGATCGCCAACCGCAATGCGTTCAACACCGATTTCCAGGACCTGATCACGCGCTACGCCTGGGGCGAGATCTGGACCCGGCCACATTTCGACGAGCGCACGCGGCGGGTGCTCGTGATCGGCACCATGGTCGCGCTCGGGCAATGGGACGAATTCCGCCTGCATGTGCGTGCAGCGCTCGCCGAGGGCGGCTTCACGCCCGATGACATCAAGGAAGTCCTGCTCCAGCAGGCGATCTATTGCGGCGTGCCGGCGGCGAACCACGCCGTCAAGGAAGCCTCAGCGATTGTGCAGGAGCTCGGCCTGCTCAAGTCCTAGCGGCTGAAGACTTGGCGGCGCGGCGGCCGCGACGGCCTTTGGTGCCGCCTCCGGCCGTTCGATCACCAGCACGATCGCGGCCCCCAGCAGCAGCAGCAGCTCGGTGGCATGCAGGCGGAGGGCGGCCATCTCGCCGACCTTCGAGGCCATGACCATGCTGGCAAACGAGATCAGGCTGCCGATCAAGAGCGCGATGGCGAGCGCCTCGTCACTGCCGCCGTTCTTGCGGGTCCGGGGAATGCACACCAGCGCGAGATGGATCACGAAGAACGCCACGACGGTCAGCCGTCCCAGCGCCAGCAGCCAGGCGGCACGCACCGTGTCTATCCCCGCCATCTGGAGATGATCGCTCAGGAACAGCGCCACCGCGACGCTCGGACGCTCGTAGAGGCCGTGCACCGGTTCAACAAAGATGTTGAACGCGACCAGCGCCCAGGCCGGGATGAAATAGGCCCCCAGCAGCGCGCCATTGACTGAGCCGATCCGCCAATTCCTGAACATGCCGCTACCCGCTTCGCCTGCCATCCGCCTTCGAGGGGAAGGCTTTGCCGGGAGCTAACTCGCATGAGAGGCTGGCGGCAATTTAAACCCTTTGTTTACCTTAACTGGCTGATCCACGCCGTCCTTGCGGCAGGATCGCCAGCACCAGACCCGGAATCTTGAGTTCAAGGTTCGACTCTTCAAGCCGGCTCGGAATGACGCCAGGCAAAGAAAAGGGCCCCGCCTTTCGGCGGGGCCCTCCCACTCCGGGGCTCCCGAACTACTCGTCCTCGCTGCGCTGGCCACCCGGCTGCTGGCCGGGGCGATCGCCCTGGCGCATCGGGTCCTGCTGCTGCTGTCCGGGTTTCTGGCCGCCGCCCTGTTGCGGGTTGCGCTGGCCGGGGTTCTGCTTCTGCTGACCCGGATTCTGGTTCTGCTGCTTCGTCATCGGGGGAAACTCCCTTGTTGGACGTCAGAGAACGATGATAACGGCCGATCCCGGCTTTGGTTGCCCTGGAACCCGGGTTCCTCGCAGCTGCGGAACCCGGAAACGAAAATGACCTCTGTACAAGACCTTCTGCCAAGGCGCGAGCTGTTGCGGCAGCCAGTTCCCTCCTGTTACAAAACCGGCAGAACGCTCGAGGGCTGCCGGGGCCCGAGAAGAAACTCAATCACTCTCTCTCGAAGAGCTCCGCGTCAGGTTTGGTAACGGCAGCCTATGGATTATTTCGCCCAGCAGCTCATCAACGGCCTCGTGCTCGGCTCCATCTACGGCCTGATCGCGATCGGCTACACGATGGTCTACGGCATCGTCGGCATGATCAATTTCGCCCACGGCGACGTCTTCATGATTGGCGGTTTCATCGCCCTGATCACCTTCCTGATCCTGATTTCGCTCGGCCTCACCGCGATCCCCGTGATCCTGCTGGTCGTGCTGCTGGTGTCGATGGCGATCACCGCGCTCTACGGCTGGACCATCGAACGCATCGCCTACCGGCCGCTGCGCCATTCCTTCCGCCTCGCCCCGATGCTGTCGGCGATCGGCATGTCGTTCGTGCTGACCAACTACTCGCAGGTGGCGCAGGGCGCCCGGGTCAAGCCGATCCCGCCCTTCATCACCGGGGGCTACACCTTGCACGAGAGCACGGACGGCTTCGTGATCCAGCTCTCCAACATCCAGATCATGGTGGTCATCATCACCATCGTGCTGCTGGCGATCTTCACCTGGCTGGTGTCGCGCACCCGGCTCGGACGCGACATGCGCGCCTGCGAGCAGGATCAGACCATGGCGGCACTGCTCGGGGTCAATGTCGACCGCACCATCTCCATGACGTTCGTGATCGGCGCGGCGCTCGCCGCGGTCGCCGGCCTGATGTACCTGCTCTATTACGGTCTGGTCGACTTCTTCATGGGCTTCGTCGCCGGCATCAAGGCATTCACCGCCGCCGTGCTCGGCGGCATCGGCTCGCTGCCGGGGGCCATGCTCGGGGGTCTGGCGATCGGCCTGATCGAGACGTTCTGGTCGGCCTATTTCTCGGTCGAATACAAGGACGTCGCGGCGTTCTCGATCCTGATCGTCGTGCTGATCTTCATGCCGACCGGCCTGCTCGGCCGTCCCGAAGTCGAAAAAGTCTGACGGTCGCGCGTGACAGCTCCCTCGATCAACACGGCCAAACCTGCAACGGGCATCCCAGCCCTCTTCAAGACCGCCTTCATCAACGCTGCGATCGCGCTGGTGCTGTTCTCGCTGATGGTCGGCATCCGTACCGAGGCGGGCCCCGACGGCCAGCTCACCTACTGGACGCGTTTTGGCGAGCTCGCCTCCCTGGTCGCCATCGTGTTCAGCGGCTCGATCGTGATCGAGCTGCTGCGGCAGTGGATCGGCCCGACCGGAACCGAGAAGCTGGTGCCGCCGGCGGTGCAGAGCGGCCTGTCGTTCGTCGGCCGCTATCTTGCGCCCGCGCTCCTAATCTTCACCCTGCTGGTGCCGGTGATCTTCTATAACCAGCGCTACATCCTCGACCTCGCGATCCTGGTGCTCACCTACGTCATGCTGGGCTGGGGATTGAACGTGGTGGTCGGCCTCGCCGGCCTGCTCGATCTCGGCTACGTCGCCTTCTATGCGGTCGGCGCCTATTCCTACGGGCTGCTCGCCACCAATTTCGGCTGGTCGTTCTGGATCTGCCTGCCGCTCGCCGGCATCCTGGCCGCGTTCTGGGGCGTGCTGCTCGGCTTTCCCGTGCTACGGCTGCGCGGCGACTACCTCGCCATCGTGACGCTGGCCTTCGGCGAGATCATCCGTCTCGTCATCATCAACTGGCAGAGCCTGACCGGAGGCCCGAACGGGGTCTCAGGCATTCCGCGTCCCACCCTCTTCGGCATCCCGCTCGACAACAGCGATGACGGGTTAGCAGCAAAACTCGGCATCGAGTACTCCTCGACCCACCGCATCATCTTCCTGTTCTACCTGATCCTTGCGCTGGCACTGCTCACAAACTGGGTGACGATCCGCCTGCGCCGCCTGCCGATCGGCCGCGCCTGGGAGGCGCTGCGCGAGGACGAGGTCGCCTGCCGCGCACTCGGCATCAACACCACGACGACGAAGCTCACCGCATTCGCGACCGGCGCCATGTTCGGCGGCTTCGCCGGCGCGTTCTTCGCCACCCGCCAGGGCTTCATCAGCCCGGAATCCTTTACCTTCCAGGAATCGGCGCTGGTGCTCGCCATCGTCGTGCTCGGGGGCATGGGATCCCAGCTCGGCGTCGCGCTCGCCGCGCTCGCCATGATTGGCGGCTTCGAGCTGTTCCGCGGCCTCGAGACCTATCGCATGCTGGTGTTCGGCTTGGCCATGGTGCTGATCATGATCTGGCGGCCGCGCGGCCTGATCGGCCATCGTGCCCCGACCGTATATCTGACCAAGGCCCAGGCGATCTCTTCCGACCTCGTCAAGGAAGGGCACGGATGAGCAGCGACGAGACTGGCGATAAGATTCTTGGCGTCGACCGGCTGACCATGCGGTTCGGCGGCATCGTCGCCGTGCAGGACCTCTCCTTTGCCGCCGAGCGGAAGAAGATCACCGCGCTGATCGGGCCGAACGGCGCCGGCAAGACCACCGTCTTTAACTGCATCACCGGCTTCTACAAGCCGACCGGCGGCACCATCCGCCTCACCCATGACGACGGCCGGGTCATCGCGCTGGAGCGGCTGAACGATTTCCGCATCGCCAAGCAGGCCAAGGTCGCGCGCACCTTCCAGAACATCCGCCTGTTTCCCGGCATGACCGCGCTGGAAAACCTGATGGTGGCGCAGCACAACGCCTTGATGCGCGCCTCCGGCTTCACCTTGCTCGGCCTCGTCGGCGCGCCCGTGTATCGGGACGCCGAGAAGCACGCGATTGATCTGGCCACCGACTGGCTGAGGCGCGTCAACCTGCTCGACCGCGCCGACGACGCTGCCGGCAACCTCGCCTATGGCGACCAGCGCCGGCTCGAGATCGCGCGCGCGATGTGCACCGAGCCCGCGCTATTGTGCCTCGACGAGCCGGCCGCCGGCCTCAATGCGCGCGAGAGCGCCGCCCTGAGCGAGCTCTTGCTCTCGATCCGTGACGAGCTCGGCACCTCGATCCTCCTGATCGAGCACGACATGTCGGTGGTGATGGAGATCTCCGACCACATCGTGGTGATGGACCACGGGGTCAAGATCGCGCAAGGCACGCCGCGCGAGGTCCGCGACGATCCCAAGGTGATCGCCGCCTATCTCGGCACCGACGAGCAAGAGGCGGTGGCCGTGATGGAGGGCGGGACGTGACGGCGGCACCCACTCCCCTGCTCGCGATCCGGTCCTTGCGCGCCGCCTACGGCAAGATCGAGGCGCTGAAGGGCGTCGACGTCGAGATCAATGCCGGCGAGATCGTGGCGCTGATCGGCGCCAACGGCGCCGGCAAGTCGACGCTGATGATGACGATCTTCGGCAAGCCGCGCGCCCGCGCCGGCCAGATCCTGTACGAAGGCCGTGACATCACCGACGTGCCGACCCATGAGATCGCGCATTTGCGCATCGCGCAATCGCCGGAGGGCCGCCGCATCTTCCCGCGCATGAGCGTGGCGGAGAACCTCCAGATGGGGGCCGATGCCACCGAATGCACCGATGCGGAGCGCGAGGCGACGCTCCAGCGCGTCTTCACGCTATTTCCGCGGCTGAACGAACGCTACGCCCAGCGCGGCGGAACCCTGTCCGGCGGCGAGCAGCAGATGCTGGCGATCGGCCGTGCCTTGATGAGCCGCCCCCGCCTGCTCCTGCTCGACGAGCCCTCGCTCGGGCTCGCGCCGCTGATCGCCCGCCAGATTTTCGACGCGATCCGCACCCTGAACCGGCAGGACGGCCTGACCGTCCTGATCGTCGAGCAGAACGCCAACCATGCGCTCAAGCTCGCCCACCGCGGCTACGTCATGGTCAATGGCCTGATCACGCTGGCCGGGACCGGCGCCGAGTTGCTGCAGCGCCCCGAGATTCGCGCAGCCTATCTGGAAGGCGGCCGGCACGGCTGAGCGCGGCCATCTGCAGCGCAATGCGGCGAGATATCTCCGCCAATGCCCGTATTTTGCCGGTGACTTCTCCTCGAATTCATTCAAGAATGGTGCCGGTTTGGACCGGGCATGCCCGGCGACTTCCACAGGCGACCACCCGCGAGGTATCTCATGAAATCACTGAAGCTCATCGGTCTGGCATTCGGCGCGTCGATCGCGCTGTCGAGCGCGGCATTCGCGCAGGATGTCACCATCGCAGTCGCAGGCCCGATGACCGGCGGCGAGTCCGCCTTCGGCCGCCAGATGAAGAACGGCGCCGAGATGGCGGTGGCCGATATCAACGCCGCCGGCGGCGTCAACGGCAAGAAGCTTGCGCTCTCCGTCGAGGACGATGCCTGCGATCCGAAGCAGGCGCGCTCGATCGCCGAGAAGATCGCCGGCGCCAAGATCCCCTTCGTCGCCGGGCACTATTGCTCGTCGTCGTCGATCCCCGCCTCCGAGGCCTATGCCGACGGCAACGTCCTTCAGATCACCCCGGCCTCGACCAACCCGCTCTTCACCGAGCGCAAGCTCTGGAACGTGGCGCGCGTCTGCGGCCGTGACGATCAGCAGGGCCTGATCGCTGCGCAGTACATCGCCAAGAACTACAAGGGCAAGAACATCGCGATCCTCAACGACAAGACCACCTACGGCAAGGGTCTTGCCGACGAGACCAAGAAGGCGCTCAACAAGGCGGGCATCACTGAGAAGATGTACGAGTCCTATAACAAGGGCGACAAGGACTTCAACGCGATCGTCTCGCGCCTGAAGCGCGACAACATCGACCTCGTTTATGTCGGCGGCTACCATCAGGAGAGCGGCCTGATCCTGCGCCAGATGCGTGACCAGGGCCTCAAGACGGTGCTGATGGCCGGCGACGCGCTCGCCGACAAGGAGTACGCCTCCATCACCGGCCCCGCCGGCGAAGGCACCCTGTTCACGTTCGGCCCCGATCCGCGCAACAAGCCGACGGCCAAGAAGATCGTCGATGCCTTCAAGGCGAAGAACATCGATCCCGAAGGCTATACGCTCTACACCTACGCGGCGATGCAGGTGTGGTCGCAGGCGGCCAAGAAGGCCGGCACCACTGATGCCAAGAAGGTCATGGAGGCTATGAAGGGCGGCAAGTGGGACACCGTGATCGGCCCGATCGAGTACGACGCCAAGGGCGACATCAAGCAGATCGACTACGTCGTCTACAAGTGGGACGCCAAGGGCGGCTACGCCGAGATCAAGGGCAACGGCACCTGACGCGCTTTCGGGCCTCAGGCTGCCATCCAACCGTCACAACGCCCCGGCTTGCGGCGGGGCGTTTCTTCTTGCGCCGAGGTCAGACGGCTGCGGGCAGCTCGCCGCCCGTCTCGGCCTGGGCCTTCCGCAGTGCTTGCAGGAGGTCGTTCGGCCGAAACGGCTTTTGCAGGCAGACCACATTGGCGAGGTGAGGCGCCTGGTGCAGGAAATCGAGCGTCGTCATCCCCGACACCGCAATGACGGGAAGTCCCGGCGCACGCTCGCGCAGGCTCGCGATGACGTCGACGCCGCTGGTGTTGCCAAGGAAGATATCGACGATTGCAGCGTCACACGGGCTTTCCGCGAAAGCTTTCAGCCCGTCCGCGCCGCTGTCGGCCTCCACGACCTCGAAACGATGGACCCGGAGCACGATCGCGACCATCGCGCGGACGTCCTTCTGGTCGTCTATGATGAGAACGCGGGGCATAGGGAACTACTCCCGGATATCGAGATCAGATCGAAGGATTCAAACGTGGAACCCGCCACGGCCGAAGGGCATTATGACACCGTCCAGTAAAGCCCATCTTACCGACCCTATTCCGCGTCCCCCCTAAAATTAAGTAAGCTGTAACCTTCGGTTGAGTCGCGGCCGTAACGGTGCACGATACGAGCCTATAACCCGCTACCATGGAGCTGGCCCAAGGCAATCCAAATGACGTCGATGACGATGGCGAAGACCGGTCTGCGAGAGATGGACGTGCCCGCAACGATCGACCGCAGCACATTCCTTTCGACGCTGCCGGCCAACTCAACCGACCGCACCGCCGCATTGGCGATCGTCGGCGTGTCCGCAATCCTGTTCGCGCTGGCCGTGCCTTTCGCAGGTATCCGGCTCCTGCCCGTTCCCGCCTTTGTCGCGAGTTATCAATCCGCCCTCGCCGTCAGCGACATCGTCACCGCGGTGCTGCTGCTGTCGCAGTTTTCGGTCTTGCGGACCCGCGCGCTGCTGTGGCTCGCGACCGGCTATCTGTTCACCGCCGCCGCCGCGGTGGTCCATGCCCTCACCTTCCCCGGCCTGTTCACGCCGACCGGGCTTCTCGGCGCGGGCCCGCAGACCACGGTCTGGCTCTACATGATCTGGCACGCCGGCTTCCCGATCTGCGTGCTGGGCTACGCCTGGTTGAAGGAGGCCGATGGCGGCGCCAGGATTCGCGGCACGACGGCCGGCGCGATCTGCAGCATCGTGTTCGGCGTCATCGCCGCCATGGTCGTCTTCGCCTGGATCGTTACCGCCCAGCACGAGCTGCTCCCGGTCCTGCTGCGCGACGGCCGCTACACGCCGACCATGATCGGCGTCGTGGCCTTCGTGTGGTCGCTGAGCTTTGCCGCCCTCGTCTCGCTGTGGTTTCGCAAGCCGCATTCCGTGATCGACATCTGGCTCATGGTCGTGATGTGCGCCTGGCTGTTCGACATCGCGCTCTCGGCGATCGTGAACGTCGCACGCTTCGATCTCGGCTTCTATGCCGGCCGCCTCTATGGCCTCTGCTCGGCGACCTTCGTGCTCGCGGTGCTGCTTGTCGAGAACGTCCGCCTCCAGGCCCAGACCGCGGGCATGGTCGGCGCCTTGAAACGCAAGTCGGACGCCGAGCGCGACTACCACGCCGAGCGCGAGCGGCTGTTCACCGCCGTGGTCGAATCCTCCAACGACGCCATCATCACCAACTCGCTCGACGGCACGATCACGACCTGGAACCACGCGGCCGAGCGCGTCTTCGGCTACTCCGCCAGCGAGGCGGTCGGCCGCTCCATCGACATCATCATGCCGGACGACCAGCTTGAGGACATCGCAGAAAATTTGGCGCGCACCCGCAATGGCGAGGTCATCGACCAGCAGGAAGCGGTGCGGCTGCACAAGAACGGTCAACCGATCGACGTGGTGCTGAGCCAGGTCCCGCTGCGCTCGACCGACGGCAAGATCATCGGCGCCTCCAAGGTGGCCCGCGACGTGACGGAGCGGAAGCGGGCCGAGATGGCTCTCAATCGCGAGATCGAGGAGCGCCAGCGCATCTTCGAGACCTCGCAGGACCTGATCCTGGTCACCGACGGTTTTGGCAATTTCATCCAGGTCAGCCCCAGCGTGAAGACCATCCTGGGCTTCAGCCCGGAGGACATGGTCGGGCACAGCGCGATCGAGTTCATCCACCCTGATGACCTCGAGAAGACCCGGGGCGAGATGCGCGCGGCGCGGCGCGGCGCGGTCAAGCGCAGCTTCGAGGCGCGCTACTACCACCGCGACGGTCACGAGGTCACGCTGAACTGGATGGGCACCTGGTCCGAGCCCGTGAAACGCCATTTCTTCATCGGCCGTGACCTCACCGAGAAGCAGGCTGCCGAGGCCCAGCTCAGGCAGGTCCAGAAGATGGACGCCATCGGCCAGCTCACCGGCGGCGTCGCCCACGACTTCAACAACGTGCTGACGGTGATCACCGGCACGATCGGCATCCTGGCAGACGCCGTGGCCGACCGGCCGGAGCTTGCCGCCATCACCAAGCTGATCGACGATGCCGCCGAGCGCGGCGCGCAACTGACCAAGCATCTGCTCGCCTTCGCCCGCAAGCAGCCGCTCCAGCCGCGCGAGATCGACGTCAATGCGCTGGCGCTCGAGGCTGCCAAGCTCTTGCATCCGACGCTGGGCGAGCAGATCACCATCATGCCGCAGCTCACCGAGGATGCCTGGCCGACCCTGGTCGATCCCGGCCAGCTCTCCACCGCGATCCTCAATCTGGCGCTGAACGCGCGCGATGCCATGCCCGACGGCGGCACCCTGGTGCTGGAGACCCGCAACGTCTTCCTCGACGACGGCTATGCCAGCATGAACCCCGACGTCACCGCCGGCAATTACGTGATGATCGCGGTCAGCGACACCGGCAGCGGCATTCCGGCCGACCTGATCGACCGGGTGTTCGACCCGTTCTTCACGACCAAGGAGGTCGGCAAGGGCACCGGACTCGGGCTCAGCATGGTGTTCGGCTTCGTCAAGCAGTCCGGCGGACACATCAAGATCTACAGCGAGGAAGGTCACGGCACGAGCGTGAAGATCTACCTGCCGCGCTCGAACGGCGTGCAGGAGACCGAGTTCGAGGCGCTGCAGAGCGTCCCCCTCGCCGGCGGCGACGAGAAGATCCTGATCGTCGAGGACGACGCCCTGGTGCGGCAATATGTGGTGACCCAGGTCAAGAGCCTCGGCTATGCCGCGCTGGAAGCCGCCAACGCGGCCGAAGCCCTCACCATCATCGATGCCGACGAGGAGATCGACCTGCTGTTCACCGACATCATCATGCCGGGGGCCATGAACGGCCGCCAGCTTGCCGACGAGGCGGCCCGCCGCCGCCCCGACCTGAAGACGCTGTTCACCTCCGGCTACACCGAGAATGCCATCGTCCATCACGGCAGGCTCGATTCCGGCGTGCTGTTGCTGGCAAAGCCCTACCGCAAGTCCGAGCTCGCCAAGATGCTGAGGACCGCGCTCGCCAGTTGAGCCGGCGGCATCCCTGCGCTATCGCAAGGACGAACTCCTTCAGCGCACGAGGCCTGTCTTGAAGAATCTGCTCACCGACATCGCCGGCGTTCGCGTCGGCCATGCCGTGGACGCCAAAGTCGCCTCCGGCACGACCGCGATCATTTTCGACCAGCCCGCGGTCGCGGCGATCGACGTCCGCGGCGGCGGCCCCGGCACGCGCGAGGACGCACTGCTCGATCTCGCCAACACGGTCGAGCGCGTCGACGCGATCGCGCTGTCGGGCGGCTCCGCCTTCGGCCTCGATACCGGCGGTGGCGTGCAGGCCTGGCTCGCCGAGCAGGGACGCGGCCACCGCGTCCGCGAGGCGCTGATCCCGATCGTTCCGGGCGCGATCCTGTTCGACCTCCTCAATGGCGGTGACAAGGCCTGGGGACGCTTCTCGCCCTATCGAGACCTCGGCTACGCCGCGGCGGCCGCGGCCGGCGCGGACTTCGCGCTCGGCAGCGTCGGTGCGGGCTTCGGTGCCACCACTGCGACGTTCAAGGGCGGGCTCGGCTCGGCCTCCGCGATCACGCCTGACGGCGTGAAGGTCGCGGCGATCGTCGCCGTCAACGCGGTCGGCACTGTCACCGTCGGCGACGGGCCGTGGTTCTGGGCGGCGCCGTTCGAGCTGGGAGGCGAATTCGGCGGACGCGGCCTGCCCGAGAAGTTCACCGACGACATGCTGCGCATGCGCATCAAGGGCGGTCCCGCGGCGACCGCGCGCGAAAACACCACCATCGGCGCCATCGTCACCGACGCGGTGCTGACCAAGCCCCAGGCCAAGCGGCTGGCGATGATCGCGCACACCGGCTTTGCCCGCGCGATCTATCCGGTGCATGCACCGACCGACGGCGACGTGCTGTTTGCGGCGGCGACCGGCGAGAAGCCGATCGAGCCGCTGGCCGGCCTCACCGAGCTCGGCACGGTCGCCGCCAATGTGGTCGCGCGCGCGATCGCCCGCGGCGTGTACAGCGCGACGGCGTTGCCGTTCCCCGGCGCTCAGCCGGCGTGGAAGGATCGGTTCGGCAGATAGCCGCGGCAACGGTGCGCTCCCTCGCCCCGCTTGCGGGGAGAGGGTTGGGGTGAAGGGGAATCTCCGCGGGAGCGGTGAGAGTTAGACTCGCGGAGAGCTCCCCACCCGAATTCGAGCTCTCGCCGCAAGCGGGGGCGCGGTGAAAAGTCACACGCTCATCGACATCGAAGAGGACGCGGTCGCGGTGGCGGCCTGCGCCTGGCGCTGCATCATCTGGCCGAACCAGTCATAGGGCGAATTGCCGCCACCGTTCGCCTTCGAGCTGCTGGAGGCACCCGGCACCGTGGTCGACATCTTGAAACCGTCGGCATAGGTGACGGTGGTGGTGGTCGAGCCGTCGGCGTTGGTCGTCGTGGTCGAGGTCGATCCGCCGCTCGACGACGACGAGGAATTCGAGCCGCTGCCCGACGCATCGCCCGCATCTTGCGCGTGATGTCCGCGATGGCCGGCCCTCAGCGCCTTCGTCATCTCGCCGAGATCGATGCTGCCATCCCCATTCGCATCCATCTTCGAGAACACGTGGTCGGCCTGCGCGAGGTTGGTGCCGCCGGCTCCGAGCGCGTTCTCGAACTCGGGTTTGGTGATCTTGCCGTCGCCGTCCGCGTCGATCTTCGAGAACAGGTTCTTGAGCGCCGCCTGCCGGCTCGTCGAACTCGACGAAGTCGAACCGGTCGCGCCGCCGATGCCGTCCGAGGACTGGCTTTGCGCGGCGAACAAGGCGTTCATGGTCTCCGGCGAGATCTGCGGATATTTGCCGGCATTGACCGACGAGGTCGCCCCACTGGTCGCGCTGCTGCGGCTGTCGATCGCGAACGGATTGGTCGGCGCGCTCTGGGCGGATCCCGTCTTCTGCGCCGACGACGATATCGAGTTCGTCAGCGACTGGATCGCGTCGAGGGCACTCGAGACGGCGCCAAGGGCGAACAGCATTGCACAACTCCGACCGATGCGGCATGCCGCAGCCAACGTTCTGCAGATGAAGTCAGCAAGCGTCGTGCCAGCGCGAAAAGCTCAATGAAATCCGCATCAGCCACGCTTGGCGGGTCGCGGGAACATCGGCAATTCATGCCGGTCGCGGCAGAAATTTCCGCCCACAGGAAGCGCGCCCCTCCTCATTGCCCGCCACGGAGACCCATGTTAGGCGAGGCCCATTCGTCGTCCGGCCGCCACGGGAAACAGCGCCATGACCCAAGCCTTCGCCCCCCGCCCCCTGGCCATCGCGCCCTCGATCCTGGCCTCGGATTTCTCGAGACTCGGCGAGGAGGTGCGCGCAGTGGACGCCGCCGGCGCGGACTGGATCCATCTCGACGTGATGGACGGGCATTTCGTTCCCAACATCTCCTACGGCCCCGAGGTCATCAAGGCGATGCGCCCGCACACGAAGAAGATCTTCGACGCGCATCTGATGATCTCGCCCTGCGATCCCTATCTCGAAGCCTTCGCAAAGGCCGGCTGCGACCACATCACGGTGCATGCGGAGGCCGGTCCCCACCTGCACCGCTCGCTCCAGGCCATCCGCGCGCTCGGCAAGAAGGCCGGCGTCTCGCTCAACCCGGGCACGCCCATCAGCGCGCTCGAATACGTTCTCGACCTCGTCGACCTCGTGCTGGTGATGTCGGTCAATCCGGGCTTCGGCGGCCAGGCCTTCATTCCCTCCGCGATCAACAAGATCCGCGACATCCGGGCAATGGTCGCGGGCCGTCCGATCGACATCGAGGTCGATGGCGGCGTCGGCCCCGACGTCGCAGGCCCGCTGGCGGCCGCCGGCGCCAACGCCTTCGTCGCCGGCACCTCCGTGTTCAGGGGCGGCACGCAGGACGCCTATAAGGCCAACATCGCCGCGATCCGCAACGCGGCGCTCGGGGCGCGTGGCGAGGCGATCTGAAGACCGAAGAAGCGCCCGCATCCTTCGGACCTTACGGGTGCTGCGGCGGGCAATGCCTAAAATTGCAACTTCGACCCGTACTCATCCGGGCTTCACTGCCTCGTGCAAATCACTGCAAGTGATTCCTGCCGGTTTTTGCAGGAGCACATCATGACGACGACCCTGGTTTGGACTGGCGTGGCGTTGTGGATCGGTTTCGGTGCATTTGTCGTGTTCGGCCCGTCGGCCGGACCGGTCGAGGCCCCGGCGCGTTCGGCCCGCAACATCCGTCACGACCGCCATCGGGCTTGACGCCCATGCAGATCGCCCTCGTGAAGCGCCTGCCGAAACGCAGGTGCCGGATTCCGCGGCGCCCCCATCCGAGCCTCGACTATTTCTTCGGTCGGCTCGAACGCACTGACGGCGCGCCGGTCGACGATGCCAGGCCCGACAATTCGGACCTGGACCACCCGTCCCAGCGCCACCACTGACGATCTCCTTTTCGGAACGACGCCATGAAACCGCATTGCCCCAACTGCCTGAAGGAAATGACCAAGGCATCCGCGTCGCGTAACCTGTTCAATTGCGAGCCCTGCCGCGAGATCATCCAGTATTTTGGCGGCAGCGCGGATCACGGCGAGCCGGGGCAGCAATTCTCCTGGCCCATCCGCCGCAAGCGCGTCGTCCACACCGCTCACGCAGCCTGATTTGGTCTAATTGACCTCATCCGCATCCGCCGCCATCCGCGGCGGCCGTACCACGGTGACGGTGCAGGCCGCTTCCGCGGCCACCTTGGCCGAGACGCTGCCGAGCAGCGTGCGGCGAAACGAGCTCTGCCGCGCGCCGATGATGACGTGGTCGACCTGGTTGACCTCGGCGAATTCCAAGAGCGCCGCCGCGGGATCGACGGCCTCCAGCACGTGAACCGAGAGCCGACTCTCGTCGAGCTTCAAGGGCGTCGCCCAATGCCGGAGCGCGACCAGGCGGTCGATATGCTTGTTCGAGCCTTGCTCGTCCAGAGTCCGGTCGATCGCGATGCGGTTCAGCTTGAGCACGTTGACGCAGGCAAGCCGCGCCGAGGGCAGCGTGGCGAGAATGCGCTCGGTGGTGACGCGCAGGGCCTCGTTCAGCTCCGGCGCGCCTTCCGCCGTGTCGAGTGCAACCGCGAGAATCGGGCTCGATGCGATCTGCGCTGCGACATCCGATTTCGCGCGCGGGGCCATGACGCCCTGGTTGAAGCGGCGCCGCCAGGCGATGCTGAGTGGATCGCGCTTCAGCCGCTCCGAGCGTGTCGTCAGCTTGACCTGGCCCGGATGGGCCAGATCGAAGGCGAGCTGGGACGCGGTCGGATAGCGCCACACCGGCTCGATCTCCAGACAGCGCAGCACCACCTCCTGGAGCCAGGGCGGATAGTCGGCGCGAAGCGCGCGCGGCGGATGCGGATCGCGCCAGAGCCTCCGCCGCATCGCGCGCAGCGTCTCGCCCTCGCCGAACGGACGCTCGCCGGTGGTGAAGAAATAGAGCAGCACGCCGAGTGAGAACAGATCGCTGCGCGGATCGTCGCGCACGCCGAGCAGCCGTTCCGGCGCCATGTACGGCGCGGTGCCGTAAGGCAGGCGGAACTCCTCCTGCAGGAGATCGGGCAGATGGTCATGGTGCGACAGGCCATAGTCGATCAACACCGCCTCGCCGCTCTCGCGAAACATGATGCTGCTGGGCTTGATGTCGTGATGGATCACGTTCTGCCTGTGCAGGTCGGCGAGCGCGGTCGCGACCCTGGCGACGAGCTGCCGCGCCTCGTCATACGGCAGCGGCAGGTCGGGCAGCCGCTTGTAGAGCGTGGTCCCGGGGATGCGCTCGATCACGACATAGGCCTGGTGCGCGAAATCGCCGGTGCCGAAACAGGCGGGCACGTGCGGACCCGCAAGCCGCGGCAGGATCATCATCTCCATCTCGAAGGAGACGATCGCGGCGGGGTCCTCGCCCTCCGACACCCTGGGGATCTTCATCAGCAAGGGCACGTCGATGCCGGGATGGGTGACGGTCCAGAGCGTCGCCATGCCCCCGGCATGGACGCATTCGCCGATCGTGTAGCCGTCGATCACAGCGCCCGACTTGACCAGGGGTTTGGGCATCGGCTTCTAGCGTCCCTGCGACAGCCGGTCCGCGAGCCAGTGCGGCAGGCCGTTCTCGCGGATCCGGCTCGCGGCCGTCTCGATGTCATAGGGCGCGCGGCAATAGGTGATCCGGCACGTCACCGTGTCGAACAGCACGAAGGCCGCGGACGGATCGCCGTCGCGAGGCTGGCCGACCGAGCCGAGCACGGCGAGCCATTGCCGTCCGCGCAGCAGCGGCACCGCGACGTCGGTCTTGGGCACGAGGCTCGTCATCTTCGCCGTCACCGACATCGAATACAGCGCCGGACGGTGGATGTGGCCGCAGAAGGTGACATGGGCCGGTGTCGAGATCAGGCTCTTGGCGGCATCCGCCGTCGATCGGACATAGTGCCAGCGCTGTGGGCTGGAGGCTTCCGAATGCACGAACAGGCGGTCGCCGTCCTCGACCAGCATCGGCAGTTCGGCCAGGAATCGCCGCTGCGCGGTATCGAGCCGGCCACGGGTCCATTCGATCGCGATCTGCGCCTCGGCGTTCATGGTCTCGGCCGAGGAATTGACCGCCTGGTCGTGATTGCCGCGCACGGCGACGGCCCCCTGCGCAACCAGCTCCATCGCGGTATCCACCACCCATTCCGGATCGGCGCCATAGCCGACGAAGTCGCCGAGCAGGATGAATCGCTCGGCGCCCTTGGCGCGCGCAGCCTTCAGGCAGGCCTCGAACGCCTGCCTGTTGCCATGGATATCCGAGAAGACAGCGAGAAGCACGCACCCTCCACCCTCAAATTCTTATTGGAGGCCGATGAGGCCAAATTGAGGGAGGTCAACAGGATGCGTCAGCGCTGCGCCGTTTACCAGCGCAGCGCTGCGGTGATGGTGAAAGGCCTATTGCTCGTCCTTCGGCGGCATCCGGGGCGGCGGAATCGGGGTGAACACCGCGCCCTGGGCAGCGGCGGGCGGGGCATTGAATTCGCCGGTCGAGGAATCGCCGCCGCTGGTCTCCAGGATGGTCTTTGGGGTCACATATTCCCTGACCATGTCGATCAGGCTGCCGTCGCCGCCGCCGAAATCGGCCGCGCGGCCGCCTTGCGGATGTCCGAGCGCGATCTCGTTCTCCGCGGCATGGGTCTTGTCGGCCAACCTGTCATTGTAGGGCACACGAAACGCGCGCGGGATGCCGCTCGGGCGATTGTCCTCGTCCAGCGCCTCGACCCAAAGATAGATCGAGCCGGGGTCGCCCTCCAGCGAATGCGGCTCGACGATGCGGGCCTTCAGCAGCTTGAAGGTAGCAGGCAGCCGGTCGGGGCTGGCCCAGCCGAGCAGTCCGCGCATTTCGGTGAAGCTGACGACATAGAAGGCGCTGGTCACGACCACCGCGACCGCCTTCAGCGACCAGTGCAGCCGCGCATAGACCAGCACGACCAGCAGCAGCGCGCCGATGACGGCATAGGCGACCGACAGCGTCGCGATGACCGTCTGCGGGTTACTCACGGCGGATCCTCACAGCGTTCCTGCTCACACCGGTCTTGGGATCGACATCGGCGCCGTTGCGCCAGCTGCTGCGGAACGTCTCCAGCAGCGATTTCGGCCGCTGATCGACATTGACGACCTTGCCTTCGGCATCGATGCGGAATCGCACCGCGGTCTTCTCGTCGCCGGTGTGGTCGAGCGTGAACTTGTTGTCGAAGATCACCTGCGCGGTCGGATTGAGCTTCTGCACCTTCACATTGGCGGTCACCGGCTCGCCGGTCGTCGCAACGAAATGCGAGACGTTCACCGTGTATTCGCCGGCGAGGATGCCGCGCACCGTCACGATCTCCTCGCGGATGGGGGAAGCGATTTTCTTGCCGGCAACCATGATGAAATCGTTGGCGCCGCCACGGTCGTCGCGATCGAGCGTGAGGAAGCCGGCCTCGCGGTGGCGATACCAGGCGATATTGCCGGCGGGATCCTGCACGAACAGGTCGAGATCGTCAGGGTGGTTGTCCGGCCAGTCCAGCGTAATGATGAACTCGGCCTTGGAGTCGATCTTGCCGTCCTTGGCGTCCGGGGACACCGCGAGCAGCGCAAGGAAGAACAGGAAGGCGATCACCTGGAGCGCCTTGAACAGCATCACGCCGAGGGGATCGAACGGCTCCTCGCGTGGATAGAGGCCGAAATCATCCATCATGACGACGTTCCGGCGCCCTTGGTTTCAGAACCTTTGCGTTCCAGCACCGGCGTCACATAGGTCTCGGTCAGCACCACCGCATCCGAGAACACCCGCTGGGTCGCCGAATCCAGCATGTAGTACTGGATGCGGACCAGGATCGAGCCGACGAGGCCGGCCAGCGTCGTGTACATCGCGACCGCCATGCCGTCGCTCATCAGCCCCATGGACGAGCGCATCGCGACCTTGTCGGCGGCATCCAGCCCCGCGATCGGCGCCAGCATGATGATGAAGCCGATGATGGTGCCGAGCAGGCCGAGCTTCATCAGCGTGTCCGAGACGAAGGCGCCGAAGCCGTTGGAGCCGCGCAGCCGGTCGGCCAGCGTCCGCAGCAGCAGCGTCTGGTCCACGGGGCGGTAATCCTGCGCCGCCGCCTTCGTCACCAGGCTCTCGATGTGATCGCGCACCAGCCCGCGCGGCAGCGCCGTCGCACGCGCATCGAGCACCCTGCCGCCATCAGGCGCGGCGAGCGCCGCCCGGCAACGCCGCGCCGCCGCCCCCTCACGCGCGATCGCGCGCGTGCGCAGGAAACAATGGCCACAGGTGACAATGTAGAGCACCGCGATGACGCTCGAAATGTAGGTGCGGTCCGAGGTCAGCATCAGATGGATCAGGCCGAAGCGCCACAGCAGCACGACGGCGAAGATCGACAACCCGGTGAAGATCATCCAGAACAGCAGCGCGCTGCGCTCGGATGGATCTGCAGCAGACCCGGCGATCGGTCCAATGGTCATTGAACTCATGCTGCACCGCTCCTCGCCCGCAACGATGGGCCTGTAAAGATTCCATCCCGATTAGATCAAAGCTACCGGGCCCGGTCCAAAGACCCATGCCCAAACCGGCTTGGGAAATTTGCCCGAGCTGCAATCCTGCCACACCCTGCAATTGGCAAGGCGCGGCGGCGTTGTTAGGCTGACCTTACCAAACGCCGGGGGTGATCGCATGCGCCTCGTACTTCAGCTTGTTGCCCGCCTGCTGCTCATCGTGGCGCTGTGCCTCGGCGCGGCGACCATATGGGCCACGTTCGACGCCTATCGCAGCATTGACCGGGCGACCGCGGCCTCGGCGCAGCGGGTCGCGCAGGCACTTCAGGCGCTGTACTGGCATGAGCTGTTGTTGCGCAGCAGCAGAGCCCGCGAGCACCTGCTGCCGGTTCCGGAATGGCGCACGCTGGAGACGATGAAGCTGATCTCGCCCGGCGTCTGCGTCGAGTTCCAGCCGGCGACCACATTCGAGAAGCCGCTCTGCGGCCAGAGCGAGGGGCTCGGCAAGACCCCGCCGCGCTGGTTCGCGTCCATCGTGCCGACCTTCCTCGGCAGCCATGCCGAGGTGGTGCGGCCCGTCAGTCCGCGCGCCGCAGCCGCCGGCACCGTGGTCGCGTCGCCGGATGCGATTGCCGCGATCTCGCTCGCCTGGGAATACATCCTCAACGTCATCGATGTCGCGCTGCTGATGGCGGGCGCGATTGCACTGCTGGCGTCGCTCGCCATCGCGCACGCGCTGGCGCCGGCACGCACGATCGTCACGGCTCTCCAGCGCATGGCGCGCGGACAGTATCGCACGAAACTGCCGCGCTTCCGCTCGCTGGAGCTGGCGATGATCGGGAGCGCCGTCGGCGAGCTCGGCGGGCGGCTGGAGGAAGCCACCGAACAGCGCGCGGCGCTGACGCGGCGCTTGATCGAGATGCGCGACGACGAGCGCCGCGCGCTCGCCCGCGAGCTGCACGACGAGTTCGGGCAAAATCTTTCCGCTATCCTCGCCTTTGCCAACACCATCGAGACCGCGAGCGCGAAGCAGAACAAGGACGATGGGATCGCGCAGGACGCGCGCATGATCTCGCAGGCCACCCATCATCTGATGGCCTCGCTGCGCGATGCGCTGAAACGGCTGCGCAATCCGCTGCCCGAGGAGCTCGGGCTCGAGGCCAGCCTCGTCAATCTCGTCGACACCTGGCGCTCGCACAGCACGGCGCGGCCGACAATCCAGCTCGACCTCAGGGGCGACCTCACCGACATCTCCGGCCCGGCCGCCACCACCGCCTATCGTGTCGCGCAGGAATGCCTGACCAACGCGCTGCGTCACAGTACGGCGCGCGAGATCTCGCTGCGGGTCGAGCGGCGCGCGGGCGAGGACGATGCGCTCGTCATCCGTGTCGAGGACGACGGGGGCGGCGATGCCGCACGCGTCGCGCAGTCGGCCGGCTTCGGCCTCACCGGCATTCGCGAGCGTGTCGCCGCAGCCGGCGGATCGCTGTCGATCCTGCCTGCAACCCGCGGCCTCAGTGTCGCCGCCACCATCCCGCTCGCCGCGTGAGGCCGACATGAGCGATGTCGCCGCAACAGGCATCTCCGTGCTGCTGGTCGACGATCATCCGATCGTCCGGCAAGGCTACCGGCGCGTGCTGGAGAGCCAGGGCGATCTACATGTCGTGGCTGAGGCCGACAACGCGGCGGATGCATACGGCGCCTTCAAGGCGCACGATCCTGACGTCGTCGTGCTGGATATCTCGATGCCCGGCGCAAGCGGGCTGGAAGCCATCCGCAACATCCGCGCCCGCAGCCCGCGGGCACGGATCCTCGTCTTCACCATGCACAACGAGGCCGTTCTGGTGAAAGCGGCCTTCGGCGCCGGCGCCTCCGGCTTCGTCACCAAGAGCAACGAGCCGTCTGCGGTCGTGAATGCAATCCGCAGCGTCGCCCGCGGCGAGCGCGCGATGAGCGACGACATTGCGCATACCCTCGCCGAGGACAGCCTGTCGCCGACCGGCTCGGTGCTGGACCAGCTCGGCGAGCGCGAGATCGAGATCCTGCGCCAGTTCGCCGGCGGAGCTACCACCGAAGAGATCGCGACGCACCTCAATCTCAGTGTAAAGACAGTCCAGAACTATCACTACCTGATCAAGACCAAGACCGGCGCGCGCACGGACGCACAGCTGGTGCGGCTGGCCGCGACGTGCGGGCTGACGAAGATCTAGCAGCGGGGCTGCCGCTTCCGCCTCAGGCGAACTCGAAGCTGCCAATCTGGTAGGCGGATTGGAACTGACAGCATGCGGTTCCGGTTGGTAGCAGAGTGAAGGAGTGAATCTCATGAGTAAGGGTCATCACAACCCGGCAGCCCACCCCCCGATCATCACCGTAGGCGAACTCATCGACGAGCTTTGCCGACTTCCCGATACCGCCGTCGTCCATTTCCGCTGTCCCATGCTCGAACAGGAGCTGACTTTCTATCGCCTCCGCAAGCGGTCAAAGGATGTCGTCGAAATCGCGGTCAATACATACCCGGAGAGCCCGCCGGTCGCACCAGCAGCCAACGGCGGGCTTCACCCGCGCCGGCACGCAACTGCATCGCCCTCCGTCCGCGAGGGCGCGCTTCTCCACAAGGCAAGAGGGTAAGCTAGTCGTCTACGCCGCCTTCAACCCACGCAGCACCAGTGCGAGCGTCGCATCGACACGCCCCGGCAGATCGGCGTCCTTCCATTCGTCGGCATGCGCCGGATGATGGAAGCGGCAGGTCGCATCGAAGATCGCGCGCGCGGTCCCCTTGACGTCGTCCACGGCAAACGCGCCCTGGCTGACGCCATCGGTCAGGATCGCCGCGATCTGGTCGATCATGGTGTCCTTGTGACACTTGACGGCCGCGCAGGCTTCTCGCGCCAAAGTAAGATAGGTTTCGAACATCTCGGGGTCGTCGAGCACGCGCGAACGCTTGGCCGCGAACAGCGTGCGCAGCCAGCGGTCGAGCCTGTCCGGCGCCGGTCCCTGCTCCCTGACGATTGCCAGGAGCGGCGCGTCGATCCGGTCGAGCCAGCGTTTGGCAACGGCCTCGCGCAGGGAGGCCTTGCTTGGGAAATGGCGATAGACGCTGCCGTGGCTCACATCGAGCGCACGGGCAACGTCAACCACGGTGGCCTTGGCAAGTCCGTAGCGCCGCAAGACGTCCTCGGTGACTTCGAGGATCCGCTCCGGCGTCAGGATAACGGCTTCATTCATGCCAGCACCTTGTTCCCGTCCAGGGTTCGTCCGGCGACGGCGCTGATTCCGAAGCGCCTCTACCGGTCGTTTCGGAAAGCTCTCGCCTTAATGAGGCAGTTTTGCAGCCTGCGCCGCTATCTGGCGCGCCACCAGCAAATTGAGCCAATGCCCAATGGTGCCGGTGAAATTGAGGATTTCGGTCGTCATCGTCTCAAGTCTCCATTCGTCCACGGCTCCCACCCCTTGATTACGTCCCTCGATCCGCTGGTTTTTCGAATCTCGGGACCCCCTGGCAGGATGGCCGCGGGACGCCCAATCGGAGCGTCCGGGAACGGATATACACGTCTAGATGACAGATTTCAATATCTGTCAGTCAAAGATACGTGACTGACAGTTAATATTTGCGGCCCGGCGGCGCCACCCTGCCGGCCCGGGGCCCGGTGGATAGCTCGGTGATCCCCCTCTTCCGGGGCCCAGACCGTTTGTTTCGCCCTGCCCGCTCTGTTAAATCACGGCGTAAAAAGCATTTTGGCCGGCGCAGCCCCGAGGGACCGCCCGCCCACCTTCCTGGAGCCGTCAGATGATCCCCCGCTATACCCGTCCCGAAATGGCCGCGATCTGGGAGCCGCAGACCCGGTTCAAGATCTGGTTCGAGATCGAGGCGCATGCGGCGGATGCCCTGGCCGAGCTCGGGACCATCCCCAAGGAGGCCGCCAAAACGGTCTGGGCCAAGGCCAAGGACGCCACCTTCGACGTGGCCCGCATCGATGAGATCGAGCGCGAGACCAAGCACGACGTCATCGCCTTCCTCACCCACCTCGCCGAGATCGTCGGCCCCGAGGCGCGCTTCGTGCACCAGGGCATGACCTCCTCCGACGTGCTCGACACCTGTCTCAACGTCCAGCTCACCCGCGCCGCCGACCTGTTGCTCGCCGACCTCGACAAGGTGCTGGCGGCGCTGAAGAAGCGTGCCTTCGAGCACAAGATGACGCCGGCCATCGGCCGCAGCCACGGCATCCATGCCGAGCCCGTCACCTTCGGCCTCAAGCTCGCCTATGCCTATGCCGAGTTCACGCGCGCCAAGGAGCGCCTGATCGCAGCGCGGAAAGAAGTCGCGACCTGCGCCATCTCGGGCGCCGTCGGCACCTTCGCGCAGATCGACCCGCGCGTCGAAGAGCATGTCGCGAAGGCCATGGGCCTCGTGCCGGAGCCGATCTCGACCCAGGTGATCCCGCGCGACCGTCACGCCATGTATTTCTCGACGCTCGGCGTGATCGCCTCCTCGATCGAGCGCATCGCGGTGGAGATCCGCCACATGCAGCGCACCGAGGTGCTGGAGGCCGAAGAGTTCTTCTCGGAAGGGCAGAAGGGCTCCTCCGCGATGCCGCACAAGCGCAATCCGGTGCTGTCGGAGAACCTCACCGGCCTGTCCCGCATGGTGCGCGCCTATGTGACCCCGGCGCTGGAGAACGTCGTGCTCTGGCACGAGCGCGACATCTCGCACTCCTCGGCCGAGCGCATGATGGGCCCCGATGCCACCGTCACGCTCGACTTCGCGCTGGTGCGCCTCGCCGGCCTGATCGACAAGCTCCTGGTCTATCCCGCCAACATGCAGAAGAACCTCGACCGCCTCGGCGGCCTCGTGCATTCGCAGCGCGTGCTGCTGGCGCTCACCCAGAAGGGCGCAAGCCGCGAGGACGCCTACAAGCTGGTGCAGCGCAACGCCATGCCGGTCTGGCGCGGCGAAGGCGATTTCCTCCAGCTCCTGAAGAAGGATGCTGAAGTGAAGAAATATCTCAGCGACGCCGAGATCGAGGAGCAGTTCGACCTCGGCTATCACCTCAAGCACGTCGACACGATCTTCAAGCGCGTGTTCGGGGAGAGCTGAGCGTCACGTCCGTAGCCCGGGTGAGCGCAGCAATACCCCGGCATTCACCTGCGAAAGATCCCGGATGTCGCTTCGCTCATCCGGGCTGCCCAACCAATCAAAAACGGATCCCCCATGCCCATCGTCAACCGCATCGCCGCCCTCTCCGACGAAATGGCCGCCTGGCGCCATGACTTCCATGAGAACCCGGAGCTGCTCTACGAAGTCCACCGCACCGCCGGCATCGTCGCCGACAAGCTGCGCGAATTCGGCTGCGACGAGGTGGTGACGGGCATCGGCCGCACCGGCGTGGTCGGCGTGATCCGCGGACGCAACTCGGCCTCCGGCAAGACCATTGGCCTGCGCGCCGACATGGACGCGCTGCCGATCATGGAGACCTCGGGCGTGCCCTACGCCTCGAAGGTGCCCGGCAAGATGCACGCCTGCGGCCATGACGGCCACACCGCCATGCTGCTCGGCGCCGCCAAATATCTCGCCGAGACGCGCAATTTCGACGGCACTGCGATCATGATCTTCCAGCCCGCCGAGGAAGGTGGCGGCGGCGGCAAGGCGATGGTCGAGGACGGGCTGATGACACGCTGGAACATCCAGGAAGTCTACGGCATGCACAACATGCCCGGCCTGCCGGAAGGCCATTTCGCCACCACGCCGGGCGCGATGCTGGCTTCCTCCGACAACATCCAGATCACGGTCCACGGCAAGGGCGGTCACGCCGGCGCCGGTCCGCACAAATCGGTCGACAGCGTGCTGATCGGCTCGCAGATCGTCAACGCGCTGCAATCGATCGTCGCGCGCAACGTCGATCCGCTGAAATCGGCCGTCATCTCGATCACCCAATTCCACTCCGGAACCGCCTTCAACATCATCCCTGAAGTCGCCGAGCTCGCCGGCACCGTGCGCACGCTCGATCCCGAGGTGCGCGATCTCGTCGAGCGCCGCATTGGCGAGGTCGCCGAGAGCGTCGCCCGCGCCTATGGCGGCTCGGCGGAGACGAAGTACACGCGGATGTATCCGGTGACGATGAACCATGCGCGCGAGGCCGGCCTTGCCGCCGACGTCGCCCGCGACATCGTCGGCAATGATCGCGTCAACGACAAGTTCATCCCGATGATGGGCGCCGAGGACTTTTCGTTCATGCTGGAGGCGCGTCCCGGCGCCATGGTGCTGGTCGGCATGGGCGACGGCAACGAGTGCCACCACCCCGCCTATGTCTTCAACGACAACATCCTCGGCCACGGCGCCTCGTTCTGGGTGCGCATGATCGAGACGAGGATGCCGGCGTAGCTGACCAAAGCTTGTAGCCCGGGTGAGCGGAAGCGACACCCGGGACAAGTCTCGTCAGATTGCAGCACTGCCCCGGATGTCGCTGCGCTCGATCGCCGTCGGCCTTGAACCCGAAATTGCGCACCAGCGGACAGACCCGCCCCGCGCGGCCGCAAAGGGATAGGTGGCGGCCCTCGTCAGTGGGCAACAGAGCGCAGGCCCGTTGGCTCGTCCGCCCTCAACATGCCGGATGTGGCCTCGCCCGAGGCGAGAGGCAGGGAGAACTGAAAGACCGCGCCCCGAGGCTCGTTGGCGCCGGCCCACATCCGTCCACCATGCGCCTCTATGATCGAGTGGCAAATGGCGAGGCCCATGCCCATGCCTGCCGGCTTGGTGGTGTAGAAGGCCTCGAACAGGCACTCGAGATTCTTCGGATCCAGTCCCGGACCGGAATCCCGCAAGGTGACGTGCACGCCGTTCGATACATCCCGGTCGGTGCTGATCAGCAACTCGCGTTCGTGCTCGCCAACCGCGGCCAACGCCTCGATCGCGTTGACGATCAGGTTGAGCAGCACTTGCTGAAGTTGAACCCGGTCCGCCGGAATGGTCGGCAGGCCTTCGGCAAGTTGCGTTCGTACCGAGACGCGGTTCTTGAACGCTTCACTGCGGGTCAGCGCGATGACGTCGAGCACCGCCTGGTTGATGTCCATATCCTCCTTTTGCGGCGGCGCTTTCCTTATCAACGCCCGGATCCGGCCGATGATGCCGCCGGCTCGCATGCCATCGCCGGTGATCCAGTCGAATGTCTGTCGAACCCGCTCCAGATTTGGCGGTTGAGCCTCCAGCCAATTCAACCCGGCCTCGGCGTTCGCCACGATCGCGGCGATCGGCTGGTTGACCTCATGGGCAATCGAAGCCGTGATCTGCCCCATCGTGGTGACGCGATTGGCGTGCGCGAGCTCCATCAGGGCTTCGCGGTAGAGCCGCTCGTGCTCGCGAGCTTCGGCCTCTGCCCGCTTGAGAGGCGTCAAATCGAGGACAAAGCCGACCCCTTGATCTCCACCTGGTGCAAACATCGTCCCGCCGATCAGCACGGAAACACGGCTTCCATCCTTCCGGACATACTCCTTCTCGAACGGCTGGGCCGTCCCGACCCGCTTCAACTCCGCCGCGGTTTTTTCGTCGCGGTCGCGCCATTCCGGCGGCGTCAGATTGTATCGATGCAGGCGCCCCGAAGCGAGATCATTCCGGTCATATCCGACGATGCGCAGGAACGCGTCATTGGCCTCGACAATGCGCCCCTCGACTTCCCAGATGATGATCCCGATGATGTTGGAATCGAACAGGCGCCGGATCTTGATATCCCGCGCTGCAAGATCGCTCTGCAGTTGAATGTTCTCCTCGGTCGCCTGTCTCCGCCGCTTCGCTTCGAGCCGCGCGAGCGCCAGCGCTGCTCCCGCAAGCGCGACGACGAGGACGACGGCGCCGGCAATCAGCCAGGTCCAGCGCTGCTCGAATGCGTCGGCATGCGTCTCCCGGTCGGCGAGCCGAAAGCGCTCATGATCCACCATCTGATCGATCTGCGAGCGGATCTCGTCCATGCTGCGGATCATCGCCAGCGCCGGCTGCCCGGACGTGCCGGCGGACTTCACCATCTGGTCAATCTCGCGCAGCTTTGCCGAAACGGTCAGCGCCAGATGTTGCGCGCGCAGACTTTGCAACGGATCGTCCGCGACCAGCGCGAGCAGCGCCTGCGCCTCGCGCCGCACACCTTCGTCGGAGACCCCGTAGGCTTTGAGATAGGTGGGGTCGAGGGTCATTAGATACCCGCGCCGTTCGGTCTCCAGCTCGGCGGTCATCGAACGCAACCGATCGAGCGTTTCGAGCACCTGGCGGCTGTGCCCAAGCACGTCGTGAGCCGCCTGCCGCTCCTGCTGATATTGCAGGCCGAGAAACGTCGTCGCAGCGAACAGCGTCAGTAGCGCCACGACCGCCACGATCAGCGGACGAGCCAGCCATCGCCAAGACGGGACCAGAGCAGGAACTGACATCGGCCTTGGGTCTTCGATGCTCGTGTGACAGCGCGTCTTCTGGTGTCGACGCCTGCGCGTGATAGAATAATAGCATGGATAGGTGGGGCGGAACGCGACATTCTCGCCCGCCAAGGTATACCGGTCTGGCCAGTCGTTGCGCGATGGCCGCGACATCACCGGCATGGCTCGTGTTGCGAATGATTGCCCGTCGCAGGGAGAGCCAACATGACGTACGCACACAGCGGTCGAAGTCCGACCAGCCGTCGCAGCTTCGTTACGGCATTGGGGGCGGCGGGCGCCGTGTTGCCTGCGCTGGCCGCGTTGCCGCGCTGGAGCTTCGCCGAGGATCGCGCAGCGACCTACGCCAGCGCGAACATCGATTGGAAGCAGTTTGCGGGACAGACCATCTCTCTTTCGGGCGCGATCCATCCCTGGTCGACTGCGATCACGCCGTTGCTGCCTGAGTTCACCCGGCTCACCGGCATCAACGTCACCATCGATTTCCAACTCGAAACCACATTCCTCGGCGCCTTGGCGATCAAACTGGCCCGCGGTAGCGCGACGCCCGACGTCTTCATGTTCACGGCCTATGGCCAGGGCATCGCAGGAGGGTGGCTCGAGCCGCTGAACGGCTATTATTCCAACCGATCGCTGACCGATCTCGGCTGGTACGACGAGAGCGACCTGCTCAAGACCGCTCAGGCCTTCCCGCTGTGGTCCGACGGCGAACGGTATGCCGTACCGATCACCTCCGAAGCGATGACCATGTTCATCAACGGTGACGCGCTTGCAGCCAAGAACCTGTCGGTTCCGCAGACGTTCGAAGAGTTGCTTGCGACCGCCAAGGCGCTCAAGTCCGGCGAGATGTCGGGGATGGCCATGCGGGCCCAGGCGAGCGGCAATTCCTCCCCGCCGGCCATGGGCTTCGTGTTCTCTTACGGCGGCGCCATAGTCAAGGACAACAAGGCCGTCTTCGCAAGCTCCGAAGCGATCGCCGCCGTCGAGATGTACGGGCGCCTGCTCAGCCAGGCCGGGCCCGGCGGCGTCGGCAGCTATGAATGGTACCACGTGCTGGACGATTTCCTGCAGGGACGGACTGCAATGGCAATCGACAGCAGCAATTTCGCGACCGACATCTCCAACCCGGCGCGGAGTCGCGTCGCGAAGCAGACCGTATTTGCAGTCTTTCCGCATCTCCCTGGTCGCGCGCCCGTGCCCTTCATGTCGCACTGGCAGGCCTGCATCAATTCAAGATCACGAAGCAAGCGGGCAGCTTTCCTGTTCCTGCTCTGGGCGACGAGCAAGCCGACATCGCTGCAGACTGCGGCAGCAGGGCTGGCGACGACACGCGTGTCGGCGTGGTCCAGCGAGGGTTTCAAGAGGGCATTCGGCTCGCAAGCCGCCGAGGCGGCGCTGACCAACCTGCAAAATGCCGATGTCGACCGCGCCAAGGCGATTCTCTTCCATCCGCGATCGAGATCGATCCTGGATGCGTTCATGATCGGCGTCAATGAAGTGGTCAACGGCGAGAAATCGGCAAAGGATGCCATGACCGGTGCAGCCGCGCAGGCCAACGCGGCGATCCGCGGGTAGCGGCGAGTCGGTCGCCGAACAAGTCCCCAACTCAACCTTGCGCGGCGTTCACCCCTGATACTGCAGCACGTGCATGCCGGCGTTCCAGTCGGAGACGAACATCAGCCCGTCGGGCCGGACATGGGCGTCACAGGTCTTGGCTGCGAGGGCGACGTTCGGCCGGGGGTCGATGAGCTTCGTCGGCGTCGGCGGCACCCAGTACGCAATCTCCTTCGGTGCGAAGGCATCCCTGATGTCGAACACTCTAACGCCCGCATTGTTGTAGGTCGCGAAGATCGTCTCCTCGCTCTGGAACGAGCCCGGCCGGTTCTCGTGCAGATTATGCGGGCCGAACGTGCCGCTCGTGCAAAAATCGCGCTCGCGCGGGGTCGGCAAGGTTGCGATCGGCACCGGGTTCTCGGGCGCGCGCACGTCGAGCACGAAGGTGTGGAACAGGCCCTTGGCGCATTTCTCCGCATTGGCTTCGTCCGCGACCATCGCGAGCTGTCGCTTGGGCAGCGGCAACGGCGTATGCGTGCCGCCGGCGAAGGGCGGCGACCAGTTGATATGGGACAGCAGCTTGGGATTGGCGGGATCGCTGATGTCGTGGATGGTGAAGCCGCCATCGCGCCAGGCGGCGTAGCCGCGATCACCCGCCGTGATCATGTGATGCAGCGCAAAGCGCTTGCCCTTGGGCGTCGGCGGCTCGCCGGCCGCGCGGTTCATGCCGGGCAGCCACCATTTCGCGATCACTTCCGGCCTGGTGATGGTCTCGAGATCGACCACGCACAGGATGTGGTCGGTGAAGCCGTCGAAATGCGCCGAAACATAGGCGTAGCGGCCGCCCGGCCACCACAGCCGGTTGATGCCGAACCCGGGCATCTCCAGGAAGGCGATCTCGCGCATCTCGCCCGGTTTCGAGATGTCGTGGATCGACAGGCCGGAGCGGAATCTTTTGGCCTTGGTGATGCTGTCGACCAGCGTGTTCTCGAAATAGCCGCGCATGTTGTCGTAGGACTGCATCGCGACGATGTTGGCGCCGTTCGCAACCAGCAGCAGGTCCTCTGCCGCCTGCAAATGATGGGTGCGGGTGTATTGCCCCGCCGTGAAGAAATTAACCGGCTTCAGCGCACGCGGATCGGAGGCGTCCAGGATCGTCACGCCGTCGCTGAACATGTGCCCGACATAGACGTGCTGCCGGTTGAACATCACTTGCACGCTGTCGGGCCGGCCGCCGATGTCGCTGTAGGAGATGTGCTGGATGCCTTTGCCGATGCCGTCCGGCGGAATGTCGGCCTCTGACGCCGAGGCCGGCCTCGACCAGGGCGATAGCGCGACAGCCCCGAACACGCCCGACAATTGCTGAAGGTGGCGGCGGCGCGAGAATTGACGCATCGGTTTCCCCCCATTTTTTGAGGGATGATGCGCGCACGACGCGAGGCATGCAAGCCCAGTGTCATGCGCCCTCACCTACACCTGCACCACCTCGTGCCGCATCACGAACGGTGCCAGCAGCGTATGCACTTCGCCGGCGACGATCTCGCGCTGGTCCGCCGGCACGCCCGTGAGCGTCACGGTGGCGATCGAGCCGTGGCTGCCATGGGCGCCGACCTTGACCTTGCAGTCGATGCCGCGCTCGACGAGCGGCGTCAGCACTTTCGTGAACACGCGCTGCGCGACGTCCCAGCGCAGCTGCGGCTTGAACACCTTGCCGACGCCCGTCACCGGCATCGGACCAGCGCGCTCGACGGCAACGACATCAGCTATGCGGGCCCGGGGTTCGCGAGCAGCACGAACGAACCGATCGCCACGTTCCGCTTCAATGGGCGCGGCGCGCGGCGTTTCGCCCACATCACCGAAGAGAATATTGGAAAGCCCTTCGCCATCGTGCTTGACGACAAGGTGATCTCCACCCCCGTGATCCGCGAGCCCATCAGTGGTGGTTCCGGCCAGATCTCGGGCAATCTCACCCTGGAGGAAGCAAGCAGCGTCCCCATGGTGATGCGCGCCGGGTCGCTGCCCGGGCGCCTCGAGCTGGTCGAACAGGAGGCGATCCAGCCTGCCGCCAAGCCCTGAGGCGGAAGGCACCCGGGCGCCCCGCCTCGCCGGGGCGCCCGGGTCCCTCCACGACCCCCACGCCCCCGAATCATGGGCAGGCGGAAGCCATACGCGCAACCAAGGGGCAATTGCCGAAACGCCCGATCGGGCTAAATTTGCCTCTTGCGGCATGACGGCCGAAGGCTTCATTCAAGCGGTCGTCATTCGATTTCCGCTATACGAGTACCGACCGGGACTGAAGGCCTTACGCGGGGTTAGTACCATGCCGTCCGGCAGCGCAGACATTTCCTCGATCCTCGACCGCATTCTCGATGCGGCGACGGATAACCTCAGGATCGCGAAAATCCTGGTCCAGATGGGGCTCGATCCCGAGAACGTCACTTACGACGCCATCTTCAATCGGCTGCTGGAGATCTTTGTCCACAACATCACGTTCGCCAATTTGTTCGCTGCGGTCGGCGCCGGCTTCTTCGTCGCAACCCTCCTGATGCGGACGATGGTGCCCCTGCGGGTGGCCAACATGATCGGCTGCGCGTTCTTCGCCGCTTTCGGCGCACTCTCGGCCAACGTCGCGACGTTCCTGCTCTATCTTCTCTTGCTTCCGATCAACGCCCTTCGCCTGCGGCAGATGCTCAAGCTGGTCAAGAAGGCGCGCCATGCGGCCGAGGGCGACATGTCGATCGAATGGCTGAAGCCGTTCATGACCGAGCGCAAATATCGCCGCGGCGACACGCTGTTCAAGCTTGGCGACCCGGCCAAGGAGATGCTGCTCACGGTCACCGGCAAGTTCCTGGTCAAGGAGATCAACGTCGAGATCCTGCCGGGCTCGCTGATGGGCGAGCTCGGCTTCCTGACGCCGGACAACCGTCGCACCGGAACGATCGAATGCATCGAAGACGGCCAGGTGCTGACGATCACCTATGACCGGCTGCTCGAGATCTACTTCCAAGACCCACAGTTCGGCTATTACTTCCTGGTGTTGACCAGCCAGCGCCTCCTGCAGAACATCGATCGCCTGCAGAAGCAGCTGGCGACCGAGCGCGCGGCGACCACGAACAAGATCGCCTGACGGCTGCTCAGCCGAGCAGCAGCGCCATGCCGGGATCGCCCTTTTCCATCGCCCGCCGGTAGGCGGGACGCGCACCAATGCGGCCGAGATATTTGACCACGTTCGGACAACGCGAGAGATCATAGGGCTGGAAGTAGCGCATCGTGGTGAGCGAGAAGCCCATCATGATGTCGGCGGGGGTGAAGGTCCTGCCCGCCAGATATTCGGCATCACCAACGCGCGCATCGACCAGATCGAAGGCGCGGTCGACGCGGCCCCTGGTCGCGGCCAGCAGCGGATTGTCCTCGGCGAGCTTGAGCCGGTTCAGGATCATCAGCCGGCCCATGCCGGCTTGCAGCGTGCCGTTGGCAAAGTGAAACCAGTACAGGAACTGCGCGAAATCAGGATCGTCAGGACGGAGCACGAGACGGCCACCGCCATGCTTGGCCATGATGTAGTCGACGATGGCACCGGATTCGGCGAGCACGAGGTCGCCGTCGGTGATGACGGGTGCGGCTCCGATCGGGTGCAAGGCCTTGTAATCGGGCGGCGCCAGCATGGTGACGGGATCGCGGGCGTAGCGCTTCAGCTCGTAGGGAATATCGAGCTCCTCGCACAGCCAGACAATGCGCTCGGACTGCGACTTGCCGAGATGATGGACCGTGAGCATGAGGCCTCCTGCGACCGCAACTGGAGCACTGTGATGCCGCGTCATACTTCGCGATGGCGGACTTCCCGGAGTTTTGCGGAGATGCCCCGGCGCATTCAACCCTTTTAGATCGGCCCCAGGCGGCCCCGCCGCAAAATCGCCCTAAAAACCGAATGGTAACCATGACGCCTTAAGGTAACAACGTGACCAATTCCCCGACGATCCTCGTGTTCGATTCCGGCCTGGGCGGGCTCACGGTGCTCCGTGAGGTCGTGGCCGCGCGCCCGGACGCACACTACGTCTACGTCGCCGATGACGCCTTCTTCCCCTATGGCCACCACAGCGAGGACGAGATCATCGCCCGCGTCGTGCCGCTGATGGGTCAACTGATCGGCACGCACGATCCGGACCTCGTCGTCATCGCCTGCAACACGGCCTCCACCCTGGTTCTATCGCACTTGCGCGCTGCTTATTCCCTGCCCTTCGTCGGCACGGTGCCGGCGATCAAGCCGGCCTGCGCACAGTCGAAGACCCGCCGCGTCTCGGTGCTCGGCACCAAGGGCACGGTCAAGCGCGAATACACCAAGGCGCTGATCCGCGATTTCGCGCAAGGATGCGAGGTAACGCTGGTCGGCTCGCCCGAGCTCGCCTCGCTGGCCGAAGCCGAGCTGAGTGGCGCTTCCGTCAGTGACGACGCCATCCGCGCCGAGCTCGCCCCCTGCTTCGTCGGCGAGGAAGCGGGCGCGCGCACCGATACCGTGGTCCTCGCCTGCACGCATTATCCGCTGCTGCTCGACCGGCTGAAGCAACTCGCACCCTGGCCGGTCGACTGGATCGACCCCGCCCCCGCCATCGCCCGCCGCGTTTCAGACCTTCTCGGCGCGCGCATCGCAGGCGTCGCGCAGTCCGGCGCCAAGATGATTTTCACGTCGAACCGCGTGCACGGCCTCGGCGCCACGCTGACGCCGTTCTTCGGCGGCCGCGTGCTGGCCTGACTTTCCGCATTGACGACGCGCTGCTAGGCTCTGCCGTCGTCATCCGCGCGCAGGTCATCACATGTCGATCCCCGCAACGCCGCTCAATCGCCTCCGCCAATTGTGGAGCGAGGGGCGCCCGGCCTTCGGCGCGATCGCGACCATCCCGAGCGTGCAGCTGGTGCAGATCATGGCGCGCTCGCTCGACTGGATCGTCATCGACCTCGAGCACGGGCCGATCGGCCTCACCGAAGCGCATGCGATGATCGCCGCCACGACAGGCACGCCGTGCACGCCCCTGGTGCGGATCGCGGCCAACGAGCCGTGGCTTGCCAAAGCGCCGATGGACATCGGCGCCTTCGGCATCAACTTCCCGATGATCACCAGTCGTGACGAGGCCGAGAAGGCGGTGCGCAGCGTGCGCTACCCGCCGCGCGGCGATCGTCTCTGGGGCCCGTTCCACGCCCCGTTCCGCTGGGGCCAGTCGATGCCGGATTACATGGCCTCTGCCGACGACGAGATGATCTGCATGGTCACCATCGAGCATGTCGAGGCCGTCAACCGCATCGACGAGATCATGGCGACACCCGGCATCGACGTCGCGGTGATCGGCCCCGGCGATCTCGCCACCTCCATCAACAAGCGCGGCCGGATGGACGATCCGGAGCTGTTGGAGCTGGTGGCGCGCGCCGAAGCCGGCATCCTCAGAAGCGGCGTGCCGATCGGCGGCGTGGCCCGCACCGCCGAGCAAGCCAACGCCCTGATCGACCGCGGCTACCGCGCGATCGCGCTCGGCTTCGACTGGTCGCTGTTCCAGCGCGGCATCACGGCCGCGTTCGAGGGGATCAGGCGCTGAACTTTGCCACCTTTACCGTAGGCTCACGGGGATAAGGCTATGAAAGTGCTCGGGGTTTACGTCGTCGACAAGTCCAAGCCGCTGGCCTCGCCGGCGCCCTGATGCGGCGAACCGACCGATCCCAAAGGGGTTGGTTCGTGCTGGAGCGGGAAGCGAGCGGGGGACCCCCGCTCGCTGCACATATTTTCATCCGCGGGAACCGAAAAAGCGATGTGGGGGACACCCAGGACCATTTCGCTGCCGCGCCGCCGACCCCATCACGCCCGGCCCCTTCATCGTCAGCGGTGGTCGAGCCCGCCCAGACCATCCATATCGAGATCCGCTGGGATCACGGGGTCACGGATCCAGCCCCCATCGCCCGGGTCCTGACCCGGCTGGAGCAGGTCCTGAATGCTGAAATCGCTGCCGAATTATGGGCAGCCGGCGCCGAGCCGGTCCCGGCGGTCAGGACCTGATTCCGGGGCCATTCGCATTGACAGTGAACCCCAAACTCCCCTAAAAGCCGCCTGCTCTCGGGCCGATTTCGGCCCGCGAAGCGTTTCGCGACCCGTGGTCGGCTCCCTTAAGCTTTGGGGATCGGACCTGTCGGTGGCGGGCCTGGCCCGTCACACAGGAGGGCGCGTTTCCTCAAACCATGCAACCGAAGAGGACGCGATGACTAAGCGCAGTGAGGCGAAGTACAAGATCGATCGCCGTATGGGCCAGAACATCTGGGGTCGCCCGAAGAGCCCCGTGAACCGCCGCGAGTACGGCCCCGGCCAGCACGGCCAGCGTCGCAAGGGCAAGCTGTCCGACTTCGGCGTGCAGCTGCGCGCCAAGCAGAAGCTCAAGGGCTACTACGCCAACATCTCCGAGCGTCAGTTCCATGGCATCTATGTCGAGGCGAGCCGCCTCAAGGGTGACACCGGCGAGAACCTGATCGGCCTCCTCGAGCGTCGTCTCGACGCGGTCGTGTACCGCGCCAAGTTCGTCTCGACGATCTTCGCCGCCCGTCAGTTCATCAACCACGGCCACATCAAGGTGAACGGCCGCAAGGTCAACATCTCGAGCTACCAGCTCAAGGTCGGCGACGTGATCGAGGTCAAGGAAGCCTCCAAGCAGCTCGCCCACGTGCTCGAAGCCAGCCAGCTCCCCGAGCGCGACGTGCCCGACTATCTCGAAGTCGACCACGGCAAGATGACCGCGAAGTACACCCGCATCCCCGGCCTCTCCGACGTGCCGTTCCCGGTGCAGATGGAGCCCCATCTGGTCGTCGAATTCTATTCGCGCTGATATCTCCGCGTTCCATTGCTCAAAGGCCCCGGTTTCCGGGGCCTTTGTCTTGTGGTAACATGCTCTCGATGTCCCAGACGACCGACGAGCTCTCCAACATCACCCCATCGGCAACGCCTTCCGAGGCGGAGCTTGAGGCATGGGCCAAGCTGCCCCGTGACGAGCAGGTCCGCCGATATCAGGCGCTGTTCGCTCAGCCCGATTGCAACAATTTCACATCGGACACGCCGGACGACATCCTCGTTGCCGCGCGCCAACGTGTTGCTCAACGCCGCCATGGCTGAGTATCGGTTATCGGAGCGCACCCGAGCCGACCTGATCGACATCTACGACTTCACCGAAAGCCGGTTCAGCAAATATCAGGCTGAAGCTTATTACGCTGGTCTGATCCGTTCCTTCGGACTTCTCGCCGATTTTCCCTTGATCGGCCAGCAAGTGGATGAACTTGCGGCCGGCTATCGACGCTTCCAATCCCATCTGATCTTCTACACGGTACAACCCGACCACGACGAGATCCGCGCCATTCTTCACGGCGCGCAGGACATCAGACCGCAATTGTTCGACTAGATGAAATGACGAGATCAGCCATGCTCTACACCCCTCCCCCGATCGATCCCAAGGCGCCGCCCGTGCGCATCAATCTGCTCTCGGACACGCAGACCAAGCCGACGGCAGGGATGCGCGAGGCTATGGCGCGGGCGGAGGTCGGCGACGAGCAGGTCGGCGACGATCCGACCGTGAACGCGCTGTGCGAGCGCGTTGCGGATCTGCTCGGCAAGGAGGCCGCGGTCTACATGCCGTCGGGCACGATGTGCAATGTCACCGCGACGCTGGTGCATTGCCGTCCCGGCGACGAGATTCTTGCGCACGAGACGGCGCACATCATTGCCCGCGAAGGCGGCGCGCATGCCGCGATCGGCGGCTTTCAGGTGACGCAGCTCAAGGGTCCTGACGGCCAGTTCACGCCGGAGACCTTTCGCAAGGCGCTGCATCCGCGCACGCGCTATCAGCCGCCGCAGACCGTCGTCAGCGTCGAGCAGACCGCCAATATCGGCGGCGGCACGATCTGGAAGAAGGCCGCGCTCGACGAGATCGTCGCGATCGCCAAGCAACACGGCCTCGTCACCCACATGGACGGCGCACGTCTCCTCAATGCCACCGTCGCCAGCGGCATCTCCCCGCGCGACATGACCGCGGGCTGGGATTCGGCCTGGATCGACTTCTCCAAGGGGCTGGGCGCGCCGATCGGCGGCGTGCTCGCAGGCACACGCGCCTTCATCGATGCGGTGTGGCAATGGAAGCAGCGCCTCGGCGGCTCGATGCGGCAGGCCGGCATCTGCGCCGCGGCCTGCATCTACGCGCTCGACCATCACGTCGAGCGCCTTGCCGACGACCATGCCAATGCCCGCGCGCTCGCCCGCGGGCTGTCGCAGATCGCAGGCATCGAGGTGCAGGAGCCCGAAACCAATCTCGTGTTCTTCAAGCCCGACGGGGCCGGCATTGCCGGCGACAAGATGGTGGCCGCGCTGCGTCAGCGCGGCGTGACGCTGGCGATGATGGACGGCCGCATCCGCGCCTGCACCCATCTCGACGTCAATGCGGCCCAGGTCGAGGAGACGATCGGACACGTGCGCGAGATCGTGCGCAGGGCGTAACTACCGCCCCATCGCCTGATAGATCAGCGTCTTCAGCGCGAGTTGAATGCGGCCTCGCTGCGAGGGTGTCTGCACCATGAAGATCCCGAACAGATCGTCTTCGGGATCGATGAAGAAGAAGGTGCCGCCCACCCCGTCCCAGCGATATTCGCCGAGCGGCCATGACGTGCCTGATGGCACCGAGGTGCGCACGGCGAAACCGAGGCCGAAGCCGGAGCTGCTGCCCGGATAATAGTTCTGGTCGCGCGCGATTCTGGTCTCCGGCCCGCAATGATCAGACGCCATCAGCGCGATGGTCTCGGGCGTGAGATAGCGCCGCCCTTCAAAAGTGCCGCCGTTCAGCAGCATTTGCGAGAAGCGCGCGTAGTCGCCGACAGTGCCGACGAGGCCGCCGCCACCCGACTCCCATTTCAGCGGTTTCCTGATATCGCGGACCTGCGTCATCGGGCTGATCGCGCGATCTTGCGGCATAGGCTCGGCGATGCGCGGCCACTTGGCGGGATCGGCGACATAATACGCCGTGTCCATCATCCCGAGCGGATCGAGCAGCCGCTCTTTCTCGAACTGGAACAGCGATTTTCCCGAGATCACCTCGATGATACGGCCGAGCACGTCGGTGGAGAGGCCGTAGTCCCAGATCGTGCCGGGCTGCTCGGCGAGCGGCAGCGTGGCGATCTTCGCGACGAGTTCGGCATTGGTCAAAGCCTTGTTGCCGAACAGGCCGGCGTCGGCATAGAGCCTGTTCACCAGCCCCCCGCCGTAATAGCCGTAAGGAAGCCCGGCGGTGTGGCGCATCAGATCCTTGACCGTGACCGGACGATTGACCGGCTCGAAGGCCAGCGAGACCTTGTCGTCCTCGGCCTTCGTCTCGACGCCGACCTTCATCTCGCCAAAGGCCGGAATGTATTTCGAGACGGGATCGTCGAGCGAGAGCTTGCCCTCCTCGACCAGCATCATCGCCATGACCGTCGTGACCGGCTTCGACATCGAGTAGAGGCGGAAGATGGTGTCCGCGCTCATCGAGAGCGCGGTCGCCACGTCCCGGACGCCGAAATTCTCGTAATAGACCGGCTTGCCGTGCTGCTGCAGCAGCAGGATCGCGCCCGGAAACGTCCCGGCGAGGATCTCCTTGCGGATGTAGTCGGAGACCCTTGCGAGGCCCTCAGGCGAGAAGCTGCGCGCGGCGCGCGTCTCCGAGCCCGCTTGCGCGCCGGCCGCACTCAACAGCAGAACGAGCGCCGCGAACAGCGCACGGCGCCCGAACATGTCAATTCTCCATGGCTTCATAAACCAGCAGCTTCAGCGTCCGCTGCACGCGCTGGCGCTCGGTCGGGGTCTGCTCCAGCAGAACGAAGAACATGTCCTGCTTGGGATCGATCACGAAATAGCAGCCGGAGGCGCCGTCCCATTTCAATTCGCCGAGATCGCCGGGCGGCGGCGGTTTTGCGTTGCCGGGATCGGTGCGGACCGCGAGCCCGAGACCGAAGCCGAAGCCGTCGCCGGGGAAATAGAAATAGTCGCGATCAACGCCCGATTTCGGGCCGATCTGATCGGTCACCATCAGCTTGAACGTCTCCGGCTTGAGGATGGTCTTGCCCTCGAGACTGCCGCCATTGAGCAGCATCTGCGCGAAGCGCTTGTAGTCCGCCATGGTCGTGACCATGCCGCCGCTGGCGAACATGATCTTCTTGACGACGGTGGGATCGTTGATGCGGCCGACGCGGAAATCCGCGTCATTCGGCACCGGCTGTGCCAGCAGCTTCTGCTTCTCTGGATCGGTGACGTAGAAGCCGGTGTCGACCATGCCGAGCGGCGTGAGCAGCTTTTCCTGCATGATGTCGATCAGCGGCTTGCCGACGGCGATCTCCATCACGCGCGCCAGAATGTCGGTGGAATGGCCGTATTGCCACAGCGCGCCCGGCTGGTTGTGCAGCGGAAGTTTCGCGATGCGCTCGGCGAACTCGGCGAGGTCGAAATCGCCGGCATAGATGTTGGCGTCGCGATAGGCCTTGCGCACCAGGCTGTCGCCGTAGAAGCCATACGTGATGCCGGAGGTGTGCGTCATCAAATCGTGCACAGTCATCGGCCGGTTCGGCGGCACGAGCTCGAGCGACTTGCTGCCATCCTCGGCCTTCTTCTCGACGCCGACCTTCACATTGGCGAAGGACGGAATGTATTTCGAGACGGGATCATCCAACTTGATCTTGCCGTCCTCGATCAATTGCATCGCGACGACCGAGGTGATCGCCTTGGTCATCGAGAACAGGCGGAAGATGGTCTTGTCGGTGATCGGCGCCTTGCTGACCACGTCCTGTACGCCGAAAGCCTCGTGGTAGACGGGCTTGCCGTGCTGCTGGATCAGCACGGTTGCGCCGGCGATCTTGCCGGTCGCGACCTCGTTCTTGAAGAAGTCACTGACCCTCGAGAGCTTGTCCTGGTTGAAATGCGCGCCGGCCGGAATCTCGTAGGTGCCTTCCGCGCGTGCCAGTGACAGCAGGCCGAACGACAACAATGCGCCATAGACAAATGGGCGCGGTCCAAAATGAAAATTCATATCCCCTCCCCGGAAAATGGTCCGGCGGAGTGTACTGACGGCGTCATCAGGCACAAGGGCCGCTGTGGCGCGCCAGCGCTTCGGAATGGAGTTTGGCACTCGGCTCCGCGAAGCAGCAGAACACCACGCGGGTGACCGATGGCGCGGCGGCGAGCCCTTCGATGGTCGTGCGCACCGCGATATCGGCGGCCCGGTCGGCAGGAAAGCCGAAAATGCCGGTCGAAATCGCGGGGAAGGCCACCGAGGTCAGCGCGTGCTTCCCACACAGCTCCATCGCACGGCGATAGCAGGAGGCGAGCAGGTCGTCCTCGCCGAGCGTACCGCCGTTCCAGACCGGCCCGACGGAGTGGATCACATGGGCGGCCTTGAGCCGGTAGCCCTTGGTGATCTTGGCATCGCCCGTCTTGCAGCCGTAGAGCATCCGGCACTCGGCGAGAAGCTCGGGCCCGGCCGCGCGATGGATCGCGCCATCCACGCCGCCCCCACCGAGGAGCGACGTGTTCGCCGCGTTGACGATGGCGTCAACGCGCAGTGTCGTGATGTCGGCAATGACGACGTCGAGCTCCGCGCCGCCGATCCGGCGCGACAGCACGGTCATGCCTTTAGGCCGCGACGACGACGCCCTTCTCGGAGAAGAGCTGCTGCAATTCGCCGGCCTGGAACATCTCGCGGACGATATCGCAGCCGCCGATGAACTCACCCTTCACATAGAGTTGCGGGATGGTCGGCCAGTTCGAGTATTCCTTGATGCCGTTGCGCAGCTCGGCGGATTCGAGGACGTTGAGGCCCTTATAGCCGACACCGATATGGTCGAGGATCTGGACGACCTGGCCGGAGAAACCGCACTGCGGAAATTGCGGCGTCCCCTTCATGAACAGAACCACGTCGTTCGACTTCACTTCGTTGTCGATGAATTCCGCGATGCTCATATCCGTGTCCTTCTGGGGCAGAGCCCTCACCAATTGCTTCGGGCTGGCTCAGCCGTTTAACCCGATACCTGCCGCTATATGTAGCCCAAACCGTTGTGCATCCAAAGTAAAATGGCGGCGAACGGTCCCCGTCCAGGCCTTGGGCAGCCGGCCCCGGCGCCCCGCCCATTGCATGATGGCACAAATATCATCACCGGGGAGGACTTTCATACCGTAACGGAGGCCCTATCTAGGACGAACCTTGGTTTTGGAACCGGGCAACGCCAACAACGTTCTCTTGTCCTGTCTGGAGAAAAACGTGACGAAACCAGCCTCCGCCACGGCCGCCTCCGCGCTTTCGTCACTATCCTCCGAGGAGGGCAGCCTCGCCCCGCGGCTGGAAGAGGCTTTTCTTGCGGTTCGCAACGAGACCGAGCGCCGGGCCGCGCCGCTGTCGCCGGAGGACCAGCAGATCCAGTCCATGCCCGATGCGAGCCCTGCGAAATGGCACAGGGCCCATACCACCTGGTTCTGGGAGCAGTTTCTGCTCGGCGAGCACGCCCCCGGCTACCGGCCCTTTCACCCCGATTTCGCGTTTCTGTTCAATTCCTATTACGTCAGCGCCGGCCCGCGTCATGCCCGCAACCATCGCGGCGACATCACCCGTCCGAGCGCGGACGAGGTCGGCGCCTACCGCAGATATGTCGATGCGGCCGTCGTCGAATTCTTCCGCGAAGCGAGCGTCGACAAGCTCGCAGCCCTGGCGCCGCTGGTCGAGGTCGGGCTCAACCACGAGCAGCAGCATCAGGAATTGATGTTCACCGACATCCTGCACGCGTTCGCGCAGAATCCGGTCTATCCGGCCTATGACCCGGACTGGCGCTTGCCGGCGGCGACGCGCACCGGCGACGACTGGCTGACGCTCAATGAAGGCATCCACACCGTCGGCCATGTCGATGACGGCTTCCATTTCGACAACGAGAAGCCCGCTCATCGCGCCCTGGTCGGCCCTGTCAAGGTCGCGCGCAATCTCGTCACGAATGGCGAATGGCTCGCCTTCATGCGCGAGGGCGGCTACCGGACGGCAACGCTGTGGCTGATGGACGGCTTCGCCGCGGCCAGCAAGGAAGACTGGCAGGCCCCCGGCTATTGGCGCGAGGTCGACGGCGCATGGCAGGTCATGACGCTGGCCGGCCTCAAGCCGGTCGATCCCGACGCGCCGGTCTGCCATGTCAGCTATTACGAGGCGGATGCGTTCGCGCGCTGGGCCGGCAAGCATCTCCCGACCGAGATGGAATGGGAGGTCGCGGCCCGCACCAGGCAGCTCAACGACGCCTTCGGCATCGTCTGGCAATGGACCCGCAGCTCCTACTCGCCCTACCCCGGCTATCGCGCCGTCGAAGGCGCGCTCGGGGAGTACAACGGCAAGTTCATGGTCAACCAATTGGTTCTGCGCGGCTCATCGCTTGCAACTCCGGAGGACCACAGCCGCATTAGTTATCGCAACTTCTTCTATCCGCACCATCGCTGGCAGTTCACGGGACTGCGGCTCGCCGATTACGTCTAGTCCTTAATCCGACGACAGATGCGCGCCGGACAGCGCGTTCAGGAGAGTATCATGAATGTGCACGCCAGCGCTTTGGCCGAAGCCCATCTTCCCGACGAGCAGACCACCGCTTTCGCCCGCGAGGCCATCGAGGACCTCTCGCAGCAACCGAAGAAGCTGTCGCCGAAATTTTTCTACGATGCGACCGGCTCGGAATTGTTCGAAGCGATCACACGCCTGCCGGAGTACTACCCGACGCGCACCGAGCTATCGATCCTGAAGGAGCGCGGCAGCGAGATCGCGAAGATCATTCCCGAGCATGCCGCGCTGGTCGAGTTCGGCGCCGGCGCGACCACCAAGGTCCGCCTGCTGCTCGGCCACTGCAAGTTCGCGGCCTATGTGCCCGTCGACATTTCCGGCGATTTCCTGGCGGCGCAGGCGAACGGCCTGAAGCGGGATTTCCCCTCACTCGGCATCTATCCGGTCGCAGCCGACTTCACCACGCCGTTCGAGCTGCCCAAAGCAGTCGCCTCCATGCCCAAGGTCGGGTTCTTCCCCGGCTCGACCATCGGCAATTTCGAGCCGCACGAAGCACAGGCCTTCCTGAAGAGCGCGCGCGAGATTCTGGGCCCGGGCGCGCAGATGATCATCGGCGCCGACCTCGAGAAGGACGAGCGCGTGCTGCACGAGGCCTACAATGATGCGGCCGGCGTCACCGCCCGCTTCAACCTCAATGTCCTGGTGCGCATCAACCGCGAGCTCGGGGGCAATTTCGACCTGTCCGCCTTCACCCATCGCGCGATCTACAATCGCGAGCGGCACCGCATCGAGATGCACCTGATCAGCAGGAAGAGCCAGACCGTGCGCCTGCTCGGCACCAGCTTCTCGTTCAACAAGGGCGAGAGCATCCATACCGAGAACAGCTACAAATACAGCATCGACCGCTTCACTGCTTTGGCGCAGGGCGCAGGCTGGCGGGTGCGCGAGAGCTGGACGGATGCGGCGATGATGTTCTCGGTGCATGCGCTGGAGGTTGCGGAGTAAGAGCGCCGGGAGCTCAATCCTCCCCGGCCTCCTCCACCTTCGACCCCAGCGACACCGACTCCCAAACCGCGACCACGATCATGATGACGCTGGTCGCAACCGAGAGCCAGAGCGGTGAGAGATCGGCGGCGAACCACCACAGCACCAGCAGCAGGATGATGCCGATGCCGTGCGAGAGCTGGAGGAAGCCGCGGATCGAGTGTTTGAACAGGATGGTGCCGACCAGGAACACCAGCGGGCCGCCAACCGTGCTCACGATCGTCCTGAGATCGGAATGGCCGGTCGGGTGCTTCAGCACCAGTTCGTCCGAGACCGCAGTCAGGATGATGCCGGCGACGATCGGCATGTGCAGATAGGTATAGGCGAGCCGCGCCAGCCGGCCGGACTCGGTGGATTTCGAGATGCGCTCGGAGCCGGCCTCCGCGCCCTTGTGGAAATAGACCCACCACATCGCGATGCTGCCGACCAGCGCCGAGACGAAGGCCACAATGTTCGCGGCCGTCCACTCCAACTCGGCAAAGGTCGCACCGTTCACCACGACGGCCTCGCCCAGCGCGATGATGATGAAGCCGGCGCAACGCTCGGCCATGTGGTTGCCTTCGACCGCCCAGGCCTCGACCGACGAGAAGCCCAGTTTCGGGACCCAGAACCGGACCGCGGGCGAGACATACTCCCAGGTGACTGCCGCGATCCACAGCCACAGCCGGGTTTCTCCCTCGGAAAGACCGCCCGCAATCCACAGCACCGCCGAGATCGAGAGCCATGTCAGGATGCGGATCGCGTTGTGCCGCACCGCCGTGCGATGGCGGGGGGTCGCGAACAGCCAGAACGCGGTGCGTCCGACCTGCATGGCCGCGTAGGCGATGGCGAACCACAGGCCCCGTCCCTCGAAGGCGGTCGGGATGGTCGTCGACAGCACGAGGCCGCCGAGCATCATCAGGAAGATCAGGATGCGAACCGGCGTCAGATCCGGATTAAGCCAGTTGGTGACCCAGGCGGTGTAGACCCACACCCACCACACAGCGAGAAACAGCACCGTGACATGCACCGCGCCGAGCGGCGTGAAATGGTGCAGCAGCGTGTGCGAGATTTGCGTAACGGCGAAGACGAAGACGAGGTCGAAGAACAGCTCGGCATTGGTGACGCGACTGGGCTGGTTCGGCGTGATGACGCGAAACATCGCGCCGCGCGAATTCTCGGCAGCCATCGTCGTTCCCCGGCGCGTTCGGATCGGGCGCTCGTCAGGTCAGGTGCCCGGCACCCCGGTTTGCAGCGCCAGCGCGTGCAGGACGCCGCCCATCTGGCCGCGCAGGGACTGATAGACGATCTGGTGCTGCTGGACGCGGGACTTGCCGCGGAAGGATTCCGAGATCACGGTCGCGGCATAGTGATCGCCGTCGCCGGCGAGGTCACGGATGGTCACCTCGGCATCGGGGATCGCTGCCTTGATCATCGCCTCGATATCGTGGGCGTCCATGGGCATTCGGGTCTAGCTCCTTAGCTCGGCTGCAAAGCAGCCTCGTCGTCGAATAGCTGGCCGGGGTCCGGATCTGAAAAGCCAAACTTGCCGGCGGGCCAAACTTAGCGTGAACGGCCTTCTACGTCACCCTTTCCGGCACTATATCCCTGATCCCATCGGGACAAAGGCACAACAAAGTGCCGCGCGCGGCAGAATGATCGAAAAGGCGTGAAATCATGAAGCTTCCAGGGCCGGACCACCCCATCACCATCACCCCGAACCCCCGGCGCGTCCGCGTCACGGCGGGCGACATCGTCATCGCCGAGACCAGCAAGGCGCTGACCCTCAAGGAGGCCAAATATCCGGCGGTGCAATATGTGCCGCGGGAGGACGCCAACATGGCGCTTCTGGAGCGCACCGACCGGGTCACCCATTGTCCCTACAAGGGCGACGCGAGCTACTACAGCGTCAAGGCCGACGGCAAAACGCTCGACAACGCGATCTGGACCTACGAGACGCCCTTCCCCGCCATGACGGAGATATCCGGCCATCTCGCCTTCTATCCGGACAAGGTGAAGATCGAGGAAGTGGGGTAGGTTCAACGGTTATTCCGGGGCGCGCCGGAGTTCAATGCCTGGCATCGCCCAGGAATGACTCGCGTACCTACGCCCTGAAGACCGTCAGCCCCAGGATCAGAAGTACCAGGAAGATCACGACGAAGACGTAGAACAGGAAGCGGGCGACATCGGCCGAGGCAGCCGAGAGTCCGGTGAAGCCGAACACGCCGGCCACGATCGAGACGAGTAAGAAGATCAGCGCCCATTTCAGGATCGTCATCACCAGCTCCCAAATTGTAGCGTCCGTTGCGGCCCTCAAGCCCATTTGCGCGAACGCTAACCTTGCTGCGCGGAACTGGTTCCTAATCGTCTCAGGACGGTTGGGCGGCTCACACAACCCTTGCTGAATCCGGTTCCGGGCGGCACATTCGGCCTCGGGACAGGAACGCAATCGGGGCGACCATGACGACGATGTCACATACAGCGACGATCGGCCCGGAGGCGCAAGCGGCACCGAAGGCCAAGGCGCGCAACCTGTCGCTGGATCGGGCCCGCACCTTCCTCACCCTGGTGGTGCTGCTGCACCACGCGGTGATCCCCTATACCTATTTCGGCCATACCGATCCGAAGTACTTCTTCGGCTTCGACATGATCGTGCTCGCCACCGACAGTTTCTTCATGGCGATGTTCTTCTTCCTGTCGGGACTGTTCGCCTGGTCTGGCATCGCCCGGAAGGGAGCGCTGAACTATCTGGTAGATCGCCTGCTTCGGCTTGGCTTGCCATTCGTGATCTGCGCATTCACGATCATCCCGCTCGCCTATTACGCCATCTCGCTCCGACACCATCCCGAGATCGGCTTTTCGGAATATTGGTGGAACATGGTCACGAAGGGCCCGTGGCCGAGCGGGCCAGTCTGGTTCCTCTGGGTCCTGCTCGGCTTCGACGTGGTGGCCTGCATACTGCATCGGCTGTCGCCCAATTTGCTCGATCCGATCAACCGCCTCTCGCTATACGGTCGCCGTCGGCCCGCCGCGTTCTTCGCGGTCATGCTTGCCGTCACCGCGGCGTTCTACATTCCCGGACGGGTTCACTTCGGACCAAGCAGTTGGTTCGAGTTCGGGCCGTTCTCGGTCCAGCACGGGCGCGTGATGCTCTACGCGACCTACTTCTTTTTCGGTGCCGGTATCGGCGTTGCGCAAATGGATCGCGGGCTGCTCGCTGTCGACGGCCGGATGGCAAGGGTCAGCTGGGACTGGATGGTGCTGGCGATCGTTCCGTATTGCCTCTTGTGGACGCTGATCTTCATCAAGCGCGAAATACTGGGCAACCCGTCGCCGTTGCCCGACTGGTATGAAGCGCTCTATGCCCTCTGCTTCAGTGTCTTCAGCGTGGCCATCATGTTTCTGATCCTGGCCCTTTTCCAGAGGTTCAGGCAATCAGGCTCGGCCAAGCTGCTCGATCCGATGCAGGCGGACGCCTACGGCATGTTCCTGGTGCACTACCCGATCGCGCTGTGGCTGCAATATTGGCTGTTCGACTATGACCTGCCGGCGATCGTCAAGGCCACGATCGGCTTCGTGCTGACGGTCGCGTTCAGTTGGGCGTTAACACGCGCCTTGCGGCAGATCCCGGGCGTGACGAAGGTGTTGTGAGGCCAGGCCTCTCCACTCGTCGTTGCGAGGAGCCCTTGCGACGAAGCAATCCAGACTATCCCGGCGGAGGATCTGGATCGCTCCGCGGAGCCTCTCTTCGGGCCGCGCTTCGCGCCGGACCCGTTGGCTCCCAATGACGGAGTGAGTGGCAGCAGCTCAGGCCGCCTTGCCGCCCATATATTCCGGCAGCCAGCGCTCGAATGACTTGCGCAGCGTGTCGATCGTAACCGGCGCCTCGCCGGCGATCGCAATCGCGTCGCCGCCGGTGGTGCCGATCCGCACGCAGGGCACCTCGCAGCCGCGCATCTTGGCGAGCACGCGGCCGGATTCGGTTTCCGGCACGGTGACGAGATAGCGCGCCTGGTCCTCGCCGAACCAATAGGCCTGCGGCACCAGCGCGGTCGGTGCCGCCAGCAGCTTTGCGCCGATGCCGCCCGCCATCGCCATCTCGGCGAGTGCGATCAGCAAGCCGCCGTCGGAGAGATCGTGGACGGCGGTCGCGGTACCCGCATGGATCATGCCGCGCACGCAATCGCCGTTGCGCTTCTCGGCGGCGAGATCGACCGGCGGCGGTGCGCCCTCCTCGCGGCCGCAGATGTCGCGCAGATAGACGGACTGGCCGAGCCAGCCATGGGTCTCGCCGATCAAGAGGACTGCCTCGCCCTCCGCCTTGAAGGCCAGCGAAGCCGACTTGGTGAAGTCGTCGAGCAGGCCGACACCGCCGATCGAGGGCGTCGGCAGGATCGCGCGGCCGTTGGTCTCGTTGTAGAGCGAGACGTTGCCGGAGACGACCGGGAAGTCGAGCGTGCGGCAGGCTTCCGAGATACCCTTCAGGCAGCCGACGAACTGGCCCATGATCTCGGGCCTTTCAGGGTTGCCGAAATTGAGATTGTCGGTGATCGCGAGCGGCTTGCCGCCGACCGCGGTGATGTTGCGCCAGGCTTCGGCGACGGCCTGCTTGCCGCCCTCGAACGGATCGGCCTCGCAATAACGCGGCGTGACGTCGACGGTCAGCGCCAGGCCCTTCGGCCCGTCCTGCACGCGCACCACGGCCGCATCGCCGCCCGGACGCTGCATGGTGTTGCCGAGGATGACGTGGTCGTACTGCTCCCACACCCAGCGCTTGCTGCACATGTCGGGCGTACCGATCAGCTTCTCCAGCGCGGCACCGAGGCCCATCGGCGCGACCACGTCGCGCGCGTGCACGACCGGCAGCGCGGCGGAGGCGACATGCGGGCGGTCATAGACCGGCGCCTCGTCGCCGAGCTCCTTGATCGGCAGGTCGGCCATCACGTCGCCGCCATGCTTGACGACGAAGCGCTTGCTCGGCGTGGTGTAGCCGACAATCGCAAAATCGAGCCCCCACTTCGTGAAGATCTCCTCGGCTTCCTTTTCCTTCTCGGGCTTGAGCACCATGAGCATGCGCTCCTGGCTCTCCGAGAGCATCATCTCGTAGGCGCTCATGCCGCTCTCGCGGGTCGGCACCGCATCGAGATCGAGATCGACGCCGAGATCGCCCTTGGCGCCCATCTCGACCGCCGAGCAGGTCAGCCCCGCCGCGCCCATGTCCTGGATCGCGATGACGCAGCCCTTCTCCATGATCTCGAGGCAGGCTTCCAGCAGCAGCTTCTCGGCGAAGGGATCGCCGACCTGCACGGTCGGGCGCTTCTCCTCGGACTTGTCGTCGAATTCGGCCGAGGCCATCGAGGCGCCGTGGATGCCGTCGCGCCCCGTCTTCGAGCCCAGATAGACGATCGGCATGTTCACGCCGGAGGCGGCCGCATAGAAGATCTTGTCGGCGTCGGCAAGGCCGACCGCCATCGCGTTGACGAGGATGTTGCCGTCATAGCGGGTGTGGAAACGCACCTGGCCGCCGACCGTCGGCACGCCGAAGGAATTGCCGTAACCGCCGACACCGGCGACCACGCCGGAGACGAGATGCCGGGTCTTGGCATGCTCGGGCGCACCGAAGCTCAGCGCGTTCAGGCAGGCGATCGGCCGCGCACCCATGGTGAAGACGTCGCGCAGGATGCCGCCGACGCCGGTGGTCGCGCCCTGATACGGCTCGATATAGCTCGGGTGGTTGTGGCTCTCCATCTTGAAGACCACGGCCTGGCCGTCGCCGATGTCGATCACGCCGGCATTCTCGCCGGGGCCCTGGATCACCCAGGGGGCCTTGGTCGGCAGGCCGCGCAGATGGATGCGGGAGGACTTGTACGAGCAGTGCTCGTTCCACATCGCCGAGAAGATGCCGAGCTCGGTGAAGGTCGGCTCCCGCCCGATCAGCTTCAGGATGCGCTCATACTCGTCGGGCTTGAGCCCGTGGGCGGCAACCAGTTCGGGGGTGATCTTGGGTTCATTCTTCATGGATTCGGGGCTTTCGGCGGCGGTTTGGCCGTTCTTAGGAACATCGGGGGCTCGCGAAAAGCCCTTTATGGCGCATTTTCCCGCTGTCCCACGTTTTGCGCCGGGGGCCCCGCGGGAACGGGAATTGCACGGCGCGGACGGATCGGATTTAAGGTCAAAACACCCGTAATTGAAGGCCCATTTCCTTGCACGAATTGACCAAAACGGCCGCTTCGCCCCGCCCCGAGCTGCATGTCGCGACCGAGGGCGAATTTGCGGGCTGGCAGACCTGGATCCGCGACAGCTTCGAGAACCATGTCGGCCCGTTCTGGCACCGCCTGGAGGAAGACGGCAGCATCCGCTGCGCCTTCCGGGTCGAGAAGAAGCACCTGAACGGCTCCGGGAACGTCCATGGCGGCTGCTTCATGGCCTTCGCCGATTACAGCCTGTTCGCGATCGGCCGCCACGCCCTGGCCGGCAAAGGCGTGACCGTCAATTTCGCCTGCGAATTCCTCGATGCGGGACACGAGGGCGAGCTGATTGAATGCACCGGCGAGGTCACCCGTGCCGGCAAGTCGCTGATCTTCCTGCGCGGGCAGATGACCGCCGGTGAGCGCCTTCTGTTCACCTTCTCCGGGACAATCAAGCGGGCGAAGTGGAAGTCGCTCCCTCAGCCGAACGCATAGCTCGACGCCTTCCCTTTTGCCGGCCCCTCGCCCACACTTGGGCTGAGCGCGTTCGCGCCGGGGAGCAGAAACAAGGTGCCGCAGAGCACATCGCCAAGGGGCCGCGCAGCGGCAGCAATATCGTCGCCGCCGCCATCCATGCCGGCCACCGGCGCGCGCAACTGGCGCGACTACGCGTTGCTGTTCGCGCTGGCCTGCTGCTGGAGCTCGACCTATCCGCTGGCAAAGCTGGCGCTGCCCACGATCCCGCCCATCACCTTCATCTCGGTGCGCTCCCTGATCGCCGCAGCCTTCCTGTTCGTGATCCTGTGGATGCGCGGCACCAAAATTCCCACCGACGCGAAGGCCTGGAAGCTGTTTGCGACCCAGCAGCTGATCAACTCGACCTTCCCGTTCCTGATCATCACCTGGTCGCAGCAATATGTGCCGGCCTCGAACACGGTGGTGCTGGCCTCGACGACGCCGATCTTCGCCTTCCTGATCACCTCGCTGATCACCCGGCACGAGCCGGCGACGCTGCTCAAGCTCGCGGGTGCGATTTTGGGACTCGCCGGCACCGTCGCCATCGTCGGCCTCGATGCCCTGCGTGGCTTCGGGAGCGAGATCGTGGCGGAGATCGCCATCCTGCTCGCCACCATCTCCTTCGCCTGCGCAACCATCTTCGGGCTCAGGCTGTCCGACTACGACCCGATGGTGGTGGCGGCCGGCTCGCTGCTGTTCGGCGGCCTCGTATTGCTGCCGCCCTCGCTGGTCATCGACCAGCCTTGGACGTTGCATCCGACGCCGACAGCCATCGTCGCCACCATCGTCATGGGCATCGTCTCGAGCGCGCTGGGATTGATGCTGTTCTATGTCTGTCTCGGCCGGCTCGGCACGCTGACCACGAACGCGCAAGGGTACTTGCGCATCCCGATCGGCGTCGGGCTTTCGGTGCTGCTGCTGGGCGAGAGCGTGCCGTCGAACCTGGCGCTCGGCCTGCTGCTGGTGATGGCGGGCGTTGCCGCGATGACGGTGCCGGCGGAGAAGTTGAAGCTACGATAGGGAGAATGAAACGTGGTCGAATCGATGCCAGCCGAGCGCTCGGTTCACCTCTCCCGCTTGCGGGAGAAGAGGTCGCATCGCATCGAAGATGCGATCCGGGTGAGGGCTCTATCCTCTTGAGGAGCCCCTCCGCGGAGACACCCTCTCCCCACCCCTCTCCCGCAGCGGGAGAGGGAGCCGACTCCCGCCACCGGAGGCTCATGTTGGGAAATAGCCTGCGTCGAGACGATGCAGGTCGAAATCGCAGCCAAAATGGCGATGGCGCAGCGGCCTACTGCTTGGCGTCGTCCGCCAGCATCTTGCGGTACTTCTCGACGTCGCGCGTCACCAGCTGCTGCAGCAGCTCCGGCGAGTGCTCGTTGTCGTCGGGGGCGACGGTGGAGAGGTCGGCAAAGCGCTTCTTCACCGCGTCGGTCTCCACCGCCGTGCGAGCGGCGGCATTGAGCTTGGCGATCACCGCCGGCGGCGTGCCCTTCGGTGCGAACAGGCCGTTCCAACCCTGCGCCTCGAACTCCGGCACGCCGGCTTCAGCCGATGTCGGCAGCTCCGGCAGCGTGGCAAGCCGCACGGTCGAACCGACCACGAGGCCCCTCACCAGCTTCTCGTTGATCGACTGCGAGACGGAAGCCGCCGCATCGCAGACGCCGTCGATCTGGCTGCCGATCGCGTCAGTCAGCGCGGGGGCTGCGCCGCGATAGCCGACCAGCGTCGCATCGATCCCGGCGGCGGTGACGAAGCTCTTGCAGATCAGGTAGTTCGAGGAGCCAACGCCGGCATGGCCGAGATTGACTTTGCCCGGATTGGCCTTGGCGTAGGCGATGAACTCCTTGAGGTCCTTCGCCGGAAAATCCTTGCGCAGTGCGATGATGCCGAACGTCTTCGCCACCATCGCGATCGGCACGAAGGACTCAGGCGTGAACGGCAGCTTTGGATAGATCGTGTAGGTCGCGGCGTTGGTGCCGGCATTGCCGATCGCGATCGTGTAGCCGTCGGGCTCGGCGCGGGAGGCGCGCGCCAGCGCGGTCGAGCCGCCGGCGCCCGCAACGTTCTCGATCACGATGGTCTGGCCGAGCGCGACGCCCATCTGCTCGGCGACAGTGCGCGCGATCACGTCCGAGGTGCCGCCGGCCGCGAACGGCACGATCATGGTGATCGGCCGCTTGGGATAGTCCTGCGCGAATGCGCCTGCCGCGAACGCCAGCGCCGCGATCGCGGCGAGAGCGCGCTTCACCACGAACGGGATCACGCGGCCTTTTCCAGATGCTGGGCAAGGCCCGCGAACAGTCCGCGGCCGTCGGTGCAGCCCATGATGTGTTCGACGTGGTTTTCCGGATGCGGCATCATGCCGAGCACGTTGCCCTTGTCGTTGACGATACCGGCGATCGAATGCGCCGCGCCGTTGATGTTATGGGCCTCGTCCACGACGCCGTCAGCGGAGCAGTAGCGGTAGAGCACCCGCCCCTCGCCTTCGAGCCGCTTGATGGTTTCTTCGTCCGCCTCGTAATTGCCCTCGCCATGGGCGACCGGCACGCGGATCACCTGACCCGCATTGTAGCCGCGGGTGAACGGCGTGTCGGAGCGCTCGACGCGCAGATGCACATCCTTGCAGATGAATTTCAGCCGCGCATTGCGCATCAAGACGCCAGGCAGGAGGCCGGATTCGCACAGGATCTGGAAGCCGTTGCAGACGCCGAGCACGAGGCCACCCTTCGCCGCATAATCGCGCACCGCATCCATCACCGGCGCACGCGCGGCGATTGCGCCGCAGCGCAGGTAATCGCCGTAGGAGAAACCGCCGGGCACGACCACGAGATCGGTGCCCGATGGCAGCGAGGTCTCGGCGTGCCAGACCATCGCCGGCTCGCTGCCGGAGATCAGCCTCAATGCGCGCGCCATGTCGCGCTCACGGTTGATTCCGGGAAAGACGAGGATGGCGGCTTTCATGGCAGAGGTTCCGGCGGCGGTGGGAATCGGGGCGGCCAAAGGGCCAATTCGTCGAGAGACATAGCCATTTGACGGGGATTTTACCAGTGCTAGCCTTGCCGGCCGGCCTTGTACACAGACCATAGCCACGGCACTTTTGCCCGACGATCTTGCCCGGGATTGAAGCCATGAACGTCCCGTCGCGGCCCGCATCCCCCTCCGAGCCGGTGTCCACCGAAGGCGTCGTCGCCGCCGGCGCCTATGTCGACGGAAGGCGCGTCGCCAACATCGCCATCAGCGAAGCCTCGAGCTGGCGGGCCAAGCCCGGCCACGTGGTCTGGATCGGGCTGCACGAGCCGGACATGGCGCTGCTCGGCGCGGTGCAGAAGCAGTTCGACCTGCACGACCTCGCGATCGAGGACGCCAACCACGCCCATCAGCGGCCCAAGATCGAGCAATACGGCGAGGCCCTGTTCATCGTGGCGCGCACGGCGCAGCTGATCGATGGCCGCATCGCCTTCGGGGAGACCCACATCTTCGTCGGCGACGGCTATCTCGTGACCGTCCGCCACGGCGCCTCGACCTCCTACACGCCGGTGCGCGACCGCTGCGAGAGCTGCCCGCGGGCGCTTGCGCGGGGCGAGGACTACATCCTCTACGCCATCCTCGATTTCATCGTCGACAACTATTCGCCCGTGCTCGAGAGCATCCACGAGGAGGTCGAGCGCATCGAAGACGACGTGCTCGCGCACGCGACCACCAGGGCGCAGATCGAACGGCTCTACATGCTGCGCCGAGACCTGCTGCGGCTCCGCAATGCGATCGGGCCGCTGGTGGAGGTCTGCCGCCGGCTCGAGCACGACGAATTGTCGATGGTGCGGCAAGCGATGCAGCCCCTGTTCCGCGACGTTACCGACCACGTCAGGAACATCCAGGAGCGCATCGATTCCATGCGCGAGGTGCTGGCCTTCGCCTTCGAGGCCAGTCTGCTGGTCGGACAGGCGCAGGAGACGGCGGTCTCAAAGAAGCTCGCCTCGTGGCTCGCAATCCTCGCGGTCCCCACCGCCCTTGCAGGCATCTACGGCATGAACTTCAAGAACATGCCGGAGCTGCAATGGGAGTACGGCTATCCCGTGCTTCTGGGCGTGATGGCCGTCACGTGCATCGCGCTCTACTGGCGCTTCCGTCGCGTCGGCTGGCTGTGACGTCCGGGCGACGGCGAGACGCTAGACGATCTCGACCCGATAATTCTCGATCACGGTGTTCGCCAGCAGCTTGTCGGCGGCTTCCTTCAGCGCAGCTTCCGCCTTGCCCTTGTCGGCGCCGGCGAGCTCGATGTCGAACACCTTGCCCTGGCGGACGCTGGAGATGCCGTCAACGCCGAGCGACTTCAGCGCGCCTTCGATGGCCTTGCCTTGCGGATCGAGGATGCCGCTCTTCAGCGTAACGGTGACACGTGCCTTCACGTCGATAATCCCTCTTAGCTCTTCACCAGCACCGGGCCCGTGCCCTGCGGGCGCTCGTTCTCCATGAGGATGCCGAGGCGCTTTGCGACTTCCGTATAGGCCTCGAGCAGGCCACCGAGGTCGCGGCGGAAACGATCCTTGTCGAGCTTCTCGTTCGACTTGATGTCCCACAGACGGCAGCTGTCCGGCGAGATTTCGTCGGCGACGATGATCCGCATCATCTCGTTCTCGAACAGGCGGCCGCACTCCATCTTGAAGTCGACGAGGCGGATGCCGATGCCGAGGAAGAGGCCGGTGAGGAAATCGTTGACCCGGATGGCGAGCGCCATGATGTCGTCGATCTCCTGGGGCGTTGCCCAGCCGAAGGCGGTGATGTGCTCTTCCGACACCATGGGGTCGTTGAGCTGGTCGTTCTTGTAATAGAATTCGATGATCGAGCGCGGCAGCTGCGTGCCCTCCTCGATGCCGAGGCGCTGCGACAGCGAGCCGGCAGCAACGTTCCGCACCACCACTTCCAGTGGCACGATCTCGACCTCGCGAATCAACTGCTCGCGCATGTTGAGGCGGCGGATGAAATGGGTGGGCACCCCGATGTCGTTGAGGTGCTGAAACAGGTACTCCGAGATCCGGTTGTTGAGGACACCCTTGCCCTCGATCACCTGATGCTTCTTCGCATTGAACGCGGTGGCGTCGTCCTTGAAGTGCTGGATCAGGGTGCCGGGCTCCGGGCCTTCGTAGAGAACCTTTGCCTTGCCTTCATAAATGCGACGCCGACGGCTCATGGGGATGTACCGTGTTTTGTTGAAATCCATGAATTTGGTGTGCTCCGGTTGACTAGGATTACGACCCACAGCGGAGCTGCCGTGAACGGCTCGGAACCCGTCCGTAACCCAAGGAAACACCATTGGAAACAGAACGGGAACCAAGCCTTTAGGCAACCTATCCGATTGGCTCTCCGAGCACAATCGATCCGGCCGTCCGGCGCCAACTTATACCGTCTTGCCTGCGGCTTAACGGCTCGTTGTTTTGCCGATTCGTGCTCCTTATCTAGGCATGCGCCCGGGCTCCCGCAACGAGGGCGCCGGGTCCAGTCAGCAGGGAATTGGAAGACGCATGAGCGAACTCAACAAGCGCGAGGAAGGCTTCGAGAAGAAATTTGCCCTCGATGAGGAGCAGAAATTCAAGGCGGAGGCCCGCCGCAACCGGCTGCTCGGGCTGTGGGCGGCCGAAAAGCTCGGCATATCGGGCGACGCCGCCACCGCCTATGCCAAGGAGGTCGTCGCGGCCGATTTCGAGGAGGCCGGCGATGGCGACGTCCTGCGCAAGATCACGGCCGATTTCGCCGGCAAGAACGTCCCCATCACCGAACAGGCGATTCGCGCCAAGATGAGCGAGCTGCTCGCGGTGGCGGCGGCCGAGGTGAAGGCCGGGAAATAAGGCCCAGTGTCATTCCGGGGCGCGCCAACGGTGCGAACCCGGAAACCCGAGATTCCGGATCGCCGCTGGCGCGGCGTCCGGAATGACGGCAAACCAAATCACCCCTCCTTGAAGCCGTATTCCGGCACGTTGCCGCTGGCACCGTAATATTTGTACGGCAGGAACTTGCCGCTCATGGTGATCTTGACGCGATCGCCCTTCGGGTTGGCGACGCGCTCGATCCCCATGTCGAAGTCGATCGCCGACATGATGCCGTCGCCGAACTCTTCCTCGATCAGCGCCTTCCAGGCCGGACCGTTCACCATCACCATCTCGTAAAAGCGATAGATCAGGGGATCGGTCGGCGGCATCGGCGTGCCGGTGCCGCGCATCGGCACCTCGTTGAGCATGGCGGTCTCCGCCTTCGAGAGGCCGAACAACTCGCCGGCGTTCGCCGCCTGCGGCTTCGTCAGCTTCATCTGGCCCATGATCGCGCCGACGATCAGCACCTCGGAATAGCCACCGATCTTCTCGCAGATGTGTTTCCAGCTCCAGCCCTTCTCGCGCTTGATGTCGAGCAGCTTCTCGGTGAGGTCTTCGCGTTTCATGTCGGTGTCTCCTCTTCAAAAGCATGATCCGGAAAAGTGTGAAGCGGTTTTCCGTAGATCATGCGGCTACAAATCAGGCGCTCAATCCGGGATTGGTCCCGGATGTCCAGGTCTGTCGTGGCTCTTCGCCGCTTGCTGCGATCGAGAGGCCAGGCTTGCCGATATGCACCACCGGCACGTTGCGCGGATCGTGATCGGGCGTCTCGGCGGCGAAGGTCTTGCTGCGCGTCACCAGAAAATCGACGATGTGGTTGCGCAGGGCATAATAGAGCGGATGGCGATGCAGGTCGGTGCGGCCGCGCTCCCTGGGCAGCGGATTCTCGACGACCTCGGCGAGCACCGCGCCCGGCCCGTTGGTCATCAGGAAAATCTTGTCGGCGAGATAGATCGCCTCGTCGACGTCATGGGTGATCATGAACGCGGTCTGCCCGGTCTCCAGGCAAATGCGCCGCACCTCGTCCTGCAGCGTGCCGCGCGTCAGCGCGTCCAGCGCCGAGAACGGCTCGTCCATCAACATCATCTTCGGCGTGATGGACAGCGCCCGCGCGATGCCGACGCGCTGCTTCATGCCGCCTGACAGTTCCGACGGCCGCTTGTGCTCGGAGCCGGTGAGCCCGACGAGATCGATGAAGGTCTGCGCGTGCGCCCTCACCTTGGCGCGGTCCCAGCTGCGCCATTTCGAGCTCACGGCGTAAGCGACGTTGCCGAGCACGGTGCGCCAGGGCAGCAGCGCATGGCTCTGGAAGATCACGGCGCGGTCGAGGCTGGTGCCCGAGATCGCCTGGCCGTCGACGATCACCGCGCCTTCGCTCGGCGCATCGAGGCCGGCGAGGATGTTGAGCACGGTGGTCTTGCCGCAGCCGGAATGGCCGATCACGCAACAGAACTCGCCGCGCGCCATCGACAGCCAGAGATTTTCGAATACCGTGGTCGTGGCGCCGCCCGCGCCGGAATAGCGCTTGGCGATGCCTTCGATGGAGATGAACTTGTCGGTCATCGCCCTTACTCCGGAAACGTGACCATGCGCGTGAAGCGCGCGAGGATCTGGTCGAGCAGCATGCCGACGATCCCGATCAAGAGGATCGCGATGATCACGTTGGTGATCGAGAGGTTGTTCCACTCGTTCCAGACGAAGTAGCCGATGCCGGTGCCGCCGACGAGCATCTCGGCCGCGACGATCACCAGCCAGGCGATCCCGATCGAGATGCGCATACCGGTCAGGATCGTCGGCGCCGCTGCGGGGAGGATCACGGTGAAGGCGCGCCTGACGGTGCCGACCTCGAGCGTGCGCGCGACGTTGATCCATTCCTTGCGCACGCTGGCGACGCCGAACACGGTGTTGAGCAGCATCGGCCAGATCGAGCAGATGAAGATCACGAAGATCGCGGAGACCGACGAATCCTTGATGGTGTAGAGCGCCAGCGGCATCCAGGCCAGCGGCGAGATCGGCTTCAGCACCTGGATGAAGGGATCGAGCGCCTTGCTGAGCAGCGGCGACATGCCGATCAGGAAGCCGAGCGGGATCGCCACCAGCACCGCGAGCAGATAGCCGGTGCCGACGCGCGCGATGGAATAGGCGAGCTGGATGCCGAGTCCCTTGTCGTTCGGCCCGTTGTCGTAGAACGGCCGCTTCAGATGGTCCCAGAGCTTTGCGCCGACATCGAGCGGCCCCGGCATGGCGGATTTGCCCTGCGTGGCGGTGAGGCCCATCAGCTTGGCGTATTCCGGGCTCATCGTCGCCACCGGCGCCGTCGAGCGCGTGGCGAGATGCCAGATGCCGAGGAACGCGGCGAGGAGCGCGATGGAGACGAGGCTGGCGCGGAGACGAAGCGAGGATGACTTCATCTCCCTCTCCCCGCTTGCGGGAAGCGGGTCGGGGTGAGGGAGGCTCTCCGCGAGGGAGGTGAGAGTTGGACTCGCGGAGAGTCCCCCTCACCCGCCGCGCTCGGGACGATGCTTCGCATCGCCCGGAGCGGGTCGGCCTCTCCCCGCACGCGGGGAGAGGCGAAGAAAGCACGAGCCGAGTCCATCACGACGCCTTCCTGATCTTGAAGCTCGCGACGTAATCTTCCGGCTTCGTCGGATCGAACGTCTTCCCCATCACCGCGAACGACTTGTAGCTGCTCGCCGGCGGCGACAGGCCCATCTCCGTCATCAGCTTCTTGGTGTCGGTCGCCAGATACACCTGCTCGGCGACCGCCTTGTAGTCGACGTCGCCCTTGATCTGGCCCCAGCGCTTCATCTGGGTCAGCATCCACACCGCAAAGGATTGCCAGGGGAACGGATCGAAATCGACGCGTTTTGCGTCCGTCTTCACGCCGCCGAGGCCGTCGGCATAGGTGCCGGTGAGCACCTGTTCCAGCACCGTGACCGGCGCGTTGATGTAGTTGGCCGGCGCGATCGCCTCCGCGATCGGCTTGCGGTTCTCCGCCTTCGACGCATAGGCGGTCGCATCGACGATGGCGCGCGTCAGCGCGGCAAAGCTGTTCGGCGCTGTCGTGATGAACTCGCGGCTGGCCGCGAAGCTGCAGCAGGGATGGCCGTCCCAGATCTCCTTCGAGAGCAGATGCATGAAGCCGACGCCGTCATAGATCGCGCGCTGGCAGATATTGTCCGGCGCCAGGAAGCCGTCGATGTTGTCGGCGCGCAGATTGGCGACCATTTCCGGCGGCGGCACCGAGCGCAGCTGCACGTCGGTGTCGGGGTCGAGCCCGTGCTCGGCGAGATAGTAGCGCAGCAGGTAGTTGTGCATGGAGTAGTCGAAGGGAATCGCGAACTTCAGGCCCTTCCAGTCCTTCGGGTCCCGCTTGTCCTTGTGCTTGGTTGCGAGCACGATGCCCTGCCCGTTGATGTTCTCGATCGCAGGGACAGCAAAGGGAATTGCGTTCGCACCGAGTCCCAGCGAAATCGCGATCGGCATCGGCGCCAGCATGTGGGCTGCGTCGTATTCCTTGTTGATGGTCTTGTCGCGGATCACGGCCCAGCCGGCGGTCTTCACCACTTCGACGTTGAGGCCGTGCCTGGCATAGAAGCCCATCGGCGCCGCCATGATGATCGGCGTGGCGCAGGTGATCGGAATGAAGCCGACCTTGAGGTCCTTCTTCTCGGGCGCACCGGTCTGCGCAAACAGCTCGGTTGCGGTCTTGAGCGGGAAGAACTGCGACAGCGCCGCGAGCGCGGTCGAGGCACCGACCGACCTCAGGAAGGCCCGCCGCGCCACATCCTGCGGAAACATCGCGCGCATTAGCGCGGAAGCGACGACGCCCTCGTAGCGCTTCTCCTCGCTCTCGAGGGGGTCGCAACGCAGCGCTGACGCCGCCTGCTCATGCTCCGCCGCGGATTGATGCTGGCCGCAGACGCAGCCGGCTCGAAGGTTGCGATCGGGATCAAACGGATTGTCGAACGTGGACATCGGCCCTCCTGCGCTCATTGCGGGGAGGAATTACGCAAGGAGCATGCCACGGCCTTCAGCAAGGCCAGTGCCCTGATGACGCAGCACTTTCGCCCGCGCTTGGCCGTTACGAAAACTCGTGATAAACGAGATTTCGTAGTTCAATGACGAGATTTCGTAATGGCAACGACGCCAATGCCCGTCCACGATGATGTGGCTCCCGCCATCGACCCGCGCATCGCCGCGTTCGAATCCTCGGTCGAGGCGACGCTGCTGGTCGACCCGTTCAGCGACCAGATCGTCGATGCCAATCCTGCCGCCTGCGCCCTGCTCGGCTATGACCGCGCGCTGCTGCGGCAGACCAGGGCCAGCACGCTTCACGCCGGCGAGCTTGCCGCCCTCACCGTCTTCACCCAGGCCGTGCTGCACAAGGGTGCCTACTGGACGACGGCGCTCACGCCCCGCCATGCGACCGGGCAAAACCTCCAGCTCGAATATGCCGGTTGCCTGCTGCCGCATGACGGCCGTTCGCTGCTGCTGCTGACGCTGACCGATCTCGAAGCGCGCCGCCGCCGCAATGTCGATGCGGCCGCCGAGGATCATATGCGCGGCGGCATCTCGACCTGGCAGCGGGTCGAGCGCGTCTTCCAGGACATCGAGCGCGAGAACCAGCTGATCCTGCGCGCCGCCGGCGAAGGCATCTATGGCGTCAACGCCGAAGGCAAGACCACCTTCGTCAATCCTGCGGCCGAGCGCATGCTGGGCTGGACCGCCGAGGAGCTGGTCGGCAAGGAGATCCATCCGATCGTCCACCACACCCATCACGACGGCCGGCACTATCACAACCATGATTGTCCGATCTATGCGGCCTTCCGCGACGGCGCCGTGCACCAGGTCGACGGCGAAGTGTTCTGGCGCAAGGACGGATCGCCCGCCTGGGTCGAATACACCTCCACGCCGATCCGCGACCGCGGCGTCGTGGTCGGCGCGGTCGTGGTGTTCCGCGACGTCAGCCAGCGCCGCGAGGCCGACGAGAAGCTGCATGCCGCGCTCGCCGAGGTCGACCGCCTGCGCGAGCGGCTGGAGCTCGAGAACGCCTATCTCCAGGAGGAGATCCGCATCGAGACCAATCCGCGCGGCATCATCGGTCAAAGCGAGGCGATCCAGAAGACGCTGCGCCAGGTCAAGCTGGTGGCGCCGACCACGGCGGCGGTGATGATCACCGGCGAGTCCGGCACCGGCAAGGAGCTGATCGCGCGCGGCATTCACGAGGATTCCACCCGCAGCGACCGGCCGCTGATCCGCGTCAACTGCGCGGCGATCCCGCGCGAATTGTTCGAGAGCGAGTTCTTCGGCCATGTCCGCGGCGCCTTCACCGGCGCGACGCGCGACCGCATCGGCCGCTTCGAGCTCGCCGACGGCGGCACGCTGTTCCTCGACGAGGTCGGCGAGATCCCGCTCGAACTGCAAGGCAAGCTGCTACGCGTGCTGCAGGAGGGACATTTCGAGCGCGTCGGCGAGGCGCGCACCCGCGCCGTCGACGTCCGCGTCATCGCCGCGACCAATCGCGACCTCAAGCAAGAGGTGCAGCGCGGACGTTTCCGCGAGGACCTCTATTTCCGCCTCAACGTGTTCCCGATCGAGACGGTGCCCTTGCGCGAACGGCGCGAGGACATTCCCCTGCTCGCCCAGCATTTTCTGACGCGCGAGGGCAAGGCGCTGAAGTCGAATTTGCGCCTCTCCGAGGGCGATGCGCGGCGGCTCGCCCGCTACGACTGGCCCGGCAACGTCCGCGAATTGCAGAACGTGATCGAGCGCGCCGCGATCCTGTCGCAGAACGGCCGCCTGCGCATCGATCTGCCGGATGCATCGGGCGCGCAAGCCCCTAGCGGCGCCACGCGGCAGAAGGCCGATGCGCGCCCGGCGGTGATGACGTCCGCGGAGATGCGCGACCACGAGCGCGCCAACATCATGGCCGCGCTCGAGGCCTGCGCCGGAAAGGTGTTCGGCCCCGGCGGGGCGGCCGAGATGCTGGACATCAAGCCGACCACGCTGGCCTCGCGGATCAAGGCGCTCGGGATCGCGCCTCGTCCGCAAGTGGCCCATCCTTCGAGACGCCCGCTTCAGGCGGGCTCCTCGGGATGAAGGACGGAGTGTGCGGCAACGGGTTCAACGCACACCGATGCCGCTTAGCCTCATCCTGAGGGACCGCAAAGCGGTCGTCTCGAAGAACGAGGCACGCAGTCAAGCCGCCTTGGTCGTCACATCAGCCGCGATCGGCAACCCCTGCTCGATCGGCAGCGAGGGGTCGCGCGACCATTCGTTCCAGGAGCCGAAATACATCCGCACGTCCTTCACGCCGGCGTTCTTCAGCGCCAGGAATGTGTTCGAGGCCCGCGCGCCCTTGAAGCAGTAGAGATAGACCGGCGTCGTCTGCGAGATGCCGACGGTGGCGCATTCGGCCAAAATCTCGTCCTTGGACTTGAAGCGCGGGCCCTCGGCGGTCGGCTTCATCATGCGGTACCATTCCAGCCAGACCGCGCCGGGGATGCGGCCCTTGCGCGGGCAGAAATCCTTCCCATACGGAGAAGAGCTGTCGCCGATCCACTCGTCGACATCCCGCACGTCGAGGATGGCGATGCCGGGCTTGCCGACCGCGGCCAGCATGGTCTTTGCGTCGATCAGGATCTCGCCCGCCTCGGGCACGATCGCGAACGAGGCCTTCACCGGCGTCGGCACGTCCTTGGTCACCGGGAAGCCCGCCGCCGACCAGGCGTCGAAGCCGCCATGCAGCACCTTCACCTTGGGGTAGCCGAGCATGGTGAGCAGGTAATAGCCACGGCAGGACTGGCCGAAGCCCGAGTTCATCGACTGCTCGTAGATCACGGCCGTCTCCTTGCCCGATAGACCGGCGCCGCCGAACGCATCCGCGAACTTGGTCTTCAGCTCGGCCATGCCTTCCGGCGTCGAGGTCGCCAGAAACGTAAAAATCTCATGCACGTTGACGGCATTGGGCAGATGCCCGGCGGCGTAGGCATCGGGATTGCGGGTGTCGATGACGACACACGGCTCGCTCTTCAAGAGATCGGCGAGTTCGACGGCAGTGATCAGAACGTCAGTCATGGCGGCCTCTCCGTTGAGGTTGGGGGTCTTCAGGTGGACTCGTTGAACTCAAAGACTTGGAACTCAGGCATCGGCAAGCATCTTGCGCAGCTGCTTGGTGGCCGGCGTGACGATCGCGACGAAATAGGCCTCGCGCAGGCGCCGCTGCGCGCGGTGGCTCTTGAGGTACCCGCGCGCGCCACAATGCAGCATCGCCGCATGCGCCGCCGCAACGCTCGCCTCGCCCGCGCGCAGGCGCAGCGCGACCACCTTGCGCCAGTAGGTCTCCTCCTCGTTGTATGGATCGCGCGCCAGCGCCATGGTCTCGGCCTCGAGCTCGGCGGCGAGATCGCGAAAGTGCACCGGCTGCTGCGGCAGATAGCGGTTGATGTGGCCGAGCGTGCTATCCACCTCGTCCATGATGTTGATGCAGTCCCTGATGACGCCGAGCGCCATGCCGGCCTGGAGCAGGATGAAGCCGGCGCGGATCTTCTTGACGAAGGGCGCGGCGGGATCGGCGAGGATCAGCTCATCCGGCACGAACACGTCGCGGAACTGCACGCCGTAAGTGCCGGTGCCGTCCATCGCGAGGAACGGCTTGCACGGCGTCAGCGTGATCGAGGGATCGGAGCAGTCGGCGAGGAACATCACGGTCCCCTGATCGTCCTCGCGCTCGAAGATGGTGCCGAAATAATGGTCCGGGCCGAGATTGGAGACCCAGGGCAGCGCCCCGCGCACGATGTAGCCGCCCTCGACCTTCCGCCCCTTCAGCTTCAGCTTCTCGATGCCGAAAAAGCTCTTCATCGGATTGGAGAGACCTGTGCCGCCGAGCACGCGACCGCTCGAGAAGGCATCGCCAAAACGCCTCGCCAGCTTCAGATTGGTCGAGTTGGCCGCGTACCAGACCAGCGTGTTCTGGCACCAGGCCATGAAGGCCGTGGCGCCGCAGACCTCGCCGATCGCGGCCATCGACTCGATCGCACAGCGTAAATCCGCGGGACCTTCCTGAGGCATATGACTGCCCCAGGCGCCGACCGCGCCGAACGCACGCAGCACCTCGGCCGGGTAGACCGAACCGTCGTCGATGCCGGCGGCGAGCGGCGCGAGCTGCTCCCGCGCAATCCGCGCCACCTCCCCTGCAATGGACGGTGCGGGCTGATCCAGAACTTCGACCCGCGATAAAGACAGTGAACCCATGATCGTCTCCCGCACCGTTGTCCTCGTTGCTATCGCTAGATGCCGACCTCGAGATTGACCGGGCGGGTGAAGGTGTTGGCGACCGGCGACCATTTCTTCACATGGGTGACCAGCGCATTGATCTCGTCCGGCGAGATGCCCTCGCACTCCATGTCCACTTTCACGCGCACGTCGGTGAAGCCGACCGGCTTGTCAGAGACATCGCCGGTGCCCCAAACCGCGGTGATGTTGAGGTCGCCCTCCAGTTCGAGCTCGAGCTTGTTGACGATCCAGCCGCGATGCACCGCGTTGGCGTGCAGGCCGACCGCAAGGCAGGAGCCGAGCGCGGCGAGCGAGGCCTCCGACGGATTGGGCGCGGTGTCGTCGCCCAGGAGTCCTGGCGGCTCATCAACGATATAGGGCGGCAGGTTGCGGATGTAGTTGGCGTGGCGGAATTTGCCCTCCGCGACGGTCTTGCACTTCAAGGTCTTGATGACCTTCGGATTCGCCTTGCCGTTGGCGATCAGTTGCTCGAGCCCGTTCTTGTCGATGGGCGCGAGGCACCCCGTCAGCACTGTCTTCTGAACGACGGCAGTCATCAATCTTCTCCCTGGCAAAAGTGGAAATCGGCAGGATACCGAACGGTCTGTTTCTTTGCATGGAGCGTGCCAGAGCCGGCGAAAATCAAAACGCGAAGCATTGGAGCCGCTTAAGCGTCCCTGCCTGCGGATTGATCAGCGGCCGCTTGCTCAAAGGCGATGCAGATCGCCAGCCCTTTGCGAATCTTTTCAGCGCGGAACAGATGCGGCTTGCTGATGCGGCGCGGCTGCGGGTAAGTTTGAGTCCATGGCAAAAGCTTCATCGAAGAAGACTGCAAACGCGCCGCATTCCGGCGCCGGCGAGGACGAGTCAGCACGCGGCCGTCTGCTCAGCGCCGCGACGCATCTGTTCTGCAAGAACGGCATCAACGCCACCGGCATCGACGCGATCATCGAGGAAGCCGGCACGGCCAAAACCACGCTCTACAAATTGTTCGGCTCCAAGACCAATCTCGTCAACGCGGTGCTGGAGAGCGAAGGCAAACAGTGGCGCGAATGGTTCATCGGCGCCATGGAAGCGGGCGGCGGCGACGCGCAGGCGAAGCTGGCGCGGATCTTCCCAGCGCTGAAGAGCTGGTTCGCCGAAGAGCGCTTCTACGGCTGCCCCTTCATCAACGCGGTCGGCGAGCACGACAAGGACGCCAAACAGTTCCGCACCATCGCGCTGAAGCACAAGAAGATCGTGCTCGGCCACATCGAGAAGCTCGCCGGCGAGCTCGGCTCGAGCGAGCCCGCGGTGCTCGCGCACCAGCTCGGCCTCATCATCGACGGCGCCATCGTCGCCGCGATGATCTCGCGCGACCCGGGGGTGGCCGATATGGCCGCGCTCACCGCCGGCCCCCTGCTCGGCCAGTCCAAGCCGAAGAAGAAGCGCGCGGCGGATCAGTTAGAGGCGGTCTGAACGCGCTCGTCTTGTAGCCCGCATGGGCGCAGCGAGATGCGGGACCTTGCCCCGGATATCACTTCGCTCATCCGGGCTACGAAGATCTCGTAGGGTGGGCAAAGGCGCAAAGCGCCGTGCCCATAAGCTTGCTCAGCTCTGTTCATCGAGATGGTGGGCACGTTTCGGTTTGCCCACCCTACGCAACTTGCTTTGATTTCCGCAGAGACATAAGAGGTGGGTTACGCCGAGCGGACTGCGCTTTCGCGCAGCCGCATGGCTAACCCACCCTACGCCACCTACGCACTCTGCTCCACCATCCCCTGCAGCCGCACCAGCTCCGTCTCCAGATCGCGCTCGACATCCGCCGCGCGGATGTCGAGCACCCGATAGTCACGCGCCTCGAGCCACGTCCGCCGCCCTGCGCGGTCGGCCGCGATTGCCTCGCCCTCGCCGGGGTTGACCAGCTCGATCGCGATCCGGTGCGGGAACGAGACGAAGTCCGGGATGTGGCGCCCAACGGGGGTCTGGCGCTTGAACTGACCTGCGAAGCGGCGGTCGCGGGTCAACGCCTGCCAGAGCAGGCGCTCGGCATCGGTCGGGTTGCGGCGGAGCAGCCGGGCAAGCCCGCGCACGGTCGAGCCGCTGTCGGGCACGCCGCCGCCCTGGCCGTGCTCGGCCAGCAGCGCGCGCAGGCGCGTCGCCTGCTCGCCGTCGAGCACGCCGCCCTTGGCCGGGCCCTTGCGCCCCTCCGCGATCGCCATCACGACGCCATGGAGGGTATGCATGTCCTGCTTGGTCGGCTCCATGCGGCTGAAGATGTTGCGCAGGTTCACCAGCATGGTGTCGCGCTTCTCGGCCGGGCGAAGGAATTCGACCTTGTCGAGCTCGCGCACGAGATTGTCGAAGAAGGCCTGCATCTGGTGCTGCGAGGCGCGCTCGGAGCGCTCGGGCATGGCGTGCGGCAGCTCGCCGGATGTGGCCCGCTTGAACCATTCGTAGCCGACCAGCAGCACGGCCTGCGCGAGGTTGAGCGAGGCAAAGCCGGGATTGACCGGGAAGGTGATGATGCGATTGGAGAGCCCGACCTCCTCGTTGGTCAGCCCCCAGCGCTCCCGGCCGAACAGGATACCGCACCTGCCGCCAGTCGCGACGTGCCCGGCGATCTCGCTGGCTGCGGCCTCCGGCCCGACCACCGGCTTGGCCTGGTCGTGGGGGCGAGCCGTGGTGGCGAACAAGAGGTCGAGGTCGGCAACCGCCTGCTCCACGGTGTCGAACAATTCGACCTTTTCCAGAATGTGGTCGGCACCGGCCGCGGCCCGCTGGGCCGCAATGTTGGGCCAGCCGTCCCTGGGGTTGACGATACGCAAGGCGCCGAGCGCGAAATTGCCCATCGCGCGCGCGGCCATGCCGATGTTTTCACCCAGCTGCGGCTCGACCAGGATGACGATGGGACCGTCGAGGGAAAGGCCCGTCTTGCTCTTGTCAGTCCCCGACATCTCGCTTCACTTTCACACTGTCTCTCAAGGCCTTGGCAAGGCGCTCTTAGGAAATGATTCAAGGCGGCCTTTTCGAGTTGGTCTTGGGCCGGCCGGCGCTGCCCGCCTGTCGTTTGCCTGTCCTGACAAAATTCTCAAGGGAAATAACAGGTTGGATTGGACTTTTGAATCTCGCCTGAAACCTCACCCCGCTCCCCGTCTGTGGAAGCTGGATGAGCTAAAAGTGCATAATCACTTGGCTTTCGCCCGCTGCTATCAGGTGCTAAGAGGCGGCGGATATTCACGTGGGCGCCACCGGCGCCGTTCCCAAGAGGGCTTCCCCGATCATGGCTAAAATCAAGGTATTCAATCCCGTCGTCGAGCTCGATGGCGACGAGATGACCCGGATCATCTGGCAGTACATCAAGGACAAGCTGATCAACCCGTTCCTGGATGTCGAGCTGCTCTATTTCGACCTGGGCATGGAGTACCGCGACCGTACCAACGATCAGGTCACCATCGACGCCGCCGAGGCGATCAAGAAGGTCGGCGTCGGCGTCAAGTGCGCCACCATCACCCCGGATGAGGCGCGGGTGAAGGAATTCAACCTCAAGCAGATGTGGAAGTCGCCGAACGGCACCATCCGCAACATCCTCGGCGGCGTGATCTTCCGCGAGCCGATCATCTGCAAGAACGTGCCGCGCCTCGTTCCCGGCTGGACCAAGCCGATCATCATCGGCCGCCATGCCTATGGCGACCAGTACCGCGCAACCGACATCAAGTTCCCGGGCAAGGGCACCCTCTCGCTGAAGTTCGTGGGCGAGGACGGCACCGTGATCGAGAAGGAAGTGTTCAAGGCTCCGGGCGCCGGCGTCGCCATGGAGATGTACAATCTCGACGACTCCATCATCGACTTCGCCCGCGCCTCCTTCAACTATGGCCTCTTGCGCGGCTACCCGGTGTATCTGTCGACCAAGAACACGATTCTGAAGGTCTATGACGGCCGCTTCAAGGACATCTTCCAGGAGATCTTCGACAAGGAGTTCAAGAAGGAGTTCGACGCCAAGGGCCTGACCTACGAGCACCGCCTGATCGACGACATGGTGGCGTCGGCCCTGAAGTGGTCCGGCGGCTATGTCTGGGCCTGTAAGAACTACGACGGCGACGTGCAGTCCGACACGGTCGCGCAGGGCTACGGCTCGCTCGGCCTGATGACCTCGGTGCTGCTCACCCCCGACGGCAAGACCGTGGAAGCAGAAGCGGCCCACGGCACGGTGACCCGCCACTACCGCGAGCACCAGAAGGGCAAGGAGACCTCGACCAACTCGATCGCGTCGATCTTCGCCTGGACCCGTGGCCTCGCCCACCGCGCCAAGCTCGACAACAACGCCGAGCTCGCCAAGTTCGCCACCACGCTGGAGAAGGTCTGCGTCGACACCGTCGAGGCCGGCTACATGACCAAGGACCTCGCGCTCCTGGTCGGCGCCGATCAGCGCTGGCTCTCGACCACCGGCTTCCTGGACAAGGTCGCCGAGAACCTCGTCAAGGCGATGGCGGCGTAAGCCGTCAACCACGCCGTCACTGCGAGCAAGGCGAAGCAATCCAGAATCCCTCCGCGGAAACAATCTGGATTGCTTCGTCGCATCAGCGCAAAATTGCTTCGCAATTTTGTCGCGAGCTCCTTGCAATGACGAGACCTTGCCTGAGGAAGCACCATGCCGACACTCAAGAGCCTTGCTTTTGCGGTCTTGGCCCTGACCGGCACCACCGCGCTCGCCGCAGACCCACTCCCCGACACGATCGCCGCCCCCGGCGAGAGCGTCGTGCTCGGCGTCCACGCCGAGGACGCGCAGGTCTATGAGTGCAAGGCCGCCGCCGACGGCAAGCTCGCCTGGGCCTTCCGCGAACCGGTCGCGACGCTGCTGTCCGAGGGCAAGACCGTCGGCCGCCACTATGCCGGCCCGAACTGGGAGCTCGCCGACGGCAGCGCCGTGGTCGGCAAGGCCGTCGGCAACGCGCCGGGCGCCGAAGCGGCGGATATCCCCTGGCTGAAGCTCGAGGTCGCCTCCCGACGCGGCAGCGGCACCCTCACGCCCGTCACCACCGTCCAGCGCATCAACACCCATGGCGGCAAGCTCGACGGCGCCTGCGACAAGGCCGGCGAGTTCAGAAGCGCGCCCTACTCGGCCGATTATGTTTTCCTGAAGAAGGACTGACCGCTCAGCGGTCAGTGTCTTCCTTCTCCGCCTGAGCCAGCTCAGCCGCCGCGAGATCGCCGGTGTCGGCGAGCCGCGCCCTGGCGGTGGTATGGACGTGCTCGGCCAGCGTCGGCATGCGCGCGATCAATGCGTGGAAATCCTGGGCGTCGAGCACGAGCAGACGCGTCTTGCGCGTCGCCGTCACCGTGCCGCTGCGTTTTGTCTTGTGCAGCAGTGCGATCTCGCCGAAGAAAGTGCCATCGGCAAGCCGCACCTGCTGGCTCGGCAGCGCGATCTCGACCTCGCCGGCGGTGATGAAATACATCGACGAGGCGGCATCCCCCCGCCGCACCAGGATCTCGCCCTGCTCGATGGTGCGCGCGCGCAAGAGGCGCATGATGTCGGCGATCTCGGACGCGGACAGATGCGAAAACAGCGGCACCCGCGCCAGCATGCCCCAAGTGACGACGAAGTCGCGCCGCTTCACCTCTTCGGCGAACGCCGAGGAGATGATCGCGACCGGCAGCGCGATCATGGCGAAGCCGCTGATGATAGCGAAGGTGGAGATGAACTTGCCGAGCGGCGTTACCGGCACGACGTCGCCATAGCCGACGGTGCCGAGCGTCACGATCGCCCACCACATCGCCTGCGGGATGGTGCCGAGCTTGTCCGGCTGCACGTCGCGCTCGACGGCGTAGAGCAGCGAGGCAAAGGTCAGGACTGCGCCGATCAGGATGACGATGCAGCCGATCAGCGCGCGCCGCTCGGCATGGACGGCGGCGAGCAGCGAACGCATCGCGGGCGAATAGCGGATCAGCTTGAAGAACGGCAGAACGCCGAGCCCGGCCAGCGTCGCATGCCGGCCCGTGGCGAGCACGATTGCAGCCGGCAGGAACGCCATGAGGTCGATGATGCCGAGCGCGGAGAAGACATAGCCCAGACGGTCGGACAGCGCCGAGCCCTTGCGCGGCGTATGACCCGCCACCGTCCACAGCCGCGCCGCATATTCCAGCGCGAACACGAGGACGGCGAGGATTGCGATCGCGCTGAACAGCGTGTCGAACCGCGCATCCAGCTCCGGCACCGAGGCGAGGATCATCGCGGCCACGTTGAGCACGATGACGCCGATGATCAGCTGGATGAAGCGCGACCCGACCGAATAGGCCAAGGGATCGTGCTCCAGCCATTCGTAGAGGCGATCCCGCAAATCGGGATCCCCAAGCCCACGTCCTCGCGGAACGAGGCGCATGGTGGCCTAAGCGCCTGCCATCGCTTTTTCGATCGCCGCCAGCGCCGCGCTCGCGTTGGCGCCATCGGGGCCGCCGGCCTGCGCCATGTCGGGCCGGCCGCCGCCGCCCTTGCCGCCGAGCGCCTCGGAGGCGACGCGGACGAGGTTCACGGCGTTGAAGCGCGCGGTGAGGTCCGGCGTGACGCCGACCACGACGCCGGCCTTGCCGTCCCCGGTGACGCCGACGATGGCGACCACACCCGAGCCGATCTGCTTCTTGCCGTCGTCGGCAAGGCCCTTGAGATCCTTCATCTCGATGCCCTCGACCGCGCGCGCCATCAGCTTGACGTCGCCGATCTCGCGCACGCCGCTCGCCGCGCCGTTGCCGCCGGATGCGCCGCCGCCCATCGCGAGCTTCTTGCGGGCGTCGGACAGCTCGCGCTCGAGCTTCTTGCGCTCCTCCATCAGCGCGGTGATGCGCGCCGGCACGTCGTCGATGGAGGTGCGCAGCTCGTTTGCCGCGGTCTTCGCCAGCGCCATGGTCTCATTGGCGTGTTTTCGCGCGTAATTGCCCGTCAGCGCCTCGATGCGGCGCACGCCCGAGGCGACCGCGCTCTCGCTCGTCAGCGTGATCAGGCCGATATCGCCGGTGCGCTTGACATGCGTGCCGCCGCAGAGCTCGACCGACCAGCCGAGCACGTTGGCGCCGCGCTCGCGCGCGGTCCTGCCCATGGAGACGACGCGGACCTCGTCCCCATACTTCTCGCCGAACAGCGCGCGCGCCCCGGCCTCGCGGGCCTCATCGACCCCCATGATGCGCGTGGTGACCTCGTCGTTCTCCAGCACCACGTCGTTGGCGATGTCCTCGACGCGGGCAAGCTCCTCCGCCGTGATCGGCTTCGGATGCACGAAGTCGAAGCGCAGGCGGTCGGGTGCGACCATCGAGCCGCGCTGGGCGATGTGGTCGCCGAGCACCTGGCGCAGCGCCTCGTGAATGAGATGCGTCGCCGAGTGATGCGCGCGGATCGAGGAGCGCCTTCCATGATCGACCTCGAGCTGCAGCGCTGTGCCGAGCTTGAGCTCGCCGCTCTCGACGGTGCCCATATGCACGAAGAAATCGCCGAGCTTCTTCTGCGTGTCGGTGACGCGGACCTTGATGCCGCCCTCGCCCGTCAGCACGCCGGTGTCGCCGACCTGGCCGCCGGACTCCGCATAGAACGGCGTCTGGTTCAGCACGATCGCGCCGGTCTCGCCGGCCTTGAGGCTTTCGACTTCCTGGCCGTCCTTGACCAGCGCAGACACCACGCCCTCGGCGCTCTCCGTCTCATAGCCCAGGAACTCGGTGGCCCCGAGCTTTTCGCGCAGCGGGAACCAGATCGCTTCGGAAGCTGCTTCGCCCGACCCCTTCCAGGATTCGCGCGCCTTGGCCTTCTGGCGCTCCATCGCGTCGGTGAAGGCGGACTGGTCGACGCCGATGCCGCGCGACTTCAGCGCGTCCTGCGTCAGGTCGAGCGGGAAGCCGTAGGTGTCGTACAGCGTGAAGGCGACGTCGCCGTCGAACATGTCGCCCTTTTTCAGGGACGCACTCTTCTCGTCCAGGATGGCCAAGCCGCGCGAAAGAGTCTTGCGGAAGCGGGTCTCTTCCAGCCGCAGCGTTTCCTCGATCAGCTTCTCGGCGCGCATCAGGTCGGGATAGGCCTGGCCCATCTCGCGCACCAGCGCCGGGACGAGGCGATGCATCAGGGGCTCCTTGGCCCCGAGCAGCTGCGCATGGCGCATCGCGCGGCGCATGATCCGGCGCAGCACATAGCCGCGGCCCTCGTTCGAGGGCAGCACGCCGTCGGTGACGAGGAACGCGGAGGAGCGCAAGTGGTCGGCGATGACGCGGAACGAGGCAACCGTCTGCTCCTGCGGGCCGCTGCCGAGCGCGGACGAGGTCGCGTCGATCAGGTGGCGGAACAGGTCGGTCTCGAACACGCTCTCGACGCCCTGGAGCACGCAGGCCATGCGCTCCAGGCCCATGCCGGTGTCGATCGAGGGACGCGGCAGATCCACGCGCTCCTCCTTCGTCACCTGCTCGTATTGCATGAACACGAGATTCCAGAATTCGAGGAAGCGATCGCCGTCCTCTTCCGGCGAGCCCGGAGGGCCGCCCCAGATATGCTCGCCGCGATCGATGAAGATCTCCGAGCACGGGCCGCACGGCCCGGTGTCGCCCATCGCCCAGAAATTGTCCGAGGTCGGGATGCGGATGATGCGGTCGTCGGAGAAGCCGGCGATCCTCTTCCACAGGCCCGCCGCCTCGTCGTCGGTGTGATAGACCGTGACGAGCAGCTTGTCCTTCTTCAGCCCGAACTCCCTGGTGATCAGCTTCCAGGCGAGCTCGATCGCGCGCTCCTTGAAGTAGTCGCCGAACGAGAAGTTGCCGAGCATCTCGAAAAAGGTGAGATGGCGCGCGGTGTAGCCGACATTGTCGAGGTCGTTGTGCTTGCCGCCGGCGCGCACGCATTTCTGCGACGTGGTGGCGCGCTGGTAGGGCCGCTTCTCGACGCCGGTAAAAACGTTCTTGAACTGCACCATGCCGGCATTGGTGAACATCAACGTCGGGTCGTTGCGCGGCACCAATGGCGAGGACGGCACGATCTCGTGGCCGTTCTCGGCAAAGAAGTTCAGAAAGGTCGACCTGATCTCGTTGACGCCGCTCATGTTCATCCAATCGGGTGTGCTTGGGCCCGCTCCGCCGTCCAAACCGGAAATTAAGGCTGATATCTGCGGGCCAAAGCGCTTTTAGACAAGGCCAGCTTCGCTGTCCAGAAACTGTGCAAGGAGATCAGAGGGTTGCCGCAAGCGCTCAATCCGGTTGAAAGCCGCTGAAGTCGCGTTGACAGGCTTGGCTGCCCTGTGGTCTCTACCCATCTGTATCGTACGGCCACGTCGGGAGAGACCGGCTTTAGGCAGCCGGCGCCGAAGGAGCAACCGCCCCGGAAACTCTCAGGCAAAAGGACCGCGTGGCTTTGACAGCATCTGGAAAGAGGCGCCGACGGGCATAAGACCCGGACTGCGTCCGCCGACGGGATAATACTCTCAGGCACAGCGACAGATGGGGCTTCGACTGGTTTGTCTCGGGGAATTGTCCCCGGGGAACCGCCGAGGATCCCTGTGATGCTTGCGTCAGACAAAAACTCCCTGAAACGTACCCCTCTTTACGACCTCCATGTGTCGCTGGGCGGCAAGATGGTGCCGTTCGCGGGCTATGACATGCCCGTGCAGTACCCCGCCGGCGTGCTGAAGGAGCACCTTCATACCCGGACCGCCACCGGCCTGTTCGACGTCTCCCATATGGGCCAGATCGCGCTCCGGCCGAAGTCGGGCAAGGTCGAGGACGCCGCCTGCGCGCTGGAACGGCTGGTGCCGCAGGACATCGTCGCGATTGCGCCGGGACGGCAGCGCTACGCCCAGTTCACCAACATGCATGGCGGCATCCTGGACGATCTGATGGTCGCCAATTTCGGCGATCACCTGTTCCTGGTGGTCAACGCGGCCTGCAAGGAGCAGGACGAGGCGCATCTGCGCGCGAATCTCTCGGATGACTGCATCATCGATTCGCTGGCCGACCGCGCGCTGGTGGCGCTGCAGGGCCCGAAGGCCGAAGCGGTGCTGGCGAAATTCTGTGCCGAGGCGCCGGCCATGAAATTCATGGACGCTGGCCCGCATGAGGTCGCCGGCATCAAGTGCTTCGTCTCGCGCTCCGGCTACACCGGCGAGGACGGCTTCGAGATCTCGGTTCCCGCAGGCGATGCCGAACGCCTCGCCAAAATGCTGCTGGACGATCCCGACGTGCTGCCGATCGGGCTCGGTGCCCGCGACAGCCTGCGGCTGGAAGCCGGGCTGTGCCTGTATGGCCACGACATCGACACCGCCACAACGCCGGTCGAGGCCGCGCTGGAATGGTCGGTGCAGAAGAGCCGCCGCAGCGACGGTGCCCGTGCCGGCGGTTTTCCCGGTGCCGAAAAGATCCTCGCGCAATTCGACGATGGCGCATCCCGCCGCCGCGTCGGCCTGCGTGCCGAGGGCCGCGCGCCGGTGCGCGAGGGCGCGCTGCTGTTTGCCGACGGCGCGGGCGGCGAGGCAGTCGGAAAGGTCACCTCGGGCGGTTTCGGCCCGAGCCTGAACGCGCCGGTGGCGATGGGCTACGTGCCCGTGGGCCTCGCCACGCTCGGCACAAAACTTTTCGCCGAAGTGCGCGGCCGGCGCCTGCCGCTCGCAGTCGCCGCCATGCCCTTCGTGAAAAACACCTACAAACGCTGACGCATGATCAGATTGAGCACAGCAGGCGGTCCCGCGTTCACTTCTCCCCGGAGGGGAGAGGTGAACAGAGCCCGCGGCTTTCAACCAAACCTCACCGCTTCAGGGAATCGACAATGACCACGACGCTGTACACTTCCGACCATGAATGGCTCGCCATCGACGGCGATACCGCCACGGTCGGCATCACCGACTACGCGCAGCAACAACTCGGCGACGTCGTGTTCGTCGAACTGCCCAAGGTCGGCCGCACCTTGAAGAAGGCCGAAGCCGCCGCCGTCGTGGAATCGGTGAAGGCCGCTTCCGACGTCTACGCACCGATCTCCGGCGAAGTGCTCGAAACCAACGAGGCGCTGGCCGCCGAGCCCGCGCTGGTGAACTCGGATGCGCAGGGCGCGGCCTGGTTCTTCAAGATCAAGATCGCCGACAAAAGCGAGCTCGGCGGCCTCATGGATGAAGCCGCCTACAAGGCACACACGGCTTGAGGACGATGGAGCAAGCGATGACCGCGCACCGTAAATCAAGCGGCGAGACCGCCGCCAGTTTCGTTCGCCGCCACATCGGCCCCTCGGTGCGCGATGTCACCGCAATGCTCGAATCCGTCGCCGCCAAAAGCGTGGACGCGCTGATGGCGGAGACGCTGCCGGCCTCGATCCGGCAGGGATCGCCGCTCGATCTCGGCAAGCCCCTGAGCGAGACCGAGGCGATCGCGCATATGGCCGAGCTCGCCGCGCAGAACCAGGTCTTCACCTCGCTGATCGGCCAAGGCTATTCCGGCACCATCCTGCCCGCGGTGATCCAGCGCAACATCCTGGAAAACCCGGCCTGGTACACGGCCTATACGCCCTACCAGCCCGAGATCAGCCAGGGCCGGCTGGAGGCGCTGTTCAACTTCCAGACCATGATCTGCGACCTCACCGGGCTCGACGTCGCCAACGCCTCGCTGCTGGACGAAGCAACCGCCGCGGCCGAAGCCATGGCGCTCGCCGAGCGGCACTCGCAGGTTGAGGCAAAGGCCTTCTTCGTCGACAAGGACGTGCATCCGCAGACGCTGGCGGTGATGCGCACCCGCGCCGAGCCGCTCGGCTGGAATCTGGTCGTCGGCGATCCACTCACCGATCTCGACAAGGCAGACGTGCTCGGCGCGCTGCTGCAATATCCGGGCTCTTCCGGGGCATTGCGCGATCTCCGCCCCGCGATCGCAGCGCTGAAGGCTAAGGGCGCTCTCGCGATCGTGGCCGCTGACTTGCTCGCGCTGACGCTGATCGCCTCGCCCGGCGAGCTTGGCGCCGATATCGCGATCGGATCCGCACAGCGCTTCGGCGTGCCGATGGGTTATGGTGGTCCGCACGCGGCCTATATGGCGGTGCGCGATGCGTTGAAGCGCTCGCTGCCCGGCCGCATTGTCGGCCTCTCCGTGGATTCGCGCGGCGCGCCGGCCTATCGCCTCGCGCTGCAGACCCGCGAGCAGCACATCCGCCGCGAGAAGGCGACGTCGAACATCTGCACCGCGCAGGTGCTGCTCGCCGTGATCGCCGCGATGTACGCGGTCTATCACGGCCCCGAGGGCCTCTCGCAGATCGCGCGGACCGTGCACCGCCGCACCGCCGTGCTCGCGGCCGGCCTGCGCAAGCTCGGCTTTGCACCGCAATGCGATAGTTTCTTCGACACGCTCAGCGTCGATGCCGGCGCCAAGCGCGCCGAGATCATCGCGCGGGCGGCGGCCGAGAAGATCAATCTCGGCGTCGGTGAAACGGCGCTTCGCGTCGCGCTCGACGAGACCACGACGCCGGCGACGGTGGAAGCAGTCTGGCGCGCCTTCGGCAGCCAGCTTTCCTACGCCGAGTTAGATGCGACCACGCGCGAGGCGCTGCCGGAGGCGCTGAAGCGCACCACCGCCTTCCTCACCCATCCCGTCTTCCACGCGCATCGCTCGGAAACCGAGATGCTGCGCTATATGCGCAAGCTCAGCGATCGCGATCTCGCGCTCGACCGCGCGATGATTCCGCTCGGCTCCTGCACCATGAAGCTGAACGCGACCACCGAGATGATGCCGCTGACCTGGCCGCAGTTCGGCAGCCTGCATCCCTTCGCCCCGCGCGAGCAGGCCAGGGGCTACCACGCGCTGTTCGCGCGGCTGGAAAAATGGCTGTGCGACATCACCGGCTATGACGCGATCTCGCTGCAGCCGAATTCCGGCGCGCAAGGCGAATATGCCGGGCTGCTCGCGATCAGGGGCTATCATGCCGCGCGTGGAGAGAGCCATCGCAAGATCTGCCTGATCCCCTCCTCCGCCCACGGCACCAACCCGGCCTCGGCCGCGATGGTCGGCATGGACGTGGTTGTCGTCGCCTGCGAGAAGAACGGCGACGTCGACGTCAATGACCTCCGCGCCAAGGCGGAAAAGCATTCGAACGATCTCGCCGCGGTCATGATCACCTATCCCTCGACCCATGGCGTGTTCGAGGAGCACATCAGCGAGATCTGCGACATCGTGCACGGCCATGGCGGCCAGGTTTATCTCGACGGCGCCAATCTCAATGCGCAGGTCGGCCTAAGCAGGCCCGGCGACTACGGCGCCGATGTCAGCCACCTCAATCTGCACAAGACCTTCTGCATCCCGCATGGCGGCGGCGGCCCCGGGATGGGCCCGATCGGCGTCAAGGCGCATCTCGCCCCGTTCCTGCCGGGCCATCCCGCAGCGAATGGCGACACGCCTGTCGGGCCGGTCTCGGCCGCGCCGTTCGGGTCGGCCTCGATCCTCACCATCTCCTACATCTACATTTTGATGATGGGCGGTGAAGGATTGAAGCGCGCCACCGAGATCGCGATCCTCAACGCCAACTACATCGCAGCAAGGCTCGATGCGCATTTCCCGGTGCTCTACAAGAACGCGAAGGGCCGAGTCGCCCACGAGTGCATCGTCGACCCGCGGCCCCTGAAGACGACGAGCGGCGTCACGGTCGACGACATCGCAAAACGCCTGATCGATTACGGCTTCCACGCCCCGACCATGAGCTTCCCGGTGCCGGGCACGCTGATGATCGAGCCGACCGAATCGGAATCGAAGGCCGAGCTCGACCGGTTCTGCGATGCCATGATCGCGATCCGCAAGGAGATCGCCGAGGTCGAGGCCGGCCGCTTCAAGATCGAGGCGTCGCCCCTGCGTCACGCTCCGCACACCGTGCACGACATCGCCGATGACGACTGGAAGCGCGCCTACCCCCGCAGCGAGGGCTGCTTCCCCGATGGCGTCTCGCGTACTGACAAGTACTGGTGCCCGGTCGGCCGTGTCGACAACGTCTATGGCGACCGCAACCTGGTGTGCTCCTGCCCGCCGGTGAGCGATTACGCGGAAGCCGCGGAGTAAGACACAACGGAGGTTCCGTAGGGCGGGCAAGCGCAAGCGTGCCTACCACCTTCATCTGCGTTGAAAAAACCGTGGGCACGGCGCTTACGCGCCTTTGCCCACTGAACGCACCTCTAGGGCGCAACCAATGATCGGCTTTCGCGGTCCCATCGCCAGAGCCGTTCGTTGGTGAGTTCAGTCCCACCCCGCTAACGCTTGATCGGGTTGTGGCGCCACATGTCGTCTTCGCGCGCTAGACACCCGAGTTCGGTCAGCGTGACCTTCCACTCGCTCCTGCCGAAGTAGCGGTCCTCATCGTCGAAAGCTGGATCGCCCAACAACACTGGCGGCGCCGAATACGCCCCCAGTTCGAGCAAGGCATCGCGCGCGTCGTCATCATCGAACACGTCGCGAAGCCAACTCGCCTCGCAGACGCGCCTCGCGCCGCCCCAGCCAGTCAGGATCAGACGCTTCATCGCACCACCCGATCAACGCAACGCAAAACGAAACGGGCACCGAAGACGTCGGCAACTCAACGTCCTCAGTGCCCGCTCCTCGCGAAAAACGCTTCGCGTCAAGGCTTACTCTTCCGCCGGCTCCTCGCCGTCGGCATCGCGTTCGGGGGCGCCGGCGAGAATCTGCTCGGCGATCAGGCCGGAGTTCTGGCGGATCGCGGTCTCGATCTTGGCAGTGATGTCGGGGTTGGCCTTCAAAAACGCTTTCGAGTTCTCGCGGCCCTGGCCGAGGCGCTGGCTGTCATAGGAGAACCAGGCGCCGGATTTCTCGACGATGCCGGCCTTGACGCCGAGATCGAGGATCTCACCCATCTTGGAGACGCCCTCGCCGTACATGATGTCGAACTCGACCTGCTTGAAGGGCGGCGCCAGCTTGTTCTTGACCACCTTGACGCGCGTGGTGTTGCCGACCACTTCGTCGCGCTCCTTGATCGCGCCGATGCGGCGGATGTCGAGGCGGACGGAGGCGTAGAATTTCAGCGCGTTGCCGCCGGTGGTGGTCTCGGGCGAGCCGTACATCACGCCGATCTTCATGCGGATCTGGTTGATGAAGATCACCATGGTGTTGGACTTGTTGATCGAGGCCGTCAGCTTGCGCAGCGCCTGGCTCATCAGACGGGCCTGCAGACCCGGCAGCGACTCGCCCATCTCACCCTCGAGCTCGGCCTTCGGCACCAGCGCCGCAACCGAATCAACCACCATCACGTCGACCGCCCCGGAGCGCACCAGGGTGTCGCAGATCTCCAACGCCTGCTCGCCCGTGTCGGGCTGCGAGATCAGGAGTTCGTCGATGTTGACGCCGAGCTTGCGGGCATAGACCGGGTCGAGCGCGTGCTCGGCGTCGATGAAGGCGCAGATGCCGCCCTTCTTCTGGGCTTCGGCCACCGTGTGCAGCGCCAGCGTGGTCTTGCCCGAGGATTCCGGCCCGTAGATCTCGACGATGCGCCCCTTGGGAAGGCCGCCGATGCCAAGCGCGATATCGAGCCCGAGCGAGCCCGAGGACACCGCCTCGATGTCCATGGAGCGGTCGTTCTTGCCCAGCTTCATCACCGAGCCCTTGCCGAATTGGCGCTCGATCTGGGAGAGCGCGGCGGCCAGAGCTTTACTCTTGTCCATGGAAGATCCTTCGACGATACGCAGGGCAGTTGCGGACATTGGGTCGTGCTCCTTATGGCGAGGATTCGCTAGGGGGACAAACGATTGAGAGGCGGGCCGGCGATAAAAACAATGTACTCCATTTGTTCTAGGTTCGCAATATGTTCTTTTGGGAATTGGGCGCCTGCCCGGATTTGAGCCCTGGTGTCCCAGTTCGTTCTGAGCACTGTCCTAATTTGCAGGACCGTTGACTTGGCTCAACTCGCGCCAGTCGTCTGGCGAGACCGTGAGCCATGGTCGAGACTGCGAAACAGAGCGAGGTGGAAGAGCCCAAGCCGTCCCGGCTGGAGGAGGCGCGGCGGATCATTGAGGAGTACGCCGCTGACCTCCGAGCGCTTCTCAAGATGCTTCGGCGCAAGATGAACTAGGCCAGCGCGGAGGAACGCTCCGTGGCGTCCGAGATTATCCGGCAATGCCGCGGTATTATTTTGACTTGCGAGAGGGCCATCACGTCGCCCCCGATGAAGAGGGGCTCGACCTTCCCGACATGGAAGCCGTTCAGAACGAAGCCGCTCGCGCACTGTCAGATCTGGCAAGAGACACCATTCGAGCGACCGCCGCGTTTGGAGTGGCGCGCAATCTCTCGATTGAGGTCCGCGACGACCAAGGCACCGTGATGCAGGCCCGGTTCCGGTTCGATATCAAGCGACTACAGTAAGGTCGATGCTGTCCGCATTGAGCAACCAGTGTCCCAAGTTGAATCCCGCGGTGTCCGAATTCGCTAGCAACCATTGGTTAATAGGTGCATTGTTCCGGTATCACCGGCCAAGGCTTTGCCGTAGGGTCGGTGGCTGAGAGACCGATAGCGCTCCCGCCTGCATAGCGAAGGGAGCGCCGTCATGGCCAAAGATCCCCCTATCCGCCGCGTGCGAGATTTGGCTGCCGAGATCGCGCAGCAGAACGACGAGCTCCGCCGCTTGACGGCGGAAGCGGCCGAAGCACTCAAGCTGCCAAGGCCAGACACCTTCCTCGGGCGCAAGACTCATGAGCCGTTCCCGGAGCAAGACCCGATGGAACGCGTGGACATTCAGAACCTCATCCACGGCGAGTTGCAGCCGCCCAAGCAGTAAGGCGGCAGCCCTTTTCCCGCTGGATGAGGGCAAGTAAAATATCGCCCGTCCTTGGCTGACCGGAGGCGGCGCATGGGAACGGGCGACTTGGAATGGCTTGCAGAACAGACCAATGCGAAGCTGGACCGTCTGCGAGCCGGCGCTGAGCGCGAAAGGGAGATGATCCGTCGATCTTTCGAGCTGATCGCCGAGGCCGAGGAACTACTCAGCGTGCCGCCCCCTAAAGTCTGGCGTCCCGAACGAAGCAAGGAGTAAGCCGGCCTCATGTGTGGATGGCCCCCGGCTTGCAAGAATTTTTTGCGTGATGAGCAGTGGTCGCTTGCAATCATGTGTCCGGCCTTTCTTCGCGGTCGTACATAACCGCTCTGGCCTTGATGGATTCCGCGGATCGAGGCCTTATCAGTTGGCCGGGTTCGAACGCCACTGAGGCGGTCAGGTTTCTCTCGATCCGTCGGGTGACCGACTGTGCCATCACGTGTTTTCACTCTCGCAAGCTGGCGGTACGCCCCTTAGAGGTCAGGCCGCCAATGTCGCATTTCGGCAGGTTTCCTGTCTGCTCAGTTGGCGGCCTCTTTCATTCTGCACGAGCCCCTTCTCGTAACAGCTTGTCGTGGGTTGACTGCAATCGGCCCAACTAGCACGGCCCGAGCAAAGGCTCGATAGCCCTTTGATTGATGCCAGCCTGTCCGGATCTGATCACAGGTGTCCCAGTTTGCTCTGAGGGTGTCCCAACTCTCGGGGGCGTCCTCGAGAAGCTTCGCAGCCTCCTTGATCCAACAACCCCGCCTAAAGAACCGAACTGCCTGGTCTTGCGCCGGCGATGCCCGTAACGGTGTTGTGCCGGCGATCGCATTGCTGATGGGCAGCGTCACACACCTGTGGCATGGCCGTTGCACATTGAGTTCAACTGAGATTTCAGCGCTCAGTTAGAGAATAAAGTGCTGCCGGGACGCTTATTTCGAGCCCGGCCGCGCTTTCTCAATCCCCCGTCATAAATCCGTAATTCTGGGGCACCCCTCCTGCTATTCCCGATCTTGGATAGGGATCAGCGACTGAGCGACGGGGAGCGTGAGTGGTGACGGAACCGACCCAGCTCGGCATGGCGCCGAAAGATCGCCTGTTGGACGCAGCCCGCAAAGAGTTGATCGCGTTCGAACGGCGGGAAATGGAGTTCCGCAAGAAGGACCGCGAAGAGCGTGCAGCGGAGCTTCGCCTTCCCTTGGATAGGATCGAGATCCACTGAGGCGACGCCGGCGGTCGTCCCTTCCGTTGATGGCATGAGACAATCGCACGGCGGCCTACTGTGCATGGGGTTGTTTTGCAGCTTTTGCAGGACCTGGGGTCCCGTGGCGGCCTCCGTCTGCGCGCGGGGGTCCTTGCTGGCCCGGACCGGCCGCGGCCTGCCTGCGTACTACAGCAGCACAAGCAATGCGATGCCGATGACCAACACCACGAAGCCAGCCGCTGTCGCGGCGGCAAATGACCGCTCTACGTTATCCATGATGCCACCCCGTTGCCGGCGTGCCACGTTCCCCCATGGCAGCACCGGACCCCGTGGAATCTTGCCTGCGGCTGTGGCTTGAGTGGTGCGATCGGGTGGCCAAATTGGGACTGGTGCGGGGCCAGTCTGCGGCCTCAGCACTTCTGTCGCTGCCGCGGTCAGAGGTCTGTAAGCCAACGCGCCTGGTGTCGATGAGCCCGGTGGACCAACAGCGGGCCTCCATACCAGTCGACGACCCCGCTCTCACCGAGCGGGGTTTTCTGTTTGCGAGCCCGTGCGCGGTGAGCCGGTGCGGATCCTGATTGCGAGCCTGTCAGGTTGCCGTAAGCTCAGCCGGTTAAGGTCTTTCCGCTTATGGTGTTGCAGCCCAGCACCTCAGCCTCCAATAACCTCTGCCCGCTTGGCTCTCCCCGAGCGGGTTTTTTTCATGCGCCGCGCTTCTCCCGCGTCAGCCGCAGCGAGAAGGCACGGATCGCGGGCGCCGCCAGCAGCACCATGGGCAGCATCGCGGCCCATGCGATCAGCCACGACACCATCCAGTGCCGAACGAACAGCATCGCGCCATCGGCGGGAAAGCTGGCGATTCCCGCCGCGATCAGCGAGGTCAATCCGGACTGGATGGCGCCGAAGACGGAATGACTGTAACGGCGGGGAATACCGAGCATGACGCGCCTTGTGCTTGCCGTCATGCGGCCCAGCAAGGCACGTGCCGCGTCGCACACAAAGAGCCGAGCTTTTTGCAACCGGAGACTGATCTGGATCAAGACTCTCCTGCAGCACCAGGATTAGACTGGCTCCGTGGTTCTCCGGCCATGAACAAAGTTCCTGGCCGCGCGGTGACGTGCGCGCTTTCGATATTTCCAGCATGTTTTCAGTGATCGGGGGTGAATCGTGGGAGGTGACCATGAATCACAGGGGTGTTGAGTTCACCGTCGCCAAGACTGCAATTCCCGGAGTCTGGCAGTGGCAGTTTCGCATCGGGGAGCAGGTCAAGTCCGGCAAGACCGAGACCAAGATCGACCTGTTGGCGATCAGGCGGGTGCAGCTGCGCATCGATCGGGAGCTGAAGGCCATCGGGCGCATGTCCTCCGTAGACGCCCGGAATTGATCTGCCGCGGGTTTGGGATTGCACTCCCCGCCCGTGGCCTTGGGAGGCGGGGCCTTCACGCGCGACCGGTGCCAGCCATGCCGCTCTATTTCTTCCGAATCCGCAACGGCCGCTATTCCGGCTGTGCGGACCAGGCGACGGAATTTTCCGATCGCGATTCCGCCTGGAAGGAGATGACCAGCGTCTGCGCCGACATGGCCGCCGGGATCGCCCGCAAGCTGCAGGAAAATTCCGAGTGGCACATGGAGCTCTTGGACGAGGCCAAGGAGCCGGTGTTCCGTATCCGCATCGTCGCCGAGACGCTGGACCAGACGTAGGGCGCGCGCCCCGTCAATCGGCGCTGGGCAGCCGCCGCATGGTGAATTCGATCTCGCCGCCGGGCAGTTCGCGCCAAGTCTCGACCGCGCTCATATAGCCGGCCTTGGGGTAACGGGCGAAGAAGGCCTCTGCCCTCGCCCGCGCCGCCGCACGCGGCAGCGTAAAGGTCTCGCGCAGATAGCCGTCACTGGCGCGCCCGCCCGGCGCGTTGCCGCCGCTCTTGCGCCGGCGCGCCATCCGCTCGGCGAGGTCCCGTGGACGGTCGGCCATCAATTGCCCTCCTCTACGCAATACCTGCGCTCAATGTAGGGAGTGGCGGGGTCAAGGAGGAGTCCCGGCCGGAAGCATGTCGCCTCCGGCCGAAAGGCTCAGTTCGCGGTTGTGCCGGTCTTGGTCTTTTTGGGCGCGCTGGTGGCGGCCGCTTTCGGCGCCGCCGGCTGCTTCGGCGGATCGGAGCGCATGCCGCCCCAGGGGTCGTTCGAAGCCTTGGCGTCCGGAATCTTCTTCAGCGTCTCCTTGTAGGCCTTGTCACGCTCGGCTTCCGCAGCCTTCTCCTCCGGGGTCTTGCCCGGACCTTCCTGCAGCAGATTGAGATTGGGCATTTGCGCGTAGGCCGGTCCCGCCAGCACGGCCAGCACCGCGGCCAAACGGAAAAGCTTCATCTTTGACTCCTCAGATCATTTCATGGAGGCGCGGATCGCCGTGCCTTGTCATCCCAGCGGGGCCGCTGGGCCGCAGGGACGGCTAGGATCGGCACGATTTCGGCGCGTGCACCCAGTCGTCCCATATCGGGCCGCACTTGGTGCAGCCGTTCAGCGCAAGACCGAGCGCTACCAGACAAAAGACGAGGACATACCGACGCAACATTCGCCCACCCGTACCCAACCACGGGCATCATATCGGGCCAAGTCAGGCATTTTCAAGCCGACGGGACCGCCGCCGGGCGGGTGACTTTACCGCGCCGATGCGGGCAGAATGTCCGAAACATCCGGCAACAACGGAGGAAACCACAGCAATGCCATTGCAGCCAGAAGCCGAGTTCGGCATCAGTGAGGCCAGACGCATCCTCGGCGAGGTCTTCGCGCCCTGGGTCCAGGATCTCAACCTCTCGGTCGAGCGCATCGAGCACGTGCCGCCGCCGGATGAGCCCGACTGGCAGCCGGGCGCGCTGCTGCGCATGCCGTTCTCAAACCGGCTGTGCCGGAACGGCGGCGCGGTCTGCGGCCAGGCCCTGATGGCGTTCGCAGACACCGCGATGGTGATCGCCATCCTTGCCGCCAATCGCGGCTATCGCCCGATGACGACGGTCGACCAGACCACGCATTTCATGCGCGCAGTCTCCTCCTCGGACGTGCTCGCCGAGGCCCGCGTGGTGCGGCTCGGACGCACCATGAGCTTCGGCCGCGTCACGCTGCTGTCAGCCGCCGACAACAAGCCTGTCGCGATGGTGTCGAGTGCATTCGCGATGCTGCCGGGCTGAGCCTCGTCCCAAAAGAAGAGAGCCCGAGGCCTGCTACGATGGCGGCGACGCCAGCGCAGGCCGACGATCACGAGCGTGATGATCGCGAGCGTGATCGCCGACGTCGCCGCAACAAATCGTCCGCCCGGCCGATCGATCGTGCGCGACCAGAGCGAAGGCGCCTCGCCCGGCCGCGCCAGGCGGAACGCAACGACGCTGTCGCCGATCGATGTGCCGGCCTCGGAATGACCGCCGGCACCGATCGCGACATATTGCTCGCCCTTCCAGAGATAGGTCATGGGATTGGCGACGCCCGGCACCGGCAGCCGCCCCTGCCATAGCTCCCTGCCGCTACGCGCATCGAACGCTCGCAGATAGGCGTCCATCGCACCGGTGAAGACGAGACCGCCCGCCGTGACCGCGAGTCCGTTGACCAGCGGCGCGCCCCAGGGCAGTGGCACGCCGAGCGGCGCCAGATCCTCGGTGGTGCCGACAGTCGAACGCCAGAGAATCTTGCCCGCCTTCAGATCGACCGCCACCATCTCGCCCCAGGGCGGCCTGTTGCAGAGAAGGCCGAGCGGCGACATCACCACCGCACGCGACATCGCGAACGGCGCGCCGCGCTGCCGGCCGAAATCATGACCTGGCGGCGGATTGAAGCCGGCGGCTTCCGCGCGCGGCATCAGCCTAATGAGATGAACCGCACGGCTGGTGTTGGCGTAGAGGATCTGGTGGATCGGATCGAAGGCCGCGCTGCCCCAGTTCACACCGCCGCCGGTGAAGGGAAATTCCAAGGTGCCCTGCACCGAGGGCGGCGTGTACAGGCCTTCGTTGCGCGCGTCCGCGAACTGGCGTTCGCATGACGAGCGTCGCAAGCCCGATAGCAGCGAACGCGCATCATCGGTCGAGATCGACTGCGAGGTCAGCACCGGCACATGCGTCGGGAACGGCTGGGTCGGCGACAATCTCTCGCCGTCCGCGCCACCTTGCGGCACCGCGCGCTCCTCGACCGGCCACACCGGCTTGCCGGTGTCGCGGTCGAGCACGAAGACAAAACCCTGCTTGGTCGGCTGGATCACGACGTCGCGCTGACCGCCACCGGTGTCGAGACGCGTCAGCGTCGGCTGCGCCGGCAGATCGTAATCCCAGACGTCGTGATGCACGGTCTGGAAGGCCCATACGAACTCGCCGGTCTCGATGCGCAGGGCGACCACCGAATTGGCATGCTCGTTGTTGCCCGGTCGCTTGCCGCCCCAAAAGTCCGGCGACGGCGAGGTCGTGGGCAAGAACACGAGCCCGCGCGTCTCGTCGACCGACATCGGTGCCCAGACATTGGCGTGGCCGGCCTCGATGCCCTCGCGCTCGAGGGGCTCGAAGGTCCAGCGCGGCTCGCCGCTCCGCGCATCGAATGCGCGCACCATGCCGCTCGGCGCATCGACGCGGCTGTTGTCGCCGATCGCGGAGCCGACCACGACGACGCCGCGGCCGACCGCCGGAGGCGAGGTGATCTGGAATTCGCCGGGCCATTCCAGCCGCATGCCGATTTCGAGCTTGATCTCGCCGCCCTTGCCGAAACCGGCACAAGGAATTCCCGTCTTCGCGTCGAGCGCAATCAGGCGGACGTCGTTCGTGCCCATGAAGATCCGCGATCGGCAAGCGGCACTCGCAGGCGCCTGGTCATCGACCCAGTACGTGACACCGCGGCAGACGTAGCGGTTGGCGGGACGCTGATTGGTCGCGATCTTCGGATCGAAGCGCCATTTCTGCGCGCCGGTGCCTGGATCGAGCGCGATCACCTCGTTGAAGGGCGAGCAGAAGATCAGGCTGTCCTCGACGAATAGCGGCGTCGCCTGGAATTTGGTTCGCCGCATCACGTCGGGCGGGCGCGCAGCGAGATCGCCGGTTCGGAATTCGAAGGCGCGAACGAGTTGGCCGACATTGTGGGGCGTGATCTCTCGCAATGGCGAGAAGCGCGAGCCGCCGGCATCGCCGCCCCAACTCTCCCAGGCCGCGCACGGGGGCATCGCAAGCAACAAGAGCGCAACGAGCGCTGGCGAGATTCGCAGGCGGGTCCGCAAACGCCCGCCTCCCCCTATTTCGGCTTCTTGGCCGGTTCGCTCGGGCGGGCCCCGCCCCACGGATCGTACTTTTCCTTGGGCTCGGGAATGCGCTCGAGCGCGGCCTTGTAGGCTTTCTCGTCGACCTTCGGCTTGTTGTCCGCGGGCTTGGCGCCCTCATTGGGTTGGCGGCGAACTTGCGCCTCGGCCGAGCCGCACGCCAGCGCCAGCACCGCAGCCGCTATGACCAAGATCTTCATTGATGCATATCCCCTCGCGAGGGGTACAACCTAGCCTGCAATCCTGTAATAGCAATGCCGCGGGTTCGGCGCCTTTCAGCAAATTTTGATCGGGGCGGACTTCGCCGGATCGCATTCGTGCCTATCTGTTCGCCCGCGGGGGGACCTTCACGAATGTTGCGGATCATTGCCAATGCGGCGCTGCTGGCCGGCGCGCTCGCGCTCGGTGCTTGCGGCTTTGCCGACAGCCGGGCGCCGGTGCCCGAATTCATGCGCATCAAGGAAGCCGAGCAGCCTCCGCCGGAGCCGCCTCCGGACGTCAAGCGTCTGGTGCGCGAGCAGATCGACGTGGTATTTCTCACCACGTCCTATCCACGCGAGGTTCATGTCGCCCCGCCCCATCACGAGGTGCGGGGACCGGGTTGGACTGCCTGCGTCCGCGCGCAGCTCACCTCCGCAACCGGCACGCCACTCGGCGCACAGACCTACATCGTGACGATCAACGGCGGAAAGGTCGTCGATCGCCGGCGGGCCGAAGCCGACGACATTTGCGGGACCGAGACTTACGAGCCGATCTAGGAACAAACGGCCGTTAACGAAGGTGCGGTTCCGGGAAAAACCAGCATGGCAGGCGGGAACGATCACCGCCTCCTCTTCTTGTTACCGCCGAGGGCAGTTTTGGAGGAGGTCATGATGAGGACGTTGACTATTGCGCTGTTGGCGGGCGTTGGTGCTTTGGCCGCCGCATCGGGCGCGAAGGCTTCGGATATCTACACGAGCAGCGAGTATGCCAATCCGGATCTCGTCCAGCAGGTGCGACTTGTCTGCGACGACGACGGCCGGTGCTATCGCACGCGCGGCGGTTCGCGTGTTATCGTGCGCGATTCCTATAATTACATGCCGCGCGAGCGCTATTACGAGCGCCGGATGTATCACCGCGATTGGGATGACGGCCCGCGCGCCGGCGTCGGCATTCGCACACCTGGCGTCAGCGTCGGTGTGGGCGTCGGTGACGACCGCTGGTGATCGGTGAAGCCTTGATGAACAGGACCGGACGAGCATGTCTCGTCCGGTCGATTTTCTACGAAAGAAACCGGCGTCAGGCGGCGACGGATTTCCGCTGGAACTGCTCGTAGGCGGACACCTCAGGTTTCGAGCGGATCGGCCGGCGTGGCGAAGCGCGTCCATGACGGCAGGCGAGCGATGAATCGGGCGAGCACCATGCCGGCGCACATCGCCGCAACGAAGACGACGGCGGAGACCGAACCGAATCCGAGCGCGGTCAGCGCCGGCCCCGGACAGAAGCCCGCCAATCCCCAGCCGACACCGAAGATCACGGCACCTGCGACGATCCTGGTATCGATGTCTCGTCGCGTCGGCAGATAAAATCGATCGGCGAAGAACGGACGCGCGAGCTTCAGGACACGGCTGAAGCCGATGAAGGTCACGGCCACCGCGCCTGCCATCACGAAGGCGAGGCTCGCATCCCATGTCCCTGCCGGAATGCCGCCGATGTCCAGGAAGTTCAGCACCTTGGCCGGGTTCGACATGCCGGAGACGATGAGGCCGATGCCGAAGATCAGGCCGATCGCGAATTGAACCAGGACTGCCATCGCCATCAGCTCCAGTGCCGCATCACGAACACGGTCGCCATGCCGGCCGCCATGAAGGTCATGGTTGCGACCAGCGAGCGCACCGACAGCCGCGACAAGCCGCACACACCGTGGCCGGAGGTGCAGCCACTGCCCCACACCGAACCGAACCCCGTGAGCAATCCGCCGACGATCAGGACCGCCGGCCCTGCCGCGATCGTCTGTGCCGGCAGGTCTCCGGTGACGAGCCGCACCAGCACGGGCGCGGCGACGAGACCGGCGACGAAGGCGAGTCGCCCGGCAAATTCGTGGTCCTCATGGGGCGGAAACAGCCGCGCCGCGATGCCGCTGACACCGGCAATCCGCCCTGTTGCCCACATCAGCAGAACGGCTGACAAGCCGATCAGTGCTCCTCCCAGGAGCGAGGCCATTGGTGTGAAAGGCGTCACGATCATTGTGATCCTCCAGTTCGGCAGCATCCTACCGCATCCATCCCTACAATCGGCGCTCCGATGCTCAACGAGACGTTAATATTACCACTCGAATTGAAGCGGCGTCCCAACGGTATTTTCCAATCTTTGCGCTAAGCATGACCCGTAACACGGGCTCAGCTCGCGTGAACGGGGACGACGGGACGTGGTCGACATCGCGCACCAGGCAGCGAACAATCCGGCATCGACAAGGGATGTCGCGCAATCGCGTGCGCCCGTCCCGCTCAGCGCGATCGACCCTGGCCAATGGCGCGCGCTCGCGCAGCGCGCGGTCGAGCCGAACGGATATTACCTGCCCGCCTGGGAGCTCGCCGTCAGCGCAACCGCTCGCGGCCGCACGGATGCCTCGGCGCTGGCCGCATTCGATCCTTCGGCGCGGCTGATCGGGCTGGTGCCGGTGATCTCGCTGTGGCGCGCCCGGAAGATTCCCCTGCCCGCGCTGCTGAGCGCGCATCCGTATGGCACGCTGTGCAGCCCGCTGATCGATCGCGACGCTGCGTTCGAGGCCGCCGCGCGTCTGTTGCAGCAGGCACGCGAGGCCGGCGCTCATGCCCTCGTGCTGAACGATGTCGCGCTCGACGGTGCGGCGATGAATGCGCTCAACCAGGCTCTGGGCCGCGACGGACTGAAACCACGCGTGCTCTCCTCCTACACTCGCGCCAGCCTCGATGCCACGCAGGATGGCGACGCGCTGTTGCGCGACGCGCTCGGCGCCAAGAAGTTCAAGGAGCTGCGTCGCCAACGTCATCGTCTCGAGGAGCACGGCCCCGTCGTGTTCGAGGTCGCGCGCAGCCCCGACGAGATCGGGCCGGCGCTCGAAACATTCCTGCGGCTCGAAGCCAGCGGCTGGAAGGGCAAGCGCGGCACCGCGCTAGTCCAGCATGCGGGGGATGCAACCTTCATCCGCCGCGCCGTACCGGCACTGGCGGAGACCGCGCAGTGCGAGATCATCACGCTTCGCGCCGGCACGATTGCGGTCGCCGCCGGCATCGTGCTACGGCACCAGGATCGCGCCTTCTTCTTCAAGCTCGGCATCGACGAACGCTTTGCAAGATATTCGCCGGGCGTGCAGCTCGCGCTTGACCTCACCCGCCACCTCTGCGCCGATCCCGCCATCGCCACCGCGGACTCCACCGCAAGCGCCGATCACCCCATGATCAACCCGATCTGGCGCGGACGCCTTGCGATCGGCGACGTGCTGATCCCGCTGCGGCGAAACGATCCCGCGGTGGCCTTGATTCACGCAGCACTAATCGGCCTCAACGTCGCGCACGATGCTGCGCGACGCGCGGTCCGTCTGCTTCGAAAGCAAGATGCTACTCCGCCGCCTGCGCGTTGATCTCTTCCGAGACCTGGCGGATGGCGCGGGCGAGCAGGTTCGGATCCTGCGCACCGGAGACGGCGTATTTCTGTGCGAACACGTAGGTCGGAACGCCGGAGATACCCTTCTCGGCCGCCTCCTGCGCGTCCGCCGAAACACGTGCGACGTCTTCTTCGGTGGCAAGGCGCTTGCGCACGTCGTCGGCATCGAGGCCGACGTCGGCGGCCGCCTGCACCAGCACGTTCACATCGGTGAGGTCGCCGCCGTCGCGGAAATAGAGCTCCATCAGGCGCTGCTTCATCTCGGGCGCCCTGCCGATCGCTTCCGCCCACAGGATCAGGCGATGGCAGTCGGTCGTGTTGGGTTGGCGCGCCACGAGTTCGGGCTTGTAGACGAGGCCCTCCTCGCTCGCAGCGGCTACGACGCGCCCCGCAATGCCCTTGTAGGCCTCGACCGAGCCGAACTTCTGGGTGAGATAGGCCTCGCGGCTGATGCCCTCGCGCGGCACCCAGGGATTGAGGAAGAAGGGGCGGAATTTGAGCTTGACCGGAACGTCGGGCACCAGCGCCAGCGCGCTCTCGATCCGGTGCTTGCCGATATAGCACCAGGGGCACACCACGTCGGAGACGACGTCGATCTGGAGCGGTTTCAGCGTGCTCATGGGGCCTCCTGGGCTTGCTTTATCGTCCAACATATGCCGAAGCGCGGGTAGCGCAAGGCACGGTCACTTCGCGGTCACTCGGCAGTCTTTCGATCACATTCATTGCAAGCTCCGCCGGCCGCGCACTGCATCTCCTTCAGTCGCTCGGCGGTGCGCTCGTCCGCTGGAAAGAACGTCTCCAGCGCCAGTTCCGACAGCGTGATGTCGACGGGCGTGCCGAACACCATGGTGGTGGAGAAGAAGCTCAGGATCTCCCCGCCATGCCGCAGCTTGAAGGGGATCGCGACATTATCGCTCGACAGCGGCGCCGAGCGCGCCGGGATGGGATAGCTCTTGAGATCGTTGTAGAGCTTGATCAATCCAGGATCGGCCGTCGCCTCGCATTGCCGGTGCAGCCGCTCCAAGAGATGCCCGCACCATTCCGCGAGATTGACCGTACGCGGCGCCAGTGCCTCCGGGTGAAAGGCGAGCCTGAGCACGTTGAGGGGCTGGCCGAGCAGCCGCTGCGGGATGCCGTCGAGCAGCGGCGCCACCATGCCGTTCGCCGAGACCAGGTTCCAGTGCCGGTCCACCGCGAGCGCCGGATTGGGCTCGTGTGCCCTGAGGACGAGGTCGATCGCCTGGCGGGCTGATTTCAAGGCGGGATCCTCCAGCGGGCGCTGCGGAAAGGCCGGCGCGAAGCCGGCGGCGACCAGCAGCACGTTGCGTTCGCGCAGCGGCACGTCGAGGCGCTCGGCTAGTCTGAGCACCATGTCGCGCGAGGGCGCGGCGCGACCGGTCTCGACGAAGCTCAAGTGCCGCGCCGAGATCTCGGCCTCGCCTGCCAGATCAAGCTGGCTCATGCGGCGGCGCTGCCGCCATTCGCGCAAATGGTCGCCAATATGGACCGGCTGGCTGCGTTCGGCCCGTGCCGTGGATGCATGTGCGTTCATGACCAGATATCTAGCATGCGGATTTCGGCCCTTCCATTACCCGTGAGGTAATCGAATTGGGGCGCCGGCGCGCGCATCTTCGATCGCACAGGAGATGACCATGATCGCGCTGCTGCTCTACCGGACCGTCGCAGACCACGTCTTGCCATGGGCGATGGCGTTCGCAACGCGGATGCTGGCCCGCGGGCTCAATATGCCCGAGCCGCTGCTGCATTCGACCGGCGATTATGTCCTCGCGCAGGTCACAGCCTTCGAGCACAGCATCGGCAAGAGCCTCTGCCCGTTCCGCCTCGCTCGCCTGCTCCGCGCCTGGTGGCGCGGACTGCATTGAATTCCCCCCCAAACAAGGAGACCTACGATGATCGATGCATCGCCCTTCCTGCGCCGCGCCCTGCTCGCCGACGCCATCTTCAGCGGCGTTGCCGCCCTCGGCTTCACCTTCGGCGCAAACCCGTTCGCAGCGCTGTTCAATCTGCCCGAAGCGCTGCTGCGCGAGACCGGCCTGTTCCTGATCGCCTACACGTTCCTGGTCGGCTGGCTCGCCTCGCGGGCCACGGTGGCGAAACCGCTCGTCCTGCTGGTCGTGATCGGTAACGCGGCCTGGACGCTCGGCAGCATCGTGCTACTTTTCTCGGGCGCGGTGTCGCCGAACCTCACCGGCGAGTTCATGGTCGTCGCGCAGGCGATCGCCACCGGCGTGTTCGCCGAGCTGCAGTTTCTGGGATTGCGGAAGAGTGCGGATGTGGTGACGGCTTGATGGCCCCTTCACCACGCGCTGTCGTCGCCCGGCCTTGTGCGCGATTGCGCACTGGACCGGGCGACCCATTATTACCGCGACAGTAAACGTATGCGCAGAAGCTGCAAGCGTACCGGATGCCCCGCTCCAGTGCGCAAGTGCGCACCAGGCGGGGAATGACAGTGGGGCTGGAGGCGCAAGTGCGGGCTATGCCCGCGGGCGCCCGCTGGTCTTGCTGAACGCATGACCGTTGAGTTTTTTCGTTTTGGCAGCCTTGGTGCCCGCCTTCTTGGCCTTGGCTTCCGTGCGCGCCTTCACCTTGGCACGCGCGACCCGCGCCTCGGCACGCAGCTTCTTGCGCTTGGCCTCGCAGGAGACGCACTTGCAGCCGATCGGTTTCAGATAGGCTTTGAAATAGTCGGTGCCGTAATCGTAGTTGATCTCGTCGCCCGGCTCGATGTCCTTGATGGCGCGGATGAAGACCTTGCGCTCGCGCGGCCGGACGTCCGACTCCGCGTTGGGTCGGCAGGAATGGTTGATGTAGCGCGCCAGATTTTTCCGCACCGAGCCGTCGATGGTCCAGCGGCCGTTGAGCTCGAACAGATATTTGTTCTCGATCTCGTCCTGCTCAGGGATTCGCGAGTCCAGGATCGGTCCGAAATAACGGATGATCCGGGTTCCCTTCTTGATCGGTTTGGTAGCGAAGAGGCCGAGCCCGGTCTTGGAGCGGCCGACGCGATAGGGTTTGTTCGACGATGTGACTGGCATGATCAGGAGAATGAGGACGCTTACGACGCCGGATGAGCTTCAAGCGAAGCCGCTCTTCTAGAACGATTCCGCGGCGCTGTCAGGTGCCTCGCGGGCTTGTTTGAACCTTTGCCCACAATGAAGACGTCAGATGGCACGGAGGAAGCGGCCGCGGAACTTGCGCGATAGGTCTGGTTCGCCCCGTTCAATTCATGGAGACGACTGTCGAGTGGGCGGGCTGCGGAACAAAGCCGTTCGCGATGATCCGGCGCTGGCACATGCCGACAGCGCCGATCCCGATCGGCAGGGACGCCCGAACACCAAGGCCATGCTGGTGGTGACCCGGCTGCCGCCGGGCCCGGTCTGCCACGCTTATGTCGATGCGATCGCCAGGCGCGCAGCTTCACGTGCGGCAAGAACGAGGTGAAGATCGTCGGCACCCGCGCCCGCGCGCGCGACGATGCGCTAAGGCCGCCTTCGTTCGAAGGCGCTATGCCGGCAGCTTGCCTGCGATCGGCGCCGTTAGCATCGACTCAAACAGAAGTTCGGCTGTGGTTCCCTCGGGCAGCCGCTCCAAGATATCCTCGAGCCGTCCGTCGAGCAGCAGCATGGTGAAACCGTGCACCATCGACCACGCCCGGGCGATGGCCGCGCCCTGGTTCAGCGTCAGCGCATCGCCGCTGATCTGCTCCTGCCGCATCATGCCGATGGCGTTGGCGAGGCCGGCGAAGGAGGCCTCAGCCGCTTCGTGCAGCGAGGGCCGGGAATAATCGAGGCGCTCGGTGCGGAACATCAGCCCGTACATGCCGGGATGGGCCTGGGCGTAGGCCACATAGGCTTTCGGTCGCGCCAGCGCGCGCGCGAGCGGCGTGGTGGCGGCATCGCAGGCCGACACCATCGCGGCATTGAACTGGCGGAAGCCGATCGCGGCGAGCTCGCTGACGAGCCCGGTAAGATCGCCGAAATGATGCGTCGGCGCGGCATGCGAGACGCCCGCCTCGCGCGCCACCGCGCGCAATGTAAGCCCGGCGAGCCCGTCGCGCTCGAGCACCCGTTCGGCCGCCTGGAGCAGCGCTTCGCGCAGGGCACCGTGATGATACGGCGTCTCGGTCTTCGCGCTCGCGCGGCGCGCCGGGCGCGATGCCGCGGTCGATGCCGCTCGTCTGGGTGCACGCGGGTGACGCGCCGTTTCGCCCTTGGTGTCGCTCTTGGCCATTTACAAGCTATATGACGCAATATTGACAGTGTAAAGATTTCGCTTGACGAAAGCTGCGATTGGCACTATTCGATCTTTACGATGTAAAGATAGGGGAGATACGCCGTGCAGCACGACGCCATCGCCGAGCGCGGCGACAATATCGCGCCGATCCCGTTCGAGGCCGACGCGCCCTTTCTGAAGATCGTCGGCGAATTGCCCCGCGAGCTGAACGGCACGCTTTATCGCAACGGCCCCAATCCGCAATTCGATTCTCCCGGCGCGCATTGGTTCGTCGGCGACGGCATGGTGCACGCCTTTCATCTCGAGAACGGCCGCGCCAGCTATCGCAACCGCTGGGTCCGTACGCCGAAATGGCTGGCCGAGCACGATGCCGGCCGCGCGCTGTTCGGCGGCTTCGGCCGCAAGCTGCCGGATGCCCCGGCAAATCTAACCGACGGCGGCGTCGCCAACACCAACATCATCTTCCACGCCGGCAAGCTGCTGGCGCTGGAAGAAGCGCATCTGCCGACCGAGATCGAGCCGGGCTCACTCGCCACGCGCGGCTATCACAACTACCAGGGCCGCGTCGCCGGCAGTTTCACGGCGCATCCGAAGATCGATCCCGCCACCGGCGAGCTGGTATTCTTCGGCTACAACGCCGCGGGGCCGCTGACTTCAGCGCTCTCCTACGGATCGATCGACGCCTCCGGCGAGGCGACACGTTTCGAACGCTTCGAGGCTCCCTATGCCAGCATGGTGCACGACTTCATCGTCACCGCGAACCATGTGCTGTTTCCGATCCTGCCCATCACCGGCAGCATGGAGCGCGCGATGAGCGGACGGCCGCCCTATGCCTGGGAGCCGGACAAGGGCGCCTATGTCGGCGTGATGAAACGCAGCGGCACAGCGAAGGACATCGTCTGGTTTCGCAGCGAGGCCTGCTACGTCTTCCACGTCATGAATGCGTGGGAGGATGGCGACCGCATCGTCGCCGACGTGATGCAGTTCGAGGAGGCGCCGCTGTTTCCGCATCCCGACGGACGACCGACGGACCCGGAGAAATCGCGCGCCCGCCACTGCCGCTGGACGTTCGATCTCGCGGGGAATACCGACCGCTTCCAGCAGACGTACCTTGACGACCTCACCGGCGAATTCCCCCGCATCGACGACCGCCGCGCCGGGCGGAAGAGCCGTCACGGCTGGTACGCCTGCGCCAATCCAAGACTGCCGATGTTCGGCGCGCTGTCCGGCATCGTCCATGTCGACGGCAACGGCAGACGGCTCGGCCATTACCTGCTGCCGGTCGGCGACACGATCTCCGAGCCTGTCTTCGTGGAGCGATCGAAGAATGCGCCGGAGGGGGACGGCTGGCTCCTCGCGGTGGTCTGGCGCGCACGGGAAAATCGCAGCGATCTCGCTGTGTTCAATGCCACCGACATCGAGGCCGGTCCCGCCGCGCTCGTGCAGCTCGGCCATCGCGTGCCGGACGGCTTTCACGGCAATTGGGTGGGCACCGTGTAGCGCTCGTCATTCCGGGGCGCGCGACTTGGCGCGAGCCCGGAATCCATTTCGCTACACGCTTGGCTGGCCGATGGATTGCGGGCTCGCGCTGACGTCCGGCCCCGGAATGACGAAAGAGGAGCTTTCCATGCACATGGCCTCGCTCACTGCAGGCTGCCTCGCCCTCCTCGCCCTGACCGGCGCCGCGCTCGCATTCCAGGTCGTCCGGCTGCGGCGGAGCCGCCATACCCTCTTCAATGGTGGCATCCTGCTCTGCCTCGGTCTGTTGATCGCTGCCGCGCTGCCGCTCCTGGCCGCCCTGCCCTGGGCGGAATTCGCGGAGGAGGCCTGCGGCCAAGCCGTTGCAGCCCTTCATCTTTTGGAGGTCGCCTACGTCATTTTGACACTGTAAAGATTTTGCTTGACCGGGCATCGTCGGCAGGCTACTGATCTTTACATCGTAAAGATCGGTGAGCGGGGCGGCCAATGGCGATTTTCCTGATCCTCGCGCCCTATGGCGCCTTCACTTTCCTGATGCTGGTCACGTCAGCCGAGATCAGCGTGCTCACGGCATCGGCGATCTGCCTCGCCACCGTCGCGGTCGATGTCGCGCGCGGCCGCTCGGTGAAGGTGCTGGCCGCGGGCTCCGCGATCGTGTTCGCCGCAATCGGCCTTTACCTCGCGCTGATAAACCCCGCGCTTGGAACGCTCGGCGTCAAGCTGTCGGTCGACATCGGCATTTTCGTCATCTCGCTCGGCTCGATGCTGCTCCGCCGCCCCTTCACGCTGCAATATGCGCTCGAATCCGTCCCGGCCGAGACCGCGGCAATCCCTGGCTTTCTCACGGCAAATTACGTCATCACCGGCGCGTGGACAGCCGCCGCGCTGCTGATGGCGGTCGCCAATCTCGTGCTGCTTTACGTCCCCGGCCTGCCGCTCTGGTCCAGCCTTGCGGTCGCCTTCGCCGCCCGCAACAGCGCGATCTACTTCACAAAATGGTATCCCGAGTATCGTCAGATCAAGTACGGTACGCCCGCCCGCGCTCTTCCCGACGCCCGCTGAACAGGATTGACGATGAAGGACGTGTTCGCCCGCCTCGCCTCCGACTTCCTCTCCGCCATCATCTTCCTGGCCGTCTACCTCATTACCGACAACGTCGTGCTGGCGACGTCGGTCGCGATTGCCGGCGCGATCGCGCAGGTGATCTATGCCCGGATCAAGGGTCACCAGCTCAACTACATGACCTATGCGAGCCTCGCGCTCGTCATCGTGCTGGGCACGGTCACGCTGCTGACCAACGATGCCCGCTTCATGCTGGCAAAACCTTCGATCGCGCATTTCGCGATCGGTGCCATCATGCTCAAGCGCGGCTGGATGCTGCGCTACATGCCGCCGATCGTCGCCGAGACCGTCCCGGAATATGTGACCGCTGCGGGTTACGCCTGGGCCGCGCTGATGTTCGTGATCGGCGCCGGCATGATCGCGGTCGCCGCCACCGGCGATCTGAAGCTGTGGGCGTTCTACATTACGGTGGTTGCGGGCGGCGCCAAGATCCTGGCCTTCGCCGTGCAGTATGTGGTTCTCAGGCTGATCGTGACCAGCCGCCGGCGCGCCGCCGCCCGCGCCTGACGCACGATGCGATCGCGCTTCCAGTCGACGTTTGAGCATGATCCCTTCGGAGAACCGCCACACACTTTTCCGGATCATGCTGCAATGCCCTATTGGAGCGTTAGGCAGGAGCTGCGAGTTGGGCTATAGGCTCGCTCAGGACTGGCCGCGGATCGTCGCGGCCCGCCGGGATTTGTTAGGGAGACGGGAATGGCCGTAGACGGCAACTGGAATCTGACGATGACGACGCCGATGGGCGAGCGTCAGGCGACGCTGAACCTGAAGGCTGCGGGCGGCTCGCTCACGGGCACGCAGGGTGCGGAAGGTACTACCGTCGAGATCTTCGACGGCACCGTCGCTGGCGACAACGTCTCCTGGAAGGTTTCAATCACGAACCCGATGCCGCTCACGCTCGAATTCACCGGCACGGTCTCCGGCGACAGCATCAGCGGCGAAATGGGCATCGGCCCGATGGGCAGCTTCCCGTTCACGGGCGCGCGGGCGTAAGGCCGCGCGTTCCACCCATCAGTGCGGCCACGGCTGAGCAAGCGCCTCGTCCTTCGAGACGACCGCTTCGCGGTCTCCTCAGGATGAGGCTGACTACGTCGCCGTCGCCGGAAACCGCAACCGCGTACTCTGCCCTCATCCTGAGGGCCCGCCAACGGCGGGCGTCTCTAAGGATGCGCCGCGGAGCGAGTGCTTCAAAGGCGCGCCCCGCCGCAAGTGGAGAGGTGAAGAGCTAGCCCAAGTTCAACTCTTTGAAGAAGTCGTTGCCCTTGTCGTCGATGATGATGAACGCCGGGAAGTCGACCACCTCGATGCGCCAGATCGCTTCCATGCCGAGTTCGGGATATTCGAGCACCTCGACCTTCTTGATGCAGTGCTCGGCGAGGTTCGCCGCGGCACCGCCGATCGAGCCGAGATAGAAGCCGCCATATTTCTTGCAGGCCTCGCGCACGGCCGGCGCTCGGTTGCCCTTGGCCACCATCACCATCGAACCGCCGGCGGCCTGGAACTGGTCGACGAAGGAATCCATGCGGCCCGCGGTCGTCGGACCGAACGCGCCGGAGGCATAGCCCTCAGGCGTCTTGGCGGGACCGGCGTAATAGACCGGGTGGTTCTTGAAGTAATCCGGCAGCGGCTCGCCTTTCTCCAGGCGCTCGCGCAACTTGGCATGTGCGCTATCGCGCGCGACGATCATGGTGCCGGTCATCGAGACCCGCGTCTTGATCGGGTGCTTCGAGAACGTCGCCAGAATGTCCTTCATCGGCCGGTTGAGGTCGATCTTCACGACCTCGCCGCCTAGCGCCTCTTCGACCTGCGGCAGGTATTGCGCCGGGTTGTGCTCGAGCTCCTCGAGATAGATGCCGTCCCTGGTGATCTTTCCGAGCACCTGGCGGTCGGCCGAGCAGGACACGCCAAGCCCGATCGGCAGCGACGCGCCGTGACGCGGCATGCGGATCACGCGCACATCGTGGCAGAAATATTTGCCGCCGAACTGCGCGCCGACGCCGAGCGACTGCGTCATCTTGTGGATTTCCTTCTCCATCTCGACGTCGCGGAAGGCGTTGCCGTCGGGCGAGCCGTGGGTCGGCAGCGCATCGAGATAGCGGGCGGAGGCGAGCTTCACCGTCTTCATGCAGAGCTCGGCCGAGGTGCCGCCGATCACGATGGCGAGGTGATAGGGCGGACACGCCGCGGTGCCCAGCGTGAGGATCTTCTCCTTCAGGAACGCGAGCAGCCGGTCCTTGGTCAGGACGGACGGCGTCGCCTGGAACAGAAAGCTCTTGTTGGCGCTGCCGCCACCCTTCGCCATGAACATGAACTTGTAGGCATCGTCGCCCTCGGCGTAGATCTCGCACTGCGCCGGCATGTTGTTGGCGGTGTTCTTCTCCTCGTACATCGAGAGCGGCGCGACCTGCGAGTAGCGCAGATTGCGGCGGAGATACGCATCGCGTGCGCCTTCCGACAGCGCCGCCTCGTCGTCACCGTCGGTGATGACGTTGCAGCCCTTCTTGCCCATGATGATCGCGGTGCCGGTGTCCTGGCACATCGGCAGCACGCCGCCGGCCGCGATGTTGGCGTTCTTCAAGAAGTCCAACGCCACGAACTTGTCGTTCGGGCTCGCCTCGCTGTCCTCCAGGATCGAGCGGAGCTGCTTCAGATGGCCAGGGCGCAGATAGTGGTTGATGTCGCCAAAAGCCGCCTCCGACAGCGCCCGCAGGGCCTCGCGCGACACCACCAGCATGTCCTTGCCGAGGACCTTCTCGACCCTGACGCCCTCGGAGGAGATCTTCTTGTAGGGCGTCTCGTCCTTGCCCAGCGGGAACAGCGGGGTGTGCTTGTAGGGCGGAACGGGCTTGGACTGGTCGGGGAAAGCGGTGGGAGCGTTCATGGGTGAATCTCGGGGTTCTGGAGCCCTCGCGGGCCTCTAAGCGTAGAAGCGTTCTAAGCTTTTTTACCGCAAATGGAAGGTGTTCTGGCGCGGCTGGGGCATCCGTTTCGGCCGCTTGGCGGTCCCTTTCTGCTCGATATCGGCGCTGATGCGTGGGCATCATTGTCCCCGGGAAGGTCTGAATGCACCCCTTGCACTCCGCGCGCGACGAAGGTTGAATGCGCGCCCTCAGGGGCATTTCATCATGATTTTCAAACTGAACGTCCGCGGCGCGATCCTGGTCGCCGCCGCCATCACCGGACTTGTGGCACTCGCCTCGCCCGCACGCGCCGATCGCTGTGACGACAGCGCCAAGGAGCTGGCGAACCAGATCGACCGCCTCAAGGTGAATTTCCGGGCTGCCAACATCGTGTACCTGACGCACCCGGCGGCCAAGGAGCTGTCGGTGGGTTGCCGCGGCGACAAATATTCGATCGAGCTCTATGCCAAGGGCGACCGCAAGCCGGCGCCGGAGTTTTACGCGCTGGTGGGATCGATGGCGGCGATCGTTTTCACCGTGACCAAGGACGACACCACGACGGGCGCGACGCGCTGCCTGAAGCGGATGGGCCTGTTGCGCGGCGACAAGATCAGCATGCGCTACCGGCGGCTCAACATGGAATGCACCCGCACCAAGACAGATGCCTCCATCGCGATCACGCGCGGCAAGGACGAGTAGGCGGCGCGCGGTGCTCATGTGCCGCGACGCGACCAGCCGCATACTCCGTCATTGCGAGCGTAGCGAAGCGATCCAGAGTCTTTCCACGGAGGGATTCTGAATTGCTCCGCTCCGCTCGCAATGACAAGGAGAGAGTTACCGTCCTCTCAAATATTCCCTTCGCGGAAGCAAGAACAGCACAACTCACCGCACCAATTCCCTCGCATTTTAACAATTGCCTTGAAGGAAATTTCGCTCCCGTCGGGGCAGGCTGAATTGTTTCCATGTGTGAGGATTTGTGGATGAGCGTTTCCACCGTTGCGCCGCCGCCGATCGCGATCGTGGTGCCGAGCTACGACACGACCAAGCAGCAGGACGACCAGACCAAGATCAAGGACACTGATCCGACCTACAAGCCGCCGCCGCCCGCGCCGCTGCCGCCGGGTCAGGGCACGCGGATCGATCAGCTCGCCTGACCGGCCCTTTCCGAGGTGAATCGCCCGATCCGGTCGATCGGGCTTTTCGCGTGGTCTCCGTCGGACCGCCTAGCGCTCTTACTTGACGCGTTTTCTTTACGTGAACCGGCATCACTTCGATCGAAAACGCTCTAGCTGTCGAGCTCGCGATAGCGGCGAAAGATCCCCTGCTCGTTAAAGGCGATACGGCGCGGGCTGTCGAGATAGGCCTTGATGTTCGGGCGCGCGGCAATGCGGTCGTGCAGGCCGACGAGGCCGGGGACATCTTTCTCGAATGCCTTCATGCGTTTCGGAAACGCGTAGCGCAGCCCGGCGACGATCTGGAACAGCGAAAGGTCGACATAGGTGAGCCGGCGGCCGATGACGTAAGCGCCGCCGTTGCCGGCGAGCAGCTGCTCGAAATAGCCGAGATATTTCGGCACGCGCTCGTCCCAAAAATCGGCCGTGCGCTTCTTCGCCGGCGCCTTCTGGTCCTCGTAGTACAGCGACGGCCCGAGCGGATGATGAGTGTCGTGGATCTCGACCACGAAGTCGGTAATCGTCAGCTGGAGCTGATGCACCCAGAGCCGGCCTGCTTCGGTCTTCGGTGCCAGTCCGTGGCGGCTGCCGAGATAGAGCAGGATGTTCGCGGTCTGGCCAATCACGAGCTTGCCCGCTTTCAGGAACGGCGGCGCAAAGGGCGGCGTGCCCTTCTGCGCATCCATCATCTTCATCATCGCAGCCGTCCCGCGCGCGCTGCGCGCGACGTCGACGTAAGTCGCACCCGCCTCCTCCAACGCCAGCCGCACATATTCGCCGCGGCCCTGGATCTCGGGCCAGTAGTAGAGTTCGTATTTCATCGGAGGGGTCCGTGCGCGTGGGAGCAACCGGACCAATGTACCATGGAGCCGGAGGTTCCGTCAGGGTTGGACGGAAGGTCCGCGCCACATACGCCGTCAGTGCGAGCGTAGCGACTCGTCCGCAAGCCTTGGAGAAGGCGGAAGCAATCCAGAAATGCCTCTGCGAAGACAGTCTGGATGGCTTCGTCGCAAGAGTTCCTCGCAATGACGGGTGGAGAGAGCTCAGGGCCTCAATTCGCCGCGAAACAATACAGCAGCCCGTCGCCACCGGTGCTCTTCAAATCGGCCTGCGAGCAGCCGCCATCCGGGCCCCGCGAGGGGTGAGAGCTATTCCAGGACTTCGACGGCTCGTCATCGCGCAGGCCCTTACGATCGGCGTGGCCGACGACCGCCGCGCCTTGCGTGCTCGACGTCCAGTTCTTGCAGGTCTTGTCGTCACCCGCGGCAAAAGCGGTGCCGTCGGCCTGCGATCCCGTGAGGATGTCGTGCCGGTTCGGCGTGTCGCCGGCGCCGTTGATGACCTCGCCCTTCTCGCTGAGCGCGGTCTGCTTGGTGAGATTGTTGGCCGCGCTGTGCAGGTCGGCAACGTCCTTTGCGATCACCGCACCCTTGGCGTTCTGCCAGGGTCCCTTGCCGATGCGGTCGCGGGCGTTGACGGCCGGCTTGCCGTCGGCGGCCTGCGTCGACAGATAAGCGCGCCAGTTTTTGGCCCCGGCGCCGGCGGCCTGGGCCAGCTTCTGGCACTGCGCGTCGCCTCCCTCCAGGCCGCCGAGATCGGCGCCCTTGCCCGGGCCGCTGGAGGTCACGAAGAACGTCATGTCAGCCGACTGTGCGTACGCGGATGGCGCCGCGAGCAAGGCCAGCGCGAGCACGAGCCCTGAAATCGTCACGGATCTCTCGATACGGATCATCTTGTCCTCCCAGTTGTATTTTTCGTCAGCCGTCTGACTTGAACCCGAGGGGCACCCGCTTATTCCGATGCCGCGCTGCGAGACGCCCAAAGAAAAAGGGCGCCGTGCCGAAGCACGACGCCCTGGTTCCTCATCTCGTCCGCGATCAGTTGGTCTGCTGGATCGCCGACAATTCCCAGCCGCCGTTCGGGCGACGGGCGAAGGTCCAGACCTCGGTGGCCTCGCCCGGCTGCTCGCTGCCGGCGACGATCGCGCCGGTGTTGCGGTCCACCGTCTTGTCGGTGAGCGCGAAACGCAGCGCCACCGTGGCGTAGTCGGTCTCGCCTTCGCGCCAGGCTTCCGCGAGGTCGCCCTGCAGCAGCTTCACGTTGGTGACCTTGTTGACGACGTTGCGCGCGCGGTTCTGGGCAAGATCCTGCTCGAAATAGGAGACCATCTCCGGCGTCGCGAGCGTGTGCAGCTTGGCCACGTCCTCGTTCGACCAGGCGGTCTGGATCTCGCCGAGCAGACGCTCGAACGCCTCATAGTCACCCGGCTTGATCTCGAGCGGCGCGTTGTTGGCGCCGAAGCCGAAGCCGCCGAGGCCACCGCCAAGCCCGCCACCGAGGCCGCCGCGATAGTTCGTCTGCGGTCCCTGGCCACTGCCTGCGTCAGCATTGGCATAGGCCGCCTGAGGCGAGTGGCGGCGCTGCCACCAGGACATCGCCAGCCGCACCACGAACACCACGAGCACGATCTGGATGATCAGACCGAGGATCGACGACAGGCCGCCGAGGCCGCCGAACAGGCCGCCGCCGAACAGCATGCCGAGCAGGCCCGCGCCGAGGAAGCCGGCCGCAAGGCCGCCGAGGAAGCCGCCGCCGCGGCCGAACAGGCCGCCGCGCGCCGGCGCGGTCGCGGCCGAGTTCATGCCTGCACCCGGCTGGGTGTAGGTACGGTTGAACTGCGAGGTCGAGCCCGGCGCGGTCGTGGTCGAGGGCGGCGGCGAATAGGTGCGCGAGCCGCGCGAACCCGACGACATGCCGCCACCGACGCGCGCGTCGGCGGACGAGATCGCCAGCGCAGTTGGCAGCGCGAGCGCCAGCACGACGGCGATCGTCTTGAAGAGAGAGCGGGATCGTTGCGAGAAAGTCATGTGCGTTTCCCAAATCCCCGGCATGGGGACGTGCCCCTAAGATGGGCAGACTTCCCGAAAAGTGAAGCCGGTTTCGGACCCCCTGGCTGCGGCCCTCAGTCGCGGGGATGGGGCAAAAGCCCATATTTGACGGGGGTTTGGCCGGGTGCACCGAGGGAACCGTGGTCGTCGGTTACCGGTGGGCTAGGGGGCGGGATTTCAGCTTGTTCCTCGTCATTGGAGGCGCAGCTCTCTCACCGCGTCATTGCGAGGAGCCCTTGCGACGAAGCAATCCAGAATCCCTCCGCGGATGCATTTCTGGATTGCTTCGCTTCGCTCGCAACGACGGAGGACGCGGCGTGCCGACCCTCGCCCTCACCCCTGCTTCGTCATCGTCTCCTTCACCGCCGCCACGAGCTGGCTGAGGGTGAACGGCTTTGGCAGGAAGTCGAACTGCTGGCCTTCGGGCAGGCTTTTCTCGAAAGCATCCTCGGCGTAGCCGGAGACGAAGATGAACTTGATGTCGGGGTTCTTCTCCCGCATCGCCTTCAGCAGCGTCGGGCCATCCATCTCCGGCATCACGACGTCGGAAACGACGAGATCGATCGCGCCGCTCTGCTCCTCCAGCACCTCCATGGCCTCGACGCCGTTCTCGGCCTCGACCACGGTGTAGCCGCGCGAGCGCAGGCCGCGGGCGTTGAGGGCGCGCAGGCCCTCCTCGTCCTCGACGAGAAGGATCGTGCCCTGCCCGGTGAGATCGGTGCGCGGCTTGGCCTCTGCCGGCGCGGCAGGCGCGGCTTCCTTCGCAGCGCCATTGGTCGCGCTGGCCGCGGCTGCGGGCTGCTCGACCTGCACATCCGGCTCGGCGTGATGGCGCGGCAGGAAGATGTGGAACGAGGTGCCCTGCCCCGGCTCGGAATCGACGTAGATGAAACCGCCGGTCTGCTTGACGATGCCGTAGACCGTGGAGAGCCCGAGACCGGTGCCTTTACCCACCTCTTTCGTCGAGAAGAACGGCTCAAAAATCTTGTCGCGAATGTCGGCGGGAATGCCGGTGCCGGTGTCGGCGACCTCGATCCGGACATAGTCCGCCGCCGGCATGCCCTTGTAGGCGAGCTTGCCGGCGTCTTCCGTGGTGACGTTGACGGTGCGGATGATCAGCTTGCCGCCGTCGGGCATCGCGTCGCGCGCGTTGACCGCGAGGTTGACGATCACCTGCTCGAACTGGGAGACGTCGACCTTCACCGGCCAGAGGTCGCGGCCGTGGATCAGGTCGAGCTTGACCTTCTCGCCGATGAGCCGGCGCAGCAGCATGGTGAGATCGCTCAAGGCATCGCCGAGATCGAGCACCTGCGGCCGCAGCGTCTGCCGGCGCGAGAACGCCAGCAGCTGCCGCACCAGGGTCGCCGCGCGGGTCGCGTTCTGCTTGATCTGCATGATGTCCTGGAACGACGGATCGGTCGGCTTGTGCGCGTTCAGCAGGAAGTCGTTCGCCATCATGATGGCGGAGAGCACGTTGTTGAAGTCGTGGGCGATGCCGCCGGCGAGCTGGCCCACCGTCTCCATCTTCTGCGACTGGTTGATCTGGTTCTCCAGGGCGCGCCGCTCGGTGGTCTCGAGCATGTGCACGATGGCGGCTTCCGCCTCGTTCTCGGCCGCATCCACCGGCGTGACGAAGAACTGGCCCCAGCGTTCCTTGGTCCCTTCCAGCGCCACCTCGACCGGAGCGATGTCGGCCTGGCCTTCGGCGGCCTGATTGATGGCCGCGATCAGCAGGTGACGATCGCGCGAATTGACCGCGCGGAAGATCGACTTGGAGGCACTGTCGAGCCCGAGCGCCTGGCCGAGCTTGGCATAGCGGGCATTGGCACGCACAACGTTGCCGGCGCGATCGACGGTCGCGATCGCCATCGGCGTATGGTCGAAGAAGCGCATGAAGCGCACTTCGGCGGCCCGATCGGGATCGCTGCGCTCGTCGCGGGCGCGGCTGATGACCAGGGTACGCGACGGCCCCGGCGCGCCGTCGGCGCCGAAGGCGAGCTTGTGATAGAGCCGCACCGGCATGGTCTTGCCGGTCCGCATGCGCAGGTCGATGTCGAAGACTTCAGTTTTGACTTCACCCGGCACCGCCACGATCGCGGTGAGCAGGGAGGCGCCGTCGCCCGAGACGATGTCGGTCAGCTTCAAGCCGCCCGAGCCGATCTCGGCCAGGTCGTAGTCGAGCCAGTTCGCCAGCGTCGCGTTGACATAGGCGAGTTCGCCGGCCGGATTGACCGAGAAGAAGCCGCAAGGCGCGTGATCGAGATACTCGATGGCGTGCTGGAGCTCCTGGAACACGTCCTCCTGGCGCTCGCGGTCGCGGGTGATGTCGGCGATCGACCACACCGCGTATTTCGCCTCGCGCTTGCCGGTGCCGAGCGGGCGCACGCGCATGCGCAGCCACCGGCCCTGGTTGCCGTCATGGCCGGAGATACGCACCTCCTCCTGCTGGCGCTTGCCCTCGCGGGCGGCCTTGAGCAGGCGGAACACGGCTTCGGAGACGTCGGGGTTGCCGATGAAGACGCGCTCGACGGGGCGCACGTCCTGCGGGCCGCTGGCGCCGGTCAGCGTCAGATAGGCCGCATTGGAATAGACCACGTGTCCGCGCGCATCGGTCACGGCGAGCCCGTCGAACGCGTGATCGGAGATGCGGCCAATGATGGGATCGTCGAGATTGCGGTCGGTGAAGCGGATGATGCCGGCGGCAAAGGCGAACAGGTTGAACAGGCCGACCATCGCCAGCACGGCGAGGATGCCGAGGATATAGGGCTGCGCCTGCGCGCGCCCGAGCGTCATCAGCCCGACGGCGACAGCGACGAGGCCGGCGGCCACCAGCAGCACCAGCGCAATGCTGCCCGAGCGCGGCGACGGCTCGTGCGCCGCAACGGGCTCGCGTGTGAGGTCGTGGTCGGTCTCAGCAGTCATCTCGAGCTGGCGCAGCCTGTTGGCAGAGAATCAACGCGCTGCCGCGCGCGCAGGGCCTTCCCTGCCTCATCAGGACCTGCAGGCGCAAGGGCAGCAGGGTTGAAAGGTACGCTGATTCCCAGATTACAGCCATTTCAGATACTTTTCGGGGGTTTTAGCCACGCCCGGCGCGGAATCCCTGCTTCAGCCGCATGACGTAGCCGATGACCTCGGCGACCGCATGGTAGTGCTCGGTCGGGATTTCCTGGTCGATGTCGACGGTGGCATAGAGCGCGCGGGCCAGCGGAACGTTCTCGACGATCGGAATGTCGTGCTCGCGTGCGATCTCCCGGATCTTGAAGGCGAGGTTGTCGACGCCCTTGGCGACGCAGATCGGCGCCGACATGCCGCGCTCGTAGGACAACGCCACCGAATAGTGGGTCGGGTTGGTGATGATGACCGAGGCCTTGGGAACCGCCGCCATCATGCGCTTCTTGGCGCGCTGCTGCCGGAGTTGCCTGATCTTGCCCTTGATGTGCGGATCGCCTTCGGACTGCTTGAACTCTTCCTTGATCTCCTGGAGCGACATCTTCTGGCGCTGGAACCAACTGCGGTACTGGAAGAAATAGTCGGCGATGGCGACGATCGCGAGCGCCGCAACCACCGCGCCGAGCAGGTGGACGGTCAGGCTGGTCGTGGCACCGAGCATGGCGGCCGGATCGAGCCTGACCATCGCCTCCATGCGATGCCGCTCCGGCCACAGGATCATGGTCATGACCACGCCGAGACCGATCAGCTTGCCGAGGCCCTTGAGGAAGTTCGCCGCGGCCTGCTTGCCGAAGATGCGCTTGAAGCCGGCGCCGGGAGAGATCTTGCTGAATTTAGGCTTGAGGGATTCGGCCGACCACACCAGGCGGTGCTGCAGCATGTTGCCGGCGATCGCCGCCAGCAGCAGCATCAGGAGAGGCACGCCGATCGCAGCGAGCACGGCGACTTCGATCTGCTGCATCAGCTTGAGCAGGTTCCCGCCGTCGGTCTTGATCATCCAGGAATTGGCGAGCAGGTTGCGCATCGGCGTCACAAGCCCGCTGCCGACCGAGCCCGAGAAGGTCGAGACCACCAGCGTGCCGCCGGCGATCATGAACCAGGTGTTGATCTCCTGGCTTTTGGCAACGTCGCCGCGTTCGAGCGCGTCGTCGAGACGCTTTTGTGTCGGGTCTTCTGTTTGACTCTCTGGATCGTTGTCTTCCGCCATCGATCCCTCACTTGAGCGGCATCATCTGGTGCATGACACCGATGAAATAATCGAGATACGTGCCCATCATCGCGGTGAGCACCACGGCCAGCACCAGGAAGCCGGCGAAGATCGACAGCGGCACGCCGACAAAATAGACCTGCATCTGCGGCATCAGCCGCGCCAGCACACCTAGCCCGATATTGAAGACGAGGCCGAACACCAAAAATGGCCCCGAGAGCTGCAAGCCAAGCCTGAACGCGGCGGCGAAGGCGCGCGTCGCCAGCGAGGCGACGTCGCCGCTCGACACGGTCTCGCCCGGCGAGAAGATCGAATAGCTGTCATTCAGCGCCGCGATCACCAGGTGATGGCTGTCGGTGGCGAACAGCAGCGTCAGCCCGAGCATGGTCAGGAAGTTGCCGACCAGCACACCCTGCTGTCCTTGCGTCGGATCGACCGAGGTGACGAAGCCGAGTCCCATCTGCTGCGCGATCACGGAGCCCGCGACCTGGAGCGCCGACAGCGTCACGCGGGCGGTCGCGCCCAGCACGATGCCGATCACGATCTCATGCAGCATCAGCACCAGTAGCGGCGCCAGCGACCCCATGTCGACGTGGTAGGCGTTGCGATGCAGCGGCAGGATGATCAGCGTCAGCAGCAGCGCGATCGACAGCTTGATGCGCGTCGGGATGTTGGTCTCGCCGAGGCCGGGCAGCAGCATCACCATCGCGCCGACCCGGGCGAAGGCGAGCATGAAGGAGGCGGCGAGCGCCGGCAGCAGCGAGACGTCGATGCGCATGGTGCGCGCATTGTGCCTCAGCCACCGATGATTCGCGACGAGATCCGCATCATGTGGGCATGGAGCGAGTCGGCCATGAACGGCAGCGCCAATAGCATCGTGGCAAAGATGGCCAGGATCTTCGGCACGTAGATCAGCGTCTGTTCCTGGATCTGCGTCAGCGCCTGGAACAGCGACACGATGACGCCGACGACGAGCCCGACCACCATCAGCGGCGAGGACACGATCACGATGGTCCAGATCGCGTCACGCGCGACGTCGAGGGTTTCGGGTCCGGTCATTTGCAAGATTCCTTGTTCATCCTTCATCCCTGCCACCCCGGCGAGGAACGAACGCTCCCTACCCGTCATTGCGAGCGAAGCGAAGCAACCCAGACTGCCGCCGCGGAGAAATTCTGGATTGCTTCGCTGCGCTCGTAATGACGATCGGGGCGAGCGCCAGCGCGAAAAATCAGATCGGCATCTTCATGATGTCTTCATACGCGGCGATCACGCGGTCGCGGACCGAGACCAGCGTGGACACCGCAACGTCGGTGTCGGCCACCGCCGTCACCACGTCCATCACGTTGGCCTTGCCGGCGGCCATCGCCACCGTCTGCGCGTCGGACTTGCGGCCGGATTCCATCACGCTGCCGACGGCGTCTTTCAGCAGCGAGGCGAAGGATTGCCCGCTCGCTTCGCTTCCCTTGCCGGCACCGCTGTTCTCCAGCACCCGGGCGAGGTTGGCGTAGGCGTTGGCGGCGATTGTCGGTGATGCCATGGTTTAAATGTCCTGTTCAGCTCTTGAGGATGTCAAGCGTGCGCTGGATCATCCGGCGCGTCGCACTGATGATGTTGAGATTGGCCTCGTAGGACCGCTGCGCATCGCGCATGTCGGTCATCTCGACCACCGAGTTCACGTTGGGATATTTGACGTTGCCGGTCGCGTCGGCAGCCGGATTGTTCGGCTCGTATCTGACACGGAAAGCGGACTGGTCGGGCTTGATCTTGCCGAGGGTGACGACCTGCGCGTCGAGCGTGCGGTCGAGCGCCGAGGAAAATGTCGGAACCTTGCGCCGGTAGGGATCGCCGCCTGATGTCTGCGAGGTCGAATCCGCATTCGCGATGTTTTCCGAGATCACCCGCATGCGTCCGGCCTGCGCGCGCAGGCCGGAGGTCGCGATCGCCATCGAGCGGGCAAAGTCGCTGCTGTCATTCGCCATGATCTATCTCCAGCTCTAACCCTTGCCGATCGCGGTCTTGAGCAGATGCAGGCTCTTGGAATAGAGCGAGGTCACCGCCGCGTAGTCCATCTGGTTGCTGGCGGACTTCATCATCTCCTCTTCGAGATTGACGGAATTGCCCGCGGGGCGTGTTTCGAAACCCACATTCTTGTTCTGGTCGAATCCGGAGGCTCCGCCAGGGGGCGTCATGTGGGAAGCGCTGGTGACGGCCATCTTCAGCGGGCCCATCGAGCCCGTCACGGCGCCCGATTTGTCGAGCTTCGGCTCGACCAGGTCGCGCGGCCGGAATTTGGGCGTATCGGAGTTGGAGACGTTCTCGGACAGGACGCGCTGGCGCTCCTGGTGCCACTGCATCTTGGTGCGAAGCGCCGACAGCACCGGGAGGTCGTTGATGGACATCGTTGCGGCTCCTTCCGCCGTCGGACCTGTGTCCGAAGCTAGGCAGAATTTGCCGCCTGTATGGTTAACAGGTGGTTAAGGCTGCCGCCGGGACGTGTCCCCCGGCGGGGCACGACCTTACGATCCCGTGATTCTACGCATCAAAAAGCGGCATTAACCAACCGCTTGGCGGCCCACGCACGGACCAAAAGTCGTTTTGGATCGAGCGATTCATAGGTTATTAAGAGCTGGGGACGGCAAAACTTGCCGTGGAACGTTAAGAAATCGCAGTTCGGGGCATCGCACGCCGGTGGTTGGCGCAGCTGACCGCGGGCGCGAGAACAGCGCCATTTTGTCGGGGACAAGTATGCAAGGCAGCCCTATCACCTTCATCGTCGCGTTCATCGTCGTTCTGGCGTTGATCGGCGTCGCTGCATGGCTGGTTCGCCGATTCGCCGGCAATCGGATCGGTGCCAACACCCAGCGCGGCCGGATGCCCCGGCTCGCGGTGATCGATGCCGCCGCGGTCGATGGCCGGCGCCGCCTGGTGCTGGTCCGGCGCGACAATGTCGAGCATCTCCTGATGATCGGCGGCCCGACCGACATCGTCGTCGAGCCCAATATCGTGCGCGCCGCGGCCGGCCGCGACCAGCTCCCGCAGCGCCCCAACGCCGCCGAACCGCCGCGCCTCGCCCCCATGCCCGACGCCGGCGCCTGGGCCGACGAAGCGCCACGGCCAGAACTGCTCGATCAACCCGAACCGCAGATGCCTGAGCCGCCGCCGCGGCCCGCGCGGCCGTCCTTCGCCGACGAACTGCGCCGGCCCGCGCCCGCCTTGGCTGAACGCCGCGGCGAGCCGGCCCTGCCCGGCTTTCCGCCGGAGCCTATGACGCCGCGTCCCGAGCGCGAGCCGCGGCCCGAAGCGCTGCCGCCGCGCATTGCCCGCAGCGAGCCGCCGCTGATGCCGCGCCCGCCGCGCCAGAGCGAACCGGCAAAGATACCGCCGGTGCGCGCCGAGCGCGCAGCCGCGCCGCCGCCTCCGCTGGTGCCGCCGGCCCCGTCGGTTCCGCCGCCGGCGCCCGCCGCCGCTACGCCATCGAGCGCCGAGCAGAATCTTGCTGAAATGGCGCAGCGGCTAGAGGCAGCCCTGCGCCGCCCGGCCGGCGAACCGGTCGCCCCTCCAGTTGCACCGGAACCGCCGGTCGCTCCGGCCCGCGTTGCACGCAGCGAGCCGCCGGCGTCCCCGGCCCCGCCGGCAAAACCTGCCGCGGAGAAGACCAGCTTTGAAAATCTGGAAGACGAGATGGCCTCGCTGCTCGGCCGTCCGAAGCCGTCTTCGTGAGGCTGCCGGCCCTACCGCGTAGAGTTCTTTTCCTTTCTGTCCTGGTCGGTGCGGCTTCGCTCGCGATGCCCGCGCATGCGCAGGACATCAGCATCAATCTCGGCGGCCAGGGCGGCGGCGTCACCGAGCGCGCGATCCAGCTGATCGCGCTGCTCACGGTGCTGTCGATCGCGCCCTCGATCCTGATCATGATGACGTCGTTCACGCGCATCGTGGTCGTGCTGTCGCTGCTGCGCACCGCGATGGGCACGGCGACCGCGCCGCCGAACTCGGTGATCATTGCGCTCGCAATGTTCCTCACCTTTTTCGTGATGGGGCCGGTGCTGCAAAAATCCTACGACGAGGGCATCCGTCCGCTCGTCGCCAACCAGGTCAGTGTCGAGGACGCGCTCCAGCGCGCCTCCGTCCCCCTGCGCGGCTTCATGCAGAAGAACGTGCGCGAGAAGGACCTCAAGCTGTTCCTGGACCTCTCCGGCGAGCCGCCGCCCGCCACCGCCGACGACCTCGGCCTGCGCATCCTCATCCCCGCCTTCATGATCTCAGAGCTGAAGCGCGCCTTCGAGATCGGCTTCCTCTTGTTCCTGCCCTTCCTGATCATCGACCTGGTCGTCGCCTCGGTGCTGATGTCGATGGGCATGATGATGCTGCCGCCGGCGACGATCTCGCTGCCGTTCAAGCTGATCTTCTTCGTCCTGGTCGACGGCTGGTCGCTGGTGGCGGGGAGTTTGGTGCAGAGCTACGGAGGGTAGCGACCGCGGGGGTCGTCAGCGCCCCATCCTCTCGTAACTAGCGATAGCCTCCCGCTCTCTCCTCGTCATTGCGAGGAGCCCTTGCGACGAAGCAATCCAGAGTGCCTCTGCGGAAAGATTCTGGATTGCTTCGCTGCGCTCGCAATGACGGAGTATCTGGCAACGTTACCGGCCGTGCCTCGCGCGGGACCCCTACCCCTTCACGTCTCGTAACTAGCGATAACCTCCCCTCTCTCCTCGTCATTGCGAGGAGCCCTTGCGACGGTCGCGGTAGGGACGCTCATTGCTGGGCGCCCCCCGCACAGATCCGTACGTGCGGCTTTCCCGCATACGGCTCCCACCTCGGGTGAGTAGCGGTGAAGCGTGTTCGGGGCCAAGGATGGAGGATTTGTGGCTTGGGGAGCAAGTCGGAGGCAAGCCGCGCGACCCGCTGCCACGTGGTCCCGTCAATCTGGCTGCGGCGCCGAAGCATCCGCCTCCATTGTTCGGTGACGAAGTAGCGGAAGGCGCTGAGCGCTCGGCTGTTGGTCGGTACCGCGTGGTAGTTGAAGTACCCGGTAACGACCTGCCGCAGCCATTTGCCCTGTTCGAGCACCGACTGGTGCATACGCCGTCGCATTCCCTGCTTCACGGCTTGCAGTTTCGCCCGCATGCGGTCTTTGCGAGACTTGCGCCTGATCTGGAACTTGCCTTGCTTGGATCGGCTGCAGATGAAGGTGAAGCCGAGGAAGTTGAAGGTCTCCGGCTTGCCGAGCCCGCGCCGCCTGCGGTTGTCCTCCGCATGACGTCCGAACTCGATCAGCCGGGTTTTCTCAGGGTGCAGTGACAGCGCGAACTCCTGCAGCCGTTTGCGCAATTCTTCGAGGAAGTGCCGGGCCTCATTCTCATGCTCGAAGCCGACGATGAAGTCGTCAGCGTAGCGCACGATGATCATGTCACCCGCGGCCTCGCGCCGTCTGAAGCGTTCGGCCCACAGATCGAGGGCATAGTGCAGGTAGATGTTGGCAAGCAGCGGCGAGATCACCGCCCCTTGTGCCGTCCCCTGTTCGCTGACCCTGACCGTTCCTTCTTCGAGAACACCCGCCTTGAGCCATTTGCGGATCAGACGGATGATACGCTGGTCGCCGGTCCGATGTTCGACGAAGCGGATGAGCCATTCCTGGTCCACCATGTCGAAGAACGAGCGGATATCGGCGTCAACAATGAAGTTCACCCGCCGGCTCTCGATTCCGACCAGCAGCGCATCCATCGCATCGTGCGCGCTGCGCCCGGGCCGGAACCCATACGAGAACCCGAGGAAGTCCTCCTCGTAGATCGCGTTGAGCACCGTAGCGGTTGCCCGCTGAACGATCTTGTCCTCGAGGGACGCAATCGCCAGCGGTCGCTGCCGCCCATCCTGCTTCGGGATATGGACCCGCCGCGACGGCTGCGGCCGGTACGCTCCCCGGTGAACACGAGCATGCAGGTCCTCAAGATTGGCCTTGAGGTCTTGCTCGTAGTCCCGCCACATCATTCCGTCCACACCCGGCGCGGCATGCTTCTTCAGCGCGAAGAACTCCGCCTCGAGCAGTTCAGGCGTGATGTGGTGAAGCAGCGCAGTGAACCTCTCCTTCTTCCTTTCCCTTGCAGTTCGCCGTATGCGTTCCAACGCCTGTGTCACGCTTGTCCGGCTCGGCGTCCGGGGCGTGCTTTGCTGGTCCGCATTCCCCTTGGTCGCGGCCCTTCGCTCCACCAACTCCTCCGCGGATCGCTCCGCTTCGTTCGCAGGCTTCGACGCTACTACGGCCGCGTCCGACTTCCCGCATCCGTTCGTCATCGGCTTTGGCTCCTCGCCTTCCCGATGCGGACCTTGGGGGCATGTTGCCATCGGTCAGATGCGGGACCTCCCAGGTTCCGACGCGGTCCTTTGCTGCGTGATGGGGTCTTCGACCACGGCAGAGCGTCAGCGCCTCGCATAACGGCGCCGCACATGTTGCCTTCGACGTTGCTTACCGGCTCGGCCTCTGCGAGTTTCTGTCTTTCGCGGCTCAATAGCCCACCCCACAGCATCGTTGTGTACGCTTCGCAGCCGCCGTTGCCGACGGCCACGCAACACTCACTACCGGGCGCTCGCTACCGCTTACCCGGACCGGACTTCCACCGGTTGGACCACGCCAGCTTGCCTGGCGCACAAGCAATCCAGAGTGCCTCTGCGGAAAGATTCTGGATTGCTTCGCTGCGCTCGCAATGACGGCGTATCTGGCAACGTTACCGGCCGCGCCTCGCGCGGGACCCCTACCCCTTCACGTCTCGTAACTAGCGATAGCCTCCCGATCTCTCCTCGTCATTGCGAGGAGCCCTTGCGACGAAGCAATCCAGAGTGCCTCTGCGGAAAGATTCTGGATTGCTTCGCTGCGCTCGCAATGACGGCGTATCTGGCAACGTTACCGGCCGTGCCTCGCGCGGGACCCCTACCCCTTCACGTCTCGTAACTAGCGATAACCTCCCGCTCTCTCCTCGTCATTGCGAGGCGCCCTTGCGACGAAGCAATCCAGAGTGCCTCTGCGGAAAGATTCTGGATTGCTTCGCTGCGCTCGCAATGACGGCGTATCTGGCAACGTTACCGGCCGCGCCTCGCGCGGGACCCCTACCCCTTCACGTCTCGTAACTAGCGATAACCTCCCGCTCTCTCCTCGTCATTGCGAGGAGCCCTTGCGACGAAGCAATCCAGAGTGCCTCTGCGGAAAGATTCTGGATTGCTTCGCTGCGCTCGCAATGACGGCGTATCTGGCAACGTTACCGGCCGCGCCTCGCGCGGGACCCCTACCCCTTCACGTCTCGTAACTAGCGATAACCTCCCCTCTCTCCTCGTCATTGCGAGGAGCCCTTGCGACGAAGCAATCCAGAGTGCCTCTGCGGAAAGATTCTGGATTGCTTCGCTGCGCTCGCAATGACGGCGTATCTGGCAACGTTACCGGCCGCGCCTCGCGCGGGACCCCTACCCCTTCACGTCATACTGCTTGCTGAGATGGTCGCCGATCTGGACCAGCATGGCGACGCTTTCGGGGAAGCCGGGCTGGTCACGCGTCTCCTGATCGGCGTCCGCGCGGAACTCCCAGCTGTCGCCGTCGCGAACGATGGAGATGGCGAAGCCGTCCGGGCCATCGATATGGGCCTTCAATTCGGCCCGCGCCATGGCGATGAGTTCGGCTTCGGTCTTGGCAGGCTTGCTCATTTCGTCCCTCTCCAGGCATGAAGACGTGCAGGTTGCCGTCTCGCGCGGCAGCTGTCGAGAGGTCTGGTGGTAGCAGGGTTCCTACCGCATCATCTTGATCTGCCGCACGGCGGGGATCGTCGGCAGCGAGCCGGTATGGTCGCTCTCGTCCCTGGCGTGCGGCGAGGCCGGTGCGCGGGCGGTGGCGTCGGGGAAGCGCTGCTTCATCTCGCGCAGGAAGCCGTCGAGCGTATCGACGCTGGCGGCGAGCTTGGCGATCTCGGCGAATTCGGCGCTGGAGGCCGCAGCCGGCTTGCTCGCGATGTCGAAGGCGAGACGATCGGCGCTCTCGCTCATCAGCGGCGCGTATTTCTCGCGGAAGCGCGACAGACCGATCGAGTCGTCGGCGAGCGCGTAGCCGACGGCGGCGCGGATGATGTCGCTCTTCTCCACCGCGTTGAGCGGCTTGAAATCGCGAAAACGCTCTCCATAGTAGAGCTCGATCTGCTCGGCGGACTCGCGCCACCGCCGCGCCGCCCAGAAGATGTCGGAGCGCAGGCGGAGCACCTCGCGCCCGGAAACGTTGGAGACTATGTCGAGCGCGAGATCGTGACGGCCGACATCGCTCTGCGCGCGCGCTTCCAGCAGCAGGCGCTGCTGCCTGAGCTCGCCGGAGAGATCGCTGATGCGGCTTGCGCGCAGCGCCGAGATCGCCTTGTCGGGCCTGCGGTTGGCGAGATAGATCATGGACAGGCGCGCGGCGACCTGGGCGCGGGCGGCGCCTTCGAGGCGGTGGTCGACCTGGTACTGCAAGAGCTCGGCGGCCTGGTCGAGCAGGTCGATCGAGGCGAGACGGTCGGCGAGACGCCGGATCAGCTCGTCGCCGCGGCGGCCGATCGGCGTCAGCTCGCGAAACTCGTAGAACATGCCGAGCGCTTCGACCACAGGCAGGTCGTCGCCCTTGGGCCCCAGGAAGATCTGCGTGAACAGCTCGGAAGCGAGGTCCTGCGCCTGGCGCGAGGCTTCGGCGTTCGGCTGCAGCCTCGTCGCGGTGCGCGCCGCCGTGAGCGCGTCACGGTAGCGCCCGTTCGCGGCATACAGCTGCGACAGCATCTGCAGCGTCTTGACCTCGATCCCATCGCCGCGCCAGGTCATCGACAGCGTCTCGAGCTCGCGCAGCGCGTCTTCCTTGCCGATCTCGTCGCGCTTCTGGCGCAGCGCGACCTCGAGCTGCTTGGCTTCGGCCGCAGCCAGACGATCGTTCGAGCCGACCGCGAACTTGTAGTCGTCGAGCGCATCCTTGTCGTGGCCGAGCGCCTCGGCGAGCCGGCCGCGCAACACCGCAAAACCGGGCGCCGCCTCGGGCGAGACCCCGACGACCTCGAGCTCGCTGCGGCGCTTGGAGGCGCCGGCATAGTCCTTCACCTCGAGCGAAGCGCGCATCGCGTCCATCGTCACGATGCGCTGGATGTCCAGCGGCAGCGAGGCGATGGCGAATTCGACGTTCTTGAACTTCTCGCGCGCGTCCGCCCATTTGCCTTGGCGCGCATAAGCAAGCGCCTTCCAGAGCTGGGAATCATGGCTGTTGCCGATGACGGGATTGGCGAGGTCCTTCAGGCCCTGGGCCGGCCGGCCGATCAGGATGCTCGCGATCGCGTGCATGATAAGGGCGCCGCTCTCCTCCTTGTTGAGCGGATCGGCCAGCATCAATTCGGTCACGGCCTTGGCTTCGTGATACATCGCGCGGGACATGTAGAACTGCGCGAGGTCGAGCCGTGGCAGCGAGCGCTGCGTCGGATCGACCGCGGAGATCGCCATGACCAGATCGCTCTGCCGCGTCCAGAAATTCTCCGACTGCCCCTTGCGCCAGCCTTCCGGGCTGAAGATCGGGCGCACCGCGGTCGGCGCGCGCTCGGCGGAGATGTCGACCGGCGACAGCGTCAGCCCGCCCTTCTTGCCGAGGATGACCTTGTCGGACCCGACCTCGACGCCGATCTCGTCGGAGTTCGGCCGGATCGCGATGCCGTGCGCGGACTCCAGCAGCGAGAGATCGACGAGGTCCTGCCGCTTGATGAAGCCGCGCACCGGCCGTTGTGCGGTGACGATGTAGAGCGTGTCACCGGCATCGGGGTCGGTCAGCTTGTGCAGCTGGCCGGGATTGGCAAGGGGGACTGCGATGTTGGCGAGCGCGGGATCGGTGATGTTGCGCGACATCATCAGCGGCAGCGGCGTCGCCTGGATCTTGTCGGCGAGCGTCAGCAGCCAGTTGGTCTCCTTGCCGACCTCCTCGCTCGTCAGCGAGTAGACCAGCGGCCGGGTGAGACGGATGCGCACCGCCTGTCCCTTGTCGAGTGGCAGGCGTCCGACTTCGCCGATCATCGCGCCGCCCTTGGTGCGGATCGCTTCGAGGTCGATCGGCTTCGGCGTATCGAACACGAGCCAGATGGTATCGCCGCGACGGAACGCCGCCGCAGGGGTCGAAACCTGCAACGGGAACGTCACCCGCAGGCCATCGCTGTCGCGGCGCGCATCGACGCTGGCGACAGCGGCCTGCGGCGCCGGCGCCTCGGCCTTCGAGGCTTCTTTGGCAACTTCCTTGACCGGCTCCTTCGCCGCTTCCTTCTCGACCTCTTTGGGCGCCTCGACGGTTGCAGGCATGGCCGGAGCTTCGGCGACAGGCGCGGGCTTCGGAACTTCCTTGGGCGCTTCCCCCGCGTGGGCAGCCTCAGCCGGGGGCGTCGGCTTCGGTGCGTCGGCGACCGGCATTGCGGCCGGCACTTCCGGCCTCACGTCGATCTTGGCCTCGCGCGCGATCGTCTCCGATGTCGGCGGCGTAATCTCGCGGCGAACCTCCTTCGACTTCTCGGCCGCCGGCTTTTCCGGCGCAGGCGCCGGCGCGTGGCCCGCTGGCATGGCCTGCGCGATCGCTGCCTCCGGCGTCATGGCCGTCTTGCCCCTGTCCGGCTGGAAGGAGATGTCGACAACGTAGTTCTTGTCGTCGCGGAAGGAGTGCACGTCGGAATCGCCGATCAACGCGATCTCGACGCTGGTCTGGTCGATATCGGCCTTCTGCTTGATCGAGGCGACGTTCGGCGGCGCGGCGACGATGGCGTCCGCCAGGTCGAAATTGAGATTGGCGTTGAACATCAGCGTGAGCTTCTGCTCGTTGAGCACGGAGGACACGCCGACGCCGTCAGGCATCTCGAACACGAAGCGCACGAAGGTCGGCTGCACCGAGGCGCGGACGCGGATCTGCGGTCGCTTCTTGGTCTCGGCCGCGGCGCGCTGGGCGCGCAGCGCCCGTTCCGCGAGACGCGCGCGCTCGGCGAGCTCTTTGACCACGTCCATGGGCAGGCTCGGCGGCGGCCCCTTCCAGCCCTCCGGCAGGAGGTCGATGAACGTACGCTCGCCGGCATTCATGGTGTTGACGGTGACGCGTCGCGCGAGCGACAGACGGATGGCGCCGCCGTCAGGGTCGCGGCGGGCGGAGTTGACGTAGTCGGGGGCGCCTTCCGGAACGCGGTCGACGGGGACGTCCACCGGACGATCGAAGCGGATGATGAGGATGGAGCCGGCCGTGGTCACCTCGGACGGAACATCCTCGCCGAGCTTGATGACGAGACGGGCAAAGCCGCCGCCGGCCGAGAAGCTCGCCTCGCCCCTGACGGCATCGGCCGCCCGGCCGGGCGCCGCGAGGCCGATCAGGAGGCAGGCTGCCAGTATCGGCGCCTTGCGGGCGTGACGCGACAATCCCCGCACCAACGCGCGGGCTCGCGACACAAATCCAGCGGCAGCCTCTCGCGCCATTTGCGGCATGTCTTCCGGTTCGGCGGTCCACGCCGGCGCTCAGGCCGGCCGATGCCCTCGAATGTAGGTTTTGCCAATTAAGGACTTCTTAACGCTATGCCTTTGATTTCACTTAGGGCCATGCGCTGTTTCCGGGACGCGATGCGCCGATCCGTTCCGGCTTTGATCCAAGGCAACCTCAACAACCACCAAGGAAAAATCCCATGACGGAACAACCTTTCGTCTCCGGCTCCTGCCGGGGCGAGAAGTGCTTTTGCGGCGCCGACTCCGAGCACAAGGTCGAGGAGACCATCTTCCACGACGACCCCCTTCCCCACCGGCATGGGTTGACCGCCTACCTCTGCCACGAACATTTCAGGATGGTCATGGGACCGGCTGCGGACCGCCGCCGGCGCGTGCCCGCTAGGCAGGAGAGCATGGGACCAGAGCAGCGGCGCTTCGCCGATGCGCTCCTTGCGCCGACCAAGATCGAGACCTAGCCCCCTTCCCAAGACCCTTTATATACGGCGGATGCTCCCGGACGATCCGCCCCTCACCCGCAAGGTCCACGACGACCCTCACCAAGAGGGTTGGGACGTCTATTACGGCGACATCCGGATCGGCCATATCGGCACCCGCGCGGGCGTGCCGACGCACGCTGACCGGTGGAGCTGGAGCCTCGGCTTCCACCCCGGGATGGACGGCAGGGTCGGCGGCAGCGGCATAGGCGCCAGCTTCGAGGAGTGCCGGGCCGCGTTCGAGCGCGCCTGGCTGAAGCTGAAGCCGACCCTCACAGCGGCGAACTATGAGCCGTGGCGGGATCAGCGCGACGCGACGGCTTGGAAGCATCGCATGTGGGCCGAGAAGCTGCTGATGCCCACGCAGACCCGCGACGGCCGCTCGCGCTGCTTCTGCGGCGCCGAGATCACGAACGCCACCATCCACCACCACGTCCGGAAGGCCCATCGGGGATTAGGCGCATGAAGCTGAAAGACGAACGGCCTTACGCGACGCCGGAAGCGGCTGCGCGCCGCCTGATGCAGATCTGTCGAGAGACGGCGCCGGTGCAGGACGGGAGGCTGTATATCGAGAAGATCAATCACCCCTTCCTGTTCCGCGACAACGGAACCGCTGCCGAGTACGGGGCGGGCCTTAAATGGCTAAAGGAACGCAAGATCATCGAAGTGCACGAGAGCGGAACATACCTCCGGATTCTCAACGATAGCGACTCGATTTTCGATTGAGCACCCCTACCTTGGACTCCGGCAAAGGAGTTCTGCGTATGCCCTCGCCTTCGCTTCTTCCGAATGACCGTCTGGATAGGGACTTCTACTTGGTGCTCGAGGACTTCCGGAGCGGCGCTGCATTTCGCGAAACCGACGAGGGGATCGACCACAACACGTTGATTAACGACCTGCTCTCCGGGCAATACGGCCAAGTGCTGCGCGTCGTCGCGTTCAATCCCGCCGAGGGCTGGTCCCGGGACGCCAGCGAGGATGTCGCTCGCGAGCTGGAGCGCCGTCTCGCCGCTGAGGAGCACGAGATTTCAGGCGGTCTCAAGGACTTCATAGAGGCACAGCTCGGCCGCAAGATCGGGGTGCAGCTGCCCCTGCCGCTCCAGAGATAGGGTTGCCGGAATGTCCAAGTCCGATCCGCTCAGGGGTCTGCCCGTCGAAGCGATGTCCTTGTTTATTGACATGTTCCGGTTCACGCGGGCCATCAATGATCTCCCCGGCAATGTCACCCCCTTTGGCACGATCATGCTGTCGGTGATCCTTCTTTACGACGTCGACGGACGCCCCATGACGGCCGACGATGTCGCGCTCTTCTTTGGAGACTCTCGAAAACAGGTGGACCGCGAGCTCAAGCGACTGATGAAGGTCGGCGTCATCGCGCTGGACGGTGACCGCTATCGCTACACACCGAAGCGCCCGCTGACTGAGGCCGAGGAGCGCGAGATGGACAACATCGCGCGCAGATTCGAGGCCCTTCCGGGCAGCGTCAAATCGAGGAAACCGGATCAGAGCAACTGAGGACTCGCATTTTGGCCGGCGCTGCATAGATGCCTGCCATGCTTCCCTTTGAATTTTGCAGGCCCACGGCCCGGAAGGCCGTGCCCGACGGCCCCGATTGGATTCACGAGATCAAGTATGACGGCTATCGCGGTCGTGTGATCCGCGAGGGCAAGGAGGTGCGCTTGCTCTCCAAAGCGGGATTGGATTGGACGTGGCGGTATCCGCAAATCGTCGAGGCCGCGCGGAAGATGAAGCAGAAGCAATTCATCATCGACGGCGAGATCGTCGTGCTCGATCTCCGCGGCATCTCTCAATTCGATTGGCTGCATTCCGGGCGCTACAACGAGGACGCCCAGCTCTACGCCTTCGACATCGTGGCGCTTGGCGGCGAAGACCTGCGGCCGCTGAAGCTCGACGAACGCAAGGACAAGCTGGCCAAGGTCCTGGAGCGCCGGCCCGAGGGCATCTTCGTGGCGTCCTACGAGCGGGGCGACTGGGGGCCGAAGCTTTTCCGAGCCGCCTGCGACATGGGACTTGAGGGGATCGTGTCCAAGCGCCGGGATCGGGGCTACCGGCCGCGGGTCTGCGACTGGTTCAAAGTCAAGAACCGCTCACACCCAGCTTTCAGGCGGGTCGCCGACCAACTCGGCTAGGAATGACCTATTGACATATGCACCACTCTGGTGCATATCCGGGCGACCGGTTCGCAGCCGGAGAGTCGTACCCGATCCCCACGGAGCCGACGGCCGTTTCGCAGACGGCTCCTCCCAAGGAGACCAAATGGACTTCCATCACTTCCGCGCGCCCGTTGAGGCGCGCTTCAATGCTATGACCAAGCTCGACCTGTTCTGCGTCGAGGTGCATGGCGACGAGCTGTGGGAACGCTATCTCGCGTCGTTCCCGCCCGGCAGCGACCCGATCTATCTGAAGCGCACCCAGCACGACTGCAACTGCTGCAAGAAGTTCATCCGCGACCTCGGCGGCGTGGTCGCGATCAAGGACGGCAAGCTCGTCACCATCTGGGACGTCGAGTGCCAGGAGCCGGCGTATCAGGCCGTCGCCGACGAAATGTCGGCGCTGGTGAAGTCGCGCGCGATCAAGGAGCCGTTCCTGCATTACGAGAAGCAGGTCGGCACCGAAAAGAGCCGCAAGCTCGTCGATGGCAAGACCGTCGAGACCTTCAGCCACTTCTACGCGCAGATCCCGTGGCGTCCGAACACCGGCAAGGTCTACTTCTGCGAAGGCAAGGACATTGCCACCACCCTCGGCAAGGCCCGCGACCTCCGCAACCTTTTCCTGCGCGGTCTGGAGACGTTGACACAGGATGCGCTCGACACCGTATTGGAGCTGATCGCCAACAAGTCGCTCTATCGCGGCGAGCAGTATGAGGCCGCGATCAAGGCATTCGTCGCCAAGAAGGCGGATTTCTTGGCGCTGTCAGATAGTCGGGAGCAGCAGCTCTACGCTTGGGCCAACTACGACAAGGTCCATCCGTCTGTCGCCGGCATCCGAAATACCGCCGTCGGCACGCTGCTGATCGACCTGTCGGAAGGGGTCGATCTGGAAGCTGCCGTTCGGAAGTTCGAGAGCTCGATCATGGCTCCGGCCAACTACAAGCGGCCCACGGCACTGGTGTCGCAAGCCATGGTCGACAAGGCGCGCGAAACCATCGCCCAGCTCGGATTGCTCGAGTCGATGGAGCGTCGACATGCGCGCCTCAGTGACGTCTCGATCGAGGACGTGCTGTGGGCAGACCGCAGCGCGCGCAAGGTCATGGGCGACGACATCTTCGACGGGGTCGCCACCAAGGTCCCTGCCAGCGTCAAGAGCCTCGACAAGGTCGAGACCATCGGCATCGAGGCCTTCCTGCGCGACATCCTTCCCAAGGCCGAGACGATCGAGGTGATGCTGGAGAACAAGCACACCTCCAACCTGATGAGCCTGATCGCGCCCAAGCACGCGAGCGCCAAGCCTCTCTTCAAATGGGGCAATGGCTTCTCGTGGACGTACAACGGCGAGGTCGCGGACTCGATCAAGGAGCGTGTCAAGCGCGCCGGCGGCAACATCACCGGCGACCTCTGCTGCCGCCTCGCGTGGTTCAACAATGATGACCTCGACTTCCACATGATCGAGCCCGGCAAGTTCGGGCGCCGCTACGAGATCATGTATACGAACCGTCGCTCCCTCTCGCCGGCCGGCGGCATGCTGGACGTCGACATGAACGGCGGCGACGGCCTGTCACCCACGCGCACGCCCGTGGAGAACATCTTCTACAAGGATCGGCGCACAATGACCGAAGGCGAGTACACGCTCTTCGTGCGCCAGTTCTCGCGCCGCGAGACCATCGACCCCGGCTTCGACGTCGAGATCGATTGGCTTGGCGAGGTGAAGACCTTTCATTACGCAAAGGCGGTGACGGGCGACGTCATGGTCGCGCGCATGCACTACAGCGCCGCGAAGGGCATCGAGATCATCGAGAGCCTGCCATCAACGCAGGCCTCCCGCGAGGTCTGGGGCCTGAAGACTCAGGACTTCCACCGCGTCTCGACCGTCATGCTGTCGCCGAACTACTGGGCGGAGGGAAACGGCACCGGCAACAAGCACTTCTTCTTCATGCTTGATGGTGCCCGCAACGAGGACCGCCCGCGCGGCTTCTTCAACGAGTTCTTGATCGATGAGCTCGCACCTCATCGGAAGGTTATCGAGATCGTCGGCTCCAAGGCAAAGGTGGAGACCACGGCCGATCAGCTCTCTGGATTGGGATTTTCCTCGACCCAGAGAAATGACCTCTTGGCGAGGGTCAAGGGTGGCATCAACCGCACCGTCCGCGTGACGTTCTGACAAGGAGACCAAAACTATGGAATTGAACCCGATCGAATACTGTCTGAAGCGCAAGCTGCGCTTCGCTTCCAACAAGGGGGCGAACGCGCTCGCCGTCGAGGACCTGTTCGACCTCCCCCTCACCTCCGATACCGGCAGGACCAACCTCAACGATATCGCCAAAGGCATCAATCGCACCCTGGCTGACGATGGCGAGAGCTTCGTGCCGTCGGAGACCAAGACCGCCAACCTTGAAGGCACCATGATGCTCGAAGCGGTCAAGCGCGTCATCGCGATCAAGGTGGCCGAGCGCACGGAGGCTGCTGCGGCGCGCGAGAAGGCAGCAAAGCGCGAGGAGCTGCTGGAGGCCCTGGCCGACGCCGAGCGCGGCGAGATGAAGAAGAAGACCCCGGACGAAATCCGGGCGATGCTCGCGGCGCTCTGACGCCGCGACGGTGCCTGTCACCCACTTCGTCGGCTTTCCGGACCTCGGCCACCGCTACCATAACGCGGTCCGAGTGTTCGGGAAGCCGGCCTTCCTCCACCGCTTCTGGGACCAGCGTGCCAAGCGCGAGATCGCTGAGGGCGACGTGGTCGTGTTCGCGGAGGGGGACGAACATCGGCCGGTCCGCAAGTGGAACGGCGACGATCAATTCTACACCCCCGACCTTCCGGAGCCCAAAGGCGAACTATGATCGCATTCCGCAAAGATACCACATTCCCCTATCTAGCTCTCGCGCGCCGAGCTGGCGTGCCCTACGCAACGGTGTTGCAGCGCTCCGATCAGCTAAGGCGGACGCAGCAGACCGAAATAGAGTTGATCCGCGGCGCTTCGACGCGAACGCCGTTGCTCACCGCCATTGTTGCAGTCATGGACGCCGAAGATGTGCGCCGTTGCCCTCGGCAACACGAAGCTAAGATGCTCGAAGATGTCATTGAAGGATATCTAGCTTGCTGCGGGGAGATTGCTCGCACCTTCGTAGAGGCAGCTGGACTACAAACCGAGCGACCGGAACCACATCAATCCTCTGCCGCGACCGGCGATGCAGTTCATTTTGGCAACATCCTGCGGGACGATGCGGCGCGGCTCCGGGCACGGGCCGATGCACTTGACCTGCCCGCTGAACCGCAGTCACCGCAACTGGCGGACGTGCTCGCCTCCTGCAAGATGGAACATACGGAGTTTGAGAAGTGGGCGGCTTCCAAGAAATACGACATGCACGAGCACCCGTTGCATTACCTTTTTATGGATCCAAAGACGAACGCTGCCCGGCAGGGCTGGAAGGCGGCGCTCCGTTACGTCTCATCCCACCTGACGCGCGATGAGGGCGCTTCGCTCAAGACGGGTGACTTCTATCTCGTACCGCGGGAGATCATCGATCAGTTCCAGGAGATCAACCCCAGCAACTATGGCCACGACGACGCCTGTGCCATCAACGCATGGGGCTGCGAGGTTGTAGCGAATGCAAAACCGGCTCCTCAGCTCTCAGTTGCCGACCCGTTGGCCGTTCCGGCGAATGGATGGGTTCACCTGAAGGCCAAGCGCGTGCTGTCGGTCGATCGAGGAGAAACCACAGTCCTTTGTGATCGCGGCATTCCAACCGAGCTGATGATCCTGGTAGGCGACGAGGCGCCGGCCGCCCCCATCGAGGTGAAGCGGTTCGATGGCGCTAAGTGTCCCTCCTACCCGGCTTGCACGGGCGGCTGCGGCTTGGGGTGCGCTCACGAGCTAGAACAGCAAAATAGCTAAGGCGACATCATGAAGAAACCTTTCACGTTAGACGAGGCTGCCGCGCTTTTATCGCTGCTTCCGTTCGTGCTCGGATTTCTGCTCATCCTTCAATACGGGATGGACAGGCCGAGCGCGCGGCCAACCGCGGATCAGCTCTATGGATGCACGATCCAACAGCAAGCACCGAACGGAGAATGTAAATGAAACTACTTACTGCACGCTACAAGAAATACGCAGCTTGGCCCGTGGTGATCTGGTGTCGCCTGATGGGGCATCGAGGACAGCCGCAGTGGGGCGCAAAGCGCTGTCTTCGTTGTGGAGACAGCCAATGATGCCGATGAACGGATGGCTCCCAATGGAGTGGGCGCCGCGCGATGGAAAGACGATCCTGCTGTACGCCAGTGGTCGCGGAATCTTTGAGGGATGGTGGCAAATATCTCCAAGGGGCGACGAAGCCTATTGGTCCGATGCCCTGTCGCTTGGCGTCCACTACTTCCCGGGCCATTCGAGCGCGTCGAGAGCAAGCCGCCCTTCGATATCATCGAAGTTTCATCAGAGCGCGATGGCTATGCCGTCCAGATCCAAGAGTTTCAGGAGCGGCGCGCCTATGCGGCCGGACCGGCTCTAACTGCCGAAGAACGTAAGAAATGGAATTTACCATGACCGAGTCTGGCCTCAAAGAGAACGTTGCATTTGAACTCTGGCAGCGTTTCGCCCCAGTCCATCATGTCGGCTGGGCCAATGAGACTCACAAAGCCGAATACTATTCAGCCGCCGAAGGCGTGTTGGCCCTCATCCCTGCCCCTGCCCAACGACCGTGCAACTGCGGCGTGATGTGCCAAGATCTCGGCAAGGAAGCCGGTTGCCGCTACATGCAGCCGGCGCGGCGCGATCTGCGCAAGCTGGTTGATGTGGTCTATAAGCACGCTGCAGATAGCGTTCCGATGACGCTCACGGCCGACAAGCTTATTGACGAAGTGTTCGGCCCCGACGCCGCCCAGATGCCCCAACGTTTGTGTGCCGCGGACGAAAGTGACCTTCCGAAGATTCCAGACGACGACAGCGACTTCACGCCGGATTTGGCTCGCAAGATCATCTGGAAGTATCAAACTATCATTGGCAACCTGCGCCGCCAGATCAATGCTGAACCGCAACGATCTGCCGACAAGCAGAGCTCATCTGGCGAGGACAGGTTGGCAGATGCATATGCCGTTCTCCGCTCCATTGCTCAGGGAAATTTAGGCGACGCCACGTGGCAGGCCGATTACGAGACGATCAAGCAGGTTGCGCGCAATGCTCTCCCTGAGGATGAGCGACGTCGCGATGAGCAAAACACTGGCATGACTGAAGAACTGAAGGGCATATTCACCTGTCCGATCTGCGGGCAGATCGCGCCTCACCATCATACTGCCGAAGAGGTAAAGGTGGCGCAGGTGCCGACGATCGCAGAAATTGCCGCCGACTGCCGAGAGGCAGCGGCTCACTATCGAAAGTCGTTCACACCGTGGACGACTGTGTCAGTTGAGACTGTCGCCGAAATCTACGATCGGATCGCCAACGTGCTCGACTCGCACTCCTCTGCCGAGACCGCCAGAGCAACCGCGTGGCTGATCGAATGGCCCGAGGACGACACCAATCCCGTGCGCTGGTGGAACCCGGCTCACGGTTGGATGCGTGATGCCAACAAGGCTATGCATTTTGCTCGCAAGACGGATGCCGACTGTTTTCTTTCGACCATGAGGTTTGGCCTAAGCCTCAAGGTTACGGAGCACATCTTCATCGGCGCAGAACCCAGCGTTGCGCACTGGGATAGGCCGGTAGCTGGGGCCATAGCTCGCGGACTTGCGAAGCGCCTCCCCACTGAACCGCAGAGAGTGCCCGACGCGCCTGAAGCGGTTTGCGAATACCCCGACTGCGGCTGCCGCGCGAGCGTGCAGGACGGAAAGATGGTGGTCGATTGCAGGTCTAGAAAGGATGGCGGTCTATGAGCGTTAGATGTGAGCAATGCGGCGCAGTCGCGGGTTACGGAAATGAGCTTGGTCACAAGAGCGATTGCCCGTCGTTGATGCCAGCGCGTCGGTCAAGCACACCGAAATGGGATGCCGCTACGCAAGCCCAGCGCGATTACTGGTACTTCATGGGCTTTGATCCTGACAATCCAGGCGTCCCGACGGATTGAGGTGCGGCATGACTGAACAAGATCAGGCAAAGCAGATTGCGGAAATGTGGCTCGATTTCCAGATGAACCCGCTAACACAGATGGTGCCCGGGGATCCGGATTGTGATGCCTGCGTGCTGGCAAGACAATACGTCCGGCTGCTGGAGTACGCCGAAGCTATCACGGCAGCCAACACTATCCTGACTGAAACTTACATCAAGCGCGATCCCACTACCTCCTCGCTCTCGCGCTCTCAGCGAGGCGGCGACAATGGCTGATCTTCTGGCTTGGTCTGGCTTTTATTGGGTCGGCGTCATGGTCGTCCTCGCGATTGTTACTGCGCTAGTTGTGGTTGCAGGAGCGGCGTTGGTCGTTTGCGTGATCGCTTTCTTCCCGAAATTTCACTGCCGTGCTCCGGCGACGCGGATGATCCTCTCCACGTACCGCACCGACTGCTACACGGGCGAAGGACACCACATCAAATCCGGATCGGATCTGCGCATCAGCCGTATCATAGGGCTGAGCTGGAAAGTCAAATGGGTGTTCGGGCTGATTGTCTTCGGCCCCGACGACACTCCATCGTTCTCGCACCCTGAACCGCAGGGAGCGCCAGTGACAGAACTTTTTGAGCGCGAGGGCATCGCCCGGTGCCTGTTCTATAAAGCGATGAAAGGCCACGCCCAATGGGACGAAATGGCAGAACCGCACAAAGATGATTGGCGCGTCCGTGCGGATGCTTGGATACTCGACACAACTAATCTGATTGAGATGAGCCGGAGCCTCAGGGCATCACCGCTTCCGCGCCCGGAGGGCACATGAGTCAGCTGCATGATGCAATCATGGCAGTCCCGTTATGGGTCGCACCTGTCGCACTTATCGTCATCCTGGGCATCTGCGGGCTTTACATCGTGAATGACGGATCACAGAGGAACAAATGATCGTTCAAGATGGCCAAGATCACGAAGCTCAAGAGGTATCCGGACTTGCACGGGCCGAACAAATAGTCCGGGAAGAATGGAAGGCCTGGTGTGATACTCCCGGCATCGAAGCATCTGGATTGGTGACCGCCATCTTGGTCGGGATCAAGGCGGCTCAGTTAAACGCCTCAACAGCACTATCGGCCTCTAGGGAGCCGTCCGTCATGACCGACCACATGCGCGACGCTGTCCAAGCTGCGCCAGACATCGAGGACTTGGCAGACATCATCCGGGACAAGGTCTACGCGGATGAAAACGACAAGGTCGGCGGCGTCTACGATGCGGCGCAAAAGGTCATTGAATACATCGATGGACTCGCCAACCAGGCTTCGATCGAGCGCAGAGAGCGCATCCAGCGCGCGCTGGATGAGGGCCGCGCGCTGGATCCGGTCCATCGCTCCTCTGCCGACAGCGAGGTTCTTGCCAAAATGCCCCTCCAATACGAGGACGGCCCGGACTATTGCACCGTGCGAGATGCGCAAGGCCGCGACTTTGCTTTGACCGTGCAGCCGGACCTGATGAAGGCCATGGAAAAGGCCCTGAGCGATGAGAACGCGCGCTTTCGCGGCCCTACCGAGCCACTGCAATGCCTTCGCTGCGGAACCGTCGATGCTTTCGGCCCAGTCTCAAAGAAGGACGCGACCAATGGATAAAGCCATGATGGATGCGCTAAGGGCTGACGCCGAGAAGTTGGCGCAGCTTACTGGCGAAGATCACACGCCGGAGTTCTTGGCCGACTGCGCGGCCTGCGATGGACACGGTTACATTATCGAAGCAATCCACGTTTACGAGCGTGGTTGCGGCTTCAGCCACGAAGATATCGATGAGAAGCCATGCCAAGTCTGCGGCGGCGCTGGCTGGATGGTCCTCGAAGCGGAGGGCAACCGATGACCGACTTTCTTCCGTGCCCGTTTTGCGGCGTGCTGCCGGCGATAGACCATAGGCAATCTGGCCGTGGCTATTGGATGGTGCATTGCATGAACAAGCATTGTGATGTCGTCGTTGAGGCCAGCGAAACCGAACGAGGAGACGCGCTTAAGAAGTGGAACGCCCGCGCCTTAGTCATCGCTAGTCAACCGCAGACAACGCCGCTGACTGAGGCTTGCGGTGATTGCCAGAACACCGGCTGGTGTCACGGACAGGGCTGGTGCCAGAAAACCGGCACCCCACTGACGCGCCCGGACGAACCGCAGGAAGCGAGCAAGAGCGTAGACGCGACTGAATTTCATTTTTGGATGGACATGCGTCGCTTTCCTTCGATGCGAGGTCAACTCACCGGCGCCGAGATCAAGGCGATAGCTGGCACCAACAGGTTGTACCAGATTTTTCGTGACACCGGCCCCCGTATGCTTGACCACCAAGGAATAGGAGATGGGGTACTGGTCGATATCAACGATCAGCATTTCTATTCGCTGATCCCCGCAACCCATTGTCGCGGGGACATTGGATGACGACATACCAGAAAAGACCGTCATCCTCGCTCTCGCGCCCGGAGGGCATGTGAGCGATCATCTCACCAACCTGATCCGCGCCCAGATCCGCAGCGATCTCTATCGCGATATGGTATCAGTCTTGGCCGGCGCCGCCACCAACGCCGTTGCCAAGGCCAACGACAGTGCCATGACGATGGACAAGCTTCAGGCCACGAGGCGGCTTATCCCGCCGACGCCGCCTCGCCTGACCGTCACCTTCTCCACCTTCGCTCTCAAGGACAGCGAGGAGCGCCTGTTCCCGCCGAGCAAACACCGCTCGCGCCGCATCCTCAAGAAGCTCATCAAGCGGCACGGCGGCGTCTTTCGCCGCGTCCCTGCCATGTACGTCATCAACGGCGAGATCATTGCCCACCCGTCCTTCCGGTCGCAGCTGGAAGCCCAGTTCAAGGAGACCAACCATGTGCCGATGCACAGCTACAATGCGAACCCCATTCTGCGGCCGACCTGGCTGTGAGTGGCCCCGGCGCCAGCCGGACAAATGGGAGCGAAGGTTTCTCGACCTCGCGCACGCCGTCGCGGAATGGAGCAAAGACCCGAGCACGAAGACAGGCGCCGTGATCGTGCGGCCGGACCGGACCATCGCCAGCGTCGGATATAACGGCTTCGCTCGCGGCTGCGACGATCATCCGAGCTTCTACGAGGACCGGAACGAGAAGCTTGGGCGCATCATTCACGCCGAGATGAATGCCATCCTGTCGGCAAGAGAGCCGCTTCACGGCTACACCATGTATTCGACGTTCATGTCCTGCGACCGCTGCGCCGTGCACGCGATCCAGGCCGGTATCAAGCGTTTCATTGCGCCGATCGTGCCTGCCGACAAGGCCGAGCGCTGGGGGCCGATGCTCCAGCGTGCTCGCGACTGCTTTGGCGAGGCCCGCATTCACTGCGAGGAGGTTTCCTATGCAGTCGAACAATCCGCATGATTTCGTCGCTGTCGGCAATCGGCGCTGGTGCCTTGGCTGCGACCTTTTTCAAAACAAGCGCACCGGCGAGGAGTGGTCGAAGCCAGCTTCCTCGTGTCCGCGGTACACCCCATACGCAAGAGAGCAAGACGATCATGCCAACCGTTGAATCGAAGCTGACCGACATCACCGGCGAGCTGCGCGGCGAGACCGACCGCGCCTACCGCATCTATGACGGCAAGACCACTGAATGGGTGGCGAAGTCGCTCGTCGAGCGGAACGAGTATGACGGGACCTTTACAATGCCCCGCTGGCTCGCCGTCGAGAAGGGCTTCGTCTGATGACCTATTCAGGCGGAAAGCCTCACGCGGTTGGCGACCGCGGACAGCGATACGAGATCCGCGCGACCGGCTATCCCAAGGATGGCGAAAACGTCATCGGCTGGGGCGAGGACGTCGATTGGGCAAAACGCGCTGCCGCGTCCCTTCTCAAGGCCCCTAGCTGCACCGCTACGAGCGTATGGGATCGGATGGAAAACAGAGAGGTCGAGTGATGTCTAAATTCTGGGTCGAAAACCACGACGACGAACAGATCGAGCTGTTCGTTGGAGAGAAAAGCGTCGGATCGTTCAACCACGACACCCATGGCTACAGCGCCATGCGGGACGTCCAGAAGTTGTTCGAGAACATCGCCAACGCCCTCGGCGAGAAGTTCGAGAAAACATGACCGTGCACCGCTACATCCACGCGGCGCTGAAGCATCAGGCCAAGACCGCCTGCGGCATTCTGCTGTTTGCCTATGGCAACGACTGCATCTCGCTCGCCGATGACGGCGCCGAGATCGATATCAGCCACAAGGGGAAACCGTTCGATTGCAAGCGCTGCCGAACGGTCCTCGAGCTGCGCCATCAACGTGTGGACAGGTGATCGATGGACGCCAACGAACGCGAAGCATTTTATGACGCTGAGATCGCGCCGGTCCTAAAGGATCTCGCGAAGAAGTGTCAGGACAACGGCCTCTCCCTTGTGGCGCAAGTCGAATGGGAGCCCGGCGAGACAGGCCGGACTGTCGCTATCGTCGAAAAGTCGAGCTTCGGCATCCGCATGGCCGAGGCAGCTATGCGGTCGAACGGCAACGTTGACGCCTTTCTTCTTGGCGTCACCAAATACGCTCAGGAACACGGCCATAGCTCGATGTTCCTCAACCTGCTCAACGTCCCCACCACGCCGAAGGCGTCCGCACCGTGAACCTGCGCATCCTCAAGAAGCTATCGGCGCGAGCGGCCCCGCTCCTGCCGCTGCTGGGCGACCAGCGTGAGCAATTCCTCGCGGACAAGGCCGACAATTGCACCGGCCTTCTGATCCTGGCCCGAAAGCACTTCGAGCGCATGCGTTCGCCTCACAGCGAGCCATCAGGGCGTGAGGAATCGATCAAGGTGCCTGCGCGCGATGGGAGAGGCTACATCGCTATGTGGCCGCCTCACAGCCCGCGCAAGGGCACCGTCATGGTCGGCGGTATGAGCGGCTACTACGAGCCCGAATGGGACGAGGAGACTGCTTGGGAAGCGTTGCGGACGCTTGTCATCCACCATTTCATGGACTGGGACGAGAGCGGACCAACCCCAACGCGGAAGATACGGACGCCGAGCGAGGTGTTTGCGGCCGCGCACGACATCATCGCAGAAGCAAGGATATAAAACGCAAAAAGGCCCGCCCTCGCAGGGGCGGGCCTTTAGACTTCAAAGCAATCTAGGCGTGCCACGAAGCTGACGCAAAGTGAGGTGATGTTTAGGACGAACTGCAACCATCACGAGAATACCGGTGCCGCCGCTTAGGAACCCCCGTGTCGCAGATCTCGCCCCATCCGGTCCAGACCTTACCGTATATGATGAAGCGCACTGGATCACGTATTTGCGGCTGCTGGATGCCGACGCTGATGGCGCGGACTGGCGGGAGGTGGTTCGTATAGTGTTGAAGATCGATCCGGACCACGATCCATATCGCGCCAGGCGTGCCTTCGATAGTCATCTGACGCGCGCCAAGTGGGCATCAAATGTCGGATACAAACTTTTACTCCGGCGAGGGTGGCCATCCGAAGGATATCAGTAGAACGCCTTCAGATCGAAGCCGTGCACCTTGCAGAAGCGCGCGGCGAGCTTGCGGAAGGCGGCGTTGTGGACGTTCTCGCCGCCTCCGGTATTCAGTCCCTGCACGTCGACGGCGACGTGGCACATTTCGTGGCCGAGGTAGAAGGCCAGGGTCGCTGTCTGGCTGACGCCGTTGGCCGAGATCGAGATGCGGTGGACGCCTTCCTGCCAACTCCACCACCCGATGCGCGAACGATCCTTAACGACGTGGAACTCGACCTCCGCTGCCGGCGGCATCTTACTGATGCTCGCGAACGGCGGGAAAGATCGCAGGTAGTCGTAGAGCAGCGCGACCGATTGCGGCTTGAGGGTCAGCATCAGGCGGCCATCACCATCTCGGGCGTGATGATGGTGCGGCCGGTCTCGCCGAACTGCTTCGAGTACCAGATCGCCTTGGCGGACCTGCCCGATCGCCAGCCGCCGGCGCCGGCGTGCGCATCGCGCGCCGCCAGCGTCTCGTGCTGCTCGATCTTCATCAGCTTGGTCTTGATGAGTTCGTCGCTGTGACGATGCCCGACGTGACCGTAGCGGTATTTCGTGCTGCCGAAGATCTCCGGATAGTCGGCCGCGAAAACGCGGTCGACGTCGTTGATCGTGCGCTTGTGGCCATGGTGATAGAAGAGCGCCGTCTTGCCCCACTGGTAGGCATAGTAGGTCGAGGCGGTGCGGTCGATGGTGAGCCGCGGCTCGTTTTCGTAGAAGGCTGCGAACATCTCGCGCAACCAGATTTCGGACGCTGGATCATGGTTGGCATCCGCCATGATGAGGTGGACATGCTCGTGCTTGTGCAGGAGCATCTGGATGACTTGCTTGAGTACCCGGATGACCGTGCGGACGATCTTGGCGAACCGCGAGTCTGCGTCGAGGACGTGACCGTGGGTCGGCGTGACCGCGAGCAGTCCGTCGAAGTGCAGGAGGTCGCCGAGCTGCGCGAAGATCGCATTGGCGCTATCAGGAGACAGGCGGATTGCGAGCGTGAAGAAGTCGACGAGCAGCTTCTCGGCGATCTTCAGGTCATAATCCGAGCCGGTCTCCTCCCGCCATGACAGCATACCCATGTGGTGGTCAGTGATCGTGTATTGGGTGATGAGATCCGCTTTGCTGCGCAGGATCGGCAGCGGCATCGGCTCCGCCCGGGGGATTTCCGAGGTAAAGCCGGCAACAGCCGCCTTCATGGCGGCCTCGCGAGCCAGGTCGGAGATCTCGTAGCGGACCCAGTCTTGGATCACCCGCCCGGTGGCGCCGTCGCGGTTGACGGTCATCTTGCCGAGGACGTGGGTCTCCGGCATGATAGAGACTTGGCCCGGGGCCTGCTTCTGCGTGATGTGGGTGACGTTCCCATCGCCGTCGGAGGCGACCTTGGTGATCTCGAAGCCCGGCATGGCTGCTGGGTGATCGAGCATCAGGCCGCGCTTTGCGGCTACTGCAAGGCGGTCGCCAACCGTGCGCTTGCCGATCTTTAGGATCGCGGCGGCCTTCTCCCAGCTCCGCCCCGAGACTTCGTAGGCCTCCACCGTTGCCAAGAGCACTTCATTCGAGAGGGGCTTTGCCGACATTGGTACTCCTACTGGAAACGTCGTCGTCAGATCACGAGGGCGAAAAGCAAAATGGCCGACACCACCCTGAACAGGGCGGTGCCGGCCATGAAGAGCCAGTCGATTGGACTGAGTTCGATCAGAGGGCGTTGAGCCCCTTGTCGTCGTAGGCCTTGCGAGCGCGCGTTAGCCACGCGTCGACGTAGCCTTGCAGCACGGGCGACTGCGTCTGGTCTCCGATGAAAGCATCGAAGCTGACGCCGAGGCCGTCGACGGTCTCGGCCGCGAGCTCGTTGAGCTGGCCGATGACGATGGGGTTCTTCACCGCCTCGGGTAGCCCCATGAACTTGCTCTTGTTGGTGTGGTTGAGCACCACGTAGTGATCGGCACCTTCCACGGCCTTGGCGGTGGTCTCGATCTCATCGAATGAGGCCTTGTTGGAGCCAATGACGTGCACCACAGAGGTCTTCATGCGCGAGGCGCGCGAGCCGCCGAGGAAGCCGATCTCGGTCAGCGTGGCCAGCGTCTTTGACAGCAAGGCCGCGCGGATGTCGATCAGCGTGACCTGGGCGGTATTGAGATGGTCGAACACCTTCATCTGGTCGTCACTCTCTTCGAGGTTGACGATCTGCGCCTCCTTGTGGAAGCGCGCCAGAGTGCCGTTCGGGTGCTCGGTGTCGAAAGCGCGGACGCTGATGCCATGGGCGCTGAAGTAGTTCATCAGCGTGCGGGAGATGGTGGTTTTGCCAACGCCACCTTTGTCGGCGCCAACGATAACAACATGTGGTTTCAAGGGGAACGCTCCGTTTGAGGTTTTGGGGATTAGCGCTTGCGCAGCTCGTAGTTCTCGCGCTGCAGGCGCTGGATTTCGTCGCGTTGATCCTGCCGGCGATCGGCATCGATGCGTCGCAGCCAGGCCTCGTTCGTGTCGAAGTGCCGTTCCGTGTCGCGCCAGAACTTCTCGTGCTCTGCGCGCGGAACGACGTTAGCCTTCAGATCGTTGATGGCCGTCGTGACGGGGAGATAGGCAAGGCCACCGATCGCGATGATCACCGATACCGCGACGCTGGCGCCGGCGAAGATGACGCTCCACTTGGTGGAGCCCCGCTCGGTGACACTTTTGGTGAGAGACTGGAGGCCGGAACGAAACTCATGCGACAGGGAGTCCGCTACGTTGATGAACTTCGTTTCAAGTCCGTCGATCCGGGCGTGGATTTGCTTGACGTCACTGTCGAGCATCCCGACTTTCGTATCGAGGGCAACTACCTTGGCGGAGGCCTCATTCGGCCAGTTCGATCTCGACTCATCAGCCATTTGCTTTGTACTCCACGCACGAAGGGTCGGCGGGCGACCTTTGCGCCCGCCGGTTGAAGGTCAGAAGTGTCGGTCGAGGCCGATCGTCACGAGGTTCTGCGCCGTGGCATTGCCGATCGCCGGCGCGTACATGTATCGGACGTCGAGGTCCCAGTTGGTCGCGAGCAGGAAGCCGGCTCCGGCACCGGTTGCGAACTGCGAGACGCCGTTGTGCTGGATCGCGCCGATCGCGAAGTACGGCGAGATCAGCGCGCTCGAGAGCGCCGTCGGGATGGCGATCGGGCTGGAGCTGGTATTCAGCAGGCCGGAGAGCGAGCCCCCGAACTTGATGATCTCGTAGCCGGCGAGCTGGTTGCCGTTGAGCTGGATCGCGCCGCCGTTCGTGAACTGGTAGCCGATGCCCGCTTCCACCGCGGCGAAATAGCTGCCGTTCCAGAACTGGAAGCCACCGTGCAGGTCAACCTGCGCACCGGCCGCGAACACCGACTCGTTGAGCCCGCTGCCGACGATGTTGGCGTTGGTGCCGTTCCCGGTGAGACCGATACCGGCGTACCACCCCGTGCAGTTGTTGACGGTGCAGGTGCTGACGTAGGCCGGCGCCTTGGTCGGCGTCGCCATTGCGACGGTGAAGTCCGCGGCCCTCACGCTGGGGGTCAGCAGCGAGAAGGCCAGAAGGCCGAAGGCCACCAAGGCGAGCACCTTGGCAGCGCCCTTGGCGTCCGAGGCCAAGGACTGGGCCAACTCCAGCGCCTTCTGGTGACCGACCTTCTGCCAGAAGGACCAAGCCAGCGCGCCGAGCACCATCACGGCGCCGACGAACTCTTTCTCGCCGCTCGCGTCGGTGACGCCCGCACTCACGAGCCAGGCGCCGACGATGCCGGCGAAGTGACGAAGAACCAGACCAAGCGTGGTCTTGACGAGGGAATTTTGAACGTCCATTCGGGGAAACTCCGAGTTGTGGTGCTGCCAAGGGGCCTTTCCTTGCTCGCGCCGCGATCAGCAGCTCGCCGCGGGTTGAGCGGCCGCCAGAGCGGCCTCGTAAAGCTCGATGCGATGCCAAGCGAACGGGCCGTAGCGGTCGTTCGGCGCCGGCGCCGCGCAGATCGGGATAATCGGCGTCGGGCGGCTGTATTCGATTGGCGGGAACGTCAGCGGCACGTCGGTGATGAGGTCGTGGTGCAGCTGGTTGCCGTTGCGGTAGCTGAAGCCGGGGACGTCAGCGATGCGGCTCGTGAAGTCGATCAGACCGGGTTTCGGCTCGCCGAACACCACCCGCAAGGCCGGAGGCACGCCATCGGCCTTCATAAGGGCCGTCAGGACCGCCGCGCGCGCCGCGCCGAGGGAATGCCCCGTCACCACGGCGGGCTGCGTGAGCATCGGCCTGAGGTCGCCCCACATGTGCTCCATGCCGGCGTAGAAGCCGACGTGGACATGGCCGATGCGGGTGGGCACCGCGAGCGCCCGGATGTCGTGGACGAAGTCCTGAAGGGTGTGCGTGCCACGAAAGACGACGATGTCGTAACCCGCTACGCGCTTGAAGGCCCAGCAGATGCCATCATCCATGCCGGCATCGAAATAGTCGAAGCCGGAAACGGGGGCGTCCGGGGCGTAAATCTGCCGGCTGAGCTTGGCCAGCTCGAGCGAGCTCGGCAGCGGAATGTGTTCCTTGGCCGTCATGCGAATCTTCTCCGCGAGGCAGCCGAACACGTTCTCAAGATCGGCCGCGAAAACGGGTCAGGCGGCGCTGAGGCGCGCCGTCTGTGTCGTGTCAGTCACAGTGAGGGGTCAGTTGACGCCGAGGGCGTGCTTCCACTGGGCAATCGACTTCTGCCGGTCGGCGAGACCGATCAGGCCGCCGTTGAGGCAGCGCGTCTCGTTGATCTCGTCGTCCCGCTCGGCATACGGCAGGCATTTGCAGATGACGACGAAATCGACCACGCCCACACGCAGGAACAGATCCTTGGTGTTGATGCGCTCGGGCTGGCTGACGAGGTCGACGCCGAGCAGCTTGCCGAGGCGGTCGTAGGCATCGCGCCCGGTCGTCTGGGCCGGGCCGCGGCCGCGGAAGTCCCAGCCATCGTTGGACCCGACCCGGTTTCCCATGCGGCCATTGTAGGCCTGATTGGCTATGAGCTGCGGCTTGTGCTCCATCGCCATGGCCTGCGCCATGGTGAAGTGCTTCGGCCACTGCTTGACGAGCGCCGTGGCCCGGTAGTTGAGATTTTCCTCGATCTCCCATCCGCCGCCGCACTCGACGGTGAACTCGCCCATCATGTTGGCGATCGCCATGGGCGTCTTGATCGCAAACTCATCGAACAGTGCGGGCGCCTGCGCGACGATAGCGTCACGCAGCCCCGGGATCTTCGCGTCGCCGTGCGGCCACAGGTTATGGAGCGCGGCTGCAAACCTCGCAGTATCGAACATGAACATCCTCTTGAGCTATCTCCCGATTGAAAATGGCCGCCCCACGCACAGCGGAGCGGCCGTTTCAATTTTCAGGAACGGCGGTTAAAGGGCCTGGCCGCCGGTGGCGGTCGAGCCGGCCGTGGTGCCGGGCAAATTGGCCACGCCCCCAAGACTCTGGGCGATCACGACACCATTCAGGGCGGCACTGTACTTCGCGCCATTAAGGTACGAAGGATTGACGAACGTCGGACCCGCGCCGGGAGTGAAGTTCATATCCACCTGCCCGCCCTGCGATGCACTGAAGCCCGCACTGACGCTGATGGATGCTCCAAATGTCAGAGTGCCACCCGGTTGGACGACGCCGTTTCTGTTGGCCCATCCGAGGAAGGTACTGGAGCCATTGAAGGTGTGGTTGCTGAATACGACAGTGGCGTTGTTCACCGCAAAGAACACCGCCGATGCGACCGCGTTCGATATGGTGTTCTGCACCGTCAAGACCGCGCCACTCGAGGCAGAGAAGCCGTTGGCAACGTTGGGGTTGCCGCTATTCTGAATGGTGACGTTCTTGACCAGCATCGTGTTAGGGCCAGAGACGCCGATGCACGTACTGGCGCCCGAGCTAATGACCGTGGTAGCGGCAGAGCCGCCATCGATGACCAGATTGGGTCCGGAAAAGCTGGGCGTACTGACCGCTTCGGCGTAGACGCCCGGAGCGACGTGGATGGTGATCGTGTATTGGCTCGGAGCGTATCCGAATGCGGCGTACACCGCTTTGCTGATCGTCGCGAACGGACCAGCGCTCGACCCTCCGCCGACCACGGTCGCGCTCGTGCCATCATAGATCGTGTCGCTGCCCGTCGTTGCGTTCACATAGATGTCGGTGTTTGCCGACGGCTTGCGATAGATCAGGCTGGTCGTGTTGACGACGACGTACTGCGTTCCGTCATAGACGAGAAGCAGGACCTCACCCGCAACGAAGAGGCCGTTCGGGGGATTCTGCAAATCTCCGGTCCTGATCGCCCTTTGGCCAAGACCGTTGACGTTGATCGTGGCCGAGCCCGTGATCGTGTTGGCGAGCTTGACCTCGATGGTGAGACCTGCGACCTGCTGACCAGCCGTGATCGCCGGCGAGAAGGTTGCAATCACCGCATTCGGCGTACCGGTGTCCACGACATAGGGGATGTTGACGACAGTGGTGGTGTTGCTGGTCGCACCCGCGCCCAGATAGTTCTGCATCTGGAAAAGAGTGCCGTCATAGGTCAGCTCGACGACGCCGCCGGAGACGATGTCGTTGGCCGAGAGCGCGACGCCGGAGGCGCGCCGGATTGCCACCGCGCCGAGGCCGTTGACGTTGACGGTCGACGCTCCCGTGCAGGCGTTCTGCGCCTTGAACGAGACCTTCATGCCGGCCTTGTAGGCCGCAGGCTGCGGCTGACCCGCAGCAAAGGTGATGACGTAGGCGTTGGCGGTGCCGGTGTCCTGACCGGCATAGTTGTAGACGCCGCCCTGCACGTCGTACGGCACCTGAGGCAGCGTCGGGAAAAACGGCGCCGTTGCCAGCAGCGTGATGTTGCCCGTCGTGATCTGCGTCGCGCCGTTCGGCACCGTGATCGTGTAGAGTCCGAGGAAGCCGGAATCGGGTGCAGGGGCCGCTTGAGTGCCCGTGGTCGCCGGAACGCCGGCCTTCAGCGCCACCACGCACTTGCACGACCTCGTCGTGAACTGCGCCTGCCCGGAATTGGCAGGGCCGGAGAAGGGCTGCCCCGGGTTGCTCGAGTTGTAGTAGTTGAGGACCTGTGCGCCGGTATCGGTGTCGACGAGCTGAACCTGCACGAGGTAGACCTGCGAATAGCCGGTCGTACCAGGAGGGGTGATCGTCAAGGATTGCGCGACAGGCAGAATACCCTGCTTGACGATGTTGTTGCTGTTCGTGCCGAGCGAGCCGTAGGCGGACCCGTCCGTTGGCTGCATCTGATAGATGGAACCAACACCGATGTTCACCACGAGAGACGCCGGAGCCGTCGGGGTGCACGTAAGTCCGGAGACCACGGTGTTGACGCCGAGGACCGCCTGATTTTGGAAGGCCTGTCCGATGAGAGCGAACAGGTTGGTGTCGAGAATGTCGGTGTCCTGCGGCAGCTGGCCGGGATAGACGATTGCGCGGTCCATTGTGGTCCTTGCCCAATAAAAAACCCGCCTCGAAACGAGGCGGGTCTGGAAGTTTCAGGGGTGAAGATTTCAGGTGAGGATCAGCGCATCCGTCGCGCACGAAGGAAGACGTTCGCCGTCGGCGCCGTGCCGGTGAAGGTGCTCTGGATGTTGAGGTAGTAGGTTGTATTTGCCGTTGGCAGGACTTGCGTCGGAGGGAACGAAAGGCGCGCCGAGTGGTCGTTCGTTGCCGTGACGCGCTCGTGCGCAATCCCGGAGTTCGGGATCGACGACACTACGGTGCCACTGGTCGTGGAAATGGCCGCAAACCAGTCCGTCACTGACGTTGCGCCGGCCGTCTGAAAATCGACGACGGCAGAGATATCCCAATCCCCTGCCGTCAGCGTGATTGACGTGGCAGCAGTCGTCGACCCTGAAGTCAGCGAGCCCGTCGTGGTGCTCGACAAGATGACCTCGCCGACGTTGCCGGCCGCCGCTGCGGTTCCGGTCGCAATGCCAGGAACGACGCCAGCGTTGATGGAATATTGGCAAGGCGACGCCGAGTTGGTCGAGGTGTTGTCGCAGTTTCCGGAGGTCGTCAGACCGGATCCGGCCGTATTCTTCTGCTCAGTGACGGTGCCGTTGGTGAGGGCGCCGCCGCCGTCTTGAACGTTGCCGCTAGCGTCCCACGTCACGACATGGCCTGACGTCTTGGCACCGGCCGCCGCAGTGACGGCGGTGGAGGTGTTTCCGCTCGGCGTGAAGCCGTCAATGATATTTCCGTTGGCGTCAAACCCTGCAATATGCCCGCTAGCGAACGAACCGCTCCCGGTCATGAACTTGGACGTGTTGCCACTCGCAGTTCCGCTCGTGAATGGCGAGGGCAGTCGCAACGTGTTCAACGTGCCAGTGCCGATGTTCGTGGCGTTCGTCGCGTCGATCGCGCAGGATGCGGCGGCATTCGACAGGTCGGCACACGTCGCCTGCGTGGCCAGCATTACCCTCTTCCATGCCGTCCAAGATCCGCTTTCCTTGGTGCGAACATAGGACTTCGAGGTGCCGTCAAGCTGGGCAGTCGCGGTCTGTTTGATGCCGCCGGACGCGCCGACTTCAACGACCAAGTAATAAGTCTGCGCCGTCGGCGTATTTGCCGAGGTGTTGTCGATCGAGTAGTAGCGGCCGGCGGTGGTGAGGATGTTGAAATCCGTTCCCGGCGTAATGGCGGTGCCGGCCGAGAAGGGGATGCCGTTGATCTTGGTGCAGACGATCGATGCGCCGGGCTGCGCGCAGTCGCCGCTCATCATCTGGAGGATCTGCACCGGCGTCATCGTCTGGATCATTCCAGACTTCAAGATCACCAAACGCTCCGTGCCCGTGAACGCGGACGCCGCCGGCTGTCCGGAGATGTAGGTCGAGAACGGGACGTTGGTGGCAGCCAGGCCGGGCACCATGGCAGCCAGCAGCGCGAACGCGCTCACGAGCGCGAGCCGAACCATCTTCATTGGTCGAATTTCCCTAAGGTTTTTTAGAAGGTGATGAGCAGGTTGCCGCTATCGTCAACCAAGTGCGAACCCGCTTCCGAGTCCAAGAACTGGCTTGGCGTTGCAAAGGCCACCCAGACGATGGACCCTGTCGGCTTGGTGATGTTGACGATCTGATAGATAAGATTGTCAGTGATGCCCTGAAGCTGCGACGTGCTTCCGACGTATTCGATCGAGCCGGCGCCGTATCCGCCGATCACACCCGAGTAACCATCGACATTCGGGATGCCGCTCGGCGCGTTGCGGTAGACCGTCATGAAGGTCTGTGCCGGCAGGTTCATGCTGCCGTAGCAGCCCCGCCCGACCCCGTAACCGACTTGACCGCCGGCAATGACGCCGGACGCCTGGTTGCCATAGCCACCGGTATCACCTGTGTTCCATGGCTCGAATACGCCGGGCGCAACACCGGTGATCCTCGTGATGGCTCCGACCATCCCGGCGCGCGTCACGCGTTCCTGAAGGATCGTTGCGCGGATCACGCCCCTGAAGTTGTCGTCCTGTAGACCGCTGCGCGTGAGCACCCCGCCAAGGAAGTCGAAGCACAGGATGTCGAGCCACACGCCATAGGCGGTGGCAAGCCTCGTCTGTGCCCGCGCATAGCCGATCAGCGCATAGCTCCACGATGCCAGATCGGACAGTCCTCCGATGATGGCATCGCGGTTCGGCGCAACCCAGCTGAACCATCTCGGCGGCAACAGCGCCTTGACGCGATCAAGGACGTTCGCCGCGCTTCCAATCAGTGAAGTCATGAGACCGCGATTACCCCGGGTTTGACCGTGCCGTACTTGATTTTGTGGGCGCCATCCTGCGTGGGCTTCTTCGGCACGACGGAAGCAGCATCGCCACTGCCGCCATTGAGAAGTACGGCCGAAACCTCGGTGACGCCCGGCACGGAATAGGCCCATGCCGACAGGATCGAATATGGCAGGGTGTTGCCAAGGCCGAGCTGCTTTATGTTGACGCCGAGCAACGCCTGGACCTGCGCAACGACCGTATTGTGGTCATAGCCAATCGCAGTCTTGATCTGCATCGAGACGTTGGCGGTGAGGATCTGCGGCAGGAAGACCGCGCATTGGATGCCGAGCGGGCGCACCGCGTTCGCAGCGTCCGTGACCATCTGGATGAAGCTGGCGGACGGAGACCCTGATCCGTCGTCGGCGACGACGAAGAAGAAGCCAGGGTGCCAGCTGCCGTCGAGATTGTAGCTTTCCGTCAGCGTGTATTGAACGGTGACGCCCGTCCCTTCGATCGATGCCTTCAGGCCGTAGGCATCGCCCCGCGACAGGCCGAGGATGTAGTCGGAAAAACGCTTCTTCAGCGCCGTGTCCGACTCCTGATCCGCCCCATTGATGAAGGAGGCAGTGTTCGTCACCGCGTCGATGCCAGTGATGGCCGAGGTGATCGTCGTGATCGACCCTGCCACCGCGTTCCCCGCCGCACCCGGAATGATGGCGCTCACCGGTACGACGATCGAACCGACATTGGCTGGAAGCGTGTAGCCGCCAAGCGTCGCCGAGTACGTTCCAAACGTCGGGTCGGCGATGACGACGAACGCGCTCTGCCCGTCGTTGGTCTGGATCGTTGCGGCCTTGCTGGCCCCTGCGTTCGTGATCGTTCCGGAGCCGTCAACCGATGTCGCAGCCGGGATGAAGCAGGTGCTGGGCGCCACGGTGAAGCGGGAGAACGTCACCTGTCCGGTCGCGGCCTGCGCACCGAGACGCGGCGACGGCACGCCGTTGGCGATGCCGATCGTCGTCATGTAGTCGGCGGTGAAGGTGTCGACGTCGACGCCTACGGCCGTCGACAGGCGCGAGGCTTGCAGCACCTTCAGCACCATGGCCTGAAACCAGAGGAACAGGCCTGCGAACCCCTCGACGATGGCGCGGAGCGTCGATCCGGTCGAGAAGTTAATCAGCTTGGAGGCGCGTCCCTGAATCCCTGCGATGGTGCTCGCTACGATCTGGCTGAACGATTGAGTGGGAAGGCTGGCCATTCATTCCTCATGCCGTGATCGCAAATGAGACCGAGACGCCTGTTCTGGCGTCCCAGTATTTGATGCTGATGGTGCAAAGACCGTCGTTCCGCATCGCGACGCCGAGCTCCAGCGGAGGCGAGGTCGCAACGGATGCTTCCAGCGCGAGCTGGGACGATACGATGCTGCGAATTTCGTACAGCGACAGGGCCGAGCCGATCTTCTGCGGAAGCCCGGCACCGTAGTCCTTGTGCCAGACGTAGCCGTGGACGGCGGTGAACAGCCGGCGCTCCAGCCGCTGCCTTACCTCGTCGTCACCGTCGACGACGAGAATGTCTCCGGTGGAGTCGATCTCGAGGTCGCTATGCCACTCAAGCGACAGGTCTGCCATTTTTCAGGGTCTCGATCTCTTGCTTGAGGGCGGCGATTTCTGCGCGCTGTTCGGCGACGAACTGCTGCAAGATCGCCCACAAAATGAAGCTCACCTTTGGCTCGTCCACGGTCAGGAAGCCATTGAACTCGGAGACGAGCTCCGGAAACAGCGGCTGGGTCTCCTGCGCGATGAACCCGAAGCAGGGATCGCCCTCGTCCTTGCCGACTTCGCTCGTCACCGAGCCGTCAGTACCGACAACGGTGTGGATGTGACGCTTCAGGAATGACTTCACGGCGAGGGCCATGAAATCGTCGATGGACGGCGTGTAGTCCTTGATGTTGTCCTTCAGCCGGGCATCGGACGAGACGCTGAAGCCGGAAGCCGTCACGCCCTTGGTGAAGATCGCTGCGTCCGATCCGAGCAGGTTGCCGATCTTGGGGAGCTGCGGAGCCAGGTCCTTCACCATCGCGATCGACTGATGCGCGATGCCGGCCGGGTTCCACTTGGTGACGTGTTGCCCCTGAAAGGCGTCGTGGGTGATGCCGCCCACCTTGTCGAGGATGTGCTTGTGTAGGGTCTGCGCCATCCCGTCCAAGTTCATCATCCCGGAGAGCTGGGACGTCAGGCTCGACATGGAGCCGGCAAGACCGGCCATACCCGTCATTCCTCCGGACGCCATCTGCGTGCCGATGCTCGCGATCTGGTTTGCGATCGCAGCGCCCTCTCTGTTCCCGTCCGCTGTCAACGTCGTCGCTATCTGGCTGGCAATCGAGCTGATCTGGCCCCCGATATCGTTGATACCCGGAAGGCCGACGCCGGCATTGGCAAGGGCCGAGACTTGCGCGGCCATTCCCGACAGCTGGGACGAGAGGTCTCCAAGGCTGCCGAGGGCCGGCACATCCGCGACCTTGTCGACGATGCGCTGCAAGATGGTCATGTCGAAGTCACCGTGATGTTGCCCCTGCCGTCGTAGTAGGTCGTTGCGCCGTTGCCGTCGGTCGAAGTCAGCGAACCATCGTCCTTGAAGTAGAGCTGCTGCCCCGTGCCGCCCTGCCCGCCCGATGCGGCATCCGGCGTCGGACCGCTCGATTGCTGGAATTTGGTCCAGATGCGAATCTCGCCGGACTTGGTCTCCGGCGGGTTGTCGGCCTCGGAATGGACGCGCTGGACGATTTTTCCGCCCTCGAAGTCACCTTCTTGGTAGCGGACGATGACCTGATCGCCTTGGTTCTGCGACATCGGCCCCGACTGTCCGCCGACGCCGTTTCCGCTCACGCCACCCTGGCCGGGCTGCAAGCCCATGGTGATGCCGTAGCTCTGGCCGATATGGCCGGTCTCGATCGGCAGCCAGTCGCTTTCCTGCCCCTCGGGCTGGAAGGTGACCTTGCCCATGTACTTTTTGGGGTCGTAGCTGGTGACGATGCCGTGCCGTTCGCTGTAGCGGCCGGCATACCATCGCTCGATCGCGGCAAAGATGATCTCTTCGAGATTGCCGTCGCCGCTCATTCGTCCGATCTTCCTTGCCCGGGGCCGCGCGCGACGATGTGCGTGCGGTGACCGCCCATGCCGTAATTGTGAGTAACAGTGTCGATGTCGTACGTGCCGTCGTAATACTGGGTGCCGCTCAGTTGCAGCCCCATGCCGGCATTCACGTTCGGGTCGCCGACCACGGTCGCGGAGACGTTGATTTCGTGCCGTGCCCGCTCCTTCGCAGTCGATTTCGCGTACTTGTCGACGTGCTCTTGTTGCAGGTTCGGGACGTGGAAATTGAACTCCAGCGGTCCACCCTTGCCCTTGATGGTCGTCTCGCCCTGAAACACCTGCTTCTGGCGCGGGTGCCACGACTTGTAGGTCACCTTGATGCTCTTGCCGGCCTGCACGTTGCGGCTGATGACGAGCTCGAGACAGTCTGAGGTGATTGGTTGCCTGCTCCGATCGACGAAGACCGAATAGGTCCCGCTCGGAGAGCCGCTTGGCACGTAGTGAAACTGCCCGTGCGGATCCACCCACCAACGAGCACCGTCGAGCTGCGAGAGCTTGTGGATGACGTAGGCAAACGAGACGTTGTCGGACAGCTTGACGAAGTCCTGAACGGTCTTCTTGCCGGCCATCAGGTCGCTCGACGTGATCTTGCCTGACAGGCCGACGCGGCCGATGAGGTCCTGAATGATTTCGCTCGGCTTCTTGTTGAGCCATTTCTCCGACGTCTTGTTGTCGTGCAGCTTGGCGGACTTGTCGCGGCCGGTGACCTGAATGAGGCCACCGATATAGTCGAAGCGAACCTTGTCGACTTCGCCCGTGATGAGCGTTGCCGTGGTGCCGCGCGTCTGCGTCACGACGCTCGCCTCATTGTCGCCAAGACCGGCCAGCGCGTCGTAATTGGCCTGCGTGAACGGAAGCGTGCAATGAAACGTCGACGTCTTCCGCTTGGCGCTTTGCGTCACGGACCCGTTCTCGACGAGCATTGACGTGCCGTCGACAACGAGCCATGCCGCGTGCGGGCCGGCTCCGGAAGTGATTGCCATGTGACGTTATTGTCCAAGGATGCCGGTCTGAGTGCCGTCAGGGAGCACGGGCGGGATGCGGATTTCGGCTTCGCCGACGATCCACGGGTCGACGAGGCCATTCAGCTTGGCGATGGCGGGCCATTGCAGCGCGTCGCCGCAATACTGCTGCGCGATCTGAAACAGTGTCGTGCTCGCGACCCGAACGATCCTCGCCGGAATGGTCGATGCGATGTATCCAACAGTCGTCATTGCAGCTGATCCAGATTGCTTGCGACACGACCGGTCACACCCCGAAGGTAAGACAGGGTGCTCTGGTCTTCCGCCGCGGTGAGGACGTCGAGGAAGCCGCTCGTGATGCTCTGCGCATCGGAAGGCGCTACCCATGTATCGAGCAGGCTTTTTGCCACGAGTTCGGTCTGCACATCGTCGACGAGCTGCGCGGCATTTAGCTTCAGCGCCGCGATGGTGGCCGAAGATGCCTTGTTGAGCGGGTTCGCGGCGCCTACCTGACTTTGCAGCGAAGCCAGCGCGTCACTGATTTTCGATGAAATGGTCACAGCCCGTTTCCTCCGACGCCGCCAATGATCGCCTGCTCGGCGGTGTCGAGATCGGCTGAGACCAGCGCGTCGATCGAGCTCGATACGGCGCCAAGGATGCCCTGCATCGGGTTCTGGTAGACCATGCAGGTGATCGAATACTCGACCCACACCGGCAGTCGCCGGATGCGAGAGATGAAGTCGCTAATGATGACCAAGCGGAATTGGCCTGCGAAGGTCAGGGGCAGCACCTGGCCCTCTGATCGCATCGCGTCGAGTATCAGCGCATCGCTATAGGCCGTGTCGCTGAAGAACGTCCCTTCCCAACGGATGTCCAATTCGTCGGGACCGAGTGTGTCGACAACGCGGGCACCACCTGGAAGCTTGTGGACGGCCATGGCCTGACGGCCGCCCGCTGGCATTGAGTCCGGAGGAGAATAGTCGCGAAAGACGAACCCGCCGAGAGACAGTACGTCCGCGGGCTGATCGTTTGCCATGTTCAACCGATTTGACTGGAGGATGGAAGGCTAGGCGGTGAAACCCTGGTCCACGTTCCCGAAGCGCGACATGCCATCGGCGGCGTGGCCGCCGGTGGAGAAGTCGTGGAGCGAGGCCAGCTGATCGCTGACGGCCTGCGCCAGCGTTCGACCGTCGATGTTGAGCGCCAACGTGATGGCGCCGCTGCGCTTCGTGTCCGAACTCGGATCGAAGCGCATGGGCACGTAGTTCTTGTTGGCTTCCTCGAGATCCTTCTTGAGCTTGGGGTCTGGACCGCTACCGCTCGGGAAGATGAAGCTTTTGACCTTGTCGTAGAGCCCGACGATCTTGTCGATGAAGCCGGAGATCGCCGAGGTGATCCCATCGAAGAGCGCCTTGACTTTTTCCCAACTCACACTGATCAGCAAGCTTACGGAGGACGTGATGCCCTCGAACAACGCCTTCACCTTCTCCCATTGCAGCGGGATGGTGTTGGTAATGAACCCGTAGATCGAGGAGCCGACCCCCTCGAACAACGCCTTCAGCCTTTCCCATTGCAGCGGGATCGTGTTGTGAATGAGCCCGGAGATCGACGAGCTGACCCCATCGAACAGGGCCTTCACCTTGTCCCACTGCAAGGAAATCATTGTGCCGAGAGCATCTGCGACGGATTTCACCGGGCCTGTGATAGCGGCCGAGATCCTGTCGTAGAGGCCAACGATCCTGTCGATGAAGCCGGAGATCGCCGAGGTGATACCCTCAAACAGAGCCTTGACCTTATCCCACTGCAAGAAGAGCAGCGTGCCGACAGCGGCCGCCACGGCCGACACCGCACCCGCGATAGCAACCGGGACGCTGATCAGGGTCGTGATCAGCGCCGCGGTGACGGCACCGCCCAGAACGATAAGGCCGGCTGCAAAGCCGGCCATGATCTTGAAGATCCAGTCGATCTGTTCGGGGCTCAGCTTGTTGACCTGTGCGGTCAGCCAGTTGAAGGCGCCGGCGATCTTATTCAAGAGCCCTGCGAACCGCTCCCCCTCGGGGCCGCCGATTGCGACCAAGAGGTTGTGCCAGGCCGCGCTGACGTTCTGCATGCCGGCATGGATGTTGCCGTTGTAGGCATCCAGGCCCTGTCTGACGGTCGCGCCTTGCTGGAGGCCTTCGGTTTCCCGCTTGATCTGTTCGCGGGCGAGCATCATGTCGGCGACCATGCGCTGCGTCGTCTGCCGGCCGAGGATGCGCTGAAGCGCCGCCATCTGGTCGTCCTTGTCCTTGATGCCCTTCGCTTCGAGCCGGTCGACAAGGAAGTTGATGAAGTTCATCGGGTCTTTGCTGACCAGATCGTTGAGGCGCTTGGAGGCCTTCTCAGTCAGTTGGACGTGACCGCCCTCGGTAGTCCATTCGCCATCCTGAAGGATGCCGTATTCCTGCATCGCCGCAGCACTGCGCTTCATCATCGTGCCGCCCATCTGGGCGCGCAGCGACAGAAGTGCCGTACCGGCACGCTGGCCGCCCATCATCTGGGCCATGATCGCCATGTGCTCGTAGCCCTCGGTCGAGAGGCCACGCAGCGCGACGCCACCGCCCTGCTGGGCGAGGCCGAGCAGCTGCTCGGGATTGACCTGGCCGTGGGTTGCGGCTTCGAGCCGCGCGGCCATATCGAACCATTCCTCGACCTTCTTCGGGTCGATCTTGCCGTTGTCGTCGGTCAGTCGACCCGACAATTCGCCGGCGCGCATCAAGGTGTTGATGCTTTCCTCCGGCTTGCTCTTGGGATGCCGCATCTGCATCAAGCGAGCGTAGCGGGACGCGATCGGCGTCAGCTCCTCCGCCTCGTGCGGATCCTGAAGCACGCCATAGATGCCGCCGTAGACCTTCGTCACATCCTCAACCTTCATGCCGAGCGAGGTGCCGATGCCGTACGACATCTTGGTGATCTCGCCGGACTTGACGAGTTCTGCGACCTTCGGATTGAGCTGCGAGATCTTGGTGAGAGCGTCTTGGAAATCGGCCGCCTTCATTGCAATCTTGGTCATGGCACCAAGGATCGTGCTGCCGGTCAGGATGGCGCCGACGCCGATCAGGGCGGCCGACCACCCGCCAAAGTTACGCTGGATGGCCTCGACCGAGGTATTGAGGCCGAGGAGGTCCTTACCTATGATTGCAAGGACCGGCGAGACGCCGTTGGCAAGGACGATCGATACGCCAATCCGGTATGCGTCCACGTCGTGACCTCGTTTAAGGGAATTTGAGATGAGATTTTGGTTGGGAGGCCCGCGTATCCTGGGCCTGCGTCCGGGCGTCAGTTTCAGCCCGAGCGACTTTCGGAGCCTGTCACGCCCGCAAGCCCCCTTGGGTGCGGGTCGGATGACCGGATCGTTCGTTTACGTGATCAAAGGCGTGGGCAATCACCACAAGATCGGCGTTTCGACCGATCCCATCGCCCGCCTTGCCACGCTCCAGACGGGCTCCCATGAGCCGCTGGACTTCGCCTATATCGGCGTGACGTCCGGGACCGGCTTTTCCATCGAGCGTGCTGCGCACGATCTGCTGGCAGCCTACAGGGCGTCTGGAGAGTGGTTTGCTGTGCCGGCGTCGATTGCTACCGGCGCCGTCATTGAGGCCGCAGGACGCGTTGGCGAGCCCATCCAGCAGGTGCCGCCGCAGCTGGTGCCGACGATCATCCAGATGGCGAGCCAGCCTGAGGCGCCCGCGCCGCGGCGCGTGCACCCCTTCTGGAAATGGGCCCTCGCCATCCTCCTGGTGCTGCTGGCTGCCCTGATCGCCATCGCGATCTGGGTGCCGGACCCGCCCCCAAGACCCTAATCGCCCTCGCGCGCCTCGCCGGAGAGCTTGCCGACGGTCCCCTTGCCAAGGATCTCAAGGATCTCAGGCGTCTTTTCCTTGAGCGCCGGCTCCAGATAGGGCCTTGGCACGAAGCGCGAGGTACCGAGCTCATGCCAGACGCCGATCTGGCTGTCCGTACCGATATGGGCCTCGTGGTGGTCCGCCTCGTGCTTGATCGAGTCGCGCAAGGCGCCGGTCCGCAGCAGCGGCTCGTCGGCCGAAAAGCCCTTGTTGACGCGATCGCGCTTGGTGCTCTCGGCCAGCGGCAGCCAGATCGTCGGATAGTGGGCGTCGTACGTGCCGATGTAGTCCTTGGCCTGCTTCTCGACGACCTTGGCCGATTTTTCCAGCAACTGATGGTTCTTGTGCTCGATCTCGAGCTTCAAGGTCGCGAACATTTCCGCGGCCGCGAGCAGGCTCAGTTCCTTGGTCATTTGCTCTTGTCCTCTTCCGGGTCCTTGGCGGCGGTCGTGGCTGTCGTCGCGGCGGCCCGCGCTCGATCGGAGCGGATGGCGTTGACGATGCTCATGCCCTCGTCGGCCTCCTTATGGCCCGGGTTGACCTCACCATGGCCATAAACCGGCGTGTTCGGGTAGTTTTTCGCGATGAAGGCCCTTGCCGCCTCGACTTGCTGCGGCGTGACGTCCTTGTCATCCCGGGCGATGACCTCCATGCCAACGGTGTTGCTGTTGGAAAGGCCTTCGCCCTTGCCCCAGCCTCGCATCATGTGCGCCGATCCCGGGCCGCCGGCCCGTTCGATGTTGCCATCGCGGTCCATGATGTATTCGACGCCGAGACCGCGCTGGCGGAGCGTGTTCCTGACCCCGTCCGGCGTCCCTCGGCCACCGGTGTGGTGCATGATGAAGGCCTGCGGATCGACGCCCTCGACGCGACCTGGCTGACCTGCCGGGTTTGGAGCTGCCGGGCTTTGAGCTGCCGTGTTCGGAGCTACGCCCTCCGCCGGAGCCCCGCCCACCCTTTGCCGCTCAGCTTCGCTGTTTGCGACCAGATCGCGGTAGGAGCGCTGATGCGAGGCGATGCGGTTGTCGGGCCCGAAGAAATGCTCGCGGGCATAGACGCTCTTCTGGGTGAACGTGCCGCTGGCGTTCTCGCGCGCGGCGAGATTGCCCGACGAGTTGTCGGTGGCATAGTTCGAGACGTTGGAATAGGCGAGCGCCTTGTCGCGACTTGCCTCCAACACCCTGCGGGTGGACGGTGAGACCTCGTCGCGCCATCCCTCGTAATAGCCGCCCTCATTGGTGCGGCGCAGCTCTTTTTCAAGCGTGGTGCCGCGCACCGCCATGCGGTTGATGGCGCTTTCCCAAAGAGCGGTCGACGCCGTCGGGTCCGGGTTCTCGCCGGCGAAGATGTGCATCGCCTTTTCGTTGAGGCGAGGATTGTCGGCGAGCTCCTTGCGCGCGCGGTCACGCGCCTCCGCAAGACGGCCATAGACGCGATTGCCGGAGACCGCGGTTCCCGAGCCCGCTGGCTGGGCCGGAGGATCGGTGTCGCCTTCACCGCCGAACCTGTTGGTGGGACGGGGCGCGGCAGCGGGCGGCTGCTGTGCCTCGCCGACCGGCTGGTGATTGTGACCCGGGCTAGGTGCGCTGCGACCGTAAGACGGAGCTTCGGCGCTGTAGCCATCGCTCGCATCGAACGAGGCATTCTGGAACATCGAGTGCTTCGGGACGTAGCTCGGGAGCGGCGCGTCGGCCCTTTCGAGCGTGATCGTGCCGATGGCCCGACCTCCAATGCTGATCAGGCCGATCTGCACGCATCACCTCTCGATGAACTTCATACCTTCCCAGTCCCACTCCTTGTTGCCGTTGTCGAACTGGGCAAACACGATGGCGTGGGCAAGCAGTTCCCAGTCGTCCATGACGTGGGCGACGTCGTAAGGGACCCCGTTCTTGATCGCATAGGCCTGCAATCGAAAGACAGGGTCCTCTACTAGTTTTTTGCTTCGCCCTTGGCGTCGTCGACGGCGACGCTCTGAAGCCTCGCCAAGGCCTTGCTGGCCGCGGCCAGACCTTCCTCGTCGAGGCGGTCATAGATGGCGTCGAGCTCCGCCCGGCTCTTCGGGAACGGGATCGGCAGCTGATCGATCTCGCAGACCGCCGCCGCAACGAGTAGCGGCATCCGATGCGGGATGAACATCTCCTGGCCGTTCGGGCCAATGAACTTGTCTGAGCCGGTGATATCGGCGGTGAAGCCTGCCGCGCGCGTCTGCTCGCTCGGCTTCAGCCTGCGGACGCCAATGACGCGGCCAAATTCGTCGCCCTCGCGCTCGATCTGGCGGTAGCGCTGGAGGCGGATTTCGGTTTCGGTGCTCATGGAAAGCTCGTGTCTTGGGGATGGGGAATGCAGGAACGGCAAAGAGCCCGCCGGGTGTTCGCCGGCGGGCTCTGTTCGATCGCTTACGCGATCTTGATCTTGTCGCTGGCGCGTGCGGTCAGCTTCTGCGTCACGGTCTTCTCGCGGCTGATGTTGCCGTGATCGGTCAGGAACACCACAAGGTTGGTGTACTGGTAACGCGAGATCGACCCGTCGGGATTGATCGTCGACTGGTTCAAGAACCCCGGCTTCTGCACCGCGCCCGCGTTGAAGTTGGCATTGAAGGCCGCCATCACGTCCTCGAGCACGGCGCCCGTGCGGGTGATGGTGAACTCGATGTTGAAGCCGTCCGGAACGTAGCCGTAACGCGGCACGTTGTTGTAGGGCTGGCTCTTGATGTCGTGCTTCAACGCGGTGATGTTGACGTCTTGGACGTCGCCGAGGTCGATCAGCGCGCCGCTCGAACCATCGTAGTACATGATCGAGTAGTCGACGCCGGTATTCATCCCGTTCACGGGCATGCTTGCTCTCCAAAGCAAAAGCCCGCCTGTGAGGGCGGGCTGAGTTTAAGGTTGGGTCGATGGCGTGGTCGCGAGATCGCTTAGATCGTCGTATTGACGGCCTGCGCGAACTGCGACGGAGAGGGTTGCGTCGACTGGACCGTGACCGACACGTTGCCGCCACCCTGGAATTTCACCACGAAGTAGCGGACGACGTTGAGGTAGCGAACCTGCCAATACAGGAACAGGTAGCCGAGGGCCTGCAACGAGGGCGGGTTGTTCGACAGGTCGCACGTGACGAGCCAAGGCGTGTCGATCATGCCCTGCCCGTTGATGCCGAGACCGACTTGGGGCGAAGCGAGCTGCGCCGAGAAGCCGTCGAACAGCGCTTTTGCCTGCGCGCGCGTCTGGTCGTTCGGCTGGATCGACTGCAACTTGCCGATGAAGCTGCCAGCAGCCTTGCTCTGCGCCGCACGGATGAGGAAGTTGGTCATCCGCGTGTATTCGACGCCGTTCGCAGCCGTGTTGCTCGACGCGTTGCGACCGGTCGCGAACGAGTAGTAATACCCGCCCGGCGAAGAGTTCGGCGGCAGGATCGTGTCGATACCGCCGGTGTTGATCTGCGACAGCTCGGTGTCTGAATAGGTCTGGCCGAGCGTGGCCCGCTGCGTGCACGAGACGCCCTGAAGCGGCTTGTTCAACGGCGACTGCTGCGGCGAGAGGTTGCCGACGATGCCGATGCCGAATGCCGCCGGGCTGATCAGGCGCGACAACCCGTTATAGCTGTCGTAGAACGACGGCCAATCACCGAGGAGGAGCCACATCCAAGGCGTGTCGACGCCGGAATTGATCCGGGTCGCCAGCGCGTTCGCGATCGAGTCGCCCTTCACGGTCGCCTGAATGGGCAGCATCGTCTCGGACAGGCCGAACGACGCGATCGCAGCATAGTAGCTCGTCGTCGACAGGTCGCACAGCGTGAAGCTGTCGCAGTTCGAGTTGCGCAGGGCGTACATGCCCTTGCGCGGCACAATGTCCTGGCCCATCAGCGTCGCATCGGTCACCCCGGATGCACCATCGGTGCCGCCGGACAGCTGCGTGGTCACGCCGACCACCGGAACAACGGTCGATACGCCCGCAGTCGCAATGACACACTGGCTCGCACCGCGAACGGCGTTGCCGTTGTTAATGACGTTGGCAAGGTTGGTCCAGAACGTCTGCCACGTTCCGGTGCCGCCCGTCAGCGTCGCCCCGGACACGGTGATATTGGTGGAGGTCTTCGCCACCGTGAGCGCGTTACCGCCGGTGCCGGCATTGGTGCCGGTGCCCTGCGTCTGGTTCGCAGTCACTGTCAGGACACTGCCCGAGAGCGAGTAAACGCACTTGACAAGGCCGGTGTCGGACGAGCCCTGCAAGAAGGTCAGTAGGTTGGACAGGGTCGCCGCGAGATTGGCGCCGAGGTTCACCTGCAAACCGGTCGCACCGGACGCCACGAAGGTGACGGCAGAGCCGGCAATCGTGATGGTGTCGTTTGCGGTCGGCTGCCCCGTGAAGGTGTACGAAGCGGACGCTGGCGTCGGACCGACGACATTGTTGAATTGCTCCGGAACGAAACCCGGGAAGGCCACGATCGCCAGATACGAGTTGGCGAGGCTGCCATACTGGAGCGAATAGGTGATGCCGTTGCCAAGCGTGCCGGTGTACTTGCCGGTCAGGGTCAGAGCGGAGCTCTGAATGTTCGCCGTCGCGGCGACATCGGTGCCATCCGAGACGCGCACCGCATAGAAGCCGATCGCGCCGCCGACCTGCGAGGCCGCCGAGACGTAGGAGGAGATGTCATAGTTGCGGACCTGAGGCGGCCCGATCAAGACGGCCGCATCGGTCGGCTTGGACAGCGGGATCAGGGCGTTGAGGGGGCCCCAGGACGCCACGCCGACAAGACCTTCGATGTTGGTCGGCGTGCCCGCAATGAACGGGGTCGGCAGGATGATGTCGCCATAGACCCCGGGGACAGTGAGCGCGGCCAAATTCTGCTGGCCGTCGAGAAACACGGGCATCGAGCTTGCTCCAAATAAAAAACCCGCCTCGATCAGAGGCGGGTCGGGAGGACGAATTGAGAGTTGTGGCTAGGCGGGATCAGGCTTCGCTGTCGTGAACCTCGGCGTGAACCTCGGGCGGAGCGGGCTCCGGCTCTTCCGGCGCCGCGGTCTTGACGACGTGCGTGTGATTGTGCCCGTCGAGCACGCTCGCAACTTCGTCGGGATCAGTGATCCGCTGACCCTTGTTGTAGTTTCCGAACTCATGGACCACGGTGAGGTGATACTTCACTGGCGTGCCTCTCTCAGGTTAGTGCGGTTGCAATTGCGGAGCCGTCGGGGTTGGCGATCGTTACCTTCGTGGAGGTGATCGTGAAGCCATCGAACTTCTCCACGGTGGCATAGGTGACGTCGAAGATGAGGTCGCGGCGCCAAAGGCCTTTGGCCTGCTCTTCGTCGATCGTGTTCGTTCTGCTGTAGAACACCGTCGCCTGCGAGGTATCGACCGGCAACGTGATCTTGCTCTTGCTCTTGATCGCAACGTCGATCGCCGAAGCGAGCGCCTTGCGAACCACCTGATTTGGCGCCCACACCGTGATCATGATGGACTGCTTCTGGCGGTGTGTGACCTTGCCCATCACGCCCTCGCCACCCTGCCGGACCACGATCGAGTGCCCCACCGGGATGGTCAGCGTCGTCGCGGTCGAGGACGCTGCCGGGTAATGGGGCTGCGCTTCCGCAGCGAGCGCCGCGAGCAGAGCCTGCGCCGTCGCCCCGGTCTGCGAGACGACGACAGCGTCGTCACAGATCACGGTCAAGAACTCGCCGGGAGCCGGCTGTCCAGACACCGTGATCGTATTCCCGGAAAGCGTGAACGCGAGGCCGATTGGCGGCGGCGTGATTACGTACGTCTCGTCGAGGATCTGATATGTCGGCGCGCCCTGCCCCAACATTGGGAAGATCGAGACGTTGGCACATGGACCGCCCGGCCGCTTGACCTTCACCGGAGGATTTTGGCTGTTGTCCATCCTGTATCCGGCCAGGTCGAGATCGAGCTGATCTGCAAGCGGCCACCCCTCGAAGATGCGGCAATCCATGCCCGCCACCGATGGCGAGCTCGTGCCGTTGGGGTAGACCGCCGCGGCCACCTGCTGTGCGAGGTAGGCCGTGACGTCGGTCAGGTCTGCCACGTCACACCTCCAAACGAATGCACATCAGCTTCCAGCCCAAGATGTTCCAGTACGCCTGGCCGACTTCGTAGCGATAGTCCTCGTCGTCGACGACGATGTCGCGATCCCTGATCGCGCCGCGCGGCGCTGCCGTAAGCGGCAGGAAAATGTCCCACGTCGGGTTCGAGACGGCGTCTTGCGGAAGCGCGCTGTCGCGCTTGCGCCCCGTGGCGGCAGCCTGAATGTTCGCAGGGATATCCTTGTAGAGGATCGCCTCGCCCTGCGGGTCCGCAGGGTCGGTCGACGCCTCAGCACCGGAATATCCGGTCAGGCCGATGACGTCGGTCGGCGACGTTCCGGGGCCCGCCACCGTCCGAAGCCGGTGAATTTCGACCTTGCGCGGGTAGAGCATCTTCAGTCGACCTCTTCGCCGGGAAACATGATCCGCATGCTGGCCTCAACGTAGGCGCGAGCGATGCTGCTTGCCGTTTGGATGCGTTTTGCGGCCATGTCGCGCGCCCGCGCTTGCACGCTCTTGTCGAGTGCACTCATCTTCTGCTTTGCCATGTCACCACCCCGTGACCCGTTGATAGGGTTGCAGGACAAAATAGATCGACTGCGGCATCGAGATTTTCTTGGTGTCAGTCACCGTACCAGAACCGCCGAAATCGAACGAGGTGTCGCCGGCCTGGACGCGCACGACGTTGTTTCCGAACGGCATGGAGGACGAGCCGAAGAGGATCTTCAGCCAATCGAGGCAGGCCTGTTCGATGTCCTCAGGCACTGTCGCGTAACCGGCGATATAGGTCGTCTGGATGTTCTGGAAGCCGCGCATGAAGCGGTATCCGATCAGCCGGATCGCATCTGCGTCGTTGTAGAAGCCGACGCTCTGCGATCCGCCGCCGATGCGACCCTGCGGGACGGAGACGCCGTTGACGAGGACGGACGAGACCGAGACCAAGGGCAGGTCGGGCACGAACAGCGTGTGCGACCCGCTGCCGTTGAACGTCTTCGTATAGGTGGCTTGCGCCACCTGATAGCTGAGGAATTGCTGGATGATCGCAGATACCGCCGCGACCATCCGGGCGACCTTGCCGTCATCGTCTTTGGTGACGCCGAGCCACTGCATGGCGTTGGCAAGGGACGTCAGATTGCCGCGCAGGACCGTGGACCGGACGGGCAGCTGCACCGTCTCGACCAGCCTCTGCCCGGATGCCGTATTGACGGTGTTGGCAAGGGTGTAGAGAACGCCGAGATTGCCGCCGGACAGTTCGACCTTGGCAAGGGTCGTCGTGAAGCTCGACGAATTGATGGCCAGCGTTCCCGCCGCGCCAATGTCTCCGTCGGAGATCGCCCACGACGAGGATGCGATCGTGTCGCCAGCCAGTCGCACGGTCCAGTCGATATCGAAGTCAGCGACTTCCGTCGGCGACTTGCCGTCATCCCAGAGCAGCATGCGAATGGTTCCTTAGGCGCGGGCGATAGCCGTGCGGCCGCGCGGTGCGCGCGAGAGTGATGGCAGCGGAGGTGCCGAGGGGGCCGGCGCTGGCGCTGGCGCAAACTCCGGCGCCTCGATTGGAGTTGCGGTCGGCGCTGGGGCTGACTGCCTCAGGCTGATCCGGAACGATCCGGGAGGCATGATGAGCTGGTCGCCCGTGCTGATGGCGCTGCGCCTCGCATCGCCGAGCTCGCCCAGCCAGGTCATGACGCCGTTCGCGTCGAACAGCGCCCATGCATCGGCCTCGGCCGCGACCAAGGTGATGGGCGCGCAGCTGACAGCGGCATCGCCGTCGATGGCGAAGGCGGTATAGGTGACGGTGTGGCCGGAATTGACCGGGCTGGCCACCGTCTCCGCGAGCACGACCCGGCGCTCGCCGGCAGACTTGACCATCCCGAGCACGAGGCCCGCCGGCTCGCTATAGGCTTGCATGCCGGCCATGACCCACGACGGGACCTGCGCATGGTTGATGGCTGCGTTCGAGGTCGAGGTCGCCCCGTTGGTGATGACGGGGCCTGCGACCTGCACGCGCGGCGAGGTCTCGGTAAAGACCTCGCCATCGACAGTGCCGAGCGAGATGAACACGCGCGGGACGGCTGGCATTGATGCCTGACCGGCCAGAAAGCGAAGAACCTTCTCTGCCATGTCCTTGGCAAGACCGGTCATGATGCCGTCCCCGTGTGGTCAGGCTTACTTCGCGCCGGCCTGACCGGCGTCAGCGCCCTTGCCATCGCCGCCCTTGCCGTCAGCGCCCTTGCCGTCACCGGCTGGGGCCTTGGTCTCGGCAGTCTTCGGCGCCTTGACGCGCGCGGCCGCGCCCTCGAAGGCGGCGGCGAGCTTGTCGGCGCGCATCGCGGGGTTGGCCGCGACGCCCATGGCTTCGAGCACCTTCAGCACGCTCTCGCGCTTGACGGTGATCGCTTCGCTCGCGACGATTTCGCCGTCACCGGCAACGGTGAAGCCGTGCGCCTTCGCTTCGTCGACGGCGTGCTCGGCAACTTCGAGCGTACCGTCCTCGGCAACCTCGAAGGTGTGACCGGCGTGAGAAAAGCTCGCGACGCCCTCGGGGGCGATCATGCGGACCATTGAATGTCTCCAGAATTTCGTGGGGATGGTTGAAGGGGGAAGTCAAAGGGGGAGAGCGAACGCTCCCCCCTCCGTCTTCGCGATAGGCCTTAGCCGTTCGCGATGTTGCCGATCACGCAGAACGCGGGCGGGAAGTAGCACTGCAAGACGCCGTCGGCGTAAACGCCGGACTCGTACTTGCGGCTGCGCAGGGGCCACTCGATCTGATAGTAGTCCTGACGCATGCGCATCTGGAGGACGTTGGACACGCCCGAGACCGGATACGGCAGCGACCGCGAGGTCATCACGATCATGCCGGGCGGCATGTTCGGATGGATGCGGATGTCCAGCGTCTTCGCACCGCCCATCGAGAAGCGGTTCAAGTACGTGCGCACCATGATGCCGCCGCCGAGGCTGTCACGCTCGGAGTTGAACATGAAGCGCTGAGCCGCGTTGCTGTTGCCCTGCAACACCTTCTTGGAGATATTGAGCGCTTCCTGGCTGTTCACCCAGATCGTGTCCGGCGACAAGCGGTAGCGATCCCAGCGGTCCTTCAGCGCCGCGTCGATCTCGGCGATGCCGCCAGCGCCGTCGGCCGTCAGCGGGGTGCCGACGCCGGCGGTGCCGGTGGGCAACAGGCTGACGTAGGCGTTGGAGCCGCCCTTCAGCATCTGCGTGATAATGCCGTCGAACACGAGACTGTTGGTCGAGTTGTCAGCCGAGGGCAGCGAGGCAGCGGTCTGCGTGCCGGTGGCGGTCGCAACAATCGAGACCGAGTTGATCGAGGTGATCGCGCCCAGCACTTCCGCTCCGGCCGCGCCCCAGAACCACGCATAGCCGCACGCGCCAGTGACGGCGGTGACGGAAGCGGTGAGCGAGCCGGTGGTGCCGGAAGCGACGACGCCGGTGGCGTTGCCGGACTTCTGCGCCGAACCGCCGCCGAACGTGTCGGACGAGCCGTCCGCGTTGGTGCGGGTGATCGAGGCCTGGATACCGCCGGAGATCGAGCCGTACAGCATGGCGTCGAACGACAGCGCGACGCAGATGACCGAGTAGGTCGCAGCCGCCAGCGAGCCGCCGGTGGTCGAGGCAGCCACCGTCGGGGTCGGCGTGGTGCCGAGCGCCATCGAGGTGTTGCCACCGAGGATCAGCGCCTCTTCGCCGATCATCGTCGCTTCGAGGCCGACCTTGGCCGCGATCGCGCGGATGTCGTCGAAGCCGCGGCCGGCGTACTCGGCCTCGAAGTCGACGTTGGTCTCCAGACCGAAGCCACGATAGGCCGCGGTGTAGTCCTGCGTGGAGACGGCCTGCACGCCACCGCGGTTACCCGCCGAGACGCCGATGCGCAGGTTACCGGTGTTCACGCCGGTGACGGCGCGCCACGCGGCCTGAATGCCGCCCTTGCCCGAGACGCGCGGGATCTCGTTGCGCAGCGGGGTGAGCACGGGATAGACGAACTTGGCGCCGAGCTCGAGATCGTAGTAGGTCAGGCCGGAGGTGGCCGAACCGTTCTGCGCGAAGGTCGACTTCCACAGCACTTCGGTCTCGGGGACGAACTTGTCCGTCGCATGCGCCTTCTGCATGGCGGCGAGGAAGCTCGACACCTCGGCCGCGATGGCGGCACGGTCGATGGTGCCCGGCGCCGAGAAGATCGGGGCCCAGGACTTCGAGAGCTCCAGCGGCATCTGGTCGCTGAATTTGACGTCGCGCACGATGGCGTTCATCGTGTTTTCTCCAAATTGGAATGGGTGGATGGGTGGGTGCGCCGTGATCGCCGTCCCCGGCGGGCGCGGGTCGTCCATCGCGATGAAAGGCAGCGCGCATCCCTCCCCTGCCCGTCCCCGGGCGGAGGTTGCGTGGCCGGCTTGCTCGCGGCATTTCGCGCTGGCCTCATCCGTCCCCGGACGAGCGCGCGAGAATTTCGTGGGTTAGCTCTTGCGACCGCCCAGCTTGCGGGCGATGGCAATGATCGTGATCAGCAGCACAGCGACCTCCTCAGGTCGCAGCGCGGGCGCCGCGCGGAAGCGGCAAGCCCAGTTCGCGTTCGAGCTCTTCCTGGAGCAGAGCCAGAGCGCGCCACGCGAGCGCAGCGCTCTCCCGGGTCTCTCCGTCGAAGCCGCCGCGGCCGGCAAGGTGACGCATGATGCAGTCCGCATGATCCATCGACTTGCCGCGCGCGTGGTGCATCTCCTCGCCCGGATTGTGCTTCTGGTTGCCTTGGAATGAGACCTTGGCAACCTCGGCCAGCGCGTCCGGGAAATAGTCGAGGAGACCGCGCGCCATCGGATATTGCTTTCGGCTGGCGCTGTCGGTTTCGAGCACGCGTTTGCGCGCCGGCGTCTGGGCTGACGCCGGCGGCAGGAACTTGTCGTTCTCACTCGCCATTAGGCGTGCGGCCCGTTCATGCGGGCGGCCTGCGCGCCGGCGGCAGCGATCCGCAGCGCCTCATCCGAGATCACGTTGTGATCGGGGACGGCAACCTTCTCCACGATGCGGTAGGAGCCGGCGTGCGGCGCCGGGATCGGCGTGGCGCGGATCGCGAGGACGTGCTTCTGCACCTCCTCGATGCTGGCCGAGTTCTTCTGCACCTCTTCGACCTGGGCCTTGAGGGCAGCGTTGTCGGCCTTGAGGCCTTCCATCGTCTCGGTCATCTTGGCGATGCCAGCGGCGATGTCCTGCATCACGACGGCGCTCGCAGCCTTCTCGGCCTTGAGCTGGGCGTTCTCGGCCGCGACCGCGTCGACCTTGGCGGCTGCCTCGGCAACGGCCTTTTGGAGGGCTTCGCCACCCTCGACCTTCAGATCGAGCGTGATCTCGCCGGCAGCCTTGGAGATGCTGCCACCGCAGACATCCTTGTCGAGAGCGACCAGCGCGTCGTGCGCCTTCTTGATCGTCGTCTTGTCCGCGCGCGAGTTGCGGGCGCCGACCTTGACGAGGTCCAGCATGTGGCCGGTAAACTTGGCGGCCTCCTCGGCCTCCTCCGCCTTGATGTCCTTGAGGACGGCGTCGAGGATGTCGGCAACGATGTCGCCAAGCGTCACGAGGGCGGTGCCGAAGCGGTCGGTCAGCTCCTTGGGAAGGGCCGTACCGTAGCCCATCTCGGCCGTCTCCTCCATCTCCTCGACGCATGCGAGCATGCGCGATAGGGAGGCTACGGTGTAGAGATTGGCACCCTTGGCAAGGTCTCCGGCTTCCGCCGCATCCTTGACCAAGAACACGAGGCCCTCGGGCAGCAGGTCCAGCGCGCCGAGCGCGCGGGCCGACTTGACCAGAGCGCGGCGCGATGCCTTGCCGCCCTTGTCGAAGTCGAAGGCCTTGATGGCCTCGACCAGCGCTTCCTTGGTCGCGATCGCGCCCTCGGCTGCCTTCTCGACGTCAGCGGCGCCCTCGACGGTGGCGACGGCCTGCTCACCCACGGCCGCCTTGAGCGCATCCAGCACGGGCGCAGCCGCCTTGGCGGCCGCTTCCTTGGCATCGAGCTCGATCAAGGCGTTCTGGAGGTCCAGCTTTTTAGCGAAGTGCTGGCCAGGCAGACGCTCGGAGACCCAGACCTGCGCGATGTCCGCGGGCGTGGTCTTGGCAAAGTCGGCGTCGGTCGTGGTGCCCTCGGCGGCGGTGACCTCAGCTGCCTGCACCTCGGTGGTCTGGGTACCCTTGGCAACGGGATCGGTAGCGTTAGTGGTCTCGGCCGTCACGATCTCGGCAACAGAAGCCTCGGTGGTCGCCGGAGTGGTCTCCGCAGCGGTAGCCGCAGCCTTGGCGACCGCGGCAGCAGCCTCGTCCTCCAGCAGCTTGCGCGCCTCAACGACGTGCTCGAGGAAGTGCTTCCCGGAAGCCTTGGCAAGCTCATTGGCGCGGGCGGCGACGTCGTCGTTGGTGATGGTTTTCACAACAGGCTCCGGGGTTGCGAACTTCCGCAGCTCTTCCGAGCCGTCGGCTTTGATCATGGAGAAGGTGGCGCTGGGACCGCAGGGCAGGTCGACCAGCGAGATTTCGGCGGGGCGAGCGGTGTAGCGCTTGAACTCGCCGTCCTGCCAACGCTTGAGGTAGCTGCCGCCGATCGAGAAGCCGGTGTAGACCCCCTCCTCGACTTTCTTCCATTCGTCCTCGTCGACGATCTTGGCGGCGACGTCGATCGCCTTGCGCTTGTCGTCGAAGCCGATGTCGGTGAGTTTGCCAGCGGCGATCTTGCCGTGCATCGAGCGGACGTTGCCCTTCGATTTGCCGTCGGTCACCTTCTCAATCTCGCCGGACCACTTCTCGAACTCGGGTTTCGAGCTCGCATAGTCGAAGATTTCCTTGGAGCGATCGACCTCCTCGACCACGGCCGTGCCGTAGACGATGCGCTTCTTGGCATCGACCTTGAGCATCGGCACAAAGATGGACAGGTCTTTCATAGACTTTTCTCCTGCGCCGCTCTTTGTCATCACGGCTGAGTTGGATTTCGTTGTCAGTTGAGTGGCCTGGGACATGATGAGCGGCAGCGCTGCCCGCAGGCCCGGGTGCAGCGGTCGAGGCGGGCTATCGATGAACGCCCACCGGTAGCCGACGTGCTCGTGATTGAGCGTCGGCTTGAACTCTTCTACGCGAAGGAAGAAGGTCGTGAAGACGACCCCCGCGGTCGCGATCTCGCAGACGAAGATCGGTTCGGCCGTCGGACCGGCCTTGAAACCGACCTCTTCGTAAGCCTCGCGGATCGCACCTTGCAGCGGCGTCTCACCCACTTCGACCCCGCCGCCGGGGATGCACCATTCGCCGGCATGATCACCGCCATCGTGGCCACTACGCTTGATGAACAGCATCTTGCCGTCATCGCTCATGAGCGCGATGCCGGCCGCTCGCATGGGAGCGTGCTTCTCGACGATAGTTGCGGACCAGTTGGGGTTGACCTCGCCCCACTCCTCCGGACCGAGTTCGATCGTCTCGCCGGGCGGCACGATGTCATCGATCGCTACGTCAGCGGCGGACCACGACAGCGTGATGTGCGGCAAGTAGCTCGGCCAGCTCCAGACGGCGCCAGCGGCGTGGATTTCACCCCAGCGGCGCGTGAGGTCGTCGGACTCAATGCCGAGAACCGTCGCCTCGCCGTCCTTGCCAAGGCGCTTGAGCTTGCGTTCGCCGCCAACGATTCGCAGAAGCGGCAGATCGGTGCGCGGGATGCGGTCCCAGTCGACGGCCGTCTTCGAGTAGGCGATCGTGACGTGGAGGTCGTCGGGCTCGAGAGTTGTCGGGAAGCCTGCGTCTTTTGCCCATTTCACCAGGTCGGCGCCGTTTCGGACGCGTCGCTTGATGTAGAGCGTGCGTTTCGGCTTCTCGGCACCTTCAAGGTCGTAGCCCTGCAAGCCGCTGGTCGCGGATGCGGGTGCGGAGAACGTGCTCACCGTGTCGGCCTCGTCTTTTGCAGCTCGATTAATTTCTGAAGGACGGGTGTCGACTTGGCGGCCATCTCCTCGGCGAGGATGCGCTTCCAATCAGGACCATACTTCTCGCGCTGGATGCGGCAGAACTCACCGATCAGCGCCTTCACCTCCGGTGATGGCTCCGTGGCAACTGGTTTCGTCATCGTGCAGCTTCCGGAAGTATTCTACGGTGATGGTGGACCCGAGCCGGCGGTTCGCAGGTCTGGCAACGCCTGTGTCGATCTCCTTGCGCTCGACCCGACCGGCCTTGGCGAGCTTGCGCAGCGCGTTGACCATCTCGTTGGTGTCGTAGTCGTAGCGCTTAAGCCGGCGGCGGATGGCCGAAGCTGTCCGCCACTGGCTGTCAAGCTGCTCTGCGAGCCGAAGATCGAACATGGCGCTAGCCGACGGTGCCGTCTTCCTTGATCCAGTTCTTACCGTTCCAGACCACCAGATGGCTGATGGTCGTGTCCCAGAACTTGGTACCGGGGACGCGTGGATAGTTGCCGACCGGGCTGTCCGGACGCTGCGAGGTCGGGCCCGAGGGAGCGATCAAGATCCAGCCGTTCGCCTGGAGGCGGAGGGCGTCATGCTCGTAGGCATCGATCGCGCCGTTGGCGGGATCGTACTTGCGGCCATGGACGGTGATCTGGGCCGCGGAGGCCGGCGGGATCAGACGATGCGTGAGCGGAGCGGTCAATGTGAACTCCCTTTGAGGTTTTGGCGGTTGACGAGCGCCATCGCGTTGATCCGCCGCACGTCGGCATACGAGATCACCGGGAGACGCTTGCCATCCTGGCTGGACTTGCGAAGCTTGCGAGCTTCATTGCGGCGAGCCGCGCGGTAAGTGCCGCCGGGGCGGTTCATTCCTGTTTCTCCTTCGGGGTCTTGGAGGTTGACTTGCTCTTTCCGCCGCTGACCTTCACCTTCACGGGTGTCGGTGCGGGCTGCGGCGGGACCGCGGCCGCGATGGCTTTCGCCTCCGTGACCTTGTTCTCGAGCTGCCCGGAGTCGATGTTGACGAAGCCGGTTGGGACCTTGACCATGAGGCGGTTGGCCGCCGGGTTCGGGTCAGCTTCCTGACCGATACGCTCGCGCACTTCGTTGATCGTCAGGATGCCGTCTTCAGCATAGCCACGTAGGATGTTAGCCTGCTTCTCAGGATCGATCTCCTCTTCCTCAGCCCACGCGAACTCGATGTCGTCTTTGCCGAACTCGGCATCGATGATCTCGTTGAACGTGTCCGCGCACCAGGCCTTCAGCGGCTCGATACCCTCCTCCTCGGCCTGTCGCTCGTGCTGATCGGCAATTGAACGATTTGACAACGCGACGAAGGCGTTCGGCGGATAGGAGAAGGCGAAGCAGACGATGCGAACGAGCCATTCGTCGAACTCGTTCTTGAGCGGCGGCTCCTTCAACGCCGTGTAGGAGTTGGTGGAGCCGGTCGGGATGAACTTCATCCGGCGCCGAGCGGCCAGGTTGCCGACGAAGAGCGAGTCCCAATACTCTTGGAACCGGGCGACCTGATCGGGCGTCCAGTTCTCCGGCAGCCCGAACACCGCATCCGGCTGGTTGCCTTCGCGGAAATACTCGAACTGCGCCATCGACCGCCGGAAGGCGGTCGAGACCGTCATCATGATCTGCTCGACCGGCGAATAGCCATAGGCTGCGCCGGTGCGGATGTTGAGCGGGCGATAGACGAGGTCCCACGTCGTGTAGTTGACGGCCGGCATGCCCTTCAGGATTTGCTGATAGGCGGGCGGCAGGATCGCATACGAGGGAACCTCCGAGCCGATCGGCAGCTGATGCGCGACCGCCGTGCCCGGCACGATCTTGAAGCCGAACTCGTGATGGTTCTCCAGCGTGATGAGCTGGCCATTCCAGAAGAACGGGCGGCCTTCCCAGACGATCGGCTCCGGCGTGCGGCCCCAGTCGTCGATCACGCGCTTGATGGTGGCGCCATCGATGCCGCGAAGGCCGATCAGGTCGCCGCCGCGGTTGCGCTCGCAATAGATCGACGGAGCGTCCAGCACGAGCAGGTCTTCGAGGATCGCGCGAAGCCAATTGCGGAACTTGAGCTGCCGATCAGGACGGCCGAAGAAGGCCTTGATGTCCTTGATGCGCTGCTGCTTTGCCGGCGGCAGGTCCGAGAGCGCGGGGCGCTTCTTCTTCGTGTCGTCGTGCTTGATCCGGATGGTCCACGGCAGCCGGCACATCTGATCCTTGCGCCGCTCGATGATGAGACGGACCGGATCATAGGTGTCGGCAAGGGCACGCAGGGCCGGGAACGAGACTTGCTCGTAAGCCCGCGGCTGCATGCCGAGATTGTAGCCCGGGATGTAATCCCAAGCGCGGCCAGCGACCGCGGGAGGCGCGATCGGCTGGACGGGCGACAGCGGACCGAACCAGTCGGGACCGTTGACGGTGAAGCCACCCCCTTGGGGGCGGGAGCCGTTAATGCGAAGGTCGTAGCCCGGCGCAAGAGGCGTCATGCTGCGGGCACCGTCGCCGCGCGGCGTGGAGATCTTCTCGATGTCGTCGGACACTGGGCGGATGCCTTACCACTGCGCAACGACACCGCCGCCGGTGCCAAGGGTCGTGCCGGTCGCCATGATGCGGCGGACCTGCAAATTGAGCTGCCAGGTGCCGACACCGAGCGGGATGGTGACCGGCGCGCTGTCACGCGTCTCGGCGGCATAGAGCACCGAGATGCCGGTGCCGCCCGTGCCGATCGTCACGATCAGGCTCGTCGTGACGTTCTTCAGGTCGTTGGTGTCGCTCGGCGTCACGACGGCGCCGTTACGACCAGCGGTGACCGGCAAGCCGTTCGTGCCGGAGAAAGGATCAGCTGCGGTCTTGGCCATTTAGGTTATCCTTTCCCATCCGCGCAGCCCGAAGGCCGTCGCGTCTTCCTTGGAGACTTCGACGATGCGATCTGCCGGAACGAGCAGCGACGTGCCGTCGATGAGGTAGAGAGTTGAGATGTCGTCGGGCACGCGAACGCGATGCTTCGCGCTCGCGCTCGGCGGCGTGATCTGGAAACCGAACTCCGGAGGCTTGCTCGGGGTCGCGGCCGCTTCGGCCTTCGACCCCTCCGACAGGCGACGGTAGTATTCGATCCAGTTGTTGGCGCCGTCCTGCAGCGCGATGTCCGTCACGGCCCAAATCCACGCGTCGGCGCGATCAGGCGACTTCGCGCCACCATAGCCGAGCGAGGTGAAGGCACAGAGCTGGTCCTCGAGCTGCTCGTAACGGCCGACGTGGCGAACGCCGTCCTTTACGTACAGCGTCGAGATCGGCTCGGCACGGACGTGCTTGCCGCGACCCGCCGTCACCACCCTCACCGGGACGTTGCCGTCCAGCGACCGGATGACATAGGAGACCATGTCGCCGCCGAAGTTGGTCTCGGCCAGGATGTGGTCAGCCTTGAAGGCGTGAAAGGCGGCGATCGCTGCCTTGCCCCACGTCTCGGGGCTGCCGACAAGCGACAGGTCTGCGCGGAGGTAGACGCGCTGGTCCTTGCCAAGGGAGGCAACGACGATGCCGATCTCGTCGTTGCGCGGCTTGAGTTCGACGTCGGTCTTGTCGCCCTGCTCGCTGGCGCCAGACGGATCGATCGCGACGACTGTCTGCACATACTCCGGCTCCTCCGGACCCGGCATGGCCGGATCGGATTTGCCGTCGGTAGCACCGCCAGCGATGCGGCAGGCCTCGATGAGGTCCGCCGTCCACATGGCGTTCGGGTTTTCGTCGATGTAGGCGCCTTCGTAGAAGCGCTTGCGATAGTTGCCGGTCGAGTTTTCGAGCTCGGCGAGGTATTCTGCCGACAGGTTCGCCTTGTTGTCCGCCGGGTTGACGAACATACGTGCGTAGTTGGCGCCGTCGGTGAGCTCCTGCTTGCTGTCGGGATCCTTGAGTTCGCCGAACAGGACATTGGTCCAGTGGCTCTTGCCGACCGGATTGATGTCGTAAAACATCCGCTGCGTGCAGCCCTCGACCACCTGGGCGAGACGCGAGCGGACGAGCTTGGCCGTGTACCAGCTGATCTGGCTGCACTCGTTGAGGAAGATCGTGGCGTACTCGGCGCCGAGGATCTTGTCCGCGCGGGCGGCGTCATCGAGACCGCCGATCCAGATTTCCGAGCCATTCGGAAACTTCACCACGTTGTGGGGGTGGCGCGAGTGCTTGTACTTCGTGCCGGGGAAGAACAGCGACATCACCTTCGGGATGGTGTCGAGGCCGACCGAGGCGTCCGCGTGCACGGCGCGGGCGCGCAGGATCACATGGCGTGATCCCGGGAAGCGCAGCGCGCGCAGGATGATGGCGCGGACGATGGTGGTGGTCTTGCCGGAGCGCGCGCCCCCGACGAGGCAGGTGTGGCGCTGGCGCGTCAGAAGGTCGGTCGCGACGATCTGTGCCGGGTTCGGGCCGCGCTTGCCCCACGGTCCGAGTTTCGGATCGATGGCCGGGCCGCCGTTGTGGCCGATCTGGGCCGGCTTGTCGCCGTCCTTCTCCGCCTGCTCTGCCGTCTTGAGGATCGGCTCGCCGCGTCCGGGACGGCGGCGGCGACGCTTCTTAGAGGCGGGCGTCAGCATCGGAGAGGATGAAGATGGGTTGTCCACCTTGGACCTCTCCGGAATGCTCGACCTTGCTGCTCGTGGGGGCGAACAGGCCATCGAGCTTGGCCTGCAATTCCATGTTCTTGCGCACGGCATCCTGCGCGTCGATCTCGCCGGCGAAGGCCTTGTCCAGCACGCCGACCATCATCTCCTCGACGCGGGCGCGCATGATCTTCTTCAGGTCCTCGGCGGGCTCCGCGACCATGTTGTCAAGGCCCCATTTGACGAGGCGATAGGCATAGGCGGGATCGCACTTCAGCTCGCCGCCGATCTGCTCGTAGGTGTAGCCGAGCTTGCGGTATTCGAGCGCTTGCGCGACCTTCTCGCGGTACTTGATCTCACGCGGCGACGTTGTGGAGGTGCCAGTGGTGCGCTTGCCTTTGCGACGGCGCCGGTCACCTCTCATGTCGATTGTCTTGCGGGGCATGGGGACACTTCAAAAAAGACGAGGTCGCCTCCCCGTCGGTTGGAAAGGGGGCGACCTCGTTTCAGGCTCGAGAGAGCCGGGCTACAGCTTAGCTGTTGCCCGAGCCGCCCTTGCCACGGGACTTCGACTTGGCCTTGGACTTCTTCTTGACGGCCTTCTTCGCCTTCTTCGCCATGATGGCACTCCGTTCGGATGACACGTCGGGGATGGCGCCGACGCAACGCCTGTCATTCCATCAGACCGCACGTCTTACGACTGCTTGGTCTTCGGGAATGCCGTCACCAGCCGTTCGAGATTACGAACGGGCGGGCGAATCTTCTGAAGCTTGAACTGCGGCTTCGGCAGGTCGATCTTGAGGCCCTGTGCGAGCACATGCCCATCGACATAGGTTGCGCTGGTGTCGCCGTATCCGGCTTTGCGCAGAAACTCGGTGACCGCGGCGCCTTCCGCGAACACGACGACGCAGTAATAGTCGTTGGCGCCCTGATTGACGTAGGCGTCCTTCTGGCGCTTGAGGTCAGCCTTGATCTGTGCTTGCTTCTCGGGGTTGAGAGCTGCGTCCAGCTTGCCTATGACCTCGGCCGTCTGCTCCTCGGGCGTCGCGTCCTCGTCGATTTTGGCGAGAACGTCCTGCGTCTCACCTTGCACGAAGTCGAGCGCCTTATTCATCGCGCGCCGACGTTCTAGGCCGTCGCGATCGATCTTCTTGAGGGGGCCTCCGGGGCCCTTGAGCCCCGGCCGCTCGATGCGCTTGAGAGCCATGTTCACTTCTTGGCTTGTTCGTCGAGAGCCTTGGCGAGGCCATGCAATTGCAGGGTCAGCAGATGCAAGGCCGACGACAGCAGTGACATCTGCGCGCGGAACAACGCCCGCGACAGCGCCAGGTCCGCAGGATCAGGCGGCGCCTTGCGGCGCATTTCGATGACGTCACCCATTGGAGGTCGCCGGAACAGCGAAGAACGGCCACACGTAGAGACCGAACCTCGGCTCCAGCGGCAGCTTCTTCTCGTTGTAGAGATCGATGAAGCGCTGCTGCTGATCAGCATCGAAGTGCTGGAAGTAGAGCTTCACGTGAGCGTCCGCCACATCGACATAGATCTTGTAGTTCTTGTCGGTGCCGGTGATCTTGGCGCAGCTGCCGTCCTCGACCGCCTTGAAGAAGTCGTCGGGGTTCATCGAGCCGCAATAGCTGCATGCGCGATGAGCGCCGCGGCCGTGCCAGAAGTCCTCGGGCTCCGTCCCGGACGGCGGGCGGAACATGTCGAATCGACGGCCGCAGACATGACGGGCCGCATTTGGATGATCGGCCTTGAGGTGGCCGGTCAGCTTCCAGAAGGCGTTCTTGTTGCAGGACGGGCCAGCGGCGGCAACGCCATAATGGCTGTCGCCATCCTCGCCCCACTGGAACACGCGATCGCAGTGCGGGCATTGCTTCGGATCACCCACCGCTCACGCTCCCGGGTTGGGAACGCACGAGCCGTCGAAGGGCTGCGTGACAAGATCCCGCGGCTTGCGATAGGTGCTCTCGCCGTTGAGGAGGCGGCGCTTGATCTCGTTCTCGATGTAGGCACCGACGACGGCAAGGTTGGCGATGTCGCTGCCATAGTCGCGGAAGCCGCCCCAGTCCTTCGGGAACACGCTCTCGCGCGCGATCTCGAAGGCCGTCTCGCGGCTGATCTGCGGCTCGAAATTGGCGGACCAGACCGCCATCAGCTGCGCGGAGGCCGCGCCGAGCAGCTGACCCTTTAAGATGTCGGCGCGATCGTTCGCGTCGCCCCACATGGCGTTCTGCTTGGCAACTTCGGTTGCGATGATGAGGCGCGCCTGTGCGCCCGCCTGTTCGACGTCGGTCATTCTGGGGAAGTCCCTTGGGGATGGGGTGGAAGATCAGGTGAGGCCGTGGATCGCGCCGTAGAGCGCGTGCCCGGCGACGAACAGCATGCAGAGGAGACCGATGAGGAAGGCGGTCTCGAGGAGTAGGTTCTTGTCCTCGTGGGGCTGCCCGCGCATCTGGTCGATGAGCACGAGCAGCAGGATGCCCGCCGTGATGAAGGCGAGCAGCGATGCCAGGAACATCAGCGGATGCCGAGCCGGTCGAGGGTGCGCTTGACGTCGAGCCGGGTGACGCCGACCTCGTCGGCGATCTCCTGAAGGGTCTTGCCACGGCTGCGCAGTTGCAGGATGTGCTGCTGTGTGGTCATGCGGCAGTCCCCACCGGTGCGGCGTCGGCAATCGCCTTCACGACGTTGATCGCATCATCCAGCGAGGTCACGCGGAAGTCGATCTGCTCTGTGACCATGATGTGGTCGTGCAGGTTGCCCTGCCGCTCCATCACCGCGACGACAGGGATGCGACACCAATGCGCCCACGAAATCTCGCAGATCGAGCCCTGCGAGACGCGCTCCGCCCCCAAGAGGTTGACGATGATGGCGTTGCAGGTCGTCGCGTCGAACCGGTCGCGGATGAAAATGCCTCGCGGCGTCGTGAGCGCGCTCATCTCGCCGTATCCGGCACAGTCGGGGGTCAGGACGCCGACGTGGCGCAGGTGCTCCTGGGCACGTAATGGCGACAGGCTGCGGATGCCGACGTCGTTGAGCTTCTGCTTTGCAGTCGCTCGCCAATCCGTGGCACTGTCATAGGTCAGGCCCGTGATCGGGCCCGCCAGATACACGGTGAACGGTCTCATGTGGGGAAGAACCTCTGATTGATCTCCCAGCGCAACATCTCCGCCTGTGCGAGCGGAAACCATTCGAGGATGCGCTGGTAGTCGCGGGGATAGTGCTCCTTGATCGGGATCAGGTAGAGGTACGAGAACCCGTCGAAGGAGCGCGGCAGGAACGTGTAGTCGGCAGGCAGCGAAACGCCGCTCTTCTCGATGGTTTCGAGAAGCTGCTGCTTGGTCCAATCCCAGATCGGAGCCCAGTTGCCGGCGGTGCCGCGGATGGCACCATGCTTGCGGATCGAGATGAACCGCACAGCGTTGTCGAGGGCGCGAAGGCCCGTTGCCGAGAGGATTTCGCCCTCGATCCCCTCCTGCTTCTTGACCATACGGACAATGTCCGAGTGGCTGAGGTTGGGGATGGAAGCAGCGGCCAGGAGCTCGGCGCGCCCGACGGGCTGAAACATCCCGTCGCGCAAGTGCTTGTAGAAGGCCGGATGCGGCATCCTGAGGATCTTCCGCCCGAAGAGGTGCTTCTCGTAATAGGCAAGGCTTTCCTCAACGAACTCGAGACCGGGGCAGTCGTCGTAGTGGAACGGCACCATCTCGATCTTGTCGCGCAGGGCGAGCGCAACAGCAATCGAGTCCTTGCCGCGCGAGAAGGCGATCAGCGTCTTGTCGCCGTACCGCTCCTTGTATTCGGCGATCAGGGCGTCGCCGCGATTGTGCGGGAAGTCGTCGAAGGTGCTCACTTCTTCGACCTCTTCGCAGGCTTCTTCTTCGCAACCTTCGGCCTGGCCTTGGGCTTTGAGGCCTCGGCAGCGAGCCTAACCTCGACTGGCTTCGGCCGCGGGATACAGCGATGCACGAGGCCGACCATGGCATAGAGCGCACCGCAGGCGTCGCAGCGATCATGGCTCATGCGGCGCCAGTCGTGACGGCGCTGAAGACCATGCCGTAGGAGGTCAGCACCTTGTCACCGAGACCCATCATGCCGTGACGGAGGCCGTCCTTCGAGCGATAGGTCACCGTGGCTTGCGGCTGGCCGGCGAGCGAGCATATCAGCTCATAGCTCGCGATCTCTGGTAGCGAGATACGCTGACCGTTGATCAGGCAATCGAAGCGAGGCTTGTCGGGATAGTGGAGGCCCTCGTGACTTTCCGAACGCCCCTCGTTCCAGCGAGCGTGGAAAACGAAGAAGCCGAAGCCGATCGAGACGCCGCGATTGAACGGCGACATGTCGCTGGCATCCAAGAGCCGGTAGCGACCGAGGTAGAAATAGTCGGGCTTGGAGAAGCGGAACCACATGGTGGGGAGCCTTGTTAGTGGATGTCGACTTGAAATTGACCTGTCGCTGCGATGTAAGTGACCTTGATCATGTCCTCGGGAATACCGAGAACACCGGCAACGACCTCGATGACCTCTTGCCGTTCGATCTTCTTGCCGTAGAAGCGGTCGTGCAGCTCGGCGCGTAGGATGTCGGCGATCAGCTGCTCATCGGCGGTGACCTGGCCGTCACTCGTCAAAACAGGTCTCCAGCCGCGATCAGGTCACTGACGACGATGGGACCGGAGAAGCCGTTCGCCTTCCACCACGGCACGTTCGGGTTAATGAGCGCCATGATCTGATCCATGATCTGCTGCGTCATGCCGTTGGTCGGATCGGCCATCAAGTTCGGGATCATCGCCTGAATGATGTTGAGGTTGGTCTGATCCGAGGTCTTGAGGGTGTCGCTCATCGACGGCAGCGACGGCTCGTACGCGATGAGCGCCAGCAGGTAGTTGCTCGCCATCAAACAAGGCTGGGACGTCGCGGCCGCCGGATTGCTGACGTAGGCTTGCATCTTGAGCAGCGCCCCGCCAACCGAGAGGATCTTCTTGACCTCTGACCGGAGGACGTCCACCGGCGGACCGGGAGCGATCGAGCCATTGATGGCCGACAGCTTCTCGATCGTGGTCATGGTCGACGGGTACGTCGCCCATTGCGTGCTTAGTGCCGTGAGATCGCCTGCCATTGTCAGAACCTTCGAGCGTTCACCAGCTCACGGGCGCGCCGAGGCGCGCGGTGTGGGTACGGCCGACAAGGCGTGGCCCCGTGTACGGAGGCGGGTCCTTCTCGACCGGCGTGCAGAGCGCCGGACAGCGACCGGAGCGACCGAGCTTAGTGCCGCAACTGCAATGACCTGACTGTACCGACAGATCGACAACCGTTTCGCTATGAGGCGCCGATTGGGCGAACTGATAGGTTTGCCCGAGGTCGTTGACGATCGTCGCCGGCTTGCTCATGTCCGCGATCGGGAACGCGGCGAGCTGGGCCGCCGTCTCCTCACGCACCGGCTTCTTGCGGCCGGACGGCAGGACCTCGGCTGGAGGCGCAGCGTCAGCATCCCCGGACAGGAACGTGATCGTCGTGCCGTCGGCTTCGAGTCGTGCGAGCGGCGCGTCGGCATCGATCCTCTTGGCCGCCTGCGCCGTGCTGAAGCGAAGCGGATCCGGAGGCGGCTTGACGCCGATCTCGCGCAGTGCGGCCGCTTGGGCGGCCGACACCGTGGCATAGTGCTGACCGATCTGCCGGCCGTCGACGAAGGCGCAGAACGCCCCGTCGTTGCGCTGGTTGATGTAGAGCCGCTTGCTGTCGATATCGACAAAGCATGCCGGCTTGCCATCGACCTTGATGTCTCGCCAGCGGATCATGACTGGTCACCTGGCCGCGCGAAGTCGAAGCGCTGCACGTTGATGCGGACGGGGTTCGCGATCGCGCGAGACCAGTCGCCGGTCGAGACCTTGCCAACAGCCTTGTCGTTGACCTCGATCACGTACAGGCCGTTCTTCTCGTCCTTGAGGATCGCGAGCTTGTCCATCTCGACGACCTCAGCGCATCGGGTCCAGTGCCGACGGATGGAACTGGCCGTGTTGGAGCTGCCACTGGTGGTCTAACCAAGCGACGGCAATGATCCATGCACCCGCGTCTTGCGGATGCGTGAACATGCCCTCGACGGTCAGAGCGACCTCAGGGCTACCCTTGAGGAACACGATGTCGCCGATGTTGAACGGGCACGGCGTCGCCTCAGGCGTAGCGACCGCCTCGTTGGCAGTAGTGTTGGCAGTGTCGGAAGTGGTCACGGGGTTGACCTCCTGTTGGGGGTGGGTGGTTGGGGAAGGAAATCCCACGCCATTGTCCCGACCGCCGGTGATCATCTCCGGCTGGACGGTTTTGTTCGTGGGTGCGCGTGTTGGCTGGATCAGCAAGCGGTGCTGAGGCCGAAGCCTCTGCTCCATATGCAGCTCACGGCTACCGCGGAGCCGATGGACGCCATGCACAGCGACACACCGACGGGCGCTCTTGAATTTGGTCGGGGATTGAGCAGAGCCCCGGATGCTTGAGCCCTCGGGAAAGGCTCGATGGGTGGTGCCAAGAGAGGGATTTGAACCGACGACCTGCGGGTTATGAGTCCGCTGCTCTACCGCTGAACTATCTTGGCTGGTGGCTGGGAAGGCTGGGTTCGAACCAGCGACACCGCGATTAACAGTCGCGTGCTCTACCGACTGAGCTACTACCCACCACGAGAACTAGCTTCAGTGGCGCCAACGGTAGGCGCCCGACGGCAGCTGTCGCCCTGACCCGGTCGCTTCACAGCGCCGGCGGACCGTCGAACTTGATGGCAGCCTCACCAGTAGAAGACGAGCAGCTGCGCGAAAGCGTGCAGGAACAGGCTGGCGTAATAGAGCGCGATGCCGAGCGGCAGCCAGTAGAGCACGAACTCCAGGGCGAGCTCGAGCAAGCCCAGCATGAACCAGACAATCATGGTGATGGCCTTGGGAATGGGCGGAGCGGCGCTTGCGTTGACCTCAATCGAGGGAGCCGCCGCTCCTATCGCTCGCTGGGTGTATCGTGGGCACGATCGATGCGCGCCAGCCCTCGCGGGCGATGTAGGCGCGCGCCTCGTCGTTGGTCTTGCCGACCAGATATTTCAGGATGGGCGCCGCGCGACACACGGTGCCGTTGCTCTCGAAGCCGGCGACGAAGTGGGGAGCGACGACGCGGACGAGGGTGAGCATTGCGACGCGAACTGGCGATCTGGTAGCAGGCTTCTACTCCTGCTCGCGGTCAAGCGCGGTAGCCCAGACTCCAGCTACAGGACGACCTAAATTGGTGCCAAGGGATGGGGTCGAACCACCGCGGGCGCGGATTTTCAATCCGCCGCTCTACCGACTGAGCTACCTTGGCAAGAGTGTCGCCGGATACTTAGGAGTAAGACGGCCGTCACAAGCTCCAGCTCATGGCCGGCGACGTGCAGCTTCTACGCTGTGACCTGCTCTTCCGTCAACGGCGTCTCGTCTTCAAGCTTCGCATAATGCGCCGCGATGATATCGGCACCGAGCTCGTCGCAGAGCGGGCATGCGTTGGCGTTCTCATCGTGAAGACAGCCATTCGGGTATTCACACATGGTCGAACCTCTCAGAACGGCAACGCCGCAACCGGGCAGACGCTGGCGATGTACGCCATCGCGCGCTTGGCGAGATCGAGCTCGCTGGGCGAGCCCTCGACCATCAGCGTCATATCGAGGCTGGACGAGCAGGCCTTGCGGGTGCCTGACACCTCGCACTGAGCACCTGGCTCACCGGGGATCGACATCAGCACGTAGTCGCCACGACGTGACAGCTTGTACTCGGCCGACAGCTTGGTGAAGCTGATCGTCTCGACGACCGGACCGTTCCGCTTGCGCATCGTGAAGTCGCAGCGCGAGCCCGGCACCGGGTTGACCTCGAAGCGCTCGCCGATGTGCCCCTCTTCCTCATCAGCGACAGCGATGTCGCCGTGAAGGTGGTTCTCAAGGGCGAAGATCCGTGCCGCCGCCATGACGGGGCGCATCGCCTCGGTGATGGGACGTCCCTCCTGCCCCGCGGCGCCGGATGCCGCGGCCACGGTCAGGATGGATGCAAGGAGGGACTTCGCAAGGGGTGTCATCCCCCTGCTCTACTTCGCGATCAGGACCGTCGTCAAGACGAGGCAGGCCAGATGCAGAAGCTGGTCGAAGCCGATGGTTACGAAGCCATTGTGCACGTCGCCGCGGGCGAAGTACCGGGCACTGATCCGCGAGGTCCCGAAGTCCACGCAGAGATGCAGGGCGGCGTTGATCGCGACCCACCGCATCGCTGAATACGGGTCCGGCATAACGATGCAGGCTGCCCCGGCCATGACGACCGAGTACGTTCCGACATGCGCAGAAAGCACGCCGAACCGCTTCGACTTGCCCTTCGCCATGGCGTCGGACTGCATCACGAAATCGCCGAACCAATGGTGCAGGCCGAGGACGAGTAGCACCCACAAGGGGATCGACATATCCTCAATACTGGCAACATAGAGGAAGAAACCGAGCGCCTCAGATGACATTGGCATCCTCCGAACGGGAACGCAGGTAGCGATCGAAGGCCGCTTCGAGGTACGGCTTGTTGCCGGCGAACTCCAGCACGCCGTACGAGTTGCGCTTCAGATCCGTGTGGGGGTCAAAGCCGTGCTCGAGGAACATGCCCCAGCGCGTGTTGTAGCCGCGCTTCGGCTTGGAGCCGTGGAAGGCGTGCTCGATCAGGTTCGGCACGAAGCCGAGCTTGCGAGCCGCCGCGCGCAGAGCGCGCTTCTCCCAGCGCAGGATATGGCCGAGGTAGCTCTCGCTGGTCCCGGCGGGAACGGACTTCCTGCCGGCACCGACGAGCGAGTGCGCCATGTGATGGTCGCCCGAGCCCATGCCGCCGGTCTCAATCAGGCCGCCGACCTCGTCGAGGAAGGGCCGCGTCCACGCCCAAGCGAAGCCAGGGTGCGCGTGGTCATAGGGGCCGCCGTCGAACTTCCAGTGCTTCTTGCCACTCTCGACGACCGGCTTGCCGGCGTGATGCAGCGAGCAGAACGACTTGTGCGCCTGCATCATCTCGTCGTTGGGTCCGAGATCGATGCACTCGGTCCAGGGCTGCACGACGGGATAGAGCTGGAGCGCGTGAACAGTCTCGGCCGCCCAGTGACGCTTGCGGAAGTGAATGTCCGCATCGAACGTGCCGATGTACTGCGCGTCGTGCGGCAGCCTCTGGATGCCGATGTTGAGCAGGCACTCCTTGTTCCAGACCAGCGTGCGAGCGCGCACGGGAACGTGTGTGATGCCCGGGAGGTCGGCAAGGTCATACGGCCGCGAGCCGTAGGCGCATTCGACGACGGTGACCTTGGCACCGTCCTCCTGCCATTCGCGGATGGCGTCTTTGGCAAGGCGGATGCGGCTTTCCCAACGGATGGGGTTGGCGACGCAGGTGACGACGTGCAGCAAATCGTTACGCATGGGGAGTGCCCTTGGGGAGAGGGGTTACGGTGGCGAGCGGCTAATACGGCTTGTGGCTACCCCACTTCGCCGAAGCGATCGCGGGCCCACGCCAATCGGAAAGATCACTAGGGATCACGAGCGCAGTCGTCTCGACCTTCAAGAGACCGGCGCGCGAGGGATGCGGATCGTGCGCCAGCTTGCCGGCGCGATAGACCACGGCGTGGCTGACGCCGCGCGCAGATGGCCCATAGGCCAGGTGATAGCAGTCGAAGCGACGCTCGCCGGAGAGTTCGATGACCTCTAGCCCACGCGACGCCATGAACTCCCAGAACGACTGCCAGAACCCCGATGGGTGTTTGATGAAGTTCGGCACCTCGTGCAGTTCCAGACCGAGCAGGCTGGCAGTGGCGGCCTGCTGACAGTTGCCTCGCGTGCCCTTCTCAGGATCAAAGAACTCGGTTTGGTCGATGGCCCTCACGGCGACTTCCTTACAACGGTGACGCCGCCGGCGACGAAGTGGTTGGGGTGCTGGCGGTAGAACTCTGCGTCGGTCTTGCCCTCGCGGGCGACCTGTTCGGCGACGTAGAATGTGATGGCGCCGTCACACTTTGGCCGCTCCAGATGAGCGAGCCACCAACCGCTCGCGATGCAGGCGAGCAGGCCAATGAAGGTTCCAGGCCTCATGCCTTCGGCTCATCTGTCTTGGGGAGAGGTGCGACGACACTGAGATCGATCTCACCGATGAAGCCGCCGTGGATCAGCGTGTAAGCGACGCGGCCGTGCGGCTTCTTGGTGGAGTCGGAGTGGCGCAGGCAATTGCCCGTGACGCCCGAGATCGCGCCGCAGATGGCCCGCACGAGCTCGTCCGGCTCGCTGACATTGTGCTCGCGCCATGGGATGGCGACGAGATCGATGTCACGGGAGAGCGAGCCGTGAACCGCCACCGCGTAGCCGTGGTGCCGCGCGGTCTCGCGAACCGGCGGCAGGATCGCATCCAGCAAGGTGCGGCAGAAGGCGCCGGTGGCTTCGCGAATGGCAGGCGATTGATGGCGTTTGTCAGACATGCGCCCTCATCTTGTCGAGGGCGCTGTGGCCGGGCGGCGGATCGCCCATCACCCACGAGGTGATGGAGCGGGGCGCGGCGTTGCGATCCCATGCCTCGCGCAGCCTGTCGGCCGAGGGCCTTGCCGAGGGGTTCTCGAACTCGGAGGCCGAGCCCTGATCGAGGTTGGTGGTGCGCGGACGGCCGAGGCCCTTGCGGGTGCCGGCGCCGAGCGACCGCTCACTCTTCATGCTGCGTGCGATCGCGCCGCGCATCTGCTTCGATAGCTCGCCCATCAGGGCTTCTCCACGTCTGCGATCGGCACGACATGGGGCAAGAGGTCGAACTCTTCCTCGATCACGGCGTATTGCGCGCCGTTGCGCGTGGTGAAGAGGTTCATGACCTTGCCGTGCGAGATCATCGTCACGGTGCGGAACTTGACGCGCTCGTCGACCGCGAACGGGTACGTGACCAGCTCGATCTCACCGAGGAAGCGCCAATGCTGCCCGTCGATGATGACGCTGTGCGTCCAAGTGTTGATCTTGGTGATGTCGCCGACCTGGCCGCCGGTGTGGCGGACGCGGTCACCGACCTGATACTTGCGCGTGACGATGCTCACAGTAGCGACACCTCATCGAGGTCCGCGTAGTGGCTGCCGCCGTCGGCGGCCATCACGACGTAGAAGCTGTGGGCGATGTCCGGACCATCGAACCGATCGCGATAACGGTCCCTTGGCACTGGGCTGTTCTTGGTCGCCTCGACGAAGGCGAACACCGTGCCAACGAAGTTCTTGCCGTGGCCCGAGACGTGGGCGTGCCGACCGACGCTGGGATGGGAGCGCGAGCGCTCCACCATGTCCAGCATCGGCGACCGTGGCACGGCCTTGGGGATGAACGAGAGACGGGTGCGGCTCATGGCGTCACCACGCTTTCGATCTGGCTCTCACCGAGCCAGGTGGTGATGCCGGAGAGCGGCCCCTCGCCGGTCAGCAAGAGCTGGATCACGCGCTCGCCGTCGGCAACCACCGTGATCTTGCTGATCCTGGCAGGAGCCTTGAGGATCTTGGTCATGACGGTCTGGCCAACCCGCAGGTTGACGCTCTGCTCTCGGCTCAACGGCATGGGGACACCGGGCGACGACGGATGTTGTGGGGAAGGTGACGCGCGCTCAACGAGCTGCGCGTCTGCACGTATTCGAGGTGGCCTAGCTTGCTGCCGGCGACCTTCAGCGACTTGGCGGGCGAGAGCGGACGCATACCCGCCTCTTCGCGAAGCCTGTTGAGCCGCCAGATGTCGGGATCGTCGCGGCTCACGGCGTGAAGATCCGGCGCGCGCGGAGTGAGTGTGTCCCAGTGCTCGGTCCTCACGACGCCGGCTCCATCTTCGCGAGGACAAGCGGCATGTGCGGGACGCCGAGCCAGGTCAGCTCCGTCACGCCGGGATACTTCAGCGTGTTGTCGGGATTGACCGAGAGTAGGCGCATCCTCTCGACATGCATGCGGACGCGGATCTCGGGCTTGGCCTCGCTCATGGCGACACCGTTGCCGCGCGCTTCTCGGCCTTGCGAGCGCGCTCGGCGCGCGCCGCCTCGATCTTGCTCGCCGCAGCCGGCGGGAAGTTGGCGAGGTCGGGATTAGCGCCGGCAAGGCCGTGCGCGCGATAGGCCTGCGCCTTGGCGTGACGCCTTATCTCGCGCAGCTGCTTGCGCGTGATCTGTGCCCGCTGGGGCGCGGGTGGTTCGATCTTGAACATCGGGGAATGCTCTGTTGGGGATGGTGGGGAAAGTTCGAGGGCGCTTTCCGGAAATCAGTCGCCCCTCGCCCGTCGGCGAGCCGGCTCCGATCTTTCTCCGCAAGCTGAGAGCCATGCCTCCCATTCGGGTGCTGAGGCGGGCTCACCCTCTGGCGATCTCGGCTCTAGAAACCGCGATCGACGTTCGTGAATTGGTTGCGCTGTTTACGCGGCGACGAAGGTTCCCCAACCCCTGTCGCTACGAGGGCGCGCGAGGGAGCATGGCTCGACCTCGCGATAGGCACGCTGCTCTCCCTCGGCCTATGGGATGAGCCAGACGCCGAAGACGTCGGTCTCCAGTCGGTCCGGCCTTGGGGTCAGGCAAAACTTGGACGCATGGCGGCGATGATGCTGCCGGTGATGATGGTGTGCGCGGCGATGCCGACGCACAACGCCGGTCAATCCCTTGGAGGTGGGCCGCCAGTCTTGGCGAATGCGATCAGGTCAGCCTTCGTGACGACGACGTGCGTTGGCCTGGCCGTGTGAGGCGCCATGAAGTCGGCGAGCGCCGCATCCGGCGAGACCTCGGCCGCGCCCTCAGGCAAGCCGAAGTGACGCTCCATCTCGCGCGCCATGCGCGCGGCTCGGAACGTCTTGAGTCCGACGACGTTGGAGCTCACACCGCGCCTTGGGGGATAAGCGTGAAGTCGGGGCATTCCCACACGGGCGAGACGATATTGAACCGAACGCAGTTCAAGTAAACCGCGTGCGCGATGGGGCACTGGTCGGCACCGTTGGTCGCATTCGGCTTGAACTTGTCGCAGCCATAGCAGAGGCAGTGATCGCGATGCTTGCCCTTGAGATCGGAGCGGACCGCGACCTCGCGACCGTGATGCTCGTAGCGCTCGACGTTGTGTTCGACGCGTTCCATGGGTCTCTCCTACTGAATGGCGCAGATGGTGGCGGTGCCTGACGGGGTGAGGACCTGCATCAGCGTGCACTTCCCGCCTTCAAGATGCTCGACGCGCGACCGCAGCCGGTCGAGCTCGGCGCCAACCTTGTTGGCATCAGCAGCATTGTGGAGCGCAGCAAGCGCCAGGATCAGCGCGATCCACTTGATCACGAGACCAGCTCCCAATCGGTCGCCAGCAGGTCAGCTTGCGAGCATACCCAGCCGGGCTGCCACTGCTTCTGCGCGTTGTAGAACGCGATGTAGGGCTGACAGTCGAGTGGTTGATCTTCGCCGATCCACTTCGCGGTACGATCGTTGACCTTCCGATCCGTGCCCTGGGTGTTGTAGGGCGGCAGCTTCAGCTCGGGCATGAGCACGACGAACATGCCCTTGCCATTCCAGCCGGCGCGGCGAACCGCATTACCGTTTCGCATGGCCTCGACGGCCTGACCGATATCCATTGGCGACTCCTGATTGGGGAAAGATCAGTGCGCGATGCCAAGGTAAGCCTCGCCATCGGTGAGTTGGTGCGAGGCCGGCACATGCGCCGCGGCGTGTGCCTCCTCGAAGGCCTCCAGCCGCTCGCGGAGCTTGAGCTTGTGCTCCGGCTCCATCGTCCAGCCGTCGAGTGCCATTGTGACGAACTCGATCTTCATTGCCCGCAACGTGTGGCGCAGGCGATGGATCTGAACGTCGAGGACCTTCCATGCCGGCTGATCGCAATCCGGCTTGTGGCCGTAGAGCGTTGCGTAGGCCCCTTCCCGTGTGACCCGCGCACGGCGCAGCATCATGCCGAGAAGCTTCGCCTGATCTGGCGTGATGCCAAAGGCGAAGCGTAGGCGCGTGGTCAACTCCTGATCGACGCCGAGCACGCGTTCCAGCTGCTCGATGCGATCTCGCAGCTTTCGCAGCTCGGTGGTGCTCATCAGTGGATCGCCGTGCTCGGGGTTTCCAAGGCCATGAAGTCGGCCATCTGCTTCAGCTTCGCCGTGTCCCATCGCGCGAACACGCGATAGAGCGGTTTCTTCGAGACCTGGCTCCTCACCCGCTCGAAGGCAGCGAGCGCCTTCTCGCGCGTGTCAGCCGCGGTCCACCAGTTGTCGCGCTGGTCGTCATAGACCGCGAGGAACTGGTACTCGAAGCTGACGACATCAGAGAGCGCGATCGGCTCGGTGACGACGTCGCCGGTGATGTTGAAGCTCACGTCGGCTCTCCGCGCTGTCCGAAGACGCACTTCCATCCAGCCAGACGCTCGGACGGGTGGTCCTTCATCCAGTCCGCGAGCTGCGGCGCGCCCATGAGGCACGACTGCATCGTGATCTCGGCGAAGTCGGAGGTGGTGACCACCTGCTCGTGACAGTCGGCCGGCGAGGCCAGACTGCACAGGACGGCGATGATCTTGATCACGGCAGGATGTCCGCAAATGCGATGGTGGCGAGCACGAGGACCGCTGCCACGATGGTGACGCCGAGGACGATGGCGAGGCCCTTGGCAATGCCCTGCGTCTGGGAGCGGTAGCCGGTCTGGATGCAGCCTTGCAGCTCGAAGCCAGCCGGACGCTCGCAGACCGCGCCGAACCGTGGATAGCCGCAGTGCGCGCAGATGACGGTCTTGCTCATGACCGGCCGCCCTTGCGTGCGGCCATCATGGCGTCGGCGAATTGGTAAGCCACGACAGCGACGTGGTCGAGGTTGTCCCCGCCGTCCGCGATGTAGCGCTCGACCATGGCACCCATGGCCTGCGCAGCGAAGGCGTCGCGTAGCTCCCGCTCCGTCCCGTCCAAACGATCGAGCGCAGCACCGACCAGCTCGATCAGATCGAACTTCTGACCGTCCTTGGTATGCAGCTTGATGCCGGTGTTGTTGGTGGTCGGCTTGACGTTGAGGCGCGCGGCCAAGGCCGGCAGGCGCTCGAACGGATCGCTGAGCTCCCGAGTGGTGATCGTGGGACCACGCGCCGCGATCATGGCCGCCGGATCGACGAAGGTCTCGGCGCCGAGCTTCAGGACGCTATCCCCGAGCGACGACACACCAACCGGCCGAGAGAACTCGGGCGGCAAGAACGTGGGACACTCGAAGACAGGCGAGGTCGAGATCGGCGGATCGCCGACGGGGGCAGAGGATGACATCGGTGGGGCTCCGACGATGTGGGGATGGACGATGTGGCAAGGGGCGTTGGGAAGACCCTGAGTCCTCGCCAATAGGTTTTGACCCAGCGCGCCCTTGAGGGGCGCGTGGACCAGTCAGCGTGCGTGGCTGACGGAAGCTGGCAGGGACCGTCGCAACTTGGAGGGTGAGACCGGTCCCTGAGACCTGGGCGCCGCGTGGCAGCCCGCACGGAACGCGAGACCAATCAACGTTGCGTGGAGAACGCGGGCAGGTTTCGACCCCTTGACAAGGCCGGGCATGGCTTTCCCGTCTCCGTGGATCGGAGCGGGATGATGTCAGGGGCGTGGTGGGTGGATGCGCTGGGGGTGGAGCGGCTTCGGCGAGGTGGGTCGCCGTGTAGGAGGTCTACATTTGAGACCTTCCCCCTCATCACTCTTCGACTTGGAGAGTTTGAGAGATTGGATCACTCGCTTGATGCTCGTGATCCTCTTCAGACACACCTGTCGACGTGACGTGGGCGCGTGTAGAGCACGATTTTCGACCCGGATCAATCGACTATTTTTCGCTCCACTGTGGAGTAAGTCGGTCGATAGAGCGATTTCAGCATACAGATCATAGACTTGATCTCAATTATCACGAACGCGTGATTGCACCAGTGTGGTGCTGAGCGAAAGCCGCGATTTCAGACGCTCGACGAGCCAATCGGCGTAGGATGTCCCCTTTGTCCCCGATGTCCCCTCGATGTCCCCGCAGGATTGTCCCCTCGCCTGACGGGCCGCTTGGAACTCGCGGTTGAGCTTCTTCATGTCCCCGGCCTTGCGAAGGGTCTCTAGACCCGCCTCGATCCGGCGGACCAGCGAGGCCATGGTCGTGTCCAGGTGCTCGTCCTCAGTCACAGCGAAGCCCAGCCGATGGGCGCAGCAGCGGATGAGCTGGTTCACCTCCTCCAGCTCGGCGCCGACGATCAGGTCCTCCTTGTAGCGGCTGGATCGCCGCTCGCTCGACAGTAGCTCGGCCATCGTGCGATCGGCCTGCTTCCTCGAGCGCAGCCACACCCTGATGCCGGCGGCCTTGCGCCGGCCGACGCTGGCCACCGTCACCCGGATGGTCACTTGGCCCCGGATGGTGGCGGGCTCGGCATGCAGGCAGGAGAAGCCCGACGTCTCCAAGACCTCAGACGCAAGGCGAAACGCGATGTCCGTCATGGGTTTAGCTCTGATGGGGGGGGAAGATGCATCAGGCTACGCGCAGCAATTGTGATCCGCCACAAGATCGAGGGGACATTCGCTAGGGGACATTAAGGGGACAATGGGGACATTTGTGCAGGTTCACGGCCGAAAAGAAGCAATGTCCCCTTGTCCACCGAATGTCCCTCCGGTCCCGTTGTGTTGCCATGTCGCCACAATTGGCAGTAGCGCGTCGAATCAGGGCTTTCCGCCCCCTGCCCGCCCCTGCCGCCCGGCCCAATAGGGCCGTTTCGGTCCTTTGCTACACTGCACAGCGTACCAGGGTGCAAAATCGTCCTGGGGGGCGGGCTTCCCAGCTCATCCTTTTGGGGGCGCTTTCCCGGGCTTCCCCGGCTCGCTAAGGGGCGGCTTTCGGCCCCCGCCGTTCCCAGCTCTGGCGGGTTTTCGGCCCATGCCGGGCTTGCCTGCCGGTTCTAGGCCCCCAAAGGCCTTAGTATGGCGGCTTTGGTGCGCATTTTCCCGCATTCCGGGCTTTCTTGCACAATCTCAGTGGCTTAGGCCAAAACCGGCCCCTCATTATATATGTTGCCATTTGCACCACTCTGGTGCATTATCCCCTTGCCAAGGGGCGGTGCCTCTTGGCTGCCCCACCGGCCTTGGTAAGCAGCCCCAGCAATCGGCGATGGTCCTTTCGGCAGCTACTGCCGTTAGCCTCGCAGAGTCCCGTTCGCGGATCGGCTCCCGGCCAAGCCTTCATCAAGGCCCCCGGGGGCGGTGCCCAAAAACACAGTGGCTTGCCCCTCCGTTTGCGCTCGCAACATGGGGCCGGGGTTACCGGTAGCGTCTAGGCTAGTCTGGTAGTTCGGGGCCTATAAGGCCTCCCGCCCCTCCCGTCATACACGGCAAGGCCGGTGCAAGCCCCGCAACTGGTTTCCAGCGCCGCAAAGTAACAACCGGCCCCGCTACGCCAATGGGCAACCGGTTTGTGTGCCAAGCCCGGCAGGGCCGTCATATACCGCCCTGCCGGCTTAGCTCAGTGCGCCGCATGTCCGACGCACCGACCTAAGCATTCCACCGGCCCCGTTCGCAGCGGGGCCTTTTTCATGCCCACTCCAAGGAGACCACCATGGCAACGACGCCCCGCTTCCACGTTTTCTTCTTCGCCGACGGCACCAAGCTGATCTCGGACGAACCGATCACCAAGGCGATGGCGCGCCGCGCCCACGGCTTGCGCGCTGAACCGGTTCGCGCAGCTCGTTGGAACCCGATGCTGCGCTCGGCGATCGCAGCTGCGCGAGCCGCCGGCAAGTTTCCGCCGGCGCTGTCGGCTTGAGGGAGGTCGCGATGCAGGTCTATCTCACCCGCACCAAGGCGGTCGCAGTGGCGACCTTCGAGCAGGCATCGAGCCGAGTGCTCGCCTTCATCAAGGACGGCAATCTCGGCGCCGGATGCGGCCCCTCGCTGGAGCCGTTCACCGGCGGCAAGATCGTCGACGACCGCGGTAACGTGATCGCACACGTCAGCTACAACGGCCGCGTCTGGCCCGGCTCCGAGTGGAAGCCGGGCACGAAACCTCTCCACGACCCGAAATAAAAGCGCAAGTCCGAGCGCCGCCATTCGTGCGGCGCTCCAGCGTGCGCTCACCGCACGGCCGTTTCGCAGACGGCTTCACCACCCAACCACAAGGAGACCAACCATGTCGAAGAAGCAGATCATCGCCCTCATCCGCCGCGAAGAGCTCAAGTCCTATCGCAGTGGCAAGTGATCGAGGCGACCATGACCAAGACGATCATTGCCGTCGATCCGGCGCCCACCGGCGCGGACAGCGCCGCTTACGCCATCGCCACCGATGGCATGGTGCTCATCACCGAGCACCCGCCCTGTCAGATGTTCGCCGACAGGAAGACCCTCACCCTCCCCCAGACCGAATACACCCGAACCGAGGGCGCGCCCTTTGCGGACGCCCCGCTCCTCGACCCGCCGCCACCCGACCCGCTCCGCAAGGCCGCCGAGTCAATCACCTTCGCCACGACCTTCTCGCGACAGGAGATCGCTTGGGCGCGCTCGCACGACTGGTTTGCCGAGGAACTGCCGGACGGTTCGATCATCGTGATCGACCGCTTCACCTACAACGGCCGTTCCTACGAGGAGCGGATCATGTGGGGCGGCACATTCTCCGAGCTGCGCGACTGGGCGGGGTACTGACCATGGCCCAGACCCAACGCGAAATGCTCGAGGACGTCCGCAAGCGCGAGATCGCAGCACTCGACCGGCTGCGCACCGACCGCTTCTTCTTCCGATCCGGCGAGTATCAGTCGGCCGTGGCGTGGCGCGAGATGCGCATCGCCAACGTCGATCACCACCTTCGCCAGCTCGACCAGCCCACCGGCTGAAACCAAAGCGCCGTTCGCAGCGGCGCTTCCTTTCACCCCACGCAAGGAGACCAAGACGATGGACTATTATCAGGCGGGCTTCGACGGCTACCTAGACGGCTTGACCGACCGCCAAGTGTGCGATCGTCACGGCATCAACATCTACAACAAGGCACACAGCGCGGAGATCATTCGCGGCTGGATCGCCGCGCGCGATATGGACCGCTCCACGACCCCGAGCAGATCGCTGATCGCCAGCTACGCGGGGTGAGCCATGCTGACCCAGCATCAGTTCGAGAAGGCGCACCGCAAGATCGCTGATCTCAACGACGCCTTCATGGAGCTGGTCAACCACCCGACCAACCCCATGACCAAGCGCGACCTGGCTGCGCTCATCAAGCGCGATCCCGATCGGTACGGCCGCTTCGAGGGCTTCCTCGACAAGCTGCCGTGGGCCTGCGACGGCCACGACCACCACGCCACCACCGTTTGCGACAATGTCGGGTGCCGCAACAGCGGGACCTGTGCGCTCGCACTCGCCGACTACGTCGACCGGAGGCGCCGGTGATCCTGGCCGCACTCCTCGTTTTCACCTTCATTCTGATCACTGCGCTGTGTGCGCACCGCTATGGGAGACCGTCATGCCGAAGAGCAACTGCAAACACTTCCCGAACGCCGACGATCACTGCCTTGTCTGCGAAATCGAGGACGCGACTGCTCCGGCCGACGAGCCTGCCGACGCTCCGTTCTGGACCGTCGCGATTTATTTGATCAACCGATCTTACGGCGGCCCGGAAGAAGGGGGATGGTGCTATGCCTCCGGCGACCGCGTCGACCACGCGCTCGACGGCGTGCCAACCCCCGACATCCTATCCGTCTGGATGAAGGAGGAGAGCGCCGATCAGCAGCGCGAGAGACTACAGAGGGTCCTCGATGCGACGGTCAACTTCGGCCGCCGCGACATCGGCAGCGTCCTATCGACGGGTCGCTATCAGGCGGAGGTCTACAACGGCCATCCGCCGAAGCACTTCCCCGAGAAGCAACCCCACTATGAGTAGGCAGCAAGAGCGGCGGTGGGCCGTCTACAAGGACTACTACACCGAAGCCGGTGAGGCCTGCGTCGATACCTGGGTCGTCATCTACGGCACAGAGGCTGAGGCCAACGAGGCTAAGGCCAGACTTGAAGCCGGGCAAGACCCGAGCTGGTTCGATCCAGGCGACGAGATCGCCGCCCCGATCCTCTACGTTGACGAAATCATCGTGACCGTTTCGCAAACGGCTTGAACCACAAGGAGACCACCCATGACGACCATTGCTTATGACGTGACCGTGCGCCGCATCGGATTTGACGGCGGCGACATCAAGGTCCACCTGTTCGCCATCAGTGATCAGGTGGCGATCGAGCGGGCGATGGAGCAGGCCAAGTCGGCCTGCGACCTGCCGCCGCGCCGCAAGCGATATGCCGTGTTAGCGCTCGTGAGCTGCGAGGTCTCAGCCGATCAGACCCGCACACGCCACGCGGCGCCCTTTGCCAAGACCGACCGCGGCTTCGCTCGCCGCGCCGAACGACTGAGCAAGCAGAGATCTCGCGCCCTCTGCTTCGCGGTGGGAGCGTGAACCATGGCTGACGTCACCTATAAAATCCCCGCCCAGCATCCGAAGTCGAAGAAGATGATGGAGCAGGAGCGCACCGGCCGCGTCGCCTACTTCACGATCGGCGAGCGGCGCGTCAAGTTCGTGCTGCAATTCCCGAACGTGCATCCGAGCCAACCGGATGCGCGCAAGCCCGAAGCGCTCGTGCACTTCGCCTCCGGCATGGTGTTCGGGCGCATCAACGAAGCGAAGGTTCGCTGCATGGCGGCCCGTGGCATCCACGGCGTTCCCAACGACCGCGACGCCGCCGAGATGCTGGTCGCCGAGGCGGTCGCTCGCATGGGCGCCGATGAAGTGCTCAAGCGGCTCGATGCCGCTCCCGCCCTCAACACCTGACGGAGGCGGACATGCCCTTCACCATCATCAATTACGAGAGCGGCGACCGCACCTACACCGGCGCTCCCGACTACGCATCATTCGACGATGCGTGGAAGATCGCCCTGACCATCTCGCAGGAGAGCGGCATTCCGCAGGCCGTGCTCCGCGGTGACGAGATGGTCTGGAACTACAGGGACGGCATCACCAACGCGTTCTAACCCCGCCGTTCGCAGACGGCACAGCAAGGAGACCGACTATGACGAACAACGACACGTCCAGCGTCTACAACATCAACATGCTCGACGACGATCACCGCGCCAACTTCTCCGCCGACAAGCCGTGGGTTTTCGAGACGGCAGGTGACCTCCAGACCTTCGCCAGCGAGGCCGACGCCTGCAAGGCGCAGCGCCACTGGCGCGAGTTCTGCGGCTTCGACCCCGCCACCGGCGAGCGCGTGCTGGAGGCCTGACATGTCGAGACTTATCTCCCGTGATCCATTCGCCCGGCAGGAACTGCACCGCGAGGTAGTTGCCTCCTCGCAAACCTGCGGCAACTGTGGTGGCTTTCGCTGGCGCGGCGGCCGCAAGCTGCAAGCCCTGTTTCGCTACAGCACCGAGACCGATGGCGGCCGCACATTCGATCACCGCGGCCTGTTCTGCTCCAAGTCATGCCACGACAGTTACCACTCATGATGATCAAACTGCTCTGGCTGGCCGCGCTGATCGCGGCCAGCGTCTATTTCCATCGCCATGGCCGTCGCAGCGGTCACGCGGCCGGTGTCCGAGATGCCGCCGACCTCTTCAACCACATCAACCAAGGAGACCAAACCAATGCGTAACACTACCAAGACCGTCAAGCGCGACTGGTGTCACGGCGAAGGCAAGACCGTCGCCGAAGCGAAGGCCGACCTCGAGAAGAAGGTCGACTGGGCGTGCAGCGCCTCTGCGCTCCACGTCGAGAAGCGGTTCGAGTCGGTGCTGGTCGTGGCGGCAACCCCGACGGGATGGACTGTGCAGCTAGTTCGCCCCGACGAAATGGCGAACGGTTCGACGCACCACTCCTCCTGCTCATATGGGATGGATAAGACATTCGATCACGTTCTCTCCGCCGCTCGGATGTGGGCCGCGCAGAACGCCTGGAGCAAGGACGTCGATAGCGACGCGTGGTTTGTCGCCGAGCTGTCCGGATTGAAGGGCCAATACGCCAACGATCTTGCCGGATGGATCAGGTGGCAGCGCTCCTACAACGAGTGGATTGCCCTTGGCAAGACGCCGGCCGAGGCCCACCAGCTTGCGTCGAGCTTCTGACCATGGCCGAGCATCCCAGCCTCCGCACCTTCATGGACCTTTCCACGACGCACCTGTCGCCCAAGACGCGCGGGATCATGGAGAAGGTCGCCGGCGAGTTCGCCCTCAATCACTGGGTCGCAGCGACGCCCTACGGATGGTTCGTCTATTGCGACGAGGAGAACGCCGAGGACAACCTCCCCAAGGACCTGTTCGAGTGCATGACTTACGCCCGCAAGAACGGCGCCGACTACATCCTGTTCGATCATGACGCCAACGCCCTCACCGACCTGCCGACCTATGGAGATTGACCATGCTCGCATACGTCTACGCCTACAGCATAACGAAGGCCGACCTGTTCGGCCCTAATCCGGTCTGGCCGCAACTAATCGCGCACCGGATCATCTCCTACCACGACTGTTTCGTTGAGGCGACGCACGAGGCCATGCGTCTCCTCAACGAAGAATGGGCCGACCCCGATGAAAACTTCGAAGTCGGCGCCATCCCGCTCTGCAACGACGAACATAACCTCGCCTGACCACTCCGCCGGTCGCAGCCGGCCAACACCAAGGAGACCGACCGTGAAGAGTATCAAGCAAATCATCATCGATGCCCGCGCCCTGATCGCCGACAAGGAGCACTGGATACAGGACGAGACGGCGCAGGATCGGGACGGCGCATCCTGTGAGCCGAACGACACGCAGGCCTACTGCTTCTGCGCGCAGGGCGCGCTGATCCGCGCTTATGGCGGTGACCTCAAACAGATGGAGTGGATCGCCGCGAGCGACGCTCTGGAGCGCGCAGCCAAGAAGCTATTCCCCGATTCCGCTGACAAGACCAACTTCGCCTACGTGCGAGTGAATGATGGCGAGGTCGGCGCACCCGACGATCCCGACGACGCCAACCTCGCCTACGACCTGGCCCACGAGAACATCCTCAAGGTGTTTGACCTCGCGATCGCGGAGGCCGCGTGATGCCACGCATTTATACATCGTGCAGCGACCCGCTCGACTTCTGTCGCGAATGCTTCCCGTCCGAGGATGAAGCCGAAGATGCCTACGGCAACCTCGGAGACGGTCAGGACGGCCGGGGCAATTGCTTCGGCTACAACGAGGACCATCCCGACTACGAGGACACCGACTATCGGTGCGAGACGTGCAAAACGCCCCTTACCGCCAAAGATAACTGAAATCCACTCGCCCGTTCGCAGCGGGCACAAGGAGACCAACTGAAATGAGAAAGACCTCGCTCAAGGTGCTCGTCGCCTGTGAGTTCACGGGAACTGTGCGGCGCGCGTTCGCCGCACGCGGCCACGACGCATGGTCCTGCGACCTGCTCCCGGCGCTCGACCGCAACAACAAGCACATTGTCGGGGACGTCCGCGACATCCTCGACGACGACTGGGACTTCCTCATGGTCGCTCACCCGCCTTGCACCCGCCTCTGCAACAGCGGCGTGCGCTGGCTGACCGACCCACCCGGCAAACTGACCGCCGAGCACTACAGCAAGGCCGAGATCGAGGCCTATAAGAAGATGAACCGCAAGCAGCGACTCGACTTCATGTGGTTCAAGCTGGAGGAAGGTGCCAAGCTGTTCTCGACACTCTGGAACGCAAAGATACCGATGAAGGTTCTGGAGAACCCGGTGATGCACCCGCATGCCAAGGAGCGCATCAAGAACTACCGGCCGCCAATCCAGTCCATCCAGCCGTGGATGTTCGGCGACTTCGAGACGAAGCGCACCTGCTTCTGGGGCGATGGCGTCGAGCCGCTGGTTCCGACGTATCGGACGATTGCCGAGTGTCGCAAGGCCCTCGGCCTCAAGCCCGACGCCAAGCCAATCGACCGCGTCCATAAGGCTGCACCTGGCCCGAAGCGCTGGGCGGAGCGCTCAAAATTCTTCCCGAGCGTTGCAAGTGAGATGGCTCGCCAGTGGGCGGGCTGACCTTTTGACCTAACCGGCCGCGTCGCAGCGCGGCCTCCACCCCACCACAAAGGAGACCATCCCCATGAATACCCGTGCCTATGCCGTCCGCGACGACGACATCGTCGTGTCCTCCGCCTATCCGCTTCCCGCCCGTTCGCTCGCCCGGCCGGAGCCCGGCGTCAGCCTCTGGATCGACCGCACCGTCAAAGTGTCGCCGATCGAGGCGATCGCTCTCGCCGTCGGCCACGTCGCGCTCGGCGTGATAATCGGCCTCGCCCTGATCGCCTACGGCTGGTGAGCGCGATGGAAAAATTTGTCGTCATTCTCCTCAACAGCAGCGACGGTGAACTCGACCGCCTCGAACTCGAATGCACTGAGGAACAGCTCGGCGCCCGCATCGGTCACTGGCTCGAAGAGATCACCCTCTCAGCTGGCGACACCATCCGGATCGAAGGAGCAGCGCCATGAAAACCATCTATCGGTACGATGACCCGCAAGGTCGCGGCATGGTCCGCTTGGTCGAACGCTCTGCTACGCCGCCTTTGGTCGTGATCCTCGACGTCCCCGGCGAGTGCGTCGCATGGGCGCCGTTCGATCACAAGTTCCACGCCTTCTGCGCCTTCGCGAACCTCGCGGACCGCTTCATCGCGGATGCGCCGGTCTCATTGGAGGGGTTGATCCAATGAGCAACATCGCACCCCTGATCGACGACTTCGCGCTGCTCAAGGCGCAGATGGCCGACCTCGAGGAGAAGATCAAGCCGCTTCGCGATCAGATCGAGGCACTAGGCGAAGGTGCCTACGAAGGAACCTTCTACCGCGTCACCGTGAGCAAGAGCGAACGCGCGAACCTGGACTCCAAGGCGGTCCGCAAGAAGTTGTCGCGGCAATTCATCCAAGCCAACACGACCTACACGCCGGTCACGACCGTGCGTGTCACGGGCCGGACCGCGGTCGACGTCAAGACTGAGGGCTGACCGATGGGCCCAGCTCTCGAGATCAACTTCGCCTTTTGAGGCTTGATCATCATGGCCGCCATCAAGCTGCACGGATGGCTTTCGTAGCGACGCTTTCGCAGAGCGTTGCGCCTCAACTTAAAGGAGACCAACAAATGACACGTCATATCGGAGGATCGCTACTACCATCCAGCGATCAACGCATCCTTCAACCCGTCGATACAGCGTTTGGCACCTTGCAGGTGCGACCGATCACCGAACTTGATGCCTACGGCCTCTTTCACCGACACGACCGAGGCGAGACGCTTCTGGTAACGCACGCCAACGGATACTCCTGTCATGCCCTGCTTGAGCGCATGGTGCGGCAGGATAGAGAGGCCGCGCTTAATCAGGTGAAATACATCCTCGCCTGCGGCGGGACCGCCCGTCACCCGGAGTACATAATCGCCGATATGCCGGCGAAACCGCACACGCCGGCCGGCTGATCCATCGCGCTTTCGCAGAGCGCTTTCCACCACCCACAAGGAGACCACCACCATGAGAACGATCCAAGTCAACCTCTACCAGCTCGATGAGCTGGACGCCAAAGCCAAGGCCCGAGCCCGCCAGTGGTATCGCGATTGCAACGCCGGCGACAACGACTTCGCCGATGCGGTCATCGAGGACGCTACCGAGATTGCAAATCGAATGGGAATCGATATCGGTCAGCAATCTCATCGGACCGCGGGCGGCAAGACGTGGTACGAGCCCCGCATTTTTTGGAGCGGCTTCTGGAACCAGGGTGACGGTGCCAGCTTCGAGGGCACGTACTCAGCGTCGGACCAACCCGCCTCATTCCTCGTCAAGGAACATGCGCCTCAGGACGAGACGCTTCACAGGATCGCCGAACGGCTCGACCTGTTACAGGGCAAGCACGATCATAAGCTGACGGCAAGCATCACCCGCACCGACACGCGATATGCCCACGCCTACACGATGCAGATCGACGTCGCCATCGATGGCGACGACGACAAAGCCGTCCCGACCGAGGATAAGCGCGAACTGCTCAACGCGTTTCGCGACTTAGCCAACTGGATTTATCGCGGGCTTGAGGACTCCTACAACTACGCCAACTCCGACGAGCAGATCGACGAGATAATCCGCCTCAACGAATACGAGTTCTACAGCAACGGCGAGAGGGCGCGGTCGTGACCAGGCAGAACGCCCCCACCTTCCGCTGGAAGCTGTCCTATATGGGCGGCGTCGAGTACGAAGTCTTCGATGAGACCGGCCACTACCGCGTCGAAATCAGACAGCACAGTCCCGACGCATACGAACTGTCGATCGCTAATGGCGACGATGTCAGGTCAGCGTGGAAATCGGCGGTCGGAATACTGCGGCGCGCCTCCGGTTTCTCGAAGCGCGTCGACGGTCACCACTCGTTTGAGGTCCCTCCAGACGTGGTGGACGCCTTCAATGAATGGCGGATGGAGCAGCACCTTGCGATGATCGCCAACATGGAGTCGCAACCCGAGCGCTACGGCGTCATCGCCCCTGATGACGAGCTGCGCAAACCACCGCATCTCGCTCGCGGTGGCGACTACAATTATGAGGACCATCGCTGGGAAGTCACCCACGCACTGGCATAGGAGGAGAAGTATGCAAATCGTTTGGATGCTGGCGTTTTTCACCGCCTATGCCGGCCTGTTTTGGTTCAACCGCAAAACGTGGTGGCCGATTTAATCGGCCATTGGTTCATGCGACTTCCCGACGGTGCGGCCCCTCGCGGGCCGCACAACGGGGCGCCGCCCCTCCGCTTTCGCAGAGCGGACCCACCATCAAGGAGACCACCATGTCAAAGTTTAGAATTGCGTTTGAGTGCAGTGCCGCCGTCGGCGTCGAGATCGAGGTCGATGCCGACAACCGGGATGACGCCCAGCGGATCGGCGCACGCTGGCTGCGCAAGAACGAGCGGCGCATCGTGCAAGCCGTGGATGACCTGCTGATCGTGCAGGAGCCGGCGGTCACCGGCTACGCTCAGGTGTCAAAGCTGCCGATTACCCATATCGGCGCTTCGCTCGATGAAGGCGGATTCGAGCTCGTCGACGCTTTCGAGCCTGATTCCATCACGTCCTGATCCACCGCCCGATTTCGCAGAGCGGACCCCACCAAGGAGATCAATCATGACGATGCACACCGAGCTCTATTGCGACAGGCTCACCGAGATCGATCCGGTGAAGGCGATCCGAGCCGTACATCAGGCCTACCTGCAACTCAACGCAACGAAGGATGTCGCTCTGACCGAGAGCTACGACAACAAGCCATCCATCGCAGCCCTCGCATCCGTCCTCAAAACAGCCGGTCACCCCGGCTTCCAAGACTTCCAAGGCTAACCACCCCAACGGCCGTTCGCAGCGGCCGCCCCTCCCCATCAGCAAGGAGACCACCCCAATGAACGCTCACGTCAAGATCGGGCACGAGATCGCCCTGCAACGCAGTCTGCCCGATGTCGTCGAGGAATATGAGACCAAGAAGGCTGGGCTTATGGATGCACTCCGCGCCGCCGGTAAGGCCTGCGGCGACCTCGCGATGGCAGCGACCGTCGGCGGAACCTACGGCGAGACCAACATCAACTCCAGCCTGCCCGCGGAATGGGCGCTGGAGCAACATCTACTCAAGTCGGCGTGGAAGCACGTCTACGATGGCCTCAACATCGAACGCCTCGCCAGTCCGGTCGATAAGCAGCGCTGGAAGCAATCGCTGGAGAAGCCGGCGCCGTTCACGCTCGACAACATCCGCGGCACCTTCGGCAAATACATCACCGACCCGCGTGGCAATATCCTGAGAGCCCTCGCCGAGGTGTTCTGCGGCCTCGACCCCGCGTTCAAGAGCCACGACAAGATGAAGATCGGCGTCAAGGGTCTTCCTAAGCGGGTGATCCTGTCCAACGTCTCCAGCTACAGCAGCTACGGCCGGGATAAGCTGCAAAGCATACTCAACGCGCTCGCCGCCATCCAGGGAAAGCCACTTGTCAGCTATCGCGAGCTGGATGTCCTGTTGAATGACGAGAATGGGTTGCTGAAAGCTGGAGACCTGCCGAAGGATCGATATGACCGGGAGGTCTACACGACGCCCGGCCGCGGCGTGCGGCTGCGCCGCTTCGACAACGGCAACGGCCACCTTTTCTTCGAGCCAGATACCCTCAAGGACATCAACCTTGCGCTCGCCGAGTTCTACGGCGACGTACTGCCCGACACCCCGGATGAGAACCCAACCAAGCAGAAGTCAACAGCGGTCTCCAAGGACCTGCAATACTATCCGACGCCGGCGAAGGTGGTGGAGGACGTCATCGATAACCTCTACCAGATCGAAGGCGCTAAGATCTTGGAGCCGTCGTGCGGGTGCGGCCGGTTTATGGACGCTCTGCGCAAGAAGCGCGCCCACGTCTACGGCTTCGAGGTCGATCCTGGCCGCGCGGCCATCTGCCGTGCCAAGGGCCACACTGTCTATCACGGCAACTTCCTTGAGTCCTCGCCGACCGGTGACTTCGACTACGTCTGCATGAACCCACCGTTCTACGGACGTCACTGGCTCCTGCACGTCATCCACGCGTTCAAGTTCCTCAAGCCGGGCGGAACGCTCAAGGCGATCCTGCCGATCACGGCGCGCGACGTCCCGGACCTGATCGAGCAGGTCGGCGCCGCCAAGCCATCACGGTGGGGCGATGGCGCATTTAGCGACCTTCCCGTCGGGTCATTCTCGGAGAGTGGGACCAATATCAACACCACGGTGCTCACCCTCCTCGCACCGAATAACGACTAATCCCCCATCGGGCTTCGCAGGCCAAACAAGGAGACCATCATGACCACCATCGAAGATATCTACACCGCCCTCAACCCTCTGCCGGCCATGCTCTCGACAAAGGGAAAGATTGAGCCGATAGCGACCTTCACATTGGAAACAAATGCCGGGATCAGCGTGTCGCTCTCGTGGAGGAAGCCACATTCCGGCAACAACTGGGAACGTGAGTACCAGTCTGCGTATGGCCAGACCTTCGAGGAGACGCTTGCCAAGACTATCAACTACATCACGAAACTGCCGTCGGCTGAGGACGCCAAGCTCCAGGATTTCATGAAGCGCCTCGGCAAGGTGATCGACGTCGGCAAGGACTACGGCGTCAGCGTTGATTTCCTGAACCCGCTTCTCGAAAGCATGAAGCGGCTATCCGAGAACGCAATCACCTACGTCCCAGACCCGCAACACGACGACATCCCGCTCTGATCACCACGACCAACACCGCGGGCTTTCGCAGAGCCCAAGCAAGGAGACCAACATGACCAAAGTCACAGTCCACGTCCTATCCACCTGCATTCCGGACGAGAACGAGCCATGCCTCCCCAGCGTGTTCGGCACGCTGGCAGAGGCCGAGACGCAGTTCGCCGAGTTCATGCGCTCGGAGTGGGAACACAACGCTCCCGACGACGGCGACGGCAAGCCGCCTTTCCCCGACGACCCCAACGAGGCGCACGACAAAATGTCGGAGAATAACCCGGATTGGGGGCGCTACGAAATCTCGACGCATCGGGTCGACGTGCCGATCGTCGGGAAGATGCTCGCCATGTTGGACCGCATCCACTCGGCTCTCGACACGTCGACGCCGGAGACGCTGGCGGGCAATACCGCCATCCTGTTCGACGAGATCGGCTGCCTGATCGCGGAAGCGAAGGGCGAGTACAACCCTGATGATCCTGCCACTGATGTCAAAACGCAGAACGGCACCGCCTTTAAATACGAAGAATTGAAGGAGGCATTCGGCTTCCGCGTCGGCCAGTTCGTGACGATGACCTGCATCAGCAAGGGTGAGGATCATGAAGGCACCGAGCACACTGTCGCGCCGGGCGGCAAGGGCAAGATCGATCGCATCGAGCGCCTGCCTGCGCCGCAAGGCATCAACATCACCGTCGTCATCGAGACCGGCAAGTTCGATGCCGATGGCGACATGCTCTACATCGTCAATTCCTTCGATGAGGAGGACGGCCACCCGACCGCCTTCTTCCACTAACCATCACGGGCTTCGCAGGCCCACACACAAGGAGACCGACATGGCCGATACGATCTGGACCACCATGCACATTGGCGGCGCGCTGCCGTCGAACCTGATCGAGGATTTTCTCGACGAGATCAAGACGGACTTCTCCTATGAGTGCCAGTCGGCGCCCGATAGCGAGGACGATATCCGCGTAATCGTGAAGGACCGCGTCAGCCTGCTCTTGCAGGCCCACGTCGCCGGCAGTCCGGACAATGTGATCCGGTTCTGTAAGGATCACGGCATGCCCTTCTGGGTGCACTACGACGCCGGCTACGAGTGGGAATCCTACATCGTTATCTGGCGGCCCAGCATGGTCAAGGAGGAGGAGTGCCCGGCATCTTCGCAGGGCTACACACCGCAGGCTGACCTCGCCGACCTTCGGCGATGGCTGGCAGCAGGGTGGACCCTGGAGCGAGCCGTTGAAGAAGTCTCCCGGTTCGAGAGCAGCAACGTCCCGGCGCTCACCATCACCGAAGTCGCCGAAGCTAAGGAGGATGCGTGATGAAAGTCTGGGTCCTGATCATCGACCATCGTCACGGCACAGATGTCACCGTCCACGCCTCCAAGCTAGAGGCTGATGCTATAATGTACGCCTACTGCGACAAGTGGTGGGAACGAGAGTATCCAGACGAGCCGCGCCCCGACGACTCCAAGTTGGTCGCACGCTATTGGGAGCGTCAGTCCGATCAGGGGGAGGAGTCGTACCTCCTCGAGGAGCGTGAGATTAACGACCTCCAGTTCCCGCCGATCCTGATCACCGAGAACCCCTACGGCGTTAAACCCGGATTCTACACCCGGCCCGATATCGTACGGCTGCTAAAGCTGCACGCCGCGAGTGTGCTCGCAGTGCGTCTCATCGCAAAGGCAATCGGAGGGGAGTAGTGATGCGCCTCCCGAGTCTATCGACACCTGCATCTCTCGAACGTGACCTCACCATCTTTCTGGTTGGCATCGCGGTTGGCGCCGCGCTGGCAATTGGCTGGACTTTCACCTAAACCCCCTTGGGAAGGCGTTCGCAGCGCCTTCCCACGACCCCACACAAGGAGACCAAGCATGACTGACGCTACAACTGCGCCCGCAACCGAGCGCAAGAAGACCAAGAGCGACGAGGTTGCCGCCGACATCGTCGCCCTGCTCCGAGCTCGTAATCCCCTGCTCTGGATCGTCACCCGCGAGGAAGCGCGTGTCGAGCGCTACCTGATGGAGGCGGCTGCTGCCGCTGGCTACGTCCCCCGCACATGGGACTGCGGTAAGGGGATTGCCGACATGGCCGGCAAGACCGACGACTTCGGCCGCGACTATGTGGACATCGGCGAGACCTTGAAGCTGATCTGGAGCCGAGCCTCCGATGATGCCAAGGCCGACCGCGGCGCGTGGATCATGCGCGATCTACCGCCGTGGCTCGCCGGTCCCGCCGGCATGGTCTCGACCCGGCAGGTGCGCAACCTGGCTCGCGACCTGCCCGGCCTCGCACGCGACAAGGCGCAGGCCCTGATCGTGCTCTCGCCGATCCGCGAGACCCCACCGGAGCTCGCCGGCCATGCCACCGTCATCGAATGGCCGATGCCGGACCGCGAGGAAATCGCGGCTCTGCTCGACGGCGCGATCAACGTGCTGCCCGAGTACGAGAACAAGATCGATCCGGACACCGGCAAACCTGTCTATGACGGCGACGGCGCGCCGATCCCCGACAAAACCAAGCCGATGCGGGCGAAGGCTGCCCCCAACGGGGTGCGCGACGCTGCGATCGATGCTGCGATCGGCCTCTCTGGCGAGGAGGCGCAGGCCTGCTACGCCAAGAGCCTCGTGCAGACTCGCCGGATCGACCCGGTGACGGTCTCGAAGGAAAAGAAGCGCGTCATCGCTCGCGAGGGCGTCCTGGAGTGGTTCGATCCGCTGCCGGGCGGTCTCGAAGCGGTCGGCGGGCTCGAGAACCTGAAAGAGTGGCTGGAACAGCGCAAGCTGGCCTACAGCAAGGAGGCCCGTGCCTACGGCCTCCCCTCTCCCAAGGGGACGTTCCTTGTCGGCATCCCCGGCTGCGGCAAGTCGCTCATCTCGAAAGCGACCGCGACCGCGTTCGGCGTTCCGCTCCTCAAGATGGACCTGGGCGCGCTCAAGGGCAAGTTTGTCGGCGAGAGCGAGGCAAACCTGCGCAGGGCGCTCCGCACCATCGAGGCGATCGGCCGCTGTGTCGTCTGGATCGATGAGATCGAGAAGGCCATGGCGGGCGCCACGCAGGGCGGCGCCGACGGCGGCGTATCGACCGACCAGCTCGGTGCCCTCCTGCAATGGATGCAGGAGCGGCAGAGCGAGTCCTTTGTCATCGCCACCGCCAACAACGTGGAGAGCCTACCGCCGGAGCTGCTTCGCAAGGGCCGCTTCGATGAGTTCTGGTTCGTCGACCTTCCCAATGAGGCCGAACGACTGGAAGTCTTGCGCGCGGGGCTCAAGGCCCACGGCCGCAGCCTCTCCGATCTCGACCCATCGCGTGTCAAGGAAGTGGTCAAATATACCGACCAGTTCACCGGCTCCGAGATCGCTGCAATCGTGCCCGACGCCCTGTTCACCGCATTCGCGGATAGCGCGCGTCAGATCACGGTCGAAGATCTTTGCGCCTCCGCGCGAGCGGTGACGCCGCTCGCCGTGACCGCGGAGAGCAAGATCAAGGCGCTGCGTGACTGGGCCAAGGGTAAGGCCCGCCTCGCCTCTAAGGTGATCGAGGACAAGCCGAAGGTTACAGTCGTCGGCGGTGGCCGCGCGATCGACATCTGAGGACAGGCAATGATCAAAGCCTACCGCAACGAACTCGGCGGCTGGACCGCCGAGTATCGCGATCGGAACGGCTTCTGGCGCAAGGCTCACGATGCCAGACGCATTCCGCTCAACTGTGAAACGGAGGCGCTTGCGCTCTCCGTCGCACGCTACCGCCGGCGCCGCTTGCGGCGCTGGCTCTGACCCTCCACCACTGACCAACTACCTACCCAACGCGGCTTCGCAGGCCGCATTCAAGGAGACTGAAGATATGACTATTCAAGCAAGCACGATCCGTCCTGGCATGTTGGTGGTTCTGAAAAGTTCCGTCAGCGGCAACGTCTCGCACTCCAAGCAGGTGATCGAGGCCGAGACCAAGACATCGGACGGTGCGCTCAAGGCTCGCTGGGAGACCGAGCGCGTCGTCGCCAACCCCGAAGAGTTCGCGGAGGCGACCAAGCTGCGAAACGCTGCCCGGCAGAAGATCGCCGGCATGTGTATCCAGACCGCTTTCGGCCTGCTCTGCCCGGAAGAGAAGGTCGAGCAGCTGGACGCACGCGTCATCGAGGCGCAGGCGATCTGCGAGGAGTTCAACAAGCGCGCGCAGTGCACCACGATCGGCATCTACATCGTCGCCGGTCGGGTGGCCGCCGATGACGCGCAGGCGGTGCGCGCCATCAACAGCGAAGTCCGCGACCTCATGGAGACTATGGAGGCTGGCCTCAAGGAGCTCAACGTTGAGAAGGTGCGCGGTGCCGCAGACAAGGCCCGCAGCCTCGGCGCCATGCTCTCTCCGGCGGCGGCCGAGCGCGTCAAGGGGGCCATCGACATCGCCCGCAAGGCGGCGACCGAGATGAAGAAGGCGGCCGAACAGGGCGCGGCCGAGATCGACCTGGCTGCCATCCAGAAGCTGACGGCCAGCCGCACCGCCTTCCTCGACATCGATCAGGCTCCGGCCGAGATCGAGGCGCCCACCCACGAGGCCCGCATGATCGATCTCGCCCCGACGGAGGTCGAGCACGTCGCCACCGAGGCGCCTGCGATCGACCTCGCGCCGACCGAGGAGGAGACGATTGCTCCGGCCCCGCTCGCTGCGCCGGTGCCGCAGTTCGAGATGGGCGAGTAACCGAAGCACAAGTGTTCCCGGCGGGCTTCGCGGGCCCGTCGGCCACCCATCACTCATCCAAGGAGATAGAAACAATGCCGTGCGACACCCAACCCTTTGACCCAGGACAAACTCTCGCCGAGCGCAAAGAACAAGTCAAAAAGGTTATCGACCTCGTCGCCAGAGAAATCGTCAACGGACGCGTCAAGCCGATCGTCGGCCCGCAAGGCGCTATCACCTTCGACGGACTGACCGACAAGGTGCGCGGCGGCGTCCGAGATAGCTGCATATATCGACGCATCATGTCCACAGGCTCGGCGATGGCGAAGCAGCAGATCGCCCGCGCCGAGCAACTGGCCGGGCGTAAGATCGATGCGAAAGCCGTCGCCGGCGGAATCCATAGCCACGACGGAGGACGGAGTTGGCACGGACACTGATCAAAGTGCGCTGGCCGCATGGCGGCTGGCTCGTCTGGAATTGGGACGCGTGTCGATGGGACCTCGTTCCTGAATAGAACGCCACTTCGCAGGTGGCACCAAGGAGACCAACCATGTCCATCACCGAAGCCTGCTTCAAGGTCGAAGGCAGGTTCATGACCGAGATCGCACGCACCCGCGTGATCGAAGGCCGCTACGACCACGGCTACCGCATCCTGCACGATGGCCTGCACGGCATCAGCTCTGATCAGGTCATCTCCATCCTCAACGGCGATTGTAAGCTGATCGGCGTCAACGAAGTCGAGTTGGTCGAGGACGGCGATGTCGAGTGGAAGAAACGCCTGCTGGAAATGTTCGGCGGGACATGGGTGACCAGCAGCGGGCGCTTCATGCGCCCGTATGCCGTGGTGACCTCGTGGGGTCCGGACGATATGTCATCCGGCGACCGCATCACAAAGGACAGCGATAGCATCAAGGGCAAGCGCGACCGTCAGGAGCACGCCGGGTCCAGCCTCTACTACGCCGACGATCCGCAGCGCGATGTCCTTAAGGTGCTGCGCACCGACCTTAAGTCGATCGTCGACGACTGGGACCTCGCGCCCGACAAGCACGGCCGCTACCACTTCCTGTTTCAGGAGGTTCGCAACTACCCCTTCCAGCTCGTGCCGGCACATAGCGAGGCGCAGGCCGCGCTCGACCAGTATGTCGCCGTCGGGCGGCGTCTCAAACGCGTGGGCTATGCCGAGCGGTTCCCGGCTGAGCGATACCGGGTGCGCTACGAGACGAACGACCCGACCGAGCCGCGTCCGGCGGTGGAGAGCCACTTCAACCACGCGACCGAGATCGCGCAACGGGACGCCCGCGAGATCGGGCGGCACCGCGCGAAGATGATCGACGCCGAGAAGGCAGGCAGGACCGTCGAGGATATGGATGCGATGCAAGCCATCATGCGCGATGGCGGCCAGTCGCTCAAGAAACGCATTGACGCCTTCCATGAGGCGCTGGCGTTACAGCGTGAGATGCCGAGCCGCATTCCCGCATGGCGCGCACAGATCATCCAGCAGGCCGGAGACGACTGGATCAGTATCACGGTGAACGACAAGGAGATCAAGCTGCCGCGTGCGCCATTCGAGAACTGGTGCCTGTGGCGGACCGACGGTGCTCACCTCGCCATGCCTTGGCAGCAGGTCTCGCCCCAAGGCGTCAAGATGTTCGGAGACGATCCCTACCATACAGACTTCCTGATCGGTGCTGGTCTCGAGCCCGACGCCATGATCGCGGATGGCGATCTGAATGAGGCCATCTACAACCTGCGCCACCGCGTGCAGGAGGAGAAGCTTGGTTTTAAGTGCGCCGTTCTGAGCGGCAATGGAACGGCACGCGGCACCGTCGTGCATCCCAAGCCGCACGACAATGTGCCAGACGACGCCATAGTCGTGCTGCGGGACGCCTCTCCTGCCTATCTCGATCTGGCCCTTAAGGCGAAGGCCGTGATCGTCGAGCGTGGGGGATCGATGGCGCATCTCGTCACGGTTGCGCGCGCACGCGAGGCGATCATCGTCCGCGTTGACAAGGCCCTCAAGCTCTATCCGGTCTACTCCTCCGTTACGGTCGATGCTAGCGCCGGCACGGTACAGCTGCACGAGGGTAACATGAAGTCGATCTGGGAAATTTCCAGACCGGAAGAGTAACCACCGACCCAAGGCCTGTTCGCAGCAGGCGTAATCCGAGGAGACAAACATGCCAAATATTGCGAGGAATGGAGAAAGCTGATGAACGAGAAATCCATACTCGACGATTTCATCAAGGCCGCAACCAACCACGGCCGCGACAGCGAGCCGGATCACGAGGTCGGCGACCTGCAAGACATGCTGCGAACCGCGTGAAAGATCATGACGCCGCAGCAGCGCATCGCCTTCATCAACCACCAAACCCCGCGCGGTATCCTCGACGAGTGGGGCGGCTGATGTGCATCAACCCATCTGCTCGATAAACAACTCGGCCGGCGTTCGCAGCACCGGCCCCTTACCAAAGCAAGGAGACCAAACATGACTTCTGGATTACCACCTGACATCGTCCAAACCGATCGCGATACCACATTGATGCGCATTCGCGAGGACGAAGTTCGTCGAGCGCGATATCATCTTCTGACGGAACAGCGCCTCCTACATGAGATGCGCATTACCTCTAATCTCATATCCTCACCAATTCCGCACCAGGAACGAAGAGTGTGCGCTGCTCTAGATTACGTCTGGGCGGTCCAGGAGACGCTTCGCATAGGAAGAGAGAAACTCGGCTTATAGCTGATCAGGCTTGCTTCCAAGCTCATCACCTTGGCGTTCGCAGCGCCGAGAAACTTCAAGGAGACCATCTATGAACGACCAACAAAAGCCGCCGTGCGACTGCATCATCAAGAGCGGGGAGTTCGGCTATCATGTCGACAGGTGCATATGCGCCAACCAAGGCGACCTATTGGACGCGACAGCTTGGTGCGAAGAGCGTAACAGAATCATCGCACAAACAGCGAGCGTGGTGGACGCGCTAGAACTTGCCGCAGGCAAGATAAACGGCATGGGGATGGCTGCCGCCCATGCCAATGTCTTTGGTCCCCTCAAGGAAGCATATTTTGCCGCCGAAACGGAAATCGCTCAACTCGCAAAGTCGATCAAGAAGGGCGAAGAGGTCACAGATCGCAACGGCCTTAAGCATCATTTTGGTGGTTCACCAAGTGGCGGAGCGGCGTCGCAGCTGCGAAACCTCGTCGACTGGGCATACTTGCACGCGACCGAAGGTGAAGTCTGGCCCAGCTCAAAGACGGCAGATGAGTTGATCGCTGCGGCGGCCGAGCGCGCCCCGAAACAGGCCGACGCGGACTTCATGAAGCGTAAGGTCGTCATGAAGGACAGCAGACAGATCCGAAGCACCGCCGACTGTGGAGAGTTCTTGCCGTTGACGCTCAAACCTCTCGACGATCCGAACCACGATCCAGGCGAACATTCGGTTCTAGACGCGGACACAGCCTATATCTTCAAGCTTGGCTGCACCCGCGACCGCGCCGAGCGGATCGTGGCGGCACTCAACGCCGGCGCCCAACGCGAAGTCACACGGTACGTGGCGACGGTGCGCGTGAAGCAGCTGGCGGAGGAGAGTCTGAGGCCGTGGCAGACCGAGCTGGACGAGATCGTCGGCCATCTCGGCGCGGCCGTCACGCAGTCCACCGATAAGGACGACCGGATCATCATGGACCACGTCCTGGTGGCCCACGAGATCGCGAAGATCGTGCGGAGGAAGGCATGAGCGCGCCAGAGCGAGATCTCAACACCATGCTCAATGCTGCGGAGCTAATGATGCACGGCCTCAAAGATGCGATGGCCATACGCATCGCACGCCAATGGGACGAGAAGTGCAAAGATGTCTCTGAGCTCCGCCTACGCCTGATCGCGGCCGAACAATCGCTCAACACCTACGATGAGCACAAAGACTCCTTCTATTGGCGGAAATACGACAAGCCAATCTGAAAATAAGGTGGCCCCGGAGTTCGCAGCTCCGGGGCCGATGCCTTCGTGAACGATGCAAGGAGACCAGTCCCCACCGTCACGGAGACCACCGACTCATAGGCTGCGCACCGGTTTGGTGCAAGCCCGATGGGTCGATAAACCGCACGACCCCAACCGCAAGGAGACCAAACCCATGTCCATCCGGACACTAAGAGCGATCTTGATTGATCCGTTCGCCTGCGAGGTACGGGAGCTGCAACTCCCCTACTCCGATCTTCGTTCCGTCTACGCCCAACTTTCTCACGAGACCATGCCGGTCGATATGGCACAGCTCGTGGTGCTGTCATCAGCCGACGACCTCTACGTCGATGAAGATGGCCTTACCAAGGGATGCGAGCGTTACTTCCGCATCGCTGGCTATCAACAGGCGCTCGCAGGCAAGGGGATCATCCTCGGCCATAGCAACAGTGAGGCGGACCACGCCGCGACTACGCGCCAATGGGTCGAGGAGCGTGTCACGTTCTTCGAGGTGTTTGTCGGGGGCATCCTCTTGCCAACGGACTCGCCGTGGCGCCGCCGCTATTGACCCTGAAACGGAATTGGGTGCGATATTTTCGCAGACATCGCGCCCTATGATTGGTCCGTTCCCAAGGAGTGAAAGCTGACCGTTCACCACCACTGTTTATATAGGAAGGACCTCGGAGTGATGAAATAGCCACATGAGAAATTACACCATCACGGAACTGCTTCGCGCGATCGAGCGGCTGCCGGCGACGGCACTGCACAGCGATCGACTCGAGAAGAGCGGCTACGCCACCCATCAGGATCACTGGACGACCTGGCTCGGCCAGTACAACAGTTCGGACGGCGGCTACTACGGCCGATCGGACACCGGCATCACCGACGCGCACACGGTCTACCAGCGGCTCAACTGCGGCCCGATGATCTGCTGGCTTGTGGAAGCCGCGGGCGAGAGCCCGATCCTCGTCAAGGCGACCATCCTCAAGATGGCTCGCGAGGGTAACGGCCGCGCACAGACCGAAGCCAAGATCGCCCGCGAAGCCCATCCTTGGGAACGGGCGGCAACCCTACTGTTCCGCTAGACGCGAAAGCCCGGCAGGCATTCCCTGCCGGGCTTTTCTTTTGTCCGGTTTGCGGTATTTAGGCACCTCCACCAATTAGGTCCGTTTCGGTCCTATATACCGGTTCCCGCCCCGTTCCGGCCCCCGGTTCCCGGCCCCGCCGGCCTAGCGGCCCCGCCCGGCCCCGCCTAGCAGGGGTTCAACCGAGGGCAATCGGCCTCAGCCCCTCCGGGCCTGGCGTCCTGCCCCTGCCCCTGCCGTCCGGGCCTTGGCTAGGCCCCTCAGGCCCGGCCCATGCCCCTTGGCTATGCCCCTCAAAACAGGGGCAATTGTGCCTCTCGCAAGGCCTGCTTTGCTTCCTGCCGTTTCGCTTGTGTCGCGCCGGTATGGTAGGCCGCGACGCCTTCCGCTGTGATCCCGTAGCGGCCAAACTTGGCGATGCGCAGCAGGCCGCGCCGATAGAGCGAGGCACCGAGTGACGTGCCTTTGCTGATCGTTGCTCCATCCTCCATGAGCAGGCCCAGGAAGTGGCGCTCGCGGCGCGTGAGGTTGCCAACCCGGACGCTCATTCGCCGCATTCCAAGGAAGGTGAAGAGGCCTCTCGCTCCCGCCGCCTCCTTTGTCGCTCAGCTGATTGCGAACGCTTACGCTCTTGCATCTCCTCTGAAGTCAAACCCAAACTGGGGCGTCCGCGCTTCATGCCAGCGCCATGAGCGGCGCGGTACTTGCGCGATCGAGCCGCGTCCTTCTCTCGCCTTGTGGCGACTGCCTTCCTGGCAATGAGACTTCGTCTCAGCGCCTCAATTCTCTCCGCTGGACAAGCATAAATATTTCCAATGTTCTCGGCTGTGACAGCGGCTTCAAAGTCGCCGTCGGCGATCGCTTTAAACTTCGCAAGCTGATCGCCCGGACAAGGCCCATGCCTTTTCTGAATCATCATCGAAACCATCGGCATGGCGTTGCCGCGGTATTGTATGACGGATCTGAGATGACTGACCTTGCGACCGAGAAGGAAGTAAATCCTCTCCTTTAACCCGTCAGGAATACCGATGGCCTTTATAGTCTCCTCGATGCCGACGCGGTGCGGCTCCTGTCCTGAAAAGAACGAGCGATTGAGTCTGATGTTAGTGCGTTGGCTTGCTTTCCAGCGCTCGATGAACGCCTCCTTGACATCGCGACCATAAGAGAACGTTGCGATGATGACGCCGCCTTTTGTCAACGAGGACAAATACACCTTGATCGCTTTAGAAAATTCCTCGTTGGCAGGCCCGGTCAAATCGAGACACACTACGTCAAACGGAACATCTCCCAGCTTTTCACTGGGTACATCAAACTTGCCTAATGATTTATCGATCTGCCCGAACTCGAACAGATCATGATTGATCGTCTGATCTGCGCCAGCTAACTTCGCAGCAGACAGGTTGCTGTCACTGAAATCAACCGCAGTAATGTGAGCCTGCGGCATCAGCTCGCGGATGCAGTTGATCTCCTCTGCCGGTGATGGCCCGGCCACGATCATTATCCTCCACTTTTTATGGTGGACGAAGTCACGGCCGCGAAGCACCTGACGAGCGAATATCCATTGCTCCGCACGCACTAACCTCTTCTGATCGGAAATCGCTTCAGCCTTCAAGACTACCTCCGCGCGGGTTCACGATGCGGTAGCCGCGGATCGAACGAACGTGCTCGCGCGTCATGTGGCGGCCGCTGTTGCCGTCGTGTGTGAGCCAAAGGTCGCCGGCGATCTGCCGCAGCAGCACGAAGACGTGGCCAGGCCGCGCCGCGACCATGTGCGGCGCAGGCTCCGCGCGCGGGAAGCGCAGCCAGTTGGCGGCCAGGTTGAGCGTCGGAATGATCTTGCCGAACAGGAAGAGGCTGGCCTCGCAGCCGCAGAACGCATGCGGGCAACCAGTCGGCCGCGAGCCGACGATCACCGTGTCCCGAGCACCTTCGACACGCACGGCCTGGCCGTGGTGCCGATGTTGGTGGTGGCGATGATGGTGATGTCGCTTGGCTTCCGCCGGCGACGTGGCGGCCAGCGCGATCGCGAGGCCAGCACCCAAGAGGGCTATCTTGTTCATTACAGGTCTCCTTGTGATGCGGCCCGCTGCGAACGAGCCGAAAGGTTCGATTCAGATCGCCGAGCGACGCTCGGCGCATTTCTCGCTGGTCTGTTCCGCCTCCTCGTTTTCTCCGTAGTCGCAATCGCCGCAGCGAGTGCACTTGTGGACCGGCACCGAGCAGCAGCAGTCGTCGTCGCAGCCGGCATTGCAGCCACCGACCGACCGCATGTCGCAGCCGACCGTCCGGCAGATTTCGACGAGTTCACGCTGTATGCGCCGCTTGAGATCGGCCTCGACACGATCGAGCTTCATCCGTAGGCGCCAATTCTCGATTGTCAGCTGAGGGGGCAGCTTCAGATCGAGCGTGTCACGGATGGTCTGCACCCGCTTCCGCATCACCCTGATGGCCCACCTGTTCCACCAGCCCATCACGCCACCTTCGGACAGGGATAGGTGGCGATCGCCTCATCGAGCGTGATGCTGCGCCTCTCCTCGGGCAGCTTCACGATGGCAATCGTGTTTTCCTCGTTGAGCTTCCAATCGAGCGAGGAACGCGGGTCGAGGTCCTGTAGCGCTGCGGTCGGCCCGCGAAGACCTTTGCGCCAGACGAAGAAGTTCATGATTGTGTTGCTCCAAGCTTGAGCCATTCCGATGCCGGCGGCAGGGATCTGGCGGGGATGATGCGATTGCGAGCGCGGAAGGCGGCGACGTTCTCCAGAACCTGACGCCGGCGCTCGGGGTTGTTTTCGTAGCGCAGCCGATCGCGCGCCGATCGGCACAGCTTGCATTCGCGGCCCCATGCCGACGGACGCGTGTTGGCGTCCGTCATTAAGTGGCCGTTGATGCAATGCGACTTCGGTGGACGACCACGCGCCATCAGCGATGCGCCTCCCACGCCTTCACGCAGGTCGGCACGATCGGCCGGATCAGCTCGCGCATCGCCTCCGCATAGACTCTGATTTCCATTTGCGCGTGCCCGTGGTCGCGCAGCGTGAGGAACTTCATCAGGTTGAGGAGATCGACGGTCGCGAACATGTGGCTGTAGGTCGCGACCGGCAGGACCGAGCGGGCGAGCTCGCGGGGCCAATCCATCGACAGGAGATCCCGATAGGTCGCGAAAGCATCCTCGCAAACCTTACGGAGCAAACGTGATTGGATCTCGCGCTGCTCCGGCTGTTCATAAACGAGAGAGCGCCCCTGCTTGTTTTCAGTCGATTGGATGCCGATGTGCTCCGGCTTCGGCACGTAGAACTCTTCCGGAAGCTCGCGATACCTGGCCGATAGCTCGTTGAAGCTCCACGTCCGGTGACGGTGCCATTGCCGAAACACGAAGATCGGCGCCTTGACCTCGAAGGTGAAGGTCACAGCCTCGAACGGCGAAGTATGGTGGTTCTTCCATAGATAGTTGATCAGGCGGAAGTCGCTGCCTTGATCCTCGCCCGCACGCCATGCGGCGTCATAGGAGACGCGGGCCGCACGCACGACCGAGAGATCGCTGCCCATGTGGTCGACCAGGCGCACGTAGCCGTGGTCGAGGACGTCGATCCGGTTGAGAGTGTCGGCCGCCGCGCGATCGCGATCCTTGATCGTGACGCCGTTCTCGATCACGACGTCGGCGTTATGGTGCGCGGCCGGGCCGCCGCGCATGGTCTGTTCGTTCATTGTAACTCTGCTTTGATTTCGTCCCAGCTCTTGCCGGTAGGGTGGCCGAAGCGGAACCAGTGGGAATAGGCGATGGCCCTTGCGCGCATCGCCGAGTTTTCTGTGTAGGCTTTGTGCTTCCGCTCGCGGTCGCAGGCACGACACCGCACGACGAGACGGAAACCGTTCGATCGCGGGTACTCACGCCGGACGTTCTTCGGCGTGAGCTCGTGCCCCTTCCGGCACAGCGGATAGAGCGTGTTCACCCCTGCGCCGGCGTCGTCCTGACGCCGTCAATCTCCATGATCGCGCATTTGAGGTAGTTCGCCTGATCCAGCGTTTCCTCGTAGGCGTGCTGGAGCCAGTCACGCAGCGCGAGGTCGTCGCGATCGAGCGTGACGCCGTACTTCTTGATGCCGAGCTGGGAGCGCTGCAACAGATCCTGGCGCACCGCCTCGACGACGGGATCGCGCTTTTCGGTAGTCATAGATTTGGTCTCCTTGTGGGTGTCACCCGGTCCGGCTGCGAACCTCGCTGGGCGACGGTTGAAAGTCAGACGGTCAGGCCGAGATCGACCTTGTCCTGATTGCGCTGTTTGAAATGCTCGACCGGCTTTGCGAGGACGCGCCGAAGCTCGGTCTCGAGGTAACTGTCGAGGTCCTGATGCCTCGCGGCAGCCAGGATGGTAGCTGTCATCGCTACGCCACCCAGCTCCTGATCCACATTCCCGGGCGGCCTGCTGTAGACAACGTCGACCAACTGCAAAACCGTGCTTTTCGGAACGTCATAGGCCTGCGCCAGCTCGATAGCTTCCTCGGCGCAACGAAGAGCTCGTATCGAAAGGTTGTAGACGTGCTCATGACCGAAGCTGCGAAGCGCCCAGTCAAGCGCGAGTCTCGTGATGGATCTCATGATGGTTTGGTCTCCTTGGTTGATTCCGCTGCGAACGGGGTGGTGGCTCAGACCCTCACGCGAACGTTGTCGCGCTTCAGGCCCCGCGAGATGGCTTTCAGCCCCTCGCGTACGAACGACGGAATGTCCGTCTCTTCGATCTCGTTGGTCTTGGAAGCCCAGAAGCCGACTGCCTGCGCGGCCTCGCGGTCGCCGGCCAGATAGGTCACTGGCCAGCCGAGCGCTTCCTCGGCCCGCTCGATCTCCATGGACGACGGGGAGACCCGCACTGGCGATGGCTGTGCGCTGTGAGAGTAGCGTGCGCCCTCTTCTGTGCTCTCGTCGTCATCGAGAGGATCGAACGACGGCCAGATCGTGCCGAACTGCTTCGGCCAAATCAGCATCGGAAGACGGCGCATAACCTGGGCCGCCTCGATCAGTCGCGTGCCAACCAGCTCGTGATGCCAGAACAGATCGTGCTTCGTCATTCTGCCGGCCCTCCAAGTTGCGGCATCTCAAGCATCGGTAACGAGATCGGCGGCTCCTCACCGATGATATCCGGATCATCGTCATCGATGTCAGGACGGTCGTCGTCATAGGTTTCGTCGCGACCTATCTCCGACCAGTCGGTGCCCACATCCTCATCAGGCTCGTTGGCCGCGAGCGCTTCCGGATCGTCCAGCACCTCTTCCTCCTCCGGCGGAGGAACGTAGCGCTTCGGCTCGCCCTTGATGCTCTTGCCGGTGATCCAGATCGTCAGGCCATCGCGACCGATGATGCCATTGTTGATCATGAAGTTGTTGGCGCGGGTGAGCGCCTTCTTGACGGCATCGTCGCTGCTGTCGTCGGCGAAGTATCGGCGATAGACTTCGGTCCAGTAGCGGCGCTGAACGACGCGTTCGACCGACTTGGGAAGACCCAGCGACGCCGGCGCCGACGTTCCGAACTCGTCGATTGCGCGCCGTAACGCGCGATAACAAATCCGATTCTGATCCGTCATCCTGATGCCGGACTCGTCCTCGGCAGAGCGTTTGATATTGGCCGTCTGGTCCTTGCCGGCGCCGATCCACTCCAGCGCCGCGGAGCGGATCGGGTCGCCGTCCTCGTCAACGCCGAGCTCGACGCCGCGGAGGCAGAACTCGAACCGCTCGTTGTCTTCGCCCTCGCGTTGCTTTGCGACCTTCATAAAGCGTTTGTCGTGCAGCTTCCGGTCACTGCCCATAACCTTCTCTTCGAGGCGCCCGATCTCGATCGCGGTCTCGAAGCCGGCGAACAGCGATGTGTGTCCGCGAGGCCCGGTGCCGGCGGCGTTCTTGTGATGCACGATCCACAGACCACAATCCAGAGCATCCCTGATCTTGTCGAACCGATCGAGGACAAGGCTCATGTCCTTGCCGCTAATCTCGTCCAGACCCGGGGTTGCCTTGTTGAAGGTATCAATGATGACAGCTTCGAGCTCGAGATCGGGGAACTTCAGCTTCAGGAAGGCAACGATCGTCTTGATCTCCTCGATCAGGTCGGCGACCTGCTTCTCGTTGCCGAACAGGTCGAGCCGCGCCGGCAGACAGACGAACGGAAGCCACTCGCTTTCGCTCAACCCCTTGGCGGCGGCGTAACCCGGCATACGGCGATCGACGAAGCCGAGACCAGCCTCAGGCGCGCAATACACTACGATGCCCCGCTTGACCTTGCGGCCGCAATAGGTGCCGCCGAGCGCGATCCCCATCGATAGATCCTGGGTGAGGAAGCTCTTGCCGCTCTGGGAGGCGCCGTAGATCAGGACGGTCTCGCGGCGAGGGATCAGCCCCTTGATGAGGTATTCGTACTTCTTGCGGACCGTGCGCGGCTCGCCCCAGACAACGGCGCCGAACTTCGATACGAACTTCTTCGGCGGGAACGTAACGTCGAGGTAGACCTGAAACTCATCGGGCGTCATTGCCGTCTCATCCACGAGCCGGTAAAGCGCCTCCGTGGTGCCACCGGCCTGAAGCCAGTCCGATGCGTCACCCTTTGGCGGCAGGTCGGGCAGCATCAGGATGCGGATGCTGTTGGCAGTGCCTGCCAGCTTGCTCGCCACCAGCTTGGCGTGATCCTGCCCCGGCAAGACCGGGCGGCCGTCGGGGTGCCAGCGCAGCTCCTTGGTGTTGGAGTTGATGGCCTGAGGATCGTTATCCGCGATGATGACGATGTCGGCCCCGGCGAAGAAGGGCGTCAGCTCGTCCGGCCACTTGCCAGCACCTCCCGCGTTGCAGCTCGACGGCGCGCCGCGCTCGACCAGATTGTCGACGTCCTTTTCACCCTCGACCACGAAGATCAGGCGCTCGTCGGCGATTGCCTCAACCAGCTCCGGCAGCCGGTACGGCACCTGCACGATGCCATCGCGCTTCCAGACCCAGTCGCCCTTGACGTCCTTCGGCGGATCATCCGGCCGCGCTGGGCGCCGCTGCATGAAGGTCTTGGGCTCCATCCGGCAGACCTGAAACAGCAGCTCGCCATCCTGGCTGATGTAGTCGTAGGTCTTGACCAGCTTCGGCTTGACCTTCGGCGCACGCGGCTGCTCGGGATCTGCCTGCGGCGGCTCGGGACGCGGATCGCTGTCCGGCGCCGACTGGCGAGGCCGCGACGATGATTGATCCGGGCGACGGTCCTCGATGTCGAGGCCAAGGCTCGTGCGCATCCAGTCGATGGCGTCCGCACCCTTGAGCCCCTTCTCGCGCTCGATCAGCGCGAGCACGCCGCCACCGCGACCCTTGCCGCCGTCGCCAGATTCCCAATCGTCCCAAAACCCAGTTTCGAGGTTGACTTTGAAAGAGCCATTTCTGCCGAAGCGCAGCTCACCCTTGCCACGCGAGGTCGGCTTCCCGAACAGCGCAGTGGCGACGGCCTCAATGTAACGACCCCAATCCTCGCTCATGCCGCCCTCCGACGATTGTTCGCTTGTTCTTTTTTCGTCGCCCAGCGGCAATTGCCCGGCTCGTAGTTGCCGTCATTGTCTGGATAGCGGTCGATGCTGTGCCTGGAACTGGGCTTTGGGCCCATGTCCTCAAGGAATGCGTCGAAGCTCTCCTTCCATCGATCGCACACCACAATTCCGCGGCCGCCGTAGTAGTCCCAATCCTCAGATTTCGGATTGAGACAACGGTTCTTCATCGCGAGCCACGTCCTGTACTCGGACGTCCTGTTGGGAACGGAAGCATGGCCGTGCTTCGTGAAGATCGCGAGAGTGACCTCCCTGCGAAAACAACCGCAGCTCTGCTTCTGTCCGTTGCGAAGGCGGCGCCCGTCGGCAACGATCCTCTTGCCGCACTCGCATTTGCAGACCCACCGAGTTCGTCCAGCGGCGTTGGACTGCGACCGCGACAACACGGTCAGGCGCCCAAATTTTTGTTGAAGAATATCGACAGCAACCGACATCAGTGATCCAGTACCGCGGCGTAGAGCCCATGATTGACAACAGCATCGATGATCTCGGCAGCGAGATCGTCGTACTCAACACCTCGACGCTTCGCTTCCGCGCGAAGGTCGATCGATACGCCAGACGCAACTTTTACCTTGAGAGTAGACTTGCGCCCTTGGGGCGCCTCCGTCTCCGACATGCAATCCCCCCTGCGCTTCCACCCATTAGCTCACGCGCTCCCATGCGCGAGAGAGTCGAACCCGCCGAAAGGCTTGCCCACCGCAAACCATCCAGCGTTTAACGTCGCGCACGCATTCGCCATCAGATCGAGCTGATCGGCCAGGTGCAGCGCGTCCTCGTTGCCAACGGCCTGCTCACGCAAGGTCGCGCTGATGAGGCGCGCACCGTCGACCGACAACGAGTTACGCATCGTCGAGTCGGTGAACCGCACGACGACGCGGTAACCCTCATTCCCGTCAAACTCCTGGCCACATTCGATGTCTCGACCGGCCGGCGCCGTGATGCACCAATTGTCGCCTCGGACGACGATCGGCGTGTCAGTCGCTGTGATGCGGAGCTTGCGGGACATGGGCGTCAAGCCATCGCCGCCGCTTGCGGCGCGCCCGACGGAGACGTTGGATTTTTGGGGAACGGGGCGAAGCCATCGCTCTCGCCCCCGCGCCAGCGGATCACCACCCCGCTGCTATTTGCGATCTCGGTCAGGATGGCACCGATGACGGATGGTCCCTTGCACATGGCTTCAGCCAACTCGGCGACCGTATCGCCGTATTGAAGGCAGCGGCTGATTAGGATGCAGGCATCCATCACCAAGGCATGAAGGTCGCTGCCGGCCTTGAAGTCGGCGCAGAAGACCTCCTTGGCAACGCCTTCATCGTCGAAGCCGATCGTGATCAGGATCTTCGTCTCCGTGCCGCCCGCGTGGACGATGGTCATCTTGCGGGTCTCGCTCTGCCTGCGATCCGGGAGCTTCGTTCTCATTGCGCCTTTGCCTTTCGTTCGCGAATGACACGATCGATGTCTTCGCGGTTGGTGATCAGAAAATCGACGACATTGCACATGGCCTGCCGTCGTCTGACATCGCGCTCGCGACGCGCCAGCTCTGCCGGCGTCGCGTCAGATTTCGATTGCAACATCTTCAGGCCCATCACGGCGTTCTCGTAGTCAGTCGCGGCCAGATCCCATAGGTGCTGGTTGGTCACCGGCATCCTGTCTGCCGGCGGCTTCCTGTCGTCGACGTCCTCTTGTCGTCTCGCCATGGGATCAACGCGGGCTCACCGTCCCGCCCTGAAACATCTTCATGCCGGTGAAGATGCTGTTCTTCTCGAAGCTTGACGACTTCACTTCGCGCTCAACCTGGTCAGCCGTCAGGTTGATTGCGGTGACGGCGCGACCTGGAACGTCTCGCCCCTCGATCTTGGCAACGGCCGCCTTGCCGATCTTCCGGATGGCGTTATCGCTGCTGTGCGCCCATGCGGTACCGGTGATCTGGACGGCATAGGGTTCGCGCTCGTCTTCGCAAAGGCGGTCGAGCTGCGCCTGCGAGCGCGGGAACGTGCCATTGATCGGCTGGTCCTTGCGCACCTCGCCACGCATGACGGTAAAGATGCTGGGCTTGACCCGCTCGACCTCGCACGAAGTGGAGGAACGCGGCAGATCCAAGTGCGTCAGCACAATGTCCTCTGCAGCTTCCCTCGAATTGGCGACCACGAGCACCTTGCCGATGTCGATGGTGCTTTCCTTCGCGGAGCGGAAGTTCACGCTATAGAGCTGCATTCAATCCCCCGATCAAATCCGACACCACGCCGTAGGGCGCGATCGTCGATGTCCCCCAGATCCACACGCCGCCAGCATCGGCAGCGTTGTCGTCCGATGCTTCCCAGCCGAGCTGCTCACACAGCGCCATGCTGGCGCTCTTGCCCGCCTGCCGAGAGGCGAACTTCGATGTTCCTAAAGCGACGCTGCGCCACGTCTTGACCGCCACAGGGAAGACCCTGAGGCCGCGCATGATTGCGACGCCAACGAAGACGCCGTAGAGGCCGTGCAACACGACGGTGGTTCCGTAGTTGCTTTCGCCTTCCTTGAAGAATGGACGCTCAATCGCCATGGCGACCGCGCCGCTCTCGCGGATCACTCGATCGAGCGTCGAGGCGCCGTTGCCGAACAACTCCTCGTCGGGAGTTCTGGCGTTGCCGAGCTTGATGCTGCTGAGGGTCGGCTTACCGCCGACCCGCCCAACCGCACAGCCGAGCTGCCGCGCTGGATCGAGCGCGATCACGACTGGTTTGCCCATGGTGACGAGGCATCACCAGGAGGATGAACAGCTACGCGGCTTCGGCTTTGAACTTGCGGTGGGCATGATTGGTCTCCTTGTTCCAAGCCGCCAGATGGCGGTGATACGGACACCAAGCCCCTGCGAAGGCCTTGGCGCCGCAATACTGGTACGGAGGGCGATCTGCGAAATCGCCCAGCGGCCAGCGGCAACGTGCGTCGTTAAGTTCGAGAATAGAAACAGGCGTAACTGACGGAGGCGACGGCGGCAACACAATCACCGGCTCCGGTTTAACATTTGGTAACCAATCCCGTACTCTTACGGCGCGAGGCCGCGGTTCCCCCGAACTCTTGGCAACGGGATGGCCCTTAGCGCGAGGGCCTCTTTTGAGGCGACCATCCAAGACGATGCCACGGCGCGAGCAGAGACCGATCACAGCATTGCGTGTGGTTCCGACGTTGCATGCGATCTCGCGCGCGCTCATCCCGGCTTCCGCGTAGTTGCGGACCTGTTCGACGAGCTCGTCGGTCCAACCATGAGGCGCGCCCTCTTTTTCTGCTTTAGTCATGCCCGCGAGCCTCGCTTGACTCCGAGAGCTTTTCCGAAAGGATCACTGCCAAGAGTGCGCAGGCACACATCAAGCCGGTGAGCAACTTCACGAGACGCCGGAGAACGCGATTGCGACACGCGACGGTGAAGCGTCTCAAGCGAATGGATTGCAACGGCAATTTCAGCCGCGTCAGCGACTGCACGGAGACGATCCATCTCCCGTGCTTCGATGCGCTTGGCTTCCCCATACCAAATATCCTGCGTCCTACTGAATGAGAAACCGAGCCGCCCCGAGGCTCGGCGAATTGCTTGCTTCACAGAGTCGCCCGCCGGGCACGGCTCTGCGCAGCGTCGCACCAAGGACTTACTTTCCTCGACGCTGGAGCCGTAATTGATCGGAGACGAAAATTCCGAGACCGCGGAATTGAAGCTCGGTATGGGAAGACTCAGTTCAGCCATGGTTCCTCCCGCGAAACTTCGGACGCGAGCCCAGCTAAACGAAAATGTGTGTAATGCGTAGTGAGTGAAGCGCGTGAGTGTTGCCGAATTATCCTTGCACAATTGTGCGCCGTCAGGTTTTGCTTTCTCTCCAACTCGCGCGAGAGAAAGCAAGACGAATGGGCGTCCCAAAACTGGCCGACATCGAAGTCGACAATCATATTCCTGTCACATACAAAGATCCGGCAGTGAGATACGTCGCTCTGGACACCATCGAGGTGACGGTAACAAGCGAGCAGAGCGGCAAAGAGATTGCGCTCGCAATGAGCGTCGGCACGATGCTGGAGTTGATCAGCAAGTTTTCCGGCGTGATCAACCGCTACAACGCAGAAATACTGCGCGATCTCGGCATTCTCTGAGCTTTTCTGCATCAACATCATCAGCGACGCGCCGCCCTTTTGGGGCGGGTCGACGCGACTTTGCGCTGCGCAGCAAGGTGCGGCGGAAGATGGTCTTCGGAAGTGACGAGCCCACCACTCGCATTCTCGATTTTCACGATCATCTCCGGGATTGGGTAGCGCTCGAACCGTCGATAGCGGTCGATGACCTGACGGCTCGTGCCAAGCTCTACGGCGAATGCTTTGCAGGCCAGCCCGATGCTCAGGTCTGGGTACTTCGTCTCCAGAAACTTCTGAAGCGTCATGGGTATGGATGTCCTAGATGGATAGCTCGGCCCGCCGCACCTGAATTGCACCAGTGTGGTGCATTGTCAAGCGCTATTTGTCACCAGAGCGGTCGGGTGACTCATTCGTTTCGGTTTGATATCGATTTAACGTTTAAACGATGCCTTTTCGGAACGCCGGTTAGGCTCAACAAGGATCGCCTGTGACAATTGTCCTATGATCAATTGAACCTGGCGTTGTAGAATGACAGTGGAATTATCTCGGGTTTCAATCGTTATGCAGAGTGACGGCAAGAGCTCTCTTCGACCGGGACGGCCGTCGCGTCGGACTGCGACGAGCAGGCTCAACACTGCGCCGCCTCCGAACACGATCCGATTCTTTCGGCGCCGCGCGAAAATGTCGCTTGAGGACGTTGGCAAAATCGTCGGCGTCTCGCGCGAGACGATTCGAAAACTGGAGGAGCGTGACACCTGGCTCGACACCGATCGCGCAGCGCTGATCGGACGCGCGCTCGGTGTTCCAAAGGAAGTTCTCGGCTTCAGCTATGCCGCCGACGCCTATGGCTGGGCAGCGAAGGCGCTGCCGGTCGTAGGCTCCATTACCGCCAACGACGAGGTGCAGTTCGAGCAAACGGGACGCCGCGTTGCGGGTGGCGCGCACCTGCCACCCGGCTCGGTCGCACTCGACATTAAGCAGGGCAAGATGCGTGGTTGGCTGCTCGTCTATCGCGAAGAAGCGATGGAGCCGATGTCGAAGGATATCCTGGAGCGACAGGGCCCGGACGAGAAGTTCATCATCCATCTCGCCGACGGAACCACTTGGTGGCGGCACATTGCCCCGGCGTCGAAGCGCCACGTCTACCATTTGAACTCGCGGTATCTTGATCCGCTGACAGATGTAGAGATCGAGTGGGTTTCCGAAATCGTTGGCTTCGAGCCCGCTCTGTTCGATCTTCCAACACCGGAACAATTAGAGGAGGAACTACCTCCTGAGAACGTTCGCAACGTGTGAGATCGGCGCCCGCAGGGCGCCGAATCATTAGGGACATTGCTCGGGGACATCGGGGACATTTGTCCGTGGCACGGTAATTGCAGTTATAAAATCTAATAATTGTTAGAACTCACTAGTAGTTACACGGGGGACCTTTAGGTCCCCCGTTCTGTTTGAAGATAGATTCTGGGGAGGAATACGCGCGAGCGCGCGCGTGCGAGTCTTGCCTCGGGTGGCGACTTGCTCCAGAATTTCAAAATTAGTTGCAAACTCCCCTTGACGATTGCACCAGAGTGGTGCATTTGGAGGGTCATCGAGACCAAGACCCCATCGTCAACACAACGACCCGTTGCCGAGGAGCTGACCCCCGACGTTTCGCAGACGTCCAGCTCCTCGGTCCCGGGTGGGAGCGTTCCAGTGAACCAAGTCGAGACCTTCCGGTCGATCGGCGAGATCGCCGCCGGCCTTGTCGAAAAGCTGTCCATCGGCGACGTCGAGATGCACCGGGTTGACCCGGTCGCCGACCGCGAACACTGGCTGAAGCTTCGCCAGAACGACATCACCGCTTCCGACGTCGCGTCCATCTGCGGCGTCGGCTATCGCTCGCCTCTTGAGGTTTGGGCCGAGAAAAAGGGCCACCTCGCCCCCAAGGGGGACAATCCCGTGTTGCGGCGCGGTCGCCGCTTCGAGCCCTCCCTCTGGGCCACGATCAAGGAAGAAAACCCCTCGTGGGAAATCCGAGCTGGCAAGGTCTACCTCCGCTCGCCCTCCTTGCGCTTTGGCGCCACCCCCGACGCCATGGCGATCGATCCGGAACGCAAGGGCCTCGTCCTGATCCAGGGCAAGGTCGTTGCGAAGCCGATCTTCGTGGCCGATTGGCTCGGCGGCGACCGCGAGGGGACGGCTCCCATCGTCCCGCTCGGCTATCAGCTCCAGACCCTTGCCGAGACCATGCTCGCCGAGCGCGCGTTCAAGCAGGAAATCCATCCCGTGGTCGCCGCGTGGGTGATCGACACCTTCAGCGAGAACCTGTTCCTGATCCCGTTGAAGCGCCATGCCGAGGCTGAGACGAAGATCGTCGGCGCCATCAACGAGTTCTGGCGCATGTTCGACGCCGGCCTTCAGCCGGCGCTCGACCCCAGCAAGGACCACGACGTCGTCAAGCAGCTCTACCCCACCGACAACGGCAGCACGATCGACCTTACCGGCGACAACAAGCTGCCGCTGCTGCTGGATGAGCGCAAGAAGCTCGGCGAGGTCGAGAAGGCCGCTAAGGATCGCCGCGAGGAGATCACCACCGAGATCATGGCCAAGATCGGCGACAACACGTTCGCCCTGATCGCTGGCGGCCGGAAGGTCTCCGCAAAGACCACCACCGTCAAGCCGCAGATGCGCGAAGGATATGCGTTCCGAAGTCTGCGCGAAGTCAAGGCCAAGTAGCCCCACCAAGACCCCCAAGGATATTTTTGATCATGAACCAAGTTATCGATCGTGACGACCGTCTAAGCTCGCTGGAAGCGTTTGCTGCCACCAGCGCAGCATCAGGCCCGGCGCTACCGGCTACGGTGCCGACCCAGTACCTCGAAGAGCGCAAGGTCGGCGCCCAGAACGTGCAAGTGCATCGCGACGAAACGCGCGTGCTCCAGAAACTCGCGGCGCTCGCGGCTGCCGCGGGCGACGACTGGTACTATCGCTTCCCCGTGAAAAACCGCCAGAAGGGCACCACGGACTATATCGAGGGCCCCTCGATCAAGCTCGCCAACGATCTGGCTCGCCTCTACGGCAACTGCGCCGTCGATGTTCGCGTGCAGGACCTCGGCAGCTCCTGGCTGATCTATGCGCGCTTTGTCGATTACGAGACCGGCTTCGAGATGACGCGCCCGTTCCAGCAGGCCAAGGGTGGTTCGCGGATGGGTGGCCGCGGCGATGACGCCGACGCACGACGCCTCGACATCGCGATGCAGATCGGCACCTCCAAGGCCATCCGCAACGTGGTCGTCAACTCGCTCCAGACCTTCGCCGACTTCGCCTTCGATCAGGCCAAGAACTCGCTGGTCGAGAAGATCGGCAAGAACCTCGTCGGCTATCGCGATCGCACCGTCGCCGGCATCGAGAACCACGGCATCACCATCGACCGCGTCGAGGCCGTCATCGGCAAAGCGACGAAGGATTGGACTGCTCCGGACATCTCGCGCGTGATCGCCCTGATGAAGGGCATCATGGATGGCATGTCCACGGCGGAAGAGACCTTCCCCTCGCGCGAACAGCCGAAGGAAGACACCAAGCTCGGTGACTTCGTCGCGCAAGCCAAGACCGGTGACACCGTCAACGCCGAGACCGGTGAGGTTACGGACGCCTCGACCGATCAGACCCAACAGACACAAGCTTCGCAATCCTCCAGCCAGGACGCCAGCTCCGGCGCCGAGGATGCGACGGGTGGTGCCGCAACGCAGGAGAAAGGCCCGTCTGCTGCCGACGCGGCGCCACCCGCCCCAAAGACCGAGGACGAGTACATCGCCTACGCGAATGCGTGGATCGAGAGCGCCACCAGCGGCGAAGAGCGCAAGGCGCGCTGGCTCCGCGAGAAGCCGATGCGGGAAGCCGCGGGTGTGCAGGCCGACGCTGCCAAGGCCCTTGAGACGAAGCTGAAGGAGAAGGCGGCGCCTCAGAAGAAATAACCGATCGGAGGTGGGTGCGAACCTTGAGGGGCAGCACGCGGCTCCAAGAACGAAAGGCGGCCTCCGGGACTCACCTCTTTCGCTCCTGAAGTCAGGGGAGCGGGTCGACATCAGCGGTCAAGGCCGTCAACGCGTGCGTTAATTCATCGGGACTTCGCAGGTCCCGACACCACACAAGGAGACCAATACGTGGCTGGTAGTTTGAATAAGGTGATGCTGATCGGCAACCTCGGAAAGGACCCCGAGGTGCGCCGAACCCGGGATGAGCGGCCGATCGCCAACCTCAGCATCGCGACGTCGCAGACCTGGCGCGACAAGAACACCGGCGAGCGTAAGGAAAAGACAGAGTGGCATCGCGTCGTCATCTTCAATGAGGGCCTTGCCAAGGTCGCCGAGCAGTATCTGAAGAAGGGCGCCAAAGTCTACATCGAGGGCGAGCTTCAGACCCGCAAGTGGACGGATCAGTCCGGCGTCGAGAAATACTCGACCGAGGTCGTACTCCAAGGCTTCGGCTCGACACTGACGATGCTGGACAGCGGCGGCAACCGCAATGGCGGTGGTGGCGACGGCGGCGGTGGTGACTTCGGCGGCGGCTCTGGAGCCAGCTCGCGGAATACCAGCAACCGCTCGCAATCGTCCGGCGGCGGCAGCTACCGCAACGATATGGACGACGATATCCCTTTTAGTCCGGAGTGGCGGGGATGAAGCCGTGCAGCGAATGTGCGGCTGTTAAGCCCCTCGATGACTTTTACAAGCATCCCAGCAACACCGATGGCCGCGCGAACATTTGTAAGGACTGCCACAAGAAACGCATGAAGCTGCGAAGGCAGACGAATCCTGCCGTGCAAGCATACGACCGCGAGCGAGCGAAACGGCCGGAGCGCATCGCGGCGATGGCCGCAAATACCAAGCGGTGGCGATCTGAGCATCCAGAAGCTTATCGCGCCCAGAATGCCGTCAACAACGCGATCCGCGACGGCAATCTGACTAAACATCCGTGCTGCGTCTGTCTGTCCGACAAGGACGTCCACGCGCACCACACCGACTACAGCCGACCGCTCGACGTGAAATGGCTTTGTGCCGGTTGCCACCATCGCATCCACGCCCACTTTCCTCATCTCGGCGGGCACTACCAAGAGGCATCATCGTGACCGCATATCCAAACTCCCCCGGCTACAAGGAAAACGGCACCTCCAAGGATGCCGCGCGCAACATCGAGAGCCAAGCCAAGCGAGATCGCGACGAAGCCCTCGGCTACATCCGCGGCAACCCCGGCAAGACAGCCGATGAGGTCGCGGAGGCCTTGAACAAGAGCATCCTGTCTATCAGGCCACGCATCTCCGAGCTGAAGACGGCGGGCCTCGTGACCAAATCCGGCCGTGGGACCAACGCGTCCGGCCACTCCGCCTATCGCTGGCGCGCGACCACGACGGCCGAGCAGAAGGATCTTCCTCCGCCGGCCTACGACCCCGAAGACCCCATCGACTTCTGAGGATCGTGCCAATGAAGTTCGTCTGCCGCGCCTGCCCCACGCCTGTCGTGCTCGACGATGAGCCGAAGCACTACTCGCGTGACGTCCGGGACCAAGTGGCGCTCCAGCTCTGCACGAAGTGCTGGAACGCCCACAAGGCAAAGGAAACAGCATGACCCATCAGGAAGAACTGGCAGCTGCCTACGAGCGCATCCACGAGCTCGAACATGCGCTCAAGGACATCCGCGCGATGTCCAATGCCGGAGACGATGATAGCGGTGCCGGCGAGTTCGATCCGTTCGATGTCATCGAGCGCATCTCCTCCAAGGTGAGAGGCGCTCTCGCCAACAAGGTCACCAGTTAGCCGCCATGAGCCGCCTTCCCGAAGCAGCCATCACCATCAACGGAAGGCGCTTGTCCAACGAACAGGCCGGCGTGCTGCGTGTCGCCCTGCAACTTTCGCCCGGCGCGACTTCGAGGCCGCGCCGGCCGACTTCCTGGCCGTGAAGATGCTAGGCGGGGTGGATGAGATGCTTCGATGATCGATGAGACCGAGGTGACGATATGAGCCTGATCCTTGAGCGGCGAGCATTCTTGCAGGGGCTCGGCGCCGTCATAGCGGCGCCGGCGATCATCCGTGCCGACCGGCTGATGAAGCTACCCCGCCGCGAGATCATCTCACCGGTCCAGATCATCGCCGTGCCACCCGGGCTGGAGAGTCCGTGGCCGCAGGTCGGCAGCATAGCTTTTGGCGCCGACCCGGCTATGCCGATATTCAAGGCGAACGGAGAGCGCATTGCGGCCGGAGACCTCAGGCCGGGCGCATGGTGCTCGATGATTTATGACGGTGCGCGTTGGAGGTTGCTGTCATGAGCGGCATCGTCATTCGCGACGATCGAGATCGCTCGTTTTTGTGCGAGATGATCGCTACAGCCAAGGTTGGCACCATCGTCGAGATGAGGCTCGACCCCCTGACCGATCCGCAGCGCAAAAAGATCAAGGCCATGTGCGCTGACGTCGCGAAGCAAGTGCAACACGAGGGCCGCTTTTACGACGCCTCGCAATGGCAAATCCTGTTCATGCACGCCTGCGGCCAAGAGGTCGAGATGATGCCGTCTCTCGATGGGTCGACGTTCATCCCCTACGAAGGGAAGTCATCGAAGATGGGAAAGCAGGATGCCGGCGAACTTATAGCCTTCATCGAGGCGTGGGGCACACAGAACGGCGTGATCTTCAAGGAGATCGCATGAGCGCGGCCGAACAGATCCCCCTCTTCGATCTTCCGCCCGTAGAGGCGCAGGAGGCACAGGCGGTCGAAACGGCTCCGCCACAGCGCTCGGCCCCCGCACGCAAGAGGTTGAAGCAGCTCGCGCTCGACGTACGCTTCTACAACGTGCGCACGGCTGCGGCCGTCTACAGCGTGCAGGCGGCGACGCCATCGGCGGCGAAGTACGCCGCGTTTCGGCAAGCGCGCACGATGGGCCAGTACCTCTATCAGGGCGGCTTCCTCGCCTTTGTCTCCGGCGGTTGCAGCGTGAAGGAGGATCGCCGGTGAGCCGAAGCGTTGAGCAGTGGATCGGTAAGACCGACGATTCGAGGCCACCGCCTCGCGTCCGTCTGCGGATCTTCGATCGCTACAATGGCATCTGCCATTGGTCCGGCATCAAAATCCGTGCGGGCGATGGCTGGGATGTCGATCACGTCATCGCACTCACCAACGGCGGAGAAAACCGCGAGAGCAACATGGCGCCGATCCTGCGGGGCAAACCCCACAAGGAGAAGACCGCCCAGGACGTAGCCGAGAAGGCGAAGGTCTATCGTAAGCGATCAGCGCATCTCGGTTTGAAGCCCTCGAAGAACCGGAAGCTGAAAAGCCGCGGCTTTGCCAAGGCCCCTCCGCAAAAACGGGCTTCGAGCCCGATCGATAAATGGCGAGGCTTCTGAGATAGGCAGGCGATGTCGAGCCTCAAAAGAATTGGCGGAAGATCCGTCGATAATCGGTGGCCGCTGCGGGGTCCAACCGACAACTGACTATCAGCAAATCGCCATCTTCGCAGGATGGCATCAAGGAGACCAAGACTATGAGTTTTTTCGGAGCTGTTAAGAAGGCGTTCACGTCCGGTGCGCGCGAGATCAACAAGGAATACGGCCAGAACCGTAACTTCCTCAACGCGGTCTGCGCATCTGCCGCCCTCGTTGCCAACGCCGACGGTTCGATCGAGGACACCGAGAAGCTGAAGGCGATCCAGCTGATCACCAACAACGCCACCCTTTCGAGCCTGTATCAGCGCAACGACATCGAGGCCGCACTCGAATCTGCGTTCAAGAGCGCTAAGGATGCGTCCGGTCGTCAGACCCTGGCTCGCAGCCTCGATTCCATCCTGACCATGCCGAACGGGACACAGATGGCTGAGGACGTTTACCTCGTCGCCACCGACATCGCTAACGCCGATGGCTCTGTCTCCGACGAGGAGAAGGCGATCATGGAGAAGATCGCCCGCCGTCTCAACGTCGATCCCAAGAAGTTCGACTTCTAAGCACGTTCCATAGCGGAGCCGCGACACATGTTTGAGCAACTGCAAGCCGAGATCGCCCAGCCGATCTTCTGGCTGTCCTTCAGCAAGATCGTCTGGATCAATATCCTCCTCTCGGGGGACAATGCGCTTGTCATTGCCATGGTGTGTCGCGGCCTCGTGCCGCGCCAACGCCTTCTCGGCATGATCTTCGGCGCCGGTGCTGCCATCCTGTTGCGGGTGGTTCTGACCGGAGCTGCTGCCGCCCTGCTCGACGCCCCGTACCTCAAGATGGCCGGTGGCGCCGCCCTCTTCTTCGTCGCCGTGAAGCTGCTCGCCCCTCCGAAGGAGGGCGACCACGTCAAGCAGGCCACGGGCCTGATGGCGGCGGTCGGCATCATCCTGATGGCCGACCTCACGATGAGCCTCGACAACGTCATTGCGGTGGCCGCAGCCGCTGAGGGCAACATGACGCTGTTGGTCCTGGGTCTTGCGATGAGCATCCCGCTGATCGTCGCCGGTGCCTCGCTGATCGTCGCCATGATCGACCGCCTGCCGGTCCTCGTATGGGCCGGAGCCGCCCTGCTCGGTTGGATCTCCGGCGAGCTCATGGTGGCTGACCCCGCTCTTGCCGCCTACACGCATCTGGCCAATGCGGCGACGATGGTCGCAGCGGTTGCTGCTGGCCTGACGCTGGCAACAGGCGCGGTCTGGCGCATCACCGCCGACGATGCCGCGAGGGCTTCATCATGAGTGTGCTGAGGAAGCCGCACAAGAAGTGGTCCACTTACGCCGCGCTCGCGTCATGGGGAGCCTCGTCCTTCATGGCACAGCCGACCATGGCCAGCTTCGTTGTCCATTTCGCCATCAATCCGATCATCCTGATGATGGTGATCATTCTGGCGCACCACGAGGCAAAGGCGTGAGCACCGCGGTCATCATGGGCGGCGGCATGATTTCCGTCGCTATATTCTTCGGCTGGCTGATCTGGAAGGCCATCTAACACGTCAAGTTCACAGCCGACACCTCTTAGCAAGACCCTCTTCGCAGGAGGGATCACAAGGAGACCAAAACTATGCTAAAAAAATGCATCGCGCTGATCGCGGTTTCGTACCTCTCGGCCTGGCTCGCCGGCTGCGACGACGCTCAGATCGCATCGGAGAACTTGTCCAAGGCGGCGGACAATTTCGAGATCAACCGTCGGATCGTTTTCTACAACGGTATCAGCGGCGAGTACATTCTGACTATTGAAGGGTTTTGCTCGCAGCAGCCCGATGGTCGGAAGCTGGCCGTTATCTGCAAAACCGGGCCCAGCTCCTTTAAGAAGCACTTCCTCGGATTGTCCGACAACGTAACCTATTTCTCCGAGCAGATCGATGCGGCCACCGCGAGCGCCTACCGTTATCGCGTGACGTTCAAGCCGTCGGCCATCGATCCGTCGATCGACGTGCGCTGACGCCATGAGCGCCATCATCTCCTCGTGCGGACTCTTCCGCTATCGGCTGGAGCGCGACTTGTCGCGCCCAGGTCCGGTCGTGGCAATCCTTGGTGTCAACCCATCCAAGGCTGATGCCACCTTGAACGACCCCACGATCAAGAAGGACATGGGCTTCGGCGAACGGCTCGGCTGGAGCCGTATCCTGAAGGGCAACAAGTTCGCGTTCCGCTCAACCGACGTGAAGGTACTGCGCACTGCACGCGACCCGATCGGCCCCGAGAACGACGCGCACCTCGAACAGATCATGCGCGATGCCGAGATCGTCGTCGCTGCGTGGGGTCCCCTTGCCAAGGTCCCGGCCGCGCATCGCGGCCGTTGGAAAGAGGTGGTCAAGATCGCTGACCGCGTCGGCCGCAAGCTACACTGCTTCGGAACCACCGACGACGGCCAGCCGCGCCACACGCTGATGCTCGCCTACGACACCCCGCTGATCGAGTGGCAGGTGCCGTGGATCGCCAACCGGACAGGAGTTGCGGCATGACCGCCAGAAAAACCCTCACCATCAATATCCACGATAGCCATCTCGGTATTTGGCAGGATGACGCACGCGACTCCTCTTTTCGGTCGGACATTTATGCTCCGCTGATCCGCAATATGCGGTCTCGCGGCTGGTCGATCAAACGAGACCGGAAAGTGCATCAGCACTATCGGAGTATCAGCCAGGATCACCGGCTGGGCGCGCGCGGGTCTCTTCGCTGCGTCATCGAGATCACTGGACGTGTCGTAAAGGTAGAGTTTTGGTCGACATTGTCGCCTCAGGACAACCGCAACGGCAGGCGCTACGATTTCGACAAGCTGGGCCGGATGCCGTACATGGATCGTCTGCGCGTCGAGCTCGAGTTCAAGCGCATCATGCGCTGGCTTGAGACGTTGGCGCCGGTGACGGTGAAACGCCAGTCGGAACGTCATCTGACCCCGATACAGCGCATCGAGAAGGGCTACGCCGAGAGCTGCAATACGGACAAGGCCCTTGGTCGACCGAAATGCGACTACGACTCGAACCGGAGGTCGCATGACGGTGCACTGTTGACGCAAGGCCAAACCGTCTGGCTCGCGGATCGCAAGGGTCGAATAACTCGCGGCGTGACTTACTACAATCTCAACAGTATGTGGTGGGTGATCGCGGGCGGACAGCTCTTCAACGAAAGCTGCGATTCGCTGCATGTCACGCCGCCGACCGATCTCAGGATCAAACAGAACGAGCGCACACGCCGCAACAGCCTCGAAAAGGAGCTGGCGATCGCAGTCCAGCGCATGCACTTCCAGCGCGCCGAGGTGCTGAAGCGTGTGCTGTTCGGCAAGGACGAGACGTTCCTGATCTGGGCGCGGGACAAGGGCGCTTACTATCGATCCCAATATTCCGGCTATACGTCCGACAGGATCACGGCCGGCAAATACACCCGCGCGGAAGCTGAGGCGGAGTGCCGGCGCGTGCCACACGAGCTTGAAATGGTCTGTCCGGACGGTACGCATGTCCGCTTCGAGAGGAAGGTGGCATGACCACACGACGCACCTTCCTCAAGGCCGGCGGCGCCATTGCGGCGGCCGCCATCACTCCGCTACCCGCGTCATCGGCCGAACCGACCCTCGTGATCGGCGAGGCTGCTGCAACCGCCGTCTCACCCTACGCCGAATACCCTTGGATGTGGTGGGTCAGCCTTGACGGAGAGACCTTCATTTCTGAGTTCGAGACTAAGGAGGAAGCCCTCAAGGAGGCCCTAGGTTATGGCGAGCCGGCCATGGTGGCGGAGTGCATCCAGCAGGATTTTTCGCTGGACGTATACGGATCTGAAGTCTTGGAAATGCTTCAGATGAACAACGAGGAACTGATCGGCGAAGGCGAGTTCTTGGACTGCACCTCGGAGGAGTCTGACGATCTCGGTAAGATGGTCACGGCGACCATCGAGGCGTGGGCTGCCAAACACAAGATCAATCTAACTGCGTGGACCTTCGGAGCCACGCGCAACCGGACCGCAATCAACGGCGTGGTGGAGCGAGATGGTTCGCTCGGCCGCGCTCCGATCACTGGAGAAGCCTCCGCATGAGTAAGTTCGACAAGCACTACATCAACTGCAACATCCGGTGCGATACCGGATTGGTTGGAGCCGCAGCGTGCGCCGACGGCAACATCGGGCCTCTGTGGGAAAAAATGAAGCGGATGGCTGAAGAGAACAAAGCCAAGATCATCGGCTGGACATTCTGGGTCACCCTGCGGCGCGGTCCTATCGAGGTGCAGGCTCACGGTGACGAGAACTACGCCATCGTGCATCAGCGCGCGGAACGGATCTTACTGGCTGCTGAAGCTACCTTCGAGCGTGAGCATGTAGGGGTCGCCGATGCAGCTTGAAATGCCCCAGATACCCGACGACGACGCGGACTTCACGCCAGATCTGACGCGCAAAATCATCGCGCAATACCAGAAGATTATCGCCGACCTCTCCGACCCCGCCCTTAAGAGTATGCGGCTCGACGACGGTAGCTTCAACATGGCGCTGGGCGGCGCGGCCGTGGAGCGCATGGCCAGGATGATGACGACGTGGTTTCGCGAGAGCGGCGCCAAGAACTATGTCGAGATTTCCATCAATGCCCTCGACCATCCCTTCGAGACGTACCTGTTCTACGTCCAGAAGCGGGGTGATGGTGCGCGTACGCCGGCGGAAATTAGGCAAGCAGTCGAGGCGGAGAACCAGCGTCTGCGCTCCATCATCAAGGATACGATCGAGTCGATCGAACGCAATTCGACGAGCGCTCCAGTGCTGGAGCGCCTGAAGGCGGCGCTCGCAGACTGACCATCGACCGGCTCACCTCTTCGCAGGAGGTGCGTCTGGACATACAAGGAGACCAGCGATGGCGGATCGCTTTCAGCCGCTCGACAAACTGCCCCTCTTCCCAACGGAGCAGGCCCTCGCCTGTGCCCTGTTGGGTCCGGGGAGAACGACCGAATGGAACCAAATTGCACCTTTACTGGAGAAGCGAGGGCTTCCTAAGATCGATGGCCTGATGGGCGGGCGCTATACGCCCGCCGTCCGGAGGTTTTTCGATCTCGAATACAAGGTCGGCGATGCCGAGAATGTAGTAGCCGCGCCGCATCAGCCGGCCGCGTTGGGGGCGTACAGTGGCAGACGACGAGTTAGCGCCAGGTCTTAGGTTCGACAAGCACGGGCGTCCCATGTGGCGAGCCACGAAGGCCGCCGTCAAAGCCGGATATCCCGTCAAGACCGTGAACCTCGCCGAGCTCGCCGGCAATGAGATCCGGCTCCGGCAGCGCTGCCAGCGTCTCCAGAGCGAGATGCGCGAGTGGCTGACGAGTGGCACCAAGAAGTCCAAGATTTCCTTCGACGGCACGTTCGGAACGCTGCTGGACATCTACCAGAGCGACCCGAAGTCCACCTATGTGAATCTCGAGCCCGCCTCGAAGGTCCCTTACGACGTCTACCTGCGGATGCTCAAGCCGGAGATCGGCCGTTGCCGCATCGACATAACCGACGGCGTCGAGGTCAAGACGTGGTTCGAGTTCTGGGCCACGCCCGCGACAGAAGGCGGCGAGCCCCAGCTCGCCAAGGCCCACATGGCGCTGTCGGTCGTGAAGGCTGCCGTCACCTTCGGGATCATGAGGCGCCTGCCCGGCTGCACCGAGTTCAAGGAAGTTCTCAACTCGCTGAAGGGTCAGCTGCCGCACCTGCGGCCGCGCAAGATCGCGATGACGGCCGACCAGATCATCGCCGCGCGCGCCGGCGCCACGGAGCTGCAACATCAGCGAGCGGCCTTTGCCTACGCTCTGGCGTTCGAGGGCGCCGTGCGCGTCTGGGACGTTGTGGGTAAGTGGGTGCCGATCAGCGATAAACGCCCTTCGACCGTTATCCATCTGACCAAGAAGTGGCTGGGCCCGACCTGGGCGAACGTCGATGAGAGCCTGATCCTGCGGTGGACGCCGGCAAAGACCGAGCACACGTCCGGGGAGACCATTGCCATCGACCTTCGGGCCTGCCCCATGGTGATGGAGGAGCTGGAGTGGATACCGCAGGAGGCCCGGCAAGGCCCCTTGGTGATCAACCCCGAGACCGGGCGCCCCTACACCGTCGAGCGCTGGGCGAAGATCTGGCGCACCATCAAGGCCGAGGATGCCAAGAAGGAGCACCCGCAGCTGCCCGCAAAGGCGTGGACGCGCGATCTCCGGAAGTCAGGTTCCACCGAGGCGCGCGCGGCCGGCGCGCGGCTGGACGACGTCAAGAAGGTCATGGGGCACACACCCGAGACCGAGGTCACCGACAAGGTGTACGATCTGGCGAAGGTCGAGGCGCATCGCCGAGTCGCGGAAGCCCGAACAGCGCATCGAGCGAAGAAATGACCAGGCGCATCGCTGGCGCATCGTGCGCATCGCATCCAACGATTTCAGATGCTTACCGAGCACTTAGCTTAAGGACTTCTTAAGTATGAGCCCTCAATTCGGCTTTTGCGTCGGCTTGCCGTCGATCTTGGGCAGGTCGCCGGCCGAGGCGGATTGATCGCCGCCGCCATTGGCACGTCGGGCCATCTCGACCGTGAGCCGCTCGGCGGCCTCGGGCGACATCAGTCCGAGGATGTCCGACATCTTTCGCGGAGCGATCGCCGAGGCGATCTCGATCAGCACGCCCATCTCCAGCCGGTCGAACACCCGCGCGGCGTCCTTCGGCTTCATGCCCTCATACATGGTGACGAGGCCCTTCATGCGCTGGGCCTCGGCGGCCTTCTGCTCGGCCTGCGTCGCGGTGATGCGGGTTTCCACCGCCTTCATCTCCTCGACCTTGTTCTCGATGCGCTTCTCGGCGGATTTGAGCAGGCTCTCGCGGATGTCGATCTCGCGCTGGCGGGCCTCGATCTCCTGGCGGCGCGCCTGCAGCCGCTCGAGGATCGCGCGCTCGGCGGCCGAGACCTGCGGCTGGCCCTCCTCCGCCTTGACCACGGTGCCTTCGGACTTGGTCTCGGGCGCGGCGGGCTTCGGGGCCTCCTTCGGCGCGCCATGGGTCGAGCCGGTGATGTCGGGGTCCTCGCGGCCCGTCGGGAAGTTCAAGTTCTCCTGCGCCCAGGACTTCTTGGTCTGCTTCGGCTGGTAGTCGAACACATAGCCGCCATTGATCACGAGGCCCACGACCTTGAGCGTGGCGAGACCTGCGACGGCGACCAGGACGACCGGAATGACGCGGATGTTACGAAAGGACTTCATACCATGGCTTTATGCGGCAAGGCCGTTGGACCGCCGGCGCTCCGAGAAGGCTTCAGCTGCAGCCGCCACCGCCTTCGCCGACGACGGCTTGGCTACGGGCGCGGATACCGTTTCCGAATTGGTCACAGGCCGCGCCGCGATCGCGATCTTGGACAGGCGCCGGACCACGTTGTCGGCTTCGCCGAGCTGCTTGTAGAGCTGGTCCGACATCTGGCTCGCGGCCGCGAGCTGGCTGCCGAGGTTCTCGTTGACGTCGCGCACGGCGAGCTTCAGCCCGCCTATCGCGCGCTCGGCGATCTCGGTCGCGGTAATCAGCTCGGCGATCACCGCCTTCAGCGAATGCTCGTCCGCCTTCAGCCGCGTCAGGCGCTTGTTCAGCAGGATACAGTAGCCGATCGTGAGCATCAGCAAGATAGCCACCAGCGTCTCGATCGCCATTCCCAGGGAGTGGTTCATGGGGCCTCCATCATCTTGTTCTGCTCGTCCACCTTCTCGAACATCGCAAGTGTCGTACTTGGCTTGCGCAGGGGTTTCGTCACGCGGATCGCGACGCGGTCGCCGACCCGGCCCATGCGCCCCTCGGTCAGCGTGACGTCGCCGCAGCGCACGGTCACGTTGGCGTCGGCGCGCATGTCGAGCGGCAGCGTGTCGCCGACCTTCAGGCGCATCAGCTGCTTGAGCGGAATGTCGGCCTCGTAGAGCACGGCGTCGACGGCGATCTCGGCCTGCACAATCTCGGTGGCGAAATGGCCCTCCCAGATCGGGTCGCGGCCGAACTTTTCGCCCATGAACATCTGGAGCAGGACGCCCCGGATCGGTTCGATGGTCGCATAAGGCAGCAGCAGCTCGATGTTGCCGCCGCGGTCTTCCATGTCGATGCGCAGGCGCACCAGGATCGCGGCGTTGGCGGGACGGCTGATCGCGGCGAAGCGCGGATTGGTCTCCAGCCGGTCGATCGTGAAGGTCACGGGCGACAGCGGCCGGAACGCCTGCTCGGCATCGGCCAGCACCACCTCGACCAGGCGCTTCACCAACTCGGTCTCGATCGTGGTGTAGGGCCGGCCCTCGATCCGGAGCTGGCTGGTGCCGCGGCGGCCGCCGAGCAGCACGTCGATCATCGAGTAGATCAGGTTGGAATCGACCGTCGCCATGCCGAAGTTTTCCCACTCCTCGGCCTTGAACACCGAGAGCACGGCGGGCAGCGGGATCGAGTTCATGTAGTCGCCGAAGCGCACCGAGGTGATGCGGTCAAGCGAGACTTCGACGTTATCTGAGGTGAAGTTGCGCAAGGACGTCGTCAACAGCCGCACGAGGCGGTCGAAGACGATTTCGAGCATCGGCAGACGCTCGTAGGAGACCATCGCCGAATCGATGATCGCGCGGATGCCGCTGTGGTCGTCGAGCGTGACGTCGCCGACGGTGAAGCCGAGGAGGTTGTCGATCTCCTCCTGCGACAGCACCCGCTCGCCGGAATTCTTGCCGGTGCCGAGATCGCGGCTGCCGTCCTCGACCATGGCCGCCCATTGCAGGGCCATGGTCTCCGACAATTCGTTTTCGGCAGCGGCCTTCGCGGCCTCTGCGGGATCCTCGGAATCGAGCGACGCCTCCCATTGGGCGGCAATCGCATCCTGGTCCATTTGCTCGTTGCCGGCCATGACGCTAGCCCGTTACCTTCCGCAGCATCATCACTGGATCACGACTTCCTTGAACAGCACCGCGCTGACCTGGATCGGCGCGACCGCCGCGTTGACGCGCTTGGTCAGCTCCTCCTTGAGGCGGAAGATGCCGGCGGAGCCGTTGAGGTCGGAGGAGCGCAACTCGCGGACATAGGTCTGGAAGATGTCGGTGACACGCGGCATGGTCGGCTTGATCGCCTCGATCTGCTTCTCTTCCTTCAGCTCCAGCACGATCTTCAGCTTCAGATATTGCACGCGCTCGCCCGGCGCGCCGGCGAGGTTGACCATGATGTCGGGCACGTCGACGAAGGCGGGCGGCTTCGGCGGCGGGGCCACCTCGGCATGGTGCTCGTCGTCGCCGTGACGGAAGAAGAAGAACCAGGTCGCCGCACCGCCGCCGAGGACGGCGAGCAGTCCGACGGCCATGATGATGAGCTTGAGCTTGTTCTTCGGGGGAGCGGCTTCGGCGCCCTCGGCGGCTGCGCCGCCTTCCGCTTCATTCTCTGCCATGGTCGCCGGGCTCGCTCATCTCTTAAGGAATCGAAAGAGCGAAGCCCCCTGGCAGACGTTGACGCGATACGAATGTCCCAGCGCAATGCGCTCCTCTTGCCCGCAAACGCTACGGTAATAATGGTTAACGGTTTCTTTCGATTGGGCCCCAGCTAGGAAAAATCTGCCGGGCAAACATGGCTAACAGAACCTTCCTGCCGCCTTCCGGCACCCTCGAAAAATCATCAAATAACTGAAGTTACATACATTTTCAGGTTGGCACGGCTTTCGCTGGTAGAGGGCCGGGACCGCAGGGGTTTGGGAGAACCCAGCAGTCTCGTTCACGGGGTCGGCCAAGGCGCTTGGGAGAGCGAGGTGGCGGATCTCACTCAGGGGAGATCTTCCGATGCAGAACGCGCTTCTGATCGGCTTGTCACGGCAGATGACGTTGGAGCGGCAGATGGATGTCATCGCCAACAACGTCGCCAATGCCAACACCAACGGCTTCAAGGCCGACCATTCGCTGTTCGAGGAGTATCTCAACTCGAACGCGCGCGAGGACAATTTCATCGGCTCCGACCGCCGGGTCTCCTACGTGCAGGACCGCGGCACCTTCCGCGACGTCGGCCAGGGTCCAATGGAGCCGACCAACAACCCGCTCGACATGGCGATCACCGGCAATGCCTTTTTCGCCGTGCAGGCCAACGGGGCCGAGCGCTACACCCGCGACGGCAAGTTCACGCTCAACAGCACCGGCCAGCTCGTCACCTCCGACGGCAACCTCGTGCTCGGCACCGGCGGCCCGATCACCTTCCAGCCGACCGATCACGACATCAACGTCGCCCCCGATGGCACCGTCACCGTGCTCGAGGGCACCGCCAAGACTGACTCGATCCGCGGCAAGATCCGCATGGTCTCCTTCGACGATCCGGCCAAGCTGACCAAGCTCGGCACCAACCTCTACAGTGCGGGGTCGGCGAACCAGCAGGCCGACACCAAGTCGACCGTGCAGCAAGGCTACATCGAGAAGTCGAACGTGAACTCGGTCGGCGAGATGACCCGCATGGTCGAAGTCATGCGCAGCTACACCGCCATCGCCAATCTGCTGCAGCAGCAGAGCGACCTCCACAAATCGGCGATCGAGAAACTCGCCGACGTTCCGGCCTGATTAGGGGATCACTGACATGCAAGCGCTCCACACCGCTGCGACCGGAATGGCGGCCCAGGAACTCAACGTCCAGGTCATCTCCAACAACATCGCGAACCTCCGCACCACGGGCTTCAAGAAGCAGACCGCGGCGTTCCAGGACCTGATCTACGAACACGTGCGCCGCGTCGGCGCGCAGGCCTCGGATCAGGGCACCATCCTGCCTGTCGGCGTCGACATCGGCGGCGGCGTCAAGACCGTCGGCACACCGCGCAGCATGACGCAGGGCACGCTGTCGCAGACCGGCAACGACCTCGACCTCGCGATCTCGGGCGAAGGCTTCTTCAAGATCCTGATGCCCGACGGCACCTTCCAGTACACCCGCGACGGCACCTTCCAGATGGACAACCAGGGTCGCGTCGTCACCGCCCAGGGCAACCCGGTGCAGCCGACCATCACCATCCCGCAAAACGCCTCGGGCATCACCGTGAACGAGCAGGGCCAGGTCTCGGTCACGTTGCCGGGCTCGTCGACCTCCTCGATCATCGGCACGATCAACGTGACCCGCTTCATCAACAAGGCCGGCCTGCAGCCGGTCGGCAGCAACCAGTTCACCGAGACGCCGTCCTCGGGCCCGCCGCAGGACGGCACCGCCAACACCGAAGGCTACGGCAAGGTCACGCAAGGCAGCCTGGAGCAGGCCAATGTGGACGTCGTCTCGGAGATGAGCGACCTGATCGCGGCCCAGCGCGCCTACGAGATGAACGCCAAGGTCATCAGCGCCGCCGACCAGATGATGCAATCGACTACGGCGCTGTTCCGCTGAGGTGATGACGATGAGCCGGACCACATTCGCCACGATCTCCGCGCTCCTGTTGCTGGCCCTGCCGGCACAGGCCGCCGACGACGGCATCGCCGCGCCGACGCTGCGCGCGAACGTCACCGTGACCTCGGACGTGGTACGGGTCGGCGACCTCATCGACAATGCCGGCTCGGCCGCGCTGATCCCGGTCTACCGCTCGCCCGATCTCGGCACCACCGGTGCGTTGCCGGTCGCCCAAATCCTGGGCGTGCTGCGCGCCAAGCAGGTGATCGGCGTGATGACCGGCGACATCAGGGAAGTCCAGGTCACCCGCCTCGCCCGCACGCTCGCCAGCAGGGACCTCGAAAACGCGGTGGCCTTCGCGCTCGAGCGACGCTTCGGCCTTGGCGATGCCGCCAACATCACCGTCACCTTCGACCGCGGCGTCTCCGACATGCGGCTGGACGCCTCCAATACCGGCGCGCTGCAGCCGGTCGCCACCCGCTACGATGCGCGCAGCGGCCGTTTCGACATCGCATTCGAGATCAACAACGACAACAACCCGACGCCGACCAGGCTGCGCTTCACCGGCACCGCGATCGAGACCGTGGAAGTTGCCGTGCTGACGCGCGACATCGACCGCTCCGACATGCTGAAAGCCTCGGACATCTCGCTGGAGCGCCGGCCGAAGGCCGAGGTCGCCGGCGAGGCCGCCTCGCGCGATCGCACCATCGGCATGCAGCTGCGCCGGCCGATGCGGGCGGGCACGCCGATCCGCGTCGCCGACATCGTCAAGCCCGACTTCGTGCAGCGCGACCAGAGCGTCACCATCATCTACCAGGTGCCCGGCCTCTACCTCACCACGCGCGGCAAGGCGATCGAGAGCGGCGCCGAGGGCGACACCGTTTCCGTGCTCAACCTGCAATCCAAGCGCACGCTGACCGGGGTCGTCACCGGCCGCGGCCAGGTCACCGTGCAGGGCGCCAGCCAGTCCGCGCCGATGGCGCCGGCCGTCGAGCAAACCTCCTCGCTCAAGCGCGATGAAGCGCCCGCGCCCGTCGACACTGCAGCCCTCGTCCGCAGCCTGGTCCAGGCCCCCGCGTCGCCGGCCCAAATCGCACAAGCCCAGATCCCGCAAGCCCGCGTCTCGCAAGCTCCAGCCAAGTCAGAGTAAGTCATGTCCTCGTTCAGTTCGGCTTCCCGTCTTCGTCGCATCGCGATCTCTGCCCTGCTGCTGGCCTCTTGCGCGCTGGGCGGCTGCTCCTCGATCGATCGCCTGTCGCAGATCGGCGAGCAACCGAAATTGTCCGCGATCGACAATCCGACGACGCAGCCCGGCTACAAGCCGGTGCAGATGCCGATGCCGAAGCCGGAAGTCGCCTCCTACAATCCGAACTCGCTGTGGCGTAACGGCAGTCGCGCTTTCTTCAAGGACCAGCGCGCCCACCAGATCGGCGATCTCCTCACCGTGACCGTGAACATCACCGACAAGGCCAACATCGCCAACGAGACCCAGCGCAGCCGGACCAACTCGGAAAATTCGGGCATTACCGATTTCATCGGCGCGCAGACCATCACGCAACCGCACAAGATCCTGCCCGGCCGCATCCTCACCGCCGACTCCACCGCCGCCAGCGACGGCAAGGGCTCGGTCAACCGCACTGAAGCCCTGCAGACCAACGTCGCCGCAGTCGTCACCCAGGTGCTGCCGAACGGCAACCTCGTGGTCGAAGGCAAGCAGGAGATCCGCGTCAACTACGAAATCCGCGAACTGATCGTGGCCGGCATCGTCCGCCCCGAGGACATCCAGAGCGATAACACCATCGATTCCACCAAGATCGCGCAGGCCCGTATCGCCTATGGCGGCCGCGGCCAGATCATGGACGTGCAGCAGCCGCGCTACGGCCAGCAAGTCATGGATGTGCTGCTGCCCTTCTAAGGCTTCTTCAAGAGCTCCCACATCGTGTTCGCGAACCTAGGCGCGAACGACGGTGTACTACGCGGCCCTCGCTAGCTCCCCTGGCGAGGGCCGCACGTGTTTTGTCGTAGATGCGCACCGCGAGCCGGGCCCGCGCAATCGTAGCGATACCGGCGCCCTGCATTCCGTCATTGCGAACGCAGCGAAGCAATCCAGAATCCCTCCGCGGAACGACTCGAGATTGCTTCGTCGCAAGAGCTCCTCGCAATGACGGTGGCGAGAGCTCACTTGAACTCCGCCTCCACCACACCGAGCCCGTCCAGCTCCATCCGCACCTTGTCGCCGGCCTTCAGCCACAGCGTCTTCACCAGGCTCCCGGTGAGAACCAGCTGTCCCGCATGCAGCCCCTTGCCTTCTGCGGCGAGGTGATTGGCGAGCCAGGCGAGTGCGTTGTGGGGATGGCCGAGCACGTCGGCGCCCGTGCCGCTACTGACCTCCTCGCCGTTGACGATGGCGCGGCCCTTGACCGCTTTCAGGTCCGGCACCGACGACCGCGGCACCGAGGGACCCAGCACGCAGCCAGCGGCGAAGAAGTCGTCGGCGATCAGCGTCGGCGCGCCAATCGTCTCCCACTTCACGTAGCGGTCGTCGACGATCTCGATCGCAGGATGGTAGGACTCGACCGCCTCGCCGACCCATTCCGCCGTGAACGGCGCCTCGCCGGCGGCGAGGTCGCGCTTGAGCCGCACCGCGATCTCGCATTCGACGCCGACCCGGACATATTTGGAGGCCTGGAGCTTCGCACCGCTGTCGTGGATGCCCTTCTGGAACACGCCGCCCCCGCACGGGTGCGGAATGCCGATATAGTCCTGCATCACCTGGCTGGTGCAGCCGATCTTGTAGCCGACGAGCGGCCCGACATAGGGCAGCAGCAGATCGTGCAACGCGCGCTGGACCTGGTAGCCCTCGGCCTCGTCGGCCGGCGGAACCTCGAGGGCCGCAAGCGGCGCATGGTTGCGGCGCGCCAGCGCGATCGCCTTTGCGGCTTCGAGAATCTTGTCCATCGGCGCCGCCTCCCGCGCTATGCAAATCCAGGACGGCACTTCAGCATCCCCGCCCCGGCCTGACAAGCGCGGGCGGCGGACCTTACGGCTTGAGAAGGCCAAGCCAGACCAGGCTCTCGGCGGTCGCAAGGATCGCCTCCTCGTTGCTACGCACCTGCCAGCCGAGCAGCGACCGCGCCTTGACGCTGGTGGAATGCCCGACACGCCCGAGCATCGGCACGACGGCGGGCAGCAGCCGAATCGGGCTCGCGGCCAGCCGCACCAGCCAGTCCGGCGCCTGGAGCCGCGGAACCCGGCGGTTAACGAAATATTGAGCTGGTCGAGGCGCTATGGGGATGCGCGCCTCGTGGCGTCGCGCGAGGTTGATTGCAGCACTGCTTGATGCAGCTCGATCAGCCGCTCAGCATCAGGGGCGATCTCGTTGATGCGACTCGCAATACCTTCCCACACCTGAAGCGAAAGTCGATTCTCCTCCGATCTCACGTGAGATCGGAGGAATCGACTCTAGCTCATTGATCGCGATTCACTTTTCGCGATTGCGCTCACGCGTTGATGCGGGCGGCGGCAAGCGACAGGCAAAATGCCGGACATGGCGCGAAATGGCGCCTCGCGTCCAAAAACAAAGAGCCGCATCTCTGCGGCTCGGACCTTATTCGTCGCGATAAACCTTCTCGCGTTTCTCGTGGCGCTCCTGCGCTTCCACCGAGAGCGTTGCGATGGGCCGGGCTTCGAGCCGCTTCAACGAGATTGGCTCGCCGGTGTCCTCGCAATAGCCGTAGGTGTTGTCCTCGATCCGCTGGAGCGCGGCGTCGATCTTGGCGATCAACTTGCGCTGGCGGTCGCGGGCACGGAGTTCGATGGCGCGGTCGGTTTCGGACGATGCCCGATCAGCGAGATCGGGGTGGTTGACGTTCTCCTCCTGCAGGGCTTGCAGGGTGAGCTTGGACTCTTTGAGGATCTCATCCTTCCAGGCAAGGAGCTTCAAACGGAAGTACTCCTTCTGCCGGTCGTTCATGAAAGGCTCTTTTTCGGTCGGTCGGTAGTTTTTCAACTTTTCCAAGGGCGGCCTATCTGTCTAAGCAACGACTCGCAAACGGAACGGGGTCCGTTGAGCGGGGCGTTATATAGCGGCCTCCCGTGACAGACAATATTTCCTTAATCACTCGGTTACCGCCCCCAAACCCTTGCACAGGAAGGTTTATCCGCAAAGGGGCCGGGGGCGGCCGAAGGCCTAGTACCCGACCGTGAAACGCTGCTTCAGATGGGACGGCTTCTCGATCTCATCGACCAGCGCAATGGCGTAGTCGGCGAAACTGATCCAGCTCTTGCCGTTCGCATCTGCGAGAAGCTGGTCGGTCCCAAGCCGGAACTTGCCGGTGTGTTCCCCCTCGATGAACAGCGCCGACGGCGAGATGAAGGTCCAGTTCAGGTCCTTTTCCTGACGCAGCAGATCCAGAAAGGCGGAACCCGCCTCCGCCTCGGCCTTGTATTGGGCCGGAAAACCGGGAGTTGTGACCAGCTTCACGCCGGGGGCGACTTCGAGGCTGCCGGCTCCGCCGACGACGAGGTAACGACCCACCCCGGACGCCTTGGCAGCGCCGAGCAGCTTCTGCGGGTCACTGGCCAGGAAGTGGACGGAACTCACGGCGACGTCGTGGCCGGCCCACAGCTTGGTCAAGCCCGGCTGGTCGAGCACGTCACCCTTGGTCGGCGTGACGTTCGGCAGGGCCGCGATCTTCTCCGGGTTCCGGGCGATGGCGGTGACGCTATGGCCGCGGCGCGACAGCTCCCTGGTGATTTCCGATCCGGCCCGGCCCGAGGCGCCGGCGACTGCGATTTTCATTGGAAGGCTCCTTTGCTCCTCTAGTAACTAGTGGTGACTAGATATCGCAAAGAATGCTAGTGTTAAGAGAGCACTTTGTGCTTACCTGATTACGCTGAAGTGACCGCCGCAACGAAATCGCCGCGCGCAGGCGGCTGGAATGGATCGAGGACCCAAGATGAAGCCCGACGTCTATGCAGCGAATTGCCCCACGCGCCAGATCCTCGACCGCGTCGGCGACAAATGGGCGGTGCTGATCCTCTTGCTGCTGCGCGAAGAGCCAATGCGCTTCAATCAGTTGCGCCGCACGATCGAAGGTATTTCGCAGAAGATGCTGAGCCAGGTTCTCAAGTCGCTGGAACGCGACGGATTGATCAAGCGCCGCGCCATCGCGACCGTGCCTGTGACGGTGGAGTATTCGATCACGCAGCTCGGGCTGACGCTCGCCGCCGCCGTCGATCCCCTGCGCGATTGGGCCGAACAGAATCTGAAAGACGTGCTCGCCGCCCAGCGCCGCTACGACGCGCAACTGAAGGAAGAGGCGGCGTAAGGCACAAGCGATAGCGTAGCTTGCCAACCCAACGTTGGTGTCGTGCCCCGGCTTGACCGTGGCATCCGGTACGCCGCGGCCTCTTGGTTCAACAACGACTGTCTCTGGAATACTGGGTCGCCCGCTCAAGCCGGGCGAGGACAGTCCGCTTGACTAGGCCTGCCCCGCCTTCGCCAGTTCGACCTCGACGCGCAGCTCGATCTCCGAGAGCACGGAGTCCAGTCCGGGATCGCCCGAGGACGATTTCAGGTTCGCCGCGGCGTCGCGCAGCCGCATCACGGTCGAGGCGTCGAGATTGCCGGACAAGAGTCCCATCTTGAGCTCGTCGAGCACGTCGAGCGCGGTCCTGCCGCGGGCGACCGAGCGCTTGCGGCGCTCGACCGGATCCTCCTCGACACCTTGCAGCGCAAGCAGCGCGTCGATGTTGGCGGCGGCCTTCGGTGCAGCGGCGCTCCGCGTCTCCTGCGCCGACGAAGTGTCGGGCAGCACGAAGGAGCCCGCGCCGGTCCGTCTGGCCTGGCTGGCCGGCGTTCCAAGCGTGGTGCCGTTCGGTCCGTAGATGCGCATCGGAAGCAATCCGGGTGATCGATGCGCCACATTCGCCGTTTTATGGTTAACGCTGCGTAAACGGCCCGGCAAAATCTGCCGACGGGCGGCAGTTTCGCTCCTGAAGGCGAACGCCCGCTGACACCGGTCGAAACAGGTTTATTCAACCTATTCAATCATCTAACCCCTCTGCCCAGGTTGGCACAGCGCTCGCAAGGAAAGCGCCGGACCGGCTCGTCATGGGAGTGTCGTGCAGGTCTTCGATTTGAGGAGGCTCTTTGGAAGCCTTGGGGAGCAGAGGATGCCAGCCGTTCGTTGGGTGAGGATTGTTGGGGCGGCCTGCGCCGCGCTGTCGGCGCTGGCGTTGTCGGTCAATTCGGCGGCTGCGACCTCGCGCATCAAGGACCTCGCCAATATCGAAGGCGTGCGGCAGAACCAGCTCATCGGCTACGGCCTCGTCGTCGGCCTCAACGGCACCGGCGACACGCTCAACAACATCCCCTTCACCAAGCAGTCGCTGCAGGCGATGCTCGAGCGCATGGGCGTCAACATCCGCGGCGCCACCATCCGCACCGGCAACGTCGCTGCCGTGATGGTGACAGGCAATCTGCCGGCCTTCGCCACCCAGGGCACGCGCATGGACGTCACGGTGTCCGCGCTCGGCGATGCCAAGAACCTGCAGGGCGGCACCCTGCTTGTCACTCCCCTCCTCGGCGCCGACGGCAACGTCTATGCGGTGGCGCAGGGCTCGCTCGCGATCTCCGGCTTCCAGGCCGAGGGTGAGGCGGCCAAGATCGTTCGCGGCGTCCCGACGGTGGGGCGCATCGCCAACGGCGCCATCATCGAGCGCGAGATCGAGTTTGCGCTCAATCGCCTGCCGAACGTGCGCCTCGCGCTGCGCAACGCCGACTTCACCACCGCCAAGCGCATCGCGGCGGCGGTGAACGACTATCTCGGCGTCAAGACGGCCGAGCCGATCGATCCCTCAACGGTGCAGCTGTCGATCCCGCCGGAGTTCAAGGGCAACGTCGTCGCCTTCCTCACCGAGATCGAGCAGCTCCAGGTCGACCCTGATCTGGCCGCCAAGATCATCATCGACGAGCGCAGCGGCATCATCGTGATGGGTCGCGACGTCCGCGTCGCCACCGTCGCGGTGGCGCAAGGTAACCTCACCGTCACGATTTCCGAGAGCCCGCAGGTGAGCCAGCCCAATCCGCTGTCGCGCGGCCGCACCGTGGTCGCACCGCGCAGCAGCGTCAGCGTCACCGAGGACGGCAAGAAGCTGGCGCTGGTCAAGGACGGCGTCTCGCTCCAGCAGCTCGTCGATGGCCTCAACGGCCTCGGCATCGGCCCCCGCGACATGATCAGCATCCTCCAGGCGATCAAGGCTGCCGGGGCGATCGAAGCCGACATCGAGGTGATGTGATGCAGACGAGCACGATCAATACCCCGCACCTCACGACGTACTCGCCGACCTTCTCGGTCGAGAGCCGCAACGGCCGACCCGACTTCGAGCTCGCGGCGGCCCTGCAGAAGGTCGCGCCGCAGCAACAAGCCAAGGCGCAGAAGACCGCCACCGACTTCGAAGCGATGTTCCTCAACAGCATGTTCTCGCAGATGACCTCTAGCCTGAAGGGCGATGGTCCATTCGGCAGCACGCCCGGTACCGGCGTGTGGCGCTCGATGCTGACCGAGCAATATTCCAAGAACTTCGCCAGTGCCGGTGGCGTCGGTGTCGCCCGCGACGTCTATCGCACCCTGATCATCCAGCAGGCGAAAGCCACGCTCCGTACGGCATAAGGTCCAACGAGATGAACCAGTTCAACGCCTCACGTCAGCCGATGCAAGCGCAGCGCCCGAACACCGCACCCGGCAGTGCCGAGGCGCGCAAGCTCGCGGAAGATCTGATGGATGCGATGAGCGCGTTGCTCAGCCTGATCGAGCGCGAGACCGAGCTGGTGCGCGCCGGCAACGTCCGCGAGGCCATGACGCTGGAGAGCAGGAAGCAGGAGCTCTCGCGAAACTACGTTGGCGCTGTAAGCCAGCTGAAGGCGAACCAGGCCCAGCTCGCGAAATCCGCGCCCGAGCTGCTCTCGACGCTGCATCGGCACCACGATGCATTCCGCGCGATGCTCCAGGTCAACCTCACCGTGCTCGCGACCGCGCATGCGGTCTCCGAAAGCGTCGTGCGCGGCGTCAATGCCGAGATCCAGAAGCGCAACGTACCGAATACCTATACTGCCGCCGGACGTCGCGCGGCTCCCGGCCCGCGCCACATCACCCCGCTCGCGCTCAGCCGCTCGCTCTGAGCGCACGCAAAAGCTGACTACAATTTGACGAAAAACCGCGCGACGTTGTCGTCGCGTGGTTAGGCACGTTTCCTTACCGGGTCTTCAGTCCTGGTGTTCCATGGTTGCGCATTGAGAGGGGTTGGGATTTGACTCACGTAGGGCAACCAGGAGGCTGCCATGAGTACAGATTTCAGCATCAGGCCGGTGGGGATCCCGGCCCCCGTGCAGATCGTAACGACGTCGAATTCGGCGGCGAACGAAGCCGTGCAAACGGATTTGCCCGTGAGCCAGACGGTCGCCGCGAGCGATACCAGCGCGCCCGTCCGCAACGATTTGCCGAACAACAACGAAAACATCTCGCGGCAGGTCGTGTTCGACCAGGCAGCCGCATCGTTCGTTTTCCAGGTCGTCAACGACAAGACCGACGCGGTGGTGAACCAATTCCCCGACGAGGCGATGCTGCGCCGGCGCGCCTATTTTCATGCGGAGGACTTGAAGTCCAAGCCCGCGCGTCCACTGAACACGGACCTCAGCGCCTGACGATCAGGTGTCGAGCGAGGTGACGGTGTTGGGCGCACCGGCGCGCTTCATAGCCAAGCTGCCTGCGAAATCCCGATGCCGGACTAATAGGCTGTCCGCGAGCCGCTCGCGAAGTCGGCCGTGACGGATCTCATCACGGACGGCCGGACAGACCCGCAGCGATGTTCCGGTTGATCTCGATCAGCGGACGGAAGTGATCGAACTGCGGGCTCATCTGCAGCGCCGCGGTCTGGCTCAATACGAACACACTGATGTTGGCGATCTTCTGCCGGACGTCGATCGGCTGCGGATTGCTGTCGCGCATGGCTTCGCTCAGGAAGATCGTCCAGAGCTTGCGATTGAACATCAGCGCCTGCATCGTCTGCTCACTGAGCGGATCGGCATTGTTCACCGCATCCTGGAGCTTGTTGGCGGCCTTGAGCAGAGTCTGCGCCTCGATGTCGCGAGGAGATGCGGTGGTCGTTGCGACACGCGCATAGGCCGAGGCAGCGGAATTCGACATCAATCACACCCTGGAAGTTTACCTAGCACGTTGAAAGCGCTTAAGGATTTCTTTCCCAACCCTAGGCAGCACCGCTTAAGATTTGCTTACGTGTGTGCTTGGAAGCCCTCCGGACTACTACGGGTCGCGGAGTTTCTTCGTCAGCGCAAACGCTAGATGCACGCACGCGCGATGTAAACTCGCCTGACATGATGCGCGTCGATCTCAGCTAATGTCTTAGCGATCTCCCTCAAAGGAACAGCGGAGCGTTAGCTCCGCCGCGCTATCCTCATCAGTGATCTTGCGCTATGAAACTAGCGCAGCAGCTGCAGCACGCTCTGCTGCGACTGGTTGGCCAGCGACAGCGCGGAGACCGCGATCGACTGGCGGGTCGAGAGCGCCTGGCTGTTGGCCGCTTCCTCGTTGGTGTCGGCGAGCGTCAGGTTGGACGAGCCGGTTTGCAGCACGTTGATCAGGTTCTTCGAGAAGTCCTGGCGCACCTGCACGATCGAGAGGTTCGAGCCGAGCGCCGAGCCTTCCGAGCGCAGCGTGCTCGAGGCCGCATTCAGGCTCGCCAGCACCTTGTTCGTGGCACCATTGTCGATGAAGTCGACGCCGTTGACGAGGTTGCTGAGGCCGAGGCCGGCCGCGTTGAACACCACGCCGTTGATGCTGAGCGTCGAGCTGCCGGTCTCGTTGAAGACCAGCTTCAGCGTGTCGCCGTTGAGCAGGTTGACTCCGTTGAACGAGGCGTCCTGCGATGTGGTGTCGATCTGCGCCAGGATATTGTTGAACTGGTTGACCAGATTGGAGCGCGCCGTCTGCGCCACGGGATCCTGGATCGGCGGCTGCGCGGTGGTGAAGGCAACCGTGCTGGTGATCGTGCCGCCGACGACACCGCCAGCAGTCACCGAGCCGAGCGTCGAAGAGGCGTATTCGTTGACGGTGGTGATCGTGAGCACGCCGTTGGCGTCGATCGTCGCCGTCAGGTGGTTGGCCTGAAGCTGGTTGTTGAGCTGGTCGAGCGTCTTGACCGTGCCGTTGGTGCCGTCGCCGAAGGTGACGTTGACGGGCTTGCCGCCGTTGAAGGAGGTGAAGGTCAGCGTCTTGCCGGAAATGCTGCCGGGACCCGGCGCGCGGCCTGCGGTAAAGGCGGTACCCGTGCCGGTGGGACCGGTCAGCCCGAACGCGGACAGCGCGTTGCCCGTTCCGGTGATCGACAGATCGGCGGTGGTGCCGGTACTGAGCTTGAGCGCACCATTGACGACCGAGGACAGCGACGAACCGCTCGCCGCGACCACGGCGCCGGCGCTGACGATGCCGGCGCCCGAGGCCAGGTCGACCGCGTTGAGCGAATCCTGAACGGTTGCGCCCTGGAGATAGACGATGGAGTTGCCGTTGTTGTCGGTGACGATGTTGCCGATCTTGGTCGACCCCGTCGGAGCGGCAGCAGGGACGGCGGCGTTCTTGAACGTGACCGTCTTGCCGTCGACGTTGAGCGTGGAGCCGTCCTGAACGAGCGTGCCCAGCGTAGCTGGGGCGGTCAGACGCGCCTTGGTCACGTTGACATTGCCGGAGCCGGTCGCGGTGGTCAGGCCCAGCGCCTTGAGGAAGTCGGCCTTGCCCGTGATGCTGAGATCGGCGCCGGTGCCGGTGGTGAGGGTGAGCTGGCCGCCGGCGATGGCGGCGTTGGCGCCCGAGGAGTTCGACAGCGTTGCGGTGCCGCCCGTGATCGCCGCGGTTTGCACGCCGCTAGCAAGATCGATCGCGTCCATCACGTCCTGGACGGTCGCAGCCGGAGCGGCGTTTGTTCCGAGGTAAACCGTGGAGTTGCCATTGCCGTCGGTCACAACGTTGTTGTTCTTGCCGGAACCGGCTGGAACGTTGGCGACCGCAGGCGCGGCCCCCGCCCTGAAGGTGATGGTCTTGCCGTCGACAATCAGCACATCGCCGTCGGACGGCGCACCGTTCGCCGCGATCGTGGTGGCGCTCGGCGTACCGAGCAACTTGAGATTGGCCGCAAGACTAGCCGCGTTACCGGCGCCGTCGGGAGCGGCATTACCGGTCAGGGATTGCGAAATGCCACCGAGCGTGGTCGCGCCGGTGATCGGAGTCGTACCGCCGGCGGTGCCGTTGGTAACGACATTGCCGGTCGCCGTTGCATAGGTATAGCTGGTGGTGCCGCGCAGATCCGCCGGCGTCGCGCCGGGGATCGTGGTCGAGATGTTCGACTTGGTCGAGTAGCCGACCGTGGTCTGGAGCGCCTGGTTGGCGATCGACTTGGCGCTGTCGATCAGCTTTTGCAGCGAGGTGATGCCGGTGTTGGCGGCCTGGAGCACCTGGACGCCGTTGTTGATGCCATCAAGCAGGTTGCTGATGTCGCTCGCCCGGTTGTCCAGCCCCTGCGCGGTGAAGAAGTTGGTCGGATTGTCCAGCGCCGTGTTCACCTTCTTGCCGGTCGAGAGACGCGACTGGGTGGTGGCGAGCAGGTCGGCCGTTGATTGCAGCGACAACAGGTTCTGGCGAACTGACGCCGAGAGAACGATGTTGGACATTGGCGGTCTTCCTTTTGAACCGTAAACGAATCGGGCTCGCCGATCTGGAAAGCGGGCTTTTGTCGAGTTTTAGGGGCTGTCCTTTAAAGTATGGTTAACGACGACTTAAGGGAAAGGGTTAATGCCGGGTTAGCGCCCTCCCCGCACTGGAACCCAGGATTTACGGAGCCGCCAGGGAACGCAAAAAAGCGGCGGGGCCGAAGCCCCGCCGCTCTCTTTTGTGTCGTTATTTCAGCCGCTTATTAGCGGAGCAGCTGGAGCACGCTCTGCTGAGATGTGTTGGCCAGCGAGAGCGCGGAGACTGCAATCGACTGGCGCGTCGACAGCGCCTGGCTGTTGGCCGCTTCCTCGTTGGTATCCGCCAGCGTCAGGTTGGACGAGCCGGTCTGCAGCACGTTGATCAGGTTCTTGTTGAAGTCCTGACGCACCTGCACCACCGAGAGGTTCGAACCCAGGGTGGAGGCTTCCGAGCGCAACGTGCTCGAGGCAGCATTGAGGCTCGCCAGGACTTTGTTGGTGGCCGAGTTGTCGATGAAGTCGGTGCCCTGCACCAGCGCGGCGAGACCCAGACCCTTCGAGTTGAAGGTCACGCCGGTGATGTTCAGGCTCGACTTGCCGGTCTCGTCGAACACCAGCTTGAGCTGGTCGCCGTTGAGCAGGTTCACGCCGTTGAAGGACGAGTCGACCGAGGTCGTGTCGATCTGCGACATGATGTTGTTGTACTGCGCCACCAGGTTGGAACGCGTGGCTTGGGCGACCGCGTCGACGGTCGGCGTCGTCGCGTTGGTCCAGGTCAAGGCGGTCGTGATCGTACCGCCGATCACGCCGCCTGCGGCAACCGAGCCGATCGTCGATGAGGCGTAATCGTTGATGACGGAGACCGTGAGCAGGCCGTTGGCATCGATCGTGGCGGCCAAATTGTCGGCCTGCAGCTTGGCATTCAGCTGGTCCAGAGTCTTCACCGTACCGCCGGTGCCGTCGCCGAATGTGACGTTGACCGCCGTACCGCCGTTGAAGGAGGTAAAGGTCAGGGTCTTGCCGGAGATGCTGCCGGGAGCTGCGGCACGACTCGCGGTGAAGGCGGTGCCCGTACCGGTCGAGCCGGTGAGGCCGAGCGCGGACAGCGCATTCCCCGAACCGGTGATCGACAGATCCGAGTTCGCACCCGTCGAGATGTGCAGCGCGCCGGCGACGATCGAGGAGTTCGTCGCACCGGTGGCGGTCTGCAAGGTCGCCGTGCCCGAACTCACGGACTTCACCGACTGCACGCCGGTGGCGAGATCGAGCGCGGTCAGCACGTCGGCAACCGTCGCCGCCTGCAGGTAGACGATCGAGTTGCCGTTGCCGTCGGTCACCACGTTGCTGCCGGTACCGGCAATGCTGGAGCCGGTCGGAACGTTGGCAGCCGCCGGAACCACCGCGTTCTTGAACGTGATGGTCTTGCCGTCGACGTTCAGCGTCGAGCCGTCGGCGATCAACGTGCCGAGCGAGGCCGAGGTGGTGGTGCGGGTCGCCGAGACCGTGGCGTTGCCGGAGCCGGTCGCGGTCGTCAGACCGAGGGCCTTCAGCATGTCGGCCTTGCCGGTGATGTTGAGATCGCCGCCGGTCGAGGTCGTGAAGGTGATCTTGCCGGCGGCAATCGCCGCCGCAGTGTTGCCGGCCGGCGTGCTGAGCGTCGCAGCGCCCGCGGCGACGACCGCATTCTGGGCACCGCTGGCGAGATCGATCGCGTTCAAGAGGTCGCCGACGGTTGCGGACGTGGTGGTCGTGCTGGTGCCGGTGTAGACAATCGAGTTGCCATTGCCGTCAGTGGCGATGTTGCCGGTGACACCATAGCCTGCCGGCGCAGCCGCAGCCGCCGGGACCGCAGTCGCCGAGATGGTGATGGTGTGGCCGTTGACCGTCAGCGTGCTGCCGTCGGTGAACTTGGTGTTGGCGCCGGTGGTCAAGCCGGAGGCCGCATCGAACAGCTTGGTGGCCGTCGTGATCGCGGCAGCCGAGGTGTCGTTGACGGCGGTGACTGCCTGGAAGGTTGCCACCGTGCCACCCAGCGTGGTGCTGGCGGTCGCGGCCGTTGCACCGCCGGCGGCGCCGGAGAACAGCACGTTCGACAACGCGCTGGTGCTCGAATAGGTCGTGGTGCCGCGCAGGTCGGAGGCCGTCGCGCCGGCGATCGTGGTGGAGACGTTCGACTTGGTCGAGTAACCGACCGTGGTCTGGAGCGCCTGATTGGCGATCGACTTGGCGCTATCGAGCAACTTCGACAGCGAGGTGATGCCGGTGTTGGCGGCCTGCAGCACCTGCACGCCGTTGGCGATGCCGTCGAGGAGATTGTTGATGTCGCTGGCGCGGTTGTCGAGCGACTGGGCCGTGAAGAAGTTGGTGGGATTATCCAGCGCCGTGTTCACCTTCTTGCCGGTCGACAGACGCGACTGCGTGGTGGCGAGGAGGTCGGCGGTGGACTGGAGAGAGAGCAGGTTCTGGCGAACCGACGCAGAGAGAACGATACCGGACATAACTCTTACCCTTCTGGTTTACGCGTCTTCTTTCGATCGCTTCGGATCGAGTGACGGGCACAGCCTGAGGGGACATGGCTAACAAAGGGTGAAACCTGCTCGCGCGCCGTAAGCGCCGGTTCACCATAACGCTGCGCAAGCGCGTCGAAATCGGTGACGATCGATCTGAAACTCTTCACTTTTTTGGCGTTTGCTCCCCGTTAACCATAACCGACGGTTACTTTTTCAGAGCCGCCAGACCACCTCTCGAACGGTTACGCAAAAAGAAAGCGGCGGGGCCGAAGCCCCGCCGCCATGACTTGATTGCGATGTCGTCAACTATTAGCGGAGCAGCTGGAGCACGCTCTGCTGCGACTGGTTGGCCAGCGACAGCGCGGAGACCGCGATCGACTGTCGGGTCGACAGCGCCTGGCTGTTGGCCGCTTCCTCGTTGGTGTCGGCCAGCGTCAGGTTGGACGAGCCGGTCTGCAGCACGTTGATCAGGTTCTTGTTGAAGTCCTGACGCACCTGCACCACCGAGAGGTTCGAACCCAGGGTGGAGGCTTCCGAACGCAGCGTGCTCGACGCGGTGTTCAGCTTGGCCAGCACCTTGTTGGTCGCCGAGTTGTCGATGAAGTCGGTGCCCTGCGCCAGCGCGGCGAGACCCAGACCCTTCGAGTTGAAGGTCACGCCGGTGATGTTCAGGCTCGACTTGCCGGTCTCGTCGAACACCAGCTTGAGCTGGTCGCCGTTGAGCAGGTTCACACCGTTGAACGAGGCGTCCAGCGAAGTGGTGTCGATCTGCGTCATGATGTTGTTGTACTGATTGACCAGGTTGGAACGAGTCGCCTGGGCAACAGCATCAGCAACGGGCGCAGTCGCGTTCGACCACGTCAAGGCCGACGTGATCGTGCCGCCGATCGTGCCGCCGGCACTCGCCGAGCCGATCGTGGAGGAGGCATAGTCGTTGGTGGCCGAGACGGTGAGCAGGCCGTTGGCATCGATCGTGGCAGTCAGATTGTTAGCCTGAAGCTGCGTGTTGAGCTGATCGAGCGTCTTGACCGTGCCGCCGGTGCCGTCGCCGAACGTGACGTTGACCGCCGTGCCGCCGTTGAAGGAGGTAAAGGTCAGGGTCTTGCCGGAGATGCCGCCGGAGGCCGCAGCGCGGCTCGCGGTGAACGAAGTGCCCGTACCCGTCGAGCCGGTGAGGCCGAGCGAGGACAGCGCATTGCCGGTGCCGGTGATCGTCAGATCCGAGTTCGCACCCGTCGAGATGTGCAGCGCGCCGGCGACGATCGAGGAGTTCGTCGCACCGGTGGCGGTCTGCAAGGTCGCCGTGCCCGAACTCACGGACTTCACCGACTGCACGCCGGTGGCGAGATCAACCGCGGTCAGCACGTCGGCAACCGTCGCCGCCTGCAGGTAGACGATCGAGTTGCCGTTGCCGTCGGTCACCACGTTGCTGCCGGTACCGGCAATGCTGGAGCCGGTCGGAACGTTGGCAGCCGCCGGAACGACCGCGTTCTTGAACGTGATGGTCTTGCCGTCGACGTTCAGCGTGGAGCCGTCGGAGATCAAGGAGCCGAGCGAGGCCGAGGTGGTGGTGCGGGTCGCCGAGACCGTGGCGTTGCCGGAGCCGGTCGCGGTCGTCAGACCGAGGGCCTTCAGCATGTCGGCCTTGCCGGTGATGTTGAGATCGCCGCCGGTCGAGGTCGTGAAGGTGATCTTGCCGGCGGCAATCGCCGCCGCAGTGTTGCCGGCCGGCGTGCTGAGCGTCGCAGCGCCCGCGGCGACGACCGCATTCTGGGCACCGCTGGCGAGATCGATCGCGTTCAAGAGGTCGCCGACGGTTGCGGACGTGGTGGTCGTGCTGGTGCCGGTGTAGACAATCGAGTTGCCATTGCCGTCAGTGGCGATGTTGCCGGTGACACCATAGCCTGCCGGCGCAGCCGCAGCCGCCGGGACCGCAGTCGCCGAGATGGTGATGGTGTGGCCGTTGACCGTCAGCGTGCTGCCGTCGGTGAACTTGGTGTTGGCGCCGGTGGTCAAGCCGGAGGCCGCATCGAACAGCTTGGTGGCCGTCGTGATCGCGGCAGCCGAGGTGTCGTTGACGGCGGTGACTGCCTGGAAGGTTGCCACCGTGCCACCCAGCGTGGTGCTGGCGGTCGCGGCCGTTGCACCGCCGGCGGCGCCGGAGAACAGCACGTTGGTCAGTGCGCTCGTGCTCGAATAGGTCGTGGTGCCGCGCAGGTCGGAGGCCGTCGCGCCGGCAATCGTGGTCGAGACGTTCGACTTGGTGGAATAGCCGACCGTGGTCTGGAGCGCCTGATTGGCGATCGACTTGGCCGAGTCGAGCAGCTTCTGCAGCGAGGTGATGCCGGTGTTGGCAGCCTGCAGCACCTGCACGCCGTTGGCGATGCCGTCGAGGAGATTGTTGATGTCGCTGGCGCGGTTGTCGAGCGACTGGGCGGTGAAGAAGTTGGTGGGGTTATCCAGCGCCGAGTTCACCTTCTTGCCGGTCGACAGACGCGACTGCGTGGTGGCGAGGAGGTCGGCGGTGGACTGGAGAGAGAGCAGGTTCTGGCGAACCGACGCAGAGAGAACGATACCGGACATACTGTTACCTTTCTGGTAGCTACGCGTCCTGTCTGACCGAGATTGATCAAACGACCGGCGGACGGTGCCTCCGAGCCTCTAACAATCCGTGAAATGAAACCGCCGGTTTGTCCGCGTCGCGCCCAAAGCGCCTTCTTGCACGCTTGCAGTGCAGCTCTTTGCACCGCTCAAGCCATTGACATCCTTACACTCTTCAACGCGAGCGCAAATCTTTACGACCCGTTAACCACATTCAGCAAGGATTGGACCCAAATCAGGGCCGGCAGTTGTCATTCACTGCGCCGCGCGCCGCTCGTTACAAAAGGGTTGATGGAGAACAGGCATGGCTCTCAAGGTCGAGCTCAAACCGCACGAACGCATCATCGTCGGTAACTCCGTGATCACCAACACGGACCAGCGCGCCCGTCTTCTGATTGACGGCGAGAACGTGCCGATCTTGCGCGAACGCGACATCCTGACGCCGGAGACCGCCGACACCCCCGCCAAGCTCGTCTATCTGGCGGTCCAGCTGATGTACATCTCGCCGGATCCGCAGACCCAGCACGGCACCTATTTCAACCTCGTGCGTGACATCGTCACCGCAGTGCCGAGCGCCTGGCCGATCATCGAGGGCATCAACAACAACATCATGAGCGGCGACCTCTACCGGGCGCTCAAGGAGGCCCGCAAGCTAATCGCTTATGAAGACAAGCTGCGCGACCAGTACGAGGCCACGCATCCGAAGAGCGATATCAAGAGCGACGTCAGCTCGGCCGCCTGAGCGCTTCGCGCATCTGAAAGCAAAACGCCCCGGACCAGGTCCGGGGCGTTTTGACTTGAGCGATCTTGATGTCACTGCGCCGCGATTGGCGGCGCCTCGACCTGGATCACGCCGCCGCCGCGCTGCGCACCGAACTTGACCACGGCCGCAACCAGCGCATCGATATCCGTCTCCTCAGTGCGGTGATTGACGATCGCGGCACGGATCGCGAACTTGCCGTCCAGCGTCGTGCCCGAGGGCGCGGCGATGCCGGACTCCTGGATGTCGGCGACGATCTCGCGATTGACCGCATCGCCTGAGCGATAGCGGAAGCAGACGATGTTGAGATTCACCGGCGCCAGCAATTCCAGCCGCGGTTCGGCCAGCACGCGCGCCTCCAGATATCTGGCGAGCGCGCAGCTTCGTGCGATCACCGCACCCAGCCGGTCGGTGCCGAACGTCTTCAGCGTGAACCAGGCCTTCAGCGCCCGGAAGCCGCGCGACAGATCGGGACCGAGATCGCACGGCCAGACCGCACCCGCCGCCAGCCCCCTCGCCTCGCGGCTCAGATAGGCCGCCGGCTGGGCGAAGGCCTGTCGATGCCGTTCGCCATCGCGCACCAGCAGGAAGCCGGCGTCATAGGGCACCTGCCCCCATTTGTGGAAGTCGAGCGCAATGGAGTCGGCGAACTCGATGCCGGCGAGCAATGGCGCCAGCTCGGGAGAAAGAATTGCGAGCGCGCCAAAAGCGCCGTCAACGTGAAACCAGAGACCTTCCTCGCGGCACAGGTCCGCGACCGCCCTGAGATCGTCGATCGCACCGACATCGACCGTGCCGGCGGATGCGACCACCAGGAACGGCCTGAAGCCGACCTCGCGATCGGCCGCGATCTGCGCGCGCAGCGCGGCGACATCGATGCGATGATCGGCGTCGACGTCGATCTTGCGCAGCGCATCGGTGCCGAGCCCGGCGATGTCCATCGCCCTCGGGACACAGCCATGCGCGGCCCGCGACGTGTAGGCCGTGAGCAGCGCACCATCGTTGCCGATGCCGTGCTGCCGCGCCAGCGTGCCGAGCGTAGCGCCGCGCGCCACCAGCACCGCCATCAGATTGGCCATCGACGTGCCCGTGACGAAGATGCCGCTCGCTTCTTCCGGGAAGCCGAACAGGCTGCGTATCCAGTCGACGATCTGGCGTTCGACCTCGACTGGCATGTGGTCGCGCCCGCCGAGATTGGCGTTGAGCCCAGCGGCAAGCATCTCCGCAACCATGCCGACAGCCGTGCCGCCGCCATGCACCCAGCCCATGAAGCCGGGATGAACGTTGCCAGTCGCATAGGGCGCGACATGCTCGGCGAATTCGCGATAGACCTCCGCGAGATCGCTTGCCTCGCGCGGCACGTCGGACTTGATGGCCGCGCGGACCCCGTCGGGGATCGGCTGCCAGACGGGGCGCGCGCGGACGTTGGCGATGCCGTCGATCGCCTCGTCGAGCATGCGATGGGCGAGCGCGCGGAATTCGCTCCAGTCCTGCGGATCGAGCGAGGTGTACGTGACGGAGCCTTGCGTGTTGCGGATGATCTCGTTCATGCGGCGCTCCCCTCGCCCGCCTTGGCGTGCCGCGACAGCATCGCCGTGAACGCGGCAAAGATCTTGCGCATCTGCGGCGGCTTGTATGGAAACACGGCGGGCGGATCCATGTTGTGCACGACGGCGGTGTTGTCGGCCTCGAACACCAGCAGCTCGCCTTTCTGGTTCTCGGCGCAGTCGACGATGAAATAGTCGAGGCCGACGCGCCGGCTCATCTCGTCGAGCGCATTCCTGTGGCGCGCCGCGAAGGCGTGATCGAAGTCCTGCATGAAGACGGCCTCTTCAGCGCGTTTCTCCTCGCTGAACGCCATGTAGGCGTTGAGATACCAGATGTCCCAACGATCGGCGATCGCCATGTGACAGGCATAGGGCTCGCCGTCGACTATGGTGAGCCGGATCTTGCGAAAGAGCCCGTCGGGGCTCGCGTAGTTGACGAAACGCGCGACGAAAAAGTCCTGCTCCTGTCGTTCGACCAGATAGGCCTTCAGCGCAGCTGCATCGTCGACCTTCGCGAGCCCGACGCCGGCGTGCGTGCCGCGCGGCCGTACGATCATTGGAAAGTGCAATTCGTCCGTAATCTCCGCGCAAGCGATTCGTCCCTCCGAGAGAGCCGTCAATTGCGCACGGGTCGCGTTGGCGGTCACGGGAATGTCGAGACCGGGGATATCAGCCAGCAACCGATACAGCTTGTCGCGATCGAGATTGCCAATCAGCTCGGGACGATTGAGCAGCGGCCGCGGCCAGCGCGGCGCGGCCTGTTCCATGACGGCGAGCGCCTCGCGGCATTCCGCGGAATCGGAGGCGACCACGATGGCCACGTCATGATCGGGCAACGTCTCGGGCAGGCCGACGCCCTTCACCACGTAGAGCGTCAGCAGCTCGATGTCGGAGCCTTCGAGCAGGAACTCGATCGGGGTATTGCCGCCCATGTCGATATCGGCCGCGAGCGCAAGCACACGCATGCGTGGTTTGGCAGCCGCGCAGGGCGTGCGAAACAATTGATGAAAGGCGAGCACCTCGGTCTGGATCACGAGGCCGGCCTCTTTCTCGCCGAGCAGCTGGGCGATCAGCGACAGATCGAGGCCCTCGCCTGCCTCCGCGGTTCCTTCCGCGATCCGCGCCAGAAGCTTCTCACGCAACGGATGCAGATTGCCGCCCTCGAAAGCCCGGCGCGTCAGCTGCGCAAAGCCGATACGGTCGGAATAGGCTGGCGGGGCGGCGCCGTTCGGCGCGGAAACAGGATTCAGCATCTTAGGCCTCGAGCACAAACTTCCCCGGCACAGCCGTGGCACCGTCGAGCAGCAGCTCGATCTTCACCAGCACGTCGGCGACGCGATCGAGGATATGCTGCAAATTGCGTTGCGACTGCGCGGCGTCCGCCGACCAGGCTTCGGTGACGAGCCGCGCGCCGACACACAGCCGCAGCAATCCTCGCTTGCCGTCCGCCCGCTCGAGCCGTACCGGCTGACCGACCAGGCAGCGTTGTGCGGCGACCTGCCGGTCCGCCGCGCTGCCGCCGATGTCGTTGCTCATGTCGCGCGCCAGAGCGCGATGCACGGCGCTGGTGTCCGCGATGGGGACTAGCTTGCCGCCGCGGAGCAGCGTGAACGGAAAGATCGTGGCGGCTGCGAATTCCTCGTCATCCACGCCGGCCTGCCCGGACGGATTCGGAACGGCTTGAAGCGCCGGCGACAGCGCGATCATGCTGTCGATGCCGGAGGCGAGCTCGGCCAGCGCCCCGGCGCGGAAAGCGCCGGGCACGGCATAGTAGTTGCCGATCTCCGACAGCGCCGCCTCCCAGCGCAGCCATTGGCCGAAATTCGGCCGGCGCTCGAAGCGCGAGCGCAACGCCGTCCAGGCCGTTGGCCAGTCGCAGCGGCCGGCATAGTCGAAGATGCCCGGCGCCATCGCGCCGATCCGATCGATCGACCGCGCCAGGCCCTTCGGCACCAGCAGCGCGCCGCTGAAGGCGGGACCGCCGAAGAATTTCGAGCCGGTCATCAGCACCATGTAACCGCGCTCGAGATAAGAACGCAGTCGCCCGCGACCGAGTCGCGCCTGGCAGGCATCGACGACCACCTGAACCTTGCGCGGCCAGCGCCGCGCGATCTCATCGAGGCAGGCAGCACTCGGCGCGCGCCAGCCGAGTTTTGACGAATCCATGATATGCAGAAGAACGCAGCGGCCTGGCGCGAGGCTGTTCTCAATTGCTCGCATTACTGCAGCGTCGGCATCGGCGCGCATCGCGATGTCGGCCGTGGCGTGGTCGAGCAGCGGCACCGCAATGCTGTCGCCGGCAAGCCCCGCCACCTCGCCGTCCTTGCGCACCGCGAAGCCGCTCGCCGTCAGCGAGCTGAAATGGCGCCCGCCCGCAGTATGGGCCGTGCCGCTGCCGGTCTGGTCGGCGCCGACCACGATCGTCACCGGCGGCGCGCCAAGCACCACGCGCGCCAGGAACAACGCGTGGAGCTGGGAGTCGGTGCCCGACGGCGAGAACACGATGTCGACGTGCGGCGGAAGCTGGAGGTGCCCGCGCAGCTCCTCGCGCATGCCCTCGCAACGTGCGTCGAAGGCGACTTCGACCTCCTCGAACAGGCATCTATGCATCAACTCTTCGCGCGCCAGCGCGGCGCGGTCATAGGCTCGTTGCGAGATCGTGGACGCGGTCGACGAGGCGAAATTCCAGATCTCCGGCTCCGGCGATGGCGCACAGCCATAGGCGTTGACGCGGTCGTCCAGATCGAGCGTCAACCGGGGATCGCCGCCCGAGACCAGCAGCGTGTCGAGCGGCGTGAAGAGATCGCGCAATCGATAGCGCGAGCTGGCGTCGGACGCCCGTTCGATGTCTGCCGGACGGGATGCGCCGGTGCTCATCCCGAAGCGCTCAGGCCGCGTCGGCCGCCGCCGCAGGCGCCGGCGCGAATTGCGAGGCGATATCGCCGTGGAACACCGACGGCCCGACATGGTCGAGCGAGCTCTGGATGTCGGCCCAGATCTCGCCGCCGATATCGGTCCAGCGCTTGCAGAAGGCGAAGTCCTCGGAGAGATAGGTGCCGGTCCCGGGATCAATCATGCATTCGAACAGCGCGAACCGGTTCTGGCTCGCCGCCAACGTGTCGTGCGAATGCTCTCGGAAGAACTGCAGGTTCGCATAGTCCGGATGGCGGCACATCGCCTCCAGCACGTGACGCCGGATCATCAGGAAGCCGGTGCCGGCATAACGCACGCGGGTAAAACCATTGACCACCACGATGCGGTCGGTATCCTCGATCTCCAGCACGTAGTCGAGCGAGGCGGCCGGCACGTCGGCTCGACCTGACTGGATCGCACGCGCCGCCTTGTCCCAGTTGACCCGCTTGATGGGATAGCAGCCCGCAACGACGTCGGCGCCGCATTCGATCAGCCGGAACACCTGCTCGGGCTTGAAGCCGATATCGGCGTCGACGAAGAGGAAATGCGTCGCCTTGGGATCGTCCAGGAACATCGCAACCAGATTGGCCCGCGCCCGCGTGATCAGTGCATCGCCGTCGCGCAAGTGCACCTTGAGCTCGAGATTGGACATGCCGTGCACGGCGCGCTGAAGCGCGAAGATCGAGCTCGCATAGATGCTCGACACCTGCCCGCCGAAGCAAGGCGTCGCCACCACCAGCTGCATCTTGTCAGACATCGACAGCTCCGCCCCGCTCAAATCCTCACCAACAGGTAAACAGGCATGGTTAACGGCGTCTTAACGCATCCTTACAGGAACTTGACGAGCGAGAGCTGCGCGAGTTTTGAGGTGGTCTGGTAGGACGCCTGAAGCGCATTCTGGAGCGCCAGGATCTCGCTCGCGACCTGGTCGGGCGAGGCCGATTCCGCCTGGTCGACGATGGTCTGGAGCTGCGCCTTGGCCTGGGTCTGGCGCGTGGTCGCGTCCTTCATCGTGTTCTGGGCCATCGCGATGTCGGTCTGGATGTCCTCGATGCGCTGCTGGCCGGGCTGCTGGGTCAGCGCCTGCGTCACCCGCAGGCTCAGCGCCGAGACCTGCCCGCCGGAGTACTGGCCGGTCGGCGAGGTCGAGAAGGTCGCGAAAACGGCGATCGCCTGCAACTGGCGGCGGATCGCGTCCTCGTTCGCCTGTGCGCCATACTGCACCGTGACGGCATCGTCGACCCGCGCCATCGCGGTGGAGCGCGGCGAGCCGGGCCCGTCATTGCCGAGGTACCATTTCACGGTGTTGGCGGAGCCGTTCACCAGCGTCGTCGCCGAGCTCGCCGGCGATGAGCCGACGCGCAGCGGCGGCTGCGTGGCCGTCACCGGTGTCGCGCTGAAGCCGAGCGAGACCAGCGCGCTCGTGTTCGAGCTCGTGATGTTCAGGCCCGCCGCATCGTCGGTGTTGATCGTGATCGCGCCGCCATGGACCGTCGACGGCTTCGACGTCCCCGTGATCGCGTCGATCTTGCTCAGCAGGGTCTGGATGCTGTCGGTGACGTTGAGCTGGTTGCCGGTCGCGCCCGAGCCGACGAAGGTGAGCGTAGTGCCGTTGACGGTGATGGTGTCGCCGGCGACGAAGCCCGGCGAAATCGAGTCCGAGGGGCTGGTGCCAGACAGCGCCGTCGCCCCGCTGATCGGTGCGGACGGAGCCGCCTGGTTGGTCTTGGGGGCGCCGATCGCGGAGCTTGCGGTGTTGAAGAAATTATCGCCGGCGGTCACGGCCGACGCCGCGACCAGCGAGGTGTTGGAGAGCTTCTTGATCGCCGTGTTCAGCGCCGTGTTCAGATTCGCCGCCGTGTTGTTGGGGTTGACCGGGACGCTCGCGTCGATCGCAAAGCTGCCGAGCGGCGTCGGCGTCGCCGAGGACGCGGTCAGGTCGATCTGCTCGGTGCTGCCGTCCGGCAGCGTGAACTGGATGCTCAGCTTGTCGCCGTTGTTTGGATTGTTTCCGTTCAGATCGACCGAGAACGACACCGGCGAGCCGCTCGGGCCGGTGACGGTCGCGCCCGTCAGCGTCGAAGACACCGCCTTGATCTTGAGCCCGAACGGCGAGCCGGCAACGTCTTCCGACACCTGGACCGAGCTCGGCGTCGGCTGCGTCTGCACCAGGCGCCCCATGCCGTTGGCCCCCAAGTCGGCGGCCTGGCGTTCCGCCATCACGGTTTTGAAGCCGGCCTGCGTCGTGGTGCCGTTGATGATGTCGCCGGCGTCCGCAACGGACTGCGTGTCGACCGCCGTTCCCGAGAACAGATAGCGGTTGCCCGACTGCGTGTTGAGCACGCCGACCATCGAGCCGAACTGCGCGGCGGCGGTGTTCTGCGCGATCGTCTGACCGTTGACATTCAGATCCTGCGCGGTGTTGGCCGAGCCGGTCTGCACCGTGTTGCGGATCGTCGTCAGCGACTGCAGGGCGGTGTTGGCGAGGTTGATGTTGACGTTGACGTTGGTGATCGTGTCGGTATAGGCGGCGATGTTGGAGAGCTGCGCGCGCGAGGCGATCGCAAAGCCCTCGTTGGTGCCCATGCCGGAATAGTTCTGCGACAGCTTGCCGGTCGAGAGCTGCGTCGAGAGGTCGGTCAGCTGCTGATTGATGTTGCGGATCTGCGCGCCGAGAACCGACGAGGCGTAGTTGATGCTGCTGATCGACATGTTTCAGAGCCCTGTACCGGTTACCTTTGAGCCTGGATCAACGTGTTCATCATGCTCTGCACCACCGACATCACGTGGGCGTTGGCGGCATAGGCGTTCTGGAGCTGGATCAGGTTCGACATCTCCGAGTCCAGATTGACGCTGGAGGTCGAGTCGAACTTGGCCTGGAGCGTCGAGACGACGACGCTCTGGCCCTGCTGGAGCTGCGTGGCCTGGGTCGAGGCGTTGGCCTGGATGCTCAGGAACTGCTGGAGGTAGTTCGAGACGCTGCCGGTGAAGGGCTGGTTGGCCGAGCCGAGGCCGGTCGCCGGCGAATAGGAGAACACCGCATTGGTGAGCTGCGAATAGAGATAGTCCGAACGCGTGGTGTCGCCGGCGGGCGTCACCGGCGAGGTGTTGTAGACCGACAGCCGCGTGGGATCGCTGGCCAGCTGCGTGTTCACGGCGATGCGCCCGGCAAGACCGGTCATCTGCGAACCCGATGCCGTGATCGTACCGGTGTAGAGCGCCTGCCCGCCATCGGTGAACACCGCCAGCTGCGGACTGCCCGAAGTCAGCGACGAAATCGTCTTGGTGGTCGAGGCCGAATTGACCTTGGCAAGGCCGCTGTTGTCGTCGGTGACCCGCAGCGTCGTGGCCGTTGCCGGCGACGGCGCCGCGGAGAACGTCAGGTGCGAGCCTGACAGCGCGGTATTGAGCGCGGAGGCGATTGCACCCATGCCGCCCGAAAAATTGACGCCAACCTGCATCGGGTTGGCGTTGGTGGCGTTCTGGAGCGGCAGCGCCGCCGGATCGGTCACGTTGACGAGCGTGATCTGGCGCTGGGTATTGGTCGCGGTGTCGGTATAGGTGATGTTGACCGTATTGCCCGGCAGCGCGCCGGCAAGGTCCAGGTCGAACCCGGCGGGCGGGCCCGCGACCTTGCTGCCGGCCGTGGTCTTGTCCGACAGCGCGCTCGACATCGTCGCGGCGAGCTGGTCGATCTGGGTCTGCGCCTGCACCAGCGTCTGGTCGCGCAGCTTCAGGTCGGCCGCGATCTGGCCTGAGGAAACCACATTGTTGGCGACGACGTCGATCTGCGAGCCGTTCGGCAGCCTGACGTTGAATGCGCCGACGCCGGACTTGGCGGGATCGCTGTTGTAGAGCGAGGTCGCCGACAGCGCGCCGGCCGAGACAAAGGTGAATTGCGAGGCGAGCCCGGCGCCGACGAGCTGGATGCCGGTTGTGGTGTAGATGTTGGACTGGTTCGAACCGTCGGTGGTGACGCGGACGTCGACATATTTCGACAGCGTGTTGATGGCCTGGTCGCGCTGGTCCATCAATGTCGCAGCGGAAGGATCGTTGGCCGACAGGCCCTGGAGCTTGGTGTTGATGTCGGCGACCTTCTGCATCGCTGCGTTGGCCGCCTGCGCCGAGGTGCCGAGATCCTGCTCGACGTTGGAACGCAGCGACTGGATGCCCTTGGTGGCGACGTTGAGCTGCTGCGCCAGCGCCTGCGCCGCGGCCAGCGCTACAGTCTGTGCCGACGATGCGCCCGAGCTCGTCGACAGCGCCTGCAGCGCGGTGGTGAACTTGTTCAGCGCGCTTTCGAGCGTGCCGTTATTGCCGGGCGTGCCATACACACTCTGAAGCTGCTTCAGAATATTGGCCATCTGGTCGGCATAACCGCTGCCACCGGTCTCGGTGCGCAACTGGTTCAGCACATAGGTGTCGAGTTCCCGGCTGACGCCGGTCGTCATTGCCGTCGAGCCGAAGTCGCCGGTGGTGACCTCGATCTGGTTCGCCTTCTGGACGACGTAACCCGGCGTCTGCGAGTTCGCGACGTTCGAGGAGACGATCGAGAGCGCGGCCTGGTTGGCACGCAGACCGCTCATCGCACTGGCGAGGGCTGAACTCAAACCCATGTCACTAGCCGCCTTTGGTTACATCATGCGCCGATCAGCGCAACACGTTCAGGAGGTCCTGCACCATCGAATTCGCCGTCGTGATCACCTTCGTGTTGGCCGAATAGGCCTGCTGGGTCACGATCAGCTTGGTGAACTCATCGGCAATGTCGGTGTTGGAGCCTTCCAGCGACGAGCCGCTGATGGTGCCCGAAGCGCCGTCGATCGCAGGTCCCGATTGCTCGGTCGCGGCATAGGCGCCGCCGTCGAGGGCCTTGAGGTAGTTGGTGCCGTTGAAGTGCGACAGCGAGACCTGCGCGAGATCGAGGTTCTGGCCGTTGGAGAAGGTGCCAACCACGAGGCCGTTGTTGTTGACGGCGACCGAGCGGAGCTGACCCGCGGCGTAGCCGTTCTGGGTGATGGTGTTGATGGTCACCGCGCCGCTGGTGCTGGCATATTGCGTCAGCCCGCCCGAGGAGATGTTGAAGGCGACCGAGCCGAGCTGCTGGCCGCTGACGCTGACGTTGTTGATGGTGACGCCCGAGCCGCTCGGCGAGGTCAGCGAGCCGTCGGCGGCGAAGGTGAAGGCCTGCCCGGTATTGACCCAGCCGACCGTCGTGCCGGTCGCATTCGGATCGGTCTGGTAGAACAGGTTCCAGGTGTCGGAATGGCCGGTCCCCAGCGAGGCACTGTCGGTCTTGGCCCAACGCAGCTGCAGGTTCACCGGCGTGCCCGCGGCGTTGTAGGCGGTGACCGCTCCGCCGCTGATCGATTCCTTGGTGAAGGTCGCGATGTCGTTGCCGATCACGGTGCCGGTGCCGGCCGTGCCGCCGCCGCCGCGGTTCTTGGAGATGGATGACGTGAAGCCGAGCGCCGCGAAGGCGGTGCTGTTGTTGCTCGTCACCGTCAAGGTGGGATTGGCGATACCGGTATTCAGGGTGATCACGCCGTTGCTGATCGAAGAACCGCTCGCACCGCTGAGCGTGTCGATCCTCTGGAGCAAGGTCGCGATGTCGTCGGTGATGTTGATCTGGTTCGGAGCGACAGCACCGGAGGCCACGAAGGTGATCGTGTTGGCGGGTGCCGTGCCATTGACCTGGATCGTGTTGCCGACCACGAAAGGCGTCGAGAGGACTTCCGGCCCGCCGGCTGTGGCGGTGCCGCCGAGTTGTGTGGCGCTCGTAATCGCGGGCGTGGACAGCACGTTGCCGCCGCGCGTCACGCTGCTGACGCCGAGCAAGCTTGCCGCGGTGCCGCCGATCGTGATGTCGGCCGTGGTGTTGGTCGTGATCTGGATGTTGCCGCCGGCCGTCATTGTCGCGGTGGCGGGGGCGCCGCCGGCGCCCAGGGTGATCGCATTCAGGATGTCCGACATCTTTGCGCCGGTCGGCGAGAGCAGGCCGATCGTGGTCGTGCTGCCGACCGTCGAGGCGCCGGAAACGGTGGCGTCGAAGTTGATGGTCTGGCCGTTGACCGTCAACGTCTTGCCGGCCAGGTTGGTGAGAAGGCTGGTGTTCAGATGCGGGGACACGGCGGAATCGAGCGACGTCGCGCCGGTTGCCGCCGCCGAAGCGCTGTCCAGCAGCGCCACCGAGCCGGTCGCTGTCGTTGCCGTATAGGCCGAGCGCAGATTGCCGGTGGCCGCCGCACCCGAGATCGTCGCATTCGTATAGGGCGGCGGGGGCGTGCCGACGATCAGCGGGTTGGAGGCGAAATCGGACGGGTTCAGGCCGCCGGCCGCCAGCAGCGTGCCGCTGGCCGCGGTCGAGCTCGCCGCCGTGTTCGGCACGCTCGGCAGGTTCGCGGCGTACTGGATCGAGGTCGTCGCCTGCGCCGGGATGAAGTTGTTCTGGAATTTCAGGACCGTCGCCACGTTGCCGGTCGGGTTGCCGGTCTTGGGATCGACCGTGGTGCCCATCAGATAGTAACCGGCGCCGTTGACCAGGTTGCCGTTGGCATTGAGCTGGAAGTCGCCGCGCCGTGTGTAAAGGGTTACGCCGCTGAACTGCGGCAAGTTGTCGACAACGCCGGTCGACTTCTGGATCGAGAAGAAGCCGTCTCCGGTGATCGCCATGTTGGTAGCGACGGTGGAGGACGAGATCGTGCCCTGCGTGGTGATGGTCGCCTTCGCGTTGGCCGTCACGCCGCCCGCGACCTGCTTGCTCGGGACCGAGGCGTCGGGAATGAGATCGACGAAGCTGGTGCCGATGCCCTTGTAACCGGTGGTGGAGGAGTTCGCGATGTTGCCGGAAATGTTCTGCAGCGCATAAGACTGCGCCTGCAGGCCACCCACCGAGGTGTTCATTGCATCGAAGATACCCATAACTTTGTCTCCAAATCCGATCCCGGCGGCCGGTCGACCATGGCCGCAGTCGGAAGAGACAGTCGCAAGGGCCATGCCAATGCGGGTATCTTCAGCAAATCAATGACTTAAATAGAAACGCCCCGGTCAGATGACCGGGGCACAATTGCCGGGCCGGCAACAATTGCCGGGATCCCAAAGCGTTTTCGAGCGAAGTGGGCACCGATTCGCGTGAAGAAAACGCGTCAAATAAAAGGCCCTTACGTCGCCGACGCCGCAGCCGGGTGGAAAACCAGCCCGAAACCGTCGATGCAGTAGCGCAATCCGGTCGGCTTTGGACCGTCGTCGAAGACGTGGCCGAGATGGCCGCCGCAGCGCCGGCAATGCACCTCGGTGCGCACCATGCCGTAGGTGCGGTCCTCGGTCTTGCCGACATTGCCCTCGATCGGCTGGTAGAAGCTCGGCCAGCCCGTGCCGCTCTCGAACTTGGTCTCGGACGAGAACAGCGGCAGGTCGCAGCCGGCGCAGGCGAAGATGCCCTTGCGATGCTCCTTCAGGAGCGGGCTGGAGCCCGGCCGCTCCGTGCCGTGATTGCGCAGGATCTCATATTGCTGCGGCGTGAGCTGGGCACGCCATTCGGCCTCGGTCTTGGTGATCTCGAACGTTTCCGCGGCCTTCTCGCCAGCCTCGGCAGGTGATCCTCTCAGCCAGCGGAAGGCCGAAAGGCCGAACAGGCCGGCCACAGTCGTCAGCAGGATGCGGCGGTCAAACATATCATTCTCCGTGCGCGGGGAGTCCACGCCCTGAGATACGGGCTCTAATGGCCGACGTTACACTTCGGGCGGAGGATTTCTCAACTTATTGCGAGACGCCCTCGTCCTGGACAGCCGGTTCCGCAGCCCGTTTCACGTCTTGGGCCGCATGTTCCGGCGCCGGCGCTGGCCGCGGCCGCATCCCCGGCGGCGGACGGCGCGGTCCGGTGCCGGCGGCCCGGTTGGCTTCGGCCAGACGGGCCTCGCGCTTCCTGTCCTTGACCCTGGCACGTTCGCGGTAGCGGGCCAGCGAGCCCGCGGCGGCGGAACTTGCCCTGCCCCAGATGCCGACCAATTGGCCGGCAACACGGCCGGTCGCCCCGCCAGCCCAGACCAGCTCGAACGGCGAGAACAGCTTCCAGCGTTCATCGCCCCACAAAATGCTGCGCACGATCAGCTGTCCGGCCATCGCCGAGGTGTTCATGCCCTGGCGGCCGAACCCGCTCGCCACCCACAGGCCTTTGCGCAACTGGCCGATCTGCGGCATGCCGTGCACGGTCTGGCCGGTCGCGCCGCCGAACGTCTCGGTGATCTCGACGTTGCCAAGCTGGGGAAAGATCGTGCGGATGCGCCGCTTGATGCTGCCTGCAAAACGCTGCGGTCGCACGGCCCAGGTGGTCTCCGGGCTCTCCCACATCAGGCGGTCGCCATCGACGATGCGAAAATGGTCGACGCCGTCGGAGTCCATCACCGATCCCTTGAAGGCGATGATCTCGTGCAGGAGCTCGCCGAGCGGCGCGGTGATGCCTGCATAGCGCCAGACCGGCAGCAGCGTCTCCGACAGGCGCCGCAAGGGCGCGCCGAGATGGATGTTGCCGGCCAGCACGATGTGGGTGGCGCGCAACCGCGCCGATGGCGTGACGATGCGCTTGCGGATGCCGGAATGATCGATGCTGACGACCGGCGTGTCCTCGAAGATGCGGGCGCCTGCCCGCCGCGCCAGTGCCGCTAGGCCGTGCACATATTTGCGGCCGTCGACCTGGAACGCCCTGGGGTAATGCACGCCGTGGAAGTAACGCTCGGTCTTCAGCGCCTCGCTGACGCGATCGACCTGCCAGCCCTCGACCTCGGTGTCGAAATCCTCGTTCAGCATCTGCAGCCGGCTGATCAGGCGGTCGCCGGCATCGACGTTGGAGACCTCCAGCACGCCGTCGCTCGGGGCAATCCCCGGTATGTTCTCCTCGGTGGCGTTGGCGCGAACGAATTCGGCCCCCTCCTTCGAGAGCGCCCACAATTCGCGCGCGTCCTCGAGACCGATGCGCTCGATCAGCTCTGTGAGCGGCAGCGCAAAGCCCGGCATCACGGTGCCGAGCTGGTTGCCGGAGGCATTCCAGCCGACATGACGGCCCTCGAGCACGACGACGCTGGCCCCGAGCCGGGCCGCCTCCAGCGCGATGGAGAGCCCCGCAAGCCCGGCTCCGATCACGCAGATGTCGGCGTCGAGTTCGAATGAGAGCCGTGTGCGCTCGCGGAAGCCGGCTTCGTCCTGGGACACGCTTGTGAAAGTCTCGCTCATGTCGTTTTCTTAGAGCATGATCCGGAAAAGTGTGCAGCGGTTTTCCGAAAAGATCATGCTGAAAACAACAACTTAAATCGCGATGACGATTTGTTCTGACTTCATCGCGCTTTAACGGTGCAACCGGGCGCCTGTCACCTTGTCCTCAACCGGCGCCTGTAGATTATCCAGGACGTGGAACGATTCGAGAATGCCATGCGCCGTTTGATGCTGCTGCGTCACGCCAAGACCGAGACTGACGCGCCAAGCGGCCGTGACCAGGATCGCCGCCTCGACGACCGCGGCCACAAGGATGCCGCCCAGATGGGCGACTGGATCGCCAGCCATCCGCCCTTCCCCGATACCGTGCTGGTGTCGCATGCCGTCCGGGCACGGCAGACCTGGGAGATCGCCTGGACGACGATGAAGGACCGCGTCGCGGCGCCGCAGGTCGAGGTCCTGCCCGAACTCTACGGCGCCGATCCCGCGCAGATCCTGGAATCCATTCGCACCGCAACGATTCCCGCCGATCCGAAGCGGTTGCTGCTGGTCGGCCACAATCCCGGCATGCACGAGATCGCCCTGATGCTGATCGGCGGCGGCGATCACGCCGGTGCCAAGGCGCTCGCCCACAACCTGCCCACGGCGGGGCTTGCGATCTTCGACTTTGACGTCAAGGATTGGGGGGACGTGGCCTACCGCCGCGGCAAGCTGGTGCTGTTCGTCAGCCCCAAGCTGCTTCGATCGGGCTGATCGCGCGACGTGCCGGCAAGACGTCCTGACCGGAAGACTGGAGGCGCAGATGTTCAAGTCCATCCTCGTGCCCATCGACCTCGCCGACACGGATCTCGCCAAGCCGGCGATCGCGACCGCGGCAACGCTGTCGCAGACCTGGAGCGGCACGGTGCGCCTGCTCAACGTGCTGCCGATGACGCCGGTGATGCTGGCCGAATACGTCCCGGCCGATTTCGACGAGCAGCAGCGCCAGACCTCTGAGGAGGCGCTCGCCATCGTCGCACGCGAATCCGGCATCGAGCCTGCTCGCATCTCCAGCGTGGTGCGCCAGGGCGGGATCTACCACGAGATCCTGGAAGAAGCCGTGCACATGAAGGCCGACCTGATCGTGATGACCTCGCACCGGCCGGCGATGCGCACCTATTTCCTGGGCTCCAACGCCGGGCACGTCGTGCGCTATGCCAAGTGCTCGGTGCTGGTGGTCAGGCACTGAGGGGTGCACCGGGCTCCGTCATTGCGAGCGGAGCGAAACAATCCAGAAATGCATCCGCGGAAAGACTCTGGATTGCTTCGCTGCGCTCGCAATGACGACGCGGAGAGGTTGTGCGTCACCCTGCCCGGATCTGCCGGGCGTGGTGACAGTCAGCTCACAGATACCGCGACAGCTCGGCCTTGAACTGCCCGTAGACGGCGTCCTCGATCTGGCTGCGATTGATGCCGATGTCGCGCAGGGCGCGGTCGTCGAGCTCGTTCAGGGTCTTGATGGCGGAGCGGCGCTCCAGGCGGTCGAACAGCGCGTAGGCGGCGGTGGCGAGCGTTGCAAAAAATCCGATCGAGGATGGGCGTAAACTCCGCCCGGCAGTTTGCGAGATCGTGGTCATGTTTCTTCTCCGGCGTATCGTCCCGCGCGGCGAAGCACGTGCCGTTGGCGCGGACGCGGTCGGCGCCTGCACCTCATCTGCCCTCGGATTGCTCTCGCTCCCCTCGGCTCAATCGCGGAACTTGATGGAACTTAAATGCTCCAGTACACTCCTCGGAGCAAGTGAAACATTGCTCTCGGTGCAATAATGTCCAAGTTCGAGTACGTGAAGCTTGCCGATGCCATTGCCGCGGATATCTCTAACGGCACGTTAAGGCCCGGCGACCGGCTGCCGCCGCAGCGCAATTTTGCCTATGATCGCGGCATCGCAGTCTCGACCGCGAGCCGTGTTTATACTGAATTGCTCCGCCGCGGCCTCGTGGTCGGCGAGGTCGGCCGCGGCACCTTCATCTCCGGCGACGTCAGGCGCGAAGTCGAGACGATCCGCGAGCCGGCAGATGCGCGGATCAATTTCGAGGTCAATTATCCGTTATTGCCGCAGCAATGGGCGATGATCGCCAAGAGCCTTGCGCGCCTCGAGCGCGTCGACGCGCTCGAATCCGCGCTACGGGCCTCGACCAGCACCGGTACCAAGAGCGCGCGCAACGCGGCCGCGGCCTATCTCGCGCGCAAGGACTTCACGCCGCAGGCCGAGCAGATCGTCTTCACCGCCAACGGCAAGCAATCGCTCGCGGCCGCGCTCGCCGCGCTTGTCCCCACCGGCGGACGCTGCGGCGTCGAGGCGCTGACCTATCCCTACATCAAGAGCATCGCCGCGCGGCTCGGCATCACGCTGGTGCCGATCCCGATGGACGAATTCGGCGCGCGGCCCGACGCGATCCAGAAGGCGCATCGCGAGGCGCATCTGTCGGCACTGTATCTGCAGCCCATCATCCAGAACCCGCTCGGCGTCACCATGAACGCGACGCGGCGTGCCGACATCATGCGCGTCGCCGAGAAGCTCGATCTCACCATCATGGAGGACGCCGTCTACGGCTTCCTTGCCGACGACACGCCGCTGGCCGCGCTCGGGCCGGACCGCTGCATCGTGATCGACAGCCTTTCCAAGAAGGTCGCGCCGGGGCTCGCGCTCGGCATCCTCGTCACACCACCTCACTTGCGCGAGAGCGTGATGAGTGCGGTCCGCACCGGCGGCTGGATCGCCTCGGGCCACGCGCTCGCGTCCGGCCAGCGGCTGATGGCCGACGGCACCGTCGCCGAGCTGACGCGGCTGAAACGCATCGATGCCTCGCGCCGTCAGCAGACCGCGGCAAGATTGCTCGCCGGCTACCAGGTCGCAGCCGACACACGCGCATATCATTTGTGGCTGACGCTGCCGCCGCACTGGCGCTCGCAGACATTCGTCGCCGCAGCAGCAAGGCGCGGCATCGCTCTGACGCCCTCGTCGACCTTCGCGATCGCGCATGGCCATGCACCGAACGCGGTGCGGCTCGCGCTAGCCCCGCCCACCCCGGAGCAACTCGATTCCGGCCTGCGCACGATCGTGTCGCTGCTCGGCACCAAGGAAGAGGATTTCGACTCGACGGAGTAGCCGACCGCCAGAACTAAGGCAGCAAGGCTTTCGGCACGCGATCGAAACTGTAGCTCTGCGGCTGGTTGCGCCGCACGAAGCCGCCGACCTGCCAGGCGAACAGCGCCGCGAAGCCGAGGATGAACAGCACGCCGGCGAATTCCCCGATCATGAGCGCGCGGATCAGAAGGCCCGCCATCGCCACGGCGAGCATCGCCAGGAACGCCAGCACCGCCGCATAGCTCTTGCGACCGAGACCTGCGGTCAATTCGGCGCGGCTGCCCGCTTTCGCCATCCGCGCATGCAGCTCGATGAGAAAATCGCGAAAGCCATTGTCCTGCGGCGCCATCAGGGCCGCGGTCTGCCAGCTCGTCGACAGGATGGCGATGCGGCCGCCGCCGCTGTGGCTGACATCGGCGCGAAAGCGGTGCTGCTGCATCGACACCGGGCGGAACGACAGCCGGATCGCCACGATCTCGTCATAGCGCCACAGGCCCGAACGGCCGCCGATGTGCCAGGACAGCCCCTCCTCGGTCAACTCGAAGCGATGCGCCGAGCCGATCAGCGACGCCTTGTAGGCGTAGCTCGTGGCCGCCCCGGCTTCGGAAACCTGCATCTCGAAATCAATCCCGTCCGCGATCCGCTTGCGCGATCGCCCCCGCCCATCCTACAAGCGAGGCATGGCAGAGACGACTTTTTTTCCGCGTCACCTGATTCTAGGCGCCGCAATGATCTCCGGCGTGCTGCTCGCGCTCGCGGTGCACATGCTGGGCGCCCGCTACGGGCTCGACCTCGGCGGCCTCTGGCGCTCCGACACGCATGAGTTCATGCCGGCCGGCGCGGCGATGGCCTGGTGGCTGATCGCAACTGTCGGCTTCTCAGGCGGGTATTTCACCGCTAGCCTGATGCAGAGCGCCGTCTCGGGCCAGATCCCGCAGCGCATGCGGCAATTCCTGATCGCGGTCGGCGTGCTCCTGCTTGCCGGTGCCGGCCAGGTCGCCTCGGCGCCGAGCCCGATCCCGACCGTCTCCGGCGTGCTGTCCGGGCTTGCCGCATTGTGCCTCGGCGCCGTGATGGCGTTTTGCGGCGCGCACTTCGCGTTGCGCCGGGGCTAACCCCTTTACGCCGAGGCGCGCAGCCGCGGGACGCCGCAAGACGCGAGCCGGCACGCCGCGCGCCGGCTCCGTCGTCCAGAGATTCATATTCGATGGTGCCCACGCGCATGCTGATCGGGCGATCGAGTACTCGGCGACGGAAATTGTGCAAACGAAATATGAGTACTGGATGCCTTCGCGGGGCATGACAGCGGATCAAGGGTGAAACAGCGCGCCGCGCGGACCACCGCGCGGCGCTCGTCAGCTAAACGTCGTTAACTCGCCGCGCGCAAATTCACCTTGCTCTCGGCAAGCGTCGTCAGCTTCTTGTCGGTCGCCTTCTCCTCCTCCAGCGTCTTGGCGAGCAGGCTGGCGCAGTCGGTGCGGCCGAGTTGCTTGGCCCAGGCGATCAGGCTGCCGTAGCGTGCGATTTCGTAATGTTCGGCGGCCTGCGCCGCGTTGATCAGCGCGGCGTCGAGCACCGCTTTGTCCGCGACTTCGCCGGCGGTCTCATCGGCCTCCTCGATGATGCCGTCGATCGCCGGGCAGTCGACTGCCTTCACGGCGACGCCATGCATCCTGAACACTTCCTCGAGCCGCGTGACATGTTGCTTGGTTTCTTCGAGGTGCGTCAAAAAGCCCTGTTTCAGCTGCGGATCGGTGGCCTTGCTGGCCATTTTCGGCAGCGCCTTGGTGAGCTGCTGCTCGGCGTAGTAGATGTCCTGGAGCTGGTGCACGAACAGATCGTTCATGGTCTTGATGTCCTTTGTGAACAGTCCCATCGTTCCAATCCTCTCGGGTTTCGGGAACACGGCGACACCGGCTTGCACGAAAGCCGCTTATTCCGCCGTGTTCGATTGCTGATCGGGACCTAACGAGCGCCCGGCATCGACGTTCCGTAAAAAACGTGCATCGCTTGAGCTGGAACAATGCAGGCGGCGGCACGATAAGAGATCGTGGCGGCATGCGAACGTACGTTCCGGGCCGATCTGCCGACTCATATGCTTAACGCGCGCCCGATGTGAACCGCATATGACAAAAGTAGCTGCTCTGGCGCAGAACCTGTCCTTGTCAAGGGCTGCACAAGTCACCGTTTTTGCCTTAAATGAGCTGGATCATATCCAGCGATCGACACTGCCTTCGGCAACGATCGCGCCCGACTGGCCAATGCCCGGCCGGGTCGGTCTTGCCCCCCGCCGGGAGGATGAATGCACGGACTGCTGCCCGCGCTGAAACGCGGCTTCAAGAGATGGATTGGCTGGCGGCGCCTCGGAATTGCCGCGAGCGTCTTCATCATCGCCTTCGCGATCACAACGCTGGTGCGGACCCTCAAGGGCATCGATACCGGTGTGATCCTGACCGCGTTAACCGAGATTCCCCGCGGCAGCATCGGGCTGGCGGCGATCTGCGTCTTCTTCGCGTTCTGTACGCTGACCTTCTACGACTTTTTTGCACTGCGAACGATCGGCAAGAAGCACGTTCCTTATCGCATCGCAGCGCTCTCCAGCTTCACGTCCTATTCAATCGGCCACAACATCGGCGCCACGGTGTTCACCGGTGGTGCGATCCGCTTCCGGATCTATTCGGACTATGGGCTGAACGCGATCGACGTCGCGAAAATCTGCTTCCTGTCGGGCCTGACCTTCTGGCTAGGTAACATCTTCGTGCTCTCGATCGGCATGGCCATCCATCCGGATGCCGCGTCCTCGATGGACCAGCTCCCGTCGTCGCTCAACCGGCTGGTCGCGCTCGGTGGCCTCGCTTCGATCGGCGCCTATCTGGTCTGGCTCTGCATGGGCGAGAAGCGGCGCGAGCTCGGCCAGAAGGGCTGGAAGGTGGTACTGCCCTCGGCGCCGCTGACGCTGGTGCAGATCGTGATCGGCGTGGTCGATCTCGGCTTCTGCGCCACGGCGATGTATCTGCTGATGCCGACCAATCCGCCGATCGACTTCCTCTCGCTCGCCGTGGTGTTCATCCTGGCGACGCTGCTCGGCTTCGCCAGCCACGCGCCCGGCTCGATCGGCGTGTTCGACGCCGCCATGCTGGTGGCGCTGCCTGAATTCGGCCGCGAGCAGCTCCTGGCGACGCTGCTGGTGTTCCGCCTGCTTTATTTCGTGATCCCGTTCGGGCTCGCCATCTCCATCATGGGCACGCGCGAGCTCTGGATGAACGTGGTCGAGCCCTGGCAGGAGCGGCGGCGGCTGGCGGAGGCCTGCGCCCAGGCCAATCTGCCCAAGCAGGTGACGCCGATGGAGCGCGAACGGCTGCTGCGGCAGGCCAATAAACGGTAAGCTGCGATCTGGACCCAGAGGGGTTGCCCGCGGAGAGGCAATCCTCTCTTATTTCCGCCTCAACTTTGCCGTTGAAAACGCGGGCCATGATCCCTGTAGCCCTTCGCACACTTTCCGCCAGCGTCCTGCTGCTTGCCGGAATTCTGACCGCCTTGCCGCTTCCGCGCGCGGCGGCGCAAAATGCCGGCGCCATGCAGATTTCCTGGGAGGTGCGCAACCGCTTCCGCCTGTTCCGCGAGGAGCGCGACTTCCTGCTCCATGTCGAGAATGCGCGTAACCGCAGCATTCTCGCCGCCGAGCAATCGCTGGAGCTGCAGAGCGAGGGGCGCGGCTGGGCCCGCAACATGGTCAACCGGCTCTGCATCGATCTGCAGGGCCGGGTCAACCAGCCCTGCACCCGCGACAACGTCAAAGAGAACTACATCACGCCGGTCGACCATCCGGTGACGGTACGTCTCGTCGGCGCGGTGCCGGTCGGGGCCACCTGTGCCTGGTCGTTCGACGACGGCGACGGCCCGCAGGCCTCGACCTTCGACTGTGCCGAGCCGGTCAATCTGCGTGTCCGCTACGGCAAGCAGACGGTTGCGACCGTCGATGTCTCCGCCGGTGCCGACCCGACCCAGCGCGTCCAGACCGAGATCCAGGTCCGCGACGTCTTCGTCGCCGGCTTAGGAGACAGCATCGCCTCCGGCGAAGGCAATCCGGACCGCCCGCTGGCCCTGTCGGACGAAGGTTTTTGCTTCCGCTCCTATCTCGGCACCGCCGGTGCGCAGTACTACCGGCCGAGTCGCGCCGGCTACAAGGGCGGCCGCGCCTGCGAGGCGCCGGACACACTCGCCAACTGGCAGCACTACAGCGCGTTGTGGTTCAATGCGCCCTGCCATCGCTCGCTCTACAGCTACCAGGCCCGCACCGCACTGGCGCTCGCTGTGCGCTACACCCACATCGCCGTGACCTATCTGCCGCTCGCCTGCACCGGCGCCAGCATCGGCGACGGGCTCCTGGGCTCGCAGCGCGCCCGAGAATGCCCGCCGGGCAAGACCGGCGTGTGCAGCACCAGCGTGAACGCACAGGTCGCCGAGCTGCGCGAAGCGCTCACCGCGGCCAAGAAGCGGCAGCCGGACCGCACGCTCGATCTCGTGCTGCTGTCGGTCGGCGCCAACGACGTGTATTTCTCCGGCCTCGTCGCCGACGTCATCGTCGACACCGCCACCGAGCGCGCGCTGTTCCGCCGCTCCGGCGTGATGGCCAGCGTCGAGGATTCCCGCGACGCGCTGACGCGCGAGCTGCCGCAGAATTTCGTCAAGCTGCGCGAGGCGCTGAAGCCGCTGGTCGGCGGCGACCTCTCGCATGTGGTCTATGTCTCCTACGCCAATCCCGCGCTCGCCGATGGCGGCGTGCCCTGCCGCGGCGGTCGCGCCGGCTTCGACATCCATCCGTCCTTCAACGCCGATCCGCAGCGCCTTGCCCGTGTCTCGACCTTCGTCGACACCGAGTTCTTGCCGCAGCTGAAGGGGCTGGCCACCTGCACGCGCGGTGCGCTGTGCCGCGATCCCGAGGCCGACCGCATGACCTTCGTCGACACGCATCAGGCCGCGTTCGCCGACCACGGCTTCTGCGCCCATTCCGGCAACGACCCCGAATTCGACCGCAGCTGTTTTGCCGAGAACGGCCAGAGCTTCAACCCTGACATCGTGAGCGCGGCGAGCCAGCCGATGCTGTGCGGCCGCGGCGCCTCGGAGTACCGCGCCTACCTGCCGCGCGCGCGCTGGATCCGCGACGCCAATGACAGCTATTTCGCCGCGATGACCTATCCGCAAGGGCTGCCGGCGGCGAGCCAGCCGACCGACATCCACGACGCCACCTGGGGCGTGCTCTCCGCCGTCTATGGCGGCGCCGTGCATCCAAGCGCCGAAGGCCACGCCGCCATGGCGGACGCGGCACTGCCAGCTGCAAGCGCGGTGCTCGGCCTAGATGCCGTGCCGCCCAACGTGACGCGCGGATTTCTGCCGCAACTGCTGCCTAGCGCGCAGCAGTAGGCTACGCGGCGACATCCTAGCCCGCCCCGCCGTCATTGCGAGCGCAGCGAAGCAATCAGAGTCCCTCCGCGAAAAGATTCTGGATTCGCTGCGCTTGCAATGACGAGCTTGGGGCTGGCCTCTCGTCCACCCTCACGATCGTTCCGCTCACCTGCCGTTCCATCAATCCAAAAACGGCATCGATCGATACTGCCTTGAACTTGGACACCTTGCCGCACGCGCCTCTAGGACTCGCCTTCAGGAAACATTTCGAGTTCTAAGGAGGGGCGTGATGAGCGCACTGGTGTCCGGCAACCTCTCCTCGACCATCACCACGATCGTGATCGGCTACATCCTGGCTGCGACCGGCTCGTTCAACGGCGCACTGGTGTTCGTCGGCCTCAACGCGCTGGTGACCGCCTTCGCCTATCTCGTCATCGTCGGAAAGATCGAGCGGGTGACGCTCAAACGTTCCTCCTGAGGGCTCCCATGGGAGCTTGACCAGGCAACTCAACGGCGGCTTCACGGCCGCCGTCTTTGTTTTGAGGATGATCGATGCTAGAAGTGCCGGGGAAACGCCTTATCCATCTAAGGCATGTATCGATGTTCGACCTCAACCAGCTCCGCTGTTTCGTCACGGTGGCGGAGGAATTGCATTTCGGCCGCGCCGCCGCGCGGCTGAACATGACCCAGCCGCCGCTGTCCCGGCAGATCCAGGTGCTCGAGCACATCATCGACGCCCCGTTGCTGGAGCGCACCAGCCGCTCGGTGCGCCTGACGCCGGCGGGACGCAGCTTCCTGCCGGAGGCGAGGCGCATCCTGAAGCTTGCCGAAAGCGCCTCGCAGGTCGCCCGCCGCATCGCGCTCGGCAAGACCGGCTCGCTGAAGATCGGCTTCACCGCGGCAGCCGCCTACGGCTTCCTGCCCGAGCTAATCGCCGCCTGCCGCGCCAGGCTGCCCGAGGTGGACTTCTCGCTGAAGGAGATGGTGTCCGGCGACCAGTTCGAGGCGCTGACCTCCGGCCAGATCGACGCCGGCCTGCTTCGGCCGCCGATCGCGCGGCCCGAACTGACCAGCCGCCGCGTCGTGGCCGAGCCGCTGCTCGCCGCGATCCCGAAGAAGCATCCGCTGGCCAATGCCGACAGCATCACCATCAAGGACTTCGACGACCAGCCCTTCGTGATGTATTCGCCGTATGAGAGCCGCTACTTCCACGATCTGCTGGTGGCGCAATTCACCCGCGCCGACGTGCTGCCGCGCTATGTCCAGCATCTCAGCCAGATCCACTCGATCCTCGCCATGGTCCGCGCCGGCCTCGGCCTTGCCATCGTGCCGGCGGCGGCGGCGGGCCTCAAGATCTCCGATGTCCGGCTGCGGCCGCTCAAGCTGCGCAACCGCGTGCCGGTCGAGCTGTTCATGGTCTGGCGCCGCGAGGACGAGAATCCGCTGCTCTCCGCGCTGGTCAAAATCGCCGGTGAATTGTCCTCCGCGGAGGTGGGGGAAGATTGATGCTCATTGCGCATCGGTCGATATAGGCTTTGGGTTGGACGCGCATCGAACGGTTGCCTAAACCACGGCGCATGGACGCGCAGCCTTCTTGCGTCCTCCACAACACGCGATAAGGGAGCCGCGCCCATGAGCAAGATGACCCCGCAGGAAATGGCCCGGAAGATCGGATCGGGCCTCCTGTCCTTCCCCGTCACGCCGTTCAAGGCGGACTACTTCTTCGACGAGGCGACTTACCGCGCCAACATGGACTGGCTGTGCGGCCATGACGTCGCAGGTCTATTCGCCGCCGGCGGCACCGGCGAGTTCTTCTCGCTGACCCCGACCGAGGTTCCGCAAGTCGTGAAGGTCGCCGTCGACGAGACCAAGGGCCGCGTGCCCGTGCTCGCCGGCACCGGCTACGGCACCGCGATCGCCCGCGAGATCGCGATTGCCGCTGAAAAGGCCGGGGCCGACGGCCTCCTGCTGCTGCCGCCCTATCTCACGCATTCCGAGCAGGAGGGCCTTGCCGCCCATGTCGAGGCGGTCTGCGCCGCCGTGAAGATCGGCGTCGTCGTCTACAACCGCGACAACGCCATCCTCCAGCCCGACACGCTCGCGCGGCTTGCCGAGCGCTGCCCGAACCTCGTCGGCTACAAGGACGGCATCGGCGACATCGAGCTGATGACCCGCGTCTACACCAAGCTCGGCGACCGCTTCACCTATGTCGGCGGCCTGCCGACCGCGGAAACCTTCGCGCTGCCCTATCTCGACATGGGCGTGACGACCTATTCCTCGGCCGTGTTCAACTTCGTGCCGGAATTCGCCACCAACTTCTATGCCGCCGTGCGCAAGCGCGACCATGCGGCGATCCACGCCGGGCTGAAGGATTTCATCCTGCCGCTGATCGCGATCCGCAACCGCAAGAAGGGCTATGCGGTCTCGATCATCAAGGCGGGCATGAAGGTGATCGGCCGCGATTCCGGCCCTGTCCGTCCGCCGCTCACCGACCTCACCGAGCAGGAAATCGCCGAGCTGACGGCGCTGGTGAAGAAGCTGCCGGCCGCACGATCGTCACAACAGGCTGCAGAATAGCCGAACACGACAGGGAGGATTGTGCGATGGCCCGGACCGAGATTTCTGGCGCACCGGTCGTCACAGCGATGCAGGTGATCCCGGTCGCGGGCCGCGACAGCATGCTCCTCAACCTCAGCGGCGCGCATGCGCCGTTCTTCACCCGCAACGTCGTCATCCTCACCGACAATGCCGGCCACACCGGCGTCGGCGAGGTGCCGGGCGGGCAGAAGATCTGGCAGACGCTGCAGGACGCGCGCGATCTCGTCATCGGCAAGACCGTGGGCGCGATGAACAACATTCTCGCCGACGTCCGCACCGCCTTCGCCGACCGCGATGCCGGGGGCCGCGGCAAGCAGACGTTTGATCTTCGCGTCATGATCCACGCGGTCACGGCGATCGAATCCGCGCTGCTCGATCTGCTCGGCCAGCATCTGGGCCTGCCGGTCGCCGCCCTGCTCGGCGAAGGCCAGCAGCGCAAGAGCGTCGAGACGCTCGGCTATCTCTTCTTCGTCGGCGATATCAGCAAGAGCAAGCTCGACTACATCAAGGGCGAGACCGGCACGGCGGAATGGTTCAACCTCCGCCACCAGGAAGCCATGACGCCCGAGACCGTGGTGCGGCTCGCGGAAGCCACCCACGACCATTACGGCTTCGCTGACTTCAAGCTCAAGGGCGGCGTGCTCCGGGGCGAGCAGGAGATCGAGGCCGTCACCGCGATCGCCAAGCGCTTCCCCAATGCACGCGTCACGCTGGACCCGAACGGCGCCTGGTCGCTCGATGAAGCGATCAGCCTCTGCAAGGGCATGCACGGCATCCTCGCCTATGCCGAGGATCCCTGCGGCGCCGAGGCCGGCTTCTCCGGCCGCGAGATCATGGCCGAGTTCCGGCGTGCCACGGGGCTGCCGACCGCGACCAACATGATCGCCACCGACTGGCGGCAGCTCTCCCATGCGCTGCGCCTGGGCGCGGTGGACATCCCCCTCGCCGATCCCCATTTCTGGACCATGCAAGGCTCGGTGCGCGTGGCCCAGACCTGCCGTGACAACGGCCTGACCTGGGGCTCGCACTCCAACAACCATTTCGACATCTCGCTCGCCATGTTCACCCATGTCGGCGCAGCCGCCCCCGGCAAGGTCACCGCGATCGACACCCACTGGATCTGGCAGGACGGCCAGGCGCTGACCAGAGAGCCGCTCCAGATCAGGGGCGGCAAGATCGCCGTGCCTGACAGGCCGGGCCTCGGCATCGAGATCGACCGCGCCGCCATCGAGGCCGCGCATGAGCTCTACAAGAAGCATGGACTCGGCGCCCGGGATGACGCTATGGCCATGCAGGACCTGATCCCCGGCTGGACCTTCGACGACAAGCGTCCCTGCCTCGTGCGTTAAAAACGTTCCCCTGGAGGAAAAAGATGACAGCGATCCTGAAAAACTTCATTGGCGGTGAATGGGTCGACGGTTCCGGCGTCACCAAGAACATCAACCCCTCCAACACCAACGATCTCGTCGGCGAATACGCCAAGGCCGACAAGGCGCAGACCGAGAAGGCGATCGCCGCCGCCAAGGCCGCCTTCCCCGCCTGGGCACAGTCGACCCCGCAGGTGCGCTACGACGCGCTGAACAAGGTCTCGACGGAAATCCTCGCCCGCAAGGAAGAGCTCGGCCGCCTGCTCGCCCGCGAGGAAGGCAAGACGCTGCCGGAAGGCATCGGCGAGGTCGCCCGCGCCGGCCAGATCTTCGCGTTCTTCGCCGGCGAAGCGCTGCGCCTGCTCGGCGAGAAGGGCGCCTCGGTGCGTCCCGGCCTCGACGTCGAGCTGACCCGTGAGCCGGTCGGCGTCGTCGGCATGATCACGCCCTGGAATTTCCCGATCGCGATCCCCGCCTGGAAGATCGCGCCTGCGCTCTGCTACGGCAACACCGTGGTGTTCAAGCCCGCTGAGCTCGTGCCGGGCTCGGGACATGCGCTCGCCGAAATCATCACCCGCTCCGGCATTCCCGCTGGCGTGTTCAACCTCGTCGTCGGCTCCGGCTCCGTCGTCGGCCAGACCTTGCTCGACCATCCTGATGTCGCGGCGATCTCCTTCACCGGCTCGGTGCAGACCGGCCGCAAGATCGCGCAGGCCTGCGTGCTGTCGAACCCGATGAAGAAGTTCCAGCTCGAGATGGGCGGCAAGAATCCGCTGGTCGTGCTCGACGACGCCGACCTCAAGACCGCCGTCGAGGTCGCCGTCAACGGCGCCTATTTCTCGACCGGCCAGCGCTGCACCGCCTCCTCCCGCCTGATTGTCACCGAAGGCATCCATGATCGCTTCGTCGCGGCGATGGCCGAGCGGCTGAAAGGCCTGTCAGTCGACGACGCGCTCAAGGCCGGCGTGCATATCGGCCCCGTGGTCGACCAGAGCCAGCTCGACCAGGACCTGCGCTACATCAAGATCGGCCAGGACGAGGGCGCCAAGCTTGCCTTCGGCGGCGAGCTGCTCAAGCGCGAGAACCCCGGTCACTATTTGCAGCCCGCGCTGTTCACCGACGCCAACAACAACATGCGCATCGCGCGTGAGGAGATCTTTGGCCCGGTCGCCGCGGTCATCCGCGCCAAGAACTACGAGGAAGCCCTCGCCATCTCCAACGACACGGAGTTCGGCCTCGCCTCCGGCATCTGCACCACCAGCCTGAAATACGCCTCGCACTACAAGCGCAACAGCGAGTCCGGCATGGTGATGGTCAATTTGCCGACCGCCGGCGTCGACTATCACGTGCCGTTCGGCGGCCGGAAGGGCTCGAGCTACGGCGCCCGCGAGCAGGGCTCCTATGCACGCGAGTTCTACACCACCGTGAAGACGGCCTATACGTATCCGGGCTGACGAGCGATGTTCGTGCCGCGGCGCAGGTGCCCACCTCTCCCCTCCGGGAGAGGTGAACGAAAACACGGCTTCTTCCGTTCTTGAGGCAAGCGCAGATGGACCAGGACGTCGCAGCGAAAGAGCAGCCCCGCTACATCAAGCTCAACGAGCGCGACAATGTCGCGATCGTGGTCAATGATTTCGGGCTTCCCGCCGGCTCCCGCTTTGCCTGCGGCCTGACGCTGCGCGCCTTCGTGCCGCAGGGACACAAGACCGCGCTGGTCGACATCGCGCAAGACGCACCGATCATCCGCTACGGCGAGATCATCGGCTACGCGCTCTCGCCGATCCTGGCCGGCGAATGGGTCGATGAAGCCCGCATCCGCATGCCGGAGGCCCCTGCCCTCGACAAGCTGGAAATCTCGACCGCCGTCCCCGCACCGCTGCCGCCGCTCGAAGGTTTCACCTTCGAGGGCTATCGCAATCCGGACGGTTCGGTCGGCACCAAGAACATCCTCGGCATCTCCTCCTCCGTGCAATGCGTCAAGGGCACGATGGAATATGCGGTCAAGCGCATCCGCGCCGAGCTGCTGCCGAAATATCCGAATGTCGACGACGTAGTGCCGCTGACGCATGCCTATGGCTGCGGCGTCGCCATCACCGCACCCGACGCCGTCGTGCCGATCCGCACGCTGCAAAACCTCGCGCTGAATCCGAACTTCGGCGGCGAGATTCTCGTCGTTGGCCTCGGCTGCGAAAAGCTCGCGCCCGAGCGGCTCGTGCCCGAAGGCGTGAATGACGCCATCGTCCGCATGCAGGACGAGGCCTTCGACGGCTTTGGCGCGATCGTCGATGCGATCATGACTCAGGCCGAGGCGCGCCTGAAAATTCTCAACACCCGCAAGCGCGAGACCTGCCCCGCCTCCGATCTCGTCATCGGCCTGCAATGCGGCGGCAGCGACGCCTTCTCCGGCGTCACCGCCAACCCCGCCGTCGGCTTTGCCGCGGACCTCCTGGTCCGCGCCGGCGCCACCGTGATGTTCTCGGAAGTGACCGAAGTGCGCGACGCGATCCAGCTCCTCACCCGGCGCGCCATCAACGAGGACGTCGGCCGCGCGCTGGTGCGCGAGATGGCTTGGTACGATTCCTATCTCGCGCGCGGCGGCGCCGACCGCAGCGCCAACACCACGCCCGGCAACAAGAAGGGCGGCCTCGCCAACATCGTCGAGAAGTCGCTCGGCTCGATCGTCAAGTCCGGCTCGAGCGCCATCACCGGCGTGCTCTCGCCCGGCGAGAAGGCGACGCGGAAGGGCATGCTTTTCGCGGCGACGCCGGCAAGCGACTTCATCTGCGGCACGCTCCAGCTCGCCTCCGGCATGACCTTGCAGGTGTTTACCACCGGCCGCGGCACGCCTTACGGCCTCGCGGCCGCGCCCGTGATCAAGGTCGCGACCCGCAGCGAGCTCGCGCGGCGCTGGAAGGACCTGATCGACTTCGATTCAGGCAGCATCGCCACCGGCGAGAAGACCATCGAGGAATGCGGCTGGGACCTGTTCCGCCTGATCCTCGACGTCGCCTCCGGCCGCACCAAGCCCTGGTCGGACCGCTGGGGCATCCACAACGACCTGACGCTGTTCAATCCGGCGCCGGTGACCTAGATAAGACCTAGATAAAGCGTTTTCGAGCGAAGTGGATACCGGTTCGCGAAGAAACGCGTCACGGCGCAGCCGACGGCGCCGGCCTCGGCTTGTCGATCGTCCGCGAGATCATGGCCGCAAACGGCGGCGAGCCCGTCATCGCCTCCGAGCCCGGCCGCGGCACGACGATGCGCGTTTCCCGAGACTGCCGCGGCGGCCAGCTCCGCAGCTCGAACTGCTGGAGCACTGAGCGAGGCGCATCGGCTTCCCGCACGAAACCATCCGGAAACATTGGCGCGTAAAACTTCTTCCCCGTTTCGTCCTCTCGCCCCAAGCAACCAATATCCGGGCCGACGGTAACAGGAATCCTCGCAAACGAGCGAACCTGCCCCGGCATCATCGCGACCAAACCTCCGATTGACATCTTTCACGGAGATTTTCCAAATGCGCGTTCTCTCGATGATTGCCATTGTCAGTGCAATGATTGCCAGCTCCGCTGCCGCGTTCGCCGGCGAGCTTCCCTCTTACGAAGTGAAGTCGTTTCCGATCTCGTCGACGCAGGTGCAGGTGCTCGGCAGCGCCGGCGTCGAGGAGCAGTCGACCGCGCCCGCGATGATCGTCGCCGGCATGCCCGCCTCGCCTGCGCAGGTCTCGGTGCTGTCGCCGCGCGTCAAGCGGCTTGCCAGCGCCAATTCGGACAGCGAGTCGCGCTAAACCTTCGCATTGCTTGCGGCGCCCGCACCCGATGCGGGCGCTGCGAGCGTTTTCAGGTCATGCTGCCCGGCATGAAGCAGCGCACGCGCGGGTGGCCGTCGACATAGTGCTTCCACACCATGGTGCGGCCGATCTTGTTCGGCTCGGTGATCACGGCTCCTTCCGGCACGACGACCCATTCGCCGTCGAGATGGACGCGGTAGCGGCCTTGGTCGGATTCCCAATCGACATCAGCGACCACGTAGCCGTCGGCATCCGAGCAGCACTGCCCGTACTCGCTGTGCAGGCTCTCGAACCAGGGTTTGAGCGGCGAGTTGGCGTAGCGCCCGTCGTCGCGCGCCTGCGCCGATGTCGCCAAAAGCGCGGTCAGGCCGAGCAGCATCACCGCACACGGTCTTGCAAGTGTCATGGCGTCTTCTCGCGGATCGAAGTCAGCGCCGCGAGGGACAGGCGCCGCCGTTCGCCTTCCGCACATGGCGGCAGGCGGTGAGACGGCGACTCGCTCCCCCAGCAGCTTTGCGACAGCCATGCAAATCCGGCGCCAGCCCGCATTCCGGAGAACTACTGCCCGGGTCTCGCCGATTCCGGGCAAGGCGGAAATGCACGAACTTCACTCCGGCGATTCAGGGCCCGATCTGGCGCCGGGGCATTATGTCCCGAGCCTGGGATCGCAGGCCTATTATGGTCTCGTAGGCAGCAAGATCGAGGCACGGACGAGCCGCACACTCGACTCTCATCGCCCGACTTGATCGGGCGATCCAGTATTCCAGGGACAGTGTAAGGCTACGAAGAGGGCGCGGCGTACTGGATGCCCCCGGTCAGGCCGGGGCGCGAGAATGCCGAAACAACCTACTGCTTAGGCCCCGGCGCCATCATCGCGCCGCCCTTCTTGGCTGCGGGCGTGGGGGCCGGCTTGGTTGCGGCGGCCTGCGCCGGCAGATATTTCGCGACGATGGCGGGATCGACCTGGGCGATGTTGGCGTCGGGCAGGCGCGTCCAGGTCTCGTCCTTGCCGAGCAGCGCGATGCCGAGATAGCCGCGCAGCGTCAGGGTCTGGCCATCGGGGCTGACTTTCATGTTGGCCTTCCAGATCTGGCCGTCGCGCGGATTGAGCACGTTGCCGCCTTCGTAATTCAATCCCTGGCGCTTCATGTTGCGAACGAAGGAGATGCCGAGCACCGGCGCATTCTTGCGATCGTCGGTGCACTTGCTGCAGACCTCGTTCGGATTGTCGCCGGGCCGCGGGAAGGTCTTGGCGATCACGCCTTCAAAGACGCCGCTGTGGTCGATGAAGAGGAACCATCCGACCGTCTTGCCGTCCTCGACTTTCTGCCAAAGGCCGGCAGCCGTCGGCTCCGCGGTCTGCGCCGCAGACGGGCTCACCGCAGCGACCGACACCACGAGCGCGAGGAAGGGCAGCAGCCGAAAGCTGGAAAAGAGAGTCCGCATTATCATCACCTTGCTGAGCCAATCGTCTTGCTGAGCCAATTGCCTTGCTAAGCCAAGTCTTTGTCAAGCCAAGACTATCCTAAGCCAAGACCGGAATGGCCGCACACTACGGCGATTTCGCGAATGGTTCCAGCACCAGAACCATGGGGGATCCGCCCCGCTCTCTCGCGTCAGTTGACTCCGAGCTTCTTTTGCAGGCTGGACGAGGAGGTCGTGTACTGGAACACGAGCCGCTTCTCCGGATAGACATAACGATGGGCCTTTTGCGACATCAGCGCGCCCTCGTGGAATCCGCACAGGATCAGCTTGATCTTGCCGGGATAGGTGTTGATGTCGCCGATGGCGAAGATGCCCGGCACGTTGGTCTCGAATGCGCTGGTCTCGACCGGCACGAGGTTGTTCTCCAGCGCAATGCCCCAGTTCGCGACCGGACCGAGCTTCATGGTCAGACCGAAGAACGGGAGCATGGTGTCGCAGGCGACCTCCGTGATGCTGTTGTCGTTGCCCTTGACGGTCGCACCCGTGAGCTTGCCGTCGGCACCGGAAAGCGCGGTGACCTGGCCGAGCCGCAGATCCATCTTGCCGCCGGCAACCAGCGCGCGCATCTGCTCGACGCTGTGGGGGGCTGCGCGAAATTCGTCGCGCCGGTGCAGAAGCGTGATGCGCTTGGCGAGCGGATGCAGGTTGAGCGTCCAGTCGAGCGCGGAATCGCCGCCGCCGACGATGAGCACGCTCTTGTCGCGGAACGTCTCCATCTTGCGCACGGCGTAGTGGACGGACGTGCCCTCGTAAGCCTCGATCCCAGGCACCGGCGGGCGCTTGGGCTGGAACGAGCCGCCGCCGGCCGCGATCACCACCACCTTGCATTCGAACACCTTGCCGGCGTCGGTGGTGCAGCGAAACGCGGGGTCGCCTATCTTCTCCACCGTCTCGATCATCTCGCCGAGATGGAAGGTCGGATGGAACGGCTTGATCTGCTCCATCAGCGCGTCGGTGAGCCCCTGCCCGGAGACCTGCGGAATGCCGGGAATGTCGTAGATCGGCTTTTCCGGATACAGCTCGGCGCATTGGCCGCCGACCTTGTCGAGGATGTCGACGAAATGCGCCTTCATGTCGAGAAGGCCGAGCTCGAAGGCGGCGAACAGACCGCAGGGGCCGGCGCCAATAATCAGCACATCGGTTTTGATCACGTCGCTCATGTCGTCTCTTTATCGGTCGTTATCGGTTGGACGGCGCCCGTTGGGCAGAGGTGACCCTGCCTGTCTAGCCAACGGGGATGGAACAGGGAAGGCATAAAAGCGGGATCGCCCCGGCGCCGCGCCCACTTGCCGGGCCAAAATAACTGGGCTGTAACGAGGATGGATATGACGGAGATCAATCGGTGAACGCACCAGCCCGCCTCGACACGACGCCGCGCCTTGAGGACTTTCCGTTTCGCCTCAGTGACAATGTCCGCTTCGGCGACCTCGACCCGAACCAGCACGTCAACAATGCGGTGTACGCCACCTATTTCGAGACCGGCCGTGTCACGCTGATGAAGCTTCCCGAATACGGGCTGACCCCGCCGGGCTTCGCCTGGATCATGGTGCGGCTCGACATGCATTTCCGCGCCGAGCTGCACTGGCCGGGCACGATCGAACTCGGCCTCGGCGTCGTGAAGCTCGGACGAACGTCCGTGACCTTCGAGCAGGTCGTGTTTTCGAACGGGAAGTGCATTGCGTCCGCGACCTCCGTCGGCGTGCTCCTCGACGAGGCGACGCGGCGACCCGCGCCGCTGACCGAAGAGGTGATCGAGAAGTTCAGACCCTGGCACAAGGGCGGCATCGAGGTCGCGCCGCCGAGCAGCTCGTAACAGCGAGGGACGATCAGGCCTGACGCTCCGGCGTCGCCACGACCAGCCCGTCGAGGTCGTCCGAGACCTTGATCTGGCAGGACAGGCGCGAGTTCGGGCGCACGTCGAAGCCGAAATCGAGCATGTCCTCTTCCATGGGCGTCGGGCTGCCGACCTTCTCGCGCCAGGCTTCGTCGACATAGACATGGCAGGTCGCGCAGGCACAGGCGCCGCCGCATTCGGCTTCGATGCCGGGAATGCTGTTGCGGATGGCGGCTTCCATCACGGTCGCGCCGTTCTCGATTTCCACCGTGCGGGTTTCGCCCTTGTGGTCGACAAAGTGAATCTTGGCCATGTGTGCTCGTGCTGCCGCGATGTTGGGAATGAAGGAGGGTCCGGGCTGTCCTATAACGGGTCGGTTAGCCCGGCGCCATAGCGTTTTCGAGCGGCGTGGATCCGCCTCGCGCGCAGAAAACGCGCCGATCAAACGACGAGTGCGCAGGTCCCATATTTGCGGGGACGCCGGCCTAATGCTTCAGGATCGCCGCGATCGCGGCACGGACCTCGGCCACCGCCTCTTTCAGCGCGGCCAGGGCATGCGGCCGGTCGTGACCGGTTCGGATCGCCGTCTCGAGGCTGGCGGCTGCATTGGCCACCGCAAAGGCGCCGACGCCGCGGGCCGAACCCTTGAGCTTGTGCGCGAGCGCGCCGGCCTCGGCCGGCAGCGCCGTCATCGCCGCGAGCAGGCGCACGGCCTGCTCGGCGAACATCGCGAGCACTTCCTGTTCCAGCTCGGCGTCGCCGAGCGTCATCCGGGAGAGGTGGTCGAGATCGAGCGGGCTGTCGATGGGCGCAAGCGGGGGCGAGGGCATCCAGTCCATCCGTTGCAGTTCAGGCGTCATGATGCTGGCCCCGGCAGCGCGCGATGGTCCGCCGGTCCGGCGGTACGGTACGCCCCACCCAAGCACGAGAATGGTTAACGAAATGTTTGCGCCGATTTACGCAAATCCGCCCGCTTATTGACAAAAAGTTGCCGCAATCGACCGAGTTCCGTGGGGAAATCTGTTGATTACTAAGGCGTTACGCCACGATCCTGTTAACGATGATTAAGATTGTCTTAATCGCGGGCATTTCATTCGCGACGCTCTGCCAATAGGATGTTGCGGAAATTGGCGGACAAGCCGTCCGGGTGGGGACGGCTCGGAGATCCGCATAAGCGGCATGATCCGGTCGGTGGGCTTGCGTAGCGCGCAGGGCTCGCGGGGGGCGTGTACAAGTAACGAGGGCTCGGACTGAATATGGCGAACACCCCCAAGAAGGTCAAAGACCCCACAGAAGTTGCGCTTTCTGCAATCCAGGAAGCCCTGAACATCAGCGATACCGCCGCGGACGCCAGCCGCAATGCCACGATGCGCAATGAAACGGCGCCTTCAGTGCCGCCGCCGGCGCCCCCGGCCTTCGACGAGCCAAGCTTCGAGCCGCACCCCGCTGCCAACGAACGGTCGACCGTGTTCGACCCGGTCGAGGAGCCGCGCACTGTACGCCGCGCTGCCAATGACGACCGCGAGACCATCGGCCAGTTGCTCCAGGCGCTTCAGAAGGGCCGCCCTGCCCGTAGCGTCTACACCTTCGCCACCATCTTCGCCGGCGTCTGGCTCGCCGCCTGCGCGGCGCTGACGGTCGGCTTCCTGCCCTCGATCCAGGCCGCCATGGGCCAGAGCGGCGGCGTCCTCGTCATCGCCGGCCTGATCGCGATGTTCTTCGCGCCGATCATGCTGTTCTACTTCCTGGCGAGCCTCGTCTGGCGCGGCCAGGAAATGCGCATGATCGCGCAGGCGATGGCGCAGGTCGCGATCCGCTTCTCCGAGCCCGAAGGCTCGGCCTCCGATTCCGTGGTCACCGTCGGCCAGGCCATCCGCCGCGAGGTCGCGGCGATGGGCGACGGCATCGAGCGCGCCATTGCGCGCGCCGGCGAGCTCGAGACGCTGGTCGCCAACGAGGTCGCCGCGCTGGAGCGCGCCTATACCGACAACGAAGTGCGCATCCGCGCCCTGCTCCAGGACATCGCGCATCAGCGCGACAATCTGGTCGGCCAGGCCGAGCAGGTCCGCAGCGCCATCTCCGGCGTGCAGATCGATCTGCGCCACGACATCGCGCTGATCTCGGACGCGATCGCCTCGCGGGTCGACGAGGTCGCCAAGTCCATCACCGGCGCGCTCGAAGAGCGCGGCGCCCACATCACCAGCGCCTTGAGCAACGCCGGCGACAACATGATCCTGGCGCTCGGCGAGCGCGGCGGCGACCTGCTCGACCGCCTCGAGGAAGCCAGCAACGAGACCACGCGCGCCGTGCTCGACGCCAGCGAGCGGCTGACCACCAGCCTCAACTTCAAGACCGGCCACGTCCACGACGAGTTCGTCGACCTCGCCGACCGCGTCCACGAGATGCTGAACGAGCGCATCGACCGCATCACCGGCGAGTTCGAGCAGCGCTCCGCCGCGATCGTCGACGGCATCTCCGAGCGCACCGAGCAGGTGCACGACAGCCTGAAGAACTCGTCGGACTCGCTGCTGCTCGAGCTCGAGCTGCGCTCGAACGACATCTCCGCCAAGATCGACGACGCCGGCAGCCGCCTCGCCAACCAGATCATGACGAGCGGCGACAAGGCGAGCGAGGCGCTCGACGCCACCGTCAACACCCTCGTCGCCAAGGTCGTGAGCCAGACCGAGACTGCGCACGACTCGCTGTCGCTGCAGATGAGCGCCTTCGACGAGCTGGTGAAGAACCAGGGCACCGAGCTGGTCGAGAAGTTCGCCCGCGACTCCGGCACGCTGGGCGCGCTGATCACCCGCCACATCTCCGAGTTCGACCGCACCGTGAAGACCTTCGGCGGCGAGATCGTCGAGCGCATGGGTCAGCGCACCCAGGACATCCACGAGTCGCTGAAGACCTACGTCGACAATTTCGACACCCGTTTCACCTCCAGCGGCGGCGAGATCACGGCCCTGCTCGATCAGCGGCTGGTGCAGTTCGAGACCACGATCGGCGAACGCGTCAACCATCTCGATGCCTCGCTGAACGGCAAGATCGCCGGCCTCGACGGCACGATCGAAGGCCACATCAAGACCTTCGACAACCAGCTCGTCGGCCGCGTCGCCGCGCTCGAACAGTCGTTCGACAGCCGCGCGAAGTCGATGACCGAGACCATCGACGGCCGTCTCAACACGCTCGCGGCGTCGCTCACCGACGGTGCCGCACAGGCGATCCAGTCGATCGACTCGCGCCTCACCCACCTCACATTGTCGCTCACCGACGGCGCCTCGCACGCCATCGAGACGATCGATTCGCGCCTCAACCAGCTCACGAGCTCGCTGACCGATGGCGCGTCGCAGAGCATCCAGTCGATCGACTCCCGCCTGACCCACCTCACGACGACACTGACGGGCGGCGCGACGCAGGCGCTCGAATCCATCGACTCCCGCCTGACCCACCTCACGACGACGCTGACGGGCGGCGCGACGCAGGCGCTCGAATCCATCGACTCCCGCCTCACCTATCTCACCACCGCCGTCACCAACGGCGCCTCGCAGGCCGTGCAGTCGATCGACACGCGCCTCACGCTGCTGACCTCGACGCTCACGGACGGCACCGCCCAGGCGATCGAGGCGGTCGACCGCCGCATCACCGGCGTCACCGAGATGATCAACGGCCGCAGCACGCACCTGACCGACACGGTCACGGCGCGCTTCCAGGACATCCAGCAGGCCATCGAGACCAAGGTCGGCTCGGTCGCGAGCGACATCGACGTGCGCGTGGCGCAGTTCGAGGACCTGCTCGGCTCGCGCGTCGAGGCCGTCGCCGGCCGCATCGAGAGCAGCGGCCGCCGGGCCAGCGAGGACATGATGTCCCGCGCCGAGATGATCTCGACCGCGATCCGCTCGCACGTCGAGGACGCCGAGCGCTCGCTCACCAACCTCGTCGTCAACACCAGCGAGACGATCCAGACCGGTGCGCGCACCGCTCAGCAGTCGCTGATGACGGTCTCCTCCGACGTCAACGCCCAGCTCAAGATGACCGCAACCGAGGTCGAACACGCGCTGACCGCGGTCGGCACGGGTGCCGCCAACTCGATCCTCTCCAGCGCTCGCGAGGCGCAGTCGACCCTGGTTGCGGCCTCGGGCGATGCGTCCAGCCAGATCAAGGGGCTCGCGGCCGACGTCGAACGCACGCTGTCGGCGGCCGGTTCTGCCACCGCAGCCTCGATCCTGGCCGGCGCCCGCGAGGTGCAGACCACGCTCGTCACCGCGTCCTCGGATGCGGCCAACCACGTCAAGACGCTCACCGCCGACGTGCAGCGCTCGCTGTCGATGGCCGGCGCCTCGACGGCGGAATCGATCACGGCCGGCGCCCGCGATGCGCAGACCGCGCTGATCGCGGCCTCGACCGAGACCGCCAACCAGATCAAGGCGCTGTCCTCTGACGTGCAGCGCTCGCTCTCGATGGCGGGCACCGCGACGGCCGAGACCATCATGACCGGTGCCCGCGAAGCCCAGAGCACGCTGGTCACGGCGTCCTCGGATGCGGCGAGCCAGGTCAAGTCGCTCGCGGCCGAGGTGCATCGTTCGCTCTCGCAGGCGGGACAGTCCACCGCCGAGACCATCACCACCAGCGCCCGCGACGCCCAGAGCACCCTTCTTGCTGTCTCCGCAGAACAAACCGGCCAGGTCCGTTCGCTCGCGGCCGAGATGCAGCGCGCGCTGGCGACCGCCGGCGGCGCCACCATCGAGGCGCTGACCAGCGGCGTGCGCGAGGCCCAGGGCACGCTGATCTCCGCCTCGACCGACGCGGCCAGCCAGATCAAGTCGCTGACCACGGATATCGAGCGCACGCTGACCGCGGTCGGCGCCGACACCGCCTCGACCATCCTCAACAGCGCGCGTGAGGCGCAGACCTCGCTGACCTCGACCTCGGCGGATGCCGCGAGCCAGATCCGCACTATCTCGACCGAGATCGAGCGCGCCCTGAGCGCGGCGGCCGCGAACGCGACCAATGACATCCAGAGCAGCGCGCTCAACGCCCAGAATGCGCTGATCTCCGCCTCCAACGAGGCGAGCTCGCGGGTCAAGTCGAGTTCGGCCGACATCGAGCGCTCGGTGCTCGCCGCCAGCTCCAGCTTCGGCCAGGCCATGACTGGCAAGACCGACGAGATCGTCACCTATGTGCAGCAGCAGGCCGACCGCCTGTCGAACATGATCGACGCCAAGCGCGGCGCGCTGGTCGATGCGATCGGCTCCAAGACCAGCCAGCTCACGCTCGACATCGATCGCGTCACCTCCGACGCGCTGAAGTCGATCGAGACGCGCGGACATGCGTTCTCGCAGACCATGATGGGCAACGGCTCGGAAGTCGCCCGCACCATCAATGCGGCGAGCGAGATCGCCACGAGCGCGGTCGGCAAGTCGCTCAAGGACCTCGAGCAGGCCTCGCGTTCCGCGATCGACCAGTCGCGCCAGGTCTCCATCGCGGCCGTCACCGAGATGCAGGAGACCAGCAAGATCCTGCGCACCGATACGGTCGCCCTCTTCGAGCGTCTGCGCGAAGGCAACATCCTGCTCCAGGAGGTGCTGACCGGTGCGCACGACAACCTCAACTCGCTCGAGCGGGCGCTGGTGACGCGCGTTGCCGACTTCGTCTCGGCGATGAACGATGTCACCTCGCGCAACGGCGCGGCGACGCAGAACCTGGAAGACCAGCTCAACGTCTTCAACAGCAAGACCACGAAGGCGCTCCAGGATCTCGGCGAGCTGTCGACCCAGTTCGACAAGCACGGCAAGGCGCTGGTCGATGCCGCGCAGGTCGTGGAGCAGAGCAACAAGAACACCACCGCCTCGCTCGCCGAGCGCAAGCAGGCGCTGGAATCGCTCGTCACCACGATCGACCTGCGCACGGCCGATCTCGACCAGCGGCTGTCGCGCTTCACCGGCCTGCTCGACGAGTCCTTGGCCGCCGCCGAAGAGCGTGCGCGCGACATCGCCCGCGTCGTCGCCGAGACCGCCGGTGCAGGCTCGGCCGCGATCACCCGCCAGTTCGAGGCGGTGCGCGCGGCGTCCGAGGAGGAGCACCGCCAGACCATCGAGGCGATGCACGACATCTACCGCCAGACCACGGACGAGGCGGATGCGATGTTCAAGCAGTCGACCGAGAAGTTCACCAACCTCGTCTCCAGCATGAAGCAGATGGCGCTCGAGATGCACAACGAGCTCGAAGCCACCCGCAACGAGCTGCGCCGCGGCGTTCTGGAGATGCCGCAGGAGGCCGCCGAGAGCACTGCGCAGATGCGCAAGGTGATCGTGGACCAGATCGAGGCCCTCGCCGAGCTCAACCGCATCGTTGCCCAGCACGGCCGCGGCCTCGACGTCACCACGACCGGCCGCGCCTCCGTCGCCGTCCAGCGTCAGGAAGAGCCGATCATGGCGTCTGTCGGCGGCCGGGTGACCGAGACCCGCATGCGCGACACCGGCAGCGCCTCGACGCTGCCGCCGCCAGACATCGGCATGCCCGCGCCCTCGCGCCGCGCCGAGACGCCGCCGGTTGCGCCCGGCAACAACGACCAGGGCCGTGACGGCTGGCTGTCGGATCTCCTGAACCGCACGGACGCCAACCAGGGCGCTCCGAACGGCCGTGAGGCTTCCCGTGGCCGTGCTGCTGCCCCTGCACCGCAGCCGCAGGCCCCGCAGAACAGCGGCAATCCGCTGGAATCGCTGTCGCTCGACATCGGCCGGCTGATGGACCGCAACCTCGCCGCCGAGATGTGGGACCGCTATCAGCGCGGCGAGAACAAGGCCTTCACCAAGCGCCTCTACACGCCCGCCGGCCAGAAGGCCTTCGACGAGGTCGCCCGCAAATACCGCGCCGACCGCAACTTCAAGGGTACGGTCGACCGCTACGTCGCCGAGTTCGAGCGCCTGCTCGACGAAGTCGCCCGCGACGGCCGCGGCCCGCAGGAGCTGCGCGGCCACCTGACCTCGGAGACGGGCCTGGTGTACACCCTGCTCGCGCATGCGGCAGGCCGGCTGGGGTAAGCGGCGGATATCAACGAATAGCGAATGAAAACGGAGGCCTCGCGGCCTCCGTTTGTTTGGAGCGGCGTCACCACCCCAAGACCAGCGTCATTGCGAGGAGCCCTTGCGACGAGGCAATCCAGATTGCCTCCGCAGAGACAGCTGGATTGCTTCGCTTCGGTCGCAATGACGGCGGAGAGAGGCCCCGGATTGCGATGCGCTCCATCCGGCTACGAAGGCAGCGCACGCTCTCTCCATGTCGTCATTGCGAGGAGCGAAGCGACGAAGCAATCCAGACGCTGCCTCGGAGAGAGTTGCCGTTGCAGCTCGCTTCTCTTCGTCTCCCACAGGGGACAAGGGAAGAGAACGCTACTGCCGCCTGCGCTCAGGTGCCGCCGGCTTCGGCGGCTCGGGCGGCGGAGCGGCTTGCGACGAGTTGCTGGCTCCGAACAGCACGCGGGTCGGGTTGCGGTCGAAATTGTTCACGGCGCGGCTGATGTCGCCGAGGGTGCGGCGGCCGTCGGCCATCAGCGCGCCGGAGCGCTTGTCGAAATCGTCGGCGAGCTCGCGGATCGACTTCACCGCCTGGAACAGCTCGCCACCGTCCTTGCCGCCGGCGAGCGTGTTGAGGCCGAGCATGAGGTTGTCGGCCTTGAGCATGACGCCGTCGACCTTGGCCATCACGCCGTCGATCTTCTCGGAATTGCGCGCCAGCGAGTTGGTGAAGGTCTCCAGATTCCTCAGCGAGTTCTTCACCGATTCCTGATTGTCGGCGACGATCTTGTTGATGTTCTGCAGGGTGGCGCGGATCGCCTCGGTGACGTCCTGCAGCTTGTTGGGGTCGGCCGTCAGCGTCGGGATGCCGTCCTCGTCCAGCGGCGGCGGCGGAGCCGTCTCCTCGCCGCCCTTGAGCGAGATGGCGGCAACGCCGGTGAGGCCCTGGAATTCGAGGCCGACCAGGGTGTCCTTGCGGACCGGGGCGTTGTTCTCGATCATGGCAAGTGCGACAACCCGCCGCGGGTTGTCGAGCTTGACCGAGACCACCTCGCCCACCCGGATACCGTTGAAGTTGACGCTGCCGCCGTTGCGCAGGCCCGCTGCCGGGCCCTCGAACACGACACGCAAGGGGCTGCGCTGCTTGGTGGTGTGCAGCGACTGGAACCAGAGCACGAAGCCGATCGCAGCGGCGATCACCGCCAGCGTGAACGATCCGATCAGGACGTAATTCGCCCGCGTTTCCATCAGGTGCTCCGGCTACTCAACTCATGACCGCACGGGCGCGCTTGCCATGGAAATACTGCCTCAGCCAGGGATGCTGCGAGGCCTGCATGTCGGCGATCGACCCGGCCGCAATGATCTTACCGTTCCCTAAAACGGCGATGCGGTCGCAAGCGGTGTAAAGGCTGTCGAGATCGTGGGTTACCATGAAAACGGTCAGACCCAAAGTGCGCTGGAGCGTCCGCACCAGCTCGTCGAAATCGCCCGCGCCGATCGGATCGAGACCCGAGGTCGGCTCGTCCAGGAACACGAGGTCCGGATCGAGCGACAGCGCGCGCGCCAGTGCGACGCGCTTGATCATGCCACCCGAGAGCTCCGATGGAAAACGCTCGGCAACTTCCGGCTTGAGCCCCACCATGGCGAGCTTGGCCATGGTGATCTCGTCCATCAGCCGCTGCGAGACGCGCAAATACTCGCGCATCGGAAACTGGATGTTCTGCCGCACGGTCAGCGAGGAAAACAGCGCGCCCTGCTGGAACAGCACGCCCCAGCGCCGCTCGACATTGCGTCGCTGCGAGGCGCTTGAGGAATCCAGATCGACGCCGAACACCTCAATGCTGCCCGCGACCTTCGGCACGAGGCCGATGATGGTGCGCGTCAGCACCGATTTGCCCGCGCCGGAAGGACCGACGAAGCCCAGGATCTCGCCGCGCTTGACGTCGAGGTCGAGCCCGTCGAGCACGCGCGTTGAGCCGAACTGCACGGTGATGTCGCGGACGCGGATGATGGGATCTTGAATCTCGCCAGCCATCGTCACATTCCGATCGAGGCGAAGAAGATGGCGAACACGCCGTCCATGACGATGACGAAGAAGATGCCCTTCACCACCGACGCCGTGGTGTGCTGCCCGAGCGATTCCGCGCTGCCCTGCACCGCAAGCCCCTCGACGCAGGCGACGATACCGATCACCGCGGCCATGACCGGCGCCTTCACCATGCCGACGATGAAATGGTCGATCGAGATCGCATCGCGCAGGCGCAATAGAAAAGCTTCGGGATCGACCCCGCCATAGAGCCAGGCGACGAGGCCGCCGCCGTAGAGCGCAGCCATCGCGCCGAGGAAGGCGAGGATCGGCAGCGCCAGCACCAAGGCCAGCATGCGCGGCAGCACCAGCACCTCGATCGGATCGAAGCCCATCGTGCGCAGCGCGTCGATTTCTTCCCGCATCTTCATCGAGCCGAGCTCGGCGGTGTAGGCGCTGCCCGAGCGGCCGGCCACCATGATCGCGACCAGGAGCACGCCGATCTCGCGCAAGACCAGCACGCCGAGCATGTCGACGACGAAGATGTCGGCGCCGAAGCGGCGGAAGTGGAAAATGCCCTGCTGCGCGATGATGCAGCCGATCAGGAAGGTGATCAGCACGATGATCGGCACCGCGCGCCAGCAGACCTGCTCCATGTGGTGGACGGTCGAGGTCAGGCGGAACGCGCGCGGGTGGATCAGCACACGAAAGCCGGCCGCCAGCACCGCGCCGAGCATGTCGATCAGGCCTGCCACGGTGCCGCCGACGCCGGCCACGGCGCGGCCGATCTGCTCCAGCATGCCGGTGATGGTGATCGTCGAGGTCTCGACCACGGGCGTCGCCCGGACCCGCCGCACCTCGTCGACAAGGCTCGAATAATTCGCCGAAAGCCCCGCGATCTGTGCCTCGACCGCGCCTTGCGTCAGGCTGCGGCGCAGCCGTTCGATCAGCCAGGCGCCGAACGTGTCGAGCTTGGCGACCTCGGAGACGTCGATGAAGATGCTTTGCGGACCGCCGGCGAGCTTCTCGGCATCCGCCACCATCCGCTCCAGGACCGGCGCGAAGCTCGCGGTCCAGGTCCCGGTGGCGCAAAGTGCCAGCGCGTTGCCCTTCGCAATCCGTTCCAGCTTGGGATCGCTGTTCAAGATGTCCGCTCCCGCGCCGGAGCGCAAGAAACAGATGAATTCAGATAGTTGCGCACGCGCCCTTCCCCAGAGAAGGTATCCCCAAGTGGTTCATGTTAGTTGTTACAGGTAACCAGCAGGTTCAGATTTCGCCAGAGTTCAAAATGACTTCCAGCGAGGTTCCGGCACTTCAGGCGCGAATCGAGCGCTTTCCCATTGCCGGCAGTTTCACGATCAGCCGGGGCGCCAAGACCGAGGCAGTCACCGTTGTGGCCGAAGTGAGCCATAATGGCCTCATCGGCTACGGCGAGTGCGTGCCCTACCCTCGCTACGGCGAGACGCCCGAGGCGACCCTTGCCGCCATTGAGGCCATGCAGGACGCCGTGGCCGGCGGCCTGACCCGCCAGGCCCTGCAAGGTGCCATGCCCCCGGGCGCCGCCCGCAACGCGCTGGATTGCGCGCTGATCGACCTGGAGGCCAAGGCGGCCGGCGAGCGGGCCTGGAGCCTGCTCGACCGCCCGGCCCCCGTCGAGCGCACCACGGCCTACACGATCTCGCTGGGCACGCCCGACGCCATGGCAGCGGCCACCGCCAAGGCGGCGCACCGGCCGCTGCTCAAGATCAAGCTCGGCGGCGACGGCGACCCGGAGCGCATCGCGGCCGTGCGCAAGGCGGCACCGGAGTCCGAGCTGATCGTCGATGCCAACGAGTCCTGGACCGAGGCCAATCTGGCGCACAATCTCGCCGCCTGCGCGGCCGCCGGCGTCACCCTGGTCGAGCAGCCGCTGCCATCAGGCAAGGACGAGGCGCTGGCACGGATCAGGCGGCCGCTCGCGGTGTGCGCCGACGAGAGCGTGCATGACCGCTCTTCGCTCGCGCCCTTGCGCGAGCGCTACGACGCGGTGAACATCAAGCTCGACAAGACCGGCGGCCTCACCGAGGCGCTCGGGATGGCCGATGCCGCGCAGGCGCTCGGCTTCGAGATCATGATCGGCTGCATGGTCGCGACCTCGCTGTCGATGGCCCCCGCCATGCTGGTGACGCCGCAGGCGCGCTTCGTCGATCTCGACGGCCCGTTGCTGCTCGCACGCGACCGCGATCACGGCCTGCGCTATGACGGCAGCCTGGTCTATCCGCCGGACGCTTCACTCTGGGGATGAGCGTTGAGCCGGTGCCGCGCCGACCAGATCAGAAGCGCGCCGCCCGCGGCCATCGCCGCCATCACATAGTACAGGCCATCGCCGATGCGGGCGTAGATCGCGCCTGACGCGATCGATGTCGTCGCACCCAAGAGCCCGCTGCATGCGGCGTAGTAGCCCTGCCCCCGCGCGAGCTGATGCGACGGTACGCGCTGCACCAGGAGGTTCATGGTGCCGACGATGGTCATGCCGAAGGTGAGACCGTGGCCGAGCTGCACGATGGCGAGCAGCGCCAGCGGCGGCTCGTTGGCGGTGACGATCCAGCGCACCACCGCGCTCAAGCCGCCGATCGCCATCATCGTGGACGGGTGCAGCAGGAAGCGCGCCGACAGCGCGAACACGACGATCTCGGCGATCACGCCCAGCGTCCACAGTCCCGCGATCGTCAGTCCGCCGAGACCGTGAAGCTGCCAGTTGATGGCTGAGAAGGTGTAATAGGCGACGTGGCTGCCTTGGATCAGCGCCGCCGAGGCGATCAGCGCCCAGAAGCCCGCATCGCGCAGCAGCGCGGTGTCGGCCCTCGTCTCGACGCTCTTGCGCCTGACGTCGTCGAGCGGCTGCAGCAGCAGGCTGGCGAGCACCGCAACGGCCGCCCAGGCCACGATCACCCAGATCAGGTCACGGCCGGCGATGACGTCGACGAGATAGCCGCAGGCGAGCGAGCTGGCGGCGAACGCCGCCGAGCCCCACAGCCTGAGGGGTCCGTAGTCGAGCCCGTAGCGCGCGACACCGCGAAGCGCATAGGCATCGGTGAGCGGGGTTGACGGCGTCCACATCATGCAGGTGAGCGCGTAGATCAGGAACAGGGCGAGCGGCTGCTGCTGCAAGCCCACGACCGCAAAGCCGATCGCGGTCGCCAGTACCGACACCATCATGCCGGCGCGAATGGCATGGCGCTTCTCGGCAAAGGCGGTGAGCTGCGGCAACGTGGTGAAGCGCGTGATCGCCGGCAGCGCATTGATGAGGCCGATCCAGGCCGCGTCGACGCCGATCGCCTTCAGCCAGACCGGGAAGAACGGCAGCTGCGTGCCCGTCACCGCGAACAGCGCCGAATAGAACAGCGCCAGACTCACTGCGAATCGCCGCTTCACGGCGGCTGGCGTGGGGATTTGTGATTCGGACTGCATCAAACCAATTGCGATTCGGTCGATATCGTGGTGATCGTTAGTGTAACGCGCACTGATTTGCGCGACGAGATTGTCATGGCCAACGAAGCATTCGCCCTTTCGCCCATGTCTGCCCGTGCGGCCGAGCCGAACGAGCAGGACTACGACGCGATCCGCGAAGCCTTCATGGAGACCGCGCGCGGCCGCTGGTTCCTCGGCGAATACGCCAAGCGCAACCGCAATGCGGACACCCGCATGGTGCTGGATGCGGTCGCGAAAATCGAAGAAACCCTTGCGGCACAGCGACAACCCGTCGTCGAGGACCGCCTGCCCGAGGCGCTGGTCGAGATCCGCCGCGCCATCCGCGAGGCCGAGACGATCGCGCTCGCAGCATTCGATCCCGCTACGCTCGAGGCGAGCCTTTCGCCGATCCCGCGCGGCGTGCGCATCATCAAGGAGATCTCCTGGCGCTGGCGCGAGATCGGCGCCGACGGTCGAATCTGCGACCTCATTGATTCGCAGCTTGCCTCGATCGAGGCCGCCTACGGACAGACTTCGACCATCGATCCCCGCGTCGAGCTCAAGGCCGCATTCGATCTGCTCAGGGAACGGATCGAGCAGACCGAGGGCGGCGCATCGCCACAGGCAGAGCGTTCCTCGCCGGCTCCGCCGCAGGAGGCGCCGTCGTCCGTAGCAGAGGCGCCGCCCATTGAGGTCGCGCCTGAAGCGACGGCAAGCGACGCTCCCGTGGCTTTTACGGAGACGCCGCAGGACGTCGCAGCAACTCCCGAGCCCGAAGCGGCGGTAGAGGAAACCGGCAGCGCGGAAGCATTCGCAATGGCCGAGCAGGCCATGGATGCGACCGTCGCGCCGGGGATCGCAGCCGACAGCGAGATCGCGCCCGGCAATGCCGCACTCGAAAACGCCGCGGAAAGCGTCGCTCTTGAAGAGCCGGTCGCAGCGACCACCGCGGTCGCGGAGGTCACCGACGCGTTCCCGCTCGACGCCGCCGCGGAGGCCGAGGACGAAGCCATCCTCGAGGCCATCGCGCTGGAGATGGCCGCACCCGATCCGGAGTTCGACGAGATCATCGAGCCGCCCGAGATGGCCGCAGCAAGTCCGGATCCGATGGCTGCGGAGGCCGTGGCGCCAATTGCCGCCGAGATTCCGGAGCCGGTCGCACCTGAGCCGGCCGTCGCAGCCGTCGCGGAACAGCCCGCAGCCGACGCGCCGATCGCGATGGATTCGCTCGCGCGCCTCACCGACGCCATCGCGGAAGCCGCGGCCGAAGTGATGGAGCAGCAGGCCCTGGCGATAGCAGCCACCGCATCACTCGCCGCGGCACCGAGCGCAGCGCTGCCGATGCCCACGCCCTTGTCCTCGTCCGAGCCCTCGCTCGGCGCCACCATCCTCGCCAGCGGCATCCTGCAAAAACCCCGCGCGCCCGCCAACGACCCCCTCGCCCCGATCCGCCGCATGACCCAGGCCGAGAAGATCGCGTTCTTCTCGTAAGGAACGCGCGCTCTCAACGTCGTCATTGCGAGCGCAGCGAAGCAATCCAGAATCCCTCCGCGGAAAGACTCTCGATTGCTTCGCTGCGCTCGCAATGAGGCCTATCAATTCCCGCGACAACGGCTCCGCCGTTGCGCGGGGCGACAGTGATGGATGAGTACTCACGACGACGGAGATCAGTCGCTCACCCGCAATTCCACACCGCCCCGATCGGCGTGCGCGTCCAGCACGGGCCAAAACTGCCGCCGTTGTAGCGGCCGCCGCCGAAGCCGGGGCGGCCGAAATAGTGCCACTCGCCGTCCCAGCGGTAATACTGAGGCACCGGGTCGATGTACCAGTGGCGTCGTTCACTGCGCGCGAGGCGGCGCATGGCATCCTTCTGCTTGTAGAGCGGAATGCTGTTGCTCAGCGGCTGGCGATAGCCCGGCAGGAAGCCGTAGCCCTTCCAGACCGGCTTGGGACGCTTTTGAGCGGGCTCAGCGGATGCGACGGCCGGCAGCAGCGACAGGATGACAGCAACGGATAGACACACAAGGCGAGACATGGAGCGACCATAGACAGGCGGATGCGAGAAGGCACTCAAATTCGAGTGAGAGGCGTTTCGCCACCTCGATCAATATCCCGCACACGCAGCCATGCCGACTGTCGCGGAATCGTTACGCGTTGGCTTGCGGCGATCGGGCCGCTGGCCCGATCTGATGACGTCTCCTGGCTGATCGCAGGGGTATGGCATATGGCGTGCACGGTGCTGCGGCATCGGCGGGGTGGGGGTGTCTCCGCGTTGGGATTGTTGAATTGTGGAAGGCGTCTCTGGGTGGCGAGAGCCCTCACCCGCCGCGCTCCGCGAGCGCGTCGGCCTCTCCCGCAGGCGGGAGAGGCCGTCGGCCTCTCCCGCAGGCGGGAGAGGCCGGGCAAGCCCGCGGGGAATCTTCGTGAAACCCATATGCGATAGCCCTGCGGCTGATCGCGCCCATCCGAAACCCGGGGAGCCCGACCATCGTGCAACAATTGATCCGACCTATCAGCACTCCGTTGCTGTACTGTCTGCTTCGCCATTCGTGGTGCCCTGTCGGAAGGAGCACACATGTCCACGGCGATCTCGACGCTCGGCGGGGTAGGTCTCTTCCTGCTCGGCATGACCGTGATGACGGAGGGGCTGAAGACGCTGGCCGGCTCTGCGCTACGCACGGTGCTCGGCATGGCTGCCTCGACGCCGCTGCTCGGCTCGTTTTGGGGGGCTGTGGTCACGCTGCTGGTGCAGTCCTCCAGCGCAACGACCATGACGACGATCGGTCTCGTCAGCGCCGGCCTCTTGACCTTCCAGCAAGGGTTGAGCCTCGTCTTCGGCGCGAATATCGGCACCACCGGGACCGGCTGGCTGGTCGCGCTGATCGGCGTCCGCGTCTCGCTCACGGCAGCGGCGCTGCCGATGATCTTCGTCGGCGCGCTGACCAAGCTTCTCGGCAGGGGACGGATCTCCGGGGTCGGCGCCGCGCTCGCTGGCTTCGGCCTTGTGCTGTTCGGCTTGACGACCCTGCAGCAGGGCATGGGCGGGCTGGCTGAACGATTGCACCCGGCGGACCTGCCCGCGGTCCTCGGCAGTCCCGGGGTGTCATGGTGGTTGGGCCTCTTCGGCGTGCTGGCACTGATCGTGATCGGATTGGTGATGACCGCGCTGATGCAATCGTCGACGGCCGCGATCGCGGTGACCCTGTCCGCCTATTTCGCGGGCGCGATCGGGTTGGACCAGGCCTGCGCCCTGATCATCGGCCAGAACATCGGAACAGCGACGAGTTCCGCCCTGGCCGCGATCGGCGCCAGCCCGACCGCGAAGCGGCTGGCCATCGCCTACGTTCTTTTCAAGCTGATTGCCGCACTCATCGCGTTGGTGGCTTTTCCCATAGTAACGCCCATGCTGCTGCGCGCCGCTGACACGATCGACGGCGTCACGCTGTTGGCCGGCTACCACACGGCCTTCAACGTCGTCGGCGTCGCGGTCCTGCTGCCCCTGATCAAGCCGTTCACGCGACTGGTCGAACGGATTCTGCCCGAGCGCGGCTCGCCGCTGACGCGATGTCTCGATCCTTCGGCGCTTGAGACCCCGGTCGTGGCGGTGGAAGCGGTACGGCGCACGATCGCGCGCGTGCTCTTGACGGTGTGCAGTTCGGTCGAGGCGAAACTGGCCGGCCGCGCTGGATCGATACGCCTGGGGAAGGACGCTGTATCCGTAGAGGAGGCGGCCGATGCCGTGCGCCAGGCACAAATATTCCTGTCTGATGTGGCTGGACCGCCTGAGACCGACGACGAGCAACAGCGTCTGACGAGCACGCTGCACGCCCTCGACCACGCGTCCCGGCTGACGGACCTCGCAAGTGGAGGAAACAATTTCGCTTCGGTGGCAGGCGGGCCGGAGGACATCCGCGCCGGAGAGCTATGTGCCGAAGTCATGCGAAGCGCGGCTGCGATTGCGCGCGGCATGGCGGCGCCGCCCCGCGCCGACGGATCGCTGCACTCCGTACCCGCCTCGCGTGCCGGCGACGCCATGGCCGGTCCGCGCGCCGCCCCGCCCGACGAGGCAATCGCCGAGCTCGAGCGTTGTACGACACAGCTCGCCGAAATGCTGCGCACCCATCGCAGTGCGACGCTCGGTGCGGTGGCCAATGGAACCCTGACCGCCGACGCCGCCCTGCTTCGTGTCGAGGCGGTGCGAAACCTCGAAGCCCTGTCGCAGCACGCCTGGCGCTCGGCGGCTCATCTGGTGGGGCGGGGCTAGCGCGGAGATATGTCGCGAGGAGCGTTCGCCCACTCATCGCGATTCAGATCACGCCCTTCCTGATCAGGAAGCAACCATAGCCCCTGCTGTCGCCGACCTGCACGACGCCGAACCCCGCGGCCGCCGCGCGATAGAAATCCGGACGCGAGAGCTTGCCGGGAGTGACAGTTCGGCCAGCAGCGCGCGCGATCTCCGCGAGCACCGCGCGCTGCACGTCGGGCACGCGATCGGGATCGTCGACCGGCATCATCACGCGCACCGGATCCGGATCGAAATCGTCGAGCGGGTAGACCGACATGATCGCGCGGATGGCAACCTCCATGCTCATGCCCGGCAACTGGATCAGGCGCTGTGACGTCGTGGTCTGCGCGATGCGGGTCGCGGGATGATTGGCGTCGACGAAAACGAGGTCGTCGCCGTGGCCCATCGAGGCGAGCAGCCAGAGCAGGTCGGGCGTGAGGATCGGATCGATCGATTTCAGCATGTGACGGCACTTTCCCAGCGCATGTTCTTCGCCGGCGAACCGGCCATTCACACCATAGCAGGTTCCGAGCGTGATTCAGATCACGCAGCCACCATGGTGACAGGGATCACGGACCCCGAACTCGAACGCGGCCAGTCTGCCTCGCAACTAATCTTGCATCGAGATCAGTGCGAAAGGAGCACGCCATGTTCCGCCTAAGACCTTTCCTGATGACGGCTAGCCTCGTGGGAAGCCTGTTCGGCTTCGCCTGCGGCCCTGTTTCCGCGCAAGTCGCCCCGGCCCAGCCCGCCCCCACGGCCCTGCAAGGGCCGGAGCGGCGCGTCGCGCTGGTGATCGGCAATTCGAACTACCAGAACGCGCCGCAGCTCGCCAATCCCGACAATGACGCCGAGTCGATGGCGCAGTTCCTGAACTCCGCCGGCTTCGAGGTGGTCTCCGCGACCGACCTCGGCCAGAACGACATGCTCCGGGTCGTCCAGGACTTCTCCGCCAAAGTGTCCGCGCGCGGTCCGAACACGGTGGCGATGGTCTATTACGCCGGTCACGGCGTGCAGCTCGCCGGCGAGAACTATCTCGTTCCGGTCGACGCGAAGGTCTCGAGCCCGACCGAGCTCGTCAACAACTCCGTGCGCCTCGTCGACGTGATGTCGACGCTGGAGACGATCCCGAGCCGCATGCGCATCGTCATCCTCGATGCCTGCCGCAACAACCCGTTCCCGAACGTGAATGATGCCGGCCGCGGCCTCGCCATCGTCGATGCGCCGAACGGCTCGATCGTCGGCTACTCGACCGCGCCGGGCGCCGAAGCGCTCGACGGCACGGGCGGCCACAGCCCCTACACGCAGGCCTTTCTGAACGTCGCACGCGAGCCCAACGTTCCGATCGAGCAGCTGTTCAAGCGCGTCCGCCTTCAGGTGAACCAGAGCACCAGCGGCGCGCAGATCCCGTGGGAGAGCTCCTCGCTCACGAGCGATTTCACCTTCTTCGGTGACACCGCTGTTGCCGCCAACCGTGCGCCGGTGAATGCGCCCGTGGTGCAGATGGCCTCCAATTTGCCGAGCCGCTCGACCCGTCAGGCCTACGACTACGTCGTGTCCGAGGGCCGGCCGGAGTACTATCAGGAGTTCATCCGGATGTATCCGCACGACCCGCTGTGCGACCACATCCGCTGGCTGCTCAATAACCTCCTGATCTCGCAAGCCTGGCACAAGGCGGTGTTGGCGAACTCGCCGCTCGGCTACAAGAGCTTCTATGACAGCTACGGCAACAGCCCCTATGCGCAGGTCGCGCTGAAGCTCGAGGCGCAGCCGAAGCAGATCCCGCTGATGCAGCCGACCAAGTTCCTGGCGCCGCAGAACATTGCTCCCGTCTTCAAGATGGGCAATCTCGGCCTGCCCAAATACATGCCGCTGCAGCAGGGCAATGGTGGCGCACAGGTCAATGGCAACCTGCCGGTCGTGCAGAAGCCGATCGAAGGCAATGTCATCGGCAAGCTCGGCAATGGCGGCCAGGTCGGGAGCCTGCCGGCCGGCAACAACCAGCCGAACGGCACGCCGTCGCAGATCCCGGGCAAGATCGTCACCCTGCCTGCGCCGACCAACACTGGCGGGACCGGCAAGATCGTGACGCTGCCGGCGACCAACACCAAGCCGAACGGCGGCAACGCCAACGGCAACCCGCGCAAGATCGTGGGCATGCCGGTGAATGTCGGCAAGGGCGGCACGACTGTCGACGCGAAGCCCGTCCAGACGCAGAACAGCCCGATCCGCGTCAACAACGGCAACACCGGTATCGTGAAGCTCAACAACAATTCGGTGAACAACGTGCAGGTCAAGAACCAGGACAACCGTCCGCAGCTCAACGCGACCAATGGCACGGTCGGCAACGGCGGCAACAGGTTCCGCCAATCGATGAACCAGGCCCCGAGCATGGGCGGCGGCAACAACCACCGAGGCTTCATGCATTGATCGCGGCAAGCGAAACGACAAGGGGCAGAGCGGAAACCCTCTGACCCGTCTTCGTTTCGGGGAATGGACATGGGCCTGTGCGCACGCCTCGTCCTTCGAGACGACCGCTTCGCGGTCTGCTCAGGATGAGGCTAATGAGTATCGGAGCCGGTTGAAACTGCCGCCACACACGCCGTCCTCATCCTGAGGAGCCCGCCGAAGCGGGCGTCTCGAAGGATGGGCCACACAGATAAACTGCTCTCAGGCCACCAGCTCCGCGAACAGGTCGGCATCCACATTGCCGCCCGACAGCACGATGACGACATTCTTGCCGGCCACATCAAGGCGGCCCGCGAGCAGTGCGGCAAGGCCCACCGCCCCGCCCGGCTCGACCACCAGCTTCAGCTCACGATAGGCGAATGCCACGGCTGCGCCGACTTCCTTGTCCGACGCCGTGACGCCGCGCGCGAGCAGCTTGCTGTTGATCGCAAAGGTCATCTCGCCCGGCATCAGGGCCATCAGCGCATCGCAGATGGTGCGGCCGGCCGGCGGATGCGGCTCGCGATGACCGGCGGTCAGCGAGATGCCGTGATCGTCGAATGCCTCGGGCTCGGCCACCACGATCTCCGCTTGCGGATAGCGCGCCTTCACGGCCGTCGCAACGCCCGCGATCAGGCCGCCACCAGAGGCCGGCGCCACCACGATGTCGGGGCTGAGGCCGAGCGTTGCCATGTCTTCCGCAATCTCGCGGCCGGCGGTGCCCTGCCCCGCGATCACAAAGGGATCGTCATAGGGTTTGACCAGCGTCGCGCCGCGCTTCTCGGCGATGCCGCGCGAGATCGCCTCGCGGTCGTCCTTGTCCCGATCGTAAAGCACGACCTCGGCGCCGTAGGATTTGGTGCGCTCGCGCTTCGACAGCGGCGCGTCCGCCGGCATCACGATGGTCGCCTGCATGTCGAGGATTTTTGCCGCGGCCGCCACACCCTGGGCGTGGTTGCCGGAGGAGAACGCGACGACGCCGCCGGCGCGCTTGTCCTGCGGGATCGAGAACACCTTGTTGAAGGCGCCGCGGAACTTGAAGGAGCCGGTGCGCTGGAGCATTTCCGGCTTCAAAAACACCTTGGCGCCGACGCGCTCGTTGAGCACGGGAAAGGACAACAGCGGGGTGCGGATGGCATAGGGCGCGATCACGCGCGCTGCGGCATCGATGTCGGCGGGGCCGACCGGAAGGAGCTGTTCGGTCATGGCCAACTGTATCGCGGCCATCGAGCCCGCGGCAAGACACCTCCGCGCGAGGGTTCTGGGTTCTCAAGCCACGAAGCGCGGCTGTTCCGCGCCGTTCCGGCCGGGTAGCACCGCCCCGACCGCCAGGATGCTGCTGATGAAGACCCGGGCCGAGGCCTCCCAGGTGTAGTGGGCGGCGAATTCGACGCAGTCCTGCCGGGACACCCCGAGCGCGGCGAAGCAGGCATTGCGCAGATCGTGATCGAGCGCGCCGACCGGCGCATCGCCGATGACATCGCGGGGGCCCTTCACCGGGAAGGCCGCGACCGGCAGGCCGCTGGCCAGCGCCTCCAGCAGGACCAGGCCGAACGTGTCGGTCTTGCTGGGGAACACGAACACGTCGGCTGCCGCATAGATATCGGCCAGTTCCTCGCCGTGCTTCTCACCGAGGAAGATCGCATCGGGATAGGCCTCTTCGAGCGCCGTGCGCGCCGGGCCGTCGCCGACGATCACCTTGGTGCCGGGCAGATCGAGGTCGAGGAACGCCTCGAGATTCTTCTCCACCGCGACGCGGCCGACCGACAGGAACACCGGACCCGGCAGACAGAGATCGACGGCGCGCGGATGGAACAGGCCGGTGTCGACGCCGCGCGGCCACAGCACGACATTGTCGAAGCCGCGCTCGCCGAGCTCACGCGCGAGCGCCGGCGTTGCCGCCATCACGGCGCTACTGGGCGCATGAAAACGGCGCAGCGCCCGCCAGATCAGCGAGCCCGGGACCGGCACGCGGGCGCGGACATATTCGGGAAAACGGGTGTGGAAGCTGGTCGTGAACGGCAGCTTGCGCTGCCGGCAGTAGCGGCGGACCATCAGGCCGATCGGCCCTTCGGTCGCGATGTGGATGCTGTCGGGCCGCGCCTCCTCGATCAGTCGCGCGATCCGCGCCGGACGCGGCATCGCGAGGCGCACGTCGCGATAGCTCGGCATTGCGAAGGTGCGGAACGATTGCGGCGTCAGGAACGTGAACTCGACGCCAAGACCTTGAAAGCCAAGCCCCTTGGCGCCATCAGCGAGCTTGGCCAGCGTCCGAACCACACCGTTGACTTGCGGGTGCCAGGCGTCGGTCGCGACCAGGATGCGCATCAAGTGGCCCTTGCTATGCAGCTCTTGCCGCGACCTGCGGGACCTGCGCCGGCTTCTGCAACTGGTCCGCCCAGGTGATGATTTCGAAATGGCCGTCGTCATGCTCGACCAGGGCGGTGCAGCTCTCGACCCAGTCGCCGCAGTTCATGTAGCGGATGCCGGCCTCGTCGCGGATCACGGCGTAGTGGATGTGGCCGCAGATCACGCCGTCCGCCTCGTGCCGCCGCGCTTCGGCGGCGAGCGCCTGCTCGAACGCGCCGATATAGTTGACGGCGTTCTTGACCTTCTGCTTGGCCCATTGCGACAGCGACCAATAGGGCACGCCGAACATGCGACGGAAGAAGTTGACGAAGCGATTCATCTGGATCGCGAAGTCGTAGGCCTTGTCGCCGAGATGGGCGAGCCAGCGCGCGTTCTGCACCACGAGGTCGAAGATGTCGCCGTGGATGACGAGATAGCGCTTGCCGTCCACGCCGGTGTGGACGGTGTTCTCGACCACGTCGATGCCGCCGAAATGCGTGCCGTAATAGTTGCGCAGGAACTCGTCGTGGTTGCCGGGGATGTAGATGACCTTGGCGCCTTTGCGCGCCTTGCGCAAAAGCTTCTGGACGAGGTCGTTATGCGATTGCGGCCAGTGCCAGCTCGATTTCAGCGCCCAGCCGTCGACGATGTCGCCGACGAGATAGATCGTGTCGGCATCATGGTAGCGCAGGAAGTCGAGCAGAAGGTCGGCCTGAGAACCGCGGGCTCCGAGATGAACGTCGGAGATGAACAACGTGCGAAAGCGCCGCTCCGGGCTCTCGTCACTGACATCGTAACTTCCCATGCGCCAGCCTGTAACAATGTCCCGTGACAGGGGGATGACCGATTGAACCCTTGAGGCACCTTCAAAATACGAATCACGCCTGCCTCGCCCTCCCCCGCGAATATCAGTCGCATGCGACAACCAGGCGACATGGCGCCGCCGGCGGTGCCCGCAAAACCACGGAACCGCATTGCCTTATTGGTTAACTGGAGAAGCAAATTGCGCCGCGCGAACGCGCACCGTCAGTAAAACTTGTGAAAATGATGGATCGGTCCGTGGCCATGGCCGACGCTGAAGCGGTCGGCGGCAGCGATCGCGGCGCTGATCCAGGTCTTGGCGGTGCGCACGGCAAGCTCCGGATCCTCGCCCTTGGCCAGCCCCGCCGCGATCGCCGCTGACAGCGAGCAGCCGGTGCCGTGGGTGTTCCTGGTGACCACGCGGGGCGCGGCAAGCGTGGTCGTGCTCTCGGACGTGACGAGATAGTCGATGCTCTCGGCGCCCTCGCCGTGCCCGCCCTTGATCAGGACCGCACGGCAGCCGAGCGCCAGCAGCCGGCGGCCCTGGGCTTCGATCTCGGCCTCGCTCGCCGCAATGTGCTCACCGAGAAGGGCCGCGGCCTCAGGCAGGTTCGGCGTGATCATCGAGGCCAGTGGTATCAGTCTCGTGTGCAAGGCATCGACGGCTTCGGACGCCAGCAGGCGATCGCCCGAGGTCGCCACCATCACGGGATCGAGCACGATGTGGCGCGGCTGCCAGCGCGACAGCGCCGCCGCGATCGCATCGATGCTGTCGGCCTGGCCGACCATGCCGATCTTCACCGCGCCGATGTCGAGATCGGAGAACACCGCATCGATCTGTGCGGTGACGAACTCGGCCGGCACGGCGTGAATGCCGCTGACGCCGCGCGTGTTCTGCGCCGTCACCGCCGCGATCACGGAGGCACCGTAGACGCCGAGCGAAGCAAAGGTCTTCAGATCGGCCTGGATGCCGGCGCCGCCGCTGGAATCCGAGCCGGCGATGGTGAGCGCAACGGGCGTCGTCATCGCCGGATACGTTCGTTTGAGGAGGACATCGCCATGCCTTGTCCTAGCGCGCTCCCGACGTGCCAGCAAGCCGGGCCGGCGAATCAGGCGGAGAGCCCCCGCTTCCGTCCTGGAAGCGGCTCCGGCCGGGGCCGGCAAGTTCGCTTGCCAAGCCACCCCGGTTTTGGCCTATTAGCGCCAGATGCGCTTTCGGAGTGACTGCAATGGTTCCTTTTTTCGTCCAGATCAAATGCAAGCTCGGCCAGTCCTATACGGTCGCCAATGCGCTCGCCGAAGCCGAGATCGCCTCCGAGATCTACTCGACCGCCGGCCAATACGATCTGCTGGTGAAGTTCTACGTCGACAAGGACACCGACATCGGCCACTTCGTCAACGAGAAGGTGCAGGTGCTGCCGGGCATCCAGGACACCCTCACCATCATCACCTTCAAGGCGTTCGGCACGGGCTAGAGCATGATCCGGAAGAGTGCGGAGCGGTTTTCCGAAAAGATCATGCTCCAACAACAACCTAAAGCGCGATGACGATTCATCTCATCGCGCTTTAGAGCTCGCTGCTAGCCGCCCTCCTTCTTCTTGGGCGGTGTCGGACCCTGCACCGGTGGCAGCGACTTCAGATAAGCCGCCATTGCGGCGCGATCTTCCGCCGTCAGCTGCGCCAGGTTCTTGATCACCGGCCGCATCGCACCCGAGGCGCTGTCGCCCTCGGGCATGTCGCCGGTCTCGAGGAAATCGGCGATGTCCTTCTCGCTCCAGCTGCCGATGCCCTGCTGGGTGATGTTCGGCACCCAGCCCTCCCCGTCCGGATTGGGGCCGCCGGCGAAGCGCTGCGCCGTGACGATGCCGCCGAGCAGATTGCGCGGGCTGTGGCATTCGGCGCAATGGCCGAAGCCGGTCACGAGATAGGCACCGCGATTCCATTGCGGAGGGCGCGCAGCGTCCGCGACGAACGGCCCGGTGTCCATGAACAGCAGTTTCCAGATGCCGACATTGCGGCGGATGTTGAACGGAAACGGCAGCGCGTGGTCGCGCACTCTGCCCGTTACCGGCGGCAGCGTCTTCAGATAGGCGAAGAGGTCGCGGACGTCATCTATTCTTGCCAGATGATAGGACGTGTACGGAAATGCCGGGAAGTAGTGCGTGCCCTCGGGCGAGATGCCGCGCATCACGGCGTTGACGAAATCAGCCTCGCTCCATCGGCCGATCCCGTCGGTCGGATCGGGGGAAATATTGGGGACGTAGAACGTCCCGAAAGGCGAGCCGAGCGCCAGCCCGCCGCCGAGTCGCAGGCGATCGGGCTGGTTGGGCACCGCATGACATGACGAGCAGCCGCCGGCATTGAAAAGCTCCTGCCCGTTGGCGAGATCGGGCTTTCGTGTCGGTGCCGGAACGGCCAGCGCGGCCGGGGCGGACAACCACCAATAGAGGCCGGACGCCGCGACGGCGGCGATCAGGGCGGCAAGTAGTGCTCGTCGCAGCATTCAATCATTCCATCGTCAGCGCGAACTTAAGGGTCATGCCGGGCCCGATCCAGCCACGAATATTTTAGGTGGTCCGGCTGCAATGCGGGAATAAACTGAATGACGTACTGTTTGGAGATTGACAGCAATCAGGCGTCAACAGGGAGAGACTCATGACCAAAGCCCTTTTTGCCACACTGGCACTCGGAGCTGCCGTTGCCTTCGCCGCCCCGGCCAGCGCGGAGAAACTGAAGGCGACGCTGGACGGCAAATCCGAAGTGCCCGCCACCACCAGCAGCGCCACCGGAACGGCCGAGCTCGACTATGACGCCGCCAGCAAGAAGCTGTCGTGGACGGTCAGCTATTCCGGGCTGTCCGGTCCTGCCACCGCCGCTCACTTCCACGGCCCGGCCGAGGCCGGCAAGAACGCCGGCGTCGCGGTCCCGATCGCGAATGCGGGCTCGAGCCCGGTCAAGGGTGAAGCGACGCTCACCGAAGCGCAGGCCGCCGACCTGCTCGGCGGCAAGTACTACATCAACATCCACACCGCGGCGAACCCGGGCGGCGAGATCCGCGGTCAGGTGACGAAGTAAGCGAAAACGCGCCTTCGTCGCGGAAAGGCCGGACGCAAGGAGGGAGCGTCCGGCCTTTTCGATTCCGGCGAGGACCTGCCTTGCGCTCAAGCCGCGTTCAGCGCCTGCGCGAGGTCCGCGATCAGATCCGACGGGTTCTCGATCCCGATCGACAGCCGGATGGTGGAATCGAGCACGCCGATCTTTTGGCGGATGTCGGCGGGAACGCCGGAATGGGTCATGGTCGCGGGCAGGCTCGCGAGCGACTCGGTGCCGCCGAGGCTCACCGCCAGCTTGAGGATCTGCAGCGCATTGAGGAATTTCACGGCCGCCTCCTTGCCGCCGACGATGTCGAACGAGAAGGTCGATCCCGCGCCCAGGCATTGTCTCGCGAACACCCGCCCCGAGGGCGAGGCCTGCTCGTGATGACCGAGATAATGAACCCTGGCGACCTTGGGGTGGTCGCGCAGATAGCTCGCGACCAGGCGCGCATTCGCATCGGCCTTTTCCATGCGCAGGCTCAGCGTCTCCAATGAGCGGTTGATCATCCAGCACGAATGCGGATCGAGCTGGGTGCCGATGGCGCCGCGCAGCGCCTTGATGCCCTTCATGATCGCCTTGGATCCGAGTGCGGCGCCCGCGATCAGGTCGGAGTGGCCGCCGACATACTTCGTCAGCGAATACAGCGACAGGTCCGCGCCGTGCTCGATCGGCCGCTGAAACACCGGGCCGAGCAGCGTGTTGTCGCAGGCGATGATCGGCGTGTGTCCCTGGGCCTTGCCGACGGAATCGGCGATGCGGCGGATCATCGCGACGTCGACGAGGCCGTTGGTCGGATTGGCCGGGGTCTCGATCAGGATCATCGAAACCCGCCCCCTCCCCGTCGCCTCCTCCGCGGCCTGCCTGACGGAGGCCTCATCGATGCCGTCGGCAAAGCCGACCGCGCCGATCGACAGGCGCGCCAGCGTGTTCGTCAGCAGCGTTTCCGTGCCGCCATAGAGCGGCTGGGAGTGCAGGATGACGTCGCCGGGCCGAACGAAGGCGAGGATCGTGGTCGCGATCGCCGCCATGCCCGAGGAGAACAGCGCACAGCTCTCGGTGCGCTCGTAGACCGCGAGCCTGTCCTCGACGATCTCGCTGTTGGGGTGGTTGAAGCGCGAATAGACGAGGCCCGCGCCCATGCCTTCTGGCGGCTCACGCCGGCCGGCGACGTAATCGAAGAAGTCCTGGCCGTCTTCGGCGGTCTTGAACACGAAGGTCGAGGTCAGGAACACCGGCGGCTTGATGGCGCCTTCCGACAATTGCGGATCATAGCCATAGGTCAGCATCAGGGTTTCCGGATGCAGCATATGGTTGCCGATATGGGTCTTCGACGGGAACGGTTTTGCCATGGCTGCCTCGCTGTTCTGATGCTCGCCGCGCGTTGGAACTCCTGACGTCATGAAGCAGTCGGGAGCGAGATGCGTCGACTCGTGTCAGCGCACGGCCGTTGGCACAAAGATAGCTGCTCACAGAGCGATCCGTCAGGCCTTGCGCACAGAATTTCTGCCGCGCTGCGACTCCCGGCCATGCAAAAAGGCGGCTGCTTTCGCAACCGCCCTTTCTGAAGTCCTCATCGCTCTATTATTTCAACTTCAAGCGATAGGTTTCGTGACAATCGTTGCAGCGATCGTTGATTGCGGTGTAGGCAGCCTTCAGGCTCGCGACATCGTGGATCTTGCCCTTGACGTCGGCGATCGCCTTCTGCACCGGCGGGATCTTCGAATCGAAATCGGCCTTGTTTTGCCAGACCTTCGGCGAAGCGCCATAGGTCGCGTTGACGACATCCTGCTTTGGATTGACCTCGAAGGTCTTGGCGATCTTGGCGACGTCCGCCTCCAGATTGGCAATCGCCTCGTCGACGGCCTTCTGGTTGTAGGGAATGTCGCCCTTGGTCATCTTCTGAATGACCGAGTACAGGCTCTTTGCCTGCGAGCGCATCAGATTGTCCTGCTGGACGGCAATCTCCTGTTGCGCCATTACGGCGCCCGCGCCCAACAGGAGGGCGCCCGCGACAATCATCGTCCGTTTCATTGGTCCGTTTCTCCGGCTCTCGAGACGTTCAGGAAATGAGACTGCACCGGCTTCACGGGAAGCCGGTACCCCATCATGGCTAGAACCCCGCGCGGCGCGTTTATTCCCGGCGCGCGAAGCTCGGGTTTAGAGGCTGTGGCGGCGATGGTGCTCGCTGATGGCGATCCACACCCGCTCCGGCGTTGCCGGCATGTCGATGTGGTCGATCTTGTATTCGCGCCAGAGGGCGTCGACGATGGCGTTCACGACGGCCGGGCAGGAGCCGATCGCGCCGGCCTCGCCCGCCCCCTTCACCCCCAGCGGATTGGTCTTGCAGGGGATGTTGTGGGTCTCGAACACGAAGGCGGGACCATCAGCCGCCCGCGGCAGCGCGTAGTCCATGTAGGTGGCGGTGATGAGCTGGCCGTCGGTCGCCCCATAGACCACCTGCTCCATCAGCGCCTGGCCGATGCCCTGCATGGCGCCGCCATGGACCTGGCCCGCCAGCAGCAGCGGATTGAGCGTCTTGCCGAAATCGTCGACGATCACGTAGTTGACGATCTTGATGATCCCGGTGGCCGGATCGATCTCGACCTCCGCCAGATGCGTGCCGTTCGGATAGGTGCCGTCGGCGCTGGCGAAGGTCGCGCTGCCGTTGAGCTTCGACGGATCGACGCCGGGCCGCTTGGCGAGATCGGCGAAGGAGATCGAGCGGTCGGTGCCGGCGATGCGGATGATGCCATCCGTGATCTCGAGATCGCCGACGCTGGCTTCCAGCGCCTGCGCCGCGATCTCTTTCAGCCTCGAGCCGAGCTCGCGCGTGGCACGCTCGACGCTGACGCCGCCCGAGGGAATCGAGGCCGAGCCGCCGGTGCCGAGGCCCGTCGCGATCTCGTCGGTGTCGCCCTGGCGGACGTGGACGCGCTCCGGCGCGAGGCCGAACTGCTCGGCGACGATCTGTGCATAGGCGGTCTGGTGGCCCTGCCCGCTCGACTGTGTGCCGATCAGGACGGTGACGTCGCCGTTGGGATCGAGGCGGACATTGGCCGTCTCCTCACCCATGACGCCGCAAATCTCGACATAGCTTGCCAGGCCGATGCCGCGGATCAGGCCGCCCTTCTTGGCCGCCTTGGCGCGCTTGGGAAATTCCTTCCACTCCGCGATCTCCATCGCGCGTTTCAAATGCGCGGCGAAGTCGCCGGAATCGTAGACCTTGCCGGTCGCGGTCTTGTAAGGCAGCGCCTTCGGCGGAATGAAATTCTTGCGGCGGATGGCGTCCGGCGTCATGTCGAGTTTTCGCGCGCAGGCATCCACGAGGCGCTCGATGACATAGGCCGCCTCGGGCCGGCCAGCGCCACGATAGGCATCGACCGGCACACTGTGGGTGAAGATGGTGCGCACCCGGCAGTGGAAGGCCTGGATGTCGTAGAGGCCCGGCAGCATGCCGGCGCCGCCATGCGGGATGTAGGGCCCGAAGGTCGACAGATAGGCGCCCATGTCGCCCATGAGGTCGCAGTCCATCGCGAGGAACTTGCCGTCCTCGGCCAGCGCCATCTTCGCGGTGGTGACGTTGTCGCGGCCCTGCGCATCGCCCATGAAATGCTCGGAGCGGTCGGCCGCCCATTTCACCGCCTTCTTCAGCTTGCGCGCCGCGACCGCCATCAAGGCGTATTCCCGGTACGGAAACAGCTTCGTGCCGAAGCCGCCGCCGACGTCGGGGCAGATCACCCGCATCTTGTCGGTGGGAATGTTGAGCACGTTCTGGCACAGGATGTCGCGCAGGCGGTGGCTGCCCTGGCTGCCGACCGTCAGCGTCAGATGGTCGCGCTTGGCGTCGTATTCGCAGACCGCCGCGCGCGTCTCCATGAAGCTCGCGACCACGCGCGGATTGACGATGGAGATTTCGGCCACCGCATGCGCCCTGGCGAAGGCGGCTTCCGTCGCCGCCTTGTCGCCGATCGAGACATCGAACAGCACGTTGCCGGGCTTGTCCGGCCAGACTTGCGGCGCGCCCTTCTTCACGGCGTTGACGACGCCGGTCACCGCCGGCAGCGGCGACCATTTGACCTCGATCGCCTCGATCGCGTCGCGGGCCTGATCGATGGTCTCGGCAACGACGAAGGCGATGGAATCACCGACCTGACGCACTTCGTCCTTGGCGAGGATCGGATACGGTGGGCCGGTGAACGGATCGGTCTCGAGATTGAACAGGCAGGGCAGATTGCCGAGATCCATGACGTCGTCCGCGGTCAGGATCAGCGCGACGCCGGGCAAGGTCCGGGCGCGGCTCGCATCGATGGTGTATTTGGCATGCGCGTGCGGCGAGCGCAGCACCAGGCAGCGGAGCGCGGCCTGCGGCGCGTAATCGTCGGTATAGCGGCCCTTGCCGCGGATGAGCGCGTCATCCTCCTTGCGCAGCACGCTTTGGCCAACGCCGAACTTGATGGGAGCCGCCATTGTCTTGACCCGTCCTATGGTTGTTTTGCCGGCATATTGCCGTGGAAAAACTGGCAAGGCAAACGGGTTTGGGCGGGCACATGGGCGCAGGCGGTGAAAGCGCCGCGCCCGCCCATGGCGCCAAGATTGCGCCGCGAAACACGACCTCATCCTGATGAGCCCGCCAAAAGCGGGCGTCTCGAAGGATCGGCCGCGACGCCGCGCGCCTTAAAAAGTTACATCCCACTGCGCCTCCATAGATCCGTCGTCCGATCTCGCAGCCTTTCGATAGCTCGTTCGGGCGCGATGCAGTCGATCTCGCCACGCGTCAGGCCGATATCCATCAGCTCCCTGTCACTCAGGTGGTGCAGGGTGACACGCGGCCGCTGCCGCCAGCCCTGAAACGCGCGCCAGTATCGCCCGAGCAGGCTCGAGGCGATGGAAAAGTCGAAGCGAAGCCGCGCAGAGTCGACCTCCGGCTCGCTCGTGGTGTTCGTCAATTGTGGTGGCATCGGATGCTCCTGCTGTTGTGCCGGCAGGGAGCGTGGCCAATGAAAAGGCCCCGTCCGATGCCGGCGGGGCCTGGTGGAAAAGGTGTCGTCGTCGAAATCCTAGCGCGCGACTCCTTCCACGGCCCAGCCGAAGCGGGTCATGTCCCAGAGATTGACGTTGCGTACGGATTTGATCATGAGCCATCAGTAGCACGGCAATCGTACAAAATCAAGAGATGTGCAGAGGCCCGCTGCAGCCTTGAGGCGAGTACGCGCTCCGGCGGCTAGCCGCGCACAAGCGACACGAGCCAGCTGCGGCCGAACAGGACGAGGATCGCAAGCGCGTAGACGATCGTGCCGCCGACGCCGAGCAGGGCCAGCATCACTTCGTCCCGGAAGTGCATCGAGCCCAACGCAGAACCACTGAAGCGCGCAATCAGCCAGAACGCTGCGGCGAGGATCAATCCGGTCAGCAGGAATTTGGCGAGCGACATCAGCCAGGCGCGGTCGAGCACGAGGAAGCCGCGCCGCACGGCGAAGAAAAGCACCAGCAACAGATTGGTCCAGACGCCGACGGCGGTTGCCAGCGCGAGGCCGATCTGAGCCAGCGATCCCATCAAGGCGACCTTCAGCGCGACGTTGACGGCAATGCCTGTCAGCGACGCCCGCACCGGCGTCGCCGTATCCTTGCGGGCATAGAAGGTCGCAACTGCGCTGCGGATCAGCACGAAGGGGATGAGCCCGATGGCGTAGGCTGCGAGCGTGCTGCCTGCGGCAACGGCATCGGCCTTGGAGAACGCGCCGCGAGCGAACAGCGCGCGCATGATCGCATCGGGCACGGTGAGGAAGGCCGCGACGAACGGCACCGAGAACAGCAGCGTGAAGTCGAAGGCGCGGCGCTGCGCCTTCATCGCGCCGTCATGGTCGTTGGCGGTGATGCGCCGCGACATTTCCGGCAGCAGCACCGTGCCGATGGCGATGCCGATCACGCCGATCGGAAGCTGGTTGAGCCGATCGGCATAATAGAGTGCCGACAGCGCGCCGGCCGGCAGGAAGGTCGCGATGATGGTATCGGCAAACAGCGCGACCTGCGTGCCCATCGAGCCCAGCGTCGCAGGTCCCAGCGCCTTGAAGAAAGCACGGACGTCTTCGTCGAGCTTGGGCGGCGCAAAGCGCGGCAGGCCGCCATGGCGGGCGAGATCGCCGGCGAGCAGGAAATATTGCATGAAGCCGGAAATCAGCACGCCCCAGGCTGCGGCATGGCCCGCGGTGGGAAACCAGACGGCAACCGCCAACGTCATCATCATCGCGACGTTGAGAAAGATCGAGGCGGCGGCGGCGCTGGCAAAGCGCTGCATCACGTTGAGCATGCCGCCATAGAGCGTCACGAGCGTGATCAGCAGCAGATAGGGAAAGGTGATCCGGGTCAGCTCGATCGCGAGCTTGCGCTGCTCGGCATCCTCGGAAAAGCCCGGCGCCAGAATGCTCATGGCCTGCGGCATGAACAGCCAGGCGACGATCAGCAGCAGCACCTGCGAGGCCAGCAGCAGCGTGAAGATGCGGTCGGCGAACAGGTGTGCGGCCGCCTCCCCCTTCTCGCCATGGACATGCGCATAGGCCGGCACCCAGGCGGCGTTGAAGGCGCCCTCTGCAAAGATCGCGCGAAAATGATTGGGCAGCCGCAGCGCCACGAAAAAGGCGTCGGCCACCGGGCCCGCGCCGAGGATCGCCGCGAGCATGATGTCGCGGGCAAATCCCGTGAGCCGCGAGAGCAGCGTGTAACCACCGACCGTGAAGATGCGTCCGAGCATGCGTCTGTTCTAGAGCATGTCAGGAATAGGTCTAGGTGCAAACCGGGGCGGAAGTCAGCTCCCTCCCCCGCTTGCGGGGGGAGGGTCGGGAGAGGGTGTCTCGATAGCGAAGACTCCCCAAGAGGAGGAAACCCTCACCCGCGCCTTCGGCGCGACCTCTCCCGCAAGCGGGAGAGGTGAAGAAGCCGCAGCGAACTCAGCCCGCGAGCGCGCCGCGGACGGCGGCGATGATTCGCTCCTGGTCGGCTTCCGTCAGGTAGGCGTGCATGGGCAGGCTGATCACGTCCTGCGACAGGCTCTCGCAACCCGGCAGGCCGCCTTCGGCGACCGGATACTGCTTGTAGGCGGTCTGCTGGTGCATCGACTTGCCGTAATAGATCGCGGTCGGCACGCCCTGGGCCTTCAGCGCGGCGGCAAAGCCGTCGCGGTCGGTGCCCTCAGGAAGACGGATCGTGTACTGCGCCCAGACCGAAGTGTTGCCAGGGGCGAGGCGCGGCACGTTGACGACATTCGACAAGCCTCGCGCGTAACGTTCGGCAACCCTGTTGCGGGCGGCGATCTCGTCGTCAAAAATCTTCAGCTTCTCGATCAGGACCGCGGCCTGCATGGTGTCGAGCCGGCCGGTGAGGCCGAGACGGACGTTGTCGTATTTGTCGACGCCCTGCCCGTGCACGCGGATGCTGCGCAGCGTCGCGGCGAGCTCGTCGTCATCTGTGAAGATCGCGCCGCCGTCGCCGAAGCAGCCGAGCGGCTTGGCCGGGAAGAAGCTGGTCGCCGTGGCGTGCGCCAGCGTGCCTAGCTTGCGGCCCTTGTAGCTCGCGCCAAAGCCTTGCGCGGCGTCGTCGAGCACGAACAGGCCCTCGGCCCTCGCGATCTCGGCAATGGCGTCGTGATCGGCGGGCTGGCCGAACAGGTCGACCGGAATAACCGCGACCGGCTTCAGGCCGGCATTGCGGGCGGTCGCTATGCCGCGCTTGAGCGACTCCGGGCTCATGTTGAAGGTGGCTTCGTCGACGTCGACATAAACAGGCGTCGCACCGGTCCGCGCCACCGGCGAGGCGGTCGCGATGAAGGTGAAGGACGGACACAGCACGGCATCGCCGGGCCCGACATTCTTCGCCATCATCACCATCAGGATCGCGTCGGTGCCGCTGGCGCAGCCGATCACGTGCTTGGCGCCTGAGTAGGCCGCGAGCTGCTTCTCGAGCTCGAAAACCTCGGGCCCGTTGACGAACTGGCAATGGTCCATCACGCGCTTGACGGCCGCATCGAGCGAGGCGCCTAGCCGGCGGCGCTGCGAGGCGACGTCGATGAAAGGGATGGGTTCGGAACGTAAGTGCTGGTTCATGACGCCTTCTTGAGTAGTCGACATGGAAAGGGATCAGCCGGCGACGAGGCGCGGCTCCTTGCGGGCGGGCGCCGTCGCGGCGGGACGCGAGGGCGTCTCCAGGCACTGCGTCGCGATCTCGAGGCTGGCAACGCCCTCATCGCCCGTGACCGCCGGCGTCTCGCCGTTGCGCACCGCTTTGAGGAACGCGATCAGCTCGGCGCGGAGCGGCTCGTCATGTCCGACTGGCAGATGCCGCATCGAATAGCTGCCGTCCGGCTTGAAGCCGAAGCATTCGGTGACCTGGCGCGTCAGCAGATCGCCCATCACATATTTGCCGCGGGTCGCGACCGTGACGCTGCGCGCCTTGAACGGCGTCAGCCAGTTGGTGTTGATGTGGGCGAGCACGCCATTGGCGGTGCGGAACTGCAGGAGTGCGATGTCCTCGCGCTCGGCGACCGCGCTCGACAATTGCGGCTGCACCTCGACGATGTCGGATTCGGTGAACCAGCGGATCAGGTCGATGTCGTGCACGGCAAGGTCGATGACGACGCCGACGTTGGACATGCGCGGCGGGAACGGACCGACGCGCGTGATCGCGATGGAGAGAATGTCTTCGCCCGCGATCGCCTGCTTGACGGCGGCGACCGCCGGATTGAAGCGCTCGACATGGCCGACCATCAGCGTCACGCCGGCCTTTTGCGCGGCGGCGACGATCTCACGCCCCTCTTCCACCGTGGACGCGATCGGCTTCTCGACCAAGACATGGATGTTCTTGGCGATGCAGGCGAGCGCGACCTCGTGATGCAGGTGCGTGGGTGCCGCGATGGTGACGGCATCGACCCCGGCGGCGAAGAGCTGGTCGAGCGTCTCGAAGCTCGCGCAATCGGCGAGTTCCGTCGCGCGCGTGCGATGGGCTGGCGACGGATCGACCACGCCAACGAGGCTGACGCCGGGCAGGCCGCTGAGCACGCGCGCATGGTTGCTGCCCATGACGCCCGCGCCAATCACGCCGACGCGCAAGCCGGCCTTTGCCGGTGCAGACACTTTGGAACTCATCTGAGCAAACCCCGATTCAACGCAAATCCCCACGCCGCTTCTAGCACGGGCGCCATATTTGTGGCGAATGCCGGCCTGACGGTCCGGACACGATTTGATTCAAAAAGTTACACGTTTCCCGGGTCTTAAGCGGCGAAAGATACCGCTCTTTCGGCCCGGGCCGCGTGATTCGGAGCCTGCTGGTTACGACCTTTGATAGTCGTCTTCAATCCGGATGATGTCGTCCTCCCCGAGATAGGAGCCGGTCTGGACCTCGATCAGCTCCAGCATGATTTTACCGGGGTTTTCAAGGCGATGGACCGCGCCCATGGGGATGTAGATCGACTCGTTCTCGTGCACGGTCTTCACGGTCTCGTTGACGGTGACCCGGGCCGCGCCGCGGACCACGATCCAGTGCTCGGCACGATGGTGGTGCTTCTGCAGCGACAGCCGTCCGCCCGGCTTCACCACGATGCGCTTGACCTGGTGGCGTGCGCCGTTGTCGACGGACTGATAGCTGCCCCACGGACGGTGCACCTTGAGATGCTCCTCGGTGACCTTCGGCGCGACCGTCTTGAGCTTGGTCACCAGACGCTTCAGGCCGTTGGCATCCTTCTGGCGCGAGACCAGCACCGCGTCCGCAGTCGCGACCACGACGAGATCATCGACGCCTTCGAGCGCGACCAGCGCGGAATCGGAGGTGACGTTGCAGTTGCGGGAATCCTCGAACACCGCGGTGCCATGCGCCGCGTTGCCCTGCGCGTCCTTCTCGGACAGCTCCCACACCGCATGCCAGGAGCCGACATCGGACCAGCCGCAGGACACCGGCACCACGGCGGCGCGCGAGGTCTTCTCCATCACGGCGTAGTCGATCGAGATCGCCTTGGCCGCACCGAAGGCCTCGGGCTCCAGCGTCACGAAGCCGAGATCGCGGCCGGCATTGTTGACCGCGTTGGAGATCGCCTCGACGCTGGCCGCATCGACCTTGCGGTATTCATCGAGCAGGAGGCTGGCCGGGAACATGAAGTTGCCGCTGTTCCAGAGATAGCCCGAATTGACGTAGTCGGCGGCCGTCACGGCATCAGGCTTCTCGACGAAGCGGACGACCGCATGCACCTGGCCGGAGATCACCTCGCCCGGGCTGATATAGCCGTATTCGGTCGCCGGCCGCTCCGGCTTGACACCGAAGGTGACGATGCGCCCGACGCTCGCGGCGGTGAGGCCCTCGCGGCACGCCGCGACGAAAGCGGCATTGTCCTGCACGACGTGATCGGCGGCGAGCGCGAGCACGATCGCTTCACTGGTGCGGTTCTGCGCGAAGACGGCGCCCGCGGCGATCGCGGGGCCGGAGTCGCGCCGCATCGGCTCGAGGATCACGTCGGCCTCGATGCCGATCTCGGCGAGCTGCTCCAGCACCATGAAGCGATAGGCCGCATTGGTGATGACGATCGGGCGATCGAACAACGATGCATCGGAGACGCGCAGCAGCGTGTCCTGGAAGGTCGAGCGGGCGCCGAACAGCGGCAGGAACTGTTTCGGGCGCACCTCGCGCGAGGCGGGCCACAACCGCGTGCCGGCACCGCCGCACATGATCAGGGGGATAATGCGTTTGTCCATCGTCATCTCAAACCTTGAAGTAGTCCCGATACCAGGTGACAAAATTACGGACCCCCTGCGCGATCGGCGTTGACGGCGCAAAGCCGGTGTCGCGCATCAGGTCGTCGACATCCGCGAACGTTTCCAAGACGTCTCCCGGCTGCATCGGCAGCAATTCTTTGATCGCCGTCCGACCCAGCTCCTGCTCCAGGAGTCCGACCACATGCATCAGCTCCTCGGGGTGGTGGTTGCCGACATTGTAAACCCTAGACGGCGCATTTGCGGCAGCCGGATCATCCGCAGGCACCCGATCGATCAGCTTGGACACGACACGGCTGACGTCGTCAATATAGGTGAAGTCGCGGCGCATCCTGCCATGGTTAAAGAGCCGGATCGGCCGGCCCTCCATGATGGCGTTCACAAACAGGAACATGGCCATATCCGGCCGTCCCCACGGACCGTAGATGGTGAAGAAGCGCAAGGCGGTGACCGGCAGCCGGTAGAGGTGGCTGTAGGACTGCGCCATCACCTCGTTGGCCTTCTTGGTCGCGGCGTAGAAGCTCACCGGATGGTCGGTGCGGTCCTTGACCGCAAATGGCAGTTTCGTGTTGGCGCCGTAGACGGAGGATGACGAGGCGTAGACGAGATGGCGGCAGCCGTTGTGGCGGCAGCCCTCCAGCACGTTGAGAAAGCCTATCAGATTGGAATCGGCGTAAGCCTGCGGCTGGTCGATCGAATAGCGCACGCCGGCCTGGGCGGCCATGTGCACGACCTGCGTGAATCGGTGGCGCGCAAACAGCGCCGCGATGGCCGCGCGGTCGGCGAGATCGGCCTCGACGAAGGCGAAACGGGAATCGCGGCCAAGCAGTTCCAGCCGCGCCCGTTTCAGCGCAGGGTCGTAATAGCTGTTGAGATTGTCGAGCCCCACGACCGGCCGGCCTTCGGCCAAAAGCTGTCGGGCGAGGTGAAAGCCGATGAATCCGGCGGCTCCCGTGACCAAAATCGCGTGATCCGTCATCCTGTTCCCGAGGGACCCGATCCCCGGCCTTTCTGCGCCTCTTTAGCTGCCGTATCGCGGGGCTCGCAAGTGCCGTCCGGCCCGTCATAGCGGCTGTTCATGACCGCCTGTTATAACTGCTCTTATCAGCGCTATTGCAAGATCGGCTCCAAAACCATACCAAAGCGCCCGAATTCGGCGCCTCGCGTCGGGTTGCCACAGTCTTCGCAAACCCAGTACATGCGGGCGAGATGCGCCGAATCCTGCTTTCTGCGGCCAAGATCCTGATTTCCGCGGCGCTGCTCTACCTGGCGCTGCGCAAGGTCGACCTGTCCGAGCTGTTTTCGCGTTTCACCGTGACCAGCCTGTTCTGGATCGGCCTCGCGATCGCGATCACGTTCCTGCAGATCTTCGTCGGCGCGCTGCGCTGGCGCGAGATCAGCGCCGCATGCGGTGCGCCGCTCGAGCTCGCCCGCGCGATGCGCTACAACGTGATCGGCTCGTTCTTCAACCAGACCCTGCCCTCCGCGATCGGCGGCGATGCGGTCCGGCTGTGGCTGGTCGCGCGCGCCGGCGCCGGCTGGCGCGCGGCCACCTACTCGATCTTCGTCGATCGCGCCATCGGCCTGATTGCGCTCGCGATCCTCATCGTCGCCAGCCTGCCCTGGAGTTACGCCCTCATCACCGATCCGCACGGGCGCTCGGCGCTGCTGCTGGTCGACCTCGCCGCGCTCGCCGGCGGCCTCGGCTTCCTGGTGTTCGGCGCGCTGAAATGGCGCTGGCTGAAAACCTGGTGGGCCACGCATCACATCCACGCCTGCGCCGTGATCGCGAACCGCGTGATCTTCAGCCGTACGCGCGGACCGATCGTCTCGATCCTGTCGCTTGCCGTACACGTGCTCACCGTCGTCATCGCCTGGTGCGTCGTGCAGTCGATTGCGGCTCCCGTCGGCTTCGGCGACGTGTTCCAGCTCGTGCCCCCGGTGATGCTGATCACGATGATGCCGATCTCGATCGCGGGCTGGGGCGTGCGCGAGGCCACCATGGGCCTCGCCTTCGGCTTTGCCGGGCTTGCCGCCAACGAGGGCGTCAACATCTCGCTGCTGTTCGGCGCGGTGTACTTCGTGGTCGGCGCGATCGGCGGCCTCGTCTGGATCCTGAGCGCGGAGAAAGCCGCGCAAGGCTCGGCACCGATCGGAGTGCCGGAGTGAGCCCTGCCACCGAAGCCGTGCCCGCGCTGCTTGCCCTGGCGATTGCCGCGCTGATATCGGCGCTCATCACCTGGACCAGCCGCCCCCTGCTCCAGCGCTACGCGCTGGCGCGGCCGAATGCACGCTCCTCGCACCGCGTCCCGACGCCTCAGGGTGCGGGTATCGCGGTGATCGGCGCGACGCTTCTCGTCACCTCGGTGTGGGCTGCCTGGGCGAACGTCGCGATCCCGCCGGCGCTGGTCATTGCGACGATCGTGATCGCACTGGTGGGGTTCGCCGATGATATCCTGTCACTGCCCGTGCTGGTGCGGCTCGTGCTGCAGGCCGCCGCCGTCGGCGCCGTCGTGTTCACTGCGCCCGAAACGGCGCGCATCGTGCCGGCGATGCCTCTTGCGCTGGAGCGCGGCCTCATCCTGCTCGCCGGAATCTGGTTCGTGAACCTCGTCAACTTCATGGACGGGCTCGACCTGATGACGGTCGCCGAAGTCGTGCCGGTCGCCGCGGCGCTGCTGCTGCTCGGATGGCTGGGCGATCTGTCCTGGCCGGCGGCAGTCGTCGCCACCGCGCTCTGCGGCGCCATGATCGGCTTTGCGCCCTTCAACAAGCCGGTCGCAAAAGTGTTCTTGGGCGATGTCGGCAGCCTGCCGATCGGCCTCCTCCTCGGCTGGTGCCTGCTCGAGCTCGCCTGGCAGGGGCAGGCGGCTGCGGCGTTGCTGCTGCCGGCCTATTATTTCACTGATGCCACCATCACCCTGTTTCGGCGCATCGCGCGCCGCGAGCAGTTCTGGTCGGCGCACCGTTCGCATTTCTATCAGCGCGCGACCGACAACGGTTTTTCGGTGTCCCGGGTGACTTGTGAGGTCTTCCTGCTCAACCTCGTGCTCGCTGGGCTTGCGATCCTCGCCGTTCGCGCGGCGACAATGGCGGTCACGCTGCCCGCGCTGCTCGCCGGCGCGATCGCGGTCGGCTTCGTGCTGCGGCGCTTCTCCCGCCCTCAAGGTTCCTGAGCCGACAGCGCAAGCCGCAGGCCCTCGTCGAGCGAGACCTCCGGCTGCCAGCCGGTCGCGAGGGCCTTGGAGACGTTGAGCTCGAGCGAGCCGATCAGGCTGTCATGCGTTTCCTGCCGTCCCGTCACGTTGAGGAGTATGGCGAGCAGGTCCGGCGGCATGCGGAACAGACGCGGGATCTTGCCGGAGGCCCGCCCCAGGCGCTCGATGAATTCGGGTGTCGAGACCTGTTCCCTGTCGGCCACCAGGAAGATCTCGAAATTGCCGGCCGCGGCGGGGTGGGCAAGCCGGCGCACGATGAACGAGGACAGGTTTTGCACGGCAAGGAAGGCGCGGTGATTGCGGATCGCGCCAAAGGGCAGCGGCAGCCCCAGGCTGACCGCACGCGTCAAGAGCGCGAAATTGCCCTTGGCGCCCGCCCCGTAGACCAGCGGCGGCCTGATCACCGAGATCTTCATGGCGCCGTCGCGCGCCAGCGTCCGGAGGCCCGCCTCGGCCGCGGCCTTGGACATGCCGTAGAGGCCGCGCGGCGTCGGGATATCGTCCTCGCTGAAGGGGGCGCGGCCGTCGTTGCTGCGACCGTGCACGAGCACGGTGCTGACGAAGATGAACTGGCGCGCGCCTGCCATCGCCGCCGAGCGCGCCAGATGCAGCGTGCCGGCGATGTTGACGTTGCGGTAGAGCTGAACGGCGTGCTCCTCGTGCTTGTGATGCACGCGCGCGGCGAGATGGACGACGGCGTCGACGCCTTCGAGCGCCGCCTGCCAGTCGGTGTCGGGACCGATCGTCTCGATCACGACCTCGTCCTCGGTGCCTTCGGCGCGGCGCACGGCACGGCGCACCGACCAGCCCGCACGCGCGAGCGCTGGCACGACATGACGGCCGACAAAGCCGCTAGCTCCCGTCACCAGCACGACCGGTTTGCTCTCGCTCATCGCGTCTCCGTAAGGTCCGGGTTGCGCAACAATTCGTCGACCAGAGCGGCATAGGCGTTCATCGCGGTGGCGCGATCGAACCGCGCCGCCGCCTTCACCGCACGCTCCGCCATGGCAGCATCATCGGAACGGGAGGCCGCGCGGATTGCGTCTGCGAGCCGATCGGCGCGGCCCGGCGTCACGACCCAGCCGAGCCCGTTCTCCACCACCGTCAACGCGGCCTCGGCCTCCGGCTCCGAGACCAATGCCACGGGACGGCCGACCGCCAGTAGATTGTAAAACCGGCTCGGCACCGACACACCCGCAACGTCCTTCCGGTATGGAATGATCCAGAGATTGGCCGACGCCAGGAACGCCTCGAGCTCGGCGTCCTCGACCCGGGCCACGAAGGACACATTGGGCAGGTTTGCTTCCGCCTGCAACTGTTTCAGCCGCGCGAAGCCGACGCCCCAGCCGGACAGCAGGAAGTGGATGTCCGGCTCGTCCCTGAGCAGGCGCGCCGCCTCGAACACGATCTCCGGATCATGGGTGAAGCCGAGATTGCCCGACAGGCCGACGACGAAACGCGCGGAAATCGCTTTGCGGAATGGATTGTCCTGCGACAGGGGACGCGGCCCTGGCACCAGCGTCGCCCAGTTCGGGATGAACCGGATCTTGTTCCGTCGCATGCCGGAATAGCCGAGCAGCGGCCGCTCGGCGTCGCGGCCGATGGTGATGACGGCGTTGAGCGCACGGAACATCAGGCTGTTGGCAAAGCGCATCGTCCGCGTCACGGGCGAGCCCGGCTTCAGCAGGCCCGCCATCACCAGCACGTCGGGAAAGAGGTCGTGCATGATCAGCGCGGAGCGCGCGCCCTTGAGCCTTGCCGCGGCGGCGACGGCGTAGGGCAGCATGAACGGGGCCGTGACGGTGAGCACGACGTCACTTCGCCGGAGCTCCCGAATCAAGGCGAGGAACGTACGCGCCACGAACAGCAGCTCGGACGCCCCGCGCCGCACCAGCGCCGCCTTTCCCGCCATCCGGTTCCTGACCGCCACGACGCGCGGCTTGCCGGGACCGGTCTGCGAGGCCGGCAGAGCGCCCGGTGAGCCCGACAGCACGACGACCTCGTGATCCCCGGCGATGCGGCAGGCGATCTCCGCCATGATCGCCGCGGTCGTGCTCGGATCCGGCGGATAATGCTGGCTCGCGACGACGATCTTGCCTTGGGGCTGCATGGTCAGGCCGCGGTCGACCCGAATTCCGGGACCGCATCCTTCAGGATCGTCCTGATGGTGGCGCGATCGTCGCGGGCGATCGCCTGCTCGAGCGCTGCGATCCATTTGCGCAGCGTCTGCATCGGCGGCTCGTTCGGCTGCGCCGCCATGATGCCGGCGACGCCGATCTCGCGGGTCGGCTCCTCGGAGGCGAACAGGATCTCGTGCAGCCGCTCGCCCGGCCGCATGCCGGTGAACACGATCTCGATGTCGTAGCCCGGCTGCAGGCCGGACAGGCGGATCATGCGCTCGGCGAGATCGACGATCTTCACCGGCTGGCCCATGTTCAGCACATAGACCGACACGTCCGGGCGCGCCGTTCCAAGCGCGTGCGTCGCCGCCGTGATGACGAGGTCGCAGGCCTCGCGGATGGTCATGAAGTAGCGGACCATGTCGGGATGCGTCACCGTCACCGGACCGCCGGCCTCGATCTGGGCCTTGAACTTCGGCACCACCGAGCCGTTCGAGGCCAGCACGTTGCCGAACCGGACCGAGATCAGCCGCATCGGCGGCCTGGCACCGCTGCTGCCCGCGGCAAGATCATGGTCGAGCGCCTGGCAGTACATCTCGGCGAAGCGCTTGGTGAGGCCCAGCATCGACACCGGCTCGATCGCCTTGTCGGTCGAGATCATCACCATGGCCTCGGCGCCGGCGGCGTGCGCGGCATCGGCGACGTTGATCGAGCCGAAGATGTTGGTCTTGACGCCCTCGCTCCAGTCGCGCTCGAGGATCGGCACGTGCTTGAGGGCCGCGGCGTGGAACACGATGTCGGGCTTGAACTCGGCCATCAGGCGCATGATCCGCTCGCGGTCGCGGATGTCGGCGATTCGTCCTTCGATCGCGGCGGCCGCACCGTGCGCGGCGAGCGCCTCCGTGACCGCGTAGAGCGCCGGCTCGGAATTTTCCACGATCAGCAGGCGCGCGGCGCCGAAGGCGACGACGCGCTCGCAGATCTCGGAACCGATCGAACCGCCGCCGCCGGTGACGATCACCGCCTTGCCCCTGATCAGGGCTTCGAGACGCGCATAGTCGATCTTCTCGCTCGGCCGCAGCAGGAGATCCTCGACTGCGACGGCCGTGAGACGCGGCGTATCTCCGCTCTCCAGCGAAGGCATGCGGTTGACGATCACACCCAGCTTGCGCGCCCGCATCAGGATCGATTCCGGATGCGCGTCCGGCTCGAACGCCGACGGCGTCATGATAAGGCGTCCGATCGGCTTGTTGCGCTTGGCGAAGTCGGTGATGACGTCCTCGACGTCGTCGATGCCGCCGAGCACGGGCACGTTGCGGATGAAATGGCCGCGATCCGAGCTCGACGGCGACAGGACGCCGACCGGCCAGATGCGCTTGATCGCCCCGCTCTCGATCCCGCGCAGCAGCACCTCGGCATCCGCAGCCCGGCCGATCAGCAGCGTCGGCGCGGCATCCTCGGTGCGGGCATGGCGCCGCACCCGCGTGTAGCGGAAGTAGCGGTAGGCCATGCGCAGTGCGCTGAGGAAGGCGATCTCGAGGAACCAGTACAGGACGATCGTCACCTTGCCGAGGAAGAAGGCACCACGGACGTTGGGAGCGACGAAGATGTAGTCGAGCACCAGCAGCGCCACCGTCAGCACGGTCGCGACGCGGATGATGTTCAGCGCATCCGGCAGCGAGATGAAGCGCCATTTCGTCGTGGTCAGGTTGGAGACGAAGAACACGACTACGCTGAAGGCGAGGAAGTAGGGCAGGATCTGAACCAGCAGCGGCAGGCGGTCGTAGAAGAAATCGCCGCCCTCGAAGCGCAGATAGAACGCGGCGAACAGCGCCGCCGTGGTCGCCAGCAGGTCGTGGAGCGCGATCAGAAAATTGCGCAAGGTGAGATGCGAAAGGCGCGTCATTCGCGGACCGATGAATATCCCGTTGGGTGCAACCTGACCGCGCTGATAGCCCATCTTAGCAAGACTTGCCAGCCGCGCGGCCGTTCAGGAACCTGCTTCCCCCATCTTCGTCTCCGCCTGTTGTGCCCGGATTACCATGCCGCCGGCAACGCCGACGCCGATGACGTACATCCAGCCCTCGTGGAAATCGAACAGATGGGAGTTGAACAGGGAAGTGAAGACGTTCTGCACCACGACCAGGAGGCCGACATAATTCGCCAGTCCGTCGCCGCGGAACAGCAGGAGATGCAGGATCCAGATCGCGTAGAGAACGACGACGCCGATGACGCCCCATTGCACGGCGACATTCAGCGTCTGGTTATGCGGATTGCCGATCACCTCGGAGGACGCCCGGTGTGGGTCGGCGGGTGTTGCGACCTTCTCGAACAGGCCGCGCGTCGAGCCCGTGCCGTGCCCCTTGATCGGCGCCTCCGCGAAGAAGCCGATCGATTTCCGCCAGAATTCGATCCGCAGGCCCATCGAGGTCGGCTCGCCCTTCTCGACGTAGCGCGTATAGTCGCTGGCGAAGGTGTCGGCGGTCCTGCGCAGTTGCGGCGAGACCTGCCACGCCAGAGCCGCGCCGACGAGCAGGGCCGCGGAGATGATCGCGATGCTGCGCCATCTGAGGTGCAGCAGCGCAAACACGCCGAACATGACCGGGATGGTGACGAGCGCGGTGCGCGACACGATCACGAAGACCATGTTGACGAAGAAGCTCAGCGCCAGCGCGGTCAACAGTCCCGCGAGCCGGTAGCGCTTTTCGCGCAACAGCATCACGATCGGATAGGCCAGTCCGACCGCGCAGAGCGTGAATTCCTGGCTCTGGTCGATGTAGTTCTTCACGAAGATGCCGCGTTCGACCCGGTCGGACTTGATCGACAGGTCGGGATAGAAGGCGACCAGCCAGGACATCACCGACAGCAGCGCGCAGGACACCAGGAAGGCGACGAAGACCCAGCGTCCGCGCGATGAGCGCTCGAAATGATAGAGCAGAACCGGAAGCACCAGCAGCTTGACGGTCGGATTGACCGCGTAGAAGCGCGCGCCCCAACTCGCGTCCGACCACAGCGTCCCGACCAGCGCGAGCAGGACCAGCGCGATCGGAGCGATGCAGATCGGACGCTTCAGGAACTGCAGGAACGCACGGACGTCGAGGAACGGCAGCATGCACAGGAGCATCAGGGTGTTGAAGATCGCCGCCAGCGACGTCGACCAGGGCAGCGAGGCCGCAGTCAGGATCGCGAACCAGTCGACGGTCTCGCTCCAGGCTGCCGGGCTGCGCAAGCGGCGCGACAGCATCTGGCCGGTCGTCTCGCGGGCCAGCGTCGTCGCTTGACCTGTCACCTGAGCGGTCACTTGGCCCCTCCCCGCGCGCGATCCACCAGCGCCGTCGTGCTGAAACCCTGGAGAATGTCGACCAGCATGACCACCCCGCCCGCGGCCTCGACCACCTCGTGGCCGACCACCTGCGCGCGGGTGTAGTCGCCGCCTTTCACCAGCACGCTCGGCTTGATCCGCGTGATCAGCTCGAGCGGCGTGTCTTCCTGGAAAATGACGACGAGATCGACCGCTTCGAGTGCGGCGAGCACCTCGGCGCGCGCGCGCTCGTCCTGGACCGGGCGATCGGCGCCCTTCAGCCGCCGCACCGAGGCGTCGCTGTTGAGGCCCACGATCAGGCGGTCGCAGGCGGCACGCGCCGCCGTCAGCACCTTGACGTGGCCCGGATGCAGGATGTCGAAGCAGCCGTTCGTGAAGCCGACGCGGAGGTCCTGCCGGCGCCATCCGGCGAGTTGCGCGTCGAGCGTATCAGGCTCGAGCACGATCTTCTCCTCGGCCGCGAGATAAGCGTGCGGCAATATCCTGCGCCTCAGCTCGGCGGCACTGACGACGGCGGTGCCCTGCTTGCCGACGGCGACGGCGGCGGCAGCGTTGGCCACGCGCAGCGCCGTGTCCCAGTCCGCGCCCGCCGCGAGCGAGACCGCAAGCGCGGCGGCGACGGTGTCGCCGGCGCCGGAGACGTCGCGCACCTTCACGGGAACGGCAGGAACGTGGACGAACCCGCCGCCACGCGGCACCAGCGTCATGCCGTGCTCGCCCTGCGTGACCAGGATCGCCTCGCAATCGGCGAGCCGCATCACGTCCTCGCTGGCATCGACGATGCTCTGCGGGGTGTCGGCGCGGCTGCGGGTGGTTTCAGAAAACTCCTTGCGATTCGGCGTGAGCAGCGTCGCACCGCGATAGATCGCCCAGTTCAGGCTCTTGGGATCGACGATCACGGACTTGCCGAGCTTTCGCGCGGCATCGATGGTGTGGCGGATCACGCGCGCGGTCAGCACGCCCTTGGCGTAGTCGGACAGCAGCACGATGTCGGCGCGCGCGATCTGTGGCAGGATCGCCTCGATCAGCTCGGTCTCGACCGCGTCGGAGGCCGCGACCGCCTGCTCCCAGTCCGCGCGCAGCATGTGCGTGGAAAAATGCTCGGAGACGAAGCGGACTTTTCGCGTGGTCGGCCGCGACGGATCGCACACCAGCACGCTTTCGATAGCACCATGTTCGGCCAGCGCCGAGGCGAGCCGCTTGCCGGCATCGTCCGCGCCGACGAGGCCGACGAAGATGCAGCGTGCGCCGAGCGAAGCGATATTGCGCGCGACATTGCCGGCGCCGCCGATATGGATTTCGCTGCGCTGGGCGGCGATGACCGGGGTCGGCGCTTCCGGCGAGATCCGCGACACCTCGCCATAGACGAACTCGTCCAGCATGATGTCGCCGATGCAGAGCACCGTGCGGCCTGAGATCGTTTGCGCGAGGGCGTCGAAATCGAGAATGGGCGTCGCCATGATCAAAAAGCCTCAGCGGAAACGGTCGGGCCGGTCGAGATAGTCCCCGACATAGGCCTTCACCGCGTCCTCGAGTGTCGTGAAGCCGCCGTTATAACCGGCGCGGCAGAGGCGATCGACCTCGCTCTGGGTGAAGTACTGGTAGGCGCCGCGGATGTTCTCGGGCATGTCGATGTATTCGATGTTGGGCCTGGTGCCGAGCGCGGCATAGGCCGCCAGCATCAGGTCCTTGAAGCTGCGCGCCTGGCCGGTTCCGACATTGAAGAGGCCCGACACGGAGGGCGTTGCCAGCAGCCACATGATGACGCGCACGACGTCGTCGACATAGATGAAGTCGCGGCGCTGATCGCCGTCGGCGATGCCCTCGCGATGCGACTTGAACAGCTGCACGACGCGGCCCGCCTTGACGTCGTCGAAGCGGCGCGCGAGCACGCTCATCATCGAACCCTTGTGGTATTCGTTCGGGCCGAACACGTTGAAGAATTTCAGGCCCACGCATTGCGGCGGCAGCGGATCCCCGTTCGCGACACGCTCGGCGACCGCGAGATCGAACATGTGCTTGCTCCAGCCGTAGAGATTCATCGGCCGCAGTTTTTTCAGGGCCGGCAGCGAGGCATCGTCGCCGAAGCCGGCCTCGCCGTCACCATAGGTCGCTGCCGAGGAAGCGTAGATGAACGGCACGGCACCGGCCGTGCACCACTCCAGCAGGCGCATCGACATCCGGAAATTGGTCTCGAACACGTGGTCGCCGTCGGTCGCGGTGGTCGCGGAGATCGCCCCGAGATGGATCACGGCATCGAGCTTGCGGCCATTCAGCCAGTCGAGCAGCTCGCCAGGGGGGACGATATCCACAAGCTGGCGCTTGGCCAGGTTCCGCCACTTGCCGTCGTTGCCGAGCAGGTCGCACACCACGACGTCGCTGCGGCCCGCGTCATTCAGCGCGGCCACGAGATTCGATCCGATAAAACCGGCCCCGCCGGTCACCAGCAACATTCACCTACCTGCCCGATTTCTTAAGGCCCGACCCTGCCGTAGCGCATCATCCGCCAAAGTGTAAGCATTTTGGGCAGGCGCCTTTTGGAGTCGCGCAATGCCTGCTTTACGTCTCGGCCCGGAGCGGCTAACCGAACCGCCACATCAGCTCGCCTTCGGCCCTATTAACGAATGAACCAAGATTCGCAACTTAGTGAGGGTGCAGACTGGGACGACACCCGGCCGATTCTGATCATTCCCTACATGTGGATCGGCGATTTCGTCCGGAATCATACCGTAGTGCGGGTCCTGAAGGAACGCTGGCCGAACCGGCCGGTCGATCTCCTGACCACGTCCCTATGCGCCCCGCTGGTCGATTACATGCCCGGCGTTCGCGAGGGGATTGTCTGGGACCTGCCGCGCAGCCGGCTGGCCGTAGGCCGGCAGTTCGGCCTTGCCAACCTCCTGCGGAAACGGGACTACGGCACCGCCCTGGTGCTGCCGCGGACCTGGAAGGCGGCCATCGCGCCGGCGCTCGCCGGTATTCCCGAACGGGTCGGTTTCGTCGGCGAGTTCCGGTTCGGCCTGCTCAACCGCTGGCGCTGGGGCGAGAAGAAGCTGCCGCGCTTCATCGACAAGAACGCTGCGCTGGCCCAGCCCGACGGCGCGCCCCTGCCCCCGGAATGGCCGGTGCCGCAATTGCGCGTTCCCGCCGAGGAGATCGTGCGCTGGCGGCAGGCCAATGGCCTCAGCGCAGGCTCCGCCGTGGCGCTGGCCCCCGGCTCGGTCGGGGTCTCAAAACGCTGGACCTATTATCCGGAAGCCGCCCGGCTGCTGGTCGAGCACGGGTTCGAGGTCTGGGTGGTCGGTGGCCCCGCCGAAAAGGGCCTCGCCCGGGAGATCGTCGCTGCGGGGGGCCCTGATGTCCGGGATCTCACCGGCAATGATCTGCGCAATGGCGTCCTCGCCATGGCTGCCGCCGGCGTCGCCATCTCCAACGATTCCGGCCTGATGCACATCGCAGCCGCCCTCGGCACGCCCACGATGGGCATCTTCGGCCCGACCAGCCCCTATCTCTGGGCCCCCCTCAACGGCCTCGCCGCGACCGTGGTCCAGGACAAGAGCGTGCTCTCCTGCCAGCCCTGCCAGAGCACGATCTGCAAGATGAACGACCACCGCTGCATGCGCGACATTGCGGCCGCGGAGGTGGTGGCGATCGCGCAGCGGGTGCTCGGTGAAGCGGGGGCGAGGGCCGAGACGTGAGGCCGCCGAGGCTCGCACCCATGGTAACATCCTGCCACTGTTTTGCCCGACGGGTCAAGTCCATTTCGTAAAATCAGCAACTGGATCACATCGGCCGCCAAGCCGTTGTTTCCATTATCGCCGGCTACTGTGCATGGGGTTGTTTTCGAGTTTTTGTTTGCGACCGCCAACCGGCATTCAAAGCAGCGGCCGATAGACCTCGCCGATCCGTGCCGCCTCCGCATCGAGGCTGAACTTTGCCAGCACCCGCGCCCGCCCGCGCTCGCCCATCGCGGTTGCGGCGGCCACGTCGCGCATCAGCGGCTCGAGCGCAGCCGCGAGCGCATCGGCATCTCCCGTCGGGATCAGCACGCCGTTGACACCATCTTCGACGACGAGCTCGGCCGCGCCGGCGCGTGCGGCGACGAGCGCGCTTCCCGCCGCCATCGCCTCGATCAGCGTCAAACCAAAACCTTCGTTGCGCGAGGTGAAGGCGTAGATCGTCAAACGCTGATACCAGCGCTGCACGTCCTCGACCGGCAGCTCGCCGGTGATGACGATGCGCGATTGCAGGCCGGCTGCCTCGATGCGCTTCTTCAGGTCGTTTGCGAAGGCAGTCTGTTCGGCAGTGATTTGTCCGACGATGATGGCGGTGAAGTCCGGATAGCGCGGCAGCAGGCGGCACATCGCATCGACGAACAGGTCGGTGCCCTTCTGCGCGCGCACACGGCCGAAGCAGCCGATGGCGAAGCGGCCCGGCAGCGCGGCTTCCGCGAACGCCGCCGCGCGATCGATCGGCGGCGCGTAAACGTCGGTGTCGACGCCGTGCGGGATCACCGTCGCCTTCACCTTCAGGAACGAGGCCGAGATCTCACTCGTCGCGATGACCACGTCCATGCGCCGGATCAGCCAGCGCGTGATCCAGCTGTGATGGCGCTGCGCCGCCGAGGTGAACACGAGCTTCAGCGGCCAGCCGAGCGCGCGCAGCACGACGCCCGCGATCATCTCGTTGTTGCGCCGCGCGTGCCAGATCACCGGCGCCTTGCGCCGCCAGAGCTTCAGGAAATCGGCTACACTCAGCCGCGCGATCGCCTCCGGCGCGTCGGAGCCGAACCAGGCGGCGCGATACAGTTTGGCCAGCCGCGGCGCCACCATCCGGTTGGTCGCGGTCACCCCGGAATAGCGCCTGTGCAGATTTGGCACGATCACCTCGAGATCGCCCTGGGGATTCGCCACGTCATGCTCCGTTTCGAATGGTCCCTATACGCAACATTAAGCATAGTGACCAGTTCAGCCGCCCCGATACCCCCTCTTCACCACGCAAGCGCTAGCCTTGCGCGTTGATCGAGGACGGGTGAGACCATGACTGTGCTAGTCACCGGCGGCGCCGGTTATATCGGAAGTCATACGGTCCTGGCGCTGGCGGAGGCCGGCGAGGACGTCGTCGTGATCGACGATCTCTCCACCGGCTTCTCGGCGTACTTGCCGGAAGGCGTGCCGCTGTTCATTGGCGATGCCGGCGACGAGAACCTGCTCGAAGGCGTCATCGCCCAGCACAACATCGAGAGCATCATCCATTTCGCCGGCTCGGTGGTCGTTCCGGAGTCGATGCGCGATCCGCTGGGTTATTACCGCAACAATTTCGTCACCGCGCGCAACCTGCTCAGCGTCGCCGTGAAGCGCGGCATCGGCCGCTTCATCTTCTCCTCGACCGCGGCGGTCTACGGCGATCCGGACCAGGTGCCGGTACCCGAGCATGCGCCGACCCGGCCGCTGTCGCCTTACGGCTCGTCGAAGCTGATGAGCGAGATCATGCTGCACGACGTCGCCGCCGCCTACGGCATGCAGTACGTGACCTTGCGCTATTTCAACGTCGCCGGCGCCGATCCGCAGGCACGCATCGGCCTTGCCACCGTCGGCGCCACGCATCTGCTCAAGATCGCGGTGGAGGCGGCAACCGGACAGCGTGCCAAGATCGACGTGTTCGGCACCGACTATCCGACCCCCGACGGCAGCTGCATCCGCGACTTCATCCACGTCTCGGACCTGTCGCAGGCCCATCTCTCGGCACTGGCTTACCTGCGCAACGGCGGCGCCTCGACCACACTGAATTGCGGCTACGGCCGCGGCTATTCGGTGCTGGAGACCATCGACGCCGTGCGCCGGGTATCGGGCCGCAGCTTCGCCATCCAGTACGCCCCGCGCCGGCCCGGCGACATCATGACCATGGTCGCCGATACCAGCCGCATCCGTGGCCTGCTCGACTGGAAGCCGCAATATGACGACCTCGAGACCATCGCGGCCCATGCGCTGGCCTGGGAGGACAAGCTGTTCCGCGAGCGCCGTGGCGAGCTCCGCCAAGCCGTCTCGGCCTAGATTCCGTCCGGACGCAAGCCCTTAATGGGGCTTGAAAAACCCCGCTTGAGCGGGCACAGAGGCCCATCGATCCCTGACGCGCGGGCAGGCTTGTCCTGCGCCGTCAATGGACTACGGATGGCCCAGTTTCCAAAGAAAATCACCGACGACCCCTATGCGGCAGCGGTCCTGATTCGCCGCCTCGTCACCGAACAGGGCATCGTCTACTGGCGGCGCTACCTCCTCGCCTTCGCGCTGATGGCGGTCGCCGCAGGCGCCACCGCATGCGCGACCTATGTGCTCGGCCAGGTCATCAACCAGGCCTATGTCGACAAGAACATCCCGGGCATCGCGATGTTCTCGGGGATCACGGTGCTCCTGCTCTTCATCAAGGGCGTGGCGACCTACGGCCACATGGTGATCCTGACCAAGATCAGCAACGCGATCCTCGCCACCAACCAGCGCCAGCTGTTCGCCAAGCTGATGCGCGAGAGCGTCGGCTTCTTCTCCGAGCGGCACTCCTCCGAATTCCTGGCGCGGCTGACGGCCGGCGCCAAGTCGATCACCGACGTGCTCAACATGCTGGTCAACGCCATCGGGCGCGACCTGTTGATGCTGCTTGCCATGATCGGCGTGATGGTGTGGCAGGATCCGCTGATGTCGTTCATCGGCCTCGTCGCGGTGCCGCCGGCGATGCTGGTGCTGCGCAAGCTGGTCAAGCGCATCAAGGGCCTCGCCTTCAACCAGTTCACCGGCACCGCCGACATCATGGAGACGATGCAGGAATCGCTGCAGGGCATCCGCACCGTCAAGGCGTTCACGCTGGAAGACACCATGCAGAAGCGCATCGACGAGAACATCGCGATCGTCGAGCGCAACGCCAACAAGATGGCCCGCGTCGCCAACCGCTCCAACCCGCTGATGGAGATGCTCGGCGGCTTCGCCGTCGCCGGCTGCCTGATGTACGGCGGCTATGCCGTGATCGCGCTCAACGCCACGCCTGGCGCGTTCTTCTCCTTCATGACCGCGTTCCTGATGGCGACCGAGCCGGCGAAGCGGCTGGCGCGGCTCAACATCGATCTCAACAGCCAGCTCGTCGGCGCGCGCATGCTGCTCGAGGTCATCGACAGTCCCGCCAGCGAGCGGTCCGACGACGACAAGCCGGCGCTGAAGCTCTCCGACGCCCGGATCGAGCTGCGCGACGTCAGCTTCTCCTATCGCGCCAGTGAGACCGTCCTCAACCGCATGAGCTTCGTGGCCGAGCCCGGCAAGGTCACCGCGCTGGTCGGCCCCTCCGGCGGCGGCAAGTCGACCGTGCTGGGGCTGCTCTTGCGCTTCTACGAGATCACGCAAGGCGACATCGTGATCGACGGCCAGTCGATCTCTAAGGTCTCGCGCAAATCGCTGCGCGCCCAGACCGCCTATGTCGGCCAGGACGTCTATCTGTTCCGCGACACCATCCGGAGCAACATCGCCTTCGGCAAACCGGGCTCGAGCGAGGACGAGATCATCGAGGCTGCGAAGGCGGCCTGCGCGCATGATTTCATCATGGGCTTCCCGCTCGGCTACGACACGCCGGTCGGCGAGCACGGCACGCAGCTCTCCGGCGGCCAGCGCCAGCGCATTGCGGTCGCGCGCGCGCTGCTCAAGAACGCACCGATCATCCTGCTCGACGAGGCTACCGCCGCGCTCGATTCCGAATCCGAGCGGCAGGTGCAGGAGGCGATCGAGCATCTTTGCCAGAACCGCACCACCATCGTGATCGCGCACCGCCTGCACACCATCATGCACGCCGACAGCATCCTGGTGGTCGAGGGCGGCGAGATCGTCGAGCAGGGCCGCCATGACGAATTGCTCCGCCGCGGCGGCCGCTACGCCTCGTTCTTCCGCCTGCAACATCGGGACGCCGGCGCTCTGGCGCCGATCAGCGCAACCGCCTAGAGTTCCTTACCACCTCAAGAGCAGCGAGACCGCTTCATGAACGCCGCCTCCTACGTCATTCCGCTTCCGCCCCAGGCTTCGCTTCCCGTCGTCGGGGAGAGCGGCCGTTTTCCGGTGCGCCGCATCTGGTGCGTCGGCCGCAACTATCTCGAGCACATCCGCGAAATGGGCAATGACGAGCGCGCCCCGCCGTTCTTCTTCGCCAAGCACGCCGACATGCTGGTGCCCGACGGCGCCACCATTCCATATCCGCCGCTGACCAAGGACCTGCATCACGAGGTCGAGCTGATCGTCGCCCTCAAGAGCGGCGGCCTCAACATCCCCGCCGACAAGGCGCTCGACCACGTCTACGGCTATGCCGTCGGCATCGACCTCACCCGCCGCGACCTCCAGATCGCCTCGCGCAAGAAGGAGCGTCCGTGGGAGATCGGCAAGTCGTTCGACGGCTCGGCGCCCGCCTCGGCATTGCAGCCGGCCTCGAAGATCGGCCATCCCTCCAAAGGCAAGATCTGGCTCACCGTCAACGGCAAGGAAGCCCAGACGGGCGACCTCAGCGAGATGATCTGGAACGTGCCGGAGATCATCTGGCAGCTCTCGCAGCAGGTGAAGCTCGCCGCCGGCGACATCATCATGACCGGCACGCCCGCCGGCGTGTCGCAGCTTCAGGTGGGCGACAAGCTCGAATGCGGCGTCGACGGCATCGGCACGCTGAAGGTGTCGATCGGGCGGCCGGAGTAAGCGACCCACCACCGCGGAATCAAAAGGCCCCGGAAACATCCGGGGCCTTTTCTATTGGCTTGCAGCTACCAGGCCTTCACCGGCCGGTTGGCGTGGCTTGCCTGCGGCACACCGCGATTGAGCGACATGTGCGAATGCACGCACAGCCAACCCTCGCCATTTCTCGAAAACACCATCGTCGCCCGGCCCGGTCGCGGAAACGCGCTGCCGTCGGGATGATAGCCCGTGCTCGTCCACGGCGCGATAACCGCCGCCATCGTGCCGTCGGCAGACGCCAGAACGGAGGCCTGGTCTAGGACGAAACGGAAGTCGGCCGTCTTCGGCCAGACGTTGTCCCATTGCGTCTCGACCCATTGCTCGAGACCGGGAATGACATCGTTGTGCGTGCCAAAGGCGAGCACGTCGGGATGGAAGAGCGGCCGCGCCGAGGCGTAGTCGACCTCTCGGACATAGCCAGCGAAGGAGTCCAGCCACTGGCGGAAGAACTGCGTGATCTCGGTGTTCGCGGTCGGCAAAGGCGCCATTGCCTGCTCCTTGTTCGGCAACTCGATTGCGACATCTTTGTTGCCCTGGGTCGAACTATTCAGCAAGACTCGCAGCAGCGGTTCGGATCGGAGGGTCCGCTGCGATCATCGACACGGACGCCAAGCCGGCATGAGACAAAAACAAAGCCCCGGAGATCACTCCGGGGCTTTGTGATTCCGAACTCCCGGGTCGTCGGATCACCGCAGCGCAGACAGCACGATCAGGCCGAGGATCAGCGCCGTCAGCGAGTATTTCAGCGTGTAGTACACGTTGCGGTTCCACTCCTTGACCTTGCGGCTGCCGAGATGGATCTCGTAAAGCTTGCCGAACACCTTGTTGAGCACGCCGACATTCTCGCCCTCGACGTTCTGGGTCGCCGACGCCTTCACGATGTGATGGCTGACCCAGCGATTGATCGCGGTCATGAAGCCGAACCTCATCGGGCGCTCGACGTCGCAGAACAGGATGATGCGGTTGACGTCGGTCGCATTCTCGGCGCTGTGGATGAAGGTCTCGTCGAACATGAAGGCCTCGCCGTCGCGCCAGACGCATTCGACGCCGTCGACGAGGATCCGGCACTTGTTCGAGTTCGGCGTCACGAGGCCGAGGTGATAGCGCAGGGAGCCGGCGAAGGGATCGCGGTGCGCACCCAGCTTGCCGCCCGGCGGCAGCATCGCGAACATCGCACCATGCACGCTCGGGATCGACTTGAGCAGTTCCACCGTCTTCGGACACAGCGTGTTCGCCGACGGCAGGAAGTCGTCGTACCATTTCAGGTAAAAACGCTTCCAGCCGCTCTTGAAGAACGAGTAGAAGCCCCAGTCGTTGTTCTTCGCCGCCGCGCGGATGAAGCCCTCGTCGAACAGGCGCACGGCCTCGTCGCGGATGGTCTCCCAGTTCTCGCTCAGCGGCTTCAGCTCCGGAAACTGATCGACCGAGATCACCGGCTTGTTCGGCACGGCCGAGCCGGCATACATCAGCACGTTGTAGGGCGCGAGATAGGTCGAGTGGTCGCCAAGCTGGCGCGCGAAGCGCAGCCGCTGCTTGCCGCGGAAGTGGACGTAGATCGTCGATGCCGCAAGCACATACAAAATGACGAGTTGCGGCGCAAAAAGCTGTTTCAGCATTTCCCCAAGTTCCCAAGTGACCCAGCCGGGACCCCATCTACTCCGCCCCGGCCCGAGCGGCAAGACATTCACCGGTGGGTTGCAATCACGCCGGGGAGAGCATGGGGATGGAACTTGCGGGCCAAGCCGGCCGAAACGAGCCGAATCAGGCCCGCGACAGCGCCTGCAGGCCCTTGAAGGTCAGCCGCTTGGGGTCGGTGACGCCGGCGAGATAGAGTCGGCGGATGAACGCGATCACGGCATCGCGGTCGCAATCGGTCAGCGCGACGACGGCGTCGACCGCAATCTTCTGGGCTTCCATTGGGCTCACCTCGGCCTTGCGAGTAACCCCGGCCGAGACAGGCTAGGACTCATCCGTTAAATCGGCGTTAACCGTTCGGGAACCATCACCGATTCACCCGGCCCGCCGGGCCAGCACGATCTCGAGCTCGCCGCGCGCGACCTGCTCGGCCACCTGGTACGAATACACCCGCGCCACGCCGCGCCCGGCGACAGCGGACGCCACGGCCGCATAGGTGCTGTTGACAACGAGCCGCGGGGAGAACTGCGCCGACGAGCCGGCTTGCGGCGAGAAGGTCCAGGAATTGGGCAGATGCGCCATCGCCACGATCTGGTGCAACCACCGCCGGCCGCTGATCCGGCATTCGTTCGCGCCACGAAAGAGTGTCTGCCGGGCAGCGGATATTCGCAAGCAAGCCGGCGCGGCGTACCTCAACGCCCAAGCCAGCCGCTGCTGGCGCAGGTGTTCAAGCCAACAACAGGAGCCCCTCATGGGTATCGAGCAGAAGGTCGCCATCATCACCGGTGCCTCACAGGGTATCGGTGCCGCCCTGGTCCAGGGTTTTCGCGATCGCAACTATCGCGTCGTCGCAACGGCGCGCTCCATCAAGCCGGCGGGAGGCGACGACGTTCTCGCCGTTGCGGGCGACATCGCCGACCGGTCCACCGCCGAGCGCGTGGTGTCGCAAGCAATCACGCGCTTCGGCCGCGTCGACACGCTGGTCAACAACGCCGGCATCTTCGTCGCCAAGCCGTTCACGCAGTACACCGCCGAAGACTACGCCGCGGTGATGGGCACCAACGTCGCGGGCTTCTTCAACATCACGCAGCTCGCGCTCGCCGAGATGGAGAAGCAGGGATCCGGTCACGTCGTCCAGATCACGACGACGCTGGTCGACCAAGCCAATTCCAAGGTGCCATCGGTGCTGGCCTCGCTGAGCAAGGGCGGCCTGAACGCCGCGACGAGATCTCTTGCGATCGAATACGCCAGGCGTGGCATCCGCGTGAATGCGGTGTCACCCGGCATCATCAAGTCACCGATGCACCCCGTCGCGACGCATGCCCAGCTCGGCGCGCTACACCCGGTCGGCCACATGGGCGAGATGTCCGACATCGTCGATGCCGTGCTCTATCTCGAGCGTGCCTCCTTCGTCACGGGCGAGATCCTGCATGTCGACGGCGGCCAGAGCGCGGGGCACTGAACGCGGAGGAGGATGACATGACCGACGCGGAAACGGAGCAACACGTCGAGATCCGGCCGCATCCGTTGATGCCCTGATCGCGGCAGAATGGTTCAGCGCATCCGCTGTCGTTTATCTCGGCGAGTTTTCTCTCCGGCACCCGAGCAGAGCGGCTATGCGCTTCGCTCGCGGGGCTCGGACTTGCACGGCTGTCCAGCGCGCCATTGATCCAGTTTCGCGCCCTGCTGTGCTATGTCAGCGGCCACTACCTGGCTTTGTCGTGTTATGAGCAAACGGTTTGAGCGATTCGGCCTGCTGCAGGACCAGCTCACACTGCTTGCGGGCATGGCTGCTCGATAGCTCAATCAATTCCGAGAGCGTTCTGGCGCGGCCCAAACTCCGCGTATACTGCAAAGTCGCACCCGCATTCACCTTCATCAGTTCGAGTACGATCGCGTGACACTCAGCGGCCGGTCCTTGCAGGAGGTCGCTTTCCGGACTGGCAAGGTCCCTCGCGTAGTCCAATGCGGCGTGCACACCTGCCCGCATTGTCTCCAGGGTGCGAGCCTGCATGTCTCTGATAATTTCCACGGCGAAATCCGTAGTGGTGCCGTTGGAATCCTGGCTTCGCGCGGAGCGCGACGCCGCCTGTGCAGACACGGGGATCGCGACACTCCCGTCGCCCCCCGCTGGAGCTGCCGTCTGAGCAGGCGTCGCTGTCTGTTCGACCTGCGGTCCATCGTCCCGGACAACCGCGACGGGGCCGGGCGAAATCCCCAGCAGGCCCTCGTCGATGGTGCGGCTAGCCGCCGCCGTCAGTTCCACCAGTGAACGACGCTTGGCGCGTGCAATTTCAGCAGGCTGTCTTGAGTGCGGCTTGAGCATGATCAGACGACTCCACGATGAGGTGCTTCGAGATCCAACCCCAGAGCGCAACGATTTCGTCCGAGGCTTTTCCCCCTGGTGCGAACTCGGTCACGCCCAATCCTGCGCCAAGCGCATCCTGGTGGTCGTTGCGCTGCGCGATAAAGGGAAGTGCAAGCACGCCGAGGGAATTGAGCGACGTTGCGGCCTCACTCAGCCGGCAGCCCCGCGTGGGGGTTTGATTGAGGATGAAAGCAAATCGGCGGCTGAGCCTGCGAATGGCGATCAGCGTCGGTATTGCGGCTTCGATATCGGCCGGACTGGGACGCGCCGGGATGAGACAAAGATCGGCTTTGGCGATGGCACTCATCGCCAAGACGTTGCTCGTGGCGGCCGTATCGATGATTGCGAGCCATATCCCATCGGCCTCGAGGCGAGAGATCACCGGATCGATATCGGCCGGATCAACAATGCGATCGACGCGAGGATAGGAATTCGTTCGCCGCTCTTTCCATTTCGCGATCGTTCCTTGCGCATCCGCCTCAACGAGAGCGACACGCTCTTTATGCGCCATAGCGGCCACTGCAAGTCCTGTCGCCAGCGTGCTCTTACCGCTTCCACCCTTTTGTGTGACCAGAGCAAGCACGTACATTTCCTGCGCTCCCTCGACTGGCAGCGACGCGGAACTCACACGCTGTCGGAAATAAATCGCAGTGCAGCGCACAGCAGTACTTCAAGTCGCGATTCGACTCAAGCAATCCGCGGGTTCCTCCGGCAACGGAGATCAGGAATACTGCATCACGCCGTCATCGATCCGGCCGAAACGCAGCGAGACGATGTCGAGCGCATAGTTCTGGTACAACCGCCACGGCCGCTTCGAACCCTGCTTCGGCATCTTTGCGATCGAGCGCTGCACGTAGCCCGAGGTGAAATCCAGCGAGGGCTGCGCTGTGATTTCGGGGTCGTCATTGTGCGGCATGCATTGCCGGAAATTGTGCCGCTCCATGTAGTTGACGAGCCGGCAGACATATTCGCAGGTGAGATCGCATTTCAGCGTCCAGGACGCGTTGGTGTAGCCGAAGGCTGACGCCATGTTCGGCACGTCGGCATACATCATGCCCTTGTAGGTCAGCGTCTTGGCGAAATCGACGGCGCGGCCGTCGACGCTGACCTCGAGACCGCCGACGACCTGGAGCACCAGCCCCGTCGCAGTCACGATGATGTCGGCGACGAGCTCGCTGCCGTTCTTGAGGCGGATGCCGTCGCGCGTAAATGTGTCGATCTCGCTGGTGACGACGGCGGCACGCCTTTCGCGGATCGCCTTGAAGAGATCTCCGTCGGGCACGAGGCAGAGCCGCTGATCCCAGGGATTGTAGCGCGGGGTGAAGTGGGTCGCGACGTCGTAGTCTGGCCCCAGCGCCATCTGCACGCCCTTGAGAATGAGGTCCTTCACCTTCGCGGGCCGCCGCCGGCTGAGCTGGAAGAAGAACATCCCCCACATCACGTTGCGCCAGCGGATCAGATGATAGGCAAGCCGCGCCGGCAGGTTCCGCCGCAGCTTGTTGGCGAGCGGATCCTGCGCAGGGCGCGACACCACATAGGTCGGCGAGCGCTGCAGCATGGTGACCTGCGCCGCCTTCTTGGCAAGCTCCGGCACGAGCGTCACCGCGGTCGCGCCGGAGCCGATCACGACGACGCGCTTGCCCGCATAGTCGATGTCCTCGGTCCATTTCTGCGGATGGACGATGCGGCCGGCGAAATCGGCAACGCCCGAAAACTCCGGCGTATAGCCCGCCTCGTACTTGTAATAGCCCGAGCACAGAAACAAGAAATTGCAGGTGAAGCGCACGAGTTCGGTCGCGCCCTCGCCCTTGATGCGCTCGGCCTCGACGCTCCAGCGCGCATCCGGCGTCGACCACCCGGCGCGCCTGACGCGATGGCGGAAACGGATGTGCTTGTCGACGCCGTTCTCGGATGCGGTCTCGCGCACGTAGTTGAGGATCTGCGGGCCATCGGCAATCGCCTTCGGATCGGTCCACGGCTTGAAGGAGTAGCCGAGGGTGAACATGTCGCTGTCGGACCTGATGCCGGGATAGCGGAACAGATCCCAGGTACCTCCGATGCAGTCGCGGCCCTCCAGGATGACGTAGCTCTTGGTGGGGCACTTGCTCTGCAAATGATAGCCAGCGCCGATGCCTGACAGCCCGGCGCCGACGATGAGCACGTCGAAATGTTCTTGTTGCATGGTTTCCTCCGCCAGAGAGGATTGTCCGTCCGCCGCCGCTGGCCGTCAATTGGCAATCGGCCGGCCCGCAACCGCAAAGCGAGTAGAATTCCATGCGCCGAAACAACGAAGCCCCGAATCGCTCCGGGGCTTCGCGTCGATGGTCGGTCGAACCAGTGGCTCAGTACCGGTAGTGGTCCGACTTGTACGGACCTTCCTGCTTCACGCCGATGTAGTCGGCCTGGTCCTTGCGCAGCTCGGTGAGCTTGACGCCGATCTTGGCGAGGTGCAGGCGCGCGACCTTCTCGTCGAGGGTCTTGGGCAGCACGTAAACCTTCTTCTCGTACTTGCCGTCCTTGTTGTTGGCGAACAGCTCGATCTGCGCCAGCGTCTGGTTGGTGAAGGACGCCGACATCACGAAGGACGGATGTCCCATCGCATTGCCGAGGTTCACGAGGCGCCCCTCCGACAGCATGATGATGCGGTGCTTGTCGGGGAACTCGATCTCGTCGACCTGCGGCTTGATGTTGGTCCACTTCAGATTGCGGAGCGCCGCGATCTGGATCTCGTTGTCGAAGTGGCCGATGTTGCAGACGATGGCGCGATCCTTCATCACGCGCATGTGCTCGATGGTGATGATGTCCTTGTTGCCGGTGGCGGTGACGAAGATGTCGGCTCGGGGCGCGGCATCTTCCATCGTCACGACCTCGTAGCCTTCCATCGCGGCCTGCAGCGCGCAGATCGGATCGACCTCCGACACCATGACGCGGCAGCCGGCCTGGCGCAGCGAGGCGGCCGAGCCCTTGCCGACGTCGCCGAAGCCGGCGACCATCGCGACCTTGCCCGACAGCATCACGTCGGTGCCGCGGCGGATGCCGTCGACCAGCGATTCACGGCAGCCGTAGAGGTTGTCGAACTTGGACTTGGTGACGCTGTCGTTGACGTTGATCGCCGGCCACAGCAGCGTGCCCGCCTTCTGCATGTCATAGAGACGATGCACGCCGGTGGTGGTCTCTTCGGAAACGCCCTTGATGCTCTCGGCGATGGCGGCGAAGTAGCCCTTCGGCTTTTCCTTGAGCTGCTTCTTCAGAAGCGCAAAGAACACTTCCTCTTCCTCGGAGCCGGGCTTGTCGAGGAAGGCGGTGTCGCCCTTCTCGGCGCGCAGGCCGAGATGGACGTACATGGTGGCGTCGCCGCCGTCATCGAGGATCATGTTCGGGTGACCGCCGCCGTGCCAGTCGAACAGCTTTGCGGTGTAATCCCAGTACTCGGTCAGCGTCTCGCCCTTGACGGCAAAGACGGGAATGCCGGCGGCCGCGATCGCGGCGGCGGCGTGATCCTGCGTCGAATAGATGTTGCAGGAGACCCAGCGGATGTCGGCGCCGAGTGCGGCCAGCGTCTCGATCAGCACGCCGGTCTGGATCGTCATGTGCAGGGAGCCCGCGATGCGCGCGCCCTTCAGCGGCTGCTTCGGGCCGAACTCCTCGCGGGTGGCCATCAGGCCGGGCATTTCGGTCTCGGCGAGCGAGAGCTCCTTGCGGCCGAAATCGGCGAGCGAAATGTCCTTGACGATGTAATCGGTGAAGCCGGGCTTCGCGTTCATGGGGGTTCCTGTTTGTTGGGATCGTCATTCCGGGACGCTCGCAAAACGAGCGGACCCGGAATCCGTAAGGTGCGTCCTTCCGGGCTCGCCGCTGTCGCGGCGCCCGGAAGGACGCAAGAGAACTAGAGCGCGCGCTTCAGCGGCTCGACGAGATCGGTCTTCTCCCAGGAGAAGCCGCCCTCGTTGTCGGGCGTGCGGCCGAAATGACCGTAGGCCGAGGTGCGCGCGTAGATCGGGCGGTTGAGGTCGAGATGGCTGCGGATGCCGCGTGGGGTGAGGTCCATCGCCTTGGCGGCGGCCTTCTCGAGCTGGTCCTCGGACACTTTACCGGTGCCGTGGGTGTCGATGTAGATCGACAGCGGACGCGCCACGCCGATGGCGTAGGCGAGTTGCAGCGTGCAGCGGTCGGCAAGACCGGCGGCGACGATGTTCTTGGCGACGTAGCGCGCCGCATAGGCCGCCGAACGGTCGACCTTGGTCGGATCCTTGCCGGAGAACGCGCCACCGCCATGCGGGGCCGCGCCGCCATAGGTGTCGACGATGATCTTGCGGCCGGTCAGGCCGGAATCGCCATCGGGACCGCCGATGTAGAACTTGCCGGTCGGGTTGATGTGCCAGATGGTCTTCGGCGTGATCCAGTCCTTCGGCAGCGCCTCGCGCACATATGGCTCGACGATCTCGCGGACCTGGTTCGAGGTGAGGTCCGGAACCAGGTGTTGGTGCGAGACCACGATCTCGCGCACGCCGACAGGCTTGCCATTCTCGTACTGCACGGTGACCTGGCTCTTGGAGTCCGGACCGAGCACCTTCTCCTTGCCGGAGTGACGGGCTTCGGAAATGAGGCGGAGTATCTTGTGGGCGTAGAAGATCGGCGCCGGCATCAGATCCGGCGTCTCGTTGGTGGCGTAACCGAACATGATGCCCTGGTCGCCCGCGCCCTCTTCCTTGACCTCGCCGGGCTGCAGCGCATCGACGCCCTGGGCGATGTCGGCCGACTGCGGATGCAGCAGGATCTCGATGTCAGCAGTCTTCCAGTGGAAGCCTTCCTGCTCGTAGCCGATGTCCTTGATCGCGCCGCGCACGACGCTCTCGATCTGCTCGTTGGTGACCGACTTCGGACCGCGCGTCTCGCCCGCAATCACGACCTTGTTGGTGGTCGCAAGCGTCTCGCAGGCGGCGCGGATCTGCCACGGGTCGATGCCGGCTTTCGGCCCCTCGCGGTAGAACAGATCGACGATTTCATCGGAGATCCGGTCGCAGACCTTGTCCGGATGGCCCTCGGACACGGACTCGCTGGTGAAGAGATAGGACGCGCGCATCAAGTAACCCCTTGTTCCGCCACTCACGGCGGTTCGTTTACGATGTTTACCGTTGGATTGTGTCAATCACGCCGGCGCGAGATGACGTAGGATTCGTCAAGAAACCAGAGCCCGTTGTACTTTCTCAGCACGTCCCTGGCGGCATCCAGAGTGCGGCCGTTTTCAGCCATTTCTGTCAATCGGTCGTCCTCGATTTGCGCCACATACACCGCCGCGTTCCAGGCTGCAAAGGCTGTCGAGGTTCCGATGGAACCCGTTACCTCGTTGGGCAGCGCCTCCATGTCATACCTGAAGATTGAGCGGTTGTCTGCATAAGCGTTGAAATTTAAGTCGCGTCCCAACGATCCGAGTTCATACTTTACGGCGCGCAATAGTTCATGACGGCTGACCGCGAAAGGATTTTCTCCAGGCCAGATGGCCTGGATCATTTCCATGCCCGGATCCTGGCCATGGGAGTGGATACCGATCAGGCGCCCCCCCGGCCGCAGGGCACGCGCCAGAGGCGCAATGATCCGTTTTGCCCGGAAATTGACCGAGGACAGCGCGCGGTATGGCTGGGATGCAATCACGAGGTCGAAATTGGCCTCGGTCTGACCCGGCCGCGGAATGGTCGAATCCAGCAGGAACCTGTGGTCGTCGCGATAGAGAACGAGGACGACCGGCCGCTCATAGAGCGGCATGGCCGTTCGGGGACTGATCGCGGCGCGCCAGTTCTGCTCCAGGAACGGCCGGAGCTCGGCGATCTGCTGCTCGAACTCGCCCGATGAAGCGCCCCGCAGCGGGACCTCATGCCAGACGGTGGCCGCCGCAGCAGCAGGCGATGCCGGCGTCAGCCAAGGTGCCTCCGAATAGAACATATTTGTAAAGACAAAAACCGACGCCGGATGCTCGAAAATGCGGTCCGGAACCCTCTCCAGCGTCAGTCGCAGGTCCTCGAGGCTGAGCTCCTTGCCGGCCACGTAGAACGGCATATGCGGGTAACGCTGGTGCGTGGCGCGCAGCACCCGCGCCAGCACCGTGCCGTCGCCGACGCCGGCGTCGAAAATGCGCAGTGCCGGCGGACGCGGATGGATGGCGGAAAGCTCCAGCGCGACCCGGTCCGCGATCACCCGCTTCTCGCTGCAGGTGTGGACAAACAGCAGATATTTCTGGCGATTCTCGAAGAAGCGGAAATTGCCGCGGGGATCGCGCTTCTCGGGCGGCACCTGAAGCCCCCGTGGCGGCGGCAGGCCGCCGGTCGTCGATGCGGCGATATAGGCCTGGATCCGCTCCAGCGTATCGATGGTGATGCGCTTGCCCTCACGCAGGCGCTGCACGAGCTTCCCATCGTTCACCGCACGACGGCCGAAGGTCGATTCGGCCATGCCCGCCTTGCGGCAGAACTCGGTGATTTGGCTCAGGATTTCGTCGTTCTTCATGGGTGGGAAGATGGTGGGCAGAGTAAATCGGCGACTGCCTCATAGCAAATTCTGCCCACCGGGGAAATAGGGACGAAATCCCTTCCTCCGCAGCGTTCGCATTGGCCGGAGGGGTGAACCCCTTGGCGCGGCCGCGCAACAAACAAGCGCCTCTCCTCCTCTGGGACGACCATCATGCGCCGCCTGCTTGTCGCGCTCTGCCTGCTCACCGCCGCGCTGTGGCCCGCATCCGCCTTGGCGCAGGCGCGCAACCAGCTCGGTCCGCTCTGCACCACCGAGACCACCCCGCCGGACCAGATGGTGGACGCCTGCACCAAGATCATCGCGCTCAAGGTGTTCAAGGGCGAGCAGCTCGCGACAGTCTATTTCTGGCGGGCCGTGGGCTGGAATAAGAAGGGTGACTACGCCAGGGTCATCACTGATGCCACCGAAGCGATCCGGCTGCAGCCGAGCCAGGCCGTCTTTAACCTCAGGGGCTCGGCCTATTACGACAAGGGCGACTACGACATCGCGATCGCCGATTTCGACGATGCGCTGAAGCTTGGGCCTCCCAGCGGCATCATCTTCCACAATCGCGGCAATGCCTGGCGCGGCAAGCGCGATTACGCCAAGGCGATCGCGGACTACGATGCCGCAATCAAGATTGATCCGAAATCGGCGTTCTCGTTCCAGAACCGTGGCATCTCGAAAGAAGCGTTCGGCGATCTCGACGGCGCGCTCGCCGACATCAACCAGGCGATCCGGCTCGACCCGTCGCTGCCGCAGCCGCTGATCAACCGCACCTCGATCTGGCGCGCCCAGGGCGATTTCGATCGCGCCATCGCCGACGCCAGCGAAGCGATCCGGCTCGCCAAGGACAAGCCCCCGGTCAACATCATGACCCCGCCCAACAGCGTGCTGATCTCGGGCTACACCCATCGCGCGCAGGCCTATGAAGCCAAAGGCGACTACGCACGCGCGCGCGACGACTACAAGGCGACGCTGGCGATCGTGGCGTCCGACGCCGGCAGCAAGGCCAACCAGGCCACCGCAAAGGTGCGGCTATCGCTGGTGACGGATGCAGCCGCGCCGATCCCGCGTGATGCGCCTTCCCCCGCGACGCAGCCAGCGGCATCCCCTGCCCCGCAGCAGACCGGCCCGGCACCTCTCCCCTCGCCCGCTCCGACGGTTCGCGGCACGCGCATGGCGCTGATCATCGGCAACGGCGCCTATGCGCATGTGAAGGCGCTGCCCAATCCGCCCAACGATGCGCGCGCGGTCGCGAAAAGCCTGCGCGAGATCGGCTTTATCGTCGCGGAGGGCATCGACCTCGACCGCGCGGCGATGCAGAAGATGACGCGCGACTTCCTGCGCGAGGCCGCCCGGGCGCAGGTCGCATTGGTCTACTATGCGGGCCACGGCGTGCAGGTCGACGGCCGCAACTATCTCATTCCCGTCGACGTCGAGCTCAAGCCTGGCACCGGCATGACCGACGCGATGATCGACATGGACACGATCATGGCCGGCCTCGACGACCAGGTCCGCACCAACATCCTGATCTTCGATGCCTGCCGCAACAATCCGATGGCGCAGCAGGTGGCGAGCGCCGGCACCAATCGCGGCATCGAGGGTGCCTCGGGCCTCGCCGCGCCCACGAGCCTGGGCGCCGGCGCGACGTTGGGGGCCGGCACGCTGATCGCGTTCGCCACCGCACCGGGCCAGGTCGCGCTCGACGGCGAAGGCGCCAACTCGCCGTTTTCCTCCGCGTTGTCCCGCCATATCGGCACGCCCGGGCTGGAGGTGCAGCAGATGCTCACGCGGGTGCGGGCGGAGGTGGTCTCGAGCACGAAGAACAAGCAGGTTCCGTGGTCGAATTCGTCGCTGCTGGGGGAGGTCTATCTCGCGGAGAAGTGAGGGCGAACATCCGATTACGACTGCGGCTCTAGCGGCCATAACGACACCACGCACCAGCGCGCTAAAATTGCAACAGCCAGCAAGATAGTCGAACGCAACCTGCGGCTGCTCTGTCCTGTCGCCTATCGTTATCCTACGATACCGATAACACCAACGAGTTGGTGGACTGGTGGTTGGGGGAACTTGTGGGAAAATTCGTTGCCGCCATCGGCATCGCCCTGTCTGTCTTGTTCGGATCACAACCTGGTTTCTCGCAAGGTGTACCATCGAGCGAAGCGGCGTTTGCCGCCGGCCCCGCCGACATTCCGCTGATCGATCAGGCAACACTGAAACTCTGGCAGGCGACTTCTTCGTGCCGAAGGCTGAAGTGGCATGGGTCATGCGCGCTCTCGGCGACGTCGTGCACGAGGCGACATTCGTCGGGCTCGTGCTCGGCACCCGGGAGAACGACCACTGGGTGGTCGAGATCAACTGCATCAAGGAAGGCTGACACCGCGGGGTCAGCCGAGGCAATATCGTCATGCCGAAAACGTCGACGTCGCCGGAGGCCCAGAAGCTCCTGGGATTGGAGGGGTTGCGCTTCCTTGCAACCGTCGCCGTCCTGCTCTGGCACTATCAGCACTTCGCCTTCACTGCCGGGCGCGCCGGCAATCTCACCAGAAGCGAGCTGCCATTCTACCGCGCTCTGTTCCCGTTCTACGAGGCCGGCGAATACGGCGTCTGGTTCTTCTGGTGCATCTCGGGATTCATCTTCTTCTGGAAGTATCGCGCCATCGTCGCCGATCGCAAGATCGACGGCCGGACCTTCTTCGTGTACCGGCTGTCGCGACTCTATCCGCTCCATATCGCGACGCTGCTCCTGGTCGCCGTGCTGCAGCCGATCTATTTCGCGCGGCTTGGCTTCTACTTCGTCTATCAGAACAACGATCTCCCGCACTTCATCGCGCAGCTGTTCATGGCGAGCGACTGGCTCCCGCCACGCAGCGAAAGCTTCAACGGACCGATCTGGTCGGTCTCGGTCGAGATCGTGGATTATGCGATCTTCTTCCTGGCGCTACGCTTTGTGACCGCATCCCCGCTGCTCAATCTGGTCGTGATCCTCGCCTCGATCACGTTCGGTACTCAGCTCGGGACCAGCCTGGCTTTCTTCTATGCGGGCGGGCTTGCCGCCATGGTCCGGCAGGCCGTTGCCTTGTCCCGGCATCGACGGACGTTGGAGGCAATGGCCGGGTGCGCCGTCATCGCGGTGCCCGCGGCGCTCTGGCTGGCGGACATCGAGCTGGTCCCGGTCGCCGGACCGCTGATGCTGATCTATGCCCCGATCCTGTTGTTCTGCTGCTCGCGCCAGCTCACCTTGCCGCGGCGGATCGAGACATTGCTGGAGACGGTCGGCAATATGACCTATTCCTGCTATCTCCTGCATTTCCCCATCCAGCTCGTCGTCGCGCTTGCCTGCGCCGCTCTGCAGCGCCCCATTCCCTATGGCAGCCACCTGTTCTGGGCGGCCTTCGTGCTGCCGTCGCTCGTCGCCTCGCACCTCACCTATCGCTGGTTCGAGGCGCCGGCGCAGCGACTGATCCGCAGCACTCTGCTGCGCAAAACAGAAGCGGGGCGGACAAGTCCGGCCCCGCTCTGATGTCGCCGATCGAGCAGCCCTGATGCCTCGCTCACGCGATGGCCCGGCTGCGCCGGATCACTGGCCCCACACTTCCTTGGCGATCTCGACGGCGAGGCCGAGCTTGGCCCACTGCTCCTCCTCGGAGAGGATGTTGCCCTCTTCGGTCGAGGCGAAGCCGCATTGCGGAGAGAGCGCGAGCTGCTCCAGCGGTGCGAACTTGGCGGCTTCCTCCAGACGGCGCTTGATGTCGTCCTTCTTCTCGAGCTCGCCGAACTTGGAGGTGATGACGCCGACCACGACGACCTTGTTGCCCTTGGGCAGGAAGCGCAGCGGCTCGAAGCCGCCGGCGCGGTCAGAGTCGTACTCAAGGAAGTAACCGTCGTAATTGGTGCCGGCGAGCAGGGTCTCGGCCACCGGCTCGTAGCCGCCCGAGGAAATCCAGGTCGAGCGGAAATTGCCGCGGCACACATGCGTCGTCACCACCATGTCGGCGGGCTTCTCGGCCAGCGCATAGTTGATGATGCGGGCATAGATCTGCTGCAGGCCGTCGGGATTGTCGCCGCGCTCGCGCGCCTTCTGCAATTCGTCCTGCGAACAGAGATAGGCCCAGACGGTGTCGTCGAACTGGAGGTAGCGGCAGCCGGCCTCGTAGAACGCCTTCACCGCCTTGCGGTAGGTCTTGCCGAGGTCCTCGTAGAAGGGGTCGAGATCGGGATAGACGTCCTTGGAGATCGACTTGCGGCCGCCGCGGAAGTGCAGCACGGCCGGCGACGGGATCGTCATCTTGGCGGTGACGTGGGCCTGATCGGCGACCTTCTTCAGGAAGCGGAAATGGTCCAGCATCGGGTGGTCGTCGGGGAAATCGAGCTTGCCGATCACACGCACCGCATCGTGGCGGGTCTGCACGCCGGTGAACTGGATGCCGGTGTCGGGGTGGAACAGCTCGCAGCCGGTGAGCTTGGCCAGGAAGTCGAAATGCCACCAGGAGCGGCGGAATTCGCCGTCGGTGGCGAGCTTCAGGCCCACCGAGGCCTGCTTGTGCACGACCTTCTCGATCTCCATGTCCTCGATCTTGCGCAGATCATCGGCCGAGATTTCGCCCTTCTCGAGTTTGGCGCGCGCTTCCTTGATCTTGGCCGGACGCAGGAGGCTGCCGACCTCGTCGGCGCGGAAGGGGGCTTTGGTTCGCTGCATTCTTGTTTCTCCCGAATTTCAGTCGGCGCTCGTTTTACTCCCTCTCCCGCTGGCGGAAGAGGCGAAGATTAGTGGGCCGCCCCTGCCACGCCAAGGTGGCGCTCCAGAACCGACGGGTCGGCCTTCAGCGCGGCGCTCGGGGCGTCGTGCACGATCGTTCCGCGCTCCAATATCACAACGCGGTCGGCGAGCCCCAGAATCTTTTGGGCATTCTGCTCGACGATGATGGAGCAGATGCCCCCAGCCCGGGTGATGGTCCCGATCGCTTTGAGCAGCTCCTCGACAATGATGGGGGCAAGCCCCTCGGTCGGCTCGTCCAGCAGCAGGACCTTCGGGTTGAGGGTCAGCGCGCGGCCGATCGCCAGCATCTGCTGCTCGCCGCCGGAGAGCTGGTTGCCGAAATTGCTCCGCCGCTCCTTCAGTCGCGGGAACATCTCGTAGACCTTCTCGACCGTCCAGGGGCCCGGCTGAGCCACGGCTGTCATGTTTTCCTCCACCGTGAGCGAGCGGAAGATGTTGCGCTCCTGCGGCACCCAGCCGATGCCGGCGCGCGCCCGCTGGTCGGGCCGCAAGGTCGTGACGTCGGTGCCGGCCAGTGCGACAGTGCCGGAGAAGCGGCGGGTGACGCCGACGATGGAGTTGATCAGCGTGGTCTTGCCGGTGCCGTTGCGGCCGAGCAGCGCCAGCACCTGCCCCTCGGCGAGGCTGAGCGTCATCTTCGGCAGCACCACCGCCTCGCCATAGCCGGCGCGAAGTGCATCGATTGCGAGCAGGTCAGACATTGACCGCCTCCTCGCCGAGATAGACCGCCTTTACCTGCGGATCGCGCGCGACCTGCTCGGGCGGGCCCTCGGTCAGCAGCGCGCCGGACACCAGCACAGAGATGCGGTCGGCAAAGGAGAAGACGAGATCCATGTCGTGCTCGATCAGCAGCACCGTGACGTCGCGCGGCAGCGCGCCGACCACGGCGAGAATGTCGTGCCTCTCGCTCTCGGGCACGCCGGCCGCGGGCTCGTCGAGCAACAGCACGCGCGGCTTGGCGGCGATCGCAACCGCGATCTCGAGCAGGCGCTGCTTGCCGTAAGGCAGCGTCACGGTCTCTTCGTTCATGACGTCGAGCAGGTGGAAGTGTGTCAGCAGCTCTGCGATCTCGCCGTTGACGTCGCCGCGCGTCCCCATGCGCCGCCACCAGTCGCCGCCATGGCCGAGGCGCTCTGAGACCGCAAGACCGATGGTCTCGAGCGGGGTCAGGTCGGGATAGAGCTGATTGATCTGGAAGGTGCGCGACAGGCCGCGCAGCACGCGCTTGTGCACGGGCAGGTCGGTGATGTCCTGGCCTTCGAGCAGGATGCGGCCCGAGTTCGGCTTCAGCACGCCGGTGAACTGGTTGATCACGGTGGTCTTGCCGGCGCCGTTCGGCCCGATCAGCGCGTGGCGGGCCCCCTGCTCGATCTTGAGGGACAAGTCGCGCGTGACGCGCAGACCACCAAAGGTCTTTTCGAGATTTTGGGTTTCGAGCGCGATGGTCATGCGTCGCTCTCCGGCACGGCGACGACCGCTCTACGTCCGGCAACCTGCCTGATGATCAGGTTCGGCACATACAGCACCCAGCGATGCAGGCGCTGGCGGCCGACCAGCACGATCACGACCAGCACGAGGCCGATCCAGAACTGCCAGTACTGCGGCGTGATCGTGGAGAACAATTCCTGGAGCATGCGGAACACCACCGCGCCGATCAGCCCGCCATAGAGATAACCGGTGCCGCCGATCACGAGCACCAGCATCAGGTCGGCGGAGCGCTCGAAGGCGAACACGTCGAGCGAGGCGATTGCGGTGGTCTGGGTGAACAGCGCGCCCGCAATGCCGGCATAGAACGCCGCGAGCGTGTAGATCGCAATCAGGCGCCGATTGACGGGGATGCCGATGGCGGCGGCGCGCAGCGGGTTGTTCTTGATGGCGCGCAGCGACAGGCCGAACGGGGAATGCACAACGCGGCGGGCGAACAGGAACAGCACGAACAGCACGGCGAGCGAATAGAAGAAGCCGGCCTTGCCGAACATGTCGAACGGGATCTCTCCCAAGATCGGCTGCATCTCGATGCCCTGCAGGCCGTCGGTGCCGCCGGTGATGTTGGAGAAGCGCTCGGCGAGCGCTTCCAGCAGCAACGCGATGCCGAGCGTCACCATCAGGCGCGTCAGATCGACGCCGCGGATCACCAGGAAGCTGGTGGCAAAGCCCAGCACCATCGCGGCGAGGCCCGCGACGATCAACGCCAGCACGGGCTCGTTGACGATGCCGTGCAGCGCCAGCAGCCCCGCCGCATAGGCGCCGACGCCGAAGAAGGCGGCATGGCCAAGCGAGACGATGCCGGCATAGCCGAGGATGAGATCGAGCGACATCGTGAACAGCGCGAGGCGCAGGATGTCCGTCATGATCAGATAGCGCGAGGGAAACAGAAAGCCGCAGGCCAGCACGATGAGCCAGAAGGCGACTTCGCCATAGTGCCAGCGCGCCTGGCGCTGGGCGTGATACCCGACGTCGGAGGCAGCGGTCATCGGCGTACTCAACGCGCGGCCGCGCGGCCGAACAGGCCGTTCGGGCGCCAGATCAGGATCACGATCATCATGGTGTAGATCACAAAGGGCCCCATCTTCGGCACGTAATATTTGCCGGCGACGTCACCGATGCCGAGCAGGAGCGAGGCCAGGAACGGGCCTGTTATGGAGGAGGAGCCGCCGACGGTGACCACGATCAGGAAGTAGATCATGAACTTCAGCGGGAAATACGGATCGAGACCGAGGATCTCGGCGCTGAGTGCGCCGCCGAGGCCGGCGAGCCCGCATCCGAAGGCAAAAGTGAAGGCGAACACTTGCGGCACGTTGATGCCGAGGCCGCTGGCGGCGCGGGGATCGTCGACTGCTGCGCGCAGACGGCTGCCGAAGCGGGTCTTGGCCAGCACCATCTGAAGCCCGATGGTGAGCAGGCCGCAGATCACGATGATCATCAGGCGGTAGCGGCCGATGCCGACGCCGAACAGGTCGAACTGCCCCTGCAGTGCGGCCGGCAGGTTGATGAACACGCGCGAGGAGCCCTGGATGTAGTCGACGGCCGCGACCGACATGAAGGTCAGGCCGATGGTGAACAGCACCTGGTCGAGATGGCTGCGCGTGTAGAGATGGCGGTAGAGCGTGCGCTCCAGTGCGATGCCGATCGCGGCGGCCGAGACGAAGGCGAGCGGCAGCGCGGCGAAGAACGGCCAGCCCATCCGGTTGACCAGCACCATGCAGACATAGCCGCCCGCCATGGCGAAGGCGCCATGGGCGAGGTTGACGAAGTTCATCAAGCCGAGCGTGACCGCGAGCCCGCAGGCGAGCACGAACAGCAGCATGCCGTAGGCAACGCCATCGAACAGGTTGGTGAGGATCGCGGTCATCAGCAGTCGAGGATCATCTCAAGTGTGGCCAAGGGCCGTGCTGCACTCCCTCTCCCGCTTGCGGGAGAGGGTTGGGGAGAGGGTGCTTCAACAACGAAGACTCCCCCAGAGGTGAGAGCCCTCACCCGGCGCTTCGCGCCGACCTCTCCCGCAAGCGGGCGAGGTAAGGCGAGGATGCCGAGAGAGCCCGGGATGACGCGCTTTCGAGCGTCACTTCTTGGTCTTGCCGAGATCCTTGACGGCCTCGAAAGTCGCGAACTCGACATTGTAGAGCTCGCCGTCGACCTTCTCGACCTTGCGGATGTAGATGTTCTGAACGATGTCGCGGGTCTCGGGATCGATCGAGATCGGACCGCGCGGGCTCTCCCACTTCTGGCCCTTCATCGCCTCGATCAGCTTGTCGCCATTGGTATCGCCATTGGTCTTCTTCAGCGCCTCGTAGATCAGGTGGATGCCGTCATAGCCGCTCACCGCCATGAAGCCCGGACGGTTGCCGAAGGCCTTCTTGTAGCCCGCGACGAAGTCCTTGTTCATCTGCGAGGGGTGCGCCGCCGAGTAGAGATGGGCGGTGACCGTGCCGAGCACGGCGTCGCCCATGTTGTTGAGCAGGTCGTCGTCGGTAACGTCGCCGGGTCCGATCACCTTGATGCCGGCCTTGTCGAGACCACGCTCGGCATATTGCTTCATGAAGTTGCCGCCCTGGCCCGCCGGCACGAACACGAAGATCGCGTCGGGCTTGGCATCCTTCATGCGCTGCAGGAACGGCGCGAAGTCCGGGTTGGCGAGCGGCGTCTTGACCTCCTCGACCACCTCGCCGCCGCCCGCGGTGAAGTTCTGCTTGAAGAAGTTGAGCGCGTCATTGCCGGGCGCGTAATCCGAGGTCAGCGTCGCGACCTTCTTGATTCCGTTCTTCACCGCCCAGTCCGCAATGATGGTCGAGGACTGCGCCAGCGTGAAGCTGGTGCGCACGATATAGGGCGAGCGTTCAGTGATGATGGACGTGCCGGCTGCCATGACGACTTCCGGAATCTTCGCCTGCGTCGCCAGCGGCGCGGCGGCGAGCGCTGCCGGCGTCACCCCGAAGCCGGCGATGAAGTTGACCTTGTCGTTGACGATCAGTTCCTGCGCGGCGGTCTTGGTCTTGTCCGGGATCGCGGCATCGTCCTTGAGGATGATCTCGATCTTCTTGCCGGCGACGGTGTCGCCCTTCTGCTGCATGTAGAGCTTGATCGCGTTCTCGATCTGCTTACCGGTCGAGGCCTGGCCGCCGGTCATCGGCAGGATGAGGCCGACCTTGACCGTGTCTTCCGCCTTGGCGGGCGCGACGGCCGCGAGGCCCGCGATGGCCGCGGCCGCTGCGGTACGCGAAAAAATCTTGAGTTCGAACATCAGATGTCCCTCCCCTTCATTTCTGCTTGTGAGCCGGACCGAGTGCCCGGTCCTTGCCGCGCTTTACCTACGGACGAGCCATGCCGTGCGGCCACATGGCGTCCTCTGCAACCCCGTTGTCAATCGGACGTTGGGCGACCATGCGGCCCGAGCCGCGTGATCTGCCTCGACGACGGCAGGAGAGATTTGTACGATTGTACAAATATAATGGTCCTGTCAACGAAAAAGCCCTCATCGCGCCGGCCGATTTGGGCGGTGATTGTTGAGGCGCCACTTTAGGAAGTCCACACGACGCCGCAGATGGAGGATTCCGCCTCTCACTTGCAGGATCTGGACATTTCACCTGCTTCGCGGTGAAGACGCGCCACTGAGCCGAAATACGCGATGTATACCGTACCAGCTAAAGTCACCCCTTCAAGAGCAAAATATCCTTATTATAATACCTTCTTTGTATACAGCCCTACCGACCCTCGAATAGGCCAATTTTACTTTGAGGGCTATAGTTCGCACTGACGCCCATTCCGCGTCCCCTCATCCCGCGCCCGATCGGGCACGACCAAGAAGATGTCCATGCTTTGCCGTCCGCTTTCGATCGCTGCTGCAGTCGCCCTGCTCGCTTCTAGCCTGGCAGGCTGCGGCACGGTCAACGAGAAACTCTCGGCCGGCATGGGCGACTACGTCCCGCAATGGGCCGGCGGCCTGCCGGCGGATGCCCCGCCGCGACCGGGCACGCCGCAATACGACGCATACATGAAGGAACGCGAACGCAAGCGGCTGATGCCGGCGGCTGATCGCGAAAAGGAAGAACAGGCGCAGAAGGGCACGACAGGGACAGCGGCGGCCGGCGCGGTGCGTTGAGACGGTGCGCTCCCTCGCCCCGCTTGTGGGGGGAGGGGAGTCTCCACAGGGACGGTGAGAGCCGGACTCGCGGAGAGCCCCCTCACCCGAATTCGAGCTTTGCTCGAATTCGACCTCTCCCGCACGCGGGGAGAGGTGAAGCAGATCAATCCACGAACACCACGGTCTTGCGGCCGTTGAGGATGACGCGATCGTCGAGATGGTAGCGGATTGCGCGGGCGAGCACGCGACGTTCGATGTCGCGGCCCTTGCGGACGAGATCTTCCGGCGTGTCGCGATGGCTGATGCGCTCGACGTCCTGGTCGATGATCGGGCCTTCATCGAGGTCACGCGTGACGTAGTGCGCGGTGGCGCCTATCAGCTTCACCCCGCGCTCATGCGCCTGGTGATAGGGTTTTGCGCCTTTGAAGCCCGGCAGGAACGAGTGGTGGATGTTGATGCAGCGTCCCGAGAGCTTTGCCGACAGGTCGTCCGACAGGATCTGCATGTAGCGGGCGAGCACGACGAGATCGGTCTTCGTCTCGTCGACGAGATCCATGATCTGCGCCTCCTGCTCGCGCTTGGTCTGCTTGGTAACGGGCAAATGGTGGAACGGAATGCCGCCGAAATCGAGCCCGGCATAGACCTCGCGGGGATGGTTGGAGACGATCGCGGTCGGGATCATCGGCAATTCACCGGTGCGCCAGCGATAGAGGATGTCGACCAGGCAATGGTCGGATTTCGAGACCAGCACCATCACCTTGCGATGCGCGGCGCGGTCGCGCATCTGCCACTCCATGCCGAAACGCTCGGCAATCGCGGCAAAGCCGGTCTGGAGCGCCGCAAGCGCCACGGCAAGATCGGCCGCGGTGAACACCACGCGCATGAAGAACTTGTTGGTCTCGACGTCGTCGAACTGTTGGGCGTCGAGGATGTTCTGTCCATTGTGGGCCAGGAAGGTCGACACCGCCGAGACGATGCCGGGACGATCCGGACAGGACAGGGTCAGGACATATTGATGATCAGGCATGGCTCGTGATGAAGCTTTGTGCAACGGCCGCGGAACACCGCGATTTGCGCCCTGCTCTAGCACCGACGCTGGCCTTGCGCCAATCCCGCGCCCAGAGTCAGGATGAACGTACCATTGCGATTTATACCGGAGCTCGCCCATGGTCGACCGATTGAACGGCACCCGCATCCTGATCCTGGAAACACGCGAGGAGGCGCAGTTCTCGAAGCTTCTGGCCGAGCAAGGCGCCGAGGTCGTGCAATGCCCGATGTTCACCATCGAGGATGCGCCGGACCCCGCCCCGATCGAGGCCTGGATCCGCCGCGCCATCGCCAGGCCGTTTGACGATCTCGTGCTGATGACCGGCGAAGGCCTGCGGCGGATCATGAAGCTCGCGCGCGCTCGCGGGCTCGATCAGGCTCTGGTCACCTCGCTCGCGAAATCGCGAAAATTCACCCGCGGGCCGAAACCCGGCAAGGCACTGCGCGAGATCTCGCTCGAGGCGCAGCAGACCACGGAGAAGCCGACCACCGAGGGCGTGATCGAGATGCTGGGCAGGCTCGACCTGAAGGGGCGGCGCCTTGGCCTGCAGCTCTATCCCGACAAGGACCACAACGCGCTGACCGGCGCGCTCGCCGCGCAAGGCGCCGAGATCGATACCGTGCTGCCCTATGTCTATGATTCCAAGACCGCTGACGCCAATATCGTCGCCGCCATAGACGAGATGGCGGAGGGACGAATCGATTCCATCGCGCTGACCAATCTCGGCCAGGTCCGCCGCCTGATCGAAGCCGCCAAGGCGCATGGCAGCGAGGCGAAACTGCGCGCCGGTCTCGAGCGCACGTTGATCGCATCAGTCGGCCCGGCGGTTTCCGGCGAACTCGCGGCGCATGGCTTGCGCACCGACGTGTCGCCGGCCGAAGAGGCCTATTTCATGCGGCCGCTGATCTCGGCGATGGCGAGTGCGCTGGCGGAACGGAAGGCGGCAAGCGCAGCGAGGTAAGAGCCGAGCGCGGGTGCGGCCTGCGCCAGCTGCGATTGACAGGCCCAGCCTCAGCGCTACGTTGCCGAACAGCAAGAAGAAACAACACAGCAAGAAGAAGCAACAAAGGCAGGGAATCGCCGTGACACGCGTCATCGCCTCTTGAGCAGAGGCGCGCGACCTTCAGCGCTCGCACCGTTCCGCATTCGCAACTATCGGTTCCAGTGGCCATCCGACCTGCTCACCTCGTGGGCGTTCGAGATCGAAACGCTGGTGCTCGGCTGGTACATTCTGGTCGAGACCGGATCGGTGCTGCTGCTGACCATTCTCGCCTCGCTGCAATATCTGGGAACGCTGATTGCACCGGCGCTCGGGATGGTCGGCGACCGTATCGGTCACCGCGATCTCCTCGTCGTGCTGCGCCTGACCTATACGGCGCTGGCCTCGACCATCATGGCGCTGGCGATGACCGGCCATCTGGCGCCGCTCAACGTCATGATCATCGTGACGATCATGGGCCTGATCCGCTCCTCCGATCTCGGCCTCCGGAGCGCGTTGCTCGCCGACATCATGCCGGCCGAGCAGCTGGTCGGCGCGATCAGCCTGTCACGCACGACCCAGGACAGCGCCCGCATTGCCGGAGCGCTGACCGGAGCCGGCCTCTTCGCCGTTCTCGGCATCGGATTGGTCTATGCGGCGGTCGCCGGCCTCTACCTCGCGGCGGCAATTCTCATGTCCTGCCTGACCCGACCGGAAAGGACCGTTGCCACGACCGATCTGCCGGCGAACAGCCGCGCCGTTTCAAAACTGCTGGGCGAGCTGAAGGAAGGGATTGTCTACGCCTGGAATGGCCCTGGAATGGGCGCTGCGCTGTGCGTCGCCTTCCTCGCCAATCTGACCGCGTTTCCCTTCACCGGCGGATTGCTGCCCTACATCGCGCGCGAAATCTTTCACACCGACCAGACCGGCCTCGGCTATCTCTCCGCGAGCTTCGCCGTCGGATCGCTGATCGGCTCGATCACGCTCAGCCTGGTCGGCGGATTGCGCATTGCCCGGCTTCTGATCGGCGCGACGCTGGCCTGGTACGCCATGTTGCTGGTGTTCGTCGAGATCAGGACGATGCCCGTCGCCATGGCCTGCCTCGTTCTCGCCGGCATCGCCCAGAGCATGTCGATGATCTCGGCGGCCGTCATCCTGATGCGCACGGCGAGCGCGCATCTGCGCGGCCGCGTGATGGGCGTGCGCATGATGGTGATCTACGGCCTGCCGCTCGGATTGCTCGCGGCCGGCAGCCTGATCGACACGATCGGCTATTCCGCGACAGGGTCACTTTACGCCGTCGCCGGCTTCCTCGCGATGCTGGCAATCGCGATCCACTGGCGCGCCGACCTCTGGCCGCTGCACGCCCCCGCCAACGCGCGGTGACGGTTTCTAATCCCCATACCCGCGCAGCCGCTCGACATTAAGGATGGTGACGCCGCCATATTCCAGCCGCAGCAGCCCTTCCTTCTCCAGCCGGTTCAGCGCCCGGTTGGCGTTCTGGCGGGACATGCCGGAGAGCGCACCGATCTCCTCCTGGGTGATCTCCAGATGCGCTGTCGATTCCGGATAAAGGATCGGGTTGAACAGCGAGGCGATGCTGCGTGCGAGCCGCGAGGTGGCATCGAGCGTGCGGTTGACCTCGAGCATGCCGATGAACTGGCCGAGCCGCTCGTTGAGCTGGCGCACCAGGAAGCGGTTGAAGCCGACGCTGTTCTCGAACAGCCACATGAAGGCGCTGCGCTCCATCAGCGCGACGCGGCTGCTGCGCAGCGCCACCACGTCGTAGCGGCGCGGCTCGTTCTTGAGCACGCTGCCCTCGCCGAACCAGGCCCCCGCCGTCAGCCCGGCAAGGCTGGTCTCCTTGCCGTCGCGCGACACCCCGCCCATCCGGGCAAGGCCGAAGACCATGCCGGCCCAATAGTCGAAATTGTCGCCGCGCATGAACACGGTCTCGCCGGTGCCGTAGGACCGCTCCGTGATTCCGGCGCGGGCGACCTCGATCTCCGCTTGCGTGAGCTCGCGCGACCAGGCGGCAACGCGCTTCAGATGATCCTCTGAAATCATGATCCCGAAGTCAGCCGCACCGTGTCGTCACTCCGCTCTTATGCTGCATCGCAACATCATCGTTCCGGCTCCCATCCGACGAAAGATGAGGGCCGCCTCGGTCCGAAAAACTTTGTCCAGAATTGTCAGGCCGGAGACATTTCAAAATAGCGCTTTCCCTTATTGAGAGCCACCTCGGGTGATGCGGCTTTTGATCCCAAACGGGGCCAAAGCGGCGACCGTCCGGTCGAGACCAATAGCTGCATGGTCTGGCCGGCACGGCCGTATTAGGATCGCCCGACAGAACCGACGAAGAGCGCCGCAGAATGCGCCATCACCGGGAGGGATTTGTTTGGTGGCTACCAGTCTCGAAGTGCGCGGCGTGTCCCTGCGATTCGGCGGCGTTCGTGCGCTGACCGATGTCAGCTTCGCCATCAAGGAGGGGGAGCTGTTCTCGATCATTGGCCCCAACGGCGCCGGCAAGACCTCGATCGTGAACTGTATTTCCGGTCGCTACAAGCCGACCGAAGGCCAGCTGTTCTACCAGGGCCAGGACATCACGGGGCTGACGCCGAACGCGCGGCCCAAGCTCGGCATCGGCCGCACCTTCCAGAACCTCGCGCTGTTCCACCACATGAGCGTGCTCGACAACATCATGGTGGGCCGCCATCACCTCCTGAAGAACAATTTCCTCACGGGCTCGCTGTACTGGCTCACCGGCGCGCGCAAGGAAGAGCTCGAACACCGCCGCAAGGTGGAAGAGATCATCGACTTCCTTGACCTGCAGTCGGTGCGCAAGGCAACCGCCGGCACCCTCCCCTACGGCCTGCGCAAGCGCGTCGAGCTCGCCCGGGCCATGGCGCTGGAGCCGCGCCTCATCCTGCTCGACGAGCCGATGGCCGGCATGAACTTCGAGGAGAAGGAGGACATGGCCCGCTACATCGTCGATCTCAACGAGGAGTTCGGCATGACGGTGGTGATGATCGAGCATGACATGGGCGTGGTGATGGATATCTCCCACCGCGTGATGGTGCTGGATTTCGGCCGCAAGATCGCCGAGGGCGATCCGGGCGCAGTGCTCGCCGATCCCCACGTCAAGCGCGCCTACCTGGGTGAAGAAGACGAGGCGCTGGTCGATCCCGACGATGCTCCTCCGGCGCAGGAGAGCGCGGCATGATGGATTACGCAGGCCGCGTCGCGCAGGCCGACACCTATCCCAAGATGCTGCGGCTCAATGCGAAAGAGCACGGCAACGAGATCGCGCTGCGCGAGAAGGACCTCGGGCTGTGGCGCATCTTCACCTGGAACGACTACCAGACGCGCGTGCGCGATTTCGCGCTCGGCCTGGTCGAGCTAGGTCTTGGTCGTGGTGACGTCATCGGCATCATCGGCGACAACCGGCCGGACTGGGTGGCGGCGGAAGTCGCTACCCATGCCATTGGCGGCCTCAGCCTCGGGCTCTATCGCGACGTGCTGGATGAAGAGGCCTCCTATCTCCTCAATTATGGCGAGGCGCAGCTGGTTTTTGCCGAGGACGAGGAGCAGGTGGACAAGCTGCTCACGCTCGCCGACCGCGTCGCGAAGCTGAAGCACATCATCTATTCCGATCCGCGCGGCATGCGGAAATACGACGACCCGCGCCTGATGTCGGCGGAGAAGTTGGCCGAGCTCGGCCGGGCCCGCGCCGCGCGCGAGCCGGAACTCTACGACAAGCTCGTCGATGCGACCAAGGGCGAGGACGTCGCGATCCTCTGCACGACGTCGGGCACCACCTCGCATCCAAAACTCGCGATGCTCGCCGCCGGCCGCGTGCTCGGCCATTGCGCGACCTATCTTGCCTTCGATCCAAAGGGGCCGGACGACGAGTATGTCTCGGTGCTGCCGCTGCCGTGGATCATGGAGCAGGTCTACGTGCTCGGCAAAGGCCTGCTCTGCCGGATGAAGATCAACTTCGTCGAAGAGCCTGACACGTTGATGAACGATCTGCGCGAGATCGCGCCGACATTCGTGCTCTTTGCCCCACGTGTCTGGGAATCCATCGCCGCCGACGTCCGCGCCAAGGTGATGGATGCGACGCCGTTCAAGCAGCGCCTGTTCGATATCGGGATGAAGTCGGGCCTCGCCGCGCTGGAGCAGGGCAGGCGTTCGGGTTTCGCCGACGCGATCCTGTTCCGCGCGCTGCGCGACCGCCTCGGCTTCACCCGCCTGCGCTCGGCCGCCACCGGCGGCGCGGCGCTCGGCCCCGACACCTTCAAGTTCTTCCAGGCCATGGGCGTGCCGCTGCGCACGCTCTACGGCCAGACCGAATTGCTGGGCGCTTACACGCTGCACCCCGAGGGCAAGGTCGATCCTGACACGACTGGCGTGCCGATGGCCGACAGCGTCGAGATCCGCATCGACAATGCCGACATTCACGGCGTCGGCGAGATCGTGGTGCGGCACCCCAACATGTTCCTGGGGTACTACAAGAATCCCGAGGCCAGCATCGCCGACATCAAGGACGGCTGGATGTGCTCCGGCGATGCCGGCTACTTCAATGCCAACCAGCAGCTCGTCGTCATCGACCGCATCAAGGATCTCGCCGAAACCTCGCGCGGCGAGCGCTTCTCGCCGCAATTCATCGAGAACAAGCTGAAATTCTCGCCCTATATCGCGGAGGCCGTGGTGCTGGGCGCAGGGCGCGACGCGCTCGCGGCGATGATCTGCATCCGCTACTCGATCATCTCGAAATGGGCGGAGAAGAACCGCCTCTCCTTCACCACCTACAGCGACCTCGCATCGCGGCCGGAGGTCTATGCGCTGCTGCAGAAGGAGGTCGAGACCGTCAACGCCACGCTGCCGCCGGCACAGCGCATCTCGCGCTTCCTCTTGCTCTACAAGGAGCTGGACGCCGACGACGGCGAGCTCACCCGCACGCGAAAGGTGCGCCGCGGCGTCATCAACGAGAAGTACGAAGGCATCATCGACGCCATCTACCGCGGTGATTCCGACATCCCCGTCGATACCGTGATCCGCTTCCAGGACGGCACCACGCAGCGCGTGCGAACGACGCTGCGGGTGGTGGACCTCGGCGGACATGGCCACATGGCGGAGGCTGCGGAGTGAGCTTGCTTCCAGTCCAGCGCGCGACGCCTGCCGATGCGCCCTCTCCCCTTCTGGGAGAGGGCATCTTCGCCATCAGCCACACCCTCACTCGGGTGAGGGGTCCTCTCTCCGCACCGTCAGTGCGGAGACAACCCCTCACCCGCCTTCGCTTCGCGAAGCCACCCTCTCCCACAAGGGGAGAGGGGAAGAGCGCGCCGGAATTTTCAGCGAGCATCACTGCATGAACACAGCCTTCCTCGTTCAGCTCCTGGTCAACGGCCTCGTGGTCGGCACGCTCTATGGCGTGGTCGCGATGTCGTTCGTGCTGATCTACAAAGCGACGCAGGTCGTCAATTTCGCGCAAGGTGAGTTGCTGCTGGTCGGCGCCTGGGTGTGCTGGGCGCTGCTCGCCAAATACCAGGTGCCGTTCTGGATCGGCATGCCGATCACGCTGGTGTTCATGTTCGTGTTCGGCATCGCGGTGCAGGTCCTGATCCTGCGGCCGATGATCGGCGAGCCCATCATCTCGGTGATCATGGTGACAATCGGCCTCTCAACCGTGCTCCAGGCCACGCTGAAATGGATGTTCGGCGTCAACCCGCAACCGTTCCCGCGCGTGTTCGAGAGCCAGTCGGTCAGCCTGTTCGGCCTCCAGATCCAGACCGTCTATGTCATGAGTCTCATCGTCTCGGTCGCGATGATGATCGGCATGGCCTGGTTCTTCCGCGCCTCGAAATACGGCCTCGCGATGCGCGCCACCGCATTCAACCAGCAGGTCGCGCAGTCGCTCGGCATCTCCGTCAAAAGCGTGTTCGCGATGGCCTGGGCCATCTCGGCCACGGTGTCGGCCGTCGCAGGGGTCGTCGTCGCCGTGGTGAACGGTGTCTCATCGGGCCTCGCCGCCTACGGCATAAAAGTGTTCCCGGCGGCGATCCTCGGCGGGCTCGATTCGGTCGGCGGCGCCGTGCTCGGCGGCATCATCATCGGGCTGCTCGAGAACGTCGCCCAATATGTCGACAGCCAGTATCTTCACTGGGGCAATCTCTACGAGATCGCGCCGTTCTACGTCCTCATCATCGTGCTGATGATCAAACCCTATGGCCTGTTCGGCACCCACGACATCGAGCGGATCTGACCCATGGCCGGCCCTGCCCTCATCCCCGCTGGTGACTTCCGCACCTCGTACGCCGCGGACACCACGATCTTCCCGACCACCACCAGCCGCAACTTCGCGATCGCGGGCGTGCTGCTGCTGTGCCTCGCGCCGCAATTCTTCAGCGGCTATTGGCTCAGCATCCTGATCCAGATCGGCATTTTCTCGATCGCCGCGCTCGGCCTGAACATCCTCGTCGGCTTCACCGGCCAGATCTCGATCGGGCACGCCGCCTTCTTCCTGCTCGGCGCCTTCACCTCCGCCTACATCTCCAACAACGCACCGATCCCGGTGTTCTTCGCGATTCCGCTCGCGGGCGTCGTCACCGCGATGGTCGGGCTGATCTTCGGCATCCCGGCGGCGCGGCTGAAGGGTCTCTATCTCGTCATCGCGACGCTGGCCGCGCAATACATCCTGCTCGACTTCTTCTCGCGCGCCGAATGGTTCTCCGGCGGCTCGGTGCCGGCAAGCGCCGAGCCGTTCTCGATCTTGGGCTACACGCTGCGCGGGGACAGGCAGTATTTCTACGTCGTGCTGGCCTATGTGCTGGCGAGCTACATTCTCGTCACCAATTTGATGCGCACGCGCGACGGCCGCGCGCTGGTGGCGATCCGCGACCACTATCTCTCCGCCGAGATCATGGGCATCAACCTCACCAAGTACCGCACCCTGTCGTTTGGGCTGGCTGCCTTCTTCGCCGGCATCGCCGGCGCGCTCTACGCCCACTACCAGCTCGTGGTCTCGCAGGAGGGTTTCGGCATCGAGCGCTCGATCCTGTTCCTGGCCATGATCATCATCGGCGGCACCGGCTCCATCATGGGCACGCTGATGGGCACCGCCTTCGTGGTGCTGCTGCCTGAATCGATGGAGTTCGTCAGCCTCTATCTGAAGGGCGGCGCGATCGACAAGGCGCTGTCGCTCAACAACAACATCACCTTCCTGCGCGAGATCGCGATCGGGGTGATCATCATCGCATTCCTGATGTTCGAGCCCGACGGGCTGGCGCATCGCTGGCGGCAGATCAAGGCGTACTGGAAACTCTACCCGTTCTCACATTGAGTCGGGAAATCTTCACTCAAACAATAACAGGAGGAACCGACCCATGAAGGCAAAATCCCTTTTGAGCACCGCATCGCTCGCGATCGCGGTCGCAGCCTTTTCGGCGAGCGCGCAGGCACAGATCGCGATCGGGCACCTTGCCGATTATTCCGGCGGCACCTCCGACGTCGGCACGCCCTACGGCCAGGCCGTCGCCGACACCTTCGCCTGGGTCAACAAGAACGGGGGCGTCGGCGGCAAGCAGCTCAATGTCGACACCAACGATTACGGCTACCAGGTGCCGCGCGCGATCGCGCTGTACAAGAAATGGTCGGCGCCGGACAGCAAGGTCGCCGCGATCATGGGCTGGGGCACCGCCGACACCGAGGCACTGACGGGGTTCCTCGCCCAGGACAAGATCCCGGATCTCTCCGGCTCCTACGCCGCCGCCCTGACCGATCCCGAAGGTGTCAGCGGCAAGGCCAAGCCCGCGCCCTACAATTTCTTCTACGGCCCGAGCTATTCGGACTCGCTGCGCGCGATGCTGATCTGGGCGGCCGAGGACTGGAAGGCCAAGGGCAAGTCCGGCAAGCCGAAGTTCGTGCACATGGGCGCCAACCATCCCTATCCGAACGCGCCGAAGGCCGCGGGTGAAGCGATGGCGCAGGAGCTCGGCTTCGAGGTGCTGCCGCCGCTGGTGTTCGCGCTGACGCCGGGCGACTACAGCGCGCAGTGCCTCAGCCTGAAATCGTCGGGCGCCAATTACGCCTATCTCGGCAACACCGCGGCCTCCAACATCTCGGTGATGAAGGCGTGCAAGACCGCTGGCGTCGAGATCCAGTTCCTCGGCAATGTCTGGGGCATGGACGAGAACGCCGCCAAGACGGCCGGAGATTCCGCCAACGGCGTGATCTTCCCCTTGCGCACCGCAGTAAGCTGGGGCGGCGATGCGCCCGGCATGAAGACGGTGATGGAGATCTCCAAGATGTCCGACCCGAGCGGCAAGGTCTATCGCCCGGTGCACTACATCGCCGCGGTCTGCTCGGCGCTGTACATGAAGGAGGCGCTCGACTGGGCCGCCAAGAACGGCGGCGCTACCGGCGAGAACGTCGCCAAGGGCTTCTACCAGAAGAAGGACTGGGTGCCGGCAGGCATGGAAGGCGTCTGCAATCCCTCGACCTGGACCGACAAGGACCATCGCGGCACGCTGAAGGTCGACCTCTACCGCACCAAGGTGTCAGGCGCGACCGACGGCGAGCTCAACGACCTCATGGCCAAGGGCACGATCAAGCTCGAGAAGGTCAAGACCGTCGAGCTGCCGCGCAAGCCGGAGCTGCTGGGATGGTGAGGCCGACTTTAACCACACGAACACTGTCATCCCCTGCCTTGCGCGCAATGCGCACTGGAGCGGGGGATACAGTACACCGAGGCTTCTCCGGGAATCTCAGGCGCCTCTGGAATACTGGGTCGTCCGGTCAAGCCGGGCGACGACAGCGGAGTAACAAAGCATGAGCGATACCGCAGAAGCCGTTCGCCCCTCCCCGAGCATCGTGCCCGCACCGCCCCTCCTCGGCGTCCGCAACATCGAGGTCGTCTATGACGACGTGATCCTGGTGCTGCGTGGCCTCAGCCTCGACGTGCCCAAGGGCGCGATCGTGGCGCTGCTGGGGGCCAACGGCGCCGGCAAATCGACCACGCTGAAGGCGATCTCCGGGCTGCTCAAGACCGAGGACGGCGAGGTCACGCGCGGCGAAATCCTGTTCGAAGGCGAGCGCATCAACGGCATCGATCCCGACAAGATCGTCCGCCGCGGCATCTTCCAGGTGATGGAGGGCCGGCGCATCGTCGCCGACATGACGTCGCTGGAGAACCTCAAGCTCGGCGCCTTCACCCGCAGGGACGGCGAGGTCGATGCCGATCTCGACATGGTCTTCAACTATTTCCCGCGCCTGAAGGAACGCACCGGCCTTGCCGGCTATCTCTCCGGCGGCGAGCAGCAGATGCTCGCGATCGGCCGCGCGCTGATGGCACGACCTAAGATGATCTTGATGGACGAGCCGTCGATGGGCCTGTCGCCGCTGCTGGTGAAGGAGGTGTTTTCCATCATCCAGAAGATCAACCGCGACCTCGGGGTCACCATCCTCCTGGTCGAGCAGAACGCGCGCGCCGCGCTGTCGGTGGCGAGCCACGGCTACATCATGGAACAGGGCAAGGTCGTGCTCGACGGCACCGCCGACGAGCTGCGCGACAACGAGGACGTCAAGGAGTTCTACCTCGGCGGCGCCGGCGACCAGCGCAAGAGCTTTAAGAACCTCAAGAGCTTCAAGCGGCGCAAGCGTTGGCTGTAGCGTTTTCAAGCGAAGTGGGAACGGTCGCGTGAAGAAAACGCGTCAAAACAAGACAGCTCTAACCTTCCAAAACCTGCTCCGCTTCCGTGACTGCACAGAGAACATGATAGAACGACGACGCAGGAATGGTGTCGACCAGCGATTTGCCGTCGCGATCGAACTGGTCGTACCAGCCGCCCTTGACGGGATGGCTGAGATAATGCCGTTCAAGCCGCACCAGCGACGCGCGCGCTTCCGCCGCCGCGCCCGCCTCGCCGGACTCCGCCTGCGCGATCCACGCTTTGGCGATCTCGGTCTGCGGCCACAGCCGGCGCGTGCTGCGGCGGATGTTGCCGCTCGCGTCGCCCTCGTCGATCAGGCAGCCCGTCGCCTCGTCGCGATAGCGCAGCGCAGTCGTCAGCAGCTCCGCGCGCCGCTGCCCGGTCGGACACCCCGTGATGCGCTCAAATCCCTTCAGCAGCCAGACCCATTCCGCCTGATGGCCCGGCTCGACGCTGACCGGCTCGATCTTCGACCAGTCCTCCTCGAAATACTCCGACAACACGTGCTTCTCCTTGTCGTAGAGGTTGGCGAGGAACAGCGCGAAGAACTCGCCGGCACGGTTCTGGAACGCCAAGTCGTGGGTCGCGTCGAAGCACGCGATCAGCGCTTCGAACAGATGCATGTGCGGGTTCTGCCGACGCGGCAGCGAGACCGGCAGGCCTTCGTGGACGCCGCCGTGCGGCGAGCGCAGATGGCCGTCGAGAAAGGCGAGCAGCGTATCGATCTCGGCGCGCACCTGCGCATCCTTGTCGAGCGCGTAGACAGTCGCGAGCGCAAACAGGATGAACGCGTGGTCATAGGCATCGCGCCGGCCGTCCAGCACGGCGCCCTCCGGCGTCAGCCGGTGCACATAGCCGGGCCTGCCGTCGGGTGCCTTGGCCTTGGCCAGCAGGTGCTCCAGCCCCTTCAGCGCGATGGCGCGACCTTCCGGATACCAGCCCATCTGTGCCGCCTTGGCGTAGCAGTAGATCTGGCGCGCCTGCACGAACACCCGCCGCGGCGCGGCGGCATCCGCCGTGCCGTCCCGATGCAGCCGGTCGATGAAGCCGCCCGCTTGATGATCCCAGCCGAGGGTCGACCACAGCGGCATCGCATCCTCGATCATGCGGCGCTTCAGGCGCGCGACGACGCCAGCCGTCTCCTCCGCCGCCCTGATCGCTTCCTCCGCCATCTCTCACCCTCCACGTCCCGACAATGGCCGTCTGATACCCATGCCAGCGGCGGCGTGCAACGGATGCCACCCGGGAAAGATCAGCCATGACCGCCCATTACGACGCCCTCGAGACGCGCGAGCAGGCTTCGCGCGAGGCCGACTTGTTTTCGCGCCTGCCCGGCGTGCTGCGCAGCGCGATGACGGCACCCGCCTATGCCGAGCGGCTGAAGGGCGTGAATCCGGACGCCGTGACCACGCGAGCGGCGCTAGCGCGCCTGCCGGTGCTGCGCAAGTCGGAACTGCCGGCCCTGCACAAGGCCGCCGCGCCCTTCGGCGGCTTTGTGGCGGCGGCACCAGGCTCGTTCGCACGGCTTTTCACCTCCCCGGGGCCGATCTTCGAGCCGGAGGGACGGCAGGCTGATCCGTGGCGTGGCGCACGGGCGCTGTTCGCGGCCGGGTTCCGGGACGGTGATATCGTGCTCAACACCTTCAGCTACCATCTCACCCCCGGCGGCTTCATTTTCGACTCGTCCGCACGCACACTCGGTTGCGCGGTGATTCCCGCGGGTCCCGGCAATGCCGAGCAGCAATTCGAGTTGATCGAAGCCTATCGTCCCGTCGGCTACAGCGGCACGCCGGACTTTTTGAAGATCCTGCTCGACGCGGCCGCAACCGCGGGCCGCGACGTCTCCTCGATCAAGCGCGCGCTGGTCTCGGGCGCGGCCTTCCCGCCCTCGCTCCAGGCCGAGATCAAGGCGCGCGGCATCGACGCCTACCAGGCCTTCGGCACCGCCGATCTCGGCCTCATCGCCTTCGAGACCGAGGCGCGTGAAGGCATGGTCGTGAACGAGGACCTGATCATGGAGATCGTCAAGCCCGGCACCGGCGATCCCGTGGCCCCGGGCGACGTCGGCGAGATCGTCGTCACCTCGCTCGACCCGCACCATCCCTGGATCCGGCTTGCGCTCGGCGACCTCACCTCCGCGCTGCCGGGCACCAGCCCCTGCGGTCGCACCAACATGCGCATCAGGGGCTGGATGGGCCGCGCCGACCAGACCACCAAGGTCAAGGGCATGTTCGTCCGTCCCGAGCAGGTCGCCGAGATCGGCAAGCGCCATCCCGCGCTCGGCCGCCTGCGCCTCGTCGTCACGCGCCAGGGCGAAACCGACGTGATGACGCTGAAAGCGGAAACTGCGGCAGCAAGCGAGGCTTTGCGCGAGGAGATTGCGGGCACCTTACGGGCGGTGACGAAGCTCGGCGGCGCGATCGAGCTGGTCGGCCACGGCGCGTTGCCGAACGACGGCAAGGTGATCGCGGACGAGCGCTGACAGACCAGCCCAAAATCCGAATTCCCTGCGAACAGGGAATTCTGCAGGGACAATCACCCAGCGCGGGCGCGGCCGATCGCATAAAAGTAGGCGTTGAATCCTCACACACTTTTTCGGGCGGGCGCACGACGAGGCGCGAAAGCGCACCGCAGCGGGCTTCGAGGCGCGGCGCCCCATCTTAACGGCCTGATTTGTCGACTTGATTGGGTTCGTTCTGCGCAGGCATGTGGCTTCATGGTGCAGGATGCTCCCTTAACGTGTTCAGCGCCGCGACCTCGGACAGCGCCCGATCCAGCGTCGCATGGGTCCGCGCCTCGTAGCGGTTGAGTTTGCGTAGCTCTGGCAGCAGCCGACGCACGGCCGCGGCCTCGCGCTCAGCTAGCGAGGGCACGTCGATCGGTTTGTGCCGCTCTGGTTTCTGACGCTGTCGGCGCAATAGCGCTGTCATGTAGCGCGACTCGGCCAAGCGTACGCGCATAAGCTCCTCCGGTTCCACGGCGCCGAAGTCCAGCATGCGCTGGATGATGTCGGCTTTGATCTGGCGGATATGGGCGAGCTCGAGGTAAGCGCGCGCCGCGCTGCGGGCCAATTCCAGATGCTCCGGATCACTGCTGCCCGCAACGATAGCTAAAGCTAGGGACTTCACGGCTTCATCATCGGCGGCGCTGCCGGTGACAATGCTGAGGCCATGGCGGTAGGCGTTGCGCGCCGCGCGCCGCTTACCCACCGCCGTTCGCGGCCCCGTGCTCTTCTGCGCGTTCCTCCTGTTGGCCGCGATCTGACGTTCAGTCGCCATCGTCACCCCTGATCATCGCTGCCTTGTCGCCGATGCGTTGGCCTTGCCAAGGCGGCGCGGTAGTCCTCAAGCAGCTGCAGGTTTTTGTCGCGGCGCGAACTCAGTTCCGCCAACCGCCGATTGATCTCGCCCAGCTCCACCAAGCAATGGCGGAAGGCCTCCGCATCGATACTGGCCTCCGTCATGCCGTATTTGCGTAAGATATCTGCGGCCTTGTTGCGCACCCGTTTGTTGGTAAAGAACCGCTCGGCCAAATCATCGATGTCAGCAGCGCCGCTGGCAGTTAGCGCCATGCTCAACAGGTTTTTCAGTGCCGGACCGCGGGCGGAAGTAAGGATCAGATCCTTGAATTCCCGAAGTCGCTGCATTTCCCATTCGCCATGGACGATCTCGCAGACCCACATCTGCTCAATGGCGTTGCTCGGTTTGAGCTCGGCAACAATCGCGTCACGCATCATCCTAAAGCGCGCCTGAGATTCAGACGGCAGCAAGCGCGGCTCATAGATGAGTGCGAGCTGGGCGCCCTGATCCGATCGGCTCATCGGCTCATCCCCCGCTCGGTTGAACGCATGACGACAGCTCGTTTGAGACGTAGCTGAGGCAGCCAGCACCTTTGAACGCGCAACGCGTCCAAAGCATCCGCGATGGACTGGTCAGCCCAGTTGGTTCTTCGCTGTAGACTCATTCCCATACTCCTTTAACTCCTTCTCGGGGCTTGCTCGCCGGCACAGCCTGTCGTCCCGGCCGCCGCGTCAGCGGTAGCAGGCACGCTCGGTCGCCGTGCGTTGAGGCGCACGCCCGAGGTCAATTACAACTGGCGGTCAGGAAAAGTAAAAGGCAGGAGCCTGAAAGTAAAAGGCAGAAGGCCGAAAGGAAAAGGCAGAAGCCTGAGTACCTGAAAAACACCCGGCGCGCAAAGCGAATCCGGAAACCCAGGGCGAAAAAATTTGCATCCTCGGAAATTCAACCTAACTAACAGATGCAACGACAGCACGATACGCTTCGTGCTGTTGCGAGGAGTTGGTTGTGCCGAAGCGATCATTGCCGAAACGGGCCTCACCAAGACCGTCACTGCCGAAACCCTCGTTGCCGAAGCCGTCATTGCCGAAAAAATCTCTGCCGAAGGCGTCCTTACCGAGGCCTTCAGGCCGATCACCAGCCAAGCCTCCCGGCTTCAGTCCGTCCATGACGCCAACGATGATTCCAAAAGAGATCGCCGCGTTGGATCCTCTCGAAATCCTGCTCAAGTACATGAATGACGAATCGCTGTCGCCGATGGCGCGCGTGAGGATCGCGGCAAAGGCCGCGCCGTACTTCCATCCCAAGATAAAGCCGATCCCGGCGAGCGCTGCCACTCGCTTTTTTGGACCAAGCGCCTCCGATCAGGCGTGTGCTGATGAGAACTTTGTTCAGTCCGCCGAATCCGCTGAGCAACATCGAGAGTGGTTCGCCCGTTTGCGCGGCGATCCTGACCTGTGCAGCGCGCGCAAATCTGGCCGGCGAGGCTCCTGACCGGTTGCGCGGGTTCAGGGCTCCTCATCCGCTCGATCGCGCCGGCGGCTGCGCAGCCTGACACCGACGCCGCCGCCATTCTCATCGATGAATTCGACGCCGGCCACCTCCAGGGTTCGCCGCACCACGATCAGGGTCGCCCGCCGCGGCTGATTAAACCCGGCCTCGAGCTGGCGGACGGTGACGATCCCGACCTGCGCCTGGTCGGCCAATCGTTGCTGGCTCCAGTCCAGCAATCCTCGCGCGGCCCGGCATTGCTCCGGCGTGATCATCGGCATCCTACCATGGCGTTGTTTTCGTCTCTTTCTATCGAAAATAGATTGATTTGTTGTTACCGCCTGATATGATCGCTTCTGTTTAAAAAGGATATTTTTGGAGGATTTTGATGGATAGGCGAGCATTTCCACCTGACCGCCGCGCTTTCATTGGTGGCTCGGACGCAAAGATCATCATGGGCGGTGATCAGGCCGGCTTGCTGCGGCTGTGGCAGGAGAAGCGCGGCGAACGGGAACCCCAAGACCTGGCCAATGATCTGGTGGTGCAGCTCGGCTCGGTGACCGAGCCCCTCAACCGGCACTGGTACGAGATCCACACCGGGCACAAGGTGAGCGAGGTGCAGCGGCAGATCTTCCATCCACTTCACCGCTGGATGGCCGCCACGCTCGACGGCCGGGTCGAAGCCACGGGTGCGGTGTTCGAGGCCAAATTTATGCTGCCGTGGAATTTCTCGGAAGAGCTCGCGGCCGAAAAGCACATGCCGCAGCTGCAGCACAACATGTGGGTGACGGCGTCGCGGACGGCGGTGTTGTCGGTCATTACCGGCGGCGGCAAGTGGGTCGAGATGACAGTCGGAGCCGATCCTCTCTACCAGCACCTGCTGCTGACCGCCGAGAAAAAATTCTGGCGCTGTGTGGAGAGCGGAGAGCCGCCCCGGCTGTTCGGCATCGAGCCGCCGAGAGCGCGCCTGCAAGCGGTGCGCGCGGTGGACATGAGCGCCTCCAACGCCTGGGCTGCTTTGGCGGAGGTGTTTCGCCGCACGCACGGCGCGGCGATCGACCATGAGCGGGCGAAGAGCGAACTGAAGACCCTCGTGCCGGAAGATGCCCGCGAAGCAACCGGGCACGGGGTACGCGCCAAGCGCTCGAAATCCGGCGCGATCAGCTTTGAGCTGACCGCGCTTCCTTAGCTGGCGCGTCAGGACGCGACAGCGCCGGCTCGGTCGTTTGGCCAAACGGGGAGAGCTGCGGCCGAGCTCGCCAAGCCGCTTCACCGCACCGCCGTCACCTAACCGGACGCAGCAGAACCATGTATCGATCAAGCCAGAGCATCAACCAGGTCGCCGCCGCGCTCGCCCGCGCGCAGGCCGAGCTGGAAAACCCGGAAAAATCGCTCACGGCAACCCTGCCCGCCGCCTTCCCCCACGGCGAAGGCCGCAGCTTCCGCTATGCCTCGTTGGCGCGCGGGCTTGAGATCGTGCGCAAGAGCCTGAGCAAACAGGAGATCGCCACGGTGCAGGCCACGGCGCTTGAGCCGGAGAGTGGGCTGATCCGGCTCACCACCGCCCTGCTGCACAGCTCGGGCGAATGGATTGCGTCAGACTGGCCGGTCTGCACCATCGCCGACATCGGCGCACCGCATCGGATGGGCGCCGCGCTGAGCTACGCGCGGCGGTACGGGCTGTTTACGTTGGTCGGGATTGCCGGCGAAGATGATTTCGACGCACCGGATGTTGCCACCAGGCCCGGATCCAACCCGACGGCTGATGAATTAGGATCTCACCCCCGAATGGCCCCGCCTGGCTCGGCGCTGCCCGCGGCCAAAGCCAACGCGCCCTGGCGCGCAGAAACGAAACGTGCCGCAGCCGCCGGTCGGGCCGCGGCCCCCGCGGCCGATCCCAAAACTTCTGAAGCGCTCGCCGCGCGCCTGCTCGCCGAGCTTCAATCGCTTGTCAATGCGGAGGACATCGACCGCTGGGCACACCAGGTGTGGCGGCACGCGAACACACTCACAGTCCAGGGGGCCCAGCGGCTTGGCGAAGCGCTCGAGGACCGGCTCACGCGGCTGCAAGCCTCCGAACCGTCCACGCCAAGCCCGGAATCTGCGGACAACGATGGCCCAACCGGCTGGGGTCGCATGCGCGTCGGAAAGCCGCAGCGACGCCGTGATCGCGAACACCTGCGCTTCGTCGCCAAGCAGCCCTGCCTCGTTTGCGGCCGTAACCCGTCCGATCCGCACCACCTGCGGTTCGCGCAGCCCAAGGGCCTTGGCCTCAAGGTGAGCGACGAATTCACCGTGCCGCTCTGCCGCGCCCATCACCGAGAGCTGCATCGGGCAAGCAACGAAGTCGCGTGGTGGTCGCGGCTAGCCATCGAGCCGTTGGAAGTGGCCCGCAGGCTTTGGCTGACAACGCACGACATTAAGCCATTGTAGCCGCACCTGCACGCGCTTCAGAGCTGCCGCGTTGCGATTGCGTGCTTATTGGCGATTGACGCCGCCGAGCTCTTGCGGACCGATTGTTGCGCCACACTCATGTCCGATCCCTAGACGGCAACTACGGGAAGGATGCCGAGCGGTTTAAGGCACCGGTCTTGAAATTCTGGAATCAGTGTCCCGGCTGATATCAGCGAGTCCTGCTTAGTGTTGAAAAATCAGGGCAAATAAGAGAACGGCATCGTTATCGTTCCGCTCTGTTTTGTTTGGTTTCGTCTAGTTGGGTAGCAAAAGCGGTAGCAATTCCCCGCTTACATTAAAGGCCCGCCGGCCGAAGAAAGCCGACGGGGATGATCGCTGGGGACGACTGAATCTCAGTTTGCCCAGACAGTCGGCACGTTCTCGAGCGCAGCCAACGGCTCTCCGCCATCGTTGAGAATTGCCTGGGGGGCCTGGAATGCTGCATCAGCCGACAGTGCGAGTTTGACCACCGCAACCTGCTCTTTCACGCCGTCGCTGTTAGACACGGTGAAAACCAGCCTCCGGTTCGGCCCAATGCGCTCAACGCGCGCCAGAGCCTCGCAGAAGACCTCAGCACCGCGGCGGGCCGCTTGTTTAACAAAAAAGCAATACCTAAAAAAAGGAGCGGCCGACTCGCGACGGGAAAGGATCCCTCGCGCACGTTCCGCCTCTCCGACGAGTTCATGGCAAACCTTGATGGATGGGCGGCACAGCAGCCCGATAAGCCCTCCCGCTCCGAGGCCATCCGCCGACTGGTCGAGATCGGCCTGTCTAAGCCGCAGCGGCCACAGGGCGCAGGCTCGGGTCCGGAAAAGGCCCTTCGCGCTATGGATGACACTGAGGATCTGCAGAAGATCGGCCCGAAGGGGAAAAAATGAGCGAACTGGCCGGGCTGCTGAGAAATTTGGGGAGAAGGATGATCACGATGAGGACGCCGTTGATTCTTGCCGCTGCCATCCTCGGTTTATCGGCATCTGCCTTCGCTCAAACCGCGGCACCCAAGGCAACCGCGACGCCCAAAGCCCGCGCCGCCAAGCCGCACAAACAGCCAGCGGCCCCGATGGGTTGCAAGCTCGTGGGAACGGTGAAGGGGACCAAGCTTTGGGCGGGCGACTGCGTTGCTGCGGCGCCAGCCGCACCGGAAACTCCACCGCTCGCATCTCCGGCTGAACCGCCCAGCGGCGTCAATGCCCCCGCAGCAGAGAAGCAGTAAAGTGAGCTTTGCGGCTAATCTTACGACTCTGGAACTTCCAATTCGACAGCCCCTGCCGGTGCACGCGACAGGGGCTGCGCAGGTGGATGGCGCGAGGCTCGCGGACGAGGTGTCGTACCAAGGACCCGCATCACGGTTAACATAGGTCAGGCGGAGACTCGGGGTATACGAAGGTTTATTCGGCGCGTGATCTGGGGCCGCCCACTTTTTGTCAGGGTTTGTGATTGCTTACGCTATTTGTGTGAAGATGGGTGTCCTTTAGGTGCCATCCGCCGTCTGGTCGAGATCGGGCTAAAGGCGAAGAAATGAGCGGCAACTGGACGGCCAACGAGATCGTCCTGTTGCTTAAGCTTGTCGAGGACAGGAAGCCGATAAGTTACATCTCAAAGGTGCTCAGCATCCGCAAGCAATTGAAGTACCTCGCCCACAAGGCCCTTGAGGACCAGTTTAAGCCAGACTGAGGTGTGGCTTTCACGCGCCGGTTGCGGTAGGCTCCCGACTTTCATTGCTTGTTCTGTAGATTTTTTTGGTCGGGGCGAATGTGGAAATATATCGTTGTCGGACTCGCAATATTGATCGGTGCCGAAGTTGCTTATATCGGCGCCAAGATGGACGAAGTCAGCGTCCGCAAATTCAAAAGCTACATTCAAAGCCAGCCGGCGGCACCAACTGCAGAGCAAGTCGCCAAGCTCAAACAGGCCAAGGCGGCTATCCTGCTTGAGGAAGCGAAATTGGCTGTTCGGAATAACCTTCGCGACCCAACATCTGCGCTATTTACCGAGGAGGACGCAATCGGTGACGATGCTGTCTGTGGCAACGTGAACGCCAAAAATGGCTTCGGAGGCTACGTTGGTAAATCCGCGTTCATCTACACGCGAACAGAGGGAGTAACCATCGCGAAAGATAGGTCCGAAGCATATGGGATAGACGCGCGCTGTAGCGAGGCGAAGCTCAAGGTGCTTAAGGCGATGATGGCCGAAGCATGCAAGACAGATCAGACGAACCACCCCTCCTGCAAACAGTTTCATTGACGCGCTTGACCAAGTTCTGGTGGTCCCCGCTACACCTGCCGCCGAACCCGCCGCGCCGGAAACATCTTCCGAAGCACCTGACAAACAGTAGACGGTCGAGATCGGGCTGAAGGCGAAGGGCGGATTAGCCAGCCACCCCACCGATTTGCAGGAAAATCTATCCCCATCTTGGGGCACTGTCGATGATGAATGAAAAAGATTGGACGCTCGCAGAGGTTGCTTTAGGTTGCCTCGTTCAACGGGGGGACTTAATGGACAACTGGAGCATCATAATCCCGAGCCAGGGAATCGAAATCACTGGCGGCAAAGCCGAAGCCGTTCAATTTCTCAATAACGAGATCGCCTACTTCACCAAGCTGGCAATCACCGGACAGCAGATCACCCTTGGCGGGCAAGGCTATGGAGCGCTGCGAATAAGCGACCGCGCCATAGAAGCGCTGTCGAAAATCGTCACTGACGTCCAAGCCGATAAGTCCGAGTCTTTTGAAGAGTACGTAAGAGACGCGCAGGACAGGCGGGTTTTAGTTGGCGCCAGTCCGACCGGGCGGCGGGTCGAAGAGCTAAAATCACAAAGCGAGCCAGCGGCGGCGCTTCTCGCAGCGATATACTCAGCGAAATGGATGCATGCGTCCCACCCGGCAGGACAAGATATCGTTTTGATCTTTAGATCAATTGCCTTTGCAAGCCCCGCGAACTTCGCATTTGATAATCTTTTGGTGGCCTCGGAGACGATAGCTGAAGCCAAAGAAACCAATCAAAGGAGCAATGCAGCCGCAGAGGAGCTCAGCCGTTTCATTGACGAAAAGCGAGCCCTCATTGAAGATCTCGAAGATCTGTATCGGAACAAATTGACAATCGAAGAACCGGCCCTGTCCTGGGAAAAGATTGCAGGAAAAAAGACGCGCATCTGGAGCTTCTGGCTTGCGGTGTTTGCGATCTTGGCCGTAGCCCCGCTTATAGCTGCCTTGGAATATTGGAGTGTCACCTCTCTGATGCCATTAGCAAGCTAACGGGCGCGGCGAATGGCGGGTTCTCCATTTCAGGGCTTGCCGCAATATCAATTCCGGCCCTTCTCTATGCTTGGCTCCTAAAGAACATCAGCCGAGTCTTCATCCAAAACCTCAATCTTGCCGATGACGCGGATCACCGTCGCTCGTTGGCGCTAACCTATATGGGACTTCTCCAGGACGAAAAGAGGCCGGCAACGGATTGGACAGGGCAATCATCCTGAACGCCCTATTCCGTCCAATCCCACCGCAAACGGCCGATGAAGGGCCTCCGTCCGGCCTGCTGGATCTCATTCAAAAGAAATAGGCCACGTCTTGACCAATCCGTGGTGAGCTGTGGTCCCTCACACCCGGGAAGACAGACGCGAATCGTGAATCGAAGAAATAGGCCGATCGTAGTAAGCGGCTCCCCTTGCCGTCATCCTGCGGTTGCGATTGGATGAAGACCCATGACTGACCTGCGCCCGTACACACCATCACTCAAACCTCCGCTCACGGCCGGTGCCCGCTTCATCAGAGGCTTCAAGCGGATCGGCATCGTACTCGGCGGCATCGCGCTGGTCGGTGGTTTCGCGATCACAATTCCGATTGCCGTAGGCCAGCAAAACAGTGCTGAGAGTCGCTACGAGCAGGCCATCTGCATGAATGATAGAGTGCGGAACAATTGGCCGATCAAGATGAAAAGCTACGATCAGACGAAGATCGATTTTGATGCGACCGGCTGCCCGTCAGGCCCGTTCTATTACGAAAGCCTCCCTACGGTTCTCTCCTATGCGAAAGTAAAACCGGCGCCGCTGGAGTATGCGATCGAGCCATTCGCGTATGGTGCCGCAGCGTCAATCGTCTCAGCAGCGATCCTGTTCTATGGCTTTTGGCTGATCGGCTGGCTCTGCGCCGGCTTTACGCGAGACTAAATTAGATACTGTGGGCGCGATCTTCCCCCATCGCCTGGCCGTCCAACGATTTAAAGGACTTCTGCAATGAATGGACGCATCTCTGGGACAATGAAAGTTTCCGAGTTCGACGGACAGCCCGTCGCTAGCCGCGCACGCTCGGAGTGATCGAAACCGCGCGCAAGGAGCACACATGGCCAAACTCGTAGACCTGTTCAAGGAGCGCTTCGATGCTGTCGAATCGGGGGATGATGGTGTCAGTTTGATCTGTGCGGAATGTAGTGCGGCATTCGCAATCCGATCGCCCATGGATGCGCTGGATAAAGACGATCCGGACATGGCACATGCAGAGCAGGTCATTGATCTCGTTAAGCGCGTCCTCGAACACCTAGACCAATGCCAACCAAGCGCCGACACCGCGCCATCTTAAGCCGCCGCGGTTTTAACCTCATACAGCGTTTGGCGAATTGACCAATGCGTGGCGGTTTCTCGCTCGCGTGGGTCAACCCCTAGCGGCTTCTCTCCGCACGCGATCGGGGCGATCATTGGCGGCATGTCCAGACCAGCCCGACGCCAAACGCCCACGCACCCCTATGACCGCCCGCTCAAGATCACATTCGGCGAGATGCGCGAGATGGGCGTAACCCGGCATCATCGTTTTTTGCGCTGATTATCGTTGCGGCCACAGCATTGCCTTGAGCGCCGATCAATGGGCTGATGATGTACGCTTGTCGGATATCGAGTTGCGGTTCATTTGCCGTGCCTGCGGCAGACGCGGCGCCGATGTCAGACCCGACTTCGAGAGCGGCAAGCCGCCATTGGCTATGGGATATCGATGAAACTGCATGAACCTTGGCATGGGTTGTGCAGACTAATCATTACCGGGGAATTGCTTATTCCCACCCGGGGCTGGAAACCCGCCGCCCGCGCTCAATTTAAGCGGGCGGCGTTTTTGCTTTTCAAAAATGCCCGAATTTGACCCTCAGTATTCTAAATAGACCGTACCCAATGTCCTAATTTCCCGGAACTATGGGTGCGAGATGTTTCGGGTAGCAGCCTCACGCCTCGACAACGTGACGCTGACACAGAAGGCCTCAGCTCGCGCCAGCCCCAGAGCTGAGGCCCTTCTACGGCGAGGATCTGCTGGCCGCGAAGTGACCGCAACGTCAATGGTGGGAAAGCCCCGGTTTGCGGGCCAGCTTCCGCTTTAACCCGTGAATCAGTTCCGCTGCGGTCTTGAACCTGAGCCGATACCGCTTTCTGACAACCGCGTCGGTCATGATCAGCGGCCGCTCTGGAAGGCTGCCGGCCGGCACCACGATGTAGTCGAGCGGGTGTTTGTTCTGCTCATCCAACCTGACCACGACGGCGGTACCCGGACGGGTTTTTGAGCCGCGCCGCAGCGTCCAGGCGGAACAGTGCCTCTGGGAGTGCTTCCAGGACCGCACCACCCGCAACGATATGAAAGACCCATCTTTGACGGCCAGGCAGCCTCCGGCCCGCTCCGCAATCAGATCGGGATCCACATTCGGCAAGGCCGTAGCGATCTCGGCGGCGAGCTGCTTGATGAGACTGATGCGCTCGCCGCGCGTCTCAAGGTAACTGTAATCGCCATCCGGGACGTAGCCGATCAGGGCATAGGCGTTACGAAGGCTACCGAACCTCCGCTCATAGAGGTCAGCGCTGGGGGCTCCCTTAACTCGATTGATCGCATTGTGAGACAGAGTGCCTAGCCGGTGCTGAAGAACGCGCAGCTTCTTGAGCAGCTCATCCGAGGACAGCCGTTGCCGTATTCGTCGCTCAATAATGCGTTGAGCGGCGTCAAAGACGTTCCGCGGCACAATCTGCTCAAGTGCGTCAACCCCTCGTATCCACTTGGCCTTGGTATTGAAAATACGGCGCCCTCGCAAGTAGTTCGATGTTCGGAAGTAGACAGTGTTGCCCGTGTAATTCTCATTGCGAAGCATGCGACCAATCATCTGATGATTCCAGGGAACGCGCCGATGATTGGCAACGCCTCTCGCGTTCAGCTCGCGCGCGATCGCGGTTTCCTCTCTCCCGCCGACGAAGCTTTCAAATATCCATCGCACGATCGCGATTTCATCGGGTGGTCCGGCCCGTAGCAAGACCCTGTCAGTCTGCAAGGTCTTCTGCTGGCCAGTTTCGAGAAATCCCCTTGACTTGCCAGTTGAGTCGATCAGCTCTCTGCGCAGCCCGAAGCCGGGCCGACCGCCCACCCAATAGCCAAGCCCTGCAATTCGGCTCTGCCCCGCAAAAACCTTCGCCGACTGATCGCGGCTGGTCTCTGCTGCCATCAGGCGCTTCATGTTCTTCCAGAGGCCGGACATCGGGCTTCCGTCGTTCTCGAAGACCTCGGCGCAATAGAGCACCTTCACACCAGCCAACTTGCAGATGAACTCGTAATATGCGCTCTCGTCGGTGTCCTGAAACCGCCCCCAGCGACTGACGTCCCGCACCAGGACATTCCCAAAATCGGCGGCTCCTGACTGAACGTCGTTAATCAGACCGATGAGCCCCAGTCGGTTATTGATCCTCAATCCGCTGATGCCCTCGTCGATATATGTGCGCACGATCGTGAGCCGATGCTCGGCTGCATAGCCCGCTATGACAGCCATCTGGTTTGCGATCGAATATTGCTGCCGATCCGTCGACATCCGGACGTACTGCGCAGCCCGGAGCTCGCGCTCCCGACGCCTGGGCAGCCTGGCATTCGGAACAGTGAGCGCAGTTCCCATGGAAGGCTCCCGACCTGTGCAGCTGTCAGCCTATTCCAACCCGTCTGAAAACCAAGAAGTGTGAAGCTGTTCACCCCCGCCGAATCTCTCCTCGCCTACAATAGGAACGTCCCCGATCTGGACGCTCATCCGGAATGGACGACCCGGAGCTGGCGGAGCTGGAGGACGGCCATGAAGCGCCACGCCATGAGCAAGTATTTCGGTAGTGGCGCCGGCCACGTTCTGCGCCCGCACAACAGCGCCGTGCTGCTGTTCAGCTGGCGCGGCAAGCCCGACGGATCGGCCCGCTATGTCGAGCGCATCAACCGCTACGCTCGCGATGGCGTGGAATATCCCAGCCTTGCCGCCCTGCTCCGCGCTGTCGAGGCCGAGCACGCTCAGAAGGAGCCCTGAGAAAATTCGCAGGTTCCGATTCGTCTTCGGACCAAAGGCCCCCTAGATTTGACTCCGGTCAATGGAGTTCTCGCGTATGGCCTCGCCGTCGATCATTCCGAACGATCGCCTCGACAAGGACTTCTACATCGTTCTAGAGGGCTTCCGCGACGGTGCGGCATTCCGGGAGACCGACGAAGGCATCGACCATTCGACGCTCATCAACGACCTGCTCACCGGGCAATATGAACGGGTGCTTCGCGTGATCGCGTTCAATCCTGTCGAAGGCTGGTCGTGCGACGCATCCGAAGACATCGCGCGCGAGCTCGAGCACCGCATCGCCGCGGGCGGGCTCGAGTTCTCTCCCGCGTTGAAGGATTTCAGCTCGGCCGCGCGATCGGCGTTCAGCTGGCACTTCCGCTGCGGCACGACGGTCGTTGCTAAACCAGTCGCGGTCAGCGGAGGCCCAGCATGACAACCGATCTCGGTAAGAACGCACCGCTCGCCGCGTTTTCACTAATTTCGTGCGATGATATTGCTAGAGTTTGTTGTGCGTATCGGCTGCGCTTGCTGACTGGGCCCCCAGTGTGGTACGCGCAACAGTGCGCGATGCAGGCGGAGATACTCCCAATTATCTAATGACGCACTCGACGGCGACATATCGCGCACACATCGACGGACTTCGAGCCATCGCTGTGACGGCCGTAGTGCTTTATCACGCGTTCCCCGAGGTAGTCCCGGGCGGGTTCATCGGCGTAGACGTTTTCTTTGTCATCTCTGGATTCCTGATTTCGGGGATTATCTTCGACCAAGTCAACGAGGGCTCCTTTACGCTCTCCGCGTTCTACACCCGGCGTGTCCGGCGAATCGTTCCAGCGCTGCTACTGGTCGCGGGTACAACTATCGCGACTTCGTGGCTCATCCTTCTGCCAAGTGCCTTTGCGCATTTCGGCCAACAGGTTCTGGCTAGCTCGCTCTTCGGCGCCAATTTCTTTTTTTGGCTCCAATCCGGCTATTTCAGCCCCGACGCGAGTTCGTTCCCACTTCTGCACCTCTGGTCCCTCGGAGTAGAAGAACAATTCTACATCGTCTGGCCGCTCCTGGCGCTAGTATTGGCCAAGCGGCAACAATGGTTCGTCGCAATCCTGCTAATCGGTGGGGCCTCTTTTCTGCTCTCCGTGATGCTCGCAGATCATCGCGAGTTTGATTTTTACCTGCCTGCCACCCGCGCATGGGAACTGATGGCCGGGGCCGCTCTGGCTTGGTTCGACCGTCGATCGCCGGCAATGAAGACACTGCCCAACCCCAACATCCTTTTCGGAATCGGTCTTGCTCTGATCGCGGCGAGTTCTTTTCTGTTCGATCAAACCACCCCATACCCAAGCTGGCGCGCGGCGGTGCCCGTCACTGGCGCTGCGCTGATTGTAACGGCCGGAGCGCAAAGCCGTCTCGCCACTTTCGCTCTCTCCAACCGCGCCGCAGTCTTCTCAGGCCTCATCAGCTATCCACTATATTTATGGCATTGGCCGGTCCTCGTGCTGGCAGCCGCAGCGAAATTCATGCCACTAACGCCCCTTGAGCGCGGCGCAGCCGTCGTGATCGCCTATGCGCTCGCGGTCGCAACGTTCCGACTTGTGGAACTTCCAATTCAATCGAAGCGCGCGTCACGTGCGCAAGTTATCACGCTAACTGCCGGACTAGCCGCGATCGCAATTGTAGGGGCGATCATCACAGGCGCGAACGGTTTCCCAAACCGCTTTCCAGCCGATTTGCTGATAGCCGAGAGCGAGCGACCCGCCGCGTGGCGGGTCAACGAATGCCTCATGAATCTGACGCCACAAACTCAATTCGCGGAAAGCTGCATCGAGAGGCGCCGACCGCTGGTCGCGGTGTGGGGCGATTCCACGGCTGGCGCGCTAATGCCGGGATTGCGGGACATGCAAACCCGGTTTCCCTTCGGGCTGGCGCAATTGACAGCCAGCAGTTGCCAGCCGCTCCTAACTGGCGGGCCTCCAAGCTGTGAGGCCAGCAATCGGCGCGTTCTGGCCCTGATCCAACAGGCGCGCCCAGATGTGGTATTGCTGGCCGGCTTCGGCCCGCTTGACGAGGCGGCGAAGGAAGGTTGGGCCGCAACGCTGGCGGCTCTGAAAGCCATTCACGCACGTGTCGTTGTGATCGGCCCAGCGCCCCTATGGAAGCGCGGCTTGCCCGAACAGTTTCTCAGCTATTTTATCTCTCGCCGCGATCGACTTCCGGAGCGATCCAGCACTCAAGTAAAGAGTCTGTGGGACGAGCGTTACGCCAAGCAATTCTTCACACAACAAAATGTCGAGTACGCTTCGGCATGGGATCGGCTCTGCAATTCCGATGGCTGCCTAACCAGAATCGATTCGCATGGACTCTCGGCTCTGGATAGTGTGCATCTCAGCGCGCGCGCGTCCATTTTTCTTGTCAACGCGATCAACGACGACGTGACTTTAATGCCGAGGGCAACGGGTCACAACGGGAAGGAATAACGAGTTACAGCGATGATCCCGCGATGCGGAGTGACGCGTTCCCAGCTTCCTGTCAAAGAACTTCGCACTCTGGAGCGAGAGCGGATACGCCTCCGGTTGAGCTCCGCTATGGCGAGTGGGCTACAGCGGACGAAAGGTGGCCCGCGCGACCTCGTGAAGAGGTGACCATGGCGCGGCCCGGTTAGCAATTTTCCTTGGTCGCCATCAGGGGCTGCGGTAGGCTTCCGCGCAAATCAGAATATCGAGGCATTGATCATGCTCGCCCCCAACCAGCCGCTCGGATGGCTACTGCGGCTGCCATTGCGGATCGTGCCGTCAACTGCCGTGCTGCCAATCCTCACGGGGCCAAATCGCGGGCTAAAGTGGGTCGTTGGGGCGGGCAATCACAGTTGCTGGCTCGGCACATATGAAGGCGCGATTGCAAAATCGATCGCTGCACGGGTCAAGCCCGGCATGACGGTATTCGACGTTGGCGCCCACGCGGGCTACTATACGCTGATGCTCTCTCGGCTTGTTGGGCACGAAGGCCGGGTTTTCGCATTCGAAGCGAACCCTGAAAATGCAAAAAAGCTTCGCCGGCACTTGCAGATCAATGACGTTAAAAACGTTGAATTGATTGAAGCGGCTGTTTCCGACCGAACCGGCGAGGCATTCTTCGAGGTTGATCCACACAGCGACAAGTATGGCTATATGGGAACGCTCGCAGAAAGCGGGACGCCCGTCCGAACCGTAATGTTGGACGAATTCCCCGTCCCCGATCTAGTCAAGATGGACATCGAAGGAGCGGAAACGCGCGCATTTGCTGGAGCATCCCGTCTCCTTTCAGAGCACAGGACCGCTATCTTCCTTGCACTGCATGATCAAACTATCGAAGAAGCGCCCGCGCTTCTCAAGCGCCACAACTTCCGGCTACAGCCAGTTGCAGAGCGGGAAACGTGGGCCTTGCCGCCAGCTATATAATCCGCAGAAATGGCCAGCTCTCCAACGTGGTCGCTCTTAATGAATAGCATGTGCGTCGGCGCCGGTCCTACATGCTCATGGAGATGATGGCTGCCAGCCCCACGCGGCCGCCCCTACGCCAGCGCATGCAACATCCAGGGCCGCATTGTTCCTCGCCGTGCCATCAGTCCTGATTGGCCACCAACGCCGCCAGATGATGCAGCCCAATGCGTAGTATCGCTCGCATCCCAAGTGCCCGTGCCACTAGCCAAAACCTATTGCCATTTCTAATCTCCGTCGCTGTACAGCCCTATGCAATCCGGTTCGATCCGCGTGAGGCGCAGTCATAATGACCGCCACCTCGCGCGGACTTCGCGCCGGTGCTTCCGCGGTCGCCGAACTCATCGTGTCTGGACCCTCATGATCATTTTCCGGAACTCGCGCCGGAGCTCTTGGACGCGCGGCGAGGACGGACATGGCATTTGCCATGCCCAGCCTCGTTATCCGGCGCCGGTTCGTCTGCGGTCAAAGTATCGTTCATTCTGTGATGAGATCCCACTCGCGCTTAACCGGGCCCGGATGACCAGGTCCCGGCCCTGGATCGAGTAGAGACCCGTAGTGCCACGGATCTCGCCACCGCTGCGAATTCAGGCCAGGAACAGACGCCCCCACCTTGACGAGATCGATCGGAGGCCGCTCACGGCGTTCCTCGACTGCCATCTCGTACACAGCTTGCAGTTTCGCGGCGGCGAGCATGCGAGCCTCTGGGGGCCAAGTAACGTCGCGAGCGATCTCGAGCAGGCGATCAAAATCACTCACGTCGAACACTTTGTCGATCGCACGACGCACGACGGCCAGCCGCGCTTCCGACTGCTCGTTGTGCAGTCCGACGCCGCGGTACACTTCAACGACAGGGATCTCGTCGGTCTCGTCGGTCATTTTTTGCCTCCGTTCAAAATTCGCAGCGCACCGCGCGAAACAGCGTCAAGGGATGTATCGGCTTCTGGCGGAGCCTCACTGCTGCGTCGGTCATCGGCGATCAAAGCTCTGGCGGCTTGAACGCGGGCTGATGCTGGGGCTGAAGCATCTGCAGCGATCTGGCGAAGTACCGATACTGGGTCTACTTTCGACAGATCGATTTCAGCTAAAGCCCGCTTGCTCGCCACGCTGCGCGTGGGTCGGCCGCCCTTACGCTTACCTTTATGAGCCGGCTTTTTGGTCATCGATTTTGACGCCTAGATAGGTTTCTGGGATTTTCTCTCAGCGCGCGCAGATGGTCAGCTGGCCGTTCTCCAAATCGACCGTCTTCCAGCGGAGGGCGGTGATCTCGCCCCGTCGAAGGCCGCAGAGCGACGCAAGGACCAGCGGCACAAAGAGCCGGCGGGGAGTGTGCTGTACGATCAGCGCTGCACCTCGCTCGACTTTCGGGTGGCGGCGTCGAGAGCCCTCGTTGGTTCGCCGATAACCGGATTCCAGCCAGGCGGCACGGACTGCGCCATAGCCACGCCAGCCACATGCTGGCGTCGAATATTCATCCCAAGGTAGTCCAGGAGCGCCTAGGCCACTCCTCGATCGCGATCACGATGGACATCTACAGTCACCTGATGCCCAACATGCAGGGAGAAGCCGCAGCGGCAGTTGACGGGGTGATGCGCGCGGCCATAAAGAAGCGCACCGATGACGTTGGGTAGCAAAGCGGTAGAGATCACCGTGCATGCCGATCCGCTCTACCAGCACCTGTTGCTGACGGCGGAAAAGAAGTTCTGGCGCTGCGTGCAGAGCGGCGAGCCGCCGCTCCTGTTCAACATCGAGCCGCCGCGCCCGCGGCTTGCCGCCGTCAAGGTCATCGACATGACCGCCTCCAATCTGTGGGCCGAATGCGCGGCGACCTATCTGCGCACCCGGGACGCGCATGGCGAGCACGAACTCGCCAAGGCCGAGCTCAAGAAGCTCATGCCGGAGGATGCCAAGGAAGCGTTTGGCCACGGCGTTCGCGCCAAGCGCTCCAAGGCCGGCGCCGTCAGCTTTGATCCGGTTGAGATGGAGAGCCTCCATGCACCAGGCCAGTGAGCATATCGGCGCGATCGCAGCGGCGCTGGCCCGCGCCCAAGCCGAGCTGACCAACCCGGAAAAAACCCTGACCGGGATGCTCCGCTCGCCGTTCCTGCGCGATGACGACCGCACCTTTCGCTATGCCTCGCTGGCGAGCGGCCTCGACATCGTGCGCAAGACCTTGAGCCAGCAGGAGATCGCCACCATCCAGAGCACCCGGGTCGAGCAAACCACTGGTCACATCCAGCTCACCACCCTGCTCGCCCATTCCTCAGGCGAGTGGATCTCCTCGGACTGGCCGGTCTGCGCCTCAAGGGACATCGAGGCGCCGCATCGCATGGGTGCGGCGCTGACCTACGCCCGACGCTACGCCCTGTTCGCGCTGGTCGGGATTGCCGGCGAGGACGATCTGGACGCTCCGGACGCGATGGCCAGGCCCGCGGGACGGGAAGCAGCTTTAGGCGCGACTCCCAACCCCGCCAAGGCCATGGCCAACCGCGCACCTGTGCTGGGGCTGCCGCAATCCGCCGAGCTCCGCGAGCAGCTCTTGAACCAGCTCGCGCCCCTAACCGCCAGCAACGACCTGCTCGCCTGGGCCAAGACCAGCCTGCCCCGCAAGAACGTCCTGCAGGAAGCCGACGCCCGGGTCGTCGAAGCCGCCTATCAGGTGAAGCTTGACGACGCCGGGCGTCCCACCGACCATGCGGCAGCAACGGAACCGGGGCCCTCGCCAGCGCCGCCCTTGGCGTCCGGTTCGGATACCGAAGCCGCGCTGCAGCCATCGCTGCCCGCCCCATCCGAGACAGGGCTCGCCCTTCCCAAGGAACCGCCCCGCAAGCGCAGCAAGGCGCACCTGTTATTTGTCCGCGAGCAACCCTGCCTCGTGTGCCAGCAAACCCCGTGCGATGCCCACCATCTGAAATTCGCTCAGCCCCGGGCGCTCGGCCGCAAGGTCAGCGATGAGTTTACTGTCCCCTTGTGCCGCGCCCATCACGAAGAACTACACCGGCACAGCAACGAACGCGCCTGGTGGGCGAACCTCCAGATCGCACCGTTGCCGGTGGCGCAAGACTTGTGGGCAGCGAGTTCTGTCCACGTGGCGACCACCGCGGCGATCAGCGGCACCGCATCCGCACAGCTTGGACCGGAGGCCTCCCGATGAACGGTCCCTGTCAACCGGCGCAGCTCACCGCCGCCGCCTTGCCGGTCGAGCTTGAAGTCCTGGCACCCCCGCCGCTACTATTGCCAGGCGAACAGCCTGAGCACTACCAGGCCCTGCGGCAGGCGATCTTTGCAGACCTTGTGCCGCGATCCGCCATCGAGTGGCTGCTTGCGATTGACGTCGCCGAACTGTCCTGGGAAATCCAGCGCTACCGCATGTTACGGCACAAGCTGCTCGAAACCTATCGCCAACAGGCGATTGAGGCGGCGCTCCGGCGCATCGACCTGGTTGGGATTGCGCCCGACTTCGAAGAGGAGGCCGCCTATCACACCCTGCAAAATGCCTTAAGTTGGCGGATCGATCCGATCGCTGCCAGCGAGATCGACGCCCGGCTTGCAGCCTACGGCTTCGACGCAAACGCCATCAACACGGAAGTGTACGTGCAGGCCCGCGAAATCCTGGTCCTGTTCGAGGGGCTGCTCAATGCCGCTCAAACGAAACGCATGTTGCTGCTCCGCGAGATTCGGAATCAGCGCCTCGGACGACCGACGCGATGAAGGATGAGCTGATGGCACGACACCAAGAAGACGAAATAGCCAATGGGCACAGCTGCAATGAATTCCATCGAACGGATCCCGCTGGCGCTGGCGATAGAGACGTGCCGCGACGGTCGGTGTTGGTGGAAGCTTGGGAGCGTCTATCGAGCGATCCTTGGTTAAATGCACATTCATCCAGCGCATCGGGCAGTCGCTCCCGCGCCCGCACCATGATTAGGTGGATTAGGCGCCCTCGTCGTCGCTCCAAGCGGTGGCTTCGTTTTCCTTGCGGGGCTTCGTGCGCATCGAGCAGAGCGTCTCTGGCTGGCTTCGCCCTGGCGCGCAGAAACGAAACGTGCCCCAGCCGCCGGTCGGGCCGCAGCCCCGCGCCCGATCCCAAAACTTCTGAAGCGCTCGCCGCGCCCCTGCTCGCCGGGCTTCAGTCGCTTGCCAATGTGGAGGACATCGACCGCTCGGCGCACCAGGTGTGGCGGCACGCGAACACACTCACAGTCCGGGGGCCCAGCGGCTTGGCGAAGCGCTCGAGAACCGACTCACGCGCCTGCAAGCCTCCGAACCGTGAACGCCAAGCCCGGAATCTGCGGACAACGATGGCGCAACCGGCTGGGGGCGCATGGGCGTTGGAAAGCCGCAGCGACGCCGCGATCGCGAACACCTGCGCTTCGTCGCCAAGCAGCCCTGCCTCGTTTGCGGCCGTAACCCGTCCGATCCGCACCACCTGCGGTTCGCGCAGCCCAAGGGCCTTGGCCTCAAGGTGAGCGACGAATTCACCGTGCCGCTCTGCCGTGCCCATCACCGAGAGCTGCATCGGGCAAGCAACGAAGTCGCGTGGTGGTCGCGGCTAGCCATCGCGCCGCTGGAAGTGGCCCGCAGGCTTTGGCTGACAACGCACGACATCAAGCCATTGTAGCCGCACCCGCGCGCGCTTCAGAGCTGCCGATCTGCGATTGCGTGCTTATTGCCGATGGACGTCGCCGAGCTCTTGCGGAGCGATTGTTGCGCCACGCTCATGTCCGATCCCTGGACGGCAACTACGGGAAGGGTGGCCGAGCGGCTTAAGGCACCGGTCAAAGAGCATCCCGGCCTGCCCCGTTTAGATGTTTAGTCCCGGCATTAGCTGGAGCGGATTGAGGGTGAATCGTCCGTCAGGGCCTTCTCCAGGTGGCAGCTATCGAAACCCTGCAACGGCACCCCGCCGCGGACTGTAGCGCGTAAATTTCCAGTGGAACGCTCGCCCGCCAACGTGAACCGGCGGGCTCCTTGCGTACGATTGGTCTCGGAATGTAGCACTTCGGTTACAGCATCTGCCGACCGGCGTTGCTAGGCTGGTCGCGGTCAGGGGAGGCCCAGCATGACAACTGATCTCGCTCAGAGTTCCGTTTGGGACGAAGACCGCACCAAGGTCGATCTGGATCATTCCCGTGCAGCTTATCCTCATCCGTCCGACTCGAACCCCTTGGAAGCGGCTATGTCCGCGGATGGTCCTGTTGGTCGTTACTTGCCCGGTAAATGGAGCTGGGGGCCAGAGAGGCCTTCATTCGATTGGTAGAGCACCTGCGCAGCGCTCTGTTGTGCTCTCGTGCCCAGCACGGCGATGTAACGCCATCTAACGGCGCTTACGCTCAGCCCGAGTATCGTAGTAGCTGATCACCGCGAAAGTGGCCCCTAGAGCCAAGACGCCGATGCAGCCGGTAATCAATAAAGCCGCCACCATAGCCGGACCATTATTTCTACAGCGTCAGGTGGGCAATTCACGAATGATTAGCGGTTGGAATAAACCGTCGGTCGACCGGTGCGGAAGTGCTCGAGCGTCGGATCGGTTGAGATCTGTCAGCGCATGAACCTTTCGTTGGAATGGCCCTATTGGCTGATGATCTCTGGCGCCTTGCTGGTAGTCATCGGCATTACTGGTGTGCTCGTCAGTCGAAAGAGAGCGGACGAGGCAGATACGGAACCGGACGAACCAATTCAAAGGCCCAAAGCGCAGATGCCCCCTCTGCCGAAACTTCTCGACTCTAGAAGAAAAACAGCGACTAAGTCGGAAGGGAAAGAGGACCCGCCAACGTGAACCGGCGGGCCTTGAGCTTCATCGAAGCTCGTCCGGCGTCAGGACGGCGTACAGCTAGGCGAGCAAGAGGCTGCCCTTAATCGTCCAGCAGGTGAGCCTGACGCGTGTACGCAGGACCAGGAGCCGCATCAGGCGCACTCGTCACCGCCGATGCGCACGATGGTTGCCACCGGTTTCTTTTCGGGCTCAGGACCGTCCCAGAAGTCCGGCAGCTCGGGCCGCACGCGCCATGGGACATCAGGTCAGATGATCCAGGAGTACTACGGAACTACGGAAGGCAGGCCACAGCGCCGGTGTTTGCCACGAGGCTGGGCGATTGAGCCTCTGATGCGGGCCTAAAAAGAACCCGCTGGAGCATCAGCGGGTTATCTCAATCACAATCCACTGCAACAAGGCTGCGTTCGTCAGAAACGACCATCTCAGGCCAGGGGTTGTCCCGTAGGCGTCGGTGCCTTCGATGGTGCTTCCGTGAGCTTCGATAAAGCTTGAGAAGTTGTTGGTCCAGAGAACGTTGAGTTTACCTGACGCTCTGCCGCCGACACGACCGGTCGGCGTGGTCCCAGCAGCAACACCGGGTATCCGCCATTGAGGCGCGGTTTGTCTGCCAAGCTTGCGGCAGACGCGGCGCCCATGTCCGACCGGATTTCGAGAGTTTACGGTCCAGCGCGGCTGGCTCGAGCTGCACGAAAGGGGCACCTATGTGAGCTGATGCCGCCGGGCCAAGATCTGCGCGAGTAAGGACCAGCGAACGAGGTGCCAGCGTCACGCGTCATGTGAACCGCAAGTGAATGTTTCGTTCAATGGCGGTTGTGCGTTAGCGTCCTATAAGCATAACCGCAGGAACTCGCTTCCTTGCCCTTCGTTACAGATGGACCAAGAGGGAGAGAAACGGTGCTTATTCAAGCTGCAATTCTGTCGTTAGCTGCATTTGGACCGTCGCCGGCCGCGCCTGCGCAGGAACCCCAAGTTCAGCAGGTGCAATTCCCGGGAAGAGGCGGCGGGTGTCCGCATGGCTACGACTACAACTATTCGAACGGTCGCTGCTATCCGAACGACTATCACGCTCCCGGCGCCTACGCGAGACCTCGTTATGCCCCATACGGCTACGGCGACGACTATTACCGACATCGGCGAGATTGGTACGGACCACGATATTACGATCGCTATTAGGTGGAGGCCTGCCAGCGTGAACCGGCGGGCCTTGAGCTTCATCGAAGATCGTCCGGCATCAGCACGGCGTACAGCTTGGCGAGCAACAGGCTGCCCTTGATCGCCCAGCAGGCGAGCCTGCCGCGTGTACGCAGGATCAGGAGCGAGATCAGGCGCACTCGTCACCGCCGATGCGCACGATGGTTGCCACCGGTTTCTTTTCGGGCTCATCACATTCCCAGAAGCCCGGCAGCTCGACTAACTGCTTGAGCGCTTGCAGTACCAGCAGAACCTGCCCTCCGGAAGTTGGCACGCTAGCTGGATTGCGTGGCGGCGATGCCAGTTTTGCTGCCATCACCGTGTTCGTCCAGTCGCCATAACCGATTTGCTCCAAGAGCCCCTCGAAGTCGGCAACGCCGCATTCTGCGGGATCGTCTTCCCAGTCCTCCGGCTCCCTGCCATCGTGCTCATGCTCGGCGTCGTCGCATGCGCCCATTGCCAGCGCACCTGATCGAGCATCCGGTCGAGGCTGCCGAGCGACGGCTCGTCCAGCTCGTGCTCGCGTCGTCATCGTCCTCCAGCCCGGTCATGGACGTAAGGGTCTGAAGCATCGAGGCTATCAATCGCGCAATTTCGGCAAATGCCTCTTGACGAACAACTCAAAACAGTTTCGGCTCAGTAGCTCCGGAGGCTTTCCAGATCGATAGAGATCAGTTTGCCTCATGAGAGTCGCGCGTTTAGATTGTGTACTGTGGTGTTTTTACTACGGCCAAGTCCCTGAAAGTACGAGTGCCGCCAAACATTAAATCCCCATAGACGACCCTATCGATCGTCTGAAGGTTGTTTGACACGACTTAATCGATCACGCGGCATCGTCCTGCGTCCCCCCAGCGCGGTTTCCTTGTATGGGCTTTGTCAAGGCGGCGGCGTTTCAACAGGTGACAGGTCGGCGCATCTTTTCCTTCGTCAGTTTCTTTGTTCGACTCCGTTGCTTTGTCCCGACCCGCCCACTTCGTTTGCGCTGGCGCGCGCAGAAGCTGTCAAGGTTGGCCGTCGCACCAACCTTACGACAGGCTCCGCCGTTGCCAGGCCACACCGTGACAGCTTCGAGCACGACGGCACGCTTTGGTGCGATCGGGATGACGATCGGAGGGAGCCCGCTTAACGACGCCGTCCGGCACTACGCCCTCCCGCACGAGCCGCCACAGGTCGATCAGCAGCTTGCGCGCCAAGGCCACGATCATGGTCTTGCGCGTCCCGCGGGCATTCTCGGTCCGGGTTCGAAACCACTGCGCTAAGACGCTGTCCTTTTGGAACTGAGAAATCGCCAGGCCAATTCGATCATGCCTAGTCTCACTCGAGCGTTGCCGGAACGCGTCAGCCCTTTCTCCGGCGTTTTCTGCCCTCTCGTCGGGCGAGCCGGTGAGGCCAGCATAACGCGCTATCGCCTTCGGTCGCGCATGCTTGCGATAGTACCTCCTGCACCAGCATGTCGGCGGTCTCGACACCAACGCCGATCACCCGCGCCAATAGGCGCACCATTGCGCGTGGTCCATCACTGGGCGTTTGCTTGAGATGCTCCAGGCGAGCGTCCTCGATCTGTCGTATCTGATCGCTGACGAGCCGCCGGCGCGCCATGTCGCGACGCAGCTCAGCCAGGGTGTTGGGCGGGATCGGCTCGCCCTCGGGGGTGCGTAAGCCGTCAAGGCGTTCGGCGGCTTTCTTCAGCTTGGGATTGAAGCCGCGGATGCCGAGCCGTATCAACGCTGCTTTCATTCGGTTGACGATCCGACTTTGCTCTCCGATGAGGCTCTCGGCTCACGGGAGGGACGCTTGGCATCTTCGTCCTTGATTGTCGGGATCGCGACCATCTTGCAGTGATCACGCTCGCCCCGCAACCAGCCGAGAAAGCTGCGTTTGAGCAGTTCGGTGACGAGACGATCGGTCTTGGCGCGCCGGTGCTCGCGCGATACCGCTATGCTCGATGCGTGAATGACATCCGCCTAGATGTCGCGCGCCCTGAGCCAGCGGGCCAACCAGAAACCGTCACGGCCGGCCTCGAAAGCGACCGCGATGCGTTCGATTCCGTGTCCTGCCCTCCGCGCTTCTTCTCGCCAGCGATTGAGCAGCTTCAGCAAGGCGTTCTCGTCGACCTCAAGCTTCTTCGACGGCTGGCGCTCGACACCAGGTACAATCCCCGCAACGAGCCAGTTCGACAGGCTCATCTCGATCACAGCGATCAGCGTCCCGTCCGGTTTGAGGGGCGTGAGGAATCGGCTCAGGTCATTCAATTTCTGCATGTGGTGCTCCATCGGTTCGCATCAGCGCGCCGATTAATGCCATATCCTCACCGTCCTCACCGCCGCCGCCCGCCCCATAGCATCTCCTTTGGAGGCTTTCGGACGCGGGCCGATTGCGCGGCGCTGTCTATCAAGCGGCCGGCAAAACGGACCTTCTGGGAGGGGGGAGGCAACTACATCAATAGAAAATCGAGGAAGTGCAAATGCTTCTGTACGAAGATAGGACGCATATGGACACCGTCTGTGAATTTCGGCTCGCGTGCTCCGAAAAAGGCTGAGCACGTTCTCGGTTACGTAATCTGCCTCGTTGCCTCGAAGCCGTCATTGGCACGGAACGAGGGGGTCAACTCCACAACCTGACATGCGAACCATTTCTTCAGCTCCGTACGCAACACGTAGCTACCGAGAGCGCCCACCGGGGAGCTTCCTTTACTCGATGACGCTCCTGCCGCAAGACGGTCCGCGCGTCTACGATGTGGGCTGGACCTCGAGCGCGAGGCACTTGCCGCGATCGCCAGCAACCCGTCGATATGGGGCGATAGTTATGGACGAGAGTAGATGCGTTGATCGGTGCGGTCGGCCACGAGACAGCTCGCTCGTTCTGTGCAAGCTTCGTGTTTGAAACCGATGCCAGAGCGAGATCAGCCAGGCTTAATAGGAAGGTGCTTCTGCGATGATATTTTGTGCAGCTGCGCCCCGAACAAAAGGACGTATAGCCAAACACACGATGAAAACATTCCCCGGTCGGCTGCTGATACCTGCAAGCGAGGCGAGGTCAACAGAACACCGGCAATGATTCTATGCCTTTAGGCGAATAGCTCACGATCCACTTTGCCGGTCTGCCCATCCTAAAGCCGGTTCCACGGCAACGGCCCTCCAGCCCCCGGAAAACTTGCATCGTCCGCCCCCCTGCCGTATCTAACGACCCTGATCGAGGCTTTTTGAGCGGCTCGCCACCGGGCTAAGAGCTGGAATTGCCTTCGCTTTTTGGACCCACCACCTTGGCAGACAAGAGCCACGTCACCATCGCCGAGACCGAGACGATTGAGGAAGCCTTTCGGCGCCTCAACGCCAACATGCTCGGCATCCTGTTCGCGCAGGATGCGAGCGGGCGGATCGTCGGCGCTGTGACTGACGGTGACATCCGCAGGCGGATGTTGACCGGCATTACCATCCACGACAGGGTCGCAGCCTGCGTCAACCGCACCTTCGTCTGGGCGCGTGCTGGCGGACCGCGCGAGCAAATCCTCAAATTGCTCGATCAGCGTGTGCATGTGGTTCCGATCCTCGATACCGAGGGCCGGCTGGTCGACGTGTTCAGCCGCGAGCTGTTCAACCTGTCGGAGGAGAGCGAGGTTTTCGCGCGCGCCCGCTCGCCGGTCCGGATCTCCTTCTCCGGCGGCGGCACCGATCTGACGCACTATTTCGTCGCCAATGACGGCGGCGCGGTGATCAGCGCCACGATCAAGATGTATGCGCATGCGACGTTGCGGCGCCGGAACGATCCGCGCATCCGGATCTATTCGCACGATTTTCGCCGCACGGTGGAGGCCGATAATCTCACCGAGCTCGGCACCGGCGGTGACCTGGCCCTGATCAAATCGGTAGTGCGCCTGATCAAGCCGACCTACGGGTTCGAGCTCGAGGTCTCCGCCGACTTCCCGGTCGGCTCCGGCCTCGGCGGCTCGGCGGTGGTCTCCTCTGCCATCATCGGCTGCTTCAACGAGTTTCGCAGCGACCAATGGGATCGCCACGAGATCGCGGAAATGGCGTTCCAGGCCGAGCGGTTGATGCTCAATATTCCCGGCGGGTGGCAGGATCAATATGCCACCGTGTTCGGCGGCTTCAATCACATGGAGTTCTCCTCAGAGCAGAACACCATCGTACCGCTACGGCTCGACTCCAACATCATCGCCGAGCTCGAGGAGAGCCTCGTGCTCTGCTACACCGGCGCAGGCCGCGACTCCGGGGCGATCCATCGCGACCAGAAAGCTCAGCACGAGACGACCGACGCAGTACGCGCCGCCGCCAAGCAGAAGGAGGTGACGCGCGAGATCCGCAAGCACCTGCTGCGCGGCCGGCTGCAGGATTGCGGACGCCTCATCGACGAGGCCTGGCACGCCAAGCGCAAGCTCAGCTCCAAGATCTCCTCCGGAGAGCTCGACGCCCTCTACGATTTCGCCAAATCGCACGGCGCCGTCGGCGGCAAGTTGCTGGGCGCTGGCGGCGGCGGCTACTTCCTGTTCTTCGTGCGTCCGTTCGAGCGCTACCAGCTCATCGCGGCCCTGGAACAGCAGGGGCACAGCTGCTCGCGTATCATGTTTGAAGAGAACGGACTGCGGACGTGGAAATCGCGCCTTCCGGCGCGATCCGCCTGACGCATGTGAGACGAGAATGTTGATGACACCGCCCAAACAGCCTGCTCCCGTCCGTATCGGCAACCACCTCCTGGGTGAGGGCGAGCCCTGCTACGTCATCGCCGAGATCGGCAACAACCATAACGGCGATTTCGACCGCGCCATCGCACTGGTCGACGCCGCGGTCGCAGCCGGCGCGGATTGCGCCAAATTCCAGATGCGCAAGCTCGACGAGGTCTATCGCGCCTCCTCGCTCTCCGGAAAGGATGACGACCTCGCCGTCGAGTACACGCTCGACCTGCTCCGCCGCTTCGAGCTGACGACGCAGCAGCAGAAGAAGATCGCCGACTACTGTGCCTCGAAGGGCATTCAATATCTCTGCACGCCCTGGGATGCGAAGAGCGTCGCGGTGCTCGAAGGTTTCGGCGTGCTGGCCTACAAGGTTGCTTCTGCCGATTTGACCAATCTCCCCCTGCTCGCCCGGCTCGCTGCAACCGGCAAGACGCTGATCGTCTCGACCGGCATGAGCACCACGGACGAGATCAGGACCGCGTCGAAATTCCTCGACGACCGCAACGCCGGTTATGTGCTGCTGCATTGCCAGAGCACCTATCCCGCAGCGCTGCACAACATCCATCTGCGCTTCATGGAGACGCTGCGCGAGATCCACCCGGTCGTTGGCTATTCCGGCCATGAGCGCGGCACCGCGGTCTCGACCGCGGCGGTCGCGCTCGGTGCCGTCGTGATCGAGCGCCACATCACGCTCGACCGCGAGATGGAGGGCCCCGACCATGCCGCGAGCCTGGAGCCGGAGGAGTTCAAGGCCCTCGTCACCGGCATCCGCGAGGTGGAAGCGGCGCGCGGCGAAAAGCTCGCCGAACGCGCGCTCAGCCAGGGCGAGCTGATCAACCGCGAAAACCTTGCAAAGAGCCTCGTCGCCGCGCGCGACATCGAAGCCGGCACGGTCATTTCCGAGAACGACATCGCCGTGAAGAGCCCGGGCCAGGGCCTGTCGCCGCTGAAGATGCCGGCCCTGATCGGCAAGACGCTCAAGCGCAGGATGGCGGCCGACGACTATTTCTTCCAGAGCGACCTCGACGCGGGCGCCGCGAAGGCGCGGCGCTACCGCTTCGACCGGCCCTGGGGCGTGCCGGTGCGCTATCACGACACCGAGCGCTTTCTCGAGATCTGCGAGCCCGATATCATCGAATTCCATCTCAGCTACAGCGACATGGAGCGCGATCCCGCGGCCTATCTCTCCGGCACCTACGATCTCGGCTTCGTCGTGCATGCGCCGGAACTGTTCGCCGGCTCCAAGCTGATGGACCTCGCAACGCCCGACGAGACGCTGCGCCGCTATTCGCTCGAGCAGACGCAGGCGGTGATCGACATCACCCGCGGCCTGAAGAAATTCTTTCCCAAGACCAAGCGTCCGCCGATCGTCGCCAATATCGGCGGCTTCACCATGGACGAGCCGCTGCCCCCGGAAGAGAAGGCCGAGCGCTACCGCATTTTCGCGCAGAGCCTCAAGGACCTCGACATGGAGGGCGTCGAGCTGACGCCGCAGACCATGGCGCCCTTCCCCTGGCATTTCGGCGGCCAGCGTCACCAGAACATCTTCATCTTCCCGGACGAGTCGGCCGCGTTCTGCGCCAAGCACGATTTGCGCATGTGCGTGGACATCTCGCACACCAAGCTCGCCGCCAATCATTTCGGCTTCGACTTCGCGCAAGGGCTCGCACAGCTCGGTCCTCATACCGCGCATCTGCATTTCGGCGACGCCAAGGGGCTCGACGGCGAAGGCCTGCAGGTCGGCGAAGGCGAGATCGACTTCGACGAGATCGGACAGGTGCTGCGCAAGCACGCGCCCACCGCATCCTTCATTCCCGAGATATGGCAGGGCCACAAGAACATGGGCGAAGGCTTCTGGACCGCGCTCGAGCGCCTCGAGGGACACATATGATGGCGCGCAAGACGCTGGCCGTGATCGCCGCACGCGGCGGCTCCAAGGGCATCCCGCACAAGAACCTGCTCGATCTCTGCGGCAAGCCGCTGATCGCCTGGACGGTCGAGCAGGCGCGCGCCGCGCTGGGCGTCGACGTGGTGGCGGTCTCGTCCGACAGCGACCGGATCCTGGAAGCGGCGGAAGCCGCCGGTGCGGTGGGCGTGCGGCGTCCGGACGACATTTCGGGCGACCTCGCCTCCTCCGAATCCGCCTGGCTGCATGCGCTCGATGCCGTCGACGCGCGGATGGGCCGTTTCGAGCGCATCGTCGCACTGCAGGCGACCTCGCCGATCCGCGAACCCCGCGACATCGAAGAGGCGCTTGCGACCTTCGATCGCGAGCATCTCGACAGCCTGCTCTCGGTTTGCGAGGTCGAGGACTATTTCAACTGGCGCATCGGCCAGAACGGACCGGAGCCGATCAACTACGACTATCACAACCGCCGCATGCGGCAGCAGATCGAGAAGCGCTACCTCGAGAACGGTTCGTTTTACGTGCTGATTCCTGCGCTCCTGCGCGAGCAGAACAACCGTCTCGGCGGCAAGATCGGCTTCCACGTGATGGAGCGTCACAAGATGTTCCAGATCGACCGCACGGAAGACGTCAAGCTCTGTGGTGCCATCATGCGTAGTTATGGCTATGCCTGATCTCGGCGCCTTCTCTCTTGCCGGCAAGATCGCCGTCGTCACCGGCGCTTCGCGCGGCATCGGCGCTGCGATCGCGAGCGGCCTGAAGAATGCGGGCGCCACCGTTTTCGGTCTCAGCCGGTCCGGGACCGCGCCGCAGGGCGTCGCTGCCATCGCCTGCGATCTCTCCGATGATTCCGCGATCGGGCGCGCTTTCGATGCCATCGCGGCGCAAGGCGGTCGTATCGACGCGTTGGTCAATGCGGCCGGCATTAGCCTTCCCGCACAGAGCGCCGAAAGCGAGCTCGCTCGCTTCCGCGCCACGGTCGCGACCGACCTCACCGGCGTCTACGCCACCATCCTTGCCGCCTATCCGCTGCTGAAGACCACGGGCTCGGCGGCGATCATCAACGTCACCAGTATCAATTCGATCCGCGGTTTTCCCGGCAATCCCGGCTATGTCGCGGCGAAAGCCGGCCTCGCCGGCCTGACGCGCGCGCTCGCCGCCGACTATGCGAGCGACGGCATCCGCGTCAACGCGCTGGCGCCCGGTTACGTCGCGACGGAGATGACCGCGAAGAGTTTTGCCGATCCCGTCATGCACGAGGACCGGCGCCGGCACACCATGCTCGGCCGCTGGGCGCAACCCGCCGACATGGTCGGCGCCGCCGTCTTCCTGTCCTCGGACGCGTCGGCCTATGTAACCGGCCAGGAGATCTTCGTCGACGGCGGCTGGACCGCCAAGGGCCTCGCCATCAGCTCGGATGACAAATCGTGACCGCAACACTGCAACGCGTCGGCTTCATGCAGGGACGCCTGTCGGCACTGGTCGACGGCAAGATCCAGGCGTTCCCTTGGGATGAATGGCGCGAGGAATTTCCCCGCGCCAAGGCGCTCGGCCTGACGCGAATGGAATGGACCATCGATCAGGAGCGGCTGCGGGAAAATCCTTTGACGACCGAAGCCGGCCAGGCGGAGATCATCGCACTGGCGCGCGAGAACGGCCTGCGCATTCCGAGCCTGACCGGCGACTGCTTCATGCAGGCGCCGTTCTGGAAGGTCGATGCCGTCGTGCGCGACGCTCTTGTCAAAGAACTCGATCTCCTGGTTGCCGCCTGCAGCCGGATCGGCATCGAGTTCGTCGTGATCCCGCTGGTCGACGATGGCAAGATCGAACGCGAGAGCGAGAGCGACACGCTCAAGCGGGTGCTGATCGCGCGCCGCGAACAGCTTGCAAGGCAGAACGTCAGGATCGTCTTCGAATCCGATCTGCCGCCGCGCGAACTTGCCCGCTTCATGGAGGCGTTTCCGGCAGACGTCTTCGGCATCAATTACGACAGCGGCAACAGCGCCTCGCTCGGATATGACAGCGCCGAGGAGATCGAAGCCTACGCGCCGCGCATCCTCAATGTACACGTGAAGGACCGCGTTCGCGGCGGCACCACCGTGCCGCTCGGCACCGGCAACGCCGATCTCGCCAAGACGATCCGGCTGATCGAGCGCTCCGGCTACAAGGGACAATACATCCTGCAGACCGCGCGCGCCGCCGACGGCGACCATGCGGGCGCGCTCGCAAGGTATCGCGACATGACGGTCGGCTGGATCGAGGACGCGGCGCGATGAAGCTCGAGCTGGAAGGCCGCGCCGCTCTCGTCACCGGCGCCAGCCGTGGCATCGGCCTTGCCATTGCCACCGCGCTTGCCGCGGAGGGAGCGAAGGTCGCGCTGGCGGCACGTGGCTCGGATGCGCTGACCGCGGCGCGCGCGACCGTCGGTGGACAGAGCTCGATCCATGTCGCCGACGTCACCGATCCGGCCGCCGCTGCGGCACTCATCCAGGATGTCGAGCAGCACTGGGGCCGCCTCGACGTCCTCGTCTGCAACGTCGGCAGCGGCGCCTCCGTCCCGCCGGGCAAGGAAACCGCGGCGGAATGGTCGCGACTGATGGACCTCAACTTCTTTGCCACCACCAACACGATCAAGGCCGCACGGCCGCTGATGGCGCGCGGCAGCGGCGACCGGTCGATTATCTGTATCTCCTCGATTGCAGGCATGGCGGCGCTTGGCGCCCCCGTGACCTACTATGCCGCGAAGGCGGCGCTGAACGCGACCGTGCGCGGACTGGCGCGGCCGCTGGCGCTCGAGGGCATCCGCATCAATGCAGTCGCGCCGGGCAATATCCTCGCCGCAGACGGGACCTGGGCGCGCAAGCTCGCCGAGAACAGGGCCGCGGTCGAGGACATGCTCGCGCGCGAGGTGGCGCTGCGCCGGCTCGGCAAGCCGGAAGAGATTGCCGACCTCGTCGCGTTTCTTGCCTCCCCCCGCGCCGCCTTCATCACCGGCAGCGTCATGGTCGCGGATGGCGGCCAGTTGCGCAGCTGAACAGGAGCCTCTCGATGGCAAGCCCCTCCTCCCGCTATGATCTCGCCGGACGCACGGCGCTCGTGACCGGCGCCGGCGGCCTGCTCGGGCGGCAGCATGTCGCTGCACTCTCCGAGGCGGGCGCGCGCGTCGTCGTCACCGAAATCAGCCTCGCGCAGGCCGATGTCGCCGTCGCCGCCCTGAAGCAGGCCACGCCCTCCGCCGATCTGATCGCGCTCGCACTCGACGTCACCGCGCAGGATTCGGTGCGCGCTGCGAGCGAGCAACTCGCAGGCCGCGGCGTCACCGTCGACATCCTCGTCAACAACGCCGCGATCGATCCGAAGGTGTCGTCGAGCCCGGGCGTCATGCACTCCTCGCGTTTCGAAGCATTCCCGGTGCCGCAATGGCAGACCGAGATCGCGGTGGGCCTGACCGGAGCGATGCTGTGCGCGCAGGAATTCGGCGGGCAGATGGCCAGGCGCGGCCGCGGCGTGATCCTCAACATCGCCTCCGATCTCGGCGTGATCGCGCCGGACCAGCGGCTCTACCGCCAGCCGCATGTGACGCGCGAGGAGGAGCAGCCGGTCAAGCCCGTGACCTATTCGGTGATCAAGCATGGGCTGATCGGCCTGACGAAATATCTGGCGACCTACTGGGCCGACCACGGCGTGCGGGTCAACGCGATCTCGCCAGGCGGCGTCTTCAACAACCAGGATCCCGCTTTCGTGGAACGCCTCACCCGCCTGATCCCGATGGGGCGCATGGCCGAGGTCGACGAATATCGCGCCGCGGTCCAGTTCCTCTGTTCGGACGCATCGAGCTACATGACCGGACAGAACCTCGTGATGGACGGCGGCCGGAGCGTGTGGTAGCGGCCCTGCCACCGCGCATGGCGATGAGGCGTCACCCTGCGGAACCGCACCGTGCCTTCGCAAGAACCGGCGCGAGGTCGCGCCCCGGAAATGAACGACGGCCATTAGGCGGGCCGAAGCCCCCGTCTCTCACGCAGCAACCTGGCTCATTTGGAAAAATTTTAGGAATGTTGCGATGTGGATGAATACATTGCTTTTGACGTTCGTGTTCTTCCCGATTCAGCTCGGCACAGGCCTTTCCATCCTGGCGATCACGCCGCTGGAGTTGGTCAAGACGAGCCGGCTGACAAGGGTTCAGTACGTCGTGCTGGGATATGCGATCGGCGCCTCCGCTGTCGGCATTATTCTCGGGCTCTGCTCCGCGCTGATCGGCGACATCCGCCTTCATCTGGCAATCATGACTGCGCTGTCCGCCTTCGGACTGGCATGGACCTGGCCGGTCTGGCGCCCGCGCGCCGGCGACGCCAGGGGGATCATGCTGTGGTTTCTGTTGGCGCTACCGATGGCGCTCGTTACGTGGTGGTGGACGTTCGGCGCGTTTTCCCACTTCCCCTACTCGGATATCGGCGCCGACGTTCACTGGATGAAGACCGCGCAGGAATACGCCGATAGCGGCGTCATCAATCCTTACGCCTCGCAATCCTACGTCGACCTTCGCTCGGCGCTGGCGGGAGCATTGGCCGGCACCTTGGGCCTCGATCTCCTGCAGTTCGGGTGGACCTACCGCTATTTCTCGATCCTGTTTTTCCTTCTGGCCTTCTACGCCTTTGCGGAGGGGGTCTATTCCGAACCAACGCGGAAATGGATCGCCTTCTTCTTCGCCGCGGCCGGCAACGGCATCGGGTTGCTGACCAATGGCAGCCTGGCGCTTGCCGGGAGCGTGGTTTTTCTCGGCGTCCTTCTCGGCGAGGCTAGGCGAGATGGGAAGGAGGATTTCCAGGCGGGCCCGGTCGCGTTGCTGATCCTGAGTGCGGTCGCCTCGCTCTTCACCGCCTTCATCCTGAACAACAACACGCTGCTGCTCGCGCTCCTCGCGGGAGGGCTGCTGCTGTTCAGGGTTCAGGGCAAGACCAATCGGCGGGAGGGCGTGCTCTTCATCGGTTGCGCATGGTCCGCGACGCTGCTGCTCGCGCACCGCGGGTCCTATATGTTCATCCCTGTCGTCCTTGCCGCCTGGCTCGGCTACCTACTCATCCTGCTTCAGACGTCGCGCCGCCCGGGAAATCTGGGCCTTTTGCGCGCCCTGTCAATCGTACTGCCGTTGGTCATATGCGGAATCGTCGCCTGCATCTTGGCAATGCGCCTCGGCTATCTGCAGTCGGCAAACGCCAACTTGATGTTCTCCCTCGTCACCGGGCTGGTGCTGGGAAGAAAAATTCAAAGCGGCGACGAACTGTTCCTCGGCGCCGGCCCGGAGGTCGCGATGATCGAGCTGGCCAGGGCCATCGGCCCGCTGTTTGCCGTATGCATCGCGATGGCGATGGCCTGGTGGTGGATCAATCGGTCCGCCACCCCCTCAGACGCCCGTTCCAACCCTGCTCAAATCGCGCGCGTGTCGATACTGCTGTGGTCGTGGACAGTCGGCTGCAGCCTCGCCATTGCCGTGCTGTCAGGCTTTCCGTTCCTCTACCGAACCACCATGATCGTCTTGGCCCTGCTCACGATCACCGCGACCGAAGTGTTCTGCCAGCTGCTCATTGACCCCATTCCCGTTCCCTTCCGGCGGCGAGCTTCTGCGGCAATCACCGTCACCCTGCTCGCTGCTGGCCTCGTGCTGGCGGTCTACACCTTCACCTGGCGGCCCGATCTGCCGTCCTCGCGTTACCAGGATTTCCTTCGGCCGACCGAGATCGCGGGAGCGGTTCTCCTTCTGGCGCTCGTGCCGATGACGTTCATCCGGCCGAGATGGATTCAGATCTGCGCGCTTGCGGCCATCGTCGGGTTCGGCGTGGCCCTCGACCGCGCCGGACTATCCGGCATGTCGAAGAGTTACAGCTACGGAACTCTTCCGAGCGGCGCCACGGCCATCACGCACTACAATGCGAGCGACCTCGACGCGGCGGGTTGGCTGCACCACAACCTGAGAAAGGGCATCCTGCTGTCAGATCCCTACACGCTCGGCGTAATCCAGGCCCTGACGGGTGCCCCGGCCGCCTACATGTTCTCGAATCTGGATACCGTGAACGAGGCCCTCGCCAAGCGGATGCGCACTGTCATTTCCGCGATCGTCGAGCCGGGCGACGGGGGGCGGCGGCTTGCCGAGGCCTGCACCACCATCCGACCGCTGTTGCAGAATATCAATCAGGAGACGAATTTTCAGATGGGCAGGTCGGACGCCCTGGGCGGAATTCTGCGGCCTGTCCGTACCGAGAAAGCGCCGGCGCCGGCCGAGCCGGCTGAGCCACCAGCGAGCGCACCGCAAATCCCGGATGCGACGGAGGATGCGGATCGCGACGCGATCCAGGATATGCTGGGGAAGGGCCAAGATACCTGGCAGCTCGTCGCCGTGATCAACCCGCGTACCATCGATTGGATTCGTCTCAATGCAGGTGAGCGTCTCCCCTATTTTCCGCCAACGGATCCGCTGGATTCCGGGTTCGTCAAATCGCTTCGCGCAGGGCCGTTCCAGCCGCTGTTTGCAAACAGGCAGACCGCTGTCGTTCGCATTCCATGCGAGCGATGAGCCTCGGCGTTCTCTGTCACGGCGACGGCCATCTGGCGCAATGAGCAGTAGCGCGGTATGGACATTGGAATGACATTCGCCTTTCACCGATAGCACGATCCATGTCGCAAACTTCCCGCTCCGTGCTGAGACAGGCCGTGATCCTCGTCGGCGGGCTTGGCACCCGGCTTGGCGAGCGCACCAGGCTGGTTCCCAAGCCGATGCTCGACATCGGTGGGCGGCCGTTCCTCGATACGCTGATCGATGAACTCGCGCGCTATGGCATGTTCGATGAAATCGTCCTGCTTGCGGGGCACAAGGCGGAGATCGTCGAGACGCACTACGCCGCGGCCGCCAGGGGACAGACGCGCATCCTCGTGTCGCGCGAGACGGAGCCGCTCGGTACCGGCGGTGCGCTCGTGCATGCGCGCGACCTCTTGCACGACCGTTTCGTGCTGCTCAATGGCGACTCGCTGTTCGACTTCAACCTGCTGGATCTGATCGCGCGCGCGCAGGGCGGCCGCGTTCACATGGCACTGCGCGACGGCGTCGTCGGAGACCGCTACGGGCGCGTTGTGCTCGACGGCGACGTTGTGCGTGACTTCATAGCCCCGGGCGCAGGCGCCACCGGACCGGTCAATGCCGGCATCTACGTCGTCGACAAGTCCGTTCTCGCCGATATCGCGAAGCTTCCCGCCTCGCTCGAGCAGGACGTGTTCCCCGGCCTCGTCAGGTTCGGCGAGCTGCGCGGCACCGCCTATCGCGGCTATTTCATCGACATCGGTATCCCCGACGATTTCGCGCGCGCCGATCGCGAGCTGCGCGAGAAGTTGCGGCGCCCCGCCGTGTTCTTCGATCGCGACGGCGTGCTCAACCACGATTCCGGCTACACGTTCGAGACCCAAAAGCTTCAATGGATCGAAGGGGCCCGCGAGGCGGTGAAGGCGGTCAATGACGCCGGCTACTTCGCCTTCGTCATCACCAATCAATCCGGCGTCGCTCGCGGCTACTACGAGGAGCATCACGTCGTCACCCTGCATCGCTGGATGGCGGACCAGATGGCGGAGATCGGCGCGCATATCGACGCCTTCGAATATTGCCCCGATCATCCCGACGGCACCGTCGCGCGCTATTGCCGCACGAGCGACCGCCGCAAGCCGGCGCCGGGCATGATCACGGACCTCGCGCAGCGTTTTCCGGTCGACATGACGCGCAGCATGGTGATCGGCGACAAGCCGAGCGACCTCGAGGCCGCGCAGGCTGCCGGCGTTCCTGGCCATCTGTTCGAGGGCGGCAATCTCGAGGCGTTCGTGAGAGCGCACCTGAACCCGGCCGGCAAGGCTTAGATGGCCTTGCAAAAAAATGCTGCATCCGCGGGCATTTGGCAGGTTTCGGGCGCTGCTCTGTTGCGCACGACGGCCAGTGTGCTATAGCGGCCATCTTGTTGCGAATACTGGCTTAATCGGCTTCTGGGGTCCGGCATGGCAGATCTGAGGGACGCCCGCGTCCTCGTTACCGGCAGCGACGGCTTCATCGGTTCGCATGTCGTCGAGGAGCTGGTGAAGGCCGGAGCCCGCGTCAAGGCCGTCGTCTACTACAACTCCTTCAATTCCTGGGGTTGGCTGGACACGGTTCCAACGGACATCATGAAGTCCGTGGAGGTGGTCGCCGGCGACATCCGCGATCCCCACTTCATGATCGCGGCCGCCAGCGGCTGCACCGACGTGCTGCACCTGGCGGCGCTGATCGCGATTCCCTTCTCCTATGTCGCGCCCGATTCCTATGTCGAGACCAATGTGCGCGGCACCGTCAACGTGCTCCAGGCGGCGCGCATGGCCGGCGTTCGGCGGTTCGTGCAGACCTCGACCAGCGAGGTCTATGGCACCGCTCAGATCGTGCCCATCAAGGAGAACCATCCGCTGGTCGGCCAATCGCCCTACTCGGCCTCGAAGATCGCATCCGACCAGATGGCGCTGTCGTTCCAGGCCTCGTTCGACATGCCGGTCGTCGTCATCAGGCCGTTCAACACCTATGGACCGCGGCAGTCGGCGCGCGCGGTGATCCCGACCATCATCAGCCAGATCGCGACCGGCAAGCGCAGGATCCGTCTCGGCGCGGTCAGTCCCACCCGCGACTTCTCCTTCGTCACCGACACCGCGCGCGGCCTGATCGCAGGCCTCACCGCGCCGGCCGAACAATGCGTCGGCCAAACCATCAATCTCGGCAGCGGCTTCGAGATCTCGGTCGGCGCGACCGTCGAGATGATCGCCGACGTGATGGGCGTGAAGATCGAGATCGAGACCGACGAGGCGCGCCTGCGTCCGGCCAACAGCGAAGTCGAGCGGCTGTGGGCCGACAATTCCAAGGCACGCCAGCAACTCGGCTGGGCGCCGGAATTCGGCGGGCTCGACGGCATGCGCCGCGGCATCGAGAAGACAGTGAGCTGGTTCACCAATCCCGCCAATCTCAGCCGCTACAAGGCGGACGTCTACAATGTCTGAGGCAACGGTGAAACCGGCCGTGACCAAAGCGCTCGCCTTCGATCCGAAGGCCGTGGTCGATGCCGTCCGCCGCGCAGCGGGCACGCCCAACGGCATCCTCGGCCTGCACGAACCGGTGTTTGCGGGCAACGAGGTCGCCTATCTCGAAGAGTGCATCAAGAGCACCTTCGTCTCCTCGGTCGGCCCGTTCGTCGACCGCTTCGAGCGCATGCTGGAAGAGGTGACGGGCGCAAGGCGCGCGGTCGCCGTCGTCAATGGCACGGCCGCGCTGCATGCCTGCTTCCGCCTCACCGGCGTCGAGCCCGGCGACGAGGTGATGTCGCCGGCACTGACCTTCATCGCGACCACCAACGCGATCGCCTATTGCGGGGCAGTGCCGCATTTCGTCGACAGCTCGTTTATCACCCTCGGCATGGACCCGCGCGCCCTCGCCGCGCGGCTCGGGGCGATCGCGGAGCGCACGCCCAAGGGCACGGTCAATCGGGAGACCGGACGCCGCATCGCCGCGATCTCGCCGATGCACACCTTCGGGCATCCCGTCCAGCTCGACGAGATCGCCGCGATCGCGCGCGACTGGAACATTGCGCTGGTGGAGGATGCCGCGGAATCGCTGGGCTCGACCTACAAGGGCCACGCCGTCGGATCTCAGGCGCGGCTCGCGGCGCTGAGCTTCAACGGCAACAAGATCGTCACCACCGGCGGCGGCGGCGCCATCCTCACCAATGACGAGGAGCTCGGACGCCGCGCCAAGCATCTCACCACCACCGCGAAGCTGCCGCACAAATGGGCCTTCGTGCACGACGAGGTCGGCTTCAACTACCGCCTGCCCAATCTGAACGCCGCGCTCGGCTGCGCCCAGCTCGAGCAGCTCGAGGGCTTCCTGGCGAGCAAGCGCCGGCTGGCGGCGGCTTACGACCGCGTCTTTGCGGATGTGCCCGGCGTGCGCTTCTCGCGTGAGCCCGATGCCACCACGAGCAATTACTGGCTGAACGCGATCCTGCTCGACGAGGCCTGTGCCGGGCAGCGCGACGACGTGCTCACGGCGCTGAACGAAGCCGGCTTCGGCGCGCGCCCGGCCTGGACCCTCATGCACCGCCTGCCGATGTTCGCGCAGAGCCCGCGCGGCGATCTCGCCACCGCCGAATCGATCGAGCGCCGCCTGATCAACCTGCCGAGCAGCGCCAGCATCAGGGCCCGGGATGAATAACGGCGCGCGAAAGATCTGCTTCGTCACCGGCAGCCGGGCCGATTTCGGACTGCTGATCTGGCCGATGCGCGCGATCCGCGAGGCATCAGGCCTGACGCTCCAGCTCATCGCTACCGGCATGCATCTCGCGCCGGAGTTCGGCTACACCTTCAGCACCATCGGCGAGGAGGGATTCGAGGTCGACGAGCGGGTCGAGACGCTGCTTGCGAGTGACACCGGCGCAGGCGTCGCGAAATCGGTCGGGCTCGGCGCGATCGGATTTGCCGACGCCTTCGCGCGGCTGCGACCCGATCTCGTGGTTTTGCTCGGCGACCGCTTCGAGATGTTCGCGGCCGCACAGGCCGCAATGTTCATGCGGCTGCCGATGGCGCATCTTTTCGGCGGCGACGTCACCGAAGGCGCGGTCGACGAATCCATTCGGCACGCCATCAGCAAGATGTCGCACCTGCATTTTGCCAGCAATGCGGGATCGGCGCGGCGGCTGGTCCAGCTCGGCGAAGATCCATCCCGCATTCACACCATCGGTTCGGTCGGCATCGACGCGATCAAGCGTCTCGACCTGATGGACCGCGACAGTATCGGCCGCGCGGTCGGCATGCCGCTCGGCGAGCACAATGCGCTCGTGACGTTCCATCCGGTCACGGTGGAGGCTGGCCGCTCGATGGCCGAGCTCGACGAGCTGTTCGCGGCGCTGTCGAGGCTCGATCCCGAATTCCGTCTTATCTTCACGCTCGCCAATGCCGATGCCGAGGGACGCGCGCTGAACGACCGCACCAAGGCCTTCGCGGCAAGCCGGCCGAACACGATCGCGGTCGCCTCGCTCGGGCAGCTCCGCTATCTCAGCCTGATGAGCCAGGTGGACGTTGTGATCGGCAATTCGTCGAGCGGCATCCTCGAAGCGCCGTCATTCGGCGTTCCCACGGTCGATGTCGGCGACCGCCAGAAGGGACGCGAGCGCGCCGCGTCGGTGTTTCACGCCGCATCCGAGCGCGGTGCGATCGGCGCGGCGATCTCGCAAGCGCTTCAGCGCGGCCAGAAGGATACCGTCAATCCCTATGGCGGCGGCGATTCCAGCCGGCGCTTTGCCGACATCATCGCCGGCATTCCAGATTTCCGGCAGCTCCTGAAGAAAAGCTTCCACGAACTTCCCGCAAGCGGAGCGCGGCCATGACGACGCACACGCTGATCATCGCGGAAGCCGGCGTCAATCACGACGGCAGCCTGGACAAGGCACTGGGCCTCGTCGATGCGGCAGCCGATGCCGGCGCCGACATCGTCAAGTTCCAGACCTTCAATGCGAAGGCGCTGGCGGGCGGAGCGGCGAAGAAGGCGGACTATCAGCAACGCACGACCGACGCCGCCGAGAGCCAGCTCGCCATGCTGGAGCGGCTGGAACTGCCGCAGGCCGCGCACCACACGCTGATCGCGCACGCTGCCGAACGCGGCATCGAATTCCTGTCGACGCCGTTCGATGATGCCTCCCTCGGCTTCCTGCTGTCGCTGAAGCTGCCACGCATCAAGATCGGATCAGGCGATCTCACCAATGCCCCGCTACTGCACGCGGCAGCAAGGGCCGGCGCCACGCTGATCCTGTCGACGGGCATGGCGACGCTCGGCGAGGTCGAGGAAGCGCTGGGCGTATTGGCGCATGGCTACGCGCAGCGTAGCGATGCGGCCGGCATTGCCTCGTTCCGCGCGGCATGGCGCGATCCGGCGGCGCGCGCCGCGCTGGCGCGGCACGTCAGCCTGCTGCATTGCACGACCGAATATCCCTGCCCCATCACGGATGTGAACCTCGCCGCGATGGCGACGATGCGATCCGCATTCCAGCTTCCGGTCGGCTACTCCGATCACACCGACGGTTTCGAGATTTCGGTCGCCGCGGTTGCGCTCGGCGCAACCATCATCGAGAAGCACCTGACGCTGGATCGCAATGCGCCCGGTCCCGACCACGCGGCCTCGCTCGAGCCTGACGATTTCAAGCGGATGGTCAGCGCTATTCGCAACGTCGAGGCCGCGCTCGGCGATGGCATGAAGACGCCGAAAGAGTCGGAGGTCAGGAATGTGCCTGTGGCTCGCAAGAGCATCGTGGCTGCGCGCGCGCTGAAGGCCGGCGAGATCATCGGCCCGGCCGACATCACCGCCAAGCGGCCGGGCGCGGGGCGGCCTCCGATCGAGTATTGGTCGCTGATCGGAACCGCGGCGCCGCAGGCGCTCGAGCCCGACGATCCGGTTTAACGGCGAGGCTTTGCGGGAACTCCGCGCAGTACGGACCCGGGCGGCCAAGAACCCGTGACGACGGAGCCCATCGCCACCAGCGTATCGTTGCCGATGGAAATGTGATCGCGGACACGGCTGCCGAGGCCGACAAAGCAGTTGTCGCCGATCTCCGCGCCGCCGCCGACCACCGTTCCCGGCGAGAGATGCGTGTAGTGACCGACGCGCACGTCGTGCTCGACGACGACGCTCGAATTGATGATGCAGTGATGGCCGATCATGCTTCGCGCATTGACGATCGCCCCCGGCATGACGACGCAACCCGCGCCGATCGTTGCCGACGGCGAGACGAACGCGCGTGGATGAATCACCGACGCCCAGCGCCTGAGTTGCATCCGGCCGATCATCTGCCGGCGCGCGGGCCCGGCCTGCATCGTTCCGATTCCGACCACGAAGGCGGCATCCGGATAGTTCGGCGCAACGTCATCGGTCCCGAGATAGCGCGCATCCCCCAGCGTTCCCAGCTGGCGATCGAGGAAACCGATGATGTTGAACTGGCCCGACAGGAGCGCCGCCTCGTAGACCATGAAGGCATGTTCGCCGCCGCCAATGATGATCAGATCGTCCATCGCGATTCCCTCAAGCCGCACCAATCTTAGCGACCGGCCCACGACACTTCAAACCGCCGGACCGGGCCTGAAAAGCCGAGAATTAACAAGGACAACGCCGGACGGCCCGGCGGGGTTGACGCCGCCTCTCGCAGCCGCGATATAGCAGGCTCACCCGTTGGGCCGCCGCCAATACCTGCCGTATACGAGACAGATTGCCATGAAATCCTGGCGTAAGGCCGTCGTTGGAACGCAGGCGACCGTGGGCGAGGCCATTGCCGCGATCGAGAGCGGGAGCATCCAGATTGCGCTGGTGCTCGGTGACCAGAACCGCCTGCTCGGCGTGGTCACCGACGGCGACGTCAGGCGCGGGCTGCTGCGCGGTATCCCGCTCACCGGGCTTGCCACCGACATCATGAACCGTGCGCCGGTGTCGGCTCCTGCGACGCTCTCCCGCGACGACCGCCTGCATCTGATGCGGCACAAATCGATCAAGCAGCTCCCACTTATTGACGAAGGCGGCCATCTGGTCTTGGTGGAGACGCTCGATGAGCTGCTCGAGCCGCGCCAATATGCCAATCCGGTCCTGATCATGGCCGGCGGTCTCGGCGAGCGCCTGGGCGCGCTGACGCGCGACGTGCCCAAGCCCATGCTCAATGTCGGCGGCAGGCCCCTGCTCGAGACCATTGTCCGCAACGTGGTCCAGCAGGGTTTTTCCAACATCTACATGTCGGTCAACTACAAGGCCGAGACGATCAAGGGTCACTTCGCCGACGGCGCCGCGTTCGGCGCCAATATCCAGTACGTACACGAGACCGAACGCCTCGGCACGGCCGGTGCACTCGGGCTGTTTCCGACGCCGCCGGATCTGCCGATGATCGTCACCAACGGCGATATCCTCACCACGATCAATTACGGCGCGCTTCTCGACTTCCACAATGGAACGCCCGCGGAAGCGACAATGGCCGTCCGCGAGCACAAGGTGAACGTCCCATATGGCGTGGTTTCCACGTCGGAAGGCTTCCTCCAGGCCATTCGCGAGAAGCCGACCGAAAGCTGGTTCGTCAGCGCCGGCATCTATGTGATTGGAAGTTCCGTCTTCCGCCATGTCGCGCCCGGGGTCAGGATCGACATGCCGACCGTGCTGGAGCGCGTGATCGCCGGCGAGGGCCGTGTTGCGGTCTATCCCATCCGTGAATACTGGCTCGACATCGGCCGCCTGGAGGATTTCGAGCAGGCGCACGCGGAGTTTCATGAGGTCTTCTCGTGACCTCGACAAAAGCCGTCGTGATCGGCCTCGGCTCGATCGGCACAAGGCATGCACGGATCCTGCGCGAGCTTGGCCTCGCCGTGGCGACGGTGAGCCGCCGAGAGGGCGGCGACTATGGGTCGATCGGAGAGGCCGTCGCCGGCGCCCATCCCGATTACGCGGTGATTGCCACCGAAACGGCGCGCCATGCCGACGACCTGCAGGCGCTCGCGCAGGCCGGCTTCCGCGGCGCGGTCCTGGTCGAAAAGCCGCTGTTCGCGACGGCGGCGGCGCCGCCGAAATATCCGTTCGCCCATGTCAGCGTCGGATACAATCTGCGCTTCCATCCGGTCATGACGGCCCTTGTCGAACAACTGCGCGGGCGCGAGGCGATCACGGTCGCCGCCTATGTCGGGCAGGACATCAGGGACTGGCGGCCCGGCCGCGACCATCGCACCACCGCATCCGCGACGACGGACGCCGGTGGCGGCGTCCTCAGGGATCTCAGCCACGAGCTGGATTATCTGCTGTGGCTGTTCGGGCCATGGCATCGGGTCGCAGCGCTCGGCGGCGCCTCCGGCGCGCGCGACATCGACGTCGACGACCATCTCGATCTGCTGCTCGACATGCAGCGGGCGCCATCGGTACACGTCCACATGGATTATCTCGACCGCCAGGGCATCCGCCGCATCCGCGTCAACGTCGAGGACGACACCATCGAGGCCGATCTCGTCGGCAGCCGCCTGAGCATCAACGGCACGGCGAGGGAGCTCGCCAGCGAGCGGGACCAGAGCTATCGCGACATGCATCTCGCGGCGATGCGGGGCGCGCGCCCGGCCTGCTCCCTGCCTGAGGCGCTCGGCGTCGTGCATTTGATCGACGCCAGCGAACGCGCGCTGCGCAGCAAGACCTGGGTATCGCCGTGAGCCTTGTCTGCACCATCTGCGCGCGAGGCGGCTCGAAGGGGGTCGTCGGCAAGAATGCGCGCGACCTCCTCGGCAAGCCCGTGCTCGCCTGGAGCATCGCGCAGGCGCGCGAGACCGGCCTGTTCGATGCGATCGCCTTCAGCAGCGATTCAGACGCTCTGCTCGAGGCGGCGCTGAAGGCGGGCGCCGATATCGCGGTCAAGCGCCCGGACGAGATGGCGACCGACACCGCACCAAAGCTTCCGGCGATCCGTCATTGCGTCGAGCAGGCCATCGCGAAAACCGGCACGACGCCGGAGATCTTCGTCGATCTCGACGTCACCTCGCCGCTCCGGCTCGCCTCTGACATCACCGGTGCCGTGGCACTGCTGCGCGAGAGCGGCGCCCGCAATGTCATTACCGGGGCGCCGGCACGGCGCTCGCCCTATTTCAACCTGGTCGAGCAGCGCACCGACGGTAGCGTCGGCCTCTCCAAAACCGCCGATCCTCCGATCACGCGACGGCAGGATGCGCCGCGCTGCTTCGACATGAACGCGTCGATCTACGTCTGGCGCGTCGCGCCGTTTCTGGAGCGGCCCGCGGTCTTCTATCCGGACACGCGCCTGTTCGAAATGCCGGAAGAGCGCTCGATCGATATCGATTCCGATCTCGATTTCGCGTTGGTGGAACTGCTGCTGCGCCAACGACTGAACGCCTGAGGGGGCTTTAGCGATGACCACGAGCTTCAAGGCTCTGTTCGATCTGACTGGCCGCACCGCCGTGGTGACCGGCGGATGCGGCATTCTCGGGCGTCGCTTCGCCGAGGGCCTCGCCGAGTTCGGCGCCAATGTCGCGATCGTTGATCTCGACCAGGCCGCGACTGACGCGGCGGCCGCCGACCTCGCCTCGCACCACTCTATCCGCGCCAAAGGCTATGGCTGCGACATCACCCAGCCCGACGCCGTGCGCAACACGGCCGATGCGCTCGAAGCCGACCTCGGACCGGTCTCGATCCTCCTCAACAACGCCGCGAGCAAGGCGCGCGACCTCGACGCTTTCTTTGCCCCCGTCGAGAAATTCTCGCAGGACACCTGGCGGGAGATCATGGCGGTCAATCTCGACGGCATGTTCAACGTCGCGCAGGTGTTCGGCGGCCGAATGGCCGAGCGCGGCTATGGCGCCATCGTGCAAACGGCCTCGATCTACGGACTGATGGCCCCGGACCAGCGCATCTACGAGGGCTCCGAATATCTCGGCCGCGTCATCAACACGCCTGCGGTCTACACGGCTTCCAAGGCCGGGGTCATCGGGCTGACCAAGCACCTGGCGACCTATTGGGCGGCGAAGGGCGTTCGCGTCAACACGCTAACCCCGGGCGGTGTCGAGAGCGGCCAGAACGAGACCTTCAAGCAGCGCTACGGCGCCCGCATTCCGCTCGGCCGCATGGCCCGTGCCGACGAGATGGTGGGCGCGATGCTGTTTCTGGTGTCCGACGCGGCGTCCTACGTGACCGGCCAGAACATCGCGGTCGATGGCGGGCTGAGCGCGTGGTAGCAAGGCACCCATGATCAAGCGCCTGATCCAGAATACGGTGATTTCGGCGCTCGCCTTCGGCGTGGCCGCGTTGCTTGGCCTTCTGGTCATCCCGCTGATCATCCAGACCTGGGGCGTGACCGAGTTCGGCCTCATCGTCATCTCGCGACTGCTGCTGCCCAGCGGCATGATGGCGGTGCTGGACCTCGGTCTATCCGAGGTCGCCACCCAGGTCGTCGCACGCGCGAGAGAGCACCGCAATTGGGCCCAGGCGAGCCGCCAGATCGCCTTTCTGGGGATGGTCTCCATTGCCCTCACCTTGATCACGAGCGCCGCGATCTGGTTCGCGACGCCACTGCTCATCATCGTGATGAAGGTCGATTCCACGCATCTGGAGACGTTCACCCGGATCATGCACTACACGGCGCTCGCGAATCTGATCTTCGTTCCGGCACTGGTGTGGGAAGGTATCGTCAAAGGGTTCGAGCGCTACAACCTGCTCCGCGCCGCAGAGGTCACGTCGACGGCGGCCTATGTCGGTCTGACATTCGCAGCCTCGTGGGCGGCGGCGGGTTTTGAGGTGGTCGCTTACATCTATCTCGCCACGCTCGTGGTTCGTGCCGTCGTCGTCGGGATTGCCGCGTTGGTCGCCCTGCGGCACAAGCACGTGCGATTGCTGCCATGGACCCCCGACGTCCGGCAGGATATCCTGCATCGCTGCGTGCTGCTTCTGCAAGGCAAGCTGATGGGCGGCATCTCCGGCCCCCTTCAACCGTTTCTGATCGGACTGTTGTTCGGCCCCAAGGCGGTCGGCACTTACGACGCGCTGGTGCGATTGTCGCGGGTCTCCAAGGTCGTCGTCAGCCTTCTGACATCCGCCCTGCTTCCCGTGGCCAGCCGTCTCGACGAGCGCGGCAGCGCGACCTCGTTCCAGCGCCTCGGCGACCTCGGACTCGTCATGATGCCGATGTTCGTGGTGCCGCCGCTTGCCGCGACCGCTATCTTCTCGCCCGAAATCATGAACATCTGGATCGGTTCTATTCTTGCGCCCTACGCGTTCTGGATGGGCCTGAGCTTCCTGGTTCCGATCTGCGCGCAATACGTCGCGATCGGCAGCCTCATCTTCCTGACCCGGCCGGAGGTGCAGGCCCGGCTCAACAAGCTGATGGCCATTCAGCTCCTGATCTGGGCGGCAGTCTCCGCCGCGACATTGCATCTTTTCGCCGAACGTGCCCTTATTCTCGGCCAGGTGGTCGGGTGCATCGCCATCCTACCCTGGCAGCTCGCAGAGCTGCGTGGCGCACTCGAACTCGAGCGTAACCGCTTCGCGAAAGTGGTTGGAACCCAGTTCGCAATTCTTGTCCTGGCAAGCGCTTTTCTGGCAACAATTGCAGGTTACATTCGCTTTGACAGCGTGCTAAAGCTCGCGGCCGGTTCCCTGGTTTTCTGTCTGATCGCCTGGGTGCTCCAATACTTCCTGGTCCTCGAGAAGCGGCACCGGACAGTATTTCCAGCAGTCGGACAATTGATGGGACTGACATCCAAAAGCAGCTGAATGAACACGCACGCCACAATCCGGAATACCCCCATCGAAGATTTCGCTCCGGCATCATTGTCGGATCGAGCAGCGGCCTACGCCCTCGATGCGGCAAGGAGCATCGGCCGGCTCGCAATGCGCCGTGTGAAGCGCACCGTCGACGTCGTCAACTCCGAGTACAATCTTACACATTGGCAACGGATGCTGTCGGCAAAGACCTGGACGACGGCCGCCAGCGTCAGCGATTTCCTGGTCCCGAAGAATCCCGAACTGGCTCTGCGCAAGGTCGATAATCGGATTTGCAGGATCCCGGCCGACGACTACTACCGCTACCGCGCCAGAGCGCTCGGCGAACTGCTCACGCGGCACGCCGGCGGCACCACGGAAATCGTCGAGCTCGGCGCCGGCTACGGCTACAATCTGCTGGCGCTTCACCTCCACCATCCCGACTGGAGGCTGCACGGATTCGACATCGCGCCGAACGGGGTAGCCGCGGGCCGCGAGATCGCCGCGCATTATGGCCTGTCGGATCGGATTTCGCTCGACAGGATCGACCTGACCGACGGTAGCGACCCGAGCTATTCCGCCATCAGGGACCAGGTCGTCTTCACCTATTTCTGCATCGAGCAGATTCCTTATGACGTGCGCAAGGTGGTGGACAACATCATCGCGGCGAAGCCGAAGCGTGTCATCAACATCGAGCCGACGACGGAGCTGCTGAACCTCGCAAGCCCGCGAGATATCGTCAGCTTTCTCTACATCCGCTCGGTCGACTACCAGACGCAGCTGTTCTCGACACTCGACGAGTACGAGCGACAGGGACGAGTCCGCATCTTGGCGCGTGAACGGATGCCGTTCGCGCCGACAATCCACAATGATGGTTTTTTGTATTGCTGGGAGCCCACATGACGGCCATCAACACGGCGGTCGAACGACCCGCCCCGAAGAAGCAGAAGATCAACCAGTTTCGCCGCCTCTTGTGGCACATCAACCGGACAGATCTCGGCTGGGTCACCAAAGCCGCCCTGACAACTCTGCAACCGGGCGCACGGGCCAGGCGCGTCGCGCTGCTTGATCAGCTTCCCTCGAAAGCGGAATGGAGCGAGGCAAGCCGAAAGCTCGACCAGGACGGCTACGTGGATGTATCCTCGCTAATGGACCGCGGCCTCGCGCAAGCCGTCGCCGCCGTCGCAGACAACAAGGTGAGCCGCTTGAACGAGCTCTCCGGCAAACAGCAGCTCGGTCACAAGTCCTTCTGGGTCAGCCTGCTGGACGAGGATCTCGTCAACGGCGCCTTTGCGACCGACCATCCCTTCGTGCGCTATGCCCTGCAACCGGCCGCGCTACGCATCATCGGCGATTTCATGCACGACTTGCCGCAATTGTCGGACGTGCTGCTGACGTTGTCGCAACCGACTCCGAACCAGGCGCTGAGTTACTCCCAGCTCTGGCATCTCGATCACGACGACAAGCGCGTCTGCAAGCTCTTCATCTACCTGACCGACGTGCAAAACACCGCCGACGGTCCGTTCACCTTCATTCCGGCTGGGCCGTCGAAGCCATTCCGCAACACGCTCAAGAGCCACATGAGCGACGCGCAGGTGTTCGCCAAGACCGGCCGCGACGCGGTCAAGGAAATGATCGCGCCCCGCTTGTCGTCCTTCATCGTCAACACCGCCCGCTGCCTGCATATGGGAAGCCGGATCCTGTCGGATCATAATCGCCTGCTCTACACCGCAACCTACATCCAGCAGCCGCGCATCTATCCCGAACCGCCGGCGCGATTCCGCGCGGCCGGCCCCCTGACGGACCTCGAGCGTGCTGTGATGCGGCTCTGACACGAGACCTGGCGGGAGCTGAAATCTTGCGCATAGGCCTGGTGGTCGATCACCCCAAGCGTGACCTGCCAGGGGCAGTCATGCTCGGTTATCAGCTCGCACGGCGTGGCGTCTCCGTCATGCTGGTGCCGATGTATGAGCAGGCAGTCGATGTCCCGCGGCTCGGGCTCGATGCGCTGGTCGTCAACTACGCGCGGCCGGCCAATCTCGACCTGATGCGCAGCTTCGCCAAGGCCGGCCTCGCGCTGTATGTTCTCGACACCGAAGGCGGCGTGCTCGCGGAGAGAGGCGGCAACTCGCCGCCGGCGATGGCCGCACACATCAGGCAAAGTGGCTATGCCGACATCCTGGCCGGCTACTTCTTCTGGGGCAACCGGCTCCACGATGCCTTCCTGGCGGCGGGAACCATGCAGCCGGAGCAGTTGCACCTCACCGGATGTCCGCGCTTCGATTTTGCGGCCCCGCGTTGGCGCGCGCTGCTCGACGGCGAACCGCGCGGCTATCTGCTCGTCAACGCCAACTTCCCGCTGGTCAATTCACGCTTTACCGGAAAACCGGGCGGCGAGCGCGAGGCCATGGTGCGGGCGGGCTGGGACGGTCCTTATGTCGACCGCTTCATCGCGGACCTGAAGCAGGTCTTCACAAACTACCTCGCCGAGATCGACCGGCTCGCCGCCGCGAGGCCTGACCGCACCATTCTCGTGCGACCGCATCCTTTCGAGAGCGAGAACGTCTATCGCACCGCGCTCGCGCGCCACGGCAACGTCCTCGTCGACGGCACCGGCAGCGTGCTCGACCGCATCCGCAACGCGGCCGCGATCGTTCACCTCAACTGCGGCACGGCTGTCGAATCCGTCATGCTCGGAAAGCTTCCGCTCCAGCTCGAATATCTGAACACACCGGTCACCGCCGGCCATGCCGCGCTGCCCGCGCGCGTGAGCCGCCCGGTCAATTCGTTCGACGAGTTGCTTGGCGCGATCGACCACATCGAGCGCGAGACCGAGACCTTCGATTTCGCGGGCGTTCACGCCGCCGATATCGAGGCTTTCTTCCATCTCAACGACGGAAAGGCCGCCGAACGCGTCGCCGATGTCCTGACCCGCGCGACGAGTCCGCGCGGGCCTTACGTCTCGCTGCTCGCGACCGTGAAGGGCACGCGCGACAAGCCGAGCATCGGCCAGATCGTCAAGGGCGCAGCCAGCGCCGTGCTCGGATCGGCCGTCACCGAACGGCTGCGCAGCCGGTTCAACCCGGCCCGGCGCGACAAGCGGATCGAGCCCGCCTTCGTCGGGACGCTGCTTCAGCGGATCGCAACGCATGACGGCGCGAGCCCGTCGCAATTCACCGCAATGCGCGCGAACTGCGCGGAGACGGGCCTGCCGCTCGCGAGCATTGCCATCGAACCCGCCCGATAGACTCATGTCCACATCCGCAAAGACCATTCTCATCACCACGCTCGCCGAATACCAGACCCGGTTCTGGCTTCCGGTCGCGCAACGGCTGCGTGCGGCCGGCAACGATGTCGAGTTGCTCGCCTTCGACGACCGCAGCGCCGAGATGTCGGCGGCCGAGGGCGTGCCTGTTACGAACATGTACCGCGAGGGCCTCAAGACCGGCCCCTCGTCCGACGATCGCGGCGCGTTCGATATGCGCGTCACCGCCTACGGGCTGGACGGGACCAATTTCCTGTTCAGCCACGAGCGCTTCACCTTCGGCATCCGCGATACGGCCGCGCTGCGCCGGCGCTTCATGATCTACGCCAATGCGATGGAGACGGTGCTCGACCGCCTGGAGCGGCAAGGCAAGCGCGTCGAACTGGTGCAGGAGCTCGGCGGCTTCCTCTCGGTGATCGCGAGCTTCTACGCCGCCCGGCGCCGCAACATCCGCAACTGGTTCATCGAGCCGTCGTTCTTTCGCGGCCGCATGTACTTCACGCCCGACACGCTTCGCGCGCCCGACGTGATGCCGACGGCAGCGGGCGCGGTTTCACCGGAGGTGCGAGCCTATCTCGACGACACGCTGACGCAGCGGGCCATCGTCATTCCCAAGAAGGACCAGCATCATTATTCGGCGGCCTTCAAGAAGGTCGTGAACCTGCGCAACGCCCGCCGCCTCTCCGAAAAGCTGTGGGACCAGTTCGCACTCGGCAAGCACCAGGAGTTCGGGCACAATCTGCGCCACGCCCGCGTCCACGCCGCGATGGCGCTCAATGCGACCCGGCTGCGCAAGCTCTACAAGCCGATCCCCGAGGCGCCCTTCGTCTACTATCCCTTCCACGTTCCGGCCGACATGGCGCTGACGCTGCGGTCGCCCGAGTATCTCGACCAGGTCGCGACGGTCGACTTCCTGCTGCGCACGATCCCGGACTCGCATGTCCTGGTGGTGAAGGAACACCCCGCCCAGATCGGCGCGATCTCTGCCGACCGCCTGTTCGAGCTGGCGCGCCGGTTCGATAATTTCGTGCTGCTGCCGCCCCAGACCAACAATTACACCGTGCTCAACCGCGCCGACGCCGTGATCTCCGTGAACAGCAAGTCGGGCGCCGAAGCCTTGCTGCTCGGCAAGCCGGTGGTGGTGATGGGCGATGCGTTCTATCGCTCCTGCCCGCTGGTCTATGCGGTCGACCGTCTCGCGGACGTGCCCGGGCGGCTGCGCGAGGCGCTTTCCGCCGGGGCGTTCGATCCGGCGAGCGGGGCGCCGTATTTCGAATCGGCCTGGCGCAAGTCTTATCCGGGCGAGCTCTACATCAGCGATCCCAAGCTGCTCGATACGTTTGCGGCCTCCTTGCGTGCCGCGATCGCTGAGCCCGCCCGCGCGAATTGAACGGACCCGTCATGCCGCTCGTCTCGATCATCACACCATCCTGGAACGTCGAAGGCCTGATCGAGGAGACCATCCGCTCGGTACAGAGCCAGACCTTTGCCGATTGGGAGCTCCTGATCGCCGACGACTGCTCGACCGACAGGACGCCGGAGATCATCGCCGGGATCGGCGAGCGCGATCCGCGCGTCAAGCTGATCCAGCAGGCGAAGAACGGCGGGCCGGCGCTGGCGCGCCAGGCCGCGATCGACCGCGCGCAGGGCCGCTATCTCGCCTTCCTCGACAGCGACGATCTGTGGCTGCCGGAGAAGCTCGAGCGGCAGCTCGCCTTCGCGAAGGCGAAGCAGGCCGCGCTCAGCTACACCGCCTTCCGCCGCATCAACGAGACCAACACGGTCACCGGACGGCTGATCGAGGTGCCGGCCTCGCTCAGCTATGGGCAGCTCTTGAAGAATACCGCGATCGCGACCCTGACCGTGATGGTCGACCGCGAGATCGCCGGCCCCGTCGCGATGAAGAACGAGGGCTATGACGATTTCTGCCTGTGGCTCTCGATCCTGAAGCGCGGCCACACCGCATCTGGCCTCAACGAGGACTTGGCGCGCTACCGGGTCAGGGGCTCCTCGGTTTCCAGCCGCCCGATGCGATCGGCCAAATGGGTCTGGCAGATCTACCGCAATGTCGAGCATCTCTCCTTGGTCCGATCGGCCTGGTGCTTCGCCCATTGGGGGGCGCGGGCATGGTTGAAGCGGCGGGAGTTCTAGACGCTTCGCAGCCACCCGGCCGAAAAAGTGCGAAAACAACCCCATGCACAGTAGGGGTATCTAAATACCTTCATCCGAGCTCACTTCGCTATTGGCGAGTCCGCCCGTTGCCGATACCACTCAGCCCGCCCCGCCGCGGACAACCTGGAACCGATCATGCCGTTTGAAAGCTACAAGAACAGCCGCATCCTCGTCACCGGAGGCGCCGGCTTCATCGGATCGCACATCTGCGAGCGACTGCTCGATGCCGGCGCCGAGGTGGTGTCGGCGGACAATTATTTCACCGGCAGCCGGCGCAACATCGCCCATCTGATCGCCAATCCGCTGTTCGAGGCGGTCCGGCACGATGTCACCTTTCCGCTCTACATCGAGGTCGACGCGATCTTCAACCTCGCCTGCCCGGCCTCGCCGATCCACTATCAGCGCGACCCCGTGCAGACCACGAAGACCTCGGTGCACGGCGCCATCAACATGCTGGGCCTTGCCAAGCGGCTGAAGGCACGCATCTTCCAGGCCTCGACCAGCGAGGTCTACGGCGATCCGCTGATCCATCCCCAGACCGAGGATTACTGGGGCAACGTCAATCCGATCGGCATCCGCTCCTGCTACGACGAGGGCAAGCGCTGCGCCGAGACGCTGTTCTTCGACTATTGGCGCCAGCACGGCCTGCCGATCAAGGTCGCGCGCATCTTCAACACCTACGGCCCGCGCATGCAGCCCAATGACGGCCGCGTGGTGTCGTCCTTCATCGTCCAGGCGCTGAAGGGCGAGCCGATCAGCGTGTTCGGCGACGGCGGCCAGACCCGTTCGTTCTGCTACGTCGACGATCTCGTCGAGGCGATCATGCGGCTGATGCTGACGAACGAAGACGTCACCGGCCCGATCAACATCGGCAACAATTCCGAGTTCACCATCCGTGAGCTCGCCGAGAAGGTCATCGAGCTCACGGGATCGCGCTCCAGGCTGGAGTTCAAGCCGTTGCCGCAGGATGATCCGCGCCAGCGCCAGCCCGATCTCACCAAGGCGAAGGCCGCTCTGAACTGGGAGCCGAAGGTCGCGCTCGAGGACGGCCTGAAGGAGACCATCGCCTATTTCAAGCACTCGCTGGCAGTCGCCTGAGACTGTTCGCAGCTTTATCCGCCGCGGCTCGCTGCCGGGCTTGCCGGACGTGAGCCTGCAGCCGGCCCCGTCGGCTACCGGCTGGCGAGCAGATGCGGTTCGGCGCTGATCTCGCGCGCGTCTTCCTGCGGCAGCCCGACGGCCCATCCCATAAGTCCGAAGAACAGCGCCGAGTTCGTCAGCGAACCGCTCATCAGGAACTCGATCCCGACGAATACCAGGCCGGCAAACACGAACGAGGCGGCGGAATCAAGGCGCGCTCGCCTTGCCGCCGATATCAGGGCCGCGATGAACAGTGCGACCAAGAGCACCGCCGCTGTCACACCAGCCTCCACCGCAACTTGCAGCACGATGTTGTGCGGCTCCGTCTTGTAGCAAGATTGCCGGGCGAACGTTCCTACGCCTTGGCCGAGAAGGCCAGCTTTCGGCAGCAGGCTCAAGGCTTCCTTGGTCAGGATGATCCGGATCGCAAAAGTATCCTCGGTATCGCAACTCACGACCGGCTTCTGCACATTCTGCACGACAAGTCCGATGATCTTGCCGGACGTTGCGGGACGGGCAGCCAAGCCAACGAGACTGGTCAGACAGACCACGCCGACGACCGCAAGCTGCCGCCGGCTGCCGGTCCACGCCGTCGCGACGAGCGTCAGACCCAGGGCGACGAAAGGATGCCGCACCATTGCCGCGGCAAACACGAACGAAGGCAAGGCGATCAATACGGCGGCGAGACCCCATTGAAAAGGCGGCATGTTGGTCGAAAGAAGCGCAAAAACCAGGAAGCCCCACGTCAGGCAAAACACGGTCGGGCCTTCGTGGTAGCCCAAAACCAGCGGCTTGAACTCGCCGCTCTTGTCGTGGACCACTGCCCAGGCCGTCAGCACGGTTCCGACCAAAACGACCGCTGCCATGATGTAGGAGAAGCGCGAGAGATCGAAGCGACTTCCCACAGCCCTGAACGCCGGATAGGAGGCCATCGAAATGGCGAGCAGGACGTAATCGCGCCCCGTCGTCGTGCTGCCGTTTACGGCCACCGAAGCCAGCATCAGCGCGGCCAACGCGGCAAAGAGATAGTCAGCACGTCGGAGCCGAAACGTCCCCGCCACAACGACGAGCGGCCCGATCATCACAGCCGCGGTCACGGCTGGATGACTCTTCATGCCAGCCAGGCCGTACAAGAGAATGAGAACCGAATTGGTCGAGATCCAAACCGCTATTGCCGCGTTGGTCAGCCAAGTATTCGTCAGCCAGGTATTCGTCAGCCAGGACTTCGTCATCGGCCTGATCGCTAACGACCGGCCGCGAAGACAACCAACACTGCTGCCCCTGTGGCAGGTGCAGAGAGCCCAATGGCGTTGATGGAAAGCATGGCTACGACTGCGACACGTTATTACCCGCACCTGCTAACATTGCGACATCAACTTGTAAACATCGCTGCCCCGGGCGAGTCCGCCCTATCGATCGGGCACGGCAGTCTGGCTGACCCGTGACTCCATCACATCCCGCGTCAGTCGGACGAAATCCGCAACGAACGCACCTACGCGCTGATCGAGGTTCGGCAACAAGTCGCGAACGATCGTCGGCCCCGAGGTTTGCACGACGTGCGACATGTGATCGGCCAGCGCCGCGGCGTCGCGGATGCCGAAATATCGCGCGCTCCCCTCGGTCTGTTCGCGATGGACATCGATGTCGGACAGGATCATCGGGACACCGAACGACTTTGCTTCCTCGACCGTCGTGCTCCACCCCTCGCACTCCGAAGGGTTTATGAGAGCCATCGACGTGCGCAGGAGCGCGTAGACATGATCCAGCGGAATCATCCCGAGATGCTTGAAATTCGTCTCGAGACCGCGGGACCTGACCTGGCTCGTCGTCCTCTCGAAGAGATCGGGTTCGCGGGCGTCCCGCGTGCTTCCGGATGCAGCGACGACGACGTCGAGCCCGCGGCGTTTCAGCAGATCGAGCGCATCCACCACGATCTGGTGGTTCTTGTGCCGCCAAAACTGGTTCGGAAGGTAGAAATACCGGGGAGGAAGGCCATATTGTGCGATCACGTCGAACGGCTCGGTGGCGAGCAGGCCCGGCGGCGGCTCGGTCGCGAACCGCACGACCGAAACACCGTTCGAAATGCCCGGATAGAACCTGTTGAGATCGCCGAGCGCGCTGGCGCTGCTTACCATGATGTGCCGGCCCGACGCGATCTGGACCCGAAAGCCGACATCACGCCGCCAATACGCGCTCCTGGAGAAGAGATGCGGCAGCAGGCGATGCTGGAAATCCGGAAACCACGCGATCGCCGGGAGCGGCAGGCGCCAGCCGAAGAAACGCGCGGATTCGAACACCATGTCGATGCCTCGGGCGCGGAATGCGGCCAAGGCCGGCCCGTCGCGTCCGAGTGCGAGCGCACCGAGGAGCCGGGCCCCGGCGTGATCGAACGCCGGCGATTGAACCACCTCCACGGCTGCAATGCTGGGGAACGTCGCGAGCTCCCCGGGATCGTCCCTCGTTCCGGCGAACAGCACCGGTGCGATCGTTCCGGGACTGTAGCGGTGCAGGGCGGCGAAGAGATTGCGTTGGTAGTTGTGACCACCCGCCCACAGGCGGCGTGGAATGTTGGTGAACGCGACCCGGAGCGGCGCGCGCTCAGGCACGGGCGAGGCTCCTGAACCATTCGACGTAGTCGGCGAGACCGCGCTCCAGCGCAACGCGCCAATCGAAATTCATGCCGCGCAAGGCGCTGTCATCCGCCAGCAGGCTCACCGGGTCGCCTGGACGCGCCACGCCGGAATAGCGCACGATGGTCTGGCTTCCCCAATTCCGGATCAGGCCGCCGGCGATGTCGGCCACGCTCGTGCCCCGTCCCGAGCCGCCATTGATCACCTGAAAATCATCCTGGCGTACCTCCTCGGCAACGCGCACCAGCAGGCGAACGACGTCGCGAACGTCGGTCCAGTCCCTGATCTCGGCCCCCGTCCCTCCCAGATCGAGCGACCGCGCCTCGCGGCTCAGCCGCGAACAGATGTCCCAGAGAAGCTGCTTGCGAAGGTTCGGACCGTAGACCGAGAACAATCTCACGACGGTACAGCGGATGCCGAAGCTCCGGGCATAGCTGCGGCAGAGCTCCTCCATCATCATCTTGTGATGGCCATAGGGCGACATCGGCGCCAGCGCCGCGCTTTCGGCGATGGGACCCGCATGGTCTGCGCCGTAAACCGCCGCGCTCGACGCCACGACCAGCCGGCTCTCGGGCGCAAAGCTTCGAAGCCATTCGAGCAGACGCGCCGTGCTGGTCACGGTCCGCGAGAAGTCCTCGAACGGGCGCGCGATCGACAGTGCGACGGACGATCCGCCGGCCAGATGGAAGACCTGCGCCGGCAGTCCGTGGGTGGCGGCGAGCGCGTTCAGGTTCGCCGCATCGACCTCGCCATTGATCCATGTCTGCAATCCGAGCGCCCGCGCATCGGCCGGATCGAGCGCACCGTGACCGACGCCATGCACTGCGCGCCCGCTGCCTGCCAGCTCGCGCACGAGATGGCGGCCGATGAACCCGTTCGCACCGGTGACCCACACGGACATGATCTAGACCTTGCGACAGACGAACGAATAGAGCCGGCCGGGCCGGTGGTCAAAGCGCTCGGCGAGCGAGAGCAGGGACGCGAAGACACGCCGCGAAGCAAACGCGGCGCGCCACAGCGGACCGACCGGAATCATCCGCGTCAGTTTTTCGACGACCGCGGATCGCAGCGTCTCCGGCGTGTACGGGAACAGATTGATCGGATTTTGCAGCGGAGCCAGGGTCTCGACGTTGGCAAAGCCGGCCGACTTCAGCGCACCGGTATAGCGGTCGAGCAGGTAGGCGTGCTCGCCCCCGTAAAGGTGATGCAGCGGGTGCTGGTCGAGAAATTGCTGAAGATCACTCTCCTTGCTGATCACGTGTTCACGGGCGGCGATCAGCATGCCGCCGGGGCGAAGCACGCGAAACATCTCGCGGCAAGCGCCATCGAGGTCGCGGGTGTGATGCAGCACGGCGCGCGCGAAGACGAGATCGAATGTCGCGTCGGCGAACGGCAGACGCTCGGAGAACTCCTCGACCACCTGGATGGGCAGCTGCGCCCGCGCCGCTAGATCGCGAATTGCCGCCGCACCGACGATCGCGCTGCCGTCGGGTTCGAGCGCAGTCACCACGAATCCGCTGCGCGCCAGCGCGTAACTGGCGATGCCGCGGCCGGCGCCGACATCGAGCGCGGAGCCGGTGCGACCGGCCAGAAGCGTCGAGACCGCTTGCCATTCGGAGCTTTGAAAATAGCGCTCGGCGGCCGAGATCAGCGGATCGTCATAGAAGGCGTCACGCACGAGTTGCCCCTGATCCGGCTGATTGCGCAGCCAGACCACGGCTTCCTCCCACGTCGTGAATTTCCGGTCATCGCTCATCGGGCCGAAGCTCCCTGACCAGCACGGCCGGATTTCCGGCCACGATCGAGAAAGCCGGCACGTCCTTGGTGACGACAGCGCCGGCCGCGACCACCGCCCCTTGTCCGACCGTCACTCCGCGCAGCACCATGGCTCCCGCGCCGATCCAGGCATCATCGCAGATCCGGACCGGGTTCTCGTCAAGCGAGAGTTTTCGTGGGTGGCCGGTCGTGAAAATCTGCCGGACCTGCGCATGCCGCGCGGCAGCTCCGATCGGATGGGTCAGACTGTCGAAGATGTTCGCTGAATGGGAAATCAGAACCCGGTCTCCGATCTCGATTGAGGCGGCGGACCAGATCCGCGTCCCCTCCCCGACAAAGCACCATTCACCGATTCTGATCTCGCCCCCATGCGCGAAGGTCATGAGCTCGCCGAGGATCTGGCTATGGGGGCCGACGACGATCTTGTCGGAGGCGCCGCAGATGTTCCGTATCCTCGCACTCGCACCGAGCACGGCTCCGGCATCGAGACGGCAAGTTGCACGACCGACCATTCGCTGGACCAGGTAGTCGGCATTGCGGCCGGTGAGCCGCTGAATCAGGAAGTTGAGGTTCATGCAGTCAACAAAAGTCGCGTCAACCCGGACGCTAGCACGGTTAAACGCGTCCGACGAGGTCGCCGAACTGCTTCCATTGCACGTCCTTGCGGTAGATGTCCCGGATGCGGGCTCGACCGCGCGCGGCGATCTCCGCCGCCCCGGGCCAGTCCTGCAGGCTGCGCGAAATGGCCGCGACGGCCTGGTCCGGCGTGTCGTAGGTCTCGATGGTCACGCCCTCCTTCATGCCTTCAGGATATTCGCCGGCGTCGGAGACGAGCAGCGCGCCGCATCCCATCGCCTCGAAGCAACGCATATTGCCGCGATCGGTGCCGGCCATGTCGATCGCGCCGTTGAGCACGATCTTGGCCGAGCCCAGCAATTCGTAAAGTTCTCTGCCGAACACAGGCGGCTGGGCGATGGCGGCGATGGCATCCGGGCGGCGGTGCCGCCGCAGCGGCAACAATCGCCCGATCGGGCTTTCCGCGAGCCTGGTCAGGCGCGATGCGTCGAGGCAAAAGACGATATTGAGGCTGTCGGCGAGCTGCGCGACCTGCTCCAGCGTGCGCGCGCGCGTGCGATGGTGCCGCGAGTAGCCGCCGGCGAAGGCGACGTCGACAGGACGCTCGCCGTGGCCATACTCGTCCATCACCGGATCATGCGCCGGAAAGAAGGATTCGACCCGGCATCCCCTGCGGCGCCAGATATCGAGGATCGAGGGAGCGTTGCCGAGCACGGCGGCATAGGCCGTGAAATCGGCGTTGCCCGACGGCGCGGCACGCCAGCACAGCGCCTTCCTGACGCAACCCGGCAGCTTGGCAACGAACGCGCTCGGGTAGCGCACGGGATCGAGATTATAGAACACCTCGGCGGCATGGTGCTCGATCTGTGCGAGCAGGATCGCCTCGAGCGTCGGCTCCCCCTGCATGCCCTGCTCGCGCGCCCAGCGGCGCTGCAGGACCTCGTCGTCCCCATTGGTGAAGAAGGCCTCCGGCGATCCGTCGAGCACCGGTTGGAGAAAGTGCGATGCGCCGAAACGGTCGTGCAGAAAGACGGCCCGCCGCTCCGCGAAGCTCTGGGTGTTCGCCGCGAGCCGGTTCAACCGCGCCAGATAAGAGGGGTAAAGCGCGCTATTCTGGAACAGACGCATTGCTTACGCGTGCCTCGCCAACATCCATTTCATGTTCAGGTACGGCCAGATCCGACCGACCGTTTCCCAGTCCCACGACTTCGACGCCGTCAAGTGGCTGACCGTCGAGCGTAGAGTCGCTTCATCCACCAGCTCGGCAAACGCCGGCACCTTGCGATCGAGCAGGTCGGCCGTCCAGCCGGCCAGCGGCCCGTTCAGCCATTCCGGCATCGGTGAATTGAAGCCGACCTTGCGGCGCGCGGTGCGAATTGATTCAGGCATCAGGTTGGCCATCGCCCGCCGAGCCACCGCCTTGGTATAGCCCTCCGACGACTTGCTGCTTTCCGGCAGCGCCATCGTGTAAGTCACCAGGCGCCAGTCCATGAAAGGCATGCGGACTTCTACGCCGTGCGCCATCGAGAGACGATCGAAGTTGCGCAGGATGGTGGGCAGCACGGTGCTGTGGAACATGCGGTAGAGGCGCTTGTTCAGGCCGCCCCATTCACGCGGTAGCACGTCGTCCTCTGCCGCCAGCGCAAGCGGGGCGGGAAGATTGCCGAGGCCGCCGCGCAGAAAATACATGCCCCGATGCCTGAGAGCCAACGCGCGCAGGACATCCACGCCGCGCCGGGCCAGCGCCGAACGCGAAGCGAAGTCTTCAATCGCGTTCCGGAGTCGAAATGCGCCTGCCTGTCCCTGCTGCAGATAGGCCCCCATCAACTCGTCCGCACCGTGACCGTCCAGCGACACCGTCACGTTTTGCTGCCGCAACTGCCGATAGATCAACCATATGGCGCTGGGCAAGGAGATATAGACGTCATCGAGATCGTCGAGAATTTGATCGAGGTCGGTGAGCGCATCGCCCTGTCCGATTTCGAGGAAGGTGGGCTCGACCTTGGCCCAGGCGGCGGCCTCCTCTGCCATCGGCCGCTCGTCGTTCACGGCGCCGGGAAACGTCGCGACAAAGGCGTGGCGCCATGCCGTGCTGTCGCGCGGACCCATGCCCGCCTTCTCGTGGGCGGCCATGGTGCAGATCACCGCCGATGAATCGAAGCCTCCCGACAGGCACGTTCCGATGGGCACATCGCTGCGCATGCGCAGGGCGACGGCATCCTGGAACAGTTCGCGAAAGCGGGCCACGCGTTCGGCTTCGGTTGCCGGCGCGGCCGGCAGGTGATCCACGGTCCGCCACCAGCGCCTGACGCTGACCTTGCCCTGGCGCAGCCACATGCAATGGCCGGCCTGCAGACGGCAAACCTGCCGAAACAGGGTGCGGTCACTTCCTTCGATCCCGAAAGCGTCGAGCAACAGCCGCCGCGCGACCTGCAGATCGACCGAAGCATCGATCAGTCCGCTCCGCACCAGCGCCCGCTGCTCGGATGCGAAGACAAATCGCTCCGGCGATATGGCATAGAGCAGCGGCTTGATGCCGAAGCGATCGCGCGCGAGAAACAGTTCGCCGCTGCTCGTGTCGAAGATCGCCAGGGCCCACATGCCGTTGAAGCGGGACAGCATGTCTTCCCGCCAGGCCTGCCACGCCGCCAGGATCACTTCGGTATCGGACTGGCTGCGGAACACCGCGCCCTGCGCCTCGAGTTCGCGGCGCAGCTCGAGGAAGTTGTAGATCTCTCCGTTGTACACGATGACGTGGCGGCCATCCGCGGACAGCATCGGCTGATAGCCGCCGTCGCCGGGATCGATGATCGCAAGGCGACGATGGCCGAAGGCGAGAGTCCGGTCCGGGCTGAACCACGTTCCTTCACCAAACGGACCACGATGCGCGATTAGGCTGGTCAGCCGCGAGAGGTCGGCCGGCTCGACCGCATTGCCGCGCAGATTGACGATGCCTGCTATTCCGCACATGTTCTAGACGGCCTTGAGGGGAGAGAAGCGACTGACAATCGAACGAATATCCTGCCAGCACGCCCTTCGATACGGACCCAATTGCGAGGCGGCAACCGCGACGACGAAGATGATCGCGGCCGTCAGTGCGGAGACCACGCCCACAGACCACCAGGACGGCGCGAGGCGCAGCGGAGCACGATCGAGGCCATACCGCACCGCCAGCGCCGTCGCGATCCCGACGCCGAGCGGCATCAGCACGCAATGCACGACGCGCGACCCCATGTCCGCGAAGTCGGAACTGCGGCGCAGCAGGAAGACGATGGTCACCAGCTGCGCGACCATGCCGGCGCACGTGCTCCAGCCTGCGGCGTGCCATCCGAAACGTGGCAATACGACCGCGCTGGCAGCCAGCGTGGCGATGCCCGTGACCAACGCGATGAGCGCGTTGTAGCGCGAACGTCCCTCCGCCAGCAGGTAAAAGCTGAACACGTTCGCGCTCGATCCGAGGATGCCGGCGATCGACAGGACGACAAGCACCCGCGCGGCCTCGGCCGCGACCTCCGCGCCGGTCCAGACATGCAGCAGGGGACCTGCCACCGGGATCAATGCGCCGAGGGCGGTTGCGGCAAGGACGTTCAATATCCATGACGATCGGAACAGCAGATCGACCTTGCGATCTTCGCTCTCCTTTTGCAGCGTGCTGAAGAATGGAAACAGGATCTCACCGACCTTGAGGATGCCGATATAAGTTGCCTCCTGCAGGCGCTGCGCCACGCCATAGAAACCGACAAATTGCGGTTGCAGCAGCGCGCCAAGCAGATATCGATCGGCCTGCCCCGCAAGCAACGCGCCGCCCTGTGCGGCCACCTGCCAGATGCCGAACCCGGCGAGCCTCGCGAAGGCATGGCGATGCAAAGCCGGCGGTGCGAGCCATTGACCGATTGCGCCGAGGGCCCAGGCCACGGCGATCAGCAGACCGGTCGCAAATCCCAGCGCCTGACAGCCAAGAAACGTCGACGCATGGGGCCAAACGGGGATCAGCACGAGCATCGAGAAAGTCGAGACGACGGTGCTGGCAATGCCGACCGAGGCAATCCGGCGATAGTCCTGGCGCGCAGTAAACAGGGCGATGAAGACTGCCGATACGCACTGACATAGCCAGCCAATGCCGGCCACAACGAACGCCCATCCGAGGTCATCGGCAGCCGGACCGGCCAGATGAAATCCGAGACGCGCAAGGGGGGCCCCAGCAACCAGAAAGAAAGCGCTGATCGGGCCACCGGCGCCGATCGCGAGCATCACCGCGGTCGCGAACAGGCGTCGCGCATCGTCACGATCGGATGGCTCCAACCGCTGCGCAAGCTCGCGCGCCGTCGAAAGCCCCAGCGCGTTGCTGAACACCAGCGCCGGTGCAATGCAGGCGGTGACGAGACCCGCCACACCGAAGGCAGCGAGGCCGAGGTGAACGATCACGAAAGGCAGGATCGCCAGGTTCAGCACCACGGCCACCAGGAAGGCCATCGCATTCCAGGCGGAGTTCCCCAACAGATCGGGTGGTCCTTTTCTCGAAGTCATGCCAGCCACCCGGCCGCACCCCCACCAAGCCTTTGCCACCTCGTCAATCAGGGTTCCCCCAAACAGCGCGAATTCGGGCTAGCAGTCAGTGCACAAATTGTCGATAGCTTGCGGAAGGCCAGTTCCGTCCGCCTGTCCCGGTCGCCCGGCAAGTGGCGCTGGCCTGTTTCCGAGCTCAGTGGCCTAGTTGATTTTGGAATGGCCTGTTTTGATTTGGAACCCCAAGAAAGATCAGAGCGTCGAACAAACGGCCCTCTTCGGTTGCATTCCTTGACTAAATCGCTCCGGGAAAGGGAACCCGGGCCCCTGGTGCGTCTAAAATGCCTACGGGTCAAAAAACTTATACGTAACATCCAACCTTCTCATTCGCGTAAGTAATTGATCCAGAAAGATATTTTTTAACAAGAGTGTCAGATGAGACCTTATTGAAACTTTACGGAGGTAAGCCCTATGCCGACCGTGATGAAAGACGGCGGCGTCGTCTCCCCTAACAAGGGAGGCTCTGCGGATCGCAGACGAAGGTAGGTATTTCGCGCAGAGGGATTTGCAAAATGAGTTTCCTCGCTCTTGGAAATGCCCCTGCGGGGTTATTTTCTTTTCTGGGCAATGACCCTGCGTGGCTCCGGTCGTTTCAATACCTTCCCCTAGATTCGATAATCCACAATTGTGGCAAACGTCACTGGCGTGAGTTGTCAGGCAAATCTGGCCGCAGCAGTCTGCGCGGGCCGCGCGATCGGCTTCACCGCGCCGACATCGACGCTCTCGGCGGGACTGCCGGCGTCGTCGGGCAGGAGATCGATGCGCGAGGAGGTGGCGGCCCAACTCGCGGCACTGCCCAGCACGGTCCACAGCGCAGCCAATCCCACCTAATTTCCTTGCAGGGAATTTCCTTGCCGGTCCCCTTCCGCAGGCCAAACGTAGGCCCGATGGGCCCGCCCATCAACCGCCTCGTGTCCACCCCAACTGCGGCGGACAGCAGCAATCCGGGTCCCTCCTGGATTGCAACGCGTAAAATGTTGCCCAGCAGCCACGTTCGCTGCGGCCGAAACAGGCAGGAACCCTGCACTATCAAACCTCCGTTCATTTGCGAGTCCATGTAAGGCCATGAAACCATGGCGCGCGAGCCGCGCTGCACGGCCGAGTTGCGTGTTTGCCTTGATCTTTTTTGACTTGAGAGCACGATGTCCGGACTGGAAATGGCGCGCAAGAGGATCGGACACCGGCTGCGGTCGGTGACGCGCCATTCGCTGGCGACCCTGCTGGCCACCACCGCGCTCGGCGTCGTCACCGCGCATGCCGTGGACGGCACCTGGACCGGCGCCAGCACCGACTGGACCGATCCGACCAACTGGTCATCCAATCCGAGCGACCGGACGGAACCGCGACCTTCACGAACACAGGCAGCGCGAGCATCAACAATAACGACGTTGTCGTGATTGGCACGGTGCAGTTCACGAACACTGCGCAGGCCGACGTGGTCACAATCGCCCGGCGATCTGGCTCGGTTGGCTGGGCGAGACCTGGTACACTAGAGCGTTTCACATTTTGATTGAAGCATAACCGGCGCTGGCGAAGTAGTTGGCGCATTCGCGAGGCTGGATGTCTTGGACGAGGTGACCGATATGGCGCCAAGTCTCCTCGATTGAGCGCTTCTGAGCTTGCCGCATCCAGTGTTTGATCTTGGAGAAGGCCTGTTCGATTGGGTTGGGGTCGGGCGAGTATGGCGGCAGGTACCAGAGTCTGGCGCCAGCAGCCTTGATCATTTGCCTGACGGCTTTCGACTTATGGCTTCCGAGATTGTCGAGAATGACGATGTCGCCTTCACGCAGGGTTGGCAGGAGAATGTGCTTTACGTAACCACGGAAGCATTCACCGTTGATCGGGCCATCGAAGACGCAGGGTGCCGTGAGTTGGTCATGGCGGAGCGCGCCGAGGAATGTGAGGGTACGCCAGTGACCGTGCGGAGCAAAGCCGCGCAGGCGCGCCCCTTTGGGTCCCCAGCCTCGCAAAGGGGCCATGTTGGTCTTGATCCAGGTCTCATCGATGAAGACGAGCCGGCCCGGATCGAGCCCGGCCTGCCAGGCTCGCCAACGCAAGCGCCTACGAGAGACGTCGGCGCGAGCCTGTTCGAGGGCGAACAGTGTTTTTTTTGAACCGCAGCCCTTCCCGGCGCAGGAACAGCCAGACCGCATTGTGTGAGACCTTGACCCCACGGGCTGCCAGTTCCGCCTTCAGACCATGCAGCGTCAGGTGCGGCGTCTGAGTGATCCGCTCGACGATGAAGGCGCGGTGCGGATCAAGCACAGGCTTGCGGTGACCACCCATCTTGCCAGGCGCTACCGAGCCGGTCGTTCGATAACGCTGTGACCACTTCACAACTGACGAGACAGCAACGCCAAACCGTTCCGCCACAGATCGGCAGCTCTCACCTTTGGCAACAGCGGATACCGCACGCTTACGCAAATCGTTGGAAATTGGTCGGACCATCGGATGCTGGCCTCCAGCCCAGCCAGCATCTTGAATCATATTCGTCCCAGACCCGGAATCCCTTCCGATTCAATAAATCCGTGAACCGCTCTAACTGGCTTGGCGGCTGGCCCGGCTAAGGCGCGGTGACAAGGCCGTCAGTGCTCGCGGCTCGGCGCCCATTCCAGCGCCCGCAGGCGGGCTTGGGCGACCTCTCCACGTGTCATCTTGGTGGTGACGGCATCGCGAATCCGGGCCCGCGCCTCGCGCGCCGGCGGGGGGCGCTGCAGCGGTCGACAGGTTGAGCCATTTGGAGGCCTCCACGATGTCCTGCGGCACGCCGCGCCCGGTCTCGAAGAGGAAGCCGAGATAGGTCTGCGCCGCCGCATTGCCGCGCTCGGCGAGCGGAATGAAGATGCGGGAGGCTCCGCATAGTCCTGGCACTGGAATGCGGAGACACCCTGACGGAGGGATTGAGCGGTAACGGTGCCAAGCGCCGCGGCACCGGTGCCGCGTCGCGAGGCCCAGAGCCGCAAGCCGCAGCGACCGGACCCAACGATTAATCCACACGGGGACGTCTCTCACTCTTCATCCGGTGTCCATCAACAGCCCCGCGGCAGATTATTCGGATCGCGTGATTGAATCCAGACCGCGACTGCTAGTCTCCAGCAGACGCTTTCGCCGCGGACCCAGTGCGCCACCCCCGCAACGGCCGACCGAGAGCCGCCTTTATCAGGTCCGACACGCGATGATAATGCCGTTCAAAAAGCAGCGCGAAAACAAATGCGAGGACGTTCGCCACGATGATTGCGAACAACGCCCGCCAGACGGTGTAGCCCGGCCAGACAGTGAAAATCACCCGCAGTATCGTGAGATGGACGAGGAAGAGCGAGAAGGAGTAATCTGCGGCGACAGTAATCAGCTTAGCCAGCCGAGGCGGTATCACGCGAACATGTTGCGACACTAGGACCAGGCTGAAGAACCACAAGACCAGCATGGGGTACTGCCGCAGGTTGGCATCGTCGCCCGGCGTACGCTCGATCAGCCACGTGGTCAGGGTGACGACGAAGGCGAGGCACCAGAACGGTATATTCGGCCGGTATTCGATCACGCGTCTCGCGACGTAGTAGGAGGCGAAGGCCATGAGCCAGAGCACGAATAGCGCCCGGTCGGTGCCCGGGATATTGGAGAAATAGGCGAGCGGCATGAAGGAAAATGGCGCGGCAACAAGGCAGCACAGCACAACGGTCTTGCCGCGGAGCAGAAAGTACATCGCGCCCACGAAGAAGTAGATGTGAAATTCAACCGCAACTGACGTCAGTTGCCCAGCCGTTCCAAACGTACCCACACTCAGACAGCAAGGCACGTTCTGCTGCATCAGCAAATTGCCTATGAACGTCTTCAAGTTGACCGGATCTGCGGCAATTTCAATGCCGCTCCAACGGAGAACTAAAGTTGCGAGGCCGATGGCCAAAATGGCCGGCAGGTAGGCCGTATAGATCCTCGAAAACCGCTCTATGCCGAAGTCGATGAGACCATAGGATGGCGACCTCGACTTGCTATCAAGAGTATAGGCAATGAGGAAACCGGACAGAACAAAAAACAACAAGACCCCATCAGTGGGAGCGTACGTCCTCCCAAGTCCTCCAAAGTTCCAGGCATGACCGATGCAAACCACTTGCGCGGCAACTGCTCTTAGGAGATTCAGGATGACGGAGGTGTCATTTTTCGCCTGGTCCAAGCTAAACATGAAAACGTCTATTCCCTCACCGTAGCGGCGCCGCTCTCGAAGCCAGTTTTGCTTGCCGGGTTTCAATCCCCGCCGAGGGCGGCAGCCACGCGCTACAGAGGAACGCCATGGCACCAGACCAAGCTTGTTGATGCAGATGTTCGAGCGAATGCGCACCCAGGCATCTGGCAGGGGCCTTGACGCCCCGACCAAGCCTAAACAAAGACGTCGCCCCATGCTAGCCCAGCGCTTGCGGCTGGCCAGTTCCAACGCTGGCGGAAGCGCGCCCTGGCGATCGGTCCTCTTGGCGGACCGGGGCCGGGGCCTCGCACGACAGTGGCGCCGCGGCGGCAATCGACAGATCGTGCCATCCGAACATGGACCCCGACAACGGGAAAAGGCTCCGGGCGGACGTCGCCCAGAGCCCCTGCATCAGTCGATGGATCAAGAAGATTACTTATAGCCGCCCGCCGACGATCTGGCGTGGTGTCCGTACCCTTGCCGCTGAGATCGCCATAGGACAGTACGTTGCCCACGGTGGCAGATCCGAAATTGTTGAGGATCATGGAGCGGCCGATGCGGATGTTCGCGGCACCACCCTGACCAACCCCGGTGCCGGCGCTGCCGAAGATGTCGCTATTGTTGACCTGAACGTTGGATGAGCCCTGGGCATTCAGACCGAAAAAATTCCTGTTGATGGAAGAATTGTTGATGAGCGCCCTGGCGCTTCCGCTGGGGTCGATGATGACGCCGATCCCATCGGACGCCGAACCGGTATGCGAGATGATGCTGCGCGAATGACCAGCAGTCCGTTCGCGTTCGAAAGGGTGAGAGAGACACCGGCGCTACCGGCGGCATTGAAATTCCTGATAAAGCTATGCGCGATGACAACCGAGGCAGCCTGGAGAACGGACGCCGCCGCATTGACGATGATGCCGTTGACGCCGGACGCCAGGACGCCGCCCACGACACCTTCGCAGTAGATCGAGATCGCCTTGGTGATGGTCACGGTGCCGAAGCCAGCCTAATCGAGACAAGTGATCTCGCCGCCCGCCGCCGTCTTCGAGATCGGGCCGGGGAACGTCTTTCTTCCTCCTGAGATGAAGCTGAGATCCCAGCTTGTTGCCATACACAAATCTTCGCCGCGGCCTGCGCGTCGCGCAGCCTTTCCGAATTTCGCGGAAGCTTCCCCCGCCGCCTTCGGCGCTCGAACACCTTGGTGTTTAAATGATTGGTTACGCAACGCTACCTGACAGAACGGAAACGGGCTTCTTGGCACATTCGCCTCGCGCAACTGCTGCGCGATAGCTTTCTTCGCGTCGGATCAGGCGAGGTTCAATTTTGACGGGTTTTTTTTATCCTTGAAAGTTGCCTTTGTCACCTCGCAGACGACGTCGGTCATCGATCGCGACTGCGGACGGCTCAAACGTCGTGTATGTCCCACCGTCGCGGCGCCACACGCAAGCTGTGGTAGAAACGGCCGCGCCGCTCTGCGTCGATTCGACGCGACGAGGCCCACGCCGTCAGCCGAGGATGAAGCCGGCGCTGTGCAGGCTGTGGAGAAAGTCAATGGGACTGTGGATCACGGCCGTGTCGTGGAATCCCGCCGGTTCGGCGAGGGCCCACTGCCCCGCGGTCTGCGCATTGGCGGGCGCGGGCATGGGGTCCGGCAACTCAGACGGGAGTGTGGCGCCGAAGTGGGCGGGATTCGGGGCGGAATTGAAGACGAAGTTTTCGCCGGCGATCCCGAGCCCCGCAACCGCGGGCGGTGCTGCGCCCACGGCGCCGTCGCCGTTGAGATCCTGATGGAAGCTTGTCTCGAGCGCTTCGAAGACCTGACTGCTGCCCGAAACGATTCCTCCCACGGCATTGCCAACCACGTTGCCGGTCGCATCGGTGTCCCAGACCGTGTACTGGTCGGTTCCGGGCAGATGAAGCGCGACTTCGAAACCGCTACCTTTCTGTTCCGCGCCGATGAACGTCCAACTGCCGAACTGGCCGACTGTCACTATCGGACCGAAATATTTCAGCACGGGACCGGTCCCACCCGAACTGGGAATCAGGTAGTAGTTGTTGTTCGCCACCACCAAGCTGGTCGAACCGAACGCCTCGATCGTGGTGCCACTGATGGCGCGCACGCCGATCGTGCCGTCGCCGTTGAGATCCTGATGGAAGCTTGTCTCGAGCGCTTCGAAGACCTGACTGCTGCCCGAAACGATTCCTCCCACGGCATTGCCAACCACGTTGCCGGTCGCATCGGTGTCCCAGACCGTGTACTGGTCGGTTCCGGGCAGATGAAGCGCGACTTCGAAACCGCTACCTTTCTGTTCCGCGCCGATGAACGTCCAACTGCCGAACTGGCCGACTGTCACTATCGGACCGAAATATTTCAGCACGGGACCGGTCCCACCCGAACTGGGAATCAGGTAGTAGTTGTTGTTCGCCACCACCAAGCTGGTCGAACCGAACGCCTCGATCGTGGTGCCACTGATGGCGCGCACGCCGATCGTGCCGTCGCCGTTGAGATCCTGATGGAAGCTTGTCTCGAGCGCTTCGAAGACCTGACTGCTGCCCGAAACGATTCCTCCCACGGCATTGCCAACCACGTCGCCGGTCGCATCGGTGTCCCAGACCGTGTACTGGTCGGTTCCGGGCAGATGAAGCGCGACTTCGAAACCGCTACCTTTCTGTTCCGCGCCGATGAACGTCCAACTGCCGAACTGGCCGACTGTCACTATCGGACCGAAATATTTCAGCACGGGACCGGTCCCACCCGAACTGGGATTCAGGTAGTAGTTGTTGTTCGCCACCACCAAGCTGGTTGCGCCGATGGATTCGATCACGACGGGGGAGAGCTGACTTATAAGATCCGCGCTCGAGACCGTCTGGTCTGCAAACTGGAAAAACTCGATGCCGGTGAGAGTATCGGTGCCGTCAGGCGAGCCGGAACGCTGGTCGGTGACCGTAAAGGTCTGTGAGCCGGAATTGTAGGCGAAGCTGTAGTTCGCGTAGTTGCCGGAATACACCGACGTGTCCGTGTCCGCTCCGCCGATGATGGTGTCGTTGCCGCCACCGCCGCTGATCGTATCGTTGCCGGAGCCGCCGTTCAGCGTGTTGGCGATGGCGTTCCCGATGATGGTGTCGTTGCCGGACCCGCCGATCGCGTTGTCGATGTAGGAGCGCGCGTCGTTGTTGTAGAGGTAGGCGTTGTAGACGTTGCCCGAGGCGTAATGGCCGTCGCCGAGATTGGCGAGCTGCGTCGCAGAGAACAGCGATGATGCGCCGGGATTGAGGTTGATGCTCAGATTGGTCGTGTAGTTCGACAGGTCGTAGGTATCGACGCCGCCGCCGTCCCACACCGTTTCGTAGATGCGGTTGGCCGAGCCGCCGGCGCCGCCGCCCGGCGCGAGCTGCCCGACGCCGTTGATGAACTCCTGCCCCGTCGTCGGATTCCAGGTGTAGACCGTGCTGCCGCTCTGGGTCGTGTAGTTCGCGCCGTACATCGTCTGCAGCGCGAGGATGTCGTTGGCCATATAGGTCTGCGGATATCCATACGACTCGTTGGTGTAGCCGCTGGTCGTCGACGCACCGACATAGCTGCGATAGCTCATGACGGTGTATTCGCTGTCGTCATGCGCGCTCGGCACCGCGACGTTGGCAGGGCCACCCGCCTCCTGGCTGTGCTTGAGACCGAAGGCGTGGCCGAGCTCGTGCAGCGCCGTCGTGAAATAGTAGTTGCCGAGCTTGGCCAGCGAGTAGTTGTATTGGGTCCCGAACCAGATGTCGCCGCCGGACGCGTAGTTGCCGGGATAGTAGGCGTAAGAGGTCGGATTGGCCGACGGGGACTGCGCGATCATGATGTCGGCGCTTCCCGTCCCGTTGTACTGGATCGCGGCGTTGGTATAGCCGAGGATCAGACCGATCGCGTAGTTGATCGCCGCCTGCATCTGAGTGGGCGCCGAGGCGAAACCCGACGAGGTCGGTTCGCTGCTGCCGCCGCTGTAAGGATTGGAGTAGTCGCTAGGCGAATCCGGAAAGCTGTAGCTGATCGTGCCGGTCCATCTATAGCCCGACAGCAGGCCGTCGATCTCGGCGTTGTTGGTGGCACTGATTGAAACCGAGGTAGCCAATGAACTCTCCGAAGCAATGCATCGCACGCGATTCGCGGCGCAGGGGCATGATTCTAGCTAGAGAGTTATACCTTTCGTTTAATTTGGGCGTCGGGCCGTCAGTCGAACCGTAACGCCGTGTTAGCCATCAACTCCCGCAATGATACGGAGCAGCGACGGCATCAGTAGCGCGTCTGGCGAGTTCCGTAAAGGAAACTATGAAAACGAGCCCACTTTCGGCCGGCCTGGCTGTAGGCTTGATTGGAGCCTTGATTGGAGCCTTTATTGGAGCCTTGGCGATGCTCGCCGGGCCTGGCCGTCTGACCATCGGGGAACAGCCTGTCATGGCCTCGAAAGCCAATGCGGACGAAAGCAGCAAGGGGAACACCAAGGGGGGACACGCTCCCTCCATGCCAATGGCCCGTGATCCTTCCGCCGCGGTCGCCGAGGAATTCGAAGCCGCCCGTCGCACGGGAACGCGGCAGGCCTTCGAGCTCTTCATCGCGCGCCACGGCGATGACCCATTAGCCGAGCAGGCGCGCGCCGAGCTGAAGCGCCTGTCGCGCTGATCACTTGCGCGGAGCGGCCCGCCGCGTCAGGCTGCCCCGGTCAGGCCTTGCATTTCGACAGGCGGCATCCGCGTCGCGGCCGTCTTGCCGCCCGACGTTTCGGCACTATGGTGGCTCCGCAATCTGTCCTGGAGCCTTTCAAGATGCCTTTTCCGCATGCCTCGGAAGCCCTGTCGCGCTTCACCGTGCTCGATCTGACACGAGTCCGGTCCGGGCCCACCTGCGTGCGCCAGCTCGCCGATTGGGGCGCCAACGTCATCAAGATCGACGCGCTGACCGAGGATGCCGGCGGCGAGCAGCCGGGCGGGCCACGCCGCGGTTCCGACTTCCAGAATTTGCATCGCAACAAGCGGGCCATGACGCTGAACCTGAAGGACGAGCGCGGGCTCGCCGTGTTCAAGCGCCTCGCCGCCAAGGCCGACGTCGTGGTCGAGAATTTCCGTCCCGACGTGAAGAAGAAGCTCGGTATCGACTATGAGAGCCTCGCCGCGATCAATCCGCGCATCGTCTATGGCAGCATCTCCGGCTTCGGCCAGGACGGCCCCTATCACAAGCGGCCGGGCTTCGATCAGATCGCGCAAGGCATGGGCGGGCTGATGTCGATCACCGGCGCGCCGGGCGAAGGACCGATGCGGGTGGGCATTCCCGTCGCCGACCTCACCGCGGGCCTGTTCTGCGCCATGGGCATCCTCACCGCGCTGCTCGAGCGCGAGGTCTCGGGCAAGGGCCAGTGGGTACAGACCTCGCTGCTGCAGGCGCAGATCTTCATGCTCGACTTCCAGGCCGCGCGCTGGCTGATGGAGAAGGAGGTCGCCAAGCAAGCCGGCAACAACCACCCGACCAGCATTCCGACCGGCGTGTTCAAGACCTTGGACGGCTACATCAACATCGCCACCACTGGCGGACGGATCTGGGAGCGCTGCGCGCAGGCGATCGGCGCACCGGAGCTCTATGCCCATCCCGACTATGCGACGGCCCCTGCCCGTTCCAGGAACCGCGATGCGCTCAACGCCGAGATCGAGAAGCGCACTGTGACAAAGTCGACCGAGGCCTGGGTCCGCGAGTTCAACGAGGCCGGCGTGCCCTGCGGCCCGATCTACGCCATCGACCAGATGTTCGAGGACGCGCAGGTCAAGCATCTCGGCATTGCGCAGGACGTGCCGAACGACGAAGGTCGCCATATCTGTCTGGTCGGCCAGCCCGTGACCCTCTCGCGCACGCCGAGCAGGATGGTGGCGCGGCCGCCGGAATTTGGGGAGCAGACGGACGAGGTGCTTGAGGAGTTCGGCTTTGGTTTGGACGAGATCGAACGCCTCAAAGAAGCCCGTGTCATCTAAGGCACTCGGCCTCATTTGAGCACTTCTTGACAGATCGGGCGCGTGTCATGCTGGCTTCTACGCTGTTGAGCGCGCCGTTTGGCGCATAAGAGCACCAACGGGTCATGGAGCGGGCCTTTGCGCCGAAACCTTTCGAACGATAGGTAAACCGCCAGTCGAAACTGAATGCGTTTGTTTGCCTGAGGCTGGAAGGAGAACTCGAATGGCAACGGGCCTGAGGTGATGAGGCTGATTTGAAGCTGAAACAGTCGGCAGGCGGCAGCAAGTCTGCAGCCGAAAAAGATCCCCTTAGAGCGAAGGCCGTCCGACGTTCCAAGCTTCTTGGAAAGATCGGCCATCGACGCAATCGTTCGCCAGCACAATATTCCAACCGGCGTTGGGCAGCGCACGATGGCAACGCTCTTAGCAAAACGATGGATCAAGCAGCATGATGCGAGCTGTGAGAATTCGCTCAGGTATCGCGTCACGTCCGAAGCGACGCAGCCGTCCGAGGAAAGATCCCAATTGAGTCATAAGCGAAGAAAGAAATGAAACTGGTTGACTTAGATCCTACCCGCGCCGGCAACCGTGACGCACTTGTCACTTGACAATCTTAGCGCGCGAAAGGCAGACTCATCAACATGGTCGGGGTTCGCAGTAGAGCGTGATGGCTGCCGGAAATCGCTGAACCATACTTGACCACTGTCCCTGAAACCATGCCGACACGTGGACGTTAATTCCTCCTTTGAGGACTCAGGTACCTCAGCATGGACGCGTCTTTGCCATCTAACTCCCGCAGCCGTTCACTCTATCAGTGGTTGGCTTTGATCTTGGTAGCGATCTTCGCTGCAGGCGCCGCATTTTGGTTGAACCAGAAAATCGATGCAGTACAGGCCGCAGCGGCTCCGCGCCAAGAGAGCGGGGCCGCCGAAACTCAGCAGGCCATCACCGCGATCAAACAAGCTATCGCCGAGATCCAAACCTCCCAGCAGAAGCTAGAGGAGCAGATGGGTCAGCTGCAGCGCGCGACGGCGACAGATCAAGGAGAGCGCAAGCTCCTTTCTGATCAACTTAGCGCCTTGAGTTCGCGGGTTGACTCGCTTGGATCATCGCGAGCTGAAACGAGCTCGGCTCCACAGCAACAGCTCCCAAGCGCGAATCGCAGAAAGCGATAGCAGCGGAAAAGCCCCTAGCAGGAAGCAGAATATTGGACTGCAAAATATGCTCCCCGCGCCACGACGGGCGTGGCAACGATTGCGACGAGAACTGAAACCTCCGCCCATCGATGCCGTCGCCCGTTGCTTCCCGGTCTCACTTGATTTCAAGCTTCTTCTGAAGATATTCCAGCAAGGACGCGGAGCGATCGCGTGGCAGCATATTGCGTATTTCGGCCTTCATGGCGCACTCGCGCGTATCCAGCCCTATTCGAGTTCGATTGCCAGCATCGACCGTGCCAGCGGAGTGCCGGTCTTTATCAGCCACGTAACCCAGCATCAGCCAGATGCCGAAACCGCATTCTGGATCCGCCGCGGTCGCCGAATCTGTGTTCTGTGAACCTTCGTTGAGTCCGCGCCTCAGGAAGGTGCTCCACCTTCCGAACGGTTGGATGCTAGGCGATCCTTGTTGACGGCACTATTCGTGAAGGAAGTTTACTTTTTGTTCTCCTAGGATGGAGTGTCTGCGTCAGCAATATCACACCACAACGAGTTCAGTTTGCTTGGCTCAATTGGCCATCGGTCATAAGGTGGGTTATGAATTGGATAGCTCTCCTAGCTGCATTGGCTGCGGCGACGGTCACCCTGGGCGTCGTCGTTGACGCGCAAAGCACGACCTGCCACGCCGCCTCCGTGTGGGCAACACTCGGCATCTGCTCGCCTGCTCAATCACAGCCCGCAACCAAGTCTGTGGATTAGCGGTTTCAGAGCGACACCTGCTTAGTTGGCACCCTTTGTTGTGGCTTCAGTTCGAAGCTGGCAAATCGTGTTGATCAAGTCGCTTTGTGTTGCTCTGGAACAGAACGCTCGCTTCCTCAGAGCCCTACACTTACTTCATAGAGACGGATGCTCACTTGCACTCGGGCTCGAAGTTTACCAAGAGGTATCCGCGATCCACCACAACATGGAAACACCCTCGCGTCCTTGTCCTGTATTCTTGGGTGCTGCCCCGCGCGAACCTTAGATAGATTTCGCCTTTAAGAAGAAGGCGCCATAATGCGCTTCCTTTATTGGATGTTTCTATCGGATGCAGGCAGGTTCAGCCGCTGTTCTGGACTTAGCCCCGCAAGCAAATCACAGATCCTCCGGCGCAAGGTCGACCGAGACCTGGGTCCGTGAGCTGAACGAGGCCGGCGTGCCCTGCGGGCCGATCTACGCCATCGACCAGATGTTCGAGGACGCGCAGGTCAAGCATCTCGGCATCGCTCAGGACGTGCCGAACGACGAGGGCCGGCCTATCCGCCTGGTCGGCCAGCCCGTGTCGCTGTCGCGCACGCCGAGCAGGATGGTGGCGCGACCGCCGGAGTTCGGAGAGCAAACCGACGAGGTGCTGAAGGAATTCGGCTTCAGTGCGGACGAGATCGCGGAGCTGCGCCAGCGCAAGGTGGTCTGACAGAGCGGCGGCGCTCGCGCACCCGCCTCTCCGATCGAGCTCGTCACGGCATCACGATCGGCCCGGCGCGCCGACGGCTTGCGCTAGCCTCTAAAGCTTGCGCAAACCGTCGAACCGCGTATCGACATAGTGGCCAGCTGCATCGACAACCCGGCAAAGCTCTCCGCCGTCATGGTAAAGCAGAACGACCTTGGCGCCCGCTTCGAATTGCCCGGCCGGCGGCCCGCTCGGCAGACCGCGCGAGGCGTAGAACGGCTGCGATCTCGCCACCTCGTGAGTGAACTGGTTGGGCGGCGGCGAGATCAGACAGTCCGACGGGATCAATGATGAATCCGGCAGCACGATCACTTCCGGTCGCTTCATGCCTTCCATGATCCCTAATCCCTGAACTACGCGAGGCTTGGCAGCGCGCCGGCTTAGGAGTCCTGACTCAAGAGCCGAGGCTGTCCTCGGGCAACGTGATCGGAATCCGCCGGAGCACGATGCCTCTTGTGTTGTCGGCATGCGCCGCAACTATTCCTGCTTCGGCCATACGGAGGTGATTGGGCAGGTGATAGGGCTCAGCGGCGTCCAAGTTCACCTGATAGCCGAGATCCTGCAGGCTCGCGATCGTCATCCGGCTCATCGGATTGCCGCCTTCATTGACGAAGCCGGTCATCATCTCCGCGCCGAACACAGAGTCGCGCCAATGCGAGTCCACCGTCCCTTCACCGCCCGTGTTTTCGACCGGTACGGGCAGTGGCGTCGCGGAGCCGCGGAGCTTGGCGTATTCGCGCATGGCGTTCGCACCGTGGAACGTGGGATTGTGGGTATGGGCGCCTTTCAGCAATTTCTTGTTCGTCCAGATCGTTCCGATGCCGATCACGTGTCCCATCTCGTGCGTGATGACGTCGTTCAGGGTGCCGTCGGCTTCCATGGCGGCGAGATCGGCCGTGTCGAATTGCATGTCGCCGGTCGCCGGCAGGAACGCGGCGGCCCCGGCATTCTTCGGACGCAGGCGGTTCGGCCCCGCCTGGCCGAGAACATTGCCGGGCCCGTCGATGTCGGTGCCTTGCGCCGTGATACGGAGATTGCTGATCCTTTCGCCGCCGACCCTGACGTCAGGCAAATCCCCGATGATGGCGTGTGTCCACCGGTTTGCCGCGAGCTTGAAAGCGGCCTTTTGCTTATCGGTCAGTCCGCCCAGGAAGTGAACCTCGATCGTGTAGCCTCCGGCGGCCGCGACCGGGGCTGAAATCTCAGCGCCTTTGCGAGCTCGATAGCGTTCAATAGCCATGACATTCTCCAAAAAAAATGAGATCAATAAACTTCTATCTAAGCTTGTATTTTGACCCTGATTAGCGTCGCTGGCAAGGAGAGAATGCGTCATGGGGCCTGACGGTTTTCACCAGAAAAGCACGAAAGCCAGACGCGGCCGCCGGGCATTCGACTCGCTGGCGCTTCCTGTGAGCACGTCGCTCAGGTGCCGCCTTGGCGTTGAACTACCGCTTCAGCGGTGCGAGCGATAACCGACGAGCTGTGCTGCACCGCTGAGTGCGATGACAGGCGTCGCGGCGACCAACAACTGATGCCGAAGCGCCACCGCCTCCCCTACGTCATTGATTTGAAACAATGCTGGTTGACAGCGCTAACGCGGTGTCGCGCTACTCCGCTGCGTCAGTCCGGCCCGGCCCAGCAGTCCGTCGATAACCGGCCAGAACAGCAGCATGAACGCCAGCGTCGTGATCGACCCGACCAGGCCGTTCGACCAGAACACCCCGAGCTTCCCGCCGGAGCCGATCATCGAAAGCCGGAAGGCATCCTCGGCGCGGTTGCCGAGCACGAGCGCCAGCGTGAACGGCGCCAGGGGAATGCCGATCTTCTTGAAGACGTAGCCAACCACGCCGAAGCCCAGCATCAGCCAGATGTCGAACATCGCGTTCTGGATCGCATAGGCACCGATCGCGCAGGACACCACGATCATCGGCGCCACCGCCGCGAACGGCACGCGCAGGATCGAGGCGAAGACCGGCACCGTCGTCAGCACCAGCACGAGGCCGACGACATTGCCGAGATACATCGAGGCGATCAGGCCCCAGACGAAATCCTTGTGTTCGACGAACAGCAGCGGCCCCGGATTGAGCCCCCACACCATCAGGCCGCCGAGCAGGATCGCCGCGGTGCCGGAGCCGGGAATACCGAGCGCCAGCATCGGCAGTAGCGCCGAGGTGCCGGAGGCATGCGCCGCCGTCTCAGGCGCGAACACACCTTCGATGCGGCCCGTGCCAAAACTCTCGGGATCCTTGGCGAAGCGCTTGGCCAGATTGTAGCCCATGAAGGAGGCAGCGATCGCACCGCCCGGCGTGATGCCGAGCCAGCAGCCGATGAAGGAGGAGCGCAGCAGCGTCACCCAATATTTCGGCAGGTCCTTCCAGACGCCCAGCACGACGCGAAGCGAGATGCTCGCCGCATGTCCGCGCAGCGCGAGGCGCTCTTCCATCGTCAGCAGGATCTCGCTGATCCCGAACAGGCCGATGACCGCGACCAGGAAGTTGATGCCGCGGAGCAGCTCGGCCGAGCCGAAGGTCATGCGCAGATTGCCTGACACGGTGTCCATGCCGACGCCGGCAAGCAGAAGGCCGAGCGACATCGAGATGACCGTCTTGTGCTTGGCTTCGCGCCCGAGGCCGACGAAGGAGCAGAAGGTCAGCAGGTAGACCGCGAAGAACTCGGGCGGCCCGAACTTCAGCGCAAAGGACGAGATCATCGGCGCGAGGAATGTGATCAGCAGCACCGCGACCAGGGAGCCGACGAAGGAGGACGTGAACGCTGCCGTCAGCGCCTCCGCTGCCCTGCCCTGCTGGGCCATCGGATAGCCGTCAAAGGTGGTTGCGACCGACCAGGCTTCACCGGGAATGTTGAACAGGATCGAGGTGATGGCACCGCCGAACAGTGCTCCCCAGTAGATACAGGACAGCATCACGATGGCCGAGGTCGGGTCCATCGTGAAGGTCAGCGGCAGCAGGATGGCGACGCCGTTGGGGCCGCCGAGCCCGGGCAGCACACCGACGAAGATGCCGAGCACCAGCCCGACCATCATCAGCAGGATCGTCTTCCAGGTGAGCAGGACGGCGAAGCCGTGGAGCAGGAGACCGAGTGCTTCCATCGCTGGCTCGCCCTAGCGGCCGAAGGCCGCTTCGAGCGGCCCTTTCGGCATGATGACGTCGAAGGCGACGTCGAAGGTGACGAACATGATCGCCGTGAACACCAGCGCGGTGAGCAGCGACTTCCACAATGGGATCTTGCCGACGAGGCGCATGAAGCCCGCGATCAAGAGGAAGCTCGCGACATAGAGGCCGAGGAACTGCGTCACCAGGCAGAACAGCAGCGTCGGCACGAACACTGCCATCACGCGGCGGGCCTGGGCGCGGGTGACAAACGTCCCGGATGCCGCTCGCCGCGCCAGCAGCGCCACGATCAGGCCATAGAGGCTGCCGCCGCCGAGGATGACGGACAGATAGAACGGGAAATAGCCGGGCTCAGGCCCCGTCGCATCCCAGGATGCGCCGGTGAGCCAATTGTCGTAGCCGAGCGTGACGGCGAGCGCGAGCAGAAGGAGACAGACGACGATCTCGATCGTGCCGGAGGAGACGACGGAGGGCGAGTCGTCTTCGGGGGCGGTCGGATCGTCGACGACGATTTCAAGATCGGTTTGGGACATGCTCTGCCAAGGACGGAGTGCGGCCGATTCCCCCTCCCCGCTAGCGGGCAGAGGGTCGGGGGTGAGGGGAGTCTCCACGAGGACGGTGAGAGTTGAGCTGGCGGAGAGTCCCCCTCACCCGGATTGCATCTTCGATGCAATCCGACCTCTCCCCGCAAGCGGGGAGAGATGAAGAAGACGGTTACTTCGCGACGAATCCGGCTTCCGTCATCAGCGCCTTGTTGATGGCATCGTCCTCCTCGAGGAATTGCACCATGTCCTTGCCGGTGAGGAAGATCGGCTTCAGGGCCTGCTTCTCCATGTAGTCCTTGTATTCGGCGGTCTGCGTCACCTTGTGGAACAGCTCGACGTAGAATGCCTGCTGCTCGGCCGTGACCTTGCCGGGCAGGAACATCGCGCGCAGCATCTGATACTGCACGTCGACACCCTGCTCCTTGCAAGTCGGGATGTCGGCCCAGGACTGGGTCTCCGTCACCTTGCTGGTGTAGGAGATGCGCTCCTTGTCGAACACGCAGAGCGGCCGGACCTGGCCGGCGCGCCAGACCTCGAGATTTTCGGATGGATTGTTGACGTTGGCTTCGGTGTGGTTGCCGACGAGCTGGGTCGCGGCCTCGCCGCCGGACTTGTAGGGCAGATAGGAAAATTTGGCGCCGGTCTTCTGCTCCAGGAACACGGTGAGGACGTGATCCTCGCGCTTGGAGCCGGTGCCGCCCATCTTGAACGGCGAACTCGCCGCCTTCGCGGCCTCGATGAATTCCTTCACCGTCTTGGGGCCGGCGCTGTTGTCCCACAGCACGAACTGGTCGAGCGCGATCACCGAGACCGGCGTGAGCTCGCGCCAGTTGAACGGGATCTTCGCAGACAGCGGCAGCATGTAGATCAGCGAATAGGCGATCAGCACCTTGTTCGGGTCGCCCTCGCTGGACTTCATGTACATCAGCGCTTCCGCGCCCGAGGCGCCGCCCTTGAGCGAGACCACCATGGGCTGCTTCATCAGATTGTTCTTCTGGATCGCAGCCTGCATCATCCGGGCCATCTGATCGGAGGCACCGCCCGCACCCGCCGCGACGACGATCTCGACGGGCTTGGTTGGCTCCCAGCCGGCAAAGGAAGGCGTGCTCAACAACAAGGCCGTCGCAGCCCCGACGGCTTTCACTGGAATTCGCACGAGTTTCGTCCCCTGGTTTATTATTGGCTTTGTGACGCCGGGAAATCTTATCGATGCATTGTGCGGATTAAAGGTTGTGAGTTCAAGCCGGCGGACATTCCGCCGCATATGACTTTCGGCTGACAAGCGTGCTACTTGCCCTTCCAGACAGGCGCACGCTTGTTGAGGAAGGCGTCCATGCCCTCGCGGAAATCTTCGCTCATATAGGCCTTGAGGATCAAATCCTCGCCTTCCTCGCGCGACAGCGTGCGGCGGATACGGCGCACCGCTTCCTTGGTCGCTTCCAGCGTGAGCGGCGCGTGGCTGGCGACGAGCTTTGCGGTCTCGTCGGCACGGCGCTGCAGCGTCTCGACGTCGGGCACGATCTCGTTGAGCAGGCCGAGCGACAACGCTTCCTGCGCCTCGACCAGGCGCGCCTTGAAGATCAGATCCTTGGTGCGGGCAGGTCCCACCAGCGCGACGACACGGCTGATGTTCGACATCGACAGGCAATTGCCGAGCGTGCGCGCGATCGGAAAGCCGATCCGCGTCGTCTCGGTGCCGATGCGGATGTCGCAGCAGGCCGCGATGCCGGCGCCGCCGCCGGTGCAGGCGCCGGCGATAGCGGCGATCACCGGCACGCGGCACTGCTCAAGCGTGCCGAGCACGCGGTCGATCCGCGCCTCGTAGTCAAGCGCGTCCTGCGCGGTCTTGAATGCAAGGAACTGGGAAATGTCGGTGCCGGAGGCAAAGGCCTTGTCGCCCGCGCCGGTGAGGATCAGCGCCTTGATCGAACGGTCGGCGTTGATCTCCTGGCAGATCTCCGCCATGCGGTCATACATGGCGAAGGTCATGGCGTTGCGCGCCTGAGGGCGGTTGAAGGTGATCCGCGCGATGCCGTCCGTGACGGAGTAGAGCAGGTCTTCGTTGGCAGCCGTCGGTGCGTTCATCGCGCGCTCACTTTCTTCACTTCAGTTCGGTCAGGCCGCCCTTGAGCGACCTGGTCGTTAAGCGACTTGGTCCCCAAGCGACTTGGTTCTCAAGCGACTTGGTTCTCAAGCGACTTGGGCTTTGGCCATCGGCACCACGTCGCGTCCCTTCAGGACGTCCATGGCCGCCAGCACGCCACCGCTCCGGTGCGGAATCTTTGCAAGATCGAGGCCCATCTCGACGCCGGCGAGCGTGCCCATCAGCATCAGATCGTTGAAATGGCCGATATGGCCGATGCGGAACACCTTGCCCTTGACCTTGTTCAGGCCGGTGCCGAGCGACATGTCGAAGTTGTCCAGCACGACCTTCCGGAAGGCATCGGCGTCGTGGCCCTCGGGCACGCGCACGCCGGTCAGCGCCGGCGAATGCGCGGCGGGATCGGCGCACTGCGTCTCGAGGCCCCAGACCTTGACCGCGGCGCGCGTCGCCGCGCTGTGGCGCTTGTGGCGGGACCAGACGTTCTCCAGCCCCTCCTCCTCCAGCATCTTCACCGCTTCGCGCAACCCGTAGAGCAGGTTGGTCGCGGGCGTATAGGGGAAGGTGCCGAGCTTGTTGAAGCTGATCACTTCCTGCCAGTCCCAATAGGAGCGCATGCCCGGATTCGCCTTGGCAACGGCGAGCGCCTTCTCCGAGACGGCGTTGAAGCCGAGGCCCGGCGGCAGCATCAAGCCCTTCTGCGAGCCGGCGACCGAGACGTCGATGCCCCAGGCATCGTGCTCGTATTCCATCGAGCCGAGGCCGGAGATGGTGTCGACCATCAGCAGCGCCGGATGCTTCGTGCGGTCGAGGATCTTGCGCACCTCGGCGGGCGGCGTGACGCAGCCGGTCGAGGTCTCGTTGTGGACGACGCAGACCGCCTTGATCGTGTGCTGCTTGTCGGCGGCAAGGCGCGCCTCGATCTCGACGAGATCGGCGCCATGGCGCCAGTCGCTCGGAATGAAGTCGACGTCGAGCTTGAACTTGTCGGCAATGCCGCGCCACAGCACGGCGAACTGGCCGGTCTCGCACATCAAAACCTTGTCGCCGGGCGAGAACACATTGACCATCGCCGCTTCCCAGGCGCCGGTGCCGGACGAGGGGAAGATGATCACGGGCTGCTTGGTGCGGAACACGCGCTGCATCGAGGCGAGGACCGCGAAACCGAGCTCGGCGAACTCCGGACCGCGATGGTCCAGCGTCGGCATGTCCATCGCCCGCAGCACGCGGTCGGGCACGTTGGTCGGCCCTGGAATCTGTAGGAAATGCCTTCCAGTATGCACGGTCATAGGCGCCCTTCCCGGTCTAGCCTTGGTTTTGATGGCCGCCGAATAGCACCATTTGACCGGCTTGTCCCCTCTCCTAAAGACGCCCCGCGCGATTTTAGGTGCCGACCACTTTCAGGTGCGGCGATGTGTTGCCTTGCGGACGCTGCTCCAAGAGCTTCATCGCGACATCGACGCCGCCGGAGCGATGCGGCACGCCCGCGACCGAGAGGCCCATCTCCACGCCAGTGAGCGCGCCGAGCAACGTGAGCGCATTGCATTCGCCGAGATGGCCGATGCGGAAGACTTTTCCGGCGACCTTCGACAGGCCCGAGCCGAGCGACATGTTGTAGTTGTCGAGCACGACTTTCCGGAACTGATCAGCATCATGGCCGGGCGGCATCAGCACGGCCGTCAGCACCGGCGAGAACTCCGAAGGCTCCTGGCAGAGCACTTCGAGGCCCCAATGATTGACGGCGGCGCGGGTCGCGGCGGCAAGCCGCTGATGCCTGGCGAAAACGTTGGCGAGCCCCTCATCGAGCAGCATCGCGATCGCCTCGCGCAGGCCGTAGAGCAGATTGGTCGCCGGCGTGTAGGGGAAGAAGCCCTTGGCGTTGGGCTTGAGCATCTCCTCCCAGTCGAAATAGGAGCGCGGCATCTTGTTGCTCTTGGACGCAGCCAGCGCCTTCTCCGAGATCGCGTTGAAGCCGAGGCCGGGCGGCAGCATAAAGCCCTTTTGCGAGCAGCTGACGCTGACGTCGACCTTCCACTCGTCGTGGCGATAGTCGACCGAGCCGAGCGAGGAGATGGTGTCGACCATCAGCAGCGCCGGATGCGAGGCACGGTCTAGCGCGGCCCGGATCTCGGCGATGCGGCTGGTCGCGCCGGTCGAGGTCTCGTTGTGCACGACCATGACGGCCTTGATCGTATGCGCCTTGTCCTCGGTGAGCTTGGCCTCGATCACCGCGGGATCGGCGCCGCGGCGCCAGTCGCCGGGCACGAAGTCGACCTCGATGCCGAAGCGGCCGGCCATCTGCCGCCACAGTGTGGCGAAATGGCCGGTCTCGACCATCAGCACCCTGTCGCCCGGCGACAGCGTGTTGACGATCGCGGCCTCCCAGGCGCCAGTCCCCGACGAGGGGAAGATGATGACCGGCCCCTTGGTCTGGAAAATCTTCTGGCTGCCTTCGAGCACGGTGCGGCCGAGGTCGCCGAACTCCGCGCTGCGATGGTCGATGACAGGCATGTCCATGGCGCGCAGAACGCGCTCGGGGACCGGGCTGGGGCCCGGAATCTGAAGGAAATGGCGTCCCTGGTGCACGAGAATCTCCTTGTCGGCGTATCCTGGCCGGCTCTGCCTGCCATTTTGCATTCATTTTTTGTACTTTCAATCGATATTTGGTATTCAATTGCGGACGTCGACGCGACCAACCGGGCAAACTACTGTGCTGCAAATGAAATCCACGATTCCGGACAACGGCGTTCCGATCACTCTGTCCGCCGGCAATGGCGGCGACAGCCAGGAAAACCGTCACGAGGCCTCGCTCCACGGCGAAATCCTGCTGCGGCTGCGCGACTACGTGGTCGAAGGCAACATCCCCGAGGGCGGCCGCGTTCCTGAGCGGCAACTCTGCGAGATGCTCGGCATCTCCCGCACGCCGCTGCGCGAGGCCCTGAAAGTGCTCGCGGCCGACGGCCTCATCGAACTATTGCCCAACCGCGGCGCACGCGTCCGCCAGCTCAGCCAGCGCGACCTCGAAGAACTGTTCGACGTGATGGCGGGGCTGGAAAGCCTGGCCGGGCGCCTCGCCTGCGAGGCGATTACGGACGCCGAAATCACCGCGATCGAGCAGCTGCACTACGAGATGTACGGCCACTATCTGCACCGCGACATGCACGGCTATTTCCAGACCAACCAGCGCATCCACGAGAGCATCGTCGCGGCCGCGCGCAACGAGACACTTAAAACCGCCTACGCCAACTTCGCCGGCCGCATTCGCCGCGTCCGCTACTCCGCCAATTTCGCCCGCAAGCGGCAGCGCTGGGCGGAAGCGATGCGCGAGCATGAGGCCATCCTCGATGCGCTGCGCCGCCGCGCCGGTAGCGAACTCAGCGACATCCTGTTCCAGCACCTGCGCAACAAGCGGACGGCGGCGATCGAGCACCTGACCGAGCCGCAAGAGGACGCGCCGCCCCCGGTTTGAGAGCGGCCGGCTTGCTCATTTTGAATTCATAATATAATCGGTCAGGAACAATAATGAATAACTCAGCAAGGCTGAGCCTTACTGGGTCAGTCCGGGATCAGGGATGACAAACGCCTCCTCGCTCGAACGGCGCCTGCGGTCGGAATTGACCGGTGACGTCCTGTTCGACGGCTTTAGCCGCGGTCGCTACGCCACCGACGCCTCGTTCTACCAGATCATGCCGGCGGGCGTGGTGGTGCCGAAGACCATGGACGAGGCCTTGAGGGCGCTGGCGATCGCCCGCGACGAGGGGGTGACGGTCACCCCGCGCGGAGGCGGCACCTCGCAGTGTGGCCAGACCGTCAATGACGGCCTGGTGATCGATCTCTCCAAGCACCTCAACCGCATCCTGTCGCTCGACGTCGAGGGCCGCACCTGCGTGGTAGAGCCCGGCATCGTGCTCGACGAGCTCAACCGACAGCTGAAAAAGCACGGCCTGTGGTTTCCCGTCGACGTCTCCACCGCCTCGCGCGCCACCATCGGCGGGATGGCCGGCAACAATTCCTGCGGCGGCCGCTCGCTTCGCTATGGCACCATGCGCGACAACACGCTGTCGATGGAGGCATCGCTCGCCGACGGCACGCTGAGTCGGTTCGGCGAGGTCTCGCGCGACCTCTCCGAGCTTGAGGCACCCGACAGCACCCGCGCCCTGTTCCGCGACATGCTCGATCTCGGCACGCGCGAGGCTGACGAGATCGCGGCGCGCTTTCCGAAAGTGCAGCGCCGGGTCGGAGGCTACAATCTCGATGCGCTGGTGCCGCGCAACGCGCCCAACAACATGGCGCATCTGCTGGTCGGCTCGGAAGGCACCCTCGCCTTCAGCACCAGGGTCGAGCTCAAGCTCTGGCCCGTGATCCGCAACAAGGCGCTCGGCGTCTGCCATTTCGGCAGCTTCTACGAGGCGATGGACGCGGCCCAGCACCTCGTCAAGCTGAAGCCGATTGCGGTCGAGCTGGTGGACCGAACCATGATCGCGCTCGGCCGTGATATCACGATGTTCCGCCCGATCATCTCCGCGGCGATCAAGGGCGATCCGGACGCCGTGCTGGTGGTCGAGTTCGCCGAAGAAGATCAGGCCGACAATCTGGTGCGTCTCAAGCAGCTCGGCGAGCTGATGGGCGATCTCGGCTTCGGATGGAACAACGAGCCGCGCAAATGGGGCGGCGTGGTCGAGATATCAGAGCCCGCGCTGCAGAGCGGCATCGCCGATTTCCGCGCGGCCGGCCTCAATGTCATGATGTCGATGAAGCAGGAGGGCAAGCCGGTCTCCTTCGTCGAGGACTGCGCCGTGCCGCTGCCGCACCTCGCCGACTACACCGCGCGGCTGAACGAGGTGTTTGCGAAGCACGGCACCAGCGGCACGATGTACGCCCACGCCTCCGAAGGCTGCCTGCATGTGCGCCCGGTGCTGAACCTGAAGCTCGAGAAAGACGTCAAGGCGATGCGCGCCATCGCCGAGGAGGCCTTCGCCTTGGTGCGCGAGTACAAGGGCTCGCATTCCGGCGAGCATGGCGACGGCCTGGTGCGCTCCGAATTCCACGAGACCATGTTCGGCGAGCGCCTGGTCGCCGACTTCAGGGAGGTGAAGCAGCGCTTCGATCCCGAGGGCGTGCTCAATCCCGGCAAGATCGTTGATGCGCCCAGGATGGACGACCGCACGCTGTTCCGCTTCAAGCCCGACTACCGCGTCGGCGATCTCAAGACGAAGCTCGATTGGTCCGCCTACCCCGGCGCCGGCGGCGGTTTCCAGGGCGCGGTCGAGATGTGCAACAACAACGGCGCCTGCCGCAAGCTCGAGGGCGGCGTGATGTGCCCGTCCTATCGCGCGACGCGCAACGAGAAGGACGTCACGCGCGGCCGCGCCAACACCTTGCGCCTGGCGATCTCCGGCCAGCTCGGCCCCGACGCGCTCGCCTCCGACGAGATGATGGAGACGCTCAAACTCTGCGTCTCCTGCAAGGCCTGCCGCCATGAATGCCCGACGGGCGTCGACATGGCCAAGATGAAGATCGAGGTGTTGGCCGCGCGCGCCACCTCCCACGGCCTGACGCTGCGCGATCGCCTGGTCGGCTACCTGCCGCGCTATGCCGGCCTCGCCTCCCGCTTTGCGCCGCTGGCGAACCTGCGCAACCGCAGTCCGCTGCTGCGAAAGCTGTTCGAGCGGTTTGCCGGCATCAGCGCGCGCCGTGCGCTACCGGCCTTCCGCAGCGATGTGTTCGTGCCGCCAGCTGACAGTGTCGGCCCGGAGAGCGGCCGCGAGGTCGTGCTCTTTACAGATACTTTCAATCGCGTCTATGAGCGCGAGAACCTCGACGCTGCGCTGCGCGTGCTCACCGCGGGCGGCTATCGCGTGCACCTGCCAAAGCCTGCGAGTGGCCGCCGGCCGCTGTGCTGCGGCCGAACCTTCCTCTCGGCCGGCCTCGTCGACGAAGCCGAAGCCGAGCTCGACCGGCTGGTCTCCGCCTTCGCGCCGTTCGCGGCGAGCGGCGTGCCGATCGTCGGCCTGGAGCCGAGCTGTCTCATGACGCTGCGCGACGAGCTCGCATCTCTGCGCAAGGACGACGACGCCAAGGCCGTCGGCGCCCATGCGCTGACGTTCGAGGAATTTCTGGTGCGCGAGGCCGAGGCCGGACGGCTGCAGCTGCCGCTCGGCACCGTCGCCGACAAGGCCGTGGTGCACGGCCATTGCCATCAAAAATCCTTCGGCGCCTTCAAGCCGGTCGAGCAGGTGCTGCGTCTCGTCCCCGGCCTCAAGGTCGAAACGATCGAGTCCAGTTGCTGCGGCATGGCCGGCGCCTTCGGCTACGGCGTGGACACTTACGATGCATCGATCGAGATGGCCGAGCTCTCGCTGCTGCCGGCCGTGCGGCGCGCGGCTCCAGATACGCTTGTCGTTGCCGACGGCACCTCCTGCCGGCATCAAATCCACGACGGCGCACAGCGCGAGGCGCTTCACGTCGCGCGCGTGCTGGCGATGAGCCTCGATCGCGCTGAAACCGATTCCACTCCCGTTACAAAGGAAACAAGTCATGGCTGAACTCACCCTCGACACGGCTCGCAAGATCCTCGACGCCGCCTTCGCGAAGGCCGGCGAGCTGAAGCTCAAGCCGCTGGTCGTCACCATCCTCGACGCCCGCGGCGTGCTCAAGCTCGCGGCGGCGCAGGACGGCACCAGCCTGATGCGCGCCGAGATCGCGCACGGCAAGGCCTATGGCGCCCTCGCGATGGGCATGGGCTCGCGCGCGCTGTTTCAGCGCGCGCAGGAGCAGGCCTATTTCATCGATGCAGTGAACACCATCGCCAAGGGCGCCCTGGTGCCGGTCCCCGGCGGCGTGCTGATCATGGACGGCACGACCTTGCTCGGCGCGGTGGGTGTGTCCGGCGATACGTCGGACAATGACGAAGCCTGTGCGGTGGCGGGCATTCAGGCGGCGGGGCTGAAGCCGAACGCGGGGTAGACGGCGCCATCCCCGTCACCCCGAAGCGCCGGAGCGAAGTGGAGGCCTCGAAGGGCGATGGCCGAGCTGCATCTCGGCCGTGCATCCTTCGAGGCTCCCGGTGCGATGCTGATTGCGTCGCACCGACCCTCACCTCCCCGTCCAGACCGGCTTGCGCTTCTCGCTGAACGCCTTCAGCCCTTCCTTGGCGTCCTCGGTCATCGCCAGCAGCGCGATCTGGCTTTCGGTGTATGCGATGCTCTCGTCGAACGACATCGCGGCGATGGCGCGCATGGCGTATTTGCCGCGACGGATCGCGGTCGGGGATTTGTCGACGATGCGACCGATCAGCCAGTCGACCTTGGCGTCGAGCTCGGCCGCCGGCACGACGTAGTTGAGCAGGCCCGCCCCTTGTGCGGCCTTCGCATCGAACGGCTCGCCCGTGAGCGCCCATTCGTTGACGAGCCGCGGCGGCGCGATCCTCTGCATCAGGCTCAGAACCTGCATCGGGAATACGCCGACCTTCACCTCGGGCAGGCCGAAGACGACGTGATCGGCCGCAACAGCCATGTCGGTCATGCAGAGCAGGCCCATCCCGCCGGCCATGCAGACGCCGCCGACCCGCGCAATCGCTGGCTTGGTCGCGTTCTGCGACAGGCGCAGAAGATCGGCATAGTCGACATTCGGCTTGGAATGATCCATCGCGAAGGCGGCACCGGAGTTCTGCAGGTCCGCGCCCGCGCAGAATGCCTTGTCGCCCGCGCCCGTCAGCACGATGACACGGACGTCCTTGTCCTCATGCGCGTCGCGATAACCCTTGCTGATGCCGGCGATCACGTCGCCGTTCAGCGCGTTGCGCTTCTCCGGCCGGTTGATCGTGATCCAGAACGCCTGCCCGCGCTTTTCGGTGATGACGGCTGTGGTGTCGGTCATGGCACGCTCGCTTCCTTGCTCCCGCTTGCCGCTATTTGCGGCAGCTCGGGCGAGAGGTGCAAGCGCAAACTGTGGCGCGGCGCCGCTTTAGCGCCTCGACACAAATCGTGCGGCGATCGCCGGGCGCGCTCAGGCGACCGCTCTCCTGATCCAGACCTTGTTGTCGTGGAATGCGGCCCCGCCGATCGGCGCGATGGTGTCCGCGCCGGTCAGCATGTTGATGCCGCGGCCGCCGATATGGTTCTTGTTCGGGTGAACGGACTCCGCAATCAGCACGCCGCGTCTCACGCCCTCGAACAGCGTCGCAGTCAGCGTGGTTTCGCCGCGAGCATTGCCAAGCGTCACCGCGTCGCCATCGGCGATATCGAGCGCGGCGGCATCGAGCGGATGAATCATCACGCTCGCCTTGCCCTCGCGCGCCCGCGAAGACGGCGTCTCGTTGAAGGTGGTGTTGAGAAAGCTGCGCGAGGGGCTGGTGGCGAGCCGGAACGGATGGGCCTGATCGGCGTGCTCGATCACCGCCCAATGGTCCGGCAATCCGGGCATCTTGTCGAAATCGCCCATCGTCACGCCGAACGGCGGGTGCGCCCAATCCGCCCTGAAGTGGAATTTCTTGTCGGCATGGGCAAAGCCGTCGAGAAAATGCGAGGTGCGGAAATCCGGCTGCAGGTCGCGCCACAGATCCGCTTCAAGAGCAGCGATATCGCCGTGGTCGCTGAGCTTCAGCGTCGCATCGATCAATTCGCGCGGCGTCATCTCGAAGCCCTGATGTTTCGCGCCAAGCCGCGGCGCCAGCGCCTGCAGGACCTCATGATTGGAGCGGCATTCGCCGGGCGGATCGATCAGCTTCGGCCCGACCGAGATGTGCTGGTGGCCGCCGCCGTAATAGAGGTCGTCGTGCTCCATGAACATGGTTGCCGGCAGCACGATGTCGGCCATCTGCGCCGTCTCGGTCATGAACTGCTCGTGCACCGCCACGAACAGATCCTCGCGCGCAAAGCCCTGCCGGACCAGCGCCTGCTCCGGCGCCACCGTCATCGGGTTGGTGTTCTGGATCAGCATCGCCTTGACCGGCCCCTTGCCGCGCAGCGCCTCGGCGTCGCCGGTGAGGATGCGGCCGATCTTGGACTGGTCGAGCGCGCGGACGCTGTGATCGATCGCGTCGTGCCCCTCGATGATGGATTCGTTGAAGTGCCACAGCGCGTAATTGTTGAAGAAAGCGCCACCGCCTTCATATTGCCAGGCGCCGGTCACCGCGGGAATGCAATTCGCCGCGTGCATCTGCACGGCGCCGTTGCGGCTGCGCGTAAAGCCGTAGCCATAACGGAAGAACGTCCGCTTGGTTTCGCCGACGGCCTTGGCAAACGCCTCGATCTCCGCCACCGGCACGCCGCAGATGGACGAAGCCCATTCCGGCGTGCGCGTCTTCAGATGCGCCTCGAGCTCGGCAGGGCAGTCCGTGTATTTGTCCATGTAGGCACGGTCGGCATAGCCGTCGCGGAACAGGACATGCATGACGCCGCAGGCGAACGCGCCGTCGGTGCCCGGACGCAGGAGGATCTTGATATCAGCCTGCTTCATCGTCTCGTTGTCGTAGATATCGACCGCGGCGATTCTGGCGCCGCGCTCTTTGCGGGCCCGCGAGGCGTGCGTCATCACGTTGACCTGGGTGTTGACCGGATTGGTGCCCCAGATCACCACGAGATCGGACAACGCCATCTCGCGGGGATCGACGCCGGCGATCTTGCCGGTGCCGATCGCATAGCCGATGCGCCCCACATTGGCGCAGATGGTCTGATAGAAGCGCGAATACTTTTTCACATGCGTGAGACGGTTGAGCCCGTCGCGCATCACGAGGCCCATCGTGCCGGCGTAGTAATAGGGCCAGATCGATTCCGCGCCGAACTCGCGCTCCGCCCGGTTGAAGCGCTCCGCGATCTCGTCCAGCGCCTCGTCCCACGAGATCCGCGCAAACTGGCCCGAGCCCTTCGGCCCGATCCGGCGCATCGGGAATTTCACCCGCTCAGGGTGATGGATGCGCTCGGCGTAGCGGGCGACCTTGGCGCAGACGACGCCGGCCGTATAGGTCTGTTTCTTCGAGCCGCGGACGCGGCCGATGCTGCGGCCCTCGACCACCTCGACATCGAGGGCACAGGCCGAGGGGCAATCATGCGGACAGGTGGAATGGCGGATTTCGATCTTGGCGTGGTGGTTCATGTTCCAGTTCGTAACACCAAAATACCAGCCAGCCGAGTGCATTTTGCCGGCAATGCCCATGCGATTTGCTCAAACGGCGCGCGCCAGCGGTTCCTGCCGCGACCGCGAAAACCGTGTGTTCCCGGCCGGATCGGCGTTGTGAGGCGTCGACAGTCCGCCTTCCCGGCCGTTAGAGTGCCGGCCAACAAGCACGACATCAGGGAGGTGGGCATGACAGCCCGAAGCTTCATGCTTGCGCTGGCCGCCGGCCTGCTCGGCGCATTCGCCGCATCCTCCTCATTGGCACAGGACTATCCCACGCACGCGGTGCGGATCGTCGTCCCGTTCGGGGCCGGCGGGCCGGCAGATGTAGCGGCCCGGCTGATCGGCAACATCTTCCAGGAGAGCTTTGGCCAGCCGTTCGTGATCGAGAACCGCACCGGCGCCGGCGGCGTCATCGGCACGGTCGAAGCGGCAAAGTCGCCGCCCGACGGCTACACCCTGCTGATGATGTCCAACACCCAGACCGCGAATGAATCGCTGCTGACACCGGACAAGCGCAAATACGAGCTGATGCGCGACCTCGCGCCGATCGCGCCGGTGAACTATTCCGATCTCGTGATCGTCGTGAATCCGCAAGTCCCGGTGAAGACGCTTGCCGAGTTCATCGCGCTCGCAAAGGCGCAGCCCGGAAACCTGAACTATGCCTCCTCCGGCCAGGGTACGCCGTACCACATGGCAGGCGAGCTGTTCAAAGCGATAACGGGCATCGACATCGTCCACGTTCCCTACCGCAACAGCGGCGAAGCGCGCAGCGGCGTGATCGGCGGACAGGTGCAGATGATGATCGACGCGGTGCCGGCAATGACGCCGAACATTTCCGAAAACCAGGTTCGCCCGCTCGCAACCACAGGCAAGCAGCGCTCCGCGGTGCTGCCGAACGTGCCGACCACGATCGAAGCCGGCGTTCCCGGCTATGAAGCCACCATCTGGCTTGGCCTGATGGCGCCGGCCGGCACGCCCAAGCCCGTCATCGACAAGCTCAATGCCGCCGTGAACGCAATGGTGAAGAGGCCGGACATCATAAAAATCTGGACCGAGCAGGGCGCCCTGCCCATGTCAATGACACCGCAGGAATTCGAAAAATTCCTGCGTGGCGACATCGAGAAATGGGCCGATGTCGTCAAGAAGTTCGACAAGTCCTGAGGCCGTTCCGCTCATGCCCGCCCTTCAATTCCGACTCAACGGCGCTGCGATCGCCGTGGATTCTGATCCCGACCAGATGCTGCTCGACGTACTGCGCAGCCGGCTCGGCATCACCGGAGCGCATTTCGGCTGCGGCGCCGGAGAGTGCGGCGCCTGCCATGTCATGGTCGATGACCGCGCAATGACCTCATGCGACATGCCGATGTGGGCGGTCGCGGACCAGGACGTCGTAACCCTGGAGGGCCTCGGCACGGCAGGGCAGCCGCATCCGCTGCAACGCGCCTTCATCGCCGAACAGGCGATGCAATGCGGCTATTGCGTTTCGGGCATCCTGATCAGCGCAGCGGCACTGCTGAAGCGCAATGCATCGCCGACCGAGGCCGACGTGAGAGAGGCACTCGATCGCAATCTGTGCCGCTGCGGATCGCATAACCGCATGGTGCGTGCGGTGTTGCGCGCGGCGTCGGAGATGGCGGCGTCATGAGCTCCCCTGCCCCGAAGCTGCCGGTCAGCCTAGTGGCCAATCCAAGGCTGTCGTCCTGGGTGAAATTTACCGCGGACGGACGCGTGGCGATCTCGCCGGGCAAGGTCGAGATCGGCCAGGGCATCGTCACGGCGCTGGCGCAGATCGCAGCGGACGAGCTCGACGTCGAGATATCAAGGATCGAGATGATCCGTGCCTCGACGGCAGCCAGCCCGAACGAAGGCGTCACTTCAGGCAGCCTTTCGATCCAGCAATCCGGCCGCGCGCTCCGCCACGTCTGTGCCGAGGTGCGGCAGCGTTTCGTGTTTGCGGCCTCCGAGCGTCTCGGCGTCGGCGCAGCGTTGCTCGCTGTCGATGACGGCACCATCTCGGGTCCTGGCAATGTCAGGACCAGTTATTGGGAGCTGGCGGGCGATGTTTCGCTCGACCACGACGCCACCCCAGGCGCGACAGCGAAGCTCGCCACGAGGCGCGCCGTCGCCGGATATTCCGTCCAGCGTGCGGACATTCCCGACAAGGTGTTCGCTCAGCCGCGCTTCATTCATGACCGGGCGTTGCCTGGTTTGCTGCACGGACGCGTGCTGCGGCCGGACATCTCGGGCGCAAGGCTAATCGCGCTGGACGACACAGCCGCACGTGCGGTCCCGGGCCTCCTTGCGATCGCCCGCGATGGCGGCTTTGCCGGCGTGGTCGCTGACCATGAGGCAGCGGCGGACTCTGCGCTGAAAGCCTTGCGCAAGGGCGCGGCATGGTCGGCCGGCGAGCCGTTGCCCGATGAAGATGATCTCGCGAGCTTCCTGAAGAGCCAACCGGTCGAGACCACCGTGATCGACACCCGGCGGCCGTCGTCGCCGCGCGCGCCTGCCCAAACCCTCCGCAGGCAATACACCCGCCCCTACATTGCCCATGCCTCGATCGCGCCGTCCTGCGCCATGGCCCGCTGGGACGGCGATCGTGTCCACGTCTGGACGCACAGCCAGGGCGTCTATCTGCTCCGCGCCGATCTCGCCATCGTGCTCAAGCTGCCGGCCGAGAACATCGTCGTTGAGCACATGGAGGGCGCCGGCTGCTACGGACACAACGCGGCCGACGACGTCGCGCTCGATGCCGTGCTGCTGGCAAAAGCCGCCGGCGGCCGACCCGTCCGGGTGCAGTGGTCGCGCCACGACGAGATGTCGCATGCGCCGTTTGGTGCGGCGATGGCCATCGAGATCGAGGCCGATCTCGACGCGAACCATGAAATCGTCGGCTGGCGCCATGCGATCTGGAGCAACGGCCACGCCGCGCGGCCGGGGCGTGCGGCGCATCCCGCGTTGCTTGCGGCAACCGAGATCGCGAACCCCCACCTGCGCACGATCTCGACCAATCCGCCCGTCGCCAATGGCGGCGGTGGCGATCGCAACTCTGTTCCCCTCTATGACCTCCCGGCCTGGACGATCACGAGCCACCGGCTGCTGACGATGCCGGTGCGCACCTCGGCGCTGCGGACGCTGGGCGGACAAGGCAATGTGTTCGCCATCGAGTCCCTGCTCGATGAGATCGCCGCTTTGCGCGGCGAGGACCCGGTCGCATTCCGCCTGCGTCATCTCCGCGACGAGCGGGCGCGCGACGTCATCCGCGCTGCAGCCCGACGCGCGCAATGGAAATCTGAGAAGCAGGCCGGCATCGGCCACGGCGTCGGCTTTGCGCGCTACAAGAACACGGGCGCCTATTGCGCCGCGATTGCAGAGATCGAAGGCGCCGACGACATCCGCGTAAAACGGCTGACGCTCGCGGTCGATGTCGGCGAGGCCATCAATCCGGACGGCGTCATCAACCAGATCGAAGGCGGCGCGATCCAGGCGACGAGCTGGGTACTGAAGGAGCGCGTTCGTTTCGACCGTACACGCATCACCTCGACTTCGTGGACGGATTATCCGATCCTGACCTTCCGCGAAGCGCCGGCGGTGGATGTCGAGATCATCCAGCGGCGGGAGATCGAGCCGGTCGGCGCCGGCGAAGCCGCGCACGGACCGGTGACGGCGGCGATCGCGAATGCCGTGTTTGATTCTCTCGGCGTGCGCGTGCGTGACCTGCCGATCACGCGCGACAGGATCATTGCAGCCATGGAGCCCGCATCGTGACGACAGTGAACATCTTGAGCGGCGGCGCGGCGCAAGGCCTGGTGCGCGACCTCACTGATGCCTTCAAGGCGCAGACCGGCTGTAGCATTGACGGCGAATTCGGCGCCGTTGGTATCATGGCCGACAAGCTGCGCGCAGGTACGCCGGCCGATCTCGTGATCCTGACGCAGGCCTTGCTTGCGAAGCTTGCCGAGGAGAAGCTCGTTACCCCCACCTCAATCGCGGATGTCGGCCGGGTGGAGACCGCGCTGGCGGTCCGCAGCCGCGATCCCAGGCCGATGGTGAAGACCGAAGCCGATTTGCGCGACGTGCTGCGTTCCGCCGACGCCATCTACGTCCCGGACACGAAGGCGTCGACCGCGGGACAGCACGTCGTAAAGGTGCTGGATCAGCTCGGCATCGCCTACGAGGTGGCCTCGCGCCTCAGGATTTTTGCCAACGGTGCGACGGCTATGCGGAAGCTTGCAGCTTCAACTGCGAAACGGCCGATCGGATGCACCCAGGCGACTGAGATCATCGCCACCGACGGCATCGCGCTGTCGGGGGCGCTGCCGCCGGGCTACGAGCTCGTGACGATGTACACGGCCGGCGTGACCGCGCGGGCCGCACACCCGAAAGAAGCAGCCGCGCTGGTCGCGTTGCTGACCGGCGCCGGTCACAAGGAACTGCGCCAGCGCCTAGGCTTTGCCGGCTAGACGCGGCTGACCCGCTATTTGTGCAACTGGGTGAGACCGGTGGGAGGACCGTCGACGGCGGTCCAGCCGCCGTCGACGAACAGCGTGCTGCCGCTGACATAGCTTGCGGCGTCCGAGGCCAGATAGGCAACGGCGGTGGCGACCTCGTCGGCACTGCTCCAGCGGTTGAACACGGTGTGGCCGGCGTAGAGATTGTAGATGTCGGGACGCTGCTTGAACGGGCCGGTCAGCGCGGTCTCGGCGATGCTCGGCGCGATCGCGTTGACACGAACACCGGCATGGCCGACCTCGGAGGCAAAGCCCTTCACCAACAGCCCGATCGCCGCCTTGGTGGAGCCGTAGACGCCAAGGCCAGGCTCGATGGTCACCGCGCGCACCGAGGAGCAGGTAATGATGCTGCCGCCCTTCTGCGCGACCATGATGCGACCGAAGGCCTGGAAGAACCAGACCGTGCCCTTGACGTTGAGGTTGAGGACGCGGTCGAGATCCTCCTCTGTGTAGTCGAGAATGGTCTTTCGGATATTCAGTCCGGGCGTGGTCACGGCGATGTCGAGCCGCGGAAATTTCTGCATCACGGTTTTGGCGAGCGCATTGACGTCCGCAGCGCTCGCAGCGTCACAGCTGGCTGCTTCCGCCCAGCCGCCCTTGTCGCGAATGCCGCCGGCAGTCGCGTCCGCCGCGTCAAGAGCGCGATCGGCGCAGACGACGCGGGCGCCGAGCCCCGCCAATGCCTCGGCCGACGATTTGCCGATTCCTGAGGCCGCGCCGAGCACCACGGCCGTCTTGCCGGTGAGATCGAAGAGCTTGCGATAGTCGGTCACGGACGGATTCTCCCTGTTGTCGTGACGCAAACTACGAAAGGGCGGCCCGCCGGCCAAGGGCCGGCGCAAGCACGGCAGCTATCCCTTGTATCCCATCAAGAGACGCGGCAGCCACAGCGAGAAGGCGGGAACGTAGGTCACGAACATCAGCGCCGCGATCAGCGCGGCGTAGAACGGCAGGATGGTGCGCATCACCGCGCCCACCGAAATGCCGCCGATGGCGCAGCCGACGAACTGCGTCGTTCCGACCGGCGGGGTGTTCAGACCGAGTGCGCAGTTGATCAGCATCAGCATGCCGAACTGCACCGGATCCATACCGGCCTTCATCGCGATCGGCAGGAAGATCGGCGTGCAGATCAGGATGGTCGCGGCCATGTCCATGAACGTGCCGAGCACGAACAGGATGACGTTGATGAGCAGGAAGATCATCCAGGGCTCCGTCGAGACCTTGCTCATGAGATCGCCGGCGAAATCGGCCACCTCGTAGAGTCCCATCAGGTACTGGAACATGGTGGAGACGCCGATCAGCAGCAGCACCACGCCCGTCGTCTTCACCGCCTTGGCCGCGGCCCGCAGGAAGTTCTGCAGGGTCATGGTGCGGTAGATGAAGAAGGTCAGCAGGATCGTATAGGTGACCGCGACGGCCGCCGATTCAGTTGCCGTGAAGACGCCGGACAGGATGCCGGCCAGAATGATCCCGACGATCAAAAGGCCAGGCAGTGCGGCGGCGAGCGAACGGAACACTTCGGCCCAGCCCGGGAACTTGCCGGCCGGATAGCCGCGCTTCACCGCGACAGCGTAGGCAGCGACCAGCATGCACACCATCAGCACCAGCGCCGGGAGGAGGCCCGCGGCGATCAGCGCACCGATCGAGACCTTGCCGCCGGCGGCCAGCGCATAGATGATCATGTTGTGGCTGGTCGGCATCAGCGCGCCCACCAGCGAGGCGTGGGTGGTGACGTTGACGGCGTAGTCGGTGTCGAACCCTTCCTTTTTCATCATCGGGATCATCACCGCGCCCATCGCCGACACGTCGGCCACGGGCGAGCCGGAGACGCCGCCGAACAGCGTGCAAGCGACCACGTTCGACATGCCGAGGCCGCCGCGGATGTGTCCGACGAGATTCTTGGCGAGCTTCACGATCTTGTCGGCGACGCCGCCATGCAGCATCAGCTCGCCGCTGAAGACGAAGAACGGGATGGCCAGGAAGGAGAAGATGTTCATCCCCGACATCATCTGCTGGAAGATGACGGCGACCGGCAGGCCTTCGTAGAGGATGGTGCAGATTGCGGAGAGGCCGATCGCGAAGGCTACCGGGACGCCGAGGATCAGGAAGCCGAAGAAGGTGGCGCCGAGGATGATCAGTTCCATGAGGGGACGACCTCTTCGCCGCGCAGGAGAGCAACGATGTGCTCGATGGAAAAGGAAACGATGAGGATGCCCGAGGCGATCAGCGGCACGTAGCGGATCACTTCAGGCAAGCCGAGATTGGGGATTTTCACGGTTCCAACCGATGCGCCGAGAATCCAGCCGTTATAGGCCATCGCGATGCCGAACACGGCGACCAGAACGTGGATGACGATCTCGATCTTTTCCCGCGCGCGATCCGGAAGCATGACCAGCAGACTGTCCATGCCGATGTGGCCGGCATCGCGGACGCCGACGGCAGCACCGATGAGTGTGACGTATAGAATGAGGACCAGCGCGAGATTCTCTGTCCACGTCGGGCTGGAGTTGAGCACGTAGCGTCCGAACACCTGGTAGAAGACGATGGTGACGATGACGAGCAGTCCGGTCACCGACAGGTACATGCCGAGGCGCGCGATGGGTGCATTGATCCGCGACAGCAGGCCGGTGGACGGGCGTCCGGTGACCGCCTCCTGCTCGTTATCTGCAACGTGTGGGTCTGTCATCCCGCGCCTCCCTTGCGAAGGGTCCGGTGTCACCTGGCGGCGACGCCGGACCCGATCCGCGTGCGCTTACTTCGTGTCCTGGATACGCCTGACGAGGCTCTGCAGCTTCTCGTCACCGGCGAACTTCTGGTACACCGGCTTCATCGCGTCGACGAACTCCTGCTTGTTGCCGACGGTCACCACCTGAACGCCGGCCGCCTCGACGGTCTTGCGGGAGGCCTGCTCGCGCTCGTCCCAGAGCTTGCGCATGACGGGCACCGATTCCTTTGCCGCCTTGCGCACCAACGCCTGATCCTCCTTGCTCAGCGTGTCCCAGACCTTTTTGGACATCACGAGAACTTCGGGGGCGAGCGAGTGCTCGGTGACGTTGTAGAACTTGGCCGCCTCGAAATGGCGCGAAGACTCGTAGGAGGGCCAGTTGTTCTCGGCGGCGTCCACGAGACCGGTCTTGAGAGCGGTATAGACCTCGCCATAGGGCATGGGCGTGGGGTTGGCGCCGAGGCTCTGGATCATGCCGACCCAGAGGTCGGATTGCTGGACGCGGATCTTGAGGCCCTTGACGTCGGCAAGCGACTTGACCGGAGCCTTGACGGTGTAGATGGACCGGGCGCCGCTGTCGTAATAGGCAAGGCCGACCAGGCCCGCGGGCTCCATGGCCGCCAGGATCTCGTCGCCGATTGGCCCATCAAGGACGGTGCGCATGTGCTGCGTGTCGCGGAACACGAAGGGCAGGCACAGGGCGATGGTTTCGGGCACGAAGTTGTTGAGCGGCGATGCGTTGATCCGCATCATATCCAGCGCGCCGATCTTGAGCTGCTCGATGGTGTCCTTTTCCGAGCCCAGGGCGCCGTTCGGAAACACCTTCACGCCGAGCTTGCCGCCGCTCGCCGTCGCGAGCTGCTTGCCCATGAACTTGACGGCCTCGACGGTGGGATAATCGGCGGGATGGATGTCGGCGGAGCGGAAATCGCGTGCAGTCGCCAGCGGCGCTGAGACAGCCAGCACAGCGGCTGCGATGATACCGGTCAGTGTCTTCATCTGGGGCTTCCTCCTGAGGTGATTATGTCGTTGTCGGGCAGGCTGCAGGCCGTCTTGGGTCGCTCCACTTCAGGTGCGAAGTCAAGCGCCAATGTCGTCCCTAGGGCGGGCGGCATTCCCTGTCCAAGCCAAATCCGGCATCGATCGATGCAAGAGTTGCATCGATCGATTTCTGGCGCAGTTCGCATTATGGTGGGTATGGCGGGCTGGCTCGACGTCGCCGGCACGTGACTTGACGCCTCCAATCGAGGCCCCTCAAGATGTCCCAAACACCGGACTGTCGCGAAGGAATGCCCATGCCGCGGAAGCTGATCGATATTTCCGTGCCGCTCCGAAACGACGTGACATCCGATCCGCCCGGCAATCACCCGACCATCACCTATATCGACCACCAGCAGGGCCTGCCGCGCATGCTGCAGTTCTTCGACGGCCTCAAGGCGGAAGACCTGCCGGACGGCCAGGGCTGGGCCGTCGAGCAGGTCTCGCTGTCGACCCATAACGGTACGCATCTTGATGCGCCCTGGCACTTTCATCCGACCATGAACCGCGGCGAGCGGTCATGGACCATCGACGAAGTGCCGCTGGAATGGTGCTTTCAGCCCGGCGTGAAGCTCGACTTCCGGCATCTGGCTGACGGCTATGTCGTGACTGCCGGCGACGTCGAGACGGAGCTCAAGCGCATCGGACACACGCTATCCCCGCTGGAGATCGTGGTCGTCAACACCAGTGCCGGCGCCAAATTCGGCGAGGCCAGTTACGTCAACTCCGGTTGCGGCATGGGCTATGAGGCGACGATGTATCTGCTCGAACGCGGCGTGCGGCTGACCGGCACCGATGGCTGGAGCTGGGACGCGCCGTTCGTCTTCACCGCGCAGAAATATGCCGAAACAAAAGACGCCGGCCTGATCTGGGAAGGCCACAAGGCGGGCCGGCACATTGGTTATTGCCATCTCGAGAAGCTGCATAATCTCGATCGATTGCCCTCGACCGGATTCACGGTCTCATGCTTCCCCGTGAAGATCGAGCGCGCCTCGGCGGGTTGGACCCGCGCGGTCGCCATTATCGACGATTAGGCGCGACGCATTACTCGCCGTCGAGGCCGCTCTCGGCGAGCTCGCGCAGCGCATCGGTGTCGAGCACCACGATGGCACCATGCTCGAGACGAACCCAGCCGCGACCGGCCCAGGCGCGCAGTTGCTTGTTGATGCTCTCGCGCGTCATCCCCACCATCTCGCTGATCTCCTGCTGGGTGATGGCGAGCGTGCCACTGCCGGAGTCGAGCTTGCGCTCCTCGGTGAGGCCGAGCAGCGCGCTTGCGAGCCGGCCCGGCAGATTTTGCAGGATCACCTGCTCGACCTGCTGGCTGGTCCAGCGCAGGCGCGCGCAGAGCAGTTCGATAAACTTCATTGCCAGCGCCGGCTGACTCTTCACGAACGGCAGGAAGTCGCGGCGGTCGATGATGTAGAGCTCGCAATTGGTGTTGGCGGTCGCATCCGCGGATCGCGGCGCACCGTCGAGAACCGCGATCTCGCCAAAGATCTCGCCGGGGCCGATCAGGTTGAGAATCGCATTCCGCCCGTCGGGCGATGAAGAGGATATCTTCACAGTCCCCGTGATCACCGCGAACAGGTTATTGCCGGGATCGCCCTTGGCGGCGATCGTCGCGCCGCGCTTTACGGTCGTGTGCTTGGCGTAGCGGCAAAGCTGATCGAGCGCTTCCGGCTCCAGATCCGCGAAGATCGGGTGCTTGCGCAGGACCGATAATTTGTTGCCCGCCGATTGTCGGGGGTCGCCGGTCTTGTCCTGAGGCACGCCGCTGGGCTCCTAAGGCTGCGAGGCACTGGAGTTCCTGCGTAGTCAGTGTTGTCCGGCTTTTCAACCGGAAAGCATGCCCACCGCTTGAGGCAAATGCGGCGAAAAGGCCTCCGCCCGGCCCGAAGCCCGCATCCAAAGGATGCACCAATGCACCACATCGATGCAGAGTTGTGGGGCCCCTGCAGGTCGTTGTTGTGTCGAGGCGCCGCCGACTGCGCGCGGGTGGGCGGCTGGCACATTGGACCGGAATCTACGATTGAGAGCATCAACGCCTGGAATCGAGGTCGATCCGGCCTGCGCCGGTTTGCCGATCCGCCCACGCCAGAGCTGCGGCGAAAGTGACGAAGATCGCGACGACGACAATGGTCATCAGCAACGCGTCTGTGGGCATCGTGCTCCTCCCGGATTGTTTGAGGGCACTATGCGCGACCGCTCCTCGGCGTCATTGATCGGGATCAAAAATTCGGGAGCGTCGCGGAAAGTGTCTCAGGCTGCGGCGAGAGCCTCGACGCGCGCCGGGTCGCGCACGCTGATTCCGCCGTGAACGATCTCGATCGCACCGTGGCGTTCGAGCTTGGTGAAGGTGCGGCTGACGGTTTCGATGGTGAGGCCGAGATAGTCGGCGATGTCCTGGCGGCTCATCGGAAGCGAAACCGTGTCCGACGGCTCCTCGAGTGCCAACAGCCGTTCGCGCCAGCCGAGCAGGAAAGCGGCGACCTTCTCGTCCGGCGAGCGGCGGCCGAGCAGGACCATGTGGTCGCGTGCCTGGCTCAACTCGCGAACGGCCAGCTCGTTGATGCGCCTCAGCAGCTGCGGACGGTCCTCGATGAAACGGCTGAAGGGCGCTTTTGCGAACTGGCAGACGATCACCGCGCCGATTGCATCGGCCGAAAAATTGTGACGGCCTGAAAGGTTCATCCCGAGGAAATCACCGGGCAACGCGAAACCCACGATCTGCCGCCGGCCGTCCGGCAGCAGCTTGTACAGCCGCATCACGCCCTCGAGGACGTTGCAGAACGAGGTCGTGATGTCCTCCTCGGAGAACACGGTCTCGCCCGAGGAAAAATGGACACGCCGTCCGAGATGCTCGAACTCCCTGAGCTCGGCCGCATCCAACGACGAACAAACCGCCGATCCACGTACGGCGCAATCGCTGCAGAAATGTCCGTTCGGCTCAATCGTGACCCCGGAAGGCTTCATCCACCGCTCCAAGCGCGGGGTCCAGCTCCGCCCCCGGCCGAGTCCGCCACGCGCGGCTTGCATTTTACTGCGCCGCCACAAACGCGATTGACCCAGATCAATTTTGGCCTCCCGCTCCCCTTTATTCTGCATCGAGAGTTCGACGGGATCCTCCTTCCATGTTTCAGCACGCGCTCCGCCAAGGACTGATTGGCCTGCTTCTGATAACGCCGGTCCTGGCCGTCCCCACCGCCGAACAACGCGGCAAAGCCTTTGCACGGACCAATTGCGCCCGCTGTCACGCGATCGACCGCGTGTCCGAGAGCCCGCTCAAGATCGCGCCCCCGCTACGCACCCTGCACCGGCGCTATCCGGTCGAGACCCTTGGCGAGGCACTGGCGGAAGGCATCTACACCGGTCACGCCGACATGCCCGCCTTCGAGCTCAGTCCGGACCAGATCCACGATTTGCTGTCCTACCTGAAGACGCTGGAATAGACGGCTTTAGACCGCCTGCACCGTCCAGCCGATCAGTTCCCTGGCGATGCGGGCGAAAGCCGCATCGAACGCCGCGACGGCAGCCGCTGGCTCGACCTTGTCGAGCTTCTCGCTGGCCGCAATGATGCGGGACGCGACCACCTTGCCGTTCTTGTCGACGATCCGCGCCGACAGGGCGATCTCGGCCCTTGTCTCGCCCTCCGTGGCAATCCGGAAGCGCCTGATGTCGATCAGAAGCTGGTAGTCTGCCTGTCCGAGATCGCTCGTGCGCAGCGGCGCATGCGCGATGTCGTAGTTCTCGAAGCTGTCGATCAGTCGCGCCTGCACCAGTTTTGGAATGCTGTCGGCCCAGATAAATTCGGCAAAGCCTGGATTGTCACCGACGGGAGAGAAGAGCATGCGCTGGGTCTGGAGCATTGCAACGGCGGTCGGCTCGGGAATGGCCAGCGACGCAGAGAACGTCTTGCCGGGAGGGCCGAGGTTCTGCGGCGCGCGCAGGTCGTAGGTGATCTTCTGCGCCGGTGCCCCGCCGCCCGTCATCTTCTCGAGGCCAGCCAGGATGCCGTCGATCTTGCCGGTGTTGCGCGCGAGCCCGTCGGAGAAAGTCTTGAGATTGGCGATGGTGTCCTTCAGCGGACCGGAGTTATCCTCCAGCACGGTGTCGACCCGCCGCAGCGCGTCGCGCGCGGCCTGAGTCATGCTCTGACCTGCGCCGGCCTCGGCAATCAGGGTCAGGGGCTCGCCGGATTTGGCGACGATCGTGCCGCCCTCCAGCGTCACCACGGGCACGCCGGTGAGCCCCTGGAAATCGAGCCCGACCCTGGTGTCGGCGCGCACGGGCGTTGCCGAGGCAACCGAGATCGTCGCGTTGACGAAGCGCGGACTATCCGGCGCCAGTCCGAGCTGGGTCACCTCGCCGACGCGGATGCCATTGAACAGCACGCCGGCGCCGACCAGCAGCCCCGGCACCGGTCCCTGGAATTGCACGTGATAGTTCGTCCGCGGCCCGATGCCGCCGGTGTTGTTCAGCCAATAGACGAAGCCGAACACCGCGACAATCGCGGCCAGCACGAAGCTGCCGATCAGCACGTAGGGAGCGCGGGTTTCCATGTCTCATCTCATCTCGTGTTGCAGCATCTGCGAGCGCTTGCCGTGGAAATAGGCGCGCACCCAGGGATGCTCGGATTGCAGCAGTTCGCGCATCGGCCCGATCGCGACGATCTTGCCGTCGGCGAGCGCGGCGACGCGGTCGCAGACCGTGGTTAGGCTGGCAAGATCGTGGGTGACCATGAACACGGTCAGCCCCAGGGTCATTTGCAGGGTCCTGATCAGCGCGTCGAAATCGCCGGCGGCGATCGGATCGAGGCCGGAAGTCGGCTCGTCCAGGAACAGGATCGGCGGATCCAGCGCAAGCGCGCGCGCCAGCGCCACGCGCTTGGTCATGCCGCCCGACAGCTCCGCCGGATATTTGTCGGCGTCCTGCGCCCGCAGTCCAACCATCTCGAGCTTGGCGATCGCGATCTCGTCCATCAACTCCTGCGACAGGACGAGATTTTCGCGCAGCGGAAACTGGACGTTCTGACGGACTGTCAACGAGGAGAACAGCGCGCCCTGCTGGAACAGGATGCCCCAGGCGGTGGCCGCGCCTTGCGCGCCGCCACCGATCGGCTGTCCCATGACCTCGATGGCGCCGCTGCGGCGCTGGATCAGGCCGATGATGGTCCGCATCAGCACCGACTTGCCGCCGCCGGACGCACCCACCAGCCCGATGATCTCGCCGCGGCGGACGTCGAGCGACAGGTGGTCGAGTACGGTCTGGCGGCCGAAGCCTACCACGAGGTCGCGAACCCTGATCGCGAACTCTTCCTGCTGGGCGTTCATCGTCACATTCCGATCGAAGCGAAGAAGATCGCGAACAGGCCGTCGAGCACGATCACCAGGAAGATCGACTTCACCACCGACGTCGTGGTCTGCCGCCCAAGCGACTCGGCGCTGCCCTTGACCCGCAGGCCCTCGCTGCAGGCAACGATGCCGATCACCAGCGCCATGAACGGCGCCTTCAGGATGCCGACCTCGAAATGGGTGACGGAAATCGCCTCATGCAGCCGTGCAATGTAGATCGCCGGTCCCATGTCGCCATAGAACTGCGCAACCAAGCCGCCGCCATAGAGCGCCGCAATCGATCCGATGAAGGCCAGGATCGGCAGCGCGATGACGAGAGCCGCGACGCGGGGCAGGATCAGGACGTCGACGGGATCGAGCCCCATGGTCGAGAGCGCGTCGATCTCCTCGCGCATCTTCATCGAGCCGAGCTCGGCGGTGTAGGCGCTTCCCGAACGTCCCGCGACCATGATGGCGACGATCAACACGCCGAGCTCGCGCAGCACCAGGATGCCGACCATGTCGACGGTGTAGGATTCCGCGCCGAACCTGCGGAAGTGGAAGAATCCCTGCTGGGCGATGATGGCGCCGATCAGGAACGTGATCAGGACGACGATGGGGATCGCCTGCCACCCGATGCGGTAGAGCTGGTAGACCACCGACGTCAGCCGCAGCGTTCGCGGCCGGCGCAGCACGCCCGCGACGGCCACGAACAAAGCGCCGAGCATTTGCAGGAAGATGGTGACGTCTTCGCGCGCACCGACCGTGGCCTTGCCGAGATCGTTCAACCTGAGCAGAACCGGATTGGCCGCGGACGTCGGCGCTGGCGGATGGCGGTTGACCTGCCGCACCTCCTCCATGAGACCGCTGAAATGGTCGGCGACGCCGACGAATTCGGCCGGTCTGCCGGACGAGGCGGCCCGGCGCGACAATTTCTCCAGAACCCAGGCGCCGAGCGTATCCAGTGCGCTGACGCCCGACATGTCCAGGGTCACAACTCGCGACCGATCGACCTCGGCTCCGACCGAGCGGGAAAGCGTTTCGAGCGCCGTTACGTTCGCCGCGGTCCAGGGCCCTTCCGGACGCAATTTCAGCGCGTCGCCAGAGGGCGTTGCCAGCAACAGCGGTTCGGAGTTCACGCTTCCACCTCATCGGGACGATTGATCCCCATTCAGCCGCTACTTCTAGGCCGAGCGTGTGGCGGCCGGTTTGATCTGTCTCAAGAGCAGGACCGGCCCACGTCTTGACGCAAGTCAAGCGCGGTCGTGCCCGCGGGCCCTAGGGTTCGCTTCATTCAATGGAGACATCAAATCCATGTTCGACAGCGACGCGTTGAGCGAAGAACTGCGGACCTTGAAAGTGGACGTCACGCGCCTTTTGAGCACCGCCGGCGAAGAGATGTTCGACAGCTCGAAAGAGCGTGCCGAGGCGCTGGCCGATCAGATCAAGGCCGCGCTGGCCGAACTCGGTGAAACCGTCAGCGACGAGCAGGAGCAGCTTCAGGGCCTCATCGCGTATCGCCCGATCACCTCGCTCGCCTCGGCCTTCGCACTCGGCGTCGTCGTCGGCTTCATGCTGAGGAGACACTAGGTGAATAGCGAAAATGTCGTCAAACACCTGCGCCTCTTGTGGCGTACTGACAGGATCATCGCGGACATCAGGCTGCGCCACCTCCTGATGGGCCTCGGTCTGCGCGCCTTTGCGGCGCTGATCGCGGCGTTCGGGCTCCTGATGCTGGAGCTGTCGGCCTATTTCGCGCTGGTCCAGGTCTGGAGCGCGATTGCCGCAGCCGCCATTCTCGGCGCCGTCAATTTTGCCATCGCGGCGCTTCTCTTCGTCATCGCCGGCCGTGCTCCGTCCGGCCGCGACATCGAGCTCGCCAATGAAATTCACGGCGCCTCCATCGAGGCCCTTCAGCTCGAGGCTCGCGCGCTTCAGGCCCAGGTGTCGGGCGCGGTGCATCATCCGCTGGGCTCGATTGTACCGATGCTGGTGCCCCTGATCGCGATTATCGTCAAGTCGTTGCGAAGCACTGCGAAGACATCCGCCAAGACATCCGCCGCTGCAAATGGTGAGGCGCCCTCCTAGCGGGGGCGCTCAGAGCTTCAGCCGGACATCGCAGATATCAGGCTCGGTCGGATTCGGCTTGACCTCGAAACCGAGCTGCCGGCACATCTCGAGCATCACGGTGTTCTCCCGAAGCACGTCGCCCGAAATCGCCTTCAGGCCTTCCGACCTCGCATAGTCGATGATCAACTGCATCAGGGCCCATCCCAGCCCCCTGCCCTTGAGATCAGACCGCAGCAGGATCGCATATTCGCCGCTCTCGTAGATCGAGTCCGAATGCAGCCGGACGACGCCGACCATCTCGCCGGTCGCCTCGTCGAAAGCGATGAAGGCCATGGCGCGGGCATAGTCGAGCTGGGTCAGCCGTGCGATGAATTCATGGGTGAACTCCTTCATCGGCGCGAAGAAGCGCAGGCGAAGGTCGTGAGGCGTCACATGGCGCAGGAACTCATGGATGGTCGGCTCGTCCTCGGGACGCAACGGCCGCACGAAAATCCGCCAATCGTCCTTGAGCTTGAGGCGCCGCTCCCACTGCGACGGGTAGGCGCGAACGGCGAAATTGGCGGGTCCTGAGCCCGCGAACTTCCGCTGCGGCGGCCCGACCGCGACACGGGCGTCGACCGCCGTCACGCCGGTCTCATCCGCAAGCAGCGGGTTGATGTCGAACTCGCGAATCTCCGGAATGTCGGCTGCCATCTGCACAAGCTTGACCAGCACCATGGCGACGGCGTCCTGCTTGACGGCAGGCACGTCCCGATAGGCGCGCAACAGCCGCGAGACCCGCGTGCGATCGATTACATCACGGGCGAGCTGCAGATCGAGCGGCGGCAGCGCCAGCGCCTTGTCATTGATGATCTCAACCGCCGTCCCGCCCCGGCCGAAGACCACGACGGTGCCGAAGGTGGGATCGTCGGCAAGGCCGAGGATCAGCTCGCGCGCCTTCGCCTTGATGACCATTGCCTGGACGATGACGCCGCCGATGCGGGCCTCGGGCCGCAGCTTCCTGGCCCGGGCGAGAATATCGGTCGCGGCCGCACGCACCGCCTCCGGCGTCGTCAGATTGAGCACCACGCCGCCGACATCGGATTTGTGCACGATGTCGCGCGACATGATCTTCAGCACGACGGTCCCGCCTTGTGCAAATATCTCGTTGGCACAGATCACCGCCTGCTCGACATCACCGGCGGCATAGGTCGGCACCATCGCGATGTCGTAGGCTTCGAGCAGGTGCTTGATTTCGACAGGCTCGAGCCATTTGCGGCCGTCGGCGATCGCACCGGCGACGATCAGGCGCGCAGCGCGAGCATCCGGCACAAATGTATCAGGCATCGCGGGAGGAACCTGGCTCAGCTCCTCCACCACTTCGCGGTGTCGAACGAGGTGCATGAAGCCGCGCACGGCGTCATCTTCGGTCGGATAATTCGGCATGCCGGCATCGGACAGTGCCTGAACGATCTTCTGGTCGGCTCCAACCCAGGCGGCCAGGACAGGCTTCGACCATCGGCCGTGCTGCTTGCGATATGTGCCGACGAGCTCCGTCACGGTCGTCGCGATGTCGGCAGCCGAAGCGATCGCTGTCTGCACATTGAGGACGAGAACGGCGTCATTGTCGGAGTCGGCCAACAGCGCCTCGAGTGCAGCCGCATAGCGCGATGCATCGGCATCGCCGACGATGTCGACAGGATTTCCGCCGGACCAGGTCGACGGCAGCTCGTCGTCGAGTTTCTTGCGGACGTCCGCCGAGATCGACGCGGGAATCCCGCCGAGCTCGACCAACCGATCGACGGCGAGGACACCGATGCCGCCGCCATTGGTGAGGATGGCCAGCCGCTTTCCGGCCGGCGATTCGACGCGGCCGAGCGTCTCGGCGCAGTCGAACAGCTCGCGCAGATCGGAGACCCGCAGGACACCCGCACGGCGGAACGCCGCGTCATAGACGGCATCGGCGCCCGCGAGCGCACCGGTATGGGTCGCGGCCGCCCTCGCCCCCTGCGCCATGCGGCCGGACTTCACCACGACGACCGGCTTGACGCGCGCCGCAGCGCGCGCCGCCGACATGAACTTGCGCGCGTCCTTGATGGCCTCGATATAGAGCAGGATCGCGCGGGTCTTGTGATCCAACGCGAAATAGTCGAGCAGGTCGGCAATGTCGACGTCGATCTGATCACCGATCGAGACGATGCCGGAGAAGCCGACGCCACGCTGCGCGGCCCAATCAACCATGCCGGCAGCGATCGCGCCGGATTGCGAAATCAGCGCGAGATTTCCTGCGCCGGGCATGTGCGCGGCAAAAGTGGCATTGAGGCTCACGCCGGGCATCATGATGCCGAGGCAGTTCGGCCCGATCAGCCGCATGCCGTATTTGCGCGCTGCGGTGATTGTGGCCTCCTGCAGCGATCCCGGCCCATGGCCTAGTCCAGCCGAGACGATCAGAGCGCCGGCCGAGCCGCGCCGCCCGGCCTGGTCGATGATGCCCGGAACTTCGCGCGCCGGCGCGGTGATGACCACCAGCTCGGGCACGAAGTCCAGCCGGTCCAGGCTCTTGACCGAGGCAACGCCGGCGATCTCCGCATGGCGCGGATTCACCAGGCCGAACTGTCCCGTGAACTCGGCCTTACGAATGTTTTCCAGAACGGCGCGGCCCACGGAGACGGGACGGGCGCTCGCCCCGACGAGCGCGACCGAACGCGGTGACAGCAGGTTCTTCAGGCGATAGGTGGACATTAAAGCAAATGCGCCCGGTCGGTGGTGGTTCCGGTGGTCCAAAGATCAGGCCCGAAACGGGTGGCCAGCCTAGTGAGAGATCATAACCCAGCACGGTGGCTGGCCAATGACGGTCTTCGTCACACCGCCCCAAACGATCTCGTTGAGGCGTGAATGATGGTAGGCTCCCATAACGATCGCATCGACGGCATTGGAATTCGCCCAGCTTCCGAGCACCTTCCCGATCGAGCTGCCGCCGCCCACTGCCGTTTCGAACGAGGCTTGGACACCGTGTTCCCTCAAATGGTCGACGAGCGAGGTTCCGGACTGCAGGATCTCGTCAGTCTTGTCGTCCGTCACGGTCACCACGCGGACCGAGGCCGCAGCCTGGAGGATAGGCATCGCGTCGCCGACGGCGCGCGCCACGCGCGCGGAGTGATCCCAGGCGATCATGACGTTCTCGAATTCCGGTCGCAGAACGTCGACGTGTTGTTCCGGACACAGCAGTAGCGGTCGCCCGGATTCAAACAGAAGCGTCTCGATGATGTGCTCCGTTCGGCTGTCATGCGGCTGCACGGGGACAAGGGTGAGATCGCTGAAACGGGCATGTTCAGCCAGGATCTGCGCGATCTGGTCCGCCGGCACCTTGCCCGATCGGCTTTGGGCCCGAATGTTGGCGCGAGACGCCGCACCGGTGAAGGCATCCAGCAGACGTTGCATCTCGACCGCTCCAGGAGCACCCTTTGCCTCGACGGCATCGGAGGCGTCGGGGAGCAGCACCTTCGGTCGCAGGAAGAGATCTTCCTCCAGCGCAAGCGCGGTGATTCTGGCGCCGAGGTCGGCGGCGACAGAAACGCATTTCTCGATTGCTGCGAGGGCCGGTCCACGCGGCTGGCCGACAAGCGGCAGAAAGACGTCCTTGATGGGCATCGGAATTCTCCTTAACTGCCAGAATAGGCCCGGCTTTCGGGAGGGTGCTTGATCCTCGTCAAGCCTCGGGAACTGACCGAGCGGGCAAGGCGGGCATTGACGGAAGTCAAGGACTGACCGCGCGCTGCCATTCTATGGATGGTTCGATCGGAGCGGTCCGCCCCGGAGACAATTGATGCGTGCGATGGTGTTGGGGGCCCCGCGAGCGCGGCTCCGGATGGAGGAGCGCCCCGATCCAATCCCCGGCGAAGGCGAGATCCGGGTCGGGGTCAGCGCTTGCGGCGTCTGCCGGACCGATCTTCATGTCGTCGATGCCGAACTGCCCGACATCCGCTATCCCATCGTGCCCGGCCATGAAATCGTCGGCCGCGTCGATCTCATCGGCCCCGATGTCGCAACGCATGTGCCGGGCGATCGGGTCGGCATTCCCTGGCTTGGGTTCACCTGCGGAAACTGCCGGTTTTGCCGCGAGGGCATGGAGAACCTCTGCGACCGCCCGCTCTTCACCGGCTATACAAGGGACGGCGGCTATGCAACGCACGTGGTGGCCGACGCGCGCTACGCCTTTCCGCTCGGCGAGACCGGCGACGACGTGGCTCTTGCTCCTCTGCTGTGTGCAGGCCTGATCGGCTGGCGTTCGCTGGTGCTGGCCGGCGAGGCCGAGCGGCTCGGCATCTACGGTTTCGGCGCCGCTGGCCACATCGTCGCGCAAGTCGCAGTCTGGCAGGGACGCTCTGTCCATGCGTTTACACGGCGCGGCGATCTGGCCGCACAGGACCTCGCCCGCCGGCTCGGCGTCGTCTGGGCCGGCGCTTCGGACGAGATGCCGGACACGCCGCTCGACGCGGCGATCATCTACGCCCCTGCCGGCGAGCTCGTGCCGGCCGCATTGCGCGCCATTCGCAAGGGCGGGCGCGTGGTTTGCGCCGGAATCCATATGAGCGACATTCCGAGCTTCGCGTATGATCTGCTCTGGCAGGAACGGCAGTTGATCTCCGTTGCCAATCTCACCCGACAGGACGGCCTCGATTTTCTGAGCATCGCCCCGCAGGCTGGCGTACGCACCGAAACGACCGCATTCCCGCTCGATCAGGCCAATGAAGTGCTGGACATGCTGCGGAATGGACAAATTCTCGGCGCAGCCGTGCTGAAGCCCTGACCGCATCTTGGAACCCCAGCTTCGATGACAGGCGAAACGGCTGCCCAGGAACGGATCTTCGCGACACTCTGCGCGCATGCCGGCGTGAGGCGGATCGATACGCATGCCGCTTCGGTCTTTCTCGACGGACCGCGCGCGCTGAAGATCAAGCGGGCGGTGCGGTTTCCGTTCCTCGACTATTCGACGCTCGAGAAACGCAAGAGCGCCTGCGAGGAAGAGATCAGGATCAACCGGCCGCTGGCGCCGCAGATCTATCATCGCGTCGTGGCGATTACAGAGGAGACGGATGGATCGCTGAAGGTCGACGGCAGCGGCCGGCCGGTCGAGTATGCGGTCGATATGTCCCGCTTCGACGAAAGCCGGACGCTGGATCATCTGGCGAAGGCCGGCCCGCTCGATGCGAACCTCGCCTCGGCGATCGCCGACGCCATCGCGGCTTCGCATGCGGCGGCGTCCCGCGCCGACGGCAAGGCATGGGTTGCCTCCATCTCCCGCCTCATCGATGCAAACAGCAACGGCCTCCGAAAGGGCAACCATCTCGCAGCCGAGAAGATCGAGCGGCTCGGCGAGGCCTCGCACGCGATGTTCCTGCGCCTGCGAACGCTGCTCGAGGAGCGCGGCCGGCAGGGCTTCGTGCGCCGCTGCCATGGCGACCTGCATCTTGCGAACATCGTCTTGATCGGCGAACAGCCCGTGCTGTTCGATGCCGTCGAGTTCGATGCGCAGATGGCCACCGTCGATGTGCTCTACGATCTCGCATTCGCCTTGATGGACCTGCTCAGCCATGACCAGGCCGCGGCAGCCAACATCGTGCTGAACCAGTATCTGACCACCGCGCCCGTCGAAACTCTCGACGCGCTGTCCGCTCTGCCGCTGTTCATGTCGATTCGCGCGGCCATCCGTGCGCAGGTGGCACTGGCGCGGCTGACGCGGCCGGATGCCGACCGGAGCGGAATTCTCGACGAAGTACGGCGCTATTTCGATCTCGCCCGGGCTCTGATCGCTCCCCCCGCCCCGCGCCTGATTGCGGTCGGCGGACTATCGGGCACCGGCAAGTCCGTCCTCGCCCGCACCCTGGCGCCCCACGTCGCGCCGCTGCCGGGGGCCGTCGTGCTGCGCAGCGACGTCGTTCGCAAGCAGCTGTTTCAGGTGGGACATACCGACCGCCTGCCGCCGTCCACGTACCGGCCCGACGTCACGGCACGCGTCTACGAGACACTGGTGCAGCGCGCCCGACAGGCGCTGCTACAAGGCCATTCCGTCATCGTCGACGCCGTCTTTGCGCGCGAATCCGAACGGGACGAATTGGCCGCTCTGGGGCGCGAATGCAACGTGCCGATGAGCGGGCTCTTCCTCGTCGCCGACCTCGCGACCCGGCAGGCCCGCATCGGCAGCCGCCACTGCGATGCCTCCGACGCCACGCAGGAGGTTGCTGCACAGCAAGAGCACTATAATATCGGTCACCTCTGGTGGGCGACCATCGATGCATCCGGTCCGCCGGAGCAGACGCTCCAGAGCTGCCTGGACGCGATCGCGAGGCAAGCAAGGCAATCTGATTGACGCGGGCAAGGATGTCGGGACCCACCACGAGTTCGACGGCGACCGCGCCCGCCAAGCGGGCGACGCGGCGCAATGTCCTGCCCGGCCGCCTCAGCCCCGGCATGGCCTGCGATACCGCCTTCCGCATCATCGCCCGCCGTAACCTCGATGCCGTCCTTGCCCAGCACGACGGCACGTGTCGCGGCGATCCCGACGCGCTGCATCAGATCCGCATCGCGCTGACTCATCTGCGCACGGCCATCCGCTTCTTCTCACCGATGGTCGATGACGCGCTGCGACCGAACGTCTGGGCCGAGCTGAAATGGCTGAATAGCCAGCTCGGCATGGTCCGGGACCTCGATGTCGCGATCGAGCGGGTCGTCGCCGAAAGCGGCGAAAAGCTCGCCGTGGCCGCCGAGCTCCAGCACTGGGACGAGAAACGCGCCGAGAGCCACCGCTTGCTCGCGCGCGCGCTGCAGTCCGCGCGCTTTCGGCGCCTGATCGAGCAGACCTCGGCCTGGATCGAGAGCGGCCCCTGGTCGACCCGGCGCAGCAAGGAGGCAGTCAGGTTGCGCCGGTGCCCGCTTGCCGACCATGCGACGGCCCGCCTGACCGAGTGGGAGGCGACGCTGCTCAGGAAGGCCCGGAAGCTGCGCAAGCTCGACGTCGAAAAGCGTCACAAGCTGCGGCTTCTCAACAAGCGGATGACCTATTCTGTCGAGTCGCTCGCGGACCTTTTCGCTGACGAATCCTTGACGAAGCAGAAATCGATCCTCAAGCAATTGAGGAAGGCGCAAAGATCTCTTGGACAATTGAACGACGACGCGCGTGGGCAGGCGCTGGCCGCCTCGTTGAACGGCGCCGGCCCCGAGGCCGGCATTCGTTTCCTCGACCCCAAACGGGAAAAGAAGCTGTTGCGGACCGCCTCGAAAGCGTACCGGAAACTGGACAAGGCAAAGCCGTTCCGCTCGTCAGATCTTGCGCCGAATTCTACGCCTGACGATTAAGTGTGAACGTAGTCGCCCGGCGCGTCGGGCAGGCCGTCAATGTCTCCGCCCCCGATCGACGGTGGGTCGCAAGGCGCCCCCGAGCGCGCCGCCAGCCATTCGGTCCATTCCGGCCACCACGATCCCTCGACATGGGGCGCCAGCTTCAGCCACTCCTCCGGACCGACATAGGGCGCGTCCGCGGCCTTGGTCTTGACCTGGTAGTTGTGCCAGGACTCGTCAGGAGGCGCGACCACACCGGCATTGTGACCGCCGCTGGCCAAGACGAACGTCACGTCGGCATCGACCTGGTAGTGAATCTTGTAGACCGATCGCCACGGTGCGACATGGTCCGTGAGCGTGCCGACCACGAACATCGGCGTGTGAATGTCGGACAGCGAGACGCTCCTGCATTCGACGCGATAACGACCTTCGGCCAGATCGTTATCCAGGAACAGCTTGCGCAGATACTCCGAGTGCATGCGATAGGGCAGCCGCGTGGCATCGGCGTTCCACGCCATCAGGTCGCTCGACGGTGAGCCCTCGCCCATCAGATAGTCGCGCGACAGCCGCGACCAGATCAGCTCGTTGGAGCGCAAGAGCTGGAACGCGCCGGCCATCTGTGTCGTGTCGAGATAGCCGCGCTGCCACATCATGTCTTCCAGGAAGGCAACCTGGCTCTCGTTGATGAAGAGCGTCAATTCGCCTGCCTCCGTGAAATCGGTTTGCGCGGCGAGGAGCGTGATGGTGGCGAGACGGCCATCGCCGTCGCGTCCCATGGCGGCAGCGGCGATCGACAGCAAAGTGCCCCCCAGACAGTAGCCGAGCGCATGGATCTTCCGGCCCGGCAGGATCTGACCGATCTTGTCCAGTGCGGCCATCACGCCCAGCTTGCGATAGTCGTCGAAGGCCACATCGCGGTCGTTCTCATCCGGATTGCGCCAGGAGATCGCGAACACGGTGAAACCTTGAGCAGTCAGATATTTGACCAGGGAATTCTGCGGCGACAGATCGAGGATGTAATACTTCATGATCCAGGCCGGCACCATGAGGATGGGCTCCGGCCGCACTTGCGTGGTCGTCGGATGGTATTGGATCAGCTCGATCAGATCGTTCCGATAGACGACCTTGCCGGGCGAGGCCGCCACCGTCTTGCCGACGACAAACTGATCGTCGCCAACCGGGTTCGATACGGAGAGCAGGCGCATCAGATCGCTGCACCAGTTTTGCCAGCCAAACACGAAATTCTCTCCGCCGCTCTGGAACGCCTTTTCCAGAACCTGCGGGTTGGTGGCCGCGAAGTTCGAAGGCGCCAGCATGTCGAGCATCTGGCGCATCGAGAATTCGACGATGGCTTCATTTGCGGGGGACACGCCGCGTATGCCGGTCGTCGCATCGTGCCACCAGCGCTCCGTAAGCAGAAAGGCCTGCGCAAGCAGATTGAACGGCGCGGCTTCCCATTGCCGATCCCTGAAGCGGCGGTCCCTTCCCTGCGGTCGGACGACGGACCACGGCTCTCGCGACGTCGCGTGCGCGACGGCTTCCAGGAATCGCCCGGTATCGCGCAGAATGCTGCGGGAAAGCTCCATCTGGTGCTGCGGCGCCGCGGCAAGATGCGTGCTCCAATCGAGCCAGGCGAGCGACAAGGCCACGGGCGAAATCCCGCCGGTGAATCGTGCCAGCAAGGCATGAAAGGCGCGATCAAGCGGATACGAATCTGATGCCCGCGGGCAATCGCAGGTAAACGGCGTCCCTAAGGCCCTTTTGGCAATCGCGCCAGAACCCTCTGCTACCGGCTTGGCGAGGGGAACTTGCAGCGGCTCTTCGGCCCGTGGAAATATCTTCACGACGCTCATGGCTGAATGTTCCTGCGGGCCGCTGTTCTACGCCTGCGGCAGGATACGGCGGCACTTCCGGTCCGCGTTGAGCTGCATCAAATCCCCGACCCGGACAACGACCTTGTGCGCTTGACCTGGGTCAAACCGCACCTCGATGGACGGACTAGGTTTGCGCATCGAATTCGACATGCCAGCGGAGTTTGCCATGCGCGCCCATCAGATCATGACCCGGTCGGTCATCTCGGTCACCCCCGACACTGGCATCGTCGAGGCGGCGAACATCATGCTGAAGCGGCACGTCAGCGGCCTCACGGTGGTGGACGACGCCGGCAGGCTGGTCGGCGTCGTTTCGGAAGGAGATTTCATCCGCCGCGGCGAAATCGGCACCGGGCGCAAGCGGGGGCGCTGGTTGCGGTTCATCCTGGGTCCGGGAACGTCGGCCAGCGACTTCGTCCAGGAACACGGCCGTAAGGTTTCCGAGGTGATGACCCCCTCGCCCGTGACCATCACCGAAGACACGGCGCTTGCGGAGATCGTCGATCTCATGGAGCGGAACAACGTGAAGCGCCTGCCGGTGGTGCGCGGCGATATGGTCGTCGGGATCGTGTCCCGCGCCAACCTGTTGCAGGCCGTTGCGGGGCTCGCCCGCGACGTGCCGGATCCAACGGCCGATGACGATCACGTTCGCAGCCGCATCATCGATACCATGGAGAAGAACGACTGGTGCCCGTTCGGCCTCAACGTCGTCGTCCGCGACGGTATCGTTCACCTCAGCGGCGTCATCACCGAAGAGCGCGTACGGCAGGCCGCGGTGGTCGCGGCGGAGAACGTCGAGGGCGTCAAGAAAGTGCACGACCATCTATGCTGGGTCGACACCATGTCAGGCGTGTATCTGAACTCGCCTGAAGACCGCGATCTCGCCAAGGCGAGCTGAAGCAGTAGACGCGACTCAGCGAGGAATGACGGCGGTGGCCTCGATCTCGACTCGAGCCGCCTTCTCGACGAGCCGCACGACCTGCACCAGGGCCATCGCCGGATAATGCGCGCCGAAGACGGTGCGGTACACCCTGCCGAGTTCCTTCAGGTTCGCCAGATATTCGTCGATGTCGACGACGTACCAGGTCAGCCGCACGAGGTGTTCGGGGCGCGCGCCGCCCTCATTCAGGATCGCGGCGATGTTGCTCAGGGCCTGGTGGACCTGCGCGACGAATCCATCGGCGAGCCGCTCGTCGGCATCCCAGCCTATCACGCCACCGGTAACGACAATTCGCCCCTCGGCAGCCATGCCATTGGCATAGCCCTTCGGCATCGGCCAGCCGGACGGCTGGAGCACCTGCGCGCCCCGGCGAGTGTCGTCCTCGGTTGCGGTCGGCAGCACTGCGAGCTGCGGACCTTTCGGAGGCGTCACGGACAATTCTCTATCCTTCTCTCATTCTGCCGCGACGCCCGAAGACGCCGCTGCCGCCTGTGCAAGCTGTCGCAGGGCAAAACGTTTCAACTTGCCGGTCTCGGTCTTCGGAAGTTGCGTCACGAACTCGATGACGCGCGGATATTTGTAAGGCGCGATTTCGCGTTTGACATGCTCTTGCAACTCGGCCACGAGTTGAGAGTCCGGCGTCACGCCGGGCGCGGCGATGACATAAGCCTTCACGATCATCCCGCGGGCCTCGTCCGGCGCACCGACCACGCCGCACTCGGCGACGGCCGGATGCGTGAGGAGCGCGGCCTCCACATCCGTACCCGCAATGTTATAGCCGGCTGAGACGATCATGTCGTCGGAGCGCGACTGGTACCAGAAATAGCCATCGCTATCCATCAAATAGGTGTCGCCGGTGATATTCCAGCCATTCTGGACATATTTGCGCTGCCGCTCGTCGGCAAGATAGCGGCAGCCGGTCGGCCCGCGCACGGCTAGCAGCCCCATGGTCCCAGGCGGCACATCATGGCCCGCCTCGTCGACGATCTTGGCTTCATAGCCCGGCACCGGCTTGCCTGTCGCGCCCGGGCGGATGTCGTCCTCGGTTGCGCTGATGAAGATGTGCAGCATCTCGGTCGAACCGATACCGTCCATCAGCTTGATGCCGGTCGCCTTGAGCCAGGTGTCGAATGTCGGCTTCGGCAGTGTCTCACCGGCCGAGACGCACTTCCGAAGCGATGAAATGTCGCGTCCCGGCAGCTTGCCGATCATGGCGCGATAGGCGGTCGGTGCGGTGAAGCAAACTGTGGTCTTGTATTGCTCGATGGCCGTGAGGATGTCGTCCGGTGTCGTCTTCTCCAGCAGCACGAAGGAGGCGCCGATATGCATCGGAAACAACACGCCGCCGAAGCCGAAAGTGAAGGCGAGCGGCGCCGAGCCGATGAAGCGATCTTTCTGCTCGGCCCGCAGGATGTTGCGCGCGTAGCCATCGCAGACCGCCAGCATGTCGCGGTGGAAATGCATGGTGCCCTTGGGATCGCCTGTCGTGCCCGATGTGAAGGCGATCAGGCAGATATCGTCGGACGCGGTATCGACGGCCGTGAACTCGGAGCTGGCATCGGCGGTCAGCGCCTCGAGCGAGTCGGACGCGCCATTACCCCAATAGACGACCTGCTTGAGACCCGGTGCAGCTAGCTTCGCCTTTTCCATCTCCTCGGCGAGTTTTCCGTCGCAGAGCGCCAGCGTGATCTCCGCCTTCTGGATCGGATAGGACAACTCCTTGGCGCGCAGCAGCGGCATCGTTGCCACGCAAATTCCGCCGGCCTTGATCACAGCGAGATAGGTCGCAACCATCATGGGATTATTGGCCGAACGCAGCAGCACGCGCCCGCCGGTGACGAGGCCCAGCTTGCCGACCAGCACGTTGGCGATGCGATTCACGAGCGCCTGCAGCTCGCGATAGGTGTAGCTCACCGCGGGACTGATCACGCAAGGCGCATCACCGTGGCCCTGCTCCACCCACCGATCGAGAAAATAGCTGACGCAATTCAATCGCGGCGGATAGTGCAGCTCCGGCCGCGTGAAGATGAAGTCGGGCCAGAGTTCGCGCGGCGGCAGATGCTGCCGCGCAAATGTATCGACATGGGCCGTCGCGGCGTTGCCGTCAGACGAGCCCGACGCTTGAACCTTGGCGGCGTTGGCCATCGCACGCTCCTTTGCGCATGGAAAGCACCCGGCAGCACTATCTGGAAAACATTTTAGGCTTAAAACAATTTGGCGCAATAGGGGATTTGGGCATTCCGTGCTTTTTCCTGCGGCAAAAGCGATTGGCGGGCCGGCCTGGATGCGGGCTCAGGGCCGTCTGCGCGCGGCCGATTTCTGCGCCGACGCCTTGGTCTTGGCGAGGAGGCGCATCAGCTCGCGCACGTCCTTCGGCGTCAGGTCGGCGAACAGATCGGCAATCCAGGTCTCGTGTTCCGCGGCCATCCTGCGAAACTCGGCGCGACCGAGCTTCGTCAGGCGGATCACCTGGACGCGGCGGTCGGTTTCCGAGGTGCGGCGATCGAGATGGCCCGATTCGACCAGACGCTCGACAAGACCGGTGACGTTGCCGTTGGAGACCATCATGCGCTTGGAGACGTCGGACAGCGTCATGCCGTCGGGCGCCTTGTCGAGCTGCGCCATCAGGTCGAACCGGGGCAACGTGACGTCGAAGCGCTGCCGCAGCCGGCCGCGCACCTCACCCTCGATCAGGGTGGTGCAGGTCAACAAGCGCAGCCACAGCCGAAGCTCTTCGGCATGATCTTCCGGCGTCTCGACGGCCTTGGTCTCGGAATCAAGCATCTGATGCAGTCATTGACGGCAGGCATTGGCGCCGGCACGGATTCCCCAACGTTTTGAGCTTCAAATAAATTGAAGCCGGCCGCAAGTCCAAAGCTGCAGCAATCGACCGCACCCCAATTTCTTTAGGCTTCAAATAATTGGCGCGCCGCTTGCATGCGCGCCGTGCCGCGGGACGGCAACGTCTTGAGCCTTGCTTGCCGTGGCAGCCATCATCGGCATAAGCTTGGATTGGAGTAGGCGGCTTGCTGCGCAGGCCCTGATGTCACGAGGGACGGAAGATGAAAATGCAATTGACCTTGACCGCAGCCGCCTTGCTGCTCGGCACCGCAATGAGCCCCGCCCTCGCCCAGGAGAAGGTCAAGCTCGGCGTGATCGTGACCCTGTCAGGGCCTGCCGCCGCGCTCGGCCAGCAGGTTCGCGACGGCTTTGCGCTCGCGCTCAAGGACCTCGGCAGCAAGATGGGTGGCCGCGATGTCGAGGTCGTGGTGGTCGACGACGAGCTCAAGCCGGACGCAGCGGTGACCAAGGTCAAGGGCCTGCTCGAGCGCGAGAAGGTCGATTTCGTGGTCGGCCCGATCTTCTCCAACATCCTTCAGGCGATCCACCGCCCCGTGACGGAATCGAAGGTGTTCCTGATCAGCCCCAATGCCGGGCCATCGACCTTTGCCGGCAAGGACTGCAACCCGTTCTTCTACGTTACGTCGTACCAGAACGACCAGGTCCACGAGATCCTCGGCAAGGTCGCGCAGGACCGCGGCTACAAGCGCATGTACCTGATGGTGCCGAACTATCAGGCCGGCAAGGACTCGGTCGCCGGCTTCAAACTCGACTACAAGGGCGAGATCGTCGAAGAATCCTACATGCCGCTGAACACGCTGGACTTCCAGCCGGAGCTCTCCAAGATCTCCTCGCAGAAGCCCGATGCACTGTTCACGTTCATGCCGGGCGGACTCGGCGTCAATCTCGTCAAGCAGTACCGCCAGGCGGGCCTCGCCGATACGATTCCGGTGCTCTCGGCGTTCACGGTCGACGAGTCGACGCTGCCGGCGCAGCAGGACGCGGCCGTCGGCATGTTCGGCGGCGCGAACTGGGCGCCCAATCTCGACAATCCCCAGAACAAGAAGTTCGTCGCAGCCTATGAGGCCGCCTACAACGTTGTGCCCGGCACCTACGCCTTCCAGGCCTATGATGCCGCGATGCTGATCGACAGCGCCATCAAGGGCGTGAAAGGCGACCTCTCCAACAAGGATGCCGTTGGAGCCGCGCTGAAGAAGGCGGACTTCACCTCGCTGCGTGGCGCCTTCAAGTTCAACACCAACGGCTATCCGATCCAGGATTTCTATCTGACCAAGGTCGCCAAGCGTCCGGACGGCAAGTTCCAGACCGAGATCGTCCAGAAGGTTTTTGAGAATTACGGCGATCGCTATGCCAAGGACTGCAAGGCTGTAAATTGAGCCGCGCGTCGCGTTAAGGGAGGACTGCAATGAAGAACGAAATCACCGGCATCACGCGGGCCAATGAGGGAATCCAGGGCATTTCCTGGAACATCCTCGGCCAGACCTACGTGCCGAAAAGCTACGCGGAGAACAGCTTCTCCTGGCACGCGACGCTGCCGCCCGGCACGTTCGTCCCCCCGCACATTCATCCCGACCAGGATGAGTATCTCTACATGCTGGAGGGCAAGCTCGATTTCGTGCTCGGCAATTCGGAGGCGCAGGCGACTGCGGGCGACCTGATCCGTCTCGGCATGGGCGTGCCGCACGGTATCTTCAACAAATCGGAGCAGACCGCAAAAGTGCTGTTCTGGGTCTCGCCGAGCCGCAAACTGTTCGACCTGTTCTGGGGCCTGCACAACATGAAGGAGCAGAAACCCGAGGACGTGGTGGCGATGGCCGCGGAGTTCAACATCCACTTCCTGCCGCCGCCTCCCGGCGCCGGCTAGGAGCATGCCCCCCGGAAAAGTGTGAAGCGGTTTTCCGGAAGGGGCATGCTCAATCAAAAGTGCATCAAGCACGCACCGCCGCAAGCCCCGGCACGGCGGCAAAGCCCGCCTTGGTGGCGTAGCCGCGCACGATCGCCTCGCGCTGGGAATAGCTCAGCACGTTATCGACATTGTCGAAGCCGTCGGGAGCGAGCTGCTCGACGGCGTCGATGACACCCTCGGGGCCGCCGCGGCGGTTGGAGCGGACGATTTCCGCTGTCATCGGCAGGCGCTTCTTCTCATATTCGAGCAAGGCCTGGCGCGGATGCTCGGCGCGCAGCAGCGCGTCCGTAAGGCAGCGTGCGTCGAGGATCGCCTGCGAGGCGCCGTTGGAACCGACCGGATACATGGGATGCGCGGCGTCGCCGAGCAGCGTGACGCGCCCCGAGGACCAATAGGGCAAGGGATCGCGGTCGCAGGTCGGATATTCGTAGAATTCCGGCGTCGCCGAAATGAGGCTCTTCACGTCGATATAGGGCACGGAGAAGCGCGCCACATGCGGCATCAGCTCCTCGCGGCGGCCCGGCCGCGACCAGTCCTCTTTTCGCGGCGGCGGGGCATTGCCCTCGCCGACCTTCACCAGCACCGCCCAATTGGTCAGTCGGCTCGCGGGGCTGGATCCTTCCGCGATTGGATAAATCACGACCTTGGCGTTGAGGCCGCCGGCCACGATCATCGACTTGCCGGTGAGGAAGAGCGGCCAGTCGCGGGCACCGCGCCACAACATCAGGCCATTCCAGCACGGCGGTCCCTCGTTCGGGAACAAGGTCTCGCGGACGCGCGAATGGATACCGTCGGCGCCGATCAGGATATCGCCACGCGTCGTGTGGATGTGCGCGCCGGCACGATCGAAGAAATAGGCCGTGACACCGCCCTCGTCCTGCGTGAAGGCCCCGAGCCGGCAGCCGGTGTGAATTGCATCCTGCCCGAGCCGTTCTTCGACGGCGCGGTGGATGACGCCCTGAAGGCGGCCGCGATGGATCGAAAATTGCGGCACGTCATGGCCGGCGTCGACGCCGCGGGCTTCGCGCCAGACCTCCTGGCCGTGGCGGTTGAGGTAGTAGAGCTGGTCGGTGCGGATCGCGACATCGTCGAGCTTCTGCAGCAGGCCGAGGCCTGCCAGTTCACGCATCGCATGCGGCAGCGTGTTGATGCCGACACCGAGTTCGCGGATGGTCTCGGCCTGTTCGAAGATCTCGCATCCAATGCCGCGCGAGCGCAGCATCAATGCCGTGGTGAGACCTCCGATACCGCCGCCGACGATAATCGCCTTCATCGCCCAAACTCCACTCGAAACACAGGCAATGGGGTTAAGGTCGCATGGGCGGTCACTCCGCCGCAAGCGGCTTTGTTGCCTCCGCCTTCAGCTCGGCCCGGGTCTTGGGCTTAGCCTTAATTCTCAGCTCATCGAGATCCTGCCGGTCGCGCACGCTGTTGCGGAAAATCTGATCTTTTCCGGGGAGATATTGCGGCGGGCAGAACGTGCTGTCCGCGCCGTACCAGGCCGCCGCCTTCATGGTGAAGAAGGGGTCGACCAGATGCGGGCGCCCGAGCGCGACGAGATCCGCCCGGCCGGCCGCCAGGATGGTGTTGGCTTGATCCGCCGTCGTGATGTTGCCGACGCACATGGTGGCCACCCGTGCCTCGTTGCGGACCTGGTCGGAGAAAGGCGTCTGGAACATCCGGCCATAGATCGGCTGCGCATCGCGCACGGTCTGCCCGGTCGAGACGTCGACGAGATCGACGCCGGCCTCGGCGAAGGCCCGCGCGATTGCCACCGCGTCGTCACCGGTGACGCCACCCTCCGCCCAGTCCGTCGCGGAGATGCGCACGGACATCGGCTTGTGCGACGGCCAGACAGCGCGCAGTGCTTCGAAGACCTCGAGTGGGAAGCGCAGGCGATTTTCGAGCGAGCCGCCGTACTCGTCGGTCCTGGTGTTTGTCAGCGGCGAAATGAAGCTCGCGAGCAGATAGCCGTGGGCGCAGTGCAGCTCCAGCATGTCGAAGCCGCAGCGTTCGCCGCGCTCGGCCGCCGCGACGAAAGAGTCCCTCACCGCATTCATGCCGGCACGATCAAGTTCGCGCGGCACCTGACTATCGGGGAAGTAGGGCAGCGGCGATGCGGAGACCACGTCCCAGCCGCCGTCCTCGAGCGGACGGTCCATGCCGTCCCACATCAGCTTGGTCGCTCCCTTGCGGCCGGCATGGCCGAGTTGCAGGCAGATCTTTGCAGCCGAATTGCCGTGGACGAAATCGACGATGCGGCGCCACGCGACCTCCTGCTCGTCATTCCACAGGCCGGCACACCCCGGCGTAATCCGGGCATCGCGGCTGACACAGGTCATCTCGGTGAAGATCAAGCCGGCGCCACCGATCGCCCGCGAGCCGTAATGCACGAGATGGAAGTCGCCAGGAACGCCCTCCTTCGCCGAATACATGCACATCGGCGACATCACGGCACGGTTGGCGATCTCCATCTCGCGCAGGCGGAACGGCTGGAACAGCGGCACCATCGGCTTGTTGGCGTCAACGTCGAAGCCGCTGCTGCGAACCTGCCTTGCGAAGGATTTTTCCACCTCAGCCACAAAATCGGGCGCACGAAGTTTCAGATTGTCGTAGGTGATCGCCTTCGAGCGCGTCATCACGCCGAAGGCGAATTGCACGGGATCGAAATCCCAGAAGCGGTCGACGTGCTCGAACCACACCAGGGAGACGTCGGCGGCGTGCTGCGTCTTCTCGACCTCCTCACGGCGGCCGTGCTCGTAGACTTCTAGCGCCGCCTTGATGCCGGGCGCCTTCTCCATCGCCTCGGCGAGCGCGATCGCATCTTCCATCGCGAGCTTGGTGCCGGAGCCGATCGAGAAATGCGCGCTCGCCTTGGCGTCGCCGAGCAGCACCATGTTGTCCTTGACCCAGCGCTTGCTGCGGATCATGGGGAAATTCCGCCACATCGAGCGGTTGGTCAGCAGCTTGTGGCCTTCGAGAAACCAGCCGAAGATGTCGGCCATCCGCGCGGCGGACTCTTGCTCGTTCAGCCCGGTCAGACCTGCCCGCTCGAAAGTCTGCGGATCGGTCTCAAAGATCCAGGTCGAGTGCCCGGCCTCGTACTGATAGGCGTGCGCGATGAACGGCCCCCACTCCGTTTCCTGGAAGATGAAGGTGAAGGCATCAAGCGGCCTGGTCGAGCCCATCCAGGCGAACTTGTTGGTGCGGACATCGACCTCCGGCTGGAAATGATTGATGTATTTCTCGCGAATGCGGCTGTTGATGCCATCGGCGAGCAGGACGAGATCGGCATCGGCGAAGCGGGATTCATCCTCGACATCCACCTCGAACTGCAGCGCGACGCCGAGCTCCCGCGCACGCTCCTGGAGGATCAGGAGCAGCTTCTGCCGTGAGCAGCCGCAAAACCCGTTACCGCCGACCCGGTGGACCGTGCCGCGGAAGTGCACGGCAATGTCGTCCCAATAGGCGAATTCCTGAGTGATGCGGCGGTAGCTCGGAAGGTCGTGCTTCTCGAAATTGTCGAGCGTGGCGTCAGAGAACACCACGCCGAAGCCGAAGGTATCATCGGCCCGGTTTCGCTCATAAACGGCGATGTCGGCGCCGGGCCGCTGCTTCTTCAGCAGGATCGCAGCGTAGAGACCCGCAGGTCCGCCACCGATGATCGCGACTTTCATGGGAGCCTCGCCAATTCACCCGGCCATGAAAACTATTTTAAGCCTAAAATAATTTCGCGCAAGTCCCCGTGGCTGGTTCGGCTACGGATAGTGGCAAGCCGGCTCAGTCGCCCCTGAAGACCGGCTTGACCTTGTTGGCGAAGGCTTCGAACGCGCGCTCGAAATCCGCTGTCGTCATGCACAGCGCTTGGGCAACGGCTTCCGCCTCGATCGCCTCCTCCACCGACATCGCCCATTCCATCGCCAGCATCCGCTTGGTCATGGTGTTGGCGAAGGTCGGCCCTTCCGCGACCTGCCTGGCCAGAATCTGCGCCTGGGGAAGCACCTGCTCCGGCGTGACGGTTCGGCTGAAGAAGCCCCAGCGTTCGCCCTCCTCCGCTGTCATGAACCGGCCGGTATAGAGCAGTTCGGAGGCGCGGGACTGCCCGATGATGCGCGGCAGGATGGCACAGGCGCCCATGTCACAGCCGGCAAGGCCGACCTTGTTGAACAGGAACGCGACCTTGGCACCGCTGGCCGCAAGCCTCATGTCGGATGCCATGGCTATGATCGCGCCGGCGCCGGCGCAGATGCCCTCGACCGCGGCCACGATCGGCTGCGGACAAGCCCGCATCGCCTTGACGAGGTCGCCGGTCATCCGCGTGAAAGCGGTCAGCCCCTTCGTGTCCATCTTGACGAGCGGGCCGATGATCTCGAATACATCGCCGCCGGACGAGAAATTGCCGCCTGCGCCGGTGACGACGATCGTCTTGACCGCGTCGTCAAATGCGCAAGCGCGGAAGAAATCGGTCAGTTCCCGATAGCTCTCGAACGTCAGAGGATTCTTCCGTTCGGGACGATTGAGCGTCACGGTCGCAACGCCGTCGACAACGGCCAGCAGGAAGTGCTGCGGCGAATAGTCCGCAAGCGGTACGGTTACGGGATTGGCTGGTCTGCTCATATGATCTCCTTGGCGGTCCTGTTCTGAACCCGCGTCACGCTAGATCTCGCCACCGGCAACTGCGATCGCCTGCCCGGTGATCGCTCCGGCGCCCTCGCCGCACAACCAGAGCACGGCGTCCGCGACCTCTTGGGGCGCGATCAGCCGCCCTTGCGGATTGTGCTTGGCGAGGTCCGCAATCGCCTGCTCGCGGGTTCGCCCCGTCTTTTTCATGATGTTTTCGATGCTGCCGGCGACGAGATCCGTGTCCGTGAAGCCCGGACATACCGCATTCACCGTGACATTGCTGCCGGCCGTTTCGAGGGCGAGCGACCGCACGAGACCGACCACGGCGTGCTTGGCTGCGGTGTACGCGCTGACATAGGCATAGCCTTTGAGCCCGGCCGTCGATGCGACCGCCACGATGCGTCCATAGGGACGATCCTTCATTCCGGGCAAGACTGCTCGGATAGCATGCACCACGCCCATGAAATTGACGTCCATCATGCGTGCGAAAAGTGCACTGTCCGATTTCACGAACGGTGCGGATTCGGCACTGCCCGCATTGGCGACCAGTATATCGATCGGCTTTCGCGCATGGGCCTCGGCGATGGCGGCGTTGAGCGACATCTCATCCGACACGTCAGCGACGGCTGCAAAATGCGCGGCTCCCGACTTAATCGCCTCTTCAAGAGTTGCGGCATTCCGACCGAGCACCGTCACCGTCGCGCCGGCCCGGACGAGGGCGGCTGCGATCGCGCGGCCGATGCCGCGGCCGCCACCGGTCACCAGCGCGTGCGGCGATTGCGGCAATGCGGACATGCGCTGGCTCCTCGGGGGTTGATCGCTCTTTCCGATATATTTTAAACTTCAAATTTTTGCAACGAAGGCGCCAATCGGCGCCGTGAACAGTTGCGCGCCAGAGACCCGCTCCCGAAATTGCTTTAAGTATAAAATTATCGCTTTCCATCCTTCACAGGCCTGTTAGCATCACGGGGCCAAGCAAAGGGATGTCGCGTGTCGCAGCCTGCGCCAATGATAACAAAGGACGGCCGCTTCGCCTATGAAGCTGCGGGCGACCCTGGCGCGACACCCCTGGTTTTCCTGCATGGCATCGGCGGTGCGGCGCGCGCCTGGCGACGCCAGTTGGCTACATTCGGCAACCGATTCCGCGCGATTGCATGGGACATGCCGGGTTATGGAGGGTCCGAACCGCTCGCCAGCGTCAGTATCGCTGCCCTGGCCGATGCACTCCAGCAGTTCATCGAGCAGCTTGGTGCGGCCAAGCCTATTCTGGTCGGCCATTCCATCGGCGGCATGATCGTCCAGAAATGGCTGGTGCAATCGCCGAAACTGGCACGTGCAGTCGTCCTGGCGCAGACCAGTCCGGCTTTCGGCAAGGCCGACGGCGACTGGCAGAAATCGTTCATCGCCGCCCGGCTCGGGCCGCTCGACCGCGGCGAGACGATGAAATCGCTGGCGCCTTCGCTGGTGAAGGAACTTGTCGGAGACGATCCTGATCCGGAAGGGATGGAGCTTGCGCGCGAATGCATGGGAAGCGTGCCGGAGGCGAGCTATCGCGCCATGATGCTGGCCCTGATCGGCTTCGATCAGCGCAGCACGCTCCAGGATATTTCTGTTCCGACGCTGCTGCTCTCCGGCTCCAAGGACAACAACGCGCCGGCGCCAATGATGGCAAAGACGGCGACCTATATCCCTTCCGCCGAATATGTCGAACTCGCCGGCGTCGGCCATCTCGCCAACCTCGAGCGGCCCGGCGCCTTTGACGAGGCACTCGGCCGGTTCCTGAATTCCGTCGCGACCAAAGCGTAAGGTGACTGCGCAATGACAATGCAAGTCAGCAAGACTATCGGTGCAACCGGCAAGGTCGTGCTGGATACGCCGATCTTCGACCCCGTCGCCTTCCGCCTGAGCGACGAGCAAGCCGGCATCATCACGCGCGCCCGCGAAATCGGCCAGAGTGTGTTCGCCGGCCGCGCGGCGGTCTACGATCGGGGGGCGGTCTTCCCGACGGAGAATTATCGCGATCTGCACCGAGTCGGTCTGCTCGGTATTGCCATCCCCAAGAAGCATGGCGGGCTTGGCGCGAATTACCAGACTTATGCCCTCGCAGCCGCTGAGATCGGCCGCTATTGCGGCGCCACCGCGTTGACCTGGAACATGCATGTCTGCTCGACCCTGTGGTCGGGGCCCCTCGCCGACGATCTCGATATGGATACGGAAACCCGTGCAGAGCACGGGCGGCGCCGCGCAGTGCACTACAAGCGCATCGTCGAGGACGGCGCGATCTACTCGCAACCCTTTTCCGAGGGCGGCGCGGCCGCCGCGGGCGGCGTTGCATTCGGCACGGAAGCCAGGCCCGTCGAGGGTGGCTGGATCGTCAACGGCAAGAAGATCTTCGCGTCGCTCTCCGGCCATGCCGACTATTACGGCGTGCTTTGCACCGAGATCGAGAAAGGCGAGAAGGCCTCGCGCCGAAACACGCTTTATCTCGCGATCCCCGCGACATCGCAAGGCGTCTCGGTGGTCGGTGACTGGGATCCGCTCGGCATGCGCGGAACGGTCTCGCGCACGCTGCTGTTCAAGGACGTGTTCGTCCCGGAGGATTCGGCGCTGATGCCGCGCGGCGTCTATTTCCAGGCTGCGATGCGCTGGCCGCACATGTTCCTGACGCTGTCGCCGACCTATATGGGCCTCGCGCAAGCCGCCTACGACTTCACGGTGCGCTATCTGCGCGGCGAGGTCCCCGGTATGCCGCCGGTCAAGCGCCGGATGTATCCGACCAAGCAGATCGCGGTCGCGCAGATGCAGATCAAGCTGGAGCAGATCAAGTCGATCTGGTTCCAGGCCGTCACCGAAGCCCGCGCCAATCCGAGCAAGGAACAGGTGCTGCGCGCTTACGCCGCGCAGTATTCGGTGATGGAGGGGGCAAACGAGCTCGCCGCGCTCGCAATCCGCACCTGCGGTGGCCAGGCCATGCTCAAGTCATTGCCGCTGGAGCGCATCTATCGCGACAGCCGCTGCGGCTCCCTGATGCTGCCTTGGACGGCGGAGCTTTGCCTCGACCGCATCGGGCGCGAGGCGTTGTACGAGCCCGGTGAAACGGACGATTGACGGTGGACCTCTGTAGTCTGATCGATCGCAACGCGGCGTTTTCGCCAGACAAGACAGCGATTGCCTTCGATGGCGAGCGACTGAGCTATGCGGCATTCGCTGCCCGTATCGAGCGGACTGCCACGGCCTTGAAGCAGGAACTCGGCGTCGGCCGCGGCGACCGCGTGGCGATCCTGAGCCTGAACCGGCCGGACTATCTGGTTCTGCTTTATGCCTGCGCGCGGCTTGGCGCCATTCTGGTTCCCTTGAACTGGCGGCTGGCGGTCGCCGAGCAGCTCTTCATTCTCACTGACGCGGGTGCCAAGGTGCTGGTGCTCGAGCAAGCCTTTGAGGGAGTTCTTTCCGAACTTGCACCAGCAACATCTATCGTCGGCCTCGACTTTACGCCACCACGCGGCAGGACATTCGAAAGCCTGCTGGCTCGCGGCGAAGGCAACGGTCGCAACCCGCACACCGATCTCTCGTGCCCGCTCCTGATCGTCTACACGTCGGGAACGACCGGCAGGCCGAAGGGCGCCGTATTGCGCCAGGAGGCACTGTTCTGGAACGGCGTCATGAGCCAGCACATGCACAACATGACGTCCGACGATCATGTGCTGACGGTGCTGCCGTTCTTCCACGTCGGCGGCCTTAACATCCAGACCACGCCAGCGCTTCAGCTCGGCGCGACAGTTACGATGCACGCGCGCTTCGCGCCTGATAAAGCGCTCGCTGCCGTTGAACAGGAACGGCCAACCTTGACGGTCATGGTACCCGCGATCATCCAGGCTGTGAGCGAGCACCCCGCTTGGGCCACAACCGACCTCTCGTCACTCAAAGCCGTCGCCACAGGCTCGACCATCGTACCGCCCCACCTAATCGAGCGCTTCGTCGCGCGCGGCGTCCCGGTGCTTCAGGTCTACGGCTCGACGGAAACCTGCCCCATCGCGATCTACACGCGACTTGGCGGTGATCTTTCGCGCGCGGGATCGACCGGACTTGCCGGCTTGTGCTGCGAAGCGAAGGTGATCGACCATGACGGCGCTGACATGCCGGCGGGCACGCCGGGTGAAATCGCCGTGCGCGGCCCCAACGTGTTTTTCGAGTATTGGGGCAACGCAGACGCCACACGCGATGCGCTGCACGACGGCTGGTATCGCACCGGCGATATCGGCCTGTGCGATGCCGAGGGCTATTTCTGGGTCCGCGACCGCAAGAAGAACATGATCATTTCCGGCGGCGAGAACATCTATCCGGCCGAGGTCGAACGCGTTCTGCTCGAGCACCCCGACGTCAGTGAATGTGCCGTGATCGGCCGACCCGACCCGCGCTGGGACGAGGTGCCGATCGCCTATGTCATCCGGCGGTCAGGTTGCCGGCTCGAAGCGGACGAACTGAGAGTGCATCTTCAGGCGCAGCTCGCACGTTACAAGGTTCCGCGCGACTTCGTCTTCGTCGCCGACCTGCCACGTACGGCGCTGGGCAAGGTCCAGCATTTCCTGCTGAAACAGCTTGATGCGCGCTCGCATGCGCAAGGAGAAGCATCTTGAGGATTGCGGTCCTGGGTGGGGGAAACGGCTCTTTCGCCGCCGCTGGCGATTTTGCCCTGTCGGAGCACGACGTCCGACTCTGGCGCCGCGACGCAGACCAGGTGGCGGCACATCGTGACGCCGGCTCGCGCATCGTGGTGAAGGACCATGACGGTCGCCACGATGTGAAACTGACGATGGTCACGACCGATATCGCCGAAGCCATCAGTGGCGCCGAGCTGATCCTCTGCCCTGCCCCGGCTTTCGCACAGCCGGAAATTGCCAGCCTGCTGGCCCCGCATTTGCGGGACGGCCAGGTCGTGTTTCTGCCGCCGGCGACATTCGGCTCGATGATCTTCGCGCAGGCCACACGCGAGGCCGGCAACCGCGCCAAGGTGAGCTTTGCCGAAAGCGGCACACTGCCCTGGCTCACGCGCAAGCACGGGCCATTCGAGGTCGCAATCACCATCCGCGCCAAGCGGCTGCCGATCGGCGTGTTTCCGCTCGAGGAGGCGCCGCATGCGCTCGACGTGATCGGACGCGCCTTTCCCGGTGTGATCGAGGCCTGCGGAGACGCGTTATCCGGCGCGCTGATGAATGCGGGTCCGATCATACATCCGCCGCTGATCGTGATGAATGCGGGCCCGATCGAGCACTTCGAACGATGGGATATCCACAAGGAGGGAACGCAAGCCGCGATCCGCCGGGTGACCGATGCGCTCGATGCTGAACGGATCGCGGTGCGCGAGGCGCTCGGCTACGGCGCACCGCATTATCCGCTCGCGCATCATTACGCGAAGGACGGCGAAATCTGGATGTATGGCCGCGGCTCGCATGACCGGCTGACCGATTCCGGCGACTGGCGGGAACGGATCGTGCTGACGGAACACCGTTACATGCGTGAGGATTTGCGGCTCGGGCTCTCGCTGCTGGTCTCCGTCGCCACACTGGCGGGCGTGGCGACGCCGCTGGCCAAGGCTTTCCTGGCGGTCGGCGGCGCGGTCTGCGGCGAGGATTTCGGACGAGGCGGCCGAACGCTGGATACGCTTGGCCTTGGCAGCCTCAGCAAGGCCGAATTGCAGACACTGCTTCGCAATGGATTCTGATCGATGACACGTCGCGCCAAGATCGCCTGTCTCGGGGCCGGCCGTATGGGGCGCGGCATTGCTGTCGCGTTCGCCTATGCCGGGCATACGGTCACGATGGTCGACGTCAAGGTCCGTTCGGCGGAAGATTTCGCCAAGCTGGAGGCGGACGCACTCGGCGAAGTCCGAAAGACCTTTGGTAGCCTTTCGAAGTTGGGGCTGCTCACCGAGGCAGATGTCGATCCCCTCATCGCTCGTGTGTCGGTGGTATCGGCCAGCCGGAGCCACGCAGCGCTCGCCGATGCCGGATTAGTCTTTGAAGGTGTCCCCGAAGTCGTCGAGCTTAAGCGCGAGGTGCTGAGCGCTGCGTCAAGGCAAGCCGGCGCAGGTACGATCATCGCATCGACCACGTCGACCATCCTCGTCGACGATCTCTCGGGCGCGATCGTGAACCCTCATCGCTTTCTCAACGTGCACTGGCTAAATCCGGCCTATCTGATCCCGCTGGTCGAGGTTTCACCCGGCAAAGCCACCGATCCCGTCGTCGTCGAGGAGGTCAAGACGCTGCTTGAAGGCATTGGGAAGGTCCCGGTGGTCTGTGCCGCGACGCCCGGCTTCATCGTCCCGCGCATCCAGGCGCTGGCGATGAACGAGGCCGCACGCATGGTCGAGGAAGGCGTCGCGAGCGCCGAGGAAATCGATAAGGCGATCCGCTATGGCTTCGGCTTCCGCTATGCCGTGCTCGGGCTGCTGGAATTCATCGATTGGGGCGGCGGCGACATCCTCTACTACGCGAGCCGCTACCTCGAAGGCGCACTCGGCAGCGATCGCTATCGGGCGCCCGAGGTGATTTCGAAGAACATGCACGAAGGCCGGATCGGTCTCCGCACGGGCGCCGGCTTCCTCGATTACTCCGGCCTTGACGTCGATGCCTATCGGGTCAAGCGGCTTCAGGCCATGGTGGACCTGCTCCGGCACTTCGACCTGGCGCGCCCGCCCGTGCTCGACCGCGGCTAGCCGAAGACGTCCTGCAGGACGCCCTCCCGGACCACCGCAACGCCATCGAGCTCGATGGTCGTTCCCATCATCGGCAGATCGAAATGCCCTGCCGTGTACCGGCCGGCAAATTCGTTCGCGCCGGTGGAGAACAGGAAATTGCCGCAGACAGCACGGATCTCGGTGCCGTTGGTGTCGCGCTGGTCATACATCGACAGCGCCTCGTAGCGCGCGCCCGGATTCATGCCGAAGCCGACATGCGAGACAGCGTAGGCCTCGCGGTCGCCCCAGGCGGCGAGATAGGCGCGCATCATCGCGGCATCCGTGCCCTCGCCCTCCAGTTCGACGACATAGTCGTCCTTCAAGATCATCTTCACGGGCGAGGCCAGGTAGCGCTTGAAGGTCAGATTGATGTCACCGGGTGCCATCACCAGCGTGCCGTTGATCGTTCCGCTCTTGGGAAAGCTGACCACGATGCCACCGGGCCAATGCGCCAGCGTGCCGGGCTTGTCGGTCCAGCCCCACACACCGACCGTTGAAGCACCAACCATGTCGACGTCGAGCGCCGTGCCGGCCTTCGACGTCACCCGCATGCGCTTGGTTCCGCGCAGCATCTTCGCCGCAGCGCGGACGCGCTTTTCCAAGGCCGGATCCGGCACCATGCGTTCCAGCGCCTCGGGATGTTCGTTCGAGATCACCAGGATTCGCGCACCGGCTTTGAGAATTTCAGGCGTTTCCACCGCGTGCATCAGCCCCTCGATGGTGCAATCCACGACGAAGCCGGCCTGTTGAAGTGCGGTGATGACCGGACCAAGCTTTTGGATCGCCTCGCTGGCCCCGGTCGAGCGAACCGGAACGATATTCCGGTTGCGTGGCGTCGGCATCACCAGATGGAACGGCCGCGCGCCCATGCGCAGCAGCGCGAGTTCTGCCAGATGAACATTCAACGCGCGCGATTGGGTCTCCGACAGGATCGCCGCGGTATCGCCGGGCTTGACGGCGCATCGCTCAAAAATCTCGGAAAATGCGTCGATCCATTTTGCCTCGACGCGATCGGCCAGCATGGTTCACTCCCGGTATCTTGGTTTTCTCGTTCAGTCAGATCACGCTTCGGGGAAGCCCCGCAAGAGGTATGATCGCAGGGCGCCCAACAGGGCGTTCAGGATCAACCCCAGCAGCGAGATCGTGATCAACGGCACGAACATGTCGACGGCTTGGAACGTTCGGGCCGCCGTGACGAGAGCATGGCCCAGCCCATCGGTCGACGTGATCATCTCAGCCAGAAACACCACGATGCAGGAAATGACAAGGCCGATCCGGCAGCCGGTCAGGATCGACGGCATCGCCGCGGGCAATACCACCTTGAACAGGATTTCGTAGCGCGGCGTCCCCGCCGCCATGGCCGACCAGATCAGCTTCTGCTCGACGGTCGACGCGCCGTAATAGGTTGACAAAAGAATAGGGAAAAGTGCGTCCGCAGTCACCAACGTGATCTTCGATCCGTGGCCGAAACCGAGCAGTAGCAGGAGTGCAGGATAGAGTGCGACCTTGGGCAACGGCGCCAATACGCGTACGATCGGCCGGACCGCGGCGTTGATTGACGGATTGGCTGCGGCGGCGATACCGATACTGACGCCCAGCACGACCGCGATCGCAAAGCCGGCAAACAGCCGGATCAGGGTCGCCGCGATCTCCTGCTGGAACGTCCACGTCAGGAGCTGTTGAAAGAGGCGACTGAAGACGTAGCCCGGGGCCGGCAGCAAGGCCGCCGGCGCAAAGCCGAACGAGACGAGGCTCTGCCAAACCGCGACCACCAGCGCGATCGGCGCGAGGCCAAGCAGGAGGTTTGCTGAGATGAGGCGCGATGTCATGAGAAGCTCAGCGGCATGTCGAACTGAGGCTCGGACCAGCGCACCAGCCTCGCACGGATCCGCTCGAAGATCGCGTCGAGGCAGATGCCCATGGCCCCCACGATGATGATCATCGCGAAGACTGTGTCGTACTGCCCCATGTCCAGCGCATTGAACAGGATGTTGCCCGCGCCCGACTGGCGCGCGATCATCTCGCTGGTGATCATGGTGATCAGCGCCAGGACCAATCCCGTACGGCATCCCGTCAGGATCTCCGGCAGCGCGGCAGGCAGCACGATCCGGATCAGGCGCTGCAGAGGCGAGAGACCCATAGCGGCACCTGACCACAGCATTTTCTCCTCGACGGCCTTGGCGCCCTCGAAGCTGTGATAGATCACGGGCAGACTGACGCCGAGGAAGATCACCAGCGTCTTTGTGGTGTCGCCGACGCCCAACCACAGCATGATGATGGGCATCAATGCTGCCTTCGGGACCGGATAGATCACCATTAGAAGCGGGTTGAAGAAAGCTGCGACGGCCCGGCTGCGCCCCATCAACAAGCCAAGTGGAATCGAAAAAAGCACGGCTACACCGAACCCCGTCGCCATGCGGCGAAGCGAAGCCAGGATGTTCATCAGGGATTCCTTATCGCCAAGGATATCGGGAATCGCGCGGATCGCCTCGATCGCCGTTGGAAAGCTGTCGTTCTTCAGCACCAGCGCAGCCGCCTGCCATATTGCCAATAACCCGACGCAGGCAAGCACCGGGGCGGCACGCTTGAGCACGGCAGCCGACGACATCATGAGGCGGCCCCGCCCTCGTCGCTTTCGTCGAACATGCGTTCGATGTCCACGACGTATTTCTGATAACGCGGATCGAGGAGCAATTCGTTACGGCGCCGCGGTCGCGGAAGATCGATGTCGATCACCTGCCGGATACACCCTGGCGATTTCGACATCATCACCACCTTGTCGGAGAGAAAGACGGCTTCGTCGACCGAGTGGGTGACGAACAACACCGTCTTGCGATCGCGCTCCCAGATGTTCAGGAGATCGTTCTGCAAGCGTGTCCTGGTATGGGCGTCGAGCGCGCCAAACGGCTCGTCCATCAACAGGACTTCAGGATGGTAGGCGAGCGTCCGGGCCAGGGCGACGCGCTGCTTCATGCCGCCTGACAGCTCCTTGGGATAGAAGTTCTCGTAGCCCTTGAGGCCGACCATCTCAATCAGCGAGCGGCTCTGCGCTTCCGCCTCGCTCGCCCGCACGCCTTGCTGGCGCGGCCCGTACATCACATTGCCCAGGACCGTCTTCCAGGGAAACAATGCAAACTCCTGGAAGACCGGTCCGCGATCCGGACCGGGTCCTGTGATCGCTTGGCCCTTGATCTTCGCCGCGCCGCTGGTTGGGCTGACAAAGCCTCCGACAATGTAGAGCAGTGTCGACTTGCCGCAGCCGGACGGCCCGAGAATCGAGACGAAAGCTCCTTCGTCGATCGTCAGCGAGATGTCCGATAGCGCCAAATGGTCCTTGCGCGCCGAGGTCTGGAAAACCTGCGAGACGCGATCGATCTCGATGATCGCAGAAGCCGGCTTTTGCGACGTCACCGGTCTCACCCATCCGCTCGATCTCGAAGGCACCACCTTCATCCCGCTCTCACTTCACGCGTCCGCGAACGTCACGCAATCGACCTGCTGAATGTCATCCACCAGCCGCATGAGCGTAGCAAAAAGCCTGCCAGACGGGCGGTTGCCTTCGGCAACACCGCGGCTTGTCACTCGAACCAGAGCCATTCCGCCGGGCCCTCGTGCGTAACCGCTCCACCCGGCGCTTGGCCAACCAATCGCGCATACTTCGCCAGTGCGCCGGCCCGATGCCGTGGCGGTCGCTGCTTCCAGTCGCGCCGGCGTGCAGCGAGCTCCGGCTCGTCGATCAACACGTCCATGCGCCGGCCAGCCGCGTCGATCCGGATCTTGTCGCCATCTCGCACGAGCGCAAGTGGGCCGCCAACAAATGCTTCGGGGGAGACATAGCCGATGCACATGCCACGGGTGGCACCGGAGAACCGCCCGTCGGTGATCAGCGCCACTTTTTCGCCCATGCCCTGCCCGTAGATCAGAGCGGTGACACCGAGCATCTCGCGCATGCCGGGGCCGCCGACCGGCCCCTCATTGCGGATCACAAGGACGTCGCCGGCCTTGTAGCTGCGGTCCCGCACAGCCGCGACACAGCCTTCCTCGTCTTCGAAAACGCGCGCGATGCCCTCAAAGACCAGGCTCTTGAGACCTGCGACCTTGATAACCGCGCCGTCAGGACAAAGATTGCCCTTCAGCACCGCCACGCCGCCATCCGGCATGATCGGCGCGCGAGCCGAGTAAACGATTTCCCCATCAGGCGTGTTGGCTGTACCGTATTCTTCGGCAAGTGAGCGGCCCGTGATGGTTATGCAGCTGCCATCCATGTGGCCGCTCTGGATCAGCTCGCGGATGACCACGGCCGCGCCGCCGATGTCATAGACGTCCTTCGCAGTGTACTTACCCCCCGGGCGCAGGTTTCCGATCAGTGGCGTCCTGGTGAAGACCTCGCCAACATCATCGATCGTGAACGCGATGCCTGCTTCATTCGCAATCGCGGGCAAATGCAGCGCGGCGTTGGTCGACCCGCCAGTGGCCGCCACGATGGCCGCGCCATTCTCGAGGGATTTCCGCGTCACGATGTCGCGCGGGAGCGGCCCGCCGCGTTCCAGCATCTCCATGATCAGGCGTCCGGCGCGCCGCGAGATCTGCGCGCGCTCGGCGTAGATGCCAGGCACCATCGACACGTTGGGGATGGTAAGGCCCATCGCCTCCGACACCATCCCCATGGTGTTCGCCGTGAATTGGCCCGCGCACGCACCGATGGTCGGCAGGCAAGCACGCTCGATCCGCTCAAGCATGGCACCGTCGATCTCACCCGTCATGAAACTGCCGACGGCCTCGTAGGAGTCGAGGACTGTGAGGGTCCGCCCATCAACGCGCCCCGGTAGCGAGCTGCCGCCATAGATGAAAATGGACGGCACATTGCAACGAACCATGCCCATCATCACGCCGGGAAGCGTCTTGTCGCATCCGCCGTATCCAATCAACGCATCGTAGGCGAGGCCATGTACGACTGCCTCGATCGAGTCGGCAATCAGCTCGCGCGAAAACAGGGAAAACTTCATTCCCTCATGATTCATACTGATGCCGTCGGAGACCGACACGGTCGAGAATTCGCGCGGCGTCCCGCCGGCCTCTTCGATTCCGGTCTTGGCTGCGGCCACCTGGAAATCATGGGTCATGTTGCAGGGCGTCTGCTCGCCCTTCATGCTGACGACGCCGACCATCGGCCTGGCAATCGCGGTGTCGTCGAGGCCCATCGCGCGCATGAAAGCGCGGTGCGGAGCCCGGTCGAGCCCGTCCGTCGTCACCCGTGATCGCAACTTCTTCATGCCTGCATCTTCTTCATGCAATGTCCCGGGCGACCGGGACGTTGCGATCTCACTCGCCGGATAGCTCGTTCGACCACCTATTGCAGTGGGGCAACGATCGTCGGATGTTTGAACTGAGCGACATCGAGCTTCGGCAGCATTCCCGTCTCTGCGTAGATGTCGAGCATCTTCTGAATGGCGGGGAAGTTCGGCGCAGCTCCCGGGTCACGGCCGAAATCGTTCTCCTTGAGCAGGTACGTCTCGAGAATCGGAACGGGGGCCTTCAGTACTTCGGACACGACTTTCAAGGTCTCTTCGCGGTTCGCCAAGGCCTTCTTCATGCCCGACGTGATGTCACGAACATATGCTTTGACCAGTTCCGGGTTCTTGTCGACGAAATCGGCACGGCAGGCTTCCAAAATGTGCACGATGTTCGGCATGGCCTGCGACAGCGAGAACAGTTTCCTTGTCCCGCCCTTCGCTTCGGCGCGCGCGGCAAACGGCTGGTTCATGTTGACTGCGTCGACACGTCCCTGACGCAGCGCATCTTCAGAAACAGCAAAGCCGACCTCGACCAGCTTGATGTCCTTGGCCGGATCGATGCCATTCTGCTTCAGGAGCAGGTTGAACGGCCCCTGCGTGCCGCCGCCGATCACGGAAATGCCGACAGTCTTGCCCTTGAGGTCGGCAATGGTCTTGATCGACGAGTCATCCATCACGGCCCAATAGACCGAAAAGCCGCCGGGCTTCTCGAAGACATGCTGCGCCACGATGTAGGCCTTGAGATTGCCCCCAACCACGCCGTTGGAAAGCGATAGCGGTGCCTGCGTCGCGCAATCCAGAGCGCCCGCCGCCAATGCCTGCGTCATTGGGGCGGTGCCCTGAAACTGGGTCCATTCGATGTTGTAGGTCTTGCCGATATCGGGGAATTCAGCCGGGCGGCGCATCATCCAGTACTTGGACTCCTCGGCGGGGATCGTCCAGCCGACGCGGATCGTCTGCTGCGCCCGTGAGGGAGCCGCGACCGCAATCGCGGCGGCTACCGCCCCAGTTGCCAGCATCAACCTCGAAACCGTCCGCATCGCGCCCACTCCGTTGCTCCGGCGCCGACCGGCGCCACCGAACCCGACCGATCCAAATGTTTCATGGTTCAAACAATCAGGCAAGCCATGCAAGCCGGCCCGGTCTCGTCCAAGAGCGCGCAATGTATGGTATGGGGGCGGTCGTGCACCATTGCGCTGCGACCGGAGGAGGCAACCTATGGCTGAGACGAGCAAGACAAACCCGCAGGGCGGCGAGCAACTCGGGTATGTCGGCCTCGGGCTGATGGGAACGCCGATGACCCGCCGCCTGCTCAAGGCCGGCTATCAGGTCACCGTTTGGAACCGTTCGGAGAGCAAGATCGCTCCGCTGGTAGAAGCCGGTGCACGGCGCGCAATGAGCCCCCGGGACGTTATGACGAACGCGGAAATCGTCTTCATGTGTGTGACGGACGCCGCGGCGGTTGAAGAGGTGATATTCGGAGCTGAAGGTCTTTCGGCCGCGGCCGGTACGGGCAAGCTCGTCGTGGACTTCTCGTCGATCCATCCCGACGCTGCGCGCGACCTCGCGAGCCGATTGAAGGATACTAACGGCGCAGGCTGGATCGACGCACCCGTGTCCGGCGGTACCAAGGGCGCCGAGGAAGGCACGCTTGCCATCATGGCCGGCGGAGACATTGCCGACGTCGAGCGGGTGCGCTCTTACGTCCTCGCCATGGCACGCAGGTTCACCCATATGGGACCTACTGGCGCAGGTCAGACGACAAAGCTGTGCAATCAGGTGATCGTCGGATGTGCGATGGCCGTCCTCGCTGAAGCAACCCGCCTTGCCGTGAACGCAGGAATTGATGCCAATCGATTGCCCGAAGCGCTCGCCGGTGGCTTTGCGGATTCCATCCCGCTTCAGCTTTTCGTGCCACGGATGGTCCAGGGCATTCACTCCCCGCCGCTCGGTCACATCGCCACGATCCTCAAGGATCTCGATACGGTCGCCGCTGTCGCGCAGACGACGTCAACGCCGGTGCCGATGGCATCGCTTGCCGGACAACTTTTCAGGCTGGCCAAGGCCGCGCACGGCGCGGATGCTGACGCGCTGGAAATCTACAAGCTCTCGGCAACAGAACATTGAGCTTCCAAATAGAACCAGAGGTGCCTTACGGGGACTTCTTGCGCTCATCATCGGCCAGGAATCGGCCATATGTCCCCCGTGCAAACAGCAGAGGTTCCTTGGCATTGTAGACATAGGCCTCGACTGCTCCGAGAAAGATCACGTGATCGCCGCCATAATAGCGGTTGACGGAGCGGCATTGAAAACTGGCGACGCTCTCGGCGAGCACTGGAGCGTTGCCGAGGCCTGGCGCCCAATCGACACCGGCGAACTTGTCTTCGGATGATTTCGCAAACGTGTTCGCGAGCGCCTGTTGCGCCGTGCCCAGGACATGGATGACGAAGTGGCTGGCGTTCTGGAACACAGGCAGGCTTGAGGAATAGACCCCGAGGCTCCAGAGGACCAGGGGCGGATTCAAGGAGACCGAAGCAAATGAATTGCACGTGATGCCATACGGCTTTCCATCGGCCGCAGTGGCGGTGATGATCGTTACGCCCGTTCCGAATGTGCCCAGCGCATTTCGAAAATCGCGAGGATCGATCAGCGAGCTGTCGCTCGCGAGTTCGTTGGCTGGATCGGGCACGGCCGGCTGCTTCGGCAGATCATTCATCGGCCGGCCTCACAGCGTGAGATTTTCGGACGGCAGGCCTAGCGCCACGCGTCCATAGTTGGTTCCAGCCGCATCAAAATTGAAGGCGAGATGTGAGTTGATCGCGTGGGCATCGCGGAATTGCCGCTGCAACACCCCCGTCGTGAACAAGCCGCGCGCTCCGCTCGCTGCAAACAGCATCGAGACCGCATCCGTACACAAGTTCACCGAGAAGGCTCCGTCGCGCCGATATCGGGTCTTGGCTGACATATCTGGAATATGGCCACGCCTTGCGTTCTCCATGGCATCGATGCAAGCCGAACGCATGATCAGGCGGGCAGCGTCGATCTTGGCGGAAGCCTCTGCGATCTTGATCTGCGTGCTCTGAAAGTCGCTCAGCTTGGCACGGTTGTAGGTGGAAATGCGATGACGCGCGATCTCGATGTAGTCGTTCAGGCACGCCTGGGCATTTCCCAACGCAACACCGGACAAGACGTAAGGGAATAGCGAGAACACAGGTAACGTATACAACGGATTGGAATTAACTTTGCTTCCCGGCGACCGGCCACCGGTTAGCTCGCCAACCGCGACAGTCATATGGTCGGCTACGAAGGCGTCCCGGACCTCCACATCGCAAGAGCCGGTGCCTCGCAGCCCGGCGACATTCCAGGTGTCGAGGACTCTATAATCGCCCTTCGGAAGAAGAAATATCCGGTACTCGATACCATCTGCCTCGTCTTCAGAGGAGACCACGCTTGCAAGCATGTTCCATTCGCACGACGCGACGCCGGACGAAAACGGCCAACTTCCGTGCAACTGGTATCCGCCCTTGACCCTCGTGGCGCGCCCGGCTGGAAAGATGAAGGAGGAGGCAATTAACGTGTCCGGATCACGGCCCCAAACCAGATCTTGCGCCCTCTGCTCGAACATGCCGAGCATCCAGTGATGGCTCGCCAGATTGGCGAGATTCCAGGCCACCGACGCATCCGCCTGTCCAAGCAGATCGGCGCAATCAATCAGGGCGACATAATCGAGCTCGGCGCCGCCAATGCGCCTGGGCTGGAGCATCCGGAACAGACCGGCGTCGTGCAGATCCCGTTCGGTCTCGGGCGGAAGGTACCGGAGCTCTTCGGTTCGGGCAGCTCGCTCTCGCAGTCGCGGCAGGAGCGCCCGAGCGTTCGCGATCATTGCTGCGTAAGCGCGCTCGCCGGATCCCGGCCCGTTAGGCTGACCCACGCTCGGCTCTTGACCAGGCGCCATTCCGCATCCCTCACTTTCGCACATTTATGCGGCGGGAATATCGCCAAATCAAGCCGACCGATCCGAGCCGGCTGGCGGAAAGTAGGCGATATCGCGGCCAGCATCGTGAAGCAACGATCTGGAAGCCCCGCGATGCCTCCGACAAAGTTAACCGTTCAGTCTCAAGCTGAGGGCTTGCCCGATCCAAAAGCTCCCCTTTTGGCAAACTCAGTTATCCGACGCTGGTCATAACCAAGCGTGTCACGCAAGACGTCCGTGGTATGCTCGCCCAACAAAGGTGCGGCCACGGGATCGATCGCGGCGGTTAGACTCATGGTAATCGGCGTCTCGATGTTCGGGACCCAGTCGGCGGTAGGATGCGGGATCCGGCTCAGGCGATGCCGGTCGCGGGCCTCGGGTGCGTTAAAGCCCTCCTCGACGGTGCGGAGATAGCCGACCGGAATATTGGCCCGCTTCATCTTCGCCATCCAGTTCTCGAGGGTATCGCTTGCGAAGACTTCCGCGATGGTTGCCCGCAGCAGCTCCTTGTTCTCCGAACGCGCCTTGCGCGTTGCGAATTGCGGGTCGGTGACGAGATCAGGCCGATCCAGCACCTCGACGACCAGCCGGCGATAGAGCCGGTCGTTGGCGCAGGCCATGTAGAGTGGGCCATCGGAAGCCTCATAGACCCCGACAGTGGGAGATCCGCTCGGCGAATTTCCGAACCGGCCGGGATTTTGACCGTTGATCAGATAGGCCATACCGTAGAACCCTGTCATTGCCATTGCTATGTCGAACAGGGCAACCTCGACGTGCTGGCCGCGGCCCAGGCGATCCCGCGCCAGCAGAGCGAGAAGAATTGCGTTACACGCCGACATTCCCGTGGCAATGTCCACGATGGGTGGGCCGGTGCGAACCGGGGGACCGTCGGCAAATCCGTTGAGCGACATGAAGCCGCTTTCCGCCTGGGTGATGGGATCGAAGCCGGGACGCGAGGCGAAAGGCCCGGAGCGCCCATAGGCTGAGATCGAGCAATAGACCAACCGAGGGTTGAGCGGCGAGACCGCGTCGTAGTCAAGGCCGAATTTCTTCATGACCCCGCTCGAAAAATTCTCGACGACCACGTCGGCCCTGCGGATCAGATCCAGGGCGATCTCGCGGCCCTCGGGCACAGCGAGGTCCAGCGCGATGCCGAGCTTGTTGCGGTTGAGGCTAAGATAAGCAGCGCTCTCGCCGCCGATTTCGGCGTGCTCATATGCGCGTGTATCGTCACCGCCGTCCGGATTCTCGATCTTGATGACACGCGCGCCGAAATCAGCCAGCGTCTGCGTGCAGGCGGGGCCGGCAACCACGCGCGTAAAATCGACGACCAGCAGACCATCGAGCGCCGCAGGCCCTTCCGTTGCTCGCGGGGGACGCTCGGGCAATTGGGGCTTGGTAGACATCGATGACGCTCCCTTACATCGGCTTGTGGTCGCCGATTTCCTGCGAGAGCAAACTTAAAGCCCGGCGCAACCAACTTCGCAAGTGCTTCAACCACATACCTGAAAACGCAAAAAGGGCCCGGCAGCCATCAAGCTGCCGGGCCGTTCGACATTGTGCGCGCACGAGGCTGTGCTGCAACTCGCGCTACTGCGCATGAGGGCTACGTTCCGCATCGCGGGAAACCCTGCTCAGCGAAGCAACTTTCGCCAATAAAGCGAATGCGACCAAGCCCAGGGCGCCTCTGGTTCAAACAGCCGATAGCCCGCCTGGATGAAGTTGTTCGCAGAAACGGGATTGTCCGTCGTATCAGAGACGATACTGCCCCATCCGATACGCCGTCCCCTCGCCTCAACCACACGCATCATCCTGCGCTGAAGGCCTCGTCCCCAGTGTCGCTGCAGCACCCCGACTCTGGAGAAGTAGCCGCCATTTCTGACATGCGTCGATGGAAGGACACCGGCGAAGGCGACGGCATCATCGCCCTGATAGGCCAACCACCACGCTCCCAACTCAAATTGAGGCATTACAGCGGCATCGAAGAACGTCAATCGATGCAGATCGGATAATGTATCGACGATGTCGTCGTCGGATGTATCGACAATGCGAATTCTGTACATGAGACGACCTATTCGCCAGGAAACGCGCGGCCGCCGGCGCGCCTACCGAACGTTCATTTGCTCAGCACGACCTTGACTCCGAGCCAGACGGCTCCCATCAGGCCGGTGGCAAGCACTGTGATTACGGCTTTGAAAGTGTAACTCTGTGCCTGCTCCACGCTCTTTCGCCACCTTCGCAGATGCTGAAAGTCAGCCCTCATTTCGCTGCCGACCCATTGCACGATCCAGATCGTGAAGGCATCCGCCGCTGCCCCCGCGCCGCCGATGTCGATGAAGGCGCGGAGCGGCAGCAGCGGATCTGCGACGACTTTTCCAATCCGCCCCTGAGCGCGCGCTTCCGAGAGCAGTGAGGCAAAATAAGCTCCTTCGAAGGCGCGCGCATAGTCGCCCTCCCAGATGTGATCGTAACGTTCCGGATAGAGTTTCTGGTCGAGCAAACGCTCCTCCTCGAGTACATCCGGAAACCAAGGATTGTCGCGCCAGTTCGCCTTCACGACGACGGCGCCATCGGGCTCCCGTCCGCGCAAAAATTCGTCGATCGCATCGCTCTTGCGGCGCGGATTCCAGCTCGCCCACAGCTCGGAGTCCTTTGCGCGGATCGTCGGCCGCAGCAGCGCGAGGCTGCGCGCGCTGAGAGATTGCGCCTCGTCGATCCAGGCAATGCGAAATCCCTCCAGGGATTTGATCGAGTCGGCCGTGTGATCCTGAAGCCCGCGGAAGATGATCAGCCCGTTCCCGGGCGTCTCGATCTTGTCGCTGAACAGCTTGAAGCCGTGGCCGAGACCGAGGCTTGCAATCTTCCCTTCGATCAAACGCTTCGACGATTGTGCCAGCGTGCGTTGCGCCTCGCGGATGCAGACCGCGAGCGTGCCGCGTTCGGCCTGGCAGGTCTCGACCAGAAGCTCGCCGAAAAAATGCGATTTGCCCGAGCCGCGCCCCCCGTAAATCCCCTTGTAGCGCGCGGGTTGCAGCAGCGGCTCGAAGATCTTGGCCGTCGGAATTTTCAGGATGGACAATGGATGCGCTCGCTCGCCCTAAGGCAGGCCGGTGAGCCTGCGCCACAAGGCTTGAGGCGACGACCGGCGGGGTCCTTCAGCTGATAATGAAGATGATGATCGCCGCTTTCGATATACGGCTCGATCACTCCTGTGTTGCCCATCGAGCCGACTAACTGCCCTGCAACGACCGGATCGCCTACGCTGACATATCTGGGGTGCGTGTGCAGAAGCTCGTGCGACATGCCATTGGCATCCCTGATCGCGCTTCTACCCGCCAGCATTTGGCACGATGCCGTTGACTGGAGAGTGCGACGCAGGATGCGTCAGATTGATACCCCGCTGCCCATTCGGGCTGACGTTGTAGTTTCCGTCTATGCCCTGACGTGGTGACGTACCACGGTCCCGTATCGCATCGTATGGGCTGGTTGTATGCGGGTTCGAAGCCTGCAATTCATTCGCCGCAGGGCATCTTGCCAAGACATTCCACTCTCCAATGTTTTCGAAGTACTAGGGCTCGAACTCAATTGATCCAATAGGCAACGATGGCGGCGAGATGGACGGCAGCCAAGAAGTTCCTGGCTAGTTTGTCGTAGCGAGTTGCGACACGCCTGAAATCCTTGAGGCGGCAGAAACAGCGCTCGATAACGTTGCGCCCCTTGTAGGCGCGTTTGCTGAAGCTGTGGAGAGTGACCCTGTTGGATTTGTTTGGAATGACGGGCTTGGCACCACGATCGACGATTTCGGCTCGAAAGCCGTCGCCGTCGTACCCTTTGTCGCCAATGAGGGCAGACATGGGTGGCGCGAGTTCCAAAAGGGCTGGCGCTGCGGCAATATCAGCGTCCTGGCCTGGAGTGAGATGAAATGCGCAAGGTCTGCAGTCAGGGTCGCTCAGCGCGTGGATTTTCGTGGTCCGCCCGCCGCGCGAGCGGCCGATCGCTTGTTCATGCTCCCCCCTTTTCCGCCGCTCGCCGAGCGATGCGCTTTGATCGTGGTGGAGTCGATGGACAAAGTCACGCCGTCTTTGCCGCAGCGGGCGAGCGCTTCAAAGATCGCCCGCCAATGTCCGCGCTTGGCCCAGCGATTGAAACGATTGTAGATCGTCGTGTACGGACCATAGTCGGGCGGGCAATCGCGCCAGCGTGCGCCGCACTGAAGCATGTGAATGATACCGCTGATGACGCGTCGATCGTCATCGCGCACCGGTCCGGTCTGGTTCGTTGGCAGATGCGGCTCTATCAGAGCCCATTGCTTGTCGTTGAGTCAGAACAGTCCTTTGCGCATCGAAGTCCCCCGCGTGGAATCAACCCGCTGCGAGGGAATCAGAGTTCGCTAATTAGGTACAGACCCTTCTGTAATGGGCCCGATGATGTCAAGCCTCCCGAGTGAACGCCACGCCGCCGAGCTCATGCTTCTGTTCGTGGTCGACGCCTGGCCGCCACATCATGCTGTCAGAGGGAGCGGTAGAGCCTATCTAGATACGCGTGGTTCGTCGGACGACGGCCACTGGGTGTGTAACGGCTTCACCGCATCCACCGTCCCGGCGACGGGACTTCGGGCACCGGGCTTCAGTTCATCCCGGTTGCGTTCTCGATCTCCTCCACGTCTTCTATGCTGCGATTGAGCCCGCTTCGGCCCATCGGTAAGTCGTGCCATCGACCCAGATCCGATGCAGGATCACTGCGAGCTTGCGTGCCAAGGCGACCTTTGCGCGCTTCGAGCCTCTCCGCTTGGCGACGTCCATCCCCCAGCGTTTGAGTTTTGAGAACCGCGTGATGCGCGATAACAGAACGTTGGCGGCTTCATACAAGGCCGTCCGCACCGTCTCATCGCCGGCCAGCGTGATTCCGCCCGTGACGTCCTTTTCTCCCGATTGATATTTCTTTGGCGTGAGCCCGAACAGCGCGCCTGCTGCCTTTGACTTTACAATGCGATGAGGATCATCAATCGCCGATTTGTAGGTGATGGCCACCAGGGGGCCAACGCCTGGTACTGTCATAAGCCGGCGGCAGACTGCATCATCACGCACAATTGCCAGCACAGCCTTGTGTAGTCTTCCGTATTCTGCCTTCAGGGCCGATCGTGCCGAAAGCATCGCACCAGCAATGCGCTCCAATGTCGCCTGGCCTGCAACCAACTCTCGAATCCGCGCTTCAAAATTCCTTCGCGTCACCGGGCCAACCTTCAGACCGAAGCCGCGCAAAATCCCTCGGATACTTAATTCTACATCGATCAGCCGCCCGAGAAGCTGTTTGCGTGCGATCAGGAGTGCCCGGATCTCTTGCGCATCAACCGACTTTGCGTGTACCTGCCGAAACCATCCCATCCGGATCAACTGGGCGATCCCGCGGGCATCCTTGCGATCCGTCTTGACCGTCATTGCAGATAATGCGGCCTTCACGTGCCGCGTTTCCAGCAGAACTGTTTCAAATCCTGCACCTTTCAGGCCTGCATGCAGCCATTGCGACAGCGGCCCAGCCTCCAGCCCGATCCGCTTCACTGCAAAGCCGAGCGTCTCAAAAAAGTCAACTAAGGCGTCGGGTTCGCTTGCGACCTTCGCTTCCTTCAGGATCTTACCCTGGGCGTCCACAACACACACGCTCGACAGTTCCAATGACACGTCGATTCCGGCATAATTCTCCACGGCTGTCCTCCGTCTCCAGATGCTTGGGGCCGACTCAAGTCGTGACCCCGTTTCATCATCTATCGGGGGACAGCCACCATCATGACCCCTTGCTCCGGAGCCGGGCCCATTACCGCATCTAGTCCTGAGACCAGAGCACGATACCCGGACAATAGAACCCCTTGCTCAACTTGTGGCTGTTACCACTATTCTGCACGCGAAGCTGCTGCACGTCGGCGAACGGATCGACACCCCCTCAGCGCAGGAGCAGTTCGTGAGTCTTGTTGAGATAAGACGTGGCGCGTCGTTCGCGGCGGTCGTCGTTCTTCTGATGTCGGCAACCGATCTGTCAGCTGTTGGCCAAGAAGCCCCGCCGATAGCTGCCGACAAATGCGTGGCGTGCGGCCTACTGCCCTCTGGAGACGCAGCGCGCGCTGGCCGAGGCGACCCCGAGAGCCAAGGTGGAAGCGAGGCGGAAGTCCGAGCAGGATCGAGCCCTCAAGCAGGCCGATCCGCGGGATGGCGTCTACGCGACGGCAGGCGCCGATTTCGATGACCGCTGCGCGAAATTCAACGACACCATCGTTGCGTTCGCCGGCAAATCGATCACGACGGCCTCCAACATTTGCAAGATAGAAAATACGCGAGGTCAGCTTCCCGACACCGTCAGGATCGGCGCGGCCTGCAGGATGCAGCCTGCTTCGGGCTCTGAGGCTATCAGCGTGCAAGACAAGGCTTCTACTCCGGACCACGAGAACCTGATGTTCAAGAAGATCGACGAAAAGACCGTCATCCTCTGGATCATCGACAACGGACACTTCACCGGCGATGGCCGAAAGCTGTCTTATTGCAGCGACCAGGTGCAGCGCGCCTATGCCGGACAACGCCCGGCCGGCAAGCAGACCAGGAATTAGCCGGAGGCATCAAAACGAAAGACCCGCTCCGGACTGCGTCCGCGCGGGCAACACCAACTTCTGTCGATGATGCCACTCTGCCAGTGTTTTGCCCGACGGGTCAACGATCAATCGAGGTGAGCTTGCAGATCGGGATCTCCGCCGTCTCATGAACAGCGTCACCGCTACCCGGCCTTGCCGGGTGCACGATGATGCGTTCGATCCGGTGGATCAATTCGAGCACTCCGTCTTCGCCATTTTCGACCGGCTGGGCGGCCTTGCCCCAGCCGCGATCCAGGATCGCATTGGCAGCCGAGACGCGCGCCGCCGGCGTTGCGTCCTCACTGCGCATGACGCCGACGAGCACCCTGATGGCGGTTCTTGTGTGGCTCCGCGCAAGAGAGCGAATTTCGGTCAGGGTGCGTGCCCTCGACATCTTGCCGCGCGCGGGCAAGCGGACCGGTGCAGGCTCGGGCTCACATTCCATGATCTCCTCGCTCACGACAACGTCTCCCACAGCACGATTGCGACGAGGCCCGCGAGGGCCAGCGATATCAGATAGGCGGTCATCGTCTCTCCCGAAAACAATATGCGCGGCAGATCGCGCAATGAGGCGCGATCGTTTCGGGCGCGAACCCTATCTCCGGTCCCGGAGACCGCAGCGGCGCGGGCAACAAGCCCGGCGCCGCGAGCCGGCACGTTCGCGCGTGCACGGCCAGCAATGGTTCGGACGGCGGCACGCCGATCGGCGCTCCAAGAACGCGTATCAAGCGAGTGCGTGGCCGTGATGCGTGGGCCGCCGTCCGATTCCAAAAAACAGGCAACGAAAAACCCGCGGCGGATGAATTCCGCGCGGGTGTTACGAACTTTGCGATGATGTCACTATGCCAGTGTTTTGCCCGACGGGTCAACACTCAAGTTCGCTTTTTGCGAAATTGAGCTTCGATCGGCTCGGTCGGGCATCACAGGGAAACGAATTCCGTCTCGGCGTCGAAATGATAAAGCCCGCTAGCGGATTGCTCCGCGCGGGCCGAACCATACTCGTTTCGATGATGCCATTCTGCCAGTGTTTTGCCCGACGTGTCAATCGAACGAACTCACGAAGGCCGCGTTAGGCGATCAGGAGAACCCGCCATGACGGTCAGGACGGCGTCACGAAATCTTCCAAGCTCAAAGCCGCGCGGCGACAAGGAGCGCGCCACGCAGGAAGCGATGATCGAAGAGGCCGGGGAAACGGAAGACAACAACCGCGACCTCGTGCATGGCGACGGCGGCACCATCGATCTGCCCACAAAACCCGGCGATTTGTCCAAGGACGATTAGGCCGCGACGTGCGGCACGCATCTGGATGATGCCATTCTGCCGGTGTTTTGCCCGACGCGTCAACGCGGCGAGCGCTGAAGCGGAAGTCCCTCCTCCCAACTCAATATGTGGTGCGCAAGGGGCTTGCTTCAAGCCCCCTGTCATCGCGTAGAAGCCTCGACCCGAACAACGGTTCGAGGGTCACGAGATGCCGATCCTGCTTCCGACGACCCGCTCACGAACGAGCGCAACGCGCACGGCAGCCACCGGCCATGCTGTAGTGATCGCCGGCGGCGGCCCGACCGGGCTGATGCTCGCCGCGGAACTCGCGCTGGCGCAGATCGACGTCGCAATCGTCGAGCGCCGCGCGAGCCAGGACCTCGGTGGCATGCGCGCCGGCGGACTGCACGCGCGCAGCATCGAGATCCTCGATCAGCGCGGCGTCGCGGAGCGCTTCCTGCGCGAAGGACAGATCGTCCAACTCGCCGGCTTCGCCTGGACGAAGCTCGACATCAGCGACCTCCCGACCCGCCACGCTTACGGGCTCGCCCTGCGGCAGAGCCATATCGAGCGCATCCTGGCCGATTGGGCCGACGAGCTCGCGGTGCCAGTCTATCGGAACTGCGAGGTCACGGGCTTCGCACAGGACGAGATGGGCATCGACATCGCGCTATCGAGCGGCGGCACATTGCGTGCGAATTATCTGGTCGGCTGCGACGGTGGCCGCAGCCTGGTGCGCAAGATGGTGGGCATCGACTTCGCCGGCTCGGATCCGACGCTCAGCAACCTCATGGCCGAGGTCGAGATGCGCGAGGAGCCCGCATGGGGCCTGCGTCACGATGCGCTCGGCTATCACGGTCTCAGCAAGACGGAGAGCGGGCGCGTGCTGGTCGTCGTGACGGAAGCAATGCGCGAGCGCGGCGAGCCGAGCTTGCGCGATCTCGGCGAGGCGCTCGTCGCCGTGTACGGCACCGACTTCGGCGTGAAAAATCCCACCTGGATCTCCCGCTTCACCGATGCGGCGCGGCAGGCCGCCTCCTATCGCAGGGGACGCGTGCTGCTCGCCGGCGATGCCGCGCATATCCATCACTCCGTGGGCGGACAGGGCCTCAACACCGGCCTGCAGGATGCGGTCAATCTCGGCTGGAAGCTGGCGCAGGTCGTCAAGGGCATCTCGCCCCCAAACCTGCTCGACACCTACCACACCGAACGTCATCCCGTGGCCGCGCGCGTGCTGCGCAACACGAGGGCGCAGATCGCCCTGCTCCGCCGCGCCGAGGACGGCCTCATCGCCGCGCGCGAGGTCATGTCCGAGCTGCTCGCCATGGACGAGCCGCGCAGGCGTTTCGGAGCCCTGATGAGCGGTCTCGACATAAGCTACGATCTCGGCGAAGGCCACGCGCTGCTCGGACGCCGCATGCCCGATCTCGACCTGATGGTCGACGGCCGGCCGCTGCGATTGTTCACGCTGCTGCATGACGCGCAAGCGCTGCTGCTGAATTTCGGCGAGGCGCCCGATCTCGACATCGCCTCTTGGGCAGATCGCGTCAATCTCATCCGCGCCGGTTACGACGGCGCGTGGGAGCTTCCGGCGATCGGGCAAGTCGTCGCGCCAAAAGCCGTGCTGGTGCGTCCCGACGGGCACGTGGCCTGGGTTGGAGACGATCGCGGATGCGGACTTGCGGAGGCGCTCACGAGGTGGTTCGGACCAGCTGCATAGCGGACGAACATCTCGCTCGCCCTCGAAAACAAACAAGCCTACAGCATCCCGCGGGCCTGTTCCGAATTCTTGCGATGATGCCATTCTGCCAGTGTTTTGCCCGACGTGGCAAACGATCGATGTTGAGCGACATGCGAAGAGCTCAACTTCTTCACTCTCGCCCAAGCATCGGCCGTATCCAGCGCGAGAACCACTCTTCAGCGTCGTTGTGGGGATTGCCTGAACTTTCCACTCCGAAGATCGGTGGCGGAATAAGATAGCTCGGCTCATCCGCGGATACACCTATCGGCCTGCTCGTCTGGGCTGGCCGGCCATCAGCGGTCGGCACGGTCCAGCTTCCGAACCGAGCGTCGAAATCGGGGGAAGGCAGATAGGGGACCGGTGCACTCCCGGACGAGAATACACTGGTCGCGTTGGACTCGTTGACACGGGCGAGACGCCGAACCTCATCGGGCGCGACGGCTCCCGCAGCAGGAGCGGGCGGCGCTTCTGGCGTATTCGACGTCTGCGCAGGCACAGTGCCTGCCGGAGTGTCGATCCAGTTCGCGAAGCGATCTGCAAAGGTGCTGGACCGAGCCGCCTCCGGGTCGTCTGCAGGACTGGCGAAGTCGAACGGATCGTAAGAAGCCGCCCCTTGCGCGAAAACACTTCCATCTGCAACTTGGGTAGCACCCGAGGCACTCGCAGAGAAAGCAGGTCGGGTGAGAGCGGCAGCAGCCGCACCTGAGAGTATCGCAGCACCGAGCCCCTCCAGTCCAGGTATCATCAGGGCGCCTGTGCCAATCACACCAGCTCCCATCAGCAACGCGGAGCCTTGATCAGGAGGTGCCGGCGGGCCTAGAACATGCGACCCATCTGAAAGATACGTAAGCGGCTGGCCTGTCTCTGGATGGAATTGCAGGACTTGAGGGTCGGGCGGCAATGCCGTGCTGGGAGGCAATTGCATGCCACGCTGCCATTCAGGCGATAGGACCGGAAATCCCGGCGATCCAAAAGTCGCGAGCGGGTCGCTTGGTGCAAACCCTTCCGGCTTGTTCACTCCCTCAAGACGAGGCGGGATGAAGCCTGGCAAGCGGGTATCCACAAACGGCGGAACGAGGCCAGGCAAATCGGGAACAGGTCCAACAGCTGTGAAGTGCTGCGAAATAGGCGAGCCTTTGGGATATCGCGCTAGTATCGCTATCTTGTCGGCGAGACTGCGGGTGCCGTCCGGAAGGAGAACGGGGGCGCGCAAAGCGTTTTCCCATTGGCCGGCGGCGTGGAGTTGATCGACAGTCTCCCGCATTTGCTGAATGCTGTCTCGATTTTCTTCAGCATACGTTTTCCAATTTGCGTACCAATCTTCAATGCGCTTATTCCCCTCCTCGCTCGTCATGCCTAAAGGTGCATTGGCAAGCAAATGCCCCTTCGCCAGTGCGTGCTTGGCAGCGGCGAGAAAGCTGTTCAGTTCGGCATGCAGTTGATCAACAGCAGCGGCATCGCCTTCCTGAGCGGCGGCAAAGGATGGATGGGACTGGAGTACACCGAGAAACTTGCAGAATATCTTGCTATAGCTTCCGAGATGACCTCCCGTATGAGGACTTGATCCTAGCTCTCGAGCTGCTTGCAGATCTGATGGCAGAGCCATCAAATTCGTGATGCTATTGAGGTTGAAACGATTACCCAAGACCTTCAGCGTGAAGTGGCCAGCAAGGATCTGTGGCAAGATGTGATGAATCTGGATCATGTTAGCCTCTTGCGTCCGCCAAGGCATCAATCAGCGCGGCCCAAAGACGTTTGGCCCGCATGCGAGTGAAGGAAATGAACTGTGAGGTTGGATTGCTTGTCTGTCGGGCGAAGCGGCAGCTTGCGACGAGTAGGGCCGTCGAGATTCATGACGTCCGCGCCGAGCAATTGCTCGAAGCGAGGTTCTCGCATGAGCCGCCAAGAGACGCCTGCCGCTGCAAAGAACGGGCAACAAAAAAGCCCGCGACAGCGTCGCGGGCCCACCTTTCTCTAGATCATACCACTCTGCCAGTGTTTTGCCCGACGTGTCAACGAGCAGCCCCGACAGCAGACGCGGCAAACCCCTTACATTCCTCCCGCGAGATGAGACCACGGAAGGAGAGCGAGGTTTTTCCCGCCCTACTCGGCGGACTTCCATGCGACAGGATTTCAGAATCGGCAGCAGCTACGCTTCAGCTCAATACTTGGTCGCATCAGTGAATCCGATGCCCCGCATACCCGCCTCTTTGCACGCATCCTTGAACACCTGGTCGCAGACGATCATGGGATAGAAGGGCAGCCTGAAGATATGGGCCGCTCCGACAGCGTCCTCTTTGAAGAGAAGGCAACTTCTACTATTCAGGTTGTAAACCTTACGATCGGGCCTGGGATACTCGATCTCGAGTACGGAGTTCGCTTCGTCGACGGCATCGAGAACCCTGACGACGTCGCAGAGCCAATACGTTTGCGCCGGTGGGCCGTCTCGATACCATGTCTCGCATCTGACGAAACGAACTCCCTCTAAATCCAACGCCTCAAGAAGGCTCTTCATCCGGTCGGACACGAGGTGGTAGTCGTGAAAGAGCTCCCAGTCCGTAGGAGCCCGGCCGAGAGATTTGTCGATGACAAGTCGCGGTGGTTCAGGGAAGGCCACGAAGCCTCGCCCCGGTGGTGGAATAAGTACCTCGCGCTTGCCGGCGAGAGCAACGAGATTCTCCATCTCCCATCCCGGTGCCGTTTGAAACCTGAAGTCCAGACCTACGACATAGAACCTTCGGACCTTTGTTTTGCTCTGGCGCCTCTCTGGAAGGGAACGAACCATCCGTCTTCTCTCGTTTACATACAGGTCCAATGCACTCTAGAGCATTGTGCCGACGCTGCCCACTGCCAGTGCTCCTACCCGACGCGTCAGACGACCTTCCTGACCACGACGCGCGTAATTCCTTCCGCGCACCATCATGACTCTGTCATGCCGCCTATTACGCCGAACCGTCGCTGCAGAAGAACACGGGCAAGCCACCGAACTGATCGGAGTTCTTGTATCTGACCGCGAAGCGCTCGTGCTCGTCGCGGCCGAACGTGTGACCGTCCTTGACCACAGGCCCGTGCTCGACCAGATAGACGGCAAGCCCGTCCACCTTGGACATCAAGGTTGCAAGCGTCAGCTTGCGGGTCTCGAACTGAATTTCACGCTGGGCAAATGCCGATAGACCCATCGTCACTGCGCCGATGCCGGCCGCTGAACGGAACGGCAGTATGTCGACCCATAGCGAGGACGGATAGTCGGGGTAAGGCGCGAACGATTGCATGGACATATCCAGCCATAGATCGGCCGATCGTGCGACCTTGCCGTTCCAGACCACGCCGCAGCATTGCGGCATCGTCGCAATCAAAGCGCCGATGACGGCAGTCGTCAGACGAGCAGCGGACAACGGTTGCTGCTTCTGGCCAAGTACCGAAACGATCACATGGCCTCGGTGCCGGGCTGCAACTGCCTTGCCCTCCGGCCATGTCGTGGCAGCGCGTGACCACAGTCCTGAATCGTCTGGAACGGGCGCCGGCATCGACATCACTGCCACGAATTCGTTGCCACAGCGGAGCAGCGGCGAACCCTGCTGCATGCCGCCCTCGCCGCCTCCGTCCACCTCCATCGGCAGTTCGGGATGTCGCGCACGGACGGCTGCAGCAAGCGCAACCATGTCCGGGGTTGCGGGTGTTTCCAGCAAGACCAAGGCGAGAAAAGACTTACTCATCGGCCGCCTCACGGAAGCTTTGCGGCGTGATGTGGTCCTATCACGGCTCGCTTACAGGTTGAGTTTTCGTGTCATAGAACAAAAAGAGAACAATGTCAAATTGCACCCTGCTGGAGGGTTCGCGAGAGTCCACATGCCGTGAGACCCGAAGCCCATGTGAAGAGCTATGCCGCGGCATCTCGCCTAGCGGCGCCACTCCAAACGCGTATCGCGCCCGAGGCTCCGATCCGGAACATTCGTCAGCATACCGATTCGCTTCTCATGCAGGACACAACACCGGATCCGCTCCTGGCGCGCGCCGACGCTGCGCTGGAGGAAGCAAGTCAGCTTCGACTCGCGCTGATGCGCAATGCTTCAGCGGCGCAAGCCATCTGCAGCCATGCAAGCCAAAGCCGTCTTCTGCTGTCCGGCCTGATCCCCGCGATCGCCATCGCACTGGCCGTCAGCGATCATCCATTTGGGGATCGATAGGCCCCGCCCGGAATGTCGGCTCACGAGTACCGACGCGGAAATCTTGTGATTGGCCGGAGGATTACTGCTGCTGTCCCACAGCGAGCTTCCCGGAGGGACACTCGACAAATTAACTTATGACACTCTCGGAACCATAGGCCAGATGCCGAGTTTTCCCGGTACTGGATGAGGATGAATGACGCGCCACTCGGGAGGGTGGTCGGCCCCAGCCTTGCGCTGGGGCCGCTTCATTTTGGCAGCTAGTATCACGTAGACGTCGCCCCTTATCGGGCCGGGGGCCGCTTGGCTCGTACCTGGTACAGTGATGCGTTGCGCAGGCTGGCGCAGGTTCGGTTGGGTTTGAGAACCGCACGCAGCGGCGGTTTTGGCATTTGCTATTTTTGTTCTACCGCAGAATGCGACTGCCACCGAGTTCAGTTCTCGCGCCAATTGTGCTTGCAGCACTACGTGGCACCGGCACACTGCCGTCGTGCGACACAGGCTCTACAGGGTGAGAACTGCGTATTTGATTGGCTACGACCCACTGCCATACCGCTTCGGCTCGACATACGTTTTTGAGCGTCCTTACCGCTATGTGCGGCGCTAAAACACCCCTTGCCGCGGCCAGCCGACCTGAAACGCAATCGGTCTCTCAGCCACCGGCGCCTATGGACGAAGCCTCGGCCAGTGATTTGTGCAAACTACCAGAGATGGCTTTGTTCAAAAGTGAACTTTGGAAGCGTGCTTCGCACAAAAATGAGTAAGTGGCTCAAACTGCAGAAAGTACTAGCGAAAATAATTACTTTGCACCCATCAATTGTTATGTCCCCTGCGCTCCAGCAAGCCTAGCCTCATCCCATCACCGCAAGGCCCACGGCAACGATCGGTGATGAGAGCGCGATTGCGCTCCCGCCTACTCCAGCAAGGAGCCGGCGTCATGCTGAAGCGTCGACGTTACAAGCAGACCAAAACGCTCGATCAGCGGCTGGCCGAGGAAGCGGCACACCTTCGCGACGAGGCGCGCGCGCTACCGCCCGGACGCGCGCGTGAGATGCTGCTGCGAAAGGCGCGGCAGGACGAGACGGCGTTGCAGATCGAAGCCTGGCTTCGCTCGCCCGGCCTGAGGGCTCCGACATGATGCAGCAATATCGCGCCTATCTGGTCGGGGAAAACGGGGTGTTTCAGTCCGCCGAGGCTTTCGAGGCGCGGTCCGATGCGTCGGCGCTCCTGTTCGCGCGGCGCTTCACGCGACGGGGCGACGTCGAGGTCTGGCAGCTCGACCGCAAGATCGGCCTGCTGAAACAGGCGACGTTGCCCGCCACAGCCTCGCCCGAAGACGCAGGCCCCGGCAAGCAGCACGGTCACTCCTCCGCGAGCTTCCGCTCGATATAGGCATCCACCGTTTCGGCAAAGGATCGCTGCACGTCGACCGCGGCAACATGCAGGTCGAGCGCATCGCGTTGCAGCACACGCAGGCCGCGCCCGCGGGCACTGACCGGAGCAGTGTTGAGATATTGGTCGATGGCGCCCTTGGCTTGCGGGATCGCCTTCGGATCGCCCCTGGCGATCAGAAGACGCAAAAGGCTCTGGCATTCGGCCAAGCCCGGCATGGGTTTTGGCCTCAGCCTTGCCGCGATTTCGGCTTTGGTCGCTTGACCGGCTGGGTGTGGGTGCCGAACAGCATCAGCAGAAACGCGACTTCTTCCTTCGAACCGACCTGGATCATGGTGATCTCCCTTTCGCCTGGTTGGTCGAGACGAGCGGAAAAGGCGTTCAGGACAATCGGGTTTCGGGATTGTTTCAGGACAGTTTCGTCGTACCATGGGCCAGAAGCCCGACATCGATACGACTGACGATCGCCACCCAGTCGGCCTCTAGTTTGCGCGCCTGCAATTGCAGGCAACCCTATCTTCGTTTGTGGCGAGCGAATCGTAGTCGTCTGCAAGCCTGAGGTAGACCTTACGCAGGCCTTCGTCCGGTGTGCATGACGCCATTGTTCGGTATTCCTCGGCTACGTGCCGATGCCGGGCGGCTTCCGCCATGTAATCCGTGTTCATCGCAAGCTTCCTGGGCCCGACCGTCGGCCCCGGCGCGACGGGACCATTGCGATAGATCAACGACTGCAAGACGCATCAGCAACCCGCGCCTTATAGGAACACCGCCAACCAAATCGCGGGACCGCCTGACGCCGCGAAAAGCAAGCAGCACCCTCCGCTCCGCTGGGGGCGCAGGCGGGCGTCCAGCGGCACTCGGCCGATCCTGCCATCATGCCAGTGTTTTGCCCGACGGATCAAATTTTAACCAAATCCGGCAATTCGGATTTGGCCGACCGAAATTTGTTCGCGCCAAGCTGGGACATGTCGCCCGCGAGGGGGCGAGGATCGAAAAGCTTCGGAGAGACGATCGATGTACTACGTCGCCGCCGCATTGCTGGGGCTGTCGGGACTGTTCTACTCTGCGGGCCATCACGAGCTCGGCCAGTTCGGCACGAACGTGTGCCGCTATGGCGGCACGTTCTGCGACAACCCCGTGGTCGTCTTCACCGGCGCGGCGCTGGCCGCCGCCTGGGGCATGTTCGTCAGCATCAAGTAGAGGACCTCGTCCCAGGCTCGCGCGCGCCGGCCGCCAGCTCCTTGCGGACGGCGGCGGCGGAATTGCCGACCTTGTCGACGGCCTTTTGCAGCTCCTCCTTCGTGACGCCGAGTGCGTGGGTCCAGTACTTGACCTCGAAGGCCTCCTGCATGTTGATCTTGCTGCGGTCCGGCTGCGCGCGCTTCGTCAGATTGTCCATGCGGCTGATCCTCCTTGCCGCGGGAAAACGCTGCAACGGAGCTGCCGTTCCTGAGCTCGCCGATCGAGCAAGCTTTCGTGCCGACAGCAGGCCTCACACGCTCAGCCATACCATCGAGGCGAGCACCGCCGCGAACGCGAACAAGGCAATGATGGCGACTTTGAAAATCAGATCGGCTGCCAAGCAAGCCCCCTTTTCACGTCCACCGTCCGCGCTCGAAACCCAGATGGTCCCTGTCTCTGGCTTTTCGGAAGGACGGCAAGCGGCGTGACACGCTGTGGCCACGACCATGAAACGGCAGCGCAACGGCTCCATCGCCGTTTGGTTCCTATTACCGGGCCCGCAGCCCGACGAATGTTCGGGCGTCATTGCCAGCGGTGCGGGCCGTGACTTTAACATTTGTTATAATCGCTCATTTTCGAAACGCATCGTCCACAATGTTACGAAGCGGCGGCCGCCGATTTAACCTTTGTCATCAACATGAACGCCGGCTTCGTGCTCTTTGCCTCCGACGCGCTCTGTCGCGTGGGGATGGGTTGACGTGACAAGCGACAGAATTTGGGCACCGCTGTTCGAGCGCCTGAAAACAACCACGGGCGCCGATGACAAGGAACTGCTTTCCCTGGCAGCACTGCCGGTCTCCTTGCGCGATTTCCACGAGAACCAGACCGTGCTGCGCGATGGCGAGGAGCCGAGCGAGTGCTGCCTGATCGTCGACGGCTTCTGAGTCCGCTCCAAGACCCTTCCGGACGGCAGGCGCCAGATCCTGGCGATTCACATTCCCGGCGACCTGCCCAACCTGCAGAACCTGCACTATGCGACCGTGGACCACGACCTCGTCGCGTTGTCCGACTGCACGCTCGCCTTCATAGGCCACAGGGCGCTGAAGGAGCTGATCAGGGAGCGGCGCGGCGTCGGCGAGATGTTCTGGCGCGATACCCTGGTCGACGCCGCCATCTCGCGGGAGTGGCTCGTCAATGTCGGCCAGCGCTCGACCCATAACCGCCTGGCGCATCTGATCGTCGAGTTGCGCGAGCGGCTTCGCCTTGTCGGCCGCGTCATCGACAACACCTTCGCCATACCGCTGACGCAGGAGCAACTCGGCGAGGCCATGGGCGTCACCAGCGTTCACACTAACCGCATCCTGCGCGATCTCCGCATGGACGGGGTCCTGGAGCTGCAGCGCGGCACCGTGCGCATTTTCAACGAGCACAAGCTGCAGGAGCTGGCGCAGTTCGACGGGCGCCACCTGTATCTGTCGCCCTCGTCATGAGCAGGCCCGACAGGTCGCTCAGAGGGGCGCATTCCACCTCGAGGGCTCGGCAGAGAGCCCTAGCCGCGCCGCCTGCATCGACAGCTGTTGCGTTGATCTACTTCGACAGCTGTTTTGCCCCACGGGTCAAACCGAGTTCGAATAATCGGAATTTCACCACCAGTACCGCCTTTTTCCTGCCCGGGAACAATTGTTCCTCCGCGGGGTTTTTTTCGGACTTCCTCTTCGCAAAAGGCAAGCCGGAAAGACCCCGAGATACATGAGCGACAGCGCCCTCGCCCAGCCGAAATCCGCCTCGACCCTGCTGAAGCGGCTGGGGCCGGGTCTCATCACCGGGGCGGCCGACGACGATCCTTCCGGCATTGCCACCTATTCGCAGGCGGGCGCACAATTCGGCTACGGGCTGCTCTGGACGGTGTTTCTGACCACGCCGTTCATGATCGCCATTCAGCTCGTCAGCGCGCAGATCGGCCGGGTCACCGGCAAGGGACTGGCCGCCAACGTGATGCGAGTCGCGCCGCGGTGGGTGGTGCTGGCGCTCGTCTTCATGCTCGTCGCCGCAAACACCTTCAACATCGCCGCCGACATCGCCGCGATGGCCGAGGCGCTCTCGCTCGTCATCGGAGGCCTCAACCACGAGCACGCTCTGATCTTCGCGGCTGGCTCGACCCTGCTCCAGGTGTTCGTGCCCTATCGCCGCTATTCGCCGGTGCTGAAGTTTCTCACGCTCGCGCTGTTCGCCTATGTCGCGACCGCCTTCACCGTTAAGATTCCGTGGAGCACGGCACTGCTCGCCGCAGTGTGGCCGGAGGTGAATGTCAGCGCCGGCTATTTCATGATGGTGGTGGCCGTGCTCGGCACCACCATCAGCCCGTATCTGTTCTTCTGGCAGGCCTCGCAGGAGGTCGAGGAGATGAACCAGGGCAAGCGCGACAAGCCGCTTCGCGAGCTGAAGCATGGCGGCAGGCCGGAGCTCGCGCGCATCAGGGCCGACACCATCACCGGGATGCTGCTCTCCAACGGCATCGCTTTCTTCATCATCCTCACCACGGCGTCGGTACTGCACGCCAACGGCGTCACCAACGTCAATTCCGCGACCGACGCCGCCGAGGCGCTGCGGCCGCTCGCCGGCGATTTCACCTTCGCGCTGTTCGCGCTCGGCATCATCGGCACCGGCCTGCTCGCGATCCCCGTGCTGGCGGGCTCGGCGGCTTATGGCGTTGCCGAGATTTTCGGCTGGCACGCCACCCTCGAGGCGAAACCCGACGAGGCCGTCGGCTTCTACACCATCATCGCGACCGCGACCGCGATCGGCTTCGGGCTGGGATTCACCGGCATCGATTCCATGCACATGCTGGTCTGGAGCGCCGTGCTCAACGGCATTGTCGCCGTGCCGATCATGGCGATGATGATGCTCATCGTCTCGAGCCGCACGATCATGGGCCGTTTCAGGGCCCGGTCGTGGCTGATCGCATTGGGCTGGCTGGGCACAGCGCTGATGGCGCTGGCGGTGCTTGCGCTGCTCGGCTCCTCAGTGATCGGCTGACGAACCGTACGACAATGCCGCTGTCTACACGCCACCCTGCCGAGGTGGGCGTAAGGCGCCCGGCACGCGCTCTACAGCGGGCTTCACGCCGGTCCGTTGTTAGCCTAACAGTTGCAACCTGGGCCTTTCGAGCTCGCCACAACAAACATAAAACCCCGCCGGGGGACAGGGAGCGACATGACCAAATCATCAAAAGCAACAAACCTCGAAATCCTCGCCTGCGATGCCGGCTGGAGAAATTACCATTTCGTCAAGCTGACGGCCGAAGACGGCATCGTCGGCTGGAGCGAGTTCGACGAGGGCTTTGGCTCGCCCGGGGTCGGCGCAGCGATCCAGCGCCTGTCCGCCCGCGTGATCGGGCAGAACGTCTTCCAGCACGAGCGCATCTACGCCGAGCTGTTCGCGGCCACCCGCCCCGCTGCCGGCGGCGTCGTCGCGCAGGCGCTCGGAGCGATCGAGAACGCGCTGCTCGATGCCAAGGCGAAGTGTCTCGGCGTGCCCTGCTACGAGCTGATCGGCGGCAGGATCCGCGATCGTGTCCGGGTGTACTGGTCGCATTGCGCGACGTGGCGGATCAATCATCCCTCCTGGTACAAGCCGCCGATCGAAAGCCTCGATGGCGTCAAGGCGATGGGCCGCGAGGTGCGCGAGAAGAAATTCACCGCGCTCAAGACCAACATCTTTTCCTACGACGATGGCAAGCCGACCGGCTGGCGTCCCGGCTTCGGCTCACCCTTTGCGCCGGAGATCAATGTGGACAGGAAAATTCTGCGCGACCTGCGCATGCATCTCGAAGCGATCCGCGAGGGCGCGGGCCCCGACGTCGACATCCTGCTCGACTGCAACTTCAACGCCAAGACCGAGGGCTACCTGAATATCCTGCGTCTCATCGCTGACCTCGACATGTTCTGGATCGAGATCGACAGTTTCAATCCGGAGGCGCTCGGCTACATCCGCAGGCAAAGCCCGCATCCGATCTCGTCCTGCGAGACGCTGCTGGGCTTGCGTGAATTCCTGCCCTTTTTCCACGAGCAGGCGATGGATGTCGCGATCATCGACACGCCCTGGAACGGCGTCTGGCAATCGATGAAGATCGCCGCGGCGGCCGAAGCGTTCGAGGTCAACGTCGCCCCGCACAATTTCTACGGCCATCTCTGCTCGATGATGAACGCGCATTTCTGCGCCGCCGTGCCGAACCTGCGCATCATGGAGATCGACATCGATCGTCTGTCCTGGGACCGCGAGCTGTTCACGCACGAGCCGGAGATCCACAACGGCCATCTCATCATCCCGGACCGGCCCGGCTGGGGCACCGAACCGAACGAGGAAGCATTGCGCGCGCACCCGCCGAGGACGAGCGGCGGGCTTCTCAACTACGGCAGCAGGGGCTAACGAAGATTATGGCGTCACCGGATTGACGGTCGGGGATGTCTTCGGCCCCGGCCGTGTCGGCTCGATCGGCGACTTCGGTTCGGTCGGAAGCACCGCAGCGCCTGCGGCGCGTGCAGCTTCCCCTGTCGTCGCATACATCGCGACATGGGCCGGCTGGGTCTTGGCGCGGCTCCAGGGTCCGTGGTCGACGATCAGCATGGCCGCAATCGTCAGGCCAGCCACGACAAATGCGATCACACCGGGATGACGGAGCGCCGTCGAGATGGAGTTCGCGAAACGATCAGTCATTGAGGGGTCCGCTATTTTCCTATCGCAGGTTAACCAATTGTGCCCCTCGGAGTTCCCCATTCAATCCAAGCAAGTTCCGCGCCAGCCGTCGGAACTTGCTCCGTTCATCTTTTCACATCCGGACGAGCATCGCCGACGAATCCGTCGCGGTTCGGCATCTTCACAGCCGCCAGCGATTTCGCATCAAGGATTGTATCCGCACCCACCAGGCCATTCATGTTCAGGATAAAGGCGGACACCGCATAGACATCCTCATCGCTCAGCGACTGCGGCGCGTTCTGCGGCATGGCGCGACGGATGTAGTCGAATAATGTCGGGGCATAGGGCCAGTAGCTGCCGACCGTGCGAATCGGCCTGGCCGTTCCGATTGTGCCCTGGCCACCGGCGAGCCGATCGCCCAAACCGCCTTCGCCCTTCTCGCCATGGCACGAGGCACATTGCTGCGCGAATACTGCACGTCCCTGACTGACCGAACCGCTCCCCTCCGGAAGATTGCTGCCGTCGCGTCCGACATCGATATTCCACCCCGCAATCTCGGCGGTCGTCGCCGGTCGGCCGATGCCGTAAGGACTCTGCCCCTGTGCTGCGTTCGAAGAGGCCCACAGCACGATTGCGAAGCCAATCCCGCAAGTCTCACGCCAGCGCATTGGTCACCTCGCCATCATCGGCGATGCGCCAGGGCCAGATGGCATTGTTGTGGTAGAAATAGTTCTCTCCACGCACGGCGAGCAACTCGGCCAGGGTGGGCTGCACGTAGCCGGTCTCGTCAATGGCGCGGCTCTGAATCACGGCGGGCTTGCCGTCCCATCGCCACGGCAGGCGGAAGCGCGTCAGGGCACGCGTCAGCACTGGCTCCTGCAAGAAGGCGTTCTGCCAGCCCTTCCCCTCATCGATGGATACCTCGACGCGCGCGATCTTGCCGTGCCCACTCCAGGCGAGGCCCGTGATCTCATGAAAGCCCGGTGCGCTCAGACGCTGACCGCCGGAGGGACGGGTGATGATCGACTTCGCTTCCATATAAAAGGAGAATTCCCGCGCCGTGCCGTCGGGCAGGAGGTCGGTGTATTTCGAGGTTTCCTCGCGCGAATAAACCGGCTCCGCGGTCACATGCAGGCGGCGCAGCCATTTCACGCTCATATTGCCTTCGAATCCCGGCAGAAGCAGCCGTAGCGGATAACCTTGCTGCGGACGGAGCCGCTCGCCATTCTGGCTGTAGACCAGCATCGCATCCTCGAGACATTTCTCGATCGGGACGCTTCGCGTCAGCGCGGCCGCGTCGGCGCCTTCCGCGACCACCCATTTGGCCTCCGGCTTCAGCCCGGCCTCCTGAAGCACCAGCTTCAGGCTCACGCCGGTCCATTCGGCACAACTCACGAGACCGACGAGGTCAGATACCGTCTTGCCATAGGGCTTGCTGTAACCGGGGTTGCCGGAGCATTCGAGGAAGTGGATGCGGGACTCCGACGGAAAGCGCCGGAGATCGTCCATCGTGAAGACCAGGGGACGCTCGACCAGCCCATGCAGCATTAGCCGGTGCTGCGCGGGATCGATGGTCGGAACACCGCCATGATGTCGCTCGTAAAACAGCCCATTTGGCGTGATGATGCCGTCGAGCTCCTGCAAGGGCGTCCGACTGGACGCAGAGATGTATTGCTTGAGGGACTTGGAGATGTTCCTGACGACGCCCTTCTCGAACGGCGATGGCGTGCCGTAGGGCTGGCCTCCCGTCGGATCCCCCGGCGCCTTCATCCATTCAGGAACGTTGGGCGGAAGGTTGTCTGCCTCTGCGGCAACGCAAGCGTCCGCGCCAAGAACGGCGCCTCCCGCTGCTGCGGTGGCGGCTGTCAGAAAGCGACGGCGTGTCGACGTCACGGAATCATTGTCGGGATCTGTCGTGCTCATTGCGGTCCCTCGGCTGGCGCGGAGCCCTCATCAAACCGTTCCACAGCGGCATTTGCAATTCGCAGCCGTTTCAAAAGCGAGCGATTTCGATCAGGGCTGATCTAAATCGAGTGGCTGCGAGAGCAGGTCCTTTCCTTGCAGCGCACAAACACTGCCCCGCATGATTCACTCACCCGGAGCGATCGCGTTGCTCGGCGTGGGCCGGTCGGTGATCTGCTGCCCGAACAGGCTGCCGATCAGCTCGACCGCAGTGCGCGCAGTCCGGCCACGCTCGTCGAGGAAAGGATTGAGCTCGACGATGTCGACCGATCCCACCACGCCTGAATCGTGCAGCAGCTCCATGATAAGATGTGCCTCACGATAGGTCGCCCCGCCCGGCACTGTGGTCCCCACGCCCGGCGCAACGCTGGGGTCGAGGAAGTCGACGTCGAAGCTGACATGCAGGACGCCGTTGCACGTCTTGACGCGTTCGATGACGCGCCGGATCAGCACCGCGACACCGAATTCGTCGATCTGTCGCATGTCGACAACCCTGATCCGGCGCGAGCGCATCAGCTCCTTTTCGAGCTTGTCGATCGAACGCGCGCCGAACAGATCGAGTCTGTCAGGGGCGATCGACGCACGCGGGTCATCGCCGAGCAGGCCTTCGAGACCCGGCTCACCGCACAGAAACGCCGCCGACATGCCGTGCATGTTCGCCGTGATCGTCGTCTCCGGCGTATTGTAGTCGGCATGCGCGTCCAGCCAGAGCACGAAAAGCTCCCGCCCGCGCTCCTGCCAGTGGCGCGCCATGGCATTGACCGAGCCCATCGACAGCGTGTGATCGCCGCCGAGGAAGATCGGCAGCGCACCGGTTTTCGCGATGTCATAGCCTCTGCGGCTCAGCACGCGCGTCCAGCGCTGGATTTCGCGGTAATGATTGGCTTTTTCCGGCGGCCTGTCAGCGAGGTCGCCGACCTCGCCCACGGAGAGATCGCCGTAATCGACGACTTCAAGATCCAGGCTTTCGAGCAGTGTCGCAAGGCCCGCGGTGCGCAGCGCCGCGGGGCCCATCAGGGTACCGCGCTGCGAAGCCCCCATGTCGATGGGAGCACCAAGCAAGACGATGCGCCGGGCTCGATCCGTCATGGTCCGGTCGGTCACGGCCGTCTCCTGAGAACAGCAAGGCTGGTGCGAGCCTAACAGAGATTCGCATCCGTCGTTTCACGGACTCGACGGGAACAAAATCCCGCGCGCCGAATTGCCCATCCAAGGCCGGTACCCGCCGTCAATCACGGCGCCTGTCGCGGATAGCCAAAGGTCGTCAGACCCGCTGTTCAAAACGAGCGCTCGCGCGGATAGCCAAAGGTGCCGGCCTCCATGGCTACGTCCAGTCTGGAGGTCGCAAGCTTGAGCACGGAGATACCGCAGCCTAATCCCCAGCCCGGCGTGGGCGAGCGTGCCATCGACGTCGCGACCGACGTATCCCGTACGATCGGCGAAGTCGCCGGCGGCTTGCACGCGGCGGTCGATCGCCTCACCGCCGCGATCGACGAAGCTCGAAAGCCCGGCCGGCCGCTCGCGACAGTTGCCGCCATCACGCGCGAGGCCCCCTTGGCTAGCCTGTTCGTGGCATTCCTCTTTGGCGTTGCCGTCGCGCGGCGGCGCTGAAATCGAAAGATCCCGTTCAGGCAGCGCTGACCGCTTCGTACCCAGGCTGGAATTGCTTCTCGAAGGCCTCTACAAGCAGCGGGCGCCCGAAGAATACCCTTCCTCGCACCCCATGCTGACGAGGAAATCGGCTGTAGCCCGGTTCTCGATTCCTTCGGCCACGATCTTGAGCCCGAGCTGCTTGCTGAGGGCGATGGTCGAGCCGACGATCGCGCGTCGTCGGAATCAGTCAGCAGATCGAGCACGAAGGACCGGTCGATCTTGGGCCCGTCGAGCGGAAACTTCTCCAGATGGCTCAGGCTGGCGTAGCCGGTGCCGAAATCGTCGAACAGCACGCCGACGCAAAGCTGCTGGATCCGCTTGAACATGTCGAGCACGCGCCCTTCATCATTGAGCAGGATTCTTCGGTGACCTCGAGCTCGAGCAGCGAGGGCGCGAGCCCCGTCGCCTCGAGCAGCCCCGCAACCGAATGCGCGAGGTCGCCGGAGTCGAGCTGCAAGGGCGAGAGATTAATGCAACGCCGCTGACGTCAGCCGGACCGGGCGTGCGCTCCTTCCTGTGGGATGACCTCCAGGCCGATCTCGGCGTTGCCGTCCCGTTGAGCAACCGGGCGCCGGACAATGTACGTCGCAGCCCGCGCTTCCTGTTCACGCTGTCGAGTGCGTTTCGGCTTTGCCCCGAGCGCGGCCGGGGACGTCTCGATGTGTGTCGCCCACCAGCACCCACTCGCTCCAGCTGATACCAAAAGTCCGATGGTCATGAATCCCGGCGACTATTAGCCGCGAGCACCTTTGCGGCAGATCAAGGCAGCTCCGGGCCGGCAGGCTAGAAAGGCCATATAACGTCGGAGGGGCACGTGTCGCACCACACCGAAAGTCTCGATACGAAGGGCGCCGGCCTGCCCACAACGAGAACGCCGTCATTCGTGCGGCATCTCTATCGTGCGACCCGCAGGCTGCTGCGGTCGCTCATCGCCCGCATCGATCTCTCGCAATTTCCGGGATCATGCTGTGGATAAGCACGGCCGCCAGCGTTTGAGACGAATTTGCCTGCTGCTCGTCGTGACCTCGACGTTGGGCACGTCCTCTGTTCTGGCCGCCGACGCCGGTCACGGTGCCGACCTCGCCAAGCGCTGGTGCGCAAGCTGCCACGTCGTGGCCAGTGACCAGACGCAAGCCAGCGCCGACGTCCCCTCCTTTGCTTCCATTGCGCGACGGCCGGACTTCAGTTCGGAGAAGCTCGCCTTCTTCCTGCTCGACCCGCATCCAAGGATGCCGAACTTCCCCCTGAGCCGGAGCGAAGCTGGCGACATCGCGGCTTACATCGGATCACTGCGTCCCTAGAGGCGGGTCGATCGCGAGACCTGCCACAAATGCAAATCCCTGCCGGAGGACCGACAGGGATCAGCAGAAAGGATGATGGACGGCGAATGAGACATCATTCGGTGGCCCATCATGGACCTGCGCGAGCATCGAAATGCGGATCTTCATGCCGCGCAAGATCAATTTGTAGGCAGCCGGCGCACAGACCCGGAATCAGGATTTGCCCTTGCCTGACTGCATGAGACTGCCGGTCATCTGGCGCATGTGATCTCCGGCGCTGGTGAACTGGCTGCGCAGGAAATCGGACTGGATCCGCATCGCTTCCTGAAGGTCGGTGGCATGCACGAGCTTGCGTGCATGCTCGAAGGCCGACTTCATGTTCTGCTCGGTGAAAGCAAGCGCCTGCTTCGACACCTCCGTCCCGGCTCCCGGAACGGACGTCATCGATTTCGTGGCGGCTTCGAAAAACATGCCGAACGCTTTTTCTGCCTGGTCAATTGTCTTCTCGGCCAGGTCGCGCAGTTCGGCCGGAACTTCGAGCTTCGGTTCGATCATGGTCGCACTCCTCCCTTTTTATTGACTGTTACCACATTTGCCTGACCGCCTTCCAGCAGCGAACGCCGGGGCAAATACCCCCGGAAGGCCGGCTTGGGCAGGAAACGGAAGGAAAAAGGCGTGAGACGCGCGGTCCGGCTCACGACAGGGGGTGTTCGGGAAGGGCTTCTTCGGTGGCGAGGTCTTCAACCAGTTTGATCACCTCGAAACGCTCCCGCGGCGCGAGCTTCAGAAAGGCGCGGAGCAGGCGCAGGCTTTCGACCGTGCCGGTCGCGGGCGCGCCGAGCTTGAGGTGCAGTTCAGCCACGAAGTTGAGGTTCTTCATCTCGCACCTATGACAAGCACCGGCCATCCTGAACTAACATCGAGGTCCACGCGAGCGCCAAACCACCACCACCGGACACGATGGCCTCTCGGCCGGAGGGCCCGGCAGGTCAGCACCGCCAACGACGCATCCAGGCTCAACCGAGGAGGTTGTAATTATGCCAATGAACAACCCATCCGGCAAGCCCAACCACCGGCGCCGGCGATGCTTCGCCTGCATCCGTCGCATCGCAATTCCGGATAACAGGAATATGGGCCGTCGTCACTCCACCTGCGTCAAGAAGCTGCATTAAATCACGCGCGCGGTACCGATTGCTGGCAACCGCACTGCGTTTCGCCTCGTTTCAAGTGTGGATGGGCATTGGTGGAGACGCCTAGCGCTTCTTCAGCGTATACACGTAATTGTTGAGTCCCAGCTCGGCGGTTGTATCGTCGACGACATGAACGTCGATCTTACAGCCGGTTTCCAAAGTCTCGATTGACGCGCCGCCAAAGCCGAGCGAGGCGGCAAGCGCCTTCGGATCGGCGACTCGCCTCTTCGCATCGAGGTTCATCGCTCCCGGGATATTTCCGCCCCTGAACTGTTGCTCGAGACCGAACGACCAAGCGTTTGAAACGGCCACGCAGATCACGGCGCCATGGCTGATGAACTGATCGATTCGGGGCGCGCCTCAGCACAAAGGACGACGGCATGCTTTCTCGCTGCGATCTCATCAAGGGCGCCGCGGTCGCGCTTCTCACCTTCGCGATACAAGGCGCATGGGCGCAGGAGATCAAGATGAACCTGTTCAAGATCGTCGCCATCAAGGACGAAATTGTCGGCGCAGGAGCTGCAGGCACTCGGCGGCAATGACGCGAGCGCCGTTGCACATGCGCTGGCACAGAAGGGCGACCTCACCGTCTGGCAATACAACGTGCATCGCGGCCCGAATGCAGCAGGCGCCGACCGCCAAAATCGGGCTTTTGGCCAACGCCTCGCTGCGTGTCGAGCCCTACACCACGCCCTACCAGATTGTACCTCATCCGTAAGGAACAGAACCGCGCCCCGGCGGCCGGATCGCCGGGGCGCCGCGGTCACCTGCGCCGGCCCCCACCCTCTGTCCCGGTCTCGGTCGCAAAGCCGTAGATCAGCGCCAGCCGGTCCAGGCATTCGCGAAAGCGCCGCCCGAAATAATCATTCCAGCGCTGGGTACGGACGGCACGACGCTGCCCGATTTGATCCATGGTCAGACCCAGGACCAGCACGTCGTGCACCAGCGCGGCGCCGTCGGTGCCGAGTTCCCGCTCGATCCGATTCAGTCGCAGCACCGCCTGTCGCTGGCTTTCGGTGACGGGCTCGCGCGTACCGGTCCCATCGACATATTCGCGGGTCGTATCCACCGCCTGAGGGCCTCGCTCCGCCCGCTCCCAATCGTTCTGGAAGGCACGCCCACCGCGGTATTGCGCTTCGTCGATCTGGTGGTGTGCGTGCAGCCGGCCGAGCGGATCGCTGCGGAACGACCGGAGGGCCAGGATCTTCTCGCCGGCATCGAGCGCGAGTGGATTGTCGACCTCCACCTCGGCCACCTCGGCATTGAACGGAACCTCCCGGGATCGCCGGTCGTAAATCTGCGCCAGTTTGTAGGACTTGTTGCGTCGGGGACGTGCCACTCGGATACTCCTTGCAAGGCTGACGATTGGATGGACGGCGCGGCTTCAGGCGGGGGAGACCAGCCTCAGCACGACGGGAGTTGCGATGCGGGCTGACGCAGCTCCGGAACGGCGCGTCAGGCGCGCATGCGGTGCGCAATAGCTGGAGCCCGGCTGGCGCGGATGGCCGCAGAAGGTAATTTCCTCCCCGTCCTTGTCGCCGCCGTAGGGATAGCGGCAGTCGGCCGCCTCGAGCTCGACCAGCTCGATCAGGCGCGGCTGGACGCCGACGCAGCGCAACTTGGCCCGTGCGGCGGGCTTCATTGCCGACTTCGGCGGCCGGTTCAGGTTCGGCAGTGCCGACCGGCGTGGCGAAGCCAGAGCCTCGCCGGGCAAAGGCGGAACGATCGACGGGCTCGTTATCCATTCCGGCACGACGAGTCCGAGCCGCTTGGCGCGGCCGACGACCGCGTTGCGTGTGTAAGCCGTTCCGTATCTTGCATTAATCTGCCTTCCGATCTCCGCATAAGACATTCCCTTGAGAAAATAATCGCGAAGCGCGTCGGAATGCTCCGACGGCCAACGGCCCGGTTCCATGATGCTGCCCTGTGATGCGCCCTCCGACCGCTCGATGCGGAGGCCGGACACACATTCTGGTATTCCGAAGCAAGTGTCAAGCTGAATTTCTGATATTCATAATTGCATCAATTCCGAATTTCGGATTACAAGAGGCGACACGATGGGCAATCGAGGGAATCACCATGTTGGATGTCGCGATGATCGAGCGGGGCTTGGAGAAGACGGGCAAGAGCAAGGGCGGCCTGGCGGCTGCTATGGGCGTGCGGCCCGGCGCCGTGTCCGAGATCCTCGGTGGCGAGCGCCTGGTGAAGGCGTCGGAAATCATTCCGATCATGGAATATCTCGAACTCAACCTCGCGCCGATCATGGGCCGCGTCGGGGCCGGCGCCGTGATCGAACCGGACTATGAGCAGGTTCCTCCGGAAGGGCTCGGTGACATCACGCTGCCGTTCCCGATCATGGAAGAGACTGTTGCCTTCGAGATCGTGGGCGATTCGATGCTGCCGAAGTACGAGAACGGCGACGTGATCGTGGTCTACAAGGACCAGCGCCATCCGCTGTCGAGCTTCTACGGCGAAGAGGCAGTGGTCCGGCTCAAGACCGGCGAACGCTATTTGAAGACCATCGAGAGGGGCAAATCCCCCTCCGTCGTCAATCTCACCAGCTTCAACGCCAAGCCGATCGTCGGCGTCAAGCTCGACTGGGTCGGCGAGATCTGCCTGTCCATGCCCAAGGGGCAACTCGAAAGGCTGCGTGCCAAGTCGGCGCGTCCCCGCAAGAAGGGCAAGTAGGCGCTGGATGATTTCCGATTTTCGGAAATACATCTTGACTTCATTCTGTTTTTTAGAAATACTCTGCCGCACACCCGATCACGGGGCGCGGCAGGATTGCATGATGCAGTATTTCGTCGTGATGATCGACTACGGGCGGCGCGGCCGCGAGGCGGTCGTCGATCCTGAAATCACCAGGCGCGAGATCATCTCCCGCCTCGCCTCGGGTGAGTATCGGAACGTCTCGTTCATCCACGAGATCGTGGAGAACTCGGTCGAGGACGTCACCGAGGCCGTCCTGGCCGAGGCGGCCCTCCCGCAGGTCGAGCCCGAGGACGTTGACCTCCAGGCGATTAGCCTCGATCACCTCCGCGACCTGCGCAAGCACGAACGGACGTGATGCAGGCCGCGCCGGCCTGCATCACGTCTGGACGAATATTACACCAGGAGAACGGTAGATCCCGTCGTCTTGCGCGCGGCGAGATCGGCATGCGCCTTGGCCGCGTCCTTGAGCGGATAGGTCTGGTGCACCTCGATCTTCACCGCGCCGGACTTGACGACGTCGAACAGCTCGGCCGCCATGGCCACAAGGTTCTCGCGTTTGGCCGCATAGGTGAACAGCGTCGGCCGGGTGACGTAGAGCGAGCCCTTCTGCGCGAGCAGGCCGAGATTGAGTGGCTCGACCGCGCCTGAAGACTGACCAAACAGCGCGGCGACGCCGAGCGGCGCGAGGCAATCCAGCGATTTCAGGAACGTATCCTTGCCGACGGAATCGTACACCACCGGCACCTTCTTGCCGCCGGTGATCTCGTCGACGCGCTTCACGAAATCCTCGCGCGTGTAGATGATCACATGGTCGCAGCCATGCGCCTTGGCGAGCTTCGCCTTCTCGTCATTGCTGACGGTGCCGATCACAGTCGCGCCGAGATGCTTGGCCCACTGGCTGAGGATGAGGCCGACGCCCCCGGCTGCGGCATGGAGCAGGATCGAGTCACCGGCCTTCACCCGATAGGTCTGCCGGATCAGGTACTGCGTCGTCAGTCCCTTCAGCATCATCGCCGCCGCGGTCTTGTCATCGACACCATCGGGCAGCTTCAAGAGACGGTCGGCAGGGATCAGCCGCGCCTCCGAATAGGCACCGAGCGGCGAAGCGCCATAGGCGACGCGGTCGCCCGGCTTCAGATCGGTGACACCCGGACCGACCTCCTCAACAACGCCGGCCGCCTCGCTGCCGAGCCCGCTCGGCAATTGCGCGGGATAGAGACCGGAACGGTTGTAGATGTCGACGAAGTTGAGACCGACGGCCGTGTGACGAATTCGCGCCTCGCCGGGGCCGGGCTTGCCGACACTGACCTCTTCCCAGACCAGGACTTCCGGTCCGCCGGTCTTGTGAAATCGAATGGCATGGGTCATGGGCGTTGCTCCCTTATGGTTGCAGTGAGGGTCCGAGAAACGCGGATCAGCCGCAGAAATAGGCATTTGGTCCGCCCGTTACAGTGCAGAGGCGTAACAAGAATGTCACAGCAAACGACAAACGCCCGGTGTTCCGCCTCTGTTCGAAAGAGTTGATGACGGCCTTGGGGCAACCGGCAGTACCTTTTCCGCGGGGATTGGTGGTCGTCTGCGAAGGAGAGCCGAGATGCCAGCTTATGTACAGCATCATCAGGACGTCGAAATCGCGCCTGTGATTTGCCCGACATGCATGGGGTTCCTGCCGATGTATGTGCGCGAGGTCGAGCCGCACTGGAGCCTTGCCAAGATCGACTTCGTCTACGAATGCGCCGATTGCGGCGCCGAGGTCCGGCAGACCATTCGCAAGCCGGAGCTGCTGCACCACTGAGCGCGACCGAAGAACCGCTCAACTATTTGCGCTGAACGGAAAAAACGCCGTTCACGCGGATCTGATGTCTCCCAAACGAGGCTTGTTCTTTGCCCGGAACGCAGGCAGAACAAACTTAAGCAAGACCTTTGGGAGCGCCATTTCGTGGCAGAACAGAAAGCCTCGGCGTCGATCGAGGCAGTGGAGAGCGGCCTCGCCGCGCAGGGTTATATCGCGAGCCGGCAGATCGCGACCGCCGTCTATTTGTCGCAACAGATCGAGAAGCCGATCCTGGTCGAGGGCCCAGCGGGAGTGGGCAAGACCGAGCTTGCCAAGGCGATTGCCGCCTGGCGCGGCAAGAAGATGATCCGCCTGCAGTGCTATGAGGGTCTCGACGAGGCCAAGGCGCTCTACGAGTGGAAATACGCAAAACAGCTTCTCTATACACAGATCCTCAAGGACAAGCTCGGTGAAGTGCTCGGCGGCGCGCAGACGCTGCACGCCGCGCTCGACCAACTGCACGATTTCGGCGACGTGTTCTTCTCCAAGGAATTCGTCGAACCGCGGCCGCTGCTCCAGGCGCTTGAGCAGCCAGGCGGCTGCGTGCTGCTGATCGACGAGATCGACAAGTCGGATGCGGAATTCGAATCGCTGCTGCTGGAAATCCTGTCCGACTTCCAGGTCACCATCCCCGAGCTCGGCACCGTCTCGGCAATCACCCCGCCGACGGTGATCCTCACCTCCAACAGCGAACGTGACCTCGGCGACGCCCTGAAGCGACGCTGCCTGCATCTGCATATCGGTTTCCCCGAGCAGCGGCTGGAGGAGCGCATCGTCGAGAGCCGCGTGCCCGGCATCTCGCAGACGCTGCGCCGGCAGATGGTCGGCTTCATCCACGAAATACGCTCGCTGGATCTGAAGAAGCTGCCCTCCGTCAGTGAGACCATCGACTGGGCGCGCGTGCTGGTGCTGCTCCAGGCTTCCGAACTCGACACCGATATCGTCAAGGACACGCTCAACGTGCTCCTGAAATACGAGGCCGATATCGAGGCGGCGGCCCCGCAAGTCACGACCTTCATTGCCAAGGCAGCACGATCCAACGTCTTCGGTTGACGCCGATGCGCGAGAATCTCCATCGTTTCTTTCGGGCGGCGCGCGGCGTCGGCGTCCACGTCTCGCCCGCCGAAAGCATCGATGCGATGCGCGCAGTGTCGCAGGTCGGCTTTTCCGATCGGACCATCCTGCGCGATGCGCTGCTCCTGACGCTTGCCAAGTCACAGGACGAGAAGCTCGCGCTCGGCGACTGCTTCGATCTGTTCTTCAGCCAGCCCGAACCGCGGCAGGAGCAGCCCGAGGGCGCAGACCAGGACATCGCCCGGGGCGCGGCTCAAACGCCCAATTCCGGGGCGGCCAGTGATGCCGCAGGCGGCTCACCGCAACAGGAACTGGGCCCGCTCGCACAGATGCTGCTGTCGCAGGATCGCAATGCCATCGCGGCCGCGATTGCCGGCGCGGCCGGCGCGGCGTCCCTGTCCGACATCCGTTACTCCACCCAGCGCGGCATCTTCTCCAGCCGCATCCTCGACGCCATGGGCCTGCAGCGCCTGCACGACGATCTCGACGAGCTCACCGCGATCAATCCGTCGCTTGCCGAACGCCTGCGCGCTGCACTCGATGGTTTGCGCGAGGCGGTGCGCGACACGGTCTCGCAGGGGCTTGCGCTCTATGCCCGCGAGGAAGCTGAAAATCTCCGCAACGAGATCCTGCGCAACGCGCCGCTCGCCCGCATCGAGCGGCGCCAGGTCGCCGAGATGCGCGCGCTGATCCGCCAGATCGCGCGCCGGCTCCGCGAACGATACTCGAAGCCGCGCAAGCGCCAGCGTCGCGGCCATCTCGACGTGCGACGCACACTCCGCCGGAACGCGGCCTGGGGCGGCGTGCCCTTTCTCACCGCGTGGAAGCGCAAGCACCGCGACCGGCCGAAAATCGTTGCCCTGTGCGACGTCTCGGGCTCGGTCGCACAGGTCTCAGATTTCTTCCTGCTGCTGATCCACTCCCTGCACGAGGTCGTCGACGACGTCCGCTCCTTCGCCTTCTCATCGCACCTGATCGAGGTCAGTAACATCCTGGAAGCTAAGTCGCCGGAAGAGGCGATGGCAGAGATCATGTCCAAGGTCGGCTTCGGATCGTCCGACTATGGCTCTTCGCTGATCGATTTCGAGAAGGATTTCATGAGCACGCTGACGCCACAGACCACGGTGATCGTGCTCGGCGATGCCCGCAGCAACAATCTCGATCCGCGCGCCGACATCCTGCGCCGGATTTCCGAGCGCTCGAAACGGCTGGTCTGGCTCAATCCCGAGGGGCGGCTCGCCTGGGGCTTTGGCGATTCCGAGATGCCGCGCTACGGGACCTTTTGCAGCGTCGTGCGCCAATGCGCCACTGCGCAGCAGCTCGAGCGCGCGGTGTCGGACATCGTAGCGACTTATCAGTAGACGGCGACGATCGCGTCAAGCGGCGGTAAACTCGGCCTGGACGAGATTGCACTCCCGAAAGTGATACGCGATTTCGTCGAGCGCCCGCTGCTCCCACTCCTGGGCCTGCGCGAGCCAGAACATCCGGCGCTCCGAATCCAGCGCAGCACGCTCGCGACACAGGGATTCCTGGTTGCGAATTTCCACCAGCCTGTTCATGCACTCCACTCCCACCGTGTGAAGCCATTCCCTGCGAATCAACCTAACAGACTCCAGAGCCCCTCGCCTCATGATTTCTGTGCGTATCGCGACGCAGCATGGACCGCGATGCTCCCTCTGCACCGCGGCAATTCGCAGCGCAGCATGAAATGCAGATCATCAATTAGTGATCGTTGGGACGTTATTCGTGCGCAAACGATCTTAACTCCTGTGGCCGCAATGAAGTGCCGCAGTTTGTGAAGAGATGTTCTAAACAGGCTGACCGATTCCCGACTCATTGTCGTCGCACGATCTTCGTGCGGCGCCGCTAACAGGGGCACGCGAACTGGATGATCGCCTGAGGCAATATGAGCAACGATTTCGACTTCGATCTTTCATCCGGCCAGTGGGAAGCGCTGAAGGCGCTTCGCACTCCGGTGTCGAATGTCCGCCTCTCGAAGGCTTATCTCGTCGAAAGCCTCATCGAGCTCGGCCTCGTTGTCATGAATGACGGCATCCCTGCGATCACCCCCGCCGGACGCAAGGTGCTGGTACGTGGCTCGTGCCGGCTGCTGGATCTCGTCGCATGACGAGATCGCCTGCTGCCGCGTAACCACGTGATCGCTGGAAAAATAATCTTTAGCTCCTCGCCGAATCGGGTTTGCTTCTTGCGACAGGTTCCGACCCGCAACGACGCAGCGCCGGAGAGACAAGGGCGAAGGCATGATCGTCAATTTCGTCGGCACCGTGCTGGCCGATGGCACCACCGGCCGCGTCGACGAGATGATCACCTCGGAGGTCCGCCCGGACCTCGTGCGCGAGGCCCGCATCAACTGGGGCCTCGAGAGCAACATCTACCAGCTCTGGCACCGCGGTCATCTCGCAGTGACGGACGGCGCGATGGACTGCCCTAGACCTTCATGCAGGACATGGTCGCCGGCACCTTCCGCCTGCCTTGGAAAGACCAGGGGAAGGTCACCGACGGCACCTCCTGCGGCTTCCCGCGCCGACGCGGATGTTCGGCAGGACAGCCAAGGGGGCGGAATAGCCGGATTCCCAAGGGGTGACCCCGACATTCTGGCACGGTTGTTGCTCTCGTTTTGACGCCCAAGACGCGTCAAAAGGGGGAGTCCACCATATGTCGACCATCGCTGCGGCACCGACCGCCGAGCCGAAGCCGCTCTACACCTCGCTGTTCGTCCAAGTCCTGACCGCGCTGGTGCTCGGCGTCATTCTGGGAATGGCCGTTCCGGATTTCGCGATCGGGCTCAAGATCATCAGCGACGCCTTTCTGAAGCTGATCTCGATGATCGTGGCCCCGATCGTGTTCTGCGTCGTCGTTCATGGCATTGCCGGCGCCGGCGACCTCAAGAAGGTCGGTCGGGTCGGCGTCAAGGCGCTGGTCTATTTCGAGGTCATGACGACGGTAGCCCTCGTGGTCGGCCTGCTGCTCGCCTACATCTTCGGCCCCGGCCATGGCATGAACATCGATCCCTCGACGCTCGATGCCAAGGCGCTCAACACCTATGCCGACAACGCCCACAAGCTGTCCGGCGGTGGCATCGGCGCCTTCCTGATGAACGTGATCCCGACCACCTCCTTCGATGCGCTGTCGCGCAACGACGTGCTCCAGGTGCTGTTCTTCGCGGTGCTCTTCGGCGTCGGCCTCGCGCTCGTCGGCGGCGAGAAGGGCGCGCTCGTCACCTCCATCATCGACGCGGCCTCTACCGTGCTGTTCCGCGTCATGGGGCTGATCGTCCGTGTCGCGCCGCTCGGCGTGCTCGGCGCGGTCGCCTACACCGTCGGCAAATACGGCGTCGGCTCCTTGAAGCAGCTCGTCTCGCTGGTGATGCTGTTCTACGTCTCGGTCGGCATCTTCGTGCTGGGCGTGCTCGGCGGCGTGATGGCACTTGCCGGAATCAACATCCTCAAATTCCTCGCCTACCTGCGCGAGGAGCTAACCATAGTGCTCGCCACTGCCTCATCGGACGCAGTGCTGCCCCAGATCATGAAGAAGCTCGAGCGCATGGGCGTGAAGGATTCGGTCGTGGGCCTCGTCATCCCCACCGGTTATTCCTTCAATCTCGACGCCTTCTCGATCTACCTGACGCTCGCCGTCGTCTTCATCGCGCAAGCGACCAACACGCCGCTCTCGTTCGGCGACCTCTTGCTGGTGCTCGGCGTTTCCCTCATCACGTCGAAGGGCGCACACGGCGTGCCCGGCTCGGCGATCGTGATCCTGGCCGCGACCCTGAACGCGGTACCGAGCATCCCCGCGATCGGGCTCGTGCTGGTGCTATCGGTCGACTGGTTCATCGGCATGGCCCGCGCGCTCGGCAATCTCGTCGGCAATTGCGTGGCGACGGTCGTGGTGGCGGCCTGGGAAGGCGATCTCGACCGCGCCAAGGCGGCCAAGGTGCTCGAGGGCGGCGAGCTCGTGGACGTGACCGCGGGATAACCCGCGGATCAGTCATGCCACTGGAGGAGTGGCGTTCCGTACGCCCGCCTCCACACGGACAGGAAGCGCGGAAACCAGGAATGGGCCACCGCGCCCCTGTAGGCCCAGGTGCGATATTTCAGCCCCTGCTCCGAGATCAGTTCCTGATATCCGCCGTGGACCTCGGTCGCGGTCCGAATGTCTTTCAAGATCCCCTGCGCACAAGCGCGATAGGTATCGCTCTCCGAGGCTTCATCGAAGTCCAGCATGCGATCGGCGAATTCGACATTGAACGTCGGCCACGACGAGCGCCCCTGATAGGCGGGCGCCGCGATCTTGTGGATCATCTTGTTGCGCGGATTATCCGCCGACACCAGGAAGTGGAACGTGCTCGGGATGCGGAAGCGCGGCTCGGCGATGATCAGGTCGGTTGTCGCCGCGAACAGCTCGCGCTCGCTGGCATCGTTCATATCCCAAAATCCGCGATGCACGCTGACGAAATCCAGCGCGACCAGCGACACCGGCGGGCCCGTCGGACCATCCAGGGAATGCCTGATATAGCCGTCCTGGCCGAACAGGCGGAGCAGGTCCCTCTTGTACTGCGCGAGGTCGCGTCCGAGCAGCCGCTTCAGCTCGTTCTCGCCGACGATCCCGAGCTGCACACCCCACAAGAACGTCGTGTAGACGCAGGCATTGGTGACGAAACGCCGGCGCTCGGCGCGGGTATCCGTTGCTGCAGAGCGAGGCCCGGCGGCGTCGCAGAGCAAATATCTTGTGCCGTCAGCGTCGAACGACTCCAGCTCGCTCGCAAGCTTCAGGATCGCACGCTTCAGGTCCCCGCCATACTCGGCCAGCAACAGACGGCCGGCATGTGCGCATTGCGACATCGCCAGAAAGGACGACGCCCTCTCCTCGGCAGAGAGCATCTGCTGGAGGCCGGCGACAATGCCGAGCAGCGTGTCCGAGGGCCGCGAGAAATAGTTCACGCCGAGATAGCGTCCCCGTCCCGCCGGCACGATGGTCGTCGTGACGACGTCGGTGCGGACCGCCTCCAGCAACAGACGCACGCTCTTTTCGAGCAGACGGACCCGGCGCAGGGCGTCGTGCGCATCCATGATGGTCTCTGGATCAAGGACGTCGGGATAGAACCAGGCGAAGTCGCGCGGGTAATAGGCTGAGGCGTGCGGCGCGCCGGTGACCAGGAACGCCTCGGTCACCGAAAAGGCGCTGTCCATCGAGTGCCGGTAAAGGTCCTCGATGGCTGACAACGAATGGGGCGATTGTCTCAGGAATCGATCACCAAGAAAATTCACTGCCTGGAGAGCGTTGGCGACAAGGGTCGCAGCCATGCCCTGGTAAAACCGGTTCTCACGGTGCGATGGAAAAGAGATGTCGCGGTTCATGTCCGTCAATCGGCTGGTGTCTCGTGACCCCCGCGATGGAGGCCACCATTTTAAACATGACCGATTCGTATCTCTACCCGGTGACTTGCGGGTTTATGACGCTCGGCTAGGCCACCCGTGGCCTGAAATCCTCGATCACCCTGAGCAGCACCCGCGCGCCGGCGTCGGCATCGGCAAGCTCGACATGCTCGTCCGGGTGATGGCTGATGCCGCCGCGGCAGCGCACGAAGATCATGCCGACATCGGCGATGTCGATCATGGCCATGCCGTCATGACCTGCTCCGCTCGGCAGCTCGAACACGGAGAGGCCTTCCGCAGCGATCGCCTGCGCGATCTGCTGCTTCAGCCAGGGTGCGCAAGGCGCGGTGCGGTTCTCGTGGGTGACATCGAGCTGGAGCGCCAATTGCCTCCCCTTTGCGATCGCCTCGATCTGGCGGACGATATCTGCGACTGCGCGCTTGCGATGCATGTCGGTTGGAGCGCGCATGTCGATGGTGAACGACACTTCACCCGGAATGACATTGGTCGCGCCGGGCCTTGCCTGGATGTAACCGACGGTGCCGACCAGGCCGCCCTCGTCGGTCCGGCAAAACTGCTCGATCGCGGCGATGCATTCGGCAGCACCGGTGAGCGCGTCCCGGCGTAGCGCCATCGGCACCGTGCCGGCATGACCGGCCATGCCGGTCAGCCGGGCGGCAAGCCGCGTCGCGCCAGCGATCGCGGTAACCACGCCCACAGGCAGGTTCTGCGCTTCCAGCACCGGTCCCTGCTCGATGTGCAATTCGAGATAGGCGAGCAGCTCGCGCCGGGCCCGTGCGGCCGCGCCGACGTGATCGGGATCGAGCCCAAACTGAACGAGGGCATCGCGCATCGACACGCCAGCGCGGTCGCGCGTGTTCAAAACGCTCTCGTCAAAGGTGCCAGCCACCGCGCGGCTGCCGAGCAGGGTCGAGGCAAAGCGCACCCCTTCCTCGTCGGCAAAGCCGATGACCTCGATCGCAAACGGCAGGCGCTTGCCGCGGCGATTGAGATCGGCGACGCAGGCGATCGCGGTGATCACGCCAAGCGGCCCGTCCCATTTGCCGGCATCGCGCACCGTGTCATAATGCGAGCCGAGCATCAGGCAGGGCGCGCCCTGCCGCTCACCTTCATACCGGCCGCAGACATTGCCGATGGCGTCGAGATGCGCGCTCATGCCGGCGTCGCGCATCCAGCCCAGAATCAGGTCCGCGGCCGTGCGCAATTCCTTGCTGAGGTAGATGCGGGTGAGCTTGTCGGGCTCTTCCGAGATCGCAGCAAGCTCGTTGATGCGGCGAACGATCTCCTTGCCAAGCGATGCATCGTAAACGGTACCAGCGCCCATCTTGGCGAGCTTTCCATCTTCTTGGGGACCACGGCAGCGGCGGTCCTGACGACAATCGATACAAGTTCGGTGCCAGCGAACTTCCGCCGGCGCCGTCCCAGTCAGCGCGTGGTTAGCATGAATGCGCCTTGTCGGCCGACCGTCCGAAGCCGGTCATGCACATGTGGGAGCCGGTTAAGAGTGCTTAACTACTCTGCATACAATCAGATGATCATGCTCATAAATTAATCTGCCACTTTCCTCGCCAAGTTCTTGGCAATCAATATAGTTCATACATTTCAGTTGCTTAATTGTATGTGCTCCATTGATAGCCTCTGGCACGAAGCTTGCGACATCCCGTTCCGGCTCCGCCAGGCCGGCGCAGCCGCGAGATCAAGGCGGGTCATCCGCCAAGGGAGCGAGCAATGGACATTGGCAGGATTTCACGACGTCATTTGTTGCAGGGCGGCGCGGCCCTCACCCTCGGCGCAGCGGCGGGCCTCCGCCCGGCCTTCGCGGCCGAGACCACCATCGGCTTCATCTATGTCGGTTCGCGCGACGACTATGGCTACAACCAGGCCCATGCGCAGGGCGCGGCGGCACTGAAGAAGATTCCCGGCCTCAAGGTGGTCGAGGAGGAGAAGGTGCCGGAGACCGACGCGGTCGAGAAGACGATCGAGTCCATGATCAATCTCGATGGCGCCACCCTGCTCTTCCCGACCTCGTTCGGCTACTACAATCCGCACATGATCAAGATGGCCACCAAGTACCCGAAGCTGCGCTTCGAGCACTGCGGCGGCCTCTGGAGTGACAAGGATCCCAAGAACGCCGGCAGCTATTTCGGCTACATCGACGAGGCCCAGTACATCTCGGGCATCGTCGCCGGACTGACGTCGAAGAGCAGCAAGCTCGGCTTCGTCGCGGCCAAGCCGATCCCTCAAGTGCTACGCAACATCAACGCCTTCACGCTTGGCGCCAAGTCCGTCAATCCAAAGGCCACCACGCAGGTGATCTTCACCGGCGACTGGTCGATGCCGGTCAAGGAGGCCGAAGCCACCAACAGCCTGATCGACCAGGGCGTGGACGTTCTCACCTGTCATGTCGATGGCCCCAAGACCATGGTCGAGAACGCCGCACGGCGCGGCGCCTTCGTCTGCGGCTATCACACCAATCAGTCGGCGCTGGCACCCAAGGCCTATCTCACCGGCGCCGAGTGGAACTGGGAAGCGCTCTATCCGAAGTTCGTCAAGATGATCGCGGCCGGCGAAGACATCCCGAATTTCTACCGCGGCGGCCTGAAGGAAGAGATCGTGAAGGTCTCGCCCTACGGCGAGGCCGTCTCCGCCGAAGCGCGCAAGGCGGCCGACGAGGCCAAGGCGAAATTCCTGTCGGCAGAAGGCTACGCCATCTTCAGGGGTGGGCTGGTCGACAACAAGGGCAAGACGGTGATCCCCGCCGGTACCGACCGAGGCCAGAAGGATCCTGAACTCGAGAAGATGGACTACCTCGTCGAAGGCGTGATCGGAGCGACTTCTTGACCGCGGAAACGGCGGATTCCACTGAAGCGGTCGGGACAGTTGCCCCGGCCGCCGATTCCGGTTTCCTCCAGCGTTACGGCGGCACGATCGAATATGTCCTGCTCCCGGGCGCGGCGCTTGTCGGCGCGCTCGCGGTGTTCGGCATCTTCGTCGCGATGTTCGGCAAGAACCCGCTCGATCTCTATTTCTACATGTATTACGGCGCGTTCGGCACCTGGTTCTCCTGGCAGAACACGCTGACGCGCGCAGCGCCCTTGATCCTGACCGCGCTCTGCACCGCGCTGCCGGCGCAGCTCGGCATGGTCATCATCGGCGGCGAAGGCGCTCTGCTGATCGGCGCATTGTCGGCGACCAGCGCCGCGCTCGCGCTTCAGGGCATGCCGCCGTTCGTCGTCCATATCGCCATGGTCTGCGCCGGCGTGATCGGCGGGGGCTTGTGGATCACGCTCTCCGGCGCGCTGCGGCAGTATCGCGGCGTGAACGAGACAATCTCGAGCCTGCTGCTGGTCTACATCGCGCTCGCGATCCTCAACCATCTCGTCGAGGGGCTGATGCGCGATCCCGCCAGCCTCAACAAACCGTCGACCCGAGAGATCGGCGCCGCCAACATGATCGGCTCCATTCCCGGCACCGACGTGCATTGGGGTCTCGTCTTCGGCCTGATTGCCGCGATCGCCTCTTACATTCTGATCTATCACACCGTATTCGGCTTTGCCGCACGCGTCGCCGGTGGCAACATCCGTGCTGCGAAGATCGTCGGCCTCGGCGTCAGCAAGCTGATCCTGACCGTCTGCTTCCTCGCCGGCGGCGCGGCGGGTCTTGCCGGCATGATCGAGGTCGCCGCCGTGCAGGGGCGCACCAACGCCAACCTCGCAGCGGGCTACGGCTTCACCGGCATCCTCGTTGCCTTCCTCGCGCGGCAAAATCCGCTCGCCATCATTCCGGTCGCGATCCTGCTCGGCGGCATCAGCGCCAGCGGCGGCCTGCTGCAACGCCGCCTGGGCTTGCCGGATGCGTCCGTGCTGGTGCTCCAGGGCATCATCTTCGTCTTCGTGCTCGCCAGCGATGCGCTCTACGGCCGCATCGGATTTTTGAAGGGAAAATCCTGATGGCAGACGGCTCGATCGGCCTCTGGACCGTCCCGCTCGCCGTCCTCGGCGGCGCCATTCGCGTGTCGACGCCCTTCCTGTTCGTAAGTCTGGGCGAATGCATCACCGAGCGATCGGGCCGCATCAATCTCGGCCTCGAGGGCACGCTGGTGATGGGCGCGATGAGCGCCTACGGCATCTCCTATCTCACGGGATCGCCATGGCTCGGAGTGCTCGCCGCCGGCATCACCGGCGCGCTGCTGGGCGCACTGCATGCCGGCATTTGCTCGCTGCCGCGCGTCAACGACGTTGCGGTCGGCATCGCCTTGATGCTGTTTGGCACCGGCCTTGCCTTCTATCTCGGCAAGCCGCTGATCGAGCCGACTGCGCCGCGGCTACCCGCCATCGACTTCGGCTGGTGGAGCGACATCCCGCAGGTCCGCGCCGCCCTGCGCATCAACGTGCTCTTCCTGATCGGCGTGGTGCTGGCGCCGATTCTCTATTGGGCCTTCCGCACCACGCGCTGGGGCCTGCTCATCCGCACCGCCGGCGAGAGTTCGGATGCCGCACGCGCGATGGGCCATTCCGTGCTGCTGATCCGTCTGCACGCCACCATGGTTGGCGGCTTCCTCGCCGGCATCGGCGGGTCCTTCCTATCGCTGTTCTATCCGGGAAGCTGGAACGAGGGCCTCTCCTCCGGTCAGGGCATCACCGCCGTGGCGCTCGTGATCTTCGCGCGCTGGGATCCCCTGCTGTGCCTGTGGGCCTCGCTCGCCTTCGGCGGCGCGGCGGCGCTGGGTCCTGCGCTGCAATCGGTCGGCGTCACCTCCGGCTACCACCTCTTCAACGCCGCGCCCTACATCCTGACGCTGGCCATCATGATCATCACCTGCTCGCCGAAGCGCACGTTGACCGGCGCGCCCGCCGAACTCTCGATCACCCGGTAAACACGCACGAGGTCGTCCATGCCCGAGCGCTACATCAAGTCCGAGCCCTATGCCTGGCCGTACAATGGCGATCTTCGCCCTGAGAACACGGCGCTGATCATCATCGACATGCAGACCGATTTCTGCGGCGTCGGCGGCTATGTCGACAAGATGGGCTATGACCTCTCCTTGACGCGGGCGCCGATCGAGCCCATCAAGAGGCTGCTCGCAGCGATGCGCAAGCAGGGCTTCCACATCATCCATACCCGCGAGGGCCACCGCCCCGATTTCTCCGACCTGCCCGCCAACAAGCGCTGGCGCTCGCGCCAGATCGGCGCCGGCATCGGCGATCCCGGTCCGTGCGGCCGCATCCTGGTGCGCGGCGAGCCCGGATGGGACATCATCGAGGAGCTCAGCCCCCTGCCGGGCGAGCCGATCATCGACAAGCCCGGCAAGGGCTCGTTCTGCGCGACCGACCTCGAGCTGATCCTGCGCGTCCGCGGCATCGAGAACATCGTGCTGACCGGCATCACCACCGACGTCTGCGTCCACACCACCATGCGCGAGGCCAACGACCGCGGCTTCGAATGCGTGCTGCTGCACGATTGCTGCGGCGCCACCGACAAGAGCAACCACGACCACGCGCTGAAGATGATCAAGATGCAGGGCGGCGTGTTCGGCGCGGTCTCGACGTCGGACTCCTTCATCGGAGCGATTTCGTGATCATCGGCGAAACGCCACCGCCATCGGGCGCCTTCGGCGTCGACGCCATCGCCATGACCATGCGCTTCGGCGACTTTCTGGCGCTCGACAACGTCGAGCTGAAGGTGCGGCCGGGCTCGTTCCACGCCCTGCTCGGTGAGAATGGTGCCGGCAAGTCGACCCTCGTCAAATGCATCATGGGCTACTACCACGCGACCCAAGGCGACATCATCGTCGGCGGCCGCGAACAAGCCATCGCCAATCCCAAGGACGCCCACGCGATCGGCCTCGGCATGGTCTACCAACACTTTACCCTGGTCCCAGCCATGACGGTTGCCGAAAATCTCGTACTGGCGCGCGACGACGTGCCGGCCGTGGTGAATTGGCCCAAGGAGATGAAGGAGCTCGAGGCGTTCCTTGCCCGGATGCCCTTCAAGGTGCCGCTCTCAGCCAAGGTCTCCGACATCTCCGCCGGCGAGCGGCAAAAGTGCGAGATCCTCAAGCAGCTTTATCTGAAGCGGCGCTTCCTGATCCTGGACGAGCCGACCTCGGTACTGACGCCGGCGGAAGCGGACGAAGTTCTCGGCATGCTCCGCGACATGGTGGTCAGGGGCGAGCTGACGATCCTGATGATCACCCACAAGTTCCGCGAGGTCATGGCCTTCGCCGACGAGGTCACCATCCTGCGCCGCGGCAAGCTCGCCGGCGCCGGCAAGGTCGCCGAGCTGACGCCGGATGCAATGGCGCGCACCATGATCGGCGCCGAGGAGCTGACCGTGCAGCCGCCGCGCACGGGCGAAGCCGGACAGGCGAGGCTGGAACTGCAGAAGCTCCGCGCCCTCGACGATGCGGGCGCCGTCGCCGTGCACGATGTCTCGCTCACGGTGCGCGCCGGAGAGATCGTCGGCATCGCCGGCGTTTCCGGCAACGGCCAGCGCCAGCTCGTCGAAGTGCTGGCCGGCCAGCGTGAGGCCGAGAGCGGCCATATCCGGGTCGCCGGCGCTCCCTATCATGCCAGCCGCGAGGAGATGCGACGCCACAGGATGTCGCTGCTGCCCGAGGAGCCGCTGAAGAACGCCTGCGTCGGCGGCATGAGCGTCGCCGACAACATCGCCTTCCGCGAATTCGACCGCGCGCCTTTCGCCAGCGGCGGCTGGTGGCTCAATCGCGGCGCCTTCCGCAACGACGCCAGGAAGAAGATCGGCCAGTACAAGATCAAGACCCGTACGCCGGACACGCCGATCTCGGCGCTGTCGGGCGGCAACATCCAGCGCGCCGTGCTTGCCCGCGAGCTTGCAGGCGACGTTGAGGTGCTGATCGCCGCCAATCCCTGCTTCGGCCTCGATTTCGCGGCGGTGGCGCAGATCCACGCCGAGATCATGGCCGCGCGCAACCGCGGCGCCGCGGTGCTGCTCGTCAGCGAGGACCTCGACGAATTGCTCGAACTGTCCGACCGGCTGGTGGTGATGTTCCACGGCGAATTCGTGTATGAAGCACGGACCAGCGAAGCCGATCTCACCGTGGTCGGCCGGCACATGGCGGGTCATTGAACGGAGGATCTATGGACGACGCAGCAGGGCGCGACGAGCACTTCCTGCGGCTGTCCATCGCGGTCGCCCGCCGTTCGCTCACCCACGGCAACCATCCCTTCGGCTGCATCCTCGTCGATGCCGACGGCGAGGTGCTGATCGAAGCCGAAAACGGCTACATGCCGGATCATGACGGCACCGCGCATGCGGAGCGCCTCGCGGCGACGCAGGCTTGCCGCACGCTCGATCGCGATGTGCTGGCCAAGGCCACGCTCTATTCGTCGGCCGAACCCTGCGCCATGTGCGCCGGCGCGATCTACTGGGCCGGCATCGGCCGGGTCGTCTATGGGCTCAGCGAGCGCCGCCTGCGCGGCGTCACCGGCAACCATCCGGAGAACCCGACGCTGGACCTGCCCTGCCGTGACGTCTTCGCCAGCGGCCAGCGACCGACGGAGGTCGTCGGGCCGCTGCTCGAAGACGAAGCCGCAGCGCTGCACGACGGCGTGTGGACGAAGTAGGCCGTCGCCCCAAACTCCGATCGATAGGCTGGTTAGCTGGCGGCTGCGCGAAGCGCAGTCCGCTGGCGTGACCCACCACGCGCTTCCGCACCGCCGAACGAAGTTGGTGGCTCACGCAAGGGACTGCGCTTCGCGCAGCCGGGGCGAAAGCGAATAGCGCCGCGCAAATCTGCCCGGCGCCATCCGAACCTGGAGATGTTCAGTCGATCAGAACTTCACAGTGATGCCACCATAGACCGTCGACTCGGTGCAGCTCTTGGTGCTCTGGCCGGTCGCGGCGACGGTGCAGACGCCGGGCATGGCGTTGTGGTCGAGGCCGAACTTGTTCTGCCAGTAGCGGTAGGCGACCCAGAGGTCGACGAAGTGGGAGTACTTGTCACCCCAGACCGCCTTCGAGGCGTCGAAGGTCAGGCGGATCGGTTCGCTGTTCAGCTCGGTCTTCGACGCGGTGGAGAAACGGCCGACACCCGAGAGCGCAGGCAGGCCGTTGGAATCGCCCTTCGAGCCGTACCAGCCGGCGCGGCCGCTGATCGACCAGAACTGCATGTTCGGCGGCAGGAAACCGAGATCCATGTAGTAGTTGATTTCGACGGCCCAGGTCGGACGATAGCTGACGTTGCCATCCGAGTTACAGGTCACGCCCGGCACGCCCGGTCCGAACAAGCCGCACTGGGTGAAGGCGTTGTGGTTCAGGAACTCGTAATACATCAACGGCGCGAGGTTGAAGTAGCCCTTGTAGGGAAGGTCGAAAGCGAACTGCAGACCGGCAACGACGTCGCGCTTGGCCGGCGCGAGGAAGTTGTTCTCGGTGTTGCCGTCCATACCGACTTCGAACGAGATGTTGTGCAGCGGCCCCATCGTGAAGGCCTTGGTGTCGAACAGCTCGTTCCAGCCGAAGGTCGAGCGGAACAGGCCATAGATCTCGGTCGCGCCGGCGCAATCGGCGGCGCCGCCGGTAATGGTCACGCCCGGCGCGACGCAGGGGTTGGCAGGATCGTTCTTCCCCGACTTGAACATCGAGATCGTGAAGAAGTTGGTGCCGTAGGTCCAGAGGTCGAAGTGCGTGAAGGAGTAGACCTGCTTGGCGGTGGTGCCGTTGATGCTGCCATCGGGGCCGACGCTCCACATACCGGGATCGGTGCCCTTGGGCATCCAGGAGAACGTCACGCGGTTGTCGATCACCAGGAAGAATGGAAGATCCGGCGCCTTCTTGGCGGCCTTGACCGGCAGGTCCGCCGCGTGAGCCCAGCCACCGATGGCCAGCGTAGCAAGTGACAGCGCCGTTGCTGCAATTGCCTTGAAACGAAACGACATCCTGAATACCCCCAAGTTGGACACGTAAATGAACGCCCTTGGGTGCGACACTTGCGCCTATATCCCGGAGTGAGAAGCCTCAACTTTTTTCAAGGCATGCCGCTTGTTTCGGCAGCAGACGACGTCCCTTTCGGAATCTTAAAGGCATTTGCCGACCTTGCGGATTGTCACGCAGCAACGCGAGGCTGGCCATTGCCAGACATTCCCGTTTGATTTTGTTCGCATTTCGTCTCGAACGAACAAGCCGGCAGAATTGCCGAAGCGCACGATGCGGCAGTCCGGCATTGCATACGCGTGCTGGCGCGATTTTGCTCAACTTCCCGTCAAGCCTGCACAGCGGGTTCCGATTTGGATTGAACCGTCACAAATTTGCAACAGGCGTCACGCGCGAGCACGGCCCTCACCGGAGTCCGACGGCCGCCCGAGCACGATTCGCGCCCGACGAGGACCACGACTCGCCGACACCACCCGCCTGCCGAAGCGTTGAGCAAGGGATGACGCTTTTTCACACCTTACGCGGCGGGTCAAACTGGCCCACTATTGAGGCACTTCACCCCATGCCAGCGCATCAGCGAATGTTAGATCCGACGCCTAACGGCCTGCATTCCGGCGAGTCCCCGTTGCTGAGGACGATCGGGCTCACCAAGTGCTATGGCGATTTCCTCGCCAACGATTCCATCGACATCGACGTCTGGCCGAAGCAGATTCACGCCCTGCTCGGCGAGAATGGCGCCGGCAAGTCGACGCTGGTCAAGGCGATCTATGGGCTGATCCAGCCAAGCGCCGGCAAGATTCTTTGGCAAGGGCAACCAATTGTGCTGTCCGGTCCGTCCGAAGCGCGCAGTCGCGGTATCGGCATGGTGTTCCAGCACTTCTCGCTATTCGACAATCTCACCGTCGCCGAGAACGTCGCGCTCGGCCTCGACGGTAAGGAATCCTTCAAGGACATGTCGGCGCGGCTGGAGCAGGTTTCGAAGACCTACGGCCTGCCGCTCGATCCCAGGCGCGAGGTCTGGCAATTGTCGGTCGGCGAGCGCCAGCGCATCGAGATCGTCCGCGCCCTGATGCAGGACCCTAAATTCCTGATCCTGGACGAGCCCACCGCGGTGCTGACGCCGCAGGAAGCCGATCAGCTTTTCATCGTGCTGGAGCGCCTCAAGGCCGAGGGCCGCGCCATCCTCTACATCAGCCACAAGCTGGAAGAGGTGAAGCGGCTCTGCGACACCGCCACGATCCTGCGTGGCGGCAAGAAGGTCGAGACCTGCAATCCCAGGCTCGAGACCGCAGCTTCGCTCGCCCGTATGATGGTCGGCGCCGAGATCAAGGAAGTGAAGGCCCCCGTCGGCCGGAAGACCACGGTGCCGCGCCTGGTGGTCAACGATCTCTCGCTCGCGCCAAGCGAGGCGCACGGCGTGGCACTCGAGCACATCTCGTTCGAGCTGAAGGGCGGCGAGATCCTCGGCATTGCCGGCGTCGCCGGCAACGGTCAGGACGAGCTCTTTGCCGCGCTCTCCGGCGAGCGGCTGTCCAAGGATCCCGGCACGGTCGTGATCGAAGGCATCGCCGCCGGTCATCTCTCGATCACGCAGCGCCGCAAGCTCGGCGCGGCCTTCGTGCCCGAGGAACGGCTCGGCCACGGTACCGCGCCGCGCATGAAGCTGTCCGAGAATGCGCTGCTGACCGGACACGCCGCGAGCGGCATGGTCCATCACGGCTTCATCGACACTGCGGCCACGCTCAAGACCGTCGACCGCGCGACCGAAACCTTTGATGTGCGCAAAGCCAAGCGCGATCCCGAGGCCGCAAGCCTGTCCGGCGGCAATCTGCAGAAGTTCATCGTGGGACGCGAGATCCTGCGCAATCCGGCGGTGCTGGTGGTGAGCCAGCCGACATGGGGCGTCGACGCCGGCGCCGCCGCTGTCATCCGTCAGGCGCTGCTCGATCTCGCAACTGCGGGCGCGGCCGTGCTCGTGACCAGCCAGGATCTCGACGAACTCGCCGAGATCGCCGACCGCATCGCCGTGATGTTCCACGGCCGGCTCTCGGCACCGCTCGCGACAAGCGAAGCGACCCGCGAAAAGCTCGGCCTCCTCATGGGCGGCAGCAGCCTCGAACCGAAGGAGGCCGCGCATGCAATTGGTGCTTGAGAAGCGCGCCGAGCGCTCCAAGGTGATCGCGCTGGTCTCACCGCTGATCGCAATCGGCCTGACGATCGTCACCATGACCATCCTGTTCGCGATCCTCGGCAAGAATCCGCTGCTCGCGCTGCAAGCCTATTTCGTCGCGCCCCTCACCGATGGCTATTCGCTGCAGGAGATCGCGGTGAAGGCGACGCCGCTGGTGATGATCGCGATCGGCTTGTCGCTCTGCTATCTCGCCAACGCCTGGAACATCGGCGCCGAGGGGCAGTTCCTGATCGGCGCCGTTGCCGGAAGCTGGATCGCGGTGAAGACGCAGGGCACCGATGCCGGCGCCTGGGTGCTGCCGGCGATGCTCGTGCTCGCAGCCGCCGCCGGCGCGCTCTATGCGCTGATCCCTGCGATCTGCAAGGTGAAGTTTGGCGCCAGCGAGATCCTGACCAGCCTGATGCTGGTCTATGTCGCCGACCTCTTTCTCGACTATCTCGTGCGCGGCCCCTGGCGCGATCCGCACGGCTTCAACTTCCCGACCACCGCGGAGTTCGATCCGGTCGCAACCGTTCCGCTGCTGATCGAAGGCGGGCGGCTGCATCTCGGCTCGATCATCGCCCTGCTCGTCGTCGCTGCAGCCGCGATCCTGCTCGGGCGCACCATCAAGGGTTTCGAGATCCGCGTGGTCGGCGCAGCGCCGCGCGCGGCGCGGTTCGGCGGCTTCAACGCCAACCAGCTGATCATCCTGACCTTCGCAGTTTCCGGCGCCCTGGCAGGCCTTGCCGGCATCATCGAGGTCGCAGGTCCCGTCGGGCATCTGCAGCCGGGCATCTCTCCAGGTTACGGTTTTACCGCGATCATCGTCGCGTTCCTCGGCCGGCTGAATCCGCTTGGAATATTTATTGCAGGGCTTTTTCTCGCACTGACCTTTATCGGCGGCGAGCAGGCGCAGATCGCGATGAAGATCCCGTTGGATGTCACCAAGGTGTTTCAGGGCATTCTGCTGTTCTACGTGCTCGCCTGCGACTCCCTCATCCTCTACCGCTTCAGGCTGGTGTTCCCGAACCGACAGGTGGCCAGTGGAACTCATTGAGGCCATCATCCTCGCGGTGCTTGCCGCCTCGACACCGCTGCTGATCGCGGCGACCGGTGAGCTCGTGACCGAACGCTCCGGCGTGCTCAATCTCGGCGTCGAAGGCATGATGATCGTCGGTGCGGCCTGCGGTTTTGCCGGCGCCTGGCTCACCGGCTCCATTCTGGTCGGCGCACTGTTCGGCATCGTCGCGGGCATCCTGATGTCGCTGGTGTTTGCACTGATGGCTCTCGGGCTCGCCGTCAATCAGGTCGCGACCGGTCTCGCACTGACCATCCTCGGCATCGGACTGTCAGGCCTGATCGGCGCCGGCTTCGTCGGAGAACGCATTACGCCGGCCTTGCACCTCTCTGTTCCCGGCCTCACCGACATTCCGCTGATCGGCCGCGTGCTGTTCGGCGAAGATGGTTTCGTCTATTTCTCGGTCGCACTGATCATCGGTGTCTGGTGGTTCCTGTACCGCACGCGAGCGGGATTGATCCTGCGCGCCTGCGGTGACAATCACGTCTCCGCGCATGCGCTCGGCTATCCCGTGCTGCGCATCCGCACCTTCGCCGTGATGTTCGGCGGCGCCTGCGCTGGCTTAGCCGGCGCCTATCTGCCGCTCGCCTATACGCCCTTCTTCATTCCCGGCATGACCGCCGGCCGAGGCTGGATCGCACTGGCGCTGGTGGTGTTCGCGTCCTGGCGGCCGGGCCGGCTTGTGATCGGCGCCTATCTGTTCGGCGCGGTGACGATCCTGCAACTGCACGCGCAGGGCTGGGGCGTCGGCATTCCCTCGCAATTCATGTCGGCGCTGCCTTACCTCGCGACGGTCATCGTGCTGGTCCTGCTCTCCCGCGCGCGCACCGGCGGCTCGACCGCGCCGGCCGCGCTCGGCACCGTGTTCGTGCCTGATCGCTGAGTTTCGCTTCCGCGGCGTGCGGGATGGGGCGCGCACGTTGCGGACCGTGGCTTTCCCCTGATGTTTGGAGATTGATGATGAGGAAATCACTTCTTGCGCTGACTGCCGGGCTCTTGCTTGCCGGGAGCGCCAGCGCAGCCTCCGCCGCCGACAAGCTGAAGGTCGGCTTCATTTACCTGGGCCCGATCGGAGACCTCGGCTGGACCTACCAGCACGACCTCGGCCGCCAGGCGCTGGTGAAGGAGTTGGGCGACAAGATCGAGACCACCTATCTCGAGAATGTGCCTGAAGGTCCCGACGCCGAGCGCGCCATCGAGCAGCTCGTCCGCGCCGGCAACAAGCTGATCTTCACCACGTCGTTCGGCTACATGGACCCGACGCTGAAGGTCGCCAAGAAGTATCCCAACGTGCATTTCGAGCACGCCACCGGTTACAAGCGCGACAAGAACATGTCGACCTATTCGGCCAAATGGTACCAGGGCCGCTACATCCAGGGCCTTATCGCGGCCAAGATGTCGAAGTCGGGCGTGCTCGGCTACATCGGCTCGTTCCCGATCCCCGAAGTCGTTTCCGGCATCAACGCGACGATGCTGGCGGCGCAGACCATCAACCCGAACATCAAGGTCAAGATCATCTGGGCCAACACCTGGTTCGACCCGGGCAAGGAAGCCGACGCCGCCAAGGCGCTGATCGACCAGGGTGCCGACGTCATCATGCAGCACACCGATTCGCCAGCCGCGATGCAGATCGCGAGCGAGCGCGGCAAGCTCGCCTTCGGCCAGGACTCCGAGATGATCAAGTTCGGGCCCAAGACCCAGCTGACCTCGATCCTCGACACCTGGGGTCCCTACTACATCGAACGCGTCAAGGCCGAGCTCGCCGGAACCTGGAAATCCGAGGACACCTGGGGCGGCCTCGACAGCCACATGTTCGCGATGGCGCCCTACACCAACATGCCCGACGACGTGAAAAAGATGGCCGAGGATGCCCAGGCTGCGATCACCGCGGGCAAGTTGCACCCGTTCAAGTGCCCGATTGTTGCGCAGGACGGCAAGGAGGTCGAGTGCAAGGGCGGCGCCAATCTCGACGACGGCCAGATTCTCGGCATGAATTTCTACGTGAAGGGCATCGACGACAAGCTGCCGGGCAAGTAGCACGCTTCTTGCTTTGACTAAATCACCTGCTCCTCCCGGAGGAGGTTCGGAGGGGGTGGCCAGAAGCACCCGGCACTTGTGGTCGCCCCCTCTTTCAATTTTCTGCCAGATTATCCCGCCTGCATGGCCCGCGCCGCCGAACTGTGGCGGCGGATGAGGTCGGCGACATCCAGGCCCGGGATCGCACCGTCGATCACGGCCCATTTCCCCGCCACCATGACCCGGTCGGCCCGATGCGCCCCGCACAGCACCAGCGCGGCGAGCGGATCGCCATGCCCGGAGAAGCGCAGCTCGTCGAGCTTGAATAGCGCGACATCCGCCGCCTTGCCGACCGCGATCTCGCCGAGCTCCGGACGGCCGACGCAAGCCGCCGAGCCCTTGGTGGCCCAGCGCAGCGCGTCCCTGTGGCTGACTTTCTTTACCCCGTAGCGCGCCCGTTGCAGCAGGAAGGCCGCGCGCACCTCCTGCATCAGGTTCGATCCATCGTTCGAGGCCGAACCGTCTACGCCGATGCCGATCCCGACGCCGGCCTCCTCCATCTCGCACACCGGGCAGCACCCGGATGCCAGCAGCTGGTTGCTGCAGGCGCAATGGCTGACGGCCGTGCCGGCCTTGCCGAGCCGCCTCATCTCGTCCGGATTGAAGAAGATGCCGTGGGCCAGCCAGGTCCGCGCATTGAGCCAGCCGCATTGCTCGAGATAGTCGAGCGGACGGCAACCGTACATCTGCCGGCAGAATCTGTTCTCATCCTCGGTCTCGGCGAGATGAGTGTGCAGGCGCACGTCGAGCTTGTCGGCGAGATCGGCGGTGGCGCGCATCAGCGACGTCGTCACCGAGAACGGCGAGCACGGCGCCAGCGCGATCTGCACCATCGCATCCGCGCCGCGCTGGTGATGCTTGGCCACCACGCGCGCGCTGTCGGCGAGGATCGTGTCCTCGTCCTGCACGACGCTGTCGGGCGGCAGGCCGCCGTCGCGCTGCGACAGGTTCATCGAGCCGCGCGTGAGCAGCACGCGCATGCCGAGCCGCTTTGCGACGCCAACCTCGATATCGACGGACTCCTCGAGGCCCGCCGGAAAGACGTAATGGTGATCCGTCGTGGTGGCGCAGCCCGACAGCAGCAGCTCGGACATCGCCACGGTGACACCGAGCTCGAGCCGCTCCGGCGTCAGCTTCGCCCACACCGGATAGAGCGCCTGGAGCCAGGGAAACAGCTCGCGGTCCATCGCCGCCGGCAGCGCCCGCGTCAGCGTCTGGTAGAAGTGATGATGCGTGTTGATGAGCCCCGGCAACACGACATGCTCGCCCGCGTCGAACACCGCGACATCCGCGGTCGCAGGCATGCCGCCGGCCGGCACGAGCTCGACGATCCAGCCATCCCGGACCACGATTCCACGCTCGGCACCGTCGGCGAGGATAGCCAGCGGATCCCTGATCCAGATCGGCGTTGCATCGCTCATCAGCCGCTTCTCCTCACATGTGCTGACGACAGGCCTGCAAGGCGGGCGCCAGCCAAAACGCGTTCATGCCACGACTTTGCTTGTTGCGACTTGGCTCCGGTCTTGCAAGACTCTATCGCACGATTCACCGGCGGAAGCTTTTGGCGCAGCATGGATTTGAATACCATCACAGCGGTCGCCCATCCGCAAACGCGCGCGCAGCTGCCCGTTTGGACGCCAGGTGATGCTTGGCTCGCAGGCGGCACCTGGCTGTTCTCGGAGCCGCAAGCCCACCTCACGCGGCTGATCGATCTCACCGATCTGAATTGGCCGGCGCTGGCGATCACGGACAGCCATCTCAGCATCGCGGCCACATGCACCGTCGCACAGCTCGATGGACTCGCCTGCCCGCCCGACTGGCTCGCAGCACCGCTGATCGGCCAGTGCTGCCGTGCCTTCCTTGCGTCGTTCAAGATCTGGAAGACCGCGACCGTCGGGGGCAATCTCTGTATGTCGCTGCCGGCCGGGCCTATGATCTCGCTCACCGCGGCGCTCGACGGTGTCTGCACCATCTGGAAGGCCGGCGGTGGCGAGCAGCGGATCGCCGTCGTCGACTTCGTCACCGGCAATCAGCGCAACCGCCTGACGCCAGGCGACCTGGTCCGGCAGATCGACATCCCGATCGCGGCCTTGACGCGCCGCACGGCGTTTCGCCAGATCTCGCTCGCGCCGGTCGGCCGCTCGGCGGTGCTGCTGATCGGCAGCCTCGATGTCGATGGCACGCTGATGCTTACGGTCACCGCATCGACCGTGCGGCCGATCCGGTTGGCGTTTCCCGAGCCGCCCGATGCGAGTGCGGTTCGCGATGCGATCTTGCAGCAGATCACCGATGATCTCTACCACACCGACATCCACGGCAAGCCGCTATGGCGCAGGCACATGACGCTGCGGCTCGCAGAGGAGATCCGCGGCGAGCTCCTGGGGGCAACATCATGAGCTTCGAGGTCAATGGAACGACGTTCGCGCAGGAGCCGCGCGCCGGGCAGTGCCTGCGCACCTTCCTGCGCGAGCTCGGCCATTTCGGCGTGAAAAAGGGCTGCGACGCCGGCGATTGCGGCGCCTGCACCGTACTGCTCGACGGCGAGCCGGTGCACAGCTGCCTGATCCCGGCGTTCCGCGCCGAGGGCCGCGCCGTGACCACGATCGAAGGCCTTGGCAGCGACCATGGCGCGCATCCGATGCAGCAGGCCTTCCTCGACGCGCAGGGATTTCAATGCGGCTTCTGCACCGCCGGCATGATCCTGACCTGCGCGTCGCTGAACCAGGCGCAACGCACCGATCTTGGCGCGGCGCTGAAGGGCAATATCTGCCGCTGCACCGGCTATCGCGCGGTCGAGGACGCACTGCTTGGCAAGTCCAATGTCGAGGAGAGTGTCGAGGCAGGCGCCGCATTCGGCCGCAGCCTGCCGGCGCCCGCAGGTCCCGACGTCGTGCGCGGCAAGGCGCGCTATACCTTCGACATCGCAATCGAGGGCCTGCTGCATATCAAGCTGCTGCGCTCGCCTCATGCCCATGCGAGGATCGTCGCGATCGACACGTCGGAGGCCGTTCGCGTTCCAGGCGTGCACGCGGTGCTGACGCATGAGGATGCGCCGACCGTCCTGATCTCGACCGCGCGTCACGAGAAGGACTGGATGGACCCCGAGGACACCCGCGTCCTCGACGATGTCGTCCGCTTCGTCGGCCAGAGGGTCGCCGCCGTCGTCGCCGAGAGCGAGGGCGCGGCCGAGGAGGCCTGCCGGCGGATCAAGGTGGAGTACGAGATCCTGCCGGCGCTGATCGATCCCGAGCAGGCGATGGCACCGGGCGCGCCCGTCCTTCATCCTGACCGCACCATCGCGAACCGCATCGCCGATCCCCAGCGCAACCTCGCGGCGGAGACGCATGGCGAGTTCGGTGACGTAGCCGCCGCGCTCTCCACCTCCGCCGTCACCTATGAGGCCACCTTCCACAGTCACCGCGTCCAGCATGCCGCGCTGGAGACTCACGGCGGTCTCGCCTGGCTCGATGAAGCGGGCGCGCTGAACGTCCGCACTTCGACGCAGGTGCCGTTCCTGACCCGGCGCGCGCTGTCGGACATCTTCCAGCTTCCGATGGACAAGGTCCGCGTATTCTGCGAGCGCGTCGGCGGTGGGTTTGGCGGCAAGCAGGAGATGTTCGTCGAGGACATCCTTGCACTCGCCGCGCTCAGGACCGGGCGACCGGTAAAGCTGGAGCTGACGCGCGAGGAGCAGTTCATCGCAACCTCGACGCGGCATCCGATGCGGGTCCACATCAAGGCCGGCGCGGATGCCAACGGCAAGCTCACCGCGCTCCAGCTCGACGTGCTCTCCAACACCGGCGCCTACGGCAATCACGCCGGGCCCGTGATGTTCCACTCCCTGTCCGAGTCCATCGCCGTTTACAATTGCCAGAACAAGCGGGTGGACGGCTACGCCGTCTACACCAACACGGTGCCATCTGGCGCGTTTCGCGGCTACGGCCTGCCGCAAACACTGATCGCGATCGAGGCCGCGATCGACGAGCTGGCGAAGCAGCTGGGCATCAGCCCTTACGAGATGCGCCGCCGCAACATCGTCAGGCTGGGCGATCCCATGCTGTCGCCGCCGCCGTCCGAATTTCACGACGTGCTCTATGGCTCCTACGGGCTCGACCAGTGCCTCGACCTCGTCGAGCGCGCGATGCAGGCAGACGGCCTGCAACCTGAGCTGTCGTCGGAATGGCTGATCGGCGACGGCGTCGCGTTGACCATGATCGACACCGTGCCGCCGGCAGGCCACATCGCGGATGCCATGATCGCGCTCAACGACGACGGCGGCTTCAACTTGACCGTCGGCACTGCCGAGTTCGGCAACGGCACCAGCACCGTCCATCGCCAGATCGCGGCGACGATCCTGGCAACCACGGTCGACAGGATTTCCCTGCGTCAGTCCGACACCGCCCATGGCGGCCACGACACCGGCGCCTATGGCAGCGCCGGCACTTTCGTGGCCGGCAAGGCGACGCAGGCCGCCGCCACGCACCTTGCGGCCGAGCTGAGGGCTGCGGCCGCAGACGCCTGGCTGTGCGACGTGGAGAGCTGCGTGCTCGAGGGCGAGACCGTGGTCAGCGGCGTGCGACGCATGTCCTTTGTTGAACTGGCCAAGCTTGCCCGCGAACGCGGCCAGCCGTTCGGAGCCAGCGGCAATTCCGGCGGCACGCCGCGCTCGGTCGGGTTCAACGTGCAGGGCTTTCGCGTGGCGGTGAACAAGGGCACCGGCGAGCTCAAGATTCTCAGGAGCGTACAGGCTGCGGATGCCGGCGTCGTCGCCAACCCCATGCAGTGCCGTGGCCAGGTCGAGGGCGGCGTCGCGCAGGCCCTTGGTGCTGCGCTCTATGAGGAGATGGTGATCGATGCGACCGGCCGAGTCACCAACCCGAAGTTCCGCGACTACCACCTGCCCTCCTTCGCCGACGTGCCGCGCACCGAAGTGTTGTTCGCGGAGACGTCGGACACCATCGGGCCGCTTGGCGCGAAGTCGATGAGCGAGAGTCCTTACAATCCGGTCGCAGCGGCGCTCGGCAACGCGATCGCGGACGCCACCGGCATCCGCTTCACCGCGCCGCCCTTCAAGCCGGACCGGCTGTTTCCGGCGCTGCTCGAGAAGTTTGGTGGCTAGAGCGGGATGGTTCACCTCTCCCGCAGGGGCCCCCTTCGGGGAGACGTGAACCACGGACAGCGGAGCCAAACCTACATGCTCTAGCTGCCGCGATAAGTCGCGTAGCTCCAGGGCGTGACGAGCAGCGGTACGTGGTAGTGATTTTCCGGCTCGCTGATGGCGAAGCGCAACGGGATCTCGTCGAGGAACGGCGGGTCTGACAACGGCACATTGCGCTCGGCGTAATATTTGGCGACGCTGAAGCGGAGCTCGTAGCGGCCGATCGGCAATGGACGCCCGCCGATCAGCGGCTGGTCGGTGCGACCGTCCGCATTGGTGACGGTGCGCGCAATCACGCGGCTCTCGCCGAGCGCGGCGAGCTCGACGAGTTCCACCGGAATGCCGGGCGCCGGCTTGCCGGCGTGGTTGTCCAGCACATGGGTCGAGAGCCGGCCATGTACCTTGAGCTTGTCGTCGGAGACGACGAGCTGATCAAGCCGCAACGCCGAGATACGGCCGATCTCCTCGATCGCGCGCCGCGTCTCGGTCTTGGCGATGTTGAGCAGCCGCGTCTCGAAGTCGCGCAGCACGGAATCCTTGGTGTGACGGCGCACGCAGACGATATAGGGGAAACCGAACTTGTCACGGTACGCGTTGTTGACGCGCTCGAACGCTGCGTATTCGCCGTCCGACAACCGGTCGAGCCCGGCGCTGTTCTGCTCGTCGGTCGATTCCGGCGTGAGGCCCGCAGCGCGCTGGGTCTTGTTGGCGAGATCGGGATGCGCCCGTATCAGCGCCAGCTGCACGTCGGGCTCGGCAGCCTGCATCGCGGCCATCAGCGCCGTGTGCAACTGGTTGATGCCGGTGAATGGCCGCTGCTCGGCAAGCTTCTCCGCAATCCACGGCGAGTATTCGACCACGTTGGCGAGCGTCGCGACAAAATCGGCCTTGCTTGCAGCATTGAGAGCGGCGAGTGAAATTTGCGGCATCGTCCTCACTCGATCTCGAACGCATCGGCGGCGAGATGCGCATGCTTGTCGTGCCAATGCTGCGCGATCTGGAGACGGGTCGGCACCCAGACGCGCTCGTGCTTGCCGATGTAATCCAGGAAGCGGATCAGCCCCCCGGCGCGGCCGGGCCGGCCCGCAAGACGGCAGTGCAGTCCCACCGACATCATCTTCGGCGCAGTCTCGCCTTCCGCATAGAGCACGTCGAAGGCGTCCTTCAGATAGGTGTAGAACTGCTCACCTTCGGCAAAGCCCTGCGGGTTGATGAACCGCATGTCGTTGGCATCTAACGTATAGGGAATGACGAGCTGCTTGCCCCTGGGGCCCTTGACCCAATAGGGCAGGTCGTCGGCATAGGAGTCGCAGAGATAGAGAAAGCCGCCCTCCTCCATCAGCAGACGATTGGTGTTGATCGAGGAGCGCCCCGTGTACCAGCCGAGCGGCCGCGCGCCGGTCGCCTCGGTATGGATGCGAATGGACTCGGCGATCTCGGCGCGCTCCTGCGCCTCGGTCATGTCCCTGTGCTCGATCCATTTCAGGCTGTGACTGGCCATGTCCCAGCCCGCCTCCTTCATCGCAGCTACGATTTCCGGATTGCGCTTGAGCGCGGTGGCGACGCCGAACACGGTAGCCGGCCATTTGCGCTCATTGAATATCCGCCACAGCCGCCAGAAGCCGGCGCGCGAGCCATACTCGAACATGGATTCGACGTTGGCGTGGCGCTGGCCCGGCCAGGGCTGCGCGCCGAGCACGTCCGACAGGAACGCTTCCGAAGCGCGATCACCGTGCAAAATGTTGTTCTCGCCGCCTTCCTCGAAATTGACGACGAACTGCACCGCGACCCGCGCGTCACCAGGCCAGCGCGGATGCGGCGGGTTGCGGCCGTAACCGCGGAGATCGCGCGGGTAGCGGGGATCAGCCACTCAGACTTCCTCGAAGCGGATCGGCAGGGCGCCCTTCCAGAGCACGCTCTTGCCCAGCGTCGCCAGGTTCTCCAGCCCCGAGGTCACGGTAATGAAGTGGTTGCCGGCGAGCTGGCCCATCTTGCTGGCAAAGCTCACGCCGCCATAGGCCATCAGGATCTCGGTCTCGCTGATGCCGCCGGGATAGAGGATGATCTGGCCCGGCGCGGGATAGCTGGTGTGGTTCTCATAGCCGACGCCGAAATCGAGGTCGCCAAGCGGCATCCAGACGGCCTCTCCGCTCCAGCGCACATGGATGATGTGGCTTTCGAACGGCATGGCTTTGCGGAACGCGGCCACGGTCTTGGGCGCCGCCTGCTCCTCGAAGCGTGCATCGAAGGTGTAGTCGCCGGCGCGGATAACGAGTTTGCTCATCTCATCTCTCTGGATCGGGGGCGATGCGCCCCACGGGGAACTTTCAGCAAAAAGCACTCCATCGAGCTTCGCGCAAGGGGCGCGGTCCGTCACCTGCGGTCGTAGGACCAGCCGAAAATGCCGCTCCGGCGCACCTCGGGCTCGGGCTCGGCGGCGGGCGCGGCCGAAGGTGGCGCCTCCTTCAGTTCCGCCTGCGGCGGAGGCGGAGCCGGCAGGTTCTCGCATTTCATGGAATAGACCAGCTTGCCGTCCGCGGTCCGCCCGATCGGCGCGCAGGGGTCGGGATGCGCCGCCGAACTCTTCGGCGGGGGCTTGACCTGCGCCGTGGCCGGTGCGGCGATCAAGAGAAGGACCAGCAGATATTTCGACATCGTTGTCGCCTGGAAAGCCAATTCACCCCATTGAACCGGATTGCGCCGGGCAAGTCCATCGGCGCCGTGGGGCGGTTGCCGAAAATTTAGCCGGGACCAAAAAATTTGCTCGCTCCAACGTGAAGGCGGCACCCGCTGATATTTGGAAAGGCGCATCGCCAAGTCAGCCCAGACGACGACAACATTTCTCAGAGCCGGAACGTCGTCACGGGAGAAACAACGATGCAAAAGACCATCGCCCTTCTCGGCGCCGTGCTGATTGCCGCCGCCACCGTCCAAACCGCCGCCGCAAGCGACCGCCACCACGCCCGCAAGGCGCAACGCGCTCCCATCACTCAATCGGTCCGCGACTCCAATGCCGCGCTCTGGCCCTCGCAGCCGACCGCACCCGACTGGTCGCGCTATGCCAACGGCGCGTTGTCGGCGCCGGCGGGACGGTGATGTTGGAAGCGTAGAGCGACCGAGCACAACTGCGTCCCAACCATCATTGCGAGGAGCTCTTGCCACGAAGCAATTCAGACTGCCGCCACGGAAAGACTCTGGATTGCTTCGCTGCGCTCGCAAGGACGGAGCAAGCGGCAGCAGCGTCGCTCGTTCGGCTCGCATTTCGAATCGCGGACATACCTTCGCATCCTCGCGGCGCATTTCGCCCGAGCTTTGCTTGATCGTTCCGCCCTCTCGATCCAAGAGCAACTGTGCTGGAAGTAGCCCGTTCGCGCATTCTGACAGATTTGCTGGACACAAGGGCGCAGGGAAGGCCGGGTGCTGACCTCGCACCTGCGGTCCGCTGCGCGGAAGCACACGCAGGAAACTGCACAGCGGCATACAGGTGTAGTTAATCACGCGGCCTTCCCTGCGCGACGGCTGGACGGCTTATGCCGCGCTCTCCCGGGAGCCGAATTCCTTCTTGCCTCCCTCACTCTCACGAAATTCACCAGCACCGCGCCGGTTGACGCGATCACCGCCTCCGCAAGAGCTTGACCGTAGCAACGACGGCCAGGACCACACGGTTTTGCCGTACGCACGGCCCGCCAATTCGTCGCAGTATTCCCAGCCCCGTCGACAGAGCCGGAAACTCACAGACGAGACGAACCTGTCAGCGCCGTTCGTCCGCACGAGGCCTCGGGCTCACGGAGAGCAATCCCCCCTGTCCTCAAGCTTTCGCGCCCGACGCTGCCGCGTCCACCGCAAGCCCGGCTCGCGAAAATGACGACCACATGATCGCCGGCGCACGCACGCCGTCCCCCTCAACGTCTTACGACAGCGCGCCCAGCACGCCGCGCGTGGCCTTGTCGATCTCCTCGACATAGCGGCGTCGGGCGAAGGTCTCGGTGAGGAAGCCGACCACCTTGCGGCTGTCGGTGGAATCGACCACCGCCAGCATCTCCGCTTCGGCCTCGTCGAACACCGCCATCGCCGACTTCACGTTCATTTCCGGGATCAGCACGATGTCGATCAGGCGGGCGAGCTCGATCACCTGGATGTCGTCTGCGATGGTGTCAAGATCGCTGGAATACAAGTCGGGCAGCAGGACGAGGCCGACATATTCGTCCGCGTTGTTGACGATGACTATGCCAGGCCGCGACCCCAGCGCGAATTCCCGGCGTACAGCCGCGATCGTCGTGGTCGACGGTACCTTGCCGACGTCGGACCGCATCAGGCGCTCGACGGTGAGGTTGCGCAGCCAGCCGACGTCGTTGGCGCTGCGGATGGTCTCGCCGCGCAGATGCAGGCGCCAGGTCGAGAAGGAGTGGCCGAACATGAAGCGCACGCAGATCGAGGTGACGATGCAGCCGGCCAGCACCACGGCGGTGACGTCGACATTGCGGGTCATCTCGAGCACGAGGAACGACATCGTCAGGGGGCCGCCGACGATGGCAACACCCAGTGTCGCCATGCCCGTCAGCATCGCCACCAGCGGATCGATCACGAAGTTCGGGCTGATCAGTTCCAACAACTCGGCGAAGAACTTCCCGATCAGACTGCCGACGAACAGCGAGGCGAAGAACAGGCCGCCGCGGAAGCCCGAGGCGAGCGAGATCAGGCAGGCCGTTACCTTCAGGGCGATGATCAGCGCGATCAGGCCGATCGTCATGTCGTGAAACAGATCGAGCACCATGGCGCCGTGGCCGGCCGCCAGCACCTGCGGCGTGACGATCGCAAAGCCGCCGACGATGAGGCCGCCCAGCACCGGGCGGAGCCAGACCGGCAGCCAGGCGAACAGGCGCTCGAACACCGGCGAGGAACGCATCACGGCGATCCCGACGCCGCTGGTGATGAGCGCAAGCCCGATCAACGCCAGATATTGCTCGACGCCGACGGCGCTGACCTTGGGTATCTCCAATGAATACGGTGCGCCGCCGAGCCATTGCGCGGTCAGTGCGCCGGCGAGCGAGGCCGCCAGGATCGGGGCAGCGCTGCCGACGGAATAGACGCCGACGATCAGCTCGCAGGCGTAGAAGGCGCCGGTGATCGGCGCCCCGAACGCGGCCGCGATCGCAGCGGCCGCACCGCAGCCGACCATCAGCCGCAGATCGTTGCGGCGCAGATTGAAGAACTTGCCGAGCAGGGAGGCGATGCCGGAGCCGATCTGGGTATAACCGGCCTCGAGGCCGACCGACGCGCCGCAGCCATTGGAGATCAGCGTCTGGCTCGACACCACCACGCTGTCGCGCATCGAGAGATTGCCACCGCGCAGCGCATTCGCCTCGATCGGGTCGACCGCGTTGGAGATCTTCATGCGCCGCCGCGACCATTCCATGATTCCGAGCGCAAGTCCGCCGAGCGCAGGCGCGAGCAGCGCGGCCCAGGGGCTCACGCGCGCATTGGCCGACAGGCGAACGTCGACGGGGATGCCGTAGATCACCACATGGGCGATCTGCGCGATCTCGGCCATCAGCGTCACGATGGCGCCGGCAAGCGTGCCGATCACGAGCGCCAGCGGGATCAGGTAGAACTCGTTGCTGCGCAACAGAGCGCGCAGCCGAACCATGGTGCGGTTCGTTCCCTTGCGATCGACGAGATGCCTGATCCGTACGAACACCGTCTGCCCGCCCTACCCTTCCGACAGGCCGTAGCCGGCCATGCGCTGGCGGACCCGCTCGATCTCGTCACTGGAAAGCAGCGGCGGTTGTCCGATCTGAAGACAGCCGTGATATTGCCGCGCCAGCGTCTCGACTTCGACAGCGAGCCACATCGCCTTGTCCAGCGTCTTGCCGATCGCGATCATGCCGTGATGGTCGAGCAGGCAGGCAAGCCGCCCCTCCAGCGCCCGCACCGCGTGGTCGGACAGTTCCTCCGTTCCGAAGGTCGCATAGGGAGCGCAGCGGATGCTGTCGCCGCCAGCAGCCGCGATCATGTAGTGTACGGGCGGGATCTCCATGCCCATGATCGCCAGGATGGTGCAATAGGTCGGATGGGCGTGGACGACGGCGTTGACGTCGGGCCGCGACATCAGGATGTCGCGATGGAAGCGCCATTCGCTGGACGCCTTCTGATGGCGCGCATGCGAGCCGTCCATTGCCATGAACACGATCTGGTCCGGCGTCATGGCGTCATAGGGCACGCTGGTCGGCGTGACCAGAAGCCCGTCCGCATGCCGGACACTGATATTGCCTGACGTGCCCTGGTTGATGCCGAGCGCGTTCATGCGGCGGCAGGCGTCGATGATGGCCTGTCTCTTGGCGAGCTCGTCCGCTGGCATCGACATCCGATTTTCCTGGTGCTGGTAGGAGGGGAAGTACGTCAAAGCAACATGGCAGCGCAAGCGAAAGCGGCCGGCCCGTCGGCATCCGGACGGCGCGCCCGCTCCTTCGCGAAATAGACCATAAAATCAACAAATTAACAGATTGTCGCAGGCCTGGGCGAGGTTCGTCCGGACGGCCGCGATGCCGTTGATCATGAACTGCACCGAATAGGCCGCGAGCAGCACGCCGAGCACACGCGAGAGCAGCGCGTTTTCCGGTGCGCCCGAGGGTACGGGCGATCAGGCTTGCGGAGAGAAAAAGCAGGGCATGCAGAGCAGGCAAACCGCGAGCACGATCGCGATGATGATCGCAAATCGCGTGCCGTAGCCGGCGTCGCCCGACAGCAGCAGCGTGGTCGCGATCGCGCCGGGACCGGCCTCATCGGGATGGCCAGGGGAAACACGGCGACGTCGCAGGCATGCTCCGGCCCGGTCCTCGACGCTGGAACGATGGCTGCCGGGCTGACTTAGCCCAGCGCAAACAGTCTGGAAATCACCGGAGACGACAATGAGCGACAGTGGAATCGGAATGCTCCTTGGCCAGCTCTCGGCCAATCTGCTTTGGCTCTGGTTCATCGGAGCCTTCCTGCTCGGTGCGGTTCTCGTCTATGGCGTGATGAAGGCCGGACGCCTGCGGCGCGGCGAACGCGCGCGGCTCGACCGCGACACCGAGGCACGACAACGGCAGGAAGATCCCTACAAGCGGCCGACCTGAGCGATCGCCGCCAGTGCCGGTTGCAGTTTGGAACTTTCGATCTCCCAAAGTCTTTGACCGCCTGAGGATCAAGGAAGGAGACGCCTTCCCGTGTCACCTCAAGAGGAGGACGTATGGCTAAACGAGCGAAGAAACGAACAAGCAAGAAGACCGCGGCGCGCCGGCCGCGTCAGGCGCCGAAGATGCTCAGCGATCTGTTTCTGGAAACGCTGAAGGACATCTATTTCGCCGAGAACAAGATCATCAAGACCTTGCCGAAGATGGCCAAGGCCGCGCAGTCCAAGGACCTCGCGGCTGCCTTCAACAAGCATCTGCGCGAGACCCAGGGTCAGGTCAAGCGCCTCGACCAGATCTTCCGGATGTTGGGCAAACCCGCGCGCGGCAAGCCCTGCGAGGCCATCAACGGCATCGCGGACGAGGGCGCCGAGATCATGAAGGAATTCAAGGGAGCCCCCGCCCTCGACGCCGGACTGCTCGCGTCCGCCCAGTCGGTCGAGCATTACGAAATCTCCCGCTACGGCACGCTGCGCACCTGGGCCGAGGAGCTCGGCATGCAGGACGCAGCAAGGCTGCTCCAGGAGACGCTGGACGAGGAAGAGGCGACCGATCGCACGCTGACCGAGCTCGCCACCTCCGTCATCAACCTCGAAGCGGAAGACGAGTATCGCGCCGCGGCCTGATGCTGTCCGCTCTCATGACAGAACGCCGCGGCCTTGCCGCGGCGTTTGCTTGTGGGATCGCACGATGGCGCATGGCACGTCAGCAGCACTGCACTGGACTTCCCCGGAACCGGCCCCATATGCAGGCTTTCCCAGCCCCCAGGTCCGCATCATGCAACCCAAAAATCCCCTCGACTGGATGCTGTCCGAAGCCCTGGACTCGCTGACGCGTGCCGAGCGGCTGCGGCACCAGTTCGGCCGCCAGGAAGCCTGCTGGGAGCCGCCGATCGACGTGCTCGAGACCGAGCATGAGCTTTTGATCCTGGTCGCGCTTCCCGGCGTCAATCCGGACAATGTCGAGACGGTCATCCATGACGGCGTGCTCGTGATTTCCGGCCAGCGCACGCTGCCGCCGGAGCTTCGCAAGGCCCGCATCCACCGGCTCGAGCTGCCGCAGGGGCGTTTTGAGCGCCGCATTGCATTGCCCCTCGGCCGCTACGCCATCAGCCGCTTCGTGATGGACGGCTGCGTCGCACTGCGCCTCGCCAAATCCTGAGGTCGATCATGGCCACCGAACCGATGAATAACGCACAGACCAATTCCCAAAACGGCTCCGACGTGAAGATCCCCGAGGACGCACTGATCATCATCCCCGTGCGCGAGATGGTGCTGTTTCCCGGCGCCATCGCGCCGATCGCGATCGGCCGGGCGAAGTCGATCGCCGCCGCGCAGCAGGCGCTGCGCGAGCAGCGGCCGGTCGGCATCGTCCTGCAGCGCAGCCCGCAGATCGAGGACCCCGGGCCGGACGACCTCTACCGGGTTGCCACTATCGCCAACATCGTGCGCTACATCACCGCGCCCGACGGCACGCATCACATCGTCTGCCAGGGCGTGCAGCGCGCCCGCATCCTCGACTTCCTGCCGGGGACGCCGTTCCCGGCCGCGCGCATCCAGCAGATTCCGGAGCCGACCACGAACTCGCCCGAGATCGAGGCGCGCGCGCTGAACCTGCAGCGCCAGGCGATCGAGGCGATCGAGCTGCTGCCGCAGGCGCCGCCCGAGCTGGTCGCGATGTTCCAGGGCACCACCGCGCCCGGCGCGCTGGCCGACCTGGCGACCTCGTTCATGGATATCAAGCCTCAGGACAAGCAGGAGGTCTTGGAGACCATCGACCTCGCCTTGCGCGTCGAGAAGGTGTCGAAGCACCTGGCCGAGCGGCTGGAGGTGCTGCGCATCAGCAACGAGATCGGCCAGAAGACCAAGGCCACGTTCGACGAGCGACAGCGCGAGGCGATCCTGCGCGAGCAGTTGGCGACCATCCAGCGCCAGCTCGGCGAAGGCGACGGCAAGGCCGCCGAGGTCACCGAGCTGACGGCTGCCATCGCCAAGGCGAACATGCCTCCGGAAGCGGAGGCGCATGCCAAGAAGGAGCTGCGCCGCTACGAGCGCATGCCCGAGGCGGCCGCCGAAGCCGGCATGGTCCGCACCTACCTCGACTGGCTGATCGAGCTGCCTTGGGCGCTGCCGGCGGAGAAGCCGATCGACATCAAGGAGGCGCGTCGCATCCTGGATGCCGATCATTTCGGCCTGGAGAAGATCAAGAGCCGGATCATCGAATATCTGGCGGTGCGCAAGCTCGCCCCGCAGGGCAAGGCCCCGATCCTGTGCTTCGTCGGCCCGCCCGGCGTCGGCAAGACCTCGCTCGGCCAGTCCATCGCCCGCGCGATGGATCGCCCCTTCGTGCGCGTCAGCTTAGGGGGCGTGCATGACGAGGCCGAGATCCGCGGTCACCGGCGCACCTATATCGGTGCCCTGCCCGGCAACATCATCCAAGGCATCAAGAAGGCGGGCAGCCGCAACTGCGTCATGATGCTGGATGAGATCGACAAGATGGGCCGCGGCGTGCAGGGCGATCCCTCCGCAGCCATGCTGGAGGTGCTCGACCCCGAGCAGAACGGGACGTTCCGGGACAATTACCTGGGCGTGCCCTTCGACCTGTCGCGCGTGGTGTTCATCGCGACCGCCAACATGCTGGACCAGATTCCGGGTCCGCTGCTGGACCGCATGGAGCTGATCAGCCTCGCCGGTTACACTGAGGACGAGAAGCTGGAGATCGCGCGGCGCTACCTGGTGCGGCGGCAGCTCGAGGCCAACGGCCTCTCGGCCGAGCAGGCCGAGATCGAGCCGGAGGCGCTGAAGCTGATCATCAAGGGCTACACCCGCGAAGCCGGCGTCCGTAACCTGGAGCGCGAGATCGGCAAGGTGTTCCGCCATGCCGCGGTGCAGGTCGCCGAAGGCACGGCTGCCAAGGTCGCGGTGACGACGAAGGACATCGCCACCGTGCTCGGCCAGCCGCGCTTCGAGGGCGAGATCGCGCAGCGCACCAGCATTCCGGGCGTGGCCACCGGCCTTGCCTGGACGCCGGTCGGCGGCGACATCCTGTTCATCGAGGCTTCGCGCGTGCCCGGCCGCGGCGGCATGATCCTGACCGGCCAACTCGGCGAGGTCATGCGCGAGAGCGTGCAGGCGGCGCTGACGCTGGTGAAGAGCCGGGCCTCGCAGCTCGGCATCGATCCGTCCGTGTTCGAGAAGAGCGACATCCACGTTCACGTCCCCGCGGGGGCGACCCCGAAGGACGGACCGAGCGCGGGTGTGGCGATGTTCACGGCGCTGACGTCGCTGCTCACCAATCGCACGGTGCGCAGCGACACCGCGATGACGGGCGAGATCTCGCTGCGCGGTCTGGTGCTGCCGGTCGGCGGCATCAAGGAGAAGGTGGTGGCTGCGGCCGCCGCCGGGCTGAAGCGGGTGATGCTGCCGGCGCGCAACAAGCGGGATTATGACGACATCCCGAAGAGCGCGCGGGACACCCTCGAATTCATCTGGCTGGAGCGCGTCGACGAGGCCATCGCCGCAGCGCTCGAGCCGGCGGCGGCCCAAGTCGATGCGAACGTCGAAGCGGCGGAGTGATGCGATGAAGAAACTGCTGGAAAAAGCGAAGAGATCGCGCAGGACGCAGCGGCTGCGCCAGCTGCTCGATCGCGCCATCGACCGGGTTCGCGATGCGCTTGCAGGGCCCGAGCCGCGGCTTGAGCCGGTCCCGGTCCGGGTGAAGCGCCGCAAGGGTTGAGCCCCTCCGTCTCAGGCCCCCGCGGCTGCCCCAAACAAAAGGCCCCCTCGGTGCGAGGGGGCCTTTGCGGTATCAGGCCACGGCGTCCTTGGCAGCCTTGACCGGGCGGGCGCGGACGATCTTCCGGGCCGGCTTGGCCTTGAACATCATCTCCTCACCCGTGAACGGGTTGGTGCCCTTGCGCGCCTTGGTCGCGGGCTTCTTGATGACCACGAACTTGGCGAAACCCGGCACCAGGAACAGGCCGTTCTTCTTGAGCTCCTTGTGGCCGACGTCGGTCAGCGTCTCCATGACACTCTTGACGTCGCGCTTGGAAAGCTCGGTGGCGGTCGCAATCTTTTCGATCAACTGCGATTTCGACATTTGGGCTGGCATCGTGTCTCCTCTGATTCGTTGCCGGTTGCATATTAGACCAAGCGGCGAAGGCCTATAGCCCTCTGCACAGTTTTGTCGCGATTTTACGGGCTTTTTTGGCCCCCTGTGGCAAAAAACCCTGCTTTTTAGCTACTTCCGGAGCGGAAGAAGCCTCTGACAGCGGATTTTACCTTGTTTCAAAGGCCCGCACGCAACCTTGCTAAAGCTGATTCGCGCCTTTCGACAAGCTACGAGCGAACGAGGGCGCGCGATTCACCCTGAAAAATAAGGGTTGGATCGCACTGCAGCCGCTTTTGCAGGTGCTCTCCTTCTCCCCGTTCTTGCGGGGAGAGGGTGGGCGTGAGGGGCTGCTTCAGCAAAGACGGTGAGAGTTCAGTGCGCGGAGAGTCCCCCTCGCCCGCATTGCATGAATCCGACCTCCCCACGCAAGCGGGGCGAGGTGAACAGGCTACACGCGCTCGATGATGATGGCGGGCGCCATGCCGCCGGCGGCACACATCGTGACGAGACCGCGCTTCATGTCGCGCCGCTCGAGCTCGTCGAGCACGGTGCCGATCAGGATCGAGCCGGTCGCGCCGATGGGATGGCCGAGCGCGATCGAGCCGCCATTGACGTTGACCTTGGCGCGGTCGAGCTTGAGGTCGCGGATGTATTTTTCCGCGACCACCGCAAAGGCCTCGTTGATCTCGAACAGGTCGATGTCGTCGATGGTGAGCCCCGCCTTCGCCAGCACCTTGCGCGTCGCCGGCACCGGTGCGTTCAGCATCAGGGTCGGCGAGTCCCCCATGTTCGCCATGGCGACGACACGGGCGCGGGCTTTAAGGCCATGCGCCTTGGCATAGGCGGGCGAAGCCAGGAGGATCGCGGCGGCGCCGTCGACGACGCCGGACGAGTTTCCGGCGTGATGCACGAAGTCGATCTTCAGGTCCGGATATTTCTGCAGGATGAGGCCGCGATAGGTCGTGCCCTTGTCGTCGAGCGCGTAATCGGCGATGGCGGGGAAGGCCGGCTTCAGGCTGCTGAGACCCTCCATCGTGGTCTGCGGCCGCGGATATTCTTCGTGGTCGAGCGCGAGGCTCCCGTCCTCGCGATGCACGGGTACGAGGCTCTTCTTGAAATGGCCGTTCGCCATGGCATGCGCGGCGCGCTTCTGGCTCTCGAGCCCGAGGGCGTCGACATCCTGGCGCGTGATCCCTTCGAGAGTCGCGATCGCATCGGCGCAGACGCCCTGATGCGACTGCGGATGCCGTGCCCGCAGGCGCAGATTGCCGGAGTCCATCATCATCGGCCCGCCGCCGCGCCGCCCTTCCATCGACATCATCTCGCAGCCGCCGGCGATGACGAGGTCTTCGGCGCCCGCCATGATCGAGCTCGCCGCCATGTTGACGCTGGTGATGCCGCTGCCGCAGAAGCGGTCCAGCGTCACCGCGCTGGCGCGCACGTCATAGCCGGCATCGAGCGCCGACATGCGGCCGAGATCGCCGCTTTGGGTCGCAACCTGCGCGCTGCAGCCCCAGACGATGTCGTCGACCTCGGCGGTATTGATGCCGGTGCGATCGGCGAGCGCACGCAGCACGGTTGCTCCCAGCTGCTGCGGATGAATGCCCGACAGAGCTCCCTTGCCGGCCTTGCCGACGCCTCGCGGGGTGCGGCAGGCATCGATGATCAGCGCGTCAGCCATTGGCGTTGTCCTCTTGTTGTTGGTGTTGAGAGGCGTTGTGAATCAGGCGCCGAATGGAGTCAATGCGCGCTGCTGCACTCCTCTCCCTGTTCTTAGGGAGAGGGTTGGGGTGAGGAGCTGCCTCGGCAAAAAAAACGGTAACAGACGGACTCGCGGAGGCTCCCCCTCACCCGATTTTCCGCTGCGCGTAAAATCCGGCCTCTGCCCGCGCGCGGGGAGAGGCGAAGTGATCAAACCCCCGCGGCGTTCTTCGCGATGACGTTGCGGTAGAAACTCGCGCTGAGCTTTGCGGTTCGCACCTGGGTGTCGAAGTTGACGTGATAGAGGCCGAAGCGCTTGCTGAGGCCGAACACCCATTCGAAATTGTCCATCAGGCTCCAGAGGAAATAGCCGCGCACCGGCACGCCCTCGGCGGTGGCGCGCTGCAGCTGGGCGAGATAATTGCGCAGATACATGATGCGGTCGGTGTCGTAGATCTTGCCGTCGGGCGAAACCACATCGTCGCCGGAGGTGCCATTCTCGGTGATGTAGATCGCATCCGTCTTCCAGATCTTTGCCGCAAGCTTCGGCACCCAGTAGATCGTCTCCGGCGCGACGCGGAGCCAGTTCGAACTCATGTGCGGGAACGATTTCGGGATCGGCAGCGGCATGAAGCCCGCGCCCTCCTCTGACGGAACCACATAGTTCTGGGGCGCGTAGATGTTGAGACCGAGGAAATCGACCGGCGAGGAGATGATCTTCAGCTCGGCCTCGGTATACTTCGGCGCATCGGCGCCGGCATATTTCAGGAACGCGTCGGTATAGCGGCCTTCCATGATGACGTTGAGATAGCCGGCATTCATCTCGCGCAGGGCGATCTCGGCGGCCTGGACATGCTCGGGCGTGTCGATCGCGGGAACGCAGACGTCGATGTTCTCGGCAGGACCCACCCTGGTGCCGTGGCGGCCATGGGCCCGCACCGCCTGAACCGCAAGCCCGTGCGCGAGCGCGCTGTTGTGCCTGATCTGGTTGACCTCTCTTTGCGGCAGCGTCATGCCGGGCGCGTCGATGCCGAGGCCGTAGCCGAACTGCACGAAGCGGCCGCTCTCGTTCAGCGTGAACACGTTCTTGACGCGGTCGGTCAGGCGCTCGGCGACATAGGCCGCATAGTCGCCAAAAATCTTGCAGGTCTCGGTCGAGCGCCAGCCGCCGAAGCGGTCCTGCAGCGATTGCGGCAGATCCCAATGATAGAGCGTCGCCCACGGCTCGATGCCGTTCCTGAGCAGCTCGTCGATGAGCCGATTGTAGAAGTCGAGCCCGCCAGCGTTCGGCTTGCCGGCCCCATCAGGGAACACCCGCGGCCAGGCGACCGAGAAGCGATAGGCCTTGCAGCCGAGTTCCTTGATGAGCGCGATATCCTCCTTGTAGCGATGGTAGTGCTCGTTGGCGCGGTCGCCGGTCGAGCCGTCCTCGATCTTGCCGGGAATGCGAACGAACTTGTCCCAGATCGAGATCCCTCGCCCGCCCTCGTCGACCGCGCCCTCGATCTGATAGGACGAGGTCGCCGTGCCCCAGAGAAAGCCTGCCGGAAAGCCGCTGTCGCGCGAGGCTGCTGCCGCCGGCTTCGCTTCGGCGCCTTCCAGAGGATTTGCGATGGCTGCCGCGGACAATCCCGCCAGCGCGGCAAACTGGCGACGCGAGACCTTGTCCGACATGCGATGCTGCTCCGGGTGATGCTTTAGCAGTGGCACAATGGCGGGTCGCGGGCCGTTTGAGAAGCGGCAGTACGGGTGCTGAATCTGCAGAATTGCGCAGCTCGGGGGCGCGGCAGGTGGATGCGAGGCGCCGGAAATGGCTCCCGCCGTCAGCGCGGGCGCCTGGGCAGCTTCGGAAGCTTTGGAAGCTTGTCGGGGTTGAACGCCGGCACCCGCTCGGCTTGCGCGGACGCCGCCGGCGGCTCGGTCAAAATGAGCGTACCACGGAGAACCATTCCTGGCACTTGTTGTGCCGTCGCCGTGTAGGTCGCGATCTTGCCGGGGCAGCTTCCCTCGATGTCCAGCGTCAGCTCGTCCTCAATACCGAAGATCGTCGCGCGTCCGTCGGTATGACGCTTCGTCGACAGTGTGGCGGTGAAACGGTCTCCATCGACCTTGCAGGAGCCGTGATAGGTCATCAGGCTGTCGCGGCCCCAGATCTGGCCGTCTGCAACATGGACGATTCCGGTGCCTTGATCGATTGGCGTCTTGTACCAAGCCGCGTAGGTACCGTCCTTCAGCATGGGAGCAGTCTCCCCTCGTAGTCCCCCACGAATAATCCGCATGAGCAGCGCTAAGAAAGCGTTAATCACGCGGCCCGTGACAATCCGGGACGTCCCTGTGCAGCTCCTCTTCAAGCTCCTCAATGATGCTGTGAAGCAGACACGCGGCAAGCGGGTCGGTCACTTCCCGCTCCAGGCGACGGTAACGCGCGATCTGGAATTGCCGCTCTTTCAACTGGTGCTCTGTCATCGGACGGACCCTCCGCCGAACTGACGCGGAGGCAGCCGAACAGTTTCGTTAAAGTTTTCGGATCATTTGACATGGTTTCCGATCAGTAAAAGCTGCAGCGCCGGCATTCGGCGCAGGACGCCTCCCATCCTACGGCACCTCGCCGCTCCTGCGCCTCTCGCCGATGCTGTGCGGCTTGTTGAGGAAGAACTCCCGATTGCCGAGAGCTGCTTCAGCGTATTGATCGATCGCGACCTGGATCGCCTCGATGTGCATGCGGCACCAGCCTTCGAGGCAGGACAGGCGCCGCACATGCTCGAGAGCTTTCAGGAACTCCGGGGGCTCCTGCATATCGGAGAAGTAAGTCGGCCTCTCACCTTTCATGCCCGCGCGACCTCTCTTGGCGGTACAAGGCTCGGCGGAACAAGGCGCCGTGGCGCCGGCCGCCGGCGGGGAACGAAGAGGCTGGCGACGACGATCGGGTCGGTGTCCCCGAGAGCAGCCCGCTCCTGGACGAGCCCGCTCATCACGGCGCGCATCTTCATGACCTCCTCGGCCACGAAGGTGCAGTCTTCGTTCCGGTTGATTTGCTCATGCATGATGGCCTCGGCCTCACGCATGCTCACACGTAACGCCCTGATGATTTTACGGATTTCATTGATGCGGTTGTCCATGGCTCGCTCCTTGGCTGGACGCGCAGCATAAGAACAAATCATGAACATTGAGTCAATCGGCCTGAAGTAGAACATGGCCGATCCCATCCCTCACGACGGGAGATGCGGCAGCGAAACGACGTGCCGCTTCTCTAGGACGACAGCCGAAGCCAGACGTCCTTGCTCACCAACGTACCGCTCGGCGTGGCGATCTCCATGTCCACGACATGGAGGGAGCCGGGCTCGTCGGCATAGATGTACCTTAGGTGCCACATGCGGCCGAGGTCCGGTGAAATGACGAAGTCGTCCAGTCCGTCGGTGATGGCCCTGATCGCCTCGCGGTGCGTCAGGGGTGCGGAAAACATCGTATCGATCAGGTTGGCGAGGCTCATGCCCTCGACGAGCATGAGGCGCGCAACCTCGTCACCGTAAACGTGTCGGAGCGCTGCAACGATAGCGGCGACGGCGTCCGGATTTTTCAATGACACGACAAAGCAAGCCTCCGGATCCATGATGCCGGAGGCGGGATATTTGAAGCAAGCTGTCTGCGCAAGGAGCGGACCAATGTCTGCTCTAACCCCCCACTTCGCCCGTGACGCGGACGGCCGGACCTCGGCGCGCCTAGAATGTCACGCGCAACCCCGCGTAGAACGCGCGCGGCCGGGCCGGGCTCAGCGAGCGCGGGTCCGTGAACTCGGCGCCGCCATTGGCGAAGTCGGGCAAGGCTTCACGGTCGAAGAACCGCCCGTAGGTGGCGTAGCGCTTGTCGAAGATGTTGTCGAGCTTGCCATAGAGCTGGATGTTCTTCGTCACCTGATACGAGGTGTGGAGGTTGAACACGGTATAGGACGGCAGCTTCGAATACTGATTGGACTCGTCGCCGACGAAATACTGGCTGGAAACGAACAGCGCGTTGCCGCCGACTTTCCAGACGTCGGTGACGTTGTAGTCGATACCGATCTTGACCCGGTGGCGGGGAATCGCGGGGATCTGGTCGCCGGGCAGGACCTGAATGGTCTCGGTCACGGGATCCCTGAACGGGCTTTCGGAGCCGAGCTCGAAAGCGTCGAGATAGCGTGCGTCGACGAAGGCGTAGCTCGCCTGGAACTGGAGCGTGGGCGATTTGATATTGACCTCGGCCTCGAGCCCCTGACGCCTGGTACGGCCGACATTGGTGAAATAGCCGAAGCCGGTGCGTCCGACCGCGGGAACGGCGGCAATGTCGTCATAGTTGGTGGCGCGGAACGCACCGATCTTCCATCCAAGAGAGCCGATGTTCAGCTCCTTGGTGCCGCGAAAGCCGGCCTCCACGTTCTCGGACACGACCTGCTTCAGCGGCGGGTCCGAAACCAGAAACGCCGCCAGCAGGCAGGGCCGGACCGGGTCGGCGCAGCCGAGCTCGAGCGGCGTCGGCACGCGGTTGGTCTCGGAATAGCCGGCATAGGCCGTCAGCTCGGGCGTGATCTTGTAGGTGCCGCCGATCACCGGATTGAAGCGGGTGAAGGTGTGGTCGCCGTTGAGGCTGGTGCCGAGCTGATCCTCCAGCGTGATGCGCGCCACGTTGAAGCGGCCGCCGCCGGTGACGGCGAAGGCATCCGTGACGTTGAACGTGTCCATCGCGTAGAGGCCGTTATATTGATTGACGGTCCGCAGCGAGACCGGACCTGCGACGGTGTCAGGCACGCCGGTCGGCCCGAGAAACAGGCCGCTGCCGCTGACGACGTAGTTTTCTGCGATCGTGCCGATCTCGGCGGTCGCGTTGTAGCGCGTCACACTGGCGTCGTAGCTTGCGCCCATCACGAACCGGTTGTCGTGCCCGAACAGTTGGTCGGTGTTGGTGGCCTGCCCCGACACGCCGAAGGTGGTCGACCGTATCGAGCTGCGGTCGATCTCGCCCAGGATCGTTCCCGGCGCAAAAGGATTGGCGAGCTGCACGCCGCCCGGGCCATTCGCGGGCGTGGTGTCATTGCCGAAGCAGAGCAGCGTCGGATCAGCACCGCATTCCTGCACGTCGGTCGGATTGCCATCGACCAGCTTCTGCTCGTATCTGCGCAGATGCGCGGTGCCTTCCAGCGTCCAGGTCGGCGTCGCATCGACCTTGCCGGTGAAATTGAGATAGCCGACGCGGTTGCTCGTGGTCTGCGGCGTCGTGTAGGTCGCGCCCCAATATTTGTCGAGCAGCTCGGCCGGAACGGTGGCGCTGGCGCCGAAATCGTTCTTGGCAACGCCCATGTTGACGTGGAATTCGCTGTCGCCTTCCTTGTAGCCGACGTCACCGTAGAAGCGCCGCACGGTCGATTGCGAGAAGTTGCGGAAACCGTTGTCGCGCAGGCCTTCGAGCGCGGCATAGACGCCGTAGTTCTTGTCGACCTGCTTGCCCCATTGCGCCGAACCCTGGACGCGACCGAACGAGCCGCCCATCAGATCGAGCTCGGCACCCTGATAGGTGAAGCCGTCCTTCATCTGCAGGTTGACCGCGCCGCCGAGCGCATTGAGCCCGAAAGCCGGGTTGTTGGTAACGAGCGTCACGGACCTGATCGCAGCGGTCGGGATCAGGTCCCAGTTGACGGCATCCGAAAAGGCTTCGTTGATGCGCACGCCGTTCTGGTACACGGCAAGTCCCTGTGGCGTGCCCGTCACGGGCGAGGCGACGAAGCCACGGAACTCGACATCCGGCTGAAACGGATTGCCGGTGACCTCCGTGATGTTGACGCCGGCGATGTTGTCGCGCAGCGCGTCGGTGACGTTGAGCGAGCCGGTGCGCCTGATCTGGTTGGCATCGACCGCGTTGATTGCCGAGGCGACCTTGTCGACGTCGAGACCCCTGCCGGTGCCTGGCGAGGTCGGGTAGACATAGATGCGTGGCTTGGGGCGGTTCGACGACGAGGCTCCCGTGCGCGCGACCGGCCGGGATGGCGTCGTGCGCCTCGCAGTCGAGGGCGACGGCGCCGTCACCTCGACCGGCGGCAGGTTCTGGACGTTGGTTTCCTCCTCCGGCGCGGCCCCGGCAGGGCTGGCAAAGACCAGCCCCGTCGACACCGAGACCATCAACAAACGACGCTTACCCCTAAGACGCTTGCCCATTCCCGCCTTCCCACCCCACCGGTGACCACCGGCTGTTCTGACTTTTCGCCGGTTGGTGCCGACGAGTGTAATCGGCAGGAACTCACGCGCCAGCCACAAAAGGTCGGATAATATCCGCACACGTTTTCCCGACCTAATCGGGAATTTTTCCCGATCGTGTCGCGCCATCAGGCCGCCGCCGTCGGCACCAGCGCCTCGATGGTCAGGCCGCCGTCGCCGGAGACAACGTCGAGCGTGCCGCCGAGCGCCAGAATCCGCTCGCGCATGCCGACGAGGCCGAAGCCGAGCTTCTGGCCCGGCTGCATGCCGCGGCCGTTGTCGCTGACCCGCACGCGGGCGCAGAGGCGGCCACCGCGCGTCAGTTGCTCCGCCGGCTCGATGACGACCTTGACGGCGGTGGCGCCGGCATGGCGGAACACGTTGGTGAGCGCCTCCTGCACCACGCGGTAGATGGTGAGGTCCGCGGTCTCGCCGGTCGTCCCCAGCCGCGGGGAGATCGTGGTCTCGATGGTGACGTCGGGATGCGACTCCCGCCACAGCCGGGACAGTGATTCCAGCGCCTGGCCGAGGCCGAGTTCGGCAAGGCCGACGGGCCGCAGGCGCTCCAGCACGCGGCGGGTGAATTGCTGGAGCGCGTTGATCTGCTCCAGGAGGGCGCTGCCATGCTTGCGCACCGCCTCTGCACTCGGCGCCTTGCCGTCCGCGAGCTTTGCCAGCGCGCTGGCATGGGCGCGCAGCGAGAACAGATACGGCCCGAATTCGTCATGCAATTCGCGCGCGATCTCCTTGCGCTCGACGTCCTGCAGCGACACCGCGCGCTCGGCGAGGCGCCGCTTGTCCTCGACCGCCTCGCCGAGCGTCGCGGCAAGATGGTTGAGCCGGGTGCAGATCGCGGCGAGCTCCGGCGCGCCGCCCGGCGCGACACGCGCCTCGTAGTCCCCACCTTCGAGCTTCCCCATCACCTGCGTCAGCGACTGGAGCGGTGCCAGCGCCCGGCCGACCACATTCATCATCAGGAAAAACAGCGCGAGCGCGACCACCGAGCCGACCTCGAGCTGGGTCACGATGCCGTCCCAAATCTCGGCGGTCTCGTCGTCGGGATGCGAGGTGATCCGCAGCGAGCCCGGGCTGCCGCGGATCGACACCGGCACGTTCACCGCGGTCTGCTCGGGATGAACCAGGTTGACGAACCACGCCGGTGGGGCGCGCGTGTCGTCCTCGGCGTCAGGCCGCGGCGGCGTCAACGGGTTCCCGCCGGAGTCGTGAAGCGCGATGCTGACATGGCGCAGGCGGCTGAGATCGCGGGCCATCTGGTTCAGCCGCGCATCCGGATCGGGCGCCTCGTTGAGATCGGCCACGATCATCTCGATGAATTCACGCGCGAGGCGGATCACGCTCTGGTCCTCGGCCTGCACGCGCGGCCCCGCCTCCGCGACCTGGCGGCCGATATTCACGGCGAGGCCCAGCGCCAGCAGCAGCGCCAGCAACAGGTTGATGCGCCCGCGCAAGGATAGATTCTGCCACATTGATGCCGCCCGTGCCTCGCGAAAGGTTCGCCCGCGCCTGTCTGACGACGTTGACAGGGACGAAGCGCCCGATATCTAATCGAAAGCGTACAGCAATCCCGGCCGGGTTGCATGAGGCGACATGAGGGCGCGCGGCGCTCCTGTTCGAATCATGCGGCGCGACAACAGGCCGTCGCTGTTACGGGGAAACGCCTATGCGCATTCTGATCGTCGACGATCATCCCATTGTCGCCTCCGGCTGCCGTGCCGTGCTGGCCGACGAGGGCGAGATCGAGATCCTGGAGGCCGCCGACGCCGAAGACGGCGAGAGCGTCTTCATCGTCGAGCGCCCCGACCTCTGCATCATCGACATCAACCTGCCGACGGTGTCCGGCTTCGAGTTCGCACGCCGCATCCTCGAGCGCGCGCCCGAGGCCCGCATCATCATGTTCAGCATGAACGACGACCCAGCTTTCGCCGCGCGCGCGATCGAATGCGGCGCCAAGGGCTACGTCTCCAAGACCGGCGACCCCGACGATCTGGTCGAGGCGATCCGTGCGGTCGGCGGCGGCGGCACCTATCTGCCCACCGCGATCGCGCGCAGCATCGCCTTCGCAGGGCCGACGCTGGCGCAAAGCCCGCTGTCGAAGCTGAACGCACGCGAGATGGAAATCTTGCGGCTGCTCAGCGCCGGCAAGAGCCTGTCCGAGATCGCCTGGCTGGTGCAGTCGTCCTACAAGACGGTGGCCAACACCTCCTCGATCATGCGACAGAAGCTCGGCGTGAAGACCTCGGTCGAGCTGGTCCGGCTGGCGATCGACAGCGGCGTCGCCTGACGACACGCGCCGCCGCAACTTCGGTCACACAAGCGTTGCAATGTTGATGTGGTTGGATGCCACTGGAGCTTAGGGCATGACGATTCAGACCGTCTCGACCAACAAGTCCTACGGCGGCGTGCAGGGCGTCTATCGCCATGCCAGCCAGGCGACCCGAACCGACATGGTGTTCTCGGTTTATGTTCCGCCGCATGCCGCCGGCGCCAAGCTGCCCGTGGTCTGGTACCTCTCCGGCCTCACTTGCACGCATGCCAACGTCACCGAGAAGGGCGAATTCCGCAGGGCCTGCGCCGAGCTCGGCCTGATCTTCGTCGCGCCCGACACCTCGCCGCGCGGGCCCGACGTGCCCGGTGATGCCAACAATGCCTATGATTTCGGTCTCGGCGCCGGCTTCTATGTCGACGCGACGCAGGAACCGTTCGCGCGCAACTATCGCATGTGGAGCTATGTCACGGACGAGTTGCCCAAGCTCGTGGCGGGAAATTTTCCCGTCGATGCCAAGCGGCAGTCGGTGATGGGACACTCGATGGGCGGCCACGGCGCGCTGACGGTGGCGCTGCGCAACCCGCACCGCTACCGCGCAGCCAGCGCATTCGCGCCGATCGTCGCACCATCGCAGGTGCCCTGGGGCATCAAGGCCCTGACCGGCTATCTCGGACCGAACAAGGACACCTGGCGCAACCACGACGCGGTGGCGTTGATCGAGGACGGTGCGAAATTTTCCGGCTTCCTGGTCGACTACGGCGATGCCGACAATTTCCTGAAGGAGCAGCTCAAGCCCGAGCTGCTCGACGCGGCCTGCAGCGAGGCCAACATCCCGCTGACGCTGCGGCGCCAGCCAGGTTATGACCACAGCTATTATTTCATCTCGACCTTCATGAGCGATCATCTGCACTGGCACGCGGCGAGATTGACGGCGTGATCTTCCTTCCCTTCTCCCGCCCTACTCACGGCTTGCCGTAATTCGGCGCCAGCAGGCGGTTGCGGATCAGGTAGCTCATCGTGCGCGTCCAGGATTCGTCGGTGTTGCCGCGCATGTCGGCGCTTGCGGCGGTGATCATGTTGCCGGTCTTCACGTCGCGCAGATAGATGTTCAAATTGATGATCAGGTTCGAGACCTTCTGCACCATGCCGGTGATCTCGAGCTCGGCGCCCAGCTGCCCGGCGAGCTTGAGGTCGCAGCCGCCACAGGCCTGCAGGTTCGCGCGACGGGCGGCATCCCTGACCGGCGCGATGTCGAGCACCTGGAACTTGCCCGACTCTGCCAATTCCTTGCGCAGTTGCTCGCTGATGCGCTGGAGCCGCGCCTCCTCGGGCTTGGAGCCGTAGAACTCGCCGGGCAGGCTGGTGTCGATCAGCTCGAAATCAAACACGGCGAGCTTCGGCGGATCGGCCAACGCGGTCGATCCCGTCAACGCCAAAGCTGCGATCGTCAATAATGCTCGCATGATCGTGATTCCCGCCCTCAGGCGCGCAAGGACGAAATGCGGGGTTGCATGCCCTGACAAATCGGTCATGTTTGAAGCAGAAACAATTCTCCACCGGCGGTCAAGCCGGGGAGAATGCCTGGAGGAAATATGATCCGATGGTTGGTCGGCCTGATCGGCTGGAGTCTTGCCGCGACGAGCGCGCTCGCGGCCGACCCTGTCACGATCGGCGTCGGCTATCTCGGCGTCGCCGGCACCAGATCGACGCTGTCGCTGGTCGAGCAGCCCGCCGAGAACGACGGCGTCGCCGGCGCCCGCCTCGCCATCGAAGACAACAACACCACCGGAAAATTCACGGGCCAGCGGTTTACGCTGGAGGAGCGCCGCATCAAGGAAGGCGAAGACGCGGTGCAGGCCGCAACCGCGCTCGCCGAGAAGAACGGTTTCATCATCGCCGATCTGCCGGCCGATGCGCTCTTGAAGGTTGCCGACGCCCTGCGCGACCGCGGCACGTTGCTGTTCAATGCCGGCGCGATCGACGAGCGGCTGCGCGAGGCCGATTGCCGCGCAAATGTGATCCACACCGCGCCGACTCGAGCGATGCTGGCCGATGCGCTGGGGCAATATCTGGTGTGGAAGAAGTGGTCGCGCTGGCTGCTGGTGGTCGGCTCGCATGAGGACGACAAGCTGTTCGCCGATGCGCTCCGGCGCACCGCGACGCGGTTCGGCGCCAAGATCGTGCAGGAGCGCACCTTCGAGGACAAAGGCGGCGCGCGGCGCACCGACTCCGGCGTCACGCAGATCCAGCGGCAGATGCCGGTATTCACGCAGCAGGCGCCCGCCCACGACGTGCTGGTCGCCGCCGACGAGAGCGAGGTGTTCGGCGCCTACCTGCCCTATCGCACCTGGGACCCGCGGCCCGTCGCGGGCTCGGCCGGCCTCGTGCCCCGCAGCTGGGACGCGTCGCAGGACCAGTGGGGCGCGATCCAGATGCAGAACCGCTTCATCAAGCTGAATTCGCGGCGCATGACCGCGCTCGACATGCAGGCCTGGACCGCGGTGCGCATGATCGGCGAAGCCACCTCGCGCACCAATTCCGGCGACGTCAGCAAGGTCACCGGCTTCATCAAGGGCCCGGACTTCTCGGTGGCCGCCTTCAAGGGCACGCGGCTCACCTTGCGCGACTGGAACCTGCAGCTGCGCCAGCCGATCCTGCTGGTCGACGGCCGCATGGTGGTGTCGGTGTCGCCGCAGGAAGGCTTCCTGCACCAGGTCTCCGAACTCGACACGCTCGGCTACGACCGCCCGGAGAGCAAATGCAAGCTGAAGTGAGCATTGTGCGATGAGTTCAAGCTGGTACCGCGACGACACTGGGCCCCCTCCCCCGCTCGCGGGGGAGGGTTGGGGAGAGGGTGTCTCCACGACGAAGACTCCCCACGAGGAAAGAGCCCTCTCCCGCATCGCATCTTACGATGCGATGCGACCTCCCCCGCAGGCGCGGGAGGTGAAACGAGCTCGCGGACAGATGTCGCGTAAGCTGGGAGCAGCGTTGCTGGCGGGTCTAGCGTTTGCGACAGCGCCCGCGCATGCGTTCATCGCTTATGTCTCGAACGAGAAGAGCAACACGGTCTCGGTGATCGATACCGACAGCTGGACCGTGACCAAGACCATCAAGGTCGGCCAGCGCCCGCGCGGCATCGAGTTCACGCGCGACGGCAAGTTCGTCATGGTCGCGGTCGGCGACGACGACACCATCCAGCTGATCGACGCCAAGACGCAAAGCGTGGTCGACAGCCTGCCCTCCGGCCCCGACCCCGAGCTGTTTGCCCAAGATGCGGCGGGAAAAATTCTCTATGTCGCCAACGAGAACGACAACACGGTGACGGTGATCGACCTTGAGAAGCGCGCCCGCCTCGGCGACATCCAGGTCGGCGTCGAGCCAGAAGGCATGACCATCAGCCCCGACGGCAAGATGCTGATCAACACGTCCGAGACCACCAACATGGCGCACTTCATCGACACCAGTTCGCGCCAGATCGTCGCCAATGTGCTGGTCGATGCGCGCCCGCGCTTTGCCGAATTCAAGCATGACTCTTCCGAAGTCTGGGTGTCCTCGGAGATCGGCGGCACCGTATCGGTGATCGACCCCGGCAAGCACGAGGTGATCGGCAAGGTCACGTTCGAGATTCCGGGCTTGCGGAAGGAGGCGATCCAGCCGGTCGGCATCGGCATGACCAAAGACGACAAGACCGCCTTCGTCGCGCTCGGCCCCGCCAACCGCGTCGCCGTGGTCGATGTCGCCTCGCGCAAGGTGACGAAATACCTGCTGGTCGGACAGCGCGTCTGGCACATGGCATTCACGCCGGACGAAAAATACCTGCTCACCACCAACGGCGTGTCGAACGACGTGTCCGTCATCGACGTTGCCGCGCAAAAGGTGATCAAGACCATCCAGGTGGGCGAACTGCCCTGGGGCATCACGATCACGCCATGACCAGCCCCGCTCCCATCACCGAACCGCGCGACACGCCGAAGCCCGATCCGGCCGCGGTGCCGGCGCTCGCGATCGATGGTGTCAGTCATTCCTACGGCCCGCGCCGCGCGCTGATGGACGTCTCCTTCAACGTGCAGCCCGCGAGCTTCACTGCGCTGCTCGGGCTCAACGGCGCAGGCAAAAGCACGCTGTTCTCGCTGATCACGCGGCTGTTCGGCATCCAGTCCGGCCAAGTCGGCATTTTCGGGCATGACGTCAGCAAGAGTCCTGGCGAGGCGCTGCGGCTGCTTGGCGTCGTGTTCCAGCCGCGCACGCTCGATCTCGACCTGTCGCTGACGCAGAACCTGCTCTATCACGCCGCGCTGCACGGCATCAGCCGCCGCGAAGCCGCCGCGCGCAGTGCCGATCTGCTCGGCCGCATCGGGCTTTCCGAGCGCGCCGGCAGCAAGGTCCGCGACCTCTCCGGCGGCCAGATGCGCCGGCTGGAGATCGCCCGCGCGCTGCTGCACCGGCCGCGTCTGTTGCTGCTGGACGAGCCGACCGTCGGCCTGGATGTCAAGGCGCGCGCCGACATCATCAGCCATGTCCGTCAGCTCGTGACCGAGCAAGGCATCGGCGTGCTCTGGGCCACGCACCTATTCGACGAGATCCTGCCCGGCGACGATCTCGTGGTGCTGCACCAGGGCAAGGTGCTGGCGCGGGGACCGATGAGCCGCGTGATTACGGAGGCCGGCGCGCAGGACGTCAACACCGCCTTCATGCGCCTGACCGGCGCGCAAACCATGCCGGGAGGCGGCTCATGAGCAGCATCACCACGCGCGATGCGCCGCGCGGTTTCTCGACCGCGGAGTACATGACCTGCCTCACCGGCATCGTCTGGCGCGAGGGCCTGCGCTTCCTGCATCAGCGCGAGCGCTTCGTCTCGGCGCTGGTGCGGCCTTTGGTGTGGCTGTTCATCTTCGCCGCCGGCTTCCGCCAGGTGCTCGGCATCTCCATCATCCCGCCCTACGAGACCTACATTCTCTACGAGGTCTATATCGCGCCCGGGCTGATGGCGATGATCCAGCTCTTCAACGGCATGCAGTCCTCGCTGTCGATGGTCTATGACCGCGAGATGGGCAACATGCGCACGCTGCTGGTGAGCCCGCTGCCGCGCGGCTTCCTGCTCTTCTGCAAGCTGCTCGCGGGCACCGCAGTGTCGCTGCTCCAGGTCTATGCTTTCCTGCTGATCGCCTGGTTCTGGGACATCACCCCGCCGCCATCGGGCTATCTCACGGTGCTGCCGGCGCTGATCCTGTCCGGGCTGATGCTGGGCTCGCTCGGCATGCTGATCTCCTCGGGCATCAAGCAGTTGGAAAACTTCGCCGGCGTCATGAACTTCGTGATCTTCCCCATGTTCTTCGCCTCTTCCGCGCTCTATCCGCTCTGGCGGGTGCAGGAGGGCAGCCCCTATCTCTATTATCTCTGCGCGGCCAATCCGTTCACCCATGCGGTCGAGCTGATCCGCTTCGCGCTATACGGACAGATCAACTGGGTCTCGCTGGCAGTGGTCGCGGCCTGCACAATCGTCTTCATGACCGGCGCAATTCTGGCCTATGATCCCTCGCGCGGGCTGGCGCGACGGGCGCCTGCGGGAGGCGAAGGATGAAGGTTCGGGTTCTGGCGACGGCTGTCCTAGTGCTCGCTGCTGCGAGCACGGCCGCGCGCGCGGCCGATCCGCGCTTCCCGGACTGGCCCTGCACACAGGCAAAAGTGCCGGAGATCTCGCTTGCCGCCGTCTGGGCCGGTCCTGCGCTCGGTGACGCCGAGACGAAGTGGAAGGACGACGCCAAGGTCAGCACCCTGGTCTCAAAGCTGGCCGCGCGCAAGACGCCGCTGGACGAGGCGGAAAAGATGGTGAAGGAGTTTCTCGCAGGTTCCGCCGCCGATAAGACTGCAAACGCCAAGCTGCTGTTCGCCGGCCTGTTCGACACGCTCAACGTCCAGCGCTCCCAGGTCATGCTCGGGCTCGAGCGCGTCAGCCGCAAGCAGCGCGACGCCGCCGACAAGATCCGCGAGGAAACGCTTCAGCTCCAGGCCCTGCAGAGCGCGTCTCCGCGCGACGAGGCCAAGATCGAGTCGCTCAGCAACGAGCTGATCTGGAAGACCCGCATCTTCGAGGACCGTCACAAGGTGGTGCGCTTCGTCTGCGAGGTTCCAACCTCGATCGACCAGCGCCTGTTTGCGCTCGGCCGTGTGATTCAGCAGGAAATGGAATAGCGTCAGCTACGCTGACGGCTCACGAAAAGTTCCCGCGATGGCCTCGGAAGCGTTAACCTTTTGCCGCGCTATCTACCGGAACCAAATCGATTTATGATGGCTTGTCGAAGTCAACTCCAGACGTCAGGAGACCTCGATGGGAACAACAAAATTCATTTTCGCGGGCGCTGCGGTCATCAGCGTGCTCGCCTCCAGCGCTCTCGCTGACGACATGACCGGAATGGTCACGCGGATCGATCGGCTCAACGGCACGATTTCGATCCAGCAGACCCAGAAAGGCACGGTCGGCGGCAGTGCCGGCGGCGCTGGCGCGCTCCAGGAGTACAAGACCAAGGACGCCGCGATGCTGGACGCGGTCCATGCCGGCGACAGGGTGACGTACTCCGCCACGGAGACCAACGGTACGGGGACGCTGACGAAGCTGCAGAAGCAGTAGCGCTGGTATTTTCGCCTCGCCCGCTTGCGGGGAGAGGCCGGATTGCATCGAAGATGCAATCCGGGTGAGGGGGAGTCTCGGCGAGTTCGTCCGATCGATTTAGCGACACTCCATCCACACCGTCATTGCGAGCGCAGCGAAGCAATCCAGAATCTTTCCGGAGGGACTCTGGATCGCTGCGGTCGCAATGACGAGGAGAGAATTGCGTCCCTCTCCAGCACCGTCATTGCGGAGCCAATTCAGACGCCTACTGCTCCGGGCGCGGCTCGGGCCGTGCATCTTCCGTGGGGAGGTTCGCGCGCTCCCAGCCGTCGGTGCCTTCAGGGTACCAGGCGATGTTGGAGTAGCCGTAGGCCTGCGCGCGCTTGGCCGCATTCCACGACATCCAGCAGTCGGCGAGGCAATAGATCACCAGCAGCGCGGCCTTGTCGCCGCGCGAGGCACGCGCGAGGCCGCGCTGGAGATAATCGTCCATCGCCGGCGGCAAATTGCCGTAGCCGGTATCGGGCAGCCAGATGCTGCCCGGGATGTTCTTGCGCGGGGCGTCTCGCCACACCGTGCCTTCGGGCAGGTTCTTCGGCTTCGGCGGACGCGGCATCACGTCGACAAACGCGCCGCTCCTGGCGCGCCAGATCGCTTCGGCTTCCGCCGTCGCGAGGACGCGCGCGTTCGCCAGCGTCGCCGGCACCGGCGCGCGGTAATTGTCGGTGCGGTAGTCCTCGGGCTCGAACGGCTCCTGCTGGGCTAAAGCCGGCGCCGCCAGAATGGCGGCAACCAGCACAGTGGCGACAGACCGTCTCATGGCATCTTCTTGGCGGTCTCCGCGCCGAGCGGCCGGTCGCTCTCGTCCAGCAGCGGCACGCCGAAATCGAGCAGGATCTTGTTGATCTCGCCCTGGTTCTCCTGGATCAGCCTGTTGAGCTGCCGCTTCCAGTTCTGGTCGGCGGGCCGCACGCCCATGCCGATGCGATAGACCAGCTTCGGCCCCGTCGTTTCCTTCACCAGCGGCGTGACATGGAGCGAAGAGCCGGCCTTCTTGGCGTAATAGCCGGCCATCGGCCCCCACAGCACGCCGGCATCGATCTTGCCGGCGGCGAGGTCGTCGATCATCGCCTGCGCCGAATTGTCGAACCGCGTATCGATCATCAGCGGATAGGGCTTTGCGTCCCCCATCAGGCCTGCAAGCGCCATGTTGGTTGCAGGCGGTGTTCCGGCGACGATACCGACATGCTTGCCCTTGAGGCGCGCGTCCTCGAGCGTGTCGACGTCCTCGAGACCGCTTCCGGTCTTGGCGACCAGCGCATAGGTCGTGCGGTAATAGGGATTGGTGCCCTGCACGAGGTCGTCGCCTTGCGGGAAGCCCATGATGACGTCGCAGCGATGCGCGCCCAGCGTCATCCGCACGAAGCCGGTAGCCTGCGGGAAGAACACGTAGTCGAGCTTCTTCTGCAGCTTGTCCGCCAGGAATTCGGCGAGCTTGTTCTCGAAGCCCTCGCCCTTCTCGTTCGAGAACGGCAGATTGCGCGGGTCGGCGCAGACGCGCAGCACCTTTGGATCGACCAGTTCGAACGAGAGATCGCCGGTCTCACTCGTCTGCGCAACGGCGACATCGCCGAGTGCGCGGCATGCAACCAGGACCCATAGTGAAAACAACCAGCGACGATGTCGTCCGGCCTTCGTCATCGCGCTTCCTCCTCGTTTTGTTTGAATGTTATCCATGCAACGCATGACGCACCATGGCTTGCCAAGCTTTGTGCTGGCCTTGCTTTGTTGCAGCGCAATGCGGAAAACCCTTGGAACTGAGGCGGAAAAGTGTCTCGCATTGCCCTCGTGATCGCAGCCTTGTCCCTCGGAACAGCGACGCTAGCACGCGCCGGCGCGGCCGAATTGCCTGTGAGCGAAGTGGCGCCGGGAATCTTCGTACACTCCGGGACCATCGCCCTGATGAGCCGCGAGAACGCTGGCGACATCGCCAATGTCGGCTTTATCGTCGGCGAAGATGCGGTGGCCGTGGTCGACACCGGCGGCAGTTTTCGCGAGGGCGAGGCGCTGCTGGCGGCGGTGAAGGCACGCACCACCAAGCCAATCCGCTACGTCGTCAACACCCACGGCCATCCCGATCATGTCTTCGGCAACGCCGCCTTCGTGGCGGAGGGAACCAGCTTCGCCGGGCACAGCAAGCTGCCGCAGGCGCTGGCGAGCCGCGGGCCGTTCTATCTCGACAATTTCAGACGCATCATGGGCGGCGAGCTGATCGATTCCGTGAAGATCGTGCCGCCCACCCTGCTCGTGACGGACACATTGACGCTCCACCTCGGCTCGCGCCGCCTGACCTTGCGCGCATGGCCGGTCGGGCACAGCGACAATGATCTGACCGTGTTCGACGAGAGCACAAAGACCCTGTTCGCCGGCGATCTCGTCTTTCTCCGCCACATCCCGGTGATGGACGGCAGCATCCGCGGCTGGCTGACGTCGCTGAAGGATTTGGAGGCCATCCCCGCACTGCGCGTCGTTCCCGGTCACGGCCCTGTGAGCGCTTGGCCTGCCGCGCTGACTGAAGAGCGGCGTTACTTGTCAACGCTGCTGTCTGACGTCCGCGCCCTGAACAAGAAGGGCCAGCCGATCCGCGTTGCCGCGGACGAGGCGGCCGCCGGGGAGCGGCCGCACTGGCAATTGTTCGACGACTACAACGCCCGCAACGCAACTGCAGCATTTTCGGAAATTGAATGGGAGTAGCGGGCGCGCTACGCTCAGGCCGAATTCTGCTTCGCGCGCAGGATCATGACCATGACGGGATGCACACGCCGCCTGCCCCTGATCGCCCTGCTCCTCGGCATCGCCTTCGCCGTGCCGGCGCAGGCGGAAGAGGCCTACGATCCCTGGCCGAGCCTGGTGCAGGACATCTTCAGCAACCGTCCGATGAACGACGGTGCCGACATCATCGGCATCGAGATGCCGTATCGCGCCGAGGACGCGGCGATCGTGCCGGTGACTCTGCGCAGCAAGCTGTCGCCGGCTGATAGCCGCCGCATCCGCTTCATCACGCTGGTGATCGACCGCAATCCCGCGCCGATGGCGGCGAAGTTCGAGCTCGGGGCGGATGCCAATGTCACGGAAATCTCGACCCGCGTGCGCGTCAACAACTACACCGATGTCCATGCGGTGGCCGAGCTGAGCGACGGCCAGCTCTACGTCTCGAAAGTCTATGTGAAGGCCTCCGGCGGTTGCTCCGCACCGGCGGGAAAGAACATCGAGGAAGCAAGGAACCGGCTCGGCCAGATGCGCTACCGGCAATTCGCCCGTGAGGACGGTCCTGCGAGCCGCGTCCGCGAGGCTCAGATCATGATCGGCCATCCCAACAATTCCGGGCTGCAGATGGACCAGGTCACGCAGCTCTATATTCCCTCCTTCTTCATCAACCAGCTGAAGCTGACGCAGGACGACAGCCCCGTGCTGTCCATGGAAGCCGGCATCTCGATCTCGGAAGATCCCAATCTGCGCTTCACCTACGTCTCCAACGGCGCCAAGCGTTTTCGCGCGGAGGCAAAGGATACGGACGGGCACGTGTTCCGGAATGAATGGGACGTGGAGAAGCCGGGGACGTAGTTTCTCCAGGCTACCACTGACTCCCCTCTCCCCTTGCGGGAGAGGGTGGATCGCCGCGTAGCGGCGAGACGGGTGAGGGGTATTTCTCCGCAGTTGATACTGTTAGACGCCTGAGTATCTGAGTATGAGGAGACATACCCCTCATCCGGCGCTTCGCGCCACGTTCTCCCACAAGACAAGGGGAGAAGGAAGAGGGCGCCGTCTGTGCCGCAATAGCTAGAAACACCTCACCTCGGCTTCCGCCTGCGCCCGGCGCAGATCATTCACCGCCGAATTCGCCTGCTCCGAGGTCCGGAACTGCACGCCGAGATTACCGCGGACCTGGGACATGCTGAGCGCGGTCTCCGCGGTCACATAGCGCTCGTAGGGCACGATCGAGGCGACCACGTCGATCGAGCAGGAACATTGCTCGATCGCCGACCGTGTCTCGCCATTGGCCTTCATGCAGCCATAGACATATTCCGCGCGTGCTGCGGTCGGATAGTCATTGGCCTCCCCGGCCCGCGCCACGCATGCGGTCGCCGCCAATACCGCCCATGCGGCGACAATCGGTCGTAGCTGCCCGGCCAGTTTCATGCGCGTCCTCTCGCAGGTTGCGACCAAAGCTATGCTATGCCTATTGTCCTGAAAAGCACTCTGTCAGAGGAAGCGGCTCACAAGGTGACGAGAGTTTTGGGACGAATATCGGCGCTTGCGGTGACGCTGGCACTGACGCTGGGTGCACCGGCTCACGCGGCGGATACCATCCGCATTGCGGTGCAGAAGACCGGAACATTCTCTTGGGAGCTGGCCGCGATCCGCGGCACCGGCCTCGACAAGGAGGCCGATCTGTCACTGGAGGTCACAGAGCTCGCGAGCACCGAAGCCGGCAAGATCGCGATGCGTGCAGGCAGCGCGGACATCATACTGTCGGACTGGCTGTGGGTGTCGCGCGAACGCGCGATGGGCGCCAAGCTCACCTTCTATCCCTATTCCAGCGCGCTCGGCGCCGTGATGGTGCCTGCGTCCTCGCCACTTCAGACGCTCGCCGACCTCAAGGGCCGCAAACTTGCGGTCGCCGGCGGGGCAATCGACAAGAGCTGGCTGCTGTTGCAGGCGCGAATGAAGCACGACGGCATCGACCTGAAGTCGGACGCGACCATCGTCTACGGCGCCCCGCCGCTGATCGCGGCCAAGGCGCTCGACGGCGAAATGGATGCGAGCCTCAACTTCTGGAATTTCTGTGCCCAGCTCGAGGCCAAGGGTTTTCGGCGCCTCGCCAGCATCGAGGAGATTTTGCCGAACCTCGGCGCCAAGGGAGCTGTTTCCGCGGTCGGCTACGTCTTCGACGAGAGCTGGGCGGCGAGCCATAAGGATGCCGTCGCCCGCTTCATCGCGATCACCCGCAAGGCCAAGCAGCTGCTGGTCACATCCGATACCGCCTGGGACAAGGTCGCGCCGCTCACCGGCACGTCCGATCCGGCCCTGCTCAAGACCTACCGCGACCGCTACCGCGACGGCATTCCGCGCCGGAGCATCGACGACGAGGAGAAGGACGCGCGCGTGCTCTACCGCGTGCTGGCCGAGACCGGCGGCCGGGATCTCGTCGGCCCCGCGGCCGAGCTCGATCCCGGCACCTTCTATCACGCGATCCCCGGAGACTGAGGTGCTGCGCCTTCTGTCGTTCGCCCTGTTTCTGGTGACCTGGTGGATTACCGCACTCCTCGTCGGCGGCGCGAAGCTGCCCTCCCCCCCGGCCGTGCTTCAGGTGATGGTCGCGGAAGCATCGAGCGGCGCGCTGTTCCTGCATCTCGGGGCGACGCTGGCCCGCGTCGCGCTCGCCTTTATCTTGGCGATGTCGCTCGGCAGCGCCATCGGCTATTTGATGGGCCGAGTGAAGCTCGCCGACCGGCTCGGCGATCCCTGGCTGATCCTGCTGCTCAATCTACCGGCGCTGGTCGTGATCGTGCTCGCCTATATCTGGGCCGGGCTCACCGAAGCCGCGGCCATTGCCGCGATTGCCATCAACAAGCTGCCGACGGCCATCGTCACCTTGCGCGAGGGTACGCGCGCGCTCGACCGTTCGCTAGACGAGATGGCGAGCGTGTTCGCGATGCCGCGCTGGCGCGCGTTCCGCCACGTCGTGCTGCCGCAGCTGGCCCCCTATATCGCGGCCTCGGCCCGCTCCGGCCTGTCGCTGGTGTGGAAGATCGTGCTGGTCGCCGAACTGCTGGGACGGCCGAACGGCGTCGGCTTCGAGATTGGCGTTGCCTTCCAGCTGTTCGACACGCCGCGGCTGCTGGCCTATTCGCTGACATTCGCCGCCGTCGTGCTCGTCATCGAGACCTTGCTGGTGCAGCCGTTCGAAGCCCGCGCAAACGTGTGGCGGCCCCGTGCGGCTTGAGGTCGATATCACCGGCAAGACCTTCAGGAGTGCCGCGGGCGGAACGCACGAGGTGCTGGCGCCGGTCAAGTTCGCGCTCCAATCCGGCGAGGTCGGCGTGCTGATCGGCCCGTCGGGCTGCGGCAAGAGCACGATGCTGCGCATCATCCTGGGATTGGACCACGACTTTGCAGGCCGCATCGCGCGGCCGCCGGAGGCGCGCATCGGCATGGTGTTCCAGGAGCCGCGGCTGCTGCCGTGGCGCTCCGTCGAGCAGAATGTGCGGCTCGCCGCGCCTGAAGTTACCGAGGCCAAGCTGTCCGAGCTGTTCAGGATTTTGGAATTGGAAGCCCATCGCAGCCATTTCCCTGGCGAATTGTCGCTGGGGCTTGCCCGCCGCGTTGCGCTCGCCCGTGCCTTCGCTGTCGAGCCCGATCTCCTGGTGCTCGACGAGCCTCTGGCCTCGCTCGACGACGCCCTCGCCGGCCGCCTCCGTGAGGAGATCGCGACGCTGGTGGCGAGCCGCCCGGTGATGACGCTTTTGGTGACACACAGCCTGGATGATGCAGTGCGCCTGGGCGACCGGCTGTTCTTCCTGTCGCCGCGGCCGGCGCGGATCGTGGCCGAGGTGCCTATCGGCATTCCCCGCGGCACGCGCGGCGAAGCCGAGATCGCGGCGATCAAGACCGGCCTCGCCCAACGAATTCACGGCGACCGCACCGAGCGGGATGTCTCATAGCCGGTCGCCTGGCGGGCGTGCTAGACAGGCAGGCGGCGGAGTTGACGATGACGCGAACGGTCACCCTCGCAACGCATGGTCTTGCGGCGCTTGGCCTCGCACTTTTTGCGATGACGGCGGGCGCGCAGGACATGATGCGTGGCGTCGACCTTACCTCCCCGGCGATGGTCTCGGCCGAAATGACGAGGCCGGAGATCGAGGCCGTGCTGGCCAAAGCGAGCCCAGCGCAACCTGCCGATTTCACTGGCAAACGCCTGTCGGGTCTCGATCTCTCGGGGCTGGACCTGTCCAGCGCGGTTCTCCGCGCCGCGCGGCTCAACAAGACAATACTCCGAGACGCCAGGCTTGACCGCGCAATCCTCGATCAGGCGTGGCTGCTGGATGCCGATCTGACCGGCGCAAGCCTGAAGGGCGCCAATCTGTTCGCCTCGCAAATGGCCCGCGCGCGTCTCGATGGCGCGAACCTGTCGGAAGCGCGCATCGCTGCCGACCTCACCGGCGCCAGCCTGGTCGGTGCCTCGATCGCGGACGCGCATCTTGGCGCCGATATGCGCAACCAGTCGATGGGGCTGATGCGCGCGGTGCTGAGATCCGCCAACCTGGAACGGCTGAACGCGCGCAACGCCGATTTGTCGCGCGTCGATCTCGAATTCGCAGTCCTCAGGGGCGCCGACCTGAGCGGCGCATCACTGAAGAACGCCCAGCTCGGCGGAGCAGATCTGACCGGCGCCACCGTCATCGACACCGATTTCAATGGCGCCGATCTCGTCTCGGCGAAGCTGATCGCCCTGAACGGCCTTGACCGCGCCAAGAATTTCGACAAGGCAAAGAACCGCGAGCGCCTGATCAGGGAATGACGGCGCGCCTATGGGAGGATCGGCTGATGCGTTGGATTCTGGCTTTGATCGCGTTGTTGACGCTTGCCGGCGAGGCAGCCGCGCAGGCCAAGGGCAAGGGCATCCGGCTCTGGAATCTGACGACGGAGACGATCTCCGGATTCCAGCTCTCGCCGGCCGGCAAGACCGACTGGGGACCGAACCAATGCCTGAACGACAAGGACAAGGAGGTCGACCACGACGAGCGGCTGCGCATCACCGGCGTCGAGCCCGGCCGCTACGACGCCAAGGTCAGCTACCCCAATGCACGGCAGTGCATCGTCCGCGGCATCGAGATCAGGGCGGACGCGGTGTTCTCGATCGCCGACAAGGATCTGAAGGACTGCACGAAGTAGCGCCCCACAAGCACCTCCCCCGAGGAGCCCGCGAAGCAGGCGTCTCGACGGATTGCTGCGAGCGAGAGCCGGGCCTGCATGGTTCGAGACGCGCTTCGCGCTGCTCACCATGAGGATCTTTGAGTAGTGCGCCGGCTTACGCCTTGTCGTTCGGGTGCGGATATTCGCAGCGCCAGCGCACCACCTGCCATTTCGGATGATCACCGATCCATTGCGCGATGTAGGGCGGCGCGGCCATCACGCATTGGCGGGGCGAGCCCGCATAGTTGAACACCAGATGCTGCTCCTCGCAGGTCGCAGGCGAGAGCACCGCACACACGGTCACCACCAGGTCGATCGGGTTCATGCCGCAATCCCTCGCAAGTCGCAATGGAGAATAGCACGATAGGTTACGTTCCAAGGAGCTGGTAGTTTCAAACGGATGTGAGGGATGAGGACCTGTTTCCCGTCCACGCTGGCGGGGAGAGGGTCAGGGTGCGGGAGTGTCTCCGCAGGGGCGGTGAAAGTGAGACTCGTGGAGAGTCCCCTCACCCAGAATTTGCTGCGCAAACTCCGGCCTCTCCCCGCGAGCGGCAGGGCTATCGCATAAGACTCGTTGCGGCGGCCTGCGCGCACGCCTCGTCCTTCGAGACGGCGCTTATGCGCCTCCTCAGGATGAGGCTAATCAGCATCAGTGCCCGTGAAACTGCTGCCGCGCACTCCGTCCTCATCCTGAGGAGCCCGCCTGAAGCGGGCGTCTCGAGGGATGGCCGCGGGAAAAGTTTTCAAATGCGATTGCCCTGCCGCAAGCGCGGAGCGGCGAAAAGCGCCCTAAAAATTGACCCCGAAGACCAATCGCGCCTGATGGCGTTCGAAATTGACGAGGTCGAGATTGCCGCCTGAGCCGGCCGGGCGCCCCCAGGCCTGCATGCTCCAGCTCAGGGTCAGGCGCGACTTCTCCGATAGCTGGAAATAGGCCGTAGGCCCGACAAACAGGGCCTGGCCTGAGAACTCGCCGAGGCCGATGCCCTCATATTGCCGGAAATAGCGCATCTCGCCGCCGAGCAGCACGTTGGGCCGCACCCGCGCCAGGGCGGCAAACGCCGCGCCGATGGTCGAACTCTTCTCGGACGTTCCCGCCACCTCGAAGCGCGCCCATTCCGGCTGATAGATCAAATTGAGCGCGCCGATGACGAAGTGCGGAACGAGCTCGCGGTCGAAGGCGAGCGTGAAGTCGGTGCCGTACATCCGCCCCTTGGCGCCGCTGGTCTCGTCGATGCGGTCGCCATGGAGCTCGGCGGCGATGGTGAGACCGAACGGGGCACGCTCGCGATCAAGCAGGCGGTAGCGCAGGTCGAGCGAGGCGCCCTGGAAATTGAACTGGCGGCGGTCGTCGATGTCGGGGACGCCGGTGATGTCGTGCAGACTGGCCGTACCGCCGAGCTCGATCCGGAAGTTCGGCAGCGGCACCACTTCGATCTCGACCTCCTGCGCGAGGCCACGATAGGTGCCGCCGCCCCTGCCGAAGCGGCCCGTCGTCTGGGTCTGGAATTCGCGTTCACCGACGTTGCCGACGTCGGTGCCGATCATGAAGCCGAAGATGTGCTCGGTATCAAAACCCTCTTCGGCGCCTGCGCAAGCCGGCGCGACAGTGACGGTGCACGCGACCGCCATCCAAATTGTGTGGGCTCCAATGCGCATCCGGCGAACACTACCACGGCTCCGACGGCATTCGCCACCGAAGCCGCGGCAGGTTCGTCAGTCTTACTTGCGCGCAGCGCAGGCGTACATGTTGATTTCCATGCCGACCGGCACTTCCACGATCTTCGGAGCTTTCCAGGCCATTCGGGGTCTCCCAAGGTATTGAGCGCGACATCGCGCGGGGCAAAACCTAGGGCTGCGTCATGCACAGCGCAAGCTGGAATCGAACCGCCGATACAGCGAACTGTCGAATATTGCTTGCGAATTTCGCTCTCGTGCAAATCGCCTTCGCTCCCAGTCAAGCGCTACCGCAGCAATCGCAGCAGCGCCCGGCCGGCGCGCGAGTTGAGCTCCTTTGCATCGAGCGTTCCGTCCTTGTCTGGATCGGCCGCGTTGAAGCGCTGCTCCACCACGGACAGATATTCGTCGAGCGTGAGCGTGCCGTCACGATCGGGATCGGCGGCGGCGAGCTCCTTCGCCGTCAACCGTCCGCGCAATTCACGCGCGTCCAGCGTACCGTCGTGATCGGGATCGAGCTTGGCGAACAACGCGCTTGCGGCCTTCTTCACCTCGGCCAGATCGAGCGTGCCGTCATTGTCGGTATCGAACATCTTGACGGCGGATGCCGACCAGGCCGGTCCGGACAGAACTGCAAGCGTGAACGCAAGTGCAACAGAGCGACGCGATATCATCAAGACCTCCCAGACCAACAGCCCCGATTCGAACGGGATCAAGCAGCATAAATCCGCAAGGCGAGCCCAGGTTCAAGCAGAATTGCAACCTGCGCGCCGCAACCTCAGGGAACCCAATGGCCCGCAACTGTGCCCAGGCAATGCATCATGCCGCGGAATTTTTCCAGCGCCTGCGCACAAGTAAGAGTCGGTTGTAAGGTTTCCGTCAGGCAACTGGCATCTGGCGCTCAACATATCGCCACCGCGATTACGACTTTCGCATTGACGCGTTTTGCATTCGGGCGGAGTGTTGCCGTCGCGGCGTCAAAAGGCGCGCATATTGGGAGGAACGGATGAAACGCTTTGCGATGGCCGCGGGCCTCGTCATGCTTGCATCGAATTGTGCGTACGCACAGACCAACGAGCAGCTGGTCAAGGGCGCGACCGATACATCGAACGTTCTCAACTACGGGATGGGCTACAATCTGCAGCGCTTCTCGACCCTGAACCAGATCAACAAGGACACCGTCAAGAACCTCGTCCCGGTCTGGAACTACTCCTTCAACGACGATCGCAGCGAGGAATCGCAGCCGCTGGTGTACCAGGGCGTGATCTACGTGACCTCGCACAACGCGACCATGGCGGTCGATGCCAAGACCGGCAAGCAGATATGGAAATCCAAGGTCGAGTATCCCGCCGAGACGCCGCGCATCGTCTGCTGCGGCATCATCAACCGCGGCGCTGCGCTCTACGACGGCAAGGTATTCCGCACCACGTTGGATGCCAACGTGATCGCGCTCGACGCCAAGGACGGCAAGGAGCTGTGGCGGCAGAAGGCGGCCGACATCAAGGAAGGCTATTCGATGACGGTGGCCCCGCTGGTCGCCGACGGTGTCGTCATCACCGGCATCTCCGGCGCCGAGTTCGGCACCCGCGGCTTCATCGACGGTTGGGATCCGGCGACGGGCAAGCATCTCTGGCGCACCCATTCGATCCCCTCGCCGGACGAGCCTGGCGGCGACACCTGGAAGGGCGACACCTGGAAGCTCGGCGGCGGCTCGACCTGGATCACCGGGTCCTACGATCCCGAGCTGAACACTGTGTATTGGGGCATCGGCAATCCCGGCCCATTCAATTCGGCGGTGCGTCCCGGCGACAATCTCTACACCTGCTCCGTGCTGGCGATGGATCCCAAGACCGGCAAGATCAAGTGGCACCACCAGTTCTCGCCGAACAATCCGTTCGACTATGACTCGGTGGCCGAGATGGTGCTCGCCGACATGAACGTCGAGGGCAAGCCGACCAAGGTGCTGATGGATGCCAATCGCAACGGCTTCTTCTACGTGCTCGACCGCACCAACGGAAAGCTGCTCGCGGCCAACCCCTACGTGAAGGTCAACTGGGCGACCGGCATCGACATGAAGACGGGCCGCCCGATCGAGACCGACGTTTCCAAGGACGCGCGCGAGGGCAAGAAGGTGACGGTCTATCCGTCGATCCTCGGCGGCAAGAACTGGGAGCCGATGTCGTTCAACCCGCAGACCGGCCTCGCCTATGCCAACACCCTCGCCTTCGGGGGCCGGTACAAGACCGAGCCCGTCACCTTCAAGCAGGGTGAATGGTATCTCGGCATGGACCTCACCGACCTCTGGGAATGGGGTGACGGCCCGCGTGGTCATCTCAAGGCGATCGATCCCATGACCGGCAAGGCCAAGTGGGAAGCCCCCGCCGATATTCCGCGCTTCTCCGGCGTGCTGTCGACCGCGGGCGGCGTGGTGTTCACGGGCGCGCTGACCGGCGAGTTCGAGGCCTTCGACGCCGACAGCGGCAAGAAGCTCTGGCAGTTCCAGACCGGCTCCGGCATCGAGGGACAACCGGTGACCTGGCAGCAGGACGGCGTGCAGTATGTCGCGGTCACGAGCGGCTATGGCGGCGTCTACTCGTTGTTCTCCGGCGACGAGCGGCTTGCCAAGGTGCCCCCCGGCGGCTCGCTGTGGGTTTTTGCTGTCAAGCACTAACCACGGCACGATGCTGAAAGACGCAGCTCACAACACAGTGGCTATGATCGCCACCGTCGCGGCGCTGACGGTCGCGCTGGCGGCGACCGTCCGTGCCGCGGACGATGCAACCGGTAATCCGCTTCAGGCGCAGATTGACCATGGCAAGTCGACCTATGCGTCGAAATGCTCGCACTGCCACGGCCCGAACATGATGAACTCCGGCACCATCACGCCGGACCTGCGCGCCTTCCCCGACGACAAGACGCGCTTCGTCACCACCGTGAAGAACGGCAAGAACAACAAGATGCCGCCCTGGGGCGATATCCTGAGCGACGAGGAGATCGGCGATCTCTGGGCCTTCATCTCGAGCCGGAGGAAGCCATGAGAGGCTGGCTCGCGGTGTGGGGCGTTGCTGCGCTGCTCGCGGCGGCCACCGCGCATGCGGCCGACGATCCGCTGAAAATCTGTCTCGACGAGGACCGGCCGCCGCTCTCGCTGCATCACAAGGGCGAGCCCGACGCCGGCTTCGACGTGCTGCTGGCGCAGGCGATCGCGGAGCGGATGGGACGGCCGCTGAAGATCCAGTGGTTCGAGAGCAAGCTGGACGAGGATTCCAGCCCGCAGCTCGAGGCCAATGCGCTGCTCTCCGACGGGCGCTGCGCGCTGGTTGGCGGCTATGCGCTGACGCAGGATTCCCTCGTCAAGCCGGGCATGAAGACGGCACGCCTGCCGGATTTCGCCGGGGCCACGCGCGACGACCGGCGCCGCCGCGTCGCGCTTGGCGTGCTTGCGCCGAGCCAGCCCTACATCTATTCACCGATGACGGTCGTGCTCGGGCCGAAGGCGAAAGGACGCAAGATCGCCGACATCGGCGACCTCGCCGGGCTTCGTCTCGTGATCGAGAGCGGCTCGCTCGGCGATGCCATCCTGATGACCTTCGACAAGGGACGCCTGATCGACGGCATCACTCATCTCGTCCCCGGCCGCGACGACCTCCTCGGCGCGCTCCAGCGCGGCGACCATGACGCAACGCTGATCGACCTTGCCCGCTTCGACGCCTACCGCGCTGCATATCCTGATACGGCGATCACCGCGTCCGGCTACTATTACCCGATCGGCGCCAATCGCGGCTATGTCGGGCTCGCCAGCGATCCCGCGCTGATCGAGGCGGTCAACAAGGCGCTGACGGAGCTCGCCCAGGAAGGCAAGATCGCAGAGTTCGGCAAGCAGGCCGGCCTGACCTATCTGCCGCCACGCGAGCCGGCGATCCTCGGCGATGTCTGGATGAAGATCATTCAACGGTGACGGTAAGGGCTTTCGTGCCTGGCTGCATCCAGAACACAAGACTTGGTTTTTGCGAGTAGCTGTATCAACACCGTCATTGCGAGCGCAGCGGTCGCGGTAGGGACGCTCATTGCTGGGCGCCCCCCGCACAGATCCGTACGTGCGGCTTTCCCGCATACGGCTCCCAACCTCGGGTGAGTAGCGGTGAAGCGTGTTCGGGGCCAAGGATGGAGGATTTGTGGCTTGGGGAGCAAGTCGGAGGCAAGCCGCGCGACCCGCTGCCACGTGGTCCCGTCAGTCTGGCTGCGGGGCCGAAGCATCCGCCTCCATTGTTCGGTGACGAAGTAGCGGAAGGCGCTGAGCGCTCGGCTGTTGGTCGGTACCGCGTGGTAGTTGAAGTACCCGGTAACGACCTGCCGCAGCCATTTGCCCTGTTCGAGCACCGACTGGTGCATACGCCGTCGCATTCCCTGCTTCACGGCTTGCAGTTTCGCCCGCATGCGGTCTTTGCGAGACTTGCGCCTGATCTGGAACTTGCCTTGCTTGGATCGGCTGCAGATGAAGGTGAAGCCGAGGAAGTTGAAGGTCTCCGGCTTGCCGAGCCCGCGCCGCCTGCGGTTGTCCTCCGCATGACGTCCGAACTCGATCAGCCGGGTTTTCTCAGGGTGCAGTGACAGCGCGAACTCCTGCAGCCGTTTGCGCAATTCTTCGAGGAAGTGCCGGGCCTCATTCTCATGCTCGAAGCCGACGATGAAGTCGTCAGCGTAGCGCACGATGATCATGTCACCCGCGGCCTCGCGCCGTCTGAAGCGTTCGGCCCACAGATCGAGGGCATAGTGCAGGTAGATGTTGGCAAGCAGCGGCGAGATCACCGCCCCTTGTGCCGTCCCCTGTTCGCTGACCCTGACCGTTCCTTCTTCGAGAACACCCGCCTTGAGCCATTTGCGGATCAGACGGATGATACGCTGGTCGCCGGTCCGATGTTCGACGAAGCGGATGAGCCATTCCTGGTCCACCATGTCGAAGAACGAGCGGATATCGGCGTCAACAATGAAGTTCACCCGCCGGCTCTCGATTCCGACCAGCAGCGCATCCATCGCATCGTGCGCGCTGCGCCCGGGCCGGAACCCATACGAGAACCCGAGGAAGTCCTCCTCGTAGATCGCGTTGAGCACCGTAGCGGTTGCCCGCTGAACGATCTTGTCCTCGAGGGACGCAATCGCCAGCGGTCGCTGCCGCCCATCCTGCTTCGGGATATGGACCCGCCGCGACGGCTGCGGCCGGTACGCTCCCCGGTGAACACGAGCATGCAGGTCCTCAAGATTGGCCTTGAGGTCTTGCTCGTAGTCCCGCCACATCATTCCGTCCACACCCGGCGCGGCATGCTTCTTCAGCGCGAAGAACTCCGCCTCGAGCAGTTCAGGCGTGATGTGGTGAAGCAGCGCAGTGAACCTCTCCTTCTTCCTTTCCCTTGCAGTTCGCCGTATGCGTTCCAACGCCTGTGTCACGCTTGTCCGGCTCGGCGTCCGGGGCGTGCTTTGCTGGTCCGCATTCCCCTTGGTCGCGGCCCTTCGCTCCACCAACTCCTCCGCGGATCGCTCCGCTTCGTTCGCAGGCTTCGACGCTACTACGGCCGCGTCCGACTTCCCGCATCCGTTCGTCATCGGCTTTGGCTCCTCGCCTTCCCGATGCGGACCTTGGGGGCATGTTGCCATCGGTCAGATGCGGGACCTCCCAGGTTCCGACGCGGTCCTTTGCTGCGTGATGGGGTCTTCGACCACGGCAGAGCGTCAGCGCCTCGCATAACGGCGCCGCACATGTTGCCTTCGACGTTGCTTACCGGCTCGGCCTCTGCGAGTTTCTGTCTTTCGCGGCTCAATAGCCCACCCCACAGCATCGTTGTGTACGCTTCGCAGCCGCCGTTGCCGACGGCCACGCAACACTCACTACCGGGCGCTCGCTACCGCTTACCCGGACCGGACTTCCACCGGTTGGACCACGCCAGCTTGCCTGGCGCACAAGCAATTCCAGAGTCCCTCGACGGAAAGATTCTGGATTGCTTCGCTACGCTCGCAAATGACGGGAGTGCAGAGGAGCGGGAGCGTACCTCTTGCGGCAGCCCGACGGCATCGACTCGCCTCGTGGCGGCCCGCAAGCTGAAGCAGCGGGCGATCGGCGCTCTCGTCGGCGTGCCGCTCGGCTTGCTCGCCGGCATGGCGCTGCCGCAGAGCCGGGTCGGCTATGCGGTCGCGGTGCTCGCGGCCACCCTCACGCTGATCTCGTTCTCCCGCTATATCGTCGGCTTCGGCCTGCGCTGCTTCTTCATTGCGCTGGCTGCGTCCTTTGCCGGCGGCGCCAGCGGCATCGCCGAGGAGCGCATCGTCAACGTCCTGATTGGCGGCACGTTCGGCCTGATTGCAGTGGCGCTGACCGAAATCGTCTGGCTGCGGGTCGTGCGAAAGGTGCGATCGTCCGGGTGACGTGCAAATGAGCACAGCCGCCTTCTCGAATGCGCCAATCTGTCTCGCCCCCCGCCCATGCCGGCGCCAGCCCGATGCGGTACCTTGGGCAAAAATCAGGGAGAGAATCATGTCCGCTAAACTCGATCGCCGCCACTTCGTCGCCGCCGGCAGCGTCGCACTCGCGATGCCCTTTGTCTCGCGCAGCGCCCCGGCGCAGGGCACATCGCAAGGCACTTGGCCATCGCGCCAGATCCGCATGATCTGCAGCTATCCCGCCGGCGGACAGACCGACCTGCTCGCACGCGCCTATGGCGAATTCATCTCCAAGCAGGTCGGCAAGACCGTCGTTGTCGAGAACAAGCCGGGTGCTTCCGGCGCGATCGGCACGGCCGAAGTTGCTCGCGCGGAGCCCGACGGCCACACCGTCCTGTGCTCGATCTCGACCACCTACATCATGAACCGGGTGGTGATGAAGAACCCGGGCTACGACATGGACAAGGATCTGACGCTCGTCAGCGTCATTCCGGGCGCCGGCCTGCTGCTGGTGGCGAACCCCAAGACCGGCGTCAAGACGCTGGAGGATTTCGTCGCCTTCGCGCGCAAGAGCGGCAAAGTGAATTTCGGCACCTACAGCGCGGGCTCGGCCCCGCACATGACGATCAACGAGCTCAACAAGCAGTACGGCCTCACCATCGAGCCGGTGCACTATCGCGGCGAGGCGCCGATGTGGACGGGCATGCTGGAGGGCACGCTCGATGCCGCCATGGGCAGCTACACGGCCGCGCAGTCGGTTCTGCAAAGCGACCGCGGCACCGTGTTCGCGGTGCATTCGAAGAAGGTCGACGCGATCCCGAACGTGAAGACGCTGCCCGAACAGGGCGCGACCTCGAAGTTCTTCACGGTGAGCGGTTTCTCGGGCTGGGCCGTGCCGAAGGCAACACCGCAGCCGGTGGTCGACCGTCTCGCCGAGCTCTGCGTCGCCGCCAACAACGATCCGAAGGTGAAGGAGGTTCTCGCGACCTTCGTGCTCGAACCCGCGATCGGTTTCAGGGAGAGCAATGCGCTGTACCAACGCGAGCTGCCGATCTGGATCGAGAGCGCGCAGTCGCTCGGCCTCGAGCCGGCCTGAATCTCGAGCCACCCGCTCGAAGCGCTCGGCCCGCCTCGCCTTCCGACCAAAGCCTAGTGTCGGGAACGCATTTTCTCACTATGATTGTGCGTCGCCGCCGGAAGCCTCGCAAGGGCGGTCAAGAAGGGCCGATCGCATGACACCGGATGCAGTCGCCGTTGGCGTTATGATCATCCTGCTCTTTCCGATGGGTTATTTCACGCTGGCATCGCCCGCCTTCCTGCTGGTGAAGCTCGATATCCAGCCCGTCGCCCAGTTGCTGCGCGGAATGTTCAATGCCCATTTCCTGGTGATGCGCGTTGCCGGTGTCGTCGGAACGGTGGCTCTCCTCCTCGACGGCCGCCTGCTCGCCGCGATGGGCGTCGGCATCATCGCGGCCCTGGCGATCTGGGGACGTCCCTGGTTCATGCAACGGATGGACGACCAGCTCAGTGCGCGGGACGCCGGCGATGCCGAGGCGCCGCGTCGGTTGCGCCGGCTGCATTGGAGCGGAATGCTGGGCAATGCGGTGCTGCTCGTCGCTCTCGTGGCCAGCATTCCCTATGTCGCGAGGGCCGCGTAACCGCGTCGGGAGAGCTCCGGCGTGCGCCTGAAGCATGATGCGGAAAAGTGCGCAGCGGTTTTCGCAAACAACAACCTACAGCGCGATGACGAGTCATCCCAATCTCATCGCGCTTTAATGTTCGCCCGAGATCGCCGTGCCCTGCTGGGCCTTGTGGATCGAGGACGGCACCACGCCGAAATATTTCCGGAACACGCGGCTGAAATGCGATGAGCTGGAGAAGCCCCAGGAGAAAGCGACGTCGGTGATGGTCTTGCCGGCGTGGGCCTCGAGCTCCTGGCGGCAGTTCTGCAGCCGGGCCTGCCAGATATAGTCGCTCACCGTGGTGCCGCGCTCGGAGAACAGCATGTGCAGATAGCGCTTGGAGCAGCCGAGCTCGGCGGAGATCTGGTCGATGCACAAATCCGGATCGCGCAGGTGCTCGCGGATGAAGAACTGCGCGCGGACATACATCGCCTCGGGCCCGACACGGTCGAACATCGTGTCGGCTTCGCGTAGCGGCAGCAGCAACAGGTCGATCAGCGAATCGGCGACGCCGACCGCGCTGTTCGCCGACAGTTTTGCCGCCTCGTCGAAAGCCGCATGAACGAAATCGTGGGCGATGCGCCCCGTCCCCGTCTTCGCCGACAGCTTGCACGCGGGCATCCGCTGCGACGGGAAGCCGCGGTCGCGCAGCAGCGCCTTCGGCACGATCACCACGTCGTGACGCGTGAAGGCGGGGCTGATGATCGAATGCGGGCAGGAGACGTCATAGGCGATGATGTCGCCCGGATTGATTTCGATGTGGCGGCCTTCCTGTTCGAAATAGGACACGCCATAGGTCTGGAAGTGGATCTTGATGTACGGGTGTTCATTGGCCTTGGCTCGCGCCATCGTGTGCGCAATGCGGTGCTGACTGACCTCGATCTGGCAGAGCTTCAGGCGCGAGACCGTGGTGTAGTCGATGCGGCCTTCGAGCGAGGACGCCTCCAGCGGATCGACGTCGAAATATCCGCACAGGCTCGTCAGCCCGTCGATCCAACTCTGGATCTGCCGCTTCGGCGTCATTCCGGTCGTCGAGAGCGTGTGAATGGTGTCGGACATTAATCCAGCCACTGGTTTGATCTGGAGATTCGACGCGAATCGCGACCAGCGCCACCGGAGCCCTCAGCCGTGATTGCGTGACGTTTACCTCGAAGTTGAGCGGTCTTCTGCAACGAGCGCCATCGTTTCATTGCCACTCTTGAAGCTTAATCCTCCGCCTTAGTCGCAGCGCCGTCAAGGGGAACCTGAGCGTTGAACGCGGTGCAAAAGGCTTACCGAAGCCGCTGAATTCGCTACTGCAAAATCAAAATCTTCATCTCCGTGCGCTGTCGAGCAAACCGCCTTCTCTCTTGGGCAAGTTTCCCGATGGCGAAGTGGTTAGGGATTGCGGCAGGAACAATAAGAACGGGCCGCTCCTGCACGTGGACCCGTGGCTCTCATCAGGAGGAGGAAACACCACAGCATCGTTTCTGGTCCCAAAGTGACCGCCCTGCACGAGCAGACGCCGGACGAGAAGCCCGGTGATTGAGCAATGCTTCGGAAACAATAAACGAGACCAACGGAGGAAATCACTATGCGCAAGGTGCTACTGGCGACCTATCTTGGCTCCGCGGCGGCTCTCGCCGTCGGCAGCGCTTCAGCCAATGACGAGCTGATCAAGATGTCGCAGAACCCTAAAGACTGGGTCATGCCGGCGGGCGACTACGCCAACACTCGTTATTCCAAGCTGAACCAGATCAACGCACAAAACGTGGGCAAGCTCCAGGTCGCCTGGACCTTCTCGACCGGCGTGCTGCGCGGCCATGAAGGCGGCCCGCTGATCATCGGCAACGTCATGTACGTCCACACGCCGTTCCCGAACAAGGTCTACGCTATTGACCTTTCGAACGAGAACAAAATCATCTGGAAGTACGAGCCGAAGCAGGATCCGAACGTCATCCCGGTGATGTGCTGCGACACGGTCAACCGCGGCCTGGCCTATGGCGATGGCAAGATCATCCTGCATCAGGCCGACACCAACCTCGTCGCGCTCGACGCCAAGACCGGCCAGGTGGCCTGGAGCTCGACCAACGGCAACCCTGCAAAGGGTGAGACCGGCACCTCGGCGGCGCTCGTCGTCAAGGACAAGGTCCTGGTCGGCATCTCCGGCGGCGAGTTCGGCGTGCAGTGCCACGTCACCGCCTATGACCTCAAGAGCGGCAAGCAGGTCTGGCGCGCCTTCTCCGAAGGTCCGGACGACCAGATCAAGTTCACGGCTGCGACGACCTCGCTCGGCAAGCCGGTCGGCGCCGACTCGTCGCTGAAGACCTGGCAGGGCGATCAGTGGAAGATCGGCGGCGGCTGCACCTGGGGCTGGATGTCCTACGATCCCGCTCTGAACCTCGTCTATTACGGATCGGGCAATCCCTCGACCTGGAATCCGAAGCAGCGTCCGGGCGACAACAAATGGTCGATGACCATCTTCGCGCGCAACGCGGACACTGGTGAAGCCAAGTGGGTCTATCAGATGACGCCCCACGACGAGTGGGACTATGACGGCGTCAACGAGATGATCCTCTCGGACCAGCAGATCAACGGCCAGGCGCGCAAGCTCCTGACCCATTTCGACCGCAACGGTCTCGCCTACACCATGGACCGCGAGAGCGGAGAGTTGCTGGTCGCCGAAAAGTACGATCCGAAGGTGAACTGGACCTCCGGCGTCGACATGGACAAGAACTCGCCGACCTATGGCCGTCCGAAGGTGCTCGACGCAGCTTCGACCGACAAGGCCGGTGAAGACCACAACGTGAAGGGCATTTGCCCGGCCGCGCTCGGCACCAAGGACGAGCAGCCGGCAGCCTACTCGCCGGACACGCAGCTGTTCTACGTTCCGACCAACCACGTCTGCATGGACTACGAGCCGTTCAAGGTGAGCTACACCGCGGGCCAGCCCTATGTGGGTGCGACGCTCTCGATGTATCCGCCGCAGGGTGAAAGCCACATGGGCAATTTCATCGCCTGGGACGGCAAGACCGGCAAGATCGTCTGGTCGAACAAGGAGCAGTTCTCGGTCTGGTCGGGTGCGCTCGCAACCGCCGGCGGCGTGGTGTTCTACGGCACGCTCGAAGGCTACCTGAAGGCGGTCGACGCCAAGTCGGGCAAGGAGCTCTACAAGTTCAAGACTCCTTCCGGCATCATCGGCAACGTCACGACCTATGAGAACGGCGGCAAGCAGTATGTCGCAGTGCTCTCCGGCGTCGGTGGCTGGGCCGGCATTGGTCTGGCCGCGGGCCTGACTGATCCGACCGCCGGCCTCGGCGCAGTCGGCGGCTACGCGGCCCTCAGCAACTACACCGCACTCGGCGGTACGCTGACCGTGTTCTCGCTGCCCAACTAGCCCTCTCGGCATCGCTCCGGCGCGTGGATCGCTCCACGCGCCGGTTCGTCTCCACCGAACGCCTTCCGAGGAAAAATCTCTTGCGTAAAATCTGCTTTGTCGTTGCTGCGATGGTCTTCGTTGGGTCGGGAGGAATTGCGACCGCGGAGGGGCCGGGCGACCCGGCCGCCCTGAAGAGGGAAGACGACGGGAAATGGCTCGATAAGGAAGGAAACCCGACCTACAAGATTTCGGCCGACGGCACAGTGGACTGGTTCACCTATTCCGGCTACCGCCGCTATCACTCCGACTGCCACGTCTGCCATGGCCCCGACGGCATGGGATCCACCTACGCACCGGCATTGAAGGATTCGGTCAAGGCCATGAGCTACGGCGACTTCCTCGGCGTGGTCGCCTCCGGCCGCAAGAACATCTCGACGGCGCAGGAAAACGTCATGCCGGCCTTTGGCGACAACCCGAACGTCGCCTGCTACATGGACGATCTCTACGTCTATCTGCGCGCGCGCTCCAGCGAAGCCTGGGGCCGGCAGCGTCCCTCCAAGAAGGAAGAGAAGACGGAGGCCTACACCAAGGCCGAAGACGCCTGCATGGGCAAGAAATGAACCTTACGAGGACTGCCGAGACTACGTCCTGGCGTCTTGTGAGAATTTGAGGAGCTACCGATGAAGACACGTGCCGCCGTCGCTTTCGAAGCCAAGAAGCCACTCGAGATCGTCGAAGTTGACCTGGAAGGGCCCAAGGCCGGCGAGGTCCTGGTCGAGATCAAGGCAACGGGCATCTGCCACACCGACGCCTACACGCTCGACGGCTTCGACAGCGAGGGAATCTTCCCGTCGATCCTGGGCCATGAGGGCGCCGGGATCGTTCGCGAGATCGGCCCCGGCGTGACCTCGGTGAAGTCGGGCGACCACGTCATCCCGCTCTACACGCCGGAATGCCGGCAGTGCAAAAGCTGCCTGAGTCGGAAGACCAATCTCTGCACCGCCATCCGCGCGACGCAGGGCAAAGGCGTGATGCCGGACGGCACCAGCCGCTTCTCGTACAGGGGCAAGCCGATCTACCATTACATGGGCTGCTCGACGTTCTCGAACTTCACCGTGCTGCCGGAGATCGCGATCGCCAAGATCCGCGAGGACGCGCCGTTCGACAAGAGCTGCTACATCGGGTGTGGCGTCACCACCGGCGTCGGCGCAGTCGTCAACACCGCCAAGGTCGAGCCGGGCGCCAACGTGGTCGTGTTCGGCCTCGGCGGCATCGGATTGAACGTCATCCAGGGCGCCAAGATGGCCGGCGCCGACAAGATCATCGGCGTCGACATCAACGACTCCAAGGAAGATTGGGGCCGCCGGTTCGGCATGACCCACTTCGTGAACCCCAAGAAGGTCACCGGCGACATCGTCCAGCATCTGGTCGGCCTCACCGACGGCGGCGCCGACTACACCTTCGACTGCACCGGCAACACCACCGTGATGCGCCAGGCGCTGGAAGCCTGCCATCGCGGCTGGGGCACCTCGATCATCATCGGCGTCGCCGAGGCCGGCAAGGAGATCGCCACGCGCCCGTTCCAGCTCGTCACCGGGCGCAACTGGCGCGGCACGGCGTTCGGCGGCGCGCGCGGCCGCACCGACGTGCCGAAGATCGTCGACTGGTACATGAACGGAAAGATCCAGATCGATCCGATGATCACCCACGTGCTCAAGCTCGAAGAGATCAACAAGGGCTTTGACCTCATGCATGAGGGCAAATCCATCCGTTCAGTCGTCGTATACTAGCCCAAAGTCATCACACCCAGGAGGATCGACCATGACTGTTGCACTCCATCCATCGATCGACAACGGCGTCAAGCAGGGTAGCGGCAGCTTTGCCGGCGGCACTCTGGTCTGCAAATGCAGCGACCATCCGGTCAAGGTCGGCATCAAGGGCGACGTCGCCCACAACCACGCCTGCGGCTGCACCAAGTGCTGGAAGCCGCAAGGTGCGACGTTCTCCGTCGTCGCCGTGGTGCCGCGCCAGAACGTCACCGTGCTCGAGAACGGCGACAAGCTCCAGATCGTCGACCCCTCGGCGGTGATCCAGCGCCATGCCTGCAAGGCCTGCGGCACGCACATGTACGGCCGCATCGAGAACAAGAACCATCCGTTCTACGGTCTCGACTTCATTCATCCCGAACTGTTCCAGGAGCAGGGCTGGCAGGCGCCGCAATTCGCCGCCTTCGTCTCCTCGGTGATCGAATCCGGCGTGAAGCCGGAGCAGATGGCCGGCATCCGTTCGCGGCTGAAGGAAATCGGCCTTGAGCCCTATGACTGCCTGTCGCCGGCGCTGATGGACGCGATCGCGACCCATGTGGCCAAAGCCAAGGCCGCTTGAACAAGGCCGCTTGAACAAGGCAGCTTGAACTGAGCAGGCCGCCTGAGCCGGCGGCCCGCGCTATCGCCACGCCGATCGCTGGTTCCCCCTCCTCCACTCCCAGCGAACCGGACGGGCTGGCGCCCGGACGATTGCGGCGAAGCCGCCTCCTCGCCGTCGATGGATTGGCGAGAACTGTCGGCTCCCTCAGTCCTGGTCTCTGAATGACTGCGCAGGGCCGCCCACTTCCTGCTTGAGGTTCGCGGTCCCTGCGTTCTCCCTCCCTCGACTGAGGCATCCTGCTTCGTCCGCGCGGTTTTCCCGGCGGACGAAGCCTTGTTCTTCGTTGCCCATCTGCGGGCGCACAGTGCGCGTGGCGTGATGTCGCGCCCTGCTTTTGACAAACCATCGATGCAATCTTTTCCCGGTGAGAACACTCGGCTGTGAACGCCGGGTCGGCGCGATCTCTGCTACGCTCGCACCGTCACGATGCCGCACGAAGCTCAAAACAATCAAGAACAAGACGGGAGGTATCGAGTACATCCAGACATCGCTATCGGCCTTCCTGCCTCCCTCCGGGATTTGCCCGTGCGGGACAACGGCAGGGATGCGACGCACGGACCACGGCCCGCCGACATCGGCGGATTTGAATTTGCATGCTTATGAAGAGCGAGGGACGATCATGATCAAGTTGAAGATCAATGGCCAGGAACAGAGCTGGGACGGCGACCCGGATCTTCCGCTACTCTGGTTTTTGCGCGACGAGGCCGGGCTGACCGGCACCAAGTTCGGCTGCGGCCAGGCCCTGTGCGGCGCCTGCACCGTCATCATCGACAAGCAGGCCGTGCGCGCCTGCATCACGTCGGTGAACGACGTCGCCGGACGCGAGGTCACGACGATCGAGGGGCTGCACCCGAGCGGCGATCACCCGGTGCAAAAGGCCTGGCGCCAGGTCAATGTGCCCCAATGCGGCTTCTGCCAGACCGGCCAGATCATGCAGGCCGCGGCGCTGCTGATGGACAATCCAAAGCCGTCGCACGATCAGATCCGCGAGGCGATGGCCGGCAACATCTGCCGCTGCGGCTGCTACCAGCGCATCGAGAACGCGGTCCATCTCGCATCGACGGGAGTGTGACATGAATTTCATCGACAATCCCCGCAAGCTTCGCGGCTTCGAAAAGCATATCAGGGTCGAAAAGATCTCGCGCCGCAGCATCCTGAAGGGGCTCGGCGTCACCGGTGGCTTCGTGCTTGCCGCCCCCGTGATGTCACGCCAGGCGCTCGCTTATGAGACAGGCGCCGGAAAGATGCCGCACGGCGTCGTGGTCGATCCGCGCGTGTTCGTTTCGGTCGCGTCTGATGGCATCGTCACCATCGTCGGGCACCGCTCCGAAATGGGCACCGGCGTGCGCACCAGCCTGCCGCTGATCGTGGCCGAGGAAATGGAAGCCGACTGGTCCAGGGTCAAGGTGCAGCAGGCCCATGGCGACGAGGTCAAATTCGGCAACCAGGATACCGACGGCTCGCGCAGCACACGGCACTATCTGATTCCGATGCGCCAGATCGGCGCCTCCGCCCGCACCATGCTCGAGCAGGCCGCAGCGAAGCGCTGGGGCGTGCCGGCGACCGAGGTCAAGGCCGTCAATCACGAGGTCGTCCACAGCGCCAGCGGTCGCAAGCTCGGTTTCGGCGAGCTTGCTGCCGACGCCGCCAAGGAATCGGTGCCGAGCATCGAGGGCCTCAAGCTGAAGGACCCCCGGGATTTCCGCTATCTCGGCAAGGGCCAGGTCGGCATCGTCGATCTGCACGACATCACCACCGGAAAAGCGCAATACGGCGCCGACGTCCGCTTGCCCGGCATGAAGTACGCCGTCATCGCGCGGCCGCCGGTGACCGGCGGCAAGCTGGTCAAGTTCGAGCCGGACGAGGCGCTGAAGGTGCCCGGCGTCGAAAAGGTGATGCAGGTGCGCGGCTGGCCGTGGCCGTCGAAATTCCAGCCGCTCGGCGGCGTCGCCGTGATCGCGCGCAACACCGGCGCGGCGATCAAGGGGCGCGACGCGCTGAAGCTGACCTGGGACGATGGCCCCAACGGCAAGTACGAGTCGGCCGCGTATCGCAAGGAGCTCGAGGAGGCCTCGCGCAAGCCCGGCCTGGTCCTGCGCCAGGAGGGCGATGCGGACGCCGCCCTGAAGGGCGCCGACAAGGTGATCGTCGGCGAGTACTACATCCCGCACCTCGCCCATGTCAGCATGGAGCCGCCGGTGGCGGTGGCCGACGTCAAGGGCGACAAGGCCGAGATCTGGGCGCCGGTGCAGAGCCCGGGCGGGACGCGCGAGGATGTCGCCAAGACGCTCGACATTCCGGAAGCGAACGTCACCGTCCACGTGACGCTGCTCGGCGGCGGTTTCGGCCGCAAGTCGAAATGCGACTTTGCGCTCGAAGCTGCCCTCCTGTCGAAGGAGCTCGGCGCGCCGGTGAAGGTGCAGTGGACGCGGGAGGACGACATCCACAATGGCTTCCTGCACACCGTCTCGGTCGAGCGCATCGAGGCGGGTCTCGACAAGAGCGGCAAGGTGGTCGCCTGGCGCCACCGTAGCGTCGCCCCCAGCATCGCCTCGACCTTTGCGGCCGGCACGGTGCATCAGGCGCCTTTCGAAATCGGCATGGGCCTCGTCGACATGCCGTTCGAGATCGCCAACATCTCTTGCGAGAATCCGGAGGCGGCCGCGCACACCCGCATCGGCTGGTTCCGCTCGGTCTCGAACATCCCGCGCGCCTTCGCGGTCCAGTCGATGGTCGGCGAGATCGCGCAGGCCACGGGCCGCGACCAGAAGGAGACGCTACTCGCGCTGATCGGAAGTCCGCGCATCGTCAAGCCGGCGGTGAAGGACCTCTGGAACTACGGCGAGCCCTTCGACAGTTACCCGATCGACACCGCGCGCCTGCGCAAGGTGGTCGAGCTGGTCGCCGAGAAGGGCGAATGGGGACGACAGGTGCCGAAGGGGCACGGCCTCGGCATCGCCGTGCACCGCAGCTTCGTCAGCTACATCGCGACCATCGTCGAGGTCGCCGTCGATGAGAAAGGCAAGCTGACAGTGCCGCGGGTCGACACCGCGATCGACTGCGGCACCTATGTCAACCCGGAACGCATCGCCTCGCAGATCGAGGGCGCGGCGATCATGGGCCTGAGCATCGCCAAATACGGCGAGATCACGTTCAAGGACGGCAAGGTGCAGCAGAAGAACTTTGACGACTTCCAGGTCGTCAGGATGGACGACTCTCCTGTCGTGACCAACGTCTATATCGTGCCGCCCGGCCCGGACACGCCGCCGAGCGGCGTCGGCGAGCCCGGCGTCCCCCCGTTCGCACCGGCGCTGATCAATGCCATCTTCGCGGCGACCGGAAAACGCATCCGAAGCTTGCCCATCGGCAAGCAGTTGGAGGCGTGAAGGAACGGAGGCGGCCTCACGCCGTTTCCATCGATCTGACAGGAGCAGATCGATGATCAACATCTCAAAGGCGCTCGCAGTCTCGCTGTCGGGCGCCTTTCTTTTGACGACCGCGGGCGCATTCGCCCAGACCAACACCACGCCCCCGACCACGGCCACGCGCCCCACCGCGCCGGACCAGAACTCGCTGCCCAACGCCAACGCCCCGCCGGCGTCGACTACCCAGACCACCGGGCAGCACAATCCGGATCCGAAGGTTCGGGAGATGAACCAGAAGGAGAAGGACAAGGTGGAGCGCGAGGGGAAGTAACGATTTGCGGTGGGCATTGATGCGCCCTCTCCCCTTGCTTGCGGGAGAGGGCAGCGACGCTGAGAGATCCGCACTCGCTTGGGTGAGGGGTTTGTCTCCGCGAGCCCAAGTCGCGATGAGTGTGCGCGGATAGACCCCCTCATCCGGCGCCAAAGCCGAAGCTTGACTTCGGCGTTCTCAAGTACGGCGGCCGAAGGCCGCCTATGCCGCCTTGTCCCACAAGGGGCGAAGGGCAGGAAAGCACGATGACCACCACGCAAGAATGCGGCGGACGTTGCCGTCCGCCGCATTCGCCACCCCCCTGCTGCTCCGCCTTCGTCGATCCGCCCGCGGAGCTATTTCTTCAGCGCGAACACCCAGATCACGCCGCCCTGCGGCACATTGGCCTCTATGCCGATGTTGTTGGTCACCAGCGCATCCTGGATGCGCTGCGCGTCCACGCCCCATCCCGACTGGATCGCGATGTACTGGGTGCCGTCGATCTCATAGGACACCGGCATGCCCATGATGCCGGAGTTGGTCTTCTGCTCCCACAACAGCTCTCCGGTCTTGGCGTTGAAGGCACGGAAGTTGCGGTCGTTGGTACCGCCGGCGAAGACGAGATCGCCCGCGGTTGCCGTGACCGATCCGAACAGCTGCGACTTCGGGAAGTTGTGCTGCCACACCTTCTTGCCGGTGACGGGATCCCACGCCTGCAGCTCGCCGAAATGATCAGCGCCAGGCTTTGTCTTCAGCCCGATGTCCTCGGGCTTGGTACCGAGCCAGAGCTCACCCGGCTTGAGCGCAACCTTCTCGCCGGTGAAGCCGCCGCAGAAGTTCTCGTTGGCGGGCACGTAGACCAGCTTGGTCCTTTCGCTGTATGCCGCCGACGGCCAATCCTTGCCGCCCCACAGCGATGGGCAGAACTCGACGCGCTTGCCGATCCCTGGCTTGTGCGCGGGATCGACGATCGGCTTGCCGGTCTCGGCATCGATGCCCTTCCACACGTCGGTGGAGACGAACGGCCAGCCGGCAACGTAATTGATCTTGGTCGGCGTGCGCTCGAGCACCCAGAAGATCGCGTCGCGCCCCGGATGGACCAGGCTCTTGATGTTGCGGCCATCGCGTTGCAGGTCGATCAGCATCGGCGCCTCGACCTCGTCCCAATCCCAGGAATCGTTCTGGTGATACTGGTGATAGGTCTTGATCTTGCCGTTGTTCGGATCGAGCGCCAGCACCGAGGAGGTGTAGAGATTGTCGCCGGGATGAGTCTCGCCGGGCCACGGCGCCGCATTGCCGACGCCCCAATAGATCGTCTTGGTATCCTTGTCGTAATTGCCGGTCATCCAGGCCGAGCCGCCGCCGTTCTTCCAGTCGTCGCCCTGCCAGGTGTCGTGACCGGGCTCGCCCTCACCGGGAATGGTGTAAGTCCGCCACAGCTCCTTGCCGTCCTTGGCGTCATAGGCGGCGACATAGCCGCGCACACCGAACTCGCCGCCGGAGCCGCCGACGATGACCTTGCCGTCGACGATCAGCGGCATCAGGGTCATGTACTGGCCCTTCTTGTAGTCCTGCACCTTGGTGTCCCACACCACCTTGCCCGTCTTGGCATCGAGCGCGACGACGTGATCGTCGGTGGTGGCGAGATAGAGCTTGTCCTCCCAGAGGCCGACGCCGCGGCTGGTCGGATGCAACTGGAACAGATCGTCGGGAAGCTGCCGCTTGTAGCGCCAATATTCGTCGCCGGTCTTCGCGTTCAATGCGATGACCTGCCCCATCGGGGTCGCCACGAACATCACGCCGTTGTTGACGATCGGCGGCGCCTCGTGGCCTTCGACCACGCCAGTGGCAAAGGTCCAGACCGGCGTGAGATTCTTCACGTTCGAGGCGTTGATCTGGTCGAGCGGGCTGTAGCCCTGCCCGTCATAGGTCCGGCGGTAGAGCATCCAGTTGCCGGGTTCCGGATTTTCCAGCCGCTGCGCGGTCACCGGCGAATAATTCTCGATCGGACCGGCCGTCGCAGCGGTCGCGGCAAGACAGGTGAAGGCGACAAAGCCGGACAGGTACCATTGCTTTCTGGTGATCGACGTTTGCTTGGACGTGTTCATGGACGTTTCCCTTTTTCATCCGTCTGAATTCTTGTTTTGAATTCTGTCGTTCGTCCCGTCGTCCGCCCCTGGGCGGATTGCGGCCTCTCGTGACGGGGGCATACCCCGCACGGTCCATTATCCCGGCTGCGCGCCACCTACCTTTCCGATGAAGTTGCCAGCGACGCTGAGCGAGCCGTCAGCGAGCGCCAGCGGCAGCGCCGCCAGCCGCCGCGGCGCCGGCCCGAACACGACCTTCGCACCCGCGCGAGGATCGTATTCGGAGTTGTGGCACATGCACTTGAACACCTCCTTGTCGCCGACATCGCTCTTCACCCAGGCGGTGACGGGACAGCCGGCATGCGAGCAGATAGCCGAATAAGCGAGGATGCCGTCGACGGCACGCTCGCGGGTCTTTTCGTCGAGCTCGGCGGGATCGAGGCGGATGATGAGGATCTCGTTGAGCCGGGACGCGCTGCGCACCACCGATGTCTTGGGATCCTTCGGCCAGGCGTGCACCGGCGGCCCGCCTGCTTGCAGGTCGGCCAAGGTGACCGGCTTTCCTTCCTGGTCGCCTTCGGAGAAGACGAGCACGTCGCCCTTCTGCGGCCGTTCGTCGGAGCCGAGCGGATCTTCGCCGGCGCGCGACTCCTTGGAACAGCCGAGGCATGCGGTAGTCGCGAGTGCACCAAGCAGCAGTGTTCGCCGCGTCTGCTCCGTGCCCGCGACGACCTCAGGTTCCGCAGCACTCTCGGACGGTGAAGATGTGGTGTTGAACAATGCGCCAGCCATGCCGGTAGCAGGCGCCGGAAGTCTGCCAAAAACAAGGCGAAGACTTGACGCCGCAATGCATCAATATGGCTTTACTCGCATTGATTGAACGTGAATGAACACCGGCAAGCGCGTTTTCGCAGCTTCTACATCGCATTGCGCGAACGGCATGATGATTTTGCAGATCAGACCGATGCTGCTGGAATTGGTGCAGCGCGCCACCACGCGATGCGGGCTGTAACTTTCGCCGGCAGGAATTTTGTATTTCACGATCTGAGCACGTGACGCGGCGAAGCGATGCGGCCCGCGACAGTTGCCGACGCCATCTCAAAACTGTCGGCGATGCGACGCGCCTTGTCGATAAGGAGCCCGGCTGCCGGAGGTGGGCAGACTTCGCGTGCGGTCTGTTCGAACAGATCGAGCCAGCGATCGAAATGATCGCCGACCAAGCTCAGCGGCAGGTGCGAGCGCATCGGCGAGCCATGGTAGCGGCCGCTCATCAGCACCACCGACGACCAGAAATCCTCGAGCTTTGCGAGATGCTCGTCCCAATTTTGCACGATCGCGAACACCGGCCCCAGCAGCGCGTCCTCGCGCGCGCGCCCGTAAAAGCGGGTGACGAGTTCCCCGATCATCTCTTCAGTGATCCCGGTGCGCTCGATCGCATCCTGGGTCAACAGGTTCCGCCGCGCGGACGCAGCTTCCCGCTCGGCCTTCGGTCGATCCGACATCCTTTGGTATCCGTTCCGTTGTTCCCGCGAGGTCGCCCGCTCGACATTGTCGGGCCAATCGCTACGTCCGTCTTTGTCGCAGCGCAAATGCGGGCTCCGGCGGCGGACGCTCGACGCCCGCCGCCGACACTTGAATCAGGCGTTGTAAGTGTAAAAACCCTGCCCCGTCTTGCGGCCGAGATGGCCGGCATCGACCATCTCTTTCAGCAGCGGCGCTGGCCGATATTTAGGATCGTTGAAGCCTTTGTAAAAGACCTCCATGACCGAGAGCATGGTGTCGAGACCGACGAGATCGGCGAGAGCCAGAGGTCCGATCGGATGGTTGCAGCCGAGCTTCATGCCGGCGTCGATCTCTTCGGCCGTCGCGATGCCTTCCTGGAGCGCGAAGATCGCTTCGTTGATCATCGGGCAGAGGATGCGGTTGACGGCGAAGCCCGGGCTGTTCTTGGCCGTGATCGCCACCTTGCCGACACGCTGGGCGAAATCGAGCGCCTTGGCATGGGTGTCGTCGGAGGTCTGCAGGCCGCGGATGAGTTCCAGCAGCGCCATCACCGGCACCGGGTTGAAGAAATGCATGCCGATGAAACGGTCGGGACGGTCGGTCGCCGCGGCGAGCTTGGTGATCGAGATCGACGAGGTGTTGGTCGCAACCAGCGTGCGCGGCGGCAGCGTGGCGCAGAGGTCCTTCAGGATCTTGACCTTGAGCTCCTCGTTCTCGGTGGCGGCCTCGATGACGAGGTCGCAATCCGACAGCTTCGCCCGGTCGGTCGTGCCGGTGATGCGCTTGAGCGTCGCGTCGCGGTCGGCCGCCGACATCTTCTCCTTCTTGACCAGACGCTCGAGGCTGCCGCCAACGGTCGACAGGCCGCGGTTCACCGCCGCATCGGAAATATCGACCATCACGACCGAAAGTCCCGCCGCCGCGCAGACCTGCGCGATGCCGTTCCCCATGGTGCCTGCCCCGATGATGCCAATGCTCTGGATCATTGCCTCGTATCCTTCATCCTTGTGGGCCGTCCGGCTGCCGCCCCCGGTCCCATTGTTCCTGCATCAGGGTCTAGCACCGCCAAGAGGCGCCTGCGACCTGATCCTGCCCTTCCTTAGCGCATCCACGGGGGGAATAAAGCCGTTCGCACGGGGCGAAAAGGCACGATCTTGCACCGCTGGAGCCTGCTTTTGCCCGGGTTTGCACCACATCCGCGTCCAATGGCCGCCGGCCGGCGGCCGGCCTGTGACGCCGGTCCTCATCTCACCCGAGATGCAGCACCTTGCCCGGATTCATGATGTTGTTGGGGTCGAGCGCCCGCTTGATCGTGCGCATGATGTCGAGCTCGGTCCTGGAGCGATAGTGCTCGAGCTCGTCGAGCTTCTCGATGCCGATGCCGTGTTCGGCCGAGATCGAGCCGCCCATCGACGTGATGAGATCATTGACGGCCCGTGTGATCGCCGGGGAATACTGCCCGAGCGTGGTGCGATCCATGCCCTTCGGACCCATGAAGGAGAAGTGCACATTGCCGTCGCCGATGTGGCCGAGCGGATAAGGGCGGATCGTCGGCAGGATGTCGAGCGCGGACTTCAGGCCCTTGTCGATGAATTCGGGAATCCGGGAGATCGCGACCGACACGTCGTAGCTCAGGCCCGGTCCTTCCGCGCGCGAGGCCTCGGCCACGCCCTCGCGGATGCGCCACATGTTGCGTGACTGCGTCTCGGTTTGCGCGATCACCGCATCGAGCAGGCGGCCTGCTTCGAGCTGATCGGCCAGGAACTGCTCCATCCTGTCCGACATGCCCGCGCCGCCGTCCTGCCGCGCGCGTGCCGACGACCATTCGAGCAGGAGATACCAGTCGGTCTCCGCCTTGAGAGGATCCTGGGTACCGGGAATATGCCGCAGCACCATGTCGATGCAAGCGCGGCTCATCAGCTCGCAGGAGCCGACATTGTCGTCGGAGGCGGCATGCGCCTCCGACAGGAGCTCGATCGCAGCGCTGGGATCGCGGATCGCGAGCCATGCCGTGCAGACGTCTTTCGGCGCGGGCCACAGCTTCAGCACTGCCTTGGTGATGATGCCCAGCGTGCCTTCAGCGCCCATGAACAGATGCTTGAGATCGTAGCCGGTGTTGTCCTTCTTGAGCGCACGCAGCCCGTCCCAGACATCGCCATTGGCCAGGACGACCTCGAGGCCCAGCACCAGATTGCGCGCATTGCCGTAGCGCAGCACCTGCACGCCGCCCGCATTGGTGGAGAGATTCCCTCCGATCATGCACGAGCCCTGCGCACCCAGGCTGAGTGGAAAGAAGCGGTCATGGCGCGCGGCCGTCTCCTGAAGCGACTGGAGGATACACCCCGCCTCCACGGTCATGGTGTAGCCGACGGGATCGACATGCAGCACGTGGTTCATGCGGCCGAGAGAGAGCAGGATGCCGCGGTGCGCAGGCCACGGCGTGGCACCGCCCATCAGGCCCGTGTTGCCACCCTGGGGCACGATGGCGATACCGTTGTCGTGGCAGAGCTTGACGACCGCGGAGACCTCCGTGGTGCTGGCCGGTCGCACGACCGCTGCAGCCTGCCCTGCGAGCTCACCGCGCCAGTCGGTCACGAACGGCCGTTTGTCGTGCTCGTCCAGGATCAGGCCCTTGTCGCCGACGATCGCTCGCAATCGGTCGAGAACGGCTGGCGTCACGGGCGCGGTCGGAATGGAGGGAGTTCTGACAAGGGCTGCACCCGGCATGTGTTCCTCTCTTTGCGGCTCTTGTGCGCAGCCTTGGGCCGCGCCGGCCTTCCTTGTTGTTTTTCAGGTCTTGCGTTTGCGCGATGAGGCTAGCATGAAGGCCGCGCGCAGGGGAACGTCACCGGCCATGAGGCTCGCGCGGATCCGCCGAGGATGCCGATGGCAAGTGCCCTTCCGCCGACGCCCCGCATCCCCTACTGTGCCGGATCAACCCGGATTGGAGATCATGAGCCGCTTCTGGAGTCCCGTCGTCCACTCGCTTTCGCCCTACGTGCCGGGCGAGCAGCCGAAGCAGGACGGAATCGTCAAGCTCAACACCAACGAGAATCCCTATCCGCCCTCGCCGCGCGTGCTGGCGGCGATCGCATCGGCCGCCGAGCGGCTGCGCCTCTATCCCGATCCGCACGCCACCCGCCTGCGCGAGGCCATCGCGGCCCATAGCGACGTTGCGCCCGAACAGGTGTTCGTCGGCAACGGGTCGGACGAGGTTCTGGCCCACACCTTCCAGGCGCTCCTGAAGCACGATGCGCCGCTTCTGTTCCCTGATGTCACCTACAGCTTCTACCCGGTCTATTGCCGCCTCTATGGCATTGCGCATGAGGAAGTGCCGCTCGATGCCGCGATGAGAATCGAGACCACCGACTACAGTCGGTCATCGAGCGCGATCCTGCTCTGCAATCCGAATGCGCCCACCGGCATCGCGCTTCCGCGCGAGGCGATCGCCGCCTTGCTTGCGGAGAATCCGAACCGGCTGGTAGTGGTGGACGAGGCCTATGTCGATTTCGGCGCCGAGAGCGCCGTGCCGCTCGTTGCGCGCCACGACAATCTGCTCGTCATCCAGACCTTCTCGAAATCGCGCTCGCTCGCGGGCTTGCGGGTCGGATTTGCCATCGGCCAGCGGCCGCTGATCGAGGCGCTGGAGCGGGTGAAGGACAGCTTCAACTCCTATCCCGTCGACTGCCTCGCCATCGCCGGCGCCATCGCTGCGATCGAGGACGAGGCGTGGTTCCTCGAGGCCCGCGCCCGTATCATCAAGAGACGCGACGTGCTGACGCGCGATCTCGGGCAACTCGGCTTCGAGGTATTGCCCTCGCTTGCGAACTTCGTGTTCGCACGTCATCTCAGCCGGAGCGGCACCGATCTCGCGGCCGCACTTCGTCAGCGCGGCGTGCTGGTCCGGCACTTCAAGAAGCCGCGCATCGAGGACTTCCTGCGCATCACTGTCGGACCGGATGAGCAGTGCGGCCGCCTGATCGACGAGCTGCGCGGGTTGATATAATTCAGTGACGCACTTGCAGGGGACCAGCCCGTGACGCGCTTTTGCGACCTCGACATCGATGGCCCGGAGGCATACGGCCGAAACCCGAAGTTCAGGCGCGGATGAACGACTTCGCGCAATCCGCCGGCGCCGCCTTCGCTCTGATCGGCCATGCCGACGCCGAGCTGCTGGGCATCGTCGCATTGTCTGTCCGCGTCAGCCTGACCGCCAGCCTCGTCGCTCTCCTGATCGGCGCACCTTTTGGCGCCCTGCTTGCGATCAGCCGTTTCCACGGACGGCAGGTCATCATCGTGCTGACCAATGCGCTGCTCGGCCTGCCGCCGGTCGTGGTCGGGCTCGCGCTCTATCTGCTGCTGTCGCGGTCCGGCCCGCTCGCAGCGGCCGGTCTATTGTTCACACCCACCGCCATGGTGATCGCGCAGACGCTGCTCGCCACGCCGATCGTGGTGGCGCTGGTGCACCGCCCGGCGAGCCTGCTCTGGGCGGAGTATGGCGATCTGGCGCGGATCGACGGTCTGTCGGCCTTGCGCAGCATGGCGCTGCTGTTCGCGCTGGGACGGACCTCGCTGCTGACGGCCTTCCTCGCCGCCTTCGGACGCGCCATCGCGGAGGTCGGCGCCATCATCATCGTCGGCGGCAACATCCGCGGCTTCACGCGAACGATGACCACCGCGATCGCGCTCGAGACAAGCAAGGGAGACCTGCCGCTGGCGCTGGGTCTCGGGCTGATCCTGCTCGCACTCAGCGTGGCGGTGTCGACCGTCGCGTTTTTGCTAGTTGGCCGCGTTGGGGAAAAATAGCTGCTCGCCGCCGAGCTTGTAGCCGGCAATCGCCTGCTGTCCCTTCGGAGACACCAGCCAATCGATGAAGGCCTGCCCATCCTGCGCCTTCACGTTCGGATGCTTGGCCGGATTGACCAGCATGACGCCGTACTGGTTGAAGAGCCGCTTGTCGCCCTCGTTGAGAACGGCGAGCTCACCGCGATTCCTGAACGACAGCCAGGTGCCGCGATCCGACAGCAGATAGGCGTTCGAGGATGACGCCATGTTCAGCGCAGGACCCATGCCCTGGCCGATCTCGCGATACCAGCTGTCCTTGCCGGCACCGACGTCGACGCCCGCCTCTTTCCACAATCTGAGCTCGGCTGCGTGGGTGCCGGATTTGTCGCCGCGCGAGACGAACGGCGCCTTTGCCGCCGCGATCCTGCGCAGCGCATCGGTGACGTCCTTGCTGCCGGAAATCTGCGCCGGATCGCTTTTCGGGCCGATGATGACGAAGTCGTTGTACATCACGTCGAAGCGCTTCACGCCCTGCCCTTCGGACATGAACTTGTCTTCGGCGGATCTGTCATGGACAAGCACCACGTCGGCGTCACCGCGCCGCCCGATGTCCAACGCCTGGCCGGTGCCGACGGCAACGACCTTCACGTCAATACCCTCGGCCTTCGAGAACAGCGGCAGCAGATGGCCGAACAAACCCGACTGTTCCGTCGACGTCGTCGAAGCCACCGTGATGGTGCGATTCTGCGCAAAGGTGATGGTGGACCAGAGCAGAACTGCTCCAATGGCGACTATCCTTTTCATGCCACGTTCTCACGCCAGGTGCCCGGAGAGTTCCAGCCTAACTTCGAGAGCGCACCACAGGGAACCCCCACGTTCGGCGCAACTCACATTGCTCCGGCGCGCCACGCCCGAGCTTGGAACGGCCCCTCCACGCAGGCCGGCGGTGGCGCAGGCTCCGGAAAGTAGCCGCTATCGTGGGAGGGAGCGGGCGTCCCTTCCACGACAAGGCAAAATCCCTCGGCTGTAGAGCGCTACGCCGCAGAGTCGAATCAGAGGCTAGCCGTCGATCACGCGCGACGACGCGCGTATGTTCTGCAATTAGTCCCACCTACATTGACATCAGTGTGACGGCCGGGGCAGTTTTTCACATTGCTGACGAATCAGCGATTGCCTCACGCCGAGTACCTCTTGGACAACTCCCAGTGCTTTCGAGACTGATATCGTTGCTGCACCGTATTCCTGCGGTGAAATGGGCGTTGACCCGGCTTCGGCCCGCGCCGCACGGCGGCGGCATCGACGCCACCCCGATTACCGCGAACGACTCGTCAGCTCTCGTCGTCGACGCGGCAGAAACTGCGCCCGCTCCGAACATCAGCATCAGCACCGATCCGCTGCCCGGTGACGCAGCCGCGGACGAAACCGCGATCTCTGTCCTCGCGGAGGGCCCGTCGGCCGCGCCGGCTGATGTGAGTGTCACCGAGGATTCATCCCGGGAGACGCCGAGGGAAGGCGAACCGGTCGTCGCGGCGGAGGCTGCAATCTCGCCGGTCGACGTCGCGCCCGGACCGACAGATGTTCCCGAGTTCATCATCGACAACGCTCCGCCGGCGACAGCTTCGCGTGACGTTGCGCCCGGCGAGACGGCCGCGGCCGCATCTGTCGAAGCCGAAAATGAATCGGCCGACGCCGAGCCCATTGCTATCAGCAGCGATCCGTCCCCCCAGTTTCCGGCCGACATCGAGCCCGTCGTCGCGGAGGAGACCGAGGTCGTCTCCCTGGACGTCGCGATCGCGCCGGTTGACGCCCTCAGCCTCAACGGCGCTCACGCCCCGGGCATTCCCGCTGACGTCGAGCGCGCCGTTGCAGGCGCCCCCGGCGTCGCGCTTGGCGGCAGCGAAGTCCCGGTGGAGGACGTCTTCGAGAGCTACATCGACAGCGCGGCGACCTCCAGCGTCGAGATCGAGATCGAGATGATCCCGGCGAACGATCCTGCGCCGATCGTCGTCGCAGCCACCACTGAGAGTTCTTCCGACGACACGCCCAACGTCGTCACGGACATCGCGCCGGAGCCGGTCTTCGCGTCTCCAGCGCCCGAGGCCCGCAGCGCCCCGAAAGTTCGCGCCAAGCCTGCCGAACCAGCCGATCGTGCCGCGCTGATCCGACAGCGCTGGGCCGAGACCGGGATCCGGATGTGGAATCCGCGGCTTCACGGCGCCGGCAATGCCACGCTGAACATCCAGGGCAGCATCGAGTTGCTGCCGCCCGCGGCCGGCGAGACCATGCCGCGCTATGACAAGCTGGAATTCAAAATACTCGGCGGACAGATCGTGTGCGAGGGCGTCATCGTCGAGGCGCCCGCGCACGCCGGCCATCGCAGCTTCACCCGCCTCGCCGAGCCGCGGGTTCCGGACCGGGTCCGTGAACCCGTGCGGGAACGCCAGGCCGCTCTCGCCTGATCCTTTTCTCTGCGAACGATGCGCCCCATATGCTAGGCTGACGTCCCCGCTATGCGAGATCGCATGCCCGCTACATCGTTGCGATTGATCGTCATCGCGGCCCTCTGCTTCTCGCAAGGAGCTTTTGCAGCGTCCAGCAAGCGGCCGCGTCACGCGCCGACAGCGGCATCCGCCGTCGATCCCGCAACGCCCTACAAGGCCGACCGGCTCTCGTCCTCGCGTGGCGAGACGATCCTCAATACGCCTGGCCAGACCACCGTGCTGACGCGAGAAGTCCTCGACGACATGAAGGCGACGAGCCTGCGGGACGCCATGCGCTCGACCGCCGGCGTGACGATCGGCCGATAGGCTCTCGCTCCGCTGACACCAAACGCGCCGATATTCCCGCGCGGCCCATGAGTTGTTGCGGACACAAGGCAGTTGCCCTCAAACGTCAGCGGCATTTCGCTGGACGATTTCGGCACCGGCTACCGCTCGACAAGATCAAGATCGACCCTGCGTCGTCGAGGGCGTCGAGACGCGCGCCCAGTTCGACAGCCTGCGCCGCCTCGGAACGAAGGCCAGCGACTCGGTGGCGCCGGCGCCAAGATCGTGGCCTGAGGCGCGGCTACTTCGACAGGCTCGGCAGATCGAGCCCCTTCTCACGGGCGCATTCGATCGCAATGTCGTAACCCGCGTCGGCATGGCGCATGACGCCGCTGGCGGGATCGTTCCAAAGCACGCGCTCAATGCGCCTCGCCGCTTCCGGCGTGCCGTCCGCGACGATCACCATGCCGGCATGCTGCGAATAGCCGATGCCGACGCCGCCGCCATGGTGCAGCGAGACCCAGGTCGCGCCGCTGGCGCAATTGAGCAGCGCGTTGAGCAAGGGCCAATCCGACACGGCGTCCGACCCGTCTTTCATCGCCTCGGTCTCGCGGTTGGGGCTCGCCACCGAACCGCTGTCGAGATGATCGCGGCCGATCACGATCGGCGCCCTCAACTCGCCACGCGCCACCATCTCGTTGAACGCAAGGCCGAGGCGATGGCGATCGCCGAGACCGACCCAGCAGATCCGCGCCGGCAGGCCCTGGAACTTGATGCGCTCCTTGGCCATGTCGAGCCAGTTGTGCAGATGCTTGTCGTCGGGCATCAGCTCTTTCACCTTGGCGTCGGTCTTGAAGATGTCCTCGGCATCGCCCGACAGCGCGGCCCAGCGGAACGGCCCGACGCCACGACAGAACAGGGGACGGATATAGGCGGGAACGAAGCCGGGGAAATCGAACGCGTTCTTCAGGCCCATGTCCTGCGCCATCTGGCGGATGTTGTTGCCGTAGTCGAGCGTCGGAATGCCCTGTGCATGGAAATCCAGCATGGCCTGGACGTGCTCGACCATCGACATTTTCGACGCACGCTCGACCGACTTCGGATCCGAGGCGCGCTTGGCTTCCCATTCGGCAAGCGTCCAGTCCTTCGGCAGGTACCCGTTGATCGGATCATGCGCGCTGGTCTGGTCCGTGACAATGTCGGGCTTGACGCCGCGGCGCACCAGCTCCGGAAAAATTTCCGCAGCATTGCCGAGCAGGCCGACCGAGACCGCCTTCCTCGTCTTTGCGGAGTCCGCCATGATCGCCAACGCGTCATCGAGCGTTGCGGCCTGCCGGTCGAGATAGCCGGTGCGCAACCGCATCTCGAGGCGGCTCGGCTGGCATTCGACGGCGAGCATCGACGCGCCGGCCATGGTCGCCGCCAGCGGCTGCGCGCCGCCCATGCCGCCGAGGCCGGCGGTGAGAATCCATTTGCCGGCGAGGCTGCCGCCATAATGGCGACGGCCGACTTCGACAAATGTCTCGTAGGTGCCCTGCACGATGCCCTGGCTGCCGATATAGATCCACGAGCCCGCCGTCATCTGGCCGTACATCATCAGGCCCTGGCGATCGAGTTCGTTGAAATGATCGAGCGTCGCCCAATGCGGCACGATGTTGGAGTTCGCGATCAGGACGCGCGGCGCATCGGGATGGGTGCGGAACACGCCCACCGGCTTGCCGGACTGCACCAGCAGCGTCTGGTCGCCCTCGAGCTGGCGCAAGGCAGCCGTGATCCGGTCAAAGCTCTCCCAGTCGCGCGCGGCGCGGCCGATGCCGCCATAGACCACAAGCTCGCTCGGGCGCTCCGCGACGTCAGGGTCGAGATTGTTCATCAGCATACGCAGCGGGGCTTCCGTCAGCCAGCTCCTGGCGCTGATCTCGCTGCCGCGGGGAGCACGAATGGTGCGGTCATTGTCCAGTCGGCGGTTCATGTGGACCTCTCAGTCAAGTCGCGGAAACGGGTCGGTTGGAAGCGAAGCAATCGCCACGGCCGGCAGCACATCGGCTTCGATCAGGGCGGCGGCCTTGGCGAGATCGCCCGCCATGTAGCGATCGGCGCCGAGCGCCGGCACCTGCTCGCGCAACGCGGCGATGACTGCGACCAGCGGCGCGCTGGTCGCATGCGGCGCGCGCAGGGTGATGCCTTGGGCTGCGACCAGAAGCTCGATGCCGAGAATCGCGGCGAGATTGTCGGCCATATCGGACAAGCGCCGCGCGGCATGCGCGGCCATCGAGACATGGTCTTCCTGATTGGCGCTGGTCGGCGTAGAATCGATTGAGCAGGCAGCTGCGCGCTGCTTGTTCTCGGCATAGAGCGCGGCCGCCGCCACCTCGGCAATCATGAAGCCGGAATTGAGGCCGGGATCGGGGGTGAGGAACGGCGGCAGGCCGAAATTCAGCGCAGGATCGACCAGCGTCGCGATCCGCCTCTCGCTGATCGCGCCGACCTCCGACAGCGCCAGCGCGATCGCATCGGCAGCGAAGGCGACCGGCTCGGCGTGGAAATTGCCGCCGGAGACGATCTCGCCGGTCTCGACCAGCACCAGCGGATTGTCGGTGACGGCATTGGCCTCGACGGTCAGCATGCGCGCGGCCTGCGTGACCAGGTCGAGCGCTGCGCCCGCGACCTGCGGCTGACAGCGCAGGCAATAGGGATCCTGCACGCGTTCGTCGCCTTCGAGATGCGACAGTCGGATGTCGCTGCCGTCGAGCAGCGCCGTCAGCGTCGCGGCCGCGGCGATCTGCCCGGCATGGCCACGCAGCGCCTGGATCTCGGGGCGGAACGGCGCCGTCGAGGCCATCGCCGCATCGACCGACAGCGCACCGGTGACGAGCGCGGCGCGAGCGAGGCGAAATGCACGCAGCACGCCCGATATGGCGTAGGCGGTCGAGAACTGCGTGCCGTTGATCAGCGCGAGGCCTTCCTTGGGCCCCAGGGTCAGCGGCGCGAGACCGGCGGCAGCGAGCGCCTCGCTGCCCGATACGGTTTTGCCGTCGACGATCGCCTGTCCCTCGCCGATCATCACCGCGGTCATATGCGCAAGCGGCGCAAGATCGCCGGAGGCACCGACCGAGCCCTGCTGCGGCACCAGCGGATAGACGCCCTGCGCCAACATGGCCTGCAATTGCTCGATCACCTCGCGCCGCACTCCGGAGGCACCGCGCCCGAGCGAGACGATCTTCAACGCGATCATCAGGCGAACGATCGGCTCCGGCGTCGCCGGGCCGACGCCGCAGCAATGCGAGACGATGAGATTGCGCTGCAGCAGCGCGGTCTGGTCCGGCGGAATGCGCTTCGAGGCGAGCTTCCCGAAGCCGGTGTTGATGCCATAGACGGGGGCGTCGGCCTGCGCGGCCCGCGCAACGATCCGCGCAGCCGCCTCGACACGCGGCCAGAACGACGGATCGAGGACGACAGGGGCGCCTGCGAGCACGCGCACGAGATCGTCGAGGCTCACTGCGCCCGGCTTGACGACGATCGGCGCGCCCTGCTCCGTCACTGCGCCCTCCATACCCGCCGATGCAGCGGATTGAAGCCGATGCGGTAGACTAGCTCGGCGGGCCGCTCGATGTCCCAGATCGCGAGATCGCACCACTTCCCCGCTTCCAGCGTGCCGGTCTGATCCAGCACGCCGAGCGCACGCGCGCCTTCACGGGTGACGCCGGCGAGGCACTCGGCCACCTTCATCCGGAACAGCGTTGCCCCCATGTTCATCGCGAGCAGCAGCGATGTCAGCGGTGAGCTGCCGGGATTGCAGTCGGTCGCGAGCGCCATCGGAACGCCGTGCTTGCGGAATGCCTCGACCGGGGGCTTCTGCGTCTCGCGAATGAAGTAGAAGGCGCCGGGCAGCAGCACAGCTGCCGTGCCCGCCTTCGCCATCGCAGCCGCCCCGGCCTCGTCCGTATGCTCGAGGTGATCGGCGGACAGCGCCGAGAATTTTGCAGCGAGCGCGGCACCACCGAGGTTCGACAGCTGATCGGCATGCAGCTTCACCGGCAACCCAAACCCTCTCGCGGCCTCGAACACCCGCGCGGTCTGTTCGGCCGAGAACGCGATCCCTTCCATGAAGGCGTCGACCGCATCGGCAAGGCCGGCTTTTGCGACAGCCGGAAGCATCTCCTTGCAGACGAGATCGATGTAACGATCCTTGTCGCCATCGGCTTCCAACGGCAGCGCATGCGCCCCGAGGAAGGAGGTGCGGATCGCGACCGGCCGCTGACCGCCGAGGCTGCGCGCTGCGGAGAGTTGCCGCATCTCGGTTTCAACATCGAGGCCGTAGCCGGATTTGATCTCGACCGTGGTTGCGCCCTCGCTGATCAACGTATCGAGCCGCGACAGCGCGCTTGAGACGAGTTCGGCTTCGCTCGCTTCGCGCGTCGCCGCAACCGTCGAGACGATGCCGCCGCCGGCGCGTGCGATCTCCTCATAGCTTGCCCCCTTGAGGCGCAGCTCGAATTCATGCGCGCGGTTGCCGCCATAGACGAGATGGGTGTGGCAGTCGACGAGACCCGGCGTGATCCAGCGCCCTTCGCAATCGATCCGATCGATCGCCTCCGCATCAACCGGGAAATCCGCCTTCGAGCCCGCATAGGCGATGTGGCCGCCGCGCGCGGCAACGACACCATGCTCCATCTCGCCGAGATCGGGCCGATCGGCCCGCATCGTGGCGAGGCGGGCATTGTGCCAGATCCGGTCGAAGCGCTCTGCCATGCGGGTATCCATTCGGCGTGGGGATGCTTGACTTATATGTCTAGACATATAATCGTAAGCCGGTTCTGTCCAGCCGGCGTGTCATCATGTCCCGACTGCATTTTGCCTCCGCGCTCCTGCCCTCGGGCTGGGCCAATGACGTGCAGGTGGTCGTCGCCGCCCGGTCGATCGCGGCGGTGACAGCCGGCGTGGCGCCAGCTGCCGGCGACGAGCGCCACGCGATCGGGCTTCCGGGACTTGCGAGCCTGCACAGCCACGCCTTCCAGCGCGGCATGGCGGGACTTGCCGAGCTGCGCGGTGACAGTACCGACACTTTCTGGACCTGGCGCGAGACGATGTATCGCTTTGCGCTGGCAATGACGCCCGACGACGTCGCGGCCGTTGCGACGCTGCTCTATGTCGAGATGCTGGAGCAGGGTTTTACCCGCGTCGGCGAATTCCACTATCTGCATCACGACCGCGACGGTTCGCCCTATGCCGATATCGCCGAGATGGCCGCGAAGATCGCGCAGGCCGCCGAGGCCTCCGGCATTGCGTTGACGCTGCTGCCGAGTTTTTATGCGCATGGCTCTTTTGGAGGCGCGGCGCCGCATGCCGGCCAGCGCCGCTTCATCTGCACGGTCGATCAATTCGCCGCGCTGGTGGCTGCCTCACGCAACGCCATCGGAAATTTGCCGGGCGCCAATATCGGCATCGCGCCACACAGCTTGCGGGCGGTGGCACCGGACGAGCTGACCTCGATCATTCCGCTTGCGAACGGCGGGCCGGTGCACATTCACGCCGCCGAGCAGGTCAAGGAAGTCGAGGATTGCCTTGCCTGGTCAGGCCGTCGCCCGGTGCAATGGCTGCTGGAACACGCCCCCATCGATCAGCGCTGGTGTCTCATTCACGCGACCCACATGACGGATGAGGAAGTGACGGCATTCGCGAAGACCGGCGCGGTCGCCGGCCTCTGTCCGATCACGGAAGCGAGCCTCGGCGACGGCATCTTTTTGGCGCGCGAGTTTCTAGACGCTGGCGGCCTCTTCGGTGTCGGCACCGATTCCAACGTGCTGATCGGCGCAGCCGACGAAATGCGCCAGCTTGAATACGGCCAGCGGCTCAAGCACCGCCAGCGCAACGTCCTCTCCGGCGGCGCGGGCCGCTCGACCGGACGCTCACTGTTCGACGATGCGCTTGCCGGCGGCGCGCGGGCGCTGGCGCAGCAGACCGTCGGCCTCGCGCCCGGAGCGCGCGCCGACATCGTCACGCTCGACGCCGCGCATCCCTCGCTTGCAGGGCGTACGCATGACGCTGTCATCGACGGCTGGATCTTTGCCGCGGGCGGCGCTGCGATCGATTGCGTCTGGGCCGGCGGCAACAAGGTGGTCGAAGGCGGGCGGCACAGGCTGCGCCAGGCCGCGCGCGAACGCTTCAAGGCAGCGGTGCGGAGGCTCGTCGCATGAGCCTCGCTACAGAAGCGGCGGACAAGCCGACGCTCTACAAGCGCATCCGCGCCGATATCGAAAAGCGCATCCTGACCGGCGGATGGCCGCCCGGGCATCGCATTCCCTTCGAGCACGAGCTGGTCGCGCGCTACGGCTGCTCGCGCATGACCGTCAACAAAGCGCTGTCGGAACTCGCCCAGGCGGGCCTTATCGAGCGGCGGCGGCGCGCCGGCTCGTTCGTGCGCCGGCCGCAGCATCAGTCGGCGGTGCTCAAGATCGCCGACATCCGCGCCGAGATCACCACGCTCGGCCGCGCTTACGGCTACGAGCTGATCGGCCGCAAGCTGCGCGCGGCGACCGCTGCCGACCGCGACCGTCTCGGCGTCAAGAAGGCCGGCAAGGTGGTCGCGATCACCTGCCGCCATAGCGCCGACAAGGTACCGTTCGCGGTCGAGGACAGGCTGATCGACCTCTCATCCGTACCGAATGCCGCGACCGCTGATTTCTCCCGCGAGCCGCCCGGCTCCTGGCTGCTTCACCATGTCCCATGGACCGAGGCCGAGCATACGATCAGCGCGATCGTTGCGGACGATCGCACGGCGGAAGCGCTCGACATCGCCGTCGGCGCGCCCTGCCTCGTGATCGACCGCTACACCTGGCGCAGCGCCCGCACCATCACCGCGGTGCGGCTGCTTTATCCCGGTGACACTCACCGCCTCGTCGCACGATTCAAGGGAGGCTGAGAGGAGAATGTCGGCACAATTCGTGCAATGCTTCCGACAACGGTCTACATGGACCAATAGGGATCAACAGGACGTCAATCCATCGATCGGCAAGAGGACGACAATCATGCGTAGTTCGACAATTTTTACGACAATCATTGCACTTGCGGCAGCCACGCCGGTGCTCGCCGACGAGGTCAAGGTCGGCGTCGGCATCTCCGGGTGGACCGGCTTCGCGCCGCTGACGCTGGCCAAGGAAGCCGGCATCTTCAAGAAGAACGGCCTCGACGTCACGATCAAGAAGATCCCGCAGAAGGACCGCCACCTTGCGATCGCGTCCGGCGACATCCAGTGCGCGGCCACCACGGTCGAGACCTGGATCTCCTGGAACGCCAATGGCGTCGCCACCAAGCAGATCTTCCAGCTCGACAAGAGCTATGGCGCCGACGGCATGGCCGTGCGCAACGACATCGCCGCGATCAAGGACCTCAAGGGCAAGACGGTCGCGGCGTCCGCGCCCGGCACGTCGCCCTATTTCGCCTTGGCCTGGATGCTCAAGAAGAACGGCCTCTCCACGAAGGACGTGACCGTCGTCAACCTCGAGCCGGCTGCCGCAGCGCAAGCCTTCGTCTCCGGCCAGAACGACGCCGCGATGACCTATGAGCCCTATCTGTCGACCGTGCGCGCCGCGCCCGACAAGGGCAAGATCATCGCGACCACGCTGGACTACCCGATCGTGATGGACACGTTTGGCTGCACGCCGAAGTTCCTGAGCGAGAATCCGAAGGCCGCGCAGGCGCTCGCCGACAGTTATTTCGAGGCGCTCGACGTGATCGCGAAGGATCAGGCCAAGGCCTATGAGATCATGGGCGCGGACGTGAAGCAGAACGGCGAGCAGTTCGGCAACTCGGCAAAGTACCTGCGCTGGCAGGACAAGGCCGCGAACCAAAAGTTCTTCGCCGGCGATTTCCTGACCTTCAACAAGGAGGCCGCCGAGCTCCTGCTCGAGATCGGCATCATCAAGTCCGCGCCGAAGGTCGAAGACCTCTACGACGCCAGCTTCATCAAGTAAGCTTCAACGAGCTGCCGGTCCCGCCTCGAGGCGGGACCGGCGCCTGATCGACCACCTGGATAGACAGTTTGATGCGTCCCCTGGATCCCGTGACATCGAGGCAGCGCTTGGCCTTTGGCCTCGCGTTCTTCGTGCTGTTCGTTGCCCTCTGGTCCTGGGCGACCTTCGGCGGCCATGTGTCGAAGACCTTTCTCGCCAACCCGCTGACCATGGTGCAGGAAGGTTATGACTTGCTCGCCAAGCAGGGCTTCCTGTTCGACATCGGCATGACGATCTGGCGCGTCGTCGGCGGCTTTGCGCTCGCGGCGATCATCGCAGTGCCGCTCGGCGTGCTGATGGGCGCCTACAAGCCGGTCGAAGCGTTCCTCGAACCTTTCGTGTCCTTTGCGCGCTATCTGCCCGCCTCCGCCTTCATCCCGCTTCTGATCCTGTGGGCCGGCATCGGCGAGTTGCAGAAGCTGCTCGTCATCTTCATCGGCTCGGTGTTCCAGGTCATCCTGATGGTTGCGGTGACCGTCGGCGCCACGCGGCGCGACCTGGTCGAGGCGGCCTACACGCTGGGCGCCAAGGACCGCGGCATCATCCGCCGCGTGTTGCTGCCCTCCTCCGCTCCCGAGATTGCGGAGATCCTCCGGTTGGTGCTGGGCTGGGCGTGGACCTATGTCATCGTCGCCGAGCTGATCGGCTCGTCCTCGGGCATCGGCCACATGATCACCGACAGCCAGGCCCTGCTCAACACGGGCCAGATCATCTTCGGCATCATCGTGATCGGACTTATCGGCCTCGTCTCCGACTTCCTGTTCAAGGCGTTCAACGCCTGGCTGTTTCCGTGGAAGCTCGCATGACCCTTCTCAAGATCGAACAGGTCTCGCGCACCTTCCCCGCACGCCACGGCAACGCGCCGACCAGGGCGCTGGAGCCGACCGACCTCACCATCGGCAACAACGACTTCGTCACCATTCTCGGCCCGTCAGGCTGCGGCAAGTCCACGCTGCTGCGCATCGTTGCGGGCCTCGACCGTCCAACCGGCGGACGCGTCACGCTCGACGGGCGCGAGGTGACCGGCCCCGGCGCCGACCGCGGCATGGTGTTCCAGTCCTACACGCTGTTTCCCTGGCTGACCGTGCGCGAGAACATCGCCTTTGGCCTGCGCGAGCGCGGCGCATCCGAGGCGGAGCGAAACAAGATCGCGGATGCCTTCATCCGCCAGGTCGGATTGTCCGGCTTCGAGAACCATTGGCCCAAGCAGCTCTCCGGTGGCATGCAGCAGCGCACGGCGATCGCACGCGCGCTCGCCAATGATCCGAAAATCCTGCTGCTGGACGAGCCCTTCGGCGCGCTGGACAATCAGACCCGCGCCCTGATGCAGGAGATGCTGCTCGGGATCTGGGAGCGCGACCAGAAGACGGTGCTGTTCGTGACCCACGACATCGAAGAGGCGATCTTCCTCGGCAGCCGCGTCATCGTCATGAGCGCACGTCCCGGCCGCATCAAGGCCGAGATTACCGTGGACCTGCCGCATCCGCGCTCGTACAAGATCAAGACCACGCCCGAATTCGTGCAGCTCAAGGAGCGGCTGGTCGAGGAGATCCGCACCGAGGCGTTGAAGGTTGCCGAACATGCCTGATACTCAGCCCCGCGCCGACGGGAATCGCGTCCTGGCCGACCTCAATGCGCTGCGCGCCATCGGCGCCTACAAGACCGGCGTGCACAAGCCAACCTTTTCCGAGCCGCACAGGCAATCGCTGGATTGGCTGGTACGAAAACTGCCCGACGCTGACCTGTCCGCAACGATCGACGGCATCGGCAACGTCTATGGTACCAGCACGAAGCCCGGGCCGAAGCTGCTGGCGGGCTCGCATCTGGAGAGCCAGAACTACGCCGGCTGGCTCGATGGCCCGCTCGGCGTGATCTATGCGCTCGAAGCCGCCCGCGTGCTCAATGCCGATCCCTCCGTGAAGGGCGCCGTCGAAGTCGCGGCCTGGTGCGACGAGGAAGGACATTTTGGCAGCTTCCTCGGCTCGCGCTCCTATGTGGGACAAGTGACGGAGGCTGAAATCGACGCCGCGCGCGATCGCACCAGCGGGCGCGCCATGCGCGATGCCCTCGCCGAGATGGGTCTGTCGGGGCGCGCGCGTGTCGCCGTCGAGCCGCGCCGGCACGTCGGGTATCTGGAGGCGCATATCGAGCAAGGCGACACGCTCGAAAGCGGCCATCTTGCGATTGGCGTCGTGACCTCGATCGTCGGCATCTGGCAATACCGAATCAATTTCAGCGGCGAGCAGAACCACGCCGGCACCACTCGCATGGCCGTTCGGAAGGACGCCGGTCTCGCGCTGGCGAAGTTCTGCGTCGCGATCGACGAACGTTTTCCTGATAGCTGCGGTCCGCGCACGGTCTGGACGACCGGCCGCATCACGCTCGAGCCGGGCGCGCCGAGTATCATTCCGGGCGGTGCCGAAATGCTGTTCCAGATCCGCGACGATAATCCGGCGGTCATCGAACGGCTGGAGCAGTTGCTGCGCTCGATGGCGGACGAGGCCAGTGCCAAGGGCCCCTGCACTGTCAACGTGGAGAAAATCCGCACCGGCGCACCTGCCATGATGAACGCAGGTATTCAGGACGCGATCGAAGCTGCGAGCAAGGCCGTTGCCGGCGGCCGATCCGTCCGCATGCCCAGCGGCGCCGGCCACGATGCGCAGATGCTCGCGACCGTCATGCCGGCCGGCATGCTGTTCGTGCCGTCGATCGGCGGCATCAGTCATCACTGGACCGAGAACACGGCCGATGCTGATATCATCACCGGCGCGCAGGTCTTCGTCGATGCCTGCCGGCGCATCTTGAGCGGGTAGCCGGAGGCAGTCCTCCGCATCGCGCCGACAGAACGGCAACCGATCACATTCGTTCCACCTTGCACGCGCTTTGAGCGGGATCGTGCAAGGCACGATCGGTTTGGGCAAGACACCGTTTCGCGCACCACCTAGAGCGTTTCACATTTTGATTGAAGCATAACCGGCGCTGGCGAAGTAGTTGGCGCATTCGCGAGGCTGGATGTCTTGGACGAGGTGACCGATATGGCGCCAAGTCTCCTCGATTGAGCGCTTCTGAGCTTGCCGCATCCAGTGTTTGATCTTGGAGAAGGCCTGTTCGATTGGGTTGAGGTCGGGCGAGTATGGCGGCAGGTACCAGAGTCTGGCGCCAGCAGCCTTGATCATTTGCCTGACGGCTTTCGACTTATGGCTTCCGAGATTGTCGAGAATGACGATGTCGCCTTCACGCAGGGTTGGCAGGAGAATGTGCTTTACGTAACCACGGAAGCATTCACCGTTGATCGGGCCATCGAAGACGCAGGGTGCCGTGAGTTGGTCATGGCGGAGCGCGCCGAGGAATGTGAGGGTACGCCAGTGACCGTGCGGAGCGAAGCCGCGCAGGCGCGCCCCTTTGGGTCCCCAGCCTCGCAAAGGGGCCATGTTGGTCTTGATCCAGGTCTCATCGATGAAGACGAGCCGGCCCGGATCGAGCCCGGCCTGCCAGGCTCGCCAACGCAAGCGCCTACGAGAGACGTCGGCGCGAGCCTGTTCGAGGGCGAACAGTGTTTTTTTTGAACCGCAGCCCTTCCCGGCGCAGGAACAGCCAGACCGCATTGTGTGAGACCTTGACCCCACGGGCTGCCAGTTCCGCCTTCAGACCATGCAGCGTCAGGTGCGGCGTCTGAGTGATCCGCTCGACGATGAAGGCGCGGTGCGGATCAAGCACAGGCTTGCGGTGACCACCCATCTTGCCAGGCGCTACCGAGCCGGTCGTTCGATAACGCTGTGACCACTTCACAACTGACGAGACAGCAACGCCAAACCGTTCCGCCACAGATCGGCAGCTCTCACCTTTGGCAACAGCGGATACCGCACGCTTACGCAAATCGTTGGAAATTGGTCGGACCATCGGATGCTGGCCTCCAGCCCAGCCAGCATCTTGAATCATATTCGTCCCAGACCCGGAATCCCCTCCGATTCAATAAATCCGTGAACCGCTCTAGCCTGCCCGCCCAACGCGAGAAGGCTCGCATGTCCAATGTCCCCGCCGCAACGCCCGCATCCATCGTCGACGCCCTCAAAGCCGTCGCCGGCAACCCGCCAAAGGTCCGCGCCAGCTTCGCCAAGGGCACGAAACCATCGCGCGTGCTGGCACGCTTCTCGGTCGGCGGCGGCAATCCCGCCGTCGCCGACACCAACAATCTCGTGCTGCGCGGCTTCAGCTTCAAGCTCGGCGCCTACGATCACCGCTCGGATATCCTCGCCGAGAGCGCGCCCGTGCATTTTGCGCGAACGCTCGATCAGATGCTGGCTTTCCTCAAAGCGCGCATCCCGGGGCCGGATGGCACCCTGATATGGCGAAGGTGAAGGCTTTCTCGGCGGCCAACCCTGAGACGCTCAACCAGGCGAACTATATCGCCGCGCGTGCGCTACCCGGAAGTTTTGCCGGCACGACTTATTGGGGCGTACACGCCTTTCCGCCACGAACGAGCACGGCGAGACGCGCTTCATCAAGCTCAAGGTCGTTCCGGCCGGCGGCGAGATCACGCTGAGCGAGGACGACGCCAAGGCAAAGCCGGCCGACTTCCTGCACGACGATCTCGGCAAGCGGATCGCCGCAGGCACTGTCCGCTTCAACGTGATGGCGCTGCTAGATCGGCCCGGCGATCCCACCCTGGACGTCACACGCGCTGGCCCGATGAAGATGATCGCGAGTAAGTGCGCCTCGGCACGATCGTGATCACCGGCTTCGAGCCCAACCAGGCCTGCGACGGCTCCATCTTCAACCCAGCCAATCTCTCCGATGGCATCGGTCCCCCGCCCGACGAGATCTTTGCGGCGCGGCGCGCCGCCTACACCATCTCTCTCGCGAAACGCCGCTGGGGACGGAGGCGTCGGCTTCATGCCTCGCTGCCGGAAGTGCCGGGCGCCTCGCGGCGCCACGCTGCGGGACTAACGCCGGCGATCGAGGAGAACACGCGTGTGAAGTGGCTCTGGTTGGCGAAGCCGGCCGAGATCGCGATCTCCGACAGCGGCAGGTCGCGGACGCCCATCAACTGCTTGGCTGCCTTGACGCGCTGATGCAGCAGCCATTGGTGCGGCGGCATGCCGACCGAGATTCGAAATGCGCGCGAGAAATGGCTGACCGAGAGATCGAGCTCGGCCGCAACCTCCTGCAGCGAGAGCTTGCCGCCGAGGTCCGACTCCAGCCACTCGCACGCGCGCTTCGCCTGCCAGGGCGCAAGACCGCCGCGCGCGGGCGCGGACTTACGCTGCAGCCCGCCATAGGCCCGGGCGACGTGGGCGGTGAGCCCGAGCATCATGTGGTCGATGAAGAGCTGATTGGCCTCGTCCGGCCTGCGCAGCCCTTCCTGCAGTGACGCGCCGATGTGGCGGATGATTCCGTCATCATGCCCGACACCGACCTCGCAGTCGAGATCATCGACCCGCGGTACATGACTCTGATCGGCGATGCTGTCGAGCGCCGAGCGTGGAATATAGAAGAACAGCGAATGGAACGGCTTGTCGATCACGTAGCGCGGATCGCGCTTGAGGTCATAGAGGTAGGTCGTACCGGCGCGAACGTCTGCCTTCGCGACGGATTTGCCGCGCTCCCAGAGCTCGCAATCCGGGTAATCGTGCAGCTTCAGGCTGACCAGGAAGGCATCCTCCGCGGCCAGAGAGCCGGACAGGCCGCGCTCCGGATGGTCGTTTCGGGTCTCGGTGACCGCGAGCTCGGCACTACGCAGCGAGCGAGCGACCAGCACGGGCGGCGCGTCCTTCAAGCGCAGGAATTGCCCGAGCCTCTTTCCGTAGGCGCCTGCCTGTGTCATCGGCTAGTCCTTCTGTGGCAGTCCAAGTGCAGGCCACAGCGTCCTGCAATTCTGCGGCGCATTATCCGACATCCGCCAATGTCTGTCCACGCGGGCGTACGCGAGGCTCGTCAGATTTTCACAAATGCACGACAACGGCGCAAACGTCGCATTCTAGTTCAAATCACAGACACGCCTTCGGAGCTGAGTTTGACCGGGTTATGAAGGGGAAGCTCAAGGCACCGACTTTGATCCGGTCGGAAAGTTATTTTGAAGCGCCGCCCGGTTTCGTTTCTGGGCGGCGTTTTCTTCGCGTTTCGCTTGACGTTCCGACTTCTCCATCTGCCCGAGAAAATGGTCCCGAAGGAACAAAACGCTCTGCTTGCTTGCGATGTTCTCTCTTGGAAATCTGTTTTGTATAGCTGCCATACCCGTAGCGATGACAGACATCCCGGATTTCACATCGCTATTCGGCAATAGCTCAGGCTGTTTGGCGCATCGCGGAAAAACCCGAACCTGTGCTACAGTCAGCAGATGCGACTGAATGCCAGTTGAGGGCCAAACGTCATGTGGAACTGGATGTTGCTGGGACTGGAAACCAACCGCGTAATCGGACTGCGGATCACGAAGCTGATGCGAGGCGGCAAAGCGGCGCAACGCGAAGCCCAGCGCATGGTCACTGAAAAGATGTTTGCTGCGGCGAAGGCCGGTACAAGCCTGATGGCCGGAGCCTCCGCAGACAAGATTGTTGCGCAGTATCGAAGGAAGGTGGCGGCCAACGCCAAACGGCTCAGCCGCGAACAAACACGCCGCAAGCGAAAATCGCGCTGATCCTTCGACGGCGGGGCTTCCTTGCTCTGCTGCTTGACCGCCCACAGCCGGTGGGCTTCGTGCTCCTGGGGATCATGCACTCACGACTCTTCGCGGCGCTCGCGGCATCCCTCACGCCGATCTTGGCGCCTTTCCATGCCAGCGGGACAAGGTGATCCGCGCACGTCGCATGCTCAACGAGGCGCAGGTCTTGACAATCATTCCGGTATCGAGGACCACGCGACGCCCCTTGCGCCGAGGCCGGTTCGGGTCGAGCTCGACCCTCGCGACGCACTTGGCGCGCGTCGGCCGTGACGCGCGCCACGTGCGGCGAGGAGGCACACCGGGGACGGCAGATACGACCGGCCAGCATCGTCACCCGCGGCGTGACCAAAGCGCGATGAGATTGGGATGAATCGTCATCGCCCTCTAGGTTATTGCTTGAGCGTGATCCTTTCGGAAAACCGCTTCACACTTTTCGCTAACCCTGTCCTCCGGGTCCCGATCATGCTGTGATCTCAAAACCTCTCCAGCCCGATCGATTTGATCATGCCCGCCAGGCTCGCCGACGTCGCCTCGACGAGGCGCTGGAATTCGGCCGGCTTCGAATCGCTGTCCGGCTCCATACCCTCGGCACGGTAATTGGCCTGCATCGCCTCGTCCGCCATCGCCATGCGCGACGCCTGCGCGATCCGGTCGATGATCGCATCCTCGGTCTGCCGGGGTGCGAACAGGCCGAACCAGCCGTCATAGCGGAGTTCAGGCATGCCGGATTCGATGGCGGTCGGGATATCGGGAGCCACGCTCAGCCGCTTCGCGGTGGCGACCGCGATCATCCGGATCTTGCCGGCCTCCCGCCACTGCTGCAATTGCGCCGACATCACGGCAATGATGAGGGGGATCTGGCCGGCGAGGAGGTCGTTGCTGGCCTGCGCGATGCCCCGATACGGGACATGGACGATGTCGAGCCCGCCCGCCTGCAGCTTGAAGGCTTCACCGACGAGATGATTTCCGCTGCCGTTACCGGGTGTCCCGTAGGACAGCTTTCCCGGATTGGCCTTCGCGTAGGCAATCAGCTCCCGCAGATTTGTGACGGGCACCGCCGGATGGACGACGAAAACCAGCGCGCTGGTGATGAGGCGGCAGATGGCGCGGAAATCGTCCATCGCATAGGATGGATTTTTCGCTAGCAGCGGAATGGCCGCCTGCGTGCTGTCGTTTCCGAGCAGCAGCGAGTAACCGTCGGGCTTCTCGCGCGCGACCGCTCCTGTCCCGATCGCGCCGCCCGCACCGGTGATGTTTTCGATGAAGACGGGTCCAAGCAGCGACGACATCTTCTCCGCCCAGGGACGCCCGATCTGGTCGCCGGATCCGCCTGCCCCATAGGGAATGACCAGGCGAATGGGACGGGAGGGATAATCGGCGCCGTGCCCGATGCGCGGAATCGCCGCAAGCGCGGCTGCGCCCGACAATGCATGGACGATCTGTCGCCGCGAGAAGGAAGACATGCCCGAATTCCGGAAGCGATTGGTTACGGACCGAGACGAGACCGGATACCGGATCCCATCGCAGCAACCGGCGACCGAGGTCAATGCTCCGTCTGGATTAGGCGGTGGCGTCACCGCCATGTCGTGTGCTCTAACCCGCTACTTTTAAAACAATATTTCGGAAGACGGCCGACCCACGCGGCCCATGCAGGGCTGCCGGCCCTGCCCACTGCTTTCGGCCAGTGGTCCGTTCTGATAGACCACGAAGAAATACCTTCTGACTCCCGTCGCGGGGGCAATGGCGCGTGCCAGATCGTAGCGAAGACTCGTCCATTTCATTTGGGCCATTTCGACTGTTTCCCAGGTCCCGGCTCTTGGAGAAGGAGGGCGTGCCGCTCCATGTGGGCGGCCGCGCGCTCGACATCCTCATTTTCCTGGCCGAGCGGCCTGGTGAAGTCGTCGACAAGAGAGAGCTCGTCAAGCGCATCTGGGCCGACGTCAATGTCGACGAGGGCAGCCTGCGCTTCCATGTCGCAGCGCTGCGCAAAGCGCTCGGCGATACCGGCAAGTCGGCACGCTACGTCGTCAATGTGCCCGGCCGCGGCTATTGTTTCGTCGCCTCGCTCGCCCCGCCGGCCGCGCCCGCCGCGCAGCCGACCATCGACATCCTGCCTCCCCGCGCGCTTCCCGCGCCGATCTCGAAGATGGTCGGACGGGAGGAGGTCGTCGAAAAGATATCGAACGGACTCTCGCTCCATCGCTTCATGACGCTGGTCGGCCCGGGCGGCATCGGCAAGACCGCCGTCGCCATCGCCGTCGGGCACCGCCGCTCGCCCGATTTGCCCGGGCGCGTCTTCTTCGTCGATTTCGGCCCGCTCCGGGATGCCACCCACGTCGCAACCACCATTGCCTCCGCGCTCGGCCTGACCATCAGCGCGGAGGATCCGACGCCGGCCCTGCTGACGTTCCTCAAGGTTGGGCCGGCCCTGCTGATCCTCGACAGCTGCGAGCACGTGCTGGACAATCTGGCCCCGCTGGTCGAGCACATCGTGCGCGAGGCGCCGCAGCTTCGCGTTCTCGCAACCACCCGCGAATCGTTCCGCAGCGAAGGCGAGCGCATCTTCCGGCTGTTCCCGCTGGATTGTCCGCCCGAGCGCGAAGGGCTCGCTGTCGCCGAGGTCCTCGCCTATCCCGCCGCCCAGCTCTTCGTCGAGCGCATCGCGCAGAGCTCCGGCCCGTTCCAGCTCGGTGCGGAGGAAGCGCCTCTGGTCGCGAGCATCTGCCGGCGCCTCGACGGCATTGCGCTCGCGATCGAGCTCGCGGCGGGGCGGGTCAATGCCTACGGCATCGCCGGCACCGCCTCGCTGCTCGACAGCCGCTTCTCGCTGCAATGGCGCGGCCGGCGCACGGCCGTGCCGCGGCACCAGACGCTCGCCGCCGCGCTCGACTGGAGCTACGACCTGCTGCCTGAGGCCGAGAGCGCGACCCTGCGCCGGCTCTCCGTATTCGCCGGGCCTTTCGCGCCGGAGGCGGCTGCCGCGGTTGCATCCGGTGACGGCCTCAGCGCATCGGAAACGCTGGAGGCCATCGACAGCCTGGTCACCAAGTCGCTGATCTCGCCGTGCGGTGCGCGGACGTTGCGCTATCGCCTGCTCGACACCACGCGGGCCTACGCGCACGGAAAGCTCAGCGCGCTCGGCGAAACCAGGCAGTTCGCACGCCGCCATGCCGAGTATTTTCGCGATCTCTTCGCGCATGCGGAGGCCGACACATCGACACCGCTGCCCGAATGGCTCGGCATCTATGGTGCGGAGCTGGATAATGTGCGCACAGCGCTCGACTGGGCTTTCGCGCCCGAGGGCGACACCGAGCTGGGAATCGCGCTGACGGCGGCCGCGGTCACGCTGTGGGTGCGGCTTTCCCTGTTCGCCGAATGTCGCGAACGAAGCAAGACCGCACTCGCGGCGCTCGGCGACGCCGGCGAAGACCGTATCCGCATGCAGCTCCTGTCGGCACTCGGCTGGTCGCTGATGTATGGCGAGGGCCGCGCGCGCGAGGCGCGCCCGATCCTGGAGACGACGCTCGAGCTCGCCGACAGGCTCGACGACAAGGATTTCCGGCTGCGCGCTCTCTGGGGCCTGTGCATCGATCAGTTCAACAACGGACAGTTCGGCAAGGCCCGTGCATTCGCCGATCGCTTTGCGGACGCGGCGGCGAACTCTCCCGACAGGACCGACGTGATGCTGGGCGACCGGCTGACGGCCGTCGCGCTACATTATCTCGGCGAACAGAACGACGCGCGGCTGCGCATCGACCGGGTGCACGCGTCGCTGCATGTGCTGGCGGAGAAGCCCAAGATCTTCCCGCTCGATCTGAGAATATCCACGCAATATTTCCGCGCGCGCATCCTGTGGCTGCAGGGCCTTGCCGACCAGGCGCAGGCGCTCGCCGCCAGAAACATCGAGGAGGGCCGCGCCAACGGTCACGCCCTGACCTTCTGCAGCGTGCTGGGACAGGCCGCCTGCCCGATCGCCTTCTGGGCCGGCGATTTCGACGCTGCGGAACGCCACGGCACCGAGCTGCTCGATCACACCGAGCGGCACGCGATCCGGCTGTGGGGATTGTGGGCGCGGGCCTTCAATGCGGCGGTGATCGCCAGGCGCGGCAACGTCGCGAGCGGCCTGCCGCTGCTGCGCGAGGAGCTCAACCGCGCCGGCGATGCGCGCTTCCTGCCGCGCTTCCTTCCACTACTTGGCGAGCTTGCGGCGTGCTTTGGCGGGGCCGACCAGGTCGACCGCGGCCTCGACGTGATCGAGGACGTCTTGACCCGCTGCCACGACCGGCAGGAGCTCTGGTATCTGCCGGAGCTGACCCGCATCAAGGGAGAACTGATGCGCCGGAGCGCAAAGCATTCGGGCGACGCGGAAGCGCATTTTCGCGAGGCCATGGGCATCGCAGTCCAGCAGGGCGCACGTTTCTGGGAGCTGCGCTGCGCGACCAGCCTCGCGCGGCTGATGGGCGCGACCGGCCGGAACACGGACGCTCTGGCCGTTCTGGAGAACGCCGCCGGATCATTGACGGAGGGTGCCGAGATCGCCGACATGCGCAGCGCGCGTGAACTGATCGCGCAGTTGCGCTGAGACGCTCTACCTTCCCACGGCAGCCGCGCGGCGCGGCAGCTTCCAGTCGGGCCGGATGAAGTGACAGGTGTAGCCGTCGGGATATCGCTCGAGATAGTCCTGATGCTCGGGTTCAGCTTCCCAGAACTCGGCTGCGGGCGCGACCTCGGTCACCACCTTGCCGGGCCACAGGCCGGACGCATCGAGGTCGGCGATGGTGTCTTCGGCAATCCGCTTCTGCTCGCCGCTGGTATAGAAGATCGCGGAACGGTAGCTCGTGCCGAGATCATTGCCCTGACGGTTGAGCGTGGTGGGATCGTGGATCTGGAAGAAGAACTCCAGCATGGTCCGGAAGCTGGTCTTCGCCGGATCAAAGATGATCTCGATCGCTTCGGCGTGGCCTTCATGATTGCGATAGGTGGCGTTCTTGACCGTGCCACCGGTGTAGCCGACCCGGGTGGAGATCACGCCCGGCTGCCTGCGGATGAGATCCTGCATGCCCCAGAAGCAGCCTCCGGCCAAAACTGCGCGCTCAGTCGTCATCTGATGCTCCCAATTGATCGCTCTGTCGGTTCTGCGTCTGCCGCATCATAGGCTCTCGGACGCCCGGCGGAAAGCCACGCATCTCACGCCTGTCCACCCGGTTCCTAGAACCGGACGGACCCAAATTGAAAACTCGCCTCTAGCCCAGTTTGGCGTCGAGCGTGATCGCGGCGTTGAGCACCTTCGACACCGGGCAATTCTTCTCGGCCTCACTGGCGATTCGGGCAAAGGCGGCATCGTCGAGGTTCGGCACTTTTGCGCGCAAGGTGAGCGCCGACTTGCTGATCTTGAAACCCTTGCCCTCGGGCTCGAGCGTGACGGCGGCTTCCGTCGAGAGTTCGTCCGGCGTGAAACCCGCCATCTGCAGGCCGAAGGCGAGCGCCATGGTGAAGCAGCCGGCATGGGCTGCTGCGATCAACTCTTCGGGATTGGTGCCCTTCTCGTTCTCGAAGCGGGTCTTGAACGAATAGGGAGTCCCGGCAAGCACGCCGGATTCGCTCGACAGCTGGCCTGTGCCATCGCGACCGGTGCCCTTCCAGACTGCCGTTGCCTTGCGGATCATCTCACTTCTCCTCGCTTGTTGTTGACACCGGCGCTCCGTACCGGCCGAAGGCGACATCAGCGTGACCGCCTGGCGCCAGCTCGCTTCAGGTTGGCAGTTCCTGGCCGGCCTGCTCGCGCACGATGTAGTCGGCATACCAATCCGCCCAGTTGTCGTCGTGACCGCCGGTACGCTTCTCGTGCTCGCCATGTGCCACCGAGGCGCGGCGCAGCGCCGCGGCGAGATCAGTTTGCGATGCGAATGTCGTGTCGTCTGCCGCGATGCGTCCGGGCAACCGTGTCGTGACCTCCTGGAACAGCCAACCATTGCCGTCGGGATCACTGAACGAGGCGAATGAGCTGTAGCTGCCGCGCTTCGGGTCAGCGCCGCTGACGCGAACTCTGCCGAACAGATACGGCTCATCGGGCCCGGCATGAACATCACCGGCACCGTGGAAGGGCTCGCTGACGGCAATGCCACGCTCGAGCAGATCCTTTCGCGCGGCCGCGAGATCGGAGACGATCAGATACAGACCTCGCGCCGAGCCAGGGGCGGCCGGCGTGACGTTCCTGCCGAAGATCACGGAGCAGGCCGAGCCCGGCGGCGTGAACTGGATCACGCGCCAGTCGTCGAGTGAGGCGAAATCGGCATCCAGTCGCCAGCCGAGCCGCGCATAGAATGCCTTCGCGCGGTCGACGTCGGACACCGGAATGACGACGACTTCGAGCTTCATGTCAACGCTGCGTGATGCCGACGGCTTGGCCGCGGCATTGCGGTCGATTTCGAGTGTGGCCATGTCGAACTCCCGTGGTGTGAGTTGAGGCAATCCTTCAGGCGGCGGTTGGCATCACGATGGTCACCCGCGTGCCGCCCTGCCCGGCTTCACCATGCAGCCGCGCATGGATGCTGCGGGCGAGCCCTTCGAGAATGCGGCTGCCGGTGCCCCGGAGCGGACCGATCGCACCAATGCCGTTGTCGGCCACCGTGCAGACCCAGGCGCCGCCGCGGCGCGCGACGTCGATGCGGATCAGCCCGCCGTTCATGTTCGGGAAGGCGTGCTTTGCCGCGTTCGTGACCAGCTCCGTCAGCATCAGCGCGAGCCGATGACAGTGTGAGGCCGGCAGCACGCCGCCTTCGATTGCGGCTTCGCAGCGGATGCCCGCCGGCTCCAGCACCGCCTCGGAAAGCGCCCCGCACAGATTTTCGAAGAAAGGCCCGACGGAGACCGTCGACGGATCGTCGTTGCAGCACAGCAGCTGATAGAGCCTGCCAAAGGCAACGACGCGCCGCTCGAACCGGTCCACCGCCAGCGAGACGTCCCTCGTGCCGGTCCGTGCGAGGTCGCGGCGGACTGACGCACCCAGCAGCGTCAGCGTGTTCTTCATGCGATGGTGGGACTCGCGCAGCACGAGCTCCCAATCGCGCGACTGATCGTCGAGACCTGCGGCGAATTGAGATCGAACGGCACTCCCGTTCGGCATCGAGCCGATGGTGGACATGACAGGCTCCCGCTGCAATGAGACCTCACTCGAAAGCTATACTGAATGCGCCGCCTGCGATTTGCTCGTTAGACTTTGCAAGATTCTGTTATGATCGGCGGCGTCACAATCCGGCAGCGGAGACCGCCGTCGCGACGGTCAAGCACACTGACGAATTGTCGCGGCCCGCGTCGTAAGCCGCTCGCGTTTATGCAGAATTTGCGGGTGTCATTCCCCGGGCGCTCCGGCGATCGCCACGCGATTTCGCCACTTTCGACCGGTTTACTCGCGATGTCGTTCTGCTAGACCAAAGTTGCAGACAGCATCCCTTCATTGGACCATTGGCTCGTGTCGGACACTAACGACCAGGATTCGGCAATCTTCTTCGGACCATTCCGGCTGTTTGCAAAATCGCGGCTTCTGGAGAAGGACGGCGCCCCGCTTCATCTCGGCGGTCGCGCGCTCGACATTCTGATTTTTCTCGCCGAGCGCGCCGGCGAGGTCGTGGACAAGCGGGAGTTGATCAAGCGCGTGTGGTCCGACGTGAACGTCGACGAGGGCAGCCTGCGCTTCCACATCACGACGCTGCGCAAGGCGCTGGGAGACGCCGGAGAAGGCTCGCGCTACGTCGTCAACGTGCCCGGCCGCGGCTATTGCTTCACCGCCCCGCTGCTCCGTCCTGCTGTTGCGGAGAGCCGAACCGGCACGCCTGTCACTTCGCCGCACGCGCTGCCCTCGCCGCTTGCGCGGATGATCGGACGGGACGACGCGGTCGAGAAGATTTGCGCCGAGCTCGCCCTGCATCGCTTCGTCACCATCGTTGGCCCCGGCGGGATCGGCAAGACCTCGGTCGCAGTCGCCGTCGCGCATCGCGAGCGCGAGACGTTCGAAGGCCAGGTGTGCTTCGTCGATTTCGGCGCGCTGACGGATGCGCGGCTCATTCCCGGAACGATCGCGGCCACCCTCGGCTTGACGGTCAATTCCGACAACCCGACGCCGGGCTTGCTGAGCTTCCTGCGCAGCCGCCGCACGCTGCTGGTGTTCGACAGCTGCGAGCACATCCTCGACGACCTCGCGCCCCTGGCCGAGCGCCTCATCCAGGAGGCGAGCGAGCTGCACGTTCTCGCCACCAGCCGGGAATCCTTTCGCAGCGAAGGCGAGCGCGTGCATCGGCTGTTTCCGCTGGATTGCCCGCCCGAGCGCGACGGGCTCGGCATTGCCGACATCCTTGCTTATCCAGCAAGCCAGCTCTTCGTGGAACGCATTACCGAAAGCCTCGGCGATTTCGAGCTCAGCGAGCAGGACGCGCCGCTCGTCGCGGAAATCTGCCGGCGGCTGGACGGCATTGCGCTCGCGATCGAGCTCGCGGCCGGACGCGTCAACGCCTACGGCATCGCCGGGACCGCCTCGCAACTCGACAGCCGCTTCTCGCTGCTGTGGCGGGGACGCCGCACCGCCATTCCACGGCACCAGACCCTGAGCGCCGCGCTCGCCTGGAGCTACGATTTGCTCCCCGCAGCCGAGAGCGCGACGCTGCGCGGATTCTCGGTGTTCGTCGGGCCGTTCACGCTGGAGGCCGCGCTGGCGGTCGCATCCAGCCAGGGCATCGGCGAATCCGAGGCGGTCGAGGCGATCTCGAACCTCCTGTCCAAATCCCTGATCGCAACCTCCCCTGCCGAGCGGCGGCTGCGCTATCGTCTGCTCGATACCACCCGCACCTTCGCCGGCGACAAGCTCGTCGAGAACGGGGAAGCGGACCGCGTCGCGCGTGCACATGCCGAATATTTCCGCGATTTGCTGCGCGACATCGCACTCAAATCCTCCGGGCTGCAGAGCGCGGGCGGCTTCCTGCCCTATGCTGACCATTTGCCCAATGTCCGGGCCGCGCTAACCTGGAGCTTTTCGGACAGCGGCGACCGGACGCTCGGCGTGGAGCTGGCAGCCTCGGCCGCGCAGTTCTTCCTCGAGCTGACCTTGCTGACGGAGTGTCTTCGCTGGACGCAGCAGGCGCTGGCCGCTTCCGATACGGGCACATTGGACCGCCGCCAGGAGATGACGCTGCAAGCCGCGCTCGGCGTCTCCGTGATGTTCACGCAAGGCAACACGGAGGAAGTCCGAGCCGCGTTCACGCGCAGCCTTCAACTCGCCCGCGAGCTCGAGGATTTGCACTGGCAGCTCTGGCTGCTACGCGGCCTGCATATCTACCTGACCAGGGTCGGAGATTTCCACGGCGCGCTCGGGACCGGCGTCGATGGCGAGAGTGTTGCGCGCAAGCTGAACGATCCAGCTGCCGCACTGAACGTGGAATGGATGCTCGGCGTCGCACATCATCTGATCGGCAATCAGGACAAGGCGGTGCGGTTCTGCGAGAGCGCGATGTTGCACAATCCCGGCTCGCAGCGGCTGAATATCGGACATCTCGGCTATGACGACCGCATCGTCGCACTGGTGGCGCTGGCGAGGGGGCTCTGGCTCATCGGCCGGCCCGATCGCGCCATCGAGGCGGCCAGATACACGGTGCGCGAGGCCGAGCTGCTCGAACAGCCGCTGACGCTCGGCATTTCCCTGATCTGGACCATCTACGTCTTTCTCTGGGTCGGCGACTGGGCCAATGCCGAAATCCTGATCGAACGGCTGATCGATCATTCGGCGCGGCACTTCCTCGGCCCCTATCACGCGGTCGGGATCGGCCAGAAGGGCGAACTGATGCTGCGCCGCGGCGACCTTGCCGCCGGCATCGAACATCTTCGCCGCAGCCAGGCCACCCTCTATGCGACGCGGCACCGGATCATGACGACGGTGTTTGCGACGGCGCTCGCCGAGGGTCTCGCGGCGCACGACCAGACCGGCGAGGCCTTGCGCACGATCAACGAGGCCATCGCCCAGATTCCCGATCATGGCGAATCCTTCGACATGCCGGAGATGCTCAGGGTCAAGGGCGACATCCTGGCCCGCTCGGGCAACCCAGCCGAGGCCGAAACCTGCTTGCGCAAAGCGATCGATCTGTCACGCCGGCAATGCGCTCTCGGCTGGGAGCTTCGCGGAGCGATCAGCCTCAGCCGCATCTGGCACCGGGCCGGAAAAGCCCGCGACGCTCGCGACCTGCTCGCCCCGCTTGTGGCGCGCTACCAGGAGGGCCTCGCGACTCGTGATCTGGTGACCGCAACGGGACTGCTGGGCGCGCTGAATTGACAGCGTGTTCAACGGGATACCGCCCAAATCCCTGCTCGCAACTCCTAACAACTTCTAACACGCCAAGCCGCAAGCGCCCCGCCATGGTGGTGGCACTCACTGCGGATATTGCGGGACATGGCTCTTCTGGACGACGTGATCGATGCCAGCGGCGGTTTGGCCCGCTGGAACAGCTTGAACCGGTTCACGCTCCATTTGTCCGTCGGCGGAACGCTGTTCGCAAGCGCCGGACATGCCAGGGAATTCAAGGATGTGATTGCGGAAGGCTCGACCCGGACGCAATCCGTTCGTTTCACCGGCATCACCGGCGGGGAATATTCGGCCTCCTTTCAACCGGATGCGATCACGATCGAAAGCCCCGATGGCGAGGTGCTGCGGACCTGGCGCAATCCGAGCCTGGCGTTCCCCGGGACCGGCTCTGCTGCACTCGCGGACGAGCTTCACCTCGTGTTCTTCTGCGGCGTCGCGATCTGGAATTATCTGACTAATCCGTTCCTGCTCGCCCACCCCGGTGTCGTGCTGGAGGAACTGGCGCCGTGGCACGAGAACACCGAAACCTGGCGGCGGCTGCGCGCGCAATTTCCCCCGAGCCTGATCACGCTCGCGCCCGATCAGATCTTCTATTTCGACGCGAACGCGCTGCAACGACGGACGGATCACGATCTGTTCGGAACGAAGGTCGCGCACTACTCCTGGGCCCATGACAGTTTCGGCGGCATCGTGGTGCCGACGCTGCGGCGCGCGCAGGCGCTGCAGCCTGACGGAACCGTGATCGCCAGGCCCGTGCTGATGGATGTGGAGATTTTCGATGCCGTATTCGAGTAGCAGCGGCGAGGCGCCAACGAGCGCGCAGGCCTCGGCAGGCGATCTGCGATCGAGCCGTCGCTCCATCAGCTATCACAGCGTTGACCATGCGCGCGCAACGCGATCGAACTCTCCCGCGCCACGCCGGCTGAAGCAAGCAGTTGAAAAGCTTGACGAAGTCGGATCAACTGCGACGAGCTGCCGCATCCTGTGCACTCGCACAAAATCTAACACATCCTAATCACCCCTAACGGGCTTCTTGTCGGGCCCACGCCTATCCTCCGACCATGGAAAGCCTTCTCGAAAGCCTGGTGACCGGGCTTGAGAGTTTGCCGGTCGCCCCCAGCGACCGCGATGCGGAGAGAATGAGCGATGTTTACCGACTTGCAGGCGGCACATGCCTGGACTGATCTTCAGGCTGGCCCCCGGGACCATCAGGTGCATCAGGCGGCACAGCCGATTCCCAGAGAAAGCGGATGGCGCAGGCTCGAGCGCGGTACGAATGCGGCGATCGAGGACATCGCGATTTCGCGATGGGAGGATGTGAGAGACAGCTCGTCGCACGAGGCAACGACGCCTGAGGATCGGTATTTCGTCGGCATTGCACTGAAGACCACGCGAGCGAAATTGACGCGCGACCGCCAGATCATTTTCGACGGCGTCATGCCCGCAGGCACGCTGTATGTCAGCGCGCCGTCGAAGCCGCTCCGTGCACAATTCCAGGCGCCCTGCGCCTTCCTGCACTTCCACCTCCCGGCTGACCAATTTCCGGCGCAATCGCCCGCGACCGACGGGCTTGGCGACCTCGTTCTGCTACGCGATCCGCTCGCCGCCGAGCTCGCCAAGGCGCTGATCGAGCATGGCGATGCCGCAGACCGTCAATTCGCGCGCTGTGTCGGCCAGACCCTTGCGATGCATCTCACGCGGCTCGAGCCGCCACGCGCGCGGGTCAATGCGCTGCCGAAATGGCGGCTGCGACGAGTCGAGCGGCATATCGCCGATCATTTCGACCGCAGCATCAGCCTGTCCGAGCTCGCCAGCGTCGCCGGCCTGTCGAGGATGCACTTTGCGGCGCAATTCCGCGCCGCGACCGGCTATCGCCCGCGCGAATATCTGCTCAATCACCGGATCGAGCACGCCAAGACGCTGCTGGCGACGACCGGGCGGCCACTGGCGGAGATCGCGCTTGCCGTCGGCTTCTCTACGCAGGCGCATTTTTCGACCGTCTTCAAGCGGATCAGCGGCCAGTCCCCGGCACGTTGGCGCCTCACCAGCAAAAGCGCTCGGCGTGAGATCGAGGCGATGCCGCGGCACCGGCCCGCTACGGACGGAGGCTGGATCGCCAGCGCGGCTGCGTAGCACGTCGTTCCCTGCCTTTGGCGCAGGCGCCCTGCCGCTTGCGCCGGCTCGCACCCTCTTCCTCCCGGGTCTGTGAGCCAGTTGGGGCCGTCCCTGCTCCCACACGGGACGGCCCCTTTTTTCTTGTTTTTTCTCGGCGTCGGGAATCACCCATGCGCGCCGGTGCGGCCCGACTCGTACAGGAACCAGACCCGCCGCTCTGCCTCGTCGATCCAGTTCTCGATCAGGCTTGCCGTTGCGACATCGCCATATTCGTCGCAGAGCTCGTGGACGCGCCGCATCTCGCGCGTGAGCTGCTGGTTGTCGCTGCGCAACTCCGCCAGCATGTCCAGGGGATCGACATAGTCCGCATCGTTGTCGAGGATGCGCTGCTCGCGCGCGATCTGTCCGATCGAGCGCAGCGTCGTGCCGCCGATCTTGCGGGCGCGTTCCGCGATGTCGTCGGTCATCGCAAAGATCTGGTCGGCCTGCTCGTCCAGCAGCAGGTGATAGTCGCGAAAATGGCTGCCCGACATGTGCCAGTGAAAGTTCTTGGTCTTCAGATAGAGCGCGAAGACGTCGGCGAGCAAGGCGCGTAGCGCGGCGGGAATGTCGCGGCTCGCGTTGGCGCCGAGATCGGTCGGGCCTTGAAGGTCTGCTTTGGTCATGTTCGTTGATCCATCGGTGAGGAGACGAACCCTTAGCAGCGCCGCGGGTGTGGTTCTTCCGTCATCCGCGCGACGATTTCGAATTCGCACGGAGGACGGAAGTGGGACCGATGCTATTTCCACACCGTCATTGCGAGCGCAGCGAAGCAACCGCGGAGGGATTCTGGATTGCTTCGCTGCGCTCGCAATGGCGGAGGATGACGAGCCAATCCCTACACCGGATCGAACGCCCGGATCGGCGGCAGGTTGCCGGTGAACCTCTCGACCTCGACCGTCGTCAGCTGCCCGGTGCAGCCCTGCGCGAAGGACGAGGTACCGATGTCGCGCGTCAGCACGTTGGGATTGCCATGGACGCAGAGCGGCGCGTCGTCTTCGGGGTCCATCGGGTCGTACCAGGCGCCGGTCGGCAGTTGCACGACCCCGGCTGCAATGCCGTCGGTGACGTGGACGGCGGCAAGGCACGAGCCGCGCTCGTTGAACAGGCGGATGATGTCGCCGTCCTTGATGCCGCGCGGGTCGGCATCAACCGGGTTCATGCGCGCGACCTCGCGGCCGCGATGCTTTGCGGCGAGCGAATGTCCACCGAAATCGAGCTGGCTGTGCAGGCGCGTCGCCGGCTGGTTGGCCACCAGGAAGCACGGTGTGCCGGGCTTGGGCGTGTCGGTCTTCTCCAGCCAGACCGGATGGCCGGGACAATCGGCATCGCCATGGGCGGCAATCTTGGTGGAGAAGATTTCGATGCAGCCGCTCGGCGTCGGTAGCGCATGATTGACGGGATCCTCGCGGAAACGGCGCAGCCGGCCGCCGTCGTCCGGCTGCTGCGGCACGACCAGGCTGCCGCGGCGCCAGAACTCGTCGAACTCAGGCGCCTCCAAACCACGCTTGGCGAGCGAGGCGCGGGTCGGCTCGTAGAGATGTTCCAGCCACTGCCGAGATGTGCGGCCCTCGGTGAAGGGTTCGCGCGCACCGAGGCGCTCGGCGAGATCGGCGAAGATGTCGTAATCGTCGCGCGCAAGGCCGAACGGCTCGGCGATCTGGTGCATCGCGACCATGAGAGGATCGTTGGTGGAATAGCCGATATCCTCGCGCTCCAGCGTCATCGTCGCGGGCAGCACGATATCGGCGTGGCGGGCGGTGGCGGTCCAGGCGAGCTCGTGCACGACGAAGGTGTCTGCTTTCGCAAACGCCTTGCGCAGACGGTTGATGTCCTGGTGGTGGTGGAAGGGATTGCCGCCGGCCCAATAGACGAGGCGGATGTCCGGATAGGTGCGGGTCTCGCCGTTGTAGCGATAGGTCGTGCCGGGGTTGAGCAGCATGTCGGCGATGCGCGCCACCGGAATGAAATCGGCGACACCGTTACGTCCCTGCCCGAGCGTCGGCCCCGGCACGTCGTTGACGCGGCGGCCGTAATAGCCGATCGCCCCGAGCGAATAGGCGTAGCCGCCGCCGGGAAGACCGATCTGGCCGAGCGCTGCCGCCAGCACCATGCCCATCCACACCGGCTGCTCGCCATGCTCGGCGCGCTGGAGCGAGTGTGAGACGGTGATCAGCGCGCGCTTTCCGGCGAGGCGGCGCGCCAAGTTGCGGATCGTGCTCGCATCGACGCCCGAGATCGCGGCGGCCCATTCGGCGTGCTTCGCCTGCCCGTCGCTCTCGCCGGTGAGATAGCGCAGGAAGACGGCCCAGCCCTCGGTGAAGCGATCGAGGAAGGCCTGGTCGTGGAGGTTCTCGCTGACCAGCGTATGGACGATGCCGAGCATCAAGGCGGTGTCGGTGCCGGGCACACAACTCATCCATTCGGCACCGGCCTCTACGGGCAGATCGTCGCGCAGCGGGCTGACCAGGATGAACTCGCAGCCGCGCCGGCGCGCCGCCGCCATCGCGCCGCGCTCGACATGCTTGCTGATCGAGCCGCCGGCCACCATGGAGTTCTTCAGCGCCATGCCGCCGAAGGCCAGCACGACGTCGGTCTCGGTCGCGATCTGCTCCCAGGTGACGTTGCGCTTGGTGATGTCCTCGTAGCCGCAGAGGATCTGCGGCAGCAGCACCGAGGACGCGCCGGAAGAATAAGTGTTCACCGAACGCACATAACCGCCCATGGCGATGTTGAGGAAGCGATGCACCTGGCTCTGGGCGTGATGGAAGCGGCCTGCGCTCGACCAGCCATAGGAGCCGCCGAACACGGCGCCGGGCCCGCGCGTGTCGCGGATGCGGCCGAGCTCGTCGCCGAGAAGATCGAGCGCCTTCTCCCAGCTCACCGACACGAATTCGTCGCGGCCGCGGCGATCATCCGGGCCGGGGCCACGCTCGAGCCAGCCGCGGCGGATCGCCGGCTGCGCGATGCGCGCCTGATGGCGGAGCGCGCCGGGGAAATTGTCGATGATGCGGTTCGGATCGGGGTCGCCCGCATAGGCCCTGACCTCGAGCCCGGTCGCGCCGTTGCGCGCCGAGAATACACCCCAATGGGAGGTGTGCGGCTTGAAGCCGTCCGAGAGGTCGAGGCCGGGGTCGGGGTGGCCAATCGTATCGTCCATCATCTGATCCTGGTTCCGAGGCATGGCACGGTTCAGCCGCCCCGAGTCAATTCCGGTGGCAGTATACCGATCCACCCGCCGATGTCGTCGGGCTCAGGGTCGGCGGAAATGCTGGGCTCTCGTGCGCAACGACATGTGGTGAACATTCGGCGAGCGATCGACGACGATTCCACCGGAAATTTATTCTTTTGTTTTCAGTGCCTTATCTGAGCGCCTTCGGTCGAACCATTTGCAAGCACGCGAAATCTCCAGCAGCGACACCGACATGGAAATGTGCGATACGCCGCCCATCCCCTCAAGCAACATCGGCCTCATCATGATCCAGCGCGTCTTGCCCTATGAAGGACTCCTCCACGAAGTGGTCGAGCACAACGGTGTGCTCTACATCGGTGGAATCGTCCCCGAGGACACCAGCCTCGACATGTCGGGCCAGGCCAACGACGTCCTCGGACAGCTGGCAGGCCTGTTGAAGACGCTCGGATCCGACCTCGCCAACGTCCTTCAGGTGACCATCTACATGACCAACCTGAAGGAGAAGGCCGAGTTCAATGCGGCCTGGAAGGCGCATTTCGCAGAAGCGGATCTGCCGGCGCGCGCGGCAATCGGCGTGGCCGATCTCGGTCCGGGCGTGAAGCTCGAGATGACCGCCATCGCTGCCCGAGGATAGCGGCGCATCAGTCCAGCTTGATCCACACACCCTTCGTTTGCAGGTATTCGTCGAGCTGCTCGGTGCCGCCCTCGCGGCCATAACCGCTCATCTTGTAACCGCCGAACGGCATGGCGGGATCGATTGCGTGATAGGTGTTCACCCATACCGACCCTGCACGGAGGCTGCGCGAGATCACGTGCGCCTTGCTCACGTCGCGCGTGAACACACCTGCCGCGAGCCCGTACGGCGTCGCATTGGCTCGTTCCACGGCCTCGTCGAGAGTGTCGAACGGCAAGGCGGAAATCACCGGGCCGAAGATCTCCTCCCGTGCGATCTGCATGTCGTCGGAGACACCGGCGAACACGGTTGGCTCGACGAAGTTGCCCCTGGCGAGACTGCCCTCCTTCGCTCGACGGCCGCCGGCCACCACCTTCGCGCCCTCCTCGCGCCCGCTTTGCAGGAAGCCCTCGACCTTGTCGAGCTGTCGCTGGGAAACGAGAGGCCCGATCTCCGTCGCCGGATCCGCGCCATCGCCGATCTTCAGCGCCGAGGCGAACTTGCCGAGGCGCTCGACCAGTTCATCATGGATCTTGCGCTCCACGAACAGGCGTGAGCCGGCGATACAGATCTGGCCCGAATTGGCGAACGCAGCCATCGCTGCGATCGGCACGGCCTTGTCGAGGTCGGCATCGGCGCAGACGATGACCGGCGACTTGCCGCCAAGCTCGAGAGACACCCGCTTGAGGTTGCCGGCCGACGCGCGGATGATCGCCTGGCCGGTCGCAGTGGACCCGGTGAAGACGATCTTGTCGACGCCGAGATGTTCGGCCAGCGGCGCACCGGCCTCGGATCCGGTTCCAGTTACCACGTTGACGACGCCGGGCGGCACGCCGGCCTCGTTCATCAGGTCCGCGATCAGCAGAGGTGTCAGCGGCGCCTCTTCCGACGGCTTCAGCACGATCGTGCAGCCGGTCGCGAGCGCAGGTCCGATCTTCCAGACCGATGCTGCCGTCGGCGCATTCCAAGGAATGATAGCGCCAACCACGCCGATGGGCTCCTTCCGCGTGAATGAGACGATATCGCCCGGAAGCGAATTGTCCACCGTCTGACCGTGGAGCGCGGTCGCCATGCCGGCGTAGTAGCGCAGCATGCCGATCACGCGGAGCTTGTTCGCCCGCGTCCGGACGATCGGCATTCCCATGTCGGCGGTATCGGACTGGCTGATCTCCTCCCAGTGCTTCTCGAACAGGTCGGCGATACGCAGCAGCAGCGCCTGCCGCTCGAACGGCTTGAAACGGCTCCACGGTCCCACGAAGGCGCGACGGGCCGCGGCGACCGCGTCGTTGATGTCGGCCGCCTCACCGCGCGGGACTCGACCGATGACTTCGCCGGTCGCTGGATTGCGCGTCTCGAAGACCTTGCCCGAACGTGCCTCCACCCAGGCGCCATCGACGAACATCTTTCGGGTTCGGCCGTCGATCGGAAATCGGATCTCAGCTTTCGTCATCGCAGTACTCCTGTCTCGACGGAGGCGAGGACGGACACCCCGCCGCCGTTTGATTTCGCGCTTTCATAGCGGTTATTCTTCGCCTCGGGCAGGGTCCGCAACGACGGCGAGGACTGCATTCTGACGATCCTCGGGCTTTCGCTTGAACGCGGGAGAAGGCGTCGATCCGAATGTCAGGGCTGGACGGCCTTGGAAGGATCGATCGAGATCTGGCGCTTCAGCGTGCGCAGGCCGAACGTCGTTCGCGACTGCCGGATGCCCGGTATCCTGTACAACGCCTGTCGCAGGAAGCGCTCGTAGTGATCGGTGTCCTGCACGACGACCTTGATGAGATAATCGTATTCGCCGGTCACCAGATAGGCTTCCATCACCTCCGGAATTCGCGACAGTGCGGTGCCGAAGCGCTCGAGCACCTTCTCGTCATGCTTGTCCAGGGTGATCTCCACGAAGGCGATGTTGTTGTAGCCAAGATTGGCGTGATTGAGCACCGCGACGTATTTCTCGATCGCGCCATTTTCCTCGAGGCGCTTCACCCTGGTCCAGCACGGCGAACTCGAGAGCCCGACCTGCTCCGCAAGAGCGCTCGTCGTCAGGCGGCCATTCTCGCTCAGAGCCGAGAGAATGCGGCGATCCAGCTGATCGAGCTCCTCGACGGGGCCCCGCCTGGCAGGCATCAGATAATCCTTCTGTATCTCGGCTGTCTTGCGGGAAAATATCCCGAAACTTTGACCAGTCCGTCGAATTTTTGGGAAATCTTCGTGAATGAAGAGATTATCATTGTGCCGCGAGAGAACGTGACATGCAACCTCAACAGCGCCGCTGCGTCAGCGTGACGGCCACGACGTCCGACCCCTTTGACGGTATCGTTCGGCTTGTCCTCGACGCAGGCCGGTTCGGCTTTGGCCTCGATCAGGTCTCGATGACCACGCAGGCGGACGGGAACCGAACGATACGGATGGTTCTTGAAGTCCAGCCGTCGGCCGACTGCGCCGACCTCACGGAACGGTTGTCACGGCATGCCGCGATCACCGGCCTTCACGTCGTGGAGCTCGCGCGCGAGGACGCCGGTCGGCCAGACGCCGTCTCTCCAGAACCGGCAAACGAGCGGATGCTCCCATGACCAGCCCCACGCCGCTTCGCTTTCACGTTCCGGAGCCTGCAAGCCGTCCCGGGGGCAAGCCGGATTTCTCCGGCGTCTCGATTCCGAAGGCAGGTTCGGTCCGGCGCCCGCCGGTCGACGTGCCGTCCGAGGAGATTCGCGATCTCGCCTACTCGATCATCCGCGTGCTCAATCACGAGGGCCGGGCGATCGGGCCGTGGGTGCCGGACCTCTCCCAGGACGAGCTCGTCGCCGGCGTGCGCCACATGATGACGCTGCGCACGTTCGACGCGCGCATGCAGATGGCGCAACGGCAGGGCAAGACATCCTTCTACATGCAGCACACCGGCGAGGAAGCCGTGAGTTGCGCCTTCCGCATCGCGCTCGGCCCCGAGGACATGAACTTCCCGACCTACCGCCAGGCCGGCCTGCTGATCGCGCATGACTATCCGCTCGTCGACATGATGTGCCAGATCTATTCCAATGAGCACGATCCGCTAAAGGGCCGGCAATTGCCCGTGATGTACTCTTCGAAAAAGCACGGCTTCTTTTCGATTTCGGGCAACCTCGCCACGCAGTTCGTCCAGGCGGTCGGCTGGGCCATGGCATCGGCGATCAAGCGCGACAACCGCATTGCCGCCGCCTGGATCGGCGACGGCTCGACGGCTGAGTCGGATTTTCATGCGGCGCTTGTGTTCGCCTCGACCTACAAGGCGCCGGTCGTCCTCAACGTGGTCAACAACCAGTGGGCCATCTCGACCTTCCAGGGCATCGCGCGTGGTGGCTCGGGCACCTTCGCGGCGCGCGGCCTCGGCTTCGGCATCCCCGCGCTCAGAGTCGACGGCAACGACTATCTCGCGACCTATGCCGTCGCAAAATGGGCAATCGAGCGGGCGCGGCTCAACCTCGGGCCGACGCTGATCGAATACGTCACCTACCGCGCCGGCGCGCATTCAACCTCGGATGATCCTTCCGCCTACCGGCCGAAGCACGAATCCGAGGAGTGGCCGCTGGGTGATCCCGTGATCCGGCTCAAGCAGCATCTCATCGCATCCGGGGCCTGGTCGGAGGAACGCCACAAGCAGACAGAAGCCGAGATTCTTGCCACCGTCATCGCCGCTCAGAAGGAAGCCGAGGCCTTCGGCACCCTGCATTCCGGCGGCAAGCCCTCGGCCCGTGACATCTTCGAGGACGTCTATGCCGAACTGCCGCCGCACCTGCGGCGCCAGCGCCAGCAGATCGGGGTCTGAGCCATGCCGCGCATGACGATGATCGAGGCAATCCGCTCGGCGCTCGACGTCTCGATGGCTCGCAACGACGACGTCGTGGTCTATGGCGAGGACGTCGGCTTTTTCGGCGGCGTGTTCCGCTGTACGCAGGGCCTGCAGCAGAAATACGGCGTCTCGCGCTGCTTCGACGCGCCGATCAGCGAATGCGGCATCGTCGGCACCGCGATCGGCATGGCCGCCTACGGGCTGCGCCCCTGCGTCGAGATTCAGTTCGCCGACTACATGTATCCGGCCTACGACCAGATCGTCTCGGAGGCAGCTCGCCTGCGCTATCGTTCGGCCGGCGACTTCACCTGCCCGCTGGTCATCCGCATGCCGACCGGCGGTGGCATTTTCGGCGGGCAAACCCACAGCCAGAGCCCCGAGGCGCTGTTCACGCATGTCGCGGGACTGAAGACCGTGGTGCCGTCCAATCCCCATGATGCGAAGGGCCTCCTGATCGCGGCCATCGAGGATCCGGACCCGGTCATCTTTCTGGAGCCGAAGAGGCTCTACAACGGCCCGTTCGACGGTCATCACGATCGCCCGGTCACCGCATGGGCCAGGCATGAGCTCTCCGACGTGCCGGAGGGACACTACACCACGCCCCTTGGCAAGGCCGTGACGCGACGCGCCGGCGAGGCCGTCACCGTCCTTGCCTACGGCACCATGGTTCACGTTGCCCTCGCGGCCGCCGAGGAGACGGGCGTCGACGCCGAGGTGATCGACCTGCGCACCCTGCTTCCGCTCGATCTCGAGACGATCGTGGCTTCCGTCGCCAGGACTGGCCGCTGCATCGTGCTGCACGAAGCCACCCTGACCTCCGGCTTCGGCGCGGAACTGACGGCGCTGGTGCAGGAGCACTGTTTCTATCATCTCGAAGCGCCGGTGATGCGCGTCACGGGCTGGGACACGCCCTACCCGCATGCGCAGGAATGGGACTATTTCCCCGGCCCTGCGAGGCTCGGGCAGGCGCTGCGCGAGATCGTGGAGACACGCTGATGGGCGAGCGCAGCGTCAAGCTTCCGGATATCGGCGAAGGCATTGCCGAAGCAGAGCTGGTCGAATGGCACGTCAAGGTGGGCGATCTCGTCCGCGAGGACGATTTGCTTGCCACCGTCATGACCGACAAGGCTTCGGTGGAAATTCCCTCGCCGCTCGCGGGCGAGGTCAGCTGGGTCGGCGCCCAGATCGGTGAAGCGGTCGCGATCGGCTCGACGCTGGTGAGGCTCAAGGTCGTCGGCGATGACGCCGCGGAGCCGGCAGACGAGGCACCAAAGAAAGATGCCGCGACGCCATTGGTCGCGACGAAGGCCGAATCCCCGGTTGCCAAGCCGGCGCCCCCCGCCCGCGCTCACTCGGCGGCGATTGAGACCCGGCCGGCGATCACATCCGCGGTCCGCCGCGCGCCGGGCGAGAAGCCGCTGGCCTCGCCTGCGATACGCCTGAAGGCGCGCGAAGCCGGTATCGACCTGCGTCAGGTCCACGGCACGGGTCCCGCCGGGCGCATCACCCACGAGGACATCGACGCCTTTTTGGCGCGTGGACCGGCACCGCTCCATGGTCGCGGCATGAGCCCAAAGACCGCCGTCACCGACGTCAAGGTGGTAGGCTTGCGCCGCCGCATTGCCGAGAAGATGGCGCTGTCGAAATCGCGCATCCCGCACATCACCATCATCGAGGAAGTGAACGTCTCGCCGCTGGAGGATTTTCGCGCGTCGCTGAACAGGAAACCCACGCCGGAGCATCCCAAGCTGACGCTGCTGCCGTTCCTGATGCGCGCCATGGCCAAGGCGCTTGCCGAGCAGCCCGCGCTCAACGCGCTCTATGACGACGAGGCCGGTATCGTGCATCAGCATGCCGGCATCCATATCGGCATCGCGACGCAGACTCCGCTGGGTCTCGTCGTACCCGTGGTGAAGCATGTGGAAGCGCGCGACCTGCGGGACTGCAGCATCGAGTTGAACCGTCTCGCGCAACGCGCCCGCGAGGGCACCGCGACGCGCGAGGAACTGACCGGCTCGACCATCACCATCACCTCGCTCGGCGCGCTCGGCGGCCTTGCGACCACGCCGGTGATCAACCATCCCGAGGTCGCCATCGTCGGCGTCAACAAGATCGCGGTGCGCCCGGTCTGGGACGGCACGCAGTTCATGCCCTGCAAGATGATGAACCTCTCCTCCAGCTTCGATCACCGCGTCATCGACGGATGGGACGCCGCCGTCTTCGTGCAGAGGCTCAAGGAGCTGCTGGAGAATCCGGCGACGATCTTCGTCGACCCCTGAGGCGGAAGAAGCAATGGCCGAGATCACCTGTCAGCTCGTCGTAATCGGTGGCGGCCCCGGCGGCTATGTGTGCGCGATCCGCGCCGGCCAGCTCGGCCTCGACACCGTCCTCGTCGAACGCGGCAAGCTGGGCGGAAGCTGCCTCAACGTCGGCTGCATTCCCTCGAAGGCGATGATTCACGTTGCCGAGGAATTCGAGAAGTTGACCGAGGCCGCGAGCGGCAAGACGCCGTTCGGCCTGACGGCGGCAGCGCCCGCGCTGGACTTCAAACAGGCGATCGCCTGGAAGGACGGTATCGTCCAACGGCTGAACAACGGCGTCGCCGCGCTGCTCCGCAAGGCCAAGGTCAAGATCGTGCAGGGCCATGCTCGCTTTCGCGACGGCAAGACGGTCGTTGTCGAGACCGAGACCGGCCCGAAGACGATCAAGGCCGAGACGGTCGTGATCGCGACCGGCTCGGCGTCCGTGGAGTTGCCGTCCCTGCCGTTCGGCGGCAAGGTCATCTCCTCGACCGGTGCGCTGTCGCTCGCAGAGGTGCCAAAATCCCTTGTTGTCGTCGGCGGCGGTTATATCGGGCTCGAGCTTGGGACCGCTTTCGCCAAGCTGGGAAGCAGGGTGTCCTTGGTGGAGGCGCAGGACAACATCCTGCCGCTCTACGATGCGGAATTGACCGCTCCGATCACGAGACGCCTCGCCGCACTCGGCGTCGAGGTGCTGACCGACGCCAGGGCGCTCGGCCTGACCGCCCAGGGCGACGGATTGCGCATCGAGACGGCCGATGGGCGCGAGCGCAGCCTGGCGGCTGACAAGATTCTCGTCACGGTCGGCCGGGCGCCGGTCACTGCCGCATTAGGGCTGGAGCAACTCGTCCTCGACATGGACGGTCGCTTCATCCGCATCGGCCAGCACTGCGAAACCTCGATGCGCGGCATCTACGCGATCGGCGATGTCACGGGAGAGCCGATGCTGGCCCATCGCGCCATGGCGCAAGGTGAGATGGTGGCGGAAATCGCCGCCGGCATGCCGCGCGCGTGGGACAAGCAGTGCATCCCGGCGATCTGCTTCACCGATCCCGAGATCGTCGCGGCGGGCCTGTCACCGGAAGAGGCTCGCCAGGCCGGCATCGACATCAATCTTGGGCAGTTTCCCTTTGCTGCCAACGGCCGCGCGATGACACGCCATGGCGAGCCCGGCTTTGTGCGCGTGGTTGCCAGGGCCGACAATCAACGCATCCTCGGCATCCAGGCCGTCGGACAGGGCGTCTCGGAGCTCTCTGCCGCGTTTGGCATGGCGATCGAGATGGGCGCGGTCTTGCAGGACATCGCCGGCACGATCCACGCGCATCCCACGCTGGGCGAAGCGATCCAGGAAGCGGCCTTCAAGGCACTCGGCCACGCGATCCACGTCTAGGCCTGTCCCAGCGGGCGGAGGCCAGACCGAGGGCGCTCAGGCGCCGATGACCTCAGCCATTGGCGCCAGCGTCACTCCCGCTGCGGCAAGGCGCGCCTTCAGGCGCTGTGCCATCGCGACCGCGCCAGGCGTATCGCCGTGGACACAGACGCTGTCGATGCGGGTCGGCAACTGCGCTCCCGACAGGCACGTGATCGCGCTGTCCTCGACCATACGAATGACCCGTTCGGACGCGACCTCGGCATCGTGAATGACCGACCCGGCCAGACGGCGCGATACCAGATTGCCGTTGTCGGCATAGGCGCGATCCGCATAAATCTCGCGCACCAGCGGCAGGCCGAATTTCTCGCCGGCCCGTTCCGTCTCCTGGCCAGGCATCACCACGAAGATCAGGTTCCTGTCGATGGTGCGGATCGCACGCGCCACGGCTTCGGCGAGGTCACGATCCTCCGCCGCGATGTTGCCGAGCGCACCGTGGGTCTTGACGTGGCGAACGGTGTGACCGGCATCGGAGGCCAGCGCCATCAGCGCGCCCACCTGGTAGAGCACGATCTTCTCGATGTCGGCGGGCCGCTCGCCCTGGATGGGCCTGCGGCCAAACCCCCAGAGATCGAGAAAGCCGGGATGCGCACCGGCCTGCACGCCATTGGCCTTCGCCTCGCTCAAGGTGCGATGCATGACGAGCGGATCGCCGGCATGAAAGCCGCAGGCGATGTTGGCAGAGGTGACGGTCCGCAGCATCTCGGCGTCATCGCCGAGCGTGTAGACGCCGAAACCTTCGCCCATGTCGCAGTTCATGTCGATCAGAGTCATCATCGTCCTCATTTGGCGTGCAGGTTTGATATACCCGTGATACGCGGTGTGCGTCACGACAAATTCGGCGTGCCGCTTGCATGGGCGGAAGACGGTTTTCGAGGAACATGCCTGCCGCGACTGGCTGAGCTCCGCCCCGGCGAACGCGTCCGCTTTCAGGCGACCGGGGAAGACGTCGCCGTGCAGCTCGCCCGCGAGATGCGCGAACGGATCAGGCGCATCGACGCGTCCCTGGTCGAGGTCAAGCGTACCGCCGCGCCCACGAGCGACCATTCGCCGGCCCGCAATCTCATCGACGGCGTGATTTCCGCGCTCGATTGAACAGAGCTCGCAGCGAACGCGCTCGCGTCACTTCGGGTTAGGCTCTTCCAATCCTGCGCCCGGTTCATCCAGGCGCCCGCCCCTCGCAAGCCGAACCGCATTTCCCAGCGCACGTGCCGCGTTCAGCACCTCCTTCTGAAACTCCTGGTCTTCGTCCAGCTCCTGATGCGACGTGGCATATGTCTCCATATAACCGACGTAGCCGTCGAGCTCGCCGAAGCGGCCCGCCGAGATCAGGTGCATGTCCGTCAGCCAGTCGGACAGGGTCCTGCGCACACCCTCGGCGCCGACGCTGTCGCCGTGGACCACGAGGCCAAAATGGCGACCGGCGAGATGACGCGGATAGGGCCAGCCTTTCAGCTCGATCGCCTTGGCCTCATCCGCCTTCTTGCCGTGCGTCGAGGTCGGATCGGGATTTCCCCCGTCGGCGCATACGAGGCGGTCCATCATCGCCTTGAGCCCGGCCGGGACATGGTACCAGTTCACGGGCGTCAAGATCAGGATGCCGTGGGCAGCGACCCAGAGCGGATAGATCTCGTTCATCCAGTCGCTGGTCTGGCCCAGCGAGTAGTTCGGATAGCAGCTGCAAGGCCAATGGCAGAGCGGCATGGCGGTGGACACGCACGCTTTGCAGGGATGGATGTTCTTGCCGAACTCCGAGGTCAGGCGGGAGAGATCGAGGATATCCACGGCAAAGCCCATCTCGATGAAGACGGGCTCGGCCATCTTGACCATGCGCCAGGTCTTGGACATCTCTCCAGGACAGGTGTGCTCGCTCCGCGCTGACCCGTTGATGATGAGGACGCGGGGAGGCTCAGCGGCGTCATCATGCCGCCGCTGGGCCTCGAGGACCGCAGACCGGGCATTCAGCCAGTCAACTGCGAGATCGTAGTCGGGATCGGAGAAGCCCGCCCCTGCCTTTCGGGTGACCGGCGCTTTGCGCGAATGACTATAGGCATCCCAGGCCGCGCCGATCACAGCATCCAGCTCATGCTGCAGGGGCGCAAAAGCGGGATCAACAAACTGGTCCCTGTAGCGGCGCTCGAACTCCTCGCGCGACAGTTTGACGGTCGGCATCCCCTTGCGAATATCCGGATCCGTCATGCTGTATCCTCTGGACATCGGTGCAATCCGTTCAACCGGAGAGTGCTGCGCGCGGTTCCAAAGATGTCAGGCCGAAGCCAAGAGCGTTTCGTGAAAGCAACATATAGGGCCGCCAGGCGTTTCCCGACGAGGGAGAGTGGCGACAGATGGCTCGCGTACTTGTTGGAACTTCGGGTTGGCACTACGCCTCGTGGCGAGGTCCATTCTTCCCAAGCGATTTACCCCTGAAACAGCAACTCGGCTATTACGCCAATCAATTCGAGACGACCGAGCTCAATGGCGTCTTCTATCGCACGCCAACGCCGGAAGCCGTCAAGACGTGGCGGTCGCAGGTGAACGGGGATTTCGTATTCGCGTGGAAAGCCTCCAAGTTCATCACGCACTGGAAACGCTTGTCCGACAACTCCACGAACAGCCTTGAGCTGCTGGAGGATCGCATTTCCTTGCTCGGTCCGGCGGCGGGGCCGATCCTGTTTCAGCTTCCGCCCCAGTTTGAAGCAAACGCCGACCGCCTTGCCTCTTTCTTCAAGCTGCTCTCCCGAAAGCGCCGCTACAGCTTCGAGTTTCGTCATCCGAGCTGGTATCAGCCTCGTATCCTGCGAATGCTGGCCGACGAGAACATCTCGCTATGCCTGTCGGACCATCACGACGCACCCGCGCCATGGCGACGGACAGCGGATTTCGTCTACGTGCGGGGCCACGGCCCGAGCGGACGCTATTACGGCCATTACCGGCGGCCCGTGCTTGCGGAGTGGGCCAAGCGCATCAAGTCCTGGAAGCGCCAGGGCTGCGACGTCTATGTCTATTTTGACAACGACCAGAAAAGCGCGGCACCAAGCGATGCCCTGAAGCTTCGGTCGCTGCTATAGGCCGCGCGCAGGACCGCACTGCTATTCACGCCAGAATTCCGCGAGCTCCTCCGCGGTCACCAGGTCGACCTGGCCATGGAAACGCGTGCGATACATCGTCATGAGCGCGTCATGGCCGACGTCGGATGAGCTGCACAGAGCGTCCTGCACGATGACGACCCTGAAGCCGAGATCGACCGCACTCAGGACCGTCGACAGGACGCAAACATCGGTTTCGGCGCCGGTGATGACCACCGTCCCGATTCCTTTTTCAATCAACGAGGTCGCCAGCGCTGGATTGCTGAACGCCGAATAGGCCGGCTTGTCGATGACGCGAGCCGGCGGAACGTGGCGTGCCAGTGCCGGCACGAGGTCGAGCGCCGATGCCGGAAGATGGTTGCGGGTGGCCTGCTCCCAACGCCGGAAATAGCTGCGCCATTGCCCGGGACGTTCCTCCGGGTGTTGTGGCGTGACGAAGCGTGAAAACACGGTTCGGGCCTCGTAGCGCGACACGATCGTGACGATCGTTGGCAGGACCCGCTCCATCCACGGAGTCTCCCAAAGTCCGCCGGGAGCAAAGATGTTCTGCATGTCGATGCAGAGATGAACGGCGCCGCGAATCTCCGCGACCTCCGACTTGCTGTCCCTCATTATCTTCCACCGTCCGCCTGGATGACCCGTACTCACAAGCCCGACCGATCCGCGTGCAAGCGCCGGCGCCGGAGGGCGCGAGCGGCGTCCCGGAGTTATTTGCGGCCACTGCAGGCCTGCCCAAGAAACCTGAAACAAGAACGCTGGTTCCAAGGCGGATCCCCGAGGAACAAGGAGGAGCCAGGCTTCTTAACCGGACAGAACGACGGTGGAGGTCAGCATGGGTGAAACCACGATCAAGAAAGTTTCGGCCCGCGAGTCCCCGGTCGGGGAGATGGGACAGACGTACCTGGTCTCCGGAAAGCGCGTTTCAATGCGCTTGTGGCAGAACGAGGCGCCGCAACAGGGCGCCATGACGCAACGCGAATACGAGACCGTTGGCTATGTCATTGCGGGGCAGGCCGAACTCACGCTTGAAGGACAAACGATTAATCTGAAATCTGGCGATTCCTGGCTTGTTCCAGCGCCGGCAAAGCACGCCTACCGGATTCAGAAGACCTTTACGGCGATTGAGGCGACGGCGCCGCCTGCGCAGGTGCACGGGCGCGACTATTGAGCAGCCGCGCCGACCGGCGCGAAGGTGGACTGACCAGGCTGTCATGTCGCCAAGCTTCCGGGTGCGCCTCCTCCGCTGAAAGGTACGTGCCGCTGACCGCTCCATGAAACGACGGTCCGCCACGGGGGTGGTGCGGGAAGCCTTCCTATAACGCCCAACCGGCCCGATTAGGAACCTCCCCGACGACACCGAATTGGTACCGCACAATTCGGAGGATTTCACATGGATGGGATTATCTATCTCGTTGGGCTGATCGTGATCATCATGTTCATCCTGTCGCTATTCGGCTTGCGGTGATCATCATGGAAACGTTGGTGAGAGGCGAAAACGCGGCGATGCGCGAGCAAGGCCGACTGGAGCCGTGGAGCTTGCAATGGACGCCTGTCATTGCCGGCGCTCTGGCGGCATCGGCGCTTTCGCTTATCCTGATCTCGTTTGCGACCGCTCTCGGGCTTGGCGTCGCCTCGACGGCTCCGACCTGGCGGGACACGTCGTTTGCGCTCTGGCTGCTCTCGGGCATCTATCTGATCCTTCAAGCCCTGATCAGCTTCGGTTGCGGCGGCTATTTTGCCGGGCGGATCCGATCACCCGATGCGTCCTTGGACGACGACGTCGCAACCCGCGACGGGATGCATGGTGTCGCCTCTTGGGCGCTCGCCGTCGTGATCGGCGCCGTCCTGACCGCCATGGTCGCATGGGCGGCCAGCAAGCCGTCCTCGACGATGCAGGCGCCTTCGGCTTCCGAACCTACGGTTCTCAGTTTCGAGCTCGACCGCCTGTTTCGTGCGCCGCGCCGGCCGCCGAACGTTGATCTGAGCGCAGAACGAGCCGAAGCCGCGCGCATCCTGATGACGTCGTCCAGCCACAGCGGCGTTGCGACCGACGATCGCGCCTACCTCGTCCAACAGGTCACCGCGCTGACCGGCCTGACCGGGCCGGATTCGGAGAAGCGGGTCGATGCGACGATTGCGAACGCCAAGAACGCCATCTCCAAGGCGCGCGCGGCGAGCATCATTCTGGCTTTCTCGGCGGCCGCCGCACTGCTGTTCGGAGCCGTTGCCGCCTGGGCTGGCGCCGCGGCCGGCGGACGGCACAGGGACGGCGAACCACTCTCTGCCTGGATGACGCATTCGAACCGCTGGTCACGCCACCCGGCGAAGACGCCGCAGTCGATGCCGTAGAGCGAATTGAAGGACGATCGCAACAAGGGCGCCCCGGCAACGGGGCGCCCTTCTGAATCGGACACGACGACGGGCGAACCCAGTCAGCAACCATCGTCGGCAGCGGTCGACTTGCTCGCGTCGGCAGCGGTGGACTTGGTCGATTGCTCGGCAGCCGTCGGCTGGCTCTGCATCTGACGCTGGGCATCCTGCGACGAGGCCGCGGTCCCCTCGGTCGCCTTGTTCATGGCTGAGGTCGGCGGATGCTCCTTGGCATTCGATGAAGCAACTCCCGTCGTCTCACCGGCTTTACCTGTCGTGACTGGCCCGGAGCCGGCATCGCGGCTGGCCGTATTGCAGGGCCCGCCGAGCGCGAACGTCGAACTGAGCACGAGCAGCGCGCCGGCCAACATTGACTTGTGAAACATGACAATCTCCTTCCTCGCTTTCACCGGCTAGTGCCTGGCGGAGCCGGGTTCCGCCATCTTGCGATGCTGCTTGGCCAGCCTCTCCGCGGGCGTGATGTTTGCCATCGCAGACTGGATCTTGTTCTTCAGACCTGTGACGACATCGCCCTCGCCTCTCATCATGGCGTCGAAGCCCTGCCGCGCCACCATGGCGGGATCGTCCTTCGCTTCAGAGCCAACCTTGGTGTCGAGCATATCGGCGCGCTCGAAAAACGCGGTCTCGGTCGCGCCGGGCATGAGGCAGGTCACCGTGATCGCGGTATCGCGGAGCTCTTCGCGAAGCGCGAAGGAAAGCGAATTGAGATAGGATTTCGACGCGTTGTAGACCGCCTGGAAGCTGCCGGGCGTGAAGCCGGCGATCGAACCCGTGATCAGGATGCGGCCGTGATTGCGGCGCCGCATGTCGTTTCCGACGCGGTGGAGCAGGCATGTGGTTCCCGTGATGTTCGTATCGATGACATCGCGGATTCGCGCGAGCTGCTGATCGAGAAACGCGTGTCCAAGGCCTCGCCCGGCATTCGCCATGAGCAAGTCGATCGGACGGCCGTTAGCGGCGGCGTAGAGCGCCTCGATACCTTCCTGAGTGGCGAGATCGACATGGAGAGCCTCGATGGTACCCGCACCCGGCTCGTTGCGCAGGCGTGCGGCCGCCGTCTCGATCTCCGGCTCGTCCGCGGCAATCAGCAGATCGCATCCCTCGCGCGCGCAAATGCGCGCAAGCTCAAGGCCGATCCCAGTCGACGCACCGGTGACAATCGCAAATTGCCTGTCCATCTTCCGCTCTCCATTTTCGCGCAACTTGCCGGTCTAATCGCGAAAGACCTCGGCCGTTCCTAACGCGACGGGAGCGCCAGCTGCGCCTGGATTGCGCTATTCCGTGAACCTCCTGGAGGCTTCGTCGGCGTTGATGGCGGGATCGCTCGACAACTCGCGTTCCGCTTCGCGCCAGAACTCGTCTTCCCGCCCGTCCGGCTTGCCTGCCAGTTCCCAGAGCTGATGCGCGCGAGTCCGGATCCGATCTTCCGTCGGTTTCTCCATCCGCCTCCTCCTCCCGATATCTGCCCACTCAACGTCGGTCCGCAGCCCACGTTCCAGGTGCGGGCGCGAGCCGCGATCGTCGATCCGGCTTCGCGGCTTCCGTCTTCTGTCGCTTCGCTGATTTCTGCCGAAGCTGATCCATGCGGCATTGCGAAGGCTTCTTGTCCGGGCGCCAGCGCAGGATCGTCGTGCCGTGACGAAACCGGTCGCCGGACACATGGTCGTAGCAGACTTCGACGACGTGAACCGGACGCACGGGCTGCCACTCGGCAGATCGTTTGGTCGACCATCGACTGGGCCCGCCCGGGGCCTTGCCGGTAAAACTGCTCTTGCTGACGATCTTCTCGAATTTATCCGTGAGGCCAGGCCTGTCGGACGCCTTGATCGCCGAAGTGAAGCCGACGTGGTGCAGGCGGCCGGCGTCATCGTACAGCCCAAGCAGCAGCGAGCCGAGCACCTTCCGTTTGCCCTGCCTCTTCTCGCCATATCGGAAGCCGCCGACCACGCAATCGGCCGATCGCAGCAGCTTGATCTTCTGCATCCCGTCGCGCGTGCCGCTGCGGTAGGCGAGGTCCAGCCGCTTTGCAACGACGCCGTCATGGCCGTCATCGACATGCTGGAGCCACCGTTTCGCCTCTGCGTAATTGCGGTTCGCCGGCGACAGCTCGAAAACGTCGTTGCCCCGGAAGTAGCGCCGCGCGAATTTCTCAAGTGCGGGCCGCCGTTTTGCCAGCGGCAGCGCTCCGACATCCACGTCCGCCGATCGCAGCAGGTCGAAGGCAATGAAGCGCGCAGGCGCTTCCTGCGCGAGGCGCTTGACCCGGCTGGCCGCGGGATGGATGCGCTGAAGCAGGGCGTCGAACGAGTAACCCTCGTCGAGCCGGATGATCAGCTCGCCGTCGAGCATGAAGGACTCAGCGGATAGTGCCGATGCGGCGGACGCGACTTCCGGAAAATAGCGGACGAGGTCGCGTCCGCCCTTGGACTGCATGCGAACGCCTCGACCGTCGCGACTGAGCAGGCAACGGAAGCCGTCCCATTTCGGCTCGTATTGCCATTGCTCCCCCTGGGGAAGCTCGGTGACGGATTCGGCTTCCATTGGCTCCATGGTCGATACTCGCAACACGCTTGGTCATCCAAACGTAGCCGCCCCTTCTCTCAAGCGGGCTTGGCAGGATGCGCTGTGCGCGGATGACGCTCGTGCAGCAGTCGCGCGAGCGCTTCACGCTCCGAGGCATGGCCCTTCATCGCCGTCTCGAACAGCGCCTCCTGGACATCCCGTGGCATATCACCCCACACCTCCATGGCAGCCTGGCCCAGCAGATAAGCAAAGCGTTCGTCGGCCATGTCGACCCTCCCTCTCGGGCCTGAGGATAGGAACTGCAGCCGCCCTGCCCGTGTTCCAACCCGTCATTTGGAAACGGAGGAATTGGCGGACATGGGACTGTTCGCCAGGGACAACGCGAAGGCGTCCAGCGCGGCCTGGACCTCGACGAGCGGAATGGATGTCCGGGCCGCGCATGGCCTCCTCACTGCAGTTGCAGCACATGTCAACCAGGTGAAAGATTTCGCGTACGACATAGCAACCATCGCGCATTCCTCGACTTAGATGCCTCGTGGGTGAGCCCGGAGGACGGAAGATGAAGGCGCTGGTCTGGCATGGCAAGGAGGACATAAGGTGCGACGCCGTCACGGACCCGGAGATCCAGGACCCGCGCGACGCCATCATCAGGGTCACGAGTTGCGCCATCTGCGGCTCCGACCTGCACCTCTTCCACAACTTCATCCCGGGCATGCTGCCCGGCGACATCATGGGCCACGAGACCATGGGCGAAGTGGTCGACGTCGGCTCCGGCGTCGACGGCAAGCTGAAGAAGGGCGACCGCATCGTCGTCCCTTTCACGATCATCTGCGGCGAATGCGACCAGTGCAAGCGCGGCAATTTTTCCATCTGCGAGACCACCAACCGCAAGCGCCATCTGGCCGACAAGGTGTTCGGACACACGACCGCGGGCCTGTTCGGCTACACCCATCTCACCGGCGGCTACCCGGGCGGCCAGGCTGAATATCTGCGCGTGCCCTATGCCGATGCCACCCATATCAAGGTGCCCGCCGGCATCCCGGACGAACAGCTGCTGTTTCTCAGCGACATCTTCCCGACCGGTTGGCAGGCCGCCGCACAATGCGACATCGAGCCGACGGATACAGTCGCGATCTGGGGCTGCGGTCCGGTGGGACAAATGGCGGTCCGCAGCGCCATCCTGCTCGGGGCCAACCAGGTGATCGCGATCGATTGCCTGCCCGAGCGGCTCAGCATGGCCGAGGCCGGCGGTGCCACCACGATCAACTTCGAAAACGAAAGCGTTCTGGAGCGGCTAAGGGACCTCACCGACGGCAGGGGCCCCGAAAAATGCATCGACTGCGTCGGCATGGAATCGCATGTGATGGCCTCACTGCCCGATACGCTGCTCGACCGCGCCAAGCAGATGGTGATGGCGGAGAGCGATCGGCCGCATGTGCTGCGCGAGATGATCTATGTCTGCCGGCCAGGCGGCATCATCTCGGTGCCTGGCGTCTATAGCGGCTTCTCGGACATGCTCCCGATGGGAGCATTCATGAACAAGGGACTGACGATGCGGACGGGCCAGACTCACGTCAACCGTTGGACCGACGACCTGCTCCGCCGCATCGAGGAGGGCGAGATCGACCCATCCTTCGTCATCACCCACACCGTCCCGCTCGAGCAGGGCCCGGAGATGTACCAGGTGTTTCGCGACAAGCGGGATTCCTGCGTCAAGGTCGTGTTGAAGCCCTGAAGGAGCGAAGCCAATGTTTCATTTCTCCAACATCGTGCGCACCAAGGGCGATCCGAAAATCGTCAGGGGCGGGCCGAGCCTGAAGCGGCCGGAAGACCAGCTTGCCCGCGCGCTCGGCTGGTTCAGCATCGGCCTCGGCGTCGTCGAGTTCTTCGCGCCGAGGCGCGTCACGGAAACGCTCGGCATGGAAGGTCACGAGACGTTGGTCCGCGCTTTCGGCGTGCGCGAAATCCTCGCGGGGATCATGTCGCTGTCAGTGGACAAGAACGCCGGCCTCTGGGCCCGCGTCGGCGGCGACGGCCTCGATGCCGCCGCGCTGATCTCCGGTCTGACCTCCGACAATCCCAAAAAGGGCAATATCGCGCTGGCGCTGCTGATGGTGGGCGGCATCGCCGTGCTCGACTACCGCGCCGCGCAGGATACCAGACCGCGACGGCCGCCGCGTGATGCTCGGCGCAGGCTCTATCCGAACAGGAGCGGTTTTCCCAGGGGCATCGAGAGTGCACGAAGCAAGGCCAGACAGATCGCATCGCATGCCGCCGCGCGACAGAGCTGAGGTCGATGAAACGCGAGCCATGCGGGGTGAAGCAAGGCAATGAGTGACGAGTCCCCTGACGAAAGCGCGTGGTGGCAATCCGCGGTCATCTACGAGATCGCGCCGATCTCCTTCCAGGACTCGAACGGCGACGGCAAGGGCGACCTCGCTGGCCTGATCTCGCGCATCGACTACCTGAAGTGGCTGGGCGTCGATGCGGTCTGGCTCACACCAATCTACAGGAGTCCCTTCCGCGATCTCGGTTACGACATATCCGACTATTGCGCCATCGAACCTGCCTTCGGCAGCCTCGACGAGTTCGACCGTCTCGTCAAAGCCCTGCATGCCGAAGACATTCGCCTCATCCTCGATCTCGTCCCCAATCACACCGCAAACGACCACAAATGGTTCGTCGAGAGCAGCAGCTCGCCCAACAGCGCGAAAGCCGATTGGTACATCTGGGCCGATGCGGCCGAGAACGGAGGCCCGCCCAACAACTGGCTGAGCCGCTTCGGCGGCAGCGCATGGGAATGGTGCGAAGCGCGGCGGCAGTACTATTATCATTCTTTCCTGGTCGAGCAGCCCGATCTCAACTGGCGCAATCCGCAGGTGCGTGCCGCGATCAGCGAGGTCATGCGCTTCTGGCTCGATCGCGGCGTCGACGGCTTTCGCGTCGATGCCAGCGCGGTCCTGATCAAGGACGCGCTCCTGCGCGACAACCCGCCGAACCCGGGCGCTGCGGGCAAACCGCCGCCGCAGCGTCACACGCCCGTCTTCACCGACGACCGGCCGGAGACCATGAGTTGCATCGAGTTCATCCGGGAGGTGATCGACAGCTATCCGGCCCGGCTGCTCTGCGGCGAAGTCCAGGGCAAGACCGACCGCATCGGGCATTTCTACGGCACGGAGCGGCCGCGGCTGCATCTGCCGCTCAACTTCGTGCTTCTCGATACGCCATGGAACGCGCTGCCGCTGCAGGCGGCGATCGATGCCTATTTCAACGCGCTGCCGGAGCACGCCTGGCCGGTCTGGGTCGTCGGCGGCCACGACAAGCAGCGGATCGCCAGCAAGATCGGCGCGGCGCAGATGCGCGTGCTGGCCATGCTGCTGATGACGCTGCGGGGGACGCCGTTCTTCTATATGGGGGACGAGATCGGCCGCAAGCGCGTGACAATTCCGCCCGATCGCATCCGCGATCCCTTCGAGAAGCTGGTGCCGGGATATGGACTGTGCCGAGATCCCGAGCGCGCCCCGATGCGGTGGGACGCCAGCCCGCACGGCGGTTTCACGAAAGGCAGTCCATGGCTTCCGTTGGAGGCTGATGGCGGCACCAGCGTGACAGAGCAGCAAAGTGACGAGCGATCGAACCTGGCGCTGTTTCGCGCGCTGATCGCGCTTCGTCGCGCGCATGCGTGCCTGCGTCAAGGCGGCTACGCGCCGTTGCGATCTCACAACGACGTGCTGGCCTACAAACGCACGGAGGGCCGGAACGAGGCCCTGATCGTGCTCAACATCGCCGCCGAACCGCGAAAATGGCACTGGCGCGGTCGTGGCCGCCTGCTGCTATCGACACATCTGGACCGGCCCTCTGAGCCATTGCCCGATGCCTCGATCCTGCTCCGGGCCAATGAAGGCGTCGTTATCGCACTTGAGGTCAGGTAGCCTAGCGAGGAACTATTGGAGCGCCAGAGAGTCTGACCAACGCTTCCGGCACTCCCCCCTGCTGCTGGAGGCAGACTGGACGAAACCGCAGCCCCGGCGCTCCCCCCCCCTTTCAGGCGCCGGGGTCGCGGCGTGAGCTCGGAGACCAGCCATGGGCAAGACGAAGGGTTTGCAGCAGCGGATCGTCGGCAAAGCCAAGCAGGCTGTCGGTGAGCTGATCGGAGATCAGGATCTGCATGAGGACGGCAAGACGCAAGCGCAGCGTGGCCGCGAAGAACAAGACAAGCCCAGCGAACTCAATCCGTTCAAGAAGCTCAACAAACTAACGTGAGTGCGACCGCGCCGCCCGCCGCTCCAGCCGGGCCGACCGAGTCAAACGCAGCGGCGCGCGTGACGTCCGAACGCCGTTCGCGCTGGATCGCCGCGATCGAGCTCGGCCTCATCAGCAGCACGTTTTCGACCATCGTCAGCCAACTGTCCGCGGCGCGGATCGGCCGTGAGGCGACGGTCGATTGGATGACGGTTGCCGCCATTCCCGCGGGCGACTGGGCGATCACTGCCGAACCGTCGTGGAACGCGATCCTCGCCGGGATCGCCTTTCACCAATGGGCGGACTTCTCGTGGGCGCTGCTTTTCTTCGGCGTGCTCGGCCGCTGGACGGCGAACCTGCGGCCGCTGACCATCCGGCTGCTCGCGATGCCCTGGGCAGTGTTCTCCTCAGGCCTGGAGTGGTTCGTGCTGGTGCCGCTGTTTCCGTTCTGGCAGCCGCTGTTCACGCTGCAGCAGCCGTACTGGATCGGGCTGCTTGTCCATGGCTCGTCAGCGGTGATGTATCCTCTGTTCGCTCGGCTGCGCTGGGCACGCGGCAACGTGCCGAAGCAAGACTTGCGCTTCACCAATGCCTGGATCGCCGGGGCGCTCGTCGTGATCGCTGTGCTCGGAACGGTCGCGCTGTTCGGCGACCATGGCTACGAGCTGCCGTGGCTCGGTCGCGACAGGGACGCCGACCAGACCTATATCCGCCACATGACCACGCATCACGCCCAGGGCATCGAACTGGCGCGGCTTGCCGCCGAACGCGCCAACGACCCGCATTTGCGCAAGCTCGCGATGCTGATGGTGGCAAGCCAGACCGGCGAAAACCGGATCTTCGAGAACTGGTGGCTGAGCTGGTTCGACGCGGAGATGCCGGATTGCGACGCGCAGGAGCGTGCTGCGATGCCCGGCTTCCTGACACCGGCGGAGATGCGACAGGTGAAGACAGCGCCGCCCGGCGAATTCGACAGGACGTTCGTCGAAGCCATGAGCAGGCATCACAAGGGTGCGGTCAAAATGGCCGACCAGATGTGGCATAGCCGCGGCGATCCGCGCCTTCGCGTCATGGCTCATGCGATCCGCCACGCGCAGCAGGGCGAGATCGCGTTGATGCAAGGCGCGAGCGGCCTCGCCGCGGTCGCCACGGGTTTGCACAACATGCTCGGCGACAACGTCAATTGAGTGCCTGGAGCGTCGGCACCCGCCCGATCTCATCGTGAACGACGATGCCGTGGCCGACCTCGCGCAGAAACTGCCAGTCTTCCGGAGCGGCGCGGCCAGCCGCAGATTACGTTTCGGAACAGCCACCTGGCGAAACAATCCACCAAATCGCCACTGCCTTCGGCACCGGAAGCTTCTTGCGTGACCACTTGCGGTCGGCAAAGTCTCGGACTTCTAGACAAGGTCATCATACGGGCTGAAGCCGCACCGGCCCGGGCATCAGCATCCGTTCAGGGCGAGACCAGCTTCTTGCGGACGGCATAGCGCACCAGCTCGGCGGTGGACGACATTCTGAGCTTGCGCATGGCCGAAGCGCGATGGGTCTCGACGGTCTTCACGCTCAGATTCAGGATCGCGCTGATCGACCTGTTGGTATTCCCTTCCGCGATCAGCTGGACCACGCTCTGCTCGCGTGACGTCAGCAGCATGTCGGCCCGATTCTGCTTGTTCGCCTGGTAGTCGTGCAGCAGCTTCTCCAGGAGGACGCTGGTGAAGTAGGGCCTACCGTCGAGCAAGGCCTCGATGGCGGAAATCAGGTGCTTGCGGGCATCGGACTTGAACAGGAAGCCGCGAATGCCGGCCAGGATGGCCTCCGTCAGGAGTTCCTCGCTTTCGTGCATGGTCAGGATCAGCACCTCGGTTCGCACATGCAGCGTCCTGAGGCGACGGCTGACCTCCAGGCCGTTCATGATCGGCATGGAGTAATCGACAATCACGATGTCCGGTCGGGTTTCGAGCGCCAGCGCAACAGCCTGCTCGCCGTTGGTGGCCTCACCGCTCACGATCCAGTCGGACCGCGTTCCAACGATCGCGCGAAGGCCGGAACGTACGATTTCATGATCATCCGCAATCAAGATGCGTTTCACGACATCGTTCCCGTTTGCCGGCTCCTGTCCGGCCGGGCGGACAACGGCAGTGACCGGCCGTAGCGTCGAACGATCATACGGCGCCCTGCGGCCAACGTTATCCAACAAAACCCTGAGATGTCCCGGCGAAGGTACTGACGCCGAAGACCGGCTCGCCGACTCACCGTTCAGGCCTCGACCAGCCCCGTCCGGACCGCGTATCGGACGAGGCCCGCCGTCGAGTTCACCTCGAGCTTGCGCATCGCAGCCGCCCGATGCGCCTCCGTTGTCTTGACGCTGAGATCGAGGATCGCGCTGATCCCCTTGTTGCTGTAGCCTTCCGCAACCAGCTTGACCACGAGCTGCTCGCGCGCCGTCAATTCGTGATGCCGCTCGCCGCTACCGCCCGAGCCGCGGCCGAATTCCGTCACGCAGCTGGTGGTGCAGAACGGGCGATGCAGCAGCAACGCCTCGACCGCCGCAAGCAGCAGCTTGTTGGCGTCCGACTTCACCAGGAACGCACGCGCGCCGGCCTCGAACGCCTGCTGCGCGATCAGGCTCGAATTGTGCACGGTGAAGATCAGGACCTCGGTCTGCAACGGATAGTCCTTGATCCGCCGCGCCGCCTCCACGCCGGTCATACGGGGCATCGAGAAATCGAGGATGGCGACATGGGGCTGGCTCTCGATTGCCGCAGCGACCGCCCGGCCGCCATCGGTGACCTCGGCCACCACCTCCCAATCCGCCCGCCGTTCGAGCACCGCTCGCAAGCCGGACCGCACCGCTTCGTGATCGTCGGCTATGAGAATTCGTTTCATGGCAGCACGCTCCCAATCCTTCACGGCGGTTCGGCCGCCCATCCGGCCTTCCGCCGCGGGCTAGTGTTCTTTCGCTGATCGTGTGCCTGCGTGGGCCCTCATGATGGTCGTGGCTTTTCGCCGGTTCCGTCTGTTCGCCGCGAGGCGACGCGGAAACGTCGCGCACAGGACGGTTCCGGACAGTGGCGCGGTCCGGCTGGACCGGATGTCCAGCGTACCTCCGATCTCATGCAGCCTCACCCGCATCGCGGGAATGCCGACCCCGATCGATACGGCAGTGTGGCCGCGCCCGACTGCATCGGGAAGACCGCGTCCATTATCGCTGATCGTCAGCACGAAACGGCTGTCGGCAAGGTCGATGACGATGGCCACCTCCGTCGCCTTCGCATGGCGGTAGACGTTCGTGAGCCCCTCCTGAACGACGCGCAGCAGCGAACGTTTCGTTTCATACGGCAGCCGATCGACGTCCGGAACGATGTTCACGGTCACGCGCAACGAGGTGCGCGCCGCAAATCCTTCCGCGTATCGCTCGATCGTCGCCTTCAATCCCTCCCCCGCCAGATTCCGCGGATGCAGGAGATAGGCAAAGGCGCGGAGCTCCCGGAGGGCTTCATCGATCGACGCGTCGATATCGTCGCAGAGCCGCTCCGCCGGAGCGGCGTCGCCCAGATTGTTGCGCATCCGCATCACGCCGAGGCTGGCAGCAATCAGATGCTGACAGGTCGAATCGTGCAGATCGGAGGCGATCCGTTGCTGGATGCCTTCCTGAATGGCGAGCAGGCCGATGTCGATATCGAGCCCGTCGCCGCATGCGGCGGCGTGCTCGAAAGGACCGTTGCGCAGTTCGCGGTGGCTGCCGATCAACCGGACCACCCCGCCGTCCACGATCGGCGTCACCGTCGTTTCCATCGCCCGCGGCGCCCCGCCGAGCGCGAGCCGCTGGCGGATCCTGACCTCCGTTCCCTCCGCGATGCCCGCCTGAAGCGCCTCGCAGACGGACCTTGCGTCGTTCGCACTCATGCAATCGAACACGTCCATGTCGCTGACGTCTTCCGACGATACGCCGAGCTGAGACTCGAATGCCGGATTGATTCCCTCGTAGGCGAAGTGTCCACGGAACAACGGGCGCGCGGCGAAGAGCAGATCCGCCGAAGACGTCCAATAGAGCTCGTCGACCGATTGTTGCGAACCTAGGCGCAACCAGTTCTTCAGACCGGTTCGGTCCGACTCACTGTCGGGGCAGCCATGTGGCTTCACGGTACGCACTCACTGTATTCCGGCGACGCCCGATATTGGCGACGATATCGCAGGTCCCCTCCCCGCCCCACCGGCGAGACATCCGCCACCGGATCCGGAAGACGCAAGCCATTGGGGTTGACCAATCATACACCCCGCCGCGCGGCCACACCATCAGGTAGTATTGTTTACAGATTGAAATCTCGAATTCGTGAGGCATGTTTCCGCGGCGGGCAATATGCAGTTTCTGCCACGCCCGCAACGTCAAATCCGATGCAACAGAGAATCAAAGTCAAAGTGCGGGTGGCCGCGAGATCGTTGCGGCAACGTGGCTGCCCCATACACGGCAGCACACTTATGCAATTCACCACTACCATTGCCGACGCGACTCGGAACCAGCCTAACGGCTGCTGCTCGCATCTGACTTCTTTTTCCTCGCTGCCTTCGCCGCTGGTGCGGGGCGAGGCGGCGCAATAGCGAGAGGATGCGACGGCTGCTGCAAACGGTGTATCGCGGCATCATCCCGAAGCGCATCGGTATCGAGACGCTGGCCTCGATCCACCGCATCGCGCGGATCGGCGAGCGCCATGGATGCCGCGAGGCTTCCGGCCACGATGCAGGTCAGCGTCAGCAGGCGTCTTGCGGGCATCTTTCAGGTCTCACTCAAAAGGCGAAATCCAGGCGAGGGCCGATGCGAACGTCCCTGTACCGCCGCAGCGGAACGTTCGACGTTCGCGCCTCGTATAACACGGTGGTCGTGAGCGACACATTACTGGCGAAATTATACTTCAGGCCCACATCGACCGAATAAAGCTGATCCTGACGGCCGCTGTTGAGCCCATCGGTGAACCAGTAGGCCTCGAACAGCGGCGTGCTTACGATCGACCAACTGGGATCGAGCTTGACCTCGATACCGAGCACGGCGTCAAAGCGCCAGCGGCGCGCTTCCGCGAGATCCGAGAATCGATAGGTCAGCAGCAGCAGCGGCGAGAAAATCGCGTTGTCGATGCGGAAGTCGCGCGCCACCGAGCCCGTCACATCATCGGACGTGAATGCGAGATCGCGATAGACCCCGTCGAAATCATAGCGGTGTTCATAGTTGGCAGAGAAGCGCCAGCCGTTCCAGTTCTCGGTCAGACGCGCGCCCACGCGCGCCACGGCGAAGTTGCCGTCCTTCTCACGCGAGAAGGCCTCGTACTGCGTCCGCGCGTAGAGCCGATAGGACAGATCGTTGGTGAGGTTGCCGTCGAGCCTGACACTGACGTCGGGCTCGTAGTAGATGTCCGACTTGCGGTTGTCGCGGGTGAAAAGCGCGTTGTCGGTGAAGGTCGGAGAGATGGAACCGACGACACTCCAGGACGGTGCGGAGTAGTAGGGTACAGCGGCAATCGGGCCGGTCTTGAACTCGTTGAGATCGAGATCCGCCGCACCGGCCGTGCCAGCACTGAGCAGGCCGAGGACGGGCAAGCCGACGATCGGCAGAAGAAATCCAGACCTTAGCATGGCATCCACCTCCGATGCTGCTAGGCAGCCCGGTTTCGCGTCACGCTGCGCAATGATTGTGGCGTGTTAATGTCACAGTTTTAAATCAGTGGTTGTTGCGAACGGAGCGGCCTTGGCGCAGGCCACAGATCGCGCTCGCCTAGTATTCAACCGCGTCCCTGATGATCGGACACGTCATGCAATGACCACCGCCGCGGCCTCGCCCGAGCTCCGCGCCGACGATGGTGATCACCTCGATCCCCTCCTTGCGCAGCAGCGTGTTGGTGTAGGTGTTGCGGTCATAGGCGAACACGACGCCGGGGGATGCGCAGACGAGATTGGCGCCGCTGTCCCACTGGGTTCGCTCGCGCAGATAGGCGTTCCCGCCGGTCTCCACGACGCGCAGCTTCTTCAGGCCGAGCGCTTCTGCGACGACGTCGACGAAGGGCTTCTCGTCCTTGCGCAATTCGAGGCCGGCCGGATTATCAGCCGGCCGATAGGAGAATGCGGTAATGTTGTTGACGATATCGGGGTAGAGCAGCACGCAATCGCGATCGGCGAAGGTGAACACGGTATCGAGATGCATCGCCGCGCGGAGCTTGGGCATGGCGGCCACGATCACCCTCTCGGCCGCCTTCTTCTTGAACAGCGCCGCAGCAAGCTGGCTGATCGCCTGCCGCGAGGTCCGCTCGCTGAGCCCGATCAGAACGTTGCCCTTGCCGATCGGCATCACGTCACCGCCTTCCAGCGTGGCGAGACCGTGATCCTGCGTCGGATCTCCCCACCAGACATTGACCTTGCCGGCGAAATCCGGGTGGAATTTGTAGATGGCAGCGGCGAGAATCGGCTCTTCATGACGCGCCGGCCAGAACAGCGAGTTCAGCGTCACGCCGCCATAGATCCAGCACGTGGTATCGCGGGTGTACAGCGTGTTTGGCAGCGGCGGCAGCAGATATTCGGTCATGCCCGCCGCTTCCCGGATCAGCCGGAGCATCTCGCCGCCATGGGCCTCGGGAAAATCGCGGGTGGACAGTCCGCCGATCAGGGTCTCGGCCAGCTCGCGAGGCCTGAGGCTTTCCAGATAGCCGCGCAGCTCGTCGATCAACCCGAGCCCGACCTGATTGGGAAGGACCTGGTTGTCGAGAATCCACTTCCTTGCTTCCGGAATGGCCACGGTGTCCGTGAGCAGATTGTGCATTTCGACGACGTCGATGCCGCGGTCGCGCATTTTCTGCACGAAGTCGAAATGATCGCGCTTGGCATTGTCGACCCACAGCACGTCGTCGAACAGCAAAGTATCGCAGTTCGTGGGCGTGAGGCGCTGATGCGCGCGGCCCGGCGAGCAGACCATCACCTTGCGCAGCTGACCGACTTCCGAATGAACACCGAACGGGGTCCTTGCATCCGACGCCTGTGCTGTCGCCATGGGAAATGCCTCGCCTAGATGGTGATGTAGCCGGTGGCCAGACCATGAATCCCGACCGCGGCGCCGATCACGGCTGCGATGAAGATGACCCAATCGATCGGCGTGAAGATCTTCGCCTTCTGCTGGAGGCGCGCCCAGAAATACAGCGCCGTGCCAGGAGCGTAGAGGATCGCCGACAGGAGCAGATATTTCATTCCGGCGGCATAGATCAGGAAAAGCGTGTAGACCACGGCAATGCCGGTGAAGATCAGGTCGCGTCGCCGTTCGCCCGGGCTCTTTTCGTAGGTCTCGCCGCGCCTGACCAGCAGGAGCCCGTAGGCGGCGACCAGGAAAAACGGAATGAGGTTCATGACGCTCGTCAAATTGAGCATCAACGCGAAGGCATCCCGCGACCAATAGGTGCTGATCACGAACAGCTGCACGACGATATTGGTGAGCCAGAGCGCTGCGGCGGGCACCTTGTTGGCGTTTTCGGTGCCGAACACGCGCGGCATATCCCTGGTTCGGCCGGCGGCGGAGAGCACCTCGGCGCAGATCAGCGACCAGGCGAGATAGGCCCCGAGCACCGAGACCAGAAGTCCGATGCTGACGAAGACGGCGCCCCAGTGCCCGACCACCGCCTCCAGCACCGTCGCCATCGACGGCTGCCGCGCGTCGGCGATCTCGGCGCGCGGCAGCACGGCATAGGGCAGCATCGTCACGAGCACCATGAGGCTCGTGACGACCGCGAAGCCCATGATCGTCGCGGCGCCGACGTCGGACCGTTCCCTGGCGTAGCGGGAATAGACGCTGGCTCCCTCGATCCCGAGAAAGACGAATACCGTGACCAGCATGGTCGCGCGGATCTGATCGAACAGACTTTTATCCGGCATGCCCTCGCCGCCCCAGAAATTGGCTTGGAACAGGTCGGCCTTGAAGGCAAACGCCAGGATGACGATGAAGATCAGGATCGGTACGATTTTGGCGATGGTGACGATGGTGTTGATCGCGGCGGCCTGTTGCACGCCACGCAGGATCATGAAGTGGAACAGCCAGATCCCGATCGAGGCGACGATGATCGCGGTGACCGTATTGCCGTCGCCGAAGACGGGAAAGAACGCGCCGAGCGTCGACTTGATCAGGACCCAGTAGGACACGTTGCCGATGCAGCTGCCGGTCCAATAGCCGAGCGCCGACAGGAAGCCGGGATAATCGCCGAAACCTGCCTTGGCGTAGGCGTAGACGCCGGCATCGAGATCCGGCTTTCGCTCGGCCAGGGACTGAAACACGCGCGCCATCGTGTACATGCCGCCGCCTGCGATGCACCAGGCGAGGATGGCGCCGAACGGGCCGGTGGCGATGCCGAACGTCCGCGGCAGCGAGAAGATGCCTGAACCGACCATGGAGCCGACGACCATCGCCGTCAGCGCGAACAACGAAAGCTTTTGGGCCGTTGGCGTCGCAGTCATGGGGAGACCTCGAACCGCGAACGATGACCGATGCCGTGACCGATCGCCTGCTCATTCCGAGGCCGAACCATGCGCCCGCGCATGAAGGTGGCATATCAGGTGATTACCTAGTCGGAGTCCGGGATTCCCCTCACGGCACGACGCTCAGGCCGCGCTCGCCGCATTGGGAGCCGCGACCGGCTCCTTTCCGCCCGACCAGGTCACATACAAGGTCGGCAGAAACACGAGCGTGAGCACGGTTGCGACGAGCAGTCCGCCCATGATCGCGAAGGCCATGGGCCCCCAGAAGACAGTCGGCGCAATCGGAATCATGCCGAGGACGGTGGAGACCGCCGTCAGCATGATCGGACGAAAGCGGGAGCTGCCGGCATCGACGGCGGCCTCCCAGGGGTCCTTTCCCTGCGCGCGTTCGGCCTCGATCTGCCCAATCAGGATCACCGCATTCTTGCTGATCATGCCGAGCAGCGCCAGGACGCCGAGAATGGCGACGAAACCCAGCGGCCGTCCTGACAGGAGCAGCGCCGCGACCACGCCAATCAGACCAAGCGGGGCAACGCTGACGACCATCAACAGCCGCGGGAAGCTCTGCACCTGGACCATCAGGACCGTGAACATGACGAACAGCATCACCGGCACGACGGCCATGACGGACGCCTGGGACTTCCGGCTCTCCTCCACGGTGCCGCCGACAACGACATCGTAGGACGGCGGCAGAGTCGTCCTCAGCTTGGCGATGGCGGGAGCCAAGGCATTGACGACCCTCTCCGGCAGTACCCCGTCGGGAATGGCAGCCCGCACCGTCAGGGTGGGCACGCGGTCGCGGCGCCAGATCAAGGGGAATTCCTGATCGTACTCAAAGGAGGCAAACTGGCTCAGCGGAACGGTCCGGCCGCCGGGGATCGGCACCTGCAGCGTTCGCAGGCTCGCCAGCGACGCCCGCTGCTCGTCTGTCGCGCGGACGACCACGTTGACCAGATAGATATCGTCTCGAACCTGTGTAACCGGGGTACCGGAGATCACAGTGTTCAGGACCGTGGCGATCGCCTGCGAGCTCAGACCGAGAAGCCGTGCCTCATCCTGATTGACGCGGATGCGCACCTGGCGATCCGGCTCCATCCAGTCGAAGTTCGTGCTTCTTGCGCTCGGATCGGACGCGAGGATCCGCGCCACTTCGAGAGCGATGTCGCGCACCCGCTCGACATCGGGGCCGCTGACGCGATATTGCAGCGGCCATCCGACGGGAGGACCGAGGCCGAGCGGCGAAACCGACGAGATCGCGTTCGGAAACTCATTCGCCAGAAACCGCTCCAGCTTGGCATGCAAGCGCTCGCGCGCCGCAACGTTTTGGGCCACGACCACGGCCTGGGTAAAGAACTCGTTCGGCAGCTCGACGCTGAGCGGCAGATAGAAGCGGATCGCACCGCGGCCGACATTGGTGCTCCAATGCGCGACGTCGGGATCACCGGTCAGCGCCGCGTCCAGGCGCCCGGCAGCGGCTTCGCTGGCGAAGATCGACGCGTTCTGCGGCAGGCTGACATCGACGAGCAGCTCCGGCCGGTCGGACTGGGGGAAGAACTGTTGCGGTATCAGCGGGAGCGCGAGCATGGACGCGACGAAGAGCGCTGCCGTCCCGCTCAGCGTCAGCCATTTGGCGCGGATCGCCAGCACCAGAATGCGCCGATACAGCCGGAACACCGCCCCGGGAGCCGGAGCGCCCGCCTGCTTGGGCGGGACAAGGATGGCGAAGCCCAGCAGCGGCGCGAAGATGACCGCGACGAACCACGATGCCAGCAGGGCGATCGCGACGACTGCGAACAGCGAGAACGTGTATTCGCCGGCGGAGCTGGCGGCAAAGCCGACCGGAATGAAGCCGGCGATGGTCACCAGCGTACCGGCCAGCATAGCCAGCGCATGGGTGCGGAAGGCATAGCTCGCGGCGGCAATCTTGCTGTCGCCCAGCGCCAACCGGTTGAGTGTGGCATCTGTCGTCGTCATGGCGTCGTCGACCAGCAGCGCGAGTGCGATGATGAGAGCGCCGAGCGAAATGCGCTGCATGTCGATGCGGAGAAGCTCCATGCTCGGAAACACGATGGCAAGCGTGAGCGGGATTGCCAGTGCGATGACGAGGCCGGGACGGAGGCCGAGGCTGACGAAGCTCACCGCGAGAATGATGGCGATCGCCTGTACCAGCGACGTCATGAACTCGCCGATCGCCTTGTCCACCACGACCGCCTGATCGGCAACCAGGCTCGGCTCGATTCCGATCGGCAGGTCGGCGGTGATGGCCGCCATCGCAGCTTTGACGTTCCTGCCGAGGGCGAGGATATCGCCGCCGTCGCGCATGGCGATCGCGAGCCCGATTGCCGGATGGCCGTTGACCCGGAACAGCGGCTGCGGCGGATCGGCATAGCCGCGCCGCACCGCCGCAAGATCGCTCAGGCGGAGCATGCGGCCACCGGCCGCGAAGTTGATGCCGGCGATGTCCTGCTCGGACTGGAAGCTTCCCGACACCCGAAGCGAAATTCGCTCGGAGCCGGTCTGGATCGTCCCGGTCGGCATCACGACATTCTGAGCCTGGAGAGCGGCGATCAGCGCAGTCCGATCAACCCCGAGATTCGCGAGCTCCTTCTTGGAGAACTCAACGAAGATCACTTCGTCCTGCGCGCCCAGCAGCTCGATCTTCGCAACGTCTGGCACGCCCAGGAGGCCCGATCGGATCGCCTCGACCCGGTCACGCAGCTCGCGCTCGGTAAACCCGTCGCTGGTGAAGCCGTAGACGATACCGAAGGTGTCGCCGAAATCGTCGTCGAACGCCGGCCCGACGATTCCCCCGGGAAGCGTATGGCGGATATCCCCGATGCTTTTCCGCACCTGATACCAGGTATCGGAGACGTCCCTCGCGTTGGCGCTCCCCTTCAAATTCACGAAGATCGTGGTGAGACCGGGCCGGGTGAAGCTGCGCAGGAAGTCCAGATGCGGCGTCTCCTGCAGTTGGCGTTCGAGCCGTTCCGTCACCTGCTTCATCGTCTCGGCCGCCGTCGCCCCCGGCCACGCCGCCTGAACGATCATGGTCCGGATGGTGAACGCAGGGTCCTCGTTCCGGCCGAGGCGGACATAGGACAGTCCGCCGGCGAGCACGGCGACGAGCATGAGATAGATGACGAGCGAGCGGCGCTCGACCGCCCACTCCGAGAGGTTGAAACCGGTCATGGCTCGGACCCGAGCACGCGCACCTTCTGGCCCGGATGAAGTGCCTGAACGCCCGCGGTCACGACGATCTCGCCAGCATCGAGCCCTTGCGAGATGATCACCTGTGCCTGATCGAACCGCAGCACGTCGACATTCCGGACGGAGACCGTTTTGCTCAGGGGGTCGAGGATCCAGACGGCCGGCTGTTGGTTCATCCTGGTCAGCGCAGTTGCGGGAATATCGATCATCGGTCCGGCGCTCGCCTCGGCGCGACCGATCACCGTGGCGCCCAGTCGCATCGCCGCGGGCGGATCGCCAAGTCCCACCCTCACCTCGAAGGTGCGCGTGACCGGGTTCGCCTGTGCGGCAACCTGCCGGATGCGCCCTTGCGCGGTGACTGCCGGATCGTCCGTCAGGGTGACTGTCACTTGCAGATTGGCGGGAGCCGCTCGCACCAGCTGGGCGGGGACCTCGAAGACAGCATCGCGGCCATCCTGCCGCGCAATCCGCGCAATGGTCTGTCCGGCCTGGATCACCTCGCCGGCGGCCGGCCCGGTCTCGATGATCTTGCCCGGCGCATCGGCGCGCACCTCGGTGAAGTTGACCTGGTCGTGGGCGGCGCTCAACTGCGCCTCGGCCGCGTCGACCTGGGACTGGGCCGTCTGTTGCGCCTGCGTTGCCGCTTCGAAATTGGCGCGCGTGGTCCATCCCTGCGCGAGCAATGTCTGCTGGCGTTCGAAATGATTGCGTGCCTGGGTGAGCTGCCCTTGCGCGGCGGCGAGAGCCGCTTGCGCCTGACGCAGCGCGTTCACTTCGTTCTGTGATTCCAGTTGCGCCAGAAGCTGGCCGGCCTCGACGCGCTCGCCGAGCCTGGTGTTGTTCGCGAGCAGCCGCCCGGAAATTCGGAACGCGACACTGATCTCGTCCTCGGCTTCGATGTGTCCGGTGAAGACGAACGGCATCGGCGACTCCCGCTTCCCGATCGTCGTCGTGCGAACCGGGCGCGGCGCCGGCGCGACGTCGCTGGCCGCTTCCCTTTCGCAGGCCGCCAGCAGCAGCGACATCGCGCCGGCAATAGCCATCGTCCTGAGCGTCGGCATGAGATGATCACCGATCGACTTCGCCGGACCTGATTTTGCCGAGGAGCCATCGTCCTTGTATCGGTAAATCTACTGAGCGCCCGCGGATACAATCGTGATCGACGCGTCTTGCCTAAGATTCGTGCCCAAGATTCTCCCAGGATTCCTGCCCAAGACTTGATCCGACGATGACTGGATGATTCCCTCTCCCGCGTCAGGCAATCACCCGATAGCGAGAGCGTCACACGCGGCGCATAACACCTGCACCGGCCATCATGGTGGCGCGACCAGCGTTCGCCAAGATCGCCGGCGCACGACGGAGCGGGTTACGCGGGCTCCGCACGTTTGACTCCAGGACAGGAGGACTCTCCATGAAAAAGCTGGCTTTGCTGGCGGCCGCGATCACCATGGCCCTTGGCGTCATGGGAGCGGCTGCGCCAGGACGCGCGCAAGATCTGGCGTGGTGCACGAAGATCAAGGGAATGACCAACTGCATGTACTCGACGCGCCAACAATGCCGCGCATCCATCAGCGGACGACACGGCACCTGCGTTCGAAATCATCGTTGGGGGTAGTAGCGGCAGACTCGGGCCCGTCCTCAGGCCTCGCCGGTCGGGCGTCGCTAGGCGATTTCCCGGTTGTCTCGCGCCGCCCAAACTCCAAAGCGGGTGCATCTATCAGGACATTCATCCGCCTGAGGCAGGGTTTCCTCTGATCCCGGAGGTGTCGCCCTCGGGATACGGTCCGCACCAACATTTTGGTCCGCATTTTCGATCCAACGGGAGGTCTTCATGTCCGATCTGGTCGCGATCGTGTATCCGTCCGAGGCAAAAGCCGAAGAAGTGCGTCAGCGGCTACTCAAGCTGCAGAAGGAATATCTGATCACGATCAGCGACGCCGTGATCGCCGTGAAGACGGCTTCGGGCGGCATCAAGCTCAATCAGCTCGTCAACACCACCGCCATGGGTGCGATGACCGGGAGCTTCTGGGGCCTCCTCATCGGAGTCCTGTTTCTCAATCCGATCCTCGGGGTGGCCGTAGGCGCCGCATCAGGCGCGCTGGGCGGTGCGCTGTCCGACTTCGGCATCGACGATTCCTTCATGAAGAACCTGTCAGCCAATCTCCAGCCCGGCAATGCCGCCTTGTTCGTCCTGATCAAGCACATGACCGCGGACAAGGTGATCAAGGAGATCAAGGACGCCGGCGGCGTCGTGCTCAAGACCTCGCTCGATGAGACCAAGGAAGCGGCGTTGCGCGACGCGCTCGCAAGTAGCCTGGAGCGGCCGGCGGCCTGAGCCGCCGTCCTCTCGCGTCTCAACGGCGGCCGCCGGCAAGTCGCAGCAGCATCATGAACAGGTTGAGGAAATTGAGATAGAGCGACAGCGCGGCGACGACCGACTTGCGGCCCGCGGCGTTGTGGTCATCCGAGATGTCGTACATCCCCTTGATCCGCTGCGTATCGTAGGCCGTCAGGCCGGCAAACACGCCGACGCCGACGATCGAGATCAGCCAGTCGAGCGCGGTCGACCCCAGGAACAGGTTGATCAGGCTCGCGATGATGATTCCGATCAGGCCCATGAACAGGAAGGTGCCCAACCCCGACAGGTTGCGCCGGGTCGTGTAGCCGAGAATACTAAGCGCGCCGAACATCGCGGCCGCGATGAAGAAGACGCGGGTGATCGACGAACTCGTATAGATGTGCAGCAATATCGATAGCGATACGCCGACCAGGGCCGAATAGACGAAGAACAAGATCCGCGCCGCGGACACCGACAGCGTGTTGATGCGCGAGCCGATGAAGAACACCAGGGCCAGCGGCGCCAGGATGAAGACCCACATCAGGGGACTCTCGAGCAACTCGGGTCCGATGGCCTGATACGTCACCCAGGCGACGACCGCGGTCAAGCCGACACCGGCGGCCATGTAGCCGTAAATCCGCAGCATGTAATCGCGCAGTCCGGTATCCACCGCGGTCAGGCCGCCGGCGGAATCCGTGGCGGTCAGGTTTTGATCATAGTTCGACATCGCTTGCCTCCTCTGGCGCTCGCCGAATGAGGTCACGCTAGCCTCCGAACCCGCTGACCAACATCGGACAATCCCCCGAGGGCCATCGGTGAAAACCACCGGCTCCCAATGCCGGAGCGCCCACGGCAGCCGCGTTTCATGACCAATCCGCAAGTCGGGAACCGTTTTTAGGCCTCTAGGTCTTTTGGCCGAGGCACCTTACACCGTTGTCACTGGAGGCTCGCCGCGGTCCGGCCTAATCGGGGGCATGCGCTTTTTCTTCCATATCGCCGACAAGTATGGTGTCTCGACCGATGGGATCGGATGCGAGTATGCCGGACAGGACGCAGCCGTCCTGCATGCCAGCCGCCTTGCCGCCGAGCTTGCCAAGGCCGGCGAATTCTTCCGTGGCAGTGTCGTGCTGGTTGCCCGGGCCACGGAGACCCTCTCCTGCTCCGCGAGCGAGGACGACCCGGCCGGGTTGCCTTCCAGGACCTGACGACCGCACCTGACGCTCCGCGTCCGCCGATTTCCTGCGCTGCTCCCTACAGAGAATCCCTGATGGGCGCACGGGGTGCGGCCCTCTAAGGTCCGCGCTTGAGGCGGCTGCTGCAACTGCGGCCGTCTCGGATTGGAAGGCCATCCGTCATGGCGGTGAACGAGGCCGATCAGAAACTCTCGCGCAACGCCTTGATTGCGCTTGTGATCGGGTCGATGGTCGGGTCCGGCATCTTCGCTTTGCCCGCCCAATTCGGACGCACCACCGGCGCCCTCGGCGCGATCATCGCCTGGGTGATTGCCGGCACCGGCATGTTGACGCTGGCCTTCGTGTTCCAATCGCTGTCCCGGCGCAAGCCGGAGCTCGATGCCGGCATCTACGCCTACGCCAAGGACGGCTTCGGTGACTATATCGGCTTTGCGTCCGCCGCGGGCTACTGGATCGGCTGCTGCCTCGCCGACGTCGCCTGTCTCATCCTGATCAAGGCCACGCTCGGGCAGTTCTTCCCGGTCTTCGGCGACGGCACGACGCCGATCGCGATCGCCTCGGCGTCCCTGCTGCTGTGGAGCGTCCATGTCCTGGTGCTGCGCGGCATCAAGGGCGCTGCCGCGCTCAACACCGCCACGACGTTCGCAAAAATCATTCCGATCCTGCTGTTCATCGTCGTGGCCGCGATCGCCCTTAACGGCGACGTGTTCTCGGGAAATTTCTGGGGTGCGGAGCGGCCGGACGCCCGCGACGTGCTGTCCCAGGTCCGCGGCACGATGCTGCTCACGGTGTTCGTGTTCGTCGGCATCGAGGGTGCGAGCGTGTATTCGCGCTACGCCAGGACGCGTTCCGACATCGGCATCGCAACGGTGACAGGCTTTCTGACGGTGCTCTGTCTTCTCGTGCTCGTGACGCTCCTGTCCTACGGCATCCTGCCGCGGGGCGAGCTTTCGGAGCTGCCGACACCGTCGATGGCGGGCGTGATGGAAGCGATGGTCGGCCGCTGGGGCGGCGTGTTCGTCAGCATCGCCGTGCTGATCTCGATCCTCGGCAACTACCTGTCGTGGTCGCTGCTTGCAGCCGAGATCCTGCACTCGGCGGCGAACCAGCGCACCATGCCGGCCTTTCTCGCGCGCGAGAACGCGCACAGGGTTCCGGTCGGGGCACTCTGGCTCACCAATTGCGTGATACAGAGTTTTCTCTTCGTCAGCTGGTTCGCAGAATATGCCTTCACGCTCGCCCTGAAGATGACGAGCGCGATGACTCTGATCCCGTATTTTCTCGTCGCCGCGTACGGCCTGAAGCTCGCGTCGACCGGCGAGGCCTATGATGCCGGCGAGCGCGCCCGCACCACCGACGGGATCATCGCAGCCGTCGCGACGCTCTACGCGGCCGCCATGATCTACGCCGGCGGACCGAAATTTCTACTGCTGTCCGCAATCCTCTACGCGCCGGGAACGCTGCTGTTCCTGATCGCCAAGCGTGAGCGCAAGGAGAGGCTGTTCAGGCCGGTTGAGTCCGTCCTGTTCGCGGCGATCGCCATCGCCGCGGGTGCCGGAATCTATGGGCTGGCTGTCGGAGCCATCTCGATCTGACCGATTGTCGCTGACCGGAGGCGAGTATGAACATCTGGACCGTGTGTCGAGCGTCGATCCTGAGCGCAGTGGTGGCCGTCGTCGCACCATCGGCCATTTCCATGGCCCAGCCGACGGACGGCACCGTCGCGGCACCGAAGCAAACCGGTGTGGCCACGCCAGGCGATGCACGGCCCAACACCAATACGAATCCGGTCAAGCACCGCTATTGGCGTCATCGCGGCGGCAAGCATCCGCATTACGGCAGCCGCCGCGTTCGCACCTGAGACACGGCCACATGACGGCGGACCGGTCAATGAGCGATTCCAGGATCGGACCAGAGCGAGCCCACGGGGTCGTTCTGCACGCGAGCCCCGTCGACGAGTCCGGGCAAGCCGGAGGGCCGGGCCTCCTGGGGGTCGGCCTCACCTTGCTTGCTATAACCGTTGTCCTGTTCCTGGTGTGGCAAACGGTGTCCAGCCTCCTCATCGTCTTCGCGGGGGTGCTGTTCGCAGCTTTTCTGGATGCCGCGGCGCGGGCTCTGGCGCCGGTCCTTCCGCTCAGCCGCATCTGGCGTCTGACATTGGTTCTCATGCTGCTCTCGGCCTTGTCGGGCTTCGGGCTGGTCTGGGGCGCCGGCAAGCTGCCGGAGCAGACGCGCCTGCTGCTGAAGGTCATGGATGCCCAGGTCGATATTCTGCAAGAGCACCTGCTGTCCTACGGCGTGGACCTGCTCGGCCCGGAATGGGGGCGCGACTTCGCCCAATGGCTGTTCGCCGACCAGGGACGGTTTCTCAGCCACGCGCAATTCCTGCTGGGGGGCGCCTCGAGCCTTCTGACCGGCGTGCTCGTGGTCGTGTTCCTGGGGATCCTCTTTGCCTTCGATCCCACCAGCCACCGCGACAGCCTGGTCGTGCTGGTCAGGCCATCCTACCGCGCCCGCATGCGCACCGTGATGGACGAGATCGGCAACGTCATGCGGCTGTGGTTCGTCGGCCAGTTGATCCGCATCATCCTGATGACGCTCTGCGTCTGGCCGGCGCTCTATTTCATCGGCCTGCCGGGGCCGTTCCTGCTGGGGCTGCAGGCGGGCTTGTCGAATTTCATCCCTTATCTCGGGCCGATCGTCGCCGCGGTCCCGATCGCGCTCGTGGCCATGCCGCTCGGCGCCTCGCTGCTGATCTGGGCCGTCGCCGTCTACACCATCATCCAGTCGATCGAAGGCTACGTGATCGGCCCCCTGATCCAGCGCCGGGCGGTCGAGACACCGCCGGCCTGGACGCTGGTTGCGATCGTCCTGCTCGGCGCCCTGTTCGGCATCATGGGTATCGCGCTGGCGATGCCGCTCGTCGCCGTCGGACGGGTCGCGGTGATCCGGTTCTATGTCGAGGACTATCTCGGCGACGGCCGCGAGCCGGCAACCGAAATTCGTGAGTGAGCCGCCATGAGCGAAATCGATGCACAGCAACGCGATGTTCCCGAGCCTCCCCTGACGCGCGCAGGGGCCGGTCAATTTCTCTGGCACCAGCTTCCGTATGTCGTCGCGCTGCTGCTCGCCATCGCAGGCGTCGCCTACACGAACATCTCGCACCAGCCCCTGGTCGGCTATTGGGAGTTCCTGGCGCTCGCCATCGGCGTGGTCTGCGTCAATACCAAATGGCCCGAGACTGAAGGCAGGGAAAGCCAGATCCGCCTGGTGTGGACCCAGGCGCTGCACTGGATCGCGGTCCTGATCACGATGAACATCATGCTGGTCTCCGGGGTTCAGCAGATGCTTCCGACGCCGGCGACCGGTCTCGTGCTGCTGACGCTGCTTGCGCTCGGAACGTTTCTTGCGGGCGTCAGCCTGCTGTCGTTGCAGATTGCCTTTCTCGGGCTTGCGATGGGCGCCGCCGTCCCGGCGATATCCTGGCTGAAGCAGTCCATCTTCTTCTTCCTGCTCGGCGCCGTGCTGCTGATCGGCCTCGCGATCTCGTTCTCGCTGCGCCAGGACAGCCGCCTCTCGCGCCGCACGAGGAAAGCCCAACACCTGACGGAGGCTTGAATGCGAACATTGCGAAATCTTGCGGCCATCTGCGCCTTGGCTGCTCTTTCCGCCACCACCACGTCCGCGCGCGCCGAGAGATTCAGGATTGGCAGGCTGCTGTGCTTCTCCGAGCCTCGCGTCGGGCTGGTGCTGGGATCGACACAGGCGATGCGTTGCGTCTTCACCGGGCTGCGGTCGCCCCGGCAGTATATCTATGAGGGACGGATCAGGCGCGTCGGCCTTGACCTCGGCGTGACCAGCGCCGGCACGTTGTCATGGGCGGTCTTCGCCCGGAATTCGCGCATTGGCCCCGGCACGCTCCGCGGCAGCTATGTCGGGGCGAGCGGCAATTTTGCATTGGGTCCGAGTCTCGGCGCCAACGTCCTCATCGGCGGCTCACGGAGGAGCCTGATGCTGCAGCCGATCTCGATTGAACGTTCGATCGGTCTCAATCTCGCTGCCGGCGTGACTCATCTGACGTTGGGACCGCGGGGCGCGCAATAATCCGCATCCCGCCTGGTGGATGCTGGCGCTGATGCAGACCGAAGGGGATGCGAACATTCCCGCCCGATGGCTCAGGGTTTCGTCTGATGTCCGCATGGCGGGTTCGCCGCTAGGATTCACCGTCCGTCGATGGAACCATCGTTGTCGGAGAGGATCGCATGACAGCCTATGACAGCCGGTCCGGCATCGCAGCGCTGGGTCCTCCGCCACTTTGGGTCTGCGCTCTCCTCGGCGCCGTCTTGATCGCCGCCGGCTTCTTTGCGCTCGGCGACCTCGCCTTTGCCACCATCATCAGCGTCAAGTTCATCGGACTGACCGCGATCGCCGCCGGCGGATTCGAGATCGCGCATGCGTTCTGGACCAAGGAATGGGGCGGCTTCCTGTGGCGGATCGTTCTCGGCGCGCTCTACCTCGTCTTCGGCCTCATCCTGCTGACCCAACCGGCCTCCGGCGCGCTGATCCTGACCTATTTCCTCGGCGCGGTGCTGTTCGCGTCCGGCGTCATTCGGTGCGTGCTGAGTTTTGCCTACTGGCATCAGAACGGCTGGATGATGCTGATCTCCGGCATCTTTGCCGTCATCGCCGGCGTTCTCATCCTGTTCGGCTTCCCCGACATCAGCGTCTGGGCGCTTGGCGTCCTGCTCGGTGTCGACCTGATCTCGCATGGTCTCGCATGGTTGCTCTACGCACTGCAATCGCTGCGGACGGCCGAATCATAAAGGAGAGAAGCACAATGATTGCTCCCAACCGCCGTGCCTTCCTCGGCCTTGCAACGAATGCCATTGCCGCGGCCGCAATCGGCACCGCCGGCGTTCGCCTTATCGGCGTCGCCGAGGCGATGCCGGTCGACCCCGATCCCGGACGGGCCGGCGAGGCAGCGCTCCCTGTCATGCCGGCGCAGTGGGGACCGGGACCCAGTCCGGGCTGGGGCAGCCCGGGCTGGGGCGCCCCGCCACCGCGTCCCGGTTGGGGTCCCCCACCGCCGCGTCGTCGTCGTCGCCGCTGGGTTTGCTGGTGGCATCGCGGTCGTCGTCATTGCGGATGGCGCTGGCGCTAGGACGTGCCGAGCCCTTGCCAAGGTGATGGAGGGAATCGTGCGCAACAACTACCAATGGGCCCTCGCCGCCGTGCTGGCCGCGCTTCTCGTCATGGCAACCTGGTTTTGCGTATCGGTCTGGCGCTCGACGCCGGCGATGCCGGTCTACGGCAATGTCATCCTGGCCGGGGCCGCTGCCCTCATCCTGGTGTCGGGCTGCGGCCTGATCGCATTGATGTTCTACAGCCATCGCAAGGGCTACGACGAACCCGCGCGCAGCGACAGGGCCGCGCGGGACTGATCCCCGCCAAAACATTGGGAGTTGCGCGCAGAAGAGTTCCGCGCAAAGGCGGACTATTGCGAGCACGAGCAGGTCAGGAAAACGCTGCGGAGAATCGCCAGGATCTACGACGACCTCCCCCGTCGAGCGGCACTGATCCGGACCGTCCAAGAGGCCACAGAGTAGCCCGCAGCCCCTGTCGAATTCCGGCCTGTTTTTCCGCAAGTGGCAGGCGTAGACTTCATGCGCCTCTCGGGCTCGCGCCGCACCAGCCCCGGGACGCCCGAGAGAGCAGGCGACCCCGCCGAGCCTCCCCGTGCCAGGTGGGGTCGCTGCATTGTAGGACACGCGCAGAGACAGATTAGGCCCTCCGAATGAGTGCCTCTTTCTAGCAATCGCCATCCTAAATCTGGGAGACGTAAAATCTGTCGGCCTCCGGGAACCAGCCCCTCCGGCCGACCCGGAGCGCAGGCGGCCTCGCCATGTGTAACAGCATTGGCGGGGTCGCTGCTCCTCCGAGCACCCGCAGAGGGTTTGGACACTGCGTTAGGAACAAGAATTTCCCTTGAGGCGGTTATCCCGCGTCTGCTCTGCGAGGCACAAGACTTACCGGAGCACACTGTCCTGGCGTTCAATCTGCCGGGAGCAACATTCCAGCTAGGCGCAAATGGAGTAAGCCCAAGGGTTACAGTTGCAGAACCCGGAGGTAGAGCATCGGCGCCCAGATCAATGTGGTGTTGCCCGGACGCGGTCTTTCGTAGTCTTTGCCATAGGCCGCAAGTCCCCGCCGCCTCCCCAGACTCCGACTCAGGCAGGCTGTCTATTCCGGCGGGCGCTGGCAGGTACGTTGCGCACATTCTTGTTCAGATCCAGGCGCCACGGAACGTTGATCACCGTTAAGTCGGGTTGTCCAAGCGCGATCAGCTGCCGGCGTAGCCGGAGCGCGCGATGGGTATGCAGGAAATGCTGGTACCAGCGCCGCTTGACGACCTCGGGAATGAGCACCGCGATGGGCTTGCCCGGGAATTGGCTCCTGATTTCGTCAATCGCTCTCAATATGGGAAACTGGATGGTGCGGTATTGGGCATGGAGTAGGACGAGACGCGGAGGCGCGAGCCCGACTTTCCGTGCGGGGACTTCAACGTCCGCCCACCACTTCTCCCTGAGCATGCGCTGCTCTTCCGTGGTATCAGGGCCTGACAGCTGCATCAGGTGAACGCCAACGACCTGGGGTGAAATGCTCAACGCAAACTTCAATGCATTGTCGCTCAACTTATTCCAGCCTTCGAAAGCCACGACAACGATGGGCGGGCTCAATCCACTGAGATCCAATGGCGTTGGATCGCGGAGCTGCGTGGCCAGTTCGTCATAGTATGCCCTTATCACCTTGAGCAGGATGATGACGATTGGCAGCACCAACAGCGTTATCCAGGCTCCCTCGGTGAACTTGGCCGCGACAATAATGATGAGAGCGATAGCCGTCGTTACTGCGCCTGCCGCATTGACCAGAAGATGGGCTTTCAATTGTCGCGGCTTCGGCTCTCCTGGTTGATCGATGGCGTGTCGCCAGTGCCAGGCCATCCCCGTTTGGGAGATCGTGAACGTGAGAAATGCACCGATGGCAAATAGCGGGATCAGACGGTCCGTTATGCCGCCAAAGACGATCAACAGAATCCCCGATGTGAACCCGAGGTAGAGAATGCCGATGTCGAAAACCAAGCGACGGCCTGCGACTGCAAAGGATTTTGGCAGAAAGCCGTCCTCGGCGACCACGTGGCAAAGGCGGGGGAAGTCGACGAAGCTGGTATTCGCCGAAAGAGCCAGTACACACAGGAGAGAGCCGATCGCGACGTAGTACACAAGCCCGTCTCCCACGACGGCGGCCGCAAGCTGCGACAGCACGCTGCGATAACCTTCCTGTTCCTGATTCATCGCACCGATTCCGTAAGCGCGGGTCAGGAGACTGATCCCGATCAACAGGATACCGAGGATCACGACGATGGCAGTTAGGGTCCGATGACCGTGTTTCACGGTAGGCTCGCGAAACGCGGTCATGCCATTGGAAACGGCCTCGACGCCCGTCATCGCCGTGCAACCGCTGGCGAACGCGCGCAACAGCAACCAGAGGCTGGCACCCTCGATGGCTTTCCCAATGGGCGGGGGCGGCACCACCGGCTGGGGCGATCCGCCGGACGTAACCACATTGTACATACCGATCGCCAGGATGATGCCGAAACTCGCTACAAAGACGTAGGTCGGCAACGCGAACACCCTGCCGGCATCGAGCGTGCCGCGAAGGTTTACGACCGTCACCAAAGCCAAAATCGCGAGGCACAACGGAAGAATGTAAGGGTGCAGGACCGGCACGGCCGAGACCAACGCGCCCACGCCAGCTGCGATGCCCACCGCGACGTTCAGAACGTAGTCGATCATCAGCGCGGCAGCCGCGAGCAAGCCGGCATTGGTGCCGAGGTTGTCTTTTGCAACGATGTAGGCACCACCGTGGTTGGGGTACGCCCGAATGGTCTGCCAGTAGGAGGCGAACAATATCCCGAGAAGCACCACGATCGGCGCCATGACCCAACCAACGTAGAACGTCGCTGCCGCTCCGAGCGGCGTGAGAATTGTGAGAGCCGCCTCGGGCCCATAAGCGGACGAGCCGAGTCCGTCCAGCCCCATTGCGGGAAGCCCCTCGAACGCTCCGATCTTGCGTTCCTTGAACTCCCTATTGGCCAGGCGCCGGCCGAGAAGAAAATCGAGCAGACTCACGACTAAATCGGTCCGGCTGGGGATATCAACTTCGAAACAATGGGACCCGACCTGTAAAGGTTCCTGGCGTCGCACAATTCAGAAGGAACCTGCAGGGTTGCAGGCCGAGCAAATGACCCGACGTATCTGCGACGAATGAGCTTCTTTGATCCGCAGCTACGAATCCCGATGCCTCTTGGTAACAACGACAGTGCGAAATCTGACCGGCCGATCACGGCGCAGACCGCATCGACAGTTTCGGGCGGTGCTAAGCAGATGTTTCCGCAGCTTTCAGCGATAAAATCCGAGGGCAGCCTTGGTCTCGAGATACTCCTCCATGCCCTCGATGCCATATTCGCGGCCGTTGCCGGACCGCTTGTATCCGCCAAAGGGTGCGTTGGGGTCCCAGTCGGGATGGTTGAGATGAACTTGACCCGACCTTATCTGACGGGCGACTGCGCGCACCGTCTCAATATCAGTGCCCTGCACATGGGCGCCGAGGCGCGGCGCGCGTAGGTGATGGCGGCTCCCATCTCGCACGTGAGGGCCTGTGCGAACAGTTCCAGCCGCTCCAGGAGCAAACCGTGAACCCTGTCGAGCAGCGCCGCCCTCTCAGCAGATGGCGTAAGGGACCAGCTGCCGAAGGCTTTTCTCGCAGCTGCGACCGCACTGTCGACATCCTCGTCATTGCCGAGAGCGACGTCTGCGATCCGCTGCTCGGTCGCCGGATTGACGACGCTCGCCGTGGCCGAGCCGACCGGCTTGCGCCATTCTCCATCGATGTAGAATTTGCCGAGGAAGCCGGCTTCCGCCAGGTATCGAACGGGCGAGGTCATTGGAAGCGATCCTTGATGCGATAGTAGGCGCCGACCAGCGGAAGGAACCAGGGCGGACCGAGATGGCCGGGAATGGCGGGCCAGGCGAAGTCCTTCCACGGATTGAGATCGGCGCGGCCGTCCATGACCTCAGCCATGATCGTCCCCATCAGGGTCGACATCTGGGTGCCGTGGCCGCTATAGCCCATGGAATAGTAGATACCGTTGCGTTCGCCGGCGCGCGGCAGCCGGTCGCGCGTCATGTCGACCATTCCGCCCCAGCAGTAATCGACGCGCACGCGGCGAAGCTCGGGAAACACGTCGTGCAGCGCCGCCTGCAGGATGGCGCCGCTCTTCTCGTCTGATGTCGGATTGGAGATGGCGAAGCGCGCGCGTCCGCCGAACAGCAGCCGGTTGTCGGGCGTCGTTCGGAAGTAGTTGACCAGATTCTTCGTATCCACCGCCATTCGGCGGCTTGGCAGAAGTCGATCGAGCGTCGCGAGCGGCAGGGGCTCGGTGACGATCAGGAAAGCACCGACTGGAACGATCCGGCGTCGAATCCAACCCAGCGGTCCGGTTTGCGAGATGCCGCTCGCAAGCAGAACCTGCGAGGCCCGTAGCCGACCTTTGGATGTCTCGATCTCGTGTCCGCCTCCGGCGATCGGCCGCAGGCCCATCATCGGCGTATGCTCGTGGATCTCGACGCCGCGCCGCGCCGCGGCTTCCGCGAGGCCGCGAACGAAGCGCCCGACATGCATGCCGGCGCTCTTGCGGTAGATGAGCCCGCCATAATAACGCTGCGAGCCCACTTCGCCGGCGAGGCCAGCACGGCTCACCATCTCCGTATCCGGATCAACATTCGCGGCGAGCAATTCCTGGCTGCGCGCCAGCTTGTCATAATGCTCCGGCCTCGCCGCGAGCTTGATCTTGCCGACGCGCGCGAAGCTGCAGTCGATCTTCTCTTCGGTCACAAGACGTTCGACCGTGTCGACGCCGGCGTCGAAGGCCCGGTAGAGCCGGTCGGCAGTGTCCTTACCGAGCCTGGCCGAGAGCGTGCCGTAGTCCTGGGCGAACCCGTTGTTGCACATCCCGCCGTTGCGGCCGGACGCCGCGTGCCCGATCGTCTCGGCTTCGAGCAGCACCACGCGCGCGCCCTTCTTGGCGAGCGCCAGCGCGGCGGAGGAGCCGGTCAGGCCGCCCCCAATCACTGCGACGTCGCAGCTTCCCTGCAGCGGCCCTGCCGCGGCCGCCGTGAACGGCCCCGATGTATCCAGCCAATAGGACGCAAGCTTCATACCCGGCTCCAAGAGCTCCACTCATGACCGCTGGGCTTCGCACATCGCGGCAACCCACATCGGTTGAACTAACAGCCGCGCATCCGCGGCCATTGCGCTTCGATTACGTCGCTGCCGGCGCAGACGACGTTGTACAGATCGTGTTGCGATGCCGTCGCGCAGGCCTGATTAGGCTGGATCCTGACTTTCGCGCCGATCGAAAGATGCGGCAAAGCTTGCGTCGATCCCGATCTCATCGCGAGGATGCCGTGCTCCTGGCTTGCCTGCGCGACGATCAAGTCCGGATAAACCCTGCCGGAGAGATCGCAGACCAGACCATAGCCCTGGTCAACCCACAGACGGTCGAGATTGCGATCCAGCCGGCCTCCCGCGAGCAGGAGGGCCGGTGTTGCCAACGTGCTCGCCGTTCCGGCGCTTTCGCCCTTCTGGGTATCCGGTCCGTGAATATCCTGCCGCAGCACTTCGATGCCTCCTAGCCGAACGACTGGTTGGCGATCGCGAAGCTGCGCGCCGGCCCGGTCGATGGTGTCGGCGCGCCCAAGATCATGGTGGTGGCGTGGCTGACCTGGTGCAGACCGATGCGTTCGAGCCACGCTCCGAGCTGCGACGTGGCGGAGGTGTCGATGCGAACGAAGCGAGGCCCGAGGCGTACGAGCGCAGCCTCGATCAGCGCGCGCGCGTCGGCCGGGCTTTCGGCAACGACTGGGCCGATGACATGCCCGCGGCCGAAAAGCCGGGAGATGGCGTAACCGCGGGGCATGCCGTCACGGTGCAGGACATAGCCATCCCCGCTCTGGACGAGCCGATCCAGCATCCGGTGCCTTTCCCAACCGGTGGCCTCGCGATCGAGCCGCACCATTGCCTCGAAATCCGATGCAGCCATTGACCCGACGCGGCCCGAGCGCGGCGCCTCGCGGGCTTCGCTCGGAATTCCCTGATGCTGGTGGATGACCCCGATCGGCACGAAGCCGCGGCGCCCGTAAAGGGCGATGCCTTCGGCCGTCGAATTCAGTGCGATGGTCCGCGGAAGTGCCGACGCCAGCAACGCATCCATGAGCCGCGCCCCATAGCCGCGGCCCTGAGCCGCCTTCGCGACGATGATCATCCCGGCGGAAGCATGGGTCGCGCCATATGGCCACCACGCCGCTGTCCCGATCACCACTCCGGCGCGCTGTAGAACGAAGCCATGGCCCAACTGCAGCGCGACGTCCCAATCCTCGATCCGGTAGGGCCAACCCATCTCCTGCGAGAGCTTCAGGGCGCCCTCCAGGTGCGCTCTGGCGAATGGAAGCAGCACCGCGGCCTCATTGTTGCGTTCGCCGGTTCGGTAAGCCGCGCTCGTCATCATGGGTCGTCTCTTGGTCGCGGTGCCGGCCTGATTGCCAGTGGCGGGGCGCAGCCATCTGACGATCCCCGCACCTGCAGCGTACGTTGCGCCCGACAGCATTACGCGATCGGACCGCAGCAAAGTTCGGCATAGAATTCCATTGAAGGTGCCCGGGAGCGGCCAATCTGCTGTCAGGAGCCGCCGCCCAACAAACCGCTTCGAGCGGGCCCTCAGAGCAGGCTCACTCAGCCTTCCAGTCCAGCACGATCTTGCCGCAGGTGCCCGCCCGCATGATCTCGAATCCGGTCCTGAACTCGGCGACCGCCAGGCGGCACGTCATGATCATGCATGGCCTTAGCTTCTCCTATGTCTCGTCGCGTTCAGCCGAGGCTTGGCTCGGACTGATCAGATGTGGTCGTTCCGAACGTCGAGGGCATCTCGCAGGCCATCGCCGATGAAATTGAAGCTCGTCACCGCAATCGTAATCGCGGCGCCGGGAATGATGGCGAGCCATGGAGCGCTCGCCAGATATTGCTGGGCGCCGTTGAGCATGTTGCCCCAGCTCGGCAGCGGCGGCTGGATGCCGTAGCCGAGGAAGCTGATATAGGCTTCCAGAAGAATCGCGCGGGCGACCGCCAGGCTTGCGGCGACGATGATTGGGCCCATGGCATTGGGCAGGATCTCGCGGAACATGATGTGCCGGCGGCTCAGCCCCACCATGCGTGCAGCCTGGACAAACTCGCGCTCGCGCAGCGAGCGGACCTCGGCCTCGAGGATTCTGGCGGTCTCCATCCAGCTCGTGACGGCAATGATGACGGTGATCATCACCGGGCTCGGCCGCAGCACTGCGGCCAGCGCCAGCACGAGGAAGATGGAGGGGTACGAAAGGAAGCCGTCCACAGTGCGCATCAGCGCTGCCCCGACCCAGCCGCCGCGATAGCCCGCCGTCACGCCGACCAGGGTGCCGATCAGCGTCGACAGCAGCATCGCGGAGAATCCCACCAGCAGCGACACGCGCCCTGCCATCAATAGCCGTGCGGCCAAGTCACGTCCGAGAGGGTCGGTGCCGAAATAGTGGTGACCGCTGAGAGGTGGCGCAAAGCGGGCGCGCAGATCGATCTGGAGCGCGTCGTACGGCAACGCATAGGGGCCGATGGCGCACGCCAGCACAAGCACGGTGAGCATCGCGATCCCGACAAGTGCCAGATGATGGCGCATGAAGCGCGCCACCGCACGGCTGTGCCACCAGCGAGTTGGAGCTGCGTGCACGACGATGGCGGTCATATCTGCTGCCTCCTGGTAACATAGGTGAGCCGGCGGGCTCAGCCCAGGCGAATGCGCGGGTCGACGGTGGCGATGACGATGTCTGCGGTCAGATTGCCCAGCACGACCAGGATGGCCGAGAAGATCAACAGCCCCATCACCATCGGATAGTCACTGTAGCCGAGGCTGTCGAGAAACAGCCGCCCCATTCCCGGCCAGGTGAAGACCGTCTCCGTCACCAATGCGCCGGTCAGAATGCTGGGCAACTGCATCCCGGCCAGGGTGATCATCGGCAACAGCGCATTGCCGACGACATGCTTCAGCAGGATGCGTCGCTCGCTCACACCCTTGGCGCGGGCGGTCTTGATGAAGTCCTGGCTCAGCGCGTCGAGCGTCGCCGTTCGCATGTAGCGGCTCCAGATCGCGACATGAACCAGTGACAGCACCAGGCTCGGCAGGATCAGATGGTGCAGATAATCCAGCACCGAGCCATCGCCGATCGTGTACATGTTGCCTGCAGGAACCCAGCCGAGCTTCAGCGTGAAGGTGTAGATGCCGATGAGGCCGAACCAGAAGGTCGGCACCGACAGTGCGACCATGGCACCGACAGTCGCGCAATAGTCGAACAGGGAATAGCGGTGCGTGGCACCGCGGACGCCGATCCAAGTGCCGGCCGCGATTGCCAATGCAGTGGATGTGCCCATCAGCAGAAGCGTCGCCGACAGATGTCGGCCAATCACCGCCAGCACCGCAGAGCCATCGCGGAAAGAGTGTCCCCAGTCGCCCCGGATCAGTCGCCAGGCCCAGTCCAGATACTGAATCCAAAGCGGCCGGTTTAGCCCCAGCTGCGCTGCAAGTCGCTCGACGTCCTTCTGCGTCATGCCGGGATCGAGACCGAATTGCGCGAGAGGACCGCCCGGCATGAGGTTGAGAACCGTGAAGCCGATGATCGAGACGATCACCAGCAGCACGATGCTCTGCGAGAGGCGATTGAGCAGGAAGGCAGACATCCGAGACTCCGGTAGCGTGACTATGGCGTTCGCCGTCCTTCCAGGTCCGGCGGACGGACATCAGCTCGCCCAGTACCAGGCCAGCGCATTCCAGGATTCCGTGCGCGTATTGCCGTTCGGCACGAAGCCGTTGATCCCTTTCTTGAGACCTTCGACCGCATTGCTCTGGTACAACGGAAGGAAGGGCAGGTCGCGACGAACAAGTTCCTGGACGCGAGAGTAGATCGCGCGCCGGGCTTCAGGATCGAAGGTGCGCGCGCCCTTGTCGAGCAGGGCGTCGACCTCCGGATTTGCATACTGCGCATTGTTCGAGCCGCGACCGCCCTTCACTCCGATCGAACGCGAGTGAAGGCGATTGGTGACATCCGGATCGGCGCCGATCAGGTACGAGCTGCCGACGATCACGGAATCGAATTGCGATTGCATCCAGAACTCGCCCCACATCACGGCGGCGGGCAAGTTCGATATCTTCATCTCGACGCCCAGCTGAGCAAAGGTCTGCTGAAGGAATTGCTGCACCTGTTCGCGGAGGGGATCGCCGGACGTTGTCGAATTGGTAAAGGACAGACGGACGCCATTCTTGGTGCGAATGCCGTCGCCTCCGGTCGCCCAGCCGGCCTGATCGAGGATCTTGCGCGCGCGATTCAGGTCGAATTGGTGCAGCGGCAGATTGGCGTTGAAGAAGAAGGACTGCCGCGGCATAAAGGTCTCCGTCGGCGTCGGCACGCCGTAGTAGAGCCCCTGGATGATCGCCTCCTTGTCGATCGCCGCATAAAGCGCCTCGCGGACCGCAAGTTCCTTGAACTGCGGGCGCTCGAGGTTCAGGTAGAAGGATTCGAACGAGGCCCTGGGGACCAGCGTCACCACGCGGTTCGGCAGGGTCTTGGCTTCGCCATAGTGATCGGGCGTGATGTAGGGCTGACCCACGAGATCGATGTCGCCGCTCCTGAACTGGGTGTAGAGGACGGTCAGATCGGGAATGTATTTGAAGACCAGCCGCTCGATATGAGGGCCTTCACCGAAGTATTCGGTGTTGGCCACGAGTTCGAGATGATCACCAGCAACCCGCTTGCCCACTTGAACGGGCCGGTGCCGACCGGCGCCTGGTTGAAGGCGGCGTTGTTCGGATTGGCCTCTTTCTCCAGGATGTGCTTGGGCACGATGAAGGTTTCGGTCAGGAACGACAAATACGGCGCAAAGGCCTCTTCCATTCGCCACGAGATCTCCGTGGGGGAGACCACCGTGATGTCGCGCACGAGAGCATGGCCGGACGTGCGCCAACTCCGGAAGTTGGGGTTCGTGATCAGTTCGAGCGTGAACTTGACGTCCTCGGCGCTGAAAGGCTTGCCGTCGTGCCAGCGGACATCGTCACGCAACCGAATGCGCCATTTGAGACCGTCTTCCGAAATACCGCCGTTCTTCTGGTTCGGCACTTCCAATGCAAGGTTGGGCTGAATGACGCCCTGAGGATCGATGCGGAAGAGCGCGTCAAAAACCGAGAAATGCACGCCATCGTCGACTTCGATGTGGACCATCAGCGGATTGAAGACGGTCGGCTCCTGTCCAAGTCCGACGATCACGCGGCCGGTTGGCTTTGCCGAAGAGGTGCGCGCCAAGGCCGGCTTGCCCAGGAGATTGGGCGCGAAGAGGCCGGCACTTCCGCCAATTGCCACCAGGCGCAGGGCATCGCGCCGCGAGTAGTTCGATGTCGTCGCAGAACGCTCGGTCATAACTTCTCTCCTTGCCTGTGGTGTCCGGCGCGGCTTTCATCTTGGGGCATTTCCCCGGGCTGCTCTCCGGGGATCGCTGCCACCAGTTCGCGCGTGTAGCTGGATTTCGGGTCGAGGAAGATCTGAGACGGCGGTCCGCGTTCAACGATCTGTCCTCGATGCATGACGGCAATTTCATCGCAGATCTGGCTTGCGACGCGCAGATCATGGGTGATGAAGATCATCGAGACGCCCGTCTCGCGCTGAATTTGATCCAGCAGCTTGAGGATTTGGGCCTGGATCGAGACGTCGAGCGCAGAGACCGCCTCGTCGGCAATCAGCAGCTTTGGCTTCAACATCAGCGCCCGCGCGATCCCGATGCGCTGGCGCTGCCCGCCGGAGAACTCGTGGGGATAGCGATCGAAGGCTCCTGAATCGAGGCCAACGTGGGACAGAAGCTCCCGCGCCCGCCCACAAGCCTCGCCGTAGGGCACCCCATGTGCGACTGGACCGACCGTGAGAATATGTCCGACCGTCGATCGCGGATTCAGCGAGGCAAAGGGATCCTGGAAGATCATCTGGATCTTGGGCCGCAGCGATCGAAACTCGGCCTCGGAAAGCCCGGCGATGTCGCGCCCTTCGAACAGAATCGAGCCGCTGTCGCACTCCATGAGCTTGATCAGCAGCCGACCGAGCGACGACTTGCCCGAACCGCTCTCCCCGACGACGCCGAGCGTGCGGCCCGACGTGAGGTCGAAGCTGACCCCATTGACCGCAGGCACGATGCGCTGCGTGCGCAAAAGCGCGCTGCCGCTGCGATAGGTTTTTGCGAGGCATTCGACCTTGAGAATGGCGAGTGGGTCCGCAGCTTCCAGGGCCACACGGTTTTTGCCGGTCAGGTGCGGGACGGCTGCGATCAGGCGGCGCGTATAGAGATGGCTGGGCGACTTCAGCACCTGCTCGGCACCGCCCTGCTCCACGCAATGGCCTTTCTCCATCACCACAACGTAGTCGGCGATCTCGGCCACGACGCCGAAGTCATGGGTGATGAACATGACGCTCATCCCCTTCCGGCGCTGAATGTCGCGGATCAACTTGAGGATCTGCGCCTGGGTCGTCACGTCCAGGGCGGTGGTCGGCTCGTCCGCGATCAGGATCGCGGGCTCTAGAGCCAGAGCCATGGCGATCATCACGCGCTGCCGCTGTCCGCCCGAAAGCCGGAATGGATATTGGTGATACATCAGCTGCGGGTCGGGCAGACCCACTTCGATCAACAGGTCAATCGCCCTGCTGCGACGGGAGGCCGGCGTTCCAACGTCGTGCGCAGCCATCACCTCCTCGATCTGCGCGCCCACGGTCATCAGCGGGTTGAGCGCCGAGAGAGGGTCTTGAAAGATCATTGAAACGACGCGGCCGCGCAGGCTGCGGAGCTTGTCGGGCGAGAAACCTACGATGTTCATCCCGTCCAGGTGGATCGCACCCGAGGAGACCCGGATCGCCTTCGGCAAAAGCCCCATGATCGCGTTGGCGGTGACCGACTTGCCTGATCCGGATTCCCCGATGATACAGAGAATCTGTCCACGTTTCAGATCGAAGGAGACGTTCTCGACGGCGTAGGCCCGCTCCATTCCCATCGGCAGACTTACGGTCAGTTCGCGCACCGAGAGCGCCACATCCGTGGGAGTTGCCACGTCGATGCCAGAGGCCATAGGAACATCCTCCCCTCTCAACCGAGCACGGTCACCCTGCTGCCGGCCGCGCCTTCGGCCCTTTGCGTCGATACGCTCCTTGGACAGGTCAATAATTCGGCGCTCAACTTGCCATTCCTTCGTTGGAGGCTGCGACATGATTCAGGCCTGTTCGCGCAAGAAGCAGCAGCTGATGCTCAGAGCGCGCCACCGGCCTGATCGGCCACCTCGATCGAAGCGAAGCTCGGATGTCACCCCCGTCATGGCTTGATCGCTTTCCGCGAAGGCCCGCCCCTGGATAAGGCTCATGCAAGTTGCCTCTTTGGACTTCGGCCATCGATCGGCTGGTTCTGCCGATCTTGACGATGTCGATCACCCCGGAGTCGCCGAAAGCCGGCATCGAAGCAGCATGAACTTCTGAAAACGAAGTCCGATTTGGCATTTCAGTCTGCGCCGCGAGGCCCGCGGCGGCGCCCAGCCAGGAGAGAGCGCAAGGGATTGCGGGAGCGCGTCCGTCGGTCTCGGCGCCTGCAAATGCGGTGCAGGCAAAGTATTTTCGCAATAATAGCCTGTGTCGAAGGCGGTAAACCGCAGGATGTTCGGCCACACGACGAAAGTCCGCGGGGAGCTGCCGAAATTCCTCGGTTACGTTACGGCAACCACCGGAGATTCCTGTCCGATGAGCGCGCCGCTCCTGCATATCGAATCCAGTCCATCCCTACCTCGTGAGGCAGACGTCGTGGTCATCGGCGGCGGCGTCGTGGGCGTGTTCACAAGCTACTATCTCGCTCGTCGCGGCCTCAAGGTTGCGTTGCTTGAAAAGGGCCGCGTCGCCGCCGAGCAGTCCAGCCGCAACTGGGGATGGTGCCGCCAACAGAACCGCGATGCGCGCGAGCTACCGCTTGCGACCAGGAGCCTGGATCTCTGGGAAAGGGTTGCTGGAGAGACCGGTGAAGATACGGGTTTTCGCCGCTGCGGGCTTTTGTATCTGTCGAACGACGAGAATGAGCTGGCGGGCTGGGCAAAGTGGCGAGACCTCGCCAGGACCGTGGGCGTCAAGACGCACATGCTGAGTGCGGAAGAAGCGAACGACCGAGGCAAGGCGACCGGTCGCAAGTGGAAAGGCGGCGTCTTCTCGCCGACTGACGGGACGGCAGATACTTCAAAGGCCGTGCCCGTCGCCGCGCGCGGGATCATGGCGGCGGGTGGCACCGTGCACCAGCTTTGCGCGGCTCGCGGCATAGAACTCAGCGCCGGCCGGGTCAGCGGAGTGGTGACCGAGGCGGGCACGATCCGGACGAAGACGGCGGTCATGGCAGGAGGTGCATGGGCTTCGTCGTTCTGCAACCAGCTGGGAATTCGCTTCCCTCAGGCATCGGTACGCCAGTCCATTCTCGCCCTGGCCCCTGGCGCCGCCGGCCTGCCCGATGCCCTTTACACCGGGCTCGTCTCGCTCACGCGGCGCGGCAATGGCGGATACACGCTCGCTATCAGCGGGCGCGCGCGAGTCGATCCGACGCCGCAGCAGTTCAGGTTCGGCCGCGAATTCCTGCCCATGTTCGCCCGCCGCTGGCGAAGTCTCAGCCCTGGGGCTTTCGAGGGCCTGCGACAGGGCCATGAAACCCTGGGGAAATGGGGGCTCGATGAGGTGACCCCGATGGAGCTGAACCGGACGCTCGATCCTCGTCCTGACATGAGGCAGATTCGCGCGACGCATCGACGAGCTTGCAAGCTCGTGCCGGAACTTGAGCAAGTCGAAATCTCAAATGTTTGGGCCGGCTACATCGACAGCACGCCGGACGGCATTCCAACAATCGGTGAAGTTGAGTCGATTCCAGGGTTCATCCTTGCGGCGGGATTCAGCGGCCACGGTTTTGGAATTGGCCCAGGCGCGGGTCATATGATCGCTGACATCATCACGGGTAGTCCGCCGATCGTCGACCCGCGCCCCTACAGGCCGGAGCGGCTGACAATGAGCGCCTGGGGCAAGGTCAGCGAGTTCTAATTGCAGTTCCCGCCCCCGGTGGGAAAAGATGCTGGTTGATGCTATGACGATGCATATGACGATGAAGTCTCGAAGCATTGACGCCGTAATCGCCCGGATCTGATGGCATTGCTATGAAGCTCGATAAGATCGACATCAGGATTTTATGCGAACTGCAGAAGAACGGCCGGATTTCCAACGTCGAGCTCGCAGAGCTGATCAACCTTTCTCCGAGCCCGTGCCTGATGCGCGTCAAAAGGCTCCAGACGGAGGGCTTCATCACCGGCTATTCCGCCCAGATCGATGTTGCCAAGCTCGGACAAACCCTAATCGTCTTCGCTGAAATCACCCTGAAGAATCACCGGCAGATCGATTTCGCCCGCTTCCTCACGACCATTGAAAAGATCGATTCCGTCGTCGAATGCCACCTTGTTTCGGGCGGGTACGACTATCTCGTCAAGTTCATCACGGCTGGGATCAGCGAATACCAGGCCGTCATGGAACGGCTGGTCGAGATGGATATCGGCATCGACAAGTATTTCAGTTTCGTGGTGCTGAAGTCCCCGATCGTGAAATCCCATCTGCCGCTCGAAAGCATATTCAATAACTGACAGACAGGCGCGTCGATTATCCTCTCATCGCTGCGCGGACGTCCCTGTCTTGCAGCGTCTGGTCGAGCGTGGTCCTCGTCCGTTCGATGATGCCGTCGATATCCGCATCCGTGCAGCAGAGCGGCGGCGCGTAGCCCAGCACGCCCTGGGCAAAGGCGCGGATGACGAGGCCGTTGTCCCATGCGCGGTCGAAAATACGGCGTGCTGGATCGGCTTCCGCCGGCAGGGGCGTCCTGCGCTCCTTATCAGTGACGAGCTCGATTGCAGCCAGCATGCCGCGACCGCGGACATCGCCGACAAGCGGATGATCGGCCAGCGCGCGAAGACCTTCCATCAGGCGGTGTCCCGCCTTCCGACCGTTTTCCAGTAAACCGTTTTCGTAAAGATCAAGGCATGCAAGCCCGACGGCTGCGCTGACGGGATGTGCGGAATAGGTGTAGCCGTGGCCGACGGCAGACTCGCCGGCACCATCGGCAATCGTGTTGTAGACGCGGTCGGACATCAGAACGGCCCCCATCGGCACATAGCCCGACGTCAAGCCCTTTGCCGTGGTCATGAGATCCGGCACGACGTCATCCTCTTCACAGGCGAACAGCGGACCGACACGGCCAAAGCCGGTGATGACCTCATCGACAACGAACAGAATGTCGTGCTCCTTGCAAACAGCGTGCATGGCCTTCAGCCAGCATGGCGGCGGCACGAGGACGCCTCCCGATCCCTGTACCGGCTCGACATAGAAGGCCGCGACGCGTTCGGCGCCGAGCTCGGCGATCTTGGCCCGCAGAGCGGCGACCGACGCCGCGATGATAGCCTGGGGGTGGGAACCGACCGGATTGCGATAGGCGTAATGCGACGGTATTTTGTGCTGCCAGTTGTATGGCACTCCGAAGCCCGCATGAAAGGCCGGCAGCGCGGTCAAGCCGGCCCCTGCAGTCGACGATCCATGGTAGCCATACTCGACCGAAATGAACCGGTCCTGCTGTGGCGTCCCCCTGGCATGATGGTAGTACGAAATGAACCGGATCGTGCTGTCGATCGCGTCGGAGCCACCTAACGTGAAATAAACATGGTTCAGGTCACCAGGCGCCAATTCAGCCAGCCTGGCAGCCAGCCGGATGGCCGGGTCGGAGCCCAACCCGAAATAACCCGTCGCATAGGGAAGTTCGCGCAACTGCCTCGTGGCCGCTTCGACGATGCTGTCCTGTCCGTAGCCGGCATTGACACACCACAGACCCGCAAAACCGTCGAGCAATTGACGTCCCGAGACATCGGTCAGCGTCGCGCCCTTCGCTGACTTCAGCACACGGACGCCTGCCGTCTCGTGGCTGCGATAGGATGAGACCGGGTGAACGAGATGCGCCCGATCGAGTTCAATCAGCGAGTTGCTCAACATGTCGTCCTCCAGATCAACCGCAATGCTTGGGCGACCACCCCGATGCTTTCGGGCTCAATGTAAGCTGCCGAAGACGGCACTTGCTCCCAGGCAGGACACCGGCGGAAGGCGTTTTGACTTTCATTGACGATTGACGCGGCATCTTGTGCCGGCATTGGGCGGCGCCGGCGCTCGACTTGTTTGCGCAACTCTCTGCCATAGCTCCGATCCGATACGACACAATCTGCTCCCGACCGCCGCGATAGCGGTGCTTTCTCTGGTCGGCTGCCCGTTATGATGCTTGTCGTGCCGGGAAGCGGTGCGAGAGGATTGAAGAAGGATTCGAGCCATGGCGACGTTCAGACCCAAATACGTCACCTTCGACTGCTACGGCACGCTGACGAATTTCGACATGGCGGGCGCGGCGAGGAGAGTTTATGGCGCCGAGCTTTCGCCAACGGCTATGGCAAAGCTCATCACGGACTTTTCTGCCCATCGCCTGGACGAGGTTCTCGGCGCGTGGAAGCCGTACTTCGAGGTCGTGCACAATGCGCTGGAGCGCGCGTGCAAACGAAACGGTATCGTATTTCGGCCGGAGCATGCCCAGCGCATCAATGAGGAGATCCACACTTGGGGTCCACATCCCGACGTTCCGGCAGGCCTGGCCAAGGTCGCCAGGGAGATTCCGCTGGTCATCCTGTCGAACTCAATGAAGAACCTCATCATGTCGAATGTGGAGAAGCTTGGCGCTCCCTTCCACATGGTCATCACGGCGGAGGAGACCGGCGCCTACAAGCCGCAGATGAAGGGCTTCGAGTATATGCTGGACAAGCTGGGCTGCGGCCCGGACGATATCACCCACGTCTCCTCTTCCTTCCGCTATGACCTGATGACCGCCTACGACCTCGGCATCAAGAGCAAGGTCTGGGTGAACCGCGGTCACGAGCCCGCGAACCCCTTCTATGAATACACCGAGGTCGCTGGCATCGACGGGCTCGCCGCGGCGGTCGGCCTGGAGCCGATGCGCAAAACCGCGTGAGAGCGATTGGTTCTGGTCCTCTCGCTGCGCTTCATTTCTTCGAAGCTTCGATGGATTGGTGTGATGTGAAGGAAAGAGGGGGCGGTTCGACCGCCCCCTCTCTTGCTTCCGATGCCGATCCGATGGACCGCTCAGTCCAGCCCGCCCACGTGGAGCGCCTTCGTCTCGAGATATTCTTCTATCCCGAGCTGGGATCCCTCGCGTCCGAGGCCCGACTGCTTGATGCCGCCGAAAGGCGCCACCTCGGTCGAGATCAGGCCGGTGTTCAGGCCGACCATGCCGAACTCGAGCGCCTCGGCAACGCGCCAGGAGCGCCTCAGGCTCTCAGTGAAGAAATAGGCGGCAAGGCCGAAGGGCGTGCCATTTGCTATCGCAATCGCCTCGTCCTCGGTCTCGAACCGAAAGAGCGGTGCGACCGGCCCGAAGGTCTCCTCTGAAGCCAGGAGCATCTCGGTCGTCGCGCCGCCGAGCACGAGAGGTCGGGCATATTGCCGACCTTCCGGCACCGCATCACTCTCCGCGATGATCTTTGCGCCCTTGTCCAGGGCGTCCACGACGTGCCGCTTGATCTTCTCGATCGCGGCGCCATTGATCATCGGCCCTATCGCCACGCCGTCCTCCGTGCCGGGACCGACCTTCATTTTCGCGACCCGGCCGGCAAGCTTCTGGGCGAAGGCGTCGTAAATGCCGGATTGAACGAGAATGCGATTGCAGCAGACGCATGTCTGCCCGCCATTGCGGAATTTTGACGCAATCGCCCCCTCGACCGCCCGGTCGATATCGGCATCGTCAAAAACGATGAACGGCGCGTTGCCGCCGAGCTCGAGGCTCAGCCGCTTGATGTTGTCAGCAGCACCTTTCATCAACAAGGCGCCGACGCGGGTCGATCCGGTAAACGAGATCTTGCGAACGGTTTCGTTGGCCATCAGCTCCTTTCCAATGTCCGCCGGCATGCCCGTCACGATGTTGATCACGCCCGCGGGAATTCCCGCCCGCTCGGCCAAAACAGCGATGGCGAGGGCCGAAAAGGGCGTGAATTCGGAGGGCTTGATGACCACAGTGCAGCCGGCAGCCAGCGCGGGTGCCACTTTGCGGGTAATCATCGCGTTCGGGAAATTCCAGGGCGTGATGATCCCGCAGACGCCCGCCGGCTCTTTCAGCACCAGGATACGGCGGTCGACGGTCGGTGACGGGATCGTCGATCCGTTGATCCGCCGTGCCTCTTCTGCAAACCATTTGACGAAGGACGCCCCATAACGGATTTCGCCGAGCGATTCAGCAAGCGGCTTGCCCTGTTCCAGCGTCAGTAGAAGCGCCAAATCTTGCTCATGATGCCGCATGAGCTCATACCAGCGCTCGAGCAGTACGGCACGCTCTGCATGAGTCTTTGCCTTCCAGTGCTTGAACGCAGCGGCGGCGGCCTCGATTGCTGCCCTGGTCTCGTCTCGACCCATGTGGGGGATGGTACCAAGCACGCTCTGGCTCGCGGGATCGATGACATCAACAACCGCCTTCGTGCTCGCATCCCGCCAGGTACCGCCGATCAGCGCTTGCTGCCGAAACAGATCCTTCTCCTTCAATGCAATCATGGCCTTGCTCCTTGCCTCGGGCTCGACTCCGCCGTCACTGCCTGGATTTGCGAGTGGCGGGACGAAGCCGTCTCATGCGAGCAGTACACGCCCGCACGCCGCATTTTTCGTTGATCACGAAGTGCCTGGCCGCTCTGAATCTCGTCAGATGGTGCCTCGTAAGTCGAATATTCCAGCGCCGGCTCTGCCCTCGGCCTCGCCTCAGTCATAATGGCAGACGTAGATCTTTCGCACGGTCTCGATCGTGCGCCAGATCCCAACAAAGCCAGGAAATGCCATCGGTGCACGCCTCTGCCTGGCTTGGCGCGTCGACGACGCCCGGAAAAGCGACTAGCCTCGCAAGATCTTCTTGAGCATTCCCGCCGCCCAATCTTTCCTGCGCAGCTTGCCGAACATTCGAGAGGGTAGCTGCGAGCCGGAGCTTTCCCTGCCGAATCAAACTGCAAGACAGGCCGAAGATTTCGAAATGAAGGCCCAAACAGGGGAAACCTGCTGGGATTCCGTGCGATAGTGCGGCGAAATACGCCTGCTGCCCTATCGTGGTGGGAGGAAAAAGGCGCGATGTGCGAGAGATTGGCATCCCCCGAAGGAATGGACGAGTCGAGATGGGACGAACGGTACGCGTGAAGTCCTTTGAACTGACCGCGAAAGACATCAACGACATTGATGTGACGCTGCTCCACGCCCTCTCGACCGGGGTTGGCTGGCCCCATCGGCCCAAGGATTGGGATTTCCTACGCCGCGCAGGTCACGGCATCGTAGCCGTTGATGGCATTGGACGCGTCTTCGGCAGCGCGATGTGGTTCCCACATGGCCGCGAATTCGCAACCATCGGCCTGGTGATCACATCGCCCCGAACCCAGGCTCAGGGTACTGGCCGCTGGCTCATGGAACAGGTGTTCGAGCGGTGCGGCGACCGCAATTTGAGCCTCAACTCGACCGATGCCGCATATCACATGTATCTTTCGCTGGGCTTCACGAAGGAAGCCACCGTGTATCAGTGGCAGGGCGAGTTCGTGTCGCCGCCCCCGCCGGTGCCGGCTCTGGACGGCGAATTGAGCTCGCTGTCCAGCGAGAATATCGAAGAGATCGCAGCACTGGATGAACGCGCGTTCGGCACCAACCGTCAGAGGCTGCTGGCATTGCTTTGCGAAGGCGCGTCAATTTGCGTCCTGCGCCGCGGCGGAGAGACCGTCGGTTATTCGATGAAGCGCGAATTTGGGCGCGGTCATGTGATCGGCCCCATCGTCGCCAGCAACGATTGTGACGCGATCCATCTTACGGCCGTGCATCAAAGGGACCTCGCGGGAAAATTCGTCCGCATCGATACGCGGGAGCAGACGGGCCTGTTTGCCGAGTTTCTTCAACAGAGCCGCCTCGCCATGAACGACACAGTCACAACCATGTCCAAAGGACGTCAATTCCTGAACCGAAAGGAAAACGAGCCGTGGGTCTACGGATTAGCCGGTCACGCCTTAAGCTGAAGAAGTGAATCCGATCGACGCGATGGCGTCCCTTGCGACCAGCGATATTGCCTGCGCCCCGCGCCGCCAACCACGCGTTCTGTGTTTCAACTCATTCGTACAACGACCCGAGCGCTTCGGCACTGGCGCATCCGTGAACGCGCAGGCTCAGCCATCGACGATCGCCCGCACCTGATGACACGCTTATCCGACGCGTTGCACGCCGTGCCGTAGGACCATCAAAAGCGTCGCACGAGACCCGCTTTGCGCTGCCGCCAAATTTAAAAAAGCCCCTGCGGGCCAATCGTTTAAGGGTGGTGGGCGACCCGGGCTGAACCTGGGACCCGCTGATTAAGAGGCGCGAAGAGCGCGCTCCATCGCACCGCAACATAAATCTGGACGTTTGAGTCTGCATCGGTATTAGCGACCGGCATCCCAATGCCACCGCGTCGGCCGCCATGACGACTTGGCGCGGCAAACGAGGGCTTGTAGGACTTTTGATCCGTTGTAATGTTGGAACATGCGGACATTCGCATGGCTGCTTCCCGAAAAGGGCGCGGAATCACCATAAGCAGGCGCGAACCAACGCGCCGGTTTTTTGGATCGAGACCGACATGGCCTGTGGTGGATCGTTCGATACGTTCCCCAAATTGCTCCTGCGAAATGCAGCACGGTTCGGCACGCGTCCGGCGTTTCGGCACAAGGATCTTGGCATCTGGCAGACCTGGACCTGGGCCGAGGTGGCCGCAATCGTACGTGCTTACGCCGCGGGCCTGTATCGACTTGGCGTGCGGCAAGGAGACAAGGTCGCTGTCGTTGGCTCCAATCGGCCGAAACTCTACTGGACCATCATGGCAGCGCAGGCGCTGCGAGCGATTCCGGTTCCGGTTTATTCGGATGCGGTGGCTGACGAACTTGCTTTTGTTCTCGCTCACGCCGAGGCAATGTTTGCGGCAGCACAAGATCAGGAGCAGGTCGATAAGATCCTCTCGGTATCCGACCGAGTGCCGGCTCTGCGGAAGATCTTCTATGACGAGCCGCGCGGCCTTGACGACTACGATCACAGCCGATTGATCGCAATTCACAACGTTGTCGAAGACGGCTGCGCAGCGCTTGCGGCCGACGCAGCGCTTGGTGGCCAGATTGATGAATTCATCCGCAAAGGCGACGACTCTGACATTGCGGTCATCCTCTATACTTCTGGAACGACCGGCACATCGAAGGGCGTTGTATTGTCGACGCGAGGCTGCATTGATGCGGCGACAGATACCACCAGGTTCGACAGACTGACCGACCACGACGTAGTGTTCGCCTATCTGCCGCTGGCCTGGGTTGGCGATCATTACCTCAACTATGTGCAAGGCCTTGTCGCTGGTTTCTGCATGGCGTGTCCCGAGAGCGGCGAAACGATCGAGCAGGATAGACGTGAGATCGGGCCGACCTTCTACTTCGCCCCGCCGCGCGGTTTCGAGGCCATGCTGACGCGGGTCATGATCCGCATGGAGGACGCTGCGCCCATCAAGCGGCGGATGTTCAACTACTTTCTCGGCATTGCGCGCCGATATGGCGAACAGATTGTGACCGGGAATCCGGTGCCGCTGTCAGGCCGGCTGCTCTACGCGCTCGGGCGCTTGCTGGTCTACGAGCCGCTCAAGAACGTCCTTGGCCTGTCCCGCGTTCGCGTCGCCTATACTGCCGGCGAAGCCATCGGTCCGGATCTGTTCGCGTTCTACCGCTCGATCGGACTGAACCTGAAGCAACTCTACGGGCAGACCGAGGCGTTCCTCTATGTGACGTGCCAGCCGGATGGTGAGATTTACTCCGATACGGTTGGTCCGGCAGCGCCGAACGTCGACATCCGGATTACGGAATCGGGCGAAGTGCAGTTCCGCTCGCCCGGCATGTTCATTGGATATTTCAAGGATCAAGCGAAGACCGCGGAGGTCATGACTTCCGACGGTTACGTGAAGACCGGCGATGCGGGCTTCTTCGACGAGAAAACCGGACATCTGAAGATCACCGATCGTGCGAAGGACGTCGGCCGGCTGGCCGACGGCACGATGTTTGCGCCGAAGTATCTTGAGAACAAGTTGAAGTTCTTTCCTAACATCAAGGAAGCGGTCACTTTCGGCGACTCCAGGGAGTTCGTTTGCGCCATGCTCAATATCGACCCGACCGCTGTGGCGAATTGGGCCGAACGCAACAACATCGCCTACGGTTCCTATCAGGAGCTCGCCGCGCATCCGCTGGTCTATGATATGGTGGCGAAAGATATCGCCGAGGTGAACCGATCTCTTGCCAGGGAAAAGGTGCTGGCGGGGGCGCAGATCCGCCGCTTTCTTATTTTGCACAAGGAGCTCGACGCCGACGACGGCGAATTGACCCGTACGCAGAAGGTGCGCCGCCGGTTCATTGCCGAACGCTATGCACCGCTGGTCACGGCGCTCTACAACGGCTCGCACGAAGCCGACATTTCCATCGAGGTCACTTTTGAGGATGGCCGCAAGGGCACGATCGCGGCGCGGGTCAAGATTCGCGACACGCAAGCAATTGGTTCTGCGGATTCTCTGGGGAAGGCCGCATGAGAGCGCCGGATACCAACGAAATCCTGCTGCAGGTCGAAGGCGTATCGCTGGCCTTCGGCGGCGTTAAAGCGCTGACAGACGTTTCGTTCAACATCAGAAAGGGCGAAATTCGCGCGATCATCGGCCCCAACGGCGCCGGCAAGACCTCGATGCTCAACGTCATCAACGGCTTCTATCATCCTCATCATGGCGCCATCACCTTCAAGGGGCGCACCCGGGCCGAAATGCAACCCTTCGAGGCAGCCCGCGGCGGCATCGCGCGCACCTTTCAAAATGTCGCCCTGTTCAAGGGAATGAGCGCGCTCGACAACATCATGGCCGGCCGCACGCTAAAGGTGCGCCGGGGCCTGTTCTGGCAAATGCTGCGCTACGGTCCTGCGCGGGCAGAGGAACTCGAGCATCGGCACCGGGTCGAGCAGATCATCGACTTCCTGGAGATCGAGGCGATCCGCAGGGTGCCGGTTGCGCGTTTGCCATACGGCCTGCAGAAACGCGTCGAACTTGGTCGCGCTCTCGCGATGGAGCCCGACCTTCTTCTCCTCGATGAGCCGATGGCGGGCATGAACCTTGAGGAAAAGGAGGACATGTCGCGGTTCATCGTCGACGTGAACAACCAATACGGCACGACGATCGCGCTGATCGAACACGATATGGCCGTGGTTATGGATCTCTCGGATCGGGTGGCGGTGCTCGATCACGGCGTCAAGATCGCCGACGGCACGCCCGACGAGGTAAAAAACAGCCAAGCCGTCATCGAAGCCTATCTTGGCGTTGCACATTGAGGAGCGTTCGTGATCGCATTGGGCCAATTTCTGGAAGTTCTGATCGGCGGATTGTTGTCCGGCGTGCTCTATTCGCTGGTCGCGCTCGGCTTTGTGCTGATCTTCAAGGCATCCGGTGTGTTCAATTATGCGCAGGGCGCAATGGTATTGCTGGCAGGGCTCGCACTGGTTCGCACCCTCGATCTCCTGGTTGCCAGCGGCTTTCCTCCTTGGGCTGCGATCGTCCTCGGCATCGGCTGTGCCGCAGTGATCATGGCGGCAACGGCTTGGCTGATCGAGCGGTTCGTGATCGGACCTCTCGTCAACCAGGACGGGCTCACGCTGTTCATGTCCACGATCGGCGTGACATTCGTCATCGAGGGCGCGTCGGAGATGATCTTCGGGTCGGATGTCTACCCGTTGCGGCTGTTCCCGACGGACGCCTGGTTTGTGCTCGAGGATCTCTTCCCGGGTGGAATTCTGATCAACAAGCTGGATGTCTGGGGCGCGTTGATCGCCGGCATCCTGGTCGCCGGCCTCGCGATCTTCTTCCAGCGCACCAAGACCGGTCGCGCACTCAGAGCGGTGGCCGACGACCATTTGGCCGCGCATTCAGTCGGTATTCCGATCAGTTGGATCTGGTTCGTGGTCTGGCTCGTTGCCGGTCTCGTTGCGCTGGTCGCGGCGACCGTGTGGGGTACCAAACTCGGCGTGCAGTTCTCCATCACCTTCCTCGCGCTTAAGGCTCTGCCGGTTCTGATCATCGGGGGCCTCACCTCCATTCCGGGAGCCATCATCGGCGGGCTCATTGTAGGGGCGGGTGAGAAGATTGCCGAGGTGTATTTGGGGCCGTCCATCGGCGGCGGCATCGAATATTGGTTTGCCTACGTGCTGGCGTTAACGGTGCTGCTCGTGCGGCCGCAAGGGCTATTCGGCGAGAGGATCATCGAACGCGTCTGAGATGAGGAGTTCGTTGTGCTTTATCGCGAGGCTGGCCAGTTCAAGACGACCTACGCAGAGGACATGGCGATCTTCCCGATCCGTCAGGACCGTATTGCGCTGGCGATCTTGCTTGGTCTCGCGTTCATTGGCGTGCCGTTGTTGGCGACCCTCCATATCTGGCCGTTCGGCAGCGACTATCTGCTGTGGGCCATCTTGCTGCCCTTCCTAATCCTGTCGCTCGCGGCGATCGGCACGAACGTTCTCGTCGGGTATTGCGGCCAAATCTCGCTGGGCAGCGGCGCATTCATGGCCATCGGCGCCTATTCCGCCTACAAGCTGGCAGTAGGTGTTCATATCCCGCTTGCCTGGTTTGGCTTCGCGATCTCGATCCCGCCGTTGCCCGTGCTGGCATCCATTCTGCTTGGCGGGCTCATCGCGGCGGGGGTCGGAATCCTGTTCGGCATTCCCAGTCTGCGGATCAAGGGCCTCTACCTGGCAGTAGCAACGCTCGCGGCGCAGTTCTTCTTCGATTGGGCTTTCCTCCGGATCCCGTGGTTCACCAACTACGCCCCGTCGGGATCAGTCAATGCGCCGGAGCTGGATTTCTTCGGTCTGGTCGTTCGCACGCCGGTCGAGCGCTATCTGCTGTGCCTGCTCTTCGTGACCGTGATAGCGGTTTTGGCGAAGAATCTCGTTCGCGGAAATCTTGGCAGACAATGGATGGCGATCCGCGACATGGATATCGCCGCCGAGCTAATCGGTATCCGGCCGCTCTATGCAAAGCTCACGGCTTTCGCCGTCTCTTCGTACATCGTCGGCGTGGCGGGGGCGCTTTGGGCGTTCGTCTACCTGGGCTCATGGGAGCCGCTTGCGTTCTCGATCGACCGTTCACTGCAGCTTCTGTTCATGGTCATCATCGGCGGGCTCGGATCGATAATGGGTTCGTTCGTCGGGGCGGCCTTCATCCTCATCGTGCCGATCATGCTAAATCTGATTCCAACCGAGCTCGGCGTGCCACTGTCGACGCAAACGATCACTCATCTCGAGTTCATCATCTTCGGATCGCTGATCTGCTATCTTCTCATCAAAGAGCCCCAGGGCTTCGCCCGGCTGATAACGATTGGCAAGGAGAAGCTGAGACTTTGGCCGTTTCCCTATTGAGGAGCGATCGCGCCTGGATCGCCACGCAGATGCGACCGCTGGCTGAGGAGGAAGGAAACAAATCCCCCGGACGGAAAAAGAGGGGCTCAAAGGAGGAGGATATCAAGATGGCAAGTACTGCACGGAATGTATTGATACTGGTGGTGGCCGCCCTGTCGGGCGCGGCGTTCACCGCACCGGCTGCAGCGCAAAACGAGCAGTTCGTCCCGATTCTGTCCTACCGGACAGGACCGTACGCTGTGAATGGCGCCCCATATGCGAACGGCGTTGCCGACTACTACACCCTGGTCAACGAGCGCGACGGCGGCATCAACGGCGTCAAACTCCTGGTCGAGGAATGCGAGACCGGTTACGCCACCGACAAGGGCGTCGAGTGTTATGAGCGTCTCAAGGGCAAGGGGCCGACCGGCGCGGCCTTCATCAATCCGCTGTCGACCGGCATCACCTTCGCCCTCACCGAAAAGACGGAGGCGGACAAGATCCCGATCATCACGATGGGGTACGGCCGTGCCGACTCAAAGAACGGTGCGGTGTTCGCGTACAACTTCCCATTGCTCGGCACCTACTGGTCCGCGGCCGATATCGCGATCCAGCACGTCGCCAATGAGCTGGGTGGGTTCGATAAGCTCAAAGGCAAGAAGATCTCGCTGCTGTATCACGACAGCCCGTACGGCAAGGAGCCGATCCCGATGCTGCACGTGTTGGCAAAGAAGTACGGTTTTGAGTTTACTCCGATCCCCGTGACGCACCCCGGCGTCGAACAGAAATCGCAATGGCTGGCGATCCGCCAGAACCGGCCGGACTATGTCCTGGTCTGGGGCTGGGGCGTCATGAACAGCACGGCAGTCAAGGAAGCGGCGGCCGTTGCTTATCCGCGCGACAAGATGATCGGTGTCTGGTGGTCGGGTGCAGAGCCGGATGTCACGCCCGCAGGCGATCAGGCCACAGGCTACAAGTCGCTGATGCTGCAGCATGGCGCAGGTAAGTTTCCCGTGCACGCTGACATAGCGAAATACGTCTACGCCAAGGGTAAGGGTTCAACAGAACCTGGCAAGGTCGGCGAAGTTCTCTACAACCGTGGCGTGGTTAATGCCATGCTCGGCGTGGAGGCGATCCGCAAGGCGCAGGAGAAGTTCGGCCACAAGCCGCTGAAGGGTGAGCAGGTCCGTTGGGGCCTCGAGAATCTCAATCTCTCTGATGCACGCATCAAAGAGCTCGGCTTTGAGGGAATGTTGAAGCCGATCAGGATCTCCTGCTCCGACCACGAGGGCACGCGTGACGGGCGCGTACAGCAGTGGGATGGCAAGACCTGGAAGGTGATCTCCGACTGGTACACGGCTGACGAATCGCTCATCGACCCGCTCGTCGCCGACGTTTCCGCGAAGTATGCCGCGGACAAGAAGATCCCGCCGCGCGATTGCGCGAAGGAAAGCTGAGGCATGTGAGCGATCCGGGAGCAGGCTTTGGCTCCCGGATTCCGGCCACCCTGCTTGGAAAGGTTTGCGCGTGTCAATTTCCAAGGTCGTTGCCACGGCGACGGAAGAGGCAGCTCCGGTTCTGTCCGTCAACAATATCGAGGTTGTCTACGATCACATCATCCTCGTGTTGAAGGGCGTATCGCTGGCGGTCCCTCGGGGCGGCATTGTCGCGCTTCTCGGCGCCAATGGTGCCGGCAAGACCACGGCGCTGAAGGCGATTTCCAATCTGCTGCATGCAGAGCGCGGCGAGGTCACCAAGGGCTCGATCTTGTTCGACGGCGTCGAGGTCCAGTCCCTGTCGCCAAACGATCTGGTGCGGCGCGGCTGCATTCAGGTGATGGAGGGGCGGCGTGCCTTCCCTCATCTTACGGTCGAAGAAAATCTCCTGACCGGCGCTTTCACGCGCAGAGACGGCAAGTTGGCGATCACGCAGGATCTGGAGCGAGTCTATGCCTATTTCCCCCGTCTCAGGGAGCGGCGAGGTTCGATCGCCGGCTATACGTCGGGCGGCGAACAGCAGATGTGCGTGATCGGACGTGCGCTGATGTCGCGCCCCAAGATGATCCTGCTCGATGAGCCCTCGATGGGCCTCGCGCCGCAGATCGTCGAAGAAATCTTCGAGATCGTGAAGGATCTCAACATTAAGGAAGGCGTCTCCTTTCTTCTCGCCGAGCAGAACACCCATATGGCGCTAAAATACGCGAGCCACGGCTATATCCTCGAAAATGGTCGCGTGGTGATGGACGGCGAGGGACGGACGCTCGCTGCAAATGAGGACGTCAAGGAGTTCTACCTTGGCGTCGCTGGTGACAAGCGAAAATCATTCCGCGATGTGAAGCACTACAAGCGTCGCAAGCGCTGGCTCGCTTAGTCGAGGACCTGAGTGATCGAAGCGATTTGGTCGGGGGATTCGCGCCGAACCGGAACGATGTCCGTTCGCGGGTGATTGCCGCGCGGCGCTGTACAGCCGATGCCCCGGTTTGTCGGAATGGCTCGCGCCATCAGCCGTAAGTGCTTGATTTTAATGGTGGGCGCACCAGGGCTCGAACCTGGGACCCGCTGATTAAGAGGCGCATGAATTGCCAGCAGAATCAACGACCATTCCGACAAGTGTACGGTTTAACCAGCATTGAACCTGCAATTGGTTTCGCTCTTGTCGGAATGGCGCGATAGATGCGCACTCCATCGGGAGCGGACATCATTTGTCCTGTGTCCGTCAGAGGATTCGCTAGTCGGTCGACCCACAGCCGGCCATCAGGGTTGAGCATCAGTTCAACAATCGCCGGATCGTTCAGAAAGCGCGCGATCGCCGGTCCGAGCACGTGCGAAGTTGCTGACTCCGGAGCGCCTCGAATTCGTCGCGACATGCTTCGCTGAAGTTGCGAAGAATATCGCCCTTTTTTGACTCGAACAGCTCCCGAACCTTTACATTCGTAACCGCAACCGCCGGCTCGAAAAGCGTATCTATGACCCGAGCAAGCACATGTTCGGCAGCCGAAAGAACTTCAGGCGAGGACATAACACGCATGCGGCTTATCTTCTCGTATAGAACGGTCAGTGAGCCGACATCGGGTTTATCGTGCTGGAGCGCATCCGCGAAGCACTTGGAGGCGATTTCAATGAATTCCTTGTAGAGGTCCTGGCGGCGCAGCCTGTCCTGGACCAGCCATCGGGCGCGAACCTCGCGCCGCTGAACAATCCAGGAGCCGAGAAAGGACATCGCTCCGCCGATCGAGGCCCCGCCTAAGGCCGCGGCTGCTGAAACGAACGTCGCATCCATCGTCTCACCTTTCTTCAAGAACCAAAAGCCCGAGGTGCAGGGAGCACATCAGCAGAAGCGCGGGCGAGTATCGTCAGCAGTGCCGAACCGGATGGCCTTTGACGGCTTTGAGATTTACTGCCAGAAGGTTGGCAAAAACAAAATCCGCTTTGAGCGCGCGTCGCGTGCGGCGCCTACGTGCGTCTCGATCCATCTGCTCCGACGCATGCATCCTCGCGCCCGACGGAGCAAACGGCAATCAGTCGTCACGCAGCCGCTTTCGGCAACAAACCGGGTCTGGACAGCTGTTGAGACTCGAGTTGCCTCGCTGCCGTCTCGAGGCTGGCACTTGTGATCTCGGCCGGCGATTTCGCGCCGATCAGGGTCATCGTCACCTTCATGTCGGCGGCAAGAAGTTGCAGTAGATGCGACACGCCTTGCTGGCCGCCAGCGGCGAGCGCGTAGATGTAGGCGCGGCCGAGCAGGACGCCCTTGGCGCCCAGCGCAAGCATGCGCACGACGTCAAGGCCGGAGCGAATTCCGGAATCGGCTAGCACGGTCAGCTTGTCGCCCACCGCGTCGACGATGGTGGGCAGCGCGCTCACCGTTGGCATGGCGCCGTCCAATTGCCGGCCGCCATGGTTTGACACCACGATCCCGTCGGCGCCGAGACGAACCGCGTCGCGTGCGTCCTGCGGGTCGAGTAGCCCCTTGATGATGAGCTTGCCCTTCCAGCTGTCGCGCAGCCATTCGAGATCTTGCCAGCCGATCGACGGATCGAAGTTGGCGTCGAGGAAAGTCGTGTAGTCCGTCATGCTCATGTGACGGCGGGTATACGCCTCGATGTTTCCGAACGAGAGCGGCCGGCCTAGCAATCCCACCGCCAAGGCCCAGCGTGGGTGGGTGATGGTCTGCATATATTGTCGCAGCCTCGCGCGCGGGCCAGACATGCCCGAATGGCGATCGCGGTAGCGCGAGCCGGGGGTCGGCATGTCGACGGTAAAGACGAGCGTCTTCATGCCGACCGCCCATGAGCGCTCCAGCGCGTTGCGCATATAGCCGCGGTCCTTCAGCACGTAGAGTTGCGACCAGAGCTCGCCATCCGCACCTTCGGCGACCTCCTCGATCGGGCAGACGGATACGGTGGAAAGAGTGTAGGGGATGCCGGTCGTCGTCGCGGCCCGCGCCGCCTGGACCTCGCCGCGCCGCGCATACATGCCGGTTGCGCCGACCGGCCCGAGCGCGATGGGCATCGCCCATCTCGTGCCAAGGATCTCCGTGTCGAGCTTCGGGGCGCCGACGCCCCGGAGCACGAACTGGCGGAGCGCGATCTGCTGCAGCGCCTCGACGTTGGTCCTCATGGTGAACTCGGTGCCGGCGCCGCCGTCGATGTAATCGAACAGGAAGCGCGGCAGCGCGCGACGCGCTGCCTCGCGATAATCTGTTGGTGCCGAGATGATCATATCGTTTCTCACGTTTGTTTCGGCTGGCGTTGGCAGCCTCAATAACGGAGAAACTCGCATTCTTAAAATGAAACGTTGGACTAGGACTTAGTCGGCAAAGGAATAGCAATCGTCACTCGGCAGTTTTCTTCTTCCCGGTCATCTCCAGCCAGGCACGCGCGGCGTGGGAGAGGTAGGCGCCGCGACGCCAGATCATCGTCAATCGCCACTCGGTATCCGGTTCCGTAAGGAGCAGGGCCTTGACCCGCTGCCCACAAGCACGATCGGCAAGAATGCGGGGCAGGAAAGCGACGCCGAGACCTGACGCGGCCAGTTCGACAAGGAAGTCGACCTGGCTACTTCGCGCCGCGACGGCGGGCTCGAAGCTGTGGCGGCGGCATGCGTTGGTGATCAAGCGGTTGATCGCATACCCTTCTGCAAAGAGAAGGAAGGGCAGGTCCCGCAGCGCCGCAATATCAGTCGAGCTGGCGCGCGCGAGTGGGTGGCCCAAGGCCAGCACAGCGACGAGGGGCTCGCGTTCCACATCCTGCCATTCCAGTGCTTCCGTGTCGGGCATGAGCGCAGCGGCGAGGTCGAGATCGCCCGAGTGAACCATCTCGATGAGTTCGTCGCCGCCGTGCTCGGTCAAGCGCACGTCAATGCCCGGATAGCGTCGCCGGAAACGAGCCAGCAAGGGCGCGAAGATGCTGCTGCTCGCCACCGGCGGCAACCCGATCCGTAAGGTGCCGCGCTTCAGCCCACGCAACTCCTCGAGCGCGGCCAAAAGGTCACTGCGGTCGGCAAGGAGCTGGACCGCGCGCGGATAGACGACCTCGCCCACATCGGTGAGCTTGGTCTTGTGGCCAGTGCGCTCAAGCAGCCGTGCGCCGATCTCGTCTTCCAGCTGCTTCACGGCCTTGCTCACCGTCGATTGCGTAGCGAAGACCGTCTTGCCCGCCTGCGAGAAGCCGCCCTGGCGCACCACTTCGACAAATGCTCGCAAGGTCCGGAAATCCATTTGCTATTCCATATCAGAATAGAATGCAGTCGGAAATGTCGTTTTGACGATGGGTGGCGCGAGCCTATCAAGTGAGCGTCAGAAAACCGAGACACTGATGTGCCTACCCTCTCGACCCCCTGCCCTTTCGATGCGCCGCCCAACACGGGTGGGCCGCGCCAAGCGGTGGCTGCACACGCGCGCATTCAGCGTCCACCCAGAGCAAATCGGCATCGGCGACGGGTTCAAGGGCGCGTCGGCCGTGGCGCTGATGGTCTGCGCCGCACTCGTGTTTCGCCAGCCCGAGCTCGCCTGGAGCGCATTCGCCGCCTTCTGGACGTGCCTTGCGGACCCTGGGGGGACACGGCATGCACGGCTATGGGTGATGAGCGTCTTCGTTCTATGCGGCAGCGCGACCGCCGGGGCGGTTTCTGTGATCGCCGCACTCGGCGCGCCAGTTGCCGGCGCGGCGGTGTTCGGCATGATCGCCGTTTCCACCTTGGGCGGCCTGCGCAAGCCTCGCCTCGCGACCGTCGGCACACTCGTCGGCGTCGTCGCGGTGGTCGCGATCGAGCAGCCGGTGCAGTTCGCAGAAGCCCCACTCGTGTGTCTCCTGTTTCTCGGGGGTGGCGTGCTGACCATCATCCTCGCCTTGGGATTGCGGCCCACCAACCCCCATGATGCGGCGCGCCGGGGCATTGCCGGCGTCCTAACCGAATTGCGGGATATGACAGCTGAAATCGCGGCCTCCGGAGATGGACGACCCGATGCGGAGCAAAGCCGCTTGCGCCTTGATGCCGAGCATCGCAGGTCGGTCCGGGACGCGATCCAGCGTGCACGTGCCGCGATTGAGCACGCGGCCGCTGAAAAAGATGACAGCAGCGCGCTTGAGCTGAGAAACCTGCTCACTTCTTGCGACGGGATCTTCGCGGGCCTGATCGCGCTCAGCAATGATCCGCAGGGGCGGCGGAGCTGGTCTCGGGACTGGGTTTGCGTTCTCGCCGACATCGAGGCGGCACTCGCTGCAGCAGCCCGTCAGGTGCGCAGGGGACGTGCCGATGCAGTTGCACTCCACGGAACGGCCGCGCGCATTCGAGCTCATGCGCTGTACGAAGACGAGATCACGGCGCGCGCGATCGAGGCTGTGGCGGCCTGTATCGACGATCTCATCAAGCCCGCGGTTGCGGGCGTCGTTCCAGCGTCGATCGCGTCCGTGCTGCCTGCCGGTTCCGGATCGGCTTCCGGCCGAGAGGTCGCCGCAAACGCGCTTCGCCGCGCCACCGTGGTTCTGATTACCTATGCGCTCGGCCACGTGATTGCGTTGCCGGAGGTGCAATGGGCGACGATGGCGGCCGTGGTGGTCACGCATCCGGACGCGCAGATCTCCGGGCCGCGCATGATCGAGCGCGTGCTGGGCAGCCTGGCGGGCGGGCTGGCCGCGGCCGCGGCTGGTTTACTTCTAACCGAGCCATGGGAACTGGTCGCCGCCGTCTTGCCGCTCGCCGCTGCTGCCTTGGCGCTGCGATCCGTGAACTACACGCTCTTTGTACTTTTCCTGACGCCGCTGTTTATCCTGGTCGCGGAGCTGGTAACGCCGGGCCTGGGGCAGCTAGCCGCGACAGCGCGAGCGATGGACAATGTGTTTGGCAGTGTCCTGGCGCTTTTGGGCTGCATGGTGCTTTGGCCGGAACGCCGTTTCAATCGCTTTGCAGCACAGCTCGCCGAAGCGGTTGAGACCAATCTCCAGTTTGCGGCAGCCGTCATCTCGCCCAGTCAGGACAGGACGGCGGTTGATGTGGCCCGGCAACGCGCTGGCCTGACGAGTACCGCCGCCGAGCAGACCCTGCACCGGTTGATCATGCCGGGCGAAAGCCGAACGGCAGCGCTGGTCGAGGCACGCGCGCTCCTTGCGGCCGTGCGCCGACTGGCCGGGATGGCCACCACGCTCCACGTCACCGGCTATGCGGCCGGGCGCGATCACCTGCTAGCGCAAATGGCGGAAGTCTCGTCAGGTTACCGTCGCTCGCAAATCTGATTTGAACGGATTAGACTAGCGCCGCTGACGCTGAGCCTACGAGCCCCGCTCGACCTCCGTCGTAGCGCGCCGCGGCCATGGCACGATCTAGTTCGCGGCGCCGAGTCTCGCGCACCTTTCTTGTCGCTAACCATCAGTGTGCGGCCGGCTGGCTCAAGCGAACCAACCGCGAGTTCGTCGCTTGGCCTAGCAAGTCGTGGGAATGGCGGGGGAGAGTCGGAATCAAACCCACGATTCACCGTTACCTTCCCGATCACGCGCGCATCGAACCTCGTGAGCCATAAGGATTGTTTTCTTTTACAGCCGCTGACTCAGCCTGTCGGAATGACGAATTAACAATCTTCTATAAGTGCTTGATTTTAATGGTGGGCGCACCAGGGCTCGAACCTGGGACCCGCTGATTAAGAGACACGCTGCCAGCATTGATTTCTCAGGAGAATTTTTCCAACTGAGCCAAAATTCGACCATTACAGATCAATGGTTTACAGCGAAAAGTCCAACTGAAGGTGTGGCCTGCTACCGGCTCGACACACCAACGTGGCAGTGCTTCGAGCCGGACGATAAGAGCTCGCTAGTGACCTTGCCCCACGCATTTCTGCTCGGCTGGTTGCAGGTTTCGAGTCCTGTCCGGAATCCAAATCCTAAGATAGGACATTGAAATCATTATCGAAATAACCATTTGGCTACCTACTTTTCAGGACGTATGCTCCGGTAACAAACCGGCTTCGAGCTCTCGCTTTTCGGTAGCGTCACCCAAACAGTCGACTGCTGACATTGATGAAGCCCGCATGGACGCTCGATCACGGCCCTAAGCAAGCCAACCGAAGACCCTCAGGCCCTCATCGAAGCCAGTGCGAGATACGGCGCGTAAACTCGCGCCCGCCGAGCCGCGCAGCGCGCAGAAAGACGGCCGATGGTGAGCGATCATCGCTGATTATCGTACTGGTTGTAGTGTTAGGCTCGCTCGCATCAGTAGGCCGGGACACACGATGGTTGAGCCTTTTCGCAACGCGGTAACGACATTCACTTTCGCCACGGCCGCCGGCAGCAACGCCAAACTCGAAGCGCCCGCCCCGAAGGTGGTCGATTGCCGGATTTGCTGTGGTCGCCCGGTCATGATCCGCGGGGTTGCTGGCTGGCACCTTCATTGCGAGGGATGCGCGCGCCACGGAATGCTCATCGCAACCAAGAGCTTCGCGAGCATGGAAGAGGCAGCGGCCACATGGAACAGCGAAGAGCTAGCACAAACCAACGGCATGACTGGGCACCGCGCGCTTGCCCCACGCGAACATCCGCGCCACGCTATGGAGGAACCCAGCGGCGTCACCTTATCCGGCGAGCGGACCTCGGCCACCGTGCAACATTTGCGAGTTCATGCGTCGGCGATCGACGCCTTGCGCGCCTGGTACAAGAAGCGGGATACCGCTAACACTGTCGCGCTCTACGATGCCGCAGCAGCGCTGTTCGGGTCAGATTTCAACCAGGCCGAATACCACGAGGTCGAGTGAAGCCGCTAACGGAGAGAGAGAGAGAGAGAGAGAGAGAGGGCTACAATCTAACAAGAGGCTGGGAGCTTAATTGTTGGAAGCAAATTGGGGAAAAGCGCGGCGAACTGACCTGATCGACCCCAATGAGGTGTCGCTGACCGGGCCTTAGAGATCACTGTCCTTGATTCGCGTCATCTGCCTTTCTTAGGCTGGCACAGTAGGTGCCGTACAAATCGGCTAATTCGTACACGCCGATTGTCGTAACCAAAAACTGGAAGCACGCATAAAATTGTACCCAAAGTGCAAAGAACACGAATACCTGCAATTTCCCAACTGCATCAGTTGGCCCGAAGCTTGTCTGATCTCCAATGAAGACAACAGGGATGAACATAAAGAATGCGAGGATATGGACGACGCCGTTCCACGCTAAGATAAACAGAAAATCTCGAAACGGTGTCGTGCCGTCCCTGATCTGGCTAAGAAACTTGATGAACCGCTCACTGGGCAGCGCGATAGACAGTGCGACAGCCGTCGCGGTAAATCCGAACACCACGGTGTCGTATGGCACGAAGAAGCCAGCGAGAACGAATGGCTTCACCGTCAGTCCTGAATAGCCGACTACCAACATAGCTAGTAAGCCGCTGAGGTAGGGGTGCGTCGTCGCGACAATTCGGGTCGTGTGCTTCCGAACATTCTTGCGCCAGAATGTCCATGCCGTTTCAATCATGGTCAGCCCAATATTGTCGTCAGGAATTGGGTAAGCTTTGCTTTGATGTCGTTTAAGATGGGTACGCCTGCTTCATCGGTTTGGACGAGGGACCGGGCATGTTGAACGTGTTTCTTTGCATGCACGGTAGTTTCAGTTGTCTCGTTTTCACGAACGCCCTTCACGCTCGCATCGTCGAGGTACGGTTCCTTATCCCTTACAACGTCTTTGATGACCCGCACGATGCCCGTATTCTTCTTGAGCGTTTCATTGCGGCCGGCTTTCACACCCAGACCAACTTTATCTCCACCCGACTGCTCCGCCAAATCAGATAGTTCGGTATAGTGATCTGTCCAACTAGCGTTTGGTCGGGTCACGCGAATCTCAGCCTCGCGAATGCGCCCGAATGCATTTATTTCAGTGATGAAGTTCTCTCGGATCACGGGTGCGAAGCTAAATCCAATCTCTTTTAGATCAGTATAGTTCTCTCTAAGTATTCCCTCGATTGCCTCTGCAAGCATTGGTGCTTTCGGGCCCCGATGCGAATACTCGATAGCAGCTCGACGCTTTTGAGGAGAAACAGACAAGTGTGTCGGATGGCTGAGCATTTCGGACTTGGCCAGGGTATTTTCTCGGGTACTTCCCGTCTCGGTGTTGAGAACAAGCGCTGACTCGGACCTACCCAAGACCGATTGGATAAAATACCCGCCCTTTTCGCTCGATACGATCGGGAAGCCGAGCACCACTTCGTCGCTGAATTTGTATACCCGATCTTCCGGTCGCAGCCGGCTAAGCCTGTCGAAAAGGTCGGAATAGGTTGCCGTTGTATCGTGATGCGCATGCATAACGAAGGCTTCACATTTTCTCGGTGAGCGTTTTACCATTGCCAAATCAGCCCCAGCGTTTTCCCTTAGCGTGCCTTTTCGAAGTCACTTGCGGAGGAGCTTGTCAGCCTCAACACCCACCCATCGCGCTATTGAAGGCTTCGCAGGCGGCGTTTGGCAGGCTTGGGGTGACGTTGGGCGTCTTTGTCTTCCTCATGACGTGGTCTCCACTATCGGTTTCTCGACTTCGTCGAGCGCATGATCGGGGCACGGGGCCGTGAAGGGCCGTAAAATCAATCGAGCGAAAGAGCCGCCACTAGGATAAAAAACTGCAAGTGCGGCATTGACCAGCGAGCCTCACAGCCGGCTCGGTGGTAACAGCGATCTCGGAAACGCGAAAACGTCGTTCGATCTCGAGCGCCGCAATCGGGTCGAACTTGTTCACCGCGCCAGCGCCAGGTCATCGGCTCCGAATATCGCCTGTTCCTTCCGGCAGCGGCCGCTCGCCGTCAAAGTCATTGTGCGAGAACAGCGCTCCCATGCCGAACAGAACCATGCCGCCAATCCAGATGAGGGTGGTGGCGGTCAGATAAGTCGAAGTGCCGACACCAACCGAGCAAGAGAGTGGCTGGATTGAAGAGGAGGCCGACCATCCCCCAGGACCAAAAGAGCGCGGATAGAAAGCCCCTTCCTGCAGCCTGACGGCTTCGCAGCCGAAACGTCGGCTCCCATTGCGGCCTGCGAAAAAAGCCCATCGAACGGCGCGCCTCGGGTGCTGCTTCTTCGCGCGCTATTGGTGAGTCCCGTAGCGGTTCCCAGTTCTCGAATTGACATAAGTCCCGCGACGGTGTGACGAGCCCGACGCCCCCAAATAGCCGCCGCCAAGACTGGTAGTGGGATGTCCGCCGCCGTAGCTGACGCGCCCTCCATGTGCTCCGCGTGCGTTTGCTTCGCCGATTAAGCCGAGCAGCAGCCAGATTCAACTTCATGTTCATCCCAGCCCATTTTCGCATGTAGAAGCGCATCCGAGCGCAACCGAGGCGTAAGAACAAGATCCCATACGCGTGAAATGTGCAGCTTTATGTCGGGGATAGGTAGAGCGACGCCCTTTTTCGGCGCGACCACCGCCCTGAAAATTGACCCTCGAACCTCCAACGGACGCTGCGATGTCCGCCATCAGCCTTTCGCATCCTGCGCACTCTCGCCGGGTGCGCGCCAAGACACTGATCTTCCCAAAGACGAACAGCGATTGTCCGAGCTAAGCCGCCTACCCCCAATCAAGTCAGGCAGCGGGAGCGGTTCGAGCTGATAACGGGGCATTCGGCGACCTTTTTGCGCACGACGTAGCCTCGATGCGCCGAAATCCCGCGATGCCGATCAGATAATCTGCTGAGCGCCACGGGCCTCACCAACCGATCAAGGTCGCACTAACGCGCAATGACAGAGTTGCGTCTGCCTAGATTAGCTTTTCGCATCGTCTGTGGTGGGCTGGCGTTGCTCGCCGGTACTGCCGTAACAGACGCCTCTAGCTGCAATCGGCGCGATGCGCTCGGCACGGCGCGGCTGCTCGCTGTCGATGCCGCGCTCTTCCCGCGCGTGGGGCTGAAGAACTTTCCAGAGACGCTTCCTCTGGCGGACTATGAAGTCGTCCTCACCTTCGATGACGGACCGCGGCCGCCGAACACGGATAAGGTGCTGGCTGCGCTCGCACAGGAATGCGCGCGAGCCACGTTCTTTCTGGTCGGCCGATCCTCGGCGGAATTTCCCGAGCTCGTGCGGCGTATGGCCGCCCAGGGCCACACCGTAGCGCATCACAGCTGGTCGCATCCGGTGATGTCGAAAATCTCGTTCGAGCAGGCGAAAGACGACATCGAGCGCGGTATCGCCGTGGTCGAAATGGCGCTCAACGGTGTGTCCACCAAAATTCCCTCGACACCGTTCTTCCGGTTCCCCTACTTCGACGCGACACCTGCGACGCTCGATCTCTTGCAGGCGCGCGGAATTGTCGTGTTCGGAGCTGACCTTTGGGCGAGCGATTGGGAGAACATAACTCCAGAGCAGGAGCTCACAATCCTGATCGAGCGGCTCGAGGCCGCTCGTAAGGGCATCATTCTGCTGCATGATGCGCAGACGCGGACCGCGGCCATGCTGCCTGCGTTCCTGCGCTACCTGCATCAGAACGGGTATCGAATCGTGCATCTGGTGCCGGCTGCCGCCAAGAGCGCTGAAGCTCCATTGACGTCTTGGCACCACGCCGTCCCGCAGTGAAGGCGCGCGAGAAGTGTCGGAGATCAACTCCTGGGGCAGAGACGGCTACGGACGACCTCGTGGCCTGATCGGGTTCGATTTGCGAAGGCTCAACGTGACGAAGCTGTCCCTGCGGCACGGCGATCATGCCGCCCTGGACGCCCTTACGCCAAAGCGAAACAAGAGCTGCGCCACTTCGGCGGCTGGCTTGGCGCCGCTGAACAAAAATCCTTGCACCTCCTTGCAACCCTCGGCACGAAGCCAATCGAGCTGCTCCGCGGTCTCCACCCCTTCCGCTGTCGTCGTGATGTTGAGGCTCCGGCCGAGGCCCGAGATCGCGCGCACGATGGCCCCGCAATCGGAGCGTTTCGCCAGATCCTTCACAAAGGAGCGATCAATCTTGATCTTGTCGAAGGGAAAGCTGCGCAAGTAGCTGAGGCTCGAATAGCCCGTTCCAAAGTCATCCAGCGATATGGAGACGCCGAGCTCGCGGAGCTCGTGCAGGATCGCAAGATTTGCCTCCGTCTCCGCCAGAAACACCGATTCGGTGATTTCAAGCTCGAGCCGCTTCGGGGCCAAGCCGGAATTCGCCAGCGCTGAAATCACCACCTGAACCAGATTGCGGCTACGGAATTGGACCGGCGACAGGTTGACCGCGACCTTGATCTCTAAAGGCCACTTTACCGCCTCGTTACAGGCTTCGCGAAGCACCCATTCTCCGAGGGGCCCTATCAGCCCGATTTCCTCCGCAAGGGGAATGAACTCGGCCGGAGAGATCATGCCCTTCCCTGGGTGCGGCCAGCGGAGAAGCGCCTCAAAACCTGAGATCTTGTCGCTCGCTATGTCAACCAACGGCTGATAGTGCAGCACGAACTCGCTGCTGGTAAAGGCGCGGCGCAAATCAAGCTCCATTTCGCGGCGTCGCCGCACCTGCTGATCCATCTCCCGCTCGAAGAATTGATGCGTTCCGCGGCCATCCTCTTTGGCGCGATAGAGCGCCATATCGGCGCTACGCATCAGTTCGGCGCTGCTGGTGCCGTCGTCTGGTGACAGCGCGATTCCGACCGAGGCGCCGATAATGACTTGGTTGCCGTCAATCTCGTAAGGCGCACTCAACGTCCTGATCAGGTCGGCCGCGAATTGGCTCACATGCGTCGGCGAGGTGTTATCCGTGAGAATGATCGAAAATTCGTCGCCGCCGAGCCGTGCCGCCAGATTGTTGCCGGCCACCTTGGACCGCAGCCGGCCGGCCACTTGCTCGAGCAGGTGATCGCCGATGAGGTGGCCGAACGAATCGTTGACGTTCTTGAAGAGGTCGAGGTCGATGCACAGCGCCGCGACGCGGTTGCCAGTTGCATTAGCCCTTTCGAGCGCCTCACCGAGCCACCTCTGGTGGAGCGCGCGGTTTGCGAGGTTGGTCAACCCGTCGTGAAGTGCCATATGGGCGATGCGGGCCTCGGCTTTGCGCCGTTCGGTAATGTCGACCACCACGACCAGATAGGCCTCGCGTCCCTCGATCATGAGGCGCCGCCCAAAGGTCAGCACAGAAATCTCAGTGCCGTTAGCCTTGACATGGCGCCAGGGGTGTTCGGACTGATAGATATCGCCCGCGTCCCGCAGCGCAAGCGTATAGCTGCCCCGCTCGTCGTCTGGCCAGATCTCCTGAACTTTCATTCGCAGGAACGTCTCGCGAGCATATCCATAGTGCTGCACCGCCGCGTCATTAACCCTCACGAAGTGCATTGTCTCGGCATCTAACGCCCACATCGGCATCGGATTGCTGTCGAACAGCAACCTGAACGATGCGTCCCGGCGCTTGAAGGATGTAACGTCGGAAATGACCACGGACACGATGTCTCCGAAGGCATCGACGCGTAAGCGCATGCTCTGATCACCGCATTCGATCTCGAACTCGTCACCCAGGTCATTCGCGACCACACCGCGCAACCGCTCTATCACCTCTTGCGAACAGAGCAGATGCTCTGAATTGCCGAGGCGCTGCCACAACAGGCTGCCCTCTTCCACACCGAGGAGCCTTGCTGCTGCCTGATTGTGGTGCACGACCTGAAAATCAAATGGTCTGCCTGCGGGATCGCGAACGGTTGAGAGCGAGATAACGCCATCGTCGGCCTTGCAAAAGATTGCATCGATCAAATTGTATTCTGTAGCGCGCTCGTTGACATAGACGCCGACCAGCGTACCGCCCCAACGCGATAAGGTCGGCAGCGCCAGCACGTCGTAGGTCCGCACCATGCCGGCGTGCACGCAATGAGCGATTGCCAGATAGGGATGGTTGTTTGCAATCGCATTCGAGGCCGCCCCGGTGAGGGCTGTCGCGCAATCTGGACGCAACGCATCCAGCGGAATGTCCCAACGGCCGTCGCCCAACCAGTTCTGAGCATAGCGACCAGTGCGCGAAACGGCAAACGCGCCATTGTCACACCTGAGCAGCACAAGATGATCGGCAAGCCGCCCGAGGCTTCCCAGCAGCACATTTTCGTAACGCGGAAGCGTTTCGCCGGGCTTGAGCGCAGCCTGCCACTTGCGCCGCAGGACCGGCATGTCATTGAACAGCTTCGTATCCGATTCCACGGACTGCTTGTTGGCAGCACTCATCACACGCCCCACTGACCTAAGCTTCCTGCCCGGGCGGCATCAAATCCAGCTTGGCTTAATTCGTTCTTAAAAGACGAGAGGGTCGCGTTCGGCCCCTGCTGATCGATGCCGTTGCTTGAAACATCAGGCGCGACCTTCTTCAAGACTCATAACGCAGAAAACCCGCGGCGGTAGTGCATAATTCGACGAAAAGCGTTTGCCAGCACCACTGTGACGACGAGAATCTTCGAACGAATGATTTGACCGTCACTATCGACGAAGGAGCGCTCGTCAGTCGCGCGCGAAATTTTTGTCGGATGTCCGATTTGTACGACTACCATTTGCCGACGGCGCAGGCGCCAGCATTTCCTCAACGTTAGTTGCGCTTGAAAGCCCGTCCAGAAGCGCATCGAGATCGAGCCGCCAGGGATCCCATGCCTCGACGCCGCCTATGACAGGCCACGGACGAGACCACGTTGCGAATTTCTGCCGCAAGCTCCAGCGTGCGCGCGTTTGAATCACCGATACGGCTGGTTGGGAGCCCCATGAGCCGCGAGAACCCGGTAGAGTAGACCACAAGCATATCCGCCGCACCCAGCACGGCACATTTTGCTACGAGACCGCAGCTGCTAGCCGCAGCGAGGATCGTTTTTCCTTCCGCGACCTGACGTGCAATCTTCGAAAGAATTTCGGTTCGCTCAAACATCGGCACGGGATGAACCTCCTTGACCCAATTGTTTCAGGAGCCACGTGACGGCGGCCTCAGCGAATTCGGGATCGTTGATATGACAATCCAGTTCGCGGACACCGATCTCTGGCCGGAGGTTGTCCTTGACTGCATCGAGCCAGGCCTTGTCGGCATCGGCATCGCGAACGACCCCTCCCTCGCGGTCGTAATCGGACACGCCCTTGGCCGGCCAAAGCACGGTTGCCGGCCCCCGTGCTTGCGAGAGCCGCTCGGCCGTAAGCAGGCCAATAGCTGCGTTCTCCGCAGGCGTGGTGCGCATCAACGTCGTGTAGGGCGTATGGGAACAGAAGTGGCGGCCGCGAAACTGGTCAGGAACGCTGGAGGGCCGGCCAAAATTGACCATGTCGACCGCGCCGGGCGCGATGACTTGGGGGATCGATTGGCGCGATGCCGCCTTGAGCCGATCGGTCCCTGCGCTGGCCGTGCCTCCCATGAGCTCGTCGGCCAATTCCGTTGTGGTCAGATCGAGCACGCCATCGAATTCGCCGGCGGCAATCAGCTGCTCCATTTTCCGGCCACCTGCGCCATTGGCAGGAAAGACGATCGTGTCGACACTGGCCTCGGCTAGACGCGCCAGGCACTGATTTGCCGCCGGCGTCGTCACACCGAACGCCGTGATCGCGACAACCTGGCCCTTGGTGTCCAACGTGGCCACGATTGCGACCGCGCCGGAGGCCACGACCGGAAGCTGGGATAAATTACCATCCCGGACCAACCCCTGGTCGTCCGCGCAATGGTGAGACACGATCTTCCTCTCGGATCATCCTTAACAGCATGTGGTCTAGACCGGGCCGGAACGGGCTATAAGATCGGTGACGGGTGCGATTGGGTAAGATCGGGTAGATGCGTGCCCTTGTCATAGACTGGAACGACTTCCACCTTGGGTTGGGCAGCGTTTCCGTGCCATCCGGGAGTGCAGGCTGCGGGACCTCGCCTCGTCCCGGGGAGGCGCATCCAGACGTCTTTCTCCTCTGTCTTCGTGAGGATTTATAGAGTAGACGCTTTGGACTGAACGTGACGTACCCCAGCATCGGACTGCGTAGTGAGGAAGGCGTAGGTGTCCGCGGGATCTCGCCTTCGGCGATTGGCCGAGTGTGTTCGGCGACGCCAAGATGACCGCTCCGCTGCTCGATGATGCGCCCCCTGTGACATCGTCGAGATCGGAATGACAGCTGGCGATTCAAAAGCGGCAACGACGATCACGCACCGGCGCTTGGTCTCCGCAATTCCGGCCAGCTCCGACCAGCCGAGCGCTAATTAGCGCAAACAGCGCCCGCGGAGGAGGCAAAATCGGACCCGATGAGAGGTCATATTTACAAGCCGTCTGAGGGTGCGGGTCGCTTCGCATGCCGTGGTATTGGCGGGAAAAAAGAGGCCGCTGCTGGACTTCTCCAACAGCGGCTGAAGTCGAGGGAGGAAGCAGACGAGGCCCGCCTGCCAGCGGATCCCGCAATCCAGAGAAGCCAGCGATAGGCTTTTTGAGCCGAGCAGACTTCTAGGCGTGCAGTTCTCATTGGAATATGAGCTACCAACAAAGTTCAGCGTGCGCTCACATCTAGGCAGTACTTCACACGTTGTATCGTCTTCCGTACCGTTCCTCCGCATGCGCCGAAACGGCCTTGAGCTACGAGAACCGTCATCAGAAATCTCCGGACCTCGGTCTTCAGCCGCGCGCTGTCGTTGGACAGCATCTGCGCGGAGGTGAGCAGTTAACTCGAGGCCGAGCCGGTCTCCATTGCGCGGTGCTTCACGTCGGCTATGCTCGAAGCCGCTCGGCAGCCCCCTTGTGTGCCTCCTGGATATTGGAGGAGATCTCTTGCGTAGCAGCTCGTTGTTCGTCAACCGCGCACAAGATCGCCGACCAAGAACTGAGTTCAACGCCGGCGTGGGCCGAGCGTGTAACTCATCAGCAACGCGACCACGAGCAGCACTCCCTGAACGAAGCTTTGCGCGTAGTACGGGAAATTGAACATCGTCAGCCCGTTGATTAGTATGGCGACGAAGACCGCGCCAACCAGCGTACCGACGGCATTCGGTTTGTTGGCGCCAAGCACGGCGTATCCCACGAGCGCGGCGGACACGGCCTGCAGCAAGTACGCGTCGCCCACGTTGACGTCGCCCCGGTTGGAGCGGGCCGCTAACATGACTCCGGCTATTGCTGCCAACGCGCCGGAGATCAGGTATGCCGCCATGCGATAACGCGCCACGCGGATGCCGGCCGCCGCGGCTGCGATCGGATTGCCCCCAACGGCGTAGAAGGCCCGCCCCCACCGCGTGTAATTGAGCAGCACGATGACGACGATGAAGATCAGACCTGCGACCAAGACTGACGCCGGGATACCGAACAGCCGCCCACCACCCAGCCAGCCGAATAGCGGCGAGAACTTGCCCGGAGCGACATTGCCGTTGAACGACATACCCTCCGCGATCGACTGGCCCGAGACGCCGAGCAAGGTCAACCCGTTGATGAGGAACAAGCTGGATAGCGTCGCTACCAGATCGGGGATGCGGGCGTAGACAATGAGAAAAGTGTTGAACAGGCCGACCGCGACGCCCGTCGCCACGGCGATCAGAATCGCTGGGACGCCACCGAGGTCGCCGATCACCATCCCCGCGGCTGCCGCCATCACCGCAAGCGACATCGACGCTCCTACGGACAGGTCGAATCCGCCGACCGTCATCGAAACCGTGGTGCCAAGCCCGATCACCGCGACCACCGAGGCCGCTTGCAGGATAAACATCGCATTGGCGAACGTGCGGAAGAACGGCTGCTGCCAGGAGAAGACCAGAATCATCAGCACCAGAACGGCCAAAAGCCCGTAGCGGTAGATGAAGACTTTCAGCTTTTCCGCGCTGCCGCGGGTGGATCCAGGCTCGGCCGGCTGCGCGAGCGAATTTTGGATTGTCATTGAAGGGTGCCCCCACTTACGCCTTGCCGAGTTGCACCGGTCCGGCTCATGATTTCGGAAAGCTCTTCGGAGCTGAGCGCGTCGGCCATAACTTCGCCCGCGATCGCTCCTTCGACCATGATGAGTACGCGGTCGGCGACCTCCACCACTTCCTCAGGGTCCGACGACGAGACTACGACCGAGTTGTACTCCGAGAAAGCCCGCAGCGCCTCCGAGATGATGCCGCGCGATCCGATGTCGATTCCCCGGAACGGTTCGTCGAGAATTAGAAGTGACCAGCCGTGCTTGAGCCAGCGGCCGACTAGCAGCTTCTGCTGATTGCCTCCCGACAGCGCCTCGATGGGGGCATCCCAGCCGGGACACTTGACGTTGTAGTCACGGATAATATCCCGGGTGAATGCCGCTTCTTTATGCTGGTCGATGAAGCCATAGCGGCTGAAGAATCCCATTGCGCCGATCGAGCAATGCTTCGCCAAGCCCTCGCCAGGGAAGATCGATTGCTTCGCGCGCTCCTCCGGCACCATCGCCACGCCCCTCGTCAGCGCATCGGCTGCGTCGCGCGGCTTGAAGGGCCGATCGTTGAGCAGCATCTCGCCCGAAACCAGCGGCATAGCACCGTAAATCTGTTCCAGAAGCTCGGTCTTCCCGGCACCAACGAGCCCGGTGATACCGATCACCTCGCCTTTGCGGAACGTCAGGTCGACGGGCACCGCATCGGGCCGCACACGCAAGCCACGTCCGACAAACACCGCCGCCTGGTCCGAGCGGCGGATGACATGTTTCGCCGACAAGATCAGATCTCCGAGAATTGATGTCGCTATCGCATTCGTATCGAGCGGTGACTGGTGCTCGGAAACGATCTGACCATTGCGCAAAACGACTGCGCGGTGGCATAGTTGCTTGATCTCGCTCATGCGGTGCGAGACGTAAAGCACCGCGATACCGCGCCGCTTGAGGTCCGCCACCGCCTCGAACAATTTTTCCGCTTCACGCGCCGACAGCGTCGAAGTCGGCTCGTCGAGGATCAGCAGCTTAGGGTTCTTCACTAGGGCGCGCGCGATCGCCACCTCCTGCCGGCCGCTTGCTGACAGCTCCTCCACCGGAGCTTCCAACGGTAGCTTGAGGCCCAACTTCTGCTGCACCTGCCGCGCGCGATCCATGACGCTGCGACGGTTGAGAAAGAAGGGCGAATCGGTGGTCGAGAGCTCGTCGAGCAGCAAATTTTCTGCCACTGTCATGCCGAACACCACAGCATCGTCGATGTTCTGGTGAACGGTCGCGATGCCGCAGTCACGTGCTTCGGTCGGCGAGCGGATTTCGGTCCGCTCGCCCTCGATCAGGATTTCGCCGGATGTGCGCAGGAAATTGCCGGAGAGCACTTTGATGAGCGTGGACTTGCCGGCGCCGTTGGCACCGAGCAGACCCAGCGTCTCGCCCGGCATGATCGAGAAGCTCACACCCTTTAGCGCTTGCGTGGCACCGAAGCGCTTGGTGATGTCGCGGAACTCGATGAGGGCTCTCGGTCGCTCGGACATAGGGCAACCTCCAGCGAGGCTTTCCTGCGCGGACCGACTCATTTCACCTTATCCATCCAAGGCGCCTTCGCCACGTCCGGCGTCTTCAGATCCGGAAAGACCGCACCAAGCTGTTCGATGTTCTCGACTTTGTTCGTGCGCAGCTGTTCCTGAGTGATGACCAGCGGCGGCACGCTCAGCGTGTTGCCGACGAGGTCACCAGCAATCCTGGCCGCGGCCACCCGCAGTACGACCGAGCCGACATTGGACTGGCTGGTGGTAGCCGTGACCGCCCAAGGACTGTGTGGCTTCGTCATTACCGCGATGTCGGCAGTTGAGATGTCCATGCCATAGGCCTTGACCTTGTCCGCCAGACCGAGTTCGCTGATCGCTAGCGATGCACCTTTGGTGAACTCATCATACGGCGCGACGATCGCCTTGACGTTTGGATGGGAAGTCAGCGCTGCCTTGGCCTGATCGGCCGTCTGGGCGGCAGTGTTGGCGTTGACGACGCCGATCGTCGCTACCGTATTGACGCCAGGGTTGGCCTTCAGGAATTCCTTCCAGGCCTCATTGCGCAGATCGAGCGCCTGATAGCCTGGCACATAGACATAGATGACGTCAGCCTTTGCACCGTCGCCGCCGATATGCGCCTTCAGACCATCAAGGATGCCGGTCATCATCAGTTTGTCGCCCTGATCAACGGTGATGACCTTGTCCGACGGTTCGACCGAAACGTAGTAGGTCACGACAGGAATATTGGTGTCGGCGGCCGCCTTGATGCCGTCGCGCAGACTATCACCAAACCCCCAACCAATGACGATCGCGTCCGGCTGAGTAGCTACGGCCTGCTGCAGCATCAATGCCTGCTTTGCATTGTCGCCGTCGGCGTTGTAGACCGTCAGCTTGACGCCGAGCTTCTTCGCTTCAGCCTCAACGCCGGCGATCCACTCCTGATACACGTCGCCGGTGTTGAGTTGGCGGACGACCGCGATCCTAACCGCGTGATCCTTGAACTTTTGCGGGACTTCGGCGTGCGCGTCCGACTTGACTCTGATCGGAGTGGGCTTGTCTGCGAACGCTACACTTGTAAGGGCGATCCCCGCGACGCCTGCAAGAAATGCGCGACGAACAATCTTTGTCACTATCATAACGTTTTCCCCTTTGCTGTTATTTGGTCACGGAGTTCCCCATGCGACCGAGTTCTTCAATAACCTCCTAGGGTATGTTGAGCGCCCTCAGGCTTGAGCGTCCTTCTTGGCGTAAGCTTCGGCACGCCGTTTCATACGAAGCTTTAGACGCTCATCGGCCTCAGGGCTGCCGTCGTGAAAGCTGCCGAACCACTTGTCTAGCGGGACCGCCCCATCAGCGTAATTCACCTCGAAAAGCTTGTGGTGAAGATAATGAGCGTAGATTCCAGATTGGACGGTGTGCTCGCCCCCCAGCTCGGTTCGATCGAAACCGGTATGGCCAATTGCTGGAGCGAGGCCCACGCGCATCGCCAAGGAAAGCATATGTATTGGATGGGAATTGAAGACAGCGATCAAGAAGATGCCAGAAAAATACAGGATGTGTTCGACCGGGTGCATCGCTAATCCCGACCAAGGAGCCACGTTCGTATTATTGTGGTGCAACGAATGAACGTACTTGTAGAGGAGACGAGTGTGAATCAGTCGGTGAACCGCGTAAAAGTGGACCTCACTAATGAATGGGACGAGTAACAGCAGGACGATGAACCATATTGGGTTGCCTGACAGGGTACTGAGAGGCACGTAGCCGTTGGCATAAAGATAAAACGCTGCGACCTGATATGCTGTAAAGACCGGAACGCCGCTCGTTAGCGTCCAGAAAATATTGTCCAAAGTCTGTTGGCCGAAGAGGAAAACAGATGCTTTGGCCGTGGGCCAACGCGGGTTGTACTTGAAGCGCGTCTCCTGCCGGCGCAAAACGTAGAGCCAACAGTGCCAGGCGCCAAACCAAAGGACGACAATGGCATAGTTGAGGAGAACGAGATAAAGCACCCAGCCGATCTCGAGTGTCTTCATTTGTTCAAGAGACGGCGCAAGGAAGTGCCAGTAGCCGATCCCGAACGCGATAAACAGCAGGTTCCAAGGCAAAAAGTACTCTGGCAACCACTTTATCACCGCGATGGGTTTCGGAGGCAACGTGAACAATGGCCCATAACTGATGAGCTCCTTAGGCACGTAGTGACCAAACTCATCGCGACGGCCGAATTTAGTTTCCTCCATCATCGCTTCCTCCTGCGTGCAAGCCACCCTATTTTCTTCAATATACGGCAGAGCGTTGGATGGCTCGATGGTTAGGTTGATTGAAACCCATCAAAATGTCGAGCTATGGCTTACTGCATCATCGCCACGGCCGCTAAACGCTCGTCGTCGCACGGCTCGTCTGCTCCCCTGCACGCTGCGTATAGCGGTCGAGAGTATAGATTGCAGATCCGCAACTGATGCAGCTTAGCGTGCTCGCTATCGAAACACCCTTACACCAGATCACTGCCTTTCGAAACGCGATGCAGCATCTGAGCGGCCACAACGGATTACGCCGGGCGCCACTTCGAGGTGACCGACTTCGCCGCGAGCCGGTCGCTTGCACTATTAGCACCGAATCATGTTGTGCACTGATCACAGCTTCGCCGGCGACGAACTTTGGCGTCTTGCTCACAACGGACCACACGACTTTCACGGCCGCAGCCGAACTCTTCCCAACTTCGACCACGGCGCCGCAATGTTCGCGTTGTGTCCGTCGTCAGATAATTTGAGACCGCTCATGCATTTCGAGAAGGGAGGCTTCGGATCATCTTGGGTTAGAGGTTAAGCGACCTGCAGTCGATGCCGGAAGCGACGGATTGCGATGGTCTCGCGCTTGATGCGCTCAGCAAGATGCGGTTCTTCAAGGTCCGATGCCAGTGCCCTGGGTCTGGCGATGATATGGCGCACCACGCACATGCTGTATGTCCTTGCCCTTCAGCCAGGTCGCCAGATCATCCGCGACGTAACTTGATCCGTTGTCGCTGAGAAGCCGTGACCGCTGCTTTATATTGATGTAGCCCAGGCCTGAGGCGACAAGCGCCTGGTCGAGCGTGGCCGTAACGTCGGAGGCGCACATGGTTGGGCCCAACCTCCACGCCACGATATAGCGCGAGAAGTCATCGAGCACTGTGGACAGATAATACCAGCCCCGGCCGGTGATCTTGAGGTAGGCGAATTCAGTCTGCCAGAGCTGGTTGATCGCCGTGGTCTTGTCGTTGAACTCGTTGGCCGCCTTGATCACCTCATGGGCGGGGCTGGTGCCACCCGCACGGTAGCGATCGTACCACCGACAAAATGTGGCTCGCGGGATGCTGAACTTCTCCAGCGTGCGTCTGGCAGGCAGATGTGATTGCTCGACCAGCGCGATGATCTCGGCCTTCGCGGACGCAGGATACCTCATGCCTCGTCCTCTCCAGCCCCGCTCAAACTGTTTTTTAAGAAGCGGTTCTCCAGGGCACGATCGGCGACCACCTCCTCCAATTCGGAGGCTTCACGACGAAGATCCTTGACCTCGCCGGACGTGGCTGAGCGGGCAGTGTCGCCCCCCAGGGCGGCGTTTGCCAGCCTCAAGGAACTCCTTGGACCGGCCATAGTACATCGAGGCGGCACAGGTCGGAGATATTCTCCTCGCCGCGCAATCCTTCCAGCACAATACGGATATTCTTTTCCGCTGAAATACTGCCCACGTGCCTGGCGTCGGATGTCCTTCAGCACTTGTTCTGCCGGGGCTTTGCCCGGCCCGCATTTCTGCTTCAACTTCAGTCCGTACGGCTACCATGAACCAGAAATCCTCCTTTTATGAAGTCCTTCTTTTGGTCTCAGAGGCGCTGATGGCGAACACGCCACACTACATGGCGTTGATCCTACGCCGGCAGGCCGCCGCCTCGGGGCGGGTCGGAGTTGACACGAGCGAGTCCACAAATCGTAAACCTGATGGAAAAACATCAGGTTCAGAATGGCATAAATCAGATGTCGGCGACTAACCTCCAAGCTCGTACAGTTTGGATATGATGTGATGGCTCGAAGAATTGTCATAGTTGGTGCTGGACATGCTGGGACGAGTGCAGCTCGTGCACTACGGGAGCATGGGTCGTCCGACGAGATTGTACTACTAACGGAGGAACGGTCCGCGCCTTATGAGCGTCCGCCTCTGTCCAAGTCAGTCCTTACACAAGAGGAGTGCTTCAGCGGCGTAGCGGCCCTTGCCCCAGGTTGGCTTGACCAGAACGGAATTCTTTTCCGCTCTGGGGTCAGAGTGCAAGCAATCGACCGGAACGCACAGCGCGTTACCCTCGCTGGAGGAGATCATTTTCGGTATGACTACCTCCTGCTCGCGACGGGAGCAAAAGCGCGTTTGCCACAGTTGCCTGGCGTCGGCTCGAAAGGAGTGATCGCGCTGCGGTCGTTGGATCAATCCGCCGTCCTCCGAGAGAGATTGGTGCCAGCACGAAGGCTTGTCGTTATCGGCGGAGGACTGATCGGGTTGGAAGTCGCGGCTTCTGCCCGGGCAAGAGGTGTGGACACAACAGTTTTAGAAAAGGCCCCCGCTCTGCTGTCTCGCGTGGTGCCGACTTCGACGTCAGAGAGAATCTTAGAACTGCATCGCCTCAAAGGCACCAAGGTCTTCCTCGGGGCGGACGTGGAGGCGATCATTGGTTGCGACATGGTCGAGGGCGTGCGACTTAGATCAGGACAGGAATTCGGAGCCGATACGGTTCTCGTTGCTGTTGGCGCGGATCCCGACGTCGAATTGGCGCAGAAGGCGGGCCTAGCCACCGACGACGGCATTCTCGTCAATGAATACCTCCAAACTGCAGACTCTCGGATCTTCGCCGCCGGAGATGCAGCAAGATATCCGGCGTCGACGGGTAAAGACACGATACGATTGGAGGCATGGAAGAATGCGCTGGACCAGGGGGCCACTGCCGCGCTGAACATTTTGGGACGAAAGGTTTCCTATAGGGCAGTTCCTTGGATGTGGTCTGATCAGTTCGACAAAGTATTCCAAGTTGCTGGCGTTCCGAACAAATCGCAAGTCGAGGTAAATCGTAGTTTAGACGATGGGGGTATAGTAACGTTTCTCCTAGACAGATTTGGCGTTCTAGAGGCCACGGTAGCGTTCGGTAGCCTATCGCAAGTAGCAAAGATCGTCCGAGTCGCGACCTCGATAATTGAGAGGCGCCTTCGCCCGTCGCCTTCCGTGCTGCAGGACCCAAGCTACGATTTGAGAAGGCTCTTGCGGTCAGATGCCGCCAACGCCCATTCCACGCATGAAGCCGCACTCTCAGCAGTTAGAAGGTAGAAATTACATGAACACCATCCTGTTCTTTCAGTCCCTTTGGGCCATGGAGTTGCGAAGCACGACGGAGCCAGAACGCAGGCTTGAGGAAAACATCCGAATGATCAAAGATGCCGGCTATGACGGCGTTAGCGCGGATTGGCGAAGCCGGGAGTACGTACGCGAGCTGCATGGCCTGTTGAAGGCGAATGGGCTGACAGCCGAAGGTCAGTGTTTTCCGAGAACTATCGATGAGCTCAAGCCGGTGCTCGAAAATGCAACGGAATTTGGTCTTCATCATCTTGAGATTCAACCGGATGTACGGCCACGTCGCTTGGATGATTGCATCCCGCTTCTAGAAGGATGGCTGCGGCTTGGCGAGGAGGTCGATTTTCCCATCTATATAGAGACGCATCGCGACCGGATGACGACCGACCTGTTCTTTACACTCGATCTACTTGAACGAGTTCCCGATCTCAAGCTGCTGGGGGACATTTCGCACTTCGTTGTTGGCCGCGAGTTCTCATGGCCAATTACCGAAGAAAATCACAGCTACATCCATCAAGTTTTGGATAGGTGTTGGGCGTTCCACGGTAGGGTAGCAAGTCGCGAGCAAATACAAATTGAGATTAGCTTCCCGCAGCACCAAATGTGGCTCGACCAATTCTTAGAGTGGTGGGGCTATGGCTTTAGGAGTTGGCGCCGGCGCGCGGCCGAGGGGGAGACATTGGCGTTTACTTGTGAGTTGGGACCGAGACCGTACGCGATAACCAGTCGAGACGGTGAAGATACAACGGATCGCTGGAGCGAAGCCCTAATGCTTCGAGAATGCGTCAGGAAAGTTTGGGACAAGTCCCGAGGAAACTTGGAAGACAACGCATAGAGCACAACGTCAGTCCTTGGACTAAAGAAAATTACAGCCCCTACTGCGCGGCTGCGGCTGACTGACGACTGAGAGGTACGGGTCTAGATCAAGGCGACCGCAATTTGTCCTATCGTCGATTCCACGCTCCGTGTGCTAATCGAGGTGGCCTCTTTCTATTGACTTGAGCTATGAGAGCGCGGGCTTGGTCGGCATCGGTTGGGGGGCGGGACCGGAAGCGGCGCAAGGATGGCATAATGAGAAAACCAAAGATGCAATGAGGTCGAGGATTACGCGGGAGATAGAGGTCAACCATCAATGATGGCCGCGACTTTGGCACTGATCGATCAACGAGTGGTTCGATGTCAGGCGCAGAAGTAACAGCGCGAGTTCTTCAGCAGTATTTCCAAAAAAGAGGAAGAGAGTTTCAATATGAGCCTAGAGTTTAACATGGTTGATGACACCGCTCGAACATGGGTGTTTGCGTGCAAGGTAGATGATATTCGGCTTCAGGACGTGCGTCGCTGGGAGTTTGACGGACATTCTTACGCAATATTCCGCTCCCCGAAGGGCGAAATCTTCGTAACAGACGATATTTGCACTCATGAACACGCCCACCTGTCCGACGGTTATGTTGAGGGCCACACGGTGGAGTGCCCCCGTCACTCTGGACGGTTCAGCTACATGACGGGAAAGGCACTTGGTGCTCCGGTATGCATCAATCTGTGTACGTACCAGGTGAGAGTCGTGGATGGAGGGGTCAATGTTTTGGTACCTCGACGGGCTTAGTCCGCAACGACCTCTAACTCGGCTCCGTCAAGCGTGACGGAGTTGCAGATGGTGCGTGAAGCAATCAGCTGACGCGTTTTTCTGAGCTCTCGCCCGATGAGCGCCGAGGGTCCGATGGCGGTGGCGCCGACGAGCCGATCAATTGCGTCGCAGTGAAGCAAGATCGAGCTTCCAGAGGCTGTCTGTTTTCGCCTTGTCGACGTGCCGAGATGAGGTAACCCCATTATTTGAAGGGAGAGGTCGTACTGGTCAGACCAAAAGAATGGGACTGACGGCGCCGTGGCTTCTTCGCCCAGCAGTACGGCGGCCAGAATTCTTGCGTGATCCTCCGCGTTTTGCCACGATTCCAAACGTATGTGCCGTTGGTAAAGTGGATGCCAGAAGGCGGCGATGTCGCCACAGGCGAATATATTCGGATCAGAGGTACGGAGCTGCTCGTTGGTTTTTACGCCAACGTCGATTTCCAAGCCGGCGTCAATCGCAAGGGATATCTCGGGTTCAACACCAACGGCAACGACGGCGACACTACAGTCAACGACATCTCCATTGCTGAGAACAGCGCGCTTTAGGCTACCATGGCCATTGGAACCGAACCTCTCGACCATGGCCCCGTACGTCAATTGCACACCAGCGTGGAGGTGCGTCTCGGCCAGGCGATCTGCGACCAGTCGGGGGACCAAGCGAGAAAGCAGTCGGTCGGAAGCTTCGATCACTCTTGGTTGCACGCCGCGCTGTGCGGCAGCGGCCGCGACTTCGAGGCCGATGAATCCGCCGCCAACGACGGCCACTTGGTTTGATGCCAGGAAGTGCCTGGAAACGTTTTGAGCATCAGCGTAACTGCGAAGGCTAAAGACGCCGCGGAGCTGACTTCCTCGCACCGAAAACTCGCGAATTCGAGAGCCGGTAGCGAGAACCAGCCGGTCGTATCCAATCATTCTACCGTCGTTAAGTCGGATATTTTTCCGGACGCGATCAACATATTCAACGGTGACACCGAGATGAGTCTCTACACGCCCCCAAACTGCGTCGTCAGGCTTCCACAGAACGCAGTCATCGAGCCCCCTGGTGCCCAGGAGAACTCCTTTAGACAGCGGAGGTCGTTCGTAGGGATGGATAGGCTCGGCCCCGACGAGGGTCACGCGGACGCGATCGGGACCGCGAGACAAGAGCTGCGCCAATCTGCCGCCGGCGTGCCCTCCTCCAACGATGACTATTCTGCATCGCTCGGTCATCAGTTGTAATCCTGTGCATCCATGACATCTTGGTGCGAAGTGCCGTGTTGACGTGCGGTGGGCTATCATAAACGAACATACTGCAAACCGAAAGCCGAAGCGAATGAAACCTGGGCTGAACGAAGTGGCCAAGCTCGCTGGCGTCGGAATTGCAACGGTCGATCGCGTCCTCAATGAACGAGCCAATGTATCCCCAAAGACAGCGCTGAAGGTCATCGAAGCTGCTCGTCAGCTGGGGATCAGTCGAACCCTTCCATCGCCCCATCGTCGGCTTTTTCGAGTCAAAGTCATAATGCCTTCGCAGAGGACGCCCCTTCTGCTGCGGCTTGCCCGAGCGTTTGAAAGCCAAATCGCGCAAACTACAAAATCCCTTGTGATCGAACGCGTCCTGTTCGACGAAAGGCAAGCGGAAGCGGTCCCGAGTCTGATCCGCGCCGCCAAGGCGGATGCGGTGATCGTGTACGGACCCGAGACAAATCAAATGATCGACGCGATTGCTTCGGTAACCTCATCGGGGACCCCTGTCATTACTCTGGGATCGGACCTGCCGACGACGCCACGATTGGCCTATGTCGGTATTGACCACTACAGAGCCGGCCGAGCTGCGGCGTTCTTCATGTCGCGGATGGTCAATCGAGGAATCTATCTAGCGGTCTGCTCCAATCTGAAATACCGAGCGGACGCCTCTAGGATTAGCGGATTTCGAGACGGTCTGAAGGCAGAACTTTCTTCTCCGATACACGTCGAGATAATGGAGGGCGATGAGTGTCCTAAAGGAATGTCCAAGGACCCTGTCAGCGGCATCTACGTGGCGGGATCAAAAAATGGGCTTGCCCACACAGTGGCACCGTGGTTGGCCAGAGCACCAATCGTGATCGTGCACGACCTTAGCGACGAGGTCAGACAGATGATGAAGACCGGCGTCGTTGCTCTGGCGATCGATCAGAACCCGGAAGAGCAAGCATCGAGGTCGGTAGCTCTTCTCTTAGCCCGCTTCGGCCTAACGGCTCACGCGCCCGAGGCCGGGATAGTATCGTTTACCGTCCACACGAAATACAACATCTAGGACCGTGCAGTATCCAGAGTCCTGCGAGGGCCGCTCTTTTTCATCGCGACCGGCACGTTCTGCGCGCTAGCGGCAATGCTACGTTTGGCGCGGCTGACGAGCTGCCCTCGGCCCAAAGGCGCCCGAACTCGCCGTGGGCCAAGCTTGATGGTATCCGTCCGGTGAAGCTTTCAATTACCCATAACTTTGACCACTCGGCCTGATTTGCTGATCGGCGAAATCTTGAGTCGAAAGAATCACTTGTGATTCCTTGCTGAGCACCTGATTCGCGAGGGGGGTGCTCTATGGGGCTGACATTAAGGGATCGATCGGCAAGAGGCCGGTTGCGATCCTTGGAGGGTGAATGTTGGATTGATCGAGAGACTAGTGGATGCGAGTTTAGGGACGCGCGGCTGGGCGACAGATTCCGCAAGCTGCTCACGCAGATTGGAAGCGCCATGGGACAAAGCATTCCGCTCGTCTGCCAGGATTGGGCGAATACCAAGGCAGCCTACCGCTTCTTCTCTAATGACCGGGTCAGCGAAGCGGACATTCTGGCCGGCCATTTCCAATCGACAAGTGATCGCGCCGCAGCCACAAAAGGTCTCGTTCTTGTGCTGCATGACACAACCGAATTTAGCTATCGGCGCGAAAATTCCGAAGCAATCGGCATCACCAAGAGCATAAACAGTGGATGGGATAAGGCGGGGCGCCTCAGATCTCACACGGTTTGCGGCATCCTCATGCATTCGAGCCTCGCAGTTACAATCGAGGGTGTGCCGCTGGGGTTGGCGGCCGTTAAGTTCTGGACCCGGAAGAAATTCAAGGGGACGGCAGCGCTTAAAAGGAAGATCAATCCGACCCGGGTTCCCATCGAGAAAAAGGAAAGCGTCCGGTGGTTGGAAAATCTCAAGCAGTCTACGCAACTCTTGGATCATCCGGGACGATGCATCCATATTGGTGATCGCGAGAGTGACATCTACGAGCTCTTCTGCGCAGCGCAGGAGATCGGAACCCATTTCCTGATCAGGACCTGCGTCGACCGCTTGGCTGGAGACGGGGATCACACGATCGCTGACGAAATGGACGAGGTCGCCGTCAAAGGGCTCCATCGCATCGAAGTCAGAGACAGCAACGGCGATCCCGACCAGGCCATTCTTGAGATCAGGTATCGCAAGATTCGCGTCCTGCCGCCGATTGGAAAGCAGAAGCGCTATCCCGCTCTGACCCTGACGGTGATCCATGCCGAAGAGCGCGGAACGCCGAAAAACAGGAAGAAGATCGATTGGAAGCTGATCACCGACCTGCCTGTTGGTTCCCGCACCGACGCCATTGAGAAGCTGGAATGGTATGGTTTGAGATGGAAGATCGAGGTGTTCCACAAGATCCTCAAATCGGGCTGCAAAGCTGAGGAGTCGAAGCTCAGGACCGCCCAGCGTCTGACCAATCTGATCTCGCTCTTTTGCATCCTGAGTTGGCGGGTCTTCTGGATGACGATGCTCAACCGTTCCGCCCCAGACGCGCCGCCAACCCTCGCGTTGACTGCGACTGAAATCGGCGTGCTCGATCGCCTCGTCAACGATAAACCAAAAGCAAGACGCAAAACGCTCTCGCACTATCTGATCAAGATTGCCCGACTCGGCGGTTACCTCGCCCGTGCCAGCGATCCGCCGCCCGGCAATACGGTCATGTGGCGCGGGCTGTCACGCCTCACTGACATCGCACTGGGCGCCATGGTCGGAGGAGAATTTGTGGGTAATTGAAAGCCGGTGAAGCTTTCAATTACCCATAACTTTGACCACTCGGTCTGATTTGCTGATCGGCGAAATCTTGAGTCGAAAGAATCACTTGTGATTCCTTGCTGAGCACCTGATTCGCGAGGGGGGGGGTGCTCTATGGGGCTGACATTAAGGGACCGATCGGCAAGAGGCCGGTTGCGATCCTTGGAGGGTGAATGTTGGATTGATCGAGAGACTAGTGGATGCGAGTTTAGGGACGCGCGGCTGGGCGACAGATTCCGCAAGCTGCTCACGCAGATTGGAAGCGCCATGGGACAAAGCATTCCGCTCGTCTGCCAGGATTGGGCGAATACCAAGGCAGCCTACCGCTTCTTCTCTAATGACCGGGTCAGCGAAGCGGACATTCTGGCCGGCCATTTCCAATCGACAAGTGATCGCGCCGCAGCCACAAAAGGTCTCGTTCTTGTGCTGCATGACACAACCGAATTTAGCTATCGGCGCGCAAATTCCGAAGCAATCGGCATCACCAAGAGCATAAACAGTGGATGGGATAAGGCGGGGCGCCTCAGATCTCACACGGTTTGCGGCATCCTCATGCATTCGAGCCTCGCAGTTACAATCGAGGGTGTGCCGCTGGGGTTGGCGGCCGTTAAGTTCTGGACCCGGAAGAAATTCAAGGGGACGGCAGCGCTTAAAAGGAAGATCAATCCGACCCGGGTTCCCATCGAGAAAAAGGAAAGCGTCCGGTGGTTGGAAAATCTCAAGCAGTCTACGCAACTCTTGGATCATCCGGGACGATGCATCCATATTGGTGATCGCGAGAGTGACATCTACGAGCTCTTCTGCGCAGCACAGGAGATCGGAACCCATTTCCTGATCAGGACCTGCGTCGACCGCTTGGCTGGAGACGGGGATCACACGATCGCTGACGAAATGGACGAGGTCGCCGTCAAAGGGCTCCATCGCATCGAAGTCAGAGACAGCAACGGCGATCCCGACCAGGCCATTCTTGAGATCAGGTATCGCAAGATTCGCGTCCTGCCGCCGATTGGAAAGCAGAAGCGCTATCCCGCTCTGACCCTGACGGTGATCCATGCCGAAGAGCGCGGGACGCCGAAAAACAGGAAGAAGATCGATTGGAAGCTGATCACCGACCTGCCTGTTGGTTCCCGCACCGACGCCATTGAGAAGCTGGAATGGTATGGTTTGAGCTTGCCGCGTCGTGAAGCCACACGCTGGAAGAATGCACGCAGCGGCCCCGGCGAACGGGCTACAGCCCATGCTGCTTCCACGACCATTTTGCGAGCTTGGCCGCGGTCCTGCTTGGTGATCTTGCCATGGTAGGCGAAGCCCTCGCCACACTGCCTTACGCTCGGTTTAGCCCAGGTGGCTCACCAGCCTGGTCGGATCGGCGCGGCACGCTCGTCGGCAGGTACCATCTGGGCGGCGATCTACCTGCGACCGTTGCTCCCTACAAGGTTGAGGTGTGGACAGGGAGGAATGAGGTGGGCGTCAAGGATCGACTAAATGAGGTTGTTCAAGCTTACCCGCTGACGCACGAGCTGCGTACGGCGCGCAACTTGCCGACGCAGGGCCATAGTGCGCTCATTGGGTACCCAGATCTCCGGAAGAAATCCGGTGGCGTACAACTTCGCGAGCACGGCGGCATCGATCGCATCCGTCTTGATCTTTGCGTGCGCGATCAACGGCACCTGCTTCGGGTTAGCGATGACAATACGGTCGACATACGGCGCCAGAACTTCGACAACGGCCGCGGCATTGCCAGTCGCCTCGACGACACGTGATCGTCATGGGTGAGTTCCTTCCTGGCGAAAGCCTCCAAGCTTTCACGGGTCATGGGAATGCGGCCGAGCGTCGTTAGATGTCCCTCGCGCAGCGCCACCGCCTGCGCCGCCACGCGATGGCTGTCCATGCCAATGATGCGCATCTCTCCGTCCATGGTCAGTGCGAAAGGGAGCTGCGGGCACCACGGCAATTACGGATCCGCGCTCGCAGCGCATCCGGGCTAGCCGCAGTCGGCCAGATAACGACCTCGAACTCGCAGTTCATGTCAGTGCGACGGCCTGCCCGCCCTTGCGTGCTCCCGCGGTATACGCTAATGGGCCAAATCGATTCTGGAAACCGGAACACCGGCTACATCATGCCGGGTAATGCCTTCATGGAGGCCTTCAACGGCCGCTTCCGGGCCGAATGCCTCAACGCCCACTGGTTCCTGCCCTTGCGGACGCTCAGCAAAAAGCGGAGAATTGGCGCAGATACTACAATGAAGAACGGCCCCACGGGGCATCGGCAATCGACCGCCGATTTTGCTGCAAAACCATGTCGGCGAAACCAGCCCGCCAACGTGCTGAGAGGCGCAACTCTAGTTCTTCGGTTTCGCTACATCTTCGGGCCGGACTCTAACTCCATCTGGAGGGGTGGTCGGCGTCGTCACTTGAGCCTTGAAGGCGGCACCGCGGATCAAGCTTACTTCAACCCGCTGCCGTTCCGCGCGGCAGCCTAACTCTGGCAGAACCTCGACTTATCGACGCGGAATTGCAGTTCAGACGACCGAGACCAGCTCACTTCTTATTCTGGTAGGGGCAGTTGCCAGTCCGCCCGCTCGTTGATGTATTTCTTGTAGGCCGGGTGATCGAACAGGTGGAACACAAAGATTTGGTCATGCCACTGCGTTGGTGCGTCAAACTTCCAAGACAGTCCGTTTATCTTGGCAATTTTCCGCGCTGCGTGAGCATCGTTAAATTCCCGGATTGCCAGAAGTTCCCCGACCCATTCGCAGTGTATTTCATCAAGATCACCGACGATATCGTCAAAATAGCAGAACGTCCGTGGTAGAAAGTGAGATGCAGCCGAGTTGAAAAGGTTTAGTGCCGGCTTAGTACTTGTATAGAGGTCGAGATCGAAAGATACAAAGCCGATAACAGGCGGCGAATAGCGTTCGATAAACGTCAGAACCGTCTCGCCCACGTTGCCGATTATAAGGGTGGCTCGCTTTAATTGAGGCTCCAATTTAGCCCTATCCATTTTGAAAAAACCGGCGCGCCAGACGTATGGCGAATCTCGGTAATCGTCAGACGGTGGCAAGCCTGTTTCGAGATCGAAGCCGTAGAGTCGGAAGCGGACCCCCGTTTCAGCCTGAAGACTCTCGGCGAGTTGTTCCATCTGCAGCAGTCCCATACCGCCAGCGACGCCAAACTCGATAGCGGCGATTTCGGGAATTTGGAGTGCCTTTGCTTGCCTCGCGGCTTGCCTCATTCCGAAAAGATAATTCGGGCGCATGCGTAGTCCTCGCTTCTGGGCATGGGCAATCTTTGTGGCGGCTTAATCCTGCCACCAAGCACAGCTCCTAATGTACTCAGATCGCCCCATCGGGACACCCCTTAGCGTTGGTAGGTTCGCCTTGTCGAAGACGACCTTGCGGGACTTCCGGCGCGCCGGATCCGCAAACCACTCCTTCAGCCATTTCCAGTAGGCCTTCCGCGTCTTCAGAGCCACAACGATCAGCAGGACGGAAGCCGTGCCTTTGGTCCAGTATTCGATGTCAGCGTCGGCGCGCGCGAATTCGAACGTTCCTCGGTCTCCACCTGCAGTCATTTGCGCTCGGTGGCCTTCCCCCTGGACCTTCAGGTGCAGGTTGCCGATCTCGCCCGTCTCGGCGTCACGCAACTCGATGAAGCCGTCGATCCCCGCTTCGACGCCGCCGCCGGTCGGATAGAACGAACCCCATCGAGAGAACGATCCCCTCGATGAGAGACATTCCCTGCTGCCCTATGACATGGCTTCCGATCTCTTGATGGCCTTATGTTGGCGCGCACATTCCTGTCCATTGCTCGACGCCGGTCCTGCACTCCTTCGCCGGTTGGCGGCGATCATGCGGATCAACACCCGCACTGTCCTTATGCACATCCATAAGGACAGTCAGCTACGCAGCCGCCCTTTTGACAAGGCGGCCTTGCTCGGTTGCTCGGCTTACGATTACTCGCATTTTTTCGGTCAGAGTTTCGCTCCCGTTGCGACATCGATGAGTCGCGATAATCCGCGCCACATGATCGATTCCATGGCGGCGGATCGTTGGCGCGGGCGAGATAGCCGCCGAGGCTGGCGATCTTGATGAGATAGCGCGACAATGTTTTTCGTGGTGTGCTGACTGGCTTCCTATTTTTGGCGAGCAGATCAAGAAATTGGATTTCAGCACAAATTCCGGTGAGCCATTTAGCGCTGAACGATTGAGCATCGCCATCCAAAAAATGCGCCAGCTCACAATGCACAATACCGCGATCAGATCCGTCAAGGCTGAGCAGTCCGCAGTTGCGAGTTCTCTGCCCTACAGCCGGATTTGAGTATCGTGTGGAAGATCTCGACCTTCCAGTGCAGGGAATACCATTCGAGTTTCTCGATCGCATCCCGCGCGATTGCATCGGAACAGGACTTTCCATTTAAGTTTCTTTCTGTTCTTTGGCGTTCCTCTTTTCATCCGCGTGGATCATTGTCAAAAATCGAAGCTGGATACCACGAGTGCTTGCCGAATACGGATTTTACGATACCGGATTCCAAGAACAGCCCGGTCTGGATTGCCCTTGCTATCCTGGACTTCGATCCGGTCGACACCTTTGACCACGACCTCGTCCATTATCGTTGCAATGGTATGATCGCCATCGCCTGCCAGGCGATTGACACAGGTCCTTACCAAGAAATGCGTTCCAACCTCTTGGGTGGCCCAAAAAACCTCATAAACATCGGCCTCACGATCACCGATATGGATGCACTGCGATGGCTTCTCGAAAAGCTCCGTGGATTCCTTGAGTTTCTCCAGCCACCGAATGCTCTCCTTGGCTTTCAATGGGGATCCGTGTAAGGTTGACCTCGCGCTTGAGCGCAGCGACCCCTCTGAATTTTTGTCTGCTCCAGAACTTCACGGAGCTGAGCCCCAGTGGAAGCCCCTGAAGGGTCACCGCCAGGCTCGAATGCATCTGCATCAATATTCCGCAACTCGTGTACGTTTGCGGTTTTCCGTCCAATCTTCGGAAGTTGCTTTTAGTCGAGCGTCCTGGAATTCGAAAAGCGCTGCTTCACGGTCGCGTCAGACGTCAACCGATGCGCCTCCTCATCCCGGGCGCGTGAAGTCAGTCCCATAGAGCACCTCTTCTCGAATCAGGTACCCATCAAAGAATCACAAGCGATCCAGGCGACTAAAGTTTTTCGGCTCAGTACACCTATGTGGGTAATCGTAATGTTGCTCGGATGCGTACTCTGCACCGATGAAAATGCGCAGACTGATGGAGGGCCGCGGACCCGCCAGCTACACCTCTCCATAAATGGCAATCTGCACTCGCTCCACCGGTAGGAATAGGCCGAAGAGCTCATGGGCGAGACAGATGAGGTAGTGTGAGTTCGACTTTGCCCGCAACAACTGAGACATCTAATTTGTGCGCGTCGGCAGCCAAAACCGGCAGCGGAACGGCGCTCTCGCGTGCCAGGCGCACAGCGGACTCAATATCATTTGCGGAATTCGCGGTTGAGTTGCCAGAGCATCGGGTTTTTCGCCCAACAAAAGGACAGGAAGGCTTGAAATCTTACCCTGGCCATCCACGACGCATACGCTCGACAGTTCCAACGACACGTCAATTCCGGCATAGTTCTCCACGGCTGTCCTCCGTCTCCAGATGCTTGGGGCCGACTCTAGTCGTGACCCCGTTTCATCATCTATAGGGGGACAGCCACCATCATGACCCCTTGCCCATTACGGCATCTAGAACTGCCTTGGCGATTGGGTGCACTTGTCACCATAATCCCGCACGTAAGCTTCGGTACTCGCACTAACCAAGTTACGACCTGCAGCGGCAGCTCGCTAAAGTTGCAGCGCACTAAAGGCTCCTGACGATGATCGGGACAGCCCCCGTCAAGGCCAAGGCGGGCGCCGCAGGCGGCGACCTTGACGGCCTATCCCCGCTCATTCGCGCTAGCGTAGTCCGGTTGCATGCGCAACGATTGCGATGTCGGCGGGCGGCACGGGACGCGGTAGATAATAGACGCTGCCACGGCTGATCTTCAAAACTTCCGCCTGCCTGGTGATCGGCAGATGTGCTCACGATCGATCATCGCTTTGCGCTCAGCAGGCCGGCTTTGCTGAGCGCGCCTTCTAAAAAACGATCCAGGGTCAGCTCCCCGATCTTGGCGTGCAGCGCTTTCACGTCCACCGCGGGCTCGCTCATTCGGTAGCCTCCGCCAGGACCGAACACATCGGTCGCGGTTCCTGAAGCTGGGTCTTCCACTGCGTGATCTGGTTCGGGTGCACGTCCAAATGCTCAGCCAGTTGGGCCAGCGTCATCTCGCCCTTGATCGCGGCTAACGCCACCTTCGCCTTGAATGCCGGTGCGTGGTGCCGGACGGGTTGGTCTGCTCATCGTCTCTCCTGATTCGCCGGTCAATCTGGCCGCCGTCAGGCAGAAACTCCACTTACCACCCTGTCCAAAATTCCGGCACCACCTCACTCTCGTGTTGGCAATTCTACCGATCGTCTAGTAATGGGCCATGTATTGCCTTCGAGTTCCTCTCCGCCGCCCTCGATTACGGTGATGACAGCATGGAGGATTGCGTTGGCAATCGTTCTCGCCTACGGCGTTGAGATCAATCCACTTGCCGTAGCAACTATCCAACGGTTGCCCCAACGTACGATAGAATCGATCCGCCCGACGCCGGGGACCACATCGCCGCGTGCTGCCATTCGTATCCCATCGGGCCCTTCGAGCACCGCCGTTCCACCACGGACGTCCAGCACAGCCCAACCGGCAATGGTCGTTGGTCTTGTCTCGGGGACCGACAGGAGCGGCGCAGGCTGGATCGAGCCCGTCACAGACATGTCCGCCTCGAGGGCATCCGCCGATTGCATCGCACTTGGCGCTTTGGCCACAGGCTTCGGAGCAACGCTCGCGATGACTGTGAAGGGTTGATTCAAAGCAGGCGCTGTTCGCGAACCCGATGCCTTTCGGACGCTTTCGGCTTTACCGCCTACCCTTGTGTCCGGGATGTGGTGCGAAGCCGCTTCTACCTGAGCAGTCGGGTCGAGAGCCGAGATAGCTGCAGGACCGTACCAAGCGCCAGCCCACCCCAACCCAAAGCCCACACCCAAAGCGGCCGCGACGAGCCAAATAGTGAGTTTTGTATGCCGGCCCGGCGCCAATAGCGCCAAGATCTCATCTCGATTGGAGGTCGAGAAATCCGACTGATCGCGAGCGGGCCACGTGACCTCGCCACTGCCGCGATCTGGGGCGATCACGATTCTTTCCAAGGCATTCGCATGGTGCAATTGCATGCTTGGGTCCCTTGCGGTCGCCAATGATCGTGCCTGGAACTAAACCAACCCTTAACAGCCTGTACACATCAGCACGAATAAGACAGCGGTGCACCGCGATGGAACCGCCCCCGGTAGCGGCTAGCGGACGTCTCGGTCCAACTCGCGCAAAGTCGATGCAGGAAGTCGCTGGCGTGATTATATTGTGCGCGGCCTTCCAGGATATGATGAGCCAGTGGTGACATTAGGTTGCCCACGGCCTCAGAGCCAATCAGCTCGGCCCGTGATGACCACAATTCGAGGAGCCCGTCCGGGATGTCGTCGCTCGATCCAAATAGTTTCAGGCCTTCGGCGGCACCGTTATGATCATGGTGGGCCTTGGCCGCATAAAAGGCGAACAAGCTACGAAAGGCCTCACGGGAAACGGAAGGCTTAGCCATCGCAATATCCCCCACGGAATTCTCAAATGAATTTGCAAACCTGGAGCTGGACGGAAACTATTCCCTCAAAAACTTCACACGAAGAACATTCTACAGCATACCGGAAAAAGCGGCAAACCCCTAATCCATGTTAGATGCGGCTCGCTCCCCGTGGCTTGTGGCGTTCGCAGCGGGGCTTTGTGCGGCTTTTATTAAGTTAGAGTGGAAGGCGGTTCACCTCATGAGTGATAGCGGGCGATAGGTGACTTCGACCTTCAGGAGCGCGCATCTCAGCGCCGCTGTCAGATCGAGCGGCGCACGGAGAGTTCTAACGGCGTATCGGAAAGCCGCTGCGTTTGGGTACGGACAACGAAACCTCATCGCGCGTAGCAGGCCGATTGTCAGTTTGGCAACAAAATGTCACCAAGTGGATACGTAGGGTCAAAAAAAGCGAAAAATCGGCAATCTCAATTCGGCACGCCTCTTGCCTTGTTTCACGGCGTCGGCACCGATCGCCTGTGAGCGCGAGGTAGATGATTTGGCGACTTGAGCAAAGGCACGGAGACTGTGTCGCGAACTGACGTAGAGCGATTTGTCACTCTGGGGAATGAGAGTGGTCTCCTCGAACTCGTAAAACCAACTGCTACCGGCCCTGCATCGATTGTCGCGCTCTGAAAGAGCCTCGGTTACAGCTTCACACTTGATGAAGCTAAAAGTTGCATTCGAGCTCGACAGAAGTTGACGACTAAACGGCGCGCCGGTGGCACTTTTTTTCCAGTGCTACGTTCTCGACCGGCGCTGTGCAGGCCGTGCGGAGGTGGCCACGAGCGGCGCGCAAGCCGCCGCCGTGCTGAACGGGCGAGTGATGTTGACGCAGATCCGCAAGCTGATCGCGGACGGTATCGATCCGAAGACGGCCATCCGCGACGGCGCGTTGACGCGCTTCCGCCCCGTCGCGATGACGGTCCTCGTCGCTTCGCTCGGATTCGTACCGATGGCGCTGGCGACCGGCACGGGCGCTGAGGTTCAGAAGCCGCTCGCGACGGTCGTGATCGGCGGGCTTCTCACCGCGACGCTCCTCACGCTCGTCGTCCTCGCGGACCTGTACGCCCGATTCGCCATTCCGGCCACGACCGCGCGACGCAGCGGCTCGCCGCCGTCCTTGATACACGATCGCGTCGCGGAGTAGGCCGCCATGCTGACCGTCCTCGCCGATCGCACCTACCGCCATCTATTCGCCGCTCAGGTCATCGCGCTGATCGGGACGGGACTGATGACGGTCGCGCTCGGGTTGCTGGCGTTCCGCATCGCCGGGGAGAATGCAGGCGCTGTACTCGGAACGGCGCTTGCCATCAAGATGGCTGCCTACGTGCTCGTCGCGCCGATCGTCGGAAGTCTCGCCGGCCGCCTGCCGCGCCGCGCCTTCCTCGTATCAATGGACCTGACCCGCGCCGCAGTCGCCATCGCGCTGCCCTTCATCGACCAGGTCTGGCAAATCTATGTGCTCATTTTCCTCTTGCAGTCGGCGTCCGCAGCGTTCACACCGACCTTCCAGGCGACCATTCCGGACGTGTTACCGGACGAGCACGACTACACCCGAGCGCTGTCGTTGTCGCGCCTTGCTTACGATCTCGAAAGTTTGCTGAGCCCGACACTGGCCGCCGCATTGCTGACGGTGGTGTCATTCAATTGGCTGTTCTTCGGAACTGTGATCGGCTTCTTCTGCTCGGCGGCGCTCGTCGTCTCGGTGACGATTGCGCAGCCGGCCGCTGGCACCCGCACGGATTTTTACAACGACACGACACGCGGTATGCGCATCTACCTCGCAACCCCGCGCCTGCGTGGTTTGCTTGCGCTCAATCTTTCGGTCGCGACTGCCGGATCGATGGTGTTCGTCAACACCGTCGTCCTGGTGAAGGGCGCCATCGGTGGCACCGACGGAGACGTCGCACTCGCACTCGCCTGTTTCGGCGGTGGCTCGATGTTGGCAGCGCTCGTGCTGCCGCAATTGCTTGACCAGCTTGCAGACCGCAAAGTCATGCTGGCAGCGGCAGGTGTGCTCGCATCGGGGCTCATCGCTTTTGGCGTGGTACTCGCTGCATGGGGGGCGGGCGGTCGCCTTACCTACGCGCTTCTGGCGACATGGGGCATTCTCGGCATGGGATACTCCGCCGTCATGACTCCCTCCGGACGTCTGCTGCGCCGGTCGGCCGGCGCGGCGGACAGGCCCGCTGTGTTCGCCGCACAGTTCGCACTCTCGCACGTCTGCTGGCTGATAACCTATCCGCTTGCCGGCTGGCTGGGGTCCACAGCGGGACTTGCGCTGACCCTGTTCGTACTCGCGGCCTTGTCGCTGACCGCCGCCGGCCTCGCAGTCAGGCTCTGGCCCTCCTCCGATCCGGATGTTCTGACGCACGCCCATCCTGAATTATCCGGTGATCACCCGCATCTGCACGGTGACGAGCAACGCGCTCATGCGCATGCTTTTGTGATCGACGAACTTCACAAGCAATGGCCTTGAAGGTTGGCTGGGAGCGGCAACGGATAGCTGCGCTTGCCGGAACCAAAGACCCGGCGTCCAAAGCCTGACGGTTCGTCGTACGAGAGCACGATGGGTTGCTCAAGCGCACAATCCAGCGCTGTCGGCACGATTTGATCATTAACTCGACCTTTTGCTATAAGACAAATTCGAAAGCCTCAATCCCTCCTTGCGGAAGGAGTTCCCCGCCGGTGACCAAATTCTGTTCTGTGACAGCAACGACTTTCTTGATCCAGTCGGCTTCACGCGGATAACACGTCGAGCTCGCTTCAAGTCGCGTTCTATTCACAGACGCGGTCCCAGCATGGTTGGCCTGGGTGGGACAAAAATTGGTCGCTAAGTGGTGGGGTCAAGAACAGTGCGATCGGCGTTGATCTTCGGTCGCATCGATCGCGGCGTCCAGCCGGGAATAGATGTCGGAATCGATCTTGCGCGCCAGATTGTCGTTGGGCATTGGTCATTCTCCTTTGTGTTTCGTCAAAGTGTGGCGACGGCATGGATAAGCGGTGTCTCGGCGACATCGGTTCGCGGCGAACCACCGAAGTAAAGCGCCTTGATGTCGTAGCGACTGCGCAATTCGGTTGATGCGTCGGACAGCACGCTGCCGCCGCTCTCAAGCACGACAGCATGGTCGGCAACACATCACTCGCGGCCCACACTGCGGCTTGTCAGCCGCGAAACAGAGAATACCGGACCACCGAGCGAAGAGGTTGATCGTTTTTGTCTTCGCCATGTCATCATCGCGCTTGGGCTGGGCGTCTTCTTTTCGCTGACGCCGCGCTGCTCGAGGCCTACGATGCTATCAACGAGTTCGTTGTACGTCGCCGATCGAAACGAAACGCTTCGTTTGAGACGGTCCAACTCTCGCGAGATGGAGAAGTTGCACGAATCTCATTGCTTTTGCCGGCGCCTTCAAAACCTTACGAGTCGCCAACCGACTAGGGTTCTCCGCATGTGTCGCATTCATCCGCTTGCTGCGGCGTTTTCAGAAATGAGCACGACTGTCTACGATCGGCTCAAAAGCGACATGCTGGCTCCAGGTCAGCAGCGCGCGATCGCCTTGTATGAAGGAGCCGTATCGTAAGAGAAGGCCAACGCATTGTATCATTGGGTCGCTGGAGCGTTGAAGCGTGAATAAAAGGCAGATTTATTTGTGCTCTTCCATAGCAACCCTCAGAGCCTTTACTGCGCTTTTCCGCCTGAGATGAACGCGTTCCTTACACGCGCTGAGACCAAGAGATCGCCCCCGCGCCTGCACTGCTGCAGCAAGTCAATCGACGCGCCTCTCACCTCTTGCGGGACCCTGACAATGTCAAGCAGGTCGAAGACTGCCGGTTTTAGAAAATCGATTGTCATCGAACGGGCAACGAAGGCGAAGCTTGGCTCATCGTTCCGCGTTTGCTCGAGCAGCGCTTGCTGATTGCCGAGCAGGCGCAAGTAATTCGTTCTGCCACGTTCGATGAAACGCAAAAAATTCCAGCGCGGTTCCTCCTATTGCGCGTACAGGGACCCTTGTCTCACACAGGGTTTCTGAGCAAGCGTCAAAATCTTGAGCTTGGCTCCAGCTGCCGGAAGCTGAGGCAGCGGCCTGAATGCGGCAGGCGTTGCGCTGCTGACATCGACTTCGGACGAATATATCGAAGATCTATCGTCAACGCGTATTGCGGGCATCCAACCACAGCGCGCACAAGAACGTAAGCGGAGTTTTGCTGCTGCCGAAGCTGCATCTCTGGGATTTCGCGATGACGATGGCAGCCCCCTTCATCGGCAATCCATTGCCCAACTATCCGCTTCCCAAGGACTACCACTGCGTATGACACGGTGGACAATGAGGGCATCCGTCGCATCGGGCGACGGTGTTGCGTCGGATCTGACCGACGGGAGAGCGCGCACGCCGCCTCCCGCGCGTTCGGGCCCGCGCACGTTAGCCTCCTCCCGTAGCGTCGCTGCAGTAGCGGCTGGTCGAGGTCTGGTAGTACTGCACGCGGATGGTCGCCATGGCCTCGATCAACGGTCCCCAGGGCGCGGGAAAGCGTTCTTTCGCTATCACCCGATCCAGCATGCGCGTATGGCCGGCCAGCTCATCGTTGAGGAACTCCACCACAGGCATCGCCGGATAGCGCTGCAGCAGCAGGATCGCCGCGTTGTCGGCCTCGCCGGCCGACCTGTCCATGTGGCGTCCATGGAGATCGTTCTGCAGGCGCCCTATCGCGGAGATGAGCCGCAGGGCCTGGCGAAACGCCGGACGCGCACGCAAGGTCGTCATGTCCAGTCCCCAGAGCAACGAAAGGCAACAGAACACGTTCGCGTAGGCGATCGAATCGATGCCGTTGTGCAGGTACTCGGCGTAGGACCAGCGTCCCGCCCCTGCCGCCTGCGCCTGTCCGGCGCGCAGGGCCGCGCAGTAGCACCGGGTATCGTCGAGAAGCTGAGCATAGTCGCAAGGATCGTAGGCGAGCGCGGCCAGCGAAGCGCGCAGCACGGCGCAGCCCTCGAATCCGGGAAGCGCGCACGGCACGCCCTGTCCCAGTGCCTGCTCCACAGCGGCGAGCTGCTCCGGCGCGATCAGCCCAAGGTCGTTGCAATCGTCGAGCCAGAACAGCAGCGCCAGTTCGCGATAGAACGCCACGGTCAGCGTTTCGTCCTGCGGATCGCGGCCGGTGCGGGCGCTGATGTCGTGCAGGCTCGGGTGGATGCGCTGCAGGATGTACTGGCCGCCCCTGACCGCTTCCACGGCGTGCTCGTCGGCGAACCCGGTCAGGGAACGCCCCCACTCCAGCACCTGCTGCAGCGCGCGTGCGGCCTGAATCATGGCGCCGCTCCTTTTTTCCCGGCCAGGACGCGCCGCCCCCAACCAAGCGCCAGCCACAACCCGGCGAGTTCGGCCACGCGCACGACCCGGGTGGGGCAATACAGTTCCTTGCCGATCCACAGCGGAGTCTGCGGCAATGCATGCGCCGCATGCCGGGCGAGCATCCACTCCAGCGCCCGCGCCACCGCCTGCGCAATACGCCGCCGCCCTGTCGGCTCTTCGCTCCCGTCCAGCACGTGCAACGCGAACAGCGCATAGGCGGTTTCCTCGAATGTGGACGCGCGACCGGCGCCCCAACCGCCGTCGTCGCGCTGCGCCTGCAGCAGCGCCGCCAGCGCGCGCTCGTCGCGCCACCGGGGCTTGCCTTGGGCCAGCGCTGCGACCGCATGCGCGGTGGGATACAGCCACGAAACGTGCCATTTTTCGTTGTCCCAGAGACCGTGCGGGTTGCGATTGGTCTCGACGTAGGCGCTGGTGGCGGCGGCGGGGTTTCCCGACAGTCGCAACGCATGCAGGGCATGGATGTTGGTCGACACCGACGCATTGCGCTCGCCGGGGAAGGTGACGAACAGCTCGCCGAGTTCGAAATGGCGCAACGCATCGACCGCCCGGTCGCGGCCTGCAAGGCGCAGGACGCACAACGCAACGGCGGTGTCGTCAGCATCTGCCGCGAACTGCACGGCCGGGCCCAGACCGCGCACGCCCAGGTGGGCGTCGAGCTGCGCGACGATCACGCGCACCGCCGTGGCGAGCGCCGGATGCGTGAACAGACCGGCCAGATGCAAGGTGTACAGAGACCAGCATGGCTCGAACACATTGATCGGCCAGACGTTGGGAACGACACCTTCGATGCCGCTGCGCGTCGCTCGCGACGCCGCCTGCAGATACGCGTCGGCGCGCCCGACCTGCGGCGTGCTCCCCTCTGTCACGGCGTGCGCACGCCACGCGGCGGTGGCCGCCGGACTGATGCCGATGCTGCCGTCATCATCTGGCCAAGCGGTGGTCGGTGACGTCCCCCAGGCTTCCCAGGAGTGCAGCAACGGATGGCCGCTCGGCAACGTCGCCACGGCCCCCAGCTTGACCCGCGCTTGCCGCAACGGCAACAGCGCCGGGTGGCGCGGAAACGCCACGCCGCCCGGAAAGGACGCGGCCTCGTCGCAAAACCGCGGCAGGATCAGCTCCGCGCCGATCGGCGCGTCGTCCGGCACCGCATGCGCATAGGGATCGGGCTGGCGCTGGAGGAACCGCGTTGCAGCCTGGACAGCGTCGGCAGCGCCGGGAAGAGAATCGACACGCTGCAATGCCAGCAACGCCGCCCATGTCGGCGCATGACGGAACAGCGGGAAGTCCGCGCTTCCCCATCCGCCATCGGCCTGTTGCTGCGCGATGAGCCACGCGTATGCGTCCTGCCGACGGGTCACGTTGCCGTGGAATTGCAGAGTTCGCGCCGTGTCGTAGATGGATGGACCGACGCTGCCGCCATCGCGCATCTGGCTCAGCAGGTGGCGCAATTCGGAAAGGATCTGTTCAGCTAGCGCGTTCACGCGGGATGTTCCTTCTGCACACGGTTGACGGGAACCAGGATCGGGCAGACGCCGCGCACGTCGCCGCGGGCACGTCGCGGCCTTGCTGGGCACCGCTGCGATTGGCGCCGCGGATTCGGACAACATGCACCGCTGCCGCCGGCCGATCGCCGCGGCACAGGGGCGACTCCATGCGGACCGGCGCGCTCATGCGCATGGCGCGTGCTTGAACAGATACCCGTTGGCCCGCTCCAGGATCTGCGCCAACCGTTCCGCACGCGGCCCCAACGGGGCGACGGCCTCCCCGGCGTCGCGCAACAGATCCGTCACGAACTGCCGCGCTGCCTGCAGCCCCATGATCGACGCGCAGGTCGGCTTCCGCGCCGCCGCGTCCTTGCCGGGGGTCTTGCCCAGCGTCGCGGCATCCGCTGTCGCGTCGAGAATGTCGTCGATCACCTGCAACGCCAGGCCGAAACAGGCGCTGTAGCGATCGAGCGCACAGTACAGCGCAGTGTGCGCGGCATCCTCCGCGATGGCGCATAGCGCGCCCATGCGAACGGATGCGCGCACTAGCGCTCCGCACTTCATCCGGTGCATCACCAGGATCCTGTCCAGCTCGACGTGCTTTCCAACCAGCGACAGATCCATGGCCTGCCCGCCCGCGGCACCCTCGGCGGACACCGCCTGCGCCAGTTCGCGCACGAGCGCGATACGGTTGTCGCCCGGAACATCCAGGCTCGCCAGGGTCAGGAAGGCGTGCGCCTGCAGCGTATCGCCGACCAGGATCGCGGTGGCTTCGCCGAACTTGACGTGCACGGTCGGAAGGCCGCGGCGAAGTACGTCGTCGTCCATCGCGGGCAGATCGTCGTGGACCAACGTACACGCGTGCATCATCTCGATGGCGGCACCGACGTCATCGAGCATGTGCGCCGGCGTGTCGGCCAGTGAGCCGGCAGCCAAACAGAGCAACGCGCGGGTGCGCTTGCCGCCATGCAAGGTGGCGTAGCGCATCGCCGTCATCAGCTCGGTCTCACCGTCGTCTTCGGCGCAGAGAAGACGCGCCAGCGCCTGTTCGACCCGCTTTGCGCCGTCCTGCATCCAGATCTCGGGCAGCAGCCTGCCGGATGCGCCGCGCGCCTGCGCGACCAACCCGCCGCTTGCGGAAACGCCAGTTGGATCGTCGTGTGGCGTGGAACCGGTCTGCATGTTGTTCATATCCTTGTCCTGCCAGGAGACGGCCCCGGCGAGCGGGGAGCCGCCGCGGTGTTGCTGGCCTCGCACCGAGCGCGCCGAGTGCAGCAATGCAGCGCGTCGACGGCGCCGCTGCCTCACTACACTGGGCATGCGATGCCAGCTCATGAGAATCCGATGCGGATAGTCATCGACGGATGTGCGGTCGGGTAATAGCGACGGCCTTTTTCGACGCTGCTCAGCAACCGCGGCCGCACCCCGGCCTCGTGCATGGTCAGCCCCAAGGCGATACAGAACTGCACCAGTTCCAGCCACGCCAGGTGGTAGCCCATGCAGACGTGTGGGCCGGTACCGAACTGCAGCATGTCCACCGGCCGGATCGGCTCGGTGCGTTGCAGCCACCGCGCCAGCCGAAACTGATCAGGCGCCTCGTGCAGCAGCGCCGAGGTCGAGAAATGCAGCAGCGGGATGCACAGATCGGTGCCCGGAGGAATGCACCGTTGGCCGAGTCGCAATTCACGTACTGCGCGACGCACTAGGAGCGGCGTCGCCGGATGCAGGCGCAGCGTCTCGCGGAACAGCGCCTCGGCGACCGGACACTGCGCCAGGTCCGCGTGCCGGGTCGGCACCGCGCCTACGCGTTGCGCCTCCTCAACCAGGGCGTCCCATAACCCAGGCTGCCGCGCTAGCTCGATCACCATCCAGGCCATCGTCGAGGCGGTGGTGTCGTGACCACCAAGCAGCAGCAAGCGGATATTGGCGACCAGGACGTCATCGGAAAGCGCATCGTCGCTGCGATCGAAGGCGCTCACCATGTCGTTGATCAACCCGGTGCGACAGGCATGTTCGCGCGCGGCGCGGACGAACTGGCGCAACCGCGCATCGATCCAGTCGCGGGCGGCGCGGCCGCGCCGCAAGGGCAGTCCGGGCAGGTCGACCGGGGGCGCGACGATCAACTGCAGCAGTTGCCGGTACTTGCGATGCCATCCCGGCAGGTCCTGCGCGGGGATTCCCATGAGACTGAAGATGAGCTTGAGCATCAGATCGCCGGTTTCGCGCAGGATGGTGACGTCGCCCCGGTCGCGCCACCTCTGCACGCGCGCCCGGATGACGGGCGCGAACAGCTCGCCGATGCCGGCCTGGGTCAGCCCCTTGGGCAGAAGCGCCGCCTGGATCGCATCGCGCGCCTGCCGGTGCGCGATGCCGTCCTGGGCGACCAACGTTCCGCCAAACAATTCGGGCGCCATGTCTTCGATCAGCGCCGAGGACACGTCCTTGTGCCGGAGCAGTGCGAGAGCATCCGGATCCATGCAGGTCATCAGGTGGCCGGCAGGGCCAAAATCCAGCCAGAAGTGGCTACCCAGCGTCCGTTCTGCGTGCCGCAGCAGGCGCGGCAGGTCTCTGGCGATGGCGGGAAGATGCCCGACCAAGGGAAAAGCGCCGGGCACGACCGGGATGTCGTGCCGCAGCCGATGCCGACGGTTCAGCGGGTTGAGCAGCATGTCCATCAGCCGCATGGCGTTGCGGCCGCTTCGGCGGTGTCGTCGGCAGGCCGGGCGGCGCGGCTGTTGCCACCGTCGGCGTATGTCGGTACATGCGCCAGCATGCCGCCGTCGATGCACACGACCTGTCCGGTGATGAACGCAGCATCGTCGGAGAGCAGGAACGCCACCAGCGCGGCCACGTCGTCAGGGCGGCCGACGCGCGGCAGGAGCTGGTGCCGGCGCAGATGGGTTTGCATGTGCGCGTCCAGCTTGGCGAGGAGACGCTCGGTCATGATGAGACCGGGCGCAACCGCATTGCAGCGGATCTGCGCATGACCGTACTGGGTGGCGAGCGAGGCCGACAGCATGTTCATCGCCGCCTTGGACGCGGCGTATGATGTCAGCGCGGTGTCACCACTGAGCCCCTGGCACGACGACATGTTGACGATCGCGCCACCGCCGCGGGCGATCATCTGTGGGATGGCCTGCCGGCAGCAGAGCAGCGTGCCACGCAGATTGGTCGCCATGGTCTGATCCCAGACCGCCAGGTCCAGCTCGAGGATCGCGCGGTCGCGCGGGGTCAGATGCATCGCGCTCGCGTTGTTCACCAGCAGGTCGACCCCACCGAAGTGCCGCTCCGCCGTCTCGAACAGCGCCGCCACCGCCTGCGCATCGGCGATGTCGATCGCCAGGGCGAGCGCGTGGCCCGCCGCGGCCGCAATCTGAGCGGTGCAGGCAATAGCCGCCGTGCCATCAATGTCGGCCACCACCACTCTGCCGCCCTCGCGCGCGATGGCGAGGGCGCATGCCTTGCCGATGCCGGCGCCGGCGCCGGTCACTACGGCCACTTTGCTTTCAAACCGTCCCATCGTGTCGCCCTAGATTGTGCTGGTCTTTTGCCGCGTGCCGCTCGGCCTCCGCTGGAGAAGGCACAGGGTCGGCGCTGGCGCGCTCGCCATCGCCAGCGTCGCTTTCGATGACCCGAATGGCGGCGACCGGGCACTGGCTCGCCGCGAGCCTCACGGCGGCCTGCAGCGCCTGCGGGACCGTCGCCACGCATACTTCAGCCACGCCGTCCGGTTCGCGCTGCCGAAAGGTGCCCGGCAGCGTCAGCACGCACTGACCGCTGGTTCCGCACAGCTCCTGGTCGACCATGACACGCATCTCAGCTCCCCTGCGCATGCAGCCGCACCGGCAGCGCGCGGAACGTCCGAAGGAACGCCGAGGGCTCCCGGGTCGGCTGCTCGGCCAATGCCAGCGTGGGGAAGCGGGCCTGGATCCGCGGCAGGCTCTCGGCCAACTGTACCCGGGCCAGTTGCGCACCGAGGCAGAAGTGAATGCCGTGGCCGAAGCTCAGCATGATCTTCCCGTCGGTCGACATGCCTGGACTGGTGCCGTAGAACCGCGCGGGATCGAAGCGATCGGGATCGGCGAAGGCGTCCGGGTCGCGATTGCCGGACGCGATCAGCACGCGCACGTCCGAGTTCTTCGGGATCAGCACCCCGCCCAGTTCGATGTCGCGCTGGGCGATACGCGGGATGGAGCTGAACATGGCGGGAGCCTCGCAGCGCAGGACTTCTTCGACGAATGCCCTCACCCCCGCGGCGTCTGCCTGCAGCCAGTGCCGCTGTTCGGGATACGCCAGCATCGCCAGGACGGCATGGTCGATGCTGGCAGCCGTGGTGGTGAAGCCGCCCAGGAGCATGCCCCAAAGCATGCTGATCAACTCCGCATCCGACAGCCTGTCGGCATTATCGTCATGTGCGCCGACCAGCATCGACACGATGTCGTGGCGGGGATTGGTGCGCCTGCACTGTATGAGATCGCCGAAGTAGGCCTGCACTCTGGCGCTGGCCACGTCCGCCGCGGCGAGCTGGGGATCGCTGGCGTGCGGGCTGAGGCCTTCCAGAATGCCGCCGATGCTGGTGGCGAGCCCGAAAATGTCGTCCTGGGCCATGCCAAACAGTTCGGCGAAGACCAGCATGGGCAAGGTCAGCGCGAATTCCCGATGCAAGTCCACCGCCTCCCCGCGCTCCAGCGCGGGCGCCATGGCGTCCAGTCGCGCTGCGACGATGCGCGCGATGCTCGGCCGCAGGTTGTCGATCTGACCCATGGTGAAATCGCGCGAGACCAGCCGGCGCAGGCGCGTATGCGTCGGTGGGTCCTTCATCGCCAGCGTGGACGCCAGCAGATTGAGCGACAGGGTTCTCGCCGCACGCGGGAAATAGCGCGCCAGTTCGCCCGGCGCCGGTCCCCGAAACGCATCGCCCGTGGCCTTGAACGCCCAGGAGATATCGGCGTGGCGGCTCAACAGAAAGAGGCCCGACGCCGCGCGATGCACCGGATCGTGCTCGCGCAACCACCGCATGAATGGATACGGGTCGTGGATGCAGGTTGGCGACGCCAGTTCGGTGAAGGCGTCCCGGCATGCTGCCGTGGTTTCTTGCACGTACATTACCTGTTGGCTGGCTGATGTGACGGGCGCGCGCGAAGCGCGCCGGCAGTTGCGGAGAAGATCGCGATCGCCCGGCGGCGTCCGCGCCTCACCAGAGCACCGGGAACTCCTCGAACCCACCAGTGATGATCTCCTTGCGCAACTTCAATTCTTCGGGCGACACGGCCAGGCGCAGCGCGGGAAAGCGCTGGAAGATCGAACCGAACACCACCTTGAGCTCCAGCCTGGCCAGCGCCGCGCCGATGCAGCAGTGCGGCCCGGAAGAGAACGCCAGGTGTGGCTCTCCGTCGCGTCCGATGTCGAAGATTTCCGGGTCGACGAAATGGCGCGTGTCGAACGACGTCGCCGGCAGGCCGACCAGCACCTTGCTTTCCGGGGGAATATGAACGCCCGCGATCGTCACGTCGGTCCTCGGATAGCGCATGATGCCGTCCCAGCCCGCGCCCGGCGGGTACATACGCAGGATTTCCTCCACCGCCTTGTCCACCAGGGATGGATCGCCGATCAGGCGTTCGCGCTGTTGCGGATGGCGTAACATGGCCAGCAAGCCGAATTCGATCTGCGCGACGGTGCTCTCGTGGCCCGCCACCAGCATGCCCGCCGCCAGACCGATCGCCTCTTCCTCGGTCGCCTTGCCTTGGTCAACAGCCGCGAGCAGAGCCGTTAGCAGGTTGTCGCCCGGATCCTGGCGCTTGTCCCGCATCTTGCCGCGAATGTAGGCGCGCAGTTCTTCCCAAGCCAGGCGCGACGCGCTGCGCGGGCCGCTTTCATGCTGGTGCGTCATCACCTCGTCAGACAGCCCGGCGAAAAAAGCGTGATCCTCGTAGAGCACGCCCATCAGCGCGCTGATGACCATGGCCGGAAGGGGAAATGAGAGGTGGCACCGCAGGTCGGCGGGTTGGGGCTGCGCCGCCAACGTCTCGAACAACTGCGCGGCGATCGCCTCGACCTGCTGGGCGAGTAGTTTCATCCTGTGGTTGCCGAACGCGGGTGCCACGATCTTGCGTAACCGGGCATGCTCGCCCCCCTCGTGCGAGACCAGCCAGCCCGGCGAACCGAGAATCACCGAATCCGGGGTGAATGTCGCCGGCGGCATTCCTGCGGGCCGGAACGCCGCGTCAGACAGCACCGCCTTGGCCTCGTCGTAGCCTGTCACCCACCAGCCTTCGTGCCCGGACGGGAAGCGCACGCGGTGGATCGGACCGTTGGCGCATAACACCAACATCTCGGGCGAGGGCTCGATGTGATCGACGCGCCACATCGGCAGCGTCGGCAAGGGTTGTTCGGACATGGTGGCACTTCACTGTCTAAGCGATGGAAGGGCGGAAGGTGACCGGCGGGCGCTGCGGGCAGCGAATGATGTAAGACGGCATTTAGACGTCGTCCTCCGCGGCGATGATCAGCGCCAGATCCTCCAGTCGCACGAACAGAGCGGGGAAGGCGCATCGCAATTGCAGGCGCGCCAGCGCAGCGCCCGAGCAGAAATGCGGCCCTTCGCCAATCGACAGTTGCGGGTTGTGCCGAGTGACATCGAACGTGTCGGCATCGCCATAGATCGACTGACCGTAGGGATTGGTGAAGGAGGTTCGACGGTACCTCTCCGCCAATATAGCCTCCGGACCAGCCCCACACGACCGTTGGCAGTTTCACTCCTGGCTCAAGGTTCGCCGTTTTGGTTGCACCGCTCGCGACGGGCGCGATTGTTGCGGCTCCCAAAAGAAGCACTCTAGATCGCATCCAACACTTGCCTGCATTTTCTCGGTCAACACCGAGCGCCAAGTCACTGCCACAGCAAACCGTCGGAGGGGACCAGACGCGAACGCGGCGGTCCGTCGGAAGACCATCGCAGTGCGATTGGCGACTTGCCGTGAACAGAGCAAATCGCGTGCCGAAGTGAATTCGCAGGCTCAGCAGACACTTCGTAGCGCCGCGTAGTGTCAGGTTTCTGGCATTGAGTTTTAATGTCGACAACCGGCCCAGCAAGTGCCCGACAAAGGCCTGCTCTCGTGCTTAATGTACGGGGCAGCCCTTGCGCGATATTTGAAGCATGCGGCTTGGTTGCAGCAGGTGTGGTTCTCCGGAACCACTCCGATGTCGGCGGTAGGTATCGGGAAAACGAAGCCCGCCCCTCCTCGCGGTAGCCGTTGCGCTGCGCCAGCCGCTCGGGATTCTTTTCGCCGTAGGCCGCTCCGGTCTCGCCTTCTTCCAGCTCGATCAGTCACTGGGCGGCAAAGCCGATCATCTCGTCCCCCAGCTGTTTCCGGGATGGCATTGATCTCCGCTTGCGCGAAGAGACCTGTAGCCGCAGGAACACGGACGGCGTGCCGCTCCTGCAGGCTTCGCCCTGGATACTTTCAAAGATCTCGTTAACCGGCAGCACGGCTCGTTCGCCGATAGATCGCGCTGTTCGCACCGTGCTCTTTGACTTCGACAGATGCAAGCCGGCAACGCGGAGCAAGTCGCTCTGTCAGCAGCCACTTGCTCGCGATGCCGTAGACGTGCTCGGCAAATTTTTCGCAACCGACAGCAGGTAGCACAACGATATCCGCCACGCCGCGCCGCGCCGCTTCGTGGAACCATTCAAGCTCCGGATCGTCCGCAGCTACGATGGTCTTGTGGTCAAACGTGTCTTCGAGGATCGCTCTAAGCTCTTTGAGGCCGCCAAAATCAACGACCCAATTCTTGTCGTCTAGGGTGTCGGCCTCAAACTCGAAGCGGAATGACAACGAGTAACCGTGCAGCAGACGACAGTGTGACAGCGCGCGCCACTGGCGAAATGTGGCGGATAGTCCGATTTCATGACCGTATGTCTTCGTCGATAGGTAGGTCACGGTTGATCCTCGATCAGTGCCATAAATTCGCTGCGCAATGTCCTGTTGTCGCGAAAAGCACCGCGCATGATGCCTGGTTATCATGATAGTGTCAGTCTCGCGAACACCACGCCAGATCATGCATTGGTGCTGCGCCCGAACGATGACGGCCAATCCCTTCGGCAGGATACGGCGCTCCAATTCGTCCGCCAGCATAACAGCGGCCTCCTCCTGGATGTGCGGGCGCGACATGATCCAGTTGGCAAGGCGCACAAATTTGCTGATACCGATCACTTTTTCACCGGGCACCACGCCAACCCACATGCGGCCGGTCATGGGTACGAGGTGATGCGAGCACGTCGAGCGCACGGCAATGGGACCCAACGTGTAGAGTTCGTTCAGGCCGCTCGCGTTCGGGAAGTCCGTAACCTCGGGCGCGGGCTCAAAGCGCCCGGCAAAAACCTCGCGCACGTACATCCTGGCAACGCGCTTCGCGGTAGCTTTGGTATTGTGGTCGCGGCTGGTGTCGATAACCAGGGCCTCAAGCACAGCCTGTACGTGCTGCTCGACCTCGGCTTGGATCACATCAATGTCACCGGGCAGCAGATATTCTGCGATATTGTCGTTTGCCGCAAACGACGCGCCGGCGTCGCGCAGGCGTTCACGAATTGCTTGCGTAGAGCTCATCAGAAATCCTGTGCCGGGAGCTTCGCTTTTTGTTTGCGTGAACGACATGATCTGCGGTCGTCGTGAAGAACGACGGAGGGACCTGCGATGGACAAAATGGAGTTCGCTGGAAGCGCTCGCTTAATTGGGGACCTGCCTCACCGGGGCCAGTGTTTGGTATCAATTTGCATACGATCGAGAACTTTCATATCTCCTGCGTCGTTGAACGAGCGACTACTATTGCGAAACGGTCCTTTAGCGTCTTCGTGCAATCAGCATGCCGCAAAAGTATCTGTGCGAGACTTGCTTGAGGAAGAGAAAATCAATGAACTGTGCCGCGCCGGGCCGATCATTTGCGCCTTCGCGTCGGGATGCAGACATACACGCCGACAAGCAGACACGATTGAAGCGCCAGGAAAAGCAGCCAAATCTTACCCGCCCCGAAAGCACCACACAGTAATAGGGCCCCGTGATTGGCGCGAAGAACCGATGAACGGGACATCCGAACGCATCAAGATTGAAGATGTCGCCCAATGACAGGCGAGAACAAGAGAACTATACAGGCAGCGGCAGCTCGGGGCGAAATTCCTGGCGCGGCAAAGCTATTCAAGGCTTGGACATTTGACGAGGTCAAATTGCGCACGTGAATCGCCACCAAGGAGCGCGAAGCGTTGACGGCCCTCGCGAAACTCATGGCAGCATGACGCCGCGGCAGGCAACGCGCTCATGGCCTGACCAAGCCAAGCCGCGTGGTGTCCCGGGTTCGGGCACCAGTGAAGCTAGATGCGAACGGGCAATGGCGAGGCTCCGCAGCCCAAGAGGGCAATACGCCAGCACCTTCTCTACCAAATCGAAGGTCGTGGCCGGACCGCTTCTTTGTTGACGCGGTACATACCGCCCAGGACGTCGGCGTCAAGGCGACCCGACCGGGAAGCCGAGTTCATCGTCGAAAATCCCAACACGATCGAGCAACTCTTGGCCGGAGCGGCGTATTGCCTGTGCAAAGCCCGACGCGTGCTGCGAACCTGTGCGCGGGTCTTTTTTGTAGCAAGAGCGCGCCAAGCGAGGCGGTTCCGGCGCAAATCGACTTTGCCGCGGGAGGAAGGAGTGATTTTCGCGCGGAGCGTGCGTCAAAACGTGCTGTAATGGGGGTAATTTGCAGATTTCATTTGTTCGAGGGCTTACTCGGCATTCTAATCTCAGCGAGCTCGCTTGCTGTGCTGGCGCACTGTCTATTCGGTGCCGGGTCCGTGGTGACCGGCTTGTTGCTGGCCTGTCCTGTCACACCCCTGGCCGCGCTGGTTGCAGCGTTGTTGACTCGTTCAACGTGCGCGATGGGCTGTTTGTCGCCTTTGTGGTGACGGTTGGCGTGTCGCTTTCTATCAATGGCCATGGAAGCGACCTCAACGAGCTGGCGCTTCTGGTGATCACGCTGGGCGGCTACCTGGCGGGGCGCCTTTGCGGCGAGCGCGAGACCGGCGGGGAGATGATTATCGGGTCCGCGGTGGTGGCGGCCGGCGCGCTGGTGACGTTGGTTGCCTTAGTCGAGCAATGGTTGGCGCCGGTGAAATGCGCAAAATAGGGAGTTATCGTCTCGACCCGATCGCTCTCGACGACCGAGAGGATCCTGTGATTGGTTATCGAATCCTAACCCAGGGGTCCTTCTGGCCGGGGATCCATAGCTACCATTCCAGAGAGCTGGTCTCCAAACACGTGACTGGTAAAGGATTCAGTACCGAGGAAGGAGATGGCCGATATCTATAGATTGCGATCACAGAGGGATTGAGCTGGGCTCCCGAGAGTCAAAATGCGGTGGAGTGCATCACAAATGTCAGGCTGACGCTCGTGGCGCAGAGTGATTCAATTCCGATGCGAAGCGGAACAGGAAAGAAAGATGCCCGTCATATCCACACGCCGCGCTGAAGTCACAGATGCCGGAACCGTCGCCCGCTTCGTTTATGCTCTCCAAGTCGAGCTCTTGGGCCGGATGGCCCCGGGGATCGAAATCGTCACGCAAAGCGCGGCGGCAGTTCTTGCGGATGTCAGCGTCGTCGCGGTGATCGCCTGCGGAGATAACGAGCCGGTGGGCGTCATGGTTCTAAACGAATGCACTGCGATCTACGCGGGCGGCAAGTTCGGAGAAATCTCGGAGCTCTATGTTCGCCCCGACATGCGATCGCAGGGCATTGCGCCTCATCTGATCGCGGTCGCTCTGTCCGAAGGACGCGCGCGAGGATGGAAGCGGCTGGAGGTCGGAGCACCGTGGCAGCCGAAATGGAAGCGCACCCTCGACTTCTATCTGCGCAACGGCTTCGAGGAAGTCGGCCCCCGGCTTTGTCGCATGATATGAGCGCCTGGGGTCAACTTACAATAGTCCTACCTGGATGACCAAGAAGCTGAGCGGATCTATCATCCAAACGACGCCCGCGTCGTGAAGCGAATGGGCGCGCTGGGCTTGGAACCCAATGTTCTTCGCTAGGGCCAGTTGATTGACCGGAACGAGTAATTGTGTGCGTACGGGACTTATGTTTTTTATTATTGTAGTGGGCTAATGGCACTGCTGTATTTGCCCCTGAGAACGACAACACTGTCTTGGTGTGTTCCGTCGGGTGTCCTAACTAGCATTACAGTTACACTTTTGCTGAGATGGGCTTTGCGCGCCGTTGGCCTGATGAGCCCTGCGCCAGGACGACCATGCGGCCGTGCGAGATGCGCCGTTGGGCAAGCTTCATGGCGATGCGGGGATTTCCTGGATCGACAAGCGGATCAAGAACGATGCATCGGTCGAGGCCCGTCGCGCTTTTTTGAGCGATGGTCCAGTGTTGGCTCGATGACGGATGACGGCCATCATGGCGAAGGCCAGCATGACGAGGGAGACATGGCGATGCCAGCCATGCCAGGAGCGGCTTTCGTTGTGGTCAAAGCCGAGCTCGTTCTTGGCGACTTCGAAGCTGTCCTCGATAGCCCAGCAATGGCCTTCCCACCAACACTAGCTTCTGCATGGACGTGCCCTTTGGGACACCATGTGGAGAAGAAAGCCAAACTGGCGTCAGTAACGTTGCGATGGATTCAGAAGGCCCCGCTTCGATTCTCCGGCAAGATCGTCATTGTATTCACCAGCGTCGAGATCGGCCAAGATAGGCCCAGTCGTGCCAGCGCGGACCTTTGGTCCCTTCGCCGGACGCCGAGCGGTGCCAGGCCTTCTTGGGAAGGCTCTGCGCGATCGCGGATGCGGTGCCTGCGACAGGCTGCTGCTTGCCCCAGGAACGGAACACGTGATTGAAAGCCCCCCAAGAACACAGCCTTCCCGCCTTGCGCAGCAGCCTTTCGATCTCACCTGTGCCATACACGTTGTCCGGCGCCCCGAACGGGAACGGCACCTTTGCGGCGATCGCGCGAGCTACCATTCGACGCGCGATCTTGGGCTACGTCGCAAAGCCTACATCGCTCCGGACATGCGCGGCTTTCAGGCGAACGGGGTCGTCCGTCCATTCCTTTGGCAGATTGAGCGGCCGGACTGGTTGGTGCCGGTCGTCCGATCGTCGCCATGGTAGTTCTCCTTGATCTCTGTTTTCCGAGCCCGCACCTTGCGGCCTTGATGATGATCGAGAGGCCGGAGGCGATCGACGCCGCACCCCGCAGGGGCTCAACAGCAAAGGAGGAACTTTCTTGTTTTGCGAGGAATGACGGCGCAGCCGGCAGGGATGAAAGTTGTGACGCCGCTGTTGCGCCATAGGCGATCGAGGCTTCCTAGCCGGCCTTCGGCCAGATCGATCCATCGAAGAGGCCGTTCGTATGCTCGATCGGAAACAGAGCTGACATCAACGAGCGTGGCGATCCTCGCGTCCCGCAAAGACGGGCGAGCGAATTCAACGGAAACCGGACTCGGCCGCGTGGCTACGACGGATCAAAACCTCCACGACCGCACTCGAGCAATACGCCCGCCAAGTCGAATCGGCCGTACTTGTGATCCGCCGCTATTCGGTCGATCGCTCACGACATTCGCCGCGTATCTGCCTCACTGCGGTCGAGCCGCGGCGCTTGCACTGCCCTGAATGTCACCTCAAAAGACGATGACGGCGTGCGCTCCGGCTGTGATCACGTCAAACTCACGTAACGTGACGTTATCAGCCCATCGGCCAGGCCTTGCCCGGCTAGTCCGGCGCGGTCAGTCGCCGGCCTCTGCATGGACAAATCCGTCCACAGCGCGTCTCAGATAATGTAGCCGCCTGGCGAGCGATCACCGTGCGAAGCAGGCAATTTGCTGCGGCCTGCGCCACGCATGCATCCTGTCAGAATACAAGCGCGCTTGATGTCTGGAACCCGCCTCCAACTGTTTTCGAAAGTCACATTTCGCCAAAGGCGCGAGCGTGCCCCTTCTACAGTGCTGGCCCAAATCCTGCACCGACTCTCCGCATCAGGGCAGCAGCAAGATGGGAGTCGTGTTTGGGCCTCGATCTGTCAATCGACTGTGCGGTTGCCGCACCGGAGGTCGCCTTTCTTCACCCCGCTGGGCGAACGGAAGACGCTCCTGCTTGCCAAGCCTTGCGCGGCTGACGGTTGCTTGCTCACCCTGAAGAGAGGCGTCAATACATGGTCGATGAATTGGATCTGCGAACCTTCACGCCACATCCGCAACGCGACGCCGTGCTCGGCGAAGTGCACGCGCGCCCTTTCACGCGCCTTGTTTCGCCATTCAGCGTGATCCACTTGGCTTTTCTTGCGCAGGGTGAGGCGGCCACAAGCGATCGCTGCCGTTTTATCGATTTTTGCCTCGAGCGCAATCTTCCGCCACCTGAGCAATCGGCGAAACTTCATCAGATTGTCATCGGGCCCGCTACGCTACGTTGGGAGCAGCATTCGGAATTCACAACATTTACCTGGATCTGGAGTAACACGAATGGTTCTGCCGCAGACCGATTTGACAAAGTTGATGGTACTGTCCGAAAGCTGATCCGCGCGTTGCGTCAGACCGGACAGTTGCTGGTCGCGATCAGGCTAGAAGTGGAGCAGGACGCCGAGCCCACCAGGCGCGCCGAACATGTTTTTGACAAGAACAGCCTGGCCATGGTTGCGACAAAGAGCGGCGCAGGCGTTGCCGCCTCAGACTTCCGCGTCGACGAAAAAGGCTTTACGAAAATCCTCGTCTGCGACCTCGGATTGACGTCGCACGATCTCGGAGCGCTGGTGCAACGGCTCCTGGAGATCGAGACCTATCGTCCACTGGCGCTGCTTGGCCTGTCGGCGGCCCTTGAGCTTGCACCTTCCGTTGATCGCATCGACCGCTGCCTTGTTGAGGCACTCGAAAAAATGCAAAGCGGTGAGGGACTGCAGTTCAACAACCATCTGCTTGCCGAGTTGACGGCGCTGGCCGCCTGCTTCGAAAAAGGCGCGACCGGCAGCCTGTTTCGCTTCGGCGCCAGCAGGGCTTACAACGAGCTGGTCCAATCGCGACTGTCCATCATTGAAGGCAACGATGTCTCGGGTTATCCAACCTGGTCGTCGTTTTTGGCGCGCCGCATGGCGCCCGCAATGCGAACCTGCGCGACTGTAGAGGATCGTCAGGCGGCTCTGTCTGTCAAGCTCGCGCGTGCTACCGATCTGTTGCGAACCCGTGTCGACGTCGAAATCGAACGACAACATCGTGACCTGTTGCAGGCTATCAACGAGCGCGCGAGACAGCAACTTCGGCTGCAGTGCACGGTCGAAGGATTGTCGGTCGCGGCGATAGGATATTATGTGGTCAGCTTGTTTAGCTATCTTGCCAAGGGCGCGCATGACGTCGGACTGCGAGTAGAGCCCTCTTTCCTGACCGCAGCCTTCGTGCCGATCTCAGTGGGCGTGATCTGGCTGGTGAGTTACAATGTCCGAAAGCGACACCTCAAGCACGACGACGCGCCCTCGGTTTCTTGCGACTGAAGCTCGGGCAACGCGTCCATCCTGCGAAGCTCGCATGATCGTGGTGCGACGCTGCCGCAAGATCGCGGCCGGCTCCCGCGCAAGGTAATGCCGCGCCCGAACTCACCGGGCGAGGCAATTTTGGATGGGGTCAGTCGCCGTTGCGACGGCTGGAACGGGACCATCCGGCAGGTATTCGAAGCGGAATTGGTTGATGGCACACCCGATGGGCGCATTCCTCGCGCGATCCTCGGCCGGTACCTGAATTGGCTCTATTTCTTAGGCGAAGGCTAGTTCCTCGAACATTTGAACAGACTGTTTCCGGATGATGAGATCTCGCTCCGTGCCGCATGGCAGGCGCACCTCAGCGCCGATAGCGGTCCGACCAGTGCTTTGGGGCCGCGTATTCGTGACTGCCATGCTACCGAAATCAGCCGGTTAAACGACGATCGAAAATTACCGATCCCGGCTGACCAAGCGGGGCATCGTGCGCCCTCAAGATCGACCGCGACCTTCATCAGAACGCTCGCCCGTAAGTTGACCGAGGAAGGGCCAGAAGCTGGGGATCTTCGGCGCAGCGGTGCAACAAGCCGTTTCTGGCGAGTCACCGAAGTCCGGTGGCATCTTGAGTGCGTTGCGTCGCTCGCCGCTCGTCGGTGCCGATCTCGACCTGACGCGCCCCCCCTGAAGAAGGGCGTAAAGCCGATCTGTGATCGCGCGGCGTCGCTCGCAGATCGCAAATTCTTTGAGGTCGCTTTCAAGGATCATCCTTATGCTCGGCAGGCCAAAGGTACCCTCGAGAGCGTCCCGAAGATCGGCGTAGCAGATCTCAAGGGCTATGTCCGAGGCGTAATCGCAAAAGACACACTCAACATCGCAGTGGTCGGCGACATCGATCCAGAGGTCCTCTGCAAACTGCTCGACATGACTTTTGGGGGCCTGCCGGCCAGCTCGAATTTGACGCCAGTTGCGGACGTGGTTGCAGCAAAGCCGCCGCAGCGCATCTTCATTCCGCTCGATGTACCTCAGACGTTTGTGACATTCGGCGGTCCCGGCGTCCGGCGCACCGAACCGGATTTCATGGCAGCCTCTGTCGTCAACCACATTCTTGGCGGCGGTTTGACCTCGCGGCTCTTCCGCGAAGTCCGAGAGAAGCGCGGGTTGGCCTATTTCGTCAGCGAGCGGCTGGTCTGGATGGATCATTCAGCCGTGTTCGTGGGCGATAGCGGCACGCGGGCTGACCGCGCCGGCGAGACAGTCGAAGAGATCGAGAGCCAGGTCCGCCACCTTGCCGAGAAAGGACCGATCCAGCAGGAACTCGATGATGCAAAGTCTTACCTGAAGGGTTCGCAGATACTAGCTCTCAACACAACATCGAAGCTTGCGCGAACGCTGTTGCGGCATCAGCTTGATAAGCTGCCTATCGACTATCTCGAAAAACACGACGCCGTGGTGGATGCCGTAACGTTGGAGGATGCCAAGAGAGCAGCGGCGCGTCTGTGGGGCGGCGGATTGCTCACCGTTCTCGTCGGTCGTTCCCCGGTGCCATGACTACATCCCGTCAGGTGCCGAATTGGACGTCAGACCACAATATCCCGCGTCGAGTATCTGCTCGGATAGAAGCTTCTTCGGCTTCGCGTTTTCCGCTTCGAAGACCGTCTGTCGCTTCGCCTCGGAAACGTCCATGCCGCCGAATTTGGCCTTCCAATTATAGATCGTCGCCTGGGAGATCCCATGCTTGCTAGCCAAGTCAGCCGTCTTTGCCCAACGCCAATCCTGTTTATTTCCTCGCGCGTTGGCACTGAATCAATTTGTCACGGTTCGATGCAGCTCCCCAATTCAGGTAGTTTGACGCGGCACGAGGCAGGATTCTAAATCTCTCCACCGGAAATGGGGGTCCTGCAATGACCAGCGGAAGCATTGGCTCGCGCACCGCGTCAACGGCGAGTGACGCGCCTGCAAAGCCTATGAGCTCGTCGGAGCGACTCGACGCGATTGACGTGCTGCGGGGCTTGGCCCTTTTCGGCGTGCTCGCCATGAACATCGTGACCATATTTCGGGTCTCCTTCTTCGCGCCGGTCTTGCTGAACGCGGAGCCGGGTTGGCCGCTCGACCGCGCGGTGGCGGCTGTGCTGACGGTCGCCGTCCAGTCGAAGGCGCTTACGCTGTTCTCGCTGCTGTTCGGCGTCGGCCTCGCCATCCAATTCGAGCGGCTTGCGGGCAATGCACGGCGCGTGATCTTGCTCGTGCGCAGGCTGGTGGTGTTGCTGGCGATCGGCCTGGTGCATCTCTATTTGATCTGGGACGGCGACATTCTCGTCCATTATGCGCTTGCGGGCTTCGTGGTGCTGCCCTTCCTCCGCGGGGCGCGGTGGCTCATGGTTGGTGCAGCCCTGCTGCTCCTGGGGCTCTACGTGACCATGCTGTTGCTACCGCCGATCGTGCCGCTGCCGGATGCAGCCGAGATGGCCGCGCTTGCCGCGGACGCGACGCGTGCCTACGGCACCGGCGGATTTTTCGATGTACTCGCGTTCCGGATCCACGAGGTGACGGTGATTTTTCCGCTGCAGGTCATGGGCTTGCCGCCCACTGTCGCGTTGTTCCTGGTCGGCGCCTTCACGTGGCGTAGCGGGGTTTTGCGTCGCGCTTCGACGAACCGGCGCTTGCTGTTCGTCGTCGCAACCTTTGGCATTCTTCTCGGCGGCGCATTAAGTCTCGCGGTAGCAGGACAAGAGCTCTTCGATTGGCCGTCACTGGGGAGCGCGCATCCGATGGTGGAAGAGCTGGGGGCGGTCGTGTTGGCCCTGGGTTATGCGGCCGCGGTCATCGCCGCTGTGAACCTCTCGGGCGGGCGGAGGATGCTGGGCTGGGCCGCGCCGCTTGGCCGCATGGCGTTCACCAACTATCTCGCGCAATCTGTGATCTGCGGCTGGATCTTCTACGGTTATGGTCTAGGCCAATTTGGCCGCCTCGGCGTGGCCGCGACACTGGTTATCGGCATTTTCGTATATGGCGCGCAGGTGGTGTTCAGCGCGTGGTGGCTGCGCCGCTATCGGTTCGGTCCTGTCGAGTGGCTCTGGCGCTCGTGCATGTATGGAACACCGCAGTCGATGGGGGCAACGGTCAAGTTAGCCGTCACCCGCGCGACGATAGCAGTTTGATGCGGTCCCCCAGATATTCAAGCTGCGTTCTGCTTCGAGCGGAAGCCGCCCAAGCGGGTACGGCTGGCTTTGGTCCGTGGCTGAACTTAGCTTATGTCGCCACGTGTCTGCTTTGTTCGGGCCAAAGGCCGGCTTTGACCACTCTAAAGGCTTCCTGCCAAATTGAAACGCGTCCTTTCGGTGACCGCCGCGGGCTCCCACCTCTTCGTTTTGATGAAGGCGAGAGCAGCGCGCTGAACGAGGTTGTCCTTGCCCGCTTAGTCGCGGCCCTGATAGTGGTGCTGTTCATGGTGCTCGTGCCGGACGCCTCCGCAGAGTGGGCAAAAAAATGAATTAAGAAGTTACTAGGTTCCAAACATAAGAAATAATGGATGGTCGTTGCACCGCGGCCGCTCCCGTTCGGCGGCTTTCCGCAATGGTGGTAGCGTGCAAAATCGTACGGTTGGCAGCCGGGGAGCGCTACCGCTTTTCCCCACAAAGGCCAATCTACGATAGCAGTCCTTCGCATGAGACAGTTCTTGAGCCTTGGGCAAGCGCAATTCTAAGCTGAGGGTCTTGGCGCCGGTAGCGTCGAAAGCGATCTTTTTTCGCAAAGGGGCGCTATTTCGGTCTCGCTACCCGTTACGGCCAGGACGCAGCGGACACGATTACGTCACGATGAGCGGCCTAGCCGAGCTAGCAGCGGGATCAACTTTGCGAGCTTGCGGAGGTTTTGCGCCGTTGCGGCGACCAGCACCGTTACCAGCGCCGAAGGGGTCTTGTGGCGGATGAAGTCGCCTGAAAAGAAGCGAGGGCCTGAGAGGCCCTCGCAGTCAGGGAGGAACCGGTATCCAAAGACTTGGCTGCAGTTGTACTACGACATTGTCGGCATGACGAATTCGGCACCGGCTCGTATTCCGGTGGGCCAGCGGCTCGTGACCGTCTTCATTCGGGTGTTGAAGCGAACGCCTTCAAGGCCGTGCATGTGGTGGTCGCCGAAGATCGATGCTTTCCATCCACCGAAGGAGTGAAAGGCCATCGGCACCGGAATCGGAACGTTGATGCCGACCATCCCCACCTTGATCTGATGGGCGAATTCACGCGCGGCATCGCCATCACGCGTGAAGATGGCGGTACCATTGCCAAATTGGTGTTCATTGATCATGCGCGCGGCTGTCGCGTAGTCCGGCGATCGAACGACTGACAGCACCGGTCCGAAGATCTCTTCCTTGTAGATCTTCATGTTCGGTTTGACATGATCGAACAGGCTTCCGCCCACGAAGAAGCCATTTTCATAGCCCTGCATCCTGAACCTGCGTCCGTCGACCAGCAACTTTGCACCCTCGGCGACACCGGCATCGATATAGCTCCTTACCTTCTCCAGGTGCTGCTTCGTGACGAGAGGCCCCATCTCCGCTTCGCGGTCGGTACCCGGCCCGACCTTCAGGCCTCGGACTTTGGGTTCGAGCGCAGAGATCAGCTTTTCCGCCGTCCCCTCGCCGACCGGCACGGCAACTGAGATCGCCATGCAGCGTTCGCCGGCGGAACCGTAGGCGGCCCCCATCAATGCATCGACCGCCTGATCCATGTCGGCATCGGGCATCACGATCATGTGGTTCTTGGCGCCTCCCAGCGCCTGGCAGCGCTTCCCGGTGTTCGCGGCCGTCGAATAGATGTACTGCGCGATCGGCGTGGAGCCCACGAAGCTGATCGCCGAAACATCTGGGTGATGCAGCAGCGCATCGACAGCTTCCTTGTCGCCTTGCACCACGTTGAACACACCGTCCGGCAGGCCGGCTTCCTTCAGCCACTCCGCCATGATGAGCGACGGCGATGGGTCGCGCTCAGATGGCTTCAGAATGAACGCATTTCCGCAGGCGAGAGCGACCGGGAACATCCACATCGGAACCATGACGGGAAAATTGAAGGGCGTGATTCCGGCGACGACACCGAGCGGCTGGCGAGTAGAATAGCTGTCGACGCGGGTACCGACATTCTCCGTAAGTTCGCCCTTGAGAAGCTGCGGAGCGGCCGTGGCAAACTCGACCACCTCCATTCCGCGCTGAACTTCGCCGAGTGCGTCGGAGTGAACCTTCCCGTGCTCGGAGACGATCACGTCGGCAAGCTGACCTGCGCGATCCTCGAGGATCCGCAGAAAGCGATTGAGGACGCGTGCACGCCTGAGAGGCGTCGTGTCGGCCCAACCCTGTGCCGCCCTGTTCGCGGCGGCTACCGCGGCCGCCACCACGGCCGCGTTGGCGGCCACAACACGGCCCGTCTGCTCGCCCGTTGCCGGGTTGAAGACCGGCGAGCTGCGTTCGGTGCTGCCCGGGACCTGCTTGCCATCGATGAAATGATTGATCTGCGTGACCACGAACGTCTCCTTCTAGATTCTGATCCGACGCGAACCCTCGAGTCAGGCCGCCTTCATTCCCGCCATGTACTTGCCGATCACGCGCTTGTCGGCGCCTTCGGCCGAGACCTCATGGACGATCCGGCCCCCGCTCATGACGAGGATCCTGTCGACTAGGCCGATTAGCTCGTCGAGATCTTCCGAGATGAGCAGGACTGCCGCTCCCCTATTCCGTGCCCCGAGAATCCGACGGTATGTTTCTTCGCACGCAACAAAATCAAGTCCGAACGTTGGATTGGACGCGACCAGCAAGCGAACGTCCTGTGTGAGCTCCCGCGCCAGTACGGCCCGTTGCACGTTGCCACCGGACAGCGTGCTCATGCTTGCGGTCAGGCTAGGCGCTCTGACACGAAATTGAGCGACCAGCCTCTCGGCCTGCTTGGCGAGCGCGCCATAGTTCATCGCGATACCGCGGCAGAGCGGCGCCCGATCGAAGTTACGCAGGGCGAGGTTCTCGGCCAGCGACATGCGATCGATGCAGGCGTTCTTCAGCGGCTCTTGAGGCAAGCCATACACGCCAAGGCGGGCGATTTCCCTTCGCGTACCGTTGAACGGCGATCCGGAGACGGTCGTCGTACCGCTGCGATATCGCTGCCCCATCATGGCCTCGACCAACTCCACTTGGCCATTTCCGGAGACGCCGGCAATCCCGACAATCTCGCCTGCTCGCACCTCCAGCGAGAGATCCTTCACGGCCGGAAGGCCATTGTCGCCGTTCACGCAGAGGTCCCTGACGGAGAGGATAATGTCTGACTTCGGCGGTGATTTCGGCGCGTGCTGCACCATCTTGCTGACGGGCTCTCCGATCATAGCTTCTGCCAGAGCGTCGTCCGTCAAATCGGCGACGGCCCCCGTTCGCACTGACGCGCCGCGCCGCAGCACCGTCACGTCGTCGGCGAACCGGCGGACCTCGTGAAACTTGTGACTGATCAGAACGGCGCTGAGCTCGCCCGCCCGCGTCAGGCTGCGAACATAGCCGAGCACCTCATCGGCTTCTGCTGGCGTGAGCACTGATGTCGGCTCGTCGAGGACGAGTAGCTTTCGCCCCAGATAGAGTTGCTTGACGATCTCAGCCTTCTGCTTCTCGCCCGCAGCGAGCTGCGAGACGCGCGCGTCAAGCGGCACGTGGAACGGAAGCTTGCTGGTGACTTCGCCCAGCCGTTTCAGCTCGCTTTGCCAGTTGATATAGGCCGGCAATCTCGCACCGCTGATGACCAGATTCTGCGCCACGGTCATCGACGGCACGAGAGTGAAATGCTGATACACCATGCCGATGCCGAGCGAATCGGCATCCTTCGGCGAGTTTAGCCGGTGCTCGCGCCCATCCACCTGGATGCGGCCCTCGTCCGGATGGTAAAAGCCCACCAGGCATTTGACCAACGTGCTCTTTCCGGCGCCGTTCTCGCCGAGCAGGGCGTGGACGGTGCCCGAGCGAATCAGCAGTGATACGTTGTTCAGGGCGAGGTTTGCCCCGAAACGCTTCGTCATGTTCTTGAGCTCGACTTGCGGAGCGGTCATCGGACTATCCTTCGAGGATGAATTCCCGTCACGGCGTCACCGGTGGAGTTTGAGCTCGCCCGGCGCATCGGCAAACGGAGCAGCCCGCGACGTCGACGCCACCATGATTGCAAGGGTCAGAATGTAGGGAGCCGCGTTGAACAGGTAGTAGTAGCCGGTCACGCCGATGCCCTGGAGAGCAGGACCGAGAGCGCCTGCCCCGCCGAACAACAGCGATGCGCCGAGGGCATTGATCGAACGCCAGCGGGCAAAGATGACGAGCGCGACCGCCATGATGCCTTGGCCACTCGACAGGCCTTCGCTCCAGCTTCCCGGATACGAAAGCGATAGGAAGCTGCCGCCGATGCCCGCGAGAAAGCCGCCCGCCATGGTCGCGATGATGCGCACCCGCAATACGGGAAAACCAAGCGACCGTGCCGCATCCTCGCTATCTCCCACCGTGCGCAGCATCAACCCCCAGCCCGTCCTGTTCAGGAAGATGTAGACCGCGAAAGCCAATGCAATTCCGAGGAAGAACAGTGCGTTGACGTCCAGCGCAGCTCGCACCTGCGGTGCGCTCGACCAGAATCCGAGTGCGATCGAGGGAAGCCGCGGCGCCTTGGGCTCGACCAGCGGTTTGCCCAGGAAGAACGCGAGGCCCGTACCTAGCACGATCAGGCTGATCCCGATCGCGGTATCATTGACGCGCTTCACACTGCACAGAAGGCCATGCAGCAGCCCGAACGTCATCCCGGCGACTCCCGCGGAAAGCACGCCGAGCCAGGGCGAGCCGGAGAGGTAGGAGATCGCGTATCCCGCCATGGCACCGAGCATCAGAGTGCCTTCAAGGCCCAGATTGATACGCCCCGATTTCTCGGTGATCAGCTCGCCGATGCTAACGAAAATGAAAGGTGTCGACACACGGATGGCCCCACCCAGGATCGCGAGCGGCAGCGCAAGCCAGCCGATTGATATACCGTCCATCCTTTACCTCCGCGTCGTTTCTCGGAGTTGTTGCGCAATTGCGTCCGCGACGAGGACGCAGACGAAGATCAGCCCCTGAAACACCAGCATCGTCGCATCCGGAAGTCCGAGACGCCGTTGTAACAGGCTGGCGCTTGCCTGCATGCCGCCGATCAACAGCGCGACAGCGACAATCGCAAGCGGCTGGTGTCGCGCCAGGAACGCGACGAGGATTCCGCTATAGCCATAGCCAACGATGAGCGAGGAGTTGGCCGTCCCCTGCACGGCGGCCACCTCGATCGCGCCGGCAACTCCCGCCATACCGCCTGCCACGACCGAGGCACCGATGATCCAGCGATTGACGGCAAGGCCCATCATCGTCGCGACGCGGGCACTTCCGCCGACCACCCGCAGGGCAAAACCCCAACGCGTGTAGCGGAGCACGAGGTGGGCGATGATGGCCAGCGATATGCTGATGGCAAGCCCCGCGTGAACGCCAACACCGGACATCACCGGCAGCATGTAGGATGGGTCGATCGGGTGGGTCGACGGCTTATCGAGGCTTGCCGGGTCGCGGAGCAGACCTTCCGTCAGATGATGAAAGATTGCGATCCCGATATAGGACAGCAGCAGACTCGAGATCGTTTCGTTGACGCCGCGGTATTGACGGAGCACACCGGCCAGACCGAACCAAAGTCCTCCGATCAAGGCGCCGGCCAGCAACATGAGGAGTTGCATGGGAGGCGCGTGCGCCCCCGCGAACGGCAGCGTCACAACGGCACCTGCGAGCCCGCCCAGCACCAAGGCTCCCTCGCCGCCGATAATCACCAGACCTGCTTGGGCGGGGATCGCAACGGCGAGCCCCACGAGGACCAAAGGAGCTGCGCGCGACAAGGTATCCTGCCAAGCGAAGCTGCTACCGAAGCCACCCTGGACGATCAGACCGAACACCGTCGCGGGGTTCTGTCCGTACAAGGCTACGAACGCCGCAAAGATGGCCGACGCGAGCAGTACCGCCAGGACAGGCAAGGCCACGCTCAGTTGAGCTGCGGTTACCAGCGGCTTCGAAGGCACGGATTCGATTTCGGAGATCGAAGACAAGAGCGCCTCCTAGACTTGGCCGATGATGCCTTCGACGAGATAATTGATGCCGTCGAGCGCACGGTCGTTGCTGCTCTGCATGACGCCAGCAGGGATGACGACGTTGCCCTTGTTGTCCTTGAGCGGGCCACTGTAGATCACGCGCGTGCCGCCGATGAGGTCTGCCCGCGCCGTCTCGGCGGCTGCGCGCGCCTGAGGTGTAACGAGTTTTCCAAACGGACTGTTCTTGACGAAATGATCGCCAAAGCCGGCACGGAGATAGTGCTCTGGCTTCTTGCCGCCACGCACGCTGCCGGCATATACAAGATAGGGCGTGATCCAGTTCCACTCGGCGCCCGTGAGATAGCCGTTGGGAGCGACATCGGCTTGGCTCGAATGGTAGCCGCATGACATGACACCGCGCTTTTCCGCCGTCTCGATCACAACTTTTGGACTGTCGACCTGGGCGGCGATGACGTCGGCGCCCTGGTCGACCAGCGTGTTCGCCGCCTCCGCTTCGCGGACTGGAAGCACCCAGTCGCCCGTGAAGATGACCTGCACCTGAATCGCCGGATCGACCGAACGCGCGCCGATCGCGAATGCATTAATGCTGCGCAGAAGATTGGGCGTCGGCTTTGCAGCGACGAGACCGAGCTTCTTGCTCTTGCTCATGTGGCCAGCCACGATTCCCGAAATGTACTGCGCCTCGAAGATGTAGGCGTAGAACGTGCCGATGTTCTCGGGCATACCCGCCGTCCACACGCCGCCGGTGTGAGAGAAGGTGACATCCGGATACTTGGCCGCCATCTCCAGAACGTGCGGCTTGAAGTAGCCAAAGGACGTCGCAAGGATGAGTTGAGCGCCGTCCTGACGGATCATGCCTTCCATGCTCCGTTGGGCCGCGATCGTTTCCGGAACGCGCTCCTCCTCGATCACCTTGATGCCGGGCAGCTTCTTCAGCGCCGCGGCGGCCTGCGCGTGGGACTGGTTGAAGCCGTAATCCTGCTTGGACCCGGAATACAGGATTCCGACGGTGAGCGGGGTTTCGGCATGGGCGACGGTGCTCTTAAAAAAGAGTGGTGCGGAGCCGGCAGCGGCCAGTATCTGGAGCACCGAGCGACGGTCGACAGGCTTCAAAGTCATGTTCCTCTCCGTTGAAGATTGCAGTCAGCACGTCACGACGAAATGCGTTCGGCGGCAGACCGAAGGCCCGGCGCATCACACTTGATGAGGTCGGATTCCAGCTCCCGCTTTTCAGTCGCCGACAAGGGGGCGACTGGCGCTCGCACCGCACCGCCCGCCATGCCGATCAGATCGCACCAATGCTTGACCGCGGCGTTCGGCATGTGACCGCGCTTGAGCGGGTCCATGATCCACTTATTGAAGATGATCCGTTGCGGCGCGAGTGAAGCGCAGATGCGCGTTGCTTCTACCGTCCGTCCAGCCGCCAATAGAGCCACGTAGTCCGCGATCGGGCGAAACTCGCCGCGTTGATAGAGGTACGGCTCTGGGTCGGCATAGAGGATCGACTGACCCTCGGCCTGCATGTTGGCGAAGAAGTTCTCTTCCAATGGGTCCGACACGAGGACGCCGTTTTGCGCGGCCTGGCGAAGCACCGCGTTCTCGGCGGCATTGCCTGTCGTCTTCAGGAGCTTGAGATTTGGTAGCGAGCAGAGCTGCGTGAAAACGCCGGGATCCAATGGACTGCCCTCGGCAGTTCGCGCGTTGAAGATGACGATCGGCATCTCCAAGCGGACACAGATGTGGTGCAGATACGCGAACTGCTGAGCAGGGGATCGCGGCCCGGAGGTTGGGACCATCAGCACGGCGTGGCTGACGCCAAGCCGGCGCGCGTGCTCGCCGAGATCGATGGTTTCTTCCACCGAGGGACCCGAGATCACCACGGAAATCCCAAGGCGTCCCGCCGCCTCGTCTGCAATGACCTCGATGACATGCTTTCTCTCCTGCAGCGTGAGCGACCAGACTTCGCCGATCAGCCCATTGCAGAACACGCCCGCCAATCCGGCTGCGATGTAGTGGCGGACGTTCTGGCGGACTCCGGCCTCGTCGATGGCACCGGAGGCGTCGAAGGGCGTGTGGATCGCCGCCCAGATTTCCGGGATGTTCCACCCGACCGTCATGCTCCGCTCCCTTTCATCCAACCTATCTATCCTGTTTATCATTATAAACCGGATTTGCATGAATATGCCTATTGTGGGAGAAGTGTCAATTGACGAGTCGGTCTTTGCCGGGGCCCGGGCCAGCTCACCTCCAGCGCCGGCCAGCAACCTCTTGGTAGTTTTGGAGAATTCGGGAATGACGGTCGAATTGGAAAAATTGGCGCGGCCTGGGGGCCGGCTGAAAATTCAGAAGCGGGCTGACCTCGTGACCGAAGAGATTAAGCAGCTGATCACCCACAAGAACCTCCGCCCTGGGGACAAGCTTCCGATGGAGAAGGAGCTGCAGCGGCTGTTTTCGGTCAGCAAGAGCACGATCCGCGAGGCGCTTAAGTCCCTCGAAGTGCAGGGACTGATCACGATCAGCACCGGGCCGACCGGCGGGGCAACAATCATCGAGGTCCCGCTCGAGCGCACATTTCAACTGCTGCAGAACTACCTGTTCTTCAAAGAGGTCAGCATGGAGGACATCTATGCGGCGCGGCGGTTGCTGGAGCCGGAATTGGCTGCCGGCTCGGTGCCATTTCTGTCGGACGAGCAGCTCGACGCGCTGGAGCAGAACATTCAGACGTGCCAGCCGACCTCGCAGGAGCCGTCTCTCCTGGTTCGTCAACGCCAGGCCGATCTCGACTTTCATGACATTCTGGCTGCTGCAAACCCGAATCCTTTCTTGCGCTTCGCATGCGAGCTGGTCAACGAGATGCTCCGTCGGCTGGTTGTCTTCAGCACCCAGACGCCTCCGGAAGAGCACACGAGATTCGGGTGCGCGAACGTCAAGATTCACACAGAGATCGCCAAGGCCGCCCGCGCGCGCGACAGCGAGCGCGTGCGCGCACTCATGAAAGCGCACATGGATGAAGCTTCAGAATACGTGAAGCGATTGGATGGCCGACTCGATGGTCGACTGATCCTTGATTCGGAAATGGCGCCACGTCCACGACCACTGTCCTGAAGCGCAGCCTGGTCCGCCAAGATTACACCGGCACCACCCCGCGCGAGCATTACGGTGCAGATCTTGGGGGAAGTTTGTTTTGCAGTACAGAAATATTACGGCAAATGTGCACGTAGTTCGGGGGTTGATCTCACCATAGCCGATCCCCGCGAGCGCAATATAGCGATGGTGTTTCAGAACTATGCGCTCTACTCCTATTTGACCGTCACGAGAACATCGCCTTCGGCCTGCGTGACGGAAAGACCTGCCGATCTCATTCAGCCGACGGGGACGCTCACCTTCACCACCATCAAGGTCGGCGGCGTCGATGCGGTTGCTGAGCTGCAGGCGCACGACGTCAGCAGCCATGGCTAAAAGGGCGGATGGGATGGCCTTCGGCGCGGACGGCCGGCTTTATTGCACCGTCTACAACCAGAAAAACATCGCGGTGCTGGACCAGCGCGGCGAAGTGGTCGATCGGCTGATCCTGGATGGGCCTCAGCCGACGAACTGTGCCTTCACAGGAGGCAAGAAGCTCCGGGTGACGGAGTCGGCAAGGGCCAGGTCGAGCAGATCGATACGCCTTGCGACGGCCTGCCCCTGCACCTGCCGCAATTCGCCTGAGCAGGAGGCACGGGTTTCAGCGAGCCTCCTGCGGAGCTCGTCAAAGGAAGCCGATCGATAGCCAGGGCACGGCGGCAACGATCAGAGTGCCGATAAGGAGCGCGATCATATAGCCAACGATCGGCTTCATGCCCTCGTCCGGATTGATGCGGCTGATGGCGCAGGCCGCGTAATAGCCGACGCCGAACGGCGGCGCGAACAGACCGATGCCCATGGCGAGGACGACCACCATCGCGTAGTGGACGTCGTGCACCCCGACCTGCCGCGCGATCGGGAACAACAGCGGACCGAACAGGACGATGGCCGGGATTCCCTCCAGCACGCTGCCGAGGATCACGAAGGTCACGATGGTCACGGCCAGGAAGATGGGGCCCCCGCCGGGAAGGCTGGTCATGAACTTGGCCAGAGATGCAGAAAATCCCGATTGGGTCAGCGCCCAGGCCATGCCTGTAGCCGCGCCGATGATGAGCAGAATCGCCCCCGACAGCGAAGCCGTCTCGACCAACATCGGATAGATGCGCCGCCAGTCGAACTGCCGGTAGACGAAGAGGCCCGCACAAGTCGAGTAAAGGATGCCGATGGTCGAGACCTCTGTTGCCGTCGCAACCCCTTCGACGACGGCAGTCCGGATCACAAATGGCAGCGCGATGGCCGGTATAGCAATGACAAAGGCGCGGCCAATCTCCCGGGCCCTCGCCCTTTTGACGTGGGACAGATCCTCGCGGCGATATCGCCACCACACCACGGCCGCGAGCATGACCGCGAGCACCACGCCCGGAAGCAAGCCGCCGGTGAACAATGCCGAGATCGACACGCCCGTCACCGAACCGATCGTGATCAGGACCAGCGAGGGCGGAATCGTCTCGGTCTGGGCGCCAGTCGCCGCGAGAAGCGCAACGAGGTCTCCCGGTTTGGCCCCGCGCCGCCGCATCTCGGGAAACAGGACCGGCGCCACCGCAGCCATGTCCGCTGCCTTAGAGCCGGAAATGCCAGAGACCAGATACATCGCTCCGACCAGCACGTAGTGCAATCCGCCGCGCACGTGGCCTAGGAGGCTCGCCAGGAAGCTGACCATGGCGCGCGCCATGCCCGTCATCTCGATCAGGAGGCCGAGAAAGACGAAGAGCGGCACGGCGAGCAGGATCAGGTGGCTCATGCCCTCGTCCATTCGTCCGATCATCACCACATCCGGCGTGCTGGTTGTCAGCGCGAGATAGCCGACCGTGGCGAGACCGAATGCAAAGGCGATCGGCACGGCTGCAAAGACCATCGCCCCCACAACGAAAACGAAAAAGATCAGGAGGTTCAAATTGCCGAGCGGCTTCAAGGCGGGAGCGAGCAGAACGAAGGTCGCAATGATACCTGCGACCAACGCAACCGAACCCAGCAGGCTGCGCAGGCTCGCGATCCGGATCAGCCGGAGAACCGCTGCGATCAGCATCAAGCCGATGCCGATTGGTAGCGCCGCCGCGCGCCAACTGTTGACGATTTCGAGCGCCGGCGTCGTGACGAAGGCTTCATCGGCCGCAAATTCATAGGCCGGCCAGACAACGAGCGCAAGAAATGCCAGCGATGCTGCGGCCGCGACGACATCTAGGAACGCGCGAAGTTCCGTGCTGAGAACGCCAAGGATAGCCGTCATCCGCATGTGTTCGCCGCGCTGGAACGCGATCACAGAACCGAACATGGCGAGCCAGAGGAAAAGAATGCCGGCAAGCTCGTCGGACCAGATGATTGGCGAGCGGAACACGTATCGACCCACGATGCCGGCAGACAGCACCGCAATTTCCGCCAGCACGAGCAGTGCTGCTGGGACCGCCACGACATGACCAAGCACCGTGTTCGCCGTTGTCACCCAACTGCGCCGGCCTGCCTGCTGGGCGCTGGCCGCCACACCGGCATCGAGGTGGGGCGGATGGCTCACGCTGTTCATGATAACTGGCCCGCGGCTTTTTCGAGCTGCGACCATGCTTCTTCGCCGAACTTGCCCTTCCAGTCCGCGTAGAAGCTGGTCTTCGCCAGGGCCTGACGGAAGGCGGCGCGATCAACATCGACGAATTTGAGACCCTTGGCCGAGAGATCGTTGCGCAGCGACTGGCTGAGCTTTGCGATGTCGGCACGCTGATCAACCGCGGAGCGATCGAGCTCGCGCCTCACGATCTCCTGCACGTCTTTAGGCAGACGCTCGAAGGCGCGCTTGTTGCCGAGGATCCAGTAGCCGTCCCAGACATGCCCCGTCAGGCTGCACGTGCTCTGCACCTCATAGAGGCGCGCGGTCGCGATGATGGGCAACGGATTCTCCTGGCCGTCGACGACCTTGGTCTGCAGCGCGGAATAGACCTCGTTGAAGTTGATCGGCGTCGGGCCGGCGCCGAGCGCCTTGAAGAGCGAGGTGAGCAGCGGCGCGGGCGGAACGCGGATCTGGAAATTCTTCAGATCATCCGGGGTGCGGATCTCGCGGCCGGACGAAGTCACCTGGCGGAATCCGTTGTCCCAGGCCTTCGACACCGCCATGATCGGTGTCTTGGCGATCTGCGCCCGGATGTAGGTGCCGAGGTCGCCGTCCATCGCCTTCCATACGCTGTCGTAGTCGGTGAATGCGAAGCCGGTGTTCACGATGCCAGCGCTTGGCACCAGCGTGGCAAGGATCGAGGACGATTGGTTGAAGAACTCGACGCCGCCGCTGCGAACCTGGGTCAGCAGCTCCGTGTCGGAGCCGAGCTGATTGGCCGGAAATAGCCTGATCTCCAGCCGGCCGCTGGTTGCCTCGCGGATGCGATCGATCGCCTCTTGCGCACGGATGTTCACTGGATGGGTCGGGTCCTGTCCGGTTGCGAACTTGTAGACGAACTCGGCGGCAGACGCCGGACGGGTCAGAATCCCGCAGAGAGGTACGGCGCTCGCCGCCACCAATAGCGAACGGCGGCTGATGCGTCCGGGCTTCGAGACAGTCATGGTTTCCTCCTAATTCTGTATTTACGTTGTGCCAGTTGCATGAGCCTGCGGCTTTGCGGGCTCTTCGACCGCCCACGTTCGGGCAATAGCCATCGCTCGCCCGCCGCAACATGCAGCGGGTGGACTCGGATTGGACCTGACTGGCGCTCAGTGCCGGTGCACTAAAGCCACTGCTTGATCTGCCTTGCGACCTCGGCGGTGGAAATTCCGTAGCGGTCGTGCAGCGTCGGAAGTGCGCCGGCGTCAAGAAATTCGTCCGGCAATGCAATCTGGCGGAAGGGCGGATGGACGCCTGAACGCATCAGGAGTGCGGCGACCGCCTCGCCGAGACCACCAATCGTCGTGTGGTTTTCGGCAACGACGACCAAGCGGCCTGATCTGCCGGCTTCACGAAGTACCGTCTCGGCGTCGAGCGGCTTGATGGTCGGAATGTGGAGCACCGCAGCATCGACGCGGTCGTTCTTCAGAGTTTGCAACGCCTCGAGCGCACGCATGGTCATGATGCCGGATGAGATGATCAGGACATCCTTCCCGTCAAGGATCAGCTTGGCTTTGCCGAGCTCAAACTTGTAGTCGTATTCGTCCAGCACGACCGGCACCTGGCCTCGCAGCAGGCGCATGTAGACCGGTCCCTGATGCGCCGCGATCGCGGGCACCAGTTGCTCGATTTCATGCGCATCGCAGGGATCGATGACCGTCATGTTCGGCATGGCGCGAAACAGCGCGATATCCTCCGCGGCTTGATGACTCGGGCCATAGCCCGAGGTCAAACCGGGCAATGCGCAGACGATCTTCACGTTGCGGTCTTCCTCCGCAATGGTCTGGTGGATGAAGTCGTAAGCGCGCCGCGATGCAAACACGGCGTAGGTGCTTGCGAACGGCATGAAACCTTCGGCGGCAAGACCTGAGGCCGCGCCGAACAGAAGCTGCTCGGCCATGCCCATCTGGTAATAGCGGTCCGGAAATTCCTTCGCGAAGATGTGCAGGTCGGTGTATTTGCCGAGATCGGCAGTCATGCCGACCACATCGGGACGGCTGCGCGCGAGCTCGACGAGCGCGTGTCCAAACGGCGCCGGTTTCGTTTTCTGTCCCTCAGAGGCGATCGAAGCGATCATGGCCGAGGTGGTCAGGCGCGGCTTGCCCAGCTGCGGTGCTGATCTGACGGTCTTCATGCCTGCCTCCCGGCTCCCAGCGCGGCCAGCGCGAGCTGCCATTCGTGCTGCTCGACGCGGATGAAATGGTTCTTCTCGCGCTGCTCCAAGAAAGGAACGCCCTTCCCCATCAGCGTGTCGGCGACGATCATCCGCGGCTGGGGCGCCGGATGAGACTTGGCGGCATCGAACGCGGCAACCACGGCGTTGAGATCGTTGCCGTCGATCCGCTGCACGAACCAGCCGAAAGCGTGAAGCTTCTCGACCAGCGGCTCGAACGCCATCACCTGCGTCGAAGGACCGTCCGCCTGCTGATTGTTAACGTCGACGATGCCGATCAGATTGTCGAGACTGTAATGGCTCGCCGACTGAATGGCTTCCCAGACCGACCCCTCGTCGAGCTCGCCATCGGAGAACAACGTGTACACCCGCGCCTCGGATTTCTTGCGCTTGAGCCCCAGGCCCATGCCGACGGCGATGCTGAGCCCAAGCCCGAGCGAGCCGCCCGACATCTCCATTCCGGGCGTGTAGGAGGCCATGCCCGACATCGGCAAGCGGCTCTCGTCGCTGCCATAGGTTTCGAGCTCTTCCTCGGGGACAATCCCCGCCTCGATCAAAGCCGCATAGAGCGCAATGGCATAGTGCCCGTTCGAGAGCAGGAAGCGGTCGCGGTCTTCCCAGCAGGGATCTTCCGGCCGGTATCGCATTGCGTGAAAATAGGCCACGGCGAGGACGTCCGAGATGTCCAGCGCCTGTGCGATATAGCCCTGGCCCTGGACCTCGCCCATGCGCAGCGCATTGCGGCGAATGTTGTAGGCCCGGTCCGCCAGCTTTGGCGTGTTGGTCAGCGTTTCCATCGATCTGGACCTGGTCTTGCTGGCTCAGTGGATCAGCATGCCGCCGTTGACGTCGATTACGGCACCAGTCACGTAGGCGGAGAGATCTGAGGCCAGGAAGGTGTAGATGCCGGCGACGTCGTCTGCCGTGCCAAGACGATTGAGCGGAATGCCTTCGAGGATCTTCGCCCTCATCTCGTCGGTCAGCTTGCCCGCGGTGATATCGGTGCCGATCAGGCCGGGCGTTACGCAATTGACGCGGATGCCGTCCGGGCCGAACTCACGGGCCATCGCCTTGGCAAGTCCGAGCGCCCCAGCCTTGGCCGCCGAATAATGTGGGCCGCCAAAGATTCCGCCGCCACGCTGGGCCGAAACCGATGACATGCAGGCGATCGATCCGGACTTGCGCGCGCGCATGTGCGGGATCACAGCCTGGGAGAGGAACAGAATGCCCTTCAGGTTGACGTCCTGAATGCGATCCCAATCAGTCGGCGAGATATCCAGGAACTTCACCGGCTGGGTGATGCCGGCGTTGTTGATGAGAATATCGATGCTTCCGAAGGATTCGATCACGCGAGCGACGGCCTGCTCGCAGGATGATTTGTCGGCGACATCACATCGCAGCCCAATGTGGGACTTGCCAAGCGATGCCGCGGCGTCCCCCGCCGCGCTCGCGTCAATGTCGAGAATGGCGACCCGAGCGCCCTCGGCGGCAAACCGCCGTGCGGTGGCAAGCCCGATGCCGCGCGGCGATGCCGCGCCCGAAATGATGGCCGTCTTACCGCTGAGCAGCATCAGTTCCTCCCGCAAATTGTTTTTCCTTCGCAAGGCCAAGCATGAACCGCGGAGGCTCAACAGACAAACGCGCAGTTGTCACGGATAGATGAATCTGGTTCACTTATGGAATGCTGTCGAATGTCCCGATATCGGCAATTCGCGCCTTTGAAGCCGCCGCTCGCACGGGATCATTTCGCGATGCGGCGAATGAGCTTCACCTGACGCCGAGTGCCGTCAGTCATGCCATCCGGAAACTGGAGGACACGCTTAGGACCGTTCTGTTCGAGCGCAGCGCGCGGTCGGTGCGGCTCACGCCAGCCGGCGAAAATCTGATGCGCCACACGGGAGCGGCCTTCGATCAGCTTCGCCGTGGCCTCGAGGAAGTCGCCGCGCGCGGACCGCAATTGGTGCGCGTCCACTCCGCGCCAAGCTTTGCCGCGCAATGGCTGGCGCCGCGGCTTGCACAGTTTCTTGCCGCGTACCCGAAGCTCGAGGTTCGACTGGCTGCGAGCACGGATTACGCTCGCTTCACCAATGATGATTTCGATATCGACATCGTCTACGGTCCGCCGCGCGCCGAGGGCGTCGAGGTGGTTCCTCTCCCGGAGGAGACGGTCACCCCGCTCTGCTCGCCTGCCCTTGCAAAATCGATCAGGAAGCCCGCCGATCTCCTCGATCGCACGTTGATCCGCTCCGACGTGAAGCAGGTTCAGTGGCACCAATGGTTCACCGCCAACGGATTGGAAGCCCCCGCCCTCCACGGCATGAGGTTTGATCGAAGCTTTCTGGCGATCGCGACAGCCGCGGAGGGATTGGGAGTAGCGCTAGAATCAACGCTTCTCGCTGAGCGCGAATTGGCGAGCGGACGATTAGTTGCGCCACTCGCAGGTCGCGCCAACGATATCCGCTACGTCGGCCATCGTCTGATCTACCCGCGCGCCAGCCGACAGAGATCTGCGGTACGAGCCTTTGCAGATTGGCTCGTCGCGCAACTCCGTGGCGAGACCGCAGGTTCCTCGCACTAAGCTTCAAGTCTGGCCGAGCATCGACTGTCAGGTCGGGCGTACCGGTGCGCGAGAACACGAACGCGACCTGCGGAAACTTGTTGATCAGCTTCTCGAGTTCGAACTGAATGGCCTGAGCCTGGTCGGCGCCGTGTTCGCCACGCGCGCTTCACCTCCATGACGATGTTCTTGTCATCGAGCGTCGACGTGAACTCCTGCCCCAGGAGCGAGAACACCTCGTCTCGCATCCGTTGGTTGAGTTGCCCCGGCATTTGCCGCCAACTGCGCCAGGGGAGAATCGGGTCGTATTTCTCGGACAATCATTTAAGGCTGACATTTCCGCTTGCAAACGGTGAAAGGAACGCGCTAGCGGATTTCGCCGGGCGATTCAAACCGGAGATCGAGAAGATCAGTTTATGGCGCTCTTGGCTCGGGCAGATGCACACCTTGAATTTGGAGACCTGGCGCTGCCTCTTGACGATCTAAATGCGGCTGAAGCCTACCACCCGAAAGGAGCGCCAGGCCTGTATGGAACGCGAGCGGCGATCTTGACGAAGCTCAAGCGCTATAACGAGGCCATCGCCGATTTCGGCAAAGGTATCCCGGCAGCTTCGCCTTTGGCGTCGCCGCGAATATGTTTGAACAGCGTAAATCGGTGTCGCGCCCAGCTCGCTGGCTCGGCAGGACCTTGATGCGGCGGCACAGCTCTTCAGAGGCACTCGATAGTGTGGGCCTCGGTCACTTACTGCGCATCCGCCGGTGCAGGTCATAAGCCCTTGCGCCGAAGGAATTCTCATCTCGGTGGTCAATACGCTTGTCGCCGGCACAACCTGGACCGCGGCCGAAACCATTGACGTCAAGTGCAAGCTCGATCTGACATCCTCGTCTGCACGGACATCACCCGCAGCAGCTTTGTCAACCGCGCCTGCTATGACAAGGCGCAACAGTTATGGTCGTGCAGCTGAGGTCGGTCTACTATCCGTATTGCGAGATCCCTGGCGCAACCTTCGAGGCCTTCCTCAACGCACCCTCGATGCGCAAATACTACAATGCCAACATCAATGGCACGGGGTCGGACGGCCCGTTCGATTGCCGCACCCATCGACTCCTCAAATACTGACGGACAGGAAGTGCCATGACAGTTTTCACCGGCTTCACCAACATCTTGATCAACGAAGAAGGCATCAAATACCCGAGCGGCGTCATCCACAAGACAGCCAATGATGCGGTTGCCGCGCAATCCGACCCCAAACTCAAGGGCAAGGTGCTGGCAGTTGCCCAGATCACCTGGGAGGAGAAGGAAGAGCCGCGAGAGTAGTGCCGCCGATAGGCCGCAGATGCTCAGCATCGGTTATGGGGCTACGGATACCCTGACAGAAATGACAGGTGCCGCTCTGCTTCCGTTGGTCTACATCGCAATGATGGCAAGACGCTACTTCTTTCATATCCGAGACGGGAACTTCGTATCGGTGGACGACGAGGGAATGGAATTCGCGACGCCGCGCGAGGCCAACATTTACGCAGCGCGAGTCGCCTTTGAGATCGGTACCGATGACCGGGACTACGAGGACACGGAGTTATCGGTTGTAGACGTGCACGGTCACGAAATCGGTCGCCACCGAATTCGTCGGCAGTTATCGAATTGATTACGCGAGCCGCCTACGGCCGGCACATTTCGAGCTGCTGGGTAATTCGGTTGGCGCGGAAGGTATAGTAGTGCGCCGCGTCGCAAGGCTCGTTGCCGGTGTTGTTCAGCGCCAGCGTGCCGCTTATCCGCACCGACCCTGACGACACATCGGCGACCGACGGCTGGCCTCAACAAGCTCGGCCGCCTTGAGGTGGCGCCGACCATGTCAGGCAATCTCGCCATCGTCTATCTCGCCGGCAGTGAAGCGAATATCCGTTGCCGCGGGTGCGTTACCGGGATCTCCCGCGCGCGTCCGCCCTTGCACCAGCTGGACTGCATCGCCCGCCGGTCGCTCTTGTCGGCCTGGCTGACGCGGAATTTTACAGCCTGGAAATCGTCGATCAGCTTACCCCGAACACAATGGCAACATCGCTTTCCTCGCCGAGTAGCGGATTTCTACTCCGCGGGTTGCAGGTTCGAGTCCTGCCGGGATCGCCAACAAAATCAACGACTTCTGCGATTTCGCTGCTCGGATTTCATGTCGCAGCTTGTCGCAAACGTTCCCCTCTTGTTTCAATGGTTACGAATGTGCGCGGTGACTCCGTGCGACATGATTGCGACATTAGGCCGACGAAAAAGCCCGCCATTCGCGGCGGGCTCTCTTTTGCATCTTTCCAGAGACCTACACCCGCAAATTATCCGCTGAAGCCTTGCCGGACCGGCGATCGGCGACGATCTCGAACGAGATCTTCTGGCCATCATTGAGGGTGCTCAGTCCGGCGCGCTCAACCGCGCTGATGTGTACAAACACGTCCTTGCCGCCATCTTCGGGCTGAATAAAGCCATAACCTTTGGTTGCGTTAAACCATTTAACAATTCCGATAGCCACGTTTAGGGTCTCCCACTAGATTTGAAACGAGCCCAGTTAACCAGCGTTTGGCGACGGCATCAAGAAAGCCCGCCAGTGCCTCCTTGTCGCCGGTCGCGTAGCTCGGATGTACAGCTGCGCCATTCGGCACCATGCACAAAAAGTCAGCCGCTGTGGCCGCCGTGCACTGGCCGGAATCCACCGATTGGATAGAGGATAGCGCAAGCCAGACCGCCGAGCCCCGGCTGGAAACACCTTTCGGCATAATGTGGACCCGGCTTGGGTCGTTGGGATCGTAGTACTCGACAGGCTTGTCGCTATCGTCGCCAACTCGGCGCATCGGCAGTGGCTCGGTTAGCCTTCTGTCCTTCGCAATTTCATATTTCGCGATTGGCATTCGTAGGAGTTCTAGGTCGTCGAAAATCGACCTGAATTCATCCATCTTCGACACGCCCGACGTCGGCTTCTTTGCCTCTCTGGCTTCGCGGTCTCGCTGCTGAAACGCTCGGAAAATTTCGTAGAGACCGACGACCCAGCTTTCAGAGAACATCATCTGATAATGGATCGTCATGGGGTGGCCGTTGTCGGCTCCCGGGCGGAATTCATCCTCCAGACATCGCAGAAGAATATCCAATTCGCCTTGTCGCTGAATGTCTGTGGCGGCGGTGACCAAGTTGAAGCGGCCTGCAAGACGGTGCGATAGGCCCACCCACGCTTGGTTTTCGGCGCGGCGCCTTGCTCGCGCGACATCGAATAACTGACCCAGTAAGGTGGATATCGATGGTGGCTCCATGCACGTCAGTTTTAGCCGGGGCGACCGAGGTATTGCAAGCTGCCACGCTCGTGGGCGGCCCTGGGCGAACGGGATCAGGGTTAGGAAGATGCGGCATTTGTTGACCTCTGAACCAAGGCACGGCAGGCTAGTGCAGATGTTCGCGCTTCTTGCGCTCCACCTCGACCGCCGCCAGCTCCATCAGCTCAGGCCACTCCAAGTCCCGCTCCAGCACCTGCGCGAACCCGGTCGCGTCGCCGTAGTTGGTATGGCCCTCCGCGATCTTTTCGGCGAGCGTCGCCAAGGTCCAGTTGACCGCGCAGGCTTCGAGCCCGGCGATCTTGGCCGTCAGGCTGGCTAGAACGGCCGGTGGGATGGCCTTTGCCGTCCGGGCCAGCTCCGCGAGGTGCTGCGCGCCGTGCGCATCAGCGTACTTCTCAGCGAACTGGCGGACGTACAGTTTGATCAGGTTCAAGTTGGTCACGTGAATTCGATCTGGTCCCAAGTTACGAGGTGACACCGCCAGCGCCACCCCGTGTTGATGTTCTCACTCCGACGCCCCCGATCTGCTCCAGTTCTTCCGACCCCCGAGTCTGTTGCTTTACTTCCAGTTAATCCCTGAAGGGATTTAACTGGAGCGGAGCAGATTAAGTGCGCCAGTTGCTCCGGTTCTGCTCCGGTCAACTGGAGCAGCGAGCGGCCCTAATCGTCGTCGGCGACCTTAATGAACTTCTTCGGCTTGCGGCGCTCGTCCTGCCGCTCGACCTCGACCAGAGCGCCCGTTTCGCGCCACGTCTTGAGCAGCGCCACGACCTTGGCCCGGTCCTGCTTGTCGGTGAGGCTGAGACCCAGCGTCTTCGCAATCGCGATGCCGACCCAGCCGTCCGCTCGTTGGTCGGCTCGCCATTGGCCTGCCTTGATCGCTTGCGCGCAGCGCTCGAAATCTGACGCCGTAACCCCGGCCAGAAGGTCAGGCCACTCCCAGCGGGTCGCAACGCCGATGTCATCGCCCTTCAGATCGCCAAACGGGTTGCCGCCGATCCGGCTCAACGGGTTATCGTCGAGATCGACCGAAACCAGCTTGAAGCAATCCCGCTTGTCGGCTGGCTTGGTCAGGTTGGCCTTGTCAGCATAGGCATCGGTGGCTGAGAGACCGAGTCCGCTCCCGTCTGCAAAGCGAGGGAGCGCCGCAATGCCCGACAAGCCCGTCATCAATCGTATTTACCGTAGCCAAAAGCGGGAATGGAATCCAACGAACACGGCTCAAGGAAACCCGCCGCCGGACACGTTCCTGGGTCGCAAAACCCATAAGCCTTTAGCCTTTCCCCGAGGAGCCCAAAGAGTAAACCGCCTCGAGATCCCGCGCAGTCGAGCTGCTGCTGCTAGGGCGCGTGCTATTCCTGGTCGGCCTCGAGCTAGGCGGTCATTCAGACCGGCGGGACATCGCTGGCTGTGCACGGTTCCTGAGCGGCGAAGGGCGCTACAGGAATTTTGCGCTCTGCACGTGGCCGACCGCCGGACGCCTTCGCCAGCGTTCTGCGCTAACTGCTCCGGGCGAGCAATGGCGCGATTTAGGCGATATGCTCGAGGAAGCCCCGCCAGCTTCCAAATCGGTTGGACGGTTGGCGGCTCGCACATTGACGCCGACAATGCGGCCTGGCGCCGCTGAACAGCCAGAGATGTAGCGCTTCCGCTACCGGCCGGAAGCGAGGCCCGGCAATGGAGGCAAATCCAGCCGGACCTCGCAGCCGCTTGATCCCGGAGGGGATCGAGACGCAGGATCGCATAGAAAGCGTGCCGTTTTTCGTCCTAGTTGCGGATCATTTCGCCGGAAAGCGCACATTCGTTGTCCGCCAGATCCGCGACGGTGCTAAAGACCTTCTGGTCGGCGATGGCGCTAACTTTTGGCGTCGCTCGCCAGGCAGCTGCATTATCGGATCTCTCTAGAGCTTATGTCGCAGTCGCCTCTGCTCTGCTCTGCTCGCGCCTGGGGTTGTTAACCGTCCGCTGATCAAGCAGAAAGACGGCACAAGGTGGCCGATCGGCGCCGATTATCGCATTGGTTGCGATGTTAAAAGCCCTCCGTGAGCCCGTGTCGGTCGCCGAGCGGGCCGAACGCGACATCATGAAGGATCGGCACCACTGGCGTGATGGGCGGCAACACACTCAAGGCATTTGCGCGCTCGAGCTTCGCGCCGACTGAAACCACCGACGGGGCCTCGAGGAACAGAAGAGCATGCCCGAGCAAATGAACGCCGAGCTTTACCGCAAACTGCAGGAACTATCGCGCCATAACGCGGTCGCCCGCGCGCTTGTCTTCTTGTGGAACTCCGGCACGCTAACCTACGAGGACTGGTCGACGAAGGCGATCTCTCTGCTCATTGATCAGAACGAAACGCTCTCAGCGATCGTTGTGGATGCGGAGAAGCGCGCCTGCCGCCTGCCTAAAACCCCGCCAGTAGCCTCGCCCACGCGCTGAGAGAGCCGTCCCGTGCCAGACCCAAGACCGAAACACCGCACATGCGTCCCGCACTGCGGCTTGTCAGCGGCGCGAAACAGGAGCCGCTGCGGCCGCCGGCCGCGATGCCGAAAATGAGAAGAACGCTTCGCTTCTACTTCAAGATGCGTCGGCAAACGTCAGCATAGACGATGTTGTGGATGGCCTCAGCCGCGATGATTATCAGCGTGGAAGATGCGCTATTCGCTGTATTTCTGCGCGATCTGCACGCCGGTCGTGAGGCAGCGATGCCCTTCGATAAAGTCATTGAAAAATTGCGCTTTGAGTTGAGCAAATGGGGCAGGTGTATGAGGGGGATCGCGGGCTTGATCATCGCTGCGGCGGCAATTCCGGCGCGCGCGGAGACCGCTGAGGACCTAAGCGCGCCGCCGCTCGGATTGACCCTGCCGAACGCAACATGCATTACACGCCAGCGGTCAGCAGGGCTCTTGGTATCGTTTCTTACCTGCCTCTGAAATTGCAACAGGCAGCCCTCCCGAATTGAGAAACTTGATGCGAACGATTCTTATAGCTCTGAGTCTTTGGTTGTTGATCAACGTCCTCTTTGTACTAGTCATGATTCCCCCGCGCATTCCGCGCAAATCTGGCCCTCAGACCGGCACCACGGGTAGGCTTTCACCCGCACTAGTTAAAGAGAATAGCAGACCATCGAGCGAAGAGGATGATCGCTTTTCTCTTCGCCATGTCATCATCGCGCTTGGGCTGGGCGTCTTCTTTTCTCTGACGCCACCGTTGCTTGACGCTTACGAGGCTATCAAGGAGTTCGTTGTACGTCGCCGATCGAGACGAAACGCTTCGTTTGAGACGGTCCATCAGAGTGTTGATCAGTACGCCGGCGAAGCCCCCGACGGTGGGGCCAGTCGGGACCAGAAACATTAGATCTGGACTTTCGGAGATGGCACGAAGCTTTGATTGTTTTTATCGGCGCCTTCACCGGACGATACGAGTCGCTAACCGAGTAGGGTTTCCCGCATGTATCGCGTTCATCCGCCTGCTGCGGCGTTTCCAGAAATGAGCACGTACTGTCTACGATCGGCTCAAAAGCGGCGCTCGAGGTCAGCAGCGTCCTTGCCGTAGGGGACGGCCGCGCGCGGCTTCGGCTTCGGGCATGCGGTGATTTGGGCCTACAACCAAAGTTTCGGTTCCTCAAGCCGAAGGATGAGCCCATTTCCGATCTTCTGGTGCGGCACGACCCGTATGGCGAGCCACGCTCTCCCGAGAGGATGGCGGCTCTGACGACTCTAAAACGGTCCAACGATGACCATTGGGCCGCTTCGCTCAAGAAGCGACGGACCGCATGGCTCCGCGAGGCACGCAACCAATAGGCGGGTCGAGCGAACGGCAACAAGAACCTGGACGGCCAGCGTTCATCCAACGCCGTCCTTGGCTGACCTAACGACGTTCGCTCCAGCCGAATTGCCTTCCCTGTCGCTCGAAGGCGTAGATCGGATTGATACCGCAATAGGCATATGTGCCGGATGCGGTAGCCATGCACTGGCTATAGGTTGAGAACTGGCAGTTGCCCGGATATCCCCAGGCTCGGCCCTGCAAGCAATAAACGTCTTGGCGGGCCGGTGGGGTGTACGAGTGAATCCGTGAAGCGGCGGTCGAGCCTGATCCAAAGCCGACGAGGATAGGAAGTGTTAGCACGCCGATAGCGAGAACGTAGCGCATGAGATCTCTTGCCTCCGTTAATTGGCTGAAGGATAGAGGATCCGAATTAAGCGGTTTGATCTTAATCAATGGCAGATGGTGGGTCCAGTCAGACTATCGTCAGCAAGACCATCACCGACCCGAGCGGGACACTTGAGCAGGACGTTGGATATAAGGGTGGGGAGCAATGAGAGGGTTGGAGCGGATTATGCGACCTGTCCTGGGTCCTAAGCTAACCCGCCCCCATTTCGAAGCAGCCTTCCAGCGACGCTGCCCGGCGAAACGCATCTTTTAAGCGCGATTTGCGCCTGCCGCGCAGCAGAACACTCGTGTAGCAGTCAAATCTTGGATCGTTTCATTCGCTCTGACGCGTGTTGCTGGGCACCTACACTATCATTCGTGCCTTTGGTGTCCGAGACGTCGCTGCCGGCGGCTGCCGCGCCCTCCGGATCGTCGGAGGCTGCCGCTGTTACGGTTGAGTCCTGGGGGCACGGGTGGAGGTGCGCGGAACGCCTGGGCTTCTGACGTTCATGCTGACGGCTCCCGCTGGCCTCATGATTTACGTTGCGACGCGACCTGTAGACTTCCGGAAGGGCGCGGATGGCGAACCGCCACGAAGCTTGTCCAACTGCGCGTCTAAATGGATCGAGAGGACGTCCGCGATAGCGATATCGTCTGTGGCGAATTCGTCGCTTCGGGCTGTGTTTAGAGCTTACGTAGTCTCTTAGCTTTTCCTCCGCGGCCGCAATCTCATCTGCAGCGCAGCCTGTGCTGACATCCCGGCCGTTGTCTCTGATAATCCAGGTTGCCTGGTGAGTGATCTTTTCGGTCTTGTTTCGGCGGGAAGCCTTGAGCTGAAGTCGCGTGCTTCTTCGCGGCATAGCTCTCGCATCCGTTCGATATGAGCCAGCGTTGTAAATTCCTTGCCGGCAATCTTCTCGATAACCAGTCGATTACGATCGCGCTCACGACGCAAACCCGCGACCGTCATTCCTCCCAAAGGAAATGCGATCTTCACAGCATCGGCAAGGCGAAGTGGGGTATCAGGTGTAATTTCAGGTTGCGTTCCACTTTGCATCGACACCCATGGCGCGGCTGTTAAAGCCGAAATAAGATGTCGGCGCCTTATTGAGAGTAAAGCTATCCTTCGTTCCATCGTAGGATTGGCGGTTTCGTCGCGAAATTGAGCAGGCGAAGCGGCTTGAAGGAGTGACTGAGCAACACAACTCCCTTTTGGGAGCTGCTTTGCTCGCGCTGTAAAGTATGGAAGAGCGTCTTGACCTGGAACGGCTGCGTCTAGTCATCAGGGAATCGCAGCGACATCGGTTTGGCCGGCGGACAGAGACGCCTTGCTGGGCCTGGTCACCATGTCGGAGGCAGTGGGAATCGTAAGGCTTTCAACAAATCAAGCCCGAATTCATATTCAATGACGCGCTTGAAGGCATGGTCCTCGTCCCACCCCTCCGCGTCTATCCCACGCTCCCATGGATGTTGCAGCGGCAATAAGCGACTTCCGCAGCTCTGCACGCGTGGTTCGGGGCAAGGATCGAGAGACAGCGTCAGATTCGTGCCGTCCCAGAAGGCTGCGTGATTTCGGGCATGGTCATCCTTGTTGCCGCAGAGCACGTTGAAGGCAATGCGCGAAAACAACTCTCGTAGCGTCCCCTTGGGTTCCGTAAAACGGTGGCGGATGATCGTAGCGAGCTGTTCGTAGCTGGCGTACCGCGCCATGATTTCGTCCAGCTCAAGCAATGTTAGGGCGGATACCATGGCCTTGCGGCGCCATCCGCCGACAGCCTTCGCACGATCGAAGCGCTCTATAAGGAGGATGTCCTTGCCCGCCACACGTTGAAGGCTCACAGGCGCGACGCGAAGCCCGACCGCCGCGGCTAAGCGCATTGCGATGAATTCCACCTTCACCACGCTATAGAAGTCGGTTTGCGAAGAAAACTTTGCGATGAATTTCTTAACCTCGGAGGTAACCGTCGCTCTCGGGCGCGCCCCGCCAATGGAGCAAATCCGTTCGTGCCCGGCGGGGTGAAGAGGTCAATGATGACTTCTGATCCCAAATTCACCGAGGCCTATGTCTGGACTTGGCTGCCGGGCCAGACAAAACCGGTTGTTGCAGGGATTCTGTCGGAGCGTGGCGAACAGCTCGTGTTCAACTATGGACGGAGCTATCTCGAGCGCAAGGACGCCATTGCGCTTTACCAGCCCGAATTGCCACTGCGGAGCGGAATCCTTCCGCTTCTTGCAGGTCTGAACATGCCCAACTGTATTCGCGACGCCGCTTCCGAAGCCTGGGGCCGGCGCGTGATTCTCAATCGGAAGTTCGGCGCCCGCGGGAAAGAGATTGACGCGGGCAGTCTCGATGAGCGGCCTTTCTCCTCGACTCAGGGTCGGATCGCATCGGCGCGCTCGATTTTCAAGCCTCGCCTTCCGCCTATGTCGCGCGTGAAGGCGAGGGCGCGTCTATCGATGAGCTTTTGAATGCGGCAGCGCTCGTCGAACAAGGAACGCCGCTGACACCCGAGCTCGACCGGCACTTTTCCATGGTAGGCAGAAGCGTCATGAGTTCGCGATTGCGTTCAATCGCCTTATTGTCGCCTGCTCGACGTCGAACAGTCTGACGCCGACAATTGCAGCGACCTCAAAGACTGCGCCAATGGTGGATCGCGGGTCGCCTGCCTCTATGCGCCGCAGCAGCCCCCGCGAGATCCCTGCTCGCTCTGCAACATTGAGCGTGCTCATCTTCCGTTCGATACGGGCCTTGCGCACGAGCTGGCCAAGCAGCATCGCAGCATCGGCTGCATAGGCAGAAATGGGAGCTTGATCTTAGCCATGGAAATGGTTCATAAATAGCTCGTAAGGACGTTTATGGCTCGTATATAGATCGAAGCAGCATTGGGGGTCTTCTCTACGAGCGTGCACAGGTTCATCATGTCGTCGGTCATCGGTGGTTCCTCGAATCAGGTTGACTGTCGCAATCCAAACCTTACCGACGAATCATCGGTGACCGCCCGCAAAGCCGCTCGCTCGCTACAGCGCTATATGAGGGCGCGCTTCGCGAGCGGCTTCGCTCCAGCTACACCACCAGCTGGGACACGACCAGCTCGTCCGCGGATCTTCCGCCGGGATGTGGAGAAATCCCCGATACTGTCGAACGTGGTAACTTCCCTCGCGAGCTCGTCTGCTCGGAATGTAGTGCCGGCCGATGGCAAGACAAAGCTCATGATGAAGGACGTCATTCCGGCATATTTCAGCTTTTCGCCCGCGAAATTCGCACGTTTATTATGCCTTTCTTGATGCCGGTTTGCTGGCAGAGCTCATTATTGCACGTCCGCAGGGGGACGCCCGCTTTGAGCAGGAGCTCAAGCTGCAGTGGGCTCACCGCACGGCATTATATGCGGGTGAAGTCGAGCGAGCACACAGGCTTGCTGGATTTCTGCCCGCAACCCCACCGCAGATCGAACAGTTGCAGACGATCGCCAGAAATCCCGAACTGAGTTCGAAATTTCGCGCTCGACGCCAAGACCTATTCCGAGAAGGACTTCCTCAACGACCTGAAATTGATGCCAACCGTGCTGCGACGAAGATGTCGCAGCACGTCGTTGAGATGAACCATCTTGCGGAAGCGGCCTCTTCTATCCCTTAGATAATTGGCGCTACCGAGCAATGCGCGGGTGCTCTCCGGGATGGTCGTCCACCCGAAGGTTCATGATAGAGGCCGATGGCGAACACGGATTGGCATCCCCAAACTGCACCACGTTCTGGACTGCGACCGATAATTGGAGTGAAAAGTCGAGTGGCTTCGGCGGAGGTGCGCTGGTGATGGGATTGCAGCTTGCATCCACGCCTCCAAACGGCTGATTACCCTTCAGGTCTCTGAACCAGAGCATCTTCTGAGCGTCCGTTGTACAGGTGTTCGAAAATGTAATGGGCGCCGACGGCAATTGGGCGGTGCTGTGACAGCTCAAGCACCCCGAAATCGGATTGTCGACCGGCCCGTTCGCGCGCCCCGCCCATCCCAAATGGGAGGCTGCGTAAGCAGGCGCCTGGTCCGATATCGTGGTTTCCGTCAGCTTCTTGCCTGCTTGCTGATCAGCAGGTGTGAAGCCGAAGTCATTTCCCCATGAAAGGCCGACGGGCCGGAGCCTCCGCCACGAGGACGTATCAGTTGCATTGCTGTCAAAAGCAAAAGTCCCGAAGACCCACCCGGTTGGCGAGCGACTATCCACCGCGGCGACGTCCATCTGCATGAGGCGCACGGTTTGGGTGCCGGCTGCTGTTCGGATCGTCCACTGCGGAGCACCCGACAAGACGTCAGAACCCTGGAAGTCATTCCCGGTAACGTCGCTGAATAAGATCTTGAAGGTCATTGCCCCTTGGGGGAATTGAGCCTTTGCCAGATCGGGCGAGGCGCCGCCCAAGACCTGTCCGATCGTGACGGCACCTGCTGCATTGTAGAAGCCGACCGCATAATTGTGAATGGTCACTCCCGGCTTGAGACCGAGCTCCGGTCCGGTCACAGAACGTTCTGAAGTCAAGCCGCGCATCGGCTCTCGTGCACGTGGTCCAAAATTCATCAGCGGCATGTGAAACCAAGGCCGAACATTATTGGCTTCCGGCTTGAAGTCGGCATCGATCATTCCATCAAATGCATAGTCTCGCAAAGCATAGAGGTAAGCATTGGCGCCCGTCACTCCGTCCTTGAAGTCGATATTAGACCACGGCGCGTCGTTCGCCGGGACAGCCGTAGGGTACGATTGGGAGAGTTTGAACCACGGACCAGCGCTCGGTACCATCGCTGATGGCGTGACGAAGTCTGGGAAGACCCCGGTGCATTGCGCAATGAAAGGTGCCGGCTCAGGAGCCGGAATGCCCTTCCCTGTCACCGACAGGCAAGTCGATCCGGGAGCACAACCGCTTGCGGCATGTCCATGTGTCGGAGCAAGGCATGTCATCGTGGTCGTAAAAAGGACGTTGCGACATATACTTCCTAAATGTTGAGTAACGCGCATGAGCCTCTTTCCTCTATGACGCATCATTTTATTCCGATACAATTAGAGCGCGAATCTGCCTTTGCAAGCCCGAATTGATCCGGCTGTCAGCTTTCGGTCAGAGCTTGGGAGTAGGCCTGACCTTTGAAGGGAGGATGACGAGTGTTCTGTACGAAACGTACGGCGTCTCTCCTTTTCCTCTTTGCGGCAAGCGCGCATGCGCAGACTGCAACGTCATCTGCTTATTTGACGGTAGATGGACAAGTGACGACGCCACTGTCCTTCTCTGAACCCGATTTTCAGGCACTTCCTCACACATCGATCACCGTCACGGATTCGTCCGCGTGACCGCACAGGGAGGGCGTCGCAGGCGCCAGTGCCAGATCGGTGAGCGCTGCGACATACCCGAGGGCGAGGTCGATTTGCCGCCCCCCCCGACGAGAAAGAATGCGATGCGTCGACCGAGCCCGGTTTCGATGATCGCGGAACCGATCAGGAAGGCCGAGAACACGAGCCAGACCGTCGGGCTGGCATAGCCAGCCATGGCGACCGGCCCGTTACCGAGAAAAATCGCCGATACCGCTACAACCGCAAGGATGACGACCGGCTCGTTGTATGGCCGCCATGGCTGCACGAACTGACGCCACGCTTCTAACGTAGCCCGGCGGGGATCGGGGAGAGCAACACGATCGCCGGCGCGAGAATGCAGACCAGGAGCCGCCATTGGCCGAGCGCTTTCTTGAGCAAGTTTGGCTTTAGAACGGCCTGCGGTGCGATATCAATGGACGACATTAGTGCTTCCTAGGATATTTGGTGACCGCGCTTCTTTTGGTGCTTGGTTCACGATCGTTAGCCGGGCTGAAGTCGCGTGGTGGCTTGCCTGTGTAGGAATAGGGAACACCTGGAGGCATCGGCCCCTTGATACGACCGCCCTGCTGCTTCTGCTCCCAGGCATGCGCGAGAATGCCGACCGAGCGCGACAGGATGAAAAGTCCTCGCCCGAGTGGCGGCGCAAAACCGAGTTCGGAGTAGATGAGGGCGGTGGATCCGTCGATATTCATCGGAACCTTGCGGCCCTTGCCCTTTTCCAGATGGGCTTCTACCGCGCGGCCGATGTCGGCAAACTTGCCGGAGATCACGCCGCGCTCACGAGCAGCATCGACCAGCGACAGGAGCCTCGGCGAGCGAGGATCGATCGGGTGAAAGCGATGGCCGAAGCCCGGCAAGATTTTCCCGTGTGCCTCGACGAAGGCGGCGATACCGGCCTGCGTCGCCGCTACAAGTGGCGCACCTTCGTTCATCCGTCGAGCGATGTCGGCGTACAGCTCCATGCATTGCTGGCCGGCGCCTCCGTGGACGTCGTCGAGCAAATTGATGGCCGACGCCATTGCTCCATTGAGCGGCAAGCCGCAGGTGACGGACATACGGCCGACCGCGATCGAGGGCGCTTGCGGTCCATGATCGACCGCAGCCACAAGAGCGGCTTCAAGCAAAGCGGCATGATCAGACGACGGGAGATCGCCGCGCAACAGAAGCCATATCATCTGCGGAAAGCTGACTGAGCCGATCAGCTGCTCGATCGGAAAGCCACGAAAGCGGATGACGCCCGGCTTCACGTCGATAATGTCGGTCGACCACCATTTGATTGCCTCGGTCAGGAGATCGGCGGGATTGGACTCGGGCATGACCAGGATTTCCTTTTCAAGCGATGCGGACCACGCCGCGGTCGGCCATTTCGTCGATCTGCGCGCGCGTATAGCCGAGCCGTTCGAGCCATGTCGCCGTGTCGGCGCCGAGCAGCGGGGGAGCGGACGGTTCGGGAAAGCCTTCGTCTAGAAGAAAGCCTGGGCGCGTCACCCGTAGCTGTTGCCCTTCGGCCGGTTCGACAGGCAGCTTCTCGACGAACCGGCGTTCGACCAGCTGCGGCTGCTGCAGTGCGTCCTGCACGGAGAGCACGCACCCGGCGGGAACGCCGGCAGCGTTGAAAATGTCCTCCCATTCCTCGGCGGATTTCGACTTGAGCGCCTTGTTGATCTCGTCGCTCAGGGCTGCGCGATGCAGCTTGCGCGTGTGGCGTTCACCGAACCGCTCCTCACTCAGCAAATCGGGTCGTCCGATCAGCTGGCAGAGCTTCTCGAATTGCTTCTGCTCGTTGGCGGAAATGTTGAGCGGACCCGACTTCGTCTTGAACGTGCCGGATGGCGCCGCCGTGAAATTCTCGTTGCCCATCGGCTCGGGGAGAATGCCAGCGTTGAGGTGGTTAGAAACCACCCAGCCCATTCCCGCCAGAGTCGATTCCAGGAGCGACACATCGATGAACCGGCCTCGGCCGGTCGAACATTGCGCGACCAGCGCCGCCGAGATTGCGAAGGCTGCCGTGATGCCGGCCATCGTGTCGGAGATCGGAAAGCCGGTGCGCAACGGCGCCGATCGGTGATCGCCGGTTACGCTCATCGCGCCCGAGAGACCTTGCACGATCTGGTCGTAGGCGGGCCGGTTTGCCCAGGGGCCTTCCTGACCGAACCCAGATATGGCGCAGTAGATCAGCCGGGGATTGCGCTTCACGAGGAGCGCATAGCCGAGGCCGAGCCGCTCCATGACTTTGGGCCGGAAGTTCTCGAGCAGCACGTCGGCCTGGTCGACAAGTCGAAGGAATGCATCCTGACCCTCCGGCGACTTCAAGTCGATCGCGATCGATTGTTTACAGGCATTCACGGCAACGAAGGACAGGCCGAACAGGCGCTGTGCCATCGTCGGATCTGCCCCGAGGTGCCGAGCCAAATCGCCGCCCTCCGGATTTTCGATCTTAATCACTTCGGCGCCGAGCCGCGCCAGGTTGTAGCCACAGAAGGGACCGGCGAGCACGTTGGACAGATCGAGGACGCGCACGCCTTCAAGCGGCAAACTCATGGCGATCTCGTAAGACGCTCAGCCTAGTTCTGTTGTACAGAACTTTATTCTGCTCTGAAGATACCCCATGCATGAGTTCAGCGCGCGAGTCAAGTCCGTTCTATTCTGGAGAACCCGAGGCGCCCTTTTATCCCAATTGATTCTTGCGGCCGCACCAACTAAGTTCTGCACTGCAGAACTTTCGGGGTGATTTTTGATGACCAGAGACGGCGCGGAGTCGGTCGAGCGCGCACTCAACATCTTGCGCGCCTTCTCCGAAACGCGCCGGCAGATGAGCCTGACAGAAATCTCGCAAAGCACCGGCTTGTACAAGAGCACGGTCTTGCGTTTGACCGCATCGCTCGAAGCCTGCGGCTTCCTGCAACGAGGAGAGGACAGGCTCTACCGGCTGGGACCGGAGTTGTGGCGTCTTGGAGCCATTTACCGGCGCGGACTCGACCTCGGCGAGTTCATCCGGCCGATTCTGCGCCGCCTCGTCGATACGACCCAGGAGAGCGCCTCGTTCTATGTCCGCGACGGCGACGAGCGCATCTGCCTGTATCGCCAGAATTCGCCGCGCGCAGTTCGACACCATCTTGAAGAGGGAGAACGGCTCCCGCTCGATCGCGGCGCCGCGGGGCGTATTCTGCGCGCCTACACGGCGCCGAAGTGGCCGCCAGGCGCGCAGATTCGAGAGGACGGCTTCTATATCTCGTTGGGTGAGCGCGACGCAGACGTCGCGGCCGCTTCGGTGCCGGTCATCGACAATGCAGGCCGGTTGCGCGGCGCCTTGTCTGTATCCGGATTGAGAAGCCGTTTCGAAACGAAGGCCCAACACCTAGCGATCGAAGCCATGAAGGTGGAGGCTGCGCGCCTAGCTGACCACCTGCCTGCATCTGACTGAGTCCTGCGAACAAGCGGCAGATGTCGCGTTGGGGTCATTTCGACGGTTTTTGCGGAGATAGTCGGCTGGCTGATGTCCACTTCTACCCGTAAGCGTCCAACCGGGGCCTGCCCGGAAGTGTTGCGTCTGGCCAGACCCCTGTGATTCAAACTCCAAAACTGGGGCTCGAATCATGCGCCACGAACTCGCCGATTATGAATGGACCACCATCAAGCCCATGCTGCCGAACAAGCCGCGTGGCGTTCCTCGGCTCGATTGTCCGCGTGCATCAGCATGGGGCCTGCATCACGAGGAACCAGCGCCAATCGATGGGAAGGTCGCGCGGCGGTTTGACGAGCAAGATCCACGCGGTGGTCGATAGGAATGGCTTGCCGGTACGGTTGGCGTTGAGCCCCGGCGAGCCCACGACGTTCGACTTGCAGGAAAACTGCTCTCCCGTCTGAAGTCCGGGTCAATGTTGCTTGCAGACCGCGGCTATGACGCCGACTGCATGAAAAAGGGGGCGTGGGCCAACACCCCGCCGAAAAGCAATCGCAGCGATCCGATCTGCTTCAGCCCCTATCTCTACCGCGCTCGCAACCACGTCTAGCGGTTCTTCAACAGGATCAAACAATGTCGTCGGGTGACGACGCGCTACGATAGGCTCGGCGCCAACTACCTCGCATTCGTTCAACTCGCGTCAATCAGGCTATGGCTGCGCCTCAGTGAGTCCGCGTCCTAGCTAGTCACCGGCGTTTCAATCCGAGTGGGGCTTTCGCAAAGCTCAAACAGACCAATTGCCGTAATCAAGTAGTGCTGCGGGCCGGGTACGTCACGAGAGGGCGTGCCGAGTGCACGTCATGGATGATGAATTTGTCGACCTTCTCTCGCACGCACGCCGCATGAAGGGATATCGTTCGATAGAATGAAGTCGTGAGGCACCTTGAGTGCTTCGGCGCACTTGTCGCAGCAATCGATGCTCGTTCGCACATTTGCGGGAATAGCTAATCTAACAAACTGCCGACATACGGCCGAATACAAAAAGGCCAGCGAGCGAGAATCGGTCAACCAGTGCGGCTTTTTAACCCGCTATGGCCAAATGCCGATATAGATTGAGCACCTGATGCCAGAGCCGAATGAACTCACGTGCAGGTCAGCAGATCAGGTCCTCGGGCCAGGCCAACAGCGGACGGATATCATCGACTATTTGCGGGATCGCGAGCTCATGATGATGCCGTCGGCGAGAAATCGCGTGGTCCGGAATGCGCGCGTCGTTCGCGGCCCCGCCCCTAGCTTGCCGACATGTCCGCCCCATTCCGAAGGCTAAACGCGAGCGGGAAGGTCTCGGCCCAAAGAGACTCGAGCGCGGCCTGCTCTTCGGTGAGGCGTCTTTCGATGAACTGACGTTCGACATCCGACGGGTTCAACTTCAGCAGGCGACGATAGCGGTGGATGTTGTTGCGGTGAGCACGAATGCGGGCCAAAGATTCATCGAGCATCCTGGACCTCCTGAGGTCGTCGCAATCTCTATGAAGAGATATTCAGGCGAGCATGTCGCCCGTCAACGCGCCGCTTGTCATCGAATATCGGAAGCCGTTCGGCAGGTGGATAAGAACCATGACAGTTCGTGATGTCATTCTTTCGCCCAGCCTCGCATTTCCACTGCGACGATCTGCAGCGTTTTTGGCTCTCCATATGCCGTCTTTCTGCTCGGTTAGTCCCTCAAACAGAGCTGGACGCTTGTCGGTGCAGATGATGGCCAGAAAGCCCCCGCAGGACGCCATGGCCAAGGAAGACCATGCCAATGGACGCCTACACCAAATGCTTCGCCAGGGAAGCGCCGAGCCAGACCTGGTTCGTCGCGGCGGCCCGAGACCAGCGTCAGCAGGGAGGTGAAATGGAAGAACACCTCCCAGGCGCTCTTCTCGCTGACGATGTCGGCGAATTCGATCACGGCCCTGCCGGCGCAAGGAATAGTCGGCCACGCCGCTGGCGCCGGACGCTTGTCGGTAACAAGCTTGCTCGTCAGTATTCTCTCCCGACGAGCTGAACATCATTTGCCGATGTGCTATACGCATCTTCGTTGAGAACAGCTTTGTTTGAGAGTTTCGATGTCTCTTTCGATTGGATCAATTCTGGACGGCCATGAAACTAAACGACCGCAGCGCGCTCGGGACGCTTCTGGCGCATCGGCGGGAGCTACTGCAGCAGTTGAGCTGCGTTACGGGAATTGATCCGAAGCAAGCGGTCGCTCAGGTCAGTTGAGAAATCACAGTGAAACGGCACTTGCGGCGCTTGCACAGGAGTAAACAGCAACGGCGCATCGGCTCGCTTGACTCGATGGCGTTCCGGCGCCGAACACTGAGTTCGCCCCCCTTTCCGGACGAAGGTTATTAGCGCGGCGCCTCACCGGCATCGTGCACGCAAGGGTGCGTGCGCCAAGGCGCTTGGATGCGCTGTTGTGCGAGCTCCTTTCTCTTTCAACGATCGGCCTCGCAGCGAACGCGCCAACCGAATCACATCGGATAACGCCGCGTCTTCGGTGACGTTACGCCATCGATTTGCGACAACGATACACCTCTGCGAGCTGGCCTCGCTATGCCGCAGGCGACACGACGGCGCGCGCGAACCTGGATAGCAGGCCAGGATCTTCAGCACTGTGACTTGGAAATTCCTCAATGACAAACCATGTCTTGGATCTATCGCCACATCGTTGGTGCTCTGGAAAGAGCTTCCTGACCGATCTGTTTAAGCAGATCGGGGCGCGTCTCACCTCGGGTGGCGGCCTCCAGGATTGCGGAGGCGACGTAGGCGCGGACGCCGGCGTCATACGGTGAGACGCTCTCGCAAACCTCATCCAGGATCGCGCGTAGGAGCGCGGTCGTGGCACCTTCCAGCATTGGGAGATCTCCCTCATTCCCATCGAGGAAGATAATGGGCATTTGCTGGACCGCAACGCAAGTACATCAGATCGTACGAGCCTCCGCGGGCGACCAGGACAGGACTACATTGTCGATCAACCGAGTCAAGCCGACGTACGCTGCGACACAGAGCACCGCCGGATGGCACAGAGGGCTCTCGGCAATCCTGAGGGTCCCGGTGTCGACAAGCTCAAGGTACTGCAGTCGATCGACCCCTTCTAAATGCTTTCTTGCAAGCGCAATCAGCGTTGCCGCGTCGCGCTCCCCTGAGGCAAATTCTTGCGCCGCGGCGAACAAGCCACGGCTGATCGCAAGGCTCCGACCACGTTCTTCTGGGCTGAGATAACGGTTGCGACTGCTCATTGCCAGCCCATCTGGCTCCCGCACGGTTGGCACAGTGACAATTTCGATCGGAAGATTCAGATCAATGGTCATGCGGCGTATCACAGCGCATTGCTGAAAGTCCTTCTGCCCAAAGTACGCGACGTCCGGCTGCACCATGTTGAATAGCTTGCAGACGACAGTCGCTACACCACGAAAATGTCCAGGCCTGAAAGCTCCGCACAGCGGTTTTGCGAGTTCGCCCGGCTCGACGAAGCTCTCAAATTGATCCGGATAGATCTCCTGTGCGCTTGGCGCAAAGATGATGGAGACCCCGGCACTGCGGCACAACGCTTCATCGCGCGCGAAGTCGCGAGGGTATCTGCTGAGATCTTCATTTGGGCCGAACTGAGTGGGGTTGATGAAGATGCTAACGACAGTGACGTCGCAGTGTCCCCGGCTAGCCGAGATCAGGGCCAGGTGGCCATCGTGCAGGTATCCCATCGTCGGAACGAATCCGATGCGCTTGTCGGCATTGCGAACGTCTGCAAGGGCGCGACGCAGCTCAGCGACCTTCGTAATTACTTGCATTTCTTACCTTGAGTTTGAGTTGGAGGGCACCCAGTTGGCCACGGCATGCCGAAGCTGATCAGGAAGCCGATAGCACTCCTCTGAGCCCGGGAATGCACCTTTGCGGATATCGGCAGCCCAGCGTGACAGCGCCTCCTGGAACAACTGGAATCCATTTGTATACGCACGAACGAATTTGGGGCGATGGCCTTCGGTTAGCCCCAAGACGTCATGAAACACGAGCACTTGGCCCGAGCAATCGGGTCCTGCTCCGATCCCGATGGTGGGTATCGTGAGAAATTCGGTCGCTCGCGCCGCGAGCTCGGCAGGAATGCCCTCCAGGACGAGCGCGAAGCAGCCGGCTTCCTGCAGACGGTGCGCGTCATCGAGCAGCCGCAAGGCGGTATCCGATGTCCTTCCCTGCACCTTGAATCCACCCATGACGTTGACGCTCTGCGGGGTCAGACCGAGATGTCCCATCACGGGAATTTCGCAATCGACCAAGGCGCGTACCATCTCGATGCGTTTGGCACCACCCTCGAGTTTCACAGCATCCGCGCCGCGCTGCAGAAAACCTCCTGCATTGCGAATCGTATCCTCAGAACCGACATGAAAGCTCAGAAAGGGCATATCGGCCACAAGCAGGGCATGAGGCCTCGTGCGCGCAACAGCCTCCAGGTGATGATTCATCATGGCCACGCTGACGGGCAGCGTGTTGTCGAATCCCAGGCAGACGTTTCCAACGCTATCGCCGACCAGGATGATATCGACAATGGGATCCGCGATGCGCGCCGCAACCGCATCGTACGCGGTGGTCATCACGACACGCCGTCCTTTATCCTTCCACTCCTGCAGTGCAGGAACCGTGACACGTTCTAGAGGCTGCTCTGAATTTTGGCTCATATTGGATCCGCTCCCCACACACCGTCGGCGCTTCCTAGAGAAGGCGGGAGAAACCTGTCAATGGCATGGAGGATGAAGATCCCAGTTCTCTAAAACTGGAGAAAAACGCAAAAACAGCCCATTGGTCGCGCAACCATGAGGCAAGACCTTCCTCATCGCGATTTTACCACCCGATGGCTCATCTTCCCGTGCAGCTTCAGCGATTATGCCGGCTGCCGCCCTCAATCGAGGAGCGGCACTCGCGACGAGCCACCATCTGCACGCGCTTTCTGGGCCGATTGCAGACTCTTCAAACGGTGAAGGCTCGCCCGGACCGAGCTGCAGATGCACGCAGTGGGGCTTCGTCTTCTGAGCACATCTCCGCGTCTGGCCCCTAGGGCTACTCGTGAGACTCCTGCGTCGGCGCTGGCGCACCGAGCAAAGCAAACGGATGGCAGGCCAGGAACGTCCAAAGGTGACAGGCCGCTGTAAGCGCAGCGAGAGTGGCCGTCGCGTAGATGTCGCCGCGAAGGCGCTCAGACCGAGCCAGTCTGCTGGCCCTGTAGGCCCTGAAGTCGATTATTTTTGCCGATGTTTCTGTCACTCGATTTCCCGCGCTCTAGAGGGCCACTCCAATTCTCTGACCAGGGCCGTACCGGCACAACTCAGTCCAATCCTAAGCGGCTCGCAACCATCGAAGCCATTTCTGGTCGGCCTCCCGCCGCGCCTTGAAGCGGTGGACGCATTTCTTGGAGCAAAGGGCCGTTCGCCAGTAGTAATGGCGGATCAGCCCAAACTTTCCGCCGCATATGGCGCAGCATGTAGCTGAATGGTCGAGGGATTTACGGAAGCCAATGTGCATTCGCGCCTCCTGTTTCAGACATTGCTTGGGAAGCCCCGCTGCCCTCTCATCGCAGCACCACGCGCGCACCAAAGGTGCGGTCGCCCGGCGGTCAATCTCCCTGGTTCTTGCAGCCAGCAAGAGCCTTGACTCTGATGTACGGCTGCCTCGCGAAGCATTACTTTCCGCAGAACGCCTCGCCGAGAATTTGCTCAAAATAATGGATTTCTCTGTCGTGATTAACGCAATTCGCTCGACATTTCGGCCAAATGCTGCGTCTATCATGGCTCGTCCGCAGGATTGCTGCGGCAGTTGGATCAGGAGCGCTTAAAGCAAGTGCTTAAAGCACGCTCAGCCTGTGGGTGCTGCATCCTCGCTGCACTAACGGCAGCAATACGGACACTTTCGCCCTGCAAAATCCTGTCACAGCAGACGATTGCAAAGTTTCATGCATCTCACATCAGCAAGTCGGCAGCGTCACGGATGGCAGCATAGATTTCATCAAGGTCGGCCGCCGCAACGCAGTAAGGCGGCATCACGTAGATCGTGTTACCAAGTGGGCGTAACAGCAGATTCCGTGCTTGGAAGAAAGCCAAAAGCCTCGGACCGATGTCCGCCAGATAGCCGGCGTCGCTCGTGTTGAGTTCAAGCGCTGTAACTGTTCCTGTGCGTCGGACGTTTGCGAACCGTGAATCGGCGCGGAATGGCGCGAGTGCCTGTTCTTGCATCCTGGCCAAGGTTGCCGGCCGCCGGCGATATTCCTGATCCTGCCATAGGTCCAGATTAGCCTTGGCAGCGGCACAGGCCACCGGATTGGCGGTATATGAGCTCGAATGAAAGAACGTACGCGTGCGATCTTCCGAATAATGCGCATCGAAAATGTCGGCACGACAGAGTGTGACGGCGAGCGGCAGCGCCCCACCCGTGAGGCCTTTCGAATAGCAGGCAATATCGGGCGTGACATCGGCCTGCTCACAGGCAAACAAGGCACCTGTCCGCCCCCAGCCGGTCATGATCTCGTCGGCAATGAACAGGACGTCGAAGGCTTCGCAGATCCGCTTCATCTCTCTTAGCACCGAGGGAGAATACATAAGCATTCCACCGGCACCCAATATTAGGGGCTCCACGATAAAGGCTGCGGGATGTTCGTTTCGACACGCGTTTTCAAGCGCATCGAGCGTTCTTTGCTCACGATCCCTTTCCGGGAAGGGAATCGAGGTCACCTCGAACATCAGCGCCCCGTAGGCCGCATTGAAGACGCCTCGGCTACCTACCGACATCGCCCCGATCGTGTCGCCATGGTACGAGTGCTGCATCACCACAATTCGGGTTCGCTGTCTTCCGGTATTGCGCCAGTAGCCGAGCGCCATTTTCAGCGCGACTTCGACGCTGGTCGACCCGCTATCGGAGAAGAACACATGCTCGAGCGCCGAGGAGGTGACCTTCAATAGTTCCGTCGCAACTTGCTCAGCCGGGTCGTGAGTGTATCCGGCGAAGATGACCTGGTTGAGCTTGCCTGCCTGTTCTCGGATCGCGTTCACGATGCATGGATGGCAATGGCCATGGGTCACGACCCACCAGGAGGAGATTGCATCGATAAGGCGTCGGCCATCTTCGGTGTAGAGATAAGCCCCCTCTCCCCGCAGCACCTTCGTCATGTCCCGCTGTAGAGCATGCTGCGTGAACGGGTGCCAAATCGCCGGGCTCTTGGCTATCTTCATAGGTTCAGGAAATCGCTGCTAACAAAGGAGTCTTTGAAAGCGGCCTGCAGCCTATCCTCTGTGAGGGGAACAAGCCACGGGAGCCGTCCCAACCGACGCACTCTCCCGATCTCGCAAATCGCGCTTTCAGTTTCGGCGTTTCTTTCGCCAATGAACGCAATTCCAAGGATTCGAATCTGACGCTTCCGCAGGGCCTCTATGGAGAGCAGCGAGTGATTGATTGTGCCCAGTCCCGTCCTCGCGCAAAGCACGACGGGAAGCTGCCAGCGCGCGAAGATGTCGATGTAAAGAGTGCGCCTTGTCAGCGGCACCATGAGTCCGCCGGCGCCCTCGATCACGAGTTGCCGCTCGCCGCTGTCCGGCAGTCGAAGCGTCTCTGTATCTATGCGAACGCCGTCGATCTCCGCGGAGTAATGGGGCGACGCAGGCATCCGAAGTCGATAGAGCTCCGGGACAATCCGATCGGACGAGAGGCCACCGAGGCGGCGGATGCACTCGGAGTCGGTCTCTTGTTCGAGTCCAGCCTGGACTGGCTTCCAATAATTCGCGCCGAGAAGGCCGGCGAGCCCTGCGGAAAATACCGTTTTGCCGACCCCGGTGTCCGTACCAGTCACGACGATCCGCTTATTCATCGAAGCGAGTCCCTCGTCACCTCAACCAGCGCATCGAGCATTGCGCGCACGTCCGCTTCCCCAACATTGAGTGTCAACGAAATTCGCAAGCGGGCGGTGCCGGCAGGGACGGTTGGCGGCCGAATTCCGCGGATATCGAAGCCGCGCGCCTGCAGAGCAGAGGCAAGTCGCATTGCATGAGCATTGTCACCTACGATGTACGGCACGATCTGAGACGTCGATGCTGTGCGCAAACCAACCGAGGTGATCTGCCGATGCGCGAACGCAACGAGTTTGGCCAGCCGTTGCTGCCGCTCCGGCTCTTTCTGCAGGGTGAGGAGTGCCTCTCGAACGGCAACAGCCATCAATGGTGATGGGGCGGTGGCGAAAATAAACGGACGGCAGCGGTTGACCATGAAATCGCGCAAGATGCCCGAGGCTGTCACAAGTGCACCGGCCGCACCGAGCGCTTTGCCGCAGGTATGAACGACGATCAGATTTTCGCGCCTGTCATAAGGGGCCGTGAGCCCTCGTCCCTGATGCCCGTAAGCACCTGTGGCATGAGCCTCATCAACGATCAGAAACGCGTCTTGGCGGTCGGCGATTGCCACCAGCTCTTCGAGTGGAGCGAAGTCGCCATCCATACTGTAGAGACTTTCGGCCACAATCCAGACGCGCCCCGCCCCACCTTTGTTTCGCCAGTCGCGAATTGCGTCTTCGACTGCCTGGGGATCATTGTGCGCGTGAATTCGACACTCTGCGCGGCCGGCCCGCGCCCCCTCGTGAATACTGGCGTGCACGAGCGAATCGAGGACGAGCAGATCGCCGCGCTGCGGCAGCGTTGTCAGGAGGGCAAAATTTGCAATGTAGCCGCTTCCAAAGAAAAGCGCTGCCTCCGCGCCAAAGAACTGAGCCGCTTCCGTTTCGAGCCGTTCATGCTCCTCGCAATTGCCGCGCAGAAGGCGCGACCCGCCGGCTCCAACCGGAGTGCCCGCCTCGAGCGCGGCGACAATCGCCTCTTTGATGTGCGAGGCGTTCCCGAGCGCCAGATAGTCGTTCGATGCGAAATCGATCCCCGCGCGCGGCTTGAGGCAGCGCAGCCGTTCATCTTCGTTCAGGGCATTCAATGCTGCGACGTAGGGACTAAGTCTAGCTGTTTGGATTGACCGCATTCGTCAACTCCGCATCAAATCACGCAAAAGATGCGTTGGCCGTTTAAGAAAGATGGCCTTTAGGTTCAACTTGCCAGGATGCGATTGTCTCGGTCCACGCGCACAATGCGTGGTTTGAATATCTTTGCTTCGGGCTCGTCGAATGAGGCATATGCAACGATAATGATCTTGTCTCCAGGCATCGCCAGTCGGGCGGCCGCACCGTTCAGGCTTATCGTGCCGGACATCGGCGGCGCCTCGATCACGTAGGTGGCAAAGCGCGTCCCTGTTTCGACATTGTAAATTTCGACGCGCTCGTTGATCACCATTCCTGCCGCGTCCAGGAGCGTACGATCTATCGAGATCGAGCCTTCATAATGCAGATCGGCTTCGGTCACTGAGGCGCGATGGATTTTTCCCTTCATCAAAGTTATCTGCATTTCTCACCTAGGCTGGATATAGGGTCGACATATTGCGCGCACTGCTTTCGTCAGGCGAGCCCGGACGTGATGCCCAGCCGGGCCAGCAGATCCGCGTCGCGATCAACGTTCGGGTTTTTGGTGGTCAAGAGCACGTCGCCGACGAAGATTGAATTTGCGCCGGCCAAGAAGCAAAGCGCCTGCAATTCATCGGTCATGCATTGCCGCCCGGCGGACAAGCGAACCACACTCCTCGGCATCATGACCCGCGCGGTCGCCAGCAGCCGGACCAGCGCGATCGGATCGGGAGGCTCCGCGGTGTCTTCCACCGGCACGCCCTCGATCTTGTTCCATAGGTTGATCGGCATGCTTTCGGGATGGTTGGGAAGATTGGCGAGCAGTACGAGCATACCTAGGCGGTCCTCGACGCGCTCGCCCATGCCGATAATGCCGCCGCAGCAGATCTTGATGCCGGCATCGCGCACATGCGCCAGCGTATCGATGCGGTCCTGCAGGCTGCGGGTGGTGATGATCTTGCTGTAAAACTCGGGCGATGTGTCGACGTTGTGATTGTAGAAGTCAAGGCCGGCCTCGGCGAGGCGCGCGGCCTGCTTCGGTGTCAGCATGCCGAGCGTGACGCACGTTTCCATGCCAAGTCCCTTGACCGCCTTGACCATGTCGCAGACGGAATCAAGATCGCGATCTTTTGGCGTGCGCCAGGCCGCGGCCATGCAGAAGCGCGTGGCGCCGGCATCCTTCGCGCGCTGCGCGGTCGCAACCACATCGGCGCAACGCATCAGACGGGTGGCTTTCAGGCCGGTCTCGTAATGCGCGCTTTGCGAGCAGTAGCCGCAGTCCTCCGGACAGCCGCCGGTCTTAATGCTGAGCAGGCTCGCAGTTTCGACGTGGTTTGGATCGAAGTTCTTGCGATGAGCGCGCTGCGCCTGAAGCATCAGGTCGGCGAAAGGAAGGTCGTAGAGCGCCTTAGCCTCTTCGACGTTCCAATGCTTACCAACCTGCGCCCCGTTGCTTGCTTCCTTCCGTTGGACTTGCTCAGTAGCATTCATAACCCCATCCCGCTTAATTGTAGATAATCTCTTGAATTATCTATAGTCATCGCTCTCAAAGAGATGCTAATCGAGCTGCCTCGCAAATGCACCGGTTATTGCGGTAGATAATCTATGATCACTGCTAAAAACATAACGACGGTCGCGCGCATCGCGGACTCAATCGCTGAGCGCATTATCAACGGCGCCTTAGAGCCAGGCGCACCCCTCCGTCAGGATCACGTGGCACGAGAATTCAATTCCAGCCATGTCCCCGTGCGAGAGGCCTTTCGGCAGCTGCAGGCACAACATCTTGTTGTCGCTGTGCCGCGACGCGGTGTTCGGGTTGCCCCGCTCGATACCCGTTCAGTGAAGGAGATCGCCGAAATGCGCGCCGCGCTCGAAGTGGTGGCGTTGCGCCATTCGGGGCCAAGGCTCACAACAACTCATTTGGCTCAGATCGAGCTCGCCCTGATCGAAGGAGACAATGCAAAGACGATCGAGGAGTTTGAGACGGCTAACCGCGCCTTTCACCAAGCCTTGGTCGCACCGTGCGGAATGCCGCGTCTGCTCGCCAGCCTCGATGGACTGCAGCTTGCCAATTCTCGATTGGTGTTCGCGATGGCGCGATCGGTGGGCTGGCGACCGCGCTCCAATCAAGATCACCGCCTGATTCTGCAAGCCTTGCGAGCGCGCAACGTCGATCAAGCCTGTAACCTGCTGACGCGGCACATTCAAACCATTGAGCGCCTTGCCCTTCCGGCGTCCTGAGAAAATCTGGCAAGCTTCATTGCCGATCGCCGGCGATCGCAAGCGACGATCATGCGGCCGACTAGCCTCATTGCAACCGGCTCCATTCCCAGATAGTTATGGCACCCGCCAGCGACATCTCCACGGACGGCCATGATTCGTCACATCGTCTTCTTTAGCGCCAAGGACGAGGCGCATATCGACCGGATCATCGAAGGTCTTTCGCTTCTCGCCACGATACCACATGCGCGCCGGCTTGAGGTTGCCCGCAACCGTAAGACCGATCAGCTAGGCAACGATATCGACATCGTGGTCTATGGTGAGTTCGACAATGAGGCGGAGCTTGCAGCGTACAAAGCGCACGATCTCTACCAGGAGTCGATTAAGCGGGTCCGACCGCTCCGCGAGCTGCGGTTCGCGGCCGACTACGATGTGTCGATAGATGCCCTTTCGCCTCCCCGGCAGGATGATCCAGGTGCTGTCGGAGCAAAACGTCCACCGCCGGGTTAACTTGGCAATGGCCCTCATGTTTTGCCCATCGCAGATAAGCGTCATGCTCATCGGGTGGGGCAACAGATGGAACGGCACTTCCACGACGTCAGCCGCCGGTGACCGATAATCCGATGTACGTTCGCGAGTTGGAGTGGGTTGAACCTGTCACAGCGATGCGACGTCTCGGGCATCGATCGCATCTGACGTTTCTCGATAGCGCAGCAAGGCACGAGCTGCTTGGGCGCTACTCATATCTAACGTGCGACCCGTTCAGCACCTACAGGGTCGCGAACGGCCAACCCAGTTGGAACGGACTGACTCTCGAGGCCGATCCATGGAAGGTCCTTCGAACGCTACTCGCGAAGTATCCGCAAGAGCATCGCCCCGATCTCCCGCCGTTCCAGGGAGGAGCGGCAGGCTACCTTGGCTACGACATGAACAGGACATTGGAGCGATTGCCTGCGCCGGCAATTGCCGGTCTGGGTTTGCCCCAATCCATCCTGCATTTCTATGACGTGGTCATCAGCTTCGACCACCGGGATAACAAATGCTGGATCGTCTCGACCGGATGGCCGGAGCAGGATCGCGCGGGACGGAGCGAACGAGCGCGTCGTCGAGCCGACGAGTTTGCAGCATTGCTTGCCGGGCCAAAGGTGTCACAGAACGGTTGTCCCAGCAAAGCCGGCGCATGGCGCTCGAACTTCAGCCGCGAGCGCTACATTGCGGCGGTACAACACGTGATCGACTTGATCCTTGCGGGTGACGTGTTCCAGACGAATATTGCGCAGCGTTTCAGCACCCGCCTGTCGACCTCTTTTGATCCGCTCGCCTTCTATTGCCAGCTACGATCATTGAATCCGGCGCCTTTTGCGGCCCTGCTGCGATGGGGAAAGTTGACCATCGCATCAAGTTCGCCGGAACGATTCCTAAAGCTTGACGAGCGACAAGTCGAGACACGCCCCATCAAGGGCACGATGGCGCGTTCGCCTGATCTCAAGGAAGACCACCGCCGTGCGGCTGCTCTCCTCGCTTCCGAAAAAGATCATGCCGAGAATACGATGATTGTCGACCTTTTACGTAACGATCTGTCACGCGTTTGCACTGCGCATTCGGTCGAGGTTCCGGCCCTATGCGATCTCGAGTCCTATGCCTCGGTGCACCATCTCGTGTCGATCGTTACTGGGACACTTGGCGGAGACGAAGACGCCGTTAGCCTGCTCCGTGCTTGCTTTCCCGGCGGCTCCATTACGGGCGCGCCAAAGCTCCGGTCGATGGAAATTATTACAGAAATCGAGCGCATAGCGCGAGAGGTTTATTGTGGGGCGATCGGCTTCATCGGCTTCAACGGGCACATGGACACGAGTATTGCGATCCGCACTGTCACGATCGACGGCGACCTGGCTGTGTTTCATGCGGGCAGCGGTATAACGGCCTTGTCGGAGCCCGAGGCCGAATACGAGGAAACGCTCGCCAAGGCAGAGCGAATCTTTGATGCATTTGGTTTCTGAACCAGCTGGTGCATTTTGATTGTCATCATCGATAATTACGATTCCTTCGTGTTCAACATTGCCCGCTATTTGCACAAGCTCGGTGAAGCAACGGAAGTGATCCGAAACGACGCTATCAGCATCAGCGAGCTCGTTGGTCTCAACCCGCGCGCGGTGGTCATATCGCCCGGCCCCTGCACCCCAACTGAGGCAGGAATATCGACAGCAGTGGTTCGCGAACTTTCTGGACGCGTACCAATTCTCGGCATCTGCCTTGGACATCAGTGTATAGGGAGCGTTTTCGGAGGACGGGTGGCGCGCGCGCATCGGCCCATGCACGGTCGGCGCTCATACGTTGCGCATGACGGCCGAGGGTTATTCGAGGGGCTGCAAAGCCCGCTTGACGTCGGACGCTACCATTCTCTTATCGTCGAGCTTGATCAGTCATGTGCGCAGAACCTCATAGTGACAGCGCGTTCGGAGGAAGGCGAGATCATGGCCCTCACGCACGGCTATTATCCCACCTATGGGGTCCAGTTCCATCCCGAGTCGATACTTACCTCACAGGGGCACGTCCTGCTCATGAACTTCTTGCGACTCACAGAGGATTTCCTAAGCCACGCGGAGCAATGAGAGCTCGGCCTGCCGATCAAGATGGTGGCGGTTGGTTTCGACGTGGTCGGAAGGCGCAGCCTCCATATGGCAGGCATTTTTGTTAATCAGCGCTGTTCCATGCTCGGCTCCCAGTCAGCGGCGCGCCTCCGACAGAACGTGGGCCTTGTGCTTTCGAGGGCCGGACGTCTGTCTTCCGGCTTGGATGTGGTGCGCACCGCTGGCGACAGAAGGATCCGAGATCCGCTTTAGCTCGGCTTACTGCGCATCGACGTTGCGATTGAGCTCGGCGATTTCATCGGCCGTATTCTGCTGCCCGGATTGGATTTCTAAAAGGACGCGTCCCTACCCTCAGGTGCACGACTTCGTGCGCCGGCGGCGCCTCGGCAAACGTTTCGAAAAAATAGGCTGCTCCGGCGCAAAGAACGAGCAATACGACTAGAGGAGCAAAGATCCACCGAAAGCCTTTCGACGGTCTCTGCAGGACCGGCAGCAACTCCGATGCTTGGGATTGATCCGAATGTCGTCGCCTTGACCGACAGAATGTAACAACGGCTGGTGTTGCGCTGCTGTCCGCTCCCAGGAGCCTTGATGGCCGCCATCGGCTCGACACTCTTGCGATCGCAAGGCATCATCAGACCGGCACAGTAATCGCGAAGCGGTTTGGCTCGGCCTGCGTGCCCGATCACGTTCGTAAGACCCTCAACATAGGCCGAAAACCTCGGCGCGACGCCCCCCATTTTGCCAGACGCATCTCAGCCTCTCAGCGTGCCGAAAAGATGAGTCTTCTCAAATAGGTATGAATCTTCTCGGTAAAGCCGCGACACTCTGATTCAGTAAGACTACGCAGTAGTGAGCCGGCAGTGGAAGCCGCGCAATGTCGATGGGCAGCGCTCGGCCGAATACCTCAGGCGCGCCGTGGCTTTGTCGTCGACTGGGTCCTTGCCATGGCAACTAGGCCCAAGAGCAGCTTGGCCTCCTTGCGAGCGAGCTTTGGTGTCCAAGGGCACCGAGAGCGCCGATGGTGACGAAGCGGTGCCAACCGAACGCTGGGCACTTGAGAAGGTATGTCGCTTTGTCGCATTGACGGCGCGCGCGCGTTTACGGTGGGAAACGGCACGCCTTGATCATCCGTATGGAGCGATACCGGATAGGGTTGATGACGAAGACTAAAGGCATATCTAAAGCCTGTACGTATACGCGTCGTACGATGCTGTTGGGCAGTAGCTTCTTGGCTAGCGCGTTCTTTGGGGGGGTTACGGTGCCTACACCCAATCGGCCGCAGCGCAAGGTTGCCATGATGTTGAAGGCGGCCGACTCTCCCTTCGTCGTTGGGTGCACACAAGAAGGCATTACCTCCTTGCGTTATCGTAACGATGTGTATGACACGGATTATGTTCTGCCCGGAGCAGCGCTGGGGACGGCTCACGCTAGAGTTCGGCGTGCCGGGTCCGAGTGGCATACGCTTCGAACCGGCGTTGATGCAACGAAGCCGATGCATAGCGCGGCCCTTGAACTAGCAGCCCGCGATGCCGACGTCCTTCTCACGACCCGCCTCGCAGTCGACGAGGCTGGATTGACGTGGGAGATCATGCTGCGGAACGACGGCATGGCGAGCGTGGAGGTTGGCGATCTCTATTTGCCCATGCCGATGAACACCGAATTTCCGGCGAGGCAACCGGTATCGCTGGCGGTTTTGAAGCACAGCTTCGTCTCAGGGCATGGATCGCACATCTTCTGGATTCGCGGCAACAGCACCGGTCCCTTCCTCATGCTCTTACCGGAAGCGGACACGTCACTGGAATATTGGGATGTCCACAACGATTCGGCCGAAGCCAGTGGAACGTGGTGCGCCTACATCTTGGGCGGGGCGGCCGCCGGCGAGGCAGTGGCGGGCGGGACTCGCTGGCGACAGCCGACCCATTCCCTGTCCCTGCCGCCGGCCGAGCAACGGCGCTACCGTCTCCGCTTCCAGTGGGTTGCCGATTATGAAGCGGCGCGCAGGGCTATCGCTGACGCCGGTCTGGTGGACGTGGAAGTAATGCCGGGCATGACGGTTCCCAATGACCTGCATGTCGACATCGCGCTCGCGTCCTCCATTCCGGTGGAGCGAATCGAAGCGGAATTTACCGGCGACACGGTGGTACAACGGTTGCCGGATCGGGCTGGCAGGCGCCTGTGGCGGGTTCGCTTTTCGCGATTGGGCGAGAACCGGCTGACCCTGCACCAGCCGGGTGCGCGCCAGACCTTTCTTGAATTCTTCGCTACCGAGCCCGTCGAGACGATGATGAAGAAGCGCGCAACCTTCATCGTGAAGCGACAGCATCGTAACCCGTCCAAATGGTACGACGGTTTGTTTGGCGAGTGGAATATGGAGACCCAGGTCCTGCTTGGCCCGGACAATTACGACCGGATCAAGGGCTGGCGCATCTACGAGGTGACGTGCGACGATCCCGGGCTGAGCAAGCCCGCTTACCTCGCGACCAAGAATGCCGAGCATCCTGATGTGGCGGAAGTGGCGGCGCTCGATCGGTATATAGATACGTTCGTCTGGGGAGGGCTGCAACGTACCACACAGGAGGCATACGCCTACGGCCTCTACGGCATACCGGATTGGAAGCAGAACAGGGAAAGCAGCGATCCCGGCCCAAAGGGTCGCCTGCATATCTGGCGGCCTTATGACTATCCGCACATCTTCGCGATGTATTTGGCCATGCACCGCATCGCGCGTGACCATCCCGCGATACCCACCCGCCAGAGCGCACGAGATTATTTGGTACACGCCTACGGTACGGCGCTGGCCATGTTCACGGTGCCGAAGCGCGTGGTAATGTGGTCTGCCTACCGCACCGGCTTCTACAACGAATGTGTGATCCCCGAACTGGTCTCGGCGCTCACGACGGCGGGCTTGACGCGCGAGGCGGCGACGTTGGAGGCGCACTGGGCGCGTAAGGTGCGCGCCTTCGTCGATCCCAAGGCGGACCTGTTCGCGTCTGAATATCCGTTCGATTCCACAGCCTTCGAATCGACTCAGGCACTGGCGCGCTCGGCCCTTGACGACCCTGTCGCCATGGGGGTTTCGAAGGCGGCAGCGCGTGCCTTCGCGGAGCGTCAGATCGCTGCAAATCTGTTCTGCCGTGGCTGGCTGGAACCTGCTTATTACTACCTGGGCAGCGATTATCGCGCCACTGCGGGCGACGCCTATACGCTGACTTACATGGCGCAGATGGGTGGCTGGGCGCTGCTTGATCATGCGCTCAACGATGCAGATGACCCACATCCGCTCCTTCGTCTCGGCTATGCGTCACAACTCAGCGCGTGGGCTTTGCTGAACAGCGGCCCTGCGTCGGCGGGTCATGGCTATTGGTATCCGGGCGAGGAGAATGACGGCGCGGCCGGTGGCGGCTTCGAGCCGGCGCCGAGCGGGACCACATGGCTCGGTCAGCCGCATCACCGTGGATCGTGGTATTACTCGTGCGAGATCGACCTGGGATTTTGTGGGGCGGTCCGCGCTGCTGCGACGATCGTTGCCGACGATCCCATCTTTGGGCAGGTTTGTCACGGTGGCATCATGGAGACGTCCGCTCACACCCTGCGTATCTGGCCACGTGATGGCGTGCGGAGACGGCTCAACGTGCGGCTCCAGTCTCTCCGATTGGACTTGGTGCTGCTCGACGCCCGATTCCGGGCGGATCGACCGATCATTCTGAATTTGGGGGAGGGGTGGATCAGCCTTACGCCTGAGCCCTTTGCCCCATCTGCATCGGGAGTGTCGTTCGAATTGCGGTACGATGACGGGAGAAAGCGCAAGGAAGTCGTCGATATCACGGACGGCCAGCTCGTCGTCCGCTTGCCTGGGGCGCGCTTACCGCGGGTTCAGGGCCGTTAGACTCTAGTGTTGCCGATTATGGGGTGCGATCGGCACTTATGGCCTGCTGTTCCACGCGGCTTCCGAGGCCATAACGATCATCCCCGAAATCCCGAGCATCTCGGCGCACGTATCCGCATCACCGCGGTGCTGCATACCTCGGGTTCGGCGATAACCCACCATCCGACCAGATGCGAGTCGTGCCCCGTGACTGCCGCCATGGCGCTTATCGATTGACCGGCCAAGTTTTGCGGCCCTCCTCATCGGAAATCCAGTGCGCATGCGCCGCATGCCTTGAGGATCGGATGCTCAATCGTAAAGACAAAATGGCCGTCAGGAACCAGTGCTTTGCGGATCACATGCACGAGGCGGCCAAATCCTGAATATAGTGAAAGGTTAGCGCGCTATAGGCGCGGTCGAAAGCCGTCTCAGGTAGGTCCAGCGTGTCGAGATCGGCGATGCGATACTCGATGGCCGTTCCGCTGTGTCTCTCCTGGCCACGCTCGATCATGTTTTGCGACAGACCCAGAACCCAGGCCGCGCCCTGCTCGCGCATCCAGCGCGAGGCCCAGCCGAAGCCACATCCCAGATCGACGACACGTTTCCCGCCCAGATCGGGCAGCATAGCCCGGATCGCGGGCCATTCAGGGGCGCCGTCCAGCCCATGCACCTGTCCGGGCAACTGGTTGTAGCCAGCGAAGAAATCGGGATTGTCGCAAATATTCTGCGCCTCTACTCGGCTTTCGCTCTGCCTCGGACGGTTCCTGCAGATCAAAACAGAATTGTCGTGCGAGGCGTCATGATCCTACTCAAATCAAGCTACACAAAAGGCATCTTCAATTGGCCGGACTTCTCGCGCCCAAAAAACGAAAGCCGGGGCTCCCGTGATGCCACGGCGTACATCCGGCCGCGACAACCAAGCGACAGTTAGCACGCGGTTTTCGAAGAAAATGTGACCTTCGCGTCGTCGTTCTTGAATATCGGTCGATTTGTACTTCGCACGACGATAACGCCGGGCATTGTATTTCTGTCCAAGACCCACGACCAGGCGAGACAACGGATTCCTTGCCACTTCGCGCAGAGACTTGCCGAAGGGTTCGTTGATTGATTTGGACCGATACTCTGTGGAGTGACCCAGAACGCGTAATCGCCGGAGTGACCTGTGAGAGCCTCGTCCTCAACCCGCAGGGGCAAGGATATCGTCTGAAGACTAGAGCGGCGTCAAATGAAGAGTGCTCTCGATGAGACCGCTCGGGAGCACAGATCGATCTCAAATATCTTCGAAGCGACGCAGCCCGTTCCAGCACTGTCTTTCCATCTGTTGAGGCAGCAAGGCTTCTGGTAGCCAAAGTGAGACCGGCGCATCGTGCGCTTCGGCCCATGACACCGCGTTAGCCAAGTATTGCTGGGCAGTGGCCGCGCGGCTGTCGGTATTGAGACAATGTCAGCACTTGGCGATACACGCCGCGACGAAGTGCCTGCAAATCCTGCGAATTCAATTCGGCACGCGACTTGCTCTCTTTGCGGTATCATCACCAACCGCAGTGCGATGGTCTTCGGGACGGATTCGGCGCGTGTCGCTGTTAGCGTCTGCTCCGACCCGACGGTTTGCTGCGGCGATAGCTTATGGACGCTCGGTTATGGACCGAGAAAATGCAGGGGACGTGTTGAATGCGATCTGGAGTTCTTCTTTTGGGGGCCACGACAATTGCGCTCGTCGCAAGTGGTGCCGGCAATGCGGCAGACTTTGAGCCGGAAGTGAAACTGCCACCGGCGGTGTGGAATTGGTCCGGAGGCTATATTGGCGGACACGTCGGCGGCGGGTACGGCCAAACCTCCTTCAGCAATCCCTACGGCCCGTCAATCTTTGGCGGCATCGTCGATACGCCGACGTTCCTCGCAGGTGGCCAGATCGGCTACAATTGGAAGAAGAACGGCTGGGTGTTTGGCGTCGAACTCGATGCCAGCGGTGCTGTGTCCGACGGCACAAATACCTGCCTCGCGTCGTCCGGCTTTGTCGTGGGTGCAAACTGCAAGGCAGGTCCGAACGTCTTTGCCACCGCGACCGGTCGTGTCGGTTACACGTTTGGCGCGTCGGGTGGCACACTGGCCTATCTCAAGGGAGGCGTGGCTTGGCAAAACAATCGGGGCGACGTCGTCAATAACTACGAGTGGGGCCTATCGCCACAGGAGAAAACCCATTTTGGCTACGGTCGCATCGGCGGCATCATCGGGCTGGGCGTCGAGCAAGCGCTTACGCCCGCATGGTCGGTCACAGCTGAGTATGACTATCTGAATTTCGGCGGCCCGAGTGTCGCGACACCTCCGACGGGCGATGCCGCCGGGATCGTCGCGCCTTTGATTAGGCATGGCACACTCGATCATCGTCCTTCGCGGCCGAAGTCTAATGCGTTTGCTTGGGACTTGATACATTTGCACTCCGTCGCTTGCTGGAGGATTTGCCACGCTAATGACCGTGTTGGCGATTTCGGAGATCGTACAACTTGACGTTACGGGCGTTTCAACCCTCTCCGGAGTTTTTCTCGCGCGAATTTTTCCTCACGTACTCCCATTCGCAGCGACAGGCCGACGCAGGCAGCGGATCTTGGATCGCTGCCCGGTCAGCAAGGATCAGTCGAGACCTTTCGGCGAGCGGCCTTAGACAGAGCATCTCGTCCTGAATTGCTAGGAGTACGTCGAGCCGAGTCCAGCCCATCTTGAAAGCGATCACTAGGCTGGCAGCATCTCTCGGCACTACACGACCGCTTCGCCGCGAGACGTCTCACCGAGTGGCGGCGGTCAGCATGTTGTGGGTTACGGCGGCTCCAAACCGTGGCCGGCGAGCAGGAGTTTCCTGCGCACCACCAGCACCCGGTGCGCGCAAGTACCTCGCCAGTGAGACACTCTGGTTTGGAGATAGCTGCACTTCCGAGTCGTTCTGCTCTCTTCTGCTCTGCAGGGGCCGCTCGATGATGCCGTCCGAGGCGGTCTACAGCGCGGTCGAGCACGTTGACGGTTGACCACAGCGGATCATCAAGACATCAGTCTTAGTCGCTTGCCAAGGGTTCGGCCGTGCCCATAGCCGCCTTCATTCGACACGATGGAAGGCGGAACGAAGCATGATCCAAACACGCGGCGGGAGCTCCGTAGGTCAGGATGGCTGATGTTCGCGGCAGCATTGCCTCGGATACGAAGGTGCGGAGCGTACGCCGACGGTGTTCGCCCACGAGCGGCGGCCAATAGGGAGTAAGCTTGTCGGACGTTACCATGACCGCGACAGGATGGGTCCTGACCGAATTGATCAATATGCCGGGAGTAAGTGCAGGCTCGTCGGATAGCCAGCTCCCCGGAAATCGCCGCACGAGCTTCGTACTCCGAAGGTTAAAGCCAGCCGAGTCGCGGGGGCCTTGAAGGGAGCTATGCCTTCCTGCTGGCCGCAAGCAGCAAAAGCGCCAAGCGAAAATTCAACCTGGCGGAAGACGGACTTCCTCTCAAGACTTTCTCACCGCGTCGTAAATTCTGACCTGCAGCATGGGACGGCGTCTCTTGAGCTCCTCGGCTTTTGACCATGCTCCATCTTTGCTCGCGTACTCGGTTTCGAATTGGCCATCCACTTCGAGCACATAACCGGAAGCTGGCAGCACACGAGTTAGTGCGACCATTTTGTTCCTTTAGAGCGAAACGTTCGGTCGCAGGCCCGCCTCAGCCACATCGCCTGAGCCGTATCAGCGGCATATCCTACGAATCGATGACGCGGTGTGAGGAACATCTAACCATCAAGAATTGAGCACGCCATCAAGAAATCCACCACCGTCTTCGCTGAATGCTCTAGGGTCTGCTCCATGGTCCTGAGATGAATGTCCGGTGTTACCGGTGCTTCGTAGCACGCGTCGATTCCGGTGAAGTTCTTGATCTTGCCTGATTTCACCTTTGAGTACAGCCCTTTCGGGTCTCGCCGCGCGCATTCCTCGATCGGCGTATCGACAAAGACTTCTATGAACTCTCCCTTGCCAACCAGGGTGCGTACCCTGTCCCGTTCGGCTCTGGTGGGCGAGATAAGCGAACAGATCACGATCAAGCCGCTGTCTGCCATCAATTTGGCAACTTCACCGACACGCCGAATGTTCGCCGCGCGATCCGCCTCCGAGAAGCCCAGATCCGCACTTAATCCGTGCCGGAGGTTGTCGCCATCCAGCAGCATTGTATGCCGCGACATCGCAAACAGCTTTTGATCAACGAGATTGGCAATCGCCGACTTTCCTGCACCAGACAGGCCGGTAAACCAGATGACGCAGGGCTTCTGATTCTTGAGCGCGGCGCGCTCCCTCCGATCCACGGATAGGCCTTGCCTAGCAATATTCGCAGCCCGGCGTAGCGGAAAGGCAATCATGCCGGCCCCGGCCGTACGATTGGTGTATCGATCGATGAAGATAAATGATCCGGTCTTCCGATTGACGTCGTAGGGATCGAATACTGCGGGCATTGTGGTCGCAACATTACAGAAAGCAATCTCGTTCAGGGAAACCATCCCGGCGGCCAGATGCTCAGAAGTGTTGACGTCGATCCGATGCCTAATTTCGGTAATGCTGCCGGCAATCGTCTGCGATCCGATCCGCAGGACGTAATTGCGTCCCGGAGCGAGCGGCTCCTCGTCCATCCAGATGACATAAGCAGCGAACTGGTCGGCGACCTGCGGTTGATCGTCCGGGCGTGACAGAACGTCGCCACGGCCGATATCGATTTCGTCTTCCAGTGTAATGGTCACCGCATCCCCGGCTTCGGCACCGACAAGGTCGCCACCGTGGGTCACGATCCGTTTGACGCGCGTAGTCCGTCCCGACGCGGCGACGATGATCTCATCCCCCGCCGAGATCTTCCCGGAAGCCACCGTCCCGGCATAGCCTCGAAACTCCGGGTTCGGCCGGTTCACCCATTGTACCGGAAAGCGGAAAGCCAGGCTTGCGGTCCCGGAGTGGATGTCAATGCTCTCCAGATATTCAAGCAGGCAGGGGCCATGATACCAGTTGGCGCGCGCGGAGCGGTCTACGACGTTGTCGCCATCGCGGGCCGAGATCGGGATCGGAACGATCGAGGTGAAGCCGAGACCGGCAGCAAAGGCCAGATAGTCACGGGCGATCCGATCGAAGCACTCCTTATCGTAAGCGACAAGATCGATCTTGTTAACTGCCAGCACGATATGCCGAATACCGAGCAGCGCACAGATAAAAGAGTGGCGGCGCGTCTGAACCATCATGCCTTTGCGGGCATCGATCAGGATAATGGCGAGCTGGGCTTGCGAGGCACCGGTAGCCATATTGCGGGTATACTGCTCGTGGCCAGGAGTGTCGGCCACCATGAAGGAGCGCCGCGGCGTAGAGAAGAAGCGGTAGGCAACATCGATCGTGATGCCCTGCTCCCGTTCGGCCTCGAGGCCGTCCACAAGCAGAGCGAAGTCGATGTTATTCCCGGTGCTACCGTATTTGATGCTGTCGCGTTCCAGCGCCGTGATCTGATCGTGGTAGATCATCTTGCTGTCGTGCAGCAATCGGCCGATCAGCGTCGATTTGCCGTCGTCCACCGAGCCACATGTGATGAATCGCAACTGATCCTTCGTCCGGGCCGGGACCGGCTCCATTGTCGGATTTGTGCACATCAAAAGTAGCCTTCCCGCTTCTTCTTCTCCATTGAAGCGGCTTCATCTGTATCAATGAGGCGCCCGTGGCGCTCCGACACAGTCGCAGTTTGCATTTCTGCGACGATACCTTCGATCGTCGTCGCATTGGATTCAATTGCCCCGCTCAAGGGATAACATCCAAGGGTGCGAAAGCGGATCATCCGCATTTCCGGCGTCTCGTCGCAGTTAAGGGGCAATCGCTCGTCGTCAACCATGATCATCGCACCATTTCGATGCACTATCGGTCTTTGTTTTGCGAAGTAGAGCGGAACGACCGGAATTTTCTCGATCATGATGTATTCCCACACCTCAAGCTCGGTCCAGTTTGACATCGCAAACACGCGCATGGTTTCGCCCTGGCGAATCCGTGTGTTGAACAGGCTCCAGAGCTCCGGCCGTTGGTTACGGGGTTCCCATACGTGTCCGGCCGAACGGAAGGAGAGTATCCGTTCTTTTGCGCGACTCCTTTCCTCATCGCGCCGGGCTCCGCCAAAGGCGGCATCAAATCCGTGGAAGTCGAGCGCCTGCTTCAGGGCGTCGGTCTTCATCACCTGGGTATGGAGCGCGGAGCCGCAATCGATCGGATTGATCCCACGCGCGACGCCGTCCTTGTTGACATGGACAATCAAGTCGACGCCGAGTCGCCTGGCTGTTGCGTCTCGGAAGCTGATCATCTCGCGGAACTTCCATGTCGTATCGACGTGAAGCAGTGGGAAAGGTATTTTTGCCGGGTAGAACGCCTTGATCGCGATGTGCAGCATCACGCTTGAATCTTTTCCGATGGAGTAAAGCATGACGGGCCTTTCGAACTCGGCGACCACATCACGCATGATTTCAATCGATTCAGCCTCGAGACGGCGCAGATGCTTCGGCAGCATATATCTTTTTTCCGTGAGGATCTCTATTCTTCGCCGCTCTATGGCTCCCTAGAGTGGCGATATCCGCGCCAGAAACGACCGGCGGAGACGCATGGCTCGTCCATCAGGTCAAGCCCGTTGGACGGCAGACTTACGGACGCGGCAGCGCATATCGCATTCTTCCGCTCGTGCGGCCGGCGCCACTGCGTCATACCTGATCGGGGGATCAGCGCGCCGATTAACGAGCTTGACTAAATCAACCAGCGTGTCTTGATCACAAGCATCCAGATTCCTTAGGAGATGCTGAGGATCTGTTCGAGCCGCGCGACCTCGCCTCGCAACATCTCGATAGCCACGTCTCGGTTTTCTGAAATGTTCCAAGAAGCGTGGACCGACCCTCCAGCGTGAGATGAGCCGGACAATCCTCCTGCCTTGGCACTTCGTAAATCCCACCAGGTTCGGAACATCCGATGATAGAGTTCGGTTATCTCCCGTCCCCTGTCCAGAACTCCGGCTTTCTGAACATGCAGCAGTTCCTCCTCATATCCGAGGTCTAGCAACAGCTCGGCACCGACTAGATCGGTCACGGTTTGCATCTCTTCGACGCTCAATTGAGATTGCCATGATTTGACAGAGCTTTCATCGATGGCGTTTCGTTCCAGGATTTTTCGATCCCCAAAGCTGCTGGATTGAAGATAATCTGCTCGTCCCATCCTCGCCGATGCGACGCCTCCTGGATCACAGCCGAGCCCTGCCAGTAGACGCTGGATTTCCTCGTCCGGATGCGCCACGAGCAGTTCGTATCGCACCAAATGAGTCTGCCGGCGAGTACGTTGCGCGGCGAGCCTAGGCAGACCCAAAACCAAATCGGCGAGTGAAGATATTATGCCATCGGGCAGACGGAGCATGAGCTCAGCGAGACTGGATACGCTGACCGGCCGCGAGCTTTCTGCCCGCAGTGGGATGCCCCACGTCGATTTCAGTGAAGCGGCGATGGCGTAGGGATTGCGCATCAAGAGGATGTGTGGTGCCTCTGGGTACACGGATTCAACAAAGTCGAGGACCGTCCAGTAGCGTGGTGTCTTGTCTATGATGATGCGCTTGCCCGCTCCTGCCAGATACTGATTGTATGCTGCGTCTGCAAAAGCACGGCTAGCGATCTTGCGATCTATCCGTCCCAAGAATTCGGAGGTTGCGGCCTCAATCAGTGAGCTGCCCGCCGGATGGCGCCGATCCACCCTGCCAAACGCTTCAAGCGCCAACATCAACCAGGGTTCAGGCGGAGCTACAATGTCCGGATGGAGCTGCAGCAAATGTGCCAGGAGTGTCGTCCCGGATCGTGGAAGACCGAGGAGAAAGCACACCTGAGGTGAACGACCAAGACGTCCGCTCATCGTTCAGACACTCGTGCTTGGCAAGCGCCCCCTGTCGGCGCTAGCTCGATTGGGTGGGATCACAGAAGGATAACTGCAATCGCTTCCCCGATTGCCCGACCCAATTAGACGAAATCAAGCAACAGCTCAATTGCACGAAGATTGATTGCGGATATGGGAAGGTTGAAAAGAACTATACCGACGTTTGCCGAGGGCCGCGCGCGGCATGGAAGATTGCTACCTTTAGTCAGAAGATGCATGTGCTGGGGGCATTGAAGAGGTAAATGCGACATGCACCTCGCTGAGGCTCGGCATATTCCAATCAATTTCGGCCTATGAGCGCAGTGCGACAAAGACGCAGACCATATCGTGGACATCACAACTGGCTAGGACGCAGCAATCTTCTCGCGCGGTAGCGATCCAGACTCACTTCCGGTGAGCGCCGCCCTTGGTCCGTCAACACACTGTATTATAGGTCGCGCCAGCTTGTTTTACACAAGCCCATTCGTCCAAACTGTAAGAAGTTAAGTTAGCGGACCTCGCAACGCTGCTCCTCCCTGACCGGGCTAATGAGTGTTAGATTGCTAGTGTTAGATTGATGTGGACCTGATTTAACAGGCCACGGGACTACCCGATCGGCAATCGCGAGCTTGGCCGCACCTCTAGTGACGGAGGCAGATTGTTCGGCCGTTCGTGTGGGAGATCCTTGACAGGGCTATAGCCGAGACAATGTCTCTGCTGCCGATATGGATGACGAGTGGTCACAACAACTGAGATCACAATAGTTCATCAATGAGATGGATGCTCGAGCCCCCCACCGCAACATTGAAACAGCATCCAAAAAATCCTCTCAGCGCGGATCGGCAAAACTAATTTGCGTCAAAATTTCCATGGGTGAGGGCGGCCTGCGAGCCGCCCTGCCGCGCCAGTACCAGCGCTGCCCAAAGCTACCGCTGATGTCCGAGTCCGATTCCAAGATTTAAGGCCTTCTGGCGGAGAGCACCGACGCTGCGTTTGGTCATCTTTGCTATTTTTATCACCGGGGTTCGGGCCTTCGAATGAACTTTGAGCTCCTTGATATCTGCCTTAGTCCATTCGCGCCGCTTAACGCGTTTATTGGTTGCTTTCTTCACGATGAATGCTCCTTTTGAGAGGAGCGGCTTGTAACATGGTTTTCTAGGCGCGACGACCGCAAAAAACAGGCAATATCATAGGAAGTCGCGCCAGGGTATAAGCTCGGTCACGTCTTCCCAGCGAGGCGTCTCGAGGGTGTGCAGCTTGTAGAGTTCATACAAACCTCGCCCTCTGAAACCCATCACAACCACAGTGTTTCTAAATTGAACTTCGCGACCTGGTCGTACATAACCAGCGGCAACGGTTAAGCGGCTGCCCGTGACGCCCGATATTGGTTTACGTGGGCTCAATCGCTTGCCGTGGGACGCTTTCTGCGCGCATTCGTTCCCAGCTGCGAAGTCAGAGAGGGCGGCTGCCCAGCTTTCAGGTCTTCGACCTCTCGCTCGACCGCCGCCTCCATAGTACCCCGATCCAAGTGTGCGAGCGTCTCGAGCTATTCCCTTCCCTCGTCGGTGATAATCCAGTACCCGGCCTTCCGCTCGATCAGCCTTTGGCCCAAAATATCGAGGCGGGGGCGCGGCTTGCAATGCGCTTCATACGAGCCGGCAACTCCGGGCCGCTGCCATAATAGATCGCCAAATGCTGCTTAACGACTTCGATGCTCCCCTGACCGTGCGGTTGGGCGGCAAGTCGCTTCAGTATAGACAGTTGAAAACTCAGGCGCACGTCATTGATTCAAGGAAAAGCCGGATAATGCTTATTTTGAGGTAAGCTCCAGAGCAGCGCGCCGCTTTTGAAAAGAAAGCTTCCTCCTTAAGCCCAATGCAGGACACCCACCTGCCGTCGCCAGGTAAGCAACGCTTCCGAGACGGCATCGGCGACGTCCTGCCAGAGTGCTCCGAAGGACGGTTCAGCACCAGATAGCTGCTTGACTAGGAGTTTGACGAGGTCTCAACTGCCGCCTTCGACCGACTGGAGATCAAACGACGCCGGTGGTAACCACGCTGTTGTACGTCCTGACGAATGACGGCGCTCACGGAACGAACCGCACGCTTCCTTCGCTTCCAATTGCCGTCCAATCCCGCGGGGATCGCAAAGCCTTTCGGAAGGACCAAAAGATCGTGTCTTTGGTTCAAATAAACGTCGAACATGTGGTGTCTCTTTTTGACGCGAGCGTAGATCGGCTGTTCACCGATTTGCTGATATCGAAGCAACAGTCTCCTTTCAAGTCACTGGACGAACAGATGACATTCAATTGCTCCCGTCCTGACACGTGAAGACCTCACGGGCACGATCGCGCCGCGAGATGTGAGCGCGTTCGTGTCCCAACTTACGGTCCACTGGAGGACACTCGACGATCGTCGACCTCCAACGCGGCGGAGAGTACATGTTAACTGGCTCAGCTACTTTGCGGCGCTGGGGAGCATACGCCCTAGTTTTGAATTCTGGCAACTAGGTGATCCAGCGTAAGCACGAGCACACCTTCGCCAGCTATCAGGCTCCAAAGCAGCGACTGTACGATCGTTGCTTCGGAACGATTACGTATATCGTCGGTGCTAGTTGAGGTAATCCTCCGGGCCGCCTTCCCGGACCGTGTCGAGAGTAAAGCAATGGAACCCCCCGCCAAAAATCCGCCTATGGCGGTGCCGAACCGGGACTACCTGAAAGCGATTGTGTTCGAGGATCCGAGCCAGTTCTGGGCAGGCGTCGTTGACTAAAACGACGTCAGGAGCGACCGAAAGGACGTTGATATCTATGTAAAGACTGGACAACAGAAGGTGGTCGTCATCGTCGTAAGTTGGGAAATTATTTTCGAGTGGTTCGGGCGCCACTATCATGTCCCATTTGCGCATTGCTTTTGGCAAATAATCGGCCACCTCGCGAGACCGCACGAGCAGCCGCCCAGGTGCAAGCGCTATGACCATGCTATCGATATAGCTATCGCTCAACTTGTAGGCACGGTGGATCCGAGATCTTCCCTCCAAATGGCGCTCTAGCCAATCACATGCCATCGCATGATTCTCGGTGGCGATATTTACGACGAGGTCGCGTCCCAGCCGCAAACACTGCGCACCATCCCACATCATCTCCAGGCCAACGTCATAGGGGATGCGTTCCGGGATTTGAAATCGGTTCCGTTGGGCCACCGGTCGTTGATAGGACGTAGGAACGGTCGAATGACCGGTCGGTCACCAACGGGCGCGGCATCACTGACCATCGCGCGCCTTGGTCGAAATAGGACGCGAAGCGGGCCGACTACAACGATACGCGACCTCACTCGCAACTCGGATGGAAAACACCATCGGAGTTTGCCTTCACACCTGCCCGCGACGGGATCTGGCGCTGCGCTATGCCGATGGCTCCGCACCAGCTCCCGTCGCTACGACCGCCCATTCGGGTAAATCCAACAGCCGGGGCGAACTCAGGACTGGATAAAACTTGGGGGCAAGGTCAGTCCAGGTAGCAGTCCTTGATCCGATGGCGGACCCGTGCGCCAGCTTGCGTACTTGCTGCCGCAGACAAGAGACGCGGATAATACCACTCCGAGCGGACCTTAAGGTTGTCATAAAAGAATAGATCGAAAGAGAGCTCGCGATCGTGAGCCGCATAATTAGTGGCTGTACCCACTATGACTTCCTTCAATCTCGACCACTCGTCGTACGAATTTAAGGCCACGCTTACCTCCTGGCAGCGCGATCTTCCGCTCTCTGCTTTTCCGAGATCTCGCTTTGCTCGATAGGTCAGATCGGCGCTACGCTATTGCCAGATACGCGCTCTACACCAGCAATTCAACCTATCTGGCTTGGGAGGTTCGCCACGGGGTGATGGCGTATTGGCCGTCCCTTCAGGATTCCAACACGACTGCCGAGGTAGTGCCGTTTCTATAAGTGGAGCGTGTGCCACAGTAAGGCTACCGCACGGAATGCAGCGAGCGGAAGTAAGCCTGATCTGGAGCGGAACCGCCAAAGTTCAAAGGGGACGCTGGCCATTCTGAAAGGCAAGGTACGTGCAATCGAGACGTGGGCGTCGGATACACGTGTCGTAGGCATGCTCGACGACCACGATGTCGCGCCCGGCGCCCAAGCCGTCCACGCTGATGGCGATGCCATGACTGGCGAGCACAACGGTCGCGGCCGAAAACTACGAGACTTAGTCGGTGTTGAATACTTCCGGCTTCGGTGGAACAATCGAGAAGTGCAAGGCCCTTTTCTTATTCAGGAGACCTCGTCCTTACGGGATGCTCGAAAGGCTGATGTGGACGGATTAGCTCATGCAGGCGGGGTTCGAAGCTCCAACACATCGGCGAAGATTGTCCAATCGCGGACTCTCTTTTGCCTGCAGAAATCGGTCTCCGCCTTCTGTGCAGCAGCACTCAGCGAGGCGGCATCGACCGTGAACGCTGCCTGGCACGCGCGATGCTCGCCCCCGGTATCGTCGCAGACGGTCTTAATAAACCGAACGTCAAATGAAGGCATGACCCCCTCTTCCTGTGGTTCGCTTATCCAATATCTGCCATTCGCCTTTAGAGTATTTGATTTGCCTCAAGCAGCATTCGAAGAGCTCTGACCGCTCCTCCGAAGACAGGTCCATAGCAGCGCGGCGCTAGCCTCCTGTTGTCGCGAAGAACCGCGATCGCTTGCCGGCTCATCGCGGCCGGATTTCTGATATGCGCCGACGGACGGCTATACGCGCAAACGATCGCGGGGCAACGCGCATCCCGATCTTGCATCCGACGGTCCACTTGCCGGCGCGACAGCAGATCCGATCATCAGGCTTGTCGTCGATGAGCCCGGTCCAGGAGTTCAGTTCCAAAGCTTAAGGGTGGGATCAGCGCCGGCAAGGCTACCGACAATGTAAGGCGGAACATCGATCGACGATTCGGGTGGGAGCAATGAGGAAAATGCTGTCGTAGCCCAATGGGCGTAAGTTGCGCCTCAAATCAACATGCTGGGCGCGTTGCAGAGAAACGCGAGGCGCTGGCGGAAGCGCGGGTTCGGACATGTCGACTGTCAACGCGGGCGTCTGCGGCTCGTTGTGCCCGTTCGAGCTCGACCAATCCCGAACGGGCACCACTTTTTGACCCGCATCAACGCTGCGGCGGCTGCGTCCTGATAAAAGTATCTTCCAGTAAGGTCAGAGGCATGGCAGACAGAAAGACTTGACGCCCATGATGCTTTCATGTCCGGGTACCAGCGACCGTTTTTTAGGACTGCTGCCAGGCGCAGCCGAGCCGCGGGCCAATGACCTGCACATGATAGGTTGCGCCGCTCGCAAGGGCGTATCTACTTTCTCGGCCTGCGGACCGGCCCGACTATCGGCTCCGAGCGGAGCTACGCTCTTCCTAACGCTGTTAAGCGAATCCGATGTCTTTGCGCTCTCGCTGGATAGGCTGCCGCGCGCGAGGGCGCAGCCGAGCTCACCCACACGCCCAGCAGGATGACACCGCAGGACAGGGAATGTCTCACCAATAAGGGACGTGACATGACAGAAAGCCGGACCATTTACCCCGCCGCCGGCCAGATTACTGGAGCTGCAGTCCGGTTTAGCTGGTGCAGTACAGCTACAAATACCAACAACCGAGTTCTTGAGCTGATCAGATCGATTCGACGGAAGCTCGGGCGTTCTTTCGTGGCGGAAATCCAAATATTTCAGTTCGCGAGTGGATCGCGTTCCGTTCACAACGGCGCATGGCCGATAGCCCTCTCGCCGCGGCTGACGCGATCGACACCGCGGGCCGCTCGCGCGATATCGGGCTGAGCCTGTCCGCGCGGAACCCAAGCAACGTGCGTAGTCTTCACAAGGTTATCTAAACTTGTCAACCCGCAGCAATGAACACCGACCAGGATCTAATGGCGATCTGATCTGGGAGCGGCTCGAAACGGTGCCGCCACTCGATCAGGATCTGGAGATTGCCGTGATCGAGGGTAATTCGATTCACCGGGTTGTGTTTCCTTGCCGTCGGGTCTTCGGCGGATGGATCAACGCGACTACCGGAAAGCACGTCGCCGTGCAGCCAACGCATTGGCGTATCTGGCCGGGATAGCGGCGCCTTCCTGCAAAATGGACCGGCGTGAGTTGGGTAGGGACCGGAAACGATGCAGCGTCGATTGAATGAGCGAGCCTGACGGGAATCATCTTCCAGCGGACCGAATCGTGGTGGGCACCTTCGCGGTGTCCGTCAAGCATGACTTTTCTCATTGCTGTCGCAACCGTTGCCATCGTGCTCATGGGCGACAAACGTCGGTGTAGATTTTTAAATCTCAGGCTGTACGGTCGCATACCGCCGCATAATTTAGCTGCGATGGACTTGTGCTTTATAATAGGCGCAGATCCTTCGATGTTGTCGCCTTGATCGACCGTTCGGCTATTCTCGCTCGGCGGACGAAAGTAGCGCGACGCGTCACCGTCGTTCCTCCGACCCTGCACCTTCCTCGGTCCACGAAGTGGGCCGGACATTTTTCTTGACGCCAGGGCTTGCCTCGACATTGTGGAAAGCGCAAATGGCCACAAGCGAATTAGCTTTGTCGAGAACAGACCCGGGCTCGGGATCAATGGTTTTGCGGATAGGCTGCAGCGCGCAGTTCGCGAGCGGCAGCGACCATGTTGGTTAGTGCAGGCCGGACCTCCTCCCATTTGCGCGTTTTTAGGCCGCAGTCCGGATTGACCCAGAGCTGCGAATCCCGCAAACGCGTGCGAGCTAGCACCATCAGCTCCTTCATTTCGCTCGCCTCGGGAACGCGTGGAGAGTGGATGTCGTACACGCCAGGTCCGATTTGATTTGGATATTCGTACTTCTTGAATGCATCCAGTAGCTCCATTTTCGAGCGCGACGACTCGATCGAAATGACATCCGCATCCATTGCAGCGATCGCAGCGATGATATCATTAAACTCAGAGTAGCACATATGTGTATGGATTTGCGTTTGATCGGCAACTCCCGATGAGCAGATGCGGAAGCAATCCCCGGCCCAATCGAGATATGCCTTCCAGTCTGTTCGGCGCAATGGCAATCCTTCGCGGAGTGCAGCTTCGTCGATCTGGATCATGGCCGCGCCGGCATTCTCGAGATCGCGGACTTCGTCGCGGATCGCGAGCGCAAGCTGACGGCAGACCTCGCTTCTAGGAATATCATCGCGAACAAACGACCAGTTCAGGATCGTCACCGGTCCGGTCAACATCGCTTTCATCGGCTTACTGGTTAGTGATTGCGCGTAGCGCCACCATTCCACCGTGATCGGCTTCGACCGTACTGCGTCCCCTAACAGGATCGGGGGCCTGACGCAGCGCGAACCATAGGACTGTACCCATCCATTCATGGTAAATGCGAAGCCGGCGAGTTGCTCGCTAAAGTACTGCACCATGTCATTACGCTCGAATTCGCCGTGCACGAGGACGTCAAGACCGATGTCTTCCTGCCAACGTACGGCGCGGGCTATCTCCTCCTTGAGGAACCTGTCGTATTGTTCGTCGCTCATCGCACCTCGCGCATGCGCCGCACGAGCATTTCGGACCTCTGTGGTCTGTGGAAACGATCCGATCGTCGTGGTAGGAAAATCTGGTAGTCCAAAGCGTTTCCTTTGGATCTCGGAACGGCGGGCAAATGGGCTGGCGCGCCGGCGCATCGTCTCGTCGATCGTCCTCATCCGGACAGCGACATTGGCATCATGGATCTTCGGCGAAGTCCGGCGGGCAGTCACAGCGCGTTCCGAATCGGCAAGAGCTAGCCCAACATTCTGGTCGCCTGCGAGTACCCGCCCCAGGATCGCAAGCTCACGCATCTTCTGAACCGAGAAAGCAAGCCAGCTTTTGACCTCGGACGTAAGCCCGGTCTCTAGTTCAACATCGACAGGCACGTGAAGCAGCGAGCAGGATGGAGCGAGCTGTACACGGCGCCTGCCGAGCTTCGCAATCGCTGGATCCAGCCGCTGACGGAGCGACGACAAGTTCGAGCGCCATATGTTCCGGCCGTCGATCACACCGAGCGACATGATGAGATCTCTTCGGCCCGCTGCAATGATTTGATCCAATAGCTCTGGCGCTCGAACAAGATCGAGGTGCAGGCCGGAAACTCGCAGATTCAAGGCAGTATTTAGATTGTCGCCTAACGCGCCGAAATAGCTAGCAACCATGATCTTGATGGCCGGTCCCTCCTTTGCGAACCGGTTATAGGCATGTAGCAAAGATTTTCGCGCCGCCTCATCGAGATCAAGGGCCAGGCAGGGCTCGTCAATCTGAACCCAACTAGCCCCTCGTTCGGCCAATTCATGCAGAACGTCGATATAGACCGGTATAAGATCATCCAAAAGGGCGAGGGGCTGGAACGCGCTATCGGCACTCTTGCCGAGCTTCAAGAATGTGACCGGCCCGATCAGGACCGGGCGGGTCTGGAAGCCAAGAGCCTTTGCTTCCTCGTACTCTTCAATGGGTTTGCGAGAGCACAGTCTGAACGCTTGTCCCCTGTAGAACTCGGGAATCATGTAGTGGTAGTTGGTGTCGAACCACTTGGTCATTCCCTGCGCGGGTGCGCCAGATCCCCGCGGGCTCTGACCGCAACTCGCATCCTGGTCGTCGCATTGTGATCCGCGAGCCATGGCGAAGTACTTCTTGAGCGAAACGGATTCTCCTTTCGAGGCGTAGATCTCCGGGATGGCGCCAACCATGGCACTTGTATCGAGTACCTGATCATACAGCGAGAAGTCGTTCGACGGAATGATCGTGACGCCGAGAGATTTCTGACGAGCCCAGTTCGCTGCGCGCAGGCCGGATGCGTCCTCGTGCAACTGCTGTTCGCTGATCTTTCCGGCCCAGTAGCTTTCGAGAGCGAATTTGAGCTCACGCCTTGGACCGATGCGCGGCGTTCCGAGCGTAGCGATTGGAAGAGAGCGAAGAGACATAGTGTCAACCCCTGTTGGGGACAGAGGCCGTGGCGGACGCAGGCAGGGGAGTCGCACGTGCGACGGCTGCTTGGCGCACCACCGAGACACCCCGCCCGTGGACCCAATATTTTGTCGGGGCAGGTCTCCTGGCTTGCTGGTCATCGCTGCTGTCCGGCCTTCCCGAAGCCTTGGAGGCTTCAGTGACATCGTTGGACAGCGGCTCGCCGCTTACAGTTGCGGGGGCAGCGCCGGCATTCGCACCGGCTTCCCTCTTAGCTCCGGATCAAATGGGCACCGGAGAACCTCGACGGCTTGGATTATCGGCAGGAGAACTCTTCCGTCAACCTCTCAGATTGTGTGCCAAGCCGATCTCGGACACCTGTTGGGCGAATGAGCGCGCAGGTGTATGATTCACCACTATCTAAAGACATTCTCTAATCAAAGATTCCGAAATCAGACATGTCTTTGTCAGATGCCTCAATGAGCATTAGAGGTGCCTTGAAGCGGTGCCGCACGCCAGATCGATGAAAGGGACAGAAGCAGCCTGCCGGCCGGGAGTACCGCTGTTTCGAGCGGAATACTGGCGATGCGGCTTCCGCTTTCCAGAAGCTCGCCCAGCACCCGTTGGCCAGCAGTTTTCTCGGACTAAAGGATCTACATCGAATAGGCCAGGGCACGTGGCGCAATCTAGCAACATTCGCGGGGCGAGGTTGATTTGGCGTGCCAGCCGGACTTCGAAGGCGGAACTCGGCTTTGTGTCGCTGGCAATCCTGTAGCTCGAACGCCGACGATAGCGATAGCGAACCGCTCGGTTTAAATGGCGGCAAACGCACTGCCGATTGTCATCAGGCACTTGGCATCGAGGCGTTCACCTCTTGCGCTAACTATCCAGCGCAGCACAGGGAAACGACAGCTGCGGCGGATACACTGAATGAAAACATCGAAACGGGCGCAGGTCGGAAAGTCGACAAGTGGGACACTAAATCCGTGAAAATTTGCGCCTATTGCCTGGCACGAAGAATGCAAGCCCTCGGCATGCCCAGTCTCCTCCTGCTGGGCATGTCCAGCTCAGCCAATTGACGCTGTCGCTCGCGAGGGAAGTCAGCGGCGCGTGACGTAGAGGGGAGCGCCTGCTGGCGCGGGAGTAGCGGGGTGCCCCCTCACATCTCGGGACATTTCTTACGCTCGCTCATAGCAGGTTCAAGGTCACCCGCTTTGAAAGATGTCTGGATGAGACCTGATAGGCTGAGCTTTATGAAGAGAATGTCTGGAAGACCAGCGCCATGGCTTTGCCTGGCCGGATTTCTAATCTGCCTCGCCTGGCCGGCTGCCATGAGCAACAGTATTCGCGCCAACGACAGCCCCCTTGTCGAACGACTCAAGTCAACTTGGCGATCGCAAGATGGTGAGACGATAGAACAAATCATCTCCAATGTTTCGATGGTGGCCCAGTTCGTCCCTCAAATGTGGGGCGTTGTTGAACTTGGCCAAAACGACTTTGTTTTCGTTTCGTGGACCAGGCATCGGGACAACAAATCAGACGAACAGTCCGTTATCGCCTGGAAAGTCGCGCCCGACGGTACGATGGAACTCGCCTCAACGTATGCGAAGCCGATCGAGTTGGGCTGGCGCGCCCTGGCGCTCTCGTTGATCGCCACTGAAGTCGCACATGCCGAACCGGGCGCTAATCTTAACTTTCTGCATGATCCGACCAACTTCAACTTTGTGACTACGCCGCAAGGCCGGCTTGGCGATCTTCTGCGGCACGGCCGCTGCACTATCGTCGATCCTGTTGGAGTGGACTACCTACCGAAGCGGAACGACAAGCCGACCGAGAAGGGTGATATATGGCGCGTTCTGCTCGTGGTGAACTGTAGTATCCAAGGACCACGTTATTTTACGTACAATGGGGTCATCTCATTCGAGAAGACTGAAGGACATGATTGGGAGCCACAATCCTCCTTTGCCAAGCGCATCGCGAAATTTCCTCCTGGCTCCTGGTTTCAACGCATCGAGCCAAAGGAAGAGGAAGACTTAGAAGAGCGAAGGCCTTAGTAAACCGTCGTGCAGCGCGACATCGCGCCGCAGCCCGTCCATGGCCGGGCGCGTCGGACCCAACTGCAAGACATACCCGCTCTGTTGTTTAGGGCTCCGCAACTGTCCGGCTGCCCTTTCTCTGAGACGAAAAGCGACGAGGAAGTTACCGCGAACGGGGCAGCGGTAGCGACCCCGGCATGCACGATGAGCGCCTGCCCATTTCCGAGTGCGCAGGGCGGGAAGCTCCGGGGCCGTACCGAGAACGTCGAGCACCAGACTGGCTCGGGCCCTAGCTTCCCTCGCACTCATTCGTCTGCACGCATCGATCCGGATTCGAAGCATGGGAAAAGCGCGTCTTTAGTTCTGCTCCGCCTGTCCTGGCACCGTCTCTGATTGCGAATTCGGCTCTGAGCCGTCCATCCACTTCAAGCGCGCAACAAAAGACCGGTACTTCCCGACCGGCCGCGACCATGTCATTCCAATCGTGCAGCGAGGTGCTTAAGTATGATGCGCAGCCTAAGTCGGCAACCGCACAGAAGCTATCCGCATCGAGTGCGGTGATGCGCAACGCGTAATGTAGACTCAAGCCTCGCACTGAATTGCATCAGGATGGTACTCGCGATTGTCCGAACACGTGGGCCGCCTCCCCTTCTCCGGCGCGTCGACGCCAAAGCCGCGGCTCAATGTCGACAGCCTTTACAATTGCTGGAGCAAACGCATGCTAATGCAGCGCTCCTGGGTATGCACGTTGAGATCGCGAGGAACGTCCCTACCAACGAGCGGCCGCCCGTCGCGCGGCCTCAGTCATAAATGATTCCGTCCTTAATCGTTTGGGAGGGAGCGCTTAACGAATATCGTGCAGCGCGGACGAGCCAAAAGCTCCAATGCGATTGCCATCAGCGTTCATCTGGTCGGGCGTAAGAAGGCACCTAATTTGTGCGGTTTGTTCAAACAAGAAAGGTTCATGTGCGCGGCGAACGTTTTACTGAACTTCATTGCGTCTCTTTGTAAATCCGTCAGAGCGATTCAGACCAGAACCTTCTTGAACATCTTTTTCCTGTCAACAACAACCACAGCAAGGTTGCTCCTCCACGCCTGACTGCACCGCGAGCGTCGAGGCTTCATAGTCGGCAATTTTGCAAAGACAACATTCCGACGCTCGGGTTTGTCTATCACCGCGAGTTCGGCGGGGCCCGATGCGGATCTTCTCCTCAGGTCGAGAGGGTACAGGGCGCTCCCAGTGAGAGAGCCGTCGATGCTCGAATACCGCCGCGCGCACTGCGGAAGAAATCTCTTGAACCTTACGCAGCGTCAGGTCGTAGCTTCGCGAAGCTCTCATAAAGCACGTCGAAAATGCCAGCCGGATAGCGGATATAATTCGTTCGGGCAGTCGACGGCACCGTATCGTGCGTGAACATGGACAGGAGCGAAAGGCTCGGGATGAAGCACCGCGGAATCATATGCGCATTGCTCGCTCTCATCACATCTCCGGTCTGCGCCGCGACAGTCAGCGGTGTTCCGCGCATCCTCGACGGCAATACTATCGAGATCGAGCACACCAACGTTCGGCTCTCGGGCATCGAAGCTCCTGAGACGGACCAGGTCTGCCTCGACGCCCAGGGCCGGAGATGGGCCTGCGGCGTAGCTGCTCGCGACGAGCTCATCAAGCATTCGAATGGGCGAACCTGGGATTGTCATACCCAAAGAACCGTTGAGTACAGGGGAGCCCACGGCAGCTGCTTCATCGAAGGCGAGAATGTGAACGCCTGGATGGTACGCTCGGGCTGGGCACTATCGGCTGGTGCATCTCGCCATACCTACGCTGTCTATGAGTTGGTGGCGAGCACAGCCCATGCGGGGCTGTGGTCGGGGGCGTTCATCGCGCCCTGGGACTGGCCTCGCCGCAATAGGGGCACGATTATCGTCGGCGCGACGTTGGTTCCGATCGACGCTCAGGAAGTCCTTGTCGGATCCGATCTGCTATCGGAACCGCCGTCCCCCGAGTGCCTGATAAAAGGCACTCTCGAGCGCCGCGGCGAGCGCTTTTATCACCTGCCAGGGCAACCCAGTTACGACCAAATCGACATGACGAAGAAACGCGGCGAACGCTGGCTCTGTAGCGAAGCGGAAGCCAAAGCCACCGGGTGGCGTAAGGCCGTGCGATGAGGCGACACATGCATGCAGCCTATTCTCCAGACATGCACCATTTAACCAAGATCGCGCGTTCGCGCCGGTCGCTGTTGGTGTTCGCTGCTTTGGCAGTTTCCCTGCGGCTCGGCAATAGCATTGTCGATGCGAAGGAAGCAAAAGGCCCGCCCAAGCCGGACAACCTGCTGGCGCCAGATGCTGCCCTAAACCGGCTGCTGAGGGGGAATGATCGTTTTGTCCAGGGCGCATCACGAGTCGACGATTTCAGGCGCGAGCGTCCGGTCTTAGTTGAGGGCCAAAATCCATATGCGGCGGTTCTGAGCTGCGCCGACTCTCGCGTGGCGCCCGAGCTTGTCTTCGACAGCGGACTAGGTGATCTGTTTGTCTGCCGCATCGCCGGAAACTTCGCTAATGACGATACGCTCGCCAGTATGGAATATGCGGTCGCAGTACTGAACACGCCGCTGATTCTTGTACTCGGCCACGATCATTGCGGTGCGATCGACGCCACGATCAAGTCTCTCCATCAAGATAAGCCGCCGCCGGGGCACATTTCATCCCTGGTCACCGCACTTGCTCCTGCAGTGAAAGGATCTCTACAGCAAGCCGGCGACACATTCGCTCACGCAACCCGACAAAATGTGATCGATAATGTCAACAAACTTAAATCGACGGGCCCGATTCTGAACACTGCAGTCGAGCAGAACCGATTGAAAGTCGTCGGCGGCCTGTATCGGATCGACACCGGCAAGGTCGATATTGTGAGCTGACGCTTGCACCTTCACACCCGCGGCAAATCATCTGCCCTCTGATGCAGACCTTCTCTTCTGCGCTAGCTGGGTTGGTCCATCCTCTGCAGCACATGCGCCGGATACCATCTGCTCCACAACATTCATCGCTTCGGGAAGCCCTTCGGTATGCGTGGCCTCGTAATTCTGCTCCTGTTCTACGCACTCATGTTGGCAACGCGCGGCCCGCATCAAGAAACGCACATAGCGCGTCCGACGGCATTCATGCCTCGAGATTGAGTTGCCAACCGAACAGAGGTGGTTCCACCAGCAGATCGGAATGAGAAGCATTGGCCTCTGAACTCCAGAGCACGCGACGATTACGAGAGCTTCTCAGCCCAGATCGGGCAAACCATCCATGGTCCTGCTTAACCAAGCTAAGCCAGGGCTGAAAATCACATAGAACCACCAGCACGACTGGCTGCCCTCCGCATCAGTGCCGGACATGCCTTCTTAGCGATTTAGCAGATCGCGACCTCGAAAAGTCAGCCGCTCTTCAATCATTTGTTAGGTCGTCTCGTTCGCCGCCAAGGATGCGGCCCACATTGATGGTGCCGTTGAGGGCACGGCTGTTTTTCGGCACGATTTCGCATACGCTCTGCTTGACATTCCACGCGATCGCATGCCCGTTGGACAATCTACTAACCGTCCTCCATGCCGAGTTCGATCTCAGGTTCTTAGTCCCTGCGGGTCTCGGCAAATGAGCTCGATCTATCCGCCTAGATGAATTCGGTGGGCCAGCAACAATGACTTAAGCGTCGCACACCGCGTCTGCAGTAGGAAATGATCTCGGGACCGAGAGCTCCTGGAATGAGGCTCTTCAACCAGACAGTTGCTCAGTGCGAAACAGAGCACTAGCTTCAGAACGTGAGGTGCCTGGTCTGTCGCAACGCTGGCGACTCTCGAAAAATCCCCCCGAAACCTGTCCGCAGCGCTTCATCTTCGCTGCATGTGCGGGGCACTCTTGCAATCACCTCTAACCTGGCTTGATAACGAAATTACAGCATCCTGAGCTCCGTGCGGTTGTTGAACACCTGCCGTCTGGAGGTCCTCTTCTAACCAAGCGCTCTCCCGCAGTCGCAGGAACAGCAAATTGGACATTTGTAGCGTCGGGAGATCGGAGCGGGCCCCAGTTTACCTTAAACATTGAAGGCGGTCGGCGGTCGGGGTTCGCCTCTGTCGTTTTGCCTGCGGGTAGTTGAGTTCATGACATTCGCGCCTGAAAGTGGACATGAAGACACGGGCATGCGCTGGCAGGGCACGCCGGAGTTGCCCCGCGCGATTCAGACAGAAACGGCAGACATGATTAATGGCACGTCGATTGCTGGGAAGATGGAAAAGAAGACACAGGCTTGGCGCCGTCTCAAGCACAACTCGGTAATTCCTAACCTAGTTTGACCCGGCTTGTCCCAAGTGTGACACACGTCCGTGGAAGACATGACACCGCATGCACCCGATCGACGCCGGATACCCAGTGCGGCAAAGACGGATCGATGTCGCCGCCCTTCGGCTGGTTTGCCAGCAAGCCTCAATGCCAACCGCAACAGCTATATCTCGGTCAGGCTTCCGCGCCGATGAGCCGAGAAGTTACCGTGCGCAATCTCATGCATTCCATACAGCTTTGGGGATGCATTCGTTGCTATCAAATCACGCGGCTTCGCCATGCGCGCGTATGAATGACGTGCGGTAATGATCGGCACAAGACATGGAGGACGTTTTATGAACGCACCACCAGAAAAGATAACTCCCGAAACCCACGCTGCGGCTGCGACCTGGGCTCATCTGTCGCCGCTACTCGTCGAGATCCGTGAGCGTCGCAATGAGTTTGGCCGCGCGCAGAAAATTCCAAAAGAGATCATCGACGGCTTCAGGCGTGTCGGCGTCTATCGGGCTATGGTCGCCAAGCGATTCGGCGGCGAGGAGCGAACGCCAGCCGATTTTTGTCGCCTGATCGAGCGCATCTCCGAGGCCGACGGATCCGCCGGTTGGGTCGCCAGCTTCGGGGATGGAGCTCGCTACCTCGCTGCTCTTCCGGACGACACGCTTCGAAAAGTGTACGCCAATGGGCCAGACGTCGTGTTGGCGGGCGCGCTTTTCCCGCTCCAGCCCGCCAAGCGATGCACCGATGGATTTGTCGTGAACGGCGTGTGGCCATTCGCTAGCGGCTCGCCGGGGGCAGATTTGATAGGAGTTGGTATCACAGTGGAAGACGATCCGACCGGAGACCTCCCGCGCGTGGCGGTGATTCCGGCCGAGAAGGTAAAAATCCGGCCCAATTGGGACGTCATCGGACTACAAGGCACCGGAAGCCACGACGTTGTTGTCAGCGACGTCATTGTGCCAGAGGAATGGACCTTGATCCGCGGTGGTCCGGCGACACTTGATGGGCCGATCTATAGTTATCCATCCGTCGCTTTCGCCGCGCAGGCGCATGCGATTGTGGGCATCGGGATTGCACGTTCCGCAATCGACGAGGTGATCGCCATGGCGGGAAGCCGCGCCTCGATCACTGGAGCGCCTGTGATGGCTGAGCGCGGCTATGTCCAGCTTGAGATCGCCAAAGCCGAAGCCATGCTACGTTCCGCTCGTTCCTTCTTTTACGAAGCCACGGAGGAGCTGTGGAAGCAAGCGCTCACGGGTGAAGTAAATCTGAGCACCACGATGCTGATGCGGCTCGCCGCGACGAACGCCGCGCGGCAGGGCGCTGAGGTCTGCAGGATTGCGAGCGGTCTTGCCGGTACTGAGGCGCTCTATACCACCGGCAATCTAGCACGCGCCATGTGCGACAGCTTCGTGGTTGCTCAGCACGCAGCTTTAAACGAGGGAACGCTTCAGAGCGCTGGCCGCGCTCTGCTCGGCACTGCAATACAGCCGGGCTTTCCATGAAGTGGGTCTCGTACGGGCAATACGCCACGCCCAGCGTCATGATGTGCTCTGCCGCTGAGGACTTGGCCCCTTGTTTCAATGTGAACAAAGACAGCTTTGGGCTCTCCCCCTTCAAAAAGATCCCACTTCATATCCTTTACCGCCAGGTTCGTTGTCCAAACATAGAGGGCCTTTATAAGCCTCTACAGCCCTGCCCCGATCATTGACGTGCCGAGCGGGATCCACCTGAACGTCTGCGCAACGACTCGCGATTCAACTCACGAACTTTGCAAATGACCGCGCGTGGCTCGATTCTCACCCCTTGCCTACTTGCCGCTTGGGGCGCACGGTGCGGAAGACCATTGTGCACTATCCTAGTACTCAACCTTGCGCTCATCGATGCGGCACGCCAGCGCGCTGGCAACGGCCGTGCGACATTGATGTGGAGCGTACTGTACACCGCCGATCGGAATTAATGGATCAATTCGGCTCTTGGCCGCTGCTGGCGGATCAGCATAGACGCGCGCCGCGCTGCTACATCGCCCGTTCGATCGCAGCGGCAGCACCACGGCCTGCCTGCTCGGGACCGCGTGGCCCGAGGACTGCCATAGCGCTGGCCGCCCCCGATGGAGCGGCCGACGTGCACGCCGGCCCAATGGCAGCCCTGTGCGCTGGCTGTCCGGCTGCGATGGCCGCTCGCCTTGACGATCACCGTTGTGCAGCTGCGACCATCATAGAGTCCGCCGGTCAAGCCTTCCGTTAATGAGACGCTCGATGGGTAGCTGCTAGAGACGCGTATTCTTGAGCAATACATCACCTTCCACTGCGCGCGGATAGTGAGCGGCCACTTCAAATGATGGCAATAAGTTGAGAATGCCTTGCAAGGTTAACTGCCCTTCGTAGAGCTCGCGGTCACTATATTCGGTGTAGATGAAGCGCGTATTGCTCAAGGTCCGCATTCCGCCGGCGATAACGTCGGCTTCGGCTCCCTGAACGTCCATCCAGATGAAATCGACTGCGTCCACGTTGGCTTCGCTGCACCAGTCGTCGAGCCGCCGTGTTTCAACCGAGACAGGGTGATCAAACCGGACCCAATCATACTCGGTAAGATGGTTCTTTGGGCGGCGTATTGAACCGGACAAGTCCCAATCCTTCGCATCCCCATCTGCATTGCTCGGGTGGAATTCAATCGTCCCGTTTCGATCACTGATGGCGATTTCAAGCAGCTTCACCTTATCGAGAGATGGACCGAGCTTCCTCTTGAAGCGCGCGATCGCTCGGGGGTCCGGCTCAAAGCAGTAGAGCCTGGGTTCAGGGCACAGCTCGAGAAACTTTTTCGTATCAGTCCCATCATTGCAGCCAATATCCAGGATGACCGGATTCGGCTTCTGAAGCAGTGAGACGATGTGCTGATGTACTTCTACGGACGACACAGCTGCTCTTCCATGGTGCGCGGAGATCGGATGAATTTCGACTTCGAAGCCGATCACACGTCAGAAGCCGCTGCACAACGTATATCAAGGTATAAAGATCATATATGCGCCAGCACCCCTTGATCCACGACAGCTGTTTGGAGAACAAAGCCTGTCGAACAGCTCGCGATGCAATTCTCGAACTTATCGTTGGGAAAATGCGGCCTCGGTGTCTGGCGCGTGCCGATCAGAGTGCCCCTCGTGCAGTGCAACAGCCACTCCGCTCGATGACGAGTGGTACGAAAATGTGCTCTGCCGACTGACGGCCACCATCTAAGATTGGCTGACGGTAGCTCCCGGCGATCCTTTCCCCGTAATCGTCGGCGAGGAAACGAAGCCCCTGAAAGCACCGGCCCGCGCGTTGCTAGGCGTGATCCTGCTTTCGCAGCATGTTCAAGTTTTTTAAAATGCTGTGGTCCTAGGATAACCAGGCTCAACTCAATAGACTTTGAGCGCCGCGCCGCGGCTGGACACCCATCATTCGTTACAAGTCGATGGTGACCTCGCTTGGAGCACGCCGCGTCTTACAAGAAACAGCTCTCGATTTTTCGAGATCGTTGCAAACTTCTTCGCATCCACGACTACCACAGATTTGACGAGCCGCTCATCGATAATACTCGTGGACTTCACGCTGGGCCAGCCCCAGCTGCTAGATGGTGCAGGTCATCATGTGCAATCCCGACACCGTCGTCGACCGGCGCCCTTTCGATCGGTGCAACGCCAACGGAGCAATGTTGAAGTATCCCAAGGACCGATGCGGGTGTTTCGAAGAAATGCAATGTCAATTTCACGACAGCCCGGCGGCCGTGCACCTCAGCACGTTTGCTTCCGGACAAAGACACTCGCAGTCCTGTCAATGCTTCAGCAGAACTGGAAGGATAGATCGCTCAGCGAATTTCTGGCCTGACTCTTGCTACAGGCTGCTGGTCACATTCTGCCTAACGCCAACTTATTCAAACGCTCAGGAGACCTCTATGCAATTCCGACCGCTTCACGACCGCGTCGTGGTTAAGCGCATCGACGCCGAAGAGAAGACCGCAGGCGGCATCATCATTCCGGACACAGCGAAGGAAAAGCCCTCGCAGGGCGAGGTCATTGCAGTTGGCCCGGGCGGCCGCGATGATAGCGGCAAGCAGATTCCGATCGACGTCGAAGTCGGTGACCGAGTGCTGTTTGGCAAGTGGTCCGGCACCGAAGTCAAGATCGATGGGCAAGACCTGTTAATCATGAAGGAGAGCGACATTATGGGCGTTCTCACCCAGGTGTTCTCGAAGAAGAAAGCCGCCTGACACAGGCCTCGCAGCAGCCCCTCCTGAGGAGAGCCCAAAGGGCGCGCTAAAGGATAACTAATAGGAACTGAGGGAATTTTCTATGTCAGCCAAAGAAGTCAAGTTCGGAGTGGACGCGCGAGACCGCATGCTGCGAGGCGTCGACATTCTCGCCAATGCCGTGCAGGTCACGCTCGGCCCGAAGGGCCGCAACGTCGTGCTAGACAAGTCGTTCGGCGCGCCTCGGATTAGCAAGGACGGCGTCACCGTCGCCAAGGAGATTGAGCTCGACGACAAGTTCGAGAACATGGGCGCCCAGCTGGTGCGCGAGGTGGCCTCGAAGGCCGCGGATGCAGCCGGCGACGGCACCACCACCGCGACCGTCCTGGCCGCCGCGATCGTGCGTGAAGGCGCCAAGTCGGTTGCCGCCGGCATGAACCCGATGGACCTCAAGCGCGGTATCGACCTCGCAGTCGAGGCCGTCGTTGCTGACCTGCAGAAGAACTCAAAGACGGTCACTTCGAATGAGGAGATCGCCCAGGTCGGTACAATTTCGGCCAATGGCGATGCCGAGATCGGCAAGTTTCTCGCCGACGCGGTGAAGCAGGTCGGTAACGATGGTGTCATCACGGTCGAGGAAGCCAAGTCGCTCGAGACCGAACTCAACGTCGTCGAGGGCATGCAGTTCGACCGCGGCTACATCTCGCCCTACTTCGTCACCAACGCCGACAAGATGCGCGTTGAGATGGACGACGCCTACATCCTCATCAACGAGAAGAAGCTCTCCTCGCTGAACGAGCTGCTGCCGCTGCTCGAGGCCGTGGTGCAGACCGGCAAGCCGCTGGTCATCGTCGCCGAGGACGTCGAGGGTGAAGCGCTCGCGAGCCTGGTCGTGAACCGCCTGCGCGGCGGCCTGAAGGTCGCGGCCGTCAAGGCTCCGGGCTTCGGCGATCGCCGCAAGGCCATGCTGCAGGACATCGCGATCCTGACCGGCGGCCAGGCGATCTCGGAAGATCTCGGCATCAAGCTCGAGAACGTCACGCTCAACATGCTCGGTCGCGCCAAGAAGGTTACCATCGACAAGGATAACACCACGTTCGTCGACGGCGTCGGCAAGAAGGCCGACATCGAGGCGCGCGTGGCCCAGATCAAGGCGCAGATTGAGGAGACCACCTCGGACTACGACCGTGAAAAGCTCCAGGAGCGTCTCGCCAAGCTCGCGGGCGGCGTCGCGGTGATCCGCGTCGGCGGCGCGACGGAGGTCGAGGTGAAGGAGCGCAAGGATCGCGTTGATGACGCGATGCATGCGACCCGCGCGGCGGTCGAGGAAGGCATCGTCCCCGGCGGCGGCGTCGCCCTGCTCCGTGCCTCCGAGCAGCTCAAGGGCCTGCCTACCACTAACGACGACCAGAAGACCGGGGTCGAGATCGTGCGCAAAGCGCTGTCTTGGCCGGCCCGCCAGATCGCGATCAACGCCGGCGAAGACGGCTCGATAGTGGTCGGCAAGGTCCTCGATAACGAGCAGTACTCTTTTGGCTTCGATGCGCAGACAGGCGAGTACAGCAACCTTCTCGCCAAAGGCATCATTGACCCGGCCAAGGTCGTGCGCATCGCGGTCCAGAACGCCTCCTCGGTAGCCGGGCTGCTGATCACGACAGAAGCGATGGTTGCCGAGCTGCCGAAGAAGGCGACGGCTGGTCCAGCAATTCCGGCGGCCCCCGGTATGGGCGGTATGGACTTCTGATCCCTTCTCAAGTTCTCGATGAGATGTGAAACCCTGGCAATAATGTCAGGGTTTTTTCTGCATCAAGCGGCCTGTAGCCCTGGCAGTCGCCGAAGGATTGGGCCTATCGGCCTATCCATGTGCCCCGCCGCTGGACTCGGACGCAATTTTCTTGTGACCATTCCTGGCCATTGAGCGAGAGTGGAAGATCGTCGGACGTGCTGGTAGATTCGTTGTCGATGCTGATCGTATGCCCAGTCCCAAAGTCGCAGAGACAATCATTTTCTGCCGTAGCTGATACAGCGGAGCCGCGCGATCCAATATCGCTGGGCTAGTTATGATAAGCATCCTGCCACCTTCTCGCTGGCACATGGCATTATGCCAGTTTCATTGAAGGGATGGGCTTGTGCTTAGCTCGACTACACCCTTAAGCCAGTCGTCCGCTAGGCGGACAGCAGCGTTCAAGGCAGGAGGGCATCGACCCGCACAGGCCGCTACGCCTGATGCATCCCGTCGGGTCCGTCAGCTTTTGGACAGCTAGTCGGTGTACAATGATCTTAAAGTTAGCGGCGCGTGGTAGGGACAGCGCTAGCCCCGAGTATGCGTGGGGATTTCGGCGCCGAGTCACGTTTCTGCTAACTTCAACCAGTAGTGCGGGCGTGGCAGAGATAACGTCTGGTCCATCCAGGCTGGCCAGCGCCGAGTCACGCCCGCGCTGCTTCCGGCGTGAGACTGGGATCAGATCCAAAGAGGCGACGGTCTTCCAAGTCCGCATAATAGCCCGTTTGCCTCGCTGCCGCGGAGAGAGCTCCTAGTCTTAGCTTCAGGATGTCATTCCGATTATTGGCAAGAATTGGCTTTCTAGCCCAGCTCGGCGCACAATTCGAGTGAGGCGCTTGGAACGACACAGTGCTGTAAGATTACTGAGTCAGATCCCGGGCGAGGCCTTCACCGAAGCCGGGACTCAAGTGCGGCGACGAGGAGAAGACGCGGATTGTCGCGGAGCTCCTAGCGAGCGAGGACTGGGTTTGTGCGCCGGGTGCGAGGCATTCGGATTTGCCCAGCAACAGCTGTTTGATTGACGAATTCAAGGCCGAAGACGATTCCGATGCAGACGAACTAGAGCTTTGTGCCGACTGTGGATGCCTGGTCCCGACCTTATCCCTGAGTGCGCGATCGGGCGCAGCGTAACGAAACAGGTTCGCCAAACGGCCGCCGATCCTGCCTGAATGCAAGCGCAGGCGATTAAGGCTTTGAAGAGCGACGGCGGGCTCCCGAATTGAGTGATCGGCCAACCTATATCGCCGAACATTCGCCCTCTCCGCACTACGTCCAGAGAGCTTCCGTCGAGAACACCGACTGAATATCGTCAGAACCGTGGGGGGTGCACCATGGACGGCGATGCGGCTGTCCCCGCATCGACCGTTGAGGTTCCGCGCGGCATCGGGCAAGTCCGTTGCGGCGTCGGAAGCCCTCACGTTATCCTTTGTGTGACGACAGTCGATATATCAAGGTTGTTCGGGGAGCTGCTGTAGCGCTCCGCCAGACTCTTGAACAACCCTCCGACCCGATTTGACGCAACAGAAAATTCCCCATAGTTAGGATCAAAGAGGGTCGTCGTTCCATTCAACGTCGCCGTCGCGATCGAGTGGCCGCCACCCCCGACGAAATTCAAGCGGACCCAATAGCGGGACGCATCTTGGGTGACCTCCTTCACGATCTTGGCAATGCGCGAAGATGTACCAAACCTATATCCCGTCTGTTCACCAGACGGTTCTAGGCCGGCGTCGCGTAACATCGTGCTTTTTGCCTGGAGGTTGTGAGACCCTTCCGCCCCATCCTCTTTCAATAAAGTGAAGACCTGTTCATACTGCCCCTGCCGCCTTGCCGCTGAGCTGTGATTTTCAGTGCCCGGGAGCAGAGCCCTCATTCGAGATGAAGGGCTGCTTCGGGATGAAGAGCTGCTTGGGAGACTAAGGAGCCACTCCGCTACCAATCCAACACAGATTCCGCTGTCATTGGCTTCGGACAATTCAGCAGTCCTGTAATCGAACAGATCACGGACAGGACTAGCGCCTGAGGATAGCTCCGAGCTGGAGGACAGAGAGGATGTGCTGTGGCGCGAGGTGCTTGGACTAGAATCGATTGCATCTGAGGTATGTGGCTTGCTGAAGCAGAGCCCCATTCGGTCGACCGATTCGTCTGACGGCAGGCTCTCCCGCCGCGCGACTTCGGTGAGTGTTTGCGCAAATTCGCTACTGTCTGCGGGCCTACTCAATTCTTCAGCTTGGTCACGGCGCGTGTATTCGCCATCGACTCGATTATACATGCCGGTTCACCTGCTTCTTCGGCGTACGCGTCCTCAGAGGGGGCGCGCTGCTTCCATCTTTCCTGCGAGCTGATATCGCGGCAAACTGACGAAGAGCTGACCAACAAACAAGCTTGGGGAAGCTATCGCCGTCGCCAAATTGGTTGCGCGACAGTCTCTGCTTGAGCGCGGCTACACGTGTGAGGCAGTGGTCGACCAGCTAGTCGCTGTTGCGCAGTGACGAAGGGCGTCCCTGTGGAATGTAGATGCAGTCAGGATGATGGCTACGCTGGACAGCGCCTTCGTGAAATCAAATTCGACCGTCGGTTTTGGAGCGATCTCACCCTTCTCATGTTGCGCCGCTCGGCCGGCACAACTTCGCCTCCAAAGAGTGCGCAATTCGCGTCTTCGGATCGCCCCGTGATCGGCCATCGGCCACCGAGATGCTGTTGTTGCCGCTCAGGCACCTTCAGCAGAGATCCGCAAAAACTGGCTTGACCCGCCAAGACCCAAATTACGATCTATCGTTCCCTCTATAACAGTGGCGCAGACATTTTCCCCGAATCAGGGTGTCGTTAGCTGCTCCTGTTTGACAGCGGCATTTCAGAGCAGCCCGCCGCGCACAATTCAACAGTCGAGCTAGCCTGACATACATCCGCTTGTGACACCTCATTTTGGGACGCCGAACCTGTGCTCCTGCAACCGCTCGAACTCACCTTCTGCTCGAACCTTGTTAACTCAGCCCGTCATGCTATCGCGCTGATCCGCGCGAAGAACGTTGCCGCATCTGAGGGGCTTAATCCAACGACGCCTACGAAGCTCGGGGACGGCATCGGAATATCTCGATAAGTGGGTCTCCACAAGTGAAGGCAATATCGGCTGTTATTCACATACCGCGATTGCGGCGGATGCAATTGCATGACGCTCTCCTCTTCACCCCAGAACAGGTCTTTGACAAAGCACATCTCCTCCCAATTTGGACAACGCCGCGGGGTCGAAACAGCGACATTCTCCCAGCCAGGATGGATAAATGCAGTTATCTTGAGTTCACACCCGCAAGGCCCCTGTACAAAGAACACACCGCAAGGTCCTGATCCCGGAGCGGTAGCGAACTGGCCATGTTGCACACGGCCAGCCTCCAGCTTGTCTATCATCTGCGCTCGCACGCCCGCTCCTTTGCCTCTTGGATGACACTAAGCTCTACGTAGATGACGTTGTCGCGCAACAAGTCAAGCGTCTCAATTCTCGGCCCAGCGTTTCTGAATCAGTCTACGGCGTACCATCCGCAAAAGCGGTAGATGTCTATCGTCATTCACCCTCCTCTTATTCCTCTCGTGCATTGCGGCCTCGGTGCCGCTGATTGCCCGAGCATGGGTGGTAGCACGATCTGCGCGTTGGGCGGCGAAGCAGTCCTATCGCTGCCAGGCATTCACTGCTCATCGCCGGCAGAGCGCACATCCCGCTCGAGCTTCACGAAGTCGGCGGCTCTTGAGGCTTCACCTCCCCTTCAACGAACTGGTCTTCATCATGGCGTGCCCCTATTGGGGGCGACATTTAGATCTCATGATGATGGCAACACCACTAACGGCACCAGATATGTGAGGGCGACTTGCTTCGTGAGGAGTACGATCTCGCGGCCTCCTCGCCAAGGCTGAACAGTCTTAATGCGCCATTTATGTGAAAATGATTCAGTTCTATGGCGTCCAACTCGGCACAGATAGCCGCGGACGTGTGGCATGCCCCTTCTTCGAAATGATACATCCAGCGGATCGCCAGCGATCTTGGTCGTAAGCTAACGGTCAGGAACAATGGATAGTCATCTCATTGACTGCAACGGCGAATATCGCCTGATCTTTTCGGCGTCACTAAGGTGCAGCTCTTAACGCGTTGTCTACGGCATGTCACTCGCGAAGCGCTCACCCTTTGCTGCTAGTGCGCGTGTTGTTTCCGACATGAATGTCGCGACTTCGACGTCGCGAAGCGGCTCCGTTTGAAGAACCCATCTCATCAAAAACGCTGCCGACAGTTCTACCTCCTGGCATGTCGCTTGCTGTGCTGCCAGAACGCGACCCCGCTGTACCGAGGATGCATGAGGTCGACCGAGTGGTCGCCAGGCAACGATCATCGATTCTCATACTGCTATGAAAGAGGACTGCTAACTTATGAGTGATAGGAGGCATGCAAAGCTTGGCATATTTCTGTTGACCGGCGCTGAGCGCGATGAAACGACACATTGGCGCGCAACAAAGCACGCAATGGTCAAGCATTTCGGCGCCGATCGTCCCTCCCTGCAACCCCGGAAGAGGTTGAACTGGGGCCTTTTGGCCGCACTTCTCATAAATGCGCTGCTTTGGGCTGGAATCTACTGGGTCATCACATCGTTCTTCTGAAAGACTCTCGCGCGTGGCAACCGCGCCAGGGAGCTCCGAGGGCCTAACTCAAGCCGCGGCCAGCAGGGCTGCGGATCGCCTGATGCCAGTGCGCACTTCGCTGCTATCTGGATATAGAATGCGCTGCTCCGGCGGCCGCAAAGGGAAGGTCGACGCATAACCCAGATGGCTCAAATTGGCGACACTGACATGCCGTTGCCGCCGCGACCAAGTGCCAAACGTTGACCAGTAGCAGGTCAATGCGTCCGTACGCAGGTGGCATCCCTGCGTCCTCGTTAGGCGCGACGGCTTGACTGCAAGTGAGAACCGGTACTCCCCACTCCCGTCATGTGAAAGATCGCTTTCGAGAAGCTGACGAAGCAGGTGACCTGAAGGAAAGTTGGGCAGGCGGCCAGCTCCGCCGTCACGTGCGTGTGGCCAAGGACGGTCGGGCCGCCTCGCCCCTAACTCCCGCAACGCCCGTGAGGCGGGATTGAATCGCTTGCTGAGCGATGTCTGCCTAGACATTGGAGCGGGTATAACAGGCTGAGGCCTTTATGTGCGGTAGCGACGCTCTAAAGCTCTTGCTCAGGCCACGTATCGTCCTCATTTTTGCGCATCTGCCACACGAGGGCACGCCGCGCTAGCTTGTCGTATTCCAAGGCGATCTTAAGCAGCCTGTCTTTGGCTTTTCCGTCATCGAGCCCTGCCGCTTTCTTTCGTGTTGCTTCCGCGCGGCCTAGCCAGTGATCCGGCTGGTAGAGTTTGCTTTTCGAATTCATGCCGAGAGCATGCAACTCGTAGATCAAAGAATTGCGACACCGACGCTCCGTATCATCACGTAGGAGCCAGGCTCCTCGCGGCGGCCTCCGAAGCAGTCAGCCCCAGTCCAGACTAATAGTTCAGAAACGGCTGAGTACGCGTTGCAGACGATCCTGTAGGAACAATGCACAGGCACCGACATCTTAAGACCATCGGTCCCACGAAGAGACTTGAATCGCACGCAGCGTCAGATTGTAGGGTTCTGGACAAGTGGAGATCACCTCTGACAATCACGTGATTCCTGACAGTTCACGAGAATTGCCAATGCCTCAAGCACCTACCCTCGCCCAGGACGACCGAATAGAGAGCCTAACATCATCCCGATGCAGACCTGGTCGCGATTCATCGAATGCTATTCCTGTCTCTGCTGGACGAAATCGCGCGTTGCGAGGTCTGCACGGCAGTACTCCTATCGTCGCAGTGCCCCCTAACCAGACGCAAGACGAGACCTACCTCAGAGATAACCCCGCCCGACCTCTTCAAATAAGGTGAAACATGATACCAAACATTGTCCCAGCGCGTCATCATGGTCGCTCCTGCAAGACCGAATGCGTCATCAACAACGACCTAAGCACATCTGGTTTGCCTGATCTCTTTGCGTCGCCAGAGCTGGCCTGTGCCGCTTCGAGCCGGCATCGTGCCGAGCCCTCCGTCGCTCATCGGCCGACGACTAGGGCTCGGACTCATTTGATCCAATAGGCAACGATGGCGGCGAGATGGACGGCAGCCAAGAAGTTCCTGGCTAGTTTGTCGTAGCGAGTTGCGACACGCCTGAAATCCTTGAGGCGGCAGAAACAGCGCTCGATAACGTTGCGCCCCTTGTAGGCGCGTTTGCTGAAGCTGTGGAGAGTGACCCTGTTGGATTTGTTTGGAATGACGGGCTTGGCACCACGATCGACGATTTCGGCTCGAAAGCCGTCGCCGTCGTACCCTTTGTCGCCAATGAGGGCAGACATGGGTGGCGCGAGTTCCAAAAGGGCTGGCGCTGCGGCAATATCAGCGTCCTGGCCTGGAGTGAGATGAAATGCGCAAGGTCTGCAGTCAGGGTCGCTCAGCGCGTGGATTTTCGTGGTCCGCCCGCCGCGCGAGCGGCCGATCGCTTGTTCATGCTCCCCCCTTTTCCGCCGCTCGCCGAGCGATGCGCTTTGATCGTGGTGGAGTCGATGGACAAAGTCACGCCGTCTTTGCCGCAGCGGGCGAGCGCTTCAAAGATCGCCCGCCAATGTCCGCGCTTGGCCCAGCGATTGAAACGATTGTAGATCGTCGTGTACGGACCATAGTCGGGCGGGCAATCGCGCCAGCGTGCGCCGCACTGAAGCATGTGAATGATACCGCTGATGACGCGTCGATCGTCATCGCGCACCGGTCCGGTCTGGTTCGTTGGCAGATGCGGCTCTATCAGAGCCCATTGCTTGTCGTTGAGCCAGAACAGTCCTTTGCGCATCGAAGTCCCCCGCGTGGAATCAACCCGCTGCGAGGGAATCAGAGTTCGCTAATTAGGTACAGACCCTAGTCTCTCAGGTCATGTCATGCAGGCCCAAGCAATGCCGCGAGACATCAAGGCATGTATCGGCCGTACAACCACCAGCAGCTCCAAAAAGATCATCTGCTGCGTCGGCGTATTCGCTAGTACTTCCCCCTTTTCGTGAGGCTCTGCCGGTATGAAAGGTGTCGTCCCTGTCATGCTGGACAGATGACGAGCTCCGTACAGTTGGCAGGTGATGCTCTCCGCGCAGCAAGAACAATAAGTAGCTCCACCGAATCAAAGAAATGCTATGAATCGAAAACAACGAATTAAGTTGGCTTCGTGCCTCAGACTCTCCTACCGGCCCATCGCTCTCGGCCTGGCAATGACAACTGTAATGCTCGGACCGATCAGCGCGCGCGATCGAACGCCGACCGCAGAGGAGAAAGAGGCCTGCATGGAAGACGTGTTCCGTCTTTGTAGTAGTCAAATACCAGATCGCACCGCTATCACTGCCTGCCTCAGAGCCAAGCAAGATCGCCTCAGTCAGCAATGTCGCGACGTGATCTCCGGGCGGGACATTAGCAATAAGAGCAGCGGCTCGAAATAAAGATGCTGCGACCCGGTCCGACTCCTCTCCAGACGTCGCCCAGCTTGACGTGCAACGCGTCACTCGAGGGGTCGCCGGGCGGTTCACCTCTTCATGCGGGCGGATCAAGGACGCGTCCTCGCTTCTTGAAGGCTGTCGCGCACAGGCTCATTTGCAGCCCGGCGAATTTATTTTGTAGAGCCAGCTGAGCTCGGCCTGAACTCTTCAGCACGATATACTCATAATTCGTGGGAAGCCGATCAGCGGCTCCGTTACGCCGGCGCCCGGGAAGCCAAGGCTAGCCGCAACTATCCTATCGACGGCACCATCGATGGAGAGAGCTTGACCCTCACGTGGCGTCAGGTTGTAGCGTCGCCACTGATGCCCACGTTCATCTGACGGCCGCCTCAAGGCGAAGTGCGGCATAGCGCGTGCGAATAGACCGGCAGCTGCGACAAGGCATGCGGTTTGCAAAGACGCGTGGCTGAACAGTCAGGCCGCAGATTTGACAAAGGAACGTGTAAAGTTCGATGGAACCGCTCAAGTCGATTATCGCCAAAGTTGCCAGCGGCGCCACTCTGACGCGTGAAGAGGCTGCGTCAGCGTTCGACAGCATGCTGTCGGGTGACGCAACTCCCTCGCAAATCGGTGCCTTGTTGATTGGAATGAGGGTCCGCGGCGAGACAGTCGAAGAAGTCACCGGCGCCGCATCCGCAATGCGAAATATAATGCCCAAGGTGGAAATGCGATGCGACCCCATCGATATCACTGGCACGAGCGATACCGCTATGTGTTCGCTCAACGTATCGACGTGCGCTTCTTTCATCGTCGCCGGGGTCGGCGTTCCCGTCGCCAAGAATGTCGGCCCCGCTGCATCCTTGCGCTCGAGCATCGCAGACGTGTTGGGGCGCCTCGGCGTAAAGGTCGATCTCAAGCCTGACGCGATTGCACGTTGTGTGCACGAAGCCGACATTGGCTTCATGTTTGCGTCAGCCGGCTATCCTGCGATGCAGCGCATCAGCCAGATCCGGGGCGTGCTTGGAACCTACACGATGTTCAATCTGATCGAGGCTCTGTCGAATCCGGCCGGGGTCAAGCGGCAGATCCTCGGAGTATTCACTCCCGAATGGGTGCAGCCTCTGGCGTACGTCTTGAGCAACCTGGGCGCCGATTCGGTATGGGTTGTTCATGGCTCGGACGGGCTCGATGAAATATCCCTTACCGGCACAAGCTTCGTTGCTGCGGTTGAGGCCGGTACAGTCCGCACGTTCGAAGTGACGCCGGAAGAAGCCGGGCTCCCCCGCTACCGCGCCGATGCGTTGGAGACCTGCGATGTTGAGTCTCATGCCGCTGCGTTACAAAAAGTGCTTGACGGCCTGCCAGGACGTTTTCGCGATGCCGCACTTTTGAACGCGGCGGCGGCACTGGTGGTGGCCGGGCGTGCCTCGAACCTACAGGAAGGCGTGGCACTTGGACAAGAATCACTTGATCGCGGCGCGGCAGCCGCCCGACTGAATCGCTTGATCGCGGTTTCAAACGCCTGAGAGCCGGGTTGGCTGATGCTCGATCAATGCCGTCAAGACGCAGCTTACGCGCGCGAAAATATTGCAGCCGCAATACGCGTCAGTTCTGCGGAATTTGGGTGAGCGCCACCGACGCAAGTCTTTGTCAAAACAACTCGCGCTGAGCACGTGACCCGACAGCCACCCCTTCGTCTACTAGAGGCTATCCGAGGCCAGGTCACTGAGGTGAGGACCCGCGCCGCAACGTGCGTTGCGCGCCAAAGGAGATAATCGGTGATGCCCTGGCAAAGGATTGAAACACTCGGAACGATAGCAACGATAGAACACATCATTCTGAAGTTTCGGGAATTGATCGATACAGATAGCTCGATCCCGCCAGAGCTGCGGCGTGCACTGCACGAGATCCTGGATGAGCATCTTCTCGAGGCAAAACGGCGTGTTCTCCTAAGAGCGCATTAGGCGCGGCGATTCGGTCTACATGCCGGAGAGACTGTCAGGTCGACATCGTGCTTTACGCACACGCCTAAGACAATGCCGCCAAGCCGGGCTTCTATCTGCTCGCTTGCCCAGCGGTGGCCAAGTGACATTGCCAAGCGCCGCGACTCTCGCCCTTCTCAGACTGACCGCCGATGACGATTCCCGCATACGCCCCGTGAGCAACTCTAACTTTCTTCGGATGTCGGCGACCAACGTGCGTTGAACAGGCCCGGCGCATTCGTCGAATCTTTCATCAAAGGCCTCACAGGGCTACACCCCAACCAGGGCAGCGCTGAAATGCTTGCGACGGCCCCTTGGCGGGCTGCTTGGGCTAGCTTGGGCTAACGTGAGCTTGGCCACTTTCCCGTCGACCGCCAAAAAGGACTTGAATCTGACGTAGCGTTAAATCGTAGGCTCTGGGGTGGCACCCATCTGGGTGTGAAGGACTTCGAATGCCTCAGCTGGTCAGATCCGCGGACCGAATCATGCTCCTCATTCTCTATAACCCGTCGCTCGGGAGGGCTATGCAGCGAGTTCCGATTGCGGCGGCAGAACTCGCACCTAGCCACAAGCGGTTCGGCATTTCTGATCCGAACCATGCGGCTGTCGGCGGCCGCTCCGCCAGAGAGCCTATAAGCTCAGCATTTGTGGGCGCGGCACTCTACGCCAAACCCCTAGGTGCCGCTGCTTTGCTAGCAAGCCCCTCGTCTCGCGCAGCAACGCAAAAACTCAGTTTGCCGAACCCGCTACTTTCAAACTTCTTTCCCGCACCTGGCAAGGCATTTCGGCGGCGCAAGGTGCGGCAGATGGTGAGCCCGCGCAGGTTTTCGAGGAATGACCCGCGCGTGTGACTCCGCGCGACCAGCGCGGCACCGAAGACATTGCTTGGCATGCTGGAGCAGAAAGTTGAAAGACCCGGACGGTCTTAAGAAGGTCCTGTTAATTGATCATATTGAAGGCCAGTGCCGTTGCATCATCGGCTTCAAAGATGGAGATATGAGAGCGGCCTATATGTGCGGCGAGCCTGTATATCAAAGGCGCGGCAAGAAAACCTCTTCGTGGTGCGCCTATCACTACCGACAGATGCACACGAGCGCAGCAGAGCAGAGCAAAGTGAGTGATCGATCGGCAGATTTCCCTTGAGCGATATCCACCCTTCGCAACCCATGACAGCCATCAAAAGCCGGGTTCTGCCAAGACCCTGTGATCATGGTCTGTACAAGGGGCAAGCGACGCATATCACCCGGGCATCGTTGAAGTACGTCGGCGCAGACATAATGTGCGGACCTGATACACATGAATAGCCAACTGGATTCCTCGACCCAGGTCGAGCGACACAATACGTATACTCTCGACAAGACCGTAAACCATTTCGACCGGAAAACGCCAAGTTTTGTCGTCCTCAATCGACACATCGAGCGGGCGTCTCGTTCCTTCGAGAGCCTCTTTGGTGTCCAAAGAGGAGACCGACCCGAGATTTCCAGCCTCGCCGGGGACATTAAACGCTGCGACACCGATGGATCTTTTCCGCTTCACGGCGGCAACACAACTCCCGATTATTTCAAACGAAAATACACATATAGCAAGAATAGAGCGAGCGCTTACGGAATATCCAGATGCAGCCGAATGCAGCTGGTCGGTCGCGCCGATGACCGCTCGGAAGAAGCAAGCGCTACATCGTAGGTGACGGGCGCAAACTCTCTGCTCTCTCAGAGCCTCACCACGGCATGGTTGCCATGACGATCCCATCCTGATCACGTCCAGATACCCGGAGTAGAGATGCCGCGGATCATAATCATGAATGCCGGTACGCCTCAGATGTCCGGCGCCCATCTAACAAAAGCTCAACTTTCGCTGGCCGCAAACTCGGCATATCGTTCAGCGTGGTTTGCTCAGCAGGGCGACCTGATAGTCTCCCCGGTAGTGATTCCGGCGGATCTGCTATCCTTCATTGGCGGGACGCTCGATTTCGATGTATCGAGTCTTCGCCTGCTTGTACCTGCGAGCCGCCAATCGACGATTCTCGATGATTGTACGTTGCTGTCCAAGACTGTTGTTGAGCGAATAAAAAGACATCTTTGCCAGAAATCAGCCTGGCGATTGTATCCCTGCTACCCTACCGAAGGCGTTGCACGCCTGGCGGCCATGCTAGGCATACCGAACACCGGTGGCGAGTTCGCTTTGCAGCGCGGGCCCGATCTGTTGAATCGCAAGAGCCACTTCCGCCAATTGGCAACCAGCGTCGCACTTCCGCTCCCTCATGGGTCAGTCGCGACAGACCCAAATGGATTATTCGAAGCCGTCACCTCCCTCAAATCCGAGACCGGCAGGGTCATTGTAAAATTGGATAATGGAGCTGGTGGAGTCGGAAATGTCATCTTGACCAGCAATAAGAGCGATCCGCTACCTGGAGCCAGGGATACTCGGTGGATTTCGTGGCCGTCGTTTGATCCCGAAGCGCTTTGGTCTGAGATGACAACAGCCTCGTGTAAGACGCTTGTCGTGGAATCGTACCACTTGGCCCAATCTTTGTTCTATCTCGAGTATGCAATCCAGGATGATGCATCAATCGCTTTTATCAATAGTGGAAGCATACATCTGCGCAAAAGCACAGACCGATCCGAAAGAGCTCTGATCTGGACCGGGCTTGAGCTTCCAAGCGACCTGGAGAATGAGCAAAGGCTGTCTGCCCAGGCGCATGCCTACCGATTTGTGGCACTAGCGCGCGACCTGGGATATCGCGGAATGATCAACATCGACGCCATTTTCGCTAAAGATGGACGGTTGCTGTTCAATGAAGCGAACGGCCGCTGGGGTGGCGGCTCGGTGTTACACGACATCGCCATTCGTCTGCTAGGCTTCGACTATTCCGGTTCCAACGTTGTTTTGTCAGTAAGAAATGTCCGATCACCATCCTTCCAAGCCGCGCATGATCGTTTCGTCAAAGATGGACTTATCTTTGACCGCACCCGTAAGGAGGGCGTGATCCCACTTGCCGCCGACGAAGAGGCTGGCACTGTGGAGTGTGTTGTGATTGCGCCCAACAGGCTCGCGGCCCACGATCAGCAACACCGACTGTTGAGGTCCTAGCAAACAAACCGTCAGCCGCTCAATTTGGCGCCGCTGCCCACGGGTACACTATCGCGCACCGCCGACGCGCCCCCGTGGTTTCACGCAGCGACGAAGATGGCCACAATCACCGAGTAAGCTTTGGTCGGATGATGCGTCGTGGCCGTACAGAGATCAATGTTAGCCATCGCTTCCGACAAGAATTGTCTCAGACCTTACGAAGGTCAGTCTGACCACAAGATGGGAAAGCAATCTAATTCTCCGGAGAGCCGCTCGCCGCCCGATTCTCAGAGAACCATATCAGGCGCCACCCTAAAGCCGAGCGGTAGGACCTTCGATGACCCGACGGTTCGCGCCGCCGCGTTTCGAACAGAAGTACACGAGGGATCGGCGTTCCCCGCTCAACACCGGCCTTACCTCATGCCGCACCTTACATGTTGTGACAATCACGGCGCCAAATGGCGGTCGGAATACGTGCTGTTCGTACCCCGTTGGATATACCACGAATTCGCCGCCGTTGAAGTCTCTCGTTAGCTGCACAATCACCGAGTACTCGAAATCCGGATCGCTCTCCGCGTCCAAATGGATGCCGACAAAAGACCCCGGCGGCATACGATGCATTTGGCATCGGCGAACCACGTAATCTGAGGATGCTCCGAATATCTTGCTTAGCGCGAAGCTGCGGTCTTTACTTTCGAGTAGCTCCATGATCTGCCGTGCAGCTGTCCCGCTCACGTTGCTAGGCGCGCGGCCCGGCGGGTCTACCCTCACGCGCTTGACAAAGACCCTGTGCAAGTCGCCGGCATCTCCCTCCCGCACTTCTTCTTCCGGGATATCAGCCTGCAGCTGATCGATCTTGGCCAAGTCGTCTTGGGTGAATAATATCTGCGGGGCGATCACGACCGTCCCTTTCACTAACAGCTCTACGCGGTACTTTGTCAGCACTTCTTCTGTAAGCAGACGGGATTTATCATTCATTACGCGCGCCATTCGAGCTCACTCCTTTGATTTTCGAAGCATGACTCCGGGTCCTGGTGCAATGACGCGAATGCCTGCTCCCAATGCTCGCCATCGAACTCAGTTATTCTTATGAGCTCAATCGCCCTTCTATCCAGACATCGAACATTTACGCTGAACCCGGAGGGATTCGACCTCGGCCTATAGAATGGCTTTACGCCGCAAAGCCGGCAAAACGTGTGCCGAGCAATGTTCTTGTTGAACTGGTACGTAGTGAGGAATTCTTCACCGCACTCGATGCGTAGCTTATCGCCAGTTACGAGCAAGTGAACGAATCCAGACATTTGACAAATTGAGCAATTGCATCGAACTGCGGGCAGCTCTCGGGGCGCACTGACGTGGAACTTGATAGAGCCACAATGACAACGTCCATGATGTTGGATCTCTGAGTGATCATCTCCCGTGCACACGGCCATCCCGAGCAGATCGCGGCACCAACGGACGCTAAGCTCATAGGCTCGATCGAATTCATCCAAAAAGCGATCACTACTCCCGGGCGGCACGAGTTTACCAATCAGCCGGCCTGTCATCTCTCCGTGGTACTTCTCCGCAGGATCCTCTCCGCCGACATGAACGCGAAAATACTCGAGATCGTCCGGCCGCGCTTTGAAGGTCTTTACCAAAGTGGTCCACAGCGACTGGATCATATCCGCAGCATGGAGTTCAAAAGCAACCATGTAGGCGCAACGAACCAAGGCGTCTTTCGATGACAATCCGGCATAGAGAGAATGCAGGTACTGCCTCGTCCTGTCGCTATAGTTGGGCAGTATTGCTCTGCCGAGTAGTTGCGAGGCATCCTTTCTCAAGAGGTTGGAGTGAAAGTATTCCGTCACAAGAATATCGGGTAGCGCCGCCTTGCCGCCCTGCAGAATCCGAGCATGGCCACCGGTCTCATCCCAGCAGATAAAATTGGCGACCACGCTTGTCAGTTCAATGTCCCTCGCAAGATCCCGATTTTGATCCATTGCATCGAATATGAGATCCCTTTGGGACCCTGCCTGCAGGTACGGGAACGCCTGTGACATCGCCAGGTATTCAGGCAGCAGGCTGGCGAGCTGATCTTCGGACATCGGCGAGGCGAACGGATGCGGACCGAATAAGGCTTGCGCTTGCTCGGTCAAGTACTCGCAGGATATCTTCGGAGGTTGATCAGGTGCAAATTGAGACGCTCGAGATGTCATTTGACCCTTGCAGATGAGAAGCGAACCGATCGTGGACGAAGCAACTCCGTATCCAGGCCAGCTATTAAACGCCCTGAGTTCATTGGCTTCGAAGGGCCTATGACTGCGATCACCTTTCTGGCGAACTTTCGTAGTTTCCTTGGCGGGGATGGCGGCATACTCTGTCCTGCTCATGCACATCGAAGGGAATGCGTTCACTGATGGAGCGGCGAGGATCCGTTGATTTCCGGTCACCAGCAATCCGATGCCGCAAAGCCAGCCACGGCCAGCATGCGCGTGGAGGCTCATCGTGGATACTTCGCCGCGCACGCCATGCTAATATCGCGTGCGCGAGTGGCGCGCCTGGTCGCTCGGCGAGCTTGCAGCTTTCGCGATCCGGGGCCAATGAGCCAAGCCCTCGCGGTTGCTGCTGCCACTTCATCGAAGCGCTGTCAGCTTGGTACAGCATTCCAAAATCCAATTCGTACCTACCGAGCTCATAGGGCCTCCGGTGCCTGGTGGGTCAGGTTCGCGATCACCACCTCCTAGTTCTTACTGGCTCACAGCAATCATCATGCCAACTCTTGAATTCGCTTCGTAAGAGGCCGAAGAGGTTACTACGCTCGTGACCTCTCCTCATTGCAAGTGCATAGCCCTTGAGAGGCTGCGCACTGCCGTTAGAAACTCAAACAGCGAATGGCCAGCAGCCGTTCACATGCGTACGGGGCTGCTGAATCGTGGAGATTGCCTCAAGGGCGCCGCATGGATTGGCTTTGCGCCCTAAAGCCAGCGACAGCGCTTTTGGCGCGCAGAGGGCAGCGTTAGTATGGTGACGAGGGTCGCCGACGTATTCCGTCTTCGCTCGCGACCGTTAAGGGGGGAAGCAGTGACCTTCCATCGAACACGACCGAACGGAGGATCTGGAATATGCGCAGGCACGGTTGGCTTTATCCCGACAATCCCGTGCGATTCCGGGCATCGACCATGCGGCCCCAGTTCTGCGGCCCCAGTTGATAGCGAGATCGACGGACACCATGGCAGACATTATTAGCAGCTGGCCGAGATTCCTAGCTACATGTTGCACGCTCATCGACACCGGCGCGGCATTGGTACATTCCTTGGAGCGTAATTGCTAAGATTGCCTGGAATCTCCAGATCGAGCGTCACGAGCAAGTGCCGCAAGATCGGTTTCGAGCTTCGGTTGATGCGAGAAAATTGCGTCTATCAACGCCTGCGCCGGTTGCTCGGCGCACTCGACCAACGCCGCCTTCTCGGCCCGCGCAGAGGGAGCGAACACACGCTTGACGACAGTTGGCGAGCCCTTGAGCCCGCATTTTGAGATGTCTTCGATACCGGCATCTTGCGCGCTCCATTTCAAGATTTGGGCACGCGCGGCACGTAAGGCATCCGCCATCGCGCCGCGACGAATCTGATTCGTCGCCTCAAGCATGGTGATGAGGCAGGGCAATCTGGTGTGCAGAACCTGCACACCACCTTCCGAGCGTCGCTCAGCTTCTATTGTTTGATTGGCGACGTCCAGGGATCTGACCTTCGCAACGTAAGTTAGCTGGCCTACGCCCAGGCGCTTTGCGATGCCGGGACCAACCTGCGCAGTATCGCCGTCGATGGTCTGCTTTCCCGTGAAGATGAGGTTTGTCCGGCCATATTCCTTACCAATTTTCCGGATCGCTGTTGCAAGTGCATACGTTGTGGCAAGCGTATCGGATCCCGCAAAGCAGCGATCGGTGAGTAGGACGGCGCGATCAGCACCATAGGTCAGTGCCTTTCTCAAGGACTCCTCGGCCGATGGCGGTCCCATGGTAAGCACGGTAATTTCGCCGCCGAACCGATCGCGCAGCTCCAGCGCGGCCTCGAGCGCGAAGAGGTCATATGGGTTGATGATGGTCGGCACTCCCTGACGCATGATTGTATTGGTTACGGGGTGCACGCGGATCTGCGCCGAGTCCGGAACTTGTTTGATGCAGACAACATTATGCACGGGGTTGCTCCTAAAGTTGCGTCAGCTGCGAAGAGAGCAGCAAGTGTTGTACCATCCCCGCCGTTTTGGACTCGGCTTGCGGTCACAAAGGCTCAAACCGGGTAATGCGCCTCTCTAGGCTGCTCTTCCTGACGAACGAATGCCGACACAAGTCAGGGCTCGGACAGCGCTGTTCCTGAGCGCACACCAGGCAAGTGACGGCAGGACTGCTCGCGGGATGACTGCCGCTAATCACCTGCGCGCATCACACCGATCGAGCGCCAATAAGCATTTCGTTCGCTAATCCGGCTTGATTGAGCACCGGGATGATAGCTCTTTACGTGACGAGCAACCGGCGGTTCGCGATTCTATGACCCGCAGGTGAGGATCTCATGGCGCACGCTCCGTCTCTTACCGAACAGATCAGGCCTCCTCGCGGTCGCCGCGCTCGCAGCCAGGTCGTCGCCGCGGATGGACCTATACCCTTATTGCATGGACCGGATCGTCTTCACCTATCGATTTGGCCGTATCAGTTCCGCCCGATGTGGCCGTTCAGAACCGCTTTATCTCGATCCCGTATTTCCTCAGCGCGTAGCCGATTTGGCGCGGGGTTAGTCCAAGTAGGCGCGCTGCCTTGGCCTGCACCCAGCCACATTTTTCCATGGCCGCAATGACCCGCTCGCGATCGGCCATCCTCGCACCGCCAACGAGAACCGTGCCGGGAGGTGCCAATGAGGCCAGTTCGCAGCCAGACTGCGGCGGCGGGGTCGTTTCAGCTAGCGGAATGATGGGTCTTGCAGGCATCGGTTGCATCGGTGCCGCCTGGTCTGTTTTGCCGTACGATGTGTCTTTCCACAGCATCGTGGAAAGGCACTGGTCTTGGCTGCATGCAAAGTCACTTCTCACAATCGATGATCCGGCACACAGCGTCGCTGTTCGCTCGATGCAGTTTTCGAGTTCGCGGACATTTCCCGGAAAGCCACAGCTCATCAGTACTTCGATCGCACTCGCCTCCAGGGTGAGCGTACGGCCGTTCTCGCTGTTGAACTTTCTGAGGAACTCTCTGGCGAGCAGCGGGATATCACTGCGTCTTTCGCGCAGCGGCGGCAACAACAAGGGCACTACGCTAATACGATAATAGAGGTCCGCGCGGAACTCGCTCCTTGCCACGGCCTCTTCAAGGTTCCTGTTGGTCGCAGCTATAACTCGAACATCGACTTTAATCGTGTGATTGCTGCCGACGCGCTCGAACTCCTGCTCTTGCAGAACTCGCAGCAACTTCGCCTGGAACGGAGCTGAGATCTCGCCGATCTCGTCAAGAAATAGCGTCCCTTTGTCAGCAAGTTCGAAGCGCCCCTTGCGGGAGCTGACAGCACCGGTAAAGGCACCTTTCTCATGGCCAAACAATTCCGATTCCAGAACCGTCTCCGGGAGCGCCGCGCAATTCAGCTTAACGAACGGCCGCTTAGCACGGGCCGAGGACTCGTGAATGGCCTTGGCTACGAGCTCCTTGCCGGTGCCCGATTCGCCGCGCAGCAGAACCGTGCTGTTCGATCTGGCTACAACCGCAATCTTCTCGAGCAGCCCGCTCAGCGCCGGGCTGTCGCCAATGATTCCGTGGGCGTGAAGCTTCTTGCGTTCGCGAGCGGGCGGCCCGCCGTCAACTATCTGCTTCTCTAGCCGGTCTTTGTCCACTAACAATGGCTCGCGATCGCCGGCAAACAAGCGATGTAACTTTACTGCTTGTCCCACCAGGTTGGCGACCATGGTGAGCAGCCGCCTATCGTACTCGAGCCGGAGACTTGAACTATCTTCCGGGATACGGTCGATCGTCAGCGTGCCAACGACCCCCTGATCAATACGAATCGGAACCCCGATGAATGCTAACGGCATACTCTCGGAGGCGCCGAGAACCTCCCGGTCGGCAGCGCTGAAGGCCGGCTCAGCGGCTACGTTCTCGACGACAAGTGGCCTGCCTGTCGTTACAATCTCGTCGATTGCTTTCTGCGGCAGGCAACTCCGGTAACCTTCGCCAGTGCCTTCGCTCCAGCCGGCGCCGACTGTAATTTCTGGCATGCCGTCATCCCTGAACAGTGAGACGATGCCGTGTCGCATCGGCACAAACGATTGCAGAACAGCAAGGACGTTGGCCACGGTGACTTCGAGCCGACCAGGAGCATTGAGTATGTTCGATATTTCGAAGATACCGGTCAGCGCGTTCTCATGCGACGGCTCCTCCGGGGGCTTACGCTCCGGCTCCGGTTGCGAGGCAGGTCTTTCGCTCGAGGAAGGAATATGCAGCATGAGCCTGTCTCCGTTGTCTTGGTCATCCTCCCTGGAGCAATGTCCGGATTGGCGAGCTTCGTTTTGCATGTCACTCTCGATCTAGCGCCAAGTGTTGACGACATGACATCGAACCGTGACACTTTTTCATGGCACGACAGTAAACTTGCAGTGTGGCTTCGATACATTTTTTGTTGATTGCATGCGCGCCGTCTGCGGAGAACACGAGTGCGGTTGCTGCAGTTCAAGTCAGCTTCGCCGCCGCGCCGACCTATTCACAGGTGCTGCCCACCATTGATCGGCACCTCAGCACCCGTGACATAACTCGCCGCATCCGAGCAGAGGAAGAAGATGACCTTGGCCACTTCGTCCGGGGTCCCCACTCTGCGCAGCGGGATACTTGGCACGAGACGGGCTTCCGTCTCCGGCGATAGCATGTCGGTTTTGATTTCGCCGGGCGCGATCGCATTTACGCGAATGCCATGCGGCGCGTAGTCGTGGGCCAGTTCGCGTGTGAGGCTCGCAAGCGCAGCTTTCGAGGTCGCATAGGCGCTACCGGCGAATGGGTGCACCCGAGAGCCCGCAATTGACGTTACATTCACGATCGATCCTGACGCGGCCTTTAGCTCATCAAACAAACCCTGCGCCAGCAGGATCGGAGCCACCAGATTAAGGTGAAAGACCCTCATCCAGGTATCGGTTGACGTGGTCAACGATGTCAGCCGATCGCCAGTTGGCGTTTTCGGCGAGACACCGGCATTATTCACCAGCGCGTGCAAGGGTGCACCGGCCAAGCGTTTCTTGACCTCGGTGATCGCCCCCGGCAGCATTCGATGATCGCCGAGGTCGATCTGGAAGTGATCGTCGTTCCCAACCTCCCAGGGACATCGCTCACCGTCGAACGGTTGGCGCGCGCAAGAAATGATGCGCCAGCCCGCTTCCGAGAATAGCTTGGCGGTGGCATGGCCAATTCCGCGCGATGCCCCGGTGAGCAACATCGTCTTCGGTTCTCCAGGATCAACGTGCGCTTTATCGGCCTCAACGAGGCGATCCAAATGTGCTTCGGGCAGAAGGCCTCTGATCAGTTTGTCATTCGGCAGATCGAGACCCACGGCCGCCTCCTCTACTGTTGCGCACGCGCACCCGTAGCAGGATTTGCGCCACTGCGATGCACGTAAATCCACTTCTGCTTCGCGTCCTAATGTCGCGCACGCCGAATGCTTGGGGGATTCAAGACAGCGGCGGTGAGCTTTCCGACAGCGATGGTGAATTCGCTACGTAAGTTTGCGAGCACACTCGCCCGCTTCTTGAAAGGGCGACCAGACGCGTTGGCCTTCTTGATCGCGCAGCCGTACGAGCCTGCGGCTGGCCGGCACCTCTCGTCGAAGAAGATCGCTCGGGATAACGGCCACCGGTATTAGCCGCGCTAACTCAAAAAACTGACGTACCGGGCTCGCACGTTAGATTCGCCCGCGGGGCAAGCACGAGCTGGCGTACTGAAATGTTTATCCGTGATTGAGTGCCGATTAGCTTCCATTTGTGGCCCCCGAAACGAAGACGACGTGCTCCTCCACGCTACAGCAGCACTTTAGGCCGTTCTTGTCGAAGTCGCGCGTCCGACCGCCGCTTCCTTCTGTTCGCCGGCTGAAAGTTTGTGGAGACTGCAACACGGACAGAAATCGTGGCATGGAAAGATCTTCCAGTACTCTTGGAGTACAGAGCGGCTGACAGATCGATCAAGCGGTCTGCGACTTTCATGAAGCCATGAGCTCTTGCGAGTCTTCCTCTATGAGGATCAAGCGGCCCGGATCGTTCAAATCGAATTCTATAACGCGTGGGGCAAAAAGACGCGCATAGCGCGTGAAGGCGCTCGTCGGGGGAAAACGGATCACGGTGTCGCAGCGGGCCAGGAGATACATCTCGGTGAGAGCAGAAAAGCCACCTTCGGCTCCGAGGGCAGGATTGTGTAATGGGCCGGCTTGAGGCGCCTGGAACTGCTTTGGGATCACGAATACATCAGGGAATTTAGCCGAAACCTGCTCAAGGACGAACGCGCTGTCCGTGCACAGGAACGCCCTCACAGGTTTTGCGTGGCGCAAACCCCTGGCCTTATCAATGGCATTACAGACCTGCTGCAAGGCGCGCTCCGCGTCCGCCCAGTAAGGAGCATGCCCCATAATATCTTCGCCGTTGCCATGCCGGACATGAATGCCGATGACGCTGTACGGCTCAAAGTGCTCGCGGTAGACAGCATCAATCCGAGCCTGAATTTCAGGTCGCGGCTTGATACTCTGGAAGATTTCTCGTTCCGCCTCCTGATCGCAGCGCCACATCAGGCAGGCATCACAGACAACCGTGTTAGCGTCGCTATCTCTCTGACTTTGGAACAGTTGATCGAGTTGGTCGCGTTCCCGGAAAATCTGCTCGTCCGGGCGATAGACGCAATCGATAGATGGCTTATTCCACCATGCCGGAAAGAATGGTCCCGGAAACGAACGTTGATTGATGTCGTCATCGCAAATTACCTGCACACCTGCAATGTCATCAACCGCTTCGAAGAAAACTGGAAAGGCATTGGCGAATGGTTCATCAAGATAACAAGATCCCCGCCAATCAATGGCTAGCGTCCGTCCTGTCTGCTTTGCAAAACGCCAGGCTGCCGCCAGTGACCACAGACAGTCGCCGAACCCCGTACGTCGCCGGGACACTACGAACCGATCATTCCCCAAATCGCTACCCATCTGCCTTGCCTTTTTGTGCGCTCCTGGTTGGACACGAGATGTCAACACAGACATCTCGGGCATCTTCTCGCCCGACGTCAGGGCCTGCGATCGTAGTACGGGCGAGCTGCGTCGGTAGAACTTCATAGCGGGGTTATCCGTGCTGGGCCGCGTTCTCTCAATACTTTCCGTGCTTTCTTCAGCGGTGTTGCATCGACCAGACCGAAGTCCAGATGCCCAATGGCCTGCTGTGCATCGGACGGCCTGGTGCCCTCACATGCACGCATAGGCATACGCCATGCTCATGACTTACGGCTATGTTCCGCTTTGCGCTTCATTATGACCGCAAGCCGCGCGCGGCGGATGCAGGCGAATGCACCGCCGTTCCCATACGAGCCGCAATTCCTTCACAAGATCTTCACGCTTGGCCTGGTCCAGCATGGCTGGTTCGAAAAGCCACCCGAGCGACGCATGGCTCTCGATTCGCATCAACATCTCGAAAAGCTCAGGTGAGATACGCATACTGTAGTGGGCAGAATGTCCCGTGCGGATCTCGCAAACCGTGTCCTGACGATCTGGCGCTGTGTGGGAGCGAACACGATGAAGGGATGCATACGGGGGCAATGAAACCCCTAGCGCACTCCAATCCTCCAGTGATGTTGGTCGCTTCCTCACGAGGAACGGCCCAACAACAAGTCCGTCCAGGTCAGTCGTCAAGAACGTGGTGATCGCGTCTGACACGGACTGCACGATCGGTTCGGCATTGTTGTTAAATGAGGTATTTAGAAGAACCGGAATGCCCGTTCGCTTCTTGAATGCATTAATTAGATCCCAGTAGGCCGGGTTTGTCTTGCGCGATACGGTCTGCAGCCGAGCGGTCCCATCAACGTGCGTGATCGCACCGAGCACGTTACGCTTGGCTTCACGCACACGAACCACGAAGTTCATGAAGGGGAGCTGGCGCGTGCCGTCCGGGAGCTCAAAGAACTCGCTCGCATCCTCCTCCAGTACAGATGGCGCAAAGGGGCGATAACCCTCCCGCTTCTTGACCATCCCGTTGATGCGGTCCTTGTTTTCCGCAGGACGCGGGTCGGCAAGAATGCTGCGGTTACCAAGCGCACGTGGGCCGAATTCAGAGCGGCCCTGAACCCATCCGATTACAGCGCCATTTGCCATCAAGTCTGCCGCACTGGATGCTATGTCATCACTGCGTTGAATGTCGAGATGGCTTGACCATGCGTTGAGCTCAAGCTCTACGGCTTGCTCGTTCCCCAGATCGGGCCCCCAATAAACGTCCTGCAGCCGCTTGCGCGGCGCTGGCCTACCTAGCTCGTTTGATACCATTAATGCAGCGCCGAGTGCGCAACCAGCGTCGTGCGCCGCGGGTTGAACAAAGATCTCGTCAAATAGTCCGGAATATAGCAGCTTACCGTTGAGCGTGCAGTTATGGGCCACCCCGCCAGCTAGGCACAAGCGTTTCATGCCTGTCACTTCACGATGGTGCCGCATGGTGTGAAGGACGATCCGCTCCAGCGCTTCCTGCAGCGACGCGCTGACATCTCGATGCTGTTGGGTGAATGGCATTCCCTTTCGCCGAACCTGGATGTTGCGGACCAAGCCAGGTCCGATTCGGTCCAGGTGAACGCGATAGCCACCGCCGTCCAACAGCTCGTAGAACTGCGCGAAAAGTTCGCGATAGCGATTGGGATCACCATAAGGTGCAAGCCCCATCACTTTGTATTCGTCGAACATGCCGTAGCCGAGATATCGGATCGTCTCAAGATAGAGCAACCCCAAGGAGTTATGTTCTGGGAAACTTACAAGTTGCGTAATTTCGGTGCCGGACCCTACCGCCAATAAGCCTGAGAGAAAATCTCCACCTCCGTCGATCGTAAAGACGAGACTTTGCTCGAAGCCGGACATGGCAAACGCGCTCACGGCATGTGCTTCATGGTGATTCACGAAGGAAAGCCGGGACGGATCGATCTCGGCCCCGAACTCCCGTGCCAGCAGCTGCCGCAGCAACAGTTTGGCGTCCAACGGAACGGGCTGAGAAACAGAAAGGCGCTCGAGCATGGTTTTGCAGTAGGCTTCAGTCGCGTAGAACGCGATACGGTCGATGTCGCCGAGCTCGACTCCTGCGGTAGAAAGGCAGTACCGGATCGAATTGCTCGGGAACTTGTTGGAGTGCTTGATGCGGTTGAGGCGCTCCTCTTCGACAGCAGCAATTACGCGGCCATCCTGCACAAGAACCGCAGCGCCATCGTGAAGAAATGTATTCGGCAGCTCCGGAGAGCTTTCATAGACTCTGTCAAGGCCGCCACTCAGTCCCAGGCACAACATTGCGTTCTCCAACTGGCCATGGCGGGAAGGCCAACTGCACCGTCCCACCGATCTAATCTGTACTGTCACGCTCCGCAGGTGCGAGAGCCAGACAGCACAACACGACTTTGTAAGGTCCGTCTCGGCGCCGAGCGACAGGAGCTCATAAATAAGGGTGCTGACGTCCGACACCGATCGGCCGAACAGGCGGCCGTAGACCTCGGTCGATCTTGGCTTCTTAAGGTCATTGCAGAAGCTGTCACAGACCAGGTCACTCGCGAGCTATCGCGGCACCTACCATGCCACTGCATCGATTCGACTTTCTCCGTTTCGCTCATGTCACGTCAACGCAGAAGCCGGCGGTGAAAAAGTGCTGTCGACGCGAGAAAGGGCAAGACCGCGTATACGCAGAGCGCACCTACGTGCAGAGCAGCACTGTCGGCGCCGCGCTCAAGCATCGCTGGGCGAATAAGGTCGACCGAATGTGCGAGCGGCAGCATGGCGGCAGCGTGCTGAAATGAACCGGGCAGTTGGCTCGTCGGAAAGATCACGCCACACAAGAACACCATGGGAGTGAGGACAAGTGTCTGGTAGAACACGAAGTAGTCGTAACTTGGTGCGAGAGATATGACGACCATCGCAAGGCTCGCGAATACGAGGCCAGTAAGGGCGATAGTTGGCATCGCATACAGAATGGATGGCCATGACGTATAGCCCATCGTGGCGGCGACGATTCCGATCGCTGTCCCGGCCAGAACGGACTTACTGGCCGCCCACACCAGTTCACCCAGGACGATATCGCCAAGCGTGAGCTGAGTAGAAAGGATTGCCTCCCATGTGCGCTTGGTGTCCATGCGAGCGAAGGCGGCATACAGGGTTTCAAAGGTCGCGGATGTCATCGCGCTGATCGCGACCATACCCCCTGCCAAAAAGGCAATGTACGAAGTTCCCTCAACCTGTCCCACGATGAGTCCCAAGCCAAAGCCAAGACCAAACAGATTGGTTATGGGGTCTGCGAGATTGCCGAGAATCGATGCAAGCGCGACTTTCCTCCATGCCAGGAAGTTTCGTCGCCATACCGCGATCCAGTTGTACGCGTTAGCCGGCATCGCCGACGCATAGCTCTCATTCATTGCTCATTTCTCCATCTCGCGCCCGGTCAACCGCAAGAAAACGTCTTCGAGGTTCGGGGGGCGCTGCAGAACGCGAAGGTCCACTCGCCCGCGCAGATGCACGCGGACTTGCTCCGGATATTGCGCGTAGCAGAAAAGCGTCTCACCACTGACTTCGATGTGCCGCGCATAAGGCCTGATCAGCTCTTGGAGTTGATGTAGATCACCGCCATAGATTTCGAGCACGTTGCAGCCAATATGTTCGTCGATCAATGCGTCTGGCTTGCCTTCGGCGATTTTACATCCACTCTCAAGCACGCATAGCCGATCGCACAGGCGTTCGGCTTCTTCCATGAAGTGGGTGGTCAAGAGGATCGTCTTGCCACGTGCAAGCAGAACCCGTAGGCGCTCCCAAATCAGGTGACGTGCATGCGGATCCAGACCAGTCGTCGGCTCGTCCATCACGAGTAAATGCGGATCATTAATCAGGGCACGCGCCAGCGTCAGCCGTCGCTTCATGCCACCGGACAACTTGGAGACGCGCACGTCCGCTTTGGCCTCAAGGCGCGCAAACTCGAGCAGCGAGGGCGCAACCGCCTCGATCTTGCGAGCGCTCATGCCGAAATAGCGGCCAAACACAAGCAAATTCTCTAATACCGTGAACTCGTTTTCGAGATTATCGAACTGCGGCACCACGCCGACGCGCACACGCGCCGCACGAGCGCGGGAAGGCACAGGCTCATCGAGGACTGTAATCTCCCCAACGTCGGGCGAAATCATGCCGAGGAGCATGCGTGCAATCGTGCTTTTGCCAGCTCCATTGGGCCCCAGCAGTCCGAAGCACTCTCCGCGCGCAACCGAGAACGACAAGTCGTTGACGATGAGCTTGTCGCCAAATGACTTTTTCACGCCGGAAAAGTCGATTGCCACAGTGGACATGTTCATCTTAGGCTGACAGAAGTCGTTCCGTGGACGACGGTGTCTTGACGACCGTTTTGCTCCAGAGGATGCCCTCGCACCAGACATGCTCGACAAGCCCCCATTGGCAGGCCGCCGCAGCGTCTGGGAAAAAGCCCCGTCCGTGGAGGTTTGCGCTCGTGTTGCAGAGAAGCGGAATGCCCGTGAGTTGCTCAAATTCGACGAGAAGCGCAGCAACTTTGTGAGGAGAGTTGCGGGAAATTGTCTGCAGCCGCGCCGAGCCGTCAAGATGGACCACCGCGGGGATTCTGTCGCGCCAATTCGCCCGGGTCTGGTGATCGAACAGCATGTAAGGATCTGGCGTACCTGGGCTGAAGATCTCCGGCGCCCGATCTTCCAGACAGATCGGCGCCACCGGCCGGAAGCGCTCGCGACGTTTGATGTCGTTGAGATGATCCTTCATTGCCAGGTACGTTGGGGCTGCAAGAATGCTTCTACCCCCCAGCGCCCGCGGCCCAAGCTCGGCACACCCGGAGAGAAAGATGACGGGCTTGTTGTCGGCAAGAATCGACGCAAGTTCACGCAGACTGCAGGGTGCCGCCTCCCAGTCGGGCGGAACCTCGCTCTCCTGCAAGCCCGGACCACTGTAAACTGACCATTCCAACGGCCCGAAACCATCCTGCGCTGCCATAGCGCCGCACGCCGCCCCGATTGCCGAGCCGCTGTCGTTCGGAAACGGCGGCACCCAGACATCATCGAACAATCCCGTCGCGCGAAGCGCGCTGTTCCATTTGATATTGAGACCGCAACCTCCTGCGATGCAGAGATTTCGGGCTCCCGGAAGCTGCGAGTATCGTAGCAGAACCATCGCGATTTCCTTAACAAGAAGACGTTCCAAGAACACATGAAACGACGCAAGGACGTCCTCCGCGCGCTTGGCCGTCAGGCGCAACGCGCTCGCCTCGAAGAAGTCGTGAATGGCTGCAAGGGACGATTCCGCATTGTTGATGTTTTCGCGGTAGCGACGGGCCTGCTCCGTCTCAGCCGCTAACCGCGTTTCATAAAGCTCCTGGAACACTTCCACGATGCTTTCGTCCACGGAGCCAAGCGCGATGTAGGCCATCAGCTTGCCAGCAATGCCCAAGTCCCAACTGGAGCGGTTCGGCTGCCGGTATGGCCCGAAGTGAAGGCCCGCGGCAGCATAGGCATGGCCAATCATCGGAAACAAGGATGCAATGAGCCGCGCCCCCTGGGGTTCGACATAGTAGAGGCGTGGAAAGATACAGCCGTCCCATACCAGACAGAACGCGGGTTTTCCCGCGCTAGCGAAGGGACTGGTGCTATATGCTGACGCGACGTGGCCCGTGACATGCGGGTAGCTCTTATATGGAAACTCCTCACCTCCGAGGATGAGCCCAAAGCCGTCGACGGAATCAAGGAGGCCCTCAGCATGACGCTCGACATATGGCGCGCCTTTTAGCACGACCGGCAACTCTCCGCTTAGGAGCTGGAATTGCGATTCATTCTCCCCGTCCCAGCCATCAATCACGAACTGATCGATGTCCCGCGGATCCAGGCCATGCTCCGCCAAAGCGAGCACGACTGCATCGAGATTATCGACGGACTGATACCGTGGACTGTTGCCGCGCTTCTCCTGCTCGACGCAAAAAAGAAGCCGACCGTCCTCGACGACAGCGATTGCTCCGTCATGTGTCAACTTAATTCCGCAGATGCGCATACATCCTCCTGGCCTAATGACCACCGTTTGGTTGTTCTGACGCGTCGCTCGGCTTCCGAAACCGGACGATCAAACAGTCTTCGTTCGCCGACCCGGTGCGGCAGTTCCGACGCTCGACCTCCGACAGGCTCTCCTTGAAGAGCGCGATCACCGTTTCGGCACCAGCAGCATGCCCCCAGCCTTGACATATTTCATCGCGCGCAGACCCGAAAATGAGAGTGCCATTTGGCGCAAGCATACTCACCAGGTTGCAGATAGCCGCATGCATCTCGACCACGCCCTTGAGGTAATAAAGAACCTCGGCCACCACAATCAAATCGAATTGCTCAGTGGTCGAGAACCGCTGAATGTCGCAGGTGACCCAAGTAATATGTGACCACTTCCCGGTCCGCAGTCGCGCTCGCTCGATTGCCTGCGGCATGACATCTACGACCGTAAGTCGCTCGCATAGCGGCGCCAGCATCTCGGTGAATGCACCGGCTGCACATCCGACCTCGAGGGCAGACTCCGCATCTCCGTTGCAACGCGACATCCGGAGCATTTGCGCGTATCGCTCCTGCTCGAACGCACTAGTGTCGAGGCGCCATGGGTCGTCGACAGCCAACTCTCGCTCTAATAGCTGATGGTTTGTGTCCTGAGTCACGAGCCGACCACCTATTCGTAGACAGTCGAGCGATCGCGACCGGAAACACTCTCTGTCGCCGCTAGGCTCGATGGAGGCTGCGATAACGCCGCCTTACGAATAGGAGCAGGCGCCCCCCCCACACCAGTTGCACTTCGTCCGGCATTAGTGTGCAGGATGATACGCTTTTTCACCTCTTCCGCCGGCACATCGGTGACTTTTCGCGATAGCCAGTCGCTATTGCTCAATGTACAAAGCGCATAGGCCTTCAAAGGCAGTAAGAGAAAGATATTGATTGGTGTGTGGAGCGAGAAGCCGATAAACCGCAGCTCGTGAGCACGAAGCGCTGCCACACTGCACCGGACCATAGTCATTGCAGCAATCGTCAATACTGTCCACCAGGGTATAGAGCCGTCGATCAGGAGCTGCGCGAGCGCAGCAAGTGATGAAATGGCGAGGAGCAATGGGCCGAGATTTTGCCCGATAACGTCTAGCGTCAAATAACCATCGAGCTCCGGCAGCAGGCGCATAGCAAGAAACGTATCTCGAAAGGTACTGCGCGCCCAGCGGAGTTGCTGTCGTAGATATGGCCGAAGACTGTGCGGGACGACTGTGGCTGCTATGGCGTCCGGAACGTATTCGGTTCGAAACCCCGCCTTGAGCATGAGTATCGTTAGGTGGCGGTCCTCGCCGAAATCGCTCGGCTTCCCACGAAAGAATTGGGCCTCATATTGATCAAGAAGCAAGGTGAGTGCGGAACGCCGATACATTGCACATGGGCCGCAGCAACACATGACGGCACCGAAGCGCGCCTGTGCCGCGCGCTCTTCGTTGCAAGCGAGCCAATATTCCATGTCGATCAGCCTGGTCAGCCAGGTCTGGTTGCGATTGCTTGCTATCAGCTGACCCATGGCCGCACCGATCGCCGGGTCATGCATCTTCAATACAAGCTTCGTGACGACGTTGGCCGCAAGTATCGTATCGGAATCGACGTTGAGAACCAGATCACCGGATGAGCTGCGTATTGCTGCGATCTGCGCCTTGCGCTTTCCCACGTTGTTTGCCAACAAGATGAAATTAAATCTCGGATCGCTCGCATATATCTGGTGCACGGGAGCGACAACGTCACGGTTTGCGGATCCGTCATCGACTACATAGACCTGTATCTTTCCGGCGTAGTCTTGGGTGGCAATCGACTCCAGACATTCGGCGAGTGTGTTTGGATCCTCGTTGAAGCACGGCACGATGACGTCCACAGCAGGAAGGACCACCTCGGCTTGTCCAATGTTGTCCAGCGATGAGTTGGCCGCCGGCCGGGCATAAAGCGCTTGCACGCTCTTATAGATAGTCGAGAGGAGCGCATAAGATGAAACGGCGGCAGCACTGGTTGTCGCGAGCAGGTCCATGGGGTGTCGTTTTTTCAGTGGAGTTGAGGGAGTGGACGGATTACAAACCCGCGCCGTTGCAGTGCGGGAATCAGATATGCCAGCGCCGTCTTGGTCTGATCGCGCAGCGTGGCATCACCGCACAGTCTCTCCTCGTCGGGAGGATATCCGTCGTGCAGCAGCACAATTGCACCCGGGCGAACGTTCGCCAGTATCGAATTCACAATTGTCTCAACGCCCGGGCGGGACCAATCTCTAGGGTCGACCGACCAGTGCAGAGCCGTGAGACCAGCGCTCGCCGCCATTGCGAGCACCTCTTGCGTCCATATGCCGTAAGGCGCTCGCATATGCCTGGGCGAGGCCTGCGGGCACGCCAGACGGATGGCCTCGCTCGCCGTCAGCACCTCGTCGTGTAGCTCCGCAGGTCCGCATCTGGATAGGTCAGGATGGGTCATCGTATGGTTCGCAACCTCGTGCCCTTCCGCAATCATTCGTCGGATGAGTTCAGGATGCTCCGTCGCGTACGTCCCGATGACGAAGAATGTCGCCGGGACCCGATGTTGCGCCAGCACATCGAGCACCTCTGGCGTACAAAATGGATTTGGCCCATCATCAAAGGTCAAATAGACAGCTCGACCTCCGCCCGCGTCGGCGTAGTCGCAGCGGACAGTAGATAGGGTGGAACGCTCTGTCACAACTCAGGCCCGTTCCGATCGACGACAGTCCCGGCCGGCCATTCGCTTATCGAGCGTCCGACCGGAAACACCACGACGATCACGTCTTCGATGCGCGTCGGCGATAAATTGGGGTAGACGTCCGGCAGGGTGGAGCGGACGCGAATGCCACGCATCAGGGTGGCGAGCCCCTGCCTCTCGACCAGTCGGGTCAAATGTTTTTCAAGCGCCGAGCGAACCGCGCCAAAGCCGAATGGAACGCCCAGCTCCTGCAGTGCGGGATACATCACGCGCATTGCGTGGCTTATCCCGTGACCCTCGAGATCCGGGCGCACCGCATATAACCCCAGCTCGGCCACAAGGAGATCGACTCCACCAACTTTGATGAAGCGGCGCAGTAGCCCGATGTGAGCCGCTACCCCACGCGCGTCGTAACCAATTACGCGGAGCTCGGGTCTTGCGCCGGCCCAACTTCGGTTGCCCTCAAACGGCTGCGCATTGAACGCACCCGTCGGTCCGTAGCTCTTGCGGAAGAACTCCGCGAGCACGGCATGATCCGCGAGCTCCAGTTCACTTTCCCAACGCCGGCTCCACTGCACTTGGGCGCGCGCAGAAGGTACTTCCACAGTCGGGGACACGGCAATGTTCATGGCGAGCTTCCTTGCGCCAGTGGAGTTGAGAGTGGGGATGGTCACGTGAATTCGCAGTTCGCCGAACCGCCGATCAATGCTGAGATGGACCGCCATGCTCTGTCGGAGCTCGGCACTGCTCGCCTGCTCCGCGCCGCTGGCCTTTGCGCGACGGAGCGACGGTTTGATTGCACCTCGTCCGGTCAATGCCGTGCGCGCGATAAATCGGAAGGTGCCGACGAGGCGGTTGGACTAGCCAGAACCTGTCTGCACCAGCGAGCTTTTGCGCCTGCTGTCGCATGGCCCTCCGGCACATTGGCGTCTGAAGGCTGGCCAGCGCCCCCCAAGCCTCATCGATGGCGCATCGGAGCGGCATCGGATCAAACTGGCTTCTATACATCTTCGACACGCCCCGCATCCACTGGACAGGCGAGCCATTTGGAACGGCGCCTGGAATTCTTGGCATCCGCAATCTGCGTCTGCCGCTATTCCTCGACACTAGAATGAGGCTGAACGCGCGCTCAATTGTACGCGGGTAAACGTCAAATATGGAAACGGATGAAATCCGCATACCAACGTTTATCGGGAGGCGCTTGGCGTTCGAACGGGCGAGCTTAAGAAGAAGCAAGAACGCGCGCCCATGGTGCGCGCGCACGTCTTCGAGCTCTTCTCTTAGCTCACGTGAACGACCGGAAACCATCGTGGCGCGCCCAATTACTTTTGCAAACTTCAGTTTGCTATCCAACTTCCCCCAATTTGGTAAAATCGATTGTTTCGATACAACACATCCACGCGATGGATAGACTGACAGCATGCGGTTCAAGGGACTTGATCTAAATCTTCTCGTTGCGCTCGACGCCGTGATGACGGAACGCAACCTCACAGCGGCGGCTCGTAAAATTAACCTAAGCCAGCCCGCTATGAGCGCCGCGATCGCACGGCTGCGCACCTATTTCCGCGATGAACTATTTACTATGAGAGGTCGCGAGCTCGTCCCGACACCTGGCGCGGAGGCGCTTGCAGGCCCGGTTCGTGAGGCCCTGCTGCACATCCAACTCTCGATTATATCACGGGACGCGTTCGACCCGGCTCAGTCGAGCCGACGCTTCAGGGTCATTCTCTCAGATTTTATGACGATCATTTTCTTCCGCAGAATTGTGGACCGCATGGCACAAGAAGCGCCGGCGGTGCGCTTCGAACTGCTGCCGTTTTCCGATGAACCGGATGAGCTGCTGCGGCGGGGCGAGGTCGACTTTCTCATTCTGCCGGAACTATTCATGTCGAGCTCGCACCCTAAGGCGAAGCTGTTCGATGAGAGCCTCGTATGCGTGGGATGCCGCACGAACAAGCAGCTATCCCGGCAGCTTACGTTCGAGAAATACATCTCGATGGGGCACGTTACGGCCAAGTTCGGACGGGCCCTGAGACCGAACCTCGAAGAATGGTTTTTGCTTGAGCACGGCCTGAGGAGACGAATCGAGGTCGTTGTGCAGGGCTTTAGCCTGATTCCGCCCATATTGTTAGACACGAGCCGTATCGGCACGATGCCCTTACGGCTGGCCAGACACTTCGAAAAGCGAATGCCACTGCGGATAATCGAACCGCCTCTTCCTCTCCCCACATTCACAGAGGCCGTGCAGTGGCCATCGTTCCACAACACCGACCCGGCGAGCATCTGGATGCGGCGGATATTGCTAGAGGAGGCATCCAACATGGCATCTGGGGAGCAACCGCCTCCGGCTCGCAGGCGCTGTTAGGCTTACCCGCGAGCTACGCTTTGGACATCCAAGGGCACGCTATTGCCCCTTCCAGGTGCTCGGTTCCTTTCCTCGCTTCAAGGTCCTTTGGGGATAAACTGCCACAGACCTCGCAATGCGGAGAGCGCTTGCGAAGACTTCCCCGTGGTTAGCGTGGTGACCCTGAAGCTGTGGTTTGAGGCGCTTGCGCCCCATTCAGCTACGCCAGCCGCCGTCGCGGCAGAACATGCCTCCAGTACAAATTTATAGCTTCGCCAATAAAATGGCTTGAATCGCACATTGCGTCAGGTTGTAGGTTCACCGTCGTGACTGGCGCCGCTGCAGGACGCAGCCGTCGACAGGGCGTCTTGGCGAGCTCGCGGACTGTGATCTGCCATTAGCGAACCACCGGAATCAGCTGCGTTGTCGGCCAGAAACCGGCGATACCAATCAGCTGAGAGGCTCCTGACGCTTACGCGCCGCTGCCGATTGGCCTAGCGTTCGCTCTCCCTTCTTGCGGTCATTTCGCGAGCTTCCTTTCGCGATGGCAGGATTGCGCGATGTCAACTCGGGCGAGCCGAGACGATTGCTCCAGACGCAGCCGTACTGCACGCTTTTGCGTAGCAAGACGTTTGTGCCGGATAGGAAGAGATGCGTTTCAAAGGTCTGGATCTAAACCTTCTCGTCGCGCTGGATGCTTTAATAGCTGAGCGCAACCTCTCCTCAGCGGCACGCAAGATCAATCTCAGTCAGCCGGCCATGAGCGCGGCCGTTGCACGGCTGCGCTCCTATTTCGGTGATGAGCTGTTTGGAATGAGGGGGCGCGAACTTGTCTTGAGCTCGCGCGCCCAAGGCCTGGCGGCTCCTGTGCGCGAGGCTCTAATGCACATTGAACTCTCGATTATGGCGCGGGATGCGTTTGACCCAGCTCGATTGAACCGCCGATTCAAGATCGCTCTTTCGGATTTTATGACAGTTGTATTCTTCCGAAATGTCGCAGAGCGCGTCGCGCGAGAAGCCCCCACCGTCAGCTTCCAACTGGAGACGCCGACCGATGAGCACGAGGAGCTCCTCCGCCGCGGCGAGGTCGATTTTGTGATCTTGCCAGATTTTTTCATGTCCAGCACGCACCCTAGAGCAGCCCTATTCGAGGAGAGACTTGTCTGCGTAGGCTGCTGCACCAACAGGGAATTACAACGCCGGCTTACATTCGATCGATATATGTCGATGGGTCACGTTGCAGTTAAGCACGGAGGTGCGCCCCAGACGCCAGTTGAGCATTCATTCTTAATGGATCTCGGCCCCACTCGGCGCATCGATATTCTCGTGCAGAGCTTCAGTATGATCCCGCCCCTCCTGGTTGGGACGAACCGCATAGGCACCATGCCGTTAGGGCTCGTGAGGCATTTCCAAAGAACGATGCCCCTTCAGATCGTCGAGCTTCCGCATCCATTCCCCGCCTTCACTGAGGCGGTCCAATGGCCCGCACTTCACAACAGCGACCCGGGAAGTCTGTGGATGAGGGATATATTGTTGCAGGAGGCCACCCGCATGGCAACTACACAAGAGCTCCCTATCACCAGCATCTCGGAAGAAGCAGACACCGCGGGATATCTCGTACGATCTGTCTCCCCGTTGCCGTAAGCCCGTCCGCGAAGGTCTACGGTCCTCGCATTCCAACACTTCTCTCAACGCACACAATTCCATCTCGCCTGGTTTGCTCTCATTGTCGGAGGGTAGAGATCCTCGCGACCCGTCGGCTCGTAGGACGTTATGTAGTTCCTCGCATCTTCGCCTTACGCGCGGCGTCCGAACGGCAGACTTCCGGTCTGATTTTAGCGGCCGGGACGGGGGACGGGACGAACCAACGAGCTCGCGTGGGAGCTAGGCGCTTCCGTTGCAACCGCGGGTGCGGGCGCACCTGTCTCAAGAAGGTAGGACAGGCAGGCAGCTTTTGTCGTCTCAGTCAGTCGTTGCTCCCGATGAACGGAGACGATCAGCGTCTTCGGAGTCCTACCAACATCCACTGCTCGCATAGAGATCGTCGGACCTGCCGCGCAGTCGAAGCAACCATCGCGCACGCGTGTGGCGCTAGCGCATCACCCAGCAGTACATCACACCTTCATCGCTCCGCGCCGCAGGTATGACTTCTTTTGGCCCTAACGCAGCCAAACGTCTTGACGACGTGCGCTGCGCTGGCCAATTTCAAACAAGGAGCTGAACGTTGAAGCTTTGCAGCGGGGTGTACGATCCAGAAGAGCTTGCTGCCCTGGGACGACTTTATGACGGCGCCGTCAACGCGCTTCCCCCATCGATGCGGACTCCGGAGAACCGCACGGCGATCGCCAAACTCATCCTGGAGCGCACAGCGGCTGGCGAGGCTCAACTGGCGCGCCTGACGAAGTTGTTGATCACCATTTCCCCTAAGGGTTGATCGGCAGCCATTCTAAGGATAGTCACCACTCGCGTGCCGGGGTGGAAGACGAGTCAGCTGGAGCTTAGAAAGCCGCTTGAATCATACGTGACGTCAGGTTGTAGGCTTTGAAATTGAACAACATGAACAGAGCTACACCAAGAAGGCGTCGATGGCGCATTGGCGAACTTGCAGAGGCGACCGGAGTAACGGTACGCACGCTGCACCATTATGAGCACACTGGACTCCTAGCCGCCACAGAGCGTACTGACGGCGGTCACCGGATGTATGACCGCGAAAGCGTGCAGCGGGTTCACCAGATTCGCGCGCTGCGTGAGCTTGGCTTCTCGCTAATCGAGATCCGTAAAGCTATGGAGGGCACGACCTCACTCACGGACCTGCTCCGCAAACATCTAGAACGCATAGAACTTCAAGTCGCGCGAGCAACTCTGTTGCGGGACCGTTTGCGCAACATGACCATCGACGGCGAGGCGCAGGTGAGTGTGCATGAGCTGCCTGCCACCCTGAATGCCATGTCGCGGGTCGAGACGCGTAGTCAGACGTCCCCATGCACCTGCAATTTAGCTGCGGAGCGGGAGGACCGCTGGCGGCGAATCCGCGACGACCTTCGCGACTGCATGGATCGGGGCGAGCACCCTTGCGGCGAGCGCGCAAAGGCTGTCGCAGTTGCAGCACGCTTGCTGATCAGCGAAATCGCCGGCGCCGATTCACGCGTTTCGATGATCCTGAAGGTACTTGCACGATTAAGCGCCCCCCGCAGTCTGGCTGGTTGGGATCCCGGCCTGATGCAATATCTCGATCTCGCCCTTGGCGGGTTGGAGGATCAGCCGTACTGACGCGTTCACGGCCGGTTCCACACGTCGTCCGGGGCAACCTCTAGAAGCGCTCGGTTAACCGGCCGCTCTCTGCTGCGGCTAAGAGTCTCAGGAAATGGAGCGGGCTGATTGTCATCATCCATCGATCCGCTTCCCTGACGGCTCCATCGCTCCTCCCAAAAGGGCTTGATCCGCACGTAACGTCAAATTGTAGACCCTCCGGAAGCTGACTGAGCCATCGCACGTCTGCCCGGCAAAACCTCGCCCTGCCGACGTGCAAGCTTACAACTAACTGTGGTTCACTTCAGGTGAGCATTGGAAGTTCTACAATGGTGAATAGGCGGCACGCCTCTGTTGCGAGTGCAGCGCTTCTCTTCTGCGCTCTCGCCGGTCCGTCTGCGCGCGGCTCTGAAATAGAGATCGCCGTGGCTGGCCCAATGACCGGAAGCAGCGCCGCGTTCGGCGCCCAAATGCGCGATGGTGCGGCTGTGGCAGTCGAGGTCTTGAATGCTTCGGGCCTACTGCCCGATAACGCCAAGGTTATATTGAGTGTCGCTGACGACGCCTGCGACCCCAGGCAAGCTGTCGCAGTCGCGAATAAGCTCACGACAGAGCGGGTCCTGTTGGTGGTTGGCCATCTTTTTTCCTCTTCCTCGATCCCCGCCTCCGACATCTACGCCGAAGCAGGCATCGTTCAGGTGTCACCAGGCTCGTCAACTCCTCAGCTAGCAGAGCGCGGCCTTGAGACACTGTCTTTCGGATCTGCGGCCGCGACGACCAACAGGGAACCGTTGCCGCCGAGTACATTTACATGAATTATCCCAACGAGAATATCGCGGTGCTCGACGATAAGAGCACTGCTGGCAAGGGAATTGCCCGACGTGGTTGAAGCCCAGCTTCATCGATTCGGACGACAAGTCGCTCGGCAAAGCTATGTTGCCGGTGAAAGGGACTTCAGAGCGTTGGTCTCAAGAATGAAGAAGGATCGGGTGCGCGTCGCCTATATCGGCGGTTATCATACCGGAATTGGATTGTTTCTACGCCAGGCATCAGAAGCAAACGCAGACTTCATAGTCATGGCGAACGATCCGCTGGTGACCTCCGAATTCTGGGCCATTACCGGCAGCGCTGGCAATGACCCAGTGCTTACCTTCATGCCCGATCCCGCCGGGAATGCCAACGCGGCCGGCGCGGTCGCCGGCCTCAAAGCTTCCAGCCGGTCCGCTGAAGGCTACACGCTATACGCTTATGCAGCTGTGCAAGCCTGGGCAGAGGCGGTGAACCGTAGCGGCTCCTTCGACCCTGGGCGGGTCGCCAGCGCACTTCGTTCACGGCCGATTGATACCGTGCTTGGCCCGGTCCGGTTCGACAAAAACGGAGACAACTCGGCTTCTGGATTTCTGGTTTACCGCTGGCGCAACGGCCATGTTGAACGTGTCACGAGGTACTGATTTGCACGGAACGCAGCGCCCCCGACCGCAAAGTATACGCAAGATGAGACGTCCTCCGAATTTGATCGCAGCGATACTCGCTAGCTCTTTTATACTTGCTGCTTTCGGAGCGTTTTTCGCTCTCGCTGCGGCGCTCGCAGAGCTACACAGCGTCGAGCTGCCGGAGGTGCTACATCCAATGATAGACAAATAGCAGCACTGTTGTCTGACTTCGGCTTGGGAGTACCGAGGATTTTAGGGTCGGATTCAACTCTATTCGCCCCTGCCGGTCTATTTTGATCGGGCATCAGCAGATCAGCAGCGTTGCCCAGCATTCCTTATGCACGCTAGACCTAGACCTTATGAAACACCAATTAACCGACTTCCGATGAAGGCACCGAAACTGCTCACGTGCGCTATCAACGAGCTGGATGCATCCCATCAACACTTTCTATTTTACTAATTCAAGCCAATCACCGCATAAGTCGGTCGCCGGCTTAGGGGAAGGCAAAGTTCACGAATGTCGCGCGATAAAGGATCCTTTCCAGCTTGGTCGCAGCGCAACTCACGTCTGTCGCGGCTGCATCGAGCAATGTTTGACAGCGAGACACGCGGGGCACGAATGCAGTGCGATGACCAATCGCGGTTGGTGCGTAATCTATCACGTCGTCGCCTCTCCCTTTGGCACGATACTTGAAGACTCCAAGAAGACAGCTCTCACGCACACTGTTCGGCGATGGTAAATGCGTCCGCAGCATAGAACTCAGGCAGGTGAGCTGCCCTTTGCACCGGTGCAGGCTGGACTTTTCGCTCTGACGAGGCCTGTAGCGTCACCAATCCGATGCCCCCGCGGCCTCCAAGCAAAGCAGTACCATCAGCTGTTGGCCCCCAACGGAGTCGGTGCCATTGCCGGACGCGCTGGACAGCTCGACAATCCATTCAAATCCCGCGCCAACTACAACGCTCTTCGTTTTCCCTGGACCCTCATTCCGCCTTTGCAGTCCTTTCGCGGCACATGTGTGCCCGCCTCTATGGGACTAGGCGCACCTCCTGTGCAGCAATCATTCGTCCAGCGAGGCGTGGGGGCATCTGGCGAACGGGAAACGATACCTCAGCCTGTCTTGCATTTCACCACTTTGGAGAAATACCGTGGGACTTGACCCTTCCAATTCACGCATACAGAACCTTGAGGATCGCATCGACCTGCAACTCGACATCGTCGCTGCCCTCATGCGCGAAGAAGATAACGAGCTCGAAGCGATCCGATTACTTAATGCGCTCATAGGCCAAATGATTACGGCGGAATTGGAGCTCGGCCAGCTTGGCGATACGAGAACCGGCGACCGACGAATGCGACTGTCGCGAGACCGTGGCGTTTACCACCCCGAAGACCTTCAGGTTCTGGGACGCCTATTTGATCAGACTGTCGCGGCATTACCGGCCGCGCTGCGGACTTCCGCCAACCGAATGACGATCGCCAAGCTCATTTTTTCACGTGCAGCAGCGGACTGAGATTTAATTTGCGTTTTTCTGGAGGTTGACGGCGTTGACCGAACGTTTTTCGCGGGCTGATAGTTGCGCTAAGGCCTACGCTCCACCGATCGACATTCTCTGTTTATGGGCTCACCATCCGGCGCGCCGCTCCCGCTAGCTTTCCACATAGGAAACGCTCGCCACCACGTTCTAAATCAGGCTCGCTCTATCTTGCGCCGCGGACGACACATTAAATTCCATCTAGCTAGACCTTGCTGTCACTCGACGTCCGTGGCCAGTTACAGGGTTCGGGAGCTTGGAAGCGCAACCCAACACATACGTGCGAGACCTCGGACGACTACCGCCGCTTCCGATCCCTCGCTGCGCCGGCTTCCCTACGCCGGTCTGTCTCAAACCCGCAGCGAACGAGGCCAAACCGTCTTTGCCAGACGACAAAGAATCCATTATGGGAGCATCGCCATTGCCGTTGCATCTCGCTCCTCTCCAGGGCGACTGACCGGTACCACACCCGGAGCAGAAAGCCATGCGCAGGTGACTCACACCGCAATGGACCATCGAGACATGTCAAAAAGCTGACAAACAAGTCGCATCGCGGAACACGCTACATGATCCACAATCCGACATCACAAAGGACTATTGCGGTCTGGACGCTTCTTGGCTTGAGGGTGGGAAAGGAGCGGGCGGTCCAATTCATCATGCTCGGCTTTAGTCGCGACTGGTGGGCGCCGACCTTCCGAGTGAATGAACAGGAGTCACAAGTTTTGACTCGTAACCTACCAACAGCACCACTATGGCAATGAAGTGTACGAGAACCCGTATTCGTCTTAACTCGTTTCAGAATTATTTCGAATGGTGCCTGGCACGACGTTCGGTCATCGCAACTTCAATAAGCATCTTTATGCTCTCCTGAAAGCACCAGAGCTGATGTCTTTCTTGCTTAGACACGCAACGAAATCTCGGTCTGCTTTTGCGTAGGTATTTCCTTCTATCAGGATGTCGAGGAGTGTTTGAGATGGATCAGTTCTTTTCGCGGCAGGTGCCAGATGCCGTCGTGAGCGTCGCATTTGAGAGGGCTTGGAGCTTTGTCGAGAAAGATCCGCTGCTGGCACATAATCGGAAGGCCGTCCTTCATAGCCGATTGCGCACTTACCTCGAGTGTTCGATAAGAAACGGCGAACGGAATACTCTGAATCTGGCAAACGAGGCGATACGCAACTTGCGCGCTGAACTGGCGCGGTCGCCTGAGCAACCAGGCGCTTGTACCTGTACCGGCGAGAGCGTCCGGCGCCGTTAAGGTATTTTGGGAACCCTTATACGGTCGAACAATCGGGTCAGCACGTGGTCGAGCAGACTCACTCATGTGCGGCCCCGTTGACGAGAACGTTGGCGAAAGCTGTGGCCTATCGCTCCTCTGGCGACCGCAAGACCAGTAAGCAGAATACAGGCCCAATCGGGGGCGAGATGGGGCGGCCGCGCTAGTATTCGCTCGCGCCAAGAAACCGCCCACCCTTTTCTACCTCTCCTTGAGCTCGGCCAGATTTCAAGCAAGAGCATTGTCTAGCATAGCCACAGCAGGCTTCCCGACCCATCGATCGATGGCAGAAGTTGACGGAGTTCGAGCTACACGTGTGGTAGTTCCCGAGCCAAAGGGAGCGAGCCTGCAATCGGCCGGCATCGCGTCGCTCAAGCGATAGCACACCGTGCCGAAAGAATGACCTTGAGCGCCCAGGCGCACCATCGGTCCAGCATTGTAGGGCGCGGCCTGGGTTTGTCGCTCCTTAGCGACAGAAGGAGCCAAACACCGCCCAGATTGCTTCGCGTCGTAGCTCATGAACGATCATGTCAAAGAACAATCCGCGCGGGGCAACCACTGCCGAGCCATAGCGTCTCCGTAGAAGCGGAACAGCGGCAACCTGCGCGCTCCGCAATCTGACGCCACGTCCGATTGGTGACATTTCTTTCGAAGACATGTGGTGCGACAGTTACAGCAATTCGCGTTCATGTTGTTAAACGCATGGCGCCGGGGGGCACCGAAAGGAAACGACACTCGAATGAAAAAGATTCTGATTCTGACTGCCATTATGGGCGCACTCGGTGCGGCCACTCCCTCATTCGGCACGGACCTGGCCGGGCAGCCTGTCAAGGTCAAGGCGACACCGCTGCCGGTCGCAGCCCCGATCATCGATTGGTCCGGCTACTATATCGGCGCCAATGGTGGCTGGGGAACGAGCAGCAATTGCTGGGATTTCAATGGCGTCGCTTCCGAGGGGTGCCATAATTCGACTGGCGGTACCATTGGCGGCCAGATCGGCTATCGTTGGCACATCTTCAATATGGTGTACGGCCTCGAAGGCCAGGGCAACTGGGCCGACTTCCGCGGCTCCAATGTCAGCACCGCCTTCCCGGCAGACACCGTTGGCACCACGACAGATGCATTCGGTCTACTCACGGGCCATATTGGATACGCGTTCAATGCTATCCTCCTTTATGGCAAGGGCGGCGCCGCGCTGACCAGCAACACCTATCACGTCAACTCGGTGGCAACTGGCACAGAGATTGGCAAAAACAATGATGTTCGCTGGGGTGGCGTGCTGGGCGCCGGTGCCGAAGTAAGCCTCACGCCCAGCTGGTCGGCTGGCGTCGAGTATAACCACTTGTTCATGCAGCGCAGCAACATAAGCTTCCCAGCGGCCCTTGGCGCGGATCGCGTGCACCAGGACATTGATCTCATCACGGCACGGCTCAACTACAAGTTTGGTTCGCCGTTTGCCAGATAGCCCACGCGCTTGCATGAATCGGGACCCCGACCGGCGGTCGGGGTTCTTTCCGCTCCCCAGAGACTCCTGTCCTACTTCCGGCGCAAGAAGTGCGCGCTCGTCTGAGCAAAGGATCACCCGCTCGATGGAGAGAGGCCGCCATGCTCCGACCAGTGAGCATTAGATCCGCCGATTTTACATCTCACCGACTCTACGAAGACCCAAACCCTCGCTCAGCGCGAGATGCAGACTTGCCCAAAGGAGCGTTATATCTGCGAATTCGCCGAAAGCGCCATGGTCAACTTGCCAAAAGCTGGAGGCCAAAGATGTGACAGTTGGCGCTCGTCCCTCAACTGAATTCAAAGAACATCGAGGCGAATAGCTATCGCGACTGCTTGAATCCGGCTGGTCGCACCCAGCTTTCCCATCGTATTCTCGAGATGAAAATTGACTGCATTGTCGCTGACTCTCAGGATCATCCCAATTTCCCATGACGATTTTCCCTCTCAGACGCCATCGCCGCATTCGTCGCTCTGCCGGCGACTGCGCCGGGATGATCACAATCGTCAAGCAGCCGAAATAGCGATTATCATCCTTGCTCCGAAGCTATCGACAAATTCTCGCTGATGGCGGAGCTGGCGAAATCGGAGATCATCGCCTGTGGTCCGCGTGGATCGACTCGATGCGACTTCAGATGAAGACAACAGAAGCGTCATCTTTTTTCCCAATCTTTCGCATCGCCCATCGCTAACCTGTCGCTGATCGTCGGCGTGTGAGAGCGTCGGTGACGCGATCGATGAGCAGCACGGAAGATCCGATGCAGACGCCATGTTCTCCACATCGTCGTCCGGCGTTTCATCGGACCCGTCCGGCAGGCCCGGTACAAACGAACCGAAAAGGGCCGCGTCAAAAGTGCAACAAGAGATAGCCGCAGTCGCGAGACCTGCTTGATGCGGAAGATACTTTGCATGCGCATCTCCAGAAGGGAGAGGCCCCCAGATCGGACTAGCAAGTGCCATACCAACTGTTGATTTCGCCAAAATCAATCGTCGCAGATGGGCTTCGAACGCGGACGGTTGGTTACGAGGTAGGTGCCACGAAGCATTCATGACATGGGGAGGGAAGGCGACAGCACCATTGCGAGCCGCGGCACGAGGTGAGCTACAGCAAGAAATGCAGCTCACCTCGGCAGCTCACCTCGGCCGCCCCCTCCTTGAGTGCTGTCCTCTCAGGGACTCAAACCCACCCTATTGGGACCCAGTCAACTCCCAACCTCGGCAATTGATGGGAGGGTCCACACATGGCACTCGCTAAGGAACTTGAACTGACTGCACCTTCGGCCGCGCGATTCGGGGAAACGCTTAGAGCCGCCCCCGAGCGGAAACACAATTGGGCCGCACCAGATGCACCAATCATGATGGACTTGATAAAACAGGGCGAAGGTCGTCGCCAAAATCGGTGAAGCATGGCTTCCCTGCTCTTCGCGATCATCGCCCTGCTATATGCGAGCGTTGGCCAGGCTGGCGGTACTGCATTCCTCTCGTTGATGGCATTTTTTGGCATGTCATCGACAGAGATGCGCCCCACGGCGCTTGGTCTCAACATTGCTGTCGCTACTTATTCTACTTGACTGTTCAACCGCAACAAGGTCGTTGACTGGACACTCCTGCGCCCTCTTCTTTTTTCGTCGATGCCAGCGTCGCTTGCCGGAGGCTTGATTGTGCTCGAGGAGCAGATGTACAAAACACTGACCGGGCTCGTTCTTCTTCTGGCGAGCGCAGTGATGATCATGCAGCGGGGACGAGCTGTCGATCGCGTGGGCGAAACTCCGCTGCGGGCGAGCGTGAGCATTGGCGCGGTCCTTGGCCTCGTTTCCGGCCTGACTGGGATGGGCGGCGGTGTGTTCCTCGCCCCGACGCTCATCGCACTGAATTGGGCATCACCGAGACAGACCATCGCGCTATCACCCCCATTTATACTGGCCAACTCCACAGTCGGATTCGTCGGAGCTCTTTCCACTGGCCAATTTCCTTCCCCTCATTTGGCTCTTTACGCAATCGCCGTGCTGGCGGGTGCGGTCGCTGGAACAGTAATCGGCCTGAAATGGTTGAGCCAGACAACCATCAGATTCATACTGGCGGCGGTTCTGCTCGTTGCCGGCATTCAATTGGTTCGCGCTTGAAGTCGAAACGACATCTTTCCTGCGGGGATCCCAGCGCGGTCAGATCGAAGTACAAGGTTTCTGCAAGCCGCGGCTCAAGCCTGGTCCGAGCGCCCTGCCCAACTCTGAAAGCCGCCAGTACGATCGCGAAAAGCCATAGTGTCGAACGACGGTGAGGCGGATCCGAGCGCGTTCCGGCTGATGGTCCTCAGCCGGACGGTCAGTACGAGATCGCATCCGGTTCGCGCTCCAATCGAGGGGAGGATCAACGTCGGGCAGGCCGGGCGAGCAGCGAGGCCGTCCATCAGGTGCTCTTCGTCCGACACGATTGATTGAAGCCTCTCCAAGTCGTTCCGAGCTCGCGTTTGCCATCAGCACGACGTCCAAGTCGTTGTGAGTTGGTGACATGTATTTGGATCTGAACGAGACGCCGGCGAACCAAGGCGTCCCGACGCACCTTGCGGGGGGCGGTAAAGTGCGCCGGGGCCACCCCAACATCATCAGTACATCCGTGATGATGCCTGCCGCAATGAGACAAGCAGCGTGGCGGAATTGAGGCTCATTGATTTTATGCTTGAAACCAAAAAATGTTTTTCGTGAGCTGCTCCAAAAGACTTGAATCGCACGTAGCGTCATGTGCTGCAATCGCATATTCGCGCTCTGATCTAGCAAGCCACTTCTCTCCGTGGCACTACGGCTTTGAACGGGAGGCATCCGTCGATTGCAGAGCAACCACGTCGGCCTTTCCTCGGAAAGCCGGGTTGAAAGTCCAGCAACAAGCTCAGCTGCTCTGCTGACGTCTTAAGATCCGTGTTTCCGTTGCAAAGAGGTAGCACGCCAGGAAGTGCGGAAACGACGCTGCCCGATGAGCGATTGATACTGCGCGCGGCTAGTCGCGGCGCCCCGCGCTAGTTCGAGCGTCCTCGCAGAAACTCATACGCCACCATAAACGTTCAAACAATCGCGGACGAGCGGCTCTCACTTCCAGGCCTGAACCCCTACGCTGCGTTTGGCAGTGACATCGAACGCAGGCCAAACCTCAGGACCGTTAGACGCATTTGACATAGCGCAAAGACATAACAGTGGACATCGGTCAGCTTCATGCCGCTTGACCACAAGAGAGTTAGGCTTTGCAGACGTCTCTCCTGAATAAATATTGCGACGCTCGCCTGCCTTGGTACACCATATACCCAACCGTACCGGATTTCTCCGCGACTGTCGGTGCCAAGACTTGTGAGACATGGTTGAGGCGGCTGCCGCCCGACGATCCCGTGTCGCTATACATCCATGTTCCGTTCTGTCGTTCTATCTGTTGGTATTGCGGCTTCCCTACAAGCCTCGCTCGCGGCGAGCGACCGATCCGCAAATATTTGGCGGCGTTGCACGCCGAGATACGTTTGGTCGCAGAGCAAGCGCCTCGCGCTCTGCCGGTCAGCGACGTGCATTTCGGCGGCGGGACGCCGACCGCCATTGCACCGGCCGATTTCCTCGCCTTGATAGGACTCCTGCGACGCTGCTTCGCGATCAGCAAATCAGTTACCATTGCCATAGAAATCGACCCTCGTGCGTTCACGGCCGAGATGGTCGAAACATTACAAGTGGCTGGCGTCAATCGCGCGAGCATCGGCGTGCAAAGCTTCGATGGGGTGGTTCAAAGGTCGGTCAACCGCGTGCAGAGCGAGGAGCAGACGGCGTCTGCCGTCGAAACTCTTCGCCAGCATGGGATAAGCCGCATCAATTTCGACCTCCTCTTCGGACTGCCGCATCAGACGGTGCGGTCTTGCGTGGACTCTACACGGACGGCTCTGGCCATGCGGCCAGACCAGCTTGCGGTTTTCGGCTATGCTCACGTCCCCTCTTATATGAAACGCCAGCGCCAGATCGATGAGACGGCGCTGCCGGACAATGTGGCCCGCGCGGAGCAAGCCGCGGCCATTGCAGACACGCTGGTCTCGGCGGGCTACCGACAGATCGGGCTCGACCATTTCGCCCTGCCCAACGACGAGCTCGCGCTGGCGCAGAAATCGGGTCGGCTGCGCCGCAACTCCTTGGGCTATTCGGCTGATACCTGCAAAACCGTAATCGGCTTAGGTCCGTCAGCCATCAGCCGTCTGGGTGAGGGTTACGTCCAGAACGAGATCGCAACCGCCTCCTATCACGAACACATTCAGGCTGGTCGGCCGGCAACCTCAAAAGGCTATTGTCTCACCGCCGAAGATCGCCTCCGCGCCGCAATCATCGAGCGTCTGATGTGCGATTTGCAGGCCGACGTACCAGCGATCTGTGCTGCTCATGGGTTTGATCCGATTCCTCTTCTCCATTCGGCCGACCGGCTGGAAACGCTTGCCGAAGACGGAATAGTGGACATTGAAGAGGGATTCATTCGGGTCAAGCAGGAACACCGGTTTCTCATTCGTGCTGTTGCTGCCGCATTCGACACCTATCTCGACCGTACCCCTATTAACTAAGCCGCGCATGTGAGCAGATCTCAAACATCTAAGCTCCTGGCGACGGAATGATCTGAAGTGGCTCCTCCGGCAGACAGGCCAGATTTCGAGGATGCAGCGGCAGTGTCACGACAACGACCTTTCAGATATGGCCTCAAACCGGGAGGGCTGACTAAAAGGAAACTGATTTGAAGGAGAGGCGCAGCGGATTCCGCCGTTCAGGGCCACGGCTCGATCATGCCGAAAGGGCTCTGCCCAACCTCCCCTTGAGTGCTCTTGATAATGGTGACGGCCTTAGCGACGTGCCGCTAGAGACGCCGGCGCCCGCAGCAGCTTCGGGTATTTTACGGCTGCAGGCAGCATTGCGAAGCTACGGTCCACCTCCTCGAGCACAGCTGGAGGCTCGCCACGCCTGCAGCATCTCAGACCTTAAGGCTCGGCTGTCTTCGGTCCGGCGATCACGGGCGCGCCTCCGACGGAAACAGGTCCCTGTGGTTTGGACCGCCCGAAGCGTTTCCTGGCGACGCTCGAAACAGGCTGGGGTGGCGACAAAGGAGGCTCGGAAGCAGCAGAAGGGAGAGGTGTTGAACTCTGCAGCGCATCGATCCGCGAAGTCAGCATTGTGATCTGATCCAAGATCTTTTCGAGGGCATCCCGCTGGGCATTGATCCGGCGATTGAGTTCTACGATCTCAGCGTCAGTTTTCTCCTGTGCCCACTTTATCTCGAATAGGGATGCCCTGTCCTGCAGTGACAGGCTCATTGTTGAAGCGATATCCCTGCTTTCCCGCGTCTCGAGAAACTCTGCAAGGTTAGCCCAAAGCCAGGCGCCAGCAGCACACGAGCCGACGAGGCTAAGCGAGAGCACCAAAATCGGGAGAATCCGTCTTGACGGCCGGTGCAAGAGCGACCGCAAGTCTGAAGCGGTCGCTTGATCATTCAAGTCCGTTGTCACTCGCCAAACATCCCCATCCTAGCCGGCTTATTTGGTCGACGCGCGGTTCAGCACAAGTACGCCAGGGTTCCCATAGATCTGATCAGAGAACCGTCTGACGCCACGTCCTGGCGTCTTATGTCGTACTGCCTGCGATGCTAACGCGCTCCAGGAGCTGCTAGCGTCGACACTAATCAGTCTTGTGAGCTTCCCGATCGGCTGCCCCTGCTCCTACGGTCCTTCTCGAGCAACGCAACGCGACAATTGCGCGCGTTCTCGATGATAGCGCCCGAGCGAGCAATGGTTCTCGTCTTCGTCGGCGATGGCGCAGCATTCTCCCTCATTCAGAAGAACCTTGCAGATTTTCTTACCGTGTCCGGCACGAATGCAAACCGTCCGCTGATCCGGCAGTGTGTTCGATGGGCTCGCGCCTCACGCCTTGCCCTGACCAGCAACTTCATCTGGGACGCGTCCCGCAAGCGCCACGGCTGATCGACCGAGCCGCAATGGCGCGATTGGACCGGCAAGCATTGCACCTGATCAACTACCAGTTCCGGCAGGTTGTTCGAGATGACGGGCACGTGCCAAGCGTGACCAACGAACGCTGCCGTCAAGGATTCGGATGCAAGACAGGTTTTGCCGCGCCGACGGCAGCCAGCAACTGCTCGCCGATGTCCGCCAAAGCTGCTCGATGGCTGATTCCGCAGATAGCCTAGGCCATCACGTTGGATGTCGTGGTGTGATTGCCGCGCGCGCAAATTCAAAGGCTCTTCGGCCTTCAAGCCCGGAGATTGTCTCGTGTTTCGCTGACCACCATACCAATGAAGCGCTTCATGAAGCCGAGCCTCTTGCAGGGCGAGCCTTGCTTTCTGGTAGCTGCCGTTTGGTCCAGAAAGCCGCCTTCGATGCAAATGCGCGGCACCGCCAGACTCGCCCGACTCACAGTGAGCAAGGTGGATATTCGCATTGTTCTGGTGGCCAGGGCAGCAAGCCCCCGCGCGCTCGCGAGCATTTGGCGAGCCAGCGCCCTCCGCTGGCTCTCGGCGCACCGGCGTCATGCACAAGCAAAGTTTGGGACCAGATCATCATCGCGCCGCGAGCTGAGAGGTTCAGGAAGCCTCAGTGGCTCTGTTCGGATAGATCGAGTTCTGGCTCGTCCCCCTCACCCTCGGACGCGAAAGGACGCCGGCGATGCCGCTTGCTCCGTCATTGCGAGGAGCGCTGGCGACGAAGCGATCCAGACTTCCGCCGCGGAGGGATTCTGGATTGCTTCGCTGCACTCCGCAATGACGATGTCGAAGCAGGCGCGTGCCACACGCCGCCGGGAACCACCCTGGGCCAATCAGGGCGCAGTTCAAGCTATTCATGGCCGGCAGACATGGACCCGAACTACGTCATGCGTGATTGCCTTCTTGCGGCGACCTTGCCTCGGACATACTCGGCTACGGCAGCACTTTCTTTCAATTTAAGACCAAGGGGAAAGCAATCTGGGCTTGTTAGCGCACTTTCGCTAGCGGCTTGTCTGGTCGGCAATTCCGTACTGGCACAAACCGCGAGCGGACTTGATCCTAGTAACCACCCTGTGGATCAGGCCAGCAAAAGAGGAAAGGCTTCCGATCGGGCCGCCAAGCTCCCGATCGACCTCGTCCGTCATGCAATCCGCCCTCCTGCCCCGGCGCCAGCAGCAGGTCCCGGTGTGCCTTTCGAAAGGCGCGGCAATGCGGACAGAGCTGCTCAGACGAGACCGCAAAAAATGGTCGATCCCTTCAAAAGGTACGACAATCTGCGCGAAAAAGGGCTGTGGTTTCCCATCCCTGGTCCTGCAGATACGGTTGGTCAGGACAAGGGCGGCGTTAGATCTGCGCTGGCGGACGTCGGCATCGGCTATATTGGGTGGACACATAACTCCTTGGCAAGCAACCAGCTGCCGCATGCAGCCAGAAGCACTATCGCAAACCAGCTCTATATGGGCCAGAATCCGACTTTCGCGTCGGCGAACCTCATGATCGTCACCTACGATCTGAGCCGGTTTGGCATTGCCGACGGACAGATTGTCGTAGGAGCCGAGCAGCAATACTGGACGTGGGATCGCCCAGGGCCAGATCGAGTGGGACTCAATACCCTCGCCTACTACCAGACTTTCTTCGACAGGACACTAGAGCTCAAAATTGGCTACCTCAGAAACCAGAATGAATTCACCGGTACATTGTTCGGAGGGACTACAGGATCGAACATGTCTGCCTTGTTCCAGGCAGGGATGAGCACCAATGCCGCGCCGACGCCCGCGATCAATTTGAAGTACAATTTTGACGGTCGCCTGTACAACAAGGTCTCCGTCCAGCGCTCAATCAGTCCAGATGGTGCCTATGCCCATATAACCGAGAATCCCACCGGCTTGAAGTGGAGGACGGCCAATGCAGGCATTCTTCTCGTCGAAGAAGCCGGCTACAAGAGCAAGGCTGCTCCCGGCGTACCCGACACGTGGCTGCGGGCGGGCGTCGGTTTGAACAGTAGCCGCTACACGAATTTGGCGGATCCCAAGCAACAAAGGGAGAGCGGAAATAATTTTCACTACATCGCTGCGGACAGGCAGCTCTGGCAGAATGACGCCCTTGGGTCGCCGTCTCGCGGCATCTACGGCGGCTTCTCCGTCATGGGAGCTCCACCTGAGCGCAACAGGATCAGCCGGTATTACGAGCTTCGTCTTTATGCGAAGGGACCTTTTGATAACCGGCCCAGTGATCTGGTTGCTCTCGTTGCGACCAACACGACCTGGAGTAAGGTTGCAGTGGATGCTGCTCTGGCAAAAGGCCAGCTTGCGCACCGCGATAGCACAGCAGTCACGGGAACATACATCGCGCATCTCGCTCCGGGAATATATACAAGCGTCGGACTATCATACATTCATTACCCGACAAGCATCACACATAGGCCCCAAACGGAACACGCGCTCAATCTGTTGGTGTCTACGTTGATATTCTTCTGATCATCGCAAGCGCCGTTCTGCTTCAACGTTATCGTGACGCATGGGACAGGAGCTTCGCGATCCCCTTGAAGGGATCGGCCGCATCTGCGCTGGACGTTCGCGGGAAGCAAATTACGTGGGGCAACGACCAAATTTTCGGGGACAATTTTTCCAGATTGTCTCGCCTTGCGTAGACAGCAGGTTCACACCCTGCGATCTACGATGGTTTGCGAGAGCCTCCCGATCAGATCTCGGTTACAGCTACTCATCGACGTGAGCGGGGTGGCACTCCGAGCATGAGCTGGGATAGATAAGGAATGTCGCCCACGCTCCAGCGAACCGCTAGCGCGACGGCAACAATCATTGTCCCGAGAGATGAAGCCGCGGCGAACCTCGTTGTGGGGTCCCAAAGTTCTCCATACTGTATGGAATCCATGAGACGGAATACCGTACCCTGAACGAAGTACAGCACAAGCGTGCTCGGCCCCAGTTTCGCGGCGATAAAGCGGACCACCCGATTTAAGTGACCAATATTCCAGGATCGAAGCAGGACCTCAATCATGACCGCTGAAGCAGCGGCGGAGCCGAGAAACATCAGAAGCACATTTTTTGCCGACTGCAAATCCTGGACCAAAGCGAGATTGTTGTAGACATAAGTGTCGTTGCGCCAGGCCAGAAAGCACATCAGAGCCGCTATTGAGGCAGACATAATCAAGAACAGCCTGTGAGAGCGCATTATACTCGTCCACCGTTCTCTCGATTGCGCAAACAAGAATCCCAGGCAAAAAAACGGGTACATATACTTTATGAGAGGGAATATGGAAAAAGTCAGAGGTGCAAGCACGACCAGAATGACGGATACGAACAAGGCCCAGGGCGACCAACGATTGAATATCGAAATAGTTTTAGTGAGAATGAAACAAATGAACGCGGCCCAGACGAACCAGTATGTGCCGACGAACTCATTTAGGAACTGCAAAACGGTGCCTGGTGCGTCCGTCGATCGGGGAAACACGGTAAACTTCAATGACTCCAGAAGAGAGCACCAAAACAGCATCGGCACCAGGAGCTGCGTCGCACGATCGCCGACAGCTTGCGTGAACGACTTTACCAGTAGCGCTCGGCAAGAAAGATAACCGCTTATCGCCATAAAGAGGGGCATGTGGAACATGTAGATCCATTTGAAGCATGCCGAATCCCAAAATCCTTCGTTTTGGTAGAGGATATATTGGATCAGGTGACCAACGATCACTAAAATGATGAGCATTCCTTTGATGAAGTCCAAAGCGAGATCGCGATCGTACGCTGTCTCAGGCACAACCTTTCCTGTTGCATGATACAACATCTCGGCACACTTGTCGAACCAGCCGAATACATGCTGGGGTTGGCCAACACCTATTGTTAAGGGCACGTCGCTGTTGCGTAGTCTGTTTGCATGGAAATCGAGATATCCGATGACAGCGGAGACAATTGTCACCGAGAGTCTACGCTCCAATAGCTGACTGTGCGATAAAGACCGAAAGGAAGGGGGAAACGAGCTATACGATGGTTTATCGATTTTTGTCGCACCAAGCTCGCTTTCCCGGCTTCCCCGGTCCAGCGGGACCTTGCACTCTGCTCCCGAGCAGGCCAGGTGTTTGCAGCGCAGCGCGAGGAGACTTTACATAGCGCAATACTGAGCTGCGCGTGAAGGCTTAAGCGATGCGTTGCGAAGTACCCCGCCCGCCGAGGAATTTGGGCCGCCATCAGGAAACGCCTTCGTCAGCAAACTTTCGTTTGGTGGCCATGTTCTTGGCGCTTGTCCGTCGCCTGCACTCGGCGCGGTGCTCCATCGATCACGAATGCGTTCGATCTGTAGTATGCCGTTTTCAAGACAAGAATTGTCGGACTATGTGAAAGGATCAGGGATGCAGAAGGCAGGTCCGGGCATGCACCAAATTCGTAGAAGAGATTCTACAAAGAGAAGGCAGGACGGTACGGGCCGTGCCCCTGCAACCGATCCATCGCCTGCCAAAGGCCTCGCATAGAACGCCTTACGCGAGCCGCCCCGCCGAAAGCCCGATTGCAGTCCTGCTGCCTCTTCAGCCACGTTCAGGATAAATGCGTACGCGCTGGCGGCCCTCGCTTTCCACCAATTCGCCCCTGTAAGGCACTCCGCGGATCTCGAAATAGGTTGGGCGCCCAACTTCGGGCATGATGCGCTGGCCGTCGAGGGCGCGGACAAGATAATCCGGCAGGAATCGCTCGCGGTGCTCCCATCCCCCGCGGATCAGATACCCAAGATCAACGGGCCCCTCACCGGATTGCGCCGCTGGCACGATCGGCCGGGGACGATGGAGCGACTGAGACGGGCCAGGTTCATCCGGCTGGCTCAGGCGGGGATGGTGGATCAGGCGAACATCCCTGCGGCCTCCCGGTCCAAGCGTCGCCGAATAGCGCTCCCCATTGATCACAAACTGACTTGGCCCGAACTGGTTTGGCAGCAGATGGATATTGCCCAATACATCGATCAACACGTCTGAAGCCGCCTGGGAGCCGTGGCGCCAGCCGGCGCCAACGATCGCTCCTATATCCCGCAGCTCCGGAGCCGCCCCCGGCGGTCCTGCGAACGACGAAGCGGCTGCAAATTCAGATGCTGGCGCAGAGCGCGCGTCGTCACGCAAGTCGTGGGGTGTGGGTGGATCCAGATCAACGAAGGAGTCGAGACCGCCGTAGATGTTTGACGATCGAGGCCTTACGGACGAGGGCGATGCGGGGTCTTGCATCTGTTGCCCCAGCCAGGCCCAGGCTCCCTGGCTGGGGGTGGCCGGTGTAGCAGGAAGCTCGAGTGGCGGATGCGCTTGCGCGGCCCAGTACGGCGCTGGCTCTGGTGAGGCGGGTCCGTGGATCTGCTCGCCAAGCCAGTTCCAGGCTCCCGCGCTCGGCGTCGCCGGGGTTGCGGGAAGCTGCTGCGACGAACCGGCCTGCCAATGGCTGGGCGGCGGTGGCATCAATATGTTGAGCCCGTGGACCTGCTCGCCACGCCAATCCCAGGCTCCCGCGCTCGGGCTAGCCCGCGTTGCGGGAGGATCCTGCAGTGCATGCGGCTGTCGAGCGGCTTCCCAAGAAGGCTGGCCCGGATCCTCAGGAGGCCGGATTCCAAGCGCCCTGTTCGCCTCCAGGATTTGCTCGTATTGGCCAAGCTTGACCAGATCAGCGTTGATCTTCTTATCCTTGGTTTCGCGCCTGTACTCCTCGACATCCCGGACAAGCGCGGGGGTGGAAAGTCGGCCGGCCATCGGTGGCCTGTTATTCGTCTGCAGCCACTCACTCAGCCTAGACATACGGCGAGCTTGCCTGTCGATCGTCTTCGGGTCGATCCTGTGTGTCGCCTTTTCCGCCGCCGCCCACATGCCGATGAGGGTTGCGTCCGCGCCGTGAGGAGCCAGTCGGCGGAGATCAGGCGTCAGGGCGTTTCCGGCACCGACCTCACGGAGCTTCTTCAAGGCCGCCTTGATGCGCGTGCTGCGGTCCTTTGCGTAGGTATCGACATCCTGATCGAGTTCAGCTTCCAGCTGCTCGTTTTCCACCTGCGGGTTGTCCTGCTGCGCGTTTTCCAATTCGCGGCGAATTCGATCCGCAATTGAGGGCCTGCCGGCCGTGCTCAGGCGCACGCTCAAATGGCGCAGATCGGCTGCCGCATTCTTGATCGTGCCGTCGGTGAGGTTACCCGCCGCCTTGTTTCTGAAATCTTTTATCAGCACCTCGTCCGCCTCAGGGACAGGCGCCCCGCGCGTCCGGCCCGGCTGCCTAGCGTAGTCAATGCGAAGATTCGTGGAAAGGGCGTCCGCTTGTCCCGCGTCGCGCGAGGACTTTTCGCTGCTGCTCCCGCCAAAAGCCTTGCCGACTCCCGACTTGAAGCGTGACCATAATCCGCCGCTTTTTCCGCTCTTGGCCGACGCGGTAGAATCTGCATACGGAAAGCCGTAGCGTGCGCTGCTAAACAGATCATCTCGCAAACTAGACTGCGGCACTTGCGCCGAGGCGAGAGGCGGGAAGCCGGGAATGTCTACGCTCCGGCGCCTGTCGCCCAGCGCACTCTCTCTAAAAGCCGAGGGCGGCGGCACCCGCATTGACCCGCCGAAATCCTCCCGCCCGACTGCTCGCCCGTCTGCTTTGGGAGCACGATCAGGCGAACTTGACTTGCTCTCATCAGAGGGATCGAGATGCAAATTCTCCAGCTGCCGTTCAAAATCACCGTGCTCACTTAAGTTGTCCCCGCGCTGCGCGGTCCGCCCCTGCAGCGCGGCGTACTCCCGCATCCAGGCTCCTGAATCGAAGAATGGGTCAACCGGATCCACCCTGCTCTCCTCATGTTTATATAAGCCATACAGCAATCGGTACGGCCTGGTAGCAGATCGTCTAGCAAGAAAAAGGTTGCCGATTGTTGTAGCCGCAACCTTTCGGAAAGCTGACGAGATGAGGACATTGCTTCGCGATTAACGGCCTCGCACCCTGGCGACAGGACGGGGCACTTTTTCGCACCTCTTCACAGGCCTGTTCCAATCGACGAAATTCGTAACTGATAAGACCGGTGGGACGCCCTGTCGATCGTGCGAGAAATTCAAGCATCACGGCCGGGCTCACTCAGCCGCGACCAGACTCCAATATGCGTGACGAGCATCCTCTCGTCCTTCGCACAGCTTTGGCGCTAAGCTTGTTATCTTGCGCCCTTTTTGGTGATCACGAAGGCTTTTTCTTGGCGCAGATGCCGGCAGGCGTTCTCTCGTACCTTCGACTTCCACCTCTTGCGCGACTATCAGCTTGGCAAGCCGACTCGACGAATGGAGATCCGGCAGGCTTCATTCGCCGACTTCAATCGGCCGCAGTCTGTGACTGAGGGTCGCAAGGCTTATCGTGCAGTCACAGGTCTATTTGAGGTCGGATTGTTCCCGGCCACTTTGCCTTGAACGTTGCTCCCTCGCCAAAGCGAGCTGGTTCGCTGCGGCAGCGCTTACGGAAGCGATGATTCAGCTCTGCGCCCTCTTGGTCACCTCAACCACTATCGACTGACGGAGCTCTCGTCCCGATGGGACTTCCGGGCGGACGCGCATACGCCTCGTCTTACGCGCGAGTTTTCGATCGCTCGGCAAGACCGAAAGGGGCGGATCGACGGCAGCACACTTTCGACATGCGAAAGCCCTTGGCGACGATTGGCGAGACTTCATCATCAATCTTTGCCGCAGCCGCAGGGCAATGATAAACATCCCTAAGGCGGTTGCGACCTCATAGTTCGAGACCGCAACGCTCGGCCAGCACACGGTGCATGACCTCGCGTTTAATCTCGCTGGCGAGCCCGTTTCGGACTTGAGCTCCGAGCACCCGCTCGGCGTCCGGATCGCCTAAAAGGCCATGCTCGGCCAGTCGCTGGTTCAAGCGGGTTTGAAACTCCTCGTCCATGGCTTCGACGAGCCGGTCTTGCATCGCTTCATATTCGCCAGGAGCAATTCGCCTCAGCACCGTCTCCCAGGGTTGCCAGCGGGTTGCCATGTAGTCAGTAAACTGGTTCGACTCTTGCTCGCGAACCAACTCCAGTGCGCGCGCCGCATCATCGGATGTCACGTGAGAAACCGTCAGAAAGCGCATGTCAGGGGCGACGTGAATCAGCTCCAGAGGCTCGCGCAGAAGATGTTGATAAGCCAGGTAGACCTCCACATCGTCTACGCCCGGGTCGAGGGTCACGAGCGCGTTGACCCTGTCGCGCGCGATCCCGTCTAGCGCGTCCAGGCGGAATGCAACGCGGCCGCGGTGGATCAATTCAGCGAGCCTATCATCATAAACCCCCTCCTCGACGTCAGCATTAAGGCGCGCGGTCCGCATACCGTTCCAGTGCAGAGTAACGCGATCCTCGCAGCTCGCGTTGGCCTCTGAAGCCTGTGTGAAAAACTGTTCGCGTAATCTCGGATTGGTCGCCGCCTGCCGCAGATCATCCGCCACGGCCCGCCGAAACTCGTCACTGCCATAGTTGACGGTGCCGCGTAGCCGATCTAGGAACCGGGCGTAGGCCTGGGCGCCAGGCTCATCCGCAAAGTGCTGCCATTCGGCCAGCGCCGTCGGATCATCCCCGAGCCAGTGCGCGGCAGCCTCGTACAGAGGCAGCTGCCCGAGATGGGGTGCCGCGAGGTGAGCGCGGACCTCGTCCGGGAATGGGTTATTACCGGACTCGACGTTCAGCAGCGGACGGCTCAAACTCCCCGGTAGCAGATCCTCAGGCAGGCTGGTCAGCCGATTACCGCTGACATCGATCGATTGAAGCCAGCTCGGAAGGGTTTCCGGGAGATTGGCCAATTGATTGCTGCTGACATCGAGTTCAACGAGATCCCCTGGGAGGGACTCGGGGAGTTCGGTCAGCTGATTGCCACTAACCGTGAGCGAGATGAGGCTGCTCGGGAGAGCTTCGGGCAGCCTACTCAGTCGGTTGTTGTTTGCGTTCAGGATCCCCAGCTCCGCCGGGAGGCTATCTGGGAGACTCGTTAACCTGTTATCGCTCACCTCTAAGCGATAGAGGCTCGCCGGAAGAACGTCCGGCAAACTGGTCAAACGGTTGTGGCTAATAAAAAGTTCGTGGAGACCAGGTGGGAGGCTAGCGGGCAGGCTGCCTAGTTCGTTGTGCATGGCGCGGAGGTTCAGGAGTCTCGGCGCTAGGGCGTCGGGCAAAGCGGTCAAGGACAGGGATGACACATCGACCGAGTGCGAGCGCATGTTCTCCGCAGCCATGATTCGCGAGCGCCCGTGTCGCCTGTTTTCGGCTTCGCCCTGCCCCTCTTCGGCAACCCAGTCGTCCAGGATTCGCGCGCGCGCGGAGGCCGGGGTCCGATACCCTGTCAATCCTTCGACCAAATTCGCCAGGGCACGGTTGAAGCCGCCGAGGTAGCTTTCCCGCTCCGCTTCTTCAAAAGTGTCCGGGGCGGAACCTGCGCTCCGCTGTGCCTGTCCTGTGTCCATCATCTTTCTGCGTCGTCGGAAACTTGAAGAATACGCCTGCCGCTGCGCAAGGCTACGAAGCAGGAGGTTGCCCGCTGCCGCAATAGTCATTAGTCATTCGAGCGAGCGGTTGGGGCGACCCACTCCTGGTCGAAGCGGTACAGCTTCACACGAGTTGGAGTCGGCGAGTGGATCGATGCTGCTGCAACGTTTGCTGCCATTTTGTTGGGCGGACAGATCCGGAGGGCCGCCAACGCGAAAGCGTTCTGCCGCTAGCACGCTCACCTGTCGATTAGCTGACGAGCCTCGCTGCAGAACACCCAAGTCGCTCGGTTTATCACCAGTGGCAAAGACCAGCGTGGCACAGATTGCATTAGCAGGTGAAAGGACCGCCGCGGAGTTGAGCGTTCGAGCGACTGCCGCTCTTCGTCTTTTACGCACTCGGCCGAGAAGGCTTCATTGCCCATCGTTGAGATATTTCACCATCGGCGCGCTGGGCGCGGGAGTTAGTGCGAAGACGGGACATAACCACCCGCGACCGCGATCATTTTCTTGCTCCAAATCGTTGTACCGACTTATGCCGACTTCGGTGCCACCGCTGCCCTTACGGCGATAGGGCTGTCAGCTTGTCGAAAGATAAATGTCCTAGGTCCAGATGCGTGTTGTCACGGGCTGGGTTGGCTCAGTGTCGTAAGGGGAGTGGAATGGATCCTTTTGAGGCAGGACAGATTCGGCGCGGCGGAGGCATTCCTTCTGCGTCTTCCCAACAAGAGGGGGCGGAAGGCGGGGGGCGGCACAATGGGATGCTTTCGTGACGGGCTTCGCAGCAAACTCCGGGCATTCAACCCATGCGGCGGCCGAACAAGACGAGGCGCTCGAGAATTGGGCTGCTGAACCGCACGTGGGCCCCCTTGAGGACCGGGACGAAGCGGCAAGGCGGGTAAATGCTCTGGGTGAAGACGGCATACTGAATCTCGAGTCACTGTCCCTTACCAGTCTGCCCAGACTTCCAAGCGAAATCGTCGTGCTCGACGTGCCCTTGAATCGGCTTACTAATCTGCCTGACGAACTCCCGGCTTCGCTCCAGCGTCTTGATGTCAGTGGCAATCAGCTGAGCAGCCTGCCCGCGCTCCCGAGCGGGCTCAGAGGCCTCGAGGTGACCTCCAACCGGCTGGCGAGCCTACCTGCCGTCCTGCCTGCCGGGCTCCAATTTCTTGGCGCCAACTACAATCGGTTACTGAACCTACCCGAACCCCTCCCTGCTTCGCTCCAATTTCTTCACGTCAGCCACAATCAGTTGACGAGCCTGCCGGTGGCACTGCCTGCTATGCTCGAGTTTCTCGACGTAAGCCAAAATCAACTGACGGATCTGCCGCCGGCTCTCCCAGCTTCGCTCGCGTTTCTCGACGTAAGCCAAAACCATTTGACGAGTTTGCCTGAGGACCTGCTGACGGGCTTCGGCGCTGCTGCCACCATAGTTCTGACTGATAATCCGCTATCTGAGCAGGTGCTGACGAACCTGAGTACAGTCCTAAGCGCGGAGGGTTTTGTCGGTCCGACTGTCCATCTTTCGCGCGACGTTGAAAGTGAAGCGTCCGAGACAGACGATGAACAGGACGATGCGCTCGCTGAAACAGTTGCAGAATGGCTCAAGGCAAATCCACAGGAGGGCGATGGGGAGGTGCTTGCCGCTTGGCAGAACTTTGCAGAAGAGCCGGGCGCTCGGGAATACGGGCTTTTCCTCGGCAAGCTGTTCGACTCCGTCAACGCTGGCAATGAAGGATTCCGGCAATCGGTGGCCAATGATCTGCGGCAGGCGGCAAAAAACCCGCAATTGCGTGCGCAGTACTTTCAACTGGCATGGGACGCCAACCAGACCTGCGAGGATCGCAGAACATTAACCTGGAACGGTATGCAGACCGCCCGCCTCATCGCGGAAGTCGAGAACGGCGTCTATGACAATAAGGCCCGGCTTCCCGATCTCGTCGATCTGGGGCGCGTCATGTTCCGCCTAGACGCCCTGGAGGGGATTGCGCGCGAGAAGGTTCACTCGCTGGGTTCGGGCAACAACGTCGAAGACATCGACGCCGTTGAGGTCTTTCTTGCTTATCAGAACAAGCTACGCGAGCGGCTGGGACTACAACACGTCGCGCCGGACATGCGCTTCTTTGAGGTCTCCGGCGTCACCGACGCTGATGTTGACAGCGCAGAGACATCCGTGCGGAACAGGGAGGCGGCGGAATTCGCCGACTATTTGGCTGTGGACTGGCAACCTTGGGACGACGTGGTGCGTCGCATCGCACCGGAGGACCACGCCAGGACGCAGGACCAGCTCATTGCTGCGATGGGAAAGGAGTTCGACAGCCGACTGGAGCAACAGCTCGCCCACGAACACTTGAGCGGGGTTGAAGCCGACCTCGTCGAGGATGCCAAGCGAGAGTTGGGTGCCGCAGTTCGCAAAGAGATCGCCCGTGAGATCAAGGGCGCTCTAAGAGACAAGGTGCTCAATGATCACGGCCTCACCCTATGAAGCCACCTTGCTTCGGAGGCTGTTAATTCCTGCTACAGTTTCCCTCTGGTGCGCCGGTTCGTGCCCGAGAGCCTTCACGTCATGCGCAGCGCCAATCTAGAAACCGACGCTGCTCGACTCATTCCAGCGGATGTTTCCCGAAAGCGACGATGGCCGATCTCGCGATGAGGCGGATGCTCGTCGGCTGCTATCGGAGGGCCGCATGGATACGGGCAAATTGTCGAAATCGGAAGTCGATACGCGCGTTTGTACGGCTCCGGAGCCGGCTTGGAAGAACGCCGAACTCCACCGTACTTGCACGGCGCGTATCGGCTGATCGAGGCGCCGGCTGCTGGCTGAGCTACGAGGGGCCTGACCATCACTGGCCGAACGAAGATGGCCGCGAAGCATCAGCGCACTTCGTTTTCCGGAGATCTGCGCAAGGCGCTGAGCAAGAAATCAGCCGTTCCCGAGCGATGACGACGGTGCTGACGTGACGGTCCGTAGAGCTTGCCGACACTGATCCGCCGAAAACGGACAAGATGATCTGCGAAGTGGAGCGGGCGCTGTGGGCGGACCGCGAACCGATGAGATCGTCGCGCCTGCCCCTTCTGTCGGTGTGACTCCGGCGGCAGTTGGGTTGCTGTACAAGACTCTCCATCACAATCAGGCTCTCCTCCCGTCATTCATCCGAGGATCGCCATCGAACCCCTTCACCGTGAACGTTGCTCTTTGTTCGATCCTGATGGTTCTTTGGCAGCCAATCTGTGACACCCCCGAAGAACACGCTCAGCGACCATCTCGCAGCTTCGCCATCTGTCAGTTGATGGGAGTGAGGCTCGCGGCCTGAGGGGTTGGCCCCGACGCCGGAGGATCTGTATTCAGCATAATAGCTTGTCCTCAACGTATTGGTCTTGCCGGGGGTCCATTCGCGCCACCCTTCCGCAATCACGGGGGCATCTATCTTCGCCGAAAGGAAGACCACGGTGGCGTAGGGACGCCAGGGGCGGCCAAGTGCGATGTAGCGAGCATCAGGGTCGGCACTCAGCCTGCAATGATCAAAAACATAGCCACTGTCCTCATCCGGCGTTGCCTTGCTCTGAGCGGTATAGATGACCGCTTGATTGGCGACGCCGTGCAGCTCACATTGCCGGAACCAGGCCTTGGCGTTGCCAAATATGAAATCGACATGCCCTTCGATGTAGCAGTTCGAGAAGTATTGTCGTGACATTCTGCCGTTTGATCCCTTGCCCGCAAACAGCGTGTCCTGGGCGCCGAGCAGACGGACGCGCGTAATGACGTCCCTATCTCCGGTAACGGACAGCGCTACCGCCTGCGAGGGTGGATTGGCCGGATCGAGGGCGTAGTCGTTCTGGATGGTCAGATTCTCGAGCCGGAAGTCATCGCCGGCGGCATCCAGCGTGGCCGAATGGGCGGTTCCTTTTACATTGATCGCGCCGTCGCCATACACAATGACCGTATCCTCCGGCTTCCTGCCAGTCCCTTCGATATGAATACCGGATTTGGAGATTTTGACCTTCTCGCGATAGACGCCCGGCGCGATCCGGATATTTCCGCCTTCCGCCGGCAACGCGTCGATGGCTTGCTGCACGGAGTGATAGTCTGCAGTTCCGGCATGCGACACCGATAGTGCCTGAGCGTACGCTGCCGAGATGCAGAAACATCCCGCCAGAAGTGCAGCGGCGGAAATGAAAATTCGCATGTGATCTCACACTTCGTTTCTCAGCGGAATAGCCGCCGCGCATCGACACGAGATTTTCATCGCCAAATCAGTCACCTTGGCATTTTCGGCCCTGCAAAACCGTCGACCAATTGCAACCAACTCGGGACATGAGGCCGAGCTTCGTCAGCACCAATAATCTTGGCCCCAGATGCGGAACTCACCACCTGAGTTCGGCGCCGGGTGTAGTGCTTACTGATTGCCGTCGCGGAATGCCCTGGAACATACCTCCGATCCCCGCAGCAGCGGTTGTGTAGCCCGTCCGGGCAGCGGAGGCCATACGTCAGAGTGATTTGCGGTGACCTTCGCATGTTCCAGTTGCCAAGTCGCCGAATTGGCAAATCGAACATCTTCGAGTGTCACGTCCAGTGCATGCCGCTCGTCTACGCCGCGCATCAGCAGCACACCAGTGTCGCCATGCACATGACGGAGAACGATTTGCCGATAGACCGGAATTCTCGTGCCTTGAGCGCGCGGATCATATTTTGTATCGAAAGCTAGCGGCCACCGGTTGCCTCTCAGGCACACGTACTCATAGGTCACGCCTTCGACCACACCGCCTCGACTAACATCGCTCTTGATGCGCAGGCCCGACGTCGTACCATCCAGCGTCAGATTACGCACCAATATGTCTCTGGCCCCGGAATTCACCTCGCTGCCGATCGACATGCCATGCCCCCACCCGAAATAATTATCAATAATCGAGATATGGCTGCTCGAGCCATTATCGCCGGCCTTGATTGCGACGTTGTCGTCACCCGTACGGATTAAGCTGTGGGTGATGGTCACATCCTGACTGGCGCCAAGATCGATGCCATCGGTGTTGCGGGCATCCGCCGGCGAATCGATCGTGATGCCCCAAAACGTGGCACCTTCAACCCGGTTCATCGCGACATGAAAATTGGCAGCGTTGCGCAAGGTGACACCAGAGAACGTGATGTCCTGCGCATGATCGACCTGGATCAAGCGAGGGGCGTTCTGATTGCCGCCCTGGGCTTGGGCGCGGCGGGCTAGCTGCCACCACGTTTCCGCGCCGCCGCCCATCATTGCGCCGCCCTGGCCATCGATGATCCCCTCTCCGTAGATGCCGCCGCCGCGCGTTTTAGAAAAGCTGATGAATGGCCGGCAACCGTCGCCCTTTTCCGCAATGCGACCACATTGTCCGAGGCCCTTGTCGTAAGCAGCAGGTTCGGGGATGGCGATCAGTGTCGCACCGCGTCCGACCCATAAGGTCACGCCCGATTTCATCTCGAGTGGACCTGAGTGAAACTCGCCGCGCCCGAGATAAACTGCAGCGCCATCGGGGCAATGTTGAATGGAGTCCTGTAGGCTAACTGTATCGTTCTTGCCGGAAGGCACAGGGCGATCGCAGACCGTGTCAGGTGCAATAGGCTCGGCGATAGTCCGGCGGTCTTGCGCTTTTGCGGCGGGGCAGACAACCATGGAGGCGAGTATGGATAATAGGGCCCAGCTGCGAAAACGCTTTGTCATTGACCTGCTCGTGCTTTGTCACGCGCATCCTTGCCGCGTGCCTTGTGTGTGGTATTGAGCGCTGGCTCGATCGAGCCGCCGCGCGCGTCACTGGCCTGCGCAAGATGACATTTATACGACGCAGCAGACGCCTGGACCTTGCGATCGAGCAGTAGCACCTTGCCTGGAGCGCGAAAAAGACGAAGCGTTCTGCGATAGTCGGAAAATCCAACAGCTTCGTAACGTCAGCCTGCTCACATCCCAACCGGTCCCGGATTTCGGCATTTTTGACTCTACAATTGCGCGTGAATCCACGCCAGCCTCTCGTCCAGGATCAGTGGGTCAGTGAGTATTCGGGAAAGCTTTCGAGAAGCTGACGAGGCTACGGCCGGCACCGGATCGCATTCGCCACCGGATACCCTCTTCCTGGCGTCTCACTAATTTGGATGACTGCCGTTACGGTTCCTGCAAGAGCACGGGGAATGCCGTGCCGGTGTTTGAGCGCTTGAAGAAGCGCAAACAAACCCCAGCCTACGGACAAGATCTTCCCCAAGTCGCGATGTTCAGCCGCATCCTGATCGAGCTGGGTCTCAAGACGACCGGGAAGGACGACCCCGCAGCCTTTACAGCCTGCGCCACACCTACATCTGCTTCCGCCTCATGGAAGGCGCCGACATCTACATGCTGGCCAAATACTGCCGGACCAGCGTCGAGATGATCGAGAAATACTATGCCGCCCACCTCAAGGACGTGCTGGACGCCAGTGCCATCAACGTCCGCAAGAAGAAGCCGCCGAAGAAGGAAGTGGTGGAAATCCACCGTGGCGAGCTGGAAACGCTCCGCTAGCTGCTCAAGAGATGTGCAAAAACTGTTGGATTCTCTTGGCCTTAGGCGAAATGCGCCGTATAGATGGGCCGATGCGGGCTTGGCGGAACTGGTAGACGCATCGGACTTAAGCCATTGAGTGCCCTGGGGGAAACCCTACGAGCAGAACTGCTCAAAGTCGGGGAAACCTTTACTGGCAATCCCGAGCCAAGCCCCCGCCAGGGGAAGGTGTAGAGACTAAACGGGCAGCACCTGCAGCTGACAAGCGCCAGGGTGAAGGGGTAGTCCAGACCACGAACGCCGGAAGGCGGCGGCGAAAGCCGAAGAATCCGTGGGGCCGCAAGGCCTGTGCCGGTTCGAGTCCTGCCGCCCGCACCAACGTATTCAAATGAAATTGGGATGCCGATGAAAGAGCGATTTGAAGGAGAGCAGAACCGTCCTCAACTCGTTGCTTCGCTCCGCCGCCAGGATTTCGCAGGCGGTCAGCTTGACATCGCCAAGGCTCTGGCTGACGCGGGAGAACTTATCGAATTTAGCCCCGGCGAGAATATCATCGTCCAACATGCTGTTGATAATAATATTTATCTGCTTGTGGCCGGGACCGTGGCCGTCGTCGTGAATGGCGCGCAGGTCGCCATTCGTTCAGCTGGGCAACACATTGGCGAGATGGCAGCCATCGAGGCATCACTCCCGCGCTCGGCAACGGTCACCGTCCTTGAGCATGCGGTGGCGCTCAAATTGAGCAGCGCGGCGTTTATGGGGATCGGCGAGAAGTTTCCCAGCGTGTGGCTGCCGATTGCCCAGGAGCTGTCCAAGCGGCTGCATCAGCGCAACAAGACCATCTATCTCCCGAACCAAGCCCCCAAGCTCTTCGTCATGTCGTCATCCGAGGCGCTCAAAATCGCGCATGCGCTTCGCACCGGACTGGAGAAAGAGGTATTCAGCACTGTTTGGGATGACGGGGTCTTTTTCGCGGGCGGTTACCCTCTTGAGGCTCTGGAGAAGCAGGTGAGCGAGGCCGATTTTGCCGTTGCCATCGCCGAGCCCGACGACATCTCGGAATCACGCGGGAAAAGGGCACCGACAGTGCGTGACAACGTGCTCTTCGAGTTGGGACTTTTCATGGGCAAGTTGAGCCGGTACCGCACCATCCTCGTTCATCCGAGAGTGAAAGACCTGAAGTTGCCCTCGGATCTCCAGGGCCTGACCCTCGTCCCCTACCAGGCAGGCGACGACGCAACCGTCGCTGAGCGCATCGCGCCGGTATGCGAAACGATCCGCGAACTCGTGAAGCGGCTCGGTGTGCGCACCTTCGCTATCGAAGAAGATCGATAAGCCGCACGAACCAGCCCCTCTCGGGGTTGGCTTCGCTTTCAGTTTCCACTTCAACGACGAGCGGCGATGCTTGTGCGCGGAACGCCGTCGCGGAGAGGTGCAGCGTCGAGCGGCGCGCAAGCGCGACAATCAACAGCACCGCAAAATTGACGCCGACGTCTGGGTCTTCGACGATGTCGCGCATCGCCTTCTGGTCTTGCACGCTCGGCAGCGGCTCAAACGACGGATGGGAGTGCCATTCGCCGAGATAGTTGAAGCGTTGGTAGTCGTGCCCCGTCCGCGCGAAGAACTCGTTCAGGAAAGCGCGGTTGTGGTCCAGGTCTCTCACGAAATGGGTCGCCGATCCCCCGCTGCGCTGGATCGATAAGTCTGCGATCCGAAACGTCTCGTCGCCGACATGCTCACCGACAAGAACTCCACCGATCTCGCGAACGCCAGCTCGCTTGAGCTCTGCAACCAGCGTTTTGACGACGGCATGAGGAAGGATCATTCTCATTTTACGTCGAATATCTTCGCAATCTCGACGATCTCCGCAGTCGCCTCCTCAGCCGAGAGCGTCATTGCTTTCTCTAGCGGAGAGGCTTCCGGCATCGGAATGGGATAGGTTTCAAAGGCTTGCGTGAACAGTCCCTCTTCCGGAGCAAGCCCAAACACGTAGACCGGCACAGGAAAGTAAGATGGATCGCGGGCGAGGAGCGTATCGATGGCAAAGCGCGCGGTCGCGGCGGCGATGCTGGTAACATCGGCGTCATCCGCGATCATCGGCTGACCTTCGCCGCCGGTCGCGTAATCTTTGGTCGCCGCCTTGGGCTGATAATTCCGCTCGGCAAACCAGTTCTCGATCGCGCGGCGCATGAGCTGAGGTGACGGCTCTACGCCGGGTCGGTAGCGGGCGATCAGACCGCCGAATCCTCCGCCGTACACCTCCGCCCAGACAACGGGCTTCGCGGCGGACTCCGCGACGGCAGAAACCAGGTTGTGGACATTGGGATTGGCGGTGGCGTTGATAATGAGGTCTCGTGCAAGCAGCGAGGTAATGGCGGTCTCGGCACTTCCGCTCGCTTCCTGACCGGCCATACGGACCTTGCGGACGTACACTTTGGCGTTCGGATTTACGTTTTTGATCCGCTGGGTTACAGCATCCACCTTGTGGGTGCCGACATCGCGCCAGTCGAGGTCGTGCCTGACCAGATTATCAGGCAGCAGCAGGTCGTCGTCGACGAGGTAGAAGTTTTCCACCCCGGAACGCGCGAGCATCGTCGCAACTTTGCTCCCCAACGATCCGCAGCCGATCACTGCGACGCTCATGCCGCGCAATCGTTCGTGACTGTCGTCCAGCCGCCGGACCTCCGGCTCCTGCGGAATCGTCGCAAACTGGATGGCGTACTCGGCGGCTCCGCAGAAACAATGCGCCTTGCTTCCTTTCAGGATCACAATGATTGACGCGTTCTCTTCGAACCCCAATGCCGCAATAGCGGTCTTGTAATCTGCCGGATTAGAGGTCGGTGGCAGCGCTTGGTCTTTCGCAATCCGCAAAATCGGCACCGTGCGCTCGTAGGTTTCGCTGCTCAAGGTCGGCGGTACGTCAGGATTGACCCAGACCTCGCCATCGCTCTTTGTGACCTTGTCGACAATGTAGACGTTGCTCTCAGGCCGGTAATGCACCAGCATGTTGCCCTTGAGCATCTCGCCTGCCTGCATCTCCGCAAAGAAGTCTGCCAGCTTGCGGGTCATCAGCAGTCGGAACGTACGCGTGCGCAGCGATTGGCCCAGCGATACTTCGTGCGCCGAAGGTACTCTCTCCGCCTTGCCTTCGGGTGGATTTTCCATGAAGAGCAAGCGATGCGCGCTTTCCAGCAGCATCGCGCCAGTGACGTCGCTGGTCCAGTTGTCAGGGCGGTATTCGAGGCAAAGCTCACCACCGGGACCGAACTGATGGTTCGACCACAAAGTGGTCTGCTCACCACGCGGATAGACCGAAGGAGGTGTGTTGGGGAAATGCGCGGGATAGCTGAGAAAAACTGGATAGGTGCGGCTTCCGATCGTGATGTCGGCGTCGAAAATCAATCTCTTGGCCTCGTCGGTCCGCCACCCAAGCGGCGTGAGCCAATCTGCGGTGGCGGCCAGGGCGTCAAGCCCTAGCCGTTCGCTCTTGAAACGGGCGAGATCGGAAAGATACCACCACATCAAGCAAAGCCGCCCGGCGTCGCCGGTCCGGTCGCCCGGTTGGGAAAGCTGAACGGCTGGGCCGCGGCGGCCGCAGGCTGCAGGAGCGATCCAGCTGACAGTGCTTTGGCGGCTTTTGCCGCCTTGTCGCCCTTGGCCGACAACTCGTTGACAGCGGTGTCGTAATCCAAACCGGCGCGTTTGCGGCCTGAACCAAAGATCGTGCGCACCGGCTCCGAGGCCTTGGCATATGCGTTCGGTCCGATCGCGGTTTCAGTCGCGGCACAGCGGGATTGCTCCTTCTCCGCCGCCAACACGCCACGGCTCACCGAGCAGCGGATGAGTTCGCCCTTCATACCGAGCCGCGTGACGTTCATCGGCCCGAAATCAAAGCCGATGGCCAGGCCCAGGATGGACGCATCGGTACCGTTTGCCTTCAGGCGGGCAAGAGCCAGGTTGAAGCTGCTCCGCATACCACCGGCACAAAGGGTCATGTTGCTGATGCTCTCTTGCACATCGGTGGTCTGCGCGGTGCCCTCCACCAGAAGGCCGTGGACGCAATCGCCGATGAACCGGACCTTCACACCCTTGAAATCCTCGTGAAGCGCTGCATCAAGCTCGGCCCTCAACACGTGGAGCGCGCGAACGACGTGCTTCGCGCCAGCATCGGTGGCGATGTTGTTACCGACATAGTTGGTGAAACCGTCCAGATCTCCATAGACCGTGCATGCATCCTGGCGGCGCGAGTTCTTCGCGGACAGCGCTTCGATATCGAGCGTCGAATACGGCGGCGTATGCCCGGAAAACTCGAAGGCCCCGATGGGGTTGTTCTTGAGATCTTCCTGCCACTCCTTCACGATCTCCGTGGCAGTGACTTCGAGCTTGGCTTCTTTCTGGCTGGTCGCGATCTCGGCGGTCGTCAGGGGCGTGGTGTCTACGTTGCTGGCCTCCGAAAGCCCGATGGCTTTTCGCGCCTTGTTGGTCAGATAGATGCCCGTTGCAGTACCTCCACCAGCTCGCTTGGCCGCGTAATTCGCTGGCTCGCCCAGGAACAGCGGCTCGCGGTGGCCGCGACGGCCATTGTTCACCGCCAAGGCCTTGCCGGTGTCGATGCCGACCCGCACCTTGGCGGCAGGATGATCGGCGTCTTCGCCAGTTTGCGCCAAAACGTCGATGACCAGTTGCGCTGTCGCCACGGCCCGATGCACGCGCTTGGCTTCGTTATCGTAAGGCTTGGCGACCACGGAGTGGAGGCGCTGGTTGTGGAAGTCGACCAGGATGGCGTCTACACGCGCGATAATCCGGTGCGCCGCGCGGTAGTGCATGTTCAGAAACCGGAGCGTGCGCTTGTGGCAGGTCTCACCCTCAATGTCGGTGACCGCCAGCATATCCTTGACGTTGAGAATATCGGCATACAGGTGCACGCCGTCGACGCGGTACGCCACCGTGTTCGACAAATTTGAGAGGTCCGTGTCGCGGACGTACTCCTTGATCTCTATGGCCTTGAGTGGAAGCCCGTCGATCTTGGCATCAATCCGCTTTGTGGCCCGCTCCTTATTCCAATTCCGGCCTGCCATTGCTGTGCTCCGTTTTGGCGCGGCATGACCGGAACCTCATGAGGTACAACCGGCAGTAGCAGCGCTGCTTTGATGTCCGTAAACACGAAGGTATTTTTGCCCTTGCGCGCGCAGCGAGTATATTTTAGAACATAAGAGGAACTTTCGGAACATGCATGGAAGAAAAATCGGCAGTTTTCCCCGTATTTCCGGGCTGTAGAGATTACGCCTCTCTTTTTCGTCAAAAAATGATGAGAATAGGCTTGCCGATGACGAGATGAAGCCCCATAATCTCTGCAAAGAATGATGAGATTATGGTCTATATTCACAAGCTGGGGGAGTGGCCGACCTTCCGTTGGAACTTGCAGCAAATTGCCGATCGCTTGGTGTCTGTGCGCCACAAACAGGGGCGCCTACTCGGGCGGATGGAGCGCCTGGGGTTCCCGCTCAAAGCCGAGGCAACTCTCCAGACCCTCACTGAAGACGTGGTGAAGTCCAGTGAGATCGAGGGCGAAGTTCTGAATCGCCACCAAGTCCGGTCATCCATTGCTCGCCGACTTGGCATGGACATCGGCGCCCTCGCTCCGGCGGATCGCCATGTGGAAGGCGTTGTGGAAATGATCCTCGACGCCACTGAACACTATGCTGCCGAACTCACAGCCGAGCGTCTCTTCGGATGGCACGCCGCACTCTTCCCCACTGGGCGAAGCGGTATGAGGAAGATTGTTGTCGGCGCGTGGCGGACTGCTGAAACAGGTCCGATGCAGGTCGTCTCGGGCCCCATTGGACGCGAGCGTGTCCACTATGAAGCGCCGCCCGCCGATCGTCTGAACAAGGAAATGCAGACATTCCTTGATTGGTTCAACGGCAACGCCAGCAGCATCGACCCTGTTTTGAAAGCTGCGCTTGCGCACCTCTGGTTTGTAACCATCCATCCCTTCGAGGATGGCAACGGCCGCATAGCACGCGCCATCGCCGACCTCGCTCTCGCCAGATCGGAGCAGAGCGCGCAGAGGTTCTACAGCATGTCCGCTCAAATCCGCCGTGAGAGGAATGAGTACTACGCCATCCTAGAGAGAACCCAGAGGGGTAGTCTTGACATCACCGACTGGCTAACGTGGTTCCTCGACTGCCTGGATCGCGCCTTCGATGGCGCGGACACCATTCTCGGCAACATTCTCCGCAAGGCGGCCTTCTGGGACCTTCACGCAGCACGGCAGCTTAATGAGCGTCAGCGGCTGGTGCTCAATCGCCTCTTCGACGGATTCGAAGGGAAACTTACGTCGTCGAAATGGGCGATACTTACGAAAGTCTCCCAGGCTACCGCCGCGAGGGACATCGACGAACTCGTCGGCCACGGCATCCTCAAGAAGGACGCTGCCGGCGGCCGGAGTACAAGCTACTCACTTATAGATTTGAAAACCTGATAGTTGACCATGAAAGACGATCAAGAAGATGCATTTGAGAAGACTCTCTCAACGCAACTCAGCCGCAATATCGACTTCGTTAAGTTCGCGGAGACGAAGAATGCCGCACTGCTTACGTTTTCCTCGGCTTGGATCATCGGCTCTATCAATCTCCTGACCGGCCAAAGCACCCTTCCGCTCGGCTATAACGTCGCCTTCTGCGTCGCTCTTCCCCTTTTTGCGCTTGCTGGACTTATCTGCATTCTTTCATTCGTTCCGCAGGTTTTGGCGCGCTTCCACCAGTCGACAGATGATGCAAAGAGTCTTCTTTATTGGGAGCACATCGCCGACATTCCCGTCGGCCGATATCACGAGCGGGTCACCGAACGCTATAAGCCTAGCGAGAACCACAGCGTCACCGAGCGCTATCTCGAAGACCTATGCGTTCAGATATCCGTCAATGCCCGCGTGGCCATGCGCAAGTTTATGATGTTCAACATTGCGGCCGGTTGCGTATTTGCAGCCATTTTGGTCCTTGCCTCACCACCCCTGTGGTGGGCGTTGCGATTGTTGCAAAGATAAAATCAATACAGCTAACGGAAGTGGTTTGAGATAACAGAGCCAACCTATCACCAGACGATACGTCGATAGCAGGTGTGCTGGACCGTCCTGCCCTTCGGGCGAAGCTTGCAGACGTCATCTTCGCCAAACCGGACGGCTCCGTGGCCGCAATCCTGGGGGCAGATGGTAACGGGAAGTCGTGGGTCTTTGAGCAAGCGTGGACACATCAACAGGTCAAACCGCTGACCGTCATTCTCTTGCCTGACGATTTCAAGATACCATCTTCGCTTGAATCAATGCGTGATCTTCTCATTGCGAAGCTAATTGGACAAAGCGGCGATAACCTTACCGCAATCGCGGAAACCCTATCGCCGTTAACGCGCGCGGCGGCAGCTTTCAGGGGTCCCATGATCGACTCGAAAACGCCACGGCAGCATCTTGCTCAACAGGATTATCGACGCTTCGCGATTTCGGCGGTCGTGCGTTACGTATTTCCGCAGAGTTGCGCTGGGGTTCATCGATCGACGATGAGACCGCTCGACGCTCAAGCCTCCGCTCCAGATCCGCCAATCCTGCCTTACATTCGGCGACAACCGATTGGGCGCGAAGCAGCTTGACCTTGAGCCCGTCCTGTTGCCTGAGTATCTTCTCAAGATCCCAATCGTTCTGCATCAGCTCATTGACCATCTGCACGTCCTGAGGACGCCTTTACGCTGGCGTTCTTGTTGAGGACCACCATTCGTTGCGAGCCCTTTCATAAGGTTCTGCCCGGCAGACCGGAGCGCGATTCCAAGGTGGCAGAGTTACGCGACGCAGGCGCACGGTTTGGAAAGCGCATCAGGAGACCTCTGCCATCGATCAAGCGGGCAAGTTTCATCTCAATACCTCGATCGGGTGCTGAACGAGCATCGCACAAGCGGTTTCGTCGCATCTTCAAGCAATCGGCATGCCAATGCCGGTTGAGCGTTTTATGAAGAAAGGATGTCGGTTTTCCCGCAGCACGTAGTTGCACGCAGTGCTTTGTCGCGTTTGAAACAACCGACGTTTTGAACGAAACAGCCAAAGCCGCAACCACGAGGGCCATAGCAGCGCTCAGCGGTCAATATAGAGAGAAGATTTTGCGGACGTCACCCAGAATGCTCTCACCATTTTTGAGCGGTGCGCTGCTGTCTGAGAACATGCTAAGCTGGCCATGACACCGACGATGCGAACGCGACTGCAGCGATAAGGTCGTGTCGGCGAGGGCAAAGGATAGCTGAAGCGCGCAATGCGGGGCAGCGTGTTCATGAGGAAGACAGCAGAAAAAACGCCCGCATCGCGGCCTCGTCCGTTGGCGAAATGGGTGGCTTGCCATCAACTCACCGACGAACTCGCAGCAACTGCAACACTCGCCACCCCGATCGCGCTCACGCAAGTCGGACAGATCGCGATGATGGCGACGGATCTGGCCTGGATCGGCCATATCGGCACTGAGGCAGTGGCGGCAGCCGCGCTTGCCGGCATGATCTTGTCGGTCGGCGTAACCTTCGCAGCCGGTGTGATCTCGGCGGTGGGTCCGCTCGCGGCCCAAGCATGTGGTGCGGCGGACGAAGCTCTGGTACGGCGCTCGGTGCGCATGGGGCTATGGGTTGCAATCCTTCTGTGGGCGCCGATCATGGTTTTGCCGCTGCAGGGCGAGCAAATTGTGCTTGCGCTCGGCCACGAACCAGCCATCGCGCGACTAGCTCAACAATATCTGTTCGGGCTGGCCTGGGGCATCTTGCCGGCATTGTGGTTCCTGGCGATCCGCAGTTTCATGGCGGCGGTCAACTGCCCAACCCCAGCGTTGTGGATCACGCTCGCCGCCATCCCGACCAACGCACTGCTGGCCTATCTGTTGATCACCGGCCAATTCGGCTTGCCGCAACTTGACTTATTCGGAGCCGGCCTTGCGACCAGCCTTGTGAACAGTGCGACTTTCCTTGCCGGGATTTGGTTCGTCACAACGTGTCGCCCGTTCCGCGACTACCAGGTGCTGCGATATCTGTGGCGGTTCGATTGGCCATTGATGCGGCAGCTCATCGTGATCGGGACGCCGGTTTCCGTTGCAATTTTCATGGAATCAGGCCTTTTTTCTGCGACGGCGCTTCTGATGGGTGTGATCAGCACCACGGCCGTTGCCGCCCATCAGGTTGCCTTCCAGGTCGCAACTGCCCTTTTCATGATTCCGTTCTGCATCGGGATGGCGGTGAGCGTACGCGTCGGACACGCACTCGGCCGCAACGATCTATCCGGCATCAGGCGAGCAGGTGCCGCCGCCATGCTGCTCGGAATTCTGATCGCAGCGATTGCTACGATTGCGGTGGTCGGCGCTCGGTTTGAAATCGCCGAGCTGTTCGTCGCCCAATCGGCCAGCAACGCCGACGGCACGATCAAGCTGACTGCAACTCTTATCCTTGTTGGCGCGAGCTTCTTCATGACCGATGCCGTCCACAGCATCGCGGCTGGCAGCCTTCGTGGCTTAAAGGATACACGCGTGCCGCTCCTCTTTGCCGGCATCGCTTACTGGCTGATTGGGCTTTCGCTCAGTTACGTGCTCGGTCTGAAAACTGACCTCGGCGCAGTTGGTATCTGGATTGGCCTGTCGATCGGCAAGGCGGTCTACGCGGCCCTCCTTGTACTGCGCTTGCAGCTTTTGGCGAACAGACCCCCGTTGCAAGCATGAGCGATGCTTCAGCCTGAACCTCGAGCCATCGACCGCGCCTCCACGCTAAGCACGTCGAGGCGAGCCGAATCTCGCTATAACAAAGTTAGTTTACTCCTCGAACGGCGGATGCTTGAAGGCCGAGCGCGATCGACCAATCGCTTGATCTTGCAACAAGTTGACAATCGCCCTTCCTGACATGGCCAGGTACAGCGGCGTTGGGACCCCGGCGAAGGCCGAGGTCGGCATCACCGCCGAGGAAGACATCAAGTGTCGATCTGCCACGCCGCGCGTTTATGGAGCGGCACCAACATGAGTGGTCTTGTTTCGGTGATTGTCGACAAATCATTGACCGACTGGGGCCCCGTAGTCGCATCAACGGACTAAGACACGGTTGTAAGAGATTCCCATTCTTCACTTCTGGAGGGGAAGGAGGCGGTGCTTCGGAGGCGTTGTCCGAAGCACGGCAAGGAGCCGCCCTACTCATGGCGTTCGCTCTGTGGAACAGGTGTTGTTGAACAACGGCCGACGGAGATCGTCGACCGAAGAAGCTCATCCGGATCGATACCGCATTGGTCCGCGCGCATATTCTAATGAAACTCTGGCAGGACGGGATCGAGTTCTTCCTGCTCGAGTGTCTTGGCTCCATCTTTGGCCAGGTACGCTGCCAGAGCTGCGATCCCGGAGTCCTCTGGACATCGAGCGGGTGCCGATTTTTTGAACGGCACTTGTCCCAACCGCTCGGCAACTTCGACGCTCATGAGGTGAGGGCGGATCGGTCGATCGACGGCGCGCTCGATGGTGTGGAAGATCCAGGTGCCGTCCGGATCGATGTCCGACCAATGAAAGATCGGCGTCTGTTCGGATACGATTCCTGCGATTGTCCGCAGCGCCTGCTGGGTGGCAAGCGAGGGGTACCCGCCGACATACATGGTCGTTCCTAATCGGCCGGGGTCCGCCTCGGCGAGGTGCCGGTTGAAGCTTGCGAAGTTTTCGATCGTTAGAACGTAGGCCGGCGGCTCCCGGAACCGAACACGATCTGCTTCCTTGGGAGTGATTCCGAGGTACAGCGGAGAGATTCCCGAAAGGTCGGCTCCATCGAGGTCGATCTTGCCCGCGATCAGCAGCGGCGGTGCGAAGCGCTCAAGGCCGATTGCCCGGAGCGCCTCGCGTGGCCGCGCACCGGGCGGAAACTCCAGGATGCCGCTCAGGAGCCGCACGACCGCACCTTCGATCCGTTCGAGCGTTTTGCTGTGCCCCACCGTTCGTCTCGAGAAGGTCTTGTAGTCGACGCCAAGATGCTTGTTGGCCAGGATGGCCTGGGCCAGAACGAACGCGTCACGCAGTGTCTCGACATCGGACGAAGAGAAACCGTGCCACGTTTTCCCTCGCCCCCATACCTCGGCGACTTGGGACGCGCTGTCCTTCAGAGACTCGTGCATCGCCGACCCGGCGACAAGCCGCACGGCGGCGTCCTCCGCGATGCGCGACGCCGGGGTACGGCGGAGATATCGGTATAGGATCTCCGCCGAGGCCAGCCGCACATGTGCCACTTGGTCGCGCATGGCGCCGCGCCCCCAACCAAGGCAGACCGCGCCGGCACTTTCGGCTTCCCTGATCTGTTTCAGGAAGGCGTCTGCCGCGACGACTGATGGGAAAGCGGGGTAGTCCGGGTGGCCGATCGGGCTTGCGGCCCCGGCCTCGAAGCGGTTGAGCAGGTCGTTCAGCAGGCCGATCGCATCCGTGAAACGCCGAGCCATGGCTACTCTGCGGCCAGACGGGTGGCGAGCTCATCTTCGGACATCAGGTCCGGATCGATGGCCATGAGTTCGCGCTTGGCCTTCTCTTTCAGTTCCACCACGGTGGCCCTGGACTGCTCGCCGATCCGGTCCACCTCCACGATGGTGTCCATGTGCTCGAGCACGGCGACCCGCTTCTCGAACGGCGCCGCGATCACGAACTGCAGGCCAAGGTTTTTGTAAAAGCTCATCATCTGCCGCTGGTTCTTGCCGTCCATCTTGGAGAAGGCCTCATCGAACATGGCGAGCGCGAAACCGGCGGGCTTGCCGGCGCGACGCTCCGCGCTGCCGTAGACAGCGGCCAGCGAAGCGCCGATGGCAACGTAGATAGGCACCTGCTGTTCGGCGCCAGACCCGGTGCCGCGCCGCTGCTCCCAGCGGGTCGAGCGGCCGGTGGCGACATCCTCCATGTGGATCTCGAAAGTGTAGAAGTTGCGGTAGTCCTCGAACTGGGTGAAATCCTTGTCGGGGTCCTCGAGCAGCGCCTCGAGTGCGACGATCGTATCCTTGTGCGGGAAGTCATCCGGCACGTCGCCCCGGAACAGCATATCAAGCGCCTCCGGAGAGGTTTTGGCGATCTCGATGATCTTCAGGATGGGTTGGAATTCCACCATCTGGGTGCGGTGGAATGAATATCGCTCGTTATGGAAGGGATGTGCGTAGAGGCTACGGTTCAACGATTGCAGCTCCCGCTCCATCTTTCCGATCCGGGCCGTGAGCGCGTTGATGAACTCGCCGCGCAGCAGGGTGGACGCCTTCTCCGCCGCTCCCCGCGCCTGCCTTTCGTACTGGCGCAGCTCGTTGGATTCGATATCCGAGATGAGCTGCTCCATCCACGGCTTCACCTCCCGCAGCGGCTCGCTTTCCGCGCCGACCTGCGAACTCATCCCGAACTGTTCAAAGTAATCGTAAAGAAGCTCGCGGACCCGTCGCTCGATCCGGGCGCGCTCGTTATCGGACGCGTTCGCATCCTTCAAGGCCTTCTCGGCGATGGCCCGGTGTTTCTCCGCGAAGCCCTTTTGGGCTGCGGCATCGAGGCGGTCGCGGTAGACGGCCCTGCCTTTCGCGGTGGAGTAGAGTGGGAAAAACTTGCGGTATATCGACCGGGCGACCCTGAGGTTGAGTACGGAGCCGGGCACGTTCTCGCCCTCTCCGAGCCTCCTCTCCGCCGACCTGACCTCGCCGTCATGCTCGCCGAACGCCTTCTGCTGTGTCTTTCTCTCCTCCAGCCTCTTGTCCTTCAGCTTCTGCTGCGCCCTCTTTTTGTCGCGAAGCCCGCCGTCCCCCGCGCCGTCGAGGGCATCGAGCCTGGCCTGAGCTTCAGCGACCTCAGTCTGCGCGGCCGCGAAGGCGGCCGCGCAAGCCCCCAGGTCATTACGTCCCTCGCAGATGTTCTTCAGAGCGGCAAAAGCCTGCTCCGCGGCATGGGCCTCCCTCCCCTTGTCGGTCAAGATCCGACCCAGCTCCTCGGCCTGATCCTGCAGGGAGCGCAGGGCGTTGGCCTGGGCCGCCTTTCCAATCTTGTGATGCGAGGCCTCGATCCAGCGATGGGTCCTTACGAGTCCGTCGTCGTAGAGGCCGTCCTTCATAATCGCCCGGCCGGGCCTGTTGAACTGGTCGAGCGTGTCCGCGAGGCGGACCGTGCCGTAGCGGCGCATGATGAAGGCCATCGCGTCCGGATCCTGGCTCCGGAAGATTGAGGGGAAAGTGCCGCGCTCCGGCTTGGCCCTGAACTGCTCGAGCTTGTTTAGGCTCACTAGGGATGCGTGGCGAAACTCGCGGCGACCTTCCTTGAAGATTGACGTGGCGGCGCTGATATCCGCTCTGTCCACGAACACAGCTTCGCGGTCGCGGCCGAGGAGCGCTTCGGCGGCTCCCACCCACTCGGGTTCGGCGACTTCGATGATGTCGCAGAGCACGCGCGGGACCATTCCCCTCTGCCGCAGCCTGCGGCAGAGGAGTTCAGTGTCGTCCCCAAGATAGGCGCGCGCCCCTCCGGCGGCGTGCTGTCGGATCCGTTCGAGCACCTCGTCGCGCCGGCCTCGGAGCCCGGAAAGCTCTGCGATGATCGTTTGACGCGCTTCGTCGATCTTCGGAAGCCATTTGGTGCCGCTTGCCGCGAAGGACTTCTCGGCCGCGGTGACCTCGTCGGAGATGCCCCCGATGTCGGCGCCGGCGGTGCCGGTCACAAGACGCTCAAGCGCAGGGACGAAGTCCTCGAAACCGTCCGCGCACATCGCGCGTAGCGGCTCTAGGCGACGGATGTTCTCCATGCGAGCCTTGAAGTCCGCCGAGGCGCGGTGCGCCGCCTGGCCGGCCACATCGGCGGTCTGCTGCAGGGACTTTCTGCCGGTCTTGGCATCGTGCTCGGCGATCGCGGCCGTGAGGCGTTCGATCTCGTTATCGATGGCCTTGACGTCGTCGTCGATGAATTCGAGTTCTTTTGCTGCGGCGTTCCGGCGCGCCAACTCGGTACGCCACTTGGTCTTGAAGTCCATGTTTGTCGCCCGCGCCGCGAGCCAAGTCGCGCGTTTTGCGATCCACTCCTCCCTGAACTTGGTCTCGAGCGCCTCTTCAAGCGCGGCAAGGACGCCCCGAAGCGCCCTGAGGGCTTCGAGCCTGAGGCGCATTTTCCGGATGGTTTCGCTGATGTTCCGGTATGTCTGGATCGACTCGCGCAGCTCCTTGATGCCGATCGGACTGTCCTCGAGGATGTAGTTCCGCACGAACTGCGTGGCCGTCTGGTTGTGGTCGAGCGTCATCGCGTTGACGATTGATTTCTGCAGGGCGCTGGCGTTCTGCTCGCCATAGGGCGAATGCGGCAGAAGATGGCGCATGTACTCGCGGACGTAGTCGCTCGCCCGGTCGCGATGATTGACGAAGTTGCCTTCGCCGACCGCCGCGACGATCCGGGCGCGCACGTCCTCCCACTGCCCCGGGAATTGCGACTTTCCTCGCTGCTCGATGAAGTCTTTGGAGCTCAGAACGGTCCCGACGGCGACGAACATTGCCAGCACGGTCTCCCTGCTGTCGGACTTGCGCGCCTCGAGCGCCATGCCGATCGTGACCGGTGGCCGGGCGCCTTCCGTGTCTTCGAAACCGAGCGCGATGTAGGTGCGCGCCTCGTCGCGCCGGCGCTGATCTTCGCCGAGCGTCCCAAGGCAGTAATCGACGACGCTGCGCTTCGAGCCGCTGCGCGATTTTCCGCTATCGCCGGCGACCGCGTTCAGGCGCAAGAACCGCCGGCTCGCCCCGGTGAGAACGACCTGTGCCATGTCGAGGATTGTCGATTTGCCGGACCGGTTCTCGCCCAGGACCCCGACGTGTCCTGTCACGTCGATGTCAGCGACGTCGAACAGGTGCCAGTTCACCATCGTCAGGTGGCGTAGCTCCATCATGCCTCGTCTCCTGCCGGCTGCGGAAACCGCGCCTCCTCGCTGCGGACGTAGCGCTCGAGCCGTTGGAGGGCATCGCCGCCACTGATCAGCTTGATCATCGGACGGATCCTGATCTCGCAGTCCTGCTGCTCGTCGTCAAAATCACCGATCTCGACCAAACTGCGTTGGGCGGCTTCGCGCAGGATGTCCCGGAAGCGGGCGGGCGAGATCGCGCCACCGCCGCCGTGTTGCGCCATCTCGCGGTAGCGATCGAACAGGTCATTCAAAGTGGCCACTATGACGGCCCGGTCCTCGACTGCTCCGACGTTCACCTCCTGCTGCCAGTATGCCGCCAGCACCAGTATGACGATTGTTTCATCGAGCTTCATCCGGGGCAGCGGCACGTCCTCGTCCATGGCGACGATGCCGGCCCATTGCGCCTCCGGATCGCGATGGACGCGGTATCCGCAACCATCGAAGAAGCCGTCGACCACGTCGCGGGAGCGGCCATCCATGATCGTATTGTAGACTGTCCCGGTCCGGGGGTCTCCCGCGAACACGAACTGCCGCCGTAGGAGGAAGTGCAGCGCTTTGCGGAGGTCGGCTGCCTTTTCCGCGCCGAAGGAGCGCTCGACGTTTTCGAATTCACTGAGCATGAGCCGCCCTCGCCTTCCGAAGTGCGCCCGATCGCTTGACCAGGAAGTTTGCGCAACGGAGCCATTCGCTGTCGTGTGGTGGCGTGCCGGGGCACGGTTCGAGTTCAAACCCGGCCGCGACCTGCGCCGGAACCTCGCCCGTCAACGCATATCGGCGGGCGCAATCGAAGGCGAGAAAGTCGTCCACGGTACCGATCTCCATGAAGCGGGCTTCCCTGGTCGCGAATGGCGGCACCTGGCCCTCGAGGAATCGTCGGACATCCTCGGGGCGGGGCGCGACGCGAGCGATGTATTCGAGGCGGAGCTTCTTGCGCAGTTCGTACAGCGGATCCGACGGCGGCTCGGCGAGCTCTCTTGCTTCGACGGGACGGCGCGGCTGCCTGGTCGGCGCCTGATGGTGCTCCGACCAGGGGGACCGCCGCGGCTCGATGCTCCATTCGATTGTCGCGTTGTGGTGTCTGCCGTCCCGCAGTAGGGCATCCAGGCGTCGCACCAGGTCGCCGGCCCGGCCGGCGAGTCCCTGCCCGCCCCGCTCGGCGTACTTGATGGTGTTGCGGACCCGGGCTTCGAGCTGCCTGCGGAAGGCCTCGATCCTGTCGAACATCTCCCCGATCTGATCGAAGATGCTTTCGATGGCCAGCAGGTCGTCGGCCGCGGCCAGTCGACCGTCCTCGATGTCGGCTGCCATGCTGGAAGCTGTGTACTCCTCGGCGAGGACCTGCATGGTTTCCGGGGTGTAGGAGATCCTGCGCGCGAGATCGACGATGGCGTCGCGGAAGCGGTACGGATGGTTGACGGTGAGGATGGACTCGAAATCCTTCAGCAGGAGCTGTTCGACGAACTCGTCGAAAAAGGCTTCCAGCCGGGTAGCGACTGTTTTGGACTCCATGACAGTCCGTCGGACGCGCTTCAGGTCGGCCAGAATGGCCCGCAGGCTCTTCGTGAACTGGTCGGCCTGATTGCGCGCCTCGCGGACGGCGAGCGCGGCTTCGCGCTGCTTGCGGTCGGTGATCTCGGGCCTTAGTTTTTCGACAGCCTCCAGGTTGAGGCGGATTTGCACGATCAAGCCGCCGAAGCGCTGCGAGAGATCCTTGTTGAGGCTCGCGAGCCGCTGGATTACGAGCAGCGGTCCCATAGCGACATCCACGGTAACGCGAAGCCCGTATTCCTCCTCTTCAAGCCATCCCCAGGCGAGCAGCCGGGCATACAATTGTCGGGCAAGACCGAGCGCCTTGTCGCCCTTCTCGGAAGCGAGCGCGACGTCGGCCTTCCGGATCCGGCGGCGTCCCGCGGAGATCATTTCCGGCAGGCTGCCCAAATCATCTCCCTCGTTCCAGAGGGTGGGGTTGGCGCGCATGACGTCGTAGATGGCATGGACCACCTGCTGCGGCGTCGGAAACGACGGCGCGCCTGAAAAGAAGCGTTCATGGAGGTCGAGCAGACAGGCCGCGTAGAGATGCTTGTGGTCGCGCGAGAAGGCCAAAAACGCGTCGTCATGCAAATGGCGGAACAAAGTCAATGACGCGGCTCCTGAGCCCGACTTCATGCTGAGATGGCAACGCTAAACGCATGATGTGCCGGACAACATCGTTATTGAGAGTGGGTCTTGAAAATACAACCGGAAGCTCGATCGTTCTTAGTATGTTCTAATATAGCTTTGACATATTGCACTTGCCGTACCCAGTCAAGCCCCTCAGCCGTGAGAGGACACTAACGAATTGATCCCGGGCCATTGCCCGGGGTCTTTTTTGGAGAACCAAAATGAGACTGCAAGTTCTGCACTGCTTCGCCAAACTGCTTCGCATTCAGTTCAAGGTGGACGGCACTCCTTACGGAGCTTCGGTATCTACCAGTTGCGCTGGGGGGAATTCAGCCAGTCGCCACATGAGTAACCCCACGACGCCCATTCTTGAGTGAGGCGCACGACGAACACGACATCATTCGTGTCGATGACCGACCGCAAGTTGTCGCGGATCGTGCTGACCGACGCAGTGGTATCGAGCAGGTACACCGACTCCAGTCCTTTGCAGTGGGTGAACTGGCGCAGATAGTTGTGAACCGGCGTGTAGTTGCGCCCCGGCTGTTTAAGGTCGTAGGTGACAAGGATAATTGCCATTACATGGGTCCTGTTTCGAGTGAATGAAAAAGCCCGGCTTGCGCGGGCTCCATCTCAGGCCGATTTGCGGGACAAGGCCGCTTCGCGGCTGCCCACGTGGCGAGAGCCCTTCAGGACTTCGTTCACGCGACCAGGATTCACGTCGTAGTGTGCTGCGATTCGATGCTGGAATTCGCCGTTCCAGTGGCGAAGCCAGATATCCACAGCGTCATCGAAAGTCAGTGCATAAGTTGAGGTCTTCATTTCATTACCCTTTTAGGAAAGGGCCTTGAAGACGCTTGACAGATTATCGCAGCACCTTACGGTGCCGGTTGTGAGCGACTTTCTGCAAGAGTCCCCAAGGCCTTGCTGAGGTTCACGGGAAGCCGGGGTGGCCAGACCCCGGTTTTCCAGTGGGTGCGTGAATCTGCACACCACCGGGAACTTTCGGTGATTCCCCTTTCCCGAGTCAACAACCAGCAGCACAACCGCTAGTCCTTTCCACCACGAATTACGGTGAAGTTGCGCTTCACTCGCACCGGCCCGTTCGCCTCCAGCGGCAGCACTGCGTCCATCAAACATTCCCAATCGTCCAAGCGCGACTGAAGAAAAGATAGACTACCTATTGAAATTCGGAATACCGTAATTGCGATACTTGACGTACCCAGCGCGTCCCTATAGGGTTGCGGCATAGGGAGAAATGGTCATGAAATCGGTCCTTTCAGCCAAGCACTTCCACAACGAAGAAGCCGCCTATGCTTTCGTTGAAGCCCGCTTGTGGCCGCAAGGGCCGGTCTGCCCGCATTGCGGCGGCGTGGAGCGCATCTCCAAGATGGGCGGCAAATCCACCCGCATCGGCGCTTACAAGTGCTACCAGTGCCGCAAGCCCTTCACCGTGAAGGTTGGGACCATCTTTGAGGCCAGCCACGTCCCCATGCGTCACTGGCTACAGGCCATCTTCCTGATGGCGTCCAGCAAGAAGGGGATTTCAAGCAACCAGCTTCACCGCACCCTTGGCTGCACCCTCAAGACTGCGTGGTTCCTGTCCCATCGCATCCGCGAGGCTATGCGCTCGACTGACGCCTCCCCGATGGGTGGTAACGGCGGCGTTGTGGAAGCCGACGAAACTTTCTTCGGCCGCGTTGAAGGCGCTCCCAAGAAGGGCCGCACCGCTTGGGCTAACAAGAACGTGGTTCTCACCCTTGTGGAGCGCGGCGGCTCTGCTCGCAGCTTCCACATTGATGGCGTGCGCGTTGCGGACATCATGCCTATCGTTCGCGAGAACCTGTCCCGCGAAGCGCAGCTCATGACCGACGAAGCCAACGCCTACAAGTTCATTGCGGAAACTGATGGGCTCAACCATTCAACCGTCACCCATAGCGAGGACGAGTACGTCCGTTACGAAGCCGACAAGATGGTCTCGACCAACACCGTTGAAGGCTACTATTCTACTATTCCGTGTTCAAACGCGGCATGAAGGGCACTTATCAGCATTGCGCTGAGAAGCATTTGCACCGATATCTGAACGAATTCGATTTCCGCTACAGCAACCGCATCGCGCTTGGCGTGAACGATACCGACCGTGCAGAACGCGCGTTGAAGGGTTTCACGGGAAAGCGGCTCACCTATCGAACGACTAATTAGCCAAAAGGCCCCGTATGGCAAAAGCCGCCGCTTCCCAAAAGGGAAAAAAGGCAAAGCCGAAACTGAAGCTAAGTGACAAAGAGCAATCCGAGCGGTTTATTGAGACCGCTCGGGAGCTTGGATCGAATGAAAGCGAGGAGGATTTCGAAAGAATCTTCAAAAAGATCGTTCGTCCTAAATTGAAGGCTCCTTCAAGCGAGTAGACAGCACCTCGAAAAATTCGATGGTGTGGTTTAATACTCTGGTTGCAGGGTTTTCGTCGTAGGTTTCGCGAGCATGGGCGACACGAACCCGCCACGCATCCTTGAAGTAGGTAAATTGTACAGCTGCTTGAGAGTAAAAATTAAGCTCTTCGTCTCTGCGTTGCTTCGGCTGAAGGGCTTTCATTGCCTTTATCTTTGACTCAGACTGATCTAGGATTTGCTGCCATTCTGCTAACTCTAGCGGTTTATCGGGGAACGACACTCCCAATTCGGCGCCAAGAACGCGAACGCCAATCTCTGCCGCTCGCATCGAATGAAAGACTGATGCGGTAAAGAGCCCGGACGCTAAACAATTTCCCGCTGCCACGATTTCCTTAGACGCGTGTGGAAAAGCCATAGCGATCTCATTTTGCAGAGTTAGTTCGTAGAACTTCGCCAGATGGTTCGGAACGAACAAAAATAGAAGAGATTTAAGCTCGGCAGCAAACGCCGCTATCAATGCGTCAATCTCAGCTGCCGTTTTTGGTGGAATTTCTATTGCGCGCTCTGCAAGGGCGGCCGTGACCGGCAAACCCACCTCCCGACATCTCTTGCCAAGCGTTTCAAACGCCTGTCTGGAAAATTCCTGCTGTTCGGCAGAAAGGGCTTCTGGCGCGGTCTCAAGTAGAGTTGTTGCAGTCCCATCCTCACCCGGCGTTGTCATTGACCAGCGGTGTTCAATCGCCTCCAACTTCTCGCGAAGCCAAACAAGGTCGGTGCCGAAGAACACGTAATCGTAGGCGTGAATTCTAAGCATATCCCACAGGCTCCATAGCCTGCCGGGAGCGAATCTTTCCCCGGCGCTACTCACTGGTAGCACCGTGGGTACGTGAAGTACAATTGGTGACCATATGGTTGCCACCACAAACGCGAATGGTAGTAATAGGGCCGCTTCGGCCCATTTCGAGGCTGACTCCCCGGAGATTGAGATAACGCCTGCGATGATTGAGGCGGGTGCGATGGCTTACGCCATGCGGGACGGCAGGATAGAAGACATAAGGATGTTCTCCTCGTATCTTCCAAGCAATGTGGCGCGCGCTAGAGTATCGGTTTCGTCTTAAATACGTTCTCTTTCAAATCAGGATGAAGCGGTATTGATGACGCGAAAATTTCAATGTTGGCGCTGAGCACTTGGGCAGTGGCAATAAAGCGGCCCCGGGGGGATACCTTAACTTCTTCATGCTTGACGAGAGAGAGCCTTATCCCGCTTCCGTCGCCGTATGCCATTAGGCTGTCTATATACTCCGTCTTACCGTCACCCAAATCCCTGGTAGCGGTGGCGGGACCGACCCAAGTCTCTATCAATTTGAAGTTTGCACAGCGATCTTTGACCCGTTGCGAGTCAAACGAATTGTGTTCGGAATAGTGCGCAAACAGGTTTCGGATGTTTTTGAAGTTATGAAGATCGGAGTATGCTTCGTCGCTGAAGAAGCCGAGCAAATAGGCGAGATTGATCTTCGCCGCGAAGCTTCCAACTGGGCCTTCGGGCTGGAAGAAGTTGGATTGCACTTCGCTAACTTTTCCCGACTTTCTCGGGCTTAGTTCGCTCTTCAAAATATCTGTGAGTAATGAATCGATGATTGCTCCGGCAACAACGGCAACGACGCGATCAGAGCCGGTTTTAAGTTCTTCGAGAGCCTGAAGAGTTTTTGAAGTTAACGCCAACCACATGAGAGAGCCTTGAATGCTAAAAAACCAACGGAAGAGAACTACTCCGTGCAAGAGGCGCGACTTCGCTTGGAAGCCGCTTTAAAGGGCGCGCGAATTGTTGGCCACAAGCCAATGGAAAGTCTGACTCAGGGAAAAGCCAAGAAGCAACAGAAGCCAAAGAAAAAAATCTAAGGCTTCCGCTTAATTTTTTTGTTGCACTTGCGAGCGATTCTCCGTTCAAGGCGAGAGTGATCGGGTTTAGTGACGTCCCCGATACGTCAAACGCTTGCCAGATGCGCCTTTGATCGCAAGCGTTCGCCGTTCCCCATCGGTAACCTCGAGCGCGGAGCGGTTGGAATAGCGAAAGTCAAACTCTGAAAGATAGCGGTGCACGTGCTTTTCAGCGCAGTGCTGATAAACGCCCTTCATGCGGCGCTTGAAGATCGAATAGTAGCCCTCGACCGTATTGGTCGAGATCATCTTGTCGCCTTCATAGCGGACATATTCGTCCTTGCTGTGGGTGACGGTCGAATGGTCGAGGCCATCAACCTCCGCAATGAATTTGTAGGCGTTGGCTTTGTCGGTCATCAGTTGAACTTCGCGACTGAAGTTGCGGATGATCGGCATCAGGTCGCCAACGCGCACGCCGTCAACGTGGAAGCTGCGGGCAGAGCCGCCGCGTTCAACCAGCTTCAAGACGACGTTCTTGTTCGACCAAGCGCGACGGCCGGTCTTGGGCTGGCCTTCTTGGAAGCCATAGAACGTTTCGTCGGCTTCCACGACCTTGCTGCCACTGCCCATAGGCGGCTGCAAGCCCCCGGCACGCATGGACTCGCGGATGCGATGCGCCATGAACCACGCGGCCTCGTAGCCGATCTGGAGGGTTCTGTGGAGCTGATGGGCAGAAACGCCCTTCTTGCTTCTGGTCATCAGGTGGAAGGCTTGCAGCCACTTGTGGAGCGCAATCTTGGACCGCTCCATGACGGTTTTCATGGTGACCGTGAAGTCCTTGCGGCAAGCCTTCTCAGCGCAACGGTATACGCCCGGGCGCTTGGTCTTGTAGGCATGGTTCACGACGCCGCAATGCGGGCATACCGGGCCATCCGGCCACATGATGCCTTCCAGCATCTCGCGGGCGGCTTCGTCGTTCTGGAAATGAGGTTCGGCGAAAAGGCTGTTCTTGGCCATGGGACTGCTCCGATGGCCAAGACACTGCCCGTTGAGCCTTGTGGTGTCAACCTGATAATCGCCATAGCTTTCCAGCCCAATCGCTGTCGAGGGTCCAAAAGCTAATCGGGATGACCGTCCGAACGGCGTCACCGCATCCACCGGGGGGCCACGTTTTTTTACGGGGAGTGGGCCTCCAATAAGCTGACGGCCGCTACCCTCCAGGTCGAGAAGATAGCATCGGCGCTGGCTGTTTCTACCGCGCACAGGCGGGCGGGTGCCTGTGATGGTTCTTTTAGCAATTTCAATAAGAGAGGCGCCGGATCGCGGGGCTTTATGACGCAATTGCGTGTTATGCATAAACATACCTGAACACGTATAATCGGCAGATATTCGCGGTCGCGTATATTGAGGCGATATACGCGTTCACGTATGCTGCTTTAGTGGATACGATTGCCCGCTCCCCCCCCCCCACAAATTGGCGCCGGGATCAGGCGCTACCGACGGCAGAAGAAGTTCACCCAGGCTGGCCTCGGTGAGAAGATGCATGCGCGTCAAGCGACGGTCTCGAAGCTGGAAGCTGGTGCACCTGCAACGCAGCTACGTATTCTGATGGATGCGCTGGCCGCGCTCGACCTCGAGTTGGTCATCCGGCCTCGCACCAAATTGACGGCTGAAGCAATTGAGGATCTGTTCTGATGGCGCGTCGTCCTGCCCGCGCGCCGATACCGTCTATCTCAACGCACGGCTGGTCGGGCGGCTGCGGCCGAGAGCCGCGGCGCAATCGATTTCCAGTACGACAGGCAGGGGCTCGCGTGGGAAAATGCCCAGCCCGTTTCGGTGTCGCTGCCATTGCGGGAGGATCGTTATATCGGCGATCCCGTCGTCGCTGTTTTTGACAATCTTCTGCCCGACAATGACGACATCCGCCGACGCGTCGCCGAACGCGCGCATGCTGACGGAGCCGACGCTTACAGCCTGCTCTCCGCAATCGGTCGCGATTGCATCGGCGCGCTGCAATTCCTTCCCGACGGTCCCGCACCCGGCGCCGCCGGCACGAGTGATGGCCGCGCCGCTAGCGGTCAGGAGATCGCCGCCATTCTGGGCAATCTTGCCAACAATCCGCTCGGCATCGGCCCCGACCAGGACTTCCGCATTTCTCTCGCAGGCGCGAAAGAAAAGACAGCGCTGCTTTACTGGAAAGACAAGTGGCACGTGCCTCATGGCACGACCGCAACTACGCACATTATCAAGCCGCAGATTGGGAAGTTGCGGAACGCAATCGACCTGACACCGGCAGCGTTGAAAACGATCATCTGTGCCTTGAGCTGTTGCGGAACTCGGCTTGCCTGTCGCCAAATCAAGCATCATCGATTTCGCCGGGCGCCGCGTGCTCGCAGTTGAGCGGTTCGATCGCCTCAGGACGCGCGACGACCGCCTGTTCGGCTGCCGCAGGAAGACTGCTGCCAGGCGCTGTCCGTTCCACCCGCACGAAAGTATGAATCCGATGGCGGACCAGGCATCCCCAAAATCTTTCTTCAAGGGCAGCTATACGCCTGAGGACGACCACCATAGCGAGGGCGGGTGGAAGCAAAATTGACGCTCCTCGCAATTGGATGGCCGCTTCACAGCTCAAGCCCACGGTCCCCAAGCACTTGGCGCATTAGAGCGCCCTTGATCTCGCGGGCGATCTCCTCGCGGATCTGGGCTCCAAATTGCACCTTGGCATCGCTGTCTCCGGTAAGTTGATGATCGGCGAGCCGTTGCTCAAGGCGGCTTGGCAACTCTTCCTCCATCGCCGCGATGAGGCGGTCCTGCATCTGTGCATGGGCTTGGGGGGCAATCCGGCTCACCACCATCTCCCAGGGCTGCCAGCGAGTTGCCAGATAGTCGGCGAACCCCGCCGCCGCCTCATTGCGCACCTGGATCTCGGCTGCGGTGAGGTCGTCTTCAGTGACGTGGGCGACATCAAAGAATCGCATGTCCGGAGCGATGAGCTGCAGGTCCAGCCGCTCACGTAGCTTGACCTGATAGGCGAGATAGACCTCGATTTCGTCGACGAACCCGAGCGAGTCGACCTTCTGACGGGCGATCGGCTCGAGCGCGTTCAGGCGGAACAGGACCCGCGCTTGCTGGATGAGTTCGCCGAGCCGATCGTCATAGGCTCCGTCCTCGACATCAGCCTTCAGACGTGCGGTCTGCATGCCGTTCCAGGTCAGGGTGACGCGATCCTGGCAGGTCTCGCTCGCCCCGTAGGCCAGCTCAAAAAACTGCCGCCGCAATTCCGGCCTGATCGCCGCCTGCCGTAGATCCTCGGCCACCGCCTCTCGGAATTCGGGATTGTCATAATTCACAGTCTTCTGCAGCTTGTCGAGGAAGCGCGCGTATTCCGGGGCACCATCCTCGTGAGCGAAGTTCTGCCAGGCAGCGATCGCCTCCGGCTCGCCCTTCAACCAGTCCGCGGCCGCATCGGCCAGCGGTCGTTCCTGCTCCACCATCGTCCCCTCACCCATTGAAAAGAAGACCCGGGGGCCGGCATAGCTCGGCGCATTCAGGGCTGCCGCCAAATTCGTCCGCACCTGCTCGGGCAGCGCATTGTCCTCCACATAAACCATGCATCCAGAACCTAGCCGGGTTAGCAGGGTCTCCGGCAGGCTGGTCAGCTGATTGTTGCGTGCCTCGAGCATCTGGAGCTCGGTCGGGAGGTTCTCGGGCAAGTTCGACAGGCTGTTGCCGCTGACGTGGAGTCTCTGGAGCTCAGTCGGGAGGGTCTCGGGCAGGCTGTTCAGCCGGTTATCGCGCGCGAAGAGCAACAGGAGCTCGGCCGGGAGAGTGTCGGGCAGGCTGGTCAGCCGGTTGCCGTCGGCTTCGAGCTCTTCAAGTTCGGGCGGGAGAGTGTCGGGTAGACTGGTCACCCGGTTGCTGCCGAGGGCCAGCGACTGAAGTCCGGATGGTAGGGTGTTGGGTAGGCGGGTCAACAGGTTGCCGCGGACATCAAGGTCCTGGAGCCCGGCCGGCAGGTTGTCTGGCAGGCTGGTCAGCCGATTGCTGCAGACGGCGAGTCTCGAAAGGCTCTCCGGAAGCGTTTCGGGCAGCCCGGTCAGCTGGTTGCTGCTGATGACCAGAGACTGGAGTCCAGTCGGGAGAGTGTCGGGCAGGCCAGTTAACCGGTTGTTGCTGGCGCTAAGCGTCCGGAGGCCGGACGGAAGGGTGTCGGGCAGGCGCACCAGCTCGTTCTCGCTAACGTTGAGCGACTGGAGCCCGGGCGGAAGGGCGGCGGGCAATGTCGTCAGGCCCAGATCATGCAGCTCCAGCCCTGCATAGACGTCGCCGGCCTCTGCCCAGGCTCTTATTCGTCTTACGGCCTCTTGGCGGTCTTCGCCTTCCGTCTGCCCCTCCTCGCCGGCCCAGGTGTCCAAGATATGGTCGAGCCGCGATTGCCTGAGGACAGGGTCTTCAAGATCCGTCGTACTGCCATCGGCCGGCCGGGGCTGTCGCCCGAGGATTGATGCTCCGAGATTTTGCTGCCAAGGAATTGCCGCGGTCATTGGCCACTCAGGCACCACATCACCGGGCTCCGCCCACCAATGCTCCTCCTGATCGAAACTTTGCGTCGGCCAATCGGCAGCTGCATCCACGCCGTGCCAACTATCCGTCAGACTGGAACTGCCGGCTGGCAACTGGCCACTCCGATCCGCGCCCGGAAAAAGCAGATGTTGATTGATCCCTTGTCCAGAGAAGACGGGCGAATCCGAGGGTAACCGCGAGGTGCCTTGTCCAACGCGATCCGCGTGCGGCATCCTCAAACAATCCGCTCTGTTCGACACAACGTCGCGGTCGCTGAGGTTATTTGAATTCTGGGGCGGGCGCTCGTGCGGATGCAACTCGTTCAGGTGCTGCTGAAATCCCGCTTGGTACTCCTGCTGCTGTTCCAGCTCGTCGTCATACGCCTCGACATCTGGGGCCTCGAATGGGTGGAGGTGGTTGAACAGATCCATCCGATTCTCCTGACAATCTGAGCAGCTAACGTCAAACCTGGATAAACACGTTCTCGCTACGAGGCTTAGCTTTCGGGAAGCTGACGAGGAATCAGAATGGTTGTAACTGCTCTGTTAGGTCTCCGTGGAAGGCTTAGCGCTTGAACGCCCGCACTGCAGTTCGACATGCCGAGACCGGATCATCTCGGGGTTTCGAGAAGCCGATTTCTGAGCCTCTAAAGAACGTCCGCCCTTGTGTGGGGGCCAAAATTCACGCCGGGAATCATCGCGATGTCGGCCCCCCGTGGTCCACTGAACGTAAGGTCATATGTCCGCCGCTGCATGGTCCATATCTTCCGACAACGCCTTGCTAACGACCTTCTCCGGTCCGGCGCGACTTTGTCAGAGATCGGCCAATTGCTCCGAAGCGAGAGCCATGACCTAAGCGGCATCTTTGACGAAGGTAGAAATCCAAAGACACGCACATTGACCCTGCCGCGGCTGGTACGCGTCCAATGACTCCGCGATTCGCAAACGCGAGGGGGCCAAGTTTTGGAGACAACGGATTTGGAGGCAAGAGTTGGAGACAACGACCCGCATGAGGCGCGGCGGCTTGCCGAGTTCGTCTCCTTGATGGCGAAGAAGGCCACGACATCAGCACGAAGCTCGCCGTAGCCTGGGCGCTCTGCCACTCGATCGGCACGCATCATGGCCTTGCGATTAACCGCCGTTTGCGGTTTCACACGCCACGTCGCGGATATCGTGCCGGGAGCAGACATCTTGCTATCCGCCGGGCCGCGCCTAGTACATAAGCCATGCGGAAGATCGGGGGCTACTGGATGAAATCCTTGTCGTCGTCTTCGAGCAGCGCCTTGAGTGCGATGATCGTAACTTGTGCGGAAGCCCCCGGAAGCCTTGAGCGCAGATGTGCAGCCACGTTTTCCGGCGGTGAGGCAGGCGAGCTCGGCTTTGTCGCCACATGCGCCTATTCCTAGGGCGATGGGGCTGCTGCGCCTTCCGGCGCTGGCTCCGCTTGTTTCAGGCGCTCTAGGTAGCCGCGTGCGCGCGAAATCACCGCCTCGACTACCGTGTCCAGGACGGGATCGCCGCCGGCAGGCATGGCTTCGACCTCGGCCTTAGCCACCATTGCATGGTGCGTCACGGCCTGAGCAATCTCGGAGACGCGCCGGATCGTCTGCCTTGGAGAGAGCTTGCAGTCGATGGCGAATCGCTCCCAGTGGTTGCGTCCGAGCTGGTCGGCCTGCTTCTGCCCGCCGATCTTCTGCGCCATGTTGCGGGTGATCTTCGGATATGGCGCCGCACAGACGATGTCGTAGCCTGGCGCCATGGCGGCGCCGCGCGCCGATAGCATCAGCGAATAATTTTTGGCGTGGGAATCCGTATTCCAAACCATCGGATTGAAGATGGCAAGGTCGACGAAGCGGGCGGTCTCCTGTGCTGTCATGTGGCGCTGGGTCACGCCGACCATGTCGGCCAATGATGGTCCTTTTAGTCCTCTATCGTTGTTCTGGTACTTGGCAGCTGGCGGTCGGCCCAGGGCCTGGCAGAAGTCCTCCTGATGCAGCCGCCGCCACCTCTTGCCGTCATGACGGCGATCATAGCGCTCAACCAGCAGGTAGCTACGTTCGCCTGCCGTCCCGGTCGTCACCTTCGGCGTCGGGATTCCGATCATGCGCGCGAGCGTGAGGCAGAATGCCTCGTTCTGAACGGCGCCAGGCAAGCGCTCGCCATCGGGCTTGATGATGTGGGTCGATGGCGCGCCGTCGATCGGTATGTACAGGGTGTCGCCATCCAGAGCGACGGCGAGCTTCGTCTGCACACCGGCAAGCGACATCGACACGCCATCTTCGCCGACGAGGAAGGGCTTGTGGGGTAGCTCATTGAGGATGCGCTCGAGGGAGGCCTTGTCGGGGATCTCCCGCCATTTGCCGGCGATCAGCCCGGTGCCAGGTTGTCCGACGGAGAGCGCGCCGGCGGTGTCGCGGCCCATCTCGGCAAGAAGACCGATGACATCGGCCGGCGACTTGCCGAGCATATGACCTACGGTCCCGAGAGTTGCGTTTTCCGGCAGCAGATTTGCCGCCCATACTAGAATTGCCGAGGCATCATGCGACGCCCGCGAGAGCGGCATGGTGAGCGACACAGGGAAGGCGCCGGTCAGCCCGCGCCAGGATTCGGCATAGGTGAAGCCTGACGCTTCGTCGGCGGCCGTGATCCAGCCGACCTCTCGCGTCTCAAAGTAGACCGGAAGACGGTCCATGAGGCTCCTCCTCGTCGCTGTCGGGAATGTCCGGTGTCTCGGAAGTGTTCGCGCGGCGGGCTTGCGCATCCTTGAGAACATCCTCGATGCGCAGCCCGAGCACGTTTGCCACGTGTAGGCTGCGCCCGAGCTGACAGGTGCTTTTTCCGGCCTCAAGGTCGACGATGAAGCGCTTTCCTGTCCCGCTCACCATGGCCAGCTCGTCCTGCCGGAGGCCCTGGCGTTTGCGTTCTTCCTGGATGAGGCGACCGAATGCTGCAGCGAACTCGGCCGCTTGGCGTGCGACACCGGTCTCGCCAGGAGCCTCGTTTCCGCCCGAGGGGGGAGTGCGTTTTGGAGGCGTGTTCATAGCTCTCTCGTCGTAAGTTACCGAGCGGGAACTTAATGGGTTGAAACAGCAAATGTCCACAGGAAAGTTACCGAACGGGAACTTTTCTTTACTATTCCAAAGAAGGATAAAAGTTACCGAACGGGAACATTACCTCAAACCGAGGGCTGAGCGGTCCAGAAAGTTACCGATCGGGAACTCTCTGGCGCAACTGGGTTCATTGAAAAGGAGATCGACGACGGGCCCACGGGAAATCCGCGCTAATCCCCGTCGAACGCATGGTCTCTATCGTCCGCTCGGTGTCGAGCCGCGCTGCCGGCCCCACAACGATCTCGGCGATCTTGTGGACTCACGAACTGGCAGCGGATGGGGGATGTAGGAGACGGCTCGCTGCGGCGAGAACCGCGTCAAAACATGAGGCGCTAGGTGATCCGAGCGTGCCGATGATTGCCGCCGCACTTCCGCTTCGTCTGAAAGGCCGGATGCTTCGAGCCAGGCAGTTTCAGATCAATGAAGAAGCTATGACCAAGCGCCAACTGATCCAGGACGCAATCCCGATGTTGCTGTCTGACAAAAAATGGGGTGGCTTTGCGCAGCCGACAATACAAGGTCGCCTTCTCGATACATGGCCATATCGGCGCAGACCTCGTCGAGGTCGTAGCGAACGGGTCCGACAAAATCGTGCAGGCGGTTTGTCATGAACCGCGAAGATCCAAGGCGAGAGCCCGATGCGCCCCCCCGGCGTTTGTCCGCATATGCTCGCCATTGGCCGAGATCGTGGCGCGCCCGGCTGAAGCAGGCGATGAAGAATTCCAGCGTTCGACGCATAATTATCGTGAGGTGAGCAGACATTCGATAAACAGGGGGAGCGCCCGTCCGCTCCAGTCGCGTTCTTCTCACGCAATGTCGATTCCGTGCTTGAGTTCACTCGGATCTCGTGAACCAGAATTTGCCGAATTTGAGAATGCCCTCAAGACAACACAGGTCCGTGTGGTGATTGTGATCTCGATGCTGGACCCGCGCGCGGCGCAAGCATGTGGCGCGGTCGCTGCGCATGGGCTATGGGCTGCATTGCCGATTATGGTTTTTGCCGGGGCATGGCGAGCAAATCGTGCTTGCGCTCGGCCACGAACCAGCCATCGCTCGACTAGCTCAACAATATCTGTTCGGGCTGGCCTGGGGCATCTTGCCGACATTGTGGTTCCTGGCGATCCGCAGTTTCATGGCGGCGGTCAATTGCCCGACGCTAGCCTTGTAGATCACTCTCGCCGCCATCCCGACCAACGCACTTGGTTGATCAGGCCAACTCGGCTTGTCGCACTTGTTCGGAGCCGGCCTTGCGACCAGTCTTGTGAACAGTGCGACTTTCGTTGCCGGGATTTCGTTCGTCATACGGTGTCGCCCGTTCCGCGACCCGGGACGACGGTTTCGGTGCCGTTTTTCGGGCCTTTTTCCGCGGTGACGCTTCCGAGGGGTGTGATCAGCACCACAGCCGTTGCCGCCCATCAGATTGCCTTCCAACTCGCAATTGCCCTTTTCATGCTTGCGTTCTGCATCGGGATGGCGGTGAGCGTACGGCGGATTGACAACATTCCTTCGCCTGTCTGCAGAAGCGTGGCGATGCCCGCCTAACTCCGGCCTCCCCGATGGCTGTGCGCGCGTGCATTTTAATGCCGGAGGCGTCGTTAGCATTTGCGTGTAAACCGTCAGACTTGTCACTGGCAGCCGGAGAAATGGATGATGTCAAGCGAGCAATTCCGACTATCATCCTTCTTTTTGTTGTTTGCTCCGTTGCCTGCGCTTTGACGCTCTTGGAAACCCGTCTTGCGGAGTTGCACAAACAGTCCCATAGCAAGCCTTCTCACCCTTGTAGTTAGCCAGCGCTTCGACCAACGCCGACATGACGTCCTTTTTCAGTTCGTCGGGGATAGGCTCAGGACCTCCTAGCGAGTTCAACGCCACTTCGATCAATTCGATCGCGCGATCCTTGTTGCCGCTCTCATAATAATACTGAGCGACCGTCCCATAAGACAGGTACTTGAAGTCACCGTCCCCTTGCGGAGGATTCAGCGCAAGAATGTGTTCGGACAACTCTTTGCCCATCGCGAGGCGCTCGGCAGACGGGAAGTGGGAGTTGTCATTCGCCGGATCAAAGAGTTGGCGCAGCGCCCACTCCATCCACTGCTCATCGTTTTTGTCGATCGCGTCGCGAGCGAATTGCCTCAAAACCGGCAAGCCGGTCTGCAAGTTGCGCAGTTTGTGAAGCAACAGTTCCGCATGGAGCGCACGGAAGCGGAGATCGTCCGGCATCACCGCGACGGCCTCTTCAACCGCCGAAAGCGCCTTTGCCCAATCCTCCGCCTCCATCGCCGGTGAAAGCTTGGCGAGAATCGGCTCAGTCAGCGCCCGCTTGCGCTTCATTTCGCGCATTTCGCGTCGTCCGCTGTCGATCCGCTCTGTATCGGCGGCTTTAGCTTCATCGCTGGTCCGCCAACTGCCGTTAAGAACTTTCGGCAAGACGTCATCGAGCTGCATCGGATGACCGATAAAGGCGATGTGGCCGTCACGGTCAACGACGAACGAGGTGGGAATCCCGACAGAAAAGCTGGAGTCCATCCAAAGCTTGTTCATTTCGCCTGTGGAGTCGAACCCGATCCGATAGTTCAGGTTCGAGAACTTGTCGGTCAACCACGCGTCCAACGTTGTTCGGGCCTCGTCCGCCGTTGGAGCTTTTTCGCAAGCTGCGACGCCGAGCAGCTCAAGTCCGCTATCTTTGTATTTCTCTTGCAGCTCGACTAGATGAGGCATGACTTCCGTACATGGTCCGCACCAAGTTGCCCAAAATTCGACGATGTACACCTTCCCGGGCTGGAAGCTCGTGAGGGGCTCGCCGCGCAGCCAGTTCTCCACCTTGATCGGAGGAGCTGGGGACTCCATGCGCAGCACCATGTTGCTCTCCAAAACCATTGCCACTCGTTGCGCGACCGCTGTTTCTCTCAAACGGAGCACACGGGTTAGAGAGCATCACGCGTTTTGCGCATGTGGTGTGCGCTCAGCCCTCACTCCGTGTTTCTGCATCCCAACAGCAAAAGGCGTGCCATCTCGGTTCGCACGCGTCAAACGCCTGACTACGCCTTGAAAACCCAAGACGGCCCAAACGCAGCCGGTGTTTTGAACCTGACGGACTTTGTCCGATGTCAGAAGTTGGACACGAAATCCTTGTGGGTGAGCACTTGGTCATGCAAGCCGATCCGGCAAGATCTCGCGTCTAGGACTGCCGCCGCCCGAACGCATCATGTAGCAAGGGCAGATAGGATCGATTTCGCAAGGGATGCGCGCTCCCGCTTCAGGGTGACCAGCACAAGCACTTGAATAGGTCTTCCGACCGCCTTCGGCGAGACGATTGAGACGTCCGCTTTGATGATGCTCTCTGAGCGAGCCTCTTCAGTCGTCATTGACAGGGCGGTAGCAGAAAGCCCGGCCATTTCACCGAGCACCTCGGAAGTTAGGCGGCTGTTCTTTTGCCCAATCTATAGGATGTGGGCGTCTACTCGATCGTATCGGATGATCAGCTCCGGCCTGAGGTGAATTCTGCCGCGAAATTCCTATGCGATGCAGGAAATCGTCCAAATCTCAGGAAAGTGCGCCGCAAAAGCTTAGGGAATCAAAGCCGTGGCAACCACCATGCTTTCAGACCCGCTGGAAATCCTTGCGGAGGACTTCACGGAAGCCCTCCTGAGGCACTACTCCATCGGGCAGCGCAAGGCCGCGGTTGCCCTCAGTAAGACCACCAGCGACTGCCCGCTACTATCTGTTCTTCTGGAGGACGGAAAGAGGCTTCACCTCACCGTCTCGAGGGCCCGGTCATAATCCTCTTTCCACGATGGCAATAATCTCCGGTGCCGTTTTCTTCGACATCGCCGGCATCTATGCACCGCCGCCAGAATGCGAGTCGCTACTTGCCTGGCTGATGCCGCGGCCGCGAGCAGGACCGCTCGTGTCGCCGGGCGCTGTCCGGTGATCACCTCGACGCCAGGGTGGGAATCACATTCCTGCCTGGCATCAAGCATGGTACAGGCCGTCATTTTCTTGAAAGGCTGTGCTACAGACGCCCCGACTCAGAAAGTCTTTTGCGATTGCCCAGCCCGGATCTTCGGCAGGCCTTCCTCTCCTAATACCGGATTGGAAAGAGCACTCAATCCAGCTCCAATGATGGAGATGTCCTGATCGATCTGAGCTATTGTTGCCTTGCAGTCGAAACCCGTCCCCGCCTTCAAATCCATCGCCAACCGACGTCGATGCATCATTAGATCCTCAAGGGACTGACGGTCCTTCAATCGAATAAAGCCCTCTACAATCAACTCCATCGCATGTGACATAATACGACTCACTAAAATGTTTGAAAACGGAGAGACATCATAGATCTGCTTGCTCCGTCGTCAACGCTTGGAAGCACCAAAGCGTTAAAAGCGTCGATAGCACCCGCATCCAATTCGGTGCAGTACACCTCTAAAGTAGATTGCCGGTCCTTGAAAAACTATAAACTTGCCGCGCCGCATCGCCAGTCCAGCTGACGCTCTGCTTGCCCTCGGGCAGCTGGAATCCACCTGCAACAAAGCTTTTGGCTTTCGCTGTCGAACTCGCGTATGGACACGGCGTCCTTGCCACCGTCGGAGAGTTTGACGCGCTCGCTCGCGCCGAGAACAAGAACTGGGTCTACAAGGGTCGCAGCTGCCTTGGGCGGCGCTGCCTCGTTACGAGACAATGCGGTTTTGTTTACACCGGCCCTCGAAGCTCACGGCATCAGCGTAGCAGAAACAGACCTGTAGCCTCAGCGCAGCCGGCCAGTACGGACGAACCCGGTTGTGCGAGCACCCTCATGCCCTAGATGCATCACGCCTGGACAGGCGAGCACCAGCCCGGCGGCGTGCACTGCGCGGCGCGTTGGTCACGAGCGTCCGGTTCGGGCTGTTCGTGTCCGGCGGCAGGAATATCTTGCCACGCCCACGCTGCGACTTGGCTCGCAACTCCTGTGACTCTGACAGCAGTGATCAGGTCGAAGGCCTCAAGAGACAGCCGTATGGCTGGAAGAGACCGTCGAAAGGCCAAACGCCCGGCGCGCCGTCACAAGGCATCGCCGGACGGGTGCGAGAACACGCTTTGCAGACAGCAGTTTGCGGAGGCGAGTCGGATCAGCCAACCCGGAGATCCTCAGCTGACATCTTACCCGAACGCCCGGCCTTGAGCTGATAACTTACCCGCGCCCCCTCTTCGAGAGTGGTGTAACCGGCCTTTTCGACGGCACCGATGTGCACGAAGACATCGGGACCTCCGTCCTCAGGCCTGATGAACCCATAACCTTTGGTCGGGTTGAACCATTTCACAATACCCATTGCCACGGCGGCATCTCCATAGTGAACCGTTGTGATCTAGCGAAGAGTCTCCCGGCCATCAAGATGGTCGGCAAGTGACGCCCAGCCGTGCGCTGGTCACATGCTCGTTTTGCTAGTGCGTGGTCTAGCTGCGGCCTCATTGTGCAAGCGACAAAAGGGGCCTGACGGCGACGACGCCTCGCCTCAACGCTTCCGTCCAGATGACATTCGACCTTCGCTCCAATCGTCGCTCGCCACCGGCTTACAGAGGAGTTGAGGAGCCTCGAGCATCCAGCGCTCCAGAGCTGGCGGATGGTTTTCATCGACGTTGAACAACAGGGCGGTCGTGAACTCCTTTGCGCAGCCTGGAGCGGGATTATCAATCCGCGCATGCCTGTATTGAAGCTATTTGACATGCTTTCTCAAGCACGAAGACGCCCGCAGGGCTGCGCTCTGGCTTTCGTCTTCGGATGTCAACCGCAGGTCGCGCCCTGTCGAATGAGCAGGGTCTGTCGAGACAACCCTGAAGGAATCGCATTTGGCAGTTATCCGCTCGTCATGTTGTATTAGGAAGCCAGCAAACCGCTCGGCAACGGTGAATCTTGTTGAAACGGTAACTTGCGCATCTGACGAACTTCGTCGCGCCGCCGGGGGCTCATCAGCCTCTCGCTTGGCTTCGATGAATTAAGCTGAGCACGTGAAGACGCTTGAGATTGCCAATGGTCCCTATTTGTCTGCTTCGATCACCCCGACGAGCGAATTTACTCAGAACAAAGCCGCCTCGATGCATAGGTGTATTCAAGCGCCAGTTGACGCGCATGTTGCATGATATTGGCGGCGGCGCGGTGTCCCCCGTCGATGCTCTCGTAATAGAAGTAAGGCTGCCCCAGCGCGGCGAGCTTCGCGGCAGCCTTGCCGCCGTGCGCTGGATGCACGTGGTCGTCCTTCGTGGAGGTAAGAATAAAGGGAGCGGGATAAGTCTTGCCGGCCAACAGCTTCTCGTAGGGCGAGTAGCCTTCGATCCACGCACGCTGCTCGGCAATGGCAGGGTCACCGTACTCGCCGATCCAGTAGGCGCCCGCGCCCGGTTTGGTGTATCGAAGCATGTCAAGCAGCGGCACCTCAATGATCGCCGCGTTGAAGAGCTCGGGACGTTGGGTGATTGCGGCGCCAACGAGCAGGCCGCCCTGGCTCCCGCCAATGACTCCTAGCCGGCGTGGACTCGTGATCTTGCGGCGGATCAGGTCCTCGGCGACGGCAATGAAATCATCCCATGTGGTCTGCTTCGTTGCCGCCTGGGCCGCTTGATGCCATAGAGGGCCAAACTCGCCGCCCCCGCGCAGGTTCGCAACGACATAAACATTGCCCTGTTCGAGCCATAGCCGGCCCTCCGGTCCCAGATCAGAGGGCAGAAGCGACTCCTGGAAACCGCCATAGCCATAGAGAAGCGTCGGGATCGTGCCGTCAAACCTCGCGTTCTTCGGCCGCACCAGAAAATAGGGAATTGACGTGCCATCACGCGAAGTGGCTTCCAGCTGCTCCACGACATGGTTGGACGCATCGAAGGCAGTAGACGGCGTCTTCTTCAATTCCTCAAGCCTTTTGCTTTCGGCATCAAAATACCAGACTGACGTTGGTCCGAGATAGCTCGAGACGGTAAACATGGCCCGGTCCGCTTCATCGTAGGTAACTGACAGGCTGACACCTGTATGTTCCGGCAGCGGTATCGGGCTCGCGGACCAAGCTCCCTGATCGTACTTATAAACGAACGCTTTGCTCTGAACGTTCTCAAGAATCGTCAGGATCAAAAAATTCTTTGTGGCGGTTAACTCGCTCAGGGCCTGGCGGGGCCCAGGTTGAAAGACAAGCGAGGCTTTGGCGCGCAGCGGATCCGGCTTCCATTCGTCGAGGTCATACGAGATCACCGAGCCTGCCGTGAAGCGGTTGTGCTCGGACGGCGCCCAGTCTTCGTCAAGTTTCACAAGCAGGCGGCCGCACGCGAGCGGGACGATCTCGGCCTTCTTCGGTAGATTGAGCTTGACCGGCCCATCGGGGCCGAAGACCACATATTCGGACTCGAAAGAGCTGATTGCGCGGACCGCGCCGGTCACATGAATATGACCCTCGCTGTCACGAAGCACGAGGGGCTGCGTCTCACTGTCGGTGGGCTCGCCACGAAAGATCTCGCGAGCCTCACTGAGCGGCTGAGCGCGTTTGAGCTCCTTTACCACAAAGGGATAGCCGGCTTGCGTCAAAGTCCCCTCGCCCCAGCCCCGGGCAACAAGGAGTGTGTCACCATCGATCCAGCTGACCTCCTGCTTGCCCTCTGGGAGATAAAAGCCGTCCGCAACGAAGGGCTTGGCGGTGCGATCGAACTCTCGTATAGACACGGCATCCTTGCCGCCATCGGAAAGACTAATCAGGCAGAGGCGCTCTTCAGGCGGAAGGCAGCTGGCACCTTCATAGACCCAATTTCTGTTCTCGGCGACGGCTAAGGCGTCCACGTCGAGGATGGTTTCCCACTTTGGATCTTGGCTGCGATCTCTCTCACGCGTGGCGCGCCGCCAGACGCCGCGCACCTGGTTCTCCTCTTGCCAGAACTGCTCCAAACCGCGCCCTTCCAATGGAACATCTGCGCTCAGATTCTTAGCCTGTAGGGTGCTGAGCGCCTGTTCGTAGAACCGCTGATAGCGAGGATCTGACTGAAGCATCCGGAGCGTCTTCTCGCTCTCGGCGCGAGCCCAAGCCACTGCGCCTGGCCCTTCGATCTCCTCGAGCCAAAGGAATGGATCATCAGTCACCGCCGCATCCGTTCGCTCCTGTGAAAGCGTCGTGGAGATGAAGCAGGCAATCGAAATCAGCACGGCGACGAGGAGTGATGCCTTCATGGATTTGCTCCGGCTGAGGTCGAGTGGCCACGCTCGCGGGCCCCGGAGCGTCAAGCAGAAGCAGCGGAAAGCACGCAAGCGCATGACATAGCGCGGCTTGCGCTATGTCGCGCCCCCTCACTGCAAGCTGCGTGCCGGCTAAAGAATCGCAAGTTTCAGCCGTCGGAGCTGCACGACCTGTTCGGTTGCCGACATTGGTTGCGAAGCGAACATCACAGCGTGTCGGCGAACCGCCTGCCAGATCTTGAGTGGCAACAACCCGGGACGCAGCGATGCTGCTTTCCTCCGCATATGAGCTTGTTCCTTCTCGCTGGCGCCACCGGACGGACTTGACGGGCATCATCCCCACGAAGAGCGGCGCTTTGATCAGCAGCCAGGTCGACATGGGCAAGCGTGGTATGCATGGCGACCTCCGACTCGTTGACTGCAAGCATTGCCGATTTGGACGAGCTTTTTCCTCGCAAAACCCACTAGTCACGCCGAAAGATCGGTTCGTTGACTGATTGCCGAGAGGATCGCGCTCGAGACGAGGAGACTAAAAGTGCCCTAAAAAACGGCCCACGTTGCAACACGTCTTGAGATTGAGCCAACAATCAACAACAGGTGCAAGCACCGGATCAGGTTGTTCGGCGCAAAACTGCGAAATGAAGCTGGGCATCAGCAGCAATTGAGGGAGCTAGGTCCAGCTTAAACGATCCTGATCCACCCGAGGACCCACGCACGAGCCGTGGTCCTCATCGAAGAATATCAAGGGCGAGATTTTTGATCGAGAATACGCGCTGCTGCCGGATCATCCGGGCTGGTTCAAGGCTCGTGCAAGCCTCACTGCTAACTGTTCCGTAACGGTGCTGTTGTGGCCCAGAGCAAGCGCCGCTTTCCGGGGCGAAACGATCAACGGGCAGCAGCACGCGGACTGGCGCCGCCATCACTCGCATCAGCGTCGTTTAGAGATAGAACCTGAGTTGACTGTATCGGCCCCTTCTGATCATGGACCACTAGCACTGATGTCTTGATCTCATGCAGCCCTGCGCCGCCCGCAAGAACCGCGTCAGCGCCAAGGCCTGCATTGCTCCTCCGTTCTGCTATAGAAGTCTGTCATCCGCCGTGCTCTGCTGCGGTCAGTCCTCGCGGGCACCGAGCTCCTGTCCGCGATGAGCATCGCGTGAAGCTGTCGGGGCGTCGACGGCTAACAGGAACGCCGCTAGCAAAAGCTCCTGCGGCTGCTATCGAGCTGGAGGACGAAGTCGACCAAAAGCCTGTCAGAGACAAACGGCGCCTTGGCGCGCACTCCTCAGCGGGCGCGTAGCTGGCTAACCTGAATCAAGACGCCGTTTCGGTATGGATTTATCACGCCGCACGGCTCGAGCGTGGTCAGATCGCGTAAAGGTGGGATTCGAGCTTGCCCTAGAGGATTGATTGTACCGGTGCGGGTGAGCGTCTCGTACCCGCTATCGAGGCGTTGACCTGATCCGTTCCACTCTCCCGTGCCTTCTCGGGATTTCAATCATGCATGGCGAGAAAGACGCACATCGCCGCCTGATCATGCGACAAATGTCCTGGACGCGATCATCGCATCGCTCACTACGAGGGTGCAAAAGCAAGAATGTCGCGCGTTGAGTCCGAGCCGGCGCAAACGCCTTCATTCGCTTGGCTGAAAATCATCGAAGACAGGCCCCTCAACGCGGGATTTGGGCGTCGATGCGCTTCTTATTGCATCAATCAAGATAAAGATCTTGCTATAGTCGCAATCACGTTGTTGTTACGGTCAGCGCCGGCTAGTCCGTGACCCCATAAATCGGCAGCGCTGACGAGTCGCGAGTCCGCTATGCTCCGGTAGCGATCAAATCCCGCAGCGCACCGAAATGTCGCGATAGGCCAGGAGCTGACCTTGCGCTTGTCCAGGGCTGGCTCAGTTGAAGTTAAAGTCGTCGTCGACGAGGCCTTCAGCGCCACGGGAGTCCGGATCACCGCCAAGAGCCTTTCTGAGGCGCGTGAAGATTCTCCGCTTCTGTTGTGCGTTCGCATCCTTGCTTTCGTAGATGATGGTCGAGGCGCCGCCCCCGCAACAACCCGCGCGCGACATAGGCGCACCATCCGCTACGCAGGCTATCGATTCCAGCCGTGTGAAAAACCTAGCGAGCATCGGAGTTATGGCGGCGAAACGAAACAATTCTAGCCTTGTCGCTGGTCTTAAGCGCCTGCATCCGGAGCAGTTCGAGAATCTGACCTATGACATTTTGCTTCTATCAGGTGTCCAGAATCTGCGATGGCGAACCCCGAGCGCAGACGGTGGTCGCGACTTGGAGGGCGAAGTCGTCAGCATCGATTTTTCCGGACATACTGACCGACAGCGCTGGTACATAGAATGCAAACGATATGCCAAGTCAGTCGATTGGCCCACGATCTACGAGAAGCTGACCGTTGCTATCAATCACCAGGCGGATTACCTGCTGCTTGTCACCACGGCGAATGTCTCGGTCCCCTGCCGGGACGAGATTCAACGCCACAACGACCGACGCGGCGTTCAGATTCGCGTTTGGCCGTTCTATTATCTCGATCAACTATTGACCATTCATGGCCAGGTGGCAGTCAAGTACGGCCTGGTAAAGTCGCAGCAATCATTGCACGTCGACTTTGCCAAGATTATCGAAGAACTGAAGAAGCTGGCACAGGCCACCTACGCGGCCGCAGCGTTCGGGCAGACACCAGTAGACCGAATTACGCTCCTTGCAGCACTCACGGAGCTGGTCTCCGCCCGAATAGAAGACTCGCGGAAGCATGGGCGATTTGTCAACGATCACTTCAAGCCAGACCGCGATACCTATGACTGGTGCAAACCTGCGCCTTTACCCGCCGCAAACTTCGACTCCACCAGTCTTCGGGCGGCTCTGGCCACCGTAAAGAACGTTTTGAGCCTGCTGGAGCTTAAGTGCCGGGTCGACGGAGAGGCTGTCGTTATCACGGTTGCCACGACCGATGCTCTGCGCGGGAATGCGCTGTTCGGTCTCGTCAGCACCTTTGGCATGATCGACTGGCAGCTTAGCAAAACAGAAATCACCCTTAAGGCGCGGTAAGAAAATGACAGAGCAGAAGGCGGCCCCCGACGAGCAGGTTTTCAGCCTAACACTGATGTCGAATTTCGTGCATCAAGTCGTTAACCCACTCAACGCGGTGTGCGGCACGCTCGACAACATCGTGAAAGGCGACGTCCCGCAGGGCAGCATAAAGCAACGCATCGCAGCCTCGCGAGGTCAAATAGAATATTGCGTGGAGCTAATCCGCAACCTCGCCTTCCTAGCAGAGTATACTCGCGATCCGGTTCTCTATCGAGAGCGTCACCATGGCAAGATCACCGTAATTCCGCAGGTTTTGATTCAGGCGGCTCTTTTCTTTCAGGAGACGGCTCGCAAAAAGAAAATGAAGATCCACATGGTCGACCGAGATACTCAATACAAGATCAAGGCCGATCCCGACTTGTTGCGCCAGGTGTTCATCAACCTGTTCGACAATGGCGTCAAGTATGCCCACCAGTCGTCGGACATTACCGTGCGAACCCACATCCAGAAGAAGTCGGGTGATCTCCTTATCGAAGTCATCAATCAGTCGGACCCGATACCAAAGGAGCTGTGGGACAAGATATTTGAGGCAGGATTTCGAGGCGAAAACGCGCAGAAGCTAATTGCGAGCGGCACCGGGCTGGGCTTGTATATCTGCCGCCTCATACTGAGCGTCTACGATGGGTCGATCAGCTACGCCGCAACGCGTTCGAACGAATCGATCTTCACTATCCGCCTGCCAAGGGCATACGTATGAAGATTTTTGAAGATGAATTGGACACCGTTTTAGTAATCGACGATGAGCCGTTCAACACGGAATGGCTTAGGGATTACTTTCAAGCCCGCAAGTTCAATGTGGTGCATGCCGAGGATCTTCAATCCGCCTTGGCAGCCCTTGAGAGCACCCGCTATAGGTACGTGGTGATTGATCTTAGCATTCCAGTGTCCCCTGCACTTGCGCAGCCGCTAGCCTCGCTCGGCACAGAATTCTTTCGATATCCCGGGCTCATGGCCGCACGCCGCGCGCGGACCACCGGCCATAACTCGTTTCAAGTCGTCGTGTACTCGGTCCACGACTCGGGCGACGTCGATGCCTACACAGAGAAGATCGACTGTAGATACATATTGAAGGGCCGGCCGAAGGAACTAAAGGATCATATCGAGGCCACGATCCAACGAATGCCGACGGGATGGCATACTCAAACTGCTCCCAGCGGTCGCAGCCGCAAATTCAAGCCGAAGACCAAGCACCTGCCGAAGCCGAAGAAGAAAAAGGTTGGCGCCGGCGCTAAGCGGAAGTCGTTCTATCTGCGATACAGCGTGACTCCGGCACAGATGAAGGCTTTGGCTAAGAGAAAAACGGGGAGTTAGGCGAAGGCTCTCAAATTCATTACTTTTGAGGGCCTCGCGGTCGTTTGGCTATCCCGCGTCGCGCTTAACCTCCGGGATGAACGTCCGCTTACCTGCCTTGTAGTCCCGCTGGGCGATGGGCCAAATGTCCTTATGCGGATCGATCTAAGGTGCCCCGGTCTGGGCCGTTGGAGCGCACCGCAAGTTTCTCGCACGCATCGCGAGAGCCCCGCTGTGGGCGGCCTGTCGAAGAACGACCTCCATCGCGGCACTATGGCGCTAACCGCCTTCGTGATCTGCGCGAGGTCGGGCATGCGACTGCCTGCCGGCATAGCGCTCGTCCGCAGACCGGCCGCGGAGTACCTTTCGACCGCGTAAAGCTGGGCGATGCGCTCGAGGGCCTCGCGGGCAACCGGAGCTGGCGCCGGCGCAGCCTCCCGCTCGATCTTCACAAACTGGCGCCACAGATGCGACCAGCAGAAGGCGAGCGTCCCGGACAGGGCGTCCGCACGCGTCTCTCGGGTCATGGTCTTGTAAGTCTGATAGCCGTCGCAGTGGATGATGCCGCGATAGCCCTCAAGCAGCCGCAAGCCATGAGCGGCGCCGCGGCCCGGTGCATAGGCATAGACCACCCCAAGCGGATCAGGCCCGGCCCAGGGCCTGTCATCGCGCGACAGCGCCCAGAAGTAGCCGGTTTTGGTCCTGCCGCGCCCCGGATCCAGCACCGGCGCCGGGGTCTCATCGACACAGAGCTTCGAGGAGGCGAGCAGAAGCTCGCGCAGACGATGCCACAACGGCTTCAATTCCTGGGCGGCATAGCCGACCCAGAAGGCGAGCGTCGAACGGTCCAGCGCTATTCCGTGGGTCGCCAGCATTTGTGCCTGGCGGTAAAGCGGCAAATGCCAATGATACTTGGTATCGATCAAATGCGCGACCAGTCGCTCGGTCGGCAATCCTCCCCTGATCAGTCGCTCGGGCGCGGCGTGCTGGAGGACGACGCCGTGACAAGCGCGGCAAGCCAGCTTGGGCCGGAGATGACGCGATACTGCGCCGGTACGACGTCCAGCCTCTGGCTCTCATCGTGAAAAAGACGCCTGCGCAGCACGGGCAGCAAGTTGCAGCGGGCATCAGGGTTTCGATGATGCGCGGCAAATGCTCCGGCAGCTGACCACGGTTGGCCCTGCGCTCGGCCGTCCTCTTCTCGCAAACTCTGGGATGGCGCGATCCTCGGCTGCTTCGAGGGCCGCGACGGCCTGATCGATATCCTCCAGCACAAGCTGCAGCTGATCAGCGTCCAGCTTTTCCGAGGACCGACCGAACTGCGCATCTTTTGCAAGCTTGAGCAACCGCTTGCGCCTGGCGCAGCGATCCAGCAGAGCCGCGGCAAAGTCACGCAGTTCGGCTGGATCGCTCGGCAGCTCATCAGGCAAATCACTCATTGGCCCAAGTCTGCCATGCTTCGCGCCCCGATGCAGCGAAGATTTGTATCTTTACGCAAGCGCTTTCGGCTGCGGGATTCGAAATCGCTGGGCCAAGCGCGGACATTGGCGGGCGATCTTTGAAGCGCTCGCCCGCTGCGGCAAAGACGGCGTGACTTTGTCCATCGACTCCACCACGATCAAAGCGCATCGCTCGGCGAGCGGCGGAAAAGGGGGAAGCATGAACAAGCGATCGGCCGCTCGCGCGGCGGGCGGACCACGAAAATCCACCCGCTGAGCGACCCTGACTGCAGACCTTGCGCATTTCATCTCACTCCAGGCCAGGACGCGGGTGACCATGATTCGGGATCTGATGATTGGTGGTGCGTCGGTTGAAGATACGCTGACGCTGTGGGCTTCCTCGTTGCGAGATGCCAAGCAACGCATCCGTCCGCTGTTTACGCAGGAGCGGGTCGCGGCCTCGGCGTGGCAGTTTCTCGACGGACTGTTGGGCAACGAACCGCGCAAGACGGGTTGGATGCGGGCGGAGGCGGCTGGCGATCCAGGCCTGTGGCGCCAGCAGGCGATTCTGGGCCGAGGGCATTGGGACGCCGACGCGCTGCGCGACATTGTGCGCGAGTACGCGCTGGAATCGCTTGGCGATGAGGACGCGGTCCTGGTCATCGATGAGACCGGCTTTTTGAAACAGGGCAAGGCCTCGTGCGCGGTCGCGCGCCAGTACACTGGCTCGGCGGGCAAGATCACCAATTCTAATGTTCGTTGTCCAGGGCTATTGGCATGAAGAGTGCGATCTCCGTTTATCCCGGAGTTGCCAATTGGATGATTGTTACGCAGCGCAGGAGGCAGAGCCGCTGAGACGACGGTTTGCAGACTCTGATACGCGGGTTGGATACCGCATTTCCGTTTGTTCGTCCGGGGCTGCTTCGATCTGCCAGCGGGCATCGACAATGTCGGCCACACAATTGGTGCGAGAGTTCCCCAACCGGGGCTCTGCCCCCAGCGATGCGCAACAATGATGTCGCTCCTGAGAGTTCTCCTGTGTTGAGGTGGAAGGAAGCGTTGGCTAATTCGGTAAGCGATCAGGTTGCGCTGTGCGGCTCCACCTTTCGGCCGATAGCCCAGAGGAAGGCGGCCAGTTCTCGGGCGATGGCCACGGTGACGACTGCCTGGCGTTTGCCACGTGCCATCAGCTTGCGATAGCGAGCACAGAGTCTGACTTGGGCTTTCCAGGCGATGTCGCACACCGCTTTCGTCAGGCCGGCCTGCCGCTCCTGCAGCAGGCGGCTCATCCGGGCGGGAAAACGGTAAGTCCAGGCGCCCTCAATGAGCACGCGGCGCGCCCGGCCATTACCAGCTTTGGTGATGCCGCCGCGCCGGATGCGTTCCCCCGTGGAGTTTTCGCAAGGCACCAGGCCGAGATACGCCATCAATTGGCGCGGGCTGTCGAAGCGGCGCACGTCGCCGATTTCGGTGACGAAGGTGATCGCGGTCAGGAAGGCGACGCCGCGTAGCGCCTGGTAGGCTGTGATCACTGGAGCCATGGACCATGAGCTCACCGCCTCGGCAACTTGTTCGTCCAGGCGCTTGAGCCTGATCTCGGCGGCCTCGATCGCTTGGCGATACTCGGCCAGCACGAGATACTGCGCCGGATGCTCGAAGCGTTGCTCGCACAGCCATCGTGTATGCGCCTTGGTCCACGCTTGACGGCCGGTGAAGACCCGGCCGTGACGTAGCAGGAAGGACTGCAAGTGCTGACGGGCCCGCCGCAGATCTTCCATCGCGGCTTCTCGGGCACGCACCAGTTCTCGCACCGCCTCGTGCTCCGGATCCGGTACCCAGACCGCGGTCAGCTCTCCCGCACGATGCAGCTTGGCCAGGGTCAGCGCATCACGGCGGTTGGTCTTGACCCGTTCTCCAGGCCGCTTTGGAATCAGTGATGGTGCAACCACGATGCAGTCGTAGCCAAGCCGTGTGATCTGACGATGGAGACCGTAGCCGGTCGGGCCGGCTTCGTAGCAAAAGGCGAGGTCCTGGTGCCTTTTGGCGAACTTCGTAACCAGTCGCTCCACCGCATCAGGCGCGCTATCGATCTCTCCGATGAAGCGCACGTCGCCATCGCGTCCCGCCTCGGCCACGGCTACCGAGATCTTTAGCTTCGACGTATCCAGTCCCACGTAGATTTTGCTATCCTGCCGCACGGCTCGTCCTCCTATGCGAGAGGCTCGGTGCCGGCCCACCCGGCGCAACCCTCGCTCATCGCATACTGCGGACGAGCCACCTCTCTGACAACGAACATACGGTCTGCCAGATCGGAGTGTTCGCCTCCTATGTGTCGCGGCATGGCCATGCCTTCGTCGACCGGGCGCTCTACCTGCCAAAGGAATGGACGGACGACCCCGCTCGCCTGAAGGCAGCGCATGTCCCGAGCGGTGTGGGCTTTGCCACGAAGCCCAAGATCGCGCGTCGCATGATCGCTGGCGCGATCGCCGCACAGGTGCCGTTCGCGTTCGTGGCCGCGGACAGCGTGTATGGCACCGGTGAGATCGAAACCCTGCTGCGCAAGGAGGGCAAGGGCTATGTTCTGGGTGTTGCGTCCAATCATGTGTTCCGTTCCTGGGGCAAGCAGCAGCCTGTCGCCGGCACCGCCGCCGCGATCGCGCAGAGTCTTCCCAAGAAGGCCTGGCACCACCTGTCGTCCGGCGAAGGGACCAAAGGTCCGCGCTGGCACGACTGGGCCTATCTCGAGTTGGCCGATCTCGAAGCCAGTGAATACAACGACGACCTTGCCGGGGAATGGACGCGGGGTCTTCTGATCCGCCGCAACATTGCCGACGGCAGCTTGGCCTTCTTCTCCACATGGTGCCCCAAGGGCACTTCCATCCAGAAGCTGGTGTCAGTGGAAGGCCATCGCTGGGCCGTCGAGGACAGCTTCGAAACTGCCAAGAACGAGTTCGGTCTTGATCACAACGAAACTCGCTCCTGGCATGGCTGGCATCGCCATGTCTCACTCGTCATGCTTGCCTTTGCCATGATGGCCGTCATCCGTCATCGGGCCAACGCTGAGCCAGCACTCAAAAAAACACGACGCCGGCGCACCAAACATCGTTCCTGATCCGCTGGTCGATCCAGGAAATCCGTCGCATCGCTATCAAGCTCGCTCAACGGCGCATCTCGATCGACCGTGTTCTCGCATGGTCGCTCTGGCGGCGAGCTCACCAAGCCGACGCTCGCCGCGCACACCTCAGACAAAAACTGTTCGCGGTAGGGACGCTCATTGCTGAGCGCCCCCCGCGCGGATCCGGACGAGCCCAATTAAGGCATCCGGCTCTTACCTTGGGTATGTGACCGCGAAGCGCTGCTGTGGCCAGGGATGGAGGATGCGGGGTTGTGGGAGCCATTCGTCCGCCAACCTCGTCATACGGTCCCACGTGAAGCCGCCTCGTTGACTTCGCCGCCGAAGCGTTCGACGCCAAAGATCGGTCACACAGTAGCGGAACGCTGAGAGCGCCCGCCCATTTGTAGGAACCCCATAGTATGCGAAGTGGCCGGTGACGACCTGTCTCAGCCATGCACCCTGGGCACGGATCGGTTGGTGCATCCGTCGTCGCAGCTCTTCCTTGATGTCCTGAAGCTTCTTCCGCAGACGGTCGCGACGGGTCTTCCTTTCGAGCAGGAAGTTCCCCCGGCGTGACTTACCGCAGATGTGGATGAAGCCCAGAAACATGAAGGTCTCCGGTTTGCCAAGGATCCGCGCCCTTTGCGATTGGCCGCCGCACGGCGACCGAACTCAATCAGGCGGGTCTTGTCTGGATGGAGCGTCAACGCGAATGCTTCAAACCGTTCACGCATCGCATCAAGGAAACGGCGAGCGTCGTCCTCATGCTCGAAGCCAACCACGAGATCATCGGCATAGCGCACGATAATCATGTCGCCGTGGGCCTCTTGCCGTCGCCAGCGTTCGGCCCAGAGATCAAACGTGTAGTGCAGGTAAGCATTGGCGAGCAGCGGCGAAATCACCGATCCCTGCCCCGTGCCCCTGTCGTCCACAGTTACGACCCCGTCTTCGAGAATGCCCGCCTTCAGCCATTTACGGATCAGGCGGATGATGCGCTTGTCGCCGATGCGGTGTTCCAGAAACTGGACCAGCCAGTCTTGGTTCACACTTCCGAAAAAGTTTTGCACGTCGGCGTCAAGTATCCAGTTCACCTTCCGCGTGGTGATCGCTACCGCCAGGGCGTCCAACCCATCATGTGGGCCTCTACCGGGTCGAAACCCGTATGAGAAGCCGACGAAGTCGCCTTCGTAGATGGCGTTGAGCACCATGACGGTCGCGCCCTGGACGATTTTGTCCTCCAAGGCAGCGATCGCCAACGCTCTCTCCCGGCCGTCAGTCTTCGGGATGTACGTCCGACGTGACGGCTGGGGACGGTACGCTCCTCCGTGGACCCGCCGGTGCAGATCCGCAAGCCGAGGCTCCAGATCTGTCTCGAAGTCCTGCCATGTCACACCATCCACGCCGGGGGCTGCTTTGCGCTTGAGCGCGTAGAAAGCCATACGGAGCGTGTCTGTGTTGATATGGTGGAGAAGCGCGGTGAACCGCTCCTTCTTCCTCTGCCTTGCGGCTTGCCGTACGCGATCAAGCTCCTGGATCACACGATCCCGGCCCCGTGTCCGGAGTGTGCTTTGCTGTCTCGCGTTTCCCTTGGTCCCCGCCCTTCGCTCCATCGCCTCCGCCACCGCACCTCCGGCATTGTTCGGCGACTTCATAGCTACTATGGCGGAGTCAGACTTCTCCTGATCGTTCATCGGCGGCTACAGCTCCTCGCCTTCCCGCCGCGGACCAGGCTGCTTCCATGAGCATCTGGCCGACCAAGAGAGCTCCCGGTTCCCGTACAAGAAGCTTCTGCACATGCCAGGGTCTGCGACCACGCCGAGACGACCGGGCGCTCGCGATATCGCGCCCCTTCGTGTTGCCTTCCGCTCAGTTGACAGCGTCGGCTCTCGGGAAAACATTCTTTCGCGGCTCGATGGCTGGCCTATGCGCTCCCCTGCCGACGCTTCGCCGACATCCTCGCGGACGCCTGCGCACGGCTCGGGGCCGATGTGGGTCGCTACTCCTTCATCGCAGTGGACTTCCACCACTTACTCCTTGCCGGTCTCCCGGCGCACCAACTGTAATGCTAGCATACCGGGTTTTCGAGCCGACCTTCCGGCGGCTCGGGGTTTTGTTCGGCATTCGGACAGGCTCCTGCGTTAAGGAGAGACTGCACAGTTTTCTGGCCGGGCAATCCGACTGTCGACATGAGCGTTGTTACCACTCGCTGCGGTTCGCTAACGCTCGCGATGCGTCACTACGGTTCGTCACGCACACGTGAACAAACTGACGACGTTGCTACCCGCCTCTGCTGCAAGGGTGCCCCGCAGCCGCGCGTTCCACAGCCCGAAGCCCTGCCGCTTCTCGTCTGCGTAGTCGTACAGGTGTAGACCGCGAGCATGCCCCTTGTGAGCGATCATCACCTCGCGAACTCGGCCCGATATCTGCGGTATGGCACTCAGCTTAGTCCGCATCGTGCGGCGCAGGTCGTGAAAGACCCCGTGCGGCAGGGCCGGTGATCTCGTCAATGCGCTCCCTCGCCTTGCTCCTGCTATTGGCCGGGCGCTCGCCGAACGTGGTGCCGAACAGATGCGGCCCGGCGTTGAACCGCGGCAGGTCGGCAACCGGCACCAGCATGTCCTCAGTCAGCGGCCCGAGATGTTCGTGGTCCATCTTCATGCGCTCCTTCAAGGTGATCCAGAGCTTCTTGCGCGGGTCGAACTCGGACCATACCGCCTCGCTTATCTCCGCCTTGGCGCTGGCCGCACAGGATATGCAGGGGCGGTACGGATACTCCATCTGATCGGCAGCGCCCCACACCTGGCGAAGCTCATCGTCCTTGAGCACGCGAGCGCCGGCGCTGTCGTATTCTTCCGCGCTAGGGGGCGGGCGGTCGCCCCTCGGCCTTAACTTCAATGACCCGCGCGATCTCCTGCCGGGTATCAACAGCAACACCCCGCAAACACACACAGTAGTTTTCGCTGTTGGCGGGCTCGATCCGCGTATCCTCGCGGAACCTCATCTCTCTTCTCAGAACTGATAGGAGAACTCCGTTTCCGTTTGAGCTATTCCAGCTTGACGAATACTTGCCACCGAGCGAAGGCGACAGCCGATTGGCGGCCCTCAGACGAACTTTGAAGTCGCTGATGCTGGTTTCGATGCAGCGATGTGAGTAGCACGCAAGTCGACAGTCGCTTTACGATCGCCCGGAGCACCTCCGCTATGGATTGTTCCACATGAATGTAAGCCGTCATCTCACCGAAGGCGATGGTGATTCAGATCCTCGATCCCCTTCAAGTGACTGCTCTCCGTCGATTGTGTTTGTCGGCAGAAATCGGGCCGGTAACTGGGTTGCCCGTGAACAACGAGGCGCGTTTGGCGGGTTTTTTATCAACCGCGCTGAAGCTCTGAAATACGCTCTCTTCAAGAACGGACGCCGTCCAGAGAGCATCATCGAACTGACGCGTGAGATCGAGCTTGATATTCCCGACCCGTGAACTGCGGAGCAATTAAGGACCTAGTCGTTCTTCTGCGCCTGCTGCCCTGTCGAAACCGGGGCACTCGTCAATCGTCGCAGGACCACCGCGGCCGGCCGATTTCCTAAGCATGCCCGCTTCAAACATTCAATTAGGCAGCCGAGGGCCGATTCTGTCGGACGACAATCATCGGCCACCTTCTCTCCGCTCGATGAGCGTTACATGGTATACGCCTGAACATGAGCCGCCCTAACTCGTCCCGTGCAGCCACATAAGGAGCTCCAACGGCGCTCGATCGACTATTCCATCTGGAACAGTTTCACTATGTAAGCATAGCGCATAGTCCGTTTCGTCTGCATCGGGCTATCTGAGGTGGAATGCGTTCGCGGGCTTGAAGTCATCTCATCCTCAGCGACACGTTCTATTCATGTCACCTACCAGTTCTCGCAATTGAATAAGATGCCAGAAACCTGTCACAAGCTGGATAACATCGGCCTCGAGCTACGGATTTGGCATGCAGGATCATTCACCATCTCTCGTCGCCCCTTGCAATGATCAATCCCTCGATCTAACTCGAGCTGCTGCCTTGCGTGCTGAGGTCTGCTCCAGCAGCGCACTCTCTCTCATGGAAGCGCACGACAGCCTGTCCGCCGCGATCGCCGAGCGAGTAGGGTTCAAGGGCCTATGGGCTTCCGGTCTGTCGATTCGCTGTGCCCTCGGTTACTGCAACGTGAACGAAGCATGGTGGAGCCAACTTGTCGACGCAATCAAGCGCATCGTGAATTCAAGCCAACTTCCGGTTCTTGTCAACGGAGATGGCGGCTTCGGGAACTTCAACAATAGCCGCCTGCTGACTCGCAAGCTCCGTGAGCGCGGCGCGGCGGGTGCTGCGCTGGAAGACAGCTGCTGTCCGAAGCTTAACTCGTTTGTTGGCAACCGTCATCCCCTCGCCGACGTTGACCAATTCTGCGGACGCTTGCGCGCTCTGAAAGACACGGTTGCGAACGAGCTCGTCCTTGTGGCCCCGATCGAAGCATCGATCGCCGGACACGGAATGCACGAAGCGGTCGCACGGGCTCACGCATACCGAAACGCCGGAGCCGATGCGATCCTAATTCACTCGCGAAGCAGCTCCGCAGACGAAATACTCTCGTTCGCAGATGCTTGGCAGAACAGGTTGCCCGTCGTGATCATTTCAACGAAATACTATCGGACACGGACCTACGAGTATCGTCACGTTGGCATCTCAACGGTCATTTGGGCCAATCACTCCTTGCGGCAGCCGCCGCAATGCGTCGGGTCTGCGGCCCCATCTTCGCTGAAGAGAACGTTGCAACTATCGAGGCCGATACCGCCTCCCTCGAAGATATTTTTGAACTCTCCAGCTATGATGAACTCGCCGAGGCCGAAGCGCGGTACCTCCATCCTAACAAGCTGCAGCATTAGGGTCATTCACGGTCGGCTTAGACCAACAATGGCACCGCTTGCTGCGCCAACTAGTGCCAGAGATGTGTCGAAACAGACTAAGCCTTTGGCGAGCCACATCTACTGCATCAAATGACTGTCAAGAAAGCAATCATTCTCGCCGCCGGCATTGGCTCTCGCCTTCGACCCTTGACGGACCTCCGGCCGAAGCCCTTGGTCGAAGTCAACGGTACGCCGATTCTCTACAACGCGCTTCGAAATTTGGAAGCCGTCGGAGTCGAAGAGGTGACGCTCGTGGTCGGTTATCGCAAGCACGCTATTCAATACGCTTGCGGGCATCGCTTTGGCACGCTTGCGATCAACTATGTGGACTCTTCGGCTTTCGACCGTACCGGAAGCGCCTATTCGCTGTGGCTCGCGCGTGACGCGCTGCTGTCGGGAGATTGCTTTCTCCTTGAGGGCGATGTGTTCTTCGAGGAAGAGGCGCTGCGACATCTGCTGCACAGCGGGCCGACCGACGTGGCAGCAATTGTTCCCTTCGACGAATCCATGGAAGGCTCGGCCGTCCTGTTAACGGATAGCGGCCTGATTTCGCAGTTCCGTATGCGGCAAACCGGTGCAAACCTAACCCCGGATGGCCCACAGCTTTTCAAAACGATGAACCTATTACGGCTTTCAGCCCCGACCCTCAATGCAACGATTGTTCCAGCGCTAAATCAGATCATAGGGTCCGGAGTGACCCAAGCCTATATCGAGGAGCTTCTTTCGCACCTTATTGAACGGCGCGGCCTGCAGCTCGCCACTACGCGGTGCGATCATGTCAGGTGGTACGAAATTGACACCGCTGAAGATCTTCAAGTCGCGGAGCGACTTTTCAGGGGAGCGCAAGATCGAGGCATGCTTGGCAATAGGTGAATTTTCGATGCTCAAATATCTCTGGGATCCGGCGAACGCCATAACAACTGGTGGCCTTATCTTTTCGTCCGTCAGTCTGTTTCTTGCGCTGTCCAATCGCCTTGAACTGTCGATAGCGACAGCACTTTGGGCGGTCCTGTCCGACCATCTCGACGGAATAGTCGCAGCTCACACGAAAAATCGCCACCCAGATTTTGCCAAGATGGGAAAGAGCCTCGACGGGTTTGCTGACATTATCTACGGAGCCGTCTTGCCCGCGGTAATCCTAATCCAACTCAGCGGGGCCTCGATTTTTGCCCTAGTCACCGCGACTACCCTGCTCGCAGCGGGAGCAATTCGGCTCAGTTACTTTGACAACTTCGGCCGCTTAGGCGATGGCCGTTTTCTAGGGCTCCCACTATCATACGACATTCCTGTGATGGCGATCATTTTCCTGGCTCGACCGTTGCTTCCGGATGAGTTATTCGGACACTTCACGCTCAGCACTTTTATCCTACTCGCAGGGCTGCACGTCGCGCCAATTCGCGTCGCAGCGCCAAATGTGACCATGTACGTCGCAATCACAATATTCGCCGTCATCGCTTCATCGGTTCTGGGATTGAGAGGCGTAAGCTAAACCAACCCGGCGCCAGGTGGTATCGGTGCGGAGCTCTAGATCTTCGCAGGTTCGTCTTAGACTTAGCTGCCTAGCGACGTCAACGGCGGTTGAGGTGTTAGCAGTCGAAAGGAGGGCTGGATGTTAGCAAGCAGCATCTTTGAGGGAGCAGCGTTTTACTATGCTCGCCATCAACCGGAGTATCCGCGCGAACTATTCAGATCCCTTAGCGAGCATCTTTGTCTAACACCTGAAAGTCGGGTACTTGATCTTGGATGTGGTACCGGGCAGATCGGACTTGGACTTGCTCCCGGCGTTGGACATGTGGACTGCGTCGATCCAAACCGCGCCATGCTGGGCGAGGCCGACCGACTCTCCTCCGAACGCGGCCTGCTCAACATTTCGCTGATCGAAAGCACCGCCGAGGAGATGGATTCGGGCTTTACTGGCTACCAAGGGGCTACGATCGCGAGTGCCTTTCATTGGATGGACCGCTCGCTCGTTATGGAGATGCTGGATCGTCGGCTGCTATCGTCCGGCAAGGTAGCGATAATCACAAGAGTTCGCGACGAAGCCGTACCCAGTGATTGGTGGAACAGGGTCTGGGAGTTCGTGCACAGCTGGTGGGGAGGCCATTTTCCCGCCGGACCTAGCGATAAGCGCCGCGAATTGCGTGTAGACCATGAAGCTGTTCTACTCCAATCGACGTTTTCGAGCATCACAAGGAGCCACATCCCTTACACGGTGTCGTGGACGTCCGAGAAACTCGTCCAGTATATGTATTCCACATCAAAGGCCTGTCCAGGTGTACTAACGAAGAGAAGAGATGAATTCGACGAAAAGTTACGCTCATTACTTCACCAACTGTCGCCTGCTGATACGTTGATCGAAAAATGCCATTTAGAAATCCTGTACGCCGGCCGGTACTAAGGGCTTAGTTCATACGAAATGTTCTTCAGGCAATCGGAAAACGGTAACCCTACGGAGCTTCGCACATGCAGATGACGCTAAGTTTCAATCGCTCAAGGTGCACCCTTGATTGGCGACTCGTCCTTTCGCGGCTCGCGATGTCGTCCATTCTGAGCGGCAGAATGGCCTCTATGCTGGCCACTACTGGCGAGCAGATTCCCCATGCTTTTGCTGATGAGGTTGGTCACTGCCCGCGGCTCTGGCCGGGTCATCGAACCATCCCAGTTACGTCCGAGAGCCCTGATCAGTCTTAAAGGCGTGCTGCTCGTCCCAGAGCAACTGCAGCTGACTGCGAAACGTGGCAATTGGGGCGGAGGCCGAAGCGTGGATTCCGCAAACCGCATCATGCGAAGTCGCCTCCCCGACCTCGCTTCCATCCTTTGCCGGCGGAGATCCGGCCAACAACCACAGCTCTGATGTAACGCCGTATCGGTCGTTGAGGAGAGTGCAAATGTCTGGTGGTGAAACGACGGCGCAGATCGATATGACGCGGACATGGGCACCTCAAGTGCCAGCTTTCCGCGAACATGTCGAAAAAAGCCTCGCTGCGGCGGCGCGCGCACCGGACCTTGCCAACACAATACAACGCCATCGCTTCCACGGGAGTGCACGTGACAAACAGGCCGCTGCCGATTGGTTGAGCAACCGGCTAGGCGGGCCCCCTACCCCTACGCGCTTACTGATGACAGGTGGCACTCAGAACGCGCTGATGGTCCTGTTCTCGCGCTTGGCTCCCCAAGGAGCTGCCATTGCCGCGGAAAAGCTGACATATGCAGCGATCGGCCAACTCGCAATGCTGGGGCGGATAAGCGTTCTGCCCGTTGACATAGACGAAGATGGCATGCGTGACGATTCCCTTGAGTCATTGTGCAAAAGTCACAATCTGGCGGCTGTTTACATTAACCCGACAGGTCACAATCCGACGACTTCAATGATGTCGCTTGAACGCAGGCAGAGGGTCGCGCGCGTTGCCCGCAAGTACGCTCTTCCCATTATCGAAGATGACGTACATGGCCTTATAACCGCGAACGCGCCCCCTCCGCTGGCTTCGATCGCGCCCGATCTCACTTGGTACCTGATGAGTGTCTCAAAATGCTTGGGCATCGGATTGAGGACTGCGTATCTTATTGCGCCGTCGGACGAGAGCCTTGCCGATCTTCTTCGACCAATACCAAGCGTCTCGAGCTGGTTTGTACCAGGGTTATCCGCGGCCATTATCACTCACCTGATTGAAAGTGGTGCGGCAAGTCACATTGTTGGACAGATATCCAAGGAGATCGCGGCCAGGCAAGACATTGCGCAGGAGATGCTTGGGCAGCTAGGGCTGATGCGCACGAATAAATCGTCCTTGCACGTCTGGATCGACTTGCCATCTCCCTGGACAGCAGAGCCATTCATCCAAGCTGCTCGTACGAAGGGCGTAAGTCTGAGACATCCGGGAGTGTTTGCGGCACCTGGCATCAACGTCGAGCGCAATATCAGGGCATCGCTGATCGCTCCGACAACCCACGAGGACCTCCGACGTGGACTGAGCGTTCTAGCGGACTTACTCCTCAGTCGAACTTAACTCACGGGATCAAGGTAACTCAGGATAGGTGTAAGCATAGATGTTGGCGCCGGAATTTGCGTATCTCAACGGCCGAATCGTCCCATGGGATGACGCCAGGGTGCATGTATTCTCGCCGGTGGCGAAGTATGGCATTGGTGTTTTCGAAGGAATACGCGGCTACTGGAACGAAACCCTCCAGCAATTGTATCTCTTTCGTGTTGCAGAGCACCTCGAGCGATATGCCTTCTCGCAAAAAGCAATGAGGTTCGATCAGCCGATCTCCAGCGACAAGCTGATCGAGGCACTCATTCACCTTTGCCGTGCAAATGCATTTCGCACGACGGTGCATATTCGGATGATGGCTTACATTGATGGGCTTGGCGACTTGGGAACAAAAGGGCCTGTAGGGACTGCCATTACGGCCTTGCCGCGCGCGACCACCAGACAATCCGTCGAAGGCGCTTCTGCTCAGATCAGTTCGTGGATGCGCATGCCGGACAACGTCATGCCCGCACGCATTAAATGCAATGCAAACTATCATAACGCACGATTGGCTATGATGCAGGCGCAGCTCGATGGGTACGACATCGCTTTTCTCCTTAATTCAAGAGGAAAACTAGCCGAGGCGCCAGCAATGTGCATTTTCATGGTTCGCGATGGTCAGTTGATAACGCCAAGCGGCACCAACGATATACTGGAATCGATCACACGCCAGACCGTTATTCAGCTAGCACGTGAATACCTCGGGTTAGACACCGTCGAGCGCGATGTTGATCGAACGGAACTTATCCTCGCCCAGGAGGTGTTTTACTGCGGCACGGGCGCCGAAATCACTCCGGTGACTTCGATCGACCGCATGGTGGTAGGGAGTGGTCAACCCGGAGCGATCACACGGCAGCTAATCGAGAGCTACCGGGCAATCGCCACTGGAACGAATACCGCACACGAGTCATGGCGAACTCCTGTGTTTTGAAGACATTGATGCAACGGGACGACCTCAGCGTTTCTCTAGCCAGTCATTGATGCCATAATCGTCTAATTATTTGCGGTTCTCCAGCCCAGAACTGCCGCAATGCCGAGTCTAATTCCTTAACGCGCCGCTGACGCTGTTGCGGTAGCTACCGGCAAGGACCGCGCCACCAATCGCGAGTGGCGCTATTGGCACCACGAGCCCAACCGGAATAGGTGCGCACCTCCCCTCTCGCTCTTCACCTACTGGTATTCGTAGTCTGCGTCTTGAGCGCTACTTGATAGGATAGACGGAGGCATCGATCGCAGATTTGAATAGCTCGCCCGCACTCGGGGCATGCTTTGCGTCTTCGTCGCCCTGAACGTGCGGGAACCATCCGTGGATTTGACCCTACTCGCTGCTCGGCTTCCACCGCAGAACGCCACTCTCTTCTTATTTAATTCTCCGCTCGAGGATCGCTATGAATGAACGGGTGACATGGCAGCTCTATAACGGCGCCGCTCTGGACTACGACGAGTATAGGCCGAGGTATCCTCACGCGGTCTTTGATATCCTCACCGACTATCACTCGGCACTCGCGCCACTGCGGTCAGCCGCAGACGTGGGCGCGGGTACGGGGATTTTCAGCAGACAGCTAATGGCGTCGGTTCCGAGCATTGAGCGCCTAACCTGTATTGAGCCAAACTGCGATATGGCCGCCGTTGCCAAGGAGCGATCCGCAAGGTTTCGTGGCCTCGACGTCCTCGCCGGGTTTGCTGAGATGCTTCCGCTCCCGGATCGTTCATGTGAACTCGTGACGGCAGCAACGGCGGCCAACTGGTTCGATCGGCCTCTATTCTACCAAGAGGCTGCACGGGTGCTGAAGCCTTCAGGAACATTGCTGCTCCTACAGAACAAGCATCGGCACGAGGAAAGCGCATTTCTCGATGATTTCGTTAGCCTTCAAGAGCGCTACATCCCTGGATTTCGTCGAGACCACTACTCTGATTTCTGGGGGAGTTATGGGAAAGCTGATTTCGAAGCGGAACTCCGTGCGAGGCACGATCTGGTGTCTGTGGAGCGCTACAAGCTGGAATGGCGCCAGACGACGACCGCAGTGCAGTTTCGCGGCTACTGCCAATCAGGACATTTAAGGATGGCGATCGCTAGGTCTGGCTCCGCGACGATCGCCAAGGAGCTTGACGTCCTCCTAGACCGGTACCAGGACGCGTCAGGTTATGTCATTGTTGACTGGCTGACCGATCTCGTTTTGAGCAGAGCCCGACCTCAGGAACAACCGCTGGGGAAGCGCTAACTTCCTTTATCCTGACTAGCGAGAAGTCCCCGCTTTGGCTCACATCCACGCTCGATGCCGATTGTGCCGGACTCTTGCGTGAGCCGCAGCAGCTGCGTGCGATCGGTGCAGATGCTCGTCGACCGATCGCTAGAGGAGGCGTATCTGGCTCGCGCTACTGACGCGGGAATGGGTCTGGACTATCTGCCACCCGCCTAATCGCGCGCAGAGAAGAAGGCGACTCACGATTGTCTTCGTCGCCCCGTCAGGACAAGCTCGCAACCGACCAAGCCGGCGATGAGCTTCCCTGGCATTGATCTCTTCTCGCGGGATCACCAACATGCGGACAACGGCTGCTCCATGAGCGTGGCCCCGATGCTTTAGTGCGAACGGTGCCGGTCGCGCCGCCGCTACGTTAGGCGCCGCTCTTAGGTGAGCGCGCCCGTCGCGCGTTTTGGTGCCGTTCAGGACCCTGCGCCGACGCCGAGATCACGATCCACGGCGCAAGCGTACCCGCGAGCGGCCGGAGAAACCGGAGCGCAATCACAGAGCGCAACGAACCAACAAAGAACGCAATGCGGACGATTCACCGACCCGAGCGCGCGAAGAAGACGAGATCGGGATCCCGACGCGGACGGCAAGCGTCGGCATGTTTTCAATAACTTACGAGCAATGCACTGATTCAGGGCTCGGCCCAGTCGACGCATTTACCGAGAATTCCTTGACACAGAACGCGTCGTGTTTTATGACCGATCGTGTAACACGACGTACCAAACAGGCACAATGACTGATCGGTCCATGGAGGCTGCTCCCAAGTCCCGGCCATGGGGACAAGACCGGCGACTGGAATTCATCGAATTTCGTCTCTTGTGGGACGGCAAAATCAATCGCGGTGAGGTCGCCGAATATTTCAACATCTCGGTTCAACAGGCCTCGCTGGATTTCGCAAAGTACCTTGATTTGGCCAAACACAACATGGAGTACGATCGTCACGAAAAGGTCTATCGCGCGACCGAGCATTTTAAGCCGCTTTTTCTCGCGCCCGATACCCAGACTTATTTGAACGAGATTCAGGGCCTCGCCATCGGGACGATTTCCCGATCAGTCAGCTTTGTCGGCACTCGCCCCCCCTGTGATGTCGTGACTCTGCCAGTCCGCCGTGTGCGCATTGAGATGCTGTTGCCAATTCTCTGGGCGATCCGCGATGGCACGGAGATAGACGTCACATACCAATCGATGCGCACTCCCGATCCGACTCGCCAGTGGATTGCTCCGCACTCTTTGGCCTTCGACGGATCTCGTTGGCATGCCCGCGCATGGTGTCACGGAACTTCTCGATTTCGCGATTTCGTCCTGACGAGATTCCAGCGAGTCCACGGACGCCGTGTTAGCAATGTGAATCCGCAGGACGATACGGACTGGCAGACTTTTGTCGTGATCGAGATCGAGCCCAATCCGAATCTGACCCCGAGCCAGCGCGATTCAGTCATTGCCGACTTCGGTATGCAGGATGGACGGCTGTCCAAGACGATCCGCCGCTCGCTGGTTTCATACTTTGTGCGCCATCTGCGAATCGAACTGCCGCAAGAGCCTCAACCGATCGTATGGGCCAACCGCGCGCAGTTTGAAGGTTCAAGGGACGACGACGAATCACAAGCAAAACACTTAGAAGGAGCATGATATGTCTGAAGCAGAGAAATCGGACAAAAAACTTCACGTATTCTACGTGGACGCGATTCGCCACGAAAATGCCAAGACCGCGCTTACGGGGGCGGAGATAAAGGCGATCGCCAATGTCGCCCCCAATTATCAGCTCTTCCTCGAAGAAGAAGGTGACAAGCCGGATAAGGGGGTAGGCGACGGAGAAGCCGTGGGAATCACTGAACGCGTGAAGCACTTTTTCGCTGTCCCGCCAGCGACATTTGGATTCTGATGATCGGCGAGCAATTTCAGCAACTGAAGGAATACCTTCAGGAATTCAAGCGGCAGGAGGCTGAAATTCAGCGCCGCGCCGATGCGTCGTACCTCATTACAGTTAAAGGGGTCGATCTGCCCGACGGCTGGAGCGCTAGAAAGGTCGACGTTCTCTTCATCGCACCTCCCGGCTATCCCGCCGCAAGACCCGACTGCTTCTGGGTTTCGCCGCCAGTACGACTCCCAAATGGCGCGATTCCGCAGAATGCGAATGAAGGAACTCCTTTGCCCTATGATACCAATCCGGGGCGCCCACTGACGTGGTTTTCGTGGCACCTGCAGACATGGGACCCCAACCGCGACCGGCTGGAACAGTTCTATCGAGCAATCCTTCAGCGACTGGATCCGGCTCGATGATGGAGCTCAGGTTTCAGGACGGAGATGCCAGCCGAATTATCGGTGAGCTTGTGGGCAGAGAGACGGAACGCTGCGCTGTCATGCTGGCATCCCGCGTTGCCTTGCCGGGGATGGACCGTTTTGTCGTATCCAGCCTCGATTTCCCTGCCGATGAAGATTATTCGGATCGGTCGCTCATCAGTGCGCAGCTCAAGCCGGAGTATATTGCGAAGATCGGCAAAAGAGCCGCCCGCCAAAATCTTTCGGCCATCTTTGTTCACTCCCATCCCGGCTCCGCTCCGCCGGAATTCTCCAAGATAGACGACGATGGTGAGGCACATCTGGCCCGGTTCTTGTCCGTGCGCGCGCCCGATACGGTCCACGGCGCGGTAGTCGTCAGCGCTGGCGGCTGGTGCGCACGTCGGCTAGGCGAAAAGACTCCAATGCGCGTCGTGTCGGTCGGCCCTCAATTGCAAGTGCTCTTCGACGCCGGTGATGGGTCAGGCCCCCCGTCGTTGAAATTTGACCGTCAGGTCAGGGCACTGGGCTCCGCTGGCCAAAAATATCTTGAAGCACTTACCATTGCCATAGTGGGTCTCGGCGGCACAGGCTCCATTGCTGCAGAACAGTTGGCACATCTTGGGGTGCGCAAGTTCATTCTCATCGATCCCGATCGCATCGAAACAACGAATCTGAACCGCGTGGCTGGCTCTCGCATAGGTGATGTGAACCGCTTCAAGACAGACGTGGCTGCTGAAATGGTCGCAGCCATCGCGCCGGGCGCGGCGTGTAAGAGCGTCATCGGCGATGTGACACGAACGGGGATTGCTCGTGAGCTCCGGGCTGCAGATTTTATTTTCTCATGTACAGATTCCCATGGGAGCCGCGCGGTAATTCAGCAGATTGCGTATCAATACCTAGTCCCCTGCGTTGATATGGGCTCCATCATCACCGCCAGAGCTGGTCAGATCGCGGGCATACATGGCCGTGTCCAAGCCCTCGCTCCAAGGCTGCCCTGCTTCACCTGCTGCGGGCTCCTAGACTCTGAAGAAGTCCGACGAGACATGATGAACGCCGAGGAGCGAAGCCGGGACCAATACATTCAAGGAGCGCATGAGCCGGCGCCCGCCGTCATCTCGATCAACGGCACCGTGACCTCAATGGCGATCACGATGTTCTTAGCCATGATGGTCGGTATTCCAAGCGCGGCAAGGCATCTCATCTATGACGCGCGGTCTCCGTCATTGCGGGCCGTTTCGTTCACCAGCAACCCGAATTGCTATGTATGCTCCTCGCGAGGCGTTCTCGCGCGCGGCGATTCGCAAGATTTGTTTACGCGGGACGACTGAAATGGCGATACGCGAATTTTCGCCTGAAGGTCGGCCGCGCGCGAAAATCGCTTTCGTCGGGGAGGTGCCGTCCAAAGTAGATTTGGACAAGTTCCGCGACCGCAGCTTCCAGTGCCAGCCATCGACCCCAGGCGAGCTTGCTGATCCCGCATACGCTGCACAATTAGATGCTGTGATTTGGACCCAGGACGGCAACAAAATTAACGCCTTGCCTCGACAGTTAGGTTCGTTTGTCCCTTGTCTGCTGGACCATGATGTTAGGGTCTACATTCGTCTCGCGGCTGATAAGGACCAAACGGATGCACCGCGTAAGCTGGTCGTGAATGCGCTGCTGGAAAGCACAATTCCCGTTGCCAATCTTCGCTCGGACGAGTGGCAGACCATACGTAAAAGTGATCGCGAGAGAGAGCGAGGCTTTCTCCTGCCCTGCGTCTACCTTTTCGACACGGCGTCGTCTTGGGGGGATATCGCAGCTTTGGTCTGTGATCGTCCTGCAAGTTCATCTCCAAAAACTGGTTTGGTTTTTGACGAAAAAGTTCTCCTCGACCGGTTTGGCCCTGATGGCCACTCCGAGCGCGTGATCTTGCTCAAACGGGCGTTCTGGAATTGCTCGGAACTTCGACTGACATTGCTTAACGGGGGTATGTCCGGAGCACCGGTCTTCAAGGCTTACGCATCAGCGGAGGCCGGGTTAGTGCAGCGCGGCTCAACCGGCGCTTATCCCCATCTGTTTTTCGTGAAAATCGGCCCGCGTAAAAAGATCATTGATGAGTACGACAAATACTGCGGCCACATATTTGAATATGTGCCTTTCCACCTAGGGCCCCGTTTGCGGCGGGATCGCTGCAATCTTGGATCAACACTAGGGATTCTCGTGGGCGATTTCGTCGAAGGTTCAGAGTCCCTGATCGCGTGCGCGCGGGGTGGGCGCTGTGGTCATGCCATTGCGAACCTGTTCGATAAGACGTTGGGAGGATGGAGGAAACAAGACTACATCGACGAGAAACGGACCTTGAGCGCCTTTTTTGAAGACAAGTGGCAGGTCGAGGGTCAAAGCCAACTGATAGAATTGCCCGCCAGGCGGATACCGTTAGTTCAAAACCTAGGTGCTGATACTAGCATCGAACCCTTGAAAGAGATATTCGATGACCTCGGCAACACGGCGCCGAAAGTTGCGCCGGCACACGGCGACATGCACGCCACCAACGTTCTCATCCGACACGGTGATGCAATCCTCATTGATTTTGAGAAGTTGGAACAGCACTACCCGCTCACCTATGACCCCGCTTCCCTGGAAGGAGGCCTTCTGGTCGAAGGATTCATCGAGGACCTGAAGAAAGGGAAACTTGCGCTTACAGAACTCGTGCAGTTGATTGAGCCACTCTATCAAGAAAGCGCTCTTAAGAGAGGCCAGACGACCTTCTGTAGGCCCGGCGATCCCGCAGAGTGGTTCTATAATGCGGTGAATCAAATCCGGACGTTGAGCTGGTCAGCTGAACAACAGCCCGGACAATACGCGCTCACACTGGCCCTATGCCTGATCCGTAAGGGCTGCAACCCGCACATCGATCTCGACGCGAACGAACCGAACATGTCGAGAGCAATAGCATTCTTTTTTGGTCAAACGATTCTGCGGGCGATGGCCAAGACTACAGCGGCGACAGCCGGCAAACATCAGCGTCAATCGGGGGATGCGGGACAGTGATCATGAATTTCCGCATCAAAGCCAGAGTACCCTCCCGCGCCGAAGCCAGCGCTCATCTCAAGCAGCGGGGAGAAGCTGTCATTGTGGATCGCAAAGGCCCGCGTTGGCTAATCATGCTGTGCCCGTGCGGGTGCGGTTCTGAGCTGCCGGTGAATCTAGACCGACGCACTGGTCCAGCTTGGCGTCTATACGAATCTCCGAGGGGAGCAAGCGTTTATCCATCCGTATGGCGCGATACCGACTGCAAGAGTCATTTCATTATTTTGCGCAATAGAATCCTCTTGTTTGGCCCGCGAGGCGACGATTGGTGGCTCGACGAGGAAGAACTCGGTGAGTCCGAACTGCGCGACCGGGTGCTCGAAACTCTTTCCGCTCGTGAACAGTCGATCGAAGAGATCTCCGATCGAATTGCCGGTAGCGTGCCATGGGATGTTTTACGATGTTGCCGAAAGCTTTGTCGAAACGGCAAGGCCATCGAAGGGTCGGATCTCTCGAAAGGCCGCTTTCGGCGGCGTTAGTCTAACTGGAATGTTATCGCCGACCTTTGACGTGACGCTGTTCCAGCCTCTCGTTCCGCAGGCAATCGGCGCGCCATTCTTGCGACCACCGTAGCAAGCCGCGGCAGACCTCGAAATAGCCACGGAGGAAAAGCCATGAAATGCTTTTCGCTCCTTTCCAGCCTTTTTTCTCTTCTCCTCGCAGGCATCGCCAGAGCGCACCCCGTCATGGCGCTGACCAACAAGTCCGTCGGTCCGGGTTGGAGCCGTCACCGAATGCCACTCGCATTTCAACTATGCCCCGCCCTGAGTCGACGGTTCAATCGCCGGATCGGCAACGTTTGATGTTCCCTCCAATTACTCCGGAACGGTGAACGGATGGGAATCCACTCATTACGTCTTGGTCGTCTTTGAACGCATCTGGAATAGCCGGCTTCAATAGCGGTTCCAGTTATTTAAGCTGCGTACAGCTTTTGCTTCAGCAGCGGCGTCACGGGACATCCGCCGCAAGATTGGATCGCGATACGGTGCTCGAAGCGCGCTTCGGCGCGTTGCTGGGTTTAGCGCAACAGGTGCGCAGCCAGGATGAGCATCGGCGCGGTCTGAAGGTCTATGCGTTACATGCTCCGGAGCTTCAGTGCAGCGGCAAGGGCAAAGCCGGCGCGCCCTACGAGTTCGACTGCAAAGTGAGCATCGCCACCCCAGTTGCGTCTCCGAAGGCCGGCCAGTTCGTGCTCCATGCCACGACCTTGCATGGCAATCCTTTCGTGGGCACACGCTTGGTCCCGTCATCGCCGACATGGAGAAGCTCATCGGCGGGGCGGCTCGCCGTATCCATGTCGACAAAGGATATCGCGGTCACAACCACCCGCATCGGTTCTGGGTCTGGATTTCGGGGCAGGTCCGCCGCGTCACGACTTCCATCCGTTGCGAAATGAACGGTCGCGCCGCTGTCGAGCCCGTCATCGGCCACGTCAGGGCCCAGCACCGCATGGACCGAAATTATCTCAAGGGACGCCTCGGCGACCGCATCAACGCTGTTCTCACTGCTGCCGGCTATAACTTCGGCCTGCTGCTGCGTTGGCTCGCAGAACTCTTGCGCCTCATCGTCCGCGCGTTCCTCGATAAAGAATCAGCTGAAAAATTCGCTTGCGCCAGGTTCTCACGGGCGACGATTTAGACCGGCCAATTCAGCCAACGCGGATCTTCGCGCAGAAAACGGAAGGGCGACATTCTCGGCTCGAGGCCGAGATGGAGGCGACACCGGACCAAGCCCAAACTTGTCCGATTGCGCGACAGCCGTTTCTATTGTCGCCACAAAGCGCCTGGCACTGAGCAGACGTCCGAATATATACGCCTGATCAAATGTGCATCATTCCGGCCGAGGTCAGGACGCACTAAGCTTCAAATGCACTGTCGAATAATCCCAAAGGCCATCTAATCCGGGTGCTCTTCACTTGACCACACTCAGATTGCCTCCGCACGACAACTTGGACTGTCCGCCAGCGTATAGAGTGATCTCGCTCCGCAGTCGCACGGGCACACCCTCGCAATAGCATCCGGGTTAGCGCCATCGCATCTTACAGGCAGTCACATCGAATTATCCGATGCCTGTCATCGTCCAGTTGCGGTCGCGATGCCAAACACAGCTCGCAACGGCTCGAACCGCGTCTGGGGGATTCTATGCGCGTTAAGATGAACAACGATGTACAAAATGATCAGACAAAACCGCTCTACTCGGCATCAGGACATGGGATCTTCTTCCGAACCATTCGAAAAGCGAAGCTATCAGCTGCATGTATCCTGGCAGCTAGTTTTGTTTCCGGAGCGGCGCTGGCACAAACGACCAATATGCCTAATCAGAAAAGCGACACTCCGAGCGAGATCACCAAGAGGAACGTTCAAAAGAAAAAGATGATTCAACTTGGGAGTGATACTGCTGAAAAACGAACAGTGCGACCTGGCGCTCGCCCCGCTTCAGCTATCACGCGCCAGGCCGACCATTTTGCAAAGTTCGAAAATCTGCGCATAAAGGGATTGGAGGTCAACTTACCTGGTCCAGCCGATACTGTCGTTCAGGACAAAGGAGGCATCAGATCCGCGCTGGCAGAGATTGGGATCGGATACATTGCTTGGACGCAAAATACTTACGTTAACAACCTGCTGCCGAATGCAGCCAGGAGCACGATCGCAAACCAACTTTATAGCGGACAGAATCCAACATTCTATACCCTAAATTACATGATGGTGACCTATGATCTCAGCCGGTATGGGATCCCGGACGGCCAGATCATTGTTGGAACCGAGCAACAATCTTGGACATGGCAGCCCGGAGGCCCGGATAGATGGGGAATCAACACGGTCGCCTACTATCAAACCTTTTTCAATCGGAAGCTCGAGCTCAAACTCGGCTACCTCATGAACTCATATGAGTTAGCCGGCACGGTGGTCGGAGGAAATCCAGGAGCGAACGTCTTCGGACCCTCATCGAATGTGCTTTATCAAGGAGGGATGAACTTCGCGCCCGCCCCGACACCTACTCTCAACCTCACCTACCATTTCGATGACCGGCTGTATAACAAGGTATCATTCCAACGCTCTACCAGTCCAGACGGGGTCTTTGCGCACATATCTGCAAACTCAACGGGCTTAGACTGGAGTACGGCGAACGCGGGCATTCTGTTGCTTGACGAGAGCGGGTATCGCAACAGCGCGGCTCCCGGTTTACCCGAGACCTGGTTGCGGGCGGGTGTTGGCTTCAACAACAGCCACTACACGAACTTGGCGTATCCAACCCAACCGAGAGCTGACGAGAATAGCCTCTATTACGTCGCTGCGGACAGGCAACTCTGGCAGAGCCATGTCCCTGACGCCGCATCGCGTGGCATCTATGGTGGATTATCGGTTATGGGCGCTCCGCCTGACCTCAATAAGGTTACTCGGTATTATGAGCTACGGCTTTACGCGAAGGGACTCTTTGATAGCCGGCCCAGCGATCAAATCTCGCTTGTTGCTACCGACACGGTTTGGAGCAAATTTGCTGTTGATGCTGCGGCGGCTAAAGGAAATCTTGTTCATCGCGATGCGAAAGCAATCTCCGGAACATATACTGCGCATCTTGGCCCCGGAATATACGCGAGCTTGGGGCTAACATATATCGATCACCCGACAAGCATCACATATACGCCCCAAATCGGCCATGCCCTGAATTTCTCAGCGTCTACATCGATATTCTTCTAGCGGAGTAGCTCGCGTTATACGTGATGAAGGCCGCTCAAGAGTGGATAAGCTGAAATCGTAGAGCCCCGGGAGGAATGGGCGAGCCGGTGATGCGTATGAAGTTAATCTCGGAGTAAGCGAGGGCGACGCCAAACGCGTCCCCTCGCAGTTGATTGGTTTGGTCGACGCCTGACCTGGCTTGCAGCACCCCAACGAGCGGGTCGCGCGACGGGTATTTGCGACCTTTGCTTTCGGAGACAAGCTGAACTCCTGCAATTCTTGCCGGGCACTCAAGCCGGCTAGCCGCGGCTTGGCCGCTCTCCCAATGCACCACACCTTGCTACGCGGACGTGTCGTGTGTTTACCTTTCGCCGGTCGCGTTCGGCCGCGAAGATAATTTGCTGTTGCTTTCGCCGACAATCGAAATTCGATGATCATCACGCAACCCAAGAGCGCACCATGTTCACATGTTGCGCGTTTCTCATATGATTTTTCGATGTATGTCATCTGCATGTTGCTATCCACCTCTTGAAGTCGTTCGCGAGCGCGTTCGAGAGGTCAAGGAATTGATCGTTGTAATGAGATGTGGAGGGCCAATGGCAACGCGTCGTTGACACCCGAGCGATCGGAAACGCTCAAGCCCTGACGCCTGCTCCTTGGTTCACTGCTGCTGACCGGCGCAAATGCCGCAGAAACGCATACCCGCGCGCGACGAGCGGCTGGTTGAGGCCGTTTGCTCGCTGTACTTTAGATTGGAGACTAACGATGAGACGTCTGCTTGCGGTGGCTTTGTTCTTGGTGCTTTCGCTTGTTATCGCGAGACCGAGCATGGTTAACGCGATGGAACTGCGCGTGAGCTATTCGCCGGCCAATTTTTCCGCGATGTACAATGCAATCGCGGCTGAATTCACGAAAGCGAACCCGGAGATAACAATCAAGTTCGAAACGGCGAAGAGTTACGACGAACTATTGCAAAGTACCTTGCGCGCCCAATTGATCAACGATGCGCCCGACGTCTCGCACCAGGGCCTAAATTATATACGGCTGCTGGCCGATCGTGGCCTTGCAGTACCGCTCGACCGCTTCATCTCGGCCGAACCGGATTGGATTCAGCAGGGTGTTGTCGATGCCATCCGAAACATCGGATCGCCCGGTGACAAAGCTTATGCCGTCCCTTATTCGCTGACGACGCCAGTGCTGTTCTACAATAATGCCCTTCTCGCCCGCGCTGGCGCAGACCCTGCCAAGCTCCCCACGACCTGGGACGGCATTTTCGATTTGGCAAAGAAGATCTCAAAGCTGGAGCCGAACGTTAGTGGGTTCTACATGGAGTATAATGCGAATGGCGCGTGGGGCTTTGAAACACTGCTTTTTGCGCATGGCGGCAGGATGATGACCAAGGGCGAGGACGATATCGCCTTCGACCAGTGGCAAGGACTTGCCGCTATGGCAACCGTAGCGCGCGCCGCAGATTCTGGTATGATGGACTTATCGCGTGACAACGCCCGTCAGTCCTTTGTCGGCGGCAAGATTGGTATCTACTTGACGTCCAGCAGCCTTCTCACCGATTTCGAACAGCAAATCGGTCAGCATTTCATGCTTACGATGACGCCGATCCCCTTGGCTCACGACGGCAAAACCTTGGCCGCCGGCAACGGAATGATGATGCTAACCAAGGACCCCGCTCGGCAGGAAGCAGCGTGGAAATACATCAAGTTCGCCGCGAGCCCGCGGGCACAGGCGATCATGGCGGCGATGACCGGCTATACGCCAATCAACAAGGCCGCCCTATCGGATCCACAGCTACAGAAGCTTTATCGGGAAAAGCCGAACTACATCGTTCCGCTGGGGCAACTCAGTAATCTGGTGGCTTGGTATGCATTTCCCGGTGAGAACAGCACGAAGGCCGCGGCGATGATCGTGGACAAAATGCAACTGGTATTGGGCAGTAAACTCTCGGCGCAAGCGGCGCTCGATGACGCCGCCAAGGAGGCACGCAAGCTCATTCTGAAGAAGTGATGACGTGTACAGGCGCGGTTCCCTCGCGCGCTTGTACCGCCGATCTGATCTTTTTTGTGGACGGCGTGTACCAGCAGCACGCCGCAGGCCTTCGTTTGACGCCCATTACCCGGCTTGGTGAGGAGCGAGCACCTCGTCCCTGCCGCAACACGATCGAAAGATCGTCAACCATGTTGGAATTGCGTCGGTAGCGGGCCCGACTGTGATCGAACTAGTCGAGCGGGCCAGCTTTTGCGACACCTGGTGAGGGGCGCGGGCATTGTCAAAAATGCGTCGAGTGAGTGCTTGGGAACGGCTGAAGGCTGTCATTCTATTTTGTTGGTGGTGCCGGTTGATTGCAGACGATGGCCGAGACTTCGGCCTGCAGCAATGCGATTTCAGTTGCGAGATTTGTCAGATGACGTGCTGTTGCTTTGGCGCCGCGCTCACCTACGAAGAAGAAATGACCGCCTGATACAGTACGCGTGAGGCGGCGTGGCAAATCTAACATAAGCAACCGCAACTGCTCCCAAAGCTGGGGAGGGAAAGTGGAAAGACCGGGGCACCCGCTAACGTAGCGCTCGAAGACGTGCTGTGCGTTCAGGAAACTCCAGGTGAGTGTATCGGTTAGCGCGTGACGCGCATCAGAAGGCCGCGTCGGCGCTATTACACCCGTCAACGGATGGGAACCAAAATCGAAAGTGCCGAGCTCGTCCGTCACTTCGGCCACCGAAACGCCCGCGCTGCGCGATCGGAGAAATTGCGGCTCTCCGCGCAGCAGAAGCGGCGTATTTACACGATAGTCGCGTTGATAGACATCTGGGGGGATGATCACGCGGTCGTTGTCGGCCGATTGGGCAGCAAGTTCAGCACACCAATCTGAGTGACGCGTTGGTAGACCGGGCTCATCGGCCGAAAGATCCCACAAGCCCGCCTGCGTCACCGGCTCGCCCCTCTCGAATACGGGCACCAGGCCGGGAAACGGAGCGCTCGCAGCGAGCGAAATAAAGCCGATCGGCGGCAAACCGCCTCGGGCAAGGCCTCGGCAGACTGAGCGTGCAACCCGGCCCGCCATGCTCCAGCCGGCCACGACGACACGCCGTGGCGCCGGACACGTGGCCAAAAGGCCAAGGGTGATCGCCGTCACCGACGCGCCCCAGTCGCTCACGGTCATCTCGGGGTAAAGCCGTGGAAAGGTGGGATGATCACTCGGATAGGAGAGCGCCAGAAGCCCCCATCCGACCTCGCGCAGCCAGAAGTCGAGAAAGTCCCGGGGATCCGCGCCCGGGTGGCCATATGCGACCCGGGCCAGATGGCCACCGCCAGGCAAGAAAACGACGGTTGGGTTGGTGCCGGTTGGCGGACGCCAAAACACAATGGAAGGAAACGTGCCGCCATTCATAATCAGCTCGTTCGAAAATAGTGCCGCGGCCGATCTCGGGCCGGCGCCTGAAATTGTCGGCCAGCAGGGAACCACCGCACTTCTCCAATGATCGCGCGACTTGTCGTCCGGGAAAACGGACCGCCAGTTTTCGGGGGTCTCGGACAGGGTATGCTCGTCTTCGTGGGTATGGATGATCGCTGCGGGGCGGATGGCACCGCTCACCGCAACACTTTCTGCTGCCACTGTGCCCTAGCGAACTAGATTAGGACGCCAATGCATACGGAATCGGTGGTTCGCCCTGGGTCGTGATATGCCATAGGACACGCCGTTCTCGCGAGTCGAACGCCTCACGTCTATGAAGCGTGTAACTGTTATCGAAAACGAAGAGGTCATCGACACCAATTACGTCGCCCCATGTATCGTTATAGGCTTCGACGTATGTCCATAGCAGATCAGAGAGCTTCTCACTCTCTGCGCGCGTTAAGCCTTCGATAAGGCATTGTCGCTGTCTAGGAAGATACAAGGATGGTCTTCCACTATGGGGATTGAGGCGCACGAGCGGAAAGCTGGGCCCAATATGCCGACGATCCGCCCCTTCGGGGAGTGCTGCGATTTGCTCGGCATATTCAGGAGCGAAGTTATACGGCGAATAATGGATGCAACTCAATCGGCTCAGATAGGACGTCAAGCAGTGAGGCAGGCGATCATGGACATCGGACAGGTTCATGAAAAACGTCTTGGGTGGATTTGCTTTGGGCGACTCGCGTCCGTACAAGAACGTCAACTTGATGGGCTGTGGCAAATAGGTGCCGTCGGTGTGCCAGTAATTCTCTGACGAACCACCGTCGCCGATAGGTCGGCCATCATCATTCGCTACATTCGAGACAACCTTGATTTCAGGATGTCCAGGCAAATGCGCGCTACTTGACGCTGCGGCGCGCTTTAGCGTCTTTGTCTGGCCGAAGGCAGACGCAAGCGTGACGAATTCGCTTGGTGACAGATGCTGGCCACGAAAGCGAAGCACAAGGTGCGTTTCAAGCGCTTCGCGAAGCGCAGCGACAACGGTGGCGTCTTTCGATTCCGCCAATCTGCGGAGATCGACATTGGCGACGTCCGCGCCGATTGCGGAAGAAAGCTTTGCTATTGTCAGCATCGGAGTTCCTTTTCAACCATATCCATGTCAGCACTTCCCGGTTTAATGCCTGCGCATGCGACGAGAGGAGAATTTCGGTCGCTCGGTTCGCCTATTATTTGACGGCCCCTCCGGTTAGTCCCTCGACGAACCAACGTTGGGCTGCGAGGAAGGCGATGGTGAGCGGGAGTACCACAATAGTGGATGCGGCCATCAGAGGACCGTAGTCGCTGCCGGCCTCCTCGTTCTTGAAGACCAGAATACCCAGCGGCGGCGGCATCAGGGACTGATCACGTACAGCGATCAATGGCCAGAACAGGTCATTCCAGTGCCCGACCACCGAGAAGATTGCGAATGCGACGACGGCCGGTAGTGCCATCGGCACCATGACCTTCCAGACGATAGCGAGTTCAGAAAGACCGTCGAGACGTGCAGCATGCACGACATCATCCGGAATCGTCTTAAAAAATTGCCGGAACAGGAAGATGCCGAAGGGTGACACGAGATAAGGAAGGATCAGCGCGGTGTAAGTATTAAGAATGGCGAGCTTGTACCCGAGGACAAATAGCGGCAGCGAAAGCACTTGGTGCGGGAGGATCAGACCGGCAAGCACCATGCCGAAAACGAGGTTGCGACCGAAAAATGGTAGTTTTGCAAGCGCGTAGGCGCAAGGAGCACAGAGGAGAATTTGCAGCGCCAGGATCAGACCGCATACCATCAAGCCGTTGCCCATATAGCGGAGCAGCGGGGCCTGGGTCAGCGCTTTTTCATAATTTTCAATGCCGTAGAATTGCGCGGGCCAAAAGGAGAAGGGCGCGTGGAATATCTCGCCCGGCGCCTTGATCGAGAGCGAGATCATCCACAGGAAGGGAACGAGTATCAACGCTCCTGTCACGACTAACACGGCATGGCGAAGGATGCCGGCAAGCGACGACAAGCCTTTGACGGGAGTGGACGCGCTCATTGGTAATGCACCTTTCTGTCCATGACGAGGGCGTTGATCAGCGTGAGAGTTCCGACCATGGCGAGAAAGACGACGGCGATGGCGGCGCCATATCCGGTGCGCAGATACTCAAAACTCTCTCGATAGAGCGTGTAGAGCAGTACTTCGGAGGCATCTCCAGGGCCACCCTGCGTCAGTACCTTCACGGCGTCGAAACATTCCAAGGCCCGCAATGCCACGACAATGACAACGAACATCGAGACCGGCCCGAGCAAGGGCAGAGTGACGGTGCGCAGGCGGTCGATCCATAAGTCTGCACCGTCGACATCGGCTGCATCGTAGAGATCTCGCGGGATGGTTTTGAGGCCGGCGAGAAACAACACCATCGCATAGCCTAGATTTTGCCAGATCCCGATAGCGCCCAACACCGGAAGGACGGTATTTTCATTGCGCAGCCAATTGGCGGTCGGAAGGCCCACGGCGGCGAACATCTGGTTCACGAGGCCTATCGTGGGATGCAGCAGCGCCTCCCAGACAATGGCCATAGCCGTGACCGTTGCCATAAAGGGCAGGAAATGGATGGCACGATAAAACGAGCGGCAGGATTTTCCGCTTTCGATCAGAAGTGCAACAGTAAGGCCGCCAAGCAGCGTAGCCGGCACGACGATCAGAACATAGGCAGCGGTGTTGGCGAGGGAGGCTCTAACGGTGGCATCCGCGAACGCCTCGCGGTAGTTGGCGAGGCCGACGAAGGAAAAGGAGCCCGCCCCGAGCTGCCAGTCGGTGAGCGCGATGAAGAACACCCCAACCACCGGCAGCAAGAACAGCACCAGCAGAAAGAAGACCGCCGGGCCAGCGAGCCCGTATCCTGTGAACGCCACCATAAAGGCTTGCCGACGAGCTGGTGAGACCGCAAGAAATGACGTTCCACGCTGCATGAAGGAGCGATTATAAGCATCGGAAAAAACATGAGGCTCGCTCATCCTGCGGCCTCCCGGAACGGAGCGACGTATCTGCAAACGGGATCCGCTTCCCGCCGTAAGCGCCGTCCATCCCGTGTAAACAGAAGAATGCGATCCGGTCTCGCGCCAACGTGCAAGGTCTGGCCGGGCGCGATATGCGGCGCTCGCTCGGCCGGCAGCCTTACGAGGAACGGCTGATCGATCCCGGCAAGATTGAGATGTACGAAGAGATCTGATCCCATGTGCTCAACCATTCGCACCGAACCTGTCAGCACCCCATGGCCAGCGTGGTCTGCGAGATAAAGAGTCTCCGGGCGAATGCCGAGTGAAAGCGGCGTCCCCGCCAGGGCATGAGCTTCGATCGGGATCGTCGAACCAGCCACGTCGATTAGGCCGCGTTCGCGCATCACGCCATCAAGCAGGTTGATCTTGGGTGAGCCGATGAATTCGGCCACGCGGCGATTGTCTGGATCGGAATAGATGCTTTGCGGTGGAGCAACCTGCAACAACTCACCATCGAGCATCACCGCCACACGATCCGAAAGGGTCATCGCCTCGGCCTGGTCATGGGTAACATAGACGAAGGTGACCCCGAGCCGTTGGTGCAGTTCCTTGATCTCGGCGCGCATCTGCACCCGCAGCTTGGCGTCGAGGTTGGATAGGGGCTCGTCCATTAGGAAAACAGCTGGCTGGCGCACCATCGCCCGACCAACCGCGACACGCTGGCGCTGGCCGCCCGAGAGTTGCCCCGGTTTGCGCGACAACAGGTGGCCGATCCCGAGGGACTTAGCCGTGCGGGAGACTTCCACTCCAATGTCCGCGGCGATCTGCGGCGTTCTAGGCAGAAGACGGCCCAGAAGGGGGAGCCTCTGTAAGGCCGACAGCCGACGCATCCGCAACGGCAGCGCGAGGTTCGACGCGACACTCATATGGGGATAGAGTGCATAGGACTGGAACACCATGGCGATATCCCGCCGCTTCGGCGGGACGCCATCCACGACGCGGTCGCCGATCGAGACGGAGCCGGCGTCCTGCACCTCAAGTCCCGCCAGGAGACGGAGCAGCGTCGACTTGCCACAGCCCGACGGTCCCAACAGCGTCAGGAATTCACCATCGGCTATCGACAATGAGACGCTGCGCAGTACGGGCGTTTGGCCGTAGGCCTTACTGATGCTTTCGATCGAAACAGATGCCATTGCATCACTTCCTCGCTGCCATGAAATTCTTTGCCCAAGCTGCGGACCTTCAAGACCCTTCATGCTACAGCTGGATGACATGTATCGAATAAGTAGATGGAAGCCCCTGCAATATGCGATAGCCGTGGGACTGCGGAGCTAAACAGTGTGAGCCCTAGGCAGCCTCACAGAGGTCGCTTGACAACGGACCAGCCCCGAGTGAGGGAGCCTTCGCGCTGCTTCCTTAAGGGGCGCCGTGCAAATTTCTTCGTCGTGAGCGGAAAAGCGTTCGAGTCCTGTTGATCGTTTCATTTTTGACAAGAGCATTCACACGTATGCGCGGCATCCAACGCGTAACGCGCGGAGCAAATTGCTCTGCTGGTGAAGCGCGGCCCGCGAAAGGCGGCCGTCGTCTTGGGCGATCCTAAGCAAGGCATCGCAAGTTGCGATGATTTAATTCAACAAATACGAATGTCCGTTTTGTTTGCAACCTCGCAACGAGTAGAAGCTATGAACAATCCTCGTCAAACGTCAGGTGCTTCTATTGTCTCTGCTAGCAGAACAGCTCAAGGCTTGTTCCTCCCGCAGAAGCCGAGGCCATGACGGCGCGAGCAACCGAGCTACGCCAAAGTGCGGACGCGATCAGACTCAGTCAGGGCGAACCCGATTCGAAACCTTACTTGCTGCCTGCCAGACCGGTATCTGGCGCAATCCGCGACGTGCCGAAGAAATGCAGCACGCTCGTCGGGAGCAGGCGGCTGCGCGGGGCAAGCCGCGGGAATTCCATCGCGATCACAAGCTCGATTCCAATATGGATCAGACCAGGGTCTTTTGGCTTCGAAGCAGGCGTGTTCAGCGGGAACTTTGCAAGTGTCGATGCCAGGCAACGGCGATTCGAAAGCCAGGCAATGATGAGTTGGCACGTTCCGTATGGCGCCGGGCGGAAGGCGACGGACTGACAGCCATGTTCACCATCTCTTCTCTACGCCTTTGGGACCCCGTAGTAGCGCCCCGGCAGCTTCCAGGCTTCGCCCGACATTCGCATCTGCCATGCTTCCTCGCTTGAGAATCTCACCCAGGCCTGCGATCGGATCATCATCGCTTGCACCGCCCCATCTTGAAAGACTTCGGATGTCCCCTGCCAAACGTCTGCGCGCCCGGATGGCCGAAAGCGGTCTTGTCCACATTATGGCAGCTCACAGCCCACTTTCAGCAATTCTCGCGGAGGAAGCCGGCTTCGATGGGCTGTGGGCCTCCGGTTTCGAACTTTCCGCACTTTATGGCTTGGCTGACATGAGCCTGATCTCGATGGCACAGCATCTGGATATGCTGCGGGCAATCGCTGGGCGCACGACGATACCGATCGTGGCCGACATCGACACAGGCTATGGCAATGCCATCAATGTCATCCATGCGATTGGCGAGTATGAAAGGGCCGGCGCCAGCGCCGTTGTCATCGAGGACAAGACATTTCCGAAGGTTACAAGCCTTGCTGCGGACGGCCGCCAGCAACTGCTGCGCATCGAGGAATTCCAGGGCAAGATCGAGGCTTCTCTTGCCACGAGACGAGATCCAAACTTTCTTGTGATCGCGAGAACCGAAGCGCTCATCGCTGGCCTTGGCGAAGCTGAAGCCTTAGACCGCGCGCAAGCATATGTGAAAGCTGGCGCCGACATGATCCTGGTCCATTCAAAGAAGACGGATCCTGGCGAGATCGAAAGCTTTTCCCGCGCCTGGACCGGTTCAGTGCCGCTGGCCATTGTGCCAAATGCTTATCCGGATCTGGATGCTCGTCGGGTCAAGGCATTGGGCAACGTCCAGATGATGATCTATGGCAATTACGCCATTCGGGCCTCAAGCACGGCCATGAGAGACACCTTCCTCCGCATCATCGCTGATGGCGGCGTCCAGAACGTCCACAAGGATATAGTACCGGTAGAGGAACTCTTCAGACTGCAGAGAATGGACGAGATTAGGGCAGCTGAAATGCGCTTTCTGCGCTGATGCAGGGCTGAAAGCCAACTCTAAGTTTCCCCGATCGGCTGTCGCTGCAATCTCCTCGATTCGGCCGGCTCATTCATTGGGATTGCAACTCCATTTCGAATGGAGGACCATGGGCGCCCTCTCAGTCAGCATCTTTGCCCGTGGAATCGAACGGCTGCCGAGCTAGCGGAACGACCGAGCTCCGGTCAGCGCCGGCAAAACCTGCGCCGCCACAACTGATAGGCGATCGACATACCAGAGCTGGTGTAGCCCGCCCCAGTAGAACATTCGGTGACACGCATCGAATAGTTCGATGAAAACCTCCAAATTTGTGATGTTTTTATGTAGGTTATAGCCAATGGTATGATAACTATCGAATGGCTGCCTTGGCGCATGAGAGCTCGTGCGCTTGTGGCATACAATGTGCGCCGGATCCGCGTCGAGCGGGTATTCCGCAAGAGCAATTGGCCCACGATGCAGGTGTTGATCGCTCCTATATCAGCGGACTTGAGCGCCAACAGGCGCTGTTCGGCTATCCAGGGGTGCGCCGCCACCCGCTAGTCAGTGAATCTAAAGTTCGCCAATGGATCATCGCGCAGCTGCGAGGCGGACGAAGGGCGGTCGCCAGAACCGTGAATTGTTTCTACTCGTAGTTGTCCACGCCGTCTGAGCAGGCGCTCCGAATTCCCCGTACCTTTGGATCACACAGACGGGATCCCTTCGGAGGAGCCACTCCCAATCGACATCCACACTACTGAACAGGTCCGGATGAATTAAACAGAGACCGAATATCGCCGAAAGAACGTCTCAAGGATTGACTGTGCGAACCGCGTGCGCGCGCCTGGTATGGGCGCCGAGAAACAGTTCGATCTGCTCGAACCGCCCAACGAAAATCAGGATTCGAAGTCCGGACTGTGCTGCTTCAATTGGCAAAGCTCGGCGAATTGCCACTGATGGGGTTTAGGCGCAGCTCTGTCGCAGCAGTCGATACATCCTGTCCGCGCTTAAAGCGTCGTTCCACGAGGCGCGCTGTGCAACGAACGCAGCACCCACGGGCGATTGGCTACGCCTGAGGATGTCGCGCGAGCTGTGCACTTCTTCGCGTCTTCGCTGTCCAGGTTCGTGACGGGCCAGATTCTTCGCATCGATGGCGGGCTCACCGCCAGTACTTGAGCAGATTTCCCAGGAAGGAGGAGCCGATGAAAATCGGAGTCGTCGGGGCTGGTATCATCGGCAGCTCCATTGCCTATCACCTCGGGAAGGCCGGTGCGCAAGTGACCGTTTTCGATATTGGCAAACCTGGAAACGGCGTCTCGTCCGCATCATTTGCATGTCTTAATGCGTTTGGCCAAGCCAAAGCCGACCTGCCGTTTAGGCTCGACGCTATCAAGTACCACAGCATGATCGCTCGCGAGGTCGGAAGCGAGCGACACCTCCACACGGACTGGAACGCTGCGGCTCGCTTCCTTTGGGAATGCTGCTGCACAACTGGAACAGAATGCCAAGGCCCTTTGCAAGTACGGAAGTCAGGTGGAACTCATTTCACCGGCCGCAGCAGGTCGCCTCGAGCCATCTATCAGGACTGAATGGCCGCCGAAGTCGTTCTTGTCGCGGAAGAAGGATGGGTGAATGCGGGAGCGCTATGCCGGGCTCTGATCGAACGCTCTACCAAACGGTTTGCGGTTCGGTATCGGCGGGAGCGAGTACAAGGCCTTGAGAGGCTGCAGTCAAAGCCACGCTTGCGCCTAACGACAGGAATTGAGGTATTCGACTCCGTCGTGCTGTCCGCCGGCAATGACACCAATGCACTGCTCACGCCTGCCGGTTTCTCATGCCACTAGATTGACAGCAGCACCTGGCCCCCTTGTGGACCTGTTGTGCGCTGGGCACGCAAGCTGCGACGGGCTACCTACGCCGACAAGCTGCATATCAGGCCGGGCGACCACGGAGGATATCTGGCTGGCGTCACTGCCGCCCCTGGTGACGGCCCCGAGCATAAGCGAATGGAGGAGGAGCGCCGTTCTCTCGTTAGTTCGGCAAGCCGGACGGTCCAGACCATTGCCACGAAGGACAAAGGTTACCGAACGGAACATTTGCATCAAACCGAGGCTGATCGACCCAGAAAGTTACCGATCGGGAATTCTGCTCCCGAGCAACTGGGTGAATTGAAAAGGAGATGCCGGCGGGAAAATCCGCGCTAATCCCCGTCGAGCAAAGCATGGTCCTTAGCGTCCGCTCGGTGTCGAGCCGGCGCTGCTGGCCCACAACGATCTCCCCGATCTTGTGGGCAGCGGCAGCTCATCGTGATCGGGACGCCGGTTTCGGTTGCCATTTTCATGGAACCGAACCTTTTTTCGGCGACGGCGCTTCTGATGGTGTGATCAGCACCACAGCCATTGCCGCCCATCAGATTGCCTTCGAGGTCGCAACTGCCCTTTGCATGATTCCTTTCTGCATCGAGATGGCGGTGACCGTACGTGTCGGACACGCACTCGTCCGGAACGATCTATCCGGCATCAGGCGGCTGCAATCGGATTCCGAGCAGCCTGGCGGCAGCACCTAGGTACGCCTCTAGCAGGGCGTTGAAAAAGGTGTTCGCAACGACCAGCGACTGGGATTCATTGGCTCCGACGAGATTCGGAGATGATGCCTGCGCGGCGGCGACAATCGAACGGGCGAGCTGTTCAGCTACGTCGATCTGGAGGCTCGGGTACGGCGTGACCATCCGCTGCGAGCGATCCGGACGATCGTGAACGAGTCGACGCTGAAGCGCGAGTTTGCCGCGCTCTATTCGCCTATTGGGCGGCCGTCGACCCCGCCGGAGAAGCTGCTGCGGGCGTGCTGTTGCCTCAGCGCAGCCGGCCAGTATGGTCGATAACGGAAGAACCCGGTTGTGCGAGCACCTTCATGAGCTACATGCATCACCCCTGGACAGGGGAGTACCAGCCCGGCGGCGTGCACTTTCCGGCGCGTTGGTCACGAGCGTACGGTTCGGGGCGCAGGAATATCTTGCCACGCCCACACTGCGATCGGCTCGCAACTCTGTAGCTCTGACGGCAGTGATCGGTCGACGGCCTCAGGAGATCAACGCTGTCATGCGGTTTGCGAGACAGCCTCATGGCTGGAAGAGACCGTCGAAAAGCCAAACGCCCGGCGCGCCGTGACAAGTCATCGCCGGACAGGTGCGAGAACACGCTTTGCAGAGAGCAGTTTCCGGAGGCGAGTCGGATCAGCCAACCCGAAGATCCTCAGCTGACATCTTGCCCGAACGCCCGGCCTTGAGCTGATAACTTACCCGCGCCCCCTCTTCAAGAGTGGTGTAACCGGCCCTTTCGACGGCACCGATGTGCACGAAGACATCGGGACCTCCGTCCTCAGGCCTGATGAACCCATAACCTTTGGTCGAGTTGAACCACTTCACAATACCCATTGCCACGGCGACATCTCCATAGTGAACCGTTGTGATCTAGCGAAGAGTCTGCCGGCCAAAACGCCAGCGTCGCTGCGCTGGTCACGTGCTCGTTTTTTATCGCATGGTCTATCTGCGGCCGCATTGTGCAAATGACAGAAAGCGCCGTGACGTCGACCACACTTCGCTTCAAGGCTTCAGGATCCGGATGACGTTTTGACCTTCTTCACTCGTCGCGCGCTAGCGGCTTACAGAAGAGTTGCAGAGCCTCGAACACGCCGCGCTTATCGGGAGCCGAGCTAAAGCGAATCGGATTGATCGTCGCAACAGGGCGGCCGTGAACTCCTTCGCGCAGCCTGGATCAGGATAATCAATCCGCGCCATGCCTGCATTGAGCTATGTGACATGCTTTCTCAAGCACGAAGATAGTCCCAGAGCTGCGCTTTAGCTGTTCGCGTTTAGATATTAGCCGCACGCCGGCCATCTCGGACTCTGCGAGACAATCCTCAAGGAAGCGCATCTGGCAACTTACCGCCCGCTCGTCATGTTGTGGTTGGACGCCAGGAAACCCGCTCGCCAGCGGTGGAGGCTGTTCAAACCAGGGTAACTTGGGCATCTGACGACCCTCATCGCCTCTGCTGGCGCCTCATCAGCTCTCTCGCCTTGGATTCGATGAATTCAGCTGAGCACCGTGAAGACGTTGAGATAACACCAATGGTCTCTCATTTTATCTGCCTCGATCAGCCCGCTGAGCGAATTTTACTCAGAACAAAGCCGCCTCGATGCATAGGTGTATTCAAGGGCCAGTTGACGCGCATATTCCTTGAGGTTGGCGGCGGCGCTGTGCCCCCCGTCGATGTTCTCGTAATAGAAGTAAGGCTGCCCCAGCGCGGCGAGCTTCGCGGCTGCTTTGCGGCCGTGCGCTGGATGCACGCGGTCATCCTTGGTCGAGGTAAGAATTAGGGGAGCGGGATAAGTCTTGCCCGCCATCAGCTTCTGGTAGGGCGAGTAGCCTTCGATCCACGCACGGTGCTCGGCGATCGCAGGGTCACCGTACTCGCCGATCCAGGAGGCGCCTGCGCCCAGTTTGGTGTATCGAAGCATGTCAAACAGTGGCACCTTGATGATGGCCGCGTTGAAGAGTTCGGGACGTTGGGTGATTGCGGCGCCAACGAGCAGGCCGCCCTGGCTGCCGCCAATGATTCCTAGCCGGCGCGGACTTGTGATCTTCCGGCGAATCAGGTCCTCGGCAACGGCAATGAAATCATCCCATGTCGTCTGCTTCGTTGCCGTCTGGGCCGCTTGATGCCATTGTGGGCCAAACTCGCCGCCCCCACGCAGGTTCGCCACGACATAGGCATTGCCCTGTTCGAGCCAGAGCCGCCCCACCGGTCCCAGATAAGAGGGCAGAAGCGAAGCCTGGAAACCGCCATAGCCATAAACAAGTGTCGGGATCGCCCCGTCAAACCTTGCGTTCTTCGGCCGCACCAGAAAATAGGGAATTGACGTGCCATCACGCGAAGTGCCTTCGAGCTGCTCCACGACATGGTTGGACGCATCGAAGGCAGCCGGTGTCGTCTTCAATTCCTCAAGGCTTTTGCTTTCGGCATCAAAATACCAGACTGAGGTTGGTCTGAGATAGCTCGAGACCACGAACATCGCCTGGTCCGCTTCATCGGACGTGGCTGACAGGCTGACATTTGCATGTTCCGGCAGCGGGATCGGCGTCGCCGACCAAGCTCCCTGATCGTACTTATAAGCGAACGCTTTGCTCTGAACGTTCTCAAGGATCGTCATGATCAACAAGTTCTTTGTGACGCCCAACCCGCTCACGGCCTGGCGGGGCCCAGGTTGGAAGACGAGCGAGGCTTTGGCGCGCAGCGGATCCTGTTTCCATTCGGCCAGACCATACGAAATCAGCGATCCCGCGGCGAAGCTGATATCGCCTGGCGGCCTCCAATCTTCATCAAGCCTTACAAGCAGGCGACCACCCACTAGACCGATCATCGCGGCCTTCTTCGGCAGATTGAGCTTGACGGGCCCATCGGGGCGGAAGACCACATGCTCGGACTCGAAAGTGCTGATTGCGCGGATCGCGCCGGTCGCATGAATATTGCCCTCGCTGTCACGAAGCACAAAGGGGGACGCCCTAACGTCGGTGGGCTCGCCACGAAACATCTCGCGAGCCTCACTGAGCGGCTGAGCGCGTTTGAGCTCCTTCACCACAAAGGGGTAGCCGGCTTGCGTCACAGTCCCCTCGCCCCAGTGCCGTGCAACAAGGAGTGTGTCACGATCGACCCAGCTGACGTGCTGCTTGCCCTCCGAGAGATAAAAGCCATCCGCAACGAAGCTCTTGGCGTCGCAGTCGAACTCTCGTATGGACGCGGCATCCTTGCCGCCATCGGAAAGATTAATCAGGCAGAGGCGCTCTTCAGGCGGAAGGCAGCTGCTACCTTGAAAGATCCAATTCCTGTTCTCGGCGACCGCTAAGGTGTCCACGTCGAGAATGGTTTCCCACTGTGGGTCTTTGCTACGATAGCTCTCGAGCGTGGTGCGCCGCCAGACGCCGCGCACGTGGTTCTCGTCTCGCCAGAAATTCTCCAAAGCTCGCCGTTCCAACGAAACGTATGCGATCCGATCCTTGGCCTGCAGGATGGAGAGCGCCTGTTCAAAGAAGCGTGGATAGCGAGGATCTGACTGGAGCACCCCGAGCGTCTTCTCGTTCTCGGCGCGGGCCCAAGCCACTGCGTCTGGCCCTTCGATCTCCTCGAGCCAAAGGAATGGGTCATCAGTCACCGCCGCATCCGTTCGCAGCGCCGTGGAGGCGAAGCAGGCAATCGAAAGCAAAGTGGCGGAGAGGAGTGATTTGTTCATGGATTTGCTCCGGAGGAGGTCGAGCGGCAAGGCTCGCGGGCCCTGACGCGTCAAGCAGAAGCGGCGGAGAGCACGCAAGCTCATGACATAGCGCGGCTTGCGCTATGTCGCGGGCCGTTCACTGCAAGCTGCGTGCCGGCTGAAAAGTGCAAGTTTCAGCCGTTCGGAGCTGCAGGCCCCTGTTCGGTTGCCGACATTGGTTGCCAAGCGGATATCTCAGCGTGTCGGCCAACCGCCTGCGAGACAGCGCCAGCGTTTTTGATCTTCAGTGCCAAAAACCCGGGACGCAGCGATGCTGCTTTCCTCCGCATATGAGCTTGTTCCTTCACGCTGGCGTCACCGGGCAGACTTGTCGACGGGCATCATTCCCACGAAGAGCAGCGCATTGATCAGCAGCCAGGTCGACATCGGGCAAGGGTGGTATGCATGGCGACCTCCGACTCGTTGACTGCAAGCGTTGCCGATTTGGACGAGCTTTTTCCTCGCGAAACCCACTAGTCACGGCGAAAGATCGGTTCGTTGACTGATTGCCGAGATGATTGCACTCGAGACGAGGAAAGTAAAAGCGCCTAGAAACGGTCTACGTTGCAACACGTCTTGAGACTGAGCCAACAATCAACAACAGGTACAAGCGCCAGATCAGGTTCTTCGGCGGGCCGCCTGCTTCGGCATCGCGACGGTACGCTATAGACGGCCATCATAGGGCTCCTGGCTCGTGCGCGCGTGGCGCATCAGCGCGCATCCGATACGAGGTAGAAACCTGCAGAGAGCTTCTTTCAGGCTGCTGCGGCTACGACTTTGGCTCGATCAGGTGCGGCCCTGTGCGGGGATACAATCCCCTTCCATGACATGCCCCTTTCATACCGTGAGCAGGATACCTCCGATGTGGTCGGCTTGATGCTCTGCCGGCGGCACAAACAATGAGGCCGGCTCCCCACTATGCGACAGCGAAATTGCAGCTCCAATGTTTGACCAGTTTAACGGGGGCGTGCGTCGTTAATGGCTCTGTACGAGTCGTACCTACCTCGCGGAGATGTATATGAGCTGTGTTGCGCGCCTCGAATCCTTCTCAACGCCCTCCCGATACTGCCAAGTTTCGAAATCATGGATGACGCCCTCTGGTCGTGGTCCAACTCAGTCAGATCGACTTCGGGTCACCTGCCTCTCCAGAAACACCCGGATCGCGGCTCCGCCGCAAACATATCCAACTTATGACTCGAATCCTCTAGATTATCGAGAAACGCAACCTTCGCATTACCGGTCCGCGAAAGGGTAGTTCATTCTGCTAGCTACGCTTGTGAGGATCGTCCGCACTTGGTTGAGCGCGCAAAGCGCTAGCGTATGGTGCAACGTCTACCAGACGCACGCTTTTGGAACTGGGTTTACGAACTATCACCACCGTCTTCGTGTGCGGCCTAGGCCACCTACCCCCCGTTCGGATGAGAACGACTTCAGTAGCTAAGCCGCTACGATCACCTCTCTTCTTGCGACACGCATACGGCCGCCGCGTCCGCAGCAAGGCGGGACGGACCGATCACAACGTCGACATAGGGATCCGACCCGCGGTCGAGCTTTCAAGAGTATGCGCCGGTGATCTTACCTCGCCTAGTGGTCCACGGCGCCCCGTGACAATCGGCGACGAAATAGAAGCGCGCCCTCTTCAGCGGCAACGGAACTGCGGTCGTTAGTCAAGAAGACCCAGACGTAGGGCCTTGACGACGCACTGGGTCCGGCTGGTCGTTTCCAGCTTTCGCATCGCATTCTTGATATGAAAGTTGACGGTGTTATAGCTCACGCCCAGGATGACTGCGATGACCCAGGATGACTTCCCCTTCACCACCCATCGCAAACACTGTCTTTCCCGTTCCGACAGCACAACTTCTGGCACATCCGCCATGAATTTCTCCTGGAGCCGAGAGGACAAGAACGAGATCAGCAAGTGCCATGCCACTCAGTGGCACACGCAAACTCTCGCGGCAGGAGAGGTTCTTGGGAGATCGTCGGGCCGTTCTCGGGAGACTGCCATCGAACTGCAGCCCTCTCGACGGGATTGCGACATATGTCGCAACGCAATAGCAGCATTTACGACAATCGTAGCAGTCGATATTTCAATATCTGTATGAGCTGGATATCCCCCTTTGACGAGGCGCTCCTCCCGCCAGGGCTGAATGCTCTATGAAGGGCCGTAGCACGCGGCTCGCGAGCCCAGATCTTTCATATGCACCAAAGCTCTCCTTTCCAGCGTGTCGGCCGACGCTCATCCGACCATGACGACAGGCTAGCGTTCGGCGCCAACCCCATGGCGATCATGCAAGCTTTTACGCGCCAATAAACTACCAACGCTGGTCATTGATCGACTTCACGACAAGACGATATGAACAGTGAAATTTGCGCCAATCGAGGATCGGCTTCCAGGATTTAGGCATGCAGTATCAACCACAAACCGTTCGGCCTACCGCAGGTCGTCAATGCACACAGCCGTCGTCAGTCGAAATGCTTCGCGCCCAGGTGTGCTCGAATGATGATCTGTCGTTTCTGATGGAAGCGCATGATGGCCTGTCTGCCACGATCGCCCAGCGCTCGGGATTCAAGGGGCTCTGGGCCTCTGGTTTGTCGATTGCCAGTTCGCTCGGCTATCGCGATGCCAATGAAGCTTCATGGACCCAGCTCGTCCAGAGCGTCGAACGCATAGTGGACTCAACCGAGCTACCTGTGCTCGTTGACGGTGACGGCGGCTTCGGCAATTTCAACAATGCTCGCCTCCTCGCTCGCAAACTTCATCAGGCTGGCGCGGCGGGCGTCTCGCTTGAGGACAGCTGCTTCCCGAAGCTGAACTCGCTCATTGGTGAGCGGCATCCGCTCGCCGATATCGATGAATTCTCCGGTCGTCTGCGGGCCGTGAAGGACACGGTCGCTGAACACGTCGTTCTCGTGGCTAGGATCGAAGCGCTGATCGCTGGACATGGATTGAATGAAGCCATCTTGCGTGCTCATGCCTATGCCGAGGCAGGCGCCGATGCAATCTTGATTCACTCGCGAAAAAGTACCGCTTACGAAATGCTTTCGTTTGTCAGCGAGTGGCGGAACCGGCTACCCGTTGTGATCGTTCCGACCACGTACTATCGAACACCAGTGTCAACCTTTCGTGATGCGGGAATCTCCACGGTCGTCTGGGCCAATCACTCCTTGCGAGCTGCGGCATCTGCAATGCGGCGCGTCTGCGATAGTATCGCAGCTCAAGAAAGCGTTGCGAGCATCGAATCTCATATCGCGCCGCTGAGTGAGATATTCGAGCTCCTGAGGTATGACGAACTCGCCGCGGCCGAAAAGCAATATCTGCAGCCCAGCTAGACCATCTCAGCAGGGGTGGCACCTGAAGTTTCCTTTCTTCAAAACCCGGCCGATGCGCCCCTGACTTCTCTCGGTCTCGCTCCAGTGTCATCCGGCAAGGCCGCGACCGAACATTCTGGACAGCTCCGGACATGGCTAAACATCTGTGCCTGATGCTCGCAGGTGTATGCGTTGATGACAATTCACAGCTACCCCGCCGCCATTGTGGTGCTGTCGACCATTTAAAGCAGCGCCGACAGATGATGCCGTACAAAGAACTGCCTTATACGCTCGACCGGCGTTGGGCCGCCTGGGTGGTAGACATTGTTCATCCAGCCCACCAGCTCCGCATCGTGACCGATGTCCTTTCTCCATGCCGGTGTCGCCAGCCCCAGCTTCTCAGCTTGGGGAAAGTAGGTGTACCGCGCAAGAAATAACTCAAATTGGCTCGGTTTGAACTTGGGAAGGCCGAGATGACGTCGCGCCGGGCGGAATGACATCTGGCAAAGCTCTTAGCAGAGCCTGTCGACGAAGGTCGAAGGACAACCTGAAGATCCGGCTATATCCAAGGAAAATCTCGTCGGCATCTTCGCCGGTAAGGAGCACCTTGTGAGAGTGGCTGACCGCTCGCGCAAGCAAATACATTGCTGCTTCGTTGTGCATGCCGATTGGATGACCACGTAGTGCGGTAAGGCGCTTAACGACATCAAGGCTCGTTGCCCCAGGGAGCCGGACCAAAAGGTGGGCGAGCTTGAGGGATTTCGCGACCTCCACTGTATCCCTCCGCCAAAGCTTTCAATTACCCACAAATTCTCCTCCGACCATGGCGCCCAGTGCGATGTCAGTGAGGCGTGACAGCCCGCGCCACATGACCGTATTGCCGGGCGGCGGATCGCTGGCGCGGGCGAGGTAACCGCCGAGTCGGGCAATCTTGATCAGATAGTGCGAGAGCGTTTTGCGTCTTGCTTTTGGTTTATCGTTGACGAGGCGATCGAGCACGCCGATTTCAGTCGCAGTCAACGCGAGGGTTGGCGGCGCGTCTGGGGCGGAACGGTTGAGCATCGTCATCCAGAAGACCCGCCAACTCAGGATGCAAAAGAGCGAGATCAGATTGGTCAGACGCTGGGCGGTCCTGAGCTTCGACTCCTCAGCTTTGCAGCCCGATTTGAGGATCTTGTGGAACACCTCGATCTTCCATCTCAAACCATACCATTCCAGCTTCTCAATGGCGTCGGTGCGGGAACCAACAGGCAGGTCGGTGATCAGCTTCCAATCGATCTTCTTCCTGTTTTTCGGCGTCCCGCGCTCTTCGGCATGGATCACCGTCAGGGTCAGAGCGGGATAGCGCTTCTGCTTTCCAATCGGCGGCAGGACGCGAATCTTGCGATACCTGATCTCAAGAATGGCCTGGTCGGGATCGCCGTTGCTGTCTTTGACTTCGATGCGATGGAGCCCTTTGACGGCGACCTCGTCCATTTCGTCAGCGATCGTGTGATCCCCGTCTCCAGCCAAGCGGTCGACGCAGGTCCTGATCAGGAAATGGGTTCCGATCTCCTGTGCTGCGCAGAAGAGCTCGTAGATGTCACTCTCGCGATCACCAATATGGATGCATCGTCCCGGATGATCCAAGAGTTGCGTAGACTGCTTGAGATTTTCCAACCACCGGACGCTTTCCTTTTTCTCGATGGGAACCCGGGTCGGATTGATCTTCCTTTTAAGCGCTGCCGTCCCCTTGAATTTCTTCCGGGTCCAGAACTTAACGGCCGCCAACCCCAGCGGCACACCCTCGATTGTAACTGCGAGGCTCGAATGCATGAGGATGCCGCAAACCGTGTGAGATCTGAGGCGCCCCGCCTTATCCCATCCACTGTTTATGCTCTTGGTGATGCCGATTGCTTCGGAATTTTCGCGCCGATAGCTAAATTCGGTTGTGTCATGCAGCACAAGAACGAGACCTTTTGTGGCTGCGGCGCGATCACTTGTCGATTGGAAATGGCCGGCCAGAATGTCCGCTTCGCTGACCCGGTCATTAGAGAAGAAGCGGTAGGCTGCCTTGGTATTCGCCCAATCCTGGCAGACGAGCGGAATGCTTTGTCCCATGGCGCTTCCAATCTGCGTGAGCAGCTTGCGGAATCTGTCGCCCAGCCGCGCGTCCCTAAACTCGCATCCACTAGTCTCTCGATCAATCCAACATTCACCCTCCAAGGATCGCAACCGGCCTCTTGCCGATCGGTCCCTTAATGTCAGCCCCATAGAGCACCCCCCTCGCGAATCAGGTGCTCAGCAAGGAATCACAAGTGATCCTTTCGACTCAAGATTTCGCCGATCAGCAAATCAGGCCGAGTGGTCAAAGTTATGGGTAATTGAAAGCCGCCAAAGGCCGCCTTGTTTGACGAACGCGATCGCTGCAGGTCCTAGGGGTAATCCTAGGAGAAGCGCTATGACGATTTCGCGGGCGGAGGTGATCACATCGGTCGAGCGGCGGCGCCGGTGGTCGCAGGATGAGAAGGAACGGCTAGTAGCAGCATCGCTCGAGCCCGGAGCCAATGTTTCCGAGGTGGCTCGCGTGGCCGGCCTTCATGTGAGCCAGCTGTTCCGGTGGCGCAAAGAGCTTTGTAAGCAAGGTGAAGCGAGTATAGCGCCGTTCGTGCCGGTCGAGATTGGGCCGTCTGCGCCGCCGCGGGAGGTGGCCGAAGCGCCATTGACGACGACGGCGGCGCGTCGACGGAAGAGCCAGGGCATCATCGAGATCGATCTTGGTAGCGGGCACCGCATCCGGGTCGATGGCGACGTTGATGGAGACGCGCTACGTCGCGTTCTCGATGCTTTGGTACGCCGATGATCCCGGTTCCAACGGGCGCGCGAGTGTGGCTCGCGACAGGCTACACGGACATGCGCCGAGGCTTTCCGTCGTTGGCACTCCAAGTGCAGGAGGTGCTGCGCAAGGACCCGCTCAGCGGTCATCTGTTCGTCTTCCGCGGTCGCCGAAGCGATCTTGTGAAGGTGATCTGGCACGATGGCCAGGGAGCATGCCTGTTCACCAAGAGACTCGAGAGAGGAAGGTTCATCTGGCCATCGGTTGCCGGCGAAGCAGTAACGATCTCACCGGCGCAGATGAGCTACCTGTTGTCCGGAATCGATTGGCGCAACCCTCAAGAAACCCAGCGTCCGACGCGGGTCGGATAGTCGTTTTACGGTTTGAATCTGCTGCTTGATCTGATTCAATAGCTTCATGATATCGAAGCCGGACGACCTTCCATCGGACCTTGTCAGTGCCCTGGCAGCGCTGCAGGCCGAGCGTGAGGCGCGGCTGCGAGCTGAGGCGATGGCTGCCAGTGCGCGAGCGGAGCTGTCGGATAACGAGGCGCTGATCGCGCATCTCGAGCTGCGGATCGAGAAGCTCAAACGCGAACTGTACGGGCAGCGCTCCGAGCGCACGGCGCGACTAATCGAGCAGTTGGAATTGGAGCTCGAAGAACTTGCCACCACGGCGAGCGAGGATGAGCTTGCCGCGCAGGCCGCGGCGGCGAAGACGCAAAACGTCCGCCCCTTCACGCGCAAGCGACCAGTGCGCAAGCCCTGGCCGGACGACAGCGAACACGAGCGCGTCGTCATTGACGCTCCGACGAGCTGCGCCTGCTGCGGCGGATCGCGACTGGCGAAGATCGGCGAGGATGTGACCGAGACGCTGGAGGAGATCCCGCGTCGCTTCAAGGTCATCGAGACAGTGCGCGAGAAGTTCACCTGCCGCGATTGCGAGAAGATCAGCCAGCCGCCGGCGCCGTTCCATGCCACGCCACGCGGCTTCATCGGCCCGCAATTGCTGGCGACGATCCTGTTCGACAAGTTCGGTATGCACATCCCGCTCAATCGCCAGAGTGCGCGCTTTAAGGCCGAGAGGATCGACCTGCCGCTGTCGACGCTGGCGGATCAGGTCGGCCACGGGACCTTCGCCGTCATGCCGCTCTTCCACTTGATCGAACGTCATGCGCTTGCTGCCGAGCGCCTTCATGGCGACGACACCACCATCCGGATCCTGGCGAAGGGCAAGTGTACGACCGGGCGGATCTGGACTTATGTACGGGATGACCGGCCCTTTGCCGGCTCTGCGCCGCCGGCGGCGGTCTATTACGCCTCGAGCGACCGACGAGGCGAACACCCGCAGAGGCATCTGGCGGCCTTTGCCGGCATCCTGCAAGCCGATTGCTACAGCGGCTTCGAGCCGATGTTCGATCCGCAAAGGAAAGCGGTGCCGATCACGCCGGCATTTTGCTTCGCTCATGCGCGGCGGGGGTTCTTCGAACTGGCCGATATCGAGAAGAATGCCAGGGAAGGCCAGAAAGGCAAACCCATCTCCCCGATCGCGCTGGAGGCGGTCATGCGCCTCGACGGGCTGTTCGAGGTCGAACGCGCCATCAACGGTCGCAGCGCCGACGAGCGGCGTGCCGTGCGCCAGGAAAAGAGCAAGCCGCTTCTCGACGACATGCACGCCTGGCTGCTGCGCGAGCGAGAAACCCTCTCGCGCTCTGCCGAGGTTCTGAAGCCCATGAATTACATGCTCAGGCGCTGGGACGACTTCGCCCACTTCCTTGACGATGGCAGAATCTGCTTGACCACGGATGGTGTTGAGAAGTCCTTACCTTCAGTTCGTGGCAACTTTTTTTGGTTTTTCCTTCCAGGCAGCCACCATGCGTTCGTAGGCCTGCTCGACGCGCGCGACGTAACCAGCTTCCCGTTCGCGGATTTCCTTGATCCAATAGTCCCGGCCCGGGCCAGCCTTGCCGTAGGCACGGGGAGCCCCAGCCTTCAGAGCCACCTTCCGGAGTTTCATCGCTGTGAACGCTGGCCGCGCGTAAGCGTAGTCCTTCCCGGTCGTCAGGACGTGCCAGATCATGACTGCGAGCTTGCGCGCCGTCGCGACGGCTGCGACCCCGGCCCCGTGCTTTTTCTGCGTTCGGTTGAAGAATGCTCGCAAGGGACCCGGCGCCGTCTTGGCTGACCACGCCGCCTCAACCAGCATCTTGCGGGCGTCACGGTTGCCCTGCTTCGAGATCCGGCCATGCCGTGCCGGGTGCTCGCCTGACTGCCGAACCCGCGGTGTCAACCCGAAATAGCTGCTGAGCTTATCCGGCGACGGGAAGCGTGCGATGTCGCCGATGGAGGCCAGTACACTCGATGCGACAACCGAACTCACGCCGGGGATCGTCATCAGCTTGAGAGCCCGTGGATCGTCCAGAGCCTGCTGGGCCACGACCTTGTCGATTTCCGCGAGTTGCTTCGTCACGCGTTCGAGTTCCACGATCAGACGCCGGAGCATTGCACGCTCCTCCTCCGATGGAAGAGGCAGACTGTTCAGCCAATGCTGTCCGCGCTTGCCGAAGAGATAGCCTTTGTAGGGCGGGATGAGGTTAGCATGCAGGATGGCCTTCATGCGTCCTTTAATGCGGATGATCTGCGCCAAGACGCCAGCGCGCTCGGCCATCTGGCGCCGGCGGCTGTAGGTGTCCTCGTCAGCAACCCAGACCTCCGGCAAGAAGCCGGCAGCATGCAACTTTGCCAGGGTCCCAGCATCGACCTTGTCCGTTTTGACTCGCGCATAGGCAATCGCCCGAACGAGCCTCGGATTGGCGACCGCGACGCGCAATGTTCCTCCACGGCGCTGCCGATCAAGATTTCGAGAGAACTGCAATGATCAGTCTCATCGAGGCGGGCAGGATCCCACCAACGCGTATGCTCGTGCGATTGCGCCGTGATTTTCAGCCAGGTTCCAAGTTACAGTTTTCGAATATCTGCAGATAACGTCCCTCTCGCCGAAGAGGGCACGGTAAGGATAGGAAGCTTAATAATTCAACCAGACCGAGCTTCGATCGGACCCCGTTCCAATGCAGGATGCCTGACGGCTTTGAGGCAAAGACAAAGCCATTATCTGCGCGAGCGTACTATAAAGGCTTAATTCCGAGCCGATCTCTGACAAGGAACGCTGTCCCCGTCTTTTGATCGTAGATTGCGAAAGCAAATATTCCGCGCTGACGTTTGACATTATCAATCCCCAACAAGCAAATGGCTTGCAAAGTACTTCCGTATCCGACTCTGTACGAAATTCGTATCCGCGCCGGAGCAAGTCCTGCCTTAAGTCACGGTAATTCTAGATCTCCCTGTTGTACCTGACTGCTAGGCCGCGCTCCTCGTCGAGGAACGGCTGATTTGACCTCTGATCCGGATCGATGATAGCGAGCCTTCGATGCGCAAAGGCAAAGGACGACGTCACGCAACTACCACTCGCGTCGGGCCCCCGATGAGCGAGCGCCTGAACGGAGCGAGCGAGGTTCCGTTTGGTCACTGACTTATCAGCAATCCGTCCGATGAATCCGCAAATCCCACACAGCTAGCCTCTTCTGCGTGCAGCCGGCTCCCATCTGATCCAGGCGCCGGCTCGCGGGCACCTCTCGATAGCCTGAATACTACAAAAACAACCTGCAGAGCTAGGCCCACGCACAGTCAATGAGCGGCGATTCACATGCAACACTTTGGCCCTCGCAGACGTCCTCGAGAACAGCCGGGCTACCTGCCGTGTTGGGTGCCAAGTCAACCCTTACCCCTGGAGGTAAACATCCCGCATGAGCGTCCGAACCTCATTGGTCATGACTCGTTCGACGAGCCACTTCGGAGGTTCAATGCGTGGTGGAAGATATAGAGCCCGGTAGAGCCGATCGAGTTCTTCGGCGCTCCGTGGAACGTCCGACGAACCCAAAAGTGCCGTCATCATGCGCATGGGATAGAAGCAAGGCTTGCGCTTATCTTGAGCGATCAACTCGTCTTGTGAGCGACACGTAGCCGATCCGTCCAACAAATGCAGCCACACCTGGCAGAAGAGCGCATAGGCATAAAGTTGTGCTCTGGTGTCTAAAGAGAGAGCTGTCTCAGAAGGCAGCACGGGGAACTGCAACTCGCTGATAATATCGCCCCTATTGACCCGCTCTGAGAGATAGTGGGCAGTCACCCCAAAGCTCTTCTCGCCGTTGAGTATGGCATGCGTCCGCGCAAAACTGCCGCGATATTCAGGGAGTGGGCCTGGATGAAGATTGATGCCTCCTCCATCAAAACGTGCGAGGATATGGGGCGGAAAAATCTTGTTCCACATGACGCTTACGAGAAACGTTCCGAGACGAGGAACATTATCTATCGACTCGAAAAATGGTATTCCGAAGCGGTCTGCGACTTGCCAAAGCTCCTCACCGGTCTCGTGCCACCACCATGTTTTCTCGTATCGCGAAGCGCCGAGAACGCCCGCGATGTGGTCTTTGCCGCAGGTCTCGATGACAAACAGAAGACAGCGGGTCGCAAGCCCCCTGGTTCCGGCAAATACCACACGGTTAGTTAAGCTCGACATTTCTCAACCTTATGACGTTCTAGGCCGCCGGAGTAAGGTGCCCACCCTACTCGTATCAGCGCGGACGCAGCGATCGCTGCGCCGATCGTGAGCACATGGACAAGAGTGCCTGAGGCTTCGATCTTGAACGGGGCGATGTGGAGCAACGATAGCGGTACAAAGACCGCAGGAAGAACGATACCTAACTCAAGCGGCGCAATGGTGTCGTTAACCAGCAAGATTGCCGCGAGAACAGGCAGAGCGTAAGAGAGAGGTAGGCGATAACCGCGATCGTCAAGTCCGGAATAGTCAAAATATTCGAGGCGAAGCGCGCCGATCAATAACAAGAACGCTGTGAACACGAGAGATGCTGGAGGATCGATGAAAGATGCGATGACAATTGCCGGGATGACTGATCCAAAAACAAGGTCAGAGAACGCATCGAGAGCTTTACAAACGGCTTTGGTGGCCATCGTTTGGTGCTTGGTGCACCGGGCAATTTCGCCATCCACGTCATCAGAGATGATCGCCCAGAGTCCGAGCGCTACTCCCGCCTCATAGTGTCCTTTCACCACGAGCCCGGTCGCTGCACCAGAACAGAGGAGCCCCAGGGCAGTAACGGCATTTGCGCGGTCAGATAGGTATGCGATCATCGAACCTCGATGTTACCCTCTTTCTACCGGGACGACCGGCATCACGGCCCTTGCGGCTGGTTGTCGACCGCAACTGTAACCTAAATTGGTGAAGGTCCCAATTGTCCGCAAACTATTAGTTCTAGTAGGCGCACTTAAGGTTCGCCGAGATGGGACGTCCGCTCTTCCCGTCAGGCGAAATTGAGACGAGGCAAGCAAAATGCCCCGGAACGCCCCTACGTATCGTGGCGGTCAATCGGATGGCGCAATCACACTTACGATGAGACCCGACGTGTCGCTCCTCGATGTCTGCGGTCCGGTCATCCAGTGCCGCTATGCCGGCGCCCAGATCTGCCAACGTTCGTCGCTCCAGTCGGCTCGCGCAGTTGATTGGGCCCCCAATCTTGCACAGCCGGCCGGACCTCGTGACCTAAACTGCTAGACATGCGATTCTCCATCGAAGATGCCACCGGCGATTGTTTATTTTGCGGCCGCGCTCAATCTGTGGCGGAAACACACTTCTCCAACGGCTTCGCTCTCGCGTTGATCGAGCGCTCACTAATGCGAATGAAAGCGTGCTTCCTATCGCGCAGAGCGCTAGAGCATGATGTTTTTATACGGAAACATATCCTGAATTTTTGAGATAGTTGGCGCATTCCTCTTTGGAGAAGATATCGAGGAGTTCGCCGACCCTGCGCCACGTCGCTTCGACATCACGTGTCTGGGTGGCCCGCATCAGGTGTTTGAGCTTGGCGAAAACCTGCTCGATCGGATTGAGGTCGGGGCTGTAGGGCGGCAGGAAGAGGAGATGCGCTCCTGTTGCGCGGATGGCGTTGCGGGCAGCCTTGCCCTTGTGACTGCCGAGGTTGTCGAGGATGACGACCTCGCCTTTTGCCAAGGTGAGCGCCAACACTTTCTCGACATAGAGCGTGAAGAGCTCAGCCGACGCGTCACGCTTCGACATGAGGTCGCCCGCGCCCGACAAACATAACTGCCGCTGACGGCAAGTGCCAGCTAGGAATGCAGTCCCGTTCCACGCCAGCATGCCGCCGTCGGCCCCGTCGTGGCCCTCGCACCAAAACCCGCGCTACGGGGCGATCTGAAGCCGGAAACGCACTGTGAGGACAATTCAAGGCACAACAAGCGCAAGCAGAGCGGCTGCCAGCCGCTTCAGATTGATGACGGCGGCCGTCAGGTAGGCCTGGATCTTCATATTCGGTAGACCAGTAGCACGGCTACCATTCCAGGCGGCTGGGTTACCGGCGCTTTCAAGCCGCAAACCGGGTCGCCTGAGGTGGTCGTCGACCTCCAGCTCCCCCAGCTCGAGTAGCGAAGAAAATCACATGATGCAATTTGTATACGTGTGACTGTCGACGGACCCGGTTCAAAGCGTTGTCGCGATGGAAGCTTCAGGATCGAATTCGGAGCGGCTGCCGGAGACCACCGGTCCGCATGAAACGCGGTCGCTTTCGAAAGTGACAGAGCGGAGAGCGTCGATCCTTTCGAGGTCGCCGCTCTCGTTCGTCCAGGCCACCAGCGGTTCATCCAGAATGCGCTATCTCGCGAAGGCGTGCCTCGGCATGCGCTTTTTCAGCGCCCGACTGGACCACAACGCAATAAATTTGCGCTGTAATGCTATAGTCTGATTGTAGTTGAGCGCTCAGCGCAACCTCAGCGAAGAATGCGAAGAACATCGAGTGCGTGATTGTCAAGATCCGTAAGGTCTCCAATTGCGAGAAGGCGAGGATAGTCAGAATTCTGCGCGCGAAGTTGCACCCAAGGCATTTGTTGCTTATAACGTTTCACGATTGGGCGAGTGCCTTTATCTTTAAGTCGATCCGCATGGCCGAGATTGACCTGTCGGATGCCTGCTTAGAAGCGGAGCGTCAAGGCCTTCGTTCTGACCATGGACTGCTCTGTTGAGAGAGGCACGGCAGCGGCTGATATGACTGACGTACAAAAGCTCGAGACGCTTGGCGGCGGCGGCATCACAGCGCCGCTTCGCCATGCTACTTTTCGCCGCGTCTGGCTCGCGGGTCTTCTCTCAAATATGGGCGCTCTGATTCGGAGCGTCGGCGCCGCATGGGCTATGACGCAGATGACGCCATCGGCCGACATGGTCGCGCTAGTTCAGACTGCACTTACGCTTCCGGTTATGCTGATGGCAATGCCTGCGGGCGCGATAGCCGATATGTATGATCGCCGAATTGTGTCCCTTAGTTCTCTGACAATTGCGTTTGCCGGCGCCATAGCGCTGACGGCACTTGCTTGGTTCGACATGGTTACGCCGATGCTACTGCTGGCCCTGTGCTTCGTGGTCGGGAGCGGCGTGGCGCTAATGGATCCAACCTGGCAATCATCGATAAGTGAGCAAGTGCCACCCGATGCACTGCCTGCTGCCGTCGCATTGAACGGTATGAGTTACAATATCGCACGCAGCGTAGGACCTGCGCTCGGCGGCATCGTCGTTGCGACCGCTGGCGCTGTAGCGTCATTTGCACTGAACGCGCTGTTATATCTTCCGCTCATGGGGGCATTGTTTCTATGGAATCGCGTGGCGCAGCCTTCGCGGCTGCCTAGCGAAAAATTTAACCGTGCCATTATCTCTGGGGTGCGATACATCACCAATTCCCCGGCCATCAAGATCGTTTTGGTCCGCTCCATGGCGACCGGACTAATCGGCGGCTCGATCATCTCGTTGATGCCTATTGTGGCGCGAGATCTCCTGCATGGTGGCGCGCAGACCTATGGCCTTCTGCTGAGCGCTTTCGGCTTCGGCGCGGTTATTGGCGCACTCTACATTCCCGAAATGCGTAAGCGGCTAAGCGGCGAGGCGGCCATCCGCGCCTGCTCGGTGTCGATGGGTGGCGCCCTCCTCGCTGTGGCGCTGAGCCAGGATACGATCCTGACCGCGGTTGCACTGGTCCTGGCCGGGACCGTGTGGACGATGGCTTGGGTGCTGTTCAACGTCGGTGTGCAGCTATCGGCGCCACGCTGGGTTTCCGGCCGCTCCCTGGCAGCCTATCAGGCGGCCGGATCAGGAGGGGTTGCCATCGGTAGCTGGGGCTGGGGCAGCCTGGCTGATGTTGCCGGTGTGGAAACAGCGCTCCTGATCTCCGCCGTCTTGATGCTGCTCTTGCCTTTGCTAGGGCTTTGGCTACCCATGCCGCGCGTTGGCGCGCGGGGTGAAGAGCCCGAACTGCTCGAGGATCCAGACGTGAAGTTGGCGCTGACTGGGAGGAGCGGCCCTCTGGTAGTCGAGATCGAGTATCGAGTTGCGCAGAAGAATGCGAGGGCGTTCCACAATGCCATGCAGGCAGTCCAGCTGTTCCGGCAGCGCAACGGTGCGTATGGATGGTCGATTGCGCGCGACATTGCCGATCCGGACTCCTGGACGGAGCGCTATCACTGCCCCACCTGGTTCGACTACCTGCGCCAGCGTAACCGCACGACCAGATCGGAGCGCGCGCTGGAGCGTGAGGCGGCAGCTTTTCACGTCGGCCCCCATCCTGTGCGGGTTCGTCGCATGCTGGAGCGACCGTTCGGATCAGTGCGCTGGAACGAAGAGATTCCGGATCGTTCGGAGAACGATGTCTTGCTGCATGAGAGTAGTCCCGGCAGGAGCCGATAGCGGCAGCTTGCTGGAAGCCCTCAAGTGCGGGATCGTCAGTGGCTAGGTATCGTTATGCGTCAGAGCACGCGAAGGTGCGGCTAGCGGTGGCCTCACGTTCTCTCCTGAGCAATGCGCTTTGTTCGACCTTCCCACGCGCTTTGTTGCAGTTCTTATGCGTCCTCAGACCAAGAGCGACAAGTAGGAAGTTCAACTCTGAGCGTGGCATGGCGAAGTTGTCCAGCGGTTCTCTTCGGGGCGGGAGGCTTCGGATCAAAGCGAGTGCTGCATTCCTTTTTCTTGCGCTCTTCGTTGTACCTGCGACCGCTCAGAAGGGAGCTCAATCTTCTCTGAGAGAGCAAATTCGACCGGGAGTAACCTACGAGGACTGCATTACGAGGTGCAAAAAGTGCGGCGGCGGCAAGAACCCTCATTGCATCAAGTATTTTTGTACGGGGTATCCGCACCGAAAACCAGGTTTGTCGCCTTTACCAGTTGTCTGCCCAGCGCGCTTGGCTCTCCAGGAGCGCGCATTTTTTTCAGTGCGATTTTCAGCTCCACTCGCCGCGCGACACCGGAATTGGTCCGGGAAAGAGTGAGTCAGCGAAGAGGACCGTAAGGCGTACGCCGTCTCCCTCTTCCAGGTCTGCGGGGATAAGGGGCTGCACGCAATTGCGGTGACCGGTCATTACGACCTCCTGTTCGCACGATAGTACAAGTGCGCGCTCGCCGGTTTCAGGATGAACCCAAACGACCGGGTACTCGGCTCCACCCAGCGCTCCCGTGAGTTCTTCATCAACATACTTTTCGTCCGCCTCGATTACGCTTGAGTTCAAGGGATTCCCATTTGCACACAGCCCAGAGTTCGTCGGCGAGCATGCGCAGTGACACCGGAAGATTTCGATAGGCAGCTGCCGCATCTGACCAGACGGTGTCGCCTCCATAACCGCGCATCATTACACCGCGCAATGAGGAGATCCGGCGATATGCTTTAACAGCAATATCGGCGCCCCAGGCGTCTGCACGAATATCGCCGTGAGCTGACTCTAGCTCTGAAATCGTCAACGGCCCCGTGCTCGTACTGACCATAGGATACGGCGCCATTTTGCCGACGCGCATAGCAAAGCGCTCTTGCTCCGCATCGTCGAGATGTCGCTGATCACGAAAGAAGATCACCCTGCTCACGCAGCAGTTGCTTGATGGCTCGGATGACGTCGTCAGACAAGTCAGCCGACAGCCTCAGATTCCTGATCTCGGCACCAAGCCGAGCCGCACGATTGATGACGTTTTCGCCCGCGAGGGTATCAAAGATTGTTTGTTGCTCATGATACATTTTCATAACCGCACCCCTGAACGACGCTCCACCATGCGTGGGCCGCGAAACCGAGGGCGAAGACGGACCACTTCGTAGTGGCTACTACTCGGCTACATAGGGAACTATCTCGTTTCTCTCGCTACATATCGTAGGAGCGATCGACGTACAGTCAATGAAACGAAACCGATCTTGTTGTTCGCAAGCGAGCAATGATCCCCTCTCGAACGACGCAGGCGCTGAAATATTCGCGATGATGCCAGTCGCACGCCCCGCAACCGGCAAATCCTTCCATGCTTAGCTCCTGCGCATCAAAGCTCCATTCAGAGCTATGAAATTCCGCAAGCTAGTTTGGAGGTTCACTATCCACCAAGCACTACGACATCATGACGAAGTCGCCGCAAGCCTGGGCGCAATCAGACTCTCTTCGCGGACAAATACGTGTGATGACCGCGTGCCGATTTAGCGGCCATCCTAGCGGCTAGATAAGGCTGCAGGTTCTCAGTGTCTCGATTACATCCTTCGACGTCCAATGAGTTCCGATAGTATCTCGTCTGTATGCTGTCCGATCATGGGCCACTTGGGTTTCGCTAGTTGCTGTCGCCGAGAACTTTATCGGACAGGCTGCGAGGCGGAGCTCAACTCCCTGACCATGCCGCTCGCAATGACGATCCAATAAGAGGCTCTTGAATCTTCCGCAACCAATCGGTGGGCCCGATGCAGCTTTCGATAGGTGCAAAGTCTACCGTCGCGTCACTGTGCCAGCTGAAGGTTTCCAGTGTCTCGCGCACAAAACTCCGTGGCCTGCAGCTGTGTCAACGCGCCTTCGGCTTCGAACACCGCAATAAGCTCGAGGACTCGCGGTGTGAAAATCCGGCGTGCAGCCAAGATCGTAGCAGCCTCGGCGCGCAGCCCGGGATCCTCGATCAACTCGAGCCGAAGCAGGGATGTAAAGACCCGGAATGGGTTTCGGGGCAGCGCCTCCTCGGTGATCGGGCGAAAGGCGGTCGAATGAACGGGAACGCCGGCCGCCGATAGATCATAATATCCGACAGGATGCATGCCCATGACCGCGAGGACGCGGCGAATGTTGAATAGCTCCTGCGCAGTGCCGAGCCGGATGGCACCGTGACGTTCGACACCAGCCTTGCGACGTCACCGCTCTGATCGAGCCTGGCGAGCATCTGAGGATCGGCGCGCAATGTTTCTGCATTGACGTCTGCGACAAGCTCCAGGAGCGTCCCGTGTTGCGGGACCTCCGTGCGGTACGTGTCCGATAAGGCGCGCGAGAATAGGTCGCGGATATCATCGGGTTTGGCGTGCCGTGCGGTCATTAGAATACTCCTTTTGGCTCTCCGGCAGGCCTACCCATTTTGCATCTTTGGCGGCACTTGTTTTGTGTTTTCGATACAATCAAACGAGCTCGGTGAGGGACATCCTCAGCTTAAGGATGGTTTGATCATGTTGATGATGCTACGGGTACCGCCGATTGCATTCTTGTCAACGGGCCGTCAGATTGGCGGCTTGCTTCAATAGCCGGGTCCGAGATCCACCACGTTCTTAAGCGCCTGTCCCGTTAGAAACCGTTCGATGTTGTCTGCTATAATGGGGAATACCCGCTCCGTATAGTTCGTCGGAACTCCCGAAACATGGGGCGTAACAATCACGTTTGGCATATCCCAGAGCGGACTTTCTTTCGGCAGCGGTTCTCGTTCGAACACGTCGAGCATCGCACCTGCGATTGCATTGGCGCGGAGAGCCCTGATCAGTTCAGTCTCAACGACGACATTGCCCCGAGCAATATTTATTAAGAAAGCCTCGCACCGCATACACGCGATCTCGGCCGAGCCGATGACACCTACCGTCTCGGGCGTCGCCGGCACGGCCAAGACCACGAAATCGCAAAGCTGCAGCAAGTCCTGCAGCTCATCAGAACCGAACAACCGGTCTACACCTTCGATCGAGCGAGAGGCATCTCTTCTCGAACCGACTACAGTCATCCCGGCGCTCTTCGCGCGCCGGGCGATGGCCCCGAGCAGTTCCATCCCAACGTCGTTGATCGGAAGGCGCTCCAGCGCGTAAATCCGATGGCGAAGTTGCTGTCCTCGATCCCCGGGATCGGTCCCATAACGGCCACAGCTCTCGCCGACCGTGCCGGACGCGATAATTTTTCGCTCCGGGCGGGAGGTCGCGGCCTGGCTTGGCCTGACGCCTAAACAGAATTCCACCGGCGGGAAGGATAGGCTCGGCCGCATAACAAAGCAGGGCTATCTCAGGCACTTGCTTGTCATCGGGGGACGCAACGTCGTTCGCTATCCGAAGGCCCGGTCCCGGGTCGGAGGTGGCTGGATCGAAGCTCTGCTTGAACGTCGTCGGCCCATGGTTGTTGCCGTCGCTGTCGCCAACAAGTTGGCTCGGATCATCTGGGCAATGATGACGACCGGTGAGTTCTATCGGCCTAAGCTCGCGGCCTGAGCTGCCGCGATTTTTGGCCACCCTAAGTGTGAGGGCAGATGACAGCGTGATGGAAACCGGCGGAGCTGTGGGGATCGAGAAAGCCCGAAGAGTTTTAAGCGCAACAAGCGCGACCTGTTGATGAGGCCTCGATCCGCGATCTCCATCAGGGCCAGCGGCCATGCTATCGGTCGCAATGACAGGCCGTATACATGAACGCACCCGACCGATATCCAAAATGCTGTTAACCCTTGCATCCGCGGGGCCGTCTATACATGAAGCTCTCGACAAAAGCGTTCTGGATTGGCTTGCCCGGCGCAATGAAGTGCCAGTCGATGGCGTTTTCATTGGGAAGGCTCTGCGCGATCGCGGAGGAGGTGCCGGCGACAGCCTAATGCTTGCCCCAGGAATGGAACGCGTGATTGGAAGCAACACCTTTGCCCGCGCGTGGCGCAGCACGGTTTCGACCTCTCCCGTGCCATGCACGCTGTCCGCCGCCAGGAACGAGAACGGCACCCTTGCGGCGATCGCACGAGCAATCGTGCGACGCGCGATCTTGTGCTTCGTCGCAAAGCCCGCATCGCGCGGGACATGCGCTGCCTTCAGGCGAGCAGTTTGGTCGGTCCACTCCTTCGGAAGATAGAGCGCACGGTCGATGAAGGCATGGCCATGCCCCGACACATAGGAGGCGAACACTCCGATCAGGCAGACCGTATGTTCGTTGTCAGAGAGGTGGCTCGTCCGCAGTATGCGATGAGCGAGGGTTGCGCCGGGTGGGCCGGCACCGAGCCTCTCGCATAGGAGGACGAGCCGTGCGGCAGGATAGCAAAATCTACGTGGGACTGGATACGTCGAAGCTACAGATCTCGGTAGCCGTGGCCGAGGCGGGACGCGATGGCGACGTGCGCTTCATCGGAGAGATCGATAGCGCGCCTGATGCGGTGGAGCGACTGGTTACGAAGCTCGCCAAAAGGCACCGGGACCTCGCCTTTTGCTACGAAGCCGGTCCGACCGGCTACGGTCTCCATCGTCAGATCACACGGCTTGGCTACGACTGCATCGTGGTTGCACCATCACTGATTCCAAAGCGGCCTGGAGAACGGGTCAAGACCAACCGCCGTGATGCGCTGACCCTGGCCAAGCTGCATCGTGCGGGAGAGCTGACCGCGGTCTGGGTACCGGATCCGGAGCACGAGGCGGTGCGAGAACTGGTGCGTGCCCGAGAAGCCGCGATGGAAGATCTGCGGCGGGCCCGTCAGCACTTGCAGTCCTTCCTGCTACGTCACGGCCGGGTCTTCACCGGCCGTCAAGCGTGGACCAAGGCGCATACACGATGGCTGTGCGAGCAACGCTTCGAGCATCCGGCGCAGTATCTCGTGCTGGCCGAGTATCGCCAAGCGATCGAGGCCGCCGAGATCAGGCTCAAGCGCCTGGACGAACAAGTTGCCGAGGCGGTGAGCTCATGGTCCATGGCTCCAGTGATCGCAGCCTACCAGGCGCTACGCGGCGTCGCCTTCCTGACCGCGATCACCTTCGTCACCGAAATCGGCGACGTGCGCCGCTTCGACAGCCCGCGCCAATTGATGGCGTATCTCGGCCTGGTGCCTTGCGAAAACTCCACGGGGGAACGCATCCGGCGCGGCGGCATCACCAAAGCTGGTAATGGCCGGGCGCGCCGCGTGCTCATTGAGGGCGCCTGGACTTACCGTTTTCCCGCCCGGATAAGCCGCCTGCTGCAGGAGCGGCAGGCCGGCCTGACGAAAGCGGTGTGCGACATCGCCTGGAAAGCCCAAGTCAGACTCTGTGCTCGCTATCGCAAGCTGATGGCACGTGGCAAACGCCAGGCAGTCGTCACCGTGGCCATCGCCCGAGAACTGGCCGCCTTCCTCTGGGCTATCGGCCGAAAGGTGGAGCCGCACAGCGCAACCTGATCGCTTACCGAATTAGCCAACGCTTCCTTCCACCTCAACACAGGAGAACTCTCAGGAGCGACATCATTGTTGCGCATCGCTGGGGGCAGAGCCCCGGTTGGGGAACTCTCGCACCAATTGTGTGGCCGACATTGTCGATGCCCGCTGGCAGATCGAGGCAACCCCGGACGAACAAACGGAAATGCGGTATCCAACCCGCGTATCAGAGTCTGCAAACCGTCGTCTCAGCGGCTCTGCCTCCTGCGCTGCGTAACAATCATCCAATTGGCAACTCCGGGATAAACGGAGATCGCACTCTCATGCCGATAGCCCTGGACAACGAACATTAGAGTTGGTGATCTTGCCCGCCGCGCCAGTGTACTGTGCGTGCAAGCTCGCATAACGCTTTGCCCCGTTTCAAAAAGCCGGTCTCATCGATGACCCGAACCGCGTCCTTTTCGCCGAGAGTTTCCAGCGCGTATTCACGGGCAATGTCGCGCAGCGCGTCGGCGTCCCAGTACTGCCCCGGCCCAGGGTCCTCACTGGCGCCACGGGCCTGGATCGCCGGCCGCTTCCGCCGCATCCAACCCGTCTTGCGAGGCTCGTTGCCCAACAGTCCTTCAAGAAACTGTCCCGGCGAGGCCGCGACCCGCTCCTACGTAAACGGCCGACGGATGCGTTAGCTTGGCCTCTCGCAACGACGAAGCCTACAGCGTCAGCGTATCCTTAACCGACGCACTGCAATCATCAGATCCATGGTCACCCAAGTCAGGATCCTCAATCAATTGCAACTGCGATGCTAGTCGGTCGAGGCTGCGCCGATTGCCGCGAGCGCCGCGCGCGCGCATTCCATGTCCTGCGAATAGTGGCCGCCACTCAGGCCGATCGCGCCGATCACCACGCCGTTCTCCACGATCGGAAAGCCCCCGCCGAACACGACAAGCCGCGGCGTATGGACGATGCCATGCAAGAGCGACGCATCGTCCTTGATGAGTCGTACCAACGGTGCGTCGGCGCGCCCGTCGCGGCGGACGTGTAGGCCTTGTCCTGCGCAATGCCGAGCGACATCTGCGATGCTCCGTCCATTCGCATGAATGCCTTGAGAAGGCCAGCGTTATCGCAAACCGCAATTGACATGCGAAGACCATGCGCCTGTGCATGGTTCGCCGCGGCGGAGATGGCCGCCTGCGCGGTCGCGGCGTCGATGCTGGGCAGTGAAACCGAACTCATGCGTTCTTCCCCTAGTGATCGGATGGTGCGTCAATTGGCTGACGGCTTTGTGACTGCGGCGGTGCGAGTATGCGGCGCCCTGGCGGCAATCGCCGACGAGCCAGGTCGGAATGCCCTGGTGCTGCCACTACCGGAGGAACGCGCGGCATCGCATTGACGAGTAACCGCGCCAGTCTAACGGCGGTCGCCGTCGGAGACACTCGGGAATTCTAGCCGCCTTTCCTCCTTGAACGTGCCGCCGTTGACGGACTCGGTGAGCGCCGGCACGAAACGAGAGACGCGGCAGAACGCCTTGCACGTAACGAGCTCGACACCCGGCGCGACTAGAGCGTTTCACATTTTGATTGAAGCATAACCGGCGCTGGCGAAGTAGTTGGCGCATTCGCGAGGCTGGATGTCTTGGACGAGGTGACCGATATGGCGCCAAGTCTCCTCGATTGAGCGCTTCTGAGCTTGCCGCATCCAGTGTTTGATCTTGGAGAAGGCCTGTTCGATTGGGTTGAGGTCGGGCGAGTATGGCGGCAGGTACCAGAGTCTGGCGCCAGCAGCCTTGATCATTTGCCTGACGGCTTTCGACTTATGGCTTCCGAGATTGTCGAGAATGACGATGTCGCCTTCACGCAGGGTTGGCAGGAGAATGTGCTTTACGTAACCACGGAAGCATTCACCGTTGATCGGGCCATCGAAGACGCAGGGTGCCGTGAGTTGGTCATGGCGGAGCGCGCCGAGGAATGTGAGGGTACGCCAGTGACCGTGCGGAGCGAAGCCGCGCAGGCGCGCCCCTTTGGGTCCCCAGCCTCGCAAAGGGGCCATGTTGGTCTTGATCCAGGTCTCATCGATGAAGACGAGCCGGCCCGGATCGAGCCCGGCCTGCCAGGCTCGCCAACGCAAGCGCCTACGAGAGACGTCGGCGCGAGCCTGTTCGAGGGCGAACAGTGTTTTTTTTGAACCGCAGCCCTTCCCGGCGCAGGAACAGCCAGACCGCATTGTGTGAGACCTTGACCCCACGGGCTGCCAGTTCCGCCTTCAGACCATGCAGCGTCAGGTGCGGCGTCTGAGTGATCCGCTCGACGATGAAGGCGCGGTGCGGATCAAGCACAGGCTTGCGGTGACCACCCATCTTGCCAGGCGCTACCGAGCCGGTCGTTCGATAACGCTGTGACCACTTCACAACTGACGAGACAGCAACGCCAAACCGTTCCGCCACAGATCGGCAGCTCTCACCTTTGGCAACAGCGGATACCGCACGCTTACGCAAATCGTTGGAAATTGGTCGGACCATCGGATGCTGGCCTCCAGCCCAGCCAGCATCTTGAATCATATTCGTCCCAGACCCGGAATCCCTTCCGATTCAATAAATCCGTGAACCGCTCTAATCCGCGCGGCGCGATGATCGCGCCGCGCTCGAAGATGGTCGCCGGCAAACTCGGCGGCGGCGTACAATGCGCTACTCTCGCGGGCACTTGCGATTTCTTTAACAACTGAACGCAACTGCCATCGGCTAAAAGGACCTGTACCGTATTTTTGCGATTCTCAGAGTTCCTTTAGGACGAGTCTATGCCCGGACGAGTTCGTGGTAGTAGCCTGCGGGGTAGCCCCTCTTGTCCCAAGTAACCCTCAAAACGACCCCGGAAACCTTTGCGATAGCAACCTCGAAGTATTGAGTGGCTGTGAATGACCCCTCCAGCAAGTGTCCGCAGATTGTCTGTGAGGAGCTCGAGCCTGTAATGTGAACGTGGCAATATGGGCTTTCGTGTCCGACGAACCCTGAACCACCGAAGCCTGTATCTTGACTGCCGCGGATCAGCCCCGGCACTTCCTGCGGCGTCAGCGACTTGTCCGGAACCCAGCCCATTCCGATGACACCATGCGCGCTCACCTCCAAGGGTCCAGGAATCTCAGCGAAGTCGACCCCAAAAGGGGCATCCGGCTGTTTGGATATCTTGTGCACCCTAAGGTTCTTCATACAGCCAGTCGCGTCCAGAAGGATTCCTGTCTTGACATCGTTTTGCGTGCAGACGTCCCAAATGCCTCGAAGAAGGTCTTCGCCATGCTCGAGTTGCGCGTAGATGATCTCCTCGATCTTCCCTTTGAGCATGGGCCTTTTCTTTGTACCAACATTTTGCACCTGATAGATCTCCTAGTGGTTTAAGAGTGAAAAAGTCTGGAATGGACTTTAGGCTCCTTGACAGCCCAAGGGCCTAAGGTTCTGCAAGAACGAGCCTTGTCGACGAATTTGGTAGTTCGACAACGAACAGTCGGGCTGGTCGCGAACTGCCTTTTAGTCGGCATCAAAGCGAAACCTGACGTTCCCCAATTCACTCACCACCCACCCCGCCGTTGGTGAAGGAAAGTGAGCCGTCAATAGTTTCGTCGGCGTGTCGATGCAGCGGGCAATCAGGTCTCGCATCACTTGGATCGCCGCCTCGCGGTCATAAGCGCCAACAATATCCGGGCGCGCGAGCTGAATCGGGTGTTGGATGGCGTCTCCGGGGAAGATCGCGTCCTTCGATCCGTGCCGGACGTAGAGCCCGCAATGGTGTTTGGTGTGACCGTACAGGGGCATGTAGCGAATCTCGTCCGGCATTTCATTCTCGAACCCGTGCGTGTCTTCCACGAACGTCGCCAGGCCGTGCTCCACGATGGGCAGTATGCTCTCCGTCCATGGCTGTTTTCTCATCGAATGCGCTGTTCCCGATTCGATGTCGGCGCGCCAGAATTCGTACTCGCCCTTGCTGATCAGATAACGGGCATTGGGGAAGGTGGGCACCCATTTGCCATCCTGCAGCCGCGTGTTCCAACCAAAGTGATCGCCGTGAAGATGCGAACACATCACGAAATCGACATCCTCAGGCTGCACGCCCGCACGCGCGAGGTTGTCGAGAAAGGGTGTCCGCAATTGATGCCAGGGAAGGCCAGGAGCCTCCTTGTGGTTTCCGCAGCACGTATCGAACAGGATCATGTGGTGTCGCGTACGGATCAGGTAAGAATGCGAAATCATTTTGAGCTTGCGCGTCCCCGGCTCGACGAGACGGGGGCCGAGCCAGTGCTCGTGCTCCCGGATGATCTCCGTCGTCATGCCATTCAGGAACCAGCTCCCATCGAGAGAAAACTCGAACTCGGGGATCGAGTCGACGCGAATGTCACCGAAAAATTGCGTTCTCATGCCACCGCCCTCTTCGCGCGCAGCGCAGTGATCTCGTCGACGTCGAATCCGAAGTCCGCCAGAATCTCATTGGTGTGCTCGCCGAGCAGCGGAGCGCGCCGGATCGGGCTGCCCCCCACTCCCATCTTCACGGCCTTGCCCGCGGTGCGGTACTTGCCTATGCGCGGGTGGTCCAGCTCAACCACGAGTTCTTCCGCCAGAACCTGCGGGTGGTCGAACATGTCGCCGATCGATCGCACCGCAATGGAAGGGACTTTGCCCATCATCAGCTCCTCCCATTCGCGAGCGGTGCGCTGCATGAGTGCTTCGCGGATCATCGGCCGGATCTGGTCTTTGAGCGCGGTGCGCTTCTTGAGTGTGTCGTAGTCGGGGTGGTCTGCCAGATGCGGGAAGCCAAGGAATTCACACAGCGCCTTCCAGAAAGCCGCCGTCGTGGCCTGCAGGTAGAGGTGGCCCTCCTTGGTCGGGTAGATGCCGGAGTAGCTCGCCCCCCACCAACGGCTGACATCGCGCGGCTCGGTGTCGGCCCAGATGAACTGGCCGGCCTGCATCGCGATGGCGGAGCGGAGCAGCGAGGTCTTCACATGCTGCCCTTCGCCTGTGCGCAGCCGATGGACCAGCGCCGAGAGGATCGCGATCGTGGTCATCGCCGCCGAGTAGTAGTCGACGATCGAGCCGTTCATGATCTGCGGCCCGTCCGTGTCTATCCCCTGCATCGCGGCGACGCCCGTGAAGCATTGCAGCATCTGGTCGTAGCCTGGGTGATCCTTGAGCGGGCCGGTGTCGCCATACCCGGTGAACGAACAGTAGATGAGGTCGAGGCGCTTGGCCTTAAGTGTCTCGTAGTCGATGCCGAGCGCGGGGGCCACCGAGGGGCGGAAGTTCTGAACGACGACATCGGCTTTCTCAACCAGCCGGTAGAACGCGGCCTTACCTTCGGCGCTCTTCAGGTCGATCACGATCGAGCGCTTGTTGCGATTCGTGCCCAGGAAGGCGCGGCATTCCTCCAGGGTCGACGGGTACTGGCGCACCGCGTCACCGCCGGGCGGCTCGATCTTGATGACGTCGGCTCCCAGATCGCCCAGCACCGCGCAGCCGTATGGGCCCGCGAGATAGGCGGTGAGGTCGAGGACGACGATCCCTTCAAGGGCATCTGCCATGCTTGCTTTCCTGCTTGGGGTTGCTTGATTCAGAACGAGGGAATCTCGATGTGCGGGATTTCGCCAACGTCGATTCCGGCGGACTGAGTTTTGTTGAGGAGATCCATCGCGACGCGGACGTTCGCGTAGTCGACCAGCTTCGAGTTGTGGCGAACCGCCGCCTCGCCACGAGCAAGCGCCGCCGCATAGACCGAGATGAGTTCGCGCGCATCGTCGATCTCAGTCTGCGTGGTCGAGTAGACCTCATTGATCACCGGGATGTGGCTTGGGTGGATCGCGGCCCCGAAGGACGCTCCCAGCCGCTTGGACTTCTGCGCGATCCGCCGCACTAGCTCGAGGTCGTCGATGCGCCCTGTCATGCTGCCTTCAACATACAGGATGCCGGCGGCGCGGACTTGCTGCACGGAGCCGACGCCGAAGTACCAGCCTTCGTCGGCGTCATCCTCAATCTGCAAGCCCAGCGAGCGGCACACATCACCACCGGCGACGATGCCGGCACAACCCGCTCGCTTGATCCGCTGCGAGGCCATGCAGATGTCGAAGAATTTGTGCCGCGCCAAAGCGGTTTCCGCGTGCGGAAGAATCTCGATCTTTCCGAGCGGCAGGCCGCGCGACCTCTCCAGCTCACCGAGCACCAGGTCGAGTGCCGAGATGTCTTCCGGCTCTTCAGTCTTGGCAAGCGCCACGCCATCGAGGCCGTCTACGACGACCGCGTTAAGGTCTTCGAGCACGCAGCCGGTTCGCCATGCATTGAGCCTCACGAAACGCCCGATGCGATTGGTGCGCAGCTCGTTGATGGCCGTCGCAATCGCTTTGCGGGCGGCCGGCTTCTCACCGACTGCGACCGCATCTTCGAGGTCGAACATCAAGGCGTCCGATCCGTACTTGGGCGCTTTCAGCATCCACTCCAGTTTGCTCCCGGGCACATAGAGCATCGAGCGATACCAGCGGGCTTCGCGATGGGTCTGAGGCATTGCTGTTCACTCGTAGTTGAATCATGCATCGCCCGACCTCGACAAGCAGCCGGCCGACGGCGAGGGGAATTGCAGGACGTGAACCTGTCGCAATAGCGGACGACGCATTGCTGCACGCCCCGTGGACGGTCATGACTTCTCAGGCAGCGGCGCGTTGTTGATGGTAGCCTTGCCGATGCTGCTGTCGGCAGGCAGATGCCACTTCTTCAGCAGCTCGGCGTAGGTGCCGTCGGCGATCAGCTCATTCAGCGCCTTCTGGAGGGATTCCCCGAGCTCCCTGTTCAGGAATGCCATCCCCCACACGGCCCTGGCGAGGGTGCGCGGGACAGTGGCGTAGATGTCGCCCTCCGAGAGATTCGAATAGGCGACCGTCCCCGCCCCCGAAACTGCAATATCGACACGGCCCTGCTGTAGCTCCAGTTTCGCCATGGGTGTTCCGCCGGAGATTTCAACCTGAACCAGAGAAGGCTTGCCAGCCTTGGTACAGACTTCTTCGCTCCACTTATTGACGACAGTAGTCGTTCCAGGCGAGCCCCGGTACGTGACAACACGCTTTCCGCACAACGCCTCCGGGGCCTTTGTCAGGTCCGCGTTAGCTTTGAGCACGAACAACACGTAGGGATCGTACACATAGTCGATGAAGTTCACGCCCAGCTCGCGCCTTTTAGGATCGCCCTGGATACCCCCACCGCCATAGAGGTCGACGCGCCCCGTCTTCAGCGGCGCGAAGCTCACCAGGTCCTTCCAGTCGAAGAATTCCCATTTGACTGTCGCTCCGACCTTCTTTGCCATCGCTTCGAAGATGTCTCGGTCGAAGCCGGCGAATTCGCCAGTTTGAGGATCCTTGTAGGCGAAGGGCGGAAAGGTGGTGATATTTGCGGCAGTGATCACCCTGGGGGAATTCTGTGCATATGCAGCGCCTGCAAAAAGGCTCAGGGCGGTGAGCCCGCTTATTAAGAGACGGCTTGCGATCTTGAAAAACATTTGGTTTCACTCAGACTGATTGTTCCCCACTGAACTTTAATGCTAAGGGATTTCCTCGGCCGAATTTCCGCAATATGGCGCGTTTCCAGGACGGAATTCATCGCCCGAGCTGAAGAATGCGAAGCTTTTGCGTAATCGACTATCGCCGCCTCTGCAGAGTAAAGCGGAATTCGTTCATTTGTAAAAATAGTCTGCTTGTTCGCGCATTCGTGGATGGCGCGAGTGCGATGCGGAACTGTTCGCAGCGACGTTACGAAGGTAACGCCTTGACTTGCAGCAAGCGCAGCTCGATCAGATTAGATCAGGCAATTCTTCGGAAACGCCGCACGCTCAGCTTCTTACCTTCTCGGTCGTTCGTTCACGGCAGGAGCGGTGTGCAGCCGGAAGTTAATTCACCACGATGTGGTTGCGCGGAGGATTGGAACCAAGCAATCCTCAATATAGGCGAGGAGCATTGGCAGGTCATAGCTCCTTCGACTTTCATCGAGTTGGTTATTTTATTTTATTGTGGCGCAAGGCCGCCACGATGGTGATCGCGCTCCGATCGATGCCCCAAACGGCGCCGCTCCCTGACACACCTCTTGGCGCACGCCCCCCTGAGCCGCGCGAGATTTGTGTTGACCCCAGTCTTGTCGATAAAACGAGCCGGTGTCGGGATCAAGAAAGCCTTGCTCTCATATCCAGCATCGGCGTGTTCGCGCAACGTCCCCTCGTTGCCGTTCAGTAGCTTGCAGGCTTTTTTTTAAAAGTGATGTTGTGACGGTCAGAAAACTGCCCGAGCGCGCTGCGGCTGGTTCGAATTCGCCGCTTGCGCAGCTCTGGAAGTGTCTCCGCCAGAGTTCAGGTCTGGATGCTCAGCAATCACAACCTCGGTCGCGAACTCTTCGAGTGACCAAACGCTTCCACCGCGCGGCTTCGCGGCTGCGTTGTCATCGTCCGCCAGCGCTGCAGCCACCTGACAGCCGATGCTACGCTCACCTCACAAGTTCATCCGCTCGCGCCGCGACGCGCCCGCAGCCACGGCCTCGGTAACGCGTTTCCCGCAGGTCACAAAAAGAGACCTTCGGCACCGCCCGGCCCGCGCCGGCGTTCCGGGAAAGGCCTGCGGTCTTTTGCGATTGTCATCGTCTCTGTTGAATATCAGAATGCGTGGAGATCGCCTCGTGTCTCGATCGGCCGCCGCTGCGGATCCGCATGTCCCGCCGTCTTGCGAGACTGGCATCAGGTACAACTCGCTCACCATGTCGTAAAGGAAGTGGAGGAAACTAAGCCGTTTTCGCGTCTTTCGGGTCTCTCCCCCCTCACCCCCGACGTGCTATCGTTGCGTCCGGCCCTGAGCAGAGCACAAAGATAGCTAACACCGCGAAGCTGAATTTCAGTCCAGCCTACTTTTTTGGGAGGCTTCGAATAGCTCATCGTTGGATCCGATCAGCTCGCCGGATTTGGGGTCCTTAAACTTGACCGGCGAACATTTGGATATGGCAGCGGCATAATTTTGCATCCAGCGCGTATGCCGTGCGCGTGGCCGGGCTTGCTGCGAGAGCGAGTCCCCACATCACGAGACGAACTGCGATTTTCAACGACATATTGGCCTCCTCTCTTCTTTGGTCTCCCTTCTTCAAACGAATTTACTATACGCCCAATCATCTCAGCACTGCTGAGATGAACTCTCGAGTGCGGCGCGTCGCGGCGACCAATCTGGGGCGGATACTACGAGCCCATGGCCCAACACGCGCGCTGTACTTCTTCAAATTCGACAGCGATATCGCTCGAATCCTGCGCTAGCAGCATGGTACAGGAACTCGCGACGCCGACCGCCCATCAGAAGGTATGGGCTACTGATGAGATAACACGTGATCGATTCTCCTCTTTCCCAGGGTAAGCGGCAGTTCGTCTCGGTGAAGCCTGGATTGACGTTCTACGGTGCACCCGTTGGTATTTTGATGCTTGAGCGCGTCCACTCGCCTGGCCTCCGCCCTTACATCCCTGGGGATACCGGCAATGCAAGCACGTGGAGTGTCCCTGCGCGCTAAAAGATGGTGCCTAGCGTCACTGGCCACCGGATTCTTGGGCCCGACAGGGGGCATAACTGATCACCTGCGGCTGTGGATACTCGATCCGATACCAAGAAGCAGTCCGCGCTGCGGTAGACGTGCCCGCTCTCCTATCTAGCCTTCTCCTAGCTCAGTTCCTTGAACGGATGCTTCCCCGAGGGAAATCGCTCGGCATCATTGTTGGGAGTTTGCCTTCACTGACTCCAGAGTTGTTGGAAGCGGCCGGGCTGGGAGACAACTCCGGGCCTAGGGTCATCGTCGGTCTCGAGGGGGCTCCGGCGTTCGCCACTGCCTTTATTTCCGCCAGCGGCGACCTCGACGTTAGCGCTGTCGAAAGCGAAGTAGTTGATACCGCAGTGACTCTAGCATTACAGTTGCAATTTTTTCCTGAGATGGGCTTTGCGCGCGTTGGCCTGGTGGGCCCTACGCCAAGACGACCATGCGAGGATATGGGCGTGCGGGATGCGCCGCTGGGCAAGCTTCATGGCGAGGCGCCGGATTTCCTGGATCGACCAGCGGATCAAGAACGATGCTTCGGTCGAGGCCGCGGTCGTGTTTTTTTAAGCAACGACCCGGTGTTGGCCCGATGACGGATGACGGCCATCATGGCGAAGGCAAGCATGACGAGTGCGACATGGCGATGCCAGCCATGCCAGGAGCGGGTTTCGTTGTGATCAAGGCCGAGCTCGTTCTTGGCGGTTTCGAAGCTGTCCTCGATGGCCCAGCGATGGCCTTCCACCGACACCAGCTTCTGCATGGACGTGCCTTTGGGGCACCATGTGGAGAAGAAGGCCAAGCTGCCGTCGGCGATGTTGCGGCGGATCAGAAGACCCCGCGTCCATTCCCCGGCAAGGTCGTCGTTGTATTCACCGGCGTCGAGATCGGCCAGCTCGAGATAGGCCCAGTCGTGCCAGCGCGGCCCTTTGATCCCCTCGCCGGACGCCAGGCGGCGCCAGGCCTTCTTGGGAAGGCTCTGCGCAATCGCGGAGGCGGTGCCGGCGACAGGCTGCGGCTTGCCCCAGGAACGGAACACATGATTGGACGCAACACCCAGAACATAGCCCTTGCCCTCCTTGCGCAGCAGGGTTTCGATCTCACCGGTGCCATACACGCTGTCCGCGGCCACGAACGCGAACGGCACCTGTGCGGCGATCGCGCCAGCGATCATGTGACGCGCGATCTTGGGCTTTGTCGCAAAGCCCGCATCGCTCGGGACATGCGCAGCCTTCAGGCGAGCGGGGTCGTCCGTCCAGTCCTTTGGCAGGTAGAGTGCCCGGTCGATGAAGGCATGGCCATGCCGCGACACGTAGGCGGCGAACACTCCGATCTGGCAATTGGTGATCTTGCCGGCCGAGCCGGTGTACTGGCGCGCGACGCCGCATGAGGCCTTGCCCTGTTTCAAAAAGCCGGTCTCATCGATGACCAGAACCGCGTCCTCATCGGGCAGCGTTTCCAGCACGTATTCACGGACAATATCGCGCAGCGCATCGGCGTCCCACTGCCCCCGACCCAGGATCGCTTGCTGGCGCCACGGGCCTGGATCGCCGGCCGCTTCCGCCCGCATCCAACCCGTCTTGCGCGGCTCGTTGCCCAACAGTCCGTCGAGAAACTGCCCCGCCGCGGCCGCGACCCGCTCCTGCGTAAACAGCGGACGGATGCGTTGCTTGATATCTCGCAACGCCGAAGCCCACAGCGTCAGCGTATCTTCAACTGACGCGCCACCAATCATCAGATCCCGAATCATGGTCGCCCATGGATTCAGAACCTTCAGGAAGATGTTCGCGGTAGGGACGCTCATTGCTGAGCGCCCCCCGCGCGGATCCGGACGAGCCCAATTAAGGCATCCGGCTCTTACCTTGGGTATGTGACCGCGAAGCGTTGCTGTGGCCAGGGATGGAGGATGCGGGGTTGTGGGAGCCATTCGTCCGCCAACCTCGTCATACGGTCCCACGTGAAGCCGCCTCGTTGACTTCGCCGCCGAAGCGTTCGACGCCAAAGATCGGTCACACAGTAGCGGAACGCTGAGAGCGCCCGCCCATTTGTAGGAACCCCATAGTATGCGAAGTGGCCGGTGACGACCTGTCTCAGCCATGCACCCTGGGCACGGATCGGTTGGTGCATCCGTCGTCGCAGCTCTTCCTTGATGTCCTGAAGCTTCTTCCGCAGACGGTCGCGACGGGTCTTCCTTTCGAGCAGGAAGTTCCCCCGGCGTGACTTACCGCAGATGTGGATGAAGCCCAGAAACATGAAGGTCTCCGGTTTGCCAAGGCCGCGCCCTTTGCGATTGGCCGCCGCACGGCGACCGAACTCAATCAGGCGGGTCTTGTCTGGATGGAGCGTCAACGCGAATGCTTCAAACCGTTCACGCATCGCATCAAGGAAACGGCGAGCGTCGTCCTCATGCTCGAAGCCAACCACGAGATCATCGGCATAGCGCACGATAATCATGTCGCCGTGGGCCTCTTGCCGTCGCCAGCGTTCGGCCCAGAGATCAAACGTGTAGTGCAGGTAAGCATTGGCGAGCAGCGGCGAAATCACCGATCCCTGCCCCGTGCCCCTGTCGTCCACAGTTACGACCCCGTCTTCGAGAATGCCCGCCTTCAGCCATTTACGGATCAGGCGGATGATGCGCTTGTCGCCGATGCGGTGTTCCAGAAACTGGACCAGCCAGTCTTGGTTCACACTTCCGAAAAAGTTTTGCACGTCGGCGTCAAGTATCCAGTTCACCTTCCGCGTGGTGATCGCTACCGCCAGGGCGTCCAACCCATCATGTGGGCCTCTACCGGGTCGAAACCCGTATGAGAAGCCGACGAAGTCGCCTTCGTAGATGGCGTTGAGCACCATGACGGTCGCGCCCTGGACGATTTTGTCCTCCAAGGCAGCGATCGCCAACGCTCTCTCCCGGCCGTCAGTCTTCGGGATGTACGTCCGACGTGACGGCTGGGGACGGTACGCTCCTCCGTGGACCCGCCGGTGCAGATCCGCAAGCCGAGGCTCCAGATCTGTCTCGAAGTCCTGCCATGTCACACCATCCACGCCGGGGGCTGCTTTGCGCTTGAGCGCGTAGAAAGCCATACGGAGCGTGTCTGTGTTGATATGGTGGAGAAGCGCGGTGAACCGCTCCTTCTTCCTCTGCCTTGCGGCTTGCCGTACGCGATCAAGCTCCTGGATCACACGATCCCGGCCCCGTGTCCGGAGTGTGCTTTGCTGTCTCGCGTTTCCCTTGGTCCCCGCCCTTCGCTCCATCGCCTCCGCCACCGCACCTCCGGCATTGTTCGGCGACTTCATAGCTACTATGGCGGAGTCAGACTTCTCCTGATCGTTCATCGGCGGCTACAGCTCCTCGCCTTCCCGCCGCGGACCAGGCTGCTTCCATGAGCATCTGGCCGACCAAGAGAGCTCCCGGTTCCCGTACAAGAAGCTTCTGCACATGCCAGGGTCTGCGACCACGCCGAGACGACCGGGCGCTCGCGATATCGCGCCCCTTCGTGTTGCCTTCCGCTCAGTTGACAGCGTCGGCTCTCGGGAAAACATTCTTTCGCGGCTCGATGGCTGGCCTATGCGCTCCCCTGCCGACGCTTCGCCGACATCCTCGCGGACGCCTGCGCACGGCTCGGGGCCGATGTGGGTCGCTACTCCTTCATCGCAGTGGACTTCCACCACTTACTCCTTGCCGGTCTCCCGGCGCACCAACTGTAATGCTAGGGTCTGTACCTAATTAGCGAACTCTGATTCCCTCGCAGCGGGTTGATTCCATGCGGGGGACTTCGATGCGCAAAGGACTGTTCTGGCTCAACGACAAGCAATGGGCTCTGATAGAGCCGCATCTGCCAACGAACCAGACCGGACCGGTGCGCGACGACGATCGACGCGTCATCAGCGGTATCATTCACATGCTTCAGTGCGGCGCACGCTGGCGCGATTGCCCGCCGGACTATGGTCCGTACACGACGATCTACAATCGTTTCAATCGCTGGGCCCGGACATTGGCGGGCGATCTTTGAAGCGCTCGCCCGCTGCGGCAAAGACGGCGTGACTTTGTCCATCGACTCCACCACGATCAAAGCGCATCGCTCGGCGAGCGGCGGAAAAGGGGGGAGCATGAACAAGCGATCGGCCGCTCGCGCGGCGGGCGGACCACGAAATCCACGCGCTGAGCGACCCTGACTGCAGACCTTGCGCATTTCATCTCACTCCAGGCCAGGACGCTGATATTGCCGCAGCGCCAGCCCTTTTGGAACTCGCGCCACCCATGTCTGCCCTTATTGGCGACAAAGGGTACGACGGCGACGGCTTTCGAGCCGAAATCGTCGATCGTGGTGCCAAGCCCGTCATTCCAAACAAATCCAACAGGGTCACTCTCCACAGCTTCAGCAAACGCGCCTACAAGGGGCGCAACGTTATCGAGCGCTGTTTCTGCCGCCTCAAGGATTTCAGGCGTGTCGCAACTCGCTACGACAAACTAGCCAGGAACTTCTTGGCTGCCGTCCATCTCGCCGCCATCGTTGCCTATTGGAGCAATTGAGTCCGAGCCCTAGCACTACTTTGGCAGAATGTTGGTTTTGCGGTGCTTTATAGGATTCCCGAATCAATTTTTCAATGATTCATGGGTGGTCGGCTCTTGGAGGGCTGACCATGCCGGGATGGAAGGACGAACTTGAGCGCTGGCTGATACCGTTCTTGGACCGGCTGGGTCATAAGACCCGGCAGCGGATGTGCCCTCTCTATGTGGCTGGATTGATCGGCCCTGGCGATCGCAAGAGCGTTCAGCCGATGGCCGAACGCCTTGCCACGAGCAACTACGACCAGTTGCACCATTTCATTGCGGACGGTGTCTGGGACGCGACGCCGCTGGAAACAGAGTTGCTCAACCAGGCGGACCGACTTGTCGGCGGCAGGGATGCGGTGCTGGTTATTGATGACACTTCGCTGCCGAAGAAGGGCGATCGCTCAGTCGGTGTTGCGGCTCAATACGCGTCGGCTCTCGGTAAAACTGCAAATTGCCAAACGCTGGTGTCTTTAACGCTTGCGCGCGGGGAAGTGCCAGTGATGGTCGCGTTACGTCTCTTTCTGCCTGACAGCTGGACAAGCGACATGCCTCGTTTGAAGCGCGCTCGCGTGCCAGTCGAACACCGAACGCCACGGTCCAAGCCGGAGATCGCTTTGGCCGAGATTGACCGCGCGATGGCAGCCAACGTGCGCTTTGGATGTGTGCTGGCGGATGCAGGATACGGCCTCAGCGCACCGTTTCGACAAGGGCTAACAGAGCGCGGGCTGGCCTGGGCTGTCGGTATCGCTCGGCACCAGAAAGTGTATCCGGTTGATGTGAAGCTCATTTGGCCGATCACCAAAGTCCGTGGCAAACCACGAAAGCACCACGTGCCCGATACCTTATCGATTGCGGCGGAACAAATGCTGGCCGGCGCCAGATGGAAAACGGTGACTTGGCGTAGCGGGACGAAAGGTCGGCTCAAAGCCCGATTTGCTGCTCTCCGTGTCCGCACCGCAGACGGCCCTGCGCAGCGGATATGGGATAAAGGTCAGCAGCATCTCCCAGGCGACGAAGCCTGGCTCATTGGCGAGCAACGTGCCTCCGGGGAGAAGAAATACTATCTCGCCAATCTTCCGGCGGCGACGGATCTGCGCACGCTGGCCGCTACCATCAAGGCACGGTGGATTTGTGAGCAGGCGCATCAACAGTTGAAGGAGGAGCTTGGACTTGATCACTTCGAAGGGCGATCATGGCAAGGTCTTCATCGCCACGCCCTTATGACAATGATTGCCTACGCCTTCCTGCAACATCGTCGCCTCGCATACGCGGGGCGGAAAAAAAAGAATCAACGGGCCTCCGCCTCAACCAACCATGCCCGCCGTACGCCACGCCATCGTCGATCTCATTCTCCGGCCGCCATCGCAGCGATGCCCGCACTGCAGAAGACGAATCCGTGAAAAACCACAGCACAAACCAAATCTGCCAAAGTAGTGCTAGTAAAGAACCGACCGGACATTGGGATGCTGCTCCTTGAGTGCGGCGATCTGCCGCCTTACGCTGCGTCGGTCCAGCAGGCGACTGGCGTTCCAGTCTTCGACTTTACTTCGATGATCGAATTCTTCATCCGTGGGTTGATCCGCAAACCCTTCACGGGACTCACCTGAGGGCCGCGGGCCCAAGCCGCAGGGGCCGGGGCCGAGCCCTCGGTCGGAACAAAACACAAGATGACGGGAGACTAAGAGCAGCAACGCTCAAACCCCCATACGTCAATGGAAGTACAAATTACCCGGCTGTGCAACCCTACACATTCCCCGCGAACGGCGGGCCGGCTCGCAGGGCTGCGGCCGTAGTCTTCCACGAGGAGAACGTCCGTTTCCGTCGTTCCTTACCTAGAATACCTGCTCAGGGAAGCGCGGCAATCGATAACTTGCAGTTGCGGATACCAATCCGATACCAAAATGCAGTCCACGATGCGGTACATGTCCCGGTTTTCCTATCTAGCGTCTCCTCCCTTAGCGTTGCCACTGCATTGTGCAAAGCACAGCGGTCACTGGCTATTGGGCATGATGACCAGATTGATCTCGGGGGGCCGACGAGCTGGTCCACCATACGGTGGGATACTCTGAAGCACATCGGCCTCGATTGCGAGACTCCCAGGACAGCCGATTCGCGGCTCGTCTGTTCCGGCAACGCTCCTGTGTCCAGCGATCGGCTCTTATCGGCCACTAGTCACCCTCCCGAGTTTTCACCAGCCAATTGGTGCTTCGGCGTGGAGAGAGGTTGTCGTTCTAGACGTGATGCGCACCGCGGTCAGCACATTCGGAGGCACCTTGAGGGAGGTGCCACTGACCCGATTACCTACCATTGCCGTCAAGGCGGTTGCAGATCGTTCCGGTTTGCAAATGCCATCTCCATCACGTGCTGGATCATCGATCGGATGGGGCCAGAGTTTACAAGCACATCGCTTCAAAGATGACCGCCTACCCGGAGAGAAATCAGGATGTGCTATCAAACGATCCTTGCAGAAACTCACAACCGAAGGGTATCAAGGCCGGCGAGACGCTTGCGGTCGTCGAAGTCATGAAGATTTATGACGTGCTGCGCGCCGAATGCCACGGCACGTCAATCAGCTCCACGCAAGCGCCGAGTCCATCATCGCCGTGAAGGTGATTATCCAGGAATTAGACTAGGTGATCTCGCTAAACCAACGACAAGGAGGGTCACAGAATGTTCAAATCGGGACACAGAGTGGTAGTTAATCCAACTTTCCAAACCGCCGGAATGGAATCGTCATGAGCGTGATCGGTGCAGAGCGCAGTCAGGTGATTGCTAAGCGCGTCGAACGCTTCGTTCGGGACATCGTCGTTCCGTTCGAGCACGATCCGCGCCGCGATCATCACAATTGCCCGACTGATGAGTTAGTCGCCGAATTGCGCGAATTGGCGCGTGCCGCGGGCGTATTGACGCCGCATGTCTTAGCCGACGGTTCGCATCTCTCGCAGACCGAAACTGCACTCGTTCTTGCCAAGACGGGCTTATCGCCGCTTGGACCAATTGCGTGCAACACGGCGGCGCCCGACGAAGGCAACATGTACCTTCTCGGCAAGATTGGCTCCCCTCAAATCAAAGAGCGCTTCCTGAAGCCGCTCATCGAGGGCCGCGCTCGTTCCGCATTCTTTATGACCGAACCTGCCGAGGCAGGCGGCGCAGGATCCGATCCATCAATGATGATGACGACCTGTCGTCCGGACGGCAACCATTGGATTGTGAATGGACGCAAGGCCTTCATTACTGGGGCACACGGAGCCAAAGTTGGCATCGTGATGGCGAAGTCCGAAGAAGGTGCGTGCATGTGCCTCGTCGATCTGCCGGATCCGGCGATCACTATCGACCATGTGCCAAACACGATCGATAATTCAATGCCGGGCGGGCACGCTGTTGTGACTATCCGCGACCTTCGCATTCCAGCCGATCAGATGCTTGGACAGCCAGGTCACGGATTTAAATACGCGCAGGTTCGTCTATCCCCGGCTAGATTGTCGCATTGCATGCGCTGGTTTGGCGCCTGCATTCGTGCCAACGAAATCGCCACCAATTATGCCAATCGGCGACAAGCCTTCGGGAAGACTCTTGTCGATCATGAGGGCGTTGGCTTCATGCTTGCCGATAATCTCATCGACCTTAGACAGACTGAGTTGATGATCTCCTGGTGTGCGAGCGTCTTAGACACGGGGTCCCTCGGAACGAGCGAAAGCTCTATGACCAAGGTTGCAGTCAGCGAGGCGCTCATGCGAGTCGCTGATCGCTGCGTGCAGGTGATGGGCGGATCCGGCGTAACCAATGACACGATCGTCGAGCAGGTTTTCCGCGAAGTCCGCGCATTTCGCATATATGATGGCCCGACAGAGGTGCACAAATGGTCGCTAGCAAAAAAGATCAAGCGCGACTGGCAGAGAGCGAACTCTTGATGTTCTCAACGAGGCGCAAATCCAGAGAACACCGAGCCGCGGATACATACCGTCTCAACGAGACCGCTTTGTCGCGATAGATGATGGCCAATGGCCATGTAGCACTCAGAGTTCGAAACTCAAGGGTAATCAGCCCTAAATCTGACTGCGGCGCTTCGGAAGCCATTGGTTTAGGTGGCGGGTTCTCGCATCACATCCGCGAAGCGCAGATTTGCTGCATTCACTCCCGATCTTTGCAGCGATTTGGCAAAAGCATTCGTTACACTGTCATGAACACTTAGGACTCGAAGGAAGGCCATGCGGCTTATGGGGGCGCGGCAGCGGACGGGGCGCGTATCTATTACGGCGCGATCAGAATCCTGTCGAGTCAGTGCGGATGGCGTGGCCAATACTACATTCGTGCACCTGATGGCCTTAGCCTGCCGCTCTGGCCGTACGCTGTCACTGACATCGCTCCGGCGGACCGCCTGCCAGACGACTTTGAGAACATTGAGAGACACCTAACATGATTCCGCGCGAATTTTGCCGGCTGCTGACCGCATTCATCACTGCGTCGAGGCCAAGATGGAGGCTGGTCATCGCCGCATTACTAACGCTCCTCGCGGTGGCTGGCGTGACACAGGTTATGGCAGCACCGCCGGACGTCGAGATGTGGCGACTGGACTGCGGAGAATTCAGGAACTTCGACATGGAAGCCCTGTCCGATGTCTTTGCCTATCCAGGTAAGAAGAAAAACCTGACAAACAGCTGTTATCTGATTCGGCACGAAAAGCAGTTCATGCTGTGGGATGCCGGATTCTCATTATCAACCGTCACCAGCGAATACGGTAAGTCGAGACGACTGGGAATGAATCAGACGATAGCCTCCCAATTGCAGACAATTAATGTCAAGCCGGAGCAGATTTCGATCATTGGATTGAGCCATTGGCATTGGGATCACACTGGCCAGGCCGCTGACTTCCCGAATGGACGGCTATTGATGGGTAAGTCAGATTAACTTGGCGAGCAAGCAGTCACTCGCCCCTCGTTATCCAAACAATTATGAGGACATCGCTCGATGGCTAGATTCGGGGGTTAATGTAGAAGAGCTCGTTGGTGATAAAGACTTATTCGGTGACCGCACAGTCGTTATGCTAGCAACGCCTGGTCACACGGCGGGACACTATTCATTGCTGGTTCACCTACCGACGTTTGGGGCAGTGGTATTGAGTGGAGACCTTTGGCATATCTCCGAAGAACTAAATCATAATGGAATGCCGCGAGGTCAGGACCGAGCCGACACACTCGCATCCATGGACCGTATCCAGAAGGTAGTATCAGTAACCTGAAGGCTACACTGGTGATTCAACATGAACCGACGGACATCGGGAAACTGCCTACGTTTCCTGCGTCGGCGCACTAGCGTGCTGGCGCCCACGGAATTTGCCCCACAGGCGCCGTCCGGAGGGCAGTAGGCAACGAGCAAGAGCATCGCGCTCAATGTGCAGCAAAACGCGGCAAGCATCCGTCTCCCGCTTTCTCGACGATCGCAAGATTTGCTTCAGCTACGGCCGAAAGCGCGTTGGACGGCGTTGCGCTGGGAAGGCGTGACCTTGCCCCCAAGTGTTATCCAGTCCTGAGTTCGCCCCGATCGTGGATTTGCCCATTTGGGCGGTGGTAGCGACGGGAGCTGGCGCGGAGCCCTCAGCATAGCGCAGCGCCAGATCCCGTCGCGGGTTGCAGGTGGTGGCGAACTCGGACGGCGTCCTCCATCCGAGCCGTGAGTGTGGTCGTGTGTCGTTTAATCGGCGCGCCAGCATCCGAGCGCGACGCGGGCCTGGGCCAGCGAGGTGAACAACGTCTCGTTCAACAATTCATCCCGCAGCGGCCGTTGAAGCTCTCGATGAAGGCGTTCTGCATGGGCTTGCCCGGCGCGATGTAGTGCCAAGCGACGCGGCTCTGATCGGCCCACGTCAAAATGGCGTTGCTGGTGAGTTCGGTGCCGTTGTTGCTGACCACCGTCTTGGGCTTGCCGCGCCCGGTGATCAGGCGGTCCAGTTCCTGCGCCACCCGGGTGCCCGAGAGCGAGGTATCGGCCACCAGCGCCAGACACTCGCGGGTGCAATCGTCGACCACGGTCAGAATGCGGAAGCTACGGCCGTCGGTGAGCTGATCCGACACGAAGTCGAGCGACCAACGATCGTTGGGGGACATCGGCGCCATCATCGGTGCCCTGGTCCCGATTGCCCAGCGGCCACCACGGCGGCGTACCGCGAGCCTCTCTTCCCGGTAGAGCCGGAAGAGCTTCTTGTGGTTGACCAGATAGCCCTCCCGCTTGAGCTGCACGTGCAGGCGTCGATAACCGAAACGGCGACGTTCCTGGGCAATCGCCCTCATGCGCTGGCGAAGGCCGGCATCATCCGCGCGGGTCGCCTTTATCTCATCGTCATGCGGCAGCAGCCGATGGCTTTACACGCCCGCCGTTCGCTCATTCCGTAGACGTACACGAGATGGGCGACAGCTTTCCGCTTGGCAGCGGGCATCACCATTTCTTTCCCAAGAAATCTTTCAAGGCCGCATTGTCCAGCATGGCGTCGGCCAAGAGTCGCTTGAGCCGTGTGTTCTCGTCCTCCAGGGTCTTCAGCCGCTTGGCCTCCGACACCTCCATCCCGCCGAATTTGCCTTCCATTTGTAAATGCTGGCGTCACTGACGCCATGCTTGCGGAACAGATCGGCGACCGAAACGCCAGCTTCGTGCTCCTTCAAAATCCCGATGATCTGCTCTTCCGTAAAGCGACTGCGCTTCATGCTCTGGTCCTTATGTGGCCCGGAGCGAACTTCAAACTGGATTAAGCCCGTGGGGCAAGGTCAGCCTCACCGACGTCGATCCGAAAAGCTGGTTCGCCGACATACTCGCTCGCATCGGCGATCTTCTCGCCTCGCGTCTGCACGTACTGCTGCCCTGTGCGTGGAAGCTCCTGCGCAAAGCCGACAAGTCCGCCGATCAGCAGGTCGCCTGGATTCATACAACGCACAGCCGCCGCTCTCACGCGCGTGCGCCGATCTCGCGGCCTTCGTCCTATATACGTACGGATTGCGTTGGGTATCCTACTCTCCGCCTGGACAGGTTTCGGACAAAGCCGCGGTCGCACTTCAGGCGGATCGCAACGCGACAAACCCGCCAGATATCCTCGCCGCAGTGCGCGGGTCGCCGCATCTCGCGTACGACGCCACGCTGTTTGCCCGGCCGGCGCCGAAGAAGGCGCGGCAAGGTCTTATCGATTTTTTAGAGATTCGCGTGACCTGGAATGGGTTTCTGGCCGACCACCTTGAGGTCGAAACCTTCAAGGCCGACCATACTCTTCTTGCGGTTGGTCAACAGCACTAGCTCGCGGACTCCGAGGTCGATCAAGATTTGGGCGCCTACCCCGTAATCGCGCAGCTCTTGGCCTGCCGGAGCGATCGGCTCATCGGCACGGCGGCGCTGTTCGGAAAGTAGCATAGTGAGCGGCTCACGGATCAGCACGATGATGCCCCGGTCCAGCTCGGCAATATGCTTCATGGAGATCTCGATCTCGCCGCCGCGGCCGCCACTCCGCTGCCCGACTACGTCTGTGAACAGGTTGACCGCGTGCATGCGCACGGTGATCGGTCCTCCCACGGAGGGATTTCCCTTTACGAGAGCGACATGTTGCGCTTTGGTGACCTTATTGAGATAAACAATGCACTGGAAGTCCCCTCCCCACGCGCTGTCGAGCGACGCCTCGCTGACGCGCCGGATGATCGAATCGTGACGCCTGCGGTACGCGATCAGATCAGAGATGGTGCCAACCTTGAGATTGTGTTTTTTGGCAAATGCAATCAAATCGTTGCGGCGAGCCATTGTGCCATCGTCGTTCATGATCTCACAGATCACGCCTGCTGGCGTGAGGCCCGCGAAGCGGGCGATGTCGACAGCTGCCTCAGTGTGGCCAGTTCGTTCGAGCACACCGCCTTCGCGCGCCACTAACGGGAAGACGTGGCCAGGCGTCACGATGTCTTGTGGGCCACACGATGAATCAATGGCGACGGCAATTGTACGGGCGCGATCCGCCGCGGAAATGCCTGTCGTGACACCTTGGCGAGCCTCAATGGAAACGGTGAACGCCGTCTGATGGCGGGTGCTATTGCATGGTGACATTAGCGACAAGCCAAGTTGCTCGACACGCTCCCGGGTGAGAGCGAGACATACCAAGCCGCGCGCGTGTTTGGCCATGAAGTTGATGACTTCGGGGGTCGCCGACTGGGCAGGAATCACCAGGTCGCCCTCGTTTTCCCGGTCTTCGTCATCGACAAGAATGAACATTCCGCCCCTGCGGGCCTCTGCTATGATGTCCTCCGCGACCGCCTTCACCTCGCTGAAGGTAATGCGCCAGGCCTTCTCCCTTTCGAGCGCATTCATGATCTACTGTGCTCCAACTGTCCGCAAGTGTATCCGGTCCGCACCGTCCGCAAGCAAGCGCCATCTGCCAGTCCCAATTCGCGATGCTGGGCGCGGCAAATAGGCCAACACGAATGTTCTCGACGCTGAGCCAGCAAATCGCGACGGCATTTTCAGCAGAGACATGAGCTTATTCGATTTCAAATGAACGCGCTCCCGCGAGTTTGGTGACCCACCTTGACATTAGATGTATCGTCCAGCGAAGCTTATCAACGGTAACTGTGAGGCATTCTGTACCCAATCAACAATTCGCCCAAGGAAAATGATCGCGTCGTGACACTCGATCGCGTTTTCGACATGGCAGTCGATGCTGCCGACCGGGCAAACGAGAACTGGCGCACCTGTGGCAAGAACCGTCCATTCTCCGGGCTTAAACCTGTCAGCGCCCTTCTCCTTACCTTGACCTCCGAATATGATCGCTAGATCCTCGTGCTCCTTGGGCAAATAATTGATTGCGAAGTTGCCACTTTCTTTAATCGCGGAAAGTGCCGATGTCCTCCGACCGATCGACACCAGCATGGTAGGTGGGCTTGCGGTTACGTGTGTGGCAGACAAGGCAAGAAATCCTGCTGGTCCCTGCGATCCGCGGGCGGTGACGAGGGCCGCACCGACAGCCCGCATCCCAAGCAATTGCCAGAACGTTTTTGTATCGATGGCCTTATCCATAAATGCCTCCAAGGCTGGAACTCTGGAGATTCCATAGTTGACCAGCCTGAGGAGAATACGCTGCTGGCCCAGATACGCAGCGCATGAATCAATTCCAAAATCGGGCGGCCACGGCGGCTCGCGACCAGAGCTGTTAATCGGTTTCTGCTCAGGCTGACTCTTTCAATTTTCGATACTGACCATTGCAGTAGAGGAGCCCTAAACCCTCTCGGCTCTGCATCGCCAGAACGCGCCCAACGAATACATAGTGAGTTCCGTACAGAAAATGAGTGGCCACTTCGCAGTCCAAGCTGGCAAGAGCATCTGTAAGGACAGGCGCCCCAGATTTCAGCTCATGCCAGCAAGCGCCCGAAAACCGCTGTTCGGGCGCAAGCTTTGGCGTTGAAAAAAGGCTTGCAATCTCCTGCTGGTGTTCCGCCAACACGTTAACCGCAAAGCAGCGGCTTTGCAGAATGATCTCTGTCGCTGATGCGTCTTTGTTGACACAGATCAGGATCGATTGGGGATCGGTCGATAACGAACACATCGCCGTTGCAGTCAACCCATTCTTCTGTTTCCCACTACACGCGGTAATGACAACGACAGAAGAAGCAAGCTTCCGCATTACACTGCGGAACGAGCTATCCGCGGAGAGTGTATCACCTGACAAAAATCCCTCCTTACGTCTAACGAATGTTCGGCAACCCGGCGCTAATTGACAAATGGCAGCGTCGGTTTTTAGGTGAACGCGCAGGGCCTGTTGTCATTTTCCGGGACTGGCGAGCCCATCAACGTCATTAAACCTGGAGCGACACCCCTAAAATCAGCGAAGATCGGCTATCATTGCAGCAATTCCGCAAAATGAGCGGCATTGCATCCCGATTTCGTCTCTAAAAAGCGCGATAGCACGTACCAGACATTCGAAGATCCGTCCTGTGGGTGCGAGGTATTTGGCGCAATCCCTCGCGCTGTTGGTGAGCTCCGGAGACTGGAAGAGCCGGGACCGGACCGCGATAACCGCGACCACACCCTGAGCATTGCCAAATTTGTGGTCGAGCTTGAACTTGCGAAACGAACGTCGAACTCATCTCGTTTGAGGAGATCTTGAAGCGGCCCCGAGGCTCGGAGAACAGCACCACCCGCTCGTCCTCCCCATCGACGTGCGTGTACCGAGATGCCGATGCTTCGCTATCGCGCGACAGAGCCGGCTAATTCGCTGACTGCTCGGCGAGTTTGTTCAGGAGCTGTCCCCCCCTAGTTCGGGTAAGTCGGTGAGCCTGGATCACGGCCCCTTCAATTGGAGTGCCAGTCCTAAAGCTCAGACGATCTGTCGTTGTTTGCTCGCATCAGAGGCCAAACTGATGGGATAAGAACTTCGCGTTGCGTCGGACTTGCGCCGAATTTCTGCGTCGCAACGGCCCACATCAATCAAATTCGGATCACGTTCGCGGTACTATTCCTAGAGGCTGAAATGCGTCGCCCGCTGAACGAGAAGGTGGGAATGATTCCCGAGGTATTCATTACCTGTGCAGTCACAGGCAGATGGGCGGCGCCAACCGGTCAGCATGTGCCGGTGACGCCGGAGCAAATCGTCCAAAAAAATGGAGCAGCGTGATGCAGCGGCGCGATGGCGTAATGAATTTAGTCATGTTCCTGCAGATGACCGGTCGGGGCTGGGCGTGGCGCAGCCCGAGGTCGCGGATCGAGGATTTGTGGACCCTGGACCTTCCGCTAAAGATGACGGAAGAGGCCGAGAAGGCGAAGTTCGACGCGATTATCCTTGGCAGCTGGCTCGCCTTTGAGAACGGGGAGTTGGGCCAAAAGCCGTTCACGGGGGCGTACGAGCCGTTTACGTTAATCGGTGCGCTCGCGGCTCGGACGGAGAAGATCGGGCTGGTCGCGACTTCATCGACGACGTTTGAGCATCCGTACAACGCCGCGCGGTTCCTGACCATGCTCGATTGGTTGAGTCGCGGCCGCGTGGGCTGGAATGTCGTTACCTCGGTTACAGGGGAGCAGCATTACGGGATCAAGCTGCCACCCAAGGAGGAGCGCTATGCGCGCGCGGACGAGTACTTGGAAGTCTGCAACAGCCTGTGGGACGCGTGGGAAGATGACGCAGTCATCAATGACCGCATTGGCGGCTTTTGGGCGCGGTCCGAACGCATCCACCCGATCGATCACGAGGGGCGCTATTACAAGGTTCAGGGCCAGCTGTTCATGCACCGATCCCCTCAGGGAAGACCCGTGATCGTTCAAGCCGGGCAGTCCTCGGCGGGCCTGGATTTCGCCGCGCGCAACGCGGAGGTGGTGTTCACTGCTCAAAACGATATTGGGGCGGCCAAGACGTTTCGTCGCGAAATCAGGGACCGCGCGGCAGCAGCAGGGCGCAACCCGAATAAAATCAAGGTCCTGCCAGGCCTGATTCCGATTGTGGCTGAGACGGCCGAGCGGGCGCGGGCGTTCGAGGCCCAGCTCGACGAGTGGACGCCGCTGAACATTGGCATCGATCGCATGCAGGAGATCTTTCAGGCCAAGCTGGAGGACCTCGATCCCGATCAGCCGATTCCGGCGGAGCGGCTCGTCTCACCCGACGATCCCAGCTTCGAAAGTACTTTGTCGCAACGATTCCAGGCCAGTGTCAGTCGCTATCGCAACTTCTATGACATGGCCGTCAAGGAAAAGATGACGCTGCGTCAGATGATCGTGAGCAGGGATCGAGACAATGGCCACCTTGCTCCAGTCGGGTCGGCCAGCCAAGTCGCCGACGTGATGCAGGAGTGGTACGAGGCCGAGGCTTGCGATGGTTGGACAGTAACCCCCCCCGCGGTGCCCGAGGCGCTCGACGCAGTCTGTCAGCTGCTGGTCCCCGAACTGCAGCGCCGCGGCATCGCGCGCACCGAGTACGAGGGCACCACGTTGCGCGACCATCTCGGGCTTGAGCGGCCACGGTCGCCGGCATAACAGTCGGAGGCCAGCTCCACTGTGGGCTGACGGGCCGGGCCCCCCCCAATGAACGGCGTGGTGCTGATCGTCATGACATTGCGATGGCTGGGCGCAACGAGCCTATGAACCTGGAGATGTTCTTTGGGCCAACAATGGATGGCCTTGCCTGGCGCAGTCTGATGAGACGGTGAGGAGCTGTGGTGTCGAGATCCCGTTGGTTCAACGAGCGTCGTCGAAAGTCGACATGATGCCGCGCCACTACCAATTCTGGGCGCTGTTGCGTCCTGCTCAACCTTCGATGTTAGCGCGTGCCCGAACTTCTTGACTTGTCTTGCGCTCGCCGATCCGGAGCAGCGTTTGCTCCTCGGGATGACGATACAGATCATGTGCTAGCGCATTCAGCCCCTATGCGCGAATTGACCACGGGTTCACCGTCGCGGTTGTCTGCGGCCCAGTTCGCCTCACTGCACGGGTTAAAGGATGACCCACAGCCGCGAAGAGCTGGCATAGGCCAATCGACCAACTGTCACACCCCGCACCGAGCCAAGCAGGCTCTCGGTCCTGATGTGTGCGCCGTCCTAGACTACCGCGCCCTGCCGCCGTGGTGTCCCAAGCGCCTGCAGACGCGACGCACAGCGCAGCTTCCGGCGACGGGGCCTGCTCGCAGCGCCTCTCGACCATCAGGTTTGCACGCACTCGACGCGCCGGGCCCATGTTCTCATCGCTAGCAAGTGCTTTGGTTTTTCGGGGTTGTCGACGTTAGTGAAGCAAGCCCGTTACTTCGTATTGGCGCGGCGAGCACGCGCGATCTGACGTAGCCAACGCCCCGGCGACCAGCGGTCCCGTCGCTTGGCGCAACACGGCATCGGCGTTCTCTTAAATTCACATTGCGCTCAGAGGGGCGCAGCAAGCTCGCCAATCTCGACGACCGGTGCGGCCTTGACGAGGAGGCCGGCGGAATAGAACGAACCGGGGTCAGGCAATTTTGAGTCGGGGCTTAACCACCCCAAGGTCAACCAAACTCTTACCGGTCTCGAAGAGAGTGTCTTCGATCGCGTGGGTCTTAAGGCCAAGATCGCGCCGCGCCTTGTCGCAGCGGACGCGCGGATCAATAGGAGCCCCGCGCGCTCTGATCAGAGCCTCATATTCTTCGGACGGACCGCGAATGTCGTAGTCCGGAAAGAGCTTGGCCAGAAGCGCATGGAGTTGGGCGACGTTCAACTCTCCCGACCCATCGGTCGCCGTGAGCAGATAGCGGTCGCCATTGCGACAGATTTCGCTCTCGAGGATGCGCGCGTGGGCTTCGGCCACGTCGCGCACGTCGACGATGTTCCAAAGGTGCTGCCATCCGCGCCCGCAGGGCTCGCCCATCACCATCCGTCCGATCCAGTACGGCCATGATCCACGCCCCACGATCGCCGTGGGCGCCATCACTGGTCCCAGAACCAAGGACGGGCAGACCGAGATCGCATCGAACTCGCCATCCTCCTCGCCAATGCCGTAAAGCCACTTTTCGGTGGCCATTTTCGCCATTGCGTAGGCGACATCCCCCATCGTGCCCTTTCCGATGTCGTTCCACGTCGGGTCGTTCTCACGGTTGTCGGAGCACCAGTCCCTCTCGGTGAACCGGTAACCCGCGCCGGCGGGGTGTAGGACCGCCCGGAACGAGCTCGTATAGACAAAGCGCCGCACCGTTCCGACCCTGCGGGCCGAGCGCACTACGTTCTTCGTTCCCTCTAGAGCGCCCTCGTAGATTTGTCGCGGAGACTCTCCTCCGCGCAGCGGCGAGGCGGCGTGTAAAACCGCCGAGCAGCCTGCCATCGCCTCATCGTAGCTGCCGTCCGTCATGACGTTCGCGGCGAACAACGAGACTCGGCCCGACGTGTCCTCTCGGTTTATTGCGCGCAAATGCTCGGTCTTCTTTGGATCGTCGCGATCGGTGACACATGCCCGAACATCGTATCCGCGCCGCGCGAGCGCGGCCACCAGATGTGAGCCCACGTATCCGGAAGCTCCAGTTACGACGACCGGCCCATCGGTCGGTGCGACCTGCTTTGCCATGTCAGAGAACTCCAATTAAGGGTAAAATGCTAGAGACTTTGATGGCCGCAAAAGGGTTCGGCGGAAATGCTACAAGAATCGATCGCCGAATTTCCACAATGTGGAGCTCGCAAGTACGAAAATACTCGCCCAAGTTAGAGGATTCGACGCTTTTGCGTAATCAAGCGTCGCCTCTGGGTCGCACGAGTGTCTCCAAACTCCCAGTAATGACCGAAGCCGCTGTCGCAGACGATCGAAAATCACCGGTGTGTTCGTGTCACTGGTCTCGAGGGCCATACCCTAGATTCAGTCGCGCGCAAACCTTTTACGAACCAGCGAATGCGAAGTGTGATCAAGGTCATAAGAGTATTTACTGACGCACGGCGTCGCCTAAGGTGCTGACAACCAGACCAACCCGGATGTTGCGCAGCGCCGAAGCTTCTCAACCCGGCGGAAATTAACGCCCGATATGCTCAAAGGAAAAAAATACTCCAGATACTCTGGGCGGTGCCCCCCCCCAAGCCGAGGCTGCTGGTCGCGTGAGGCTTGAGGATATCCTCCATTACATTCGAGAGGGCCATGGCGGTAATCCAGAGCGCAAAGGGGTAACCGGGCAGATGCCTGTCACGCGTAACGCAAGAGCGAACGCGCGACCGAGGATCATCCGGGAAAACACCCAAGGAGTATGGTCGATGGATCGAGAAGGACACACAATCGCTGCGCCAATGCAGAGACGGTCGGCAACGGCTTGAGGCTTCACATCCCGTCCAGCTGAGTTTAGTTCTCGGCGGATGCAGTGAATGCACGTGATCGACCGCGCCGGCACTGAATTCCTGCGCACGAGCTCGTAATTAGCGCGTTTTAAACCGCGGATCACATTATCTTGTGACGAGGTGGTCAAAAACACACTCTGGCCGGTACGCTCAGCAAAAGGAGAGCAGATGAAGGTCTTTCTACCGGGAGCTACCGGCTTTATTGGCGGATCGGTTGCGGCCGCGCTGCTTAGGCGAGGCGACATGGTGACTAGCCTCGTCCGCTCGGAGGAGAAGGCCTCGGCGTTGCGCGATATCGGGATTAACGCGGTCGTCGGCTCCTTGGACGACGCTGAGCTCCTGGCGAGATTATCACGCGAGAGCGATGCGGTGATCAACTCATCACTCTCAGACCATCGAGGCTCTGTAACTGCCATAACGGGCGCGCTTTCAGGTAGCAACAAGCCCTTCGTCCACAGCAGCGGGATCACCGTCATTTGTGACCTCGCGTGGGGCGCGTCCTCGGAAAAGGTATATGACGAGTACACACCGTTCGAGCCTACTGTCGGTAGGGTTGCCCGCGTTGCCATCGATCAGCTGGTCATTGACTCTGCTAATGACGGGGTGAGATCGTCTGTTATACGTCCGTCGGTGGTCTATGGCAACGCAAGCGGTCTTGGGAAGGTCAGCGGCGTGTTTCCCCCTCTCATCGATATTTCCAAGCGGCATCGCGCGGGCGTCTATATGGGTGCCGGCGAGAACGTCCGGTCGCACGTGCATATCGACGACATTGTGGACCTTTACCTGCTTGCCCTCGACGGGGCGCCTCCTGGCGCGTGCTATTTCGCCGAAAATGGCGAACACACGGGGCGGAATCTGGCGACCTACGTTAGCCACATGCTCGGTTTCCGGGGCGATGTTGTATCGCTTACCAAGGATCAGGCCATTGAAGAATTCGGCGAACTCGGGTGGCAAGCTACGTCGTATTCGTATTATGGGTCGAATGGCCGAGTTAGAGCCGTGCGTGCCCGCCAGGAACTCGGCTGGAAACCCACTCGCCCCCCGCTGCTCGACGCTATCGAGCAGGATCCCTTCCGAGCGCAACGGTGAAGAAGGAGACATCGACACCGAGAAGGAGAAACTCCCAAAAACGACGTTGCGAGCTTTTGAGACTTCGCACCTCAAAGGCTTGCAATCTCAAACATTGCCGCGTCCGAAAAATCGCCTCCCACTCAACAGCTGCGGAGCTCTTCCACGACGAACATTGAGCCCGCACCGCGGTGCTTGACTTTTGACGTTATGTCATTGGTGATGATCGGTGCCAGGCCGTGCTGTTGCCACCAGTTCTTGACGACCATGGTGATCGTGCAACTCCTGTGAGGGTGATCGACTTCAGCGCGCTCGGATCGAACACACCAGCATGGTCGTGGCCGGCAGGTAGAGATCGGAGTAGTTCGCCCGTCCCAGTGGTTTTAAGCTGGGATGAAAGGAGGCTGGCTTGGTGGTTGAGCTTCTGGAGACGCGCCACGTGAGCTACGCTTTCAAGGCGGGACGACGATCCGTTGAAGGGCATCTGCCATGTTTGCTTTCCTGCTTGGGATTGCTTGATTCAGAGCGAGGGAATCTCGATGTGCGGGATTTCGCCAACGTCTATTCCGGCGGGCTGAGCTTTGTTGAGGAGATTTATCGCGACGCGGACGTTCGCGTAGACGACCTTCGGGCCCTTTCGCCGCCTTGCCGTCTTTTCCAACCGAACAGTTCGTCGTGAATGTGCGCGCACATGAGATCGAGTCCTCGACCGACGGTCCGGCCGCGCGAGCGCTTGCACATACGCGTCCTCGCCTTCTCATGTTTTGAGGGCGACACTGCGCATTGTCGCCAGTGGCGGAGCTACCCACGATAGGGTACGAACCACTTAGCTTTTGAAAGTGCAGAAAAACGCGTCAATCGCGTTCGCGTCAGGCGCATTCGGCCGCAACCGGCCGCCGTTGTCGTTCCACCTCGACGTGAGCACTGGCAGGCTCTCTCGCGCCTGGCAGTCCGCCATCGAACGCCACGATGGTGCGGTCATGACTTCTCGGGTTCCGGCGCATTATTGATCGTTGCCTTACCGATATGGCTGTCCTCGATGGGCAGATGCCACTTCTTTAGCAGTTGGACGTAGGTTCCATCGGCAATCAGCTCATTTAGTGCTTTGTGGAGCGATTCCCCGAGCTCCTTTTTCTCATTCGGAAACCCCATTCCGTACATGTTCTTGCTCAGGGGCCGAGGAACGGTGAGGTAGTTGCCGCCCTCGTATTCATTCGAATACGCTATCGCTCCCGCTCCCCCGATAGCAGCGTCGACACGGCCCTGCTTTAGTTCCAGTTTCGCCGTCGGCGTCCCACCATCGATCTCGACGTGGACCAGTGAAGGCTTGCCCGCCTTCTTACAGACTTCCTCGTTCCACTTGTTGACCACTGCCGTGGTTCCGGTATAGCCCCGGAACGTGGCAACACGCCTCCCACACAGCGCATCGGGAGTCTCGATCAGGCCCGCGTTAGCTTTAAGCACGTAAAACACGTAGGGCTCGTACACGAAGTCGATGAAGCTGACGCCTTGTGCTCGCCTGGCCGGATGGCCCTGCATCGCACCGCCGCCATAGATGTCGACGCGCCCGGTTTTCAGAGGTGCAAAGCTCGCCAGGTCAGTGTAGCTAAAAAACTCCCATTTGACAGTCGCACCGATCTTCTTCGCCATGGCTTCGAACAGGTCTCGATCGAAGCCGGTAAATTCGCCAGTCTTCAGATCTTTGTATGCGTACGGCGGATAGGTGGTGACATCGCCGGCAGTGATTACCTTCGGAGAATTCTGTGCATATGCAGTGCCTGCAAAAAGGCTCACCACGGTGAGCCCCCTCATTAGGAGACGGTCTGCGATCTTGAAAAGCATTTAGTTTCCTTCAGTCTGGCTGCTTCCCGCTGACCATTTGCGCTTCTATGCCATTCTTTTGCATTCGATAAATGATACTATTCGATCCCGTCGCTCAAATTCCGCAATATGGCGGCTCAGAGAGGACGGAATTCTGCGCTCGAGCCCGAGAATTAAGCGATTTTGTGCGACCGACTTTCGCCGTCTCCGGGCACGCGAGCAAAGCGATAGGATTGATCGAGCCCGCGGCCCCGCATTGAAAGCAAGGTCCACGAATGAAATCGATCACCGCGTCGAAGCGTTCAAGCGTTTGCCGATAAAATGGTCCGTATAGCATACATTACCCCCGTTCCCAGGATGGTTGCTGGCGCATCAGACTGGATGAACCTCGGCTCCTCCTTGTCGATCGACACCAGGCCCTTGCGGGAGATAAGGCCGAACGGTGTAACTTACGCGAATGTTGAATTGGTTGTTCAGGAGAAGTGCGCCGATGTGCCGCCGCGCCGCATGCTTTCACTGCGGCAATCCGTCGCAAGTATACACTGTTCCGGGTAGCCAGCCTGATCGCCTCGTTTCTGAATCGCCCGCCGCTGCAGATCCGAATGTCCAGGCTACCCTTTGCGCGTTCCGAGCCTGCTTCTTCATGACAGCGTCCGCGAGACACAACCCGCTCGCCCCGTCGTTCGAGGCGAAGCAGTGATCAGGGAAGATATCCGCAAGCGGGAGGCGAGGCGCTCGTGGGGCCGGCCGGACTCCGTTTTCGATGTGTAGAGTTGCAGAGGACGATTGATTTGTCATGCCATAGCGCGATGAGCGTTGCTGTTCGTGGTCTGCCCGTTTCCTTGTGGTTCGCGGGACCGCAGGCGCGGCCCAGGTCCTCGCGGATTGGAGCGGCGGCCATCAGGTGAGTTGCGGATCAACCCACGATGAAGAACTCGATCATGGAGGTAAACTCCAAAGACTGGAACGCCGGTCGGCTGCTCGACCGAGCGCGGTAAGGCGGCAGGTCGCCGTACTCAAGCAGAAGCATCTCAATGATCCGGTCGGTTCTTTAGTTGAGTGACCGCGGTATCAACTACTTCGCTCTCTACCGCGCTGACGTCGAGGTCGCCGCTGGGAAAGCGTGCGTCTTGAACCCGGAGGTTGCCTGTGCCTGTATCTTGCAGTGCAAGTTGCCGTCGCTGAGATGGCCGAAGTTGATCAAGCTTCGATTGGCGCACGAGTCGACTCGACTCGTGGATCCGACGACCCTGATTGAACGGCGCACGAAGATTCTGCATGTGCTTGGCGGCGAGTCCGAGTGCGGCGTCATCTTAAGTGCTTGCGCAAGCTCCGCAGGAGCGACCGTCTCTGAAACGGGCTCGCGCAATGCGGCTTGCGAGCGTGAGAGATATGTCCGCATCGTCTCAGCAGCAAGGTCTTTGACACGCCGTGCCGAATGGGTGCCATGAAGATCTACGCCCGCACTCCTTTCGTCACTAAAAAGAGTGAGTTCAGAAGGCAGGGTCCCTGAATCTCGCTCCTAAGCCGATGGACACTGCAATCGTTATGTTGCTGGCCAATTGCCCGCCGTGGGTTTGCCTGCAAATCGGTCCCTGATCCAAGCGAGCTGGTCCGGAACCGTCTCATAACGAACCTGGAGATGGTCGAGATTGTCATACTTGCGGAAGGTGACTGCCGTGCCGGCGCGGCAGACCCGGGCCACCGTCTCTTCGATACCTGTCACGATTGTGTCGCCCGTGCTTGCGATGACTAGGATTGATCCCCGGAGCGGTCTTTCTCCGGGTACGAGCTCGGCGAACCAACGTTCTACCGCCGGGAGGTTTTCCCAGCCAGGTTGGAGCAAAGTATTCGGCTCCGCGTTGGCATACAGTGCGGCGGCATAGCTAAAGCCGCCTCTCGTGGCGACCTCCGTCACGTGTTCCATGCCCGCATTGGTTAGCATGCTTGCAAGGTCCAAATCAGGGGTGCGAGCCTTCACTGCAAGCGCGGTCATCACGATCAAGGCGGCGTTGATGGAGTCGGTGGCCGTTGAATAAATTGCAACCAATCGATCTTTTTGCAGACCGGCGGCGATGGCTACTGCGCCCCGATAATCCGGATCATTCTGCTCATGTTGCTCCGCGGCCATACCCCAGGCGCCGCCGCTGCCCGCGACAACCCAACGTTTGCCGAGAAGCGGCTCGGCGGCGCGAGCGGCTTTCACCGAATAGAAAATATCGCGTCCTTGTGCGACCCCATTGCAGTATTGATGAACCCCTTCCGTGCCAAGCCCGTGATAGTCAGTGGCCACCACGGCGAAGCCAGCTTCCAGGAAATCGGAGAAGGGGGAGCCGTAATAGTCCCGTATCAGCGATGGCGCAGATTGTCTTGAGAGGCCGGTACTGCCGTGCGCCCAGGCGATTACAGGCCAGCCATCTCGAGGTGCGCCTCCTGGGGGTAGCAGGAGCACGGCCGAAGTCACCACACCTTTGCCTTCGGCGCTCAGCGAGCGGTAGAGAATTCGCTGCGCTTTCGTGCCTTCGGGCAGCGTGTACTCGGTGGCGCCCTCGTTGCGCAGAAGATCGCCGGAGCTGCTCGCCCCTAGATTTGTTGGCGTGTCGTAGAACGTCGTAATGGGGAGTGCACGTGCGGCCTCAGCCTCAAGTGCATCGGCGGGCGTTTTTGGCAATAGGATGGACGCGACTGTGACGGTGGGTTTCATGTCCATAAACTCCCTGGGTGCTTTCGGGTTAGAAATGAGTTCGTCGGCCGGCATGTGGAACATGATCACCAACTGACCATTCAGTGAGATGGCTACCGTGGAGGGATCACTGGTCCGGAGCGCAGTGTCCGGATTCGGTGGCGAGCTTCTCTAGTGTAGGGCTTCAAACCTCCAGCCGCCAAAATCGAGAGGAAGACTTGCGGTGCGGGCTCCCCACGCTTGCGCCCATTCGTTGCATCCGCCCACCGACGCTAGGCCCGGACCGCCTGCCAATTTCGGGAGCAGACTCTAAGCTGCCCACGACATCAAGCACGCTGCGAGCGGCACCACGAAGTCGCGAATACGCAAGCCGCTCGAACATAGCCTCGATGTCCATAGCTCAACTCATGTCGGCCACGTCTGCAGAACGCATGGTGACCTTGGCACCACTTTTCAGCAGCACTTCAACAGTAATTGCATCCGCAGCCGTCTGATCGACGAATACCGACGTCTTCTTTGCGACTTCCGCAACATCCTGATCTGCGAATGACTCACGAAAGTATCGTAATTCCGTGATGGGCTTGCCGAGTAGTTCAGCAGTGGCAGTGAACTTCTCCGACATCTGGGCTTGCAACATGTTTTTATAAGGCGGGTCAGCCAGAACACCAGGCACGCTGCAACTATTCCATCCCCTTCCAGGTCGGGTCACCACGATGCGCTCAATCTCAGACGGGGGAAAGCTGGCGGGCTGGACCGAACGGATGATAAGCATCGCATCTATGTTGGCCCCGGAAACGGGAAATGGCTTGGACCCCACGCGGAAGATTCCAAACTCTCCTGCTTCATTTGTCAGAGCGCCGGCGTCATACTGGCCGCACGCGAAAGCACTAAAGAATCCGTGTGGGACATCGAGTGCGCGCGGCGACGCTTCGCCACCAGCTCGACATGGCGTCAGGACGGAATGCCGTGGTCGCTACACTGTGTTCTTCAGCAAAAATGGAGGTAAGATCTGACTTCCCAGTCTGCATAAGCCCCCCTACTCGTTCGTAGTCAGAACGGATCCGGTGCGTTGTTGATGGTGGCCTTGCCGATCGTGCTGTCCTCAGGGAGATTCCACTTCTTCAACAACTGAACGTAAGTGCCGTCGGCGATCAGCTCGTTCAGCGCCTCCAGGAGCGACTCACCTAATTCCTTCTTCTCGTTCAGGAACGCCATCCCGTACATGTTCTTGTTGAGAGGCCACTGGTAGATCCACCCTCGGACTGATTCGCGTAGGCGATCGCCCCGGCTCCGCCTGGCTGCTTCCCATGCGCCCGGAATAGTTCTCGACGGATGCCAAGTCTCGTAGGACGCGGCGTACCAAGCATCTTGGTCTGCGGTCACGGTCTCAAATGGCCCTCTTGCTCTGGGCCTCACGTAGTCGAGAACTTCTGGTCCGCCTCGAACACCGAGGTGATGGCGCCGATGTGGTTCGAGCCATTTGCTACACCCCTGCCCACGTCTATAGGCAGTGACTGCAACCCCGGAACTCGAGCACACGGCTAGCTCGAAGAGAGTTGCGGTGTTACGCGCCGAGCAAGGTCTTAGCAAAAGCAGCAATGTCCCACGTAGGTACCCTGAGGGCTGCGACGATATCCGCCCTGAATTGCGGCATCGCGGCACACTCCAGGACGAGTGAGCCAATATCAGTGAAGGCACCAGCGTCACGCTCTCGCAAGCATAGTTCAACTATTTCCCAGCGCCATGCGTCAATATCTACTCGCATAAGCCAGTCCCTGTGGGAAAGGACCGACCAGTTCGGGAGGTCACTGACCCCCACGATGCGAAGTCGAGAAAGATCCGGATAGCCAGCTAGCATCTTCTGAGTGAAATGCTTGTCGAACGTGAGGATCCCCACCGGTCGAATGGTCGATTCAAGAGCATAGGGTAGAAGTTGCAAGGCGCTTAGCAATGTGGGCGTCATCGAGCGGACTGCCGATCGCGCATAGTACATATAGCCGCAATTTCCGACGATTAGATCGCAGTGTGGGGCCAACCGGTCGACGGCGTTCGCGACGGCTTCGACAGCGGCCGGCTTTCCTTCAAGCAGTCCAAAGCCCGTGGTACCGGGGGCGATAGCAAATGCTGTTGGGACGGGCCAAAAGTCCGGGTGCATAAAAAATCCGCTCGGTTCGTCCGGGGGTGTCGGCGGGTCCGTTAAAGGGATCAGGCAAGTCAATCGTATTGCGACAGTCAATGAAGTCTGTGCTGACGACACCAAGGCGCGCCCCCCCAGATTTTAACGACCGGATCATGGAGTCTCCTTTATACTAGTATCGCGTTGCCGTGATTGAGCCCTCAAAGAAGGTGCCCACAGATGGTCTTCTTTTCATTCGAGGCGGCACTCATGACAATGAGTTCTGCGATATTTAAAACCACGATGTCTCATTTAATTTGTGCGTGGTTGCAGATCGAATCGTCCATCACGCGTGGTGGGTCCAGCGAAATTCGTCTAGCTTTTGCTTCCGGCGGCAAGCCTCTGTATGGTGTAGGGCTTCAAACCTCCAGCTGCCAAAATCGAGAGGAAGACTTGCGGTGCGGGCCCCACGCTAATCGCCACCGCCCGGTTCAGGACCTTCCCCTTTCCCGTCCTGAGATCCAACTCCAGAAGATCGCCCGACTCCACCGTCGATGGAATGTCCCGGTACGCGATCGCTGGAATCCCTCGGTCGATGCACTCGCGCTGGAACTGCGGGTGAAAACTCTCGGCTACGAAACCGGCGATTCCCAACTCGCGGAATGCATCGATGTAATAGAAGTGATGTTTGCCTTGCCCCAAGCCCTTCCCCGCCACGAGCACGTCGCCAGGCTCGACTTGCCGAACCCGATGCGGATCGAGCTCTTCAAGAAAATGTCTGGCGAGTTTTGCCGGGTCGTTGGCGATACCCAGCATCTCGTACTTGGCGGGGAAGAAGTCATACACGCTGGCGTGGTCGCCGAATTTCCAGACCTTGCCTTTGAGCACCAGAGTGTTCATCCGAGATAGTCCCTTGGGTCGGTGATCTCTCCCGCAAGCGCCGAAGCGGCTACAACCGCTGCATTCGCGGCATAGATCTTCGCCTGGCTGCTTCCCATCCGCCCGGGATAGTTCTCGACGGAAGCAGTGATGCACGTCTCTCCATCGGCAAGCCGCAGCGGCGACATATTCCCCGCATCGCACGCTCCGCAGCCCGGTGATGTCACGGTCGCGCCCGCCCGCACAAGTGCTTGCAGCACGCCGTTCTCGTTGGCGTCCCGTAGCACCTTCGATGAAATCGGGGTCACGACGAGTCGTACATCAGGTGAAATCTTGCGTCCGTCCAGAATCTCCGCCGCGAGCTTAAGATCCTCCATCCTTCCACCTGAGCACGAACCGATATACGCTGCCTGGATCGTTGTCCCGCTCACCTCACTTAAGGGCTGAATCTTCGAAATGTCTCCAGGACCAGAAACCAAAGGTTCGAACGTAGACAAGTCGTATTCGTAGGACGCGGCGTACTCGGCATCCTGGTCTGGGGTCACGGTCTCGAACGGTCCCCTGGCCCTGGGCCTCACGTAGTCGAGAAGCTTCTGGTCCGCCTCGAACACCGAGGTCATGGCGCCGATGTGGTTCGAACCATTGGCAACACCCATGCGCACGTCGATAGGCAGTGACCGCAACCCCGGCCCACCGAACTCGAGCACACGGCTATCGGCCCGCCCCTGAAGGTCTTGGAGGAGCCGAAAATAGATGTCCTTTCCAAGTATTCCTTTGGGCATCTCTCCCGTCAGGATAATTCGGACGGACTCCGGCACGACCATCCAGATCTCGCCTGTCGCCAATGCCGGCCACGTCGAGAAGAGTCCTGCGATTGCGAAGCAGTTCAGCGCGCCCATCGTGGCGCCTTGCGTGTCCCCGGCGAGATAGAAGGTACCCGGCAAGACCCAACCCTCCTCGGCCGGTACCTGGTGGGACAGGCCGTGCCTGCCCACGTCGTAGATATTCTCCTTCGGTACGCCCAGATCCGCGGCGAACCTCCGAGAATCCTCGGCATCGCCCCACCACCGGATCACCCGCTCTTTGGCCGGAGGCGTGAAGTGGTCGAACGAGAAGACCACTTTCTTCGGATCCCATGGCTTCAGACCGTTTTCGACAATCCAGTCGTCGCGGAAGCCGTCGCTGATCGATATCAGATCGATCTTCGCGGTCACGACATCGCCTACGGAGACAGCGACTTTCCCGGAAGCCTTGGCAAGGAGTTTTTCGGTCAGCGTCTTGGACATGAGCGTTTCAGGCCGGTTGTGCCGGGTATGGGTTGATCAGGCCAGCGGTCACGCGTACCACCCGGCGCGGAAAATCGGTAGGCGCCACGCCCTTCACCTCCGCGGCGACCGAGATTGTCATGAGAGTCACACGGGCCCCGGTCATCTTCTCTCCTCCATGTATCTCGCCGCCATCACGACCCTCGGACAAGTTGCATGAGCCTGCTGATATCGGGGGCCGCCTCCAGGCTGCCGACATGTTCGAGCACTTCTCGCGTTCCGCTCCCGAGCCGCGGCGATGCGAGCCTTTCGAACATGGCCTCGATGTCCTTCTCCCACTCGTCGGTACGCGCGTCGGCAGAGCGCATGGTGACTGTCTGGCCGTTCCTCAGTGTGACTTCGAGGGCAATCGCATCACCTTCGGAGCCATCGACGCGCAAGGACATCTTCCTTGCGAGCCCTTCAATATCCGGATCGCCGCAGGCCTCCCGGTAATGACGAAATTCCCTGATCGGCTTCCCGAGCAGTGCGGAAACGGCGGTGAACTTTGCCGACATCTGCGCCTGTAACGCATTTCGATAGGGCGGCTCGTTCATCACCCCCGGCGTTTCGAGCCCATTCCACCCGCCCGCAGGTCGGGTGAGCGAGATACGTTCGATATCGGAAGGCACAAACCCTTCTGGCCGCTGCGAGCGGATCAGGAGCATCGTGCCCAGATTGACCATGCAGGCCGGAAATGGCTTGGTCTTCGCACCAAGCAGGGCAAGTTCCGCTGCTCCCTGGGTCAACGGACGGGCATCGTAGCGACCGCGAGCCAGTGTCGCGATGAAACCGTGCGGACCATCGATCGCGCCGGCAGAGGCTTCCCCCCCGGCCTCCGCGAGGGCAGCGGCGGTGATCCCCGCGCGCGCAACAAGGCCCGCCTGGAAATGAAGCTCCATCGTGCCGTCGGCCAAGGACGGGTAAATACCGCCTGCCATGTCTGCGGCAAGATTAAGCGCCGTTGCGAATCGGCCGATGTCAAGACGAGACAAGATCGACGCTGTGGCGGCCGCACCGAAGACGCCGATCGTCGGTAGCGCGCGAAATCCATTGGCATGAGTTGCCGCACCAACGGCGGTATGCATTCGCTGCGCCGCTTCGTAGCCGACGGCGATTGCGTTCAATACCTCAATTCCGGGCGATCGGCGCAACTCGCCGATCGCCAGTGCCACCGGGATAACGAACGTTCCAGGATGCCCACCCCCCCCACAGTCCGCCTGGGCGGTGACGTGGCTGCCAACGGCATTCACGAACGCCGCATCCGATGGGGACGCAGACGCGTTGCGGCCGATCAAAGTACACGGCCCGACGCTTGGATGGATAGAGCGAAATGCAACTCCCGACGCCGGCTCGTCCAACCCGTCGAACGTCACGCTCAACGCATCGAGGATGCGTTCCTTGGCAGCTTGCAGCGCGAGAGGACGCGATGCTTTTTTCACGGAACTCTGTAAGATCTCAGCAAAAGCGGTGGTGACGTCTGATTTCCTGGTCGGCACACGTCTCTCCTTGTTGAGTAAGCGCTCGCGACACTAGACCTAGGTACGGGTTAATAGACCTAGATACGCGGATACATGCGCGCTCACCTCTACGAGCCCGGGAGTGTCAACGAATTCAACGCCACACAGCCCTTTTACTAGCTAGTAGGGATACCACCGCACCTTAGGCTTTTTTGATCCAGGCCATCGCGTCGCTCTGGGCGACCTCTCGAAATGTCTGGGCAAGCGATGCTCCAAATTCTATTTGCTGGTTTGATCGGGGATCATCGTAACGTTCTTGCCTTATTATTATTGTTATTTTCTGGGATTTTTTGCTGGATTCCCGCGTCGTGAAGCATTTTCAGACGGATTTATGCAGATCGGTTTCTTTCTTAGTCGGGCTTTCTCCGTAAGGGCCCTGGAAATCCTGTCTTGTATCTGCCCGACGAGCTCTGGTGCTATTGAGGGTGTGAGCGAACCGCTGGAAGCTCCGTCAAGGTCGAGCCCGCTGGAGATCATCGACAGCTGTTTCTCGAACGAACTCGGGGAGGATGGGCAGAGCATGGTCCCTGCGCGCGGCTAGAGCGGTTCACGGATTTATTGAATCGGAAGGGATTCCGGGTCTGGGACGAATATGATTCAAGATGCTGGCTGGGCTGGAGGCCAGCATCCGATGGTCCGACCAATTTCCAACGATTTGCGTAAGCGTGCGGTATCCGCTGTTGCCAAAGGTGAGAGCTGCCGATCTGTGGCGGAACGGTTTGGCGTTGCTGTCTCGTCAGTTGTGAAGTGGTCACAGCGTTATCGAACGACCGGCTCGGTAGCGCCTGGCAAGATGGGTGGTCACCGCAAGCCTGTGCTTGATCCGCACCGCGCCTTCATCGTCGAGCGGATCACTCAGACGCCGCACCTGACGCTGCATGGTCTGAAGGCGGAACTGGCAGCCCGTGGGGTCAAGGTCTCACACAATGCGGTCTGGCTGTTCCTGCGCCGGGAAGGGCTGCGGTTCAAAAAAAACACTGTTCGCCCTCGAACAGGCTCGCGCCGACGTCTCTCGTAGGCGCTTGCGTTGGCGAGCCTGGCAGGCCGGGCTCGATCCGGGCCGGCTCGTCTTCATCGATGAGACCTGGATCAAGACCAACATGGCCCCTTTGCGAGGCTGGGGACCCAAAGGGGCGCGCCTGCGCGGCTTCGCTCCGCACGGTCACTGGCGTACCCTCACATTCCTCGGCGCGCTCCGCCATGACCAACTCACGGCACCCTGCGTCTTCGATGGCCCGATCAACGGTGAATGCTTCCGTGGTTACGTAAAGCACATTCTCCTGCCAACCCTGCGTGAAGGCGACATCGTCATTCTCGACAATCTCGGAAGCCATAAGTCGAAAGCCGTCAGGCAAATGATCAAGGCTGCTGGCGCCAGACTCTGGTACCTGCCGCCATACTCGCCCGACCTCAACCCAATCGAACAGGCCTTCTCCAAGATCAAACACTGGATGCGGCAAGCTCAGAAGCGCTCAATCGAGGAGACTTGGCGCCATATCGGTCACCTCGTCCAAGACATCCAGCCTCGCGAATGCGCCAACTACTTCGCCAGCGCCGGTTATGCTTCAATCAAAATGTGAAACGCTCTAACGGGATGTCCCGCAATGAGCCGCACTGGCTTCGACAAGGTAAAGCTGTGCGATCTGCCGGACCTCCCGGAATCGAGCACAGCGCTGTGGTTTTCGTCCGTGAACAAACGATCCGCTGTGACCAGATGGTGGCAATTCCCGGCGGATTGTAGATGGAGCAGGCGCGGCTATTGCCTGGGGATACCGCGATCAAGCCCTCAAAGCCGTGGCCTGAGAACGACGCTACGGCGCTGCTGCTGCGAGCGGATCGGGTGGCTAAGCTCAGCGGAAGGGTGAACGCCTCCTGCAGCGCAGGCTGGCCCCCGATCTTCCGGCGAATGCCGCAGATGATCCGGCCCAGCCGGCTTCGCAAGATACGCAACTGCCGCTGATGCCATCTGAACTGCTTGCATGGGCGTAGCGTCCTGCCATCATCGCGGCGGGCTTGGCCACGCGAGAATACGATTGCCGCTGATGGCGGCGTGCATCAACTTGGCATCGGTCGGAAAGGTGATGGCGCTTCGGCTGCACCGTGGTGTCCACAGCGACCCGGTGGAGGTCTTGGCCACGTACCCGCCGCCTCGTGAGCCACCCGCAGGCTCTTGGCCAGCAAAAGCTCCAGCTTGTCGCCGAGCCGCTTGCGGTCATGGACCGGCGGTCGTACCCCCCTCATCGGACAACCCGTAATGTGCTTGAGCAAAAGCCCAATCAAGAAGCGGGTCTTCGATCCCGGGCCGGCCGTTCTCGCTATAGCGCGATTTTGCCGTCGATCCAGTCCCAATCGACCTTGCCAGCGAGCAGAACCAGCTCCTGCTTCATGTTGATGATCTGGTCCAGCCGTGCCCCGAACAGATCGTTCGATTCCGTTGTCTTATGCTTCCTCGGCCGCATCGTTCCCCTCCGATGCAACACAGAATCATGGTCCGTCAATGAAAGAAAATCCATAAAACAAAATTGCACGGTTTGGGCTTCTCAAACTCCCAATCCCTGCAATCTCAAATGCCTCCGCATCCAAAAAACAGACTCCCGTACAATCGCTTAGAGGCTTGTTCACGGACGACACCAACGTCTCTTGCAGCTTCGCAGCCACAGCCAAAGTTAATCGGCCGCGTCGCAATGTATCAGTTCGGCGCCCGATGCAATCGTCGTGATGCCCGCACTCGTCCTGTGCCAGCTATGGCGCATGCTCGCCCGTCGAACCCCGCTCAATTCGGCTTCTTAACGCACGACTAATCCAGCCGCAGGCCTAGCTGTTCAACCACCGGGGCTCCTTCGGGCGCCCGGCCGAAATGGCTTGTTGCTCACAAAACCAACCTTTTACTGATGCTCCTTCTTAATCAGCGTCAAAGCGAAAACGGGCGTGGCCCGACTCGCTGACCACGTGGCCTGCCGTGGGCGAAGGAAAATGGGCTGGCAATAGTTTCGTCGACGTATCGATGCAGCGGGCAATCAGGTCTCGTAGCACCTGGATCCCCGCCTCGCGGTCAAGGGCATGAATAAAATCTGGGCGCGCGAGCTGGATCGGGTGATGGATGGCGTCGCCGGAGAAGATCGCATCCTGGGACCCAGATCGGAGGTAGAGCCCGCAGTGATGTTTGGTGTGACCGTACAGGGGCATATACCGAATTTCGTCCGGCATCTCGTTCTCGAAGCCGTGGGTATCTTCCACGAACGTCGCAAGGCCGTGCTCGACTATAGGTAAGACGCTTTCGGTCCAAGGCTGTTTCCTGCTCGGTTGCGTGCTGCCCGTTTCAATGGCGTTGCGCCAAAACTCGAATTCGCCTTTGCTGATCAGGTATCGGGCGTTAGGGAATGTGGGCACCCATTTACCATTCTGTAGCCGCGTGTTCCAGCCGACATGATCGGCGTGCAGGTGCGAACACATGACGTAGTCGACCTGTTCTGGAAGAACGCCTGCTCGCGCAAGGTTCTCGATGAAGAGGGTCCGCAATCGATGCCAGGGTGTGCTTGGAGCCTCCTTGTCGTTGCCGCAGCATGTATCGAATAGGATGGTGTGGTGTCGCGTGCGTATCAGATACGCATGCGAAAGAAGTTTCAATTTGCGCGTTTCCGGTTCCACGAGACGGGGCCCCAGCCAGTGCTCATGTTTCGCAACGTCTTCCGGCGTCACGCCAGGGAACAACCAGCCCGGATCGACCGAAAATTCGAGCTCGTTGATGGAGTCGACGCGGAAGTCGCCGAAGATTTGAGTCTTCATACCACAGTGCCTTTTCGCTCAGTAACGCCATGATCTCGCCGTTCTGAAATCCGAACCGCACAAACCTTTCGACATTTAGAGCCTGAGCTGCGCCAGCTTCGACGGTACATATCGCGGCCCATGCGTGCCGCCGACGGGCGCGGCTTCCTCAATGGTCAAGAGATCCTCTTTTGTTAGCCTGAGATTTGGAGATTCGGCGCTGTCGCGCATCGTCTCACGCCGTTTGACTCCAGGAATCGGCACCACGTCGTCGCCTTTGGCCAAAAGCCAAGCGAGCGCCACCTGAGCAATCGTGACGCCATGTTTAGCCGCCACCATTGCGACCGCGTCGACGATCCTAAGATTGTGAGGGAGATTCTCGGCGGAGAAGCGTGGGTCCTCACGGCGACGATCATTCGGAGGCAAATCGTCTAGGCTGCGAATATCCCCAGTCAGGAACCCGCGTCCGAGCGGGCAATACGGGACGAATGCGATTCCAAGTTCGCGACAGGTCGGCAGGATGTCCCTTTCAATGTCCCGCTCCCAAATGGAATATTCGCTTTGTAGCGCCGATATCGGATGTATCTTGGCCGCCCGACGAACCGTCGCGGCGGCGGCTTCGCACAATCCGAGAAATCGGACTTTGCCCTCCTTCACCAGTTCAGCCATCCCGCCGATCGTTTCCTCAATCGGGACTTTGGGATCGACGCGATGTTGATAAAATAGATCGATTGTGTCGATGCCGAGCCGTGTCAGCGAGGCCTCGCAAGCCCGACGGGCATTCTCCGGACTGCCGTCAACGCCAACAGACTTTGAGCCGTCCCAGCGATCGCCGAATTTGGTCGCGATGACAAGTCCGGCGCGCTTTCCCTTAATCGCATGACCAAGCAGCATTTCGTTCTGAAAGGGCCCATAGGCGTCGGCGGTATCGAACAGAGTGATACCACGATCTATCGCTTCGTGTATTGTGCGTACAGACTCATCGTCATCAGCATACCCATAGGTAAAATTGCCATTGCGGATCATGGGAGCGCAACCGATGCCGATGGCCGAAACCCTCAACCCTAGACCCAAGCTGCGATATTTCACTCCGCTCTCTCAATCTTTCCGTCGCAACGGCTTCCTACGAATCAATAACCCGGGCGACCTGCTGGTTCTTGTGAGCTGATGGCCGAACCAGAGACTATTGTATTGTTGCGCATATTTTTGTTGTTTTCCGGCCTTCCTCGCAGTAAATCCGCTCTATTTCGGGCGCAAGGTAACGTTTTCGCCACGCTCCAGGCCAGCGGAAGCCAAGTTCATTGCTAAGCGCAGGCCGCCGACCCCGTTGCGAACGAAGCGATGCCAGGGCAGCTGCTCCAGGAGCTCGCCGATGGCCGGTGCAGCCGGCGATCTTGATGATGACGTCTGCTAGATTACGTAGTCTTCGTGATCGATGTCTTTTGTTTGCAGCTCTACGATAAAGGCCGAGCTGTACCGTATGATCGGCGCGTCGCTGCGGCGTGAGAAGGCACTGAGTTCGCCCGCACCAGGTTCGGCGTTATGCGAGTCGGCCGAACTGAAGAGCGGCTGCTTTCATGCTGACCAACGAATTCCAAGAACCCCTTCGGCGCACCGAAGGCAATTTCATCATCGGACTTGCCGCCGAAGTGAGATGGCACCGCGCCGTTCGACGGCGTGGTGACGGCGCGCGATACCGATGTCGGCGCGCTGATCAACGCCGGCGGCGGCTCGGGCTCTTCGACAAGATCGAGGAAGTCACTGACTCAGTTGTCCATTGCGATGCGTCAGCACGGATCGCAGAGTTCTTGGCGAAGCCGGACACCTTGGCTATCAGCCTCCACTATTAACGTGGCCAATCACACCACATTGTAGGGGGCAACGAAGGCGAAAGCCCATCCCAACCGATCAAATCACCGCCGCAAAGCTGGGTTCTCTGGTGCCGGGCGTCATGGCTCCCCGACGCGCCTGCGGATGCGCCGGCTCACGGTATAGCCGCCGTACAGGTTAGTTCTCGCAGAGCTGCGGTCGCTGGCGTTCTGCGCCACAAGCGATCGAAGCATGAGGGTCGTTCGAACGTTTCTGGCCATGGAAGTGCTTCCCAGCACGGCCGTTCCGGATTTTGTTCTCGGGAGCAGCTCCGGCTAATTCGGGGGCTTTAGGAATTGAGCCGCTCAAGGCGGCAACGAGACGCCAACGCCTCGACGATTTGTTGGCCGCATGAAGGCGGCCTTTAGGTTGCGCTTTCGTTCCCTAGACTTGGTCAGGTGGATTGCCCTCTTACCTTTAATGTACTTGATCGCTTGCGAACAGCTTATGTGGATGGGATCGAGGTCACCATTAAACGTGATCCGGCATCAAATCACCTTCCTCGGCTCTGCTCTCCTTCTGCATCTTAAGTCTACGGAACACCTCCCCGAGATGCTGCGTCGGCTCGCTGTAGTGCGTCTTCGCGGCATTTGGGAATGAGCACGACGTGGTATTTCGATTTCCACTTGCTGTGATTTAGGGGCTGATAATAATTGATCGCGAAAATGGCGGTGTTCCGTTTGAGAATTGACAGCGCCCGTTCCACTTTCGTCAGGCGGTTTTTCGTCGCGTGTGCGCATAGAAATGCAAAAAACACGCACCATTTTCCGTCTACAATTATGTTTCCAGATTTCTAGGCTGAAGAGCTCTTCAAATCGCTGTTCAAAAGAGATCAAGATTTAGCGAGATCGCTTCGAGCGTCGTTTGAACATGACCTGCGAGCCTCAACCTTCCCGGCTCGATGCTGCTGCTCATGTTGTTAAGCCTGTTGATTCCGATAAATTGCATTGCCGGACAAGATCACCGCGGTTTCTGTCAGAATTGAGCGCGCCGCGCGCAAGAAAGAGCAAAAAGGAAAGAACAACACGGTAGATAGTCTGGGAAAGTGCTGTCGTTCTGGCTAACATTAGAGGCTGCAATAATTCGGTAACAAGGCTATCGTGGAAATTGCAGGACGAAAGAGGAAGCTTCGCGTGGCGTGAAGTTGGCCGTCTTGGCTGAGCTAGCTCGTGCGGGAGTTTAAGGCCTCATACCAGTTTGCGCAAAGTTATCGGACTAGAAAAAATGCTTGTCTGTTGCTGACGACACACTTCTTTGCACTACCATTGTTGAGTCCAAAAGAAGACAGCGCAGGCGTTCCGAAAGTCGAGATGACTGATCCGTCCCATTCAAAGACGTCGAGCGTCGACTTCTTCATCACCGCACCGCTTCGCTATGCCACCTTCCGAAACATCTGGCTGGCAGGCTTATTCTCTAATCTGGGCATAATGGTCCAGGGCGTCGGCGCCGCCTGGGCAATGACCGAAATGACGCCATCAGCCAACGAAGTGGCGCTGGTGCAGACGGCTTTGCTGCTTCCTGTAGTGCTGATCGCGATGCCCGCTGGCGCCATTGCAGACATGCACGATTGTCGGGTTGTTACGCTAGTCTCGCTAGGCATTGCGTTCGTCGGCGCATCCTTCCTGACGATGCTCACATGGCTTGGCTTGGTCACACCGAACATTTACTAGCACTCTGTTTTGCCCTCGGCACCAGTATGGCGCTGATAGGGCCCGCGCGGCAATCCTCGGTGCGCGAGTTGGTCCCAATGGAAGTTCTGCCTGCGGCGGTGGCATTGAACAGCATCAGCTATAACATCGCACGCAGCATCGGTCCGGCCATCGGCGGAATCGTGGTGGCTGCATGGGGCGCGATGGCCGCGTTCGCGCTCAACGCCTTGCTCTATTTGCCGCTGATGCTCGCCCTCTCCCTGTGGAAACGCATCTCCAAGCCATCGCGGCTGCCGCCCGAAAAGCTCAACCGCGCCATCGTTTCGGGAGTGCGCTACATCGTTAATTCGCCAGCGACCAGAATCGTGCTCACTCGTTCAATAGCGACAGGCCTAATCGGCGGCGCTATTACAGCGCTGATGCCGCTGGTAGCGCGGGATCTCCTGCATGGCAGCGCGCAAACTTATGGCATCATGCTCAGTGCTTTTGGCTTGGGCGCAGTGATCGGTTCGCTTTTCATCAACGAGCTGTGCAAACGGATGAGCGGCGAAGCTGCGATCCGAGCCTGCTCGCTATCGATGGGCGGGGCGGTTACTGCAGTGGCGCTTAGCCGCGACCCGGTATTGACGGCAACCGCGCTGGTCTCGGCAGGTGCGGTGTGGATGATGGCGTGGGTGCTCTTCAGCATTGGCGTGCAACTAGCGGCCCCGCGCTGGGTAGCTGGGCGCGCCGTCGCCGCTTATCAAACAGCGAGCTCGGGCGCCATAGCTGTTGGTAGCTGGGCATGGGGCCAACTGACCGATGCTGTGGGGGTTGAAATGGCACTCCTAATCTCGGCCGCCCTGATGGTCGCCTCACCGGTTCTAGGGCTCTGGCTGAAGATGCCCCCGATTATTGCGCGAGAAGACGATGGCGAGGCGCTGGCCGTCCCCACGGTGCGGCTTCCGCTCAGTGGGCGGAGCGGGCCGCTTGTTGTCGAGATCGAATATCGCGTTGCGCAAGACAAAGCGCGCCCATTTCACAATCTGATGCAGGAGGTGCAAATGTTCCGGAAACGCAACGGCGCTTATGCGTGGTCGATCGCGCGCGACATCGCTAATCCCGAACTGTGGACGGAGCGCTTTCATTGCCCGACTTGGCTAGATTATTTGCGCCAGCGCAACCGCTCGACGCTCTCGGAGCGTGACCTGGACCGTCAGGCGATGGCGTACCATATTGGTCCTGAGCCTGTGCGGGTCCGCCGCATGCTTGAGCAACCCTTCCGATCTGTGCGCGGGAAGCACGACGGGCCTGATCGCATTTCTAACGAAGTTTAGGCCATCGATTTCAAGCATAGCGAAGCGCATCAACAGACACCCAGATCCAAAATCTGAGATCTGCTTCAAAAGGCTGTGCCGGGTAGTAGATACTCACGCGATTGCGCAGGTCATGAGCAAAAAGCTGGGCGCGATTGGACTGGGATTGGCTTGGTCCCGCGAGCGGGGACAAGGACAACTTGGCAAGTCAAACAAGATTGTTGTCTGTGCAGCCTGCTCACGGCTGGCGCTCTCGCCGCGATCCGCTATTCCAATGTAATCGCGTATGTCCGGTGATGCCTCGCCGTCCTCGCCCCTTGACCGCGATTCAGAAGTGAGCGGTGACGCGTCCGAACTCCGCCATGGACCTGGCTCTGAGCCGCTGGCGTCAGAAGAGAGTCTGCTGTCCATTTTGGTAAAGCGCGTCCCTCCCTCAGGGGTCACGACGATGGCTTCGCTGAACGACATGCTATTCGCCGACGTGTACATCGAAAAAGACTGATTTTGCTCCATCTCCCATTCGCTATTGGGCGGAATGCGCGGACGAGATCACTGCTGCGCGAGGAGGGCAGAAGCAAGCTAATAAGCGGTGATATTAGTATAGCTGTCACGCAATCCAGCAGCCAAGATGTCGCACGATTCGGTCGACATCCTTTGCACATGCCTATCGCAACACCGAACAACATTGCCAGCAATAATGTTGCCGAGTCCCATCAGGATGTCCGCACCGTGAGGTATTGTCCCGTAATAGATCGCTCAATTAACTGCTCTCAGCAACCAGAGCTCGAGCTCAACGACCAAGGTTGCCGACGCTCGTGGCGTATGCTCAGATGCTCTTGTGGAGCAAGCCATTGACGTCCCGCTCGACGGCCAACGTAGCATCGATGTGCTTGACTGTTGGGCCGCTATCCACACTCCTGAGCTATGTCAGATCAGAGAATTTTCGCCCCCCCTCGGTGTCCAGCGCGCAGCCTCCAAATCAAGGGCCGCTCTTGCGTGGTCTCGTAGACTTGCCAAAATCAGCCGGACTGCATTAGGGCTCGGACTCAATTGATCCAATAGGCAACGATGGCGGCGAGATGGACGGCAGCCAAGAAGTTCCTGGCTAGTTTGTCGTAGCGAGTTGCGACACGCCTGAAATCCTTGAGGCGGCAGAAACAGCGCTCGATAACGTTGCGCCCCTTGTAGGCGCGTTTGCTGAAGCTGTGGAGAGTGACCCTGTTGGATTTGTTTGGAATGACGGGCTTGGCACCACGATCGACGATTTCGGCTCGAAAGCCGTCGCCGTCGTACCCTTTGTCGCCAATGAGGGCAGACATGGGTGGCGCGAGTTCCAAAAGGGCTGGCGCTGCGGCAATATCAGCGTCCTGGCCTGGAGTGAGATGAAATGCGCAAGGTCGGCAGTCAGGGTCGCTCAGCGCGTGGATTTTCGTGGTCCGCCCGCCGCGCGATCGGCCGATCGCTTGTTCATGCTCCCCCCTTTTCCGCCGCTCGCCGAGCGATGCGCTTTGATCGTGGTGGAGTCGATGGACAAAGTCACGCCGTCTTTGCCGCAGCGGGCGAGCGCTTCAAAGATCGCCCGCCAATGTCCGCGCTTGGCCCAGCGATTGAAACGATTGTAGATCGTCGTGTACGGACCATAGTCGGGCGGGCAATCGCGCCAGCGTGCGCCGCACTGAAGCATGTGAATGATACCGCTGATGACGCGTCGATCGTCATCGCGCACCGGTCCGGTCTGGTTCGTTGGCAGATGCGGCTCTATCAGAGCCCATTGCTTGTCGTTGAGCCAGAACAGTCCTTTGCGCATCGAAGTCCCCCGCGTGGAATCAACCCGCTGCGAGGGAATCACAGTTCGCTAATTAGGTACAGACCCTTCTGTAATGGGCCCGATGATGTCAAGCCTCCCGAGTGAACGCCACGCCGCCGAGCTCATGCTTCTGTTCGTGGTCGACGCCTGGCCGCCACATCATGCTGTCAGAGGGAGCGGTAGAGCCTATCTAGATACGCGTGGTTCGTCGGACGACGGCCACTGGGTGTGTAACGGCTTCACCGCATCCACCGTCCCGGCGACGGGACTTCGGGCACCGGGCTTCAGTTCATCCCGGTTGCGTTCTCGATCTCCTCCACGTCTTCTATGCTGCGATTGAGCCCGCTTCGGCCCATCGGTAAGTCGTGCCATCGACCCAGATCCGATGCAGGATCACTGCGAGCTTGCGTGCCAAGGCGACCTTTGCGCGCTTCGAGCCTCTCCGCTTGGCGACGTCCATCCCCCAGCGTTTGAGTTTTGAGAACCGCGTGATGCGCGATAACAGAACGTTGGCGGCTTCATACAAGGCCGTCCGCACCGTCTCATCGCCGGCCAGCGTGATTCCGCCCGTGACGTCCTTTTCTCCCGATTGATATTTCTTTGGCGTGAGCCCGAACAGCGCGCCTGCTGCCTTTGACTTTACAATGCGATGAGGATCATCAATCGCCGATTTGTAGGTGATGGCCACCAGGGGGCCAACGCCTGGTACTGTCATAAGCCGGCGGCAGACTGCATCATCACGCACAATTGCCAGCACAGCCTTGTGTAGTCTTCCGTATTCTGCCTTCAGGGCCGATCGTGCCGAAAGCATCGCACCAGCAATGCGCTCCAATGTCGCCTGGCCTGCAACCAACTCTCGAATCCGCGCTTCAAAATTCCTTCGCGTCACCGGGCCAACCTTCAGACCGAAGCCGCGCAAAATCCCTCGGATACTTAATTCTACATCGATCAGCCGCCCGAGAAGCTGTTTGCGTGCGATCAGGAGTGCCCGGATCTCTTGCGCATCAACCGACTTTGCGTGTACCTGCCGAAACCATCCCATCCGGATCAACTGGGCGATCCCGCGGGCATCCTTGCGATCCGTCTTGACCGTCATTGCAGATAATGCGGCCTTCACGTGCCGCGTTTCCAGCAGAACTGTTTCAAATCCTGCACCTTTCAGGCCTGCATGCAGCCATTGCGACAGCGGCCCAGCCTCCAGCCCGATCCGCTTCACTGCAAAGCCGAGCGTCTCAAAAAAGTCAACTAAGGCGTCGGGTTCGCTTGCGACCTTCGCTTCCTTCAGGATCTTACCCTGGGCGTCCACAACACACACGCTCGACAGTTCCAATGACACGTCGATTCCGGCATAATTCTCCACGGCTGTCCTCCGTCTCCAGATGCTTGGGGCCGACTCAAGTCGTGACCCCGTTTCATCATCTATCGGGGGACAGCCACCATCATGACCCCTTGCTCCGGAGCCGGGCCCATTACCGCATCTAGTTTGGCTCCGCCGGCCGTACGCGCTCGGGATGCCTATTACCTCCTACTATCCGGCGAGAATGGGGATATGAATCGCCCGTGGATTACACCCAAGCCTAGCCGGTCCTTGTTCTTGGCAAAGGACCGGCGGAATTCGATGGTCGAATTCGCCGAGTTAGCGACCGCAAGCGCTCATCCCGAGGCAATGACTCGAGCCGCACCTTGGGATTATCATAGCTGAGGGCCCGCATTGATCGAGGACGTTGGTCCCAATGGAACAATCATCCACTTTTGCAGTAGCTTGACATAGGTGCCATCGGCGATCAGCTCATCCAGCGCCTTTTTGAGCGTTTCGCCGAGATCTTTTTTTCGGATGCCGGCGATGCGCTGACCGATACGCCCGAAAGGCGCAAAGTCGGCGTGAGTTTTATCGACTTCGTTTACGAAACTAAGCGGAGCAAAGCTGGCTAGGTCCGCGTATTTGAATTCGATCCAGTTGACTTTGGCACCCAGCTTTTTTGCCATGGCTTCGAACAAGTCGTGGTTGAATCCCATTAGCTCATTAGTTTTGGGATCCTTGAACGCAAATGGCGGATAATAGGTGATCGTGCCCGCATTGATGACCTTCTGTGCATCCTGGGCGTACACCGTCCCGGTGGCAAGGCTTGCCGCGAGGGCAAGTCCAATCATCACGAGACAAACGTCAATTTTTCGTGGCATATAAGCGCCCTTCTGTGTCACTTCGAAAGGCTCTGTACGCTCAATCAACTCAGGACGGCTGAGATGAAGTCTCGAGTGCGAGCGTGTGTCGGACTACCGAGAATCTGGTTGGAGGGCCCGCTTTCGACGACGAGCCCATGGTCCATGAACAGCACTCGGTTTGCAACTTCGCGCGCGAAGCCGAGTTCGTGTGTAACGACGACCATCGTCATCCCCGACCGAGCGAGGTCGCGCATGACCGCGAGCACTTCGCCAACCAGTTCGGGGTCCAGTGCAGAAGTGGGTTCATCAAACAGCATGAGCGCTGGCTTCATCGCAAGCGCGCGGGCGATCGCCACACGCTGTTGTTGCCCACCAGAGAGCTCGACCGGGTACGCGTCACATTTTTGCGCAAGTCCCACACGGTCTAGCAATTCACGACCGGCTGCCTCGGCTTGCCTACGTTCAACTTTGAGTACCTGGATCGGACCTTCGATGACGTTTTGCAAGGCCGTCTTGTGCGGAAACAGGTTGAAGCGCTGAAACACCATGCCGGTCGCCAGTCGCTGCCGAGCGACCTCGCGCTCCGAGAGTTCATATAACTTTTGGCCGACGCGGCGGTAGCCGACCAACTCCCCGTTGATCCACAACGCTCCGCCATTGATAACTTCCAGCTGGTTGATGCAGCGCAGGAAGGTGCTCTTCCCCGAGCCAGATGGCCCTATCAGGCACAGAACCTCGCCGCGGTTGATCTCCAGATCGATGCCCTTAAGCGCCTCGAACGACCCATAGGACTTGCGCACGTCAACGGCTTTAAGGATACGGTCCATGTTTTTGTCCCGGTTAGCGTGATTGAGCAGCACGTCCTGACCCACGGGCGAAATACCGCTCCACTCGTGTCTGCAAGAAAGAGAGCACCGTGACGACGATCAAATACCAAAAGGCCGCGACAAAAAGCAGTTCGATGACCCTGCTGTTCACGTAGTAAATTGTCTCTGCCGCATACATAACCTCGGAAAACTGGATGACGCTAGCCAGCGACGTCCACTTGACCATGCCGATAAATTCGTTGCCGATCGGCGGCAGGATAACGCGCATGGCTTGGGGTAGGATTATTCGGCGCAGCGCTTGAAGACGATGCATTCCGATCGCGCTGGCGGCTTCGTATTGCCCATCATCGACGGACAACAGTCCGGCGCGCACCACTTCCGATGTATAAGCACCCTGGTTGATCCCCAGTCCAAGCAATGCCGCAACAAACGGCGTCATCACATCTACCGTGCGCCATTCGAACAATCCTGGGATCCCCATCGTTGGAAACACCAGCGCAAGATTGAACCACAACAGCAGCTGCAGCAATGAAGGGATGCCGCGAAAGAGCCACACATAACCAAGCGCCGCCCAGTTGATGATCGGACTGGCCGAAAACCGCATGATCGCGACGGCCACGCCTATCGCAACACCGAGCAACATTGCCAAAACTGCCAGCAATACGGTGTTACCGAGTCCGACCAGGATGGTTCGCGCCGTGAGGTATTGCCCAGCAACAGACCACTCGATCTGACCATGGGCGAATGCCCGAATGATCCATAAAGCGGCCGCGAGAACCACGGCAGCGCTGACATAGCGGCCGATATGCTTCCGGCGCACATGCTCGAATTGAGACAATTCTTCTGTGTGACCGTTTTGATCGGTATTCAACCGCTCACCTACTTCGACCAACATACTGGCGTGTCCCTCGTTAGCCGCCCGATCCAACACTCGCTCAAAGACAAGAGCTTCATCTCATCCCGCCGCACCCGCGTGACAACGGGGCCCGATGGGATCACAGTCGCGTGTTGTATATTACTCCCATGCTGAACTTCTTCAAATTCGACAGGATACCGCGCAAATCCTGCGCTAGTTCAGTAATCATTACGCATTTTATCTCCTAGGCAATGCGTCAAGTAGCCAGGGAGCTGAACGCTTATAGCCCACGACGGCGTTCAAGAGCCGTGCGCCCCCGCTCCACGCCGGCGGGTCGAGCGTGACGCCGGGCTCTATATCGAGTGCGTTGATGCGCCAGCGCACGCGCTGCTCACTTCCGCGGGTGGACCCGATTGCTTCAGAGGTGCCGCAAAACTTGCAAACCAACCCAAAGGCGGCAGACTATTCTGACCAGCAATCAAGGTCCCAATTTGAAAACTCGGCGGATTTGAGTTGGATGATCTTCTCTGAGCTCCGCAAGTCGCAGATCAACAGTAAGCGCTAAGCGGGAACCCTTGCTTCGGGACTGGGATGGCTGTGCGAAGAAGCCTCCGGTTAGGACGGAGGCTTCGGATGGGATTGGACAGCAAAAAGGACGTCTATTTGGACGGCTCATCGGCGGGGTCGGTGAGCCGGCTGGAGATTCTTGAAGGGCCGTCAGGACGTCGTGTGCGGTCGGAAGCTGAGAGAGCTCGGATCGCCGCGGAGAGTCTGTTGCCCGGCGTCCAGGTATCCGAGGTAGCGCGCGGCACGGAGTGACGCGCTGGCAGGTCTACGATTGGCGACGGCGGCTTCGACAGCGAGGTATGTTGCCGCCGTGCGAGGCGTCTCCACCAACGTTTGCGCCGCTGGTTGTGGAAGATGCGTTGGAGGAGCGTCGGGCTCCGGCGGTCAAGCTTGAGATTGCGATCGGCGATGTCGTGCTGCGGACTGACACAGCCATAGATGCTGACCAGCTATCCCGGGTGATCCGTGCGGTGCGAGCGTCACGATGATCGCGGCCGGTGCTGATCTGAAGATTTACGTTGCCACGCGGCCGATCGACTTCCGCTGTGGCCACGACGGGCTTGCGGCGAAGGTACAGGAGATGCTTCGTCTCGATCCGTTCAGCGGCGCAGCCTTCGTGTTCCGATCGAAACGAGCGGACCGGATCAAGATTTTGGTCTGGGATCGAACGGGTCTGGTGTTGGTGCACAAACGCCTCGAAGGTTGCAAGTTCGTTTGGCCAACGATCGCGGACGGGGTGATGCGCATGTCGCCGGCGATGTTCGCTGCCTTGTTCGAAGGGCTGGATTGGAGATTGGTCCGCCCGGAAGAAGCACGGCGCCCGCAGGTGGCGGGATAACCGCGGCAGAATGACTCGGCAGCTATTTTGATCGTGGCGCGGGCGGCGGCGATGTGCTCGAAATAGCGCATGAGCATCGCGACACTGCGCGCGGTGGTAACCGTAACCTCCCGTGACTGTGAGCGCGGCTGCCGCAACCTTGTTGGCAACTTCGGTGGCATGCACCTTGAACTCGGTCAGAGGAAACAGGATATCGCTGTGCGGCTTACCGCCCGCCACAGCTCATCGAGCTTGAGGCAAGCTCCAGCCGCACGGCGGTAATGTCTCGACGAGGACCTTTGCCGCACCCAGTTCCTGCCGGATCGCGTGGTAGTCCGACAGGCTCTTGTTTCGGTCCTTATGGACGAAACTCGTGGCGTGCTTGACGGCTGCGTTCAATCCGCCCGTGCGACGTCTTCCCAGATAGCACCGAGGCCTATCAGATAACCGGCGATACGCCATCGTAGATGATGTCCCTGCCCTGCCCCTCCATGCCGAGCCCACGATCGTTGCGCCCGCTCTGCGATAGTTCTGATCCGTCGCGCCGATGCCAGCGCCAGCATTCGTTCCACGAGCACGCTGTGACCGGCCGCCACTCTTCATCTACGATCTCCGTCATGGGCAGCTCCTTTGTAGTCGGAAGAGCGGCACAAACCTGCGACCCGAACAGCAGGACTCCGCTCCAGCTAATGCCGGGACTAGGGTCTGTACCTAATTAGCGAACTGTGATTCCCTCGCAGCGGGTTGATTCCACGCGGGGGACTTCGATGCGCAAGGGACTGTTCTGGCTCAACGACAAGCAATGGGCTCTGATAGAGCCGCATCTGCCAACGAACCAGACCGGACCGGTGCGCGACGACGATCGACGCGTCATCAGCGGTATCATTCACATGCTTCAGTGCGGCGCACGCTGGCGCGATTGCCCGCCGGACTATGGTCCGTACACGACGATCTACAATCGTTTCAATCGCTGGGCCCGGACATTGGCGGGCGATCTTTGAAGCGCTCGCCCGCTGCGGCAAAGACGGCGTGACTTTGTCCATCGACTCCACCACGATCAAAGCGCATCGCTCGGCGAGCGGCGGAAAAGGGGGGAGCATGAACAAGCGATCGGCCGCTCGCGCGGCGGGCGGACCACGAAATCCACGCGCTGAGCGACCCTGACTGCAGACCTTGCGCATTTCATCTCACTCCAGGCCAGGACGCTGATATTGCCGCAGCGCCAGCCCTTTTGGAACTCGCGCCACCCATGTCTGCCCTCATTGGCGACAAAGGGTACGACGGCGACGGCTTTCGAGCCGAAATCGTCGATCGTGGTGCCAAGCCCGTCATTCCAAACAAATCCAACAGGGTCACTCTCCACAGCTTCAGCAAACGCGCCTACAAGGGGCGCAACGTTATCGAGCGCTGTTTCTGCCGCCTCAAGGATTTCAGGCGTGTCGCAACTCGCTACGACAAACTAGCCAGGAACTTCTTGGCTGCCGTCCATCTCGCCGCCATCGTTGCCTATTGGATCAATTGAGTCCGAGCCCTAGCATTACAGTTGCATCTTCCTGAAGGTTCTGAATCCATGGGCGACCATGATTCGGGATCTGATGATTGGTGGCGCGTCAGTTGAAGATACGCTGACGCTGTGGGCTTCGGCGTTGCGAGATATCAAGCAACGCATCCGTCCGCTGTTTACGCAGGAGCGTGTCGCGGCCGCGGCGGGGCAGTTTCTCGACGGACTGTTGGGCAACGAGCCGCGCAAGACAGGTTGGATGCGGGCGGAAGCGGCCGGCGATCCAGGCCCGTGGCGCCAGCAAGCGATCCTGGGTCGGGGGCAGTGGGACGCCGATGCGCTGCGCGATATTGTCCGTGAATACGTGCTGGAAACGCTGCCCGATGAGGACGCGGTTCTGGTCATCGATGAGACCGGCTTTTTGAAACGGGGCAAAGCGTTATGCGAGCTTGCGCGCCAGTACACTGGCTCGGCGGGCAAGATCACCAGTCCAGGGCTATTGGCATGAGAGTGCGATCTCCGTTTATCCCGGAGTTGCCAATTGGATGATTGTTACGCAGCGCAGGAGGCAGAGCCGCTGAGACGACGGTTTGCAGACTCTGATACGCGGGTTGGATACCGCATTTCCGTTTGTTCGTCCGGGGTTGCCTCGATCTGCCAGCGGGCATCGACAATGTCGGCCACACAATTGGTGCGAGAGTTCCCCAACCGGGGCTCTGCCCCCAGCGATGCGCAACAATGATGTCGCTCCTGAGAGTTCTCCTGTGTTGAGGTGGAAGGAAGCGTTGGCTAATTCGGTAAGCGATCAGGTTGCGCTGTGCGGCTCCACCTTTCGGCCGATAGCCCAGAGGAAGGCGGCCAGTTCTCGGGCGATGGCCACGGTGACGACTGCCTGGCGTTTGCCACGTGCCATCAGCTTGCGATAGCGAGCACAGAGTCTGACTTGGGCTTTCCAGGCGATGTCGCACACCGCTTTCGTCAGGCCGGCCTGCCGCTCCTGCAGCAGGCGGCTTATCCGGGCGGGAAAACGGTAAGTCCAGGCGCCCTCAATGAGCACGCGGCGCGCCCGGCCATTACCAGCTTTGGTGATGCCGCCGCGCCGGATGCGTTCCCCCGTGGAGTTTTCGCAAGGCACCAGGCCGAGATACGCCATCAATTGGCGCGGGCTGTCGAAGCGGCGCACGTCGCCGATTTCGGTGACGAAGGTGATCGCGGTCAGGAAGGCGACGCCGCGTAGCGCCTGGTAGGCTGCGATCACTGGAGCCATGGACCATGAGCTCACCGCCTCGGCAACTTGTTCGTCCAGGCGCTTGAGCCTGATCTCGGCGGCCTCGATCGCTTGGCGATACTCGGCCAGCACGAGATACTGCGCCGGATGCTCGAAGCGTTGCTCGCACAGCCATCGTGTATGCGCCTTGGTCCACGCTTGACGGCCGGTGAAGACCCGGCCGTGACGTAGCAGGAAGGACTGCAAGTGCTGACGGGCCCGCCGCAGATCTTCCATCGCGGCTTCTCGGGCACGCACCAGTTCTCGCACCGCCTCGTGCTCCGGATCCGGTACCCAGACCGCGGTCAGCTCTCCCGCACGATGCAGCTTGGCCAGGGTCAGCGCATCACGGCGGTTGGTCTTGACCCGTTCTCCAGGCCGCTTTGGAATCAGTGATGGTGCAACCACGATGCAGTCGTAGCCAAGCCGTGTGATCTGACGATGGAGACCGTAGCCGGTCGGACCGGCTTCGTAGCAAAAGGCGAGGTCCCGGTGCCTTTTGGCGAGCTTCGTAACCAGTCGCTCCACCGCATCAGGCGCGCTATCGATCTCTCCGATGAAGCGCACGTCGCCATCGCGTCCCGCCTCGGCCACGGCTACCGAGATCTGTAGCTTCGACGTATCCAGTCCCACGTAGATTTTGCTATCCTGCCGCACGGCTCGTCCTCCTATGCGAGAGGCTCGGTGCCGGCCCACCCGGCGCAACCCTCGCTCATCGCATACTGCGGACGAGCCACCTCTCTGACAACGAACATACGGTCTGCCAGATCGGAGTGTTCGCCGCCTACGTGTCGCGGCATGGCCATGCCTTCATCGACCGGGCACTCTACCTGCCAAAGGACTGGACGGACGACCCCGCTCGCCTGAAGGCTGCGCATGTCCCGAGCGATGCGGGCTTTGCGACAAAGCCCAAGATCGCGCGTCACATGATCGCTGGCGCGATCGCCGCACAGGTGCCGTTCGCGTTCGTGGCCGCGGACAGCGTGTATGGCACCGGTGAGATCGAAACCCTGCTGCGCAAGGAGGGCAAGGGCTATGTTCTGGGTGTTGCGTCCAATCATGTGTTCCGTTCCTGGGGCAAGCCGCAGCCTGTCGCCGGCACCGCCTCCGCGATTGCGCAGAGCCTTCCCAAGAAGGCCTGGCGCCGCCTGGCGTCCGGCGAGGGGATCAAAGGGCCGCGCTGGCACGACTGGGCCTATCTCGAGCTGGCCGATCTCGACGCCGGTGAATACAACGACGACCTTGCCGGGGAATGGACGCGGGGTCTTCTGATCCGCCGCAACATCGCCGACGGCAGCTTGGCCTTCTTCTCCACATGGTGCCCCAAAGGCACGTCCATGCAGAAGCTGGTGTCGGTGGAAGGCCATCGCTGGGCCATCGAGGACAGCTTCGAAACCGCCAAGAACGAGCTCGGCCTTGATCACAACGAAACCCGCTCCTGGCATGGCTGGCATCGCCATGTCGCACTCGTCATGCTTGCCTTCGCCATGATGGCCGTCATCCGTCATCGGGCCAACACCGGGTCGTTGCTTAAAAAAACACGACCGCGGCCTCGACCGAAGCATCGTTCTTGATCCGCTGGTCGATCCAGGAAATCCGGCGCCTCGCCATGAAGCTTGCCCAGCGGCGCATCCCGCACGCCCATATCCTCGCATGGTCGTCTTGGCGTAGGGCCCACCAGGCCAACGCGCGCAAAGCCCATCTCAGGAAAAAATTGTTCGCGGTAGGGACGCTCATTGCTGAGCGCCCCCCGCGCGGATCCGGACGAGCCCAATTAAGGCATCCGGCTCTTACCTTGGGTATGTGACCGCGAAGCGTTGCTGTGGCCAGGGATGGAGGATGCGGGGTTGTGGGAGCCATTCGTCCGCCAACCTCGTCATACGGTCCCACGTGAAGCCGCCTCGTTGACTTCGCCGCCGAAGCGTTCGACGCCAAAGATCGGTCACACAGTAGCGGAACGCTGAGAGCGCCCGCCCATTTGTAGGAACCCCATAGTATGCGAAGTGGCCGGTGACGACCTGTCTCAGCCATGCACCCTGGGCACGGATCGGTTGGTGCATCCGTCGTCGCAGCTCTTCCTTGATGTCCTGAAGCTTCTTCCGCAGACGGTCGCGACGGGTCTTCCTTTCGAGCAGGAAGTTCCCCCGGCGTGACTTACCGCAGATGTGGATGAAGCCCAGAAACATGAAGGTCTCCGGTTTGCCAAGGCCGCGCCCTTTGCGATTGGCCGCCGCACGGCGACCGAACTCAATCAGGCGGGTCTTGTCTGGATGGAGCGTCAACGCGAATGCTTCAAACCGTTCACGCATCGCATCAAGGAAACGGCGAGCGTCGTCCTCATGCTCGAAGCCAACCACGAGATCATCGGCATAGCGCACGATAATCATGTCGCCGTGGGCCTCTTGCCGTCGCCAGCGTTCGGCCCAGAGATCAAACGTGTAGTGCAGGTAAGCATTGGCGAGCAGCGGCGAAATCACCGATCCCTGCCCCGTGCCCCTGTCGTCCACAGTTACGACCCCGTCTTCGAGAATGCCCGCCTTCAGCCATTTACGGATCAGGCGGATGATGCGCTTGTCGCCGATGCGGTGTTCCAGAAACTGGACCAGCCAGTCTTGGTTCACACTTCCGAAAAAGTTTTGCACGTCGGCGTCAAGTATCCAGTTCACCTTCCGCGTGGTGATCGCTACCGCCAGGGCGTCCAACCCATCATGTGGGCCTCTACCGGGTCGAAACCCGTATGAGAAGCCGACGAAGTCGCCTTCGTAGATGGCGTTGAGCACCATGACGGTCGCGCCCTGGACGATTTTGTCCTCCAAGGCAGCGATCGCCAACGCTCTCTCCCGGCCGTCAGTCTTCGGGATGTACGTCCGACGTGACGGCTGGGGACGGTACGCTCCTCCGTGGACCCGCCGGTGCAGATCCGCAAGCCGAGGCTCCAGATCTGTCTCGAAGTCCTGCCATGTCACACCATCCACGCCGGGGGCTGCTTTGCGCTTGAGCGCGTAGAAAGCCATACGGAGCGTGTCTGTGTTGATATGGTGGAGAAGCGCGGTGAACCGCTCCTTCTTCCTCTGCCTTGCGGCTTGCCGTACGCGATCAAGCTCCTGGATCACACGATCCCGGCCCCGTGTCCGGAGTGTGCTTTGCTGTCTCGCGTTTCCCTTGGTCCCCGCCCTTCGCTCCATCGCCTCCGCCACCGCACCTCCGGCATTGTTCGGCGACTTCATAGCTACTATGGCGGAGTCAGACTTCTCCTGATCGTTCATCGGCGGCTACAGCTCCTCGCCTTCCCGCCGCGGACCAGGCTGCTTCCATGAGCATCTGGCCGACCAAGAGAGCTCCCGGTTCCCGTACAAGAAGCTTCTGCACATGCCAGGGTCTGCGACCACGCCGAGACGACCGGGCGCTCGCGATATCGCGCCCCTTCGTGTTGCCTTCCGCTCAGTTGACAGCGTCGGCTCTCGGGAAAACATTCTTTCGCGGCTCGATGGCTGGCCTATGCGCTCCCCTGCCGACGCTTCGCCGACATCCTCGCGGACGCCTGCGCACGGCTCGGGGCCGATGTGGGTCGCTACTCCTTCATCGCAGTGGACTTCCACCACTTACTCCTTGCCGGTCTCCCGGCGCACCAACTGTAATGCTAGTACCGGCCCTTTGCGGCTTGGTCACGCCGCCACGGCAAGGCGCGATCGAGATCCCACTGAAACTTCAGACGCACAGGAGTGTTCATCCTTTGGTCGCGAAAACATGCGGCATAGGGTTCTGCCACCTGCGTTTCGGCGAACTGCTCCAAGGAGCCCTCGAAGTCCGAGAAGCGGGGCGTCGCAGAACGGTACGGGCGCTGGTCTCACTTCACATCCCATACGCCGATAGATCGGTCGCCCGCGTCATGTTGGAGCCGAGCCGCATGGGGCACTTCGTGGTCGAAGCCGGCCACAGCGGCATCGAAGTGACACCGACCCATTTCCGCAAATGCGAGATCGTGGCTCGGCACGCCATTGCGCGGGTCGGCTTGCCTGCAATTGTAAAGCCGATCAGTGAGACCGGTAGCACCGGCGTCACTTTGGTAGAAACAGAAACCGTTGCGATTCAAGCTCTACGCAACCTGCTCCACAGCTCGTGCTGAACGGAAGGTGACAGGCCTTCATGTGCAGACCTGTGGCGTCAGTGTGCAGCCTAGTTTGATCTCGCGATGTCAGCCTACAAGGAAAGGTAGGTGTGCAGCCAATTCCGATATGCAAACGATAGCCAAGCCACAACGATCGACCCAGACAAAAGGCTCTCACCTTGATGTGGCGTTAGTAATGCGAGTTCCAAACGAGGAAGAGATTATGCCACAGACATATCGAGACGCTCGCTGGTATCGCTCGATGCTCTACGTGCCTGGAGACAAACTCGACTGGATGTTAAAGGCGCCCAAATATGGAGCGGATGCCCTAATCTTCGATCTCGAAGACTCGGTCGAGGTTACTCAGAAGGCTGGAGCTCGCAAGGCGGTCGCGGCAGCTATCGCGGACCTAAGCACTGGCCCCTTCGGGCGTTTTGTGAGGCTCAATGGTTGGCGAACAGGCCATCTGCTAGACGATCTTAATGCGGTTGTAGTCGATGGCCTCGACGGGGTGGCACCGGCTAAAACTGAAGATCCGGAAGAGATTGCCGCTCTGGACCTTGTGCTTGGGGATATGGAGAGGTCGCGGGGGCTGCCGGCCGGCCGAATCGAGATTTGGCCGCACCCGGAATCTGCGTTGGGGATGTACAGGATTTACCATCTCTGCATGGCATCCCAGCGAGTCAAACGCGCCGGCTGTTCTGGCGGTCCGACCCCAGGTGGAGACGGGGCTCGCTCCCTGGGCCTTAACCACGCGACTGAAGAGGGGATTTACTTCGGAGCCTATTCCGCGCTGCAGGCTCGCGCTGCCGGGATTATACAGGTCGAAGGCGCCATGACGGGACGATTGGGTGACCTCGAGTTAGTGCGTCGAATCGGCGAAAGATCGAAGCGCATGGGCGCATCGTTTGCGTCGGCGATCCATCCCAGTCATATCCCCGTCATTAATGAGGTCTATTCGCCAACGCAGGATGAGATCAATGAGGCGTGTGACGTCATATCCGCCTTGGCGGAGGCTACCGCCCGCGGCGAGGGCGCGATTCGGTACAAGTCAACGACGGTAGTGGACTATGCACTTGTTCGGACTGCCATGGAGATCCTTAAGAAGGCTCAGGCAATCGGAATTGATGTTGGCAATATCCCAAAAGTCGAGCTGCCCCCAACTTGAGGCCCCACTGGATTACGATTCCGATTGCACCGGCAGGATGCGTCGTCGATCTCAAGGCAGTCTCGAAGTGCTTGCCGATTGTGGCCGCAATCGATCAGACGTCACGGCTGGAAACAAGTGTATCGTCTCGCAACCAGCTGAGGAACTCGAGCAATAGGAGGGCAGGATTTGCCGGTAAAATGGTCTGACCGTGACGATCGGGTTTCGCATGGGTTCGAGCGAGGCGCCCTGCGCGCCAGCTGAGGTTGTTACGCCAGTCAAGCCCGTGGGTGCGACGGGATTTTCGATAGCATCGACAAAGCGCAGTTTTGCTGCGGCTAGGCGACAGATCAGGCGTTTGTCAGCGCACTTGGCGGCTTCGCGACCGAGCCTTAGGCCAGCCACTCTTCCGGCTGACATCGGCGGCATCCCTGTTCCGCCTTTCCGGTAAGGGCCGCGATGCCGGCTAGTCCGAGCGCCGGCATCTGGTTGAGGGGCGGTTGGAGCAGCATCGGACGCGTATCCGAGGTCGACAACGCCCGACACCGTGACTAGGTGCGGTGCGAGTGAAATAGAAATTCTGGGCGATGCGACGCTGGATGCCGCAGACTTGCTCGGTGATCCACGACCGGGCAGCACGATGAGATGAACTTGCCGCTCCAGGTACGCTCGCTCTTGCTGAGCCAACGCTAACGGTGCAATCGGCCAGTTTCTCATAGCTGCATTTCCCACATGCGCTCTCCTCCAGAGGTCGGCGCTCCGTTGCGTGGCAAATTTTGCATTCCAGATGCCTAGCCCTTGGCCACAGTAACGTCATTGACTGTTTTTAGTCAGAGCTTCCGCTGCCCGGCAGCACGCGAGCACCCGCAAGAGCGCTCAAGCGACCTGCGACCGCGACATACGCCCCGCAGATCTCGCGTAACCTGAGGCAGCGGCATTACTTGACCCTGTTCCACACGAGTATCGATCGCCCCATGGTGCCGTCCAGATAGCTTTTGTACGGAGCGGTCGTGATAGTCAGGGTATCTCCCTCGAGCACAAAGTATCGTATTTGATTGGTGCCGGTCCACGTCTGGTTCCACGATGTGTCGATGTGATGGACGACGACGTTTTCCCCCAACGAGAACGCGCCAGCATAGGCGACCATGGTGCCAAGCAGTTCCGCGCCTTCTTCAGCGGTGGGCACCACATTGCGAGGTACGACCCGATCATCCCGCGTGAAGATAGCGTACATCCTGCCGTCCGCTGCGTAGCCAATGTAGCCGACCGGGCCCTCGCCGAATTGATTGTGACGATGTCCGTCCGACAATCGTTCACGAACGTAGGAACAGAGCCGCCATGTACCAAGCACGGGAGAATCCGCTGGGGGTCTGCCCGGCCTTACCGATGTCAAGATTTCACTCTCTGTCGCCAAGTCGTCCTCCCAAGCCGAAGCTGGTTTTTTAAACGCAATCGAAATCTCAAACGTGGAAGAACATCATCTCACAATCTCCTGGAGATGGATGTCGAACGCGTAGACGATCGAACCGTCTCGATTGGACCGAGACGCTATCAGCGTCCGGCGTCGCTCCGGTTGCTCGATAATGTCCAGCAACGGGCCTTGCGAGTTTCCGCTTGGTCGTCACCAAAATGCAGGCGCGTGGCCGATCCTCGCAACCGAAACAATACTCGCGAAACATGCGATCTGTCACGACGCCCTCGTACCTGGTTTCATCGATACGATCGAACCGACGTGCTGAGAACATCGCTCTCGACTGCTCATGATCGCCTATCGGGTGCCATCGACTTTGGGCGAACCTGAGCATGGCCAGCCGCGATCGAGAGGTTAAGAGCGCCAAGTCCGCGAGGTGCAATGTACGCGTCCGGGCGGTGGTCAGCAAACCGCTCGTAAGTCGCCGCGTGGACAACGCGGCCTGCTCGTGGCGCGTCAGCACCCACTCGACTTTCGAATTCAAAAGCGATTCCAGCGCATCGAGCCTCGCACGGCTAAAGGCGCGATCAACCTCGTTACGCTTCGATAACTTAATCCGAGCCGTCATCATCCTGCACGCCGGGTATTGTCCGAATTCCTCAGCAACGGTGCGGAGACCGTACGAATATTTCCGCCCTAGCATCTGATCGATTGCGCGCTGTAGCCGCGGGCGTTGGTTCCATGCTCAACATCAACCCGGCAAACAGCAGCAGCGCAAGCGGAGTGTATTTGTAACAGACGTAGAGTAGTTGGCACCTACCAGATCTTGTACATGCCCTTGTGGGCGCAGCGATGCCGTTCTCCGGGATTGCCTTGCACATGTCGTGAAGCTCCGACCTGGTAGGCGGGCTTTCCGTTGCCTGAGCAGTAACTCGATCCGGAATGTTCTGACAAAGCGACCGCAGCGGAGCTTTCCTTCGACACGGTCGGCCGAGCAGTTCGGGACTGGCTCACTGTCGCGACAATATCCGCGTGCGGAAGTAACTGCTCGACTGTCCTTGGCGATGGCTGATGTGTATCAGTGACGATTTCGCCTAATGACGAACGGCGGTTTCTCTATGGATTATGCCCGATCGGAATGATCAGAAGCCGCATGATTGACTACCTCATAAAATAGTCGCTATCAGACAGAGCAGTCGCTTCTTTGCACGGGCTGTTCTTAGATTCTATTGGCGTGTAGGTGTGGATGATGCACCCGATCGCGTCCCGCGGACAGCGACGCTGCGTTAAGCGGCTTTTCGCAAGTGTGCTTTCAGCTTGGTGAAGGTGTTCGTGGACTCAGAAAATCGGAGGGGAACTAATTGTATTTTTTGGGCCGTTCCGTCGCAACCGACTGAGCGGAGAATGACGCAGAGGACGAGACCGAAGATTGACGCGGCTGAAGCGCAGATCGCACTGGTTCGTTGCGTCCGGCGAAGTGTTCTCCGGGTGTAGGTTCGTGAGGCCATCATCGGCTCGCCCTGATAAGTCCGACCGTAATGGAGCAGCACGCAGACGTTGCGCCATCTTTGCGGCTAAGGAGATGACGGTGATGTTGTGGTAGCGCGGGCGGGCAGCGGTGAAAGGAAGATGGCCTGACAGTCAACTGTGCTCCGACAGCCTCTCTGGCGTCGAATCCCTCTCGGGCCGGCCGCTCTATGAGGATGGGAGACGCCGGTCTCCATCTTCGGGGGCAATCGGACCGATATGCTGGATAGGTTTGTGGAGACTGCTTACCCATTAGACGGGCCATACCTTTGCACCATGGGCGTGCTGATGCGCGCAGACAAATGGTGGCCGACAACCAGGCATTCAAAACTTTGAATCATGTGGCAGCGCTTCGAACATGCGCAGCCAACCCGCTTTAGCGCTCCACCACGGAAACGCCCGAACAGCTATTCGACTGCCTGATCACGATCGCTGGAAACGGTAAGCTCTGGAATGAGTGATTATGATCGCCTGAAAGGCGTGATCACGACCTCCGAAACGCTCAAGAGCCTCGGGGTGAAAATCTGAATACCGACCATGGGCGTCGACCGATATGGCGCAGACTCGTGGGCACGCGCGGCCTGGAGGCACGCAGCCGCTCGTGGTGGGCGCGACCATATCGCCTTTCCGCAATTCGCGAATGAGAACCTGATCGAGTAGATCTGGAACGCTCGCCCGTTGATCGGCCCATTGACGACCATCGGGGCGACCATGCCCGACAGGTGCAGGCGACTAAGGTGGTCGTCCCCCGGTGGCCGTGCGTCGTGGATAATCCCAGCAGACAGAAGGACGCTTCACGCCGCGCGAGTGCACAAAATTACTTCGAGGCCGCTGGGTACCAGCTACTCATCGCGATCCGCCCCAGCACACAAGGCCGTTGTGAGCTCGCACAAGCTGTTTCAATACATAACCTTCAGTTGCGATAGGAATTTCGGCGAGGAGTTCGGAATTGTCGCTCTCCCGGTCGAAGCAGCGACATCATTAGCGAACTTCCTTTGGATAGCACGACCAATCGACGCTCTCCTTTGCCAAATGACGCCGGGCTTTTCTGGAGAAGCCGAGATCGGCTATTGATCGATTCGAGCAGGCCCAATTTCGTTCAATTGGCTTCTGTTCCACGTACTCACGTTTCGGTCGTGTCGTTTAATTACAATTACTCCTACATGGCGATCTCAAGGGCAGTTGCCATTCACCCGCAGAACGCTTGCTTGCCGCTAGCAACATTCAGAGCACTTTCGACTGGGCGCTAGTTCGATAAACGAAACGCGGCTCTCGCCTCTTGCGGCGTAGCGGGCCGTGTATCGTGCTGCGCGCAAATAGTGACGGCGATCTCGACGAGCTCCGCGTTGCTGCTAGCCAGTCGATCTTTGCTGATGCGAATATTGTCCTCCAGACCCGTGCGAACCCCGTGGGCACCGCGAGCCAACGCCCAATTCATGACTGAGTTCTGGTGGCGGCCAATCCCCGCTGCTGTCCACGTTGCGTTGGGAAGGACACGCTTGAGCTCGCCCACAAGGATGTCGAGCAAATGCTCTTTTGCTGGCATCGCGTTCTGAATGCCCATGACGAATTGAACGTGGGGGTAATCGTCGATCAGTCCTTGATCAACCAGCAGACGTGCACCATGGATATGGGACAAATCAAAAATTTCGATTTCTGCTCGGACACCCCATTTCCGCATCTGGGTCGCTAGATCCTTGACCAAAGCAGCTGAGTTCTCATACACAATTGTCGGAAAGTTTATCGAACCAGTCGAGAGCGAGCCCATATCCGGCTTGAGATAAAGGGCACTTCCGCGCGCGCTCGGATCTCGACCGCGCCCGCCCGTCGAAAATTGCACAATTATCCCTGGACAGTGGCGTTTAATACCTTCCTGTACCTGAGCGAAGAGCTCTGGATCTGACGAGGAGCTTTCGTCCGCATTCCGAACGTGAATATGTACCAGCGATGCCCCAGCCTCGAAAGCGGCGTGTGTCGACTCGATTTGTTCGGCGACTGACACAGGCAAGGCGGCATTGTCGCGCTTGCGTGGAACTGACCCCGTTATTGCGACTGCAATGACAACTGATCTCACGCGACCTTCCTTTCGTTAGCTTTGTCCTTTGCAGCCTGCCCAGTTCGATAGCAGCCTCATAGATTATCTGCGGGCCGATCCGGGTCCTGCATGTTGTCGTTTCCGTTGGTCTGCCAGCGTTCGATTGTGGTGTTCGTTATGGCTGCGCCGCCCTTTTTGTACACGACCATAAATGAGCGTTGGGAGCGTTGGTCTCGCAAAGCACCATCAACTCGCCCGGCCACAATATGGAGACTCCTTACATGACATCCGATCTCGAATTCGTCTCCGCGGTACCTCAATGGCACCTCTCCGGAAAACGATCTTGCAAAACGATCGACCGCCGTGATCGGGGCGTTCGGTTGACATGCACAAGCTGATGTTTGCCGGATCGACCTTCCCTACACATACCGGTCCCGACATGGATCGCCTTATGGGGTCCTTGGATCGGAAAATCGTTGGCAATCCTCCGCTCCACGCAATTGGACCTATCCAGGAAGGTTCTGCTTGTCCGTACGCGTCGGAGACATGGGGCGCATTTTCCATGCTTTTCATCCTTCATGCAGGGTAATGATGGCAATGCTGCCTGGCAGTGAAGTCCGTCCAGTTAACTGCACTTTTGCCAACTCTCAGCAACAAACGTGCCAGCTTTGGCAAAGACACAGAGGCGTACGCTGGGCGCCGGCCGGGCTGGCTGAGGCGCCTTCTAGTGTCAGACTTCGAACATGCTGTCCTCAACTAAACACGGCCATGTCGGATTGATTACTGAAGCGGTCCGTGAAGTGCCATGACCAGATTTACCGGAAAACGGGCAGCGTGATTGAACGAAGCCGCTGGCGCGGCATGTGAGGAGAGTTAGTAACGGCCGCCTCCCGTCTGAGAGGATGCAGGGTTCTCAGAGCCCAACCCTTCAGACAGGAGGTTTTCCGATGGCCCAGATGAGCCCTCTCGGCCGCCGCATGATCGAGGACATGACGGTGCATAATTTGTTGACGCCGACGCAAACGATCGTATCTGAACGTGGTATCGAAGTTCAGCCGAAAGTTTTTGGCCGGTCGACGACCATTTAGGCTTGGAGGACTGTCACGCGTTCCAGTTCATCTGGTGGTCACGGGGATCTAATGGCCTGGCCTGAACCAGATCGTCTGTGCGTTGCGATTCTTCTACGGGGTGACGCGCGGCCACAGCACGATCCCGGAGCGCATCGCCTACGCGCGGGAGCCGCGCAGACTGTCGGTCCCGCTGCTGCAGCAAATGCCGGGACTAAGAACCAAGGCGCATGCAATCAGTTCAACCGCGTTGAGCGCCACGCCGTACAACGAATTTGGAGGCTGGCGGGCTGCCGCCTTCGGAAGGTCTCCGCGATCATTTGCAATATGGAATTCCAAACCTCAGGAGAGACCTGACTCGGGATATCATGCCTCCCTGACCAATACGACATAGCTCTCCTCGCTCATGGATACTGCTTCGGTGGTAGCGAGAGAAATACAGTTTCCAAGATATTGGTTGAGGAGCGCCTCGGACATTCCCATCTGGCCGATGAGTGGAGTACGCGCCCGTCGTAGAGCGGGAGCCATGTCGCGAATCCGATTTTCGGTTTCGAGTTGAAACGGATCGGTCTCAAGATCTGCAAAGATGGTCGCAATTGTGAAGAACCCGCAAGGCCGCAAGATTCGCATGCTTTCACGGAGTGCTTCGCGCGCATTCGTCAGATGGAACGACATACCATAGCAAACCCAATCGAGCGAAGCCTCTGCAAGCCCCGTATGTTCTCCCGACGCATTAATCCAAGATACTGCTGGATAAGCTCGGCCGAGCCTCTGCCCCACCACAAACATCTCACTGTCCGGTTCGACTGCGTAGCCTGAGAGCCCTTCGTCAGCTAAAGCATAGGTGATCAGGCCCGCGCCCGCGCCGATATTCCCGAAAACCGGACTCTCGGTTAGGTGCCTTACCTGATCAAGAAGCATGTTAAGGACCCGTCGCGAATAGGGGGAAACTCCGGATAAAACTCTGCCACTTCGGAAAAGCTTCCAAAGGACCGCTCGTTAGGAACTCGCATCTTCTTCTCCATCACCTTGATGATCCTTCAGGTGCAACGACCGCGCCAACTCGCTTCTTCGAGTTGACGCCTGAACGTCACGCGGCGTGCTTGAACGTACCCAGGCGACTCCTGTCGCGCTGTCGCCCTAGATGATCTCTTCAAGCCCTTAGTCCCTGGTGACAGTCCGACAATCGCGATGCCTGCTGCCATTTCGCCCCCCTATGCCACTTGGCGGACACCTGGAGCCACGGCGCCAGATGATGTGATGTTTCTCGATAAGCAACCGCTGTGGTGAAGTGGCCCCCGGATTTGGGACCAGAAGCCTAGTTGGAATGTAGCCGTTCCGTTTGGTAAACGGAGCGGACGATGACGAAGAAGACGAGACGGAAGATCGACGCGGCGCTGAAGGCGAAGATCGCTTTGGAGGCGCTGCGTGAACAGGTGAGCGTGGCCGATCTGGCGCAGCGCTACGAGGTGCATCCCAACCAGATTTATTCCTGGAAGAAGCAACTGCTGGATCAGGCGGCCAGAGCTTTTGATCCCGCTGGGGAGCCGGCGGACGTTGGTCGCGACCGTGAGATCGAGAAGCTGCATGCCAAGATCGGGCAGTTGGTCGTGGAGCGGGATTTTTTAGCGAAGAGGTCCGGAAGATGAGCGTCCCGGACCGCAGGGCGAAGCTCGACCGCCCGCATGGCGTGCTGTCGATCCGCCACCAGTGCCGGCTGCTCGGGCTGTCGCGCTCGGGCGTTTACCGGACGCCGCAGCCGGCCAATGACGACGATCTGACGCTGGTGCGCCAGATCGACGAACTGTTCACCGCGCGGCCGTTTTTGGGCTCGCGGCGGATGGCGTGGCTGCTGAGCGAGGATGGCGTTCCGATCAACCGCAAGCGCGTGCAGCGGCTGATGCGCAAGATGGGGATCGAGGCACTGGGGCCTAAGCCGCGCACCAGCAAGCCTGCGCCGGGGCACCTGATCTATCCCTATCTGCTGCGCGGCATGACCATCGACGGGCCGAACCAGGTCTGGGCGACCGACATCACCTACATCCCGATCGGACGCGGCTTCCTCTATCTGGTGGCTGTGATCGATTGGCCGAGCCGGGCCGTGTTGAGCTGGCGCCTGTCCAATACGATGGACGTGTCGTTCTGCATCGACGCCCTGGAGGAGGCGCTGGCGCGGTTCGGCAAGCTGCAAATCTTCAACACCGATCAGGGCAGCCAGTTCACCAGCGCGGCCTTTCACCGGCGTGCTGGAGGCCGCCGGCATTCGGATCTCGATGGACGGTCGCGGCCGCTGGATGGACAACGTGTTCATCGAACGGCTGTGGCGCAGCCTCAAGCACGAGGACGTCTATCTCAAATTCTATGCCGACGGCAAAGAGCTGCACGCGGGCTTCACCGACTGGATCGCCTTTTATAACGAGGAGCGCCCGCACCAGGCACACGGCTATCGCACCCCGATGGCGGTCTGGCGCGCCGGCGCTACAGCAAAGGCTGTGGACATGCTGGACAACGCCGAAGAGGCGTTGCCCACATGCCCACAACCTCAACAACAGACGCAGACAGAGGCCCTCGCGGCCTGATATCAGAAAATCGGAGCGGCGAGACTGCCAACTAAGAAGGCGGCGTCAGTGGTCCTGGTCCCGGGGTCCACTTTAACGCTTCCGTCGTGGTGGCGCAGCCGTGTAAAATTTGTCCCATAGCGCTTCCTTCGAATCGTGCGATAAGGATGCACCATCAAAGCCCGGGACTAAACATCTAAGACCTTGATCGCGCATTGGACGATCTCTTTCTTTCATGGCAGCCACTGCAAGCACGCGTGAGGATCATCCGCCTTCGGATATACCGGGGGCAGCTTAGTTGCGCGTGGTACGCGCCGGATAGACCGGTACGTGCAGGTCTTCAGTAGGCGCTTAGCCGCAACCCTATTAATGCGGGCTTGACGTTGGAATCGCCACGGCAGGAGGTCTGCGATTTTGCTTTGGGATGGCCGGAGATGATCGCTCTTGGCGATGTAGGCAACATCGTTCAGCTTGCAAGTGGCTACGATGGATGCGAGCAAAGCCCAGTTTTGGGCACCGAGCTCGTGAGCGGCAAAGAGTGCGTTTTTTCCGGTCAAGCAGATCGGCCGGATGGGGCCGGAATGGAGGTTCGTCCGCCCGGAACAAGTGCGGCGTCCGCACGGGAAAGCGTGACGCCGTATATCGGGCGTATCTCACTAAGAGACCGGCAAAACCAACCTCGATGGACGGCCGCACTACGCGTCATCCCCGTCTACACGATCCAGTCAGCGCATCCGCAAGCGAAGCGAAGAAAGCTTCGATTACACAAGGAGGCGGCGGTGCTGCGCAAGACGAGGCACCACGGAACAAGCGCCCCGACTTCGCGTTCACGCTTGCCACCACTTCTAGCCAGACTGATCTGGCATTTGGAGTAGGTCCTTGTTCAATTTGCGGATATCGTCGCAACCGCTCATGGCCGTTGCAGTGTCCAGCTCCTGTCGCAAAATCCCGATTGCTCGGCTCGCGCCACCCATTCCGCCAACCGCGGTGCCGTATAGCATCATCCGGCCAACCATAACGGCCTTAGCCCCCGCTGCAAGGAGCTTGAGGATATCGCTGCCTCGCCGAACTCCGCTGTCGGCAATGACTGTCATCTGCTCACCAACCGCTTTCACTATTTCCGCAATTACTTCGATCGGCGCCACGGAGCTGTCCAAATTTCGGCCTCCATGATTCGAGACGACGATGCCGTCGGCGCCCAATTTCGCAGCCATGATCGCGTCGCCTACTCGTAGGACGCCCTTTAAAACTAGGGTCTGTACCTAATTAGCGAACTGTGATTCCCTCGCAGCGGGTTGATTCCACGCGGGGGACTTCGATGCGCAAAGGACTGTTCTGGCTCAACGACAAGCAATGGGCTCTGATAGAGCCGCATCTGCCAACGAACCAGACCGGACCGGTGCGCGACGACGATCGACGCGTCATCAGCGGTATCATTCACATGCTTCAGTGCGGCGCACGCTGGCGCGATTGCCCGCCCGACTATGGTCCGTACACGACGATCTACAATCGTTTCAATCGCTGGGCCAAGCGCGGACATTGGCGGGCGATCTTTGAAGCGCTCGCCCGCTGCGGCAAAGACGGCGTGACTTTGTCCATCGACTCCACCACGATCAAAGCGCATCGCTCGGCGAGCGGCGGAAAAGGGGGGAGCATGAACAAGCGATCGGCCGCTCGCGCGGCGGGCGGACCACGAAAATCCACGCGCTGAGCGACCCTGACTGCAGACCTTGCGCATTTCATCTCACTCCAGGCCAGGACGCTGATATTGCCGCAGCGCCAGCCCTTTTGGAACTCGCGCCACCCATGTCTGCCCTCATTGGCGACAAAGGGTACGACGGCGACGGCTTTCGAGCCGAAATCGTCGATCGTGGTGCCAAGCCCGTCATTCCAAACAAATCCAACAGGGTCACTCTCCACAGCTTCAGCAAACGCGCCTACAAGGGGCGCAACGTTATCGAGCGCTGTTTCTGCCGCCTCAAGGATTTCAGGCGTGTCGCAACTCGCTACGACAAACTAGCCAGGAACTTCTTGGCTGCCGTCCATCTCGCCGCCATCGTTGCCTATTGGATCAATTGAGTCCGAGCCCTAGCACTACTTTGGCAGATTGTTGGATTTGGGCTCTTTATTAGGATTCCCGAATCGATTTTTCAATGATTCATGGGTGGTCGGCTCTTGGAGGGCTGACCATGGCGGAATGGGAAGACGAACTCGAACGCTGGCTGAAGCCGTTCCTGGACCGGTTGGGTCATAAGACCCGGCAGCGGATGTGTCCCCTGTACGTTGCGGGATTGATCGGCCCGGGCGATCGCAAGAGCGTTCAGCCGATGGCAGAACGCCTTGCAACCGGCAACTACGATCAGCTGCACCATTTCGTCGCCGACGGTGTCTGGGACGCATCACCGCTGGAATCTGAGCTGCTCAACCAGGCGGATCGGCTTGTCGGCGGCAAGGATGCGGTATTAGCATTACAGTTGGTGCGCCGGGAGACCGGCAAGGAGTAAGTGGTGGAAGTCCACTGCGATGAAGGAGTAGCGACCCACATCGGCCCCGAGCCGTGCGCAGGCGTCCGCGAGGATGTCGGCGAAGCGTCGGCAGGGGAGCGCATAGGCCAGCCATCGAGCCGCGAAAGAATGTTTTCCCGAGAGCCGACGCTGTCAACTGAGCGGAAGGCAACACGAAGGGGCGCGATATCGCGAGCGCCCGGTCGTCTCGGCGTGGTCGCAGACCCTGGCATGTGCAGAAGCTTCTTGTACGGGAACCGGGAGCTCTCTTGGTCGGCCAGATGCTCATGGAAGCAGCCTGGTCCGCGGCGGGAAGGCGAGGAGCTGTAGCCGCCGATGAACGATCAGGAGAAGTCTGACTCCGCCATAGTAGCTATGAAGTCGCCGAACAATGCCGGAGGTGCGGTGGCGGAGGCGATGGAGCGAAGGGCGGGGACCAAGGGAAACGCGAGACAGCAAAGCACACTCCGGACACGGGGCCGGGATCGTGTGATCCAGGAGCTTGATCGCGTACGGCAAGCCGCAAGGCAGAGGAAGAAGGAGCGGTTCACCGCGCTTCTCCACCATATCAACACAGACACGCTCCGTATGGCTTTCTACGCGCTCAAGCGCAAAGCAGCCCCCGGCGTGGATGGTGTGACATGGCAGGACTTCGAGACAGATCTGGAGCCTCGGCTTGCGGATCTGCACCGGCGGGTCCACGGAGGAGCGTACCGTCCCCAGCCGTCACGTCGGACGTACATCCCGAAGACTGACGGCCGGGAGAGAGCGTTGGCGATCGCTGCCTTGGAGGACAAAATCGTCCAGGGCGCGACCGTCATGGTGCTCAACGCCATCTACGAAGGCGACTTCGTCGGCTTCTCATACGGGTTTCGACCCGGTAGAGGCCCACATGATGGGTTGGACGCCCTGGCGGTAGCGATCACCACGCGGAAGGTGAACTGGATACTTGACGCCGACGTGCAAAACTTTTTCGGAAGTGTGAACCAAGACTGGCTGGTCCAGTTTCTGGAACACCGCATCGGCGACAAGCGCATCATCCGCCTGATCCGTAAATGGCTGAAGGCGGGCATTCTCGAAGACGGGGTCGTAACTGTGGACGACAGGGGCACGGGGCAGGGATCGGTGATTTCGCCGCTGCTCGCCAATGCTTACCTGCACTACACGTTTGATCTCTGGGCCGAACGCTGGCGACGGCAAGAGGCCCACGGCGACATGATTATCGTGCGCTATGCCGATGATCTCGTGGTTGGCTTCGAGCATGAGGACGACGCTCGCCGTTTCCTTGATGCGATGCGTGAACGGTTTGAAGCATTCGCGTTGACGCTCCATCCAGACAAGACCCGCCTGATTGAGTTCGGTCGCCGTGCGGCGGCCAATCGCAAAGGGCGCGGCCTTGGCAAACCGGAGACCTTCATGTTTCTGGGCTTCATCCACATCTGCGGTAAGTCACGCCGGGGGAACTTCCTGCTCGAAAGGAAGACCCGTCGCGACCGTCTGCGGAAGAAGCTTCAGGACATCAAGGAAGAGCTGCGACGACGGATGCACCAACCGATCCGTGCCCAGGGTGCATGGCTGAGACAGGTCGTCACCGGCCACTTCGCATACTATGGGGTTCCTACAAATGGGCGGGCGCTCTCAGCGTTCCGCTACTGTGTGACCGATCTTTGGCGTCGAACGCTTCGGCGGCGAAGTCAACGAGGCGGCTTCACGTGGGACCGTATGACGAGGTTGGCGGACGAATGGCTCCCACAACCCCGCATCCTCCATCCCTGGCCACAGCAACGCTTCGCGGTCACATACCCAAGGTAAGAGCCGGATGCCTTAATTGGGCTCGTCCGGATCCGCGCGGGGGGCGCTCAGCAATGAGCGTCCCTACCGCGAACAATTTTTTCCTGAGATGGGCTTTGCGCGCGTTGGCCTGGTGGGCCCTACGCCAAGACGACCATGCGAGGATATGGGCGTGCGGGATGCGCCGCTGGGCAAGCTTCATGGCGAGGCGCCGGATTTCCTGGATCGACCAGCGGATCAAGAACGATGCTTCGGTCGAGGCCGCGGTCGTGTTTTTTTAAGCAACGACCCGGTGTTGGCCCGATGACGGATGACGGCCATCATGGCGAAGGCAAGCATGACGAGTGCGACATGGCGATGCCAGCCATGCCAGGAGCGGGTTTCGTTGTGATCAAGGCCGAGCTCGTTCTTGGCGGTTTCGAAGCTGTCCTCGATGGCCCAGCGATGGCCTTCCACCGACACCAGCTTCTGCATGGACGTGCCTTTGGGGCACCATGTGGAGAAGAAGGCCAAGCTGCCGTCGGCGATGTTGCGGCGGATCAGAAGACCCCGCGTCCATTCCCCGGCAAGGTCGTCGTTGTATTCACCGGCGTCGAGATCGGCCAGCTCGAGATAGGCCCAGTCGTGCCAGCGCGGCCCTTTGATCCCCTCGCCGGACGCCAGGCGGCGCCAGGCCTTCTTGGGAAGGCTCTGCGCAATCGCGGAGGCGGTGCCGGCGACAGGCTGCGGCTTGCCCCAGGAACGGAACACATGATTGGACGCAACACCCAGAACATAGCCCTTGCCCTCCTTGCGCAGCAGGGTTTCGATCTCACCGGTGCCATACACGCTGTCCGCGGCCACGAACGCGAACGGCACCTGTGCGGCGATCGCGCCAGCGATCATGTGACGCGCGATCTTGGGCTTTGTCGCAAAGCCCGCATCGCTCGGGACATGCGCAGCCTTCAGGCGAGCGGGGTCGTCCGTCCAGTCCTTTGGCAGGTAGAGTGCCCGGTCGATGAAGGCATGGCCATGCCGCGACACGTAGGCGGCGAACACTCCGATCTGGCAATTGGTGATCTTGCCGGCCGAGCCGGTGTACTGGCGCGCGACGCCGCATGAGGCCTTGCCCTGTTTCAAAAAGCCGGTCTCATCGATGACCAGAACCGCGTCCTCATCGGGCAGCGTTTCCAGCACGTATTCACGGACAATATCGCGCAGCGCATCGGCGTCCCACTGCCCCCGACCCAGGATCGCTTGCTGGCGCCACGGGCCTGGATCGCCGGCCGCTTCCGCCCGCATCCAACCCGTCTTGCGCGGCTCGTTGCCCAACAGTCCGTCGAGAAACTGCCCCGCCGCGGCCGCGACCCGCTCCTGCGTAAACAGCGGACGGATGCGTTGCTTGATATCTCGCAACGCCGAAGCCCACAGCGTCAGCGTATCTTCAACTGACGCGCCACCAATCATCAGATCCCGAATCATGGTCGCCCATGGATTCAGAACCTTCAGGAAGATGTTCGCGGTAGGGACGCTCATTGCTGAGCGCCCCCCGCGCGGATCCGGACGAGCCCAATTAAGGCATCCGGCTCTTACCTTGGGTATGTGACCGCGAAGCGTTGCTGTGGCCAGGGATGGAGGATGCGGGGTTGTGGGAGCCATTCGTCCGCCAACCTCGTCATACGGTCCCACGTGAAGCCGCCTCGTTGACTTCGCCGCCGAAGCGTTCGACGCCAAAGATCGGTCACACAGTAGCGGAACGCTGAGAGCGCCCGCCCATTTGTAGGAACCCCATAGTATGCGAAGTGGCCGGTGACGACCTGTCTCAGCCATGCACCCTGGGCACGGATCGGTTGGTGCATCCGTCGTCGCAGCTCTTCCTTGATGTCCTGAAGCTTCTTCCGCAGACGGTCGCGACGGGTCTTCCTTTCGAGCAGGAAGTTCCCCCGGCGTGACTTACCGCAGATGTGGATGAAGCCCAGAAACATGAAGGTCTCCGGTTTGCCAAGGCCGCGCCCTTTGCGATTGGCCGCCGCACGGCGACCGAACTCAATCAGGCGGGTCTTGTCTGGATGGAGCGTCAACGCGAATGCTTCAAACCGTTCACGCATCGCATCAAGGAAACGGCGAGCGTCGTCCTCATGCTCGAAGCCAACCACGAGATCATCGGCATAGCGCACGATAATCATGTCGCCGTGGGCCTCTTGCCGTCGCCAGCGTTCGGCCCAGAGATCAAACGTGTAGTGCAGGTAAGCATTGGCGAGCAGCGGCGAAATCACCGATCCCTGCCCCGTGCCCCTGTCGTCCACAGTTACGACCCCGTCTTCGAGAATGCCCGCCTTCAGCCATTTACGGATCAGGCGGATGATGCGCTTGTCGCCGATGCGGTGTTCCAGAAACTGGACCAGCCAGTCTTGGTTCACACTTCCGAAAAAGTTTTGCACGTCGGCGTCAAGTATCCAGTTCACCTTCCGCGTGGTGATCGCTACCGCCAGGGCGTCCAACCCATCATGTGGGCCTCTACCGGGTCGAAACCCGTATGAGAAGCCGACGAAGTCGCCTTCGTAGATGGCGTTGAGCACCATGACGGTCGCGCCCTGGACGATTTTGTCCTCCAAGGCAGCGATCGCCAACGCTCTCTCCCGGCCGTCAGTCTTCGGGATGTACGTCCGACGTGACGGCTGGGGACGGTACGCTCCTCCGTGGACCCGCCGGTGCAGATCCGCAAGCCGAGGCTCCAGATCTGTCTCGAAGTCCTGCCATGTCACACCATCCACGCCGGGGGCTGCTTTGCGCTTGAGCGCGTAGAAAGCCATACGGAGCGTGTCTGTGTTGATATGGTGGAGAAGCGCGGTGAACCGCTCCTTCTTCCTCTGCCTTGCGGCTTGCCGTACGCGATCAAGCTCCTGGATCACACGATCCCGGCCCCGTGTCCGGAGTGTGCTTTGCTGTCTCGCGTTTCCCTTGGTCCCCGCCCTTCGCTCCATCGCCTCCGCCACCGCACCTCCGGCATTGTTCGGCGACTTCATAGCTACTATGGCGGAGTCAGACTTCTCCTGATCGTTCATCGGCGGCTACAGCTCCTCGCCTTCCCGCCGCGGACCAGGCTGCTTCCATGAGCATCTGGCCGACCAAGAGAGCTCCCGGTTCCCGTACAAGAAGCTTCTGCACATGCCAGGGTCTGCGACCACGCCGAGACGACCGGGCGCTCGCGATATCGCGCCCCTTCGTGTTGCCTTCCGCTCAGTTGACAGCGTCGGCTCTCGGGAAAACATTCTTTCGCGGCTCGATGGCTGGCCTATGCGCTCCCCTGCCGACGCTTCGCCGACATCCTCGCGGACGCCTGCGCACGGCTCGGGGCCGATGTGGGTCGCTACTCCTTCATCGCAGTGGACTTCCACCACTTACTCCTTGCCGGTCTCCCGGCGCACCAACTGTAATGCTAGGGTCTGTACCTAATTAGCGAACTCTGATTCCCTCGCAGCGGGTTGATTCCACGCGGGGGACTTCGATGCGCAAAGGACTGTTCTGGCTCAACGACAAGCAATGGGCTCTGATAGAGCCGCATCTGCCAACGAACCAGACCGGACCGGTGCGCGATGACGATCGACGCGTCATCAGCGGTATCATTCACATGCTTCAGTGCGGCGCACGCTGGCGCGATTGCCCGCCCGACTATGGTCCGTACACGACGATCTACAATCGTTTCAATCGCTGGGCCAAGCGCGGACATTGGCGGGCGATCTTTGAAGCGCTCGCCCGCTGCGGCAAAGACGGCGTGACTTTGTCCATCGACTCCACCACGATCAAAGCGCATCGCTCGGCGAGCGGCGGAAAAGGGGGGAGCATGAACAAGCGATCGGCCGATCGCGCGGCGGGCGGACCACGAAAATCCACGCGCTGAGCGACCCTGACTGCAGACCTTGCGCATTTCATCTCACTCCAGGCCAGGACGCTGATATTGCCGCAGCGCCAGCCCTTTTGGAACTCGCGCCACCCATGTCTGCCCTCATTGGCGACAAAGGGTACGACGGCGACGGCTTTCGAGCCGAAATCGTCGATCGTGGTGCCAAGCCCGTCATTCCAAACAAATCCAACAGGGTCACTCTCCACAGCTTCAGCAAACGCGCCTACAAGGGGCGCAACGTTATCGAGCGCTGTTTCTGCCGCCTCAAGGATTTCAGGCGTGTCGCAACTCGCTACGACAAACTAGCCAGGAACTTCTTGGCTGCCGTCCATCTCGCCGCCATCGTTGCCTATTGGAGCAATTGAGTCCGAGCCCTAGCACTACTTTGGCAGATTTGGTTTGTGCTGTGGTTTTTCACGGATTCGTCTTCTGCAGTGCGGGCATCGCTGCGATGGCGGCCGGAGAATGAGATCGACGATGGCGTGGCGTACGGCGGGCATGGTTGGTTGAGGCGGAGGCCCATTGATTCTTTTTTTTCCGTCCCGCATGTGCGAGGCGACGGTGCTGCAAGAAGGCGTAGGCAATCATTGTCATCAGGGCGTGGCGATGAAGACCCTGCCATGATCGCCCTTCGAAGTGATCAAGCCCAAGCTCCTCCTTCAACTGCTGATGCGCCTGCTCACAAATCCATCGTGCCTTGATGGTGGCGGCCAGTGTGCGCAGATCCGTCGCCGCAGGGAGGTTGGCGAGATAGTATTTCTTCTCCCCTGAGGCACGCTGCTCGCCAATGAGCCAAGCTTCGTCGCCCGGGAGATGCTGCTGACCCTTATCCCAGATTCGCTGCGGAGGGCCGTCGGCGGTGCGGACACGGAGAGCAGCAAATCGGGCTTTCAGCCGACCTTTCGTCCCGCTGCGCCAACTCACGGTTTTCCATTTGGCGCTCGCCAGCATGTGTTCTGCCGCAATCGATAAGATATCCGGCACGTGGTGCTTTCGTGGTTTCCCGCGGACTTTGGTAATCGGCCAAATGAGCTTCACATCAACCGGATACACCTTGAGGTGCCGAGGGATGCCGACGGCCCAGGCCAATCCGCGTTCTGTTAGCCCTTGTCGAAATGGTGCGCTGAGCCCGTATCCTGCATCCGCCAGCACACATCCAAAGCGCACGTTGGCTGCCATCGCTCGATCAACCTCAGCCAAAGCGATTTCTGGCTTGGATCTTGCCGTTCGGTATTCGATCGGCACCCGAGCACGCATCAAACGAGACACATTGCCTGTCCAACTCTCGGGCAGAAAGAGACGCAATGCGACCATCACGGGCACTTCGCCGCGCGCAAGGGTCAGCGACACCAGCGTTTGGCAATTTGCCGTTTTGCCAAGAGAGGACGCATATTGAGCCGCGACACCAACCGAGCGTTCGCCCTTTTTCGGCATTGCGGTGTCATCAATGACTAATACCGCATCCTTGCCGCCGACAAGCCGATCCGCCTGGTTGAGCAGCTCAGATTCCAGCGGTGATGCGTCCCAGACACCGTCGGCGATGAAATGGTGCAGCTGATCGTAGTTGCCGGTTGCAAGGCGTTCTGCCATCGGCTGAACGCTCTTGCGATCGCCCGGGCCGATCAATCCCGCAACGTACAGGGGACACATCCGCTGCCGAGTCTTATGACCCAACCGGTCCAGGAACGGCTTCAGCCAGCGTTCGAGTTCGTCTTCCCATTCCGCCATGGTCAGCCCTCCAAGAGCCGACCACCCATGAATCATTGAAAAATCGATTCGGGAATCCTAATAAAGAGCCCAAATCCAACAATCTGCCAAAGTAGTGCTAGAACGGTCTGAAGCGCGGGAGTGAGAGCCGAGAGGACTTGGCGCAGCAATAGGCTGAGCCAACAGATGAGGCGGCGGAAGTTATAACCGATGGCGGCAAGGACGGCCGCAACGTCGCCTGGGGAACCAGCGATAGTTGCGGCATGCGGTGCTCGGCCTTGAGGGGCCGATCACGGGTTCGACCGCGGCCCTGAGGCGCAGTTCGCGCTTGATCTTGGGCGGCACGCCTCGCTTTTGGCCGGAGAAGACCCTTAGCTTGTAATCGGGCGGCGCATTGTGGCCGCGGTATCCCTTGTCGGCGAGGAGGCGTGCAATGATGTTGCCAACCAGTGCCTCAATGTCCGGGATCACGTGGCCAGTGTGACCGTCATAAGGTTGCCCGGTAGCGCCTTCACATGGTGACGAGCTGGCCGTCCTTGGCATGTCCGATCGTAGTGGCGACGGAGACCTTGACGCCGATCTATGGACCACGCCCCCGCGTTGCAAGAGGAATCGACAAAGGATGTAGCGGTCTGCGCCAATCTATCCGGCTTCGATTTGAGGCTCTCGCCTCGAGCCATTATGGATATCCGCCCACTTCTGTCCTCAATAACTCGCCGGCCTCAAGAAGGGCCATGGCGTCGAACCAGGCTTCAGAAGTGTCGGTGCAACCGTTGCTCCATCGTCCTTTCCGTCTCGCAAACCTCGGCGGGATATTGTGCCTTTCCGGTTGGACCGTGGATCTTCTTCCTTCCCGGCCGTGTCTTACGCGGCGTGGCCCATGAAGTTGGCGTCGTAATCACGGCCCTTTGCGAGCATGCTCCAGGCTAGGCGCGCGAGTTTTGCGGCCAGGGAGACAACCAGTACATTCGAGTGGAGCCGCTTGGATGCTGCTTCCAACCAGGCTCCGAAGCCATGCCTGGGCCAACTCTGACGCCTTAGAAGTACGGCTCTGGCCCCTTGAATGAACAGCGTTCGGAGGTACCGATTGCCACGCCTCGATATGCGGCCGAGAATGGTTCGATCGCCGGTCGAGATTTGTTTCGGTACGAGGCCAAGCCATGCTGCAAAGTCGCGGCCCTTATGGAAGGCATCACCAGTTCCGATCGCGGCGATCATCGCACTTGAGATGATTGGTCCGATACCCGGCGCACTCATCAGGCGGCGACAGTGTGCGTCTTGATCAGCGAGTTCGTCGATTTCCTTCGTGATCGATGCGACCCGCCGCTCGAGAAAGCGCCAGTCTTCGGCAAGGTCCTGAATGAGCCGAACCACTCGAGGCGACAAGTTATCCGAGAGCATCGAGAGAATCTGTGGAAGTGCCAATCGGAGTGCTGCCGCTCCCTGCCGAACTGGCAGCCCTCGCTCAAGCAAAAAACCTCGGATTTGATTGATGACCGCGGTTCTCTGTGTCACCAATCGACTGCGAACTCTGTGCAGCGCCTGCAAGTCGAGTTGCTCGGCCGATTTCAACGGGACGAAGCGCATGGTCGGGCGTTGCGCCGCCTCTGCGATGGCTTCGGCATCACGGAAGTCATTTTTGTGGCCCTTGAGGTATGGCTTTACATACTGCGCTGGCAAGAGCCGTACTTGATGGCCTAATTTCTCGAGCTTGCGACCCAGGTGGTGTGCTCCTGCACAGGCTTCCATTCCGATCAGGCAGGGCGGAACATTAGCCAGCGACTGCTCAAGCTGATTTCTCGATCGCTTCTTGCGTAGGATGATTGCACCCGTTGCATCGAACCCCACCACATGGAATGTGTTCTTGCCTAGATCAATGCCGATCGTGACAATGCTCGTATGGGACATGGTTTGCGCTCCTTCTCTTGCCGGGGCTCTACCTTGCCGTTGAGAGCGGGCGTGGTCCATGCCATTAACTCGTATGGCCCATGCCCTTGCCTTTGCCGATGCATTCGACCTGCCGCGCGTGCAAGAAATAGACCTTCGGTCCGCGCTGATGCTGCTTCTCCTCGCGCACGCGCCGCGCCAGCGCTAGCAGCTTGGCGAACGCCGCTTCGAGCCCACTGTCACCGTCGATCTTGCAGACAATGTCGCGGATCACGTGGCCCAGATAGGTCCGCAGCCTCCTGAGCGCCCGGTTGGCGCGCTTGAACTGATTGGCGTGGGGATAGCGCCGATGCTGGATCAGAGCGAGTTTGCCCGGCCGAGCATAGGATTGACGTAAGTGACCCCGTGAAGCTGCGCCAGCCGCACCAGCCCCGATTCAGAAGCTTCACATCGTTAGGGAATGTCACGTTGTTGAGCTGAACCGTGGTGGCGACGATCATTCAAGACAGTTCGGACGGCTTGATCGCCTTGGCCTTCGTGGCGCCCGACAAGCTCTCCTGGATCAGTGCTGTCAGGCGTTCTTCGCCCATCCGATTACGCCAGCGTGTCAGCGATGAGGGCTCGAACATCAGCTGGTGCTGGAAGAACTTCTCGCCGCAGAAGTATTGGTAGTAGGGTTGTCGACCCACCCGAGAAGTCGTAGGTGTGCTTCAGGATCACCACTCCCGCCATCAAGCGCGTCGGCAGCGGCGGTTGGCCGGGATCATCGGTGTAAACCTCGCTGAACCGCTCTTTCAGGAACCTCCATCGACCGTCCGCCCGAGCGGATTTTTCATGTCGATCATCTGATCAAGCCGAGAGCGGAAAAGATCCTGCTTTCCAGTCCCTCCCATCGTCGTATCTCGCCCTCTCGTCAAAGCAGTCCGACCCAAGTGAAACACGCTGCCCGTTTTCTCGTATATCCGGTCACTCCAAAACACTTCTTCGGATTGCAAATCAACGGCTTGGGAATTCTTCACGGACGACCAGCGCAATTGCCTTAGGTGCGTCGAAGGGCTTCCCCGAAGGTTCTCATGGGAAGGCACCACGACAATGATCCCACCTGCGATCGCGGATGGGCTATAATCGGTACCACGCGCAGGCTCGTCGACCACCTCCACATCTACATCTACAATAACGACGATCCAGTCTACTCGTATGTGCGCGAAAATCGCATGGCCAAGGACAGGTGGGTTCTATTACCGTAATCAAACCTGGCTCTCAACTCCTCACCAGTAAGCCAAGAAACCAATTGTCCTCCACAATCTCGTCTTCGAACAGCTGCAATATGCCCCCCGCCTGCTTCATGGTGCAGCATGTCGTCGACGTTTTTATCCAGAGTCCAGCGCGCTACAAGCGCGCATAAGAAGTCAGGAGCCCACATGGCGAAAGACATGTTGTGCGTAATTCCTGTCAGAATCTTGCGCACGCCCTGTCCTCTAAAGTCTTCGCGTACCCAGAGATCGCCATGGTAGGCCACTTTTCCAGTCATAGTCTTCGCGCTAGGCGCTGTGCAAGCACAGCGATCGTCCGCATAAAACGCCCTCAGGGATTGAAGATGTTCTGCAAAGTTGCTCTGCGAAAGGTCGTATAATCGAGCTGCCTCTAACCCAGCGACTCGGTTATTTTTATCGACGCCTATGATCCAGTATCCATCGCCCGACCTAATTGGCGAGCGATCTGGCCGAAAATTTGGAAATGTCGGCGCCTTTGTTGGAGTAGCCCGTGCGATCGAGACATACTCACGCAAATCAAATCCGATCAATATTTTGATGCCTTTTTTTCGGCAACCTCGTCATGTACTTCAAGGCATCGAGCGAAATTCAAGCTATTATTCGCGGCTGTCATCTGCATCCAGATTCTATGGTGATGAGCTTTGTTGCTAACAGCGATTATACCGCCAACGGATGGAGAAACTATCCAGTCTAGCAGGCTGTTGAAGAAGTCAGCCGCTTTGGCAAACGAACGCTGAATCGTCGCCATGTATGTAGAGATGGCCGACAAGCACTGCCAGCAGTGCCGATCATATCCAATCCGAGACCGCAAGATGGATCATTCTCGTCGCGCCGTACCCATGAGAGAACTCAGCGCAGGCCGATACGTCGCGAGTGCCGTAGCGCACGTCCGGGAAGCCTTGAGCCCAAAGCGATCTACCATCGGACTTGCCCTGGAAGGTGAGATGCGCCTCTTCGACAAGATCGAGGAAGTCGCTGCCCCAGATGTTCCCTCTCGACAATGCGCAGCGGCCCACAAAGACCTTGATGAAGCCGGGCACCTTGGCACCCGCCGATCTCCGAGATCAGTTTGGCAGCCGCACCAGATTGTAGGGGGCGGCAGCGAAGGTTAATGCCCATGCCACGCGATCAGGGCCGCGGAAGCTGGCCTTTTCTTGCCTGGCGATCGTCTCGTCCATCCGCAGGGCTCCTCGATGCGCCTGAGAATGCCCTTGCTGTCGGTACAGCCGGCCGTGCCGAATCGTTTGCCCATCGACCGCAGAGCTGCGGCCGCTGCTGCATGCGGCGCCCGTTCATTGAGCGCAACTGGCGGTTCTCCACAAGCCCGTGTCAGATGAAGCACAGCTTCGCCTGCTTGCCTTTGCCGGTGCGGTAGAGCCTGGCTTAGGGATCGGTGGTCGAAATATAGGTGTCTTTGGAGCGCCTCCGGGCATGGAAGTCCGCTTTGGCATTGCGCCCGCCGCCTTGCGCCGGCGGTTCGCCCGAGCCATCCTTCGACTTAATGCCCTTCATCGAGGCCCAGGCCCCAATGAGCGTTCGACCGAGAAGTGATCGCTCGACAGAAGCTTCTTCACCTTGGGCTGCGTTAGCACCGTCAGGAACTCTGCCGCGATCTCGCCTTGCGCGAGCCAGTCGCGGTTCTTCGGGAGCGCCGCTGCACCCGGGCCTCCAGGTCGACGTAGCTGAACAACTCTCCTGTTCGATTGTCGCCGCCGCGCACACATTCTTTCCGACTCTCATCGAAGCCAATGAATCACGACAGAAGCGTGCTGGCATGTGTCGTATCTGAAGGGCGACTAAAGAAATGGGGAGGCACAACTACCCGCGGCAGATCATGTCGCTCAGCCAGTCCGGCTTTTGGTAACGCCTGTCAAAGGCATTCCGGCCAGGATCACTGCCTCAGTGCCTCACGCGAAGGACTGCGATCGTAGTGTCGGCGCCGGCGATCGTGTCTGATCTAACAAGTTTCGAAGAGCTTTAGATCCAGATCGCGGCGGTCGCCCACCTGCAGGTCACGTATCCCCCGGCCAACTGCGGCTTAGGAACATCCAACGCGGCTAACTTCGATCGCGCGGCACGCCTTCTCGAGGTCCCATCAAGCGGAACACGAGCCAAGCCGGGAGGTAGAACCCCGAAGCATCCCAGAATGCTGTGCAATGGCGCTTTCTTTCACTTCTGTTCATCTGATGGTCGACAACCGTGTCATCCAAACCCGATCGCCACCATCGTCTTTCGTGATTGATGAAATACACCCGTCGCCGCAAGACTTGACGCCAAATTCGGCCGTCACGACCACGCGATTTCGCCGTACGCAAAGAAAGGCTCGCTCAAGCGTCATCTCCGCCTTCTTGGCGTAACGACAGCTGGCCGACCTGCCGAGCCTGAGAGCTCCTTAGTTAACTAATTTTTCCGGTCAGCAACGTCTCCTTTTGATTTTGCGAGCTCCTCCTCACAGAGCATTGCCGTGCCGATGAGGCCCTCATTCTCAAATTGAGCGATCTCGGCGTCGGAGAGCCCGAGAACCCCTGATAATATCTCTCTATTGTGTTGCCCCAGCGTGGGTGCAGCAGTGCGAATGGCATAGGGGTTGGCACCTTCGCGGATCGGCATGGACGGTTGTGGATGCGAGCCCAAGAAAGCGCGTTCACTTTCTTGCAGAAATGCGCGCGAAGCGAGATGTGGATCTTTGAGCAGGTCGATTGGTCGGCGGACCACGCCGGCAGCAATCCTAGCCGTCTGCAACTCGGACATGGCCTCATCCGCATCGCGCGTGAGCGTCCACGCTTCGATGCTTGCCTCGATGCGATCCTCAATGGTACGACGGTCTTCCGCAGATTTCAGCGAGGCATCAGCTGCCCAATCTGGCCGGCCAATAAGGGTGGCAAGCCTTTGCCACATTTCCTCATCGGTCGTCGATACTATAATCCAATTATCCTCACCGGTGCAGCGGAAGCAGCCGTGCGGAACGAAGTGCGGATGTCGATTGCCGTATCTTCTCGGCTGTGTACCGCGAATTGAGTGCATAGTGATCCATGGTGCCGCGAACGGCATCATGCATTCGACTTGCGCAAGGTCAATGAACTGTCCCTGCCCCGTGTTGCCGGCGTGGAACAGCGCGATCAGAACTGCTGCGCATCCGTTCAGCCCGCCGACTGGATCCCCAAAAGCGGTGTGGCTCATCACGGGCGGCCCGTCGGCGCTTCCGATCACGCCTGGCAATCCCGAAGCCTGCTCGAGAGTCGAGCCGTAGGCGCGGCAATCGCGATGCACGCTATCTACGCCGAAGGCTGACATGGACATCACGACCAGTCGTGGGTTGAGCGTTTTGAGCACATCGTAACCAAGCCCCAGCTTCGTTAGTACATCAACCGAATAATTGTCTATGACAACATCGGCTCCAGCCACAAGCCGTTTAGCAAGAGCGCGGCCCCGCGGTCGCGTCAGGTCGAGTGTTATACCTCGCTTGTTGCGGTTCATGATGGAGAAACGCATTGTCTTTTCGTACATTCGGTCGTTAACGTAGGCGGGGCGTCGGTCGACGCCGCGCCACCAATCCGGATACTGGATCGCCTCGATCTTAATGACGTCCGCACCGAGATCAGCAAGTGTCCGCGTACACAATGGGCCCGCCCAGCCCATCGTAAAGTCAATGACACGAATCTTATCTAGCGGCCGCCGGTCGGCATCGATGCAGTCGGTCGAGCCCGGCGTAGCGAGAGAGGTGAAAGAGAAGCGTGTTCGGTCGTTCATAAAGACCTGCTGCTCCCCGAGAGCCGGTACCTTCCCGCCCCGGAGTGGCGGCGTTAATTTCAGCTGCTGCGTCGAGCCAACGGTCAAGCCCTCTTCTTCGCCAAGCAGGACGGGCACGATCGCACCGCGCGCGCCCTTCTCGATATCGAGGAGCAGATCGGATATTTGCGGCACCGGAACGATCGGGATCTTGCGTTGGAGACCCTCCGCAAACCACTCCTGTGCTGTCCGCGCCTTCAACTTCGGCGTAAACTGGCGGTCAATCTTTTCCATGTGTTGCAGGCGATCTTCGCCGAGGATCAAATTTGGATCATCGCGCAGTTCAGAGAGACCGAGCAAATCGCAGAATGCACGCCACTGTGCCGGCGTGTGCAACGTGACGCCGAGCCAACCTTTTTTGGTCTCGTAAATGCCGGCCGGAAAGCTCGGCCAGAAGCGATTAATGCCAATCCGGTGTATTACGTTTCCGCGAGCAAACGCTTCGAACATGTGATACTCGGTGAGAGCGAGATTGGATTCGAAAATGCTTAGCGACCACGCCCGCCCCGCCTCTCCGTGCATTCGAGCAAACGCCGAAGACGCTGCAGCGATGAACGCCCATAGCCCAGCCACTATAGCCGTCTGGAAATCCGGTGCGAACAAAGGCGGGCCCTCAACTGGACCAACTAATTTTATGAGACCAGCAAGCGCGCGGGTGGTCGAATCGGTTGCCGCGAATTTTGCATAGGGACCCGCGCGCCCGAACCAGCTGGCTTCGAGATAGATCAGCCCGGGATGCCGCTTCCGGATCGCATCGATGTCAATGATCGGACAATCAGCTGAATCGACGTAGCGGCCATCGAGCAAAATGTCGCACATCTCGACCAGTGCCGATAGGCTTGTAGCTGCATCCGACGCGGTGGGATCGATGACGATGCTTGACTTGTTGAAGTTGAGGAATGCAAACCACGCGCTCTGCGCCTTGGGAGTAAGTGGGTTGCAGTGGCGAAGTGGCTCTCCCGCCGGCGGTTCGACCTTCTGAACATCGGCCCCGAAATCGGCAAAAAGTCGCGCGCAATAACTGGTGGCGGCCGCACTGCCGATCTCGACGACTCGCAGGCCTGAGAACACTCCCATTGATCACTCCGTTTTCAATCACGTCTGCTGCTGCCGAACAGCAGCCCACTTAGTCTTACTCTGTCTCTCGCCCCGAAGTTTCCGGAGGTGGGGCCGCACGATGACGCGCTTTTTCTGCCTCTGCCACGATAATGTCGGTTGTGTCGTGGGCGACATCGACGACCTGCGTCGCGAAAGTGGCCAAACAAGACGGTGCCTTCCACCCGGAGCGATCAGCTGTCGCACGCCGTTCTCCATCCTGGTCTACCAAACGAGCTCGAGCGTTCAGATGAATCGACACGACAGCATGACGTACCTCATCGGGTACGGAACGATTCCTAGTGAATCGTGCGAGATGCTCATTCCCTCGCCGTCTTTGGGGAAGTAATACACCGGCTGCATTTCGTGGGTAGCTACCAAATCAAATAGACTATTGTCCCGAACCGGCCGCCATTGTGATGCGTGGGCTTGAGCATCGTATCGGCAGAAGCGTTCGCCATACCGCGCCAGCGGGTCGCATCCTTTGGAAGGCTTTCCAAGGTTTCTACGATGGTGACATCGATGCTAGCATCATTGATCATTCGGGGGACACCGTGGCTTGGCTCGTGGCGCAGGCCCTTCAGGCGGTCCTGTACAAAGCGCCGACGCCACTTGCCGATCGTCATCTCGAGCACATCGAGCTTTGCCGGGCGATCAGCTTTTCTCGGGTGGACTGCCGGCGCACGTCGACTGAGGATACTTCCACTGTGACGTTGCAACCTTACGCGGCCGGAACTGATATTGAGAGAGTCATTGGTCTTCGACGGGCACATCTGAAATCCGCGCACCTCCGGCCACGCTGAAGCTCCGCCCTAACGGCCTCTGCTCCTGCTCTATCCGGCATTGCACCAGTCCGTCGTCGACACAATGCACTGCCAATCGCGGCGGAAGCTCAACCGCGTCCTCTCGGTGTAGATGTTGCTGGCCGCGACCGGTCCGGGCGGCATCGATCGCGATTAGCGCGTCGCGCGCTTCCAGGACAGCGTCAAAATGGCTTCGCAAACCACTTTAATCATTGGAGTGCCCCTTGGGGCGCGGACCAGGTTGAACTTAAGATTTGGCCGCCATGCTTGGCTTTCGAAGGACAGAAGCCCATAACCAAGCACCGCATTCACAGCGTGGAGTTCAAACATCAGGTCGCAACAGTTTTTCACCGGTGAGACCTTGCCCGGTCTAGCGAAACGCCGCAATGGTCCGCATTTGGCTCCAGAAGTTCGAGGGCGGCGTCCTCGATGAGAACGCCGCCGCAGCGGACCTAATCAGGCCAGTACAAGGTGCGGATAGCTGCCCTACGGGCCGCAGTTTCTAAAGGCGGCTCTGAACAGCCCGCGGCAGAAAAGCGTGCCTTGTCGGGTCGCCGAGCTTTCTATCGCGCAAGGATGCCGGCTGAAGGGATTGCCCGCTCGTCCTAAAGCCGGCGACGACCCATGACACCGCGATCGCCGCAGCGATCGTGGTGATTTCCAGGGAGTGCGAATGCTACGGGTGCGGCAGGGGCCGTCAACCAAAAAGAGATCAAGCGCCTCGCGCGAGCATGTCTGCAGCCGCGGACACCTTCCTCAGGAGAGAGCTCGATGCCGGCCTACCCGCTCAGTATAACGGGAAAGACGAGCGGCTGCTTCGTCGAGCTCCGAGTCGCCGACGCCGAGACTGATCCGCAAATAGCCAGCCGCGCTGTCGCCAAAAGCATCCGCGGGCAGGATCGCCACGCCTTCTTCGAGGACGAGGCCTCTGGCGAAGTCATAGGCTGACAGGCCAGTGGAGCGCACATCCAGCATCACGAACATGCCAGCTTCCGGGCGATGGCAAGACAGCACGGGAACCGCCTCTATCAAGTCGCAAAGCCGGTCGCGGCGGCGGCGATAGGCAGTTTGCAGTTCGGGCAAGCCGTGAGGAAACTGCTCGAGCGCCACAACGGCCGCATCCTGCAGAAATGTAGGAGCTCCGTAGGTCGAGCAGATCGCTACGTGGCCGGCGTGATTCGCCAACTCCTGGGGACCTATCATCCAGCCGAGCCGCCAACCGGGCATCGCATGGGATTTGGAGAGGCTGCCGATAGTGATCGTGCGCTCTGCCATCCCCGCAAGCACGGAGGGGGAGACGTGTCGGCCCTCATAAACTAGCTCGCTATAGACCTCGTCCGAAACGAGCCAGAGATCGTGCTTGCAGCAAAGCGCACCGATAGCGGACAGTTCCTCTTGCGTATATACTGCGCCGGTCGGATTATTGGGCGTTGCCAGAAAGATCGCACGCGTGCGCGGACCGATAGCCGTTTCCATCTCATTGATCAGTGGATGGAAACGATTTTCTGCTGGAGAACGGATGCCGATGATCTCGCCGCCGGCAGCAGCGATTGTGCCGGGATAAGTGGCATACATCGGCTCTGGCACCATCACTTGATCGCCGGGTTCCACAAGACAGAGGGCAGCAGTGAGCAGCGCGTTCTGGGCGCCGATGGTGACAATCACCTGATCGGCATCGATCGCCTGGCCAGTGTTGCGGGCGTGCCACTGCGCAATGGCCTCGCGGATCGGACGGCCGCCTGCACTGGGGCCGTAATGGGTCCGCCCGACTGCGAGGCTGTCGTGCACAGCAGCGACGGTCGGTTTCGGACTCGTGAAATCACTGTTGCCAACTGTCAGCAAAATGACGGGTTCGCCGCGGGCGCGTTTCTCGGCGGCCATGAAATGTATGTCCCAGGCCTTCGACCCCTTAGCGGTCATGTGATGGATTCGGGATGCGTAACGCATAGTAGAGTTCCTGTCATGGAGCGTTAGAAAATGGAGCGACCTGTCAGATCGTAGGCCGAGGGTGATTTCGACGGTATCAATCGTCCGCTCCTCGCACGCGATTTCGTTGTAATGCTTGGGCGCCTATAGATTCCAGATTCCAACTACTGGCGTGCTAGTAAGCCAATCTTGAATTTGTTAGTCGATAAGCGGTCGATCCGCCCGCTACATCGCTGGTGAATATTTCGCGCTTGTGGGAAATCTCGCTGGAAGGTCGCATCAACGAAACTGCGGAACGCCATGTGCATATCCATGCTGAAGACTTTACGAGACAGTGTGTTGAGTAGGCCGTTCCTACACGGTTCGCCCGGTCTCACGCGTAGATCGCACCGCTCTTCAGCATCGTTTCAACTGCAAATGATCATCGAGTATTGCTCCTGAGATTTCTGGAACACCTTGCAGGCGGCGACCTTTTCATTCTCGATGGTCTGCACCATTGCTTTGGCATTGACATGGAAGCCAAATGCCTCAATGCCCATCGATGGCAGCCATCGTCGGGGGAGTCCTGAACGATGTCCCACTCCGCGCCCAGCAATAAGAGTACGGAATAGCGCCGCACATATTGCGCGAGACGACCGGTCTCCACCACTGAAAAAGCCCTCCTTCTTTTTGAGCAGGCCGAGCGCTGAGCTTTCGATTGAACTCATACAGGTTTAATCACACAGCGGCTGACGTCGTGGTGCTCGATCCTAGAATTAAGCAACTCTGCCGGCGCCGAAAACTACCATGGTCGGCCGTAGCTACCGCCGCTCCAAAATGCTCTTAGTTCAAGATCGTCGCTCAGCAGCAAACGATTGTGAGCAGCTATCTAGCTGTCCCAACAGATGAAAGGACGACGATTTTCACCATACGCGGGCTCCCTGGCGAACTCGCCGAACGCGGCCTAAAGGACGATTACCAGTCGGTGTGGGACTTCATGCATGCCGGGCAGAAGCTCAGCAAGAAAAAGCGTGGCGGCTGGCGAGTGCCATCTAGCCTAGGAGTTACAAGTTCGCAATCGTAGATTCGCAGCAGATTCGCGTCGCTGTGCCAGAGATGGCGGCTGTGACAGCGACGGAGGATCTGATGTCGGCCCAGCGACTTGCGCCCCTGATATTGAGCGATGATGAGCTTGCCGAACTTCAGTCGCTGACGATGCGGCGGAAGACGGCGCAGGCGCTGGCTCTCAGAGCCCGGATCGTGCTGACCTGCGCGAAAGGCGGTCAGAACAAGGAGGTGGCGGCCAAGCTAGGCCTGAGCGGGGGACGGTAGGCAAGTGGCGGCAGGCGTTTTGTAGAGCAGCGCGTGGCCGGGCTGCACGACGAGCCGCGTTCCGGGGGCCGCGCACCATTGGCGATGCCCGCATCGAAGCCGTGATCGTGCCGACGCTGGAAAGCTGCCCCGAGAACGCCACTCACCCCGCCAGTGGGCACGATTACCTACGCCTTCTTGCAACACCGTCGCCTCGCACAAGCGGGGCAGAAAAAAGAATCAACGGACCTCCGCCTCAGCCAAGCTTGCCGGCCGTGCGTCCCACCGTCGATCTCATGCTGGGACCGTCAGCTCAGCGATGCTCACCGAAAAGGTGCTAATCAATCGGTAGTGCTAGCTAGCACAAGCGGATCAAACGGAAAAGGTCAAGCGGTTCAATTCGCGAAGTTTAACAGCTTGCATTGTAGCATTTTGCTTCGGTCCGGCAAGACGCGGCTGATCGGCCCCCGGCGTACCGCGCGATGAAATCATGGTGTGGATCGGTCTGCGCGCAGCAGTCATTCTCACGAGTCAACACATGGGCTGAATGTCGACTCCTCAGGTCTGTCATAACTGTACCCTCGTCAGGCTACCGCGCATGCACATCCTTATCCCTATTCTGACAAATGTTATGTCAGGTTCACAACAAGACGCGTAAAAAAGCGCGACTCGCAAACACTAGCCCAATTATGTAGAAAATGCCGACTTACCACATGGGCAAAAGCGTACGATAATAGTATCGTTAAGTCGTCGCCCGTCAATCAGCGGGAGCTTCGAGAAACGTTCGAGATTCGCTTCCGTTCTCTTTCGTAATCTGCACGTCGGAACGTAAGTCGTGCATAGGGATAACAGCCCTCTCGTTAACGACATCTACGAACTCTTGGCGAACCACCGTTGTACGTGAGGGCGCACTGAATGTCTTACAAGACGCACATTGATGAGTAACTCAAACCGTCATCGTCAACATCACAGAAGACCAGGAATCAAGGCTTACGTCACTGACATCTTGGCTCTGAAAGTCACAACTCTTCTTAGGGCAGGGGCAAAGAGGTATTACGCAGGTCAACCATCTAACGCACGGAACGACTGTCATTCTCGCCTGCATGCCAGTCGAAACCGAGAGTTCTCGCAGCCGCGCGATGACCTACGTGTCGATCACGGGTGGACTTGCTTCCAATCCGCGCTTGCTTGCGGGCCGCGGAGCTTGTTGACATGATCCATGCCCCCCATGGATTTATGCCACAACTCCAAAAGCAAAAGCACAGCACTTTTAAGAGTACCACGGCGTCAGGCAAAACACGACTGAACTCTTTGAGATCGGGGCTGTCCGCGGTTGATCGCTCCGACGGATATACCGAATCCTTTAACGGCGGTACTGCCGATGGGTAATAAACCGCTCGAGTGGCGCTCGTGGCATCTGGCACGGCATTTGCTAAGATCTTCGCGAGAGCTCTTCTATGAAGGTGGTTGCAACGCCTGCCAACCCGCATACATCGAGCGCTTCACACGTTCATTGGATGACCACAATCGCATCGCGATTACTGACCTTTCGTAAAAGAACCGGAAAGCGTGGAGGGTGCCCACTATGAGCGAAACGGCTATTGTCAAAACTGGCCTTCCGCAAATCGACGTCGTCAGACGAACAGCTCGCATCGGCGCAGAAATCAGAAACGTCAAACTGTCGGGCGATTTGCCACACCAGGTCATCACTGCAATCAACAGATTGCTGCTTGAGCATAAGGTGATCTTCTTCCGTGATCAGCATCATCTCGATGACGCCGAGCAGCAACGCTTTGCTGCTCGCTTGGGGAAACTTGTGCCGCATCCGCTCGCTACGACCAAGGGAACGATCTCAGAGTTTGATTCCGTGCGAGGCGGCGGCCGGGCTGATTTGTGGCACGCCGATGGGACATTCCTCGATGCTTATTTCAAGATCCTGGTGCTCCGGGGTGTTGTGATCCCACAATTCGGCGGCGAAACGATCTGGTCAAATACCGCAGCCGCATATCTCGACTTGCCCCCGCCGCTGCAACGCCTTGCGGACCAGCTATGGGCCGTCCACAGCAATGTTTTCGATTACGCAGGAATCGCTCGTGCCCGTGACGTCGACAAGAAGTATTTTGACGAGGTCTTCACCAGAACAATCTTTGAGGCCGAGCATCCCGTCGTGCGAGTCCATCCCGAAACTGGCGAGCGCGCGCTGGTGCTCGGCTGTTTGATGCAACGTTTCATCGACGTTCCGAAATATGACGGCCAAAAGCTGTTCGATTTATTCCACTCTCATATCACTGCGTCCGAAAACACTACGCGTTGGAGCTGGAAGGAGGGCGATATTGCTATCTGGGACAACCGCGTAACACATCATTGTGCCGTCAATGATTACGGCGACCAGCATCGCATCGTTCGCCGTGTTGACGTCGATGTTGACGTGCCGATCAGCGTCGACGGGCGCCGCAGTGTAAAGCGGCTCAAAGTCGAACAGCCGCCCATGGAAGTTGCGTAGCGTGCTGGAAATTCTTGGGGGATGCCGACGCTGATCCTGTCGCGGAGCTCTCTCCGCTTTCAGCGTCCGCGGCTTGAAACGTTTGTCTAAGAACTAGGGTCTGTACCTAATTAGCGAACTCTGATTCCCTCGCAGCGGGTTGATTCCACGCGGGGGACTTCGATGCGCAAAGGACTGTTCTGGCTCAACGACAAGCAATGGGCTCTGATAGAGCCGCATCTGCCAACGAACCAGACCGGACCGGTGCGCGATGACGATCGACGCGTCATCAGCGGTATCATTCACATGCTTCAGTGCGGCGCACGCTGGCGCGATTGCCCGCCCGACTATGGTCCGTACACGACGATCTACAATCGTTTCAATCGCTGGGCCAAGCGCGGACATTGGCGGGCGATCTTTGAAGCGCTCGCCCGCTGCGGCAAAGACGGCGTGACTTTGTCCATCGACTCCACCACGATCAAAGCGCATCGCTCGGCGAGCGGCGGAAAAGGGGGGAGCATGAACAAGCGATCGGCCGCTCGCGCGGCGGGCGGACCACGAAATCCACGCGCTGAGCGACCCTGACTGCAGACCTTGCGCATTTCATCTCACTCCAGGCCAGGACGCTGATATTGCCGCAGCGCCAGCCCTTTTGGAACTCGCGCCACCCATGTCTGCCCTCATTGGCGACAAAGGGTACGACGGCGACGGCTTTCGAGCCGAAATCGTCGATCGTGGTGCCAAGCCCGTCATTCCAAACAAATCCAACAGGGTCACTCTCCACAGCTTCAGCAAACGCGCCTACAAGGGGCGCAACGTTATCGAGCGCTGTTTCTGCCGCCTCAAGGATTTCAGGCGTGTCGCAACTCGCTACGACAAACTAGCCAGGAACTTCTTGGCTGCCGTCCATCTCGCCGCCATCGTTGCCTATTGGATCAATTGAGTCCGAGCCCTAAGTAGCTATCTGAGGGATTCCCAAAGGGTTAGCGATGGTGGAAACTCAGTGCATTGTTTCTCCTTGCGCTGTCGAAGGCCTCTCGTGTGCGGGAAAGCGCTATCGAGGCCATGGCGGCGGGCGCGTCGCGGCGCGAGGCGGCCGAACGCCTCGAGATGAGTGTAGCATCGGCGGTGAACTGGGTGCAGGTCTGGAGGTAACAGCGCAGTGCGAAGCCGCGCGGTGGAAGCGTTTCGCCCCTCGGAGAGTTCCCGATCGAGATTTTAGCTGTGATTGCTGAGTATCCTGACCATGGTGGAGACGCTTGCAGAGATGCGCAAGCGGCGAATTCGAGCCAGCCGCAGCTTGCTCCGGCACCTGCACCAACGGTGTCAGGGTGATCGGGGCCACTCCACTGGGATCGTAGGAGACCTTCACGCTCGCGGCGGTCTTGCGCCACAATAAAGTGACACCCCGATGGTGATTGAGGGAGCTCTCACCGGCACGTTCCTCGCCTATGTTGAGCAGTGGTTGGTTCCAACCTTCGGGCCAACGACATCGTCGTGACGCACAACTGCCGAGTTCACATGGCGCCTGCCTTGGGCAAGCGATTGCGAAAGCAAAGGCGAGCGTGCGGTATCTCACGAAATACTCTGACATCTTAATCCAATCGAGCCGCCTTACAGCGAGCTATCGGGAATCTGGGTGATGATGGAATGAGATAGGCTGCGTATCGAGGCCGGTGTCGAGCCTGTCAGAACCTCTCAAGAGGAGCGATACGCCATGAATGAGACCAGCAAGATTGTTGCCCTGCGTCAACGCGACGAGATCGATGATCCCCTGACGAATATCCCGCGCCCTGGTGCTCGGCAGCTTCTGGCGCAGGCACTGGAGGTCGAACTCGAGACGTTTCTGCTGCGGTGAAGGGTTTGAAGCTTGCCGTCGGGCGCCTGGTGCAGCATGGTTACTGCCCGGCGCGGACGATTCACACGGGAATCGGTCCGGTCGAGATGGCGCGGGCGAAGATACGCGACCACGGGACGGCCGGCGACGGCGAGCGGAATCCGCTTCAGCTCGGCGATCCCGCCGCTGTGGGGCGCGGCGCACCAGGAGCATGGATGCGCTGCTGCCGGAGCTGCCCCGCATCTCGATCCGCAATTTCCAGGAGGCGCTGACGGGCCTGCTGGGCAACGGCGGGCTGACCTGTCGCCGGCGGTGATTTCCCGGCTGACGGCCGAGTGGCAGGACGAGTCGCTGGCAGCACCGCGATCTGTCGGCGCACCGATAGGGCGTCTTCCTGCACGCTCGCATGCAGGACCCGGCTGGTGCTGATCCGCGCGAGGGGGGAAGGCAAGAAGGCAGTGATCGGCTTCCAGGTCGGCCTGCGGGACAGCGCGCCGCAAACTGCTGATCGGGAACGCTCATTCAGCGCCGATGTCCAGGTGGAACATAAGGCCTAAGAGCTTTCTGGCAGAGACAAATCTTCGCCTCATCCGCTTTTAGCAGTTCGCTGAAAGACCGGACAAAGTCGTGCATAAGTGTTCGTTAATGGTGAATCTTTTGGGAATCCGACGTTTATGCACCGATCGGCGGCATCATGTAGCTTCAGCTTGGGTAAGCGAGAAATGCGGCGTCGTCGTAACTGCTGTCGCCGTTATAGACATCCGGAATTCGAGCCTGTTCCTTCTCGAACATCCTGCCGATGAGGGGCTCGGTTAGCGTCAGCACCTGGACGCCCGCGAACGCGAGACGCCGCAGAAAGCCTTGTTGCATAACGAGCTCGACTCGGCCCTGATTGGCGCGGCGTTATGATCGCGCCGCGCTCGAGCATGGTCGCCAGCAGTTCAGCGGCGGCGTACAAAGCGCCGAGCAAACCGCCGCTTACTTCCCTGGCTCTGGCGCTGCATCTGACGCTTTTCCGATCGAGCTATCCTTCGAGGGCAGCTGCCATTTCTCAACAACCAAACGCAAGTGCCATCTGCTAAAAGTTCGCCTCGCGCCTTTTTGGGCGCCTCTTAGAGTTCCTTCTCAGGGCGCGCCTACGCTCGGACGAGTTCGTGGTAGTATTCTGCGGGGTAGCCCCTCTTGTCCCAAGTCATCCTCAAAATGACTCCGGAAACCTTTGCGATAACGATCTCGAAGTGGTGAGTGGCCATCAATGATCCCTCCAGCAGGTGCCCACAGATCGTCTGCGAGGAGCTCGAGCCTGTAATGTGAACGTGGCAATATGGGCTTTCGTGTCCCACGAACCCTGAACCACCGAAGCCTGTATCGTGACTGCTGCGGATCAGCCCCGGCACTTCCTGGGGCGTCAGCGACTTGTCCGGAACCCAGCCCATTCCGATGATACCATGCGCGCTCACCTCCAAGGGCCCCGGAATCTCAGCGAAGTCGACCCCAAAAGGCGCATCCGGCTGTTTGGATATCTTGTGCAACCTAAGGTTCTTCATACAGCCAGTCGCGTCCAGAAGGATTCCTGTCTTGACATCGTTTTGTGTGCAGACGTCCCAAATGCCTCGAAGAAGGTCTTCGCCATGCTCGAGTTGCGCGTAGATGATCTCCTCGATCTTCCCTTTGAGCATGGGCCTTTTCTTTGTACCAACATTTTGCATCTGATAGATCTCCTCGTGGTTTAAGAGTGAAAAGTCTGAACTTGCGACTCGCTTTAGCCCTGACAGCCGCTGTTGGCGTGAAGTTCTACGAACGCCTAGCAGGGACTTGCGTCCATCATGTACGCAAGGATCTCGGCAACATCGTCAGGCGACCTGATCGGCCGCGGATTGTCCCGCATCGGTGCATAAGCGAATGCACGTTTGGCCAGGCGCGGAATCTCGGAGGCAACGATTCCGACATCACCTAGCGTGATCGGGGCATCGAGGCGGCAAACAAGATCGCGTATCACCTCCCAGGCTGGTTGATCTCGATAGCCCATTGACTCAGCCAACAACTTTTGGCGCTCTCCGTTCACCTCTGCATTCCATCGCAGAGTCGGCGCTAACGAGACGCAACTCGTCTCACCATGGGGCACTCCATAGGATCCGCCTAGCGCGTATCCTATGGCATGGCTCGCCCCACATCCTGCGCCCATCGAGCAGGAGAGAAGGCCTTGCCACATACCGAACTGTGCCAATTGCCTGTGCATCAGGTTCTCGGGGTCTACCTTAATTGCGGGCAAGATCGCCGACAAAAGGCGAGCAGCGCTCAATGCGTACGCATCACTCATGGGATTGGCGCTAACCGAACAGAAGGCCTCAATTGCGTGGTCTATCGCACGGACACCAGTGGTCAGAAGCAGTCGCAACGGCGTATTGAGCGTCGCGCCTGGATCGAGCACCACAACCTGCGGCGCAGCATTCCGGTGGCGATATATCATCTTCTGGCCAGTGTCTGGATTGTTAATTGCAGCAGCCGGGGTAAATTCTGCTGCTGACAAAGTGGTGGGCACCGCAAACATCCGTTCGCGGCCTGGTTTGCCACTCGATGGCCCTTCAAACATTGGATGCGCCGTACGGAAGGCGTCGACGGTATCGATACCTTCCCAGAGGCACATGAGAACCGCTTTCGTCGCATCAATCACTGATCCGCCACCGATTGCGACGATCAATTCGGCACCGGCTCGGCGGGCGTCAATGGCGGCGGCGACAATGTCATGATCGGGGCTATGCGAGCCGATCGCGGTAAACTGGCCGACATAACGAGACCCAAGCGCTTCGATGATCCTCTGTAGTGGCCCGTCCTCAATTCGGGTCAGAGATCGAGTCGACGTGACAAAAATCCGTTGGAGCCCGCGTTGAGCGACCTCAGCGGCGACCGCTTCATGGGCCGATTGCCCAAAGATTACCAATTCCTGTGCGGGAAAGCTGACAATGCCAGCCTGAACGCGTTGTGCCATGGCGTAGCCTCTACCTTCGCAACGAAATTCCGAAAACTATGGAGCTGCAGCCACTGGTTGCTTAGACACTGACTGCAGCTAACCTTAGGTTGGTGGCGTCTTCAGTCCTGGTGGCACCATCAGCCGACGGAGTGGATTCTGCTGGTGTGGGCGTCCGTTGGTCGCTTCTGTCGCCTTCAGCAGCGCGTTTGGCTGTGCAAGGCGATGGCCCGCTTGACCCGTTCGTCATGCGGTCGGCGCGCTCAATAACTTGTTCATTGACCAGCTTCTCGTGCAACTCGCGATCGAGATCATCCAGCACGTCATAGGCGCTGAGTACTGCCGGATAATCGGCTTCAGTCGGCCTGTGCTTGGCCACCTCCAGCCCAACGCGGCTAACGAGCCGATCGATTGCTCCAACCCGCGCACGTTCACGCTTGATCCGTGGATAAAGCCTCTCCCAATGCGCGTCCGCAATTTTTTGCAAAACGCCTAAACCAACGGCAAGACCCTGGCTTCCTCCCATGTGGAATAAACCATAGCAGCCCCAACAAGCGACCAGGACGTCTTTCGACTGGATCGAGACGAAATTGCGCGACGCCGTACTGAACTTGCTCCAATCGACCGCAGTTGGCCCATCGACGTCTATGCGCCGCACCTTGACTTCGAGCCGTTCGGTTTTGGCCGACTCACGAAAATTGGTGCCGGCAGTTCCCGGCACGGACGCAGCGCCTTGACGCGAGCGCGCATCGATGTTGGCGCAAGCCGCGATCGCGCAGTCGATCACGATGACACAGCCATTCGCGAGCCACATTGCGGCCAATCGCGGCATTGAGGTCGGTTGACGTCAAATGTGCCGCATACAATAAATTGAGAGAACACCACTGCGATTCCTTGAGCAGGTGCTGCCGGACGACATCTCTCTTTCAATGCTCGTGCCAAGGAAGATTGCTTTGAAAAGGCTATTTTGCTCGGACGGACGCGTCGTGGCTCCGACAGCATGTTACACATCCGACAATCTTAATGTCGTAGATCCAGCTATTGTGCTCTCCAGCATCGAAGGGTCCATCACCGCCCCACAAGTGGGCGTTTGAGAATTTCGGCGAGCACCGAAGGAACAACCACGAGCGACATCTTGGATGAGCGCCGGCTGCTCGAAGTGATCACCAATCCGGCGATGATGGTGGCCCGGATCGTCCGTCTCTATCTTGCGTGGTTACATTAATTATCGTCGGGTGGTTGCATATAAAATTAGGCACTGGTCCTGGCAATGTCAAAATCCGGAACGGCCGTGCTGGGAAGCACTTCGATAGCCAGAAACACATGCTTCGATCGCATGTGGCGCAGAACACCAGCGGCCGCAGCTCTGGAGAACTAATCTGTACGGCGGCTATGCCGTCCATCCGCAAGCGCGTCGGGGAGTCATGACGCCGGGCACCAGAAAACCCGCTCTGTGCCCGTGATCGGGGCGGATGGCCGGTCCCCTTCGCTGCCGCCGCCTACAATCTGGTGTGTCTGATCAAGTCAATAGTGGAGGCTGATAGCCTAAGTGTCCGGCTTCGCCAAGACCTTTGCTGCCCGCGCTGGCGCATCGTCGAAATGGACAACTGGGACGGCGACTTCCTAGATCTTGTCGAAGAGGCGCATCTCAGCGCCGAATCTCCAAATCTCACGCTGTCAAAAGAGGATCTCCTGACCATTGACGCGCCCGTCGGCGGCTATGGGCCGCGATATGTACCGTCGAAGCTGGCGCAGGTCAGGCTCTAAATGTCGTGGCGCTTGTGCGGTTCGGATTTCGGAACGGCGAGATCGTTCCAGTCGCTATCTTCTGAGCCAGCTTGATGGTAGAGACCGGCCAGCGTTACTGAGCGAAAGGCACTTGTGGCATGAAGAGTCAAATCTTCGGAGACATCCGCGTCGACTCCATCACTGAGTTCGAATTTGCCGTCGATCCGGGCTGGTTGTTCCCTGGCGTGACGCCGGAAGACGTTGCGAAACATGAGCACTGGCTGGGGCCCCGTCTCGTGGAACCGGAAACGCGCAAACTGAAACTTCTTTCGCATGCGTATCTGATACGCACGCGACACCAAACCATCCTGTTCGATACATGCTGCGGCAATGACAAGGAGGCTCCAGGCACACCCTGGCATCGATTGCGGACCCCCTTCATCGAGAACCTTGCGCGAGCAGGCGTTCTTCCTGAACAGGTCGACTACGTCATGTGTTCGCATCTGCATGTCGACCATTTCGGCTGGAACACGCGGCTGCAGAATGGTAAATGGGTGCCCACATTCCCTAACGCCAGATATCTGATCAGCAAAGGCGAATTCGAGTTTTGGCGCAACGCCATTGAAACGGGCAGCACGCAACCGAGCAGGAAACAGCCTTGGACCGAAAGCGTCTTGCCCGTAGTAGAGCACGGCCTTGCGACGTTCGTGGAAGATACCCACGGCTTCGAGAACGAGATGCCAGACGAGATTCGCTATATGCCTCTGTACGGTCACACCAAACACCACTGCGGGCTCTACCTCCGATCTGGGTCCCAGGATGCGATCTTCTCCGGCGACGCCATCCATCACCCGATCCAGCTCGCGCGCCCAGATTTTATTCATGCCCTTGACCGCGAGGCGGGGATCCAGGTGCTACGAGACCTGATTGCCCGCTGCATCGATACGTCGACGAAACTATTGCCAGCCCATTTTCCTTCGCCCACGGCAGGCCGCGTGGTGAGCGAGTCGGGCCACGCCCGTTTTCGCTTTGACGCTGATTAAGAAGGAGCATCAGTAAAAGGTTGGTTTTGTGAGCAAGCAAGCCATTTCCGCCGGGCGCCAGAAGGAGCCCCGGTCGTCGAACAGCTCTCCCGCGATCTATAAGAGGCGTGCGGCCGGCTAAGTAGCGCGTTAAGAAGCCGAATTGAGCGGGGCTGGACAGGCAAGCATGCGCCATAGCTGGAAAAGTGCGGGATCACGATGATTGCATCCGCCGAACTGTTACATTGCGATGCGACCGATGACTTTTGCGTGGCTACGATGGACGAGCTGCGAAGGTGCAAGAGATGCTTGTTGTCGACCGGTTCAGCCGGGCGGCCCTCTGTGTTCCGATCAAGGCGGGCTCACAGAATAAAAGATGTTGACCTGGGATCGCACTGGATTGGTGGTGGTGCACAGGTGGCTCGAGTGCGCCAAGTCTGCATAGCCTCAGAGTTGCGACGGCGTGATGTGGATCGCACTGGCATGCGGATCTCGCTGGTTGTTTGAGGGCTTGGATTAGCGACGCGTCCGGCCTGAGCATACGCGCCGTCGAAGGTTGCAGGGTGACTGTGGCAGAGTTACTCATCAGCGTCGCGGCGAGTGGACTTGCCGCGCTTGTGTGTTCGAGTTGGGGCGTGGACCTTGCGGCTCTCCAGAAAACGAGCGTTTGCAAGCTCTCTTGGTCGAGGCGGAAATGACTTTGGCCGCGTCCGAGGCCCGGCGCCGGCGTCCGGGGCCGATCGCGCGGCGGATCGCATCGAGTCCGTTCATCGCATCGAGGCTGCTTGTCTGCCCAATTGCCGCGAGCGGAGCGGATCATTGAGCCTCCGAGCACGCTCTGTCCGTGCTGTTGCGCGCCATAGCTCGGCGAGAATGTCACCGAACGCCTCGATGTGATGCCGGCACAGTGGCTCGTGCTGGTCACCGTGTTGGCCGAAGCACGTCTGCCGTCGCTGGTGCAGGCACATGCGAAGGAGCATGCTGAGCCCGGCGGGCTGCCGATGGAAGCGGGGCCATTGCGCACGTGATGGTCTCGAAGTTCGGCTACCATAGCCGTTTTGCAGTCAGGCTGAGATCTATCCGCGAGAAGGGATCTGGCTCGATTCGGCGATGCAGGGAAACTGGTCAGGCCGCGCCTGCTTCCATCTACCCGTTGGGAATCAGCGCCATCTGGGCACGGTGCATCGTTTGTTCATGGACGAAACCACGGCGCCAGTACTCATCCGGGCGTGGCCAAACTACAACGGGCTACTTCCGGATGATAGTCTCCGATGGCCGCGGCCCAGCGGCCCAAGTCCGTCGATCGTGCTGTTCCGCCCCCGCGGCGGCAGCGGCGCCTTCGCCGAGCAATTCATGGACGGCTATAGTGCGGACGCTTCCTGCAGTGCGAGGCCTGTGACGGTTATGACCGGCTGACCGAAGTCGCTCGACCGCAAGGGCGGTGGACGCTCGTCCATTGCTGGAGCCATTTGCGCCGGCGCTTCGTCACATTGGCCCGCAACAGCAAATCGCCCATCGCCGAGGTTCGCTCCGGGAGCAGTGTTCTGCCTATCGTCCCCGCGTTGAAGTCGAGAAACAACTGTCGATGATCTCCACCGGCTCGACATTCACGGAGCTTCCAGCCGTCCATACACACCGTCAACAGCACCAGAGCTCGTGGGTCAAATATAAGATAGGATGTCCGGGGCCTTTAGGAAGAAAGCCCGACTAAGAAAGAAACCGATCTACACAAATCGCTCTGCTTCCCGACGCCGGAATGCAGCAAAAAAGCCCAAGAAGTAACAATAAACGATAAGGCAAGACCGTTACAATGTCGCCGATCAAACCAGGAAAAGGTTAAGGTACGCCACGCAGCCCATTTTATCTGGCTGGAGATACACTAGGCGCCACGATTGATCGTCGATGAGCGCTGGTGCAGCGGCTCGATCATCCGCGATATCGCCCGCAAGATCGAACTCAGGCTGCGCTCGAGAACGCCTTCACCCTCTCGCAGCCGGGCTTCGCAGATCCTCTGCAGCAGCGGCGCCACGCAGCTGGAAGCTTTATTCCTTCCTCATCCCGGGGGTGAAGTGCGGCGGCAAGGGCAAAAGTTCGGTCTCAAAGCTCCATCGTCACTAACAACCGCAGGGCTGCAGATGGCCTGTTCGCGTGCACGCTAGTCTAGGGCGCTGCCTCATAACCCGTACGACGGTCACACCTTGCGGGATGTCATCGACTGTACCGAGACACTCACCGGCTGCGCGATCGAGCTGGTCTATGTCGACAGGTGTGAGCTTCGGCACAAAATCCCCCGAATCTTCATCTCTGGTCTGAAGCGAGGCGTCTTCGATGTCATCAAGCGCGAGCTGCGCCGCCGCTCGGCATCGAACCCATCGCCGGGCACCTGAAGGCCGATGGTCAGCTCGGTCGGTGCTATTTCAAAGGCGGCGCCGGTAAGCGGCTAATATTATCCTATCCGCGGTCGGCCACAAGCTCCGCCTCATCCTCAACCGGCTCGGGATGTTTTTGCGCTTTATCCTGTCGTCCTTTAGCGCGCCTTACCAACCCCAGTTGCCCTCAATTCCTTGTTAACAGACAACTCAATAGTTTCGCTCTCCTGGCCGCGCAATGAATGCGCAGCGAATTGACCCCCATAAACCCGCATGCCGCGCCGACTTCAAGCAAATTCCTCCTGAAATCAGGGTGGTGGACCCTAGCCACCCAGCAGCTTCCCACAAGTCTGTGCCGGCCTGCGTTGCCACGCGGCCGCGATACCAGGTCCTCCGCATGCCCTGCATCCTCAAGGGTGCCGTCAGGTGGGACGAAAGGCCGCCCGTTCGTGCATGCGGCTAATGACGAAACTGATTTGCTCGCCTTCCTTCAATAGTCCAGCCTCTCGCACTTCGACCGAACGGCGCGCGTCAATCGCACGCCAGCGCACGAGCATCCCTGAGAAACGAGAACGGCGCACAATTGCGCCGCAGTTGGCAGAGGCAAGTCTTGCGAGTTGCGTCGGCTGCACCTCGAGCAAGGTGAACACACCTATCGTTGGAGCGGGCAGCTGTCGCTGTAATAGCGAATTCTGAGCGCATCGTGCCGCTCACGCGAGCATTGCAGCTGACGGGAACACGTTGCGGATAGCGATAATATGGGCGGCCGCTATTGACCATCGTCTGTTGGCGATACCGTTTCTCATGCGCTTCGTTGGCGCCGATGGTCATCCGGGTCCACTTCCGGCTCGCAACTTCATTCTGAGCCCGTCAAGATCACGCTGCCCGGGACGCTTCCGCCTTATGCATCCGGGCCTGCCAAATGTCCGAAAATGAACGCCACTGTGAAGGCGAACTAAATGGTCGGATTCTTCGAGAGCGGCGCTCTAGTGCTGCCTGTAGTCTCGCTACAAGACGGAAGAGTGGGCGAAATACTCACCGTACATCATCGCGCGCTCGTGGACTTCGGAACGCCGCTTCTAACCACAGAGGCGAACCGCGGCGGCATTGATCCTCTAATTTACTTCCTGTCCTCAAACTTAGGAATAGCGTCAGTCGCCCTAGAAGCAGTCGGGTCTCCGACGAGGCTCGATAGCCAGTCGCGGAATTTCACGGTTGGCGGATGCTGCGCCTTGAATTTGGGCCAAACGAGATAGTACGCGCCTATCGATTTGATCGGAACGCTTGTGGCTCGAACGAGGCGTCCCTCACGAATTTCGGAGGCGATCAAGAATTCAGGCATGAGCGCGAGCCCGACGCCGTGAATGGCTGCCTGCGCCATAGCACCGAACTGGTCAAAGACCATGCCCGTCAAATCCGGCGCAGAAACACCGTTGACTTCGAACCAGTTCTCCCATGCGTGAGGGCGCGACTGCAGATGTAACAGAGGCTGCCTCAACAGATCATGAGCATCTCGTACCGCGCGCTCGCGTCGAAAATCCGGCGAGCACACGGGGACAACGGTCTCGGTCATCAACTTCATGTGGTCCGCGCCGGGCCAATTGGCTTCTCCGAAATGGATAGCGGCATCAAATTTGTCGGTCGCAAAGTCGAAGGACTGTATGCGTGTCGCCAAATGTACCGTCACCTCCGGATGAAGCGCTGCGAACGCGCCAAGGCGTGGGGCCAACCAACGCATGCCGAATGTTGGCAGAATCGCGAGCTTGAGCGTGCCCGCGCCGGGAGTTGCCTTTAAGCTCACCGAAGCTTGCGCAATCCTATTCAGCGCGTCGCGGATCTCGCCGGCATATTCGCTGCCTGCGTATGTTAGCTTCAGTCGCTTCTTCTCGCGAACGAATAGAGGAACGCCGAGTTGCTCCTCAAGCGCTTGGATTTGCTTGCTGACGGCGCTCTGCGTGAGTGAAAGCTCCTCGGCCGTTGCAGCGATCGTGCCGGTCCGAGCAACACCCTCGAAAGCGAGGAGGAGGCTGACCGAGGGAATAAGTCGCCTGGGCGCTAACAAATTCGTTCCACTATGTCATGTTTTCGTTCGAAAATGTCGTTTTACAGCTGATATCCTCTCAAATACATTCCTATTCGTCAAGAAGCCGAGCGTGCCGCGCCCTGATCAACCGCGATTTTTCCGGGTGCGCGCCCGACCATTTTCCACCAGGAGGGATTGTTGACCGCACGCACCTTGGCCGCCAAGGACAGGCCCAGCCTGTCCTCTTTTTTGTGGAATGATCCATTTCTGATTGAGCAATTGCTTTCTGACGAAGAGCGCATGATCCGCGATGCTGCCCATGCCTATGCGCAGGAGAAGTTGCAGTCGCGTGTGGCCGATGCCTACGAGAATGCTGAAACGGATCCCGCGATCTTCAGGGAGCTTGGTGAGCTCGGTCTTCTTGGCGCTACGTTACCTGAGGCCTATGGCGGCGCCGCGGCGTCATACGTGAGTTACGGTCTCATCGCCCGTGAGATCGAGCGCGTCGACAGCGGGTATCGCTCGATGATGAGTGTACAGTCTTCGCTCGTCATCTACCCGATTTATGCGTATGGCTCGGATGAACAACGCCAAAAGTATCTCCCGAAGCTTGCCTGCGGCGAATTGGTAGGCTGCTTTGGTTTGACTGAACCGGATGCCGGTTCTGATCCGGGTGGTATGAAAACGCGCGCGCAGAAAACGGCCGATGGATTCCGGCTATCGGGCTCAAAGATATGGATCTCCAACAGCCCGATCGCCGACGTGTTCGTCGTATGGGCGAAGTCTGACGCCCACAACGGCAAGATTCGCGGCTTCGTTCTTGAAAAGGGTATGCCGGGGCTTTCGGCGCCAAAGATCAAGAATAAGCTAAGCCTCAGGGCATCGATCACGGGTGAGATCGTAATGGACGGCGTCGAGGTTGGCGAAGACGCGCTCTTGCCGCACGTAGAAGGTCTGAAGGGCCCGTTCGGTTGCCTGAATCGAGCTCGCTACGGCATTGCTTGGGGAGCCATGGGGGCGGCAGAGTTCTGCTGGCATGCCGCGCGACAGTACGGTCTCGATCGCAGGCAGTTCGGCCGGCCTCTCGCCCGAACGCAGCTTTTTCAGAAGAAGCTTGCAGATATGCAGACCGAGATCGGTCTCGGCCTCCATGCGGCACTACGAGTCGGTCGCCTGATGGACGAAGGACTCGCAGCGCCAGAGATGATCTCAATCGTGAAACGCAACAACTGTGGCAAGGCGCTCGATATTGCGCGGCTGTCGCGCGACATGCACGGCGGGAACGGCATTTCCGGCGAATTCCACGTGATAAGACACATGATCAATCTGGAAACGGTCAACACCTATGAGGGGGCGCACGATGTCCACGCGCTCATTCTCGGTCGAGCGCAGACCGGGCTGCAGGCCTTCAGCTGAGGAGTGGGGTGCGAGATGGATCGCGCGGATGTGGTGCATGAGAATTTCCTCCGTCGTGTGATCGGCGGACAATTTCCTGCAACCACTCCTTCTCCGAGCCTGGCTGATGCCAAACTCAGCCGAGAGTCCCTGGTCTCGATTTTCCGGGCGCAAGCTGTAAGTCGACATCTCGATCGCATCTCACGGAAGCTGCAGGCGCGCGGTCAAGGTTTCTACACAATTGGCTCGTCCGGACACGAGGGTAACGGCGCTGTGGCTGCGGCGCTGCGTCCCACAGACCCCGCTTTCTTGCACTACCGTGATGCGGCATTCCAAATCGCTCGATCCTTTCAGGTCCCGGGTCAAACGCCGCTGTGGGACATGCTGCTAAGCTTCACGAGTTCGTCTGAAGATCCAATTTCGGGCGGACGTCACAAGGTATTGGGATCGAAGGCTCTCAACATACCTCCCCAGACGTCGACGATCGCGTCACATCTACCGAAGGCAGTCGGAGCTGCGTTTTCCATCGGCCTTTCGAGGCGGATTCGACCCGAGCATGCCGTTTTTCCAGATGATGCCATTGTCCTCTGCTCGTTCGGTGACGCGTCCCTCAATCATTCCACGGCGCAAGGTGCGATCAATACGGCTGGATGGACGGCGTATCAAAGGACGCCGTTGCCGTTGCTCTTCCTGTGCCAAGATAATGGTATCGGAATTTCGACGAAAACTCCGATAGGATGGGTCGAGGCCAGCGTGAAGGGGCGGCCCGGTCTGCGTTATCAGCAGTGCAATGGTCTTGATGTCGTCGGCACGTTTGCGGTTACGCAACAGCTTGCTGAATGTGTTCGCGTCCGTCGACGTCCGGCATTTCTGCATATGTCGTGCGTCCGCCTGTATGGACACGCTGGGCCCGACGTCGAGAGCGCCTACCGGTCAAAAGACGAGATCGAGGCAATCGAAGCCCACGATCCGCTTCTCTATACGGCTGGCCGGCTGATAGCGGAGGGGGTGTGTTCAGTCGAAGACGTCCTGGCGATCTACAATGAGACGAGCGAGCGCACAATACGTGTAGCCGAGGATGCGATCGGACGGCCGAAGCTTCGATCAGCGCGCGAAGTCATGGCAAGTATCATTCCGCCTGCGCGTAAGTGCTCGAAGACGAACGGCCCGACGCCAGAAGAACGTGAAGCCGTGTTCGGCTCAGCCGACATTCGGGCTTTGGCCGAGCCGCACCATATGGCCAAACTTATCAATCTTGCCTTGACGGATTTGATGCTCGGGCACGAGGAAGTCGTGCTCGCAGGCGAGGATGTCGGTCGCAAAGGTGGCGTATACGGGGTCACTCAACGCCTTCAACACAGGTTCGGGGCCCATCGGGTCATCGATACACTCCTCGACGAGCAAGCTATTCTCGGATTGGCGGTCGGGCTCGGACATAATGGGTTCATTCCAATTCCCGAAATCCAGTTCCTGGCGTATCTTCATAATGCCGAGGACCAAATCCGCGGCGAAGCAGCGACATTGTCGTTCTTCTCGAACGGCCAATACACGAATCCTATGGTCGTCCGCATCGCAGGGCTAGGCTATCAACGTGGCTTCGGAGGGCACTTTCATAACGACAACTCGCTGGCGGTTCTTCGCGACATTCCCGGAGTTGTGCTGGCTTGCCCCTCCAATGGTCGAGACGCTGCGCTCATGCTTCGCGAGGCGGTCCGGCTCGCGCGCGAGGAACAACGCATCGTTGTCTTCGTCGAGCCGATTGCACTCTACATGACCCGCGACCTGCATAAAGAGGGCGACCGCCGCTGGAGCTTCGTTTATCCTCCGCCTGGTACGGCAAAGATTTCACTTGGGGAAATCGGCGTCCAAGGCGATGGTACGGACCTTGCGATCGTCTCCTACGCCAATGGATGCTTTCTTTCTCTGCAGGCTCAACGCATCCTTGCAGAGAAGTATGGTTTGCGCGTGCGTGTGGTTGACATGCGATGGCTCGCGCCGCTGCCTGCCGAGTCGATTTTGAGGGCAGCCGCACCATGTAAGCACGTGCTGATCGTCGATGAATGCAGACAGACAGGTTCGCAAAGCGAAGCTCTTCTGGCCCTATTCGCCGAGCGCTCGCCATCCAGAGTTGCGCGGATCACCGCCGAAGACAGCTTTATCGCAACTGGGCCTGCATACGCGGCGACGCTCCCGAGCCGTGATGGCATTGTCGCAGCCGCGCTTAGACTCGTCGGCGTCGACGCCGAACCGGTGGGCGCTTGAGATGGCCAAGAAGACTGCCCTTGTCGTCGCTCCAGGCCGCGGAACATATAACCAGACCGAACTCGGCTATTTGACGCGATTTCACGGCGCACGGAGCGCGTTGATCGCGAAGTTCGATGCCGAGCGCGTCGAGCATGGCCAGGAAGCTATCTCAGCCATGGACGGCGCCGAGAAATATTCGGCGTCGAAACTGACACGCGGGGACAATGCGTCCGCGTTGATTTACGCCTGCGCCTATTCGGACTTCCTTGCGATCGACCGTGAGGCGTTCGACATCGTCGCGGTCACGGGCAATTCCATGGGATGGTACACCGCGCTGGCCTGCGCCGGCGCGTTGACGCCTCAAGGTGGCTTCGTAGTGGTCAACACCATGGGCACGCTAATGCAGGAGGCCTTGATCGGCGGGCAGACCCTCTACCCCTTTGTCGATGACGATTGGCGGGAAATTCCGGGCAAGCGAGCGGAACTGCTCGATCTGATAGATTCCATTCCGGGGCTGCACCTATCGATCGATCTAGGGGGCATGCTCGTTTTCGGCGGCGAGGACGCGAGTCTCAAAGAGGCAGAGCGCCGGATGGCGCCCGTCGGCGGTCGCTTCCCGATGAGGCTGACGAACCACGCGGCTTTTCATACACGACTTCAGGAGCCAGTATCGACACGCGCAAGAGCAACGCTTCCAATGTCCCTATTCGCGCAACCTGAGTGCCCATTGATCGATGGCCGCGGAGAAATCTGGTTTCCCGGCTCCCGGGGGCGAGCCGCTCTCTGGGACTACACCCTCGGACATCAGGTCACCGAGGCCTACGACTTCACGGCAGCCCTTACGACCGGCATTCGGGAATACGCGCCGGACGTCGTCATCATTCTTGGCCCGGGCACGACGCTCGGCGGAGCGGTCGCGCAGATTTTGATCGCTCGCGGCTGGCGCGGACTGACATCCAAATGCGAGTTCATGAAGCGCCAGACAAGAGATCCTCTGGCTCTATCGCTGGGCATTGAAGAGCAGCGCGCCTTGGCTGTGGTTGCTTGAGATGCATCATAGGTCGAAGCGCTCACCTGACGCGGTCAAATCCGCCGAAGCGGCCCGATTTTTCACAAGAGGGCGCGCGGTCTGGATGATCGCGGGTTGCGCCTGCCGTCATGGGGGTACGTGTGTTTGAGGACCTTGCTAATAAGCGTGCTCTTGTGACCGGGGCATCTGGCGGTCTTGGTCGCCAGTTCGCGACCGTTCTCGCCCAGGTGGGCGCGGAAATCGTTTTGGCTGCGCGACGCCTTGATGCTCTGGAAGAGGCGTTGGCGCATATCGTCGCCATCGGCGGACGTGCATCGGCGGTAGCACTCGATGTCCAGAATGACACGTCAGTGAAGGCAGCTTTTGCCCAGCGAAGCTTCGATATCGTCGTCAACAACGCCGGTATTACCCACGACGGTCCAGCGCTCAAGACTCAGATCGCGGACTGGGATCGCGTAATTGGCACTGACTTGTCGGGAGTGTTTCGCGTCGCGCAGGCAGCAGCATGGCGGATGGTCGAAGAGAAGCGTGCTGGTAGTATCATCAAGGTAGCTTCTATCTTGGGGCTGCGAGTGGCGGGTAATATTGCAGCCTACGCGGCGGCAAAGGCCGGCGTTATCCAGCTCAGCCGCGCGCTCGCGCTTGAATGGGCGCGCCACAATATCCGGGTGAATGCACTATGTCCGGGATACATCGAGACCGATCTAAATCGCGAATTCTTTGCCTCGAGCGCCGGTCAGGCGCTGATCAAGCGTGTCCCACAGCGTCGCCTCGGTCGAATGTCGGACCTTGATGGTCCGCTTCTACTCCTAGCCTCTGATGCTGGCAGCTTCATGACCGGTACAGAGATCATTGCCGACGGCGGCCACCTTGTCTCGTCGCTCTAGGCAGATGGGCCTGAACGTTGGGCTTTCGCTGCGCATTGTCGGAGCGGACGCTCCTTCTGGAAAGTAGGCTGTGCGGCTTGGGATAGCAGCAGCATTGCCCAGGACCACCCTGGCACGCCACGCAAGTGCGCCGAGCGAGCCTGCCTCCATTACCGGAAAAAGCCGCTATGACCACGACTATCGACTTTGACCCTATCGTATTGCACGATTTCCTCGACGCTAAGTTCGGGCGCAGTGACAGTTTCGCGCTGCAACGCATCTCTGGTGGGCAATCTAACCCGAGCTACTTTGTAGAGCATGGCGTGCAGCGCATGGTCCTGCGCAAGCAGCCCAACGGTCCGATTTTGCCCGGCGCCCATGCCGTGGACCGAGAGTTTCGCGTACTCGAGGCGCTTTATCCAACGGGCGTGCCGGTCGCGCGCCCGGTCCTATTCCATTCCGATCCAGGCCTCCTCGGTACGCCTTTCTATCTGATGGAGCGGGTCGACGGCCGTGTCTTTACTGACTGCTCTTTGCCGACGAGTTCGTGCACGGAGCGGCGTGAACTTTGGATGGCCCTCGCCGAAGCCTTGGCCGCAATGCATACCGTGCGTCCAGACGAGATCGGCCTCGCCGACTACGGCAGACCAGGCAACTACTTCGAGCGGCAAATCGGTCGCTGGACGAAACAATGGCTCTCTTCGTCCAGCGACCCGATTCCTGAGGTTGATCGGCTATCAGAATGGCTGCCCTCTAACATGCCGCTAAACGATGGCACGGTGAGCCTCGCACATGGTGATTACCGCATGGGCAACGTTATTTTCCATCCTACCGAGCCGCGTGTGGTCGGAATCCTCGATTGGGAGCTCTCAACCCTAGGACACCCGCTGGCTGATCTCGGCTTCTGTGCCATTCCCTGGCACACCTCCCCGAATGAATATGGCGGTATTCTTGGTCTCGATCGCGCCGCACTTGGTTTGCCTTCGGAGCAGGAGTTTGTAGCACGATACATGAAGATCAATACTGCCTGCGCGCCGCTGCAGCCATTCCACAAAGCCTTTGCGCTCTTTCGCTTCGCAGTCATCTTCGTCGGTATTGCAGACCGCGCTCGTCAGGGCAATGCCGCGAGTACAAATGCGGCAGAGCTCGCTCCTCTGGCACGCCGCTTCGCAATCCGCGGCCTAGAGGTCATCGAGGGAAAGCATGAGTTATGAAGCGCGGCAATGAGAGCACGTTCGTGAGTGACAAGTGAGCGGGATATATTTTCACCCGCGAGGACTCAATCTTCTCGCGGAATGCGACCACGATCTTGTTCGTCTGGCGAACGCCAACACGGTCGTCCGCAACGAGAATCGATCGCTGCGGCATTTCGAAGATCAACCTCGGAAACTCGAATATATGCAAAATAACACCAGCCTCGGCGGAAAAGTAGCTCTCGTCACAGGTGCCGCGGGCGCGCTCGGAAAAGCGGCAACTATCCTGCTCGCCCAGCGGGGGGCTGCGATTGTCGCAGTTGATATCCCGGGAACGGATTTTACTAGCCACTCTTCTATTCTTCCGGACAGTGCGCAAATCCTTACGATTGAGGCGAATGTCGCTGAAGAGGCTGCGGTCGCCGCCTACGTAGCGTCAGCCGTCGCTAAGTTTGGCCGCATCGATATTTTCTTCAATAACGCTGGGATTCAAGGGCCAGTCTCTCCCTTACAGGAATTGTCCCTTGAGGCCTTCCGCAAAGTTGTCGATGTGAATGTGTTTGGAGTGTTTCTCGGTCTGAAGTACGTGTTGCCGGTCATGTACAGGCAGGGAGCCGGCAGCATCATCAATACATCGAGCATAGCCGGACTTAAGGGCATCCCGAGGCTTTCCGCCTACGCGACCTCCAAGCATGCGGTCATCGGTTTAACTAGGACGGCGGCAGCCGAGGCGGCACCAAAGGGCGTTCGCGTCAACAGCGTGAATCCTGGCCCGATTGATAGCCCCATGATGGCGGCGATAAACGCTGGTCAAAGCAGCGATGCCAAGGCGGCGCACGATAAAACGGCGGCTGCAATACCTGCTCGCCGATACGGTACGCCGGCGGAAGTTGCGGAGCTAGTTGCCTTTCTGGCGTCTGATGCTGCGTCCTTCTGCAACGGCGGTGTCTACAGCGTTGATGGAGGCCTAAGCGCAATGTAATTCCAGGTAGTGGAACGCCAGGTTGCTATCTGTAGCCGCGTGTCGATTCTCAGCCTAACAGTTGGCGGTTCCTTGAGTGAAGGCTCGCGCCGGCGGCAGATTTGCATCGTGCCAGTCTGTCTGACCGAAAGCTGCTATACTAAGCTTGATGCGGTGGCCTGCTTCTCACCTGATGCCACCGCTACGCAGAGCTTTAGTGTTGATATGATACGGGACGACTCCCCTTTCGATTGTGCCCACGTCAAGCGGGTGTCCGATTGGCGGTAGCGCTCGGTGACGACAATCTTTCCGTTCGCAAGCTCTGCATCCTGGGCCAATAGGGTCAGTCGCGTCGAGGTCATCCAAATCCAGCCCCAAGGAGTAGACCGTCTCGTTTGCATAGGCAATTTCGCATCCTAGTCCGACCGCAACTGCGCGCGGCCGGCTAAGATAAGAGCTCGCCGAGAGACTCACGGTTCGAGCTACGGAGAGATATCTAGTTCCATCCGGCGTGGCGGCCAACTGGACCAGGATCTGGCCGGGATGCGAAAACGATTGGTGCACGTTCCAGAGAGGGCAGGGACCTCCGAAGCGAGCGAACTGGAAACGGGTGGCACTGCTGCGTTTCAGGACGTTTCCGGCGATGTCGATTTTCAAAAAATAGAACGGAATTCCCGGAGAGTTCCGACGTTGAAGTGTGCTTAACCGGTGGCAGACCTGTTCGAAGCTCGTGCCGAAGCGTCGCTGAAGGCGTTCGATATCGTACCGAATTTCGCGCGCGGTGGCGAGGAACGCCTCGTACGGCATGACCAGAGCTCCCGCAAAGTAGTTGGCCAGGGCGACGCGTGCCAGCGATGCAGCTTCCTCGTTACTCAATCGTGCCTGCTTGATTTGGTGTTCGATGCTGTCTCGCTGTTCCAGGAGACCGATGACGTGAGCGATCCAGAACAGCCGACTTTCTATGGGGGCATCTTCGTATAGAAAGAGCTTCTTGGCGTTGCTATCAAGCCGCCAGATCATCCCCTTGCCAAGATCCTGCGGAGCATGCTCCGTTCGGATCCCATACGCGTCGCGCAGATACTTGATAAAATCCTCGCTACGGTTCTCAGGATGGAAATGTCTTGCTTCAGCGAGTCTTTCGGCTGCGCGGTCAAGCGCATCGAAATAGTTTCGCTTCGATTGCACCCAATCTCGGACCTCATCGTAAGGAAAGCGACTCGCGGCTCCCACATCATTCCGCGCTACGCGCGTTTGCAAGGAACGATGCTCTTCTTCGAGCGCAAAATAACCGCGATAGAGATGGAGAAAGCGCTGCGCGATCTCAGGTGCGACCCGGACGGCCGCGCTCGCCTCGTCGGCCGAGATGGCCGACCCGAACAGCGGATCGCTGGCGGTTTCACGGAGTTCGCTTGCAAGACGCAAGTCGTCATCGGCTGCGAAATAATTCATTCCAATGCCGAGTAGCCGGCTGAGCCGCATGAGCAGCTTACGTGTGATTGGCCTCTGATCCCCCTCCATTTGGCTCAGGTAGCCCGCCGAAATGCCAAGCGCGTCTGCGAGTTCTGCCTGCGTCGTCCCGCGCTGCTCACGCAGCCGACGCAGCCGGTCACCGGCAAAGATCTTGTGATGTTTTGTCACTTTGCAAAGTTTACAAAAATTGCGACAGCTACAGCAACAATAAGCACTTCTTTTGTCCTCCTGCCACGACCGATTTGCTAACTTTGCATACCTCCGACTGAGGTGCAAAGGTTGCTGCCTCCAGCCAGTCCGAAAAGATTGGCCAGCCGCCTCATTCGACCACGTGACGCCGGGAAACCCATCGGTGCTGCCGCCCTGCGAGTTCCGGCGGAGGGGTCCCGAGGCTTCGTTTTTGTGATCAATGGCCAAGAAGAAGAGTCGTTATGAGCGTGATTGACCAAGCGTCTCAAGATGATGCCGCCCCGACGGGGGCAGCTCGTCACCAGTGGGCCCGCTCCGAAGCCGAAGCGATCTACAATCTTCCCCTCGCCGATCTCCTCTTCCGTGCCCAGAGCACTAGCATTACAGTTGGTGCGCCGGGAGACCGGCAAGGAGTAAGTGGTGGAAGTCCACTGCGATGAAGGAGTAGCGACCCACATCGGCCCCGAGCCGTGCGCAGGCGTCCGCGAGGATGTCGGCGAAGCGTCGGCAGGGGAGCGCATAGGCCAGCCATCGAGCCGCGAAAGAATGTTTTCCCGAGAGCCGACGCTGTCAACTGAGCGGAAGGCAACACGAAGGGGCGCGATATCGCGAGCGCCCGGTCGTCTCGGCGTGGTCGCAGACCCTGGCATGTGCAGAAGCTTCTTGTACGGGAACCGGGAGCTCTCTTGGTCGGCCAGATGCTCATGGAAGCAGCCTGGTCCGCGGCGGGAAGGCGAGGAGCTGTAGCCGCCGATGAACGATCAGGAGAAGTCTGACTCCGCCATAGTAGCTATGAAGTCGCCGAACAATGCCGGAGGTGCGGTGGCGGAGGCGATGGAGCGAAGGGCGGGGACCAAGGGAAACGCGAGACAGCAAAGCACACTCCGGACACGGGGCCGGGATCGTGTGATCCAGGAGCTTGATCGCGTACGGCAAGCCGCAAGGCAGAGGAAGAAGGAGCGGTTCACCGCGCTTCTCCACCATATCAACACAGACACGCTCCGTATGGCTTTCTACGCGCTCAAGCGCAAAGCAGCCCCCGGCGTGGATGGTGTGACATGGCAGGACTTCGAGACAGATCTGGAGCCTCGGCTTGCGGATCTGCACCGGCGGGTCCACGGAGGAGCGTACCGTCCCCAGCCGTCACGTCGGACGTACATCCCGAAGACTGACGGCCGGGAGAGAGCGTTGGCGATCGCTGCCTTGGAGGACAAAATCGTCCAGGGCGCGACCGTCATGGTGCTCAACGCCATCTACGAAGGCGACTTCGTCGGCTTCTCATACGGGTTTCGACCCGGTAGAGGCCCACATGATGGGTTGGACGCCCTGGCGGTAGCGATCACCACGCGGAAGGTGAACTGGATACTTGACGCCGACGTGCAAAACTTTTTCGGAAGTGTGAACCAAGACTGGCTGGTCCAGTTTCTGGAACACCGCATCGGCGACAAGCGCATCATCCGCCTGATCCGTAAATGGCTGAAGGCGGGCATTCTCGAAGACGGGGTCGTAACTGTGGACGACAGGGGCACGGGGCAGGGATCGGTGATTTCGCCGCTGCTCGCCAATGCTTACCTGCACTACACGTTTGATCTCTGGGCCGAACGCTGGCGACGGCAAGAGGCCCACGGCGACATGATTATCGTGCGCTATGCCGATGATCTCGTGGTTGGCTTCGAGCATGAGGACGACGCTCGCCGTTTCCTTGATGCGATGCGTGAACGGTTTGAAGCATTCGCGTTGACGCTCCATCCAGACAAGACCCGCCTGATTGAGTTCGGTCGCCGTGCGGCGGCCAATCGCAAAGGGCGCGGCCTTGGCAAACCGGAGACCTTCATGTTTCTGGGCTTCATCCACATCTGCGGTAAGTCACGCCGGGGGAACTTCCTGCTCGAAAGGAAGACCCGTCGCGACCGTCTGCGGAAGAAGCTTCAGGACATCAAGGAAGAGCTGCGACGACGGATGCACCAACCGATCCGTGCCCAGGGTGCATGGCTGAGACAGGTCGTCACCGGCCACTTCGCATACTATGGGGTTCCTACAAATGGGCGGGCGCTCTCAGCGTTCCGCTACTGTGTGACCGATCTTTGGCGTCGAACGCTTCGGCGGCGAAGTCAACGAGGCGGCTTCACGTGGGACCGTATGACGAGGTTGGCGGACGAATGGCTCCCACAACCCCGCATCCTCCATCCCTGGCCACAGCAACGCTTCGCGGTCACATACCCAAGGTAAGAGCCGGATGCCTTAATTGGGCTCGTCCGGATCCGCGCGGGGGGCGCTCAGCAATGAGCGTCCCTACCGCGAACAATTTTTTCCTGAGATGGGCTTTGCGCGCGTTGGCCTGGTGGGCCCTACGCCAAGACGACCATGCGAGGATATGGGCGTGCGGGATGCGCCGCTGGGCAAGCTTCATGGCGAGGCGCCGGATTTCCTGGATCGACCAGCGGATCAAGAACGATGCTTCGGTCGAGGCCGCGGTCGTGTTTTTTTAAGCAACGACCCGGTGTTGGCCCGATGACGGATGACGGCCATCATGGCGAAGGCAAGCATGACGAGTGCGACATGGCGATGCCAGCCATGCCAGGAGCGGGTTTCGTTGTGATCAAGGCCGAGCTCGTTCTTGGCGGTTTCGAAGCTGTCCTCGATGGCCCAGCGATGGCCTTCCACCGACACCAGCTTCTGCATGGACGTGCCTTTGGGGCACCATGTGGAGAAGAAGGCCAAGCTGCCGTCGGCGATGTTGCGGCGGATCAGAAGACCCCGCGTCCATTCCCCGGCAAGGTCGTCGTTGTATTCACCGGCGTCGAGATCGGCCAGCTCGAGATAGGCCCAGTCGTGCCAGCGCGGCCCTTTGATCCCCTCGCCGGACGCCAGGCGGCGCCAGGCCTTCTTGGGAAGGCTCTGCGCAATCGCGGAGGCGGTGCCGGCGACAGGCTGCGGCTTGCCCCAGGAACGGAACACATGATTGGACGCAACACCCAGAACATAGCCCTTGCCCTCCTTGCGCAGCAGGGTTTCGATCTCACCGGTGCCATACACGCTGTCCGCGGCCACGAACGCGAACGGCACCTGTGCGGCGATCGCGCCAGCGATCATGTGACGCGCGATCTTGGGCTTTGTCGCAAAGCCCGCATCGCTCGGGACATGCGCAGCCTTCAGGCGAGCGGGGTCGTCCGTCCAGTCCTTTGGCAGGTAGAGTGCCCGGTCGATGAAGGCATGGCCATGCCGCGACACGTAGGCGGCGAACACTCCGATCTGGCAGACCGTATGTTCGTTGTCAGAGAGGTGGCTCGTCCGCAGTATGCGATGAGCGAGGGTTGCGCCGGGTGGGCCGGCACCGAGCCTCTCGCATAGGAGGACGAGCCGTGCGGCAGGATAGCAAAATCTACGTGGGACTGGATACGTCGAAGCTACAGATCTCGGTAGCCGTGGCCGAGGCGGGACGCGATGGCGACGTGCGCTTCATCGGAGAGATCGATAGCGCGCCTGATGCGGTGGAGCGACTGGTTACGAAGCTCGCCAAAAGGCACCGGGACCTCGCCTTTTGCTACGAAGCCGGTCCGACCGGCTACGGTCTCCATCGTCAGATCACACGGCTTGGCTACGACTGCATCGTGGTTGCACCATCACTGATTCCAAAGCGGCCTGGAGAACGGGTCAAGACCAACCGCCGTGATGCGCTGACCCTGGCCAAGCTGCATCGTGCGGGAGAGCTGACCGCGGTCTGGGTACCGGATCCGGAGCACGAGGCGGTGCGAGAACTGGTGCGTGCCCGAGAAGCCGCGATGGAAGATCTGCGGCGGGCCCGTCAGCACTTGCAGTCCTTCCTGCTACGTCACGGCCGGGTCTTCACCGGCCGTCAAGCGTGGACCAAGGCGCATACACGATGGCTGTGCGAGCAACGCTTCGAGCATCCGGCGCAGTATCTCGTGCTGGCCGAGTATCGCCAAGCGATCGAGGCCGCCGAGATCAGGCTCAAGCGCCTGGACGAACAAGTTGCCGAGGCGGTGAGCTCATGGTCCATGGCTCCAGTGATCGCAGCCTACCAGGCGCTACGCGGCGTCGCCTTCCTGACCGCGATCACCTTCGTCACCGAAATCGGCGACGTGCGCCGCTTCGACAGCCCGCGCCAATTGATGGCGTATCTCGGCCTGGTGCCTTGCGAAAACTCCACGGGGGAACGCATCCGGCGCGGCGGCATCACCAAAGCTGGTAATGGCCGGGCGCGCCGCGTGCTCATTGAGGGCGCCTGGACTTACCGTTTTCCCGCCCGGATAAGCCGCCTGCTGCAGGAGCGGCAGGCCGGCCTGACGAAAGCGGTGTGCGACATCGCCTGGAAAGCCCAAGTCAGACTCTGTGCTCGCTATCGCAAGCTGATGGCACGTGGCAAACGCCAGGCAGTCGTCACCGTGGCCATCGCCCGAGAACTGGCCGCCTTCCTCTGGGCTATCGGCCGAAAGGTGGAGCCGCACAGCGCAACCTGATCGCTTACCGAATTAGCCAACGCTTCCTTCCACCTCAACACAGGAGAACTCTCAGGAGCGACATCATTGTTGCGCATCGCTGGGGGCAGAGCCCCGGTTGGGGAACTCTCGCACCAATTGTGTGGCCGACATTGTCGATGCCCGCTGGCAGATCGAGGCAACCCCGGACGAACAAACGGAAATGCGGTATCCAACCCGCGTATCAGAGTCTGCAAACCGTCGTCTCAGCGGCTCTGCCTCCTGCGCTGCGTAACAATCATCCAATTGGCAACTCCGGGATAAACGGAGATCGCACTCTCATGCCAATAGCCCTGGACTGGTGATCTTGCCCGCCGAGCCAGTGTACTGGCGCGCAAGCTCGCATAACGCTTTGCCCCGTTTCAAAAAGCCGGTCTCATCGATGACCAGAACCGCGTCCTCATCGGGCAGCGTTTCCAGCACGTATTCACGGACAATATCGCGCAGCGCATCGGCGTCCCACTGCCCCCGACCCAGGATCGCTTGCTGGCGCCACGGGCCTGGATCGCCGGCCGCTTCCGCCCGCATCCAACCTGTCTTGCGCGGCTCGTTGCCCAACAGTCCGTCGAGAAACTGCCCCGCCGCGGCCGCGACACGCTCCTGCGTAAACAGCGGACGGATGCGTTGCTTGATATCTCGCAACGCCGAAGCCCACAGCGTCAGCGTATCTTCAACTGACGCGCCACCAATCATCAGATCCCGAATCATGGTCGCCCATGGATTCAGAACCTTCAGGAAGATGTTCGCGGTAGGGACGCTCATTGCTGAGCGCCCCCCGCGCGGATCCGGACGAGCCCAATTAAGGCATCCGGCTCTTACCTTGGGTATGTGACCGCGAAGCGTTGCTGTGGCCAGGGATGGAGGATGCGGGGTTGTGGGAGCCATTCGTCCGCCAACCTCGTCATACGGTCCCACGTGAAGCCGCCTCGTTGACTTCGCCGCCGAAGCGTTCGACGCCAAAGATCGGTCACACAGTAGCGGAACGCTGAGAGCGCCCGCCCATTTGTAGGAACCCCATAGTATGCGAAGTGGCCGGTGACGACCTGTCTCAGCCATGCACCCTGGGCACGGATCGGTTGGTGCATCCGTCGTCGCAGCTCTTCCTTGATGTCCTGAAGCTTCTTCCGCAGACGGTCGCGACGGGTCTTCCTTTCGAGCAGGAAGTTCCCCCGGCGTGACTTACCGCAGATGTGGATGAAGCCCAGAAACATGAAGGTCTCCGGTTTGCCAAGGCCGCGCCCTTTGCGATTGGCCGCCGCACGGCGACCGAACTCAATCAGGCGGGTCTTGTCTGGATGGAGCGTCAACGCGAATGCTTCAAACCGTTCACGCATCGCATCAAGGAAACGGCGAGCGTCGTCCTCATGCTCGAAGCCAACCACGAGATCATCGGCATAGCGCACGATAATCATGTCGCCGTGGGCCTCTTGCCGTCGCCAGCGTTCGGCCCAGAGATCAAACGTGTAGTGCAGGTAAGCATTGGCGAGCAGCGGCGAAATCACCGATCCCTGCCCCGTGCCCCTGTCGTCCACAGTTACGACCCCGTCTTCGAGAATGCCCGCCTTCAGCCATTTACGGATCAGGCGGATGATGCGCTTGTCGCCGATGCGGTGTTCCAGAAACTGGACCAGCCAGTCTTGGTTCACACTTCCGAAAAAGTTTTGCACGTCGGCGTCAAGTATCCAGTTCACCTTCCGCGTGGTGATCGCTACCGCCAGGGCGTCCAACCCATCATGTGGGCCTCTACCGGGTCGAAACCCGTATGAGAAGCCGACGAAGTCGCCTTCGTAGATGGCGTTGAGCACCATGACGGTCGCGCCCTGGACGATTTTGTCCTCCAAGGCAGCGATCGCCAACGCTCTCTCCCGGCCGTCAGTCTTCGGGATGTACGTCCGACGTGACGGCTGGGGACGGTACGCTCCTCCGTGGACCCGCCGGTGCAGATCCGCAAGCCGAGGCTCCAGATCTGTCTCGAAGTCCTGCCATGTCACACCATCCACGCCGGGGGCTGCTTTGCGCTTGAGCGCGTAGAAAGCCATACGGAGCGTGTCTGTGTTGATATGGTGGAGAAGCGCGGTGAACCGCTCCTTCTTCCTCTGCCTTGCGGCTTGCCGTACGCGATCAAGCTCCTGGATCACACGATCCCGGCCCCGTGTCCGGAGTGTGCTTTGCTGTCTCGCGTTTCCCTTGGTCCCCGCCCTTCGCTCCATCGCCTCCGCCACCGCACCTCCGGCATTGTTCGGCGACTTCATAGCTACTATGGCGGAGTCAGACTTCTCCTGATCGTTCATCGGCGGCTACAGCTCCTCGCCTTCCCGCCGCGGACCAGGCTGCTTCCATGAGCATCTGGCCGACCAAGAGAGCTCCCGGTTCCCGTACAAGAAGCTTCTGCACATGCCAGGGTCTGCGACCACGCCGAGACGACCGGGCGCTCGCGATATCGCGCCCCTTCGTGTTGCCTTCCGCTCAGTTGACAGCGTCGGCTCTCGGGAAAACATTCTTTCGCGGCTCGATGGCTGGCCTATGCGCTCCCCTGCCGACGCTTCGCCGACATCCTCGCGGACGCCTGCGCACGGCTCGGGGCCGATGTGGGTCGCTACTCCTTCATCGCAGTGGACTTCCACCACTTACTCCTTGCCGGTCTCCCGGCGCACCAACTGTAATGCTAGGGTCTGTACCTAATTAGCGAACTCTGATTCCCTCGCAGCGGGTTGATTCCACGCGGGGGACTTCGATGCGCAAAGGACTGTTCTGGCTCAACGACAAGCAATGGGCTCTGATAGAGCCGCATCTGCCAACGAACCAGACCGGACCGGTGCGCGATGACGATCGACGCGTCATCAGCGGTATCATTCACATGCTTCAGTGCGGCGCACGCTGGCGCGATTGCCCGCCCGACTATGGTCCGTACACGACGATCTACAATCGTTTCAATCGCTGGGCCAAGCGCGGACATTGGCGGGCGATCTTTGAAGCGCTCGCCCGCTGCGGCAAAGACGGCGTGACTTTGTCCATCGACTCCACCACGATCAAAGCGCATCGCTCGGCGAGCGGCGGAAAAGGGGGGAGCATGAACAAGCGATCGGCCGCTCGCGCGGCGGGCGGACCACGAAAATCCACGCGCTGAGCGACCCTGACTGCAGACCTTGCGCATTTCATCTCACTCCAGGCCAGGACGCTGATATTGCCGCAGCGCCAGCCCTTTTGGAACTCGCGCCACCCATGTCTGCCCTCATTGGCGACAAAGGGTACGACGGCGACGGCTTTCGAGCCGAAATCGTCGATCGTGGTGCCAAGCCCGTCATTCCAAACAAATCCAACAGGGTCACTCTCCACAGCTTCAGCAAACGCGCCTACAAGGGGCGCAACGTTATCGAGCGCTGTTTCTGCCGCCTCAAGGATTTCAGGCGTGTCGCAACTCGCTACGACAAACTAGCCAGGAACTTCTTGGCTGCCGTCCATCTCGCCGCCATCGTTGCCTATTGGAGCAATTGAGTCCGAGCCCTAGCACTACTTTGGCAGATTGTTGGATTTGGGCTCTTTATTAGGATTCCCGAATCGATTTTTCAATGATTCATGGGTGGTCGGCTCTTGGAGGGCTGACCATGGCGGAATGGGAAGACGAACTCGAACGCTGGCTGAAGCCGTTCCTGGACCGGTTGGGTCATAAGACCCGGCAGCGGATGTGTCCCCTGTACGTTGCGGGATTGATCGGCCCGGGCGATCGCAAGAGCGTTCAGCCGATGGCAGAACGCCTTGCCACGAGCAACTACGACCAGTTGCACCATTTCATTGCGGACGGTGTCTGGGACGCGACGCCGCTGGAAACAGAGTTGCTCAACCAGGCGGACCGACTTGTCGGCGGCAGGGATGCGGTGCTGGTTATTGATGACACTTCGCTGCCGAAGAAGGGCGATCGCTCAGTCGGTGTTGCGGCTCAATACGCGTCGGCTCTCGGTAAAACTGCAAATTGCCAAACGCTGGTGTCGCTGACCCTTGCGCGCGGCGAAGTGCCCGTGATGGTCGCATTGCGTCTCTTTCTGCCCGAGAGTTGGACAGGCAATGTGTCTCGTTTGATCCGTGCTCGGGTGCCGGTCGAACACCGAACGGCAAGATCCAAGCCAGAAATCGCTTTGGCTGAGGTTGATCGAGCGATGGCAGCCAACGTGCGCTTTGGATGTGTGCTGGCGGATGCAGGATACGGGCTCAGCGCACCATTTCGACAAGGGCTAACAGAACGCGGATTGGCCTGGGCCGTCGGCATCCCTCGGCACCTCAAGGTGTATCCGGTTGATGTGAAGCTCATTTGGCCGATTACCAAAGTCCGCGGGAAACCACGAAAGCACCACGTGCCGGATATCTTATCGATTGCGGCAGAACACATGCTGGCGAGCGCCAAATGGAAAACCGTGAGTTGGCGCAGCGGGACGAAAGGTCGGCTGAAAGCCCGATTTGCTGCTCTCCGTGTCCGCACCGCCGACGGCCCTCCGCAGCGAATCTGGGATAAGGGTCAGCAGCATCTCCCGGGCGACGAAGCTTGGCTCATTGGCGAGCAGCGTGCCTCAGGGGAGAAGAAATACTATCTCGCCAACCTCCCTGCGGCGACGGATCTGCGCACACTGGCCGCCACCATCAAGGCACGATGGATTTGTGAGCAGGCGCATCAGCAGTTGAAGGAGGAGCTTGGGCTTGATCACTTCGAAGGGCGATCATGGCAGGGTCTTCATCGCCACGCCCTGATGACAATGATTGCCTACGCCTTCTTGCAGCACCGTCGCCTCGCACATGCGGGACGGAAAAAAAAGAATCAATGGGCCTCCGCCTCAACCAACCATGCCCGCCGTACGCCACGCCATCGTCGATCTCATTCTCCGGCCGCCATCGCAGCGATGCCCGCACTGCAGAAGACGAATCCGTGAAAAACCACAGCACAAACCAAATCTGCCAAAGTAGTGCTAGTTCGCTCCACGAAATGAAGAGCCGTCGACTTTCATGATAATTGGCAATCACGACATACCAATGAGCGCTTTGGCTCCCGCCAATGCATTAGCGGAACTGCCACGGGCACATTAGCCAAGCGCACAGGTGCTCGCACTTACAAGAACCGGGAGTGCGCTCTAGCGGTTGAGACACATGATTGTCACCGTACCCCGCTACGTCCAATCTGAATAGCCAAGTCGGAGACGCCGATGCGCTAGTGTCCTGAACAGAAGTTCGCAACATCGAGGCTTGTAGGTCATTTTATCTGCAGAAGCGTTCGATGGAAGCAATGATGTCATCGGCGGACTTGGTCCATCGGGAAGGTTAGGGTTGTGTCGGTCGATGAACAAGGTGATGTCAGCCCCTGAGGGCCGCGACGCTGTCATAGATGCCGCGCCTGATCTTCTCCTCCGTAGCAGCGCGAAGAAGCGCTCGACCTGGCTGAGCCAAGACGAACTGGTCGGGGTCAGGTACACGGACCAACGCGGCCTTTTAGCCAGCCATTTCGGATCAAGGGGTCTTGTGCATGATGTAACTGTACATGGCGAGATGGACGTCGAGGTCGCGCGACACGGTTGCCTCAATCTCGTCGAGGAACTTCGCTCCGCCTGGGCGGCAATCAACATCTCACGGTCGCGCAGCGCCTTGATGTTGTAGGCATGGGCTGGTCCGCGCCGGCTGCCCTTCTGTTGCGGATGTCCAGCTTGAAGTTGCATCGCGCGGGTCTTGTTGGCGACCAGCGCCGGGCGCGCCCACAGGTAATCCTCGCCCTTCGTCAGCAAATGCCAGCAGAGCACCGTGAGCTTGCGAGCCACGGCCACCGCGGCGACTTGATGGCCACGCCGGGCGCGGATCCGCACAAAAAAAGCATGCAGTGGACCGGGCGCCTTGGCCGCGGCCCAGGCCGCCTCGACCAGCATGGCGCGCGCGTGACTGCGGCCGATCTTGCTGATGCGACCGTGATGGGCGGCTCCCAGTCCCGACTGCCGCACCCGCGGGTTGAGCCCGAAATAGCTCACCAGCTTTTGCGGGCTGTTGAACCGGCTGATGTCGCCGATCGCCGCCACGATGCCGGCGGCAACCGCCAGGTTCACGCCGGTGATGGTCATCAATCTGTTGGCCGCGGGATCATCGATTGCGACCTGCGCGATCGAGCGGTCGAGCAGAGCCAGGTCTTCCGCCAGCCGGTCAAGCTCACGGACGTGCCGATCGATGGCCGCGCGCTCATCGTCCGGCAGCTGTTGGCCGGCCAACCACGCCCGGCCGCGGGCGTTGAAAAGATCGGCATGCGGGCACTTCGGGATTAGGTGCGCGTGCAGGATCGAATGCACCTCGTTCTTGAGCCGCGTGCGATGCCGCACGATCTGGTAGCGCCGCGCCACCAGCCGACGCTTGCGTTCGGTCTCCGCGTCAGGCGTCCAGATCTGCGGCAGGTACCCGGCCGCCTGCAGACTGGCGATCGTGCCGGCATCGATCTTGTCGGTCTTAACGTGAGCCTGGGCGATCGCCTTCACCTGCAGCGGATTGGCGATAATCACCCGTGCCACGAACGGCGCCAGAACCCGCGACACCGCCATGCTGTTGGCAGTCGCTTCGACCACCACCTCATCACTGGCCAGCAGGGTCTTGCCAAATCCCTCCAGCGCAGTCCGCGTCATATCGATGCGGCCCGCATGTCGGAGCCTGCCGTCCTCCCAAAACACCACCTCGCCGAAAGTTCGGTGGACGTCGATGCCAATCACCCGTCGCATTCGCACCTCCTGCCACACATATGACGGGAGCTGCCGGCGACACGACAACTACGGATTCGCGCTCCCAGCGCAACCGGGCGAGTCGCAGAGGCGGCCAGCTACTAACTCGAGCTCTCGGCTCATCGAATAACATCGGCCTGCCCGCACTTCGTGCTCCCGGTGCCTCTGTCCCGATGGTCGCACCATACGCCACGATCTAGATGCGGTAATGGGCCCGGCTCCGGAGCAAGGGGTCATGATGGTGGCTGTCCCCCGATAGATGATGAAACGGGGTCACGACTTGAGTCGGCCCCAAGCATCTGGAGACGGAGGACAGCCGTGGAGAATTATGCCGGAATCGACGTGTCATTGGAACTGTCGAGCGTGTGTGTTGTGGACGCCCAGGGTAAGATCCTGAAGGAAGCGAAGGTCGCAAGCGAACCCGACGCCTTAGTTGACTTTTTTGAGACGCTCGGCTTTGCAGTGAAGCGGATCGGGCTGGAGGCTGGGCCGCTGTCGCAATGGCTGCATGCAGGCCTGAAAGGTGCAGGATTTGAAACAGTTCTGCTGGAAACGCGGCACGTGAAGGCCGCATTATCTGCAATGACGGTCAAGACGGATCGCAAGGATGCCCGCGGGATCGCCCAGTTGATCCGGATGGGATGGTTTCGGCAGGTACACGCAAAGTCGGTTGATGCGCAAGAGATCCGGGCACTCCTGATCGCACGCAAACAGCTTCTCGGGCGGCTGATCGATGTAGAATTAAGTATCCGAGGGATTTTGCGCGGCTTCGGTCTGAAGGTTGGCCCGGTGACGCGAAGGAATTTTGAAGCGCGGATTCGAGAGTTGGTTGCAGGCCAGGCGACATTGGAGCGCATTGCTGGTGCGATGCTTTCGGCACGATCGGCCCTGAAGGCAGAATACGGAAGACTACACAAGGCTGTGCTGGCAATTGTGCGTGATGATGCAGTCTGCCGCCGGCTTATGACAGTACCAGGCGTTGGCCCCCTGGTGGCCATCACCTACAAATCGGCGATTGATGATCCTCATCGCATTGTAAAGTCAAAGGCAGCAGGCGCGCTGTTCGGGCTCACGCCAAAGAAATATCAATCGGGAGAAAAGGACGTCACGGGCGGAATCACGCTGGCCGGCGATGAGACGGTGCGGACGGCCTTGTATGAAGCCGCCAACGTTCTGTTATCGCGCATCACGCGGTTCTCAAAACTCAAACGCTGGGGGATGGACGTCGCCAAGCGGAGAGGCTCGAAGCGCGCAAAGGTCGCCTTGGCACGCAAGCTCGCAGTGATCCTGCATCGGATCTGGGTCGATGGCACGACTTACCGATGGGCCGAAGCGGGCTCAATCGCAGCATAGAAGACGTGGAGGAGATCGAGAACGCAACCGGGATGAACTGAAGCCCGGTGCCCGAAGTCCCGTCGCCGGGACGGTGGATGCGGTGAAGCCGTTACACACCCAGTGGCCGTCGTCCGACGAACCACGCGTATCTAGATAGGCTCTACCGCTCCCTCTGACAGCATGATGTGGCGGCCAGGCGTCGACCACGAACAGAAGCATGAGCTCGGCGGCGTGGCGTTCACTCGGGAGGCTTGACATCATCGGGCCCATTACAGAAGGGTCTGTACCTAATTAGCGAACTGTGATTCCCTCGCAGCGGGTTGATTCCACGCGGGGGACTTCGATGCGCAAAGGACTGTTCTGGCTCAACGACAAGCAATGGGCTCTGATAGAGCCGCATCTGCCAACGAACCAGACCGGACCGGTGCGCGATGACGATCGACGCGTCATCAGCGGTATCATTCACATGCTTCAGTGCGGCGCACGCTGGCGCGATTGCCCGCCCGACTATGGTCCGTACACGACGATCTACAATCGTTTCAATCGCTGGGCCAAGCGCGGACATTGGCGGGCGATCTTTGAAGCGCTCGCCCGCTGCGGCAAAGACGGCGTGACTTTGTCCATCGACTCCACCACGATCAAAGCGCATCGCTCGGCGAGCGGCGGAAAAGGGGGGAGCATGAACAAGCGATCGGCCGCTCGCGCGGCGGGCGGACCACGAAAATCCACGCGCTGAGCGACCCTGACTGCAGACCTTGCGCATTTCATCTCACTCCAGGCCAGGACGCTGATATTGCCGCAGCGCCAGCCCTTTTGGAACTCGCGCCACCCATGTCTGCCCTCATTGGCGACAAAGGGTACGACGGCGACGGCTTTCGAGCCGAAATCGTCGATCGTGGTGCCAAGCCCGTCATTCCAAACAAATCCAACAGGGTCACTCTCCACAGCTTCAGCAAACGCGCCTACAAGGGGCGCAACGTTATCGAGCGCTGTTTCTGCCGCCTCAAGGATTTCAGGCGTGTCGCAACTCGCTACGACAAACTAGCCAGGAACTTCTTGGCTGCCGTCCATCTCGCCGCCATCGTTGCCTATTGGAGCAATTGAGTCCGAGCCCTAGAACACCGCAGCGGGAACGTTGACACCGAGACATCTCATACCGGTTACCAATCCGATCGAGCGCCTCAACGGTGAGATCAAGCGGCGGACCGAGGTGGTCGGCATCTTCCCAAACGAGAACGCCATTGTCCGCCTCGTCGGTGCGATCCTGCTCGAACAGAACGACGAATGGGCCGTCCAGCGCGCCCGCTACATGACGCTGGAAACCATCGCTCCCTTGAGCGATGATCCCATCGTCGGCTTGCCCGCCGTGGCAGGCTGATGCCTTCCGACCCGCCGGAAAATTGGCGGTGGCCTGCTGTCAGTTACACCACGCCACGGGGCACGATCTTGCTCGGTTCGGCAGTGCACTCCATCGTCGGCATACCGACACCATGGAAGGTCGGGATGTGTCCGCGCCATCCAGAGATCAAATGCATAGTGCATGAAGAGGTTGGCGGCGATTAGATGGATCCGGCGGCCGCAGCCCTCGACTTTGCCGAGGCGGGCGCCATCATCGCCAACATGATCGACTCCTATCTCGCTGCAGGCGCTTCGCCGCCCGATGTGGAAGGACCCGATCATGATCAATCCCAGGAATGCCGATCATCATTCGCCGCAGCAGGCCTGCACCTACATCCGTCAGTCGACGATGGGGCAAGTCCACTGCAGAGCGCCAGTACAACCTAACGGACCAAGCGAGGTCGCTCGGGTGGACTTCGGTGCAGATCCGGATCCTCGGCCGGGATCTCGGTCACTCGGGCGAGCAGGAGACCAATCGGGACGACTTCAAGACGCTGGTCAGCGATGTGGCAATGGGCCAAGTTGGCCCGATCTTCTATCTGGAAGCCTCGCGCCTGGCCCGCTCGAACAAGGATTGGCATCGCTTGCTGGAGCTGTGCGCGGTGACACGCACATTGGTGTTCGACGGCGATGGCTGCTACAATCCGGCTGACTTCAACGCCAGCCTTATGCTTTGGCATGACGGGTACGTTTGCTCAGGCAGAGCTGCACACGCTCGCGCGCGCCTCCACGGAGGCAAACTCACCAAGGCGCAGAAAGGTGAATTGCACTTCCCTCTTCGGGCGGTTTGGTATTCGATGGCGATAGGATCACCCTCGACCCCGATCAGGAAGTGCAAGGCGCGGTTCGAACAGTCTTCGAACTATTTGAACAAGAGAGCAGCGCCTACGGCGTAGTTTCAATGAACTCGGCGTTGTTGTCTTTCCACGGCGAGCCTATGGCGGCGTCTGGACGGCAAGCTGATCTGGGGACGACTTACGCATTCACGCGTGCTCGGTGTTCTTTCCAATCCTTCTTACGCCGGCACTTACGTGTTTGGCCGATATCAATCTTGTAAGCAGGTTGGTCCTACCGGGGAGATCCAAACTCAGTTGCGCCGCATGCCACAAGATGAGTGGCGTGTTGTGATTCCCGATCACCATGCTAGTTATATTTCCTGCGATCGATTCCTTACGAACCGCGAACACTTGGCAGCGAACAGGACCAATAGCGAAGTTATCCCAGGCCCCGCTTGAGAGGGACTTTGTTTGCTGCAAGGTTTTATTGCTTTGTGCGCGTGCGGACGGCGGCTAAATGTGCGCTACGCCGGCAAGGGCGGTCTTTACCCGATCTATGAATGCAATTGGAGGAGTCGGGAGGCACTGGCGCCGCAGGACTGCATGTCTCTGCCATCAAAAACGCTTGATCACGCTATTGCAGAGCGCCTGTTGACCGCCGTCACGCCACTGACGGTTAAACTGGCGTTGAACAAGCTTTGAGGAGCGCGATAGGTCAATTGCTGCGCAATGGCAACCAAGGATAGACCGGTTATGATTGTGACTTGGCAGAACGACGCTATGAAGAAGCAGACCCAAGCAATCGGTTGGGGTTGCTAGTATCCTCGAGAAGCGCTGGAACGATCCAATGGAGCGGCTTCTCGAGCAGTTCCAGGAGCCAGTCCCGATCCGGCTTCAGCACAGAGCGCCGGTCTCCACCCGTCGGCAGAGCCGCCGTGCGCTGCGTTTCCTCGAACGCCTTCACCCAGCGGATCGCGCTCGCGATCCCGACCCGGAATATCCGGGGCGGCTCGTTCCGCGAAAGGCCATCCTCAACGACGGCCTTGATCACCCGAATGCGAAGAGCCTCTCCATGCGCCATCCCTGCCGGCCTCCTCCCGGCCTCAAGGATGAATCACGGTTCGCTCCCCTTGGGAATCCCTACGATTCAATTCGACCCCCAACTCGCTCTAAAGTCCTTCCGCCGCCCGTCTTCTTTGGAATGGAGACGGCGAGCACCGGAGGTGGAAAGTACGTCCCTGACGACATCCGATTCCGGATCTTGTAGAGATTCCCTGCAAGGTCTTTCTCGAAAATCTCGAAGGCCTGTCCGTCCACTCCAGCCGCTCCGCGATTGGATTTGACCGTCTTGTACGCTTCGTACATCCGTTTCTCAATCGAGAACGGTTTGTTTATCGCACTATTCGAAGTCATCCTGTTTCCAGTTGGCCCCGAGTACGACTACCTGACCCAATCCCTTTGCTCCGACCCCATTACAGGCCCTCGACGCTCCTACGGATCGGTCCGCCCCACTCTCTTGCATCGGTACTCTCGCCTCGCGGTTGCCACCGCTTGCGCTTCTCCCTTGGCATCAAGAGCCTGGTTCTTGCAGTTCCGCGCGAAAGCCTGTGTCCGATTCACGCCCCCTCTACGCCGGTCGCCGCCCGCCCAGTCGCCAGGCATCCGGCGGACTCGTCGCAGGATGACGAGACAGTCCTGGTTTTGATGACACTTAGATTCATAAACGACGCGTCTTCGGAGGGTTCAATTTCGTTCGTCTTTCGGTCACTCACCTGCTCGGTATATTCCGACTTCCAAGTCCGACGCTCACCACCCCAGCTCTTTACCGCAGCCGTTCGGATTGGTTTGAGCCCCATCCCTGAAAGCTACGGGGGCCCGCCCTCATCTTTCCCGCAGCTTCACCATCGGTCTTAGTTCATGTTGAACTCCTTCCGCTGTCTGCAGCACACTCTCGTCGATGAAGACCAATCGTTCAGCTTCGGCGCGAGCTTGATATTTTGCCCACTGGGCTCGCCGCCGCGCCACCTCGGGACGATCGCGTTCGCCAGCCCCCACGCTTTTTTTGAAGCTGAGCCTCTCGGCATGTACGAAGTCCCACACCGAGTGGTAGTCGACTTCAGGCTGCGTCCGGCAAGCTCGGCAAGAAGTCCGCGTATGGTGAAATCGCCGTCCTTGATCCGTTGCGACAGCCAGACGGCGTGGTCTCCCGAAGCCTTCGGCTTGTGACGGCCCATCCAGGCTCAACGCTGCCGGTCTTCTCGACCCGCGGCATCCAGCCGATGGCCGTGCTGATCGCCACTCCAAACTGCTTGGCCGCCTTATTGCGGGACATCCCGCCCTCCATCGCAGCCACGACGCGCTTACGAAAATCCAGCGAATAAGGCTTGCCCATCCATGCTGGCCTCTATCCAGCCAGCATGCTGAATCAGAAAGACACTGATTTGGGAATCTGGAGGGTTCTGTGAGGTCGCGGAGGAAAGGCAGCCAGGGGCTCTGTCGCGACCTCACAGAAGCCGGATTGAACGAAGCCGCGGAGTTGTGGGGCGCTATGGCGATAGTGCAGCCAGAGTAGCTGCGGAGAAGGCGCGCCTGTGGTCGCCGCGCATCGGCGAGATATTGATTGGACGTGAGCTGCGCGATTGCTCGGGCCGAGAGCGCGAAGCCGCGAACGATTTGTTGTGCTGGGATGCGCGGCCGAACGATTGGCGGGATGTTTGGTGGCGAGCGCGGCCACGGCGAGATCGGAGGTTGCCACGGAGAAGGTGATCATGGAAAGGGGTGGATGGTGCATGCGCTGGTCATGACGTGTCACAACGGAACGGCTGGTCGCGCGCGCAGGCTCGCGGGACGACGTCGATGCGCCGCATGATGCCGCTGCAATGTGGGCAGGCGGGAATCTCACATTTGGCGAAGGGATCGGTGCTGGCTTCTCGATCTGGCGGAGGTTGGCGGACAGCGAGGAGCTGACGGCAAAGTGCCAGTCGGTCGTTGCGTCCGCCATTGGCGAGGAAGCCATAGTGGCGGATGCGATGGAAGCCGTCCGGCAGGGCATGCAGCAGGAAACGGAGGATGAACTCGTCGGCATCGAGCGTCATCAGCTTGGTCTTGCTGTGCTGGCGATAGTCCTTCCAGGCGAAGCGGACCTTGCCGTCGGAGAGCGAGACCAGCCGGCTGTTGGCGATGGCGACGCGATGGGTATAGCGCCCGAGATAGGCCAGCACCTGCTCGGGGCCGCCGAACGGTGGCTTGGCGTAGACGACCCAGTCGGTCCGTCGGAGCTGATCGAGCCGCTGGGTGAACGCGGCGGGATCGGCGAGATGGGTGAGATTACCAAAAAAGCCTAACTGACCAGCCGCGAAGGCAGCTTGCAGGTCTTGCAGAAACAGGCGGCGGAACAGCCGAGAGAGGACGCGCACCGGCAGGAAGAAGCCCGGCCGGCAAGCGACCCATCGTGTGCCGTCGAGCGAAGGCGGATGGTGTTGCAGGGTCTGGCCCCAGGTATGGAGGACGGCGGTCACGCCGAGCTGGGCACCGAGATGCTTGGGGTCGGCCGCGATGGTGGTGAGCTCTCCGCCGCGCAGCGGAACAGGATGGCATAGACTACCGCTTGTTCGGGAACGCAATCTCCCCGCCGGCGCCGGCAAGGTGAAGACCACGTGGAAATACGGCACGGGAAGCAGTTCGGCTTGCCGCTCGGCAAGCCACTGCGCGCGTGCCGCCCCTGGCACTTTGGCCAGTGCCGATTGCGACAGGAGTTGTAGGGGATGCGCCTCGCACCGCAGTCGTCGCATTGCTCGACGTGGCCACCGAGCACGGCCGTCCGACACGCCGTGATGGCGCCCATCACACGTCGCTCGACACGGCCGAGGTGACCGGCATGCGCCTGCCGAAAAGCTTCGCCGTGGCGGCGGAATATGTCCGCCACTTCCAAAGCCGGATCCATGATGCCGGATCAGCCGGGCGGAACGGTCTCCAATCGCAGCCGGTCAAGCGGACTCGGGGTCTGGCTGATTGTTTTGGTGGCAACCTGGGCGTAGCGGGCCGTGCTCTGCAGGCTGGCATGGCCGAGCAGCACCTGGATGACACGAATGTCGGCGCCGTTCTTCAGAAGATGGGTCGCAAAACTGTGCCGTAATGTGTGCACCGTCACGCGCTTGTTCAGACCGGCTGCGATGTGGGCCGAGCGGCACGCCGCGTGCAGCACAGTCGCATCAAGCGGCCGCTCACTGTCGCGGCCGGGAAATAGCGAGCGCGTCGGTCGGGTTAACCGCCAATAGGTCCTTAGAATCTTCAGAATCTGCGGCGAGAGCATGACGTAACGGTCCCTGCCGCCTTTGCCTTGTTCGACCCGGATTACCATCCGCTGGCTGTCGATATGCGGGACCCTGAGGAAAACCACCTCCGAGACGCGTAATCCAGTGGCATAGACTGTCGTCAACGCTATGCGGCTCTTAAGGCTCGGGATCGCCTCTAGAAAACTCACCACCTCGTCGGCACTCAGCACGACCGGCAGCTTGCGTGGCTCCCGCGCATAGGCAATGCGTTCGGGGATCGCGCTGTGGCCGAGCGTCACGCCATCGAAAAAGCGCAAGGCATAGACGATCTGGTTGAGTGTCGGCCATGATATCCCCGTCGCCACCAGCTGGACATCCTCTAAGCCCAGATGATCGGGCGATCGGCCAAAATATCGGCTGAACTTCGATACCGCGTTGAGATATGATCGCTGCGTCGCCGGCGACAGATTGCGGACCGTCATGTCCTCGATCATGCGTCGGCGGAGAGGGCTAAACTGGGCCATCGGAAAACCTCCTGTCTGAAGGGTTGGGCTCTGAAAACTCTCGATCCTCTCAGACAGGAGGTGGCCGTTACCACCCCTCCTCAAATGCCGCGCCAGCGGCTTCGTTCAATCCCAAATCGATTCAACCTAACCCCATCCCGCTTTAACGCGCCAAACGCGATCTTCACGATTTAGATGACTGGAGACTTTTGCGCCCGGAATCATTGCCGCGTGAAGAAGAGCTATCGATGACGTAACGACATCCTTACCCGCCGAGGTCCGCGAGGGGATGAGACGACGATGGAAAACCGGTCTTGCGGGCGCATGCGAACACTGATGACCCAAAGGGCCCGACCGAGACCTATCCGCTAATCAGATCGCATGCGCGTTGATATCCAATGATGGCCCGAAGCATTGCGCTCCACGCAGAGGCGGGATACATTGATGCAAGACTACATCTACCGGATCGTCGAAATCTGCTTGCGCGGCACGCCGGACCGTACAACTACAACTAATCCCTAGTCCCTAACACCACGCCCAGGCTTCTTTTGGCAACTCAACAGAAGCGCGTATCGCCTGCCAGGAGTGAGATAAGCTTGCTCTGAGAGCATGCTTTGTTCGACGCCGTCTCATCGGAAATGCCCCAGCGTTGGAATCCAACGCTTCTCTTTCGAAAGGTCCGAACGCGTGAGCGAGACGGTCGACACGGCCCCTTGTGGCCGCCCGTTCAAAGTCACGCTTCACGAACACCGTTTTGCGCCCGTGCGAGGGGTTTCCCTCAACCTACCGCTAATCACTAGATGCGGTAATGGGCCCGGCTCCGGAGCAAGGGGTCATGATGGTGGCTGTCCCCCGATAGATGATGAAACGGGGTCACGACTTGAGTCGGCCCCAAGCATCTGGAGACGGAGGACAGCCGTGGAGAATTATGCCGGAATCGACGTGTCATTGGAACTGTCGAGCGTGTGTGTTGTGGACGCCCAGGGTAAGATCCTGAAGGAAGCGAAGGTCGCAAGCGAACCCGACGCCTTAGTTGACTTTTTTGAGACGCTCGGCTTTGCAGTGAAGCGGATCGGGCTGGAGGTTGGGCCGCTGTCGCAATGGCTGCATGCAGGCCTGAAAGGTGCAGGATTTGAAACAGTTCTGCTGGAAACGCGGCACGTGAAGGCCGCATTATCTGCAATGACGGTCAAGACGGATCGCAAGGATGCCCGCGGGATCGCCCAGTTGATCCGGATGGGATGGTTTCGGCAGGTACACGCAAAGTCGGTTGATGCGCAAGAGATCCGGGCACTCCTGATCGCACGCAAACAGCTTCTCGGGCGGCTGATCGATGTAGAATTAAGTATCCGAGGGATTTTGCGCGGCTTCGGTCTGAAGGTTGGCCCGGTGACGCGAAGGAATTTTGAAGCGCGGATTCGAGAGTTGGTTGCAGGCCAGGCGACATTGGAGCGCATTGCTGGTGCGATGCTTTCGGCACGATCGGCCCTGAAGGCAGAATACGGAAGACTACACAAGGCTGTGCTGGCAATTGTGCGTGATGATGCAGTCTGCCGCCGGCTTATGACAGTACCAGGCGTTGGCCCCCTGGTGGCCATCACCTACAAATCGGCGATTGATGATCCTCATCGCATTGTAAAGTCAAAGGCAGCAGGCGCGCTGTTCGGGCTCACGCCAAAGAAATATCAATCGGGAGAAAAGGACGTCACGGGCGGAATCACGCTGGCCGGCGATGAGACGGTGCGGACGGCCTTGTATGAAGCCGCCAACGTTCTGTTATCGCGCATCACGCGGTTCTCAAAACTCAAACGCTGGGGGATGGACGTCGCCAAGCGGAGAGGCTCGAAGCGCGCAAAGGTCGCCTTGGCACGCAAGCTCGCAGTGATCCTGCATCGGATCTGGGTCGATGGCACGACTTACCGATGGGCCGAAGCGGGCTCAATCGCAGCATAGAAGACGTGGAGGAGATCGAGAACGCAACCGGGATGAACTGAAGCCCGGTGCCCGAAGTCCCGTCGCCGGGACGGTGGATGCGGTGAAGCCGTTACACGCCCAGTGGCCGTCGTCCGACGAACCACGCGTATCTAGATAGGCTCACCGCTCCCTCTGACAGTATGATGTGGCGGCCAGGCGTCGACCACGAACAGAAGCATGAGCTCGGCGGCGTGGCGTTCACTCGGGAGGCTTGACATCATCGGGCCCATTACAGAAGGGTCTGTACCTAATTAGCGAACTCTGATTCCCTCGCAGCGGGTTGATTCCACGCGGGGGACTTCGATGCGCAAAGGACTGTTCTGGCTCAACGACAAGCAATGGGCTCTGATAGAGCCGCATCTGCCAACGAACCAGACCGGACCGGTGCGCGATGACGATCGACGCGTCATCAGCGGTATCATTCACATGCTTCAGTGCGGCGCACGCTGGCGCGATTGCCCGCCCGACTATGGTCCGTACACGACGATCTACAATCGTTTCAATCGCTGGGCCAAGCGCGGACATTGGCGGGCGATCTTTGAAGCGCTCGCCCGCTGCGGCAAAGATCCATCGACTCCACCACGATCAAAGCGCATCGCTCGGCGAGCGGCGGAAAAGGGGGGAGCATGAACAAGCGATCGGCCGCTCGCGCGGCGGGCGGACCACGAAAATCCACGCGCTGAGCGACCCTGACTGCAGACCTTGCGCATTTCATCTCACTCCAGGCCAGGACGCTGATATTGCCGCAGCGCCAGCCCTTTTGGAACTCGCGCCACCCATGTCTGCCCTCATTGGCGACAAAGGGTACGACGGCGACGGCTTTCGAGCCGAAATCGTCGATCGTGGTGCCAAGCCCGTCATTCCAAACAAATCCAACAGGGTCACTCTCCACAGCTTCAGCAAACGCGCCTACAAGGGCGCAACGTTATCGAGCGCTGTTTCTGCCGCCTCAAGGATTTCAGGCGTGTCGCAACTCGCTACGACAAACTAGCCAGGAACTTCTTGGCTGCCGTCCATCTCGCCGCCATCGTTGCCTATTGGATCAATTGAGTCTGAGCCCTAGCACTACTTTGGCAGATTTGGTTTGTGCTGTGGTTTTTCACGGATTCGTCTTCTGCAGTGCGGGCATCGCTGCGATGGCGGCCGGAGAATGAGATCGACGATGGCGTGGCGTACGGCGGGCATGGTTGGTTGAGGCGGAGGCCCATTGATTCTTTTTTTTCCGTCCCGCATGTGCGAGGCGACGGTGCTGCAAGAAGGCGTAGGCAATCATTGTCATCAGGGCGTGGCGATGAAGACCCTGCCATGATCGCCCTTCGAATTGATCAAGCCCAAGCTCCTCCTTCAACTGCTGATGCGCCTGCTCACAAATCCATCGTGCCTTGATGGTGGCGGCCAGTGTGCGCAGATCCGTCGCCGCAGGGAGGTTGGCGAGATAGTATTTCTTCTCCCCTGAGGCACGCTGCTCGCCAATGAGCCAAGCTTCGTCGCCCGGGAGATGCTGCTGACCCTTATCCCAGATTCGCTGCGGAGGGCCGTCGGCGGTGCGGACACGGAGAGCAGCAAATCGGGCTTTCAGCCGACCTTTCGTCCCGCTGCGCCAACTCACGGTTTTCCATTTGGCGCTCGCCAGCATGTGTTCTGCCGCAATCGATAAGATATCCGGCACGTGGTGCTTTCGTGGTTTCCCGCGGACTTTGGTAATCGGCCAAATGAGCTTCACATCAACCGGATACACCTTGAAGTGCCGAGGGATGCCGACGGCCCAGGCCAATCCGCGTTCTGTTAGCCCTTGTCGAAATGGTGCGCTGAGCCCGTATCCTGCATCCGCCAGCACACATCCAAAGCGCACGTTGGCTGCCATCGCTCGATCAACCTCAGCCAAAGCGATTTCTGGCTTGGATCTTGCCGTTCGGTGTTCGATCGGCACCCGAGCACGCATCAAACGAGACACATTGCCTGTCCAACTCTCGGGCAGAAAGAGACGCAATGCGACCATCACGGGCACTTCGCCGCGCGCAAGGGTCAGCGACACCAGCGTTTGGCAATTTGCCGTTTTGCCAAGAGAGGACGCATATTGAGCCGCGACACCAACCGAGCGTTCGCCCTTTTTCGGCATTGCGGTGTCATCAATGACTAATACCGCATCCTTGCCGCCGACAAGCCGATCCGCCTGGTTGAGCAGCTCAGATTCCAGCGGTGATGCGTCCCAGACACCGTCGGCGATGAAATGGTGCAGCTGATCGTAGTTGCCGGTTGCAAGGCGTTCTGCCATCGGCTGAACGCTCTTGCGATCGCCCGGGCCGATCAATCCCGCAACGTACAGGGGACACATCCGCTGCCGGGTCTTATGACCCAACCGGTCCAGGAACGGCTTCAGCCAGCGTTCGAGTTCGTCTTCCCATTCCGCCATGGTCAGCCCTCCAAGAGCCGACCACCCATGAATCATTGAAAAATCGATTCGGGAATCCTAATAAAGAGCCCAAATCCAACAATCTGCCAAAGTAGTGCTAGCACTACTTTGGCAGAATGTGTTTACGCCAGTGTTTTTCAAGGATTTGCTTTCGGCAATATGGGCACTGTTGAGGCGGCGGCCGAAGGATGAGATCGACGATGGCGTGACGTACGGCGGGCATGGTTGGTTGAGGCGGAGGCCCGTTGATTCTTTTTTTTCCGCCCCGCGTATGCGAGGCGACGATGTTGCAGGAAGGCGTAGGCAATCATTGTCATAAGGGCGTGGCGATGAAGACCTTGCCATGATCGCCCTTCGAAGTGATCAAGTCCAAGCTCCTCCTTCAACTGTTGATGCGCCTGCTCACAAATCCACCGTGCCTTGATGGTAGCGGCCAGCGTGCGCAGATCCGTCGCCGCCGGAAGATTGGCGAGATAGTATTTCTTCTCCCCGGAGGCACGTTGCTCGCCAATGAGCCAGGCTTCGTCGCCTGGGAGATGCTGCTGACCTTTATCCCATATCCGCTGCGCAGGGCCGTCTGCGGTGCGGACACGGAGAGCAGCAAATCGGGCTTTGAGCCGACCTTTCGTCCCGCTACGCCAAGTCACCGTTTTCCATCTGGCGCCGGCCAGCATTTGTTCCGCCGCAATCGATAAGGTATCGGGCACGTGGTGCTTTCGTGGTTTGCCACGGACTTTGGTGATCGGCCAAATGAGCTTCACATCAACCGGATACACTTTCTGGTGCCGAGCGATACCGACAGCCCAGGCCAGCCCGCGCTCTGTTAGCCCTTGTCGAAACGGTGCGCTGAGGCCGTATCCTGCATCCGCCAGCACACATCCAAAGCGCACGTTGGCTGCCATCGCGCGGTCAATCTCGGCCAAAGCGATCTCCGGCTTGGACCGTGGCGTTCGGTGTTCGACTGGCACGCGAGCGCGCTTCAAACGAGGCATGTCGCTTGTCCAGCTGTCAGGCAGAAAGAGACGTAACGCGACCATCACTGGCACTTCCCCGCGCGCAAGCGTTAAAGACACCAGCGTTTGGCAATTTGCAGTTTACCGAGAGCCGACGCGTATTGAGCCGCAACACCGACTGAGCGATCGCCCTTCTTCGGCAGCGAGGTGTCATCAATAACCAGCACCGCATCCCTGCCGCCGACAAGTCGGTCCGCCTGGTTGAGCAACTCTGTTTCCAGCGGCGTCGCGTCCCAGACACCGTCCGCAATGAAATGGTGCAACTGGTCGTAGTTGCTCGTGGCAAGGCGTTCGGCCATCGGCTGAACGCTCTTGCGATCGCCAGGGCCGATCAATCCAGCCACATAGAGAGGGCACATCCGCTGCCGGGTCTTATGACCCAGCCGGTCCAAGAACGGTATCAGCCAGCGCTCAAGTTCGTCCTTCCATCCCGGCATGGTCAGCCCTCCAAGAGCCGACCACCCATGAATCATTGAAAAATTGATTCGGGAATCCTATAAAACACTGCAAAACCAACATTCTGCCAAAGTAGTGCTAGTCTCTTTAGACCGATGAGAATGTAAATGCCCGTCTCGACTATTCCCGTTTCGATGTTATTGAGTCGCGCGACTACGGTTGAAATAGCGACGCCATGCGGATGCGTGACTCTGCAGATACTGCAAACCTTGAACACTGTGCTTGTTCATACTTCCAAACCGAGAATCATGCGCGGTAAAGCGTGTGTGGTGTACGGCCGAGTATTTCCGCACCGCCCTTCGTCACCACGACGTGTTGGCTGCACCCAAACAAGTAGCCGCTTTCGCTGAACAGAATGATCGGCAGATGCAAGGTCATGCCGGTCTCAAGTATGTCCTCCGCACCCGGCTCCAAGCTCAAGTTACCTCGTTCCAACCAATGAATGCCGGTTTGATATCCGGTCCGATGGCGAAATACGCGTGGACGCCTAGATCGCTGGATCACCTTGCGTGCGGCGGCGTCCACTGCATCCGCGGCCACACCCGGTTTGATCGCGACAATTGCGGCTTCGAGAGCCTCCAAGGCCAGAGCGTGCAGAGATTCGGCCGCAGGATGCCGACCGAGGACCGCACCCCGGACTAGCCCTGCGGTGTACCCGTGTTTCGAGCCGCCGATTTCGATCATAGCGGGCTCATTGTCTTTGATTGGGTGATGCGCGGGGGCGCCATGCGGCATCCTTGTCCGCTCGCCGAATACCAAAGTGTAGTTTGGCCGAAGTTCGCCGCCTGCACTCTTGATCTTCGCCTCGATATTCGCGGCCACCTCCAATTCGGTCGCGCCGCTGCGCAATGAGCTCTGAAACGTGCGCACGGCCAGGTCGGTCATGGCTATCGCGCCGCGCATGGCCTCAAGCTCCAGTTCGCTTTTCACGGCTGCGACTGAGGCGACCAGACGAGTTGCATCGACGACCTGCAACTCGGGAAGTTGCGCCTGAAGCGCACTCACATCGGCCGGCGCTAGGTTCCAGCAGCCAAGCTCGAGGCCGATCCTTGGCCACTGCAGTTTGTATCGCCGAAGAACTTCGGCGCACACCATGGCAAAGTCGCGCTCCTGCGTATAAGGAATGATCTCGTCAATACAACTGCTCGCTCTAACCGCTTGTACCTCATACTCTCGGACAACGTATGTTGCCGCCCGCCCCGGTAGAAGGATGAATGGGAAGGGCGCGAAGTATCCGCCACGCCCATCGTATCCGGTGAGGTATCGGAGATGACCGTGCGCTGTGACCAACAGTGCACCAAGCTCAGCACGCACCATCGCCGCAAGCACCCTCTGCTGCCGGCATTCGTACTCCGACTTCGGAAATGGAACACCAGTTAAAGGAATCGCCGAGATTTTCGTGCTCATGCATCACCTCCATTGGTGTCGGCAACGTCGGCTCGTCCGTGCGTTCGTGTCCTACGAGTGTCAACACCGGCACACGGGATTTTCACGGTTGGGCGCGCCAATCGTTTTCCTTTTTGTCCGTTACGGACATGAGCACTATTCCGGAATCTCTACATCCTCGTCAATCTGCCAGAGCAGGTAGGCCTAATTGCGCCTGATGTTGTTATCAATCGTCAAATCGATGACGAAACTCATCACGATGCAAGGAGCAATAAGTATCGGAACATGAAAGAGATTACACTCGTCAGTGCAGACAAGATCGTTGGCGCGATTGCAACGATGCTAGCCGACATCGGCGATTACAAAGTGACGGTCGTCGACCCCAGTGGCGAGCAGCTCGCCGAGAGCCATTCGACATTTTCTAGTGTGATGCTAGACATCACGGACCAGGCAAGTCTGCTGGCCACGATCAACCGTAAATTCGCTGTGCTTTCGGCCTTTCCCTTCGATTTGACCGCATACCTCGAGGAGGCTGCTCTCAAGGCAGATGCGCACTGTCTCCTATTTGGCTGAGGATGTCACCACCACAAAGAAAGTCCAGGCTCTTGCTCACCTTGAGCAACCGATGGTCCGATCAATGAATGCATCCAACCGTGCGAAGCCTCGTGGAAGGCAGACTGATGAACGTGCCAGCCATGGAGGAGCTTGAGGAACTTTCGTTCGACGGCGTGAAGCTATGAAGCGGTTAATACATCCGGCGGCCTTGGGACTTTGGCAAGGATGCTGGAAGGCAAGGTGCGCACGATGAACTATCGCGCCATCCGTTATCCTGGCCATCAGGTGATCATTGAAGCGCTGCTGAACGACTTAAATCTGAAGAACCGCCGCGACGTCCTGAAGGATCTGTTTGAGAACCAATACCCGCTACCATGCAGGATGTAGTCGTCATCTTCGTTACGGTCTGCGGCTGGCGGGATAGGCGTTCTATGCACCGGTACTTACGCAAACAAGATCTACGCTGGAGTTATTGCGGGGCGAAGACTGAGTGCGCTTCAGACCACGACCGCCGCGAGCATTTCTACCGTCTTCGAACCTTCTGGCCCAGAACAGATTGTCGGCAAAGGGTTCTTGTCCGACAGGAAGAGATCACACTGTCGGACTTCCTCAGCAATGGGTTCGGTCAGATCTACAATCCCGGCGCGGTATCGGTGAGGCAAGCCGGATGAGGCATTCACGTGCCCTCAACTTCATTAGGCCGACAAGTGTCCAGAAAAGGTGTGGTTTGCAGCACAACGGGCGCGAGCACCTCGATGCACACCATCTGCCCTCGACCGCGAAAGGAACATTCCTGCAGGGAAAACACGGATCTAAAGCCCCGGTCAGCTCCTCGATCCCGTCGATAGTCCCGCCTTTCCTTCGGGATTTACCGGAGTAGTTGTTGACGATTCCCGGTGTATGTAGTCGGTCTGGAGGCTGCCCTGAACGCCGTCCGGCCCGGTACACCTGTAGCGACGTTGCGCGCGCGTTCTATCGAACGATTGAAAAACATGGCTTCAAAAAAGAATCCCGCTGTGCTCGCGGTAGGCTCACTCCAGTGGATACCAATGGGATACCCTCCTTACGGAGGGGGGCATGACAGAGTTGAAGCCGAACATGACGTTCCATCTGATGCTGGGCAACTGGATCGAGGAGGATTTCGGCTACGTCATCAGCCAAACATTGTGTGTTACCGAGACCGGCGCAGAGGCATTGACCCGTCACCGCGCAAGCTTTTTGATCTTTGCTAAGGAATGTGGGAAACTTCAGATGAGCATCGCTGATGGACCCGGAGCCACCGCCTGTGCAGAACCTCCAAAGTGATTGAGCGGTGTCGATTTTTGGGACGGAGCAGCGTTTGAGATTGCAAGAGAGTTGAACAGATGGTTTGTAGGGCGTGTTGAGTCGCCGGGTGTCCGGACATGCGCAGGAGTGAAGCCGCGGCGACCGATGCGGCGCACTTCACGATGCCGAGGCGGCGAAGCTCCGGGAATCGGTTATGCCCGTTCCGCCATTGCCGCCAGAGATACAAACGCAGTCTCCGGCGGATTCAAGTTGCGAAGTTCATTGGAACGCGCGGGGTCTGACGGAAGCCGAAGTACCCGCGCCAAGATGATGGTATGGTTTGCGATCATCGGCTGCAAGCTGATCTCTCGCGTTCTTTTGTTCACCAGCAGAGTGACGACCTCACGCTGATTGGATGGACCGAAACGGATGTCTTCGGCGCCATCGCATGCGTACAGCAATTCGCCACATCCTCTGTGGACCCGCTGAAGCGCCCTGAGCCCTTCCTGCTGACTTGCCAATTATTTTTCATCCCGCCGGAATCGCTAAAGTCTGTAGTCGTTGGGCATTTCCGTCTCATACTGTTCAGATAAATTGGAAGTAAGGTCACGCTGCCGGAACTTGATTCAACGTTTCCGCCAGGGCGTCCTCGAATATCTCAAGTCCCTGACTTAGTGTCTCAGAATCGATCGTTAGCGCGGGCAACAATTTCAACACTTGGTCGGCAGGGCCGCATCGTTCAACAATCAATCCCTTGTCAAACGCCTTGCGTGCCGTAGTCTCCGCAATTTCAGCCGTTTGGCAATCAAAGCCCCATACCATGCCCCGCCCTCGAACATCGAAACGATTCCCCAGGTTGAATGAAATGGCCTCAAGTCGGTGTCGCAGGAAGTTTCCCATGCGATGAACATCCTGGGAGAACGTCCGACAGCGCCAATAGATATTTATAGCTGCAGTTGCAGATACAAGCGCAAGGTTATTTCCCCGAAAGGTACTAGTATGCTCTCCGGGCCGCCACGCGTCGGCTGCCTCTTTGATCAACAACATTGATAGTGGCAGACCGTAACCACTTAGCGATTTCGACAGCACGACGATATCTGGCGACAGCCCCGCGAACTCAAAGCTAAAGAATTCACCCGTTCGGCCACAACCCATCTGGACGTCGTCGACTATGAAAAGAGCACCAGCCTCCTTTGCTATAGACTGAATTGATTGCAACCATTCTCTGCAAGCAACGTTTACGCCCCCTTCTCCTTGCACAGTTTCGACGAGAATGGCAGCCGGAGCATCGGTACCGCTGCTCTGATCCAGCAATACCTTTCGCATGTAGTCCGCCGTATCAATAGACGGCCCAAAATAACCATCATACGGCATAAAGGTTACGCCAGACAAAGAAACCCCGCTCGCCGTGCGATGAAAGCGATTACCGGTCGCAGCAATCGCTCCTAGGCTCAGGCCATGATATCCACGTGTGAATGAAATGATATTTTGACGCCCTGTAACCTTGCGTGCGAGTTTTAATGCTGCTTCGACGGCATTAGCACCCGTTGGCCCCACGAATTGGAACCGGTATTTCAGCCCCCGTTCGTGTAGTATAACAGAGCTGAAAGTCTCCAGGAATTCGAGCTTTGCAGGAGTCGCCATGTCGAGGCCGTGGACCACAGCATCCGATGCTAGATACTCGGCAATAGCCGCTTTGAGCTGGTGATTGTTGTGGCCGTAGTTAAGCGCTCCAGCACCAGAAAGGAAGTCAATTACCTTTCGACCATTCTGCGTTAGCAGAATGGAGCCACGCGCTCGGCTAAAAACGGTCGGAAACAAACGTGAGTATAGGCGAACGCTCGATTCTAGAGTCTCCAAAGCTTGCATACCAGTGGACTCGCCGATCACTTCACTCATGTTGTATCCTTCGCAAGTAAGTCGTTCGTCAAGCGAGCGCGCTTCTCATAGGCATCAATGACGTTCGTTGCGATGCGCTGCGGCGTGTCCTTGAAGCGACATGTAAGTTCGAGAACTGCGGCAATCACTTAACTGAAAGATCGACGGTCAGACACTTACTAGGTCTGGTAGCCTAGTAGCTCTTCACAGTGATTTTGGCTCTTTGGGAGTGGCCGGATAGGCGCGGCCCATTTTGGCGCGTGCCTTGTCGGTTGTGAACATGCATCTGATGCGTGAGCGGGCGGCATTTCGCTTGCGCTCCCAGAGGCGCAGTCGCTTGGGATCATCGATTCTGCGATCCAGGCACTGCCCGCGCAGGACGCCGATCTCGATCTCGACCATGTTGAGCCAGCTTGCGTGCTTGGGAGTGTAGTGGAACTCGAGCCGCCGCAAGATCCGCCTGGCCTCGGCGGGCGGGAACGCCTGATACAGGGCACCGGCGGAGTGGGTCGACAAATTGTCCTGGACGACCCGGATGATCTCGGCATCGGGATAATGGATGTCGACGAGCTCGCGCATGCATCGGGCGTAGTCTTCCGCCGCTCGCCGTTCGGTGACTTTGACCTTGCGCCAGGGGCAATGCACATCGAGGAGAATGAAGAGATTGACCGTGCCATTGCGACGATACTCGTAATCGTAACGTTCGAGCCGGCCGGGCTCAGCCGGGATGGGTTGACGCGCCTCGCCAATGAGCTGCACCGGGCTTTCGTCGAAGCACACCACCGGCCGCCTGGGATCGGGCGCCTCGGCATAGAGGTCGAGCACGTCCTCCATGCGGGCGACGTACTCGCCATCGACCTGCGGAATGCACCACATGTCCCTGCGCCAAGGCTTGAGGCCATTTTCGGCCAGGCGCCGCCGAACGGTTTCGTGCGACAGGCTCTTGTGTTCGGTGAGCTTGACCATCGCACCTGCCAGCAGCTCGAGCGTCCAGCGGGCGCGGCCCTTCGGTGGACTGGCGCAGGCCGTCGCCACCAGCAAAGCTTCTTCCTTGCTCGTGAGTTTGCGTTCCGCCCCGGGCCGCGGTTCCTCGCTCAGCGCCCGCTCCAGATTGCCTTCCACGAAACGCCGCTTGGTCCGATATACGGTCGAGCCGCTCACACCGACGCTCCTTGCGATCTCCTCGTCACCAGCCCCGGCGTCAGCGGCCAGCAAAATTTGTGCGCGCTTGAGCTTGCGGGACGCATGCTTGCCGCCGCTAAGCAGCGCCTTGAGTTCGGTGCGCTCGATTTGGCTGAGGTCGACCCGATAGCGTACATTCATGGCGTGCCTCCGTGTTCGAGGCACGCACCAACAACTGAATCGGATGGCCGGCGTGAGTCCTTCGGCAAAAACCTTCACGCCCAAGCAGGGGCAGTATCTGGCTTTTATCCACCTCTACACGCGGCTGCACCGTCGACCCCCGGCCGAAACCGACATGCAGGAATATTTCCGCGTCAGCCCGCCTTCGGTTCACCAGATGGTGCTGACGCTCGAACGCGCCGGCCTCATCAAACGGCAGCCAAGGACGCCACGCAGCATCGAGGTCCTCGTTGATCCGAAACTCCTGCCGGAGCTAATCTTAAGACCCAACCTGTGATAATCACTGTGCAGAGCCACTAGTCGATTGCGTTTACGCATGCCTCGATTTAGGCGTTCTCTTTCGAGACCTGAAGGAGCCGGCTTGAACGAGCAGTTCTGAGCTGGCGGGAACGGAGCGCGCTATACGGATGAGGTAATCAGGCGCTGTGGTTTGCCGGCGCGTGATGACCTCGATGTCCTTGACTCTGAAACCTGCGATGACCTTAAACTGATTTGTGCCTTTGAGCCGCCGCCAGCTCTTTGATGCGGCGATCACCAGCTTGAACACCATCGGCATGGTGGTGGTCGGCGAGGACGAGCCCTTGGTGCGCACCGCCCTGGGCTGCACGGTCGCGAACCCGCTCTCGATCCGATGGTAAACCGTATGACGTCCAACGTTCCGCTGCGGTGTTCTACATCGTGGCGTATGGGCAAAAGCACTGGGAGCACGAAGCGCGGGCAGACCGATGCACACGGTGAGTCGAGAGCTCGAGTTAGTAGCTGGCCCCTCTGCGACTCGGCCGAGTGCGCCGAGAGCGCAACTCGGTAGTTGTCGTGTCGCCCGCGAACTCCGTCATGTGTCTGGACCTCGAGCAGATCCTTGTTCATGGCGGCCCGCACCGAGAACGGGAACTTGTCGGGAATAATGACGGTCTTGTGCACCCAGCACCACTGGTGCCACGTGCCGGGAAAGACCGCGTCGAGCGGCTTCCAGAAGCCAAGCGCGCCATCGCCCACGGCAATTCCCGGGGCGATCTGCAATCCGCGCTGCTTGACGCCGATCAGCAGCTCGCGCCAGCTCTGCGCGGCTTCCCGCATGCCGACGTGAACGCCGATCAAGTTCCTCCTTGCCCTTCCGGCGAAAGCCTGTCGCGCGCGGTGGCATCCCGACTGACGGCCGAGTGGCAAAGCGAGTACGAGCGCTGGCAGAGGCGCGATCTGTCGGCGCGCCGATACGTGTACGAGTGAGCTGATGGCATCTTCCTGCAGGCCCGCATGGAAGACTACGACGAGTGGACGCTGGTGTGTTGCAGGTCTCGTTCATGGCGTATCGCTCTGCGTGAGATGTTCCGGCAGGCTTCGACACCCGCCTCGATACGCCGCCTATGTCAGGCGTCATCACCCAATTTTACGCATAGCTCCATCGGAGCCCAGTCAAGTCCTCAGGGCGGATTCGAACTCGCTCCCAATTACGTGGTTCAGTTGCGCAATTATCTACAGGCTCGTCCAGGCCTGATAAATCCGAATCTCCGGTGAGAGACCGCTCGGCGGCAGCACCGCAGAGCGTTTCACAGAATTAGGGCTCGGACTCAATTGATCCAATAGGCAACGATGGCGGCGAGATGGACGGCAGCCAAGAAGTTCCTGGCTAGTTTGTCGTAGCGAGTTGCGACACGCCTGAAATCCTTGAGGCGGCAGAAACAGCGCTCGATAACGTTGCGCCCCTTGTAGGCGCGTTTGCTGAAGCTGTGGAGAGTGACCCTGTTGGATTTGTTTGGAATGACGGGCTTGGCACCACGATCGACGATTTCGGCTCGAAAACCGTCGCCGTCGTACCCTTTGTCGCCAATGAGGGCAGACATGGGTGGCGCGAGTTCCAAAAGGGCTGGCGCTGCGGCAATATCAGCGTCCTGGCCTGGAGTGAGATGAAATGCGCAAGGTCGGCAGTCAGGGTCGCTCAGCGCGTGGATTTTCGTGGTCCGCCCGCCGCGCGATCGGCCGATCGCTTGTTCATGCTCCCCCCTTTTCCGCCGCTCGCCGAGCGATGCGCTTTGATCGTGGTGGAGTCGATGGACAAAGTCACGCCGTCTTTGCCGCAGCGGGCGAGCGCTTCAAAGATCGCCCGCCAATGTCCGCGCTTGGCCCAGCGATTGAAACGATTGTAGATCGTCGTGTACGGACCATAGTCGGGCGGGCAATCGCGCCAGCGTGCGCCGCACTGAAGCATGTGAATGATACCGCTGATGACGCGTCGATCGTCATCGCGCACCGGTCCGGTCTGGTTCGTTGGCAGATGCGGCTCTATCAGAGCCCATTGCTTGTCGTTGAGCCAGAACAGTCCTTTGCGCATCGAAGTCCCCCGCGTGGAATCAACCCGCTGCGAGGGAATCACAGTTCGCTAATTAGGTACAGACCCTAGCGCTCCGCGTGCGGCTAGACAAATGACCTCGCTGCGAGATTGTCAGCTAAGATTTGGAGAGGACGAGCGCTCGACGGCCTGTTTGCAATCCTCTTTGATCTCTCGCCGGGAGCGGCCGATCTGCTAAACCGGATGCGCCTCAATGGATCGTAGGCAATGGCGTCAGTCCGAGGACGGCTTGCTCACACGTGCGAGCTCCTTTTCCGAGATCATCTTTTCACCGATAATGCCTGCATTTACCAATTCTATGATCTCGGGATCGGAGAGGCCGAGCAGCTCCGATAAGATCTCTCTGTTATGCTGTCCTAGCGTCGGGGCAGCTGTGCGGATCGCATAGGGTCTCAAACCCTCGCGAATTGGCATCGAAGGCTGCGGATGCGCACCTATGAAAGCGCGTTCAGATCTCTGCAGAAACGCACGTGACTTGAGGTGCGGATCATTGAGCAAGTCAATCGGCAGGCGGGCCACGCCCGCTGCAACCTTTACGGCCTGCAAATCGGACATGGCCTCATCCGCATCGCGAGAGAGAGTTCAAGCCGCGATCTCTCTCTCGAGAACCTTCTCAATAGCCCAGCGAGCTTCCACAAATTTCAGCGACGCGTCCTCTGCCCGATCAGGGCGTCCAATAAGCAGCGCAAGCCTATCCCACATGTCCGTATCGGTCACCGTTATCATGATCCAGCTGTCCTCACCCCTACATCGGAAGCAGCCGTGAGGCACGAACTGAGGATGTCGATTGCCGTATCTTATCGCCGTCCCCCCGGTGGACTGGACGGTGACCCATGGGGCTGCGAACGGCATCATGCATTCGATCTGTGCGAGATCAATGAACTGTCCCTCCCCCGTGTTGCGGGCATGAAGCAAGGCCACTAGAACTGCGGCGCAACCGTTCAAGCCGCCGACGGGATCTCCAAAGGCGGTGTGGCTCATCACGGGTGGCCGTCCGAGCTTCCGATCACGGCCGGCAAGCCAGACCCCTGCTCGAGAGTCGGACCGTAGGCTCGGCAATCGCGATGCACGCTATTCATCCCGAAGGCTGACATCGACATCATGACGAGCCGCCGGTTGAGCCGTTTGAGTACATCATAGCCAAGCCCGAGCCTCGTCAAGACATCAACTGAATAATTGTCGACGACGACATCGGCTCCCGCGACAAGCCGTTTGGCAAGAGCGGCGCCTTGCGGCCGCTTCACGTCAATACCGCGCTTGTTACGGTTCAATATGCAGAAGCGCTGCGTCTTTTCGTACATTTGGCCGTTCACGTAAGCAGGTCGTCGATCAACGCCCGAAACCAATCCGGATATTGAATGGCCTCGATCTTGATGACGTCAGCGCCTAGATCAGCGAGCGTGCGCGTACACAATGGGCCCGCCCACCCCCATCGAAAAGTCGATCACGCGAATGCCATTCAAGGGCAGGCTATCGGGATCCATGGGGCCAGGCGATGTCGACGCGGTCTTGGGCAGGTGCCTTTGCACATTCGTAAAGGGCTGCTGCTCGCCGGGAGACGGAACCTTTCCGCCCTGACGCGGCGGCGTCAAAGTTAGTCGCTGCGCCCAGCCAACCGTCAGGCCATTTTCTCCAGCAAACACGACGGGTACGATCGCGCCGCGCGCCCTCTTCTCCGCGTCTTGGAGAAAATCGGGTATTTCAGGCACCGGAACGATTGGGATTTTCCGTTTTAGTCCCTCCGCAAACCAATCCTGCGCTGTCTGCGTCTTCAACCTCGGCACAAAAATGTGCGTCGATTTTGTCCATGTGATGCAGACGATCTTCGCCGAGCAAGAGCGACGGATCATCAGGCAACTCGACCAGACGGAGCATATCACAGAATGATCGCCACTGAGCTGGCGTGTGCAACGTAACGCCCAGGTAACCTTTTTTAGTTTCGTAAATGCCGGTCGGAAAACTGGGCCAGAAGCGGTTAATGCCCATCCGGTGCATAACGTCGCCGCGCGTAAACGCCTCACCCCTGAGATACTCGGTTAAAGCGAGGCTCGATTCGAAAATACTGAGAGACCACGACCGCCCTCCCCCACTCCTTATTCGGGTGAGTTCCGAACACGTAGCGGCGATGAAGCCCCAAAGACCGGCTATAATGCCCATCTGGAAATCAGGTGCGTGCAATGGCGGCCCCTCGACCGGTCCAACAAGCTTGATCAGCCCGCCGAGCGCGCGAATGGTCGAATCGGTGGCGACGACTCCCGCATAGTCGCCGGCCTTGCCGAACCAGCTCATTCGACATAGATCAAGTCGGGCCGCTGCTTGCGAATCTCAGCTACATCTATCGACGGGCAGTCAGCAGGATCAACATACCGGCCATCGAATAGAATATCGCAATTCTCGATCAGCTTCCTGAGCCGGATAGTTGCATCTAGCTCCTTGGCATCGATGATGATGCTCGACTTGTTAAAATTTAGAAATGCGAACCAGGCGCTCTGGCCACTCGGCGTAAATGGAGCGCTGTGGCGAAGTGGATCGCCGGCTGGGGTTCGACTTTCTGAACATCGGCCCCGAAATCCGCGAAGAGCCGCGTGCAATAGCTGATTCCGGCCGAGCTACCTATTTCGACAACCCGCAGGTGAGATAACACTCCCATTGATCTCTCCATTTTTTCTCCGTAGATGCTTCGAAGCTGTTCACTCCCCGATGCAATTTCGTCGCCACGCAACTAGCACTGACTACCTTCATTACGTTTTGGCGACGATCCGAACATGGAGCATCGATGAGTACTTTTCATTGGCTATCCGACTGCCGCTCTTTTCCTGTTCGCTCACGCAGCCCAGAGCGATTCGGGGCCGATTCTCGTGTATAAAGTTAAGTCCTCTGGCGCATGCGGCCGACGATACCGATCGGCTACGCTGCGCGTACAAGAAATATGCATCAGACTTGACGAGCGGGGATACGGCGACGCCCTCAATCGAGCGCGGTCCTGAGCGAGATTAGCTTTGCGCCCCGCGAGTTGCAGTACGAACGAAGTCGAATACGGCGAGATCAAGAATACGTTCAACGCACCTCTCTGATCAGTGCGACACCGAGCGAAAGCGCCCAAACCTTGTTGCCGGTCGATAGCCAAACACGGGAAGCTCAGCCGCGTCAGCCAATCTTTCGGGCACCATATAGAAAGTGTGGCTCTGAGCTTGACGGCGCACCAGGAGCTACCGCTGCATGTCGGTGTCGGGAGACACTCCGTACGAAACGGATGCCTTTGTGCAGCTACAGTCGCATCGGTCGTCTCCCCTGTTTGAAGCCATAAAACACTAACTGCCTCGCTGTGGGCAGCTACCATAACAGATAGTTTCGGATCACCCCTTGGCAGTAACAGTGCTGCTCAGTGGACCCGCTCGAATTCAAGTAAAGAGTGCGATCGGGTGTGATCGCCATGGACTGGTCATGCCGAGCGTTCGTTGCGCTCCAGGCAAGAATCGAGCGCGTTCTCACCACGTTCCGTACTTCCTCAATTTATCGGGATGTCTTTCCGTGAATAGTCACGATCAATGCCTCCCGCCAGAATGCGTCGTACGCGTGCAGATGGAGCAGGCCGGTGATGCGTGCTATAGACGTCGTGACCGGGTCGAAATGCTAGCGCAAATCAGTCGAAGTCGAGGAGGAGGCCTTCGCGCCCATCCTCCACGTTGAGGCACTACAGCAGCATCGATCGTGTGCTGCAATTACACCACATAGTGCCAGAGGGCTTTGCGTCCTCCGTCTTCACCTGCGCCCGAAACGTACCCATTTGCGCGTGGATGCGACTGGGGCGTTGCTAATGTCAATATCTCCCCTCGATGCGGAGATCGGCGACACATTCGGCGATACAGAGACCGGCGGTCGGGAGTCGGGCTCCGACGCGAGGAAGGCCTATATGCGTCGCGCAAATAACACCGTCAATTATGGCCGGATGTTACCACCCGCGCCGTACGTCGAGTTCGATGTGGTTTGATTTAGGGTCGGCGACGAAGACCCCATAAACGCAATGTCCGCTTGACCATCCCCGTCGATGCTGCCCTTCTCCGAGGACGCCAGACGATGATACTGCTATATAACCGTTGGAAAGTTGACCAATGTATGGACCCGATGTTCGTGTGCTGAAAGCGCCCAGGGCGGACGGCCAATAAAATTGAAACTTACAAGCAGGCGGGATTGATCCCGATCGGGTAGAGAGCAGAGTTCGATCGAGTTGTCCTTCGGCCGTCCTGACGCGCGCAAGGTCGAATGCCGCTCAACTAATAGGGCACTTTTTGACGGACTACTGCTTACACCTGCCTCCGCGAACGATTCAGTGGCCGGCTTGAGTTAGAGGTTCTCTCTTAGCTCGTTTGTACACGCATCTGGAGCCGGGCCAGCACCATCGGATCGGGGAGCATGGCTCGCGATTCACGAATACTCGGTGTCGAGCGCATCCGGCGCGACGCCACCCGAGCGCTGATGATCCTCAAGAGGATGCTCAAGTCTCAGCACGAAACTGAACCGTCATCATATCTCGAAGTCACCTTTGTCTGTTTGAAGACGGGAAAGTGGTAAACTCGACGGAAACGGGCCAGCCATTTCCCGAAGGTGTATGCGGCGCACCTCAGTACGGCGAGCACCGCAGCGCGACGATAAGGAATAACTACCGAAGAAATTCGTGATGTCAGATCGGCCGCCGATATACAAGTAAAGCCTCGCAACTCGCTAGGCGATCGACATTCACTCACTGACACAGGCCCGTTTGATACTTACCTGTTGCGCTGTGCGATGCATCTTACGTCCAGGACACTGCTCTTGGAGAATCGGCATGGCCCGCATCCAGCTCACCGCGTGAGGGTATGCGGGCGGCAAACAATTTGCATGGTGTAGCGTACGATCTATGTGTTCCGGAGATGATCAAGACTGAGGAGGTCTTATGAGTGCAGTTGGGAACTCAACGCTTCGCCCGCCGGAGAGCCGCTTTGTCACCGTGAAGGCCGATCGACTCACCCGCATCTGTGTGGGGCTTCTGCGAGCCGTCGGCGCCTCGGACGAGGAAGCGCGAGCGGTCGCAACCGGCTGCGTCAATGCCAACTTGGCAGGCCATGATTCCCATGGTGTTGTCCTCATTCCAACCTACATTGAGTGGATCAAAGCAGGGAACATCGTGCCGGGAGCGGAGTGGACCATCGTACAGGAATCGCCGACCACGGCGGTCATCGACGGGCATTGGGGCTTTGGCTTCCATGTAAACGCCAGGGCGATGGCGCAGACGATCGAAAAGGCAAAGATCGCCAATGTCGCTGCCTGCACGGTGTTCCGGCAAAGCCATGTCGGACGGCTCGCCGCGTACCCCTTGATGGCCGCAACCGCGGGCATGATCGGGCTCGCGGCGGCCGGCTGCGGCCGCTCATTCAAATATGTCGCGCCCTTCGGCGGACGCGAGGCGCGGCTTGGCACCAACCCGATCGCGATCGCGGTGCCTTCCGATCTCAAGGCCCCGTTTTTGCTCGACATGGCGACCTCGGCGGTCGCCGTCGGGAGGATCGACCTGGCGGTTGCGCGCGGCGAGCAGATCCCCAAGGGCTGGATTGTCGATGGTGAGGGAAGGTCGACCACGGATCCGCGCGAATACCGCAAAGGCGGCACGCTACTGCCGCTCGGCGGTACCGAGGGTTACAAAGGCAGCGGCCTCGCCGCGATCGTGGAAATACTATGCAGTCTGCTAACTAGCCCTGGGCTCAACGTCGAGCCGAGTGGCCGGTACAACAACAGCTGCTTCATGGCAGCCTTCAATGTAGCCGCATTCCGCCGACTTGATGAGTTCAAGAAGGAGGTCGCCGATTTCGCTTATTACCTGAAAGCGACACCGCCATCGGAGGGCTCATCCGGCGTGTTCTACCCCGGCGAGATCGGATATTTGCGCGAACAGGAGCGCACAGCAAATGGCATCGCGATCGAGGATGCAACTTGGGACAGACTGCGCACACTTTCGCGAGATTATGGGCTTATCGGTGAATTTGATCTTGCATGAACAGCATAAACTGGAAATGGCAATCGTCGGGTTTCTGTCGACGAAGAACTTCACGCCGAGCTCATGGCGGCATCCGCGCACTACGTGGCGATCACGATCAGGAGATCGACCGTATCCTCTAAGCTCAAGTGCCCTGAGGCTTTCTTACGTCGAGCCGGCGATGCCCATCCCTAGGGCGAAAACTCCGCCTACCAGTCAAACACGACACGCGCTCCACAAAGACGATTGATCATCGTTGTGACCGAAGGCAGTCGACTACCAGAATATCTCCTCCTTGTATGGCTACCACATCCCGGGATCGGAACGGCTAACGGAGCGTGACCTGCCACTGCGTATTTCCTCCAGAAGGAGTTAGAGTCCGGCCCGAAGAAGGACGGACAGATGAAGCGAGCAAGGTTCACGGAAGAGCAGATTATCGCGGTATTGAAGGAGCATGAGGCTGGGGCGAAGACAGCCGACCTGGCTCGCAAGCACGGTGTTTCCGAGGCGACGATCTACAATTGGAAGGCCAAATTCGGCGGCATGGACGTTTCCGAAGCGAAGCGGCTGAGGGCCTTGGAAGAGGAGAACGCGAAGCTGAAGAAGCTTCTGGCCGAGCAGATGCTCGATGCGGCCGCCCTTCGCGAGCTCCTTTCAAAAAAATGGTAGGGCCCGCCGCCAAGCGCGCTGCGATCGCGCATCTGCAGGCCGTCATGAGCCTGTCGGAACGGCGGGCCTGCTCGATTGTGGGGGCGGATCGGAAGATGATCCGCTACGGCTCCAGCCGCCCGCCGGACGCAGTTCTGCGTGGCCGATTGCGCGATCTCGCCAAACGAGCGTCGGCTTTCGGCTAGCGCCGGCTGTTCGTCTTGCTGCGACGGGAGGCAGGACCATCGGGCCTCTACCGCATCTACTGGCTTTATCGCGAGGAAGGGCTCGCCGTCCGCAAGCGACGAACCCGCCGCAAGGCCGTGGCGACGCGAGACCCCGATCCTAGTGGAGGCTCAGCCCCGCTGGACTTCGTCCACGACCAGTTCGCCAAGGGCCGGTGCTTCCTCATTCTGAACATCGTCGACGACGTGATCAAGGAATGTCTTGGGGTCATTCCGGATACGTCGATCTCAGGACGACGCGTCGCCCGCGAACTGACGGCGATCGTCGAACGAGTAGCAAGCCAGGAATGACCGTGTCCGATCGTGGCACCGAGTTCACCTGCAACGCCATGCCGGCCCGGAGCAAGGACGCGCTCGTCGACTGGCACTTCATTGCGCTGGGAAAGCCGATGCAGAATGGGTTCATCGAGAGTTTCAGCGGCCGGATGCGTGATGAACTGCTCAACGAGACCCTGTTCTTCTATCTGGATGACGCCCGCGCCAAGATCGCCAACTGGGTCGCCGACTACAATCTCCAGCGTCCCCAATCGTCGCTGAAATACCTGACCCCCGCGGCCTACGCCGCCCACCTCACCGCAACGGACGATCGGCTGCGCAACCCCGACCAGCTCCGCCGATCGTCCGTTGCTCCAACCCGCGCCAATTCGCGTACAAAGCCCATAAACTCTAACCGCTGTCGGATGAATTCAGTGGCAGGTCAATTAACGAACAAGGACGCTCGATCCGACGATCCGTCGACGAATTACCTCACGGCTTTCCGACCGCGATCTGCCGGGTAGATTGTACATCCCGCGGACGTTGATCTTACCAGAGCAGGGGGGGAAACTCGGTCATGGCCAGGTTGTTCGATGAACATCAGGCGTTCTCAGCCGAACGCGAGATACTCCGTCCGCCCGCCATCTACGACCATGATGTCGTGAATGGGACGACCTAGCCGTGTTCGCAATGGGCGGGCTCCAGCTAGTGCCTACTGTTCGTCATTTCCGCGATGCCGCTTCCACCGAGAAGTCACGAACTCGCGATGCCGGTGCAACAAGATCCGAATGCCGAAACGAAGTGCCAGCGTTTATATCAAGCAAGGGCGTTAGGGCTCGGACTCAATTGATCCAATAGGCAACGATGGCGGCGAGATGGACGGCAGCCAAGAAGTTCCTGGCTAGTTTGTCGTAGCGAGTTGCGACACGCCTGAAATCCTTGAGGCGGCAGAAACAGCGCTCGATAACGTTGCGCCCCTTGTAGGCGCGTTTGCTGAAGCTGTGGAGAGTGACCCTGTTGGATTTGTTTGGAATGACGGGCTTGGCACCACGATCGACGATTTCGGCTCGAAAGCCGTCGCCGTCGTACCCTTTGTCGCCAATGAGGGCAGACATGGGTGGCGCGAGTTCCAAAAGGGCTGGCGCTGCGGCAATATCAGCGTCCTGGCCTGGAGTGAGATGAAATGCGCAAGGTCTGCAGTCAGGGTCGCTCAGCGCGTGGATTTTCGTGGTCCGCCCGCCGCGCGATCGGCCGATCGCTTGTTCATGCTCCCCCCTTTTCCGCCGCTCGCCGAGCGATGCGCTTTGATCGTGGTGGAGTCGATGGATCTTTGCCGCAGCGGGCGAGCGCTTCAAAGATCGCCCGCCAATGTCCGCGCTTGGCCCAGCGATTGAAACGATTGTAGATCGTCGTGTACGGACCATAGTCGGGCGGGCAATCGCGCCAGCGTGCGCCGCACTGAAGCATGTGAATGATACCGCTGATGACGCGTCGATCGTCATCGCGCACCGGTCCGGTCTGGTTCGTTGGCAGATGCGGCTCTATCAGAGCCCATTGCTTGTCGTTGAGCCAGAACAGTCCTTTGCGCATCGAAGTCCCCCGCGTGGAATCAACCCGCTGCGAGGGAATCAGAGTTCGCTAATTAGGTACAGACCCTAGTATAGGTGCCCCCGGAGCGCTGATGAAAGCTGGATGCCGGAACTGGCCGCAAGAGATGGTTTGCTTCCGCCGGGCCGCGCGCAGTACCGTACCTGATCATTTGTGTGATAACGGATCATTTTAGCCGAGCGGCCGAGTCAGGGAAAGCTCGAGTTCTATGTCGCGCGACACCTCGACAACGTTTTCTGGATGGCGGCCATTCGTCCATAGTGCGAATTTAAGCGCTTGGGCTCGGTTCACGAACAGACCGCCAAAAAGGCCGTTTCTTTCGCGGGCAACCCAGTTGCCACGGCAATCCCTGCCGACCAAGACGGTCCATGGTGCGAGGCTCCGCGGAGAGGCTCGGCGAGCTTCATTTCGTAGTCCTTCCCTGTCCTTCAATGGGAATGTCCGTTAGCTAAATTTTATCGAAAGAAAGGCCAGTCAGCAGCATCGTAATTTGTGTCACTCGACTTCCGGCCTCCTTTTGCGATCATGCAAAGTTCTGAGAGTTCAACGCAACATAGGCATTGGCCACATTGATGCTGCTAACCACAAGCTTGGAACAATTCGAGAGGCGTTAGCTCGGGCGTCATCTTTCGTTTTAAGCAATCGGCATGCCACCCGCCTTCAAGTATGATCCGGCTTGTTTGACGAGAAACGCGCGCCATCGTTATGGGATCCGTGACCGTTTTGCTCGTCTTCCGCCGACGGATCGGCCTGAGAGGAGCCCAGCGAGAAAGCCAGGGCCGGACGCAGCGTCAGGTCGCTTGCACTCGAGAGTAAGCGTAGCGTAGAGACCCATCGGATTGTTTGTGCGGAGTCTCGGGAGCGCCGCTATGAAGAGTTATCTTCAGCAAGGGTGCTCACAATGGACGACCATTCGGACGACATAAGACGACCGTTGTCACGCATATCGAAGTGTATGCTGGCGCCGGTCGCAAGCGCTGGCCGGATGATGTGAAGTCGCAGATCGCCGCGGAAAGCCTCGAGCCGGGCGCGGTTGTAACAGACGTCGCCCGTCGCCCATGGCTGCCGGCCGCAGCAGGTGCATGACTGGCGGCGGCGGGCGCGTTTGGGCCAGTTGGTATTGCCGGCGTCGGCGGACACGCTGTCGTTCGTGTCGGTGGTGTCGGAATCAGCGTTGCCGGCGGCCGCAGAGCCCTCCGGCTCGCCGGAGGCAGCCATTGTGACGGTTGAGTTCCAGGGCGCGCGCGTGGAGTTGCGCGGGGCGCCTGGGCTGCTGTGTTGAGCGATGTGTTCCTGGCACTGCGACGGACACGTTCGTGCCCGCGAGCCTTATGATCTATGTGGCGACGCAACCTGTCGACTTCAGGAAGGGTGCGGAGGGCTTGGCGCTGCTGGCGAGGGAGACGCTGGGCCATGACCCGATGAAGGGCGTGGCGGTGGTGTTCCCTGCGAAGCGCGCCGATCGGGTGAAGATTGTCGTCTGGGACGGCAGCGACCTTGTGATGTACTGGAAGCGGCTTGATGGCAGTAGCTTCAAATGGCCTCCCATCGTGGCCGGCGTGATGCGGATGAATGCGGCCCAGTTGTCAGCACTTCTGGCCGGCATGGATTGGACGCGCATGCACGCGCCTCGAATCCCGCAGCCGAAGGCGCTTGCGTAAAAATACAAATCATCGCTGCATCGAGGCGCGAAGCATGGCAAGTTCGGGTCAATGAGTGATTTGCCCGATGAGCTGCCAAGCGATCCAGCCGAGTTGCGTGTCTTTGCCGCGGCTCTGCTGGATCGCTGCGCCAGGCTCGAGCGGTTGCTCAAGTTTGCGAAAGATGCGCAGTTCGGTCGGTCCTCGGAAAAGCTGGGCGCTGATCAGCTACAGCTTGTTCTGGAGGACATCGATCAGGCCGTCGCGGCCCTCGAAGCAGCCGAGGATCGCGCCAATCCCAGAACCTGCGAGAAGAGGACGGCCGCGCGCAGGGCCAACCGTGGTCAGCTGCCGGAGCATTTGCCGCGAATCATCGAAACCCTGATGCCCGCTGGAACCAGCTGCCCGTGCTGCGGAGGCGTCCTTTTTGAGATCGGTCACGATGAGAGCCAGAGGCTGGACGTCGTACCGGCGCAGTATCGCGTCATCGTCACCCGCCGGCCCAAGCTGGCCTGCCGCGCCTGTCACGGCGTCGTCCTCCAGCACGCCGCGCCCGAGCGACTGATCAGGGGAGGATTGCCGACCGAGCGGCTGGCCGCGCATGTGATCGACGCGAAGTATGATTGGCATTTGCCGCTTTACCGCCAGGCGCAGATGCTGGCGACCCATGGAATAGCGCTCGACCGTTCCACGCTCGCCTTCTGGGTCGGCTATGCCGCCCAGGAATTGAAGCCCTTGTGGCATCGCCTGCGCGAGCTTCTGCTCGCCTCCTCGAAGCTCTGTGTCGATGAGACCCCGGCGCCGGTGCTGGATCCGGGGCGCGGCAGGACCAAAACCGGCTACTTCTGGGCGCTGTCGCGCGATGACAGGCCCTGGGCCGGGCCTGATCCGCCTTGCGTGGTCTATGCCTATGCACCGGGCCGCGGCGCCGTCCATGGCTTGCGGCTGGATGCTACTAGCCGACTGCTGACACTCTTCTCGGGTTTGTCGGAGCCGCGACACAAGCTTGTGTCGCCAGTGGCTCACTCGAGCATTGCAAATACACAACCGAAAGCAATCGTGCGCTCTTTTCTTCAGCTTGGGTCAGCCAAATTGGCACGAGTTTTGATGCTGTTTGCGAGGAGCGGCAATTCGCATCACGAGTCGGCGCGGCGCGCTGCATCCAAAGACTCATCAACTCGTGGAGGAGAAGATGCAAGTTACTAAGAAGCGGTCTTTTGGAAGCTTTTCCGATCTAGCAGAGTTTTATCCAGAGTTCCCACCCTATTCACGAGGAGTCCTTCAGATGCTTTTTGATCAGGTAAAGCATGTAACGAAAAGCCCAATCTTCGGGGACATCGGCGCGGGTACAGGCCTAATCACCTATGCCTTGGCTGAAATGGGACTTTCCGGCTATGCGGTCGAACCTGATAGTCAGATGGTTGCGGTGGGGCAGAGGCTCGGTCCAACGTATCCAGCGGTATCTTGGGTTAATGCGCCTGGAGAATGCACCGGCCTGGCCGAGGCTTCGCTAGACTGGGTTTGTTACAGCATGTCGTTCCACTTGACGAATTCGAGTGAAGCGCTTCGTGAAACCATGCGAATCTTACGGCCTCGCGGGTTCTTCACAATTGCAACCGTCTTTGCAGATCTTGAGACTGATCCGTTTCAACTCGAAATCGAAAATCGGATACGCGACATGGCACCGGCTTTACGACGGGCGCTCACTCCACTCATCGGTCAGATGGGAACTTACGAGGCGCTCCTCAATCAATATCCCGGTCTCGGGAACTGCATTTCTCTTGCGACGACCGAAGCGGTATCAATGAGCGAGGAGCGGTACCTCAACTATTGGCGTGGGAGACATGATATCCCGAGTCAAGTCTCCTCCGAGGTGTGGAATTCCATACTACAAATGATCGCGGAAACGTTCCGAAAATGGCAGCCGGCCGCCCTACGATTTCGCTCTAGGGCATGGCATGCTCAGCGCGGGTAAGCTGGCGTTTAGGATAGATCTGTGAGCGCCGCGTGGAAGCAGGGAAGTAACTTATGGTCCCGTTCAACCTTTCCTAGGATCATGAACGGGATCGGCATCACGACCAAATTCAACTATCGCGAGATACGAGCCGACGACAAAGTCTATCAATGTCTTCCTGATAACCGTCGCCGAGATCGTGGGGTCGCCAGGAAGTCGAGTCCGACGCGGCGATTGGGCTGGATCACGTCTCGGCAGCTAGCAAGGTGGAAGAACTGATGCGCGGCATTAGGCTCAAAGCCAAGATATCAGAGCTCGTCGATGATGCTTCAGCTTGGCAAAGTCAGGCGGTCATCGGGGCTAGCCCCGTTGTGTTTTCTGCGCAAATGACTGTGGCCGCTGAACTACACAAGGCTAGCGCAGGTCGGTTCGCTCAAGCGCAACCGCCAGCTTCGTCATGCCAACACCGGCGAAGCAGCAGCACGTTATTGCCGTTGGCAATCAAGCGTATGCTGGCAAGCTCGCGTATCTGGAATCTCGCGACGGCTGGGCTGAGAGGTCCGCGGCCGACAGGCCGCGAACTTAGCTTGAGCGTCATCTCACCACTATTCTTATCGCGATTTCGCATTCACACCGCAGCACCAGGTCTCGCGTAGGCTCAGCTCTTGGCGGAGCATCTTCAGTCATCCAGCTGCTCGCGGCTCCGCGCTAGACCCGCAAATGCTTGGGATCGGCGACGAGGGCGCGTTGACCGGCGTAGATCGGATAGATGGCCACAGTATGGATCCCCTGGTGGATGCGCAGCATCCCTTCGGCCATCGTCGCTCGCACCATCTCGCCGTTCAGTCGCCACGGCACAGAGTAAACGCGAGGGCTGGCCCAATAGACCCCGCTCGCGCCCAGCAGAGTTCGGTTGCCTGTCAAATGCTCATACACGCCATTGCATGTAAAATGCACCATTACTTACTAAAGTAGGTAGTGTCTGGAGCCATTGTTGAAGATGTAGCTTTAGTCAGCAACTCCCCGCCAGGTTATGGCGGAACTCTTCAAAATACGATAGGGTGCAGCAATGCTAGTCGCGGGTAATGCGTTCCACGTCGCTCGATCTCTCCAAGTACGTGACGATGCCGCCGAAAAGAATGGCATCAAGCTGCTCATAGGATTCGATTTTCACGAGTATGTCTCGATTGCAAGGGCAACTCCAACGAAGGGGCCGACATTTCCGAACTTTCGGCCGGATCGTTCGCCAATTAAGGAAGGCGAGGGATATTGGATCATAGGCTTAGACAAAAATAACAACGTTGCTGGGTTAGAAGCAGCTCGACTGTATGACCTTTCGCAGACCAACTTTGCAGAACATCTTCAATCCCTGAAGGCGTTCTATGCCAACCCTGCCATACATGCACACCCAGAGGACCGTTGTATTTGCACAGCGCCTAGCGCGAAGAAGATGACCGGAAAAGTGGCGTACCACGGCGATCTTTGGGTGCGCAGAGACTTTAGAGGACAGGGCGTTCGCAAGATCCTAACAGGACTAACCCACGCCGTGTCTTTTGCCATGTGGGCTCCTGACTTTTTATGTGCGATTGTAGAGCGCTGGACGCTGGATAAGAACGTCGATGACATGCTGCATCATGAGCCAGGCGGGGCGATATTACGGCTGGTGGAAGATGACATTGTGGAGGACAATTGGCTCTCTTGGGAAACTGGCGAGGAGTTGAGGAGCTGGTTTGATCGCTGCAGTCGAACCGACTTATCTTTAGCCACATCATTTTCGTCCACATGATTGTTCGTCGCGGTACTCAAAGTTTTCTGCGAAAGCGGTATTCGGAGCCGCTGTCCGGCATCTCAGGATGGTTGTCTCTTCTCGGCTCGCTGCTCCCAAGACTCCCGCAGGTCTGGCGCATACTTTAATCCATCGGACTCGGAGCGCCGTAGCCGCGTCCGTCCTAGATCCACAAACGACGAGTACATGCAGCGATATGGATCCGATCTCCGGCCGCTGCTATCTGTCGCTTGTAACTTACGAAATGGACGCTTCACGTGTGGTTGGGCCCTTGAGCTCATAATCTCGAAAAGCACTATGCCAATGCAATCGTCTAGCCGGAGCAGCCATTGGAAACTGAATGTGCGTGATCTCCACGCAACCGGGGAGCGCACCGCCAGCGATGTGCGCCCGCATCCACCCGCGGTTCGAGCCTGGCTCAGCCAGGAGCGCAGACGCGTCTTATCCGCGAACGTGACGCGAACCGGTCACGTCGAAATCTAAAACATAGACTTGCGCTTTGCCACCTAGTAGATCGAAGCACCCAGGCGACAGAACGCAGGTTTGAGCGCTGCGGCTTCGCGACCCGCGATGACCGGATGGAAGGTCATCATCCTTGCTATTCATTCCAAGACCGATCCGAGAATAAAAACTTAGACAGTGACTGTGCCAGTTGACGAGATAATCCTATTTTGGTGAAAGCCGAAGATCGACCAGCAGGAACGCCTTCAGGAGACGGCCCGATGCCGGGCAGCTCGCTCCGCGTAACGGGAGAGTCGAAGGGCAGCTTCGTCGATCACCGCATCAGGGGCGCCGAGGCTGATGCGCAAATAGCCGATTGCGCTGTCACCAAAAGCGTCTGCGGGCAGGATCGCGACGCCCTCTTCGAGAAGGAGGTCCTTGGCGAACTCGTAGGCCGAAAGACCGGTGGCGCGAGCATCCAACATCACGAACATGCCACCTTCCGGCCGGTGACAAGTCAGGACCGAAACCGTGTCAATCCAGTCACAATGCCGGTCGCGCCGTCGGCGATAGGCGGCTTTCAGCTCGGGGACGCCGCGCGGAAGCTGCTCAAGCGTTATCACCGCCGCGTCCTGCAGAAACGTAGGAGTGCCGTACGTGGAACAGATGGCTATGTGACTGGCATGATCCGCCAATTGCTGCGGGCCGATCACCAGCCGATACGCCATCCGGGCATCGTATGGATTTTGGATAGGCTGCCGATGCAAATAGTGCGCTCCGCCATGCCCGAAAGCACCGAAGGCGAAACGTGCCTCCCCTCATAAACGAGCTCGTCATAAACTTCGTCCGAAAGCAACGAGAGATCGTGCGTTTGGCACAGCGTCGCTATGGTCGACAGTTCTTCTCTCGTATAAACTGCTCCGGTTGGATTATTGGGCATTGCCAGAAAGATGGCGCAAGTTCGCGGACCGATAGGGGCTTCTATCTCGTCGATGAGCGGATGGAAGCCGTTTTTCGCCGGCGAGCGGATGCTGACGATCTCGCCGCCGGCAGCGGCAGTTGTGCCGGGATACGTTGGATACATAGGGTCGGGAACCAACACTTGGTCGCCCGGCTCCACAATACAGAGGGCGGCAGTGAGGAGCGCGTTCTGCGCGCCGATCGTGACAATGACCTGGCCGGCGTCGATCGCCTGGCCAGTCTTACGGGCATGAAGCCGCGAAATTGCCTCGCGGATCGGAGTGCTCCCTGCACTGGGGCTATAATGGGTTCGTCCGACTGCCAGACTGCCATGCACAGCGTCGATAGCCACTTTGGGACTGGGGAAATCGGTGTTGCCGACCGTCAGTAAGATAATCCGTTCGCCGCGGATACGCTTCTCTGCGGCCATGAAATGTATGTCCCATGCCTTCGACGTGTTACCGACCATTTGGTGGATTCTGGATGCGTAACGCATGATAGCATTCCTCGCATGGACGTTTGCAAAAGGAGCGGCCTGTCAGGTCGCAGTTGGAGATAGCGATTTGGGCGATCTCAATCGTTGAGCTGCTCGGTTGGAACAGGATTCCATGAGGCTGGCAACATGCGGAGGCGCGCTCGGAATGCAATCGCTGTGTGCGGGGAAGCAAATCCTGTGCTTTGGTGAGATCATGGCCCACCCGCCCGGCCCGCTATAGACCGATCAATAACCGCGACTTCGCACTTATAAGAAATCCTCACTGCGGTCGAAGGTCGCATCAAAGACACTGCGGGATGCGCCGGTATTCGGTCGCGGTGCGCATGCCGATGCCGAAGGCGCCAAACGAGAGAGCGCTTGACCTGCCACTGCATTTTCATCCAGCGGCAGTTAGAGGCTCGGGGTTTTGTACGCCAAGTGGCGCGGATGGAGCAACGGACGATCGGCGGAGCTGGTCGGGGTTGCGCAGCCGATCGTCCGTTGCGGTGAGGTGGGCGGCGTAGGCCGCGGGGGTCAGGTATTTCAGCGAAGATTGGGGACGCTGGAGATTGTAGTCGGCGACCCAGTTGGCGATCTTGGCGCGGGCGTCATCGAGATCGAAGAACAGGGTCTCGTTGAGTAGCTCATCGCGCATCCGGCCATTGAAACTCTCGACGAAGCCGTTCTGCATCGGCTTTCCCGGCGCAATGAAGTGCCAATCGATGGCTGCGTCCTTGCACCAAGCGAGCATGGCGTTGCAGGTGAATTCGGTGCCATGGTCGGACACGACCTGGCTTGCCGCGTCGCTGGACGATTGCCGTCAGTTCGCGCGCCACGCGCCGCCCCGAGATCGACGTCTCCGGAATGGCGCCCAGGTATTCCTTGGTGACGTCGTCGACGATGTTGAGGATGCGGAAGCGTCGGCCATTGGCGAACTGGTCGAGGACGAAGTCCAGCGACCAGCGCGCGTTCGGCCTCGCCTCGACCAGGATCGGGGCACGGGTCCCCACGGCCTTGCGGCGAGCCCGCCGTTTGCGGACGGTGAGCCCTTCCTCGCGGGAAAGCCGGTAGATCCGGTTGATCCCCGATGGCTCGCCCTCCCGCCGCAGCAAGACGAACAACCGGCGATAGCCGAAACGCCGCCGCTCGTTGGCGAGATCGCGCAATCGGCCACGCAGAACTGCGTCTGGAGGGCGACTGGAGCCGTAGCGGATCATCTTTCGGTCCGCGCCGACAATCGAGCAGGCCCGCCGTTCCGACAGGCTCATGACGGCCTGCAGATGCGCGATCGCAGCGCGCTTGGCGGCGGGCCCTACCATTTTTTTGAAAGGAGCTCGCGAAGGGCGGCCGCATCGAGCATCTGCTCGGCCAGAAGCTTCTTCAGCTTCGCGTTCTCCTCTTCCAAGGCCCTCAGCCGCTTCGCTTCGGAAACGTCCATGCCGCCGAATTTGGCCTTCCAATTGTAGATCGTCGCTTCGCGGATTCCATGCTTTTGACCCAGCTCAGCCGTCTTTGCCCAGCCTCATGCTTTTTCAGCACCGCGATAATCTGCTCTTCCGTGAACCTTGCTCGCTTCATCTGTCCGTCTTCTTCAGGCCGGACTCTGAGTCCATCTGGGGAAATAGGAAGTGGCAGGTATTAATGAATGGTCTGCACCACGCTGGAACGGATCGGCGCCAGGCACGGTGCAGGTTTATCTCGTTGCGAATGAAATCGCATGGTCTACCTCAACCAGATCGTCTGTATTTTGCGGTTCTTCGGCATGACCTTAGGCCATAGCGCAATACGGTGCGTATCGGCTATGCGCGGAACTAGGCGGCCTGCCGTGGTTGCTGAGTGCCAACGAGGGGTGAGCTAGCCGGAGGCAATCACCATCCTGAAGAGCCGCACCGAGTTGACGGCGGCCTATGCCGTCGGACTACGCGTATCGGAAAAATCGTTTCCTCAAGATCGAGGACATGGTGATCCGGTCGAGCGGGCTAAAGCCAGCGGCGATCGTCAAGTAATGCCTCAGCACAGCTCCTGAGTACACTGCGGCCTATTGGCAGTGATCCGACCGAGTCGCTCGCTCTGCTCCTGATCGCGATCGCTTGAGATCACCGTAATGCACGCGTCTGCTGTTCAGCCAGCACTGTTCGGCCGTGCGAGCCTGTCGGGCATGACGCGCGACGCCCAGGTTGCCTTTCAAACGATCGGCCAGCCCGCAAGTCTGGATCACTTGGGATTTGCGCGGCAGATAGCACCTGTGATCTTGAGGGATGAAGAGCGGGCAAGGGCGAAGGCATTGGCTGGACTGCCGCAATGACGTCGGGATCGCTTCGGTCTGTCACCTCGTCGTGAGACATGAGTGGACGAAGAACAATCTTTTGAAGAGCGCAGAACGTGGTCGGGTGCTTAGTACCGCTCCGACGAGGACCGTCTTGCGTGACGGGTGGTAATTCGCGAAGCGTGTGACCTTAGGTCTAGCTTTAAGGTCATCAGGCGATGCGGGTCGAAGTTTTGGGCGGGCTCGAGCGGCGGCGGCGTTGGTCGCAGGACGACAAGGCACGGATTGTCGAGGAGACGCTGGCACCGGGCGCGAAGGTAACTGAGGTTGCGCGGCGCAACGGAGTAGCGGCCAGCCTGGTGTTTACCTGGCGTCGACAAGCACGGACATCGGAACAAGTTGCACCATCTTTTACGCCGGTGCAGATCGCCGCCGTAGCGGCCTCGGCTGAAGAAACTCCGAAGCTTTTGCCTACGGTTGATGGCCGAGTTCGCTCGGCGGCAGCCGCGCGTACTGGATTGATAGAGATCGATCTCGGCAACCGACGGTGCATCCGGGTGGATGCGCACGTCGATCCGGAGGCGTTGGCGCGGGTCCTCGATGTGCTTGGACGCCGATGATTTCTGTACCAGGGAATGTGCGAGTGTGGCTGGCTACAGGCTACACGGATATGCGCAGAGGCTTTCCACCGCTGGCCCTCCAAGTGCAGGAGGTGCTGCACAAAGAACCGCTCAGCGGTCATTTGTTTGTCTTCCGCGGTCGCCGCAGCGATCTTGTGAAGGTGATCTGGCACGATGGTCAGGGAGCCTGCTTGTTCACAAAAAAACTCGAGAGAGGAAAGTTTATCTGGCCATCGGTTGCCGGTGAAGCGGTAACGATCTCGCTGGCGCAGTTGAGCTACCTGCTGTCCGGGATCGATTGGCGCAATCCGCAAGAAACCCAGCGTCCGACGCGGGTCGGATAATCGTTTTGGGTTTGAATCTGATGCTCGATCTGATTCAATGGCTTCATGACATCGAAGCCGAGCGATCTTCCGTCGGATCTCGCGAGCGCCTACCTTGCGCTGCTGGCCGAGCGCGAGGCGTTGCAGGCTGAACGCGATGTGGCGGTCGCGGATGCCGCCAACGCGCGGGCGGAGCTGTCGGACAGCGAAGTGCTGATCGCTCATCTTGAGCTACGGATCGAGAAGCTCAAACGCGAACTGCACGGGCAGCGCTCCGAGCGCACGGCGCGGCTACTTGAGCAGTTGGAATTGGAGCTCGAAGAACTCGCCACCACGGCGACCGAGAATGAGCTGGCTGCGCAGGCTGCCGCGGCAAAAACCCAGAGCGTGAGCGCCTTCACGCGCAAGCGGCCGGTGCGCAAGCCGTGGCCGGACGACATCGAACGTGAGCGCGTCGTCATCGAGGCTCCAACGACCTGCGCCTGCTGCGGTGGATCGCGGTTGGCGAAGGTCGGCGAGGATGTGACCAAGACGCTGGAGGAGATTCCGCGTCGCTTTAAGGTCATCGAGACGGTACGCGAGAAGTTCACCTGCCGCGATTGCGAGAAGATCAGCCAGCCGCCGGCACCGTTCCATGCGACGCCGCGCGGCTTCATCGGCCCACAATTGCTGGCGACGATTCTGTTCGACAAGTTCGGCATGCATATCCCGCTCAACCGCCAGAGCGTGCGCTTTAAGGCCGAGATGATCGATCTGCCGTTATCGACGCTGGCCGACCAGGTCGGTCACGGGACCTTCGCCGTCACGCCGCTGTTCCCTGGCGAAGGGCAAGTGCACGACCGGCCGGATCTGGACGTATGTGCGGGATGATCGGCCCTTCGCCGGACCTGCGCCGCCGGCGGCGGTCTATTACGCCTCGGGCGACCGAAGGGGCGAACATCCCCAGAAGCATCTGGCCGTCTTCGGCGGTATCCTGCAGGCGGATTGCTATAGGGCGTTTCACATTTTGATTGAAGCATAACCGGCGCTGGCGAAGTAGTTGGCGCATTCGCGAGGCTGGATGTCTTGGACGAGGTGACCGATATGGCGCCAAGTCTCCTCGATTGAGCGCTTCTGAGCTTGCCGCATCCAGTGTTTGATCTTGGAGAAGGCCTGTTCGATTGGGTTGAGGTCGGGCGAGTATGGCGGCAGGTACCAGAGTCTGGCGCCAGCAGCCTTGATCATTTGCCTGACGGCTTTCGACTTATGGCTTCCGAGATTGTCGAGAATGACGATGTCGCCTTCACGCAGGGTTGGCAGGAGAATGTGCTTTACGTAACCACGGAAGCATTCACCGTTGATCGGGCCATCGAAGACGCAGGGTGCCGTGAGTTGATCATGGCGGAGCGCGCCGAGGAATGTGAGGGTACGCCAGTGACCGTGCGGAGCGAAGCCGCGCAGGCGCGCCCCTTTGGGTCCCCAGCCTCGCAAAGGGGCCATGTTGGTCTTGATCCAGGTCTCATCGATGAAGACGAGCCGGCCCGGATCGAGCCCGGCCTGCCAGGCTCGCCAACGCAAGCGCCTACGAGAGACGTCGGCGCGAGCCTGTTCGAGGGCGAACAGTGTTTTTTTTGAACCGCAGCCCTTCCCGGCGCAGGAACAGCCAGACCGCATTGTGTGAGACCTTGACCCCACGGGCTGCCAGTTCCGCCTTCAGACCATGCAGCGTCAGGTGCGGCGTCTGAGTGATCCGCTCGACGATGAAGGCGCGGTGCGGATCAAGCACAGGCTTGCGGTGACCACCCATCTTGCCAGGCGCTACCGAGCCGGTCGTTCGATAACGCTGTGACCACTTCACAACTGACGAGACAGCAACGCCAAACCGTTCCGCCACAGATCGGCAGCTCTCACCTTTGGCAACAGCGGATACCGCACGCTTACGCAAATCGTTGGAAATTGGTCGGACCATCGGATGCTGGCCTCCAGCCCAGCCAGCATCTTGAATCATATTCGTCCCAGACCCGGAATCCCCTCCGATTCAATAAATCCGTGAACCGCTCTAGCGGCTTCGAGCCGTTGTTCGACCCAAAAAGGAAAGCGATGCCGATCACGCCGGCATTTTGCCTGGCCCATGCGCGGCGGGGCTTCTTCGAACTGGCTGACATCGAGAAAGCCGCCCGGGACGGACAGAAAGGCAAACCGGTCTCCCCGATCGCGCTGGAAGCGGTCAGGCGTCTTGACGCCCTGTTCGAGATCGAGCGCGCCATCAACGGCCGCAGTGCCGACGGCCGGCGCGCCGTGCGCCAGGAACAGAGCAAGCCGCTTCTCGACGACATGCACGACTGGCTGCTCCGCGAGCGGGAGACCCTGTCGAGCTCCTCCGAGGTCCTGAAGCCCATGAACTACATGCTCAGGCGCTGGGACGACTTCGCCCGCTTCCTCGACGACGGCAGGGTCTGCTTGACCAGGGCATGATGTTTTCAGCGCTCAAACCCGGTGGAGAGGACTGGTCGTCCGGATTAGTCTGTCGAAGCCGGGATAGGGGCGCTGGAGCACGAAACGGTGGCAGGCCGCCATGACCATGAGCTGTGAGCTCGCTTTGTTACTTGGCCGCCCCCTACGACTTGCCCGGCTGCGCTGCGAGCGCGGATCCGTAGATGTCGTGCAAGCCACTGGCTCCTGAGACAAAGGAGAACCAAGCATGCAAATCGTCGGCATGGACATCCACCGATCGTTCGCCCAGGTGGCGATCCTGGAGGACGGAACAATAATCCGACAGCTCCGCGTAGATCTCGTCCACGATCGGCTTGTCGCCTTTGCCAAGACACTCAGCCTCGAAGATGAGGTGGTCATCGAGGTGACGGGCAACAGCGCGGCGGTCGAACGTATTCTGCGCCCGCACGTTAAGCGCGTCGCGGTCGCCAATCCGAGGCTCGTTCGGGCGATTGCCTATGCGCGAGTCAAAACGGACAAGGTCGATGCTGGGACCCTGGCAAAGTTGCATGCTGCCGGCTTCTTGCCGGAGGTCTGGGTTGCTGACGAGGACACCTACAGCCGGCGCCAGATGGCCGAGCGCGCTGGCGTCTTGGCGCAGATCATCCGCATTAAAGGACGCATGAAGGCCATCCTGCATGCTAACCTCATCCCGCCCTACAAAGGCTATCTCTTCGGCAAGCGCGGACGGCATTGGCTGAACAGTCTGCCTCTTCCATCGGAGGAGCGTGCAATGCTCCGGCGTCTGATCGTGGAACTCGAACGCGTGACGAAGCAACTCGCGGAAATCGACAAGGTCGTGGCCCAGCAGGCTCTGGACGATCCACGGGCTCTCAAGCTGATGACGATCCCCGGCGTGAGTTCGGTTGTCGCATCGAGTGTACTGGCCTCCATCGGCGACATCGCACGCTTCCCGTCGCCGGATAAGCTCAGCAGCTATTTCGGGTTGACACCGCGGGTTCGGCAGTCAGGCGAGCACCCGGCACGGCATGGCCGGATCTCGAAGCAGGGCAACCGTGACGCCCGCAAGATGCTGGTTGAGGCGGCGTGGTCAGCCAAGACGGCGCCGGGTCCGTTGCGAGCATTCTTCAACCGAACGCAGAAAAAGCACGGGGCCGGGGTCGCAGCCGTCGCGACGGCGCGCAAGCTCGCAGTCATGATCTGGCACGTCCTGACGACCGGGAAGGACTACGCTTACGCGCGGCCAGCGTTCACAGCGATGAAACTCCGGAAGGTGGCTCTGAAGGCTGGGGCTCCCCGTGCCTACGGCAAGGCTGGCCCGGGCCGGGACTATTGGATCAAGTAAATCCGCGAACGGGAAGCTGGTTACGTCGCACGCGTCGAGCAGGCCTACGAACGCATGGTGGCTGCCTGGAAGGAAAAACCAAAAAAAGTTGCCACGAACTGAAGGTAAGGACTTCTCAACACCGCGTTGAGAGGCATCGCCTTGGGGCGGCGCAACTGGACCTTCGCTGGCAGCCAGCGCGGTGCCGATCGGGCCGCCATCATGCTGACGATGATCACGACCTGTCGCCTCAACGACGTCGATCCCAAGGCCTGGCTCGCCGACGTCCTCGCCCGGATCGCCGATCTTCCTACGTCGCGGCTGCACGAACTGCTGCCCTGGGAATGGAAGCTCCTGCGCCAAGCCAATCCCACCGATCAGCAAGCCGCCTGACCTTCACCCCGCCGATCATAGAACTAACTGTACCCGCGCGCATGCGTCAATCAGGCGGTCCTCGTCGTATGCGTACGGTGCTTAGATGTGTCCAGCCGCGTGCTGCGGCGGTCACATGCCGCCGGCGCGTACAATGTAGGAATAGGCCAATTCAACCTGGCGTGCTCGAAGCACGTATCCCTGATCTGCTGTGGCTCAGATCAGTTTTGCGCCTTCCGTCGGTCCGGCACCGGCGCACGCTCATCAGTTCAGCTCAGCTCAATCAGACAAACGGCTATTTGATCTGCAAGGGGCCAATGATGAATTGCCATCACCCGACGGCACGTGCGCCAGGCCTTTTAGTCCCTATGGTGAAATAAGAATTGACGTTTCTTTGTGGCGCAGCTCGCCTATTGGGCACGGAAGTCGGCCGCTCCAAGCTTGAGCCGCTGGGATAAAGCAGCTTAGCTATCCTATCACCTTAAACGACGATCCTCCCGGCACCGCAATCGTCGTTGGCACTTTAACTCTGTCGCCATCACCAGGTCTCCTCAAAGTGGCGGCAGCTCGAGTTTGGGAACAGTACCAACTTCAATTCCGGCAGCTTGAGCATAGTCCAACAACATTGACTTGTGCCGAACCGCGGCTTCGCCACGGGAAGTGGCCTCCGCCATGACAGAAAGGATGCCGCACGCTTCATCTATTTCATCTTGCGAGGGCGAGTAGATCTCATTGATAACGGGAATATGGCTAGGATGCACCACCGACGCAAACGTCGCGCCCATGCGCTTCGATCTTTCGCCAATTCGTCGCACCAGCTCGAGGTCATCCAATCGTCCCGTCATAGAGCCTTCAACTTGCATAATCCCGCGGCGCGAGCCTGCAGCGCGGAATAAGCTCCGAAGTAAATCCCTTCTTCGGTTGGGTCGTCCAAACCCAGAGAGCGAGCCCCGTCTCCGCCCGCGGTTGGGCCACCGGAACAGCCTGTACATGCCCACTGCAGATTCCGCATGCGGACAAATCTCGATTCGGCCAACCGGCAACCCCCGCGACCTCTCCAGTTCCCCAAGCACAAGGTCCAGAGCAGCAATATCTTCCGCATCTTCAGTCTTCGCCAACGCTACCCCGTCGAGCGGCCCTTCGGTCGCTCCGTGAGGCTCAATGGGTGGCGAAAACGAGCTTTTTAGTGCCGGATTTGGTTCGCTCGGGTCTGCGGATTGTGGTTCACACGGGAGAGGTCCAAGGTTCGATCCCTTGTGCATTTGCTCTTGAATTTCAGAAGTTTAGCGGCTCCCCTTCCTCACGGCGCTGTGCCCCAAAAAAGCTAGGGCACAACAGGGGCAACACAATTCTGACCTCCTCAGAATGCCCGAGCGCTTCATTCCGCATCCTCAGAGCTACGCCAGGACGCGGCCTGGGCCGGGGGCCGTGAGCGGAAAGACGGCGGATCAACGGCCATCAACGCTGCCGATCGCCCTGCCTTGAATGCTAAGGGCCTGGTCAAGAGGTCTGTATGATCACGAGATTTCACATCCTGGCTGCATTGCTCACTTTCGCTGCGGTCACCGGCGGCATTTTGTACGGCTTTATGAGCACCTGTTTCGTGTCGGGGCTCGCGCTCACCACATTTATCGCCGGAAGCTGCGCCAAGCGCGTCTTTGTGTACCGCGCCCATCGCGAGATGATTCGTCTTGTTATGCGGACAATGGGCAGCCGAGCCCGCTGACAAACTTCTGCTTTGCCACGCTCGTCGTCTTCATCGTCGGACTTTCGCTTTCGATGTTGGGGAACCTACGCTCATGACACACGCAGGCCCTGTCTTCCGGATCGCTCGAATAGCGCGCCTAAGGGAGGTGCTGCAGGGAAGCATATTTGGAGTCCCACGCGACCCGAACACCAGCCAAAACCCCACGAGGCTGGAGGCCATTGATGTTGAGGTGCTGGGGCTGGTCCCCTCAGTAGAAGGCTCGAACACAAAATGCCGGCGTAGTTGATGTGCTTGGCGAGACTCGGACTCGCCAAACCGAACGAATCTAGGCCAATGTCAGGAACCGTATGCCTATTGCGCAAACTGGAAGGCGTTTCGATTGGTCTAGGAGTTCTAGCGGAGCTGACGGCAGCGTACCGGTCAGCTGATGGCGCCGCTTCTCGCCGGCGGTCCGATCGCCCGGCTGGAGAAGTCTAAGCCAAGCGATCAACCCTAAGAACGTCCCGAGCGCTCTTTTTCTCGAAGGTTGTCAAAGCCGGATAGAATTATCGCGATAGGATGGATCGCGTACCTGGCTATGACCGATCGCCGCATCGATTTGCCCGGCTTCAAGAGCGCTATCTGGCTCTGTTCAGGGTGATCGGCAGCCGGGATCACTGCCTGACTTCGTCAAACGTGTCAAACGCCATCCGGAACTGCCCCCTTTGCGTCATGAAGAACTGCCCCCACATCGGGTTCATGATGTCGGTGGAAGGTTGGCTCTGCCGCTGACGGGACGGAGGGAGGCGGAGCCGAGGGCCGTCAGCAGCGGGCGGCTTGATGAGGCCGCTCTTTCGCTTGGCGCGGAGCCGGTAGCTGTCGCCGCGGATGGTCAGCACGAGGCTGTGGTGCAAGAGCCTGTCGAGGATGGCAGTGGCGACGACCGGATCGTGTGCGAGTTTCAGCCCCATCTCGATGCGGCGATGATCCTTACGCGCGATCTCGCGCTCGCACAGCAGGATCAGCGTCTCACGCGCCGACAGGTTCGCGCGCGCCGCCTCGTCAAGCAGGTTGTCGAGCTGGTCGCGGATGCCGGAGAGTTGCAATCGCGCCAGCATGGCCTCGAGCCGATCGATTGGTGCTTCGGTAGCCTTCTTTGTGCGCGCCATCAGAAGCTCCTGCCGCGCGGCAATCAGGGTGACAGTGGAGCGTCAATCAGGATGAGAGAGCTTCGCCGGGCTCGTGACGCAGGGAGGGCGTAGCCCGACCGGAGTTACGAGCCCGGCGTCGGCGCGATCCACAGGGGACCGCGCCGACTGGTGATCGCGGCCGGCTGGTTGTGCAAGTGGTTCTTCCGCCAAGAGGAATCACTCGCTTGCCAGGCCGACACATTACCGATCACCAGATGAGATGGGATGGTTGCCGCCCTCCCTCGATGGCATCGATATGTGCCAAAAACGTGTTGTTTGATCACAGCGAAGAGGACGGCAAATTGATGGATACGGTGATTGGGGTAGATCTGGCGAAGAATGTCTTCCAGCTCCACGGCGCATCAACAACTGGGCATCTCAAGTTTCGAAAGAAGCTGTCTCGGCCACAGTTCAGGAAGTTCATGGCGGAGCACCCAATGGCAATGGTGGTGATGGAAGCTTGCGGCAGCGCTCACTATTGGGCACGAGAGATGGTTAAGCTCGGCCATGAAGTTAGACTGATCGCGCCGCAATACGTGAAGCCTTTCGTGAAGCGCCAAAAAAACGACGCGGCTGATGCCGAAGCAATAGTGATCGCTGCACAGCGCCCAGAGATGCGCTTCGTCGAGCCGAAATCGGAAGAGCAGCAGGCCAGAGCAATGTTATTTCGGACTCGGCAGCGGCTTGTTCGTCAGCGTACTGATTTAGTCAACGCATTACGTGCTGCTGTTTACGAATTTGGTCATACCGTCCCACAAGGCATCGAACAACTTAAACGCATTGCCGCAATCCTCAAGGAGCCGAACGTCGATCTGCCGGAACTAGTTCGGGAGGAATGCTGGAGTCTCATTGATCAAATTACCCAGAAGACGGAGCGGATTAATGCCAAGACAGAGCAACTCAAGAAGTTGGCGGCGCGGACGGGAGCGGCGCGCCGGCTGCAAACAATGCCAGGGGTCGGTCCGCTGACCGCGCTGGCGATCGAGGCTTTCGCGCCCGATATGACAACTTTCAAATGTGGTCGAGACTTCGCAGCTTGGCTCGGCTTAGTCCCGCGGCAACATTCCTCCGGAGGAAAGGAAAGGCTTGGGCGCGTTTCGAGAGAGGGACAAGCGGACATTCGCTAATTACTCATCGTTGGAGCTATGTCGCGATTGAACTGGCTGGGGCGCAAGTCGATCCCCAAAGGCTCATGGCTTGCGCAGATTCTCGTCAGGAAGCCACGCATGCTGGTGGCGATCGCCCTGGCGAACAAGATGGCTCGGGCGATTTGGGCCATGCTCATCCGGAAGGAGGACTATCGACATCCGACGCAGGTCGTGACGGCATGATTTCATGCAGCACTGAATAGCCTGGGTTGGTGAGGGGGTGTGAGAAGTCGACGACCCGAATGGGCGTAATGATCGAACAGATCTGGATCAGGAAAACCAGCTAGAGCCAAAGAGCCATTGTGCTCGGAGATGAGAATTGGACCTGACCCGCGGATCACCATACCGGCCAGCGGCTTCTGCAAGCGCCGCAATGAAAGGCCTGACAGAAGACCGCACTCGATCACACACCAAAGGGACAGAAACTTCTTGCATTACAGGCGGCAACCACAGAAGGCTCTACATGAAGTACCGTCAGACCGATACCCCGCCAGTGGCCGCCGCCAAGGCGTCGTTCAGTACCTCGACCGCGTATCGCTTCGAGAAGGATCGAAGGCTCCCATCGCAGAAGAAGGGAGCCCGCGGCCGGCGCCGACCGGACCCGTTGGCCGGTGTTTTTGAGACCGAGGTCGTACCGATGTTGAAGGCGGCCCCCGGCGTGCGGGCTGTCGCGATCTTCGAGGAGATGTTGCGCCGCCACCCTGAGCTCGGGGCTGGAATCCGCCGCACGCTGGAGCGCCGGATCCGCGCCTGGCGGGCAATCCAGGGCGAGGAGCAGGAAGTCATCTTCCGTCAGACCCACGAAGTGGGTCAGGTCGGCCTGTCCGACTTCACCGACATGGGCGAGCTCGGGGTCACCATTGCGGGCGTGCCGCTCGATCATCGCCTCTATCACTTCCGGCTGGCCTATTCCGGCTTTGAGCACGCCCATGTCGTGCTCGGTGGCGAGAGCTTCGTCGCCTTGGCCGAAGGGCTGCAGAATGCTCTGTGGTCGCTCGGCGGCGCGCCGCGGGAGCATCGGACCGACAGTCTGTCGGCCGCCTTCTGCAATCTGGACCGGAATGCTCAGGACGATCTGACCCGGCGGTACGAGGACCTCTGCGCCCATTACGGCATGCGGCCTTCCCGCAACAATCGCGGCATCGCCCATGAGAATGGGGCGATCGAGAGCTCGCATGGCCATCTCAAGCGGACGATCGCCGATGCGCTGCTGTTGCGCGGCACTGCCGACTTCGATGATCTCGCCGCCTACCGCGGCTTCATCGACGAGATCGTCAGCCGCCGCAATGCCCGCAACGCCAAGCGCATCGACAACGAGCGCGCTACCCTGCAGGCATTGCCAGATCGCCGCACCTCGGACTACGAGGAGGTGATTGTCCGCGTGACGTCAAGCGGCGGCTAGTGTTCTACACCGTGCCGTCACGCCTGATCGGCCACCAGCTGCGGGTGCGCCTTTACGATGATCGTCTCGACGTGTTCGTCGGCGGCACCCATCTCGTCACCCTGCAGCGTGGGCGGCCGCATCCCAACGGCAAGCACGACCAGGTCGTCGATTATCGGCACGTGATCCATTCCTTGCGGCGCAAGCCGATGGCGCTGCTCAATCTCGTCTACCGTGATCGGCTGTTCCCGCGCGATGCCTATCGGAAGACCTTCGATCGTTTGCGCGAACGGCTGCCGGACAAGAAAGCCTGCCGGCTCATGGTCGATCTGCTTGCGCTGGCGCACGAGCGCGGCTGCGAGGCCGAACTCGCCGGTCAGCTCGCCGCTGACCTGGACGCCGGCCAATTGCCCGATCTCGGACAGCTGCGCACGCACTTCGCGCCCGATCCTGCCCGTGTGCCGCAGGTCGTGGTGCATCTCGCGCCACTGGCCGCCTATGAGTGCCTTATCGGCACCGCCGAGATCGGAGGTGCCGCATGAACACGGCCAACACCGTCGACACCGCGCGCCTCAATCTGTTGCTCAACGAGCTGCGGCTGCCCGCCATCAAGGTGCTGTGGCCGCAATTTGCTGAGCAGTCCGACAAGGAAGGCTGGCCGGCGGCCCGCTTCCTCGCCACCATTGCCGAGCACGAGATCGCTGAACGCGGCCGCCGTCGCATCGAGCGCCACCTCGTTGATGCACGGCTGCCAGCCGGAAAGACTTTCGACAACTTCGACTTCGAGGCCGTGCCGATGGTCTCCAAGGCGCAGGTCACCGCGCTCGCCGCCGGCGACGGCTGGCTGGGCAAGGGCGCCAATTTGCTGCTGTTTGGCCCGCCCGGTGGCGGAAAGAGCCATCTCGCAAGTGCTCTCGGCCTCGCTCTGATCGAGAACGGATGGCGCGTTCTCTTCACCAGAACCACCGATCTCGTGCAAAAGCTCCAGGTGGCGCGGCGCGAGCTCAACCTCGAGGCCGCCATCAACCGCCTTGATCGCTTCGATCTCCTGATCCTCGATGACCTGGCCTACGTCACCAAGGACCAGGCCGAGACCAGCGTGCTGTTCGAACTCATCAGCGCACGCTACGAGCGACGCTCAATGCTGATCACAGCCAATCAGCCATTCGGCGAATGGAACAGGGTCTTCCCGGACCCCGCTATGACCCTCGCCGCCATCGATCGGCGCACGCTACCATCGTCGAGATGAACGTCGAAAGCTATCGCAGGCGGACCGCGCTCGAACGAAAACGCGGACCTGGACGCCCGCCGTCACATGCGACACCCAAAACCGTCTCTGATTGACGCTCCGCGACAATCGGAGTTCAAAAAACTCTTGCGCGCGACAATCAACGCGGCAATCATCACCTCGCCGCGACACCGACTCGCCATCCTGATTGTCGTGCGCTTCCCACCCAGATTGTCGCGCTATAAGCTCCCTCCGATCGCTGCTTCGTATTCGGCAAGAGGACGCAACAACGAGGGCAGTGGAGACGACCCCGGCACTGTCGGTTCGTTTGCCGGTCGGCAGACCGCGCCATCGCGGCCGGCAACCCCGTCGAGGTGGGCGGAATCGACGATCCGCAGCCGGCGACCCTCCGATTGCTTGTGGACCGCAACCTCGCGCATGCTATGGCGGATGCGCACCTCGCCAGCCGCAACCGTCACCGCCACGCGCTCGCCGATCAGCCGCCACGGCACCGAGTAGCTGTTCGTGTCGATCTCGACGGCGCAATCGTTGCCGACGACACGGGCCAGTTCGCGCAACGATCCGAACGACGGCTGCCCGCCGAGCGGCTTCAACCGGTGTGCCTCGTCACGCGCAAAGCGAGCGATCGGCGCCTCGCCGGTCGTGCCGTGGATACGCACGTTCGCCACCTCACGCTCCCACTCGGCGAGATGCGCCTCGAATGCGTCCGAGCTCGCGAAGGAATGCCCCGCGATCGCGTTCTTCTTCACGTAGCCGACGCCATTCTCCGTCTTGCCCTTCGTGCGCGCCCGATACGGTGCGCAGGCGCGAGGACGGAAGCCCCAATGCTTCGCGAACGCGATGAGCTTGTCTTTAAACTGAACCGACCGGCTCACCGCGTCGTGGCGCACCACGAGCGCGCGTGGATTGTCCATCAGCACTTCCTCCGGCACGCCGCCGAAGGTCTTAAATGCGCTCTCGAGCCCGGCGAACCAGTGCTCTTGCTTCTCGGCCCGGAACGCACGGACATGCAGCCGCCGCGAATGCCCAAGCGTCGCCACGAACACGAATGCTTTGATCTTCACCCCGCCGATCTCGACCAGACGCTCCCCGAAGTCGATCTGCAGCTGTCGGCCCGGGGGCGTCTCGAACCGCGTCGTCGCCAACGGCTCCGCCTTCAGTGCGTGGCGACAGGGCTGCACGGCGCGTTGCAACGTTCGCCGGCTGACTGCCACGCCTTGCTCGGCCAACAGGTCCTGGCGCACCACATCCGCATTGCCGCGATGCCGAATGACCTCTCGCGCAGCCAACCCTCGAGGCCATCGAGCCGCTTCGGGCCCTCAGGCGACTTGAACGGCTTCACCCCGCCCGCCGCCACGTAGTCCTTCACCGTGTGATGGCTGCACCCCAGCTGCCGCGCAATCCGCTTCAGACCCCACCCGCACGCCCTCAGGCGCAACATCTCCGCCACGTCATCCGGCGTCTTCATCACCTGCCCCCGTGGATCAATCCACGACGAACCTTCCGTGGTTCGTTCCCCGTTCATTCCCTCTCTCCTCGGCTATCCAAGGAGGGGGCAATTCCTCGTGACGCAGAGGGGCGCATTGCCTCGCTAAAATGTTACCGGACAACTTCCCTGTCGTGTCTGGGGCGGAGCTGCCGAATCAGTTCGGTGGCGGCTATGGCAGGGAAGATCAGCATGCGCGCAAAGCGCGAGATCACATCAGCGCTGGCCGAGCGTTATCGGGCAAGCGGGCGGCTCGAGAAGGGACGGATCCTAGACGAGCTGTGCGCCGTTGCGGGATGGCAGCGCAAGCACGCGATCCGAGCGCCGTCAGCGGACGGGGCATCGGGGTCGGCCGTGCCGCGGCGGCGGGCCCGGACTTACGGAGCTTCCATTCGTATGGCACTGATTGTGCTATGGGACTCGTCTGACCGGCTCTGCAGTAAGCGGCTCGTCGCGATGATCCCGTTCTTGCTTCCGGCTCTTGAACGGCACGGCAGATTGAAGCTTTCTGCTGATGAGCGGTCTAAGGTTTTGAGGTGAGCGCGGCGGATCGATTGCCTGCTGAGCGACCTAAGGATCGCAGCAGCCGGAGGACGCCGACGGCGGGCGGGCTTTTCCAGTGCCGTACGGCGGCAAGTCCCGGTGCGTACATTCAATGACCGGGGATCACCTCCGCCGGGGTACTGCGAAGCGGATCTGGTTGCGCACGGCGGCATGTCCGTATCCGGGGCCTTCATTCAGACGCTAACAATGGTGGATGTCGCAACGGGGTGGACCGAATGCTTTCCGCTCGTCGTGCGTGAAGCAGCGCTTGTGGTCGAGGCCCTCGAGCGCGCCCAGAACCTATTTCCCTGGCCCGTTTGCGGGCTCGATTTTGACAACGACAGCGCCTTCATGAACGACACGGTCGTCTCGTGGTGCCGTTCTCACGATGTCGAAGTCACTCGTTCCAGGGCCTACAAGAATGATCAAGCGTTCGTTGAACAGAAGAACGGAGCTATCGTTCGACGTCTGGTGGGCTACGGGCGCTTTGAAGGCATTGATGCCGCTCGCTCATTAGCTCGCCTGCTTGCCGCGGCACGGCTGCACATCAATTTCTTCCAGCCCTCGTTTAAGCTGAAGGAGCGCGAAGGCGCCAAGGTGATCAAGCGTTATCTTCCTCCCGCTACACCGTAGGAAAGAGCATTGGTCCACCCGCATCTCAACGAGGCATTCAAACGTCGGCTGCGTGAGATTTACCGCACGCTTGATCCGGTGGCATTGCTGGCACAGATGAGGGACGCTCAAAATGAGCTGGGCAAGCGTGTTGATCAGCGGGCCGGAAAGCCAGCCATGACCGTCGCGCCGGTGCAAAGCGACTTGACCGCCTTTGCCCGAGAGCTCGGCGACGGTTGGAAGCAGGGTGAGCAGCGCGGCATTCATCGGCGCCGCTATGTGCGGCGCAAACCGCACGTCGGCCATCGATGCTCGACCCATACATTCACATGATCGAGGAATGGCTCGCCGCGGCTCCGCACTTGTCCGCCGTCGATCTCCTCTCCCGGCTGGCAGCGCATGCGCCGGGTCAGTTCAGTGACCATCAGCGGCGTACGGTGCAGCGGTTGGTGAAGAATTGGCGATCAAAGGTCGCTCGACAGCTCATCAGCAGCACCGAAACCATACTACCGTTCCGAGCTTCCCTCGCTGTCTAAATCCCACGTGTTGCTTCGCCGAATCACCGCAAGCCGCTCGCTCGCTACGGCGCTCTGGAGGGCGCGCTTCGCGAGCGGCTTGCTCGGACCCGCGGGGTCCAATTCGCGCGACAGCTGGGGGCGCTTCGGTAACATTGTCATCTGAGGCAATATGAGGGGGCAGTTTTCCATGGCGCGCGACACAAACCGCCCGTGGTCGCGCAGGCGATGACGGCACTTGCGCTCGCACCATCGCAAAAAGGCCGTTGAGGTACCCCTGCTAAACCGGAATACTGCGGTAATCCCGCTGTGAAACATCTCATCGTGGCCCTGAGGCGGCCCGCACACCGTCACACACGATGTAAATGCCGATCTAAATTTCCCCAGAAGCGCCGAAGTAAAATTCCCCAGTCTGGCGGGGTCTTGGGATCAGCCGTGTGCGGGATCGACATCTCCGTTTTTCGGCGGCCGTCCCCTCCGACGCAGGGTCGGGGGTATGGGCGCTGGTTGGATGTTGGCTTTGTCCGGAGTTCGGGCACAAGGTCGGCATGTTTGCGCAGCCGATAGCTTGAACCTTCGATCTGGAAGACGACGGCGTGGTGTAGAAGGCGATCCAGAAGCGCGGCGGCGACGACGGAATCGGCGAAGATTTCGCCCCATTCCGCAAAACCGCGGTTGGATGTGAGGATCATCGCGCCCTTCTCGTAGCGGGCGTTGACGAGCTGGAAGAACAGGTTGCCGCCGCCAGGGATCACCGGCAGGTAGCCGATCTCGTCGACGATCAGCAGAGAGAAGCGACAGAAGTATCTGATCTTCTGGCGCAACGCCCCTTCGCGCTCGGCCCTGGCGAGCGCGGCGACGATATCGGCAAGCGATCCGAAGTAGACGCTGCGGCCGGCTTTCACTGCCTCGACCCCGAGCGCCAGGCTCAGATGCGTCTTGCCCGTGCCCGGCGGTCCAATCAGATGCGCAGCCTCCGCGCGATCGATGAACTGCAATTCGGCGAGCGCCGTGATGCGGTTCTTGTCGAGCGAAGGTTGGAACGAGAAGTCGAAGCTAGCCAGCGTCTTGATTGCCGAGAGGCGCGCCATTTGTAACGCGATCCTGATGCGGCGGTTCTCGCGCAGAGTGAGCTCCTCGGCGAGCAGGATGTCGAGCGTTTCGACGGCAGTTGTCTCGCCGCGTTCGATTCCGCGCAGTGTGACGTCGAGGATTTCGAGCGCGCGCGGCATCTTCAGTCCGACAAGATTGCGTTTGACCCGATCGATGACGGCCGGCGTGGCGCCAGTCGGTTTGAGGGCTGCGACGGGCGCGCTCATATCGAACCTCCCTGGGCAAGGCGTCGCCCCACGGCTTCATAGAAGTCGAGAGAGCGGTGGACGATGCGATCGCCGGCCCGCGTGATCGGGGGCGGACTGGCTTCGCCCGGTCGTCGTCGCGCTAGGGCAAGCATTTTCCGATGGGTAGGATCAAGCCGTTTTTCGCCGCGCCCTTCGAGCGGTGCATGGCTGGCGACGAGTGTGCCGTCTTCGAAGATGCGGATCGCATCGGCGAGCACCTGGATATCCAGAACGCGTCGCCGCGTGTGTCCGGCACGCTGTACAGATTGCCGCCCACGCAGACCATGCCTTCGTGCGAAACGCGGCGTTCGATCCGGAGGACCGCGTGATAGGGTGCAAGCGGCAATGGCTTGAGGGCGTCCCTTTCCTCGGCGAAGGCTTCATTGACGACGCGCCGGGTCGTCGCATGCACACGCGGATTGGCAACAGTGTCGAGCCAATGCCGCAGCTGACCGTTCAGATCTTCGAGGTTGCGGAAGGAGTCGGCGAGGAAGAAGTCCTTGCGGATATAGCGAAACGGCAACCTTGCCTTTCGTCTTCGCCCGATAGGGCCGGCAGGCGCGTGGCTGGAAGCCGTAATGGCGGGCGAGATCGAGGAGAGCGCGATTGTAAATCACGAGTCCGTCCAGATCCTCGCCTAGGACGGCGGTCTTCATCCGGTCGTACAGGGTCTTGCGCGGCACTCCGCCTATCGCCTGCAGCGCGGCGATGTGGCAGCGCAGCAAATCCTGGTGTAGGACAAAGCGCGCCCAGATCAGTCGGGAGTGGCCGAGCACCATCGAGAACAGCCAGACGATGCGCTTGAACCCGGGCTCGTCGGCAAATTCGACCACGAACTGCGCAAAGTCGACCTGCGCCTGCTCGCCGGGCGGCGTCTCAAAGCGAACCTCAAAACCGGTCCGCGGCGGTCGAAGTTCACGCAGCAGATCGGTCATCGCCGTGTATCCACCCTGATATCCGCACTCCTTGAGTTCTCGCCATAGGCGGCGGCCCGTCAGGGCTGGGAATGCGGCGAGCCGTTCATGCAAATACGATACGAACGGCTCAATCCGACGCACGCGCGGTGGCCTCGGCGTGTAAGCCGGCGCCGTCAGGCCCTTGGCGATGTGCGTGCGCACCGTCTTGCGGTCGTTTCCAAGTTGGCGGGCGACGGCCGACACCGAGACGCCCTGCCGATACAATTCCAGGATCATGACAAGTTCCCCGAGTTTGATCACCGCGCCCTCCCTCCCGCCAGCGGGAGAAGCATCGGTGAGTCGGTTCGCTGCCCGGCCTTCCAGGGCATGCCCTGGAAGGCCGGGCAGGGGAATTTTCAAACGGCACTTTTGGGGAGCTTACGTCCGGCACTCACACACACGACAACGACGTGCGGCGCTCCGGCTACCTTCAACTCTCCGCAACCCGGGGCACCACGGGTGCGTGACCGGCAGCGAACGAGGATACACCAAGCATATAGATGCCTGCGGGAATGGGCGATCACTCCGCCTCGGCGGGCGGCTCGAGCGAATAGTGGCCGGCGATCTCGCAGAGGTCACCGAATGAGGAAGCAATTACCTTCGCACCACGGTCGTGCCCATCCTGGCCGAACCTCGCGCGCCCTCCTCGCGCTGCACAACCCTGCGCCCCCCTGATTGAACGGTTAATTAGAAAACCCGCGCGAATGGACCTCAGGTCATCTAGTTGAAAATAGCGCCTAACCTAGGTTACCCTTGCGAGGATTTCCTGCGCCGTGAACCCATTTCGCGGTGAAATTCACCTCAAGGTTGGGGGCGGTTTATGCATTACGATCGGATAGATGCCCGCATCCTCGAGATCGTCCAAAAAAACAACCGTGTGACTTCGGAGGAAGTCGGCGAAGTGGCTGGGCTTTCTGCCACCGCATGTCAGCGCCGACTGAAGAGGCTCCGTTCTGAAGGTATTATCGAGGCCGATATCTCGATCGTCTCGCCGAAGGCGGTTGGCAGACCTATTCAAATGCTGGTGCTTGTGAGTCTGGAGCGGGAGCGTGCAGATATCATCGACAAATTCAAGAAGGCGGTTAAGTCGTCATGTGAAGTCGTCAACGGCTTCTACGTCACAGGCGATGCGGACTTTGTCCTGTACGTTACTGCCCGCACCATGGAGGATTATGAGGACTTCACCCGGAAGTTTTTCTACGTGAACCCTGACATAAAGGGCTTCAAGACGATGGTCGTATTGGATCGCATTAAAGCGGGCTTTGCCATTCCAATCGAAGTCCCCCAAGAGGATTGATCGAGGCTCCGGCTCGCATAGCCGTGTATCAATGCCTTTCTACCTCTGTTCGCAATCGCGAACGACGCGCAAGACCATGATCCGGGCTGGTCGGGTCTCCCATGGACGAAGCGCAACGAGCGAAAAAGCTGCTGGCTTACCTTAACGCTGGTCCGAGTCTGTCTCCGGGGTCAGTGGCGCGCCCCTGACCGAGACTGGCCCTTCCGGTTTGGAGGGCTGCATCGTTCTCTTTGCCGGCCTCAAAATGGGACGGGGTGCAGGCGGAGGGGCAGCCGGGGGCACAGACGCAGCGAGCGGCAGGTTCTGCAAAGCCACAATCTTCGTGGTTAGTGCCTCGATCTGATCCGCCATCCGTTTCAGATCGGCTTGCTGCGTGCCGATGTTGCGATTGAGCTCTGCAATTTCATCAATTGCCTGTCGTTGCCCAGATCGAATCTCCGAGAGAGCTTCCCTGTCTTCAGGTGCTAACAGCGGCACGGGAGCAGGTTCACGCGTTGGCTGCGTCGCCAAAACGGCTTCGATGTTAGTCCAAAAATAGGCTGGTAAGGCGCACAGAGTGATCGAGACGACCGCGAGCACGAGAATCCAACGAAAACGTCTCGCAGGTTTGTGCAAGACGGGCGGCAGCTCCGAGCCATTCGTTTGATCAATCACATCCATTATCGGCCAGTCTTGCCCATTCGCATTAGCTTTTCTCGTTGACCTGATAACCGGCGAGGGTCAAGAGCCCCGATGAGGTGAGGGCGCCGACAGCGTGGTTTTACGCAAGTTTTGGCGATCAGATTCACTCCAGTGCATAGCGCGGCCAGGTGCAGCGGTGGCCGGTTAGTCCTTCAGGAGCTTTGCAGCCAGGCTAGAGAGCCCCGCGCGCCCGCAATGTGACGTCTATACTCGAGGACACGGTTTGATACTGATCCATTTACTCGCGGGAGAGAGACCAAGATGTTGATTCTCAACACGCATCCCGATCACCGCGCTATTCTGGAAGTCGGTGATGCGGACACACTGAGTGTGGATACCGCTCGCGAAGTCGAGCGCTTTCTCAGACATCGCGAAGGCCACAAGGAAACGCCGCTAGTGTCCTTGCCAGGCCTTGCTCGTGAGATCGGCGCGGGCTCGATCTACCTCAAGGATGAGAGTCATCGGCTAGGTCTTGGCAGTTTCAAGGCTTTGGGCGGCTCTTATGCCGTGATCCGGCTGGTGCTGGAGGAAGCAACGCAACGCTTGGGCCGCAACGTTGATGTGTCAGAGCTGCAATCGCCTGAAGTGAAAGCCATAGCTCAACAAATGACCGTATCGTGCGCCACGGACGGCAATCACGGTAGATCAGTGGCGCAAGGCGCTCAGCTCGTTGGCGCAAAGTGCGCCATCTTTGTTCATTCAGGCGTCAGCGACGAGTGCATCAACGCGATCGCCCGCTTTGGTGCGCGGATGATCCGGGTCAATGGCAACTACGACGAGTCGGTTACCGAAGCATCGCGCGTTGCGACGGAAAACGACTGGATCACGGTGTCTGATACGTCCTGGCCCGGCTACGAGCGCATTCCCGGGCTGGTGATGCAGGGATATACCGCGAAAAGGATGTAATTGACACGCAGCGCCTCTTTTGAAAACCGATCCAATGTCGGGATTTTACTTCTAAGGTACGGTGACCTGCCTCTGTTGTCCGCAGCCGGCCAGCGGCATACGGTCTTCGACTACGGCGAGGCAAGAGCAAGAAACTGTTGAAGCGGCCGTACTGGCCGAACTTCATCCTCTTGCTTGAAAAGTCGCCTAAATCCTGCTTGGAGAGCGCCATACACTTACTCTTCGCCCAAGTTGAAAGCGGGCACTCGCTAGTTCGATGAGGTCAAGCATGATTGATATTCCTATCCCCCGAGGCAACCATTGGCCTCGACTACCGTTCAACGGGGCTCCTTTAGGTGTTCTGATGATGGAGCGCATGGGAAGCGAAAATCGCCCGTTCATACCCGGCGACACCGGTAATGCCAGCACGTGGAGTGTCCCCTCGCGGTACAAGGTGGTGCCTGGTTTGAGCGTCTCGCGGATTTTTGCGCCGGATGCCGACGAAATGCTCTCGGCCGTGGTTGAAGCGGCAAAAGAGCTTGTGCGCGAAGGCGCGCAACTAATCACTTGTCAATGCGGGTACTCGATCCAGTATCAAGCGGTAGTCCGCGACGCGGTGGATGTACCCGTGTTTCTGTCGAGCCTTCTGCTCGCGCCTTTCCTCGAAAGGATGCTTCCCCGGGGCAAGGCACTCGGCATCATGGTCGCAAGCAAGTCTGTCCTGACGCCGGACATGTTGGAAGCTGCAGGTCTGCCCGCCAGCCTGGGGCGCAGGGTGGCTATCGTCGGACTGGAGGACACTCCAGCGTTTGCCGAGAGCTGGATTAGGAGCGTAGGCAGGCTGGATGTTAAAGCCGTCGAGAAGGATGTGGTGGATACCGCCGTAGCTCTCGTAAACGATCGGCCGGATATTGGAATGCTGCTGCTGGAGTGCGGCGACTTGCCCCCTTACGCCGCCTCAGTCCAAAGGGCCACTGGCCTTCCAGTTTTCGACTATACGTCGATGGTCGAGTTCTTCGTCGGCGCGCTGGTACGTAAGCCGTTTACAGGACTGATATAGGCCGGCCCGGAAAGCTGCCGAGGCTGAAGGCCTCGGCCGCTGGCCCGACGCGGGTAACGCGCTCCGGTTCTTCTTCCGCGGATCCGGTGACACGCAAGACAAACGCAGTCTTGCCACACTCAAACATCAGCCAGTCCAGCTCCCGCGCCACGCAGCTGCCCGAAAGCGAAGTATCGGCCACCAACGCTAGGCACTCGCGGGGCAGTCGTCGACAGGGGTAGGACGGGAGCGACGCCCGTTTGTGAGCTGGTCCAGACGAAATCGACCGACCAGCGATCGTTCGGAGTCATCGGCACCATCATCGGTGACCTCTCCCAATCTCGCAAGTGCGATGGCTTCCGCTTTTCCGCCCACCTCACCACTTCTTTCCCATAGGTTCTTCAGCACTGAGTCCAGACGGAGTCGGCCAACAGCCGCTTTAGTGGTGTGTTCTCGTCCTCCAGCCTCTTCAGCCGCTTGGCCTCCGATAGCTCCATCCCGCCGAACTTGGCCTTCCATTGGTAGATTCTCGCGTCACCGACGCGGTACCTGCGGCACAGCTCGGGGGGAGCGCCGCGGTGAATCCCGTCGTGGCCAGGCTTTGCCTTGGCGCGGGCGAATGGGCTGAGTTCCCGCTGCGTTTCGGCAAGTAGCACTCTCCTCGGCGCGCCAACCGATGCCATGGTCAAGGCTATCGGCTCAAGCGAGCTGCCACCAGCCTTTCGGCGCGACTTCGTGGACCATTGGGGACGCTGCGGGTGCGGCCACTGGGCCGAGCCGTACTCACAAGCAAGCGGATACAGGATTTTGGCTTGAGCCATTAAAAGCTCACAGCCAGCTTGCGAGCCATCGGATACATTGTAAGGGGGAAGGTATTCGCAGTTTGCGGCTGCCGAAAACCGCCGAAAGGGGTCGTCATAGCGCGGGATTTGGGCGTCGATGGATCGACTTTCGCACGAATCAGGACTGACGTGTTGTTATGATTCGAGTTTAATAGTTTGTGAAGGCGGAGGTTACCATCAGGAGATGGCCGCAATATGACCACTGACGTATCCGGCGTCCTCGGCATGTTTGACAGCTCCGCAGACTCGGCTTTCGTGCCGGCTGGCGGCGCGCTGGCTGCGAACCATCGGTTGAGTGCCGTGCGCGCGAATACGCGGTTCTTTGTCAAGAACGCAATCCTGGCGGCGCTTTCGTTGCAAGACCTCGCGGCAATAGGGGAGTTTTTGGAGCCGATCGTACTGAGAGAGCGTACGGTTCTACATGAGCCGAAACGGCAACTTGATCACGTGTATTTCGTCGAATCGGGTCTCGTCTCGTTGAGGATTGTTGCGGCGGGATGCATCTTTGAGACCGCTACAATTGGTCGTCGGGGGGCGGTGGGAGCTTCCGTGTTATTGGGCGGGCACGTTTCGAGCTATCAAGCGGTTGTGCTGTTTCCGGGAAGCGCGCACAGAATCCGCGTCGAGGACTTGCATCGCTTGATGAACAAGCGTCCTGAAATCCGAGAACACGTACTTAGGTACGTTCAAGCACTGAGCCTGCATTGCGCTCAGACAGGGCTGTGCGGCGTTCGGCACGATCGTGAAAAGCGGCTCGCGTCTTGGCTCTGTTTGGCGAGCGATGCTGTGGATGCTCATGTGCTTCCAGTTACCCATGAGTATCTCTCTTCCGTCTTAGGGCTGCGACGCCCTGGAGTAACTGAGACGCTAAACCACTTTGAGGAACAGCATTTAATTCGTAAAACGCGCGGCGTGCTATTCATTGGAGAGCGCCGCTGCCTGGAACATAAGGCTTGCAGTTGCTACAAACTCATTTCCGGCGCCTATGCTGCAACCGAGTATGCGGTTTCACGCGTCGACTGACTGAGCGTTCGAGAGGTACTTCTCCGCGAGAGGCCCACTGGAAGGAGATGGTGACGTGGAGGTGTCACCAAGTGCACCGGCAGGCGATGGAGGACGTGGTGGCTAAGGCCCGGTGACTAGTTTCTTGGCATTGGCACTCGAGCCTCGCCTACCGCTTGTTGTGTGCAGGTGTGATTGCGCCAGTTGAGCAAATCGCTTCGGGCCAGCTCTAACATAGTGCTGCTGCGGCGGCCACACGACTGACACTGCGGATGGTGCTGCATGCCGGCATATCCGACGGCCTGCTACAGACAATAGAACTCAGCTTCTGACTTAGTTGTCCGTGAAGAGCGGCTAAGCGATTGAGCTGGAATCGCTGTCGTTGTCGACTGCTTTGCGATTGCAGGGTTTTGATGCTTGGCGCATCAGAACCCTGCATTTCGTTTTCAGATTCCATCGAATCGCCAGTCATGATTCCGTCATCGCATCGGAGGTGACGATGCGACCGAAGAAGCCCAAAGCGACGGGGTTCGGGTGATCTGTTCCGGGCCAGGCTGGAAGAGATCATCAAGATGAAGCACGAGTTGGTTCAGCTCGCCGGCAAAGGTCGATTGGGACTGGATCGACGGCGAGACGCGCCGCTCTACAGCGATAACGGTCGGCCGGGCAACGAGCGCTCAGACCTGAGCCACTAGCGCAAGCGGCTCGGCGACAAGCTGGAGCTGTTGCTGGCCGAGAGCTTGCGGGTGGCGCACGAGGACGTCATCGACCACACCGAACTGCGCGATCGAGCGCGCCTATGTCGACAAGGGATACCGCCGCCACGACGCACAAATCCTCGCCGAATCTTCATCTCTGGCCAGAAGCGCGGCGTCTTCGGTGCGAGCTGCGCCGCGGCGCCGCCATCGAACTCGTCATCGGATGCTGGAAGGCCGGTGTCACCTCGGCCGCTGCTACCTCAAAGGCTGCGCCGGCGATGCGGCTAACGTCATCCTCTCCGCCGTTGGGCACAACTTCCGCCGCATCCTCGCCTGGCTGAGGGCTCTTTGGTGCCTGACCCTGACCACCCTCATCGCTGCCGCCAGCGACCGCTTAAATCGTCTTAACGGACGACGACTTACTGTTTTCATCTTAAAAATCAGGCCATCGGATCGACGGACTTCGACAATCCCAAGCTGTTGGCGAGAGCGGCATGAGCCTTCACTCAAGCCCCGTGGGTCGGTCAAAATCCCCCTGGTATGGTCACTTGAAACTCCCCCACCTGATGTTCACCGTCGGCGCCGCTGAACAGCGGTAGCCGGTCAGGCAGGACGTTTATTTTCGGTCCCTTTAGCCAGCAAGGGGCCGGGGAGTTGAACGTCTTGAAGCCACACCTGCAAAGCACGGTATTTACGCTACTCGATCGCAACGCCAGCCAGCGCGAGATCCACAGGCTGACGGGGATCGATCGCAAGACGATCCGGCGTTACCGGGCGCTGCGGGCCGGTGCGGAGGCAAATTCCCCCGGGGAAGCGACCACCGGCCCGGTGAGCGTGGACGGCCAAATTCCTCCACCCCGACCACCGGCTTCTGGGGCATCAGGAGCGACGGTCACCAGCAGCCTGGCCCGTTCGGCTTGCGAACCGCATCGGACGTGGATCGAAGAACAGGTCCGCCTGAAGCGGAATGCGCAGGCGATTTACCAGGACCTTGTCGATCATTTTGGCTTTCCATCCAGCTACCAGAGCGTCAAGCGGTTTGTGCGCACGTTGCGACACAGCGATCCCGAGCAGTTTGATCGACTTGAGTTCCTGCCCGGCGAGGAGGCCCAGGTCGACTATGGCGAGGGCGCTCTGACGATTGATCCCAGGAGCGGCCGGTACCGCCGTCCCCGCCTGTTCGTGATGACGCTGCGCTACTCGCGGCGCAGCTTCCGGCGGGTGGTCTGGAAGTCCAGCCAACACGTCTGGGCGCAGCTCCACGAAGAGGCGTTCCGGTATTTTGGCGGGGTCCCCAGCTATGTCGTGCTCGACAATCTGAAGGAAGGCGTCCTCAAGCCGGATTTGTACGAGCCCGAGCTCAACCCGATTTACAGCGCGATGCTGGCTCATTACGCCGTGGTCGCCGATCCCGCGCGTGTGGCCGATCCCAATCGGAAAGGATGCGTCGAGAGTGCGATTCAACATACCCAGGGCACCGCGCTGGCCGGACGGCGCTTCGAGACACTGGAAGCCCAGAACGAGTTCTTGAGGCACTGGGAGGAGAATTGGGCCTCCAAGCGCATCCACGGCAGCACGCGTCGTCAGGTCGAGGCGATGTTCCAGGAGGAGAAGCCACACCTGCGGCCGTTGCCAGTGGCTGCCTTCCGCATCTTCACCGAGGTCGTTCGGACCGTCTGCGACGATACCACCGTGCGTGTTGATAGCAGCTATTACGCCGCGCGGCCTGCGCCCATCGGCAGTCAGGTCGTGGTGCGGATCTACGCCTCCACGATCGAGATCCGTGATCGCCACACCCATGCGCTGCTGCGTGTTCATCCCCGGATGACGCACTCCGGTTCTGTCGTCCTGCCGACCAGCGAACGGCCGTTCAATCCGTCGCGGCAAACCGCCGTGCTGCTGGCGAGCGCCGAGCGCATCGGGCCGCAGACCAGGGCGCTGTGCCAGCAAGTGTTCGACACCGAGGGGCGCCCCGGACAGCGCGCGATGTGGGGCATTGTCGGGCTGGGCCGGAAGTATCCGGCACGGCTGGTCGAGCAAGCCTGCGCGCACGCCGTCGAGAACCGCATCTACCGCTACAAGCACGTGCGTGCGACCGTCGAGCGGTTGTTCGAACAGGCGATCGCGCAGGTTGGAGCGACGCCACAGCCGGCATCGTCGCTCACCCAGGATCATCCGCTGATCCGCGCTCCAGCCGAATACGGCGATCTCTTCAGCCGTGCCGTGCGGCACGATGCCGGCGACAATGGCCGGCAGGCCGAGGCTCACGGCGACCGCACCCCTGCAACCCGCGCTCGTGGCGCCTGCGCAACCCCGGCCAGCTCCGGCGCCACGAGCGCTCCCGCGGCTTCTCACCTCACACTGGAGACCAAACCACATGATGACCATGCCGGAAATTGAGCGTTGCCTGCGACAGCTGCGCCTGTCGGGCGTTCGCGACACGCTGCAGACGCGCGTGCTGCAGGCGCAGGGCGCCAACCAGCCATTCCTCGAGACCTTCTCCCTGATCCTGCAGGACGAACTGGACCGTCGTCAGTCCCGCCTTATCGAGCGACGATACCAGCAATCCGGGCTCGACGAAAAACTGACGCTCGCCGAGTTCGACTGGACCTTCAATCCCAGATTGCCGCGCCAGACTTGCTTCCAGCTCCACACCCTGGCGTTCATTGCCGCCGGCGAAAACGCGCTGCTTGTCGGCAAACCTGGCACCGGGAAGTCCTACATCGCCAAGGCGATTGCCTATCAGGCGATCCTGCAAAGCCACAAGGTCCAGTATCTTGAGACCGACGACTTCTTCCACCGCTACGCCATGAACTCCCCGGCACAACGCGAGGTCCGGCTGCGAACCATCATCGACTGCGATCTCCTCGTGCTGGACGATCTGTTCCTCGCACGCGCCATCCCTGACGACGCCGGCGCATTGCTGCAGACCCTGATCCATCAGCGCTACAAACTGCGCCGCAGCGTCATCGTTACCTCCAATCGCGTCGTGCAGGACTGGGGGACATACCTGGGGGACAACACCATGAGCACGACGATCCTCGATCGCCTGATGCATCATTGCCATCTGCTTGAGTTCGACGGACGCAGCTATCGGCTCAAAGAGGCCGCTGAAACTCTTGCCCGGGAAACAAAGGCAAACTAACAATCACCATGTCCTGCCTCGCGGGTGGAGGAATTTGACTGACCATACCCGGAGGAATTTGAAGTGACCCGCGGGGACTCAAGCTTATTTTGGCTGGCAATTCGATCCCAATGCGGCCGGACTTAGGGCTCGGACTCAATTGATCCAATAGGCAACGATGGCGGCGAGATGGACGGCAGCCAAGAAGTTCCTGGCTAGAGCGTTTCACATTTTGATTGAAGCATAACCGGCGCTGGCGAAGTAGTTGGCGCATTCGCGAGGCTGGATGTCTTGGACGAGGTGACCGATATGGCGCCAAGTCTCCTCGATTGAGCGCTTCTGAGCTTGCCGCATCCAGTGTTTGATCTTGGAGAAGGCCTGTTCGATTGGGTTGAGGTCGGGCGAGTATGGCGGCAGGTACCAGAGTCTGGCGCCAGCAGCCTTGATCATTTGCCTGACGGCTTTCGACTTATGGCTTCCGAGATTGTCGAGAATGACGATGTCGCCTTCACGCAGGGTTGGCAGGAGAATGTGCTTTACGTAACCACGGAAGCATTCACCGTTGATCGGGCCATCGAAGACGCAGGGTGCCGTGAGTTGGTCATGGCGGAGCGCGCCGAGGAATGTGAGGGTACGCCAGTGACCGTGCGGAGCGAAGCCGCGCAGGCGCGCCCCTTTGGGTCCCCAGCCTCGCAAAGGGGCCATGTTGGTCTTGATCCAGGTCTCATCGATGAAGACGAGCCGGCCCGGATCGAGCCCGGCCTGCCAGGCTCGCCAACGCAAGCGCCTACGAGAGACGTCGGCGCGAGCCTGTTCGAGGGCGAACAGTGTTTTTTTTGAACCGCAGCCCTTCCCGGCGCAGGAACAGCCAGACCGCATTGTGTGAGACCTTGACCCCACGGGCTGCCAGTTCCGCCTTCAGACCATGCAGCGTCAGGTGCGGCGTCTGAGTGATCCGCTCGACGATGAAGGCGCGGTGCGGATCAAGCACAGGCTTGCGGTGACCACCCATCTTGCCAGGCGCTACCGAGCCGGTCGTTCGATAACGCTGTGACCACTTCACAACTGACGAGACAGCAACGCCAAACCGTTCCGCCACAGATCGGCAGCTCTCACCTTTGGCAACAGCGGATACCGCACGCTTACGCAAATCGTTGGAAATTGGTCGGACCATCGGATGCTGGCCTCCAGCCCAGCCAGCATCTTGAATCATATTCGTCCCAGACCCGGAATCCCTTCCGATTCAATAAATCCGTGAACCGCTCTAGTTTGTCGTAGCGAGTTGCGACACGCCTGAAATCCTTGAGGCGGCAGAAACAGCGCTCGATAACGTTGCGCCCCTTGTAGGCGCGTTTGCTGAAGCTGTGGAGAGTGACCCTGTTGGATTTGTTTGGAATGACGGGCTTGGCACCACGATCGACGATTTCGGCTCGAAAGCCGTCGCCGTCGTACCCTTTGTCGCCAATGAGGGCAGACATGGGTGGCGCGAGTTCCAAAAGGGCTGGCGCTGCGGCAATATCAGCGTCCTGGCCTGGAGTGAGATGAAATGCGCAAGGTCGGCAGTCAGGGTCGCTCAGCGCGTGGATTTTCGTGGTCCGCCCGCCGCGCGATCGGCCGATCGCTTGTTCATGCTCCCCCCTTTTCCGCCGCTCGCCGAGCGATGCGCTTTGATCGTGGTGGAGTCGATGGACAAAGTCACGCCGTCTTTGCCGCAGCGGGCGAGCGCTTCAAAGATCGCCCGCCAATGTCCGCGCTTGGCCCAGCGATTGAAACGATTGTAGATCGTCGTGTACGGACCATAGTCGGGCGGGCAATCGCGCCAGCGTGCGCCGCACTGAAGCATGTGAATGATACCGCTGATGACGCGTCGATCGTCATCGCGCACCGGTCCGGTCTGGTTCGTTGGCAGATGCGGCTCTATCAGAGCCCATTGCTTGTCGTTGAGCCAGAACAGTCCTTTGCGCATCGAAGTCCCCCGCGTGGAATCAACCCGCTGCGAGGGAATCACAGTTCGCTAATTAGGTACAGACCCTTCTGTAATGGGCCCGATGATGTCAAGCCTCCCGAGTGAACGCCACGCCGCCGAGCTCATGCTTCTGTTCGTGGTCGACGCCTGGCCGCCACATCATGCTGTCAGAGGGAGCGGTGAGCCTATCTAGATACGCGTGGTTCGTCGGACGACGGCCACTGGGCGTGTAACGGCTTCACCGCATCCACCGTCCCGGCGACGGGACTTCGGGCACCGGGCTTCAGTTCATCCCGGTTGCGTTCTCGATCTCCTCCACGTCTTCTATGCTGCGATTGAGCCCGCTTCGGCCCATCGGTAAGTCGTGCCATCGACCCAGATCCGATGCAGGATCACTGCGAGCTTGCGTGCCAAGGCGACCTTTGCGCGCTTCGAGCCCCTCCGCTTGGCGACGTCCATCCCCCAGCGTTTGAGTTTTGAGAACCGCGTGATGCGCGATAACAGAACGTTGGCGGCTTCATACAAGGCCGTCCGCACCGTCTCATCGCCGGCCAGCGTGATTCCGCCCGTGACGTCCTTTTCTCCCGATTGATATTTCTTTGGCGTGAGCCCGAACAGCGCGCCTGCTGCCTTTGACTTTACAATGCGATGAGGATCATCAAGCGCCGATTTGTAGGTGATGGCCACCAGGGGGCCAACGCCTGGTACTGTCATAAGCCGGCGGCAGACTGCATCATCACGCACAATTGCCAGCACAGCCTTGTGTAGTCTTCCGTATTCTGCCTTCAGGGCCGATCGTGCCGAAAGCATCGCACCAGCAATGCGCTCCAATGTCGCCTGGCCTGCAACCAACTCTCGAATCCGCGCTTCAAAATTCCTTCGCGTCACCGGGCCAACCTTCAGACCGAAGCCGCGCAAAATCCCTCGGATACTTAATTCTACATCGATCAGCCGCCCGAGAAGCTGTTTGCGTGCGATCAGGAGTGCCCGGATCTCTTGCGCATCAACCGACTTTGCGTGTACCTGCCGAAACCATCCCATCCGGATCAACTGGGCGATCCCGCGGGCATCCTTGCGATCCGTCTTGACCGTCATTGCAGATAATGCGGCCTTCACGTGCCGCGTTTCCAGCAGAACTGTTTCAAATCCTGCACCTTTCAGGCCTGCATGCAGCCATTGCGACAGCGGCCCAGCCTCCAGCCCGATCCGCTTCACTGCAAAGCCGAGCGTCTCAAAAAAGTCGACTAAGGCGTCGGGTTCGCTTGCAACCTTCGCTTCCTTCAGGATCTTACCCTGGGCGTCCACAACACACACGCTCGACAGTTCCAATGACACGTCGATTCCGGCATAATTCTCCACGGCTGTCCTCCGTCTCCAGATGCTTGGGGCCGACTCAAGTCGTGACCCCGTTTCATCATCTATCGGGGGACAGCCACTATCATGACCCCTTGCTCCGGAGCCGGGCCCATTACCGCATCTAGTACGCTCCCGCGCCATATCGCCAATCGGCGTCAAGGCTCCATCATATACGTTTCTCGGGGGTGGTGAGCACAATTCCAGCAGGCAAACTTGGCTGCGCTGTTGGTTTCGCCGCACCTGACGTGTGAAGCGATCAGATGAAGGACGCCCGGCGTTGCGTGCGGAATTTCTCCAGACGATATACCCACTCGGTATCGGACTAGACTCGCTCTTTCCCCTTCTTGCCACTGGGACTAGCTTAGGTTGACGGCGGCACCTCAGTTTTAGACCCATTGACAACGTCGCCTGCCGGTTCGGTACCAACTGGCCTGCCTGCCAAGTTCGCGCTGGCTGACGTCAGAAGACCTCCGGCGGGCATGCCGGAGGCCTTCCTTGGAGGTCGAATTTAGATCTATGAAGTCGAGTCTTCTCCTTCCGCTAGCTTAGTAGAGTCTAAAAGTTGCGCTGAGCGCGGAGCAGCAGCACGAGACTGTTCTGGTCCTTCAGCTCATAGGCAGCAGCCGGCTTTGCGATCCCCGATTGCAGCGGGAGAGTCACATTGCTTCCGCTTGCATATTTTTGATCGAGCATCATATACGCGAGCTCGCCCGTGAAGGTCAGGTTTCTGACCGGAGTCCAGGACGTCTTCGTGCCGACAACCGCGTAGTTGAAGTCGGGATTGCAGCCGGCAAGACCGCTCGAGAGAGCGACAGTTGCGACGACCGTGCCGCAGATGTAGCCCTTGGCCGTGTTGTTGTACCGGACAGCAGCCCATGCGCCGAAGATCGACGTGTTCCAGTATGGATCCCAATTGTGGGTATAGCCACCGTTGAAGCCATAGGTCGTGGTCAGCTCCTGTCCAGCGCCGGTGACGAACACAGAGTCCGACACACCACCAAACCCGAGACTTTGATATGCACCAGCTAGACCGGTACCACCGTACATCGCGTAGGTTGAGGGCAGATAGTCATGGAAGTTGTACGCGCTCGCGCCGTTCGTATATACGCCGGTCAAATTGATCGTGTCACCCGCGCCCGTCGGGATGTTTTTGATCGACAAGGCCACCTGTCCAGCCCAGCCCCACTTGTCCCCCGGATGGCCTGTGACTTCGGAAGCGCCATAGTAGGCCGCATGATTGTCGTGCGCGGCGAACGACGCCTGGAAGAGTCCCCAAGCTTGGTCAACACGGAACCTCGCCACGAGGTCTGGCGCTCGCGAACCGCCGATATCGTTGGCACCATAAGAACCGGTCCCAATTCCCGCCGCGGTCGCGCTACTCACGTTCCAGAGGTTGGTCGTGTAGTTTGCGACCTGATCTTGGGCAGAGAATGAAGCCGTGATGCCCTGACCAAAATCAGCGGTATAGGTGACCTGATTCACAGGATCCCATCCGGCACTTCCCGGCAATTCAAAATTGTTTGCCGGATATTCTGCCCAAGGGGTTCTGAACTGCGACTCCGCCTTACCAAAAGTGAACCCGGCGAACTGGATAAAGGCGTAGTAGACACCAAGCGCTCCACCAGCGACCGCAGAACCGACCGACGACGTGTAGGCCGTCGAGCCATTTGCCGCGGTCGTCCCAGCGCCGCTGTAGGTGCCGCTGGTCCAAGTGAACGTGAGCTCCGCGAACGTCCGGACCACGCCGTATTCGGTTGCGGTGCGCGTATCGATTTGCAAATCTTGGCGGGCGCGGGTCGTGTAGTAATTGCTTAGCCGGTTCCGGGCACCAGCCACGCCACCGGTGGCAGCGTTAAAGTCAGAGCTAGTGGCCAACAGAGCATCGGCACGCAGATAACCGCCCAGCTTGATGCATGTGTCCGTGCCTGGGATATAGTAGAATCCGGCTCCATACAGTGAGCAGATCTTCACGTATTCGATCGCTTTGGCCTTAACAGGCAGATCGGCCGCCTGCGCTCCGCCGGCAGCAATCAATCCCGCCGCCGAACCGAGCAAAAGGCTCTTCACCATCTTCATAAAAGTCCTCCAAATTGTCTGGCCTGTAAGGTGCCTGCTCAACCATTGGAGAGCCGACCACCTTCGCCCCCGCCCCCAATCATTCTCGACCTGCAGGGCCATCGTCGAACGTCAACCGGCAGCTTGAACCAGTGAACGTCGCGGTGCGGATCATTCCGCCCCTCGCGCACTTACGTTGACAGATTGCGCTGCCTATTGGAGCAGAAACTCTGTACGTAACGGACAAACCAAGATAGCCCGTCTACGATCGTGTTTTTTAGACGTCAGATCTGTACGTTTCGTACGATTCGCAACCGCATCTTTACACTGAGCGACCTAGTCCACCTTTCTGAGCAGCGTATGCGCATCGAAAATTGAAAACGAGTGAAGCTCTTCACGATGGTGCATGCTGGTAGTGAAAAGGTCTGAGCAACCGACTTCTGGGAGCCGCGGACACCTGCTCCGCACCTCGATAGATTTCAGCTTCCGCATACTGGATGGCGCGGGCTGGGACAGCTAAAGTGTCGGTTGGTAAACGCAGCCCTGCCCAGGATCATCGGCTAAGCACTGGAACGCTTAATCTCGACCGCTCGGGCGTTATGGCGCGACAGTCAGGATGAGGGCGCGTATTGCCGCACGTAAAAGTGCTCCCTCAGGCTCGCCCGCTGCCTCATTCATGGCTCCCGGCGTGAAGCGGAGGCGGCCAGGCGTTTCAATGATTGCCGAAGTGGGCCTAAGATGTGCTGGCGTAACCTCATTGGTAGCGGTTCGCCATGAGCTTTGCTGACCGGGGCCGGCCTCAAGGGCCGGCCTGCCAGCAAAGCTCATGGTCGTCCGCATGATCCGCGCGCAGGGGTCAAGGCTCGCGGAGCGACCCGCGTAGCGGGCTTGGCCTTGACGCCGAGGACGGATCAGGCACTCGGCCCGCACCGGATGCGATAATGGTCGCGGCTCGCAGCGCCCGGCTTTTGCCCACCGTTACTGAGGCGCTACGACGTCAAGGACGAGCGGCGGCACTTGGGAGGGACCAAACAGCATGGCGTTGGCCTGTTCGCTGCGCCAGGTCTTTAGGCGACGCTGTAGCGTGCGCAGAAGTTTTTGGGGATAGATTCCAGGGTATTCTGTCTGCAATCGCGCCAGGAGTTCGACCGGTCCGCCACGGCTCGGCTTCAAACCATTTGCGCAAATCCGGCGTCACTCGAATGAGCGGGTCGGGACGGCGATGGCCTCTTTTTGCTTTGGCGATCGGCCGATCTGTCGGCCGGGCACCCTCCTTCCAAGCGGTTCTCAAGCTCGCCAGGAAAAGATCAATCGGCTGCGCGATCGGGCGTTCGCGGCAGGCTCGGCGTCAGTAAGCGCCGCCAACCGCTCCTGCGTCACTCGGATATCGCGCAACAAGGCGACGGGGTCGAGGCCGGCGAAAGTCTCTTGTAAACGGGCGCGAACTTCATCGGACGTGCGCGAGTCGGCGGCTAGCCGTTGATGCGGCGTGGCAGGCGCGCTGTAGGTCTTGTGCACCCGGGCGCCGTCGCGCTGCTTGGCGATCAGCTTGAACGACGGTTGGAAGAAGTTCACGAACAGGCACGCCGAGCGGTAGAGCTGCGCCAGCAGCGTCGCCGCCTCCAAACCCTCGAACCGCCGGTAGCCGACCATCCTGCGCACAACGGCGCCATTCTTTTGTTCGACGAACGCCTGATCGTTTTTGCGGTACGGCCGGCACCGGTGAAAACGATATTGGCTGTGTCGCAGTACGTCTTCAGCGTCTCGTTCATGAAAACAGTGTCATTGTCCGTGTCCAAGCCAAGAAGCGCGAAGGGCAATTGCTTACGCAATTCCGTCAGCACGGTGCTCAGCAGCGTCTGCTCGCGCATGATCAGCGGCGCGGATTCTGTCCAGCCCGTCGCGACGTCCGTGAGGGCCACGGTCTGTACGAAACTGCCGCGCGCTTGGACCGCTGTGGGCGACAAGGTCTGCCTCGACGAATCCCGGTGCCGGATCATTCCAATCTGCTGACGTCCGTATCGGAATACTACGTCGGAGGGCGTGCGCGGCCGGTCGCCGGCGCTGGCGACCGAGCCCTTCCCGAATCCGCCCCAACGCCCGTTCGATCGTCGCGGCGCTCATCGAAAGCAGTTTGCCGCGGATCTCGGGAGCGAGGTCGAGATGGCTGTGCCGCTTCATCGCCTCCATCAGCACTGGCATCAAGGCTTTCAGCCGCTTGCCGCAAACCCGGTCCGACGCTTCCCAGAGGAGTGCGAGCGCATTGCGTTCGGCTTCACCGTAAATCCGGCGTCGCGCCCGACGACCTGTCCGCGACCCATGGTGACCCCACAGCCGCTGCATCGCATGCTTGCGATGATATCCAGTGATATTGACGAACTCATCCAATATCCGCGCCTTCTCCCGCGATCGCCCGATCGATAGCGTTCGCCCTCAGCTGCCATCAGTTCCTTCCTAGCCGCCATGCTCAGCCGCCTCATCGTCGCGTCCGCCCGCCCGTCTGGTTGGGGAGCAGCTTACATGAGGCAACAGCCTTATCATTCGGGAGCTTCTAAGCTGACGCAATGCGCGCTCTCATCCTGATTGTCGCGCCATAGCCTTGCATAGCCACGCGGAAAGCGCGGCCACCGGCTCGGGAATGCGATCGGGCGATCAATATCAACTACCCATTTTGCCACTATCCCAAATACAGCTTGTTGAGCTCCTGGAACGCTGACCTGATGGATGCACAGGATCATGGGCGTGCAGCCTTGCAGGACGATGTGCACGCTATGCCGGCATAGTGCGCGCTTGGGGCTCGAGTGACAAAGCAGATCCCGGGTCGGCCCGTGAGCTTGCCGTAAGCTTCCATCATCATCGCTGCACCGCCCTCAAGCAGGTCATCACGTCGATGTTAGAATCCTGAAGCGCGTCGAGAGCCGCGAGATAGCTCTCGCCCGGAACACAAGTCACCCGCTCGACGCCTTGTATGATAGGCTGATCGATTACAATTTGGCCGCCTGTGCCGCGCGGCAATCAGGGTGACAGTGGAGCGTCAATCAGGATGAGAGAGCTTCGCCGGGCTCGTGACGCAGGGAGGGCGTAGCCCGACCGGAGTTACGAGCCCGGCGTCGGCGCGATCCACAGGGGACGGTCGCGGCGACGATGTGATCAAGTCCGGCATGGGCGGGTTTCCCAAGCGGTGCAACACACGAGCACGATATCGCGTTCGGCACGAGATCAAATTCCGTTCGAGCGCGTGTTCATTGAAGTCCTTCATCCGCCCGTTTGACCGGAGCCCATCCATTGGCAAAAAGCACCCCACATGAAGAACAAAGCCGACCGGCTTATGCCTTGGCGCCCATATATTCGGCTATTTTTTTTGGAGGGGTCGCAGGAGTCCCTCGGGGAAAAGACGCGGCGGCCCCCGGAACGACCTCGGAACGGTAGGTTGCATCCCAACGGGATGGAGGGCTGGGGTTCTGTCAAGTTCAGCAAATTGATCATGGGGTCCGGTGAGCCATCCCCTCGGAGCCGCCGTCGCTCGCCTCACCCAGAAGCGCAGCGGGCGAGCGACGGCGGTGGAGAGGGGTGGCCCATCCCCTTGGTGGGCCTGAGCATCGTCAGGCTGCCTGGCGTCTGCTTCACCTTCCGCGTCGACACGCCCTGCACATACATCTCGGCCAGCGCGGCCACCAACGCATTCTCCGAGCACTGATAGCGCTCGAACAGCTCGGTCGAGAACCGTCCCTGCCGGTCCTGCGGCACCTTCAACTCGATCTTGCCCACCGGGTGATCAGCGAGCGTGTGTAGTAGCCGGACCGATAGCCGAGCCGAGCTTCGGTCCGCCTTCTCCGCGCCGAGCGTCTCCGCCGTCTCGGCTTCCAGCGTCTCCTGCACGGCGGCCAGGATCCGCGGCTTGAGGAACTCCTTGTCCGACGCCAAAAGCTGTTTGACGGCAGCTGGCCACGATTACGGCCCGACTGCTCTCATGATCTCAAGAGATCGAGGATGTACCTAACCGCAAGCTCCGTGGTCGGGATGAGAAGGTCATCGGACACGCCGAAGGTCGGCGTATGCAGGTGCGAGTCATTGCCAGGAGCTCGGCTGCCGAACCAAAAATAGATGGATGGCACACATGCCGAGTAGAATCCGAAGTCGTCGCTGCCGTCTCCGCGCTGCTTCTCGTCGCTGAACGCTTGGTGCCCGGCGGCATCGTGCACGAGTTGACGGAAACGGTTTACCATTTCGGGATCGTTGACCACCGGCGGCTCACCGGTGCGGATGATCAATCCGGCTTGACCGCGGTGCATTGAGGCAGCAGCTTCCGCAATTTCGCGCACGCGCTCGGTGAGCAACGCCCGACGCACTGGGCTGCGGGTCCTGATCGTGCCCTCCATGACGACCGACGGGCAGATTATGTTTGCCGCCTCGCCCCCACGGATAACACCAACGGTGATGACTGCACCGTCGTCGCCTGGCATTTCGCGCGAAACCACCTTCTGCACCTCGTTGACGAAGGTAGCTGCGATAGCGATCGCGTCGACGCCCTTAAACGGCGCCGCGCCATGCGCCATCTTGCCCGTAATCGTGAGTTTAAAAGAATCAGCGGACTTGGTCACCGCGCCTTCGCGCGCGCCGAATGTACCGGCCGGAAGATCCGGAGCGACGTGAAAACCAACCGCCCGATCGAAGCCATCCAACAGCTTCTCTTGTGCTACCGTACGCCCACCGAGCGGCTCAGCCTCCTCCGCCGGCTGGAAGAACACGCGCACCTTGCCTGCAAAGTTTTCCCGAATCCGATTGAAGGCAAGCGCAGTCCCAAGCGCAATCGAGCCGTGCATGTCGTGGCCGCACGCATGCATCACACCGTCGACCTGCGAGCGATATGGCAGATCGTCGCGCATCTCCCGGATTGGCAGCGCATCGATGTCGCCCCGAACCGCGATCAATCGCTTTGGGCCAGAGGCAGCGCCTTCGATATCAACATACAGGCCGGTGTTGTGGAATACCTGGGCGCCATCGATGCCAAAGCGCTGCAAAATCTCGCGGATTCGCTCCTGGGTCTTCCATTCCGCATTCGAGAGCTCTGGCTCGCGATGCATGGCATGGCGCAGCTCCATCACCGCCTCGCGCTCGGCATTCGGCAGAAAACTATTGGTGCGTGTGGTCATTTCGATATGAGTCCCGATCGGCGCCGTTTAAGCGAACGCCATGCGACTAGAAACTATCTCGCCATAGACGAGAGAATTACCCGAGTTCTAGCTCCTGCGCGCATAGAATCAGCTTGTTCTACTAAGTTGGCGCCGGACTTCTTCGTAGAAACTGACAGCCCAACTCGTCCCGTAGCGACTTTCTCAATGTGCTCCCTACCATCGGCTCTGATCGAGAGCGCCTTTCGGTTGTTTGATCTTATTGATTATAAAGGCGAGTTGCACCATACTCGCAGCGGTTTTACTAGGAGGAGACTAGTGCAGTTATGTCCACGTCGGGACGACAGTTCGCCGCGCCTTCACGGACGCGCAAATGGCGGCGTTTTGGCTGCATCCAACGGCGAGTCCCTGCGGGCAAGAGCGGGTACTCCTGGGTTTCTCTCCTGATCGGAGTCGAGGTGCCACGGGCCCGCCGCTGACCACCAGCATGCCGTTCGCTTTCATAGTAGTTTCGGCACACGAGAGCTTGGTGCTGTCTCGAGCTGAGCCCACTCAAATCAAGCCAAAGCATGACGCCTTATTCAAAAGGCACGACAACCAAACTGCGGCGCTAGCTTTCATATGAAGGTGTAAGACGCGGCTCCCTCAGAGCAGCGCAAGTTGACGGCGGTCAGTCCCAGGAAGGCGCTCCGGCTGCAGCGAAGAATAAGAATCAGCATTCGATCCACTTGCTTCCGCCCAAATCATCGATCAAGTCATACGGATGATTTTTGCCATTCTAGGGATATGACATTTTTTGAAGATCACTATTCGATACTCGGGATTGCGACGATCCAGATCGTTTAGTTTTTCATCGGCAACGACAATGTGGCGGATCGATCAATTTGCTCTCCTGTGGCACGTTCAAGCTCACTGAAATGAGCTGCTACAATTCCAACGCTGCTTCCTGCCTAAATTTACGGTGCCCCTCCAATTCTGTTTGCGGTCCTTGGCAATCATCTTGGCGGCGCCCGATCAGCGGCGGGACGGTGTTGAGCTGCGCCCAGTGATCACCGGTCAACATGCCCTTGTTGAAACTGGCTCGAGCAGCAGATTGCGTATTCTCACGAGGACGGCTCTCTGCGGTCGCTCGGATTTTGTGCGTCTCGACAGACCGGAAGTTCTCCGCGCCAAGGCTCGCGCTTACGCGCGCCCGCTCGCGGCTGTCGGCCTTGACCCGTCCACGCTTCCGGTCTGAATGGTTCGGCAAGACGTCGGCGCAAAGGCGCAAAGCGCCGACGCTCGGCTGCGCAAGAAAGAGTGAGCCCTAGGAAGTACAAGCCTTTTGACAAATACCCCTCATACAAGGCCCCTCCCGCGCGTCGCTTTACGTCGCTCGTGGGGCGCTCCGGCCGCGCAAGGCTATTGCCTTCCTGGCTACGCAAGCGTCTACGGGTTCGTAAAGGGGACGTAAAGGCTATGCCTTCATGGCCTTGCCGCCCGCAAGGCTCATCCCTCCGTCGGCGACGAACTCCGAGCCGGTAGAGAAGCTGGCCTCATCGGAGGCAACGAACAGCACCATGCTGGTGATCACGTCCGGGTCAACGACGCCGGGCAGGGCTAAGTTCTGCGAGTTCGCCTCCGCGCCGGCGGGCAACATCGGCGTGTCGACGTAGCCGGGGTGGACCGAGTTCACCCGGATCTTGTGCCGGCCGAGCTTCAGGGCGGCACTCTTGGTCAAGGCGCGCACGGCCCACTTGCTGGCCGTATAGGCCGACACGGCGGACGTGGCGAACAGGCCACTTGCCGACGAGACGTTGACGATGGCGCCTCCGCCCGCGCGACGCATGGACGGCGCGACCGCCTGTATGCCTAAAAATACGCCGGTAAGGTTGACCTCCAGGACCAGTCGCCAGTCGGCCGGCTTGATCTCGTCGATCGGCCCCCTGCGCAGTACGCCAGCGTTGTTGACGAGCACCGAGATCGACCCGAACACCGCGTCGGCCGCCGCCGCCGCCTCGCCCCACTGCTCCTCCCGGGTGACATCCAGGGGCTGGAACAGGGCCTGACTCCCGATCCCGCGCGCCAGCGTCTCGCCCTCGGCCTCGAGCAGGTCCGCGATGACGACCTTGGCCCCTTCGGCGGCGAAGCCGCGGACGTGGGCCGCGCCCATGCCCGCGCGGCGCCCGTGATGAATACGGTCCTGCCTTCGAAACGGCCCATCGGCTACCGTTGAAATCTATTCAGCTATTGTCTTCTGAATACGCCAGCGGATACGGATTCAATCGGTGGATCGCGGTGTCCCGTCGGATTCCCTTCGTTGATCGCTGCCCGCCAACGCAAAAGAGCGTCAATTTCCAGGTTCGCGACGAGGCGGAAGTGCGGAATCGTCTGCTTTGCCTGCGTCATCCGGGCAGCAATGACTTCCCGCAACGGCGTAAGCGGGATCTCGGTGAACGCGCGCACCATCAGCCTTCAATCGTTCCGATGACCGCGTTGACCTTGACGGTCGCACCCTCCGGAGCGGCGATTGTCGCCAGCACACCATCCGATGGCGCTTCGATTTCCACGGTTGCCTTGACCGTTTCAACTTCCATGATTACTTCGTCTTCGCTGACCTGTTCGTCGAATATTTTTCAACCAACGGACTATTGTACCTTCCTCAATACCCGCGCCACTTGAGGATAGGACGATGTCGATGCGCATTTGCTTCCACTCTATATCTGTGTCTTTGAGGATGTCAGAGCAGCCGCCGAACGGCGTCGATGATACGCTCCTTCGTCGGGTAGAAATCTTTTTCGAGAGCTGGACTGAATGGGACGTGAATATTGGGAGCACTCAGGCGCACGATCGATCGCCGCAACAAATCGAAGGCCTCTTCTGCGAACACCGCCGCGATTTCACTCCCAACGCTGCAGACGCCATGAGCATTGTCGACGATCACAAGTCTTCCGGTCTTGGCGACCGATGTTTGAAAAGCCTCATGGTCGAGCGGCTTCAACGTACGCGGGTCGATCACTTCGACGGAAATGCCTTCCTCCGCGAGCGAGTCGACAGCCTCCATCGTCGGCCGAATGGCGCTGGCGATAGCGATCAGGGTTACGTCTTGCCCCTCGCGCTTCACGTCCGCTCTGCCGATCGGGACCAAATGATCCGGACTTGTTGGAACATCGCCCTTGACGCGCCACAACCGAGTGTCTTCGAATATGAGTACAGGATCGTCATCGCGAATGGCAGATTTAATGAGGCCTTTGATATCGGCTGGGCTGGTCGGGCATACGATCTTGAGACCCGGCACATTCATGAAAAAGGGACACGGTCGGTCGGCATGCTGCGCCGCCATACTCGCCCGCGGGTACATCTGGCAACGAAATACGATCGAGATGTGGACCCTGGCCTCCTGTCATATATCGCAACTTCGAAGCTTGGTTAATAATCTGATCCGAAGCCAGATAAATGAAACTGGAGATTGTCAGGTCTACGACGGTCGCAATCCGTTGATCGCAGCCCCGATTCCCATTCCGGTAAAGCTGCCTTCTGAAATGGGCACGTTCCAGACCCGGCTTCGGCCGAATTGCGCAGCGATTTTACTTGCGCCGTAAACCGCGACGTCCTGCCCCATCAGTATGACGCGCTCGTCACGAGTCATTTCGGTGGCATGGCAATCTTATCGGGAAAGGGGACGCAGTCTGTGTCTTCATAGACGCCACAGGGTCCAAGTCGCCGATAAGGTCGTGTCGCCAGTGATGGTGTAGCTCGGTAGAGCAAAGCCGTCCGCCCGCGCGCCCTCAAATAGCGCCGTAGCGGGTGGACGGCTTTGCGGTGGTCACCGGCAATTCGCCGGTAGGGTCGGGTTGCTGACACCAACCTGATTCGAGGAACCACCGATGACCGACGAGATGATGAACCTTCGCGCGCTTGTGGAGAAGGCCCCCGACGCCGACCTGCTGCGCGAGATGATTGGCTTTGCCGCCCAGCGGCTGATGGAGTTGGAGGTCGCCGGGCTGACCGGCGCGGCCTACGGCGAGAAGAACGCCGAGCGCCTGGCCCAGCGCAACGGCTACCGCGATCGGAGCTGGGAGACGCGCGCCGGGGCCGTCGAGCTGCGCATTCCCAAGCTGCGCAAGGGAAGCTACTTCCCGGGTTTCCTGGAGCCGCGCCGGATGGCCGAGAAGGCGCTGACCGCCGTGATCCAGGAAGCTTATGTGCAGGGCGTCTCGACCCGCTCGGTCGACGACCTCGTGCAGGCGATGGGCATGAGCGGGATCTCCAAGAGCCAGGTGAGCCGGCTGTGCGGTGAGATCGACGACAAAGTGAAGGCCTTCCTCGCCCGCCCGATCGAGGGCGACTGGCTGTATCTGTGGATCGACGCCACCTACGTGAAGGTGCGCCAGCAGGGGCGCATCGTCTCGGTCGCGGTGATCGTCGCAGTGGGTGTCAACAGCGATGGCCGGCGCGAGATCCTGGGCATGGATATCGGCCCCTCCGAGGCCGAGACGTTCTGGACCGCGTTCTTGCGCAAGCTCGCCCGCCGCGGGCTGCGCGGCGTCAAGCTCGTGATCTCCGATGCGCATGAGGGCATCAAGGCCGCCGTCAGTAAGGTGCTCAATACCGCTTGGCAGCGCTGCCGCGTGGGATCGTTGAAAAAGTCCGAATTGACTGATTCCATTCTTGTCGGCGATTCGCGATCGGCGGAGCAAACGAGATGCTGGGGCGCAAGGAGCGGGATCAGCTTGAGCTCTTCATCACCGGCTCGCTCAAACAACTCGTCCCAGACGAGCACGTGCTGGCGCGGGTCGATCGTGTGCTCGACCTGTCTTGGCTAAGGGAAGAGGTCACCGACTGTTACTGCGCGAATGACGGCCGGCCCGGCATCGATCCCGAAGCGGCGGTACGGCTGATGCTCGCCGGTCTGCTCAGCGGCATCGTGCACGATCGCAAGCTGATGCGTGAAGCTCAGGTCAACATCGCGATCCGCTGGTTTGTCGGTTATGGCCTGCATGAGCAACTACCGCACCATTCAAGCCTGACGCGCATTCGCCAGCGCTGGGGCGAAGCGCGGTTCCGTAGGATCTTCAAGCGCACGGTCGAGGCCTGCCTGAAGGCCAAGATCGCCACTGCGGAGGTGGTCCACATCGATGCGTCGCTGATCCGCGCCAATGTGAGTTGGGACAGCCTCACCGAGCAGCATGTGGTGGATGTCCTGAGCGAAAATCAAAACGAGGATGAAAGCGAGGCTGAGAAAACGGGCCGACAGAGTGGCAAGTACAAGAAGGTCTGCACGACCGACCCCGATGCGACGATGGCCACGAATGCCCGCAACCGGCGGCTGGAGCCCTCTTACAAGCAGCACACGGCCGTCGATGACAAGGTCGGAGTCATTTTGGACGTCGCGGTCCCAACTGGACAAACGAACGAAGGCGAGATGATCGAGCCGCAAGTCGACGAGGTTGAAGCGATTACAGGCATTGACATCAAAACGGTCACCGCCGATGCCGGCTATGCCTACGCTAAAGTATACGGTGCTCTCGAACGGCGCGGCATCGATGCCCTGATCCCAGCTAAAGCTGAACCGATCAAGAGTCGCGTACCGCTCAGGCGCTTCCGGTACGACGCCAAGCACGACATCCTGAAGTGCCCGCGAGGACGTGTCTTGCGGCCCGCGCGACCCATCAAGCACGGCCGTTTCTTTTGCTCGAAGGCAAAGGATTGTGCCCGGTGTCCGCTCAAGGGTGATTGCCTATCGAAGGGGCGAGTTAATAAGGCAGTTGTTGTAGGGAACGATTATCCGGCACTGCTCCGCGCCCGGCGCCGTCGCGAACGATGGAGCTGGCAGGATCGACGGCTCTATCAACGCCATCGCTGGCGTTCAGAGGGCTTCCATGGCGAAGCCAAGACCTGGCATGGGCTGGCGCGCGCCATACGGCGTGGTCTACCGAACATGAAGATCCAGGCCTATCTGACGGCCGCCGCCATCAACCTCAAGCGGCTGGCAGCCGCTCTTGTTGCGCTTCTTTTGTGCTTGATCGCCTCCCTCGACGCGTCGCCGTCGGCATCGCGCGGAGTGCCGGGTTGATGTGAAGGCATGAATGGGCCGGTCGCTGCATCGAGCGGATTCGGTGAACCACTTGTTCAACGACCCCCGCGTCCACTTCATGCGCAACGTCCTGGCACATGCTGGCAAGAGCGGCCGGCGCGTCGTCTCCGCATTCATCGCCACCGCCTTCGCCCAGGACGATGCCGAAGCGGCCAGGACGCAATGGCGCAAGGTCGCAGATCAGCTCCGTCCCAAACTGCCAAAGCTCGCCGCCTTCATGGATGACGCCGAGCCCGACGTGCTGGCCTATATGAGCTTCCCGGCTCCGCACCGTGCCAAACTGCATTCGACGGATGAGATGGACAAGCGATTTTTTATGACCGCGCCCCGATGACGATTGCGGGCATCGCGTCCATTCTTTCGTTTGGCCGCCGCGGGCCATTCTTCCGTCCCGGCCACCGATCTCGCAGCCGCCGCGCGCAGGGTCGGTCAAGGCTGGCGCATTTGCGGCCACCGCATGGCTTGGCCTTGACCGGCCCGAGCACGGCGGCATGCTGGCGTGGAACGGGACAGCATTCCTGGCTGGCACTTGCCGTCACCGGCGGTTATGGTTGTCGGGCGCGGGCGACCTCGTGGCGAAGCGTGACGCGGCGGCTGCAAGCGTTACCGGACTGCCTATTTTGTCCTGCCGAACTGAGGCGCCCGCGCGCCGGTTTTGGCCGCCGCGGTTTCCATTGCGACACCAATCGTTCGTAGCTTCGCTCCGCCTGGGCGGCAATCAACATCTCACGGTCGCGCAGCGCCTTGATGTTGTAGGCATGGGCTGGTCCGCGCCGGCTGCCCTTCTGTTGCGGATGTCCAGCTTGAAGTTGCATCGCGCGGGTCTTGTTGGCGACCAGCGCCGGGCGCGCCCACAGGTAATCCTCGCCCTTCGTCAGCAAATGCCAGCAGAGCACCGTGAGCTTGCGAGCCACGGCCACCGCGGCGACTTGATGGCCACGCCGGGCGCGGATCCGCACAAAAAAAGCATGCAGTGGACCGGGCGCCTTGGCCGCGGCCCAGGCCGCCTCGACCAGCATGGCGCGCGCGTGACTGCGGCCGATCTTGCTGATGCGACCGTGATGGGCGGCTCCCAGTCCCGACTGCCGCACCCGCGGGTTGAGCCCGAAATAGCTCACCAGCTTTTGCGGGCTGTTGAACCGGCTGATGTCGCCGATCGCCGCCACGATGCCGGCGGCAACCGCCAGGTTCACGCCGGTGATGGTCATCAATCTGTTGGCCGCGGGATCATCGATTGCGACCTGCGCGATCGAGCGGTCGAGCAGAGCCAGGTCTTCCGCCAGCCGGTCAAGCTCACGGACGTGCCGATCGATGGCCGCGCGCTCATCGTCCGGCAGCTGTTGGCCGGCCAACCACGCCCGGCCGCGGGCGTTGAAAAGATCGGCATGCGGGCACTTCGGGATTAGGTGCGCGTGCAGGATCGAATGCACCTCGTTCTTGAGCCGCGTGCGATGCCGCACGATCTGGTAGCGCCGCGCCACCAGCCGACGCTTGCGTTCGGTCTCCGCGTCAGGCGTCCAGATCTGCGGCAGGTACCCGGCCGCCTGCAGACTGGCGATCGTGCCGGCATCGATCTTGTCGGTCTTAACGTGAGCCTGGGCGATCGCCTTCACCTGCAGCGGATTGGCGATAATCACCCGTGCCACGAACGGCGCCAGAACCCGCGACACCGCCATGCTGTTGGCAGTCGCTTCGACCACCACCTCATCACTGGCCAGCAGGGTCTTGCCAAATCCCTCCAGCGCAGTCCGCGTCATATCGATGCGGCCCGCATGTCGGAGCCTGCCGTCCTCCCAAAACACCACCTCGCCGAAAGTTCGGTGGACGTCGATGCCAATCACCCGTCGCATTCGCACCTCCTGCCACACATATGACGGGAGCTGCCGGCGACACGACAACTACGGATTCGCGCTCCCAGCGCAACCGGGCGAGTCGCAGAGGCGGCCAGCTACTAACTCGAGCTCTCGGCTCATCGAATAACATCGGCCTGCCCGCACTTCGTGCTCCCGGTGCCTCTGTCCCGATGGTCGCACCATACGCCACGATCTAGAACACCGCAGCGGGAACGTTGACACCGAGACATCTCATACCGGTTACCAATCCGATCGAGCGCCTCAACGGTGAGATCAAGCGGCGGACCGAGGTGGTCGGCATCTTCCCAAACGAGAACGCCATTGTCCGCCTCGTCGGTGCGATCCTGCTCGAACAGAACGACGAATGGGCCGTCCAGCGCGCCCGCTACATGACGCTGGAAACCATCGCTCCCTTGAGCGATGATCCCATCGTCGGCTTGCCCGCCGTGGCAGGCTGATGCCTTCCGACCCGCCGGAAAATTGGCGGTGGCCTGCTGTCAGTTACACCACGCCACGGGGCACGATCGCCGATAAGCCCTGATCTCAAGGACTGCATCCGGCGAATCGACCCTGATGTGGGGTGACTGTACCTACTGGGGAGCATCCATTGTTCAGAGACCGGGGCAAAAATCGCTGTGCCGGAATACGAACGCACGACAGCAACAGGTGTTTCTCGGTGGGAGCCAATCTTCCGGTTGAGTTTTCTCGAAGCGCCTTGTTCCTTGTTCGTTATCGCCCCACCAAAATCGAACAGATTGATGAGAATGCTCTGGGGTCGCGCATCACTTGTCGATGTCGCCGCGGGATAACGTGGGAGGAGTACCAGAAAGCTCGAAGCGCCCGGGAAACACACGAAGCTCAATGGCTTGAGCGCCGACGCAAGGCAAGGGTGGCTGCACGAGATGATGAGAGTAGCTTTTAATTGGATAGTGTGGCGCAGGCGCCCGCACCGTTCAAAGTGAATTGGGACGCACATTTCGGATCGATCGGGCGATTTTCGCGAATGCGCCGATCAATTTGGCGGCCTCGCCATCGCGAGAGCGGTTGGCGTGGGCGGCTGCTTCCGCCCTAGCCGCGACAACCTCGCGAGCGGGCAAAAATGCTCTCTCATTAAGATTCAGACGCCGGATCGGCGCGCCACCCCTCGCAGTGGCGCCAGATTTCACCAAAGAATAGAACGAAACGGAATCGCGAGATGTGATGGACGAGATCTATTCGTTCCAGAACAGCTTGCGTTCCATCTTGGTAAGTCGCTCAGGTCCTTTGTCCGTGACGAGCACCGTCTCGCTCAAGCCGATGCCATTCGCCATCATGAGCATGTGGAAGACCATCCCCGGCTCCAGAGTCCAGTTGGCGTCCGGCAGGAAATCCCTTCCCTGCTCGGTGATGTTCGGACGCACGATCAGACCAAGGGAGTAGCCGCTTTTGTTCGTGTAGCTCTTCCTCAAGCCCGATTGGAGGGCGGGCTTGCGGAATGCGGCATCGACCTCCGCCGCGATCGTCCCCGGTTTCATCTTGGCGATTCCATCGTCCTGGATCCCGATGAGCGTTTCAGCAGTCCTCATCTGGTCTGCATTTGGGGACCCGACAATAGCGGTCCGCATAAAACGGGCGGTGTATTGATTTCGAATCGCACTTGGCTCGAAATAGATGTGGTCGCCTTTCACGAGCTTGCGGTCAGTAAGATTGCCGTGGACCTCGTTTCCGCGTTCGCCTGAAAGGATCACCGCGGAAAGAGGCAGGTCGCCTCCCATCCTCACGATTTCGTGGAACAGGACCGCGGCAAGCTCACGCTCTGTCCGTCCCTCAGCAACTTGTTCAATGGCTTTGCGCACGCCCGCTTCGACGATCGCAGCCGCCTCGCGAATGCATTCCACTTCCAGCGTTGACTTGATGAGGCGCAACTGATCCACGATATTTGGTTCCGCGGTGAAGGTCGCGTGAGGCAGCTCGGCCCGAAGATAGCGATATCGCTCCAGCGTTAAGAACCACGAGTTCTCATCGACGCCCACCTTGCCCCCTGCCAGGCCCAGCTGGTCGAGCGCTTTCCCCACCGCAGGTGCCGCTACTTCGAGCGCGTTGGACTTATCTTCATAGACGACCCGCTCTTCGATGATTGAGTCACCCTTAATCGCCGGAACTTCGACATCACGAACCACCAGAACCGGGGCTCCCTTTTGCGGCACAACCAGCGCGTGGTAGGCGTAAAAGCCCGTCCCGATGTTGAACCCCGTCAGGTAGATGATGCTTTCGGGCTGATGCAGAAGAAGGACAGGAATATCCGCCTTCTCCATCTCTCGCTGGGTGTTGACCAACCGTCTGCGATATTCGTCGGGAGGGAATACCATTGTCTTGCTCCTCGTAGATCTGGCAATTTGTGACTGTCTGGTAGTTACCTACTCCAGAGGAATGCATTGCGCACCGATGCAAAGCCCCGGAAGTTTGTATATCGATGCCGATCGCCGCTGCCTCATTTTCGGAGTCGCTGGACACGACGGCCGGGGATGGTGCGCTTGCCAGACGACCGGGGACTCGAAAACCATAATAGAAAACTGCGTCGTGGCGCTTCACGTGTCCTCGAGAGCGGGTCTGCCTGGGCAGCATTGATTTCGAATGCGGCGGTGAGAGCGAGTTTGGGCACGATCAGATCCTGATCCATTTTCGAGCGGTTTGAAAGGTGTTGGTGTCGAAAGGCGAGGCTCACAGGATCAGCATCTTGCAGGGTTCAGTATGCCCGCTGCCAGCACGCTTTTGATGCTCGCATGATTTAGAGCGCGACTGGCGCCTTGTACTTTGGAAGTTTCTCCGCCTTCAGCCTCCAGATGCCGAGCCATGGAGCCGCCCAATCGCCGCACCTCGTCGAACACGAGCGTGTTCACCTGCTCTTCGTGCTCACGCACGAAGGGATGCGTGTCCGCACTTGGCGGCACCAACATGTTTTGGCGTGCGACGCCTAATCGTTTTTTGTCACGCGCCATACAAATGTCGCTCGCGTAATTCCCTCAGGGACTTGGATCCTCAGTGCGCCCTCAAGCGCCGCTAATTCTTGAGCACCATTGTATCGCTCGTAACCCAGCTCACCACGACCGGTGCCCGACGAGTAGGCAATCGGTCCTGGACGAAACCGTCTTAAGCCGAAAGCGCGTCCCCTTTTCGCAGAGGACGTCGACGCGCATCGTGCCGCCCGCGAATGATGTCTGCGCGATCGTTCCCGAAGTAACATTTTGGCGCGGGGTACGATGGAAGGCACGCCAGCGTCGATAATGCTGATCTTCTCCGGCTGGATCAGCACCTTGACGACGGAGCCGATTGAACAACCTTCGGTGCTGAACACACCTAGGATCACTCCGCCCCGTGTGGTCACGGCGTTGGCTGCCGTGACCGTTCCCTCCAGATGATTGGACTCGCCCAGGAAGTCCGCGACGAATTCGTTCGCTGGTTCGAAGTAAAGCTCGTTCGGTGTACCGACTTGCATGATCTGGCCGCCTTTCATCAGGCACACACGGTGCGACAGATCCAGGGCTTCTTCTTGGTGGTGCGTCACATAGACGATCGTCGTCCCGAGGTCCCCGTGCAGGCGTTCGATTTCCGCCTGCAGCTGTTCTCCCAACTTCTTGTCCAGCGCTCCCAGCGGTTCATCCATCAGGATCACGGAGGGCGAATAGACGATGCAGCCTGCGATGCTAACGCGCTGCTGCTGGCCGCCCGACAGCTCACGTGGCTTTCGCCGCTTGTAACCGACGAGTCCCACACCTTGCAGCGCGCGGGTCACGCGACTCGCGATCTCGTCCTTGGCAACACCGCGAACCTGCAAAGGAAACGCAACGTTGCCGAAGACGCTTAGGTGCGGCAGGATTTGGAAGACCATGCCTAGACCCCATTCGCGGGGCGGCACGGCTGAAACGTCCCTGCCGTCCGATACGATGCGTCCCTCTGATGGCGGTATGGCGCCCGCAATGACGTTGAGAACAGTGGTCTTTCCAGCCCCGCTCGGCCCGAGCAGGCTGACAAATTCTCCTTCGCGCACGGCCAAATCGATCGGGTGCAGCGCCTCCACGTTTCCATATCGCTTCCCGCCCTGTTCGAGCACAATCATGCTGCTTTTCATCTTCGTCGCGGGCCCTGCGTTCGCCCCAGGCGCTTTTTTGGATTCGAGAGCTAACAGTTGGTCCGAACCCTTGTTCAGGGTAACGTACGACACACGTCCTCCTGCATCAATCAACGCGAGGGCTCCGCCGCCCCCGGCAGGAGAAAAATCGAAACTCCGCAAAATACGATCGACAACATCGTCAGCAGCGCCGAGACCGCGGCAATGACCGGCGAGATTTCCCACTGCACGCTGCTGTACATCTTGACCGGCAGCGTCGTAGTTTCTGGGCCGGTGATGAACAACGCAATCACAACTTCGTCGAACGACATCAGAAAGGCAAGTTGGCAGTTGTTCCAGAAAGTCTTGAGGAACAACGCGCTCTCGCCGAAAGCGGCGGGCTCGCCAATGTCCAGAAGGTCGTCACCACGACAAATGCGAGTGGAACGAACAGCACCAAAAAAGGAACAAGGTCGCAGGACCGTACCACAGCACTCCATCGTTACGCTCGAGCATTCCAAAGACAGGTCAATTCCTGCATAGTAGTACACGGTCGTCCCTCGAGATGCTTGGAGCGGGTTTGCCCGACTCAGTTCGAGGGGCGACCGTGTCTCGGTAAACAGGCTCGCGAGCGCGCTTGCACATTGCGGCGGACGGCTGGCCCGTTACGCCCATCTATTTGACGCCGCCCTCCCTACGACTGCACAGGTGATGAACACCTTGGAAGTCAATCTGACCTTCTCCCCAAGCTGGCGACGCATTTTAGTCCTGAGAAATAGTACTACGCCCGTGGTCTGAATCTGATTAATGTGGGCCGTTGTGAAGCAGAAATTCGGCGCATAACCACCACAACGCGCAGCTTTTATTTCAGCTTGGTCGCCTGAGTCGAGCAAGCCACCATACATCGTCTGATCTTTAGGGATTGGAACCCCACCTAAAGGGACCGCGGTCCAAGCTCACCGGCCGCACCCGAGCTCACGAACAGCTTCCTGAACAAACTCGCCTGGCAGTCAGACGAGCGGGGTGAGAACCTGACTGCCTCCGAGTTCGGACAGAAGCGCGACAACCGCCTCGCTACCGTGCTGCAGGGGTTGCGCTCACAGCGCTACAATGAAAGATCGATTTGTGAGCCTGTAATCGCACTTGTTAGTGCGTTGACACATTCACGGCACCGAAGCGCGGCACCGCAATCTGTGTTCAAGCAAACGCGATTTTGGCAGACTCAAGCTCCTTCAGAGCTCTATCTAACGAAGTTCTCTCCGCTTGCGCATAGAGCTCCAATTCATCGCGGACCGCGACACCAAGAGCTGACTCGAGCTGAGCGCGGTTTGATTGGGCCGCGTAGTTCTTTTGCTCCTCGGTGCCGAGATTTGACTGGAAGATACCGGCTGCACTTACGGGAAGGAAATCCTCGTACACGATCGGTTCAAATTGCAGAAAGCCCCTCGCGATCAGCTCGTCCATGGTTGAGGGCAACGCTTCGTGGCGGCCTGACGCCAGGCCGGCCGTAGTTGCAGAGTAACGGAAGAACGCGAGTCCTCGCGACCGCAGTTGTGCCCGATCGTCGGGAAATGAGCTAAAGCGTTCCGAAAGCTCGGTTTGATAACTTGAGGCATTCGATCCGGCCGCGCCGACTTGAACGTCTCGACGAACGGAGGCAAGTAGCTCATCGTAGAGGCTGCGCCCCTTTGCCGTCAGCGCGACGCCGCGCTGCTCGATTTCGCCGAAGCGCGCGGTGTGCGTACCTGCCGTAATCTCACCCGCGCAACGCCTGAAGACGATCGGCTCTTCCAGTGCCTTGAAGCTGCTGGTCTGCCTCAGGAGGATTGGACAATTTCGACGCGGCGGCCCTCTATGACAGACTTTGGCAAAATGCCAAGCGATGGGCGCGATGCAACTTGCGTCCTCAGACCAACGGTAGCCTCACTGTGCAGCGGAACGTTTCCAGGGCCTCGCGCACGAATACGTCTGCCTCGGAATGCGTCAGCGCACCTTCGGTTTCGAATACACCAACGAGCTCGAGAACTCGCGGCGTAAAAGATCTGCCGAGCGCGCAGGATACTTGCGGCCTCGGCGCGCACTGCGGGATCTTCGATCAATTCAAGCCGAAGCAGGGACGTGAAGACGCGGAAAGGATTGCGACGCAAAGCTTCCTCAGCGATCGGCCGAAAGGCAGTTGAATGAACCGGAACTCCGGCCATTGAAAGGTCATAGTAGCCGACAGGACGCATGCCCATGACTGCGAAGAGGCGACGAATGTCGAATAGCTCCTGCGCCGTGCCGAGTCGAATGGCGCCATGTCGTTCGACACCCAATCTCTCGAGTTCACCGCTCTGCTCAAGTCTTGCACGCAACTGAGGATCGCGCCGAAGCTCTTCGGTGTTGACTTCGGCGACAAGCCTCAGAAGTGTCCCGTATTGCGGAACCTCCGTGCGATACATACATCGCCTGCGAGAACAGGTCACGAATGTCGTCGGGATTTGCGTGGCGCCCGGCCATCAGATAGCTCCTTGCTGACTGCTGCGTCCAGGCGAAGCTCACAGGACCATACCGATATGTTATATTGCATTGGAGTTATTCTAGTGGTCTCTATGCGATCAAACGATTTTTTCTCAATAGATCATTCGGGCTTGGAATATGCAGACGTCTCGTCGATTCTTGCCGTCGACCGCGCTGTTGGCTGCGTTTGAGGCTACCGCGAGAACGGGCAGCGTCACCGTGGCAGCGGGGGAGCTCAGCCTCACCCAGAGCGCAGTCAGCCGGCAAATCAAGCTCCTTGAAGAGGAGCTGGAGGTCGAGCTATTTCTGCGCGAACGTCAGTCGCTCCGACTCACTATTGCCGGCGAATCCTATGCCCGAGAGATTCGCGAGGCACTGCGCAAGATCAGCACCGCCTCTTCAATCTTCGCGCCAATCCAAAGGGAGGCACGCTCAACCTCGCGATATTGCCGACGTTCGGCACGCGCTGGCTAGCACCACGACTTCCCAAGTTTTTGGCACAAAATCTGGGCGTCACGATCAATCTTGCAACGCGCTTTACGGCTGTCGATTTCGGGACCGAAGGGCTGGACGCGGCTATTCATTTCGGACCGAGCAACTGGGTAGGGGTTGAGATGGTTTTGTTGCGATCCGAGGAGGTTGTACCCGCCTGCAGTCCCGAGCTGAAAAACCAGTACGGTTTTCGCGCGCCGGGTGATCTCAAGATGGCACCTCTGCTCAGCATCTCAACGCGGCCCAACGCATGGCACCAGTGGTTTTCCTCTGGACAGACGATGTATTTCGATCAATTTGCGACGGTCGCCGAGGCTGCGATGGTGGGTGTCGGCGTGGCGCTGCTGCCTACCTTTCTGATCCAGGACGAGTTAACGAGCGGCAAACTCGTTCGTGCCCTCGATTTGCCGCTGGAAAGCGCCGAACGATATTATTTGGTATGGCCGCCCGAGCGATCGACCTACCCTCCTCTCATCGTATTCCGCGATTGGTTGATCGCCGAAACCCTCGCAGATCGCCGACATATTCTAGGAGCAACGGGAAGAAAAGGGTATCCAACGGGATGGGGAACCACGTCGCAGTTGTCGTCTGCCGCGCCAATCGCCAGCCGCACCTGCTGGCAGTAGTTTACCCGGTGCAGCATTGATATCGAGTCAGTCGGGCCGTAATTGAGACTTTTCGCGGCGGGAAGCGCAAGGAGTTTGCCGGAAATCATCGCCGTCAGCGTGCTAGTGAGGCATCATCCACGACGACCGACAGCGCGCTGCTAGGGAGCTAAAAGAATAACGGTGAATATCGCCCAACCGTCCTTACTTCCACTCTCGCCCGAGTTGATCGCAAAGTTCAAGAGGATCGTCGACGAGAAGTACGCGGTAACTGATACAGCCGATATCGAGCCTTACGTCACCGAGGAGCGCAACCTCTTCCACGGCCACTCGCCTTTGGTGCTGCGCCCGGGCTCGACGGCGGAGGTGTCGGCGATCTGCAAGCTCGCCACCGCGCACAACATCGCGCTGGTGCCTCAGGGCGGCAATACCGGCCTCGTCGGCGGCCAGACCCCACGCAATGGCGAGGTCGTGGTGTCGCTCAAGCGCATGGATAGGATCCGGGAGGTCGACACCGCCTCGAATACCATCACCTGCGAGGCCGGCGTGGTGCTGCAGATCGCGCAGCAGAAGGCCGCCGAGGTCGACAGGCTGTTTCCGCTCTCGCTAGGCGCGGAAGGGAGCTGCACTATCGGCGGCAATCTTTCGACCAATGCCGGCGGCACAGCGGCGCTCGCCTATGGTGTGGCGCGCGAGATGGCGCTGGGCCTCGAGGTCGTGCTGGCCGACGGCCGCGTGCTCAACGTGCTGTCGAAGCTGAAGAAGGACAACACCGGCTACGATTTGCGCAACCTCTTCATCGGCTCCGAAGGTACGCTCGGGATCATCACCGCGGCGACGCTCAAATTGTTTCCGAAGCCGCACGCAGTCGAGACGGCGTTCGTCGGGCTGAAGTCTCCCGCGCAAGCGCTGAAGCTGCTGACGATCGCGCAGCGAGCGGCATCGAACGCGCTGACGAGTTTCGAGCTCCTTGCGGAGATGGCGGTCGATTTCTCAGTCCGTCACGGCATCGACGTGCGCGATCCGCTTCACGAAAGGCATCCCTGGTACGTGCTGATGGAATTGTCCTCGTCGCGCGACGACGGACGGGCAACGCTGGAGGCGATCCTGACGCGTGCGCTGGAGGACGAGATCGTCGACGACGCCGTGATCGCGGCGAACCTCACCCAGCGCGCGGGTTTCTGGAAACTGCGGGACGAGATGTCGGCGGCGCAGAAGCCGGAAGGCGGCTCGATCAAGCACGACATCTCAGTTCCGGTCGCCGCCGTGCCCGCCTTCATTGCGGAAGCCGACGCGGCTGTGGTGAAGCTAATCCCGGGATCGCGCCCTGTGCCGTTCGGCCATCTCGGCGATGGCAACATCCACTACAATGTCAGTCAGCCGATCGGCGCCAACACCGCTGATTTCCTCGCCCGCTGGCATGAGGTCAACGCCGCCGTGTACGCGATCGTGCGGCGAATGGGCGGCTCGATCTCGGCCGAGCACGGCATCGGCGTGCTCAAGCGAGACGAATTGCCTGACGTCAAGGACAAGGTCGCGATCGAGCTGATGCGCTCGATCAAGACCATGCTCGACCCTCACGCCATCATGAATCCAGGTAAAGTGCTCTGAAATGAGCATAGGCGCCATGTTGCGATCGAATACTGCGGCGTCAGGCTTTTGACAATGGCGAGAGTACCCTGCTCGTCCGCGCAGACGCAAAGCTCATTTCGAAGGTCCTGCAGGATTCGCTTTCGTCAAGCTTGACCGCTCTGAGGACCTCTGCCTGGATGCCGCGTGCATTCTGAACCTGTGGTGACGCCTCGCAATCAGCGCGAGAGCGCTCAGGCGAACTTGAGGTTTGAACAGCATGCATTCGGGGTTTTTCCGAGACGCTGTCATTTCACCATTGCTGAGATGAACTCTTGAGTGCGGGCGTGCGTCGGGCTTCCCAGGATCTGCTCGGGAGGTCCACTTTCGACCACCAGCCCATGATCCATGAACAGGACGCGGTTTGCGACTTCGCGCGCGAAGCCGAGTTCGTGCGTAACGACGACCATGGTCATGCCCGAGCGGGCGAGATCGCGCATCACGGCGAGCACCTCGCCGACCAGTTCGGGATCCAGTGCAGAAGTGGGTTCATCAAACAGCATGAGCGCCGGCTTCATCGCGAGCGCGCGGGCGATTGCCACACGCTCCTGTTGCCCGCTAGAGAGCTCGATCGGGTATGCGTCATGTTTGTCCGCGAGGCCGACACGATCGAGCAATTCACGACCCGCCGCTTCGGCTTGCCTGGGTTCTACCTTGAGCACTTGAGTTGGCCCTTCGACAACGTTCTGCAGGGCCGTCTTGTGCGGAAACAGGTTGAACCGTTGAAAGACCATGCCCGTCGCAAGTCGCTGCCTTGCGATCTCGCGTTCCGAGAGTTCGTATAGCTTTTGGCCTACACGACGATAACCGACCAACTCCCCATTGATCCACAAGGCTCCGCCATTGATGATCTCCAGCTGATTGAGGCAGCGCAGGAACGTGCTCTTCCCCGATCCCGATGGGCCGATCAGACACAGAACCTCGCCGTCCGCGCCGTGAGGCATTGCCAGCTGACAGACCATTCGATCTGCCCATGAGCGAATGCCCGGACGATCCAGAATACTATCGCGAGAACCACGGCAGCGCTGAAATAGCGGCCAATATGCTTGCGACGTACATGCTCGAATTGGGACAAATCTTCTGCGTGACCGCGCTGATCGGCCTTGCCCAACCGCTCACCTACTTCGAGCAACGTGCTGTTCTCTGGTTCGAGGTCGATTGCCATTAGCACAAGAATGGTAAGCGACTTCACCTTCTTTCAATTACCCACAAATTCTCCTCCGACCATGGCGCCCAGTGCGATGTCAGTGAGGCGTGACAGCCCGCGCCACATGACCGTATTGCCGGGCGGCGGATCGCTGGCACGGGCGAGGTAACCGCCGAGTCGGGCAATCTTGATCAGATAGTGCGAGAGCGTTTTGCGTCTTGCTTTTGGTTTATCGTTGACGAGGCGATCGAGCACGCCGATTTCAGTCGCAGTCAACGCGAGGGTTGGCGGCGCGTCTGGGGCGGAACGGTTGAGCATCGTCATCCAGAAGACCCGCCAACTCAGGATGCAAAAGAGCGAGATCAGATTGGTCAGACGCTGGGCGGTCCTGAGCTTCGACTCCTCAGCTTTGCAGCCCGATTTGAGGATCTTGTGGAACACCTCGATCTTCCATCTCAAACCATACCATTCCAGCTTCTCAATGGCGTCGGTGCGGGAACCAACAGGCAGGTCGGTGATCAGCTTCCAATCGATCTTCTTCCTGTTTTTCGGCGTTCCGCGCTCTTCGGCATGGATCACCGTCAGGGTCAGAGCGGGATAGCGCTTCTGCTTTCCAATCGGCGGCAGGACGCGAATCTTGCGATACCTGATCTCAAGAATGGCCTGGTCGGGATCGCCGTTGCTGTCTCTGACTTCGATGCGATGGAGCCCTTTGACGGCGACCTCGTCCATTTCGTCAGCGATCGTGTGATCCCCGTCTCCAGCCAAGCGGTCGACGCAGGTCCTGATCAGGAAATGGGTTCCGATCTCCTGCGCTGCGCAGAAGAGCTCGTAGATGTCACTCTCGCGATCACCAATATGGATGCATCGTCCCGGATGATCCAAGAGTTGCGTAGACTGCTTGAGATTTTCCAACCACCGGACGCTTTCCTTTTTCTCGATGGGAACCCGGGTCGGATTGATCTTCCTTTTAAGCGCTGCCGTCCCCTTGAATTTCTTCCGGGTCCAGAACTTAACGGCCGCCAACCCCAGCGGCACACCCTCGATTGTAACTGCGAGGCTCGAATGCATGAGGATGCCGCAAACCGTGTGAGATCTGAGGCGCCCCGCCTTATCCCATCCACTGTTTATGCTCTTGGTGATGCCGATTGCTTCGGAATTTTCGCGCCGATAGCTAAATTCGGTTGTGTCATGCAGCACAAGAACGAGACCTTTTGTGGCTGCGGCGCGATCACTTGTCGATTGGAAATGGCCGGCCAGAATGTCCGCTTCGCTGACCCGGTCATTAGAGAAGAAGCGGTAGGCTGCCTTGGTATTCGCCCAATCCTGGCAGACGAGCGGAATGCTTTGTCCCATGGCGCTTCCAATCTGCGTGAGCAGCTTGCGGAATCTGTCGCCCAGCCGCGCGTCCCTAAACTCGCATCCACTAGTCTCTCGATCAATCCAACATTCACCCTCCAAGGATCGCAACCGGCCTCTTGCCGATCGATCCCTTAATGTCAGCCCCATAGAGCACCCCCCTCGCGAATCAGGTGCTCAGCAAGGAATCACAAGTGATTCTTTCGACTCAAGATTTCGCCGATCAGCAAATCAGGCCGAGTGGTCAAAGTTATGGGTAATTGAAAGCTTCACCTTCCCCTTACGCGTACTAGCCAGACACCCTGATCAACGGGATCACAGGATAGTGAGCACATAGTACTCCGAGCCTGGACTTCTTCAAGTTCGAGTGCTCTCGGTCTCAACCCGCTCGATCCGGCAAACGACAGAGCCCTATGACGCCCGATCGCTTGTCGGTGCGAAAAGGCGTACCGTCTCGACCGCGTGCTGTATGCCGCAACCGACCAAGCTCAGATCGCTGGTTCGATGGGCAATCATTCGCGAAAGTTGTCATGGGGCGCCGACCTTGCGAGTTAGTCGCGAGCCGCGTTGCATCCTCCCAATTAAGCGCAGAATTTCGGCCGCATTACGTTCGACTTCGAGGAAATCGCCCCAGATAGCGGGATAAGATGACTATCGCCCATTAGATGATAGACTACTGCAAGGTATACACATGATCGATCCTCGTCTAAGCCAAGGTAAGTCGTGGCCAGCCTGGGTGAAGCAGCGACTGGCGTCCCACGGCGCGCCCGTCGGTATTTTGATGCTTGATCGCATGCCCGGATCTGGTATCCGACCCTACATACCTGGGGACACCGGTAATTTCACCACTTGGAGTGTTCCCGTACGCTACAAGACAGTTCCTAATATGAATGTCAGCCGGATTTTTGGGCCGGAAGGCGAGGCACTGACATCGGCTGTGGTTCAGGCCGCGACCGAGCTTGTACGCGAGGGTGCACAACTGATCACCTGCGGCTGCGGGTATTCGATCCGATATCAGCAAGCGGTCCGCGAGGCGGTAGACGTACCTGTATTTCTATCGAGCCTGCTTCTCGCTCCATTCCTCGAAAGAATGCTTCCGCGTGACAAAGCGCTTGGCATTATTGCAGCAAGCAAGACTGCACTCACGCAACCTTACATCTTGGAATCGGCCGGATTGCGGGACACCCTCGGGCGCAGAGTGGTCGTCGCCGGACTGGAGGACACTCCGGTGTTTGGCCCCACGTGGAATGAGGGCAGGGGCGATCTCGACGTCGAGGCGGTCCAAAAGGACGTAGTTGATACCGCCCTAGCTCTGGTCAATGACCGCCCGGACCTCGGGATGTTGCTGCTCGAGTGCGGTGATTTGCCACCCTACGCCTGGGCAGTCCAGCAGGCGACCGGCATTCCGGTCTTTGACTATACCTCGCTGATCGAGTTCTTCGTCCGCGGGTTGATACGCAAACCGTTCACGGGACTCATCTAAAAGGCACCAGGTCGCAAGCCGCAGTATCCGCAACAACGTATGAGCTCGGCGTCTGCCGCGTGGGCCGCGATTAAAGTCGCGAGCGGAGGGCCGCCTCAGCGACCAGAATGGAGTCCGGCGAGCGGTAGCTAACTACGAAAACGAGCCTGGCATCAAAAGACTTCAGAGCTTTCAAGCTGCCAGCTTTGCACGTCCGCCGCTTGCCATCCCTATTTGTCGATGAAATGGACGATAACTTTCCGCCTGGCGGCGGACGTTTGGTTCCTAGAGCGTTTCACATTTTGATTGAAGCATAACCGGCGCTGGCGAAGTAGTTGGCGCATTCGCGAGGCTGGATGTCTTGGACGAGGTGACCGATATGGCGCCAAGTCTCCTCGATTGAGCGCTTCTGAGCTTGCCGCATCCAGTGTTTGATCTTGGAGAAGGCCTGTTCGATTGGGTTGAGGTCGGGCGAGTATGGCGGCAGGTACCAGAGTCTGGCGCCAGCAGCCTTGATCATTTGCCTGACGGCTTTCGACTTATGGCTTCCGAGATTGTCGAGAATGACGATGTCGCCTTCACGCAGGGTTGGCAGGAGAATGTGCTTTACGTAACCACGGAAGCATTCACCGTTGATCGGGCCATCGAAGACGCAGGGTGCCGTGAGTTGGTCATGGCGGAGCGCGCCGAGGAATGTGAGGGTACGCCAGTGACCGTGCGGAGCGAAGCCGCGCAGGCGCGCCCCTTTGGGTCCCCAGCCTCGCAAAGGGGCCATGTTGGTCTTGATCCAGGTCTCATCGATGAAGACGAGCCGGCCCGGATCGAGCCCGGCCTGCCAGGCTCGCCAACGCAAGCGCCTACGAGAGACGTCGGCGCGAGCCTGTTCGAGGGCGAACAGTGTTTTTTTTGAACCGCAGCCCTTCCCGGCGCAGGAACAGCCAGACCGCATTGTGTGAGACCTTGACCCCACGGGCTGCCAGTTCCGCCTTCAGACCATGCAGCGTCAGGTGCGGCGTCTGAGTGATCCGCTCGACGATGAAGGCGCGGTGCGGATCAAGCACAGGCTTGCGGTGACCACCCATCTTGCCAGGCGCTACCGAGCCGGTCGTTCGATAACGCTGTGACCACTTCACAACTGACGAGACAGCAACGCCAAACCGTTCCGCCACAGATCGGCAGCTCTCACCTTTGGCAACAGCGGATACCGCACGCTTACGCAAATCGTTGGAAATTGGTCGGACCATCGGATGCTGGCCTCCAGCCCAGCCAGCATCTTGAATCATATTCGTCCCAGACCCCCCGCGGGTCACTTCAAATTCCTCCGGGTATGGTCAGTCAAATTCCTCCACCCGCGAGGCAGGACATGGTGATTGTTAGTTTGCCTTTGTTTCCCGGGCAAGAGTTTCAGCGGCCTCTTTGAGCCGATAGCTGCGTCCGTCGAACTCAAGCAGATGGCAATGATGCATCAGGCGATCGAGGATCGTCGTGCTCATGGTGTTGTCCCCCAGGTATGTCCCCCAGTCCTGCACGACGCGATTGGAGGTAACGATGACGCTGCGGCGCAGTTTGTAGCGCTGATGGATCAGGGTCTGCAGCAATGCGCCGGCGTCGTCAGGGATGGCGCGTGCGAGGAACAGATCGTCCAGCACGAGGAGATCGCAGTCGATGATGGTTCGCAGCCGGACCTCGCGTTGTGCCGGGGAGTTCATGGCGTAGCGGTGGAAGAAGTCGTCGGTCTCAAGATACTGGACCTTGTGGCTTTGCAGGATCGCCTGATAGGCAATCGCCTTGGCGATGTAGGACTTCCCGGTGCCAGGTTTGCCGACAAGCAGCGCGTTTTCGCCGGCGGCAATGAACGCCAGGGTGTGGAGCTGGAAGCAAGTCTGGCGCGGCAATCTGGGATTGAAGGTCCAGTCGAACTCGGCGAGCGTCAGTTTTTCGTCGAGCCCGGATTGCTGGTATCGTCGCTCGATAAGGCGGGACTGACGACGGTCCAGTTCGTCCTGCAGGATCAGGGAGAAGGTCTCGAGGAATGGCTGGTTGGCGCCCTGCGCCTGCAGCACGCGCGTCTGCAGCGTGTCGCGAACGCCCGACAGGCGCAGCTGTCGCAGGCAACGCTCAATTTCCGGCATGGTCATCATGTGGTTTGGTCTCCAGTGTGAGGTGAGAAGCCGCGGGAGCGCTCGTGGCGCCGGAGCTGGCCGGGGTTGCGCAGGCGCCACGAGCGCGGGTTGCAGGGGTGCGGTCGCCGTGAGCCTCGGCCTGCCGGCCATTGTCGCCGGCATCGTGCCGCACGGCACGGCTGAAGAGATCGCCGTATTCGGCTGGAGCGCGGATCAGCGGATGATCCTGGGTGAGCGACGATGCCGGCTGTGGCGTCGCTCCAACCTGCGCGATCGCCTGTTCGAACAACCGCTCGACGGTCGCACGCACGTGCTTGTAGCGGTAGATGCGGTTCTCGACGGCGTGCGCGCAGGCTTGCTCGACCAGCCGTGCCGGATACTTCCGGCCCAGCCCGACAATGCCCCACATCGCGCGCTGTCCGGGGCGCCCCTCGGTGTCGAACACTTGCTGGCACAGCGCCCTGGTCTGCGGCCCGATGCGCTCGGCGCTCGCCAGCAGCACGGCGGTTTGCCGCGACGGATTGAACGGCCGTTCGCTGGTCGGCAGGACGACAGAACCGGAGTGCGTCATCCGGGGATGAACACGCAGCAGCGCATGGGTGTGGCGATCACGGATCTCGATCGTGGAGGCGTAGATCCGCACCACGACCTGACTGCCGATGGGCGCAGGCCGCGCGGCGTAATAGCTGCTATCAACACGCACGGTGGTATCGTCGCAGACGGTCCGAACGACCTCGGTGAAGATGCGGAAGGCAGCCACTGGCAACGGCCGCAGGTGTGGCTTCTCCTCCTGGAACATCGCCTCGACCTGACGACGCGTGCTGCCGTGGATGCGCTTGGAGGCCCAATTCTCCTCCCAGTGCCTCAAGAACTCGTTCTGGGCTTCCAGTGTCTCGAAGCGCCGTCCGGCCAGCGCGGTGCCCTGGGTATGTTGAATCGCACTCTCGACGCATCCTTTCCGATTGGGATCGGCCACACGCGCGGGATCGGCGACCACGGCGTAATGAGCCAGCATCGCGCTGTAAATCGGGTTGAGCTCGGGCTCGTACAAATCCGGCTTGAGGACGCCTTCCTTCAGATTGTCGAGCACGACATAGCTGGGGACCCCGCCAAAATACCGGAACGCCTCTTCGTGGAGCTGCGCCCAGACGTGTTGGCTGGACTTCCAGACCACCCGCCGGAAGCTGCGCCGCGAGTAGCGCAGCGTCATCACGAACAGGCGGGGACGGCGGTACCGGCCGCTCCTGGGATCAATCGTCAGAGCGCCCTCGCCATAGTCGACCTGGGCCTCCTCGCCGGGCAGGAACTCAAGTCGATCAAACTGCTCGGGATCGCTGTGTCGCAACGTGCGCACAAACCGCTTGACGCTCTGGTAGCTGGACGGAAAGCCAAAATGATCGACAAGGTCCTGGTAAATCGCCTGCGCATTCCGCTTCAGGCGGACCTGTTCTTCGATCCACGTCCGATGCGGTTCGCAAGCCGAACGGGCCAGGCTGCTGGTGACCGTCGCTCCTGATGCCCCAGAAGCCGGTGGTCGGGGTGGAGGAATTTGGCCGTCCACGCTCACCGGGCCGGTAGTCGCGAATTTGCCTCCGCACCGGCCCGCAGCGCCCGGTAACGCCGGATCGTCTTGCGATCGATCCCCGTCAGCCTGTGGATCTCGCGCTGGCTGGCGTTGCGATCGAGTAGCGTAAATACCGTGCTTTGCAGGTGTGGCTTCAAGACGTTCAACTCCCCGGCCCCTTGCTGGCTAAAGGGACCGAAAATAAACGTCCTGCCTGACCGGCTACCGCTGTTCAGCGGCGCTGACGGTGAACATCAGGTGGGGGAGTTTCAAGTGACCATACCCGGGGGATTTTGACCGACCCACGGGGCAGACCCGGAATCCCTTCCGATTCAATAAATCCGTGAACCGCTCTAGGAAACCAGACTGGCTGAGAATAGATCGTCATCGAGTGACATCGATCTTCGCTGTAACAAGATCCCCGACCGAGACCTCGTCTTTTCCGGAAGCTTTGCGAGAAGTTTCTCCGTCATCGTCTTCGAAATGTCTTCTTGCGCTCGGCCCCATCGATAGCGCTATGCTCGGAGAAGCTGCATAAGCTTGCCAATATCAGGCGCAGACTCCAGGCTGCCCACTACATCGCACACGCTTCGAGTGGCGCCGCGAAGTCGCGGATACGCTTCAACCGTAATTGCGTCAGCATCTGTCGGATCGCCGAGCACCGTCGTCTTGCGTGCGACTTCCTCAACATCCGGGTTCCCGAATGTGACTCTCGAAAGTACCGCAGCTCCGTGACGGGTTTGCCGAGAGGTGCAGCACTGGAAGCGAACTTCGCCGACTCATGGCCTGGAGAATATTTTGACAAGGAGGGTCAGCCATGACTCCAGGCGTGTCCAAGCCATTCCATCCTCTTGCAGGTCGGGTCAGCTTGACGCGTTCAATGTCAGATGGCGCAAAGCCGGCGGGCTGTAGCGAGCGGATCACAAGCATCGTGTCTTGATTGACCGCACAAGCGGAGAACGGCTTGGAGCGCGCGCGAAGGATTGCGAGCTCTGTCGTTTTTTCTGTCAAAGGGCGGGCATCGTATTGGCCGCGCGCGAAGGTACTGAAGAACCCATCCGGGCCATCGAGCGCGCCTGGCGACGCCTCACCACCAGCTCCAGCAAGAGCAGCGGCGATGATCCCCGCGCGAGCTGCATGGCCTGAGTGAAAGTGGCCCTCCATAGTGCCGTCACGAAAGCACTGGTAACACCCGCCAGCCATGTCCGCAGCGAAGTTGAGAGCTGTCGCAAATCTTCCAATATCAAAACCAGACAAAACTGACGCGGACGCAACGGCCCCGAAACCCAATCGTCGGGACTGCCCGAAAGCCGTTCGAAGGCGTCGCCGCACCTACGGCGACCTGCATTCGCTGCGTTGCTTCGTAGCCAACAGCAATCGCGGCCGATACCTCTCTACCGGAACGCCGACGCTGCTCGCCGACCGCGAGCGATACAGGAACCACGAAAGTTCCCGGATGACCTCCGCCACCACAATCCGCCTGACCGGTGACGTGACTCGCAACAGCGTTCACAAACGGTGCATCTGCCGCGGTAACAGTTGCACTGCGCCCGATTGGTGCACGAACCATCCGATGGACTTACTGAGCGAAAAGCGACCTACGATGCCCGCTCGTCCAATCCATCAAAGGTCACACTCAGCGCATCAAGGATGCGCTGCTTGGCCGCTTGCACACCATCGGGCGGCAATGCTGTTGTCGCGACATTCTGTAACACCTCAGCAAAAGCGGTGGTGAGACCTGACGTCCTAGCCTGCATAATTCCTCCTTTTTGAGCAAGCGTTCGCTTGATCTAGATGCGCGTGATAGGTGCGCGCTCACCACCAGCGACCGGTCGCTTATTTCGGAAGGATTGGACCCGCATTGATAGACGATGTTGGTCCGATCGAGCTGTCATCTACAGGCAGCCCCCATTTTTGTAGCAGCTTGACATAAGTGCCATCGGCTATCAGCTCGTCCAGCGCCTTCTTAAGCGCTTCTCCAAGCTCCTTTTTCTCATTCGGGAACGCCATACCATACATGTTCTTGTTCAAGGGCTTTCCAAGCGTAATGTATGTGTTGCCCTCGAGCTGATTTGCATGTGCTATTGGACCTACGCCGGCAACAGCGGCGTCGACACGTCCCTGCTTCAACATCAATTCTTCTTCTGCTGAGCCCGTGGCACCAACCTGAACCACAGCAGGTTTACCAGCCTTCGCACAAGTCTCCTCGCTCCATTTATTGACAAGGCCGGTCGTCATTGTGCTACTGCGCGTCGTGGCTACGCGTTTTCCGCACAAGGCATCTAGGCTCTTAAATTGTTCCGCGTTCGCCTTGAGCGTAAAAAAGAAGTAAGGTTCGTAAACGAAGTCAAGGAAACTCACACCGTTCTCGCGCCTCTCGGGCGTGTCCGTCATCGCTCCCGACGCGTAGATATCTACGCGTCCGGTTTTTAGGGGAGCAAAGCTAGTTAGCTCGGCGAAGCTGGAGCCACTCCAATTGACTTTCGCGCCTACTCTTTTGGCCATAGCTTCGAAGAGGTCGATAGCGAATCCCACCAGCTCGCCCGATTTTGGATCCTTAAATTCCAACGGCGGGTAGTAAGTACTAATGTGCGCCGCATTAATGACCTTGTTCACGTCCTCCGCGTGTACTGTGCCGATGACGAAGCCTGCTGCCAGCGGGAGTCCGCTCAACACGCGACGAAGGTTGATTTTACTCGACATGTGGACTCCTTTACGTCATTCGAACGACTTCACTGTGCGCTCGATCAACTTAACACTGCTGAGATGAACTCTTGAGTGCGGGCGTGCGTCGGGCTTCCCAGGATCTGCTCGGGAGGTCCACTTTCGACCACCAGCCCATGATCCATGAACAGGACGCGGTTTGCGACTTCGCGCGCGAAGCCGAGTTCGTGCGTAACGACGACCATGGTCATGCCCGAGCGGGCGAGATCGCGCATCACGGCGAGCACCTCGCCGACCAGTTCGGGATCCAGTGCAGAAGTGGGTTCATCAAACAGCATGAGCGCCGGCTTCATCGCGAGCGCGCGGGCGATTGCCACACGCTGCTGTTGCCCGCCAGAGAGCTCGATCGGGTATGCGTCATGTTTGTCCGCGAGGCCGACACGATCGAGCAATTCACGACCCGCCGCTTCGGCTTGCCTGGGTTCTACCTTGAGCACTTGAGTTGGCCCTTCGACAACGTTCTGCAGGGCCGTCTTGTGCGGAAACAGGTTGAACCGTTGAAAGACCATGCCCGTCGCAAGTCGCTGCCTTGCGATCTCGCGTTCCGAGAGTTCGTATAGCTTTTGGCCTACACGACGATAACCGACCAACTCCCCATTGATCCACAAGGCTCCGCCATTGATGATCTCCAGCTGATTGAGGCAGCGCAGGAACGTGCTCTTCCCCGATCCCGATGGGCCGATCAGACACAGAACCTCGCCGCGGTTAATCTCCAGGTCGATGCCCCTAAGCGCCTCGAACGAGCCATATGACTTGCGCACGTCAATGGCCTTAAGGATGGGATTCATCTCTTTCCCCCGGTTAGCGCGACTGAGAAGCACGTCCTGCCCCACGGGCGAAATACCGCTCCACCCGCCCCTGCAGGAAAGACAGCACCGTGACAATGACCAGGTACCAAAATGCCGCGACAAAAAGCAGCTCAATGACCCTGTTATTCACGTAGTAGATGCTCTCCGACGCATACATCACCTCGGAAAACTGGATGACGCTCGCCAGCGACGTCCACTTCACCATGCCGATAAATTCGTTGCCGATCGGCGGCAGAATGACCCGCATGGCTTGAGGCAGGATTATTCGGCGCAACGCCTGAAGACGATGCATGCCAATTGCGCTGGCTGCTTCATATTGCCCATCATCGACCGACAGCAGACCGGCACGCACCACCTCCGATGTATATGCCCCCTGATTGATCCCCAGCCCGAGCAATGCCGCAAAAAATGGCGTCATCACATCGACCGTGCGCCACTCGAACAACCCTGGAATTCCAATAGTTGGAAACACCAGCGCGAGGTTGAACCACAAGAGCAGCTGCAGCAATGAAGGAACGCCGCGAAAGAGCCAGACGTAAGCGAGCGCCGCCCAATTGATGATCGGATTGGCCGAAAACCGCATGATCGCGACGATTACGCCCAGCACAATCCCGAGCAGCATTGCCAGAACTGCCAGCAGGACGGTATTGCCGAGCCCGAGCAGGACGGTCCGCGCCGTGAGGTATTGCCAGCTAACAGACCATTCGATCTGCCCATGGGCGAATGCCCGAACGATCCAAAATACTATCGCGAGAACCACGGCAGCGCCGAAATAGCGGCCGATATGCTTGCGACGCACGTGCTCGAATTGGGACAAGTCTTCTGCGTGACCGCGCTGATCGGCCTTGCCAAACCGCTCACCTACTTCAAGCAACATATTCTGCATGTCCCCAACTTCGCCGCCTCACCTACCGATCGCTCAACGAAAAACGCTTCAACCTCGCTGGTGGCGCACTCGCGCGACGTGCTAACAACAGGATCACAGGACAGTGATCTTACAGGCACCGACGCGCCGAGTTTCCTCGGGTTTTGGCCCTAAACAGCTGAAATACTGCATGTTATGCCCATTTGTGGAATTTTTCTTTGTGTGAGATCGTGAGCGCTTCTCAAAACCGAATTCCGCGCTCGACAGTGCAGCATCATGGCCTTGCTCCCCGACTGTGCGACGAACACCTTTATGAGGCCGCTCAGGCCTTTAGACTTGATACGCGGATCCCGCTTCGCAGGTGACCCGATCGGCGGCCGTGTCAGGCTCACCGCGACCTGACGTGAAGAACGCCTTGACAAGCTCGTCTATTCGCTTGCCACCGCGATGCGCCCAAACGCCGGTTCCCCGGGCCATACTCGCGCCAGAACGCGGAGCATGGGCACTGGGCTTTGTTCAGAAACCTCGTCTCATCGAGCATGCCCGCTCAACCCTTCCTGCGCAACTCTCCAGTTAAGTAGCCTCTCACTACGGCAACGGTGCTCAGATAGAACTCCGCAAGGTCTACCCGCAGGATACCAGAATGCACAGAGAGTCATTCGATGAGCGCTCTCCATTGGCTGCGGCTGACCTCCATCTTCCTCCGACGCGAGATCGATGTCGGCTTGCGCGCCTTCTACGCGCGTGACTGGACATCGGTCGTTGACCAGTAGGTCGCGCGGCATGCTGCCCAGAGAGTTTGCGTCGCTCTCGGCCACGCAGACGGTCTCGCTAATGCCCATAAGAAGATGGAAGACGATGTTGGGCTGAATAGAGCAGTTTGGCGCAACAGCCTCAATCAACCTTCACCGGCTCGAACTCGGTCTCGTGCTTTGAACGGTCCTCGCTTGTTGCGGCAACACCTCCTGCGCGAGCCAAGGCTCCGCATCCCAACTTAGGAACGAAACGCACCGATTGCTGGAACTGGATCTCGCTGCCTCACCGCGAGATGTAGGGCTGCAGCTTGCAGGCTTTCAGTTGCGACGAAGTGTTCGAGCCAGACTAACAGGTATGGGTCCTCCGCAGCCAGCTCCCCTCAGCCCGTAAACACGACAGCTTTCCTGCCATTCAGTATCACGCGATCCTCAAGGTGATGGCGCACTGCACTAGCCAACACACGGCGTTCGATGTCGCGGCCCTTGCGGACTAGATCGTCAGGCGTGTCGCGATGCGTAATTCGTTCGACATCTTGCTCAATAATAGGCCCTTCGTCGAGATCGGAGGTCACATAATGCGCTGTCGCACCGATCAACTTAACGCCCCGCTCATGGGCCTGATGATAGGGCTTGGCGCCCTTAAAACCTGGCAGAAACGAGTGATGTATATTAATGCAGCGCCCCGACAGCTTAGCCGAGAAACCGTCCGAAAGTATCTGCATGTAACGCGCGAGTACAACAAGGTCAGTATTGGTCTGCTGAACGAGCTCCCAAATTCGAGCTTCCTGCTCCATCTTCGTCTGCTTAGTGATTGGCAAATGATAGAATGGCAGATCACCCAGATCGGAAAAGGCCAAATGCTCGCGGCCGTGATTACAAACGATCGCGGTCACCTCCATCGGCAACTCGCCAATTCGCCATCGGTAGAGCAAATCTGCTAGGCAATGGTCGAACTTGGAAACCAGCAGCATTACGCGCTTTTTTGCGGAACTCTGCCGCAGAGTGAACGTCATACCGAGGCGCTTAGCAAGATCCTCTATTAGAGCGACAACTTCGGCCTCTGATTTCGATTGATCGAGGCGGCAGAATACCACGCGCATGAAGAACCGGTCCGTTTCGGTATCGTCGAACTGCTGAGCGTCCAGAATATTGCAACCAGCTTCGAACAAAAGACTTGATACCGCCGAGACGATGCCAGGGCGATCGGGGCACGACAAAGAGAGAATCATAGAACGATCAGACATGCCACTCGCCGCCAATGGCGGCCTCTCGTAAATGAGGTTGAAGGAAGATGGAGTAAGAGGGATCGCGACACATGAGGGTCAATCGCGACGATGAATCCGGCAACCAAACTCCGCTGCCGAAGCGGTAAACCACGCGCAAAAGCTGGCGGCCATGCTGCGCGGGACCAAGATCTCAAATATTGGCCCCTCCGGTCCGTCGTCCGTCCGCCACAACTGCACATCGACGTGCGCAAAGCTCGTCAGTGCGGTTGCGCCTACGGGAAAAGCGGATGGATGTAGATCGACCATCGAACCCTTCGCTAGAACCTCCCGCACTCGGGGACCAGATAATCTTAGTGCTGCGCGAGCGTGGCTCTGGTCGCTGACAGCAGCATGATCCGAAAATAACTTGAGGAGGTCAGCGAAGCCGGCTTGTCCGCGTGCAAAGAGGAGCCACTGATCCGCCCCTGCCCAGGCAACACCGTGCGTGCTCGAGAGCGAAACGAAAGTTTTCTTAGGTAGATCGAGACCGATCATCCGTTTGGTGGCACTCGCCAGGTCGGTCGAGCCGGGTGGTACGATCAAGGTTGCGAACCCCATATCCTCCAAGGTCAATACGGTGACCTCTGCCTTGGCGACAGCACCAATCTGGCCCGCATCGACGATACCTGCCCACGCACTGCGCGGGCGCCAAATGGACGTAGCTTGCTCAGCCATGGAGACGGGTACCTTCAGGATCGAAAAAGATGGGTGAGCAAACCTCGACCTCAACCTCGCCATTGCGGACTGGGTCAACTGCCTGGATGCGCTCGCCAATGCGAGTTGGCCCATTCTTCAAGAAACCAAGACCGATCCAGTGCTTCAGATTGGGCGAATAAGCCACGGAGGTCATGTAGCCCTCGTCATTTTCTGTCTTAGCCGCACGCCCGATGCCGATGAAATGCGCGCCCGCCCACAGACGATTGTTCGTATCGACTGGCCGGAAACCCACAAGACTCGGCCGATCAGCTTGTACGAGTGCTTCCCGCTTTGCCATGAGGCGGCCGATGAAGTCTTTCTTAGACGACATCATCTTGCCGAGTCCAAGGTCACGGGCTGTGGTTTGACCATTCAGTTCGGTGCCGATGGCATGACCTTTCTCGATGCGCATCACGTTAAGCCCATCCAAACCATACGGTGTGATGCCATACGGCTCTCCCGCCGCCATTAAGGCGTGCATCATCGCATCGCCATAGTCGGCCGGGACCGCGAGCTCATAGGCCAACTCGCCCGAAAAGGAAATCCGGAACAGCCGTGCGGGGATTCCCCCACCCACGGTGATTTCGCCTGCGGCGAGATATGGGAACGCCTCGTTGGAAATGTCGTGCTTAGCATCAACCACACGGCGTAGGACTTCGCGCGATCTTGGACCTGCCACCGCTGCCTGCGCCCATTGTTCCGAGACAGAGACCATCCGCAAGTCAAGCCCCGGCCAAAGCACCTGATGGCAGAACTCGAGATGCTGCATCACCTTGGCTGCATTGATTGTCGTGGTGGTCATCAGAAAGTGATTTTCACCGAGGCGCGAGGTGGTACCGTCATCCATAACGAAGCCGTCCTCGCGCAGCATCACTCCGTACCGAGCCTTGCCGATCGGGAGTGTCTTCCAGCCATTAATGTACACGCGCTCCAAGAATTCGGCTGCGTCGTTGCCCTGAATGTCGATCTTGCCAAGGGTCGAGACATCGCAAAGGCCGACACCGCTGCGGGTGGTAAGCACCTCGCGGTTGATCGTAGCCAGCCAATCCTGCTCGCCGGGTTTGGGATAGTATTGCGCACGCAGCCATTGGCCGGTCTCGACAAAAACGGCCCCCTGCTTGCGCGACCAATCATGGGTCGGCGCCAGGCGCACCGGCCGGAACTCCTTACCTCGATGATGCCCCGCGAGCGCACCAATAGCTACCGGCGTGTAAGGCGGTCGGAAGGTGGTCGTACCGGTCTCGCGGATCGCTTTGCCCACTTGCTCGGCCATTATAGCGAGACCGGCGAGATTCGATGTCTTCCCTTGGTCGGTCGCCATGCCGAGTGTTGTGTAGCGCTTGAGGTGTTCGACCGAGCGGAAGCCTTCCCGCGCCGCGAGCTCAACGTCCTTATCGGTCACGTCGTTCTGCAAATCGACGAAGGCTTTACCTCTGTTACCTCGCACGCGCCAGACAGGGGCCAAGCCGTCCGTCTCCGCATCGGTAGCGGGGACGGGATCGGCTGCGGCCGCAGCGAAACCGACCTCGACTGCCGCCTCGCGGCCGAGCCGTGCGCCGTCTTGTAGTGCTTCGGCGAGCGTGAAGCGGCCAGCGGCGCTGCCGGCGACCGCGAGACCTGGCGGCAGCCGGCCCGGCACGAAGGCTTGGATCGTCTCCTCCCAAACTGGCTTGCCGTTCTGGTGCGACGTGAGGTGAAGCGTCGGGTTCCAGCCGTTTGAAACCGCAAGTAAATCGCAGGCCAGTCTCGCGCGTTTGCCGGAAGCGTCACGGACGGTGACGCTGTGTAAGGCGTGGCCGCCATGAGTCGCTTCCACGACACTGCCTGCGAACACGCGTGCACCGACACGTAGGGCCATCGTCTTGAACTCAGGATTGATCTCGCTGCGCGCATCGACGATCGCGGCAACATGGGCGCCGGCCTCCGTGAGATCGCGCACAGTTGCCCAGCCCCCGTCACCCGCAGTAAAAACAACGGCTTCGCGGCCAGGCAAAACTCCGAAACGATTGACGTATGCGCGTACGGCGCCGCTCAGCATAACGCCCGGCCGGTCATTGCCCGGAAAGACGATCGGGCGTTCGAGCGCGCCGGCGGCGAGGATTGCCCGCTTCGCATAAATTCGCCAGCCACGCTGCCGCGGTTGATGCGCTGGCGGCACGGCGACGTGGTCATTAACGCGTTCGACGGCGCCATAGATACCATGGTCATAGAGCCCGAACACGCCGGTGCGCGGCATGATGCGGACTTCGGAAAGACTCGCGAGTTCGGCCAATATTGCGGCGAGCCAATCGCCAGCCCCGCCTCCATCAATCTCGCGTCTTTCGGCGAGCAGACGCCCACCGAGCCGAAAATCCTCATCGCAGATTATAACACGGGCGCCACTGCGGCCCGCCGCCAGGGCTGCGGACAGGCCGGCCGGGCCGGCACCAATCACCAGAACGTCGCAGAATGCAAATGCCTTGTCGTAGTGGTCGGGGTCCTCAAGCTCGGCGGCCCGCCCTAATCCAGCGGCGCGGCGGATCAGCGGCTCATAGAGCTTCTCCCAAAAAGTCGCCGGCCACATGAACGTTTTGTAGTAGAAGCCGGCAACCAATGCGGGCGCAGCGAGGCCATTTAACGATAGGACATCAAACCCGAGCGATGGCCAGCGGTTCTGGCTAGTCGCCTCAAGGTCCTGGAATAGTTCGACCACGGTCGCTCGCGAGTTGGGCTCACGGCGTGCGCCGGTGCGCAGCTCGACCAAGGCGTTCGGTTCCTCAGGGCCGGCCGACAAAAGACCGCGGGGCCGATGATACTTGAAAGATCGGCCGAAAAGGCGCACGCCGTTGGCGAGTAGCGCGGAAGCCAGGGTGTCCCCGGCGAACCCATCATAGCTCTTGCCATCGAAGCGGAAACTGAGAGCCCGGGCACGGTCGATCAGACCGCCGCTGGAGACACGGTACAGCTGCTTGCTCATGCCGCAGCTCTCGGTTTTCGACTCTTAGCGGCCTCTACATAGTCGATCGCGTGGGTCAACGTATCACGGCGCACGACAAGCCAAGCACGGCAGCCGACGCCATGATACCATAGTTCATCAAGAGGTCCCCGCGGATTGTCGCGCAGATAAACGTACTCGAACATCGCAGCTTCCGTTGCAGCGAGCCCATCGGGGCGCTGCGGGGTCGCGTCGCCTAGATAAACAAATTCCTGAACGTCGCGTAGCCCGCAATGGGGACAAGCAATGCGCATTTTACTGAGGACCTATCATTGCAGGCTCGGATGAGCACCCACGCCTCTCTCGTCGAGCAGACGGCCGGTGGCAAAGCGGTCGAGCCGGTATCCTGCTGCCACGGGGTGCGAAACGTCGCTGGCGATCAAGTGAGCAAAGCACAAGCCGGAGGCCGGTGTCGCTTTGAAGCCGCCATAGCACCAGCCCGCGTTAAGGTAGAGCCCTTGAACCGGCGCATGATCAATGATCGGCGAGCCGTCCATCGACATATCCATGATGCCGCCCCAGTGACGCAGCAGCCTCACTCGGCCCAAGGCAGGCCATAAAGCCATTGCTGCTTCCATTACATCTTCAATAACCGGGAGATTTCCGCGCTGGGCGTAAGAGTTATAGCCGTCGATATTGCCGCCAAAGACGAGCCCACCCTTGTCCGACTGGCTGACATAGAAGTGCCCGGCACCAAAGGTAACCACGCAATCAATGAGAGGCTTGAGTCCCTCAGAGACAAATGCCTGAAGGACATGACTTTCAATCGGTAGACGCATCCCCGCCATAGCGGCAACTCGCGAAGAGTTGCCTGCAACAGCGAGCGCGATTTTTTTTGCCTTGATCTGCCCACGCGTAGTCTCGACCCCAGTGACGCGGCCATCCACCACAACAATACCGGTCACCTCGCAATTCTGCACGATGTCGACCCCGCGGCTGTCGGCAGCCCGCGCGTAGCCCCATGCAACCGCATCATGGCGAGCGGTGCCGCCACGCCTCTGAAGCAGACCACCTCGAATGGGAAAGCGCCCGCTCTTGTAGTCGAGAAAGGGCAGGATTGCGCGCACCTGCTCGAGATTCATAAGGTCGGCATCGACACCAGCAAGACGCATCGCATTCGCACGCCGCGCAAAGGCATCACCCTGAGAATCGGAATGGAAGAGGTTTAGCACCCCACGCTGGCTGACCATCGCATTGTAGTTCAGCTCTTGCTCTAGCCCTTCCCAGAGCTTCATCGACAATTCGTAGAAAGGGGTGTTTCCAGGTAGCAGATAGTTAGACCGAATGATCGTCGTGTTGCGGCCCACATTGCCGGAGCCGATGTACCCCTTCTCGATCACGGCTACATTGTTGATGCCATAGCGACTAGCAAGATAATGGGCAGTTGCAAGACCATGCCCCCCACCGCCGATGATCAGGACATCGTACGCGGACTTGGGTGAAACGTCTCGCCAAGCCGGCCGCCAGCCAGTATGGCCCTTCAAGGCTTGAGCTAGCAGAGTGAAACCGGAATAGCGCATTTTATCGAACCACACCGTCGTCTTAATTCGCATCAGCCCAACTGGCATACGAGAAAGTACGCAGGCCTCTCGAAGCCGCGCACGACGCGTCCCACGCCGCGGGCGTGGAAGGAACACTTCGGCCGCCGGTCCGCAGATTTGCGGCGATCTCGTTTTGACCGCCACTCGATCTTCACAACGACCTCAACCATGCGCTCGCCTCCCAAACACTTTGGACATCGCGCCAGCAAGACAGCCGCTAAGCAAACAAAGCTCCGCCACCTCTAAAACAGATACGATTTCCCGCGCAGGACTTTTTACTGACGCGCAACCGCTCTAGACTGACGCTCGTTCACCGGCGATGGCTGCCCCCACAATCTCATAGAGCGCCGCTCGCTGACCCAATCTCGCGTACATACAAGCAACCGCGCGACTTGGCACCAAGAATAACCGGCCAAAGAGCCCATTTTCCTCGATGTAGCGGCAAATGGCGCAGAAATCCTGCACCTTCTCCCGAATCTTAGCTGGAATTCGATTCTACGCCCGCGTTCTCCCATTCACGCTTGCTCTTCCCAGAGAGAAAGACATGCGTTTATGGAAAGGCCTCGTCGTTGGTGAGGAAGACCCACGGAGGCTGATTTCATATGACAGTCGGCGCTGTAAATTCGACGTGTGAGGCCAAGGGCAGATGCCGGCCTCCCAAGAACGTTCATTTCCGCAACTAACACTATGAGGGCGCATATAGAGTACGGAAAGCCTCGCATTCTCCGAGCCGATCGCAGGATTTTGGCTCCTTACCTGTCGATTTACGCAAAGTCGGCTCAAAAACGGGCTTATGTTGGTGCCATCGGATCACGCCCTACACAGGAGAAATACCTATGCCCGCATTTGGTCAACAAGAGTATCGCGAACGCACGGCGCGACTGCGTGAGCGAATGGCCAAAGCAGGGGTGGATGCACTCTTAGTCCTGAACGAATCGAATATGAATTATCTCACTGGCTACGAGGGCTTTTCGGATTATGTTCCGCAGCTCGCTCTCGTGTGTCAGGAGGAGGAAGATCCGTGGCTGCTCTTGCGCGAAATGGACATCTTATGCGCAGCGGCCAGCTCATACCTGCCGCAATCACGCATTCTCAGTTACCCGGAGAAATACATCGGTTCGAGCGAACGAACGGCATGGCAGCCGATTGGCGACATGATCCGCCAGCGCACCAAGTCGAACCGCATCGGCGTCGAACTGACCGCCAGGTTGTTCGGGGTGAAGTCTCATGCCGCCTTGAGCAACAACTTGGATTTATCTAAGTCTATGGATGCCGATGGAATGATTGCCGCGCTTAAGGCAGTGAAGTCGCCGGCCGAGCTTGCCTATATGGAACAGGCCGGAAAGATCGCGGACAAAGCCATGCAGGCCGGCCGACTCGCAATCGCTGTTGGTGCCCGCGAATGCGACGTCGCTGCCGCCGTCAACCATGCGTTGTCCGCGGGCACCCCCGAATTTCCGGGCGGAGCCAACCGATTTCCTCTTACGATGCCGGTTGGCTCTCCCGCCAATGCGCCGCATATCAAATGGTCCGATGGAAACTATAAGCTAGATTGTCAGACCAATTTCGAGCTTGGTGCCTTCCGTCACCGTTATTGCTGCGGGTTATCACGAACGGTCTTTTTGGGTGAACCATCTGCTCGGTCGCGGCATGTGCACCAGGCTTGCCTCGATGGCTTCCTCGCTGCGTTCGATGCGATCCGGCCCGGAGCGAAATGCGGCGACGTCGAGCGAGCCTTCCGAGCTGTCTTTAATCCGCGTGGCGTGCGTAAAGAATCCAGAATTGGCTACTCTATCGGCATCGACTGGACCGACGGCGGACCAAGCTTTCAGGAGGGAGACGAAACCATCGTTCAGCCTAACATGACTTTCCACCTCCTTATCGGCATTTGGGAAAAAGATGACGGTTACATCTTTAGCGAAACTGTCCGCGTGACCGAAAAGGGCGCGAAGTCGCTGAGCAGCATGTCGCGCGACTTACTCGTCAATTCCTGAAGTTTCGAAAATCGGACGCCGGCGGAGTTCCCACCTGCTCCGCTGGCGTGCAGCCCTCTTGCGACGCGCAGCGATCAGCTGGTCGGCTCTACAACAAGCGGCGGTCAGGGCCCGAACCTTCTCGCCTCAAGCGCGGACCATACAGCCTCCTGCGCGTGACAGGCGAACGTTGATGAAGCGGTCCGAGAGCCTATTGGTCGCATGTTTTCTCGATCATTTTGTCATTTAGGGGCGTCGGCGCCGCCCATCCTTGGTGACAAGGGCCCCTGGCGTGGTCCAAAAACGGGCTCAGTAGCGATCTCCACGGCCGTGAATACTGGCCGTCCCAACATTTGGGAACACGACGATGGTATCGTCTTTGTGCTGCGCTCGTCTCTCAGCCGACGAACGGAGCCCTAGACCGCTCGCGTGTAAGAGATTTGCGGCTCGGGGATCCAAAGAGAAGTGATCGTCGATGCTTCGGGTCTCCACCATGCCGGTGCCTGCGTTCTGGGCGAAAAATTGTTGAATTACTGCGCACTTTGAGATTTTGCATCGGCAATTATTCCGCTCCGCCGATTAGAAAGCATCCTTCAAAGATTGACTTGCACCGAAGAAACAGTTGTGCGCGGCAAATTGGAAGGACACTGCTCTGCGTCTAATCGAAGTGCGCGAAGTACTTCGCCTAGGCCAAGCGCAAATACATGCAGCGGCGCCTATTTTGCATTGATCGCCCGAGCGCACACGTCTCCAGGAAACGACTCATGACTGCAATTACTGTTGATGGAAAGACGATCGCCGAGATGCTTAGAGGTCGCATTATGCGCGATGTGGCGCACCTCCAAGTCGAACATAATTTTACCCCAGGCCTGGCTGTGGTTCTCGTGGGCAACGATCCTGCCAGTTCAGTTTATGTCAGGACCAAAACCAGGCAGGCGCAGGCCGCAGGATTCAAGTCTCAACAATTCCTCCTACCGAGCAATGTCGATCAAGCCGAACTGCTGAAGCTAATCAACACACTTAATGCTGACAATTCCGTTGACGGTATCCTTGTTCAACTTCCATTGCCAGGGCACATCGATCGCTGGCGCGTGCTGGAGGCTATCGATCCGACCAAGGATGTGGACGGCTTTCATCCCTATAACATCGGACGATTGGCGGCAGGTCAATCATGTCTCGCGCCATGCACTCCGCTGGGAGTCATCCATTTGATCAAGAGCGTCGCGCGCGATCTGAACGGCCTCGACGTTGTCATAATTGGTCGTTCGAACATCGTTGGAAAGCCTTTGGCGGTTTTACTTGGTGATGCCGGATGTACCGTGACAGCTGCCCAGCTTCAAACGCGACACCTTCCGGACATCTGCCGAAAAGCAGACATCATCGTCGCGGCCGCCGGCTGCGCAGGCCTCGTCCGGGGCGATTGGATCAAGCTTGGCGCAATAGTTATCGATGTCGGCATCAATCGCGTGTTTGATTTAACCGGCACTGAAAAGCTCGTCGGAGATGTTGCTTTTGATGAAGCAAGTCAGCGCGCGAGCTATATAACGCCAGTCCCGGGCGGCGTTGGCCCCATGACTGTCGCCTACTTGCTCGCGAATACTTTCAAAGCAGCAGTATCGCGCCGAGGACTGTCTTCAGTGACGCGTCATGATGTTCGCCACATTGAGTCGCTGTCTGGGGCATCTACTGATAACGTGACCGTGCAGTTCGCGCTGGATCAGGCAAGTTAGTCGCTTGCGAGAGCTGATCACACGAGTACCTCTGCTACCCGCGCTGCGCGCATTCCCAATCCATTATCGCTCGGTCATCTTGCGGCGCCCTCGCTCGTTTTGAGAGACCCGGTCGGGGTATTTGGAAGAGCGTCGCTCATCTCGCATGTTTTCAGCAAACGATCGGTACATTGTGCCGAGATTCAGCATTGATAGTCTTTATAATCAAAATGGACGGGGCGTTTCGTCCTATGAGTAGCGAGATAGTGGGAGACATCATTTGGCTGAACGAGGTGAAGGAAATCGCTACCGTCTCATCGACGTTTATCGCGCCGACGATTCGCGGCTTCGACTGCTGATACACCATCCCAAATGCCGCGAGCATGTTGAAGTGATCAGCAGACATCTGCGAGTGGAAGATGTGACCGGCGACGAATTGGACGATGAGACTTTGTCCGATGTAGACGTTCTGTTCGCCTTCCAATGCCCCGTCGAGGTCCTTGCACGCTTGACCTCTCTCAAATGGATTCAGAGTACCGGGACAGGGATAGACGCGTTTCTCGGGCATTGCCGCAAGAATCCTCGAATCATGGTTACTGCTGCGAAAGGTTTTGCCGCCGAAACAGCTGCCAGCATCGTACTGATGGCGACACTCGCTTTCCATTGGAATCTTCTGGGAAGATTGCGAGATCAACAAAAGCACCATTGGGAGCCACACACAAACTACACTTTGGAACCGTTGATTTCGACTCGCACGATGGGAGTTGTTGGCCTGGGTCAGATCGGGATGACGATCGCAGGCCATGCGAAGCAGCTCGGCATGCGTGTTGTCGGCACAAAGCGACAGGCAACGCAGATCGCAAACGTCGACGTCGTTTATCCGCCTGAAGAACTGAACCGGCTGCTCAGCGAATCGGATTTCGTGGCTCTGGCGGTTCCACTGGTCGCAACTACGCGGCTGCTGTTTGGTGCGGCCGAATTCAATGCAATGAAGCGAACCGCGGTACTCATCAATGTGGCCCGAGGAGAGGTCGTCGACGAGACGGCACTTCTCTCAGCTCTACGGGAGGGCACGATCGCTGGTGCCGCCCTCGACGTTTTTTCCGTAGAACCCCTTCCGCCAAATAGCCCGTTTTGGAGCGCACCAAACACGCTCATTACACCGCATATCGGTGGAAATCGAATAGATACATATGAGGCGAGCGCAACTTTGTTAGCTAACAACCTGAAGGTCTATCCCGATCAACGCCAAATGCGTGGTCTGTGTGATATCGGCCTCGGGTACTGATCGATTCGATACTTCAATTGAGCCTGGTGGCTAGGACGCTACGATGAAGTCTTTGGGCTGCCTAACCCAATAACTGGGGCTTTGACGAAGCTGCTGTCGTGTTAGCGGGTAGCGTTCAAGGATGTCTTTGCGAAAAGCAGTCTGCGGCGCCCCGCGGTTAGATCAGGCATCGTGCCGATCACATCGATGAAACGGGCCTTGTTTCGTGAGTCGTCCGGTACCCAGCAACGGGCGCTGACTCTCGAATGGATTGATCCTTGTGTTCGATGAACATGGTTCGCTGCTGAGCTGCAGCGGGCCCATGGCTAGCGCGAGTGCACTTCCCAAACAGATGCTGCAAGGCAGCAATGCAGCGGCTCGAACGGTTGTTTATTTTGAGGTGCTCCAGCCCGCGTTGATTAGCGACGTCTCTCCGATCGAGCTTTCATCGGGAAGCCCCCACTTTTGAAGCAGCTTGGAATAGGTGCCATCGGCGATCAATTCATCGAGCGCCTTCTTAAGCATCTCTGTGAATTCTTTTCTCTCATTCAATACAGCCATTCCATACATGTTCTTGTTGAGGGGTTTTCCAATAGGAACGTAGATATTACCCTCGACGCTGTTTAAGTAGGAAAGTGAACCAGCGCCGTTGAGGGAGGCTTCCGCACGCCCCTGCTTCAACATCAACAGACTGGTCGCGGAGCTGTCGCTGCCTAGAATTTGAACGTCGGGCTTACCTCCTTTGGCGCAATTCTCGTCGCTCCAACGCTTGACCAAAGCCGTCGCCGTACCGCTGCGGTTAACGACTACGGGTTTTCCGCACAATGCGTCAACCTCCTTGAACTGGTCTGCTTTCGCGCGAAGTGTGAACAGCACAAAGGGTTCGTACACAAAGTCAATGAAGCTCACCCCATTGGCCCGCCTTTCCGGTGTGTCAGTCATGGCTGCACCGGCGTAGACGTCCACGCGTCCGGTCTTAAGTGGAGCAAAGCTAAGCAGGTCGGCGAAGCTATACTCGCTCCATTTCACGGTCGCGCTCATTTTTTTCGCCATGGCTTCCAATATGTCGCGATCGAATCCCATTAACTCGCCGGTTTTGGGATCCTTGAAAGTATAGGGCGCATAATACGTAATATCGCCGGCGTTAATGACCTTTTTTAAGTCCTGCGCGTACGCAGGGGCGGCGGCGACGCTGGCAATGGCACCTAGTCCGCACATCAAACGACGAAAGTTGAATTTCAGCGGCATATAAGCTCCCCTTTTGTCATCTAAAGAGATCTTGCACCTCTGATGGATACTACACGAGAGTTGTGAATCTCGGGAAGTGCGCCTGCCAGCTCACTCCCCGATCCCGTCGCCCACAAAAAGACCCGTCATCTTATCTCACCGCGTTGTCGAACTCCTTCCATTTTAGCTGATCTATGATATAAATCCTGCGTCGATGACGGTTGATCGGGCCCCTCCGTGTTGGGTTGGTCCCTGCAGGTCCTTTGATCGGCCTTTGTCCGTTCAGTTCGGTGAGACTAGCGCAATACCAGTCATGGCTTCTTGCTGTCGGGACCCACGCGCTACGCACCGATCACAGTTAGTCGTCCGTGAAGAGTGGCTAAGCGATTGAGCTAGAATCGCATTTGTCGTTGTGGACTGTTTTGCGTTTGCAGGGGTTTGATGCTTCGGGCGTCGGAACCTTGCAATTTCATTTTCAGGATTCCGTCGAATCGCCAACCATGATTCCGTCATCGCATCGGAGGTGGCGATGCGACCGAAGAAGCACAGGACGACGGGATCGGGCGATCTGTTCCGGGCCAGGCTGGACCAAATCATCAATATGAAGCACGAGCTGGTTCAGCTCGCCGGCAAGGTCGATTGGGACTGGATCGACGGCGAGATCGCGCCGCTCTATAGCGAGAATGGTCGGCCCGGGATCGCGAGCCGCTTCATGATCGGGCTGTTGCTGCTCAAGCACATTTACGGGCTGTCCGATGAGGGGGTGTGCGAGCGCTGGGTCCACGACCCATATTTCCAGTACTTCACCGGCGAAGAGTTCTTCCAGCACGCATTCCCGCACGAGCGCTCGGACCTGAGCCACTGGCGCAAGCGGCTCGGCGACAAGCTGGAGCTGTTGCTGGCCGAGAGCTTGCGGGTGGCACACGAGGCCGGCGCGTTACGCAGCCAGGACATCAAGCGGGTCACAGTCGATACCACCGTGCAGCCGAAGGCGATCACCTTCCCGACCGATGCCAAGCTCTTGCACGCGGCGATCAAGGGGCTCAACCGTCTGGCGAGGAAGCACGGGGTCAAGCTGCGGCAGTCCTATCTGCGCATTGCCAAAACCGCGACAATGATGGCGGGACGCTACGGCCATGCCAAGCAATTCAAGCGGCATCAGCGGCAGTTGCGCATCCTGCGCAGCCGACTGGGCCGGATCATCCGCGATATCCGCCGCAAGATCGAAGGTCAGGCTGTGCTTGAGAACACGTTCGCCCTCCCGCTCAGCCGGGCCTCGCAGATCCGCTCGCAGCAGCAGCGCCAGCGCGGCTTCAAGCTTTATTCCTTCCACGCCCCGGAGGTGGAGTGCATCGGCAAGGGCAAAGCAGCCGCGCCTTACGAGTTAATGGCATGGACCACGCCCGCTCTCAGCGGCAACGTGCAGCCCGGCGGGGGGCAGCAGCAGGAGCGCAAGCCATGTCGAATACGAACCTTGTCACAATCGGCATCGATCTCGGGAAGAACACATTCCACGTCGTCGGTCTCGATGCCACAGGCGCAATTACGCTACGCAAGAAGCGGTCGAGAAATCAGCTTGACCAATCGCTGGGCAATATTCCGCGTTGTCTGATCGGAATGGAGGCGTGTGCAGGCGCACATCATCTGGGGCGCAGGCTCGAGAAATTAGGCCATCAAGTACGGCTCTTGCCGGCGCAGTACGTCAAACCATACCTCAAGGGTCACAAGAATGACTTTCGGGATGCTGAAGCGATCGCCGAGGCCGCTCAGCGGCCGACAATGCGGTTCGTTCCAGTGAAGTCAGCCGAACAACTTGATTTACAGGCACTACACAGAGTTCGCAGTCGATTGGTGACGCAGAGAACGGCGGTCATCAATCAAATCCGGGGCTTTTTGCTTGAGCGAGGGCTACCAGTGCGGCAGGGAGCGGCAGCACTCCGACTGGCACTTCCTCAGATTCTCTCAGCGCCAAACGACAACTTATCGCCTCGCGTGATCCAGCTCATTCAGGACTTGGCCGAGGACTGGCGCTATCTCGACCGACGGGTCGCGTCAATGACGAAAGAAATCGACGAACTCGCTGATCAAGATCCACACTGTCGCCGCCTAATGAGTGCGCCCGGCGTCGGGCCTATCATCTCAAGCGCGATGGTCGCCGCCATCGGAACCGGTGATGCCTTCCATAAAGGCCGAGACTTTGCAGCATGGCTTGGTCTGGTACCAAAGCAAATCTCGACCGGCGATCGAACCATTCTCGGGCGCATATCGAGGCGCGGTAATCGGTACCTGCGAACGCTGTTTATTCAAGGTGCCAGAGCCGTACTTCTGCAGCGTCAGAGTTGGCCTCGGCATGGCTTCGCAGCCTGGTTAGAGGCAGCGTCGAAGCGGCTCCACTCCAATGTCTTGGTTGTTGCCCTGGCCGCAAAACTTGCGCGCATGGCCTGGAGCATGCTCGCAAAGGGCCGTGACTACGACGCCAACCTCCTGGGCCGCACCGCATAAGAAACAGGGCCGGAAAGGAAAATCCAAGGTCGGGATCAGAAGGCACAATAACTCGCCGAGGTTTGCGAGACGGAAAGGACGAATGGAGAAACGGTTCCACCGACACTTCTGAAGCCTGGTTCGACTCCATGGCCCTTCTTGAGGCCGGCGAGTTATTGAGGACAGAAGTGAGCGGATATCCATGATGGCTCGGGGCAACAGCCCCAAATTGAAGCCGGATAGATTGGCGCAAACCGCTTCATCCCTTTGTCGATTCCTCTTGCAACGCGGGCGTGGTCCATAGATCGGCGTCAAAGCCTCCATCGTCACCAACAACCGCCGTTCTCCCGGGGGCCTGTTCGTGCTGCACGCCAGGGCGCTACCCGATAACCCGTACGACGGTCACACCTTGCGGGACGTCATCGACCGCACCGAGACACTCACCGGCTGCGCGATCGAGCGGGCCTATGTCGACAAGGGATACCGCGGCCACGACGCACAAAATCCCCGACGGATCTTTATCTCCGGCCAGAAGCGCGGCGTCTTCGGTGTCATCAAGCGCGAGCTGCGCCGCCGCTCCGCCATCGAACCCATCATCGGACACCTGAAGGCCGATGGTCACCTCGGCCGCTGCTACCTCAAAGGCCGCGCCGGCGATGCGGCTAACGTCATCCTCTCAGCCGTGGGCCACAACTTCCGCCGCATCCTCGCCTGGCTCAGAGAACTCTTGTGCCTCATCCTGCTCCAGCTATGGCGCACGTTCGGCCGTCCCGCCCCGCTCAATTCGCCTTCTTAACGGACGACCAGTTAGCTTCGGACAATCGACATAGATGATCGGCTACGTCTGATGAGCGCCACTCAGCCATAAGAGCGTCGGAGTTCAGCAGCAGCTTGCGATGTCAAGCATTCTGCCAGGAGGCATTGTCGCGCGATTCTGTGCGACAATCTTACTGCTGAGCACCTGCTTAGCCGTACAGTACTACTGCAATCCCGCACCGTCGGCTCTGGCATCGCCTAGACGGCCCGCCAGGTCATTGGAATTATATCGGCCGGTCAGGGGCTCTTTCGTTACACGTCAGTTTGACGTCCAGCCGATCGTGACGCGGGGTCAGCGAAACGACGTGCAAGCTCGAGGCGTTTTCGAGCGCAACGATGTGGATTTCGGAATGCGAGCGGATCGTTTATCGCTCGCGCGAAACAGACGCCGGGCACTGCCACATCTGCTCGGCGGCTCTGCGATCGCCTTTGCGCTTTCGGTTAGGTCGAGGGCACGTCGGGATATTGATCCAGAACGGTGGTGAGCCACCATCGAGCAAAGTCCGCGATTGCGCTTTCGACTGCTAATCTTTTGCGAGTTCGTCCATTACTTGCTTCGTCGCGCGATACGCCAAATCAACAATCTCGTCTATTTCCGATTCGGACACAACGAGGGGTGGAGCAAAGCCAAGAATGTCTCCGTGCGGCATTGCGCGTGCGATAAGCCCCCGATCACGAGCAGCCTTTGAGATACGAGCTCCTACTTTGAGTTGCGGATCAAATCGGCGTTTCGTCTGGCGATCGGCAACGAACTCGATCGCGCCGAGCAAGCCCACGCCTCGCACTTCTCCAACGATTTCTAGCTGCGAAAATCGCTCCTTGAGACGTTTCTGAAAGTGAGCGCCGACAATCCGGGCGCGGTCACTTAGTCGCTCCTTCTCAACGATGTCCAAGACCGCATTGGCAGCGGCGGCTGCAATCGGATGACCGGAGTAGGTATATCCGTGCGAGAACGGTCCGACCCGATCGGCGGCCTCCTCCATAACCACGTAGACCTTCTCTCCGACAATGGCCGCCGAGAGAGGCACATAACCGGACGTCAGGCCTTTGGCCACAGTCACCAGATCTGGCTCCATCCCGTACAGCGTGCTGCCGAAATCAGCGCCGGTTCGACCGAACCCACAAATCACCTCGTCGGCGATTAGAAGCACGTCATAGCGTCGGAGCACAGCCTGAATTTCACGCCAATAACCGGCAGGGGGTGGCGTGATCCCCCCCGTTCCCAAGACAGGCTCAGCAATGAAGGCGCCGATCGTTTCGGGTCCCTCCCTTGTGATCAGCTCTTCAAGCTCAGCGGCTCGCCGGCGAGAAAATGACCCTTCCGTTTCTCCCGGTTCGGCACCCCAATAGTGATGCGGTGTACCCGTATGTAGGATGCCCGAAAACGGAAGATCCATGTGATCATGGTAGAACGACATACCGGTCATCGAACCGGAAATGACAGAGCAGCCATGATATCCGCGCTCGCGCGAGATGATCTTCTTCTTTTTGGGCTGGCCACGTAGATTGTTGTAGTACCAAACCAACTTAGCCTGAGTTTCGTTGGCATCTGATCCGGACAACCCATAGAACACTTTGCTTGCCTTACCTGGAGCCATCTGCACTAGACGGTGCGATAATGTCGCAAGCTCTTCGGTCGTGTGGGCCGCATAGGTGTGATAGTAGGCTAAGTTGTACGCCTGACGCGCGATGGCCTCGGCCACCTCGGTTCTACCGTACCCAACATTTACACAGTACAGGCCAGCGAAGCCATCGATAAAGCTGTGTCCTTGCGCATCTTCGATTCGAATACCCTTGCCACCAGTAACAATCGTAGGATCACCTAGCTTACCCGTGGCAAAGTCCTTGAGCTGAGTAAAGGGATGCAGAACAGTTGAGCGATCTTGTTCAGCTATGGTTTTTATATCGATCATTCCCGTTCTCCTAACCCGCCAAATCGCCGAAGCACACGTACTTCAGTTCCATGTATTCCTCGATGCCGTGACGCGAACCTTCCCGGCCAAGACCGGATTGCTTCCAGCCTCCGAACGGAATAGGTGGTCCCGTGAACGAAGGTGTATTGATCCCCACCATGCCGTACTCGATGCTCTCAGAAAGTCGGAGCGCCCGCCGCAGGCTGTCGGTGTAGACGTAGGCGGCTAAACCCATTTCGCTGGCGTTTGCGCGGGCGACGACCTCTTCTTCAGAGTCGAATGGAAGCACCGCAGCCACCGGGCCAAACGTCTCTTCGCTGGCAATCAGCATATTGTCGCTGACATCACTTAGCAGCGTTGGAACAACGAAGTTCGCGCCAAGACGTTCATCTTGCCTCACCGAAGACCTTCGCGCGCCCTTTGCGATCGCATCGTCAATTTGGGCCCGGCACTTGTTGGCCACCGAAAGTTTCGTCATTGGTCCAATATCCGTTGCAGGGTCTAATCCGTGACCGGTTGTCAGCTGAACCATCGCGGCGGCAAAGGCCTCGACGAACCTGCGATAGATACTCCTTTGAACGTAGATCCGGTTAGCCGCTAAGCAATCCTGCCCCGAGGTGGCAAATTTCGCCGCCATTGCTCCCTTGACGGCCTTCTCGACGCAGACATCGTCAAAGACGAGAAAGGGCGCATGCCCTCCCAGCTCGAGCGATACTTTCTTTACCGTTGCCGCAGCCCCTTCCAGCAGCAGCCGACCAACCTGGGTAGATCCCGTGAACGAAAGGGCTCTGATTCTCGGATCCCGCAAGAGAGGCGCCGAAAGTTCGATTGGATTGCCGGTAACCACCTGAAGTACACCGCGAGGGACGCCAGCCTCTTCAGCCAACCTGGCCAGGGCGAGGGCGGAGAGCGGGGTCTCGGGCGCAGGCTTCACGATGACGGGGCAGCCGGCAGCGAGAGCCGCCCCCGCTTTTCGCGTGATCATGGCGATAGGAAAATTCCACGGAGTAATTGCCGCGGCGACGCCGATCGGTTGCATTCGAACCTGAAGGAGACTTCCAGGCTTGTGGCTTGGGATGGTCTCGCCATAGGCGCGCTCTCCCTCAGCAGCAAACCACTCAAGGAACCCAGCACCGTAGGCGATCTCGTACCGGGCCTCTGCAAGCGGCTTGCCTTGCTCGCTCGTAACTAGGATGGCGAGCTCTTCCAAATGGTCGCGCATCAGAGAAGCCCAAGACCTAAGGATACCCCCCCGGCTCGCCGGCAATAACTGGCGCCAGGCGAGAAAGGATTTCTCGGCCGCCTCGATCGCGGCGTCCATGTCAGAGGCAGCACAACTGGCAAAGTTTGCGATCTCTTCCCCGGTAGCCGGGTCGACCACCGCGTCTCTTTGCGCGCCCGCGGTCCACCGGCCGTCGATCAGCGCCGCACCCGCCACGAAATCACGACGAGTCATAGCCTGAAGACGGCTTGCGGCAAGTCCAACCAAATGGGGACTGCTGTGTTGCCGAACAGCTTGTAAGACCATTTCAAAAAGTCCCGACGGCCTTTTGTTGAATTTCTCGTCATTCAGGATACTAATGTTGCAAAGGGATTTGCGTCGCATTTAACCGTCGACAGGGCGGTTTTCAGCGTCGCGGAGAAGTTTTACGATGAAATTCACCTGGAGCCCATGATGCAATACGACCGAACAGACGCCCGCATCCTCGAGATCGTACAAAAGAACAATCGTTTGACTTCCGAGGTGATCGGCGAACTGGCAGGACTTTCTGCTACCGCATGTCAACGGCGGCTGAAGAGGCTCCGCTCCGAAGGGATTATCGAAGCCGACGTCTCGATTGTTTCGGCGAAAGCGGTGGGAAGACCTATCCAAATGCTTGTGCTCGTGAGCCTCGAACGTGAGCGTGCAGACATTATCGACAGGTTCAAGAAGGCCATCAAGGCGTCGGCTGAAGTCGTCAATGGATTCTACGTCACCGGCGACGCTGACTTTGTTCTTTACATCACCGCTCGCGCCATGGAGGACTACGAGCAATTCACGAGACGGTTCTTCTATGAGAACCCGGACATCAAGGGGTTCAAGACGATGGTGGTAATGGACCGCGTCAAGGCAGGCTTTGCTATTCCGATTGAGACTCCGGCTGAGAGTTGATCGCCATGTCTCTACCTGGCTGTGCGCTTTTTCGTCGTACGCCCGCATAGAATGCAAGGAAATCAGCGCCATGTTTCGTCTATTTTGCGCATTGGGAATACTTGAGTTGAGCGATGCTTTTAGAATTGGCGAACGTTTAGATGGACTAAGATCTAACGACTGTCAGATCTGGTTCCGGCATTTTGGAATGCTGAGGAACCAAGCGATTCAAGGGATTGATTTGAGGTACGGTCGACACTTCAGCTCCCTCTAAGCGAGCCGAGACTCTGGCCAAAAGGAAATAGCAATCGTGCCGGTGGCGGAGTCTTCGTATAGGCACGACATGAGCGGACACCATTCAGACAATCTCGGTAGGTCGATCCGTCCGTCCAGCGATCGCGTTGGACGTTTGGGACTCTCCGTCATGGGACGAAAAAAGACTTCTCGCCCGCAACGTGAGCTTAGCGAGTTACCTGATCTGGCATTCGCTCACGAGATCTTCTTACCAAGCTTGTGCAACGCATCCTCGGTGAAAAGTGCGCGCACGAATTTCCGGCGGCAAACTTTTTGGGCTGTCACTGGTCAGGCTCGGAATGAAGCGATGGCAGGAGAGGCAAAACTCCGAAATGGCTGATCCGTCTAAATTCCAGACGTCGGGCATCGACGCCATCACCGCTCCGCTTCGTTATGCCAACTTCCGAAACATCTGGTTAGCGAGCCTGTTTTCCAATTTGGGCATCCTGATCCAAGGCGTCGGAGCGGCCTGGGCAATGACTGAGATGACATCATCGGCCGACGAGGTCGCGTTGGTGCAAACCGCTTTGATGCTGCCTGTGATGTTGATCGCGATGCCCGCCGGCGCCATTGCCGACATGTACGATCGCCGGATTATCACCCTGGTCTCGCTAGGCATTGCACTCGCTGGCGCATCCACCCTGACGGCGCTCGCCTGGCTCGGCCTGGTCACGCCAAACATTTTACTAGCACTCTGCTTTGCCGTCGGCACTGGTATGGCGTTAATGGGACCTTCCTGGCAATCTTCGGTGCGCGAGTTGGTGCCAATGGGAATCCTGACGGCCGCCGTGGCATTGAACGGCATCAGCTACAACATCGCGCGCAGCATGGGTCCGGCAATCGGCGGAATTGTTGTGGCGGCCTCGGGTGCGGTGGCCGCGTTCGCGCTCAACGCCCTACTCTATTTGCCGCTGATGCTCGCGCTGTTCCTGTGGAAACGCATCTCCGAACCCTCCCGGCTGCCACCTGAACGGCTTAGTCGCGCCATTGTTTCCGGAGTGCGTTACATTGCCAATTCACCATCGATCAGGATCGTGCTGACCCGTTCTATGGTGACGGGGGTGATCGGCGCCGCGATTACAGCGCTGATGCCGCTGGTAGTGCGGGATCTTCTGCATGGCGGCGCGCCGACCTATGGCATCATGCTCAGTGCCTTTGGTTTGGGCGCGGTGATCGGTGCGCTCTTCATCGCCGAGCTGCGCAAACGGATGAGCGGCGAAGCCGCGATCCGCGCCTGCGCGCTCTCGATGAGCGGAGCGGTTGCAGCGGTGGCGCTGAGCCGCGAGCCGGTATTGACGGCAGTCGCCCTTGTCTTGGCGGGCGCCGTGTGGATGATGGCTTGGGTGCTTTTCAGCATTGGCGTGCAGCTTGCTGCGCCGCGCTGGGTCGCCGGGCGCGCCCTCGCGGCTTATCAGACGGCGTGCTCAGGCGGGATTGCCGTAGGGAGTTGGGCGTGGGGTCACCTGACTGATTCTGTGGGCGTCGAAACGGCGCTCCTAGTCTCGGCCGCCCTGATGTTCGCCTCCCCGATCCTGGGTCTCTGGCTGGAGATGCCGCGGATCATAGCGCGAGAGGACGACGCCGAAATGCTGGCCGATCCAGAGGTGCGGCTTCCGCTCACCGGGCGCAGCGGGCCGCTTGTTGTTGAGATTGAATATAGAGTCTCACAAGACAAAGCACGCCCATTTCATACCGTGATGCAGGAGGTGCAACTCTTTCGGCAGCGGAACGGCGCCTACGGCTGGTCAATCGCGCGGGACATCGCCAATCCTGAACTGTGGACCGAGCGCTTTCATTGCCCGACATGGCTGGATTATTTGCGCCAGCGCAACCGGTCCACCTTGTCGGAGCGCGAGCTGGATCGTCAGGCGATGGCGTTCCACATCGGCCCTGAGCCCATACGCGTGCGTCGCATGCTGGAACGCCCCTTCGGATCTGTGCGTTGGAAAGAAGAGGTACTGGATCGCGGTCCAAGCGAAGTTCGGCCCAGTGATTGCAAACCTGGCGGCATGCACTAGCAACAAAACAATTCTTAACCGGCCAATTCAGGTAAGGCTCGCCAGTATGACTTCGCCGGCGACCGGCAATCGTGTGACACGCCGTGAACTCATGGCATTCACGGAGAGCCGTACGTCGCATATATCGGCCAGACCGACACCGCCTGTCATCAGCGGCGCTTAGACTGTCTGGCATGGCGCCCCAGGCCTTCATCGGCGTGAAGCAAACACGGACTGGACGCGCTCACAAGCATAGCCAAACCAATTTGTCAGATCGGACGTCGGTGGCTCCGCGCAATCCTGCCGATTAACTCGGCCTTTTGGCAATTCAGATTGCTCGAGCAAAGTTGAACAGTCCTCTAGGCCACGTCGCAAGAGTGGACTATCAAGTCAGCGAGGAAACGGCCCTGGAGGGCTTCGTGGATCACGGCGCGGCCTGATCGATCACCGAGAACAGGAGGCCGGGATTCTCGGCCACGGCCCTGTAAGTTAGGTGGCCTCGAGACACATTGAGGCCCGCGCGAAGACGCGGATTTTCGACCACGGCTGCAAAGCCCTTGTTGGCGAGCCAAACCGGAAGGCAACGTCGCCTTCGTTCAGAGCCTGGCTCAAGGTGAGCGGAACAGCTCCCGGCACATTGGCGACGCAGTACTGGATGACGCCGTTTACCTCGTAAGTTGGATCTGCATGTGTCGTTGCACGCGATGCTCCGAAGCATCCACTCGGATCGATCGCCAGGTCCACGAACACGGAGCCTTTGCGCATTGAACTTAACATATCGCGGCTGACCTGTTTCGGCGCACTAGCGCCGGGAATGAGCACTGCACCGCGACAACGTCCGCCGCAAATACCCCCTCCTCAAAGATGTCTATTGTGGAGAACCTGGTACGAACACGGCCCTCGAACAGTTTATCCAATTCGCGAAGCTGTGGGATCGAACGGTCGAGGATTGTCACTTAGGCACTCAGACCGGGCCGCCATTCGCGCCGCATGCGTCCCGACGCCGCCGCCTCCGATCACGACGATGCGCGCAGCCTGAACTCCTGGAACCACTGGCTAATAGGCCTCGTCCACCCGGGTATCTCGTTAGAGCCGCACCGGCTGCGCGATCGCAAGCCTACCCGCCACCTCGCTCATTGCAGCAAGGCGCGGAAGGGCTCCATGTGCGTCAGTCGCGTTTTCGTAAGCGAGGGCCGTGCACCCAACTTTAGGAGGCCCTTAGCCTGCTCCGGATGGCCGCGGCGCGATGTGTCGTGTGAAGATGTTTCAGGAGCAACAGAAGCCGCTAAGCAACATCTTTCAAGCATTCCGCGGCAGCCCGCGAACCCACATATTTATGTAGAAATCGAGACACGAAGCGTCAGGCGTACAAAATTGATCTCCGGATGCAGCAGAAATTTCGACCTCCTCAGCAAGCGGCGGCCGAAACTGTGGCGAGCCCGCGACCCGCGTCAAGTCAAGTCTGGCCTTCATCGCAGGCCGGCGCGCCGCCGAACTTCATCCACTGTATTGAAAAGTGGTCCTAATCTTGCTTAGACCGTCATACACTTACTCTTAGCCCAACTTGAGAGCGCGCACTCGCTAGTTCGATGAGGTCAGGCATGATTGATCTTCCTATCCCTCGAGGCAACCGTTGGCCTCGATTGCCGTTCAACGGTGCTCCTTTAGGTATTCTAATGATGGAGCGCATGGGAAGCGAAAATCGCCCATTCATACCTGGCGACACCGGCAACGCCAGCACATGGACTGTCCCCTCGCGCTACAAGGTGGTGCCTGGGTTGAGTGTCTCGCGGATTTTTGCGCCAGACGCCGGCGAAATGCTCTCGACCGTCGTTGAGGCCGCAAAAGAGCTTGCGCGCGAAGGCGCGCAACTAATCACCTGCCAGTGCGGGTACTCGATCCAGTATCAAGCGGCAGTCCGCGACGCGGTGGATGTACCCGTGTTTTTGTCGAGCCTTCTCCTCGCGCCTTTTCTCGAAAGGATGCTCCCCCGCGGCAAGGCACTCGGCATCATGGTCGCAAGCAAGTCTGTCCTGACACCGGACATGTTGGAAGCTGCAGGTCTGCCCGCCAGCCTGGGGCGCAGGGTGGCTATCGTCGGACTGGAGGATACTCCCGCTTTTGCCGAGAGCTGGATTAGGAGCGTAGGTCGGCTGGATGTTAAAGCCGTCGAGAAGGATGTGGTGGATACCGCCGTGGCTCTCGTAAACGATCGGCCCGATATCGGGATGCTGCTACTGGAGTGCGGCGACTTGCCCCCATACGCCGCCTCAGTCCAGAGGGCGACCGGCCTTCCAGTTTTCGACTATACATCGATGGTCGAGTTCTTCATTGGGGGGTTGGTACGTAAGCCGTTTACGGGACTGATATAGGAGCCGGCTCAGAAAAGCGGCCGAGGCCGGACGCCTCGGCGGCCCAATACGTTCGCTCGATGCTCAGCCAGAGCGCGAGCCGTCACACAGTGGATTGTCCACGATTTCGGGCATCGGTTCGCTATCCGCAAACTTCTCGGCTGGTATCATGACAGAAATGTCGAGCCGCAACTACCCGCGATTCCGCTTACCATAGACACGTGCGTGCGCCACACCTATTGGTAGCTCTCGCCTATCCGGAAGGAGAGGCGATCCGGTGCCTCGATAGCCGCCGAGCGCGCCCAGTATGGGGGCGAGATGCGCCGCGAGGAGGCGATGCAGCCATCTGGCTCTGTCGATGACCGGAACTTAACTGTGGCTCGGTCAAGTCGGTTGAAACGACACAGGACTATCTGCATGCCCATCTCGCGAGAAACGAGCCCTCGCTCAGCTCAAGTAACCACACGGCGTGGGAATCAACCCTGCGGCGAAGCTATCGCCTACTCTAGTGGCCCTGTAAGATCCCAGGCTGCCGAATGGAATCAGGTCGATCGATCGGCCGGCGGCAAGCCGCGGAAACCACGGGCTCTTCCTCAAAACATTCGGCCTAGTCCGACAGTCGGCCCCCCAGAGCGGCGTCGACCCGCTAGCCCAGCTGTCGGATCTCCTTGCCGTCATCGCTAAGCATCCAGCTCATCGGCTGGACGAGCTTCTGGGCAGGAACTGGACTCCGCTATGAAAGCTCTCCGCTCGAGCGGTATGACCACGCACGTTAACAGCTCCATCACGCCGCGACTGTCAATCAAGTTGTGAGAGTCTCGGTGAAGACGACACTGCGATTTAACAAGCTGCCTAATCGTTATGGCTTTGCGTTCGATGCACCCGAGCACGCCGACGTGCAGTGGGCGACGACATGAGCATATATCCAGGAACTGAGAGACTATCGGCGACACCAAACACTTTAAAACCTCGAAAAAGGAATTCTGCGCAAATTAGCGCATTTGGGTCGCCGGGCATCGGTTCTGAATAGCAAGCCTGCTCGCCAGCAGCCGGAAACGAACCACTAAGAGCGCCGCGTAGACTGTCGTTCCGATTGATAGGCCGATCCAGATTCCAATCGGGCCAAGCCCGATCTTCAAACCAAGCGCGTAGCTGAGAGAAAGACCAATCAGCCATTGACCAACTGCAGCGAACAGAAGCGGCACCCTCGTGTCCTTCAGACCACGCAGGCTGCCCAAAGCAATGCTGTACATGGCAGTGGTGATGAAACAGCTTGCGCCAACCAAAAGGAGGTTTGTAGCGAGCCTGATTGTCGCATCGGCTGCGTCGGCCAGAAAGAACTCGGCGATCTCAAAACGCGCCACTATCACCACAAGCGAAACTGTTGCGGCGATTACGATGCCGAGCACGAACGCGGCCATACCTGCCCGTTTGATGCCGGGACCATCATTGCGACCCACCGCATGGCCAACGCGCACGTTCGCCGCCACGCCAATGCCGAAAAAGATCGTGTACAGGATCGAAGCGAACTGGTACGCGATCTGGTGGGCGGCAAGCGCACTGGTGCTGATAATACCCATCAGGAACGCCGCAGCGGACCAAATCGCTCCGTCCATCAAAAATGTGATGGAGATTTGAGTCCCGATGACGATCAGCTGTTGCATCAAGCGGCAATCAAAGCACCAGAGACCCGCAAGCACATGATAATAACGAAAAGGGCGGGGGACGGTGGCGAACCACAAACCGGCAAAAAGCGTTGCAAAGTTTACTAGCGTGGTCGCAAGACCTGCTCCGAACAACTCCAGCCGTGGGAGGCCGAGCTTGCCATATATCAGCAGATACACCAGCAAGGCATTGAAGGGGATGGCCCCGATGGTAATCCAAAAAATCGGCTCGGGCCGGTGGACTGCGCCCATGAAGCTACGGATTACTCCAAACCACAGCGCCGGCGCCACGCCCCAAGCGAGTCCGAGCAGATATTGCTGAGCGAGGCGCGCAGCGTCAGGCGCTTGGCCAACGGCGAGCAGTATTTGCTCGCCCTCCAGCGAAAGCGCCGTGATCGGGAGGGACAGCAACAGCGCCGCCCACAGTCCCATGCCCACCGAGCGCCGAACGGCGGCTAGATTGTGCGCCCCAAACGCCTCTGCCGCAAGCGAGGTCACCGCTGCGAGCAGGCCGACGCCAAAGGTGATGCCGGTCAAATAAACCCGGCCGGCCAGCGCTGCCGCGGCTATCGCCTCAGCGCTGATGCGCCCAATAAAGGCAAGATCGGTCGTCATCATCGCGATCTGTCCAAGCTGCGCCAGCACCATCGGCAACGCTAGTCTCGCGGTTTCGCTGAGCTCAGCAGCCATTTGATGGCGAGCCGCCCCTCCCGTCAGCCAGCGCAGCGAAGCCGATTTCGATCTTGTTTCCGTGATCTTGTCCAAGAATCATGTTGCCCGGTTTGCCTTCAGCGGACAGATGACCGCTAGGTCTCCAAGTCTCTTCTTCCCTTACTCAGTTCGCGATCGCGGCGCCCAAGATGGACTCACGCGCTGAGTTGTGCAGTTACGCCTCACAGGAGGCGCGCCATCAGCTTTGACCTGCTCGCAAGTTTATCTCGCAGGCTTGCCGGCCGATGAAGATGGCTCTTTGCGCATTTCACCGGCGCGTCCGCCACTGCATCGAGCTTTTGCCGCGTTTTGGCGAGACAGCTGAACCGCTTGATCCGCCGGCATCGCGCAGGTGGGCGCCCGCGCGAACCGCGATCGCGGTGTGGTCGACAATGATCCCAAACCAGTGTGGAAGAGGAAGAGGGCGCAGAGCCGGACAGTGATATTGGGCAACCCGAAATTCGCACGCGACGCACACGATGTGCTGAGAGGCGATAATCTTGTGAGCCATCACTGCGACTATTTGGGAGGCGATACTGAATGGTATTTTCTATTCAAGGCTTGTGCCAAGTGCGAGACCTTGAAATTGAACCTGTTTGAGCGAACCGACGTCGTGAGTCCGACGGACTGTCGCCATCTCGCAGCCGGCGTCAGAAAGGCTTCACGACCGGGACCCTTAACGCTAGGGTTTCAAGATGGCCAAGATGCGGGACATGGTTGGCATCTATATCTCGCCACCAGAGCATGTGTCCTTTCATTCGGCTTAGATCTCGGTCCTCACTCGCTTCTTGGCACAGTCCCGAGAGCTATCTGGCGCTCTGCTGGGAGGAGACTCAGGCCCAACTGATTCATCGCAGCTTAGGCCCTGAAACACTGAAATATGTCTTCGGAAATCTCAAGGAGCTGGCACGAAAGATGCAAACAGTGGTGGGAACTTCTGGGCTGTCTCCTCTTGGATTGTTCCCTCTGGCCGAGCGCGCGGCGCAAGTCGCTCACTGGCCTAACCGAAATGCCGGAGGTGGTTATGTGCAAGTACAGAAGACCCAAGGATGCTTCGGGCGGTCACATGCCACTCAGGAAATGAAGCAACGACGCGCATGTTGAAGAAGTGGTCTTGTGTCGAAGCGTGAAAAGAGGTCAACGGGAATGGCAGCGATCTCCGAGCAGCAAGCCGATGTCCCGGAAACCCGTATGATGAAGCCTCTTAGTCGGATCACTGAAGCGCCCGATCTCCGGGCGCCTGAGGAAAATCGAGTGTGGTGCCAATGTGAGTTCGCCAGCGTCCGGCGAGATCATTTTAGGTGGTACCAGTCTTGCCTGCATGCCGCTGGGTTTCGCTTTCTCGGACGGCAGCGTTGCCAGTCCGCTGGCGCACGTCTCGGCGGAGCAGCGAGCCTCGGGCGAACTCTCGGACATCGAACAAATGTTGAGCTGTTTCCGCACCCCCTTGATCAAGCATCGTCTGGGCTGAAGAGCGGAACCAAATGAACAAGTTCCTCAACCATGCGGACCTTCGGCGGCTCGCGAAGCGGCGCCTGCCGCGCGGCATCTTCGAATACATCGATAGGGGCACCGAGGACGAGAACGCGCTCCTACAGAACCGGCGTGCCCTGGATGGAGTGCGGATTAAGCCTCACATGCTGACCGGCGGCGCAACTCGCAGCCAAGTCGTCTCGCTCTTCGGTCAAATTCATGACGCGCCGATCATTGTCGCTCCGACCGCCTTTGCCGGGCTCGTGTGGCATCGCGGAGAGATAGAACTGGCCAAAGCCGCCGCGGCAAATGACATACCGTTCTGCGCCGCAACAGAAGCGATCACCTCTGTGGAGGAGATCGCGGCAGCAAGCACAGGTCCGATTTGGTTTCAGCTCTATCTATGGGAAAACGAAGAGCTCTCGCTAGACCTACTCCAGAGGGCATGGAACAGCGGCGTGCGGACATTGGTAGTGACATGCGACAACCCTGTCACTGCCAACCGGGAATACAACACCCGCAATGGCTTCGGCGTACCCTTCAGATATTCCGCCAGGAATGTCTGCGATGTTGCTCTCCATCCGCGCTGGGCGCTCAGCGTCTTTGCGCGCTACCTGGCGACAGGCCACGTGCCGGCGCGCGCAAACTATCCACACGCCTATCGCAGTAGCATATTGGGCAAGGGTAAGCCCCTGCCCTACGAGCCCAATCTTGGCTGGGGACACATGCGTAGGCTCCGCGATTTCTGGAAAGGCAATCTTGTCTTAAAGGGCATCCTTCGCGTGGAAGATGCGATTCTCGCAGCGGAACTCAACGCGGACGGCATAATCGTTTCAAATCACGGCGGACGCAGCCTAGACAGCGCCGTGGCACCGATCGAAGTACTGGCGGAAATAGTTGACGCAGTCGGTGAGCAAATGACAGTGATTGCCGACAGCGGCGTCCGGAGAGGCAGCGATATCCTCAAACTCCTTGCTATGGGGGCTAAAGCTGTCATGGTTGGTCGGATTCTTCTATACGGCACCGCCGTCGGCGGAATGTCCGGCGCGAGCCGAATGATTTGGATTTTGCGGCGCGAACTCGACACTGCTATGGCCATGAGCGGTTGCAACGATCTCCGCAAATTGACCAGAAGCCTCCTCGAGAGACCCAGTCAATCTGAGAGGCCGATTCGCAAGGATGCAGCCGGCGGTGAACGTACCGCACTCGAGGTATCCTCCGATCGCTTCTGACCCCGCAATCTGCGCCGGGCGACGGAAAGTCTGGTTAAGGATCGCGACGCATTTCTGCCCTCTACGACTTGCGTGCCAACATTGGGTGCACGATGCATCGGATGGAAAAGCGATTTCTGTTTGATCGGGACGAGGATTGCGGAATCTGCTACGTCCGGTGCCATTCTTCCATCCCGGCCAAGGATCTCGCAGCTGCCGCGCGGGGTGTCAAGATGGCGCATTGGCGGCAACCGCACGACCAGCCCCGGGGCGCGCTAAGCGTCAGACTGCTTCAGATGAGCCCTGATCGTCCCTGCGAGACCGTCTCAGCAGGCAGGCGCCCGAAATGATTGGAATCCTCGGCGCATTCAAGCGCTAAAGGTGGCGGATCCGCTGGAATCCAAAGTCGGTCTCGTTGGAATGTGCGCTACTCTCGGGACGAGGAGAGCGCGGGAAAACGGCAAGCCTGGATCTATGAGTGCCAAAGCCAACTCGCTGAGCTATTCGACCCTATCCGATACGGGCCGCGTCGCAGGCGCACCCTGATCTGATCTGCTGAGATTAGCGGCGTCTGCTTACCATCTGTCAGCTAGAAAGCGAGCTGATCTGACGGCCAATCGAGCAGCCATTTCATTCTTACATGCCGCCACTGCGAGGACGCCGTTAGCATGAACGCATCTTACTCTACTCTCGCGCGCTCTCGCCTATCCAGTTTGGTAGCTGTCAAGCGACGTCGATAATGGTTCTTGGCCAACCAACCGAGCAGTGCGGAAGATTGACAGAACTTCCATGAGGACAGCGCCTGGATGAACATGCATCACGGGACCTCCGCGCGTGATCAGGGAAGGCTACTTGCCGCATCGGCGCCATGGGCAACTAGTTCAAATGGGGCGTTTAGGCACAAATATTAAAGCATGAAGGTCGATCAACCCGGGGTAAAATGAACATGCCTGACTGGTTTATTGGCGAACTACGCAAAGTATTCGACAAGAGCTCAGTGCTGACCGACACCGACATCGAGCCGCGCTACTATCACGATCTGGCGGGGCAACCGGTCGACAAGCCACGAGCAGTCGTCCGTCCTAGAACCACGGAACAGGTCTCGGCTTTCCTGCGGCTCTGCCACCGCGAAAGAGTGCCCGTAGCGACGCAAGGCGGCATGACAGGGTTGGTACGCGGCGCGCTGCCGAACTCGAGTGAGATCGTGCTATCGATGGAGCGCATGAATGCAGTCGAGGAAGTAGACACCTTGGCAGGCACTGCCGTTGCACAGGCCGGCGCACCACTGCAAAAGATCCACGAGAGGGTTCAGCAGGAGGGCTACATGTTCCCAATCGATCTTGGGGCGCGCGGTAGCTGCACAATTGGCGGAAACATTTCCACTAATGCTGGCGGCAATCGAGTTATCCGCTATGGCATGACGCGGGACCTGATTCTTGGCCTTGAAGTCGTTACCGCTGACGGCATAGTGCTGCAGGGTTTGTGCAAACACATCAAGAACAATACTGGAATTGACCTGAAGCAGCTTTTCATCGGCAGCGAGGGAATCCTCGGCGTCGTAACGCGAGCCGCATTGCGCATCTTTCCCGCACCTGCAGAGCGGCAAGTGGCGCTTTGCGCCTTGCCCTCGTTTCCTCAAGTCACCTCATTCCTGAGAATGGCGCGAAAGCATCTTGGCGGCGAACTAACAGCGTTCGAGTTGATGTGGAACGAGTACTACCGCCTAACAGTCGAGCGCGTGAAAGGAGTGATCGGGCCGCTACCCACGCATTACCCGTTTTATGTGCTGGTGGAAGCGTCCGGTGATCACGCCGACCGTATCCATGCCGATCAGGAGAAGCTGCTCGAGGCCGCGATTGTGGAGAACCTGATCGTCGACGGAACGCTCTCGAACACGAACGCGTCCGCAGAAGCGATGTGGCGCATCCGCGATTCCAGCGGAGAACTTGCCCGCACTTTTCCTTACGCTGCACGGATCAGTTTTGACGTCAGTCTCGCGATCGACAGGATGGATGAATATACGAGGGCGATCGGCGCAAGCATCAAGACGATCGACACCAGCGCGTTCCTGATCGTCTTCGGTCATGTGGGTGATGGCAACCTGCATCTCGACGTGCATCACGAGAACACTCCCACAAAAGGTGAGGACCTTGAGAGACTCGTTTATCAAATCACCGGCGATTTCGACGGGTCGATCTCGGCCGAACACGGCATCGGTATCCTGAAGCGGCCTTATTTGAAGATCAGCCGGACACAAGAAGAAATCGAAACGATGCGTATGCTCAAGCGTGCGCTCGATCCGAAGCATATTCTAAACCCGGGACGCATCTTCACGATGTGAATGGATGGTCTGCTCCAAGCACGGGAAGATATTTTCTAGGCCCGGCAGCGAGCGAGCCCTGATTCCGAGTTACGTTTGTACTCATCTGCGGATGGCCGGTGAGACGCAATAGAGTATCCTGCCATCTGTCCAAGTCTAATATAGAACGGGAGCAGCCAGTTTCTTGGGGGTTCGCAGACTGGAATTAAATCATAGACGGACGCGGTCCGCGTCATGTTGTTTGCGGGCGCTACGGTTACCCAGCATGCGCGGCTTGCGAGCAGCATCTGTTCAGGCCAAGATCTCTTTGGCACGCGCGTCTATTGACCTGTCGCACGACGGCGTTGCTGCCGATCATCAGGAGGAACCGAGGCGGATTCCTCGATCTGTCGCACCGATGGAGCTGAGGGCCAGATCCGGGGTACCCGCGGCGCGAAAAGGAACATGAGGCCCGGCGTTTCGGTCTCCAATTTGTGCCGCAGGCTTGGCGTCAGCGACGCTAGGCTTTTCAAAGGGAAGGCCGAATTCGGCGGGGGTGGAGGTCTCGGAGGCCAAGCGACTGAAGACGCTCGAGGACGAGAACACGCGGCTGAAGCGGCTGTTAGCTGACGCCATGCTCAAAACTGCGCCGCCGCAAATTAATAGACGATCGACATACCAGTGTTTGTGCGGCCGCCCCCAGTAGCGTCGAGGGATGACGATTCGGTGACACGCATTGAATAATTCGATCGAAACCTCCAATTTGGTGATGTTTTTATGTAGGTTATAACCAGTGGTTTGATGACCATCGAAATGGCTGCTTTCGCGCATGAGAGCTCGTGCGCTTGTGGCTTACAATGTGCGCCGGATCCGCGTCCAGCGCGGTATTCCGCAAGAGCAATTGGCTTACGATGCAGGAGTTGATCGCTCCTACATGAGCGGACTTGAGCGCCAAAAAGCGAACCCCACAATCGATCTTCTCGATCGGCTTGCTGAGACGCTCGGCGTAGCTGTCTCCGAGCTGTTTGTTCGGCCATCCAAGGGCGCGCCGCCACCTGCAACCTTACCTAAAGGTCGCAAGCCGAAGCCGGCACGCGGGAAGAGGACTTCGCCCCTGACAAAAGCCAGCTGAGACGCAGATCTTGTGCGGTACTGGCGCAGGTATCGCGTTCCTACGAGGATTTCGTGCGTGGCCGCCCCATGATACGCGGCGATCCGTCTATGGGCATCGAATAATGTGATGGATGTTCATTATCGGAGCGGACAATGGCAACTCAAGACGATGAAGTTCCTTTAAATGCCATCCGCGCATTTGTGACCGTGGCCCGCGAAGGCAGCGTCACGCGCGCGGCCACCACTTTGGGAACAACGCAAAGTTCGGTCAGCCGGTATTTGGCTGTACTGCGGGATTACCTGGGTGCTGATCTCATCGGGCGGCGTGGACGGGGCAGCGATTTGACCGAGTTCGGGAGGCTATTCGCAAACGCAGTGTCTGAGCCGCTCGAAACCGTGAGCTTCACCGCGAAGAGAATGCGACGCCGTGCGGGCGCAGGAACGAATCGGATTGTGGTCCGCACGTCACTATCGACCTTTGCTTTCTCTCTTCTTATTCCAAATCTGCAGGCTTTCTCTTCCGAAGCGGGTGGCGTTATCGTGGACATCATCAGCTCCCTGGCGCCGCCGACATCTTCGGATGATTTCGATATTTTGATTACACGGGATCTTTCCGTCATCGAGCCCGCCGACAGTTGGGAGATCTACAAAGAGGAGCTAGTGTGCGTCGGCCCGCCAAATCTCGTCGGCGGCAAAGAGCTCTCGATTGTTCGCTCAACCCCTATACTGAACATCACCTCCCGCCCCGACATCCTGCCCACATGGCTGAGGGCCATGAACCTGTCTTCAAGCGACATACGAGCGGGCGCGCGGTATGATCACAACTATCTTGCTCTGCCGGCCGTCATGACAGGAAAATGCCTTCTTGTCGCGCCGGAAATCATCGTCAGTGACCTCGTGCGAGGAGGCGCTTTGCAAATCATCCCTGGCTCCCGCACTCCAAGTGGTATGCAATATCGCGCCTATTCCGTAGATCGCAGCGCGCACCCCGAGATCGCACGTTCTTTTTGCCGATGGCTGGCTCGTCTTTGCAAAAAGGCAGCACTTGCGCAGTCTGCCTGACCTCTCGCTGCAATCCGGTACAGCGGGAGATTAACGCTCAAGCCGAGAGCACTCAACCTAAGAAAACTATTTGAGCACGGTGTCAAGGCCTATGGAGATAGCGCCCATCTTTGCAGCAATCAAGACGCCAATAATGAGAGATCGGAGCGCAAAGATTCTATCCTAGCCGCCATCGTGCCATGTCAGCAGAAGAATTGGCAGGCAGAACGGAAGGTATGCCGTTTATCGCGCCGCAACCCTTTACTTGTCATCCCTGCCCCTGCGTTTGTCGAGCAATGCTCGCCAGCGAAGGCGCATGAGGCGCCGTCCCAGCTTAACAAGTCGAATGGTTCGGCTGCGCAAATCGTCTGTTTTCCAGGCGCCCTCGGCAATACGATGGCTTCCAAACAGGCCTTGCGCGATTTGGCGGTAGCTATTTCCTTTCTGCCATCCATCCACTGCGCGCAGCGCAAGGATCAGCCGACGCTGCTTCAAAGCAGGCAAAGCAAGAGGAGGCATTCCGAGCGCCCGACCCTCAAGGGCGAGCCAAAATCGACGCGCGGCCCCCAACCGAAGCTCGAAATCGGCATCGAGCGGCAGATCAACGACGACAGCATATCCGCTCGCCGGAAGCTCTCTTAGCCAAAGGCGATGCTTCGTGCCCCCGAGCGGCACGATCGCATGCCATCCATCCGGCGCACGGCGAAGCTCGCCGCCCGGCAGATTGTCGAAATCGAGCTGATAACTTTTGGGCGCAATGCAGTTGGCCGCCCGCACAGCCAGTACGGTCGGCAGCACCTCGGGTGCCCAAAAGACTGAATGCTCGTCGAAAGTCCTTTGCGGATCAGCGGGAAAACGAGAGCCCCCACTTGCGTCGGAACTGGCCCGCCGCTGCGTTTGAACGTTCGCGGCGAGATAGCCGCTGATAATCCTCTTGGTAGTCGCGATCCCGGCGCAGCCACTCCCAGGCCAGGTCGGCAGCATCCGCCCTCTTCAGACCGCTGTACGCTTTCTCATTTCTCCAGTCAGTATCCGGCATCGCACCTTTCCCGCACAATCTTCAGACGCAGCGAAATGCATCCGATGATTGTGGCTCTTTCCGGTGCTTGCTTATCGTGTACGCGCCTTGCACGCACTTAGTCGATGGAATCATCAACTTTTGCGATCGCGACACATTCCGGCAACCCTGACATCCGCGCTGATCATTGTTTTGGCCAACCGTTACGTAGCAGATCGCGATAGCCGTGGCCCGCTAGCCACTTGGCCCGCGTCAGATGACTTTCGAATGTGCGTCGCGCGCGATCCGGTTCAACGGTGGGGTCAAGCCCAAGCACAATTCGCGCGATTTCGCGCCAATCTGCCTTGTCCGCTTCCGCATCAAGAAGTCGCATGTAGGCAACCGCGTGCTCCTTGTCATATGACGTGAGCTCGTCGACGCTAGGCGCCAATTCTGCGATCTTCGGCCCGGCTGGCACTGCCTGAAACTCCTACCCAGCTGAAAAGTCTACCGAAATTCAGAGCAACGATAACTAATTGGAGGTCGTTTTGGTACCCGTCCAATGGTCGCACTCCGACCTCCTTTTCGCGCTGAGACGGCAATCGTATATCGGCTCACACTGACCTGGTGGCTCCATCCTGCGCTTTCACGCTTTCATCGTAATCCATACCGAAAGCGAGCTGTTCTGTTCCTAGCGGAAGGCGTGGTGGTCCGTGGTTGGCCCGGCCGCACTCGTCAAAGGCAATAACCAGAACCGGCCAACTCGGAGAATATTCGCTTCCTTTCGAGCCATTGTTGAACTTCGTCCTATCTAATCGCGGTCCCCGGAAAACGCCGCAGGTATCTCTGAGCGCTATTTCTTTTCTGCCGCTGATGGCAAGGGCTACTGCCCCGCGAGAACGCGTGTGATGGTCAAGGAGAACACGGCACGCCCTAGCTGCGTCTGCATCTCACCGTTGCCTGATTCCTCCAATCAATTGGAGAGGACACCCACTGCTAGTGCGAGCTTATCGTAATAGTATGGCTATAACCAGTGGTTTCATAATCATCGGAATGGCTGCCTCTGCGCATGAACGCTCGTGCGCTTGTGGCCTGGAATGTGCGCCGGATCCGCGTAGAGCGCGGCATTCCGCAAGAGCAACTGGCCTATGATGCCGGAATCGACCGCTCATACATGGGGCGCATCGAGCAGAAGAAAGAGAACCCGACCATTGATCTCCTTGACCGTATCGCCATGACCTTGGGTATTCACTTGTCCGAATTGTTCGCTGAGCCGGCCAAGGGTGCGATGCCCCCCAAGCCGATGCCTAGAGGACGCAAACCGGCGCGCCCCCGTCGGAACAGGACGTGATTATTGTGGGAGCGATATTTCAGCTAACGACCGGAAGGAGCGAGCCGAAGCGGCCCCACATGCTGCATCAATCTACAGCCGGCGCGTCCGGAACTCCTGCTCCAGCCGATATCGCAGCAGGCTTAGCGGTCCCCGGGCCGAGCATCTTCAAAACGAGGATTTGCGCCGCTCGCCTTAAATCTCGCGACGGTCGCCTGAAACAAAGGTTTTCGAAGTTGCTTTTTGGAGTTGTGGTCGGTTGTGGGGTGGGGTTCGGGTGATCGCAACGCCCCAACCAAGAGACTTCCGCAAGGGCATGGAGGGACTTGCTATCCTGGCGCCCAAGAGCACGAGAGCAGATCCCTTCTCCAGAGCTGTCGGTCGGAGGATCAAGCTGGTGTGCGGCTTGAGGATGGGACCTTTCCGCTGGCCGAAGATCGGGAAGGTGTGGTGCCCATGCAGGGGCGCAATTTAAACGTTTCTGGAAAGGTTCGACTGGCGGTTTGTTTATGGGACACGCGAGACGCCGGCACGATCGCGAGCGGGATAGTTTCAGCCGGCGCCGGGCGCCATGAAAGGTGCCATCCGACGCGTCGCGAGATGGTGGCGAATATGCTCTGAATTGGGTGTGAGCTACGCCGGGCCTGACTATCCCGATACGATGAAGGGGATGCTGCTCGCCGAGCGAGTGCCAACGGTTGCATCAGATCATCAAAAATGCAGCGTCATCGGTTTGTACCGGCGAGCAGAGACGATGCCTGATTAATGCTGTTGGGCCTGGAAGAAGCCTGACACGTGGCGCTGCGCCCGTTAGCCGGTCTGGCGCATAAGAAGGCCGGCTCCGCTCGACATTGCAGGGCCGCAACTTAGCGTTAGGGCTGCGGGCTTCTCACGAAATCCGGGGAGATGCGGACAATGTCAGGCAGCCTTTGCGGCCCTTGATTTTGGCCTCTTCACGTGCCGTACGCCGGCGTCAATCGCAAGCTGGTCCATGGCCCAGTGAGGACTGCCGATTTTCTTGACAGGGTACGGTTCAGTCGCGCGATTGTCCCAGATTACGACGTCGCCTAATTTCCAGCTCCAGCACAGGGTGTTCCGGGGCGCAATGAGATAGGATTGCAGCCGTTCAAACAGTCTTTGGCTGGGATAGCGCTGCAGGCCGACGAAGTTGTTCACGGAACGACCGAGCGATAGCATGCGTTCGCCGGTCTCGGGATGAACACGAACAATCGGATGTGTCGTTTCGTAGATCGTTCCAGTGGATACGCCGCACCAAGGCCGCTTGTTGGCTTCGGTGGCCCTCTCTGTCGCAGTGAGATCAGATGCGACGAAGCTCACAGCCCAGAGGTTATCTGCGAGCATCCGCAGGGGATCGGGAAGATCAAGATAAGCGGCCGCCCGGCTCGACCAAGCAATGTCGCCGCCGAAAGGCGGGACAGCTGCAAGCCGTAGCAGCGAAATGGCTGCGGGGACCCGCTCATCGTTCATCTGGTTGAGATGACTGCAGGCGCGATCAGACAGCTCCTGCCTGACCGTTAAACCGCCCATTGTGTCCGCCATTGTGGGATTCGGTATCAGCGAGCCGAGCCGGAGCACAAAACGCTGCTGCTGTGCATCGTCCAGATGTCCCTGGTCCCGGAAGAAGATGACCTTATGCTCTAGCAGAAGCCGGTTGAACGCTACGATGACATCGTCAGGCAAATCATCCGACAGCGCAATGTTCTTGATTTCGGCACCAAGCCGGTCCGCGTGCTTGACGATATCTGCTCGCGGAATGACATTTTCAACAGCCATTGTTCCATTCATGACGGCGCCTCTTTCTGTAGATGTTTAAACAAGCTCAGTGGTGGTCCGTCTGGCGGCAAACCCAGCACAACAAGCTTGATGCTACACACCCGAATTGTCTGAGGGTGGGTCACCACCGGTCAATTAGGCGGCTGAATTCTGATACACACCACCAGCACCTTAGAATCGGCCTCCCTCTGCGTGTCGACACGGCTAGTGCCGTTCTCATCGAAGGACACTCGCATGTGAGACCAGCAGATCGATTTACAGTCTGATCAACAGTGCAGATCATAGACGCAATCCATGTCCGGTCCATGAAACGAAACCAGCTTTCTTTTTGAGCTCGCGCAACGTTCGCCTCGTCTCAGAACTGATGCTTGGAAAATCCTCGAACAACGACTGTGTCGTACCTCACTCATCCCGCAAGGCCTCATGCGCACGATGAAGATTAGAACTGGTTCGCGGCATGCACTCCGCGAAGCGGATAGGACCCATCGCATCGAAACCCATCTAAAGATGTATAACTTACTACAAACTACTTCAACGGGCTCCTAATCATATTTTTGCGACTTGGAGTTGTTCAATGCGCGACGTTTCATCAGCTGATCACTTACTGTCATGCCTTGGACTAGCGGGAGAAGCGTAAAATAAGAAGGCTGCAACTTCCGATGCAACTTAAACAACGGACTTAATCCCTCGATTTTTAAAATTTGCACTCGGCACGAATGCAGGTCGTCCCTGTGATGCCGTGTCTTTCGTTTTCCTTACGGCGTGCATGCCGCTTGGCTTCGCGGTAGTTGAGCACACACAATCGAAACAGAGCGCCCACGGCCAGGAATATCGCCCCGAAAGGCGTCTTTGCGTTCTCAGACTGTAAGCCGCAAATTCCGGCTGGCTATCTTGCCTCACTATGAGTGACACGACACTGAAGGGCGGCCGGATTTCAGATCATAAGCCACGGATGTAGCTTCTTCATGATCGCTCGCTCTTATCCTTGGCCTGAGATCGAGTGCTCGCCAAGACCGCGACGTCGACCTCGCCGCGCTGCGCCACCCGCGCACGACGTTCGCGCGTGCAATCGGCTTTGCCTTCATCGCGATCGCAGCAATAAAGACCGATACATAGCGAATCGCTCTTGGACATCATACTAATCTTGGGGCCATCCCCTCGCCGGCCATGCAGGTTAAATGCCAGCTCCGATGATCTCCTTATCGGATCAAACAGCACTTTCGACTCCGGGCTGAATGTGCCGGTCCCCTTGTCTGAGCTCAGCGAACTGGCGGAACATGACAAACAGCGCGATCATTCCGGCGCCCAGCTCAGCGATGGCTTGACTGGCCAACAATCCGCTAAAGCCCGATATGATAGGGAATAACAGTACGGCCGGTATGAAGAGATATCCCTGCCTCGCGAAAGACACGACCGCGCTGAGGCGTGCTCTGCCGAGCGACTGAAGCATTGTCGTCACGAAACTCTGAATACCGAACAGCCCAAAAAAGAGATGAAAGATGATGCAGGTCGAGACGGCAATTTCGATGACCTTATCGCTATCGCTGAACAACCTGACCAACGGCCGGACAAAAAGCATAACGGCTGCGGAATACGCAAAGGAAAGCGCAACCGTGATAGTTAGCATGAACTTCGCGACCCTCAGGACACGGGCAAGGTCGCGAGCGCCCCAACCGAACCCCAGGACAGCTTGAGAGCCGATACAAAAACCCGTGATAGGCAGCGCCCCGATTGTCAGGATTCTTACAGCTATTCCCACCGCTGCGACGCACTCGTCACCGAACCGGGCAGCGGCTCCGTACAAGAACATACCGGCAAGAGCAGATAAGATACTCGTCGCGGTCGCCGGCGCCCCAATGAACGCGAGCTCTCTGATGCGATCTAACCGCAACGAGACCTGCGAGATTCTGACGAAGACAGTGCCCCACCCCTTGGTAAAATATCCGATGTAGAGGCTTATCGCAGCGATCTGAGATAGGAGCGTTGCTAGGGCCGCGCCTCGCACACCCAAGTCTAGTAGGAATATAAAAATGGGATCAAGCAAGGCGTTCAATATGAAAGCGCTCAGCATCGTCCACATACTGAACCGTGTGTTGCCTTCAGCTCTCGCGATGAAGCCGCTGACAATATTTAGGAGCATCAAAGTGGACGCCGGCAAAAGGATCGTGGCGTAGTCGAGCGCGATGGGAAGGATGGTTGGAGTTGCCCCGAGTACGACGAAGATGCCTCGTAGGCTCAGAAGCAGTCCGACGGTCATGATCACTCCGATCGGAGCGGCGAGCGCGAGTGCCGTACTCGCACCTCGACTAGCCTCCAACTTATTACCAGCACCAAGATTACGAGATATGAAGGATGCAGTACCCACACCGATCCCCTCTCCCGCCGCCGCGAGCAGGATAATGACCGGCATAGTCATGCTGACGGCTGCAATCGCCTGCGCACCAAGTGAGCCGACAAAGATAGCGTTGAGGAGCTGCTGCAACGCGTTGATCGACAAGCCGACAACAGATGGAATGGCAAGCCGAAGGAGAAGGCTCGGCAGCTTTTGGTCCGATAGATCCACGTGCCGGCTTTGCTTCGGCATCGCATCGTGATCGCTTTTGACGACGAGCTTCGCATTCCGGTCATCCATGATTCACAACGTCCTCAGCGCTACAAATTCATTGATCGTCTGCAACAGCTCCTGTTGCAAGACCGCGCAAAGATGGCGTGTCACCTCATAATCGACCAAGCTCGGATCATACGTGGCGTCAATCTGTAGATTGCCCGATTGATATCCGACATCGAACCAGAAGACGTGGATCGCCGCCGCTTGATGCATGTGTTCGCCGATCCAAAGTGGATAAGGGTCTGTGTCTAGAAAACGGCGTGGGAAATGGCGCTGCAAACGGGCGCGATAATTCACCCCAATTCTGGGCAGGGGCAGGCGATTGAGCCGACACCGCACGGCTGGATCTCGGTTTAGGAATTTCAACGCCCGAAAGCCTATTCCTCCTCGCGGCAGCGCATTGCGCTGCCGGTATATCAAACGAGCACGGTCGCAACGCGACTCCCTTCCTGTGACATTCAATGGAAGCGGAACGAGCTCGCTGATAAGGCCAATGATCTGAGATGAATCGAAATCGTCAAACAGCCGACCTCGTGTCGAGGTCAGGCTATCAATCCAGAGCGAATAGTTACCTAACAAGGCGCCAAACGCACCGGACAGGGCAGCAAGAAACACATCAAAGTCCTGACAACGCGCTGATCTGGCTCCAATACTGAGGAGACCCGCTGTCGCTTCCCCGTCGATCTCAAGATGGTACTTGGCCGGATCTACCCAAAGCGAACGGCCGTTCGCCTCCTCCCGAAGACCGCCGACACTTGCATCGTGAAGCTCTCTCGCGCTTCCTTCGGCAACACTCGTGCCGCGCGATGACCCGTCGCTGACACGCAAGTTGAATTGATCGTAGTCGATATCCTCCCACTGCTCGAGTTCGTCTGGTGCTTCCCTGTTCGCGTAGTGCTCGAGGCGCTTCAACCAGGGAGAGAGCCTTTGTACGGTCTCGGGACCATTCACATCCTGGCCTGCAACAAGAGCGTGGTATGCGCCCTCCAATGCTTCCAGAAATAGCCGATAGCCCATCCCATCCGCTACGAAATGATGCATCAGCACGAGCAGATAGTAATCGCCGGTTTCCGAAGTACGGAAGGCCGTGATGTGAACAAGAGGCGTGTGGCCGTCAAACCGAAACATGTGTTGGCGTCTTGCCGAGACGCTCTCGATTGTCCTGCGCTGGTCTGGGCCGGTCATCCGGACGAGATCGATCTCCTCCACGATACGCTCGGCCGGACAAGGCCCGATCCTCAGCCGGAGCCCATCTTGGGTTCGGGCAACGCGGAGCCTGAGGCCTTCGTGCCTCTCGATGACATGGGCCAGAGCGCGGTCCAGGACCTTGATGTTCAGGATGCCGCCGCGCAAGAAGAACAGATCGCCGATGTTAAAATGCTCGTCAAAGCCGACAAGAGAATTCCAGAACGATATTACGGGGGGCACAGGCAGTAAGCCGTCCGCGCAAGCCACGTTGTGAGATGCCGCCTCCGCTTCCCCCGCCGCCAACTCCCTGATGGTCGGTGTTTGATAAAGCTGGTTGACGGTGAGATTCAGCCCGGCTTTGCGCGCCAGCGTGACGCAACGTACGCTTAGAAGAGAATCGCCGCCGATATCAAAGAAACTGCTGTCGATTCCTACCCCCTTGGCGCCTAATAGATCCTCCCAGATCCGAGCAAGAACTCGCTCGTTCCTGGTGCGGGGCTCAGCGGATGGACTAGTTTCTATCTCGCGGTAAGGAACGGAGGAAAGGCGAGCACGGTCTATCTTTCCGCTTGTTGTCAGGGGAACACTGTCAACCAACCTGAAGGCTGCGGGAATCATGGGAGATGGCAATCTGTTGCGCAGGTGGGCGAGAATCTCTCCAGTGCTTAGATTCTCCCGAGCGGGCACCACGCTCGCCGTCAAGCGGCGATGCTCATCGATGCCTTCTGCGAAGACCGCGGCCTTTGCGATTGCCGGATGAGACTCAAGGGCAACTTCGACCTCCTCCGGCTCGATGCGAAAGCCCCTCACCTTGATCTGGTTGTCCGATCGGCCGCAAATCTCGAGAAGGCCGCTGGTTGAGATGCGTGCGATGTCCCCACTTCGATAAAGCACGTCGTATTGTCCGCCATCATACGGATTCGGCACGAAACAGCGGTCAGTCCGATCTTGATCCCGCCAGTACCCAGCGCTGAGACAGCGGCCCGCGATGCACAGTTCGCCGGGGGCTCCAACAGGCACTCTCTTCAATCGTGCATCGAGCACGTAGAGTTTGACGTTGTCGATCGGCCGCCCCACCGGCACAAGAGCCGAGTTGTCATCGGCATGCGACGTTTCGTGCACGGCTGCATTGGACGCACATTCCGTCGCACCATAGAAGTTCCACAAGGACACGCCCGGAAAAGACCCGCGCCAGCGAGCGGGCAGCGAGGAAGGCAGCGGTTCGGCGCTGCTTGTGACCAATCTCAAGGCGGTCCTTTGCGGTTGCCGTTCCTGGGACCCGATGATACCGGACAGGAGTGGCGGAGAGGCAAAAAAGCGTGTTACACGATGTTTTGCCAAACTGCACAACAAGAGATCCGGATCTAGCACCTGCCCTTGGGTCAGGATCAGCGTGGGCACACCTCTCAGAAGCCCACCAAAATACTCCCAAGCGGACGCAACAAGGGAAGCGGACTTCTGGACAACCATCACGTCGGTACTATCAAAGGGAAAGCGTCGCCACATCCAGTTCAGCCGATTGAGAATGGCCGATTCCGGAATAAGAACCCCCTTCGCCCGCCCTGTTGAGGACGACGTGTATATAAGGGTCGCAATTTGGTGATCTGAGGGTGAGTCGCTGGATTCGAAATTATCCGTCAGCGCCCTGCACCTGTCTAACGTCAATAGACAAATCGAAGGTATGTCAAAGCCAGGCTCCGTGGTATTTGCGTGAACCAACACCTTTGCCTGACTATCTCGCAGGATATGGTGGATACGATCAGGCGGATAATCCGGCGGTATAGGCACGACGATAGAATGCAAAGCTCGCGCCGCCAGCATGACAGCGGCAACGTCAGGCGACCGGTCGGCTAGCATGGCGACCATATCGCCAGCGCCCACGTCCAAATCCCGCAGGAAGGACCTGATAGCTGCTACGCGCTCACGCAGCTGGCCGAATGTGACCTCCCCGAACTCGCCAAAATATGCTACCTTGCTGTGATTGGAAACACTGATCTGCTCGAAGGCTTCAACAAGCAGACATTCAGACTCATATGGCTGCCTGGACCCGTCCAGCGAGTTCAGTAGAGTGACGTCTGACGCGCTGAGGCAGCTGAGCTCCTCAATGGGCGCAAGCGGTTTGTCAACGCAGGCCTCAATCAGACAGCGCAGATTGTTGGCCATTCGAACAACTAGATCACTCGGAAATATGTCTTCCGCATACGCCAGCTGGAGCGCAATTTCATCGCCGTGATCTTGCGCGTACAATGTTAGGTCGAATTTGACATAGCCTGTGTCGTACTCGCGGAATGTCAGAGCCAACTCGTCCCGACCAACGGGTTCCGCGGCCTCGGAGTACATGTTGAACATCACCTGGAAGATCGGTGATCGACCCGGTTCGCGACATAACCTTGTATCCCTGACCATCCATCCGAATGGATAGGCCGAATTTGCGATGGCATCGCTAACTAGGCCCTGGATGCGCGTGGCATGCGTAGCAAAGGACTGACCGGCATCGATCGCGGCACGGATCGGCAGCATATTCAGGAAAAAGCCAATGATGTCGGCGCTGCCAGGTTGATCGCGTACGGCGTGTGGCATGCCGACGACAATATCGTCCTGACCGCTATACATTCGTAACAGCAGCTGGAAGCACGCCAGCAGTGTTGTCGACGTGGTGCAGCCATTTCGGCGCGCGAATTCTCTTACCCGACTGGATAGATCGCTGCCAAGCAGCACTGGATGCGAGCCGCCGCGGTATGAATTTGTTTGCGGGCGCGTTTTTCCAAGCGAAAGCACCGGCGGATCATCACCAATCTGACGATGCCAATAGTGACGTTGGTTCTCCAGCGCCTCTGGAGAAACGTGTTGTTTTTCCCACGCCGCGTAGCCCGAAAGAGACGCACGGTTCTCTCGCCAAGGCGCCGCGGCATCTAAATATCTCTGCTGAAGATCTCTGAGCAGAACAGAAATCGACCAGGCATCCAGGATGATTTCGTGAGCGGTGATCAATATGAGATGATTGTCAGGACCAAGCCGGACCATGCGCGCGCGAAACAAGTGGCCCTGTCCGAGATCGAAATTGTCTTTCAGCTCCGTTCGCCGAAACTCTGCGATAAGCTCCTCAGCCTCGGAGGAGGTGAGATGAGATACATCGATCAATTCAAGACTGGTGCATGGCGGAGCATCAAAGCATTGAGCCGGACCGTTTTCGTCGATAAAGCGCGCCGAAAGTGCCTGGTGGGAATGAATGACCTCGCTCCAGGCGCGATTGAACCGAGCAAAATTGATGGTTCCCTTAATCCGCAGCCCGCCTTGAATGATGTAGTTCCTGGCAGATGGATCGAGCTGCGCCAAAAACCACAGATGCTCCTGGAGATGCGTCAGAGGTGATCGGGTTCGCTCTTGGCATGTCAAAGCCGTGCATGGATTGATCTCAGTGCGAGCCTCGATCGAAGCGGCAAGAGACCGAATTGTGCCATTCAGGACTAGTCTGAAATCCGCTCTCACTCCGAGCAAGGTCTGCAACTGTCCCAATATAAGCATTGCGCGGAGCGAGTCGCCGCCGAGGCTTATGAATTGGTCATTCACACCTATGTTCTCTATACGCAAAATTGCGGACCAGATTTGACGTAGCCGGACTTCGAGGTCTGATTGCGGCTCCTCGAAGGGCGTTGACAATAGCGGCCGAACAGTGCCCGGGTCAGGCAATGCTGCAAAGTCGACCTTTCCGTTCCTGGTCAGTGGAATACCGCTGATGCGGATGATTCTTTCCGGGAGCATGTAGCTGGGGAGTGCCTCAGCTAGAAAATTCTGAAGGTCGCTTTCCGCCAGTTCAGCTGGAGTCGACACATACGCTACCAGCCGCCGCGATTCGGCTTGCGCCTCCGACCCAGCTATATCTCGCGCCGTAAGCTTTACACCTGCACAGACAGAGGCGACTGCGGCGGCGCCATGAACCAAGGGATGAGCGGACAAACGAGCTTCGATTTCTCCCAGCTCGATTCTGTGCCCGCGAGTTTTGACCTGACGATCCCGTCGACCGAGACATTCCAGAAGCCCATCGGAACGAACGCGCCCAAGATCACCCGTCCGGTATAGGCGCCGGAACGACGGGTCGTTTGAGAACGGGTTCAGCCCAAAGGCATCCTTGGTGCGGACATCGTCATTGGCGTAACCGGCAGCGACACCAACCCCACTCACACAGATTTCGCCGACCTCCCCCACGTTGCACAGCCGCAGTCCGTCGGCGACGTAAACCTTAACGTTATGAATGGGTCTGCCGATCGGTACATAAACCTCAGCCAGCGCAGGCGGCACGGAAACCCAGATGATGCGTAACGCCGTCCGCGCACTCGGTCGGCCCGTAGTGATTGAGAATGGGGACGCGGGGATATAAGCCAAGCCACGCACGTGCCAATCCGGGTGTTAGCGGTTCTCCGACCGTAGAAATAATCCGCAAACCATCCAGAGCTCGCTCCGCCGGAGCAAGCGACTGCAGATACTCAACAAGCACTGCCAGCATCGACGGAACGAATTGGATAACCGTAGCGCCGCTTCCTTGAATTGCTTGGAGGAGGGACGATGGCGATCTCAATGTTGCATCATCAATGATGGCGCTAGAGGCCCCGACGCAAAGCCCCGCCAGAAGCTGCCACAGCGAGATATCAAAGCAATGCGACGCCGTTTGCGCGACGCAATCCGTCCGAGTGAGACTTAGAGCATCGATCTTTGCCGCCAAATGATTGTTTAGGGCGCTGCGCTCAATCATTGCGCCCTTAGGCTCGCCCGTCGAACCAGACGTAAACAGAATATAGGCAAATCCATCCACTTTCGGGGATGGCACAATAGACGAGGTCTGCACCGAGCGCAGTGCCGCCTCTATAGCTACGAATTGAGGAGCTGCTTTGCTGCTCTTCTGGAATAGGCTGAGTGAATCCGGACGGTCTCGGCCCATCAACAAAGCGCAGCGGCTCTGCTCGATCATGAATGATGTACGGGAAGCCGGCAGCGATGGATCGAGCGGTAGGTACGTTGATCCAGCTTTCAAAATTGCGATGACCGCCGTCGCCCAGTCGAGGTCCCGCCCTCCCCAATAGCCGACAACCGCGCCGCGAGCGCCCTGCTCTCGTAAGATCCTTGCAAGGGCATCCGATTTTGATCGTAGCGCCTCATATGTGAGTTCGTCTGAGCCGTGCCTCAGCGCAACTCTCTGCGGATCCGAACCTGCAAGCCGATTGATCGCCGTGACCGCGTCAACCGGTTGACGTTCCATAGACTGCTTCTTGCCCGATTGATTTTCCGTAGGCACGTGCCCCGCCATTCGTCGCCTTCTTCGGCGCCCAAATCGGAACGCCGGAATTCGTCATCGAGGTGTGCATGCGCAGCCACCCTGATTCCGCACGTCGTAAGGTTTTGTTCGTACGACCTTCTCGATGTTCGCTTCTGGCCCGATGATCGGCAGAGGAACAGGAGGACGCTAGGACCCCGCGTCCACTTTGGCACCTACCTCCTCTAGTAGTGAACCTGCCATCGGCTGCATGGCATCCGCAATCAACGCACCCCAGGCTCGTTACGGGTTGTGATTAGCGTAATTGTCCGATTTCCCGGCACTCGAGCCGGCGCCACCAACCCATCGAGAGCGTGTTGGCCACCCCGGCGATACAGCTTGTACTGACAAAGGCTTCTTACCGTAACCACCCCAAACCGATGGTGCGCAAGCCGGTGATCGCCGCAACAAGGGCCCGGCGGCGCCTCAACAATACAACGTGTTATCGAACCTCGCAGCAGCAGTCCCAAGCACGGCCTTGAGGTCATCCAAGTGACGGCACCGGCAAAGCGCCCGATTACCTCGTCACCTAAATCCGAATAGCTCCGGGAGATCTATGACTATGGATAACCCGAGCTGGAAACTGAGGGGTGGTATCATCGCGTGGCGCCCCGGGGGCGAGCACAAACCGCTGTGGATAGGCGCCGAGGGCATTTTTCCCTGGCGCACGGTTGAACGGTTGGCCGTCCGCAGGGACGTATGGCTCACGGAGAGTTCGATCGACAGAGACGCAGCCTGCCCCACCGGGGGCCTTTTGCGTGAGTATTAATCCATCGCAATGCGCTCGCCATACTTGCTTGATGAGCTACTCGACAACTTTCTACGGCCTTTGGTGGTCTCGGACGCGGCATATTCCTTTCCCCTTAAGATCATCTGGTGAAATGCGAGCGTCGCGTCCTTGCTCCCGATCGGACTTTACAAATCAAGCGGTCCGATTTTGGCGCTCTCCGCTCAGTTATTCGGGCCCATCAATCCAACCATGCTGGATTTTCATCGGAGCTACAACTCCATTTCGATGAATGGAGGAGCATCCCCTCACTCAATCAGCATCTTTGTTTGCCTCGAGGTCGTTCGTGGGAGTTGGGCAGCGAAATCGGACCGGCGCCGAGGCAGCAGTTCGGGCGAGCTTCGGCCAGCGCCCGGAAAGCCTGCGCCGCCGCGAATGAAAGACGTCGACATACCGGCGCTTGTGCGGGCCGCCCCAGTAGCGCCCAGGAAAGGCGATGCGGTGGCACGCACCGGATAATTCGATCTAAAACCTTCCAATGCGGTGATGCTTTTAGGTAGGTTATAGCCAGTGGTTTAATGACCATCGAAATGGCTGCTTTCGCGCATGAGAGCTCGTGCGCTTGTGGCTTACAATTTGCGCCGGATCCGCGTCCAGCGCGGTATTCCGCAAGAGCAATTGGCTTACGATGCAGGAATTGATCGCTCCTACATGAGCGGACTTGAGCGGCAACAAGCGAACCCGACAATCGATCTTCCCGATCGCCTTGCCGAGACGCTGACAGAGCCTCGGCCGGTGATGCGGGTTAAACTACCTCGGGGTGGTTTTGTTCAAAAGCTCGCGCTCGCGGCTGCCCACTGGAACGGCGTGACATGAGCAAAGTTCCAACCGTTGCTTGGCGATGCCAAGAGGCCAAATACGGACAGTACCCCCAACTGCTGGAAGAAAAACCCGCATCAGACGGGTTGTTGGCCCGCGCAGCACCCGGTCGTACTGGCCGGCCAGCAGGTCGCGGATCAGGCTGTCGCGATCAACACCTTCATCGGTTTTGCGAAAAGCAGCGCCGTCGCGGAACTCGTCAAGGACGAGGTAAAATTCCTTGTCGAGCCGATCGTTCGGAATGATACAGGGGAAGACGGGGGCTCAGCATGAGTTTGCCCAGGCCGTAAACGACTACATCGAAAGGAAGCTCAGAGGCGAGTAAGGCCGCCTCAATTGGCGGCCTCTTTGGCGCAGGTTTTCTGCCTGCTTCTCACGGGAGGTTGGGGTTGTTGTCTATTGTGTCCCCAAAGGAACTGTTTCCAGTAAAGATGCTGCCAGAGGCGAAGTTCTTAGCCTTGATACCCGCAATGATCTGCGCCTCATTTGTGGGGACGGCCATACCACCGCTGACGTGGTGGAGGTCCTCGGTCGAGAGTTCGAGTGTTTCCATTCTCACAATTTGCGTCATCTTCATGCTCCCTGATTCATCTGGGATTGCTCCCCGTTCAATCTGATGTCGCAGTTTTAGACCACCATGATTCATGCGCGCCGTGACGAACGTCACACAGGTGCAGGTCAGGGCGCGGCTGGGCATTCCCGCCAGTTGCCGGAACATTCCTATCAGGTTTGTGGGTGCTGGGGGCGATGGAGCTTTTCAGGGCTCGAAAGATTGCTGAGGCGCCGGGCGCCTCCCGTGTGAGTTTGCAGGACCGTTGACTTGGCTCAAATTCGCGCCAGTCGTCTGGCGAGACCCTCAGCCATGGTCGATACTGCGAAATAGAGCGAGGTGAAAGAGCCCAAGCTGTCCCGGCTGGAGGAGGCGCGGCGGATCATTGAGGAGTACGCCGCCGAACTGGGGCGTTGATCCAGGACCGTGACGCCGAGCGCGTCGCCGCGCGCTGATCCGTCAACCAGCATCTACCGAGGCCCCCGCGCCGCGGCTCACGCTGCGGACCCATCTTCTCGTTTGCGGAATGTTCCCGCTGAGGAGCAGATGCGGCAGCATTACTCCGATGCGTTCGATGCGTGGGACCGGATGGCAGCGGCACGGATCGACCGGCGCAGGGACTACAAGAAGGCTCGCGAGGATCAAGCCAAACGGCTGCTGAGCAACGTCGGGACCTGTGTCCCGCATGGTGGCGGCGATCACCAGCGGTCACGGCACCGCAGCAGCAATCTTCTGCTCCATCGGCTCAGCAGCCCGCTGCGACACCGTCGCCGCAGCCGATGCCGCGAACGTAGCCATGTGTGAGAGGTGCATTGAGATCGATCAGCACAGGATGTCGGCCGTCGTTTCATTTAGCTGGCTCGCCGCCCGAGCCGGCGGAGCGGCCCCGGCCTATACCCCCTAGCCCCTGCGAGTCGGGGCCCTTCCAGCGGGCGCCGCACTGCTGCGCGCCGTCGAGGCTGAGCATGCTCAAAGGGAGCTGACGGGCGCCATCAAATACTCGAAGACTTCCGCGACGGTGCAGCCTTCTGCGAGACCGACGAAGGCATCGACCATTCGGCGGTCATTAACGACCTGCTCGCCGGGCAATATGACCGGGTGCTTCGCGTGGTAGCCTTCAACCCGGTCGAGGGCTGGTCGCGCGACGCGTGCGAGGACATCGCGCGCGAGCTCGAGCGCAGGATTGCTGCCGCAGGTCATGAGATCTCGGATGCCTTGAAGGATTTCATCGAGAGCCAACTTGGCCGCTCGATTGGCGCGCAGCTTGCGCTTCCACTTCGGATCTGAGGTCGTGGCCGAGAAAGGCGAGCAGCTGCAGTGCGGGTCCCCTACTGGAGGCGTTTGATAGCCGAAGATCAACGCATAAAGGAATGCTCCAGCCCACGGAGGAGCGAGCTGGAGCTTAGTTTCGGGCGACAGTCTCGCGAAAGGATCATCCACGCAAGACTGGCATTCAACTGGCCACAGTGGCGCTTGTTCCCTAACGAGAGACCGCTCCTAATAGGGGGGTAAGATTCCGACTCGCATTTCGGCTCTCCGCGCATAGATTGCCGATTATGCGCAGCTCCTTCGAATTTTGCCTGCCCACGGCAGCTAAAGCCGTGCCAGACGGCCCCGAATGGCTCCACGAAGTCAAGATGGACGGATACCGCGTCAGGATTGATCGTGACGGCGATCGCGTCCGGCTGTTCTCGTGCAATGGCTACGACTGGACCCCCCGCTTTCCATGGATCATTGAAGCCGCCCGCAAGATCCACCAGAAGCGCTTCGTCCTGGACGGTGAAGCCGTTGTGCTTGGCGTGGATGGCGTGCCGGATTTCAACGCCCTGCATAGCCGGCAGCATGATGAGGAAGTTCAGCTCTGCGCATTCGACCTCCTCGTCGAGAGCGGTGACGATCTCCGCAAGCTACCCCTGCACCTGCGGAAGAATGCTCTCCGGCGCCTGCTAGAGCGGCGCCCAGAAGGCATCTTCGTCAGCCCGTTTGAGCAAGGCGAGATCGGGCCGGACCTCTTTCGGGCGGCCTGTAAAATGGGCCTGGAAGGAATCGTGTCGAAACACCGTGATCGCCCCTATCAGGCCGGCCGATCCAAATACTGGATCAAGGTCAAGAATCGGACTCATCCGGCGATGTACCGAGTGATGGACGCACTAGCGTAGGCGCCCCATGATCGCGACCTATCCGTGGGTCGACGATTCGGCGGGGACGATGAAAGACGCCATCATAAGTATCGTCCTCGATCGGCAGTGTGATCCGGCTCAACTCCTGCTCCCTCAACTCGATCTTGGCGTCGTCGGTTGTCAAGGTCGGTTCTTCGCGCAGTGAGGATTCGGGCATGTCTTTCTCCCTGGAGTAGCCGATTAGCTGGCGGTGGATATTGAACCGACGCGCCAACCCTGTATGTGACTTTAGTCACGGCCCGCCGCTCGTTAGGTGAGGGAGATCCGAGCGTCGGCTAAAATGAAAGAGGCCGCCGGAGATCAACCCGACACGGCGTCGCCGCCGGGCACTGGGCAGCCCGCACACCCCTCAGGAGCAACCCGTGGAGAGTGCGGGCATTCCCGACTTAGAAGTTGAACGTGATGCTCTGATAGCCGCCCACCTTCATGGAGTATCAAATGACTGTCACCGCCACGTCCCTAGCCGACACCGCCGTCACCGCATACGAATTGATGCGCGCGCTGATGAGCTTGACCGGACATATCTGCCGCGAGGAGGCAGCAGGGGAGCCCCGGAGCGCATCTACCGATGTTGGACCCGCGCGCTGGCCCTCAGATTGTGGCTCCCTTATTGACGCCGGTCGCCGCGCCGCCGCGCTAGAGCGCAGGTGCTGCCGGCGCAGGAGCACCTTCAGGCAGCGCGATGCGTTTGGCAGGCCATCTTTTGCCACGTAATTGCTGCAGTGACCGCTTCCAGCTCGGAATACTTTGTGCGCGTGCAAGTATCTTCGTAACGTTCTTCTTGCCAGCGCGGATCATGCGAGCATTAGTGCAAGGTGTTGCAGACAAATCAATCTCCTCAAGATCAAGCTGAATCACGACTCCTCTTCTCTCACGCAGCGTGCGGTGGTGCACACCAAACCTACAAAGCAATGTTCTGCCTGCTCGTGTGATGCATCAGGACGGATTTTTTATCTGTGAGAGAGATCACGTTGGTCTTTGCGTGCTCTCGATGCGCTAACGGGGATTGATCCCCTGTCGCGCCGCCGGCAGTGGGGGTGTGCGGGCAGAAGTGCGTGCAAAAGACCCTCGCCCACCTCGGGAGCAGCCCGTGCGGGCATTCCCGATGGTGAGGGGGCGTTGGTCGAGATGGGGGTGTGCCGGGCGAAAAGCCATCACACCCCTCAGGAGCATTCCCGACTTAGGAGAAATGGAACGTTTGCCCACCGAGAGCGATACCGTTCACACCATTAACGGTACCGTTATTGGTGATGTTGAACGTATCGTCCTTGAACACGTATACGATTTCGGGGCCATGACCATGACCATGACCATGCCCGCCGCCGTGGCAGTGCCCGCCAGACACCGCATCGAGATCCATATCGTCAATTTCACGAACCATGATGAATTCCCTTTCAAAGAGTTGAATGTGTGAACAACATCTGGCTCGAAGCGAACCAGCGAGATGGGGTGTGCCGGCGAAAGCCTGCACACCCTAGGAGCATTCCCGACTTAGGAGAAATTGAACGTTTGCCCACCGAGAGCGATACCGTTCACGCCATTAACGGTACCGTTATTGGTGATGTTGAACGTATCGTCCTTGAACACGTACTTCGTTTCGGGGCGATGTTCATGACCATGATGCCCGCCAGAAACCGCATCGAGTTCCATGTCGTTAAGTTCGCAAGCCTTGTCCATTGATGAACTCCCTTCAAAGAGTCGAATGTGTGAACAACATCTGGCTCGAAGCGAACCAGTGCCTCACTGCCCGTGTAATAACCATGAGGACGAATTTTTATCTGTGAGAGAGGTCACCTAGCGCGCAGGCCGGCAGGAGCCGCAGTGGTGGAATCCTCTCCGGAGGAACGAAGCACGTTCAATTCATGCAGAGACCCGGATCAATCGCGAATAGTGGCGCGAGCTTTCACAGGGGAGAACAGCGATCTCGTGTCATCCAAATCGGGCCCTGGCGTCCGATACGCACGGCGCCGAACGTGCGCGCGATGCGGCACGCGCTTGTAGCAACACACGCCGGCAGCATGGCTGTCACGGGAGATCTACCAAGAACTCCCCACGGGGTGACCTGGCACGGAGATCGAGCGGTCCGACAGCGCCGTGCATTCATGCAGAAACACTGCCGCAAAGGACAGCTCTGGTGGTTAGCCGATTGCAGTGGGGGGTGTGCGGGCAGAAGTGCGTGCAAAAGACCCTCGCCCACCTCGGGAGCAGCCCGTGCGGGGGCATTCCCGATGGTGAGGGGCGTTGGTCGAGATGGGGGTGTGCCGGGCGAAAAGCCATCACACCCCTCAGGAGCATTCCCGACTTAGGAGAAATGGAACGTTTGCCCACCGAGAGCGATACCGTTCACACCATTAACGGTACCGTTATTGGTGATGTTGAACGTATCGTCCTTGAACACGTATACGATTTCGGGGCCATGACCATGACCATGACCATGCCCGCCGCCGTGGCAGTGCCCGCCAGACACCGCATCGAGATCCATATCGTCAATTTCACGAACCATGATGAATTCCCTTTCAAAGAGTTGAATGTGTGAACAACATCTGGCTCGAAGCGAACCAGCGAGATGGGGTGTGCCGGCGAAAGCCTGCACACCCCTAGGAGCATTCCCGACTTAGGAGAAATTGAACGTTTGCCCACCGAGAGCGATACCGTTCACGCCATTAACGGTACCGTTATTGGTGATGTTGAACGTATCGTCCTTGAACACGTACTTCGTTTCGGGGCGATGACCATGACCATGACCATGCCCGCCAGAAACCGCATCGAGTTCCATATCGTTAAGTTCGCAAGCCTTGTCCATTGATGAACTCCCTTCAAAGAGTTGAATGTGTGAACAACATCTGGCTCGAAGCGAACCAGTGCCTCACTGCCCGTGTAATAACCATGAGGACGGATTTTTATCTGTGAGAGAGGTCACCTAGCGCGCAGGCCGGCAGGAGCCGCAGTGGTGGAATCGGATCAGGTCTGGAAGCGAATTACAACTTGCAGCGGGCTGCAGGCTTGCCGCCGTACCGAGCGATGAACCCTTCGAAACACGCGGAGGGCTGCACTCACATATCGTGCTCGTCGGCAATCGCGACATCGCAGCGAGATTGAACAGCTCTGCTGCGCTCGGGTCTAAAGTCAGCGTAGGCAAGGTCTATGACCCTGCCGGTCTTTCGCAAGGCTATCTCGCAAGGAGCGAACGCCTCCAGCAAGCTACCGCCGGCATCTGACCGCGTGCGGTTACCGGAGCAACTGAAACTCAATGCCCTCGAGGCTCGCTACGTTAAGCCGCGGGCAGCCCGAAAACGCGAAGCGAACAGATGACCGAAAGGAATACCGGAAGCGGGCGCTGACGCGTCGGGCACCACGTCCGTCCGCTCAAATCTTGCTTTCCCTGAGCTCTCGAAATCTGTGGCGCGGCTCCAATGCTTTCGGAGGCGGCATCCCGCCTCCTGTCGCTGCCGAGATCGAGTTTCGCCAGCGTCAGCGGCGTCCGCCCAGGAACGAAAGTGATGCGTCTCACATACAGGTCTAATACAAAAAGTTTATCCAACAACTCCGCGCCGTCATTTTGCGCAAAACAGGAGTGTAACATGACCGATACATTTTGCCTCAAGGGTAACGAACTAGCCTTGCATCAGCTGGATAATGTTGCGGGCGGCATTATCGTCGTGGGCGGATTTCAGCATCGCTTTGAGCACTTCCACGCGTCGTCAGTGCTTGACCGCATTGCATTGAACCCCCAGCCGCTCCCGCCGAAGGTCTCATTTGACGTTCAGACGTCGCGGGCTCTGTAATGATCGCCTAACCATTACCAGCCATCCTGACGGGGTCGCGTGGTTGAACGCGACTCCCTTTTGGACGAACTCACAGGAGCCTGTCGACGCCGGAGCGTTGGCGGCCTTTTGTATGCTTGGACTGGCTAGGCGCTCGCGACCGTGTTCCTGTAGCCCATCATCGCCGCGCCGGTCGGTCGATTCCAGTTGAAGTCTGGGCGAACCTCCGCGCCACACTTGCGGCAACGCGCACAAATGAAGCGCAGCTGGATATTCCTAAAGGCTGGTCGAGTCCAGGGCCGAGTCTGGCGGCTGGAGGCAAATGTGGTCACGCGGGAAAATGCAGAACCAGCAAGACAGTCAAAGCTGGCGATTAAGGCGGTAAACACCAGGACCACGAGATAGTGAAAAGATTTCTTTTCCCGCTCGTTCTGCTCGGCACTTTTGCGCCAGTGCATTGCAATGCTTACTCCGGTCTTCGGGCCTGGCGCTGCGCAGAAAGTCTGAGCGAGAGAGACGGCGACACAGTTCGCCCAGGTAGTCGGCACGCCGATCAGTTATACGCGGCCGGGGTGGACGACAGCTTCGCCTGTCAGACCAGCTCACCTGTTACTGCGCTTTCTTCCGGCAGCGCTTAGAGTTTCGGATTTTGTACCAGTGGGTCCGCAGGAAAACTTTCATTGTTGGGTTGCCCAGGCGAACGGTGCGTGATGTGCCTGCAGTTCCACCGCGCTGTCGAAAACATGGAAATTTGGAGTGCACGCAGCGGCGGCTACTCGTTTGTTATAAGCTTGCAGAGCCCGGCCGGTCCTGGCTTTCGCGGAAGGTTCGGCTACGTCGCTTCGTGGCGTCCGCTTGACCAGAGCCGTGGCGCGATCAAGGTGCTCGGCTCGCCGCTGCAGAGCTTCACTGAGGCCGAGGACGCCTGCAATAGTATGCTCAATTACCTGAGAGACTGAACTGATACCTGGTCGTAGAAAATGGAAGCATCTTAAAGATGCTGCAGTCGCGGCGGGTACTACCCAGGATGTTCACGGGGTCGAGACGTACTTTGTAGCGATTGAGATTATCGCGGCCGATTTCAGCGGGCGCTACACGTTCTATCCGTCGGACGGGCTTGCTTCCAAATCGAGCTCATGTGGATTATCTTGAAGATCATCTGCCGTCTCTTACGCCGGTCGGAGCAAACATGTTCGTCGAAGGCTCGACAGATTTGTTCGCGTTTCCCAATCCGGTAGCTAAGCCGTAGCTCAGGATCGTGATCCACAAGACGCCCCTACCGAGCGGCTGGGCCCTACCGGATCTATTCACGAAATGATTCCCCACGATCCGTACACGGTTGCGAGCCAGAACAGCTGGGTGACAAGGGCAGGACAGATCGTAACACCGTAGTCCCAATGATTCCACTGATTCTTCCGTCCTGCCACGCCTGTTTGCAGCGGCTGCGGTAGTTGTGCCGCCAGATCTCTCCGAAGCGACTGGCCGGGGAGCGGGCTGGGCCCTTGGGGGCAGCGTTCAGAGCCGCGCTCTGGAGCTACCCGGTTGGCATAGCCCTTTTTCGTCAACCGATTCAGCCTGCGCGTTATTTCTTTCGACTGTTCGTGCGGACCGAGTAGGACTAACCTACGAGAGTGGCTAGACGATCGTTGATACCGGCTACTGCCTAACCCGGCGCGCCCCTGCTCCAACCTGAATACGGAGTACAGACAAATGCAAAATGCTAAGGCGGCACAATTTGAGCAAGAGGTACTTAACTCGCTTCAGTCCATGGAGCTCGAGCTGGCTCTCCGGGGCGGCATGAACGCCCTACCTGAACAGCCAGACGACACGAACCCGAAGAGAGCCGAGCAGCAATCTGCGTTGAACGAGGCTGTGTCTCTCGTAAAGAGACGAGATGTCCTGGAGAGGATTTGCCCCGGCCTTCAGTCCGTCGCAGGCGACGCGCAAGCTCTCGCCAAATGGATTACGCCGGTTCTCCTTCCGATGGCGATTGCGGGAACCGTACCCATGAGTCCGCTAGTCTTTGCGGGCGTCGCGGTACTCTTCTTCCGGGTAGGCGTGGCGACGCTCTGCAAAGGGTGCATTCCAGCCAAGGACAAAAGCGACTGATCTGCTCGGGACCGGAAAGAAAGCGATGACGCCACAACAACTCCTAGCCGAGCTGCAGAAAACGACCGAGTTGCTGGACTGGATACTCAAGCTCGTGCCGCCGTGCGGCGGTGGGTCGAATCTATTGTGGGCGCCGCCGGATCTGGAAGTACAATTCAAGGCCCTAGGCATTGCGGGTGGGACGTTTATCGATCGCTACTCCTCGTTTCTGAAGCGGACAGACTGGGTGCACAACGCCTTCGAGGACTTGATTTCGAACTCTCCGGCTCTCCGCCAAACCTGCCGAGCGGACACGGGGATCGCGTCCGGAACCGTCAATGACGCAGAATTCAACGGACACGTTTACTCCTCCAGATCATCACAAGGACTCGGCTACGTGATCGCGCTGCCGATGGGTGCGATGCCGTTAATCTCGAGTGGTGCCGAAATGCTCATGCTGCTCGCGGACACAAGTCTATGCGAGACGCTTGGAAACGCATTGACCAAAAAGGGGCTTGGAAAGGATTCAGAGCCCTGGCTGCTGCGGCTAAGGCGTCGGCTGCTCCGCTTCTCCAGCCGGCCCTACCTCGCTAAGCGGTTCTCTAAACAGATCGGCTGGCAGTTCGGAATGATGATCCACCGGTACGTTCACCTCGGAACAGCTGACACGCCGGACGTGATCAGGGAACTTGGAGCAATTCCACTTGTCACCGACGTCCGGCGTTGGGGGCACCCACTTGAGGCTGGGAGCAACCTTAGATTCTTCGCGATCCAGTTCCTTCTCCTGCATGAGTGCGGGCATGTGGCGGCTGGAGACCTGTCCACAACAGATGCAAGTCACTTCGAGATGGAATTCGCTGCTGATAATTTCGCGTTTCGGGAACTGATCGGCTCTGCCGATGGAGATGATGTGGCTATATCGGGCACTCTGGGGGCGTGGCTGATCCTGACATTGGCCGCATGGATTGAGGATCTGTCCCAAGAGACCGCGCCTCGGTCACATCCACCGGCAAGGGAACGGCTCGAACGTCTCCGCGCCTACTTGCGGTCTCGAGAGCAGGAACAGCCGTCGATGACGCGCGCCCTGGAAGTTTTCGACGCCATGACGAGTATGCAGAAACGGCTTTTTGAGGAAACGAAGTCGGCTGGCGTCCTCACCATGGAGTCTCCGCTGTCGCGGTTTCTAAGCATGTGCGCAGAGACCGGCCGGCATGAGATGTTCTACGACCAGCTGCCGAGATGGCTACTATTTGGCGCGCCTTCGCGCCTCTGCCGGGAGTTGGCTCGCCTGCGCGTCTGCATGGAGCGAAGGATTGAGAGCGATCAGCAGGACGGCCGCGCAAAAGAGCAGTTGAGGCTAATAAACTGGGTGTTCGATGCGGCTCTGGCCGCGCCGAGCAACTTCTTGTCCAGAAAACTTCAGGCCTTTTATGCGAGAGCGCGAGCGGCGACCGATAGTTGACCGTCGCTTTTCGGCGCTCGTCGGGATGTCGATACCTAATACCGGAGGACGCCTGCGTTCAACGCGCGGCTGGCGCTCTACTTCCAGCCTTCACGTCGCGGTGGCAGTGCTGTTTGGATGAGACCGCCTCCTGACTTCGAAATCGCGGTCGAGGTCGAGGACGTCAAAAGCAACGCGGTCGGTGCGGCCTGCGTAACAGCCGCGAACGACCCCACGTCTTAAAGAACTCACGCTCTTGTGGTGCAGCACCAAAGCATTCGAGCAACAGTCTCAGAGCACTTTGCTCAAGCGCACGATTGCTAATTTGCCTCGCCTGCACGTTCAGGCCTGCTCTCTCCAAGCCAAACAGAGTATAGAGGGAGGGTGAGGATGATCGTACGGCGGGGTCGCTGTTGCGTTGTTGCTGATTGTCCTAGGATCCGAAGCCTTCGCTTCTGGGCCGTGTTCGAGCACAAGGCATGGGGTTGCTCGGCGACCGAGGTGGAACGGCGCCCTCATGGATTCGCGGGAGCCCACTCGGATCCGCTGTTGAACGGTGCCGGCTTCTTTCAGCATGCGCACAGGGCCGTCGACGACTGTCACGCCCTCATCGAGATCCTGACTACCATCCGCAGGCGGGCCGGCGCTTGCGGTGCTGCTAGAGCAAGCCCGAAAGAGAACGGTAAGGACGAGGGCCGAGCAGTCGCCATTCGATTTGAAGGATGTCCTGAAACGTTGCGGCTACAGATGGGCGACGGCAGCCCAGATCCTGGGACATCGACGTCGGCGAGACGGCTGTCAGCGACGACATCGCTTTCCTCAAGGCGGAGATCTACCTGCGCGAGATTCGCCCTCGCCTGCAGACGTTGATCGCATTTATCCGTTTTTCACCGTGGGCATAGAAACGTGCCGCCGGGTACTCACCGAGGCAGCGGCATGGTCATGCGGCGAGACCCGCAACCAATGCGACGAAGTCGTTCAGATCACGACGTCAGATTGATCGCCGCGCGGGGGGCGAGCGCCGATGGCGCCATATGAGTTTTAGGCGATATTCCCAAGCTATTAGGTAAAACTAATATCTCCTGGATATTGCGTAAAAATCATATTCGGCCTATATGTCTTAAATCTCATACGAGATGACGGCATGATTTTGAAGACAATCAGCGACTTAGGACTGGCCGTCCGGGAAGCCCGCCGTCGGCGGAAGCTGACCCAGAAGCAACTCGCCCAGACGCTGGGGACCACCCAAGAGTGGATCTCGCAGTTCGAGACCGGCCGCCTGGAGAATCCGAGCCTCGGAACGGTGCTAAAGGCCTTCGCCGCGCTGGGGATCGACCTGAACATCGACAGTGCGCCGGGATCTCTACGAAACAACGACTTAGATACCGGTGATCTGGCGCTCGACGAGCCGAGCTTCCTCAAGGGACGGCGGCGATGAGCAAATTCATGAACATCCTGATGGGCGGCGTCCCGATCGGCCGTCTCGAGCAGATGGATACCGGCGTCCTGGCCATCGAGTACGCCGATGGTTGGCTCGCGGCCGACAGGGTTCAAATTCCGCTTTCGATGTCCCTGCCTCTCGCCGCCAAGAAGCACTCCGGCGCGAAGGTGGCCAACTATCTTTGGAATCTGCTTCCGGACAGCGGCCAGACCCTGCAGAAATGGGGACAGATCTACGGCGTGTCGCCGAACAGCGCGTTCGCTCTGCTGTCGAAGGTCGGAGAGGATTGCGCCGGCGCGATCCAGATTGTCACCGACGAGTGGATAGCCGCCAATGCGGATTCGCCCGGGGAGGTTCAGTGGATCGACGAGGCGGAGGTCGCAAACCGCCTCAAGCGCCTGCGCGAGGAGAGGACCTGGACGGGACGTCGCGACTGCGACCGGGGGCATTTCAGTCTCGCCGGCGCGCAGCCGAAGATGGCCTTACTGTTCGACGGAAAGCGGTGGGGCGTACCGAGCGGCCGCCGGGCGACCACGCACATCCTCAAGCCGCCGGTGCCTCACCTGCGAGGCACGACCGAGAACGAGTACGCGTGCCTGCGTCTCGCGAACCAGCTCGGGATCACGGCGGCCGAAGCTAAGGTCGGGAAGTTTGGCCAAGAGGTCGCGATCGTCGTTACCCGGTACGACCGCGAGATCGACAAGGACGGCGTCGTCAGACGATTCCACCAGGAAGACATGTGCCAGGCGCTCGGCGTGCATCCCGCCGTCAAGTACCAGAGCGAGGGCGGCCCCTCGATCGAGCAGATCACCAACGACGTGCTGCGCTACGCTACCGATCCGGAGGCGGACAAGGCGGCGTTCGCTGACATGATCGCCTTCAGCTTCCTGGTGCTCGGTACCGACGCGCACGCGAAGAACTTCTCAGTCATCCACCTCCCGGGCCGGCGGATGTTTCTTGCGCCACTCTACGACGTCCTGAGCTTCGTGCCTTACGACAACGACGAACATGAGCGGCGACGGCTGCGCATGGCAATGAAGATCGGCGGCTATTACAAGTTCTCAGAAGTCCTGCCGCGGCATTGGAGACGCCAGGCGGAACTGATGAAAATGGATCCCGACGAGATGATCGCGCGATTGGTGGCGCTCGGCGAGAAGATTCCCGACGCGCTCAGCGACGTCGTGCAGGAGGCGAGGGTTGAGGGCCTGAAAGAACCGGTGCTTGACACGATGCTGGACGGAATCTCGGCGCGCGGCAAAGCGATCGTGGAACAATACTCGGCGTGAACGCGCGCGCTCGGGATCGTCGATGAGGTAGGCGTGACGCCGACGGACGCCGGCGGCGCCCGTTCCGGACGCTCAAATCCGATGACCAAAGTTTGTGTGAAGATTTGGAAGGCATCGAAGACATCGCCGAAAAAGGACGAGCTAATAAAATCGTTCGACCGCGAGGCAGACAATCATCTAAGAAAACAATTATCAAAAGACATAATATCGAAGGTGTACGATTGGCTCTCGCGCACGCCGAGATACGACAGCCAGCGCCACTTGCCATCCCGACCGCTCAAGTTCTTCGATGTGGATACCGAAGAAGCTGAGGGTTGGCCGGCTTAAGCTTGATATTCCGCGCACCATGTGGTCGCAGGGTGCTACTTTGCGGAGGGATTCGCGAGCGACCAGCCCGAGTTAACGTGCGGAAACCCCTGTAAGTGGATCACCAGATTCGGCGCCGGCAGCTATTTGCAACTGCAATCTCCGCGCCGTCCCGGTACATGTTGTGGTTCCCGAAAACGTATAGACCTGCGCCCGTTTTCCAGGTTTTTCAAAGACGTCGTCCAAGATCGAGGAGGAGTTCGATTTGCACCCATCCGGAGGGCTCGGATAATGGACAACCTAGATGGATGACGGTCGACCGTGTTATTGCCTGAAGGAGCACGGCAATTTCGATCTGCTCCGATGTAGGCAGCAACGGGCAGTTGGAGATGGCGGCTTGAGTCGCTCTCATTCATCCACCATTGCGAGATAATCCGACAGTCGCATCCGACGATAGCCGGGCCGCGCCGGCGCCTCGTCTCCCGGTGGAACCATCAGGACGCTCTCCTCGCCTCGCGGCCGTGGGACGAACTTTTTGGGCGGGACCGGGTCGGCGCGATCCCAGTCGATCTCAAACGCGTCCGCAAAGTATTTTGCAATTCCGGCGTGATCGAAGATCAGTGAAGCATCGCGGTTTGTCGATACCCCCATGCCACTCCAATTGTGACTCCCGATCAGGACGCGCTTGCCGTCGACGACCATACCCTTGGTATGATGGTTGGGGATTTGCTTGAGACGCGAGTCGATGTCGACCCCCTTCGACTTAAAATACCAGGCAGAGTGGGTGGGATCCGAGAACTTCTTGCTGCTGTCCGCGCGCAGGATCACGCGGGCATCGTCCAGCGAAACCAGCTTGTCGGTCAGTTCGCCGATCAGATCGTCGATGTAGCCGCGATGCTGCCGCGGGCTGCTCGGCATTCCGATATAAGGGATCTGGAACACGAGGCTGCGCCTTGCGGAGCGGATCAGCTTCAAAACGGCCTCGCTGTACACTTCGCCTTCGCGGTCGGGCGTGAGCAGAGGGGCCGCGACAATGCTTTCGGTGATCTCCAGGGGCTTCTTCAGCCGCGCTGGCGGCCGGCGTTCGCGCGGCCGCTCGATGGCTTCGAAGACGGACTCCGGCACATCGACCAGCGGCTCGCGATCATCCGCTTTCACCGGCACTTCCTTGCCACCAAGGTCATGCGACCGCCGCACATCCTGAAGGATGTGCTCGCGAAATCGCTCGGCCAGAGTCGGGCTTTGAACAATCACGTGCCACTCGCGATTGCCGGGCAGGTCCTCCTCCGTAGCCCTGTCGCGCTGGGATTGATCGATGATCGGCTGGCTCGACGAACTCTTCCAGTTGCCGGAGGACAGCCAGAACTTGTCATCGTTCCGGACGGTGACCTTGATGTGATAGGACTGCTGAACCAGGCCGGTTGTTCCGAGCGGAACGGCGATGCGCTTGAACTTGCCATCGCCGAACCGATCGGCCCACTTCTGAAAGATCACCTCTGCATCGAATTCGGTCGTCTCGTCGTCAACGTCAGCGAACGTCTTGAAGTCGGCTGCCAGCATGATCTTCGTTCCGGCAGCGAGACGTTTTGCCATCAGCTCGCTAATGGCTGATGCACGAAATTCGTATATTGCCGAAACCCATGAGCCGGCATCCTCGCTCATAAAGGCCTTCAGCTCATCGAAGCCGTATTCCGGGCTGACGTGCGCGCGCACCGTCATCAGTTCTTCGACCGGACTTAACTGGTATTTTGGATCGCCGCGGGCATCGTCGTCGTAAGCGTTCGGAGCCGCGGCGGCCTCGACAGACATCAGGCCCTCGAGCTGCTCTTCGACCGTGGCCGGGGCGTATTGGACCTGATAGCCCTGGAACGAATGCGGTCCGTCCGCGCGCAGCCCCTCCAGCGCGCCTGGTTGCGCCGACACGGCGATGCAGGGCGTATCGCCGATGCGGCCGTCATCCTCAAGATAGCCGACGCGCGCTGCGAGCACGCCTTCCGGCTTCTGCTGCCAGAACGCCTCGGCGGCATGCTCGACCGACATCCCGACTCGGGCCGCGCCGGCCACAGTCGATATCGTGCCGAGGTCGACCGTGATGGTGACCGGCACGGTGACGCTCACCGTGCCCCGCCCGACGGGGGCGGGCTGCGGCGCCTGTGCGATCGCCGGCCGGGACTCGATCACCAGAGGCAGGGTCCAGCGCTTTTTCGCTACGTAAGAGTTGAGCTGGCTGGCCGGGACCGCCAGGTTCGTCTCCTTGTAGATGCCGGCGAAGTGCAGGCCGACGACTTCGCCGGTCTTGAAATCGACCACCACCGATCCGGAGTTGCCTCCCAGCGTCGTGCAATCATGCGTCATGGCACCGGCACGCGGCGCCGTGATGTAGCCGGGCGCAAACCGTTTCACGTCGTACGTGCCACGATAAAGCCGCTCCATCAGGGCCTGATCGGAGATGCGCGATGGTAGTGCCTTGGCGGGGTAGCCGAGCGTGAAAACGGCGGCGTTTTCCAGAGCGTCGGATCCTGCGATCTTGAACGGCGGCAGTTCATCCCCGGCGGCCAGCGACGCAAGCCTCATGAAGGCGATGTCGTTCGGCCCATCATCCGGCTCGATGTAGAGCACTTCGGCAATCTGGCGGCGCAGCCCACCAGATGCCGCAACGCGAAAATGACCGGTATCCCAAACCGTGCTCATCGTCCCGCCGCCGGCGCCTTGACGGAACACAAAGCCCTGCCCTTGTCGCCGCGCGAAGACGTTCGCCACGTGGCGGTTGGTCACGATAATTCTGGCATCGATCAACCAGCCTGTCCCCGCGAATGGCGCACCGCCCGGAAAGTCCACGAGGTCGATGCGGCCGACCCGGTCGACCAAGCCTTCGGGAACCGCGCGACTTTGCTTCGACAATTCGAACAGCGTCTGTGCCTCGACACCGATAAGCGACACATCCTCAAAATTGAGACCGGCTTCTCCATTTCGCTCGACGAAGAAAACAGGTCTCTCCTCAGACACGATCGTCTCCAGATCGGCGATCGGACTGCGTATCAAAAGGTCAATCACATCACGCGGGCTTGGCGGCGCTTCGAGGTTTGCCGTCTCGAGACCGGCCTTGTCCCTTATCCGTTTGGCGATGCTCTGCGCCGCGTCAGGATTGCGCGCGAGCAACCGTTTGACGAACTCGATCAGATCGCTTCGTTGGGATTTGCCGGCCATCGTTCGCACTCCGCGGTTGCTGGAAAATGATTACGGCGTCGCCGGCGCACCTGTCGCCGGTCAAGCGACGCGCGCCGGAAAAAGTTGTTTGATCTTCTGATGAAACAAGGCGGCGAATTGCTCAAACCCCGCCTTCGCAGGATGGAGTTCGTTGTGCCAGGAGGAAACTTGCGGCGCCAGCACACCTTGCGTCCTGACGACCGTCACGCGAGGACCGCTCAGCGACTTCAGCATCGCCTCAAACTGCCCGAGCATCTCGCTGACGACGGCTTGGCCCGACGCAATCGTCGGAAAGTTGCGCAGACCGAAGGTCGGCTTGAGCCACGGTCCGAATTTGCAGATGCCGCGGCCGTCGGGTATGGCGAAATCATAGCCATGAAAGATGAGATGTGTGTCAGGGCTGCATTTGTCGCGGATTGCAATCAGATCCTCATATCCGGCGCGCACCAGCGCCAAGGCCGCAGCAAAGCGCGGCTGATTGACGTGCGCCGCTGGTGGCTGAGTCGGATTCCAGTCCTTGACCCAGAGCGCCATCGGATTGTCGACGATGTCGTTTCCGCCTCCGGAAAACAGCAGCAGGTCCCAATCGCCGCCCGCGGGACTGCCGTTCGTCAATCGTTCGGTCAGGGTCGTGCGCTCCTCGACACCCAGCATGAAACGAACCTCATCGCCCGCCTTCGCCAGGTTGAGGATGGGCACGCCCAGCCGTCGCTCCAGTCGCGGAACGATGCCGCCGCCGAACAGCGGCACGGGATATTCGAACCACGAATCGCCTTCGGCGAGGATCTGCAGAGGCGCGAACGCCTCGCCGCGCTCGCCTGCCGCCTTGGCGCCGCCTTCCCCGCGTCCCGCTCGCGGCGGCAACGCGCCGCGGGCCTTCATGATTTTCATGACCGCCTGGTATTCGCGGGTCCGGCGAATGCGCTCGCTGCGCTGTTCGCGTCGCAGCTTTTCGCGCTCCTGACCAATTGTCCTCAGCGAGGGCGACTGCGCTGCCGCAGCCCGTGCGGTCTCGAGGCCAGCCGCGCGTGGCCGCGCCGGCGCCGATACGCCGGCAAGCACGCGCGCTTCGTCCAGGGTCACGGGCCCGGCCGCGACCGCTGCCTCCCTTGCGCCAGATTGCGAGCCGTCCTTACCCTTGCCGGGCCGCGGCTTGACGGTGACCTTCCTGGTCCGCTTCTGCTTTGCCATACGCACAGCACGCTATCGTGATTGCAAATACACATTCCGCCCGCAGGGTCCCGCCATTCGCGCGGGCCCAGGCAGACAAAAACAACATACTACTTCAAGATGCATGAAGGATGACCGCTCGTCAATGCGGCACTTGACTCAATCCAGACAAGCGTACGCCTTGGCTCACATGGCAGCTTGAAATTCGAAATTCGGGTCGACGCGGCGATCGAACTACAGCTTGTATTTGCCGTCCGAGTTTACCAGGACTCCGGCGCGCAAGACCATGCACTTGCCGGTATCGACGCAGTCCTGCACCTTTTTCAGGACCTCATCGACCTTCATGCGGTCGCCCGCCTTGCGGCCGACCCCGTTGTTGAACAAGTCCATTTGCGTCGCGAGCGGCTTGCCGGGATTTCCGTCCTCATGCGTAGTCGCCCATTTCTCGGCCCAGACAACGCCCACGCCGCTGTCGGCCGCCATACGGGCGTTCCACAACGTATGACGAAAGGCATCGCCATTGTCGTCTTCGAGCGCCGTCGACTTGTAGCGGGAGAGAGCCTCGTTCACGGCAGTTTTCGCGTGTAACAGAACCAGAGCGCCGACGACGGGATTTTGCCTGAACAAATCCCATTCCGGGGCGCTGAGAACACCTGAGGTGATCGGCAGCCCGCCGGATTCCTGACCAGACTTTTCATGTGCGAGCCTCTCGGCGGCCCGCTCGCTGCCCTCGGTCCAAAATCTTTCCGTCGACTTCGAGGCCGCGGCCTCACCATTGATCTTGGCCTTCGGGATCGCTGCATTTCCGACCTGAGCCACCGCGCTCACGCCGAGCAAAGCCAACAGTTCGGCGGGAAGACCCGGAAGATGCCCGATAGGCTCGTTGCTGGCGGTTGCCACGACAAGCCGACCTACCGCGACCACATAGGCAACGAGCACCGCGGCTTGAAGCAGCAGTTGCTGCACGGCCGTCATATCGACGGTGTTCTGAACGCCAAACTGGCTGTTGGTGGTAATGTCGGCAGGCATCGCGTCCTCGATCTCGATATTGCGGTACATCGACCCCTGGCGCCGGGGGTCCGGGGAGAGAGCGCTCTCGTGGGCACCTGCATCCTTTGGCGGGGTCGCGGCATGGATCGAATTAACCACGCCGTTTCCGACGAGGCCCCCGAGCACGACTCCAGCGAGCGCCCAGATGCTTGCATCGATCTCAACGAAGGACTGCACCACGCCGCTTCCGCCCGCCTTCCACAAGGCAACGTTCCAGAACGAAATTGCGAGGAAGGCCGAAGAGAGGACGACAAACCATCCGAACGTAATGACGCGCTGCAGGGAGTAGCAATTAAACTCGTCAACCAGCGCCGTCTTCACGCCGGTGATGCCGCTTGCAAACATAAATACGCCGAGCAGGCAGACACCCCCGACAACCAGTCGCAGGTAGCTTGGCGTCGCCGCCTCCGCATATCCGAGCGAAACCGTGGAAGCCACGATGAATGCCAACATTGCCGCGGAAATACGCCACCACTTCGTTTGCGAATTCATTTCGTCAAATCCTTATCGTCAACCAGAAATCAACTTTGCGGGAAGGACGCAGCGCCGGATCCGGATGATCGGCCGGTTCGACGCAGTCTCGAATACACGAAGATCAAAGACATAATTGCCGCCGGCTGCGGGCCGATAAGACCGGCGCCACGCCGCTACCGATTCGACAAACGGGCCGACCCAGCCCGCCCAGTCCCCGGTCCGAAGTCCGGAGCGCGCAAGGCCCGACACGTGCAGGCCGTCTCCCTTGATATCGACCTCTTCAGCGAGAAGCGGCTCGAAGGTGAGGAGCACATCCAGTGAAAGTTCTTCCAGAATCGCATCGTGGTCGGAAGCGCTGCCACCGCGCGGCCCAAGCAGATCCGTCAGCATTGCGGCGAAGTGTTCGCCGAACGAGCGAGCTTGCGACGCCATCTCCACCTCGGCCACGGTGAGTATGGGCACCAGCGGAGCACCCGACGCAACGGTCGGAACGCGATAGACGAATTCCTTGGCGACAGGTTTCCCCCGGATTTCGGCATTACGTGTCAGATCCAGCTCCGTCTGCACGGAGCGATAGGCAACAATGTCGAGACCCACCCCATCGAGCCGTCTCAGTCGCTTCGCCAGATCCGCCTCATCGAAGATCAGCGGACCGACATCGTCGGTCTTCGGATGGGCGGCGTCGGCCGGACAATAAAGCTCAAAGCCCCCGGGCCCGGGCAGACCCGCGCGGCTCTTATCACGCTTGATGACAAGACGGCGCCGGCCGTCAGCCATGACCTCCTCTGCAACATCGTAAACATCGAGACGCTCGACCAGCGCGGCCTCGGATGCGATAATCTGTTGCGACAATGCGCTTGCGAGGTCCTGCGCGCGTGCCGCGAGGAATTTCGCAGCAGCCTCGCCGGTCGCCTCCCTGCCGAGCTGTCGCAGAACGGGCTCGACCGCCTCGGCAAAGATCGCAAACGCCCTTGCTCGCAGCGCGTCCCGGGAAAGGCCGGGTAACGCCTCCGTGGGCACGGGGCCTGTTCCCGGATTGTAGCGGAGGGTCAACCTGAGCCGATCATTTCCGCTGCCCTCGTAGCTCCAGGTTCGCGAATGCTTCCAAAGCCGCGCATCGCCGATCGTATTCGCCACCGTGTCTCTAATTGATTCAACCTCGATCGCGGGCGTCCGGGGATACCGCTTTCGCACGATCGGAATGTCCGCATCGGGCAGCTCGTAAACCCGCGGTGTCGCGAGCTTGAGCCATGCGGTCGGCCGATAACGCCCCGGATCTCCCGGCACCACGGCCTCGAGTGCGGGTCGCGGCAATCGCTGCACGTGCGTCAGCCGATACCCGGATGGCGAAGGAACGGTGTTCTTGTCGTAGTTCGGCGTCACGTCGGTTGTGACAAACAAGTGCCGTCTCCCGCTCGCCGGAGCTCCGATCTGTATCGCGGACGGCCGCATGGTGTACGGCACGACGCCGGTATCACGCGGCACGATGCTTCCGTATGCCTGCGGTCGCTTCTCCTCGTCATGCGGGACGGCAGCCTGATCCTCGTAATACGAGATCGTGTCGATTGCATCCGCAGCGGAGAGCCGTGCCAGAACCCTGTCCTTCAGAATCGCGTTTGGAACGTTTCCGATTGCCGGCTGGCCATCGAGAACGGGGCGAAGATTTGCGACAAGTGACGCGGCAATCGAGGCCTTGGCGATCAGGATCTGCTGCATGGCGTCGCGACCTCCTTGCGTGTCGGACAGTCTTTGCACGGCCGGAACATCGAGCACTTCGTCGTACAGCGTGAGCGCACGGGCAGCGGTTGCATCCGCATCGATCCGGTCGAAGCCAACCGACCGCACGGGCTTTTCGTCCCCGAACGTCGGCACGTCGGCAACGAAGCTGTGCAGGCTGGTTGAGATGGGTGGCAGTGCGAGGTCGTGGCGCACGGCGGTGGTGAAATGATTGGCCGGCGGAAGCACGTCTTGCCGCACCAGCCAGATGGCCCGCTCGACCAGCCCCGGGACGCTGCCATAGCCCGTTGCGAGCAGGAACTGCGGCGCAAAGTGTGCCATGGAAGCCTCCAGTTCTTCCAGGGTGCGCCCAAAACCGGCGGGGAACGCCACTGTGTTTGCAGGCTTGGCAGAGCCGTCATGGCGCAGCGGCAGCGGCAACGGCACAACCACGCTTTTCACATCGGAAGGCTCAGTACCATCCAGCCCATCCGGGCTGGTGCGCTCGACCAGAAGCGCCAATGCAAGCTCAGCGAACTCTCCATCCGAAACTTCGACATCAAATCCGAACACGACAGGATCGCGAGACAACAGCCGTTCGGCTTCCGTCCTGACCGTCGTCGCCGGAATTGTCCGCAAGTCTCTCACGCTCGTCATCGCACCGAACGCTGCGCCAGCAGCCTCCATGAACTTCCAGAGCTTCTCGACGTCGGCCCTCGCAAACGCGACCGACCGCTTCAGGGCACGAGTCTGCTCGCTCCCGCCATCCGTCAACGACACGCCGATGTGTTCGTCACGAAGCTGCAATGCCGCCTGGGCGTAGATGACCCTGGCGCGATCTGACATTTCAATCAGCGCCCGGTACTGGTCGTCGGTCAGGGGGCCTTCACCTTCCGGCACGATTGACGACACAGAGCGGGGATCAAGCACCATGGCTACGTTGAGCCGGCCGGCAGTGCTGCCAGGCCACCACGCAAGCAGCAGCCCGGGCAAATCGTTCAGCGGAATCAGGCGATCGGAGTATCGGATTTTGATCGGGACGCTGGCGAGCGGCGGCCCCGACCAATCGTTGCCGTAGACGTCGCGCCATTGACCGGCGAGCTGCAGCGTCTTGCCTACGGCAGCATAGGGCGACCTCGCATTCATCAGCTTGGCGAATGGCAGGGCCAGCCGGTAGGTGAGCTTCTCCGTCACGCCCTCGTCGTCGGTGTGCCCCACAGCGAGGCTCTCGGATATCGAGACCAGCTCGGCATTGTCGTCCCTGACCGAATAGGCGAACATGGAGAAGCGCGCGGCGAACTGGTCCCAAAGCTCCTCGTTGAGACCGGTCGGAACGGCGGGCCGCTCCGGCCGCGTCACGATGATGGGCAAGACGCCGGCCGGAGCGATTGGTTCGCTGAGCTCCGCCCGCGCCAATGGGTTTTCGCCGTCGATCTGGAACGTGAACGAGTGACCATCCAGATAAGCCGCAGGATCGGCCTGGTCGGCAGGAACATCGAATACGACTGCGTTCGCGTATCCCGCGCTCTCCTCGGTCAGGTACAGGATCATCATCAGCTCGATCGGCGGCGTGCTTCCATCTCCCTCCGGGCGAGGCAGGAGCTGCTGGATCGAACTGCCAGCCGTCGGCCAGCCGATACTCGTGCCGGCGCGGTTGGTGACACCCGCGCGCCGCACGATTTCGACAAAAGCCTGAAGCTCGTCGATCGAAGCCACATAGGTCTCCGAGATAGCCGTTTCCGCAGCCAGCTCTGTCGCTCCGAAAGGCCTTGCTTCGGCCGACAGGTCACTCTGCACGACCACGGCTGAACTGGCGGCACCAACCAGCGGCTCAAGCCCATCCGGCTTGACGTTGTAGAACTCGGCGCGTGCGATCCGTTGCTCGCCGCCGGCCTCCAGGTTGAGGGCATCCAGCCAAACGCGATCGCCTTCGGGCATACCGGCGATCTCGAAGCGATCGAGCACGGCAGCACCCGGGGCGGGCTTCACCAGTTGGAGTCGCAGCGTCACCGAGATGACGGCGTGCGAGCCGATTTTTGCCGCGGCTTCCGGACGCGTCCGCTCGCCGATTCTGAAAGCACGGAGGCCTGGACGACTGACAAGGCCCTCGCTACGCGTCCTCGCCTGGTGACGAATGACCTCGGCCGGGAACGGGACCAGATGGGCACGGTTGCCACCGAGAACGCGGGGGCGCCCCACGGCGAAGTCGCGCGGCACCGTTCGAAACCTGTCGGCGGCGCTGATGCGCCCGCCGAGGTCGGTAAATAGGTGCGCACTGGCCGCGAACTCGACCAAGGCATCGCTCTCGACGCCGTCGATAGCGAAGGTGAGCGCCCCGCCACGCAGGAACGAATCTCCCGTCTCAACGACGAAGGCCGGCCGCTCAGCCGGGACGGCGGGGCGCCCGAGCGGATGTTGCAGCCAGGCGAGCTGGTAGAGACCATGATGCATTCCGGGCGCAAGGTTCGGAGGCATGACGCCGGCGGGCGGCGAATCCGGGTCAGGGAGCCGCGGTCCATGCAAGAACAGGCGCGTCGCCATTGCGAGAACGCCGGAGCGAACCTCGTCCCGTTCCAGTTCGTCGAGCAGATCGCCCAGCCTGAAGGCATGAGGCGATCCATCCGCACGCGGCGCCGCGGTCCTGATCTTCTCCGCGGCGATGGCACAAAGGCGCGAGATCGAGCCGCGGATGATCAACCCGACATAGTCCTCGAACAGGACCTGCGCGATCGGGAGCCGCTGCGGCTCCGCCTCGGCGCCGAGCGACTCGGCAACTCGGGAAGGCGCAAGAGCGGCCATCTGACGCTGGAGTTCGGCGTCGATCTTTTCGCGGTAGGCATCGTTGACGACCTGCTTGTCGGCAAGGCGCGTCGTCACCGGCCATTCCGACTCGGCGAATCCGCTCCGTGTGATCGTCGCGGTGGGCGGAAGCGGGAAGAACACGCCGCCGATCTGCGCGGCACCATCGACCGCGTCCGGCGCACGCGAGATCGTCGCATCCACATTGGTCCGAAACAGCGCATCGACAAACAGGAAAGACGGTTGGCGCTTCCGGCGCTCGGATGCGTGGGCGGTTCCGTCGAAGATCGTGTCGCCCGCAGCAACCCAAAGCGAAATTCTGTCGAGCGTGTCGAACGTGATCTCGTGATCGCGCAAGGCGACACCGGGGCTCCGGTTCGTGGTGTTTGCGATCGTCCAGGCCGCCATCAAGACAGCCAGGCTCGATCCGCCGACGGGATGCCCATCGGCCGTACTATCGGGAATGACGCCGAGAAAAACGGCGTTGGCGCGAACGGACGCGTCGGCTGCCGCCGCGAGCGTCATGTCCGGCATCAGATACACGGGCATCCGCCATGGCCCAAGATCCGGTGCGCGCCGCCAGTCTGCCGGATTGATGTTTTCGGTCCAGACCGGCGCCTCTTTGAACGCCAGAAGCGGCCTGCCGGCTTCGGTCACGACAATCGACTCGGTGCCGGCACGCGGCTGAAACAGGTAGTACTGCGTGTTGCGGTCCGACCCGACGTAGACGGAATAGTCCACGGTCGTCGAGAAGCTAAAATGCAGACTGATCTCGATGGTCTTGCCGAACACCCTGAGGCGGGCGATCACGACCGAAATCCGCACGCTGACACCCGCCTCGATATAGAGGCGAATGCGGTGGTCCGTCTTCATATCAAAGCCGTAGGCAACCCATACGCGAATGGAGACTCCGGCCTTCACGATGCCGAAGTCGACATAGCCGTATATTTCGCCGAGTATGCCGACCTGTCCGCGGATCGCGACGAAGGTGGATGCCGCCTGCGTCCATTGGCGCACCTGCGGGCGAGCCGGATCGTGCCAGAGCACGCCATAGCCTCCCTCGATCTCCGCGAACACCGTGACCGACAGTCCGGCGCGGAAGATACCCTTGTTGATCTCCTTGCCGAGGCCGACACGAAACGCCATGCCGACCTCGGTGACGGGCTTGTAGGTCAGAACGCTCGCATCGACGATCAATGCGCCCGATCCGCCGCCATCGTGAAATCTGGGCTGCGGGATCAACCATGCCGCAGGACCCGATACGCGGCGGAAATAGAGCCCACCAGATCCGATGAACGGGAATACCTGTACGCCGAAGGCGCGTCCATAATCCTTGTTGAAGGGATAGCCGAGATCGACGGTGAAACCGCCGTCGGTATAGATCTCGAATGCGATCGCCGGAAGCGTGACACTGACGACGCCGAATTCCAGCTGACGCCAGGCCGGCGGCGCGACGATCTCGATCGAATAGACGCCGAGCTTTTCACTGAGCTTCCGATACAGCACATCCAACGAGAAGAGATAGTCGCTGGAGCCGGGCGAAAGCGTGACACCGAAGCGAATGCCATAGATGTCGTCGTCGCGCATCGCAAGGCCGAGCTCAACGCGATCGGCAAATACTGCGGAGAAGCCGACGGACCAGCCTCGCGACGGGTCGAAGCGGATGTAGTCCCTCTCGATCGCGGTGGATATCTTGTCCAGCGCGGCCGTCTCGTCGTTTCCGGTATCGTGATCATACGGCGCTTTCGATGTCAGGGCCGTAAAGCGATCGACGACATCCTTGGTGGTCCTGGGAGGAGGCAGGGCCGCCGGAAGCGGATCGACACGCTGCCCGAGCGCAATCGCCTTCAGATCGAACACGCCAATCTTGCCGTCGATCGGCTTGCGGGCGGCGAACCAGCCGATGCCACTCGACGCCTGTCCGCTTCCCAGCGTCTTGGGGTCCACGAACAGGAACAGGGAGATGCCTGCCTCATCCTTCGGAAACTTGTATCCGAGAATTTCGAGCTGGGCGCCGATCGCATAGAGCAGCTTGATCTGCGATGAAGCGCCGCCCCCCGGCGGCCGGAACTGCTTGTTGAGAATCTTGAACCGTTCGGCGCGCAGCTTGATCACGCCTTCGATGCCGATGTCGAGCTTGCCGTCGCTTTCCGGGAATTTGATGCCCAGCGCCCAGCACGGAGCCCATCCGCCACCCGTCCTCACACCGTCACTAAAGCCGAACAGCACCGACAGCTTGAATCCCTTCTTCGGCGCCAGCGAGCCGAGGAATCCGAGATCAAGATCGAACTCGAGACCAAAGCGAAAGCCGTCGGCCGCCGCAGAACTTCCGAGCCCAAAATAGCCGAGGTCAGGAAGTCTCAATCCCTTCCCGAACAGGTTCAGAGCTTTGAATTTCAGTGGAAAAGAGGACCAGAATCCGCGACCGGGCCGCTTGGTGGCGGAGCCGAACTGAAAGCGCAGCCGCCCCGGATTGAAAAACATTCGCAGGGCTCGCTCAATCTCGTGGCCGGGCAGGTTCGGAATCCTGAACCCCGTCGCAATGCCCATGTCGCTGAAGTCGAGCGCCTCGATATCGATGACATCAAGTTTGCCCAGCGAGCCAAATTTGACCCTGCCGTCGAGAAGGAAGCGGGAGACGACCGATCTTGCATCCGCCCCGTCGGGAATCGAAGCGTCGGTCACATAAGCAATGCGATTGACGTCGACTATACGGATGATTGCATCTTCATCGCCCTCTTCAGGCGCAACCTGCCCCTTCTTTTTGGCGGCGTATCTGAAGCTTTGCTCGGGGTCGGTCTCATAAGTGTATATTTCACGCGTGGCTCCGCCTTCGCGTATCCGCTCGTAGCGTCCGACCAAGGACAGGATGGAGTCGCTCTTTAACTGCCAGCCCGTGCTCCCTCTCTTCTCCCATATGTCGCCGAACCCATGGAACAGGCGTCCCAGGTAGAAGTCGATCTTGGCTTGAAACGCCGAAATTTCGCCGTTCGCAAAGCTGACGAGCAAGCGCCGGATCTTGAAACCGTAAGAACCATCGTGTTCGGGCTCTTCCTCATTTGCTTGGGCAGGTTCGATCGCCGAGCCGTCGTCCCGATAGTCGACCAGACCGGAAAGACGCGATTTTGTGGACCCGCCCGAACTGCCGATACCCTTGAGTTCGATTGCAACATACTCGCCGCGCAGCCGGTCGAGATCCATGCCGCCGAGCAGACCCTGGACCTGCGCGGGCAGATCGCCGAGCCCCAGATCGCAATTGATGATGAGAACGCCGGCCCAGTTGCCGTCGTTGAGAATGCTCAGCAGTAGCTGGTATTGCTTGGCCGCAGCGGAGTCGGTGGCAGCGGCTTCGGTGTTCGCACGGTTGATGAAGGCCTTAAGGATATCACGCGCATTCGCGGTCGGATCCTCTTTCCCCTCGGGTCCCAGGCGCAGAAACTGATCCCTGCCCGACCAGGATGCCGGGTCATCGGCGAGTTCGATGATACTTCTGCTTTCATATCCCTTGATGATGAAAAGCGTCTCGGGGCGTAGTTTTTGACGGTCCGCGCGCCCTTCTGCGCCCGGAATGCCGACATCGAAAGGCCAGCCCCCGATTGCCACCCGGCTCTCAAGGGAGGTGCCGCCTTGCGCCGTCACGTCGGGCATCTTGTTCGCGACCAGAAACAAGCGATTGCGGATCAATGCGTCGGCAACGGCCGGCAGCACCGGCCCCTTCCCTCCGCCCGGCGTCCGGCCGCGGACGGCAAATTGAAACTGCGCCGGCTGCCCTTTGACGGTGCCAACCGAAACGGCAAAGACGATCGCGGCGATGCGCCCGTCCGGCAGGCGCTCGACCTCGAAGCCGAGCGGCGTCGTCGATCTGCTGATGACCGGATCGGTTTCGGTCGCGGGCGAACTCTCGGTGACAGTATATCCCTTTGGGGTCGCCAGCTTGCGGCGCTCATGCGCCAGCCTTTCTATGTCGAACGCCTGAGCGGACTTGCGCTTGTCCTGCTGAACGCCGCGGGGCGGCAGGACAGGCACAAAACCCGCCGGAATATTCGCGGCGTCCTGCCTCCCGACCGTCAGCTCGAGCGGCGCATGCTCGAGCACACCGCCATCCATCTTCAGGTTGCGGCCACTGGGTGGCTCGGCGATCATTCGCATGGTGCCGGGATCGCCGCGGTGCACGCTCATCCACGACGTAACGCCGAGGCTGTCACCTTGCGCCGAGAGCGCGGGCGTGTTCGCAGCTGCAGTGCTCTCGACGGCTTCGGCAAACCTCTCCGGCGGGCGCTTGTCAATCGCGGGACCGAGGTCGAACGTGACGAATATATCTCCGGCCGCTTCAGTTCCGGAAGCTGAAGGCCCCAAAGTCTCGCTGGGCGCAAAACCAGGCAGCAGCCCGAGCAGCGCAAGGTCGAGCGCCGCACCGGCTTCGGTGCCTCCCGCAGGTGCCTTCACATTGGCCTTGAAGGTCCCGCGCAGCGACATCGTGTCGTCGTAGTCACCGGCACCTCCTTCAAGTTTCAGCGGGTGGCGCGTGAATACAAAAACCGGTCCCCGCTGCAGCGCCGGGGTCGGATGCGGCACGACTTCAACGTCGTGCCCGGGCGCTGTCGGGATCGCCAGGACGAGCGCTTCGGTGTCGGAGCGAGGCAATGGTTGGAGAAACGACCGGAGCTGGTCCAGCGGTGCAAACGGATCAAGCGAAAGCACGCATCGACCGCTTCTCGTGCCGGCCTCGCCGCCGTGCAGCACGGCAGCCTCTTCCGTAAAGGTCGCGGGCGATCCATCGCTCCCCTTGAGGTAAGTAAAGCGGTTGACGAGCCCCGCGCCGACGATCTCGTCGATCGACGTCGGCGTCTGGACATCGCTACTTGAGCTGAGGTGACCCTCGCCACGGAAACATCCGATCGCTGAAGCGTCCGTGAGATCAAGCTCCAATTGCATGATGGCGAAGGGCGAGCGGCTTGTGTCCAGTGCGCGCCGTCGACCGAAAACATGTCCGGATCCCTGGGGCGTGAATACCAGACCGGTCGGGCCGGCCGAAAGCATCGATCGGTCGAGGTCAAGGACGTATTCCAGCAATCCTGTTGCCGTATCCTCGAGCTGGACCTGGTTAGCGCCGAGCGGAAAGGACCCGCTGCGGCCGCCTTTTAATACGAACAGCGGCACACCGCCGCCGGCGCGACCGAAAGCAATTCGCTCCGCTGTCTGGGCGAGCCCGATTGTTGCCTGCTCGGCCGCCCGATGATCGAGCCATGCAACGATCTCCGAAAGTCCGGCAAAGGGTTGCGGTGACGGTAGCACCCAAAAGATGCCGTTGCGAACGACGCTGTCGTCCAAGGTCAACGACGGCGCCGACGCGACATCGTTGATAGGGCGAAACAGGATTCTGGGGTTTACAGCATCGTTGGCAAAAATGGACGAAGTTCCACAACGGGAAAATGTCACCATGAAATGCGACTCCCTTCGGTCAACGGCAATCCGAGTAAACGACAATCCTTACGGTCAATAATCAGGGGGGGTGGAAGGCCACCGAGTTCAATCGTCACCGCCTTGCCGAGCCGTGCACCGGGCGGCCATTGATCGGTGGCGTCTTTGATCGGTTCGAAGCAACCTCTTTGAATATCCGCCGGGAGGACATGTGCAAGGCGTGCTCCCAGCGGCACCTGACGATCCTGCCCGCCAATCTCGATCTTGACGTTCGGCGAATAGGTCAGGCCACCGAGGGCGACCGCACATGCAACCTGATATTCCGGCTTGCAAAGGACCGTTCGATCGAATGCGGTCGTATAAGCGTCGGCCGTGAACTTGTCCAACGCGGCCAGATCCGGCGCCGCCACGATCAACGTGGCCGGATTTTGAGCGAGCGAGTCAGGCGCCTTGCTGAAATAAATGGCCGGGTTCGGAATAGTCGCAATGGTCTGGAACTGCCGCAAGTTTCTCGGGAGAAAAACCCGCACAACCCCTTGCTGGAGCAAATCCTCAAAGACGACATGGGACGCGAGGGCCCCGAGTTTAAGGGTGGTACCGGCCTCCACTGCAGCCCCGGCGGCGCTCTCGGCCTTGGCATTCTCGGCATTGGCGTTCTCCGCCTTGGCGCTCTCGGCCTCGGCGCTTTCCGCCCCGAGGCTGCTCGGCCGGTTAAGCCTGCCCGACAACATGTACGCCAAAAACAGGTCAGAGGCGGCGCGCCCGCGCGGCGCGGCGACCTTTCGCGGCCCAGGAACCAATGCGTAGGGATTAATCGGATCGGCCTGGGTAGCAAGATCCAGTGGGCCGCCGGGCTGCATCGTGCGCGACACCGGATCCACGCTGGTCGACTTGAAACGAAGCAACATCCCCGGGTGCAGATCGAAGAAATGGAAATTTCGATCCGCCCGATGCGTGTGCAGCATCATCCCGTCGATCGTCTTCGGCAGGCGCGAAACCACTTCAGATACGATCTCCCCGTTCAGGAGCTTTTGAGTCTCGTCAACGAGTTTCGAAGCCGTTCGTCCTGCAGCGATGGTTGCGTAGCAATCGACGATCCGTTCCCAGGGCTTCCTGGCCGGATTCTCCACGGCGGGATTTCCGACCGTAGACGTAAGTTTTTGAGGTAGCGTCGCCAGATGCAGGGCGACGGCCCAGTATCCGGGGATCAGGTATGGCGTGCTCTTGGCCTTGGCGAGCCGAAGGACGATGCGCACCCCGTCGGTCGTGCGCGATCCGTTGAGGCGGCGAACCGGGACGACCTCGACCGAGCCGGACAAGTTCGGCTCGAACTGGTGAAGCGGGTATTTCGCCGAATCGACGCTGCCGCCAGGTCGAGCGAGCTCGACCCAAGGTGTCGATGGATACTCGAATTCGTCCGGCGGGCGGTTTGCGGGAGCCGACGGCGCAGGCGCCGCGATCGGTGTCCGGCACGCCTTGCTGATCGCGTCAATCTTCAGGTCGCCCTCAGCGAGCGTGACGCGAAACGGAGCATACGGCATGCTTCCTTCCGGAAACAGTCGAAGCGCCATATCGTCGGCCTCGGCCGACGGAGCCGACGCGTGCGTCAGCGCCGCGGAAAGAATCTCGATCTCGACGCGACGATGCGACGGTTGCGGCGCCGGCTCGCCTGCAGCCTCGGTGGCCGGCCTGGCAGGATCCGCACAAGCGCCGCCTGCTCCTGAATTCGCCTTGGCCTGCCCGCGTCCTTCGATCTCGAGCGCGAGCGGCACGCCCGGCGCGCTTTCTCGCAACAGCGCGGCGACGGTCTGCGCACGCTGGAACGAAAGCTTCAGGTTGGAATCGTCCCCGCCCTCGCTGTCGGCGAAACCCGAAACGCGGACGAGCAGGCGCGACTTGGACGGCCTGCCACTGTCACGATACGCCGCGAGGAGCAGGGCCCCCAGCTCCTTGATCTCGCGGCTGATGGCAGCCGGCCGCTTCTTGTCGGACGACCAGGCATGGCCGCTCAATCTGCTCGCACCGCGGGGAAAGCAGATCAGAGGCTCGCGAATGACGATAGAGCCGCCGGTTTCGACAGGACCGCCATTGATGAGCGCCAATTTCTGATACAGCGCATTCACGCAGGTACCTTGTGCACCGCAGTTGTCTTCACGGACTGCGGCGGACGTTGCAGGAGTGGCGGTCGTAAGACAAAGGAGCGTCAACAGAGCGGCGCATGGCAGGTATGACGCCCGCCGACTCGTTCGGTTGTACCTCATCCCCCACCCCCTTAGAAAGATTGCCCGTCAGCAAATGATTTTCAATGAATATAAATTCTCAAGCAGTCGGTGACAGCGTAGACGTCAGCCAACGTCTCCATCCCTGAAATGCGGCAGCTATCGCAATGAAATCCTGCGCCCCATCGCTGTGGTGGTCGACGATCTCCGCATATGCAGATAAGGCTTCGACGAAACTGCCGGCCTCGTTGGCTAGCGAAAGAATGGCATAGCCATCGAGTGGCCGCCGACTGCGGGCCTGGCGGCCGCCGTTCGCGAGGTATTTGTCGACCGAAGACCACCATCCAAGCTTGCTCGGAATCTCTCCTGGAAACGCCCTGGTCAGGGCGTGTCCAGCCGGCTCTATCCAATCGGGATGTGTTCCGGCGAGCGTGTTTAGGACACATCGAGCTGCGGCCTCCGAGCCTGATGCGGCCATCTGCGCGATCAACGCCGCGAATTCGCGCGTGAACTTTGGGTCGGCGATCACCGCGTTGCCCGGAATCGCGGACGAGCCTTCCAGCAAGGTTCTCATGCTGGAGACAAGCTCCGGAAAATTGGGCTGCAATTGGGAAGCGATGGCTTCAAATGACTTTCCGAACTCCTGCAACATCCGCGCCCCGATCGTGGAGAAAAGGGCGTTGAAATCGAGCTTTCGCAAAATCGGCCGCGCCGTATCCGTTTCGTGGAAAGCGAGCACGCGCAATGCGCCGCTCGTGGCCGCGGCAGCCGGCACCTTTTGTCCACTCCTGCACATCGCTCCGACTGCATCGAGGATGCGAGCTTTTCGCTCCAGAACGACCGAGCCGGCAACGAAGTCATCCGCATGCACGATGCACACTGCATAGTCCCAGGCTGTATCGCCCAATCCGTTCAGGAACGGTTCGAGCTTCCAGTCGGCCATGCCGGACTGCAGGAGGACGGGAATGGCCTGCGGGTCGCGTGACCCAAGACGCAAGCAGAAGCGCAACGGCCCGCCGGCGGCTTCATCGGCCATGCGCGCGGCATCGAAGTCGCCATCGCCAAGCGCAGCGAACGCAGGTGCCAGCGGTCCGGAGGTCCTGCCTCGATTGAGCCACTCCCGCAACTCTTCCCAGTTCCCCGAACGATACCGGGTTTCGCAGACCATCCCGACGAGCGCAGGATTGTGCGCGCCCCTCTGCAGATCGTCCAGCAGGGACGAAAGCCCGGCGACCCCTCCCCGTTGCAGAAGACGCCTGCCGAAAGCCACCAGCAACGAGGACGCCACCTTGGGCGGCAACGTTCTGAGCGCCTGCGCAGAGACCGCCCGTCCGAGCCTGACCTTTAGGTAGACTTGCGCTGCCCGCGTCAAGTCGTCGACGGCATTGGCCAGGAGCGCACCCACCTCCGGCCTCCAATAGGAATCAGCCTCTTCGATTCTCTCATCGCCGCTCAACAGCAGATGGTAGATCGCCTCCGCGCGCATGTCAGTGCTGCTGTTAGCCCGGGCGCGGAAGAAATTGATGGCCAGCAGATTGGCGTCGTCGAAGCGTAGGCGTTCTGGTCGATCCCGCCCATCTTGCCGATCCTGCCGGCGCATCAGGTCGAGCATGGCAAGTCTTACATCGCTTCGGTGCCGCAGGCACTCGCCGCTGCGGGTCACAAGCCAGCGCTCGGCTTCGAGCCTCCGCAACAGCTCCATCGCTTCGTCCGTAGACAGCGCATCGGCGCTTCCGACGAGACCGCTGGCCGGAGCCATCACCTCGCGGATGACATCGGCGGTGACGGCGCGCACGACCAGCCCGGGCACCGCGAGCTGCCGTACCTGAGGGTCGTTGATGTGATTGACCATCCGGTTGATCAGGATGCCCGTAATGCGCCTGCTCGTCACCAGGTCCGCGGGGGCATCACGATCCTCGTCTCCGGTCGATTCCCCCGCGTCCCCTGACTCGCGGTCGGATGCCTCTACTTCCCAAATGATCTCTTCCAGGAGAGACGCACGCTCCGCTTCGTCCCTGCTCTTGATCCAGTTCATGACGATCGAGACATCGAGAGGGCTGCCCCGCAGCAGCTTCGCCAGAGCCGTGATCTGCGAACTCGCGATTCCGATGGCATCGCTTTGGTTGCGCCGGCGGATGAGTTCGACGGTGGCCGCGAGGGGAAGCGGCCCCAGCTTGATGGGCGTGTGACTGGTGGTGATCTCCGGCGCGCCGGCGCGGCCTGCAACGACCACCCGCAAATTCTCCCAGCTCCCCCCGGATCTCGCACCCGTCGGCGGCGTCGGTGCGCGCAGCGTTGCGATCAGATCTGAGATACCTTTCACCGCCTGCTGGTCGTACTGAACCACTTCGAATGTGTCGAAGACGAGCAGTACCGGCGCCCGACCCTGGTTGATCGATTCGATGATCGACCTCAGCTCGAAGCAATATGCATTGAGCTGCGATCGCGTCGTGTCTTCGAGCAGCCGCTGCGACGGATTGTTGGCAAGCAGATCGATTGCACCGCGCAAATCGGCTCGGAATTTGGCCAGCGGCGCTTCCAGCCCGGCAAACCACGTGGAGAATTGGAGGGCAATGTCGATGAGGATCTGCAGCGGCTGGCGCGGTGCCAGCGCGGCGCGATCGAAATCGAGATAGGCGAAGGGCAGATCGATGCCCGGAAACAAGGCGTGGTCGAGAATGAATTTTCCGATCAGGCTCGACTTGCCCATGCCGCCGATGCCGCTGATGATCAGCGGCTCGTTGGTTGCGTCGCTGAAGGTTATTCTCTGCCACAAGCTCCGAATGGCTCGACTTGCATATTGCCTGAGCTCTTCGGGCGGCACGATTCCAACATATGCGCGCAGTGTCTCGATCTGTTTTTCACGGCCCACGATACGGTCTCTGCTGCCGTCCGCGCCATCCTGCTCCGACCGCCCAACCAGGACCCTCATGGGCTCCAACAATTCGCGTTTGGCGATTTGCCTGCGGACTTCCGCCGTTGGCGGCACCGCCGCGAAGTCGGTCCCGGCGAGCCAGCCGGACACCACCATCAACTGATCGAGCTCCGAGGCCGTGGCGGCGTCTAGCTCGGGCAAATCACCCTTTATGACCCGGCGGAGCATGGCGCCCTCTAGATCGTCGCTGTCCGCAGGTATGTCGATCGCGGACTTCAGCGTGTTAGACGCGTTGGCATCCAGCAGCACCTGCCGACGGACGCTAGGCTTGAGTTGCCACATGTGCGTCCCGCTCCGCGGCACCAGTTCGGATTGCGCGAGCAACGCACGAAGATCCGGACTTTCGTCCTTGTCGGGCGAGAAGCCGATACTGTTGGGAAGGAAGTAGCCGCGGGTGGCGGCGGCCAGCAGCTGCTGTGACGCGAGGTCACCAGGGTAAGCCATCTCGGTCTTGCCCGACACGGAATTCGCGGCGTCCCGCACCACGCTCAAATCGCTGTCGAGCTTTGCCGTATCGATACCGGCTGCTCGCAACCGCGCGACGATGTCATCCATTGAAGACGTGCTATCCGGAGCCGCCATGCCATTCACCTCTATTGCATGACCTTGATTGCCTTTAGCGCTGGGACCACACTGCCAGCCAACGTCTTCAGCCGGAGCCCAGGATCGGCCAAATCCGGCAACGTGGCCGTCGAATATTCGTAGAGCGCTGCAACCGTATCATCGTTGTAGCGGCCGTCCGCGCCAGCGGCAGAAACTGCTGCCCGAATGCAGCTCTTCCAGGCTTCGATGCCAATCGTGTCGTAAGCGACGACATCGTGTTTGTACTGACTTGTATACTCGCGCACAAAATCGGGAATATGACCGATCAGCAGCCAACGCATCGATTTCAAGCCCGGTCCCAACACCTGCTGCGTGTCCGTGACACCGATCATCCCCGCGATGAGTTCCTTCAGTCCTCCGTCAGGCGGCGACTTGTGGATGTCATCGATGACGATCCAAACGAGTTCGCGCAATACCAGTTCCTGACCTGCCGCCGGCCCCGCCGTTCTGTCGATCACGGCTTCGGTCACGGTAAGTCCAGCGTTTTTGGCGCGATCCTCCAACAGCCGACCGAACCAGGCCGGCAGATCGTTTGCCCACCAGCGGGTACGTTGCCGCTCGTCCGTAGGTTTTTCCGGCATACCCTTCATTTCGCCGAGATCGATGCGGCGGCCGAGTTCCAGGAGAAAATCCTCCGGCCTGTCGGATTTGAATTCCTTCATTTCCTCGGCGGAGAATTCGACCACGATCGCGGGCCGACGTCGTGCAATGGCGCGCAGGATGCGCGTGGAAAAGCTCTTGCCGGACTTTCCAGGCACACCAGATGAGTTTTGCTCGCTGACGACCAGAACCCGCTGCACCGCATGCGAATCGAACATCGCGAAAGCGGCTTCCTTGAAATCCACCCTTCCCAGCACAGGCTCGGGCTTCTGACGATCATCGGACAACGACCACAGCCCGTCGTTGGTCCCGAAAACGGCGGATGATTCCAGCAGAAGGCCTGGTTTCTCCACCGAAAGCCGGGCGATCACCTGATTTATCAACACACCCTGATTGCAGAGACTGGTGGGCCTGTTCGGATAGGCTGACGGGTGTCCTGCATTGTGAAACCCGACGATATCCGGCGTTGCGTCGAAGCAGGGTGATCCGGAGGAGCCTCCGTTCGTGTTGGTCGAATAAAACAATCGGGTCGAGGGGTCGGGATCGCTGTCGACAAAGTCCCCCTTATCGAACATCTGGGGACCGGCGGAGGGATGCTGCAGAAGCGCGATTGCACTGCCAGGACGCGGCGGGCGCACCGGGGCGCTCAAACGCTGCCATCCGCGAAGCTTGCCTCCGCCTCCGCCAATGGATTCGGCACCGATCCGCTCGGCCAGACGAATGATTGCGCAGTCGAGGCGCTGGTCAATCGGCGGCGGGCCGAAGAGGTGCGTCCGTCCGTCATCCGGATGCTTCATGCTCGACCATTCGAGCCAACGGCTGGCTGGCGGATTTTCCCGCGGAGCCACGAGCCTGACCACGCGCAGACCACTTGGCGGTGCTGCGACGGCGAAGGGGCCGACGGGCGCCCAGTAGTCGAACACGAAAGCTAGGCTCTGCTCCGCTCCCGCCAGCACAACATCCCCGGCCGGGCCGGGGACCAGGAAGCGCTCGACGACGTGACGCGCCGTCAGAACGAGATCTGCCCCGACGAGGAAACCGGTCCCCTTGAAACCCGGCTCGAACGGATCGTCGATCCAGATCGCACACACACGGTAGCGGGCGGCCTCCATTCCTTCAAAGAACGTCTTCGAAACCAGGAAGGGCTGAACCTTGTTGTTCAGGCTCTGGAGGTTAGCCTGGTCGGCCACTCCGTCCGCATTCACGGCAATCTGGTCCGAGAGGATTCCGCGAAGCACGGCATTGGTCTGACTGCGACTGATGAGCTCGACACAAAATCGTTCGAGCCACCCCTGGCTGGCCAAGTGCGGTACCAGCGCCTCCGTCAAGACGACCTTGTTGCCCGGATCCTGTGGCGCAAGACGCTCGATATAGTTCTTGCGATCGCTCGGCTGTGTGTCGGGCGGCAGGATCGCGTCGACCGCCGCCGTTATCACCGCCCACGAGGCATAAAGATTCAAGACTTTCGGTAAAATCGCCTGCGTCGGCATTTTAGATACCCCACTCCCCCGTCTGGCTTCGGACGATCGCAGGGTGATCGGCTATTGCCGACAGGAGCACGGCTTCGTTGCGCGCTCCGGGGCGGCCAAAATAATGCAGTCCCACAACCTTCGACGACGCGAAATCCACCAGCGGACTGCCGGAGGACCCATTGGTCGTCGAACAGTCGTGGGCCAGTACATCCGTGCCGAGAAGCTCCAGCACGCAACCCGGAGAAAAGCGCTTGGTGCCGTCGAGCTCACCGAAAACCTTGAATACGTTCTGATCGTCCGTGAGGTCCTTGATCGGGTGCCCTGCGACGAAAACGTTCCGTTTCGCCCATCCGTTGGACTGCGCCTTCAGATCCATCACGATCGGTGACGGCATGCCGCCTGCCGCGTCCGCCGTCGGCGGCTTCAGCCGGAAAATCGCGAGATCCGGTTTGTCAGCGCCCTCGACATAAAGCACCTCGTCGATGGCGAACCGCGAATGCTTCGAGCCTCCCTTCTCGAAGCGGAAATCTACGACGCCTGGCCGATCGGTCCGCAACCGCCATCCCTGGCGCGCGTCGGTGGCCGCCAGCGCAGCGTTCTGTCGGGCCACCGCACCGGCGACATGCGCATTGGTCACCAGCGTGTTCCTGCCAATCAACCAGCCGGTCGCAACAGGAACGAACGGCTCCGCGCTGCCGACCATGATGCAGCCAACCCGCGCGCAGATGTCCAGGATCGCGTTCTGTGCCGTATTGATATACGCAACCCAGAAGTCGTCCTTCGCAGTCGCCGCCCTGGTGTCGGGCGCATCGCCCTCGACGAACCAGGCTGGCCGCCCAATGACTTGGATCACGGCCTCCAGATTCGCCAATTGCCCTGTGTTGAGATCGTGATGGCTGACGTAACCGCCGGCGAGCGAGGCGGCAAGGTCGAGTCCTTCCCGTGCGGTCTTGTTGGCAACCGCCCGAGCGAGCTCCGTCGCGCCGGGAGACGCCGCTTTGAGATTCCATTCGATCCGCCGCTCAACCTCCTGCAACGACGGTGACTTCGGCGCTACCGACTCCAATTCGCCGACTTCTCGCGGCGCCGCCGCTGGTCCGAGCCCCAGCTTCTTGATGTCTTTGATGACTCGTTCGGCGCGTTCCTCAGCGGACTCCGGGAAGCGGGCTCGACTTATCATGGCGTCTCTCCGCAGGGGACCGTCATCAGGGCAGATCGATTGTTACGTAATAGGTCTTGTCCGGCTCCGCTCCGACATTGATGTCTACGGAGCGGCTCTCGCCAGAGGCGGTGAAGATGCGCAGCCGAACCTTTCCGGTTGGAAGCCCGATCTGGGCATGCCCGTCCGCATCCGTTTGATACATCAGTTCCGGCACTGGACCGCTTGCCTGCTCGACGGCGATCCGGGCACCGGCAAGCGGCTGCCCATCGCGGAGGGTCACATGAATGAAGCACCGGCTGCGCGGCACGGAAGCTGTCAAGCCGAGGCGGCCTGCAACCACTCCTTCACCGTCAACACGATCTCCGGCGAAAGTCGCGGTCCGGAATTCGCCGTCACGCCGAGACTGGGCGCCGTGCCACCTATTCCATAAGCGTGCACCGCAACGGCAACAGCTTCGCTGGTCGCCGACGCCTGGACCCAGACAGGCGAGCCACTCTGGCCTCCGTACGTATCGACGTCGTAATAGATGCGGTGTGCGGACGTCCGAAGCACCCTGTTCTGGTGGAAGTACTGGTTTCGCCCGTTGTCGAGATCACCCGGATAGCCCGAAATGTTGACGAGAGCGTTTTCGAGCTCGGCATCCGTCTGCGACGCGATCTTGAAATAGCCGACCTCCTCGCCCAGCGGCTCCGCCAGCTGAATGCAACCGATGTCATGATCGGGATCGGCCGAGTTGATCCATTGCTGAAGCGCAAAGAACTTCGTGGCGGTCACGGTCCTGAAGGGAGATACGCCTGCGTCCTGCGCAGGCGAGACCTCGATCGAACCGATCCAGCCGTTGAAATCCGACGGGCTGTAAACGCAGTGTCCTGCGGTCAGCAGGGTCTTAGGGCCGATAAACCACCCCGTCCCGATGTACGAAGATGTCTGTGGCGGCCGAGGCTTCAATTTGAGGCCGGCAATCTTGCGCCACGGCGGGGCCTTTGTATTGGTAATTCTGACGCGGTCGTCGGTGCCCAGCACTGTTTCGTTGCCGACCCGCACGCCCTTCGGTTTAATCTTGATATCCGATTTTCCGAAGACAAGCAGATCCTGCTGCGATTCGCCCCTGGACTCGGCGCTGCCATCACTGCCGGCAGTTTCGATGACGGGCGCAATGGGTTGATTTTCGGTCGGCGGCAAGGCCGCTGACGACGACCAGGGCAACGCCTTCATGACAAATCCTCCGCAAAAATAAATCAAAGAGATTCACGGCCTACATCCTAGTTGCGTCAGAATTTTCTGCAACCAAAATCGGATCTTAGTTCCCGTCTCGGCATCGACGACGGGATTTTTTAAGGTCAGGAGCTATTCCATATTCAACGATGAGCTTGTGGTCTGTCTTCTGTTGAAAAACTGCGGCAAAGTCCGTTGAGCACGGATGCGGCTGAAGTGACGACATTCAGTTCAGCTGCATTACTCTGCCGAGAGCATCCTCGCCAGCAACACCTGTGCATGGTTCGCTCCAGAAGTAGCCGTTTCATGCTGCGAGCGCAGACCAGATTGTCCCATCAGTCTTTCGAGTGATTTTCTTGAATGGTCTCACCCTGGCAAGCGCAGCCGTTTCGATCTTGGTCCGCAACATGTGGCTCGTCGGCGGGCATAGGCAGAAACTTCACCTCGAGATTCCTGATAGCGTTCCCCCTCCGACTTTCTCGCAACACACTGTAATGACGAACCACTGGTGCAGGTTCGCTCGGACACATACAACCGAACGGATCCGATTAGGAAGGTAAATCCCCTCAGCGTTCCGAGCTGCGTGGAAATTTGATTGGTAAGAATGTTGTTCAGTACAGAGAGCGCTCGCGAAGTTTGCGCCGCGCGGCAATGGTTCCCATCGCCGATCGCTCGGCAAAGCCGAACGTCAGCTTGTACGTATTCACTTCCGACAATCCAAGAAGGCTGTCCGGCCTTATGCGTCAAAGTTCAAGTGGGGCCGACGGCATTCAGATTCTTGGTGATGACAAAGTTGCCGCCGAACGCCCCGCTCGAGCCCGAGAGTTTGGTATTGAGGTTAAGCCCTTCGCTCGTGAACGCCATTTCGGCGGATCTGACGAGGCTGATCTCTCCAGCTAGATTCGTGTCTACGTTGGGACAGCGGAAGGAGTTTACTTCTCTGCCCAGTTTGCGGCTTGCTCCTGCGCCAAAATCATCTCCGTAACCGAGCCGACTGACAGTTGATCGTGATCGAGGTCGCTGTCGTTTGAGAGTACGCCAATGGCCGCCGACGCTGTAACAACCCTGCCTTTTGCTACGCCATTGCTGTCGGAAATTGCGACTGGATCGTGGTTGGTTGGCGTGAACAACACCCATTGATCTTGGAGGTCTCGGTTGTGAGATTGCCGGCCTCATCAAGGGCGCTAGCAGTGATCGTGCGGGTGCCTATACCAAAGGTGTCGCCCAAATGAACGGCCGCGCTACCTTCCTTGAAGACGACTGTATCGGCGCCATCTACTACGCATGAGGTGTTTGAGTTTGGCGAAGACCTGCTCGATCGGGTTGAGGTCAGGGCTGTAGGGCGGCAAGAAGATAAGGTGGGCTCCTCTGGCGCGGATAGCTTGGCGAGCCGCTTTGCCCTTGTGGCTGCCAAGATTGTCGAGAACGACGATCTCGCCCGGTGCGAGGGTGGGTGCCAACACCTTCTCGACGTACAGCGTGAAGAGTTCACCATTGATGGGACCATCAATCACCCAAGGCGCACTGATCCGATCATGACGCAGGGCCGCGATGAAGGTCATCGTCTTCCAATGGCCGAAAGGTGCAGATGCTTGGAGGCGCTGCCCACAAGGCCCCCAGCCGCGTAGCGGCGCCATATTGGTCTTGATCCACGTCTCGTCGATGAAAACCAGCCGCGTGACGTCAATCCTGCCTTGATGCGCTTTCCATCGGGTCCGCTTACGGACGACGTCTGGGCGATCCTGCTCGGCTGGTAGAAGCGTTTTTTTGAAGCTGAGCCCCTCGCGTGAACAAAAGTCCACACCGCCCGCACATCTGTCTTGATCCCCCGTGCAGCCAGCTCCTGCGTCAGCTTGCGCAAGGTGAATGGCCCCGAGCGAATGCGTTTGCGCAGCCAGTCGGCGTTGGCATCCGACAGAACCCGCTTCTTGTGGCCGCCGATCTGGCCGGGCGCCAGGCCCCCGGTATCACGCCTTAGGTTCTTCCACTTCGTCACGCACGAGGGGCTGATCTGTAGCGCCTCTGCGATCGAACGAACCGTCTCGCCCGCGTCAGCGCGAGCCAAGGCGCGTTCACGGATGTCTTCCGAATAGGGGCGCGTCATCCATGCTGGCCTCCGCACTCCAGCATGGGGCTTGAATCAGAAATCGCCCGCTCTGGGAACCCCGATTCCAGTCAAAAACATCATGCTCTAGTGCGACTGTGGTGGGGAGAAGAAGTAGTGATAAATTGCTATTCCGCCAGCCATGATCTGGGCGATAATCCCAATGGCCCATAAAACGACGATGAGGATTTCTGCAGGCCGATCAATGAACTTTGCTAAGAGCGCGGCCAAGGCGACGAGGCCGGTGCCAGCTACCGCTAACCACGCCACGTACGACAAATTCTGTGATGGCTCAGGCGTTGTTCCCGGGGTAGACATGTTCTAGCAGCAACCAACCGCAATCGCTCCCATTATTCCTGCGATCAAACCCACCAACGAGGGGAATCCCTGGGGCATTCCGGGGTAGTGCGCAACCATAACGTCTGTAACTGCTAATCCCGCGAACAACCCTAAAAGGGCCTGACTGCATACGCCAAAAACGCATTTGGCATGCGATGCGGGAGGAGACTGCGGAGGATTTCGGACCATCGTCGCACCGAATCGTGCCTAATTTGGACGATACATACCACATCTCGCGCCTTGGCAAAACGAGCTTTGCGCCGATCAGTTGACAACGCGACCAACAATGCCGATTACCGACAAAAAGAAGCGCGCTAACTACAGGCGCCGCTGAATGGTGCTCAAACGCAAAGGCGAGCCAAGAAAGTAATTTTTACAGAAGCAGGCAAACGGCGCCCTGCGCGTCAACAGCACCGCATGACCGCAATGATTTCAAAGTGCCAAGCGGAGGTTGCCGCATTACAAGGAATACGAAGCCAAACAAGCCTAACACGCAGGAAGAGTCCAGAACTGCCGCGCTTAATCGTGGGCAACAGGTCGTTTTCCGATGCCAGCGCATGCAAAGGTGGGGCGGATCACCCCATGGGCGAGGACTGCTTATTGCTCAATTGATGGCACGCTTTGTAAATGAACTCCAGCCCGGGCGTTCTGAGGCGCTCCGCCGTGGCCTCCCAAGCCCACGAATTCCAGGCACTTACACCGATAGTGCCGACAGAAGCTCGGTAGCACCCGAACTCAAGCGGACGCTTCGATCCGCTTGATGAGATCGGTGATGATTTGATTTAGGTTGACGCCGATCCCCATAAACGAGGGCTTCAGCTGAAGATAGTCGTTCGTGCGCTTTAGGAAGTCGAGCGTCTTGCGTTTGACCGGGTGCGCAAGTTCAGCAATCCGGCTTTCAATTTCGGCGGCGCTCTTCTTGTAGTCAGTGATCGGAAGAAGGACGACGTTACCGATATTCTCCGCATCAGCTAGCGGACGCGTGCCGATTGCCAGAAGAGGCGCTTGATCAACTATCTTGCGGTAAAATTTGGCACCTTCTGGTGTCTTGTCCAAGTTCGTCTGGAGTCGTTTGTCCGCTGAAAGATCGATGACAACGAAAATGAATCGCTCTGAAGTCGCTGAGCCTTTTTTGTAAAACTCGTTGTAGCCTTCCTGAGTAGCAGGATCATCAGGGATCTTGTTAAAGACGAGATAGAAGTAAAGCTCCGCTTCCGTGTAGGTAGTGCCGCCGCCATCATGCCCAATAAAGAGCGGGTCTCGGATAACTTTCATGGCTCCTCGCACTGAAAATGAGAACCGAAAGCCAGCATCGTACCGCGCAATAGTGCTATGTCGAGAAAATATCAATCAAACCGGTCAAATTCCTATGTGACAAAGCCTCGCCCTTCCTGAATGAGGAACCTTCAATTCGTGCTGCCGCCACAGCTTGAGCCGGTTACTCCACAGTCGGCATTTCCTTTTTCACCTTCGTCCGGATCGCCTATCTGGTCGATACATTGAAGGGCAAGCGAGGTCACGGCTTCATCGAGTACGCTCTCTTTGTCGCGTTCTTCCCGCACCTGCTTGCCGGCCCCATTGTGCACCACTCGCCGATCATCCCGCAATTCCTGTCGCCCCTTCGCGCATCGGGACGCCTGAATGACTTCGCGTTTGGCTGTCTGATCTTCGTGACCGGTCTCGCAAAGAAGACGATCTTCTCGGACCACCTCGCCCCCATGGCTGATGCCGTCTTCGCATCAGCTGATCGCGGAGAGCTCATCACCACAACGGCAGCTTGGGCCGGCGCCCTGGCTTACACGTTCCAGCTCTATTTCGACTTTTCCGGTTACAGCGACATGGCTGTTGGCCTCGCCCGCATGTTCAGCATCCGCTTTCCTTGGAACTTCGACTCTCCCTACAAGTCGCTGTCGATCGTCGAATTCTGGCGGCGATGGCACGTGACGCTGTCGCAATTTCTGAGGGACTACCTCTACATTCCGCTCGGCGGCAACCGACGCGCGGCACGTTGCTGCTGATCAACCACGCCTTCCGCGAACGCTTCAGCTCTGATGCTCTGCCCTCGCGCGCCGCCACATGGGCTCTCACCTCGTCGCCATATTATCGGTTGGGTGTTCTTTCGCGCCACGACGATCGGCGGCGCGCTGGCAATGCTGAGTGCGATGTTCGTCAGCGGAGCGGCGAGGACACAGGACATGCTCGCCTCCGCAAAGCGCAGAATTGCGCTGCGGAAGGGCGCTCTTGAGTCGCGGCGGGTCAATGGCATTGCCGGCCTCATCCAAAGCTTTGTTGCCACACCAGTGCTTGCACTCGCCAAGCGGTTGCGGAACAGTATCAGCACGTTACAAACGGCGGCGGGCTACGAGAAATGGCATACAATGAACACTTGAGACCGCTTTGGGTCGCCAAAGGCTACTCACGAGATATGGGAAGCGCTGCGGTGGTTCCTCCCCCACCCGATGGATTTCGGCGTCTGTACCATCTGACTTCCGCAGAATACGCGATCAGCAACATCGTGTTCAGTCGGCTGAAGGTTGCTAGGTTCAAGTCTCTGAACGATCCCTTCGAACTGCTGGCTCGCACAACTTTGCGGGCTGAAATTCGGCTTGGCCTTGAAGAGAATAAAAACAAGCTGAACGATGAGCGCGGATTGCTCTGTTTTAGCGAAGACTGGACGGATCCGGTGCTGTGGGCGCACTACGGCGATAGGCACCGCGGTATTTGCCTAGGTTTTGATGTCGAAGACGGCCTCGCGAGAAAGGTCAGTTATCGCAAGGCACGTCTTGGCGACGTAGAAGCCCGCACCAAAGACGACGGCGAGATCTTAGACGCCTTGCTTTACACGAAATACGAAAGCTGGAGATACGAGCAAGAGTGGCGCGTGCTTCTCGATTTGGTGCACCTGACCTCCCAAGAAGGCGGCCTGCATTTCTATCCCTTCGATAGCCGGCTAAAACTGACCGAGGTCGTTCTTGGAGCTGAATGCAATACCACCTTCGAGGAAGTAAGAAGATTAGTAAGGATCCATCATCCGAGTGCGAACACGATCAAGGCACGCATCGCTTCCGGTTCATTCAACATCGTGCCGAAAGAAAAAACTATCATAGCACACAGGGCAACTTCCTAATCGGAGCTTTGCCAAGCCCTCCGGCATACCGGCTCTGAAGGCCGAGGGAATGGGTATCCTGAAGATCGGCAAGACGCTCGGCGTGGGCACCATCGTGGTGCAACGGGTGGTTACGCGCATTAGGGGGGTCTAAAGACCCCCCATGGCCACATGTTACGCCTTAACCGGGCGGAAGGTAACCGCCGGGCTTCAACTGCTTCACCGCTTCAAGATTCTTGTCGATCGACGCCAGCAGCTTGTCGAACGCATTAGCGGGAACACTGACCGGGCTGCTCGGCTTGCCGCCCGAAACTGCTTCCAGCTCGTCGGCTGACAGATCACGAATGGTCATCTTCATCTGCTTTCCCTCCGTTGCCGACGGCTCTATTGCCCCGGTGCAGGGATGGATACGAATTCCAAGCGGCGGTCGCTGTGACGTGCGTCACACGTCCATAAGCGGGGCGCCCACCCAAGGTCCGGGTCGCGGACCTTGCTCCCGTCAGGAGCAAGTTTCACCTAAACGCAAGCAACGGCCCCCTTTGTCAGGGTTGACCAATGCGTGACGGGTTTGACCGGCCTTCAGGCCAACCCCTAGCGGCTTCCCCGAGCATGCGATCGGAGCGATCATTGGCGGCATGTCCATGTCAGCCCAACGCCACACGCCATCGCACCCCGATGACGACCGCGCAAGATCACGTTTGCAGAGATGCGCGAGATGCGTGTTCGCGGCATCATCGTATTTTGCGCCGATTGCCGCAGCGTTGCCTTGAGCGCCGATCAATGGGCTGATGATGTACGCCTATCGGATATCGAGTCGCGGTTCATCTGCCGGGCCTGCGGCAGACGCGGCGCCACGATTTTGAGAGCGGCAAGCCGCCATTGGCTATGGAATATCGATGAACCTGACTAACGAGCGGCCGTACTCAAACCCCGAAGCCGCGGCGCGCAAGCCGTTGGAGCTTGCCGCGATATCACGCCATCGGCGACGGATACCAAATGGTGCCGCTCGAAGGCCGCCACCCCCTCGATGAACCGGGTGGCGTCGTTCCATTCAGGAGGAAGCCATGAAGTACTCGTTCTCATTCTGCTGTTGCTGCCGGTCGTCGGCGAACGCCGCAAAGCGGCACACTTTCGATCCGAACATGTGCGTTGGCGGCACTCTCTGCCATTTCTACCCAAACGGCGATGTTGAATACCCGGTTCACGGCGAGCACTGTTACAGCCCCATTGCCAAGGAAGATCGGGATAACCCCGGCGCTAAACCTATCAAGTCAGCATGCAAACGGAACAAATAACCATGGCACTCCACGATCAACGCCAGTTCGTCAAAGCCTTCAATTCATGAAGGACGGCAAGCGGCTCGATGTTCTCGCCGATACGACCGGACGCGCGAACTTCTGAATCACCTACGCCCCCTTCCTTTCCAAGATCGGCTGCAAGGCAACCGGCCCAGAGTTTGGCGCCGGAATCAAGTATGCCGTCGAGCACCACTGGCTGGAGATGCACGAGAGCGGAACGACCTATGCGCGGTTAAAGAAGGCTGGCGAGGATCTGGTGGCGTCAGCCGCGATCGAATATTGCCGCCCCCCCGACGCCGGGGCCGCCTGGCATGCTGGACAGTGAACTCTGGTCCCAAGGCTCCCGAGCTGTGCAGCTGTCAGCCTATTCCAACCCGCCTGAAAACCAAGAAGTGTGAAGCTGTTCACCCCCGCCGAATCCCTCCTCGCCTACAATAGGAACGTCCCGGTCCGGCACGCTCATCCGGGAATGGACGAGTCGGAGCTGGGGAACTGGAGGCCGGCCATGAAGCGCCACGCCATGAGCAAGAATTTCGGTAGTGGCGCCGGCCACGTTCTGCGCCAGCACAACAGCGCCGTGCTGCTGTTCAGCTGGCGCGGCAAGCCCGACGGATCGGCGCGCTATGTCGAGCGCGTCAACCGCTACGCTCGCAATGGGGTGGAATATTCCAGCCTCGCAGCCCTGCTGCGCGCCGTCGAGGCCGAGCACGCGCAAAAGGAGCGCTAATTTCAGGTGTCCCGGCTCAACATCAAACGCACCGCCCCAGCGAGCTGTCGGATCTGTACGTCGGCGCTAAGCGCCCGCTGGAGCAGGCGATCACGGCGCTCAATGCCGGAGCGGCAGGGCCTCGGCAGCGAATGCGGCCTCAAAGTTTGCGACGGCGGAGCTGTTCCAACCCATCCTCGATCAATCGGAGATCAGCTTGAACGTGCTTGCTTGCGGAGCCGGACGCGGACTCGAGCAATTCGCGCCGAAGGTCTCTCATATCTTCAAGCGCCTGCTGGTTTCTTAAGCGTACGTAAGCTGAGACTATTGCTTTACACGACATGGTGTTCCAATGCGTTACAAAAACGAGTTCTCAAAAATGACTGAACTGCAGCGACCCGCGACTACATATGTGAATCGCGGATGCCGAAACTCTCAAATGTCATGTGCGAACGGCACACGGTGAGATTGTAGACAAGCTCGCAGGCCTTGGGCAACAACCTGCGCGCGGAGGGAACACGCCCGAAGACCCAATCCGCTGGACGCACTCGGCGCGAGGAACTTCGATGCCAAAGTCTACTGTGCTTCCAGAGTGGACCATATCGGCCCCAGCCTGGAGGTTTTCCGGATCGAAAAACCGAGCTGGGACCGAGAGGTCTGTCACTGTCGGCGGCAATAAGCGACAAACGCAGCTTCATCCCCCAAAGCCGGCTAGTGATCCGCGTACCCAGCTTGCGAAAGCCAAAGAGCTGCTCGGTGAGCGTAACCCTACGGTCCGTCAAGGCCGAGCGAGAGCTCGGCCGCTCTGTCCCCTTAATTTCAATTGGAACATGGTTATAGGCCCATTTGTTTTTGCGGGTTCCTACAGCATGAGAGCAGCGATTTAGACGTTGTCCGCCTGCGCGATCGGTTCGAGAGTTTGTGTGAGCCGGGCATGCGGATGACAACATCATCTTCACCTGTCTGCAGAAGCGCGGCGATGACCGCCTAGGTGCGGCCGCCCGATGGCTGTGCGCACGTGCATTTTGATCTCGGAGGAGTCGCTTAGCATTTTCGTATAAACCGTCAGACCGTCAGATTTGGTTGCCACTTGCCGCCGGAGAAATGGCTGATGCCAAGCGAGCAATTCCGACTATCACCCTTCTTTTGTTGTTTGCTCCGTTGCCTGCGCTTTGACGCTCTCGGAAACCCGTCTTGCGGATTGCACAAACAGTCCCATAGCAAGCCTTCTCACCCTTGTAGTTGGCCAACGCTTCGACCAACGTCGACATGACGTCCTGTTTCAGTTCGTCGGGGATAGGGTCAGGAACTCTAGCTAGTGGCGCGCATCAGCACCTGAAGCGGTGGTTTGATCTGGTCAAGGCGGGCCGGGCGTGATCCGGGCGCAGCGGGCGTTCATCGAACCATGATGGCCGATGGCCGTTCCCGACCCGAACGGTTGTCACCTAGCCGGCATATGGTAACCTTTCGCTTGCATTCCCGCGCATGCGCGACCCTTGAGGTGATCCATGGTCATGATCGAGTCCGCCGCCCCCCATCCGCTCGACAGCATCTTCCTGGATTTCGAGAAAAAGTCGGGCTGGACGCTAAGCCAGCAAGCGAAGAACATCCTCAAGGAGGGTCTCGAGGCGGTCCATGTGGATACGCTCGGCCTCGGGGATTTCGCCGTGGCCGTTGACCGGGCTCCCATCGTTCATCGGGTCATCGACGCCCTGCCCGAGTTTCTGTTCGATCTCGCGAGGAAGGCCGACAAGCGCGACAAGGTCGAGACGTCCAAGCGGACGATCGGCGGCGTGTTCGTCCTCCAGAACATGAGGCTGTGGGAAAGCCTCTCGGGCTGCACCTGCTGGCCGGTCTGAGCCGGCCATGAACGATGCAGCGCCTCCGCCTTCCCCGCCGATCAAGGACACGATCGACGCGAACTCCGGCCGGTTCGAGTTCCTCAAGCAGACGCTCACGCTCGGGCTCGCCGGCATCGGTGGCGTGGCGGCGCTCTTCACCGATCCGTCGCGCGTTCCGAGCGACACGTTCTCGAAGTGGGTGCTGGTGCTGGCCGGCGCTGGGCTGGTCTTCGTCGTGGCCTTCGCCGTCATGGGACTCTCGGCCTACGCCAATCTGCTGACCGTCAGCGCGAAGGTCCCTCGGAACACGAAGGACGTCGAAAACTATTCGAAGGGCGTACGCGACCACGCGCGCGTCGTAATCATCGCGCTTTCCGTGGCGCTGGCCGGTACGGTCACGTTCGCGATCAACCGGCTGTTCGCGCCGCCGAGCACGCCCGAAGGCGCGGTCACGACCGCCGTCGGTTTCGTCGCCAAGGAAACGAAGCTCACTACTGACATGATCCATTTCGACAGGATGGAAACCGACAGCGACTCGTACGTCGTGACGTTCTCCGTGCCGACCACCGGCAACGGCTTCACCGTCCGCGTCTCGAAGAAGGACGGCAGCATCGCCCAGGCCACGCAGCAGAAGAAGCCCTAGCGGAGCAGCGTAAGACAATCTCGTGTCCAACGGCTCCGCTGCGGCGACTCACGACGATCGCTATAGCCCCGCTCGCCTTTTCGACCTCTCGCCGGATGAAACGGCTTCCACATCGAAGCGCGATATCCGCTCAAGAAACGACCGTGGTCGGTTTGGAGACGCGAGCGGTGGGCGTGTCAAATGCACTCCAAAAAACCACTGCAAGCCTCGCCGGAGCGTGGCGGCGAACAATGCGAATACGCTAAACGATACGAAGTGAGCGTGCAACTAACGGTAGTCTCGTTCACGACGAGGAACGTGACCGCTGCCTTTCTCCTGGGTATAAGCGCCGATGGGGCAGAGCGCATCGGGAGCGATCGTTGTCGCCTGCGTCGATTCCGGATGTCTTTCAAGTCCTCAACAAAAGGGCTCCTTCCAACGCAGCGCACTTCTCGGGGTCTTTACATTTAGAAGTTGTTACGACATCCTTGCTGTGGGCAAGGGGGCAAGATGAAAAGTGTTCTGGCGTTGTGCACCGCACTGGGCTTGTGCGGTTGTGCGTTGTTGCCATTGGAAGAGCGGCACGGCGCCGCAACGATCGAGACATTCAAGCAGAGCATCCAGTGCGAGGTCGCGGCCGTCGCTACCGACCCGCGATTTGCGCGCTTTCAACTGTCGAAATGGCTGGTGAAGACGTCGCTGGATATGACGTTGATAGACACATTGTCTGGAGATGCGAAGGCTACCGTTCCCATTCCGAATCCTGCGCTTCCCAACATCTTTCCGAGCGGGTCGCTCAGCGGAAAGTTCACGCACACCGGCCACGTCGATTTTGCCGTCTCGATTCCGGAAGCCATCGCCATCTATGGCAACAAATGCCAAGGGCCAGATCCTTCCCAGACCCATCTCGGTCTTGCAGCCTGGATAGCCGCCACGCTTGACCAAATCCGGCCCGAGAATCACGGCGGGCTGACCTACACCGTCGACGTTGATGTAATCGCCAGCCTCGGGTCCCGTTTTGGATTCGTCTTCAGCATCGTCAATACGGTGGATTCCGGTGCCGGTTATCAGCGCGAAGGCGTGCATCATCTCGTCGTAGCGATGTCGGAGCCGACACCGCCGTCCGGCCCGCTGGCCGTGCGGGTCGTTGGACCGGTACGCGTCGTCGACAGCAGGCCGGCTAGACAGCCCCAGCTGCAGCCCGACGCATCACCAAGTCAGCAAGGCGAGGAGGTCACGCCGGAGCCGCCCCCGGTAGCGAGCAAACCAAGAGCGCGACGCGCGCCGCAACTGCCCTATCGCAATCCAGCTCTCGAAGATCCAAACTTGAACAGGATGCTTCAGCAGCAGGCTCCGGTCAGGCTTGCCCCGGGGACCTTCTTACGATGAAGGTCTATTCGATCGAGGGGGGCTGGGCGCTCTCCAGCACGACCGCTCGGCCCAGCCCTTTAACGAACTGTTCCTTTAAGACGCCCTGAATTTTCACCTTCTTCCCCAGATAGTCGGCTTGGGTAGGCGGGATGCTCTGTTGCTCGCTCGGTAGCCGTTGTATTTCGAGCGGTGTCCTCAAACGCACGACGACCGATTTATCCGAGCCGGGTTGCCTGATGACCAGCCGCGAATTGGTGAAGTAGTTTGTGCCCTCGTTCTCGAGCACGCCCTCGACCACGAGATTGTTGTTCAAGAGTTTGTCTTTGTTCTCGATTACTTGCGATGGGGTGAGCACCTGGGACGAGCCGGTCGGACCTGATGTCTGACCGTGCGCCGGAACCGAGGCTGCGAGTAGCAAGACGATGGGTGCGAACCTTGGTATGCGATTGGGCAAGCCAAATCTCCTCGATAACGATTGACAGAGCCATCGTTTTAAGGTTGCATCAGATCTATACTACAACATTTTTTCATCGGGCGCGATGGGCTTGTCATGCGCAAATTTCTCCTCGTCAGCTACTTTACGCTTTCCGTGATGGCCGTTTCGGCGCCGACCGCATGGGCTACCGAGGCGCCGGCCGGTGGAGGCGAGTATCCCAACACGGAATTCGCTGATCGCTTCCGTCGGTTTACCACCAAACGCGGCTTCCTGAACCTTACAAAGTCGATCGTGGCCAATCGTGTTGCCGTTGAGACAGGCATATTGACCGTCGACGCGGCGGACGAACGCGGAGGAACCCTGATCAAGGGCCGCAGGTCGATTCCCGTGATCGCGATCAAATACAAAGATACGGCACAAGACCCCTATTTGGTCTCCGATCTTGAGCGGCAACTTTTCAAAGGCCCTTGGCCGAGCGGCACGATGTCGGATTTCTACAAGCAGATCTCCTACGGCCAATTTTCCGTGGAAGGACAGGTGCTTCCCTGGTGGAAAGCAAGCAAGCCGGGCTCCTACTACGAAGGCGTCGTGCAGGAACAGCAGCAGGGTGGCACAACCAAAAAGACCCCCTGCAATGGCATGTGCCCGACGGCAAGACTCGGCGAACTGCTCGTCGCAGGGCTTGCGGCAGCCGAAAAGACTCTCGATTTCTCGAAGTACGACAACGATGGTCCCGATGGCGTGCCTAACTCCGACGATGACGACGGTTACGTCGACTTCGTCGCGTTCGTCCATCCGGGGCGCGGAGGTGAGTGCGGTGCCCCTGATGGCCAGGTCAACAACAACATCTGGTCGCACCGTTTCAGGCTCACGGATCTGAACGGCAAAGATTACGAGACGAAAGCCAAGGCGAAGGATGGTCGCCGTATCCGGATAGACGATTACGTCATCATGCCTGCTCTGGATTGCGACGGAAAACGTATGATCGAGATCGGGGTGTTCGCTCACGAGTTCGGCCATGCGTTCGGTCTTCCCGATCTCTACAACACGGGCAGGACGCCCAAATCGCAAGGCGTGGGCACCTGGGACCTCATGGGAGCGGGATCCTGGGGTGGCGACAACAAGACTCCGGAGCGGCCGTCCCATATGTCGGTGTGGTCGAAAGCGTTTCTTGGTTGGGTATCGCCGCTCGTTGTGACTGAGGATATGACGCATGCGACGCTTCGGCCGATCGAGGACTTCCCGGACGCGTTGAGGATCAACGTTTCCAACGACGTCTACTATCTCCTCGAATACCGGACGAAGAAGGGCTTCGACGATTCCTTGACCGGCCCCGGCGTCGTCGTATGGCGGATCAACAACGCGGTGACCCAAGTCGGCTTGCTCAACAACACCGTCAACAATGATCCCAGCAACGAAGGCGTCGCGGTCATCCAGGCTGATGGATTGCTCCAGCTCGAAGACATAAAACAGTTCAACCGAGGTGATGCCGGCGATCCGTATCCGGGTACTTCGAACAACACCGCCTTCGACAATGGCAGCAAGCCCGCGAGCAGCGGCAAGATCGCGATTTGCAACATCGGCCTGACGGCGGCGGCCGCATCATTCGACGTCCACGTCGGGTCGGGCTCCTGCCAGAAGTAGAGACCGGGGCCTACGTCAATCGCATGCCCGGAACGAAATCGAACAATTCGCTCCACGGAACGGTCACTGTGCCGCCGGTGGTTTGGTCGATGACAATCCCAGTTCCCGCGGGCGAGCAGAAGAACGGTCTCACTCGGTGATCGTCGTTCTCGTAGAGCACCCGAAGACGCGACGGGTCCTGCGGCAGGACCGTGATCTTGCGAATTCGATTTGCCTCTAGCTCGTCTCTGTCGGAGCAGAGGTTGACGAAATTCGGTCTCTTCCACCTTCCAGTCAGCCACGCCGAGCCCTTGTCGGACTTTTCGACAACGTCCTCGTAGACGCTGACTGCCTTCACAGGGTCCAGAATGCCGGCTGCGACGACGAGCCCGTCTAGTTTCGGAACATACCTTGACGATGCGATGAGCCGATTCTTGATCGCGTTCGGGTTTTCGATCCCGAGCGACCTTATCAGAGCCGCTGTGAACGACACGAAAGGGGCCGCCACCGAGGTGCCGAAGTTCCTGACGCTCGCGCCTTGTCGGGAGGTCTGAACGATGGCACAGCCTGGCGCGGCAATATCAACGTACTCCGCAGAGAAATTCGAGAAATTTGCCCGACGCCCATCCGGTCCGTGCGCGGCGACCGTAATGGCCTGGTCCTGTAGGCGGCCAAGCTGCCCGCCGAAGAAAGCGGGATACAGCGGCTTGATGTTCAGATCTTTCCCTCTATTTCCCGCGGCTATGACGAGAAGGAGCTTCGGGTAACCTCTCGCGGCAGTGACGACGTTGTCCATGCTATTAGGCGAACCGACGCTAAGATTGACGATGTCCGCATAACTCGAAGCATACTGAAGGCCACGAAGAATCGCGCCCTCGCGAATTTCAAATTTGTTCTGATCAGCGAGGACCAGGTTGACGACCTTCAGCCGAAGATGCTGCGCGAGACCGGCGAGCTGCCGGGTCTTCGCTCCGCCCGTGGCGAGATCGGCAACGTACCACCCGTGCTCGGCGGCCTCGTAGCTGGCGGCGGGCGCGATCTTCCCCAAGCCGCGCGCATCTATTCCGTACACATCGTCGATGAAGCCGTTTCGGTCGTCATCGACGTTGTTGTTCGGAACTTCGAGCAAGTTACGTTCAAGCAACTGAACGGGAATTTCTGCTGAAGGCAATTCGACGCCCGTGTCGAGAACCGCTATGCGCGCCGGCTTGACCGTCGCGCCGGCCGCCTCTAGCGCCAGTCTATTCCTCGCCAAGGCAGCCGAAACCGCCGCCTCGTTGATCGGCCATGCGGCATTGGGGTCGGCCGTGCTGCAATCGGATTTGTCGACGAATCCTGTCTCGAAGTTGAGCGGTTTGATGAGCTCAATGTCCTCAACCCCGGGAGCTGCGGCCTGCGCTTGCACGTTCGGCGGGGCGGCAGCGGTCGTGGCAGTAAGTCTTTCGAGCTCATTGACGACGGTCTGGGGCGGAGGAGCGGCATCGTTCAACTGGATCGTCGTGAACTTGCTCACGACGGGCAGCACGACCTGCTTCGCGTCCTTCGGATCATCCAGGTTGAGGTCCGGATTGAGAATGCGGACGAGTTGTCGAATGGTCTTGTTGCACCGGAGGTCTTTATCGTTGGTCCCGCAGGGCTTCAGAACGGCCTCGGAGTCGGTGCCTATTTCTCGCTGGATGACGGTGTCGATCGTGTCGTTCGGCCTCAATGGGACTTTGGCATCGCGAGCCCATTGCACGCATCCAGGCACAAGTACATTTCGTGGCCTGTTCACCGGCGCTCTCTCGAAACTCTCGCCGTTGAGCTTGTAGAACTCTTCCTGGTAGGTGTTGGACAGACCCCCGCCGCAAAACGCCCTCATGAACGTTTCCGGTTTGACGCCGGCAGGTATCGTCAACTCCTTCGGTTTCGAAACGCCCGCCAAGTATTGGACCGCCTGATCGGACAACGCTGAGGTCGCACGTACGGTGACCGTTTGGGCACGGCCGGCCGAGGTCGCCGAGAAGAACACGTATATCAAGGTTGCGGACGCGAGAAGCTTCCTCATCTGCATCCATCCGGCGCGTTTGGCAGACCACAAATGCGCTGGTCGACCGCGGTATCCGACCATTGTTTGATCCACGCCATCGCCTTTTCCGACGTTAGGCTGGACATGTACGAGCGGCGCTGTACTGGCGATACCCGAGAGTTGACGGAAGCCACCACCCTGGCGGAGGACATGTCGCTTTCGATGAATGCGGGACCTCCACTGTCACCCCGGCATAGGATGGCATCTTCGACGACTGTAGCGGTCGTGATGATGCTGTTCGGCTCGTGGGGCAATTCACCCGGCAGTGCCGTGATCGGGGAGTTGCCGACCCGGTATACGTCGTCGATAGGGCCGTTGCCGCTTATGCTGACACACCCAAAACCGGTCAGGCGAAGATACATGCCGACCTTGAGCGCCTTGGGATCGGTGTTAATCCTCTCGTACGGAACACCCGGCACCGGCTGTGTCATCTTGCATAACGCATAGTCGGCGCTCGGATCTGCCGGATAGTCGGGGTGGTGGATACAGGTTCCAGAGTAGGATACGTCGTTGATCTTGATGGAGGCCTCCTGACCCGCCCCGACACAGTGGGCAGCGGTCAGCAGGGTCTGGGGGCCGATCAGGGTGCTCGTGCAGCCATGTCCCGCCGTTTTCGAATAAAATGACCCGCGCCATTCCGTCGGCTCCGCGACTTCCGCGTTTCCAAGCCGCGGGCCAGCGGAATCCTGTGCCAATTCGCCGATCGACTGAAACGAGATGCCGCCCGTATTGGGAGGCGTCATCGTCGTAGGTCTATCGGCGGGGCGGGCTTGGATAAAAGGAGTTGCAATTGCCAGTGAGACCGCAAGAACGCACCGGGCCGCTCGAAGCATGAGACATGCGACGGGAAGATTCATGTGCAATAACGTCGAAAATGAAAATTGAGCGACGGATTTTAGCACACTCCGATGCAATATCTAGTTGCGTTTTGGCGAAGGATGCAGCTCGCCTGACGATACCGATGCGCTTGCATCGGTTGAGGTTAAAGCCGCCAGCCCTCCTGAGCGCCGACGATCACGTCGATTGGAGATGCTGATGGATGGGGACGACCGATCCTTCACCGACTCGTGAGGCGACTCGTTTGACCGATCCGGCCCTGACGTCGCCGACCGCGAAGACTCCAGCCTTCGTGGTGCATAGGGGCTGGAGACAGCACTGCCCTCGGAAGTTCGGCCCGTCACCACGAAGCCGTTGGGATCGAGATCGAAGTACCCGGAAAGCCATTCGGTGTTCGGTACCGCACCGGTCATGACGAAAAGCTTCTGATCTGCTTCGTCTTCTTCTTTCCGGTCTTTCTTTCGACGCGTTGAGCCGTGGTTCGGATTATCTTGCGCGCGTCGGCATGAGTGATTTCGAAACACTCGCAGGTTTCTAGGGCAAGCGTGATCGACCGGTCGTGAGTTCCGCCTTCATGATCGCCGTCTCCAGATGTGGATTGCGATCCGGCGCCCGGTTCAGGTCGAACAGAGACGAATGATCCCGTTCGGAACATCGTACTAAGACCGAGTCTTCAGACGCCCTTCGACTGCCTCCCGATGCGAGGCTGCACTTTGAGTCTCCTGCCGAGAGGTCGTCAGCGTCGGCAGGAACTTGTCAAAGTCGTCTTCAAGCGTGAGAGGCAATGATTCCGCTCATCCGATCACGACATGGAATGGGTCGCTCTTCCCAACAAGACGGCTGTCGCGCTTCCGAACAACGAAGGCCTCGACCATGTGCACGCCGCGACACGATAGCGCTTCCCAACGACCGTTCTCCCTTTCGGGTTCGTAAAACTCTCCACGTAGCGCGTTCGCGCGGTATGCCGCTTCATCCGTGTTTGTTACCCGCCAATAGACTTTATAGTCATTGGCGCTAAACGGCAGACTACCGCTTGAAAAAGCGCGGAAGTGAAGCCACTGGCCCGCGGATAGCGGGTTCGTTCCCGAGACCGGCGCGACGAAAGCTCCTTCCTCCGATTCATGTAGGTCAGCCTTGACGCGCACTGAAATCAACTGATCGGCTTCTTTCCACCTCGGCTTATCCGTATAGGGCAGCCGATAGAAGCGCTGCGGAAGGATTTGGAAGCCGCCGCGCTGCACAGCTTCGACGAGGTCACCGGTGAACGCGTAACCCAGCGCTGTGCTGCTCTTCAACAAGGCAACGGCGGACTTCGTGATGCTGCGGGCCTCCGCCAGCACCTCGCCCTTAGCGAAGTCGCTGCCGAAGACGCGGCGCCACTTTGAGATGCTCTCGTTTCGATCCTCCTCTTCGTAAGCATCATCAACCCATTCGCGATAGGTGTGGATCTTGTCGCGAAAGTTACTGTACTCTTCGTCGGTCCAGGCGACCGCAAAGTTCTCGCTAGAGAGGAACGGATTCTTTACGGCCGGCTTCGCCTTATTTGACTGAAGCCAATCGTCCAGGCGACCGAACATTGTTCGCAGCGCCGTCGGCGTATCGGCAAAACCACCACTGTCTTTATCGGTCGATGCGATATGATAGCCCAGTATCGTCGTGAGTAACACGGAGGAGCACGTGAAGCTCTCCTTGATGTCCCGCAGATACTTGACGAGACGGGTGACCTTGCGGAAGCTGTTAGTTCCAGAGTAACCGTTCTTCTCAACGAGCCAATCTGTATATTGCTTCGGCTCGGTCCGCTCGAATTCATCCTTGGTTCTATTGCAAACCTCGAGCTGATTTAGGATCGTGCGATTGGTGAGGCAGGGAGCAACGTCGATCTCGGCCATAATGCTCTGCCGCAAAAATCTTCTAACAAACCCTCCGAAGCCCTGATGCTTGGTCCGCAATTTGGCCGGTCAATGGACGGTCGAGTTACGGCCATCCTTGACCGGCCATCGCTCACGGAACAGACTTCAATGTCTGAAACGGATTCGCCCCGTCGGCGCTGATTGTCCGCCAATCGAACGAGTACCGGTCCTGCGGCGCCCAGTCGTCCGGCAATTTGATTTCGAAGTATCCGCCGATAGCCATCTCATATCCCGCAACAGGACTACTTTCAGCCACGTATCCTTCTGGGCCAAAGTCGATAGTGACAAATTGAGACGCAAGGACCACCACAAGCCCGCACATGGCATCAAGCATGTTGCTGAAGTTACTTAGTTCGAAGTTTTGGTGGCGAGAATGTTTTGCGCTATTGTACGCTTGATACCAAGGCAGTGCGCCGCCTGTCTTCCATGCAGCAAAAGGCGTGCGAGGATTATTGGAGCCTTTCCAAATTGGGAGTCTCACCTGAAACGAGGACAAGTGGTGAGTTTGATTGAGTTTGCGGTAGTCTGTCATGCTCCAGTTGCTGTTACCTGGGTAATTATTCTCCTCTAAGATCGCTGTGCAATTTGCCTCAACTTCTATACAGGCTCGTGTGTGTAGCTCGTGAATGCGATACGAATAGCATTCGCTGTTCTTGTCTGCCGGCTCCACGTAGTCAAACAGCTCAAGTAGATCTTTTTGCAACACTTCAAACGCTCTAACATAATGCACGGGCTCTGCAGCGTAGTGTGGATGTTTAACGTAATGGCCATAGCCTGAATATTTTCCATCGATCTCTGGACGTGCAGTTCTCTTGAATGGTTTCAAAACTGACATTCGCTTTCCTCACTTCCCCGAGGTCGGCCTGCTGGACTAAGTCCATCAGCGACGGTTGACGCGATGACAGCCTTAAGAAAGCCTGGCCCGACCCGCCTTGATCTCAGCGTGCGACTGTACAGTGAGTTGAAATAGCCCGGGATCCCGCAGTCAGAAGACTCCGGCGAGGGCGTGGGCTCTCGGGACGTTCCCAAGAATAAAAGGAGAATACTTCCTGGGGAAAACCTGCCAAGTATTGGAGCGGGAAGGGAATCGAACCCTCGTATGCAGCTTGGGAAGGATGCACGTTCTATTGATTTTACAAAAGAATTTCAACTTTTTGCATGGTTCTGGCATGAATAGATCGGGCTCAAATGCGCTTGGCATCTTGAAGTTCCCGGGAGCAGGACCACTGACGCCGCCTTCTTAGTTGGAAGTCTCGCCGCTCCGATTTTCTGACATCAGGCCGCGAGGCCCTCTGTCTGGTCTGTTGTTGAGGTTGTGGGCATGTGGGCAACGCCTCTTCGGCGTTGTCCACCATGTCCACAGCCTTTGCTGTAACGCCGGCGCGCCAGACCGCCATCGGGGTGCGATAGCCGTGTGCCTGGTGCGGGCGCTCCTCGTTATAAAAGGCGATCCAGCGGCGAGGCCCGCGTGCAGCTCTTTGCCCTTCAGCGCCGCGTCGATCTTCCGTCTCGTCTTCTTCGTCAACGTCCGCTCCGTTTACCAAACGGAACGGCTACATTCCAACTAGGCTTCTGGTCCCAAATCCCGGGGGCCACTTCAAGGCTCAGCGAAAATGATCAGCATGAGGTGTATAACCTCTGCCACGGACGCCTCCCTTAAGTGGTGCTCAACACCTCCACTTTGGCACATCGATGCCGTCGGCGGGGCGTCCACCCCCATCATAAAGGCGCAGATGTCGGCTCTGGGGGATCTTGCAGAAGCTCTCCGCTCATAGAGGATTGCCGGGCGCAACCTGCTGCGCGCTGAAGACCGCTCGCGCAGCAACTGTGCCAAGGAAGACAATAACGGCAGCCACATAGGCAATTGCTTTTAACGGATGCTCGTTTCCCTCTTTCAGGAACCACTGCGTTTGTCCAACAACCCAAGACAAGGGCGTCATTAAGCGGGCTGTCACGATGCCGAGTGCGAACAGCGGCAACCAGACGAAAACTGCAACCGCAGGCCATACGAAATACCAAGTTATTCCGAAGCGAGAGAGAGAGATGCTTGAACTAGCCCAAAGGTCCATCCAGATGGCCTGAAGGAAAGAGTATAGCGACGAGCTGAAAATCGCGAAATATACGATCAGGATCGCCTCTGCGCGCAATAGATTGGCTACAACGACGATTGCGCCTCCGCTCAGAGCACCGAGCATAAGTCCAATTACGGGTTTAGCGCCGCTTCGAATTAGCATTGGCCTGATCACAAAAAGAGACAGGTAATCTGTAAGCGCATTGAAAAAGAAACCTATGACCGCCCATGGCAATGAGATTTGTTCCCATTCGTTGCGATCTGACTCGAACACGTAAATCGTCGACACCGCTGTCGTAAATAGCAACGACCGACTCAATGCCCCCCAGCGCCACAGCGGATACGAGTATATCCGATCAAATACTTCGACCAACACTGACGCGATCTGCTCGTTCTTGTAGTCCTTAAACCTCATGGTTCGCGCGAGCGCGGTCTTAGCCTCATCTGATGCGTTTTCGTCTAACCAGCGGAAGAAATAAAATGCCGCCGCCGCGTACATGAATGGCGCGGCGTAGCCAATATGCTCGAACAGCGTCTCTAATAGCTTTTCCATCGCCCGGCGCTCCGCCATCTAGGCAATACCATAGTAGCGCGCCTCGGACCTAGGATCACTGCTGGCCCTTCTTGTGGCTCGGCAATGTTTGCTTTGGGGAATAAGTGGACATCGCGGATTTATGAGCACGCGCCGTATAGTTTTGCATCCATCCCTACCCCAGCGACGCTCATCTTTGCGACTATCTTGTCAATTTCTTTCTCCGATGCGACGAACTTCCCGCTGTCACTTACCCCAATTTCATGACTGCCGATGCTCCTAACTCGTGCGACGGAGTTGTATTCTTAAACTGAAACTGCTCATCGTCGGCTTCGATTGTTAGCGAAAGCGACAGCGCATTGATGGCGGCGAGGGCCTGACAGCTATATTGAGCTGCAAGCCGATCAACTTGAATCCGGTTATTGCTCGCTTTCCAAGAACTTCATGTACTTAACCGGGAGTGCATCGACATCTAACTTACCCGCGTCAATGGTCCGGTAGAGGTCTTCTTGGGCTCCGCGCAACTCACCAATCCATTTCCGATGCTCGCGCCTAGGCATGCCACCAGCATCGAACTTTCTGGGCTCGAAGTTGCGAGGGTTTCATAAGTTGCGACAACCGTTGCGCGACAAGTTGTCCCAGAGACAAAAACTACCCGGCGGTTGAGAACTGGACTAAACTACGAAATCTGTCGTAGGGCAGCATCAGTGACCTTCACCCCCAGCAGGCAACGCGACAGCCGTTGTCCGCGCCGAGCCTTTGCTGTGCAAGCTACTTTGACTTTAGCAATATTCTTCGCGGATACATTGGCGGACCGCTTTGTTTGCAAGAGTTGAACTAGGTGAGGCTACTAAATCGTCGGGTGCTTATTCAAGCTTGTAGAGTGAACTAGTTCACACGCCCGCGGCCGATCACGTTGCAATATCTGCGTGCCCCTTTTGACGTGCGATGTCGATAAGCTGGGGTCGCTATTCTACAGAACCTGTTTCAGTGACCCGGGTGAATCTACGCCAAAACGTTCGCGCTCTGCTGGCTCAATTGTGCTGGGGAGTCGTTTTATGGATATTCAGGCGCACCCGCCCCTTTCTTACGTGGAGCCTGAAAGGGCATCGAGTGTATCTCGCCCGAAGCGCGGCAAGATACAGCGCGAGCTGACTGCATCGGCAAGCTATTTTGTGGTGGATCCGGTCTTTCTAGCTACGGCCTCTCTGCAACCGTATCAGCGAACGCATCAGGACCCGATCTATCGGCCGCTCAGAATCTACACGCTCGATCCAGCGGCGAGTCGGCAGGATGGCGCTGTGGCGGTGCTGAATGTCCCATTCGAGCGATTGCGTCCGGGACCGGTCGGCAGCATCCTAGAGGTGGTCGATTGGGATGAGACGACGGGGCAGCTCTACAAGGCGGTTGAGCTGGATGATTCTCGCATTCTGATAGAAAACGGGCGGCCCCCCTCGCCGTCCGACCCTATGTTCCGGCAGCAGATGGTCTACGCGGTCTGCGCGGCCACGTACGATGCCTTCAGGCGCGCGCTCGGACGCGATCCGTGCTGGGGCTTTCACTCTAAGCCAGGTCAAGCTTATGCAAAGCTCAGAATTCGGCCACAGGCCTTCTGCGGCCGCAATGCCTATTACGATTCATCAGCGGGAGAACTCAAGTTCGGCTACTACACTGCCGATGGTAGTGTCCAGGGACGAAATCGTCCCGGCGGTCGGGTTTTCACGAGTCTCTCACACGACATCATTGTGCACGAGATGACCCATGCGTTGCTGGACGGTCTTCGGCCCCGCTTTCGACTGCCGACCCACCCGGATGTCTCGGCCTTTCACGAGGGTTTTGCCGACCTCGTGGCAATACTCATGCATTTCTCGTATTCGGATGTTGTTCGTGCCGCGATTGAGCGGTCAGGGGTCGCGCCAGATGAGGTGCTTCTGTCACTCGCTACCCAATTTGGACATACCACCGGTTCATGCCGACCATTGCGATCAGCCATCGATCCTGCGGGGCTTGGACAAGACAAAGAGCGCAGCGTCGGACGATACGACCAAATCGGCGACGAGCCCCACGAGCGCGGTTCTCTTTTAGTAACGGCGATCTTCGAAGCATTCGCAACGATACTCCGGCGGAAGACAAAGAGAGTCATTCGCCTCGCACGTCTGGCTCCTGGTGAGGCTCCAGGCTCGGAGCTTTGCGAGATCCTCGCCGACCAGGCAAGCACGTTGGCATCTCAGTTTCTTTCGATTTGCATACGTGCGATCGACTACTGCCCGCCGTTCGACCTGTGTTTTGGCGAGTATTTGCGAGCAGTTATAACGGCGGACTTCGATCTCATTCAGGACGACCCGTTCGGCTATCGCGAGGCCATCATCGATTGCTTCGCCCGTCGTCGCATCTACCCCGATGACGTGCCGGATCTCGCGGAGGATACTCTGCTATGGCAACCACCCGACAAGGAAATGGAGCCGATCCAAGACCTGCACTTCAAGAGGTTACGTTTCTCGGGCGACCCGGGACGAGCAGCGGACGAGACCGAACTGCGCCGGCAGGCCGAAGCACTCGGATGTTACGTAATGCGGCCAGGGTACGCACGCGCGTTTGGCTGCGCTTTACCGGGCGACGCGCAACTGAACGGCGATCACGTCGATCCTGCAGTGGTTGGTTCTATTCGCTCCCTTCGCCGCATCGGCCCGGACCGGCAGGTCACCTTCGATACGGTCGCCGAGATCACCCAACGGCGCTGGTGCAAGCAGATATCCGGAACGTTCAGCGAATTGTTCGGCGGCTCAACCGTCATCCTCGGCCCGGACGGCCGAGTTCGCTACGCAATCCGCAAGTCCGTGACGGATCAACGCCGAATACGACCGCAAGCAGACCAGCTTGACGGTAAATGCGGTTCGAAGAGATGGACGAAGCGCGGCAGCCGCCACCAACTGTCGCGATCCAGTATATGCCATCTCTTTGGTGGACAGTCGGTGCCCGGCAACTAGCAACAGGAGGAGAATGACATGAGCGATAGCGAACAGAAACTCCGCCAAGCATTAATGAGAATCGCAGAGGTGGCTCAGGCAGCTGCGGATACCGGACGGTATGTGGAGGAGGACGACAAGCCGAATGGCGGCGAAGCGGCGCGGCGCCCTCATAACCACGCGGGTGGAAAAAACGCGCATTGTTCAATTAAGCAGCTGCCCGGCCGTCTAGCAGAAAAGGCGGCGAAGACTGCAACATCCATCAATCCCATGAACCGAGTTAACTTCGGTGCCATCGGCTCTGTGGCACGCGGTCTAGGGTCTGTACCTAATTAGCGAACTGTGATTCCCTCGCAGCGGGTTGATTCCACGCGGGGGACTTCGATGCGCAAAGGACTGTTCTGGCTCAACGACAAGCAATGGGCTCTGATAGAGCCGCATCTGCCAACGAACCAGACCGGACCGGTGCGCGATGACGATCGACGCGTCATCAGCGGTATCATTCACATGCTTCAGTGCGGCGCACGCTGGCGCGATTGCCCGCCGGACTATGGTCCGTACACGACGATCTACAATCGTTTCAATCGCTGGGCCAAGCGCGGACATTGGCGGGCGATCTTTGAAGCGCTCGCCCGCTGCGGCAAAGACGGCGTGACTTTGTCCATCGACTCCACCACGATCAAAGCGCATCGCTCGGCGAGCGGCGGAAAAGGGGGGAGCATGAACAAGCGATCGGCCGCTCGCGCGGCGGGCGGACCACGAAAATCCACGCGCTGAGCGACCCTGACTGCCGACCTTGCGCATTTCATCTCACTCCAGGCCAGGACGCTGATATTGCCGCAGCGCCAGCCCTTTTGGAACTCGCGCCACCCATGTCTGCCCTCATTGGCGACAAAGGGTACGACGGCGACGGCTTTCGAGCCGAAATCGTCGATCGTGGTGCCAAGCCCGTCATTCCAAACAAATCCAACAGGGTCACTCTCCACAGCTTCAGCAAACGCGCCTACAAGGGGCGCAACGTTATCGAGCGCTGTTTCTGCCGCCTCAAGGATTTCAGGCGTGTCGCAACTCGCTACGACAAACTAGCCAGGAACTTCTTGGCTGCCGTCCATCTCGCCGCCATCGTTGCCTATTGGATCAATTGAGTCCGAGCCCTAGTACTCTCGCCGGCCGCGATTGCAGTTCTTGTTGGGAAGTATTGGGGCCCGCAACAGCGCCGGCTCACCGTCAGCTTCCTGGATGGCGGACCAAGTGATCTTCGCCGCCGGATCATTCAGCACATGAATGCCTGGAACCGAAGCGCGGGGATCTCATTCGTGGTGCGCATCTCACGGAATCAAGCAGGATACTGGTCCTATCTCGGGACCGACATCCTGCACATTCCCAGTAATCGGCCGACGCTGAACCTCCAGGGTTTCACGATGAACACGGCGGATGGCGAATTCCATCGGGTCGTACGTCATGAAGCTGGGCACACGCTCGGTTTCCCGCATGAACACATGCGTGAGGAGCTGGTTGACCTCATCGACCCACAAAAGGCCTATGATTTCTTCCTGCGCACACAGGGGTGGTCTCGTGAGATGGTGGACCAACAGGTGCTGACACCGCTCAGCCAGGACTCGATCATGGCTACCCCACCGGATCAAGATTCGATCATGTGCTATCAACTTCCGGGATCAATTACTAAAGACGGTCAGCCAATCAGGGGAGGCTCGGACATCAACGCCACCGACTATGCCTTCGCGGGACAGATCTATCCGAAGGTTTCGTCTGAGGGCGCACCGTCGATCCAAGCTCAAATGGGCCTCGCCGACGAGTGGTCACCATCGGAAGATGTGGAGGTGGACGAGGAATTGGTACCGTAACGCTTTGGCCCAACTCGTCGAGATCCAGGCATGTCAGGACCTCCCGCCCGTGCTGCACGTGCGGGAGGGAGACATATTGATGTTTGGAGCAAGCGGCGGTCACCTTCTGGAGGGAGATACTTCCGTCGAGCTGCTGGGGGTCTTCTCAATCGGCGTACTCTCGGATGATGGCCGCGTACTGAGCCCGGTCGGACCGCCGACCAACATATTGTTTCGTGCGGTTTACCCCGGGCAGGCCCGCATCGAGGTGATAAGGGGGGATCCATGGCAAGGTACGCTGGAGGGGCAGCAGATCGCCATTGTGGTCGCCCGCTAACGAAATTTTTGGGGTGGGAAGCCGCTCCGGTTCTCGCGGCAGTATCTCAACAGTCGGGAACGAGGGCTGAACTACAAGCTGTAAGGAGGAGAGCAGGATTAGTCCCTCCCCGCCTCACTTTCATCGGGAGGGCCGGGCGGAAAACGGGATCAAATGCTTAATGGGAGTGGCGCCAGTTCTGCCGTCAAACTGTACTGTTTCTCCCTGGTCCTAGACACGGAAAGACGGGAGGTTGATCATGACAGATGCATCGCCGTCAAGCGATATCAATCACACGGCCGCCATCAGCGGAGGCCCTGGTGGGACCCCAAGCGATTGGCACCGTCAGATTTTCAACGACTTCAAGAACGCTCTACTTAAGTCGCTCGACGACCCTCTCGCTGAGGTAAGAAGGTGGTCCTGGTTTTCGCTAGTGTTCGTCGGTCTAAGCGTCGGCTTGTTGTTAGCTGGTTGTGTAACCGCATTGATAGCTGCCATGAGATTGCAGCCGGGCGCATGGCCTGATCCATCATTGATCATGAGTTTAGTTAGTAATGCGTTCGCCGTTCTCGCGACGACAGCTAACGTGTTCGTGAACCAAAAATTGGAGCCGCGCGCAAGGAGCTCGCCGAGCGCCGCGGTCAAATCGATTACATCACCTCGAGGCTGTTCAAGCGACTGTTTGGCGAAAGCGGAGAGCCTTCAGTCATTACATATGCCCACAAGGATGCTATCGCTGGCCGCTTCATAAAGGTGGATAAAGACAATTGGGACGAAGTCTCTTTTCAGGGGGCGGCACGAACCGTTTACCAGTTCAAGCTCAGCAGAATCCTAGGAAACCGAATCTTTCTGGCGGACAACAGCAGACCAAAACGGAATATCGAACTTGAGATCGATTTAGAGTTTAAAAGGGTTCTTTGGATCGACCAGAGAACGAAAATCCAGGAGGAACTCTATAGGGTCCTGGACACCGACTGAACCCTTTGCCCTGACGACGCTTCCAAGGAAGCAGCTGGAAATAGCGCAGACAAGGTCCGATTCTCGTTTATGATCTCTTAGCTGCAGTCTGTTCACGTGTGTCTCGTCCGTTGATCGCCTAGCATAGAGTTTGTTGCTTCAGCGGGGCTTGCACGGAATCCCTATCTCCAGAAGAGGGCTCGTGTGGGGCTTTAGCGTTCCCGTCATCGATCGACTTCTTCAGGTCGAGCAGCATGTTTTGACCCAATCTGACCTTGCCCCCATATGTGGAACGGCCCGCGTGGCAAGAGCTTTTTCAGTCGATTTCACACATTGGAACGGTGCGGTCATATGTCCGGCCTTTGCGCGCGGCACATGGCCGCTGGCCTCGATGAGATCCGCGGAACGAGGGGCTAAATCAAGTTTACGCGTTTGAGCGCATTGGGGGCAGTAGCTTCACTCGTTTCGGGATGTCGTCCCATGGGTTCATCGGCTGTTGTTGCACCTTGCCCTCTGCCGGCCTGCGCCGGTCAGATCGCTTTGGCGGTCACTGCGTCCATCAGACGGCGGCCGCGGCAGTCAGCGGGTCGGGACGTCGGTACGTCCCGCCCTTGTTCAGAAGCGCCCAGATGATCCGCGCCGTCTTGTTGGCCTGCGCGACCGCGGCAACCTTGAAGGGCCGTCTGGCGAGAAGCGCCTTCAGCCACGAGGCCGCGCCCGAGCGTCGTTTCGGACAACCCGCAAGACGGCCGTCGCCCCGACAACGAGCAGAGAGCGGAGTTCCGGATTTCCCATCTTCGATATTCCTCCCAGTCGCTCTTTGCCTCCGCTTGAATGAGGCCGCGGCGTCAATCCGAGCCAGGCGGCAAAGTGGCGAGCCGACTTGAACCCGCCGGGATCCGGCACGAGCGCCTTGATCGTCGCCGCCGTGATGGCGCCGACGCCAGGTATCGTGGTCAACCGACGCATGTCCTCGTCGTGCTTGGTCTCCACAACAATCGCGCGCTCGAGCCTCTCGATTTGGTCGGCTGAACCTTCAATCTCGTCGACAATAGCCCTCAGCGCGAAGCGCGCTGCTGCGGGCAGGCGAGCATCTGTCTCATCCCGTACGATTGCGATCAGCGCCTCAACCTTTGCAAGGCCAGCGGTGGCGATGATGCCCAATTCAGCCAGATGCGCGCGCAACGCGTTGACCGCCTGCGTTCGCTGCCGCACTAGAAGGGCGCGGGTCTTCAGCACCATCGCGGCAGCCTGTTGCTCGGCCGTCTTGATCGGGACGAAGCGCATGGTCTTGCGGGTCACCGCTTCGCTAATGGCCTCTGCGTCCGCCGCATCCGTTTTGCCTCGCTTTACGAAGGGTTTGACATAAGCCGGCGGAATAAGCCGCACCTCATGACCGAGAGCTGCGATCTCGCGCGCCCAATAGTGGGCGCTACCGCAGGCTTCCATCCCCACCAGGCATGGTGGCAGTTTCTCGAAGAAGCGCAGAACCTCGCTGCGCCGCAATTTCCTGTTGAACACGGGCGAGCCCTCCGCATCCGCGCCGTGAACCTGGAAAACGTGCTTGGCCAAATCTAACCCGATGGTGCTAACCTGTTTCACGGAACGGTCCCTCCTTTGTGGCGTTCGAACAACGACCACGTTCTAGCACTTTGATGCTGTTGGAGCGGGCCGTTCCACCACATCAAGTTTTATCCAGTCCTGAGTTCGCCCCGGCTGTTGGATTTACCCGAATGGGCGGTGGTAGCGACGGGAGCTGGTGCGGAGCCATCGGCATAGCGCAGCGCCAGATCCCGTCGCGGGTTGCAGGTGAAGGCAAACTCCGATGGAGTTTTCCATCCGAGTTGCGAGTGAGGTCGCGTATCGTTGTAGTCGGCCCGCCAATGTCCGAGTTCGACGCGGTCCTGGGCCAGCGACGTGAACAGCGTCTCGTTCAACAATTCGTCTCGGAGACGGCCATTGAAGCTTTCGATGAAGGCATTCTGCGTCGGCTTGCCGGGGCGCGATGTAATGTCAGGCGACGCGGCTCTGATCGGCCCATGTCAGGATGGCGTTGCTGGTCAATTCGGTGCCGTTGTCGCTGACCACCATTTTGGGCTTGCCGCGCTCGATGATCAGCCGGTCCAGCTCCCGCGCCACCCGGGAGCCCGACAGCGAGGTGTCGGCCACCAACGCCAGGCATTCGCGCGTGCACTCGTCGACCACGGTCAGGATGCGGAAGCGGCGGCCATCGGTGGTCCGAGACGAAGTCGAGCGACCAGCGGTCATTCGGTCATTCGGCGCTATCGGCACCACCATCGGCGCCCTGGTCCCGAGCGCCCGCTTGCGGCCACCACGGCGACGGACCGCGAGCCTCTGTTCCCGGTAGAGCCGGAACAGTTTCTTGTGGTTGACCAGATAGCCCTCCCGCCTGAGCAGAACATGCAGGCGCCGATAGCCGAAGCGACGGCGCACCTCGGCAATCGCTCTCATGCGTTGGCGTAGGGCCGCGTCATCCGCCCGGGTCGTCCGATATCTGATGGTCATGCGGCAACAGCCGATGGCTTTACACGCCCGCCGTTCGCTCATCTCGTGGGCCTCCATGAGATGGGCGACAGCTTTCCGCTTCCCCGCGGGCGTCACCACTTCTTTCCCAGGAGGTCCTTTAACGCAGCATTGTCCAGCATGGCGTCGGCCAAAAGCCGCTTCAGCCGCGTGTTCTCATCCTCCAGCGTCCTCAGCCGCTTGGCCTCCGAGACCTCCATCCCGCCAAACTTGGCTTTCCATTTGTAGATGCTGGCATCGCTGACGCCGTGCTTCCGGCACAGATCGGCAACCGACACGCCAGCTTCGTGCTCCTTCAAAATCGCGATGATCTGCTTCTGTATTCGGCCTGCTTCTGTCAATCCCTTAAGAGCGCGTGCCGCGGGTACCTTGCTTCTGTTCGTAGTCGGCAAAGCCGCCACACGATGGGATTCGGTTGAATGGTCGGTTCAAGCTCTTCGGCGTAGTCACCCGACCTGGAGGGCGGACGCCACGACAGATCATACGAACTCGACCACCCCCACGCCCCGCGACGGGCGTCTCTTGGGATGACGATGGCGTCCTTACGCCACCGCCGTCCATCGGAATTCGGTTCCATCAACCCACATTCGGTGAAGGACGACAGCCATCTTTCTGGCCAGCGCCACCTTCGCACGCTTGCTTCCTTGCCGGTGGGCAACACGCACCGCCCAGGCCTTCATCGGAGACCATCGGGTTGATGGCCTGAGAACGACGTTGGCAGCTTCGAACAGGGCTGTGCGCGTCTCTCCATCTCCGACTTTTGTGATCCGTCCCACCCGATCAACCTCGCCAGATTGGTATCGCCGGGGCGTCAACCCGAGATAGGCGCCGACAGATTGGGAATGCAGGAATCGCCTGGGATCGGCCACAGTGGAGCGGAAGGTCAACGCAGAGACCGGGCCGATCCCTGGCATCGTCATCAAGAGCCGACAAGCCGGGTCACTGCGCACGGCCTTCAGAACCAGACGATGCAGTCGGGCGTACTCCCGCATCAGCGCTTCGCGTCCGGCAAGCAGTGGATTCATGATCGCCTCCAGCAAGGCGTCATCGCCGACCAACTCACGAACTCGCGTCGCGAACAGAGTCCGCGAGACGATTCCGACTTTGAGACCGAGCGGACGCAGAAGTCCGCGGATGACTTGCTCTGTGGCAGCGATGGAGCGGACGATATGCTTGCGAGCCGCGGCCAGCGTCCGCGCCCTTTGGCTGCCGATGCTCTTGACGTGAACAGGCTTGAACCATCCCGTTCTCACCACCTGCGCGATCCCACGGGCCCGTTGAAAGCGGTCTCGTTCGAGACACGAAAAAGTGCCGACTCGGCACAGCTGCGTTTAAGTCCAGGGGGCAAGGTCAAATCCATCCTGCGCGGCACGTTTTGACTGACGATCATGGACCAACTCTATCCGAAGGAGAAACGTACGGCCGGCAGCCCCAGTTCGATTAGATTTGCGGTCAGCCATTCTGACGTCGGTCCTGCCTCAAGGCCCACCCGTTCAACTTGACCAGCCCGACCGCGGTCCTGCTCTTCACGCCGATGAGGAATGCGAGCTCCTGCTGGGTAAGTCCCCAGCGACGCTGCAGCATCTGGCCATTAGGCACGTGGTGGCGCTCCGAGATGTCCTTCAATGGTCATTGTTCGCCCAGGCATCCTGCCCTGCAAGACGCAAAACGTGGGCAGGGTTCGGTTCAGTATATGAAGCGCATAGCCCAACGGAACATTTGTCTCCTGCGCGGCGCGGTTCACCTGATCTAGGGGCACAAGGGAAGACGCCGGTGGTTCCGCTGCCCTGACTTCCAGTCTTAGCTTTTGAATCTCAAGCTCCCTCTTTAAGCTTTCTAGGTCGAGAAGACTGCGCTCCTTTTCTATCTTTTCGGTTTCCCGGCCAACTTTCTTGGTCTCGGCCACCGTGCGACGCCAGTTCAGAGCGGTCTCGATCGCCCCCGCTGCCGCAAGTATGCCGCCACCTGCATAGAGGGGAAGAAGAAGCGGTGCGGAAATGATGCCTGCACCGCAGGTGGCCAAAACCATCAACCCAAAACCCAGCAGACCCGGTCCAGCAAGTGCAAACGAAACGGATCCAGCACTGACCCGGACGTGAGGCATGGCTGTTGACACCCCAAACGGCCGATTAGCAGCCATGAGCACAATCATCAATTGGCTCAAAGCAACTGCATCGGCAGCAAGTTCGCCAAGAGGTATCCCATTTTCATTATTGGGCAACGGCGAAGAAAACCGTACGTTCAACGTTGTTGCAACTCCTTCGGATATGGTATGGCCGGATTTCAAGTCTCCTTGATTCACCAGAGCAGCGACGTCATCATCGGACGGGTCCATCCACCTGAGGATCAAGGGAGCGAGATTGCTACGATTGTTTTTCACCCATTCTTGCCCTTCCGGTACGCTTCCATACCCATCCTTAAGGATCAATGGCCGCGTGTCGGATACACCTGCGGCACGCATGAGTTCCTGCTTCTCAAGTTCAGAAAGTTGGCTGAACATGCGATAGAGCGCGGTTTCGTCGGCCATGCTACTCCTCCATTGTCCTTTGATCTGTTCAGTTGGCACCAGCTGTAAATCGAGTCAGAAGCTACTCGCCGCCATCGCTGTGTTCGCGACCCAGCGTAGCTTGATAACACGATCATGGCGCGCCGATACCGCACGGCACTGGCGCTGTAAGTTTCGCAGTCGCGGTTCAGGACCGAGACCGGGTCGAAGTGGATTGGGGTTCGGAAGTGCGGCATGGCTCCTTCGGGATCAACCAGGCAGATCACTCTGGTTGTCGCTCGGAGCTAGGAACTCGTACGAACCCTAAAATCGCCACCGGGACGGATCTAGAACCTGCCCTGGATCATTGAACACAGAGCCTGGTCCTCCCCAAATTTGTCCGGGATTGTTGAACACGGAATTCGGTCCACCCCAGATTTGGCTTGGATTATTGAAAACCGAGTTCGGACCACCCAACAACTGCTTCGGGTTTCTTACGACCGAGTTTGGGCCGCCTGTCACCTCTCCAATTGCTTTGATGCCCTTGACGATTTCGTTGTTTTCGCCCGGGCCGCGTGTCAGATCGTTAAACGCATTGGTGACGCCCTTTACCAGGGTGTTTTCCGGTCCAAAGCAGTCTTTGCCAAACTCACCAGTGAAGCACTTCGTTAATTCGCGAGCGGTAAGGCGTCCCGCGGTGCATCCCGCGAATCCAACCGGGTTGCCTCCAGATTGCACTGCGCATTCAGCAGCAATTCGCCACTCCTCGTTCATTGCAGGGCCTGCAGCGCAAAGCGCAAACGACGTCGGCCCTTGGCTAGAGGTTGCGCAACCAACTAGGTGAGCAGCATCTGGTGGCAGCGCCGCACCGGCGGCGCAACTAACCAGTTGCGCTCTGTCGCCTGACGACTGCGACACACAAGCCAGTGTCTCCCTCGTCTTTTGATCCTTAATGAGCCCGTCGCTACAGTTTGATATAATTGATTTGGCATCGCGGCCGCCCGAGGCGCAATTATAGACCTGCAACGCTTGACGAACCTCCGGTTTGTCGCCCAACAAGCAGATAATCGCAGCCTTCTTATCCGCGTTTGCGACACATGTAGCTATCTTGCCAGCGTCCCCTCCAACAATGGGCGCAACGCATTGCGTCAATGGCGCTGGAGAGCTTCCTTTAGTTACACACTGCACGACGTCGCTTGCTTTGGATATGCCGGGGGCAAGCTTTTCAAAACAAGTCGCGACTTCTAAGCCCTTATGCGAAGAAACGCATTCGGCCACCTCGCGATCGACGTTACCAAGATCTTTTGTCAGACATGACCGCGCTATGTCTTCGGTACCGGCCGAGAGTATGCATTGGCGAAGCCCGTCTATCTTTGACATTTCCTGCTTAGGTGTGATGCAAGTGGCAAGCTTTTCTGGCGTTGGCTTTCCACCGGCCATGCAACCGACCATGACTTTGAAAGAATTATCCTGGCTGAACTCAGCGAAACAGGCCAGTCGCTCGCCTTCTGTTGCGCGCGTGAAGCAAGCCCGAACTTTCTCAAAGCGCTGCCCAACTGATGTGTTTACACAGCTCTCAAATGCTTCCTTCGACCCAGCCTGAGCTCGGCACTGGTCTATTTTGTCCTTGCTCGGGAGAGGTGGCAGGTGCAGCGGGTCTGTTGGTAGACTAAGGGGGGATTCTCTCGTTAAAGATTCCGTTTGCAGCATTGCATCTAAGGTGTTTCTGCCCTCACGAGTGTCTGGCAGCCACGAGCAATGCGCTTCAAGTGCACATGACAACAGTACACGTGGGGTCACCCACACTCCAGAACAATCGTAAATCTGCTGGATCGTGGGGATTTTTGTGGGCGTGGTTTCATTGACGTAGCAGCCTATGATCTTCTGTGCCGTTGGATCTTTGCTCTGGTCTTTCAATTCCACAGGACGAAGCCCCGCAATCCGAAAACTGATTTGGGTTGTATCTCCGGACGCGGTAACAAGCTTCAAGTCTTCAACTTGAACCGCAGCACCACCTTCGCCTGCCAAAAAAACGTTATTCCAATTGTCAGGGAAGCTGCTCGCCGCGAAAGAAAGAGAGTCCGTCAACAGTGTGGCGGACCGAATGGTCGCACCTAAGGTTCCTAGAGCGAGATCAAGCGAGATATTGCCGTTTTGGGCACTGGTCAGGTTGGTAGTGACAGGCAATTTGCCCTGACCCGGAAGTCGAACCTGAGCCCCAACAATCTTGATCTTCGGGCCTGCTAATCGGATCTTTCCGCTAGCCCTGCCTCGCAAGTCGCTGACGTCCTCTTGTCTTTGGACCTTCCACTCGAGTCCGGCAAGAGGTATCGTTCCGCCGAAACTGTTATTAACGGTGCCATTCTTAAACCGAATGGTGTTGCCGTTCAGATCTCCATCCTGGATGCGTATCTCTCTATTGCATCCACTCGGGGTCATACGTTCCAAGATAAAGCCAGTTATCGGCCTCGTCATTTGCATCGTGGCCTCGAACTTCAGCGGGGCGCTTGACGACGTGTTCACACCTGAGACTGAGAGGTCGATTTGATTGTTCTTCACGCGCAGAACAAACGGCCAGCTGTCCTTGTCAGGAAGCGCATGTTGTCCGGTTACGCGCAGATCTCCCGGACTTATCCCGGCGAGCTTCAGCTTCCCAAAATTCAGTTGCGTTATATTCTTCGCGTCCTCTCCCATGTTGCAGGCAGCAAAAGACTGGGCGCTGAACATTGTACAGAAGACAGCCGCAGAAAAGGCAGCAACCTTACTCATGTCAAAACCTTCGTATTGAAAGCGGCAATGCTAGTACGCTGCTAGAGAGATGCAACCAGGAACTGCATTTCGCAAATCGCTCGTGAACGCTCGCGATTTGGAAAGCCGTGCTGACCATTTCTATCTGCAGGATGAGCTCAGAAGCTCGTTCTAAAATGGCTTTGCTGCCGCTCACTCGGCATCCGTGACATCCGCTCTTTGGGCGACACCGTAAGAATACGGATTGTTGTGTTCGAGCGGGAACACACCCCTTGCCTATCGGGCCAATAGAGCGTCAGAATAAGCGGGGCTTCCCCTTGTTCCAAGGAACGTGCTTCGAGACGGCGGGGATGGTACTTGGGGTAACGGTCATGTTGACCTCCTCAGCTAGTTAGGCTGGTCATTTTCAGCCGGAAGCCCTTCCAATCCGGCGTCCGCTGCTAAACGATTGGAGACGTACTTGCGTCCAATTCGAGCGATGGCAGGACCGATTTTGTGAAGATGCTATGGGGTGGGCGGCGAGGGTATGGGACCTTCGATGCTCTTCAACAAATGAGCGACGGAGCGCCCCATATTGGAAGCTTTCAACCCAAGCAGGTCCCTTACCGCCCTCGAACACGATAGCACGGTCATCGCCGTGATTGAGATGAGCCAATCGAAATGGCTCGTTGCAGCCGTTATTCCGGGATGGACGCCAGCCCCTCAAGAAGATCGATCCCGACGAGTAAATGCTACTGAAGCTGTTGCATCGGCGGCAGAGCAAAGCTGCTCGCGCCGGGCGCGAGATTAAGCGCATCGTCGTCGCCTATGAAGCTGGCCGCGACGCTTCTGGCTGGCTCGCTGGCTGCGAGCCCGCGGCATCGAGACCTACGTGATCCATCCAACAAGCGTCACGGTGTCGCGCGAACATCGGCGCGCGAAGACGGATCGCCTCGACACGGAACTGTTGAAGCGCGCCTTTCTCGGCTGGCTGCGGGGCGAGAAGCGCCATTGCAGCATAGCGGCGATCCCGACGCTCGATGAGGAGGACGCACGCCGACCGAACCGCGAGCGAGAGAACCTGGTCACTGAGCGAACGCGGCTCGTAAACCAGAGGAAGGCCACCCTGGTCCGTTTCGGCATCCGCACCTTCAAGCCCACCCTCCGCAAGGCTGACGAGAAGCTCGAAGGCCTGCGCATGGTGGAGGGAACACCGCTGCCGCAGAACACGATAATGGCAGTGTAGTAGAACGCCCGCAGCAGGGTCCCGCGACTTCGAAATTCACTGAGTAGGCGCCTGTAGTCGATATCGAAGTTGAGCGTCTTCGCCGTGGCATAAAGAATGGCTCCATCGATGCAAAGCGTAATCTTGCTGGAAGATGACATGATGGGCGATCTCTGGGCGAGACGTGCCATGCTGCGGGCCCAGTGCATGTGATCCCGCGAGGCTTTCATCGAAGCTATACCGTAGTCCTTTAACCTTCAAACAGTTTATCCGGGCGCAAGCAGCGCAGGAGATTGTGCCAGCGCTATCGACTGTTCTCCGTCGGCAGTTCTTCGCAGTGCAACAGTGAGGACACTCACTCCTGCGTCGCCTTGGAGGGCGCGCACAAGCTCAGGGCACCACTGCCCGAGATGTCTGGCCCGACTAGACCTTCGCTGACTTGTAGCGGGGGATGAGGCTTCGCAGATGCGAACATACAGCCGCATTCGCGCAGCTCATTTCTTTATTCATCTGCAATTGCGCGCCTGACAGCTGCCCATACCCCAAATCAGCGGGCAGGTTCGTCTCGCACTCTTTACTGAAAACGCCCTTTGCGCAGTTCGTTGAACACGCCTTACCCGTTGTGGGATAACGCCAAACTGTCCGCGAAATGAACTCTTACATTCCAAAGATAGCAGGGTTCTTGAAATAGACGATGATAAAGACGGCTAGCGCACCCGTTGCCCCGACGGCGAATTGCTTTCCAAACGAGAGACGAACATTAACCAAGCCGCTTATTACAGTTGCCACAGCGCCTGTGGCGATCGCCAATATCGGAATCCAAAAACGAAGCTGGTCAACAGTGGGGTTGGGATTAAATGCCGTGATCGCAAGTAGGGCGCCCAAAAAGACAACACCGAAGCAGAATGCGAGAATGGTGTACAGGCGCGTATCCACCATCTGCCTGTCAACTTCGGGACGGTTCGAAATGCGCACCATTTTCTTGTCATCTTCAAGTACGGGTGAGTAACCGCTCTCGCGTCTCTCGTAATCTTCAATGGATAGGAGCTTGGCATCGACCGTCTTGCTGTACTGCGCTATTTGATCGATGATCTCCTCGCTCTTTCCTACATATTTCTCTATGATTTGCCGGACGTGGTCGCGACGCTCAATTTGTCTCTGCAAGAAATCCGGCGCACCTACAATCCCGCGTAGATCACGGGTAAACGGGCCAGGCGGATTGGCAGGCTCGACCAGCTCGGAGATGAGAGCTAAGGCTAGCCGAATTATCCCGATCTCATCCTGATAGGCTTCATTGCAGCTATGCTTCAACGTACGGAACGCATTGAAATCGCTCTGCTCGAGCCAGGCAAAGTCCTGGTCAAGTCGCTGGTTCAACTGGATCAGCCGATGGCATAGATTTTTCTTGATCCCCCCACTACGTGTTTTCAGCTGCTGACGGTAAGCGAGAAGCTGATCGAAGAAGGCGGCGTACTCGACGGGAGATCTAGAGTCCCGAAACCCCGGATATCCTTTGAGAACACCAATGAATTCCAGATTCCATCGATGAATGGTGTTGATGAGGTCGCGGAGCCAGTCAGTGGCCAAGAGCCGACGTTGCCTGTGAACAGCTTCGGGAGCTGACGCGGGCAAGGCTTGGTAGACTGTCTGCACGATTTCGAGCAGTTGGCCTTCAGGGACTTGGAGAGCTTGTGAATTCACGGTACTCCCCCCTCGGGTTGATCGTTTTCACGCCGCAGCCAAGGCGAAAGAGGCGCGCCGGCTTAGTGGACCTTCAGTCATGTCGCGCAGTCGTGCGACAAACAAGAACAGGGCGGCGATGGTCGCGACGATGCCAAGTACGTATCCAATGACAGCCCACATCATTCGATACCCTGACTTACGCCAGCCTACTAATCCGCGGTCGGCAGCGAAAAGCAAGCGCAATCCTAGCTCACCGTGAGGTTGTGGTCATCCTGATTTCGTTCGAATCTGTCTCGCTTCTGGAGCACGGCGCGGCCTGTATTCAGACGCCCCACAGGGTGCGTGACAGTGAATCTGGGCGGCAGAGATTTGTGCGGCGCGATGAGACACACAGCAGCTGGGCGGCACCAGCGTGGGGGACGGTCCCGGAAAGGGGACGGCTTGCTTGGAAAGGGTGCGGCTTGCTTGTATGTTTTTAAGTTGCGAAGTTCGGGTACTTGTTTCTCGGGGGATCTATGGGTGATACAGCGTTCCCGGCGCAAGTCCGAGCCTAGTCCAACGTTGCACATTGGGTTGGGGTGGCACTGAGAAGCAGCGAGGATGACTTCGAGCAGTCTTTGACGCCGGCCAGCGTGCCGCCTGCGTTGGGATAACTTTATCAGCGTGGACTGCCCGAATTGCACGCGCCAGAATAAGTTCATGTGGCGCTTCTTCCACCAGAACGGCTGACCTAAACGCGAGCAAAAACCGGTCTTCCGTCCTCGTCGCTACCGGGGGACGGGCCCACGCCTCATTTAGGTATCATCCCGCTTGTCGCGCAAACGTCGAAGCACAAAGAACAGCACAAGAGAAACAGCGGCAACCGCCACCACCACTGCAATCTGGCCAAAAAAATACAATCGCTCTTTATGTTGACCTTGACGCTTTGCCTCCTCGACCACAGCAAGAAACATCTCCGGCGTCGGGCGGGGACGATCAGTTACCGGTGGCAAGATGTTCCTGACCACATCGATTTTCTGAATTGTATCCTTTTGATCGCCGTATCGGAGAGTGAAGGCAAAGTGTAATTCGAGCCCGGGCGTCAAACTGTCTGATTTGCCGTCGGTCGCGCCGGCCAAGACGCCGTCAAGTTTGGCCGTACCTTTCGGAGCGATCGAGCCCATCGACTGGAGGTCGAGCGTAGACGACAGTTTATCGAGGCTCTGCTGTCGGGCGGAGAGATAAAGTTCGCCTGCCTCAAAGGAATGCTCAACGCGCATACTGAGCGGAACGATGTTTGTCTCAGATCGGTTTAGTATCGAAAGCGCGAAGGCTGCGGCGGAAGCGCCGCGCGGGATGATCTGCAGGTCGAAGACCGGTTGTTTTTCCTGCATTTCTCGCAGCTCTTTGCTATGAGAGCTTGGCGACGTAGAGGCTACCTCCCGAAACAACAATGGCGATTGCCGAGAGGCCAGCGTAGTGGTCAAGCGCGAATTTCTGCCACCGGTTTATCTTATGAGTAATTTCCTGTCGGCCAGAGAACGTGAGGCATAAATGCAGTCTCTCAATCCTGGTGTGGGGGGTGAGTTCGAGCGATTACGCGTCATCGTCGAAACCTAGTCCATGCTGGCCGAGTAGGATTGCGCTTGGGGACACCCATTCCGGTGATTTCGACAGGAATGCGCTTTCTCCCGATGAGCAGGCCATTCGAATGAACTGCAACATCCATGTGGTGAGTGCCTCGATAGGTTGAGTCGCGCGATACCGTTAGCCCTGTCCCGACCCTATGACCAAGGTCGTTTTCGAGTTCGGCTTCCTTCCCGGAGTTTCGAACCATCCAGCTGACGGTCGCGCCAGCTGGCAATTGATGCGCATTTGCCAACGTGAACGTGATGTCGCACCCCTTGGGAATAGGCCCGATGCGATCGACGCCCGAAAAAACGTGCCGACCGGTCGAAGCCTGTACTGAGACGATAGGATTGAATTGGATTGTGGCAAGCGCTCGGCTGCTTTTCTTCAACACAGCTTCTTCCGTGTCATCATCCTCCGGCACCGGAAAGAAGTGATCGAACGCCTCAGACCATATCTCAGCGCTTGAAGTCTTCGTTGGCGCGGCCAAAGCCCGATCAGCGATCGACAATAGTTCATCGAGCTTATCGACCAGGGCAGTCGAGTTTTCGTCGCTCAAACGATTAAGATTTTCCTTCGTGTTGGCCGGATTTTGAACTTCCGCGTTGTCGCGCAGCCGAGAAGCGATCCTGGAGACGACCTCCCGCAAAAATTCGTCGTCGCCGCTGAACTGATCGCGGTCCAGGCCGTCAAATGCATCTGCAACAAGCACCGTGATCAGGATCGACGATGGGCGTACATCAGCATTCAGTTTTAGTGCGGCCCACATTTTAAGGTAACGAGCCAATCGCCGACACCTCGCCCTATCGGCATGCCCGGTAATCAATTTCCACCAGGCGTAAATCGCTTTCGGGTCGCTGTTTTCCCACTTGTTCTGAGACGTTGCGAGCGATCGAGCGTCGCGCCCATCGTCAAGGTGATAGGCTGGTACATCGATATGAAAATTCCCGTCGAAATGAACGCGGCTGCATTTGGATCGAGGTTCATCGACCGCGCTCGCATCGTTGGTGTCGTCATCCACGTAATCACCGAGGCTGTCTTGAACGAAGCTCTTTAGGTCGGTAGGCTCATAGTCACCGTCTTCCGGTTGACCGGACCATATGAAGTACACACCAAGATCGATATCGAACTCTTCGTCTGCGCTGGCAGGTCGGACCTGAGTGCCGAATTTGTAGGAGCCCTGCAGCCAAGAGGACATTCGACAGTCGGAGCGTTTAGCGAGATCCTCTTTCAGATGCTCGGCGAGATCATTCCAGCGCTCCTTTTGGGTGTCATACTGTTCGTCGGAGGGGCGGACCCGCCAATCGAGGCTGCTCTCAGCATCGTCGGTGTTGAAAAAGAGGTTTGCCGCGATGCCCATCACAAATCCCTCCGATTATAGAATTGTGCTGGCGCAGCTGTGTGTTGCAGAAGCGTTCGAAGGGGACCTTTGCCGAGGTTTTCACGAACGGACGCCTCGGCAAGCGCGCGCAGGTCGTCAATTGCTCCCCTGCTCGCACAGTCGAGGGCTAGCTTTCGTTCCTGCTCTGGAGACTGGTGATGATCGATCCGCAAGTAGCGCGCCTGAAGGCGATGCGACATCATTGCCTCGGTGTTCAGCTGCTGAGCCGAAATCATCACTCTCGGCAGCCGTTGATTGTCCATCCATCCCATCCAACCAAGATCGGTCTCTCCAGAGTTCGAAAAGGAGAACTGCGATGTCGTCGTTCCGATGCTGAGGATGGAGATGTTTTCCAGGCGCTGCTCAAGAAAGTATTCGGCCTCGTGCAAAGCGAGGTGATCGGGAGAGTTGGCATAGAGGCCGCCATCCGCGAACAATTCGCCCCCGATCTTGTGGACCGGAAAGAAGGTTGGCGCAGCGGACGTTGCAAGTGCGATGTCGACGACCTTGAGCCTCCAATCGCGTTGAAATGAAGGGTGGTGATCGGTTTTGAACACCTGAGGCGATCCCTTCGTGAGATTGACAGCAGGCACCATGACACGATGTTGAAGGTGGCCGAGCTTCTTCGTCTCTCCGACGATGCTCGTTATGGTGGTCTTCAGGGTGGTCGCGCGATATTTGGCATGAAAGGCGTTCGATGTGAGCGCGATGCGTTTCGCGAGTGCGCCTTGCGGGGGCGGCCGTCGGGAGAAGATTTTTGGGCCATCCACCGCGATCGCGTTCCTGATGCTCGCGGCCTGAACCTCCGCTGCTAGACCCAAGGCAATTATCCCACCAACGGAAGTGCCGGCGATAAGATCAAAGCAGCTTGCGATCGGTCGGCCGATCTCTTGTTCGAGTTCGGCAAGTACGCATGCGGTGTAGAGGCCCATGAAGCCACCACCGGACAGAGAAAGAATCTGAAACGCCAAGATCTGAAAACTCCTCAAGCTGCATCCAAGCGCCGGGGCCATCCGGGGAGCAATGACCCGAACTACCGGTTCTGATTCGTCGCTTGGCTCAGACGGTGACACGTGAGGCGCGAGTTGGCGCGGCATTACACGCTTATCCCACCTATTCACAGGGGCCGGCGCGGAAGCGAACCCCGTGATGGCTCCCGCTTCTCGCGCGGCGGTAGGAGCGTCGGGCCGCACGCATAGAGGGGGCTCAACTTTCTTGGGCCGCGCCCACGCAACGAGGTTCGCCGGGCGATAGTTTGGATCAGCCCGCCATCGCTTGCATACGTTGGCGTCGATCGTCTCATTGACCTTGATGTGACTGCCGTCTTCACCCATGCGGCTCCCTGCCGATAGCGCGATAGATGAGAAGTGAACCAGGCATAGAGACCAGAGCCAAAGGACGCATCGCTGCTCAACACCGGAAAGCGTGCGCGGCTTTTCGACAACCGCATTTGGATCTTTTGGGGGACGAACATCCCAAAGCGTGGGAGCGAAGTCGTTGCGGTGCTCACCGATGGCAAGAGCGTGATAGGCGTTTAAGATGTGGATGCACAATCCTGACTGGAGATGGCTAATCACGGGAATATTGTCTGCGGCCAAGCCGACTGAGCCCACCCAAACGTCGTAGCTCCTCAGACTAGAGCAGAAGCGGCGGCGTTTTTTTGCGTTTCAGTGCGGAGTTGCGATGAGAAAGAGCGGGAGACCTTGTTTTTAAACCGCAAGACGTCGCTATCGAAATTCAGCCTCGTCGCCGGCCCGTTTTGCACCTGTGCCTGGCAAGCGAGTATTCTTCCTAAAAGGAAACGGTGCAGTTCGTACCGAGCGCTTGCGCGTCGTATGGCGGCAGGCATTTGCCCGCGATGCAAAAGGTAGGAAAGTCGTTGGGAGGAAACTCTGCACCCGCCGCGCAGAACATATCGACAAACCTAGAACACTCCTGTAGGAAAGTGCACAATATTAGGCAGGCTACCTAAGAGCGTGTCGCGTCGTTCTATCTGTTTAAGTTCGCCCCGTACACCACGGCGGAATACTTTTCAATGTGAGCTGGCGCGAATGCCTGGTACCCGAGCCTATTTCAGGTGGCTTGCCAGCGACCTCCATAAATATGTGAGGAGATCACGCGATGACTGTGCGCGAGCAGCTGTTTACGTTATTGCGCAACCTTCGATGGGTAATCGTCCTGTCGATAGCTATCTCAGTATTGCTCTACCTGCCGGATCAGATTCAGGAGCTCTACCGGATAGCCGCCGACGACCTTGGTTGGGTGACGTTCAAGGAGTTCGCTGCCTTGGGCCTGATTGCTATAGTGATTTGGGCAAGCGCGTTTCAGCTCACAACTGCATCCCTGCCGCAAATCCCCAAGCCTTCGGGGCGCCTGGCTTTCTACATAAGACTTGCTCCCGTCCTGCTTGGAGCACTGCCGATCATCGCCGCCACAGCAGGCCAATTCGCCTCGCGGCCGGCGCGAAAGATTGGCGAGGTCGAGGAAGTCGGCAGTATCTTCCGCATTCAGGACCAGGCGCTCGCGTTCGAGCGGAACATGCTGTTCATCCTCGCAATCGCCATGCTGATCATGCTCGTCTGTTTCGTGACATTTACTTGGCGAATAGGATCAAGAGATCGCTCGACTGAGCTCGCGAGCCGCGCCAACAACGCTTACTTCATCCGCTACAGGTTTCTCGCGCTCTCAATCGGCGGCATCGTGCTGTTGACAGCAGCATTCCTCCTGCTGCCGGATAGGCTCGCACAATTTGTCGGATCGTTCGGCGTGATCGCTCTCTTTGCGGTTTGCGTCATTGGTCTCACAGTCCATTTTTCTCTCTTGACGATCCGATTTGCGTTTCCGTTTATTCCGGTTGTCTTTGGCGGCTTGTTTCTGCTCGCTTCCTTCTTGGGAGGTGACGACCACGAACTGCGTACTGTCTCTGAAGCAAACAGCCCGCCGGAAAAGGCGCGCATGTCCGCGGCCGCCGCATTCCGCGAGTGGCTTTTACAAAAGCCGCGAGTGGAGGAAGCCAAGAGGCTCGGCGAATATCCCGTCTTCATTGTGGCGGCTCAAGGCGGAGGGATCTATGCCGCCAACAATGCGGCGCGGTTTCTTGCGCGGATGCAGGATCTCTGTCCGGCATTTCGCCAACATTTGTTTGCGATAAGCGGTGTGTCCGGGGGCAGCGTCGGTTCGGCAATCTTCGCCGCTGCGCTCCACGCCGAAAATGCGTCTCTTGATCCGAATGCCGTTGAGGCAAAGACATGCCCCAAAATCGCGGATTTCCTAGCAGGGGTTGGACGGGTCCAAGATATTGATGCTCCTGGGCCGATCGAGCAGCGCGTTGCAGGCGTCCTGGCAACCGACTTTCTGTCCCCTCTGGTTGCCGGCTTTTTGTTTACTGATTTCACTCAGATGTTTTCACCGTTCGCGATCCCGGCCTTCGATCGGGCGCGCTTTCTCGAATACACTTTGGAGAACGCCGGTGACAGAATCCTCGGAAGCAACACGGGCAGCGGCAATCAATCCAACCTGCTGAAGGCTGACTTTCAGTCCCACTGGGCGCCCGGCAACAACATGCCGGCCCTGTTGTTCAACACGACGGATGCCGGCAGCGGCAAACGGGCAGTCATCTCTCCCTTTGATTTCGATCCCCTGCACCCCAAAGACACGGATCTGTGTGTTCTTGCAGCGCTTGAACGTGCGGGCACTGGGACGGACCAAACGGTCAAGAGCCACTCGCTGCGTATTCCACTCAGCACGGCCGCTTTCACGAGCGCACGTTTTCCGTGGGTGACGCCGGCCGCGACGGTCTCAGTCAAAAATGACTGCATAACCTCTCATCCGCACGCCCGCCTGGTGGACGGCGGATATGTGGAGAACTCTGGGATTGAGACCGCCCTCGACCTGATTGAGAAGCTTAATGCCATCAAGGGCACGTCCGATGCGCCGAAATTCAGGATTTACCTGCTGTCCCTCGTCAGCGGACAGTTCGGTGATCATGGTTCATTCATGTTCGGTGAGCTCATGGAGCCGGTACGCGCGCTTTTGAGCACGCGAACCTCCCGAACCTATGTCGCCCTCAATCATGCAACCAGCATCGACCGTCGGCCTGACGCCGAAGTGACGCCCAGTGTTCAGCGCTTTCCAACGTTCGGCCGCACGGACATCACAGGTTTGTTTTATAGCCTTCCACTCGGCTGGACGTTGTCCCAGAAGACCGAGGATATCATCTCATTGAGTAGCGGGCGCTTTTGGGACTGCGTGCCGAAGGACGACTTCGATCAGTCCCGCGAAAGGCAGAGCAATGCAGATTGCCTGCAGGTGAAGTTGTTCCATCTTCTGAATGGATCTGTCGCGACCGCATTTGAAACGCTGAAGGATGCCAAACTTGCAAGGGCTGCCTACGCCGACGAGCTAGCGAAGGAGTATCAACCAACTGCAAAGATCAAACCGCAGCCATTACTTGCTTGTTATGAGAGCAATTGGTTGCAACAGCGCGGTTATGAGGAATATCAGCAAAACGTCGCCGCCTACGAGCATCAGCTGAGTGAATCGAGCAAAGATCATTCGCCCGCGCCTCTCCCCGTTCCGCCATATCGCAAGACCTATATGGCCTACTATCAGGCCGAGCAGGTCAAGGCCTTGTTGCAGGAATGGGATCGCGTCGAGGAAACGGATCCCCGTATCCTCGCCTATATTCTGGGATCCGTCTCTTACGACAGCGCCGATTTTACTCGCAGCAGCGAGAACTTTTCTTACAGCGCGATTTCTCAACTCCCGCAGAAATGGCGCGATCGCATTGACAAAAATAACTCAAGACTTGTGGCCGCAAACAAGCCCGCGGTCGACGTGAACTCTTTGCTTAATCATCCCAAGGAACTAGCCAACTTCGTACTCGCTTACGATGACAACGACTTTGGCAACCAGCCCGGAACGGACGACGGCTGGCTGTTTCGCCCGCGAGGAATGTATCAATTGGTCGGCCGTGAGCAGTATCAGGAAGCGCAGGATCAAATTCAGCAGCTGGGCGAGCTGCAAGGGCTTGATTTGCTAACGCTACCCGACGCGCTATGGGATGCGAAGATCTCGGCCAAGGTCACTTTCGCGCACTTCCGGTTGCACCGGTATAAAGACGACCGGTTATCTCCGCCGGACAACCGCCGCACGTTGTTCGAATTGCTCAAGGATCGTGCAAACGACTGGACAACCGTGCGCGCGTTGCAATCGGATATGGCGCATCCAGCCGACCACGCGCGGGTCAATGCACGCAGTGAGATGTTCCTCGGCTGTATCGAGGAGGCGTTGCATCCGACGAAACTCAAGACCTTGCAAAGCCAATTCTACGGTGAGGAATGAAGGGTTCGATCCGGTCGTTCGCATTGCCTTGGCGAGGCGCGTACCGGCGAGATCGTTCGGCAGCTGATATTTAAAGTTTTGGTCTTACAGGGGGATTTTCAATGATCGCGAGGGGTCAAATCAACGGATCTCTGTTTCCGCGACGGCTTGCAAGCTTGTTAGCGGCAGGGGTGATGTTCGCCGCAGCTTTGGAGGTAGGAACGACGCCGGCGCAAGCGGCGTCGAGGCCGCTTGCGCCCAATTATGTGTCCATTCTCTTTCCTCCGCCGAAGTCGGCGGCCGACCTTGCCAACCTTATCGCCGTGTCCGATCTTGCGGGCCCTTCGGGATCGCCGCAGCGGCTGTTTTCCGACGCGGATTTCGCGCACTTTATCGCCAACGCCGAAAACCCGGAGCATCCTAGCGTGCCGGATTCGGGTGCACGGCACATTCAGCTTCCCGATGCCGTGAAAAAAATCGATGCTTGGTTTGTCGCCGGCATCCGGATCGATCCGGGCGCGCCGGGATTGTCGCCGGAGATCATCGCGCAGTTTGGCCGACAACCACAAATCCGGCTTATCATTCAGCCGGTGACCAATGGGCCGGACGGCTTCAAGGTTCATGACACTGCAGGCCACCTTATCTTCAGCTTCACCCTCGAGGCGGATCCGCCTCTGGACGGCTGCGCGCCGTTCCCGCGCTTCAAACCGGACGACGAAGCATTCAAGGGGATCGTTCGTGACGTCGCGACTTTGCGCGATCAGCTTGGCGCCGGGCATTTTGGCAATGTAAAAGTCTCGACTACCGGTGATCTGAATGTGCATCCAGGTCTTGTAGGGCGATCGGCGAAGGCGTTTCGCGATGTGCTCAAGGCGTTGATTGAGAAGCATCTCTCGCCGCAGCGCCTCAACACCATGGCCGTGATGGGCATCGCACCGCCCGAACCCTGGATTTTCGTGTCGATGTTAAGGGTCCCGCAAGCAGGCCTAATAGCAGTGCCCGGCCCGACGCTTGATGGCATGCACGCGGCACAGATGTTCAGCGCCATCGGCGGAAAGCACGTGGTCCCGCAACCGGGTACGAATAATCAAAATCCGATCACCTGTCGACACGCGGCATTGCAAAATCCGCCCTTGCCCGAAGCTGATCGTAAGGGTGTTTCGACCTCCGAGTTCATCGATGGCAACGTGCCCAACAGCCGCATCATCGAGATTGTCAATACTATTGCCGATCCGAAGAAGAGCCATTTCTTCAATACCGATTGCGTGAGCTGTCACACCGAGACGGCACAGCCAATCGCCAGGAAAATTCCAAGTTTCGCAGTCCCTGGAGTGAACCGGGCGGTCTGGCCGAAGGAAGACTGGAATCTCCGCAACTTCGGTTGGTTTCCATCCTTTTTGCGCGGCGGCCCCGCCGCGGCGACGATAACCAGACGCGCGGCAGGCGAGACGGCCGACGTGGTCGCCTTCATCAATAGCCAATTGCTGAACAAGTAACCGACGGCGTCGCCGTTTCCGCCAGCCTGCCGGGCCGGCCGGACGCACGAAAGATGGATGGAGTCCTGCTATGGGGAGACCTTCTTTTGGCTCTCGTCTTTTTTCCTGGCTGATGCGCTGGCCTCATATCACGAGCCTATTGTTGGCAATCGTCGTTGTCGTGATCGTGGCGGCCGGCCTGGTATATTTCATGCCGGATAAGGTTCGTGACGCGACCCTCAAAATCAAGAACGATGCTAATCTGGTGGCTCAATTGCTGCCTGCGACCCTGCCCGAGCCATCGAAAATCGAAAGCGCTTATTGGCTCCCGCAAAATTGGAGCGCCCGCCAGCGTTACTGGTTTCACCACACATCCCAGGGGACAGCGACCATCCCTGTCCCTTATCAGTGGTTTTTGGCTCTGGAACGGCCGGAGCTGTCCTTCTCTTACACGAGCTTGACGGACGAGATTTACCTGCGCCGCCTCGGCTTCATTCCCAGTCCTGGCTCAAAGGACTTCGCCGGTATTGCGCCCGCATATGGCTATCACGACGATGCGCCGAATGGGGACACATCCAACCCCGGCTGGACTCCAAGCGCGCCCGAGAACCCGAATGCTTTGCCGGTCGGCTTTGCCATCCTCAAGGGCGGCGTTGATCCGGCGACTGGCGCCCCATATGAAGATCAGATCGGCCTAACCTGCGCCGCCTGTCATACGGGTCATCTCGAATACAAGAATGTCAGCATACGGTTCGACGGCGGGCCGGCGATGGTCAATCTTGGCGAGGTTGAGAGAGCCGTCGGGCTGTCGATCGGCTACACGCTGCTCTTGCCATGGCGTTTCGAGCGTTTCGCCAGCAAGCTGGAGCAGATCAAAGGGCAGAGCGTCGATCGAAAACAGCTTCGAAGCGATCTTGAGCTAGCACTCCGAAAGATCAAGAACCAAAAGGCAGAGACCGACAGCCTTTTGACGGGACGGGGAGTGGCGGATCTCGATGAAGGGTTCGGTCGACTTGATGCGCTGAACCGGATCGGGAACCAGGTTTTCTATAGCAATCTACTCGATCCCTCGACCGGCGAACTCCCCGAACCACTTCTCAAGGGCAACTTCGCGCGCCACGACGCCCCCGTGAGCTTTCCACCGATATGGGACACGCCATATTTCCTTTGGGCACAGTATGACGCTTCCGTTCTCAACGAACTCGTTCGGAATGCGGGCGAAGCGCTCGGTGTCAGCGCAAAAATCAATATGACCGCTGACGCGCCCGGAAGGCCGCTTTTTGCCTCATCCATACATTTCTCCGACATCGCGCGATTCGAAGAGCTTCTGCGCGGCACCGATCCCTTTTCGTCCGAAGATGCAGGAGGCAGAAAATTCACCGGGCTCGTAGCACCCCGATGGAAGGACGCGCAGGAGAAATTCCGCGGTGACCCGGCCTGGGCGATCGATGAAAAGCTCGTTGAACAAGGTCGCGATCTTTATCGTGCTCACTGCTTTGAATGCCACCGAGGCCCGGTGAACGATGCTGCCTTTGACAAAAAGTGGCCGGAAGACTCGTTCTGGCGCGCAGAGAACCCCGATCGCTCAGCCAAGGACGAGAAGAATTGGGTAGAGATCGGCGGACGGCATTATTTTAACGTCGTCCAGATGCCGGTCTCGGCGATCGGCACCGACCGCCAACAATCTAACGTCCTCACGACGCGGCGCGTTCACCTACCCAAGTCACTCCGATTGAATCCTGCAGATGACCTCAACAAAGCCGGAGGTTGCGGCCTTCTAGCCGATAACGACGCAGATCCTCTGTTTGTACTCGCGCTCATGGACGTGGTCGGCAAAACGATCGACCAATGGGTCATTGCGAACGGCACTTCTGAAGAAACCAAGCAGCAAATGTGGGGGCCGAGGAAGAACTGCCAAAACCAGCGTGTCTATGTCGGGGCGCGTGCGAGCCGCAACGGCAAGGACGAAGTCGTTCTCGCCCTTGAGCCTCAGTACCGGGCGCGCCCGTTGGACGGTGTTTGGGCAACGGCTCCTTATCTGCACAATGGCTCCGTTCCGACACTGAGAGATATGTTGGTGCCGCAAGCCAAACGACCGACATCGTTTTGCGTCGGCAATCGTGCGTTCGACCCTGTCAAGGTCGGGCTTGTTACGAAAGAAAAGGCGATCGAGAGCTGTGCGGCCGGACTTACAAACTTCGATGTGACGCTGCTTGGCAACAGCAATCGCGGACATTCGTTTGAGGGTAAGGAAACCGACTTAACCAAGCTGCCGCCTGGCGTCATCGGACCAGAATTGACCGAACCGGAGCGCCGAGCGCTTGTTGAGTATCTCAAGACTTTATGAGCGATGCGTTGCCCGTCGACTTGTTTGTCGGCGCCGCTACCTTCAAGCTTCCGTCGGCGTCGCGCGCCTCGTCAGCGCGCGTGCCATTCGGGATGCGATCGAAACCCTGGGCCCGAGGGGATCGAGGACAATCTGGTGACCCCAAGCCGGAGGCTCGCTGAGGAGGCTGCTGAACCCCTGGCCAGACGAAGGGGCGGCGTTGGTTGCGGGGAGGCGTGCACTCGATTTCTGCGATTAATTGAACAAGAGGTTCCAAGGTTTGTGCATGAGAGGACGCTGACCGGGGCCATTTGCGCCACCTGAACAGCTGGCTCACATGAAAGACCGGCCATGCGAGCCCCCTCGTAAACACTGGCGCCGATGCTGCAACAAGCCGGTCCTTCTCATCCAGCGACCAGCCCGTCACCCCTCTAGCGAGGTGATCATCTCGACCCCCGTCATGGCGCTTCTCCCAAGATTACCCTAGGCCTGCAGCGATCGCATTCGTCAAACAAGGCGGCCTGTGGCGGGAGTTATCCGATCTTCGGCGTATGGTCCTGCCTCCGCGCCCTGAGAGAGAAAAATGCCGTTGGCCGGCGCTGAGTCTTCGCCCGGGAGTTTCGTCCACAGCACGCCATCGCACCACACGTGGTCAACGCGGCCCCATTGGCAGGCAGATGCCGCGTTCGGGAAAAACCCGTGTCCATTGCGATTGGCGCTGGTGTTGCATAGTAGCGGAATGCCCGTCAGGCCTTCGTATTCGACGAGAAGTTCGGCGATTTTGTGCTGAGAGGTCCTACAAATCGTCTGCAATCGCGCAGATCCATCCAGATGCACAACAGCGGGGATCTTGTCCCGCCATTCTGCTCGTATTTGGTGCTCGAAGAGCATGTAAGGGTCTGGCGTTCCAGGACTAAAAATATCCGGCGCGCGATCCTCCAGGCATATTGGCGCTACAGGCCGGAAGTGCTCGCGAAGTTTGATGTCGTTGAGACGGTCCTTCATTCGCGGCGATGTCGCCGCGGCCAGTATGCTTCTGCTACCCAAAGCCCGAGGTCCAAGCTCCGCGCGGCCGGCAAGGAAAATGACGGGCTTGTTGCTGGCGAGAATCGTTGCAAGTTCACGCATGCTACATGGTGAGCCGCCCCATCCGGGCGGCGCGCCGCCTCGTTCCACGGCTGGACCACTATAGACGGACCATTCCAATGGTATGAAGCCTTGGTCCGCCGCCAATGCGGAGCAAGCGGCACCTATTGCCGAGCCACTGTCATTCGGAAAGGGTGGCACCCAGATAGCATCGAACAAGCCGGCAGCTCGTAGTGCGCTATTCCATTTTATGTTGAGACCGCAACCGCCGGCGATGCACAGATTGCGCGCGGGAAGCCTCGGATGTCTCTGTATAGCACTCGCGAGTTTGGTAACGAGCAGACGCTCTTGGAACCAATGAAAGGATGCAAGCACATCTTCGGGGGCTTTGGCTTTTAACCGTAGCGCGCTGGCATCGAAGAACTCGTGGACAGGCTCAAGCGCGGCGTCCGCGCTGCAACGACCGACTGGCTCCGTAAACGTGCTAAAGTGCTTTTCGTACAGCTCCTGAAACACCTCGACAATGCTTTCATCGACTGAACCGAGCGCGATATAGGCCATCAACTTGCCCGCAACACCGAGGTCCCACTTGGTCCGGTTCCTCTGCTTGTATGGGCCGAAGTGATAGCCCGCGGCAGCATAAGCATGTCCGATTAGCGGGAAGAGGCACTCGAGGAACCTGGCGGCGCGGCGCTCTACATGGTAGAGACGTGGAAAGGAAGCTCCGTCCCACACCAGACAGAACGCGGGCTGCCCGGCCTTGGCGAACGGGCTGGTACAAAAAGCGGAAGCCACATGGGCTGTGACGTGCGGATAGCTTTTATAAGCGAAGGCGCTCTCGTTGAGCATCAGCCCAGAGCCGTCGTGCGCTATGAGAAGGCCTTCGGCATCGCCCTCAACATACGGTGCCCCTTTAAGGGTAATGGGTGCAGTCCCACTGAAAACCTCAAATTGTGACTCAACCTCGCCCCACCATCCGTCGATGACGAACCGATCAACGTCCCGCGGATCTAAACCGTGCTCTGCCAAGGCGACAACAACCGCATCGAGATTGTTGATTTTTTGATATCGCGGATTATTGCTCCGCTTCTCCTGCTCGACACAAAAGACAAGCCGTCCGTCCTCGATAAGGGCGACTGCTCCGTCATGGGTCAGTTTGATACCGCAGATGCGCATACTGTCTTCGAACCTAATGTCGGTGATCCACTCGATTTGAGGCGCCGCAACTGTTGCTCACGTCGCAAGACTCAGATGGGCTCCCATCTATCACGATGCACGCTCTGGGCCAGTTCCAATCAGAGGAATCGCTGGCGATTGTCTGATCAAAGTCGGAGTTGGAAGCGACTTGATCGATTCGTGACACCGGACGCGTTCGGTTTCGGACCAAACACTCCCGCCTGCGCACAATTTGCGTGCGTGCGACCTGCAGCCCCTTGTGCCTTCTCCGGCCTGGAGCGAACGAGTGCAGCGGAACTCTTTACCGGATAATGAATCGTGAGCCGATCCTTCTATTCCAGACCAAATCAGGAGACGTGACCTCCAGAGGCGGCGACGAATCGCGGTCTTTGATGTCACAATTCAACCGATGCTGGCCGTTAAGGGACACAGGAGCTGCTTACATTGCGCAGCGCCAGTCATCAGCTGAAGCGCAGATATTCATATCCATGCCATTCGTCTGCGACTGGACCGGCGGTTATTTGATCCTAAGGCTATTTAGCGCCTGGACGATGCGCTTCAGTCCGATCGCCGATGCCCCCGGTGGGGCGCCAAATGAGAGTCGCAGGCCGTTGACGTCGCCAAACGCGTCTCCCGCAACGCAGGCCACATTAGTTTGCTTCAGGAGCCAGTTTGCAACATCATCCCTCACTCGAACGCGACCTTCGTCCTGCAAAGCAGATGCAAGCCTGTTCAGATCAAGATAGAAGAAGAATGCCCCGTCGGCACGAGGTGGGGTTACATCACGTAGATTAGAAAGGATATTAAGACCCGTGTCACGAGCGTCGAAAAGCCGTTGGTATGTCTCCCGCTCAATGCAGCCGCCGGCCACCTGAAAGTGGCTCAGCATAGCCTGCTGCACCTCTCGACTTGGTGTTATCGTTGCGTAGCCCTGAAGCTTTCTTGCGGCAGAAACGATGGCCCTGGGAGCCGCGAAATAACCTAAGCGAGAGCCTGATATCGCCAGTGCCTGTGAACAAGGATTGACTATGATAGTTCGCGCTCGCACGGCCGGGTGCGCTACGACGATCGACTCATGGCGGTGTAATCCAGTGAATACTAATCTTGAGTAGCGCTCGTCCGAAATGATCCATATTCGGAATTCGATAGCAAGCTCGCCGACCTCCTGCAATATTGTTCGACTGTAGACTGCGCCCGTCGGATTGTTGGGTGAATTGATAATCATCGCTTTAGTCCGCGATGTAATGGCAGCTCGGATTGAGTTGACATCAGGATTGTATCGTGGGCGCTGAGCATCGACGAATACTGGTACTGCGCCAGCGGCGTGAACCAGTGCTGGGACCAACGGCTGCCAGGGGCGGATAATGATAACTTCGTCGCCCCTCTCCAGGACAGCCAAGCCCGCATAAAGCAGCGCTTCCTTTGAGCCGGCAGTGATGGCGATCTCTTCCGTACTCCAATCAACGCCTGTCTGCGCCGCGAGCCTTTCCGCAATAGCTTTGCGGAGCGGCATGAGGCCAATGGGATCCACGACGCCGCTCGCCCCAGAATCGACAGTGACCATCGCCCTCTCGTGCGCTAATGAGAGTGGCTGGAATATCTCGTCATGTGCGAGATCGATAAACTGATGCCCGCCAAAAGCAGAAGCCGACGCCACCTCCTGGGCGCCGGGCGCATGCTCTGTAAAACAGAACCATGTCGAGTCTGACGGCAAAGTGACCTCCTAGGGTCCTCGAACTCGAGCAGCGAGCCAAAGCTCGCGACCGCCGCGCTCTCGCGGTCTAGCTATCGAGCCATATTCGGCGAGGCTGACGATCTCACCTCGACCGACACAGCCCCCCTACACAACGCCAACAGCCTAATTGCCCTCTCTCCATGCTGAGTGCTTGGTGAGACAATTTTGACTCAACATCAAACGGACGGCTCTTCGGCTCGACTATCGCTGCATAGAACGCCCTCCTGGACTGCTTGCAAAATGCGGGCCCCTTCCATCGTCCTACTTGCGACGCGTATTGCCGCCGGCACATGGACACTGATTGACCTCGGGCTCCTAGGATTTCGCAAACCGTGAGAACTAGGCTGGCGCGCGCCGCGACAGAGCCGTTGACGGTGACATATTGCAGTTGCTCTTGCCAAACTCGTTGAAGTGCATCGTCATGCGCCAGATCCGCGCAGGCGGCACGGTGTGTCATGGCCAGGAATTATCGTGTCCTGATCAATCACCGCTGTTAGTAGTTGATCCGAACCGCCGAGACGCGCAACGCGCCGCTAGCACGCCTGCTTGGAGCCCGTTTGCTGGTTGTCCGTAAGGACCCGCTTTGGTGGCTTGCCCGCAGGATGGAAGGCAATGAGTGGAAGATCAGAAGGCTTTCACCGACTTCAAGTACTCGCAGCTTCTCGCTCCGGTGTGGCGCTTTTCGCACATAGTCGTAGCATCTTGAACACTGTGTGATGGCCTGAACGAGCCACAACACTCGACTGAGTGGCAAGAGTGGCTCGTCTCCCAACTCTCCTCGCTCTAGAAGGGCCAGCCAGTATTTTCAAAGGAGTGGTACGACGCTTGCTTAAGGGTGAAGCGAACTTCCGCCTTCATAGGCACATTAGCCATGCGAGGCCCCGCCAGATCGGCTCCTTAACAAGTGGGTGACTATATGTCCGGTGTCGCCGGTGCGTTTCTCTGTGCTTCAAGCGAACCATCGTCGCGCGTCGTTGATCAGCTGAAGAAAATGATTCCGACACTTGCGCTCCGTGGGCAAGCAGGTGTCGCGGTCTCTGCTTTCATGCAAGAGCGTGGGATCCGATATGGAAGGGCATTTCAATCGGACGATAATTCAGTGCGCATTGATTGCATCGAACAGGAGCCGCGCTTTCGGCCTCATGTTGCGATCGCGCAGATCCGTAGCCGATCCTGTGGAACTGGGGATGACGGCGATGTGCAGTCAATTCCTAGCTGCCATTTTGCAATTGCTCTGGACGGCGCCTTGGTGAACGCTCATGAACTGAGGAGCGAATTGCTCGCTCACGGGCCACTGTTAGATACCAACACAGACGCCGAGCTCTTGCTGAGGTGGATCGAACGATCTTGCGAACGAGAATATTGGCGTCGCGGCTTGCCCGCAGACTACGAAGCTGTCTTTCGCGAGCTTGATGATCGTATCGATGGTGCCGTTTCCGCGCTTTTGCTCGATAAGAACGGTGATCTTGTTGCATATCGCAGTCGAAGCGGTTTGCGACCATTGGAGACTATGCGGGCAAGTAATGGATTGTTGCTCTTTGCTTCTGAAGATTGTGCCTTCGCTGGCTTGGAAGGTGAGACCCAGCAGCTCTTGCCTGGGAGCATACAGCGCGTGGACGCCAAGACGGGCGGCAGAGTTGACCATACCCTGAACAGCCGAGGATGTAAGGCCAAACTCTGCGCCTACGAAACTCTCTATTTGGGAAGTCCGAACACGTCGGTTGAGGGCCATTCACATCGCCAGACCCGTCACAACATCGGGCTCGCGTTGGGGAGACTCGTTGCGGAGCGAGTCCAAGCAGAGCCACTCTTGATCCCGCCAATCGTGTCCTCCATGCCAAAGACTGGGGGGCCGTACGCCGATGGTCTGTTTGACTCTCTCACCGAACAGGGCGTGCTCGCCGAGCGGTGTGACGTAGTGGCAACGCAATTTCTTGAGCGAACTCTCCTGGGCAGACCCAGGGCCCGACAATCTCGCATTGCTCAGAAGTATCGCGTGTCGGAATCTGCCGTCGCTAAACGGACCATAATAGTTGTCGACGAGGCGCTCATTCGAGGTGATACCAGCCAAGCCGTCACAACGATGCTCCTTGCCGCTGGAGCCAAAGCCGTACATTGGGCAATTGGTTCGCCGCCTATAGTTGCTCCACACTACTACGGCATGGGTATTCATACGCTAGATGAGCTCGCATTCTGGCAGGCTTTGAAGCGACTGCCGCCCGAACTACGCACCCAGTGTCTTCGCTTCCACAGGATGGACCCGCCAGCCCTCAAAATCATTGAAAGCAACATTGCGACGGCGATCCAAGCAGCAACAATCACTTATCTGCCCTTCCGTGCCCTTGCATCCATATTGGCCAACAGAGGCATCGATTTGTCACCCTTCACGTTGGAGATGCCGACCCCCGCTGGACGGCAGCGCGCGGACAGAAACTTGAAAGCTTTGCTGGCCGCTCTTCCTGTCAATCCCGGTCTGAGGTCAGCATCGTGAAACCCGCTCTCGTATTTGACTGGAACGGAACGCTGCTCGATGACACATACGCGGTGCTCGAAACGACCAATGTAATTTTAGAACGCTTTGGCCGCCCGAGCATCGATATAAATACCTTTCGCGAGCATTGTGATGTTCCCCTCTCTCGTCTCTATCGAAGCCTCGGAATGTCGCAGGAGGAGGTTGAGGCAGTGGAGCGTGACGAGGGCGCACTCTTTCACGACACATACGAGCATCTTGCGGATAAAGCCGATTTACGTGAGGGGGCGCGCAGAGTACTCGCGTTAGCGCGCCGAGAATCTGCTCTACTCATCATCCTCAGCAACCACATAGTCGCGCCTCTACAGCTCCAGCTGAAGAGACTTGGAGTGGATGACTACATCACCGATGTGCTCGCCTTCGAAAGCCGCGCCACGCAATACAAATCGATGAGCAAAGGAGAGCGGCTTCGCCATTATATGAACAGGTACAACCTGAAGCCGTCGTCAACCTTCATCATCGGCGATATGCCCGTCGAGACTGATATTGCACGCGATCTCGGGCTGACAAGCATCTCCATTACCGGAGGATTTGTTTCGGCGTTGCGCCTGCAAGCCGCGCGTCCAGATTACACCATCAACAACCATCACGAGCTGTTGCCGATCCTACAAAGCCATGGCTTCTTTCGGAATACTAAATCATGAGCAAGGGACCGTCAGTGAACGCCGCTCCCAAAACGATAAAGCAGAGCATAGGGCTTATCGGAGCGGGGCGCATGGGAACGGGTATAGGGATCAGCCTGTTGCGTCAGCAAAGCGAACTCCACATCAAAGTCAACAAGAACCGGTTCGGTGCTGATCGGCTGACAGGTGCCGGGGCCCGCGAGCATGCGTCGATCGCTGAGTTGGCGCAGCATGTAAGTGTGGTGGTGTTGTCCTTACCGTCCAGCTGCGAAGTTGAGACGGTGTGCCTCGAACACGATGGACTGTTTGTTCACATGCGCCGAGGGGGTTTGATAATTGATTGCACGACCTCGTATCCCGCGTCGACCATTGCATTGGCGAAAATGGCGCAAAGGCGAGGTCTTAGCTTCATTGATGCTCCAGTAACACGAAGCCCCGAGCAAGCAGAGCTCGGCCTTCTCAATGCGATGGTTGGATCGGATGCAACACTCTTTCCGGTCGCTGAACGCATTCTTGCTGCGTTTTGCGAGACCGTTATGCATGTTGGAGATGTCGGACACGGCCACAAGCTCAAGCTTGTGTACAACAGCATGACTATGGGCATAGCTGCGGTCGCCGCTGAGGTCTGCCAATTCGCGGATAGTCTTCAGATAGATCTTGTAACACTACGCTCTTTGGTCAGTCGGGGCTCTACGAACAGTGGAATATTCCAAGCGTTTGCCGCCTTTTTGTTGGGAGAGAAACCAGATGCACTGGCAATCTCGATTGCAAATGCTGCAAAGGACATCGATTGTGCTGTGCGCCTAGCGCGCGAGAGTGCAGTTTCCGTGCCTGTCCTGGATGCGGCCGCGCGGGAACTCAACCGCTCAGTTGTCGCAGGCAAAGGTGAATTGACCCTACCACATTTGGCCCGATCGTAGACGCTTGGCCTGGCTCCAAGCAGTCAGTTTTCCACGAGCCCGTGGTGCCCCCCCTCGAATCCCTCGGCATCGAGAGCGATGATTCGGACGACATGGCCCGCATCTTCAAAGAAGTCAGCGGCGTTTCTTCTAAACAGCGTCAAGGTCAATCGCATTCGCGAGGAAAGCGAGTATGGGGCCTGCGTATCACCGCCGATGCATTGGTCGATACCGCCAAGGTTTTATCGTTATCGACATCGCCTTTGGTGAGGCGGCCGAATCGGGTTTACTGGAAATAGATCTGTCGGTTCTCGACGATGTTCCTGCTCGCATCTGCGCGCTTCTGCGCGTGAGATGGTCATCGGCGAGAAATTCCAGGCGATGGTCATGCTGGTCCGCACCGATATTCGTGGTGCTCGCGGGCTATCATTGGCGCGGATAGTCGAGGGCTTTGGTACACGCAGCTGTTATCCGTCCGCGCAGGTCTGCCAGACAAAGTATCTCATTTTTGCTCCCGCCTGAAAGAACAAGAAGGTGTCGGTCCAGCAAAGAAAAAGACCGCTGCCGGATTTCTCCGACAGCGGCTCGAGTCTGGGGAGAGGCAGACGTACCGGTCTGCCAGCGGAGAAGGGCGGAGCGCTTGGGGTGATCCGGCGGCACTAACGAAGTCGTTCTGCTCCGGTTTGGTATCTGGTATTCCGGTTCTAGCTCGCCTGGCTCACGAATTTGGTGTCGAGATAGCCCTCGATTGCCTCGAGGCCACCTTCCGAACCGAAGCCGGATTCCTTCGTTCCGCCAAAGGGCACTTCGGGAAGCCCAAGCCCATGATGATTGATCGATACCATCCCGCATTGGAGATCGGCCCCGATCGCGGCCATCGTCGCGGCGGATCGCGTGTAGGCGTAGGCGGCGAGCCCGTAAGGCAGTCGATTGGCCTCCGCCACAACCTCGACGTAGGTTTTAAACCGCGCAATCGGCGCGACAGGGCCGAAAGGCTCTTCATTCATGATGCGCGCTTGAGGTGGAACATCGGTCAGGACCGTCGGCTCGAAGAAGTACCCCGTATTGCCGATACGCTTGCCGCCGGTACGCAACTGGGCGCCGCAATCGAGAGCGTCCGCGACAAGGCTCTCCATTGCATCGACCCGCCGAGAATTGGCGAGCGGTCCCATCCGGCTATCTCTTTCAAGGCCATTGCCAACCTTGATCGCGCTGGCCTCGGCAACGAACCTCTTAACGAACTCTTCATAGATACTCTCATGCACCAGAAACCGCGTCGGCGAGACGCAGACTTGGCCAGCATTGCGGAACTTGTTCGCCGACAAGATTCTTGCGGCTTTCTCGACGTCCGCATCCGGGAAAACCATGGCAGGCGCGTGCCCGCCGAGCTCCATGGTGGTGCGCTTCATATGGGCGCCAGCAAGGGCTGCGAGATGCTTTCCGACCACGGTCGAACCGGTGAAGGAGACTTTCCGGATGATAGGATGGCGTATGAGATAATCTGAAACTTCGGATGGCACCCCGAAGACGAGATTGATCACGCCCGCAGGCACGCCAGCATCCGCGAAACTACGCACCAGCTCCATGCAGCTCGCTGGCGTCTCTTCAGGTCCCTTGACGATGATCGAGCAGCCGGCTGCAAGGCTGGCGGAGATCTTCCGCACTGCCTGGTTGATCGGAAAATTCCAGGGCGTAAATGCCGCAACCGGCCCGACCGGCTCCTTGGTCACGAGCTGCGCAACGTTGCCAAAGCGCGCCGGGACGATCCGCCCATAGGCGCGCCGCCCTTCCTCGGCGAGCCAGTCGATGATATCGGCAGCAAGGAACGTTTCAGCACTCGATTCGCTGAGCGGCTTACCCTGTTCGAGCGTCATGATCGATGCGATGCCGGCTGCGCGCGAGCGTATGAGATCGGCGGCCTTGCGCATCGTCCTGTATCGGTCAAAGGCCGAAACCTTTCGCCAGATCTCAAACCCCTCCTTGGCGGCCATGATCGCACGATCGAGATCGCCGCGGGACGCATAAGGAGTTTCGCCAATCGGCTGGCCGGTCGCGGGGTTGAGGATCTTTTCCGAGCGATCAGAGCCCCCTTCCGTCCATTCGCCGGCAATGAACATCCTGATCTTGGGGTACACAGGTTCTGCCTGCGTGGTGTGTTCCTGGCGCTTCATGCTTGCACCTCAATGTCCCCAGCGAAGAGCCAGAGGGTTGAGCTCACGCGCAAGCTCGATCAATCCAGCTCTCGTCGCCGGATGGATCTGCTCGAGCGGATGCCGCACGGCTTCGCATTTGATCACGCCGCCTTCAGCCATCACGCTCTTGGCGGCGCGCAGGCCGCACTGGCGGTTTTCGAAATTGATGAGCGGCAGCACCCTTGCATATGCAAGAGCGGCTTCCTGCCTGCTGCCCGCTTTGTGATGATCGAGCACGGGACGGAGCAGATCGGGCAACAGCGCGCTCGACATTGTTCCGATCGCACCGGCATCGAGGTCTGCCATCATGGTGATGGCTTCCTCCCCGTCGAAAGGACCAATGATGACCTCACCGCCGAGCTCGATCAGACTACGCAGCTTGGCAGCCGCAAACGGCACCTCGATCTTGAAATATCTGGCGAGCGGCACCTCGCAAGCGAGCCGAACGAGAAACGGGACCGTCAATGTAACGCCGGAGAGCGGCGCGTCCTGGACCATAATTGGAATCCCGGCGGCGTCCGCGACCCGGCCGAAATGCCCGATCATGGCGCCTTCATCCGCCTTGAGGCTTGCACCATGATAAGGCGGCATCAGCATGAGGAGGCTTGCGCCACGTTCGGCCGCATAGCGGGCGCGTTGCACCGCAATCTGGGTGCTGAAATGGCTGCAGGTCACCATGACGGGCTTGCGGCCCGCGACATGCGAGAGGCAGAGATCGACCAGAATGTCACGTTCCTGATCAGATAGCAGGAACTGCTCGGAATAGTTGGCCAGAATGCAGATGCCGTCGACGCCTTGATCGATCATGCAATCGAGCACGCGCCGCTGCCCTTCGAGATCGAGATCTCCAGTGTCCGTAAACGGCGTCGGAGCGACCGGGAACAAGCCGCGATAGAGGGGAGTTTTCGCATTTCTCATGTAGAGGATTCCAGACAGGGCAGTCAGTTGCTGTCGAACTCGCAAATATCCAAGGAGCGGAGCCGATGCCGTCGAACTTTGTGGATAGATTGACTGGCGTGGCGTCACAAACAAGATTGGGTGAGGCTTTGCTCGCGTTGGAAGACTTTCGCGCCTCCTCATTAGATCCAGCCAGGCGGCACCAGATCCGTCAGGATGGCAAGGCATTCAAACAGGAAGTAGCTTCCGAAGATCAGCTCGACGTTCTGGGCCGCATCGATATCGCGCACGATCGCCTTTCGGGTGAAGCAGCCGCCGGTGAGCATTCCAGGCGGGCGCGGGTCATCGGGAGCAGTCGGTGTCAGGTATTTCGAGCTCAGCTGAGTAACCGTACGTTCCGCAAATAATCTATATTTGGCGCCCCCCTCAGGACCAAGTGCGGATGCGAGGCGCAGCGCTGCGGCGGCAGCGATAGCAGTGGCCGCAGTATCCCTGCTGGTGTTCGGGATCGCCGGATCGTCGAAATCCCAGAAGGCAATGAGATCCGCAGGGACATGGTCGATCCACCAGTCAAGAAGGCGCACGGCATAGTCGCGCCATAGCGGTTCGTCCGGGCGGACCATGGCGGCGTGAGCGGTGTAGAGCATCGCCCATCCCTGCGCCCGGCCCCAGGTGCTGATATCGCTGTATCCCTTGTGTGTGTGCGTTCTGAGCACCTTGCCGGTATGTGGATCAAGGGTAGAAGACTGGATTACTGAATTGTCCTGCCGCACATGGATCTCCAGGACGCGTCGCATATGTGCATTGGCGACCTCCTCCATCCGGGGATCGGAAAGCTCGTCCGCGGCCCAATAGAGCAGGCCTGTCGCCTGGAGCGAGTCAATACTGCTCTCGGAGGCTCCGACTGCGCTGGCCTCCTCGGCATCCCTGCCCAACGGTATCAGTCCGAGGTGTGGATCGAACATATCACGAAGCGACCTTGCTGCTGTCAGAGCCATCGCGCGCGCGTTTTCTTCCTTGAACAGGATGCTGCCGAGGGCGCCGGCATGATAGAAGCCGAAGCCCTTGAAGGCCGTAAGCCGCTCGGCACGCGGCAACATTCGGCTTAGCGCAGCACGCGCGTCTTCGATTGGGAACAGCCTGGGATCAGCGAGATGCGCGAGCCAAAGCTCACCGACAAATGCCCCGCCGGTCCAGTCACCATCGGGCGTGAACGTCCATTTTCCGTCGGCGGCACTTGCCCAGTGTGGCAAGCCCGTGCGTGCAGTGTCCCTGGTCTCGGCAATGCGCTTCAGCATACGCTCGCGCGCGGGCAGATATTGGCTTTCCGACATGGCTTCTGGTCCAACATAAAACTCGCCGCGCGGCTTTGGCCTGGCGACAACTTAAAGCTCTTTACCAAGAGATTCTGGACTGGAGTGAACGGCTAGTGTTCACGATGCTTTCAAGCGTGCTTGGGCATCGCTCCCGAGGAGCAAGCCTCGTCAGCAGCGCCGCAGAGAAAAGCGTGCAAGTTTATGCCAATCACCATGTCTCTCCTGACGTAAGCTTGCTACTTTCGAGAAGTCTCTTTGTTCGTTTAGTGATGCGAGTCCGCGGCGCCGATGGCGCCCGTATCGTATAGATGCTTCAATTCCCCGGCGTCATAGCCCAGCTCCTTCAGAATCTCTTCCGTTTGCGCGCCGAGCTTTTGCGGCGGCAAACGCACGCCCGGCTGCTCGCCGTCGTAGCGCACCGGATGGCCGACAAGGGTGATGGGAGTTCCGGTCGCGCCGGTCACGACCTGAAAATTTTTGTTATGCGCGATCTGCGGATCCGCAACGACGTCGGAATAATCGTTCACCGCAGCGTGCCAAATTCCACGCGCCTCGAACAAGACGATGCATTCGGTGGTTGAGCGCTTGGCGACGCTGGCCGCAATGATGGCTGAGGCCTCGTCCCGCCGGCGATAGGCTTCCTCGTCGGGAATTCGCTGGTCGGCCGGAAGGCCAAGCGCGCCCGAGAGCGCCTCCAGCGATCCCAAAGAGATCGCAATGTGCCCATCACGTGTCGCATAGATGCCGTACGGCGCGCCGTAGTACCAGCCGGCCACCGGGCCCGGCTGACGGACGTCGTCAGGCCTTCGGCCGTTTAGGTAGCAGGTGAAAGATTCCATCTGCAGGTCGAGCGCAGCCGACAGCAGGCTGACATCAACCCGGCAGCCCTGCCCCGTCCGCGCTTTCCTCACCAAGGCAGCTAGGATCCCCGCTGCAAATAAGGCGGCGCCGTGATGATCGATGGCGGAAACCCCGACAGCCCGCGGCCCCTGCTCGCGACTTCCGGTGATCATCGCAAGTCCTGATAGTGCCTGGATCAAGAGATCCTGGCCTGGCCGATCGACATAGGGCCCGTCTGGACCGTAGCCGGAGGCAGCGGCATAGATGATCTGCGGATTGATCTTCTTTGCATCCTCATAGCCGAGACCGAGCTTATCGAGCACACCCGGGCGGAAGTTCTCTGCGATCACATCCGATTTGGCGATCAGTTGCCTCGCGATGACCACGGCTTCGGGTTTTTTCAGATCGAGCGTGAGGCTGCGCTTGTTGCGGTTTCCCGTCAGAAGCAGCATCGACTGGCCGTCAACCCGCTTGTCCGCCCCGCCCCATTTCCTCTGAAAGGCCCCTCCGGGCGGTTCCACGGCGATCACGTCCGCACCGAGGTCGGCGAGAAACTGCACGCCGACCGGACCCATCAGAAAGTGATTGAGGCTGAGGACACGAATGCCTTTCAAGAGATCGACCATACATCCTTGCTTTCGGTTTACCTGAAATCGAGCTACCGGGTCTCGATTTCTGAAATCGATTTCAGACTTAAGCTTTGCAAGAACCCGAGTCAAGCGAATCGACCAACTTTCGAATGAGATTTGCGTCATCCCGCTCCATCTGCGCCTGAGGAGGGCCAGAAAATAGCGCCGATGGCCCGCATACAGGGGCTTGAGAAGGTGGCGCTCGTGGTGGTTTAACCCTTTGTGGAGACCCTCTCCTTCTCCTGGTTGACTGACGCAAATGGACAAGAAACCTGTAATCGCGCCAAAAGGCCGCCAGCAGCCGCGGGTGAAGATCGAGGACGTTGCCCGGAAGGCGAATGTGTCGCCGGCGACTGTGTCGCGGGTTCTCAATCACCCCGATATCGTACGGCCTGAGCTTCGCGACAGGGTCATGCGGCACATCAATGACCTCGCCTACACGCGCGATAGCGCAGCCAGAGCATTGAAATCGGGACGCATGCGAACCGTTGGCGTCATCGTTCCGACGCTGGCGCTCGGTATCTTTGCAGAAGGCGTGGAAGCGCTCCAGAACCGCCTCAGCGAAAGCGGCTACACGCTGTTCATTGCGAATTCGCAATATGACCAGCGGCGTGAATTTCAGGAACTGCAAAGTCTCATTGAACGCGGCATCGATGGAATCGTGCTGGTCGGAGCTTCCCACGGCCGGGAGCTGAGGAGCCTGATCGAACAGGCAGGTGTACCCGTCATCACCACCTATGTTGCCAAGGCCGGCGGCGGCATCCCCGCGATCGGAATCGACAACGAAAGTGCCACCCGCGAGATGACGGAGTATCTGCTAAGGCTTGGACACGTCCGTTTCGGCGCGATTGCCAACGTTGTCGCCGCGTCAAACGACAGATCCCGCGCCAGGCTCGAGGGAATTCAGCGCGCGCTCTCGGACGCGGGTCTCCCGCTCAAGCCGACCCAGATCGTCAAGGCGGATTATTCGCTTGCCCAGGGCCGTAGTGCCCTTCGTCAACTCCTCACCGATCATCCGGACACGACAGCAGTCATCTGCACCACCGACACGCTTGCCATCGGTGCAATGGCAGAGGCTCGCAAGATGGGGCTGGCCGTACCGGCCACGCTTTCCATCACAGGATTTGACGATGTGGAGCTGGCGGCGCAAATGGACCCGCCGCTCACAACAGTCAGCGTTCCGGCGGCAGAAATCGGCCGGGGAGCCGCCGATTATCTCATCAATGCCATTGCCGGAAGTCCTGTCCCGAAAAGTGTTGTGTTGCCGTACCGGCTCGTCATGCGGTCATCGAGCGCCCCGCCGCGGTCCAGCGCCCGTCCCGCCCGTCGCGGGCGCAGTCGAGATCATTGACCGCGCCACGGTTCCGATAACGATTTCAGAACCGTAGCCTGGCCTTCGCGTCTTAGGACCCGGTGGACGCAAGCTGCTCGCCCCTTATTACTATTCGCCCGTAAGTGGAGGTGGCTGAGCATGCGATGCGCCGCCTGCGCGATCGTCAATGGCACAACAGGCTTCTCAATGCTCGCGTTCAACGTGAACGGAGTGAACGGGTGCATGGTGGTGGCTGGCGCCCAGTTCGTGCAATCTATGATGCAGGCGATGATGCGCAAGTTCCAGGGCAGCTCGCAGCCGCGCGTGTCGCGCTTCGTCGGACTTGGGAGCGAGCGTGTCCATATAGGCGATCGATCCCTCGATTTGAGCAAGGAGCGACACTGCATCCGCGGTGGCAAAGATGGGCATTCCGCCTACTTTGACATATACCGCACTGGTGTGCGCCGCAATGTCGGCCTCGCGTCCGGCGACACTGCCCCGAACGCGCAGCGCGATCCAACATGACTCGTTGATGGGCAGGGAGAGCTGCCCCTTGCACGACAAGCCTCCGCATCGAACCTCCTCGAGGACCGTGCCGTTACATATGAGCTCCACCCGGGTCGGCGGAACGCTGACCGATTCGATCCGCCAATCGATCGTGAGGGTGCCGCCTGAACGGGGAAGGGACACCGTGCCTCCAGGGCGACGTCCTTCAACGGTCATCTCAACCAGAGGACCGACAGTGATGAAGGTATCCCCGCTGCGTACGGCATCCATCCAGTTGCGATACGTGAAGTCGCGTTCGCCCAGCCGCACATAGGTCCGTGAGCCCCCGAGGAGCGCGGCCGCGTCCATCTTGTCGGAGCCGGCCACCAGCGGCAGATGGTACCCGATGTTGAGGTAGCGATACCAATCGGCGAGACCAAATGCGCTGATCTGCGCGGTCCGCGGGTTGAACGACATCATTTCGATGGCGTCGACAAGGCCGAGCACAATGTCGGCCGCCCGCTCCGCCTGCGGGTTCGGCGCGTGCGGCATTACCACCAGCCCCCCTTGCTGACGGCAGCGCTCCGCCCAGTCGGCCATGGTCGCTTCCAGAACATGGCCGATCGCAGCTTCGTTGGACCCGGCGCAAGAGAGCGGATTGATCATCTCACCTTCGTAGCCGAGCAGGGATATGTGCCCCAGAACCTGCATCCGGTTCTCCGTGCCGACCCGAACCAGGAATTCTCCGTCACCGCCGAAATCCTTTGCCCCGATCGTCGTGCGTCCGTCGAAATCGGCGACATTGGTGAATAGCTCGCCCCACTGTGCGGCGAGCAAGTTGACGACGTTGACCCCCTCCGCCTTGCCCTCAAGTAGCGCTGTCTGCGGGCTCAGGAAATGGACGTGCGTATCAGAGCTAACCCATCCTTGTTCGCGCCAGCGCAGCACACGATCGAGCTCAAAGGTGAGATTGTCCGTCGTCGCAGTGATTTCGGCGATGGTGCGCAACGGGCGCACCTCGAAACCCCGGCTGATCTCTACGAACACGGGTCCGAGCGGCAGGTCCGCCTCGCAACTGCCGTCCACGTAGGCGTACTGGTTCAGCCCATTGGCAAATTCGCCCGAGAAGTCCTCGAACCTGCCGGTATTGACCTTGCGGTGATGTCCCTTGGGTGGCAGATACTCCCCATGCGCACCATGGACATGCAGCCGCGCGGCAACACGCACGCCACTGCCCTTCTCGACGATGCGGATCATGACCCGCCTTGTGGCCGGTTCGACTGTCGCCGCATTGAGCGAGGCGCCTGCGTTAGCGCCAACTTCCAACGATCGAAGCTCGAACATGTGCAAGCGGCCATCGTCGGACCGCAGATAGAGCCTTGCGTCCGGATGCGCGGAGTACTCCACGATGACTTCGCTCCCGGAGCACACGGGCTGCACATCCACTTTGGCGCCCAGCCAATCCGCTCTGGAGTACTCGAGCACTGCACGGGCCGAGATGACCGTGCCTAGGTCTATACCGATCTGCTCGCCTCGATCGTCGACATCGAGCTCGCCAAGCTTGTTCAGATGGACCCCCGGCGGCAGCCTCACCTTCAGCTTTCGACGGCCCTGGAGGCGCAGCGGGTGCTGGGTGAGCGCTGTCGTGGTCACCGCAAACACATGCGAGATTTCCTGTTCCGCGCGCAAGCTCAACGCCGAAAGCTCCTTGTCCGGATAAGGATTCGGGAGCGCGTAAAGCCACACGTTCTCACCTTGTCGATCCATGCGTCCCGATTGGGTGCGGGCCTCGCCCTGGAAGAAGCTCGCTCCCGGAGCCCTGCCGAGTACAAAGTCCTCGCCGGTGCTTGCATGTACGATGGGCGCCCGTAGCGGCAGGGCGGCGAACGGACTCGCGCTCCAGGAGATGTGGTTCTGCTGGATCGCGAAGCGGCGCAGCACCGGCACGTCGGTCTCGCTGCCGTCAGCATAGCGGAGCCCGTATGTCGCCACCCGGTCGCCGAGGGGATTGCCTTCGACAGGCAGCGTAGCCGGGCCGATCTCTCCGAAACCCTCGGGGCTTGCACCGGGGCGGTCTGCCACCACTTGCACGAATAGCACATAGCTCGCCATTGTCGGCGGCAACGCGATTACGGCAGGAGGGCCCCCGGGGCGCAGCTCCAGCACATCCGGCCCTGTTTCGCCGCCGAAGAGAAAGGGCATGCCGCGATGAGTCTGGAGCCCGCGAAGCGAATCGATCCAGCCGGTGTCGCCTGGGCGGGCGGCGAATCGTTCCCCGGCATTTGCGCGCTTGGCGTTGAAATATGGCTTCAAGTCCACCGGCGTGAAGTGCGGCGATGAAGGTGTTTTCATGCTTCGGACTCCAGTTTCAGCAACTCAGTGCCTCGCAAGCATTCTTTGTTTGTTGTAAATGACTGCTCGCGCAAGGACGCTCGCGCCGACCCCATGCTCATGCCCAGCATGAAGAGATACGCGCGAGCCCTTATGTTTCGGCGCTGATGTGGACGCTTTGCTTCTGTCGCGGGCACGGCGAAGCGCAGGGGCAGAGCGTGTTCATTCACCGATGTAGAGGCGACCGCGCCTCTTGGCGATCTGGTAGACCAGCACGCTCAGGAGCGCGATCAACGATCCGTAGATGGGAAACATCCAGGCGATGTGCTCGCGCTGCAACCAGACCAGCAGATAGGGTGACGTCCCGCCAAACAGAGAGACGCCGAGCGCATAGCCGAGAGCCACTCCGGTGGTCCGCACGGCGCGCGGCATCAGCGTGGTGGCGATGAAGTTATAGAGGGCCATGTTGAAGCCCACGATCGCGCCGCCGAACACCGTGACAAAGAAAAACGTGACGATGCCTTTTTCCGAATAAAGCAGTGTCAGGAAGAAGCACGGGATGAGCAACAAACGCAGCAGCGTGAACGCGCGCGAGGGTCGCACCTTGTCCGCAAAAGCGCCGACAAGAGGCGCCGTCGACATCCAGATCAGGACCATCAGTGTCATGATCCCGTACACATACGTGCTGTTCTCCTTGAACACCGTGTTGGCCATGTTGGGCAGACCGGTGTTCCAGGCATAGTTGGCGATCTGCACCGACCCGATTACCAGGATGACGGCGAGCAGCGAAAGGCGGACGCTCCATAGCGTTTTCCACACACCGCCAGTGGTTTCCTGAATGCGCGAAGACTCGTCTTGCCGATGCATGGCTCGATTGATCAAGGTTTCCGGCACCGTCGTGCGCAGATAGATGATCAAAAGGCCCAGCACGCCGCCGACTGCGAAGGGTATACGCCAGGCCCACTCGCGCATGGCTTCAGGTGCAACCGAGGCGCTCACCAGGAAGGCAACCAGGCTGGATCCTAGGTTTCCCAACTGGATGAATGTGCCGCCAATCAGACCGAGATAGTGTCCCTCCTTGCCAGGTGGCGCCAATTCAATTGCAATGGCGTTGGCGACACCAGCCTCAGCGCCTGTGGCAAGCCCCTGAATCAGCCGCATGATCAGCAGCGCTATGGCCGCCGTGACGCCCAGGTCCTTGTAGGTGGGCAACAAGGATATCAAAAGCGAGCAAACCGCCATCGCCGTGACAGAGATCAGCATCACGCGCTTGTGGCTGATGCGATCTGCGACAGGCCCCAGCAAAACCGCGCCCAGCGGCCGAGCGCAAAAGCCCGCCCCGTACACGGCCAGTCCCGCCAGCAGCGAGGTGGTGGGATCATCGGAGGGGAAGAAGTGCGGCGAGAGAAACGCTGCCATTACGCCGTAGACATTCCAATCGTACCACTCCAGCGCCACCCCTCCTCCAAGGCCGGCGGTCATCCGCTTGTTGGCAGTTTGCTTCTCAAGCTGGATGGGTACAGCGCTGGGCTGAGCAATGATGTTCATGGGTCCTCGGGCTCTACTGATGACTTAATGATGTTGCGGGTCGCGCGAGAACGAGCAGCCGCTCGTCGGCTCAACTGCGCCCACCGCGACGGGGGTCTACGAGAGCGGCGGCCTTGAGCAGGCCGCACCGCGGAAGCGCAGGCGCAAAAGCTGCCCAGGATTCCGGCGGAAAGCCCGCCTGGCTTCACGTATCTGCGGACCTCGCCTCACGAGCGGCCATTGCACGACCGCAATGGCGCAGGACGACTCCATCGTTCCTTCAGACTTGCGCGGCGGCTCGAATAGAGCGCGCGCGAGATTTCGTGCCATTCCCATGGCTAGCCTTCCTCCTGTTGGTATAAGCGCGCTTCTGAAGAAGCTGATGTTCTTGTTGGACAGCGCGGCGTTCCAAGACCGTCGCGACGTCAATGAGATGCTTCAGATGCGACCCACTCTCGCCGGCCGCATGCTTCCGGTTTCCCGCACTATCGGACATTCTCACATCGATTTATGAAATCGATTTCAGAACCAATATGAATTAGGAACCGTGGAGTCAAGCCATTTTCGCGGTGACGCTGCACCTTATCGGTCAACGTCAGCCAGGGTTAAGCGGGTGGCGCCCAGGCCTCGAATGCGGATTCAGCCAAAAACAGCTCTTAGGACGGCCTCGTTGCTAGGAAATCGATTTCAGTTTAAGGGCTGGTCCTCACATTCCTTCAGGAGAACCGCTCCATGACCAAGACGTCCGATCTCATCCTGTCGACCTCTGTCGCGCCCCACGTGCGCCTTTTGACGCTGAACAGGGCATCAAAACGAAACGCCTTAAGCAACGAGTTGATCGTGGAGCTTGGCGCCACCTTGCGCCGTGCCGCAATCGACGAGGATGTCCGCTCTGTCGTGCTTTGTGGCAGCGATGCGTTCTTCTCTGCCGGAGCCGACATCAAGGAGATGCGGGAGCGCGGCTTTGAGGCAATCGACAATTCCGCGCGGCGTTCTGCCTGGCGGGATGTCGCCAATTTCCCCAAGCCTCTCATTGCCGCAGTCGAGGGCATTTGCTTCGGCGGCGGCCACGAATTGGCGCTGCTCGCGGACATCGTGATAGCAGGCGATGGAGCGGTATTTGGGCAGCCAGAGATCAACATCGGGATATTGCCCGGCGACGGCGCAACGCAGAGGCTGACACGCGTGGCTGGCAAATCACTGGCCATGCTGATGATCCTGAGCGGCCAATCCATCACCGCGCGGAGTGCGATGCAGGCGGGTCTTGTGGCGGAAGTTGTCGAAAGCGGCAGGGCGCAGACGCGAGCGCTCGAAATAGCCGATCTGATAGCGCAAAAACCTCCCCGCTCGGCTGAACTTGCCAAAGCGGCCGTTCTCGCCGCCTTTCAGACCACGCTGGACGCTGGGCTCGAGTTCGAGCGGCAAGCGATACGTCACGCTTTCAGCACAGCTGACCAGCAGGAGGGAATGAACGCCTTCTTTGAGAAGAGGCCGCCGCACTATCGCGGGACCTAGATAGCTCGACATTCCTTCGGCTCGACCAGACCGGCGCTACGGGCCGCGATCTCGTATTGACCGGCCTTTGCCACGCCAATGTACATGTTCATGCTGCCGTGGCGCTTGCCCGGCACCATCTCCGCCGGCCCGCCAGGCCCTTGCGCAATCTTGGCGTGGTCGAGCGCGGCGGCGACGGCCTCACGGTAATTGTACCTGCTTCCCTCACTGCGGCTTCCCACAGCTTCAGTCCTCGATAAGTGCCGGTCGCGGCGCTGCCTGCCGAGAACCGGAACTTGCCGGGAAACTGCTTTTCGTAGGCCAACTGAATTTTGGCGCTCACCGGACTTCCGCCGCGAGCGCCTTGTAATAGTCGAGGCTGCTGGCGAGGCCTTCGAACTCGTGACCTGATTCATTTCGAGCGTGTTCTCGTCATAGTAGACGCAGCGCAGCTGTCCTCCATTCCTGGAAGAGCCCGCTTCATAAAGCTGTTTGAAGAACGAGCCGACCCCGGGGGAATGATGCTGTTGAATACCACGTCTACCTTGTTCGACGTGATGCGGCTCACGGTGGATGAAAAATCCATCTGGTCGAGCGGGCAGTACTCCTCGAACACCACCTCCCCGCCGCTGCTCTCGAGCACCTTGCGCGCATAGGCATTGATGCTTTGCGGCCAGACGTAGTTGGAGCCAGCAGCGCAAAGCGTCTGCCACCGTTCTTGATCAACCACGGAATGAACCGGTCGCAATTTTGCGCCGGTACCGGCCCGGTGCAAAACAGATAGGGCGTGCACTCCCTGCCTGCGTAGGCCTGCGGATAGATGTAGAGCGGCTTGCCACGAGAGATGATGATCTCCTTGATGGCGTTGCGCATCGAGCTCGCAATGCCGCCGAGCACCAGGTCGACCTTGTCTCGCTGAACCAGCTTGCGGACATTGCCGACAGCAACGGACTCGTTGGACGCGGTGTCCTCGATCAGGAGCTCGATCGGGCGCCCCAAAAGACCACCGCTGTCGTTGATCTCGCTCGCGACCATGCGAGCGACATTGGCGTCTGTATTCCCGGCAAAGCCGAGTGCGCCCGTGAGGTCGGTGGCAATGCCAATCCTGATCGGGCCTTCGGCGGCGTTGGCCCAGTCGGGACGGATCACCCAGCTGCCCGGGCCGGCCGCAATGGCTGCGGACGCAAAGGCGAAATTGCCGAGAAAGCGGCGGCGGCTGAGTTGCCGGTGATCATTCAACATCGAACTGGCCTCCCCTTGGCTCATTGCCTCAAATCACGCGCCATGCTCTTTCGCGGGCGGCGCGGTAGCCGGAAAGCTATCCGTCATTTTTAGGTTTCAAGCGGGTGAAGCGCTCCGATCCGAATTTTTAGGTCGATTTTTCCTATTGATCCCAATCGCTTGCGCTTGTCGGGCAACTTTCGTGTTGGACGTTTCATTCGACACACTTCGCCACTCAACTTGGCTCATGTGCCACTCAAAACCCGTTTCCGCCGCTATGAAAATCCGCGAAGTATTGCCGGTAACGCCGGTATCAACAATACAGCGCATCTGAGTAGCCAAGCGACCTTCGATACCACGGACCAACATTGCATTTGGCTGGCAAAGAGCCTTGGATCCTGATGTTCTGGGCGGTATCCAACGACCGAAGCAGGCGCCCTATCCGAATGGTCTGGCTGGAACGCCGAGGTCGAGCAATTCGCCGTCACCAGGAATCAACAATCGCTCGGCAGCGATTCCCTGGGAGAGCGAAAATTGCCGAAGATGATCTCGTGTGACCGTCGCGTGATCAAGAGCTTGAAGATGAGTCGCAACGACAATCGGGCGCGGGAACGTCTTGCAGAGTGTCGCGGCCTGTTCGGCATCCATGGCGATCGACGCACCTTCCCATAACGCACCGGAAGGATGAACGACGATGATATCCGGATCGGTGCTTCGAATTGTCTCCTCGACCGGCGGGTAGAGAACAGTATCGCCTGCCCAGTAGAGGCTCGGCTCGCCCTTCAGTTCAATGCTAAAGCCAATGACCGGCCCCATTTATCGACCACCGAGCCGAAGCCATGGCGACCTTCGCGCCGCGTCAGCTTAACGTCGCGCCAATCCAGCTTTTCGTCGAGGGGCGTGACCTTCTCGAAACCAAAAGAGCGGATTTTGCTGTCGTCGCCAGGTTGGCAGACAATCGGCATATCCTTTGGCACAAGGGATTGTGCCAAAGGGTCGAAGTGATCCGAATGCAGATGCGAGACGATAAGCTCGACGCCGTCGAGGGCTTCGTCGGTGCTCACGGGAAGCTCGACCAGCGGATTTGGCGAGCGTCCCGCAATGGAAGGCCGGCTGTGCTTCGGGGCGAAGAATGGATCAATGAGTATCGTGCGTCCGCCGAGATTCAGCTTCAATGTTGCGTTTTGAAGGAGTTGCAGCTTCATCCGTCATTCCTCGTTCGTTAATAGAGATTCTTTTGGGCGTCGGCCTCAATTCGCGCGTCAATGTCCTTGACGGAAAGATCGGCAGGCATGGTCTGATCGGAAATCATCTGTCCGAGCGACGGCAGTTTGGAGCGATCCAGCCGATAGTCATCCTGCCAGAGACGGCTGCGCTTGAGGGCCTTGGTGCAGTGAAGGAACGCTTCCGTGACGGTCACGACGATCGCAAGCTTCGGCGCCTTGCCGCCGACCGACATCAATTGGAGGAGGGCCTCGGAGCGCGTGAGGCGTGCGGTGCCGTTGACCCGCAGCAATTCCTCGATGCCCGGAATAACGAACAGCAAGCCGATCGCCGGATTGGCGAGCAGATTCTCCATCGTATCGAGGCGATTGTTACCGGGCCTGTCCGGGATCGCCAGATGATGAGGATCGAAGATATGCACGAAGCCCGGCGCATCGCCGCGGGGGCTAACATCATGGCCGCGCTCGGGATGAGACGAGCCGATTATGACAAGCGGCGCATGCGCGATAAAGTTGCAGCAATGTCGATCCAGCCGGTCGAGCTGCTTGACGCGCATCAGCGCCGAGGGCGGAAGATAGGGTGGCCGCAACTCCTCGACAGACGTGAGATAGCTCAGCGCCTCCAGCATCGGCGGGGTCTCTTCGATCCGGTCAATCCCTGACATTGCGCGGATAGGTCTGTTTGGCCGCACCGGCCGCGGCTAGATCGACGTCAATGCTGATGATGGGATTGTCCTCGCTCGTGCGCGCAAGGATGTCTCCATCGGGCGCCACGATCCAGCTGCGCCGGCGAGGCTGCCGCCGCGGCGGTTCGCCGTCACCACGGACGCGCCGGCCGCGATCGCTGCCATCCGCGTCGCCACTTCCCAACGCGGATGGCCGCCAGTCGCCCACGGCGCGGCAATCAACTGAACCCCGGCCTGCCCGGGAGGGGCGCCGCGGTGCTCACCATGATCTCCGTGCACACCAGTTCGGCGAAACAGAGCTCGCCGTCCCACACAGGAACTACATTCTGTGGGCCGCGATCGAACCAGGTTTCTTCCCAACCCTCCTCCTGCTGCGGCAGCCAAGCCTTGGGTCTGCCTCGGACCAAGCCGGTCATCGGCTTCCAGACAAAAGTCTCGTTCCAGCGCCGTGTATCCACCTCGACAGCCCGCGTCCCGACGATACGTTTTGCCGTGAGGCGCTTCAGCTCATCTGAGATCTTGGCATGCGTGGTGACGGCTTGACGCCAAACGAGCTCGCTGAAGACCGGGCTTTCCCAAAAACTGTCAATGCCTGCCAACTCGGGAAGAACGAGCAGATCAACCGGCGCCTTGGCGAGCTCACTTTCCAGCCGACTCCACACCGCCGTCGCCATGTCGCGATGATCGGGGAATTCACAGGTCGCAACTCGAATGATCACTGTGTCCTCCATCTTGGTCAAGCTTGCGCCAAGCGGGACCAAGTTGACCAGTGGCACGAATGCCATATATCGTCAAAGTTATGCCAATGCTGCACACGCGCGCCACAGACCGAAAGCCACGTCCGCCACGGTGGGAGCAGTTTGTCGCCGTGCTCGCCTATGAGGGCGTCAACGCTTTCGAGCTAGGAATTGCGGTGGAAGTGTTCGGCCTGACAGATATGGGCACTGACTGGTATCGCCTTGTCGTCTGCAGCGAGCATCCAGGACGGCCGCTTGCGGCCAATAACGGCATCAGAATTGTTGCGGACAATGGTCTGAAGACGCTCGCACGGGGCGAACACGCTCACCGTGCCGGGGTGGTCGCATATCGAACACGTTCCGTCCGTAACACTGCTCGACACACTGCGCCGTGCACGTCAGCGAGGTGTGCGGATCGCCTCGATTTGCTCCGGCGTGTTCATCCTTGCTGCGGCCGGATTGCTCGATGGCCGCCGCGCCACCGCGCATTGGGCGCGAGCTGAGCTGCTCTCAAGTAGATATCCGGCCGTAAACGTCGACCGAAACGTGCTCTATGTCGACGACGGCGACATCATGAGGTCAGCCGGCCGTGCGGCAGGATTCGATCTGTGCCTCCACATCGTCAGACGAGACTATGGCGCGGAGATCGTCAACCAGGGTCGCACAGCGGCTGGTCGTGCCGCCCCATCGCGAAGGCGGGCAAACGCAGTATATTCCGCAACCCGTTCGCAAAGCTGAGGGCGATGCCATGGCATCCGTGTTTGCGTGCGCGCAACATCATCTGGATCAAGACCAGGTGATCGACCGCCTTGCCTCCCGGGCAAGAATGAGTCGTCGCACGTTCATCCGACGATTCGAGGAAGCAACCGGCATGTCGCCCGGTGATTGGGTGATGCAGGCGCGCGTGTCGCGGGCTCGCGAACTCCCTTGAGGTGACACAGCTCCCAATAGAGGGTATCGCGGCCGCGACCGGCTTCGGCTCGGCTGAAGCGCTGAGACATCATTTCAGACGGCGAATCGGTACAAGCCCCATGCGTTATCGCGCGGTCTTTCAGGTGTCCGTGCGCACGGGAGTGGGTGCCGGAAATCGCTGATCGGCCACCAAGCAGCAGGGGCCTTCGCATCGCAATAGTCAGCATTGCAGGATTCCCATCTTTTTACTCGAGAGCGGTCTATGCGCCGTCGAATGCCCAGACTGGGGATGCCTAACTTCTTGGCCTTGTCGGCTGGTCCTCACTGCATCCTCACTTCGTGTGGCTTCCCAGTACGGTCTTCGCAGTCATAAAGTTTATCGTTCCGCGCGGTTGGGGTGTTCCGACGGAGACTCAACATCTCGGCGGCACGAATTGACGCGCCTATTCCATTTTGGGAGAGCGGAAACCGCTGCCGACACCGACTTCAGACGCGATAGGCCTCGAGCGATGGTTCCAGGCAACGTGCGGCAATCTTGGTCGCAGGTAACTGGACGAAGCCCGAGAGGCTTGATGAAGAAGCGGCTTACACCCCTGCAGCCCAAGCGGCAGAACGGTGATATCGCTTCGTAAAATCGTGACGGCACCGACCGGACAAATGCCAACCCACGTTGGAAAATATGAGTGCCCCCTTCGCCGCACTTCTGAGCAGTCGGACAAGCGTCTGCCGAGAGAAGTTAGCCTGTAGGAGCTGCCACATTGATACAATGACGGCCTTGTAGAGACCAATGGTGAAGCTCGGAGCGTCCGAGGTGACTTTTCGCGCTTTCAATCCGTCAAGCCTCGTTCCGCTTCCTTCACACTGCACCTCGGCGCGTGCACAAAGCAGGCGCCGTTTAGCATGCCAGGTTCGCAGGATTCGGCCGAAGTAGTACAACCTCGAACCGACCCTCGAAGTATTGAAGCAGCTGCATCAGCTGCATACTCCGGTAATCCGCATGAACTCGATCCGTTTACCGGAAAACATGTTCCAATTGACATTGATTCAATCGTCGATCGAAAATGGCGACGGGCACGGTGTATGAACACCTGAAGTCGCGCGATGAGGCCGCAGACCGGGCTTGACCGTCATCGCGACAAGCACCTCGATGTCTCGAAATTTTCCCGTCACAGATGAGGAGGCGTGTGGCCGGATAAGCACCGCACTCCAGCTTTCTTAGTGGTATTGGTAGGATAGCGAAGTATTGGCTACTCAATTCCTAATGGCGATAGCCATTGGTCTCGTTATGAAGGATATTCCCAGTTCGAAAGAGAATGATGAAAGAGCTCTCCAGCGGGCATGCCGGAGGCTCTTTGGAGGTTGATTGATAGGTTATTCTCGCCCGCACCAGCCTTTGGCTGGTTGATGACTTGGTTGGGAAGTCGTCGGACGAAGTTGGTCGTCCAGATCTCATTGAGGTCAATGAACTCGCCGCTCTCATTGAGCTCGCGTGACCGTGGTTCGGAAGGCCGCATAGCGATCTCGTCGAACCATAGGCTCAGATTTCTGAGCCGTTAAATTTGCCACGTGCCTCGTATTGAGTTTTCAATCTTAGCTCATTTATGGATCATTGGACGCTGGGGTGTCGCCGGCTGATCGAAGCTCGTGAGCTGATAGCTCAGCGAACCCAACACTGTGAACCCATGGAATCCAGCGGACACGTCCGCACCGCCAATGCCCGGCGTTGCGCCCCAAGCCCGATGGTACACTTCGTCGGTAGCCCAAACCGTCAAATTAGCGGGACCGAAGTTATACCCGAGAAGCCCACCAACTGCGAGGGCTTCGTACCTCCCGTTATTGATCGGCTTGAGCACGCTGGTTTTATCGGAAGATACTTGCGAATAGAAGTATGCCACGGGTCCGATTGTCCATTTGTCGATCGTCTTGGTCGCTGTTAAATCGACATGAAAAATGTCTCCGGTCCGATAGCCAGAGACCGTGCTCGCCGTGTTGAACTCTTCATAAAGCCAAGCCGTCAAATTCCAGCCGCCCTTTAGGTAGGACAGTGCGAATTCCGGTTGAAATGTCCAGTAAGCGCGACCAACATCCGATATACCCAGCGGGCCGGTAATAGAACCATCTGGCACGTACATCCCAAGTCCGGCTTTGGCGAAGTAGCCTTGCCCGAGATTCCAAGACAGTTCGATCGGCGCTATATAGGTGTTGTTCATGCCCGCAGTCGAGAAGGTAGACCCACCGTTGACTCCGGCCTGCACCCAAGGCTGCGCAACTACAGCAGTGTAGGCCGCTCCGAGAAACTCCCATCCTGGTACGAATAGGAGACCTTGAACGTCAACAGCAACATGCTGGTGGGTTCCAGGCAGTGCGCCAGGGCCGTCTTGAGTAGCCTGAAAGGTGAAGACTTGATTGAACATATAGATTCCGGGTGACGGATCAGCCGCAGAGGCTCCGAGGAAAATGCCGGGTTTCGTTGCAATACCGGCTTCGCTCCCCATCGCCATCCTTGGCTGAAATCCCGCAGCCACGACGATACCACCTACTACTAGTGCACGCGCCATCATAGCGACTCTAGAATACGGCGAACGTGCCTGAAGTTCACGAACGGCAGCTTGATCCATTGCCGAACCAATAAGATGCCTCATCACCTGCATGCGTTTCTCCAATCGTGCTTTTCGAAAGCAGTTGGCTTGACCGTTCCGGAAAAAACCAACGACTTTGGATTCGTCATCAATTCTGAGCTGCAGAGCTTGTTCGGGCGCCCACTGATCCGCTTCAATCAGCTAGTGTCGCGAGGGGTCACGTTCCACATCTCATGGAGAATTGTAAGCTGGGAAACGTCGCGGCGCTCCGCTTCACACTGTGCCTATCGCACCAACCGAGTGGATCGATGTCTTGAGTGTGCTCTCGCACCATCAGATTTGTGCGTTTCACACCAGCGCTTGCGAAGAACGACTGACCACATCATAGTGGTCCACAACTCTGATCATGGCAGCGGTGAAAGCGTGTGCACGCGATCACGAGGATCGCATGGTAACGCTACAGCGTCGCATCTGACTTGGCGCCACGAGTATAAGTATCCCGGGCCATCTGGGTTCCGGCGATTCACATGAGGTGATGTTTTTGAGGCCCAGTTAGTATCCCCTTTGAGTCCGGGTGGTGCTCATGTGGGGGGTATCGCCACTACGACGGCGCCCCCATCTTCCGCAGCCGGTTCATGTGCTGCACGATCGCCTCCCGGCATCGGTTCGCGATAGCTTCAGCGCCCGAAGAACTCATTGGCCGATATCAACTGGCGCGCCCTCCCTTGCCCCACCACATACGGATTTCCACGATTTCGGGATACTCCCATGTCTGGCTCGTTCGACGGCGCAGGCGAGGTCGGCTTATGCGATTTCATTGCCGTGTGATTCGTCCTGGAGTTTTCGGAGGTAACGGCCTCGTTAACGACAATTAGCAACAACGAGCCCCCACACTGCGAAATTCGGCTTATCCTCCGAGAGCAATCAACGAAGCAAACAAGCTCTATGTCCAGCAATTCGACTAGCCAATCAGATCGCTATTTACTTACCGCGAGCTTCTCCGATGGCCAGGGCTTCCCATGTCGATTGCAACGCAACGGCTGAATCAGGCCCTCCTAAGGTCGCCTAGGATGATATCTGCACTTCGCGTTCCATCCGCGCCAACTGGTGCGCAGCTGCGTACGCGCCTTCAATTATTGAGTAACAACAACATGCTCTTTGAGCGAGACGCTTCCGGTTATCGACGTGTACCAATCCACGCATTTTGCGGATCAAGCCTTGTTTCTCAAAGCGGATCAGCATCCTCGTTACTCCGGCACGAGGTAACCCGAGTACGGTGGAAAGATAGTCGTGCGTGACCGAAAATATCTGATTATCCACCGCATCACATGCAAGGCAGAGCCAGCATGCCAGACGCTGCTCGAGGCCATGACGAACACCGCACAATGCACTTTGAGACCCATGCACGACGAGCGCTTGTGCGTATGAGGCAAGATTTGCCCGGATCAGCGGTCGCTCAACCATCACCCGGCGTAGATCTTCGGAAGTAATACTCAACGCACTCCCCGGAAACAGCACAACGGATTGATGATTTGGAACATGTGTTCCAAAGACGGATGAGATCCCAACAGCGCCGCGATACCCTACGATGGCAGTTTCAAGTAAGCTTCCACCGGCAACTACTCTTAGCGAAACCATTCCCGAATCGACGAAATAGACCATGTCAGCGGGCTTCTTCGGCTCTTGCAAAACCATACGTTCTCTTAGCTGGGCTGGCTTAAGGAACGGCCTCACATATGCGAGGTCCGGCAACAAGAGGTTCGCTAGAATCTTGTTCCGTGTAGTTGACCGTCGGATGAACTGAGCAAGCATTTCCTCAGCCCTCGATTTGGAAACAACGTGAATATCTATTGGGCTCGTTGTTCTTGCGCGCCAGCGTGATGATCTCGACGAAGACAAGTGAACTGACCCTTGCCTTTCGATACCACGCGTTGTGCTGGTTCTCCTCGGCTTGCGGTTGATAACCTGGCGCACGAGGGTACCTCACCGCAGGCAGCTCGTCGGGAACGGCATCGATGTAGTTGTAAGCTTCGAGCGCCCCCTTGATCAGGCCGCGAAACGAGGCGATGTCTTCATCGGTAATTGAAAGACCACATTGCCCTGCGACATCTCGCAACTGCGCTGGTGTAGGCGGGACGGCTGACACTGGACTCTCCTCCTCGAGGCCTGGATATTTCGTAACGGTGAGGCCGCTCTGCGGTGGCTTGTCACTAATGCTCCAGGGAAATATGTCCGATACGGCTTAGTCACGCGCCCAGTGATCCGAACTGAGTAATTTTGAGTAATTCATTCCAGGAAGTTTGCCAGTAAGAGCAGCAAGTTCTGCGGGAATGCAGCGGCTTCAGCTACCAGTAGCAATCAAACTCGCATAAAAGAGGACACAAAACTGGCGAACGTATCTTTTGTGAACCCCGCTCAACCGCACTTGCGCGACCAAGACGGCTGGCAGCTAAACATGGCGCTCAGAGTGACATCTCAACAGAAGTTAGATCAGCAGCTTCCATATCGAAATTCGCCGCAATCGGTAGTTGGCCGAAAACGGTGAAGAGGACGCGCATCGGGTTACCCCTATGATGCAGAGTCAAATATTAGGTACTAGGAAGTTAGCCGCCAGATGGTTGCTCCAGCTCCTCCGACACCCGCAAAGCTTCGCTCGATAATTAATCGGGATTGCGAGATGAACGATGATGTAATATTTGCCGCGTTCCGTTATTGCGGGTCAGTACAAACGTAAAGCGAGCTGGTATCGCCACAGTTTGATCGCTGCGCGGTCGGGAAAAGAAATATTTGCCCACTGCCAGAACGACGTTGGGTGCCAACCTGACACAGTGCCAAGCGTCAAATCTGACCGTAGCCGTGCCATTAAAATATGTGCGTATCTGTTCGGCACGAATGTGAAGCTTAGAACTCGATGTACCGTGAAGTAGCGCATCACCTGCGTATGGGGTGACCAGCTTCTCAAGGTCGTGAGCGTTAAAAGGTTCGCGGCCAGAGCTCGAAGAAAGCACACATATCCGGCATCATATCATCGTTGTTCAAAGCGAACACCTACCGAAATGGTGAATTCGTCTGCTGGAGACCGTTGACACGTATTATTCAGCCGGCTGGGGCCGTTGGAAGCAGTCGCCGATCGTGAAAGCTGCGCTGACGCCTTACAGATCGGCACCGACGCCCCTGAGCACCACCGCAAAGCTGCGCAACCTTCATGCCATGCAACGTCCGCAGTCCCAGCTTCAACAAGGAGCGGGACAGCCCCAATTGGACGTCCCCTTCTCACCTAGACTGCGCGCGTTACTGACCTGTCCTGGATTATCGTAGCGGCCTCAGTGTAGGATGGGGACGATCACCTTCAAGCCTATCGTCGCGCTCTCGCGCGAGCTCAGCGCGAGATATAAGCCTATCTGGGCAACCGTCAGGCCCCAGTCAAACTCGGTCCTCGACGAACGCTTCAAATGTCCTATAGCTAAGGGGGCGCTACGGAGGCTTTGGTGGCGGGACGGTGCATGCCGTCCAAGTAGTAAAGCTGATTGAAACTCGCCCGGAACAAAACTAATGCGTCATCACGCTGGCAATTCGCGGGGGCGTGGTCCACCTGTTGCCCAGTCGAGCAACTCAACCGTATGCACGACCGGTAACGACGTTCCACTGGCGATTTGGGTAATGCAGCCAATGTTGCCTGCCGCGATTATTTGCCGAGGTACCTTCTATATTAGCCACTTACGATCGCGTAGCTTGCTGGCGAGCTCCGGCTGGAGCAGGTTGTAGGTACCTGCCGAACCGCAGCAAAGACGACCTTCTGGCGTCGACAACGATGAACCCTGCCTGCTTGAGGAGCTCTTTGGGTTGCGAGCGTACTCGCTGACCATGCTGCAACGAACAGGCGCTGTGATACGCGACCCGTCGTCCAGTCGGAGTGACTTGCGAACGAAGACCGATTTCGCTCATAACTTCGGAAACGTCGCGGGCCAATGACGCAATTACCTGCGCTTTTTGGGCGAGCTTCGGATCATCTCGAAACAAAAAGCCGTAGTCCTTCACGGCCGTTGCACATCCCGACGCATTGATGACGATAGCGTCAAGGCCGGCCTCCTCAAGCTCTTCGCTCCACGCCTCGATATTGCCGCGCGCCCAGCCGCGTCCATCCTGACCGAGATGATGGTTCAGCGCACCACAGCAGCCGGCGCCGGCGTGATCACAACCTCACATCCGTGCCTAGTCAACAGACGGATTGTCGCCTCATTGATCTGAGGCGCCAAAACCTGCTGGGCACAGCCGGGGAGCAGGGCAACACGCCGCTTGCGTGTAAGCGCACTGGATATCACTTGAGGCCGCGCCAATTTTGAGGCACGCGGGATCCGCTCAGGGATGAGATCAAGTGATGCGCGCAACCGAACCGGCATCAGCCAAGCGAACGGCTTGATGAGACGCGAGAAGGTCAGCGCCGCTCGGAACAGGCGAGGCCTAGGAAGTACCAAGCCGAGCAAATGCCGTAGCATCCGGTCGAACCATGGCCGGCGGTAGGTTTTTTCGATGTGATGTCGGGCATGATCGACCAGATGCATATATTTGACACCGGACGGACAGGTCGACATACAGGACAGACAGGACAGGCAGCGATCGATGTGCTTGACGACCTCTTTCGTCGCCGCCGGCTGTGTTCGAGCATATCCTTTATCAGATAGATGCGTCCGCGCGGACTATCGAGCTCGTCGCCGAACAGGGCATAGGTCGGACAGGTAGACGTGCAGAACCCGCAGTGCACACACGAGCGAAGAATCTTTTCAGCGATGCGCATTTCGGAATCAGCAAGCTGCTCTTCGGTGAAGTTTGTCTGCATGACAGCTAATGTCCCTCGTGCATGCGGCCACCATTAAGGACGCCCTGAGGATCGAAGCCACGCTTGATCCGCAGTGCGAGGTCCGCAATTGGCCCCTCTAGCGGATCGAACACCGCAACTCTCTCTCGCGTTTGCGCGCGGGCGACGACAAGCCTCCCGTCCGCCTCACGGCTCCGCGAACAACCGCCGCGCCGGCGTCCAGGCCGGCTTCGCCTGCATCAATGCTGAGCCACACTTGCCCTCCACCCCAATCGTATAGCGCGTTCACAGAACTTAATTTGGCGCGCACGTTGGCCACGACCAGCGCCGCCGAACTTGGTGTCGGGCAGAGACGCCACAAGACACGGGGGCCACGCGGTAGAAGCGGCTGTACCTCGCCGATCTCGTTCCAAAGGTTTGCCGACTCAACACGGAAAAGACGTGTGCCGTGTCCGAACTTCTTTTCGAGGGCTTCAGCCCGATAGATGACCGAAGGATGAGGACCTTCTAGCCGCACCGCCGTAGCCGAGCCCTTACCATTTGAAACAGCGCTCGTCTCGGATCGCCGCGCCGCGGAAGCCGGCAGATGAGCAACATAAGAGACCTCAAAGCGGGTGTTCAGCGCAGCCGCCATGAGTTCTATTGCAAGCTCATCAGAAAGCTCCCGGAGCAGAAGGGTAATTTCCCGCCTCTGGTTTGGGGGAGACCTTCATAGTTGCTTCCGTCAGTACAGACAAGGTGCCAAAGGCCCCTGCTTGCAGCTTGCACATGTCGAAGCCCGTTACGTTCTTTACGACTTTGCCTCCTGCCTTCCTACCTCTCCCCTGCCATTGACTGCGGAAAAGCCCAGGAAGAAATCGCGTGCTGCGCCTGCACGAACCCGCCGAGGCCCCGCAAGATTACAGGCCAAAGTTCCGCAAAGGCCAGGGACTGAAGCAAATTGTGCCAATTGGGCGGCTCGAAGGAAAGCATCTGGCCCTTGGCTTCGAGCTCAGCCTGAATAATCACCAGAGGGGTCCCGTCACGAGCAGTCAGAATAAGCTCAGCAGGCTCGTAGTCGACGATCTCACAGATTTGCGAAACGTCGAGGAGTATGCTGGGTCATCGTCGACCGGCACGCCGCGCGCTTGCTACCACCAGCGACGACCTCGAATTTTCTTGTTTTCTGCGGCCGCCCAAGCGACTACGTCCGCGAGCTGTCCCACATCCGACGGCCGGTAGACAGTCATAACCTACTCTTCCGTCAAAATCGAGGGAGGCTTGGGAAGCGAAGCTTGCCACCATGCACGTGCATTCGACCCAATTCCGAACAACGGCAAAGCTGCGGGAAGACCTTGCCGTGGTGAAGCAGGCTCTCTGGATCAAAGGCGCACTGCGGAGGTGGCAGGCCTGGTTCTCCATGGCAATGCGCGCTCCCACGAAGGGATGCCTCTGCCTCGCGGTAACTACGCGGGCGGACACGACCGCCGGGCTCGAACCGAACGTCATGGCCGCGCAATTCAGAATCAAGTAGATCTCACGGCGAGCGTACCTTGGCGTGGGGCACTCGTGACGGCCCGTCGTCACGGGCCGGACTGCGAGCCGACCACACTTTTTGTCGTGTAGAACGCTCTGACGTAGCTGCTGGAGGCCGAGTGCGGGGCGCTGCCCGTAGATGATCGCGATTCGCGGACGAGTGTGGGCGTCGAAAGCTTCACTCTTTTCACATCAAGACATCCTGAAAAATTCCCTCGCGTTCTCGCGAAGGACTCTAATCGCCAGACGTTCGGCGTCTCCGGATCGAAAGTACCCGTTCGCAACTTTTTCCTCCAGAACCTCGCCAACCAATCGGCGCCCGCTTTGAATCGCGGCGAACGTCTCCTCAACGTGCAGGCAATCTCCTCCGATCATCATTCGCGATTCATCCGGCATGACTTCGATAGCCTCGTGCAGCGCGAGCTTGAAATGGGACGGGCTCAATAGAAACGACCAACACAAATCGAGCCAAACATTTCGATATACAAACGCCATTCCCAACAAGTCCCGGCTCCAGGGATACGCCAAATGCATCAGCAAAAAGCGGGTCCGAGGATGACGCTCAATCAACCCGGCAATCCGCAGCGGATGGGAGCCGCTTATGATCGCGGTTCCAAGGTGAGTTTGAACTGGCAGGTCCGCCTCGCCTGCGAGTTGACAAAACAAGTCGACAATAAAGTCGCAGAAAGCCTTGCGCGCCGCAGGGGACGGCGAGATTTGTCCCCACGCCTGCCGAGCCAGTTCTTCGTTTGGTTCGTCAAAGCTTAGATCCCGATCATAGGCGAGCGCGTTCTTGAGCGCAATGTGATTGCGCCGGGCGCAGCCGGCTACGAGCTCACGGATCGCGGCGCAATAATCGTCGAAGGTTTTCACCTCCATGCCGAGTCGTCGCAGCAACGTATGGCCGCAATTTCCATTGTGATCACGGGATTCCGGGTGCCAACCGAGGGCGAATGCGTTAATTCGCAGGACCGCGTCGTAGCTTTCCCCAAGGACCGGGCGCGGATCCATTAATGGGTCGAGAAAAGGGTCCGTCACAATCCTCTTGATGGCGGCGCGTCCAATCACTTCACTTGGCCATCTCGCATCCTTGTGGCGTAAGCGTACTGAAGCGTCTACCGCCTCCCAGTTTTCGCGAGTAATTCCAGTGTCGGCGACGCCGTAAAGGTCGGCGACGCCGCGAACGAGGTTGCGGACGAAAGCATTTGGGCCGCTCTTCTCCAGGAATGGCGCAAGAGCCTCCCAGGTGGTCGGCTCAGTTGGAGTAGATATCATACCGCCAGTCGCCTTAGGTTCGGATGGCAGAACATAGCTTGTCCAAGCCGCATAGCTCTGTTGAAACAGTTTCAGCAGGTTTACGTCGCGGCTAAGTGCGACCTCTGGCATGTGATGTTCATGGACATCGACGACTTCGCACGCATTCACAAAATCGCTAATCGTTTCAGACATTGTCCCTCTCTGTTCAGCCATTGCACGGAACTCCAAGGCGCCACTTATCGGCGACTAAATGATAGTCGAGGCTGTCCCTAAGGCGCCAGAGACGTCAAAAGCCGTGGGTCGTCGCGTAACTGCTGCGAAGGGCCGGAAAGCGCGACACGGCCGCGATCGAGCACATAAGCGTGGTCCGCCACTCGCATTGCGAGATCGAGATGTTGCTCTACGATGATGATCGCGATCTCTCTGGCGAGTTCGGTCAACCGCTCGGTGATCTCCTCGATAACGCCAATCCAGACACCCTCGGTCGGCTCATCCAGCAGCAGGAGTTTCGGGTTTCCCAACATCGCGCGCCCGATTGCGAGCATCTTGCGCTCGCCACCGGAGAGCGTTCCGGCCGGCTGATCCAGGCGCTGGCCGAGTTTTGGAAACATCGTGATGACCCGATCCACGGCCGATCCATCGCGGTGCAAAAGCGATCCGACGGCGAGATTGTCGCGTACGGAGAGGCGCGCGAACACCGAATGCTCTTGCGGCACGTAGCCGATGCCGGCGCGCACCCTCTCTTCGGTCCGGCGGCGATCGATGTCGCGGCTGTCGAACTGTACCTCGCCCTTCCATGTCGGCAGTTCGCCCACGATCGCCTTCATGAGCGTGCTCTTTCCGGCGCCGTTGCGGCCGAGGACGGCTACACCGCCGCGCGGCGGGACGGCCATATTGACGCCGAACAAGACCTGGCTGCGTCCATAGCCGGTATCGAGATGCTTGATATTGAGGAATTCAGGCACGGCGCAAATAGATCTCCTGGACGCTTCTGTTGGCCTGGATCTCGGCAACCGTCCCTGACGCCAGCACCTTGCCCTGATCGAGCACGGTCAGGCGGTCGCAGATGTCGCGGATGAAATCCAGGTCGTGCTCCACGATGACGAGCGAGCAATGCTGCTTGATCGGCTGCAGCAACTCGCCCGTGACGCGGCGCTCCTCCAGGCTCATCCCCCCGGTAGGTTCGTCGAGGAGCAGCAGGCGCGGCCGGCATGCGAGCGCCATCGCGATCTCCAACCATTGCTGCTGCCCGTGAGACAGGGTTGCCGCAGCATCAAAGGCGCGATTGGCAAGCCGGAACTGGAGAAGCATCGTCATGACCTCCTCGTGCAGTCGTCCGCGACTGCGCGAGAACGCCAGGTCCAGCAGTGAGGACCGGGCCTGCAGCGCGAGCAGGATGTTGTCGTAAAGCGTGAGGGTCGGTAGCACGGCGGTGATCTGGAATTTCAGGCTCATGCCCGCGCGCGCACGCTCTGGCGGCGTCAATGAGGTGACGTCGGTATTGATGAACGTCACTTTGCCTCTCGTCGGCACGAGCGCACCTGCAAGACACTTCATCAGCGTGCTCTTGCCCGAGCCGTTCGGCCCGATCAAGCCATGAAACTCTCTCTCGCCGACCGTGAGCGCCGCTCCCTCCAGCGCGGTGAGCTTGCCGAATACCTTGGAGATGCCCACGGCTTCAAGGAGCGGCATCGCGTTGCTCCTTCAGGCTCGGGCCGAAATGACCGACGCGTTCCCGTTCGCCCAGCACGAGGCTGATCAAGCCGAGCGGCCGGAACAGAATGACAAGCAACAGCAGAACACCAAGAATGATCGGCCAAATGTCCCGATAGTTGTCGGAGAGCCAGAAGCTGAGGCCCTCGACAATCGCGGTGCCGATGACCGCGCCGATCAATGTCCCGGAGCCGCCGAACAGGACGTAGAGCACGACCTGGGTCGACATGACCACGCCCAGCATGTTGGTCCATACGAACCCCTCGTGAAACGCATAGAGGCTGCCGGCTGTCCCCGCGATCGCGCCGCTGATTGCGAATATGATCGCCTTCAAATGTTGCACTTTGTAGCCGAAGAAGGCGACGCGCTGTTCGTTCTCTCGCAATCCCGCCAGCGCCAGCCCGAACTGGGATCGCAACAGATACCGCGACAGAAGGTAGATCAGAACCAGAATGGCGAGCACCAGGTAATAGAATCCCGATCCCTCGCTCAGTTCGTACGAGCCGATCGTCATCGGCTGGATCGAAGGGATGCCGTTCTGCCCGCCAAGATAATGAGAACCGCGCGCCAATCGGTCGGCCGCGTAAGCTCCGGTCATCGTACCAAGCGAAACGAAGACCACACTGGAGGGGTGACGGCCAAGCAGCAGGAAAGCTGCCAGCAACAATGCCGCGACAAAGCCGATCAGGGTTCCGACCGGAAGAACGGCAAAAATCGATCCGACCCCGAAATCGCGTGAAAGCAGCGCCACGCCGTAGCCGGCCATGCCGAAGAACAACGACTGACCCAAGCTCAAGATCCCGGCATAGCCCCACACCAGATCGAACGACAAGGCAAAGAGGCACAGGATGAGAACTCGTGTCGCATAGACAGTGATGTAATCCCGCAGGAAGAGCGGCGCGATCGAAGCAGCTATCAGCAATGCCAATTCAACAATCGGAAGCACCCTCGTTCGCCCGGCGAAGGCAGATGGCATGCCGGGCGAACGAGCACCTTCAATCACGCGTGGCGGGGGCTGTATGCCAGTGCCGGTCGAAGACATCAGCACTCCTTCGGATCGACCAGGCCGGCGCTACGCGCGACGATCTCGTACTGGCCGCCCTTCGCCACGCCAATGTACATGTTCATCCTGCAGTGCCGCTTGCCGGGCGCCATCTCGGCAGGCCCGCCCGGCCCTTCCGCAATTTTCGCGTGGTCGAGGGCCGCGGCGACCGCGTCACGGTTAATTGTACCGGCCTCCTTCACTGCAGCTTCCCACAGCTTCAGACCTCTATAGGTGCCGGTCGCGGCGCTGCCTGCGGAGAACCGGAACTTGGCAGGGAACTGCTTGTCGTAAGCCGACTGGATCCTGGCGCTCACCGGATCCTCTGCCGCGAGCACCTTGTAGTAGTCGAGGCTGCTCGCAAGCCCTTCAATCTCCTGGGCCTGGTTCATTTCCAGGAAGTTTTCGTCGTAATAGACGCAGCCCAGCCGCCCGCCATTTTTGGAGAAACCTGCCTGATAGAGCTGTTTGAAGAATGGGCTGACGCCGGGCGGGACAATGGCGTTGAACACCACGTCGACCTTGTTGGATATGATGCGGCTGACCGTCGAGGAAAAGTCGATCTGGTCGAGTGGATAGTATTCTTCAAAGACGACTTCGCCACCGCTGCTCTCGATCACCTTGCGCGCATAGGCGTTGATCGTTTGCGGCCAAACATAATTGGAGCCAGGCAGCGCGAAACGCTTGCCACCATTCTTGATCAGCCACGGAATGAACTGATCGCAATTCTGAGCCGGTACCGGCCCGGTGCAGAACAGATAGGGCGTGCACTCCTTGCCTTCGTACCCTTCCGGATAGATATAGAGCGTCTTGCCGCGAGAAATAATGACGTCCTTGATCGCATTGCGCATCGAGCTCGAAATGCCGCCGATCACGAGGTCGACCTTGTCTCGCTGAATCAACTTGCGCACATTGCCCACAGCGACGGATTCGTCGGAGGCAGTATCCTCAATCAGGAGCTCGATCGGACGCCCCAACAGGCCGCCGGAGTCGTTGATCTCCTTAACCAGCATGCGAGCGACATTGGCGTCGGTATTGCCGGCAAAGCCGAGTGAGCCCGTAAGGTCGGTCGCAATGCCGAGTCTGATCGGGCCTTCCGCAGCATTCGCCCAATCCGGGCGGATCACCCAGCTGCCCGGCCCCACTGCGATGGCGGCGGAGGCGAAGGCGAAATTGCGGATAAAGCGGCGGCGGCTCAGTTGACGGCTGGTATTGATCATCGGTTGACCCCTCTTCCCGAAACAAGGCCTTGCGGCCGGAACTTGATGAAAATGATGGCGAGCACGAACACCAGGACGTCTGCGATGACCGGTGACATCAGCCAGGGCAGCCAGGCATTGAACGTGCCGATGACGCTGGCCCCAGCGACCGGGCCGGCGAAGGACCCGATGCCCCCGACCATGACGGCAACGAAACCCTGGATAAGAAAACGGATGCCGAGATCGGCAAACAGAGAAAAGACCGGTACGATGAGCGCGCCGGCGAGACCCGCGAGTGCCGCACCAAACGCAAAGGTGACGCTGTAGATCATGCCCGTGGAAATGCCCGAGGCACGCGCCAGCTGTGGGTTCTCAAGCGAGGCGCGGACTCGCAGGCCGAACGAGGTGTAGGCGAGGAGTGCATGGCTCGCGGCCATGACCAGCAAAGTGATGATGACGATGACGCCGCGCCAGCTGGCAAAATGCAGATTACCGATCGTGATCGAGCCACTGATTGGCTCCGGCACCGAGAGATAGAGGCCACCGGTCAGGCCCCGCACGGCTTCGCGAATGATCAGCCCGAGCGCATAGGTGCCGAGCATGGCGACGATGGGAGCGGCATAGAATCGTCGCACCACGAGTTTTTCCAGGACGAAACCAAGTGTTCCGACCGCGACGGGCGCGGCAAGCATGCCGAGCGAGACCGGCAAACCGACGCTGTGCACGAGATAGGTGATGTAGGCGCCGAGCAGGACGAACTCGCCTTGGGCGAAATTGAAGATGCCCATCATGCTGGCAATGATCCCGAGACCGAGCACGACCAGCACGACGATCGCGCCAAAGCTCAAGATCTCGAACGTCGCGATAAGGAGCGTATCCATGCTGCTGTGTCACATCGCAAGCGATTGTGAGCACATCATCTTCACGCCGACCGTTCGAAGGCGTGAGCCGCACGTTGAAATGCGAAGGGCTGCTGGCACGAGAGCGCTCCTGGAAGGTCATCCCGGCAATGGGATTTGCAGGCGATGGTGGGCTTCTTGGGCGGCCCGCCTTTCGGCGCTTCATTCACGACATCAGGTGCGAGATTGCCTAGAGCAACGTAGGGAGATCTGAGTAATGTTGGGTAATGTTGGCCAGGTGAGCGATATTGCGCCCGCGTTAAAACGGGCTTCTGGCGAGTCGCCGGCCGTTCTCGCCAGCCCAATTTCGATGCAGCCAAAACCGATAGCAGCTATCCGCATGCCCTCGCCGCAGGCGCTCGCAAACGCGCGCGTCGCTGGCGCTTGCCACACTATCGGAGGACACCAGACGAGCTGACGTACCACTTGACGATGGCCGCAGGCAGTTGGTTCAGCGCCGAGGAAGCATCAAGTCATTGAGGTCGAACACCTGGCTTGCCGACAAGCGGGAAAGTGAATTCAATTCCTGCACCCGCAAACGTATTCCACAGAGTCTGTAGCAGATCGTCGGATGCGGGAGGCGTGTCATTGTACTCTTCCAGCCGCCTGATCACGGCGCATGATAACCCGCTTCGCTCGGCCAACCGCTTCACCGACCAGTTCAGCATCCCCCGTGCGGCTCGCAACTGCCTTCCAGTGAGCTTCAATCCGCCTTTTCGCTCCCTTGCGAGTATATCGTAATGCGCGTCAACCCAGACGCCGAGCCACTCCCTTACACCGCCATTGCCGTTGCCGAGCGGTACAGCCGTGCATCGATGCCAACGGTAAGCTCCATCTGCCTGCCGCAACCGGAAGTCCACCTCGTATGGCTGTCCCGTTGCTAAGGAGACTTGCCACTGCCTGAGAGCGGCTTCGCGTTCCTCGTCACGGAGAAGGCCCGCCCAGTTTGATCCAGGCCCAACCTGGTCTACGCATTGATCAGGTTCGGAAAACGCGCTTATGCGACCGGCGCGACTGGCCGTCCACACCAGTCCCCGAGCGCTTCGGACCATAGCGGCGCAGCGCTCCGTTGCAATATTGAGAGCGTCCGACAAGTTGCGCTTTTCCGTGACGTCGGCAGCAAGCCCAAGCAGCCATTGCGGCTTGCCGGCCCGGTCCAGCAATGGCTCGGCTCGAGCCCAAGTTCTGCGCAAGGTGCCGTTGGGCCGGATGATACGAAATTCGTCCTCGAGCATCCCATGCTCGATTGATCGCTGATTGAGCCAGCGGGCCCGGCCGCGGTCGTCGGGATGAATCCTTCTTTCGATCTCGGCAGGGGACGGCCCTGTTTGGCGCGGGTCCAGGCCGAACAACTCGTAGAATCCGCGGGACCATTGCATCTGCCCAATGTTATTGCTCCGCCACAGGCCGATCGACAGCTTTATAAAGGGAAGTATATCGGCGAGGCTGATGCTGTCGTCGAACTCAAGCAATGTGAGCTCCTGATGAGGCGAGCTACAATCAGTTGCGGACACTTTCATGTCGTGTCCATCGAGAAAGGGCTGCCGGCCTGAGCTCGAACAGCTGAACCCCAACCTTGTCGCTAAAGCGTGATGGATTGGGTTGAATCGTCATCGCGCTTTAGCTCCTTGTTTGATCATAATCTTTTTGGAAAACCGCTTCCCGTTTTTCCGGATCATGCTCTAGCAGACGGCCACCCGCACATTGTTCGTGGCGCCTCTGAGCCCAAAGGGGAGCCCAAACACCACCACGGCCAGGTCGCTTGACGTGGCAAAGCCCTGCTGCTGCGCGGCATTCGTCGCAATCCTTGCCATCTCTTCATGGCCTGAGGGATCGCCGGATACGACGCTGTGCACGCCCCACAACAGACACATGCGCCTTGCTACGTTCTGATCCGGTGTCAAAGCAAGTATCGGCACCGGCGGCCGCTTGCGTGCTATTCTGGCCGCCGTCGTCCCGCTAGCGGTGAGGCCAATGATCGCTTTGGCATTGATGGCGGCTGCAAGGTCAGCCCCGGCAGCCGCTACGGCATGGGGCGGCGTCATCTCTTCATCCCCTCGCGAGGCGTCGATCAGAGAGCGATAAAGATGATGCTGCTCCGTACTCTTGATGATGCGATCCATCATTTCGACCGCTTCGATCGGATAGGCGCCGCTGGCTGATTCAGCCGAGAGCATCACCGCGTCCGCACCATCATAGATGGCGGTGGCGACATCAGAGGCTTCCGCGCGCGTCGGTGTCGGCGCAGTGACCATTGAGTCCAGCATCTGGGTGGCGACGATAACGGGCTTGGCAGCTAGCCGGCACGCCCTGACGAGCTCCTTTTGCCGGCCTGGCACCTCTTCAGGGGGGATCTCGACCCCGAGGTCGCCTCGCGCAACCATGATGGCGTCTGACAAGTGGATGATATCGCCAATACGATCGAGCGCCATCGGGGTCTCGATCTTGGCAACAACACCGGCGGCCTCACCGATCAATGCTCGTGCCTCGATAAGGTCAGATGGTTTCTGAACAAAGGACAATGCAACCCAGTCAACGCCAAGCTCGAGGCCGAATGCAAGATCGGCTCGATCCTTCCTGGTTAAAGGTGAGATATTGAGCAGCGCGCCTGGCAGGTTGACGCCCTTGTGATCACGGATGACGCCGCCGATCGCAACGCGCGCCACGATCTGGTCGGAGCCGAGCTTTTCGATCACCAAACGAACGCGTCCATCGTCGATGAGCAGAGCCTGACCGGGATAGGCAGCTGCGAATATTTCCGGATGAGGCAGCGGAATTGACTGCTTCCCGCCTGTCCGTTCGCTGAGCGCGAAGCAGACGGTCTCCCCGGCAGCCAGCGCGAGCTTGCCTTCATCAAGCCGCCCAATGCGGATCTTCGGGCCTTGCAGATCCTGCAGCACGCCGATCGGTCGATTGAATTCCCGCTCCAGCGCACGGATCGAGGCGAGCACACGGGCGTGGTCGTCACGGGTCCCGTGACTGAAGTTCAGCCTGAAAGTATCGACCCCCGAAAGATAGAGTGCGCGAAGCTTTTCAGGTGACGCGGTTGCCGGCCCAATTGTTGCGACGATCTTGGCATGGCGTGAGCGGCGCATCGTGCCCTCCAGGTCAGATGATAAGCCCGGTATCAAACGAGATTGGGCCGCTCATAAGGTACTCAAAGCGAGCTGGCCGACGTTGCGCAGTTTCGCTTTCTTCGTTGTCCCGTCGTTGTTGGGCGAGCAGGTGAAAACACCTCGCTTAAGCTCCGGATGCCGCCGCCGTCTGTCCCCGATGGGTGGATTGTACGATGCTATTCACCGCCCGGTAGGCGAACACGATGGCTGGTCCGATCGTAATGCCTGCCCCAGGGTAGATCCCACGCATCGGTGAGGTCATGTCGTTGCCGCAGGCATAAAGACCTGCGATCGGCGCGCCGTTTCCATTTAGGACTCTTCCGCCGGGATCCGTTGACAGGCCGGTCGCAGTTCCAAGCGTCGCCGGCACAATCGGAAGCGCAATGAATGGCCCTTTTTTGATAGCTCCAAGGTTCGGGTTTTTCTTTCCGACCGCGGGATCTCCCAGGGTTCGGTTGAAAGCCGATTCACCGCGTTTGAAAAGCGGATCGCGTCCTTCAGCTGCGTGGGCGTTATGTTCTTCAACGGTCTTTTGGAGCTCTTGCGGGTCGAGTCCTAATTCCGCCGCAAGCTCCGCAATCGTCCGGCCAATCTCGATGTAACCCAAGCGGGCATATTTCTTGATACTCAACGTCCAGGGCCAGGGGAGCAGGTGTCCCATGCCTCTGAGGCGGACGAATTCCTTGTCGCAAATGAAATAGAACCGCTTGTCCGCCGGATAGCCGTTGTTGAACATGGCAAGGCAGATGTCATGGTACGAATTGGATTCATTGACGAAGCGCTTAGCATTTGGCCCCACCGCGATGACACCTGGACGGCCACGATCGAGCCAGCCGTACGGGATCACTTGCGAGGAGCGGCCGTTCCTGAGGATCGACACGGGCGTCCAGAATCCACTCGATGCAACGTCATTATCGATCGCAGCTCCGAGCCTGCCTGCGAGCGCAATGCCGTCTCCAGTCACATCGCTGTGGGCCAGCGTATCATTGTGCTGGTGGGCTCGGCTGAGCTGGGCTCGCAATTGACCGTTCCGCGCAAAGCCACCGGTTGCCAGGATCACTCCGTGCGAGGCTCGGACGCGGAGATCCGTGCCATCCCGCTTGAGGAGTGCGCCAGTAACTCTCCCTCCCTCCCTCATCAGATCAACCGCTGGGCAGTTTGGCCAGATTTCGATTCCATATCTGCGAAGGCTTACCAATAACCGCGCGATCAGAGCATTGCCGCCACTGAGTTCAGTGCCCCTCCTGTAGCGCAGCCGGTCGCCTGCGTAGCGGCTGACCCGGCGAAGGACGTGCTTGAGCGAGGCAGCCGACTGGAAGGGATTGAGGAAGCTTCTGACTTCGCCGGACGAAATCATCATGCCGCCGAGCACGACGCGAATCGGATCACCTATCAGGTCGAAATCCTTGCCGAGAAGCCGTCCGTCGTAAGGTGCGGGGCTCAGCGCCCGGCCCTTGTCGATCCCGCCGATCTGGCTCGAATGATAATCCGGAGCGGTGGCCAGTGTGAACTTGACCTCACTCCCATTCTCCAAGCTGGCGAGCGCCGTTGGGCCGTCTTCAAGATAGGCATCCACGAACTCGGGGCGATAGTAATTGCCAAGTTCGTGTTGCAGATAGATCTTCGCATTCGCAATCGAATCATCGATTTTCGCCGCTCGGGCCTGCATTGAGCATGGAACCCAGATCATGCCGTTCGACAGAGCGGTCGTCCCACCGAGCCGGCCAGACTTCTCGCACACCGTCACCCGAAGTCCGGCCTTTGCTGCATAGAGCGCTGCGGACAGTCCAGCCGCGCCGCTGCCGATCACGAGCACGTCCGTCTCCCAATCCTGCGTTGGCTTGCTCGCTTTCGAGAAGGAGGCGGCAGTGGGTTTCAATTCGGAGATTGGGCTATTCATTCGTGCCTCGGTGCAGATTCTGCCGTGAATGCTGACGCTTTCGCGGGAGCGGAACGGCTTTGAACTCTTCGGCTGCAGCCTTCACGGCCCGCTCGATCGGGATCCGTTCGATGGAGGAAGCGCCAACGAAACCGACACATCCGGTCGACCGGTAGACTTCCGAGGTATCCTGAGGCTCAGCGATTGCCCCGCCATGGCAGAGAAGGATGATATCCCGGCGAACGGCTTGAGCCGCAGCATTGATCTCGTTGATGCGCCTGATTGCCTCTTCGATTGACTGTCCCTCCTCATGACCAACAAGTCCGCCGCGCGTTGCGCCGACATGCGGGACGATGCAGTCGGCTCCAACGGTCGCCATCGCTTTGGCATCGTGCGCGCTTGCGACATAGGCGAGCGAGAAGATGTTCTTCTTGCGCGCCGCCGCGACCATCTCGACCTCACGCTCAAAGCCGAGCCCCACGCGGCCTCGACGATCGCGCCATTTCTCACCCATCGTTGAAATGGTCGGGTAATTGATCACGCCGGAGAATCCGGCAGCCCAGAACTTGTCCAAGAGATCATCGAGGTCTAGCCGGAGTGGATCCCAAGCCTCGACACCGCCTATAATGGGAACGGAGGAGACGACGTTGCGGATCTCCGCAGCGAGTTCGAGCGTGCGCGCGTTGGAATCGCCTATCCGGCTCGTCGGCAGCCCCATCAACCGCGATAGGCCGGTGCTGTAGACCACAAGCATGTCGGCGCCGCCGAGAGCTGCGCATTTTGCGACGAGGCCACAACTGCTCGCCGCGGCAAGCACTGCCTTCCCAGCTGCAACTTGAGCTGTGACCTTTGCGAGTATTTCGGCCCGATCAAACATCCGCACGGGATGAACCTCCTGGTGTCAATTGTTCGATGATCCACGATGCGGCCGCCTCCGCAAATTCCGGATCATTGATGTGACAGTCCAACTCGCGGGCGATGATCGAGCGTGGCAGGTGTCGCCTCACCGCGTCGAACCAGGCTCTATCGGCTTCAGGATTTCGAAAGATGCCGCCGTCCCGGTCATAGTCAGACACCCCCTTGGCCGGCCACAACACGAGAGCGGGCCCCTTTGCTTGGGAAAGGCGCTCGGCTGTGAGCCTGCCTATGCGCTCGTTCTCCGAGACGGTCGTGCGCATGAGCGTCGTGAAGGGAGTATGCGAATAGAATTCGCGCCCCTTGAATTCGGCAGGCACGCTCGAGGGAAGGCCAAAATTCACCATATCGACGGCCCCCGGTGCTATGAGCTGGGGAATTATGCGGTGAGAAGCTGCTTTGAGCCGATCCGGACCTGCACTGGCGGTGCCGCCGACAAGCTCGTCAGCGAGTTCGGTTGTGGTCAGATCGAGCACCGCATCGAACTCACCGGCGGACACGAGTTGCTCCATCTTGCGTCCACCGGAGCCATTGGCCGGAAAGACAATCGCGTCGATGCCTGCCTCTGCCAGGTGCGCGACACAGCGATTTGCCGCCGGCGTCGTGACCCCAAAGGCCGTGATCGCAACTGTCTTTCTCTTCCGCCGCTCTCGAGCAGGCACATAGCGCATCGCCGCAATGGCCCGCCCTGCGTTGTCGAGAACGCGTTCGGTGAACGCGTTGATTCCGAACAGATCGACCAGGGTCGGATAGAGGATGATATCATTGTGGAGGGCCAGTTCGGCCAGGAGGGCTGGCCTCGCGCTGCTCACCAGCAACTTCGGGAAGCCATACGGCAAATCCGAAACAACTTCACCGAAGACTGCGCTGCCTTTGCCGCCCGCTACGCCGACGATGGCGTCGATCGCACCTGATCGCAGAAGCTCCTTCACCTCTGCACGCGCGCTTGCAGCTATTTCCCGTAAGAGCTCGGCGGGCGCAGCCACCCGTGCATCGCTGCCGTCCGGCTCGCTTCTGCCCCTCCTGTTTGATGTGCCTACATCTATCGTAAGAGTCTTGCGGCCCCACTGTTCGATCACTCGTGCGAGATAAGCGGTCTCGGGGCCCTTTGTGTCCAGGGTTGCGACGATCGCGACCTTGCCGGCAAGATCGGACGGATGACCATCCCGGACCGACCTCTGGTCGTCCGCGCAATGGTGAGACACGATCTTCCTCCTGGACGTTTCTGGACATTTGGAGGTCTAGATCGAAGTAAAATGGCTCATAAGCCCGGATACGAGCGCGACTGGGTAAAGTTGGGTAGATGCCAAGCGGCCCTTTGGAGCAGCAGCCGCTTCGCGGTGGACACGAAATCCCCAAAACTTAGATTCTGAGACTGTCTGGGCTCGTCCAAGCGATCCATGCCATTGATCTGACTGGCCCTTTGATTGCCGCCGCCTCCAGGCTTGTCTTAAACAGAACAGGAACGAACAAGCCTTGGTGCAAAAGTTTCCCCGGGGGAAACAGCACGCCGAGAGCCGGAATCCGATGCCCCGTTTCACCGACCGCTACGTCGCCTCGCTCAGCCAAGCGAAAAACTGTCGCGCATCTGGTGGATGCCCACGGGATGAGCTTCCCGCGGCAACCATTCCGGCCAATCCTTGGCTGCCTGCCGGCAGTGCTGCCATCCAGGCTCCGCAGCTTGACGGTCGATGGCAACCAGCTGACCGATCTGCCCGCCCTTCCGGCAACGATCGAGGAGTTCTCCGCCAGCAATAACCAGCTGACCAGTCTGCCCAACCTTCCAGCCAGGCTCCGTCGCCTGGACGTCAGCGAAATCAGCTGACCAAGTCAGCTGACCGGCCTGCCCGCGACCGTGCTGACGCAGCTCAGCAGCGCGTCCAGCATCGACCTGCGGTCTAATCCGATACTGGGCCCGGTGCTGGTCGATTTGGCGTCAGCCACGCGTGGCCCGGATTATGCCGGCCCGCAGGTCATGCTGTCGATGCCGCTACAACCGGTGGGACATCAGCCGCCGCTCCTGCACGAGGTCGTCACGGATTGGCTCGCGGACGAGCCCGGCGCAGTGGACACATCATCGGCATCGATGTTGAGACCGACAAGGACATCAGGCTGGCACCGGGAAGTTTCAGCATGTTCTCATTGGAGGAATGACCGGCGCCGGCAAGACGGTCTGGCTTCACGGCCTGGTGAGCCAACTGTTGAAGGCCGAGACCGTGGAGCGCCTGGTGCTGGTTGACCTCAAGAAATTCGAGTTCGCGCCACGCTATGGCGGGCATGCCAAGGTCACGATTTGCAACGCGATCGAGGACGTGCCGGCCGCCTTCGAAGAGCTGGACGAGCTGATGGCTCAGCGTGAAACTATTATGCTCGAAAAAAACTGGCGCAGCTGGAAGGAAGGGCGCGTGTTCGTCGTCGTGGACGAATACGCGAGGATACAGCAATTCGGAGCCGAAAAAAGACCCGCAAAGCCGCGAATGCGATTTTACGAGGATGGGCCTGCCGGCACAGCTCGACCCGTGGCCACCCAGAGAGACTAAGGACACCCGTGCCGTTAATCTGTTTCCGGCAGCCACTTCCCTCCCTTGGCTCGCAAGCGTTTCAGCCCATATAAGTAAGGTCACGATAACGCTCGGTAATGTATATGAAGTTCGAGTTCGCCACTCTTGAGAATCCGTGTTATGGTTCGATCATGACCGATAAGCGCAAGGGCTCCAGCATCAACTCCTCCTCCCGCATTCTGGGAGACAAAACTTTTGCGGCTATTTCGGCCGTGGAAGGGTTGAAGCTCGGCAAAGCTTCTAGGGAGCGCTTGTCAGCCCTCAACAAAAAGAATCTGACGCCGGCCCAAAAGAGGGCTGAGGTGTTGAGGGCGTACGTCCAGCCTAAAGGTCGCTAACGCCGTTGGGTCGTTACGACGTTTTTGACGATCCCTACTGCTATAAAGGCACCTTCGTCCTCAAGAACCGAGCCGGCCTCAGGGATGCGAAGACCCTGGACGATTTCGAGCTCGAAATGTCGACGCTGAGATCGCTAGAGCCATTACCGGCGGGCCGCTTTACGCCAGCACACTACAGAAGCATCCACCATCATCTGTTCCAGGACGTCTACACCTGGGCTGGAAAGTACCGGACTGTTTGGACTTTCAAGGGTAGAAACCCATTCGCCTACCCTGACCATATCGCCTCTTCGATGAACCAGTTGTTCAAGAAGCTTGCGCTGCCGGCGTTCCGACCTGAATCGCAAGTGGACGATTTTCTGGAAGAAGCCACAGACTTCCTTACGACCCTCAACGTCATCCATCCGTTCCGGGAGGGCAACGGTCGATCTCAGCTGTCCTTCATGCACCTCATCGGGCAACGCGCCGGTCATCCGTTCGAGTTTAAGCGCGTCGACCGCAAGACCTTCATGCCCGCCATGATCGCGAGCTTCCACGGCGATACCGGCCCATTAAGAGCCGAACTGGAAGGATTGCTGGGATGATCGACTATTCGCTGCCGGCCTGCCGGGCCAACAGACGACGCGCGCGCGCCAGCCGGGCTTTCAGGTCCTCCTGAAAGGCAGGGTCTTTACGCCGGCTCTCGATGTGCTCGCTGATAGCCGCACGAATCACGTCCGAAACGGCACGCTGCTCGACCGACGCGACGGTTTCGAGCGCTTCCGCCTGCTCGTCGGTGAGGCGAATGGTCATTGCTTTTGTGGTTTTCATGCGAGAAATCTGCACCTTAACACCGGCCTTGTCAAGCACCCTGGTTATGTGGTATCTTGGTATCAATGAATGGAGGTGCCGAGATGGCTGAGCATGAAGAACCCGGACGGGAAGACCGCGCCAAGGAGCTGGAGGCTTTTAAGGAGCGCCAGCTTCGTGAGCTGCGTGAGTTCGAGGAAAAGCAGCTGAAGGAGCTGGAGGAGTTCGAGAACCGCGAACGCGAGGAACTTGAGGAGTTTGAGGAGCGCCAGCACCCGTACGAGATCAAAATCGACCGCACCGAGTTCAAGGTGAAGGAGCACTTCCGGACCGGCGCTCAGCTGCGGGCTCTGCCCAACCCGCCGATCGGTCCTGACCGCGATCTGTTCGAGGTCGTGCCGGGTGGCTCGGACGAGAAGATCGCCGACAACCAGGAAGTGAAGATGCGCGACGGGCTGCGCTTCTTCTCGGCGCCGGCCCAAATCAATCCGGGCTCAATCTAAGGACAACCGCAGTGCTGCCTTCACACGACATCGAATACCTTAACGCCAAGGCGACGGGCCACCAGGTGACCAGCGAAGGCGGCGTCATCTGCGTGGTTGTGCCTAACTACGCCCTGCCTCCAGAGTTTGACCGGGAGGCCAGCGATCTCCTCATTCGCCTGGCCCCCGGTTATCCCGATGTGCCGCCGGATATGTGGTGGTTCCATCCGCCCGTCCGCCGCAAGGACGGTGTCGAAATCCCGGCCACGCAAGCCCAGGAGGGCCATCTCGGGCGCCAATGGCAGCGCTGGTCCCGGCATTTTACGGCGGGCCAATGGCGCTCGGGCATCGACTCGCTTCAAAGCTACTTTGCCCTGATCAGGAACGAGCTGCTGAAAGCGGCGCCGGGGGGATCATGATCGTTACACTCGTCCTTACCGAACCGCTGTTCCAGGAAATCGAACAGACCGCCAGACTGTCGGTGGAGACCGCAGGCGTGCTGCTTGCCGGGATCGCTCATGCACCGAATGGCGATATCCGGCTGCTTGGGCGCGGCATGCGTTGGGTACCGCAAGATGCCTATCTCGCGCGCGAGGGAGATCACCTTGCAATCGCGTCGCAGGGCTACGTTCCTGCGCTCGCTGAAGCCGAGCGCATCGGTGCCATCCCGATTTGGTTTCACACCCATCCCGGCACGGTCGGTCACCCGACCCCGAGCATGGCCGACCGCAAGGTCGATCAGGATATCTCCGACCTCTTCCGGCTGCGTTCGGGTGCAGAACTGTACGTCACGCTGATCGTGTCGCCACGCGACGATGGCATTACCTTTACCGGCGAAGTGAACTTCGGCGACGGCGGCAAAGCCCCGATCGACCGGCTCTGGCGCGTTGGCGACAACTGGCAGCTCGTCAATTCGTTCAATTCGGCCGCGCCGCAGATCCCCGCGATCTTTGATCGGAGTGTCCGTGCATTCGGCCCTGATATCCAGCAGACGCTTGGCGCCTTGCGGGTGGGCATTGTTGGTTGTGGGGGCACCGGGTCGGCTGTCGCCGAGCAGCTGGTGCGTCTCGGCGTTCGCCATCTGACCCTGATCGATGCCGACACACTGACCGAGAGCAACGTCACGCGCGTCTACGGCTCGACACCTGGCGTGGTTGGCGAACCCAAGGCCTCGATCCTGAAAGGCCACCTGATGGCCATTGCGCCAGACCTCTCCTGCAACGCTGTCACCGCGATGGTGACGCTCGAGAAGACGGCGCGTGAGCTGATCCCCTGCGACGTGGTCTTCGGCTGCACCGACGATAACGCGGGCCGCCTGGTTCTTTCCCGATTTTCAACCTTCCTCGCGATACCCGTGATCGATTGCGGTGTGTTGCTGGGCGGCATTTCTCAGCGCATTCTTTGCTTATCGTGCCTATGACGCTAGCACTCGTGCGGTGGTGGAAGCCAAAAGGCAGGCCAATGCTGCCGAATCGCAGATTGATGTAATTGTACACTGCGATCCACGCCTCATGTTCCTCCTTTAGGTTCTCAACGAGGGCTTTCACCGTCGCATCGTTAATCGCCTGCGGCTTTCCGTGACTGAACTCGTTTCTGCGTTGGTGGATGTCGTTCAATAGATCGGCGACGCCGGCAAAGCCGTGTGCGCGAAGATCATCGAAATAATTGGTTCCAAAGAATATCTTGTACAGTTCGTACAGACGAGGCCCTATTCCAGAATAGCGCCGAAGCGCGTCGTCTAAGACGCGCTGCGGAAGCTTGCGCATGGTTGCCCGGTGAAGTCGTTCAATGCGTGTTTCAAAGTAGCTCCAAAAGAGGAGCACTAGGGCCGCACGGGCGGCCGGGCGATCCGCGTCGGGGAAATGCGACAAACCTTCAAACTCAGCGGCTGGGCGCTCCCACTCCCGTTGCAGCATCTGCAAATAGACGTAGTCCTCATAGCGGCCTGCCGCGCCTGCGAAGGCTACCGGGACAATGATCTCGCGACCATCTATGATTACTGTCTGTGGTGAAGTATCGAATGGGCCAGCACCGCACGCCGGGCAAGGTGAACTAACCCCACGAATACCCGGACAGTCCCCTCCGCACACCACATAGCCTGACCACAGGCTCGTCCACGATCTCCCCGGCAGTTCGTCGTACCACATCCGATAAACCTCACGAGCAGGTCGGCCGCCTCACTGGTCCAGTGATACCCCGGCCTCTGATAACAGCCGTTTGCATGCGATTACATTACCACGACGATATAGATGGCGGCAAAAAGCCAGGGCCGCCACCGCCGCAAGACTCAGACTGCATGAATGCAGTGCTGGCGCTCAATCGTGTAACCGCAAATGCGATTACACAATTGGAGTGGCATGCGCTAACCGTATGAAATAAGACGTGTTCAGAAGCGCACTTGAAATCTTTGGTTGACCGACCTATATAGCTAGCGCTCCATGAGCATGTTTAGGTGATTGGAAGGGGCCCCGACTGCAATCGGGGCCTTTCCTATTTCCTGCACCTTGAAGGTCAGGCTGAACGTCAGTGCGAGCCTTCGCCATACAAGTTGCAGGAACGCGCTCATGTTTTTCATGATGCCTCCAGGTGATTGCGAGGCACCATGCTCACTATGAGCGAACAGACTATGCGGCAAAGCTCCTCCGTTGGCTACAGATAGCCCCGCTTTCGCTTCTGCGCCCATTTCGAAATCATGGCCATATCGGCCAGGCCTCGGGATGAGTACGTATCAATCCGAACTGTGCCGGCGCGGCCGATGCGCCCCCATTCTCGCACAAGGGAGCACTCACCAAACAGGGTAGGCTGAATGGCGAGCTTGTAGAACCGCGCCATGTTGCGGCGATTGTCTATGCGGGTGAGCATGATGGCGGTCATGCGGTTTCCTCCTCCTTTTGTTGTCGGGTTTGCGATGCACGGCACACTGTCGAAGCGTGGCAGCCGAGACTCCTGCCTATCTCCCGCAGACCTTTCTCTTCGTCCTGTAGCCTCTGCGCGTGTGCGATCTGCTCCTGGCCAAGGCTGAATTTGGGTCCGAATTTGCGACCGCTGGCCTTGGCACCATCCGCGGAATACGCAGCGACCGGCTGGACGGAATGCGCGCCACTTCTGGTGCGCGAACAGGTTGTTGATCACGGTTCTGACCGATCTTCGTAAACAGCTACCATTTGCGCTCCTGGGTCTGGACACCGACAACGACACTGTGTTCATGATGAGACGTTGAAAGAATATTGCGAGCAGGTTGACATCGTCTTTCACGCGCTGTCGCCCCTATCGCAAGAACGATCTTTGTCGAGCAGAACAACGGCGCGGTGGTCCGCCGGATGGTCGGCTACCGTTGATTCGAGGGGCTCGAAGCGGCTGTTTTGCTGGCGCAGCTTTATCGTTCGGCCCGCTTGTTCGTGAACTTTTTCCAGCCATCGTTCAAATTAATACGAAACGAGCGCGACGGAGCGCGTGTGCCCCGCGACCCCACATCAGCGGCTGGTCGCCGAAGCAAGAACACCTGATGCCGTCCGCTCCCGCGTCAATGAAATGTATGCCCGGTTGGATCCCGTCGCCTTGCGCGATATCCGAGCCGTGCAGGAGAAGTTAGCCAGTCTCACGGACGCCGCCCCAGCAAGCCATCCACCTGCGGCGCCAACGATCGAACAGTTTTTATCGAGCTTGCGAGTCGCGTGGAAAGAAGGAGCGGTCCGCCCGACCGACAGACCAATTGCGAAGCCGAAGCGTGAGCGACGACGCCCTGATCCGCTCGTCAAGGCTACACCACAACTGCGCGAATGGTTCGAGGCCGAGCCGTGGGGAACCGGGAGCGAAACTCCTTTGCAAACTTCAGGCAGAATCCCCCGGGGTCTACCCAAGCAAAGTACTCCGAACTCTTCAACGTCGTCTCAATCGTGACGCAGGGGGCAAGCAAGCGCACTGTTGTTTAGCTCCGGCGGAAAACGCAGCACAAACCGACGTGACTGATCCATCACCGGAAAGCCCGCCGCTGCTGGATGAAGCAACGACGGCGTGAAGTAGACCGGTGATCGACCGTGCTCAAGGCTGGCGCGTTGCGCCACCGCCTTCGGCGGCTGGCGGCCTTGACCACGCCCGATCACCGGTCTGTTGGCTCTGCAAGCGCTCGGTCGAGGACCGAGCGCGACATCGGCGCGCTCGAAATGCCCACCAGTAGTGCGACCGCCTTCCTTCGCTCCCCTGGGTAGGGAGCAAACTAGATGAGGCAACAACAGGTCTATCGGGAACATCGCTAGATGCGGCAATACGCGCTCTCATCCTGATTGTCTCGCCATATGAGCGACAATAGCGGCCTCGAAGACAGGACCATCGAAGCGATACGGCACTATCGCGAGACCCTCGCTGCGGTCGACGGCCTGGAGCGAATAGAACGTTCCGCGCATCAAGCGCTGACCAGGATACTGAGCTGCTGCCGGCTTCATCGACACCGAGATTAGATAGGTTATGAAGCCGGAGGTGAGCGATGAAGAGACGGAAGTTCAGTCGCGAGTTCAAGATCGAGGGGGTCAAGCTGGTCAGGGAGCGTGGGGTGTCAGTGGCGCAAGCCGGCCGCGACCTGGATGTTCATGAGAACGTTCTGCGCAAATGGGTAATGGAGTTCGGCTCCGACCTGGTGCAGTCGTCGCTCAAGACCGAACGGACGGAGAGCAAAACCTACACGACCAGAGACGAGGCGAGAGCCGATGTGTTCGACTACATCGAGAGATTTTACAACACGACCCGCAGGCATTCGACCGTCGGCTATCTCAGCCCGGTTGAGTTCGAGCGCAAGGTGGGATTAGCTCAATCGGGTGTCCATCAAACCGGCAGCAGCTCAAATGCGGGGACTAACATCTAGGGTCTGTACCTAATTAGCGAACTGTGATTCCCTCGCAGCGGGTTGATTCCACGCGGGGGACTTCGATGCGCAAAGGACTGTTCTGGCTCAACGACAAGCAATGGGCTCTGATAGAGCCGCATCTGCCAACGAACCAGACCGGACCGGTGCGCGATGACGATCGACGCGTCATCAGCGGTATCATTCACATGCTTCAGTGCGGCGCACGCTGGCGCGATTGCCCGCCCGACTATGGTCCGTACACGACGATCTACAATCGTTTCAATCGCTGGGCCCGGACATTGGCGGGCGATCTTTGAAGCGCTCGCCCGCTGCGGCAAAGACGGCGTGACTTTGTCCATCGACTCCACCACGATCAAAGCGCATCGCTCGGCGAGCGGCGGAAAAGGGGGGAGCATGAACAAGCGATCGGCCGCTCGCGCGGCGGGCGGACCACGAAAATCCACGCGCTGAGCGACCCTGACTGCAGACCTTGCGCATTTCATCTCACTCCAGGCCAGGACGCTGATATTGCCGCAGCGCCAGCCCTTTTGGAACTCGCGCCACCCATGTCTGCCCTCATTGGCGACAAAGGGTACGACGGCGACGGCTTTCGAGCCGAAATCGTCGATCGTGGTGCCAAGCCCGTCATTCCAAACAAATCCAACAGGGTCACTCTCCACAGCTTCAGCAAACGCGCCTACAAGGGGCGCAACGTTATCGAGCGCTGTTTCTGCCGCCTCAAGGATTTCAGGCGTGTCGCAACTCGCTACGACAAACTAGCCAGGAACTTCTCGCCGCCATCGTTGCCTATTGGATCAATTGAGTCCGAGCCCTAGTTCTCACCCTAGCCACCTGGCGCGCAGCTGGGAATCGGTTAGCTAGGGCGATCATACCCGGAGAGCTCGATGAGGGCCGGAACGCCGGATGAGTGCCGGCCGGGCTGCTTCGCTATCTGCAAAGCAGCCCTAGCTCAGACCCCACTCCCGGTGAGACTCCATCATCGGCTGCGAACGTGCCGGTGCAGAGTTCCGTGGGCAGAAGTTGCACTTCAATAAACCGACCTATTCAATTGAAGCTGACATCAGCCACTTAGTCGGTTTTGAAGTGCCTGCCGATCGATTACGAGGTTGCCGAGGCCCAGATCTGCCTGCCGCCTTCCCGCGAGCCGTCGTACCAGCGCCCGCGTCCCATCTACCAAAAAGATACCGCAATCGTAGCCGTTCCTCTGCTGGCTAATGGGGGCATCTTGCAGATCGGCCCCTACTCGCGCTGCGAGAATGGCCGCAGGTCCGGCATTGTGCCCCTGAGCGGAGTCGTAATGATAAGCAATCGGCCTGTGCCGGTCGCGACGGTCAACGAACAGCAGCGACCAATGCCTGCCGAGGGGGCGCACGCGGCGTCTGAAAGCGGCCTCCAGAGCCTGCCGCATTTCTTCGGCACTAGTATCGTTCACCGGCAAGAACAGGAAGTCGGCTGTGTCGTTTCCATTCCGATCGTTAACCAGGCGATGGAATGCAGTTAGGGCGTCCGCGTCTGGAAAGTGGCCCACCTGAAAAGCCACCAGGGGATCCACCAACCGGGTCCGAGCGGCGAGATTTGGGTTGCTTTGCCGCAACTCCTGCGACAGGAGCTCGTAGTCGCGAAGGATGTGCTGGTCACCGAGCCATTGCCTGGCCCCGAGCACCCGCCCATCGCAGTCGTCAGAGCCACTCTCGGTCGAGGCGGTGGTCCCGGGAACGAAGGATGAGCGGGGGTGATGAATCAGCTGAGCGTCGCGGCGTCCTCGCGGCCCCAACGTGATGGAATAGGTCTCACCGTTGATGGCGACCGGCTGGCGAGCCATTCGCGAACTCGGCAACAGCATCTTATTGTCCAGCACATCGAGCAGATAATCCGACACCGGCTGTGAGCCATGCTGCCAATCCTCGCCGACGAGGTGTCCGATATCCTCCAGCTCCTGCGGCACGCCTGACGGCCCGATGAAGAACGGCGGTCCGCCGGCTAGGCTGTGCACAGGATTTGACTGGGCGTCGTCACGCATTTCCTGGGGTGTAGAGGGCAGATCAGCGAAAGAAGCAAGACCTCGGTAAATCTCTGAGGACCGGGCTGGCGCGCCTTCCGGCGTCGGAAAATCGAAGTAGGACGGCACTTGCAGATCTCGAACCCAGGTTGAGGTCGAGCTAGCCGGTTCCTGCAACCCCGCCTCGCCAACCAGGCCTGTCAGCAAGGGCGGCCACTCACTTTCGGATGGCGGCGTAGGCAAATTTCGCATCCAGGTAGAGATTGAGTCCGAATCAGCTCTCTGCTGCGGGAGGTTCACACCGAGCATCCTGTTTGCATCAACGACCTGCGCATACTGCTTGAGCTTGTTCAGGCGCAGACGAAAAGCAGCATCTTTCCCTTTGGCTTCGATAAAGGCCTGGAGGTCTGCGGCCAGTGAGCGTTGCTGCTCTTCATTGCCGTTGATTCGGCTAGCGATACTTTCCTTACCCTGTTGACGGAGCCAATGACTCAACCCGCGTTGCGCCGTAGCAACCTTTGTAAGGCTTGTTCTCTTGGAATCTGGGTTTCTCAACATTTCGTCGGCAAAGCCCTGGATGAGGCTGGCGTCGTCGTCGTGAGGACGGAACCTGAATTGGGGCTCGAGACCGAGGTATTCTCGAAACGAATTGAGTGGCGCTGTCCGCTTTGTGGCTTTGCGGAAGGCCGCATAATCTGCGTTCAATGAAGACTGCTGCTCAACGTCGCCGTCAATTCGATCCATGATACCCAGCTTTCCCTCCCTTTGAAGCCAGTCGCTAAAACCGCGTAGGTTGGTAGCCATTTGGGAAGCGACCTTGGATGCAAAGCTGGACATAGCGTGCGTCAAAAAGCCATCGATGGCGGTTCTGTCCTGCTGATAAGCCCCCAATGTTTCACGGCCCATCAGGCGAGGCCCGGCACCGACAGCTTCGAGCTCGTTCGCCCCGATCCTGCGTAGATGAGACAGTGCCACACTGAGCTTGTCATCCTCATCACCGCCAGCATTGACATACTCGTCGACCATGGCGGCGAGCCGGCTTGGTTCGTTGAACGCGTAATCAGCCAGTGGACCCTTATTGTGCGCTCGCAGCCACTGAGCAAACGTGGTAAGCGGCTGCACATTGGACGTAATTGTGCGCGTGGGGACCTTTCCGGTCCCGCGTCCTCTGGTACCATCGGGCTCAATTCTGTAGTCTTGGACATTCTTCACGAATTGGCCGATCATTAGCTCGTCCGAAGGATACATCGGTTCATATTGCCTACCCACCCAATCGGGGGCTGAAAGGGAATTTCTAGCGTGGAAATGCTGAAGTGCATCCAACGCTCCGCCCACGCGGCTACTGCTGTTGGCGCTCGCCTGCTTCGTAAATTCAGCTTTATAAGCCGCCAGCAGATCGGGATTGCCAAGCAGGTCCTTCAAAATGACGCCCTTGGATTGGAGGAACTCGCTGAACCATCGGAGAGCTGTCTCATGGTTCTTGATAGTCTTCGTCGGACGGTTCGCGCTGACCAACGCCGTCTTGAACTCCTCAATCAGCTCCAGGTCTGCTTCAGACGGCCGACTGCGCTTTGCGAAGTCCATGCGAAGCTCCGAGCGGAAGTCAACAGGCGCTGGCCTGCTCGGCCACCTCTCACGGCGGCTTACTCCAAAGACTTCACCCAGTCTTGATTTGACCCGGGAGAACAGCCCACGTGACTTGTTGTCCCTCGTCTGGAGCGGAGATTGTACTTCCGAGGGCGCCGTGTAGCGCGTGCTGCTGAATGGTCTCCGTCGTAAGTCAGTGCGGTAATCATCTGCGGCCGAGCCAAGATGAGCGTGCGAAACATCAGTGCTGCAACGCGTGCTGCTGATCGATTTGTCCCGGAAATCGGATCTTGGCGGTATTCTCATCGAACCACCGATGTCTGTGCGCTCAATGTCTCCGTGCGACCCGCCCGCCGAACTTTCGGAAGAACTTCCCTCAGGCGAGCTCACCTCGTGAGAGTGGAGCTGCAGCTCACCCAATTGCTGCTCAAAGCCGGCTTGATATGCTGGCTCAAGCTCGATCTCTTCTCCCGCACGCTGCAGTTCCTGCTGCTCTGCGTACCAGCGCATCCAATAGTTCGGATCGTGATAGCTCGGGTCCATGCCGCTCTCCTTAGTTGAGATCAGTTTTCATAGCAGCCCCAGAGGCACACGCCGGTGCAGTGACCATTGGGCTGCGGGCTCAAGAAGCCGGAGGCAAAAATCGCCAAATCGAAGGGATGATACTATTATCTCACCACGTGATGAGAGCTCCCGCATTACTCGCATTTGCCACCTTGGCTGCTTACGCCACAGCCTCCGTATCCAACAGGTAACCGCTTGCCAAATCTCAAGGCAGATTGAGAAACACCGAAGCCGTCAAACGATCCGAAAGCCACAAAGCTACCGCCCTCCTTCCGCGCAAGATCGCGTGCGTTACATCGCGGTCGCAATCGATAGTCCCAGCTACTGTTGAACCCCGTCCGGGCTGCGATACTTGCCAAGCTCTACTTGGGCTCAGTTCTTCGGCGCAATGCCCCTCCCGTTCGCTACAACCAACCCCTTCATGCCTGCATAGTGACATACTCTGACACACCTGAGATAGTTGAGCCCTGTCAGACTCTGCAACCTGACGCTACGTTGGCATCAAGCCCCTAGCTATCGCGGTAAGCTGCTCGGCTTTCATCGCCTTCCAGCCTGCGCCAACTCATCGCAGCTCGTCGGATCAGTCGCCGTTCCGACGGTTGGGACGGGACCAGATTAGGCTGAAGCCCTCATCTTCTTCATCGTCGAAGAGGTTGGCGCAGATCGGAGCGGTGAAGCTCGGATCGTCAACCTTGAGGCTCAGATAATCGGGGCCCTCGTTGGAGCGGTTGGGGCCAGCCGGCACCGATCTCCGCTCTGCCACAGTAGATTCGGCGGCTGGGGCTGTTCTCGCCCGAGCGGCTGGTTTCGGGGATGATCCAGACGTTCCTAGCCTGGAGCAAGAAGGTCACGATCTCGCCGTTGAACTCGTTTTAGGTCAGCCGTCAACCGTCCTTTTGAAATCAAGCATCAGAGTATGCTTCGCAATTTGCTGGAGGACATTTGCGAGTGTCCTTTTTGCTGGATCGCGGCGACCCGTGCGAAGCGCCGCTTCCGACGATTGGCCGCCTCAGCGTGACCAGATGAGCGCGTATCCGCCTTCGTTCTCCACGAGGCTCGCGTAGATCGGCGCGGGGAAGCTGGGGTCGTCAAGCTTGACGGAGTGATATTCCCGGCCAGTCTCCTTGGCGACGTTCTTCCCTACGAGCGCGCGGAGGTCGGGCGACTTGTCGCTGTCCTTCTCGGCGACAACCAGGCGGGTCTTGATGTTGAGGCTGAGGGTCTTGATGACTCCGGCGAACGAGCCGTCTTCATTGCGGGTGAACGTGCCGATCTGAGCCATGGGCTTCTCCTTTGCTGTATCAGGTCGCGACCATCGCGGCCTTGATGGCGATCGGAAAACACCGGGCGACCGGCCCGCACCCGAAGGGCTGGAACGAAGTGGAAGGCGGCGCAGGGACGAGCTTCTTGCCTCGCGAGGAAGCCGCGCGGAGGCGTCAGCCGAGCACGGCGGGGAGAAGGTCGGCATCGCGCTGTTGCGGGATCAAGGGCGGGCAGCGCAGCAGCCGAACGCGGTGTGAGATACGCCAGCAAGAAAGGCCGCAACGGACGCACCTCAGGACAGCCCTGCGGAGGAGAGACCTGGCTCATGGCGCAGAACATCAGCGGGGACGGCGTGACGGGGAGCATCGAGACACTCCCAACATCGGACATGACTTGTTACCGGGAGGCCGCGACTGGCATGACATTGTCGGTGCTTGGCAGGGGCGGCAAGGAACCTGGGCAAGATGACGGCATCATCGAGCATCGTCCCGGTGCTCACCTTCTGACGATCGCAGCAACATGGGGCGGCGATGGCGATTGAGTCCTTCGTCAACTGCACGCAGCGGCGGTCGGCCCTGTCGGCACGGCGTTCAGCTTCGATCGCGCGCCGCATGAGTCCGGCATTGTCGGTCGCGAGCTGTCGAATCTGTTGCTGCATGTCTTCGATCGCATTGCGCTGTTCGGCGATTCTTTCTTCGATGGTGGTGATCCGGTCGGGCACGCGCTGCCGCTGGCGAGCCCGGTTGAGATCGTCGAGGATATCGCGGTGATTGGCGTAGATGGCGTTACGGCCGACATGCGCCTCGCGTGCCAGTGCCGCGACGGTCAGGCGTTGCTCGCCTTCTCGGAGCAGGCGATCGAGCGCGGCATGCAGCTTCTCGGCGGTCGCCACCATGCGCCTGTCATGTGGATTTGCAACTGATGGCTTGGCCATGAGATTCCTCTGTTGACGAAAGATCGGACAGGATGCGCTCGCACTCGGCGATACGCGTGCTGGCGAGAGCACGGCTCGCTTGGTCGAGATGCTCGTTTGCGATCAGTGCGAGGTTGCGCTCGAGGCGCGCCTGCCAGACCGAAGCGCGGGCACAGGCGTTCGGTACCGTCACGGCCGGGAGCGACAGGGGCGAGACAATCGTGGCCGAAGGGAACGGCGGCGCGCGTGTCGCATGATATTGGCGCCCGCTCGTTCCGGTCGGGCCCGGACACCCAGTCGATCATCAGGTCTTGCAAGCGGGCTATTGTCTGGCGCTGGAAGCGCGTCGTCTCCTCGCTCTTAAGATAGGTCTCCGTCGTCAAGACACCGGCATGGTTCAGGATCGATTGGGCGACGAGAATGTCGCCGCCCGAGGCGCGGTAATGCTCGGTCGCCACGCTTCCACGAAATAACGCGGGAGCAAAGTCGGCAATCGGCTCCCGCAGCTGATCCGGATGAGTCGTGTTCCAGGCCTCGATACGTTGGTTGGCGCGCTTGATGAATCTGAGGATGGCGAGCCTTAGAACGGTGTGCTCGATGACCCCGGTGCGACCGCGAAGCGAGCGACGCGAATGCATCTCAAAACTGCTGCGCGTCAGAAACAGACGATCCTGCTCGCTTGGCGGTGCCGTGGCGACGATCGGTTCTGTCAGCACCAGCATCATCTCGATCAGGTTGGGTGCGGCATAGCGCCGACGGCGATCGAAGGACCGCCGCTGCGCCTTCTGGAGCCGCGTGCCCGTCTTGGGCTTGTTCCAGTCGACGATGACGCGGTGTTCGTCGAGCGGATGCGGTACGAGGCAATCGCGACGGATGTATCGCAGGGGTTCGGGATTGGCCGCGGTCTGGATGGCGATCGCCAAGAAGAAAGGAACGAGCGTGTCGGTCGTGACGTGGAAATACTGCGCCATGGTGCGGGCGCCACCGTAGTACTGGACCAGTGTGGCAGCTTTGATCCCGTGCGCTTCAAGGGTCGTCGTGTTCGGCATGAGGCCGCCGTCGATCCGGCCGATGCGCCATATCCATCGGTCGAGGCCCTGGCCGCGCAAGATCTTGGGCGGTAGCTCGGGGCGCCGGATAACCTCCTGCCCATGCTGAAAACGGGCCCAGGCCTCCTCGATCTCTTCATAGCAGGCTCGCAGGATTGCCTTTGAGCTGTTCTGGAGGAAGCCGTCGCCGTGGCTGTTCCTTCGCCCTGGGAATGCATTCCAGGGGATCTCGAGCTCGTGCGAGGCGTTCCCGCCGATTACGCTGGCACCAGAAGAGCAAGGGCCGCAGAAGATCGAAGGCGAATAGCGTGGGTCCCGCGTGGTGCCCGCGATGCCCCTTGCTTCTTGAGCCAGAGTACATACGGCCAAGTGCTGCAGTATCGAGATCACTGGCGGCCTTGATCATGCCGTCGTATACGACGAAACTGGTGAAACGGCGCAGCGCGCTCCATGTAGTCTTGTGTGTTGTTGGTTGCTGAGCGACGCAGTGCTCGCGGAATGCCTCAACCAGGAGGTCACACAGATCAGCAGGCAAGCCGGCGAGCTGTCTGGAATCGAACCGCTGATCGGGGTTGCCCCAGGCGTCGACGAATATGATCATGTCGGCTGGCCCCATCGAGACCACCGCCGCCGTCTGCATCGCCTCAGCCGCAAACCGGCGGTCGATCGGGGACCGCTTACGACCGGCCATGAGGCACCAGTTCGCCATACAGATAGGCCAGGCTCTGGGCGAGTGTGTCCGCGTGAAGCTCGACACAACGTAGATAGATGGCGGTCGACTGGATCGATGCATGACCAAGAAGGACCTGCACGATCTTGAGCGGGTTGAGGTCCGGCGTTGTCGCCACCTGCTTCTGCAGGCGCACGAGCATCGTCATCGCAAATGTATGGCGCAGCCAATGTCCCGATCCGGTAACCCCGGCGGCCAGGAACGCCACGCCGAACGCCGCGGAAAGTCTTGCTCGTGTTACAGGATTGCCCCCGCAGTTGAGAAAAAGTGCCGCCGGCGCCCGATAGCCGTGCTGAGCCTTGCGCAGGCGCTTCACGAGGGCCGCACGTTCCTCTCCAACATACCTGTGGGTGCGGTCGATCAATCGTAGCGGTGGGTATACGGTTCGGGGCCGGTCACCTTTGGTGGTGCTCAGCGGAATACCGACAAGCGGATCTTCCTCAATATCGAGATGAGCGACGTCCGGCACCTGATGAAGCTGAAAACCGCATAGCTCTTGGCGGCGCATCCCCGTTGCCAATGCCCACTCGGCGATCAGGTCAAAGGGCTGCTCAAGATGCTGGAACAGAGGTTGGGGCTGATCGACGCGAAGCGGTCGCGGCAGGCGTTCGGCTTCCGAAACAGTAAGGACGTTCGCCATCACGATCGGCGGCCGATGATCAAGATGCGCTAGCATACCCTGCCGGCGCGCCGCCCGGAGCGACACATCGACATAGTCGAACGGCAGCGCATCGATCTGGCCGCGCCGATGCGCCCATGAGTAGGGAAACCAAGCTGGAATCCCTTCAACGCCGGCGGTCGCCCGCACGATCGAAACCATCCCGCCCTCCGGAAGCAACGCACCCGGAGGCGCAAAGAGAATCAACATCGTCCAAGTACTTATCCAATCCATCGAACCAACAAATGACAACAAGAGATAAGCGGAGCGCCTTCGGCGCGAGTCTTCTTATGCGAGGCGTTCCCCCTCGCGCTACCCCCGTTCGCCACGTGGCAGGCGGTGCAGGACTTCGCCTGCACCCAATGAAAAGTTTGTTGTTTCGCCGCCGCGTCAAGCGTTGTCCTCGCTTCGCTGCGGGAACGCTTGACCCGGACGTCTGCGTGCAAAACTCGCAACAGTCAGCGCGCTAAAGGACACCTTCTCGCGCGTAACCTAACTCGTTGTTGCCGGTCTTCTTGAAGGTGCCGATGGTCGCCATGGTAGTTCTCCTTGATCTGAAGTTTTCCGAGCCCGCACCTTGCGGCCTCGATGGTGATCGACAGGCCGGAGGCGATCGACGGCGCACCCGAAGGGGCCGAAGCGTCAGCGGAGGATGGCAGCCAGGCGACTTTCTTGTTTCGCGAGGAATGACGGCGCAGCCGGCAGGGGAAGAAAGTCGATCGGCGCCGTTGCGCCATAGGCGGTCGAGGCGTCAGCCGTCCTTCGGCCAGATCAATCCATCGAAGAGGCCGTTTGGTGCGCTCGGTCCGAATAGAGCTGACATCAAGGAAAACGTGGCGATCTGCGAGTCCACTGAAAGAGTTGGCGCAACCGAATCCAATGGTGATCAGCTCTCTTATTGCAGGTAAACGGATCTCCACTTCCGCGATCGCGGGCCCCGCGCATTGCCGCGTGGCTAGTCGGTTGCGGTTGTGCTCCGTCAAGCAGGTAACAAGCTGTTGGATGATCTGCGAAGCGAAGCCATCACCCATGCTACGCTGCCTCAAGCCTTGGTTTCAGGAAAAGCTAGAAGGTTTGGTATCGCAGACTCTCATTCTTGCTGGAGAGCTGCCGAAGGCTGAAGTCATCCGACGCGGCCTGGCAACATCTATTGTCAACACCGATGGATGCTTACCGATCTTCGCCCACGCAGTTGCTTGTTTCGGTGATCGTCGCCTTCTCGTCGGTGTTGTTGTTTGAGCTGTGTCTGGTTCACCACATCGATGCCTCAAGTCGAACAGTAAAACTCCTCTATCACGGCTATAGGCGCGCCGTTCTTTGAGGAACTCTCGCGCAACATCGTTGGCACGTCGGTTGCTTAAGATGCGTAGAACTCTAGAACTCTGTGACGATCGCCTCGTTTCGGTTTGGATTAGACGTTCTCAATCGGTCCAAATGTAGAAGCGATGGCGTTGTCGCAATCAGGTGCTTGGAGGTGTCGTCTAACCGCTCGGGCTTATCGGCGGGCTCTCCCTCCTTGAAATCACCCCGACGTTGCGGGTGGCGACAGGTACGGAGGATGTTGATGTTTGGTTCGGCGGCTCAGACGGCCGGCCCGTGGATGCGCGGGCACTCGCGAGGAATTCCGGCATGGATCTAGGCCACCGCCTCCCGAACTTAAGCGAAGCCGAGGCGAGAAGCACAGCAGCTGCCCATGAATTGTTAACATCTCGTGAAGAGTTCTGGCGACAGCGACTAGAGCAGTTCAACATAGTTCAGCTTCCGTTTTCGTCGCTAGAAGGCAAGGCTCCGGCGACATGGCAGTCGAGCGTTTGGCTCGTGCCGAGTGCGTTGGCTGAGCTATCTCCCAGTGATCGCGCGGAATTCTTGCTAGCTGCTTGGCTGGTCTATCTCGCCCGCATCACGGGGGAATCAGAGCTTCAATTGGGATGGACTCCCGTGCCGAGTGGATCGCGAGCCGGCGTGAAAGCGCTCGAGGCGCTTGTTGCGTCTGTCGTGCCGATGGCAATTACTATTGACCTCGATAATGATTTCGCACAGGCGCGCACGGCGGTCGCGGCCGAATTCGCTCAGCTGAACGAGCAGGATACCTTTGCGCGGGATCTTATTGCGCGATGCCCGACGTTGCGCGGGGTGGAGGCGCTACGATTGCGCCGGCCCTGGCCGGTTGGCGTTACGCTTACCCGAGAAAGCTGTTCTGCTGCTGAAGAGTCGGCTTCGAGCTCCAGTTATGAGATAGCTCGCTCCGGTGAGTTGCTGACGCTCGAGATTTGCGCTCTGGATGGGAACTTCCGATGGCACTTTGATGCAAGTCGCCTGGAGCCGAATCAGATCGAGCGTATGACACAGCATTTGCAGAATTTGTTGTTTGCTGTGAAGGCCGATGCGCAGCAGCCAGTGTCGCGGGTTGAACTGTTGTCATCCTCTGAGCGGGCGTATCTGTTGGAGGAGCTGAACCGGACGGCGGCGGCCTATCCGTCGGACCGGTGCATCCATGAGCTGTTCGAGGCCCAGGTGCGCCAGCTGCCGGATGCGGTGGCGGTGGTCTATCGGGACCAGCGCGTAAGCTATGGCGAGCTCAATGCGCGGGCCAACCGCCTGGCGCATCATCTGATCGCAATTGGAGTGAAGCCGGACCAGCCGGTGGCGATTTGCCTGCAGCGCAGTCCGATGATGGTGGTGGGGCTGTTAGCGATCCTCAAGGCGGGTGGGGCCTATGTGCCGCTGGACCCGGCCTATCCGAGTGCGCGGCTGCACCAGGTGATCGAGGATGCCGCTCCGCAGTTGCTGCTGGCCGATGCGGCCGGCCGCGCCGCGCTGGGCGCTAAAGCGCTGGCCGATCTGACGGTGGTCGATCTGGCGGCGGCGACGCCGGAATGGGCAAATCTGCCAGCGTCAGATCCGGACCCGCGCGCGCTTGGGCTGACCTCGCGCCATCTCGCCTATGTGATCTACACCTCGGGGTCGTCAGGCATGCCTAAGGGCGTGGAAATGCCCCACAGGTCGCTTATGAATTTGCTCTGGTCCTCGCCGGAGTGTGACGCACCAAAACGACGTACACTTCAGTTCACGACTTTGAATTTCGACGTCTCGTTCCAGGAATTGTTCAGTTGCTGGAGGGACGGCGGGCTGCTCGTGCTGGTGCAGGAAGAGATCCGTGCCGATTTCTCCGAGTTGTTGGACTTTGTGTGGAGAGAAGAGATCGAAAGGCTTTTCCTCCCATTCGTGGCCTTGAATCATTTTGCCGAAGTTTGGTGCGCTCGGGGGACGCTGCTGCCTTCTTTGAGGGAAGTCTATACAGCGGGTGAGCAATTACGAGCCACCCCCGAGATCAGGTCGTTCTTCGAAACGCACCCGAGAGCAAGGTTGATAAATCAGTATGGGCCCACGGAAACCCACGTTGTTACTGAGCACCATCTCGCGGCTGATCCATCATGCTGGCCGCAATTGCCTCCGATTGGCCGTCCGATTGCGAACACGCGGGTGTACCTGCTGGACGGACACGGTGCGCCGGTTCCGTTTGGGGCGGCGGGTGAGCTTTACATTGGCGGGGCGGGAGTTGCGCGCGGCTATCTGAACCGGCCGGAGCTGACCGCGGAGCGGTTCATCGCCAGCCCGTTTGTCGACGGCGACCGGCTGTACCGCACTGGCGATCTGGCGCGCTATCTGCCGGACGGCAATCTTGAGTTTTTGGGGCGCAACGACGAGCAGGTGAAGATCCGCGGCTTCCGGATTGAGCCGGGCGAGATTGCGGCGCGGCTCATCGAGCATGCCTGGGTGCGCGATGCGGTGGTGGTGGCGCAGCAGGATGGCACCGGCGAGAAGCGGCTGGTGGCCTATGTGGTGTGTGCGCCTGAAGCTCGATCGGATGAGCGGGATGTAACTGGAGCTGAGCTGGCCGCCACGTTGCGGGCGCATGTGGGCGCGCATCTGCCAGACTACATGATGCCGGCGGCGTTTGTGCGGCTGGCGGCCCTGCCGCTGACCGTGAATGGCAAGCTCGATCGCAAGGCGCTGCCGGCGCCGGACGATGAGGCGTATGCGCATCGCGCCTATGAGCCGCCCCAAGGCGAGATCGAGGCGGCGCTGGCACAGATCTGGGCCGAGCTTCTCGGTGTGGAGCGGGTCGGACGCCACGACCACTTCTTCGAACTGGGCGGCCACTCGCTCTTGGCGGTGCAGCTGCTGGAGCGGCTGCGGCGGCGGTCGCTGGGGGTCGAGGTGCGGACCTTGTTTGCAAAGCCCGTGCTGGCGGATCTTGCCGCGAGCCTCGGCAGTCATCACGAGGTGGCGGTACCGGCCAACCTGATCAGCGAACAGAGTCCGGCGATCACGCCAGAGATGCTGCCGCTGATTGAGCTAACGCAGGGCGAGATCGAGCGGATCGTCGCCACAGTGCCCGGCGGGGTTGGCAACATCCAGGACATTTATGGCTTGTCGCCGCTGCAGGACGGCATCCTGTTCCATCATCTGTTGGCGACAAAGGGCGATCCGTACCTGCTGGTATCGCAGATGGCGTTTGCCGATCGTGACCTGTTGGAGCGCTATCTTGTCGCGGTTCAGCGGGTGGTGGATCGGCACGATATCCTGAGGACGTCATTTGTCTGGGAAGGGCTGTCGCGCCCGGCCCAGCTGGTGTGGCGGAAGGCGCGACTGGAGGTGATCGAGGTCGAGCTGGATGCCGCTCATGGCGGAGGAGCCGAGCAGCTCAGGGATCGGTTTGATCCGCGCCGGCAACGCATCGAGCTTGGCCGGGCGCCGCTGTTGCGGTTTGTGATTGCGCGCGAGCCCGGCAGTGCGCGCTGGCTGCTGCTGGAGCTGCAGCATCACCTGATCGGGGATCACACCACGCTGGAGCTGATGCACGCCGAGGTCCGGGCCGTGCTGGCGGGACGCGAGCATGAGCTGGCAGCCCCGCAGCCGTTCCGTAACCTGGTGGCGGCGGCAGGGCTGGGCGTTGGAGCAAAGGCGCATGAAGAGTTCTTCCGGACGATGGTGGGGGACATCGCCGAGCCGACCACGCCGTTTGGGCTGAGCGAGGTCCACGGCGACGGCCGCGGGGCTCATGAGGCGCAGCGGATGCTGCCGCAGGCGCTCAACGCGCGATTGCGCAGCCAGGCGCGGCGGCTTGGGGTGAGCCTGGCAAGCCTGTGCCATCTGGCGTGGGGGCAGGTGGTGGCGCGCAGCAGCGGCCGCGAGCAGGTGGTGTTCGGCACGGTGCTGTTCGGTCGCCTGCAGGGCAACGCCGGAGCCGACCGCGCCATGGGGCTGTTCATCAATACCCTGCCGCTGCGGCTTGATCTTGATGGGACCGCGGTCGAGGCGAGCGTGCGAACCACGCATGCCCGGTTGGCTGAGCTGCTGGCACATGAGCATGCTTCGCTGGCGCTGGCGCAGCGCTGCAGCGGCGTTGCGGCGCCGGCACCGCTGTTCAGCGCGCTGTTGAACTACCGCCACAACACGCCGGCGGCGTTCTCCGCCTCCGCAGCCGATGAGGTGCTGTCCGGCGTGGAATGGCTGGGCGAGGAGGAGCGCACCAACTATCCGCTGACCTTGTCGGTGGAGGATTTTGGCGAGGCACTCGGGCTGACGGCGCAGGTGACGGAGGGCGTCTCAGCGGATCGGATCTGCGGCTACATGCAGCGGGCGCTCGAGCAGCTGGCGGAGGCGCTGGAGCGGGCGCCGGACACGCCGGTGCGGGAGCTGGACATCCTGCCACCTGAGGAGCGCACCTATCTGCTGGAGGAGCTGAACCAGACGGCTGCGACCTATCCGTCGGACCGGTGCATCCATGAGCTGTTCGAGGCCCAGGTGCGCCAGGTGCCGGATGCGGTGGCGGTGGTCTATCGGGACCAGCGCGTAAGCTATGGCGAGCTTAACGCGCAAGCCAACCGCCTGGCGCATCATCTGATCGCCCTCGGGGTCGAGCCGGACCAGCCGGTGGCGATCTGCGTTGCGCGCAGCCCGATGATGGTGGTGGGGCTTTTGGCGATCCTGAAGGCCGGCGGGGCGTATGTGCCGCTGGACCCGGCCTATCCGAGTGCGCGGCTGCACCAGGTGCTGGAGGATGCGGCGCCGCGGCTGCTGCTGACCGATGCGGCCGGCCGCACCGCCTTGGGCGATGTGGGCCTCGATGCGAGCGTGGTGGAGCTCGATGCGGCGGCACCGGCCTCGACCAACCTGCCGGAATCGGATCCGGACCCGCGCCCGCTCGGCCTCACCTCCCGTCATCTCGCTTACGTAATCTACACCTCGGGATCCACAGGTACGCCCAAGGGCGTTATGGTCGAGCATGCTCAGATCGTTCGTTTGTTCGAGGCGACGCAGGAATGGTATGGGTTCACTGAGCAGGACGTATGGTGCCTGTTCCATTCCTTCTCGTTCGACTTCTCAGTGTGGGAGTTGTGGGGCGCACTGCGTTATGGCGGTCGTTTGATTCTTGTGCCGAGCGACACCGCTCGCTCTGCTTCTGACTTCGATGATCTCATTTGCAAGTCCGGCGTTACAGTTCTGAATCAGACCCCTTCGGCTTTTAAAGCTCTTGTGGATCTGGAGCGTCAGAGCGGTGCTCGAAACCGCCTTCGCTACGTTATTTTTGGTGGAGAGGCTCTGGAGCCATCGATTCTGAAGCCGTGGTATGCAAGTCATTCAGATCGCGCACCACAACTGATCAACATGTACGGTATTACGGAAACGACCGTGCATGTCACCTATCGGTCTCTTGATCAGTCTGATACCACCGATTCGGGCAGTCAGATCGGAAGGCGCATTCCCGATCTTCGGATCTATCTGCTGGACGGACACGGTGCGCCGGTTCCGTTTGGGGCGGCGGGTGAGCTTTACATTGGCGGGGCGGGAGTTGCGCGCGGCTATCTGAACCGGCCGGAGCTGACCGCGGAGCGGTTCATCGCCAGCCCGTTTGTCGACGGCGACCGGCTGTACCGCACTGGCGATCTGGCGCGCTATCTGCCGGACGGCAATCTTGAGTTTTTGGGGCGCAACGACGAGCAGGTGAAGATCCGCGGCTTCCGGATTGAGCCGGGCGAGATTGCGGCGCGGCTCATCGAGCATGCCTGGGTGCGCGATGCGGTGGTGGTGGCGCAGCAGGATGGCACCGGCGAGAAGCGGCTGGTGGCCTATGTGGTGTGTGCGCCTGAAGCTCGATCGGATGAGCGGGATGTAACTGGAGCTGAGCTGGCCGCCACGTTGCGGGCGCATGTGGGCGCGCATCTGCCAGACTACATGATGCCGGCGGCGTTTGTGCGGCTGGCGGCCCTGCCGCTGACCGTGAATGGCAAGCTCGATCGCAAGGCGCTGCCGGCGCCGGACGATGAGGCGTATGCGCATCGCGCCTATGAGCCGCCCCAAGGCGAGATCGAGGCGGCGCTGGCACAGATCTGGGCCGAGCTTCTCGGTGTGGAGCGGGTCGGACGCCACGACCACTTCTTCGAACTGGGCGGCCACTCGCTCTTGGCGGTGCAGCTGCTGGAGCGGCTGCGGCGGCGGTCGCTGGGGGTCGAGGTGCGGACCTTGTTTGCAAAGCCCGTGCTGGCGGATCTTGCCGCGAGCCTCGGCAGTCATCACGAGGTGGCGGTACCGGCCAACCTGATCAGCGAACAGAGTCCGGCGATCACGCCAGAGATGCTGCCGCTGATTGAGCTAACGCAGGGCGAGATCGAGCGGATCGTCGCCACAGTGCCCGGCGGGGTTGGCAACATCCAGGACATTTATGGCTTGTCGCCGCTGCAGGACGGCATCCTGTTCCATCATCTGTTGGCGACAAAGGGCGATCCGTACCTGCTGGTATCGCAGATGGCGTTTGCCGATCGTGACCTGTTGGAGCGCTATCTTGTCGCGGTTCAGCGGGTGGTGGATCGGCACGATATCCTGAGGACGTCATTTGTCTGGGAAGGGCTGTCGCGCCCGGCCCAGCTGGTGTGGCGGAAGGCGCGACTGGAGGTGATCGAGGTCGAGCTGGATGCCGCTCATGGCGGAGGAGCCGAGCAGCTCAGGGATCGGTTTGATCCGCGCCGGCAACGCATCGAGCTTGGCCGGGCGCCGCTGTTGCGGTTTGTGATTGCGCGCGAGCCCGGCAGTGCGCGCTGGCTGCTGCTGGAGCTGCAGCATCACCTGATCGGGGATCACACCACGCTGGAGCTGATGCACGCCGAGGTCCGGGCCGTGCTGGCGGGACGCGAGCATGAGCTGGCAGCCCCGCAGCCGTTCCGTAACCTGGTGGCGGCGGCAGGGCTGGGCGTTGGAGCAAAGGCGCATGAAGAGTTCTTCCGGACGATGGTGGGGGACATCGCCGAGCCGACCACGCCGTTTGGGCTGAGCGAGGTCCACGGCGACGGCCGCGGGGCTCATGAGGCGCAGCGGATGCTGCCGCAGGCGCTCAACGCGCGATTGCGCAGCCAGGCGCGGCGGCTTGGGGTGAGCCTGGCAAGCCTGTGCCATCTGGCGTGGGGGCAGGTGGTGGCGCGCAGCAGCGGCCGCGAGCAGGTGGTGTTCGGCACGGTGCTGTTCGGTCGCCTGCAGGGCAACGCCGGAGCCGACCGCGCCATGGGGCTGTTCATCAATACCCTGCCGCTGCGGCTTGATCTTGATGGGACCGCGGTCGAGGCGAGCGTGCGAACCACGCATGCCCGGTTGGCTGAGCTGCTGGCACATGAGCATGCTTCGCTGGCGCTGGCGCAGCGCTGCAGCGGCGTTGCGGCGCCGGCACCGCTGTTCAGCGCGCTGTTGAACTACCGCCACAACACGCCGGCGGCGTTCTCCGCCTCCGCAGCCGATGAGGTGCTGTCCGGCGTGGAATGGCTGGGCGAGGAGGAGCGCACCAACTATCCGCTGACCTTGTCGGTGGAGGATTTTGGCGAGGCACTCGGGCTGACGGCGCAGGTGACGGAGGGCGTCTCAGCGGATCGGATCTGCGGCTACATGCAGCGGGCGCTCGAGCAGCTGGCGGAGGCGCTGGAGCGGGCGCCGGACACGCCGGTGCGGGAGCTGGACATCCTGCCACCTGAGGAGCGCACCTATCTGCTGGAGGAGCTGAACCAGACGGCTGCGACCTATCCGTCGGACCGGTGCATCCATGAGCTGTTCGAGGCCCAGGTGCGCCAGGTGCCGGATGCGGTGGCGGTGGTCTATCGGGACCAGCGCGTAAGCTATGGCGAGCTTAACGCGCAAGCCAACCGCCTGGCGCATCATCTGATCGCCCTCGGGGTCGAGCCGGACCAGCCGGTGGCGATCTGCGTTGCGCGCAGCCCGATGATGGTGGTGGGGCTTTTGGCGATCCTGAAGGCCGGCGGGGCGTATGTGCCGCTGGACCCGGCCTATCCGAGTGCGCGGCTGCACCAGGTGCTGGAGGATGCGGCGCCGCGGCTGCTGCTGGCCGATGCGGCCGGCCGCGCCGCGCTGGGCGCTAAGGCGCTGGCCGATCTGACGGTGGTCGATCTGGCGGCGGCGACGCCGGAATGGGCAAATCTGCCAGCGTCGGATCCGGACCCGCGCCCGCTTGGGCTGACCTCGCGCCATCTCGCCTATGTGATCTACACCTCCGGCTCAACCGGCACCCCCAAGGGCGTCATGATCGAGCATGCGAGCACGGTGAACCTGCTGCATTGGAGCAGCGGCGTGTTTGCGGAGGAGACCAGCCGCATGCTGTTCTCCACCTCGATCAGTTTTGATTTGTCAGTCTATGAGTGCTTCGTTCCGCTGTCACAAGGAAGCACGCTTTATCTTGTCGAGAGTGCGTTGACGCTGGCGCAGACGTCCTTGGATGTCTCCTTGATCAACACAGTCCCCTCGGCGATCGCCTCTCTGGTCGATAACAAAGCCGTGCCGCCCTCGACAAGGGTCATCAATTTGGCGGGCGAGCGGCTGAAGGCAGGCCTCATAGAGAAGGCTTTCGAGAGCAGTCGGGTCGAGAAGATCTGCAATCTGTACGCGCCTTCGGAAACCACGACGTACTCGACCTGGATTTGCATGCGACGGGGAGAGACTGTCGTCGAGACGATTGGCCGTCCGATTGCGAACACGCGGGTGTACCTGCTGGACGGACACGGTGCGCCGATTCCGTTTGGGGCGGCGGGTGAGCTTTACATTGGCGGGGCGGGAGTTGCGCGCGGCTATCTGAACCGGCCGGAGCTGACCGCGGAGCGGTTCATCGCCAGTCCCTTTGTCGACGGCGACCGGCTGTACCGCACTGGCGATCTGGCGCGCTATCTGCCGGACGGCAATCTTGAGTTTTTGGGCCGCAACGACGAGCAGGTGAAGATCCGCGGCTTCCGGATTGAGCCGGGCGAGATTGCGGCGCGGCTCATCGAACATGCCTGGGTGCGCGATGCGGTGGTGGTGGCGCAGCAGGATGGCACCGGCGAGAAGCGGCTGGTGGCCTATGTGGTGTGTGCGCCTGAAGCTCGATCGGATGAGCGGGATGTAACTGGAGCTGAGCTGGCCGCCACGTTGCGGGCGCATGTGGGCGCGCATCTGCCAGACTACATGATGCCGGCGGCGTTTGTGCGGCTGGCGGCCCTGCCGCTGACCGTGAATGGCAAGCTTGATCGCAAGGCCCTGCCGGCACCGGACGATGAAGCGTATGCGCATCGCGCTTACGAGCTGCCGCAGGGCGAGATCGAGGCGGCGCTGGCACAGATCTGGGCCGAGCTTCTCGGTGTGAAACGGGTCGGACGCCACGACCACTTCTTCGAACTGGGCGGCCACTCGCTCCTGGCGGTGCAGCTGCTCAGTCGAGCACTAGAAGCTGGACTGACGTTTAGCGCTGCCGACCTCTTCCAAGCCCCTGTTCTGAGGGAGCTTGCATCGAAGATTCATTTGAAGCGACAGCTCAGCAGCCCGCAAGTGATTTCCATTCTGGAAACGGGATCACAGCCACCGCTCTTCTTTGTTCCCACAGGGTTGGGCGATTGCTCCTATGTCCTCCCCCTCGTGAAGGAAATGGACCTAGACTGTCCGGTCTATGCTTTGCCATGGCCGCATTTCGACGACGTACATCCACCAACTCTTGAGGCAATAGCTGCGGAAGTAATGCTAGCAGTTAGAGAGATCCAGCCACAAGGACCGTATCGCTTTGCTGGATACTCATCAGGGGCAATCTTGGCTTACGCAATTGCGCAGCAGTTGCTGAATCTGAATGAACCTGTGTCATTCATGGCCTTTATGGATGCTGCGTTACCTGCAAATCGACGAAGCTTATCGCTGACCCAAATGGCACGGGAAGTGCTACTGGATTCTATGGAATTCTTGGAAGATGAGAGCTTCCGATTCTTAGAACGATTTGCTGCAAACAGCTCGATTGGCCAACTGATTCAAAAGGCACAGCAAATTGGGGCGATACCCCTGGATCGTGATCTAGAAAGCCTTCTTTTGATGTATGAAAAGGCCGCGCAGTTCCAAAGGGCACTGGAATTGTATGAAGTTCCACCTCTTGGAATCGAGATCAACCAGTTTTACGTCAACGCGCCTGTCCGCAGCCGTCGTGCACGACGTTCAATAGGTCAGGAAGCAAGTTCGCCGTCGCGGGGGTGGGACAGGGTTTTGCGTCCCGAGGCCATTCACGCCGTGTCCGTTCCGGGTGACCACACGACGATGATGAACATTCCAGAAAACCGCCGAGTTCTGGCTCGATGCCTTTCGATGGCCTTGACCAATTCACCAGACCGTCGGCAGCAATCGTAGGTGCCGCTACGCGCTCTCATCCTGATTGTCGCGCCATAGGCATTGCTCCTGACGGCTACGATGAACCAGAAATCCTCCCTCCGTTTGTCCGGCCCTGACAGCGAATAGGATTACTCGGAGTACCGAGCCGATCCTCTAACAGCAGGACCAGCCGTGTCGGAATCGACGTCCGACCTCGCAATCGCGAAAACAGGCTCGGAAGAAGAGGTTCGCTGCTTCGGTGAGGGCGATGCGTCGGTGACCTGTTACGAGGCCAGACCCGACTCGCTATCGCCTTATCGTCTGATCCGCTCGCCGATCATGACAGCGTTCGCGCCATCGCTGAGTCCAAGGAACCCGGACGATCAGGTGCACACGAACCGCCAGGACATCGTTTTCCCCGCCCGGCTTGTTGATCCTGACGTTACGTCACGTTGTATGAAGATTGGCCTCTGGCTTAATTCGGCGCTGCGCGCGTCGGTCCACGCATGCAGCCAGACCACCTTCAACAATTAAGAGGTTCAAGCGATGCTATTCTTCTTTTTGCTCTCGATCGCTTTCGCTATCATGGGCACAATTTACGCCGTGAGCGCATGGCTTTCCCGCCGCCCGCGCAGCCGCAACTTACTTTTCGTTCGTCCCACACACAAGTCTAAGCGGAGAGCGTTCTAGACAATCAAGCAAAGCACTTCGTTGCGATACTCTCGATAAGGTAAATTGCCATCGATGACTCCTCCTTGAACATTCCGGTTCGTGGTCGAGCAGGGGCTGTCGCGCGACATGTTGCGGACTGGGCCTATCACTACTCTGCGAGCCGTACTCGCAATCGGGCGGATGGATTCTCGGGTGGCTTTCGAAACTCCTTCCTTCAAGCACCCGATGAACTCAGAAGCCGTTCGGAAACAGCGCGAACAATCCGGCCAGCTCTCCAGCTGATACCGAATGTTTCGACATCTTCTCACCGGTTTCTGGTGACAACGAGGTTATCAGCCAAGCAGAGCGGCTGAGCTCTAACGAAACGAATCGGACCAAGATCGGTGCGGGAGGTGGTTACGGCTATCGCACGCCGATGGTGCCAGCAACCGCCGGCTTCCATTGCCGGTTCTCTCGAACCGTAATAGGGCGGGACAGCTTGATGCCAAAGTTCCATGCCCAGCGGTCCTTGCGGGCCTTGTCGCTCAGGTATTTCGCAAGCAACATGCATTGCCGGCGGATCGACAGCGCCATGTCGGCGCGATCGAGCATTCCTCGGCGGTCCGGCGTGCTCATCTTCCGGACCTCCGCGCTAAAAAGATACTATGAGCGCAACCCGACGGGGAGTTTAACTCGGCGGTGTTTCTCACAGGGAGAGCAACCATGTTCGATCAATTTTACAGCGATCCGATGTCCCTTGACGTGAGATCGCTCATATAAATCGCGCTCGACTGTCAGCTGTCCAATCTTGGCGTGCAGCTTCTCGATCTCGCGTTCGCGAGGCTCCTCGCTCTCGCGCCCGACACCTAAGTCAAAGGCCCGGGCCGCCTGGTCCAGCAGTTGCATCTTCCAGGCATAAATCTGGTTCGGGTGAACCTCATAGCGCTGGGCCAGATCGGCCACCGTCGCCTTCCGTCCGGCTTCCAGCGCGATCTTTGCCTTCAGTGCCGCGTCAATCTTGCGTCTCGTCTTCGCCGTCATCATGCGCTCCGTTTATCAACGGAGCAGCCCTCCCAACTGAGCACGTGGTCCCAAAATCGGGGTCCATTTCAATGGGTGGATTGATTCCGACCCTGGTCTAGTTGGCCTTCAAACTGACGGCCGCCGCCCCGGTTTATAGCCTGCTCCTTGTCTTAGGCCCAGAGCGAATTTCAACCAGAGGTTAAGGCCGGGATGCACGATCCGGATGCGTCGGCCCTGCGATCTTTGTCTGGTTTTTCACAGCCCGTGTACAAAAGGTGTAAGATCCAAGACATCGCGCGCCGTGGCTCATGGCGAACTGTTTCAAAGCGTAATCACGCGGTTTAATGCGCGAGGAACGCTGGCATGGTCATTGCTCTCGCAGCAGGCAACAACGGCGCTGGCTACTCCGCGTCTGGCGCGAGAGGAATGGTCCAATATGAGCTTGGTAAGGTCATTGGAAAGAGCGGAAGTTGACGCCTTCTATACGCTCAATGAGGGCCGTCTTGCATCCGTCACGCGCGAATTTACCGAGCATTTCTCGGGACGCGTTCTGTATGCGGTGAAGGCGAATCCGTTGCCCAAAATTCTTCACGCGGTCTCTCGCGCCGGAGTTGCCGGATTCGACGTGGCGTCGCTGGCCGAAGCCCACCTTGTCCATTCCACTATTCCCGGGGCCCGTTCATGGTTCATGAATCCCGTGAAATCTCGTCGCGATATCGAACGGACGTTCCGCGATCTGAGAGTTCGCGACTATGTCATCGATTGCGAAGCCGAGCTGCGGAAGCTCCTCGAAGTCTTGCCGTTGCATGATCCGGAAATACGAATTTACGTCCGGTTCAAGTGTAGCGCGACGTGCGCCATCATAGACTTAAACGGCAAGTTTGGTGCCTCGCCCGCCGAAGCGAGCCGTCTGCTGGATCTCGTCAACGCGCAATCGCGCTGGACCACGGGATTGTCCTTTCACCCAGGTTCCCAAACGATCGTTGTCGATCCCTATCTGCATGGCATTCGGGCGGCCGTCGACATTATGGAAGCTGTCTCTCCGGCCCCCACAGCGCTCGATATCGGTGGCGGCTTTCCCGGCCATTATCTGAACTTCCCCTATCACTCTCCCTTGCGCATGCTCTCCGAGATCACGAAACTGGTGCGCCGAACGGATGCACTAAAGCGTGTTGAACTGTTGTGTGAGCCCGGACGAGCACTGGTTCACGATAGCATCTCTTTGTTTTGCCGCGTGATTTTAAGAAAAGGCGAGACGCTCTACTGCGGCGCGGGCATCTACAGCGGGCTCTCACCTGCCCGACAATGTTTTCTGCTTCCCGCCCGCGCTTGGCGTGGGGGACAGCCGATCCAGACTGAGGAGTGGCAGGACTTCATCATCTTTGGCCCAACTTGCGACAGCATGGACAGGCTTGGATTCTCGTATTCGCTGCCACGCGATTTGAGCGAAGGCGATTGGATTGAATTCCAGAATGTGGGCGCCTATACGGATATGGCGCGATTCAACGGGTTTTCGGTTGATAAGATCGTGGCTGTAGGGCAGGATGAACTTACCATATTGCCCGCCGCCATTCGGTAGTTGTTCTCGAACATACTAGGTCCGCGTGAATATGGCCCTACACGACCGTCTACAATCGCTTCAATCGTTGGGCCGAGCGCGCACGATGGTGCGCAATTTTTGAGGCGCTGGCCGAGCTCGGCAAGATTCCGTCTCGCTGTCGCTCGACTCGACCTCGATCAAAGCTCATCGTTGTGCCTCCGGCGGAAAAGGAGGGAGCACAATCGGGCGATCGGCCCGCTCGCGCGGCGGTCGCACGACAAAAATCCATGCGCTGAGCGATCCACGCCGCCGGCCGGTCGTCCTTGCATCTGCCCCCGGGGCAGGATGCCGATATCACTGCTGCACCCGATGTTCTGGCGCTCGCCCCACCCATGCGCGCACTCATCGCCGATAAGGGCTATGATGGCGACGGCGCCAAACCCGTAATCCCAACAGTTCTAACCGCATCGTCATCCATCGCTCCAACAAACGGGTCTACAAAGGCCGAAATATCATCGAGCGCAGCTTCTGCAGGCTCAAGGACTTCCGACGCGTCGCCACCCGCCCACGCGTTGTCTTGCTGGTTCGTCTAAGGCCATCCCGGTGAAGCGAATCAAGGCCGTGATGCTAACGGCAACAGCCCCGACGACCGCGAAACCCGTGTGCCACGCGGGTGAAGGCATCGCCATCTGGGCAATTCCGTGCGTGGCGCTGTAACCGGCGACCGTAGCGGGCGCGACATAGAGGAGGATGATCAAGAGTCTAAGCCAAGTCCATGACACGAAGGCGAGCGCGAGTTGGCCAATGCCAATGGTCACACCGCCCGCCATGAGCCCTGCTGCAGCGCCGCCGAGCACTCCGGCGCCGGTGTGGAAGGCCCAGGTGCCGATCGTCAGGCCAACGAAGAAAGGCAGTGCAAAAACAGCGAGCGTGAACAGCAACCAGCAAAAGAAGCCGACGCCAACGAGGACAAGCAGTGGTCCAAAGATGATCATGGTGGTGGTCTCCGTGAGATAGAGGTCTGACGGTCGCGCCTTCCACCACCACCACGGCGCAATCGATAGCATAGCGACAAACGGCGGCGACGGGGAGCGGAAATCCGAAAGGACCTCCGCTCACCGGCCAGCGATCTGAACCCGCCCCTTCGTCATTGGAACGGATCGAATTCGTAAATCACGGCGGCCGGATCGCCGTCGTATTCGGTGGCGGGCATGACGCCGTATCCGCCCATGCCGGGTGCGGAAGATAACGACGCAGACCATGAGGGTGGTGGCGAGGTTCCATGCGTTGGCGAAGGCAAGGCTTTGAGACATCGGTCCGGCTCCTCTTCTGAGGCGGGGACCATCCCCGCGCGACAGGCCCCCGATGAATCCGGGCGTAGGCCGCAATCACCGCGCAGGCGAAGACGAAGCGGCGGCACGCTTCAGCGTAAGCCGACCCCTTGCGGGTTGATGGCGTCAGGCCTGCGGCCGGATCAAGGATCAGCGCCGAAGCAGCGGGGCGGTGTCCGCCAGATAGGAGCCTGGTTGTCAGGGCTGCGTGGCTCTCAGCTGGAACATCGTTGCCGTCACGGTGCGGGGATGATCGGCTAGAATGGATTGTGAGTCGATGTGCGGTTGGGGAGGCCCACTTGGCTGAGTTCAAAGGGCGCGCCAACCGCTCGCTGATCACATCACCATGCTGGAGGTTGGCCTGTAGGAGTGATGGATGGGAAGTTACTGCGGAATCTACTTCGATAGGACCGAGATCTGTGGCGCAAAGTCCGTCGTTCCCGATCATTTCTGCGCGCTATTCCAGGAAAGCGACCGATCCGTCAGGCCGTCGGTCGATGAAGAGGAAAGTTCTGACGTGGTCTACGAGGCGCCCCGAGCGGTCGTCTTGTCCCGCCTGGATCTCTTGGGCTGCACAGCCGCTACGGCACGTGAACGGCTGGAGGCTTGGCTCGCAACGACGCGCGAGACCTGGGAGGAATACTGCGCCGATGGCGATTGGGCAGAGGAAACGGTCGCGGCACCTTGCTCATTCTCTGTCGAGGATTGGTATCGGCGGGCACCCGAAGTGCTGGCGACCCTCTACACGCGCGAGGTGGCGACGGACGAGATCGATCGCTGGATGCGTGATCGCGACGGCGAAGGCTGGCTTTGGTTCGACGGCTGTGGATCTCTGATGAGCCTTCGGGCTTTGTTGAATGCCTGCGTTGACATGCGGCACGTCTCTCTCGACATCACGGCGCTGATCGGCGGCGGTTGGATCGAGTCGGGCGCCAGCATTTGCGATGACAAGAGAGCTTCCGCTCCCCTTGATCCCCGTCCGCTGGCAACAACGGTCATCCTTGCCGAGGGCAGCACGGACATTCGGATATTACAACGCTCGCTCACGGCGCTGTTTCCAGAGCGGAAAGATTACTTCTCGTTCTTCAACCACGCTGAGCTGAGCGTGGATGGCGGCGCTGCCTATCTTGTGAAATTCCTAAAGGCATTTGCGGCAGCGCGGGCACCGTTGCGCCTCGTAGCCGTATTCGACAACGACACAACTGGACGTCAGGCGTATCGGCAGGCCACCGCCTTGGGACTGCCGGACAACATGATCGTGGTCGTGCTCCCGGACACGGAGCTTGCGCGTCAGTATCCGACTTTCGGCCCTCAAGGGGAGTATGTCGTCGACGTCAACGGCAAAGCCGCAAGCATCGAGCTCTACCTCGGCCAAGCGGCTTTGACGAAGGAGGCGCGCTGCGGCGGGTGCGCTGGAGCGGCTACAACGCTGCTGCCGATGCCTATCAAGGCGAGATTGAGGGAAAAGCAGAGGTAGAGGCTACGTTCCTTCGCGCCGTGGCGAATTGTTCAAACCCGGCCGAGGCGCAAATCGAATTTCCGGAGTTGGTTGAAGTGTGGACCACGATCTTTCGTGCCGTCGAGAAGGCGGCGGAGGAAGCGGAGCGAAAGTTGCACGATCGCGTCGTTCAAGTCGGGTAGTAGAAATTTGCGGCGCTCACGCGCCGCCGAATTTCCAGACCGGGATGCCGAGCTTCTTCGCCTTGTCAGCGAGGTTGTCCTGGATCCCGGTGCCGGGGAAGTGCATCACGCCGATCGGCAACTCATTGAGCATCGCATCGAAGCGTTTGAAGGGAGCGGCCTTGGCATGCTTTGTCCAGTCGGGCTTGAAGGCGATCTGCGGGACCTTGCGGTTGTCGGCCCACTTGGCGGCGATCAACTCGGCGCCCTTGGGCGATCCGCCGTGCAGCAACACCATATCCACATGCTTGGCGTGCACCTGGTCAAGTTTGGCCCAGATCAACCGGTGATCGTTGAATTCGAGACCGCCGGTCAACGCGACTTTCGGGCCGGGCGGCATGAGCACCTGGTTGTCGGCGCGCTTCTTCGCGGCCAAGAAATCGCGGCTGTCGATCATCGCGACGGTCAGATTGCGGTGGTTGACCTTCGATCCGTTGCGCGGCCGCCAGGCGGAGTGGGTATGGCGCTCGAACTCATCGGCGGCCTGGTCTCGCATCAGCTCGAAGGCGTTGCGTCGCTCGATCTGGGTCTGCCCCTCTGCCGTCAGTCGCTCCAGCTCGACGGATTTGATCTCGCTGCCGTCCTGCTCCCGCTGCGACCGCTGCTGCGCCAGCTCGTTGTCGTCGAGCTCTCGCTCGATCCTGTCGATGGCGCGATGGAAGACGTTTACCGTCGACCACAGCAGGTCTTCGAGGTCGGGCTCGAGACGGCTGTCGGACAGCGCCACCACCAAGGCCTCGAAGATGTCGGCGACGCTGCCGGCGAGGATGTGCGCTTCGGGGAGCGGCCTCGGATCAGGCTCGTCCTGGAACGCACGGTAGCCATAGAGCTGGAGTTCCTGGAGGACATGGTCAGTCGGGGATGAGCTGTGGTGCGGCTCGAAATCATTGTCGTGGTCGGTGGTCATTGCGGCTTTCCTCGCCGGATCGACCGCGCCCATCGCGGCCTTCATGGCGACGAAGGCGGCAGGCGGAACGGACTTGCACCCGCAGCGAAGCGAAGGGCCGAAGCGGAGCAGAGGACCGAAGGGGGCCGACTATTTTGCCTCGCGATGTAAAGGCGGCTCTGCCGCCGACGGAAAATAGTCGGCCCACGAGGTTGCCGGTCCGGGCCGCTTGCCGCCCGATCGCCCTCTTAAGAAGGCCGTGGGGCGGTCCTCTCCGGCGCCGAGGGAAGCATGGCCACCGGCCTCGCGGTAACGAAGCGGCCGCCTCGCCCTAATCCCGTTCCGGCTATGCCGCCAGCTCCATAAAGCGCGCGACGTCCTGCGCCGCGATCTGCACGCGGCTCGCGGCCCGAAGGGCGTCAAATCCGAGCAGGCGAAGATCCTCGTTGAAGTCGCCAAGCCGTGGCGAGATCACGATCGCCTCGATCCCGGCCTCCTGCGCCCGATCGATCAAGGTCGCCATGGCGCCGCTACCTGCGGGATCGTCGTCGCGAGCGATGTAGAGCCGGCGCAGCGTGTCCGGGAAGAGGATGGCGGAGAGATGCGCCGCCGAGAGGGCCGCGACCATCGGCATGGCCCGCAGGACGCTGCGGAGCGACAGCATCGTCTCGATGCCCTCGCCGGCCGCCATGACCTCACCCGCTACGCCAAATCGAACAGCGTGACCAAGCAGGTCGCCCATCGCGCGTTTCGGCGTGTCGATCAACGCCTTGCCGAGCGTCGTCTCGCTGAAGCCTCCGGGGTCAAGCCAGGTGCGATGCGCGCCGGTCAGATGGCCGTTCAGATCGGTGACGGCAGCGATCATCGCCGGCCAAGTCTCGGTCGGACTGTGGTCGTCGGGCCGGTAGTAGCAGCGCGGATGAAAGCGCAGACTTCCGGTTTCGTGCAAAGCCGTAATGCCGCGATTGCGGAGATACGCTTCTCCCAGCGTGCCCACGATCGACTGCGCCATGCCGAAGAGCCGCCGCGCCGCCTCCGGCGATCCGAGGGGCGCGGGCAATTGTCTCGACCGGTGGTGATTTGGCTCGGACTCCAGTTCCGGACGCGGCAAGCTCAGAAAGCGTCGTGCCTCATTCGCGACATCGCGAAAGCTGGTGAAACCGCAGCTCTCGCGGATCACGTCGAGGAGGTCGCCATGTTCGGCCGAGGCGGCATCTCGCCAGTGCCCGGCGGCGCCAGGACCAGATTCCGGTCCGCTGAGCCGGACGAACATCGACCGGCCTGGCGTATTGCGGACGTCACCTACTGTCCAATAGCGGCCCTGGCGCCGCCCGTTGGACAGGTAATGGCGGCACACAGCCTCGGCGTCACGCGCGAGACGGCGGGCCAGTTCGGAAGCGTTGTCGCGGGACATCAGGCAACCTCCCGCTCACTGACGCGCGCGACCGGATAATGGTCGAGCACCTTTGCCAACACCGAGACACCGGTCTCATTGGTCGGCACGAACATGCGCAGCTTCCACGAGATGATCTCGCTGAAGAGGCCGTACGCGAGCAGCCGCTCACGCATCGCATCGGTGAAGCCGGACAGCTCGATACGATGGGCGCCCATCACGCGGACGCGACGGAGCTGCAGGTCCACGGCGAGGTTAAGGACGGTGCGCCCCTCCATCAGCGCCGAGAAAGCCTCGTGTGGGGTCAAGCTGCAGGTCGCTGTCGGGCAAGCGTTCGCCGCCCAGGCCGGCGAGACCCTGCGACCGATGATGCGCTCGCCCTCGTCGGTCTGAAGCCGATAGACCCGGGTCGACTCGTTCGGGAGCCGCTTCCAGATGGGCAGCAGCAGACCAGCGACGATGTGGAGGGTACTTTCAGCGAACTCGGGAACATCGACAACTTCGCCGTTCCAGGCTGCGGCGAATGTCTCGCGATCTGCAGGCTGCCAGTGGCTTTCGTCCATCACCTTCATCGAAGCATGATGCTGCTCCATGGGGCGGATCAGCCGGACGCGGCGTTCGATCTCGCCGTCATCGAGCATGAAGCTCGGCGCCGGAAACTGCACCGCGGCACGCCCCGAGCGCTCGTTGACCAGCAGCACAGCCCGAGCATCGGCGAGATAATCGAGTGCATGATCCAGCGTCATTGGACGGTTGCGCCGGCGTTCCGTGATCGTGAGCAGCCGGGTTTCCGCGCCGGTCGCGGGGTGCGTGTAGATCGGGTGCCGATCGGTGACGACGAAGCTGTCAGCCTGCAGAGTCTCCAGGCCGACGTCATAGACGCCGCTGGCAATGGCGCCCTCGACCTTGGCGTTCAGCAACTGCTCGAAGGCCGTGAACAGTAGGCCTTGCAGGTCGATGGTGAGCGCGAGCAGCCGGTTCAGGAACGTCGTGATCGGCGGCAGCTCGTCCTTGATGCCGTTTTCGTCCACGAGAATCAAACCCGTGGCGTCCTCGAAGGTCTGGAGCGAGCAGCCTTCGACCTTGCCGCGCGCGAGCAGCAGGTAGAGCTGGCGCAGCGCATCGCGGGCGTAGTGGCTCTCAAGATTGTCCTCGGGCCGGAACAGGCCTTGGCCGCCGGTCTGGCGCTGGCCGCGCGTGATGGCACCGAGCGTGTCGAGCCGGCGGGCAATGGTCGAGAGGAAGCGCTTCTCCGCCTTCACGTCGGTCGCAATGGGGCGGAACAGAGGTGGCTGCGCCTGGTTGGTGCGGTTGGTTCGACCGAGGCCCTGGATCGCGGCATCGGCCTTCCAACCCGGCTCGAGCAAATAATGGACGCGAAGCCGGCGATTCCGCGACGAGAGCTCGGCGTGGTAGCTACGGCCCGTGCCGCCAGCCTCCGAGAAGACAAGTACGCGCTTCAAATCATCCATGAACGCAGCGGTCTCTGCGAGGTTGGCGGAGGCCGAACGGTTCTCCACGGCAAGGCGGCCACCCCGACGCACCACGCGCCGCGAACGTCCCGTCACTTCCGCCACGAGGTCCGTGCCAAAACGCTGCACGATCTGGTCGAGCGCGCCGGGAACAGGCGGGAGCGAAGCGAGTCGCTCGATCAACTCATTGCGGCGGGCGACGGCTTCGCGGCTCTCGACCGGCTGGCCGTCACGGAAGACAGGCCGGGACGAGAGATTGCCGTCGCTGTCAGTGAAGGGCTCATAGAGCTGCACAGGGAAGGAATGGGCGAGGTAATCCAGCACGTACTCGCGCGGCGTGATGTCCACGCGCACGTCATTCCATTCCTCAGGTGCGATTTCGGCGAGCCGGCGCTCCATCAACGCCTCGCCCGTAGACACGATCTGGATCACGGCGGCATGGCCGTCGGCGAGGTCTCGCTCGATGGAGCGGACCAGGGTCGGCGTCTTCATGCTGGTGAGCAGATGGCCGAAGAAGCGCTGCTTGGCGGACTCGAAGGCCGAGCGCGCGGCCGACTTGGCGTGACGGTTGAGCGTGCCGGTCTCGCCGGTGACGTTGGCGGCCTGCATCGCCGCGTCGAGATGATTGTGAATGATGGCGAACGCACCGGCGTAGGCGTCATAGATGCGCCGCTGCTCGTCGGTGAGCTGGTGCTCAAGGAGTTCGTATTCGACCCCGTCGTAGGAAAGCGAGCGGGCGGTGTAGAGGCCGAGCGAGCGAAGATCGCGCGAGAGCACCTCCATCGCCGCGACGCCGCCCTCCTCGATCGCCTCGACGAACTCGGCGCGGGTGGCGAACGGAAAATCCTCGCCGCCCCAGAGCCCGAGCCGCTGGGCGTAAGCGAGATTGTGGACGGTGGTGGCGCCGGTCGCCGAGACATAGACGATGCGAGCGTTGGGGAGCGCATGCTGAAGGCGCAAACCCGCACGCCCCTGCTGCGAGGGTGCGACATCGCCCCGCTCGCCCTTGCCGCCACCGGCATTCTGCATGGCATGGCTCTCGTCGAAAATGATGACGCCGTCGAAGTCGGAGCCCAACCATTGAACAATCTGCCGGACGCGCGAAAGCTTCTCGCCGCGGTCGTCGGACCGCAGCGTAGCGTAGGTTAAAAATAGGACGCCTTCGGCCAACCGGATCTCGCGTCCTTGAGGAAAGCGCGAGAGCGGCGTGACCAGCAGACGCTCCATGCCGAGCGCCGACCAATCGCGCTGGGCATCCTCGAGCAGCTTGTCGGACTTCGATATCCAAACAGCCTTTCGCCGGCCTTGTAGCCAGTTGTCGAGAATAATGCCGGCGGACTGGCGGCCCTTGCCGGCGCCGGTCCCGTCGCCGAGCATAAAGCCTCGACGGAAGCAGACTGCGTTCGGTGCGTCGTCACGGGCGGCCGTGACGAGGTCGAAGGTCTCGTCAACCGTCCAAGCGCCGGCGAGGTAGTTGCCATGCGCCTCGCCGGCATAGATGACCGTCTCAAGCTGGGCGTCGGACAGGATGCCGTCGCTGACGAGATTCGCCAGCAGGCGCGGCCGATAGCTCGGCTTCGGCGGCGCGACCGAGGCCATCGCGGCCGACTGCACCAGCTTCGTCGGATGCGCCTGCGCACCGGCGATCCGGATCGATTGGAGACGGTATTCCTCGTAGATGGCGTCGCTGAGGCGCGCGCCCTCGGGCGGTGTCCAATCGACTGTCTCGTAGGCGAGGTCGACGCCCTCGGGATCGGTGACCGGTGCGTTGACCGGCCGTGCAGCGGCCCGCGCCAGATAGCCGCGCACAGTACGAGGCGCCGACGATGCTGACATGGGAAGTGCAGCGGTTGACGCGACGCTCGGGCGGGGTGGAACGTGTTCGCCGATCCAACGGAGCAGCGTCGCGACATCGGGCGCCATTCCCGGCGACTCCGGGAACGCGTTCGGATCATCGGCAGGCACTTTGTCGATCACGGTGAGGCGCGTCTCCATCGTGGTGCCGTGCTTGGCATAGACCGTGTCGGCGATCGCGGCGGTGAACACCACGCGGCTGCGTTCCTGCAATCGGGCGAAAGCATCGCGCCAGGCAGATGCTTCAGGTGAGAAGTTTGCTCCGGTGATCGTCACCAGCCGGCCGCCATCAGCCAGACGGGCCAGGGCGGAGGCGATGTGACGGTACGCCGTGTCGGCCATGCGGCCGGAGACGTTCGCCATCGCCGAGAACGGCGGGTTCATCAGCACGACACTCGGGACCACCGTGGGATCGAGGTGATCATCGATCTGGGCGGCGTCAAAGCGCGTGACGGAAATGGCCGGAAAGAAGGAAGAGAGCAACATGGCCCGGGTCTCGGCCAGTTCGTTCAGCACGAGGGCGCCGCCCGCGATCTCAGCTAGGATGGCGAGCAGCCCGGTGCCGGCGGATGGCTCCAACACTCGATCCGCCGCCGTAACGGCGGCCGCGGTCACCGAGGCCAGGCCGAGCGAGATCGGGGTCGAGAATTGCTGGAAAGTCTCGCTCGCGGCAGAGCGACGCGTGTGGGTCGGCAGAAGCTTCGCGATCTTGTCCAAGGCGGAAAGTCGTGAAGCCGGAGAAGCGGCTTTGCGGAACAGCGCCTTTCCGTATTTGCGCAGGAATATGGCGCTGGCAGCTTCACAGGCATCGTAGGCCGTCTTCCAATCCCATGCGCCCGTCGCATCGGATGCGCCGAAGGCCGCTTCCATTGCGGAGCGTAGGATTGCGGCGTCAATGCGCCGACCATGCTCAAGATGCGGGAGAAGCTGCTCAGCCGCAGCGATGATAACGCTGACGCTCTCAGGAGCAGCGCGCACAGGAGAGACCGGGGCGGCCTCGTCGGCCGCAATCCAGAAAAGGTGGTTCATGAGGGGAGCCTTAAGGAGAGCGGGAACGGGCGAGCCGATCGGCGCTCTCTCTGGACCGGACCGGCTCAAACCCGTTCCGGCAGCCCTCTCGCTCTCAGCATCAAGGCGGTGCCCGACATGAGATACGGCGCCCCACCGGATGGCGGGGCGCCGCGCACAGAGCATTCCTCAGTATCCAAACTGCCAAGAAGGCCAACCTTAGCCGTCGTCAGCCTCGGCGGCGGCTGCTGCGAGGTAGCTCGCGTCGTGCTTGACGACGGTGACGATGTATTGCCTCATGACGCAGCTCCCTCGATCGGATCGTTTTCGGCCGCGAGAAGGCCTCGGCCTTCGCGATGGCAGCGTCTGCCCGCCGACGCCAAAGCTCGACATCTGTTGAGCCACCCTCCGGAGCGTGAGCGAGGATCTTAAGCAGACCGAGCAGCACCTCGAAATGATCGGCCTTGCGCTGGACCTGCTCGTCAAAACGTGAGGGAAACGACAGGAGTCGGCCGATATAGGCGGCGTCGCGGCCTTCCCATGCACCAGTGACATAGGTATGGCGGGATGCTTCAACGTCCGACTTGCTGTCGTCCCAGCCCTCGTCGGCGATCGCGAGATCGCAGGCTTGGTCGAGCGTTTCGGCGTCGTAAGTTCGCTGCCGATAGATCCGCAGGCGATAGGTCGTCTCGATGGTGAAAAGGGACACGAGAGCCTCCATAATAATGCAAAAGCCCGGCGGGAGCCGGGCTTTGGGGTGGATTGGTAGTGAAGAGACGCGGGACGGCCGAAGCCGGCCCGCGCGGTCGAGTTATTCGGCCGCGATCATGTGCGGCTCGTCCGCTTCATCGGCCGGAGCTTCCTCGTCGTCGCCGGTGAGGAATTCCGGCAGCGCCTCGCTATCGCTTTCAGACTGCACGGCGTCGGCGCTCGCAGCCTGGTCGACGTCGGCCATTCGCAGGGGTTCGGGCAACCACCCGGTCCCGGCCAGGAGCCGTTCGGCCTCCTTGGCCATGTCGCCTTTCTTCAGATGGTCGATGAGCTGGGCAGCTCGCGCGCCGGCCCCCTCCCCCACCGCCTCCAGGATGCGGCGCTTCGGGACCCGGCCGAGATAGTTCTCGACGGTCGGGCGCCAACCGGACGCCACCATGTCGAGGTCGACGGCGAGAGCGATGCAGTTCGCATCCGCGATCCGCTGCTCGACGGCGTGCGGGGTGGCGCCGCCGCCGTAGCGGTCGCCCTTCTCGTAGAGCGCGTTGACGCCAAATGAGGCGCAGTGCGCAAAGAGCGCCGCCTGCTCGTCGCCCGTGAGAGCCGTGAGCCAGTCCCAGAGATCGGACTTGTCTTTCGGCAAGCGCTCCTCCCAGGTCTTGTGGCGCGCGTCGATCGCCTTGGCCGCCGGAGTGTCCTTCAACCCTTGCGCCTGCACCGGAAAACTCGCGCTGCGCACGGAGACCTCCATCGCCGAAGCAAAGGAGGAATAGCGCGAGAACACGTCCAGGCAGAATTTGTGCAGCACCGATTGGAAAGCGACCGAAGGGGTGATCGCCAGCTTGTCGCGCAGCGCCAGTGTCCGCTCCGCCGTGAGCTCGGTCAGAAGACGGTCCGGCAGCGGCTTCACCGCATCGTCATCCTCGTCCTCGGGATCCGCGACCTGCCCGCCGATGGTGATGACGGCGCGCTGGACAGCCGGTGCTGATGGTTCGTCGCCATCCATGGCCGCGGCGACAGGTTCACCGCCCGTGCCCTGCTCCGGTTCGGTCACGGGCACTTCGTCCTCGGGTCGGACGTAGCCGCGATCAACCAAGAGCTTGCCCTCGGCGTCGATGCCGACAAACACGCCCGCGCGGGCGATGTCGGCCGGCTGATAGATGGCGGGTCGATCATTGAATGCGGCGAGAGCCGTCTCAATTTCGCCAAGGCGCAGGTCAACTTCATCGGGAAGCTCATCCGCGCCGTCATGCTCGGCTTCGAGCTTGGCATATTCGGCCTCGAGCGCCTCGATGGTCGCCCGTTCGATGGTGAGATCGGCGGGCACGCCGTCCAGTTCGCGCAAGCCGCGCGTATGGCCATAGGGGAAGTCGATCGCGACCTCGACCCACTTCCAACCTTCGGGGCGATCGTTTCCGCCTCTACCTTCAGCTTCTCGGCAACCAGGCCGTCGAGCAGAGCAACGTCCTCAAGCCAGCCGCCATCGTCGGACTGGAACAGGTCGCGCAGCACCACGCCACCGGCCGTCTCGTAGGCGTCGATACCCACAAATACGGCGCGCCGGTCGGAGGCACGCACCGTCTTTTCCGTCAACATGCGGCGGATCTGATAGGGCTCCTTGTGCCAAGAGCCGGAGATGGCCTGCCAGACCTGCTCCTGGCGTCCATGATCTGCGCTGACGGTGAAAGCCATCAACTGCTCGAGCGACATGCCATCGTCGGCATAAATTTCGAGCAGTGCTGGCGAGGCCACGGCGAGGCGCAGCCGCTGCTTCACGACATTAGCCGACGTGAAGAAGGCAGCGGCGATATCCTCCTCGGACTGCCCCTTCTCGCGCAAAGCCAGGAATGCCCGGAATTGGTCAAGCGGATGTAGCGGCGCGCGCTGAATATTCTCCGCAAGCGAGTCGTCCTCGGCGAGAATGTCGGTCGCCGGGTCGCGTACGACACAAGGCACCGGCGCGGTCTTGGCCAGGCGCTTTTGCTTCACGAGCAGCTCCAGCGCACGGTAGCGCCGTCCGCCGGCCGGGATCTCGAACATGCCGGTCTCGGCGCCCTCCACGTCGAGGACCGGACGGACATTGAGGCTTTGGAGCAGGGTACGCCGGGCGATGTCCTCGGCCAGCTCTTCGATGGAGATGCCGGCCTTCACGCGCCGGACGTTCGACTGGCTGAGCACCAGCTTATTGAAGGGAATGTCGCGCGAGGACGACAGGGTGATCTTCTTAACGGCGTTAGCCATGGGTGATACTCCGCGACGGGCGGCCCAAAGACTCTCTTTGGTCCTCCAACCCGTCACGAAGCGCAGCGCGGCCCTCTTCCTCTCAAGGGCCCCGCCGCAAACCGACGATCAGTACGAACGGAAGGGCATGAAACCGCCAGACACGCCGTTCCGCATCTCCGGCTTTCCAGGTATCAGGTTGCGCGATCGAGCAGCTGCTTCGCGCGCGTCTCAAGATCGAGTCTTGCGTCCTGATGAGTCTTGCCGCGCGCAACCGCTGTGATGCCTTGCACGAAATCGAATACGCTTTCGGGCTTGCGCCCTTCCTCAGATAACACCCGTTCGATGATCCTCGCTGTCTCGGCCTTAGAGAACCCACGCTTGCGCAGGAATTCGTTGCGGTCGTCGTCGGTGCGGGCGACGATCTTTTGCCGTGCGACGTTGATGCCGTTGACGAAGGGCCTCGGTGAGGAATTGGCAAAGCTGGCCAGCGCCGGGGCCGCCTCGTGGGCAAACCGTGAGGCGGCGTATTTGGAGTGGCGGATGGTGATCTCCTCAAAGTCCTCGACGCCCCAAAGATTGCGGTTCTGGCAGACGGCGCGAAGATAGAAGCTCGCCATGCCGAGCGTCTTCGCGCCCACCTCGGAATTCCAGCAGTAGAAGCCACGGAAATAGAGGTCCGGCGAGCCGTCGCTCAATCGGCCGGCCTCGATCGGATTGAGATCGTCGACCAGGAACAGGAAGACATCGCGATCGGACGCGTAGAGCGTCGTCGTATCCTGAGTGATATCGACGTTCGGATTGTAGACGCCAGTCGACCAGTCGAGCACGCCAGGGATCTTCCAGCGCGTGTCGCCCGTACCATTGCCGGCGATGAGCTCAACGGCCGCCACGAGTTCGTGGTCAAATATGCGCCCGTATTCGGGGCCCGTAACGGCGCGAAGCTCGACGCGACCGTCTTCGATCTCGAGCGTCTTCACCTGCTCGGCGGAATGGGAGGTCAAGCCGTATTGCAGATTGATGCCAGCCAGCGGCACGGGAAGCTGCCGGAGGTAGGCCGCGGGCGCTCCGACCAGGCTGGCAAGTTGGCCGAAGCTCCAGTGAGTCGGCGCGACCGGCGCGTCGGAACCGGGCAGCCGCAGAACCAGGTGCTCGACATCGTCGCGGCTGGCCTCAACTCGGATCGCAGCGCTCTCAACGGTCCGGGTCCGGCTGCGTTCTGTCCGTCCGCGCACGGTGGCATGGAGGTCCGACAGTGACAGATAGCGCTCGTCCGCCGGCCGCGCGAACCACTCCGAGGATACGCGGCCGACGCGCTCGCCGCGGGTCACATCCACCTTGTAGCCGCCAGCGTGTTTGCAAGCAGCATCGAGAACTTCGACTTGGGTCATGGTCATCTCCACGACAGGCGCCGGAGGCCTCTCCTCCGTTCTTCAACCCGTCACGGCGAAGCCCGTCCGCCCTCTCGCTCTAAGGGGGCGTTGCGCGGTTTCCCCGCAGAAGGGGTCGACCGAGACCTCAGGCTCGGGCGTAGGGGAAGGCTTTCCCCTCAAAGGCCTCCCGAGAATTCAGGATGCCGGGATCGACAAATTTCCGCCCGTTTGGCCGCTTCCGCAGAGCTGTTCCTCACTTCACCGCATCGGATTTCTCGTGCGATCTCCCTTTCATGTCCATCGTGGATGCGCTCGCACCTTGGGTACATCGCAAGCCAGCAGCCGAGAGGACTAAGTATTTTTATTACGCTCCGTCGCGCTATCCCACGAGGATCAACGAAGGTCGACGCGCCAACCCGTCGGCGTTCGACGCAAGCTGGCAGGGCTATCGAGATTGTCGTTTTCTTTCGTCATTCTAGATGTAAACATCAAAGCGGTATCGACCATGACGGCTCGTACGATGGAGTGATGGAGAAGACGTATGACAGACGCTAAGTTCCTTACCACCGAGGAAGTGTCTGCACGCTATCGTGGCGAGATTACCGTGGGTACGCTGCGGAATTGGCGCGCGATGCGAACAGGGCCTGCTTACATCAAGATCGGGAAAGCCGTCTTATACCCAGTTGACGAGCTTGACGCATGGGACCGCAGGAATCTTGTGATTTGTAGTGCGTCGAAAGGACTGGATGTGGGCTAGCATGGGGCATCGACGTCGCGCACAAATATTCCGAGCGCGATCAGCTTGTATGCCCCGACCGGGTTTAGCTGCTGTGCCCGAAATGCTAGAGGTCAGACATGCATGATAGTGATCATCGGTTGTTGCCGCGGCAACGAACGATCGAAAAGGCGATTAAGAACGTCGCGAAAACACGCGAGCAGAAACGGCGGGCCCGCGCGCCAAAATTCATATCGAGTGTAAGAATTGGGAGGCTAATGTTGACGCCAGAGTAATGCGCGGTCTACTTGGCGTTATCGCCGATAGCGGGCTACAAACGGGACATGCGCAACAACGTCAGATTTGACAAAGGAGGCGAAAGGCTTTGCGAAGAGAAACCTCGGCTCGATTTCATCGAGATCAGCATTGGTCCGGCACATGAACGCGTATGTTGGACGCACTTGGTTTTACAGAATCGAGCGACTGGTTTCCGAAACTCAAAACGGCAAGGCCCGCAGAGCGGCGCCGCTTCAGGCATATCATGGCGATCGAAAGTCAGTGGTAGATCCGGTTAGTCGTGAGACAACTTGATCTGCTTACCGGTGTGCTCACGCCAGAGACCAAGGCGCTTCACTCGATACTCAACCAATTCGGTCGACGTACCGAACGTCTGCGCGATTTCGTTCGAGGTCCGTTTCTTGCTTACTGCTTCGACAACCGCCGTCCTCGGGAGCAGTACTGCGGAAGCCAGATAATAAGCGTCGTGCTCCTCCGTCTTGTCGTATGTTCTGCCGTATGATTCAGCTACGCGGGCTATCTTTGTGAGCTTGTGGCCCAGAAGGATGTGCCAGTACTCCTCCAATAGAGTTACGCGTTGGCGCTCGATCGTGTGACTGTCATTCAAGAGCACGACCCAATTCTCATTGTCAGCATCCAGCGGAATAGTCATTGCAGACCATTCGCCTCCGGCAATCCCCCTTAGATGTCTCACTGTTTGCGCATCAAGGCAGTTCGTCCTCCCAGCAGGGACAACTTGCACCCCATCCACTTCGATGCGAAGGCTATCGATTGGCTCATCCCGCGAGAGCCCTAGATCCGCTCTGAACTTTTCAGCGGCTTGCTCAAGCTCTTCTTTGGACAGCGACACGCTGGGAGGACTTGCGTGGTCATCAATGTCCTGATGACCAGGCCAGTGAGCGCCAGTCGCTAGAGTTTGGCGCAGGCATTCAGCCGCTTTCAACAGGGTGCGGACAGTTAACGAACGAACGTTCTTGCCTGCTCGGAAGTGCACGAATGCGACTTTATCGAACCCGAGCCCGGCGTCTTCGGCATCAGGACCAAGCCACTCCATAAGTCGAATTTTGGAGTTGTTATCTGGCAGTCCTTCCCCTCTTTCGATTCTCGCGAGCGTTGAAAAACTGACGCCGATGGCTGCTGACAGCGCTCGGATGCTCAAACCTTCAGCCTCTCGTTTCCGCCTTATGGCTCGAACCAGCTTTTCGTCAAATGATGGCATGCTCCCTCTGTGCGAATGGCACGGCTTGACACAACCGGCGACTCGGGCGCAGGCTGTGCGTGTGACAAAGACTCGCACATTTCCGATTCTGGGTGAAGCCTCCCTGGGGAAGGACGTCCGGGCCGTGTTGCATGAGGTCGGAACTGCATTGGACCAACACCGGCCTCTCCGAGTCCATGTCCATGGCTTGATCACCGTCGACGACCAGTTGCCGGTGCTCACTTCAACTCAGGAGATTGGTAATGAACGACAAAGTACGCGAGGACCCTCAGCCCGACCACGGAAAGGGGCCGCCCGACGACAAGGGACGGCCGGTCGATCATGGGCGGCCCGTTCCTCATCATGGATCGGCGGCGACCTGCGTGCCGCTTACGAAGATCAAGTGATCCGCCTTGCTGAGGCGTATCCCACTCTTCAGACTTTCGCAGACAAAGACGGAATGTGGCTTCTCGCCAAAAGCTCGGTAATTTCGGGCTTGCAGCGAAAAGCCATATTTCTCTTAGCCCTTCCATACCGAGCGGGTTTATTGCCGCGCGCGTGGGGCTTTTGGACTGATGCGGCCGAGCCGGCGCGCTGGATCGGCCCGCGTCACACAAACTTCTGGGACGGTTCAATTTGTGCGTTCTCGCCCAACGACGGAGTTTGGATCGAGGGTGGCGACCTTAGTACTCTCTTCGATCTCTACACGGTTTGGGCTCTTCGGCACCTCCATTTAGAAATATGCGGCCGATGGCCGGGAAAGCAGTATGGAATCATTGGCGCAGATCCACGCGCGGAAGCCTACTACCGCCAGCGGGAGTGCCAGGACGATGAGCTTTGCTGCTGTGGCTCCCAAACACTGCGATATGCTGAATGCTGTAAGGCTACCGATCTGCGAGGCGATTTCGTAGAAGGAGCCTCCCTCTTCCTTGAACACACCGGAGGTTTTGAGAATCGCAAGCCCCCGGATGCTGTGACTAAGTTCATCCAAGATCACTCCGCCGTGCCCATTATGGCAGATGTCCATTTAGAGTTACGGTGAAGCTGCCTTCGCTAAACTGATGCCTCGTGACGTATCGTGATGATCACGAATGATCACTTATTACAGTCCCCAAGTAGCGCCCCACTTTCCGTTTACGCCCCGGAAACCTTCGCAGCTTCAATGTGATCGGCAGACTACTCGTCTGGTGCACAAGTGTCCCACTCGACTACCCCACTTACACGGTTGCTCACGGCTGATTCCTCGATTGGGGTAATTGAGCGTGATCTTCTGCAAGGTATCAAAGGGCTTGTGGTCCGGCGCCTGGAGCGCTGCCGCCAGGTGCGCAGCCCACAACTTATGGGTACACTCGCCCGTATGGTCGCTTAGCACCATCTGGATGGCGTGAAATCGCGATCGGCATCGTCGTCGAATAGCCGCTCCGTCTCGAACTGATCCTCGATCGCCTGCGCCGACAGGCCAGCCTCGCGCTTTGCCAGGTGCTCTCTCGCCCAAGTGGTACGGCGATCCCTCTATATGCTTGATGCGCGCATCCAGTTCGCGGCGACGACGCTCCTCTTCGATTCTCCGCTGCTCCGCTTCGCGCCCAAGCCACTCTTCCGTTTTCGCTGCTACAAGCGCCGCGAGGCCTACAGCGATGTCACCCGCCATATGCTCAAGCCGCTGCACCTTCGCGTCGCGGAAACTGCGGCGCAATGCAGAGCCGCGGAACACATAGACCTGTTCGAGTTTAAATGAGAGTTGGCGGTCGGATGAAAGTCCCACTCGGGAAAGCGGGCCTGTTACAGAATACGTCGCCCAAGAATTCCGCCTCTCCGCGCGATCCCTCTTCCGCTCCCAGGCCTCTTCCTCGGCCTGCTCAACATCTGTCAGAACGTGCTCCTCACGCCTAATCTGCCTGAACCGCAATAGCGGGCGGCCAAGCGTTGCAGAATCTACACGGCCGTGTATGCTACCCAGCATTGCACAAATTGTACTGCGCCACCGATACTTTCACCTAGGTTTTCAGGAGCGGTTTCATCCCGAATTTTACGACTCCCAACGGATCAACTGTTTCCATTCCGGGACCGACCGTTGCGCGCATGCGCGACGCTTATCCCGAGGAGTCAACCAAAGCCGAATGCCAAAATGCCGGATCGACCATCCCGACCTGCAGTTCGTCGTCGAAGACTCGAGCACCGTCGTGCTCGCCGTGAAGGCCGAAAACGGCCATATTGGCCAGCTCGCTCTGCCGAACGACAAACCTGTCTGGTTCAATGGAACGGCTTCTCGGGGACCGGTACGTCTTGTGAGCGGGCATCCATCCGCTGCGCAGTCGGCACTCTATATTACCGATAAAATCCCATACGTCACCGAGACCCCGAGAGCGGTGAGGAGACGCCGTAGCCGCCGCCGGGGTACCGCGCTGCCGGTTCCGTCCCGGGGCTTCTTTGCAGCCGTGCCGAACGTCTTCAGCAAATTCAGTTCACCGCCCGCAGTCTGGGACTTACGGCTGCCGCCGTGATGGGTACGAACTTCATGCGTGCAACAATGCCGTACGGTGCCGCAGAAGATCGACGGCAGACACTTATGTTTTTCGGCAAGGACCCGATCTTGCATAGGCTGGAGAGGCATAACTATTTGCTCGGTGGATTTCGAACGCGTTCTTTTAAGCGAACGCCGCCGATATATATCGGTTGAATGCTGGCCAAGGGCTGCTCGTTCCGTTTTCGACGCAGAAGTGAAACTCCTCAAGCGCTTCGCTTCCAGCATCCTCAGCATATCCGCAACGGATTGATATCGATTCGGCATCCGTGATTTGATGGGACCACGGGGTGCAGCAGCATCAGAGAGGTTTCGCCATGAACCTGGGAATACCGATTTATGAAGGCGTCAATCTGCTCGACGTCGCCGGTCCACTCGAAATGTTCTATTGGGCGGGCCATGACAATGGCGATTTGCGGTCGACCCTGATCTCTGAAGACGGCCACGCCGTGACATCCATAAACGGCGTGCGTTTTGAGGCGCAGGCGAGTTTCGCTCAGATGCCGGCCCTCGATATCGTGTGGGTCCCCGGCGGTGATCCCGTTGCACTGCAAGCCATCATGAATAATCCCGTCTCTCCTTATCTGCAGTATCTTCGCCAGGTCGCATCCAAAGCAAAATGGGTTTGCTCGGTGTGCGAGGGTGCGCTGTTGCTCGCGCGTGCAGGACTGCTGGACAACCACGAGGCGACCACCCACTGGTATTTCACCGAATGTCTGCAGCAATTCCCTCGCATCAAGGTGGACATCACCCATCCGCGCTTTGTGGTCTCACAAAATGCTTCCGGTAACCGGTTGACCGGTGGCGGCATCTCCGCTGGCCTCGATGAAGCGCTAAAACTCATTTCCCTGCTGTTCGACGACGAGCGCGCCAAGGAAGTGCAAGTTACGACGCAGTATTTTCCAAAACCGCCCGTTATGGGTGTGATTCCCATGACACCGAAGTGCCCGATCAAGTGGGACGAACTGACCTAGGCCGCCCCGATTGCTCGGCAAGGCACTTCTTTCGGCGCGCCGGCTAGCGGACGTTGCTGCATCGGCGACGGGTTGCGGCCGCTGCTTCATTCGGCGCTCGGCCGCGTGGAACGCCGAACGCTCGCTACGAATTTGCTATACGTGCAGGACTCGCCTCCCACCTGCAACTTCATCCTAGACAATTTACAATTGAATGGTAGGTTTGATCTTGGCACATCGTGTTCGCAAGGAGGGCTGGCGTGGCAATAACCTTTCTGCGTCTTCAGGAGTATCTCGACAAGATCGCCCGGAAAGCAAACCTTGACGCGAACAACAGTCTGCACGGGCTCTTCTGGCAGACGACATTTGAAAAGTTCGCTGCGGGCGACGTTCCGAACAAGCGCTGCGGAGGCGCGCCTGTCCCCATCATCGATAAAATCGATCCCACCAAGTCGGCGTTTTACCAAATTCTGCAGCAGGGGTGGTGCGCGATGCCCCAAATGCCGAAAACGGGGCCGTTTGTTTCCGATTCCAACTATTCGATCACGCTTGCCGACGGCACTGTCGTGACTGGGCAGCAAATACTTTCCGACATCCATGCATGGCTGGCAGCAGGTTCGCCTGAAAACGGCTGAAAGGAGAATGGCAATGATCAAGCCGATGCGACTCTTGGCCGGGTTTGTCTTTCTCCATGCAATGTTGCTGGCTACCGACGGGATTGCGACACCCGAAAATTACTGCAGAACGATACCTGCGAGGTCGGACGCGTTGGATTGGCCAAGCAAGCATGCTTGGAATTTATTCGTCATGCTCAATCATCCTGCAATGGACAAGAAGTTCGGGCGCGGCGTGCCAGACTGCACTCGCCCCTTCGGCTCTCCCGGCAGCACTTCCGTTTGGGAAACATGGCGCAACGCAGACTCGGAAGTCTATCTGAGCGATGGGAGAGAACCTCCGGAGTGGAACGATACTTCCCTGCCAGACGAAAAACCCGGCAAGGTGCCACAGCTTCAACCTCTCGTCGGCGCAGGTCAGCCAGGAATTCTGTTTTCACCGACCGATGGCATATTCCACGATTCCGGTGGGTTCGGCGAAACGCGACTTAACCGCAGCACCTACGAGTTCGTTCGGCGAGAATGCCTATTCAGCCGCGATGGTCAACAACGTTACGCGAAAGCCGTTGAAGACGGCACGAAGAGTGCGATCCAATTTCCGCCGGACTCTATCGAAGTCAAGGCCGCGTGGATCGATTTCGTTGAGCGACTAATTCCCGCCGACAAACAGCAGACCTATTACACGGCGGAGTTTCAAGGAAAGAAATACGGCCTCGTGGCATTGCACATCCTCACAAAAGATGTTCCCAACTGGTTCTGGGCGACTTTTCATCACAAGGACAACCCTTCCAACACGTTTGAGACGCCCGACACATTCGGGATGCCCCTTATGGTCAAAGGAACCGTTTGGGAAAATTATCGGCCCGGCGGCACTCAAACTGAGTTCACGCGTACCGATGGAACGGCCACGATGCTGTCGGACCACTTTGTCGAATTCGCCTTTCAGCGGTCGTCTTGCATCACGTGCCACGCGACGGCAACGATTTCGCAGAACACCCCTCTACCCGCCGCGCAGGCGAGGGCATTGTGTGCGATGACTCCGACATTACCTGCCTTGGGTTTGGATCCGGTGGTATGCAAGGGACTGATCGGCGAAAAGGCATTTGAGCCAGGCACCGACAAGCTTCTGATGGAACGGGGCGTGCCAGATCCTGAATGGTTCAAGAAGGATGGAAAGCCATTCTATCTTCAAACAGATTTCGTCTACTCGATTCCATTTAGAGGAAAAAGAGAAGCGAGTGCGCCACCTGCTCGGTGCATTTGGTGAAAGTACAACAAGTGATCCCATAAGCATTCCAACCGAGGACACGCTGATCGCGCTGAACTGATCGGGCTATTTTAAAACTTTCGTTCGGGGCTATCGCGGACAACCAATGTCGCAACGGATTGTGAGCGCTAGAAAGGTGAGAAATGAACGTCGCCATGGACCTTTGTGGTCTCTCCAACCTTGCTCCTGATCCATGCCTCCTCTTCTGCGGTGAAATCTCTGGCGACAATGACAGGCTGAGATTTGGCCGGCCTCAGCTTAGCGTACAACAGCGGATTATCCTGCGCGACCATATGCAAGAAATCATCCCTAGCTTGGTCGGTTTCAAAAGTGAGAAACATATGGCTCCTGCGTCTTAGGCCGTGCACTATACCTGACAACGCCCGCACCGTTACAATGAATCCAACTGTTCAACGTTCCTGTTCGGTGTTGCAAGACTGCGTTGCACCTTAACGAACTGTCAGAGAGGCAACATGAGGCGGTATTTCATCGTAGCACCCCAGGACCGACCTGCGTTGGCGAGAGATCGCATCGTTTCCAAGGGGATTGAGACAGGGATTGACACAGAAGCGGCATCAATTAGGCCTTCTCGAACCCACCCCGACACAACAATTGCGACCTTAAGTCCGGAAACGGCGAATCAACTCATCGCTGAAGGTTCTGAACTCTACGAAGACGTCCAGTTTCAAATCTTCGATCCCGGCATTCCACGAGATCCTCAGTCGCAGTTCTGGCTTAAGAAACCGGGCCCGTTACTTTCGCCTGCGGGGGGAAACCTTGCGGAGGTTACAACAATGATCCGCGCGCCCCAAGCGTGGTCGACGACGAAGGGAGCCGGCGTCACCGTAGCGATCATAGACACCGGGGTCACCAAGACCTTGAAGGAATTCGGCCCGGCCCGGCGACTGGACCTCGATATTCCGAGCGCGGCTCACAGCAACCACTGGAGCGATGAGGTTGGACACGGCTCCATGTGCGCGGCGATCGCCGTAGGTTCCATCGCCGACGGGGGCAAGTATGACGGGGTCGCTCCGGAAGCCAAACTGATTGCGGTACGGACGGACTTCTCCGCGACCGACTTGTTCCTCATCTACGACGAGCTCATCAGCGCCAAGAAGACCGGCACGATCAGCGGCCCGCTCGTTATCTCAAACAGCTATGGACTGTATCAATGCGCGTCAAACAGCGTCATGCAGCGGGACCACCCCTATCTAAGGAACATACTGGCCGCGATTGATGCAGACATTACCGTGGTCTTCGCCGCAGGCAACAATCACGTCGATGTGTGCCAGCATAAACCGGACGGGGATACTCCCAACACGATCTGGAGCGTGAACTCCCACGACCGTGTCATTTCGGTCGGCACCGTCGATCGCAATGGCTCCAATCAGATGATCCCAAGCAAGCACACCAATTCGAGCCGAGGCCCCGGCGAGTGGGCCGATCAGTTCAAGAAACCCGACGTGGTCAGCCCAACGTTCGGTGAGGTCGTCTGGAAAGACGGCTACCAAGTGATGGAATGGTGGGGAACAAGTGGTGCGTGTCCTCAGGTCGCGGGACTCGCCGCGCTGATGCTGTCGAAAAATAGCCAACTCAAGCCCGCTCAGGTCGCTGACATTATCCGTAAGACGGCGAAAAAGCTTTCCGGACCCCAGACATGTGTGGGTGCCGGCATGATCGACTGTGAGCAAGCTTTGGCCGCAGCGATTGAAGCAATACCCGGCGCTTAGCGTTTAGCTCCGATTGGGCTAGCGGGCGCCGGCAAGGATAGCCTGAGCGGCCCAAGTGAAGGCGCCACGTTAGTCCCCGGCACCGTTTCGATAGAAGCTTGCACGTTTTCGCGTAGCGGTCTGATGGTTTCACGGAGGCTGCTCAACGCTGGCGTTCGGGAAAGATTGCGGGGATCATCAGCGTCCCTAACGATATCGACAAAATCACAGGCGGCATGATCGATCACCGACGCGAGATCGATCAATCGTCCCGCTTTCCACGTCTCGAGCGCTGCCGGACTTGTTTTGTCAATTTCCTGATCGCCGACAAGAGCTGCATCTAGTTCGTCGATTGCCATCGCCCAATACTCGTCTTGGAGATTGAGAAAGCGAGCATTGATGTCACCCCTCACGGCGACGGGCACGAACGCTTCCGCTTCGACCGGCCCGTAGCCATACCAGCGGCCATACAATAGTTGCGAAATACGGCCTTCAAATTTTGCTCCCAGCGGGGTCGCTGAGATTGTACCGCGATAGTCCTGGGCCTTGAGTTTCACGAACCAGCCTGATCGTATTCTTATTTCAAGTTTGCGTCCGACTAGCAGAAACGGAAAAAAGCCCGTCGCTAGCCCACCCAGCATGCCAGCCAGCAGCATAGCATCGTCGGCTTCGGGCGTATCGTGCCCCAGCAATTCGCACGCCTTCAATGCAGTTCCGCTCAGCAGCACCATCCGCCGCTTGCTTCGAGCGACCGTTGAGGCTTGCAGGTTTCTCTCTGAATCTTCAGGAATCCACAAATCCACAATGGACCCGATCGTTTTCCGGTCGCGATCCGATACAGGCTGACGTGATAACCCGGCGTCGGCAGCATTCAGGATAATGGAGCCAATGGCCTCAGCTGCAGTTGTCGGCAATCGCTGCAAAGCTTGACCGGCGCTGCTTTGCGGAAAATTTTGAGCCGCGCGGAGCAGCCGCTGTGTCTTGTCTTTGGCACTCTCGACCAGCGCCGGCGGCAGACCGAGGTCAGACGCCAGTTGCGTCGAATCCTTGTCGCGGATCCACGTCTCAAAGCGCTGAATCGCAGCATTGAGGTCGGGCGTCGCCGGCGGCGCCTTCAGAAAGTTCTGCACAAGGCCTGGTACCTTCTGCAGCAGCCTGCCGGCTTGCTCTGCCACCTTGCTTAAGAACGGGCGGCTTCCGGCGGCGTCTCGCCGCCAGACTGTGTATTGACCTGGCAGCAAATTTTGCAATGCTTCCGAAACGACGGGGTTCAATTGAAGAACAGCAGGTACCACTGCCGAGCGGGCACGAACCGCGTCGAAACCGATACGCAGGTTAGCACTACTTTGGCAGATTTGGTTTGTGCTGTGGTTTTTCACGGATTCGTCTTCTGCAGTGCGGGCATCGCTGCGATGGCGGCCGGAGAATGAGATCGACGATGGCGTGGCGTACGGCGGGCATGGTTGGTTGAGGCGGAGGCCCATTGATTCTTTTTTTTCCGTCCCGCATGTGCGAGGCGACGGTGCTGCAAGAAGGCGTAGGCAATCATTGTCATCAGGGCGTGGCGATGAAGACCCTGCCATGATCGCCCTTCGAAGTGATCAAGCCCAAGCTCCTCCTTCAACTGCTGATGCGCCTGCTCACAAATCCATCGTGCCTTGATGGTGGCGGCCAGTGTGCGCAGATCCGTCGCCGCAGGGAGGTTGGCGAGATAGTATTTCTTCTCCCCTGAGGCACGCTGCTCGCCAATGAGCCAAGCTTCGTCGCCCGGGAGATGCTGCTGACCCTTATCCCAGATTCGCTGCGGAGGGCCGTCGGCGGTGCGGACACGGAGAGCAGCAAATCGGGCTTTCAGCCGACCTTTTGTCCCGCTGCGCCAACTCACGGTTTTCCATTTGGCGCTCGCCAGCATGTGTTCTGCCGCAATCGATAAGATATCCGGCACGTGGTGCTTTCGTGGTTTCCCGCGGACTTTGGTAATCGGCCAAATGAGCTTCACATCAACCGGATACACCTTGAGGTGCCGAGGGATGCCGACGGCCCAGGCCAATCCGCGTTCTGTTAGCCCTTGTCGAAATGGTGCGCTGAGCCCGTATCCTGCATCCGCCAGCACACATCCAAAGCGCACGTTGGCTGCCATCGCTCGATCAACCTCAGCCAAAGCGATTTCTGGCTTGGATCTTGCCGTTCGGTATTCGATCGGCACCCGAGCACGCATCAAACGAGACACATTGCCTGTCCAACTCTCGGGCAGAAAGAGACGCAATGCGACCATCACGGGCACTTCGCCGCGCGCAAGGGTCAGCGACACCAGCGTTTGGCAATTTGCCGTTTTGCCAAGAGAGGACGCATATTGAGCCGCGACACCAACCGAGCGTTCGCCCTTTTTCGGCATTGCGGTGTCATCAATGACTAATACCGCATCCTTGCCGCCGACAAGCCGATCCGCCTGGTTGAGCAGCTCAGATTCCAGCGGTGATGCGTCCCAGACACCGTCGGCGATGAAATGGTGCAGCTGATCGTAGTTGCCGGTTGCAAGGCGTTCTGCCATCGGCTGAACGCTCTTGCGATCGCCCGGGCCGATCAATCCCGCAACGTACAGGGGACACATCCGCTGCCGAGTCTTATGACCCAACCGGTCCAGGAACGGCTTCAGCCAGCGTTCGAGTTCGTCTTCCCATTCCGCCATGGTCAGCCCTCCAAGAGCCGACCACCCATGAATCATTGAAAAATCGATTCGGGAATCCTAATAAAGAGCCCAAATCCAACAATCTGCCAAAGTAGTGTTAGGCGGAAATGACAATTGGCTCTCGTCGGTTTGACTAGCCGGATCGATGCGAAAAAGCATTGACGAAAGCGCAATAATATCCGGCTGACGGCTGCCAAGGGCCGAGCGCAAGTTTGAAACCACGGTTCGTATCAGATCGACGTCGACGGGACGATCGGTTCTCTGCAGCAGGGCGTAAGCCGCGATGATGGCCGCAAATGGATTGTAGAACTTTCGATCCAGCATTTGCCGAACGGCCGCTTCGTTAACCAAAATCTTGGCGCGGCGAAAACCGCCAAGTAGCGTTTCGCCGTATTCCGCTTCGGTTTGACGCTCCGGTACAAATCCCTCCGATTTAGGGGCCATCACAATCGAGCAACCGTCCAACGCAATCTGGTGAAAAACGGGAAAGAAGACGAAGGTCCCATAGTTAGGTTGCAACCAAAGCGGCAGGCAGTATTCGCCGCCGTCGGGTGCCGGCGCGGAAAGGATATATCCGCCCTCTGCCAGATCGACGCTCAACGCGCACCAACCCTCGTCCAGATTGCTCATTACTCCACTTGAAAAATCGGTAACTTGGTGACCCGCAGTGTCGGTAAGTCTAATTTCGCGCCAGAACGGGTCTGTCGTCTTTACCCACTGGTTGTCCTCTCCCCGCACCAGGACACGCCCAAAAACCAAAAGCCGACAAGGTCCTACGGGATGAGCGCGGAGCGTTACGGTGGTGCTGTAGCGTTGCGCGGCCGTATCATGTCCTTCGCGCACTATCGAAGAGCGCGGAAGTGGTGCGGACGTCCTGTATTGGAGTTGCCAATCGCTGGCGGCGATTTTCACTGCGCTCCCACCAAGCATGACACTCTTGCGCTCGGAACTACCGGCGATCTTCGCTTCGAGATCGTAAAGCCCCGGAGCTAGATCCGCCCTCAGTTCTCCGACGCCACGCGTCAAGAGTTTGAAAGAGGAATCGTAGATGCCGAGTTCGGCTCCCGCCGTCGGTCCTTCGACAGTCAGCGGAATAGAACCTGACGTCGGGTTCGGATCAGACATTATATTCGACCGTCCTCTGGTGATCGAGTTCTGCGGTAGCGCCGGTCGTACCGAAGTTGATTCGAATGATCTGACGGACGTCCGGTTCCCCGGTTCCGGAGTCGCCAAGGAATACAATTTGATAAAGCCCCGGGGCGAGCACCGCCTGCAGTTTGGTGTCACCAACGTTGCTGCGCCGGACCAGCGTACCATCGCCTCGCTGTAGTTCAATCGGCCGCGGCCAGCCCGGCGTTATACCCAACGTGATGAGTCGCTGATTGTTTATTCCCTTTCGAAAAATGATTTCAGCGGGCTTTGCAAGTTCAGGAACCTGCCGCTTGCCGTAGTTGAGTGCCTTCGCAGTCACCTTTGGCTTAACGTACTGCATCAGCGACTCTACCGAAATCGATTGATCGCCTGCCGCTGCCGCGCCCCGCAAGCCCTCAAGAAGAAATTCGGTGAAGAAACTGCGTTGGGTCGGGGAGTCCGGCGCGTTTGAGAGTTGCCCAATCTGGCTGCCTACCGCGACCGTCAATTTGACATTCGTGTAGTCGACTGCAGGCTGAGGCCGCTTGAACGGCGGCTGTTGCGGGTCGACCGTATCGTCTACACCGCGACAGCAATCCAGGAAAAACACCAGTTCATCGAAGTTGGCGCGTTCTACAAGAGTTGCCGCGTATAGCCGCGCTCCAATATTGCGGTTCGGTACGCCCTTCGAAGAGTTCGCCATGATCAGCGCAATCTCGTCATAGGACGGTGCACAGCCATGGCCTGAAAAATAGAAGTAGAACCGACGTCCTATGCGGCCAACTCGGTTATTCAAAAGCTTGATGAATTCGTCTTCCACGTCGTCTCGTATCGGACGGCCGATCCGTAGTTGCGGCGGCAGATCGCTGGAGAGAACCAGACTGACGTTTTTTTTGGGCAGATCACCACCCTGGGGGTCGCACAGCCACTTCGCAAAATCTCGCGCATCGCCCTCAGCCGCATCGATGGCCTGGTAGCTGGCATACGTGGCGATGCCTACGACGATGGCGTAGTCGTCATCGTTGGGCACCAAGTCTCTCCCACCCAAAAGTCTGAGTGCTCGCTGCAGCCATCTCGCCCGCGTGTATCGAATTCATTCTGTCTGCGCCTCGAGAGTTCGCCGAATGGGCATCAAGTCTGGATTACGATGTTGCGGCGCCCGGTTGTATCCGTGATGAACACCTGTTGAACCGTTGATCCCAGCATCTCGGTGAACTGATTGGTCCTCGGCGCTTCGTTAACGCCTTGCGGGGCGGGTCTTAGGCACAGCGTATATTCTACGTCCGACGGCGACAATGATTGTTCGCGCTCCATCCAGGCATCCGCGCCGCCGTTCTGCAATTGGACTGAGACGTTCACCATGACCTGCCCATTGCCGAGCCTCCGCGCGGAGTACTGACCATCAGTTCGCTGCAGCCGCTGAAAGCCTTGCGCAGCCCATGCCTCGAAAACCTGAATCCATCCCTCAGGCCATGGACCGCCCGAAGCCTTGGTGGGCATGGAATTCGGAGGAGGCTTCCTCAGCATTTCAGCAATCCGCGGCGCCAAAGCCACGACCTTGTCGTAGTCCCAGAGGTCAAGCTTCCACAGCATGTGGTCGCGATCGATGGCGCGAAACATGGGCTTGATGTGCAATTCGAAGTAAGGGGTGACTGACATCAGAATATACTCAGATTGCGGCTATTTGAACGACACGGACCCAATCTTTGTGTTGCGCTCTAAATCGGCATCCGCCTGTGGCGCCAACGGAGTAGGCCCCCCTTTTTGCGCCTGCGGATGGATCGCAACCGAGACAGTGAGCGGGCCGCTGGCTGCGGCCTGCACAGCGGGATACGAAGCGAGGTCGACCGAAATCAAATAGTCACTGGAGTCCGCATGACCGGCCTGCGCATGCTGGCTGGGCCAGCGCGCGACGTGACCAACGAGATAGCGGTTGCGAAATTGAGCGTCCGCGGGGGTGAATGCCGCACCTCGGGGATAAACGTACACGAACGCCATATAGGCTATATCGGCCGGAGCGGCCACCTGCTGAAGCGCGACTGCGATCTTGCCGGAAGTGCTCGCCGGGGCATTCACCGAAAATTCGCGCACCAAGGCCGGCCTTTGCAACGACAGTTCGGCCAGGACCGGTAGCCGATCGCTATAGGTCGATGCCAGCACGACCGGAGCCGCATCAGGCGTGAACTGGTATGTATAACCGAGTTGCGCTGCGGGGTTGGTCACGTTCTTGGCCATTGTCGGCCCATCTGGACGCAGCGCTGTCTGCGGCGCCATGCCGTTCAGAACGCAATCCTCACATGGCGGCACATCGGTGATCGATTGCTGGCGCCACCACCAGACCACATCGAAAAACGTATGAAACGACCAGAAGATCACATCGTCCGCTGCCGATGACGGGCAGCAAAGCGCACCGCCTACGAAGCCATGCATCGCATCATGGATATCTTTCTCAAAATCGCCGCCATCCGATGCCGTACCCAAAAAGGAAGCCGTCCCTGTTCGAGCCGCCGTGGAGACGACCGGCCACGGGAACCATGGCTGACTCGGCGCTGAGTTGCGCGGAGGATTGGATAGAATCGTCAGCAGTGCCGGATCGATGGGGCGCCCATAGTGGGCTGTCACTGCGGCTGTATCATTCTCAAAGACGACAGGAAATCGCTTGCCACTCGGCTTTTTAGTCCAATCCCAATAGGGGACCATTACGTTTGCGGTTCGTGGCGGATCACTTGCCCGTAGCGCATCCTCATAATTGATCAGGTGCGCGCGATGCCAAGCCCAGAAATTGTAGGTGTGGTGCATGCACGCACCGTTAAAGAGCGCGGGTATATTGTGCAGCCCGGCCATATGCGCGTAGCTGAACTGCACAAGCGGGTCCGTAGTACTCTTGTCGCGGACCTTCTTGACCGCATGGATGTACGTTTCAAGTTCATCGGCCGAGAGGTCATCGATGGATTTTCTGGTACGGAGATCTGCCGCGTGGGCAAATGATGCGACCAGGAGCAGCGCGATTGATGCCGAAAGAAAGCGATATAAAAAAAGGGGCACTTTTTCCTCCTCGACACATGCGCGCCCCCCGGGGCGCCAAACCTGCACATCAGAACATGGTGTAAAACATCTTGCGGCGAGCACGACTGCTGACGGCCGGGCCTCTTCTCATGGAAAAGAATACTCTAAACTTCTTGACTGCGCGACAACAGTTCTAATGATGATTCGTCACGACACCACCGGCCCCATTAGGAACAGCGATGCGAACGTTTTGCATCATCCCTTGATCCTCGTGATCCAGGATATGACAATGTAGGACGAAATCACCAATGTAACGGCGATAGCGCGTTCGGATGACAACCTGATAACCGGGCTTGACGAACAGCGTGTCTTTCCAGACTCCCTTAAGGTTGGCGTATTGAGGATCGTTGCTCTCGCCTGCGCTGCTGACATCGTTGCCGCCCGGATCAAGAATTTTCACGATCTGAAATGGGTTCACATGGATGTGGAATGGGTGTCCGACCGGGGGGCTAGTACCTGACGTCAGGGACCATTCTTCTACGCTTCCCAGCGGCAAGGTTCGATCAATCCGCGTGGCATCGTAAGCCTTACCATCGACCAAGAACTTGAGACCGGAACTGACGTCGATCTTAAGCTGAAGCGTCTGGCGTCCCTTGACTTCGGAATCCGCAACATCTGGATGCGGCACAAAAGAGAAGAGCCGCATATCATTGGCAAGATCGTCCCGCACCTTCTGTCGGATCGTTTCCGGCATGGTACGGTTGGCGGCCGCCATCAATTCTGCCTGGAGATACGCCTTGGCGTCGGCGCCCACCGCTTGACCCATGGCGACATTTACGCGCGCGAGAAATTTCCGAATTTTCGTTGTGGCATTCACGGTGCCGGACGGACCCGCCATGTCATCAAGCACGCAATAATCGCCCGCCTCCGGGAAGACCATCAAGAGATCTTCCCGATAGCCAGGCTGCAACACGGTGGTGTCGCGTTCGCCGATCTTTGCTCGTGTAAGGCCGTCACTGGCGAACCCAAATTGGGGTAGGCGAGCGCCAATGCAATTCTGCTCGATCCAGTTCAGTTGCTGGGTCGGGTCGAGCGATGCGAAGTCGGGCGCACCGGGTCGCATTTTCTTGAATTGCAGTTGGACGGTGTCGCGCACGCCGGCGTGAGCCATTCGCCAGCGCTCAATACGCCCAACTTGCGCGCCCGTAAAAACCGGAGCTACTTGGCCGTTGATCGTGGTAAAGCGACCTGACTTCGGCCATGTTGTGGGCCCGAACTGGTCGTATCCCTCAATCTCACCGACCTGCCCCGGCTGGCAGACATACTTGCCCGTCACGGTCTCTTGGACGGTGCCGGAAGCATCACGGCATGCATATTGAATTTGCTGCAGCAGCACAAGCCGCTCTGTAAATGGCAGGCCGTCGGCACCCTTCAGAAGCGTATCGACATCGCCGCTTGTCTGCGCGCTCGGCAGCCGCGATCCTCTCACGATAAGAAATCCGGCCATTCCACTTGACACTTGCAAGGCTGTCGATCCGTGCAAATGCGGATGATACCAGAACGTTCCGGCCGGATGCTCGAGAGATATGTTGTATTCGTATTCAAAGCTCACCGATGGGGCGATGCTCAGCAGGACATTGTCGCTATTTCCCGTCGGGCTCACCCAGAGTCCATGGGCGTGTAGATTGGTACGGTTGAAGCAATGCGGGACGTTGATGTCAGGCATCGACGCCGGACAGCTCGAGTCAGACGATGGCAGGTCGTTCTTGAGCGTGATGCGCACAGTTTCGCCCGGCGCGACTTCGATGGTAGGCGAAACGAATGGGATCGCAGGCGCTGCCGTCTCGTGGAGGTCGCGATAACTGCGCAGCCGTACCGGATCGTTCTTGTTGGTCTCTGGGTTGTAGATCGTGGCATTGCTGTAGTCGATCTTGAACTCGATTCGCGCCTCACCGCCGGTTGCGTTAACTGTCCCGGCAAAGAAGGGAGAGGGTACCGTGCCAGTGCGCGGCCGGTGCGTCAGCGCGGTAGGAGGCGCAACGACAATGCGTTCGCTGCTCTGTGCCGAGGCATGCTGTTCGACGCCGGGAGGGGTGCAGAGGAACAATGCACTGGCGGGAAGCAACAGCATCCGGCGCATAGCCCGCACGCTCACGTGGAGTATTGCAATGCGACATGGCAATGCGGCGAACAGCATTCTCTCCCCTCATGTGGGATGCAGGATGGAAATCTCGCCTGCCCGGCGGCCTGTGCCTTCGCCGTGAACACTTCCCAATCCAGCGGACCCATCACGGATCATGCAATGGTTTGCACCCGGTTGCAACCCACCTCTTTGCGACTTATGATCGCGACACGTTAATTTCACCAAGCCTGATGTTTGGCTTGAACATTAATTTGGCTCGGACAGCAATTCGGCCGCAGACTTTGGACGAATCGACATGTTTATGATGCTGCGCGTGGCCGCAGTCAGTGTTTTGGCTTTTTACTTCGCGATGACGTCGAGCGTATCCTTCGCAGAGCCGTCCATCGTGCTGGCAAACGCGGAAGAAAATCCACTGATTGTTAGGGGGACGTTCCAAAAAGGACAGGCGATCTCCAATCTCTTTGGTAACCTCCTGCTGCAAACTTCCTCTGCTGTGAAGATCGACCTAAATATGCGGTCGACCCATCTAACGCTTGAGGGCAATGATCAGATTTTCATCAATCGCGCGGATGTCACTATTCAAGCCGGCATTAAGATCGACGCGGGCGCCGTGCAGGATGTGCGGATCACAGTTGCCAATATCCCGCGACCTGGCCACTACAAAGGAATGCTAAAGCTTTGGGCCAACAGCGACGAAGCCAATGCACTGAACGTCCGCATTGAGGTCGAGGTCGGCATCCGCCCTATGCTGGCACAACTCGGCACCGCTCCACAATGGAATCTCATTCGATGTGATTGGGCGTGGACTTGCTGGATAGCGCGTGAATTCATAAGCAACTCGGCCACCGCGGAGACGCAACCAATCAGGCTCGAAAATCAGTCGCCCCTTCCGGCCCAGCGCATCGATACGCTGGTGCTCCTGCGCGGCACCAACAACAAGAGCAACGATGTTACTCGAGACGTGAGTCTCGGTCCTGTGGGGACAATTCCGGGCAGCGGCACCGCCGAAGTCCCCATAACAATCAACTATAACGCGCTGGCTGCCGATACCTATGACGGATCGGTCCGCTTTCGCGTGCCGGCAACTGATGAAGCCCTTACCGTACCGCTGATCGTCAATGTTCGAGACGGGCCGATCCTGCCGCTGCTTCTTATTTTGGTCGGCGTTATCGTCGGTAGATGGGCGCGAGAACTGGATTCGCCAGCCATCAAGGCGCAAATGAAAGCGCTGCAGCGATTGTATGGGATACGATCCGATATGAACCGCGTGCGAAGCGCGGTAAGCGCCAGTTTCCTCAAGGAGCAGGCGGATCTGCTCGAACATCTAATCGAAAAAGGCTCAGCAACCGAGCAGCAACTCGTCGAGAGGTTAAACCAGTTGGATGAGCAAGTGGACGTCTTGGCTCGGCTTGACTCGGCCGAAGTCGAGGCGCTGAAGATCCCCGGGCTAAGTGCTGCAATCGCTCCCGACTTGACCGCTGCGCGGAACACCGCCATGGCGGGCGATCGCGCGAAAGCTTTGGAGAACCTTGACGCGATCAGGAAAAAGGTTCGTGACGCAGCCGCAGCACCGCAGCCGGCTTTGCAGGCGCCTGACATTCGCGTCGTATTCGATCATATTCTCTTGTCCGTGACACCAGGCCTCCCGGCTAGTCAGCGTCCTGCCAACGACGGGTCGCCCACGTGGAGCGATCGGTTTGCGAGATTTATCGCTGTATTGTCCGGAGACTCGCCCGTCGGCACGAAGTTTCGATTTTGGATCCTGAGGCCGGTGCTCGGGCTCGCTCTGCTGCTGCTACTTTGCCTGACCGGCCTCTATTCGCTTTACATTAAAGTCCCGACCTTCGGATCCGCAGGAATGTACGAATACCTTGGGCTATTCCTTTGGGGCCTTGGCGCCGAAGTCGCGCAGCGAACGCTTACCAGTCTGCAATTGCCAACGCGGTAACGGGTCCGACAAGAGCAAAATGTAACATAGGGTTATCGAAGTATTGGCCTGCCTCGTGATAGATCGGTGCGTCCGGCCGGCGTTGGCGGCCGAGGTGAAGTTCGCGGAATGGACGAGCAAAGGCGAACTTCGCCAACTCGCCTATCTCGGACTCAGGGACGACAAGCAGCCGAAGGACGTCGTGAGCGAAGGCGAGCGGCCGCGGAGATAGTCCTTTATCCGCTCGCTGGGCGAAAGGCAGGGCATCGGATGAATCCCGTGATTTGCCGTGCTATAGGAGCATCGTGCGGGACGAGGCTTGAGATATTGGGATAAACACGAACGGTCACGTATTACAGCGCCCACCCAGACACATACCCCAGTTGCACAACAATCCCACTCGCGGCCCGTCCTCACGATCATTCATAGTTGAGCACACTTAGGCGGTGATCGAGCGTGATCTTCGCCTCGTACTTCTGGCGGATCGAGGGAATGATCACGACTGGCATCGTTGCTCTCCGAAGGCAGGTGTCAAGCCGGCTGGTGCGAAAAGTGACGAAGATAGAGTATTGTACTGCAATGGCTTGCGAGGCCTGCGCGTTGAGGTTCACTCATACGCAAAATCCGCGTAAGCACTGCGTAAGCAGTAGGCACCCATAGCTCAGCTGGATAGAGCGTCGCCCTCCGAAGGAGAAGGCCACACGTTCGAATCGTGTCGGGTGCGCCATTTGCGTACAAAACCACGAACATTTGCGTTCTCGGTCTGTTTGCCGGCAATGGCGGCTTGGAGATATCCTTGCTGCCGATGATCCGGATGGCTTGGTCGTTGACCTCGACCGCGTCGACGATCGAGCGGATATAGCTTTTGCGTGTATTGGTGTCGCCCGCGTCCAGCTTCGCGTTCGTCAGTCGCGCGAAGGCGTCGATCTTCTCTGCATTGACAGCGGCCGCCAATCCGCATTGACCGCGAGCATGATCGAGGACCGCTTTGGCCCGGTCGCGCTGAGCCTTCAAAGTGGCGGTGCGCTCTCGCAGGATATCGTCGAGCTCGACGATGCCGTCTTCAATCGAGCGATAAAGCCGCCTCGTGCGATCTTCGCAGTCGGTCAATTCCTTCTGCAGAGCCAGCAGCCGGCCCTCGGCGGACTCGCTCTTTGCCGCCTGGCGCTCAATCAGCATCTCAGGTCGGAAACGCCGTCAGCAATGGCAATCGTAATGGCGCTGCTGGTTCGCGGATGTGATCATTTCCGAAGCCACTCGGTGATGAGCCATGGCCCTTCCGAATGCGACCCTTCGGGCGCCGCTCCACGAAGCGGACACGCGATTACAGATCAGATCGCGGTCCGACCGGGTCTCCAAATAACAGCAACATTTCAGACGCTTGTAAACCTGCGATGGCCATCACGATTGGCCTTTACCTTGGCCTCAAGACCCCTCTAGATTGACGGATATTCGCGCACTGGTTGCCCATCAAAGCGAGTTTAACGTGGAAGATAGCCTGCAATCAATTTTGCATCTCCAAGATGAACTGCTCAGTTCAAACAAGATGTACATCGTCGACGAGGTGATCTCAGAAATCGCCCGCGCAATCCCGCAGGACGGAAAATTTCTGTTCTATATGCGGCAACCGCGCCATTTCTCCGACCCACATGCCGCCGAGACGCCTTATCTGCTCTTTCCTTATCTCGCGTTCGAGATCTGCGATGGAGAGGTTTGCAGATTCGGTCACAGAACCGATCTTCAGAAACGAGCTTTAGAGGTCGCGGAGGAATACACGGAAGAAGTTCTCTCCGAGAGCGCGGTCGTGCGCTGGGTTCCGCACCCGGAAATCAGCCGGTTTTTCGTGGAGCAGGTGCGACGCACCTTTTTGGTATTCTACCACGTGAGCGGGTCCCGGGAGCACTTCATCGAAAGTGTTTCCAGACGGTTCGTGCGCGAGTTTGTAAGGAGCAAGACGGGCCGCGAGATCATTGATTACGATCACCATTTCGGCGAAATCCGGCAACGCCTGGGTATAGATATTTTGCTCGGGCTTCAGAAAAACCCGTTTCTAAAACTGGAGGACGTCCAAAAGATCGAAGATATCATCGATATCGACCGCGGCTCGTCCAAGGTGCTGAAAAGCATTTCGAAAAACAAGGACTTCCTGAAGGATCTCTTCGGTTCGATCGCGCGGAAGTCCATCAACTATGGTTATATCAATAAGCCAAAGACGTATTATTGCATCAACACCCTGACCGAAGAGCACCTGTTCTTGGATCGCGGCAGTCAGGACACGGCTTTTCAGGTTGCTCGGCAAGCGGTTCTGATCTTCATAAAGGGTGGCGATCGGCTTAGTCTTGATGCGGTTCATAATGCGACGAAACTCATTTCAACGAGCTTGCGTGAGCAGGCATCTGCTGAACGAGAAGATCCGCTATTCAAAGTCATGAGGTCGTCGCAGGATGCGGAGGAGCGCCTCGGAACTTCGCCAGTCGAGACTCGTGCGGCCCTTGAACGCGAAATCCGCAACATTCTGGAACCGTTCCTTCGCGAAGTGATCCAAGCGAGCCAGGCCGAAAAAATAGCGGTCTGGCGCTTTGACCCCTTCAACAAGGAGTTCGTCGAGATCGCCTCGGTAGGCTTTCCGTCGAATTATCGCCACCTTACGATCCCTCAGACGAACGACGTCTCGTTATGCGTCAAATCGTATGTCACGGATCAGCCGATATGGCAGGAGCATCGGGATCAGTATTCGGCCGAGACGGGCGAGCAGCCCCTCCTCACGAACGATATCGGCAAATTCAGCGATGCCACCCATGCGAGGCCGATCTGGGTGGGCAGCACCAAAAGCGCCGTGATCGAGTTTGCCTCGTCGCGCGCGAAGAGACTGGTCACTGAGGGACAATATTTCGAGCGCGTGTCGATCACATGTGGAGAAGTCATCCGGAGGATCGAGCTGGCCAATGACCGTTCGTGGCTATCGCGAATGTCCTACGTACATGCAGCCCGTCATCGGATTGAAGCGATCATCAGAGAGATACAGGAGACGGACGAACAGCGGGCGGACCAGCTCCGTTCCCTCCTGTCCTCCTACTCGATTGTTCAAGACAGCGAAAACCGCTTCCGGAACGTCGATAATATCGATGAACTGGCGGATGCGATGGTAAGCGCGATGTCAACCCTGACGACCTCCCCTCTCATGAGGACCCTGTGCGAGAAGGTCAGTCAGCAAGGAAGCGAACACAAAGCATCGCCGCGTTCCTACGGGCTCGTCCTGGAAATTCTCGACACCTTGGGCTCCAATGCCGGTCATTCACCTCTTCTGATCGAAGATGTGAGTATCGAGACAGACTATGATGAGCCATCCAAAATCGCGACGATGAAGATCCTTTACAGGCCGAAAGCCGCGTTGCAGCAGGCTGTCCGCCTTTCCCAAGTCTGCATCTCACCGATCAAAGACAGCCGGTCGGCGACCTATCATTTCGGTCTGTTCTTGTTGGCCGCTCAATTGCGGATGGTCGGCGGCAGTGCGTCAGCCGCTCCCATGGTTGATGACGGATTCGGCAATTCGCTCTTCGGCGTGGCATTCTCCATTCCCCTAAACGACAACGAAGGTGCAGTATGAAGCGTCACTTTCGAGTCTTGCTTGTTGAGGACGACCGCGATCGCAAGAACCGCTTTATTGCGGTTTGGAAGGCTGCCTTCGCTGCCGCGGGTGTCGAAATCGACATTCACGTCGAGGAAAACTTTGATGATGTCGCCTCCCATCTGAAGAAGCGGCCTCATATCGCCATCTTTGACAATGTCTTCGAAGTGCCTGGGGGCGGTCCAGGCAAGGCAAGGGATAATCTCGGCATAGAGCAGATCAGCCGTCTGAAGCCCGACCACACCGACACGGTGTTCGCGCTTTACAGCCTGGCAACCTTCAGTATTGACCAACTCGGGGTACGCATACCGAACCCCGATATGCTCATCACAAAGACGCATCTTTCTAATATTGAATACCAACACTACCTCGGAAAGACATTGGCATCGCGGGTACAACGCCTGCCATTCAAGAATCTAAGCTTCACCACGCCCTCCGTGCGACCTGAGTTTGCGGATGTCGAGCCAGAGCTCGCCTCGATCATCGAGCAGTGCATTGCAGGTTTCCTGAATGACGAGCTCGACGACGAAGTCATCGAGGTCCGTCTTCATAAACTGACCGGCGGGTTTTCGGGTTCAAGTGTATTCCGCTTGGAGTTCTTTGGGTCCACGCGCTACGAAAATATCCCGTTCATCCTCAAGTTCAGCCGCAAGGCGAATGTTTCGAACGAAGCGACACGTTACAATTCGTTCGTGCGCCTGCAATTGTCGCACGATATGCGTGTTGACCTGATCGGGTATGGTGAGGCAGGAGAATGGGCGGGGGCTTGCTACGCGTTCGCCTTTGGGCGCGCTGATGGCGTAGTGACCCTTACCGATAAGCTCAAGGAGGGCGACGGGACTGCCGTTACAACGGCGGTTCAAAGGATCTTTTCGTCGAACACCACCGGTTGGTACACGCTGAAGAAAGCCAAGCCGCAGCGGCTCGACGACTACTTCTCAAATTCCGAAGAATATAGGCTATCGAAGGATGATAGGAGGTTGGCCGGATTGCGCGGCGTTCTTACGGAGGTGGGCGCCGAGGAAGGTGTGTCGAGCACCGTATCAACGGATGCAATCCGCTTCGGCACATTCGAGTGCGGATCACTACGCCGCACCCTTGCTAAGAAGGGGGCCGGAGAGATTGAATTGTGCTTCGGTCATGGCGACCTGAACGCGAATAATATCTTCATTGATAGTTCTGGTCGAAACCTTGCAATGATCGACTTTGAATACGCTGGTCTCGACCACTGTTACAAGGACTTCGTATCACTCGAATCATCGATCCGACTTGAATTCAGAAAAACAGCGTTTCCGGACTTCAAGCTGATGGATCTCGTCGAAGTCGAGATGAAACTGTTCCGAGGCCCCGATCAGGTCATTGCCGGGGCACCGGAATATGTCGAGCCGATCCGGGAGTTGCGAAAGGCAGCAGTCGCGCGGTTTAGCAGGCCCTTGGCCCTAAATTACTTTGTCGCGGTCGGATTGCATTCGCTGAAGCTTCTGGGGGTCTCTGCAGGCTGGCGTCCTGACCAAAGGAAGGTTCTTGCGGCCGCTGCGCTCGCTTCGGCGCGTTGTGCGGAAGGTTAGCCGTCGGGGCTCATACCTGTTCGCCAGCAGCCGGAGGCGCGACACCCTGCGTGCCGCCGGCTGCCATCCACTCAGAGCTGCGGGCGACGCGCCAGCGAACCGCCTAGCGAGATGGAGGCTTCGCGCGCGATCTTGGCGTCGCGGATCTGCGAGAGGATTGAGCGCCGCAACAACGAAGGACGCAAAACAGTGTCAGCAAGCTCGGATATAGAGTGCTTTCGCATCGACGAAAGCGGATACACGGGGTTCGATCTTCTCAACCTCGATCAGCGCTTCCAGGGCGCCTCTGCCATTGCGATCAGCGACGATGATGCCCTCGGCTGATAAAGCAGCACCTTCCGAGGCTGCAGGCGTCGGAACTCAAGTACCGCACACTCTCGCGTCGATCGGCCAATCACCAGCCGCTGCTCGCTCTGCAACGGGATGTCCTGTCGCATTTCAAAGCGGTGACTTACGTCTGCGATAAGCGCTTTCTATTGTTGCTTATGTTCGTGGATTATGCCGACGAGCCCTTCTACTATGAGCGCGGTGTCGATTTTTATAAGGATGGGCAGAACTATGCGATGGCATCACTGCTCACGACGGCGGGGCCAACAATCCTCGGAGAAGCTGCGTTCGACGCCATGCTGGCAGCGTTCCAGCACGCCGCCAAGGCGAAGACACCAGAAGCTTTGACGGCCCTGGTCGATGCCGTGCGCGCGACCCGATGGCAAGAGCTGCCGGAGGCCTTAGGACCCCTTGCTAAATATGCCGCGCCAGAATGTCTGGCGGCAACTGCGACGCCTGGCGTGAACACCGACGCTGCCCTTGTTGTCTTACAGTCGCTCATCAATCGAATGGAAGCGATGGCCGAGGGTGCGTACCGGGTTGAACACGATCAATCGAAAAATCTGCTGACTTACCACGAGCTCCCTCAGAGCTTCATCGATCATGAGCAGAATGTCGAGTTTCACCAGACGGAGATTGCGTCCCTAAAATTCCCGCTGAAGCTCACGGAAGTCACCCAGGTCGACTCCAAGACCAGCCCTGCGGTCCAACTGGCCGACGTCATGATCGGCGCCGCGATTGAGGCGACAAACACTATGACCGGGCTGAAATCCGGCGGGTTAGACCCAGATGCTGTGATGTCGCTCTACGCCGACAACCAATTTATTCATATGATTTCCGCACCTATGTCGAGAAGGTTCTCCTGCCGACCCTTCAGCCCGGTGACATCGTCGTCTTGGATAATCTCGGTAGCCACAGGAGCAAAGTGGTTCGCCAGCTCATCCGTTTGGTCGGCGCCAAACTCTTCTTCCTGCCAAAATACTCGCCAGACCTGAACCCGATCGAACAAGTCTTTGCCAAGCTTAAGCACTTGATCCGCAAAGCTGCCGCGCGAACCGTCGACGCTGTCTGCGCAGCAATCGGCCACGCACTCGATGCCTTTACCTCAGAGGAATGCGAGATTGCGGCGCTCGGAGCATTTGCCGAGCTCGAGGTGAGCCGTCCACGTTAAGGAGCACGAGGTCAGATCATAAGCCGCCTCGTCACATGCGGCTACATTGAGGTTGCCGAAGGGAAGCATCGCATCACCCCGGCCGGCGAAGCGGAATGGCTTCGTCTGACCAAGACCGACGACCCGGAAGACTAGCCGTGAGATACACCGTTGAAGAGGTCGTTAAGGAACTGCAAACAAAAACAGTGGCCTCTTTAGCTTCATCCTTCAGCCGACCGAGGTTCGATCGCGCCGAGCGTATCAATCTCAGCAATCTTTTGGAACTCGATAAGGTAATCCTGCTGATGATTTGCTAACCAGCGAACAATCCTCTTGTTGGCTAGAAGCTTTGCGATATAGCCACGCGCTACCGTCAAGTGCAGGTTTTCAATTCCGTAGGTATCCTCGACCGATTTTACTTGAGTTTGCAACGCAGCCAATTCCCGTTCCATGCGTGCAATCTGCTGACCTGAAGGTGTAGAGGCGCCGGCTCCTCTTCCCTTCTTGGTGGCAGCAAGCTGGCTCTCCGGTGTCGCCGCCCTCAGCGCTCGAGCAAACATTAGTGTGAAATTGTTCTGACCGATCATCAAGTCCGCAGCCTCGATCTGACGCACGGCGGACATCTGACGCAGAATATCAAAAACCTTCATCGAACAGGGTGTATCTTTCAACATGTCAGCAGCTTCTGAACTAATTCCTTCCAGCAGCCGAAATCGCCGCAAGACAGATTCGACCTGGAGGTTCAAGGCATTCGCGATGTCCGCAGAAGACACTCCCCGCTCCATAGCGCGAGCGATCATCCGATGCTCTTGGATCGGTGGAATGCGATTAACGCGCTTATTATACGTGTAGGTATCGTCGTCCGTAGCTAGTAGGCATTCGACTTCAGCGATGCCAAGCTCCTTCAACGCTTCAAGCCGTAGATGGCCATCGAGAAGAAACCACGCTCCCGACTTCTTCGGAGCTACCATGACAACCGGCGCCTCGATCAAACCGATAGCTTTTATGGAGCTCAAAACCTGAGAGTACGTCCTGCTTTCTCTAGCGCCATCCGGCAATGTCTTAAGCGGAACGATGGCTGACACGGGAATGGTTACGAAGTTCCGTTCAAAAGCGAGGCGGATCGAGCTATCTTGCCGAATTTCTTGAGCTTCAAGCATGATCCCCTCCCGAGACGCGGGCAGCAAGCGCTCGAGGCATCGTAGCCAGCCCTTCCGCCCTCAGCAGATTTATAAAGCTCTCGTCGGCGAGCAGATCCTTCAGTGCTTCAACGAGGAAGAGGAGCCGGGTTTGGGCAAAGTCCGATTTCTTTACCAGCAAACGTTGCTTTTCTGCTTCACGTTGATAGACCTGCATCAAGTCACTGGCCGTCATCCGCCGGCTGCTCGTCTTCCGTCCGAGGCGCCCTGCCGGCAACCCCTTGCCCTGAGTCCGCAGCCGCATGTCAAGCATCCGCCGGACAGCAGCAAGCTTCTTTCCCCTCAGTTGTCCCGTTTCATAAGCGTCAAGAAGAAGGTTTTGGGCCTGTTCCGTTTCGGCCTTAGAAATCTCCATTGCGAGTGTGATCGGTATGAGGCCTGTCTCGACCGCGGCCACTAGACGCTCCTCACCGCGCTCAAGGAGCGAGGCGGTCATATTCACCCAAGATGAGCCTACTCCGATCTTTTCGGCGATAGCCGTATCACTGTAGCCACGCGATCGAAGAGCGCTGATCTCCCGCATGAGGTCGATAGGGCGCGGCGTGCGGCGCGCGATATTCTCGACCAAACTCATCACCAGACATTTGCTCTCGCTGACCTCGATAACGACGGCCGGGATCTCGGTCTGCCCGAGCATCTGGAACGCCTCCAACCGGCCTTCACCGCAGACGAGATCATATCTGAGACCGCCGTCCCCATCGCGACGGCTTACCGTGATTGGCCGTTTCAAGCCGATCGCTTCGATATTATTTACGATCTCTCGATGCTGGCGCTTGTTGCGTGCGCGGGGATTCAGCACGTTGATCCGGGAAATAGGGATCATCTCGATTTGATTCTGATGAACGGCAGACATCAGGCAGCCTCCGCGAGCGCGATGGGCGTTGCGATATTGAATAGAAGAGCGAGATCATCGAAGCGATACGCGTCGAGATCAAGAGCATTAGCTTCAGTCAGGCGAACTTTTTCTGAGAACATGTCGATCCGTGGGAAGAGATAATAGTCGAGCGGCATACGATTGGCGCTGTCCATGCGAACGACGATTGTGATATCCGGCGCAAGCGATGTGTCGAACCGCAGCTTCCAGCGCAAAAGACCAGTCGGCGTTTCTAAGCTTTTGGCGATCACCACGGAGACGCTAAACTCGCCGTTGACGATCACTCGGTCGGTTTGGAGATTCTGTTGAGCATCGCTGCCGGTAGCGCGCAATCCATCGAGTACACCACCTAGAATCGACGGGTGTAGTTCCCGCAACTCGCGATTAATTTGGACATAGCGATAATCGCGATCTGGCGTGAATCCAACCAGATGATAGGCCCGAAGTAGACTACCAAAGCGGCTACTGTACGCGCTGCTCGACGGCAGAGCATCGCATTCGTCGATGATAATTCCCGATAGCAATCCTTTCTGCTGGTAGAGAACTCTCAACGATTCCAGCATCTCTTCGTTGCTAAGGCGGAACGAGCGCGCGTGAATCATCGTTCTCGCAGCTTCGAAAAGCTCGCGTTCGACGAGCGGATCGAATGCATTGTACGCCCGAATCCACATGCCCGGCTCGTTGCGCACTCGCCTTTTCTTCAACTTGAAGGAACAACGATTCCAAACGTTGTCCCCGGCATATTTCTCATTGATCAGAAGTTGATGGACTGTCCCCCTGGTCCAGGGACGTCCAAGATCGGTTGTGATACCCTGTTCATTGAGATCGGCAGCAATCTCTCCCTCGCTGCGCCCCTTATGAACGAAAGCCTCGTAAACATTGCGAACTAGAGCGACCTCTTCCTGGGGGCCGAGGGTCAAGATCACGCGATCAGTCTGGATACTCTTTTGCTCGCCGCGCCCAAGTACTCCTTTGATCGCGCCATGTTCGTCGATCAAGGTCCGCCGCAAGCCAAATCCTGCCGCACCACCCTGACGGTAGCCCTTTTCGATCAGTCGTCCCTGACCCGCAAACACTTTGGTAGAAAGCTCACGGCTATATTCGCCGGCCATCGCGCGCTTGACGCCTTTGACGATGGTCGAGATCGGGCTGCCGTCGTTGTCAAACTGCTCCGCGCAGTACTCGACGGCGATGCCCGCGCGACGACAGATATATTCATAATAGGCGCTTTCGTCGGCATCCTGAAATCGGCCCCAGCGGCTGACATCATAGACAAGAACCAACGTGAAATCGCAGTTGCCGGATTGTACATCTTTGATGAGCTGTCGGAGCGCATCACGCCCCTCGATCTTCAAGCCACTTTTTCCCGCGTCAACATATGTTCGTACAATCTTGATCCCGCGGGCTTCGGCATATTGCTTGATTGCATCCGACTGATTTTCAGTCGAGTACTTCTGGTGGTCCGTCGACATGCGAACGTATTCTGCGGCCCAAATAGGATGTTCCGGCTGTTTGAACTGGTTACTTTCGTAGAAGGTCCGGCTCGTCACAACTTGCGCCTTCTGATTTCCGGCAACGGAGGTCCCGGCGAATTTCCGCCACAGCACGTAACTGATTTGTGCAGCCATTCAGCAAGGAAGAAATCTAGCCGCGGAGGGAACGGAAGATGTTGCTGAAAAAGGGCAGGAGATTACCCATATGGACGGGTGTTCTCGGCGGGCGCGAGCCCTACGCGCGGGCTATGGCTGATCTACTGCGCAAGGAGCACGGTGACAGCCATAGGGCGATCAAACAACTCATGCACCAAACCGACGCGAGCGAGAGAAGCGTCAAGCACTGGCTGTCGGCACAGCATGGCCCGGATACAGTGTATTTCCTACGTCTCGTAGTTTCGTCGCCCATCATCAGGGCTTTCGTTCTTGGTCTGATCGAAAGCCCGGCGGCACATCCGCCATCCGATCCGGTTGATCGCTTCTCGCTCGCCACAGCTCGAAAGGCCTATGTCGCTGGCGAAGCCGCTGGCAGGAAGCCGCTAGCAATTGCGCAAAAAGATGACCCTGAACGTGTCCCTAAACGTGTCCCCATAAATGTCCCTGATCAAATTGAGCTCAGCGAACGACAACGCTGGTTTCTGGCACGTCTGGCGGAAGGAGGTCGGTGCGGCGCCAAGGAAATCGTAGCGGAATGGGAGGTATGTCTGAAAACTGCGCGTCGGGACATTGGTGCTCTTCAGAAAGCGCAACTCCTTGAGTACGTCGGATCGCGCAGAAAAGGACGATATCGGCACAAACAGACGGCGTCGTAGCTACCGTGACGGCCACTGGCTTCATCGACGCTGCGGAGGCGAGCCAAGTCGTTTCTCGAGGCCTTCGAATTCGAGGGCTCTCACGCCTCGCTAACAAAGTGGTCGCTGGTTCTGCCGGACCACTGATTGCCTTAGCGGGACCGCCCAACGCTGCCCCCGCGTGAACGTCCGAGAGCTAAAGGATTGGCTTGACGCGTAGATTTGGTATATTGGCGTCGCTGGGCGCTCCAGTCTTGCACAGTTTGAGTGACTACACGCCGAACCAGCCCGGGCACCTCGGTGAGCATTCGAGGGAACTTTGACACCCCCGATCTTCGTGGCTGTTCGATGGTTCCGCGGTAGCCCACCCTGAAGACATCACCAACTTCGAAGTCGCTTCCAAGCTGAGCAGTGAGCTTCAATGTTGATCATTGACGATGATGTTGTGAAGGCTGAGCTTGGGCGTAGTAAACTGCCCCGGGCTCAGTCCGAGTCCCATGAACGTAGCCTGGCCATCATTCGGCACCTCGCCAATACCACCGGCAACAATGGCTCCCGGACGATCGGCATCGAGAATGCTCAAGCCGACGCATGGCTAAGTATCTGCGTGGGCAGGCCGATCACGCCGAAGGAGCGACCAGCTGCCGGCAATGTCGTTGACCTGCCGGAAGCGCTGCGCCGGGGCGTCGGCCGGGAGCAGGCCGCGAAGACCTTAACACGAAGAGGCTTAAGACATCCGGTCAGTAGGAGACCCCGTCGCGGGATTGTCCGCTGCATGGACGCTCTGCCTCCGATCCTGCAGATGATAATCGGACGATCGCTTCGAGTTCGTCGCGACGCACGGCGCGAAGTTCAGTCACCGGCGGCCGCGCTTTCGTCGATCAGCAGGTCGCACGCGTCTTCGATCACTACACTGGCCGTTTGGACAGGCGCGGCGGGCCCGGGAAGCGCTCCTGAAAGTCGCTTGTGTTAGGCTGCGCCAGGGCGAGACGTCGGTTGCGATTGAAATTGCAGCGCGCTGCATGAGACGCCGATCGGACGGAATTGACTTGGCCTGCAAACCAGGATCGGCATGGCATCGTCGCATGGTAGCGGCGGTCGTCCCTCCGCTGGCTATAAGAGGTTGGTCCAGTTAACGGGCGGCTGCGGTACCAGGAAAAGTCAAGACGTACCAAAACTTCGCACAGGTTCTACGATCTTGCAATCGTGGCGCCTTCTGAAGGCCACGCTGCAGGCCTGGAGAGCTGGGAGAGGCAGAAGGAGAAGATGGAAGGCGCTCTGCGCCGGGCGCGCGCCAGCTGTCTCGCGTCAGGCTTCGCCGGATCCGGAGAAGAGCAGGGTTGGCGGCGTTGCGCGTGGCGCCGGCGGCCGTCCGCGACTTGCTCCAGGTCTGCTCTTGAGGTCGTACCTCTGGGCCAGATCAAGCAAGCGCCGCCGGGTGAACGGGTCCGCCTTCTCGGCCAGATCGCGCGCCCGCTGCGCGAAGCCTCTGTAGAACTCTTCCACGACGTGACCCCCGCAACATCACTGAAAGTGAATGTCAGTGTGAGCGCGCTTCGCGTCAAGTGATTTGACGCAGCCGGACAAACTTTCGGCGATCCGCTTGTGTTCGCGGGGCGCATGGAACTATGCTCCCTCAGCAGGGGAAATCCGATGACTGCGCTCTACTCGAGCCGGAAGCTGTGCCCGTCGTGCGGCAAGCCCATGACGGCCGTGCCCGACGATATTGGCGAACGGCGGCAGCGCTACGTCTGTCTCGCCTGTCAGGACGATCCGCTGCGCGATCCTCCGCCCGCAAGTGGGCGGACAGCCCCCTGCGGCCTCCGGCCAACTAGCCTCGAACGAAATCTGCATCGGTATCCAGGGGAGCTCCAGGGCCGATTGTCGGAGTAGTTGCTCCTAGGGGCTTCTCCTTTTTCCCAAATTTGCACTGCAACCTATGCACGAAGCGGAACCTCGTTGCACTTTGCCACTTGGATCGCCTACAGAAAGGGCAGGGAGCTGGAAAATGAATGACAACGCGCCTTCAGCGCGAAGCCTGCAGGGACTTAGGTTGATCCGCGCTTTTTTCCGGATACGCGATCAACGGGCCAGAGACCAACTTGTCGAACAAGTCGAAAGGCTCGCCGCGGGGGGCTCGGTGGGGTCGGTTTCGAGCCCGTCTGGTTCACCTGATTTCGCCGAGCATCCGGCGGACCCTCTCAGTTAGTCTCTACACGCCTCCTTCTTCACCGACCCCACATGCCGCGTTCCAGTGCCATTCCCGTCTGCCCTCGTTGCAAGAAGCCGATGACGTTGTCCACAAGTCGTGATGGTAAGGGAGCCCCTATGTGGCGCTGCTTCAAATGCGAATCTGACGATTAATCCCGCTCTGATCCAGCGCCGCGAGAGCGGTTGGATTTGTGGCTCTGCCTCGCAAGAGCTAACGCGTTGCACCGATGTCCGGTGTTCCTGTCCGAGGACGAGAAGTGGAACTACGGAAAGAAGCTCGACGGGTGGCGCGTCCAGCGCTTCAAGTCGACGCAGATGCTGTCATTGGTCGATTCTCGGCGGTCGCCGTCCTGCTGCGGCGCGCGTGGAGCTCCGGTCTTCGCATCGCCACTGCCTCGTTCGCCAAGAAATACGAATTGAAAAAAATATATCACGCAGCGGCTATCGCCGACCGGATGAATGTCGCGACGTGGTCAGAGGACGTCGACGAGTCCAAGCCGGCACCGGATATCTTGGATGTCGTGCTGAAGAAGCTCGATCTCGAGGGCTGGGACGCGATGGCGATCGTTAACCGATCGCGCGGCGGGAGTGCCAATTTCTTCTGCTAGAGCCCTTGCTCCCGCAAAAATCCTGTCCTATCTCAGCTCGGCCCGCGAGTAGCACTCGCAGGCATTGACTGCTAACAATCCTGAAATCCTCAAGTCTTGCAAATACTTAGGAGGGCTGCATGAAATTCCGTCCGCTTCACGACCGGGTCGTGGTCAAGCGCATTGACGCAGAAGAGAAGACCGCTGGCGGTATCATCATTCCCGACACTGCCAAGGAAAAGCCCTCGCAGGGCGAAGTCGTCGCCGTTGGCCCCGGTGGCCGCGACGACTCCGGCAAGCTGATCCCGATCGACGTCCAGGTCGGCGACCGCGTGCTGTTCGGCAAGTGGTCGGGCACCGAGGTCAAGATCGACGGCCAGGAGCTGTTGATCATGAAGGAGAGCGACATCATGGGCGTTCTCACCGACGTGTCTTCCAAGAAGAAGGCCGCCTAAATCCACCGCTCGCACCGCTCACCCTGAGGAGCGCCTGCTGGGCGCCCCGCCAAGGGTGAGACAGACGTAACCACTCAGGGAAACCCATTATGTCAGCCAAAGAAGTCAAGTTCGGCGTCGACGCCCGCGATCGAATGCTGCGCGGTGTCGACATTCTCGCCAACGCGGTGAAGGTCACGCTCGGTCCGAAGGGCCGCAACGTCGTGCTCGACAAGTCGTTCGGCGCTCCCCGCATCACCAAGGACGGCGTCACCGTCGCCAAGGAGATCGAGCTCGACGACAAGTTCGAGAATATGGGCGCCCAGATGGTGCGCGAAGTCGCCTCCAAGTCCGCTGACGCGGCCGGCGACGGCACCACCACCGCCACCGTGCTCGCGGCCGCGATCGTCCGTGAAGGCGCCAAGGCGGTTGCCGCCGGCATGAACCCGATGGACCTCAAGCGCGGTATCGACCTCGCGGTCGAGGCCGTCGTGGCAGACCTCGAGAAGAACTCGAAGAAGGTCACCTCGAACGAGGAAATCGCTCAGGTCGGCACCATCTCGGCCAACGGCGATGCCGAGATCGGCAAGTTCCTCTCCGACGCCATGAAGAAGGTCGGCAACGAGGGCGTCATCACCGTCGAGGAAGCCAAGTCGCTCGAGACCGAACTCGACGTCGTCGAGGGCATGCAGTTCGACCGCGGCTACATCTCGCCCTACTTCGTCACCAACGCCGACAAGATGCGCGTTGAGATGGACGACGCCTACATCCTCATCAACGAGAAGAAGCTCTCCTCGCTGAACGAGCTGCTGCCGCTGCTCGAGGCCGTGGTGCAGACCGGCAAGCCGCTGGTCATCGTCGCCGAGGACGTCGAGGGTGAAGCGCTCGCGACTCTCGTCGTGAACCGCCTCCGTGGCGGCCTGAAGGTCGCGGCCGTCAAGGCTCCGGGCTTCGGCGATCGCCGCAAGGCCATGCTGCAGGACATCGCGATCCTGACCGGCGGCCAGGCGATCTCGGAAGATCTCGGCATCAAGCTCGAGAACGTGACGCTCAACATGCTCGGTCGCGCCAAGAAGGTGATGATCGACAAGGAGAACACCACGATCGTCAACGGCGCCGGCAAGAAGGCCGACATCGAGGCGCGCGTGGCCCAGATCAAGGCGCAGATCGAGGAGACCACCTCGGACTACGACCGTGAGAAGCTCCAGGAGCGTCTTGCCAAGCTCGCGGGCGGCGTCGCGGTGATCCGCGTCGGCGGCGCGACCGAGGTCGAGGTGAAGGAGCGCAAGGATCGCGTTGATGACGCGATGCATGCGACCCGCGCGGCCGTCGAAGAAGGCATCGTCCCGGGCGGCGGCGTCGCCCTGCTCCGTGCCTCCGAGCAGCTCAAGGGTCTGCGCACCAAGAACGACGACCAGAAGACCGGCGTCGAGATCGTGCGCAAGGCGCTGTCCTGGCCGGCTCGCCAGATCGCGATCAACGCCGGCGAAGACGGCTCGATTGTGGTCGGCAAGATCCTCGAGAAGGATCAGTACTCCTACGGCTTCGACTCCCAGACGGGCGAGTATGGCAACCTCGTCACCAAGGGCATCATCGACCCGACCAAGGTCGTGCGCACCGCAGTCCAGAACGCCTCCTCCGTGGCGGCGCTGCTGATCACCACCGAGGCCATGGTCGCCGAGCTGCCCAAGAAGGCCGCTCCCGCGCCCGCCATGCCTCCCGGCGGCGGCATGGGCGGCATGGACTTCTGATCCAGCCGTTCCGGCGAACGACCAAATGTGCCCCCCCCGGCAGCGATGCCGGGGTTTTTTGTGCGCTCTCGCAACTTCCACTTCGTCATCGGGCTCGCGCTCCGCGCGCCCCGGAAATGACGATCACCTTAACCGCCAACGCTGCCGAGTTCGGAGAGAACATCGTCGGCCAAGTTCGGCATGATCTATTTCTCCGTTGCCGCCAGCTTCGACTCTTTACAAAGCGGCGCATATTGTCGTTACCGACGACACGAAAAACCGCCCACGGGGCTGTGCCTATGCCCTGATAATCAACGATGAGATTTCTTTCAAAGAGATACTGGATGGCTGCGTTAAACCGGCGCGGCTCCCACCGATAGCCATCAGCGATTGTTCGACAGTCTGACGGGAAACTCCGGTCGCTCATAATGTCCGCAGCCAGCCGCAGAGCATCTTTCGCAGGATTCCACGGCTTACAATAGCGATCGAACTCAGAAAAGAGAGCGGCCTTAGCCATAACGTGAGGTGGCGACACTTTCAAAAAACTGAAAGTTCGTGAACGGCATCCTCGTTGTCCTCGATACTCAGGCCGAGCTCCTTTCGCCAACTCCTCTACGTCGACGATAGGATCGCCGAACAGGCCCCCTTCCGATCGCTCGACGAAGAGACGGGCTACCGCGTTGGCCGCAGCCGAATACCCGGTCTGCGTATCTACACTGACTTTGACCGACTCAGGCAACGAGCCCCGCGACGGGCGCCTGACGACGCCGTGAATATCATTGATCATCTGGGAGATGGCTTCATCGCTATCGATTGCCGGTGAAAGAGCGCCCGATAGCAAGGGCGGAAGCTGAGCCGCAGGCAACTCATGCCGGACGGGCAGGAACCGGCATTGATCGTTCAGCTTGCGAACAAGGCCAGCATCCATTTCTTGGTTGACCCAAGGCTTGGATATCGACCGAGGGGCAGAAGCGCGAGAAAGTGTGTGCACCCGCTGATCCCCTCATCTATCTTGCGTCGAAGACTATCACCTGCAGCAATGCACCACTTGTCCCACCACGCCTCGATGCCTGCACCCTTGAAGCGCCTCTGCCACCCGCTTTGCGAGAGCCCCATCATCTGATGTGTAGCTGAGAAACTCATGCGGCGTCGTAGAGGGTACTTCACTCGGCTGATCCACGGCCTCCCCGCCAAGCCACCAAATCGATCAGTTCGGGAGATCCCTCGACCTGGATTTTCAGATCATCGAGGCTGTCCGCGCGAACCACAATAGTTGGAAATTCACCTCTTGGGGTCACGTATACTGCCCACCTTCTCTTCTATTTCCTCTCGAACGGCATCAAGAAGCGAGGCCATGACTGCGTCTTTGAGGTTGCGGTGGTCTATCGTTTTGCCGCCGATCGAAAACTTTATCATTCTGAACTTCCCAAAAATGAGCGACTCGGACGTATGCTCAGTTTACCGGTAGCCCTTTTTGAGCTTCAACGTCCAATTTGAAGCCAGGGCCAAATCAGCTTGACCGCGCGTATGAACACTTGTGCCCGAACGGTGCCGGCACGCCGATGCGGCCCCACTCCCTCACGAATGACCATTCACCAAATAGCGTGGGCTGGATATCCAGTTTATAGGACCGCGCCATATTGCGGCGGTCGTCGATGCGGGTGACGTTCGTGAAACGAGACGCCTTGCACGTCCCGCCAAGCTTGAGCGCCAATCTTCATCAGTCATCGGTGCGTCGTCGCGGGCGGCCGTTGGCCTCTCTCCTCGGATATGGAATCCGAGCAGCGACTTTCACCGTCGGCGCAGGGCTGTCGCCCTGCTCTTTAGGTAAGCTGCTTTCCGCGTTTCGGGAACGCGCACACGCCACCACTCCGAAACGCCAGAAGGATCTTTAGTGGATAAGTGGCGGCCACGACTATATCGTCCCCCTGAGGGGATTGATGAATTCGACGCCTTCAAAATGCTTCTCGTTGTCGGTGACAACGACACAGTCGTTCGCCTCGGCGATGGCGGCGACGATGGTGTCGAGCGCGTTGCGGGGGCGTCCACGCGCCTTGCCGTCAGCCATCAACTTGGCCCAGGCGAGAGCCGCCTTCTCGTCAAATGAGAGCACCCTGCCAGCAAACAGCTCCTGCGGACCTTCAGGCCCTGAGAACCACGCTTCGAGCTCGCGACGGCGCTTGCCGGCTGGCTTCTCGAGCACGCCGCGGCGAATCTCTGCCACCGTGAGCGAGGAGATGTAGAGATCCCGGTCCGTCTGATCGGCCATCCAAGCCAGGAGCGCCTCGGAGGGCGTCGGCTTGGTGACATTGCTAATGATGTTAGTGTCGAGCAGGAAGCGCATTAGAGATCGACCTCGCGCCCTTCTTCACGTGGACGCGTCAGATCAAGATCGGCGCCGACTAGCGGCGAGCGACGCAACGCGGTCAAGATGCCACCGCGCTTGGTCGGCTCGCCAGAAACGGCTTGTTGTACGATACGCCGGAGACGCCCAGCTTCTGGGCCCTCCTCGGTCAGCTTGCGAGCAAGCGTTCTGATGAGGTTTCGATCGCTCTCGAGGGCTTGGAGTTCGAACCGGACGATACCCCGCTTGGTCAGCCGGGATCGGTAATTTTCGATCGCCCTTTTCTGCGCGCTATTGCTCACCGACCGTCTCCATAGTATATCTGGTTATATAGCCGAATCTCGGGCTGGCCGCAAGACCGCGCCAGTCTCGTGTTACGTTGGCAGCGGTTGAATATGAGGGCGGTGCGTTGTCCGACGTCGGGGTCAACCAAATTGCATCTCGCAGAGGTGATCACGAAAGTGTTTTTCGTGCGCTCGACTTTGCGATTTCCCGATCCGCTACGCTTCGCATTTCGAAACAGCGCAGGCCTACGCTACAACACATTGGTCTAACTGGATATTTTTTCTTGCGTTGCGGATGCAACTGGCCATCTTTGTCACGATGCGGAGCGATCCGCGCAGCAGCAAGGACGCCGCGGTGGCGCGACCGAGAGGAACAACGGCAGAAAAGCTTCGCGTGGTCGCCGATGCGGCACCCGGAGCCTCGGTTGTGTCCGTTACGTCAAGGCCTGATCCGCGCCTCATCAATCTGCGGCTGCTGGCTCGGCAAGCCGCGCGGGATTTCGTCCAAGCCGAGACGGATAGCCGAAAGCGTGACTGTCTCCCGGACTAAGGAGGCGTCATGAAGGTTGCGCTCTACGCCCGCTATTCTTCCGACAACCAGCGTGACGCTTCGATCGAGGACCAGTTGCGGCTTTGCCGCCTGCACGCCGAGAAGCAAGGTTGGACTGTCGGCGACAGCTACACGGACCGGGCGATCTCCGGTGCATCGCTGCTTCGCCCCGGCATCCAGGAACTGATCAGCGACGCAACTCGCGGGAAGTTCGCCATCGTGCTCGCGGAGGCGATGGACCGCCTCAGCCGTGATCAAGAGGACATCGCTGGGCTCTTCAAGCGCATGGCCTTCGCCGGCGTGCGGATCGTCACCCTCTCGGAGGGAGACGTCACGCATCTCCACGTCGGCCTGAAGGGCACAATGAATGCCCTGTTCCTGAAAGACCTGGCGGACAAGACGCGGCGAGGTCTGCGCGGCCGCATTGAGGACGGCAAGTCCGGCGGGGGACTGTGCTTCGGTTATGACGTCGTCAAGCAGTTCGCTGCCAATGGCGAGCCAATCCGCGGCGATCGCACGATCAATGAGGCCGAAGCGGCTGTCGTCCGCCGCATCTTCACAGATTACCTCTGCGGCAAATCCTCGCGCACGATCGCCTTCGAACTGAACCGCGAGCGTGTGCCCGGACCTCAAGGCGCCGAATGGGGACCATCGACCATTCACGGCAATCCAAAGCGCGGCGTTGGCATCCTCAACAACGAACTCTATGTCGGCCGCCTCGTGTGGAACCGGCTTCGCTACCTGAAGGACCCCGATACTGGCAAACGGGTTTCTCGGCTCAACCCCGAATCCGAGTGGGTGATCCTGGACGTCCCCGAATTGCGCATCGTCGATCAGGATACCTGGGACGCTGTGAAGGCGCGTCAGCAGGCACTCGCCTACGAGCCCTCGGCCCCCGGCGAGAACAAGCTCAATGACCGCCGGCGGCCCAGGTATCTCTTCGCCGGCCTGGTGAAATGCGCTTGTTGCGGCGGCGGGTACACGATGATCTCGAAGGACCTGCTCGGCTGCGCGACGGCGCGCAACAAGGGGACGTGCAATAATCGCCTGAACATCCGGCGCGATGCGCTGGAGACATCCGTATTGAGCGGCCTACGGACGCACTTGATGGAGCCCGAATTGTTCAAGGAGTTCTGCGAGGAATTCACCCGTGAAGTGAACCGGCTGCGGATCGAACGTCGAACCGATCAGGATGCTTGGCAGAGCCAGCTGGGAAGAGTCGAAAAGCAGATTCGTGGCATCATCACCGCGATCAAAGATGGCATGTATCAACCGTCGATGAAGGCTGAGATGGATGCGCTCGAAGCTCGCAAGGCGGAGTTGACCGATCTGCTCGCGAACGCCGAAGACCCCCCGCCGCTCTTGCACCCGAGCATGGCGGAGATCTATCGGCAGCGCATCTCGGCGCTTTATGAAAGCCTGCAGAGCGAAGAGGAGAGATCCGAAGCGGCGGAGGTGTTCCGTACCTTGGTCGACCAGGTGACGCTCGTGCCCGAGGCGGAACAACTCGCCATCGTGCTGCGCGGCGACCTGGCTGCGATCCTGCGATTTTCAGCGGGCAAGAAAAACCCCGACTTCCTCTCGGAGGCCGGGGCTCTGGATGGCTTGCTATCGCGAGCATCGGTGGTTGCGGGGATAGGATTTGAACCTATGACCTTCAGGTATGACCCTGACGAGCAACCGGGCTGCTCTATCTCGGCAAGGAGAACCTGCTTTTTATAGAGATACTTAGTTTGCCAAGAAATTATTCCCTGAAAATTGGTCCGCGATGTCAGATCTGTGTCAGATGGAGCATTTTGCAGCGGTCCCTCGCAAAGTCGAGCCATCGACCGGCCGATTGCTGCTGGGGCGCCAGGCCAGCGCGCTGCGTCCAGCGCGGCCTGCCGCATCATCGTAAGGACCGCTCGCAATGGAGCGACCTGACGGGGCCCCCTCTGTGTTTCGATGAAGGCGCCTGATGAGGTACAGCAGTTCCGAAACGAAGGTGATTGAGCGCCACCGTGTGAATTGGAAGCCGCCTCCCCGGTTAAAACCAGATTGGGGCAAGCGTAGCTGGCGGATCTTTGATGGATTTGGGCTCCCGCATGGTTGCGAGCCGTCCAATTCCGCGACACCAGTTCCCGACCGCGCGGCGAGGCGCGCTCGGAGTCAAAAAGATGCCGCTGCCGGAGTTTCCAGCAGCGGCACAGTCAGGGAGGAAGCAGACGAGCCGGTCTGCTAGCGGATCCGCAGGGCGCAGATAGCTCGCCCGAATTTTTTCTACCCGAGACGCTTCACGGGCCTCTTTCACGGCGAGCGGAGCTCGCTCAGTTCCCCGCAGCAAGTCGCATCCGGCACTCAGGACGGGCGCGGAGAGCCCAGTTAAGCAGCCAGGAGGAAACGGCGCCGACGACCATCTCTTCCCAGCCGAACATGGCTCCTGCGGCAAAGAAAGCGGGACGGTGCTCCGATAACGATCGATGTCGTGATCTAGACCTGGATGAAGCGGCGTGTAAGATCGGCTGAAGCATCAATTGGGTAGGGTTGGGTAGAAGCCGTGAGAGCCAATGTCTTAGGTCGCCTTGCCGCAAGTCTCTCCTCGTCCCGCGGTTATCAGATGACGATCTATGCGCCGTCACTGCGGACCCTTCCACAGAACGCCATGCTGGTCATGGCCACGCTTCCCGTCATCGACTGGAACGACTGTCTCCTGCGCGACTTGCAAGCGGGACCCAAAGTGCCCCCTTCCTGCTATGCGGCGATTGTCATGATCGACCCGTTTGCATGCTGGGAAGATCTTGGTGATTTGTTGGAAGATGCAAGGATGACCGGAGTGACGAACTTTCCGCCTGCCTCCATGATTGAACGGACACCGGCAGGAGTGCCGCTCGAGCGCGGACTGGAGCTCGAGCTTCGCCGGATGGAGTGGTTTGCAAGCCGAGGGCTCAAAGTCCTGTTTGTCGCTTCGGACGAGGCAAAGATGACAACAGCGGAGCAACGGCTAGGTTCACAGCTGGATGGGTCCGTCTATCTGCGACCCGAGGCGCTTGCGCTGCCGATTGGATCGGATATCGGGCTCGTAAGTCTTGGCTCTCATGGACGGTCGTCGGTACCGAGGTTCTCCCTGGAGCAGGCCGCCACGGCCAAGCAGCCGCTACGACGGGCATGAGGCCTTATTCGAGGATCCGCAGTTTCTTGATTTTATTGTAGAGGGTTTTGCGCGAAAGCCCGAGAGAGCGAGCAGTCTTGCCGCGGTGAAGCCGGTTTCTCTTCAGGCCCTCGATGATCCAGTCTCGCTCGGACAGCGAGGCCGCGGGCCGTGCGCCTGAAGGTGGCTCCAACAACGGCTTTAGCACCTCACTTGTGATGTGACTTGATGGCAGGACCACGAGCTGGTTCACGACCTGCCGCAACTCGCGCAAATTACCTGGCCAATCGTGCCCGGCGAGCGCAAGGAATGCAGAGTTTTCTATCGTGAGCGTCTGGGCGCTGGAATCTCCTTTGGCTTCGACGGTGAAGTGTTGAACGAGTTGCGGCAGATCTTCAAGCCTGTCGGGTAGCGAAGGTAAGTGGACGTCCAGCCCGGTAAAAAGGTCGAGAAGCCGCGCGCACAGAACCGTTTCAAGGCCAGCGCCTCGGGCCACGGTCGCGGTCGCAATGATCCGGGCATTGGAACGCACGATAGTTACCCCGTTCAGAGGGGTAAATCCGCCTGTCTCGAGGTAATCGGCAAGGCGCTCCTGTCCATCGCGCGAGAGTTGGTCGACATGCAATAGCACGACGGCACCGTCACTCGACGCCTCCAGGAGTGACAATTGGCGTCTGCCGCTCTCAAGACGCTCGGCGCCGAACAACGGGCCAAGTATATCCATCGCCGGACCGGGGCGGCAATGAAACAACGCCGTCTTGGCGTGCCTGCGGTCGCTAAACGCGTGAACCAGGGTTGCTATTCTACGCTTGCCAGAGCCAGCCTCCCCCCAGATGAGGACCGGGCGTGGGGTCGCCGCTACGCGTTTGGTGATCTCAAGGATGCGTTTCATTGCCGAGGACTGCGCGATCACGCCGTGCCTGAAACCACTCAACTGCAGCTGCCGTTCGAGTAAATCCACCTTCTCGCGCAACAGGTGGATGGTCTTGAAGCCGGACGTCACCTCGAGGACCGACATCTCCAGAGGCACGCGGTCCAGCGAAGAGCCTCCGATGAACCCCTGGATTCCGGCCTCGCGACAGATGTCGAGGAGTTCGTCCGGCTTTGTGATCGGGCCCCCACCAAGCAGGCAGATGGTGCTCTTGTTCACGGATTGAGCAACGCGCGCAACGGCATTCGTACGGGCTGCAAGTTCAGACAGGCTGATCGACGGATCGGACTCGCTTTCAACCGCGCGGTTTAGATTGAAGTTGATGCAAATGGCCTCGGCGCCCGCTTCGACCATTCGACGCGCCTCGGATTGACTGCGCGTATAGCCAATGGTCATCAGGCCGCGTTCTGCAGCTTTCACGAGGAGCTCGATTTCCCGGGAGTAACCAAGACCACACTTCTCGAGCAATGACCTGCGCTCATCGTCGATGTGTATGACCGATGGGAAGTTGGTCACACCGGCAAATCCCCATTTGATGATCCGATCGAGCCAACGATCAAGATCGAGCTCGGGGTCGAATGTACAGGTGCCGAAGAAGACCGGCAGTTTCGTGCTAGGCAGGATTTCGGTCCGTCCGAAGCTTGCCACGAATTCGTTACTATTGCGGATTGGGAGGATCGAGGCAGGCGAGGCCCCACCCATGGCCCGAAAACGGCCCGCATTGAGCGCGAGCACGAAATCGGCCCCCGCCCGCTCGGCGGCCCTGGCGGTCATGCCCGACCCGATCCCCGCACCAAGGACAAACGAACGGGAATTGCGGAAGAACTGCCTGATACCGGCTCCCTTCACCTCAGCCGTCCGCCTGTCGATCCTGAGCCGCGCATCATCGCGCGGCTCTACGTCGAGACTAGCTCCAACTTGCCGGTGCGTGCAACCGCCGTACCGCCTTTCCATTGCTCATGAACAAGTGCCAATCGGCTGGAGCGGCCGTGAGGATGAGCTTATTGGCGCCTTTGGGCCAACCGGATTGTGGCGCCCTGGCGACGACAGTTTCTTTTCCGGCATTACCGTAGATGTACGTGACGCTGCCGAGATGCTCGACGAAATCGACGTCAATCGAGATCTCCTGCTGCCCGGGCATTGATGAGGAGAAGTCGTCCGGGCGAATTCCAACAGTGACCGGCTTGCCAACCAGCATCTGGTCCGGCTGGACCGGAACGGAGATCGTGGGCCCGGCGTCCAACCGGATGTCCATGCCATGTTCATGAGCTGCTTCGACGTTGCCGCCCAGGAAGTTCATCTTGGGCGAGCCGATGAATCCTGCCACAAAGCGCGACGCCGGATTGTGATAGAGATCGTGCGGGCTGCCGACCTGTTCGATGTTGCCGTCCCTGAGCACCACGATCTTGTCAGCCATGGTCATCGCCTCGACCTGGTCATGCGTCACGTAGATCATGGTATTTCCGAGCTGCTTATGGAGCTTGGCGACCTGAACTCGCATTTGCACGCGCAAATCGGTGTCCAGGTTGGAGAGCGGCTCATCAAACAGGAACACTTTTGGTTCCCGCATGATGGCGCGCCCGATTGCGACGCGCTGGCGTTGCCCGCCTGAAAGTTGTCGAGGCTTGCGATCCAATAAATGGTCGATCTGCAAGAGCGACGCAGTTTTGGCTATCTTGGTGGCGATCTCTGCCTTCGAGGCTTTCGCCATGCGCAGAGGAAAGGCCAGATTCTCTCTGACCGTCATATGCGGATAGAGAGCGTAGCTTTGAAAGACCATGCCGAGGTTGCGATCGGCCGCATCGATGTCGTTGACGAGCTCATTGTCGATGAGGAGCCGCCCTCCGCTGATGGGCTCGAGCCCGCCAATCATGCGCAAAAGCGTGGATTTGCCTGAGCCGGATGGACCGACGAAGACGACAAATTCGCCGTGATCAATCGCAAGGTCGATATTGCGCAGGATCTCGATCGTTCCATAGGCCTTCTTCAGACCTTCCAGGCGAACATTGGCCATTATGCCTTCCTCTGTTGCGGGCGAGCCGCGCGAGCGGCACTTACCTCAACGTCGCGCAAGCTCGATACGATGAAGTCGGGGGCTATCAGGGACGAATCCTGACGCATCGGCACGCCGGTTGTAACAAGCACCGTGGCAAGCCCTGCCCTCTTTCCGGCCTGAATATCCGTCGGAACCTGGTCCCCGATCATAATCGTCGAAGCGCGGTGCGTACGGAGCCGTGAGAGCGCCGTCTCGACCATCGGCACTTGCGGCTTTCCGATGATCGAAGGCTGTACTTGCGTCGCGGCAGCTACAGCTGCAATCGTCGCACCAGCCCCAGGTTCGAACCCGCTGGCCGTCGGCAACAGAAGGTCGGGATTTGTTCCGATGAAGACAGCGCCATTGAGGATCGCCTCAACGGCAATTCGCATCTTCTCGTGAGTAATATCCCGGTCAAGCCCCATCACAACAACTTCGGGGGTTTGGTCAGTGACCTCCAGCCCGACATCGCGCATGGCTGTGACAAGCGACGGAGCGCCGATGACATAGACTCGCGTCAATTGCGGATAATTTGCTCGAATGAGTTCTGCAGCCGTGATGGCGCTTGTCACAACTTGTGACGGCGCGATCGCAAGCCCGAATCCTGTCAGCTTGCGGACGACGTCCTCGGGGGTATGCGTCGAATTGTTCGTCACAAAACAGAACGGCACGCCGACCTTCTGCCATCCAGTGAACGCTTCTATGGCATCCGCAATTGCCGTGCTGCCACGATAGACGACGCCATCCAGGTCGGAGATGATCCCTTCTATTGGCGGCCAGTTGATGTTGGAGGCGGTGCTAGCCATTCATCAGCATCCCGCCATTCACATGGACGATCTGCCCAGTCATGTAGGAGGCTGCGGGGCTAGCCAGGAACACCGCGAGCCCTGCGATATCCTCCGGCAATCCGACCCTGCCCAGTGGAATCCGGCCACTATGACGCGCTTCGGTCTCTTCCCTAGGACGGCCGTGCATGGGCGTGTCGATAATCCCGGGTGCAATTGCGTTGACGTTGATCTTGAGCGGAGCACATTCATAAGCGAGCAGCTTTGTCACATCGTGCACGATGGCTTTTGACAAGCAATAGTCGGCGCCGCCAGCCTGGTAGTTGAAAACAGCGCCTTGAGATGACAACGAGGACCCGACGTTGACGATGCGGCCGCCCTTGCTCTTCATGAAGCGATCGATCGCCAGCTTGGCACAGCGCAGAACCGCGACGGAATTGATCTGGATGGTTTTTTCGATTCGATCGGCATTTCCGGTCAGAAGCGGCTGAGCCGATTTTATTCCGGCGTTGTTGATGAGGACGTCGAGCCTACCGAAGCGCTTGGCGATCTCATCAAGCACCTTACCGACATCGTCTTCTCGTGACACATCCATGCTCATCGGCAGGATGCCGTTGCCGTACCGCAAGCGCGTCAGAATGTGCCGGAGGTTTTCCACATTTGCGTCGGTTGCCAGGACGTTCGCACCGCCTTGACGGAAAGCATTAGCAATGGCTGAGCCAATGCCTCCACCCGCACCGGTCACGAGCACGGTCCTGTCTGCAACTGAGAACTGTTCGGTCATTCCAACTCCAGGATAGTTTGCGATTTGAGAAACTCGTCGACGGCTTCGCTGCTTGGCATTGCGCTTTGCGCGCCGCGTCGCGTCACACACAGCGCTGCCACTGCAAGGGCCTTCTTGACCGCTTGCCGTATCGGTAGCCGTTGAGCAAGAGAGGCTGCGAAGGCTCCATTGAAGGCATCGCCCGCGGCGGTCGTATCAACGACCTTCACAGGAAATGCCCGGAGCGCAAAAGACGCGTTGGCATCGGCATAGTAGGCTCCCTGCGCGCCGAGCGTAATCAGGGCTGCTCTCGGGCCGAGATCAAGGAGCTTTCCGGCCGCATGAGCGGCGGTGTCGAAGTCGTGCACCTCGACGCCGGTGAGCTCGAAAGCCTCGGTCTGGTTTGGAGTGACGAAATCAACACTCCTCCACGCCGCCGCCGATAGGCCGGCCCTCACGGGGGCCGGATTGAAAATGAGCTCGAACCCTTTGACGCTCTTCATTGCAAAAAGGTGATTGAGCGCGCCGACCGGCATGCCCATCTCGGCAACGACAATTGCGTCCCGCTCAATGAATTCGGCGGCCTTCTCGACCATGCTTGGTGTGACATTTGCGTTGGCTCCGGGGTCAATGACGATCATGTTGGAGCCATCGTCACCGACCAGGACGAGGGCTGACCCAGATATCTCCCCTGGGCACACCGCCACTGCATCGAGGCCGACACCTGCCTCACGCAGCGCTTGCAGCAACGATCGACCGTCGTCGTCATCGCCAAGACGGGTGTAAAAGCTCGGCCGAAGGCCCAATCGAGCGGCGGCGACCGCCTGATTGGCGCCCTTGCCTCCCGCATGCCGCTTCAGGCTTCCCATCAGGCTTTCACCGGGCGTTGGAAGCCGCTCGACGTTGAAGCAGAGGTCGAGATTCGTCGTTCCAAAGAACATCAATGGCCTCGGGCTCATTTCACAGCCCCGAAGGTAAGACCACGTTCGAGATGACGCTGGCCAAGGATGATCAGCACGACTGGCACAATCATGGTCACCACCAGACCCGCAGCCATTAGCGGATAGAACTGAACGCCCGGATTGAGCAGCTTGAGGAGGGCGACGGTGACCGGTGCTTTCGTCGAACTGAGGATCAGGCCGAGTGCGAAGTTGTGCCACGCAAGCAGGAAAATGAGCAATGAAGCGCCTATCAAACCGGGCTTTAGAAGCGGAAGGACGATGTGCCAGACAACCCGGAATGGTTTTGCACCGTCCATGGCGGCCGCCTCCTCAATTTCCTTTGGGATGTCCTCGATATATGAACGGCTCAGCCAGATGATCATCGGTAGCGTGACGACCTGATAGACCCAGATCATACCGAAATAGGTGTCATAAAGACCGACTGTCTGGAACACACTGAACAGAGGTATGACGACAAGAAGCGCCGGCGCGAAGCGAAAGCCCAGAATGAAGAATGCGATGTCCTCCTTCATGGGGATATCACGCCGCGCCAGAACGTAGCCCGCAGGCACCCCCGCGAGCAGCGATACGAGCACCGCGCCAAGCGAGATCACAACGCTATTGGTGACAGGCGTCAGGAAATCAACCTTGATGGTGCCGTAGCTTGTTGCCCCGGCCTGAGCTGCATCGAACAAAACGCGGAAGTTCTCGAAAGTCGGCTTGAAGATGAAGCGCGGCGGCCAGGTCATGACCTCCGCCTGCTTCAGCGACATCATCACGATCCAGACCAGCGGAAATGTCAGGATCAGCGTACAGGCGACAACCAGCAAATTGAGGAGCACGCTTGCAAGCGTTGAGCGATTTAGCCGCATCTCAGCCTCCTCTAGCTTACACGCTGCCGCACCGAGCGCCACAATTTCACCATGGCCAAGGTCCCGAGAAGCACGATCAACCAGTTGACGACCATGAGCGCTGCACCACGCCCGAAGGCAAGATTTTGAAAGGCCGTGATATAGGCGCGGACCGAGAGCACGGAGGTACTGTCACCCGGGCCTCCTTGCGTTGTTCCGAAGATGATATCGAACTGATTAAGCGATTCGATCAGCCGAAATACCGCGGCGATCAGGATGTATGGCGCGATGAGCGGAAGCTCGACATGGAGGAACGTTGCCCATCCCTTCGCCCCATTGACCCGCGCAGCTTCTCTGACCTCATCGTTGATGCCCTGCAAGCCGGCGAAGATGATCAGCGCGAAAAATGGCGTATAAGTCCATATGTCGATGAGAACCAGCGAGAACATCGCCGTGCTGGCGTCTGAAATCCATCCGAACCGGCCGATCCCAATAAGCGAGAGCAAATAGTTCAGGATCCCATTCTGCGGATCCATCATCGTGGTCCACATCAAGGCGACGCTCATTGGCGGCAGAACCAACGGAAGGAGAATGACCGGTCGCATCAGCCGGGCAAGTAACACCCCACTTGCGAACAATTTGGCAAGCGCAAGCCCAAACAACGCTTCCGCGATCACCGCGGAGCAGGCATACGCCATAGTCGCCCGCACGCTGTTCCAGAAATCCTGGCTCTTGATCGCCACTTCATAGTTGGTGAATCCAATGAAGCGAACCAGAGGACGACCAAACTTGAGATCGGTCAGCGATTGAAAGAGACCATAGAAAAACAGAAAAAGAAATCCAAGCAGGATGATGATGGCGGGCGCAATCGCAGCAAGGCTCCACCAGTCAAGCGCATGCTGCTCGGCGCTTTGCACCTGCTCGTTTTTGGATGGTGCCAGTTGGCCTGCCGATGATTCTAACGTCACGGTTGCCTCGGTGCCTCGAAGGTCCATCTCTCACTTCTCGAAAGATACTCGGGCGTAATGGGGAGCAGCAAACCCTTATGGCGCCCCCCGATTGCCTTACATGGAAGAGCGGATCTCGGAGGCGAGGTCGGTCAACGTCGCCTTCACGTCCGCGCCATTGACCATTTTCTGCATGGCGACAGCCCAGGCGTTCATGGCCTCGGCAAACCCTACGCGCGGCGTAAAGGCGAGCGCTGCTCTGTCCTGCACGCTTTTGAAGGTATCCACGAAGTTCGTGAATTCCGGTTTGGCCGCATAGTCGAGCCAAACCTTGTCGCTCCAGGTTGAAGCGCGCGGAGAGTTGACGAGCTTCCCGGCGACGGCTCCGTTCAGCTCGACCTGCTTTGACGTCGCCCACTGAATGAACAGCCAGGCCGCCCCCTTTTTCTGGGAGGCAGCATTCATTGCCAGGGACCAGATCCAGATGTTCGATTCGAAGTTCTTGCTGTTCGGAGCTCGCAGCGGAGGAGCGAATGCGATCTTGCCCGAAGCCGGCTTGCCCCCAACATCGTTCCAGAACCCGAACATGTTGGAATCGATCGCCATAGCGGTCCGGCCCGAATTAATGCCATCGACCACCTGATACCAGTTGTCATTGGCGAAGGATGGAGCAGCGCACTTCTTGATCATCTCCACATAGTCCTTGTGGAAGGCGATCGACTCCCGCGAATCGAGACCGGTTTCCAACTTGCCGTCTTTGACGACGAAGTCGTGCACACCATACGACTTGGCGATCGAGATTGCGGCCGTGTGGATGCTGCTCCAAAAGCGCACTCCCCGCACGCCCAGAGGTGTGATCCCGGGATCGGCGGACTTCAGCTTCTCACAAGCTGCAGACATTTCCGGCGGAGTTGTCGGGACGTTGATACTGTGCTTATCGAGAATGTCTTTGCGGTAGAACAATTGGATGTTTTCGAAACCGTGCGGGATGGCCCACACCTGACCCCGGCCGGCCTCGATCTGCCCGCCCTTGATCTCCCATGTCAGCGCATCACGTAGTGCGGGGAAGAAGTCCTTGTAATCATAGCTCGCCGGGGTGAGCTTGGGATCGTTGAGGTATCGATCGAGCGGCTCGAGCAGTTGTCCGGGCGCGAGATCCCAAGCTGGCTGAATCCCAGTGCCGACGACATCCCACGAGGGCGACCTTGTGCTCAGCTGGATGGTCAGCTTATTCCAGTAGGCGTCGTCCGGATAAAGCTCGGGCGTCACCTTGATGCCTGTCAACTTCTCGAACTCGGGCAGCTGTGCTGCGACTGCGTCAGCATACGGATGGATATCGTATGCCCACACAATCGAAGCGCCCTCGAACTGGCGCCAATTGATATCCTCCGCTTTGGCGTGGCCGAAAGATGCGGCTGCACCGGCGACGAGCGTTGAGCAAATCAGAGCGGTTTTGACAAAATGAGCCGAATGGCCGCACAGAGCGGCTGGCGTCCTTGGCATTAGTCCCTCCTCCGGGCTCATTGGCCCGCAAATTCACGTGCCCTCCTCATCTGGGGCCGCGAGTGTTGGGAACGCTAACCGTCATTTTCCGCCCATATGCACCCATTCAGATCGAAGTTGGGTAACATTGGGTAAGTCAAGATAGAGCATCACAGGAGCGCCATAGTGAGAGATGATCAATGCAGGCGCATGTTCAGGCCCCGCGAAGCTAGCTCCGCAAAGAAGGGGCGATCCTGGCGAACTGCTCGCGCTTTTGCATCAGTAGCTGGTTCAAATTCTCTATTGATCCCGCCGCTCGTCACAGACGCGGCGATCTTGTTCTATTGCACGCGGGTCGATGCGCTAAGTGGTCGCGTTTCGCTTCTCGATCTCCGCATGCGGGTCGGGACCGAGGTCGCTCACTTTTGTGCACGGCGCAGCGACGATTTTCATCCGTTCATCATCTAGTCTGGTTAAGCATCGCAAACACTATTGGATGTGTCATCCGACCAACACGGGCGCCGATGCCCCAACCGAGCTTGCGTTGCAGAGGGCGTTATTCGACCGGTGTGGATATGCCGCTTGAAGAGGTCCGCGTATGATCGGATGAAAGTCACCGCCTGATCGCCTCGATATCACCGTTTCCGGATTGAACGAGGGCGTCAAGCAAAACGCGGATTAACTGAAGAGCTTCGCTTAAGCCTTGGAGACCGAGAAGGGCACCGTTGAGCTTGGCGCCGATATCGCCATGGACGTGATGGGCGATATGGTCAGGCAGAGGATGGGCGGAGAGCCCCCGAAGCGTCCCAACATCTGGAACCACGGGAAACTCTGCTCTTCATTGTGCTCGGCGAAGCGTCCACAAGTCCGGCAACAGCTTCGCGCACTGCGCATCATGCTGCGCTGCATGCGGCGTTCCGATGGGACAAGGCGCGGCGTTTCACCAGGACCGAACTCAGGGTGGTGCGCGGGCATAGCAGGGGCTATTTGGTCTTATTCTTTCGCCCCGCGGTTCTCGCTCGCTTCTTTGGCTAGATTTTCTGCACTCCACTCTGGCCGCATGTCGCGTCACTCTTGATCAAACTGCCTTCAGAAGAAAGCATGGCAATAAGCCAGCGCTCTGCTTTAGAATCTCGATAGTACCCGCAATGTCAGAGTTGACCCGGCATAGCACATTCGCCTGGTCCACGAGAGCATGCTTCTTTTGACTGCTGATTTCGTCGGCGGCATCAAACTCGCGCCCATCGATCTTCGCTGATACGGATAAGGCCGCAAATCTCTTCAAAAGCTTTGAGCGTGGTGTAACATTCGAGCTCTGCCAACATCAAGATTGCGGGGCTTGTGTCCTCATCCGGAAGACGAGCTGCCTGCTATAGAGCTTTGCCAAGGCGCATACAAAAGATGATGATGCATGGTAGGGTTTTCCTTAAAAGGACTGGCAGACGCGATCGATGGAATCGCCATGGCGCAGCGGCTTGGGCGAGACGGCGATTAACATGGCGCTCGCTCCGCGGCATACTTTTCTGCGGGGCCATAGCTGCGCTTCTCTACTTACTGTGGAAGTTGTCCTTCTGGAGCCCGACGATTAGAGGCTCGCCCTAGCGAGGGTCGAGGCAATGAGGAGCGGAAGCTTTTCAACCATGATAAGACGCCTCGCAGCATCGAAGCGTACGTGCTTCGAAGCAGCCGTGGCGGCCCGAGCCAATGGGCTATCTGCTCGGTTTAGTTGATCATTTGGCACTTGATAGCCGGAGCAAGCAGCTCGGCTCCGCTATTGGCAAAGTAAATCCTGTTTTGAACCGATGCATGACAACCATTGTTTCAATGCGCTTTATGTCTGAACTTTCGTCTGTAAGGCGCCGGGTAAACCGATCGTAATCTTCCATATCGTTTACGGTAACTAGCAGGACGAGGTCAGCCAGACCTGTAACGTAGAATGCGCTCATCACTTCAGGCATCTTGCTAATGTGCCTCTTTAGACGATCAACGATATCGGCACGCGCGCGCTCCAAGCAAATGAGAACCACTGCAGTCACATTCCGCCCAATTGCTTTTGGAGAAATGATGGAAACGTCGGCCTCTATAACGCCCGTCGATCGAAGGCGCTTCAGCCGACGTTGAACTCCGGATGCGGATAGGCCGACCTTCCCTCCAAGTTGTTCACTACAGAGGCGATTGTCTCGTTGAACGAGATCAAGAAGACGAAAATCGATCTTGTCGAGTTGCATCACTGCCTCGCGGCCAGCGGATTGCGATCGCGTCGGGGAAGCAGACGCCTGCGCCGCTTGTCCTGACATTTTCGACTCCTCACTACGCCGCCTACCTGTTGAACGATTGATTTCTCCCGCTGTCATATGTCTTGGAACACCTGTTGGGAGCCCAGCTCTTTGCGATACATCGAAGACAGTTGATGCGGAGATCTCCCCCTCCGCCGGGGCTCACCAAACTCGAACCCGGCCGCTCTCTCGAGGATGTCGCGGGTCGGGGCCGACATTTCTATCGATGCGCGCAGCCGGAGCCGAGCACATATTTCCCGCCACAGACGAGTGTGGTAAACGGTCAAGCTCCGGCGGCGACGGCTTTTGCTCCTGATCAGCGGAAAGCACTTTTGCGTTGACGGTGCGATATGCGAATATGATGGCGGGACCGATTGTTATGCCTGCCCCAGGATAAATTCCGCGCATCGGCGACGTCATGTCGTTGCCGCAAGCATAAAGACCCTGGATTGCGTTGCCTTGTGCATCCAGGACGGCCAGAGCGGACGACATCAACTGGCGCCAGTTTTGCCCTCCTCTCCAGGGTCGCGGTGCAGGGATGTTAATCCTTCATTTTTCCGCCTCAAGGCGAGTTTCAAACCAACGTTGGGTAACATTGGGTAAGATCCAAACTCGCGCTCGTCGGGCGCAGTCCACCGGTGGTGACCACGGCAAAGGAGGAAGAGCTTCTGCGTGAGGGCGGCATCCCTCTTTCTATGCGAATATATGCTCTCCACCTATAAGGTGGCCCGGCTGCGCGTCCTTCGCCGTCCGACTTACCAGTCAGTGTTTCCAAAAATCGCAATCCGGAATCCTTCCGCGGGTTCCTCGAGTGAGTGTGGCTGTCGGCCTGGCCAATGGCTCACTTAAGTCTGTAATCGCGTCAGCTTGTCGACAGCTGACACTAATGAGCGAGAACCAGAGAGCGACACCATCGGCTCGATTGCGAACCGACTCAAACGAGGACGGGACATGGACCCATTTAACAGCATTAACCCATTCGACCGGGATTTCGCAGCTTACAACCCCGCGGTGACACAACCGCAACAGCAGCAAGCGGAGTTTGAGCCGTACTTGGATGAAGTCCCGCAGCTTGATACCGCTGCGCTCGCAGGGGTTCCTGTTTCAGCGGAAGGTCACGATCAGGATCCGCTGCGAGGGATCATGGGCGAAGCGCTAGCATCGTCTCTCAACCCAACCGCGCGAACCAAGCACCGGACACCGGAGAAACCGTTCGTCACTTCAACTGGAGCGATCACGAACTGACCGGGAGCCCCCCTTTCGAGTCGCGCGGCGCTTATGGCTGAGGATTACGTTGGAGGCCTGCGAAGAGGCAGAGGACCCTAAGCCAGCCGGAACTGATACCATTGAGCGCCAGCTGAGCGAGCCGGGCAATTCAATGCCCCGTGTGCTGATGGAAAGCGCCGGCGCACCGTCGCCTTTCGGGCCCGCGGTCGATTCGCCATTGGTCCTTCCTGAGGAAGATTACGATCAGGATGAGCTGTGGGCGACGGTGCAAGACGCCGGCCCATCATCGTCTCTCGAGCCAACCGCGGGCCATCGGCAGACCCTGAATTTAGGAGCGGTCGTTAGTCACTTCAACTTCCGGCAGGGCTACCAGCACGCGTCGGCTGCGCTTGACGGTAGCGCCATCCCTCCGAGCCAGGACAGCCGACCCAACAGCTTTATCGTTTACAAATGACCGCTACACGGGGCTATTCGTGCCCGCGGCGACGATGAGGCCAAGCCCCCCACTCAATGCGCCAGGCCCTGCCATTCCTCCCGGATCTCGACCTGAAAACGTTCCGCAGCCCAGCGCAGCCAGCGAATCGAGTCTCACCAGCGCTGCTTGGACGTTCGATGGAGCAAGCCGCTCCGGCGTCCTCCAGGGCTGAGAGGACGTCCCCCGCGGCGCGCGAGGTTTATGCTGCATCATTTGCCGTTCCCCGGAATTTTTCGAACGGCACCCAACCCGCCTCGCACACGATGGTCTCGATGCTCGGCCGCTGGGGCCTCTTGCCGGACGAGGCGCAGCCGGTAAAGCAATACGACATTCGCGGCGAGCTCTACACCGCCGTCCAGGGGCCAGGAGGGCCCAACGACGTTCGGCTCATTCATCACCCGTGAACGTAGATGCCGAGGGGCAAGCTAGTGTCCTGAACCAGAAGTTCGCAACATCGCGTCGTGTTGTACTCAGGGCGGCGAACAGCGATGTGGTGCCGTGCCTTTTGTAGTCATGGCTCTTTCGAGCCGGCTGACGGGGACGCATCGGCAGCATCGGCTGACAGCGGTCCAGCGCCTGGATTTGGGACTTTTGGTCTACACACAGAACGATGGCATGTGCCGGCGGCGAGACGTAAAGGCCGATGACGTCGCGCACCTTGGCGACGAAGTTCGGATCGGTGGAGAGCTTGAATGTCTCCCAGCCGGTGCGGCTGATCGCGAAGGCCCGCCAGATGCGTTGCGCCGTCGACACCGACGGGCCGCTGGCCTTCGCCATGCCCCGAGAACTCCAATGAGTGGCGTTCTCGGGGCAGCTTTCCAGCGTCCGCACGATCACGGCTTCGATGCGGGCATCGTTAATGGTGCGCGGTGCTCCCGAGCGCGGCTCATCGTGCAGCCCAGCCACGCGCTGCTCCACAAAGCGCCGCCATTTGCCCACCGTCCCCCGCTCCAGGTCTAGCTTGGCCGCCACTTTCTTGTTCTGACCGCCTTCCGCGCAAGCCATCACGATCCGGGCTCTCAGAGCCAACCCCTGCGCCGTCTTTCGCCGCATTGTCAGCGACTGAAGTTCAGCACGCTCATCATCGCTCAATACCAACGGCGCAAGTCGCTGGGCCGCCATCAGATCCTCCGTCGCTGTTGCGGCCGCCATCTCTGGCACAGCAACGCGAATGTAATGCGAATCTACGATTGCGAACTTGCGACTCGGGACACTAGGAGCCCGTCCACATAGCTTCGGTATTGGACTTGTTAATGGACCATACGCTCCGGCGACCCTTGCGAGTTTGGCGCGTTCCGGGCGGTGCGGGTCAGCGCTACCCGTCCGGATTAACTTGCGCTTCATCGCCGTGCGGCTCCTCCTTGAGCCCCACAGCGATCGCCCTTTGATCTTTGCGGAGCGCCGGCGGCCCGAAAGCTGCGAAGAACACCGACGGTGCTATTGCCATTGCGTTTCACAGCATTGTCATTAATCCGGGCCTCCTCAAGCGCCGAGACAGGGGAAGCATCTTGGCAGTAAAAGGCTGCTTCCGGCGCCCCATTGAACACGCGTCGGCTGAGCTTAGCTGGCTACAGATGGGTGTGGTCTTCCATTGGCCCCAGATGCACATCTTGGTCGCGGCTTTCCGCAGAAAGTTCTTTTGGCCAACGCCGCGCTGCGCAGCGGCGTCGTCGATCCGCATCGACTCTGTCTGTGCCGTATCTTCGGGATCAGCAATGGTCGGGATAACCGAGCGCGACCCCTATCGCTTTAGCGCCACGACTTTCGAAGCTGAGAGCGTGCTGTCCGACGTTGCCGCCACCGCTTGCGAACGTGGACATCACTTGTGAGATTCGATCGAGCTAATTAGTTTTTGGCCATCACGTCCTCGCATCGAGCACCGGCTCAGCGACTCGATCGAAGTTGCGTTCCAGTTAGGCGGTGTCTGCCAAAGAATGTTGCGAACGAAGAAGTCCACGAGCTTTAGTTCGGAGTAATTGCCTGGCACTCCGTGGTTCGCGTTCGGCACCACAAGCATGTCGAAGAATTTCCCTGCGTCGATCAGACGGTCGGCAAGCTGGTAGGTGGATGATGGATCGACGTTCTCATCCAGTTCGCCGACAATCAGCAACAGCTTACCTCGTAAGCGGTGCGCGTTATCGACGGCGGAGGATTGTGAATATTCGATGCCGACCGGCCAGCCCATCCACTGCTCATTCCACCAGATCTTGTCCATTCGGTTGTCATAGCAACCGCAATTGGCGACCCCAACCTTGTAGAACTCAGAATGGAAGAGGAGTGCGCTCACCGCATTCTGACCACCGGCGGACGCACCAAAAATGCCAAGGTTTGAAATATCGTACCACGGATAGTTTACGCTCGCCGCCTTGTGCCACAGGATTCGGTCGGGAAGCCCACCGTCCTTCAGATTCTTCCAGGCAACGTCGTGGAACGCTCGCGAACGGTTGTTCGTCCCCATTCCATCGATCTGTACAACGACGAATCCCAGTTGCGTGAGCGGCTCGGCCACAGGTGAGAATGACTTCGGAACGAAAGAACCGTGAGGGCCAGCATATATTCTCTCAACGACCGGATATCGCTTGGTTTGATCGAAATTAATGGGAAGGTGAATGACCCCCCAAATATCAGCCTCGCCATCTCTCCCCTTCGCATGAAAGCTGAGCGGCGGCGTCCAGCCAGCGGCCACGAGCTCCGAAATATCGGCGCTTTCGACCTGCACGACCTCCGAATTGTCAGTGGTTCGATATAAGACCAAGCTCGGCGGAAGATCGATTCGTGAACACAAGTCTACATAGTAGTGGCCATTTGGCGAGAACGCGATGTGATGATTTGCCGCTCGAGGCGTGAGCGCAGTCAGGCCCGTCCCGTCAAATTCGATTCGGTAGCCATGAATGAAGTAAGGATCTTCGCTTGCGTTCATTCCGCTCGCGCCAAACCAGATCTGGCGCGTCACCGGATCGACAAAATAGACCGTGCGGACCACCCACTCGCCTTTGGTGATCTGATTTTTAATCTCGCCGGTTCGGCCATCGAATAGGTAAAGATGCTCGTATCCGTCGCGCTCGGACGCCCAGATGATCTCCTTCCCGTCTGCGACGTTATACTGAAAGATTTTGCCAGTGCACTCTTGGTCCATGTCCAGCGGCTGATAGTCGACGAAGGTCTTGCTGCACTCATCGATCAGCGAGCGGACTTCTCCCGTGGCTGCTACCACTTCTAGAAGGCGATAGAGCTGATGACCTCGTCGATTATAATTAAAAGTGAAACCTCGACTGTCCTCCCACCACTCGATCGGCGAAAGTTCGTAAGGATTCCGGAATAGATTGTTGTCGAGTTGGATCTCGCGACGGCTGCCGACCTCAAAGAGTACCGGATGTGATACTGTCAACAGGTCGCCAGGTTTAGGATATGTCATGGTCCGGCGCCTAGGATGAAGCTGGTCCGTCGGCGACGATTCGACGAAATGAATCTTACGCTCATGTCCGGGGCGGAACCGGTATCCCGCAAGATAGCGCGAGTTCGGAGACCACCTCAGTGTGGACAACCCGTAGTAGTTGCTCTCCGATCCATCCCAGGTCAAAGGGATGTTCTGCGAGCCATCCTCGCTGCACAGGAATAGATTGTGCCTATTGATATAGGCCCGCCACTTACCATCAGGAGATGCGCTCTTTTCCTTCGGATCATTTTCTACCGGAGGGCTGGCATAGGGGTTCTCCTCATTGACTTTGGAGGAAGCGTTCTGGGTTAGACAAGTGTAGCTCACGAGATCGCAGGTCCACCTGATGCTATCGATCTCGAAGCTGATCTCGCGACCATCGCTAGCCAGGTCAAAGCGACGGAACGGCAGATTGTCAGCGTCGCAACGCCTCTGCGTTGCTCGGGTCAGGGCGGCAGCAAGCTTTTCATGATCAAAGGCCAGCTGTTTTGCGCCCGTGACAGCGTTCACGAGGATGAATTGGCGCCGGCCCCTTATCCTTCGGCAATAAGCAAAGGCCTCAGCATCTGACATCCAAAACGGCACGTCCGCGACATTGACCGTGAGCTGAGCATAGTAGCCGTTGATCGAGAGCGCTCGTTCGTAATCCGCTACCTGCAGGATCTCGTGTCCCAGTGTATCTTTCCGGCGGTCCAGGGCTTCCTCCTCATCTGAGCTAGTGGAGCGATCGTTAAGGTGCCTCGTATACGAAAGGAGCAATAAGACTCGCTGATTGCGTGCCGGGCTAAGTCGTGGGCCGACAGATCTCCAGTGCCCTTTCGGTTCAATCCCCCTTGAGCTCCGTCCAAGTCCTCCCTGCAGAAATGATGCCATCGAAGCTGCAGGCGTTATTACGTTGTTATCTGATCCCCTTGTCGGCAAGCGCACAAAGAGTAACGCGAGCACGAATGTGTAAAATCAAACACAGACTCGGAGTCGGCAGTAGCGGCAGGTCGAGCGAACAAGGTTAGGCAGCGGTCGTCTCCTGAACCACTCTCGAGAAATATGAACCTGCTTCAGACGCGAATGCGAGGGCATACAAGCACACGCGACCTCGCGCATTTGCGCCACAGCGCGCAGTTTCAAGTGGCAGGTAGTTGCCAGAACCTCCGAGCGGGCGCGGATGTCAGCTGCGGTCTCGTGGATATTTGTTCGAATGACATCCAACGTGTGTTTGATGCAACCTTGGCTGAAGTGCTTCAATGCTGCCTTGGCCGCTACTCTTGGCGCGGGCGACGCTTAGTGAGCAGCGATTCCACCAGAAGGCTTTGGACCGGTCCAGGAACATATCTCCTTGAGAAACTGAACCCGAGCACCTCTGCCCGTAAGCTCGCTAACGAGGTGACGATTGGTTGGGTTAAGCGAACCGCTCGAATTGGAACGAGAAAAGAGAAGGTTTAAACCCCTCCCAGGGCTAAATTTTACCGCTCGGGAAATTCCCCCTTGCTGGACGGCCAGCGTCCAGCTGCTTAAGGCCACTCCACGAACAGGAATTGCAGTGGATTGCTGTGGGCTGCCGATGCTGGTTCGGCGCGACAAACATCGCGCCGGGCGATCACATCCCGTGTCAGTCACCGGCTTTTCGACTTCGTCCGCCACCACTTCTTTTGAGTCGTTCGTCTGGCCTGGGGCTGCATGACATCGTCGCAGGCAGTTCAAGCCGGCGAGGGGTTCAATGAGCCCGGAATGCCTTCTAGATCCCCTCGCGCGAACTGGCGCACCGCTGACTACCGCCGCGCGACATCGAGCTGATTTAGCAGAAATACGACGAATCCTGCCTTCAAACGCCGCGGAACGTCTTGGTTGCAATGTTAATATCCGTCGCCGATCGGCTGGGGGAACAAGCATGGCTCAGGCATTTCGCAGTACCGTCATGGCACTCACTTTTGTCGTCGTCGCCGGCAGCAACATTATTTGGAGTTTGCTGGATGACTACGTCGCGTGCGGCCTAGCGCTAGCCGCTTCAGTCACCGCCGGCTTTTGCGTTGAACGCGCCTCCATCAAACGGTCCCATGGCGAAATGATTCGTCAATACGGCGCAGACTGGCAGGCTGGTAGCAAGCGCATAGAGCCTGGCGGACCAACTAGGGTGGCGAAGGCGGAGAAATGACACTGGATCGGAATATCCTCGAGAGCAGCATGAAGCGGAAGGCGCCTAAGCTGGAGGTGCTCGATTGCCAAACCCCGTTGCAACCCCATGCATCGGCGATCGAGGCGTTGCGGCGCCTGGTACGCCATGCAGTCAACCTTCAATACGGTAGCGCTCTATGACGCCGCGGCAGCGCTGTTCGGCTCGGATTTTGACCGGGCCGAATACCATGAGGTCGACTGAATATATCTGATCTCGAAGCGCTTGCAGCTCTGCAAGCGCAATGAGAAGGCGTGAATTCAACTCTTTGTCCCGTCAGATGCTTCTGGCGAAGGGCCCGATCCTCACCACCACGTCCTTGAAACTTCGTTCGGTTAGATCCCAATGCGCGGCCGCGGTGCGGCCCCAACATAGGCTGCGCGAACCGCGCTGGGACCAGCACCCAGGCGTCATCGAGGACGCGGTCGGATAGCGGACTTGTTGATCGACGATAGCTTGCTTTAGCGTCTCTTGCGAGCTTAGTGAGATTCTAGGCGGTGCGGATGAGCGCTGCCGGCCCCGATGAACTTGCGGGCGCCATCGCTTAGGGGGGGCCTTGTTGAGCCGAACAGCCGTGGCGCCTTTTTGTTTGTAAAGAGCGTGATCACGTCGGCGGGCTGGTTGCGGCGAGGTGCCCGCTCGTCGCTATAATGTCTGCCCATGTCTTCACTTTCTTTCGTGGCAAGGCACAGGAACGGATGGGCATTGACGCATTCGGCCCCTGCTCTTGAAGGCCTTGGTGGACAACTTGCAGGAAGAAAGTCCAGCGTGCCGCCCCGCTGAGAGTCCACAGGTCGCGATCGCGCGACACGAACTCGCCTCCTTGAAAGGCGCTGATCTTTGCTCGGCATCCCGCCGACCTGAGCCCGTTTCCAGCATGACCACGATAGCGGTGCTGACCTGCCACTGCATTTTCATCCAGCGGCAGTTAGAGTCTCGGGGTTTTGTACGCCAAGTGGCGCGGATGGAGCAACGGACGATCGGCGGAGCTGGTCGGGGTTGCGCAGCCGATCGTCCGTTGCGGTGAGGTGGGCGGCGTAGGCCGCGGGGGTCAGGTATTTCAGCGACGAGTGGGGACGCTGGAGATTGTAGTCGGCGACCCAGTTGGCGATCTTGGCGCGGGCGTCATCGAGATCGAAGAACAGGGTCTCGTTGAGTAGCTCATCGCGCATCCGGCCATTGAAACTCTCGACGAAGCCGTTCTGCATCGGCTTTCCCGGCGCAATGAAGTGCCAATCGATGGCTGCGTCCTTGCACCAAGCGAGCATGGCGTTGCAGGTGAATTCGGTGCCATGGTCGGACACGATCATTCCTGGCTTGCCGCGTCGCTGGACGATTGCCGTCAGTTCGCGGGCCACGCGCCGCCCCGAGATCGACGTCTCCGGAATGGCGCCCAGGCATTCCTTGGTGACATCGTCGACGATGTTGAGGATGCGGAAGCGTCGGCCATTGGCGAACTGGTCGTGGACGAAGTCCAGCGACCAGCGCGCGTTCGGCCTCGCCTCGACCAGGATCGGGGCACGGGTCCCCACGGCCTTGCGCCGAGCCCGCCGTTTGCGGACGGTGAGCCCTTCCTCGCGGTAAAGCCGGTAGATCCGGTTGATCCCCGATGGCTCGCCCTCCCGCCGCAGCAAGACGAACAACCGGCGATAGCCGAAACGCCGCCGCTCGTTGGCGAGATCGCGCAATCGGCCACGCAGAACTGCGTCCGGCGGCCGGCTGGAGCGATAGCGGATCATCTTCCGATCCGCGCCCACAATCGAGCAGGCCCGCCGTTCCGACAGGCTCATGACGGCCTGCAGATGCGCGATCGCAGCGCGCTTGGCGGCGGGCCCTACCATTTTTTTGAAAGGAGCTCGCGAAGGGCGGCCGCATCGAGCATCTGCTCGGCCAGAAGCTTCTTCAGCTTCGCGTTCTCCTCTTCCAAGGCCCTCAGCCGCTTCGCTTCGGAAACGTCCATGCCGCCGAATTTGGCCTTCCAATTGTAGATCGTCGCCTCGGAAACACCGTGCTTGCGAGCCAGGTCGGCTGTCTTCGCCCCAGCCTCATGCTCCTTCAATACCGCGATAATCTGCTCTTCCGTGAACCTTGCTCGCTTCATCTGTCCGTCCTTCTTCGGGCCGGACTCTAACTCCTTCTGGAGGAAATACGCAGTGGCAGGTCAGTGCCGCCCGAAGGCGATCCGGAGCGTGCAGCCGAAACGAATGCCGATGAACTCAAAATTGTGCTGAAGGCGCGGATACGAGAACGAAGTCTGGTTGATTTGGGCGGCTCTCGTTCTCAAGCATCTAGAGAAAGCGGGAATGAAATCACCCCAATCGGGATCGCCTTAAGTCAGCAGGACCTGTCGTACTAATCGAAAAACTCCAGGCAAATTTCCCAATCGAACTTCGCAGACGCAAAGGTGAGGGCCTGCGCAAGGCTGTGATTGCCGCCTACAAACTTTCGATACGCGGATCGGTTCAACAACTAAATCAAATGCTCATTCACTGGTGCAACGGGGCGACCTGCTCATGGCACGCTATAGTGACACACTGCAAGGGAAACAGATCCAGCTTGTGCTCGCCTCGAAAAGAAACTGCAGCTGACAACGCGATTCGGAGCACAACGACCACGGAAGCAAGGTATAGCCAGCGAAAATCCAGAAAAGCGTCGCCGAATGTCAAATCCGAACCTAGCGCCGTCATCAAGGGTGATAGCACCACAGAGGCCACCGCGCTCAAAATTGTGGCAACCGTCACTAATCAAGACTCTGACTCCAGCTATTATGAGGTGCAATATCTCGCACTCAATGGGTCCAGAAAGTCGAAACTTATTCCGCGAGAACATTTTCTGACGGCAGCTAAGGCCGCCGATCAACTCCTGAAAGCGGGAGCGAGGCTCAGCAGCCCTGTCTCAGATGTGAAAGCTGCACTCAAGGCTGCTAAGGGTGCTCCGCACTACACGACAACGGGTAGGACCGGCTGACACCAGGACTCGTTCGTTATTCCAACGGAAACTATTGGACCGCTTGCTGGTGAACTGAGATTCGACCGCAGTGTAAATCCTGATCCCGCACTGGGATTGAGAGCAGGTACTCTCCGGGAATGGAGGGGCTCGAAGCGCCCTGCTCCAAATCCGATTACCTCGTCCTCAGAGCAAGTCTCTTCGGGCGATTGGGCACCCCGTCTACAACCCTCTCGAATCCACTTGGACGGAAGCGACGTTTCCGAAGCGCCGCGCGCTCGCAGAATGTGCGCGTTCATCTGCACGGAGGCGGACACCATCGTGCTGTTACTCGGTTGGGAGCACTCACTTGGCTGTAGTGCCGAAGTGCCGCTAAAAACTTCGGGCTTGAAGTCATTGAGTGGCAGCACTGGCGTGATGCGCTCACCCGACACGCGGATGAATTGTGCGCGTGATCCGTTTGCGCGTGGAGTGCCTTTATCAGGTCCACGCGCCTCACATCGTTGCGGGTGTCGCCGTGCGCGACGGCGGCGTGATCGCAGCGGCTCCCATCCTAAGCCGCAATATCGGCCGCTATTGGGAAGGGTGCCGGATTTATCTCAACCAAAGAAATTTGAGTTACGAGCAATGTTAGACGTGCCTTTTGAAGAGCAAAGTTTCGACGTCCGCGAGGCCATGGAGCTTTGGAACACAGCCTTCTGGCAAGCGGCGACCTTGAAACCCACAAGTCCGGTCGCTCACGCAAGACCACCGGTCGCGCAATCAACGCCTATCGCGCAAAGCAGCTCGCCGCCAAGGCCGACTAATGCTGTGGTTCATCTATTGGGCCGTGGTGATGGACCCGGCCGTGTGGCTTCCAAACGAGGATCGCCGATGACGAAGGCACGCAAGCATAAAACCATTATTGAGCTTGCCGAGCTTGGACTGCGGCATCTGGAATGGGAGTGGCTAAGGCTTCTCAACAACTGTCCCAACCGTAGCGCCGAAGGGTTAGAGCGTCTGAAGCGCGACCCTCTCGTGGCGAGACTCTTAGGCGACATCACCAGCGCTGGGGAGACAATCAAGGCCGCCCAAGGGCGCGAACGCATCAAAGGAGGATCGCCGATGACGTGCTTTCTGCTAGGAGCTGGCGGCGTGCTCGCCGTTCTTGCGCTCCGAGAGTTCGCAGGTTGGCTGACCTACATCAACAATCGAGATTGACCAATGACTAAGAAGCGTAAGCCGATTTCTGATCTAGTCGCCGAAGTATGCGACGAAGTGCGCGGCGGGGACATCGTGGAGATTCTTCAGCGGGTCACGAAGGTGCCGGACGAATTCATGGGCAACCTCTCGCAAGTGGGGCTAGCGCTCCGCTTCGCGTGTCCCCGGCCGCCGTCCGGAGGCGCGGCGAATTGTCACCGGCTATGTGTCGGAAGGCGGTGACACGTGGCGCGAGACATGGAAGCGCAACCCACGCACGCCCAGCGAATGGCTCAGCTATGAGCGTGTGCGCGCGGAGGGCCCACCCCAGCCACCGCAAGCCGCGACCGGCGCGAGTGATCGTCCGCCCCGTCACGATCCGGGGCAAGCAAAAAATGCGGGATACGCCGTGTTGGCTGCGCTGGTCTGGTTTTCACGCCGCATGGTTCGCCTAATGTCAAGGCCGACAATCAGCCGCCGTTGATTGACAAGCTAGTGATGGTGCACAGTGACGGCCGAAGCTGGGCGGCTGATGCGCTATTGTGCGAAGTAGAGCAACGCTTCGTCGGCGAGCCTCTTGACAAGTGGAAGCAGCAACCCACGTACGGCGGGAACCTCACCGATGACCTAGGAGGCTCTAGAGTGGGAAGCCGACACGATCAAGCATGGCAAATAGCATGAACTTTCTTCCGGAGTGGGTGAAACCCGGCGCCGCGTTCTCGGCGCAGGGCAAGAGCTGGCATGTCCGCGGCATTGTTGATGGTCGGGCCGTCTGTCGCCGTTGGCGGCACGCTAAGCAGCGCTGGCAATACGAAGTGCTTGGTGCCGCTTGGTTTGATGTTTTCGGACAGATTATCGTACGACGCGATGAGTGAGTTCCTTTACGACGAGGCGCGGTCGATCCTCTGCGGAGAACGCTTAGGCCAAGGTACGGCGAGCGAGGTGTTCCTGCTCAAGCCAAATCCCGACTTCGTGGTCAAGCTTGAAATCACGGCCCAATCCTTCCAGAACGTCGCCGAGTGGGAGATCTGGTCTTACGTGCGTGGCAATCCCATGGAGAGGTGGTTCGCGCCCTGCAAGATGATCTCCGACTCTGGAACGATGCTGATACAGCGTCGCGTCCAGCCATTGCGCCTTCACGAATTGCCCAAGCGCATCCCCGAGTTTTTGTGTGACTTGAAGCCTGAGAATTTCGGGCTGTTGGATGGACGGTTCGTATGCAGCGATTACGGGACAATGGTGCGCTCGTTGAGTCTAGCTTCGAAAAGACTGGTGAAGGCTGAATGGAGAGGCGTTTGACGTGGCTCGATGTCGGCTTTTCACTACATAGGCGTTGCCGTCGTCAGTTGCGCGCAACTACATTGAAAACCATGGGCTGCGGTATCAGCACATGAACGACGTGTTGGGTGCGCTGGACGGCGCAAAGGCTGAGTTCTACCGCCGCGTTGCGGCGCCCTATGAGGACGCCAAGATTGCGGATAGCGGCGACGTGTACCCAAGCCTTCGGCATGCGTTGTTCTCCGGCTCCTGGTTTCGAAGCCTGGAGCCGGCTCCGACAGGTTGATTCTGCGGCGTACGTTTGTTCTAGTGATTCAGTGAGCAACTATCGATGACGTAGAAATTCTCGCCGTCCAAGCGCGCGGCGCGGCAGGTGCCGCTTTGGGAGCGGACTCGCGACCTTAAGGGCCTCACACGCTGTAACTGCGTCAAAAGCAGTTCATGACGCCGGAATTCTGCGTGTAATGCTTAGCTTTTGAGCAATTTCACCGTGGCGAGTATGTGAAGGTGCTTTGCACCTAGGCCGCTTCGCCAACGGGCGACCTGCAAAGAAGCCTGGCACGGAAGGGAGTTTGGTGGGATTTATTGGCCCGAGATTTGACGCTTCGAGGTAAGCGCATATGTAGTCCCCGCCAACTGAGCTCTGCTCGCCCGGAATAGTTTGAGGATGGAGCTCCCTTAAATCTGATGCCGTCCAAGCTGCCAGGATCGAAAAGACGGCTCGGGAAGAGCCTTACCGTACGTCAGGATGTGCTCAGGCGATTCACGTGGGAGATCAGAGCCATTAACGTGTGCTTGGACGACCTTCGCTATTTCCAGGCGCATGCGCTGGGCATTGCTGCACCACAAATGATGATCTTGATGGCATTGCTCGACTTGGAACAGGGCGGCGGTGTTCCAGTCAACGTGGTTGCAAAGTTGATGAAGGTTGAGTCGGCCTTCATTACGAAGCATTCGAAACAGCTTGAGGACAAGCGATTCGTGCGACGCGAGCGCTGCGCGAACGATGCACGAATCGTTAACCTGTCGCTAACCGACAGCGCTCGCAGAGCACTTGCGAGCATCGCGTCTCAGCAGGAAGAACTTGATGAGTTTGTTTCTGGTTATCTCGATATCGCGGACTTTGCAAAGCTGGCTAGTTGCCTTAGCGGAGTCAGGCAACGACTGGAAAAGGCGCGCCTGCACGCCGCGTTAAAGATGCAAGAACCTTCAAGAGAGCAGCAACTGCGCGACGCCTAACTGGTCAACAACTTGAGACCACGAGCCGACTCGCCGCGACGCTCAGAGCGAGCGCACCCAAATCTGGGTTTGCTTGATACTTCTCTTCTGTTAAGAACGCATTGTTTTGCAGCCTACCTCGACGTGCGATCGAATTGCGGCAGTACCGTCGTCGATGTCTTACAGCAGAGAAGCAGGGATTCCTAGACAACTGGGGCCTCTGCGGACAGTCGGGCGTATTGAGAGCCATGGCACTACGTTAACAGGCGCGCCGGATCGGGCGCATCCTGTTCTTGCGTTTTCATAGCAATTTCACATGACCCCTATTGAAGCAATCAAACGTTGGTACGTGTCCCTGGACGATGAACTTCAAACAGACATCGCGTATATGTTCGTATCTCTCACGTTGGGGGACTGCCAGTTTTCGCCTGCTGCAGCCGTTCGAAGACTGCTGCAATGGTTCGACCTGCGCAGCGCGGGCTCGGAACATGAGGACGCGTTAGCGGCGGTCGTGTTTCGCGCCTCGTTCGAATACATGTTTGCCGACCGCTTCACGTGCGCCGGCTGGACCTTTCCCGAACAATTATTCAAAGATGTGATCCGCGAGGCTGCTGAAGGGAAAGAGGCAAGCAAGATCGCAACGACGGCATTTCGATTGCTCCGGAACATTCCCGACCGAAAAACAAAGTGGAGAGAGGCTGGTGAGAATTGGAATGCCTTGGTCAACTCGGTACTCAACGACGATGCGCTGAAGCAATGGACCCACGAGCAATTCCTGGCGAGCGACTTCGGGCCAACGCAAGACTAAAAATACCCCGGAAGTCTTGGAAGAATGCCGATTCAGAATGAAATTTCGTGAGACCAGCCAGCACGACGATTAGAAGGGCAACTCAATAAGGCGCGCCGCGGCTCAGGCCGAGGCGGAATTTTGGCTTGAAACCGATACAGGAAGTTCGCCGCCTGCTGGGCATTGGACGAGGTCTTGAAGATCGCGCGTTTGTTGTTCTTCAGCACCTTGATCTAACAGGGCATATAGGAGGCGTGCGCCTCCCTGATCTCCGGTGTCAGGCCGGGATCGGCGGACGGGAAGGCCGCGCCAAACTCTGCGACTAACCCTTCCATGGCATAGCCTTCATCGCCGAAGCGCTTGCGGCCGAACTCGCGATCGGGCGGCTCTCGTGGCGGGATGTAGTGTCCAACGCCAGTCATCGCGCGGGCTTGCGGCAGAAATGGAGCTTCGGGGTCCTCACCTTTTCAGGTGGTGTACCGACCTTTGCCAGAGTCCCTGCAAAGCCACCGCGATGGGTCGGAGCGAGATGTAAAACAGTGCGGTCGCGGTTCGGTGCTAACCGCCCGGGGGCTAAGACCAGGCCAACTAGTTCCTACCCCATCCGCACTGCCGTTGAGACTTGCGGAAAGGTGACTCGGCGCTGATCGATCTGGAGCAATAGCGCTGTCCCCGCCACTCCCGCTAACCGTAAAGGGCTCTGTATCTGTGATAGCTTACCGCAAGCTGACAGCCAGGCCTTTGCGCAGTCGGTCAATGGTCGAGCTATCAATACCCGCTCGATCTGCGACGTAATTCCTGCAACCACTCAGACATGCTCTCAGTCTGTCAGCCCGTCACGACTTCAGGATCACCCGGACGGTTCAGGCTGCTGATCAGTGAGACATTGTCGGTCGCGGACCATTGTAGGCTCTGTGATGCGAGAGAAAATGCAGCATCGCACGACTGAGCGACGTAAGGCGGGTCAGCAATAGATGGAAAGCAGCGCGGATGCGACCTTGGGCCCTCGAGGGGACTTGATGAGAAAGGCGCTATCCCTATCCGCATCCGACTGACAATTAAGTTAGCCACGGGATCGAGAGGCTAACGCACCGGTTCGCCCTAGAGCGGTTCACGGATTTATTGAATCGGAAGGGATTCCGGGTCTGGGACGAATATGATTCAAGATGCTGGCTGGGCTGGAGGCCAGCATCCGATGGTCCGACCAATTTCCAACGATTTGCGTAAGCGTGCGGTATCCGCTGTTGCCAAAGGTGAGAGCTGCCGATCTGTGGCGGAACGGTTTGGCGTTGCTGTCTCGTCAGTTGTGAAGTGGTCACAGCGTTATCGAACGACCGGCTCGGTAGCGCCTGGCAAGATGGGTGGTCACCGCAAGCCTGTGCTTGATCCGCACCGCGCCTTCATCGTCGAGCGGATCACTCAGACGCCGCACCTGACGCTGCATGGTCTGAAGGCGGAACTGGCAGCCCGTGGGGTCAAGGTCTCACACAATGCGGTCTGGCTGTTCCTGCGCCGGGAAGGGCTGCGGTTCAAAAAAAACACTGTTCGCCCTCGAACAGGCTCGCGCCGACGTCTCTCGTAGGCGCTTGCGTTGGCGAGCCTGGCAGGCCGGGCTCGATCCGGGCCGGCTCGTCTTCATCGATGAGACCTGGATCAAGACCAACATGGCCCCTTTGCGAGGCTGGGGACCCAAAGGGGTGCGCCTGCGCGGCTTCGCTCCGCACGGTCACTGGCGTACCCTCACATTCCTCGGCGCGCTCCGCCATGACCAACTCACGGCACCCTGCGTCTTCGATGGCCCGATCAACGGTGAATGCTTCCGTGGTTACGTAAAGCACATTCTCCTGCCAACCCTGCGTGAAGGCGACATCGTCATTCTCGACAATCTCGGAAGCCATAAGTCGAAAGCCGTCAGGCAAATGATCAAGGCTGCTGGCGCCAGACTCTGGTACCTGCCGCCATACTCGCCCGACCTCAACCCAATCGAACAGGCCTTCTCCAAGATCAAACACTGGATGCGGCAAGCTCAGAAGCGCTCAATCGAGGAGACTTGGCGCCATATCGGTCACCTCGTCCAAGACATCCAGCCTCGCGAATGCGCCAACTACTTCGCCAGCGCCGGTTATGCTTCAATCAAAATGTGAAACGCTCTAAGGGCTGTTCACACGAATGCCTAGTGGGTATTAACGGGAAATTGGCCTTGAGTGACCTACCCGGAGTAATAGGCGAGACTGAGGGCGTAGCTGATGACTCGTTTTCGTCCGCAGCATAGTCGTGGCGAATGAGCAAAACCGGCTTGCCGCGCACCGCTGCCCATAACGTCGTCCGCCAGCCGTCATCATTGGAGTAGATCTTACTCCTCGACATCACTCATCGACAAGCCGCCGGGATGCATAGGTATATTCTAAAGCGATCCGGCGTGCCTGTTCAATGAGGTTGGCGGCGGCGCTATGCCCCCCGTCGGTATTCTCATAGTAGAGGTACGGTTGGCCCAACGCAGCGAGCCTCGCCGCTGCCTTGCGGCCATGCGCTGGATGCACGCGGTCGTCCTTGGTGGACGTGAGAATGAAGGGGGCCGGGTAAGTCTTGCCTGGCACCAACCTCTGATATGGCGAGTAGGCCTCGAGCCACTTGCGCTGTTCGGGAATGGTGGGATCGCCATACTCCCCGATCCAGGAGGCTCCGGCGCCCAGCTTGGTGAACCGAACCATGTCGAGCAGCGGAACCTGTAAGATGGCCGCGTGGAAGAGCTCGGGTCGTTGGGTGATTGCGGTCCCTACCAAGAGGCCTCCTTGGCTACCGCCGACTACTCCAAGCCGGCGGGGAGAAGTGATTTTGCGCCGGATCAAGTCCTCCGCGACTGCGATAAAGTCATCCCATGTGCGCTGCTTCGTTGCTCCTTGGGCAGTCTGGTGCCATTGGGGCCCGAACTCACCCCCGCCGCGCAGGTTCGCGACAACATACGCGTTGCCCTGCTCGAGCCAGAGTCGTCCGGTGAGGCTTACGTAAGAGGGGATGAGCGGAGTCTGAAACCCACCATAGCCATAGAGAAGAGTTGGAGTTGATCCGTCAAACCTTGCGCTCTTGGCTCGTAGCAGAAAGTAAGGAATGCGAGTGCCATCGCGCGAGATTGCCTCGAACTGTTCGACGACAAGTCTCGAGGCGTCGAACCTAGGAGGTGTCGCTTTCAGTGTCTCAAGGCGTTCGGTCGCACCGTCGAAATACCAGAGCGTCGTCGGGCTAAGAAAGCTGCAGACGGTGAACATCACCTCGTCCGTTTCATGCGATGCCGCAGCCAGACTGACACTCGCATTCTCTGGAAGCGGGATCGGCGTGGCCTGCCAGGCGCCCTGATGGTACTTGTAGACGAACGCCCTACTCTGAACATTGTCGAGAACCGTTAGGATCAACAAGTTTCTTGTGGCGGTGAATCCGCCGAGCGCTTGTCGAGGCCCAGACTTGAAAACGAGCGTGGGTCTGGCGCGCAGCGGATCCTGCTTCCATTCGGCCACGTCATACGAGATGATCGAGCCGGCTGAGAAGGGGGTGTCTCCAGACGGTGGCATCCAGTCTTCGTTTAGCGTCACCAGCAGGCGACCACTCGCGATGCCCCCGATGGTGGCCTTCTTTGGCAGATTGAGCTTAGTCGGCCTGGACCCTGGCTGCGTGAAAACAACGAGTCAGATAGAGATCGTCTGTGGGCTTTTCGGAGACGGTCGATGCGACGGTTCATTGAAGGCGCGGATCGCAATCAATCGACGTTGTTGCCGGAATGCCTCGATGATTGGGTCGCTGAGAGCAATCCTGTTCGTGTTGTCGATGCGTTTGTCGAAGCACTTGATCTTGACGAGATGGGTTTTGAGGACATCGAACCGTTGCCGACAGGGCGACCCGGCTATCATCCAGCGGTGCTGCTCAAGCTGTACATCTACGGCTATCTCAACCGCATCCAGTCGAGCCGCCGGCTGGAGCGCGAGGCAAGACGCAATCTCGAGGTGATCTGGCTGTTACAACGGCTTTCGCCGGACGACAAGACGATCGCCGACTTTCGTCGCGACAACGGCCTCGGTATCAGGAAGGTGTGCGCGAAGTTCGTTGAGCTTTGCCGGCGCATGGGATTGCTGACGCAGGCGAGCGTCGCCATCGACGGTTCGAAGTTCAAGGCAGTCAACACGCGTGACAAGAACTTCACAAAGGGCAAGGTCGAGCGCCGTCGCCAGCAACTGGAGGAGAGCGTCTCGCGTTATCTCGCACAGCTCGACACGGCAGATCTGCAGGAGCCATCTGAGACTCTCGCTGCGAAGACAGCGCATCTAAAGGAAAAGCTCACCAAGCTCAAGAGCGAGATGCACAAGCTTGAAGCCTACGAAGAGGCGATGCTGGCATCACCAGATCAACAGATCTCGCTGACCGATCCCGACAGTCGGTCTATGGCAACGAGTGGCCGTGGCTCGGGCGTCGTTGGCTACAATGTGCAGGTTGCCGTAGATACCGAGCATCATCTCATCATCGCGCACGAAGTAACGAATAGCGGCTCGGATCGCGCTCAACTGGCAAATATGGGCAAACAGGCCAAGGCCGTGCTCGGCGTGGACAAACTCGAGGCGGTGGCCGATCGCGGCTATTACGCAGGCGAGGAGATCAAGGCTTGCGCCGACGCTGATATCCTAGTGACTCTACCGAAGCCAAACACGACCGGCATGGAGGCGAAGGGCAAGTTTGGAAAGCACGACTTCGCATATCTGGCCAAGCAGGATGTGTATCGCTGCCCGGCTGGCGAGTTGCTGGCATATTGGCTTACAACAGTGGATGGCGAACGCACCATTCGGCGCTACGTCACGAAAGCCTGTGGGAGTTGCCTACTGAAGGCGCGCTGCACCACGGCCAAAAACCGCGTCATCTCTCGTTGGGAGCATGAGCACGTCATGGAGGATGTCCAGAAGCGGCTCGACGCTGATCCTCAGGCGATGCGTCGCCGCCGCGAGACGGTCGAGCACCCGTTCGGCACACTGAAGATGCGCATGGGCGCGACGCACTTCCTGACAAAGCGCTTGTCGAAGGTCGCCACTGAGATGGCGCTGCACGTGCTCGCCTACAATCTCACGCGCGTGATGAACATCATGGGTGCTGGTGCGCTGATCGCGGCGATTCAGGCCTGAGGAGGAGTGCTGTCGCGCGTGCCGCCAACCCCATCATCCGATCACAGCAACTCGAGCAAGCCACTGGGCTCGCTTCCGGCGCTTCGCCAGAAATTTTGGGGCCAATCGGGACCCATGGGGCGGTTCAAAGCGGCGTCCCCCGCAATGAAACGTTTTCACGCGGCCAAGACCCAAAGAGAACATACTCATGCTCGAACGAACTGATGCTGCGGACGGCGCCCGTCGCATGGATCGTGCCTTCAGTGTCGCGCAGCACTAAGGGTCTGGCCGCAACATCGGTCGGCTCGCCACGGAAGACCTCATGCGCTTCCGCGAGCGACTGAGCGCGCTTGAGCTCCTTCACAACGAAAGGGTAACCGGCTTGCGTCAGCGTCCCTTCGCCCCAATCTCGTGTAATCAGGACCGTGTCCCTGTTTACCCAAGTGACCTCCTGTTTTCCCTCCGGAAGTGCGAAGCCGTTCGTAACGAAGGTTTTGGCGACTGCGTCGAACTCCCGGACGAACACAGCGTCTTTTCCGCCCTCGGACAGCTTGAGCAAGCATAGGCGCTCTTCGGGCGGAAGGCAGCTCACCCCTTTAAGAACCCAGTTCTTCTTGTCCGCGTCAGAAAGAGCATCCACGTCGAGGATGGTCTCCCATCGAGGGCTCTGGGTGCGATAGCTTTCTAGCGTCGTACGCCGCAAGACGCCGCGCACGTGGTTCTCGTCCTGCCAGAAATTATCAAGCCCGCGCCGTCCCAATGAGACGTACGGAATCCGGTCCTTGGCCTGAAGAACGTAGAGCGCTTTCCCGTAGAAGCGCGGGTAACGTGGATCAGATTGGAGCGCACTGAGTGTCTTGTCGTTCTCGGTGCGAGCCCAAGCCAATGCGCCCCGCCCTTCGATTTCCTCAAGCCAAAGAAAAGGATCCTCAGCCCCGCTCGCAGGCGCTAGCGCCTGGGACAGTCCCGTGGCCACCAAACAGCTCATGGATAGCGACGCTGCGAGAAAAAGCGCATTTTTCATGGTAGCTGTCCTGAATTAGCCAGCTGGACTTGGGCGTCTTGCTAGGAGAGCGGGAGCATTCGGAAAATGCATACTCGGTTTGAAAGAGCGGCCATGCGGGAACTGCGTCCGCTGGCCTTCGATTGTGCAAGCAGCGTGCCGCTTGAAAATCGGAGGTTTTCCAGTCGCTTCCATCCTATGGTGTCGACTTTTCGACGTCCGTCTCAAACCTGATAATCGGTCCTTGGCGGCATGTTGCGCAGCGGCCGCCTTGCTCATCGTCGCAGTACGAAAATCCTCCACGATCGCTTGCGCCACCGTTCCGCCACTCACAACTCGGCTATCGGCAGCATCCTCCGTCGACACTTTCGACTTTAGGTGTGAAGTGGGAGCACACATCCGATCTTCGCGGCCTGCTGATCGCCTGGCCGGCACCATCAGTGCCCGCGCAGGTCGCCCGTACTCGATGTGATTTGAGTTGGCTGGGAGAGACTTGAGGCGAATGGCCTTGAGCAACGCCTTTGTCCGCCAGCCCAACGCGTAACCTGCGGCAGGTTGGCGGCCGAGCCCGTATGGAAGGCGCTGGGCGCCACCATTCCTAAATTCCGCAGTGGGATCTCTCCTGACCAACCGTGACAGCGGCGAACCCCAACACCACGTCGCCGGTGAATCCAAATGGAGACGATAAATTGCGCAGCAACGGTCGAGATCGCACATTTCGAGCGCACGCCTTATGCTACGACCGGCTCCCCGTATCATTTGGAAACCTCGGCGTCTCGGGGGCCAGCGTTTTCCATTTCGTGTTTCGATCGTGATGGTTCGCTGTGCGTGGGCAGCCGCAATGGACCGGCAACTAAGATTGATGTTCGTCATGCGCTCTTTTCCGCGTGTCGAGGCTGGCTGCACACGCCTATGTGCATGCGATCTCCCGCGACCCTACGGCGGAGCTACTGCTTGCAAAACGCCCAGATCTGGTAGGGCCAATTGACAGGACTCCCATCGGATAATCAGTGCAATCCCACTGCTACCCAAGGCGACTGCGCCACTTTCGACGGTCGGTTGGACCACGCGACCTTTGGTGCCACCTTCTTAAGGATGCCTCCGCGTCCGCCAAGACTATGTAGGCTGGCACCGCCAACTGCTAGGCGGTGAGTTGTCTATTCAGATTCAGGTAAGGACAACCGAATTGACCTCAGCGCTCCAGGCCGGCGCGATCGCTTCACCGTCGAGTTGCGTCTCATTCCCGCGTAAGCCTAACGAACCCTCCTTCGGCTGGTTCAGCTTCGTGGGCTCGTGCGTTAAGCTGAATTATTATGGGGTTATTAGCGGTCGGCATGAAACCTTCTTCGCGCAGCTTGTCCATTAGGCAGGTGTGGCCCATTGCTGTGGTAGCGGCGTTCCGAAGCGCCGGTTCTCCGTGAAGAGAGCTCCGAAGTCCGGTACCCTCGCCCGGCGCCCCAACCACTTGGTCCTCCGCAGGGTTATGAACAAGAAGAACGCGATTGGACTCATCCAAATCGGCCGCGTAGCGATGTCATAGGTCGTCGTCGGCTGGTCCGAATCCCGCAAGAGACCCTGGTGGAACAGCCTCTCAACCATCAAGTGAGGGGCGATTTCCGAACCGTGTGGAAGCGGGAGCGGCAAATGAGACATCTCCGCTTCCTCAGGTGCGGCAGATGATGATCGGTCCAGCTTCATTTATGATCTGACTGAACAAATCATGATCTTCCTGTGTCCAGACGTGCGCCGTTGGTGATTCTGGTGAACGGGCATTATCGATCGGGTTCGGATCCATAAAGCTCCCCTTTCTATGATGAGAACAAAAGCCACTTGAAGATCTCCTCCCAGGGAGTGAGCTGAGTTTGTCACGAATTCAGAAATGGGTGGCTTCGTCATCGAGAGGCCAAGTTCGAGCGTTAAAGAGGCTCGTTTTCGAGAAGCTGACAAAGGTCAAACAAGGGAGACAAACCGGCGACCGCATCTGCCACGTCTGATGCGATCTCCGAGCAAAGTCTAATTCCGCCCGACCTCGCAGTGGGAGCGCAGGTTTGCGTCGTGCGTCGCATTCACCTGGCGGTAAAGCTGGTTAGGAGGTCCAGGCGATGCGGGCCGCTGCCAGACCCAGTCTTGCACCGAACATGTGAATTTCGATCTCTGCTCGCGACCGGTCGTTCTGCCTTACACTTTGAGCCATGCTCGGGCTGCTAATCATAGTCGCGCCAGCGCGAGAACAGACGAGAGCGCGACCTACGTGAGAGTCCGGCGAGCGCGGAGCGAACTGTTCACCTAATTAGATGAAGAACGAAATCGCTCAGACGCAAAGCAGCCGAGCCGATCATCCTGCGTAAGGCTAAAGGAGCGGCCGTGCCGGTGATCCCGGGCTGCGGCTGCCACTGCGTGTAATGGGCACTCGCGACGTCCCCAGTGCCTCCGATCCTGCGCGCCATGATGCAGCCTCCGACTGATAATCGGAACTACATCGATCAAGCGGCATGTTACATCTCAGGTGAGGCACGAACGATCAACTTTGTGCCGGCTGCTATTGACGCTCAGCGTGATGCAGATGGCGCTCCTGTCAGGGCGCGCTTAGAGGAAGCGGACATTTCAGCGGCGACTTCGACACTGAGCGCTAGTTAGTTTCGAGACCAATGTCGGAAAGTTGACGATACGCACGGTCAGACAGAGCGCAAAACAGCAATTTCAGTTTGGTATGCGGATTGCTTTGTTACGGCGTCAGCGCCGATCGCTTCCAAGGCGACGGATAGGTAGCAACATTTAGCAGAGGCCCGGCTATGTCGCAGGCCGAGGTAGAACGGTTTGTCAAGAATCGCGAAAGACCGCACTTGGAACACCGGGTGCTGGACGACATCGCTCCGACTTCCGTCGGCCATCTAATCGCCTAAGGCAAGTGCACAGCGTCGGAGCTGGCTAGGCAGGTCACGACTGACGGAGCGATCGTGCTCGCAGTAGCCGACCTGCTCGATCAGTTATACGCGGCCGGGGTGATTGAAGAGGACTTGCACGACAGTTTCGCCTGGCAGACCAGCTGACATGTTACTGCGCTTTCATCCGGCAGCGGTTAGAGTCTCGGATTTCGTACGCCAGTTGGTCCGCCGGAAGAATTTCATTGTCGAGCTGCCCATGCGAACGGTGCGTGATGCCCCTGCAGTTCCACCGCGCTGTCAAAAACATGGAAATTTGGGCTGCATCCAGCGGCGGCTACTCGTTCGTTATAAGCTTGCAGAGCCCGACCGGTCCTGGCTTTCGCGGAAGGTTCGGCTACGTCGCTTCGTGGCGTCCGCTTGACCAGAGCCGTGGCTCGATCAGGGTGCTCGGCTCGCCGCTGCAGAGCTTCGCTGAGGCCAAGGACGCCTGCGACAGTATGCTCAATTACCTGAGAGACTGAACTGATTCTGCGAGGATCTGCTGGCGGCGGCCGCGACCTAATATTGCTGCCGATGCATCGAGATCCGGACGTACTGCGCAGCCCGGAGCTCGCGCTCCCGACGCCGGGGCAGCCTGGCATGCTGGACAGTCCGCCTGAAAACAAAGAAGTGCGAAGCTGTTCACCCTCCCCGAATCTCTCCTCGTCTACAACTAGGAACGTCCCGCCGGGACGCTCATCCGGGAATGGGCGAGTTGGAGCTGGCGAAGCTGGACGCGCGGCCATGAAGCCCCACGCCATGAGCAAGTATTTCGGTAATGGCGCCGGCCACGTTCTGCGCCTGCACAACAACCGTGCTGCTGTTCAGCTCGCGCGGAGCCCGACGAATCTGCCCGCTATGTCGAGCGCATCAACCGCTACGCTCGCGATGGCGTGGAATATCCCAGCCTTGCCGCCCTGCTCCGCGCCGTCGAGGCCGAGCACGCTCAGAAGAAGCCCTGATATGCAGCTTGCCCCAGCTCAACATCGAAGCACCGCCCCGAGCGTGCGATCGGCGCCGCCCCCTACATGCTCATGGAAATGATGGCTGCCAAACCCAAGGCGGCCGCACCCCACGCCAGCGCATGCAACATCCAAGGCCGCATTGTCATTGTCGCCTCACCAGCGCCGAGGGCAAGCACAAGCACTAGCTGTTCTTTGCCCATGTACTAATTTAACCTAGGTCGAGTCTCGGGCTGGCTATGCAATTTGTGCCGGATCATCCCGGAAATTCGCTCCTTTGAAATTAGGACAGGAAACGTTTGAGCGATTTCCAACTTTCCCGATGCCTTCCCCAAGGGTAAGCCCAAGTCGGCCCCGGCTCAAATGCACTCGACCATCGGCTATCTCAGCCCGGTTGAGTTCGAGCGCAAGGTGGGATTAGCTTAACCCGGTGTCCATCAAACCGGCAGCAGCTCACCGAATGGGGGGCGCGATGAAAGACATGCTCGAACATGTCGCGACCTTGCGCGAGCAGATCGGGAAGTGCGAGCGGTTGAGAGATGAGGCCAAGTCGCCAATAAAGCGGGCGGCTTTCGACCGGGTGGTCGCTCACTACAGGATCCTCGTATCTGAGCTGGAAAATGCAATCGCGCAAGCCAAGGCTGAGAACGAGTGAAAGCCGCCTCATTTAAGTGGAACGCGGGCTCCTCGCTCCCGGCGGGACCGTAAAAGAGCGCCCCCAACTCGGCGCTGGGCTGGAGTTGGGACCTCGCTCGGTCAGCCTTAAGGCGGCGCCGAACCCAAGCCGCTCAACCCGCATTGACGGTGGGGAACTCGCGATTATTCAATCGGCGCCCCCCAATTTGTCGGGTCTACTGCACCTCTCTCGTGACCTGCCACTGCATTTTCATCCAGCGGCAGTTAGAGTCTCGGGGTTTTGTACGCCAAGTGGCGCGGGTTCGGCTCTGAGAACGTTGGATCTTCTCAGGCGCCCGTCGGCGTTTACTACTAAATGCCGCACCAGCGGCTTCGTTTAATCACCAAATCTCGCTCCAAAGGCCCGCTTTCAGGTAAATACAAGGCGTCGCAGGATTCCAGATCGAGGGCTGGGAGTTTCTTCACCGAGGCCAGTTTCGCCCGATGCTCGACTGTTGATCGTTGACCACTCCTTGTCGCGGCGGCGTTGCACCGAGGAAGGAATGCGCATGGCTTCGCGGTACTTCGCGACCGTACGGCGGGCAATATCAATGCCCGAGGCCCGCAACCGTTCCACGATGGTGTCGTCCGACAGGATCGCGGAGGGCTCCTCCGAATCGATCAGCTGCTTGATGTGGTGGCGCACGGCTTCGGCCGAATGCGCCTCGCCGCCGTCGGCCGAGGCGATCGAGGCCGTGAAGAAATATTTCAATTCGAATGTGCCGCGATTTGTCGCCATGTACTTGTTGGCGGTGACGCGCGACACCGTGGATTCATGCATCTGGATGGCGTCGGCGACGGCCTTCAGGTTCAGCGGCCGCAAATGCGCTACGCCGTGGGTGAAGAAGCCGTCCTGCTGGCGCACGATCTCGGTTGCAACTTTCAGGATGGTGCGGGCGCGCTGGTCGAGCGCGCGCACGAGCCAGGTGGCGTTCTGCAGCGCATCGGTGAAGTAGGACTTGTCGCCGTCCTTTCCGATCTTCTTCGACAGCTCGGAATAGTAGGTCTGGTTGACCAGCACGCGCGGCAAGGTGTCGCTGTTGAGTTCGACATGCCAGCCGCCGTCCGGACCCGGGCGGACATAGACGTCGGGCACCATGGTCTGGAGTCGGGCCGAGCCGAACTTCATGCCGGGCTTGGGATTGAGGCGGCGGATCTCGCCGATCATGTCGGCGATGTCCTCGTCGTCGACGCCGCAGAGCTTGCGCAAGCTCGCGATGTCGCGCTTGGCGAGAAGGTCGAGGTGCTCGACCAGGGCCTGCATCGCCGGATCGTAGCGGTCGAGCTCGCGGAGCTGGATCGCCAGGCACTCGCTCAATGACCGCGCACAGACCCCAGGCGGGTCGAATTTTTGCAGCACGGCGAGGACGTCGTCCACCTCCTGCTGCGACGCGCCAAGACGTTCGGCGGCCTGACCTAGATCGGGCGGCAGATAGCCGGCCTCGTCGACGAGGTCGATCAGGTACTGGCCGATCATGCGCTGCGCGGGTGCGGTGAAGGCGACCGAAAGCTGCTCGGCGAGATGGTCCGCGAGCGTTGTCTCGGCCGCGACAAAGGCTTCGAGATTGTAGTCTTCGTCACCCGAGGCGCCGCCGCCCCATTCGGTATAGGTGGTCGGTGGCGCGTCCTGGGCGTTGCGCGCTTGGCCGTCGGCCAGCTGTTCGCCGCTGACCTGATGGACCTCAGTCGGCGCTTCGTCGCCATCCGCAGCGTCACTGGCCCGTTCCAGCAGGGGGTTACGCTCGAGTTCCTCCTCCACGAAGGTCGTGAGATCGAGATTGGACAATTGCAGCAGCTTGATCGCCTGCATCAGCTGCGGCGACATAACCAACGACTGCGATTGCCGGAACTCTAGTCTTTGCGTGAGCGCCATGAAGCAAGAACCGTTACTGAAGTTGGTCCGCGTTTTGCTCATCTAGTCAGTAGCTGATCCTCGCGCTTTGATGTCGCGCAAAAAAGCAGATGCAAGGTGACAATTCTGATGAAGGCAGCGGACAACTGGACGGCGACAAACTTGTCGTAATCCCTCTTCAAGTCCCATTGTGCGCGAGACTAGGAACAAGAGATTAGGATGTGGCACTGTGACCCGACGGCATGAGCCAACAGGCCAGCTTCACCGTGGCGCGAATCCCATGAAGGACTTTGCCGATCCGCCGCAGTTTCGGTGACTTATAGCCGCGATCCTCCATCATCCCGCAGGACGGGTCAGTGCCTGCCCGCCGCTCAGACAATCGACCAATCTCGAGCTTTGCTGCGCGCTTGCAATTGCCCCAAACTTTAAAGCCAATTGTGGAAGGACGTTGCCCAAATGTTTGACACTAAGGCTGGCAGTCAAAAGATGGTTGAGGTAGCAGGTTGAGCCGGCTGCAAGATCGGCGTTGCGCTAAAAGAGATTGCGTGTCGTCGCGTTCGGCTGCCTAAAGCCGGCCGCTTTTCAGCCGCCAGCGGCACTGTTGAGGGACATCGCAGATGCGCGCCTGATGCGCTTGCCCGCCCAGTTATCTGGTTTGAGCCGCTCCGTTGCGGTGCATCGTTGAATCCGGTTGAGATCGGATGTCCTGCTCCGCTGCAGATGAATGATAACAGAAGAGCTCGCCCGCGAACGGGGGCCTTTGATCGGTTCTTTAAACGCGCATGGAATTAAATGAGGCCGCGTCGAGTTGCTATAGCTACAGCATTTGTCCGGTTCGCCGCCCCTAGCTTTCTGATGACGTTCTTCATGTGAAAATTAACGGTATTCTCGCTGACCTCAACAAGTTTCCCGGTTACCCAAGCTGACTTCCCCTCTGCGACCCAGCGTAAGCACTCTGTTTCTCGCTCTGTTAGCGGAATGTCTGACTTGGAACCTTCATCAAGCGGCGGTGTAATCTCCGCGACAGCGTTGTGAAACGCCGACGCCAATGTCGTGAGATGAGCCATGCGCTTCTGTGGATTGGCATCGTCGAAGGGAGATGCAAACGATACGAAAGCCAATCGGCCTTGCGATCCAAACAATGGCACGCTTATGCCATGCTTAAGACCTGCTTCTCTGGCCTCGTGCAAGACGCGCAGCTCACGGGGCTGCAGTTCATATCGACTGGTTAGCTCATCCCAAAGAAAGGGACTTGGCAGCATTGCTGTCCGCTGGACCACGGGGTCGATCGCTCGATACTCTTGCTCAGCATAGCGTTGGCACCAATCTGACGGGAAGTTTATAGTTGGCGGGGGCGGCAGATAATCCGGCAGACGACGCTCATTCGAGCGGGTGAGTGATCCGTACGCGGCTTTATCGAAGCCTTCATTGCTCGAGCAATTCACTAGAAGATCGAACAGGGCTTTGATTGATTGTGTCTGTATGGCGCATTCGACGAAGCTGAATAGGTCGGGACCGCGGCTTTCCCGTCCCCTCGAATAGATTGGCATTTTGCCGTGCGATTGGTCGTCCATTTCGATTTCCATTTTGCTTACACAGATGTTGAGGTCCGCTTGCTGCAGCTGAACGCTCGCGCGCGAAGGAAAGCGCCGGGGCCCGAAATGTTTGACCAGGTCGCAAACCGGCGTGCGCCGGACGGTTGAGCCAAGGCGATGCTGATTTGTTCGTTACTGACCGGCCGGGTTGCTGTCCAAGGTGCCAAATTGACGCGAGCGCATCCAGACTCTCGAAAGAGTGGCTGGCAAATGACGAAACTTTTGCGGCGGACAAGGTCATTACTTGTCACAAGAACATAACAGCATCCCGAGCGCCAACCTAAGGAAGTTAAGGAAGTGAGCTCTGCACAGAACTCTTCGCGCAGCTCGGCACAACTCAAGTCAGAGACCGGTGCAGCGCTTGCGCATGTCCAGCCGCCACTCGCGGACGTTGAGATATAGCTGCTTGATGAGGACGACAGCATATATGCGATCCTCAGGCCTTTCCAAGAACCATCAGGATGGGCACAGCAATTCTCGCACCACTTTCCGATCGACAAAATGGCCCGCTAAGAGAAGCACTCAGAGAAAAACGGCCTCGTCTGAGGTGTCTGAGCGGATGTGGCATACGTCAAACATGCGACAACGTCTCAGGCACGACATCGAATTGATATGGATCAACAGCAAGGCCGGATGCCTCACCTGCATTGACGCGGAACGCAGATGGGCGCTGCCGGTGAGTGCGGTTCTACGGCGCGAGCCAAATCCAGGACGAGCCGTACATCCTTGAATCGAGCAGCGGAGCAGCAGTTTAGTCTAGCGTGGTTTTTGAGACGACCGGCGCTTTCGGCGTTTCGCTGTGGCGCGCCTTTCCAAACTGCCCTATTGCATCACGAGGAGTTGCCCCGTCCTCGGCAAGCCGAGAAAGAGCGAATGAGGAAAGAAATCACGGAAGGCTCGTCGTGGTTTGATCCGGGAGGCAGTTGGTAAAGAGGTGACTTGGCGGAGATGTTGCCTGCGGGCGTCGGGGTGGAGGTCTGAAGCGGATTACACGCCAGCTCGGATGCAGCTTCACACGATCAAGGTCTACGTAGCGGCGGGTGGGGTGAAGCCGCTCAAATCGTGTCCGGGCTAGCTCTCGCGCACCACGGTCTTCAGGTAATGGTAGGCCTTGATAATCTCGACCAGGCGGCCCTCCTTAGAGCGGTCGCCGCCATTGGCATCGGGATGGTGCTGTTTGACCATCGCCTTGTACTTTGCCTTGATATCTTCGAGCGTCGCGTCGACATTCAGGCCCATCACCTGCAGCGCTTTTCGCTTGGCATTGAAAATCTTGCGCTCCTCAGGCTTGGCCTCCGCGCGAGGGCGGGCACTGGCGCGTCCGCTCAGCTCGGCGAGCATGCAAAAAGCATCGCAGGCGTCCTCGGAATCGGCCGCGCTGCCGGTCATTTTGCGAGCGCTGATGCTCTCGCCCATCTTCCAGGTTGGACGATGGCCGATCAGCTCGTCCTTCTGGTAGCGCGCGACCGCTTCAGCGTCCATGCCCGAGAAAAAATTGTAGGACTGATTGTATTTGCGCACATGGTCGATGCAGAAGTGCCAATATTCGCGCGCATTACCGCGACCCTTTGGCGCGGGATGGGTCGCCTTGTTCTGGCAATCAGGCCATTCGCATATCGGCGCGGTCTGCCGCTCCTGCGCTTCCTTCTTGTTGATGCGAATGGAGGCGAAGAATTTGGATGTGTCGATCGGCATGACTTGGCCCCCTTGGCGGAGCGGCAGTTAACAGCGCCGCTTCTAAGCTAACGAATTGGTTTGGACGGCAGATCTGGCTCGTCCTTCGCGTCTGGTCCACTGGCGTGATGTAGCAGGCGCTTCGTAGCAATCGACATGCCAGGGCTCGCGAGCTTGGTTCAGACATCACCTCTTTGCGATCTCAGATCGACTCGATTGCAATTTGCTGTCGGGCTCAGCACATAGAGGGCTTGAACGGGGACCGGGTGAATACAAAGAAAGCGGGAGCTATGCAGCACTCTCGGTGATGACGCGCTCAGAGAGGCAGCGTGGCAAGGCGGATGGCGAACCTGCGAGAACTTATCCAAGGAGGCGATACGGCCCGAAGGAGAGGATCAACATTATGCCCTTCTCAGCCGTCTGCGGTTGATCATGCAAGGGTACAGATTCCGCAACAGAGCGCGTGATCTGCTCGCCGGACTGTTGAGACGGAACTGCCGCGTTCGGCAGACGCCGGCGAGCTGAACCCGCCGCGGATGGTCGCGCCGGCCATGCGGCCCGGCTATGGCCCGACGCGCAACATCGCCACTGATACCTTCCGCCTTCGGTGATTTCGGGCCTGAACGACCAATCACGGCAAATACGAGCGCCGGCAACACACAAGACCGTCAGCGTGCTCAAAGAAATCCCGAGCTGGTTCGGAGCGGCAAGAAGAGGCCATGCAGGATCTCAATGGCGCCCAGCCGCGCAGCCGCGGAGCATGCATTCGAACACCTTCGTCGAGAATGGCACGAATATGCGCGTGACCTTGGTTACCGGACAAGGATCGCCAATCTAGGACCTATTGGCTTTCCATTACTTTCCTGCCGAGGCACCACAGCCGGTTGAGAACTACAATCCGATCGGGAGCGTCCGCCGCGGTGCGACACACGAGCGCGCGCGCCAGGGAACCGTTGTCGCCACAAACCCTAAGATTGATGCTGCAAGCTGATCCAGGTGGCGTCGAAAATGTTGGGTTGACTGAAGAGGCCCAATCAGTTGCTGAGATCGTCGCGGCCTCAGAGTGCCAACGCCATTGAGCTCGTCCCGAACACACAAAGCCATGCCGCCTGCTCGGCTCCGTCACCGGTCCAGTTAAGAGCCGCGAAATGACTAATCTGACATCGCAATCGGTAATGCTCTAAGCGCGTCAGCTTGTCGACAGCTGGTCCTGATAAAGCGAGAGAGCGAGACTATCAGCTCGGTATTGCGACCGACAAAAACCCCGGGGGGTGGACATGGACCGATTTAACAGCATCAACCCATTCGACCGTGACAACGCCGCAGTGTCACAACCGCAACAGCAGCAAGCGGAGTTTGAGCCGTACTTGGATGAAGTGCCGCAGCTTGATGCCCCAGCCGTTCCAGAGATTGCTGCTTCGTTAGATCGCTACTATCCTCATCTGTCTGAGGAAGATCGTAGACTCATCGAGGCTTTGGAAGTTGGGCACCAGAGCACCCGCGGTCCCCATTCCGAAGACGCCGTCACCAGATACTTCGCGGACACCGCTGCCCAGCACAGCGCGCCGCGGGAAGCTTGGATTTGGCCGAAGGAACCGCCTGCGGAAGGTCATGATCAGGATCCCTTGATGAGTGAAGCCATCCTAGCATCGTCTCTCAACCAAGGCGTGCGCGATCACCACGGACATCCCGGAGAAGCCGTTCGTCAGTTCAACTGGAGCGGCGGCTACCAGCAGGCTCCGTACGAGCTGACATGGAGCGCTCCCGTTTCAAGTCGCGAGGTCCTGATGGGTGCGGATTACGCCGGGGAGTTGAGGCCTGCGAAGAGACAAAGAACACCAAGCCACACGGAAGGGGATGCCATCGGGGGCCAGGTGAGCGAGCCCGGCAGTTCAGTCGTTCGCGAGCTGATGGAAGACGTCGGCGCACCGTTTCAGGCCAGCGGTCCGGCCGTCCTTTCTGCGGAAGACTTCGATCAGGATCTGCTGTGGGCGATGGTGGGAAACGCCGGCCCATCGTCGTCTCTCGAGCCAAACGAGGGTCATCACCAAGCGCCTTTAGAATCCGTCGTTCGACCCTTCAATTTCCGGCAGGGCGACCAGCACGCGTCCGCTGCGCTTGACCTTAACAACGCCCCGCCGAGCCAGGACAGCCGACCCAACAGTTTTATCGTTCACAATGACCGCTACACGGCGCTGTTCGTGCCCGCTGCGGCGATCAGGCGAAGCACCCCATTCAATCCGCCAGGCGCTGCCATTCCTCTCGGATCTCGACGGGAAAACGTGCCGCAGCCCAGCACGCAGCCAGCGAATCGAGCCTCACCAGCATTGCTTGGACGGTCGATGGAGCATGCCGCTCCGGCGTCCTCCAGGGCTGAAAGGACGGCCCCCGCGCCCCGCGAGATTTATGCTGCATCATTTGCCGTTCCCGAGAATTTTTCGCACGGTACCCAACCCGCCCCGGACACGATGCGCTCGAAGCTCGGCCGCTGGGGCCTCTTGCCGAACGAGGCGCAGCCAGTAAAAGAGTACGACATTCGCGGCGAGCGTTACACCGCCCTCCTGGGGCCGGGAGGCCCCAATGACGTTCGGCTCATTCATCACCCGAGAAGGTAGATGCCGAGGGACAATGCCAGGCTAGGAGCCCGTCCGCATAGCTCTGATATTGGACTTGCTATTGGACCATAGCTTGCTCCAGCAACTCTTGCGAGCTGGGCGCGGTTCCGGGCGGTGCGGCTGAGCGCTACCCGGCCCGCTTGCGCGCATCATGGCTGTGCGGCTCCTCGTTGAGCCGCACAGCCATCGCCCTTTGATCTTTGCGAAGAGCCGGCAGCCAAAGCTGCGAAGGAAACCTACGGTGTTATTGCCGTTGCGTTTTGCAGCATTGCCATTGATTGGGGCCTCAGCCCCGAGACAGGATAAGCATCCTCCGAGTAAAGAGGCTGCTTCGCGCGCCCCCATTGAACACGCGCCGGCTGAGCTTAGCTGGCTACAGATGAATGTGGTCGTCCATTCCTCGAATGCACATCCTCGTCGTGGCATTCCGCAGAAAGCTCCCGTCGTGAACGAGGCGCCTCAAAATCAGTACCGTATGTTAGAGGTCAGCAGTGCTCGGGATACGGTGCGATCTTCATCGCTTAGCCCAGCCGACGAGTTCCGCAGCTTACACGGTGCGACCCCGACTCTGCCGCCAGCGCCCCTATACTGGTATATTCTGCCTTCAACGTCCCCGCGGAAAGCCGGTCAGCAAGTTTTGGCGGAGATAGTCGCTGAAACCTATAAGAGCCGTGAATAGATCGTGCAGTATCTGTCGCTACTCCGGACTCGGACGTTTTATGAGAGCTGCGTCGTTCGGGACATGGATTCGGTTCAGCGCCGCGTGCCTTCGGCACTAATCTGCCCGTCGAAAACGACCACCTGAGATGACCTAGCGCCTCAAGGAGCTTGAGCGCAGAATGAAGCTGAGCAAGCCGCAGCGATCTCTATCCGGCTGAACAAATCGGCCAGATTGGGACGTGGACTTATTAACGCGCAGCCACAGCGTGATTGATGCAAGTTGGACGAACGCAAGTTAGTTGGCGGCGAGTTTGTCGTAGCGCGTTGCCACGCGCCGACAATGCTCGAGCTTGTTGAAGAAGCGCTCGACCAGATTCCGGGCTCGATAGAGACAGGATACCGCTCCGTACTAGCAGAGATTTCGCGTTTTATCGTCTCGACTGTTATCGAACGGTACCGAAATAACACTCGCGGCAATACCGGGAGCTCAGGTTGGGCCATTGGAGAAATTTCGCCAATCCAAGTTCATGTTTATTGGCAGTGAATCAAGTTGTCACGGTTCGATTAAGCCCCCCAATTCAGGTAGTTTGATGCGGCACGAAGCGGCATTCTAAATCTCTGCATCGAAACTGTGGGAGTCCTGCAATGACCGGCGGAAGCATCGGCTCGCGCTCCCCGCCGGCGAGTAACTCGCCTCCAAAGCCCATGAGCCGGTCGGAGCGGCTCGACGCGATTGACGTGCTGCGGGGCTTGGCCCTGTTCGGCGTGCTCGCCATGAACATCGTGACCATATTTCGGGTCTCGTTCTACGCGCCGTTCTTGCCGAACGCGGAGCCGGCGGGGCCGCTCGACCGGGTGGTGGCGGCTGTGCTGACGGTCGCCGTCGAATGGAAGGCGCTTGCGCTCTTCTCGCTCCTGTTCGGCGTCGGCCTCGCCATCCAATTCGAGCGGCTTGCCGGCAATGCACGGCGCATGATCTTGCTCGTGCGCAGGCTGGTGGTGTTGCTGGTGATTGGCCTAGTGCATCTCTATTTCATCTGGAACGGCGACATTGTGGTCGAATATGCGCTGGCGGGCTTCGTGGTGCTGCCCTTCCTCGGCGGCGCGCGGTGGCTCATGGCGGGTGCAGCCCTGCTGCTCCTGTGGCTTTACGTGACCATCCCGCCTATCGTGCCGCTGCCGAGTGCAGCCGGGATGGCCGCTCTTGCCGCGGACGCGACGCGTGCCTACGGCACGGGCGGATTTTTCGATGTGCTCGCGTTCCGGATCCGCGAGGTGCCAGCGATTTTTCCGGCGCACGTCATGGTCTTTCCGCGCACTGTCGCGCTGTTCCTCGTTGGCGCCTTCGCGTGGCGCAGCGAGGTTTTGCGTCGAGCTCCGGCGAACCGACGCCTGCTGTTCGTCGTCGCAACCTTTGGCATTATTCTCGGCGGCGGATTGAGTCTAGCTGCAGCAGGACAAGAGCTCTTCGATTGGCCGTCGCCCGGGCGCGCGCATTTTTCGGTAGAACAGCTGGGCGCGGTCGTGTTGGCTCTCGGTTATGCGGCCGCAGTCATCGCGGCTGTGAACCTCGCGGGCGGGCAGAGGATGCTGGGCTGGGCCGCGCCGCTTGGCCGCATGGCGTTCACCAACTATCTGGCGCAATCTGTGATCTGCGGCTGGATCTTCTACGGCTATGGTCTAGGCCAATTTGGCCGCCTCGGCGTGGCCACGACACTGGCGATCGGCATTTTCGTGTATGTCGCGCAGGTGGTGTTCAGTGCGTGGTGGCTGCGCCGCTATCGGTTAGGTCCTGTCGAGTGGCTCTGGCGCTCTTGCATGTATGGGGTACCGCAGCCGATGCGGGCAACGGTTTCCGCCGCTATTGGCGGGGAGCGGACACCAGGCGGCCAGTCGTTTAATTAGCACACGGCCTAGTGTTTGAGGACCACTCAAATTGCGAACGAGCCGCCAAGCCAAGCGCCGAGACAACATGATTGCCGAGCGTTCTCGGCGGCTTGCAGGTCCGCGAAAATGCCTCGCGTGTCGCCGCGCTGATAGGCTTAAAGGTCGCGATCGCCCGACATGAACTCATCGCCCTTGACGCGGATCTCGGTCTTCCAGTACTCGCAGGCCATTTCCAGCACCACCAGCATGCTGGTACGACGGAAGGCAATCCGCAGCAGCCGGCAACAAATGCAGAGAAATCGAAATGTGATGGAGGCGCGATCAGACGACCTACCGATTTATGCAGGAGATTTCGGGGCTCAGGTCACTTAGCCTGCGGTGAAAGTGACTGGGAGATTTCTTCAATGTTGATCGTTGACACTATTTTGAAACCAGACCAGTTTGGCGGCATTGGGCTTTTCTCAGCTACTCTTTTAGCTAAAGATTCATTGATTTGGATTCATAATCCTATCGTTGACATCGCGGTGACGCCTGAGCAATACGAAGCTCTAGCTCCAACATTTCAAGCTCTACTAGACAAGCATGCCTATCCAAGAGACTACAGGGCTAGCGATGGCGTTATAGAGTATAATGCTGACAACGCGCGCTTCATGAACCACAGCAATCAGCCAAACACATATCAAGACAATCATTGCCGAATTCGAACGGCGCGTGACGTACAACCTGGTGAAGAACTGACTTGCGATTACTTGTTCTTCGATCCAAAGTGTGACTTATCGTGGAATAAAGAACCATCGGCGAATGTTGATGCCCCAACGGGCTAGGCGGCAGTGGATTGAGTTTGCGTTCTGACCACTTCGACTTCGTCGGCGAATTTACCCGGGAGAGTTTCGGCAACTCGTTGAGGTTATCGACGGACACCAGCTTTTTCCGGCTGCCTCGTCTACTCTAGGCAAGATCTCCGCGGATGTGCCCGATCTCGCACTTACTTTAGAATTGATGACGCTCGATCAATTGCCAATCACTGCTGAGATGGGCCCGGCACATCCTGATATTATCCTTGGGATACGCTGATTGTGCCGCTTGATGCCAGAGCCGCAGATGTGCTGTTCACAAACGCTCTTGATGAGGGGCGCTAGCGGCTCGATCTTTGCGCCTCGATTTAACTTTCGCGCATGGAGAGGTTCTGGGCGAGGATCAATCCAGCGCAACGCACTCGGGCAGTACTGCTTGACGAGCTGTCGACCCACCCCTTCCATCGTCACGCGAACTCAGGCGGGGTACTTCTTTCATCTAGCCGCAGAAGATCACCAGTTGGAATGCGCCGAGAGTCTTTGCTCTCGATCGCCAGAATTTTAAAAGCATTCCGAAGCGTCCTGACGTCGGCACTCGCCGCTATGCGCTATCGTCCGGGGCTGCTGGGACCTCCATGAGCAGCATCATCAGCCCCTAAATTTCAGCTTGCTGATGATGTGAAGTGCGAGCACAAGTTCGAGCTTCGCGATCTGCTAATCGTATTTACCGCCGTCGTTGGTGCCAACCCATCGGCCCAGGTCGTCGGCGCTAGATGTGACTGCGGCCATGTTGGCTGGCGGGAGACTTGAGGCGATTGGCGCGGGGCCACTCTTTTGCTCGGGAGCCAAACGCGTAACCTGCGGAACGTTCGGCCGCCGAGCCAGTACGGAAGGTGCTCGAGCCCTATGTTCCTAGATTCCGCAGCGGGATCTCTCCTGGGCAACCGTGACCGCGGCGAGCCCCAACATCACTTCGCCGGTGAAACCGAAATGGAGGCGATAGATCCACCAAACTGCGCAGCACCGGTCGAGATCCGACAGGGCTAGCGCCCGCCTTAGTGCTGCGACCATCCGCACCATCGGCTTCATTCCACGTATCATTTGGAAACCTCGCTGTCTCGAGGCCCGCGCTCTCCATTCAATGACGTTTTGGGCGGTGATGGCTCGCTGTCCGACGCGTGCACCTGCAATAGATCGGAAGCTGAGATTGATATTCGCCATAGCGTTCTTTTCCGCTTTTCGAAGCTGCTCGCACACGCCTATGTGCATGCGACCTTGATCTGATCCTACGGCGGAGTTACTGCTTGCAAAACGCCCAGATCTGGTAGTGCCATTTGACAAGGATTCTCATCGATAAATACGCTCACACGATTTCACTGCTGCGCAAAGCAACTGGCCCACATGCGAGGGTCGTTGCGGGAGAGACCTTTGCTGCCACTCCTCGAGAATACCTCCGCATCCGCCAAGACTATCTAGGCTCGCACCGGCAGGCCTTCGCTGGTTTCCGATTGAGCTCCTGACGGTCACCGGTTTCGCTGCCCAATTGCGCGAACTCAGCCGACATCGAGCGCTGGGCTGGCGGGCCAACCCCGTACGACCGCACTGGCAATGTCGGTCACCTCGCGGAGCAACGCCCCGAATAGTTCGGCCCGCAGCGCACCCTCGTGCAGTGCTTGTTAAGATCGCCCAGATGCAAAGCCAGTTGATGATCCGGCGCACGGCTTAAAGGCGCGGCACCGGCCAGTGATCCCGGGAATGGGGCGCGTCGGCGTGCAATGGGCACTCGGCGACGTCCCCTCAGTCCTTCCGATCCTGCGCGCGATGGCGCAACGTCGGACTGGCGGACAGCCGGAGGTACATCGGTCAAGCGAAAGTAACATCCTCGGGTGAGGCAATGGAGGAAACACAGGCCAGATGATAGGTCAGCACCGGGCAGACGAATGTCAGGATGACGGCGCATCTCGTGGCCTACCAGTGGGTCCGATGATGCGTACCCACTGGCGGCGCGAACAATCCACCGCTAAGCAGTGAATTGTCTATCCAGATAAGGGCAACCGAAGCGATCGCAGGGCTCCAGTCCGGCGCGATCGGTTCACCGTCGGGTTGCGTCTCATACCCGGGTAAGCTTAACGAACCCTCCGTCGGCTAGCTCGGCTTCGTAGGCCCGTCCGTCAAGCAGAATTCTTGTAGGGTGATTAGCGGTCGGCATGAAACCTTCTTCGCGCAGCTTGTCCATGAGGGCAGTTGAGGCCCATTGCTGTGGTAGCGGCGTTCCGTAGCGCCGGTTTTCCATGAAGAAGGCTCCGAAGTCCGGTACGCCCGCCTGGCCGGCCCTAACGACCTGGTCGTCCGCTGGGTTATGAACAAGAAGAACACGGTTGGACTCATCCAAACCGGCCGTGTAGCGGTGACCTCTGATTTCATAGGTCATCGTCGGCTGGTCAGAGTCCGGCAACAGACCCCGGTGAAACAACCTGTCGACCATCGAATCAGGGGCGATTTGCGAGCCGTGTGAAAATCTCTGGGGAGCGGCGAACGAGACATCTACCGCTTCCTCACGTGCGGCAGATGATGATGGTCCAGCTTCATTCATGATCTGACTGAACAAATCATGATCTTCCTGTGTCCAGACGTGCGCCGTCGGTGATTCTGGTGAACGGGCATTATTTATCGAGTTCGGATCCATGAAGCTCTCCTTACTGTTATGAGAACAAAGGCCTCTTGAAGATCCCCCAGGGAATGAGCTGACGTTCGTCGCGAACTCAGACATGGGCGGCTTCGTCATCGAGACCAAGTTCGAGTAATAAAGAGGCCGGCTTTCGAGAAGCTGACAGAGATCGAAGAAGACAAACCCGCGGCCGCATCTTCCACGTCTGATGCGCTCATCTCCGAGCCAAGTTTCATTCCACCTGACCTCGCAGTCGGCGCGCAGGTCTGCGCCGTGCCCCGCGTTCACCTGGCGCTAAGGCTGGTTCGGAGGTCCAAGCGATGCGGACCGCAGCCAGCCCCAGTTTTGGACCGGCCATGTGTCTTTCGATCTCTGCCGGCCACCAGTCGTTCCGGCTTACACTTCCGAGCCGACGCTCGAGCCGCTAACCAGAATGACGGTGATAGCCGCGCCGCCGAGAGAAGACACGAGAGTGTGCTTACGGAAGAGTCCGGCAAGCGCGGAGCGAACTCTTCACCATCGTTAGATGAAGAACGAAATTGCTCAGACGCAAAGCAGCCGAGACGATCATCCCGCGCATCGATCAAAGGTGCGGCGGTGCCGCGGGACTGCGTTTGCCGCGACGTCTAATGGGCACTCCGCAACGTCCCCCGTGCCTCCGATCCTGACGCATGATGTGGCCTCGGCTGATAGCCGGAGCTACATCGACCAAGCGGAACGTTACATCCTCTGAGGCAACGCGAATGGCAAACTTTGTCCCGGCCGTTATTGACGCTCTCCGTCAGGCAGTTGGGCTCGTGTCGGCGCGTTAGCATGAGAACTCACCCGCGTCCTTAAAGGAAAATCGTCGTAGTTCGTGCACGTGCCTAAGTCGCCGCTGAAATGTCCGCTCCCTTTAAGCTGCCGTTGGCATAGAAACGTAGGGCCGTCTTCTTGCTCGCCCGTGTAGCGTCACTGGTTTGACTTAACGGCTCCGCAAGTGGTTCACCAAGATGTAGGGCCCTGACATTCGCGCTCACCTAACGACTTGAGGTCGGCATCCTCGGTGTCGGGGCCGAATAGCCGGGCCTTCTGCCCGTCCCGGGTGACGCGCTCGCGCAGGAACAGCCAAGATGCACGGCGAGCGGCGCCGAACGCACCCTATGACGGACGACCTGGGTCTTGATGGTCGCCAGACGCGAGCGGCCCGTGAGCGGGCGGTTCGCCCGCTCGCTGGCGAGCCGGCCGCGACGGAAGGGTGGAGCACCGATGAATCGTGATCTTGCTCGCGCGCGAGACCGCCGCAGGCGCGCTGATTGGCGGCAAGCGTCTGGGCGATGAAGACGTAGCCCACTGGATCCGTAAGGAGCCGACGCAACCAGGCGACGCTGAGATGGCTTGAGTTGTCGTCGATCGTGTTCGGCGCCAGCCAATTTTGTCACAAACTCGCCGCAGCAGCGCAATGTCTGCGGCGACCGATAACTGCAACAGGTTCTCATGTTTGTCTCGCCGGCAAGGCCAGCGATCAGATCAAGGGTTAAATGGGCCGCGGAAGGCAGGCATTTTTATTGCAGACGCCACCGTGAGGTTCGTCGTGACGCGCTCCAGCCTACATTTCGGGAGGCGCAATGGCCGTGAGGGACGCGTTCGGGCAAGTGGAAAGCAACTTTGCGCGACCTGTCTGGTCGGAATGTTGGAGCCGGGATCGCGCTCCACATTGGGGCGAAGATGGCGAGGCAATTTACTCGAGAGAGGCTGGAGCCGGTCCGCGGTCCGGGAGGAACGCTTGACGGGCCGCGCGGTGTTGGGCGCAACCGTGGGCAATATTCTCGAATTCTACGACTTCGGCACCTATAGCTTTTTTGCAATACAGATCGGTCAGGCGTTCTTCCCGGCAACCAACCAATTCGCCAGCCTCATGCTGTCACTCGGAACCTTCGGCTTGGGCTTTGTGACCAGCCCGATCGGGGCCATCGTGCTCGGCTCGTATTCGGATCGGGCTGGCCGCCGGCCCGCGATGACCGTCAGCTTTGCCATGATGAGCGCCGCGGTCCTGTTATTGGCTATCAGGCCATCGTACGAGACAATAGGACTTGCCGCTCCGTTGCTACCCATCTTCGCACGCTTGCTGCAGGGCTTTGCTCTCGGAGGTGAAGTCGGTTCAACGACAGCCTAATTGATGGAAGCGGCCCCGGTGGAAGCCCGCGGTCTGGCGGTCTCCTTTCAGCCCGCGAGCCAACAGGTTGCTGCGACGGCTGGAGCGTTGGTTGGAGAAATTCTCTCGCTCACCATGACAAGTGAGGCGCTCAATGCGTACGGATGGCGGATCGCGCTATTGCTCGGCGCCGCTACGTTGCCGTTCGGACTCTGGTTGCGGAGCGTCCTACTCGAGACGTTGCACCGCCCGGAGGCCCCGCTTCTGGTCGCCCAGCCTGTAAGGCGACCGCCTGCCGCTCGCCGCATCATGAGCTTGGGATTTGTCATCCTGGCCAGCTGCACGATCACTACTTATGTTACCGGATATATGACCACCTACGCGTTGACCACCCTCCACGTTTCGGCACCTCTCGCCTTCGGCGCCACGCTCATCAGCAACATGGCAGGCATTGCCGCAGCGCTGCTGGGCGGCCTGCTCGCGGACCGCGCAGGCCGTCCGCGCATCATGATATGGCCGCAGGCCACTGCATTGCTGATGACCTATCCAGTATTCTTGTGGATTGCGGAGAGCCGCAGTGCCCTTGCACTTCTAGGAGGTCTCGGCGCGCTCACCCTGATCGCAACGATTCCGTATAGCGCCTTGTACGTGAGCATGGCCGAAAGTTTGCCCAGGAATATTCGTGGTGGCGCCTTCGCGACGATCTACGCTTTTGCGATTGCTATTTTCGGAGGCACAGCTCAACTGGCCGTCACTTGGCTGATCTATGTTACCGGGAGCGCACTCGCGCCCGCTTGGTACATACTTTTCGCTAGCGCGGCCGGCCTCTTTGCGATGCTGATGAGGCCGGAGACGGCGCCACTGAATTTTGTGCCCAGCCATAGACGAACGTCCGTAACGCCACGACCGCAGCCCTAGGCGTAGCCGAACAGGGTAGGATGACATCTATAACGTCCGAAATGCGAAACATCGAGCAGGAAGACGCTAAGGGGCGTAGCACGAAGGGCAATCTATCCTGAAAATTGGACCAGTTTGACATCGAGCAGGAGCTCCTGCCGGAACGGCAGCGTCGCGCTCTGAAACGACTTTTTCCCCCTTACCGAACGTTCGCCGATGCGGCAGTTGCTCGATTGGCGGTCGTCGCCAGCCGGTGATTATCCTTAGAGAACAAGAAGACGCGGCTTGCACGATCCGCCAGCGTAACCGCACGGCATAAGGATGCGGCCGCTGAGAGAGCAGCGGCCGCGACGAGGCCCGATCCTCATTTTCTGCTTGATTGTTTTCCCGTCAGTGCACGACGCACGAGGGATCGGTCAAACAAAAAAACAGATCGCAGATACCATTCAACGGGTCATCGGCGCACTCAGGATATGATGTATCGGCTACCTGCATGCTGGCGGTGAGCGGTTGCGCGACAACTTCCGCAGCAAAAGGAGGTACCGCCGCGGTTGCAAGCGCGAGGGCGCTCGCCGTCACCAAAACAGACTTTTTCATTTGAGAAACCTTCCCTAAGTTAGCCCAGCCCTCGTGACGGTCTATATGACGAGGCTGCAAGCGGTAAAATTGATTTTCTTGATCAGATCTATCGACCGAATGGATAAGTTCGGGTAATCACAGTATCGCTCTGTCCACCCGCTCGGAGCCTGAAAATCTGTTTTATGGTCGAAGGCTCGAACGGCCTCGGTCGATGCATTTCTCGGAGCACCCGACAAGGAGTGTTGTTGAATCTGACTCGTATCGTCCGGATCCAGCGTCAGTCGGTTACATCGTGTCGACACATGCGCCCGAACGCACTTGCGTTACAATTGGTCGCGCGATTGTTCATCACCGAGTGAGAGGACCGCGACAACCGCTTACTCATTCGTTTGTTCGGCTGCGCTGCAGGCCACACGCAAGGCTACGACGCAGTCGACCCCGGCGGCATGCTAGGCACCGAGCGCGACTACATTCCGGGCCAGAACGTGCCATCGGCCGCGGTGCGTCGACCCAGGCCCTTTCCCGATCCTGTAAGACTAGTCAGCCGAGGAGCGAAGAGGCGAGGGTGACAATGACCGCATCTCGGCTGAACTCATCTCAGCCGTTGACAGCAGGCGTCTAGCACAGCTGCAAGGGCCCGGACTTTCTCTAGCGATGAGACTAGTCGGCTTCTCGACAGCTCAGTGTCCTAGGTTGACAACAGCTCGAACCAGACAAGAGGCTCGACCTGATCAGCTCAATCTGGAAGAGGAGCAGCCCGCCCCCCCTCAAGATAGCGAGTCTTTCGACAATCAGATTGGTGCGGGCATCTCGCGATATTTGGTGCGCCGGATCAGCCAGCGTGTTCGGCCCTTCCAAGTTGGGCCGCGCTCCATGATCGGCCGCTTCGCCTTCTCGATGGATGGTCGCCACGATGAGAGACGGGCTCTGCGGCAGCGGCGCTCCAGCGCATTTGTTTCGTTTTGCCATGGGATGCGACAACAATGAATACAGATCGGACGCAGCTTGACGGTGACGGCTTTTTCTCAGTTTCCGGCTCCGAAGCGTCCCAATCCGAGGCCTCAGAACCCGGCACTCCCGTTGCGGCGCATTGGGACGAGGCTTTGACGGACGCGCGGCCGTCCGCTCCCACTGCGGCAGGGCCGCAGGACCACATTGTGGACGCGCGGACGGCTGATGAGGGGCAGGACGAAGACGAGAACCGCCAAACCGCCATTACTCAAACGAGAGTTTTGCCGGAAAATGGTAGTGCGGCGCTAAATCTCTCCCCCTCTCCCTGACCGCATTGCCCGCCGCCCTCCCGCCCGAGCTTCAGGTCTTTGACGCGAGAGACAATCAATTGGCGAGTTTGCCCGTACTTCCTGACGGGCTCCGCGTGCTCAATGCAGCGCGCAATCTGCTGACCAGCCTGCCGGCCGACCTGCCATCCCGGCTCCGGTCCCTGATCGTCGGCGAAAATTCACTGACTAGTCTGCCCGCCCTTCCGGCAACCCTTCGGGAACTCAGCGCTTACAGCAACCACCTGACCAGCTTGCCTGCGCTTCCAGCCGGGCTGCGGAGCTTGATCGCCGAGAATAATCAATTGACCAGTCTGCCCGGCTCTTCCAACAACGCTTGAGGAGTTCTACGCTGCAAGCAACCACTTGACCAGCTTGCCTGACCTTCCAGTGGGGCTGCGGAGCCTGGTCGTCGATAATAATCAATTGACCAGTCTGCCCGCTCTTCCAGCAACGCTTGAGGAGCTCCATGCTGCAAGTAAGCAGCTGACCAGCTTGCCTGACCTTCCAGCCGGGCTTCAGAACCTGGACGCCGGTGGCAATCAACTAGCCAGTCTGCCGGCGCTTCCGGCAACGCTCCGGGATCTTGTCGCGCCAAGCAACCAGCTTACCAGCCTGCCCGATCTTACAGCCAGCATTGAAAGCCTGGTTCTCGACTACAATCAGCTGACCGAACTGCCTGAGCCGCTCCCGTCGGCGATCGAATTGTTAGCGGCCAGCCGCAATCAACTGGTCCGGCTGCCGGAACTCCCCGCTCCCCTCGAAGTACTTGATGTTAGCAATAATCGGCTGACGGACGTACCGGCGAGCCTGCTGCAGCTAGCTAGCGATGCGGCCATCGATTTGACGGACAATCCGCTGCGATAGCTGGTTCAGAGCAATCTATTGAGAGCAAGGAGTGCTGCGGACTATGCCGGCCCGCGAATCCTTTTCTCGTTGAGCGAAGACGCAATGGAACCTACGCCCCGGCCGCTGCACGAGGTTGTCGCAGACTGGTTTGGGCAGGATCTAGCCATGATCGCAACATGGCAAAGCTTCGCCGACGAGCCTGGTGTGCAGGACTACGTTCGTTTCCTCGACCGGCTTGCCCGCACCGTGAACTACGGCAATAGCGAATTCCGGCAGGCCCTGGTCGAGGATCTGCGGCAGGCATCGGCGAGGCCTCGACTGCGCGAGTTGTTTTTCCAGTTGGCCTCCGATGCATGCGCGAGCTGTCAGGATCGGATCACTTTGGCCTGGAACGGGATGCAGACCGCAACGTCTGAACGCAGACATCGAGGACGGCCTGTACGACGATCGGCTCGCCGAGTTGCTCCAGCATGCCGCGTCATGTTCCGCTTGGAGGCGCCGGACGGAATAGCGCGCCAGACGGTCAATGTCCTTCGTCACTCCAGGCCGGTCGACGAGACCGAAGTCTATCTCGCCTACCAGACGCAATCGCGCGATCCACTGCAGCTGCTACACGTCGCCCCCGACATGCGCTTTTTGACCGTCTCTGGCGTCACCCGCGACGACGTTGAGAGGGCGATGGTAACGGTGCGGCAGCAGGAAACGATAGGTTTTGCGGACTATCTAGCGACGCGCTGGCAACCTTGGGAAACGGTGCTGAGGCGCATTGCCCCCGAAGAGCACGCAGCAATGGACGATCGGCTCATCGATGCGATGGGCGAGGAGTTTCAAATTCGGCTGAACCAACGGCTCGCCGAAGCGGGTCTTGCGGGCGATGCCGACGCCGAGCGGATAATCGGACCTCAAATCGTCAACGAGATCGCCCGCGAGATCAAAAGCGAGGTGATGCACCGGGTGCTTAGGGCGCACGGCATCGAGCCGTAAGAGATAGGTCAGATCCGCATACGGATTGCGGTCGTGAGCTCGTGCCATCACTCAAGTCCCCAAAGCTGATCGGGCGACGGAGCCTGCTCTTCCGCCGATGCGGCGGTGCTCAGGCAGTCCGCCGATCCGATCTGGAGACACGAACGCTGCCATCGAACGGCTCACCACCGCAAGACGACCAGCTCATTGGATTGCCAGGCGAGCCATCTGCGCTGAAGCGTGCTCAGGATCCGGAAGGGGCTGCCACGGCTGGCCAGCGGCGGTGCTCAACAAGGACTTACAGAACGCAGGAGTGAGCTTGCCCCGGTGGATCACGACGTTGTCGTGTCCCTCGGCGGCTCGAGCGCTCTGCCAGTGTTGATTGTAGCCGCGCTGTTCGTCGGACTTCACATGGCAAGCGGCGAATTCGCGATTGCCGAGCGTTGCCAGTTGCCAGGCATGTACCGGGTGCTTGGTATGGATGTGCACCCACATCGGCCTTGGCATCGCACCATTTCGCAGCGCCTTGGGCTGCAGCTTAATTTCGAACAGCGTCCCTGGCTCTCCCTTCAAGGCGCGCGGTGGATCCACTGACGCCAGATCCCCCGCTTCCCGCAACTGTTCTAGGTATTTTTGCGATGGAAACGCATAGGTCTTCATGCAATCGCTCGCGATTGCTGCCTTTCGGGCGTTCAATGAGTTTGCCTGTCCCTGAACCTCGGACAACATCCTTTTGAGCCGGATTATTTTTTCGTGCACTTCGGGCAGTTGCGCAGCCGTGAGCAGACCCCGTCGGCCAGGCTCCTCCAGCGCGGCTACACAGGCCTCAATCTCGGAGGACTGCGTCTGCAAGCGTTTGATGACGACATCCAAGACGTGTTCGGCGTCCTCGGGCTTCATTTGCCGGGCTTGCGAGGCGGCGCTTTGCTGAGCAGGCAGATCGAACTGCAGCAGCTCGTCCAATCGCGCAAGTAATCCCGGCAGTGCTTTCCTGGAGGGCGGCGCCTGCCACATCTGGACGTGATCGGCTGCAGAGGATGACGCGCGTGCCTCGTCGGCCGTGGCGAGTTTCTTTGTGCCGAGATCCGAGAGCACGATGATCTTGCCCCTTGGGGGCCCGGCGGCATCGGGCCTAGCGAGTTGCGGCGCGGGTGGCCTGGCCGTCGAACTCCCCTCCCCTGCGGCTGCTGCGCGCCTTGCTTTGCCCTTTCTGCGCGCCGGAGTGCCTTCGCCGGCCGGGACAGTATTCTCTGGCATCGCAGCCCAAGCCGGCGGTTCAATCGCGGCTTCCATCTTTGGCTGCAATGCCAGCAGCCGCATGACTTCGTTCGCCGTCACCCACGCACCTTCCACGATCTCGTCCAGCAACTGCAACGGAAGGTCAGCTGCCGTTCCAGCTTCGCTCAGACTGTCAAGCATGCCGCTCAGTTGCGATGCAAACTCCGAAAGCCGTTCCATCACTCCTTCCAGAACGGCGCGGTGCTCCGCGTCGAGCGCCGCTCCATCGCCGTTCAGAACGGCTCCGGACGTCGAAAGGAATGCAGGGACAACATCTTGGATGAAGGTCCGAAGCAGCCGCAGACGCCCGCTTTCGTCTATGAGCGCGTCGCGTACGGCTGGTTCGAACGTCCTCGCTTGCGAGTTGACTAAGACTTTCGTGAGAGCGATCCGCGATTGCAGATACATGCACTTCGTGTAGAGCGCCCAGCCCGTATGATGCCTCAGTGCGGCATCTTCGGCGTTGCGCATGTCGGGCGTGCTGCTTGGCAAGTGGGCGGTAGCGGCACAGACGGACTGCGTCCGCTCGAAGCGCAACGCCTTCTTTCCCCACCACTCCATGCACGCTACATAGTGGTTCGCAACGCTTGCAAACAGGCGGCTTAGCTGGTCGGGCGAAGCGACGTCTTTGAGCCCGTCAAGCACGCCTTGTGCTTTCTTTCTGCTCTCCTCCAGCTCGTAGATAATCCAGGTCGCCACTTTATTACATTCGTCAGCTTCCATGACAGTGTCATCGCGGAGCCGGCGAGCCTGATCGTCTGGCAGAATGCCGCGCGCCAGATCAGGGGGCAGATTCGCGTAGTATTCCAGAAGTGTTGAGCCTGCTTTGATGACTTGATCCATCAGATCTTGCCTCTCGGGCAAGTTTCGGGCGTGCGTGGCCGCTCGACGGCAAGCTTCAAGCTCCCCAACCAGGCTGCTCAATTTTCGCTCTGCTGCCTCGAAGTCGTGCCGCGTTGGGGCCGCTACATCCGAAGTGGGTGGCGGGCTCGCAAGCGCCGCAGAGCGCATCCGCTCCAGGACAGCATCGAAGGATTGACCACGTTCCCGAGGGAAGAGACCAGGTTCCGGGCTCGAACGGCCCAATTCCCCAGTCCTGTCGACCTCGGCGGGCTCAACCCGTGATCGATCAGCTCGGCCAACGCCTGCCATACATCATCTCCAAATAATCGAAAGTGCAGCCCGTCTGGATAGACCGCCTCGCTGACGACTAGCTGACCAAGAGCATTCATCCGCATGCGCAAGAAAGAAGATGTGGCCTTGTGTTCCATCTCCATCGCAGCTCCTGTGTTGCTGACCGCATCACTGCCCCGGTGTCCGCTAAGACGAGACCGGGGCCCGACGTGCCTGCCGCGAGATAGTCCGGCCCAATGCCGTGGCTCTGTGCACGCGAACTGGGCCAAGTCATCCCAAACGCTAGAGAGCAGCCAGGCGAGCGCCCGCCTCCTTAACGGCGATTTTTTGGCCAAGCAGAAATGGCCAGCATATGTTGATCGGCAGAGAGCGCTCGCAACACGCGTCCCAACATGCGGTGATGCGGCATCGGAGCCCTTTTCGGCATCTCAGGCGTTTGCAGGTCGAGACGCTCGCCTGACGTATCGCTTGTCACAGGCACTTCAAACGTCTGCCTGGTTGATGAGTAGCCGCCGACATGCAGCAATTGTTTGGCGTCGATCGAGCCATCTGCGCAGCTTGCAGAAGCCGAGATAGTTCAATCCACCCGCCGCGCGCCGGCGCCGAGACTGGCACAATCAGGGTTTAGGCTTCAATCCGCACGGGCAGAACGGAATAGCCGTGCACGAAGTTAGATGCAATTCGCTCTGGTTCGCCGACAACCTGGATCTCGAATCCCGCCTGCAAAATCTCTTCCCAGAGGACTCTCAACTGCAGTTCCGCAAGGTGTCGACCAAGGCAGCGATGGATTCCGAATCCGAACGAGAGGTGCTGCCTCACATTCTTGCGGTCGATCACGAAACTGTTGGCGTTCTCAATGATCTCTTCGTCTCTATTGCCGGAGATGTACCACATAACGACCTTGTCGCCTTTCCTGATCTGCTTCCCCCCTACGACACTGTCGATCGCGGCAGTGCGGCGCATATGTGCGATCGGCGTCTGGTATCGAATGATCTCGGACACAGCGCTCGAGACCAGCTTGGGATTGTCAGTCAGCTTTCGCAATTCGGAGGGGTACTGGTTTACGAACAGGAGGCCGCCGGTAATCGAGTTGCGTGTGGTATCGTTGCCTCCAACGATTAGCAAAATTAGGTTGCCGAGAAACTCACTTGGCTCCATATGGCGTGTGGCGGGCGAATGCGCCATCAAGGAGATCAGGTCGAGGCGCGGCTCGGCATTGATGCGCTCGTTCCAAAGCCCCGTGAAATAGTCCAGGCACTCGGACAAGATGGTGCTTCGCTTGTCCCAGCTGTCGATCGCGTGGCCTGCTTTAGGAGCGGTAACAGCTACGTCTGACCAATAGGTCAGGAGTCGCCGATCCTCGAATGGGAAGTCGAACAGGGTGGCGAGCGTTTGCGTCGTCAACTCTATGGAAACCTTGTTCACCCAATTAAAATCTTCATTACGAGGCAGCCCATCGAGAATTGACCTAACACGAGAGCGGATCAGGGTTTCGAGTTTCGTCAGGCTTTCCGGTCCGACGATCGGGCTCACGGTATTGCGCTGCTCGGCGTGCTTGGGAGGTCCCATTTTGATGAAACTCTGGGTCCAGTGCTCACCAGGCACGTCGAAAATAGTGACACCTTGCTCTGACGAGAACGCGTGGTGGTTTGTATCTACCGCTACGATATCCCGATATTTCGTTACGGACCAATATGGACCATGAGTGCTGTTTTGACAGTAGTGAACGGGATCTTCCTTTCGCAACCGCTCGAAGCAAGCCCATATGCTGTCGTCCTGAAAGCGCTTGCTCTCACTTACATCCAGATTGCTGAGCGGGATAACACACGTATCGTCGGCCCTATAATCTTCCAATCGCCTGGTCATTGATCATCTCTGCAGATTCTGCTCTCGAGAGCTTACGGCCTAGGGGCGCCTCAGCTTCGAGCTGCCGCGGCGCTTGGCTGCGACGGGCTTCTCGACCAGATTACCTCACAGTCAGCTGGCCTGGCCCTACCATGTGGGGCAGTAGAAATTGCATTGACTTTCGGACTCTCTACTCAATGGATCATTGAGAGCTGCCAGCACTGGTTAAATAGCGCACTCGTTTTATGAAGATCATGCTATCAACAGCGGTCTGGCTAGGACCGCTCAGGCAGATCGATCCAAAGATCCGGAGCACCGTTTTGGAGTGTATCCTGATCTGGAACGTAGATATTATCGAAAATCCTGACGCCACGAGCCACTGCCCCTCCAAAAATTATGAGAGGGAGCTTGACCTGCTCTAAATCTTCGAAGTTATCAGCGCCGACAATTCGAACAAAATCGAGTTTAAACCGTCGGAACTTGACCCGAGATTTCGCCGACGCTACCAGATCCTTGACGCTAGATGCTCCTCGGGCGATCTCCTCTCTTAAATGGTTGAGTGACTTGGAGAGACACGACAGCTCATCAAGCTCCGAGCGGCTAAATCGCCTCAAGCGCGACGAAACGGGAACTCCGTTCTTGTATCTAACGGTGGGCACAAACCTTATCTCGCAATCGAGAAGGAGGTCTGCCGCAGCGCGCTTCACCATGATTGCCTGACCGATATCTTTCAGGCCGAAGTAGCTGCGAGTTGGCCGCGCATAGCAGATCCAGCGGATTGCCCCAGTAACGGCTTCCTTCAAATACGCCTCGGGCCCCCCTAGACGCAAATGACAGTCACCTTGCGATATAAACGTTCGATAGCCAGTCGGGAACATTTCGTTATCGTTCGAGGAAATCACGGCAGTTGCTCCTGAACGTAGGGCAAGTCCAATATCATCGTCCAAATTGAAATCGTAACCCCCACCTGGTATAAGCTGGATCTTGTTCGGGTACACTGTGACAATCGCGACATCATTCTCCAATGCCGCTCTTCTGATCAGTTCTGCATGCCCAAGATGCAGGGCGCCAAGTGTGTGCACCGTCCCAATAGTCTGACCTGTTCTTGCGACCTCCCGGATAAACGCCTTGCCTGCGGATAGACCAGCCAGGTGCATTTTCTTACTCCAGTTTATTTGAACGCCAACAAGAGTGGAGCGCTCGGATCGCCGAAGGTGCGCCGCCCGGCCTCTCGCGGGGCCGCGCGTGCCGACGAGCTCCAAAGACCTTTCACGTCGACCACCGCACGAACCTGTTCTAAGCTCACGGGCACTGTAGCCACTTCTATTTTGCAGTTTTCGAAGCAGTCAGGTTGAGCCTTCTCGCCCACGTTTGATCAACGATGAGAATTCAGCCAGATAGGTTGATGGCTCGCGCGGCTGATCCCCCTCCAGAGCTGCGGGCAGTCCCCGACAACGGTCGACAAAAAACGGTGGCTCGAAAGTGGTTATCTTAGCGCCCGAAAAGTCGACCTTTACGAAGCTGGCCTGGAACGGCGATATCCCACTCAGGTTCGCATCGCGCAGGGACGATTGGTTCATGCGAACGTATGCGGCCCGCGTTGCCTCCAGGTTGCTGTCCGTCATATCCGCGGCGAGATATGCCTGAACGAGATTTGATCCCTCGAGATTTGCGCGATTCAATGCCATTGATTGCGGCGGATCACCGGTGATCATCGACCTGTAGAGGTAAGCTTGGGATAAGTCCGCATGTTCGAGATCGCAGTCGCGCACAAAGGCGCAGCGGCCGCGAAAACCGGTGAATTTGGCGGCGCGCATTGTGCTCTCTGTTATGGAAATGCTTTCGCCTGATGCCCGAGATAGGTCCGCTCCGTCCAGCTGACAGGAATGAATAGATGCACCATTCAACACAGCACCGGCGAGGTTCGCGTCGGAAAGGCTTACGGACAGAAGCCGCGCCTCGGTCAAGTCTGCCTGCTCCAGCTCAGCCCTGGCAAGATTTGACAGGTGAAGATCAGCAAATGGAGCGCTCAGCGCTCTTGCCCGAATCCGCCCGCTCACCTTTGAGAGTCTCAGATAAGGAAGATGAGCGCCTTCCAAGACAAGACCATCGATGGAGGTGGAACGCACGATCGATAAACACTCTCCCTTTGACTGGAAAAACGAGCAATTCGCCAGATGTGCCTTCGTGATGGTGACTTGGTTTAGCTTGGCAAGCCGGAAGGAAGCGGAAGGAAGGAAGCATTCATTGATGGTTGAACCCTGTAATTCGGCGCCGTCAAATACAGCATCACTCGCGTCGCACTGGTAAATGAGCAGCCCGCTGAGCATCGCGTTGTCGAAGCGTGTTCTTTTCATGCTGCAACCGTGGAACAGGCTGCCGGTTGCATCAATTACATTGCGCAGACTGGCGTCATCGAAGTTGCAGACTTGCGCTGCTATCGCATGCATATAGGCAAAGTCGAGCTTGGCCCCGAGGAAACTTGCGCGCTCGAGCCCGGGACAGATAAGGTTCGCCCCAGAAAGATCTGCTCGATCCAACTTTGTTCCGTAGAGCTGCGCACGATTGAGGGTACAGCGCCGCAACGGGAAATCTGACAGGTCGTGACCACTAAAGTTCTCGGAGGATAGCTGCAAACCAACCCCGGTCCTTCTGATCGCCTCCTCGGTTCGCCTCCCAACAGCAGCAACGGCCAGCAGCCGGTCGGCAGCTCGGCTCCAGTACCGAACGAACTCGCCATCTGATGAAAGCTCGTTTTTCGACTCTGAGCAGTGCTCTGCCCCTTCGTTCACGGTGCACCCACCATCAGTGCCGATCCTTTGCGATATGTCGAGAGTTCCGTACTGCCAGGATTACGAGGGGCCTGCTATTGATCACTTTGTGCTTGGCCTGGACGCAGCCTGTGCGCTTGGCGGCGAACTCGCCTGCGAATTGGTGACACGACTCATCGACGAGACTCCTATTATGTCGGTCTCTCTCGCGGCCGATGCTTGACCATTTCGGCCGAATTCTTGTCATGCGCCCCACAGCCACTCGATGCAATTGTCCACTAAACCCGCCAACCCTGATCACGCACGGACGTTTGACGGCGCCGATATGCCCGGAAGCGCGATTTAATTCGTCAGCCCTTGGGAACATGTGCAAAATTCTAGGTCTTTTCGGAATGGAGCCGCGGCTTGCGGGCAGAAAGGTGATTCTGCATCTAGGGTTGCACTTGACCTGGCCTTACCCCATCGGCAGCAACAACCGTGCCAGCCGCATCAGTCGGAATTGGCGAGCCAAATAGGCGGCATAATATCGAAATTGACGCAGAATGTTCTGAATCTGACAAACACGGTCTCGCCGTCAGGACTCGCATTATGATCGCTAGGGCATCGCGAAAGCAGAAACTCCAAGTTCGTTTGCAGGAGCGCAAAAGCCGCAGTCTTCGCCTGACGCAATCGATGACGTGCAATTCGACACGTGAGGATCGCTGGCGTCATGGTTAGACAAAGCTCGCGCTCGGCTAAGCCTGCTCCGCGCGCCGGCTGGTCCATCTATGGGAGCCCGTGCTGCCTCGATCGACCGCACGCCCCGGGCTTGTTTTACGACTAACACCCCGCGCGCCGACGGGAGCCCTACAATGAGCTTCACGCCACCCCGTCCGGGTCAGAGCGCGATGGCCGCGGCCTGACCCGGCTGTTAGGATCACAGCGGCATCTTGAATAGCATTTCAAAGACCTTCATTGCGAACCGATGCAAGCCGGCCCTGGCAGGCTTCTCCCATGCAGCTCAAGCTCACCGGTAGCTGAGCTTCCGCCGGGCTGCTCCTCCAGGACCTTTCATACGGTGCGGCCGTGAAACGGACAGCGAGGTGGCCCATCCCGCCAAACTCCGCTCTGCAACGAACAACAGAATCGCCCGCACAGTCGCAATCGCCATGAGTTTTCTTCCAAGCAATGAGTCTGGTCAGCTGTTCGACAGCTAAGCCTTCTAGCATAGCAACATCTCGATCCGGACAGGAGGCCGCCTCGATGGCTCAAAATCTGGAAGAGAAGAATGACCGGGATTCCCTGTCAGTCCCACCCGCACGCCTCAACACACGACCGATTCGAGAACCAGACTGACCTGGTACGTTTTACAGACGCTGCGCGCGTCTTGGTTCCTGATCCTGATCCGATCAACTTTGTACGATGATATTGAAGGCCAAAGAAGGGAGAACGGAGTGGGCCCATTTGACAACGTCAACCCATCCGAGGCTGGGGTGCATTACCTTGAGCCGCAACAGGAGGAAGCAGCGCAAGCAGACTTTGAGCATCAGCTTAGAGAGTCTCAGCCAATCCTCGCAGCATCAGCTTCACCGGGGCCCGGATCGAGCCGGACGGTAACGGATGGCAATAAGAGAGCGCAAGCTATCTCGAAGAATGAACGGTGCGCGGCTGCATCCTTTGTGAGAGCGCGCGCTCAGCTTGCCGCAACGCTGACCTGCGCGAACATTGCGGAACTAAGAAGAGAAATCGAACTCGCCGCGCAAAGATCAGCACAATGGTCAAGAGCGATTGGATCGTCAGCCGATCGCGTCGATAGTAGCCGCGTTTACGACGACGTGGTGGCATCGTCATACGTGGAGCTGGAGCGCTTTCAAGACCACGCCAGCCACTGCAAGCCACATGCGTTGGACCGTCAAAGCGCGATGGCCCATTTGCGTTCCATGGCGGCTTTGCGTTATGACGAAGCCCCTTGGAATATCTGGGGAGGCCAACGACTTGATCTGGGTCGCGCAGCGGCAGAGCACATGAGGGGTGATACCAGTTCTTCGCCTTTTGTGTCACTGTCCGAGGAGGCCTCACAGCTGCTCCTTTCGCCGGACGATGACAACGAGTTTGGCGCCAAAGTCATCGCGGAAACCGCGAATGAGTTGCACACCTACACTGTGCCGAGGGTCGCAACTTGGACCGCCGAAGAGATTGTCAGTATTCTCGAGGACGGGACTGAAAATGATGAACCCAATCTGGCATGGGTGAGTGACACCCCCACTGAGGAGCGTGAGGTACTGTTTCTCGGCGGGAATCTGGATGATTATCGGGTGGCTAGCGCATCGAATCCATACAGAAAGTCAGGAGCAAGAGGCTGATGGCACGGGCTCCGGAAGGAGTGATTTGCCTTTGTCGATGCTCCGAACAGTCGAAAAGTAGCGCTCTCGCTATAATACTCCGGTCCGGTTGGCCGGCGCGGGGTAACTGAGCGTCATCAACGCGGGCCCGCGGCCGGATCAGATGATGTTCTCACAAGGACCGCGGGCAGCGTGCGGACGTAGCGAGATCATCGGGAGCGTTCAATCGAGAGGTCTTGGTCCAACCCACACGACGACTGCCTGAGCCGTCGATCCTCCACTGAGATCGAATGGAGTTCGGCGGCGCTCATGAGTTTACCTGAGCAGCAAATTCTGGCAACTTGATCCTTCCGACGAAAGCACGGCCAGAAGCACTCTGACCGTGCTGACGCTCGATGCCCTGCGAAGGTGTCGACATCATTAAAGGGTCAAGTCTTCGAAGCGCCGCCCCGCCCTGTGATCTTCGTTACCAGACGAACTTTGCCCCATCCGGTATTTCGCAGATGAATTCGCCTTGGTTCACGAGTTCGGTGGTCCCGACGACAAGTTTCGAGGCGCGCACCGTCAGCTTGCCTTCGCGGCTAAGGCTATGGCGGATGTACTCGGTCACGGCATGTCCGGAGCTGTCGACCGTTTGATGAGCATTGGCAAAGCTGATGCCGTTCTGGCCGGTCACCCGGAAGGCATTGATGACCAGACCGGCCTGCGTCGCCGACGCAGGCTTGCCACCCTCCGCGTTGGTACAGCGGCTCATGTCCAGTATGAGCTTCACGTTCTTCCCCGCCTGGAGGGCACTCAGCACCTCGGTGTATTTCGGCGAAGGCTCGTCGGCTCTCGCCGGCAGGCTCACGCTCGCGGCCGAAAGCAAGGACAACAGAATCGTTAGTTCTCGGCCAGTAAGCTTCATATGCTCTTCTCCCTCGATGAGTACCGCCGATTGCGGCTTCCAAGACGTCGTGCTCAAGATGCGTTTGGCTGATTCCAGACAACAAGCGCCCTCGCCCTGTACAAAGGCAGCCTATGGCAACGAGGCGCAAGTGGTTGTGATAGCTAATCCGACATCACAACCTCGTAGGTCAGGTTTGCGGAAGTCGCTTAACTTCCCGCGCGTCGACTAGAACGAATTGATGCAGTCGTCTGTGGAAACAGCAAACGGAAACCGGTTGCGCTGATCCATCCCAGGCTTCTCGAGCGAGAGAATGCAATTCTCACTCCTGCAGACGATCTACCAAACAACTGGTTTACATCGCCGCCGTTGCCCCGGCGTCCTTCTTGTTGGCGATCTTGCCGAACCGACCCTTCCCTCGCCTCACGCACCAGCTTGTCCATCTTGCCGTGCAAGCGCTGTCGGCCTTAGATGACGCGTCCGCACTGAAGTGATGGAGCGAGCCTGACGCGCCGGTCCGAACAAACTCGAAGGCACCCGATCTCGGCCTAATCGAGGACCAATGTCAGAGGGGACAAGGCAGCACCGATTTGATTCGGCGCTTTGCGCGGCTTCCGTCCAGCTGACTGTTCGCCTCGCTGACTGACTCCATTGGACTCCCCCAAAAAGCAGAAGCTAAATGGGCCCTTCCTGGTCTGTCAGCTTCTCGAAAGCTGCACCTGCAACAATCTACACCGGCATCCCCGGAACTTCGAAGGGATAGAGACATGAATGTTGATCCACGAAACGCAGCAGACACTCCCTTTAAGGTTCAAAACGCGTTACAGCAGCCCGGCCGCGTCGAGCGGCAACAGGATGAGCTTGGCGGCCAGACCAGCGCACCAGCACACAATTCAGAGGATCAAGCAAGCTTCGAGCAGCAGCTGAATGACTTGCATCCAGACGACTTAGATTCAGTCTATACAACGTCGACTTCAGTCCGCTCGGCGGCAAATTCCGCTGCTGTAACTTCTACGTCTGCGCCGAGCGAGGCGACCTCGGAAATTAGTAGCTATCCAGCGCCATCTTTTGTCAGTGCCCGCGCTCAGCTTGCCGCAACACTGACTGGTGCCAGTCTTGAAGCGCTCCGGAACGAGATCGACCTTGCCGGGCAGCAAGCGGCGCGCTGGTCACCGGCGAGCGCACCTGCCGTTGACCGAGACCGCGTATTCGATGACGTGGTGAGGTCGTCTTATGTCACACTGCGGCGTTTCCAGAATCAGGATAGTGATTGCAAGCCGCATACGGAAGACAATACGAGCGCCATATTGCATGTTCGCAACACGGCTCGGGATCATTCTTCCGTTGGAGATCATCCGGAGCGGTATCCTATTGACCGGGCGCGCCAAGCTGGTTGGCATATGCGGGGCAAGACAACAACATCACCCTTCGTATCATTGGTCGAAGATCCGGCGAAACTCGCCGCTTCTCGCGATCATTGGGCGAGAGCGATCGCCAACAATGCGGACGCCATCCACACCTACACCGTACCAAAGCTCACTGTCTGGACGCCCGACGACGTGCTGAGCAGCATTGCGCTTAGAATGAATGCCGAAGATTACGACAACATCGATGCCGACGTCGATCTGATGTGCTCACTCGGCAGAACGCCAACTCGGGAAACCGAGCGCCTGTTTCTGGGCGGAAACTTGGAAGGCTACCGCACCGGTAGCGAAGCAAATCCCTTCAAGCGGGAGAGCAATGAGTAGATGGTCTCTCGGCCGCACCATTTGGCGGGTTCGTAGGCGTTCAAGCACCAAAATACCCGCAAGGAAGAACCGGAAGCGGCCCACCAACTCCACGCACCACACTTAAGGCATAGTGGGGCGGCCGACAGCCCGATCAACTCTCCAATCGAGCGTAACAGCGACTGAGGGCTCCGGCGCAAGACGCACTCCGACGGTCGCAGGGGTGTCCGGGGAAGTTATGCATAGCAGAACTCGATCTGGCCCGGAACACGGCTGGTTCTTGGGTTGGTCGGATTGTTGGGTGGTGGTTTGTCGATAGCTGCGATTGAACGCCGGGTCGGCAGGAACTGGCGGACGAGCTTGGCGAAACGTAGCGGAGATAGAGCGGTGCGGTGGACGTGCGCAGCGATCCGCAACAGAAGGTAGGCGATCATAGCCGCGAAGAGCTGCAGGCGGATCGCATTGTCATTGTTGCCAAGGAACTTGTGAACGACCAGATGCTGTTTGATCCAGCGGAACAGCAGCTCGATCTGCCATCGACCTTTGTAGAGAGCCGCAATCTCGACGGCTGTCCGCTTCACATCGTTGGTGATGAGCGTAACGATGCCTCCGTTTTCGCGCTCGAGCTTGATACGCCTCAGGGGAATGGCAAGCTTCGAATCTCCCTTGCTGGTCAGCTTGACGTCATCATCTGCCAGGATTTCGAAGCCATCACCCTTGCGCTTGCGCAAAGAGCGATGCCGCGTTGCCCGAAGTCGCATGTTCCGTTTCGGCCGAGTAACAAAAACGGCTTCGCTGGCGTGGATTTGCTGCCACCAGTCGAACCGGCAATAGGCTTTGTCGAACACGTAGGTTGCCCCCCGCTGATCGGGACCCGGTCAAGGAATTTGATGTCGTTGACATTGGCGTCGGTGACCTCGACGAGGCGCGGCACGTCCGTCTTCGGATCATAGATCACGTGCAACTTCATGCCGCGGATGCGGCCATTCCACGTCGCCCAGTCACAGATCTTTCCCAGAGGAATCGGACCGGCATCGATCAGCGGATGATCTCCGCCCCCTCGCGCCGCATCTGCCGATCGGCCATCCCTGCCAGCCAGACGAAGGTCTGCGCAAACACGGCAGGAGGTCGGCGGGCATTGGCATCTGACAACGTCGAACGCCTCAGCATCCCCGTCACCAGGTGATAGTGATGCTGAGGATTGGCATTGAAGCCGGTCACCGTCTCCCGTAGCCCGGTAGCACTGCTCAGTTGCGCATAAACCAGCGCCACCAGATCCCAGCTCGAGAACGTCTTGTCGTAGGCATCACCCCCACAACAATCCAGTTGACCGGTTCAAGCAGGCTGCGGAAGATGCTATCCCTAAAACGCATGCCCGGCCCCTTTCTGAGTCTCGACAACCAGAAAGTACCGGTTTCCTGCTGGAATAGCCGGGCATGCGCTGCGACACAGTGAATCATTCCCCGGACAGCCCTGCGACGGTCGGGAGGACGCCCGACCATCCTCTCTCCCGTGCCCGGGCGTTCTAGTATCTTGATGCATTGTGCTGTTCGGAAGACATCAATTTGTCGGCCGAGCTCACGGCTGGCTGATGGCTTTGGTGAAGGTAAGCCGCCGAACGCGCGGCATCCTTCTCTAGTTAACTCGGCCTGAAATTGACGGCGCGGTCCACCACTTGATGTTTCGGCCGCGATCGCATCGGGTATTCACTGGTCCGCAGCAATCCGCGCTGCCACAGGACAGCCGATCCGCCACCTGGATGCGTTCCATCAAAACAATCGATTTTGCAGAGGACGCCTGAAAGCCTCATAGTCGATCGCAGACTGGAGGCGGCATTCAAGATGACGTCTGGCAATCGATTCTCTTCTCAATCCCTTGCCGAACAACTTGGCTCGAGCGATCGGCAGTCTGCATCTCGAACGTTACTTCCTGTGCATCAAGTGGACGTCCGACCCTCGCCACGGTCTTTCCGCTAAATTGACAGGTACGAGGCGGATCGGATCGCCGCAATCCTGGCGTCATGGCTTACGCAAGGCTTGCTGAGAACGCCTGCCTCTTCGTGCATTTCAAATCGGTTCCACTCTACGCTTAGTTGGAGCGACAAATGCTCACGACCCTGCAAGAGCGAGACGGACGTCACGCGCAGCTCGTCGACATGACCGAACTGTGTCGCCGTTACCTCACAACGATTCACAATTGAGGGCACCGCTACAAAGAGCAGTCAAATGCACTTGAATCTCACCTCGCGTCAGATTGTAGGATTTCCGACAGTCTTGCGACACAATCCGCTCGCGTGAACTCTTCCTGACAGGTAGCAAAAATTGCGAACGTCTCAAAACCTCAATGCTCGGCCGATCCGGTTGGTCACACTACTCGACTTCTGCTCGTCAGAGCTTGCACCGCTTATCTGCTCTGCTAGCGCAAGACGAGGCGCTCTCTTCGCCGCCAGAGCGGGGTCCAGCGCGCCAGAACAACGCGGGCAATCGTTACTTCGCCTATGCCGACGAAAGGCTGAGTTATTGCGCCGTTCACCAGGTCTGACGAAATGGAGCCGGTCTCGCCGCCTCAGACAATACGCGACAGCAAGGCCGTGCCTAATTTGTCCTCATTGGCAGCATTTGCTCGGCTGGGGGCGGAGAAGGTCTCGGAAGCGACCGAGCCTCGGAAAAGTTGACATCTTGCTTGGTTAACACCGGCAAGCGAGAGAACGTCTGTCCCGAAGGACGCGTTGATCGTTTCGTCGCATCTCGGCCTTTCACGACCCATTGGCCGACACATAGCGCGTGAAGTGTCTTTGACGCGGAAAACTTGCAATGTGTGGCTTGACGGCACTACGTGCTCAACAGCCAAGCACGACTGACCGCGGATCGAGACGGATTGGGGAGTTTCAAATGTCGGTTTCGCAAGCCTGTTCGGCGGCAAATACAGCTACTCTCGCCCCCAGCTTCCTATCGCTCCGCCGGCTTGGCGCGGTTGCTACTGCAGGCGTTAGCGTAGGGCAAGCAGGCACGGCTATGCTCGGCCCACAGAGTGTATCAGCACGCCGCCAGGACTTTCAGCCCGCGAGGCATCGCAAAGCTCTTGCCAGCGTAACGGATATGCTGAGCCGCGCCGCCCGCCCAGGCGACCCGTCGCAAGTCGTGACGATGGACACGCATGCATCGACCGTCTGCCACCAAGCTCTTGCACATCGTTTACGGATTTTCGAATTCACGCCAAACCGTCAGGATCTGGGTTCCGCCGAATCTTATGCTCAAACCTAACACGCTCAAGTCCTACCGAGGACGGACGAGAGGCGATGAATGCGAATTCTTCTGGTTGATCATCATGCGGACTTTGGCCGCGCCGTGAAGGCAACGCTCGTGAATTGCGGGTTCGCCGTCGACGTGACGCCCACGCTGGACGAGGCGTCAGCCGCGCTGGATTGCGCGAACTACCACATCTTACTACTCGAATCCGTCTTGCCGGACGGAGATAGTTTGGACTGGCTGAAGCAGTTGCGGCGCGAAGGACGATCAATGCCGGCAATGATGATGAGCAGTCTCAATGATCTCAACCGGAGAATTGCGACCTTCAATGCCGGGGCGGATGACTTCCTGCCAAAGCCTGTGTCGATCGACGAACTCATCGCTCGCATGCGGGCCATTTTGCGACGGTCAACGCAAATGACGGCGCCGGTCGTGACATTCGGGAATCTGCATTTCGATCCGATCGCCAGACAAGTCTCGGTCGGTGGTCGGACACTGAGGATTGCCCGGCGTGAGGTGTGCATTCTCGAACATCTGCTCAATCGCGCCGGCCGCACTGTGCCGCGCACATCGTTGGAGGATAGCTTGTACGCGTTTGACGACGAGGTCTCGACCAATGCGCTGGAAGTCGGGATTTATCGCTTACGCGCGCATTTGAATCAGGCCGGTGCGACGCTCAGGATCAAGACCGCGCGCGGCGTCGGTTACACTCTTGAACTCGTTGGCACAGCATCGGCTGCCTAGCAGTCTCACTTGAAGGCAACAATCGCTTGAAGGTCCTTAATCATGCCGCCGGCGCTCTTCAGCCGCCTGCGATCACCAACCCACACCGCTCTGCCGCTCTACCACGCCTCTGCTACCTCCTATGCGGACTTGCTTTGCTGCTTCCGCTTGCCGCCTCAGCGGAGACAAAGCGGGACGTCAAGGGAGAGATGCCACGTGCGGTACCTGGCAACACCACGGGCACACTCAACCTTACATCGTCGCAGGGAAGAACGGTTCATCTGAGCGCGCCGGCGGCGACCATTTTTGTTGCCGACCCTACGATTGCCGATTACCAGGCTCCCTCGAGCAGTACAATTTTCGTGTTTGGCAAAAAGTCCGGGCGGACGAGCCTGTTCGCCCTGAACGAAAACGGAGAGGCTCTTGCCGAGCTGCGTGTTGTCGTCACCCAACCGATCGAGGATCTGCGGGCCGCGCTCAAGGCCAAGGTCGGCGACTATCCGATTCAGGTCAGCTATACCCCGCGGGGCGCGATCCTTAGCGGTACGGCACCCAATGCAGATGTCGTTGAGACCGCGAGGAAGGTGACCGAGCAATTTGTTGGCGCGGGCGCACCGGTGGTCAACAAGATCCAGGTCGCGGGCTCACTGCAGGTAAATCTCAGCGTGCGGGTTGCAGAAGTCTCCCGCAGCGCCGTCAAGGATCTTAATATCAACTTCACCGCCTCCGGTCCAAATGGCGCTTTCCTTATCACCGGCAAACCGGGCGGGTCCGGCGCGGCCGGCGCGGCCGGCGGCGGCGGCACGATCGGGGTCGGGTTGAGCGCCGGCAATATCAACCTGAGCGCTGTTCTCGACGCTCTCGCGAGTGAGCACCTCGCCTCAATCCTGGCTGAGCCGAATCTGACGGCGATGTCCGGGGAAGCCGCAAGCTTCCTAGCTGGCGGCGAATTTCCAATCCCGGTCATGCAGGATAACCGGCAGGTTTCGGTCCAATTTCGGCAGTTCGGTGTGAGCTTGGAATTCGTCCCGACGGTGCTCAGCAACAACCAGATCAATGTCCGTGTGAAGCCTGAAGTCAGCGAACTGTCGAGCGAAGGCGAGGTCAAGATCAATGGTACGGCGGTCCCTGCCCTTTCGACGCGACGAGCGAGCACCGTGGTCGAGCTCGCCAGCGGCCAGAGCTTTGCAATCGGCGGCCTCATCAGGCGCAACTTCAACACTGATATCAGCGAGTTTCCCTGGCTCGGCGATGTACCGATCCTGGGCGCGCTTTTTCGCTCTTCATCGTTTCAAAAACGCGAAACCGAGCTAGTTATCGTTGTCACACCTTATATCGTGCGGCCGGGATCAAATCCAGGTCGTATAAGCGCGCCCACCGACCGCATCGCACCGCCATCGGATCCAGGCCGCATTTTGACGAACACGCTGGCACGGCCGCCTCAAGGCCGCGATGCGCCGCGCACGAGCGCACCAGGATTGACGGGCAACGCCGGCTTTATCATCGAATGAGGATCGACAAATGACCCTGCGATATTTGTCAAATTTGATTGTCATTGCCGCAACATTGGGGGGCTGCGCAAATAGTGCCTCGATACATTCCAAACCTGCGGAACAAGGAGTCCAGGTCGAACAAAGAAAACGTGTCTTGCTCCTGCAGAGCCTCCGTGCGCCCGAGAGGCTTCAGCTGCGTAGTTTTATCGCCAACGTAAGTGGCGGCCGGCGGGATGCGCTCCATGTGGATGTGAGCGGCTCCCCTGAGCTCATTGCGCAGGTGGCGCACGAGGTCCGGGCCATGGGCGTGGCTCCCTATAACATCCGCCTGTCCGCTTCTCCCCTCAATTTAGCCGGCCGTTCCGGCGTCAGGATCGAGGCGATCACGTTCCAAGCGCATCTTCCGAACTGTCCGTCGCTTCTGATCGTCGGACCAGCAGTGAACGACAATTCGTTCGAACCAACGCTTGGTTGCTCGACCAAAAACAATCTGGCAGTTATGATCAACGATCCGCTCGACTTGGTGGATAATCGGTCTGTCGTCACGGTTAATGGCGATCGCGCTGCCGCTCCTCTTGCCAGCCACCCTACTCTCGCCCAGCCCAACAAGAGCAACGGAGGAGATGGAGCAGGCACGGCAGCGTCGGACGCGGCGGGAACGACAACACAGAATGTGCAGCCACTCCGATAGGCGGTTTTAGGCGCATATCCGAACTCACTGTGCAACACCTTGCGCTCAAACGCCGTCACACCACGCCCTCGGTCGGCCCGTCGCCAGCAGTCTGCACTTGCCCCGTTTACCGGCACAGGAAGAGTAACGTCTTGCCTAGTGAAATCGAAGTAGTCGTATTCAAGCTTTGCTGGCCAGCCGGGTAGGAAGGGATATTGGACGCCCCGCACGTAATGTGCCGCCGAAGACCTTTTTGTCGTTCTGCATCCATGGCACCATTCGCAGCAAGCCTGCCTTCAAAGCCGATGCAATATTGATCGATACCGATGCTGGAATGAGCCCACGCTGCGCCGACCTTGCTATAGCGCAAAACACGATCGCCCAGAGCGACGCCGAGCCGCCCGATAATGTCAGCGATCCACTTGGTTTCGTACCTGCTCAGCTAATCGGCTGCGATGTGGATGTAATGTGCCGCCACTCAGTTGAAGACCCTCATTTTCATGGGGGCGCCTTCTTTGGGCGCGGCGAGCGATGCTGCAGCGCGCAGAGAAGGCAATTGGCGGCCGTCATTCCCCTTTCATTCGAGCTTTCCGCCTGGCCACGTCAGGTTTTGGAAAGCTAACGTGAGTAGCGAAGTAACGAGAGAAAGATGCCAGCGGACTGACCATGGACCGATTGAACACAAGTGAGGAGTTCAGTGCATCAGATGCGACCGTGGAACAGCCGGAGCAGCCGAATGCGGCGTTTGAGCAGTACTTGGCGGGCGTGCGAGAAGCGGGCCCCGTATACAAACACGCGGAGCTATATGATGTCACCGAGGAAGACGATCGCCTCATCCAGGCGGCGTCCCGCGCTGCTCTCGATCGCGGGCAACCGCCGAGTGAGAAAACCGTCGAAATTTACGATCGTCGGCTTCGCAAACTAGCCGAGGAGCTGAAGCAGTACGGCCAATCGTTTGCTGGGCTCGATGACGATACGTTACTCGCTTACGGCAAGAAGCTGCTGCCAAACGACAAGGTCATCGCCCCAGCATTGTCAATGGTCAGTCGGTATCGCGAGCCCGACGCCAACGCTCGCCCCGTTTCAACACATTATCGCCCTACCAGGGAAGATGAGAGTCTCATTAGGGAGGCCGCCGAGGCAGGTTTTAGTCGACAGATCCGTAAGGGAACGGCCGAGAGCTATGCGAGCGCTCTGCGGAAGTTGGCGGTAGCGCTTCGACCCTTGTCGATTGCCAAGCTTAGTGATGATGCATTGCTTGGCCACGCAGACAGATTGTTTCCGAAGGACAACTTGCTCATCGTCGCCTTGAACGGCCTCCGCGATTATCGCGCGATTACCCTGCAGCACAATTTAGGCGGAGAAGGAGGCAGTTCGAGCCACGCCATTCAGCCGTCCACCCCCTTGCCTATGCCGGCCGATGAGCAGCCGATGGGGAAAGTTGCGGATAGGCGCGGCTCATTGCCGCTGGGGTTCAATAATCCGCAGCTCTGGCATGCAGTGGGGTTAGCGGTCCATTCTCCTATAGAAAGTGTCGCCCAGGACGTGCTTTTCGATGCCGCTGATGGCGAGAACCTCTTGCCCGCAACAATGCTTGGGCCAACGATTAGTTCAATGCCCCACTCGCCGGTGCAAAGTGTCGCTCAGGAAGGACTTTTCGACGCCGCGGACCACGAGAACTTCTTGTCGGGGGCGACCTCCGATGCACCGGTGTCTTGGCCAACGATGAGTTCAACCATTCACTCGCCGGTGCAAAGTGTCCCTCAGCACGCGCTTTTCGATGCCGCGGATCGCGAGAACCTCATGCCGGCGCCGACCTTCGATGCCCTGCTGCCTTGGCCAATGATGAGTTCAAACATCCCCTCGCCGGTGCAAAGTGTTGCTCAGGAAGAGCTTTTCGATGCCGCGACTTGGCAGCCGAGCTCGCGGGAGCCGAATTCCACCTCTGAAGACCACTCTGGGCGGATGATGAACGAAGGCGCTGGGGCTCAGACCGTGCTTGAGCAGACGTTCGTGACAGCCGGCGACGCCTTTGATGCGTCTTTGAGCGTCCCCGAAGATTTCTCCCACGGGACCCAGGCCGCGCCGAATATGATGCGCAGGCTTCGCCGCTGGGGCCTCTTGCCGGATGCAGCACAGCGGGTAAAAGCCTACGATATTCGAGGTGAACGCTATATGGCCGTCTTGGGACCGGGAGGGCTCAATGATGTTCAGCTCGTCCATCTGCGGTCGCCCGCTGTCGGCGATACGTTCGATGTTTCGTTCGCCGTTCCCAAGAATTTTTCCCATCGCACCCAGCTGGCCCCAGACATGATGCTGACCACCTTGGGCGACTGGGACTTCTTGCCTGTTGCGGAACATCCAATCATGAACTTTGAGATCGGCGGCGAACGGTACACGGCGATATTGGGACCGGCAGGGCCCAAGGACGTTCAGCTCATTCATCACCCTCGGCCCGCTTTGCCGGGCGAAGCTACGCCTGCGGCACTGAGGACTTCCTCAGATATCTACGGCGGTCTTGCACCTAGCCTTGATTCGGCGGCACCGTTCGAATGGAGTGGGAGCGCTCCCTCGGCGCTAGCGCCGAGCCTTCCTCTGCCGTCTGCCGCACCTGCATCAAGCCATCAGCCAGTCCCGCAAGTGCCTGAACTGGGAGAGTTCTTGGGCGACGGCTGGACGCACGCCTCCCAAGAGGCTTCGCCTGCCGTTATCGACATATTGCAGAGCCTAGGCCTTCTGCCGCGCCGGGACGTCCCAATGACCGCGTTTTTTATCCACGGTCAGCTCTACACGGCAGAAAGCCTACAGGGAGGCCGCGTTCTTCTCTTCCATCAGCCACAATTTGGCTGAATGAGGGCTCGTCGGCACCTCGGACAGCTGCTCAGGCGGACCTGAATCCAGGTCTGATCCTCCTTCCGAATATCTTAGAAGTCCGCTTCAACGATCTATCTCGCCACAGCTCACGAACTTCCTCCGAGGCTCTTCCCTCTTGCGCACACTCGGTCACGCCTAATCCTGCCCCAAGCGCGTGTTGATGTTCATTACGCTGTCACATAGGTAAGCGCGAGCACCCCGAGCGAATTGAGCGACGTTGCGGCTTCACTTACGCGGCAGCCCCGCCGTGGGGTCGAGTGAGGACGAACGCAAACTGGCGGTTGAGCCTACGAATAGCAATCAACGTTTGTATGGCAGCTTCGATGTCGGCCCGACTCGGCCGCAACAAGATCAGGCAGCGCCCCTGGCGATGGCGCGCATGGCCACCGCTTTGTTCGTCGGGGTATCGATAACCGTAGGCCAGATTTCTCGGCTTCAAGGGGGACGCGCGCTCCTTCTATTTCGGCCAAATCGGCGAAGCGAATGAACCGCACGGCCGCGCCGCTCTTTCCATTTTGAAACCGCGCCTTGTGGATCAGCCTCGACAATTGCGACGCTGCCCGTCCCCCCCAACGCCGCGACCGAAATTCGGACCGTCAGCGTGCCCTTGCAGCTTGCGCCGTTTTGGGTAAGCCAGAGCGAGGACTTACATCTCCTACTTGTTCGACGGCAACGAAATGCAGCGCACGAGTCATCCAAAACATCGAGCCTCCCACTCCCATCGTGTGTCGCGTCAAGAGCGGGCTTGGGCTCACAACCAGACCAACGCACAGCCACTAACGATATACCGCGCTATACGTCGGCCAACGTCAGCCGGTCCGGTTGGGAGGCGCGAGAATTCCACCGCGTCGCTTTGCAAAACGGCCACTGCTCTCCGAGATATTCGGCGGTGTCACGGATCTTCGCGAAAGGATTGCTGAGCACCGACGTAAAGGCTCGAAAGCAGAGCCTGCTCGCCTTTCTGGAACGGACACGGCTAGAAGCGGCTGTCGCGGTCGCAGCAAGAAGCTGCCGCCTACCAGATTGCAGAGGTGATCTGGCTGCCAGCACCAACTATCGAACTAACCACAACTTGGGGCCAAGCCAGCAATATCTTTCCGTGCCCAGCAGGAGGACTCTAGGATGAAGCGCAACAAGAAATTGTCGCTCGCGGGCATCCTGCGTTCGGGACGATCGCTTTTGGGAGCGGAAGTTTAGCTGCTGATTTGCCTGCGACACCTATCGTCAAAGCGCCGGCTCCCGTTTATCCTCTCTTCAGCTGGATGTGTTTGCTGTTTTTGAGGTCACTTGTATTGAAACAATGCGTGCCTACATAGCACATAGCCGAACGTCGCCTCTTCGTTTTGGCATAGAGCTTCCGTACGCCTTTCATGGCGTCACATTTGCACTGATGAACACACCTCATGGCTCCAGTTTGACAAGCAAAAGGAAGCTGATCGGCGGGTGATCCATGGTGAACCATGATGACTTTCTGACACGACAGAGTTCGCTCGATCTTGCACTTTGGCGCCGCTTGCAGGCGCGCGGCTTCGGGGGGCTCTGTTCGTGTCGTCGGAGAATGGGCAAAGCATAGACTGCGGGCCAAGAGGCTGACGTCCCTTCGCCGGGATGAATTGTCATCCTGGACCGAGCGTGCTCGTGCCAGTCTTGTTGCCGGCAGTTCGGGCCGCGATCACCTTGCCTTGGCCCAACGGACAGACCGAGGGGGCAGATGGACGCGCCTCAAACTAATCAGGCGCCAAAGTACGGCCGCGGCAAATCGATTTTCGTCCAGCGCGAGCGATCGGCGCGGAGCAATCGAAGCTGCAAAAAAAAATGCGTCAGGGTCAATATTGCAGCCAGAATGACAATCGCAACGATCGCCTAGAGCGTTTCACATTTTGATTGAAGCATAACCGGCGCTGGCGAAGTAGTTGGCGCATTCGCGAGGCTGGATGTCTTGGACGAGGTGACCGATATGGCGCCAAGTCTCCTCGATTGAGCGCTTCTGAGCTTGCCGCATCCAGTGTTTGATCTTGGAGAAGGCCTGTTCGATTGGGTTGAGGTCGGGCGAGTATGGCGGCAGGTACCAGAGTCTGGCGCCAGCAGCCTTGATCATTTGCCTGACGGCTTTCGACTTATGGCTTCCGAGATTGTCGAGAATGACGATGTCGCCTTCACGCAGGGTTGGCAGGAGAATGTGCTTTACGTAACCACGGAAGCATTCACCGTTGATCGGGCCATCGAAGACGCAGGGTGCCGTGAGTTGGTCATGGCGGAGCGCGCCGAGGAATGTGAGGGTACGCCAGTGACCGTGCGGAGCGAAGCCGCGCAGGCGCACCCCTTTGGGTCCCCAGCCTCGCAAAGGGGCCATGTTGGTCTTGATCCAGGTCTCATCGATGAAGACGAGCCGGCCCGGATCGAGCCCGGCCTGCCAGGCTCGCCAACGCAAGCGCCTACGAGAGACGTCGGCGCGAGCCTGTTCGAGGGCGAACAGTGTTTTTTTTGAACCGCAGCCCTTCCCGGCGCAGGAACAGCCAGACCGCATTGTGTGAGACCTTGACCCCACGGGCTGCCAGTTCGCCTTCAGACCATGCAGCGTCAGGTGCGGCGTCTGAGTGATCCGCTCGACGATGAAGGCGCGGTGCGGATCAAGCACAGGCTTGCGGTGACCACCCATCTTGCCAGGCGCTACCGAGCCGGTCGTTCGATAACGCTGTGACCACTTCACAACTGACGAGACAGCAACGCCAAACCGTTCCGCCACAGATCGGCAGCTCTCACCTTTGGCAACAGCGGATACCGCACGCTTACGCAAATCGTTGGAAATTGGTCGGACCATCGGATGCTGGCCTCCAGCCCAGCCAGCATCTTGAATCATATTCGTCCCAGACCCGGAATCCCCTCCGATTCAATAAATCCGTGAACCGCTCTAGTGGAGTTGAGCAGAAACAGAATCTCAAGATCGTTCAACCCGAAGTCCGTGATTTGGCGCAGATTGCGGCTCTTCCGATTAATGAATGCGATAACCTGCGAATTCAGTTCGGCACGAGGCGTGCGAGGCCATGGCCGCCCCCATCATGAACCCCGGCCGATCTTCGTCGGCCCCACAACGAGCGCCTGGCGCCGTCCGGTGCGAAGCGTACAGCGTGCACCATACCGTGGGCGGACGATCATCTCATCGTAGGTCCCAAGGTAGTCACTTCGAGATTACAGCCCAATCATTGACGTCGAAGTTTTTCCCACCTGGGGAAGAGGTTATCTCAACGCCGTATTGGACGCTGCCGACGATTATGTCACCGAAGTATCCTTTCGACTTTATCCATTGCAGGATACTCTTGATATCCACAGTCCCGCTGTTGGTTTTGGAGCTGCGCAGAAACGAAATGACCTTGTGTTTGTTCCAGCCTTCAAACACGTTCCAAGTGGCTCCCCCCACATTCACGCCTGTGTAGACTGGAATCGCGGCGGTCCCTGAAGAGTTATACTTGTAAGAAATGGGCTTAACATCACCGCTTCCGTCGGGATTTCCGGTGTAGTTGGTCCAAAGCATTATCTCATAGGCATTTGAGCTGTCCCAGATATCGTAGGCGAAGTTCCAACGGCCGCCAGTCGGGACGCTCTGATTAAAGCTTGACCTGAGATCGTTGATCGCGCTCAGCGGTTTCCCGATATTGAAAGCTCCGTGGGGATAGCTCTTGATGCCACCAGTATCAGGTTGGTTCGACCACACGCTCCATTGATTGATCGAATACACCGAGATCGTCTGAGACCCAGCACCTTGACCATATACGTCGTTGTTCCAGGAATAGCCCTCAAGGGAGAAGGTACCGTACTGATCGCTCGAACTCCAGATCGGCGCTTTTGCGGATGCTGGAAATAGCACAATCATTGTCGCAAAAGGTAGCGCAAGTACGTTCAGCGTCGACAACGCAGACATTCTAATCTCCACCTCAGATTTGCCCTGCAGCGAACGAGCAGCAAGCAAAAGTGAGGCCAGTTAGAGAACGACGAATCCTCTTGTCTTTATGTCAGACAGAGCGCGCGCTGGATGCCCTTCTGGTCGACTCACTCGGCCAGATCGTCCGCCACGTAACTCGAACCATTGTCACTGAACAGCCTTGGCCCGGTGCGATGCTCACGCGCTGGCCCGCCGAGCGACCACGGCGCGTTCTGCAGACCCTCGGCCAGGGCGACGAAGCTCTCGCCCCAGGACTGGTAGTCGCCTCTCGTGGCTCGGCGATCAGCTTCGGATCGCAGGCAGCGTGGGCGCGACTCGCCGCCTTGGCTGATTTCAATCGGCAGCCAGTTCAGTTCTGCGGAGAAAAATCTCGTGTTCCGAGCCTGGCGGCCCAATACTGGCTGTGTAGTTCACGTCCCCGAGAGTGAGACATTTCTTTGGCTCAGACACGGATGGCAGAAGCTTGTGCAAATCCATTCGCAACTTGACTTCTTCCGGCGCCCACTGATCTCCGTGCTGCCAGCTCGGGGGCACATAAAGAGACAAACTTGGCGACGGCTGGTTGCGCCGCACTTGCGGTGCATGAGGCGAAGATGTTGAGTTGAAGCCGTCCATGTCTACCCCCTGAACGCTTAAAACCACTAAAGCTGACCACAGAAGGTCAGCGACAGGTAGCAGCGCGGGCGCGGCCTGGCGCCTACCGACCTGGGGGGCTGGATAAAGGCACTATCCCTGCCGCCCCGCGCTGCCGTTGAGTTTAGCGGAAAGCGTGACTCGGCGCTGACCGTTCTGGATAGATAGCGCTGTCCCTGCCACGTCCCGTTAACCACAACGGCTCTGTATCCCGGCTGGCTTACAGAAAGCTGACGAGACCCGGCAATTCCCAAAACGAAAGCGGCCCGTGTGGGGCCAGTTGCGGTCGAGAGTGAGAACGACATTCCGGCGACAGGCTCTGGTATCACGTCAGCTTGAGCATCTCGCCAGCCAGCAGCTCCGGTGTGCAGCACCCGGCCTCTCGGAGGACTGCAGGCGGCGGCCACCAGAAGGGCCTCTTCCTTGTCGTTGAGCTCGCGCTCTGCCCGGTAGGCGGCTCTTCGCTTTGGTTCTCCGCCAGGTTGCCTTCGATAAAAACGTCGAAGGGTGGCAGACCGCCAAGTGGCCGACGCAGCTTGTGGCGATCACGTCATCACTCATCCCGGCATCAGCCGCCCAACCGGATCTGCGCCCCCTTGAGCGCAGCGGCTGCCTGCCTCCGCCCAACAAAAGCTCTAACCGACAAAAAGAGAGGTATCTACGGCAATACGAATCGTAGATACCTCGCGGCATCTTGAGTTCAGAGCAATCGTAGGAGTACTTGGCGGGTCAGCTGAACCCACTGCAGCGCTCCACACCTTCATCTGTGGCGACATATGCTCTCCGCTCTGAAGGAAGTAGCTGCGATTGGGCTCTTATTGCAAGCTCAGTGAATCGCCTGCCTTCCCGCAGGTGATGGCTGTGGCTTGAGATGATCCAATATTTTCGACCCGGCGCTGAACGACCTCGACCAGAATTTCTCCAGGAAATCCAGGTGACACCTCAACAGGTCCGAGGAAGTTTTGGAGTCCGCAATATTCTTCAGAAAGGTGGCCTGGTCATGCACAATGGAGGCAGTCAAACCTAGTCCGTCCTTCAGTGTCGTAGCGAACAGGTTGCTTGTCGCTTCGATCGAGCTCTGCCATTCCCGAAACGTAAATGGAATCGGCGATGCAGCTGTCGTAGATTTTCCAGCGCCATCGGCGGAAGCGCCCGATACCAAAGCCGGGTCGTGCCCGACATGTGGCCGCCGCTCGCGTTTCTCGTCTTCGCTTGCATTCGGTGCCATTCGAGATCTCCTAGCCTGAAGGGCTTACAACGTACCAAGTTGTTCGCGGCTCATTTCGATCATGCCCTAGAAGGTACCACAATTGCCGACACGCGATACCCACCTCATTTGGTAACGTGCCAGCAAAGGAGGGAGTGAACGCGATACGGCGAGAGCCCTGGCTGTAAAGCGCGTCCGTGTGCTGTCGCTATGCCCACCGGTGCCCGCCCAAAGGCTGAGAACCGGGCGATCGGATGGAGGATGGTCGCGGCCGCGCGTAGATGGCTGGCGGCCTCAAAGTCGGTGAGTGTACGTACGTGGAGTAGCAATAATTGTCTCGCTGGAGCGGGCGATCGCTTCCACCCTGTTTCGAAGGCTTCACTGGCAGCCTGCTCGGCCTGTTGACGGCCCTGCCATCTGAGCCAACGAGCGCTCCTGCACGGGCCACATGAAAGCGACTTTGAATCGCGGTGGATGCCCTCGACGGCTGGAAGCAGATACGGCCGGCTGCGTACATGATCCATTAGAACCATCTCGGCGGCTCGCGCAACCGGCCGACCGCCAGGCACTTAACCGCCGCGGCACCGGTATATCGGATCATCCAGAGGTTCTTGCCGACCGAATGCGAAATCCATGCCTCGATAGGACGACCTAACTGCCGGCGCAAACCTTCCATATTCGGCGAAGCTTGTCCGGTGTCAGCTAGCGGGTTGGGTTAGGTGAAGCAATAGACGCTGCAGGCACCCTGCGCTGGAAGACGGCGTTGATGGACAATGGCGGCAATACCCTTGCGTCCCGAGTTTAGCTGGAGGCTTGCTTTTCCCCCCGCACGCAGACTCACGCCCTGCGGCTCTCGAACGTGTCCGGCGCAATGTGGCACTCGGGCTGATCTTGAGACGTATAAGCGCTGTAATCGTATGAACCTGTAGCAGCGCGGCTCAAGATAGGCGACCAGAGAGCATGCTCCAGATGGCAGCCGTCCTAATTGACGATCAGCACTACCGGCTTGTCAACCGAACGGCAGGGCCCCTCAGTACAAGTCGGCGTCCTGGAGGGTGTAGCCGCTGAAGCTCTCGAAAATGGGCGAACAAGTTGTTGCGCTTGGCGCCGCAGCTGATCCGGTGATCCGGTCGGCGAAGCCGCGGCCCAGAGGCTTTCGGGCTAGCGCATCGTCGCCTCGCCGAACATCCGAGCGTCCATGGAGCGCCAGGCTGCAGATCGCAGCGTCAGGACAGGATGACCTAGACTAGCCCCGCCGCATAGAGTGCTTTTGCGACCGACTCGAAATATTGCGAGGGAACCGGGTTGCCGAGCCTTGCATTGCCGAGCAGTTGACGCGCCAGGACATCGTCATCCACAATGGTGAGGCACAGCGCGCGCGCCTCACCAAGCAGCTGCGAAGCAGCTTCGCCCTCGCCGCGGCAGACCAAGACCGGAACGCCGGTCTCGCCGCGAACATAGCGCAGCCCAATCAAGGTTGCCGATCCCCGCAATATCAACGTGGCCCGACTGATGCCGATCGGAGCCTCGTTGGCCGACTCTTGCCGAAGACGCCGGTGCTCACGCTTCACCTGCGGGTTGCCTTGCTGTTCCTTGTTCTCCCGCTTGGCCTCCGTTTCCGTCATGCGCATGTCCTGCATGAACAACCAGCGCTGGATGAGAAGGTCAGCCAATCCGCCGACCAGAAAAGCTCCAGCGGCAATCCCTATCAGTAGCTTAACCTCGGTGAAGACGAAGCCAAAACAGCCCATGCCGCAGACTGGCAGGTACACCAGCGCTTTCCAGCTCGCGATCACGGTGAGAAAGAAGGCCGCACCAAGCACCACCACCTTAGCCACGGTCTTGCCGAGCTCGATGGCCGAACGTTTCGAGGCGATGCGTTTCAAGCCTTTGATGGGATCCAGTTTCTCGAGCTTCGGCTTGAGCGGCTCCGAAGCGAACATAAAGCCGCCATTAGCCAGGACATTGGCCAGAAGAGCTGCTGTCACGGCAGCGGCGAGCAACGGAGCGACAGCGGCAATCGAAAGTTCTAGCAAGCCGCCGAGCGCTTGTGGCACCGCGCTTGTGAACGGCTGCTCCTGCAGTTTATCGACCAGCCGGACCGTCTCCTGCCACTTTTCCTCGATCGCACCCGCTCGCCACCACAGGCAACCGAAACCGGCACAAGCGCTGACGCCGCTCACCAGATCCGAGCTGCGCGCGCTCTGCCCCTTCTTGCGTGCATCGCGCAGCTTCTTGGGCGTCGGAGGAAGCTTTTTCTCCTCACTCGTAGAGCTCATCTCAACAGCTTCTTCAGATACTCTAGCATGTTGTTCGAGGTCAGGATTTCAGCTCCGGTGTATTCAAGCAGATAGACGGTGTAGCTGACCATGATGACCCCGAACGCAACATTCTTAATCATCGGGGAGAGATCGTTCATCTTGAGCTGAGACGCAAAACGGCCGAGCATCATGACGGCGATATCAACCAGCAGCAGCAGGCCCAGCACCGGCCCGGCGACCAATAAGGTTGTCATCATGATACGGTCGAGAAGGGCCAGACATTCCATTGCCCCTTGCGCTGTCACGGCAGGCAAAAACTGATAGACAGGCCACACTAGGTAGCTGCCATATAGGCCGCTCACCATGGTCTGCAGCCCGCCGACCAGAACGAAGATCGTAACCGCCGTAACACCGAGAAAAAGCCCGGTTCCGGACGCTTGGCTGTGCGTCGCGGGATCCTCCCCCGCAACTTGGCTCGAAATTCCTCGTTGAGTATCGATGATGTCGCCGACTGCCTGTATACTCCACAGTGGAATGCTGAGCAGGATGCCGAGCATAAGACCGACGAACACCTCCTTCAGGCCAAGCATAGTAACGCTGACCAGGCGCGTGTTCGGGTCCAGGGCCTGCAGCCCGAGCTTAATCTGAGCGAGGCACGGCAGGCCGATAGCAATCGTAAGACTTCCCCGAACGAGACCGCTGATACGCGGCCGAGTGAAGACGGGAAGCACCAGCATGATGCCTAGGGCGCGGGCCGCGCTCAGGCCGGTTGCGGCGACGAATTCGATCGTGCCCTGAACGAGAGCTTGCGCCTCTGCGGGCGACGGGCCAGCCATGCAAGCTCTGCTAATATCTCGCGGTGAGTGCTGGAAACTCGCTGAAGATGTGCTCGGCCTGGTCGATCAGTGGAGCGCTGAGCACGGGAGAAAACCCGGCGAGCACGGCGACGACGACCAGGAGCTTGACCGTCAGTGGCAGGGTTTGATCCTGGAGCTGAGTTGCCGCCTGGATGAGGCCAATGATCAGTCCGGAGATGAGAGCTGCGAGCAGCGGCGGCAAAACCCAGATCATGAAGAGCACGAGCGATTGACTCAGGTACGTAAGGATGCTGGCTTCGTTCATGGTCAACCTCCTGGCGTCGTATAGCTTAGTACCAGCCCGTGCATGAGACGTGACCAGCCGTCGATAGTGACGAACAAAAAGAGCTTGAAGGGGACAGATATCACCGTGGGGGATACCATTGACATACCCATCGCCATCAAAATCGTCGTGACAATCAGATCGATCGTAATGAAGGGAAGATAGAGAAGAAAGCCGATTTCGAACCCGCGCTTGAGTTCGGAAATTAAAAACGACGGCACGAGAATTGAGAAATCATCTGCCGTTACGCTGCCGCGCATCTCCTCCGACCAGACATGTTCGGTGGACGACAGGAAGAAGCGGCGCTGCTCTTCATTGGTGAATTTCTTCAGATGAGCACGCAGCGGCTCCTGTCCCTCCTTGGCCGCAGTCACCCAGTCATCGAAACTCTGGTAGCGAAGTTGTGGATCGGTAAGGCGGTTATAGGTCTGCTCGAAGACCGGCGCGCTGATGAAGACGGTCAGGATCAGTGCCGCCCCGTAAAGGACGATGTTCGGCGGGATCGATTGAGTCCCCAGCGCATTGCGCACGAGGAAGAGAACAACCGAGACCTTGATAAAGGCAGTAGTTGTGACGATAGCGAAGGCCAGGAGACCAAGGCCGACGGTTATCGCAAGAAGCGCAAGGATGCTGGGTTGAATCTCAGTCATTAAGCGCCAGCCTGCCGCGCAACCTGACGGCCAGCTCGTCGCCGATCCGCACGATGTCGCCCCGGCCGATACGTTGGCCGTTGGCAACGATATCGACCGGCCCATCAAGAGGCCGGCCAAGTTCGAACACGTGGCCTTCGTTGATGGTTCGCAAGGTTCCCAACGGCATCGGCCAGCGGCCACATTCGAATACGAGTGTGATCTCGATGCTGTCGATATCCGCCTCTGACGGCGGCTGTTGTTGCAACTGGCTTTGGGGCATCACATCTTCACTTTTTAGGGGGTGGGATCGCAACCGGAATGGGCCTCGCAGCACCAGCCTGTCGCCGCCGATCTCTGCAGGGGCCCACAATCGGTCTGCAGCGAGAATGATCTGGCCTCGCGCGAGTGGAATTGCGTCCGGGAGCAGCGCATCACCTTGCTCTGCTTGGCGAAGAACGCCGATCGCGACGCGGAGCGAACCGATATGGCCTGCAGCGATGACCGGGAATTCGGAAACCAGTCTGGCCGTCTGTCGCGGTAATCGGCCGAGCAGCCCGCCGAGGACGGTGAAAGCAGGCGGAACGGGACCGTCGAGCGGCGAGAACAGAAGCAGCCGAGCCTTGCTGGCGAGCTCACCATACGCGATGTCCAGTTCAAGATAAGGCCTCGTACTCCGCGCTTCCTCGGTCCGAACAAGCTGCAGCTTCCGCTGCGTCATTCTTTCCAGCGGGGCAAGCAAGGGTTCAAGCGCAAGTTCCAGGACTAGCGAACGCGTCGGCTCAGAAGGCAAGGTAAGCCCATCCTGCACGGTCCCAACCAGCGCTTCCGCAAGCTTACCTGGCAAGGACAGGATCAAGGTTTCACCATCTACCTCGAAGACGCAGTCAAGCATCGACGCCGCAGCCGGCTCCGCCTGCCAGACGGTTCGTCTCACGCGCACAGAGAGCGGCTTCTCTCCGAGGAGGCCTTGCACAGGCGCACGCGACGCTGCGATCTCGTTAAGCCACGAGGCTACGGCGTGCGAGAGGATCAGCGCCGGCATGAAGGCTGCGGGCTCAGCCGGTCGATATGATGCCGGTGCGGCTTCCGCGCCGCAGTCCCCTAGCTCGCGCGGGAGAGTATCTGCAATCATGCTGGCTCACCTCCCGTCTGCCTTGATGGGCCTCGCCGGTAGCGGAGCAAGACTTCATCATCGGCTTCGATTTCGGTGGCGGTTTCGAAATGAGTATTCGTGATGCGCCGAACGTCCTGATCGATCTCTCGCCATTTCTGGCTCGCCGCTGAACGCTTGGTCCAAACGGCCCTCGCCTCGAGAACCGCAGCCTCAGCTTGCTCTTGAGCAGCACGGGCGGTGTCAAGAATGCGCTGCGCCGCTGTGATCTCGTCTGTGAGTCGCCCAATGATGAGATGATAGCGCCGCTGCAGTTCGCACACAGATATCGCATTGGCTGCGAGCATCTCCCGATAGAGCTCCGCTTCGACCTTTGCGCGGCGCTCTTCGGCAAGTGCAAGGTGCTCGCAAGCTTGTTGGACAGCTTGAGTCGCGAGGTGGCGCTTGGCTTCCATGTCAGACAATTCTCGAAAGGCGCTACGCTCCCGCATGTCCTTTACGAGCCGCAGCTTTGAGGCGTGGGCGGGACTTAGGCGGTCAAACGCGATATCCATGCGATCGTCTCCTCAAAGCTGCACGCCTCACCCTGCCCCTGGCACAGAAAGGCCCGCAGCTGCTCGATCGAGGCGATCGCCCGATCGGTCAGCGGATCAGAGCCTTGCTTGTATTCACCCACCTTGATCAAGAACTCGGCCTCAGCGTAGCGCGAGAGCAGATCACGGAAGAAGGATGCCGCCTTGCGATGCGGCGCGGACACGATCGCATCCATGACGCGGCTGCGGCTCGACAGCACATCGATAGCCGGAAAATGCTCCCGAGAGGCCAGCGCGCGTGAGAGAATGATGTGGCCATCAAGAATGCCGCGTGATTCTTCCGCTATTGGATCACCCGTGCCGTCACCTTCGACAAGCACGGTATAGAAGGCCGTAATGGAGCCTTGCTCGCCCATGCCGGCGCGCTCCAACAAGCCGGGCAACAGCGCAAATACGGATGGCGGAAATCCGCGCCGCGTCGGCGGCTCTCCTGCGGCAAGGCCGATTTCACGCATAGCGCGGCTAAAGCGTGTCAGAGAATCCATCATCAGAACGACGCGAAGGCCCTGATCACGAAAATATTCGGCCAGTGCTGTCGCCATGTGGGCGCATTGGGCCCGCTCCATCGCCGAACGGTCGGAGGTCTCCACCACAACGACGGAACGGTGAAGGGCTTCGCCAAGATGACGTTCAATGAATTCGCGCACCTCTCGACCGCGTTCGCCGATCAGCGCGACGATAGTGACGTCGGCCGCCGCGCCTCTTACGATTTGCGACATCAGCGTCGACTTGCCGCAACCGGCATCACCATAGATTCCGATCCGCTGACCTTCTCCGCACGTCAAAAGACCGTCCAGGACACGGACGCCGAGCGGGAACGGCTGTTCGATCCCGCGCCGTTTCATCGGATTGGGCGCCCTGCCGCGCAGCGGTCTGGCTTCGGCGACTTTTATCGGGCCCTTGCCATCGAGCGGTCGGCCAAAACTGTCGATGACGCGGCCGAGCAAATCGGGGCCCACAGCCACTTCCTGCATTCGCCCAGTCGTCACCACCTCCGCGCGATTGGACAGCCCCACCATGTCCCCGATGGGCGTGAGTAACACCCCGTCCGGCAACAGACCGATCACCTCGGCCTCGAGCGACCATCCGCTGCGAGGATCCTGCAACAAGCATAGTTCCCCGACCCGGGCCTCCGGCAAGACGGCGTGCAGCAGCGTGCCCACGGCCCGCGTAATCCGGCCGCGGACAGCGCGTGTATCGATGTTCTTGGCGGAAGATCTCAAGGATGAGAGTGCGGCCTTTACAGTTCCTTCTGCGGCCGCGGCATGATGGGTCGATCGTTGCACGGTCACCACTCAGCTTCCTCTGACAAGCCAAAGCCGAGGCGAAGCGCGCGCAGCTGCGCGGTAAGTCCAAGATCGACATTGCCAAACTCGCTCCACAAGACACATTGATCCGTGCTTAGCGCTGGATCCGCCTCAATCCTGACCTTCGGACGGCCCTCAGTTCCGTCATAGTCCTTGAACTCACTGGCTAGCAGGTCGGCTTTCAGTGGGGATACGTGAAGGCAAATCTCCGTGTTCTTATATCTTTGCTCGATGGCGTGACGAACGCACTGGACCAGCATCTCGCCCGGATCAAACGCGCCAAGCAGATCGCGAACGATCTCAAAGACCACTTGCGGCAATTCCCGCTCAAGAACTGCCTTGCGCTGCGCCAGTTCACAAGTCGCCTGCGCAATAAGCCGAGCCATTTCCTCTGCGCCTGCCTTTGAACCCTCGGCGCGACCCCGCGCCCGTTCCCGCTCATAGGCCTGGCGTGCCCACCCGCGCACCCGCTGCAGATGCCGCTCGGCAGCGGCGCACGCCCGTACGGCATCGTGCCAGATCTCAAGCTGAGCAGCTGTTATCAGGGGTCCAAGAGGCCGAATCTGCGGGGACGCGGGTAATCCTAGGGCATCGGCCGTCATGCTCCGGCATCCTCTGTACGCAAATGAGCCAAGACGAGGGAAAGCAGCGGACCTGCTGCGCTACGGTGCTCAGCAGTTGGAATCTCGGCGGCCGTCCCCACGGGCAAGCGTAGAAGCACGCGGATACGAGCAAGGGACGAAGTTTGTTCGAGCCAGGCGCCGAGACAAGCATGCCCGTCATATTCGATCTGTCGCGACAATTGCTCTGGATCGAAGATCGGGGTCGTTGCGACGGCACTTGATAAATGCCGGACAGCGAAAACGTGCGCTTCGGCACCGATCGACTCTACCAATATGGGCAGATCGTGCCTGGAAACCAGCTTGAGGATGGAACGTGCATGCCAGATGCCGCCCGCGAGCAGAGCAGCCCGCCGCGGATCATGCCCGAAGAGAGCATCTTCATTCCAATCGGCGCAGCTAGCCTCCACTTTGCTGCCCAGCAGCAGTTCGGCAAGCCTTGGCTGCAGCCTGGCACTCTGCTGTAGCCGAGCCAACGTGGAAGGCGAAAGTAGCGGGTCAAGAAGCGCAGCAACACGACCGGGATCGACCGAGGCAGCAAGCTCGCGCAGCCGATCTGCAACCGTGAACGAAGGATTGGGTCTTGTGGTTGTGGTTGACATTAATGCCGACATGAGCGCCCAGACTATGACGCATCAGCAATCATCTTTTTGCCCGCCGCTTGGTCAGCAGGCACACGCGAGCGCCGACCGAATATGCTCAACTTACGTGATGATTGTCCAAACTGACGCACGCGCGGGCCCAGCAATACGCAAGATACGATGCCCAATACCGCTCCGGCGCCTCCAACAGCCAGCGCAAGTAACGGCGCTGAGCCGGCTCTTGCTGATTGAGCCGTAGGGACTACCGGTGCGGCAGGCTGCTCGATTGGAGCGCGCTCGACCGGCACGAAGACGACCGCGACCTTGTCGTAGGACAGCCCTTCAATGCTGTTTGCGACGAGCATCTTGATCTGCGGCAGCAGTGCCGAGAGCTTCGCGCTGGAGCCATGGCGAATGAAGACCGAGGCTGAAGATGGGGTCGCATCTTGCCGCAACAAGTCGTTCTTCGGCAGAACCACGTGGACGCGCGCTGAAAGGACACCATCTATATCGCTAATCGTGCGCGACAATTCTTCGCTTAGAGCATAAACGTAACGTGCCCGCTCCTCGATTGGCGAGGCAACGAGGCCCGATCCCTTGAAAACCTCGCCAAGATTTTTGAAGGATTGGCGCGGCAGCCCCTCAACATTGAGCAGGTCAATCGAATGAGCGAGCTGCTTTTCCTCCACCTGGATTGTACTGGTTCCGTCCTTGGCGACAACACGGACGGCATCAACGCCCTTGCCAAGGAGAAGCGCGAGCATCTCATTAGCCTCGCGCTCCTGAATTTTGGTGTAGAGATCAGCCTTACAACCGATGAGCGAGAGGAGAAGGGGCATAGAAAAACCCATGCGAAGCCGCCGCCACGATTGATGGCCACCGCAGCTACCCCTTTTCATATGGCCAGTCATCAGCTTACTCAGCCGGCCGACAGCAGCTTGTTTAGCGACGAGCTGACGGCGCTGGTGCCCTTGGAGACGAGGGAAACCTGAATAACATCCCTGTATACGTCTCGCAGATTCGTCATCATCGATTCAAAATCGGCCCCAACCGGTTTAACAGTCGCATGTGCGCCAACGTTATCTACCTGCAAAAGCGGCTGCGCAGCTGGTCCAGGCTGCACGACAGTCACGGCAGCCGGCGCAATCGGCGGAGGAACGGCGCGGCCCTGGTAGATACTCGAAAGGGTCTGGAGGATTCGGTCACCGGGCGGACTCGCCAGCACATTCGTGCGCTGGACCTCCAATATTGGCGGAGCTGCTGCGGGCCGGTCCGCGGGCGGGAAAGCAGAATTGGAAGCTACTTGCGCCAGGGACTGCTCAAAGCGCGCCTGCTCGCCAGCAGCTGCCGGCGAGCAGGCACTGGAAAGACAGTCGGCTGAATTGGGAGGGAACGGCGTTGCGCCTAACAACATGGAGTGAGTCATTGCGCTCATTTGTTGAGACCTAGGCGTTAGCCGATGAACCGATCAAGTTCATAGGCAGGCGAGCTGACGAAAACCTGACGGAGATCGGGCTGCCTGCGTCATCTAAAGATCACGTTTGGCTTCCAAGCTTGGACGAAACTCCAACCTCATGATGAGCGGAAGGCGTCCAGGAATGCTCGCGCGATCCACGGTGGTACATATTTTGAAAAGAGCTCTTTGTGCCGGCGTTTTCATCTGTATCGGAATAATGCGCTCGTCTGCTGCATCACTTTCGCTGCCGTCCGCCCCTTATAGCTATACCGTTCTCGATCAGGATCTTTCTGCGGCGCTGCAGGAGTTCGGAAACAATCTCGATATCAGGGTCAATGTAAGCGCCGACGTCAGGGGCCGGATTCGCGGACGAATGCCGGACCTGCCGCCACGAGAATTCCTTGATCGTTTGACTGCCCTGTACAATCTTCAGTGGTATTACGACGGGCTCGTGCTTTACATCTCCGCCGCCCACGAGGCGCAAAGCAGGCTCATTGTATTGAACCCAATCAGCTTCGATGTGCTCAAGTCCGCGCTCGACGCGCTCAACATCTCGGATGAGCGCTATATCGTGAAACCGGCTCCGGGAGAGGGCCTCATCCTTGCTTCTGGCCCACCCCGATTTGTTGCGCTGGTGGACCAGACCCTTAAGGGCCTTGTGGCGGAATCGCAGGCCCGGCGCGGTCCCGTCGCCGCCGAGAGGCCACAACACGAGTCGGTTTTGATGTTGTTTCGCGGCTCCTCGAGCACGGTCTTGCGGGACGGACGGCTGGTAGCTTCTCCCGAAACGCCGCACCATGAGGGCATTTTGCACGAAGCCGGTCCAGGCCAGAAGTGATGGTGAAAGCTGCAGGACCGCTCCGAGCGAAGTCGGTCCATCCGGTGTCCGCCTATATCATCCGGTCGTCAGCTTTTCGAAAGCTAGAGTCCCCAGCATGAGCCTGCGGGGTCTGGACGGCTGCCTTGCTTGTGACAGCTCCGATAGATGGATCAGAAACCGGACGCTCGAGGGAAATGGATAGCGCTGTCTTTGCACGCAGCGCGAGGGATCAAGGATCAACGTGGCCTCCGAGCGCGTGCTTTCGAGCAAGCTGAGGCTTCGCGTAGGCTCGATGCGCGCGAGAAGGAGAAACAGGGTGGATTTCGATGCAGTCGCCCCGGCCAATACGAGCCCGGAGCCCGACACAGCACGGGCGGCTACAGATGCAACCGAGTTCGAGCGGCAGCTCCGCGGCACAGAGACCCCCGCTTTGGCGCAGGGCGTCGCCCATCCCGTGCGGCAGGGCGAGGCTTATTCACCCTATCTGGACGCGGGCCATCCCTACTCTCCATACTTTGAAACCGGACACCTCTATCCGCCTTACCCAGATTTAGCCCATCCCCATTCGGCAGGCTCGGGTTGGCAGGATAGTCTGTATGCCGCGCCTGCGGCCGTCGCCGCGCCAGAGCCGGATAACGGCTCGCGGCATCTCTCGCCGCAGATCATCGCTCAGGCGATCGAGGAACATCCCGGCTTCGATCAAGATCTGATATGGCAGGCTCTGGATGCCGGCCCATCGGAGGCTGAGCCACATCAGAGTGAGCCACAAGCGGGGACCTCGCATGCAGGTCCATCGCGTACCGCCCCTTTTCAGGGTGAGCCGGCGCACGCCGGCCTCTCCCATGCCCAGCCATTGCAGGCGGCACCGTCCCGAGCTGGGTCTTCCGCAGCTCCGCCCGAACTTTCCGCGTTCCGTATGTGGGACGGACATCTCGCCAAGGACTATTGGGTGTTTACGCCTCAAACAGCCACAGGCGCTCAGATCGACATGCTTGAGCGAAGCGGAGTGAAGCCAAGCCAGGACCGCCCGACAACAATCTTTACCATTCTCGGCGTGCCTCATACGGCAGAATGGAGAGAGGAGGACTTCATTCGTCTCGCACCCTCGCTAGATCCGACCCTTTGGCCTGAAGAGGGAGAGCAAGAGCAACCTGACGAGGCGGAAGATCCGCCGATCGGCTAACGGCTGTAGCCGAACAACGGCGGGGCGATTCCCGCGGGGCCGACACCGGCCTTTTCAATGGCAGGACACCTGGTAAGAGGCGACCTTGCCGGCGGCTATTCCGCGGCCAGGCTTCTCTTTTCAGGCCATTTCATAAGTGCCAGATCAGCTCGCGCGAGGGCAGCGGTCTAGTCAAAGCTCGCGCGGGCCAAAACGTGCACTTCCATGGCGCGCTTTTTTTGGCTCCTATCGTGAGACAAAGGCCACCTCTCTATCCCAAAGTAGCGGAACGCAGATGTCCATCCGATCCACTGGCTCTCAAACGTCGGGAGCCGGACCTATGTGCGCCAATGTTCGGCAGACACGCAGTGGCCGGATGATTCCAACCAGCAAGTCCTTTGCGCATCAAAACTCCACGAAACGGGACCACCTGAGAACACTGAGCGCAGGAATCACGGCATTAATCCAGCCTCACTCTTCGTCAGCTTCTTGCAAGCTGTCCCTGCTAGCACGACAAGAATAGGTCATCTCGCGGCACCACCGCCATCTGGGTTTTACGACATGGACACAGGCGCAGCCGATATTCCAGCCACGGCGCCAGAAGCTGGCGCAAACAACGATAACGCCGCGAACGGCGGCGACAATTCGCCCGCAGCATTGTTGCAGCGAGCCTTCGAAAAGGCTCTGGTTGCGGTCGCTACCCAGGTCATAAGCGATTCCCAGTCAGATATGGATGACGCTATGAGCGAGCTAGATGATGGGTGAAGGGCCAGATAATCAGACGCGCACAGGGAAGGATCTGCCGGAAGGCAAGCCGAACCGAGAACGGTCGGGCCGAAGCAGGCGGACTTGGCAATAGGAGCCGCTAGACGCGTCTTAGGTGGTCCTCCAGGCCAGCGGTGCGGCCGGTCCGCAAATCACTGGGAACTTTGGGAAGGCGCCGCAGCGCCTTGCTCACCCGAGCATACCCCATATTTTCGATGAGCGTTCATCAGGAGCGCTCTTTAGCCAGGCCAATAGAGATTCAAGCGAAACCGAGCACTTCCCCCTTGATGATCAATTGCGTCAGCCGGCTATCCTCGATTGGTTCTGCAGCCGCCCGCGAGATCGTGCGCCAGAGAGGTTCTCTAAGATTTTCCGTAACATCAGCATCGCTGCGCCCATATCTTCACAACTCCTGGACCGCTGACCCCAGCATCGAGACATGTTGGGGGTGCCCGATCCTGAGGTCATAGCGTGTTTGTCGGTACGATTGGCGCCCGAGCTCAGAAGGCCCGATCGCGCGATGAGAGCGGCGATCCTGATCGATACGCCGCCGCACTTAACATCTTCGTCTCCCTCGCGAACACGAAAAGCGGGCGCTGGCGCCCGCTTCAGTGACTTACCCGATAGGCTGGGATCGCTTGGCAGCATCAGCCGGGCTTACGCCCAATTCAAGCATCCGACGGTGTGCCTGGATTCTCATTGCTGTCGATGATCGCCTGGTTCACTTGGTGTCCAGACCGATCAACCCAGCCTGAGCCTGGTTGTTCATAGATCGTCTGGGCACCATCCGAAGTCAGCTGATCAAGCGTACGGCCGGCATTCGACTGTGTCACCTTGAGATTGTTCTTACCGTCGAAGCGGTCTCCAAGCCCTTCGACGACCATGGCATTGTCGCCGTTGGTGATGGTCAGCTTCGAGGCCATCGTTTTGCCATTGCCGATATCAACGGTGTCGACGGTAATCTTCGTGCCGTCGTCGAGCTGGAAAGTCATGTTCTTCTTGAAGTCAAAATCGATCTTGCCGTCACCGTCGGCATCGACGTGGGGATCGCCTTTAATCGACGTGATCTTGCCTGTTTGATTGTTACGAATGAGCACCGTTCCGTCATGTTCGTCGACCAGCATCGAATATTTTTCACCAAGCTTGATCTCAGCCCTGCCGTCCCTGACCTCATGCGACCACACTGGCGCCGACTGAGACGACTGCGTGGGCACCTGGGCGGCCGCAACAGGCACCATCGCAAGAGGCGGAGGAGGAGGAGGAACGAAGAAGACGGGGACCGTAGAGGCAGGCGCCGCGCTCGCATACTGGTAGTTGCCCGGCCCGCGCCCCTGTTCGCCTGCATCGATACTCGCCTGATTCACGGCGCGTCCGGCGCCATCGACCCATCCCTGGCCACTCTCATGAATCGTTTGAGCACCATCGGACGTCAACTCGTCAAGGGTCATCCCAGCATTGGACTGCGTCACCCTCAGATTGTTTTTGCCATCCTTGTCGTCGCCGAGGCCCTCGACAACCATCGCGTTGTGACCGTTGGTAATGGTAAGCTTTGAAGAGATGGCCTCACCATTACCGTAGTCCACATTATTGACAGTAATTTTCGTGCCGTCGTCGAGCTGAAACGTCATATCTTTCTTGAAATCGAAGTCATCCTTCCCGTCTCCGTCGGCATCAACGTGGGGGTCGCCATGAATTACCGTGACATGACCGGTCTGGTTGTTGCGAACCGTCCAGGTTCCGTCCTTCTCATCGGCCGTAATCGTATACTTGTCCCCAAGATTGATTGTGGCCTTGCCATCCTTGACCTCATGCGTCCACACCGGATCCACAGCAGGCTCGGAATTCTGATTCAGCTGGCTCATCAGCATGGTGGGAGGAGGAGGCGCCATCATGTACGCTTGGGTCGTAACGACGGCTGGCGTTACGGCGACCGGCACGACACTCCCAACGACAGAACTGACGAGGGCTGGTGAGGCTACCGGCAGGTACTGGTAGCTCGCCGGAGCATACTGCCCCAACAAGGCGTTGAAAGCGGGAGTGACAACCGCGCCTTCTGGCAACACTCCGTTCATCGAGTCGGGCGCGCCCACCACTGGGAGACCGGCCACGGGAAGATACTGCATTTAGTTCACTCCTGTTGCATAGACGAAATCTGTAGAACTGTGAGCGTTACGCGCATAGTCAACTAAGGCGCGCCGCTTCAGATCTCCATGAGAACGGATCATTTAGAACGACCACTTCTCTTGCCAGAACCGTCCGGCAGCCCTAGTGAGATCCTTGCTCTCGCCCCATCACAGTAACCGCACGAGCACATCACGCGCATTTAACTCGCAGAGACGGTAGCCCGAATACCTGTCGAAAAGCTGACGACGATCAGCGAGCGAAGCCGCACTCACTTTGACATTGATCAGATGTCCGAAACGCATCCTTCGGTGAACTGTATGGCAAGCTTCAATGCTCCTCTCAACAAGACTCGTCTGACCAGAGGTGCCCCTGTTTCTTCATGGCAAGTTACGCGACGTCTGCCGGACACCACCCAATCATCCCACCCTCGCCGCACACCCAGCGCACCCGCCGGTCGCGCATAATCATCTGCGAGGACCGGTCGATAAGCTTGAACATGCGCTGCCACCGGTTTTCAGCATTAAGAATTCGCGAAACGCGAGCCTTTCGCAAGCTGCCCATGTTAGCCACAACGCGACAAGCGAGAGCTGAGGTCCGACGGCTCGGTGACCTTATCCCGCTTCCGCGCTCTACCCTGCAGGCCCGGCGCTTGCGCAGCCTCCACGAGGTAAACTCATTCCTGAACGCGTACTAAGCACCGCTCAACGCGCCTTGAGCCAAGTCGGCTATAGGCGCTCCCGGGAGAAACGATGATTGCGAGCAGGTGCAGTCCAGCCGCAAAAGTGCAGTCCACTCGCCTCAACATGAGGCTCGTCAGCTTTTCGAAAGCTAGCGTCCCTAGCATAAGGCCGCTGAATCTAGGCGAGCAGTTGCCTATTGAGCGCAAAAGACGAGCATAGGAGAATGCGATGATCGGAGAAATGATCGGAAGCGCTGCCGGCGGATACCTTGGCGGGCCGGCCGGAGCGGCCATTGGTTCGGCGCTGGGCGGGACCGTGGACAAGGTCTTTGACACGGTGGTCCACGCCTTGGTGCCCGACAAGGCTGGCCATGATAAGGCCGCAGACCACAAAGACGCCGGCGAAAAGAGCGAGGTACAACCCAAGCCCGACACTGCCTGCAAGAGCCCGGAACTGAACCTTGGGCTCAGCACGCTCGGCGGCACGCCCATGTTTCTTTCCATTCCCGCGATCGTTTCGCCGGCCCGCTTCTCGTAAAAAATCAGAACCAGGTCAGATCCCAAAAGAAAGGTAAATAGACATGGCAGTTGACAATGTTGGCGGAAATGGCGGCGCTGCTGGTCTTCAGCAGACCGGAGATACCGGCTTCCAGAACCAGATGGCTGAATTCGAGCGTGTGAGCCAGAAAGTTCAGGCCCAGGCCGTGGCAATGCGCAGAATTACGACCGAACTCTCGTCCGAGAAGAAGGTCGCCGACGAGCGCGTCCAGTAATTCTGCAAGACGGGTGGCTCACCGAGTTGCTACCGTCGCCGCGCCGTGAATGACGAACTCTGGATGAGCCGTACGGCACCGCCGTACGGCTTCTCTCGTTATTCAGGAGATTATCGTGAACGACTCTATTTCGCTCGAGTTCGAGGTGCTTTCGGGACTCTATACCGGGCTCAAAGGAAAGGCGGCGGGCGGCGACAGCATTGTGGGCAGCGGCCTCGATGCTGACCTAATCTTCGTTGAACAAGGGCTTGAACCGCATCACCTTCGCATCACCCCGCAGCGTGATTGGATCGAGGTCGAGGCCCTCGCTGCCAATATTAGCATAGACGGTCACGCGAGCATCACTTCAGGTGAGCGCGTCAGAGTGCCTCTTCCCGCGGTCGTGCATGCCGGCGCGATCTCCATCCGCTGGTCGACAGAGGATGTCCAGCCAGTTGCTTCGAGCAAGCGCTCTCGCAGCTCGATCGTGACCCTCAGCATGATCTTGCTGAGCTGTATCGCGATCGGCACCTTCTCAAGTATGTTCGCCCCCGGCGATAGGGCGATGGCGACAAGGACTGAGTCATCGCGCACGGCCGAGATTGCCGCTAAGCCACCCGTGGATCATTTTGATGCGAGAACTGCCGATGAAATGGCCGTATCGCTGCGGCAAGAGATCGAACGAGCGGGCCTTCTTGACGTCAAGATCGGGGGCGGTCCCGGCGTCGTGACTGCGGAAGGCACAATTGCGCCGAACCTCGTCGCCAAATGGAAAGAAATCCAGCAATGGTTCGATCGTCAAACCAATGGCACCCCGACGCTTGTGAATGCTGTCATCGTGAAAGAGGAGAAGATGCCGTCTTCGATTGCCGTCCAAGCCGTCTGGCGTGGAAGCGAACCTTATCTGCTTATTGCCGGGCAGAAGTATTTTGTCGGCGCGCTCTTAAGTAATGGATGGACCGTTGATCGAATTGAGGATGGACGAGTTCTGCTCAGCCGCAACGGAAGATCTGCCGCTTTGCCCTACTAAGGTCTCTACCCTGCAAGAAAGAAGGAGAAGGCGATGGCTAGGCTGCCCCAGCAGTCCGTAGGGCTCGGCACCTCATCGCAGGGATTAGATGCGGGCCAGCACGCAGCGGCCATCGGCTCGCCTCCCTCGCAAGGTGACAAACTCGAAGTCGGAGGCGCCCGTTCGGATAGCGGCACGAAGCGCGCGTCGTGGCGAGATGCGATTTCGCATGATCTGCCAATTGACGGTACGAACGAAGCGGCGCTCGAGGTCCATTCAGTGCGCGCCGTCTCGCGCGTCACTTTATTCGAAGGCGAGGCAGAAGCGAATGAGACAGATCAACGTGCGGCATTAGCTTCGCTTTATGGTCCCAATCTGTCTCGCGGACTACTCTCGTTCGTCGTTCCACGCCTCCGTCATCCGGACGTACTGCGCGCCGACAAGCATGGTCCTCTTCTGGAACGCTTGACGCGAACGTTGGAGGCGTCGCCGGAAGACAAGACGGCGCGAGAGTGTTTGGCAATCCTGCAGCAAGAACGTCAGCGGTTACTAATGCTCCGGCAAAATCAAAACAGCTTAATCAAAGGATAGCCATGGACGATCCTGATGGACAGCATCTCGACGCTCCCTTGGTTCCAGAAGTCTCCAAATCCGGCGATGTTCCGTCGATCTCCGGACCGGAGCGCGACCTTCTTTGCGCACTCTCATATGTCCATCTTGCGTGCGGGCAGAGCGCACAGAGTCTGGCTCTGCTGCGAATTGCAGCTCGCGAGCATTCCAACGACGTCGGTTTACTGCGCATTCTAGCCTACACGCTAATCTCCGAGGGCCTTGGCAACGAAGCACTCCATGTTCTGGACCGGCTGGACGCACTTGATATCCAACCCTCTTCCCGCATACCGATGACGCTGTTGCGCAGTCACGCCCTGCGGCACGCAGGCCGCATGCCCGAGGCTCGCGAGGTCTTCCAGCGCTATGTGTCACTGCGCGCGAGCACCGGGCTCGTCAAAACGCAATAGGGATCTATCATGGCCAACGTTCTGCGTGACTTCTTCGTGCGCGCTCCGGCCCAGCCGGATTTCATGGTTGCATTGATGCTGCTTCTGGCGATCGGCATGATGATCATGCCGATTCCAATCGTCGTGATCGACATGCTAATCGGCTTCAATCTTGGCTTTGCCATATTGCTGCTGATGGTTGCTCTCTATCTCAGCACACCGCTTGATTTTTCGTCGTTGCCGGGCGTCATTCTGATCTCCACCGTATTTCGGCTCGCGCTAACGATTGCAACAACGCGGCTGATCCTTGCCGAGGGCGACGCCGGCAGCATCATTCACACCTTCGGCGACTTCGTCATTTCGGGGAATATTGCGGTCGGTATCGTCATATTCTTGATCGTGACCATGGTCCAATTCATGGTTCTCGCCAAGGGGGCCGAACGCGTCGCAGAGGTGTCTGCGCGCTTCACGCTTGACGCGCTACCAGGCAAGCAGATGGCGATCGATGCGGAACTGCGCAACAGCCACATCGATCAACACGAAGCACGTCGCCGGCGCGCCGCGTTGGAGCAAGAGAGTCAACTTCATGGCGCGATGGATGGTGCCATGAAGTTCGTTAAGGGAGACGCGATCGCCGGGCTGATCGTGATCTGCATCAATATGCTGGGCGGAATCAGCATCGGTCTGCTCTCCAAAGGTATGTCGCTCGACGAAGCGTTGCATCACTATACACTTTTGACGATCGGTGATGCGCTCATTTCGCAGATTCCGGCGTTGCTGCTGTCAATTACCGCCGCGAGCATTGTCACGCGCGTCAACGGACCCTCCAAGCTCAAACTCGGCGCCGATATCGTTCACCAACTTACCGCGAGTACGCAGGCACTTAGGCTAGCCGCCTGCGTCTTGGTATTCATGGGGCTCGTTCCCGGCTTTCCTTTGCCGCCGTTTGTCGCGCTGGCCGTCCTGTTCGCTGCGGCAAGCTACGTCAAGGTCACCCCCAAAGGCGACAAGCCTACTGCCAAAATGGGAGCTGGCGCCGCTGCTTCGGCGCCGACCCCTGCAGCGGCTCAGAAGCAGACCGCACATGCGGAAGCACTTCCGATCGCGTTGTTCCTTGCACCTAACCTGACGGATTCGCTCGACAAAGACGAGCTGGAAGAGAGCATTTTGCGTGTTTCTAGGCTCGTATCGGCGGACCTTGGCATCACTATTCCGCGCATCCCGGCCCAGATTGGCCAGAGCTTGTCCTCGTCGCAATTCCGGGTGGATGTCGATAGTGTGCCAGTTGAACGCGATGTGATCAATCCTGGCCACCTGGCGCTCAATGACGATTTGGCGAACATCGAATTGAGCGGCATCCCCTTTCAGCAAGACCCTGAAACGAATCGGGTCTGGATCGAAGAACGGCATGCAGCGGCCCTCAAGGCCGCCGGAATCGGATATCATCAGCTGAGCGAAGTTCTTGCCTTACGTCTGCATTCCACATTGACGCGCTATGCACAGCGCCTGGTGGGTATCCAGGAAACCCGCCAATTGCTCGCCCGGATGGAGCAGGAATATCCTGATCTGGTGAAGGAGGTGCTGCGTACAGCCACCGTCCCTCGGATCGCCGAGGTCCTACGCCGCTTGCTCGATGAGGGCATTCCAATCCGCAATACCCGCTTGCTCCTCGAGGCATTGGCAGAATGGAGCGAGCGCGAACAAAACGCCGTCCTTCTCACCGAATATGTTCGTGCTACCTTAAAGCGGCAAATCTGCTTTCGGTATGCCAACGCCCATCGCGTCGTCGTCGCCTTTATCATTGAGCGGGAGAGCGAGGAAATCATCCGCGGAGCAGTACGGGAAACGGCCGTCGGACCATACCTCGTCCTGGACGAATGGCAGAGCGAAAAGCTGCTTGCACAATTTCGTCAGATCCATGCGACCATCGCGCAAAGTAAGAGTCAGCCTGTCGTCCTCGGTTCGATGGATATCCGGCGTTTTGTGCGCGGTTTTCTCACGCGCAACGGGATCGACCTGCCTGTTCTGTCCTATCAAGATCTCGCCGCGGACTTCACGGTCCAACCGATTGGATCCGTCAAGCTTCCCAAGGCGCCTTCGTCATGAGGGCTCCTAACAACTGCAAGCTAAGAGTGCGCGGCACTTTCTCGTGAGTAGCCTATGAAATCTGATGAAACCAGGTGCCGCCGATATTTGTGCTTCACCAGTCCGACGCCGCGGCCGGCTTTGCTTGCGGTGCTCGCTATTGTGCTGCTCGCTGGCTGCGCTAGCCCAGGTAATCATGGCCTATCCCCGCAGCAGACGTCCACATCAGGCCTCGCAGACACCAAAGAGATCGACCCAGCCGCGCGCGAGCGCATTTCGCACGCGCTCGGCCGAGATCCTGACGAAGCGGCTCTGCGCGATGCATTAACGCAACAGCCAAATAACATCGATGCGGCTATCCCTCTTGCGCGAGCGCTGCTGGCACGCAACTGTCCGAATGATGCCCTCGAGGTGCTCGATGGCGTGTTATTGGCAGCCCCTGGCGACCTGCGCGCATTGAATGCCAAAGCAGTTGTTCTCGACCACGAGGGCCGGCACCAGGAGGCCCAGGACCTGTACCGCCAAGCTCTCGCGGTGGAACCTGCAAACCCGATGCTGCGCAACAATTTCGGATTGTCCCTCGCCCTTGAAGGCAAGGCGGAGGCCGGCGACAGCGACCCAGCGCCGAAGGCGGACGGCCGGAAAGCATTGGTTCGTTCAAGATAAGTGGCGATCAAGAAAGAGGCGGAAAAGCAAATTTCGATGCTTAGCTGTCAGCTTGCCGACAGTAGGCTTACTATGAGCGGGGACTCTCAATCGGCACGGCCCTCGTCGGCACGAACAGGAAGTGTTATGTTTAAGCACACTTACAATCCATCAAATGGGGAACGTGTTTCCGGGTCCGATGAATGAGAACGAGCGCGACCGATGACTCCTATACGGATAGTCAAAGGTTTTCGGATGTATTCTCCATCTGAATTCTGAGCCATCGAGCTCATGTTCTGATGCATCTTCGCGAGCAGTTCCGACATACGCGCTGTTTGGCGAGCGGGCGGTGGTTGAGATCTCGAGATCTTCATTTGAGGACAAGCTGGCGGGATTTTATGGAGGAGAGATAGAGGATATAGCTGCTAAGCCGCAGCGATACTCTCGTTGGATTTCCAAAAGGCTCAACGCTCAGCGGACATGGCGTTTCGCTTCGGCACGAAGTCTATTTCGGAGAAAGCACGTTTTTTCAGCTATCAGCTCGGGAATAAGAGCGTCGGGCTACTGAGAACGGAACCCGGAGATTGCATGAGTGAGCTATTTAAGAGCAACCATGATTGGCGCGAACAATTCCTGGGCGAGATGAAATCTAACTCAACAATAGCTGTCCGGGTTACTCATCCGTTTATCGATAACGCGGGCTTGCATTAGCCGAAATCCCGCGGTGTAGCGGCACCGCGAGGCTATAGCGCGGTGCCGGCGGCACCTTCAACATGACAGACAGTCCGGTCATGTGAGAATCTACTCCCCAGCCGCGCAAGAAATTGGTCGAAAACCGTTTTCGTCCGTTGGCCGTCGGGAGCGGACGGCATGAAGAGCCTTGCCGGCATGACGGCGGCCGACATGAACGTCTTCAGAGGAACACGTCCACATCAAACCCGCCCGACAGTGCTCTAATCTGGGCGCTTTTGGCGTCCCGTGGGTTCAGCTCGTTGATCAGATAACAGAGAGAAAAATTAGCTAAGGTGACGGAGCTAGGCTTCGGCTTGGGACGCTTGATCGCATCATTTGGGGCGATTGTTGAAACATCTGAAGGAGGACTCCTCGCTACTGGTTATGATCGCACTTCATGAGATGGCACTTGGCGCGCCTATGCAGCAGAAAGCCATTTCTAAGATACGAACTCTCCATGCACTCTTCGGCTATTGGCGAGGGGCCGGGTCTACGGAGCTGCTCGCTCACTCCCGCTTCGCGACCATGAGACGTATTGTCAAGCCAATCATCGTGTAGAGCGATATGTGTGACGGCAAGCCTGCCGGGCGTTGTGCCGGCGTCATATCGTGACCCGCTGTGCGCAAGGTCGTGTTCACGACACGTCGACGGTTTACATTTGGCCAAAACATTACGCGGCGGTTCTGTTTTGTGTCCCGCTGCGTGCGCGAGGCGCCAAGCCGCGATTGGTCCGGTTCTTGCTCTACTGTTTCCCATGACGAGGCGACCCTCCCTGTCGGATTTTCTCACCACAGCAACCAGTATGGAACGGAAAGGCGATGCCATGAAGAACCGGATTTCGGTCATCGCCAACGTGGCAGGCAGCGCCGACAAAGCCTCGGGCTCGATGATGCGCCGCGCCCCGGCGGTCAAGAGCACAACGGATGATAGCGCCGGCTTTTGCCTCTCTGGCGAGGCTAACGTTTCTGCCGGGACGGTAAGATCAGATCGACCAGCAAGCTTTACGCTTCAGAACGGCCTGCAGGTGGTCGTGATCCCGGATCATCGCACACCCGTCGTGACTCAGATGATCTGGTATAAGGTGGGTTCCGCGGATGAACCGCCCGGCAAATCGGGGCTTGCGCATTTCCTCGAACACCTGATGTTCAAGGGCACGTCCAACCATCCGGCCGATGAATTCTCCAAGGCCGTACTGCGCGCCGGCGGCTATCACAACGCCTTTACCGGATTCGACTTCACGAGCTACTTCCAGCACGTGCCTCGCGAGCACCTCGGCGCGATGATGGAATTTGAAGCCGACCGCATGACCGGTCTCATTCTGAAGGACGAGAACGTACTGTCCGAGCGCGACGTCGTGCTTGAGGAATTCAATATGAGTGTCGCCAACCATCCCGGCAACCGGCTTGCTGAGCAGATGATGGCTGTGCTTTACCTCAACCACCCCTACGGCCACCCTATTATCGGGTGGCGCCAGGAAATCGAAAAGCTTACACGAGAGGACGCGCTTACGTTCTACAAGCGCTTCTATGCACCGAACAACGCGATCCTGATCGTCGCGGGCGACGTAGCCCCCAAGGAAGTGCGCTTGATGGTGAAGGAGACGTTTGGCGCCATCCCCGCTCAACCATCGATTGCCCCGGAGCGCCTGCGGCCGCAGGAGCCGACGCCGGCCGCGCTGCGCAGGGTGACGTTGGCCGATTCGCGCGTCGAGCAGCCAGCCCTGCACCGCTATTATCTCGTACCGTCGGCTCGCACCGCGGTGGCGGGGGAGAGTCCAGCGCTGGAGGTGCTCGAGCAGTTGATGGGCGGCGGCGTCAACTCATATCTCTATCGCTTGCTAGTGGTCGAAAAGCAGCTCGCGGTCACTGCCAGAGCGCGCTACCACGCTGCCGCGCTCGATCCCTCGCTATTCGAGATTTCCGCCATACCAAAACCTGGCATCAACCTCGGCCTGATCGAGCGCGCCATCGACGAGGTAATCGCCAACATTGCCCGCACTCCCGCGAGCATTGAAGATCTCCAGTGCGCGAAGACGCGGCTGATCGCGCAGGTCACATACGCTCTGGATAGTCAGGAAATGTTGGCGCACCGGTATGGCCGCGGCCTGACGACGGGACTATGCATCGAGGATATTCAACGCTGGCCGGACCACATCCGCGCGGTCAGTGCACAGCAGGTGCACGACGTCGGGCAGAAATGGCTAGACAAGAAACGAGCGGTGACCGGCTATCTCATCAAAGAGTCCACTCCACAACACTAGGAGAAGCTCTAGTGATCCATCCTTGCACACGACGTGGGATCCTCCTCGGGGGAGCCTCGCTCTCCATCACGACGCTCGCTTCCCCAAATTCGGTTGCCGCCCCGTGGTCACTTGATCGGACTAGGATCAAGCGCCTGATTTCGCCTTCCGGTATTGAAGCCTGGTTCGTGCAGGATTCCACTGTCCCAGTGATCTCGATGGAATATGCCTTCACCGGCGGCGCGACTCAGGACCCCGCTCAAAGACCTGGCGTAGGCCGCATGGTTTCTGGCCTGCTCAAGGAAGGTTCCGGCGAATTTGACTTCAAGACCTTTCATCAGCGGCTGGACCGTCGTGCTATTGAGATGCATTTTCACGCGACCCATGATCACGTCCGCGGTGCCTTGCGCACGATGAAGGACAACGCGGACGAGGCCTTCGCGCTTTTACGGATGGCGCTAACCTCGCCACGTTTCGACGCATCCGACGTCGAACGGATCCGTGCTATTGTGCTCGCGCGCCTTCGGCACGAGTCGACCGATCCTTCGTCTCTGGGTCATCGCAAGTTTCTCGAAGTCGCGTTTGGGGATCATCCTTATGCTCGCCCAGCCGAAGGCTCGCTGGAAAGCGTGCCGAAGATCGAGGTCGCGGATCTGAAGGGTTATGTCCGACGCGTGATCGCAAAAGACACGCTCAAAATCGCAGTGGTCGGCGACGTCGATGCAGGGGTCGTCTGCAAGTTGCTCGACAACACCTTTGGCAGCCTGCCCAGCAGCGCGGAAGCGATGCCGGTTGCCGAAGTCACCGCAGCAAAGCCGCCGCAGCGGGTCTTCATTCGGCTCGATGTGCCGCAGACAATTGTGACTTTTGGCGGTCCAGCCGTCCGTCGCAGCGACCCGGATTTCATGCCCGCCTATATCGTCAACCACATCCTCGGCGGCGGCGGACTGACGTCCCGCCTTTTCCGCGAGGTCCGCGAGAAGCGCGGCCTCGCCTATTCCGTCGGTGAGCGCCTTGTCTGGTTGGATCATTCAGCCATGTTTCTCGGCAACAGCGGCACCAGCGCCGATCGCGCCGGCGAAACGGTCAAAGAAATCGAGAAGCAGGTCCGTCACATCGCTGAGGAAGGACCGACTCAGCAAGAACTCGATGACGCAAAGTCCTACCTGAAGGGCTCGCAAATGGTGGCTCTCAATACATCATCAAAGCTCGCGCGAACGCTACTGCAGCATCAGCTTGACAAGCTGCCCATCGACTATTTCGAAAAGCAGAATGCCGTGATCGATGGGGTGACGCTGGAGGACGCCAAGAGAGCGGCGCAGCGGCTGTGGGGCCAAGGTCTGCTCACAATTATCGTCGGCCGCTCCCCAACGGACGCAGCGCGGCCGATTACCGTGCCATTGGGGCCCACACCCCCGCCAGGCGTCGATCAGCTAGACGCCGCCCCGACGACGCCGCCCAATTTAGCTGTCTAACAGCCCAGACGCTTAGCAAGCGCCTTGCTCTTGCGCGCAGAGTGCGTCTGGCCACTGGCCTTCGCTCGTGGAGATATTCGTTGGTTACGCAGTTTCCCTGCCCTCGCTCGGGGCCGGTTTTGTGCAAACGCGTTTAAGCAAGGCGGCAATCCGAGCCAAAATCTTTGGGTTAGCCAAATAAGACGGTGCCAACCTGCCAGAGATCCCGGATCGGAGCTCTTCGCAGCGCCAGGGGGATCGCTACTTTCGGCCCGCCTTCGGCGGCAGCTTCGAGCTCGCCCCCTCCTTTCAGGCATGCCTCGATTGTTACGGTGAGTATCCGGCTTAATCGCGTTCAAGCGTGTTCGAGTTGCATTGCCTTGCCAGACCGGCAGGATCGCCTGGAGCGCAAACTATAGCGGGCGGCCTCAGCATGCTCCGGTTGTTATTCTATACGAAGTTGACCATGACGTAGCTTTAGGCCGAGCCGGAATTTGCAAATCAATTACGTCAAGCGCGATCGATCAGAAGAGAGAGAACTTGACGCGCAGCTCGCAACCGATTTCAGGCGGACCTGCCTAACATATCGAAGGGTGGTCAGAGTGGGCGCCTTAAAACCCTAGCGTACAATGTCTTCCGCCCCAAGGAAGCGCCCAACGAGAGTGCACACCCGCCAGGCTATCGTTCATTCCACTAAGAATCCTTGTCGCCCGATAGTACGTAGCTCGGCGAAATCTCTGTCCAAGACAAGATCGCCGGTTCCGATCATCCGACGTCGGCTTCTTTTAACGGGCGTCCGATATCGCTCCCCACCGGTGCCTACCGTCGGCCAGCGGTCAGCTCTCCCTTCGATCTTGGTCTCAGTGACAGCGATAATCTCGCTGCAGACCGAACAGATGCATGCCTGCTATTGCATCACCAACGCGCTTCAGCGTTCGCATATACCGACATTCTTCAGCAGAGTGAGAGCTCGGTCGTTCAGGGTCAACTCTCGGGAATTAGGCAGCCAATTCGCTCTCGTCCGAATAGAAGACGATCTGATCCAGCAGACCTTTGATGGTCGGCCAATCCATAGTCGGGCCGCATAGCATCGCTTGATTTTCGCTCTCATTTAGCTCGCAATCTGACGCAACGTATGACTCGTTCGCTTCATGAAAATTGGATGGTGGTAGCGACGGCTTCCATCGCTCACCTATGGCAATGCAACGATCACCCGGCAGAAAGTTGATTCTTGCCCCCCGCATTCCAGCCGCCCACAAACCTCACGTAAATCACCGCTACAGGTGATTGCTCCATTCCCCGGCTCGCATCACCACACGACGTTACTCGCTTGATGTTGAAAACGTCTATCAGTTGCAGAACTCTCGCATCGAAGATTCATTGCCCCTTCTTTCCGCCATGTTCTCAACCAAAGCAGAGACCCGCCGATTGCGCACTTCGCGCGCGGCGATAGCGAGAGTCACAGGAGACGTTTCTATGGTAAAGCCCGTGGTAATTGTGGTCGGTGCGGACAAGGGAGGAGTCGGGAAGACGACCGTATCACGAACGCTACTGGACTACTTCAGCGTGAACAACGTGCAAACACGCGCATTCGACACAGAGTGGCCTCGGGGAACGCTGAAGCGCTTTTATCCTGGGATTACTGAGATCGTCGACATGACGACGACCACGGACCAGATGAAGATCTTCGATACCTTGAATTCAGGGCTGTCCGTCACTGTCATCGATGCTCGCGCAGGCCTACTGTCGTCTGCGCTGGCTTCCTTGCGCGACATCGGCTTTCTGGACTCGGCACGGTCTGGCCAGATCACATTTGCCGTGTTCCACATCCTTGGATCATCCATCGCGTCGCTAGACGAGATCGCGGAAACCGCGACTTTCATGAGCGGCGCAAAGTACTACCTGGTCAAGAACTTCATTAACGACACTCAATTCTTCCAGTGGGACCAAGCGACTTACAATTCCTATTTTCACCGCATCAAACATGCGACTGAGTTGACCATACCGAAGCTTAACGAGATGGCCTATGAGCAGGTGGAGATCGCATCCGTCCCATTCATAGACTTCGTCGCAAACAAAGCACGGAACGATGAACCCGCGAACAACTCCTTCGTGCTGCGCGGCTATGTCCGGCACTGGCTGGCAAATGTCTGGAGCGAATTTGACCGAATCAACTTGACGGAGTTGGCCGGAGCCAAGTCCGCCACCCGGGCCGGCGAGAAGTAGTCGCATATCTGGCGAGCTCAGGTCGGGCCCACGTACGGAACGAAATTGATCTGCTGGCTATGTTAGCAACCCCCATCTACATCATCTGCTCTCCTAGCCCGCAGGTCGGTAAAACCCTCATCGCTCGGGCCATGAGCGAATTCTTGCTGCTGAAAAACGGCACAGCATTGTCGTTTGATGTCAACTTGAAAGATCCGTCATTGCTCGACTACCTCCCCAACATCACGGAGACCGCGGATGTGATCGACACTTACGGCAAGATGCAGCTGATGGACCCTCTTATCATCCACGATCGTGTAGCCAAGGTAATTGACCTCGGCTTTCACGCCTTCGACGAATTCTTCAAAATGTGCGAGGAGATTGGCTTCATGAAGGAGACGGCGCGCTGCTATGTCGCCCCTATCATCCTCTTCGTCGCAGCCGCAGACCGTATCTCCCTTCGCGCTTATGACATGCTGCGGCGACGAATTCCGCCGACGTCGCTGATCACCGTCCACAATGAATTTGTACTGCGCGGCGGATTACCTGAGGCGATGGATAGCGAGCGGGTGATTCGCATTTCCGCACTTCCGCTGTTCCTAAAAAGGTATATAGACCGGCTTAGCTTTTCCTTCACTGGATATCTGCGCAACGAGAAGGACTGGTCCACCGAGCTGCATCAATGGATCCGACGGAACTACAGCATGTTTCGCGATCTGGATTCGAGTGTGACGCTGCGAAAGTCCGATCGACCGCGGTGGACGGATGTCGATGGCCTACGTTGCACAAGATCCACTTGAGAGTTCGGCCTGATCGCCATCTATTCGCCCGGGCTCTGAATGGTCGTTGATCCCTGACTTTGATGGCGTTCGCAACGCGAACGCATGGAGTTTTGTATGCGACTCTTCGCTTGGATCTCCATCCTTACCGTAATCGTCCCGAAGGACAGCACGAGGGGCAATTGACGGTGGCTCATTCGCGAATGCCTCTTCAAAGAGCACGTCGTCGAAGGAATCGATGACTCTCTTGACGTTGTGATCGGTTAGGCGGATCGGCGGGGCCTTCCTTCGGAGGGCGCTCATAGCTCAAGGTCGAGTTTCCCGAGCACCTGATGCAAGACCGCACTTTTGATCTCCCGGGCGATCTCGTTTCGTATCTCTGCGCCGAGGACCCGCTCGGCATCGGCATCGCCTGTCAGGCCATGCTCGGCCAGTCGCCCATTCAAGCGGGTTTCAAACTGTACGCCCATGGCGTCGACGAGCCGCTCCTGCATTTCAGTATAGACTTGGGGCGCGATGCGCCTCACCGCACTTTCCCATGGTTGCCAGCGCGCTGCCAAATAGTCCGGAAATTCCGCCGCTTCCTTCTCCCGCACCGATGCCTCGGCCCTCGCCACATCCTCCTCGGTCACGTGAGAAACGTTCATGAAGCGCATGTCGGGAGCGATGTGCCTCAGCTCCAGCGCGTCCCGCAGCTGGGTCTGGTAGGCAAGGTAGACCTCGATTTCATCGACGTCCGCGCCGGGATCGGCACGACGAAGCGAGTTGACCCTCTCGCGCGCGATCCCATCAAGCGCTTCCAAGCGAAACATGACGCGGCCGTTTTGAAGCAATTCGCCGACGCGCCCGTCATAGACGCCGTCCTCCACATCAGCGTTCAGGCGCGCTGTCTGCATGCCGTTCCAGACCAAAGTAATGCGATCTTCGCAGCTCGCGTTCGCTCCTGAAGCCAACTCGAAATACTGCTCGCGCAAACGCGGCCTGACGGCTGCCTGCCGCAGACCTTCGGAAACCGCCTGGCGGAACGTCTCATGATGGTAGTTCACGGTGCCCCGGAGCCTGTCAAGGAAACGTGCATAGTCCGCGGCCCCCGGCTCATGGGCGAAGTGTTGCCAAGCGGCCACTACCGTGGGCTCGCCCTCGAGCCAGTCCGCGGCAACCTCTTGCAGGGATCGCGCCGCAACCTCCAACGCTCGATTCGTGGTCGAGAAGAAAACCTGAGGGCCGGCATAGTGTCCGGCGTGCATCGCTGTTGCCAGACCGACCTGCACCCGATCGGCGAGCGGATTATTCTCCAGATCAACGCTCGACTCACCACTTAGGCGCGTCAGCAGGGTCTCGGGTACGCTGGTCAGCTGATTGTTGCTGGCGCCGAGCCATATCAGCTGGTGCGGGACGGTCTCAGGCAGGTTGGTCAGCCGATTGTGGCTGGCGCTAAGCCATTCCAGCCCGGCCGGAAGAGGTTCGGGCAGCTCCGTCAACTGATTGTAGTCGACGTTCAGAAACTCGAGCCCGGCCGGGAGCCGGGGTAGGTGGGTCAGGCGGTTACGGCTGGCGTCCAAGTCCTGAAGCGTTGCTGGAAGTTGTTCGGGCAGGCTTGCCAGCTGATTGTTGTCGACATTCAGGCGGCGCACGCCGGCCAGAATGGGCGCAGATAACGCAGTCAGGGATAGAGACGAGAGACCTAGAGGCTCATCGAGATCACCCGTGCCCCGCCAAGCCCTCGTTCGACTTATCGCCTGTTGCCGATCCTCATGTTGCCCCTGCCCGTCTTCGGCAGCCCAGTCGGCCAGCACCTCCTCCTGCCAGGGAGCCGCCTCGGCAGCGGACGCGTGCACGTCCCTCAAGGCCTCTCCCCACTGCGACGCGGCCGGAGAGCCCGGTTGGGAGCTTTCGGAATCGGAAGTTGCGGAAGGAGTACCTGCGCCGAGCTGTTCTGGGTTCATCGATTTGGTTTCTTAGGTAGCAAAATGGAGCGAACGCGCCGGGGCGGCGCATCTTAGACTGGTACTCCCCCACTATCGCTGGCACTCCACCGGCCGATCGAAACGAGGTGTGATCCCTCAATCCGGCCCTCCCGCACGACCGGCGCGACTAGGCTTCTGCAAGTGCCACCGAGCAAGTGCAGGCGGTGCAGCCGGCGACATCTCGCCCGTGGATCGGCTGATATCGGAGTCCACCCCGGTCTCGCCTCCGAGATTTGAGCCTTTTGAGCCGAGCCTGAGAGCGAGTAGCGATGTTCATGATATGGAAGCTAGGTGTCGTTAAGCTGACGGACACCGGAGCAACGAAGAAGACTGATGGCCACCTCGATTTCTCAACGTTAAGCTCGGTCCTGCGCAGACGAATCAGTTCGAGCTAGACCGCCTGGTGCTGCGTGCAGGCACGACGGCAGCGGCGCCCTTACGCCGGCAACTTGCTGTGGCTTGGGGCGAGCTAGCCCCACCGTCATTCTCCGCCTGGCGCAAGAACTTAGTCTCTGATTTTTGTTCAATTCTGTAGTTTGGCGACCACATCGGCGATTGCGAATGCCCGTAGCAGCGCGGATCTATTTAACTACTCTCCGGCCACACCAATCCTGTAGAGCGCTGGAATTGTGCAGGACACACGTATCGCGGCGCCGTGAAAAGGCGATGATCTGCCGCGGTTTATCGTCACGCGAGCAGTGTAGGGTGATATTGATTGGCAAGAGTTGCATACATCGAACTGCTCGCGTCAGGAAGAACGGCGCGGGAAATCGCAAGTCCTCGGCTCAACTAATCGGAACGCAAAGCCGAGGGACGGCCGCTCGACGACGATTGCCATGCTTGATACTCCAGGGACGAACATCTGTATGACTTCGATTGATGATACACTCAGTGAGATCAGATGGCTGCGAAACGAAATCTGGCGCTGCCGTCGGTTACTTAGTGCTGGCCTTCCTAGCGCGGAGCGCAAGCTCGTTGAGAAGCGGCTACTTGAACAGCTTTCTGTCTTTGAAGGACTCTTGTCGACGGCGTTTCCTTTGACCTTGGGGTCAACAGTGTATTCGGTCGAGAGCACCACCGGGCGAAGCGATTCCCCTGAAGCGGTCATCGAGAACGCCGCGATGACATCAAGCGTTACCTTCGACAAGTCGATCAGCGGCTAACAAAAGAGTTTTCTAGCTCAATCTGTTGCCTTCAGGCCGGCGGACCAGCCGAAGGTTAATCGCCAGCTGGGAAATGTAAGAAAAACCGGGATGGTCTTCTACCTGTCACAAGCGACTTCGCCACCTCCCTAAAACACCTAGTGCCGACCACGACACCATCGATTGGTGAGTAGTACAGAGTTCCCGCATGTGTCCGGCCCATCATCTCTACAACGCAGATTGTCCGCCGGACACTTACAGCGAACCGACAGCCCTCTGACGAATGCCTCGAAGTCGCCGAATGCGGCAGCGCTGAATAAAGCACAAATGCTGCAGTACGAAATCGAAATTAGGGGCGCACGTAACACGGGTGGGCGCACTCATCGCTGATCGAGGCCAATCGATTCACGGATCAGTCCTCAGACAGTTGAAGCTGTACCTCGGCAGGCTGATGCTCCAGCCCGATCGCCTTGCCACCACGCTGGCCACCCCCCAGCGCTAGTCAGTTTGAGCATCTCCCTAGCGTTCGAGCTCGCAACTGCCGCCCCTCACTCTCGATGAAGGCCCACGGGACGCCTATTCAGAGATTCTCTCGGTCCTTCGTTTCCGTCCGCGGGAGTTGGCATCATGCGTCGGCATTCGCGGCGCAAGTTTTTGAAGTTGTCCTTAAGACAAAAAATGGCCACGTCAACATCGCTGCGGCCTGTAAAGCGGTCACAGAAGCGGATCACGTCTGGTTTGCACGACACCAAAACGTCCTCGGCGCGACGATCTCGCGCTCGAGCGTATGCTGTGCACCACGTCGCTGCGATCGCGATCGCAGCGAGGGCGGCTGCACAGCGATGCGCGTTGCAAGTCCAGCCCATTAGTCGCGCTTGTTTCACCACACCTCTCTTAATCCGCATATGCTTCACTATTTTCTTTGCCCCGCGAGGGGGATCCGTTTACCGGATTGGAGCGCCTCCGCAGCCACTGGCTCGCTGTGCGGACCGACGCAATGACTAGGGCGCCAAAATCATCTTTCGCAACACGCATTGCGAAGACCGGGATGCAACAGAGATCTGCCATTTAGCGCTTGTGTGCCGATGTTGGCTCCCGATATGGCGTTCTGCGCCGCAATGCCTACAACCTGACGCTACGGTCGATTCAAGCGCTTTAAGCGCGCAGGCACCGCATATCATCTCATATCAGCCCTTTTCCCAAACGACGGATCGCCATCCGTCTCCTCTGCTCAGATGGGGAGATACACCAATCGGATGGCATGGGCTTGTGCATCACTGACGAGTATACGGACGCATATTCGCCAAGCATCATGCCCTCTGCGAGAGGCATCGTATCATTCGGGTGGCATCTCGTAGCTCCTACATGTGCGGTTGGTGACGCGAACGTCCAAAGTCTTACGATAAGATGCAACGATTTGAGACGCTGAGTGGAGACCGATACAAAGCCTGGCTTGCCACTAACCGCCCAGATATTCCTTGAAACGGCACACCGATTGCTGGGTGAGGATCAGCCAGTCGCCGCGAAGGAAGCGGTGCCGGCGGACCGGGGTTCCAATGAGGCTTATTCGATTCATTCTGATTGATTTGGCTTTGATGCTGCTCGCACCTGAGAGTGCAAAGGCCGCAATTATCATGCGGACCGGCGCAAACTTCAAATCGGCTCGCGAAACTCTGGGATGCTTGAGGCCGATTTCCGTCCCGAAGCCGGTGTTCAGCCCTGGCGTGATCCGACATCTTTACCGGCACACCGCTCAAGCCGCGCCATTCGAACATTCAGCAGAAGCCCTCGGCCCGCCAACGAGACTGACAACCTCGCGCGGCTGGAAAGCTGCTTACCTCTCAATGGGCAGCGCACAGCGTCCGATTGCCACGAGCCTAGCGGCTCGGAGATGGCCAATAAGACTGAGGTCTTGTCACCGATCTACGGTCCGCCCTCGCACCTTATGGCCCTCAGGCGAGCTGAAAACACCCTGCTGCAGCGGAATAGAATGGATCGTCGGAGGCATGGCGACCACCTCCATTGCAGCCACCGGGATCGTGACACAGATGAGAAGATACAGCACATGCGTAGGTTCATCAGAGAAGCCAAAAAGGGCTATATTGAAGTTGCCTTCAACGGCTCTCCCGCAAGCATTCCGCTGGATGCGCAATTCAGCCTACCCGCCAAAGGCGTCACAGCGATTTTTGGTCCCCCCGGGTGCGGTAAAACTACACTCGCGCGCTGCATCGCTGGCGTGCAGCGCCTACCAAATGGATTCTGTGCGATTGATGGGGAGATTTGGCAGGATGAGACGACGTTTCGACCACCTCATATGCGCCGCGTCGCATATGTCTTCCAGCCACCAATTCTCTCCTCTCAATTGTCTGTACGACGCACCCTTTTATACAACGCCTCAAAATCGGAACCGACACTGATCGATTTTGATGGTGTGGTCGAATTGCTCGCCCTGGCCCCGCTGCTCGAGCGTTCGCCATCACATCTTTCCGGGATCGAGCGACAGCGACTCGCCCTTGGCAGCGCGCTTTTAGGCCAGCCTCGGCTACTCTTGCTGGACGATCCGCTTCTTGTGCGCGACCGCGCCGCCAAATACGAGATCCTGCCATTTCTTGAGCGCATGCGGCAAACGCTTCCATTGCCATTGATTTACATCAGCCATGACATCGCTGATATCGAGCGTATTGCCGATCAGCTCGTCATAATGAAAGATGGCGCCGTGACTGCGGCCGGTCCGCTCAATGTCGTTCAGGGCGATCCGGCGCTTGCCAAGCGCGGCGAAGCGGCAGTCTGTCTTGATACGGTGGTCGGCGGTTATGACGGGCGCTATGGGCTGATCATGCTCCGCATCAAGGCTGCGCGCTTTCTCATACCTGGAGTGCCGCTTAGACCGGGCGCACAGCTGCGGCTGCGCATCGCTGCCGACGACGTCAGCATTGCGTGCGAACGTCCGCGCGCAAGCTCTATCCTCAATGCATTTCGAGCACGCATAACAGCCTCCCTGCCGCACGGCGAGGCTGAGGTCACCTTGGTTCTCATCCTTGGAACCGGCCGTTCTAGCGTACCGCTTTTGGCGCGCATTACGCGCCGCTCCTTTGATGTGCTACGGCTCAGCATTGGAGCGGAAGTATTCGCGGAGGTCGCGCGCGCCGTTCCGCTCGGGCTGCCGACCGGTTGCTTGCAACACCCGCCGCATCCGCACGAGCACCTTCGAGACAGGTATGCCCGGATGCGAGAGAGACGCCAACAAGACCACGGCCGTGATCTAGATGAAGTAGATCCGAATAGCTTCCTGCGCAGTTCTCTACCTTCCAAAAGACGATGTCGATAGGCTACTGGCCGGATTGGCTCACGATGTCGCGCAGCCAAAGCGTAGGCGTCGGCCGCAGGAGCGGCGACACTCGAGGCAAGCAAATGGCACGAACATTATGCTCGCAATCGACGTTGCGACGGAACAAGATCTAGAATTCCCAACCACTCGGCAGCCGAGCCTCGAGATCGAGGATTCGCCAAACAACGAGAAGCAGCTGGCAGGCGCCTACGCGCCGAATTCGTCCCGATAACCCGCGGCTAACGGACGTTCCGGAAACATGCCTTGCCGGCTGGCGAGCCTCACCGTGAAACTTGGCACGCTGGTGCCTTGTGATCGTCGACTATTTCAGCAGCAGGGTTCATATCCCAAGCGGCGGCGCGCGGCAGCTACGGTTATTGGTCAGGACCATACCGGACCACTTGAAGGTGACATTGAGGCTGCCGAGTACGTCGGCTCGGATATCGTCCATCGGACTCGTTGGCCATCTCCGGCAGCCGCCTTAGCTCGGGTGTCGGCTCCTGCCCGCCTTGATCCCTTGCGAACGCGCCAACTGTTGGCCTTCAATGGCGAGACGTCGCAGTTCAACGGCTCGTCCGCTAAATAGCCCAAGCCGACGTCAACCCCTAGTCGCCTCTGCCGTGCCCGCCGGTCGAGAACGAGATTGCTACGGTTCAGGACTGGCTGCCGTGTTCGCGCCAACCGCCCAGCCTGCGCTCGCGTACTGTCGAGCTCAAAGGCACCGCGATCGTAGGCATTCGTCTGCTGGCGTAGAGGGGTGTTTCTTAGGGTGGCCCCAACACGTTGTGTGCGAGCGCAGGTGCTCCAGATGACCGCCAGCTTAGCGGGATCGAGGCACCAAGCGCGCGAGCATGCCTGAAACCAAGCCGCTGGGTTTGTCTTGTTGCGCCCATTCCCGTCCTAGGAAGGGGTGGCATATAGTTTGCTCCAGCAGTGAGGTCACGATCCAAAAAAGCAAAATGTGTGAGGACAGCATGCTCGGAATTGGAAGTCAGTTGCCGCCCTTCGAAATCACGGGCGTGAAGCCCGGTTTTCAAGCGCAGGAAGAAGAAGGACAGAGTGCATTTGAGACGCTGACCGAAATGAGCTTTCCGGAAAAATGGAAGATCATCTTCTTCTATCCCAAGGACTTTACCTTCGTCTGCCCGACGGAGATCGCTGAGTTTGCCCGCCTTTCTAAGGAATTCGCTGACCGCGATGCGGTTGTACTGGGTGGTTCGACTGACAACGAGTTCTGCAAGCTCGCTTGGCGGCGCTCACATGTCGACCTGCATAATCTACCAATCTGGCAGTTTGCCGACACAAAGGGAATACTCGTCGATGGTCTTGGTGTGCGTTCACCCGAAGGGGTTGCCTATCGTTACACCTTTATTGTTGACCCCCAAAACACGATCCAGCACGTCTATGCGACGAATCTCAGCGTCGGGCGCAGTCCTAAGGACACACTCCGCGTTCTGGACGCACTGCAAACCGACCAGCTCTGTCCCTGCAACCGCGAAATCGGCGGCGAAACATTGAAAGTTGCTTGACGTCGCATGTCGTCGATCGAACAAATATACGAGAGGATTCCCGACTTCGCGGAGGATGTCAGGCTTAACTTGACCTCCTTGGTGGCCGATGACACGCTTTCGCCGCAACGAAAATACGGGGTGCTGCTGGCGAGCGCCATTGCCACCCGCAATTCAGTTCTGATTGCCGCGGTCGAATCGGCAGCCGCCGCCGTGATGACATCTGTAGCGATCGCTGCAGCGAAAGCCGCGGCGGCTCTAGGGGTGATGAACAACGTCTACTACCGCTTCGCTCACCTCGCTTCCAACCCGGAATACAAGACGATGCCGCCGCGGCTGCGTATGGACGTGAGCGCCAATCCCGGCGTGGACAAGGCCGATTTTGAGTTGTGGTCGCTTGCTGTCTCCTCCATAAACGGCTGCGGTGTCTGCATCGATGCCCATGAGAAGACACTGAGAGCCGTGGGCGTCAATTCGGAAGCGATCCAAACCGCCGTGCGCTTTGCTGCGATCATACAGTCAGTGGCGATCGCAATCGAGGCCGCTGGGCCTGTCTCCCCTCAGGCGGGAGACTGATCTTTCCTCTGCCATCCGCTCCAGGGCACTGGGGCGCACTCAGTGGCGCCACAACCAGCCCTTTGCGGGTTCCGAACGAGTGTGATATTTGCAAGTCATGCGTTGCGCAGCGTCCCCATGGCGTGTCTTGCTCGAATACCCGGAGATCCAACTGACGGTGAACGCGCCACGGATACGGTGAGATTACGCCTAACGTTGGTCCCACCACTGCCCTGCGTCCCTTCGTCAGCCAAACTTGAACAGAACGCCATATCCGCCACGCGGATGGCTCCATTGGATGTCGCCGCTTGGCTCGGCGATCACGCGGCAGGTACCGCACTCGATGCAGCCGTCAACTGCTATCTCGACTTGGCCGTCGTCGTTGAGCTCGTAGCATCGCGCCGGGCATGCCTTCAAAAGTGCGAGGAGCTGCGGCGATGGCGTCTTGTGCGCACGGATCCTGACGTGAGGGTGGCCGACGTCGACAAGATAACGGTTGTAATACAGCTTGTCTTCGACGCGCACGGAGGGTTCGACATTCATGCTTTTGCGTTCCATTGTTGGGCTTCACACTGTTGCGGTCAGCGCCAGGCCCTGGCAAGACGACAAGCATCGCCGACCAGACCTGACCATGACCGCGCCTTGACGAAGGATTTCAGGCTCGCCTTCTCCTTCTCAGCCTTGGGCGTACCATCGACGCGCACAAAGTTCTGCATCGCCTTGGAGATGAGCTGCGGATAGGTGAGAAAGAAATTTTGGGAGTGGGTATGCATGAGGGGTGGCAAATCCTTGTACTTCTTCAGATCTTTGATGACGAAAGTTTCGTCCAGCATCTTCTTGTAGATTGACAGATTTGCTGAAGTCATCGGTTCACCGCGCGATTTGATCAGTCCGATCGCTTCGGCGGCTATACGGCCGGAGGTCATCGCGAGATTTGAGCCCTCACGATGAATGGCATTGTTAAGTTGGGCCGCATCGCCCACTACGACCCAGCCTTCCCCATAAAGCTGCGGGATGGATTTGTACCCGCCTTCTGGAATGAGATGCGCCGAATATTCCTTTACTTCCGACCCTGCTATCAGGGGCGCCACAGAGGGATGCCTCTTGAATTGATCGAGCAGGCCGTACGGCGTTTGGCCGGTCCGCTGGAAGTCGGCGACGAGACAACCGATGCCAAGCGAAATGCACTCTTTGTTGGCGTAGATGAAACCCATCCCAGTCATGCCGCGGGAAATCGTACCGGCAGCCTCGATCACGACGCCTTCATCGCCCTTGAGGTTGAAGCGCGCTTCAATGGTCTCACGAGGTAAGAAATGCATTTCCTTCACGGCAAGCGCAACGGTATCGGGGGTCGGACGCGCGCGCAGGCCCGCACGCGTGCCGAGCAGGCCATTGACGCCTTCGGCCAGAACGACGACGTCGGCATGTATTTCCCCGTCTCGGCGATCTGTACGAACACCGACGATCCTTTTACGGTCGTCCTGCGCGAGCTCTGTGACGGTCGTCTCGCACAGCACGATCGCGCCAGCTTCCCGGACCTTGGAAGAAAACCATTTGTCGAACTGGGCACGTATAATCGTGTAGCGGTTCGGCCGCTCCTCGTTGAAGTCCTCTGAACGGTAGTGCATGCCGACATGGGAACGATCGTCCATCATCCAGAACCGCTGTTCGATCACGTGCCGTTCGAGCGGCGCCTCCTCTCGAAACTTGGGAACCAGCTTTTCCACCATGTCGGCATAGAGGATGGCCCCTTGCACATTCTTCGATCCGGGATATTCGCCGCGCTCGAGCTGCAGCACTTTCATACCTTGTTTGGCCATCGTCAATGCCGCCGCGTTGCCGGCCATACCGGCTCCGACCACGATCGCATCGAATCTCTCTTCAATCATCAGAATCTCCTCTAGACCGCAATCCTGGCGCGCGACTCCGGCAAAAGCCGCGCGCGAAATGCGGCCGTCAACGCCGGTAGCAATTGCATGGCATCACTGACGATCGCGAGGTGGGCGAAGTCGAAGATCGGAGCGTTCTTGTCGGTATTGACGGCCACGATTAGATCCGCGCCCTCGACGCCAACTCGGTGCTGGATCGCACCGGAAATGCCCGCGGCAATATAGAGCTTCGGCCGGATGGTCTTGCCCGTCTGGCCGATTTGCCGGTCAGGCGTAACCCACCCTTTTTGCACAAGAGGACGCGAGCAGCCATATTCAGCGCCAAGCAGAGTTGCGAGCTCGCGCACCAACCGAAAATTCTCAGGCGTTCCCAGCCCCAGCCCGCCCGCAACCACGACATCGGCATAGGCAAGATTGGACGTTTCTGCATCGCGGTCGGGTAGGAACGACAATACTTTTGTGACTATATCTTCTTCGAGAAGGCCGAGCGGATGAACGATAATACGAGCGGCATCGCGCACAACACGTTCGGGCATCGGCATGACCCGCGGGCGGACCGTGGCCATCTGCGGACGATAATTCAAGGTATAGATTGTGCAGAGCAGCGAGCCGCCAAAGGTTGGACGCGTCGCCGCAAGCGAACCATCGGCGTCCACGTCCAGCGCGGTGCAGTCGGCAGTGAGCCCCGTCGACAGAGTCGTCGCCACGGAACCTGCGAGATCGCGACCGAGCGTCGTCGCACCCAACAGCAATATCTCGGGCTTGTAAGTATTGACGAGTTCGGTAAGTGCTTTGGTATAGGACTCGTTGCGGTAATCTGACAAAACATTGTCGCTCACGAGATAGGCCAGATCGGCGCCATAGCAAAAGGCGTCAAGTGCGGCATTACGTGTGTGCTGCCCCTCCGGGCCGATAACGACGGCGGCAAGATTCACCTTTAGCTTGTCGGCAAGGCCGCGCCCCGCACCCATGAGCTCCCAGGAAACAGGATGCACTTGGCCACGCTCCAGCTCGACGAAGACCCAGACGTGCTTGTAGGACTTGAAGTGCTCCGGCAGTTCTTTTTTGGCTGCACCGCGGCCGGCCCCCGATAGCATGGCCGTTCTGCTGACGTTGCTCATAGTCTAAATTCCTCTCAACGATAGGCGCGCCCGCGCCACGGGTTGCTTTTTCGCTCGCGTTAACTGAAGTTCACTTTTGGTCAGCAAGTGGCTGACTGCTATGCCCGCTTGCGTGCTCACACCGGTCGCACAACAATACGCGTCGTCGCAATAGACGTACCCGTTCGGCCGGATTTGGAGAGACCTTGCAAACTGAATCCTTGCGGGCGAGGTTCGACGAGCGCCACCGCGGCTGGCCAGGACGCCGTGCTGATTCTAACCGGCCGCTCCCAGCCCTGGTTGATGAGTCCGTTCGCCGCGCCTCGAGCGCCAGCAGTCTGTATGGGCCGATGCTACCGCTCTTCGTGGCGTAGTTTCTAACCGCTATGAGATGGAGACAAATTTGAGCGGAATCGGGAGCCGATTTGATGCGGATGCTGCTGTGCGTACCCGCCATAGGAGTAGCGCGAAGGGGAAACTTATTCATTGACCACCATCTCACCGTCGCTACGAAACTGCGACCGCGTCAGAGACCGTTGCGAAGGGCCCTGCCGGGATCGTGCGCCTCGATAAGACGGCGCAGGGCGGCTCGGCAGGCAGTAACAGCAGCATCATGGCTCCTCCTTCAAAATCATTGCCGACACTACCATCTGTCGGCATTGATGATCGGATCAGCGGGACATCAGGCAAGTGTCGTACCAGTTGCAAAGACGGTGAAAGTCGGTGGAAAGTAATGGCTTGCGCCACACTTCAAACCGCTGCTGATATCGTAGTCACGAACAAAACAATTCAGACATGGGCGGGAATACGACAGTCCTTGCTGGGGTGATGGCCGCAGGGACTTGCCCCCGAAAACAGAAAGCTTGCATTAACGGAGCGCCTCGGCCCCTTCGGGCAGACTTCGCTTACAGTGGAATGCTCAGTCACTTCAACTCGCTCAAAGGGACAAAGGCCCCAGGCTTCCTAGGGTCTACGACGGCATCCCTCAAAACCTTGAACACTCGCTCCTGGATCGGTGACGATGCTACGAAATCTGCATAGGCCTGCTCCAACATCGCCTTGCATCGAGCTCTGATTTCCGGCTCTGCGGCACCAGTAAATTGCTCTTGGGCGAAGTATTGTCCCATGCGCTTTAGAATGTGAAGGCGCGCGACATTCACGATCTTAGGGTCGTACTCGACCCCAAGCAGCAAGAAAAACTCCTCTGCCGATGCGGCCTTGCCGAGTCGATCCAGGATACCCGCTCCTGGGGATGAGTTGGTCATGGAACATTCTCCTTCGGATTAGTTCTGAACAGCGCCCACACTGAGCGGATCTGAAATACTAAAGCGACGCGCGCGCGTCTTTTGCGCTGGCTATCCGTCTATGAGAAATCGGTGACGGCGCGGAGGGAGTTCTCATCATCGACGGCGACCTCATGTTCGCACCCCGCGATATCCTAGTACTTACTTCACCCATTCCACACCGAGTCCTGATGACCACACAGCTTGGAGGCGGTCTGGATATCGCAGGTTGGGATCACGTATTGATCATGACCACCTTTGCTTCGATCGCCACGTCGGGACCGGCTTCCCGTGTCCGCGCACCAGCCCGTGATGGCAGCGGAAGATCTGCTTCGATGATGGCGCGGATGGTAGCGATGTCTTTGTTGCTCATGCACGGCGTTCCGTCGGAGTCTTTGAGACCCCGCCCCACGCCGGCGGCCGCGCAATCGCCAGCTTCTCCTCGTCGGCGAACGCAACGCCACGTGCCTGCTGGCCATGGCGTAACGGCGCCGCGTTTACCGCGGTTGAGTTGGCGCACGGGTTTATCGGACCAAGCCGATTTGGCGGGGGTGCTGGCCGCAACCACTCGGGAGCTCCTCATCGTTTGAACTGCCGACACTCCAGCAACCAGCATGCCAGCCGGTCGTAACAGTCGACCCATTGAAGAAGCTAACGCCTCTTTTTCCGATCTTCTTCAGCCAATGGATTGTCGCAAATGCGACAGCGTTATGAAACGGAACGCGCCTCCCTACGACAGGTTCGTTGCGGCGCATCAGGATGAGAGAATTGTAGCGGAGCACTCGATCCTGCCGCCTTGAACACGTGGCCATCCGCTCGCATCCAAATGCGTCACCCACGTCCTCCTCTCACCCGGAGGACTACAAATCCGACGACGCTGTCTCGGGTGAGGGTGCGGTTGCGGGCTCTCCTGGCATTTCAAATACCTGGCCGCTGGCCACATCCGGCCAAGCTGTGGCCTGCAACAGCAAATCGCGCCGGCGCTCGGCCATCCGGCTCTCGCCGCTTTCTTCGCCGAAGCAGATGTTGAAGTCGTCGCATTGAGTGCACACGGGTGTCGTGCACATCCCAAGCCCTTCATTCTCGCAAAGCATGCGGTAGAGGAAGCGCTTCCAACGCATATTATTGACATTGCGCGCGGCGAGCGGCGCGAAATGCCGGCTCAGCAGCAGAGAGAGTTCGCCACGATTGCGCAAGCCCAGAGCTTCCCAGAGATGGTCCGGCTCAATGGCGCGGCGCGCGATCATCGCGGCCAGCCAGCGGCCGATATCCCCTTCGGTCGAGCGTTGCTTGAGCAACAGATCGCGAACCATTGCGATCTCCTCGTCGTCTTCCCACCTGAAAGGCAAAGCCTGCTCTGCGGCCTTGATCTCGGTTGAGGGAAAGTACCGCTCCAGCAAGGCCGCTAGTTCAACGCCGGATAGGCCAACCTTCTCAAGAAAGGAGCCACCGTCCATCGTGGCAGCGGCTAGGATAGACGCCAGAACGTGGCGATCGAAATTGCTATCTGTGGCGATATCGGCATCTGCAGGATGCCTGCCGGTGAGCAGACGGTAGGCCGTAATTCCCCTATGCGACTGGCTGTTGGCATCAACAGCACAAGCAGCCACGAACGGAAAGATGTGCGGCTCGGACATAACTCTGTGGGTCTTCCCAATGCAAGGATTGTTACGGCGCACCCTGGCTTTGGCGACCTTCGTTTGTCAGTATGCCGGTCTCCCGGGAGGATGGTGAGGGAGACCGGCATCTGTCGCGCGCCTTTATAAGGCCGCGACTCGCGACCTTTACGAAGCTGCGAGTTCGGCGGCAGTTTTGCCGATGATTGATTCATCGACGGGCTTCATAATGCCATGCTCCATCAGCATGTCCTCGAGCTCATCCATTGAGATCGGGGTCGGGATGATGCCTTTGCCGCCATTATTGTGAACCTTGGCCGCGAGCTTCCGATAGTGATCAGCCTGCTTGGAATCCGGTGCATACTCGAGCACCGTCATGCGGCGTAGCTCTGCATGCTGCACCACGTTGTCACGGGGCACGAAGTAGATCAGCTGAGTTCCTAGCTTCTTGGCCAACGCTTCCGCCAGTTCCAGTTCCTTGTCGGTCTGCCGCTCATTGCAGATCAGACCGCCCAGCCGCACCCCACCAGAGTTCGCGTATTTCAAGATCCCCTTGGAAATGTTGTTTGCGGCATACATCGCCATCATTTCACCAGACATCACGATGTAGATCTCCTGCGCCTTGTTCTCGCGGATTGGCATCGCGAAGCCACCGCAAACGACATCGCCAAGCACATCGTATGAGACATAGTCGATGTTCTCGTAGGCACCGTTCTCTTCCAGGAAATTGATCGACGTGATGACACCGCGGCCGGCGCAGCCGACACCTGGCTCTGGACCACCGGACTCCACGCAACGAATGTCTTTGTAGCCGACCTTCATTACGTCCTCGAGCTCTAGGTCCTCCACACTGCCGGCGCTCGCGGCGAGGCTCAAAATCGTGTCTTGAGCCTTGGCGTGCAGAATGAGGCGGGTCGAGTCCGCTTTCGGATCGCACCCTACAATCAGAATTTTCTGACCCAGCTCGGCTAGCGCCGCCAGCGTGTTCTGTGAAGTGGTGGACTTGCCGATGCCGCCCTTCCCGTAGAACGCGATTTGTCTTAGTGAAGCCATGTTGCTCTCCATCAACCGATTGTCCAAAAGCTCGCGCTTCTCGCGCGAGCTTGTTTCTCTCGCAGAAGCGGGGGCCACACGGGTTGAAGGGAAGGAGCGCATCGCTCGCCTTACGCGTCGGCCTGCACTCAGCCCTCACTCAGTGTTGCTGCCGCTTATTAGCAACGGCCGTGCCAACGCTTGACCGCGCACCTTAAGCTTCTGATTACGTTACCAAAAGCCAACCAGCTGGTGCGTGATCGTTGGCCATTTGGATCTAACAGAACCTGCGCGGCTGTCGGACATCGAACAAACCACAACCATCAGCGCCAGAAAACGGAATTGACGGCACCTATTCCGATGTCTCAGTTGTGGAACGGAACTTGCCGTTCCTCTGATAAGAGGGGGCAATTTGAGGAGAATGAACATGCCGGTCGGGCTCGAAACCTGGCGTACCCGCGGCGGCGGTTGCAACTACGGTACGGCGCCTTGTGCGCTGATATTGGAGATGATCAGCAAGCATTTCAAACACGGCAGCCGGATGCAGCAGCGCCGTGCCACCCGTTCGTCTCACAGAGCGTACATAGGTTTGCCGTGGCGACAATCATTTTCTATCAGAAGCCCGGCTGCGCCACGAATGCGCGTCAGATTCAAGCGTTTCAATCCGCGGGCCACGACGTGGTCGTCAAAGACATCTTGACAGAGCCATGGCAAGCGGACGAATTGCGCAGCTTCTTCCGCAATATGCCCGTCGGCTCCTGGTTCAACCGAGCCGCGCCTCGTATCAAGTCGGGCGAAGTCAACCCCGATGCTGTCGATGCTGCAAACGCACTTGCACTGATGGCTGGCGATCCGCTCCTGATACGACGACCGCTGATTGACGTAGACGGGGCACGATGTGCCGGACTCGATCATGGGCTCGTTCTGTCGCTACTTGGCCGCAAGGCTCACGATGAGCTCGATGGATGCTCGCAAGAAGCGAGCCGCACGTGTTGCCCGCACACGTGAGGAAACGCTGAGCGTTTGCCATGCCAAAAATGACGTGCTCCACTGGCGGCTTGCACGAGCAGTAACAGAGTTGGCCTCTGCTGAGACGGCCCGCGCAGGTGCCTACTCCGTAGGGAGGCATCGCCAATATTGCGCTTGAATGTCGCCCGTCCGCCTTAGCGACCCATGAGAGGATTCGCCGCAGGGGTGGCTTTATCACGCATGACTTCCGTGGCTTGGATTAGATCAGAGCACCAAGCCGAGAGGCAGCTGCTTCGAGAGCCTCGCTCAGACGACCTCTTGGATACACTAACGATCAGAACAGATCACCACGCTTCACCGGTGTGATCCTAATACAACTTACAGGCATGATTGCACTAACCGCCGCTCTCATTTTGATCGATATCAAATCCTCCGGCAGCCCCAATGTGTGACAGAGACCTTGCGCGGCATCTCGCGCGACTTTGGAATGGAGAATTCGATGAAAGCAAGAACAGTTCTGGCGATGGCATCGGTCCTCGCGCTAGCGCCCCCGTTGGCCAGCAACTCGGCACGTAGTGCGGATCTGGATCCGGCGCCCGTCTACTATAAAGCGCCTCCAATTGAACCCCGCAACCCATGGATGATCCGCTTGCGCGTGCTCGGCGTTTTGCCGGATACCGCAGGAAGTTCGGTCAACGTTTCCGGGACGCCATCGCTCTCATCACCACGTTCTGGGCTTTCGATCAGCGATCAAGTCATACCAGAGCTGGACATCACCTATTTCTTCACAAACAACTTAGCCGCTGAACTCATTCTCGGCGTGACTAGCCATCACATCAGCGGCAATGGCGCGCTCACTGGGCTCGATATCGGAAAAACCTGGCTGTTGCCGCCTACACTGACCCTGCAATATCACTTCCCCGATTTTGGGCCGCTTAAACCTTATCTCGGCGCCGGCATCAACTACACTGTATTCTTCAATCAATCGGCGGCCAACACGTCGCTCGCCGGTCTTGCCGTCACCGATCTACACCTCAGAAACCAATTCGGCGCTGTGATCCAATTCGGCTTCGATTACATGCTTGATCGTCACTGGGGCCTCAACTTTGACGTGAAGAAGCTGTGGCTGCGGCCGGAGTACTCGGCGACCATAAACAATGCGATTGGCGTTACCGGCCGCGCAAATATCGATCCATGGCTCGTCAGCGGCGGCGTCGCTTACAAGTTCTGACCAGAGAACGGGGTCATAAAGGAGACTTCGTTTGATCAACTCGGACGCAGCGAGCTCATCGAGCGCATCTCGGACTCTCACCGCACTGTGACAGGAAGCCGGCTGACGCGTCAACGACGCGTCAGCTCGCAAGAGAGGGACCCATTCGCAGCATTGCGCCCGCTGCGACACTTACGGATCGTGCCGCACGAGAGTCACAGTACACAAACCTTGACACGGCTTATAATCATATGGCTGTTTCGTCGCGCGGTGCAACGGAGCCATTTTCCAGTTTTGGCTTTATAGAACCGGTACGCCGCGCCAAGCTCAATGACCTGGTGTCAACGGACTCCTGAGCGCAAGGTGCCGGTTAACCTCAGACGATCTGAGTTCCCAACGGCCGGCTCACGGACGAACAAGCCGTTCATCCTCGCCCGCCAGGGCAAGTGGCCGCAAGCGACGCCCCTAGCTTCGCTTGAAGCACCATGACAAGGCGGTCGACACGTTTGCCCTGCTTGAGGTGGGAGTTGACGATCTCGTCAACGTCCTCAGGCGTGGTCGCGCGATACCAGACCCCGTCGGGATAGACAACCAGTAAGGGACCATCGTTACAAAAGCCAAGGCAGCCCACTGTCGCGAAGCCAATATCGTTGAGGCCTTGCGCTTCGATGGCGTTGCCCATTCGATCCCAGAGAGCTTCCGCGCCGGAGGCGCCGCAACTGCCGTGCGGATGGCTTGGCGGACGCCACGTGTTGCACGCGAAAACATAATGCCTATAGAGCTGAGGAAGATCAACTTTGTTTTCTGAATTCACACACCTATTCTCCGATAGTGGACGAGGGATGAGGTGTGAGCACATAGTCGCCCACAACGTGTAACAACGAACGCCCGTTGGCGATCGATACGACTGATTCTCACTCGCCTTGCGAAAGCAGCCGGAATGAGAGGGCGGCATAGTCGTTGTCGCCGCTTAAGATGAGCAATCGATACCTTGGCCTCCGAAACCGCTTCCTGATCGATACCAACGTCTTCTTCCGTCATCCCGATTTCATTATTCATTCACCACTCACTTGGCACCGAAAGTCTCGAAAGCAAGTTGCACACCAGATGTGTAACGGGCGCGTCTTCCAATTCGCCGCAGTCGCAACAATGTCGGCATTCTCGCCCATAGTAGCGATCCGAGATCGGGCTAAAAGCCCATGGTCTCGCTCAGAATGATGCGTCGGTCGGACTGATTCGATCTGCTCGCTCATCAAGTCGCCGACGATCAGTTCGCTGATGCCGGCCCCGCGGCTTCCTGCTTGAAGGCATCGACCGCAGTCCGGCTCAGCCGAAAAACCCCTCGGCCCCGAGCGAGCGGCCGATAAGCCGAGCTCGCACGGGTGTTGAGGACATCAAACCACTGGTTCGGAGTAAGCTTTGCTGGACGCTCGCTGATTTGTATCACGCGCCCGTTCGGGGCGAAGCGGACGTGGATGATGACTTGTTGAGAGTTCATACCGATTCCCGATTTCTGGAACATTTCTCTTGCGGCATTCTGGATGCGTTGTCTTCGGCGGGCCGGCCCCCTCCTGCACTGGGCGGATCACGATCTCGCTCGGAAACGCCGTACAAACCAGGTATCCTTGGTCAGCTTGCTCATCACTTGCGCTGACAAACCCTAAGCTCACCCCAATGTGAACCTCTCGTACTTCTTTGTCTTCGATGACGAGCATCTCAGTCAATCGCCGCGCAGGCGCCCACGTTTTCGCCACATATTTCATGGTCTCGACGATAAACTCGCACTTCTTGTTCGCGAGACCGGTGTGAAATGGAAGCGACAAGACGCGATTGGCTATCTTCTACGCAAGCAGAAAGTAGCCACATCCGTAGCCGGCGATAGGTTAGTTGCGTTGCAAGCATTCGCGCAATATGGACACCGTTTCAACCGGTGTGCCGCGCTGCTCATCGATAACGACGCAGTGCTCCGATCGCGTGAAGTGCACCTCAACATAACCGGGAGCATGCGATCAACTCACCTCTGTCACATCGGGCGCAACATAAAGCGACCCGACACCTTCACATGATTGCAGATGCCCCCCGTAACACTGCGCGACCATTCGACACCCTGTGGGATTTCATCGGAAGGCTTAAAATGCGCTAGGCCATATTCCGCTGGTTCAGTGCTCACCGCCCAAGCTTCATCTTAGCCAATACGATCCCAGTCGCTCGCGTTCGGTCGGCCGTAAGCTGCACGCAGTGGTCCGATCAATCGAGCAGATGAAGATCGAAACCAGGACACTGTTGGAACGGCTGATCCGACAAATCTGACGCATCACAGCGCACACAAGCCAGCTGCGGAGAGCCGCGGCGCAGCTCGACAAAGTGACCCATGTCGGCGTCATCGACAGCACGCAGTTGTTCGAATTCGATCAATCGGCCCGTCGCGGGCGTCATCGTCGTTCCTCTATCCCTCGGACACGGCAGCCTCTCATTGCCAGAACAGGCGCTCGGGATCCGCGTTCAACTCGTCGATTGCAGGAGTCAAGCGGTGATAGAGGCTGTAAAATTCCCAGACTCCCCCCGCGTGATTCTTGTGAAACAGCTTCCAGATCCCGCTCACGGAATCATAGAGAATCAGCGCGACGTCGACCAAAGCGCCATCCTTGTCGATGTTGCGCGAGCAACAGGGACTCTCGATGAGGTAGCCGCCCCTCACTGGCGTTACGTTTGGCGAGACGTAGAGATAGCGCTTCCGCGCGCTCAAGCCGCGCTCGATCCGTTTGCGATCAAGCTCGTTGGGGTGAGGCACTAGCCCCGTCTTTGCTTTCCTCATCAGTGCGGCATTCATGACGAAGGCCTCCCTTCAAAGCACTCTGATTTCATCTCGAAGACCAGCAGATGAGCAGCTCCTCACCAAAATCGCACAACAAAGATCGGCTCATAAGCTTCGTTGGTGAGAGTATCGATGACGGTCTGGAAGGTGGCTTTGGGGACGAGCAGGTGTCCGTCGGGCTGCGTATTGGTAGATGAGCGGTTCTTGATGAGGTTGGCGGCGGGTTCGCCCCGCTGGCCCCGCCGATATTTGGTAACACCTTGCTTAGTCATGACTCCTCCGGTAATGGCAAATCATCGACCTCTTCGCAGGCATCTACTGGCTCCAGCTCCTTGCGTTTCATGCCAACGCGGCGGCCGCTTTCCAAAAACTCTAGACCGTAGATGTAGAATTGCTGCAAGAAGGTACCGATCGAGATGACGTAGCCCACCTCCCCCTTCTTGACTAAGACGTCGCCAATCTCCTTACCGGGATAGGTGCCATCATTGCGGATGGTGCGATTGGCTCGAAGCTTCTGGCCAAAGCTGAAGACCGGCGGATCTCTTAGCTCGACGACGTCACTGTCGCGAAGAATTCTGTTCATATACCGCTCCTCATGCATCGCTCGCTCTAGAGATGCAGGGACGCCGCATAGCCCGCCAGGCGACATTCCACATCACTTCGTGCCCGCGCGCGATATCGTCAATCACGTCCACGATGGGAGCGCGGCCGGGAAGGCCGCTCTCGGCATTACGAAGCGGCCTCGATGCGCCGCAATGCCGCCTAGCCATGCTGCCGACCAGCAACAGCACTATCGCAGGGTAATCCAGAGCAGTCGCCGTCGATAAAGGAGAGCGAACGTCGGCACCTGCGATCCAACGGGCGACGCCTACGACGTACTCAGCACCAGGTCCTGGCGTGCCGCTCATGAGGGGCTCACGCTTTAGACTGGCGCTTGGTAGCGAGGCAACGACGTGTCAACCACGCAGGTATTGTCGACCGGACAAGCGGCGGCACATTGCGGCTCGTCAAAATGGCCAACACATTCGGTGCATTTTGCCGCTTCGATGACAAAGCTTCCCCCCTTCTCCGAGATAGCAACGTTCGGGCATACGGGTTCGCAGGCTGAGCAGCTCGTACACTGCGAGGCGATGATTTTGAACGGCACATATTTCTCCTTACGCCGCATCGACCCGATCTGCCAACCGACACGCAGGCTCGCCGCGCTGCACGTGCTGGATCTCTTCGCGCTTCACCTTGTCGAGATAGGATCTGAACCAAGCGATCGCCGACTTCTCAATGAACTCATGAGCGAATTGATCAACCGGCTCGATTCCCGCCTTGATCAGACTGCTTTTCGGGCAGCCGCCGATCTTAGCCACGAAGACCGCATGGCAGTCACGGATGTCGCGCATGATCGCGGATAGTCTATCTTCCTCGCCATAGCCGCCCTGGCAGTAACCTTCCACACGCCGTAGACCGACGAACTTGGCGCCGGATGTGGAAAGCTCGTACACTTGGAATTCCTTTGCATGTCCAAAGTGCTCGTTGATCAATCCGGAGCCCTTGGTGGCGACCGCCACCAGAAGAGTGATCGCGCTCATGTCTCCGGAACATTCCGCAAGCTCCTTTTGGCCGGCGGCGACTTTGCAAAGGCGCTCGTTCTCTACCTTTTCCTGATAAGCCTTGCGCATCGCTAAGTCATATTGGACGTCCATTTTCATCACCCGATCGTTTGTGAACTCTGCGCTTCGATCCTCGCCGAGTAGACCGACCGCATCAGCGCGGCACTGGCGGCAATGGCGCATGATGTTTATCTGCCCTTCACAAGCATCGTGCAGCGCCTTTAATTCTTGCGCCGTCGGGCCGCGCTGACCGTTGAGGCCAAATGCTGTTCCGTGCTCGGGCGAGGAGATCAGCGGCATGATATTGTGCAGGAAGGCACCGCGCGACGAGACCGCCTTATTGACCTCAACCAGGTGGTCATCATTGATGTTGGGAATCATCACCGAGTTGACCTTGCACAAAATGCCGCGTTCGCTAAGCATCTCGAGGCCTTGCAGCTGGCGAAGGGTGAGGATCCTTGCCGCCTCGAGGCCGGTGTATCGCTTGTGGTTGAAGAAGATCCACGGATAGATCTTGGCTCCGATTTCCGGATCGACCATGTTGATCGTTATGGTGACGTGGTCAATTTTGGCGTTGACGATCGTATCGACATAGTCCGGCAGTGCGAGTCCGTTGGTTGACAGGCACAGCTTAATGTCGGGAGCCGCCTGGCTGACCAGCTCGAACGTTTTAAACGTCTTTGCTGGATTGGCCAGGGCATCGCCGGGACCAGCTATGCCAAGCACTGTCATTTGTGGAATGGTCGTCGCCACCGCAATCACTTTTCTCGCCGCCTGCTCAGGGGTGAGTTTCTCGCTCACCACACCGGGACGCGATTCATTGGCGCAGTCGTATTTTCGGTTGCAGTAATTGCACTGGATGTTGCAAGCAGGCGCGACCGCGACATGCATGCGAGCGTAATGATGATGCGCATCTTCGCTATAGCAGGGGTGGTTTTTGACCTTTTCCCAGATCCCGATCGGCAGATCGCCTTGACTGTCCTGCGAGCCGCAGCTCGCCCGCCCGGTGTTGGCCGAAGCGCGGCAGCCCTTATGCTCGGTGATGGGCTGCATAATATTTCCGCCATTCACTGCAGCATTGATATACTTTCCGCGTCCCACGACCGCGTTCATTCCCATTCTCTCTGCAAGCATCATCGCCCCAGGTCATTCTTGAGCGCGCTTCGCTGCGTAGCAACTTGCATGCCATGGCAAGGATGTGCGATTGCAACCGTAACCACCGAGTTATCACGACGATAGCGTTGGCGCTTGCAAGAACAGCAATGATGAGCCTGTCGGACAAGCGACAGACGCGTCGCCGTTCTCACTCAGAGCTCCATCGCTTGCGCGCATCCACTCTCGCACTGGACGCGTCCGCATGCGGCTTCATCTAAACGGGCCTTCACGCGCTACCGCTTGCAATTGGGTGGATCCGGACTGAAGGCTAATAGCGGGCGACACGCGTCCTACTATGACGGGCAGCAATGAGGGCAAAAGATGATGGTGCGATCGCCTCGACTCAACTGGCCGAGCGTTGTCTGCGACAACCAAGCCGTCACGGAGGGCTCACGTGCTGATCTTGATATGCTGCGCCGACAGCCATTCTTTCCCCAAATTCTCCCGGGGCAGGGCCAATCTGCGGGCAAAGGAAGCCGACCGGTGCCTCTGGGTGCGCTCAGCACATCGCATATGGATAATTCCGTCACACCAGGACGAGATAGATGACAATACTTCCGGTCCCCAAGCGGGCGCCGAGGTCCACGAAAGTTAGCTTTGCGTCCACCACATCGACAAAGCCGATATCCGTGAGTGCCTTTCACGGATCGTCGCCGCTCTCATCCCGCTTCTTCGCGTCGATTGTGATCGGTAACCGTGTGTCGCTCGCCATCTCGGGCAAATCGAGCACCCAGCCGTTAGCTACTTTGATCCAGCCCCCCCATAAGGTCTCGTACTCGGAGGCCACGATTGGCTCTTCGAGATCCTTTTTTGGCACGTAGATCGACAGGCCCGCGTCCGGAGAACGGCGGATCATGATTTTCACGAGGTCTACTCCCCGACTGTGACGCTGGAGGTGGCGCGCATGCGAGCCACGACATCTGACACTGTGCACACGACCTCGTCGACTTCAGCGAAGGTGGTTTCACGCGAAAGAGAAAAGCGAATAGCGCCGTGAATCCGCCACGCCGGCACCTGCATGGCACGCAGAACATGCGATGGCTGCATTGAGCCCGAACTGCAGGCTGATCCGAGCGACACGGCGATGCCCGCCCGGTTGAGACGGTGGACAATGCCTTCGCCTTCGAGATGGTCGAAGGCAATATTGGTCGTGTTCGCCAACCGATTGCCGATGTCGCCGAGCACAGCGCAGTCGCCATTGCGCAAAATTCCCTGCTCAAGGCGGTCGCGTAACGCGCCAATGCGGAGGCGCTCGGGTTCAAGCCCCTCCGCCGCAAGCTCGGCAGCTCTTCCCAGCCCGACGATTCCGGGAATATTCTCGGTCCCGCCGCGTCGGCCTCGTTCCTGTGATCCGCCCCAGAGCAGCGGCCGGAATTTAATCCCTTTGCGCAAATATAGCGCGCCGACCCCCTTGGGGCCGTGCAGTTTGTGCGCGGATAGCGACAACATGTCGATCGCGCTGTCCTTTAGGTTTAAGCGGACCTTACCAATCGCCTGGACCGCATCTGTGTGAAACAGCGCGCCCGCCTCACGGGTCAACCCGGCCAGAAACTCCACAGGAAACATCGTTCCGGTCTCGTTATTGGCCCACATAACCGAGGCAATCGCTGTTCGTGGCCCAATCGCGCAGCGAAACGCCTCGATGTCGAGCCTGCCGCAAGCATCTACGGGTACAATGCGCGTCTTGATTTCCCTTGCCGCCAACTGCTCCGTTAGCGCAAGTACGGCGGCGTGCTCAACCGAAGTGGTGACCACCTCGTCCCGACCTTCTTGCGTCGCAAGCGCAGAGAGGATTGCGGCATTATTGGCCTCGGTCCCTCCCGAGGTGAAGACGATTTCGTGATCGTATGCACTACCCAACAGGCCGCTCAGGCTTCTCCGGGCCTGCCTCACAGCGACTGCGACTTCGCTGCCGAAGGCATGTGTTGACGAGGCATTGCCGAATTGCTCAGTGAAGAATGGCAACATGGTTTGCACGACGGATCGATCAGTCCGCGTCGTTGCATTGTTATCGAGGTAGATCGGCGCTCGATTTTCGCTCAATCCACCACCTCGCCTGCAGCAGCAACGAGGACCAGGCGATCCAATCCTCCGATCGTATTTACCAGTCGCGCCTGAATGCCTCCTAACCTTCTCGAAAGCTTGCACGACCTGCCAGTACCGGCCGGCCCTGCCAAGTGCATGCTGCTACCGTGCCGATCAGCTAACAATCGCCACCGCCGGCTTGCAGATTGGGCCGGATCTCTTCGTGCGTGCAGCGAACGCGACCTTCCCGCTTCGTAGTGAACGACGATCTCCTCAGTTGTTCTGGTTCGGCCGGCTCGGTTCAATGCCTTCTCCTCATCATTGACCAATGTTTTCCATCAGCCGAACGATTTTCCGCAGGAGCAGTTCGCCGTCGCGTTCGGGTTATGAAAGGTAAAGCCAGAGCTCTCCGGTGACAGCACGAAATCAATAGTCGTGCCGACCAGATGCTCACGGCTCTTGTTATCTACGAACACCCTCAGCCCATCGCGTTCGATTACGGTGTCGTCAGGCTTTGGTTCCTCGACGAGGCCCATCTTGTATTTGAATCCATTGCAGCCGCCTGCTTCGATCATGACGCGCAGACCGCCGGCTGGGCGCGCCGACGATGAAATGGCGCTTTTGATTGCATTCACTGCGCTATCCGTCAGGTTGATCACGTCTTTCCCTCATCAGCTTGGACCCAGCTAAGAGCAAGTCACGTGCCAGCGCGCTGACGCCGAGTGATGCTCACTTTCGCGCGGTCGGCTTCGGAACGGATGTCGGGATCATGACAAGGCTACTTGAGGCGGTTCCGGCCACGGGCGCGTTTTCTTTCTAAGCTACATTGAAGGCCGCCGCCACGCATGCGGCGGCAGGCGATTTGCATCTCATCTGACACCGACAAAAGGGTCGGTGAGGAGCTTAGTCGAGGACAATTTAATGACTGCAATCGAGAACACCGCACTCGGCAGACTTGAGAAGGAGGGCCGCCTTCTCAACGCCGTACTCAAAGGCGCGACCACCAAGCCAGGCCGGTTCGGCTTTCGGGGCGACATCGCACTAAAGTTCCAGACTCAGGTCGCTGACGAGAAACGTCCGCCAGACTATTCGATCGAGCAGGTTCTGACGATCGCGCTAGACGGAGAACGCACCATTCCTGTGCTGGCCGGCTACTTACATTCCTTCGCGTATCTTGCTGACGTCGCGACCGTCCTCGACGGTGCCTTAAGCCCAACCGGCCGCTACTTCATTTTCTGCAACAACATCGATTTGCTGGCTAAATACCGAGTTAAGCTCGGCGGGTTTAACTTCCACGTCTTACCGTGCGATGAATCCACCGTTTGGAAGGAGCTGATGGACCTGGTCGGGCTGAACAAGGACGACGTCAAGAAGCTCGATCCGGGCGGCAAGCTCGATTACCTCCTCGATGCCACAAAGGATCTCGATCTATCCTATGAGGAGATCTCGTATGACGACGGGCTCAAGAAGATGGAGGCTGTGAAAAACCGCAACGAGAACCGGCCGGTCTGAGCGCGGTCTTCAGTTGTTGGCCGACGCATCGTCCTCCACAAGATGCACACCGACGACGCAGATGTCACCATCCAGAACGACTAACGCGATCGGCGTGAGCGCTCTGCCTTGACATGGACCTTCGACGCACCGCCCGGTGCCGAGTTCGAAGGTCGAACCGTGCTTGCCGCACATCAGCCGGATGCCGTATGGATCGAGGAATTGGTTCAGTTCCCAGTCCAAATTGACGCCGTTGTGCGGGCATTTATTCACATAGCCAAGCACCTTTTTGCCCCAGCGCACCACAACGATGGGCCACGGCCGGTGATTGCCGTCATCTTCGACGACCATTAGATGGAATCCCGTGGCCTGGCGGCTCGGAATGTCGTTAAAGCTGCAAATCGCATAGGTGAGATTTGGCTGCATTCACCGCTCGTTTGTTACAATGTTTTCTTCATTGTCGTTGTGCAATCATTATGCAAGAAATGTACAACTGCCGAAGCGGACCGTGTCTGCGGTAACCTACCTCAGAAGGCCATTGCAGCTCGCCCAATTACCCACGCATGCTCTTTCGATGAAGGCTGCGCAGCTGCAGCTTTCGGCTTCAGGCATTCTGCGCCATTTGCGTGATGGCTACATGCGGCGGCTAGTCGTTGCTGCTCGTTGATGGCCACGGCCTTCAGGCCGTTACTGCTGTCGGGTCGTGTATCTCACCAAAGCATCGTAAGTGCCTTCGGAGAAAGGTTGACGGTCGTTTTCAGCCTGCGAGGGCGACGCAGCGAGCGTGCGCCCCCTATGAAGAAAGGCTGTTTAGCCCTGTATAGGACGGTCAAATACCCGTCACTTCAGGTCCGTTCCTATTGCAGCCAATTTACTCCATGTGCAGCCCCCTAAAAGTGCGCTCCAACAAATATGTTTCGATGCCATCATCATCCGACGAATCTGTGTCGTAGCTTCTCTGAGGACCGACATCAGTGCCCCCAGCTTTCGAAAGATACTTCGTAGGCTTGTCAGCCCGTTGCCACGGTTCGTTCTCGTTCTTCGTCCACACATCGGGGTGTTGGTGAGGATCAAGCACCCAGTAGTTACGACCCATGTGAACAAAACCCATTTCCGCTAGCCGAGGTTCCATGCCTGGTAAGGCGGGCCGCGACAAGATCAGCGGATGGTCGCCGTCCTCTCGCAGTTGATGTTCTAGCAAGATATCACCAGCGTTCTCGACCAGCGGATGAGTTACCCTAAGATCAACTACGGACGTGACGTGGTCGCGTCCAAACTGTTGCTGAAATTGGTCTCCTTTTATCCGCGCCGGGCCTCCGGCTCTCATAAGCCCGACAATTTCGTCTCCCAACTGATAGGCGTAAAACCGTGCTGGCTTACTTGGATCGTAGTAGGTGCCGAGGTAACCTACTGCAACCATTGCTGCGCGCTCTGCCTTCTTGGAGACGAAGTCCGAGTACTCTTCTGGGTGCTCGGCGATTTGCCTGATATCGTCGCGCAAAAATCTTTCAACTCCGCGGTTGAAGGTGCCTTGGTCGATTTCTCTAATGGGCGGTTCGGAGACGAGAGAGTATGATGCCGCTGGTTCGGATGACGACTCAGCTGGCCCCATCCCTGCAATTGCTTGCGCAAACCGGGGGCTATCTCCCGCTTCTGACGAATCGTCAGTTTGGTTACCGCTTGTGAACTGGCTGGATGAGCCAACGATTCTGTCATACATCAGACCGCTCTCCTATCGGCAAAGTTGCACGTGAGCTCGTGCCGCGCAAGCTCTGCCGACGAGGATAGAATTCCTAGCTGACCACAACCTGTCCATCGCAGTCTGCGCTTCCGCGTGTGACTACCCCACGCAGTCAGCTGGTGAGTTACAGATACTTCCCGCGACGAACCGCGACTTGTAGGTGGAACCGCACGTCATATCGCCGGCTGCCGATCAATCGAAGAAACCGACGCTTGAGGATAAAGTGCTGCGCGAAGCGCAGCTCGACTTCTACGAATACATGGACCTTGGAGACGAGTGGTCTGTGAGCAACGGATATGATCGGCATGACATAGCCGGCGGCCATCCATCACCAGGCAATGCTTGCGCTTCAGCTTGCTCGAATTGCTTAACCGACGTTCTTCTGGCACGCCATCCGCACCACTTTACCTGATCACAATTGTGCCTTTCCTCACCTATGTCTCGCCTGCCGAGACAGGACGCGTTTGTTCGCTCACGCCTGTTCAGATGCGGCAGGAGTGTGACTCTGGCAGTTGGCCGGGCAAACCCTGGCGCATGCAGCGCAGCCAATGCAGGCGCCTTGATCATTCAGAACCATAATCTTCTTTTCGATCTCATCGTCGTCGTCGTCGAGGTTGACAAGTTCGCCGTCCTCACTGATTCCTTTCAACGTCATGACATCTCGGCCGCACACCTTGAAACAGCGGCCACAGCCGATGCACTTTTTGGCATCGATCGAGGTCAGGTATTGGGGCGTCCAGTCGCGGCCGTCTCGCGTTGCAAATGACATGCAGTCCCCCTTCAAGCATTTTCCAGCGCTTTCAGCTCGCGATGCTTGCGCTCGAGTTCGGCATGGACATCGTACGCCTTCTGCGCCACCACCATGATCGAGGTCCAGTTGGTGGGCAATTCTTCCGAAAGGTCGTGCAGATCCATCTTGGCTTGTGTCGCCTTGACGGACAGTTTCTTTAGTTCTGCCTTCAGTGTTTCACGATCGCTCATGAGTATCCCCAATAGTTCGCCACGTCCGGAAATTTCCGAATCAGGTCGATTCCGTCGCTGACACATCTGTCGCCCTGCTGCGCGAGCTTTGCCACACTATCGAATCCGAAGCGATGCACATCGCGCAGCTGCTTGTTCACGGCGATCAAACGGCCTGAGATGAGCACCATGCGGACGAAGCCTTCATGATGCAGATCCAGAATCGGCTGGGTCATCGCGCCGGTCTCTCTCTCGATCGAGAGCGCGACCGCATCGAAGAACAGCTTAAGCCGCCACAACGTATCCTGATCAGGACCACCGATAATGGGCAATGCGCGCCGGTTCTCCTTGTCCAGAATATAGAGTTCGAGCAGCTCGAGATCGCTCTTCGTCTCCCAGGCTCCGTTGGTGTCCTGAGCACGCCAAACCTTGATCAACTCCATGAGGAAAGGCGCGTCGGAGGCGCTCCCCTGCTGCCCTCTTTTCCCAGTCATATCACCTCATTCGTCGAACTCGAACGTACCCCGTCGGTCCTTTGTCATGGCCTTGCGTAGCCAAGGAGGTGGCGTGCCCTTTAGTACGCCCTCGAGTTTTTCGAGCAACACCAGAATGCTTTCTGGCTTATTCACCTTGATAGGATGGACCTTGTTGGCCACCACTCGCGCAGCCCCAGCACCGCCAATGGCGGCGACGTAAAGGATTGCGCAATCCTTGATTGCTTCGATCTTCGGCACCAACTTGTCGTCACTACCGTCTTCCTTAAGATCGCCGCCAAACTCAACCGCCTTGAGAAACACGTGCCCGCCAGGCGTGACATCGTAGATTGCGATATTCTTTGCCCAACCAAAATGGGCATCGACGCGTCTCAGGTCTTGAGTGGCAAACGCGACCTTCATGCAGTGGAGCTCTCAGCTGCGCCGGTGGAGCTGCGGTACCCCGAGCGTCGTGGCGATCCGGCCGCAGTCCGCCATCTATCGGGCGTAGGGTGGTCGTTCTCCTCGCGGTGCGCGATAACGAGATTGGCGATATCGAAGATCACATTGCGCGTACCACGATAGCCCACGGATAGTTGGTGTGCCGCGCCGAGTCGATCGAACATCGGAAAACCTGTACGATAGAACGGCACTTTCAGCCGCGCCGCCGCTTGCCTTCCATGCGAATGCGTGATCAGCAGGTCACAACGTTTTCGTTTGGCAAGTCCTTCCAGATCTTCGAGATCGCCAATGAGCACCTCCTTGGTCTTGATCCGCTCGATCACCTCCGACTGAGTGGTCGTCACGGCGACGGTCACCTGCGCTCCCATATCGTGCAGCATGCTCGATAGATCGAACAGAAGGTCTGGCTCAGCACCGATCGCGACCTCGCGACCGCCTATATGGAAGTGAGCATCCAGCATAGCGTCCGCGAGCTGACTGCGCTGGCGTCGATATTTCAAGGGTATTGGGCGGCCGCTAATCTCGCTCAAAAACGTCATGAATTCGTCGTTCGGATGGAGACCACACAGCCGCTCGAACACGCGAAAAGGCACGCCGGTCTTAGCCTGCATGATCTCAGCCGCGCGCTGCATCTGCGCACCGATTGCAATCGTCCATCCTGCGCGCCCCATGCTCGCGATTTCGTCGACGTCAATGCCGCCGATGGTCGTTGACGTAAACTCATCGGGGATATGCCCGTCGAGGGACCCCGCCAGGTCAGGGAGGAAGGAGGGGCACAATCCGAAATCCTCCAGTAACACACGGAGTTCATCAAGGTCGCCGGGCGTCAGGTGACACCCCGGCAGAACATTCACTTTCGATGGATACCACAGGCCACTGGCGCTGGGCCGGTCCACCAGCACCTCCACCATGCGTGCAACAGCCTTCTCCCAGCCATCCTGGAACGCGCCCTTAAAATCAGGCGTTGAGACATACACCAGTGGCAACTTTGCGAGTTGCGGATGATTGCTCCGGATTAGCTTGAGGTATGCATCCACATCGTCGCCGTTGGTTTCGGTGACACCGGTCGAGCAGATCCCGATGATCTTTGGCTTGGTACGGTTATAGATGTTCAGTATCGCCTGCTCGAGATTCTCATAGCCGCCGAGTACGGTCGCAACCTCGCTCATCGCGGTGGTCTGCAGCGGTATTGCTTCTTTGAAATGCCGCACAAAGAGCGTGAGCCCGAAGGATGTGCACCCCTGGGAGCCGTGCAGAAGCGGCATCGCCCCGCGCAGCCCCATGAAGGCGTATGCGGCGCCGATCGGCTGGCTCATCTTCAGCGGGTTGACAGCGCAGGCTTTTGCTGGCGCCGTGACGAGGGCCATGACGACTCCCTACTCTGCGGCCTGCCGCATGTCAGACGGCTCGGACACAAACATATCTTCGATGCGTCTTCGACAGCAGCCACCACCCGCATTGGTATGCTCTCGGACCGCGGCGACGCTCCTCAAGCCGTGCAGGTAAATTGCATCCTCAATCGTGCCCAGATCAACGCTCTTACACACGCAGATCTTCCTTGCGCGCCGCGCGGATTCGGCGAGCGCCGGATCGCAGGCGACTGCGCCCGTCGGCGCTTGCATTTGCTCCCTCGCCTTGGCCAATGCCTCCCATGGCGCTGGTCGACGTAGCTGCTCCCACATCGGACTGGAGAGTGACTTATCGATCTCCTCCACCAGCTTAACCATTCCGACATAGCCCATATAGGCGTGGCAACGCTCCTGGTTGATATCAAGCCACGGCACCGCCGCCTTCAGCGCGACAAACTGGGACTTGCCGCCTGATAGCATGATGTCCGCTTTTGCGTCCTTCAACATCTTGTACATTTCGCGCGCGGTCATGTCCTCGATCATGTGGGCATCCTGCCCCATGAGCTCCTTGATGCGCTCCTTGTCTTCCCTGGTCGATTTCTTCACGCTAGTTCCGACTAATTCCAGCCCGGCTTCCTGGAGTGCCGCAACGACCGACCATGACTTGACGCCGCCCGTCATCAACAAGGCCTTTTTGCCTTCGAATCGTGGCTTGTACGGCTCGATGGCAGCCCACGCCCGCGCTTCCTCGCGTGCGATCACCGCTTCGGTGCGCCCGAGCAGATCTGTCGGGGCGCCGCGTTCAACCAATAAGCGGGCGAGCTGACGTAGCGATTCGCTTGAATCCTGAATACCGTAGAACGATCCCTCGAAGAATGGGATCCCGTAACGTTGCTCCATCTTGCGTGCCACATTGATCATAGACTTTGAGCACACCAACATCGCCGCCCTCGCGCGATGAGATGAAGCGACTTCGCGATATTTACCATCGCCGGAGATGCAGCAGAGAATTCGCACTCCCAGCTCGTCTAGCAATGGACTCACTTGCCAGAGCTCTCCCGAAAGGTTGTATTCTCCGATCAAATTGATGTCGTACGGAGTGATGTAGTCCGGTTCTCTCGTTCCGATCACATAGTCGAGCAAGGCCTCGCCGGCGAGTTTGTTACCGAGGTTCTTCGAACCGACGAAGCCCGGAGAATTGATCGGGATCACCGGCTTTGAGAATCTTTGAGATGCTGCCTTGCAGACTGCGTTGATGTCATCGCCGATCATCGCCGGGATGCAGGTTTGGTAGACGAAGATCGCGGGCGGATCGTACTTGTCGACGATCTCCTTGATCGCTTTGCAGAGCCGCTTCTCGCCTCCGAAAACAATATCGGTTTCGCTCAAATCGGTTGTGAATGCGGTGCGCCACAGATCCGAGCCGGACGACGCCGCCCCGCGATTGTCCCAGGAATTACCCTCGCACGCGATCGGACCATGAACCAAGTGAGCGACATCGGTGAACGGCTGCAGCGCAACCTTCGCGCCATCGAAAGCACAACCGCCGGCAGCGCTACCCGGCTGCAACTGTCTGGTGCAGCCGTTCCTGCGCTCAGCCTCTGACTTACTGGCATTCTTGGCGCAGCCCGGCTCGTCGAAGATATTCTGGACCGTGGCCGCTAGTGAACTCATCCTGTTTCCTCTCAGGGCAAATAAATGCTCGTGCCATCGTCCTGTGCTTGGGCGATGGCACCTGTAGTCGCTCATCAACGAATGATGTCGAAGCTGTAGTCCGTCTTGCCAAGAACGTTGGTGTTCTTGTCGATCTCGTCGAAGATCTTGTCCAGGATCTTCACCAGTACATTCAGACCGCCCTGATAGCCCCATACGGGGGAGCGGTGATGGTGATGCCGATCAAAGATCGGAAAGCCAATGCGGATCAGTGGCGTTCCGGTATCACGCTCCAGGTACTTTCCGTAGGTGTTTCCAATCAGAAAATCGACCGGCTCGGTGAACAAGAGTGAGCGCATGTGCCAGAGGTCTCGACCCGGATAGACTTGGCAGCCCTGCCCAAATGGCGAGCTTGCAAGCAGCGCCTGCATTTTTTCTTCCCACGCTTTGTTGCCGTTGGTGGAAAGCACATGAATCGGTTCGGCGCCGAGTTCGAGCAGAAACGCAGCCAATCCATAGCAAAGATCCGGGTCGCCATAGATCGCGAACTTCTTGCCGTGAACATGAGCGCTGGAGTCGGCGATGGCATCAACCAGGCGACCACGTTCTCGCGCGAGTTGCTCGGGAATATCCTTTCCGCTGATGCGTGACAGCGCGACGATCAAGTCATCCGTCGCGGATAAGCCCACCGGATAGTTGAAGGATACAACGTCCTGGCCGTGCTCCGCCACGAATGCCAGCGTTTTTTCCGTGCACCACTGCTGCATGGAAATAGTCGCCTTGGCGTGAATCGCGTTCGCCGCATCTTCTAGCGTCGTACCACCCTCATACATCCGGAATTCGCCGTCTGTCGGGGTATCGAACACTTCAGAATTATCGGCGAGAACCGTGTGCTGGATGCCCATCAATTCCAAGATGCGCTTGGTCTCGCGAAGGTTGCCGACGGTATAGCCATCGAATCCACCAATGATATTGATCGCCCCATTCGGTTTGCGCTCCAGTTTCGGCGCTGTTCCGGCCTTGCCGTCCCAAAAATGCTCCAGAATACCCTTGAGCGCATTGTCATAACCGGTGACGTGGCTGCCAACGAACGCCGGCGTGTGGGCGAACGGCACGTCGAAGTCCGCCGGAACCGAGCCTTTTTCCTTCGACGTCTTGATGAAGGCGTTGAGGTCATCGCCGATCACTTCGGCCATGCAGGTAGTGGAAACCGCAATCATCTTCGGTTTGTACATGTTGTAGCTGTTCGCGAGCCCGTCGGTCATGTTGTTCAGACCGCCGAATACGGCAGCGTCTTCCGTCATCGACGAAGAGACACAGGAGCTAGGCTCCTTGAAGTGCCGCGATAGATGACTGCGGTAATAGGCCACACAGCCTTGCGAGCCGTGGACGAAGGGCAACGTGCGCTCAAAGCCAACAGAGGCGAATACGGCGCCAAGCGGCTGGCACGCCTTGGCCGGATTTACCGCTAGCGCCTCCCGCGCAAAGTTCTTTTCGCGATACTCGGAGGTTTTCGTCCATTCCTTGATACGTTCGACCTCGGCAGGATCGCGAGGATTCTCGAATATCTTCTTCTTGGCCAGCATCTGCTGGTATTCTGGATCGCGGAACAGTTCGACATGATCGAGCACATGTTCGGCACTCTGCGCCATTGGTGAAATCCTTCACTATCGAGATTTGTATCGCCCCGGCTTTCCCAGAGAGCGAGATGAATCGCTTTATTCTGCAGCCTGGAGCTTGGCGCTTGAAGCTTCCTTCCAGGGAGCCTTCGTTTTCTTCCAAACCGGCGCGTTGACGGCCATGTCCATGTCGCGGGCAAAGATCGCAAACCCGTCATAGCCGTGATATGGACCCGAATAGTCCCACGAATGCATCTGCCGGAACGGCACACCCATCTTTTGGAAAACGTACTTTTCCTTGATGCCCGAGCCGACAAGGTCAGGCTTGAGCTTTTCGACGAAGCGCTCAAACTCATAGCCATTGACGTCATCATAGATGAGCGTGCTGTCCTTCACGTAGTGCTGAGCTGTGCGCTGATAGTCGTCGTTGTGACCGAACTCGTACCCGGTGCCAATTACTTCCATCCCTAGGTCCTCATATGCGCCAATAACATGGCGCGGACGGAGCCCGCCGACGTACAGCATCACCGTCTTGCCGTTCAGGCGCGGGCGATATTTTGCTATCACGGCATCCACTAGCGGCTGATACTTCTCGATCACTCGCTCGGCGCCTTCCTTGATCTTGTCGTCGAAATAACCTGCAATCTTGCGTAGCGACTCCGCGATCTTTGAAGGTCCGAAGAAGTTGTACTCGCACCAGGGGATACCGAACTTCTCTTCCATGTGGCGGGAGATGTAGTTCATTGAGCGATAGCAATGCAGAATGTTGAGCTTTGCCTTCGGCGTTGCTTCGAGCTCTGCCAGCGAGCCGTCGCCGGACCACTGCGCGATCACGCGCAGGCCCATCTCCTCCAGCAGAATTCTTGATGACCACGCATCGCCGCCGATATTGTAGTCTCCGATGATCGCAACATCGTACGGCGTCGGCTCGAACTTTGGTTTGCCGTCGCCCTCGAGGTGGCCGAAAATCCAATCGCGCACCGCATCGTTAGCGATGTGATGGCCTAGTGACTGCGACACGCCCCGGAAGCCCTCACAACGGACCGGAACGATGGTTTTGCCGCCATATTCCTTGGATTTCGCTCTTGACACGGCCTCAATATCGTCGCCGATCAGCCCTATCGGACATTCCGATTGGATCGTGATGCCGTTGTTAAGTGGAAACAGCTCTTGGATTTCATCAAGGATTTTGTCCAGTTTTTTGTCTCCGCCGAATACGATATCCTTTTCCTGGAAGTCGGAGGTGAACTGCAGAGTCACGAAGCTATCGATGCCGGTCGTGCCGACGTAATAGTTGCGTCGCGAGCCCCACGAATACTGACCGCAGCCGACCGGGCCATGGCTGATATGAACCATGTCCTTGATTGGTCCCCAGACCACTCCCTTTGACCCTGCATAGGCGCAGCCTCTGATCGTCATCACGCCAGGTATGGATTTGATGTTGGACTTCACCCCGCAGTCTGACCTGCCGGCTTGGTGGACGTTGAGGTGCTTGGCACGCCGTTTCGCGGTTTTTTCCGGATAGACCTTAAGCACCTCCTCGATCAGCTCTTTGTTGCGAGCCCTGATTTCTGCGATGCTCTGGGTCGTGGCGAGACTCATCTGATGTCCTTCAAAGGTTAGCTATTGCGAGGGCGGCTTCTTGACCCAAGTTTTGCAACCAGCATGCCAGCGTCTCGTCAGCACAAAAAGCCGAACAATCAAAGTTGCTTAGCGCGCCTCGTGCGGGAAAAGATGTGTTGTTGCGAATCCGACATCGCGCTTTGCGCAGAGAACTCTTGGTTTGGGCCTGTTCGAAATGAAACAAGGTGGGATGTGCGTGAAAATCCCTGCCCAGCTCGAGCGTATCCGGCGCCGCAGTACTCTGGGATCGAAGGCGGAAGGCTGCTGCAAGGCCGGCTGACCGTCACAGGCTTGCCAATGCAGACCTACAGGTGCTCGCCTGCTGCAATGCTGATGAGGTGCGCGATCACATCCAGAGCTCTATGCGAGCGCCTCGCCGCGTGAACGTCGTAGGCTCGCCCAGAGCAACTGCCGCGGTCGATCAGGGCACGCACGAGCACATCGATCTCTCCGCGTGCATTGTAAAGTCCAATGGACCCACGGCACGTCGCCGGCACGCCGAATTGGTTGAGCAGCGGCATAGCACAGGCGCCCGCCCCGCTACACCGGCGCGGTCCATGAAGGTGGAAGCCAGCCTCTCCTGCGCGTAAGCGATTGCCTGCGGATCTGCAATGTAATCGATAGCCGCGCTTAAAGCGATGGCTTCGGCGATCGGCGGCGTACGCGCTTCGAACCGGGGGTGGCGGATCGCCATGAATAGCACCGCAACGCGACACCTCGCGGATCATGTCCCCACGGCCATTAAAGGGCGGCATCGATGCTGGGTGCGCAGACTTGCCGTAAGCACACCAGTCCCAGTCGGATCACACTGTTTGTGGCCGGTCATGACGTAGAAATGGCAATCGATATCGCAGACTTTGGCGGTCTGATGGACGTATCCTTGCCAGCCGTCGACCAGCACCGGATACACGCGGGCATGCGCATCCCCACCGCGTCTTTCACCGGCAACACGGGCAGAGTACGCGACATTTGTGTGATCGCAACCATCGTGGTGCGCGGGCTCAGGAGTCGCTCAAAATCATCGAGCAAGAAATTGCCGTCACCGACCGCCCGGGCCCATCTGATCACTGCGCCAGGAAGCATCGACAAACGTGGAAGAACTCATACCCCTAACAGACAACCTGACGACAGCGAGCGGAGCTTGGGTTCGCGGGAGAACCTCAATAAGTTCGCGTTTGCCTTCTTTAAGGACTGGCCGAAACACGATTGCTTCTCAATCCTCGAACGGACCGATCATCGAAGCGGCGGCAATCTGAGCGGATTGCGCAAGCCACCGCGAAGTCGGGCCAGCGACTGAGTAAAACAGGAGATGGATTGAAAGGCGGCGGCTGTCGAGTACCTCCATAAATTCGTGCGGGAGCTCCTCTCATCGGCTACCCCACCTTTTCCGGCACGCATGTATCGGGCACCGGGCAAACGACGGCGCATTGCGGTGCGTCAAAATGGCCCTCACATTGGGTACACTGGGACGCACTGATCACATATATGTCGTTCTTCAGGCTGATCGCGGCATTGGGACACTCGAACTCACACGCACCGCAGACGGTGCACTGGGATGCGATTATCTTGTAGGCCATCACTGCGATTCCGTAAGCAAAAGTGCGGGACGGTTTCTTGTTATCAAGTCTTGTGCCAGACAGTTTGAGCTTGGTTCGTCTGCACTATTTTCCATAACGCAAGTCGCCGCCTCGACACGGTGTCGCAAATCCTACAAGGGGCCTGACAGCAGCGCATAGCGAGAGTCATCGCCGGTCCGCGCCTCCCAGGCAGTCGGAAAGCTTGCGGCGATCGCTCCAGATGAAGTCGCTCCGGAAATGCGCGTCCTCCTGGGACCCGCGGGACGCATTCTCAAAGGCCTTGGATTACGGCCTGAAGCCAGGCGTTCGTCTGGTGATCCTCCGCTTCGCCCCACGCTAGAAAAATGCCGGCGTCACCAGATCGATGGAGCCAAAAAAAAGCCACCCCGAAGGGTGGCCTAAGTCAGGGAGGAAACGCCCATGAGGGCCTCTGGGATCAGGCCGCAGCCTGTTCGATCGGTGAGAAGGGCAGCCCGAGGCTCTCGGCCACCGCTTTGTAAGTTAGCCGGCCCCGATGGACGTTGAGGCCCGCGCGCAGATGTGGATTTTCGAGTACGGCGGAAAACCCGTTGTTGGCCAGAGCCAAACCAAACGGCAGGGTCGCGTTATTCAGTGCCTGGCTCGAGGTCAGCGGTACGGCACCGGGCATATTGGCTACGCAATAATGAATGACTCCATCCACTTCGTAAGTTGGATCAGCGTGAGTGGTTGGGTGCGATGTCTCAAAGCACCCGCCCTGATCGATAGCGACGTCAACGAGTACCGCCCTCTTGCGCATCGAGCTCAGCATGCTCCGGCGGACCAACTTCGGGGCGCTCGCACCTGGGACGAGCACCGCACCAATCACCACGTCCGCCGCAAATACCTCTTCCTCCACCGACTCGATGGTCGAAAACCTGGTGCGAACGCGTCCTTCGAACAGCTCGTCCAGCTCACGGAGCCGGATTATCGAACGATCGATGATGGTCACTTCTGCTCCCAGACCGACCGCCATGCGCGCCGCGTGCGTACCGACGACGCCACCTCCAATCACGACGATTCGGGCAGGCTGAACCCCGGGCACCCCACCGATCAGCAGCCCTCGCCCGCCTGTACTCCGCTTTAGGGCGCCACCCGCCGCTTCGATCGCAAGACGACCCGCGACCTCGCTCATCGGCGCCAGCAGTGGAAGACCACCATGCGCATCAGTTACGGTCTCATAGGCGATCGCGGTGCATCCAGATTTCAAGAGGCCGGTAGCCTGATCCGGGTCCGGGGCCAGATGCAAATAGGTGAATAGGATGTGATCCTCGCGCAGCTGGGACCATTCGGCCGGCTGAGGCTCCTTAACCTTCACGATCATCTCGCTCGATGCGAATACCTCAGCCGCCGAAGTTAGAATGGTTGCGCCAGCATTGCGATAATCGTCATCGGTTGCACCAATGCCGGCGCCGGCATCAGTCTCGATCATCACGCGGTGGCCCGCTGCCACGTATTCTCGGGCAGCTCCAGGCGTAAGGCCGACGCGATATTCGTGCGCCTTGATTTCCTTCGGTACTCCGACCTTCATTTGAAACTCCCTGCCTGACCCGCCCTTCTTATCGGAAGCGTGCAACGATATCGCGACGCAGCCGACAAAATGGCGCAGGAATTCAGCGATATTTTACAGGCTTCGCAGGATTTCAAACCCCTGGGGGGCCGGGCAGATCGTGCGATCCTGTTCGTTGAGCCTAACCGCCGAAAACTACGCGATAGCGATGAATCGTTCCGAATTGCGGTCTCGCCCCGCAAAAAAGCTAACAACCCAATCCAGCCTCGCCGAACTTCTCAAGCAGCAAAGATGGCAAGTTGCCAACTAGGCAGGATCGCCTACAAAGTGATGCGCTTGTGGAGCTGACGGCTAATCACCATTGATAGTAAATGGCTGCCAAAAAAGGACGTTTCGCAGCCTGTTCAACAGATCCGAGGCAATTGTTCGCCCCACAGCCAGTCGACGATTCGTCGGCCGCCGAAATCGGTCGTCATCTGAACAAATTTGTGATCGTCAGCCACCGCCTCACCAATATCAGCCGCATTGGACCCGAGCGGGTGCGCCTTCATGGCTGCAAGAACGGCATCGGCCGAATCAGGCGCCACGATCGCAACGAGCTTGCCTTCGTTGGCGACATGAATCGGATCGAGTCCAAAGAGTTCGCAGCTAGCCGCAACGGCGGGCTTCACCGGAATGGTTGGTTCCTGCAGATGAAACCCGAGGTCGGATTGATGCGCAATCTCGTTGAGAGCAGCAGCGAGCCCACCGCGCGTGGGGTCGCGCATCACCCGGATGCCTCCCCCACCTGCGGCAAGCATGGCCGCTACGAGATTATGTAACGCTGCTGAGTCCGAGACGATTTCGGTTTGAAAAGCGATGTTCTGACGTTTTGACATGATCGCCACCCCATGATCGCCGAGGCTACCTGACAGCAGCACACGATCCCCGACCCTTGCCTTGTCGGCGGAGAGATCGAGCCCCCCGGCCACAAGCCCGATCCCGGCCGTAGAGATGAACAGACCGTCCGCCTTGCCCCGCTCTACGACCTTGGTGTCCCCGGCAATGATGTAAACGCCGGCCCCTCGCGCCGCCGCGCCCATCGAATCCGCAATTGCCTTGAGATCGGAAAACCGGAAGCCCTCCTCGATGATGAAGCTGGCTGACAAATAGAGTGGACGCGCGCCGGACATCGCGACATCATTGATCGTGCCGTGCACAGCCAAGGACCCGATATTGCCGCCGGGAAAGAACAGTGGCGAAACCACATAGCCGTCAGTCGTCATCACCATCCTGCCTGCCGGAACATCAAACGCCGACTGATCATTGCACCGGGCGAGCCATTCATTACCGAAGGCCTGGTGAAAAAGGCCGGAGATCAGCTGTGCCATGGCACGGCCTCCAGATCCGTGGGAAAGTTCAACGCGTCCGTTCTCCAGGTCGAGGTTGCGTAGATCGGCTTTCACGCTCATGACGTCCGCCTCACCTGCTCATCGCGAACTCGGCCATAGGTCCAATACGCCGCACAAGCCCCTTCTGATGACACCATGCAGGCCCCTATGGGCGTTGCCGGCGTGCACACATTTCCAAACAACTTGCACTCGAACGGCCGTTTGGCGCCACGCAGGATCGCGCAGCACTCACAGGCCGGATTGTCTGCGACACGCATGTCGCGCATCGCAAAACGCGTCTCCGCGTCGAACTTTGCGTAAGACCGCTTAAGCCTCAGTCCGCTGTTGGGTACAAGTCCAAGCCCACGCCATTCAAACTGCTCACGCAGTTCGAATACCTGCGACACCTCCTCCTTGGCGCGCCGATTGCCATCGCGTGTCACTGCACGGCTGTATTGGTTTTCTACCTCGTAGCGGTCTTTGTTCACCTGCCGCACTAGCATCAGGATAGCCTGCAGCACGTCGAGTGGTTCGAATCCGGCGACCACGATCGGCTTCTCGAACTGTTCCGCCAGGGGCTCGTAAGGCTGCGTACCGATAATGGTGCTGACATGTGCAGGCCCGATGAAGCCATCAATGGGGATCCCGCCTGTGTTGCGGATCTCCGGGTTCTCGAGAATGCTGTGCATCGCAGAGGGTGTAAGCACGTGATTGCAGAACACGCTAAGGCCCTCCAACCGTTTCTTCTCCGCAATGCGAACCATGACCGCCGACGGGGGCGTCGTGGTCTCAAATCCGATGGCAAAGAAAACCACTTCACGGCCCGGCGTCTGTTCGGCCAGCCGGATAGCGTCGAGGGTCGAGTAGACCATTCGAATGTCGGCCCCGAGCGCTTTAGCTCGCAACAGGGACTGTCCTTGCGACCCGGGCGCGCGCATCAGGTCGCCGTAGACGCACAGAGTGACCTCTGGTCGCTCGGCGAGCCGGATCGCCATGTCGATACGGCTCGCCGGCAGAACGCAGACGGGACAACCGGGGCCGTGGATCATCCGGACGTTCGCGGGCAGCAGATCCTCCAGACCGTAGCGAGATATGGCATGAGTGTGTCCACCGCAAAATTCCATGAACCGGTAAGCTCTTTGTGAACTGACCTCAGCGTCAATCGCACGCGCAAGTCTCTGCGCGGTGGTCTTGTCGCGAAATTCGTCAAAATATTTCACGATCGGCATTCCTGCGCTGCGCTGCCTAGCTCCTGCAGGAGCTCTAGCGTGCGCTTGGCTTCTGTCGGATCGATCTTAGCGAGCGCATAGCCGACATGGACTAGGACGCAATCGCCGACCTCAAGCTCGTCGATGAGGGCAATCGAAATCTCCAGGCTGATGCCATCGATGGACACGAGGGCCATTTGGTTGGGAAGAATCTTGGCGATCTTTGCCGGAACCGAAAGACACATGTCAGGTAGTTCCTCCCCTGGCGGGCGACTGTTGAGCCATCTGTAGAGCGGCAATCCAGGCCTGGCCAAGGCTCAAACCGCCATCATTGGGCGGCATCCGCTGCGGCACCAGGGGGGTAAGACCGGCATCGCTGCAACCGCGCGGGATTTTGTCCGCCAGCACCGCGTTCAGGAAGCAGCCGCCGCTCAGAACCACGGTATTAACGCCCGTTGTCCGCGCAGAGCGCGTGACCCAGTCAACGCAGGCGGCGGCGAAAGTGCCATGAAACAGCCCGGCTCCGCCGGCGACGTCAATGTCATCAGCAATCAACCGCGAGAATAGCGGACCAAGCGACAGCACGCCGCCATGGATGGTCCAGCCGGCTTCCAGAATCGCAGTCTGCCGCACCAGCGCTTCGAGCTTCATCGCTGCTTCGCCGTCATAGCTCTGCAAATTCGCAATCCCCAGCAGCGCCGCTGCCGCATCGAACAACCGTCCCGCACTGGTCGTGGTGGTCCCGCCCGGCTGGTCGAGTAAGTCCGACAGCGCCCCGGCTTGGCGCTGCGCCGCAAAGCGCTGCCCGATTTCGTTACCCCGGCCGAGCCCGTGTAATACTGCGCTCGCCATGCGCCACGGCTCGCGCGCTGCACGATCTCCACCAGGCATCTGCAGGGGCGCTAAGTGCCCGATGCGTCGGGACCACGTCCCTTCGCACAACAATAGTTCGCCACCCCAGTTACCGCCTTCGGAGCCGAAGCCATGTCCGTCGAGGACCAGGGCAAGCGCAGGTCCCGCATGGCCGTGCTCGGCGATCACTGCGGCAGCGTGTGCGTGGTGATGCTGAACCGCGACCAGCGCGCGGGCATTTGCCTCCGCAAACCGGGTAGAAGCCATATCGGGATGCAAATCATGGGCGACGGCGACGGGCTCCACGTCAAGGCTGGATGTGAGGTGTCGGATTGTCTTTTCAAACGCACGGATGCCTTCGGCTGTATTTAGATCGCCAATATGCTGAGAGACGAACGCTTGGTCGTCCCGCGTGATGGTGACGGTCGATTTCAGTGCCCCGCCGACCGCGAGCACGGGCGGGACGGACCTTGCAAGCCGTATCGGTTCGGGAACATAGCCGCGAGCACGACGAATGAATTGGGCCCGGCCGGCCACCACCGAAACCACGGAATCATCAGCACGCGTCAAGATATCGCGATCATGGGTCACGACAAGGTCGGCGACCCCCTTGAGCCGCCGCAGCGCCTGCGCGTTATCGATCAGGAGCGGTTCGCCGCAGAGATTTGCACTGGTGACGACGATGACCGGGCTAGACCCCGCACGCGCCTGCGGCGAGCGAAACGCATGCAAGATGAGGTGATGCAGCGGCGCTACGGGCAGCATGACACCCACTCGTGATAAACCAGGAGCTATGGCGGGCGCCAGATTGTTGCGCGTTGGCAGGAGGACGATAGGACGTGCGACGGATTCGAGCAGCGTAAGCTCGGCCGCGTTCGCCTCCGCGATTTCGCGAACGCCCTCTGTGGAATCGACCATAACTGCGAGTGGCTTCTGAAGGCGGAGCTTTCTCCTGCGCAAACGCTGCACGGCCTCCTGATTACGCGCATCGCAAAGAAGCTGATATCCGCCCAGCCCCTTTATCGCCACGATCTGTCCCCCCGCGATTGCCGCGACAATGACGCTGATCCCATGGCTGAGCCGAGGACCGCATGCCGGACACGCGATCGCCTCTGCGTGAAACCTGCGGCTCGCCGGATCGGCATAGTCGGCCGCGCAGGCGGCGCACAAGTTAAAAGCGCTCATCACGGTGTTACGGCGATCGTATGGAAGCCGTTCGGCGATGGTGTAGCGTGGGCCGCAATGGCAGCAACTGATAAACGGGTAAAGGTAATGCCGATTTTCTGGATCGAATAGCTCGCTGAGGCATTGCGGGCAGACCGCGGCGTCGGCAACGATCCGCGTTGACAATTTGCCGACTTCGCTCGTGCCGATGGAAAAGTCCTTTGCCGCGAGCGCCACAGTCTCGCGAACGCAGATGTGGTCGATGCGTGCCAATGGAGGCGCCTCGAGCGGTAACGTGGCAACAAACTCCGACGCACGGTGGCCCTCGACCTCGATGATGACGCCCTCGGGGCCATTGATGACAAACCCGGCCAATCCGTACCGCATGGCGAGTCCATAAACGTAAGGACGAAAGCCGACCCCTTGCACTGCCCCGCTCACGCGCACGCGCAGCCGTGTTCGGTCGCAGGTGGCTGCGGCGCTCATAGCCTTGTGTCCTCTACGATGCGCCTCCGATCGCTCGCCTGCTTATCGATCCAGGCGTAGAGCGCGCCAAAGCCCTCTCCAGTACGAGCCGAAACGACAAGCACGTCGATCTTCGGATTGACGCGTCTGGCGTATTCGACGGTCTTTCCCAAATCGAAATCAAGCAGCGACGCCAGATCAATCTTGTTAATCAGCATGAGCGACGAAGCGGCAAACATATCAGGATATTTGAGCGGCTTGTCTTCACCTTCCGTAATCGAAAACACTACGATCTTGCGGGCCTCGCCAAGATCGAAGGCAGCGGGACAGATCAGATTACCGACGTTCTCGATGAAGAGAATACCGCCTGTGAGCGGCGGCAAGTGGCGATAAGCCGCGCCAACCATTGCAGCATCAAGATGGCAATTCTTGCCGGTGTTGACTTGAACGGCTGGCACGCCGGCCGCCCGGATACGTTCGGCATCGTTCGAGGTCTGCTGGTCGCCTTCAATAACCCCAACCGGCCGCCTACGTTTCAGCTCGGACACGGCGCGGACCAGCAGTGTCGTTTTGCCTGCTCCGGGACTGGACAAAAGATTAAAGACAAGCAGGTCATCGGCAACGAAGAGTGCGCGGTTGACGGCGGCAATCCCATTATTCTTGCCCAGAATATCGCGCTCGATCTCAATGATCTTCTTTCTGCTCATGCCCCCGCCCCTTAAACCAGCCGAGCCGGCTCCACTCCGAAGGGCCTGATGATGGGCCGACCGACGACGGTTATAACTTTCGCCACCGTGGTTTGAGAGCGGGGGACTTTGGTCGGGTGGCGGAAGGACAGAATGGCCATCGCAATCGTCCTGTACATGGTCGGCGTATCGGTCATGGCTCTCCGCATCATTTGCCTCCAAGTGTTTAGTCGACGGCGTCCCTTCCGTGCAGCCGCAAACGGTACACATCAATCGATCTCCAGCTCTTTTACTCGCATCTGTTCGCCGGCAATTACCTGCAATTGATAGCTGCCGCAGCAAGGACAGCACTCACCGCGTCGAGAAATTTCGACACTTTTCGAACAGCTCATGCACCAGGCAACGCCTGGTAGTTCGACGATATTAAGAGCGGCGCCCTCGGCAACGGTTCGCGTTGCAGCGACAGCGAAGCAGAACCTGATCGCTTCCGGCGCGGCATGACTCAGTACTCCCATCTCTAAACAGACGCTCCGCACCCGCGAAGAGGATCGCTCCCGTACCTTCTCCTCGACGATCTGAATGATCCCAAGACAAATCGCCATTTCATGCATCGCGAATTTCGCGAAAATTGAGGGTGAACCCGACGCACGGATCAAGCGATGCAATCAATGCGCGCACTTCCTCACGGCGTCGTCGAGCCGTCAGCACCGCCCCCTGCAGGTTCCGTGCAAGCGGTCCGCGCCGGTGGAAATTCCACTCCGTCGGCGCAAGGAATTCGAAGCGGGATATCCGGCCCTGAGCATCAAGCTCAACCGCGTGGTAGAGACGGCCCCTGGCGCATTCGACCGCGGCCGCTGCACGGCCGGGCCCTAGCTTATATCTTTCGACAATCCCATGCTCCGCGGCGTCAATCTGAGCGCCGGCCTCAAGCCAGGCACATAGCCGGACGATTTCAACAATTCTGGCCGTCAGCCGCTCGGCCGCACCGAAGGGTCTCAGCAACAGCCGATCCCGGGTCATTTGGCGCGCCCATGGACCCGTCTCGGGCACATGTCCTTCGAGATCGGGGCAACAGCAAAATGTCGAGTCATCCCCGAGCAACCGCTTCGTAATTTTGAGGTCGTCAGCAGCGGACAGGAACGAGTGTTCCGTCGGAGCAGACTTCAGGCCGACCTCATTAAGCGCCGCAACGCGACGCGCCAGTGGGCTACCGGACCTGAGCGCGCCCCCCTCATTCGGTACGCCCAGCGCGCCAATCGCAGCGACAATCCGTGCTGTTGCTTCCCGTTGAGGGGAGCCCCAGGCTGGCTGTTCGGAGCGGACAAGCGCTGACAATTCCGACATCAGGGAGCCGATTGCCGACGCACTGGCGACGTCCAGCGTAAGATGTCCGACAAACAGCCCCCGTACCAACTCCACGATGCGCTCGGTAACGATAAGCGCAATACGATGCTGTTTTGTTGCGAGGGTGATCACTTCGTCGCGCGCGGTTTCGATCGCGGACAACAGTGCGGTTTGCTGCGCAGCGGCACATAACGCGAAGAGCCGCGGCACGACATGGAGCAGTGACGAGGCCGGCTTTCCCGCGAATATCCGCGCCAGCGGCGGCCGCACTCGCGGCAGGATCTCGACCGAGGCGACTACGTCGGCAGCTAGGAATACGCGGACATGGATTTTGCTGCGGGCAGCGACGATCATACGCAACGCTGCCCCTTCGTCGCGCGCAAGCTATGGCCCATGCAAACGCGCTGTCTGCGGGATCCTACCTGATGCCAAATGCCCGAGCGCTTCATGTGAAGTACGCCATAATGATTTCATGCAAGCGTTCGGCAGAGTCCTGGAAATCCTCGTCGGCAGCCAATGCAACAATCGGCACGCCCCCAATCTCCAGCGTATCAAGGATGATGTTGTCCCTGGAATTGAAGAACTGCACGGACCAGACATTCCTAGTCCCGGTCGCCTGCACTCGGCAGGCGCCGTAGCCCCGCAACATGAGTTGGACCGGTCCGTTGCCCAAGCTTTGCTGCAAGAATGTCAAGTCGATAGTGCTCATTGGTAGCAATGTGAGATTGATGATATGCGCATCCATGCCACATCGCCAGACGCGCGCCCGCTCGCGTATCTCGGCCAGCACCGGTTGAACGTTCATCGCGCCATGCGGCGGCGTGCCAATCACAAGATCGACGGACGTCAGGTCATTTACGGCACGCCGGACAATCTGCGGAACCCCTCCGACCTCAACATATTCGCTTGCCGGTTCGTTCCCGATGCGCACGCGCCAGATTCCCGCAAGCACGGACTCCCGGATTTGCGCCAAACAGCCATCGGGCAGTGCAACCACGCCGGTCACCTCCCCTTCTCCGAGCAATTCGTCAATCAGCTTGCGCTCGGCATCGCTGAGATATGCGAGATCGTACAATTGTGTCGGAGCACCGCTTCTCTGCCGCCCCACGGCAGCAGCGGCGTTTGACAAAAGCAAGGTGGCGTTCGGATGCTTCCTTGCACGTTCGTCCCAATCGCGCCAGGCGCGCTTGACGAGCGCACTCGTCGCGGGGCGATAGAATGCATCGAGACATCCAGATTTAGTGGTAAAGTCCCTCGCCGCCCGGTCGGCGACGCCGGATACAACGGGGATCGCTGTTTTCACGATGCGATGTTCCACTGCCTGTATCCACGGGCATTGCACTTGGCGACGCCGATGCCGCCGGCGTGTGCCCGAATGATCGGCCCGGAGATGCGGTCGATCGTGAGCAAACGGGCCCGTATCTTGCCGATTAGGCGGAGTATATCGTGCCTTTGGGATAGGCTCGGCGTCGACGGTCTACGCCGGCCGACTGCTGTGCCACTAGCGCCGCGCGAGGGTACTGCACCTTGCATTCCTGACCGAACAACTTCAGGAAGGAAGAATGCGAGCGGGATGATCCAGAGCATATGTACGGGATCGGCCGCCGACAGCGGCATCACGGTCACTTTCCCGGGTGCTTGCGCGGCCAGGCGTGCGTCGGCGCTGACGCCCTCCACGTCCGACTGCCTGGGTCGTGTCAGACCATGCTGCGCTTGCTGCAACTTCATCACACTTCTTTCTGATAATGTTCGGTTCTGCTAGCAGGCGGTTAGCAAGGCGCATGCCAATCACCTTCAGCCGCGGCTCGCATTCGAACAAACAGCATAGCGCCTGACATTATCCAGGCCCTGTTCCTGCGACTGGAATTCGGTCTGTGAAGAACCCCAGTCGGCGTAAGGGAACGGAACCGTTAGCGTAGGTGCTCCGGCAATTGCGGCTCGTGACCGATCAAGTCCGCAAAGAAGCGATCGTAGTTCTGACCGTTGAGGCTGGCCTCAAGCCCGTCAAGTGCTTCGGAGATCAGCCTTGCTTCATTTTCGTCTAAGAGCCGCACTGCGCTGTCGATATGAACGAGCACCTTGGCGCCGACCGATACATCAGCGAGCAGCATGACGGAGATGCGCCGCTGTTCACTGCCATATTCGCACAGCGCGGTAATACCGTCAGTCTCGACAATCGTCATTGGCAAGCCAAGGCACATGGTCAGTCGCAGGCTTCTAGATCGGCTGCGCCCTCATTTCATAATTCGCATGATCAATATTGTTCGCCAAAAGCCGCTCAGATTCAGGCAGCGGCGCGCTCCGCGGTTTTGCCGGCGAGTCCCACTGCTCTAGGAGTTCACAAGCGAGTTTGATCGCAAGGGCAATCTGAAAGCGCACCGGCGCGGTCAGCGGACCGCCCCAATTCTCCAGATCCAACGGCTGACAGCCGATAAGAGCGAGCTCTCGCGGGCGGCGGCCAAGCAAATCGGCCGCGCTCAAGACCTCCTGGAAGCCGGTCTGATGCAGGCTCACTTTCTTGGCGCCCGTGAATTTTGGCACTTCGTCATCTCGTACAAGCTTTAACTGCCCGGGCAGCAATCCATAGTCGATAGCATCGAACACGATCAGGCAATCGGCCCGTTCAAGAAAACTGACGAGGTAGAGCCCCTGGGTTCCGCCATCGAGAACGGTGACGTTGTCATCGACGGCGTAGCGGCGATGAAACTCCTCGACCGCACGCACACCGAATCCCTCATCGGCCCACAGGATGTTGCCAATGCCGAGCACCAGAATCCGCTTTTTGTCTGTCGGATTGAGCATCCGCTTCCCAGTCAATCGCCAAACCCGCGCTCACCTACTTCATAGAAGGGAAGCTGCGGCGTGACATGATGTCTTCCCGGAGCACCGCGTAGATGTGGACCAGCGCGAACATCACGATCACCCATAGGCCGAGATGATGCCAGGTGTGGACGTCCTGACTATTCGGCCAGAGTGAAAACAGCCAGCCGAGCACCTTGTAGTGCCAGCTGTCAGTACCGGCACCTTGCCCATAAAGTGCAAAGCCGGTGACGACCATGAACGTGATCGTCTGCGTAAACATGAAGAACATTGCGAGCTGAGCAAGGCGGTTGTGCCCGAGGCCCCTCTCAGGCTCAACCGTAAGAAAGGCATACCTGCGAATCTCGTGGTACAATTCCCACCAAAAGAACCCGCGCCAGAGCGGCACGCAAAAGATTTGTATGGCACGCGCGTTTCCCATCAAAGCCCAGTAGATGCGCAGAAGAAAGCCGACGCTGAGCACATATCCCGCCGAGAAATGAGCAAAGCGGATATAGCCGAACAGGAAACTGCCGCTTGCCTTTCCCCACGTCGCTGGTGTCCCGGTTCCAATAAAATAGCCGGTTAAACTTAGCACCAGAATCGCAGCCGCATTAACCCAATGCCAGAGTCGCACCGGCGCATAAATGTAGGCGACGTCGCTGCCCCCTCTGCGAGCAGTCGGCGCCGCATGGACGGCGGCAAGAAGCTTCTGAGCCCTGTCCTGCATGGACCTAACGAACTTTAACTGAAGCCATTTCTTGGCCCTCAGCACTCATCACGTGCGTCGAGCAAGCCAAGCACGGATCGAAGGAATGGATGGTGCGCAAGATCTCCAGAGGCCGCTGCGGATCGGCCATCGGGGTACCGATCAGGGAAGCTTCAAAAGCGCCAATGTTGCCCTTCGAATCGCGAGGAGATGCGTTCCACGTCGTCGGCACGACACATTGATAATTGTCGATCTTACCGTCCTTGATCTTAACCCAGTGCCCGAGCGCACCGCGAGGCGCTTCAGTGAACCCGTAGCCTTTGGCTTCCTTGCGCCAGCTTTCCGGGCTCCACCTGCTGATATTGGCAGTTGCGGCATCGCCCGCCTTGATGTGGATTACGAGCTTATCCTGGAAATAACGCATCTGATGGGCCGCCCACTGGCATTCGAGCGCCCGCGCCGCAGTCCGGCCAAGCGTCGAGAACAGCGCAGTCACAGGAAGATTCAGCTCCTTGAGCAGTCTCTCGGCTGGCTCCTTGAACTCGGCTTTGCCTTGCGCATAGCCGAGGATGTATCGTGCCAACGGCCCGACCTCCACGGCACGGCCGCGCCAGCGCGGCGCTTTGATCCAGGAATATTTGCCGCCCTCGTCGAGTTCCTTAATATCTGTCTTGCTGCCTTTGAGTTTTGGCCCAAGTTCAAAACTCGGCTCGGTAATACCATCCCAGGGATGCAGTCCACAGCAATCGCTGGGGTATTTATACCATGAATGCTCGACGAACTCCTGGATCTGTTCGGGGTCACCATGGTCGATCGGCAGTATCTCATTGAGATTGCCATCAAGAATGACCCCGCGCGGCAGCTTAACACTCTCGGCGGTACAGTCATTGGCCTTTTCGGGGATGTCACCATAGGACATCACGCTTTTGCTCGAAAGACCACCGCCGTGGAGCCAATCCCTATAGAACGAGCAGATCGCGGTAACGTCGGGCAGATAGACCTGCTCGACAAACTCGATCGAGCGGTCGATGATCGAGGACACAATGTTCAGCCGCTCCATGTTGATCGCGCCCACCGCACCGATCCCCTCGATGTTGATTGCGCACGGCACGCCGCCCACGAGCCAGTTTGGATGCGGGTTCTTGCCACCATAAATAGCTTGGATCTTGACGATCTCCTTCTGAAAGTCGAGCGCTTCCAGATAATGAGCGACCGCCATCAGGTTCGCTTCTGGTGGCAGTTTGTAGGCCGGATGCCCCCAATAGCCATTCTTGAACGGTCCGAGCTGCCCTGATCCGAAGAATTTGGTCAGCCGGATCTGCAAATCCTTAAAATAGCCAGGGGATGACAGTGGCCAGGGCGAGATAGACTGCGCCAGTGTAGAGGTCGAGTTGGGATCGGCCTTGAGCGCGGAGACCACGTCGACCCAATCCAACGCATGGAGGTGATAGAAATGTACGAGGTGATCATGCACGAGCAGGCACAGCTGCATGATGTTGCGGATCGAATTGGCATTCTCCGGAATCTCAATTCCTAGTGCATTTTCAACTGCGCGCACGGAGGTGAGCGCATGGGTGCCGGTGCAGACCCCGCAAATCCGCTCGGTGAACGCCCAGGCGTCGCGCGGATCGCGCCCGCGCAGGATGACTTCGATGCCACGCCACATCGTCCCGCTTGAGACCGCATTGCGGATCACATTCTCGGAATCCAGATTAGCTTCGATTCGGAGGTGACCTTCGATGCGCGTCAGCGGATCGATGACGATTCGCCTGCCGGAACGATCGAGATTAAACCCATTCGGCGTCTGGACGGCCACTGTCGTCCCCTCCTCAACTCGGTTTGCCTTTGTCGGCTGGGCGATCCGGCCGGCGGGTCAACCGCTTCACGGCGGTGACCGCCGCGTGGGCAGCGACGGTTAGCCCCACCACGCCCGCAGCGGCCATGCCGATCTCGTCGGCGTTCTCCTCAATGCCGAACTGCTTGATGGTTGTGAGTCGGTCGTAAAATGGCCCTTTATCCCAGAAGCTGTCTTCGGAGCAGCCGAGGCAGCCGTGGCCGGATTGAATCGGAAATGAAACGCCGCCGTTCCATCGAAGTGCCGAACAGGCGTTGTAGGTGGTTGGCCCCTTGCAGCCCATCTTGTACAGGCAATAGCCCTTGCGTGCATTGTTGTCGTCCCACTCTTCGACGAATTGGCCTGCGTCGAAATGGGACCGCCGATAGCACTTATCGTGAATGCGCTCGGAATAAAACATACTTGGGCGCCCTTGGCGATCAAGCTCGGGAAGCTTTCCGAACGTGGTGATGAAAGTCACGAGGCCACTCATGACCTCTGCGACAGGAGGGCACCCAGGCACCTTGATGATCTGCCTATTGGTGACCACCTTATCGATCGGCACCGCGCCAGTCGGATTTGGCTTGGCCGCTTGCACGCATCCCCAGGACGCACACGTGCCCCAAGCGACGATAGCCATAGCCTCTTCCGCCATCAACCTGAGCTTTTCAACGAACGGCTTGCCACCGTCGATGCAAAACATACCACCTTCGTTCAACGGGGGATTGCCTTCAACGGCGAGCACATACCCGCCTTTGTACTTGGCACGGGTTTCCTCCAGGATGGCCTCAGCCTGGTGTCCTGCCGCCGCCATGATCATATGATCATAGTCGAGCGAAATCATCGACAGCAGCGCGTCTTTGATCAGGGGATGGGCCGAGCGGATAAAGCTTTCCGAGCAACAGGTACACTCGAGCCCGTGCAGCCAGATGACGGGCACACGCGGTTTGGTTTCCAGGGCGTGCGCAATTCTGCTTGCGGTGAGCGGACCAAGCCCCAAGCTCGCGGCCGTCAAACTGCAGAATTTGTGGAAACTACGACGCGTGATACCCTGGCGTCTGATCACGCTGTAGAACGTTTCCCTTCCGTCACCCATGAAACCGTCCATGCGAATTGTCGCCAACCGTTACGAATTTGTGACGTTCAGCAAGAAACAGGCCAGCGAGGCGAAACACTTGAAAGATACCAAGCCGGCACTTCGAGGTCTGCGGATTGTCGAACCCGAGTAGCGTGCCAAAAGCTGAAGCATTGATCTGTCACGCTCATGTTGTCCAGTTTTTGAGAGTCGATGTGAGCACTTCAACAAATCAGCACTATGGTTCACCCATGCAGGGGACTACGCTCCTGCACAACCGCGACACTCGTCATGCCGATCGTTGAATAGAATTGGTTCAGTTGACGAGCACCGCACTGCCCCGCCTCAATCGGACTTGCCGCTTACTGACAAGGATGCGTTGAAGCGCTCACAGCCGCAACTATGCAGGCAGCCCGCACCAAAGCGGCTGTCGAGCGAGGAAGAGAACCCGCAATGGGCTGAGCTGTGGTGCGCACGCTGACTCGCTCTTTAAGTCTGCTCCGATCCGATCTGCCCTTGGTTTCAAAGCGGCTCGTCGCGCAGCTTTCTACGGCGCCGTTGGCGGCGACAGACCGGACAGCTATCGCCTCGGAGCCTTCAGTGCGCAAGCCAATCGTTAGCAAGGCGTTGGCGCATCGCGACACCCACCTTGCTTGAAGGAGATTCTTCGCAATGGCGGAGGCGATTGCGTTTTTGAAGCATGCTGCGATTCGTCTGACGCCGATTGAAAACGGCGACGCCTACTTTCAGTCGGCATCTATCGTCCTAGCAATACTGTCCGCTTAATACACCAAACGGTTCATCGGGCATTTCGGCGGAAAGCGAATTATCGGATTATCGCCGCATAGACGATATACTGGACTTGTTCGCGGTAATACTTCCGGATCTCTCCGGGCGCCGCCGTCCCGACCACCGCGACCAGATGCTCTTTTGGGGTCGCAGAAAAATTGTGTCCCGTAGGCGCCAGTCCATGTGAACTCACCTGATTGCCCGGAACCGCCGAGAGCCCCTCGTTGATGCGTACAGCCACTCCAAGCCCGAAGCCGACACGGTGCGCCTCCACATTGGCAATCGAGCACGGCTGCTTTAACAAGCTCCAGTCGCGCCAGCGGCGCGCTGATGGCAATGAAGGCATACAATTGGGAAACACGCCCTGTCATTCCCAATGGGGATCGCCAACCGCAACGAAGGCGTTACGTATCGGCTGCACGACCAATGGCAGCGCCGAGAGCACCGATCCGACCACGATACCCGCGAAGGTAAAAACGAGCGTGCGCCCGCCCCAGAACGAGGCGAGAACGCCACCCGGTCCGTCGTGGCCGAGCAAAACGAGTACGCAGAAGTCGAGAGCCGCTGGAGTTAGCACCAGTGGAAGTGCGATCATCGCGGCCACCGCCTCGCTCAAAAAAGTCTTTGAGCGGGCTAGCCACCAGGCGAGGGGCACACCAATCACGAGGAGAATCACGGTCGTCACGCTGGCGAGCTCGATGGTGAGCGCAACGGATTGCGAAATCTCTGATGAATCAACATTCACGCGCGTCAGCCCGCCAGTGAGCGCAGGTCGCCGTATCCTGAAAGTGATCGCCTGCATCTCCGGCTCATCCAGCGATGCGGCGCGAATAGCCATTTGGTAGCGCGGCAGCTCGTTGCGGCCGCCGAACTCACCCGCGCCGCTTCTGCGAGCAAGAACAGCATCACAAGGCTCATCGACAACTCCTGTGACAAGTACGGTTCGATCCAACCGCCGGCGGCAGCTTCTCCTTTGCCATCAGCAATTCCTGTGCCGCGTGCGAACTGTGGCGGCTCTATGCCCAATGTAAAAAAAATTGCGCGGACGCTGCGTCACTGTGGAGTGGACCTAACGCTCTGTCAGATTTCAGGCATCTTTGTTCCCGAGCAGACAGTGACAGCCGCGCAACAAAAACGGCAGACTTCTACACCTGGGCATATGCCTGTTTTGTTTGTAGCCGGCTCAAACGCCGCCCTCGCGGGGGCCTCTAGCTGAATGGCTCGCAGGAGGCCTGCCGCTCGGCAGCAAAGCGAAGGATCTAGCTTAGAAATCGTCGTACGCTGCTTCTGCGACGCGGCAAATGCGCGAGGCGCCGCGAGCGAAGGCCGCCTCTCGACCTCCCCAGCTAGTTGTGCATCGTCAGCACGGGCGTGGAGACACACGCTCCGGCACTAACGAGCTTCGCCGCGAGCGGCAACGCAGTTCATCCCTTGTCCGCGCAATGGAGACATGAACCAGGCTTCCATCCGGTAAATGCGTACAATCCAGATTATCAATTTTACGAATGCCACATACTGTTGCATCGATCTCAGCACTCCAACCGAGACGTAACGGCGCTAATGCGCGTTACGGTTTTTGTTCGACCTTGCGCGAACGCGGTACGAGCACTTAAGCCGAAGCCGCCGAACACAGGCAAGTCGGCCGCAGTTTGGGATCTGGTGCATATCTTGCTTAGGGAGAAAGGACAACGTAACTAAACGTCTGCCTTTGGAAGGACGCGCCGGCTCTCGGAACCGTCTTCAATCAGGGCAAGGCTAAAATGATTGGTCTCGTATGACGCTGTCGCCTCTCAACAAAGCGGCGGCTCACATTCGAGTATATTCGGGAAGGAAGCGTCATGACCACCATGGCAACTGCGTTGCCTGTACGCGCGTCGCAAGCTTGGTATAAGATACTCTACGTCCAGGTGCTAATCGCGATCTTAATTGGCGTCATGGTTGGTTGCCTATGGCCGTCTATCGCCACCAACGACTGGATCAAGGCGCTTGGTGACGGGTTCATCAAGCTCATCAAGATGGTGATCGCGCCGATTATTTTCTGCACTGTCACATCTGGTATTGCGCATATTCAGGATGCCAAGAAAGTCGGGTGCGTCGGCGTGAAGGCGCTGTTCTATTTCGAGATCGTCTCCAGCTTTGCCTTGCTGTTGGGCCTTGTTATGGGCAATCTGGTCCGGATCGGCCATGGCCTTGCGGTTAAGCCGGATGCCGCGGCGGTTGCCAATTACGTCAAGCAGGCGGAAGCCTCGAAAACCGTCGACTTTATTCTCAACATCATTCCCGATAGCGTGATCGGCGCCTTCGCTCGCGGCGATGTTCTGCAGGTTCTCCTGTTCGCGATCCTTTTCGGCTTCTCGCTGATGGCGCTGGGCAAGCGTGGGGAGCGTCTGCGCGGGATGATTGACGACGTCGCACACGCGGTGTTCGGGGTAATCGCTATTGTAATGAAAGCGGCCCCGATCGGCGCCTTCGGCGCCATGGCTTTCACGGTCGGCAAGTTCGGGCCCGCAGCACTCGGCAATCTGATCGGTCTGATCGCGCTGTTCTACGTCACGGCTGCGCTATTTGTGGTAGTGGTGCTTGGTCTGATCGCCCGCCTCGTCGGTTTTTCAATCTTCAAGTTCCTTGTCTTTATCAAGGACGAGCTTCTGATCGTGCTCGGTACGTCGTCCTCCGAAAGCGCGCTGCCGCAGTTGATGGAGAAGCTCGAGCGGCTGGGCTGCTCCAAGCCGGTAGTCGGGCTGGTGGTGCCAACTGGCTACTCCTTCAACCTTGACGGCACCAATATCTATATGACACTTGCAACATTGTTCATTGCCCAGGCACTCGGCGTCGATCTCACCTTTGGCCAGCAGCTCACGATCCTGCTCGTGGCAATGCTAACGTCGAAGGGAGCAAGCGGCGTCACTGGCGCGGGCTTCATCACGCTCGCTGCGACATTATCGGTGGTAAACCCAGCTCTGGTGCCGGGTATGGCAATCGTGTTTTCGATCGACAAGTTCATGAGCGAGGTGCGCGCCCTTACCAACATCATCGGCAATGGCATCGCGGCTGTGTTCGTATCCTGGTGGGAAGGCGAGCTCGATCACGTGACCCTGCAGGCTCGGCTCAGCCAGCCCACCGTTTCCACCACTGTCGACACTACAAGCACAATGAGGTAGGTCCGGGATCTTAGCCGCCGCCATTCGGGCACGAATGACTATCTCATGCGCTCTCCGGTGCGCAGCCCTTGCGCGGCGGCCAGACGGCTCTCCTGGGAGGCAGGCGTGCAAAGAAGTAGGCCTTTTTTCAGGGCTTCTCTTTCGCGCTCAGGGCTACCGGCCACCTGAGCGCTTGCGCAATATTTTTGCGAAGCCAGATCAAAGACTGCGACAGAACACGTCCGGCGCGACGGACTGGGTATTAGTCCGCATACGAATACTCATATGCACGTCGCTCCCTTTGCCTCACGCGACGAGGAGCGCCGGCGGGATCCTGCGGATGCAACTCGTGATCCGTCGTTACCGTGCGCGCTGCGTCATCAGATCATGGCGGGTGTGATCGGCGTGGATTAGATGGAAATCGACGCAGGCGTGGCGAGTCGTTGCAAGGCTGCCCTGGATTCGACGTCGATGTCGCCGCTCGATTCCAGCGAAACCAGGTGGAAACGAGTCTTTCGCAGCTAGGCGGGATCGCCCTTGCGCATTCTTCGTGCCTGCGAGACGGCAGCTTGTTTCTGCTCTTTGCCGGTACGGAGGCGCGCCTGATTTCTTTCGATTCTACCTCCCGGCCGAACTGAAACCGCTATCCTCATTCGAGGGGTGTAAGGGGATGCATCGGCTGTAGGCTCAAGAGACTGGCCCAAAGGACTACCGGCAGCAGCGCAAAGCAGACATTTCGGCTTCGACAGCAGCCCCGTCTGCGACACCTATTGATAGGTTTAGGACAACTATACGTATGTTTATGATGCGTTTTTTCTCCGCTCGTGCTGAGTTCGGCACCGGTGATCAACCTCGGACACGCTCACGCGCGGACCCGAGCGTCTAAGGCGGACCCAAGCGTCTAAGATTGCCTCATTTTTGCCTAAAATGCTATAGCTCTCCCGCCGGAGAACAGGCCGGATGGTCTCAAAATGTATAGTGTCAGCAGAATTAAACTTTCAGCCCCTCAGCTGACCTTGGGCAGCATAACGCTAGCCGCGGTCACACTGACTTGCTTGTACTTTCACGCGCATTTCGCCGCCACGGCGTTCGCCTATTTGTTAGTAGTCTTACTATTTTCGTTGAAGGGCAGCTTCATCGCGTCCTCCGCGCTTTGCATCGTGTCAATCGCTGCTCTCGCTTACTACTTTGCCCCGCCGGCGTTCAGTCTGCGAATCGATGATCCCCGCGATGTTTCTGTGGTTGTTGCATTCTTTATTGTCTCAATTGTGGTAACGCACCTGATCGGAAGACTCCGCCAGGAACGAGAAGCTGCGCGCGTGGCTGCGGCCAAGCTTCAGCGAAGTGCGACGGATTTGGAGGATCGTGAAAAACGGTGGCGCGCAATCTTCGAGCACAATCCGGCCATGTACTTCATGGTCGATGAAGCCGGCATTGTCCTCAACGTCAATACGTTCGGCGCGACACAACTGGGATACGCTTGTGCAGAACTGATCGACCAATCAGTGCTCGGCATATTTCTTGAGGAGGATCGTGCATTCGTCCGCAAATGCATTCGGGCGTGTTTTGAGGATGTTGGACAATCCCGCACTTGGGACGTCCGGAAAGTGAGGAAGGACGGCTCTGTTTTGTGGGTACGTGAACACGCCAAGGCCATGCTTTGGGCCGACGAGCGCCCCGTCGCCCTTATAGCTTGCGAAGATATCACGCAGCGCAAGCAGACCGAGCTTGCACTGCAGCGGAGCGAAGCGCATTTGGCCCAGGCGCAGGAGCTGAGTCATACAGGCAGCTTCAGCTGGAACCCCACTACGGGCGAGGCCTTCTGGTCCAAAGAAACATTTCGGATTTTCCAATTAGACCCTCAGACAGTGCAACCGGGGCCGCAGTTCGTCGTTGAGCGCACTCATCCAGATGATAGGGCTGCGGTTAGAGAGATTATCGATCGCGCGATGCGAGACCCGAGCGATTTTGACCACGAATACCGGCTTCTGCTACCGGACGGCTCAGTAAAGCACATTCATGCGCAGGCACGAGCCACGAGGACAGAATCTGGTGACATCGAGTTTGTTGGGGCAGCCACGGATATTACGGCGGCGAGGCGAGCAGAGCAGCAGCTGCGCCGCAGCGAGGGCTATCTGGCCGAGGCCCAGCATCTCACTCACACAGGCAGCTGGTCCTGGGATGTCTACGGTCTAGATTTCGTGTATCGCTCCGCCGAGGTCGATCGTCTGTTTGGCTTTAGCCCACAAGAGCCGGTATCGATCGAGACCATTCGATCGCGCATCCATCCGGACGACTTGCCGCGGCTACAGGAGGTACAGCGGCAGGCGATTGAACACGTGGAAGAACGGTTCGAGTACGATTTTCGTATTCTTCTGCCAGATGGCGGGATAAGGCGCATACACTCCGTTGCGCACGTTGTCCTCGGCAGCGATGGTAATGTCAGCGAGCTGATCGGAACACATATGGATGTCACCGAGCAGCACGCAGCTAGGGAACGCCTGGAAAACACACTTGTCGCGCTGCGCGAAAGCGAGCAGCGCTTTCGCGACTACGCCGAGACCGCTTCCGACTGGCTCTGGGAGACCGGGCCAGATCATCGGGTCACTCACTTGTCCGAGCACACCAGCGCTGCGGGAATTTTGGCGACAGGATTGATGGGCCTGCCTCGCTGGGACATTGCGTGCGACACGGAAGAAGAACCGGAGAAGTGGCGTCAGCATCGGGCGACGTTGCAGGCGCATCTGCCGTTTCGGGATCTCATCTACCGTACCGTGAATCGGACGGGATCTCCGATCTATGTCCGCACGAGTGGAAAGCCCTTCTTCGACGGAAACGGAACTTTTCTGGGCTACCGCGGCGTCAGCACTGACATAACGGCTCTCATTCGCGCTGATCAGGCCGAACAAAAGCTGCGAAAGGCACAAGCGGAGCTTGCACATGTGACGCGTGTAACGACGTTAGGAGAACTGACGACTTCCATCGCTCACGAGATAAACCAACCACTCGCCGCTATTCTCAACAACGCCGATGCGTGCCTCGGCTGGATGGCTAGGGAAGCTCCTGATCTTGCCGCCGCGCGCTCTTCGGTGGAATGGATCATCGAGGACGCAATCCGGGCAAGCGAGGTGATCCGCAGTGTTCGCGCGCTCGCGAAGAAGGGCGAGATTGAGATGGTGCCACTCGACGTTAATGAGGTCGTTAGGGACGTCATTGCGCTGGTAACACGAGAGCTGGTGAGCCACCGAGTGACGTTGCGAACCGAGTTGGCGGCCGCGCTGCCTAGGATCCTCGGTGACCGAATTCAGCTACAACAGGTGATCATCAATCTGGTAATGAACGGAATCGAGGCGATGGACGCAGTTACAGACCGGCCGCGCGAACTTCTGATTCGATCATCCAAGGACGACCTGGGGCACGTGCAGCTTGCCGTGGCCGATTGCGGCGTCGGGATCGCCGAGAAGGACGCTGACCACGTCTTGGATCCCTTCTTCACCACCAAATCGAGTGGCCTTGGAATGGGCCTTTCAATCTGCCGTTCTATCGTGGAAGCTCATGGGGGGCGGCTATCGCTTCTCCAGAACAATGAACCGGGCGCGACCTTCCAGTTTGTCCTGCCCGTACACAAGGAGGCCCTCCAGTGACAGGACGATTTGACTCGCCAGGTGAGGGTAGCAGTGCCGAGGCCTCGACGAAGCCGATCGTTTTCGTCGTTGAGGATGACATCTCCGTGCGCCGCTCGCTTACGAACCTTTTTCAACAGGTAGGGTTGGAGGTCGTTGCGTTTGGATCGGCCCGTGAAATGCTGCAGAGCACAATTCCGGACGTTACAAGCTGTCTAGTTCTTGATGTCCGGCTGCCAGGCCTGAGCGGCCTTGACTACCAGACCGAGCTGGCCAGGTTGAACATACACATTCCGATCATCTTCATCACCGGCCATGGCGACATTCCCATGACCGTCAAGGCCATGAAGGGAGGTGCGGTCGATTTTCTCAGCAAGCCGTTCCGTGATCAGGAACTGCTTGATGCCGTGGTTGCGGCGACCGAACGAGATCGCAAAAGACGGGAAGTTCAGCGAACCGTCGCGAATCTGCAGTCTCTATTTGAGACCTTAAGCCCACGCGAGCAGGCAGTGATGAAACTGGTCGCGGCCGGCCTGATGAATAAGCAGATAGCCGCCGAACTTGGGCTCGCCGAGATTACGGTGAAGATCTACCGAGGTCACGTAATGAAAAAGATGCGTGCCCGGTCGCTAGCCGACCTGATCCGAATGAGCGAGACGCTGGGAATTCGCGACAATCGTTCCGAACAAACGCAAGTATGATTTTACAATTCCATCACTTAAGCCCACTTTTCGCGGAAAGTGGCTAGCGCTTTGGCTGCCGCTGTACTGCGTCGGGAGGGCTCATCTTGTCCACGCCTTTGATTTCCGTCGTTGACGACGACGTATCCGTCCGAGCGTCGACAGAAAACCTTTTGAAATCGCGTGGCTACGTCGTGCAGATATTTGCGTCGGCCGAGGCACTCCTGCGGTCGCCGTACTTGAATGAGACATCCTGTGTCATTACCGATGTGCAGATGTCGACTATGAGTGGGCTGGAGCTGCTGGCAGAGATGCGGACGCGTGGTTACGACACACCTTTCATTTTCATTACAGCTTTTCCCAACGAGCGCGCGCGCGCGTCAGCCCTGGAGGCCGGGGCGATTGGCTTCCTCGCCAAGCCATTTGGCAGGCAAGAGCTACTCAAGTGCCTCGACATCGCATTGAAGGCATATGGCGAGCGAGGTGACATCTGATTCGATCAACCTGCGAGCTCTTGTCCGATCTAAATGCTCGTCGGAACGACGATCGCACTCGGAACCGCGACTTGCCCGCCCACGCTTTACCGACTATGGCCGGCTGCAGAACAAACAACAACCCCGCCAGAGACGGAGAGCACCCGGCTTGATTCATTCCAGGTCGGCGCTCATTCTGGTGAAAGAGCTCTGCACGATGCTCGTGCTCACGGCGTCGTTACGTCCCTAGACGCATGCCCGCCGTCTTGTCGATCCGGCGCCGCTTCGCTGTGCATTCCTTGCCCACCGACTCAGGCAAGCGCCCAGGCCCTTACTACTTCGTAGGCCATCTGTAGAAGACTTCTGGTCTCCGAGCCGTCCAACGTGCTCGGCGCAACACGCCCGGCCCTCGGCGGCCGGGCGCACTTCCGCGGCACCCCATGCGGGTCCTCGCATCAGCGAGCATTGTCGCAATTGCCTCGCGCGGTGAGCCCCTACTTCCAAGGCTCAAACAATTAGCAACCGCTAAGCCAACCAGCACTCTGGGGCAGTATTTTGAGCCAACTCAGAGGAACTCTCGGCCGAAAGGGCGATAAACACAGAGGAGCCCGGAGCAGGCTAGATTGATCTACTCCATCGGGCCAAATCACCGGTGAATGAATGGTCACATAAAATCATCCTCATAGTCGTATGTTGAGCGGCTAGCTGGGATCTCGGTATTACAACCTTCACTGTCGTCATCTTTGCGAAGATACAGCGCAGTAGTGCCTTTTCGCTGCCATTCGCCGCCGCTATTTCTCACCCACTTGTCTGACTTCTCTGGGTCGAGAACCATGTTGTCGGCGTCAACCTCGACGAATCCCATCTTTGCCGCACGGGCTCTTGCTTCCGAATTAGCCGGACGTAAATTGAGCAGCGGCTGTTTGCCGTCTAGTCGAAGCTGGTGCTCGAGCAGGATATCACCAGCGTTCTCGACAAGCGGATGAACGACTTGAAGATCCACAGTAGAGGTAGTCCCGTGGCGTCCAGGAAATAGCTTCTTCCACCTTTTGACGTCGAACTCGGTCATGCTGTCGCCGCCTTCCGTTCTTAGAAGTCCGACACTCTTGTTGCCCAATTGGTAGCTGAAGTATTGCGCATTCTCGGAATCTCGGGTTCTCCCGTAGTCTTTGGCAACTTCTGCAGTTCGCCTTGCCTTGCCGGACACGAAGTCGGAGTACTCTTGAGGGTTGTTGGCGATTTTCATGATTTCGTCACCATGAAAGGCCTCCGCGGCTTCTCGGAATGACTGACGATTCAACTCTATTATGGGAGGGGTTGAAGTGAGCGAATACGGTCTTGTTGTCGAAGATGAACTGCCACTGGAACCAGAGTCAGCTAAGCTCATATTTGCGAACGCATTTGCAAAGATGTCTGCGTCCATTTGCTCATCAGTGTCGGCAAAGTCAGAGGATTGGCAGTGGGACGAGCCATTGATCCGATTATACATGGCGATTGGTGCTCCCGTCAGGCATACATTTCCGCGTCTATTTTAGGCTTGTTAGGCCCAGCAGCGCTGATAGGGAGCCTGACTTACCAAAACCTGACGTGGCCCTCTCAAGTCGGCTTGTGATAGGGCTTCCTTTTGAACGACACGGCGGCACGCTCTTGCCATTGGCATTCATCAGGTTTGATGAGAGGCGGCGAACACCTCCGAGGAAACTCCTTTATTGGAGTTGGACGCCGATCGGATCGGACTCTTTTAAGAGTTCCGCCGCGCCGTTTCATGTTCGGGTTTTCTTTTCAACGTTCCAGTGGGGCACGCGGACCGCCCTGCATAGATCGGCCGATTCCAGACTTTGACCAACAATATCGCGTGCGCCAGAAAGGTCGTCTAAGGCTGACTTGTGGGAGCGCGACCCGCGCGTTCGGCCTCAGCGCTCATTTTTAGCAATTCCAGTGCCCAGAACGAGGACCAGTTCTTCTGGCAACCCGTTCTGCGGCCCCGCGTTAGGAACCCGATGCGATCGCTGCACCAACTAGCTTTGCAGTCATGCTAAATCCACATCGCCGCAAGGCTAGTCGATCCTGCTATACAAGCGGCTGACTGTCGCTGGATCGGATAGTGGCCAATAGTACTCGCCTGCCGCATATACAGCAGGGGCGCTGCGTCCTTCCGGTGCGGCGCCCTCTGCACTTGGTTTTGGGCCTCGACCTTGCGCGGGAATGTCATGCATCTAACAATCCATCTGATGACACGTATCAGGTCGGAGGGCGCGGTGGCGCGTGTCGTCCAATCGGATTGCGTGAACCGCTGCCACGCGCGATCGAAGGGACAAACTGGACTGCTAATCCTAAGCAAGCGTCCCGAGGTCGAAGTGCATGCTCGACGTGCCCGACTCGCACGGATGCTGGCAGTCGGGAAAAGTAAGTTGTCGCGCATATGCGCTGCCGGTGAATAAGCTGCGACGGAGCGGCCCGAAGCTATTGTGCACCGACTTTTTCATCGGCATCGGCGAGGTAGGAGGATGAGCTACAGAGTATCTTTTGTGAACCGAGCTTCACTGATTGGCGCTGCAAAGCAGATAGCGGGCTGGGTAACCGAGAGCCAACTTGGATCTTTCAATTATCTCTAATTCCCACTTGTTACCGTTCCGCTCGAACAAAAGGAAGGTAACGCTCGCTCCCGGTAGCGTTAGCCGGTTGACGATGATGACGCAAGCAGGGCTGACTCTGCTCATCGAGCTGGATCGGTCTATGATTGACTGTTGATACCGGGACCGTTTTCTTTCTGAGCTCGCCCACGCCATTAGTGGCCTCAATGCTCCGATATAGCACTGTAGCCTCATTCCACAGTCACCGATTTTGCTAGGTTACGCGGCTGATCCACGTCCGCACCCCTTACGAGGGCGGTATGGTAAGCCAAGAGCTGAACCGGAATGGCATAGACCATCGGCGTAAAGCTTGCTACCATCTCAGGTAGCACAATGGTCATGAGTGTGTCCACCGTCGCTTCCAAGGCCCCCTTCGAATCGGTGATCAGGATGATCTTGCCGCCCCGAGCCGCAACTTCTTGCATATTGGAGACGGTCTTCTCGAAGACACCGTCATAAGGCGCGATCACCACCACAGGCACGGCCTCATCGATCAGTGCGATCGGTCCGTGCTTGAGCTCGCCGGCTGCATAACCTTCTGAATGGATATAGGCAATTTCCTTCAGCTTGAGTGCGCCCTCCAACGCCAGGGGAGCCGATGTGCCACGACCGAGATAGAGCACGTCCCTTGAATCGGCGATATAACGCGCGAGTTTCTCGATCTGCGGCTCGATCAACAGCGCCGCAGCAATCAACCGCGGCACTTCGATAAGCTCACGCACGAGCCTTGTTTCATCGATCTCGGACAGCTTACCGCGCTGTTTGCCTGCTGCGACGGCAAGCGCCGCCAATACCATCAGCTGGCAGATGAATGCCTTGGTGGAAGCGACGCCGATTTCCGGCCCCGCCAGCGTCGGCAGAACGGATTCGCTCTCGCGCGCAATCGTCGACGTCGCGACGTTGACCACAGATATCGTGTGCACGCCCTGGTCCTTGGCGTATCGCAACGCAGCTAGCGTGTCAGCGGTTTCGCCCGACTGCGAGATGACGATCGCGAGATCGCCACGGCGCAAAGGCGCCTCCCTGTAGCGGAACTCGGACGCTACATCGATCTCGACAGGCAAGCGCGCCAGCCGCTCGAACCAGTATTTGGCGATATGCCCGGCATAGCTTGCAGTGCCGCACGCCGTAATAGAGATGCGCTGAATGCATTTAAAGTCGAATGGCAATGTGACCGGCAGGGCGACTCGCTTGGCCGCCATGTCGACATAATGCGCCAATGTCTTGCCGGCTACTGTCGGCTGCTCGTGGATTTCCTTGGCCATGAAGTGGCGATAATTCGCTTTGTCCACAAGGAGTGACGATACGCCAGACTTTGATGTTTCCCGCTGGACGACAAATCCGTCGGCGCTATAAATCACGCACATCGTGCGTGTAAGCACGGCCCAATCGCCGTCTTCGAGATAGGTGATGGTGTCGGTCAAAGGCGCGAGCGCGATGGCGTCCGATCCTAGATACAGTTCGCCGTCACCATGTCCGATCGCAAGGGGCGACCCCTTACGTGCACCGATCAAAAGATCGTCGTGGGCTTTGAAAAGGAACGCGAGCGCGAAGGCACCGCGCAGCTGTGGCAGCGACGCTTGTACCGCATCCTGCGGCGAGTAGCCCCTCTTGAGATAAGAATCGACGAGATGCGCCACCACCTCCGTGTCTGTCTCTGAGTGAAAATGGGCTCCATTCCGCTCCAGTTCGGCTCGCAGCCCGCGAAAATTCTCGATGATCCCGTTATGAACGACCGCGACATTTTCCGTCGCATGCGGGTGAGCATTGCTCTCGGTCGGTTTTCCATGGGTCGCCCAGCGGGTATGACCGATGCCGGTATGACCCAACGGCGGATAATAGCGCAGCTGCTCTTCAAGGTTTCTCAGCTTACCTTCAGCGCGCCGCCGCTCGATACGGAGACCTTCGAGAGTCGCGAGGCCTGCGGAGTCATAGCCACGATATTCCAATCGCTTGAGCGACGCGACCAACTGGCCAACGACCGGACCACGCCCCAAAATGCCGACAATTCCACACATATCGATCAATGCAGCCCAAGTTCAAGGGGCCCGAGGTCCCGCCTACAGGAATCCGATCATGAAATCGCCTGCCCGATGGTAACAGGCGTCAAGTTCGGGCTTTTTCGCGGCCGCCTGTATCGCCGCCGCATTCGCAAGCGTGAGTTAGACCTCCTTCAGCCATCATCGCTTCGGCCGGCTACATTCCGCTTTTGGCTGCCGATCGAGTACAAACTGCGCAGCAGCTCTAGCTTGAATTGTTCTGTGCTACCGGAAACATTTTTCCGGCGCGGATTTAAGAGGCCCATCACACTCGTACCGAGGCAAGTTACGGCCATCGAGATTAGACGATTGGCAGCGAAGCTCTATTGTACGAGCGTAAACTTTCGATATCGAAACGTTGGAGCATCTATACCAACGTTTACTACTCTTGCTCATCTTGTCTTGCGTCGACCGCTCCACTGGCTGCCGCGAGCTTAATATTGGCAACAGCGCCTGATCACGGGCGATGAATCGACCGCGAAGACGGGTGTTCTGTCCGGAAGTTAACGGTAGGGGTGCTTTCTTGACTACGAATTGACGTGCAAGCTTGACTGTACGCTTGCTTGCATCCCGTCATCCGGCAAATGCATCGATGACTGCGGCTCCAGCTTGTCGCTCTCGCAAGCCGTGACGAGACCACGCGTATGCGTACTTGCGCCTGAGGTTAGATAGGAACACAGATGGTCGGCTTCTATCTCGTTGGAGATATAGCCCGGACGAAGCGCGCCCTTGCGCTCGCAACGGCGATCGCATGCATCTCGTCTGCTTAGGATCGTCAGTGATATAAGCCAGGATGCGAGCGTTAGTTGACTTTGATGTTTTGGAGATCAATGCGTTCACACAATCCAGTCCGATTTAAAACAATGTATATAGTGTGCTTTCCTACCTGATGTGTATGACTGGACCTAACGATCGCTTTCCTCAAATTGCGGGTGGAGCGGGCTTGCCATCTAGACTTCACGAGAAACAGCTTCCAATAGCGTTTCACAGGGCTTTTCTTTCCGGCGAAACCACGAGAGACCATGACGGCTCAGGACTCAAAGCGGCGCGTTGCGCTGATCACCGGCGTCACCGGGCAGGACGGAGCATATCTCGCCGAGTATTTGCTCGGTCTCGGCTACCACGTGCACGGGATCAAGCGCCGGTCGTCCTCGTTCAACACCGCGCGCGTCGATCATCTCTACCAGGATCCGCATGCCGGCAGCGTGCCGTTCCTGATGCACTATGGCGACATGACGGATTCGACCAATCTGATTCGGCTGGTGCAGCAGATCCGGCCGACCGAAATCTATAACCTGGCCGCCCAGAGCCACGTCCAGGTCAGTTTCGAGAGCCCGGAATACACCGCCAACGCCGACGCAATCGGCGTTCTGCGCCTTTTGGAAGCGATCCGCATCCTCGGCATGGAAAAGGAGACGCGGTTCTACCAGGCCTCGACCTCGGAGCTTTACGGGCTCGTGCAAGAGGTGCCGCAGAAGGAAACCACGCCATTTTATCCGCGCTCGCCCTATGGCGTCGCCAAGCTTTATGGCTACTGGATCACGGTGAACTACCGTGAGGCCTATGGCATTTTCGCCAGTAACGGCATCCTTTTCAACCATGAGAGCCCGACCCGCGGCGAGACTTTCGTGTCGCGCAAGATCACCCGCGCCGTCGCCCGCATCGAGGTCGGCCTCGAGAACACGCTCTATCTCGGCAATCTCGACGCCAAACGTGACTGGGGCCATGCCCGCGACTATGTCGATGGCATGCACAGGATCCTGCAGGTCGACGAGCCCGGCGACTTCGTGCTGGCGACCGGCGAGACGCGGTCGGTCCGCGAGTTCGTCGAGGTGGCGTTTGCCGAGGTCGGGCGCAGCATCGAATGGCGCGGCAGGGGCGTCGAGGAAGTCGGCGTGGACAAGGCCTCGGGCAAGACCCTGGTGCAGATTGATCCGACCTATTTCCGTCCGACCGAGGTTGATCTCCTGATCGGTGACGGCAGCAAGGCGCGCGCCAAGCTCGGCTGGGCTCCGAAGACGCCGTTCTCGCAACTGGTGAAGGAAATGGTCGCCAGCGATCTCGTTGAAGCCAAGCAGGATGCGACCAATGGCAAGCACGTCGTTTGAACTGAAGGGTAAGACGGTTTTCGTTGCGGGCCATCGCGGCATGGTCGGCGCGGCGCTGATGCGCCGGCTAGCACGCGAACAGGCCGATCTCTTGACGGTGCCGCGCAGCGAGCTCGACTTGCGCGACCAGGCCGCGGTGAACGCCTGGTTTGCCGCGAAGCGGCCGCAAGCCGTGTTCCTCGCCGCCGCGAAGGTCGGCGGCATCGTCGCTAACAACACGCTGCGCGCCGAGTTTCTGCACGACAATCTGGCGATATCGAGCAACGTCATCCAGGCGGCGCATGCCAATGGGTGCGAGAAGCTGATGTTCTTCGGCTCCTCCTGCATCTATCCGCGGTTGGCGCCTCAGCCGCTGCGAGAGGATTCGTTATTGACCGGCCCGCTGGAACCGACCAACGAACCCTATGCCATCGCCAAGATCGCCGGCCTCAAGATGGCCGAGGCCTATCGCAGCCAGTACGGCGCCAATTTCATCAGCGTGATGCCGACTAATCTTTACGGCCCCGGGGACAATTATCACCCCGAATACAGCCACGTCGTCGCCGCGCTGATCCGCCGCTTTCACGAGGCCAAGATTTCGGGCAGCCGAAACGTCGTGGTGTGGGGCACCGGCACGCCGCGCCGCGAATTCCTCTATGTCGATGATCTCGCCGATGCCTGCATCCATCTGATGAAGACCTATTCCTCGTCGGAACTGGTAAATATCGGTAGCGGCGAGGACATCAGCATCGCCGACTTCGCACTCATGATCGCGGCCGCCGTCGGTTTTCGCGGTGAGATCAGCTTCGATACGTCGCGCCCGGACGGCACGCCGCGCAAGCTGCTCGACGTGAGTCGGCTGTCCGGGCTCGGCTGGCGCGCCACGACTTCGCTAAAGGATGGCATTCAGCTGGCATATCGGGCGTATCGGGCTGACAGCGACGGACAGCACCAGAGTGATTCGTTGTTCCCGGATAAGGGGGCGATCCCACGATCAACCGGCGGTGAACGTCCGGCCTAGCAGACTCGCCGCTCACGTAACGATCAATCTTGCTTCGCAAGTTGACGAACGTTCATTGTCAACAATGCCCTCAGTTCGCCGCCAAGAACCCCTGCCGACTTGCAGTAAAAGGAAAGATCAGATCGAGACGTGCTGCCAGCAGTTGAGAGCTCATCGACTCTAAATCTCAACCGCCGAAGGCGATCACTAGCCGGAGCGAACCGGCGCTCCCTTCCTCTTGACCAATGCCTTAGCGATGGTCGGTCATCATCCTCGCCGACAGCATCGCGATGGACATGAGCGCGCCTAACATCCCGAACGCCATTGGCAAGCCAGATATGTGTGCGATGAGCCCGATGCCGGCCGGCCCGACGAGTATACCCGCGTAGCCGCCTGTCGTGATGACCGCTATCGCTATGCCTGCTGGCATCACGTTCTGTTTGCCGGCGCGTCGACACAGTACGGGTACAACATTTGAAATACCCAATCCAATAAGCAGGAACCCTGCCATAGCAATCAACGCAACGGGCGCGGCCACCACGGCCAAGAAGCCTGTTACCATTAGTACAGCCCCGAGCATCAACGTGGCACGGCCGCCGATTCGCGCCACCACGGCATCTCCGCTGAGACGCCCTGCGGCCATGGCGATTGAGAAGAGCAGATAACCAATGCCCCCGTGCGCCTCCGCGAGAAGATCTCGTTCAACGAGAAGCAAAGCGCTCCAATCGAGCATTGCACCTTCTACAAGAAAGGTTATACCCGCGAGCACCGCTATGAGCAACACACTGCGGTGGGGCAAGACAAATAATGGCCCCTGCTGTCTCGAACCCGTCGCCAGCAACCTCGGCCAGGCCGTCACAATCGCGATCGTTACTAACGCCGAACAGACCAACGTCGAGAGAAGCGAGCCACACTGCAGGGAGACTAACAAGGTGACCGCGGCAGAGCCGGTGACTTCCCCAATGCTGTACCGGGCGTGGAAGCCGGACATCAATAGACGGCCCGTGGCGCGCTCCAGTTCAATCGCGTGGATGTTCATTGCTACATCGATCGAGCCGAGTGAAACGCCGAAAGCAAATAGCGTGGCACCGAGCCTTATAGGTGTGTCGGAAACTGCAAGGCACGGCAGGATGATCGCGAGTCCAAGTCCACCCGCGAGGATAATGGGCTTGCTGCCGTACCGCGAGTTCAACACGCTGGTCAAAAGCATCGCGACGACAGATCCCGTTCCGAGACAGAGCAGCAGTAGACCAAGCATGCGGTCATCCGCCGCGAGCCGCTCCTTGGCGAGTGGCACCAAAGGCGCCCAGGCCGCGAGGCCGAATCCGGCCACAAAAAATGTCAGGCGTGTCCCAAGCAGGCCGGCAGACAAATTGGCACATGGTGTCACGGACGCTCCTGAGAGAACGGACTCGCGGGCGCGGCGCCCCTCATCCTGCGTGCGTCGCCTGCAAGCGACGCTCGGCTCGACGATGATGGCCTCAAGTTTACGTTCTTCATCCCTGCAAATGCGATGCCGTCACAAATACTGAACTGCGTCACACGGAGAGCGACAAGTAGGGGTGATCGTCGAGCCCCTGGGGACGGCGGTGTTTCGGCCAATCTCTCCCGGATGAGCTGGCCATACGAGGGCGATGGTTTTTGCTGGTCTGCGACAGTCGGATCGCATCGCTCAGCATGGCTTGTCGCAACGCCTACAAAGCCGACGGCGCCCCAGGCCTCTATGCAGTTGGCGCTAACACGGCCGTCGTTTTTCCGACAACTTTGCACAATCGGAAGCTCTCATCACGAGTGGCGGCGCTGTCTCAAGAGGTCACTACAACGAGCCCCGCTACCACGCGCAAGCGGATATCGGCCCCGATGCTTTTGATATTCGTTCGTCCCTAATTTCCGGCCGCCAGATGGTTCCCGCGCAGCCATTGGGCCTCAGTTCGTTTGTTCTGGGCCAGCGTGTCGCCGCCGGCAACAGCCATTTCGAGTGGCATGGCGGCAACATCAGCCTCCAACAGTGCAGGGCTGTCCTGTGATCCCGGGTTCCCGGCGCCGGTGGGCTGGGCCGTCTGGAGCAATCAACCAGATTTGCAAGCCATCATCATCGCCGCCGAAGAGGGCGGCGTCGAGCAGATCCAGGACGCGCGCGCATTCGATACCGAGTTGCCCGCCGGCATCGTTCAGGTGCTTATATCCGCAGTTCGCCGAGATGAGATTGGATAGTGCGTTGTAAAGAACAAGTATAGCAGGCAGAGATCGATGAGTATCGCTGCCGCCATCACGCTATAAGCCCAGGCGCTCTGCACTAGATCGAGCTCAATCAGCACCCGTGACAAGCCGAAGCCCACGATCCAAGCATCAAAGCTCATACAGATGCGTCGGAATATCTCCGCATCAAGCCGGCGAATGACGTAGGACCCCAGCGGGACGCCAAGCATGACACTCGGTACAAAAACATAGAGCAAGCTGCCGCTTTCGTAAATGAACAAGCCGAGCTGATAGTAGACGAAGGCGGTAACGCTCGATTCCACCACGCGAACCAGCGCTAGGCCGGCGCGAAATTCGTGTTTGACCAAGCCTTGGTTGTTAAACAGCATCGCTATGGGAGGCCCGGAGATTGTCGTCAGCGAATAGAGAGCGCCCAGCATCCACCCGAATGGCAGGCCGATCAGCCAGCTTGCTCCGATAGGGCGGCGCCAACCCGCAGCTTGCAGCAGGATCAGGGGCAGAATGATCGTGTAGGTGGCGAATTTGATCCAGCCCGGCTGAAGCGAGGTCAAGGCATAGCCGCCGAGCGCAACGCCCGGCAAGAGCCCGAGCAAGATGGGAAACACTCGTCTCCAGACCACCCGCACGCCCTTCAGATTGATGAGGAGGACGTAAACGTTGACGAAGACCTCGATGATGACAATGGCGGGGTTGAGAATGCGATTGGTGTAGAAAACTAGCGCAAAGGGTACAGTGAGCGACGAAAAGCCGTAGCAAATGGCTCCATTTACAAAGGCAGCAAAACACGTCGTTGCGGCCAGAAACCAGATAGCAGCATTAAACTCAGGCATTTCCTTAATTTTCCCACTCCAGAGGGCGTCGGGTCACACGTCGGGGAGCCAGCGCGGCCATTGGTCATCGGGTTGCGGCAGATTCTGACCATTCGCTTAGCAGCTCCGCCCGTCTTCACGATGGCAGCGGCCGTTTTTGCGTTCAGCAGTTGCTCTTGTTCTCGACTGCGATCGTCCAACGCAAGCTGTGCTGCACTTCCCGATACTCGGCACCGATCATTCAGCCAAAACCCGTCGGCTTGTTTCTCGGCTTGTCGATCAATGGTCCTCGTATCGAAAGCCGTAAGTGCGTCGGCCATGGATACGGGCCGTTCCCACGGAATTGAACACGTGTCGACCCCTAAGCGGTTCAGCGTCATCATTTTTCAGCTAGCAACGCAACGCGGTTAGACGGAAGCAAACAATTCTCCTTCAAGAGCCCTGGGATAAATAGCAACGCACCTTTTGTCAGCGAGGATCAATTCCCTTCTCCCCCGGCGATGTCGAGCTTGGGCATTCCGCTGCCTTGAAATGTACGGTGAAATTCACCTTAGCGGAGCAGCCGGGGATCACCGATGTGTTCTTCCGAGCCCCCGATAGCCGCCAAGCTCGGCACCACGGGCGTGAAGATCTCAATGCGTAACGGAGCGTGAAGCGATCGCAGGCGCCCTCGCTTGCCACTGAGCGAACCTAGATTGCATTTATCGTCATTGCTTGGCCAGCTGGGAATCAGCAGCGCCGGGGAGGCCGAACTCGGCGGCGTTCTTCGCGCGGCCGGAGCTCGCATCGGCGCGGTGGTCCGACGCGAACACGACATAGACCGCCGGCAGCACGAAAAGCGTGAACAGCGTGCCGACAGTCATGCCAGCGACGAGCACGAGCCCAATCGAGAAGCGGCTCGCGGCGCCAGCTCCCGTTGCAGTCAACAAGGGTATGAAGCCCGTGACCATTGCCGCCGTAGTCATCAAGATTGGACGCAGTCGGACGCGCGCCGCCATCTCTATAGCCGAGCGACGGTCAAGTCTCTCCTTGAGCTGCAGCTCATTGGCGAACCCAACCATCAGGATGCCGTGCTTGGAAATCAATCCCACCAGTGTCAACAGTCCGACCTGGGTGTAGATGTTCATAGTTGCCCAGCCAAAAAATGGCGGGGTCAAGGCGCCCACGATTGCCATCGGTACGCTGATCATGATGATGAAAGGATCGCGCAGACTTTCAAACTGCGCCGCAAGCACCAAGAATATGATGATGATTGCAAATGCAAAGGTAATCGCCAGTTGGTTACCCTCGTATACGTATTGGCGGGCGTCGGCCAGAAAATCGTGGCTGAAGCCTGCGGGCAGTTTCTTTGCCTCGGCTTCCAGGAAGTCTACAGCCTGGCCGATCGTGACGCCAGGCATCGGCACGGCCTGAAAGGTCGCGCAGTTGAGCTGATTGTAGTGGGTGAGAGCGTTCGGATCGGTCGCAGTCTCGATGGAGACTACCGTAGACAGCGGGAGCATTGAGCCCGTCGCAGTCTTCACATAATAGCTCCCGATTGCTTGCGGCGCCAGGCGTTCCTGACGTGGGACCTGCGGGATCACCTGGTAGGAACGACCCTGCAAATTGAAGTGATTGATGTAGTTCCCGCCAAGTAAGGTGGCGAGCGCGCTACCGATAGTCTGCATGGTGATGCCGAGCTCGTTGGCCTTGGACCGATCAACCTTGATTCGTACCACCGGCTGGTTGAACTCGAGGTCGGAGTCGCTCACCATGAACAGACCGCTCTTGCGCGCGACATCCTTCAGCTTGGACATCTGCTCGTAAACGGATTGGAAGCCAACCGTCGAATTAATCACCATCTGCACTGGTAGGCCACCCGAACCGCCCGGAAGCGGAGGCAAGCTAAAGGCAAACGCGTTAATGCCTTCGATTTTGGACAGCTCGGCTTGAACGAGGGATTTTAATACAATCGATGATCGCTTGCGCTCGTCCCACGGCTTGAGCAACATGCCGGCCATGCCACTCTGCTGGCCACTGATGCCATTGAGCACGAAGCTCAAGTCACTCTCTGGAAATTTCTTGAACGCGTTTTCAAGCTTGGCGCCGTAATAGTCGAGGTAGTCGATATTGGCGTATTTTGGCGCCTTCGTTAGCGCGAATACGATACCTTGATCCTCCTCAGGCGCGAGCTCCTTGGAAATATTCATGTAGAGAAAACCGACAAGGCCTAACATGGTCAGCGCAAATAGGCCGGTAATTGGGCGATATTCGAGCGAGCGGTCGAGCTTGCGGCCGTACCATCGTGTTATGGCGCCGAATCCGCGGTTCACAAGCCTTGCAAATCGGCCCCCTTCGGCGCGCCTCAGGAAGAGCGAGCACATCATGGGCGACAGCGTCAACGCGATCACGCCCGACACGATCACAGCTCCCGCCAGCGTAAACGCGAATTCGCGGAACAGCGCACCGGTGAGGCCGCCGAGAAACCCGATCGGCGCATATACCGCAGCCAAGGTGATCGTCATGGAGATAACGGGACCGACGATCTCGCGCGCGCCCCTTGTAGCAGCCACTAGGGGCGTCGCACCTTCTTCTAAATGGCGATGAATGTTCTCCACCACCACGATCGCGTCGTCGACCACGAGACCGATCGCGAGAACCATCGCAAGGAGAGTCAGGAGATTGAATGAAAACCCCAGCGCGAGCATCATGCTGCAGACACCCACGAGCGACAACGGAATAGTGACCACAGGAATGATGACCGACCGCAGTGAGGCCAGGAACAGAAAGATCACGATCACCACGACCACGACAGCCTCAATGAGCGTCTTCTCCACTTCATCGATCGATGATTGAATGAACTGGGTGGAGTCGTAGGCCACTTTCATCCTCAGCGACGGGGGCAGGTTACGCTCCATTTCTGGAAACAGCCCTCGAACGCCTCGCACTATGTTTAGCGGATTGCCTTGCGGGCTCGCCTGTACGCCGATGAAGACCGCGTGCTCGCCGTTCATCGCGACGCTAGTGTCTGCCGTCTGCGCGGCAAACTCGACTACCGCAATGTCTTCCATGCGCACAAAGCCACCCTCGTTGGCTTTGACGATCATCCGCTTGAAATCATCCACACTCCGCAGATCCGTATTTGCCGTGACATCGGAGATAGTGAAATAGCCCTTGGCCTGGCCAGCCGCGGCCTGGAAGTTGTTGGCGGCGATTGCAGCCGAAACCTCGGCCGGCGACACGCCATGCCCAGCCATTTTCGCAGGATCGAGCCACAGCCGCATTGCAAAACTCTGGGAGCCCAGGATGTCTGCCGCTGCAACCCCGTCGACGGTTGAGATAACCGGTTGCACGACCCGCGAGAGGTAGTCGGTGATCGCGCTGGCGGCTAGCTCCTCGCTGGAGAAGGCGATATACATAACAGCAGTGGTCTGACCGGTCGACTTCGTGACGACTGGATCGTTTGATTCCTTCGGGATCAGGTATCTGACTGAGTTGACCTTCGAGAGCACCTCCGTGAGCGCTTCGTTTTGGTCGAAATTCAGCTTGATGTAGACTTGGATTGTCGAGACACCAAGCACAGACGAGGAACTGATGTAGTCGACGCCTTCGGCGGACGCGACTGCTTGCTCAAGGGGAGTGGTGATGAAGCCCTGGAGCGTGTCGGCAGAGGCGCCAGGATAGACAGTCGTGATATTGATGACCGTATTGGATAGCTTTGGATATTGCCGGATCGGCAGTAGGGTGGCGGCGCGCAAGCCGATCAGCAAGATCAGGAAACTGACGACGATTGACAATACCGGACGTTTGATGAAAAGCGCGGTAAATGCCATGTCGACTCGTATTTCAGGAGTGGGATGTAAATTTGCCAGCAACTTACTATGGCAATGATCAGCAACGCGGCGACTGTGCTAGAGCCCCAGCTACGAAGTCCCTGCCCTTTTTGCGTGCACTCGGCCAAAGATTCGAATCAAGATGTTCAATAGCTGATTGGAACGCAACGACTTCTAGCAAGGCGTTAGTTCAGGCTTCGCACTGTCCCGCACACCGAACGATCCAGGTTCGACATTGAAAGTACAAACGATCTGACCGGTGCTCAACTCTACAAAGGTAAGTGGGTGATATAGCATCGGCTGCAAAGCACTATACGAAGGTTTGTCGAATTGGCGGGTGATCACCGTCGCAAGACTTGCGAGTTGCCGGCCACACAGTTCAAGGCCCTACATATTCCGTTGGCACGCGCTATCGCTTCGCTACTCGCCGGACAAAGTCCTCTCGGAGCTCGCCCTCTGCTGCCAGCTCGATACACCTCTCGGAACAGTGCCTGAACGTTTCTGTCAGCTGACTAAGCCGCGCGCGGCTTGGCCACGCCTTGCGCTACCGAGTTCGCAACGCCAAGATTACATTGTCGATCAGCCGCGTTGAGCCAACGTAGGCGGCCGCATCGCGGGGAGTCGGCGCTTTGAGCGTGTCACCGTCGGCAAGTTCAAGATACTGCAGTCTTCAACCCCTCTAAATGCGCCTTTGCGGCCGCAATCAGCTTTTCTACGTTGCGCTCTCCCGACCGAAAATCGTCGAGCGCTGCGGATAGGCCCTGCTGACGTTCTCCCTTGCTGAGATAGCGGTTGCGACTACTCATGGCGAGCCCATCCTCTTCGCGAACCGTTTGGTACGGTGACGATCTCGATAGGGAGATTGAGATCAACCACATGCGACGCACGACTGTGCATTGCCGAAACTCCTTCTGGCCAAAAGACGACGTCTGGCTGCACCATGTTGAACAACTTGCATCCGACAGTCGCGACAACGCGAAAATGTCCGGGCCTCAAAGCTCCGCACAGAGGTCTCACGAGGTTCGCCAGGTTCAACAAAGGTTTCGACCTGTGACGACGCTCACATCGCATTTCGCCTAGCTTGCCGCGATCAGCGCCAGGTAGACATCGTGGGGATAGTCCATCGTCGGCACGGATCCGACCCGTGGATCGCACTGCGGGATTTTGTGAGAGTGCGGCGAGTTCAGCGACGCTCGTGATTGTTTGCATGTCGAGCTCTATATTAATTGAGTTGGACCGAGCCCAGTTTGCAATAGCCTCCCCGACGCCTTTGGTAAGCCGATAGGACTCCTGCGGTTGCGGGCCACGGCGGACATCCGCTGCTCAGCGCGAAAGCGCATCATGCAACTGCTGAAAGTCTTCCGTACAGGCGCGAACGAATTTGGGGCGGTGACCTTCAGTTAGGCCCAGCCTGCGGTCTGTTTACCTGTGTTGCGCTGTCGTCGCAACACTCCGACTTCTGCGCAGGGGGCAGGCAAGATTTGGCTAAATGAAAGAGGTCTTGTGGAGCGATCTCATGCCATCCACGCCTTCCTCGCGGAACACTTGATCACTTGGCGATGGCCTTCGCTGAAAATTGAACTGGAGCGCGCTGCAGCCTTCGTCAGGTCACCTACGATCAAGCTTGGCACGACGGCGTTTCGGCGTCAGTGGCTCATTCTTCTGGGTGTCCATTCGATCCTCAAGGGGTAGGCTAACGTTTCGACAAGTTCAGCTTCCTCGTTCAAGATCGGACGGCACCTACTGAAGCTCACACCTTACGGTCTCAAAAACATGCTACCCGAACGGGATCCCCCCCATGTGGCGCCTCTAGAACCGTGCGTATGCGCGCAGCGATCTGCCGTGCTTCCTTCGGCTGCATGTTTGGATTCATGCAATCGAGTATGGCTAGCATTGCCTGAACTTCCTCGAAGTTAAATGTGGCGGCCTTGCGATCTGATAGTCCCAGAGACTGATCGGCGGCACGGGCCTGATTGGCTGCAAGCAGCGCAATCGCTTGCGATCGCAGGGACGTGATATGCCGCTCGAATATATGCATTCGTTGGCCTGGAGCTGTATGCATGGCGTCGCAAGGCTGGTGGCCACCCCGGTCACGAAGACTGAGGCTGGCCACCTTTGCTCCCATGAGGCTCAAATTCTCAAGGGCTACAATGTTGTACCTTCGAGAGGTACCCATGGCACCTACCAAAATCGGTCGGTCCCATCCTCGTCGGCGACTCTCTAAGCTGAGTCTTTGCCGTCAACGGAATTGGAGACACAGGTGGCCAGACACGCGCGCCTCGCATAAACAAGAATTACAAGCCAAACGCACATGAGAGACGCAAGAATGTTGGCGGAATAAAATTAGACGGAGCGTAATACAAACACCCCATCGCGACCGCGAAGGAGTACCTCGTTGAAGAATCGGCGACGCTGTCGGCGTGGTCGTCGCCACGGATGGCGGACACAATTTGCAACAAGGCAAGAGCGGACGGTATTCAGCTAGCAATCTCCTTCCATTCCAGAGTGTTGGCGATGTTGATCGCAAGCAGTGCGGGCGCGACTCGACGTCGTTTGTTTGCGCTGGAGCAGACGCTGTTCCTACGCGCCCGACACTTAGCAAAACTTGACTAGGCGCTTATCCCGCCACGGATACGCAGGGGCAGCGCAATGTCACTGCCGCCCAGCTAGCTGCCCCAAGCTCACCTTTAATCGGTGGCAGGAAACTGATCAGGAGCTTATTGCTCGCAGGACGAGCAAAATCGCCAGAATGAGAACCAACCCGTGAGTCGGAAGCTGTGCGAACGCGGCTCGGCGTCTGACGGCCTGGGCGGCATCATGAGGCACTATGCGTGCAGCATCCGAACGGTAATGAGCTTAACGGAAGCGTAACTCGGCACATGGTGGTCCTTCAGCTCATGCGCTGTCCCTGCCACGCCCCCGCTAAACAAACGATTCTTTATCAGGGCTGGCTTACCGAAAGCTGACGACCTTCGCGGCAATTTACAAAAGGGAAAGCGGCCCATGTGACCACTTGCCGTCGAGAGCAATTTCGGCGTTTACGTCTGAGATAGCCATTCGGCGCTTGCGATCAGCGGCAGCCGCTTGGGGCTACGCGCCGGATTGGCGCGCAGCCAATCCGCTGGACATTTATGACTGATTGACCTAACGGGCTCCCCGGCTCGTGGACCGGGTAGGACTGGCCATTCGGATCATCAGTTGCGGTCGAACCATCGCGCCGCTTAGGGACGCGCTCCACGCAAGTTTCTCGTATCCAAGACGATTGCGTCCGTTGCGTCAAATGCGTTACCAAGCTCCATCAGGCGCATCAGCCGGTAAGGCGTAAAAACTGGACCCGAATCGTGGAGCTCAACCAGAAAGCAGCGCGGATGCGACTCGGCGCCTATGTCCACCCGGGGAGGATCGACAAATGCGCTATCTCTGCCGCATCCGCTTCGCCGGACGGCCAGGGGCGACGTGACTCGGCACCCTCATTGGAGCAAGGAAGGCGCTGTCCCTATCACGTGCCGCTGGCTCAGTAGTCAGCCTCGGGGATCACAAGGCTACCCACCCGGCTTTCCCGTGAGGCCCCCGCCTCAGGGTAGTGGGCACTTTAGCGAGAGTGAGGGCTCGAGTGACCTACCAGCATTGGTGGTCATACACACCAATCGAGAAACTGTTGGACAAACTCGAAGACCGCCAGTTAACGCCGCTTAATCCTCCAGAACGATCAGACGGCACAAGGGCGCCGCTAACTCCCCATATCTCTGCTTCAGCTGCCGTAAGTAAAAAAGACCAAGCGCGCATCCTAAAGCATTAGCTAGTCGCAGCATTTCGTCACAACGCAGATGGCGCGAGTTGGGATGTCCTGCCGTCGTGAAGCCGCCCGAGTTAGGAACGGCAACATGACTTCAGCTCGACGATCAAGCGGAGGGTGCGCGCGCCTCGCCATCGGCATGCAGGAAGCCATAGTAGCCGCGACCGTTCGGCTTGATCTTGACGACTCGGCCAAGCGTCTCAGGAATTGGCAGAAGCCGAACCCTCCGCGCGCGCGGGTTTCGACCCATACGTTGTATGCCATAGTCAAAGCTAACACGTGTATGCGGCGCGTCTATCTCGCTCGCGTCGCAGCCGACGAGATCGCACTCGCTTGCGATCTTCGCGGGAGACGATGATTCGACCCTCAGCCATGAGAGAAACTCGCGAACTCGTTTCAGGGAACCGGAAATCGTGTCATCACGCAAAACTCGGTCCTGGCTTCCCAGCGGCCGCTCAGCCACGAACGAAATCGACTTTTTTCAGGCGCGTCGGGAATTCGTCCGCCTCAGGAGCGGCCCGGCCGAAAATCGGAGCAGGCGTGACACTGTCGCGACGCTGTCTCCATAGCGTCGCGACATCGGATCTCGTCGTCACCTCAGCAGGGTTCCTAGTTGCCGTCGGTTATAAACCAATGTCTCAGCGTCGAGCGCCAGCGAACACGCCGGTAACGTGACCGCGGCTTAGTGGCTCATGCCGTCCACTGTGAGCTTCTCAGCTTTCATGCATGCTTATAGGGCGCTTTTTAACGTCACTAAGCAGAGCATCTTTGCGTACAAGCATAGGAGCCCTCGCTACACCGCAGCCATTGTTACGCCGATATAGCTCCTGGCGCTGTTCGCGACTCCTGCCGTTATGGAGCGCAGTTGCGCGATGAAGTTCGCGGCGAACAAATCGTGGCCGACGCTCAGGGGAGGCAGCGCGAGCCGGCCATCCGCGCTGTTCAAGCGGCTCTGTACCTACCGGCTCCGCGCTGCCAGCGAAGTTTAAATGACGATGTGACTCGGCGCTCGTCGAAGAGGCCCTTGGTAAAAGCGCTGTCCCTATCACGTGCGCCACTAACTTCGCTCGCCAGCGTCACGGTACTGCAACGCTGCCACCTCGCACCCTTGGGCGGCTGCCCCGGGGCGCTCTGTCTTTTATCGTCGAAAGTCCCGCAAGGCACCTACCAGATTTGGTCAGTTGAGCTGGTTTGCGAACGAGAACTGAAGCGAAAACGAGCCGTTGTGCCGGACGTACTCCTGCCCCCGACCGAAGCATGAGGCGGCTTATCCCGAGGGTGCAATGATGAGCTTTTGGCTTGTTCACCGTAGGCACGGATGTCTTTCGCAACTTCCGCATTATTGGAGCGCACGTGAAGCCAACGCCCATCTATCAGGAATATCAAAATGTCAAAACCTGAAGGTGTTTCTTGCGGTTGCGCCAAGCCCCTATGAGAATCTGTCTAAATGTCTCTTCGAAACCGGGGGGGTGCTTCGGGAAAAGAATGACTGTCCGATCATTGTCGCAATCAAACTGCGCCTTCCCAAACTCACCAAAGCTCGCTTTCACCACATCTATGCCAAGTATAGCCATAGCTTGTCCTTGTCGGCGAACCCGGCGAGCGACACTCCCAAGCCTTGCCGTTCTACCTACCGCACTCCGAGTCGCGGCGGCGGCGTTCGATGGCGGCAAAGGTCGGGTCCGGTGCTGCAGCTCTGAGCTTCGGGAAGAGGGTTCGTCAACGCTATCGAGCCAAACCTTGCGGCGCAACGTGCCGAAGATCTTGAGGACTTCCGCTGTTCTTCGACCAGCCGTAGGATTATGGTCGAAGCGCACGCAGCTATGCGCGCGGCTTCGGTCGGAGCAAATCGTTTTGATCTCTTTCAATCTGCCTGTGGTTTCGCTCACGTTGGTCAGGCCCCCAACTGAGCGTCTTCTGAAAATGCTTGTCGTAATGTTCTAGTGCCTCGATCGAACGAGGAACCATATATCGACGTGCAGTGTAGGTTGTGATCGAGATCGGCGCGCCTCAAGAAATCGTAGGTTTCGCGGGAGGCTTAAGTTAAGGAGTGTGGGCCTTTACTTGGGTTTCATGAGCTTGCTTTCGTCCATCGCCAGTTCGAAATCACCCGCGTCCCAGAGAACTCCAAAATCGTCACGCCAAGAGAGGAAGCGGAGAACCTCTAGCGGAACGACTGAAACTGGCAGTTTTCTAGCATACTGATTTAGGTTTATCTCCACGCTGCCAGCGGAGAGCCTTCATGTACATACCAGTCCACTTTCGAGACGACGACATCGAGAACATTCGAGCCACAATCCGCCGCGCCCGATTGGTCAACCTGATCACGGCGACATCAGATGGGCCACTTGCGACGCCTCTTCCTCTCTTCCTCAATGAGAGCGAAGGCGAACACGGCGCGCTGTACGGGCATCTGGCGAAGGGCAATCCGCACTGGCGCAGGGCCCCGATTGGAGAAGCTCTGGCGATCTTTACTGGCGCGGACGCTTATGTGACGCCATCCTGGTATCCTAGCAAGCGACAAGCTGAACATGTGGTGCCGACATGGAATTACATCGCGGTCCACGCCCATGGGCCGATTGAGTTCTTCGAGGATCCCAATCGCCTGCTCGAGATCGTGACGCGTCTGACGAATATCCATGAGACGTCACGTGCGACGCCCTGGGCGGTCAGCGATGCGCCCGCGGATTTCATAGCCGCCCAGTTGCGTGAAATCGTCGGCGTGCGCATCCCGATCACCAGAGTCGAAGGCAAGCGCAAGATGAGCCAAAACCGCCCCGCGCCAGATCGCATTGGTGTCGCCACTGGCCTAGCGGCGAGTAAACTGGCACGGGACCAGGAAGTTGCAGCTCTTATCCCGATTCAGGACTGAAACACAAATGTGCATGACCCGCCAACAGCGCCGCTCGACAGAGCCTGATGTGCATCTACAGCTCTCCCAGGCTCCAGCGGTCGGGCCATCGATTACCTCGCGAAATTCACCAACGGAACAGTCAGCTCCGACTTACCGCACTGTTTAGAAACACTTGTCCGTATTCTGACAGAGGCACAATCTCGCGTCAGATCCAGTACAGCGCGCATAGTAAGCTAAAGTCCTTCGGCATCGCTTTCCCAGCGTCGCCTGGCATGCCCAACCATCGGCTCAGTTCATGGCTCGCACCAAATACCACCATTCGTTCAGTGCGCATTGACGGGGATTTGGCACGATGCTTGCTGAAGATTACTCGCTTCAAGAGGCAAGGAAGAACGGCCAGGACTTGGAAAAGCAAGATGAGCGCAATGGCTTTGATCGGTGGCTTCATCCCGAGCACAGATGTTGTGAAACGTGCAGCGCGGATCGGTGTCGAAGTCAAAAATATCAAGCTATCAGGCGATCTACCGGATCACGCGATCGCCTCGATCAGCAGCTTATTGCTCGAGCACAAGGTGATCTTCTTCCGCAATCAAGGACATCTCAATGACGCCGAGCAGGAGCGCTTTGCCGCTCGTCTCGGAAAGCTAGTGCCACATCCGATGCTCGGTGCTACCAAGGGGATGGCGTCGCTCCTCGAGTTGGACTCCACTCGGGGCGGCGGTCGCGCCGACGTTTGGCATGCAGATGGGACTTTCGCCGCTGCCTATCCCAAGATTTTGGTCCTACGGGCCGTTGTAATGCCAACGTTCGGAGGCGACACCGTGTGGTCGAACACAGCTGCCGCTTATCTTGATCTGCCGCCGCCGCTACAACGGCTTGCCGAGGGCCTATGGGCCGTTCACAGCAATGTTTTCGATTACGCCGGGATCGCACGTGTCCGCGATGTCGACAAAAAACACTTTGAGGAGGTGTTCACCAGAACAGTTTTTGAGACCGAGCATCCTGTCGTACGCGTCCATCCCGAAACAGGCGAGCGGACGCTAGTGCTCGGCGCCTTGGTAAAGCACTTTGTTGGGGTCTCCAAATACGACGGACAAAAGCTATTTGATCTGTTCCAGTCGCACATCACCGCACCCGAAAACACCGTGCGCTGGAACTGGTTAGAGGACGATATTGCGATATGGGATAACCGGGCAACGCAGCATTACGCGGTCAACGACTACGGGGATCAGCGTCGCATCGTACGTCGGGCCACGATCGAGGGTGACGTGCCTGTCAACGTCAATGGCCGGAGTAGTGTAACGCGCCTGAAGGTAACGAATAGCCGCACCTAGACTCCAGCAGTCTCGCGTCTGAAAACAGAGAGAACCCAGTAATCGGAGTTGTTCCGGGCAGACGCGGGACACACTTTCCGATACGATGTCCAGCTGTTAGCGCCAATTCGGCAGCGCCTGGGTTGATTACGGAACTATTTAGCGTCGACCAACAGCTTCGGGGAAAGCTTAAGCGTCACTGTCCTTCGTCAGTGGCACCAACGTGGCCTTCACGTTTCAGTTTAGAAAATCCTCGATCCGTCGCCATAAAGCGCGCCAACATTAGCGCGATGAGTTTAGTCGGATCGACCACTTGACCACCCTGACGCGTAAGCGCTTCTGCATATGCAATGAGATCACGATGCACGGCCGCAGGCAGCTCCGTGCTCACTTTGACGGGCTTGTCGTCTGGAAGCTCTGCTATTTTGAGTTTCGGCATGTTGTCACCTTCTATACGGCGTAAGTATAAGGTCATGATTGACGAGAACGCGAACCGGATACCCGGGGCGCACGATCAGAGTAGGCTGAATGTTGAGACTCTGCCGAACGACCTGCTGTCCAGTTTGGTTTAATGAGTCGGAGGCGCCGTGTCGTAATGCCTGGATGATGGCACTGTCTTTGCTGTTGGAGTCCGAACCGGCCCCCAGTTCTGTCCCGACCGCCAGAAACGTCGATAGTGCCGCAGCCTTGAAGAGTTCGCCCCAGTGATTGTCAACCCGGTCTTCGAGGCCTGAATATCCTGCCGTGTCAGCGCCCGGCTGCCGCTCCAGAACGATTGAACGTCCATTCGGCATGATCAGCCGGGTCCAGACAAGCAGCACACGGGATTGGCCGAAAGTGACCAGGCTATCGTAAATCCCAATCAGGCGCGCTCCTTGAGGCACAAGAAGAAAGCGGCCGGTCGGCGTATCAAAAACATTCTCGGTTACCTGCGCTGTAACTTGGCCTGGCAGATCCGATCGGATTCCAGTGATGAGCGCCCCTGGAATCATCGTCCCAGCCTGCACGATGTATGGTGAAGCGGGTCTGGTGACACGGTCAGGGCTTACTGTGCGACGGTCGACAGAGGCGTTCACGAAGGCAAGCTTGCGGTCCTGGCCGTTCTCCGCAGATCCATCGTCGCCAGTGCTCGTTGCGTTCGGTGGCACGACGCGGTCACTTCCAACCGCCGCAGCGACGGGCGGACGCACGTCTCGTCCATTGGTCGAAGCGAACAAACGGCTGATACGCGCAGCTTCGGTCTCTTGTTCTCGACGCTGCTGGTCCGGATCAGCGCCGATCGTCGGCGGCTGGCCCTGGGCCGCGAGGATCGGTCGACCGAGATCTCCGGGGAGCGGCGGGCCAAGCTGCGGTATTGGCTGGCGCGGAACGCCAGCATAGTCCTTCGGAAGCGTCGTAATTCCGTCGGCAACATTGTGATGGTCGGTACCGTAAAGCTCTTCGGCCGCCTGATTTCGGGAGCGATTGTTCTGCAGCGACCACAGCACCGCTCCGCCGATGACAAGCAGGGCAAACGCGCTCCCGCCCGCCAAGACCTTTCGTGACAATCTTGTCACGCGCGGATGCTCTGCTCTCAAGCGGAAACTTTCTGACTGCTCCCCTTGTGTCTCCGGGGGAACTGCTTGCTCCCCATCGTTTACATTCCGGGTGTTCATGACGACGGCCTCCCGTCAGTCCTGACAATCCTGACCTTCTGCTGGTGCTCACCGCCTAGCCTGAGTTCAGCGGCAGCAAACAGCCGATCGACGATCAATACGTTGGTGTAAGCGCGATAGTTGACGAGCTCGGTTTTGCCATCCGGACCGATGACAAAGAGCGGAGGCATCTCACCTTGCACGATTCCTTGCGGGAATTCGATATAGACCTTGCGCCCATCGTCGTATGCAGCAATCGGCCGCCAGGGAGGACTGTCCCCTTCGATGGCATAGCGGGAGATGCGCCGCGCCGGGTCCGGAAGAATGGGCTTCAGAGCGACCGAACGCGATCGTTCCCGTGCAGTTTCTGGATAGTACCAGGCAACAGACGGCATATATGGCCGTTCGCGGGCGCGGAGCTCGATCAGGTAAGTGCGCCGGTCGGTATTGACGACGAGATTGGTCTCGATCGAAGCTCGGGTCGGCTTGACCAGAATATGGACGCGCCGCGTGTCGCCGCTTCCACTCTCGGTATCGCCCACGACCCACCGTACGGTATCTCCGGCCGCGATTGGCCCCGATCCCGTCAACTGCTCCCCCTCCTCGAGCGCGATATCCGTGATCTGCCCCGGTGCGGCGTAAATCTGATAGAGCGCCCCAGGACTGTAGGCGTAGATTTGCGCTGCGTTGAAATACCCCCGCTTGCGCGGTTCGACGCGGGCTGCGCTGTTTGCGGTCTCAACCCGGCTCACGGGTTCAGCGTCTTCCTTCCCTCCCGACTTGCCGCCGAGAGCCGGCTTCCAGAGGGGCGGAACGTGAAGCGGTCGCGATCTGTCGTCGAGAGCCACGGGCGTCGCCGGCAGCGGAGGAACTTCAGCGTCATAGCTGATTTCCGGCGGAATGTAGGACGCGCACCCACCGAGTACGGACGAGCAAAGTAGAAGAGCGGATAGAAGTGCACGCTTCGAGCTCGCGAACTCGGGCCAAGCCGAATTGAGCCCGCTTTTCTGAATGGGACATTTCGAATGAACGTCAGACGGCGTCTTGGTCACTGACCCAACTCCTTTGACCAGTTGATGGCGCGGACATAGACGCCAAGGGGATTCTTGCGCAGACGTTCGGCATCGCGCGGCGTCTCGATCACGATCGTTAGGATTGCAGTCCAGCGCTCAGTCGAGCTCAACGAGCCGTTGTCGTAGATGCGCTGGGTCCACGCGACCCGAAAGCTTTCCGACGACGCGCGAATGACGCTCGAGACGTCGACGGAGATTTGCGCCTTGCCAAGTCTGGCAAAAGGATCATTGTTGCGCGCGTAGTCGTTGAGCGCAGCGGCGCCGCGATCGGTCGTAAAATCATAGGCCCGGAGCCAGTTTTGGCGCAGAACGATGCCGTCGGCCGGCAGGCCTCTGACATCCTCGATGAAGCGCGCCAGATGGTAGGCGATCTGGGCATCTGTCGGTTGATAGTCGATGTTGGCCGGCGCGACCCTTTGGGCCTTGCCGAGATGATCGACCTCGACCACCCACGGCGTGATTGATCCCCGGCTCGATTGCCAGACAAGGCTGCCAGCGAGACCGGCCGACAGCATCAAACAGCCAAACGCCATTAGGCGCCAGTTCTTGGCTTGCACGCGCGCTGATCCAATGCGTTCGTCCCAGACCTGTGCGGCCTTTTGATACGGCGTAATCGGCTCGGGCATGTGCCCGTAGTGAACTGATGGTCGTTTGAACATCGGGTTGCCCCTGATATCGAGTGATCGGTTTCAAGTCGTGCGATAGGTGGATTTGAGGCGCTGCTGTGCGGCGGAGATGCAGTGGTGCGTCTCAGCGTTCTCGATCGGACAAATCGACGGAGGAGCCGCTGCCACCGTGATCGCCCGAGCGGACAGCGTGGCCAGCGGCCGAGGCACCATGCCGAATGGTCTGAGCACGCTTCATGCGGCGCGCCCAATCAGGCTGCCCTTCAGCCGAGGTGCTCGCGGCTTGCTCGCCTCCTCGCCCTCCTCCGAAGGCAGCCGCGGCTCGACGCAAAGGGCTCACCGCAGCAGAGCTGCCGGACTCCGCGCCGCCAGCAACGCCCCCGCTTCGATATGCGGCTGATGCTCCGCTTAGGACAGCGCTGCCACTGCGCGCGGCGCCTGCAACCGCACCGCCAGCGAGACCGGCACCTCCAGCGGCAAGTCCCGCGCCAGCCGCAACAATGCCACCAGCAGCAAGGCCTGTTCCTATCGCAGCCCCGGCGCCGAGTTGAGGTCCGCCCGACACCAGGCCGCTTGCGATACCCGGACCGAAGATGCCGAGGCCCAGCAAGGAAAGCGCCGCGAGCACCAGCGTCATCGCGTCTTCGATGGTCGGTTGTGCATTGCCGAAACCTACGGTGAACTGCGAGAACAGGGTGGAGCCGATGCCGACGATGACGGCCAGGACCAGGATCTTGATGCCGGAAGATATCACGTTGCCCAGAACTCGCTCCGCCGCGAAGGCGGTCTTGCCAAACAAGCCAAAGGGAATGAGCACGAAGCCGGCTAGCGTCGTGAGCTTGAACTCGATCAGGGTGACGAAGAGCTGGATCGCCAGAATGAAGAAGGCGAGCAGCACCACGACCCACGCGAACAGGAGAACGACGATCTGGACGAAATTCTCGAAAAAGCTGATGTAGCCCATGAGGTTGGAGATCGAGTCGAGCAATGGTCGGCCGGCATCAAGGCCGACTTGAGCGATCTTTCCAGGTCTTAGGAAATCCGACGCAGACAGGCTTGCGCCCGACGCTTTCAGCCCGAGACCGGCAAAGCTCTCGAAGACGATACGTGCCAGGCTGTTCCAGTTGCCGATGAGATAGGCAAAGACGCCGACGAAGAGCGTCTTCTTGACGAGGCGCGCGATGACGTCCTCGTCCGTTCCCCAACTCCAGAACAATGCGGCGAGCGTGGTGTCGATCGCCGCAAGGGTCGTTGCGAGATATCCGACATCGCTACTGAGCAGTCCGAAACCGTTGTCGATATAACGCGTGAACGTTTCAAGGAACTGGTCGATGATCCCCGTACCCGTCATGGCCTGCTCGCCTCAGGCGCCACCAGGTTCGGATATCCCTGCGGGATCCGGCTTTGATCCTTTGGAATTAGCGCCACGCCGGCGGTGGCAGCGTCGTGGCCAGGAGCTGCAGCACCGATCTTCTTGCCAAAGAAGCGACGGCGATTTTCGGCCCAAACTTGCTTGCAATGCTCATAACCCTCTGCTTCCTCCGCAATGACGCTGCGGCAGCGCGCGAGGTCTGAGCTGGTTGCGTCTGTCGTCTGCTCCGCTTTCGGCGGCGGAGGGTTGTCTCCGCCACGAAGCTGAATCGTGCAGGCAGTGACGACCAACACGCCAATTGTCGTAAGCAGCGACAACGCCTTGAATGCCTGCATATCGGTCATCAGTGGAACATCTGCACGTTGGATGATTGATAGCTCTGTCCTGGCGTAAGAAACCGCCGGAGCTGTTCGCGGCCCTGGTCCTGGGCCGCTGCGCGTTGCGCGGCTTCAAGGCTTTGCGCCCTGCCCTGCGCCGTCACGACAGCCGTGAGGTCGGCGAGCTGCTGCGCGTTCAATGCCAGAATCTGATTGCCGGCCTGTGTTGCCTGCAATGCACCGCTAGCGCCTTGGCTTGAGCTAACGAGCGCGGAGGTCTGGACGCGGTTGGTGTCGAGGTTGCCAACGATGCCAGCCTGGACACGAAGCGCGTCTTGCGTTGCGGCAGACGAATTCTGCCAACGCAATTGAGCATTGGCGATCAGCAACTGATCCGACTGGCTGCTGGTAGCTGGCGCGTAGCTCGTCGAGAAGGCATGATCGATCTGCTGGACGTCGTAGGCAATGCGCTGGGCTTGGGCCAGCAATTGCTGAGTCCGCTGGATGGAAGATTGCAGTTGCTGTAGCGACGAGTACGGCAGGTGTGCCAGGTTCTTCGCCTGGTTGATCAACATCTGCGCCTCGTTCTGCAACGAGGTGATCTGATTGTTGATCTGCTGCAGCTCTCGTGCGGCAGTCAGGACGTTCTGAACGTAGTTGTTGGGATCGAAGACGATCAGCGCCTTTGCAGGCACCGTGACGCCCAGGATCAGCGCGACGGTGCCAGCAGCCGCCAATAGGCCAAGTCGCCTCATTGCGATTTCTCCAGATTGACGAGATTGGGAATCAGATCGAGGGCCCAGGCCACGCCGCGGTGCTGGAGCCAGGCCGGTACGAAGCCGTCAGGTCCATGTTCGGCGAGGAGTTGCGCGATGGCTGCCTGATCTGTCTTGGAAGATACTGCGGTAAAGGCCAGCGCGACCTCTCCAAGCCCAAGTTCGAACATCCGGTTACCGCGGCGAGACTGACAATAGTAGTCGCGCTTTGGCGTTGCCCGGCTCAGGAGCTCGATCTGGCGGTCGTTGAGGCCAAAGCGGCGGTAGATGGCAGTGATCTGCGGTTCGATCGCCCGTTCGTTCGGCAGCAACAGGCGCGTTGGGCAGCTTTCGATGATCGCCGGCGCAATCGCAGAGCCATCAATATCCGAAAGGGACTGGGTAGCGAAGATGACAGACGCATTCTTCTTGCGAAGCGTCTTCAGCCATTCGCGAAGTTGCCCCGCAAAGTCGTCATCATCGAGCGCAAGCCAGCCTTCATCGACAATGAGGAGCGTCGGCCGACCATCGAGACGGTCCCCGATACGATGGAAGAGGTACGCCAGCACGGCCGGAGCAGCGCTCGTTCCGATCAAGCCTTCGGTCTCAAATGCCTGGACCGACGCCTCGCCGAGGCGCTCGAATTCTGCATCGAGCAGGCGCCCGGACGGACCGCCGAGGCAGTAAGGTTGCAAGGCGCGTTTCAGGGAGTTCGATTGCAGCAGGACCGACAGGCCCGTCAGGGTCCGTTCCTGCATTGGCGCCGAGGCGAGAGATGTCAGCGCCGACCATAGATGATCCTTCACCTCCGGGGTGATCTCGATCTTTTCCCGGGCCAGGATCGCGCCGATCCATTCCGTGGCCCATCCGCGCTCTGAGGGATCATCGATCCAGGCCAATGGTTGCAGAGCGACAGGGTTTTCGTCCCCGTCAGACAGTCCACCGCCGAGATCATGCCACTCGCCGCCCATGGCGAGCGCGGCCGCCCGGATTGAACCGCCGAAATCGAACGCAAAGACCTTCGAGTTCGGGTAACGACGGAACTGTAGCGCCATCAGAGCGAGCAGGACCGACTTGCCGGCACCCGTCGGCCCTACCACGAGCGTGTGGCCGACGTCGCCGACGTGGAGCGAGAATCGGAATGGGGTCGATCCCTCCGTTTTGCCGAACAGAAGCGGCGGCCCCTTCAAGTGCAGATCCCTCGGCTCACCAGCCCACACCGCCGACATCGGCATCATGTGGGCGAGGTTGAGGGTCGACACAGGTGGCTGCCGCACATTGGCGTAGACATGCCCGGGCAGACTGCCGAGCCAGGCTTCAACGGCGTTCACCGTCTCGACCATGCAGGTGAAATCGCACCCCTGAATAACCTTCTCGACCAACCGCAGCTTTTCATCGGCAGCAGCGGGATCGCCGTCCCAGACGGTGATAGTCGCCGTGACAAAAGCCTGTCCGATCTGGCCCGAACCCAGCTCCTGGAGGGCGGCGTCGGCGTCGATCGCCTTGTTGTGGGCGTCAGTATCGAGCAGCGTCGACGCCTCGTTGGTCATGACCTCCTTGAGGATGGCGCCGATGGACTTCCTCTTTGCGAACCACTGCCGGCGAATCTTCGTCAACAGCTTGGTGGCGTCGGTTTTGTCGAGCATGATCGCGCGCGTCGACCAACGATAGGAGAATTGCAGGCGATTCAGGTCGTCCAGAATTCCCGGGGTCGTGGCGCCCGGAAAGCCGACTATCGTCAGGACCCGAAGATTGGCTGAGCCCAACATCGGCTCTAGCCCGCCGGCGAGCGGCTGGTCGGCCAACAGCGCATCGATATACATGGGAATCCCGGGCACTCGAACCCGATGACGTTTGGTCGAGATCGTTGAATGCAGATAAGTCAGCGTATCTTGATCATCGAGCCAGGCGCATTCCGGCATGAACCCTTCTAGGAGGCCTAGCACGCGGTTGGTTTGGGCGACAAACCCGCGCAGCACCTCCCGGGCATCTGCTCCAACGGTGCGGTCGCGACCTTCATAGAGCAATCGCTCCGCCTTAGCCGCTCCCTCCTCCGGAGGCAGAAAGAGGAAGGTCAGGAAGTAGCTGGACTCGTAATGAGCGCCCGCCTCCTCGAATTGAGCCCTGCGTTCCGCGTCGACCAGCGCGGACGCGACATCCGGAAATGTACTCGGAGGATAGGCCCCAGCGAAATGACGCTGCGCCTCAACGAATACGGCCCACCCGGATCCGAGGCGACGCATCGCGTTGTTCAGACGGCCGGCGACGGCGACAAGTTCAGCAGGCACTGCGCTATCCAAGTCGGATCCCCGGAACTTTGCCGTCCGCTGGAACGAGCCGTCCTTGTTCAGGATGATTCCTTCGTCGACAAGGGCTGCCCAAGGCAGGAAGTCGGCGAGGCGTGCACTGGAATGGCGATATTCGGCAAGGTTCAACATGACCGATAACTCAGAGGTTGAGATGGCCGGGAATGCGCAGATGTCGGCGCACCACATCGACGAACGCGGGATCGCGCTTGGCCGCCCAGACGGCGGCCATGTGGCCGATGAACCAGAGGACGAGACCAGCGATCCAGAGCCGCAGTCCGAGTCCAAGGGCTGCCGCCAGCGTGCCGTTGACGATCGCGACCGACCGCGGCGCGCCCCCCATCAGGATGGGCTCAGTGAGTGCGCGATGAACGGGCACGAAAAAGCCAGCCACCTGATCATCCATCAGATCACCACACCGCCGCCGAAAGAGAAGAACGACAGGAAGAAGCTCGAGGCGGCAAACGCGATCGACAGACCGAACACGATCTGGATCAGCCTGCGGAAACCACCTGACGAGTCCCCGAAAGCGAGCGTTAGCCCGGTCACAACGATGATGATGACGGCGATGATCTTGGCGACTGGCCCCTCCACCGACTGCAGGATCTGATTGAGTGGCTGCTCCCAAGGCATGTTCGAACCAGCCGCCCAGGCCGGCACCGACGCCAAAAGGACCGTGCCGGAGGCTAGTGAAAGGACGCCTCGAGGGAAACGAAATTGCTGACGCATGTCAGTCTCCTGCTGATGAAAGGTCGTAGTCGCCAGCGGCGCTAAGCCCCGAAACGAGGGCGAGCTCAGCGAGGCGACGGTCAGCGCCGCGCCCCGCAAGCACAGCAATGAGATTGATGGTCTCGGCGATCAGGGCACGCGGAACTGTGACGACGCCTTCCTGGATGAGTTGCTCGAGCCGCCGCAGCGCACCGAGCGCGGCGCCCGCATGAATAGTGCCTATGCCGCCGGGATGGCCTGTACCCCAAGCCTTGAGCAGATCGAGCGCCTCAGCACCTCGGACTTCACCAATCGGAATGCGATCAGGTCGTAGGCGCAGCGAGGACCGAACGAGATCTGATAGCGTGGCCACGCCGTCTTTGGTCCGGAGCGCTACAAGATTGGGCGCTTTGCACTGAAGTTCGCGGGTGTCTTCGATCAGCACGACCCGATCAGTAGTCTTTGCCACCTCGGCCAGGAGCGCATTCGTCAGTGTCGTTTTGCCGGTTGATGTCCCACCGGCGACCAGGATGTTCTTCCGTGCAGCGACCGCGCTCTTCAGGACCTTGGCCTGCTTCCAGGTCATGATCTCCTTGGCGACGTAGTCGTCGAGCGTAAACACTGCGACGGCTGGCTTGCGGATGGCAAAGGCCGGCGCGGCAACGACCGGCGGCAACAGGCCTTCGAAACGTTCACCAGTTCCAGGCAGTTCTGCCGAAACCCGTGGCGCGCCGGCATGCACCTCGGCGCCTACGTGATGCGCCACCAGACGAACAATGCGCTCGCCGTCGGTTGCGGACAGCGTCTCGCCCGTGTCGATCAGGCCGTTCCGTAACCGGTCGATCCACAGCCGCCCATCCGGGTTGAGCATCACCTCGACGATCGCTTCATCTTCGAGGTAGCCGGCAATCGCTGCGCCAAGCGCGCTGCGCAGCATTCGCGCACCGCGCGAATTCGCCTCCGATTGAATGGAATGGATTGTCACCGTTCGCTCCCACCGCGCGAGGGCGTGTCACAGCGCGCCCTCAGATGGGGATGAATAGAAAAGGGACCAATGGGCTTCGGGCAACAAGCGCTTCGCGTGATCGTAGGCTGGCGTAGAAAAAGAAAGACAGAGAACTGATAATTGGCGGCTAGCTGATGTATCCGTTCGCTGCAAGTTTCTGCTCACCACTCAGCATTGTCATCTGCGGGCAGGAGGATGAGCGAATCCTCATACGACCCAACTGACTCGACAGCGTGGGAAACTTTAGCTGGCATGAAGAAAGGAATTGAACTCATCCATGAAGCTACGAATTGGCGCCAGGGCAATGCGAACCAAGTCAACGCCGCGATCTGCAGTGCCACGTTCAGACCGAACGCAACTTGATAGGCGATCACGGGCCGATGGTCACCCTTCGTGGACCATTGCTCCAGGAGCAGCCCTGTCGCGTATTGCGCCAGAAATGCCCAGCCAAAGTGCAAGACGTTCAAGGCACCATTGGCGCGACCGGCCAGCTCCAGCGGAAAGTAATCTGCTATCACCGCGAAGCTGACCACGGTTGCCGTTCCGACGATTGCGACAATGGACCAAGGCAGGATGGACGGAAGAGGCGCTCGCAAGATCAAGGCCAACTCGGCTGCGATAAACAGCACCGCGACCATCGCTAGTATCGCCTCCGCCCCGATTCCCCTTCGCTTGATGCAATGGACCGTCATACCGAACAACCAGGCACCGGCGCTCAGTACGACGGACATCATGAAAAGCTGTCTGACGAGACTTACGCGATCAAGCCCCTCCACGTCGGTCAGCCATGGCGATGCCCACAATCCCTGCAGGGACCAGGCTGATCCAATGCAAGTCGCCGACAACGGGGCCATTCGCCAAAAGCGCCGATCGCCGAAAACCGACCTAAAGGTCGCGGGGGTTGACGCCATCGATGAGACAATGCCTCCTTCGGGCACCACGACATAGATGAGAGCGGCCGTCGCACCGGTAGCGGCCGCCAGAATCCCGAAGAGCTGCCGCCAGCCCATCCAGGCGAGCAGGTGTTCGACCGGAGCCGTAGCGGTCACCGCTCCTAGCGCCCCCAGCATGATCATGTAGCCGTTCAGCAAGGCAACTCGTTCCCTGGGGAACCAAAGGATGATGGACTTCAGGCCTGCCGTCAGCGCTGCCGCCACGCCAAGCCCGATCATTGCACGCGCGATCAAGAGGGACAGGAAGCCGGTCGATGCTGCGAACACTCCGGCGCCCACTGCTGCGAGCAGGAGCAGAGCACTCTGGACGCGACGCGGACCAAAGCGGTCCAACAATATGCCGACGGGGATCTGAGCCACCGCGAACACAAGGAAATAGACTGACGTAAGCAACCCGAGATCGGCAGACCCAAGCCCGGTCTCCGAGCTGAGATGACTGGAGATCAAGGCGTTGATCGTTCGAAACAGATACGAAAGATAGTAACCGGCAGCAAACGGGAGAAATACGCGCGCGGTGAGACGCCATGCTCCTGAAACTTGCATGCTGGCCCTTCTTGATCCTCAGCTCGTCTGAGCCGATAGCGCGTCTCGCTTTTTGAGGGCCTAGCTAAATTGCTGCGATCGTAGGCTGGCGTAGAAAAAGAAGGACTGTCGAAATGGTTAACTACTGGTTCGACTAGGTTTCCTCAACCGGTTTTTGGTGGGGGAAATCTTCCGGAATCTCGCGCAGAAAGCTTTGCCCTTTTTGCAAGCGACGCCCAAGCGCCTCGACAAATCCTTCGAAGCGCTCCCGACCCTTTGCCTGCGCGGCCGCCTGCGCGTCGTTGGGTAGTGGCGGCGTGATCGTCAGCCAGAATCGTATGAAGAGCGCCAAGCTTTCGGCCGTCAACCCTACGTCGCGCTCCAGCCTCTGCATCTGACGCGACAGCCGATCGAGGCGCCGGGCGAACGCTGCCTCCCTCCTGTCGGCGCCGTCCGGTGACAAAAACGAAGCGACAGCCGCTTCCACGACCGCAGACCGGGAAAGTTTCTTGCGATCGGCGAGCTCCGAGATCTGTTTCAGAAGCTCTGGTGGGAAGTAGACGTTCATCCGGTCGCGCATATGCCTCAGAGCTCCATACCATCATTCAGATCCATGGCGACTTGACGGGCGACACCGCGCATCTGTTGACGCACAAGCCGGGACTGGCGGACCACGTCCTCCTCATCGTCAAGCACGGCGGCAAATTCTTCTGCCGGTGTCGATTCGGTTGTCTCCTTGGCGATCGCGACGTGATCGGGGAGTTCGGGCTCACGACGGAGCCCGCTGTTCGCCATGTCTTCCTCGTCCTCTTTGTCAGTTGGACCTCCCGTCGGCTTTGACGCTCCGAACGTTGACCATCCGTCCGTTCGCAATGATCGGCCGGCCGTCGCCGGATCGGGCGGCGGCAGTACCCGCTCTGTGAATCGCCGATCCTCGTAATAGCGGACCTTCTTCGCCCGGATCGGCGCCGTCCCTGCCACCATGACGATCTCATCGATCGGCGGAAGCTGCATGACCTCACCTGGGGTCAAGAGCGGCCTTGCCGTCTCCTGCCGCGATACCATTAGGTGCCCCAGCCAAGGGTTCAACCGGTGCCCGGCATAGTTCTTCATCGCCCGCATCTCGGTCGCCGTGCCCAGCGCGTCGGACACCCGCTTGGCGGTCCGTTCGTCGTTGGTCGCAAAGCTGACGCGGACGTGACAATTGTCGAGAATTGCGTTGTTCGGCCCATAGGCCTTCTCGATCTGATTGAGCGACTGCGCGATCAAGAAACTCTTGATGCCGTACCCGGCCATGAAGGCGAGCGCGGACTCGAAGAAATCAAGCCGCCCAAGTGCGGGAAACTCGTCGAGCATCATTAGGATTCGATGCCGGCGGTCGCGGGCGTGCAGATCTTCGGTCAGGCGCCGGCCGATCTGGTTCAGCACCAGGCGGATCAACGGTTTGGTCCGCGAGATATCGGAGGGCGGCACCACGAGATAAAGTGTTGTCGGGCGGCTATCTGCGATCAGGTCGGCGATCCGCCAGTCGCAGCGGCAGGTCACCTGGGCCACGACGGGATCGCGGTAAAGTCCAAGGAACGACATCGCGGTGGACAGAACACCGGAACGTTCATTCTCGGATTTGTTGAGGAGTTCGCGCGCGGTCGAGGCGACCACGGGATGGGCGCCCTGCTCGCCAAGATGCGGCGTCGTCATCATCGCCTTCAGCGTCGCCTCGATCGGCCGCTTCGGATCGGACAAGAAGGCGGCGACCCCGGCCAAAGTCTTGTTTACCTCGGCATAGAGGACATGGAGGATGGCGCCGACCAGGAGCGAATGACTAGTCTTCTCCCAATGGTTCCGCTTGTCGAGGGAGCCTTCGGGGTCGACCAGGACGTCGGCCACGTTCTGGACGTCGCGAACCTCCCATTCCCCGCGCCGGACCTCGAGCAGCGGATTGTAAGCCGAGGATTTCGGGTTGGTCGGGTCGAACAACAGGACGCGGCCATGCCGCGAGCGGAAACCCGCGGTCAGCTGCCAGTTCTCACCCTTGATGTCGTGCACGATGGCCGAGCCCGGCCATGCCAACAACGAGGGAACGACGAGTCCGACACCCTTGCCGGACCGGGTGGGAGCAAAACACAACACGTGCTCCGGCCCATCATGGCGGAGGTAGTCGCGATCGAGCTTGCCAAGCACCACGCCATCCGGACCGAGAAGTCCGGCCGCTCGAACCTCCTCCAGACCAGCCCAGCGCGCCGAACCATAGGTCTCGACATTCTTGGCTTCACGCGCCCGCCACACCGACATCCCGATTGCCGCCGCGATCGAGGCGAGCGTCCCGGTTACCGCGATGAAGGCCCCCTCGACAAACACTTGAGGCGCATAGGCATCATAGACGAACCACCACCAGAAGAAGATGGGCGGGTAGTAGACCTTGAAGCCCGACAGTTCGAACCAGGGCCGGCCGAGCTCCGGTTGCCAGGCGAGCCGCCAAGCCGTCCACTCCGTTGCTCCCCAGATCGCCAGTGAAACGATCAGGCCGACAACGATCACTTGTCCCCAGAGGATCTTGGTTCCGGACATCCCGAACGTCCTTCCGCAACTGAATTGGCGAGATTGCTAGAGGCCAAGGTCGCGCTTCCGACCAAAGCCCCACTCGATACCACCGCCATCCTTCACGATGCCGGTGACGTGTTGGCCGAGCCTCTTTTCGAGTTCGCGCGACCAGGGCACGAGCTGGAAGCCGAGCCCGTTATCGATCATGGCGAAGCGTCCGGAGGTGAGCGTCAGCCGCTGGCGATATGTGCCCGCCACATGCTCCCCGGAGGCGGCGTTCACGGGAAGCAAGCCCGTGTCAGCCGAGACTTTTGCGGCTACCTCGTCCAGCTCACGTCGGCGCAACGTGTTCAGCAGATCACGCTGCAAGATGATCCGTTGCCCTTGCCGCCGCGCCAGGCCTTCGTGGATCAGATGCTCGGCACGGGCTTCCATGGCGTCGCGAGTCTCGCCGCCGAAGCCGCCCATAGCGAGCGGCATGGGGTCGCGTTCGACGAGCCGGTGGTCGAGCCAGGTCGCGCCCTTCGCGGTGACCTGCTCGGAAAGATCGAGATCGGAGCGGATCGCCAGCACCACGGTCGGCCGCGGATCGGCGGCTTGACCAAAGCGTCGCACTTCGACGATGCCGCCGATCGGCGGTGCGTGCTCAAAGGCCTCGACGCCTCGGAAGCGCAGGTGGTGCACGCGTCCGTCTGTTCCGTCGATCAGGGCGTAGGCTTCGCCAGTCAGTTCGTCATGCAATCCACGGTCGACCAGTCGTCCGACGATCTGGCACGACGGCTGTCCACCTTCGATGACGAAGTCCGCAACGCCGCGCGCTTCCCCGCGCTCGGTAAAGGCGCGGTGCATGGACTTGATGATGTCGCCGCGCATGCCGAGGTCACGCAATCTGTGCTCGGCCTCGAGCCCGACCATCCATTCCCCTGGTAGCGCGGGCGCGGCAAGGCCCATCTTCTCCAGGTGCTGAAGGCGACCGATCATGAGGCGCCGGATCTCGGAATCGGATTTGCCGGGATTCCCTGGCCGAAGATCGATATAGCCGGTCTCATCTGCCGCCAGCCGAATCTCCCGATCGAGCCGCGTCCATCGTTCAGCTGTGATTTCCCTCTCCAGTGAACTGCGGATCTCGCGCTCTGGCTTCGGACCGAGTTCAATCGCGACTAATTCCTCGGCGCGCGCGCGCAGGCCTCGGCTGATGTAGTCACGGGAGATCACGAGATCCGCGCCCTCCTCATCTATTCCCCGAACGAGAAGATGGACGTGAGGGTTGTCGGTATTCCAATGATCGACAGCCACCCAATCGAGCTGCGTGCCGAGATCGACCTCCATCTGCCTCGCGAGATCGCGGGTGAAGGCCTTCAGGTCGGTCATGGCGGCGGCATCCTCGGGCGACACTATGAACCTGAAATGATGCCGGTCGTCCTTGGATCGGTCCGCGAAAGCCGCGCTGTCGGCGCGGTCGCTGCCAGCATCGAACATCTCGGCCCGCTCACCGCTTCGGGTCACGCCGTCGCGCTTGAGATATGACAGGTGGGCGGTCAGTGGCGCGGAGCGGAAAGCGCGCCCTTTGTGACGAACCACACGCGCCTTCACGACAACGCGTCGTGTTGGGCTGAACAATCTGGCGCGGCTAAAGGCCAGCCGGCCGCGGCCAAACGTCGAGCGTCCGTAGACCGTTGAGCGCCTGCCGGCCGCGGTCTGACCCGAAGTGTGTCCTGCCTTCTTCGCCGCCCGCAGCACCTGGTTGATGAAGCTCTTCGGTTTAGGCGAGCGTGTGCTGCGGATGCGCCCAGGCCGAATACGCAGGTCGCTGTCGCGCACGCTCACGGCAGGGCCTCCCAACGATCAAAAGCGCGCACGGTGCCGAAAACGCCTTTGATTGCGTTCGTCAAAATGCGAGGCGCGGCACGCGCCCCGACCGACCGGCACGCAAGAACCCAAGCCATGCCAATGGCTTGGGGTTCGACCGGCGAGCCCCTTTTATCTCGCCGTCCTGCCGTCGTGGTCTCCCGGTCCCCGGTTTCCCAAAGAGCAGCAGCGACTTGGCAGCCAACTCGCGAAGCCCGCACTTCTTCCGAGCGCTTGCGATAGCGATCGTTACCCGAAGGGCCGAGACACCCGAAGGGTGGCTCGGTGAGGAGCGAAGCGACGAGTAGAGCGCGGGCCGAAGGCATCGCCCATACGCAATCAGCGCGTGGCATTTTCTCGGTGAAGCACGCCAAGGCTTGCGGACTCGTCCACTTGGTCATTGCGATACTCCCGGATCCGATCGAGGGACGAAGACGCCAATAGGCCGGGGGACCATGGTCGAAACATCGGCCGCCGACCTTGCGATCATGACACCGCCCGGTGGCACGACCGCCAGCAACCGATCGTGCGTTTTCATGAGATCGGATCGCGTAACGAATAGCGCCGCGGCTGCTGATGACTGTCGGCTGGACGTCCACCTCGGCGGCAGTTCGATGGCAAGCAGATTTGCAAGCTTTGCGACGTATGCTCGCGTCTCCTCTGGCAAAAAACCGCTTGCGAGATGCTCTTCATAGCGAGATGGTCCCGCGTTGTAGGCGGCAAACACGCCAGGCGAGCCATACCGGTCGAGCAGTTCGCGCAAGTACGCCGTGCCGGCCAGAATGTTGTCGTGCGGGTCGTAGGGATCGTTCCCGAGATTGAAGCGCTCGCGAAGTTCCGCCCAAGTCGCCGGCATGATTTGCATCAGGCCCATTGCGCCCTTTGGCGATCTGGCGTGCACGTCACCAGCACTCTCGATGCGTTGGACTGATCGGATCCAGTTCGGCGCAATCGCAAAGCGTTGTGAGGCTTCAGTGATGAAGCCCTCAAACGATCTAACTGTCTGACCGATCGCCCGTCGTCCAGTTGATGCGCTCTGGGCCAAAGCAGCACTGTCGGACGTGGTCAGAAGAAACATAAGGAGCACTACAGCACAAACGCGCGTGCCCAACCGACCCAAGCACGCTGTCGGGCTCGCGCCAGCCTTGCAGAAATCGCTCGCGGCGGAGGAATGATCCCGCGACCGATCGAACAAGGGAATGGCGAGGAGAAAACGTTGAACACGCATGATCACTCCTCCCACGTCCACACCGGCATCGCGCGGCCGATCACGCTAGATGCCGGAAGAAATCCAAAATACCGGCCGTCAAGAGAGTTGTCCGACTGCCAGTTCATCAGAAACAGCTCGCCGTCACCTACGACGCGGCAGCCCTGCCATTTTGGCAGCGGCCTGCCTCGTCTGTCGTGATCCATCGCCTCGCCCACCGCCAGGTCGTCGACCGAAATAGTGAGGCCGGTTCTGCAGACACTTTGCCCCGGAAGGGCGAGCACGCGCTTCAGCATGGGGACGCCGATGGGAAGATAGCCGTTAAGGTCAAGGAAAGTCGCGAGCGGCTCCGGCGGCCGCACGGCGACCAATTCAGTGACTTGGAATTTGTCCGCCGGTCGGAGACGATAGAGACCGATCGGCACGCTCGCGGATGCGTTCCAGATGTAAAGCGGAAGCGGCTCCAGGACGGTCGTCGCGCTGAGCGCAGCAGCGATCCCAATCGTCAATGCCAGCATCATTAGGCGGCCCGTCATCGCATCACTTTTTGGCGATGAAGCCAGGCCTGATGGCGCGCTTTCGTATACGGGCGCGGGTTTTCGTTGACGAACAGGCGATTATGAACGTGATGCCAATGATCAGGCGCGACATCAGCTGGATCGATGCCGAGTGCCTCAACAGCGTCGGCCATTTGCAGTACTCGCTCGACTTTCGGCCAGCCGGACAGACGCAGCAAAATCTCTCCGCCGGGTGTCACATAAGGGACGGTCGAGCAGCGTTGTCCCGGCGCGACGGCGCGCAAGATATCGATCCGCGAAATGATCGTGCCAAAGTCATTTGAGATCCAACGGACGAAAGCAAAGATGCTGCCTGGCGCGAATGACAGGACACGCCGATTGCGATCGAGCTTCCGTTCCTCGACAACGCGCCCGAAACGAACGCGGTTTTCGATACGCTTTTCGAGCCACAGCACTTCTACTTCCGTGAGATCGCTCATGCCGTGGCTCCCCCACGCTCTAACTGGGAGCCGTCCGCTTTGGCGGCGGGGAAGTGCGTGTACGGCTTGTGAACGCCAGCAGGACGGACGGGCCGACTTTGCCGGCCACCTCCCATGCACTTTGCTGCCTGGTCCGTTAGAAAAAATCCGAAGGATTTCTGGTTAGTAAAGTTAGAGCGGCTGGAAAGTACGGTGAAACAAGCTGTTAAGCTCGATTCCGGTCCCCGATAGCACGAGGATCGTGTCCTCGATAGCACGAGAGTTGCGGTAACCGATAGCACGAGCTGATTCACAGGTTGTCCTCCGAATTTGGAATGAGACCGCGCCGGCGCAGGCGTGCCGTTAAGGGATCAACAGGCGTTGGCGCGAAGTTCAGCCGCTCGATGCCATCAGGATCGCGCGTAAGCACGAGCTGATAGCCGGGCAAGGTCTGGCGCTGGACGATCTGACGGACGTCGTAAGCAAAGTGCTTGAGCGGCGAGAGGATGCCGGACTTGGCATGGAGGTGCAGAAGATCAAAGCTCCAGCCGCTGTCCTGTCGGCCGCCGTGCTTGCGCACAAGACGATAAAGCCAGCGCTCAAGCCCACCCGTCAGATCGAAATAGGCGCGGTCAATCGTCAGCACGAGCGCGTCATCGATAACGCCTGCATAGAACCAGTCCGGCAGGATCAGCTCGAGCCCAGATGGGCGGCCATTTGCATCGGCTGTCTCCTTCCACTCGTTGATCCACGAGAAGCGATGCCGCCGCCGTTCTGTCGGCTGACGGATCGACGTCATCACCGTCGTTGACTGAAGTCTGTCGAGGCCCGCCTTCAGGCGGTCATAGTCGCGTGCGCTGGTGCCGCGGCCGACGAACGTTAGAATCTCGTAAGGCGTTGCAGCCATCAGGCGTGACGTCCTCAGGCCGGCGTCACGCGCTTCGACGATCTGGGACGCAGCCCAGATCAGAACGTCTGCATCCCAAATGGTCGCCATGCCGTGTTCCGGAACAGCTTCGACCCGAATTGAGGTCGCACCCGCGCGGAAATCGATCGGCACGATCCGCTTCGTTTTTGCGAGCGAGAAGAACGGATAGGCCATCAGATCTTGCGCGTCGCGGGGCGCAAGATCGCCGGGTAGCGCCCGAAAGAGCTCAAGCTGGTCGCGCTCGGAATGAAGTTTGCGCCGCATAGTCACTGCTCTCACGCGGCTATCAGCGACGTTCCTGACCTGCATAGGGACGCAGGGCCGGATGTTTCTTGGCGGGCAGCACGGTCCCCTTGCCGGGATCGGACGTCGACGTCCTGGCGCCGCGGTCGGCCCACGCTTTCAGGTCATCGACGGCGTAGACGACACGTCCGCCAATCTTCCGATATGTTGGTCCGGTACCGTACGTGCGGTGCTTCTCCAGCGTGCGGCCGGACAGGCCAAGATAGCGCGCGGCCTCAGGTGTACGCAGGAATCGCGGGGGAACACCGGCCATCGGATCGGGCATTTGAGAACTCCAAGAAGACGACCCACTACGCTTGGCTAGGCCGGCGTGTGTGCGGTCATCATGGAGGAGCAAGACTTCGGAGAGGGATGCCGAATATGGAGGGAGCGGTTTTCGGCACCCTGGGAACGACGCTACCCGTCCCTGCGCCAGGCCGCAGAATTTTTGCGGTAACCACCGCTCATCAACGCGAGGCCGGCTTGCACCAGGCGGATCGTTCGATTACGCAAATCGGTGGGTCTTCTAAGCGCGATCGGGGACGCGGTTCTTGCCGGATAGTACTTCGGGGATAACGCGATAGCTTGCGCCCGCGCCGTGCGCCTCGAGCGCACGGATCGCAGCCCTCAAGCGGTCGTTTCGATAGTTGATGAAAGGCAGGACCTGGCGCGCGTCCATTGAGCGCCACAGCCGCCGGGCTGCATAGGCGCGCACTTCTATATCGCCGTGAAACGGCAGCTCGGCCGCATATGACCCGCCGAGCACGGGCGTCTCTTTGCACCAAACACGGTGATCTACCGCAGCGATGCGAAGCAGGGCATGCCAGCCGTCGACAGGGCGGCGCATTTGGCCAGCTGTAAGGTCGAGCATTGGCTGAGACGGCGACCTGCCCCATTGCGACTTTGACCGGAACGACCGTTGGAATCCTGGATATTCCTTCGGTAGACACGATGGCCGAGCTCGGTCGCGCTCGTAGCGCCGTCACATCCGATGGCATGTTCGGACACGAATAGAAACGATCGTTGCTAGAGCGATCGTTCTGGTCAGTTTTCCATATCGCCGTAGATCTCAAAGGGATCATGGCTGTGAATCTGCGTCGGAACCGCCACGATCAAATGACGCAGGAGGAGCTGGCCGAGCGTGCGGGTCTAATCGCCGTTATGTCGGCGCCATCGGCGACGCATCGGCAAGCGATACCGTGCCCGGGCAGATTGCTGAAGCATTAGGGGCGAGCCGGGAGACCCGCTAAAAAGGGCTGCGCGGCTTAGCAAATCGTAATCCGCACCTCAGCCCGGGCGCGAAGTGCCCCGCCCGGCGAACCGGGCGGGGCTTGATTGAGGCTTACTCACCGTTCTTACGCGGCCGCGACCAGAGGAGCGTGTAGCCTTCGCCGCTTTCGTCCTCGAAGAGATTCGCATAGATCGGAGCGTTGAAGGAGGGGTCGTCGAGCTTGAGTGAGAGGTAGTCGCGACCTTCCTCGGAACGCTTCGACCAGGCTGCGCCGATCTCCGCGCGTCCCACATAGATGCGGTGGCTGGGGGCGTTGTCGTTGGACCGGTTGGTCTCGGCGACGATGCGGACGCCCTTGGCTTGCAGGCTCAGGGTGACAATCTCGCCCTGGAAATCGTTGCCCACCTTCTTGAAAGAACCGATGTTAGCCATGTCACTTCTCCTGTTGTGTTTCGAGCCCGCGACCACCGCGGCCTCGATGGCGATCTAGGGCCGAAGACGATCGGCGACGCACCCGCCCGCGGGCCGGAGCGCAGCGGAGGACGCCGTTGTTGCGACTTTCTTGACTCGCGAGGAATGGGCGAAGCCCAGGGGAAGAAAGTCGCATCAACGGCGTTGCGGCTCAGACGATCGAGGCGAAGCCGGTCTTCGGCCAGATCAAGCCATCCAAGAGGCCACGTGCGTCCGCGTGCTGAACCGCAATCTCAGGAGAAGACATGACTGATATCGGTTTTGCTGAACAAGAGGTCGGAACGCTTCAGCGCAGAAAGAGAAACAAACTGCTGCAAAGGGCGGTATCGTCTCCCATGAGTGGATCGGGGCAACACCGCTCCGCCGCGGCTGCGTGGGCCAGACCAAAAAATGCCGGCGGTTTGATCGAGAGCTCCGAGGCGGACTGCCTCTCCCGCGCTCGATCATCCCCGTTCAGCGCGCCGATCTATGCGAACCTGTTCGACGATGAAGGAGGTAAATGGTCATCTCTCAGGCTTCCGGCCGTAAGAACTGGTTAGGACGGACTCTCCACCCCCCTTCTCGGCTCGAACGGGCGGGTCTCCGCCGGAACGATCAAGCGCGTCCATGACGTGACGCCAATGCAAACCGCGCCCAGGCAAGCGAAGACTTCACGCCAAACCAACGAAGGCACCCCAATCTGGGACAGGGCGAACCACACATGATAGCCGGCAACGGCGGCGGGAATAGCAAATGCTGTCGCGATCGCGATGCGCAAAGCCAAGGACCGGGTAATTGCGACGGCGACTTGGCCGAGGACGAGCGTCAGCGCACCGCCGGCCGTCGCGATAAGCACCGCACCAATGAGGCCGGCGCCGCTCCGAAACGTAGTCATTCCGATACTGAGAGCGACGAAAAACGACAGTGCATACACAGCGAGCGCAAAGATCGCCCAGCAGAACAAGCCGATGCCGAGTGTGTTGATGGCAAGCCCAAGGGCAAGCATGGTGGTGGCTCCATGTGCATAGATGTACCAATCGCGCCTTCCACCACCACCACGGCGCAACTCTGAACATGAGACCGAAACGAGGCGGAGTTGCGGCGCATGCAACCCCAGTTCGGTTTGCAGGCAGAAGACGGCGCTCACGCGCCGCCGAACCTCCAGACAGGGATGCCGAGCCGCTTCGCCTTATCAGCGAGGTTGTCCTGGATGCCCGTGCCCGGGAAGTGCATGACGCCAATCGGCAGGAGTTCGAGCATGGTGTCATTGCGTTTGAATGGGGCTGCCTTGGCGTGCTTGGTCCAGTCAGGCTTGAATGCGATCTGAGGCACCTTGCGATTAGTCGCCCATTTGGAGGCGATAAGTTCCGCACCTTTCGGCGAGCCGCCATGGAGCAGGACCATGTCGGGATGCTTGGCATAGACCCTGTCGAGGCGGTCCCAGATGAGCTGGTAGTCATTAAAGTCGAGCCCGCCGGTGAGTGCGATCTTCGGTCCTTCCGGCAACAAAACCTCGGTTTCAGCGCGACGCTTCGCTGCGATGAAGTCGCGAGAGTCGATCATTGCTGCGGTCAGCGTGCGGTGATTGACCAGCGATCCCGATCGAGGGCGCCAGGACGATCCGGTGTGAGTCTCGAAGCGCTCGATGGCCGTGTCGCGGAAGAGCTCCAGGCAGTTGCGGCGCTCAATCAGCGTGATGCCCTCGGCCGTCAGGCGCTCGAGTTCGACCGATCGGACCTCAGAGCCATTCTGCGCGCGCTGGCTCTTCTGCTGCGCCTGTTCGTTGTCGTCGAGGTGGCGCTCGATGCGGTCGACGGCACAATGGAACAGGTTGACCGTCGACCAGAGCAGATCGTCAATGTCCGGTTCGAGCCGGGTATCGCTCAACGTCGCGACCAGGGCGTCGAAGATGTCGGCGACGGCACCCGCGATGATCTTGGCCTCGGGAAGTGGCCGTGGATCGGGCTGGTCGTCGAAGGGACGGTAGCCGAAGAGCTGTAGCTCGTTGAGGACGTGGTCAGTTGGAGAAGAGGCGTGCGGAGGTTCGATGTCGTCACGGTCGGTCATTGGAGGGACCCTTTGCCGGATCGGCCGCGCCCATCGCGGCCTTCGTGGCGATCACTCAGACGGCGGGCGGAACGGGCCAGAACCCGCAAGGGCCGAAGCGGCAGCGGAGGATGGCGGAGGCCGGCTATTTTGCTTCGCGATGCAAAGCGCCCCGGTTTGATGGCTGTTTTGTCTGCTCATCGCCGGCGCGCGGCGGAAAATAGCCGGGCGCAGCCATTGCCGGCCCGGTCCGCTCGCCGTCCGATCGCCCTCTAGAAGGCCGGGGTCGCGTCCTCTTCCGGCAATGGCCTCGTTATGAGCGACCTATCAACGTCGATCGAAGCGGCCGACCTATTCTGCCGCTACTGTCGACAAACGCAGGAAGCGGACGACGTCCTCTGGTACGAGTTGAAACCGCAAGTCTGCTCGGAGAGTCTCGGGACCGAAGATGTGCAGGTCTTCGTTGAAATCGCCCAGCCGGGGGGACAACGCTATCGCTTCAATGCCGGCGTCTTTTGCTCGCTGGGCGAGAGACGCCTGCACGGCATCTCCCGCGGCGTCGGCATCGCGCACGATATACAGCCGACGCAGGCCAGCTGGTAGCACCATGGCCGAGAGATGATTGGCCGAGAGCGCAGCTGCCATCGGCAATGTAGGCAGCACGTAGCGCTGCGACAGCATGGTCTCGATCCCCTCCCCGGCGGCGAGCACGTCGTCCACCACGCCGAACCGAACAGCGTTGCCAAGGAGGTCGCCCATTGCCCGTCGTGGCGTGTCGACGGGAGCCTTGCCGAGACGAGTGCGATCAAAGCCGTCTGGATCGAGCCAGGTTCGGTGCGCTCCGGTGATCCGCCCCTCAAGGTCCGTAACGCGGGCGATCATCGCCGGCCAGGTTTCGGCCGCCAAATGCTCATCCGGCCGATAATAGCAACGAGGGTGGAAGCGCAGGCTGCCACCATGGTGGATGCGGGTTATGCCGCGGCGCTGCAAATACGTTTCGGCTACCGTCCGCTCGATCGGGCTGGATATCGCAAAGAGCCGGCGCGCGGCTTCCTGCGATCCGGCCGGCGCCACCGAACGAAAGGGTTTCGAGGCCGGCTGCGGCTCAGGACGAGGAAGCTTCAGAAACCGTCGCGCCTCCTCGGCGGCCTCGCTGAAATCGCGCAACCCCCGGCATTCGCGGATAATGTCGAGGAGGTCACCATGCTCGCCGGTCGCAGCGTCAGTCTTATGTTCAACTGCACATAAGACTGAATATGTTGTGCCGAGAGTTATGTTGTGCGGGTGCGATTGGGCGCTGTCTCGCAGGCGATTGAATGCAGATCGCGCGCCTTCAGTTGCGTGGCCTCAGAGACGGGCGCTCCCGTGTTGTAGAGAAAGAGCAGAAGCGCGTATTCGCTTCGGCCCCGCCTGGTCTGGCGGTCGGGCACGGCGAGCATGGCCTCCATTTCCGTCCTGATAAGCCACCCGACCGGTGGCGGTATGGATTTCTTCGATGCGATGGACCGGATATGGCCGCACCATTCGACATGGGCTGGATCCCGGCTGCCGATGAAGCGAGCAAATGCCCGGATCGCCGCAAGCCTCTGATTGCGGGTCCTGGCAGAGCACCCGCGATCCTCCTCGAGATGTGTAAGGAACTGCAGCACATGGTGGGAGGTGAGATCGCGTACGGCCAGCCGATCCACAGGCTTGCGCAATTTGCGGCTGGCGAATGGCAGAAGAAGGCTGAAGGTGTCGCGGTAGCTCTTGCGGGTATTCCGGGCCAAATTGCGTTCGGTGACGATATGCTCGCACAAGAAGCGCCGGAGCCATGGGCCAAGGGTCACGAGATCACTTATCGCGGCCTCCTCCCGCATAGTGCGCAAAGCGCAACGATGCCTGCTGCAGAAGCTCCGGCGTCATCGACAGATAAACCTTCGTGCCCTCGAGATCCGAATGGCCGAGATAGGTGGAGAGTGCGGGTAACAACTGTTGCACATCCGCCCCCTGACGGTACCAGGCAGTCAGGCTGTGAACCGCGAAGCTGTGCCGGAGATCGTGCAGGCGAGGGGTCTGTCGCCCGCCGGCCGTGCCATGGACCCTGGCGATACGCCGCAGCGCGTCGAATGACGCCTGAACCGTGCTGCTGGCGAGCCGCGTGCCGTCCCGATTCGCCACAAGGAAGGAAGTCTCGTCCTCCGCAAGCCCGCCGCGCCGCCGCAGGGGCATGTAGTTCGCCAGCGCCGTTGCAAGCTGCGGTCCGATCGGAACCAGACGGCTCTTGTAGAACTTCGTGGCGCGTATGGTTAGAACGTCTTCCGCCAGATCGACATCCGCCAGTGTGAGCCCTGTCGCTTCGCTGAAGCGCAACCCGGCTCCGTATAACAGGAGAAGCAGAGTCCGGAATGTCACTGCGTCGAGCTGAACCGCACCGGGCCGACTGATCGCCACGTTCGTAGGATCAAAGAGCCGCCGCAATTCGTCACGCGAGTAGATATACGGCCGTGTCCGGGGCGGCGATTTCGGTTCGCTGTCCGGCAACGGCGAGCGCGTCGCGTAGCCACGGCTGATCGCATAGCGCCAGAAGCCGGCAAGGACATAATACTTGTTCTCGCGATGCCGAGAGAGAGGCCCTTTGCCCGACAGAATGCCCAGAACCTCGGTCGTTGTCACCGCCTCGCAGGTGGCATCTCCATCGGCATATCCGAGGAAGTGACGCAGGAGGTTCGCCCCGGTCGTGAACTTGGCGCCATGGGCCCGCCGCCAAAGGATATATTGTTCGATCATCTCGCGCAGCGTCATGCCAGCCCTTCCAGATCGAAAGCCGCCACCTCGCGAAGAGCCGCGAGATTGACCTTGGCGTACATCGTGGTGGAGGACGGATCGCGGTGCCCGAGAAAGTCTCCGATCACCTTCATCGACATGCCCTGATCCAGAAGATGCTGGGCTGCAGCGTGCCGCAAGGCATGCGTACCTCGTCGACCGGAGACAACGCTAATGCCTGCGAGACGATCGCGGACGATCTTGCCGAGGGTCTTTCTGCCAACCGGTCGGATGGGCGCGTGCGATGTGACGAAGAGGCTACGCCCGAGACCGGTCGGACGGGCTTCCCTTATGTAGCGCAGAATGGCATTGCCGACGTCTGGCGAGAGCGGCCAGACATGTGTTCGTCCTGGCTTCGGGCAACGAACGCGAATGACCTCGTTCTCCCAGTCCAGATCGTCGAGCCGCAAGCCGACGACTTCTCCGGCCCGCAGCCCGTAAGTGACAAACAGCATGAGGATCGCGCGCTGGCGCTTGTCGACCGGGCGATCCCCTTGAACAGAAGCCAATAGACGCAGGACGTCGTCGCGCTTTGTGCCCTTCGGCACGATCTGGTCCACCATGAACCGGGGCGCCATGATTCCCGCGGCCAACCCGGCTCGGCACCAGCCGCGCGCTTCGGCAAACAGGAAGAATGGCCTCAGGCGCTGCGCGTAATCGTGTATCGTTCGGCGGCTCCAGGCCCCCCGCCTGTGCTCTGCCGCAACGGCATCGTCGATGTCGGTTATCTGGACAGCGTCCAGCGGAGTGCCTTTGCCTGCCAGCCAGAAGAAGAAGCGGTCGGCGGCGCCGCAGTAGTCTTGTATGGTCGCCGTGGAAAGGCCGCGCTCCTGGCGCAGCCACTTCTCAAAGATCGCGACCTCTCCGTGATGCGCATGGTGCTCTTGTTCGGGTTCATCGAGCCATCCCAAGAAGCGCAGCCATTGTATTCCGCGCCTGAGAAAGCGGTTCTCGCCTTGGGTGATGCCGACCGATCGCACCTACGTGCCTTCGGCTGCGACCAGACCGCGGTCACGGCCTCGATCTGCGAAAGGCGCACTCTGCTGCCTTCTTTCAACCTCAGAAGGCGCACAAAGCTCAATTGATCATTGGCGCATTTCCGCAAGGTTGATCGTTTGGCGCCTGTCTCCCTTAGATAGACGAGATATCGCTCCCGCTGCTCAACAAGTGGCGCTGCTCGATATTTCTCAGCGATTCGAGGAAAGAAGGTTTCTTCAAGCATGATCGTGTCTCCATATCGATGGAAACGCGATCTTGCCGACAGCTTCTCGTCGGGAGATTATGCCGACCGACAGACATCCCCGCCATCCACAGCAAATGACCCTGCTCTAGGTGCACGTAGTTTTGACGAGTTGGTGGAACAACATTGCTGGGTCACACGTCGGGGCATGGTGAGAGTCGGTCTGTTTTCGATGGACCGAGTGAGCGAGACAGCCTACTGGCCCTTTCTCGGCTTTCCCAACGGCACGAAGCGGTGGCCGTTCCAAACGAAGGCTCGGTTGCTGGTGGCGTCGACGACCTCGATGCCCACGATTCCTCCCTCGTTCGTCAGCTTCATGTCTCGCGCGAAGATACTAAAGACAAGACGCTGGCGTCTTCCGTCGTCCGCGAAGACTTCGTGGAGGCAACCGTTCGGGCGGCAAACTGCAAACCGTCTTGTGCAGGCGAAGTCTTCGAAATGCTGCGCCCGAAAACGCAGCCCGGAGGCCTCGATCGACACGGAAAAGTAGTGGGCCGCCGCGGCTGGATTTCCGCAGGCCTTCGCATGCCCCTCGGGGCGCCCGTATCGGCGAGGATGGCCGGCCAGAGGTCGGTCATCCCCAGCACCGTGGTGACGAGGAAGAGTGCCTTCAATCCCAGGGCGACGGTGATGTTCTGTCGGATGTTCGCCATGGTCCGCTTGGATAGGCCGACTATGGCTGAGACGTCCGCGACGCGTCCGTGCAGCACGGCGGCGTCGGCGGTCTCCAGCGCGACGTCCGTGCCGCCGCCCATGGCGATGCCCACGTCGGCCGCAGCGAGCGCCGGCGCGTCGTTGATGCCGTCGCCGACCTTCGCGACCACGAAGCCTTGCTGTTGTAGCCGACCGACGATGCGTTGAAGCGCTCGGTCGGGGCCTTGGATTCCTGAGCCTCTTCGACCAGCTTCACCACTCGGGCGATCGTGTTGTCCGCCGCGGCGGCGGTCACGCGGACCTTGATGAGGCTGTCCCCGTTGACGGTTCCGGCGAACACGTTCTCGTCACGCCCCTTCCGACGGGGTTGCTTTCGCCGGTGACGGGCGACTCGTCGATGGCGCTTTTTCCGGAGACGATGACGCCGTCGGCAGCGATCCGGTCGCCGGGACGCACCTGGATCACCGCGCCGACGGACAAAGTGTCGGCTTCGACCTCGCCCACCCGGCCCTCGGCCTCCTCGAGCCGCGCGGTCTTCGGCACAAGCTTTGTCAGAGCCTGGATGCTGGCGCGGGCTCGGCTGGCCGCGACGCCCTCGAGCAGCTCGCCGATCAGGAACAGCAGGACGACAGTAGCCGCTTCTTCGGTCGCGCCGATGAAGACCGCGCCGACTGCAGCGATCGTCATCAGCGTCTCGATCGAGAACGGGGTGCCTGCCATGGCGGCAGAAAGAGCGCGTCTGGCGATCGGGACGAGCCCCACCATCATTGCCAGCAAGAACGCCCAACGCTCGATCGCGGGAATGCTCTTGCCCACGGCGAAAGCGACCGCCAGAGCCGCGCCGGATGCGATGGTCAGCCTGGCCTTGCCGGTCTGCCACCATCGTCGATCGGTCGTCCTGCCGCCGTGATCATGTTCGTGAGAATTGCCGGCGTGATCTCCGAGCCCCGGTCCCGAACCTTTTTGCTGACCGATAAGGGCACGGTCTTCTCGCCTTCCGCAACTGTATATCCGAGAGCCGAGATCCTGCTGGTCATCTCCACCGCGTCGGTCTGGTCATGGCTGACGGTGACGGTGCCGCGGGCGACCGACACGTCGACGGATCGCACCCCGGACATCCGGTTAAGCGCGTTTCTCGATCTTGATCGCGCAGCTCGCGCAATCCATTCCCTGAACCCGCAGGCGCGTGGTCCTTGCGTTTGAACCCATCATCGTGCCGTCCTTAGCCAAGCCGCGTGGTCTGCCGCAGTTCCTTTCATGCCGACTCCTCGGTTACCGCTGCCAGCCCGGAATCCTTCCGGAAGAGCACGTAGAGGGCCGGCAGCACCAGAAGCGTGAGGATCGTCGAGGAGATGATGCCTCCGATGACGACGGTCGCCAGCGGCCGCTGCACCTCCGCGCCGGCGCCTGTCGCGATCGCCATTGGCACGAAGCCGAGCGAGGCCACCAGCGCCGTCATCAGCACGGGACGGAGCCGCGTCACCGCACCCTCACGGACGGCCTCGATCACGGACTTCCCTTCGTGCCTGAGCCGCTGGATGAACGCGATGATGACGAGGCCGTTGAGCACCGCGACGCCAGACAGCGCGATGAAGCCGACGCCTGCGCTGATCGACAACGGGATGCCCCGCAGAAGGAGCGCCAGCACGCCGCCCGTCAGAGCCAGCGGCACGCCGCTGAACACCAGAAGCGCGTCGGCGAGCGATCCAAAGCTCATGAAAAGCAGCAACAGCACCAGCAGCAGCGCCACCGGAACGACGATGGTCAGCCGCTTGGTGGCCGAGACCAGTTGCTCGAACTGGCCGCCCCAGCCGATCCAGTAGCCGGCCGGCAGCTTCAGCTTCTGCGCCACCGCATCTTGCGCTTCGGACACGAACGAACCAAGGTCCCGCTCGCGTACGTTGGCAGTCACCACGATGCGGCGCTTGCCGTTTTCGCGGCTGATCTGGTTCGGGCCCGGCGCGGACTCGACCACCGCGACCGACGACAGCGGAACGTAGCGCGGCTGCGCTCCGAGCGCCCCAGACCAGGCCGTCTTCGTGATCGTCGCCGAACCGGGCTCCTCGGCTGGCAAGGGTATCGGGATGGCTCGGATGGCCTCGATGTTGCCGCGCAGGCGCTCCGGAAGTCGCACGACGATGTCGAACCGTCGGTCGCCCTCGAACAGCTTGCCGACGCTCTTTCCTCCGACGGCGATTTCGACGATGTTCTGGACATCCCCGACGCTGAGGCCATAGCGAGAGAGGGCCCGCCGGTCGAGCTTGACGGTGAGGATCGGCAGCCCGGCAACCTGCTCGGTCTTCACGTCGGTGGCGCCGCGGATGCCCTGGATCACCGCCTGAACCTGCTTGGCGGCTCCCTGCAGCACGTCGAGATCGTCGCCGAATATCTTGACGCCGACGTCGCTGCGGACACCCGAGACCAGCTCGTTCACGCGCAACTGGATCGGCTGCGAAACCTCATAGTTGCTGCCCGGGATGTCGTTGGCCGCCTTCTCGATCGCCTCGATCAGTTCCGCCTTCGGCTTCTCCGGGTCGGGCCACTCGCTGCGCGGCTTGAGCATGACGTAGCCGTCCGAAATCGACGGAGGCATCGGATCGGTCGCGACTTCGGCCGTGCCCGTACGCGCAAAGAACTCCTTCACCTCGGGCAGTTGCTGGATTCGCTTTTCCAATGCCACCTGCAGGTCGAGCGCCTGCGTCAGGCTCGTTCCGGGGATTCGGATCGCGGCCAGAGCGACGTCGCCCTCATCGAGGCTCGGGATGAACTCGCCGCCCATGCGGGTCGCCGCGAACACGCTCGCCCCCACGATCACAACAGCCGCGAACGCCACGACGCGCCGGAAGGCTATCGCCCGTTCCAGAAGCGGCAGGTAGACGTGCTTGGCGGCGCGCATGAAGAGGTTCTCCTTCTCCGACACCTTGCCGGTGACCACGACGGCGACGGCGGCGGGCACAAAAGTGATCGAGAACAGGGCGGCGGCGGCGAGCGCCATCAGGACGGTCAGGGCCATCGGCGTGAACATCTTGCCTGCCACGCCCGTGAGCGTCAGGACCGGCAGGTACACGACGGCGATGATCAGGGTTCCGAACAGGCTGGGTTTGATGACTTCAGCCGAGCCGCTGCGGATCGCATCCAGCCGCTCCTTCAGGTTCAGCCGCCGGCCTTTCTCATGCTGCGCTTCCGCAAGTAACCGGAGGCAATTCTCAACGATGATGACGGCGCCATCCACGATGATGCCGAAATCGATGGCCCCTAAGCTCATCAGATTGGCGCTGACCTTCGTCTCGACCATGCCGGCGACGGTCATCGCCATCGACAGCGGGATGACGCAGGCGGTCACCAGAGCCGCGCGGAAGTTGCCGAGGATCAGGAACAGCACCACGATGACGAGGATCGCGCCCTCGACCAGGTTCTTCTCGACCGTCTTGACCGTCGCCTCGACGAGATGGGTCCGGTCGTAGACGGTGCGGGCAACGACGCCGTCCGGAAGCGACTTGGCGATGTCGTTTAGTTTGGCCGCAACCCGCTGGGCAACCGCGCGGCTGTTCTCGCCGATCAGCAGCATCGCGGTCCCGAGAACCGTCTCCTTTCCGTCCAGGGTAGCGGCGCCCGTGCGAAGGTCCTTGCCTTCGGTGACCTGGGCCACATCCCTGACCCGGACCGGTACGCCGCCCCGCGAGCCGATGACGATGTCCTCGATTTCGGCGATGTTGGCGACCTGGCCCGGGGTCCGCACCAGATACTGTTCGCCGTTCCTTTCGATGTAGCCGGCGCCGACATTGGCGTTGTTGGCGGCAAGCGCCGCCATCACGTCACGGAAGCCGAGCTTGTAGGCCATCAGCTTGCCGGGATCGGGCAGCACGTGGAATTGACGCTCGAACCCTCCGATCGTGTTGACCTCGATCACGCCCGGAACGTTGCGGAGCTGCGGCTTGATGATCCAGTCCTGGATCGTCCGCAGATCGCTCGGCGTAAACTCCTTGCCGCCGGGCGCCTTGGCGCCCTGCTTGGCCTCGACCGTGTAGAGGAAGATTTCACCAAGCCCGGTGGCGATCGGCCCCATGGCGACCTCGACGCCGGCCGGTAGCTGATCCTTGACCTGCTGGATCCGCTCGTTGACGAGCTGGCGCGCGAAGTAGATATCGGTCCCGTCCTGGAAGACGACCGTCACTTGGCTCAAACCGTAGCGCGACAGGGAGCGGGTGTATTCGAGCTTGGGCAGCCCTCCCATCGCCGTCTCGACCGGGAACGTGATGCGCTGCTCGGTTTCCAGCGGCGAATAGCCGGGCGCCCGCGTATTGATCTGCACCTGGACGTTGGTGATGTCCGGCACGGCATCGATAGGAAGCCGCGTGAAGTTCCAGCCGCCGAAGGCCACAAGCCCGAGTACGATCAGGACCACAAGCCAGCGCTGGCGGATGGAGAATCCGATAATGCGCTCAATCATGCTCGGCCTCCCCCTTGCCCATCTCCGCCTTCACGACAAACGAGTTCTCGGCCACATACTTCTCTCCCGACGACATGCCGGCCCGGATCTCCACGAATTTCTGGTCCGAGTCCCCGAGCTCGACGGGGCGTGCTTCGAGCTTGTCGTCGCGTTCGCGCACGAACACGACCGTCTTGTTTTCGAAGGTCTGGATCGCGCCTGCGTGCACGGCGACCGGCACCTTCCGCTCGGCGAGTACCAAACGGGCGCTCACGAAGAGTCCGGGCCGCAGCCTTCCGTTCGGGTTCGGCAGAACCACCCTGGCAATCGCCGTCTGGGTCTCACTCGCGCCGACCGGCGCGAGGTAAGAGATCGAGCCCTTGATGTCGCCGGCGCCATCGTCCGGATCGATCAGCACCTCATCCCCGATCCGGACGCGCCTGAGATCCTGACGGTAGATCGATAGGTCGACCCAGATCGTCGATAGGTCGGCGACGACGAACGCCGGCTTCTGCTCGGAGACGTATTCGCCCAACGAGATCTGCCGATCGATCACCGTGCCGCCGATCGGCGACTTGAGGTCGTACACGGTGAGGCTCTGGTTACTCTCGATGGATGCCAGCAGCTCTTCCTTGCCGACCACGTCGCCGATCCGTCTCTTGATCGCGCGTGCGATGCCGGGGAAGCGCGGGGTGACTTGGACAACCGTCTCCTGGTTGGCGCGCAGCACGCCGTTGAATGACAGGGTCTCGGTCAGAGTAGCGGGGCCGGCTTCGGCAAAGGTGGCCCCGGCGGCCGCAAGCTTGACGTCGCTGATCGCGATGCGGTCGGCCCCGTGCTCGTCCTTCTCGACGTGCTCGTTGCCGGCCTTCTCCTCCTTGGCCCCGTAGCCTTCCTGCTTCGCCGTCTGCTCGGTCGCAGCGGGCGCCTCCTTGGGCGCCAGCCAGCGATACCCGAAGGCGCCTGCGGCGGCCGCGACCAATGCGAGGACGATTGTGCTTGAAGTTCTCATCGTGCGCTCTCCCGCGCCAGAGCGAAGGGATTGCCGACGAGTCCTTCGATCGTGGCAACGGCGACGTGATAGTTCTGCAGCGCCTCCTGCTCGCGCAGACGCGCCTGAGTGACGTTGGCCTGCGCATCGAGAACTTCGAGCAAGGTGAAGCGGCCGGCGCCGTAGCCCTGTTCGATCTCGTTCGCGGCGGCCTGCGCCTTCGGGATGCCGGATTCGCGCAAGATCGAGAGCTCCTTCAGCGAGCCCTGGACCGTGTCGTAGGCCCGGCCTGCGAGGACGATCAGCGTGTTGCGGCTCGCCTCTCGCTCCGCCCGGGTCTTGGCGAGGCTTTCCTGAGCGGAGAGTGTGTTGCCCTGGTTCTGGTTGAACACGGGGATCGGCACAGACAGGGTGAGCCGCACGGCGTCGTCGTTGGTCTCGTTGAAGTGACGCCATCCAGCAGCGAGACGAACGTCGGGGTAGGGTTTCAGCCGCGCCAACAGGAGTTCGGCATTGCGCTGGGCGTAGATCGCGTTCCACCTGACCAGTTGCGGGTTGGCGTCGATGGCGGCGATCACCGCCTCGAACGACGGCGCCCGAGTGGTGGCATCCAGCCGTCCGGAGACGCTGGCGAATCTCGGCGACGTGTCGCCCATGAGCACCGCCAGTTCGCGGCGGGCGCTCGACAGACTGGCCTTGGTGCGCTCGCGGTCGGCCTTCACCAAAGCGGCGGCGACTTCAGCTCGGCCCGTCTCGGCAGGCGACGATGCGCCCGCATCCACCCGGCGCTGCAGCAACGGGGTCAGACGCTCGAGAGCGGCGACCTGTTCTTCCAGAATTTGGATCCGCCGCTGCAGTCCGAGCACGTTCAGGAAAGCGATCGCCGTCTCCGACAGGATCTGCAGGCGTACCGCTTTGCGCTCGATCGCCGCTCCGTCGACGCCCGCCTGGCCGGCGGAAATCCGTGCCTCGCGCTTGCCGAACAGCTCGAAAAGCTGGCTGATCTGCAGCGTCGTCTCGGCCGACTTCGTACCGCGATAGATGCCCGATCCGAACGAATTGTCCTGCTCATAGGACAGTTCCGGATTGAGCAGCGCGCCCGCCTGGATGCGCTGACCGGTGGCTATCCCGACGTCGCGCTCGGCGGCGGTCAGGCGCGGGCTGGTCGCCAGCGCACGCTGCAGCGCCGCCCCCATGTTGAGGCTCTGCGATTGCGACGCCGCCGTCAGCCAAGGGCTGAGCAGCAATGCCGTCGCGCACGCGAGACGCGTGACGCACTTTGAGAACATGATGAAAACCTGACGATAGACGGAATCAGGGCGCGACGCGCCCGGCGGTCAGTCTCAGATCAGAAACTTCGGGGGCGGCGGATCGATTCCGGGCGGCAACCCACGTCTCTCGACCTGCAGCGTGGGTACCACCTTGACGGTGGGCATCAAGGCTACCGCTTCAACTACCGGGGCTGGTACGGAGACCGAGAAGCAGCCGTGACAATGATGGTCCGCCAAGGAGCCCTTGTCGGAATGACCGGCAGCCTTCTCGGCGAGCGAGAGGACGATCTTGGACGACGAATTCGTGACATCGAGGTCGCACACGCCGTGCAGCAAACCGGCGACCAGGTACATCGCCATCACAAACATGGCCATCGCGCCGCGCAAGGAGCGCGGCAACACTCGGCAAAATCCGGCGGCAGAAAGGGTCACTCGTCGATTCCGGACCATCACTATCTCATCGAGTACCACGCGCCCGGGTGAAATGTCGACCCGCAACAATGTTACACGGAGGCATTCAACAAACATGCACGCAAGATGAGCGCGCAAAATTGAGCGTCCGGCGCTGTTCGTCAGTTCCAGGTCGGCAGAGGCGGGCAAAGCCGGCTGTGAGCTGGCTTCCAATGTCGATATATGCGACAATACGAGATCATCGGCTCAATTGCCGACGGCTTAGACAGACCATCTGTCACCCCGTCCTGGCCGTTCCCTGGCGCATAAACCGAACGCCATCCTGCGGCGCGAGCTGGATGCGCAGTGCCGCCCGCAGCGCGCCGACGCCGAACGCGCGCAGCTCCTCGTTGAAGTCGCCCATCCGCGGAGACAGGGCAAGCGCCTCGATGCCCGCAGCATCGGCGCGTTCGGTCAATGCAGTCAGCGCCGCGTCACCCGCGGCGTCGGCGTCGCGGGCGATGTAGAGCCGACGCAGTGTCAGCGGGAGCAGAAGGGCGCCAAGGTGATTGGCCGAGAGTGCGGCAGCCATCGGCATAGCAGGCAGAACACAGCGCAGTGATAGCATCGTCTCGATGCCTTCACCGACAGCGAGGACGTCGTCGGCCGCGCCAAAGCGGACGGCATGGCCGAGGAGGCCGCCCATGGCCCGCCGTGGCGTGTCGATTGGCGCCTTGCCGAGTGTGGCCTCGCTGAAGCCGTCCGGGTCAAGCCACGTTCGGTGTGCACCGGTAAGTTTGCCATCGAGGTCGGTGACGGCGGCGATCATCGCCGGCCATGTCTCAGTCGGCGAACTGTCGTCCGGGCGATAGTAGCAGCGCGGATGAAACCGCAGCGCGCCCGCATCGTGGACAGCCTTGATGCCGCGATTGCGTAAGTACGCTGCCGCGAGCGTGTCTGGGATCGGCTGCGACATGGCGAACAGCCGCTGCGCCGCTTCCGGCGATCCGGCGGGGACGGGTGTGCGAACGGGCGTTGGGCTGCGGCGCGGTTCGGCGCGCGGCAGACTCAGAAAGCGTCGTGCTTCCTCGGCGACATCGCGAAAGTTAACGAGGCCGCAGCTCTCGCGGATCACGTCGAGGAGATCACCATGTTCAGCCGAGGCGGCATCGGTCCAATGCCCGGCGGCGCCGGGACCGGATTCCGGTCCGCTGAGCCGCACGAACATCGACCGTCCGGGCGTATTGCGAACGTCGCCCACCGTCCAGTATCGACCTTGGCGCCGCCCGTTGGACAGGTAATGGCGGCAGACCGCCTCGGCATCACGGGCGAGGCGGCACGCCAGTTCGAAAGCGTCGCGGGGCATCAGGCAACCTCCCGCGCGCTGACATTATGTTGCGTAGAAGCCGTCAATCGCCTGCGAGACAGCGCCCAATCGCACCCGCACAACATAACTCTCGGCACAACATATTCAGTCCACTTGCCGGCGGGGCCCTTCGGCGATTCCTGCAACCGCACGAACATCGAGCGCCCCGGCGTGTTGCGGACATCGCCCACCACCCAGTACCGCCCCGCCCGCTTGCCATTGGAGAGATAGTATCGGCACACGGCCTCAGCCTCACGCGCAAGGCGGCGTGCCAGTTCGCAAGGCGCGGCAGACATCACGCGGCCTCCCGCTCACTGACGCGCGCCACCGGATAGGTGTCGAGCACCTTTGTCAGGATCCCGACGCCGCTTGCGTCCGTGGGCACGAACATCCGCAGCTTCCAGGAGATGATCTCTCCAAAGAGGCCGTAGGCGCGGAGGCGATCGCGCATCGTGTCATTGAATCCCGGCAACTCGATGCGCCATGCGCCCATCACCCGGACGCGGCGAAGCTGGAGCCTCTCCGCGAGGTCGAGAACGGTGCGTCCCTTCGTTACCGCGGCAAAGGCTGCGTCCGGGGTCAGAGTGGGCGCGTCCGCCGAGATGACGTTTGCGACCCACGCGGCAGAGACCTTGCGGCCGATGATGCGTTCGCCCGCATCAGTCTGGAGCCGATAGACACGGGTCGATTCGTTCCGCAATCGCTTCCAGATTGGTAGCAGCAAGCCAGCAACGACGTCGATCGTGCTTTCCGTGAACTCAGGCACCTCGGCGAGCTCCGCCAGCCAGGCCGCGGCAAAACGTTCGCGATCCGCTTCAACCCAATGGCTCTCCGCCATAATGTTCAAGGGGACCTGGTGCTGCTCCATAGGCCGGATCAGGCGAACGCGGCGCTCAATCTCGCCGTCGTCGAGCATGATGCTCGAGGCCGGAACCTGCACGGCGGCCCGTTCCGAGAGCTCGTTGATCAGCAGGACAGCAAAATTGGAAAGACGAGCAAGGGCGTCATCCAAACCAACAGGATGGTTACGCTGGCGCTGGACGATGGTGAGCAGCCGCGTCTCCGCGCCTGTGCGCGGATGGACGTAGATCGTCCTCCGGCCGCTGACGACAAAGCTTTCGGCGCGGAGCGTTTCCAACCCGAGGTCATAGGTGCCCGACGCAACAGCGCCCTCTATGCGGGCGGTCAAGAGCTGCTCGAAGGCGATGAACAGGACATTCTGCAGATCGATAGTGAGCGCCAATAACCTGTTCAGGAAGGTCGTGATCGGCAGCAGGTCATCCCTGAGCCCATTGGCATCCGTCAATTTCAGGCCGGTCGCATGCTCAAACTTCTCGAGCGAGAAGCCATCGACCTTGCCTCGCGCGAGCAGCGTGTAGAGTTGACGCAACGCATCGCGCCCGTACTGGCTTTCGAGATTGTCCTCAGGCCGGAACAGCCCCTGCCCTCCGGTCTGGCGTTGGCCGCGCGTAATCGCTCCCAATGTGTCGAGCCGGCGTGCGATGGTACTGAGGAAGCGCTTCTCCGCCTTTACGTCGGTCGCAATAGGCCGGAACAGCGGCGGCTGCGCCTGATTGGTACGGTTGGTCCGGCCGAGCCCCTGGATAGCGGCATCCGCCTTCCAGCCGGGCTCGAGCAGATAGTGGACCCGCAAGCGGCGATTCCGCGCCGACAGCTCGGCATGGTAGCTCCTCCCGGTGCCGCCCGCGTCGGAGAACAGGAGGATGCGCTTGACGTCGTCCATGAAGGCCGAGGTCTCGGCGAGATTGGCCGAACCGGCGCGATTTTCCACCACCAACCGGTCGCCCCTGCGGACGACGCGGCGCGAGCGGCCGGTCACTTCGGCGACCATGTCGGTGCCGAACCGTTGCAGGATTTGATCCAGCGCGCCGGGTACCGGAGGCAGCGAAGCGAGTTTCTCGATGAGGCGGCCGCGTCGTGCGACGGCCTCCCAGCTCTCCACCGGCTGGCCATCGCGATAGACAGGCCGAGAGCAGAGGTTGCCCTCCAAGTCTGTAAAAGGTTCGTAGAGCTGGACCGGGAAGGAATGGGCGAGATAGTCGAGCACATACTCGCGCGGGGGAATGTCGACCTGGACGTCGCCCCAGTCTTCGGTCGGGATCTCGGCGAGCCTACGCTCCATCAGCGCTTCGCCCGTTGAGACAGTCTGGAGGACAGCGGCATGGCCGGGGTCGAGATCGCGGTCGATCGATCGGATGAGCGACGGCGTCTTCATCGAGCTCAGCAGATGACCGAAGAAGCGCTGTTTGGCGCTCTCGAAGGCGGATCGGGCCGCGGATTTGGCCTGCCCGTTCAGCGTTCCGGTTTCGCCGGTGATGTTGGCGGCCCGCATCGCCGCGTCAAGGTTGTTATGAATGATGCTGAACGCATCGGCATAGGCGTCGTAGATACGAACCTGCTCCGGCGTAAGCTGGTGTTCAACGAGTTCGTACTCGACACCCTCGTAGGACAATGAGCGCGCGGCGTAGAGACCGAGCGCTTTGAGATCGCGCGCCAGCACCTCCATCGCCGCGACCCCACCCTGCTCGATCGCCTCGACGAACTCGGCACGTGTGGCGAATGGGAAGTCGGCGCCGCCCCAAAGACCGAGGCGTTGGGCATAAGCTAGGTTGTGGACCGTGGTTGCGCCCGTCGCCGACACGTAAACCACGCGAGCATTGGGCAAGGCGTGCGGGAGCCTCAGGCCTGCGCGCCCCTGCTGAGAGGCCGCTTGGTCGCCGCGCTCGCCTTTGCCCCCGACCGCATTCTGCATGGCGAGGCTCTCATCGAAGACGATCACTCCGTCGAAGTCGGAGCCCAACCATTCAACGATCTGCCTGACGCGCGAAAGCTTCTCGCCACGTTCGTCGGTGCGTAGCGTGGCATAGGTGGCAAAAAGGATGCCTTCCGAAAGCCGGATCGCGGTACCCTGGCGAAACCGGGACAGGAGCGTGACAAGCAGCCGCCCCATGCCGAGCGCGGACCAGTCGCGCTGGGCATCTTCGATTAGCTTGTCGGATTTGCTGATCCAGACCGCACGGCGGCGGCCCTTGAGCCAATTGTCGAGCAGGATCCCTGCGACCTGCCGTCCCTTACCCGCACCGGTGCCATCGCCCAAGAACCAGCCGCGACGAAAGCGGACGGCATTCTCTGCGTCGTCGCTCGCGGCAGCCACAACGTCAGAGGTCGCATCGACGGCCCAGGAGCCCGCCAGGAATTCGGAATGCGCCTCGGCCGCATAAATGACGCTCTCGATCTGGGCGTCCGACAGAACTCCATCTGCCAGCAGCCTCGGAGGCAGGTGCGGACGGTAAGACGGCTTCGGTGGCGCAACCGACGCCATCGCAGCGGACTGCACGCGCTTGGTCGGATGTGCGCACGATCCGGGAATACGGATCGACTGCAATCCGTACTCCTCATAGAGCGCATCGGTGAGACGGACGCCTTCCGGCGGCGACCAATCGACGGTCTCGTACGCGAGTTCAACACCTTCGGGCGCGCTCCTCGAACTGGGCGAGTGGCTTGGTGCAATGGCGCCGGCCGATCGGGGCGTTGCAGGAGGCCTAACAATATCGCCCATGACCGGCGCGGCGACAGGTAGCCTTGGTGGCACGTTCTGGGTCACCCAGTTGAGCAAGGTGGCGACATCGCCGGACATGCCCTGCGAGGCGGGAAAAACCTTTGGATCGGCAGCCGGCCACTTGTCGATAACGAGCAGCCTCGTGTCCGTGTGAGTCCCGTGCTTGGCGTAGAGGGCGCCGTCGATCGTGGCAAAAAACACGACCCGTCCCCGCTCCTGGAGCCGAAGAAAGGCACCGGTCCACGCCGGGTTATCCGGCGCAAGGCCTGCGCCGGCGATGGCGACGAGGCGCCCACCATCGCAAAGACGCGCGAGCGCCGAAGCGATGTGCCGGAAAGCGGCGGCCGCCATTCGGCGATCGGCATTGGCCACCGCGGAGAACGGCGGGTTCTTCAGAACGACGCTCGGCACAACGCTCGCTTCGAGATGATCGTCGATCTGCGCGGCGTCGAATCGCGTGACCTCAACCTTGGCAAACAAATGATCTAGCAGCGCCGCGCGGCCTTCAGCCAACTCGTTCAACATCAGCGAGCCGCCGGCAAGCTCGGCCAGGATGGCGAGCAAGCCGGTCCCAGCGGATGGCTCCAGAACGTGGTCGGCAGGCGTAATGCCGGCTGCGGTGCATGCGGCCAGCCCAAGCGGGATCGGCGTCGAAAATTGCTGGAGCGCCTGACTGTTCTCGGAGCGCCGCGTATGGGTCGGCAGACAGCCCGCGATTCTCGCGAGCATTGGCAGCATGGCAGCCGTCGAGCCAGCCTTGGCGCGCATGGCCGGACCGAACTTGCGCAGGAAGAGAACGGTTGCCGCCTCGCAGACGTCATAGGCGGTCTTCCAGTTCCCTGCGGCCGCCCTGTCCGAGGCGCCGAAGGCAGCTTCCATGGCACTACGCAGGACAGCCGCATCGATGCGACGGCCGCGTTCGAGATCAGTCAAGATCTGCCGGGCGGCCTTGAGGGCGGCAGAGGTGACAGTAGCAGCGGCACGCATCGAGAGCGGCGCGGCGGCAGCGCCGCCCGCAAGAAATTCGGTCATGGCAGGATTTCTCGGGAGAGCAGGAACAGGTCGAACCGCGCGGCGCTCCCCTTAAGACCACGGCAATTCAAACCTTCCCGGCCCTGCTCTCCCTCTCAGCGCTCGCCCATAAAATGGGGACCGGCGTTACACACCGGTCCCCAGGCAGCTGCAGGATGGCCCGAGCCATCCCGCTCTGTGTCACTCAGTCGCGTCGAGCTGTGCGGGTCATCGTCGCCGGCGTTCTCCCGATCCTCATCGTCGGCGAGAAATTCGGGTAGCGGGCCTGCTTCCACCTCCGGCTCCACTGACGCCGCATGGGGATCGACGAGACGCAGCGGTTCCGGCAACCAGCCCGAACCATCGAGAAGACGTTCGGCCTCTTTGGCCATGTCGGCCTTCTTCAAGTGGTCGATCAGCTGCGCGGAAGATCTCCCCTTGCTTCTCGCACGGCTTCCAGAATGCGAGGCTTGATGACTCCGCCAAGATAGTTGTCGACGCTGGGTCGCCAGCCGGCCTGCACCGTGTCCAGCCCGACCGCGCGCGCCAGCACATTGGCCTGGTCGAGACGCGCGCGAACACTATGGGCGGAGACACGGCCCTGATCGTAGCGGTTGGCTGGCTCGTAGAGAGCGTTGACCGCAAATGACCCACGGTGAGCGAACAGGGACGCCTGAGCGGCACCGTCGAGAGCTGTGAGCGCATCCCGCAGGTCCTTCTCGCCTTTCGGCAACCGTGCTTTCCAGGACTCATGCGGCGCCTCGACGGTCTTCGCGGACGCGCTCTCCCTCAGGGCGGGGGCTTGAGCGGGAAAGGTCGGCGTGCGAAGTCCGATCTCAAGGGGACTCCCCGTCGACGAGAACCGGTAGAACGCAGTCAGCACGAAATTGTGCAGCACCGCCTGGAACGCGATCGCCGGATTTTCCGCCAGCGCATTGCGCAATGCCAGTGTACGATGTGCGGTCAACTCGGTGATCAGCCGATCCGGCAAGGGTTTGGCCGCGTCCTCATCATCTTCTGCAGCGTCAGCAGCGCTACTTGCGACCGCGATGACCGTGCGCTGAATGGAGCTACCTGCCTCTTCCCCTCGATCGGCTGCGCATCGGTGCCCTGCCTGACGTCAGAATGGATCGCGGACATCTCGTCCTCCGACCGAACATAGCCCCGATCCACCGACAGGCGCCCTTCGGAATCGATGCTGACGAAGACGCCAGCGCGGACGATCTCGGCCGGCTCGTAGATCATCGATCGGTGTTCGAATGCGAGCAGTGCCGCTTCGATCTTGCCTAGCCGCTGGTCGACCTCATCGGGCAGTTCGTCGGGATCCTGATAATCCGCTTCAAGCTTAGTATGCTCGCCGTTGAGTGCGTCGATGGTGGCCTGCTCCTCCGGGGTGAGATCCACAGGTTTGCCCTCGAGTTCGCGGAGGCCGTTGGTATGGCCGTAGGGGAACTCGACCGCCACTGAGATCCACTTCCAACCCTCGGTCGCGATGCTTTCCGCCTCGAGCTTCAGCTTGTCGGTAACAAGACAGTCCAACAAGGCAAGGTCCTGCAAATATCCGCCATCGTCATGCTCGAACAGATCACGCAAAACGCCCCCGCCTGCCTGTTCGTAAGCCTCGAGGCCCACGAACCGAGCGCGGCGATCGGACGCACGGACCGTCAGCAGGCGCCGGATCTGATATGGCTCGTCGTAACCTGAACGACTGACCTGCTCCCAGACTTGCTCCTGGCGAACATGATCGGCTGTCACCGAGAACGCCATCAGTTGCTCGAGGGTCATACCGTCCTGGGCATGGATCTCGTGCAGCTTGCTCGAAACCGAGCCCAGTCGAAGCCGCTGCTTCACGACGGCCGGCGTCACAAAATGCCGCGCAGCGATGTCTTCCTCGCTCATGCCACCTTGCTGGAGGCGCTGGAACGCGCGGAACGGATCGAGGGGGCGGAGGCCGACTCGCTCGTCGTTCTCCGCAAGCGAGTTATCTTCCGCGATACCCTGGTCCCGAACAACGCACGGAACCGCTTGCGTCTCCGCCATGCGCTTTTGTTTCACAAGCAGTTCGAGGGCGCGATAGCGCCTGCCGCCTGCAGGCACTTCAAACATGCCCGTCTCGTTTCCTTCGGCATCACCGACGGCACGGACGTTGAGGCTCTGCAGGAGTGTGCGCGCCGCGATGCTTTCGGCGAGTTGCTCGATCGAAATGCCCGCCTTCACATGGCGAACATTGGATTGGCTCAGCACCAGCTTATTGAAGGGAATGTCGCGTGAGGGCGACAGGGTGATCTTCTGGACAGCCTTTGTCATGTCGAGTCTCCACGACGGGCAGCCGCGAGCCTCTCTCGACCTTCAACCCGTCGCGAAAACGACCCTGCCCTCTCACTCGCTTACCAGCGGTGGCCGAGGAGACCCTCACGCTGCCTCCTGTTCCGCTCTCTCCGTCGTCATGTCGCCAACCTCCTCCGGCAAGAACCCAAGGAGATAATCCGCAACCTTGCTGGCTTGCGAGGCAGCTCGCACAATAGCACGATTGTCCTCTCGCAGCACCTCAAGCCAGGAGCCGATATAATCGGCGTGCCGCACCGTCGGCACGATGCCGAGCGAGGCGCATCCGAAAGCGGATGATATCTCCGCGATCAATTCCTCAAAGGCATACTTCTTGCTTCCGTAGCTTCCCGACAAATCGCGATTCAGACGCGATGTATGGCCGCTAGCATGCGCCAGCTCGTGAAAGGCCGTCCGATGCCAGTTGATCGGCTCGAAATAGGCTTGTGGTGGCGGTACCTGCACATAATCTTCTGCCGGCATGTAGAAGGCGCGGTTGCCGCCAATGCGGAAGTCGATCCCGGTCGCCTTGATCAGGTATTCAATCTTTGGCTCGATCAGGCCAGGCGGCGGAGGTGGCGTCGTTGCGATCTCCGAAGGCAAGCCCTCGCACTGATCGATATTGAAGACCGTGAACCGCTTGAGGAACGGGATGGCCTGCGCTTCGTCACCTGTTTCGCTGGCGCGCCGCTTTTCGTCGGCCGGCACAAAGCGGTCGGCATAGACGACGCTCGTGCCGCGCTCGCCCTTGCGGACGTGACCGCCGAGCGAGAGCGCCTGACGGAAGGTGAGCCAGCTCTGACTGGTGAATGCGTGTTCGGTGGCAGCCCCCCAAAGGATTAGGACGTTGATGCCGCTGTATTGACGGCCAGTGGCGGCGCTTTTCGGCATGGCCAATGACGCCGCCGCCGCCGCCGAACCCCAAGGCTGTACCCACGGGACGCGGCCGGCTTCAAGCTCGCCGATAATTTTGTTGGTGATTTCGTCATAAAGGCTGGTTCGGTCCTCGCCGGCGCGTGCCCGAAGATAGTGTCTGGACATAACGGATCTCCGCGACGGGCGCCGCGAGCCTCTCTCGCAGCTTGTAACCCGTCACGGCAAAACCCGGCCGGCACTCTCACTTTAATCGAGGCCGCGCGATTTGCGAGAGCTCCTCACCCACACAAATGACAGAATGCGAAATCTGAGACGCGCTCCGTCTTTCGTTCCATTCTTCGGGATGGCCTCGCGGTGCTTTAGGGCCGCAGGCCCCACCAGGCGTGCGCCAAGGGCGCATCGCCTCAACACGAGCATAGCGACCCGAGGGGCACGCGGGTCCGAGTGCAGCGACGAGACCGGTTCAATAGCGGCACCCGGGAACGGGGCAGTGATAGCGATCGTCGTAGGCGAGCCGCTTTCCCGAGTGCCCCGGCGAGGAACTCCCCAGGCCTTGCGCGAGGGATCGAAGCCGGATGGCCGAGACGCAAAGCGGCTCGGTTCACGAGAGCCCGGTGCGGCGGAAGCCGCACGCGCAAAGCGGGAAATCGCTAGCCTGAAGATCTAGATTTCCTCGCGCGCATGCGTCTGCGCGTCATAGATCCTGATTTGAAGCATGGGAAAACGTTTCTTTAGTTCTTCTCCACCTGCCCTGGCGCCGTCTCTGGTTGCAAATTCGGCTTTGAGTCGGCCATCCACTTCGAGTGCGTAACCAGAGGCCGGCGGTTCACGGGTAGCTGCAACCATTTCATTCCCATTGCGTAGTGAGGGGCTTAAAATGATGGGTAACGTGAGTCGCCAAACCGCGCTAGTCCCACCTCCCCGAGCGCGGTGATCGGCGCACCGTGTGGATTGACGCTTCGCCGTGCCCAAATGGCACTGGAGAGCTCGAGACGCTCGTCATCGAGGAAGCGCGTCAGCCAGGGCCAATCTGACGAAGCGCCGGCGCAAATGGCTCCAGCAATGTACTAGCACCACGGCCCTTGCGGTCGGACAACTTCGATCAGCCGATCATAACCGTCATAGGCATCGTTTTTCAGGAAGTGTCCGTTGAAGCCGTCCAGGAACTGCTCAGCGAAGACGCCGCTGCGACCGGGACATATCGGAACAGCACGATCGGCGGACTTGGGCCGCTTTAGCTGCGATCGTCGGAGGCGATCGCCCAGAAGCAGCTCTTTTTGACCACGCCCGCGATCGAGCACCGGCGCCGTGGTTCATCCATGAACAGGCGATCCGCCACTGCCAGATGGCGGCGCATGTGGTCGGCAACGGGCTGGAGATGAAGCAGCGCGGCCTGACCAATTGCCCGCGTCACTCAGATGGCGCCAGGGTTGCGCCCGATCATGATCCCGGCGGGCTCGCGATGACCATCGGGAAATCCTTCTCGTTGCGCCACATGCGTGGGTTGGAAAAGTAGCGGACAGGCGCGCACCGTGCACTCTCGCACTAGTCAGCTTCTCGAAAGCCAACCGTCCTAGAATTCGAAGCCGATCTTTAAGGGCCAACCGAAGAGGCTTTGTTCTCATAGGAGCAAGGGAGAGCATAATGGATTCCAATCGGATAAACGGTGCCGGCTTGCCAGAGTCCCCAACGGGGTACGCCCGCTCACAGGAGGATCATGAGCTTTTCAGACAAGCTGTAAACGACGTCGGGCGGCCGCTCGCCGCTGTACCGGCAAAGCCCCCGATTTGGAGTTCGAGCGCTCCATACGGGAACTTTGCACGCGAGGGCTACTCCTGGAACAACGATGTGTGGGGCAGTGGTGCCGGGCCTCAGACCATTTCAGTGTATGGACCGAACCGGTGGAGCGTGTGGTCGAACCAGCCTCGAACTGGTGGCATCAAGAGCTATCCGCATGAGGCCGTCCATATCGGGAAGCCGCTCAGTGCAATCAACACCTTGAGCTCGACCTTCAATCAGGACGTTCCTAACAGCGGCGCTTGGGATACCGCCTATGATATTTGGGACAGCTCAAACCAGCATGAGATCATGATCTGGACAAACTACACCGGAAACTCGGACGGTAGCGGCAACGTTAAGCCGATTTCTTATCATTATCGGCAGGATCCCTCCGGGGCGGCGATCCCGGTTTACACTAACGTCGAGGTGGGAGGGACGACCTGGAACGTGTTTCAAGGGAACAATGGTCACAACGTCATCTCGCTCGTGCCCACTTCGAAGAGCAATAGCGGGACAGTGGACATCAAGGGCATCCTAGAGTGGATCAAGTCGAAAGGCTACTTCGGCGACATAAACGTCGGTAGCGTCCAATACGGCGTCGAGATCACCTCGTCCCCAGGCGGAATGGACTTCAAGTTCAATAACTGGACCGTGACCTCAAAGTGAAGATCCAGTTCTGTTCGCCTCAGTTAGCTTTCTGTCACCGTTATCTCGACGACGGGCGCTGGTACTGGCGTAGCGTTGCGGACGCGGTTATTTGCAATGAACGCGTGTTGCTAGCTGCGGAAGATAGCACAGGTCAGATTTTTGGCACAGTCCAGATGGTACCTGCCGCGTCTGAGAACCAGATGCATAGCGCTCAAGTCGTCAAACTGCTGGTTGGAAGAAGTGCACGCCGTCGCGGTATCGGGCGCTGGCTGCTGTCGGCTGGGAAAGATGTTCTTGACGCTCAGCACGACCACAAGTTCTGCTGCCGAGCGTCTTTACGCCAGCGAAGGATGGCAGCGCGTGGGTATCATACCGGGTTGTGTGCTCGCCTCTGACGGAACCTATCGCTCGGCGACCTTCTTCTACAAGAATCTCTGATACTGCGTTGCTAGATCATTACTGACGGGCTTGGTATTCATAGACAAGATCGTCGGGTCGCGTCCCGATAACCATCATCGTCGGGGAGCATCGCTGACATTGCAGCCTTGTTCATGGTTTGTGAACAACGACAACTTGGGATCTCCAGATGAGAATATCAAAACTGAGCAGACGGTGGATCATTCTACTGCTGCCACCGCTTGTAATCACAATGACTTGCACCAGCGCCGCTGAGGCTAGTTGCAGTCCCGACGCCGCCGGGCCGACGATCGGGATTTAAATTCCATGCGCATGGGCTGCGGAGACTGAAGCAATGCCTAGCAATGCGCTTGACAAGCTGCCCCAGCTCCTAACTGCCGCGTTAAAAGACTTCTTCGTCGAACATCGAAGCCCGTAAATCGGAGCGCCCGGTAGCGGCACTCGGGAAAGGGGCTCGCCTCTCGGCGATCGCCATCACTGCCCCGTTCCGCCTTCGGCGCGCGCCACCCGTGGGGGGGCCGGCGTTCCCCTCATCGCATAGAACGAGAGGATCCATCCTCCCTTCAGCGTGTCGCCGACGGTCGCCTTTGCAGCAGGTGACGCCATGTCAATCCACGGCGACGCCTGAGGCTTCGGCCTCCGGCTCCCATTGCGCAATGTCGGAGGCGATGACTTGGCCTATTATCGTTTCGCAGAAACCGGGGCCGACTTATTACATTTGAGACGAACGCGTCAGAGTCGCCGATCCGAGTATGAGGCTTGGAGCATTGCTAAACTGCGGTGAAGTTTTACCAGGAAGACCTGAAGCGCCGGCGCCGGGCGACCGGGATCGTATCTGTGAGGGACAAACGCAAAGGGTAAGGGCGAGAATTGCGCAAACTAAGCGCCTCAGTTCGCGCGCGACGGATAGCTCGCAATCTTGCGAGTGAGCTGCCAAGTTCTACCGTGTTGGTCTCGGCTAATTGCTGCGCTCGCTGCTTAGCCGCCTCCTCACCAGCGCAAATCAGCCTTACGCAGTGCACTATATTCCCGTCGGGCTGCGCTGCGTGCATGTCTTTGGTGGAGGTCGTCATCGGTCATGCTTATCTGATCGCGACCACCGCCCGGCATATTGCCTAGTTGCAACGTTCCTGCATGGACATCGCTCGGATCTTATTCCCCGCCAGTTGCGCTCGACGATAGCTATAATCAATTTTTCAGTGGCGATCAGAGCCAGCTCCATTTTTTCCTTAACAATAGTCGACGTATCTCGACCGATACTGTCAAGGTGGTTCAGGGCCATCGCTTTGAAACTATGGGCTAGGCGCTCCTCGGCATCGTCGCGTGCATAGTCTACAATAGTATCCAGGTGAGCGACGATTTCAGCCCGTTGCTCGGTCGGTTTTGGTCCGTCAAGCAACGTTATCGCTCGAATAAAGGACTGCTCAATAGGGATCATATCAGGTTTCCTTTGGACTGTGGTTGGAAGCAGTGATTCCAGCTCGCACCATTGGTGAAGATTCAGCGGAAAGGCGGGGACTTCAAGCGGCTTACCGCTCCGAAAAACGGCCAGCGCAGGGGTGATTCGGCGCTCACGCCCCCGAAAGCACTGTCTCTACCACCAGCCGTCGCCCTCGGAGTTAGCAAGGCTGGCCACCTCGGCCCCCCAGAGGCTGAACTCCCAAAGGGTGCTGCTAATTATCGCGGAGAAGGACTGCAAGGCACCTACCAGGATTGGTTGGCGCCGATCTCATGTGGTCCGCGATTAGGCGGCTGGTGGGGTATGGGTCGTGGCCGTGTGTCCACTCGATTCTAAATTGGTGGTTCTCCCTTTGAACGAGAACCTAAGCGTCGTGCCCTGCCTTTCCGCTCGCGTGGACGGCATCGACCGCGGCGCGGATTGCCTCCTTCTGAGTAGCGTATGGGTCGGCTATCGTCGCTCGCAGTCATTTTGGCCGCGCCGTGGAATCATACGTGGTGGCTGGCTCACGCAATCTTTGCTGGCGCTCTGCAGGCCGATCGCCGACAGACGGCAGCCTCGCGAGCTGAGGAAGAAGGCCTGGCCTTTTTGGGAAACACAGTATCGCCTTCAACCGCCAGACGGGACACCGCATCAAGTACGTGAAGGTCGACGCCGACACCGGCGACGAGGTGCCGAACGAAGACATCGCCGGGGTTACGCGCTCGAGAAGGGTCAGTACATCTAGGTCTCGAAAGAGGAGCTCGAGGAGATCGCGCTCGAATCGACACGTACCATCGAGATCGACGAGTTCGTCGACCGGCCCGACATCGATCCCCGCTACCTGATCCGCCCCTACTGCCAGCGCCCGGACGGCTAGGTCGGCCACGACGCCTTGGCCGTGATCCGTGAGAACATTCGAGAGATGGACAAGGTCGTCGCCATCGGTCGGGTGGTGCTGACCAACCGCGAGCATATCATTGCGCTCGAGCCGATGGACAAGGGCCTTGTCGGCACTCTGCTGCGCTACCCTATGGCGTGCGCAGCGAGTTGGAATGCTTCGACGAGATCCGTCAAGGACTTGCCCCTCCAGGGCGGCGGCCACGAATTCCGGCGGCTGAGCGCTAGCATAACCGCTCATTAGGTTGGCGGCATGACCCAGCTTGAGCCGGATCCCATCGCTGCCATTTTCGCGCGGATCGAGGGCGACGCCTATGCCGAGTTCTTGTCCGACGTCAGCGAAAACGGCGTGCGCGAAGCGGTCGGCGTGTTCAAGAGAAATATCCTCGACGGCCGCAATCGCTGTCGCGCCGCCGTCGAGACCGGCGCCGATTGCCCGACGCGCAACTATTACGGTGACGATCCGCTGGGATACGTCATCAGCCTGAATTTGAAGCGTCGACACCGACAACGATCCGAGATCGAGATGTTGCTCTCTCTCGGAGAGATTTAATCGCGTTAGGGCTTCTTCTCGAACTTCGAGCGGGCCCACGTCCCGTTCGGCAGCCCAATTTTCAACCCTCTGGCCTACGTCATCCTCCGCATGAGCTGAATCTGCCACGTCATAGACTGTGAGCACTCCGTCCCACTGCGCCCGCCGAGAGCCAGCGCGCGATGTGTGCGGCGCGGGCAGCCGAACAATTCAGGCAGCGACAGGGGACGGCCGCGCAGAGTAAGGCGGCGGTGGCACGGTGGGACGGCGAGGTGGAAATCAGACGCCTCCACGCGGATACGTCCCTGTCATATGATGGTCGTGCTGAAATGGTCGAGCAGCTTCGGGCAGGCGCAACGATCACCGCGTTTCCAACTCCTATGGTCGCCACCTGGCGATAGCTTCTTCGTCAGCTTACCGACAGGTAAGTGCTTCAGAGGTTACAACGTATCGTATGGACTAAGTCTACTCAGTCCTGGCAAGGGAGTATGGAATGGATCCTTTTGAGGCAGGACAGATTCTGCGCGCCGATGGGATCTCTTCGAACGAACAAAAGGGCGCAGGAGCGGAGATCCTCCCTGATTCGCTCCAGTATCTCGAGCTCAGCGACAATCAATTGACGAGTCTGCCGGAGGGCTTCCCCGCTATGCTCCATACTTTCGCCGTTAGGGGCAACCAGCTAACCAGCTTACCTGAGGCGCTCCCGCCCGGGCTCGTGCTCCTCCTCGCTAACCATAGCCAGCTAACCAGCCTACCCGAGAACCTACTGACGCATTTGAGCACTGGTGCCGAGTTAGATGTGTCTGGAGATCCGCTGCCGGAGCAGGTGCTGACGAACCTGCATACAGGCTCGATTTCGTGACCACCGCGGGGTACCACCGATTCGGCCGGCAACGCGCGGCGAGCATCAGAACAGCGAGGCAGCCATGGTAAAACCGTTCCCGTCGAAGACCCATATCGGCAACCATATGCTGCATCCGGAAACCCTGATGCTGACCTATGGCTATGATCCGCAATTGTCGGAAGGCGCCATCAAGCCGCCGGTGTTCCTGACTTCGACCTTCGTGTTCAAGACCGCCGAAGACGGCCAGGACTTCTTCGATTACGTCGCCGGCCGGCGCGAGCCGCCGGAAGGCATGGGGGCGGGCCTGGTCTATTCGCGCTTCAACCATCCCAACAGCGAGATCGTCGAGGACAGGCTCGCGGTCTACGAGCGCACCGAGAGCTGTGCGCTGTTCTCCTCGGGCATGGCGGCGATCGCGACCACGATCCTCGCCTTCGTCCGGCCCGGCGACGTCATCCTGCACTCCCAGCCGCTCTATGGCGGCACGGAAACGCTGCTGACGAACACGCTGGCGCGCCTGTCGATCGGCGCGGTCGGCTTTGCCGACGGCATCGATGAGGCCTCCGTCAGGCAGGCCGCGGAGGAGGCGACGGGGAGGGGGCGGGTTTCGATGATCCTGATCGAGACCCCGGCCAATCCGACCAACGGCCTCGTCGACATCGCGATGATCCGCCGCATCGCCGATTCCGTCGGCAAAGCCCAGGGACACACGCCGATCATCGCCTGCGACAACACGCTGCTCGGCCCGGTGTTTCAGCGGCCGATCGAGCACGGCGCGGACCTGTCGCTGTATTCGCTGACGAAGTATGTCGGCGGCCACTCCGACCTGATCGCGGGCGCCGCACTCGGATCCAAGGCGATCATGAAGGGCATCAAGGCGCTGCGCGGCGCCATCGGCACCCAGCTCGATCCGCATTCGTGCTGGATGATCAACCGCTCATTGGAGACGCTGAGCCTGCGCATGGAAAAGGCCGATGCGAATGCGCGCCTGGTCGCGAGCTATCTGCGCGACCACCCCAAGGTCGCCAGGGTTCATTATCTCGGTCATCACGAGCAGGCCTCGCCCTCGGGGCGGGTGTTCGCGAGACAATGCCTGGGCGCGGGATCGACCTTCTCGTTCGACATCGTCGGCGGCAAGGAGGCGGCCGTGAAATTCCTCAATGCGCTGCAGATCCTCAAGCTGGCGGTGAGCCTCGGCGGCACCGAGTCGCTCGCGAGCCTGCCCGCGACCATGACCCATTCCGGCGTTCCCGCCGACATCCGCCAAAAGATCGGCGTGCTCGATTCCACCATCCGGCTGTCGATCGGGATCGAGAACCCGTCGGATCTGATCGCGGACCTCGCCCAGGCGCTGAACGCGGCTTGAGCGGGGGAACAAAGCGGATTGGACGCGCGGCATGCCGACATGATCGCCGCGGCAGCCTCGTTACTCTGCCCGCCCGAAGGTGCCGCACGAGGCAGATGTAATAGCCCTTGCCGGATGCGTTCAGCAGGGAATCGCCGGCAGGCCATCAATCTCACCTCGGCTTCGAGCCATTTGGAGATGGCGCGATCCAAGGCGAAACCAACTCCCAATTGCCGCCTGTTCCCGTGCCCGACCGCGATCACCGTGCTCCTGCCTTGCAGCTAGTTGGAGCAGTTCAGCCTCGGCTCAGTTATGGTCCGCTGCTTCCTTGCAATCAGGATGGTTTCGGCCGGCGTTGCCGCCCCCCTCAGCCTTCGCCGGCTCGAGCGCGATTGGAGCGTCTTCAGCCGCTTCGCGCACCGTGCTCCAAACGTTCTCCGCCGCTAGATCGTGCTTGTCGGCCTCTACAGGGGTTGGTCGGGTTGGCACTAGACCCACCTGCGCCGGTGTGGTGATCGCCCATCGCATCTTGTGGACTTCCCTCTGGCACTGAACCCCCTTTAAGGACGGGCATTTGCATCGTCCGAATAGGCAGACGGGCTTCCGCTGGCGCGGATGCATGCATGGGAGAGCCACGGCCCGATCTCACTGCCTTGCACAGCGCCTGCTCCGTGCGCTGAGCCGCCGCGGAGTGGCTGGCCTTGAGACTTTAAGCCGCCTGGAAGTGCAATTGTGGAACGGCTGCAACCAGCTTCCTCGTATAGGCTTGCCGAGGCCGTAAAAATACGTCGTCTGCTCCGCCGGCTTCGACGGCCACGCCGTGATTCATGACAAGAACACGGTCGCTCAGGTGGTGCACGACGCCGAGATCATGTGAGATGAATAGATAGCTGACGCGCAAGTGAGACTTGAGATCGCCAAGCAGATCGAGAATTTGCGCCTGGATGGATACATCAAGTGCCGCGACCGGCTCGTCACATACGATGATCTTGGGGCGCGGAGCAATCGCGCGGGCGATCGCAACCCGCTGGCGTTGACCGCCCGACAGTTCGAGCAGCCGCCTGGTTCTGAAGCTTGGCGACAGCCCCACAAGATCGAGCAACTCGCTGACCTCGGATCGTCGACTAGCTCTGTCGAGGGGATCTCCGCGGCGCCTCGCCAAGGCATCATCAATGACGCGCTCGATGCTCCAGCGCGGATCGAATGAACTTAGTGGGTCCTGGTAGATGACCGAGATATCCGATCGCCGCTGGCGGCGCTCTTTCTCAGTCGCTGCAGTCCACGGCGCACCTTCGAGCGTCACCTCTCCCAGGTCCGGCCTTTCGAGCGCGAGCGCCATGCGTGCCACGGTCGTCTTCCCAGACCCTGACTCGCCGACGATACCAAGCGTCTCTCCATCGCCGAGGCGAAACGAGACATCATTGACAACGGTACGCAGCTTGCCGTCCGGTCCACGAAAGCGCTTGACGAGCCCCTCCGCTTCAAGCAGCGGCCTACTACGCTGTGCGATATCCGATTGGGCCAGCGCTTTGGTCACGTCGCGTTCAGCCGAGATGAAGCGCGGCGCCTTAGAGGACGAAAGACGGCTGCCGCGTGACCGGACGGATGGGATCGCCTTAAGAAGGCTTCTGGTATAATCGTGTCTTGGATTGCCAAAAATCTGTTCTGATGAACCATGCTCGACGATTTCACCGTGTCGCATTACGATGACTTCGTCGGCCATCTGCGATACCACGGCAAGATTGTGGCTGATGAGGATCATGGCCTTCCCGCGTTCGCGGGTCTCGCTGAGCAGATCCAGGATTTGCGCCTGGATCGTAACGTCCAGCGCCGTCGTGGGCTCATCTGCGATCAAGAGAGCTGGATCGAGAGCGATCGCCGTCGCAATCAAGGCTCGTTGTCGTTGTCCGCCTGACAGCTCATGTGGAAGCTGCCGCGCCTTCACCGCCGGCTCGGGCACGCCGACGAGCTTCAGAAGCTCAACCACCCGTTCTGTCAACTCTGCGCCTGTCCTGATTGCGCGGTGAACAGTCAGGGCTTCACCGATCTCCTTGCCAACCGGTCTTAGCGGATCGAGCGACACCAGTGCGTCCTGTAACACGAAGCCGATACGCTTGCCGCGCAGGGCTCTCCATTCCGTGTCACCCAGGTGACCGATACTCTTCCCTTGAAAAGTCAGGCGGTCAGCTTGGACATGAGAACGCGCCCCCGTAAGACCAACCAGCGTCCGGGCCGTAACGCTCTTGCCTGAACCAGATTCACCGACGATCGCAACGCACCGGCCTTCCTCAACCGTGAAAGAGACCCCCTTTACCACAGCTCGCCGCGAATGGGCCGGCCCGAAGGAAACGTTGAGATTTTGTATCGTGAGCAACGGGTCGCTAGCGGGCGGCAGTGTGGCGTCTTGCCGGAAGGAGGCTGCGGGATAGGTCACATTCATGAAAGCTCGATCCTTCCTTCCAAGCGTTGCTGAACGTACTGGCCGATGACAGTCACGGAGAGCGCGAAGGCAGCGATGGCGATACCGGGCATGACCTCGAGCCACCAGGCATAGATCACGTAGTTACGCCCGGCATTGAGCAGCGCGCCCCATTCCGAAGAGGGGGGCGCAACTCCCAAGCCTAGAAAGGAAAGGCCGGATGCCCAAATGATCGCTTGCCCGACACCGAGCGTGAACATTGTCGCAAGTGGGCTGATTGCGTTGGGGAGAATATGCTTGAACAGGATGCGTCTCGGCGAGTGGCCTAGCGCCTTTGCCGCCTCAACATAACCGGTCGCTTTAACGCTCAGAACCTGCACCCTCACCGTCCGCGCATATCCGGGCGATGTTCCAAGGCCGACTGCGATGACCAGCGTCGGGACCGAGGTGCCCAACAACGAAACGAAGAGAAGCGCAAGAAACAGAGTGGGGAGAGCGAACAAGGCGTCGAACAGCCGGCTGAGCACATTGTCGATCCAGCCGCCAGACAGGCCTGCCGTCACGCCGAGTGCAAGCGCGAGGGCAAGGCTGAGCGCAGTCGCACCTAGCCCAATCGAGAGAGACTGACGTGTCCCCGCCACGATGCGGGAATAGAGATCCCGTCCGGACTGGTCCGTCCCCAGCCAATGCGTCAAGGAAGGGGCCTTGAGAGGTGACGTCAGGCTCAGCACTAAAGGATCATGCGTCTGAAGCAGTTTCGGCTCAATCGCCGCGATGAGGAAGAACGCCATAAAGAAAGCCGCGACATAGACCCGAACCGGAAACCTACGGGCGCCCGTCAGCACTCTTGCAGTTATGAACGCCTTTGCATGTCCAGCGGAGCTAGTGGCGAAACTCATGCCTCTTTCATCCTGGGATCGACGAGCTGCACCGTGAAATCCACGATCAAGCTGGTAGCGACAAACAGCGCTGCTGAAACCAGAACCACCCCCGAGACGACCGGGACATCCCGTGTCGACGTTGCTGCAACAAGGACGCCGCCCAGCCCCTGGCGGCCGAAGACCGCTTCGATCAATACCGCGCCGGAGAGCAGCTTCCCTATGATCCAGCCGGAAAGCGTGATCCCCGGCAAGGCAGCATGGCGCAGAGCGTGACGCAAACGGACACTGAAATCTCCCGTGCCGCGCATTCTCGATGATGTGATGAAAGGCTGATCAAGAACCCGCGTGAATTCACTCAGGACCGCTTGACCAAGGAAACCGTAGATTTCCAGGGCCAGGGCCATCGTCGGCAGAACGAGGCCCATGAGCGTGTTGCCGCCGACGACAGGAAAAAAGCGAAGCTGGATCGCGAAAACGACCAGCAGGATTGTCCCCAGCCAATAGGGCGGTAGTGTTGCGAGGAAGACCTGAAAGCCGCCTAGCGCCTTGGACCATATGTTGTCACGCCCGGCAAAAAGAACGGTTGTCGTGATGGTGATGATCCAAGCAGTCAACATCGCGGCAAAGGCGAGTGCAATCGTCGGTCCGATCTGGCGCGCAATCAGGTCCGTGACAGGTTGATATTGAACGTAAGACTGCCCAAGATCTCCGTGCATCACATCCCTTATATACTTTTCGTATTGCACGATGAGGGGTTGATCGAAGCCATATCTGGCGTTGATGGCGAGCAGCTGGTCCCGAGGAATCTCTCCCACGTTTCCGGTATTTGCATTGAAGATGATCTGGGCGCGTTCTCCGGGCATCAGAAACTGCACAAAGAAGGTGAACGTTGCCGCGGCCCAGACCACAATCAGGCCGGACAAGAGCCGCCGCGCCAGCCAAAAGCTTCGATTGCCTATCGTCTTCACCGCGTTCATTTCTTGCCGGTGAAATATGCGTCCGAGAAAACGGGCTCGCCCACCGACCCGCTGTCGAGCCAGATGTCCTTCACATTATTGGCCAAAGCGAGGGTGACATCCAAAACCGTGTAACTCAGGGACGGCGCGTTCTCGACGATCCGCCGTTCGGCCTGCTGATAAAGCGCGATGCGCTGCTCCTTGTCAGCGGCCTGTTCGGCCTTCTGGATGATGTCCCACAGCGGCAGATCCTGATAGCGGGATGGATTGAAGGGATTGCGGACACCATTCAGGTCCGGCTTGTACGAAATCCGATAGATCTCGGCGCCGGGCGCAACCCAATACAGGGGAACGATCTCATAGTCATTTGGACCAAAATTCTTTCCGGCCCAGAAATCAGCTTGGTTGGTGGGCTGGAGGCGCACGTCGAACCCTGCAGCCTTCGCTTGCTGCTGGATGATCTGCAGGACCTGATCGCCATCCGGAGGCGAAAAGGCGTTGGTGTAGGTGATGCGTATGATCAGCGCTTTGCCGTTCTTAGCTCGGATGCCGTTTGCATCGCGCTCCGTCCAGCCGGCCTCATCGAGCAGCTTGTTCGCCTTCTCGATGTCATAGGAATAGGATTTTGAGAGGTCGCTGACATATTCCGGGGAACTTTGGCTCAAAGCGAAATTGCCCTCATAGGGCAGCGAGCCGAGAAACGCCGCTTGCACGGCAGCACGCCGGTCGGAGGCGTAAGCAAAAGCCTGCCTGACACGCACGTCGTCGAACGGCGGTCTCTCCGAGTACAATGCAAGCCGAAGCGGCGTTCCGCCCGTGTGGTGACGCACGATCTTGAACCGCGAATTGGCGTCCTGCCAGTTGACGGCAGGGATATGATAGACAACGTCGGATTCGCCGGTCAGAAGTGAGCCGTAGCGTATCGTGGGGTCAGCGAGGAAACGCCACTCGATTCCTTCGACATAGGCTGGGCCTTGATGCTTGGCAGTGGCCGGGGCCGAATTGTAGTTTGGGTTTCGACGGAATATGACGTTCTTGCCGCGGTTCCATTTCTCCACGATGAACGGACCCGAACCGACCGGGCTTTCGCAGTTCACGGCCTTGCCACGCTTAAGCGCCGTTGGCGACAAGATGCCTTGCGAAGACTGCGCAAAGACATTCAATAGCGGCTCGAAGGGCGTCTTCAGCGTGATCTTGAGCGACAGCGGGCCAGTTGCCGCCGCGGATTCGAAGACGCCCTTGAGATAAGGGCCGGCTGTGGGGTTCTCCAGCTCCGGATTGTCGCCCAGCCATCCATTAATGTTATCGACGACCGCCTGGGCGTCCAGAGGTGTCCCGTCCGTAAATTTGACGTCGGGCTTGATCTGGAAGATGTAGGTTTTGCGGTCATCCGAGACGCTCCAGGCGGTCGCAAGCCAAGGCAGGATTCTTCCGTCTTCAGCCCTGGCGACCAGATTGTCGCTGAATTGACGCTGCAGGTACCATTGCTGCACCCAGCCACCATAGAGGCACGGCGGTTCCTGGAAGTGACCGTACCGGATGATCCCGCCCGATTGTGGCTTGCCAGCAGAAGCATCTTCCGCCTTCACGGCATCCGCTATGGTAAGGCCAGACATCGCGACGACGATGATTGCGGCGTGAGACTTCAGACGACGCTTCAGACTTTTGAGAAGAAACGCCGAACGAACGGCGGCCGGCTTAGACATGATAAGCTCCGAATGTGAAGGGAGAAGAACTCAGGCGGCGGAGACCTGCTCGGTGCGCTCGCCCGGCAGAGGAATGCCAAGATGCTCGCGCAGCGTTTCGCCGCGATAGTCCGAACGGAACAAGCCGCGCCGCTGCAGAACGGGAACAACATGGTCGACGAATGCAGGCGTGCCGTCGGACAGAACATCCGGTATGACGTTGAACCCATCCACTGCGCCAGCCCGGAACCAATCTTCGAAGGAAGCGGCAATCTGCTCCGGCGATCCAAGCAGCAACCGGTGACCGTAAGCAGGCGCCTCGACGATGATCTGTCGGACCGTTTTGCCGGAGCGGACGAGCGCTTCCACAGTGCGATACTGGCCGATGGAAAAAGCCGCGTCCGCATGTCGCGGCAGTAAGTTGGGGTCGATTGGTTGGTCGATTTTCAGCCTTTCGGCAGGAATGCCGAAACGACTGGACAGCGCATCAAGGGCAACGTCAAAGTTGATAAGGTCGTCAAGCTCCGCCTTGCGCTTGATGGCTTCCTCTTCCGTTCCGCCCACGAACGTGACGACGCCCGGCAGGACAAGGGGCGCCCTTCGTCCATGTTGAGAAGCAAACGACCTGAGGCGATCGGCCTCGCGCAAGGCGATTTCCAAATTGCCTGTCGATGAGAACACGGCATCGGCGCTTCGGGCCGCAAAATGAAGCCCTTGATCCGATCCGCCGGCCTGGAAAATAACCGGCTGCCCCTGCCTTGAGCCCGGATGTGTCAGAGGCCCGCTGATGTCGAAGAACTCGCCGGCATGCCTCGTCGTCCGCAGCCTGCTCGGATCACCAAACCGCCCCGAGGCCTGGTCCAGAATAAGGGCGCCTTCTCCCCAGCTCTGCCAAAGGGTTCGCACGGCCCCCACGAATTCTTCAGCGCGGCGATAACGGTCATCACGGGATTGCTCGTGGCCGCCAAAGCTCCTCGTCGTATAGACATTGGATGTCGTAACTGCGTTCCAGGCCGCGCGGCCGCCACTGACAACGTCAAGCGACTGGAATCGTCGCGCGAGGTTATAAGGCTCGTTGTAGGTGGTGGATGCCGAGCCGATGAGCCCAACAAATTTTGTTTCTCGTGCGATGCTGGCAAGCGTAATCGTCGGCTCGATGCCATTGAGCGGCGGGCTTTTGTCGATCGCTGGATTGAGCGCTGGCGTATCGGCGAGGAAGACCGCGTCGAGCTTTCCACGCTCCGCGAGCTTTGCAGCTCGTACGTAATGTTCAATATCGCAGAATGCCCCGGGAGGATTTCCGGGCCACCGCCACGCTGCCGCATGTCCCCCAGCGCCATGCAGGTTCAGGCCAAGATGAAGCTCACGTTCAAGCGGCGACGACATCACGCAGTATATCCGCTAGTGATAGTGGTACGCCGGAAGCTCAAAAACGTCATCGCACTCTTCTCAATTTTCGGTAGCCATGAGCGCGTCATGGCACCTTAACATTGTTGAGTAGTGGACCAGCGTCAACCACGGAGGAAAAATAAGAATGCCTGTTTCAATTCCCCCCGCCGGACAATTCATTTCTGTTGGGAACGCCTGACGGTGCGGAACGATAAACTCCGTGGCTGAGACGCCCCCATCCATCCGGATTGCAGTCACATCGACGGACCGATAGCAGCCACAACTCAGACTCACGTAAACGACGAATGCGCTACAAGGCAATCCCGCGCCAGCGATAAGAGCACTTCCTGCGTCGCTCGGTCGCCTACCGCACCGCCGGATAGATTTTGTATCTCCGGGGCGCACGGCTCCCCCACCAGAAAGGCGCATGCCGTCGCAGTCAAGCTTGCTCGTTCTGATCTTTCAGGACTGATCGCCGCTCAGGAATTCTACTCGTCCGTCGCCTTGCAAGATGATGCCACTGCCGAGCTCTCAGGAAGTTTCTGTCCCGTCGACATTAACCGAGCCCCAATCGGGGCAGTGAGTTTCATTAGATCACTGATCGGCTGTCCTGTCTCGCGTTTACCGAATTTTCGGAATTATCCTGACCCTATGGCGTGTCTCATCAGCGTCATGTCTCAACGCCACGGTTGAGCTATTGAGCTTCTGATTCGGACGACGAAATGAGGTGGTGGCTTGCGCGGTGCGGGCTTAAGCCCGCCGGCCCGCGAGCCACCAATAGGAACTTTGCTGTCTCAGCTCTATTTTCACCGAACTTCGCCCTCTTAGCTGATCCGCGTTGCCGGCAGATCTTCGGGCCGATCGATTTTCTCAGCGATGTGCCGCCCAGATCGAAGGGGGCCGCCACTTTTGGGCTGCCCTCGCAGCCTTCGTGCCGAAACGTAGCAATAGTTGCTCCACCTCGGCGGCCGGCTTGGCGCTGAACAGGAAGCACTGCACCTCGTAGCAGCCTTCCGGCCGCAACCAGTTGAGCTGGTCGATCGTTTCCACGTTTTTGGCGATAACGCAAATATCCCTGCCATCCGCTTTTACATGGCGCCAGTGCCGTTCGGCCTGGCAGGTGCGACGCCGGCGCATGACCGCAGGCCCCTTTCCCGAGTGCCCCCGCGAGAAGCTCCGCAGTCTGTGCGCGAGGGACGAAGCCGCACGGCCGAGACGCAAAGCGGCTCGGTGCACGAGAGCCCGTTGCAGCGCAAGCCGCACGCGCGCAAGCGGAAGAAGCCGCCAAGACTTGTATCAAAAGATGCAGATTTCCCTTTGCATTCGTTTGCGCATCGCAGATGCCGATACGGAGGATGGGAAAGCGTTCTCATAGATTCTTTTCTAAGTGGTGTGGCGCCGTCCATGGTCGAAAGCTTGAGTGACCGTCCTGGGGGAGACGCGCGGTGGGCGAACGAGGGCAAAGAGGTCGGGGCGCGAGGACTGCCAAGGCTCTTACAGATAAAGCCATTGGAGCAAAGGGCGGGGCCCGCTCCCTCCCCGCCAGAGGGAGCCACGCCATTGGAAAGGCGCGCTACTATGCAACGCTCAATTTTCCGTCGCCTAGTTCGGCGCGCCTCTTAGAAGCTCACGGATGTCCCGATTTTCGGCCCGGGCGTTGCTTTATAACATTGCGCAGGACGATTTCAGAGAGCTGCACGACCAGTTGCTCGAGACGCGCAATCTCTTGCTTGTATCTCTCGATCTCGCGTCCGTCGGTCACCACCGAAACCTCATGGCGATTGTCGCTTTCCTTCATCCTACATGCAGAACCTTTTCGTTCGAGAGGATCGGACAGAACTTCGTACCTCCGCCGCGCGCTTTGTAGCGCCGCTTAGACCAAGGGATTGAAAGACCTGTCCTTCATCGCCACCCTTATTGAGCTAGCTACCCTGCCTCTATGCGCGCAGGAGAGCTAGTCCCATTTGGGATAGAACTTGTTGCTACTGCGTCTTGAACTGACCTAGCGCGATTGTCGGCTCGAGTTCTCCCCGATCTTGACTTCACTCGGCTGGCGATCCCATGCAGCGGATATGCTCGCCTAGAGCTTCGAAGATCGGATCGATTTTTGGAATGTTCCACGTAGGATGTGGGTCCAACTCATCGGAACCGAAAGCTGATAGCCTCGGCAATGTCGAGGTATGGCTTGCTGAGCGCAAGCGGAGTGGTCGTGCTGTTTGGCCTAGTGGGTCTGTAAGACGCACCACCGATTTGAAGGCTGTTACGGAAGTGGGAGAGCGCAACAACTCGCCATGCGGTCTCACCAGAGACCTCTATACCCTAAGGACCAAACGAACCTCTACTGATCACTGATGATCAGTTCGATGTGCCCCTCGCAGAAAAGCTTCAGAGCGCGTCCTGCTCGCGTCGGCGGCAGCCGATGAGGGGTAAGCGCCGGCGTTTGCCGAAGTACGCACGCTTTCTGGCTCATTGTCCTACTCTGGGGCAGCAGATGTAGAGCTGGTCGGACGAGTGCTGCTGGCCAGCTCGCCCATTGCAAGTTTCCTGGCGACAGATGCTGCCCGCGGCCGCACAACAGCGACACGGCCAATTTTTGCCTGCAGCTCGAGCAAGTCAATGAACTCGTCAGCCTGGCGGCGCAGTTCATCCGCAATCATCGGCTGCTGTGTCGCCAGCGAAGAGACCACCGTAACCCGGACACCTCGCCGCTGTACGGCTGCCACGAGCTTTCGGAAACTGCCATCGCCTGAAAACAGCACCATCTGATCGACCTGCCCGGCGAGCTCCATCACATCGACGGCGAGCTCAATGTCCATGCTGTACTTGACTTTCCGTCGGCCGCTCGCATCGATGTACTGTTTGGTCGGCTTCGTGATGACCGTGAACCCATTGTAGTCAAGCCAATCGATCATCGGGCGCAGCGACGAAAATTCCTGGTCCCGTTCAATTGTCCGCGTGTAGTAGAAGGCCCGCAATAACTTGCCCCGGCTCTCGAACTCTTGGAGCAAGCGCTTGTAATCGATATCGAAGCCGAGCGCCCTGGAGGTTGCGGACAAATTCAGTCCATCGATGAACAGAGCAACCCTATTGACCGGGTAACCTATCATACACGGATCTCCAATGAGCGAACTCGACGTTCGCGCTCGGCTACCGAATGGAGGGGACTATCCCCCTGTACCATCGATCGCGAGCAACTGCTGGGAGGACCCAGGCGATGCGCTCGGATCTAGCGAAATTGTCGGCCCGCCTCGCTCGCGAAGAACTCACGAATCGATGAAGGCGGCGCTAGTCACGTCGGTCGGACTGCCTGGATAGAGCGCTCGCGCCGCCAGCCCCTCAACACTTTCCTCAAGGCACACTCCCCAAACGCGGTCATTGCCAGCTCCGGACCTGCCCCACCCGACATCCATTTCTAACTCTGAAATGACGGCCCAACAGTCCCGTTTGAGATATTCCGTTCAATTCGCGGCGGTCATATAATAGCTGCACGCACTTGCACCGGAAAACAACGAGCGGAACAGGTTCTTCGGTTGCATGGAAGAACATCGATCTTCCTACAGGCGTCGAGTTCTCAAATCGGGAGCTATCGAGTTCTCAGGCGGCAGCCTGCCCTGCGTGATCCGCAATATTTCTCAAACAGGCGCTGCTTTCGAGGTCACGAGCCCGCTCTGGTTTCCGAATACTTTCGCGCTGGTTATTCAGAGTGAACATCTTCGTCGGCTTTGCCGGATCGTCTGGCGAAAAGAGAGACGGATCGGCGTCACGTTTATTGATTCGCACTCCTCATAAAAGCGCGCGGTTCCGTGCGCGACGGAGTGCCACGGTCAAGGCAGTATGCCAGATAACCGGCAGTGACTTCCGGCCAATAAAAAGCTAGCGTGACCGACAGGACGAGGCCTGCTGTGCTGAATAGCACAATGAGCGTCAGCGACTCGGTCTCGGCGCTCGGCTTGACCGGGCGGGCGTCGACCTGCGCACGGTTAACCTTCATCGTTCGGGACGAACGCTCCTTCCTATCAAGCAGCTTTTTCATGGCGCCAAACGGCGATCCAACGAAACTAGCCTAATACATTGGAACAGCCATCGGGTACGGGCAGATCTGAATTGGTGGATCGACATTTGTGTCTGCTTCGTATTGTGGTCTGAGCCTAACGCATCATTTATCGCAGCCGCGACAACAGCGAGACTAACTCGCCTTGACGCCTGGTCGCGGTGCGTAGAAATACGGCCTTGAGGTGGTTTCTGGCTGTTCCTGGAGAGATGTTCATCTCACGGGCGATTTGCTCCAGCGATTTTCCCTTTGCCAACCGCGATGCGAGTTGCGCTTGAACGGGGGTCAAGCCGAAGACTTCCATGAGAGATGCCTGTGAAATGACAGGCATTTCATCTAAGTCCGTCAGCAGAAGGACAACGCTGACGTCACAAGGCAGGGTGTTGGATCCAGAACTTCGCAGGATAGCTTCCATCACGATGGGTCGACGACTGGCGCGATTTACTGCGAGATGTGAAACTGAGGGCACTTGCTTCTCGGAGATCAGCCGCGCGCGATCCAGCAGCGCCTCAAGCCTCAATCGCGATTGGCAGTCTGCCACATAGATCCGCCGGCCACGTACGGAGAACTCACTGTCAAAGACTTTTGACGCCTTGCCGCTAACCGCCAACACTGAGCCGTTTCGATCAAGCAAGATTGCAGGGTGGTTTATCAAATCGAGCGCAATGAGAACGCTCGAGTACTCCTTAGGAGACATCGCCGTCTCGTAGCTTCCCTGGCGCGCATCGAGCATTTGAGACCCAGCAAATCAGTTGGCGCGCGTCACGGCCAAACTTCACATGGCTGAAAGCGACACCAATGTCGGCATATTGTGTCAACTTTTAGTGAAACGCAGTGCTAAGGACAGTCCCATTTGGGATGCCCGCAAAACACTCTCTGATCCAAATGGACGATCGCAAATCATGATGGCATGGACGATCGTAAAACATGACGGCTCGGCCAGGGTCGAGGCAAGCGCGCTTTACTGCACCGCACATGCTCAGCGATTCTCATTTGATCGCCTTCACGCGGCTCGGCATCTCTCAGTTTAAATGCGGTCAGCGCCCAAAGTCGCGCCTCGGCTCGTCGAAGAGGCGACGCTCAATATTTGGATGACCAGCAAAGTCGAACGTCTCCATCGTGCGCATGGCTCGGCGGGCCTGCATTGCCTCACACGGAGCAAGCGAGATCATCCAACGACAACGTGGAAGCAACATCGCGACTTAAAAGAGAACGCCGGCGCGCACAGTCGATCCCACACGTCCGGCGCTAGATGCCGTTCGCGAGCGACCGTCGCGCTTGTGTCAAGTTCCAAGTGTAGAGGTCGAACGGCCCCTCAGGTCTCTGCAAAAGTTTCACCCGCTACGCGCCCCCCATCGTCGGGCGATCTTAACGCTACTAAAAGCCGAAGTTCGCCATTTTTGGCCCAATAAGCTCAGGAATTCTGCGCAACACCGGAAGGACGCGCAGAACGTGCAGAACATGGCCGCGCAGATGATCGTACGTTTGCACGGGATTACATCGAACACGTGAAGAGGATCACGGGTACGACAAAAGCCACTCTGCTACCGCTCCGCCCCGGTCCGGCAGCACGCTAAGGTCATCATCGTTCACGGCCACAATGAGAGCGCGCGCGAATCCGTCGCCCGGTTTCTTGAACAGCTCGGGTTCGAGGCGATCATTCTGCACGAACAAGCCAACCAAGGCCGCACCGTTCTTGAGAAGATTGAAGCGCGCAGCGAAGTCCGCTTTGCCGTCATTTTGCTGACGCCAGATGACATCGGCGCCATGAAGAACAGCGATGATCTTCAACCCCGCGCGCGTCAGAATGTCTTGCTCGAATTGGGGTATTTCATAGGCCGCCTCGGACAAGCACGCGTTTGTGCGCTCAAGCGCGGCGATATCGAAGTGCCCCTCGACTTCGGAGGCGTTGTTTATGAACCATTCGATGCCGGCGGAGCGTGAAAACGGGCCCTGAGCCGTGATTTGCTGGCTGCAGGATTCGATATCGATTGGAATATCGCCATGAAGAGGTAGCTATTTTAAGCAGTGAGAAGACACAAGGATGGATAGCGTCATAGCGATATTATCATTCTCCCCTTTCTCAAGTTGAGAAACACTACACGGGCAAATTCGAGCCGACACCAATATCTCCCGCAACACGTCATTTGGTGTTCGAGACAAAATGGGATTGAACATTCATCCCGAATGGTGACTACCGACGGTTCTTGTCCTGGCCGGTCTCAACATCGGAGACTTCGTCGGCGTGCTGATCAAGGCTGTGATGGGTCGCCGAAGCGTTCCGTCTTGATCGGCGAGGGTTAACGAACTCGTCAACAACATCGTAAGCCTGAAGCAAAGGCGGCGTCAGCGAAAAGAAGACACCCAGCCCGATCGCGAGGACAACGTGGCGAAGAGAAAAGCTATCATCCTCTTCGCTTGATGGTTCGGCGTTCTCTTTAATTAATGCGGGTGAACGACTACCGGAGGTGCCGTGCTGATGGCTAGATTTCCACGGTTTGCGCGCGGGAATCATGACTAGTACAAAGAGGACGTTGATCAACAACCAAATACTCAGGGCTACAAGAATCGTTCGCATCAAGTTTCCCAACCCTCTTGCCAAACAACGCTGCGACTGATCGATCCCGTAATCAGCCTCGATCGAGCGCGAATATCTGCTGGAAACTCGCCAAATACCCATACGGATTCCTGCAATATGCAGCGCGCCTAGCACAAATCCGGTCTTAAGACGGCGTCTTTGACGAATTTCAACGCCTGACGGGACCGACGGGGGTGTGGAGCAACTCGCGTTAAACTCGTCGGCGCCGGGGCCAGCTCTGTCAGACCAGCGCCTCTCGCCGTTTCCGCCTAGCCGGGGATTAGGATCTCAATCGAGAAACCGTTTGGCGTGGCGCCAAAACTTTCTACGGAACTTACAAATGCGCACACTTTGCAAGGTCGTGATAAACCTCTCGCCGTCGAGTTACTAGACTCAAACTGGTGCAGGTGGCGATCTCAACGTTGGCGATCGACATCTCGCCCGAGGAGTATCGGGCCGAACACAGGCCGCCGGGGTCGGATCCCCGGTCGAGGATAGGCTCCCCGCTGGCCTTCTAAGGATTTCGCGCAGAGTATCGGGATCATCGTGTGCTTCCACAGGATCTCCGGAGAACGCTCCGGAATAGTTCGGCGGTCGCCATAGAACCTGCACGCTAGGAACGTTGGGCCGGTCTAGCTGCATCAGCCGGTCAACCGAGAGCGATCTCGAAACAGCCTTTGCGTTTGCGATCCACGCGAGCAGCCCTACGGTCCTTGGCAGAACGCCTAGGATCAGCGTCCGCTACTGTGAACCCGTTCCACGGCTGAGCCGCCGCCCTCAGCGCGAGGCTTCGACCTATTATGCGCCATTTCGCGGAATTATAGGCCTGAGCGGTTAGCTGAGTGCTAGGCAGCTCGAATTGAGCGCACCTCAAGTAGTGACAACGAACGGGAATTGCCACCGTTGGAGAAGCGAGCTGCGGACGCTTTCGGTATGACGAACCGCCGCCTAATCTGGATTGATTTAGCAATCTTGAACTCTGCGCTAGAGCACACCGGACCGGGCGAATTCGATCCCACTATTGTTGTCACCGTCATTGAGCGGAAAAAACCTTCGTGACGTGGCCCCGACGGTTCGGGTCGAGTGGCTGATGCAGTAGCTGCGGCTGAAGTGTTATTTGCGCACAAAACATGCGAGTCAGGCGCGAAAATCGCCGCGAGCCAGCGCCAAAAACGCTTATGTGTGCAGTTGGCCGCGCGATTAGACGACGTTCGCACAAGTTTGGAGTTCTCGGTGAGTGAACAATCTACTCACCCCGATGCTCCTTCAGTCGCCCTTTGGGGCGTTTCTCCCTGACTGGGCCGTGCGGAAACGACCGCACGGCCCATTTTCGAAATCCAAAGAATGGTGGAGCGGGACGACTAACGGACAACGGCGTTAAGCGCACGAAGCCAAGCCCCGCGTTGAAGCTTGCGGCATGAGCTGCGGCTTCTGCCAGGTGATCTACCCCTTCTCGCGCTCGCAGATCTGGTGATCCGACGCAATCGCAATTCAATGATGTCAACGAGGAGGTTGCGTAGAGGTATGGGAAAGGTAGTAAGCTTCCCCGGACATTATTACAGCCGGGACTTCAGCTTCAAGGTTTGCGAGCGATGCGACGGAATCTCCGATGGTTTGACAACTCACTGTCCCGGCGTCAGCTTGCCACCGCTTGTCGGCTGCAATGTCGCCGCCGGCCTGCTCAACTATGACGAACGCTGCGGCGGTTGGCACTGGCGTGTGCCATGGCTTTCGCACAAGCCAGTGTAATGATAGCTTCAGCGCTGAATCTGCGAGTGGAGAGCACGCATCCGCAAAGCGAGTATCGCTGTCGCGCATTGCGGCTCATGGTCCTTATGCCAAAGACCAAGGATCACTTGCAGTCGGTCCACATTGACCTGCCGGCCAACTGTCTCGGCGAACGCGGCGCCTTGACGGTCGTCTCTCTTCTCAGCTGCACCGCCTCGACCCCGGAGGCAATCTCGATCACGCGCTGGTAGCGGTTGGCGGAAGCGCTGGAATATATCACGCCGAACGCCCCTGAAACGACTGCACGTCGCACTGAAGCCGAACATGCGCAAGGTTTCCGAATCCACTGCACAAACCAGCTGTAGCCAAGCGCGGGCCCTTGGTCATGGCCCCGAGCACGTCGAGGTCAGCTTGTGGCGGCGCCGTTCCAGATCGTTATCGCTTCCTCGGGTGTGTCGACCGCCTTTCGAGACCTCCATGCCGTAGGGTTCGCTCGCAACGAACGCGCCTGCTCGCATCCTCCTGGATTAGGACCGGGTAGTGCTTGGCAATCAAGCACCTCCGGATCGGATGCCTCCGATTTCGTGTTGCGCTCATTGGTATTCGGATCAACTGCCACTCTGTAGTCTGCCTCGAGCAGCTCCACCAGGCGCTCGATGCGAGCGGTCCGGAATGGATGGGCCGGCTTGGTCATCAGGGCAGGCCCCTCGGATCGAATGCGAAGAATCCAATGATGAAGATGACGAGCGTGCGAGGAGTGGCGTTCATGCGCCGGGCTGTCGGTCCTCTGCCGAATGCCAGTCCGCGCCGTGGAGGCGGATCATCTCGCGACGGGACCGCTCGATGAAGACGCGCTCAACGCAAAAGCCGGCGGCGACTGAAGCCGCTAGCGCAAGGCCGCAGGCGAAATAATCATTCATTAAATTCCAAAACATGTTGCTGCCGGCGACGCCGACAAAAGTAAGTGTCATCACGGTATTACAAATTGCCTTAACCACGTTGTTCTCCAGCCGGACGCCTTTAGCATTGCAACAGACGCTTAGCGGCGTTTGATGGTTGTGATCCGCCGTCTTTCTGCTCAATCAGCTTGGGTCCGGCCGTGTTGTCTCGCCCCGTGGAATCCGATCGACCGTATCTCGCTCTGTGCCATGAAACGTGGTGACGATTTGGCAGACACCCTTCGCCAACCGATAGGACGCACCGTCGGCTTTGCAGCGGTTTCGGCGGCCAGCGCAGCCGGGCAGCGCAGCCGAGTAGCACTGCATCTCTGGACCATAGAAGGAGGCGTTCTCAGCGTCGGGGCAGCAATTAGTGCAGGCTCAATCAGTTCCAAAGCACACGCACGAAAGCGCTTCGCGAAGGACAGCCGTGGAGAACTATGCCGGAATCGACGTGTCATTGGACCTGTCGAGCCTGTACTTTTTGGATGCCCAGGGTAAAGATCCTGAAGGAAGTGAAGGTCGCGATCCCGGTGCGGGAACGAACCCAGCTCATCAATGCGCTCCGAGGACACCTCACGGAATATAGTTGGATAGCGCCTAAGGGGCCATCGCATGTGGCGACGGACCGGTACCGATCCGAACGAGCCCAAGCAATGCGCCAAGTGCGACACCGACCGTTGCCATCAGCGAAACCCACCACATCAGTTCGCTCCAGGCGCGCCGGTGATGGCGCAATTGGGTCGGATAAAGCCAATGCGGGATGCTGCCGACATAATTCAGCAGGCGCTCTTTGCGCGTGGTGGTGAGGACCACGTCGCCTGATTTCGATAAATGTAAATCTCGGTGCCGGACGGGTCATGGAGCGCGATACGTTTGAGCGGACGATCGGAGTCAAAATTGGTCGCGACCGTCCACTGGTCATAGTCGATTTGGTCGGCGGTCGCGCGCGACATATCCATGCCGCTCGCCAGAGGTTGTTCCGTACGCGCCGGGAAAGGCAAGAAGTGCATCACGATTCCCGACGCAAACCACATGGCAAACAGCAGGCAGAATGCGACGCCCCACCAGCGGTGCACGGTCGCGAGGACCACGCATCTTTGGCGCATCACCACTTGGCCGAGGCGGACAGTTCGAATGTCCGAGGCGCGCCGAGATAAACTTGGTCGGGATACCCCGGATCAGACGCGACAGCATAGACGGAGTTCGTCACGTTGCGCACACGAAAACCAACCCTCATCTTCTCTAAACCTTGCCACTGCAGATCGCGGCCAGAAATATCCACGAATGCGAAGAGATCAGCGGTGGTGTAGGGCAGCATAGCGGTGAGATTATCCTCAAACAAATAGCGCTGTCCGACATATCGCACTGCGCCACCGATCTCGACCGGCCAGCGCCAGCCATCGAACCGGTATGACGCCCCTGCATTGATGATTACGGGTGCGACATTCGAGGGTGTATTACCGGTCCACACGTCGAAATTGCCATACGTCGCCTGCGTGATCGCGATATTGCCCCAGATCTTGAGGTTCTCGATCGGTCGCACAGCGCCGGCAAGCTCGACGCCCTTGCTGTGCACTTCGCCGGCCTCCGTGGCGACGGCGTTGGTTAGCGCTACGTAGACATTTCGCCGCTCGATGTCATAGACCGAGAAGGTAAATTCGGCTCGCTTATCAGCCGAAATCGCCTTTACACCGGTCTCGTAGATGCGGGCGCTGGTCAAGTCGAGCGTCGTGCCCGGCGTTACTGAAAAGATACCCGCGGCTGCCGGATCGTATGCTGTGGCGTACATGCCATAGAACAACAGACCCTTGATTGGCTCGAAGGTCACGGCGGCTCGATAAGATACTGGTTGCCAGTTCTTGGTGAAGGGCTGCCCTGCTGGAATCGTACCGTCGAAGTTGATACCATCCCGAGTCAACGTCATGTCCTCGACGCGTATGCCACCGATTAGAGCCAGCATCGGCGTAATTTTGAGCTGGTCTTCGACCGTGATCGCTGCATCGTCTAGGCGGCTGTTGCGGATGCCTGGCTGCGGTGGCAGGCTATAAAGCCCAGGGGCGGGATTTACCACGGTCACGGAGTCGAACGGAAACTCGTCAGGATTCTGCTCCTGGGCGAACTGAATCTCGTTTCGGCTTACTGCCAATTGCGTGGCGAAGCGATTCTGCATGCCGAAAAAGGACGAACTCCAGATCAGGTCGGTGTTATCGCCGATTACCTGCTGCTTGTGATTAACAAAAAAGCGGTCTCGATCGATCATCGAGGTTCCAGTGTTGAACGCGTAAGTTTCACTGTCAAACCAGTGACGCTTGGCTCCAAATTCATAGGCTTGATTCTTGATCGTAATGTCCTCGTTCAGCGCCCATTCGAAGCCGCCACGCAGCCAGAGACCATGTGAACCGATGGAATTGTCGGCGACATTGTAGTTCGTCCTTAGTGTTCGCGAGTCCACTGTCACAGGCGAAATAACTGAACCATCAAAGGTGCTGATTGCCGATCCCGCGACGACACCGTGCGTGGAAAAAGGTCCAGAGAATGTTGTCGTTGTTAGCGGTGTGCCCCAATAGGCGTGGCCGTAATCTTGATTGTACTCGATGGCACCGAATACTTTGAAGGAATCGGTCACCCGGTAGTTGAGCTGGCCCGAGATATTGTTGAGCTGTTGATAGTCGCCTTCGATGAAGCTGTTGATCTTCGAAGAGCTGACATCGAACCGGTAGTCGAGCCCGTCAACTGACGTGCTGCCGCCAGACCCGAAATGCGTCCGATAGGTGCCAAGTGTATCTATTGAGGTGTCAAGTTCGTTCTTGATAGGACCGCTCGTGGGCTGTCTGCTCACATAGTTGACGGAGCCGCCGATCGTGGCAAGGCCTGACATTAGCGACAAGGGTCCCTTAACAAATTCGACTTGCTCTAGATTGGCAGTATCCAGGACGCGCGACGTGATGCTTTGCGGGCCAATCCATAGGCCGTTGTAGAGTACGGTCACTTCGCCAAAGGAAAAGCCGCGTGTGGAAAAGCCGGAAGGTGCCCCTGCCACATCGACCGCCAGCACGCCGACGGCGCCTGCTACCGTCTCGGGAGTGGTGCGGTAGCCCTGCTCGCGCATGGTTTGCTGACTGACAACTTCGACTGTTGCCGGCGTCTGAAAGACGGAAAGGCCGAGCAGGTTGGAGCTTGTTGCAACGACATTGCTATTGAGAGGTGTCGGCGCGGGCTCGGAATTTGCGATAGATCGCGTCGCAGGCTTGGGCCGTGCGGCCTGTGCGGCGCGCCTGGTCCGCTTCGGCACATTTGCCGGTTCCTGGCCGGGCCGGCTCGCAGTGCCATGCGGCTTGGGCGGCCGGACGGTCACCGGCTCAAGCTGTTGTGGGCTTTGCGTTGACGCAGATGCATTGGCCAAAAGCGCGACGACCACCCCGGGGATCAGCGCGGAGCATCGCCAGCGTTGCCTCGACGAGATCAAGCGGAGAGATTGCGCGCAGATGCGCGACGGCGCCGGGCGCCCAGTAAAGTTAGAAATCGACACGGTTGTGCTCGACGGCGAAACAATACACCCGTCACGCGCACTGGCACGACGATCTGCCCTTCGCCCCTGATACGGCAGACCCCGAACGCCTCTTGTAACGCTTCGGAGCACCCCGCCCGACGCGTTCGCGCATGACCATTGCTGGTAGCAGGTCTCCTGGCTCGCGGGTCGCTGCTTCGGATCACCTTCCCAGGATCAAGACAATCCCAGTGGCATTAAATGATCGTCGGCTCGCCGCTTACAGTTGCGGGGGCAGCTGCGGCATTGTCCGTTGCAACAGACGCACCGCATTCCCTTGATTAGCCCTTCGGGCACTACCGCTCTCAGACTTAATGAAGTTCAAAGGCGAGTCAAGCGGCGCTAGTCTCCGTCAGCTCGAAGATTAGAGGTGTGCCAGTTGGGACACGCCGCCCGTCAAAAAGCCATTGAGGCACGGATAAATTCACATTGGTTGGCTGCGGGTCATTTTCGGCGGTTTCAGCAGGGATTGTCGGCGGGCTGATGTCCGCTTTTAGCCCGTAAGCGTCCAACCAGCTCCTTCCTCGAAGCGTTGCGCCCGACCAGATCGCTGTGATTCAAGCTTCCAAACTGGGGGCTCGAATCATGCGCTACGAATTCGCCGATTATGAATGGGTTGGCATCAAGCCGATGCTACCGAACGAGCCCCGTGGCGTTCCTCGGGTGAACGACCGTCGTGTCCTCAATGGCATCTTCTGGGTCTTGCGCTCTGGAGCACCTTGGCGTGATCTGCCCGACATCTTTGGTCCGGTCCGTACACCACCTGCTACAACCGCTTTGTTCGTTGGCGGCGGGCTGGCGTTTGGGGCCGCATCATCGACGCGCTTGCCGCTGCCCATGACGCCGCTGTTCAGATGATAGACACCTCCATTGTTCGCGTGCATCAGCACGGGGGCCTACATCACAAGGGAGTCCGCGTCCTAGTTGGACTTGCCTGCAACGCCACCGTCGGGCACGCGAAGAACCCCGATTGCACCATGTACATCAAGACCTATATCGGCGCGGCAGAAGCAGCGCACGATAATGGCTGATTGGGCCGCGTTCTGCGATGGCAAGCGCGCTGCGGGCGGCGTGGTTGCGATGTCTCGCGCATTGCGTGTCTAACAACTTTCTGACTTTCGTATCGTGGAGAACCTGTTTCCCACCAAGTAGAACTAGGCCGTAAACCCAGCTGTGGACGCCCCCCCAGATGCAAGCGGCTCTTGAAACAGACCACGAAAAGTACCAGAGAGTCTCATGGCTACTGGGTCCACCACTTGCCTCCGAAATCCCGCGCGCGCCGCCCCTATCGCCCAAAGGGATTTCGTTGAGACCCCGGCGCAACTGGATAAACTGGTGCAACCACCAAGGACTCCCGGATGGGGGTGAGCGCCACCCGGTTTATTAACCCTCAGCCGATCATGCAGAAACACTGCAAAAGGTGGCCCATCGGCGCCGATTATGGAACCGGTTGTGGTGCTAAATGCGCCGAAACGATAGCCGAAACGAAGGGGATGCTCCGGCTCCGCATCTTCGGCTCACACACCGACGACTTGAGCAGGATCGCCCGCGATGACCAAGCAGTGCGAACATAGATCAGCATGGCCTATCTGCAGAAACAGCTCGCCAGGCAGCGAAAGGCCCTCGGTGAGCGCGTGTCGCGTGCCGAACGTGAGATCACGAAAGATCGCGACCACTGGCGCGATCGCGCCGACATACTGGAGCCGGCATTGATTGGACCTAGCTTCGACTGAAAACCCCGACACTGACGGAGAGAAGATCATGCCCGTACAAATGAACGCCGAGCTTTTCTGCAAGCTGCAGGAGCTATCCCGCCATAACGCGGTCGCCCGCGCGCTTGTCTTCTTGTGGGAAACCGGCACCCTGACCTACGAGGACTGGGCGACGAAGGCGATCTCTCTTCTCATTGATCAGAACGAAACGCTCTCGGCGATCGCCGTGGATACGGAGAAGCGCGCCTGCCGCCTGCCCAAAACTCCGCCCGTAGCCTCAGCCACACGTTGAGAGAGCGCCCCGTGTCCGACACAAGACCGGAACGCCGCCCCCCGGGCCCGCGCTTTGGCTTGTCAGCGGCGCGAAACAGGAGCCGCTACGCTGCCCGCCGCCGGCCACGATGCCAAAAACGAGAAGACGCTTTGCTTCTACTTCAAGCGGCGCATGATCCATGATGAGATGCGGCACCTTCACGCGGTCATACGGCAGGCGGCAGCCTACTCGCCGATCATCGACGGCCAAAGCCCGCAACGTCTCTCCTTGTCTCCCTTGCCGACAAAGTTGATAACGCGGAAGCGATTGTTAGCGACTATCGGGACATTGGTGAGATATTTTGGGATCGATTCACCGGAGGACGCGAAGGCACAATCTGGTACTACCGAGCGCTGGCAGCGATTTTCAACGAAGCACTGCCTGGACCATTGGCACGCGAGCTTTCACTGGCTGTGTCCCACTTTCCAGCCCAATAGCGAGACCTCTACTAGCTTGGGCAAGGGGCCATGGACTGCGAAACATGCTTAAGACTGGTTGAGATGAAGGAACCTACGATCAAACAACTCTTGCATGCAATCAGGCGATTGCCAGCTAAGATGCCAGAGACCGACCGCCTATCGACCAGCAACTACGACACCCACAAGGATCACTGGCTCGGCTGGGCAGGCGGTTACAACGATCCCGAAGGTGGATACTACGGACGCAGCGACACCACCATCACAGGCGCACGCACCTTGTTCCAGCGCCTTAACTGTGGACCCATGATCATCTGGCTTGCGGAAGCGGCTGGGGAAAGCCCGGAGCTGATACGCAAGGCGATCAAGGATATGGAACGACGCGGCAACGGCCGCGCTCAGACCGAGGCGAAGATTGCGCGCGAACACCTCCTCTGGGAGCGCATTGTGTCACTTGTGTTCAAGAAGTCAGAAACAATTACGAGACGGTGAGCAACAAAAGACCGCTGTCGCATGAGCAAGATCGACCACGAACATCGGAACCTGATCGAAAAGATTCAGAAGGGCGGCAAGGCGCAAAAACCCAAGATCGCTCGCGCAGCCATCCCCGGTGAGCGCGAGGGGGACCTCGAGCGGCTACAGGAGACCAAGCGGCTTGCGAAAAAGATCCAAGACAAGATGAGGCGTCAGAGAAGGGCGATACGTAAGAAAATTCGCAGCGAGGCCATCGAGGCGCTGTTCGCGAGGTCGCACGCAGGCATGAACGACGGAGAATAGGGATACCGGCTCTTGGGCCAAAGTCGTCAACTTTTGATATAATATAAGGGTCTATATCAAGTTTTGACGACTTCGGGACTAAAGGGACCAGCCAAAGGGGAGCCTGCTAAAGGCAGGCGTATAGGTGGTCCTTACATTTCCTGTCGAACATCCTTCGTGGCCCCGGGTATCCGAGGCTTTCCGGAATTTCTGCTAGCAATTTTTAAGGCCTGATACGCCTAAGCAAGGGCACCCCTTCCCCCGGGGGTACCCCTAGGCCGGATCTCCCGACAAAAAACGATTTGAGGGCGAGTCTGGCGAAGTGTGGAGCGGCCTATATAATCGCCGTGAGCGTAGGGACGTAAGTAAGGCACGCAAGGAGATGGTGGTTGAGCAGGTTCGAGGTGGCAATCTCGTTTGCCGGTGAGCAAAGAGAATTTGCCGAGAAAGTAGCGAAAGCGCTCCATAAGAGAGGCGTGCGGGTTTTCTACGACGAGTTCTTTGCACCCGAGCTGTGGGGTAAGAATCTAGCCGAGGAGTTCCACCGGATTTACTCCAAAGATTCACACTTCGCGCTAATGCTTATCTCCAAAGAATACATCGAGAAACATTGGACGCGGCACGAGCGTCGTGCGGCGATAGAAAGGGCTTTGACCGAACGCTCCGAGTATATTTTGCCTATTCGGTTTGATGAGGCGTGGCCTGATGGAATTTCGAGTGCCACCGCCTACCTACCAGCTTCGGAATATTCCCCCAACGACGTAGCCCATATTCTTTTCAAAAAGTTGGGCGTCGAAGAGAACAAGAAAGACTCTCACGTAGAACCACCTCAAGTCTCCTCGATGGTGGCCGACGTCGGCTTTGACTACACAAGCTTTAATGGACGCTACGTTATTGGAGCCGACGAGCAAGCGTTTGAGACAGCGTGGTCAGCGGGCGGTCCAGGGCTTATTCATGCCTACGACGATGGACGGAACATCAAAGGCATTGCTATTGCTGAAGGCGCTAGATCGCTAGAGGACATCACCGACGCGTCTCAGTACGATTTTACGTCTAGGTCGCGCCTTGTGCGCGAGGGCGAATACCTGATTCTTCGCAACATGGAAGGCTTTTACGCAGCCATCAAAATTATCGAAGTCAGATACAAAGACCAGCGAGGCTCGACAGATCACTTCGTTAAATTTTTTTATGTGATTGCAGGCGATCGCGAGACCGATTTCAGTAAATACAGCGTATCGGAGTGAACCAGCTGTAAGGCGTTGTCCAAATCTGTTTGAGGACACCAAGTATTGTGCGACACGCAGCGCCAAGGCGGCAAACGGCTCATGTCCTTTCAATCAATCGTAGCACCTAGACGATCTGCCTCAAGGCCGAGCTGGAAGCACCGAGCAAGATTCACCGTTCGAGTGCCGCTCGACCTTGACCCAGCTCGCCTAGATGCTCCTCGATCTTGCGCCGGGACGGAAGAGCGCCTCTACGATCGATTTAGGTCTATGTCCAGGTCAATACTTTCCCCAAGGCAGAAGCCTTAAGGGGCGGACACACTTGACTAAGCTATTGAAATCATTGGTACAGTTGGGTGGGTACTGCAGTTCCGCGGCTTTGCTCCTGATAAACCTAGCGTTTTTAGAGCCGTCGATGCCATTTTGTAGCGGGCTTTTGTATTTTCCTCAACCTCAAATCCCTGTCTCGCAGCAGCCCGACTGGAGCTAGCCGGGAGCGTTCAAGGTCATCGTGGCCTGCGAGAGACCCGCAGGTCATTGCCATCTTTCAATTGTAGAGCGCCTCCTAAGCGAAGTAGTCGAGGCAGAGGGCGCTGCAGTCTCGCTCTGTCAGCTACAACCGACCGATGAAACGCGGATGACCGACTGCTCGACTTGCCAAACTTTCAGGACGGTCATTAAGCTGATCGAATTTGCCGATACCGCACTGTCCAAGACGTGATGTCCAACGCTTCTAATAGGCGGCCTAGACGCGTCTTGGGCTGGCCCTCCCTAGGGGTGACCACGGATAGTTGCAGAAACCCAACAAAATTTGGCTCGCTGCTTCGCGCCCGCTACCACCCTCAAGTGGGCGACTGACCAAGGGACCGGCGCGTCCATTCAAGTTCGTCTTGTCGGTAGGCGTTGCCGGTCATTATTGCCTCGTGTTGCAACATAGAATTGAGGCCTCCACCGGGAATACGTTCTGCCCGAAGCCGACAGGAAATGCGACCTCGCGCGTTGTCTATCGTAACCACATTGATGGACATGTACGTAGTTCCTGGTTCAGTGGTATTTACCTTTCCCACGGTCGAGCCACATCCGACAACAGTAATGCCATCATGCACCTCCACCCGGGGAATATGCTTATGCCCATGTAGGACTAGTCGGATGCAGCGAGCGCGCAGCCACGACATAAACTGCTCAGAATTTTCCAACGCGTCAGTCTTTTCGAAGGTTTTGCCTAAAAGGCGTTCGAACCAGTCCTGCCGATACCAATCCGGCCGTTCGACAGGAATGGGATGGTGATGCAGCAGTCCGGCCAATACATAATTCTGCGCTTTTTCGCGTTGGCGGTCGAGAGCCTGTCCAACATCCAACATTTCCGTTTCGTCAATGGATCCACAGGCGAGACGGCCTCCCCGGACAGAATTGAAGCATGCAAAGCCCACGCGTGAGGCATCGAACCATCGAACTCGATCGGTTTGAATGCGCATCGCATTCTGAAGCTCTGCACTTAGCCACCCATCCTTGCGAACATCATGATTACCCAGAATAACGACGGGCTCGTCGGTGCCGACGCTATGGAGAAATTCAAGAAAATCGCGCACGGCATGCAGATGCGCCTCATCCGGAGTGTCCATCAAATCGCCTGTCACAACAGGTACAAGCGGCTCATCATCGCCCAACTCAATGGCAAGCTGCTGGATCAGCTGTTTTACTCGTGGCAATCGTCGCATTGCGTCGCCGCTTCCGAGGTGAATGTCGCTGAGATGCAGCATGCGAAGAGGGACAACATCCGCCCTTACGTTGTTCATTTGACGCGCATACTGCTGAAGCAAGAGGGATATGTCAGGTCGACCGTAAGTTACAGCGAGGTGCGAAAAGATCCATTCCAGCCGATCAAACGCCAAGTCGCGCGGGGCCGGCACTTCGAAAAAAGCCGCATCGCCTGTGCGCGTCCACACCAAAACGCCGGGCCATTTCGTTGCATTGGCCAAAGCTACTCGGAAGGCCGGGAATACGTTATCTAGCTCTACCCTTCTTCCCTCATCAATGCTCTCTTCCAGTTGAAGAATGAGCCCCGGGTCGTCAGGACGAATGTGGACAAGCCGTTCGAGCAATTCTGACGAGGAGAAAAATCGATCAAAATTCCAGTCTCCACTTGGAATAAGCAGCGCAGTCCAGGGCCTGTCTCTAAAGAACTCAATCAGCGGAGCTAGCACCTCGGACGCTTTTCGCCCATTTTCGAGAGCCTGCACTGCCCACCTTAGAGCATCATCGAAATCCATGTGACGAGGTCGCGTACCATAGAAGCTATAACGTGCCGATCTGAGCAGTGCTTCGAGGGCGAAGCGCTCTTCACTATCGTTTTCGAACTGGGGAGTGGGTCCGGACGGCTCTAGGATGTGAGCTATCCAATTTGCATGTCTGAGCGAAAGGCGGAAACCCATGACTAGCTCCATCTACGGTGTACTAAAATAAACTATACTCCAGGTCGTAACCCTCGTCGCGTGCTATCACAACCGATGACGCTCCAGCTAATGATCGGGCAACAAAGGCGAACCGTCATTTGGCGGCTTGAACGTCGCGCCGCATGCAACTCGTCCGAAGCAGTGGAGGCGAGCTGTTGGGCATCGCAGCATAGGACTGGCCCCCACCGTCACGCCGGTGAGGCGCGGCGAGCCAATTGATGCTAAAAACGGCGGCAAAGTTCGTACCTAATTCTCGGAAATTGGAGACGGTGATAGGTACTGACGCTCCCTAGGGGAGATGAAGGGCAACACAGGAAGAAACTGAAAAACAAGATCAAATCAGCTTGGCTGCGGAAGCATTGCTACCACTTCGGGCTACCACTCGGCAAGACGGCAAGCGGCAAGGGACATCATAGCTGTTTGGCCTCACCAAACACTTCGACGATCCAAGCGCTAGTAGCCCCTGCCTTCTTACGAAATCGTACGATGCCCGGGTCGTCAGGTATTTTCCGGCTTGAGAATTCAGCGGTGCTTTCTTTGATCGTACGTTCGACTTCAGTTCGCCGCCTGACGCGAGCAGCCGCAGGGATGTTCGTGGCATATAGCTCAAGGCTCAGGTGGACGAGGTGGTGTCCGACATCAACGCTTACGTTGGTCGTCAGGTAGCCATTGCGGACCACACTGATCATAGAGCTACCCCTGAACAACTCCATAATAGTGACATCGTGGTTATCACCCACGAGGCTTACACCAGAGCGAACAAAACCCTGTCTGGTGTCAAAGCGGAGCGCTGGAAGAGACTTACCCGCTGGAGCGGTCAACGCCTCCTGACCATTGTGGATGAAGCGTTAGCGAACGTCGTAGAGCACAGCCAGGTGAAGCTCGATGACCTCACGTTCCTGGTCGGCCTCATACCGCACGAGCTGCGGCTGGCTCATGCAAGCGAGGTGCAGGCCTTGGAGGCCCTGCGCGACAGGATGCTGGCCCAGGCTGACACCAAGGATGCCTTCCAGGTTGGCACGTCACTGGTCTGGGCGCAGGCGAAGCTCCAGTATCGGCTAACCTAACGGATTTGAGAACAGCCATGCGTCAGCTCCCTTACGACAGGCAAATCGGTAAGGATGACGACAAGGAACGTCTACGTCTCGCGATGAGGTACGACAAGGTGCTCGGTGATGCTGAGGCGCTACTCGACCAGTTCGCCTTGATCGCTGTCTCTGGTAACAGCATTCCATCAACTCGGCAGCGCTTGCGGTGCCATTGGAGCTTCCCGGCCCGGTAGTTCTGGATGCGACGGCCGGTGTGGATCTGATGTACCAGCTCATGGAAGACCGTGCAGACATGTGGCTCGCACGGCAAGCATCGGTAAGACAAGGATGGAGGACTTGGCAGGCAAACGTTTCCCGCAGTTACAAGCAAACCTCAATGAGAGACTATCGGCAAACCGCAAGGTCCTGTTCTGCGTTCACAAGCACGTTGAGCACCTCGTGCCGACGCAAGCAGACCTCGGGGTGACCGAAGTAGCCTCGGCTCATTGGGGCGCAATCGATGGCAGCAACGACTACAAGGATTTCGACACTGCCGTGATCTTCGGGCTTCCGTTCAGGGATCGCATTTGGGGTACTGGTGTGTTCTTTGCTTTCCGAGGAGTTCAAGCCGACGCATGGCATGACAATCCCACCTGGAAAGACCACGCGAACGTGCGTGAGCTACTGCAGCGGCGACACCTCGCGACTTCCATCATACAGGCCATGGGCCGGGTACGGCTCCGCAAAGTCGTTGACGAGCAAGGCCGATGCGCGCCAACCGACGTCTTCATGGTACTGCCGAGCGGGGCGCGGGGCTCCGAGATACTTGAGTACATCCGTCAAGAGTTGCCCAACATCTCAGTGCGAGACTGGGACTTTGAACTTGATGGCCCCAAGATACGTGTGGAGCGCAGCGGTCTACCTCACGACCGACTGGTCACCTTCATGTCAAATCGGAGCCCCGGTAGAACCTCTATAAGCCTCATCGGCCGTGAGTTTGGTCTCAAGCCTCACCAGCGGAAAGACCTGCAAAAGGCGTTGCGTGACGATAACCACCCGACCGCCTTGAAGCTCAAGGAGCTGGGGGTCACGTATGGCTCGGAAGGCAAAGGCAGAGGAGCGAAGAGCTTCCTCATGAAGGCCGCCTGATTGGCACTGGCCGCACCGATGTTTTCCGCTTGAAGTCTTAGGTGCGGCCCCTACTTTCTTCGATAGACGAGGCGGCCGATAACGCTGTAGAGGTTCAACACGTCTACATTGCACCTTTTGGTTTTGCGGGTTTAGGGGGAGTGAATGGATCAGATCGAGTTGACGAAGGCCGTTGCCCAGCTCAGTCTTAAAATGATCCGGGGCTCATTCATTTGGGACATTTTCTCCCCAGAAAAGCCGGTCGATGTACGAGAGGTTCAGCTCAAGCTTCTGCACGACCTTACTCAGGCTGGCATCGACCCCGCTCTATTCGATCTGATGCTGTCGAGCGAACTCGATCGAACGCTAAAGAAACAGTTCGGCGTCGCATTCTTCGCAGCGACAGTCGTCTGCACTGCAGCCTCCTTTGCTGTAATCATCTTTAACGCGATCAACCATTGGGGCATAAGCGATATCGCGATCACTGCGTTGATCGTCGAAACGCCTATTCAGTTCATCGGGCTCCTTTACATTATCGCCCGGAACCTTTTCCCTCAGCGCACAGCGGCCGAAACGGACGCTCGACATCGCCAACACACTGCCACGCATCACCTTGACCAGCGCCAAGAAGAAGCGGCCGCACCAAAGCGGCGACGAACCCGTCGTAGTGCTCAATCGCGGGCGACAGAAGTTGATCTGTTAACTCCTCGCGGCTCCGACGAGGCAGGTTGACGCTCCTGCCCCCGGCCTGCTTTGTTGGCTTGTACTTGCGAGCTTCAATCGAGCTTGTAGCGCGGGAATTTCGCAAGCGCACTAGCCATAGCCACGACAGTAGGCGCGCCGTACTTCCGACCCTCGGTGGCCTGCGTGTGTCCGGTAATGGCGTCGTTCATCTTCTCCGGCATCCCAATCTCGTCGGCTATACGCTTAAAGGTGTGACGCCAAGCATGGTTCGGGCTGATGTTAGTATCATCGACACCCAACCCCCGAACCCACGTCCCTAGATGAGCGCGCGCCGTGTCAGACCGACGTCGCGAGGGCTTCAAAGGATCTACATTGGACGGCTGCGGTGTCTTATCATTGTAGAACAGCGCGCCCTTACCAACCTGCTTGACCATTTCAACGAAACCTTGAGCGATCAGGTGTTCGTGGATGGGTACAACACGCGGCTTCCCTGTCTTGATAGTGCCCGCCTCAGGCGTCAGCTTCATTACGTAGAGGCCATTGCGGTCCTCGACGTCGACCCCGCGCAACTGCGTGATTTCGCCCGGCCTCGCCCCAGAATATGCACAGAGCCAAGGCACCCAGCGGCGCGCTCTCTCTGTGGGCGTGGTAGGCTTCTCAAAGCCCAAGCTGGCGTTGAGAATGGTCATTGCCTCAGCGTCTGTGAAGCTCGGCCTTCTTCTCGCGTCTGGGCTTTGCGCGGAACGTCGACGCGCACCTCCTTGAACGGATTTTTTCTGACCTGCTTGTGCTCGCGCGCCCAAGCGAACACACGACGGGCGGAGGACAACCAGACCTCGCGAACGGTTATCGGCTGACGTTCTTTATTGATGAGCCCCGTATCCACGCCCGCGCGGCGTCCTCCGAAATCCCATCTGCTCCGACCTCAGCAAACTCGCGTTGCATCTCAAGGAAGACGGAGCGCCATCTGGTCACGGTCTTGTCGGGGGGCTTGACCGCGAGGACGAAGGCTTCAAAAAGTTCCCAGCAGCTAACCCCCGAGGGCCGCACAGGTCCATCCGTGAATTGCGGGAATGTGTCAGGGTTTTCGTCGCGCGAGTAATCGCCGTTCGCACGCTTTTCCAGCACCGAGACAGCAGCAAGAAGATTGTCGCCTACTGCGTCCACGAATGATGCGTAGGCGGCGGCGTTCAATACCATCCCCTCGCTGGCCAAAAACGTCGCAACGCGCGCCAACTCGGCGACTTGCGGCCTCACCGCTTCACGCACGTCGGGCTCTTTGGCCCAATCCCACTCAGGATCGTCCTTCGGCGCTTCATCGTAGCTGTCGGGGGCTTCGGGATAGATGACGTTCCACACGAGGTGGTCACCGAACTCTCGCCAGTATTTAGCGGGACCGGGATTGGTCTCGTGTTGCTTCACGAACCAAACGTACCAGCGCCCCGCGAGCGCTATTGCGTTGAGACGGGTGAGAGGTTGACCTTCGCCGTTCTTCTTCGCTCGAAGCGCTGCAATGCGCGTTTCAATCTCGGCCAACCACTCGCCGTGCTGGGTTTTCGCAAAGGGAGCTGGAGTGCCTTGAGGAATGCGGAGCTGCGCTTCCCACCGCACCTTGTACAGGCGCGCATACTCGTCACGGACATCGATAGGGATGCTCTTGCGAGCAATTAAACCGCCAGCTTTCGCTCGAACTAGACCAACCATACGCATTGCCATTTGTAGCGCCTTTTGTATTTTGCAAGGCGCAAAAACGTCTGGTCTATCAGCAAGATACTGGAACTGCAGGGTGATTTAGCAGTGGTGGTACAGTTGGGTGGGCTCGAACCACCGACCTCCTGTTCCACAGAACGAAGGTCAAGGGTCAACCGCACCAGTTTCGCACCAGAAACAGCGCGAACGAAACGCGCCGAACGCGATTGAACCCCACCGAAAACGCAGCAAAATCAACGAAGGCGATCGATAATCTGCCGCTCATAACGGTCTGGTTGCAGGTTCGAGTCCTGCCGGGCCCACCAGTGGTTTCAACGGCTTGCCTTGGTGGGACTCGACGCCGACGTTCTGCCGCCAACGAAACGATCAACGATTGCGGCTTTCGACTGCTGAGCGCAGTAGCGGCGTCACTAAGGTAATCCGGATGGTGAGATCCGTGCTGCCTATTGCGGGCTGACCATGAAAGAACTGCTTGACGCATCGTTTCGTGCATGGATCGTCCAAAATGGGCACCAGGCGCTTCGAGTTCTCCTGCCTAAGGCCTGACGCCTAACATCAAGCACTCGCTGGTTTTGCGCAACGCAGGCCAATGGCCTCAAACGTAAGCTAAAGCGCGATGAGATCGGGATGAATCATCATCGCGCTTCAGGTTGTTGTTTGAGCATGATCTTTCCGGAAAACCGCTGCGCACTTTTCCGGATCATGCTTCAGCGCCTGGTCTTGTGGACGACCACCCTGCCTTTTGAAGCGATGCCGCCCCAGCTGGCAGACCAGCCGACTGTCGAAGCTCGCTGGCCGCTCTGATCCCAGGCTCCTTGCAGCGCAAACAGGGCGCCTTGCGGATCAGCGCATCGCACGATCCAGCAACCATCGGGCAACTCGATCGGACCCTGGAGAACCCGGCCGCCGCCCGCGTGAACGCGCCCGGCGGCGGCCCCGACGTCGTCGACATCGAAGTAGAACAGCCAGCACGGCTGCGGCACGCTTGGAAGCTTGGTGAGCATGCCGCCGATGGTCTGTCCAGCCACGGAGAACAATTCATACAGATCTGCCGGATCGGATTCAGCGCGCACCCTCTGCCAGCCGAGCAGGTTGCCGTAGAACGGAAAGATCCCGTTGCCGTCCACGGCCAGCAACTCGTGCCAGCCCACGCGCCCGGGCTCGTTCAGTTTGCCTGGTTGCTGCTGGCCGTATGCCAGTTCAGTGACCAGCGCAAACGTCGCACCTTCCGGATCGGCAACCACTGAAATGCGGCCGATGTTGCTGTCGGTCGGCGATACAAGGACGGCGCCTCCGAGACGGTGGACCTGCGCGGCCTTCGCATCCAAATCATCGACGGCGACGTAGCCGACCCATCTCGGCGTTGCGCCCAAGCGCACTCCCTCTTCGGGGAGCGCCATCAATCCAGCGACCGGTGCGTCACCAGCAGCAAGCACCGTGTAGGCGAGTTCCGGAGTCGTCGCGTCGTTCACGGCCCAGCCGACCACCTTGCCGTAGAAGGCGGCTGCCGCCGGCATGTCGGTCGTCAGCAGCTCATACCAGGCGAAGCGTCCGAGTTGATCGACCAAGCCAATTTCCCCATTCATGCAGGCGGCTGATTGCGCAATGCATCAAGCCGCACCTGGTGCAATTCGCTGCACTGTCATGATCTGTCATGCAAGTCATGAAACTGCGGCGACATCGTTCATGAAGATGAATGCAATCTGAACGCGCCTCATTACATTTTGCGTGCTCGCAAATCTTGCCTGCGGTGCTCGCTCGGCGTAGGATAATCTTCTCAAAATCGTTCTTCCAACTCTGGAGGATGCGGCCATGCAGCGGGCGAAGCAAGCTTCGAAAAAGAAGCGAATGACGAAAGCCGCGGTACCGGCGCTGGGCGTGGCCGGTCTCAGTTTTTCGCTGGCGGGAAGCGCGTTGGCGTCGGCCGTACCGACCGGCGTGTCGCCGCAGAGACCGAACTTCACGCCCAACCACGTGACCTCGCTGAGCGAGGAAGAACTGGCCGACGTCAGTCTCGCGACCTTCCATCTGTTCGACGATCAAAAAACCGCCAGCGGCGTGATGCTTGCGCGGGGATGCGGCTGCGGCCATGGCTGTGGCGGCTGCGGCGGCGCCAGAGGCTGCGGCGGTTGCCGAGGCTGCGGCGGATGCAGGGCATGCCGAGGTTGCCGCTGCGGCGTCGGTTGCGGTGGATGCGGCGGCTGCGGCATCGGCTGGATCGGCGTGCCATGGGTGACATGCGCGGGGTGCTGCGCATCGTGGGGCCGCTGCCGCTGGTGCTAGCGCTCTCTCGACCGTGCATCGAAACATCGCAATTTCATTGGCCGGGTCGGCAAACGACCCGGCCAATTTTTCGTCACGACGTTTGCTGCGCCTTGACGGTCAGCTTGCCGATGGCGGGCGAGTGTGTTCCAACTTGTTTCAAGCAATGCCAATCGTGGCGTTCGGTGCGCAAGCCTGACGGAGCCGGCGGTTGAGGAACAGGATCAGCGTGCTGACCCGATGACAGTCAATGCCAAGAGCCGAGCTGCGAAGCAGACCCGCAAGGGCGTTCTGCGATTCGCGCCGAACTTCACCGCCTACGTGCTTCCTCCCGACGCGGTCTGTCTCTATTCCGAGAACCGCAAGTTCTTCCTGCACGGCGAGCTGTATTGCGCCGTGACTGCCGCGATCGGAAAGAATGGAAAGGCGGCAGCGGAGATCGTTCGCCAGCTATCGAAGAATTTTCCCGTCGACCAGATCGAGGAAGCGATCAGGCGGCTCGTGGAGCGCCGATACGTCGTCAGCGCCCCACCACGCGCATCCGCAATCGCCGTCGATGGATATTGGGAGAGCCTCGGCCTGCCGACCGAGGTCGCGGAACAGAATCTGCGCAATTGCCCGGTGCGGGTGGAATCGATCGACGTCAAAGGCGCGAGGGAGCTGAGCGCGGCTCTGAGCCAGCTCGGCGTTCACGTCACCAAGCGGTCGCCCAAGCTGACCATCACGCTGGTCAACGACTATCTCGAACGGCGGCTCGCCGAGGCGAACGGCAAGCGCGTGGCCGACAAGACGCCCTGGCTGCTGGTGCAGCCGTCCGGCGTGTTTCCGCTGGTGGGACCCGTGTTCAAGCCGGGCGAGAGCGCCTGCTGGACCTGCCTGTTCGATCGCATGATCCGCAATCGGGAGATCAAGGGATTCCTCGAGCGCGGAGCGGCGCATCGGGTCGCAACATCGCCGCTGGTCAGCAACACCATTGGACAGACCGCCATCCACTTCGCTGCTGTCGAAATCGCGAAGGCGATCGCCTCGGGGTTCCGCACTGATCTGCGTGATCACATCGCAAGCTTCGACCTGACCGGCGCCGTCATCGCCAAGCACTACGTCGCGCGCCGCCCGCAATGTCCGACCTGCGGCAGCAAGAAGCTGCAGAATCCGCGCCGGGCGGCAGCGCCGATCGAAATCGCGGAGGGCAGAAAGCTCGTCATGACCAGCGGCGGATACCGCACCGTGACGTCGCGCGCCACCGTCGCGCGCTTCCGCAAGCACGTGAGCCCGCTGACCGGCGTGGTTTCGCGACTCGAGCGGATCGAGGCCGACCTGCCGATGAACACCAATTTCTTCGCCCACCACAATTTCTCCGCGCCGGCCTGGAACGTCGACCAGCTCAGATCCGGCCTCAGCGGCGGCAGCTTCGGCAAGGGCTCCACCGCCGAACAGGGCGAGGCGAGCGCGCTGATGGAGGCGATCGAGCGTTACTCCGGCATTTTCCAGGGTGACGAGATCAGGGCGACCCGCCGCTTCAGCGATTTCGCTCCCGGTGACGCACTGCTTCCCAACGACGTCCAGCTCTTCAGCGAGGCGCAGTTTGAAAACAGGCATGCCCCGCAAGCGGACGATTCACATCCGGTCCCCGAGCCATTCGATCCCTCGGCCAAAGCCGAATGGTCGCCGGTCTGGTCGATCCGCGACCAGCGCTTCAAATATCTTCCGACCGGCCTGCTGTACTTCTTCTACGGCGGCTTCCACACCGATTCCAACGGATGCGCGGCCGGCAACACCCGCGAGGAGGCCATCGTCCAGGGCTTTCTCGAATTGGTCGAACGCGACGCCTATGCCATCTGGTGGTACAACCGGGTGCGGCGTGCCGAGCTCGACCTCACGCAATTCGAGGATTCCTATGTGCGGGATCTGCAGACCCAGTTTGCCGATGCGGGGCGCCGGCTTTGGGTGCTCGACATCACCAGCGATCTCGGCATTCCCTCATACGTCGCGATCATGCACTGGATGCAGAACGGGCACGAAAACATCGAGTTCGGCTCCGGCTCGCATTTCGATCGCCGGATCGCCCTGCTGCGCTCCCTCACCGAGCTGACCCAATTCATGTCGATCGGCATGATGGGCGGCGGAAGCGGCGAGAAACCGTCGCTTGACGGCGTGACGCCGCTGCGGCTCGACGACTATCCGTTCCTGATCCCCAGCGACAAGCCGACCGTGCCGCCGGCGCCAGGCCTCAAGGTTCCTAACAATACGCGGGACCAGGCCAATGCCTGCATCGAGATTGCGACGCGTGCGGGATATGATTTCCTCGTGCTCGACCAGACGCGGCCTGACGTCGAGGTCCCCGTGGTCAGGGTGCTCGTCCCGGGCCTGCGGCATTTCTATCGCCGCTTCGGGCCGGGCCGGCTCTACGATGTGCCGGTGAAGCTTGGACTATTGGATCGCCCACGGTTGGAAAGCGAACTGACGCCGTTCCTTCCGCACACCTGAGGGTTCGACTCCGTGCGCGCGCCTCGGAAAAAATCGACCAGGACAATCGCACCCATCATCGTCGCCCGATTGAACGGTCGTTGCTCCCTGCACATGCAGGCGGACGGGAGCATCGCCGCCACCGCGACCGGCAATTCGGTCAATCTCGGGCATGTCAGCGCCGCAGCGATCGAGCGCGTGGGACAACTCGCCGCCGGCCTGCCGCTCGCCTCCTTTGCCGGCAGAAGCGTCCTTGCGCGGCAGGTTCATGCCCTGGTGCAGCGACTGGGGCGGGCCAGGCTGCTCGAATATGCGCTCACCTCTCCGCGCGACGGGCAGGACCTCGTGGTCATCGAGCCGCACCTCGCCGAATTCTGGCCGGAGCGCGCAAAGCTCGGGAATGGCGACACCATCGTGTTGTCGCGCTTCGCCTATCTGCGCCGGCGTGGCAACGAGATGGTGCTGGAATCGCCGCGCGCCGGCGCGCTGTTCCGGATCTGCGATCCCGCCATCGCGGCCACGCTCGCAGCCCTGTCGCGGCCGCAAAAGATCAGCAAGCTTCGCCGCATCGCGGCCCCCCTCAACCTCGATCTGCTCGGCTTGCTGCTCGACAGCAAGATGCTGATCAAGCTCGGCGCAGAAGACGGCGACGGCCTTCAGCTGAATGAAGGCGACGGCAATCTCGTTCTCTGGGATTTCCACGATCTCCTGTTTCACACGCGCAGCACGGAGGGCCGCCATGCCGATCCGGTCGGCGGCGCATATGCCTATGCGCGCGCCGTTCCACCGCTGCCGGCGGTGCGCCCGCCCTGGCCCGGCAAGACAATCGACCTCGGCAAATTCTCCGCGCCGCGGCCGGCCTCGCCCTTCACGACGCTCTTGCATGCGCGTCAATCGATACGCGACTTCGACGATGAGCACCCGATCACGCTCGCCGAACTCGCGCAGTTTCTCGGCACCACGGCTCGGGTGCTGTCGGAATGGACGACCGGAACGAATCCTGATGGCACTCCGGAGAGCAGCTACAGCGCGAGGCCCTATCCGTCGGCAGGCAGCGCGTACGAGCTCGAACTGTACCTGGCGGCGTTGAACTGCGAGGGGCTTGCGCGTGGGCTCTATCACTACGATGCGGGCCGCCACGCGCTGGTCGCGATCGATGCCTCCGCCCAGCAACTCCAGGCGCTTGCGATGGCCGCCGAGTTTGCCATGGACGCCCCCGGTCCGCCGCAGGTGCTGATCACCATCGCCGCACGCTTCGGGCGGATCTCCTGGAAATACAGCTCGATCGCATATTCGCTGATCCTGAAGAATGTCGGCAATCTGATCCAGACGTTCTACCTGGCCGCGACCGATATGGGCCTTGGCGGCTGCGCCATCGGCACCAACAACATCGAGCTGTTTGCAGAGACGACGGGGCTTGCATTCCACGTCGAGAGCCCGGTCGGTCAATTCGCGCTCGGGCGCGGCAAGACGCCGTCAATCCCCAGCTAAAGCGGGAGGGGGTTAGTGAATCGATTTGGGATTGAACGAAGCCGCTGGCGCGGCATGTAGGGAGGCATAGCAAGATTGCCTCCTGTCTGAGAGGATTGCGGGTTTTCGAAGCCCGACCCTTTAGACAGGAGGTTTTCCGATGGCTGAGATCAGTCCGCTTCGCCGCCGCATGATCGAGGACATGACGGTCCGCAATCTGTCACCGGCGACGCAGCAATCCTACCTCAACGCCGTGGCGAAGTTGAGCCGATATTTCGGTCGTTCTCCCGACCGCCTCGACCTGGAGGATATCCGCGCCTTCCAGGTTCATCTGGTTGCGACGGGGTTGTCTTGGCGGCGCTGAACCAGATCGTCTGCGCACTCGGTTCTTCTACGGTGTGACGCTTGGTCATGACACCGTTCCGGAGCGCATCGCCTGGCCGTGGTTGCCACTCTCGTCTTCAATCTTAGAACTTTGGGCGGCGGCCTTGCCGCTCACCGCCTCGACGGTGGAGTCGACGCTTCGGCTTGAGCCTTGGCAGGCTCCCAAGGCGCAGGGAGCACCACGCGAATAGGGCGACCATCGCTGGCGCTTTGAACAGTGGCGGGCATGTGGTCCTTCACAGGCTCGGCCTGCGCTACAGCACCCAGCGCAACTAGCATTGCCAGAGAAGTCGTCACAAGTCTCACATCCCGCATGGAAGCCTCCAGTTTGCACCTCAACGCTGGGACAGGGGGTTGGTTCGGAGATCCCCTCGGGAACAAGCGGCAATTTTTGACGTTTGTAGAAGACAGACCGGATGACCGGACTACTGGAGGAGGACATCATGAACATCAAGACCATCATCGCCGCCGCCGTGCTGACGTCGTTTGCGGCGCCTGCGTTCGCGCAGTCGTTCTACGTGGTGCAGGACGTCAAGACCAAGAAATGCACGATCACCGAGACGAAGCCCACGACCACGGAAACCACCGTCGTCAGCGGCGACACCGTCTACAAGACCCGGTCTGAAGCCGAGGCCGGCATGAAGACCGTCAAGGTTTGCAGCTCGAACTAAAGAGAGAAACGATGCCCGTACTTCTGCTTTGGGCCGTTCCGGCCGTGATCGTGCTCGGTGGTGGCGTCTATCTGATCGGCCACATGCACTGAGCAACGGAGGCCAAGCTCTTCCGAGCAAGCCAAACAGCAGCCCGCGCGGAGCGATCCGTCGCGGGCTTTGCTTTGGCAGTGCAATCGACGAAGTGAGAAAGTCAAGGCAAACTAGGGGGCTTGGTCCGTCGCGAACCATTCTTCGCTTTGAAGCGATAACAACGCCTTCATGCAGTCACGCCATCCCTTATTGGCAGGCTCAGCAAATACCCGGCACCCTAGACAATCTCCAACCGTCCAGGAACGGCGCTGAGATTTCCTATGTCACGGAGGGCGGCGTCTTGAACTTCGGCTCCGCATGAGACCTCTGCTGCTCCCTTGCCGAACTGCGCTCGGAGAGCCGAAACGTCTACAACTACCAAACCTATGCCGACTGCCATGAAAGACGCGATAAACATGGGTTGGAGAGGCAATGATATTTGGTGGTATTGCTCAAGTATCGGCTTGAAGAACTGAGCTCGCATCTAGAATTACGAAGCGGAGTCCGGCCAGCTGCTCAAATATTGATAACGCGGGCTGCAATCTGGCGTTCTTCAGGTTCGATCCAGAAGCTCGCGAACCTTCAACGCCAGCCTTGCTTGGGTGACCGGTTTCTCCAGGAGATCGACACCCTCGTCCAACCGTCCCTGGTGAACGACGGCGTTGCGCGAGTAACCAGTCATGTAGAGGGTCCTGAGATGCGGCCTGATCTGCTGCGCGCGCCTTCCCAACTCACGGCCGTTGATGCCGGGCATGACGACATCGGTCAGAAGGAGATCAACATGCTGATCGTCCTGCAGCAGAATGGTCAAGGCGGCCTGCGCGCTGGCGGCTGACAGAACCCGGTAGTTGAGATCCCGCAGCACGTCCGAGACGTAGGTCCTGAGATCGGCATCGTCTTCGACCACGAGAATAGTCTCTTGAGACACGCCTTCCGATATGAGCTCGTCCGGATCGTCCGGCGCAGGTTGCGCATTGCCGGCGTAGCGGGGGAAATACATCTTGATGCTCGTGCCTTCCCCGACCTCGCTGTAGATCTTCACGTGTCCGCCCGATTGCTTGACGAAGCCATAGACCTGGCTAAGTCCAAGACCTGTACCCTGCCCCGGCTCCTTGGTGGTGAAGAACGGCTCGAACGCACGATTGAGCACCTCTGTTGTCATGCCGGAGCCCGTATCGCTCACGCTGATGACGACATATTGCCCGGCCGCGAGTTCCGGATTGATACGCGAATAGTCGTCGTCGACGGAGACATTCGCCCCCTCGATGGTCAGCTTTCCGCCATCCGGCATCGCGTCCCGGGCATTGATGGCCAAGTTGACGATGGTCGATTCCAGATGGTTGACGTCTGCTTCGATCTGCCAGAGGCCGGCTGCGCCGACGGTCTGAACTTCGATGCGCTCGCCCAGGGTGCGCTGAAGGAAATCCTGCAGGCCACTCAGGAAGCCATTGAGGTTCACCGGCTTCGGGTCCAGCGCTTGGCGGCGTGAGAAGGCGAGCAACCGGCTTGTCAGTGCCGCAGCCCGTTGAGCGCCGCGCTTCGCATTCGTCAGCGCGCGGTGCAGGTTCGGCCCCCCGATATTGCGGCTGCTCCGCTCCGCGTTCTCGAGATTGCCGAGGACGATCATCAGAAGATTGTTGAAGTCGTGAGCGATACCGCCGCTCAGCTGTCCGACCGCTTCGAGCTTCTGCGAGGCGACGAGCTGCTCCTGGACGCGTTGAAGTTCGTCCTGTGCTTGCTTGCGTTCGGTCAGATCACGCGTGACTTTCGCAAAGCCGATGATCGCGCCACTCTCGTCGGTAATTCGGTCGATGACGACCGACGCCCAGAAGCGCGTGCCGTCCTTGCGCATGCGCCAGCCCTCGGCTTCGAACCGCCCTTTCTCGGTGGCCTCCGCCAGCGCCGCTTTCGGCACCGCTCTTTCGAGATCCTCAGGCGTGTAGAACGTGCTGAAGTGCCGGCCGATGATCTCCTCCGGCCGATAGCCCTTGATGCGCTCGGCTCCGGGATTCCAGGTTGCGACATTCCCGGAAGGGTCGAGCTGAAAAATCGCGTAGTCGACGACGGCTTCCACAAGCCGGCGGTATCGTCTCTCGCTTTCCAGAAGGTCGTTGTGGGCCTGCTGCCGCTCGGTGATGTCCCGCGTCACCTTCGCAAACCCGACGAGGCGGCCTTCCTCGTCATGGATGGCGTCGAGAACGACAAGCGCCCAGAAGCGGCTGCCATCTTTCCGGACTCGCCAGCCTTCGGAGGCGAAGCGCCCGGTCTCCGCGGCTGTCGCCAGCGCCCTGTTCGGCAGACCCTTCTCTCGATCTTCAGGCGTGTAGAAGGTCGAGAAGGGCTTCCCGACAATCTCATCGGCGGCATAGAGCTTGAGGCGCTCGGCGCCCTTGTTCCAGGTCCTGACCAAGCCCTTGGTATCGAGCATGAAGATCGCGTAATCGACAATCGCGTTGACCATCAGTTCGAGGCTGCGGGCATCCCCGACAGGGGTCTTTTTCATTTTTGGAACTCAAAAAGGGGAGTGGGACCAACTCCAAAGCTTGGGACAGGTTCCGAGCGAGCGCGGAGCGGTTGGTGGCATGGAGGCGAACGTCAGCTCGTGGGCCTTCAGCGAAGTGGCGACCCCTCTGATTTCAGGTCGGATTAGAGGGCAGCAGCGGACCAGTTTTGCTCGAATCGAGTTCTTCGCATTTTGACCGAGGTGGACATCATCCCTCTGGAACTCCGACTATGTCCAATCCCTCCATGCGCTTGGCCCCTGCAACGAATTTTGCGTCGCCGCGCAATGGAATGTTTCTAAATCGACGGATAGTAAACGTTGGATAAAGGCCAAGGCCTGTTTTCAGTCACCGTGCCGCTCGTCGGGCCGGTCAGCCCCGCTACGCGACCCAGGTCGCAATACGGCTCAAATCCGGCAATGCGGCGGATTCATCTTGGCCGCAGGCGAGATGAGTGCGCGGACTTGGGGGAATTGATGCAAAGGCTGTAACCGCACCCGAACGGATGTAGCCGATGTTACGGCTGCCAGACCAGCGCTATATCCGAACTGACGGCTGGGCATTCGACCTTCCCGGGACGACATTCTCTCCGAGTCCAGAACCCGTCCGATCGCGCGGAGCGATTGCGATGAGGGAGGCTACGATGGATTTTACGCGGATGTCGGATGCAATCCGGCTGCATCACGCCTCTCATCACCACGATGGGTACGATGGCGCGGGCGAATTGGGCCCTGCACCCAGAGCTCCGTTCCTGGCTGACCCGGTCGGAAGTGGCGCCCTGGTCCATCGTCCCGGCCCGTTTGCTGGTCCTGGAGCAAACGCCGCGAGCGCGAATACCCAGCACAGAGACTCCGACCCGGTTCAATTCAAACATCCCCCATCGGGAGGCGAGATGGGCGGCCACGCCGGCTACCACGCTGCAGCGGGCCTGGAGGTTTCGTCCACGAAGCCTGCTGCCGGCGCATCCTTTCCCGAGAAGGGCATAGCTTCGGTCGAGAGTGGGGCGAACACGGCAGGGAACGGCGGGGATGGCCATTTTTACGGCGGCATCATTCACGCGTCCCTGTTGGTCTACGAACCGATCAACATTTCGATCAGCGTGGGATACGGCTCGGTCGCCCTGGCGAACCAGTCCAACAATTTGAATGTCGATCAATCCGCTTTGCAAATGGCCGGCGTCGGCGGCCATGGCGGCGACAACAACATTGCGGCCGGTGGGAGCATCAGTGCGTTTTCAGGCTCCGGCGTGATCACGAGCGGCGACAACAGCGCCGGAAACGGCGGCAGCGGCTATTTCTCGGGTGCGATCGTGGACGCTCCCGTGGTGATCTATCATCCGATCAATATTGCGTTGGCGAGTTCGGGCGGCACTGCACATGCAAGTCAGTCGAACACGGTCGACATCGACCAATCGGCCACGCAGATCGCGGGCGTCGGCGGAAGTGGCGGACATGGCAATGTGGCCGCCGGCGGCAGCGTCATCACGCTCGACCCCAGTTGGGGATCGAGCGTCTTTGACGTTCAAACCGGCGGGAGCCAGGCCGGCAACGGCGGTGACGGCCTGTTCTACGGGGAACTCGTCCATACCTCGTTTGTGGTGTACAACCCGATCAACGTCGCGATCGCGGGCTATGGCTCCAGCGCTTACGCGGTCCAGATAAATGATGTCTCCGTGGATCAATCCGCGGTTCAGATCGCGGGCATTGGCGGGCACGGCGGCAACGACAACGCCGCCGCGGGCGGCCATGCAAACCTTCTCTCCCATAATCTGTGGGGCGGGTCCGATACGATCGCGACCGGTTCGAACAGCGCAGGCAATGGCGGCAACGGTTATTTTGCGGGCAGTCTGATCGACGTCAGCGTCGCGATCTATGCACCCATCAACATAGCAATCGCAGGCCCACATTCGACGGCCGTGGCCGATCAGGTCAACGACGTGCACATCGACCAGAGCGCGACCCAGATCGCCGGCGTTGGCGGCGACGGCGGCTACGGCAACCTCGCGGCAGGTGGCGATGCCGCGCATCTCTTGTCGGATCTTCACCTGGTGGCATAGCGAAACGTCGTATCGCTCGCATGGCCGCTCGCATCGCGGCACGCGCGTCGCCACTCTTCGCCTGCAAAGCCCGCGCAGAGGCGCCCTCCCCGGACGAAATGTCGTACTTTCGTAGGTAGGCCCACCAAGCCGGATGGTGTTCGATTTGACATCTATCGCTCTGGCGCACGGGCGGACCAGACTTGCCGTGCGCGTCCGCCTGATCGGGATGGATGTTGCACGACACCCAACAAAACGACGGAGGCCTCAAATGATGCCAAAGGCAATCAACATCTCGGATACGATCAAGGTCAAATCGATCGACACCGGTGGTCAAAGTGCCGGAAATGGCGGTGACGGAACTTTCAAGGGAGCCATCATCAGCAAGCCGACTGTCAACTACGATCCGACCAACAAGGCGGAAGGCGCCGACGTGCACGTGAGCACCGGCGATCACGTCAAACAGACGGCGGATTGGGATGCCGGCGGCGCCAACGCCAAGGCCTCGGTGTTCTCCAAGGCTTATGGCGGAGACGCCGAGTCGAACGGAAGCCAGAAGTCCTACAGCGGCTACGATACCTCCAAGGTCTACGCCAATACGGATGCCACCCAGATCAACAAGCTCGCGGTGGACCAGCACCAGGAAGTCGTCGCCGGCATCGGCGGCGATGGCGGAGACGGCAACTTCGCTTGGGGTGGCGGAGTGACCTTCCATCTCGACACGCTCTGACGAGCCGCTCGTCCGACTGGCAGGACCGGCTGCCGCGGCCGCCGGTCCCGGATTTCACGCCAAAGATCCACCGATGTGGTTGCCGGGTTGCGTTGACTATCAAAGTGCGCCGGACCTCGATTTCAGGCGGTGACGATCATGCTGATGCCGCCCATTCGGTTGCCCATACTGCCGCAGATCCGGACGCCACTGCACACAGCCCTCCGGTCCTGCGTGGGACCGCTAGGTCTCGTATTCGCATATAGCTGCAGTTACAACCTGCTGCTGTTTGCGCCCTCGATCTATCTTCTTCAGATCTACGACCGGGTGCTGTCGAGCCGGAGCGGCGACACGTTGCTCCTGCTCACGCTCATCGTCGCGATCACGGTGGTCGTCGGCGGCGTGTTCGATGCATTGCGACGCGCCGTCCTTGGACGCCTCGGCGCCTGGCTCGACGATCGCCTTCGTCCCTGCGTGCTTTCGGCCAGCCTCGAATCGGCGTTTCGCAGCGATTGGACGCAAGCGTCGGGCGCATACCGGGATCTCACCGTGCTGCGCCAGTTCGTCGAGTCCGGCTCATGTGCGATGCTGTTCGACGCGCTCTGGTCGCCCTTGTTCCTCCTGGTCCTCTTTCTGATCCATCCCCTGCTTGGCGTGGTGGGCGCCTGCTGCGTCGCCTTCCTGTTCGCACTCACGATCGCCGGAGAGCTCGTCACGGAAGACGCTTTGCTCAGGTCCAGCGCCGCGCTCTCCAGAAGCTACGGCCGCCTTCAGACTGCCGCGGGCAACATCCACCTGATCCGCGCCATGGGAATGTTCGATAGCGCTGCGCGCATGATCCACCATGATGCGCAGCAGGCACGCAGGGAGCACGATGTGGTACTCCGGCGAGGCGAGATCGTCTCTCTGGCGGCCAAGCCGGTTCGCGCGCTGTCGCAGGTCTTGATCATGGGGGCTGCCGCGTGGCTCGTCCTCGATCACGGGAAAAGTCCGGCAATCATCTTTGCTTCCACGCTGATGTTCGGCCGGGCGCTCGCGCCGGTCGAAAGTGCGGTCGCAGGCTGGAAATCACTCGTGACGGCCGTGAGCGCCTGTCAGCGGCTCGGCGCACTTCTCGCCGCATTGCCCGTCGCCCGGCAGGAGAGCGCGGGCGCTTTCCCGCCGCAGGCGCGAAGCGGCCTCGTCGTCGACAATGTGGGCGTGTGGCTTGCGGGGACCGACCATCTTCTGCTGAACGGCGTCTCCTTCAGCCTCATGCCCGGAGAATGCCTTGGCATCATCGGTGCGTCCGGGTCAGGCAAGTCCTTGCTCGGCCAGGTGATCGCCGGGCTGTCGATGCCGACGCATGGCCGTGTCCTCCTCGACAATACCGACGTCTCGCTGCTTCGCGAGCGCCGAAACGGCGACGGCCTCGGCTATCTCCCCCAGGACATCAATCTGATCGGCGACACCATCAACGACATCATCGCACGCCTTGAAGATGCCGACCGGCGGAAGGTCGTCGAAGCTGCCAAGCTCGCGGGAATCCATGGGGCGATCATGCGCCTGCCGCAGGGTTACGACACGGTGGTTCACAGTGAAACGATCTTCTCGCGCGGCTATCGGCAGCGTCTCGGTCTTGCCCGCGCATTTTTCGGCAGTCCACGCCTCATCGTTCTCGACGAACCCAACGCCAGCCTCGACTACGGGGGCGAGCGAATGCTCCTGGATGCCATCGAGCGCATGAAGCTCGCAGGCGTCATCCTTGTCGTCGTCACTCACAGGATGGGTCTCCTCGCCGCCACGGACAAGATTGCCATCATGGAAGACGGTGCGGTCGCCGCGTTCGGCGACAGCGAGGACATCTTTGAACGGCACCTGAGCCGACCCCAGGTTACTTCACGGGTTGCGCCATGATCTGGAATTCTCTCACCATCTGGAAGCATCCCGCCGTCTCGAGGCTTCCCATGATCTGGGACCAGCTCGTGCGAGCGCCGGCGCGCCCCCCGCCCGCCCGACGATCTGGCGTCGTGGTAACCGCAATCGACGATTTCGAGCCTCTGGAATTTCCATGGTGCTCGACGCCTACGCCGACCTCGCCACGGGGAAGGCTTCGCGCTATCACCGTCGCGGGTAACCTGCTGGTGCTCTGCTTCATGCTGGGGCTTGGTACATGGGCGAGCCTCGCGCCTCTCGAGAGCGCCGCGATCGCGTCGGGCGTCGTGGAATCGGAATCGAGCCGGAAGACGATACAGCATCTCGAAGGCGGTATCGTCAAAAGGATCCTGGTTTCGGACGGCGATATCGTACGAAGCGGCCAAACGCTGATCGCGCTGGACGACACCCGGGCCGGCTCGGAGATGCAAAGCCTTCAGGGCCAATTGTGGGATGCAGTCGCGCGTGCCGCGCGGCTTCAAGCCGAGCAGCAGAGATTTGAGAGGATCGCGTTTCCGGACGCGCTGGAACAGGACAGCAGGCAGAACGGAGTGGCAGCCGCTGCGATGTCGGCGCAGCAGTTCATTTTTCAGGCACGCCTGCAGGTTCACGAGTCACAGCTCGCGGTCATTCGCGAACGAAGGCGTCAAGTCGAAAAGGAGATCGAAGGTCTCACGGCGCAGGAGAGCGCCACCGAGCAGCGGGTCGGCATCGTCCGGGAGGAACTGGATATGGTCACGACCCTCGTCAACAAGGGGCTCGAACGGCGGCCGCGCCTTCTGAACCTGCAGCGGGAGCTGGCCGACGTCGAGGGCCGCCGCGGCGAGATCGCCGCGCAGATTTCCCGCGCCGCGCAAGTCATCAGCGAACAGCAGGCCACATTGTTCAAGCTCGAGAGCGAGAGGCAGAACGAGATCGCACAGTCGCTTCGTGAAGCACAGAACCAGATATTCCAGCTCCGCGAGCGGTTGTTCGCGGCCAGGGACCAGCTATCGCGAACGGAGGTCAAGGCGCCGGAGGACGGCGTGATAACCGATTTGCGGATTCATACAGCCGGCGGCGTCATCGGAGCGGGCGCTCCGCTCATGGACCTGGTGCCCCGGCAAGACCGTCTCATCGTGACCGCGCGCCTGAGGCCCGAGGACATCGATGTGGTTCATCCCGGCCTCAATGCCGAGGTTCACCTCGTACCGTACAATCAGCGTCGCGTGCCCCGCCTGAAGGGAACCGTCGTGCACGTGTCCGCAGACCGGCTCCTCGACAAGCGTACCGACCAGCCATACTACGCGACCAAAATCCGGATCGACGACGCGCAGATCGTCGCAAACGACATCCAGATCGTCCCCGGCATGCCGGTTCAGGTGTTCATCACGACAGGGCGCGGTACGGTCGCTCTCTACGCGCTCAGGCCCCTGCTCGACAGCTTCCGTGGCGCATTCAGAGAGGACTAAGTCTCCTGCATCGGACCTGCGCCGGGTTCGTGATCGCGACCCTGCGCCGGCAACCGGCCGCGCCAGCGGAGCACGGCTTCCGTGCGATTGTGCGCAGCACATTTGCGCATGATATGCTGGATGTGCATTTTGACTGTGCTTTCCGAGAGGTTCAATTTGGCGGCGATCAGCTTGTTGGGGAGGCCGAGCTCCAATTCCGCCAGAACCTGTTGCTCACGCGGCGTGAGATCCGTGACGCTCCTCTCGATAGTCACTCCGGCTCCCTCGTTCACAAGATATGCGCGCGCAAGCCCGCGTGAGTCTGGCGCCTCGAAATCCGGTATCCTGTTGATCCCGGCGAAGGGCAACGGCCTGTAGACGCCGCCGACAAGGACAAGGCGCAGGCCAGCTATGACGATCTCGATCGGCAGCGAGGTAGAAAGAAAGCCGCGTACGCCGCGCTGCATCGCGGCCTGCACGGTCGGCTCGTCGTCATGGTTTGACAGGATTGCAACGGCGGCGTTGGGACAACACTCCGCGACGAAGGCGAGACTGCCCTCAACCGCGGGATCGTCGATGGGCTTGTCTGCGATACTCAGCACCACCAGACGAACATCGCGGGTCGACGTGCAGTCCAGGCTTTCGACCGTTGCCATGTCGAGGATCTCGAATTCCGCCAATTCCCGCCTGAGGACGTTCAGAATACATGTGCGAGGCAGCAGGAACGGTTCGACGATCACCAGAACCGGCAGGTGAAGCGATCCATCGAACCGCTTTGAGGAGTTGGTTATGTCGTCCATGATTTCCTCGAGATGAAAAGAGCTTCCGCGAAATTCCCATTCCGTATTGCTTCTCCCCTGCTGCTGCATTCATCCTGAATGATCATCACGAGAGCGGCGCAGTGCAGCCGCCAGTGCCTTCTGCGGGTTTACCTGGCGTCTGGGTGGAAATTCTTTCCGCTCAAATTCATTTCGGCGCGTACCGCGCGGTGACGCCGTCGACGCATTCCCTAATTGCAGATATTTCGATACGCCGTTGACGCCGCCGACCCCGACTTGCCGTCGACGACATATGCTTCATCCTCCTTCACGAGATAAAGAAACGGTCTCTCTCGGGTCTCGCCGCCTGATGCGCTTCTTCCTTTCACACGCCCGCAAATCGTATCCACGGGACGTCCAAGGGTGTTCTTTCGCATCGTGCGCTTCATTTCGATGAATTCGGCCGATCCTGGATCCTCCATCTTCGTCGCGATGGTGACCTTCGCCTTCTCCAGGACAGGATCTGATGCTTCCGCGGGCCGTTCGGAAGCCGGGACGCTGATGCTCGTCCGCGGTGACGCCGCTGTGGCGAGGTCGACCGATCCGCTCTTCTTTGGAGAAGATTTCTTGCCGGACCTTCCCGCAGTTGCAGAATTCGATTTGACGATCACGGGATCCGGCGCCAATGCCGTCGGGGTTGGCTGCGCGGCTCGGGCGACCGCAACCCGGTCGAAACAGGGTGGGGACCCACACCCAAGGAAATAGCCTTGGGAAGGCGCGAACCAGCCAAAGCCGATCAGGACTCCTGCCAGCACTCCAACAAAAAGCAGTCCCATCCGATTCCCCTCCCTGGGAGTTCGGCTCGCACTTGTAACTAGGACTAATTCCGCGCTGGTGATCCATCTGTTGCGCAAAAGCGTTAAACGCCCATTAAGCGCGCAGTCGTCTGGCCCATGCCTTGATGAAGGATCAGATCGAGTTCCAGACCCGGGCCGAGATTGCCGCAAGAGGCCCTCTGCAACTTGCGTGTTCGAAGGTCCGCCTTGCACCACCACAAGCTGCCGATCACCGGCCTCTGGCCGTCAGGCCAATTCCGGAGTTTCGAACCAGTTTCGCACCAGAACGGCGTGAAGGAAACGGAACGAAGGCAACTGGGATCGAGCAAGACCGCAGGAAGATCAACGAAGCTGACCAATATTCTCCCGCTCAGCAGTGCTGCGGCGTTTCCGAGAAATTCCGTCTTTTCGCTCTCATTGATTTCGCCGATGAACTCTACCCCCGGGGCGTCGAGCAGCGGCGCAATGGTATCGCGGAAGCAGGCCTCAGCGGCGTTGTGTATCTTCGCGGCAGCCGAGCGCGGCGAAGCACGGCGGATCGCTCGCAGGAAATGATTCCAGAAGAGCTGTATCGATCACGTCGTCAGGGGTTGCCTGGGCCATGGTCGGTCTCACCTCGGGTTAAGCTTCGAGGGACCGGCCGAGGCGCAGCAGGACGATAGGAACCCCTTGCACATTCGTCTCAGCCGGACCCAACAAAGACATGGGTGCGACACTGCAATTTTCGCAAGTGCCTGGAAGGCCTTGAAACGATACGACCCGCTTCTAATTTCATGGTTAGCCGCGCAGCAATTGCACGGCACGATCGGGCGCCTGGTACAGGGCCCGGTCAGCGGGCACCCGGCAGGTGTCCGGGTGCTCTTATCCATGTTGCTCAAAGGAGGATATGGCTATGACCACGCTTGATCTTGCCCCCCTGTGGCGGTCGACCGTTGGGTTCGATCGTCTGTTCGACCTCCTCGAGGACACCGGCCGATGGACCGGTGGGGACAATTACCCGCCCTACGACATCGAACGTGTCGGCGAGGATCACTACCAAATCTCGCTTGCTCTTGCCGGCTTCACGCCTGACGAGGTCTCCATCACGGCCGAGCAGAACACGCTGAGCGTTGAGGGTCGCAAGGCCGAAAAGGGCAGCCATCAATATCTCTATCAAGGCATCTCTTCGCGCCCGTTCCGACGGACCTTCAATCTGGCCGAGTACGTGCAAGTGAAGGGCGCCTCGTTCGAGAATGGCATGCTCAAGATCGATCTGGTTCGGGAGATTCCCGAGGCGATGAAGCCGCGCCAGATTGCGATCAGCACAGGTGGTGATCACCAGCAAGGTGAGAACAAGCAGGCGGCATGACACCGCCTGCTCCCAGTTGAATTTTGCCGCGTGGCTTCGCCGCGTCGCGAAGCTTTGGAACAAAGGTAAAGGAGAAGCTCTATGGCTATCACTGATCTGATCCCCTGGAGCCGCGGTCGTGATCTGACCGCCCGTCGCTCCGAAAACTACAATCCGGTTCTAACCCTGCATCGGGAGATGAACCGGCTATTCGATGATGTCTTCCGCGGCTTCGATGTTGCGCCATTTGGCGGCAGCCTTCTCGACCAGTCGATGAATTGGCCCAGCATCGAGGTCAACGAGAGTGACAAGGACGTGAAGGTCACGGCGGAGTTGCCGGGTCTCGACGAGAAAGACGTCCAGATCGAACTCGCCAATGGCGTTCTCTCGATCAAGGGAGAGAAGAAGACCGAGACGGAAGACAAGGATCGCCGGTTCAGCGAGCGGTACTACGGCAGATTTGAACGGCGCATCTCGATCGAAGACGTGGACCAGGACAAGATTTCTGCTGCGTTCAAGAACGGAGTGCTGACGGTCACCATGCCAAAGCTGCCGCAAGCGGAATCCAAGGTGAAGCGTATCGCGATCAACTCGAAATGACAAAATCGACGGGAGCGGCCGCCGCTCCCGTCGTGCTTCTACCAGAGCAATCGTCCCGGGGAAGTGCCCGACCATGGACACAAAGCGGAAATCCAGTTTTGCAGGCGCTGCGGATGTCGTTGCGCATGCGGAGATCGCGGCTCAGCACATCAAGGAATTGAAAGTGGCCTGTGCAAACGGAGACAAGAATGCTGCCCGTCGATCGCTGCGCCAAGCCATGAGCGAACTCGAGCTGGCTCGCGCCATGGTGCGGACCGGCCTCGACTGAAACCGGCGCGGATTCAAGTTGGCGTGCGTCCGAGTCAAGCAGGCTGTTGGCTGGCTTTGGTGCGTAGCACCGCTTCCAGCTTGGCCGAGAGTTCCCGCGAGGAAAACGGCTTGCTGAGGAGCAGACTGCCGTTCATATGTCTGCCGGTCTCTTCGATGAGATCTGGATAGCCGCTGCAGTACACGACCGGCAGGCCGGGCTGCTGCCGTTGAAGCTCGAGTCCGACGTCCAGTCATGAACTGCTCGGCAGGCATGGCATTCTGATAGCCGCTCAGGCTGTCCAGCACCACGACCCGAACATTGTCCGCCTCGACGCGCTTGCGGATCATCCCTGTGAGCTCCCCTGGGGAAAGCTCAGCGGGATCGACCTGCTCGAGCACCAACTGCCCTGATGCAATCGGCTGATCCAAGTGCCAGCCCATGCCGGCTGCACGTTTCATCAGGATTGCTTTGGTCTCATCAAAGGTCACAAAGAGGGCGCGCTCACCACGAGCGAGCGCCGCCATGACGAACTGCATGGCGATGAATGATTTGCCGGAGCCAGACGGCCCCATGAGCAGGGTACTCGTGCCACGGTCGAGACCACGTCCCAGCAATTGATCCAGCTCGTTGATACCGCTCAGGAGCGGTTCTGCCGGCGGCTTGCCATCGAGGTGCTCGGACGCAATCAGCCGCGGAAACAGAATTATTCCGCCCTTGCGGATGACGAAATCATGGAAGCCACCACGGAAGCTGCGCCCCCTCATCTTGAAGATGCGCAGCCTGCGACGCTCCGCGCCATATTGAAGCGCATTATGCTCGAGCCCTGACGACGCCATGGACGAGACTGTGCAGATTGAGATCGTCGGCCTGATCGGTGAGGTCGTCCAGAAACAACCCGGTGCAGCCCTCCTGGGCCAGGAAATGCTTCAGAGCAATGACCTGCCGGCGGTATCGCAGCGGATTCTGCGCGAGCAGCCTGATTTCGGAGCGGCTACCGAAAACGACCCGCTTAGGTGCAACCCGCTTCACCTCGTCGAAAGTCATTTTTGTGGTTTCGCCGAGCTCAAGATCAGAGGCATAGACGACGGTCTGTTGCTGCTTGGGGTCGAGGCTGAGTTCCGACGGGAATAGGAGATTGGAGTTACCCGGCGGCATGATGTCAAACCCTCGCCACGAACGCCGCGCGACTACGCGAGTTGAAGTCACTCCCTGCTCGGCCGCTGCGGGGCTCGCCGCCGCGGTTCTCGAAGCCTATCCGGGCTATCAACTGCGTCCAGTTCGGCATCTATTTTTTCGAGAAGACGTTCGATCTCCTCGCGCTCCCCTGGACCTGGATCTTCTTCGAGGCGGCTGATCAGGTGCTGCTTTCGAGTGAGGAGCATTGCCACGCTCGTCATCCGAGGCGTGAGTTCGGGATGCTGGTACATCGGTCGCCACCTATCTTCATTGTCGCAATGCAACGAAGGCGACGCTCCGAGGCGCTCGGCCGGGAGCGTGCCAAGTCCACCTTGATACGCGCAAAACTCACGACCGGAACGTCAGTTCCTCGGTCGCCAAGAGGGATCGCTATCAAGCAATCCGTCCAGCGGAGGGGGGCCACGGCTGTGGGCACAGGCGCTCCTTGGAACAGGCGATGTTCAGCATAGTTGCCAGCCGAATAGCACCGAGTTCGCGTCGGCCGACGGACGACAGCGTGGCCGTTCTCGGCTCTCGGCAGCGCTCTCAGGAAACTCGGTAGCGAATGCGATGCCAACCCTCCCTATGACTGCGGCCGGTCATGCCGCTCTTCAGAACGAATTAGCCGACCGCATACGAAATACGCGGCCCCATCTTGCCGAGCGTATTCAGCAAGCGATCGCGGACGAGCCCAATCTCATGGAGAATTCGGAGTACCAGGCCGCGCTGGCCGAGCAGGGCTTCAACGAGGCTCGCATAGCCGAGTTGGAAACCAAACTTGCACGTGCAGAGGTCATCGATGTCTCGAAGCTCTCTGGCGAAACTGTCAAATTCGGCGCGACGGTCACGCTGACGGATCAGGATACGGGCGAGGAGCGAATTTGCCACATCGTCGGCGAGCCGGAAGCTGATGCGGCCAGAGGCAGGATTTCAGTCAGCTCGCCTCTCGCACGGGCGTTGATAAGCAAGTCCCAGGGCGCAGTCGTAGCTGTCGAGACTCCAGGAGGCGAGAAGAGTTACAAGATTGAGCGAGTTAGGTGGCTTCCCTAGGAGCAGAAGGGCCAGCTTTGAGCCAACCTGCGATTTGACTGCCACATTGCTTCGTACCCGCATCAGCGCAACAGACGAGTGGATTTGCTGCTTGCCTGGATGGGCGGGGCAACTTTCACGACTGCAGAACTGGTTTGGCCGCCCCGCAGGATGGTAAGCTTCACGTCCTGACCGACGCGTGCAAGGCCGATTTTATTGCGCAGTTGCGAGGCTCGGATCGGACGGTCATCTGCCATGATCACGATATCGTCCTTCCGCAAGCCGGCCTTTTCAGCCGGAGAGCCTGGCGCGACCTCCGCGATCACCGTCCCTTCGTTGCGGCCTTGGTTGGTCGACGGTTGAAGCTCGCGCAGTGAAACGCCAATGCGGCCACGCATGGGATCACCAGGCAGCGGCAGAATCGCCCGTTGCAATGCTACGATCGGAATTGCCCAGAACGCCGCGGCATGGCCGAGCAGCACGATGCCCAGGACAGCGTCCGTGACCATCACAGCGCTCAGCATGGATCGAGGCTACTAAGCGGCTTCATGCTCAATTTGCGACGAAGCAGCCGTTCCACTTCCGATCTGGATCTTGCGCGGCTTCATCGCTTCCGGAATCTCTCGAACGAGATCAATGATCAAGAGACCATCTCGGAAGGATGCCTGCTTCACCTGAACGTAGTCGAGCCAGGCTGAAGACTCTCCGGAACGGTCGCGCCGAAATACCTTGATACAGATACTCGCGCGCAGCACCATCGGATTTCCTGCCTTCGATCGCGAGAGCATTCTGCTCGGCAGTCACGGAGATGTCGTTGGGACCGAAGCCTGCCACCGCCAGCGTGATTCGATAGTGGTCCTCGCCGGACCGCTCGATATTATACGGCGGGTAGTTGTCCTCGGTCGGCTGGCGCGACATGCCGTCGACGAGGTCAGCCAGATGATCGAAGCCGACCGTGGTGCGCCAAAGTGGCGCGAAATCAAGTGTCCTCATAGCCAAGTCCTCCAAAGAGCAATATGGATACGAAGCAAGGCAGGATGGGAGTTTCGATCATGGTCGGACACCCCGGTCCAGCCTCGTGCCGAGCCCGGCCTGGCGCTCGGCACACCGCAGTCGCGGTCGAGAAACGAACTAGAACTGGCACTCGGGAGTTCAAGAGGACGTGCGCATTTTTTTCTGCAGCAGACGCTCGCCGGGGGCTCAGTAATTACGCGGCGAAGCGATCCGGGAAAGCGCCCTGGCGTAAATCGTTCATCACTCGTTGCTCTCGCTCAATTCGCGCTCGATAGAGCTGGCGCTCTTGCTCGCTCTTCGCAGTTCGGAGCAGGCGCTCGTAGTGAGCGATCACTTTCTCGCTGCCTCGGATAAGAAAGTCCCGGACGCCGGATTCCCATCGTCGCGCCGGTGGCAGCGTCGGAGCTCCCGCGCAGGAGATGTCCTGCCGAATTCGGCCCGGACATGATTGTCGCTCGCTCCTGATCTTGCATGAGCTAGTGAGCGGCCTCGCAGGCCGCTCACTGACGTTCAGCTTGTTGCCGCCAGTCCGGTCGGGCGGGCGTCGGCTGCGGCCAAATACCGGTCGGCGTAGGGGTCGGCGGCAGCAAGATGTCGATCTTCATCGTTGCCGCCGCAGGCTGCCACTTCAGCCACGGCATCGTGTCGGGATACGGGATTGGCGGCAGTGGTAGTCCAGTGAAGGCACCCTGTGAGGCCTCGGGTCCCCGCGGGCTTTCCACGCCGTACGCACCGAAGGCCGTCAGGGACATTGCGCTGCCCATTACCAGAGCGAGCAGGCGTCCCGGCAGCTTGCGATTGGTCTCCGTCCGGGCGGAGAACGTATGGTGATGGCTCAGCATCTATACTCCTCCAATCGTTCGAAAACAGATCCAGGCGATGGTGACAAAGCTCAGGTGGAACATGAACCAGTGGATCGTGTCCTGCCTCATCCTGAGCTGACGACGATTAGACTTGTTCATGGCAGACTCCATCTTTGGAAGCGATCTTCTCTCCTCTCATTGGTAGAGCCCGGCCTTGATCGGCCGGGCTCGCTTGTTCAGAAGTCCATGGCCGGAGCGGCCGGAGCAGGTTCAGCCTTTTTCGGCTTCTCGGCCACGAGTGCCTCGGTCGTGATCAGCAGCGATGCGACCGACGCGGCGTCCTGCAAGGCGGTGCGGACGACCTTGGCGGGATCGATCACACCGGCTTTCACGAGGTCCTCGTACTCGCCAGTCGCCGCGTTGAAGCCCCAGTTGTAGCTCTGGTGCTCCAGAAGCTTGCCGACGATCACTGAGCCATCCTCGCCGGCGTTCTGCACGATCTGGCGAGCCGGCATCTGGATGGCGCGGCGAACGATGTCGATGCCGGCCTTCTGGTCCGCGTTCTCGGTCTTGATGCCGTCCAGCGCCTTGAAGGCACGCAGCAGGGCCACCCCGCCGCCCGGGAGAATGCCCTCTTCGACCGCCGCGCGAGTTGCATGCATCGCATCATCGACGCGATCCTTGCGTTCCTTGACTTCGACCTCCGTCGCGCCGCCCACCCGGATCACCGCAACGCCACCGGCAAGCTTGGCGAGGCGCTCCTGCAGCTTTTCCCGATCATAGTCGGAGGTGGTTTCCTCGATCTGCAGCCTGATTTGCTGGGCGCGCGCCTCGATGTCCTTCTTGGCGCCCGCGCCGCCGACGATGGTGGTGTTGTCCTTGTCTATGACCACCTTCTTGGCGCGGCCAAGCATCTTCACTGTGACCTTTTCCAGCTTGATGCCGAGGTCCTCGCTGATGACATTGCCGCCGGTCAGGATCGCGATGTCCTCCAGCATGGCCTTGCGCCGGTCGCCGAAGCCCGGCGCCTTGACGGCCGCGACCTTCAGTCCACCGCGCAGTCTATTGACGACCAATGTCGCGAGCGCTTCGCCTTCGATGTCCTCCGCGATGATCAGGAGCGGCTTACCGGACTGAACGACCTGCTCCAACAGCGGCAGCATGGTCTGCAAGCCGGACAGCTTCTTCTCGTGAATCAGAACGTAGGGATCCTCGAGCTCGACGCGCATCTTCTCGGTGTTGGTGACGAAGTATGGCGAGATGTAGCCGCGGTCGAACTGCATACCCTCGACCACCTCCAGCTCGGTATGCAGGCTCTTGGCCTCCTCGACGGTAATCACGCCCTCGTTGCCGACCTTGTTCATGGCGTCGGCCAGGAAGCGGCCGATCTCGGTATCACCATTGGCCGAGATCGTGCCCACCTGGGCGATCTCGTCATTTGAGGTGATTTTCTTGGCGTGTGATTTCAGGTCGGAAACGACAGCGTCGACAGCCAGGTCAATGCCGCGCTTCAGGTCCATCGGGTTCATGCCGGCGGCGACGGATTTGCTGCCCTCCCTGAAGATGGCCTGCGCGAGCACGGTGGCCGTCGTGGTGCCGTCACCGGCGGCATCGCTCGTCTTCGAGGCGACTTCGCGCACCATCTGCGCGCCCATGTTCTCGAACTTGTCCTCCAGCTCGATCTCCTTGGCGACGGTCACGCCATCTTTGGTGATGCGCGGCGCACCGAACGATTTCTCGATCACGACGTTGCGCCCCTTCGGACCGAGTGTGACCTTCACCGCGTTTGCCAGTGTGTCGACGCCCCGCAGCATGCGCTCTCGGGCCTCGGTTGCGAACTTCACGTCCTTGGCAGCCATTTTGATCTCTCCTTTCCTCTATGACTGTCAGCGCGCTATGCTGCCTTCTTGACGGTCGCTGTCGTGTCGACAACACCTAGAAGGTCGCTCTCCTTCATGATCAGGAATTCCTCGCCGTCAATCTTGACCTCCGTGCCAGACCACTTGCCGAACAGGACACGGTCACCGGGCTCGACGTCGAGTTGAACGAGCTGGCCCTGCTCGTTGCGTGCGCCGGGGCCAGTGGCGACGATCTCGCCCTGCTGCGGCTTCTCCTTTGCTGTGTCGGGAATGATGATGCCGCCGGCGGTTTTCTCCTCGGCCTCGAGACGTCGCACGAGCACGCGATCGTGCAAGGGGCGGAAATGCATGCACATCCTCCTTGGGTAGGTTCAGCGATGTCCAAAATCCGGGTCCGAAACGGCCCCCGGGCGAAAAAGCACCAAGGCGCCAGGGATCTACTTTCAAGAGGAGGGAAGAAATTTTTGCGACGAGGGCCGGCTGCCGCTATCGCTCGCGGCTGGCCCAAGGAGACCCGTCCCAGCGTCCGGAATCGCTCGCCGCACGTTGAAAACCTAGATCTGCAAACCAAGATGTTTGCTCGGCTGCAGAGCATCTCTGCGCAGCAGATTGGTGCATCGTCGAAAGGAGGGTAACTAGAGATGCGGACGCTATTGGTACTTGCTGCTCTACTCGGAATGTTGGTTTCGCTGCAGGCGAAAGAAGCGGATTCGCCGCGGGCAGCACGAAGCCCCGAGGCCGCCGTCAAGCAGGTTGTCAGCAATCAAAGCGGCCAGCCACCGGGCAAGCCCGCAAGAACAAGGTCAGATGGTCGCAAGGATCGTGATTTTTCGGCGGAGGCCATCGTGCCCGATATCTGCACCGGCTGCTGATCGATCCGTCTGCAGCCGGCCAGGGGTCTTATGTATTCTGCTTCTGGTATGCGCTTGCTGAAGCAGCCTCAAGATCCGGAAGGCGTGCGCATAGCATCGTCTTGATGCGCTTCAACGCACGCTGCTCGATCTGGCGGATACGCTCACGAGAGATCCCGAAGGCATGAGCAAGATCGTCGAGCGTTCTTTGCTCTTCGACCATGTAGCGGGCCTCGACGATGGTGCGTTCTCGCGGAGAAAGCGCACCCAGCGCCTCCGAGAGCGCGGCCTTCCGCCGTTCACGGTCTCCGGTCTCAACGAGCTGGGTTTCAGGATCAGGAGATGAATCGGCGAGCCTGTCCTGCCATTGCTCGCCTTCTTCGTCACTGAGCTGAACGTTCAGCGTCATGTCGCCACGGATCCGCCCGTTCATCTCGACGACGTCGGTCTCCTTGACCTGAAGATGCTCAGAGATCTGCTTCACCTGCACCGGCGAAAGCTCGCCATCGTCCGACGCACCAAGGCGTCTCTTCAACTTTCGAAGGTTGAAGAACAGCTTTTTTTGCGCCGCAGTCGTGCCGAGCTTAACGAGTGACCACGATCTCAGGACGAATTCCTGCACGGACGCCTTGATCCACCAAGCGGCATAGGTCGCCAGGCGAAATCCCTTCTCAGGGTCGAACCGCTTGACGGCCAGCATCAATCCGACGTTGGCTTCCGAGATGAGGTCGGCGATGGGCAATCCATAGCGCCGGTATCTCAGGGCGATCTTGGCAGCCAATCGTAGATGGCTCGTCACCAGACGGTAGGCAGCTTCGCGATCCCCGGCATCCCGAAGACGCCTCGCATACATTACTTCTTCGGATGCATCGAGCAGCGGGAAGCTACGGATCTCTTGCAGATACCGGGACAACCCGGCTTCCGAATGGATGGCAGGGAGGGCTGACTTGATCGACATGACCTGCCCTCCTTCAGAAGCCATCGGCGCTCTCGAGCCCTAACGAGCGGCCAGAGGGAAGACGCAGCCGCCGGGACTCACCGAGGTGAGTGAGACTGATCGACGGCCAAGCGACGATACGGTTAGCTTTCATATCCAAATCCTCTATGGAGCAAAATGGTACGAGCCGCCGTGTCGCCTGGCTTGGCTGGGCCCTGAGGCGCCCAACGGCACTCAGGCCGGCGGCGCCAAAAGAACTGCGAACCCAATAGGTTGTTCCTCGTGTCAGCTAGCCAATTCGTCGGAAGCCAAGCTGCCGCGGCCCGATGAGACGGGGGATGAGCCCGACCAGTGCCCCCTGCTCTCCTGCCGGCCATGACCTCCTCGGTCGAGGTGATGGGCGAATCCGCTTGTCCCGGGAGCCCCGAGCCCGGCGCGAAGTTGCATGCTCGGGGCTGAACATGCTGATCGTACCGGAACGGTTGGGCATCGCCCGCGTGCGCTTGCTGGCCGACTTTCTCTCGGCACAGATCGCGCAAACACCTGGGATCAACAAGCCCGCCCATGGAGGCTAGCGATCGGTCGTTGGAGCAATAACTGTGGGCAAGCAGCAGCCCATGCAAGCGGATGGTGTGCCTACCTGCTGCTCTCCAACGCAACACCATCCGGAAGGCGGATTGTCGTTCGCGAACGCAGCCATCTCGCGCCGCGATGGTCGCTTTCAGACCCGGGGACTCCGGCACGTAGGAGTATCCGCAGGTCAACCATGGTGGATTCATCCTGATCGTTTCCAGGCCTCGTCGGACCGCACCTCGAGGCCTAGAACGTCATGCGTCGGATGGGCTACTCCGAGCTCGCATCAAGAATCCCACCGAACGGTTCCCAGCGGCTCCCGGTCCAGCGCTGAAGCTGCAGTTGCGTCCAGACCATGTTGTTGGTCTCGCTGGTGTTGATCCGGATGCCCGGCAGTGCTGTCGACAACGTGAAGTTCTTCAGCGACTTCGCCTGCTTGATGATGTTCTCGCGCGAGAGGTCGTCGCCGCATTGGTGGAGGATCTGCTCCAGCAGCATGCCCTGCTGATAGCCGGTCAGATAGCTCGTATTGGTGATATCGGAGCCTGCCAGATACCGATCGAAGAAGGCGCGATAGGCCTTGATGGCCTCATCGTCCTTCCAGCTCTCGTCGTTTGGATCCTTGTTGAAGGTGCCGACGATGACGCCCACGGAATTCTCCAGCCCCGCCGGCTTGATCGTTCCGGCAATCGACGAGGACGGGAAATTGATCAGGATCGTTGGCTTCCATGCCGTCTCCGCCGCGCGTCGAATGGCTTGCGCGGCGAACTTGGGCGTGCCGGCGATGAACAGCGCCTGCGCGCCGGAACTCTTCAGCGCCATGACCTGCGAGTCGATCGTCGGCTCGGTGACCTCGTAGCTGGCGGTGACCACGCGCTTGTCGAAATCGGCGCCGAGAACTGCCTTGAACGCGCTGACGTAGTCGCGGCCGAGATCGTCATTCTGGTAGAGAATGGCGTATTTTGCCGAGGGCAACGCGCGCATCAGATACTTCGCGTAGATCTTCCCTTCGGTGTCATAGCTGACGAGTCCGGTGGTGGTCAGCGGATAGTCCTTGACACTTGTGAACTTGCTCGCGCCTGTGACGATCGCAATCGTCGGCACGCGCTTGGCAGCCAGATATTTCGCCACCGCAGTGTTGCCTGCGGTACCGAGCTGGCTGAACATGAACGCCACTTCGTCGCTCTCGACCAGTTTTCGTGCATGCTCCACCGATTTCGGCGGGCTGTAGGCGTCGTCGAGCATCAGGTAGTCGATCTTGCGTCCGTTAATGCCGCCGCGCTCGTTGACCGATCGCATATACGCCAGCACGCCATGTCCGACCTGGCCGATCGAGGAAGCAGGCCCGCTGAGGGGAAAGATGCCGCCGATCTTGATGCTTGTTGCGGTGACACCGACCGGATCGCCCGCCCAGCAGGGTGCGGCTGCCGCAATCAAGAGTGCACAGGCCAGTCGGATGCTCCTAAACATCACGTGTTCCTCCAGTGTTGCTTTTGCGCGCGGCCTTCCGTGCGGCAGGCCGTGACGGACAGTTGGCGCTTCTTCAGGCGGCCAATTTGAGAATCTTGACGACGTCGCCGGGCTCACGGATCGGCTGAGGGTTCGCTCTCGTGAAGATCGACAGCATTGCGTTCTTGCCGATCAACTCGAAACGGTCCTCGGCAACGCCGACGTCCGCGAGCCTGCGCGGCAAGCCGAGCTCCGCGACGAACGTCGCGAAAGCGTCGCCGGCATCCCGTTCCGGTGCGCCAAGCGCCGCGGCGACCAACCTCTGTGCGGCTTCCGTGGCGGGGCGATTGTATCGGAGCACACTCGGCATCATCACGGCCGTGCAGAAATAATGCGGCACGTCACAGGTCCCGCCGAGGACATGGCCGATGGCATGGCTGGCACCCATCGGAACGCGCGACTGCAATCCGAAGGCCGACATCCAGGACCCCAACTGACAGTTCAGCCGCGCCGCTTCATCGTTCGGCTTGTCCTTTGTGCGCCGGAGCCCGTCGTACAGATAGCGCAATCCCTGCTGGCACACCGCGTCGACGAGCACACTGGGACGGCTGGAGCAGATCGCCTCGATGCCGTGATCCATTGCGCGCGTGCCTGATCCCAGCCAGAGCTTCTCGGGTGTGTATTTCGTGATCGCCGGATCGAGGATGATGCTTCGCGGCATCATCATCGGGTGATTGAAGATCTGCTTCAGCTTGCGGCTGGTGTCGGTGACCAGCGCGCCCGAATTGTATTCGCCGCCGGAGAGCGTGCTCGGGATGGCGATCATGCGCACTTTCGGGGTTCGGAATGGCCCGAAGCGGCGGTCCGGCGTGGTCTCGAACCCATCGAGCCCCATGGGCTCGAATATGTCGTGCTCCATGCACATCAGCACGATCTTTGCCGCATCGACCACCGAACCGCCGCCGATCGCGACGACCAGGTCGGCCTGGGCGTCCTTGGCCTGCCGGGCGATCTGCGTCACCACGTTCCGGGTCGTGTGCTGCGGCACCCCGTCAAAGGTCGCGGCATGGCGCCCGCCGAGCGCCTTCCGGATCCTCTCGATCTCGTCGGTCGTGGTATTGAGCGTGCGGCTCGCGATCAGATAGACGCGCTGGGCGCCCAGGCGCTCGGCCTCCTCCCGCAGCGCCTCCGCCGCGGGCTTGCCGTAGATCACGGATTCCATGGTGGGATATTGATGGCTACCGACGACAGGCATGCTCTTCCTCCCTGATGTAATTTTCTCCGCACCGCTGCGTCGCCGGGTCACGACGCGTCAGCCACCCCGTTCTTCAGGCGACCGCGCGCGCCCGCTGCGTCTCGACCCTGCCGTCGAGGAAGCCGGTCAACCGCTGGCGGATGATCGCTTCCGCCTCTGCCATGATGCGGTCGATCAACTCCTTGACCGTGGGGATGTCGTGGATGAGCCCGACCACCATGCCGCAACTCCAGGCCCCGGCATCCATCTCACCGTCGACCATCACCTTCGGATAGACGCCGGCCACCTGGTCGAGGATATCGTCGATCTTCAGATTTGCGCCCTTCTCGCGCTCGATTTCGAGCAGCTCATTGACGCCCTTGTTCTTCAGTACGCGCTCGGTGTTGCGCAATGCGCGCATGACCAGAACGGTGTCGAGCTCGGTCGCCTTGACCAGCGCCCGCTTCACGTTGTCGTGGACCGGCGCTTCCTTGGTGGCGACGAAGCGGGTGCCCATGTTCATGCCGGCCGCGCCCATCGCGAGCGCACCGACAAGGCTGCGTCCGTCCGCCATGCCGCCGGAGGCCACGAACGGGATCTTCAGCTCATCCGCCGCCCGCGGCAGCAGGATCATGTTCGGGATGTCGTCCTCGCCGGGATGACCGCCGCATTCGAAACCGTCGACACTGACGGCGTCGCAGCCAATCTTCTCGGCCTTGAGCGAATGCCGCACCGAGGTGCATTTATGGATCACCTTGATGCCGGCGGCCTTCAGCGCCGGCATGTAGGCCTCCGGGCTGCGGCCCGCGGTCTCGACCGCCTTGATTCCGCCCTCGCGAATCGCGGCAATGTATTCCGGATAGGGCGGGGCCGACAGCGTCGGCAGAAAGGTCAGATTGACGCCGAACGGCTTGTCGGTCATGTCGCGGCAGCGCGCGATCTCCTTGGCGAGTAGCTCCGGCGTCTTCTGCGTCAGGCCCGTGATGATGCCGAGACCGCCGGCATTCGACACGGCCGCAGCCATCTCGGCGAAGCCGACATAGTGCATGCCGCCCTGGATGATCGGATGCTGGATGCCGAACAGTTCGGTTATTGCTGTCTTCACGTGAAAACTCCGTTTCCGCTCAGTGGACGATTTCGAACAGGCCGGCCGCGCCCATGCCGCCGCCGATGCACATGGTCACCACGCCGTACTTCGCCTTGCGCCGCCGGCCTTCGAGCAGGAGGTGGCCTGTGAGCCGCGCGCCGGTCATGCCGTAGGGATGACCGATTGCGATCGAGCCGCCGTTGACGTTCAGCTTGTTCGGATCGATCCCGAGCTTGTCGCGGCAATAGATCACCTGAACCGCATAAGCCTCGTTGAGCTCCCAGAGATCGATGTCATCGATCTTGAGGTTGTGACGCTTGAGGAGCCGCGGGATCGCAGCGACCGGCCCGACGCCCATTTCGTCCGGCTCGACACCGGCGGCGACGAAACCGCGGAAGATGCCGAGCGGCTTCAAGCCCTTCTGCGCGGCGATTCTGTCGCTCATGATCATGCAAGCGGAGGCGCCATCCGAGAGCTGGCTGGCATTACCTGCGCTGATGGTCTTGCCCTCGAACACCGGCTTGATCTTCGACAGGCCTTCCGCCGTGGTATCCGGCCGCGGGCCTTCATCCCGACTCAGCGTGACCTGCTGATAGCTGACCTGCTTGGTGTCCTTGTCGACGACCGCCATCCTGGTCGTGATCGGCACGATCTCGTCGTCGAAACGGCCGCCCTGCAGCGCCGCGCCGACCCGGCGCTGGCATTCGAGGCTGTATTCGTCTTGCCGGTCGCGGCCGATCTTGTAACGCTCGGCGACCACTTCGGCCGTCTCCAGCATCGACATGTACATCTCTGGCTTCATCGCCATGAGATCCTGATCGATGGCATGGAACTTGTTCATGTGATCGTTCTGCACGAGGCTGATCGACTCGATGCCGCCGCCGATTGCGATCTCGACGCCGTCTGATATCACCGAACGCGCAGCCACTGCGATCGCCTGCAACCCAGAGGCACACTGCCGGTCGATCGTGGTGCCGGCGACCGTGACCGGCAGGCCGGCGCGGATCGCACCCTTGCGGGCGACATTCATGACCATGGTACCCTGCTGCATGGCGCAGCCCATCACGACGTCCTCGACCTCGCCGGGCGCGATGCCGGCGCGCTTCACCGCCTCGGCCATCACGTGGCCCGCCAGGGTCGGACCATCGGTGTTGTTGAGCGCGCCGCGATAGGCCTTGCCGACGCCGGTGCGCGCGGTGGAAACGATCACTGCTTCGGGTGATGACATGCTTGCCTCTCTGTCTCAGGCGGCCGCGTCGAGCTGCGCATAACGCAGCACGTGGTAGGCGGGATCGCCGAACTGGATGTTGATGGAGGAAATCCGCTTGAAATAATGTCCGACATTCAATTCGTCGGTCATGCCCATGCCGCCATGCAGCTGCACTGCCTGGTCGGCGATGAACTTGCCGGCATAACCGATCTTCGACTTGGCGCCCGAGGCGAGCCGCGAGACGGCGGGCTCGCCTGCATCCAGGCTCAGCGTGAGATGCTGCATCAGCGACAGCGCTTCCTGATGCGCGATGAACATGTCGACCATCCGATGCTGCAGCACCTGGAACGAGCCGATCGTCGTGCCGAACTGCTTGCGGGTCTTGGAATAGTCCAGCGTTGCGGCATTCAGTTCGGACATCGCACCGACCGCCTCGGCGCAGAGCGCGCCGATGGCACGGTCGCGGCAGGCTTTCAGCGCGGCTACCCCCTCGCCTTCCTCACCCAGCAATTGGCCGGTGACGCCACGCAGGCTGATCTCCGCCGCGCGGCGGCCATCGATCGTCTTGAAGCTTTGCAGATCGAGGTTGGTGGCACGGCGATCGACCACGAAGAGGCTGACGCCCCCGCGATCGCGCTGCTGGCCGGAGGTGCGCGCCGAAACGATCAGAAAGTTTGCCCAGGGCGCGGCGATGACTGCGGTCTTCTCGCCGGTCAACACATAGTCGTTTCCCTGTCGCCGTGCCGTGGTGGTGACGTTGGCGAGATCGAAGCGCGAGTTCTTTTCGGTCCAGGCGAGCGCCCAGGTCCCGGTGCCGGCGATGATGCCCGGAATGAACGCCTGTTTCTGTGCGGCGGATCCGACGCGCTCGAGCAGGCCGCCGGCGAGCACAACGGTCTCGACGAAGGGCTCGACTACGAGATGACGGCCGAACTCCTGCATGACGATCATGGTCGACAGCGCGCCGCCGCCGAGACCGCCGACGTCCTCGGAGAACGGCGCCGCCAGCAGGCCTAGCTCGGCAAAGGTGTGCCATTGCTCGCGGCTGTACCCCTCCTCGCTCGCGAGGATCCTGCGGCGCGCATCAAAATCGTACTGATCGCGCAGCAGACGCTGAACGCTTGATCGCAGTAGCTCCTGCTCTTCCGTGAACTGGATATCCATCCGATTTCCTGTCTGTCGATCGCTAGAGGCCGAGCACCGCTTTTGCGATGATGTTGCGCTGGATCTCGTTCGATCCGCCGTAGATGGAGAGCTTGCGCGAGTTGAGGTACTTCTCCGATGCGGTGTGGCCGTAGTCCGGTCCCGGCATGAAGTGATTGGCGCTGACTGGATGCTCGCGGATGGCCAGCCCGTAATTGCCGATTGCGCGATGCGTCAGCTCGGTGATGTCCTGGAATATCTCGGTGCCACGGATCTTGAACAGCGAGGCCGCGGGTCCCGGATCGATGCCGCGGGCCATTTGAGCAACGACGCGCAGCTCGGTCGCTTCCAGCGCCAGCACATCGAGCTCGATGCGGGCGATGTCCCTGACAAATTCGATATGGGCCGGATCGTCTGCGGGAATCTCCGCCTTCACGATCTTCTTCAGCTTGTCGATATAGCGCGTCGAGCGGCCGATGCCGGCCATGCTGGTGCGCTCGTTGCCGAGCAGGAATTTGGCGTAGGTCCAGCCCTTGTTTTCCTCGCCGATCAGGTTTTCGACGGGAACCCGGACGTTTTCCAGGAAGACGTCATTGACCTCATGGGAGCCGTCGATGGTGATGATCGGACGCACGGTGACGCCCGGCGACTTCATGTCGATCAACAGGAAGGAGATGCCGGACTGCGGCTTTGCGGTCGGATCGGTCCGCACCAGGCAGAAGATCCAGTCGGCATGCTGCGCCAGCGTGGTCCAGGTCTTGTGGCCGTTGACGATGTAGTGGTCGCCGTCGCGCACCGCCTTGGTGCGTACGGTGGCGAGATCCGAGCCCGAGCCGGGTTCCGAATAGCCCTGGCACCACCAGTCCTCGCCCGAGAGGATGCGGGGAAGAAACCTCTTCTTCTGCGCCTCATTGCCGAACGTATAGATGACGGGGCCGACCATGGTGACGCTGAATGCCAAAGGCGGCATGGTGCCGGCGCGCGTGGTCTCCTGCTCGAAGATGAAGCGGCGGGTGATGGACCAGCCGGGCCCGCCATAGTCCTTGGGCCAGAGCGGCGCGATCCAGCCCTTCCTATGAAGGATGCGATGCCATAGAAGCATCTGCTCCTTGGAAAGGTCGGTCTCCGGATTGGGAACGCGCATTTCAGCCGGATAATTGTCCTTGATGAATGCACGGACTTCGTCGCGAAAGGCCGCATCGTCCGGGGATAGCGCGAGCTCCATCGGGGCGATCCCTACCACTTCTCGCCGAAAGGACGAATCTCGAGCTCAAACGTCCAGGCGCTCTTTGGCTGCTGGTAGAGCTGCCAGTAGGACGCGGCCACCGACGCTGGCGGCATCAGCAGGTCCGGATTGTCGAGCGCATTGGGGCCGAGCGCTTCAAGCCGGCGCTGCCGCACCCATTCGGTATCGACGCCGGAGTCGATGATGAGATGCGCGACATGGATGTTCTTCGGCCCGAGTTCGCGCGCCATCGCCTGTGCGACGGCTCGCAGGCCGAACTTCGCGCTGGCGAAGGCGGCATAGCCGGAGCCGCCGCGCAAGCTCGCAGTCGCGCCGGTGAAGAAGATGTTGCCCTCACCACGCGGCAGCATCAGCCGTGCCGCCTCGCGGCCGGCAAGGAAGCCCGAATAGCAGGCCATTTCCCAGACTTTTCGGAACACCCGCTCGGTGGTCTCCAAGATCGGGAAATTGACGTTAGCGCCGATGTTGAAGATACAGACTTCGAGCGGCGCGTGCTTGTCCGCGTCGTTCAGGAAGGAGATGATCTCCTCCTCCTTGCGCGCATCAAGCGAGCGGGCGTGGATCTCGCCGCCGGCAGCCTCGATATCCTTGACCAAGGGCGCAAGCTTGTCGCCATTGCGGCGGCCGGCGAACACCGTGAAGCCTTCGGAGGCGAATTTCTTGGCAATCTCGCCGCCGATAAAGTCACCGGCACCGATCACCGCAACCGTCCTGTTTCTCTTCTGCATGGGACTTCTCCAGCCTCGTGAGATGTTGAAGCGATTTCGCCCGCCTCAATTGCGGAGCGATTCCGCGAGCTTGTGCTTCAGGAGCTTACCAGTCGACGTGGCCGGCAGCGCGTCCATGAGGATGATCTCGGACGGTCGCTTGTAGGAGGTGAGCTCAGGCGCGACATGCGCCATCACGTCTTGCGCCGTTGCCGAGGAGCCTTTGAGCAGCTGAACGAAGGCCACGATCTCTTCATTGCCTGGGACCGGCCGCCCGACCACGGCGCATTGCACCACGTCTGGATGCGTGCTCAGCACCGCCTCGATCTCGGCCGGATAGACGTTGAAGCCGGAGCGAATGATCATCTCCTTGGTGCGACCAACGATGAACATCGCATCTCCCTCGAAGCGCGCGAGGTCGCCGGTGTTGAACCACCCGTCCGCGTCGATTGCTTTCGCCGTGAGGTCGGGCGCGCGATAATAGCCGCGCATCACATTTGGTCCGCGGACATGCAGTTCGCCGATGTCGCCGTTCGTCACGATGGCGCCGTCCCGGGCCACGATTCGGGCCTCGATACCCGGCACAAGGGTGCCGACCGAGTTGTCACTGCGCGGCGCCTCGGGCCGCACGCCGGAAATTCCGGGCGAGCATTCGGTGATGCCAAAGGCGTTGCCAAGCGGAAGACCGAGCTCCTTCTCGACCCTTGCCTTGAGCTCGAGGTCGAGCGGCGCGCCGGCGACGCTCATCAGGCGCAGTGCACCGCGCTCCAGCTTCGGCAGGCCTGCCATCTGCTTGTATTCCAGCAGCCGCTGGTAGGTGGCGGGCACGCCGTTCAGGAGCGTGATGCCTTCCTCGGCCAGCGCCTTGGCAAGCGCAGCGGGGTTGTACTTGCTGACCAACCGGGTGACGCCACCGACCATCAGCGTCATCGTCAGCAGCGAGATGCCGACGATATGCGAGATCGGCAGCACGCAATACTGCACGTCGTCCGCCGTCATGCTGCGCAGATTGGCGGTGGTCCTCGCGGAAAACAGCAGGTTCCGATGCGTGAGCATGACCCCCTTCGGCGTTCCGGTCGTACCGGACGTGTAGATGAGCACCGCCACCTGGCGGGCGCCGTCGGCCTCGACCGGCTCGGCCTGCGTGTCCTGGTTCAGGGCAGACACGCCGATGCCGTGCAACGGCCCGACATCCTGCACCGGAGCGTCGTAACGGGCCGCATGCGCGGCTGCCTCTTCGGAGACCTTTGCCGTGAAGAACATGCGCCGGGCGCCGCTGTGATCCCTGATCTGATCGAGCTCACGTGGCGACAGCCGAGGGTTGGCGACGATCGCCCAGGCGTCCAGGCGGCTTGCGGCGAACAGCAGGCAGGCGAGCGCGATCGAATTTTCGCTGACCAGCATCACGCGATCGCCGGCGCGGACGCCGAGCCCGCGGACCGCATCCGCCGTGGCACCAACCGCCCTGTCCAGTTCGCGATAGGTCATGGAAGCGTTGTCTTCGATCAGCGCCGTCCGGTCTGGCGTGGAAGCAACATAGGTGTCCATCACCTCATGGATGCGGTGCGGCAACGTCTTCGTGATCTCGGCTGCAGCCTGCTGCCAGTTCGCCAATGAAACCTCCCAATGAAAGGCCCTTTGCGGGCTCGGCTCGTTTTGGATGCCTCGGCGCGGTCAGGCGCTCTTGCGCTGCGCCGCGGCCGATTGCGCCAGGATTTCGTCCTCGACATCGCGCAGGCTGTCCTTGCCAAAGTAGATCTCCTCGCCGACGAAGAACGTCGGCGAGCCGAACGTGCCGCGCGCCACCGCGTTGGTCGTGTTCTCGATCAGCTTCTTCTTGACGTCGTCCTGCTGGGCGCGGGCGATGATGCGATCGATGTCCAGCCCCGATGACAGAAATGCGTCGCGGAAGACCTGCGGATCGTCCATCTTCTTGGGCTCCACCCACATGTGGTGGTAGGCGGCGCGGAAGTAGGGCTCGAACGCCCCCTCGAACTCCGCGGCAACCGCGCCGCGCATCAGCGCAAGCGTGTTCACCGGGAAGAACGGGTTCATCGTGAACTTGGTGATGTTGTGCCGGCGCAGGAAGCGCTGGGTCTCGCGCGCGTTGTATTCCGGCTTGTTCCTGATCCCGCGCAGCGACTCGGCGGGCGACAGGTTACCGGTCGCCTTGTAGACGCCGCCGAGCAGGACCGGCACGTATTCGAATTTGACGCCGGTTCGTTGCTCGATGCCGGGCAGCGCGAGCTCGGCGAGGTAAGCGTTGGGACTGCCGAAATCGAAATGAAACTCGACCTTGAGCGGAGCAGCCATGGAACGCCCTTCCCGTTGACGGCGGCGTTGCTCGCCACCCGATTGATCGTGCCGCAGCAATAAAGTTCTATTTTAGAACTGTCAATATGATGTTTATCATACAATGCGCGTAGCAGTGCGCGAATGCGAGCATCCCATTGATTTTCCGTCAGTTCTTATTTAGAATTTATTTGCAGTGCTGCGACGGCTTTGCTGGAGACGTCAAATGAAATGGGATACCCTCGAGGAGGAGCCATGCTCCCTCGCCCGCACCGTGGCGGTGATCGGTGACCGCTGGAGTCTCCTCATCCTGCGCGAATGTTTCTTGCGCGTCCGCAGATTTGATGACTTCCAGACCTCGCTCGGAATCACCCGACATCTGCTCGCCGATCGGCTGAAGAAATTTGTCCGCTTTGGCGTACTTCGCAAGATTCCGTACCAAGAGGCGCCGAAGCGCTACGAGTATATCCTGACGCAAAAGGGTCTCGATCTCTATCCGATCATCATGTCGATTGTGCACTGGGGCAACGTCCACATGGTCGATTCGCGCGGACGACCGCTGCTGCATGAACACAAGAACTGCCACAAGATGTTTGATCCTGTCATGGTCTGCTCCGAATGCGGCGAGCCGCTGACGGCGAAGGCAGTTCATGTTCATCCGGGCCCCGGCGCGAGACGGCCTTCGCCGACGAGCATCGGCGTTTCGGCGAAGAACGCGGGTTGACGTCCAACGTCTCAACAGCTGCAGGAAGGCAGGTCCGCTGGAGCGCCGTGCACCCACACGGCATTCAGTTTTTCCTGAATGTTCGATCCCGGGTCGCCTCGATCATGCTCACATCCGAGGTGAGTATGATCGTGCGCCTCACGAAACTGACCTCTTCAATCCAGACCTTCGCAGTTCAGTTCGCGCAGCGTCCTGTCCACCCACGAAGCATCGTGCGTACCCGCCATGATGTTCGCGATCTGCTTCTGCTCAGCCTCGTACTTTGCTGTGGCAGCTTTCAGCACCTCACCCACGTCGTCAAACGGTACGCAGAGCATCCCGTCATCGTCTCCGATGATGAGGTCGCCGGACTCGATCACCATGCCATCGATCGCGATCGGAACGTTAATCTCGCCGGGTCCGTTCTTGTAAGGTCCGCGATGGGTGACGCCTGCTGCGAACACGGGAAAGTCCTGGCCCCGAATGAAGCCGGCGTCCCGAACCGCACCATCGATAACGATGCCCGCAAGCCCGCTCTTGATGATCCTCGTGAGCATCATTTCGCCGATCAGCGCATTGGTGAGATCGCCCCCAGCATCGACCACGATGACATCGCCGGGTTCGGCGAGTGCCATCGCCTTGTGGATCATCAGATTGTCGCCTGGCCGCGTCTTGACGGTGAGCGCCACGCCCGCCATTCCCCCGGTCCGATGCATCGGCCGAACCCGCGCTCCTGCGGCCGTCATCCGGGACATGCCGTCGCTGACGTTTGCAACCGGCAAGCGAGCATAGCGTTCGACGATCTCGGTAGCCACTTTTCTTTGCCGCTTCAGAATTCTGAACCCTACGGACATGCGTTACCTTTCTCTGTTTCCCTGAGCATCGAAGCCCTAGAAGCCGAACAGTTCGGTGGGATTGTCGACCAGGATGCGCTGGCGCGTTTTTTCGTCCGGTGCCCAGTCTGCAAGGAGATCGAGCAACAGGGCATCGTCGGGCTTGGCGCCGCGTTGCGTCGGATGCGGCCAGTCGGTGCCCCACAAGGCGCGCTCCGGCACAGCCTTGACATAGGCGCGGGCGACTTCGCTGGAGTCGGCATAGGGCGGACCGAGCTTGGAGTCCTCATAAGGTTCGGTCACCTTCACCCAGGTACGGCCCTCATCCAGCATACGGCGAACCGCTGAGAACGCCGGATGCTTGAGGCCGTCCGGCTGCGGGATCCGCCCGAGATGGTCGATCACCACCCTGGTGGGAAGCGAGCGGATGACGCTCTCATGGGTGACGATCTGATCGCCCGTCATCAGGATCTGCACGTGCCAGCCGAGCGGGCTCACGCGTTTTGCCAGCGTGGTCAGCATTTCCGGTGTAGTCGTTCCCCAAGTCTGGGGAGAAACGAAATTGACGCGGATGGCGCGAACGCCGGCCTCGGCGAGCGTCCGCAATTCCGCATCCTTGACCTCGGTATCGACGACGGCAACGCCGCGCGACGCGGCGCCCAGTTGTCCAAGCGCATCCACGAGACACCGGTTGTCGATACCATAGGTCGATGGCTGCACCACCACACTCCTGCTGGTACCGAGCCGGCGCTGCAGCGATCGATAATCCGCGACGGTCGCACTGGGCGGAAAGCCCTGGCGCCAGTGCGACGAGACGGGAAACCGCTCATCATAGATGTGGTGGTGGCAGTCGCACGCGCCCGCGGGCGCATCCAGGCGCGGCGGCGCGGATCCGGTGCTGTTGGGGACCGCCTGCTCAACTCCGGCGGCCCACGCGCCCGTGCTGGCCGCCAGCATGCCGGCGAGAACCCCGCGTCGCGTGATGCCGTGCTTTTGTCGCTTGCTGCGCGGGCTCATGATTTCACCGCCACCATGTCTGCTGCACGCGCGGCGCTACGTCCAAGTACAAGAACGCAAACTGCAGCGACGCCGCAGAGCAGCGCCAGAGGCAACATCCCCAGCACGAAGCTACCCGACCATTCCTTGACCACGCCGACCACGTTCACCATCAGCCCGCCACCGATCAGATTGGCAATCGCGTTGATCCCGGCGAGGCCCGCTGCAAGCGTACTCGCCGATAGCCAGCTTGCCGAAAGCGCCCAGAACGGACCCTTGAAGGCGTACGCACCCACCAGACAGCACGTGACCATGATGATCGTCGGCACGACCGCGGTTCCTGTCATACCCAACGCCGTGAAGCCGCCGGCGGCGAGCAGGAGCGGGATAGCCGTGTGCCAACGGCGCTCCCCCGACCTGTCAGAATGACGTCCCCACAGCACCATGAGCACGGTCGCGATGCCGTAGGGAATGGCATTGACAAAGCCGGTCTGCAGGTTCGTGAGGCCGAACGACTTGAGCAGTTGCGGTTGCCAGACCGACAACACGCTGCCGGTAGCCGAGGCGCCGGAACAGACCAGGGCCATGACCAGGAAATACTTGTTGGTGGCGAGTTGCCAGAGCGAGAGATGTCCGACCGGCTTGCGCGCGGCAGCCTCCGCCTCCATGCGGCCCGTCAGCCATTCCCGCTGCGCGACGGTGAGCCAGGACGCCTCCGCCGGCCTGTCGGTCAGGACGAACAGGCACGCAAAGCCCAGCAGAACGGTCGGCAGACCTTCCAGGATGAACAGCCACTGCCAGCCGCGCATGCCGAGCATACCGTCCAGCTCGAGTAGGCCGACCGAAAGCGGAGACCCCAGGAAAGTGGCGAGCGGTATCGACACGGTGAACGTCGCCAGGATGCGCGCCCGATATTGCGACGGCAGCCAATAGGTCAAATAGAGGATGGCGCCGGGAAAAAAGCCGGCCTCCGCCGCACCGAGGAGGAAGCGCATGGCGTAGAGCGAGTACGGACCGACCACGAAGGCCATGCACGCGGTGATCAGTCCCCAGGTGATCATGATACGTGCGATCCAGCGCCGCGCGCCGACCTTTTGCAGCGCCAGATTGCTCGGCACTTCCACGAGGAAGTAGGAGACGAAGAACAGGCTGGCGGCAAAACCGAACATCGCTGGCGTGAGCCCGAGATCCTTGTTCATCTGCAGTGCCGCGAAGCCGACATTGACGCGATCGAGCAGCGCAAAGAAGTAGCAGATCATCAGGAACGGCACGAGGCGCAGGATCACCCTGCGCATCGTCACCTTCTCGATGTCTTCGGCATCAGTTCGAGCGGCCGTCACGTTTCTCTCCCTGTTCTGTTACTTGGTTGCCGTTTCTGTTGTCTTGGCTCTATTCCGCCGCCTTGGCTCCGGCCTGCGTCTTGGCCACGATCGCATCGATGGCGATCTTGTAGTTTTCGGGCACGACGCCCTTGAAGTGGTCCTTCAGGCCGAGGCTGTCCTTCCAGCGCAGCCGCGCCGCCGTCGCGCGCGCCATCAACGGCTCGATTCCCGCATCCGCGACCGCCTCGGCAGCCATCTCGACCTCTTCGGTCCGCCGCTTGGCATGGATCACGCCGGAGGGCGTCAGGCTCTCGACGGTATCCATGAAGGGACGGGTCAGCGTCTTCGAGGCCGAAGCCAGCACCGTCTCATCCAGACCATAGGATCGGGCGGCTAGCAGCGTCTCGTCGATCAGGGCCTCGATGCCCTTGATCAGGACGGAGCGAAGGATCTTGATTCCCGACGCCGTGCCGAGCTTCTCGCCGGCGAATTCGATGCTCATGCCCCAGGGCACGAGCAGATCGACGACACGCTGTCCCGCGGGACCGCTCGACATCATGTGCATTGAATAGCCGTTCTTCGGCGTCCCCATGATGGAGCCGTCCCCGAGTGTGGCGCCCGTCTTGGCGAGCCGCTCGGCCACGCCGTATTTCACCTTCGGCGTGGCGGAGGCGAAGTCGAGGAAGGTGTGGCGGCCATCGAGCACAGGTGCGAACGCCTCTGCGCTTTCGAGCGACGAAGAGCCAGGCGTCACGCTGAAGATCAGCTCGGCCGCGTCAGCTAGTTCCTGGTTGGACTTGACGAGGGTGACGCCTGCCGCCTTGGCGCGGCTCTGGATCAGATCGGCATAGGGGCCGTCGAAAGCGTACTTGTCGTAGCAGAAGATCTGCTGCAGGCCGGCTCCACGGAGCCCCTTGCCCAACGTGCTGCCGATCTCGCCATAGCCGACCAGACCGAGACGAAACTGCTGCTTGTCGCTCATTTTTCAAATTCCTTTCGATAGAGGTGTGATCGAGCTGGTGCGACCGTCGGCCGTCCCCGCCTGTCGCGGCAAGCTGATGCCGACCACCCGGATCAGGATGGCGGCGAGAGTGAGAAAGGCGGCCACCGAGATCAGGGCCCAAGAGAAACTGTCGGTCGATTGCCGGATCACGCCGATGAGATAGGGACCGACGAAGCCGCCGAGATTGCCGATCGAGACGATCATCGCGAGGCCGCCAGCTGCGGCGCTGCCGGTCAGGAAGCTCGACGGGATCGGCCAGAAGGTCGACTGGTAACACATGATCCCGATCACGCCGCCGCAGAGCGCGAGGATCGAGATCAGCGCGGACGATGTCGCGTAACCGCAGAGAAGCAACGAGGCTGCGCCGACGAGCAGCGCGGATGCCACGAACCAGCTCCTTTCACCTCCCTTGTCCGACAGGCGGGCCCACAACATCATGGCGATGGCGCCGCAAATATAGGGAACGGCCGCGATGAAGCCGACGGCGACAACGCCAAAGCCGAGGCCCTTGATGATCTGCGGCATCCATAGACCGAGGCCGACAGAGCCTATGATGGCGCAGAAGTTGACGACAGCGCAGACAAGAACCCGCCAATTGACGAAGGCATCCCTGAGCCGGGACGAGTGCTTGGCGGCAATTGCCGCCCGCTCGGCCGCGAGCACCTCGACCAGCCAGCGCCGCTCCTCCTCGCTCAACCACTTGGCCTGCTCTGGCTTGTCGGTGAGCGTGAAGAAGCACACGAAGCCAAGTAGCGTCGCCGGCAGTCCCTCGAGGATCAGCAGCCACTGCCAGCCATGCAGGCCGGCAAGACCGTCGAGGGTGAGCAGCGAACTCGAGATCGGCGCGCCCACGATGTTGGCAATCGGGATACCGAGCAGAAATGCTGCAGTCGCCCTGCCCCGAATGCGCGCCGGAAACCAGTAGGTGAAGTAGAGGAACACGCCGGGCGTGAAGCCGGCCTCGCCGAGCCCGAGCAGGAAGCGCATCACGCCAAAACTCACGGGACCGGCCACGAACGCGGTGGCGGCCGAGATCAAGCCCCAGGTGATCAGGATACGGGCAATCCATTTGCGGGCGCCGATCGCCTGCAAGGCCAAGTTGCTCGGTACCTCTGCCAGGAAATAGCCGAAAAAGAACAGCCCCGCGCTCCAACCGAATTGGTAGGGCGAGATGCCGATGTCCTGGTTCATCGTGAGGCTGGCGATACCGACGTTGACCCGGTCGAGATAGGCGATGATGTAACAGAGCAGCAGGAACGGCACGATCCGCCACATGACCTTCGAGAGGATCTTCTCCTGCTCGGGCGTGAAGCTCGCGACAGCTGACGCGGCAGTGACACTGGCCATTGGTTTCCTCCAGAGCCGGTGTTTCCCCGGCCATGACGCCCCTTAACAAAAATAGAACGCCGTTGCAATTTTTTTTGAAACGGTATTTCATTTTGTAGAGACCGACGGCGGGCGCTTGCATCATCCGAACAGAGGCGCTCCCATGGAAAAATAGAGCGCCGGCCGTGAGTTACGGCGTCCGCCAGCCGGGAGGAACTGGATGCCGCCACGCGTATCCGATATGCGGGCCCCTGCTCCGCTGCATGGCGAGCCGGCCGCGGAGCGTCGGCTGCGGGGGGGGGCCGAAGGCGATTTGGCGCTGGCCCACGCGGATCGCGTCGTCTCGGCGACCGGCAATTCGATCTATCAGCTGCTTCCCCAAGGCGTTTCCGCGCGGCGTCGACGACCTCGTTCGCATCGTGCGCGTCGTGGCCGCCCCGCTCGACGCTGAACTACCGCTCGGAATGGCATGTTGGCGGAGGCGTTGCTGGCTTGTCTGCGCCGCGCCTGACTTAGTCCGCGTGCGAGAACATCGGCAGGCCAGGCGTTTCGAGCTCGGCGCGCAGCAGCGTTCCGGTACGGCTTTCGGTGATGAAGAGGCTCTTTCGCTCCGGTCCGCCGAAGGCAAGGTTGGTGGTGCCGACGCCGGCGCATGAGACGATGCGGTCGAGCGGCTCGGCGAGTGGCGACAGCCGCCATATCGAGCCGAAGCCGGTGTGACAGACCAGGAGGTTACCGCCGTCGTCCAGTGCCAGCCCGTCAGGTCCGCCCGGACCGCCATGCAGATGCGAGAAGATGCCGACCTTGGTGGTGAGTCCACTCGCCGGCAGCGGCACGCGCCAGATCTGGTTGGCCCGCGTCACCGCAACCAGCAGAAAACTCTCCTCGGCGTCGACCACGATGCCGTTCGGGCTCGGGATGGTGTCGATCAGGCAGGTGAGACGGCCGTCGGGCGTCAGCTTCCAGACCCGGCCCGTGGGATCGTGCATCCCCGTCTGCCCCTGGTCGGTGAAATAAAGATTGCCTGACGGTGCGAAGACGAGATCGTTCACGCCCTTGAAGCTCTCGCTCGCGGCCGTTTCCAGGAACGGCGTCACGGTGCCGCTGGCCGGATCAAGCAGCATGATGCCGCGCTTATAGTCCGTGATGAAGACGCGGCCATCGCGATGAATCTTCAGTCCGTTCGGCCATCCTTCATACTCCGACACGAGCTCCCACTTTCCCTCTGGGGTGACCCGGAAGATGCGCCCGTAGGGAATGTCAGCGATGTAGAGCCGGCCCTGCCGATCGAATGAAGGTCCCTCGAGGAACGAATCGATCTCACGTCCACCCTGGTTGGCATCCGCCCAGGTCGTGCGGCGTGGTTTGCGAAACTGATCCGGAAGCCGCGTGAAGATGCTGGTTTCGATCCGGCGCGGCGGGTTGAAAAACGTCATGGGGCGACTTTCGGAAAGCCGTAGAGCTCGGCTGGGTTGTCGACGAGGATGCGCTTGAACGCGAGGTCGCTTCCTGCACATTGGGCAAAGAGATCGAACAGGCGCGCATCATCCGGCTTGCTGTCGCGCTCCGAGGGATGCGGCCAGTCACTGCCCCAGACCATCCGCTCCGGTGCAGCCCTCACGTAAGCTGCGGCAACGGCACCTGCGTCGGCGTAGTCCGGCGCGCCGTGCTTGCTGGACACGTAGGGACCCGACAGTTTGACCCAGGTCTTGCCGCGGTCGAGCAAGCCACGAACGATCTTGTAGGGAGCGCTCTCGACGCCACCCGGTTGCGGCACCTGCGCGAGATGATCAAACACGAGACGCCCGGGCAGAGAAGCCAGCAGGTCCGCATGGTCCTCGATCTGCTGGGGGCGCATGTTGATCTGGCAATGCCAGCCGAGATCGGCCAGCCGCGGCGCGAGTGGCTTGAGCGACTCCACCGTCAACACGCCGGGAAATCCGAGGTTGAAGCGAACGCCCCGAACACCTTGCTCGTCGAGCCGTCGCAGGTCGGCATCCGATACGTCCTCCGGCACGACCGCGACAACACGAAAGTTCTCCGCGCCCAGCGCCTGGCGTGAGGCGATTTGCAGCCGGTTGTCGGTACCATAGGTGGAGGGCTGGATGATGACGCCCCGCGTCGTGCCGATCCGGCGCTGGAGGGCGCGATAATCGTCGGGCAAGGCGTCCTCCGGCAGCAGGGTTGCACCCTTCATGACGGGGTAGGTCTTGTCATAGGTGTGGAAATGGCAGTCGGTGGAGCCTGCCGGCGCAAAGAAGCGCGGCTTCTCGGAACCGCTCGACCAGCGCACTCCCTCTGCCTGCGCCGCCGCGAGGTGCGGAACGAGTGATGCGCCTAGTCCAGCAAGGACAGTCCTGCGCGTGAGCGTTGCTGCCACGACGTTCGTCCTCCCATCGTCTGTTATGAAGGCTTATAGGCCGATGGCGGCGGACGCGGCAAGCAAAAATAGAACGACGTTTCGTTTCATGCGGTCAAACTGGACCGCTTTCGGGAGGCCTTTCCGGTGCCGGAGAGGGGGGGCCCGCCACACGCCAGGGTGAGCTTGGTGGCGGCCTCGACCAGCGCACCTTTCATCTGCTCCGCCCGCGCAGCCGTAAGGCGGCTGACCGGCCCTGAAATCGCCAGCGCCCCGACCAGGGAATCGCCGATGCCGAACACAGGCATGGCGAGCGCGGCGGCATGAGGATCGGTGACGCCGGAGCTGAAGAGCGGCAGTTCGTCGTCCGGACCGGGGACTCCGGACTCGTACCGACGAAGGGTCTGGGCGATGGCCGATTTATCCATCGGACGGGTGTCGCCCGGCTGCACGGTCATCCGAATGCGACTGGTGCTCTCCACCCGGAAAAGACACAGCCTCTCTTCGCCATTGCGAACGTAGAAGGACGTCGTCTCGCCGGTTCTCGCTGCGAGTTGCTCGAGCACGGGCATGACGTGATCGGAAAGACGAAACGCCTGTTGATAGGCCGTGCCGAGGCGCAACGTCTCTGCATCGAGCCGGTAAGAACCATCCGGCAAACGCGCGAGCAGCCGGTATTGTTGCAGCGACAAAGCAAGCCGCAGAATGGTGCTTTTGACAAGTCCGGTGCGCTCGGCCAACTCCGCCAAGCTCAAGGCACTGTCGCCTCGACGGAAGGCCGTTAACACCGCCAAAGCCCGTTCGGCTGCCGACACGCCCTTGAGTGCAGGCGGCTTTTTCTCGGTGTTCTTGGCCATCTCAAATCCTCTTCCTTGCAATCCTTACGTCATTCTTCTTGCAGGTAGAAGGGGTAGGCAAGTCAGCACCACATATGCAAAGCGAAGCGAGCGAAGGCTGCCACGCCGAAGGGCGAAGGCTGGTGACCGCCGCCGCGACCGGATTCCCAAGGAGCGATCTCGCAGACGGCTCTCGCGTCAGTTCGCGTTCGCGATGCTGCTCGGATCCTGGGCTTGCTGGACAAGCGCATGCAACGCTTTGACCGCGACCTCCCGGTCCTCCACGGGCAGAAACAGGCTGACCGAATGCGGTGACAACACGTACCTGTCGGGGACAATCCCGTGAGCCCCAAGGACCTGCAATGCCCTGAACGGCAGTTCCGATGAGACGCCACCGAAGCAGGTGAGACTCACCGCACTCGAAGCTTCGCGCTGCTTGCGCAGATCGCCAGCGTGCTCCAGCGTGCGCAGCAAGGCATCCAGCCACTCAGTATCGCATGCCACCGTCATGCTGGTTTTTCCTGCGGCGAAGTGTGATGCAAGGAGCTGCGGCCACGACAGGCTGTTTTGCTTGAGATGCTGCGCGAGCTTCTCGAAACCGTGATTGAGATCCCTGGAATCGATTTCCACATGCTCAATGCGGGCTATCGAGTTGACGGCGAGAACCTTCCCGTTTTCCATGCCTGAAACCTCTTTCATCACTTGGGTACTGTGCTCGACGCCGCCCCATTGCTTGAGGACCAGAGGCACATCCTGACTGTGCGCCAGCTCTACGCTGCGAAAATGCAGGATCTTCGCACCCCAGAAGCACATCTCCGACAGGGATGCGAAGTCCACCTGCCGCAGGGGTCTTGCATCCGGCACAATGCGCGGATCGGCCGAACAAATTCCGTCGACCTCCTTGATGATTTCACAGCGTTCGGCTTTCAGCGCGGCGGCCATCGCGACGGCCGTGGTGTCGCTGCCGCCCCGGCCGAGCGTGGTGATTTCCCTGGTCGCCGGGTTCACGCCCTGGAATCCCGCCAGCACCACGACGCGTCCGCGATCGAGCTCCTCGAGCACGCGAATGGGCCGCACGTCCAGAATGCGTGCGGAGGAGTGGGAGTCGTCGGTCATCACGCCGGCTTGGCTGCCGGTGAAGCTGATCGCAGGCACGCCGAGATCGGAAAGCGCCATGCTCATCAGGGACATGCTGATGCGCTCACCCGTCGTCAGCAGCATGTCGAGCTCACGGCGGTTGGGAGCTGGGCTGACCTGATGAGCCATCTGAATCAACTGGTCGGTGGTCGTGCCCATGGCGGAGACGATCGCCACGACGCGGTGACCGCGGCCGTGCAGGTCGGCGAGACTGCGCGCAACCGCGCGAATCTTCGCCGGTGTCTCGAGGCAGACACCGCCATATTTCTGCACGATGATGGGATGATTGCGCATCTAACCTCGCTCGAAAGCCTTGCTGGCCTCCCCCATCGCACCCCTACCGCCGATCCATGTGCCGACGACCTCAAAATTCGGATTGAAAGCGACAAGATCCGCGCGGTATCCCGGCGCGACGCGTCCAAGCTCGGCGTCAAGGCCCAGAAACGAAGCGGGTGTCCGGGACGCCATGATGAGGGCATCGACGAGAGAGATTCCGATGAGGGCAACAGCGTTGCGTACCGCCTCGATCATGGTGAGGTGAGCGCCTGCGAGTGTGCCGTCCGGGCCCGTCAGGCGCCCCTCGTGCAACGTGATCTCCCTGCCCTGGAGCATGAATTGCCGGCCGCTCGTTCCCGCCAATGGCATGGCATCGGTGACCAGCATCAATCGATCGCGCCCCTTGCAGCGGAAGGCAACACGCAAACCGACCCGGTCGACGTGGATGCCGTCGCAGATGATCCCTGCAAACAGCCGGTCATCCCCGAGCGCGGCGCCCACCAGGCCCGGCTCTCGGGCGTTCAACTGCGACATGGCATTGAACAGATGGGTCACCCCCGAGACACCGCGATCGACCGCCTCCCCAGTTTCGGCTGCGCTGGCGTCGCTGTGGCCCGCCGCGACACGCAATCCGGCGTCGATCAATTCATCGATCATGGACGCGGGCACGCATTCCGGGGCCAGGGTCACAATGGAGCGACCGCGGTGCCCGAAACTCTTGATGGCGGCGAGGTCGCGCCGATCGGGAACGCGTATCTCGGCGTCCGGGTGAATGCCCTTGCGGGACCTGTTGAGGGCCGGACCTTCCAGGTGAAAGCCGAGCACGCCGGGAATTTCGAGGCACGCCTCGGCTGTTGCAGCCAATCGTTCGATGACCTCGGTTCGATCGGAGATGAGGGTCGGCAAGCAGCCAGTAGTGCCAGCCGTGCGGTGCGCCTCGACGATACGGCGAACGCCGGCCTCGGTCGGCTGGTCGTTGAGAAGCACGCCCCCGCCTCCGTTCACCTGGATGTCGATGAATCCGGGTGCAAGGATCGCATCTCGGGGAAGGCGGATTGACGCCCCGGCGGCCTCGTCGAAGCTGATGCTTTCAATCCGTCCCTGCGCGATCCTGACCGACCCCGGCCCGCGCATGTCGATGCCATCAAAGATGTGCTGGGCAGCAATCGTGAGAGCGGCAGAACCAGCGTGGTCCATCTGTATCGATCCGGGAATGGCCGTCACGGACTCGTGAGGCGAGTCTCGCACAGGAGTTCATATGTACGCCAGAGGGAGCTTGTGCGGACCCCAAGCGAAACCTTCGCGTTAACTTTCCATGGGAACAAAAGGTACCACGTATCTCGGCATTGATGGCGGCGGAACCCGCTGCCGCGCCCGGATCGAGGACGAAAACGGCAAGGCGCTCGGACAAGCGAGCTCGGGGCCGGCCACGACGCGGATCGGCGTGGACAAGGCCTGGCGGTCCATCATGGAGGCGACCGAAGCGGCGGCCGCACGGGCCGGACTGAGCCGCGAGGATTTCGCCCAAATGCACGCCGGAATCGGCCTTGCCGGCATCGGCCGCCGGGGCGCGAAAGCGGCGCTCAGCGAGATCGCGCATCCCTTTGCGTCCGTTAGCTTGATCAGCGACGGCCTCGCGGCCTGTCTTGGCGCCCATAGCGGGGCGGACGGAGCCATCGTCGTGGCCGGCACAGGCTCGGTCGGTGTCGGCCTGGTCGACGGCCGCGAGGTCCGTCTCGCCGGTTACGGTTTTCCCGTGTCGGACGAAGGCAGCGGCGCCGACATCGGCCTGCAGGTTGTCCGATTGGCGCTGCGGGCCGCCGATCGTCGCGGCGAGTTGACGCCATTGCTTTCAGAGGTGCTCGGCGCCTTCGATGATGATCCCTATCAGGCGGTGGCCTGGTCCGAACAAGCCAGAGCCGCAGACTACGCCGCATTCGCACCGATCGTGATGCGGCACGCAAATCGAGGCGATCCGGTCGGCCGCCGCATTGTCGAACGCGCGGCAGATGCCATTGGCGATCTGCTCGATCTATTCCTGGCGAGAGGAATCGACCGGCTCTCGCTGGTGGGCGGGCTCGCGGATGCCATCACGCCCTGGCTGACGCCCGACCTGCGCGCCCGCCTGAAGCGTCCTGACGGCGATGCGGCGGCCGGCGCGTTACTGGTGGCGCGAGGACGGCTCAAGCTACCCAGAATGGAAACCGAGCATGAGCCGGCTGCAAAGTTCCGCGTTTGATGGCGCATGGATCAACAATATGGCCACCGAAGAAGTCGATCCCCGCTTTGCCGATCTTGATGCATGGTCGCTGGCCACCGCGATGGAGGCGATGTGGGAGGGCCAGCTTGCGGCCGTCGCAGCGATCGGCCATGCCCTCCCCGCGATCACCGCGGCGACCGAAGCGGCCAAAGCGGCGCTCGACGATCATGGTCGCCTTGTCTATGTCGGCGCCGGCACTTCGGGGCGCGTGGCGGTCCAGGACGGCGCCGAGCTGACGCCGACCTTCGCCTGGCCCAAAGAGCGCGTCCGCTTCGTCGTCGCCGGGGGAGACAGTGCCTTCGTCACCAGCATCGAGGGCGCCGAGGATGACATCGATGATGCGGTTGCGCAGATCAATGCGGCGCGGCTCACAGCGCATGATGTGGTGATTGCGGTCGCCGCCAGCGGGACGACGCCGTTCACGGTCGCGGCGCTGCAGCAGGCAGGCGCCTGCGGGGCCGTGACCATCGGTGTCGCCAACAATCCCGGCACCGCCCTGCTGGCGTCGGCCAGGTTTCCCATCCTGATCGAGACTGGCCGCGAGCTGATCGCCGGCTCCACGCGGATGAAGGCCGGCACTGCGCAGAAGGTCGTGCTCAACCTGATCTCCTCGGGAATCATGCTGCGTCTTGGCCGGGTGTATCGCGGCATGATGGTGAACATGCAGCCGACCAATGCCAAGCTGAAGCGGCGTGCCGAGGCGATGGTGGCGCAAATCGCCGGCTGCGATCCGTCGCACGCGGCACGCTCGCTCGAGCAGGCCGAAGGAGACGTCAAGACGGCAGTCCTTCTGGCGCTGGGCGTCGATAGGGCTGATGCCGAGACCATTCTGAGGGACGGCGACGGTAATCTCCGGCGCGTGTTTGCCGAGCTCGCCAGAGATCGGGACTCGCATCGTGACCGGCATCCCAAGGCACCGCCGGCACGAAAGCAGGGGGGAGCGGCCGAATCGTGACGACATCCGCGATGGCGAGTGAAATCCTGGAAAGCGCCGATACCGTCGCGAAAATCGTTCGTGGTCGTCCAGCCACCCGCGACATCGCGCAGCGAATCGAGATAGGCTCCGCCCCCCTGTGCGTCGTGTGTGGTCGGGGAAGCTCCGGGCATGCCGGAGTTTTCCTGAGATACCTTGTCGAGACGCGGCTTCGCCTTCCCGTTTCAGCGAGTGCTCCCTCGGTGGTCACGGCATTTCGCACACCCTTGATGCTGCGCGATGCGCTGTTCATCGTGATCTCGCAATCCGGGCGCAGCCCGGATCTCGTCGCAGCGACAAGGTCGGCGCGCGCTTCGGGCGCCCGCACCATTGCCATCGTCAATACGACCTCGTCGCCGGTGGCTGACGAAGCGGAGTTCGTCGTTCCGATCGAAGCCGGCCAGGAGCATTCAGTTGCGGCGACAAAGACCGTCATCGGCTCGATGGCCGCCGGTGCCGGACTGGTTGCCGAGCTGGCGCAAGATCGTGCGCTGCGGTCAGCCCTCGACCGGCTGCCCGAGCGCCTGCGCCCTGCGCTGGCGCTCGACTGGTCCGCGATTGCCGATGATCTCGTCGAGGCGTCGGCCGTGTTTGTGGCAGCTCGAGGCCTGGCCCTGGGCTCGGCGAGGGAGATCGCACTCAAGCTTTCGGAAATCCTGCGCCTGCCCTCCATCGGCTTGAGCGCCGCCGAGCTGCAGCATGGGCCACGTGCCGCGCTGTCGTCGCGTACGCCGGTCCTCATGCTGCGCCTCATGGATGAAACTGCGGCCAGCGTGGACGCACTTGCGGAGGAGTTGCGCGAGCAGAAGTTCACGCTGCATCTCTGCGGCGGACCGCATGGCTCGCTGCCCTGGCTGGCCGAGGATGACCCTGCCACCGACGCGATCACCATGCTCGTTCCGGCCTATCGAATGATCGAGCAGGCGGCACGCGCCCGCGGATTTGACCCGGATCGTCCCCCTCGCCTGAGCAAGATCACCGAGACGTTTTGACAGCTGATTGATCGCAGGCCTGGCGAGCAAGCCGGAGCGCCGCGTCTCACCCCTCCACCCGCCACAGCCGCCACCGCTCGGGCACGCCCTTGAGCCGGTGCACGCCGTGATCTCTCAGGCTGATCGCGGACTGCGCCTTCAGCAGCTCCTTCACCGCGCTCGAGACCAGGACTTCGCCGGCGCGCGCCTTGGCGGCGATGCGGGTGCCGATGTGGAAGGCAAGGCCCACCATTTCGCCGCCGCTGATCGTGTACTCGCCGGCGTGCAGACCGACCCGGATCTCGAGGCCCAGCGTCCGCACGGCGTTCTGGATCGCGGTTGCGCAAGTGATGCCGGCGGCGGGTGCCTTGAAGGTCGCCAGCACGCCGTCGCCGGTGGTCACGACCTCCTTGCCGCGCGAGCTCTTCAGCTCCTTGCGGACAGCGGCGTAGTAGTGACCCATCACCTTGGTCCAGCGCGCATCGCCGAGCTTGGCGGCCTTGGCGGTGGAGCCGACGATGTCGACGATCAGGATGGTGGCGAGCGCGTGCTTGAGCTCGGCGGTGCGTGCGGCCGATGGGCGCCGGTTCGCGATGACCCCGGCCAGCGGCTCATAGCGGTGGTTGCGGCGACGCGCGATCGCGGCCTTGACATAGTCCTGGGCGCGCTGCGGCGTGCGGCAGCGGATCGTCTTCTCCTGCGGCACGCGCGCCCAGTAGACCTTTCGCCCGCTGCCTGCGCCATGCACCTCCACGGCGCCCCACTTCAGGAAGATCGTCGTGCCGGCACGCCTGATGCACCACGCTTTCGAGGTGTAGCCGGAGACGTTCGACTGATGGACACCGATGCGAAGGAATTTTGGCATAAACGGGCGGCTGATCGCAGGACCGTCTGGGCATAGTAGGCTTGCTGCGAAGCGTAGTCGTACAATGCGGCATTGGCAACCTCCCCGCAAATAGGAACAGCCTCACCTCACCGCGCATTGACCCGTGCCGGGTCCCACATCGTCCGGCAAACGGCGCCGGCTCGAACTCCGCCCCCTGGACCAGAGCCGGCGCCGTCCGACCTCAAGCAAAGGAGCGCACATGAAAGCGCTTGTTCTGGCAGGCCTCGTTGCGGCTCTCGCCGCTCAATCCTGCGCGTTCGCCCAAGGCGGCACGGGTCCGTCGAGGACCGGCTCCAGCATCGATTCATCCGGCACCGGCGGCACCACGGGCGCGGGAGCCTCGAGCCTCAACACGTCGTCCGACAACAATGGCGGCGGATCCAGCGCGCCGGCGAGATCGACGACCGAACGACCGCGCGACAACGACTCCAGGCAAACCGAAGGAGGCCAGCAGGCGATACCGGGCTCCGGCTCAACCGGAGCGAACCGGAAGTGATCGCCGGCGCCGAACGGCCTTGCCGATCCCTCACCCAGGAAACGCAAACAGCTCGATCGGATCGCTGAAGCCGCGGACGTCGTATTTGCCCACGCGCTCCAGTTCGAATTTCGGCTGCACGAGTTCGGCGAAGTCGCGCGACAGCAGCACGTTGCGCCCAATCTGCTTCGTGAGCGCTTCGAGGCGGGAGGCCATGTTGACGGCGGGACCGATCACGGTGAAATCGAGCCGGCTCGACGATCCGATATTGCCGTACATGACGTCGCCGACATGGACGCCGATGCCGTAGTTAAGCGGCGCGCGGGCGCTGCTCCTGTTGCGCTCATTCAGCGCGGCCATGGCTTCCCTCGCTTCTCTCACGGCATGCAGCAGGTTGGCGCAGGCATCGGGCTGGCTCAGCGGGAAGATGGCGAGCAGGCCGTCGCCGATGAATTTCAGGATCTCGCCGCCATGCCGTGTGATCGGCTCCGACATCGCGTCGAAATAGTCGTTGAGGAGGTCGATGACGTCGTCGCGAGGCCAGTTGTCGGAGATTTTCGTGAAATCGCGCAAATCGCAGATCATGATCGCCGCGCGCACCGTGGTGCCGGTGCCGCGCCGGGTGGCGCCGGCCAGGATCAGCTCGCCGGCATGGGCGCCGACATAGGTCTCCAGCAGCGTTCGCGCCAGGCGGTTCTTGACTCGAATCTCGCTGACCAGCGCCAGCACCGGCAGCAGGTTCTTCAGGGCCGCGATATGCGCGTCCTCGAAGCCGCCGGGCCGGTCGGTAGCGAAAGTGATGAGATGGCGCTTGCCCAGCGTGTGATACAGCGGCCAGGCCACATAGTCAGTCAGACCCTTCTGCCGCATCTCGTCGTAGAGCGCATGCTTGCGGCCGAGCGCGGGGTCGCGTTCGAGGTTCTCCCGCAGCTCGCTCGCGCCGTTCTGCATCTCGTTGGCCGGGCTGCCGATATATTCGGACCGCTCGCGAACGTCGTAGTCGACCAATGCAATCTCCGCCTCGCGCATGCCGTGGGACCACATGAAGCGGGCGCCGAGCCATTGCGGGTGATTGATCAGCATGTGAAGCGTCGATCGCTTGAGCGGGATGCCGGCCTGCTGGAGGCGGATGCACATCTCCGCAAAGATATTGTCGATGAAGCGCTCGTCGCGCGTGCCGTTGGTCAGCCAGTGGACGACGCCGTCGGACAGCGTGGGGGGATTTGGGTGTGGCGCGTTCATATCCTGCCCCTTAGCGGCGGCCTTCATCGAGCAGATATCGTGTGCCGGTACCGCGGCGTCAACCTGGCCAGTTGCACGGATTGTGCGCATCCGAAGGCGGTTGCCGCCTAGCCGACGAGCTGGATCGACGCCAACACCGCCAAGCCTGAAACGAGCGCCAGACCGGACGCCTCGGTCAGCTCGACCTTCAGCGTGCTGCCGTCGGGAACGACGAAACCCTCCCCATTGAGGCGAATGCTGCAAGCGCCGGAGACCGCGTAGACGAGGTGAGTGCCGGGGGGCAACGGGCGCTCGCCCAGTTCCCTCAGGGCGACAAGCTCGATCTCTGCAGCGCCCCGCCGCGCCATCAGGTTCACGACCTCGACGGGACCTTCCTCCAGCACGGTGACGATCTCGAGCTCGCCGGAGAAGCGCACCGTCGTAAAAGGTTCACGCTCGTCGAACTGCTGCGTCGGCGACTTCAGCACCAGTCCGCGCCCCTTGACGACCATCTGCAGGCGGTCGATGCCGGGCATGTGGGAGAACGGACCGGGCGTCACGATCGGCGTGGACGCAAAGCGCCAGAGCAGGCTGTCCCAGTCCTTTACCGGGCTGTCTGCACGATGGGCGCCCGCAATGTCGGTGAGGATGCCGCCGCCGTTCTTCCAGGGCGAACGGGTGTACTGTTCGGGTTTCAGCAGCGTGGTTTTCATGTGTCGGGGTCGTCAGGGAGAAGCATGAACGGATGTATTAGCACATCTCGCAGCCCGGATTGCGCGACAGGAGCTACATCCCGCTCAGGCCGCTATCGATCGCGAGCGTCTGCGCATTGTCGAACTTCGGCATCGCGGCGCGGCAACACAGAATGGGGCCGCGGACGTTGACGTCGTAGATCCTGTTCCACTCTTCGGCCCTGACGTTGTCGAGCCCGGTCTTGCCCGTTGCTCGCAACGCGAGACCAGGCAGGAAGGCGTGGTCTACTTCGTTGCTGGCGCGACCGGGGGGAAACCATGCTAACGTGAGCCTCGCGTCCAACCTTCAGCGAGGCAAGCATGTCCAGCACTGACAAGGTTTTCGCCGGCTCGATTCCGAAAATCTATGACGAGTATCTCGTCCCGCTGATCTTCTCCATCTATGCGCAGGACCTGGCACGGCGCGTTGCGGCCCGCTCTCCTTCCGTGCTGCTCGAGATCGCCGCGGGCACCGGCGCCGTGACGCGCGCCATGGCGACGGCGCTCCCGCCAGGGGTCCGCTACGTCGCGACAGATCTCAACGAGCCCATGCTCGCGGTCGCCGCGCAGCGCCAGGCCGATGATGATCGCATCACCTGGCGGCAGGCGGACGCAATGGCCCTACCCTTCGGCGATGCCGAGTTCGACGTGGTGTGCTGCCAGTTCGGCGCGATGTTCTTCCCAGACCGCGTCAAGGCCTACGGAGAGGTGAAACGAGTCCTGAAGGGCGATGGCACGTTCGTGTTCAATGTCTGGGATCGTATCGAGGACAATGTGCTCACACACGAAGCCACGGTCGCGCTCGCAAAGCTGTTTCCCGACGATCCGCCCCGTTTCATGGTCCGGACGCCGCACGGCTATCACGACAAGGCCGTCATCAGGACCGACCTCGAACGTGCGGGCTTCGGTGACATATCGATCGAAACGCGATCCGAGACCAGCCGCGCGCCGTCGGCCGAATACGTCGCGATCGCGCTCTGCCAGGGCACGCCGCTGCGCAGCGAGATCGAGGCCAGGGACGCCAGCAAGCTTCAGGCTGCAACCGACGTCGTTGCCGAGGCGCTCCGGGCGCGCCATGGCTCCGGGGCGATCGACGGCAAGATCCAGGCGATCGTGATCGAGGCGCGTCGGTAATCGCGAGCTTCGCCGCGCGCGTTACCACCAGCTCCGCTGCATCGGCTGCGTCGATTGATAGTACTGGTACCCGCCGCGCTGCCGGCGCGGGTTGACCGGTTGCGCGTACGGATCGCGCTGCTGGAAGAAGTAGCCGAAGCCGTTGCCGCCATTGTCCCAGCCGTCATCGCTGGCAATGTCCATCGACGGGGCGGTCGGCTTGCGCGTGATGAAGCCGCCCTGGGGATGGTTGCTCAGCACCGCGACGAACTCGGTGCGGTAGTTGGTCTCGCTGCTCAGCGGCTCGTCCGAGATGATGATCGAGGAGCGCGGCAGCGCGGTCGGTCCGATGCGATCCCACACGTCCTGCGGGATGGTGATGCGGTCGAGCGCGGCCTTGGCGTCGTCGCCGCTGTCGATCGTGACCACGCTCCAGCGCAGGCCCGTGTCGGTCCTCGCCATGGCCGTGAAGATGTGCGTGCCGAGCGGCTGGTCGGGATTGCGGATCGTGACGGGGACCTCGATGCTGGTGTCGAACACCTCGCCGCCGCCGTCCGGCGCCGGCTTGTGCGTGTTCCGCCGCACGTAGAGCTTCTGCGTCGCGCGGCTGATATAGACCGAGACCGGCTCCAACGCGAGCTTGGCATCGGTCGCGGCCCTCACCGCGTCGGCCTTCTTCGCCGCAGCCACCTTCGCCGCCTCTTTCGTCGCAGCGACCGCGTCACGCTTCGGCTGCGCCGCAGCCTTGGCGGCGTCCAGTTGCGTCGCCGCATCGGCGGCCTTCGTCGCCGCCTTCTGCTTCAGCTCCTCGGCCTTGACGCGGGCCTGATCGGTCTTTGCATTCGCGAGCGTCTTGTCGGCGAAGGCGAGCTCGGCGTCGGCGCGGGCCTTCTGCTGCTCCAGCTTGCGCAGCAAGGCTGGGAGCGAGGCCGCCTCCTTCGCGGCCGCGGCCGCCGCCTTCTTGGTCTCGTCGGCGGCCCTGGTGGCCTCCTCGGCCTCGGCCGAGAGCTTGTCGGCCCGGCTCGGCACTGCCGCAATGGCCTCCCGCTTCGGCACGAACAGCGAGGGGTGGGTGAAATCGACCGGCGCCGCGTCGTTCGGCGAGATGATCACGCGCATGCCGATGTTGGTCTTGTCGAACAGGTTCTCGGCAAAGCCGAACGGCATGCGCACGCAGCCATGCGAGGCGGCATAGCCCGGCAGCGGGCCGCCATGCAGCGCGATGCCGTTCCAGGTGATCCGCTGCATGTTCGGCATCCAGGCATCGTCATACATGGTCGAGCGGTGGTCCTTGTCCTTCTCGACGATGGCGAAGACGCCGGCTGGCGTCTCGCGCCCGGTGGTGCCGGTCGAGACCGGCGCACGCAGGATCCAGCCGTCGGCGTCGTAGAAGGTGACCTGCTGGCTCTTGATCGACACGATCGCCATGATCGGCTCGCCGGCCTCGCGCTGGGCCACCGCCTCGGCGACCTGACGCGCCTGCTTGGCTGCGGACGCCGGGCCCAGCGTCGCCAATGCGACCATAGCCGCCAGGGTCACAACTCCGGGAGGCCCCCAACGCCGCACCGCCAAGGTGGATTGCGCCGTTGTCATCAGGTTTTTCATGCCATCCTCGGTCGAAATGCCGCCCGCGCGTGCCGGTCAAAATGTCAGTTTGCGATCTCTAAATTAAGAAATCACAGCTGCCATACGTTCCGTCTGTGGCGAGATTCGGCACGTTCCGGCGGCAAATCTCTCATATACGACGGCCCGCACGGGCGGAAGGGCGCTTGCGGCCCAGGCCGGTCCGGAGCTGGCGGTCCACCGCTGCGGCAGAATGTCCACCCCGCCGGGACTGCGGCCGCCCGACCCGTCAAACGCCCAGTGCCTTCCGGTTCAAATTTCGCAGGAAACGCATCGAAAGGGCCCGGACATTCGCGACATTGAGCAGCCAGGCCGCTGCCGCGTAAGCGAGCCCGCCGGCAAGGCTCACCATGGTCAGCGCCACGAAGCCGGTGCCACTGGTCTGCGACCGGGCGAGGAGGATCGCAACCGCCATCGCCGCTGCGGAGACAGCCACGCCGGCGATGCGGGCGGCGTCGAACGGCACGGGATGGGCGCGCTGCATCAGGACGACCGCAACCACGAAGCCGATCGCCTCGGTCGCGAGCGTCGCCAGCGCGGCGCCATAGATCCCGTAGCCTGAAACCAGCGCGAACATCAGCACCACGCTCACCACCAGCGTGAGGAAGGACTGCGCCGCCAGCATGAAGGGACGCTCGGCGAGCTGAAAGCTGATCTGGACGTAGAACTGGTTGGCGATGCCGAGGAAGCGGGCGAGCACCAGGGTCGGCAGCAATGCCGACACGCCGGCGCGGAAATCGACGCCCACGAGCGTGCCCGCAACCTGGTCGGTTGCGAGCGCCAGCCAGACCGCAACGGGTGCGACCACGCCGAGCAGCAGCTCGAGGCTCTCGGTCAGCCGCTCGCGCGTCGTCTCCTTGTTGTTCTCCGACAACGACCGGAACACCAGAGGCACGGTCGCAGCCGCGACGCTGGACGCAATCATCACCATGAACTGGCGCGGCAGGTCGGCGGCAACGCCGAAGATGCCGGCGGCGTCCTTGCCGAGCAGATAGGCGACGATGAGACGGTCGCAGCTCGAGTACAGCGCGACCGAGAGGCCGGCCAGCGTCAGCGGCAGGCCGTAGCGCGCGAGTTGCATGAACTGGCTGTGCTGGAAGCGCGCGATCTTGCAGCGGTCGCCGACGAGATTGAGGATGATGCCCGTGAGCGAGCCGAGGCCGAACGCGGCGAGCAGGCCGAGTCCGCCCCAGCCGAGCCAGATGCCGGCGAGCCCGAAGCCGACACTCGCCACGCTGCGCCCGATCGAGATCGCGGCGAAGCGATAGGGGCGCAGCTTGGCGCGCTCGAACTCCTGCCCGACATCGACCGCATTGGCCATGATCGCAACGAACATGCTGGCAAGCAGCAGCTCGACACTGACATCGCTGCGGAACAGGAACACGAGCGGCGTGGTGGCACAAAGCACTGCGACCGTGAGCCCAAAGGCGACCATCGCCGTGCCGCGAAAATCCACCTCCGCCGACATCGCCTGATAGCGCGACACCGACAGCTTGATCCAGGCAAAGAAGATCGCGCCGAGAATGCCGGCAAGGCTGATACCGACGACATAGACGCCGTATTCCGCCGGGCTCAGGAGCCGCGTGTAGGCGGTGACGGCGAAGAAACCCACCGCCGCCGGCAGGATGTAGGCGGCGAGGTAAATGGAGAAATGGCGGTTCAGCATGCGAGCTCGGGATCGTCGGCGCCTCGAGGATTAACGGAGCGTTAAAGCAGTTGGCCTTTGCTGCGGCCACCGCACTGCGCCGCCAGCGCCGGTCAAGATAGTCGCATAAGCCTGCAAATCGGATCGCGAATGAAACATGTCCGCGGTTATCGCGCGTTAGCGTTAAATTTGCCCTGTCCTTGTAGGAACCGGCGGGATCACAGAAAAGAAGCAACAATATCAAAAGGTCGCCCGACCCATCCGATGCGTGGACGTGACTGACATGGACGTTGCCGAACGAACGCGGGCGCACCCGACTTCCTGGCCGCATGGTGACACTGACGCTCCGCTGGTTCCGGCGGACTTCGGCACGCAAAGGCGCGACAGGATGGTCCTCAACCTCTTCTTCGAAGAGCGGGACGACCGCTGGTTTCCGGGAGATCGGCACCTCCGGCCGCTGCTGCGGCGCGTGGTCAAGGGCGAGTCCTTCATCAGCGGACAGCGGCGTGTCCTGCTCAATCTCTGCGCGGGCCTCGACCGGCTCGGCATCCGCTATCGCGTCAACGACTATCGCTACATCCAGAAGCACCCGGAGGAGCTCGCCTGCATCATCGGGCGGCCGTTCGTCCTCGACTGGTTCAAATGGAAGAACCCGCTCCTGCTCGGCGTCGCCATGTACGATCACCCGGTCGATGCACCGGAGCGCCTGAAGGACCTGCAGGTCAAGCGCGTGCTGGTGCCGTGCAGATGGTACGCCGACATGTTCCGTCCGCACTGGCCCCATGTCGACGCCTGGCCCGTCGGCATCGACACCGACCTGTGGACACCGGCGCCGGCCGACCGCAAGCGCATGGACGTGCTGCTCTATGACAAGGTTCGCTGGGACTACGGGCGATACGAGTCCGAACTGATCGAGCCGATCCGCCGGCATCTCGAGGCCAGCGGCCGCACGGTCGAGGTGATCCGCTACGGGCACTACAAGGAAGACGACTACAAGGCGGCGCTGGCGCGTTGCCGCAGCATGATCTTCCTGTGCGAGCATGAGAGCCAGGGGATCGCCTGCCAGCAGGCGCTGTCGAGCGGCATTCCCGTCTTTGCGTGGGATCGCGGCGGGCCGTGGCAGGATCCGAAATATTTCCCGCACAAGGTGAGGTACGAAGGCGGCGTCTCGTCGGTACCTTATTTCGACGCACGCTGCGGCGCAACCTTTACCGATGCTGCCCGCTTCATCTCCGGCTGGAGCGGGTTCTGGTCGCATGTGAGCGCCGGCGGCTTCGCGCCACGCGACTACGTGACCGAGAATCTGACGCTCGAGAAGGGCGCGCTTCACTATTACGAGATCGCCGAAGCCGTGATGCAGAACCACGCGTGATCAGGCTCGACCGACGCCAATTCCTCCTCGGCAGCGCCGCGACGCTCGCGGCGGGCGTCTCCGCGTCGGCGTTACCGGCCTCGAAGCTCGCCCCGCGCCGTCAGGGCTTTGGTGCAGCGGCCACGCTCTGGGACCTGCAAGCCGATCCCAGGCTCGGCGAAGCCATCAGCACCTATTGCACGCAGGTGGTGCCGGTGCTCGAGCTGAAATGGCCGATGCTGCGGCCGGACGCGCACACCTTTGCCTTCGAGCGCGCCGATTCGATCCTGGACTTCGCGCGGGCGAACGATCTGGCGATGCGCGGACATACGCTCGCCTGGTATCACGACATTCCGGACTGGACCAAGCAGATCAAGGACGCCAAGGGCGTCGAGCGCACCTATCTCGACCACATCGGCACCGTCGTGTCGTATTACAAAGACAAGCTGACGTCATGGGACGTCGTCAACGAGCCGATCCCGGACAATCCAAAGGGGATCACCGACCGACGTGACACGTTCTGGACGCAGCATCTCGGCAAGAGCTGGATTCCGCTGGCCTTCCGCACGGCGGCCGCGGCCGATCCCTTCGTGAAGCTCGCGATCAACGAATACGACATCGAGTCGGTGAAGGACTCCTTCATCGCCAAGCGCGCGGCCTACCGCAACCTCATCATGGAGCTGCTCGACCAGGGCGTTCCGCTGCACGCCGTAGGGCTGCAATCGCATCTGCATGCCGAGCTCGAGATCGACACGCATGGCCTCGCCGAATTCGTCACCGAGCTGCGCACCTGGGGCCTCGAGGTCCTCGTCACCGAGCTCGACGTCGACGACCAGAAGCTGGCGGGTGGTCCCGCGGAGCGCGACGCCATTGTCGCCAAGCGCGTCGACGATCTGCTGACCGCCGTCTCGGCCAGCGGACCGGTGCGCTCGATCCTGACCTGGGGCATCTCGGATCGCTACAGCTGGATCAACGGCACCTTCGCCCGGAAGGACAAGCAGCCGAACCGTCCCTTGCCGCTCGACGGCGAGTTCAAGCCAAAGCCGTTCATGGACGTCATCAGCAAGTTCACGAAGGACGTCTGAAGGCTGGCGTGTCTTGAAGGCTAGCGCGTCTTGAAGGCTAGCGCGTCTTGGGCGCCTCGAACGCTTGTGTGTCCCCGATCTGATCGGGAGCCAGGCTCGGACTGCGCCTGTCAGCCGAGTTTAGCCGGAAGACGTCGCGGACGTCATCGATCGAGGTCGACGAGTAGGACTGAATGCAGAGCGCGACCTGCTCGGGGGACGCGGCGCCCATCATGGCTTCGATCGCCGGGCGATCGAGGCGCGTGTCATCCCAGTGCGAGACAGCGATGCTGTCTTCCGTGACCCGATGGGCCGCCAGATGCTTCGGCGAACCGGCGACGAAGTTTCCGTAAAGCAGATACTCCGAAAACTTCTTCTTCCGGCACAGCGCCAGAGCCCAGCTCAGGCCCGTTGCCGACTTGATGGCATCGGTCATCGCGCGCGCAGTGCCCTTGTCCCAGACCAGCGCGTTGCCGACATAATCGTCGGCCGGGAACGAGCGTTCCTTGACACCGAGAAGCTGATCGACTGTGCGCAGCCACAGCACATGCAGGGGGTGACCGGCGTCGATCCCGTTGCGCGTGACGAAGAGCGGCGTCTTCTCGCCGCCGGCATACCGGCCGACGTCGAATTCGCGGAAGAACAGATTGTCCGAATCCAGGATGCAGACGCGCTGCTCGGGCGCGTTGAGGACGCCGGCGATCTTCAGGATCTGCTGGATGTGCCAGCCGTGCACGGGCGACGACAGCAGCGACAGCCAGACGCGCCGCTTGCTGATGAACTGGAGCGCCGGCGGCAGCGCGAACAGCCATTTCGGCAAGTAACGCGAGGCCGGAACGATGACGCGCTTGTCGGACGCGAAGCGCGCGAACAGCGGGACGTCGTCATCGTTAACGAGAACATAATGCCGCGTGTATCCCGTCAGCCAGGCGTCGATGCTCTCGCTGAGCAGCGAAAAGCGTTCGATATCCTTGGCATAGCTCGCAGTCAGCAGGGCAACGGAATGCATGGGCGCGCTCGGATGGCGATCAGGCCACACTCATAGCCGCACCGCGAGATGCGGGAAACTCACAAACGGAATCAAGGTAAAATGAAACGAAGAATTAGCCATCCGACGGCAGCCCCTGCTCGAGCCCGCGAAAGCGCAGCGGCGCCAGGGCCGAGGCGCGCTGCCACCAGTCGGCGACGCGGTCGTCGAGCGCGGTCACGCCGCGGCCCTGGCCGGGGAAGATCCGGATCTGCTGCACCGCCTCGGCCTCGAAGCCCTTCCCCCTGCGCGTGATCTTGAGGGCGGCGCCTTCGCGGTCCCGCTGGGTCAGCGGCACCAGGAGGCGGCCGCGCGGGCGGAGCGATTGCAGCCAGAGCGGATACGGATGCGAGAAGCCGGCGTGGACGATGATCACGTCGGCGGGTTCGCCGATCTCCGCACAACCGTCGCCGTTGATGACCTCGACATTGCGATAGCTACGAAGGTAGTCCGCAGCCCGCGCTGCGAGCCGCTCGTCGCATTCGATCGCATGCACGCTGCCCTTTGGACCAACCATCTTCGACAGCACCGCCGAGAAATAGCCGAGGCCGCAGCCGATCTGGACCACGCGGTCCTTCGCCCTGACGTCGAGCACGTCGATCAGATGCGCCCACAGGCTCGGCAGACCGGTGTCGAGCTTGCGGCGCGCGTCGATCGCGACCAGCACATTGTCATAGAGATGAATGGGCTCGGCGTCCGGCGTCAACCGGTAGCTGCGCGCCGCTTCGCTCTTGATACGCCAGGGTCCTCTGGCCAGAAAATCCTCGCGCGGAACGGCAGCGAGCGCTTCGAGCAGGCGCGGTGAGGAAATCCGCTCGCGCCTGGCAATCAACTCCACATAGCGCGCACGCGCGGCGGCGAGATCGCTCATCTCGCCGCATCGGCCTGTTCAGGAACCGGCGCATCCGCATCGAGCTCGTTGACCAGCTGCATCGCCTGCTTGAGGTCCGGCGTGTAAAAACCCTCGCTGAACCTGCCCACGATCGGCGCGAGCAGGAGACGCGCGTGCTCACGCTTGCCGGCCTGGCGCGACAGCCGCGCGAGGCTCGTGGCGGTGCGAAGCTCCCACGACAGCGCGCCCTGCTTGCGTGCGACGTCCAGCGACAGGCCGAACAGCTCCTCGGCCTCCTGCACCGAGGCCGGGTCGCCGTCCGACAGCGTGATCTCGCCTTGCAGGCGATAGACCTCGGCGAGGTAGGAATGATCGCCCGTCCGCCGCGCAGTCGCGAGCGCGCCGTCCAGCGCGCGCAAGGCGGCCTCTCGCATCCCGACCTTGGCATAGGCTTCAGCCAACAGGCAGCGGAACCAGCAGCCGGCGAGCCAGGAATCCATTGCCTCGTATTCGTCGAGGCCGAAGCGCATCTGGCTGAGACCCTCGTCGGCCTCGCCGAGCTGCGTCAGCGCCCACCCGCGCAGAATCGCGGCCTGCTGCTTCCAGTGCAGGAAATTGTGCTCGGTCGCGATGATCATGGCGCGGTTGGCGTGATCGCGCGTGCCCTCGACGTCGCGCAAATGCTGGCAGAGGTAGGCGCCGAACATGAGCGCGAAGGCCAGCGTGAACGGATGTCGGATCTTCTCGGCATTGGCGATCGCCTGTTCGCTGTGCTGGCGCGCCGCGTCGGGCCGGCCGAGGAACCAGAGCAGATAGCCGAGATAGGACAGCGAGACGACGCCGGGATCGGTGCCGTGCCGCTCCATCAGATCGGAATGCAGGTCGGGGCTGTAGAGGTTGATGCAGCGATGCAGATGATGCTGCGAGGCGGCAAAGCGGCCGCGATAGAGCATGGTCATCGCGATCGAACGGTGCGCCTCGATCAGGTAACCGGTCTGCTGCGCCGGCGCCGACCGCTCGTTCAGCCGCTCGCGCTTGGCGAATTTCATGAGCTCGACGCTGAGATCGTGTGCGCGGGTGAGATCGGCGCGGATGAAGTGGCAGACCCAGAGGCCGCGGGTGGCGGCAAAGGCCTTCTCGTCGTCGTCGAGCTGCTGGCCCAGCTCGAGCGCGCGGATGTAGTTCTCCTCGACCTCCTGCACCGCATAGCCCTTGGCGGCGATCAGCGCGTTGCCGAGCGCGATGCGCAGCTCGAGTTCCATCTCGTCGGCGCCCTGCATGCGCGCATTGGCCTGCACGACGCTCAAGCCGCGGCGCAGATGGCCGATCGCCTCCAGATTGGCGCCGCTCCTGGCCGCCTGCTTGCCGGCCTTGAGCCAGAAGCTGGCGGCGCCCTCGCTCTGGCCGGATTCGGTCAGATGATGGGCCAGCAGCTCCGGCTCGCGATCGGTCTTCTCGGGATACATCTCGCCGAGCACCTGCGCGATGCGCGCGTGCAGCTTGCGGCGCTCGCTGTGCAGCAGGCTCGCATGCGCGGCGTTCTGGATCATCACGTGCTTGAACGAGTAGAGCGCATCCGGGGGATGGCCACGCCGCATGACCAGCCCGGCCTCCTCCAGATGGTTGAGCGCGGCCTCGATCTGCTCGGCCGGCGTATTGGCGACGGCCTGGAGCGTCTCGTAGGAGAACTCGCGGCCGATGGTGGCGCCGATCTGCGCGATCCGCTTGAACGGGCCCATCCGGTCGAGCCGCGCCATCAGCGAGTCCGTCAGCGTTGCCGGAATCGCGAGCTGCCGCCACGGGCCCGACAGCACGTAGCGTCCGTGCCGCTCGGTCAGGAGATTGGATTCCAGAACCGTCTTGGTGAGCTCTTCCAGGAACAGCGGCACGCCGTCGGTCTTGACGATGATCTCCTCGACCACCTCCTTGGGCAGCTCCCGTCCGGCGACACGCTCGACCAGCGTCGTGCGCAGCTGCCGGCTCAGACGATTGAGCACCAGCGTGGTGATGTGCGAATGCGCGTTCCAACTCGGCTGGAATTCGGAGCGCGCGGTGATGATGACCAGGATCGGCCGGTTCTGCACCCGGTCGACGAGCAGGTCTATCACCTCACGGGAGGTCGGATCGATCCAGTGCAGATCCTCGAATGCGATCACCAGCGGCATCTCCCGCGCGAGGCCGAGGAAGTGATTGACCAGCGCCGCGACGGTCGCATCCTTTTGCTGCTGCGGCGACAGGCCGAGCGGCGGATAGCGGTCGCCGGTCGGTATCGACAGCAGCGCGGCAAACAGCGGCGTGACCTGCTCGATGTCGCCGTGCGCGGCGGCGATCGCGGTCTCCAGGCTCGCCAGCGACAGCGCCGAGGTATCCTCGCGGTCGAGGCCGAGTGAGAACTTGAGCTGCTCGGCGAACGGATAGAACGCGGTCGAGGTGTAGTAGGGCGAACACTGGAAGGAGACCTGCCCATGCCGGTCGACCGATATCCGCTCGAAGATTTCCTGGATGATGCGCGACTTGCCGATGCCGGGCTCGCCGAACTTGACCACGACCTGACCGTCGCCGTCCTTGGCCTGCTGCCAGCGGCCCATCAACAGCGCGATCTCCTCCTCGCGGTTGACGAGCGGCGTCAGCCGCGCCCCCATCGCCGCGGCGAAGCGGGTCTCGACCCGCGTGGCGCGCACCACATGCCAGGCCTGCGCCTTTTCCGAGATGCCCTTCAGCGCATGGACACCGAGATTGCGGTAGTCGAACTTGCCCTTCAGCAGCGACTGCGTCGAGGCGGAGATCACGACGCCGTTGGGTGGCGCCAGGGCTTGCAGGCGCGCCGCAAGATTGACGGTTTCGCCGACCGCGGAGTCGCGCTCCTCGGTGCCCTGCCCGACGAGGTCACCGACCACGACGAGGCCGGTCGCAATGCCGATGCGGACAGCTGGCGAATGGCTGAGCGCGCCGCGCGGCTCGATCGCGCGCGCGGTCGACAGCACCCGCACGATCTCGAGCCCTGCACGCACCGCACGCTCGGCGTCGTCCTCATGTGCGGTCGGATAGCCGAAATAGACGAGGATGCCGTCGCCGACGTAACGGGCGGCAAAGCCCTCGTAGTGCTTGACCACGCGGACGCAGGTCTCACGGAAGCTCGCAATCATGTCGCGCACGTCTTCCGGATCGAACTGCACCGAGAGCGCGGTGGAATCGACCATGTCGCAGAACATCGTGGTGAGCTGGCGCCGCTCGGCCCCGACCTCTGTCCGGGTCTGCGGGCGCGACGCCGCGGCCGGCGGCTCCGCCGTTTCGGCCCGGAATAGCGCCGCCATCGCCCGCTGGAGCCGCTTGCGGTCGCCCAGCGGCAATCCGAGCTCGACCAGATCGGATTCGGTCAGATCCCCCAGCACGTCGAGATCCAGGCGGTGCCGCGCGAAAAGATCGGAGTAGTGGCCGAGGCCGACGCCCTCGAGCCAGCGCTTCAGCCTGCCTTCCGTCGCCGTACTTGGCTCATTCTCCAGCATGGTGATTCTGCCCGACCATCACTCCGTCGAAGGGCTTTGGGCCCCTCAACCACAGATTTTGGGGCCCGAACGTCACCTCAGACTGGACGCGTTCCCTAACTCTTGAGAAGAATAGCCCAATCAGATCAAAAGGGAATGGCATTGTCGGATATTGCATCCGGAGCGGGATCGGCCGGCGCGAGCCTGGAAACGAAGATCTTTTCCCATATCGGCGGCCTTCTCGACTTCCACGCCCGCAGGATTCCTGCGGCGGCCGCTCTCCTCGCCCCCGGCCGGCCGGCACTCACCTATGGCGCGCTTGGCGAGCGGACGCAGGATCTCGTGCGCATGCTGCGCGGGCTCGGCATCGCGCCTGCGGACCGGATCGCCGTTGCGCTGCCGCGCGGCGCCGACAGCGCGCTCGCGCTGATCGCGGTCGCCTCGAGCTGCGCCTGCATCCCGGTCAATCCCGATCTGACCGCGGACGAGCTGCAACGCTATTTCAGCGAATTGAAGCTGACCGCACTCGTCACCCGCGCCGACATGAACTCGCCCAGTCGCGACGTCGCCAAGGCGCTTGGCATCACCGTGATCGATTTCGTGCCGGGGCCGAAAGACGATCTCGGCGGCTGCACTTTCATGGGCCCGACCATCGGGCCTGCGGGCACGAGCGGCGCCTCGCGCGGCGACGAGGATGCCTTCATCCTGCTGACATCGGGCACGGCGGCGCGGCCGAAAATGGTGCCGCTGACGCATCGTAACGTGTGCCTCTCCGCCTTTAATGCCGGCCGAGTGCTGTCGCTGACGTCGCATGATCGCCTGCTCAACGTCCTGCCGCTGTTTCACGCCCATGGCTTGATCTCCGGTCTTCTGACGGCATTGGCCGCGGGCTCGAGCGTGATCTGCACCGACGGCTTCGACGCCGCGTCCTTCTTCGGCTGGATGCGAGAGCTGCAGCCGACCTGGTACACGGCGGTGCCGACCATCCATCGCGCGCTGCTGACGGCGGCGGAAGCGAATCCCGACCGCGTCGGGGCCTCGTCGCTGCGCGTGATCCGCTCGGCCTCGGCCTCACTCGCGCCCGCGATCCTTGCCGGGCTGGAGGCGACGTTCGGCGTTCCCGTGCTCGAGACCTACGGCATGACGGAAGCGGCCTCGCAGATCGCCGCCAACCCATTCGAGCTGCGCAAGGTCGGGTCGGTCGGCCGCGCCGCGGGGCCCGAGATCGCCATCATGGACGAGACGGGCCGTACGCTTGCGAGCGGCGAGCGCGGCGAGATCGTGCTGCGCGGGGCGAACATGACGCGCGGCTACTATAATGACGAGGCGGCGACGCAAGCGGCCTTCCGCGATGGCTGGTTCCGGACCGGCGATCTCGGCTATCTCGACGCCGACGGCTATCTCTTCATCGTCGGCCGCATCAAGGACGTGATCAACCGCGGCGGCCAGAAGGTCTCGCCGCTGGAGGTGGAAGACGTGTTGCTCGGCCATCCGGCGGTGCTGGAGGCCGGCGTATTTGCCGTTCCGCACCCAAAGCTCGGCGAGAACGTCGCCGCCGTCGTGGTGCTGCGGCCGAATTCCGAGGCGAGCTCGGACCAGTTGCGCCAGTTCGCGCGAAAGCGCCTTGCGGCTTACAAGGTGCCGAGCCTGATCCGCGGCGTGCCCGCGCTGCCGAAGGGCGCCAGCGGCAAGGTCAAGCGGAATGCGCTGGCCGGGTTGATCGCAGAGACTGCGGATGCCGGCGAGACGCGCCTGCCGCGCAATGCGCTGGAGACTCAGCTCGCCGCGATCTGGGCCGGCTTGCTGGAGCTGCCCCGGGTCGGCATCGATCAGGACGTGTTCGCGCTCGGCGCGGACTCGCTCGCGGTGACACAGATGCGCTCGCGCCTGCGCGAACGCTTCAACGTCGACTTCTCCTTCGAGGACATTTTCGATTGCGCCACGGTGGCGGCGCTCGCGGCCCGGCTGGAGACCGCGGCAGCCCATCGCGATGCGTCATTACCGGCCTGGCGCCAGGCGGCGGCAGCGGACGCGCCGCTGTCGTTCCAGCAGCAACGGATGTACCTGCTCTCGCGGCTCGACCCCACCCGCTACAATTACAATGTCGTCGAAGTCGCAATGCTGAAAGGCCGGGTCGACGTCGCCGCACTTTCCGCGAGCCTCACCGCGATCTGCGCACGCCACGAGGCGCTGCGCTCGGTCTTCATCGAACGGCAGGGCGAGCCCGCGCAGCGCGTGCTGCAATCCCCGCCACGGTTCGAGCGGATCAAGTTCAAGCCCTGCCCCGCGGACAAGCGGGTCGGGGTGATCAGGCGTGAGGCACTCAAGCTCGCGCAGTATCCATTCGATCTGGCACACGAAGCGCCGCTGAAAGTCACGCTGCTGTCGTTCGACACATCCAGCCACGCGCTGGTCGTCAACGTCCATCACCTCGTCACCGACGGCTGGTCGCAGCGGTTGTTCTGGGAGGAACTCGCCGCCCACTATGCCGCGGCACACAGGAAGGACGTGGCGGCGCTGCCCTCGCCCGCCTTCCAGTATCGCGACTTCGCGCTCTGGCAGCAGAACTGGGCGCAGACGCCGGCGGCGAAGGAGCAGCTCGATTACTGGCGGACGCAGCTCGACGGCGTCACGACGCTGCCGCTGCGGACCGACCGGCCACGGCCGGAGGTCTGGAGCGGTCATGGCGCCCGTCACTATTTCGAGTTCTCCAGGACCCTCTCGGGCGACGTCCGTGCGCTGAGCCAGGCCCAGGGCGTGACGCCCTTCATGACCCTGCTCGCGACCTTCCAGTGTCTCCTGTTCCGCCACACTGGACACGAAGACGTCGCCACGGGATCGCTGATTGCCAATCGCAACCAGATCGAGAGCGAGCGCCTGATCGGGCTGTTCGCCAACACCCTGATCCTGCGCAACGATTTTGGCGGCGATCCGAGCTTCGGCGAGATGTTGCGGAGGGTGCGTCAGGTGACGCTGGACGCCTACCGCAACCAGGACCTTGCGATCGAGGAGGTACTGCGCGCGCTGCAGGTCGCGCGAAGGACGGACGGCAATCCGCTGTTCCGGATCATGTTCATCCTCCAGAACGCCTCGATCGAGGCGGCACGCTTTCCCGGCCTGTCGACGCGACGGCTGGAGGTGGATCCGCTAGTTGCGCGCTTCGACATCACCCTCGAACTGGTCGAGGCCGACGGGCGGTTCACCGGCTTCTTCGAATACGCCACCGATCTGTTCGACGCGGCAACGATCGCAAGCATGGCCTCGCAGTTCAAGACACTGCTCAAGGCCGTCATCGCAGACCCGGAACAGCGCATCTCGCGCCTGCCGCTGCTGACCGAGGCCGAACGCCGGCAGTTGCTGGCAAAAGGCCACGGCGTGCCCGCCAACTTCGCCGCACGCGGCAATTTCTGCGAACGCTTCGACCGCCAGGCGAAGAGGACGCCGAACGCGATCGCGGTGTCGGACGGCCGCGCATCCCTGCGTTATCGCGAGCTGGTGCGCCGCAGCCAGGCGATCGCGCGCTGGCTCGTTCGCGAGGGCGTCGGGGCCGAGACGGTGGTCGCCTTGCTCGCCGAGCGCGGCCCCGATCTGCTCGCCGCCATGATCGCGGTGCAGCGCGTGGGCGCGGCCTTCCTGAACCTCGATCCGGACCAGCCGACGGCGCGACTGGCGACCATCCTCGGATCGAGCTGCGCCCGCGTGCTGCTGACAGGGCGCGCCCAATCGGCCATGGTCGCCGCGCTGCTCGAGCCGCTGGTCGAGCGCATCCAGGTGGCCGAGATCGACGACACCATCGCCCCAGGCGCAACCAAGCCGGCCCGCGCCGCGCGGCGCACAGCATCGAGCCTTGCCTATCTCATCTATACGTCCGGCTCCTCCGGCGCGCCGAAGGGCGTCATGATCGAGCAGCGCGGCATGTCGAACCATCTGGCCTCGCTGATTTCCGAGCTGAAGCTGTCGCCCAAGGACGTGATCGCGCAGACCGCGCCGCAGAGTTTTGTGATTTCTGTCTGGCAATTTCTCGCAGGCCCGATGATAGGCGCGCGCGTACATGTCTGCGGCACCGCGATCGTGCAGGACCCGATCCTGCTCGCGCGGGAGATCGAGCGCGAGCACATCACCGTGCTCGAGATCGTCCCCTCGCTGCTCCGTGTGATCCTCGATCGCATGCACGAAGCGCCGGTCCGGCGCGCCTTCGCGAAGTTGCGGCTCCTGATCTCGACCGGCGAGCCCTTGCCCATCGACCTCTGCCGCACCTGGTTCGCCCGCTGTCCGAACGTGCCGCTGATCAATGCCTATGGAGCGTCGGAATGTTCCGACGACGTGTCGCTTCATCGTCTGACCAGGGCGCCCGCGATAGCGACGGGCAACGTTCCGGTCGGCGCGCCGCTGCCGAACACCCAGCTCTACGTGCTCGACGCCGACCTCCAGCCGCAGCCGGTCGGCGTGACCGGCGAGCTCTGCATCGGCGGCGCCGGCGTCGGCCGTGGCTATGTCAACGATCCCGCGCAGAGCCGGCAGCGGTTCCTGCCCGATCCGTTTTCGCGCCAGGCGGGCTCCCGCCTGTACCGCACCGGCGATCTCGCCCGTCGCCGCACCGACGGCATGATCGAATGCCTCGGCCGCGCCGACCATCAGGTCAAGATCCGCGGCTACCGCATCGAGCTCAAGGAGATCGAGAATGCGCTTGCCGACCATCCTGGCGTGCGCACCGGCATCGTCGAACCGCGCCGCGAGGCGAGCGGCGATGTCAGGCTCATCGCCCATATCGTTGCGAAGCCCGGCAGCCGGGTCAGCGCCAGCGACCTGCGCGAATTCCTGAAGAGCCGGCTGCCCGGCCATGCCGTCCCCTCCGCCTTCCTGTTCCTCGACCAGGTGCCGCTCAACGCCCATGGCAAGATCGATCGCTCCGCGCTGCTGGCGCCCGCGCAGCTGCAAACGACCGACCCCGATGCCGCCGTGCCGGCGCGGCGCTTCACCGAAAAGGTGCTCTCCGACATCTGGATCGACCTGCTGAAGGTCGAGAGCCTGGGAGTGACAGACAATTTCTTCGATCTCGGCGGCCATTCGCTGCTGGCCGGCCAGGTGATGGCGCGCGTCGCCCGCGCGCTCGGCGTATCGCTGCCGATCAAGACCATTTTCGAAGCGCCGACCGTCGAAGAGCTTGCCCGTCGTGTCGACGAAGCCGTGGCAGCGAAGCCGCGCAACCTTGCCACAAGCATCTCGCGGCTGATCGCAAGCGGGCCGCCGACGCTCTCGATGGCACAGGACCAGATGATTCGGATCGAGCAGAAACTGCCCGGCCTGCCGCTGTTCAACCTGCCCTTTGCCTTCCGTCTAGAGGGCCCGCTCGATCCGGCCATCCTCGCGCAAGCATTCGGCGACATCGTGCGCCGCCACGAATCGCTGCGGACCGGTTTCGGCCGGAACGGCGACGAGCCCGTCAGCCGCATCGCCACTCCCAGCGAGCTCGGGCCCGTCCTCACCGTCGAGGTCATCGGCGACGGTCGGCCGCACAACAACAAGCGGCGCAAGGCGCTCGAACTGCGGAAGATCGATCTGCTGATCGAACAGGAGACCTATACGCCGTTCGACATCGCGCGGCCGCCGCTATTGCGGGCGCGGCTGTTGCGGCTCCATGCCGACGACCACGTGCTGCTGCTGACGATCCATCATGTCATTGCCGATGGCTGGTCGATCGGCGTGCTGTTCGACGAATTGTCGAACCGCTATGCGGCGCTGGCCAGGCGCCCCGCGCCGCCGCTCCCGACGCCTCCGGCCTTTTCGGACGTCGCGCGCTGGCAGCGCTGGTGGTGCGGCACCGACGCCGCCCGCCGCCAGGCCGCCGACTGGACGGAGAATCTGCGCGGCGCGGCCGCGATCTTCGAGGGCGAAGCGGACCCGGGCGCGTCCACCGGGCACCATCCGCTCGGGCTCGAGCCCGATCTGATCGCACGGCTCACAGCGTTCGCCGGTCAGCACAATGGCACGCTGTTCATGTGCCTGCTCACCGGCCTGAAGGCCGTGCTGCTGGCGCGGACCGGCCGCACCGACATCTCGGTCGCCACCGCCATGGCCAATCGCGCCCAGCCGGACACCGACCGCATCGTCGGCCCGTTCGAGAACACGGTGATCGTCCGTACGACAATCACTGCGGATCTGTCGTTCACGCAGGCCCTGAACCGGGTACGCCAGAGCGTGCTCGATGCGCATGCACGGCAGGAGCTGCCGTTCAACATGCTGGCCGACCATCTGGAGCGGGAGGGGATCGACCCCGCAGCGCTGCTCCAGGTCTATTTCACGCTGCAGAATCCGCTGCGCCAGCCGCTCGACCTGCCGGAGATTGCGGTGCAATCGATCGGAAACGTCGCGCGCGAGGGCCAGCCGGTGCTGCCGATCGACCAGACCTGGCTGTCGCTCATGCTGAAAGAGCGCCCGACAGGAATCACCGGTTCATGTAATTACAAGCACGAGCTCCTGGACGGCGGCACGGTTCGCACATGGATGGCAGAGCTCGTCGCGCTGCTGGAGGCAGCGGTTGCCCAACCCGGCACACCACTCGGCCAATTGCTCGCGCGCAAGGCGGCATGACCGGCCGTGCACGAGGTCGAATACAGGTTCACTCGTCAAAGCTGTGCATGATCAAGTTGCATCTTGATTATTTGGCGCCACCGCGCAAGATTATTCGCGTCTTTTTGATTTGGACGATTTTTTTCAAAACCGGGGGAGTGCGTTATGGGTTTCATCAAATTTACCAAGGGTACCTCGTTGAGCGACAAGGACCGCAAGGCCCTGCAAAAACTGCTGGCCGGCGAGAAGAAGAAGCTGCAGTCCGCGCTGAAGGACGTCGATGCCAGCCTTTCGATGCTGGGCGGCACGAAGAAGAAGGCCAAGAAGAAAAAGTAAGACTAGTCGGCAGGGACGCCGCACCAATCTTTCAGGCTTCATTTTTTCGGCCTCCGGTTTTTAAATCGGGCCGCTCGCTGGTCGAGTTGGGGTCTCGCGCAAGCTTGCGCCCGAAGACCGGCCTGCAAATCGACAAGAATTTGCCTGGGTGGACCGCTAAGACCGGTCCACTGGTTGATTCTTGCTCAGTTGATTCTTCCGTCAGAGCCGGGGCTTGGGCCTCTGCCTGACGCCAAAGGCCCAATTGATGGCAGACGACAGAATTGAACTGTTTGTCGGACTGATCGCGACCATTGACACGCCAGGCGCAGCCGATGCGTGCCGACGGCTGCTGTCGGTCGACGAACGGATCCGCGCCGACCGTTTCAAGTTCGAGCGGCATCGGCGGCAATATATTTACGCGCACGCCATGCTCCGTCTGGCGCTGTCGCAGGTCGCGCCAAATGTCGCTCCGACCGCCTGGTCCTTTGGGGCCGGCCGCTATGGTCGCCCGTTTGTTGCATCGCCCCAAACCTCGACCGCGCTGCATTTCAGCCTGTCGCACGCCGACGGCTGCGTTGCCTGCGTCGTATCCGGGCATGAGGCTGTCGGCGTCGACGTCGAAACCGTGTCACGGAGTGTGGCCCCGCTTTCCACTGCGGATCGCTTCTTTGCGCCGGAGGAGGTCGAAACGTTGCGCAAGCTGCCAGAGCCGGCGGCGATAGAGCGATTCTTCGACTATTGGACGCTCAAGGAAGCCTATCTGAAGGCCAAGGGTTTCGGCCTCAACCTGCCGCTCGACGCCTTCGCGATGCAGATCTCGCGCGAGGCCATCGAGATCAGCTTCAAGCCCGACATCGCCGACGATCCCGACGGCTGGCACTTCTCGCTGTGCTCGCCCTCGCCCTCGCATCGCCTCGCGATCGCCGACGGCTCCCGGGCGCGCGGCGGCCTTCCCATCAACCACAATGCCTGGCCGCTCCAGGAAGCCGCTGAATGACGTCCTCGCGGCTGCGTGTCTTCCCTGCGATCTCGCGCAACCGCGATCCCAAGCAATATGTCGGTGAGCTGATGCGGGTGGCGGAGTTCGCCGACCGCAACGGCTTCGAAGGCATTCTGCTGTTCGAAGGCAACGACGTGTTCGTCGAGCCCTGGGCGATGGCCCAGCACATCATGGCGAAGACGACGCAGAGCTCGCCGTTGATCGCCGTCAACCCGGTCTACATGCACCCGTTTACGGCGGCGAAATTCGTCTCGTCTTTTGCACAGCTCTACGGTCGCAAGGTCTATCTCAACATGATCACGGGGACGGCGATCAGCGACCTGCAGGGGCTCGGCGACGAGCAGACCCATGCCGATCGCTATGTCAGGCTCGGCGAGTTCGTCGCGCTGATGCGCCAGCTGCTCTCGAGCCCGCGACCGGTGACGATCAAGGGCCGGTTCTATCGCGCGAGCAACCTGCAGCTTCGTCCGCGCCTGCCGGCGGAGCTGATGCCGGAATTCCTGATCGCCGGCCAATCGGAAGCGGCGCAGCGCGTCGCCAGAGAGACCGGCTGCATCAAGATGCAGATGCTGCCGCCAGATCTCGATGATGGCCTCGCGGCACCCGGCGTGAACTTCGGCATCTTCGCAAGGGAGAGAAGCGAAGAGGCGCGGCAGGCGGCCAAGGCGCGCTTCCGCGACAGCACCGATGATCGCGAGCTGCTCGCACTCACCGTTGAGAACAGCGACTCCGTGTGGAAGCGGCGGCTGTACGAGGGGCAAAGCGGCGAGCTTCAGCCCAACGGCTACTGGCTGCTGCCGTTCCTGACGTTCCAGGCGGACTGCCCCTATCTCGTCGGCAGCTACGAGGAGATCGGCGCCAGGCTGAGGGCGTTTGCGGCGAAGGGGCTGACCACGATCATGCTCGACATGGTCGCGGACGAGACCGAGATGCAGCACGTCTGCAAGGCGCTGACGGCAAGCGGGATGTTTTGACTACTGATCACACTGCATCCACATCGTCATTGCGAGGAGCCCTTGCGACGAAGCAATCCAGACTGATGCCGGGGAAAGATTCTGGATTGCTTCGCTTCGCTCGCAATGAAGGAGAATGACGGTCCATTCAGCGAAAGTCACCTTGCCTCTTCAAATCCCGCCAGCACCGAAGTCAAATTCGCGCCGAGGATATCCGAGAGATAGCCGCCTTCCTGCACGAACACGGTCGGCAGGGCCAGCCTCGCGATGGCCTGGCCGATGCGGCGGAAGCCGGGCGTGGTGACGGCGAGGCCCTTCAGCGGATCGTGTTCGGAGGCATCCAAGCCGAGTGCGATGACGAGGGCGCCGGGTGCGAAGGACTCGATTGCCTTGCGTGCGACGTCCATCGCCTGCATGTAGCCGTCATCGCCGGTGCCGATGGGCAGCGGAATGTTGAGATTGGCGCCGAGGCCCGGGCCTTCGCCGCGCTCATGCGCGTAACCCCACACATAAGGATAGTACGCGACCGGATCGGCATGGATCGAGATCGTGTACACATCCGGTCGCGCGTAGAAGATGCCTTGCGTGCCGTTGCCGTGATGAACGTCGACGTCGAGGATCACGACGCGCTCGTGCTTGAGCCGCAGATGCGCCGCGGCGATCGCACTGTTGTTGAGGAAGCAGAAGCCGCCGGCCATGTCGCGATAGGCGTGATGGCCGGGCGGACGGCAGAGCGCGTAGGTCGCATCCTCCCCATCCATCACCATTTGCGCGGCAGTGACCGCAACGTCCGTTGCGGCACAGGCCGCGGCCCAGGTGCCCGGACCGATCGGCGCCGCGGTGTCGGCGGTATGCCAGCCGAGCTTGCCGACGATGTGGGTGGGATAGGTCGCGGCGTGGCGCACGGGATGGATGTTGCCGATCATCTCCGGACCGGAATCGCCGAGCGCGGTCCAGGCGTTCCAAGCTTCGCTCAGGAACGACAGATATTCCGGGCTGTGAATGCGTGCGCGCGGCCCCTGCCCGAATGCCGTCGGCTCGACCAGTTGATGCTTGCCGTCCTTGAGGCCCTTGAGCAGGCGGTCGGCGCGCTCGGGCTGCTCGGTGGTGCGCTTGACGACGCCGCGCACCAGGAAGAATTGCGGATCGTGGCTGCGGTGCAGTTCGGTATGGACGGCTTTCACTGAAACACTCCGTGGGTCGCGTGCTGGATTCTTGTTCTGACGCGTTTTTTTGCGCGAACCGGTATCCACTTCGCTTGAAAACGCTTTGACGGTGCCACAGCTGTCTTGATGCCTGCGGCGGCCCGATGCAAGCAAGAAGAATGCCGCCCTCACGCCACTGTTCTGCACGGGAAGCAGACCGCCGGCTCAGCAGCGCCCGCGCTGAAGACAGTGCTCGCGGCCCTGCTGGTCGGTGCGGAAGGCCTCGATGAAGCCGCCCTGGCGCTGGGTGACGAAGACGGTCTTGCCGTCGCTGCCGCCGAAGGCAAGGTTGGTCGGCTCCTTGGCCCTCAGCGGGATCTCGCGCTCGACCGCGCCGGTCGGCTTCATCAGCGCGATCGTGCCCTTGAGAATGCGCGCGACATAGAGACGGCCGGCAACGTCCGTGCGCAGGCCATCGATCGTGTCGGGCTGGAACGCCTTGACAAGCTTTGCACCGGTGAGCTCGTTGCCGTTGATCGCATAGGACCAGATCTGGCCGCTGCTGGATTCGCCGACATAGAGCGTCTTGCCGTCAGGGCTGAGATCGATGCCGTTGGTAGTGCCCATCGCGCGCGGCGCCGACATCACCTGGCCCTGCACCGTACCGTCTGCTCGCCTGGCGATGCGCCAAATGTGGCCCTCGCGTCCCCTCCAGTTCGGATCGCTCGCATAGATCGTGCCGTCGCGGGCGATAGTGATATCGTTGGGCTGGCTCATCTCGTCGGAGTGAAACCAGACGGCAGGCTCGGTCGCACCCTTCGCCATCGCGAAGATGTTGTGCTTCTTGTAGTCGGCGATGAACATGGTGCCGCTGCGATCGAAACGGATCGCGTTGCCGACGCTGCCTTCGGGGAGTGTCGCGAACAGCGCCGAAGCGGCGGCGCCCGCGGGCAATTTGCCGATGGTGCCGGGCTTGCCGAGATTAACGACGAACAGGTTGCCGTCGAGATCGGCGGCGGGCCCTTCGATGCCGAATGTGTATTCGCCGGCGGGCGTCACCTGCACGCTATCGAACAGTTTTGTTTCGGCAGCGGCCGGCGGCGTCGCGACAAGCAGGATGCTACTGCACAGGCACCAGAAATTCCTGCCGGATGTAGTAGCCATCGTCGTCGGTGCACTCGCCATTCAGATAGGGATCGGCCGGCCGGAAGAAGCGACTGAAGCCGGGTCTGTCTACAGCGCTCCTTTGTGTCACGACGACGACCTTGGCGGCCGGTATTTCGCCGCATTCCTTGTTGGCTTTGCTGAAAAACTTACGCTGCGGCGGGCCGGGCTTGATCCGCATCCGCGTGCCCGGAACCATCTTGGCGACGAGCAGGTCCGCAGTATCGAGCAGGCGCGTGTAACCGGCCTCCGTCTTCGGCAGGCTCTCGCCGCCCGGCGGCATCAGCTTCTCGGCGCCGAGGCCGCGCAGGCGTGTGCGCAGCTTGCCGGCATCGGGATCTCCCGGATAGATCCAGCCGTCCTGCGCCAGCACGAAGCGCAGCGCTATTGCGTCCTTCTCCGCGTCAGTTTGGCTTGCCTTAAGGCCGAAATCGGAATGGCAGCCGAGGCAGTGCTTCTCGACGAGGCCCTTGCGCAAGGTGGTGAGGCGAATGCTGTTCTGCGCATCGCTGGCGACGAAGGCCGCGAGCTGGTCGATCATCGCCTGGCTGCGCGCGTCGCAGGAGAGCGGCTGAGGCGGATCGCCCGCGGCGCGATCGATGCGGATCACGGTCTGGTTCTTGTCCTCGACCAGCCAGATGGCGCCGTCCTCCGCGACCGTCATGCCGACCGGCGCGCCTTGCGGCCGCGCTCCGTTGACGCGGTGCCAGCCTGCGATCAGCTCATCGAAGGGCGCGGCAGCGACCTCGCCGGCGTCGGTCTGGAAACTGCGCGTGGGATCGGCAGCGCAACTGACGTGATATCGCACCGGCGGAGCGCTCGGCTTGGGGAAACCGTGATCGTCGACATCGTAGATGAGGACGCGGCTGCCGGTCGGACGGTAGCCGTGCAGGCCGACCAGCAGCTTGCCCTCCAGCTCCGGAAATTTGGCTCCGTGGTAATAGAGCATCGCGAGCGGCGCGCCGTGCGGCGGCATCAGCGAGATCGGCGGCTTGTAGAGCGGATTGGCTGAGCAGAACGATTTGTAGATGCCCGATTGCAGCACGAGCCTGAATTCGGGGCTCGGCGTCGACAGGTCATAGCAATACGGCCAACCGTAGTGCCGGCCCTGCTCGATCGCATTGATCTCCTCGTTCGGTTTGAAGTTATCGGGCAGGTCGCGGCCGTTCTCGCCTTGCAGAAAGGCGTAGCCGGCATCCGGAAACATCGGATGCAGCGCCAGCGCCATCGAGTTGCGGAGGCCGCGCGCATAGACCGTGTGCGGCGGATCAGGGTCGCCAGGTTTCAATGCCGGGAAGACGCCGCCTGCGGGCGGCGTGAACAGCCAGATCGCGGCCATCGCCGAGCCGCTTTCGGCCGCGGCGCAGGGCTTGTTGATCGGCGCCGGCGTGATGCAGTCGTCGCTGTGCGAGCCGACATTGACGAACAGCCGGCCGTTCCGATCGAACACGAACTGCTTGAGCGGGTGCGCACTCTCGTCGAGCTTCGTGCCGTCAGGCAGCGTGATCCGGCGGCCGGGCATATGACGGACGATGGTCTCGATTGTGCCGTGTGGATTGTCCGCGAGCGGGTCGAACCGGAAGATCGCCTCGGCGGTCGAGGCATAGAGCTTCCTGTCCGGGCCGACGACGAGGCCGAACGGGTATTCGAGCCCCGTCAGCAGCTCCTTGAAGCGTTGCCCCGGGGGCGCGTGCGGATCGAGCAGCAACAGCCGCCCGTCGGTGTGACCCCAGCCGCCCATGTCGGCCACCACGAACAGGTCGCGACCAGGCACCTGGACGATCGAGCGTGGGAATTTGAGGCGATCCTCTTCGCTGGCAACGAGGCCGGCGCAAAATCCCGCCTTCATGTCGATCTGGATCCTGGGAAAAACGAGGTCGCCGCTGCCGCAACTACCGGTGCCGATCGCGTAGCCGCTCTTCCTGATCGGTTCGGACGAAGCCGGGGCCAAGCCGAGCAGTGCGCCGGCCAAGACCGCAGCCAGAAGGCGCAGATGTTGCCGTTCGCTCCCGAATTTGAACTGGTTCACGGTGGCCCCCGACTCCCGGGGACGCTTGTTCCATGAGGCCTGGGCGCCGTCCAGTCATCCCTCGCCTGTGACTAAACCTGTAACGACTTTGGTGCCGACCAATCTCCGTAAATTCCCTTACCGGGCTCGACCCGAATGTTTCGCGAAGGCTTGGGGTGGTATCTGTTTGCCCAATCGCTTTCTACAGGAGGCGCTTATGGTCCAGGTCTATTTTCACTGCTCCAACACCGAGGGCACGCTGATCGACCGTTACGGCGCCGCCGTCGCCAGTCTGACCGAGGCGCGCGACCGCGCGACCCAGATCATGCACTCGATGATCCAGACGCCCGGTGCCGAGGACTGGCGCGACTGGGTGATCCATGTCAGCGATGACGACGGCGAGGAGATCTTCGATCTCCCCTTCACCGCCATGCTCGGCAAGCCGCACTGAGGTCGATGCCATGATACTCGCTTCACTCAGCCTGCTTCGCCAGCCCCTGACCTTCGTCGTCAGCAAGTGGCAGACGCTGGTGAAGGTGGCCGGCAACCCCTACCGCCCCGAGCTTCACTACATGCGCGGCCCGGGTCCGAAATGGCGCGCCAAGTATCAGGCAAGCCGGCTCGACCGCTCGCTCTGAGCGCTGCGGCCTCCACGCTTTCCAGCTGATTCAGTGTCCTTCGCATCATGGCCGGGGCTTGTCCCGGCCATGATGCGTTTGGGCGTCATCGCGTTCAGGCTCGCGGGCTCGTCGAGGGTCGGAACTCCGACCGCGCCACCCCGCGCTTGCTTCACACCTGCCATGTCGCGCCTCCCTTTGTTCTCGTTGGCCGCACTGTGCCATTGTCCGCAGGCTCGCCAACGCGGAGCCTCGACGCCAACGCAACGAATCCAACACATAGAACAAGACGCAGAAAACACGACGCCATGCCTCATCAGTTCAGCCTCGCCCAAACCGTCCGCAAGCCCGCCGTCAAGTCCAAGGGCGGCATCGTCGCTGCGCAGTCGCGGCGGGCGGCCGAGGTGGGAGCGGCGGTGCTGGCGGCGGGCGGCGACTGCGTGGACGCGATCGTGGCAACCACCTTTGCCCTGAACGTGCTCGAGCCCTGGAACAGCGGTATTGGCGGCGGCGGCGCGATGGTGCTCCACCGCGCCAGGGAAAATCGCACTGAAGTGATCGACTACGGCATGTGTGCGCCGCAAAGTCTGCGCGTTGCGGATTATCCGCTCGGCGGCCAGGGTGCGGCCTCCGATCTCTTCCCCTGGTCGCGGGTGAAGGACGATCGCAACATCCACGGGCCAGGCTCGGTCGCAGTGCCAGGCGTCGTCGCCGGCATGGAGGAGGCACATCAGCGCTACGCGAAGCTGCCGTGGAAGGATTTGGTCGCGCCGGCTGTCGCACTCGCCGGCGAAGGCATGCTGGTCGATTGGTGGACCACGCTGACGATCGCGAACTCGGCGGCGGACCTCAGGCGCTATCCCGCAAGCGCGGCGACGTTCCTGAAGGAAGGCCTGCCGCCGAGCGCGCCCTGGGGCATCAAGTCCGAGACGCGGCTGCCGCTGGACGGTCTGAAGGCGACGCTGTCGCATCTTGCCGAGGCCGGGCCGCGCGACTTCTACCAGGGCGATCTCGCCAGGAGCATCGCCTCCGACATCAAGGCTGATGGCGGCTCGCTGTCGGTGGAGGATCTCGCCGCGTTCCGCAGCCATCTGCGCGACCCGCTGGCGATTCCCTATCGCGACGGCAAGGTGTATGCGACGCCCGAGCTCACGGCCGGGCCAACCCTGGCGCATGCGCTGCGTCTGCTGCAGCAGAATTTGAAGCCGGCAAGCGAGCCCGATGCAGCCGCTTACGGTGAATATGCGCTCGCCTTGCAGGCCGCCTTCCGCGAGCGGCTCAAGGACATGGGCGATGCCGACGGCAAGCGCTCGCTCGGCGCCGAATATCTCGCGCCCGCCTGCACCACGCATTTCTCCGTGGTCGACCGCCACGGCAACATCGCCGCGGTGACGCAGACGCTGCTGTCGTCCTTCGGCTCGAAATACGTGACGCCGCACACCGGCATCGCCATGAACAACGGCATCATGTGGTTCGACCCGACGCCGGGCACCACCAACTCGCTCGCCCCTGGCAAGCGCTGCCTCTGCAACTACACGCCCGTCATCGCTGAGACGAAGGACGGCAAGCGTCTTGCGGCCGGCGCCTCCGGCGGCCGCCGCATCCTGCCGTCGGTGATGCAGCTCGTATCCTTTGCGATGGACTACGGCATGGATCTGGATGCCGCCATCCACCAGCCGCGCATCGACGCCAGCGAGGGCGCGGTGGTGATCGGCGATCCACGTTTGCCGGCGGGCATACGCAAGACGCTGGCCGCGCGCTTCGACTACGAGGAGAGCCCGGTGCAGGCGCTGCCGCAAAAATTCGCCTGCCCGAGCGTCGTGATGCGCGAGGGCGAGGTCAATTCCGGCGCCGTCGACATCTTCCAGCCCTGGGCCGATGCTGTGGCGGAAGCCTGAGTCCGCTGACGAGAGAGCGTACCCGCGGTGAACCGCTTGCACGTCGCGAGCGAGAATGTGCCAGCACGCGTTGAGCCGATGCGCGATTGAACATCTCCACGAGCGTCACGACCCGTCCACATTTGCGAGGAACTTAGCTGCGCATCGTTCGTTCATTGAACGGACAAGTGCGCTCGCCCCACTGGAGGACACACATGAAGAAACTTGCGCTCGCAGCTTCGCTGATCGTTGCAGCCGGCCTCACGCTCACCAGTCCCGTGATGGCCAAGGGCGGCCATGGCGGTGGACACGGTCACGGCCATGGTCATGGCCATTCGATGGGTCATCATCACCATGGCGCGCCGTACGGATGGTACCATGGGCGCAAGGTCGGCTGGCGCGGTCACGGCTGCCCGCCCGGACTGTGGAAGCAGGGCCGCTGCTGACGCGGGCTGGCATTCCTGCAAGGCGTCGCCCGTAACAGGGCGGCGCCTTTTAAATGCCCAGCCGATCCCGCACGCGGCCCGCAATCACGGCGGTCGTCACGCCGACGGGCCAGAACGCATGCATCGGGATCGGCTTGATGCCGGTAACGGGCATGTCGATCTCGGCCCTGGCGCCGCCGATCAGGCGGCGGGCGAGCTGCGCGCCCATCGCCGTCGAGAGCGCGACGCCGCGGCCGTTGCAGCCGAGCGAGATCAGGACGTTTTCCGCGGGCTCGTGCACATGCGGATAATGATCTTTGGTGATGGCGAGGCGGCTGTTCCAGCCGTGGGTCCAAGCGACGCCCTTGATCTGCGGCCATAGCCTCTCCGCATAGCGCATGAGATAGGCAACGTCGTGCGGCGAGCTGATCCAGCGCATCGGGCCGCGGCCGCCCATCAGAAGCCGGTTCTGCTGATCGATGCGATAATAGACGGTGATGTGGCCGCTCTCGTAGAGAACCGGACGCGTCGGCATGATCGAACGGGCCACCGCGTCCGACAGCGGCGCGGTGGCGGCGATCGAGGAAAACACCGGCACGATGGTGCGGCGGAGCGCCGGCCAGAGATCGTCGGTAAAGCCGTTGGTCGCAAGCAGCACCTTGTCCGCATGCACGACCGCACGCGGCGTCTCGATGCGCCAGTGATTGCCGTCGCGACGAAGCGACAGCGCGGGCGTTTCGCCATGCACCTTTGCGCCCGCCGATATTGCGGCGCGCGCGAGGCCGCGGGCGTAGCTCAGGGGATGCAGGTCACCGCCGCGCGTATCCAGCATGGCACCAATGTAGCGGTCGGTGCCCGTCATCTCGCGCAGCTGCTCGCGGTTCAGGTACGACACCGGCATGCCGCGGCGGATGCATTGCTGCGCGGTCGCCTCGATTGCAGCGGCGCTGGTCTCGTTGTAGGCCGCGCGCAGCGTGCCGTTCTGCCGCGCCTCGCATGGGATCTGGTAACGGCGGATCAGATCGTGGGTGAAGTTCGTCGTGCCGTAGGAGAACGCGATCATGCGGCGGCCGAGCTCGGCGCCGAAGTCCGCCTCGATCTGATCGGGATCGTGCTTCAGGCCAGGATTGGTGTGGCCGCCGTTGTTTCCTGATGCGCCCCAGCCCGGCTCCTGCGCCTCCAGCACCAGCGCTTCGACGCCCTGCTCGGCGAGATGCAGCGCGGTGGACAGGCCGGTGTAGCCGCCGCCGACGATCGCGACGGAAACGGTCTTGTCGAGATCGAGCGGCGGCGTCGCGACCGGCGCGACCGCGGTGTCGGCATAGAGCGAAGGCGGCAGAGGCAGGCGCGTCGTCATGGCGAAGTCCGGTCAGAGCGGATGCAGCACGCGGCGCAGGAAGTCCTGCGTGCGGGCGTGCTGCGGTTGATTGAGCACCGATTTCGCCGGCCCCTGCTCGACAATGACGCCGCCGTCGATGAACAGCACCCGATCGGCAACGTCGCGGGCAAAGCCCATCTCGTGGGTGACGACCACCATGGTCATGCCGTCGTCGGCGAGCTTGCGCATCACGCCGAGGACGTCACCGACGAGCTCGGGATCGAGCGCCGAAGTCGGCTCGTCGAACAGGATCGCCTTGGGCTGCATCGCCAGCGCCCGCGCGATCGCGACGCGCTGCTGCTGGCCGCCGGAGAGCTGCGGTGGATGGATGTCGGCCTTCTCGGCGAGGCCGACCTGGGCAAGCAGCGCACGGCCGCGCTCGAGCACCTCGGCACGCGGCTCCTTCTTCACGAACAGCGGACCTTCGACCACGTTCTCCAGCACTGTCCGATGCGGGAACAGGTTGAAGCGCTGGAACACCATCGACACCTGGGTGCGGATGTTCACGATCGACGGCGCGTCGCGGTCGACCCTCAATCCCTCGACGCCGATCTCGCCGCGATCGTAGCTTTCGAGCCCGTTGATACAGCGCAGGATGGTGGACTTGCCAGAGCCTGAGGGGCCGATGATGCAGACCACCTCGCCCTTCTCGACGGAAGCCGTGATGCCCTTGAGCACCTCGACCTTGCCAAAGCTCTTGTGGACGTCGCTCAGCTCGATCATTTCTTGCCGGCCCGCTTCTCGAAGTGACGGACCAGCAGGATCAGCGGGATGCTCATGGTGAGATACATCAGCGCCACCAGCGTGAACACGTTGGTGTTCTTGAAGGTCGAGGACGCGATCAGCTTGCCCTGCAGTGCGAGCTCGGCGACCGTGATGGTCGAGGCCTGCGAGGAGTCCTTCAGCATCATGATCATGACGTTGCCGTAGGGCGGCAGCACGATGCGCACCGCCTGCGGCAGCACCACGCGCCGCATGGTCAGCCACCAGCCCATGCCGATCGACTGCGCCGCCTCGATCTGTCCCTTGTCGATCGCCTCGATGCCGGCCCGGAAGTTTTCGGCCTGATAGGCCGAATAGGCGATGCCGAGCCCGAGGATGGCGGCCTGCAAGGCCGACAGTGTGACGCCGAGATCCGGCATGACGAAGTAGAGATAGAACAGCAGCACGATGATCGGGATGCCGCGGATCACGTTGATCAGGCTGGCGCTGAGCATCGACAGCGCCTTGATGCCGGAGACCCGCATCATCGCCCAGATCAGCCCAAGTACCGTCGAGAGCAGCAGCGAGCCGATGGTGACGACGATCGTCAGTGCGACGCCGTTCATCAGGATCGGGAAGAACTCGGCGGCGTCGTGCAGGAAGCCTTTCATCGGGCAGCCTTCGATCGATCAGGTCTTGCCAATCAACCCTGCGCCTTCTGTCCCCACTTCTCGAGGATCTTGTCGATGGTGCCGTCGGCCTTCAGCTTTGCGAGCGAGGCATTGATCTTGCCGAGCAGCGCGGTTTCGCCCTTGCGCACGCCGATGCCGACAGAGCCGACGGTGACGGGCTTGTAGCCGTCGACGAGGCGCACCTCGGGGAAGCCGCCCTGCTTCAGATTGTAGGCAAGGATCGGATAGTCGGCATAGCCGGCCTTGAGGCGGCCGGTGTTCACGTCGCGCAGGATGTCGGGAATGGTATCGTACGCCTTCACGTCGGCAAACAGGCCGGTCTTCTTCAGCGCGTCGACGAAGGCGGTGCCGACTTGCGCGCCGACGGTCTCGCCCTTCAGGTCGTCCTGCGTTGTGTAAGCCTTCGTGTCGCTCTTCGGCACCACGAGGCCTTCACCATAGGTGTAGATCGGGTCGGAGAAGTCGATCACCTCCTTGCGCGGCGCGGTGATGAACATCGCGGCGGCGATGATGTCGATCTTGCTCGAGGTCAGCGACGGGATCAGCGCCGAGAACGCCATCGGCTCGATCTGCACGTTGAGGCCGGCGTCCTTGCCGATCTCGGTAACGAGATCGACCATGATGCCCTGGATGGTGTTGGTCTTGGTGTCGAGGAAGGTGAAGGGAATGCCTGTCGGCGTCGAGCCGACCTTCAGCACCTGCTGCGCCGAAACCGGCGCCACGGCCGCAAGTGCGAGCGCCGCGACTGCGGCCTGAACAAAACGCTTCATCGCATCCCCCTTTGGGTCCGGCCGGTGCCGGCGCTCGCAGATGTCTTGATCGCAGACGTTGCGGCCCACGCCGTTTCGGCCTATTTTCACCAGTATGAAAATTTGGTCATACTTTCGCAGTTGATGCAAGCGGTTTTCATGCACATGAAGGAAGCGGTTTGACGTGAGCGGTGGCAAAAGAATGCGCAAACCGGCCGCCGCGAAGCCGGCCAGGAAGGTGAAAGCCAAGGCCGTCGCCAAGCCTGTCACCAAGCCGGCCGAGCCCGCGATGGACGTCGCGGTCGGCCGCCGCATCCGCGATCTCAGGCGCGCCAGGCAGTTGTCGCTGGAGACGGTGGCCGCCCGCACGGAGCTGTCGATCGGCTTCCTCAGCCAGATCGAGCGCGGCCTGTCGTCGCCGTCGCTGCGCGTGCTGGCAACGCTCGCTGACGTGCTCGGCGTGGGCATCGCCGCGCTGTTCGGCGCGAGCCCGAGCGCCGACGGCGTCTCCGACCGGGTGGTGACGCGCGGCCTGCAGCGCCCCGAGCTGAAGCTGTGGCGGACCGGCGTCTCGAAACAATTGCTGAGTCCGGCCAGCACCGACAACCGGCTCAACCTGTTCCTGGTGCATCTGGAGCCCGGCGGCTCGACCGGCGACGAGCTCTACACCCACGACGGCGAAGAGGCCGGGCTGGTGCTCGAAGGCGAGATGATGCTGACGGTGGACAGCGAGACATGGTCGCTGAAGACGGGCGACAGTTTTCGGTTCGCCAGCCGCAGGCCGCACCGGTTTTCCAATCCGGCGCAGGATGCGAAAGCGTTGGTGTTGTGGGTGAACTGCGTGCCGGGGGCGGGGTAGTTTGCCGGTGCTGCACCTGTCGGCATAATGTGAGAGTGTTCAGCACGGCGAGGGTAAACCACGATGGATGACCTCATCATCGCTGCGATCCGGCGATGGCTGAAGACAAGCCCAATCGATCTGGGCCGACCTCCGCACGCGGGACTCATCCCCCCAGGGATATCGCCCGGATCACATCTGAGCGCAGCAAGCCTTGAGCCGGGCGCCACCAACTTCCCGTCATCCTGAGGCCCGAGCAAAGCGAGCCTCGAAGGATGAGCGGCCCCGATAGAGCCGGGCCGTCGCCCTTCGAGGGCCGCTGAAGAAGCGGCCACCTCAGGGTGACGGTGATGGAGTTGGATACGCGCCGCCTCCACATCGTCATTGCGAGCGAAGCGAAGCAATCCAGACACTCACCACGGAGACAGCCTGGATTGCTTCGTCGCAAGAGCTCCTCACAATGACGAGGGGACAGAGCCTCACCCGAACCGATACTTGTACCGCTCCACCGACAGCGCGCTGACGTCGATGTCCGGCTTCTTGCCCGACACCATGTCGGCGAGCACGCGGCCCGAGCCGCAGGACATGGTCCAGCCGAGCGTGCCGTGGCCGGTGTTGAGGTGAAGGTTGGCGTACTGGGTCGGGCCGATCACGGGCGGACCGTCCGGCGTCATCGGGCGCAGGCCGCTCCAGAAGGTGGCCTTGGAGAGATCGCCGCCGCGCGGGAACAGGTCGGTCAGCGAATGATCCAGCGTGGCGCGGCGGGCGTCGTACAGCTTGCTCGAATAACCCGAGATTTCGGCCGTGCCGCCGACGCGGATGCGATTGCCGAGGCGGGTGATCGCGACCTTGTAGCTCTCGTCCATCACGGTCGATTCCGGCGCGCCGGAGGCGTCCTTGATCGGCACCGTGATCGAATAACCCTTCACCGGATAGACCGGCAGCGAAATGCCGAGCGGCGCGACGAGCCGCGGCGACCAGCTGCCGAGCGCGAGCACATAACTGTCTGCCTGCAACAGGCCGGCGCTAGTCGCAACGCCGCTGACGCGCGCGCCGTCGGTGACCATGCGGTCGATGCCGGTGTTGAACATGAAGCGCACGCCGAGCGCCTGCGCATGCTTGGCCAGCGCCTGCGTGAACATGTGGCAGTCGCCGGTCTCGTCCTGCGGCAGGCGAAGCCCGCCGGCGAACTTCTCCTTCACGCCCGAGAGCGCCGGCTCGACCGCGATGCAGCCGTCGCGGCTCAGCACCTCGAAGGGCACGCCGTACTGCTTGAGCACGGCGATATCCTCGCCGGTGCCGTCGAGCTGGGACTGGTAGCGGAACAGCTGCAGCGTGCCCTGCGAACGCTCGTCGTACTGGATGCCGATGTCGCGGCGCAGAGCGCGCAAGGCATCGCGGCTGTATTCCGCGATCGGAATCATCCGGCTCTTGTTGACCGCGTAGCGTTCGCTGGTGCAGTTGCGCAGCATCTTGAGCAGCCAGACCCACATGACAGGATCGAGCTTCGGCCGGATCACCAGCGGGCCGTGCTTCATCAAGAGCCACTTCACCGCCTTCACCGGCACGCCAGGGCCGGGCCAGGGCGAGGAATAGCCGGGCGACACCTCGCCGGCATTGGCGAAGGAGGTCTCCAAGGCCGGCTCAGGCTGACGGTCGACGACCGTCACCTCGTGGCCGGCACGCGCGAGGTAGTAGGCAGAGGTGACACCGATGACACCGCTGCCGAGGATCAGAACTTTCACGCTTGGTCAAACTCCCGCGGCATCACGCTCGCCGCTGCAAGGAAACAACTCGCAACGGCGAGAGCAATTATCAGGCCACCTTCTTGATAGCGTCGCCGAGGATCGAGACCATCTGGTCGATGTGGCTCTTCTCGACGATGAGCGGGGGCGACATCGCGAAGCTGTCGCCGCTCATGCGCAGGTAAAGGCCGGTGTTGAAGCAATCGACCATGACGTCGTAGCCGCGCGCACCGACGACACCGTCACGCGGGGCCAGCTCGACCGCGCCCATCAGGCCGCAATTGCGGATGTCGACGACGTTCGGCAGACCTTTGAGCGAATGCAGCGCATCGCGCCAGTATTCGGCGATCGACGCACCGCGCGTGAGCAGGCCTTCGTCCTTGTAGATGTCGAGCGTCGCGATGCCGGCGGCGCAGGCGGTCGGATGCGCCGAATAGGTGTAGCCGTGGAACAGCTCCATCTGGTTCTCGGGCCCGACCATCATGCCGTCATGCACCTTGCGGCTCGCGAACACGGCGCCGCAGGGAATGGTGCCGTTGGTGATGCCCTTGGCCGTCGTCATCAGGTCCGGCGTGACGCCGAAGAAGTTGGCGGCGAACGGTGTGCCGAGGCGGCCGAATCCGGTGATGACCTCGTCGAAGATCAGGAGGATGCCGTGCTTGTCGCAGATCTCGCGCAGGCGCTGCAGATAGCCCTTCGGCGGCGGCAGCACCGCGGTCGAACCCGGCACGGGCTCGACGATGACGGCGGCGATGGTCTCGGCGCCGTGCAGGGCGACCAGGCGCTCGAGATCCTCGGCGAGCTCGACGCCGTGCTCGGGCTGGTCCTTGGCGAAGGCGTTACGGCTGAGATCGTGAGTGTGGCGGATGTGGTCGACGCCCGGCAGCAGGGTCGCGAAGGCGCGGCGATTGGCAACCATGCCGCCGACCGAGGTGCCGCCGAATCCGACGCCGTGATAGCCGCGCTCGCGGCCGATCAGACGGGTGCGGCTCGACTGGCCGTTGGCGCGATGATAGGCGAGCGCGATCTTCAGCGCGGTGTCGACCGACTCCGAGCCGGAGTTGGTGAAGAAAACGCGATCGAGGCCCTTCGGCGCGATCTCGGCGAGGCGCTCGGCAAAATCGAACGCCAGCGGATGGCCCATCTGGAACGTGGGCGCGAAGTCCAGCGTCATCAGCTGCCGCTCGACCGCGGCGGCGATCTGCTTGCGGCCGTGGCCGGCATTGACGCACCAGAGGCCCGCGGAGCCGTCGATCACCTTGCGGCCGTCGACGGTGGTGTAGTGCATTCCCTCGGCCGAGGAGAACAGGCGGGGCGCTTTCTTGAACTGCCGGTTGGCCGTGAACGGCATCCAGAACGAGTCGGTCTTGATCGTGTTCGGAATCTGATGGAGGGTCACGGCCGCGCTCCTTTGCTGACCCGCTAGCAGAGCCACGGCTTCGAAAGCGCAACAAGTCCTTTTCTGACGACCTGCAAGCCATTGATTTAGCTGGGGCCGCCGGTCCATATTTGCGCGATCCGCAACACCTGCAACACGGGATCTGGGCTATGAGCGTCGACATCGGTGGACGGCTGCGATTCATCCGGGCGCGCCACAAGCTGTCGCAGCGCGAACTCGCCAAACGCGCCGGCGTCACCAATTCGACGATCTCGCTGATCGAATCCAACCAGATGAACCCGTCGGTCGGCGCGCTCAAGCGCATCCTCGACGGCATCCCGATGGGGCTCGCCGAGTTCTTCGCGCTGGAGCCGGAGTCCAGGCGCAAGATCTTCTACCGCGCGGAGGAGCTGACGGAGGTCGGCAAGAAGCCGATTTCGTATCGGCAGGTCGGCGACAATCTGTTCGGCCGCAGCCTGCAGATCCTGAAGGAACGCTACGAGCCCGGCAGCGATACCGGACGCGTCCACCTCGTCCATGACGGCGAGGAAGGCGGCATCGTGATCTCAGGCAAGCTCGAAGTCACCGTCGAGGACGAGCGTCGCATTCTCAATCCCGGCGATGCCTATTACTTCGAGAGCCGCCGTCCGCATCGCTTCCGCTGCGTCGGCGGCAAGCCGTGCGAAGTGATCTCGGCCTGCACGCCGCCGACGTTCTGAGGCGCGATCGGCACATCCGGGATCTTACGGAGCCACCGGTTTCCTCCGGAGCTTGAGCCATCTCAATTTCCGCAGGCCGCGCCGCTATATATTAGGAACCGTAGAAGAGCAGCCTGGCTTTTAGAGGTGCTGAGGTTATGGCCGCGGATGCTTCAGCTTTTTGGGCACTCCGGGGCCGCTTCGTAACAGGGCTCGCAGATGAAGATCACGCTCGCTAATGCAGAGGCTGCGCTCGACGAAGTGCAGCGCGATGCCGACAAGCTCCATTCGCAGGAGCTGCGCAAGGTCATCGCCGATTACATCGAGACGCAGCGCGCGGCGCTCAAAGCAGTCCGCAAGAAGCTGCATTAGCAAGACCCGGGCGGAGCGACATGATCTCGCCGCGCCTCTTATCTCTCAGGACTGCATCAGCAATTCCTCGATCTTGATTGGGAAGCGGCGGACGCGCACGCCGGTCGCGTGCCAGACGGCGTTGGCGACCGCACCGGCGCTGCCGGTGATGCCGATCTCGCCGACGCCCTTGATGCCGAGCGCATTCACATGCGGGTCGTGCTCCTCGACAGTGATGACGTCGAGCGGGGGGACATCGGCATTCACGGGGATGTGGTACTCGCCGAGATTGGCATTCATGATCCTTCCGCTGCGGCGGTCGGTGATGGCTTCCTCGTGCAGCGCGAAGGACAGGCCCCATATCATGCCGCCGAACAGCTGGCTTTTCACCAGGTGCGGATTGACGATCCGCCCGGCGGCGAAGGCGCCGACCATGCGGGTGACGCGCACCTGGCCGAGATCGGGATCGACCTTCACCTCAGCGAACACCGCGCCATGGGCGTGCATCGCATATTCTTCCATCGCCGCAGGATTCGGCGCGCCGGTGCCGCGGGCCTCGACCTCCGCCACTCCCGCACGGGCGAGGATCTCGGCATAACTCTCGCTGCGGCGCTCGTCGTCACGGCGGATCAGCCTGCCGTCCCGCGCGATCACGCCGGCATTGCCGGCGCCGAACAGCGGCGAGCGCTCGTCCCCGGTGGCGAGATCGGAAAGCTTTGCGATCACGGCCGCGCCGGCGCTGTGGATCGCAGCACCCGCAGTCGCCGTGTGCGCCGAGCCGCCGGCGATGCCGGCATCCGGCAGGTCGGACGTGCCGGCCTTGAATTCCACGCGGTCGATATCGAGGCCGACAGCATCCGCCGCGATCTGGGCAAGGGCCGTCCAGGCGCCCTGCCCCATGTCATGCGCGCCGATCTCCATCACGCCGGAACCATCGCGGCGGATCGCCGCGCGGGCGTCGGCCTGGAACATCAGCGCCGGGAAGGTCGCGGTGCCCACGCCCCATCCGACCAGAAGACCGGCATCGTCGCGCATCTGTCGCGGTTGAAGCGAACGCTTCGCCCAGCCGAACCGCGCCGCACCCTGCTCGTAGCAGGCTCGCAGCGCCTTGGACGAGAAGGGTTTGTCGCTGATCGGCTCGACCTCCGCGTAGTTCTTCAGACGGAAGGCGAGCGGATCCAGGCCGCAGGCCCAAGCCATCTCGTCGATCGCGCTCTCGAGCGCAATCGAGCCGGTCGCCTCCCCGGGCGCACGCATGAAGAGGGGCGTGCCGGTGTTGACCCGCACGGCCTCGTGCGAGGTGCGGATCGCAGGCGCGGCATAGAGCGTGTGCGAGGCATCGGCCGCAGGCTCGTAGAAATCGTCGAACGTGCTCGAAACGGTCCTGGCATGATGATCGAGCGCGATCAGGCGTCCCTCGCCATCGGCGCCAATGCGCAAGCGCTGACGCGTCGGCGCGCGGTGACCGACCGGGCCATACATCTGTTCACGGCGCAGCACCAGCTTGACCGGCTTGCCGACCAGCTTGGCCGCCATGATGCCGAGCGCCTGCGGTCCGGCCATCAATCCCTTGGAGCCGAAGCCGCCGCCGAGGAACGGGCTGCGGATGTGGATCTTGTCGTGCGCGATGCCGAACAATTCGGCGATGCGCGCCAGCGACAGCATCAGGCCCTGGGTCGGCATGTCGATCTGCAGACGGTCGCCGTCCCAGGAGGCGACGATCGCATGCGGCTCCATCGCATTGTGATATTGCGGCGGCGTCTCGTAGGTCGCGTCGATCTGCTTCTCGGCCGAGGCGAGGCCCGCCTCGACATCGCCGCGGTTCACTTCCGTGGGATTGCCGACGCCGACGACCGGCGGCACGAAGCTTTCGCCGGCATCGAGCCCCACGAGCGCCGGCAGCGTCTCGTAGCGCGGCGCGAGCAGCAGCGCGCCTTCCGTCGCCGCCTCCAGCGTCTCGGCGATCACGACGGCGATCGGCTGGTTGGCATAGCGGATCTCGTCGCTCTGCAACACCTCCATCCGGAACACGAACGGATTGGTCTTGATCTCGGGGTCGATCGCGAGCTGTGGCCTGTGGCTCGGCGTCATAACGTCGACCACACCCGGATGACGCTTGGCTGCCGCGACGTCGAGCGAGGTCACGCGGCCGTGTGCGATGCTGGACACCGCCATCACCGCAAACAGCATGCCTTGCGGATGATTGTCGGCGGCGTAGGTCGCCTGCCCCTTGACCTTGAGGACGCCGTCGCGGCGGGTTAGGGGCTGACCGATGTTCGAGCCGTGCCGCAAATGAGCGGGAGCGCTGGTCAGGTTGAGCTCAGGCATGAATGGCTCCGGAGGTCGAGGCAAAGGGAGAGGCCGGCAGCGCGGGGATACGCGCGGGCGTACCGGCCGCGGCGAGGGTCAGCGCGCGCACCACGATGCGGCGCGCGAGCTCGATCTTGAAGGCGTTGTCGCCGGACGGCTTTGCGTCGGTGAGCGCGCGCCAGGCGGCTTCCTGGAAGGCGTCGGCGGTGGGCGCGACGCCCTTGAGCACATCCTCCGCGGCGCGGGCGCGCCAGGGCTTTGCGGCCACGCCGCCCAGCGCAACCCGCGCCTCCGCGATCTTGCCGGTCTCGATGCGCAACGCGGCTGCGGCCGAGACGACCGCGAAAGCATAGGAAGTGCGCTCGCGAACCTTGAGGTAGCGCGCATGCGCTAAAAATCCGCGCGCCGTGGGCGGCAGGCGCACGGCGACAATGAGGTCGCCGGGCTCGAGCGCCGACTCACGCTCCGGCGCCTTGCCCGGCAGGCGATGCAGGGCGTCGAGCGCGATCTCGCGCCGCCCGTTCCTGCCTTCGATCTCGACGACGGCATCGAGTGCGACGAGTGGCACGCAGAAGTCTGAGGGATGGGTGGCGATGCAGCTCTCGCTCCAGCCGAGCACGGCATGGCCGCGGTTCTCTCCGTCGCGGGCGTCGCAGCCGGAGCCGGCCTCGCGCTTGTTGCAGCGGCTGGCGGTGTCGTAGAAATACGCACAGCGCGTCCGCTGCAGCAGATTGCCGCCGACGGTCGCGGCGTTGCGCAGTTGCGCGGACGCGCCGGAGAGCAGCGCCTCGGCGATGGCCGGGTAGGCCTTCGCGAAGTTTGCGTCATGCGCGAGATCGGCATTGCTGACGAGCGCGCCGATGCGCAACGACCCGTCGGCGAGAGTCTCGATTGCATCGAGCCCGTGGAGATGCGTGACGTCAACGAGGCGATCCGGCCGGCTCACGCCACCTTTCATCAGGTCGAGCAGATTGGTGCCGGCGGCGAGATAAACGGCGCCCGGCTGCGCGGCGGCGGCAACGGCTTCAGTGACCGTGGCCGGCCTGACATAATCGAACGGTTTCATGTGGAGCGCCTCTTGTTGGATTCGTCGATGCCGGCCTGCGCTTCGAGCACGGCATCGACGATGCCGGCATAAGCGCCGCAGCGGCACAGATTGCCGCTCATGCATTCGCGGATGCGTTCGGGATCGTTGCCGGCCTGTGCCTCCTGCATCATGCCGATCGCGCTCATGATCTGCCCGGGTGTGCAGAAGCCGCACTGAAAGCCGTCATGCGCGATGAAGGCGGCCTGGACCGGGTGAAGCTGGTCGCCGCGCGCGAGGCCTTCGATGGTGAGGATGTCGGCGCCGTCATGGCTGATGGCGAGGGCGAGACAGGAATTGATACGCTTGCCGTCGACGAGAATGGTGCAGGCGCCGCACTGGCCGCGGTCACATCCCTTCTTGGTTCCGGTCAGATGGAGGCGCTCACGCAGGAGATCGAGCAGCGTGACGCGCGGATCGTCGAGGACGAAGTCGCGCCGCGCACCGTTCACGGTGAGGCTGATGGAGTGGTTCATACAAGGCTCCGATCAGATATGGACATGGCTCATCGTTCGGCGCGCCACCGCCGTGGCCGCCGTCGAATAGCGCCGCCCCAACATGACGCGGCCGACGCTCGATCGAAGATACGGAGGCACCCTCCGCTTAACAAGGGTCGCCTGGAAATATTTGGAATTCGTCGAAAGCCCCGCGCCACCAACGCGATGCAGCCCTGCACAGGTCCGGCAAGGGTTCAATCTAACCAATTCGTGATCTACATTGACCGGCATGGACGACCATACCGACCAGACCCGAAAGCCCCGCGCCGACGCCGTGCGCAATCGCGAGCGCGTGCTCGAGGCCGCGAAGACCGTGTTCAACGCCGGCGGCCCCGAGGCGAGCCTGGAAGCTGTGGCCAAACGCGCCGGCGTCGGCATCGGCACCCTCTACCGGCATTTTCCGACGCGCGAGGACCTGTTCGAGGCAGTGTACCGGCGCGAGGTCGAGCAGCTCAGCGAGCTCGCCGAGCAGTTGAAGACTACGAAGGATCCGATCGACGCGCTCAGGCGCTGGCTGCGCTCGGGTGTCGAATTCGTTGCCACCAAGAAGGGCATGGTGGCAGCCCTGGCACTCGCAGTGCAGAGCGGCTCCGAGCTGCATGCCTTCTCGTTCGAGCGCCTGACCACGGCGATCGGCTCGCTGCTCGATCGGGCCGTCGCGGCCGGCGCGATGCGCGCCGACATCAGTCCCGAGGACTTGCTGCGCGCGTTCTTCGGCATGTGCTACATGCACGACCAGCCCGGCTGGCAATCCTCGGTGCTGCGGATGCTCGACGTGTTCGTCGACGGCCTGCGGGTGCAGATGGCCGCCAAGGCCAGGCTGCGCCCGGCGGGGAGGCCAGCGAAACCGGCGGTGAAACGCAAACGATAGCGTGCCCGTATGTCCCATGGGGCGTGCTAGGATCAGCACCGCCGGGATTTCAACGCGGAGCCTCTCATGCGCATTACCGCCTTGCTGGTCGCTCTCACTCTTGCCCTTGGTCCTGTCTCGGCAGGCGCCGGCGATGTCTCGGCGGCACAGGGCGTCATTCGAGCCCAGGAGCAGGCCTTTGCACGCGACGATGCGGCCGCGGCCTATTCTCACGCCGCGCCTGCAATCAAGGAGATCTTCCCCGCCCCCGGCCTCTTCATGTCCATGGTGCAAAGCGGCTACGCGCCGGTCTATCGTCACAAGAGTTTTGAATTTGGCGAGAGCAGGAGCGAAGGCAACTGGATCGCGCAGCGCGTCCACATCGTCGACGCCAATGGGGAAGCCTGGGAGGCGCTCTACACGCTCGAGCAGCAGGCGGACGGCAGCTACAAGATCACCGGCTGCTCGCTCCTGAAGGCGGGACAGGCAGTTTAAGTGGCAAAGCCCGGACCGGCCCTGACGGAGCCTATCCGCGAGCGGATCAGCAGCAGCACGACGATGCCGATATTGAGCGCGTTCCAGGCGACGCCGTTGGCGAAAGCCGCCCCGTAGGAGCCGGTGGCATCGAAGATCACGCCGGACACCCAGCCGCCGAAGGACATGCCGAACACCGAGGCGAAGATCACGATGCCGACGCGGGTTGCGGCTTCGCTCGCCGGCATCGCCTCGCGCACGATGATGGCGTAGCTCGGCACGATGCCGCCCTGGAACAGGCCGAACATCGCCGAGATGATATAAAGCGAGGTGAGGCTGTCGAAGAACAGATAGAACGCCAGCGCAAAGCCTTGCGCCAGCGATCCCACCAGCAGCGTGCGGATGCCGCCGATCTTGTCGGCGAGATAGCCCGAGCCGATGCGGCTGACGATGCCGCAGCCCATCATCAGCGACAGCATCTCGGCGCCGCGCGCGACGCCATAGCCGAGATCGCCGCAATAGGCGACGATATGCACCTGCGGCATTGCCATGGCGACGCAGCAGGAGATGCTGGCGATCGAGAGCAGCACCGTCAGCGTGTTGGTCGACAGCTTGAGATCGACCCGCGGCGGAGGTGCCTTGGCGTGGTCATGGACCGTGTCATTGCCCATCTGCGCGCGCAGGACCAGCACCAGGATCGTCATCAGGCTGACGCAGACGAGGCCAATTGCGATATGGGTGTGGCGCCAGCCGATCGACTGCATGCCCCAGTTGACGATCGGGGGCCACATCGTTCCGGCGACATAATTGCCGCTGGCGACGATGGTCACGGCAAGTCCGCGATAACGCTCGAACCAGTGCGAGGCCTCCGCCATCAGCGGCGCGAAGGTCGCCGATGTTCCGAGCCCGATCAGGAAATAGGCCGCTATGAACTGCCAGAGCTGCGTCGAAAGTCCGGCCAGCGTATTGGCGACGCCGAGGAAGGCGATGCTGATCGCCATCGCGCGCACGATGCCGAAGCGGTCCGTAATCTTGCCGGCGATCACGCCGCCGAGCCCGAAGCCGAACATCATGAGGGTGAAGGCCAGCGACACCGCGCCGCGCGTGGCGGCGAATTCGGCCTGCACCGCCGGAATCATGACGACGATCGCCCACATGCCGACGCCGCCGATCGAGCCGATCACCAGCGCCATGACGAGCCGCATCCAGGCCTGACGGGAATCAGGACTGAACGAGTGTGGTCTTTGTTCTGGATCATCTGGCGCGTGCACGGGCCCGACCATGGCTCGCGGATCAGCGAAGGGTCAAGCAACGTGGCGATATATTGGCCATGCGCGGTGCACTGCGGTAAAATGCGCTTGGCGAATGCGCGTTTTGCCACTAGTTTGCAATCAGCGTGTGCAACCTTGCCGCGCGAGGAGCCTGTCGGCGGAATGTTGTTGCGGTTGACGCGGTCGATGCGGATCAGGGTGGGGCGGATCATCGCCCTCGCCTATCTGTTCTGCGTGCTCGCGCCGGCAGCAAGCCTTGCCCTGAGCAATGGCCCTGCGCCGTGCCTTGACGGCGCACTCCTCGCCGGTCCGGTGCCGGCGCATCAGCAGATGGCGAGCCATCAGCATGGCGATGCGTCGCACGAACATGCGGGAACTCACGCGCATCACCAAACTGCCGCAAAGGACGCACCCGCTCCGCATCACCATGGGGGCAAGAGAACCGTGGGTCCGTGCTGCGCGATGATGTGCGTGAGCGCGCTGCCGGCCGATCTGCCCAGCGTCGCCACACCGGTCCAGCCGACGTCGACCTGCGCGCCCGAGATTGCGGCCAGCCTGCACAGCACGGCGCCGCCCCAGCACTACCGCCCCCCCATCGCCTGATCTGACGCAACAACGTCGGTCCGAGCGCGCTTTTGCGCGCGCGAACCTGTGATTTCGAGATCAGGGATGAATCATGCTTGCGCTTTCCGGGGCGAAGTCTGCCGCCGCATCTGCGGTGGGTGGACAACATTTTCGATTCAATTGGCTGCTGCCGGCCTTTGCCGCGCTGGCGCTGTCCGGCTGCATGCCGGCAACGACACAAATCGCCAGCGCCGACCCGGCCGATCCCGCGGCGAAGGTGGCAGGCGTCGGCTATCGCTCGACCATTGCGCCCTATACCAGTCTGCGGCCTGCAACACCGGCGCCATGGCGCGACCGCAACGACGCCGTGACACCGCAGCCGAAGCAAGGCCGGTAGGGACGCGCCATGGCACACCATCTTGCGCGGAGCCTGCTCCTGCTCACCGCGTTCGGGCTGTCCGGCTGCATGGCGTTCTCGCCGGACGGCGGCATGACGACGGTCTCGGACCTTGCGAGCCAGACGATCAACAAGGATGTCGCCTTCGTCCGATCGGCCGAAGGTGCCCAGGCCGTGAGCGCGACCATCCGCCGGTTACTGGCGCGCACGCTGACCACCGAGACTGCCGTGCAGATTGCGCTGCTCAACAACAAGGGGCTGCAAGCCGCTTACAACGCGCTGGCGCTGGCCGAAACCGAGCAGGTCGAGCAGAGCCTGCCGCCCAATCCCGTGTTCTCGATCTCGCGCATCTCGGGCAATGGCGCGAACGAGATCGAGCGGCAGGTTGTCGGTGACATCCTCGCCCTCGCAACCCTGCCGTTCCGCTCCGAGATCGCGCGCGACCGCTTCCGCCAGGCGCAATTGCGCGCTGCGCTGGCGACGCTGCGGCTCGCAGCCGAGGTGCGCCGCGCCTATGTCCGTGCTGTCAGCTGCAACGAGCTGGCGGTGCTGCTGACGGACGCGAAGGCGACGGCGGAATCGACGGCCCAGCTCGCCGTCAAGCTGGGCGAGACCGGCTCGATCAACAAGCTCGACCAGGCCCGCGAGCAGGTGTTCTACGCCGAGACCACTGCTGACCTCGCGACCGCGCGGCAGGCTGCGACAAGCACGCGCGAAAGATTGGCGCGCCTGATGGGGCTGTGGGACGACGGCCTCGACTTCCGTCTGCCCAACCAGTTGCCGCCATTGCCGCGCCGGCCGCAGGCCCTGCCCTCGATCGAGGCCGACGCGGTCGCCCATCGCATCGATCTGCAGATCGCACGGCTGGAACTGACGGCGCTGGCTAAATCGCTGAACCTCACCGAGGCGACGCGCTTCGTGACGCTGCTCGATCTCGCCGGCATCTCCCGTCGCACCCAGGATCCGGAAGGGCCGCCGTTCCGCGAGCGTGGCTTCGACGTGCAGTTCCAGATCCCGATCTTCGACGGCGGCGAGGTCCGCGTACGGCAGGCGGCGGAGACCTACAATCTCGCCTTCAACCGCCTGACCGAGCGTGCCGTGAACGTTCGCTCGGAAGCCCGCGATGCTTATCGTGTCTATCGCTCCAGTTACGACATCGCCAGCCACTTCCAGCGGGAGATCGTGCCCTTGCGCAAGATCATCACCGAGGAGATGCAGCTGCGCTTCTCCAGCATGCAGGTCGACATCTTCGCGCTGCTGACCGAGGCGCGGCAGCGCCTGGCGTCGCTACGCGGCGCCATCGATGCCAGGCAAAGGTTCTACCTCGCACAGTCCGACTTGCAGACCGCCGTCAATGGCGGCGGCTCGCCCGCTTCCGGCGGCGACACTTCAACCACCATCGCGGCGGCAGCGTCCGCCGATGGCGAGCACTGAGACGGAGGCCAGCATGTTTTCCCGCCGAGGATTTCTGGGCACCGCCGCGCTCGCCAGCGCGTCGGCCATCAACGGCCGCGTCCAGGCCGCATCGATTCCGGAAGCGCCCACCATGGACAAGGTGGTGATGCAGCCGCCGCTGCACCCCACCAGCGGGCCCGACTATCGCCCCGTCGTCACGCTGAACGGCTGGTCGCTGCCGTTCCGCATGAACGGCGACTGGAAGGAATTTCACCTCGTTGCCGAGCCCGTGGTGCGCGAATTCGCCGAGGGCATGAAGGTGAATCTGTGGGGCTATAACGGCCAGTCGCCGGGCCCGACCATCGAGGCGGTCGAGGGCGACAAGGTCCGCATCTTCGTCACCAACCGCTTGCCCGAATACACCACCGTGCACTGGCACGGCATGATCATCCCGAGCGGCATGGACGGCGTCGGCGGGCTGACCCAGCCGCACATCGATCCGGGTAAGACCTTCGTCTACGAATTCGAGATGAAGAAGAGCGGGACCTTCATGTACCACCCGCACTCCGACGAGATGGTGCAGATGGCGATGGGAATGATGGGCATGGTCGTCGTGCATCCGCGCGATCCGAACTTCCGGCCCGTCGACCGCGACTACGTTTTCGTGATGAGCACCTATCGCGTCGATCCCGGCAGCTACCTGCCACAGGTCAACGAGATGACCGACTTCAACATGTGGACCTGGAATTCGCGGGTGTTTCCGGGCATCGATCCGCTGCCGGTGCGGCTCGGCGACAAGGTTCGCGTGCGCATCGGCAATCTCAGCATGACCAATCATCCGATCCATCTGCACGGCCACAGCTTCGCAGTGACCTGCACCGACGGTGGCTGGATTCCGGAGAGCGCGCAGATTCCCGAGACGACCACCGACGTCCCCGTCGGCGCCATCAGGGTGTTCGACGTGCTCGCCGACAATCCCGGCGACTGGGCGTTCCACTGCCACAAGTCGCACCACACCATGAACGCAATGGGGCACGCGGTGCGCACCCTCATCGGCGTGTCGCGCAAGGATCTCGCCAAGGCCGTCGGCAAGCTCGCGCCGGATGCGATGGCGATGGGCTCGACCGGCATGGCGATGGGCAGCATGGAGATGCCCGCGCCGGCCAACACGCTGCCGATGACGACGGGCACCGGGCAGTTCGGCCCGATCGAGATGGGCGGCATGTTCACGGTGATGAAGATCCGCGAGGACCTCGCGCGCGACGATTACCGCGATCCCGGTCCGTACAAATTCCCGCAAGGCACCGTCGCCTACGAGGTCACGGCACCGGCCGCGGAGCCGGCGCGACAAAAGCCAGGCAGCCCGCCGGTGAAGAACATGAAGATGTGAGCGTTTCGATGAACCACCAAGCGGAGACTACAATGAAGAAGACTGTCAAACTCGGCCTTGCGCTGGCTGCGCTTTCGATCGCACCCGCCGGCGCGCACGAAAATCACGGTCATACGTCCTTTTCCGCGGGCGAGCCCGGCGATCCCAAGAAGCCGGCGCGCACCATCGAGATCGTGCTGAGCGAGATGTCGTACGAACCGTCGAAGATCGAGGTCAAGCAGGGTGAGCAGATCCGCTTCGTGCTGCGCAACGTGGGGAAGGAGGACCACGAGTTCCTGCTCGCAACCACCAAGGAGAATCTCGCGCATGCCGAGATGATGAAGAAGCATCCGCACATGGAGCATGACGAGCCGAACGGGGTGCGGCTTGCCCCGAACAAGACGGCCGAGATCGTCTGGAAATTCACCAAGGCAGGCATCTTCGAATTCTCCTGCCTGATCCCCGACCATCGCGAGTACGGCATGGTCGGCGACGTCACGGTGAAATGAGTCAAAGGAAAGAGCCATGAACAACATCATCCGCATCGCCACGGCGCTCGCGTTGAGCGCAGGTCTGACCTTCGGCGCCCTCGCGGCGCAGAGCGCTTCGATCAGCGGCGAGGTCAAGAAGATCGACGAGAGCGCGGGCAAGATCACGCTCAAGCACGGTCCGGCCAAGAGCCTCGGAATGGAGGAGCCCATGACCATGGTCTACCGCGTCAGGGACCCCGCCCTGCTCAAGCAGGTGAAGGTCGGCGACAAGGTGACCTTCGAGGCCGAGGAGGCGACTTCGGGGTACACGGTGACGAAGATGGAGAAGGCGAAGTAGGGGCGCCTTCCCCCTTCACGGTCATTCCGGACGCGCCGCTGGCGCGGGGGGCCCGGAATCCGAGTCTCCACGACACTTTCATCGCGATGGATTCCGGGTTCGCACTTCGCGCGCCCCGGAATGACCTCCCGTGGGCCCCAAAACACCCCGGTCCTTCTGCCGCCCCTCCGTTAACCCTTTGCTAACCATACACCGGGCAAAAATTGCCGGGTGAAGTCGAGTGTCGTCAGCCGCGTAGAACGGGAGCTCCCGTGGACGCCAGTGCGGTGCCTCACTTTCGGAACGGCGGCCCATCGGCCGCCGCGCAGACGTTTGGGGCGCGCGGCCGGCAGTCGCGCGGGGAGGCAGCTACCATGGTCGACGTCACCGCGGGACAGGGCGTAGGCGGCGGAAAGCCCGGCGTCCCCTCCCTCAACGAGATCGTCAACATCCTCAAGCGCGGCGACATCGCGCTGGCGCTCGGCATCCTCACCATCCTGGTGGTGCTGATCCTGCCCCTGCCCGCGATCGTGCTGGACCTGTTCCTGGCGATCTCGATCACGCTCTCGATCCTGATCCTGATGACCTCGCTGTTCATCCAGGCGCCGCTGGAATTCTCGGCCTTTCCGACCATCCTGCTGATCTCGACCATGCTGCGCCTGTCGCTCAACATGGCCTCGACCCGCCTGATCCTGTCGCACGGCCACGAGGGCACGGACGCCGCCGGTCACGTCATCGAAGCCTTCGGCAGCTTCGTGATGGGCGGCAATTTCGTCATCGGCATCATCGTCTTCGCCATCCTGATCATCGTCAACTTCGTCGTCATCACCAAGGGTTCGGGCCGCATCGCCGAAGTTGCCGCGCGCTTCCACTTGGACGCCATGCCCGGCAAGCAGATGGCGATCGATGCCGATCTCTCCGCCGGCCTGATCGACGAGAAGATCGCCAAGCAGCGGCGCAAGGAGCTCGAGGACGAGAGCGGCTTCTTCGGCGCCATGGACGGTGCCTCCAAGTTTGTCCGCGGCGACGCCATCGCCGGCCTCCTGATCGTCTTCATCAACGTCGTCGGCGGCATGATCATCGGCGTGGCACAGCAGGGCATGTCCTTCGCCGACGCCGGGCGCAGCTACACGCTCCTGACGGTGGGTGACGGCCTCGTCACCCAGGTGCCGGCGCTGATCGTCTCGACCGCCGCGGGCCTGCTCGTCTCCAAGGCCGGCGTGTCCGGCGCCGCGGACAAGGCGCTGATGAAGCAGTTCTCGGGCTATCCGCAGGCGCTGGCGATGTCCTCGGCCGTGATGCTGGTGCTGGCGGCGCTGCCGGGCATTCCGACCATCCCCTTCCTGGCGCTCGGTGCTGGCGCCGGCGCGCTGGCCTGGCACGCCCGCAACCACAAGCGCACCGCGGTGAAGGCCGAGGAAGCCGCCAACGCTGCGCCTGCCGCCGGTGTACCGGGTGCAGCCGGCGCCGCGGCGGCGGAAGAGCCGATCTCGGCCGCGCTCAAGATCGACGACCTCAAGATCGAGCTCGGCTATGCGCTGCTGCCGCTGGTCAACGGACCCGACGGCACCGACCGCCTCACCGAGCAGATCAAGGCGCTGCGCCGCTCGCTCGCGATCGAGATGGGTTTCGTGATGCCGGCCGTGCGTATCCTCGACAACGTCCAGCTCGAGGCCAACACCTACATCATCAAGATCAAGGAGGTCGACGCCGGCACCGGCAAGATCTGGCCGAACCAGTTCATGGTCATGGACCCCGGCGGCAGCCAGGTTCAGGTGCCCGGCATCCACACCACCGAGCCGACCTTCGGCCTGCCCGCGACCTGGGTCGATGCCAGCCTCAAGGAGGAGGCCTCGCTCAAGGGCTACACCGTCGTCGACGCCGCGACCGTGCTCTCGACCCATCTCACCGAGCTGCTCAAGGCCAACATGTCTGACCTGCTCTCCTATGGCGAGGTGCAGAAGCTGCTCAAGGAATTGCCGAAGGAGCAGAGCGAGCTGGTCAAGGACATCGTCCCCGGCCAGGTCACGGTCTCCGGCATCCAGCGCGTGCTGCAGCTGCTGCTCGCCGAGCGCATCTCGATCCGCGACCTCTCGACCATCCTCGAAGGCATCGCGGACTCGCTCGCCTTTTCGCGCAATCCCTCCACCATGGTCGAGCACGTCCGCGCCCGCCTGGCCCGGCAGATCTGCGCGCAGAACACCTCCTACAACGGCTATCTGCCGCTGATCGCGCTGTCGGCGCGGTGGGAGCAGGCCTTCGCCGAATCCATCATCGGCCAGGGCGAGGAGCGCAGCCTCGCCATGCAGCCCTCGAAGCTGTCGGAATTCATGACCGCCGTGCGCGAGGCGTTCGAGCGCGCTGCCCGCGAAGGCGAGGCGCCGGTGCTGGTCACCTCTGCGGCAATTCGTCCCTTCGTGCGCTCGCTCGTGGAGCGGTTCCGAGCCCAGACCACCGTGTTGTCGCAAGCTGAAATCCACCCCAGGGCGCGGTTGAAAACGGTCGGAAGCATCTGATTTGCCTTAAGAAGCCGTGTGTTTTTCGGCCACATGCAAATGGTTTTTGAGTTCCTGGCGCCTTGTGGACCAAAGCCTCGAAAGACGCCCTGTGGGCACATTACACCTTTGAAATGATTATAAAAAAGAGCGATCAACAGATTCTTTTGATCGCGATCTTTCACGTTCCGTCACGCTCTTGTGATCGCCTCTTGGGAACGAATCCCGCCAATACCACGTTGTTGGACACCGGAAGCATGAACCTGCCTTAACCGGCCGGCGACTACTTCAGGGAGGTGGCGGCAGGAGACTTCCATGAACCACTCGATCTACAGCGCCGATCGCGCGACCCATTTGAAGGTTGTGGTCGTCGCCCTCGTCGCAGGGTTCGTGGTGGCAGGCTTCGGCATCACGGCACGCTTGGGCTCGGATGAGGGTCTGACCCAGACGGCCCGCGTCATCAAGGCCGGCAAGCCGGTCGTTATCACCAGCTCGAACGCGTCCCTCGTTCGATAAGGAGATCTGAGAAGTTTTGTGAATTCACGCGGCTCTTTACCAGCCCCCCAAAGTCGCCACGTGGATATGTAGACGACCCCAACCCCAAGTCGACTACGGAAAGCGCCCGCCCCCCACGGGCGCTTTCTCTCGTCTGGGGTACCTTCGTCATTGCGAGCGCACGCGCGTCAAACTCGTCATTGCGACCGCAGCGAAGCAATCCAGACGGCCTCCCGCCGAAAGATTCTGGACTTGCTTCACTTGCTTCGCTGCGGTCGCAATGACGGAGCAAGGGGCACGGCCCTCGCCTCCCAACTACCTCGCCCCATACGTCGGCGGCGGTGCCTGCACGGTCGGCGCGGCGGCCGCGAACAGATCGTCCTTGCTGCCGGTGAGCGGCGGATAGATGCGCTTGCAGTTGATGGTCTGCTTGGTCGCCTTCGCGGCCTGACCGGTCGTGCGGACCGCGCGATCCCACCCTTCCGTATAGAGCGCGCCCCAGCCCCCGAGATCGAGCACGGTCACGTACCAGTCGATCCGCAGCGGCAGCATCGGCTCACCAACAAGATCAGCCACCACATTGTGGCCGGCGAAGCGGCCCATGGGCCGGGCGAACTGACAGGACATCACGGTCGGATGCAGCCCGTCGACCACGCTGGAGGCGACGTCGCCGGCCGCGAACACGCCAGGCAGATCCGCAACGCGCATGAAGGGATCGACCAGCAGGCGCCCGAGGCGATCGCGCGCACCCGGAAAGTTTTCGGCCAGCCGGTTCGCACGCATGCCGGCGCACCAGATCACGGTCTGGGTCGGGAGGAACTCGCCCGAGCTGAGGTGGATGCCGGCGGCCTCGATCGATACGACGCGCGCGCCGAGCCGCGTCTCGACATCGAGCGATGACAGGGCGGATTCGATGACGGGACGCGCATGCGCGCCGATGGTGGCGCCCACGGAAGGATTGGGATCGACCAGGATGATGCGACGGCTGCCGCTGATGCCGGCGCGCGCCAGCCTGTCAGGCATTTCGGCCGCGACCTCGATGCCGGTGAAACCGGCGCCGACCACCACGACGGTCGAACGCCCCGGCGACGGCGCGCTGCGTCCGAGCGAGGCGAGATGATCCTCGAGCCGAAGCGCCGCAGCATAGGTATCCACATCGAACGCATGGTCGGCGAGGCCCGGAATGTCGGGACGCATCACCTCGCTGCCGAGCGCGAGTACGAGGCGGTCATAGCTCAGCGTGTCCTCGCCGCCGCTGGTGACGAGCGATATCCGACGATGCGCCGGATCGATGGACTCGACCTCGCCGAGGCTGTGCGCGACGCCGATCGGATCCAGCAACTGCGCAAGCGGAAGCGCGACCTCGCTGAGGTCGGTCTCGTAATTGCGCACGCGGATGTTGTGATAGGGGTTGCGGTCGATGACACGGATCTCGATGTCATGGCCGCCTGCGCCGATCTCGTCGCGCTTGCGCGCGGCGCCGATGGCCGCCCACAGCCCTGCAAACCCGGCGCCGAGCACGACGATACGCGCCATGTCCGCCTACTCGCACTTTCCGAAGAGATCCTGCGGCCTGCCCGCGGGCTAGATATAGCTCATTCGTCGGCATCGGCAACAGCGGCGCCGCTGGGCCGCTGCGCTCACGCCTGGCGCAGTTCCGACGGCGTCGCGCCGAAGCGCTTGCGGAAGGCGCGATTGAAATAGGACAGGTCGGAGAAACCCGAGGAATGCGCGATGTCGCTGATCTTGCGCGCCCGCGCACGGGGATCACTGAGCTGCTTTCGCGCCAGCAAGAGGCGCTGCTCCAGCACGAACTCGGTGAAGGTCGTGCCGGCCTGCTCGAATAGGCGCTGTGCCTGACGCGGGCTGAGCCCCGAGCGCTTCGCGACGTCAGCCAAACAGAGATCGTTGCGACCGAGCGCGGCCATCACGTCGGCCCGCATCAGGTCGAGGCGGGACGCCGCGTGCCCGCGGCCGTGCGCAAGGCTTGCGTGCTCGGCATCGGTGCCGAGCAGCAGACCGACGAGATCGACCATGTGCTGCGCGGTCAGGCGCTGGCCGACGGCGTCGAGATGCGGCGCGTGGTTGGCGGCGAGCGCATGATAGCGGAAGATGGTCTCGGCAATCGCGCCGTCGGACAGCACCTGCGAGAGCTTCTCCTCGGCGCGCGGATTGATGTCCAGCAGCGCGCGGCGCGGCATGCGGATGCTGGTGAAACGATCCTCATTGGTGTGGCCGACGGTGCCGGTGATGCCCATGTCGACGAGCAGCATCTGCGCGGGCGCAAGCTCGACGGTATGGCCGTTCTGCCCGACGCGAACGAGGCCCGCATGTGCCGCGATCAGGACGAGATCGTCGCTGCCGTCGGCGAGGTGGCTCTGGCTGCGCGAATATTGCGCGGAGGCGCCTTCGGGAATGGCGAGCACGATATTGTCGACCACGCTGATCTGGAGCCGGCAATCGATGCTGTCGCCCTGGCTCGGCCCGATGTCGAGGCCGCAGGCCCCAACGGCCCTGTCGCGCCAATGCTCGAAGGCCGGACCGTGCGGCAGGCCTGCATATCGGTGAATGAAGATGCCCGGCGTTTTCGCTGCATCCATCTGATGTCCCGCCCCTCTTCGGCACAATGATCGGCCGCGCCGACTGCAAATTCCGGGGATTTGACGCGGCGAATTGCCGGGAGGTTCAAACCGGCATGGGATTTGGCCCGGCTTGTCGAAATGCGACGGTGGGGTGGACGGGGGCGACAGGAACGTTCTTGTAGCCTGCATGAGCGAAGCGACATGCGGGAGCACTTTCTCCGGATATTGCTTCGCTTATCCGGGCTACGGCAGCCCCTACTTCTTCGCGGGCGCCTGCGGCTGCGCCGGCGGCACGGTCTCGATCAACTTGCCGGTGAACACCGGCGCGGAGGTCGGCTGGCCGTTGGGCGAGCCGCCGGCCTGCTCGATGGTGACGGCATAGGTGGCGTCGTTGACGAGGTCGGCGTCGTAGCCGGCGAGCAGCGGACGCGCGGTGAACTCGCCTTGGCCGATCACGCCGAGCGAGCGCGGGCGCGGCAGCTTGTCGGAGATCAGCCAGAGTTCGAAACTCTTGCCGGGCTCGGGCGTCGCGCCGACCTTGCGCACGGTGAAATTCCGCGTCGCGCCGTCGATGGTGAGGATGAAGGCCGGACCGCCGCCCTGGCCCTGCAGCAGCGCGACGTATTGCGCGGACGCGGCGAGCGGTGCCGGCGTCTTCACCTCCACAGTCCGGATGCGCGGCGCCGGACGCAACGCGCCCGGCAGCGCGTCGGGCTGGAAGATCTGGAGCGACAGCGTCACCAGCAGCGCGGCCGCGAGCGCACCGACGGCAGACGCGATGGTGCGCCAGCGCTTCACACGGCCCACGAGCCGGATCACATTGCTGTTGTCCGCGACCGGCGCCCGCGGCTCATGCACCACGTCCGGATCCGGCGCATGGACCCGCGGCATGAAGATCGGCGTGACGTCGGACAGCGTATCGGAAGCCGGTCGCGCCGCTTCCGGCGACTCCGCTGCGGAAGGCTGCGGCTCGGCCGGCGGCGCGCTGTCCGAGGGTGGCGGCAACACAGCGTCAAACGGGGACGGTTCCGGCGCAGGCGCGGGAGGCGGCGCGGCTTCGGCCGGCGCGGGCTGCTCCTGTGCAAAGCCCGTCCGCGCGAGTTCGGCCCTGATGTTCTCCCACACGATCGGGCGCGGCTCGATCGTGCCGACCATCTGGTTGAGGACACCGAGCCGATAGGACCAGGACTGCACGATTTCGGCGAACGCCTTGTCCACCGCCATCATGGTCTCGACCTGCGCGCGCTCGTCGGCGTCGAGCGTGCCGAGCGCATATTCCGCGGCGAGCGCGATATGGTCCTCCGTGTAGGCCATCACATTCCTTCACCTCTCCCTGCGGAAGAGGTGAAGCGAGAACGCTGCGTCAGCATAAACACTCTCATCATCCTCTAAAGTCCGAGGCACTCCCGGATATCCAGCATGCTGCGCCGCAGCCACGTCTTCACCGTGTTGACGGGCGCTGCAAATTTCTCCGCCAATTGCTCGCGGCTCCAGCCGTTGTAGTAGGCGAGCAGCACGAGCTTCTGACGGTCCGGCTCGAGCCGGCCGATGCATTCCAATAGCCGCTTCAGCTCCTCGGTCATCTCGCGGCGCGCCAGCGGATCGGGGCTCTCGGCGGCAACTTCCATCGCCTGGGGCTCTTCCTCGATGGAGGCTTCCGACTTCTTGCGTACGATGTCGATCGCACGGTTGCGCGCGATCGACGCCATCCACGTGATCGGCGATGAGAGCGCCGGATCGAACTGACCAGCGCCGTTCCAGATCTTGACGTAGGTCTCCTGAATGACCTCCTCCGCGAGATCCTGCCGACGCAAGATACGGAGAACGACGCCATAAAGTTTCGCGCGCGTGGCGACGTAGAGGCGCTCGAACGCGGCCTGATCGCCCCTGGCGACCGCCTCGATCAGCCCGACCAGCTCTGCTGGCGTCAGCATTCAGCCCCCTGCAACGCGGCCCGTCGCATCCCTTCACCTCTCCCCGACGGGGAGAGGTCGATTTGCGCAGCAAATCGGGTGAGGGGGCGCAGGACTGACGGGAGACCGTCACCCCTCACCCGGCGCTCCGCGCCGACCTCTCCCAAGAGAGAGGCGGGCACCGCCGTCGCTGGCACAGCATTCATTCCCGCTACCATAGCGCGCGGCAAAGCCGACCACCAAGGGGCGTGGCGCCACGCTGTGGAAAGCCCATACGAAAACCCGGACCTTGCGGGTCCGGGCTTGGCAAATTCTCGGCAGGTTTGCGGCTGGCGCGTCAGGCGACGGCGCCGATGCGGGCGCGCATCAGGCCGATGCTGTCGAGGTCGGCCTGCTCGCGGGCGTTCTCCTCGGCGCGTTCGCGGGCCTGGTCGCGCTCGTCGAGGAGCTCGACCTTCTTCAGCTCCTCGAAGGCCTCGGCCAGCGCGGCCTTGGCTTCGTCGAGCTGTCCCTTCAGCTCGTCGGCCGAGCGGGTCAGGTTTTCGCGGCGCTGGATCGCGGCCTTGGCGTAGGTCGGATAGGCGAAGTGCGAGGGATCGTTGATCCCGGCACGCTCCTGCTCGGTCTGGATCTCGCGTTCGAGATCGACCGACATCCGCTGGAAATCGGCGATCATGGTCTCGATCTGGGTGACCCGGCGGCGCTTCTCGTCGACCTGGAACTTCTTCAGGCGGATGAGGGTATCACGTGACTTCATCGACTCGTACTCCCCAGAAGTCCCCTAGCTGCACGTGGGACGGCACCGGTCTCCCCACAGGCCCCGTGAGGGCCAAGACCGGCTCTGCTACTCTGTGGGATCGGATGATGGACCGACAAAGTTAGCGTTCCGTTTCCAAATTGCCGAGGATTTGCGCCAACTGGCGATAGCCCTCCGCCAGTGAGGCATTTTCGTCCTTGCGCTGCCGCAGGAACGCTTCCAGCGGCTCGTGCAGGCGGATCGCCTCGTCGACCTCGGGGCTGGAGCCGGCCCGGTAGGCGCCAAGCCGGATCAATTCCTCCATGTCGGCATAGGTCGCCATCACCGCCCGCGCCTTCTGGATGACCGGCCAGAACTGTGGATCGGCCGATTTCGGCATGGTGCGGGAGACGGACTTGAGGATGTTGATGGCGGGGTAGCGGCCGCGCTCGGCGATCGAGCGCTGCATCACGATGTGGCCGTCGAGAATGCCGCGGACGGCATCCGCGATCGGCTCGTTGTGGTCGTCGCCGTCGACCAGCACCGTGAAGATCGCGGTGATCGCGCCCTCGCCGAGGCCAGGCCCTGCTCGCTCCAACAGCTTCGGCAGCTCGGTGAAGACGGTCGGCGTGTAGCCTTTGGCGGTCGGCGGCTCGCCGGCGGACAGGCCGATCTCGCGCTGGGCCATGGCAAAGCGCGTTACCGAGTCCATCAGGCAGAGCACGTCCTGATCCTCGTCGCGGAAATACTCGGCGACCGCGAGCGTCAGATACGCCGCCTGGCGGCGCATCAGCGCCGGCTCGTCCGAGGTCGCGACCACGACGACCGAACGTGCGAGGCCCTCCTCGCCGAGATCGTCCTGCAGGAATTCCTGCACCTCGCGGCCGCGTTCGCCGATCAGCCCGATGACGCTGACGGCGGCATCGACGTTGCGTGCGAGCATCGACAGCAGCACCGACTTGCCGACGCCGGAGCCCGCGAAAATGCCCATTCGCTGGCCGCGGCAGCAGGTCAGAAACGTGTTCATCGCGCGCACGCCGAGATCGAGCGGGCTACCTACGCGCTTGCGCGAATGCGCCGGCGGTGGGGTATTGCGGAACGGCATCGGCGAGGACCCCTGCGGCAGCGGCCCCTTGCCGTCGATCGGCTCGCCCAGCGCATTGACGACGCGGCCGAGCCAGGCCGCACAGGGCCGCACCTGGTTGGCCGTATTGGCGATGACCGCCTTGCAGCCGCGGCGCACGCCGTCGAGCCCGGCGAACGGCATCACCACGGCGTTGTTGCCGGAGAAGCCGATCACCTCGCAGGGAATGGAACGGTTGGCCCCGGTTTCGATCACGAGCCGCGCACCCACCGACATCGCATGGATGGGACCTGCCACCTCGACCATCAGGCCGCGCACGCCGACCACGCGCCCATAGATGTTGACGCCGTCGATGTCGCCGATCTGTTCGGCTAGAGCTTTCATACGAGGGCCTTCATGCAACGCGCCTTCGCAAGAGGGCCTTTATGAGGTGATCGCTGGCATGTCCGGGCGTTCACTGTGAAACCCTTAAGTTTCGCCATATTTCTGAACGGCGCTTAACTCCGTGTTTACCCGCATCATTAATCATTGCGTCACTGTCTTTGTGACTGAGCGTGACTCCCCTTCAGAAGAAGGCTGAGTCGCGGGAGTCGGTTAGGCCCGTCTCTTAAAGTGGAGCTTGAACGGATCGGGGTGACGAAAGCTGCTTCCTGCGCAAGACCTTAGGGCGATTCGGCAAAAATTGCACCGGGGGGACTTGCGTTCCAGAATCAGAGTTTGTTAACCATCTGTTGTCAGGATCCGAATCAGTTGTTCAAAGGCGTTTTGTTGAGTGCCGCGAATGCGGCCGACCTGACGCCCGGGAGCGGCGACTATGGGGAACTGGCATGCGCGTTTTGCTGATTGAAGATGACAGCGCCGTCGCGCAGTCGATCGAGCTGATGCTGAAGTCTGAGAGCTTCAACGTCTACACGACCGATTTGGGGGAAGAAGGCGTCGATCTCGGTAAACTTTACGATTACGACATTATTCTCCTCGACCTCAACCTGCCCGACATGTCCGGTTACGACGTGCTCAAGCAGCTCCGGGTCTCCAAGATCAAGACACCGATCCTGATCCTCTCCGGCCTCGCCGGCATCGAGGACAAGGTCAAGGGTCTCGGCGTCGGCGCCGACGACTACATGACCAAGCCCTTCCACAAGGACGAACTGGTGGCCCGCATCCACGCGATCGTGCGCCGCTCCAAGGGCCATGCCCAGTCGGTCATCCAGACCGGCGACCTCGTCGTCAACCTCGACACCAAGACGGTGGAAGTCGGCGGCCAGCGCGTGCATCTGACCGGCAAGGAATACCAGATGCTGGAGCTCCTCTCGCTCCGCAAGGGCACGACCCTCACCAAGGAAATGTTCCTCAACCACCTCTATGGCGGCATGGACGAGCCGGAGCTGAAGATCATCGACGTCTTCATCTGCAAGCTCCGCAAGAAGCTCGCCAACGCCTCCGAAGGCCGCAACTTCATCGAGACCGTGTGGGGCCGCGGCTACGTGCTGCGCGAGCCGCACGAGCACGAAGAGCGCATCCCCGCCTGATCCTAGCCTTTAGGTCGCAAGCCCCGGGGCTTGCTCCTCCCAGCCTGGACCCCGCCGCAATGGCGGGGTTTTCGTTTTTTGGGTACCCTCTCCCGCTTGCGGGAGAGGGCCGGGGTGAGGCTGTCTCCGCATCGAGAGAGCCCCGTTTTACGGCATCTTGCGCGGCTTGAGGGCGCGCCTCGTCCTTCGAGACGACCGCTTCCAGCGAGCTCCTCAAGATGGGGCTCAGCGGCATCGGCGCTCGTCGAAACTGCTGCCACGCACCGCGCCCTCATCCTCGAGGGCCCGCCGGAGGCGGGCGTCTCGAAGGATGCGCCGCAGAGCCCGTGGCTACAACCTCCCCTCTCTTAACTTTTGAACCGCTACACTCTTCCCGTCGACGAATGGTCGCTGCACGATGGGGGAACGATGATCCTGCAATCACTCGCCGGCCTGCCCGCCTTCCTGGTCTATTTCTGCACCGGGCTGATTGCGATCGTGGCGTATCTGTTCGTCTATACCCGCATCACCCCCTACAACGAGTTCCAGCTGATCCGCGACGACGAGCCGGCCGCCGCGATCGCGCTTGGCCTCAGCCTGCTTGGCTTCGTGGCGCCGCTGGTCAGCGCCATCGCGCATTCGGCCAATGTGCTGGACTGCCTGATCTGGGCGATGATCGCGCTGATCGTGCAGGTCATCGTGTTCTTTCTCGTCAAGGTGCCGGTGCCGAACCTGTCGGCGCGGATCGCCGCTGGCGAGCTTGCGCCCGCCATCTGGCTCGGGCTGTCCTCGCTTGCGGCGGGCCTCCTCAACGCCTCCTGCATGATTTACTGACATGGCCGACAAACCCACCACCAAGGAGTTTGGCAGGCGCCGGCCGCGCTTGCCGGCGGACCTGCCGCTGCCGCCGAGGGAGCCGGTGAAGCGCTCCGGACATGTGGCGCTGCTCGTGATGGGCACGATCGCGGTCGGCACCACCGCCTACACGCTGATGCCGCGGCAGACCTGCGAGCCCCCGCCGGGCGCCGTGCCGGGGCAAACAGTCACAACGTGCACCAGTAGCAGCAGCAACTCGTCAGGCGGCAGCGGCGGCTCGGGCTCCTCGTCGCGATCGAGCTTCTACAACAGCGATTCCTCCAGTCATTCCTCGTCAAGCACGTCGTCCGACTCCGGCCACAGCAGCGTGAGCCGCGGCGGCTTCGGCGCGTTCGGTCATGGTTTTTCGGGCGGCGGCTGATCCATGCAACGCATCACCTGTCTCGAGCGGGACGACTGGCGGGAGACCGCAGCGCAATGCGGCTTCGTCTTCCACACCATCGGCGGCGACCGCTATTGGGACGAGCGCGCCTATTACGCCCTCACGCTCGACGAGATCGAGCGCGGCATCGAGACGCCGACCGGCGAGATCGACGCGATGTGCCTCGAGCTTGCCGCCCGCGTGATCGGCGATGAGCGGCAGCTGCGGCGTCTCAAGATTCCGGAGGCGTACTGGGACTTCATCGCCGAGAGCTGGAAGCGCGGCGACCGCAGCCTGTATGGCCGGCTCGACCTGAAATACGACGGCAAGTCGCCGGCAAAGCTGCTCGAATACAACGCGGATACGCCGACCTCGATCTTCGAGACCGCCGTCTTTCAATGGACCTGGCTCGAACAGGCGATCGAACGCGGCATCATTCCCTCGCGCGCCGATCAGTTCAATTCGATCCACGAGCGCTTGATCGAAGCATGGAAAGCGATCGCCGCCGGCCGTCACCTGCATCTCACCGGCGCCACCGGCAACGACGAGGACGCCGGCACGCTAGCCTATCTCGAAGACACCGCGCGCCAAGCCGGGCTCTCGACCACGCTGCTCGACATCGAACAGGTCGGCTGGCGCGACGAGGGCGGCGGCTTCGTCGATCTCGACGAAGCCGACATCGCGCTCGCTTTCAAGCTCTATCCCTGGGAATGGATGTTCCAGGACGCCTTCGGCGCAAAGCTGAAAGAGGCCCCGACGCGCTGGATCGAGCCGCCATGGAAGGCGGTGCTGTCCAACAAGGGCATCCTGCCGCTGCTCTGGGAGATGTTTCCGAACCACCCCAATCTGCTGCCGGCCTTCTTCGAGGACGACGCGCGGGCGGCGGAGCTCGGAACATCGTATGTCCGCAAGCCGCTGCTGTCGCGCGAAGGCGCCAATGTCACGCTGGTATCGGGTGGCACTCCGCTCGACGAGCAGGCGGGCCCCTATGGCGCTGAAGGTTTCATACGACAGGCGTTGGCACCGCTGCCGAACTTTTCCGGCATCTATCCGGTGATCGGAAGCTGGCTGGTCAATCACGAGCCGTGCGGCCTCTCGATCCGCGAGGACGAAAGCCCGATCACGGGCAACGGCTCGCGGTTTCTGCCGCATGCAATTTTGTGAAATGCGCTCGCGGCCTTATTGGCGAGGGACGCGAGCGCGAAGGTTCGGGTGCACACCTAAGGTGTCTTGACGATAAATCTTCCGTCATACAGGCCCGCGCCCTTGAACCCGCTTTGCACGCCCTCGAAGCCGCCTGTGCCCGTCGCGTTTGCGTACGTCCCGGTGCCCGACAGGATCGTATATTCGCCCTTTGCCTTTCCGTCCTTCACCGCGCCGGTATAGCGCGCCGTGATCGAAGAGCCGTCGTCGAACGTGTAGGTACTGTAGCCGAACATTGGTCCTGAGCCCTTGAGCAAGTCGGAGGAATTGACGAAGTCCTTCACGGCAATGCGGCCGTCCTTGAAGAAGGCAACGCCGAACATCTTGCCGGACATGACCATCTGACCTTCGACATTCGCGACCTCGGTGACCTTGACGTCCACTGGCTTCGTGACGAGCTTGAATTCGAGCACTTGCTCGCCGGCGCGAGCAGTCGCCGACAACGACATCGCGATCAATAAAAAGCACGAGGCACAAGACATTCGCATGGTATGCCCTCCTCAAATTCGTTCATGATGGAATGGAATCCCGCCTGGGTTGAGCGGGATCATCGGCAGCATAGCACAACCTTCAAATGCTCATCAGCGCCGCGATCATGCTACATCGCGGCGCAATCTCTGTTGCGCGGTAGCGGAGTAATTCGCGAGCGCTCAAATGCTCGTGCAGAGTCGCGCACGATGACGGAAGACATCTCCTCGGATTTTGCCGATCGTCCACAACGATGGCGCTCTCGCCGAGCGCCCGCCGTTCGGCCAGTTCACCTCGCCGCGGCAACCTTCAGCGGCTGCGGCATCAGCCCGCCCATCGCCCGGCCGGAGCGTGCCGGGTTGAGCTGATACAGGCCGCGTCGTTCGGTGATGGGACGGAACACGTCAGTGATGCCGACGACGGATTCGGCAGCCCCGAGCAGCAGCGTGCCGTCGGCCTCCATCACCTTTGCCATGCGCTCGAATATCACCGCCTTGGTGTCCTGATCGAAATAGATCAGCACGTTGCGGCAGAAGATCACGTCGAACGTTCCGAGATGGGACAAGTCCTGCAGCAGATTGAGCTGACGGAACTGCACCATGGCGCGAATGTCGGCGTTGAGCTGCCAGAGCTCGCCGACTTGCGTGAAGTATTTCATCAGGTGCTGGATCGGCAGGCCGCGCTGCACCTCGAACTGGCTGTAGACGCCAGCCCTGGATTTCTCCAGCACCTCCTGCGACAGATCGGTGGCGACGATCTCGATGCGCCAGCCGGCGAGGGCCGCGCCCATCTCCTTCACGCACATCGCGATCGAATAGGGCTCCTGCCCCGTCGACGAGGCCGCCGACCAGATGCGCAAGCTCTTGCGCGCCGCGCGCGCCTGGATCAGGCCCGGCAAAATCGTTTCGCGCAGATGATCGAACGGGATCTTGTCGCGGTAGAAGAAGGTCTCGTTGGTGGTCATGGCTTCGACCACATCGGTCGCAAGCCGGCCGTCGCCGTTCCTGATCTTCAGCACGAGATCGGGGATGCCTGACAGACTTGCCTTGCGCGCGAGCGGCAGCAGCCGGCTCTCGACCAGATATTGCTTGTCGGGCGACAGATCGAGACCCGAGCGCTCCTTCAGGAACTTGCGCAGATAATCGTAGTCCGTCGGGGTCACGCGCGGTCTCCCGCGAACAGGCGGTTGACCTTGGCGCCGATCTGGTTGAGCGGCAGGATCGCCGCGCAGATGCCGGCGTTGGCCGCCGCACCCGGCATGCCCCAGACCACGCTGGAGGCTTCGTCCTGCGCGATCACGCTGCCGCCGGCCGCAACGATGTCCTTGCCGCCGCGCATGCCGTCCGAGCCCATGCCCGTCAGGATCACCGAGAGGATGGCGCCGTGCCAGACGTCGACGGCGGAAGTGAAGAGCGGATCGACCGCGGGCTTGCAGAAGTTGACGGCGGGGCCGTCGTCGAGCGCGATCACCGTGTCTACGCCGCTACGCGCGAGGCGCATGTGCTTGCCGCCTGGCGCGAGGTAGATGCGTCCCGGCTTCACCGGCTCGCCGTCAACCGCCTCGGCCGCCGGGCGGCGGCTCGAACGCGCCAGATGCTCGGCCAGAATGGTGGTGAAGGTCGGCGGCATGTGCTGGGTGATCAGCACCGGGAAGCGATCGATGACGGGCCCCAGCTCGGCGACGAGCGCCATGAGCGCCTGCGGACCGCCGGTCGAGGAGCCGATCAGCAGCACCTTCGGTGCCTGGGTCGAGAACGGACGCGTCGACAGCGCCCCCGACGACGGGGCATGCAAGGCCGGAGCAGGCGCGGCAGGCCGGGGAGCGATGGCCGGTGCGCGCGCAGCCGGGGCCGGGCTCGCCGGCGCGAGCGGCGGGCTCGCGACCGCAGGCTTGCGGCGCAGCCGCGCTCCGAGATGGCGGATCTTCTGGATCAGGTCGTGATGAAACGTGTCGGCAGCCGATGCCTCGCGGGTCGATTCCGGCTTCGGAATGTAGTCGGCCGCGCCGAGCGACAGCGCCTTGAAGCTGATCTCCGCGTTGCGGCGGGTCAGCGTCGAGGCCATGATGATGACGAGATCGCGCTTCTTCGCCAGCAATCTCGGCAGCGCCGAGAGGCCGTCGAGCTCGGGCATTTCGATGTCGAGCACGGCGACGTCGGGGTTGATACGTTCGAGCTGGTTGACCGCCTCGAGCCCGGTGCGCAAGGAAGCTGCGACCTCCATGTCGTGCTCGGCGCCGATCCAGCGCGAGATCAGACCGCGGATGACGACGGAGTCGTCGACGATCATCACCCGCAGCGGCCCGGCTTCGCGCGACGTGCCCGGGGTCGAATTACCTGCGAACGCAACACTCATTACTCACCAACTCAGACTGAAACGGTTCAGTTGAAAACAATCTCCGAAGGGTCCGTTCAGCCTCCGGGGGTTTGCTCAGATAAGTCCCACTTCCTGGAACTTCGCCGTCACGATGTCCTTGTCGAACGGCTTCATGATGTACTCGTTGGCGCCGGCGTGCAGCGCACGTGCGATGTGCGCGACGTCGTTCTCGGTGGTGCAGAACACCACCTTGGGCTGGTCGCCGCCGGGCATGCGGCGGAGATGGCCGAGGAACTCGTAGCCATCCATGACCGGCATGTTCCAGTCGAGCAGCACCGCGTCGGGCAGTCCGCGCTTGCAGACCTCCAGCGCCTTCTCGCCGTCCTCGGCTTCGAGGATCTGAAAGTCGAGGCCCTCCAGGATCCGGCGCGCGACCTTGCGGATGACGCTGGAATCATCAACGACGAGACAAGTTCGCATGTGAACCTCTGCTTCCTGTCCCCTCGCGGGGACACTTCCGATTGCAAGTCCGTCGGCGGCAATGCCGCCGTATCAGGCCGCCATCATCTCCGGCGCGAGCTCGAGGACGCGATCGACGTCGAGCACGACCATGAGCTGACCGTCGAGGCGGTGGACACCGCCGGCGAGCTTGGCCATGCGGGGATCGAGATTGACGGGGTTCTCTTCCTTGCCGTCCTCGGGCAGGCGCAGCACCTCGCCGATCTGGTCGATCAGCAGGCCATAGGATTCGCCGCGCAGATCGACGCCGACCGCCATCGGGGTCTTGCCGTCCTCGTCCCTGGGCAGGCCGAGACGCGAGCGCATGTCGACCACGGTGACGATGCGGCCGCGCAGATTGAGGACGCCGGCGATCTCGCGCGAGGACAGCGGCACGCGGGTGACGCGCTCGGGCATGAACACGTCCTGGACCCGGGAGATCGGCAGGCCGAACAGCTGGCCGCCGATCATCGCGGTGACGTATTCGACCATGGCGCCTCCGCCGGACTGGGTCTTGCTGCTCATAAGCGTATCTCCTGATCCCGCTGGTTAGGCCGCCGCACGGCTCAGCTCCGAGGCGCCGGCGGCGCCCGCGGTCTGCTCCTTCAGCGCCGCGATCAGACCGGGGCGGTCGAACTTGGCGACGTAATCGTGGAAGCCGGCCTGCCGGCCGCGCTCGATCGCCGCCGGCGACACCAGCGCCGAGAGGCCGATGATCGGCGTCGCGGCGAGGTTGTTGTCGGAGCGGATAACTTCCGCAAACTCGAACCCGTTCATGTCCGGCATCTCGATGTCGGTCAGGATCACGTCGAAGCTCTGGGCGCGCAGCGCCGCCAGGCCCTCCTGCGCGGTCGGCGCGGTGCGGACGCGGTAGCCGGCCGCTTTGAGCACCGGCGCCAGCATGTTGCGGAAGAAGGCCGAGTCGTCGACCAGGAGCACCGACTGCGAATGCATCGACGGCTTCATCTCCTTGCGGGTGAACCAGTCGGCGAACGCCATCGGCAGGAAGTGGCCGACGTCGATCACTTCGGTGGCCTGGGCCTTGATCACGGCCGAGCCGAGAATGCCCGGGCTGGAGCCGCCGACCTCGATGTTGAGGCGCTCCTCGACGATGTCGATGATCTCGTCGACCACGAGGCCCATGGAGCGGCCGTCGTCGGCGAACACCAGGATCGGCTGGGCACCCTGGCTCGCAATGGTGACCCCTTCCATGGCCACCAGCGGCATCAGCTGCTCGCGGTACTGCACCATGTAGCGGCCGTTGCTGAACTCGATCTTGTCGGCCGGCAGCTCTTCGAGGCGCGTGACGAGGCCGAGCGGGACCGCCTTGGGCTGCGAGGAGCCGGCGCGGAAGACGAGGAGCGAGGTGGTCTGCTCGCCCGAGCCGATGTGGTGCGCGCCGTTCTCGTCGCCCATGTCATGGGCCGAGGAGCCGGCGGCGCCGAGCGCTTTGGCAATGCCGTTGGGGTCGATGATCATGATCACCGCGCCATCGCCCAGAATGGTGTTGCCGGAGAACATGTCGATGTGACGGAGTTTTGTGGACATCGGCTTCACGACGATTTCTTCGGTATGGAACACGCCGTCGACGACGATGCCGAAAGTCTGGCTGCCGACTTGCGTGACCACGATGAAGCCGTTCTCGGGATCGGAGGCCGCGCCGTCGTCGATCTTCAGGAGCTTCTTGAGGTGGATCAGCGGCAGCAGCTTGTTGCGCAGGCGCAGCACCGCGGTGTCCTTGATGCGCTCGATGCGGTGCTCGCTGTTGGCGCGGGCACGGACCAGCTCGACCACCGAGAGCTGCGGGATGGCGAAGCGGTCGCCGGCGGCCTCGACGATCAGCGCCGAGACGATGGCGAGCGTCAGCGGGATCTTGATGGTGACGGAGGAGCCTTCGCCCGCCACGCTCTTGATGTCGATGGTGCCGCCGATCTGGTCGATATTGGTGCGCACCACGTCCATGCCGACGCCGCGGCCGGACACCGAGGTGATGGCGGCCGCGGTCGAGAAGCCCGGGGCGAAGATGAACTTGTGGATCTGGGCTTCCGACATCTTCTCCAGCTCAGCCTCGGTGACGAGACCTGACGAGAGCGCCTTGGCCTTGATCTTCTCGGTGTTGAGGCCTCTTCCGTTGTCGGCGATGCAGATGATGATGTGGCCGCCCTCGTGATAGGCGGAGAGGCGAATGGTGCCCTGCTCGCCCTTACCGCTCGCCAGGCGCTCGGCGGGGGTCTCGAGGCCATGATCGGCGGAGTTGCGCACCATGTGGGTGAGCGGGTCCTTGATCAAATCGAGCACCTGGCGGTCGAGCTCGGTGTCGGCGCCGTGCATCTCCAGCTCGATCTGCTTGCCGAGTTCGCTCGAGAGGTCGCGGACGATGCGGGGCAGCTTCTGCCAGGCATTGCCGATCGGCTGCATGCGCGTCTTCATGACGCCCTCCTGCAGCTCGGCGGTGACGTTGGAGAGGCGCTGCAAGGGCACCTTGAACTCGGTGTCCTCGTTGCGGCGGGAGATCTCCAGCAGCTGGTTGCGGGTCAGCACCAGCTCGGAGACCATGGTCATCAGATGCTCCAGCGTATCCACGTTGACGCGGATCGACTGGTTGGCGACGCGGTCGCCCTCGCTCGCGGTCTCGTCGGCCATCGACTTCTTCGGCGCGGCCTTCTCCTTGGCGGCGGGCTTTGCAGCTTGCTTCGCGGCAGGGGCCGCGGCGACCGGCGCCGGCGCGGCGGGCGCGGGGACCGGGGCTTCAATCGCGGTCTCGCGGAAGGCGCGCTCGAGCTCGTCGAGCGAGACCTCGCCGGGACGCAAGGGGCGCTCCAGGGTCTGCTCGACCAGCGAGCCCGTGGTCATCGCTTTGGCCGGCGCGGCAATGGGGGCCTCCGGCGCCAGCGGCGGCGCCTCGACGACGGGAGCGGCCGCGGCGGCCGGCATCGGCTGCGCCGAGCCTGACATGGCCGCCATGCCCTGCTCGACCATCGCTTCCAGCTTGTCGATGAGGTCGCGGTCGGTACCCTCCGGCTCGGCTTCGGTCGCCTCGAGGCCGGCCAGAATCTCCTTGATGCGGTCGATCGAGGACAGGATCACCGTCACCGCTTCGGCGGTCACCGGCATGCCGTCGCGGAATTTGCCCATCAAGGTCTCGCCGGCATGCGCCAGCGCTTCGAGCCTGGGCAGGCCGAGGAAGCCGCACGTGCCCTTGATGGTGTGGACCAGGCGGAAGATGTTATCCAGGATCTTGGCGTTGTTCGGCTCCTGCTCGAACTTCACCAGCTGATTGTCGACGGTGTCCAGGCTCTCGCTGGTCTCCGTCAAAAACTCCCGCAACAGATCATCCATGAAAACAGGCCTTCATACAGGAGGGCGCGTACGAGACGTGATGCGCCATTTTCCGAATGGGGCCAGCTTCACCGCAAAGCGTTTAATATTGGTTGAGTATGTGGAAAAGAACGGAACCAACAAAGAGATAAGGCGCTCCGGACAAGCCGAAGCGCCTCGTAAAGATCCGATTAATCTCTGAGCGCGAGTTGCGCGTTTACGAAGCGGTAACGATGATCGCTTCGCCCTCCGGCTTGAGCGTCACGGTGAGGCCGCAGGCCTGCGCGAGCAGCCGTGTATAATAAGGCTGGATCGCGTGCGCATCGGCGGCAGGTCCCCGCTCGCCGCTCAGGAGGTCCGAGATGTTCTGCGGCAGGCGCGCATTGTGTCCGGTCGCCGTGATGCGGAAGCTCATCGTCTCGCCCTCGCCGATCGGATCGACCGTCAGCAGGCCGCCGCGCGGGATGGTGTGCTGGGCCACGACCAGCATGTTGAGCAGCAGCTTGACGCGATTCTTCGGCAGCAGGAGCCGCGGCAGATTCCACGTGATCGAGCACTTGCCGTCCTCGATGTGGCCCTTCGCCATGGTCTGGGCATCGCCGAGGTCGATCTGGGCGCCGGAAGAGCCGGCGGCACCGAAGGCGAGACGGCAGAACTGGAGCCGGGCGGAGGCGGTCTTGGCGCTCTTGCGAATCAGGTCGAGCGCGAACTCGCGGTCCTCCGGCTTGGGATCGTCGTCGAGCACTTCGAGCCCGTTGACGATGGCGCCGACGGGGCTGATGAGATCGTGACAGACCCGCGAGCACAGCAGCGCGGCGAGTTCGAGCATATCGGGAGCAGTAGCGGTCGCGGGCGACGAGGCGTCAGACATATAATGGGTCCTGGAGGGTTCCTGCAATTGCACGGCGCCAGGCGCCGCGAATCACGCATGCTTGACGGATGCTGCGGGTTCTAACATTCGCCAGCCTGTGGCAGCTAGCTTGCGATAGGTTCGAAGCGGCCATAACAGGGCGGGCGAATCAACTGAGAAGGCAAGACTTGCCGATGAATGAGGCATGCAGGTGAGGATCATCGAGGCCGAGGCCGCGTCCGGATTGATGGAGCCGCTCACCGCGCTAGTGGTGAAGGCGGGCGAAGCGATCCTCGCCGTGAACCGCGCGGCGATGCGGGTCGACGGCAAGCAGGACGGCTCGCCGGTGACTGAAGCCGACCTTGCTGCCGACCGCATCATCGCCGAGGGCCTGGCCCAGCTTGCAGGCGACGTCCCGACGCTCTCGGAAGAGCGGACCCAGCTCGCCGCGCCGCCGTTCCAGGGCAGTTTCTTCCTGATCGATCCGCTCGACGGCACCAAGGAGTTCGTCGCCGGCCGCGATGAGTTCACTGTCAATCTCGCGCTGGTGACCCGGGGTGTTCCCTTGCTCGGCATCGTCAGCGCACCCGCGCTCGGGCTGCTCTGGCGCGGCATCGTCGGCCGCGGCGCCGAGCGCGTGAGATTCGACGGCGCGAGCATCGGCGCCGCCGAGCCGATCCACACCCGCAAGCTGCCGGCGCCGGGCGCGCCGTGGGTCGCAGCGGTGAGCCGGTCGCATGGCGATCCCAAAAGCGAAGCGTTCATCGACAACAGGCCCAACGCGCTGAGAAAGACCTGTGGCTCGGCCGTAAAATTCGGCCGGATTGCGGAGGGCAGCGCCGACATTTATCCCCGGTTCGGGCCGACCTCGGAATGGGACGTCGGGGCCGGCTGCGCGGTCGTGACCGCAGCGGGCGGCAGGGTGACCGATGGCAAGGGCGGAGAGCTCGGCTTCGGCCAGCGAAGCGACACCGGCTTCATCATCCGGGAGTTCATCGCCTGGGGCGACCCGCAGGCGGTAGCTCGCTATTGACTGAGCTGCTCCTGAAGCGCCGGCCAGCGCTTGCCGACCTCATAGAGAAAGCGTTCCGGATCGGCGGCGAAGGCATCGCGATTGGCTTCCCGGCTGAACAAATATAGCCGCTGCGCGACGACTGCGAAGAAGCGGGGGTTGCCGGCAATGGTGACGCCGCGGGCGATATCGGCGGGGTCATAGCCGCCGAACTGCGGACCGTAGACCTCGGGATGGGTCAGGAAGGAGGCCCGGTTGCCCTCGTTCCGGAAGCGCCAGACTGCGCCCCAGAGGTTGGCCTCGAACTCGGCCGTGCCCTGCTCGGCGGCGCCATCAACGAAATAGCCGACGGGGTCGAAACCCTCGATGGCGACGCCGCTGAACCGGTTGACGACGATCCGCTCGGTGGTGGCAGCCCGGACCGGCAATCCCGGGCAGGCGATCCAAATGCCCACCAGCAGGCCGAGGAGACGGCCGATCAAGGCAATTCCGGGGCGCAAAGGGCTATCTTCCTGCCGTTGTGCCGTCATAGTTGCTGCGGATAACATCCGAGTCGAGGGGACATCCGGCGCAACCTAGGGCCGTGCCTATTGGCGTCAGGTTAAGGAAGCGACGGATTCGATACCAGGGGTTCTTTTATGACTTTCGCATCACGCCTTGCTGCGCTCGCGCTTGCCGCGATGGTCGGCTGGCTCGCGCCGGCCTCGGCCCAGCAGGCCCCGGCGCCCAATCTGCCGCCGCCGCAGCGTACCCCGACGCCCAACACCTTTGGGCCGGACGAGCTCGTGACGGCCGGCCATCGCTTCTTCGGCAACGTCTCGCGCGGGCTCGCCTCGATCATCGAGAAGGCGGTCAGCCAATGGGGCCTGCCGAACGGCTACATCCTGGGTGAGGAAGGCTCCGGCGCTTTCGTCGCCGGCCTGCGCTACGGCGAAGGCACGCTCTACACCAAGAACGCCGGCGACCTCCGCGTCTATTGGCAGGGTCCCTCGCTCGGCTTCGACTGGGGCGGCGACGGCGCGCGCACCATGACGCTGGTCTACAACCTGCCCGCCACCAATGCGATCTACCAGCGCTTCGCCGGGATCGACGGCTCGGCCTATATCATCGGCGGCTTCGGCATGACGGCGCTCACGGCCAACAACATCGTGCTGGTGCCGATCCGTTCGGGCCTCGGCCTGCGGCTGGGCGCCAATATCGGCTACCTCAAATACACGCCGCGCGCGACCTGGAACCCGTTCTAGGACTCCTCCCCATCCTGTGAGGGATCAAGGTTAACGACAGCGCCGGGGCTGGCTTTTTGCTGGCGCCGCATGCATTGTCGTTGGTGTTTTTCCTTAAGCTTCGGAGTTCTGGCCCATGGTCGAACCGATCATGTACCTGGCGATCGGTTTCCTGCTGGCGATGTTGTGCGGGCTTGCCATCGTGCCGCTGGTGCATAACCGCGCGGTGCGCCTGACCACGCGCCGGCTCGAGGCGGCCACCCCGCTGTCGATGGCCGAGATCCAGGCCGACAAGGACCAGCTCCGCGCCGAATTTGCCATGTCGGCGCGACGGCTCGAGATGAGCGTCGAGCAGCTCAAGAACAAGACCACGAGCCAGCTCGCCGAGCTTGGCAAGAAGAGCGATGCCATCAACCGCATGAAGATCGAGCTGGGCGAGAAGAACGCCACGATCTTCGCACTCGAAGCGCGCGAGAAGGCGATGAAGGAGCAGCTCCGCGCCACCGAGGAGGAGTTCGCCGCCAAGACCGAAAGCTTGCGCGCTGCCGAGAATGCGCTGACCGACAAGCGGCACGAGCTCGCCAAGATCAATTCCGAACTGTCCGACCGCTCGATGATGGCGGAGAGCCGCCAGGTCGAGCTGGTCACGGTGCGGGCGCAGATCGAGGAGCTGAAGAACCGCGTCGGCGATGCCGAGAAGGAATTCGCCGCTACGCAAGCGCGCCTCGCGCAGGAGCGCACCGAATCCGAGACCGCCTCGCGTGAGCTCGGCGATGCCCGCGGCCGCGTCGAGAACCTGAGCCAGCGCGTCACCGAGCTCGATCGCCAGCTGATCGTGCAGGTCAAGGAAGCCGAGATGCTGTCGGCGCGCGTCGCCGACCTCGAGGGCCGCCTCGCAACCCAGGGCAAGCTGCTCGCCGAGCGCGACTACGAGAACAACCAGCTCCGCCAGGCCAATGAGACCTCCGAGCGTACCGTCAAGGAGTTGCGCGTCGAGATCGCGGCCTTGAGCGGCGGCAAATCATCGGCCGCGTTCGAGATGCTGCGCGCGGAAAAGACCGCGCTGGAGGAGCAGCTCCGCTCCGCGCGCGACGAGCGCGCAAAACTCCAGCGCGACATCAACGCGATCCAGCAGCAGGCGGAAAGCTCCTGGGCGACCGAGCGGATGGAGAACGCGCTGCTGCGCGAACGCATCAACGACATCGCCGCCGAAGTGGCGAAGCTCGCGATGCAGCTCGAAGGCCCGAACTCGCCGATCGAGGCGCTGCTCGCGGCCGAAGCCGGCCAGCCGCCGAAGCCGGCACCGCGCCCGGCCAACGACGCCGCGACCAGCGGCGCGGCCGCACCGACCCTGCCCGAGGGCGGCGGCACGCTGGCCGAACGCATCCGCGCGCTGCAGGCCCACGCCTCCCGCGCCCGCCAGCAAGGCGCGTAAGCGGCCGAAAAGGCCGGTTTCTCTGGCCGAGGCAAGGTTTTCGGGGTCCATGGCGCCTGGAAACTTGACACCTCGAGCCCGCACTTCTAAATCGCGGGCTCCGATGCGTCGGCCGGCCGAAAGTCCGGCCGCCTGCATGATGGTCCCGGGCGCATAGCTCAGCGGGAGAGCGTTCCCTTCACACGGGAGAGGTCCAAGGTTCGATCCCTTGTGCGCCCACCATTTCATTTCACGAAAACAATCGGTTACGCGAAGGTCACTTTGACACCGTTTTTCGGGGAAGCGCCCGGGAAGCGGCAATCTCCGTGCGCTAACGGTTAGCTCGCCTCACCCTTCTCGAACCGGCGCACGATGTCTTCATAGATCTCCGGGCTGAACTCCTGAAAGTCAAACAACATGAACATGGGGGCGCAGATGCGCTGCACCTCATCGACCAAATTGGGGAGAATGTCTCCGAGAGCGATGACGGTCTCCGTTTCAGACGTCGGCGCATGTGCTCTAGGCTCGCTGTGCATCAGGCGATTTGCAGACGCAGGTTTCAATGTGCGGCCGGATAGTCCTGTATGCGTAACCCGAACGCTGATCTTCGCATCAGCTGTCGCGCCCAACTCAGCGTAAAGCCGACTGGCGAACATGAGCGCCTCTGTCACGCGGACAATTCGCGTGTTGAAGAACAGGAATCCTCGTTCCCTGCTGTCTTCAAAAAAGCTCTGTAGCAAATAGAAGTCGCCGCTTTTGCGCACCGCCCAATAATCATACGACATGCGCCCGTCATCGATCGCGATTTCGGCTCTGATGCCATCGCCGAAAGGACGTGGCCTGTATTCTGGTCGGTTCTCCAAGAGAACTCCGATTGGCCAACCAAAGGTCTTGATCTCAGATACGCGGACCGCGTTGAGCAGCTCGATTTGCGTTTTGTTCAACCCACCATGAAGGGCGAAACGCAGTTCCATCGCTCCTCGTAAGTCGTTCTTAAGGCGGGCGAGGCCAGTCGAAGCAGTCGCTTCCTGCGCTTGAAACCATTCGTCGCTCAAGATGGGAACTCCGGACGCGGTCGCTCCACTTGGGCCAACTACGCGTACAGGCTCAGAAGCTTCGACAACTGCTCCCTTAAAAGGATTCTCTCCGAGAGATGGCTTGATCAGCGCCGGTGCGCCCCAAATTTCTCTAGCGAGCTCTTCCAGCTTTGCGTCGTATGCTTTGTCGTCCGCGAAATCGACGTACACGCGCGGCCCAAGGAAATGGGGGACCTTAGAAGCTCCGGAATTGTTCCGGACAACCGGAATGAATTTCACTGTGTCGATTGACCCAACGACCTCCGCTGTAACAATGAGTCGTTCGTAGCCGACACCGCCGCTACCTGCGTCAGCTTTTGCAACGTACTGATCCGTGCAAATCAACAAGACCCTGTCAGCGCTGCGAATGCCTCCGGCCATGAACGTGGCGAGGTCCTGACCAGGGGACAGATCCCACTGATCTAGAACGGCGTCGATGCCCCGCTCTCGAAGATGAATTGCTAGGCGTCGCACCCAGTCTTTGTGTTCGGGTGTGTCGTGAGAATACGAAATGAAGACCTTGGGAGCTGACATATTGCCTTCGAGGAAGCTTTGACCTTTAGGCCAAGGCAGTTGAGGATCGTGACGTGTTCGTGGGAGCCAGCGCGCAGAGACTCTTAAGTCGTCGCTCTGGAATCAATGCCGGAATCCAGAAACGCGCTTGACATAGTTGCTCATCCAAATATCTATCGCAGACCAAGGGGGCGCTTTCGCGCCCCTTGGTCGAGTGTCAGGCTATTATGAGCCTCGGAATGTACAAAGGGGCCGCCACCCCAAAGTGCCCGCCGAGACACGGATAGAACGTCATAGTCGTCCTCGATCTTCTTGCCGGCGACTACACCGCCGTAATGTGCACCCTACCAGGTGGAGGCCCCGGACCATCCGGGGCCTTAACTTTTTGACGTGAAGAGACCAGGCTCATCTGGCAATCGGATCCAACGGTCTCCACGTAGTTCAATCTTATGATCTCGATCTTTCAGCCTCGAGAGCTGAGGCGAGAGGCTGTGCCGTTGAACGGTGCCGTCGAAGAACCTCAGGTTGATCTCCGCCAGTATCTCCAACGCCGTCATGCCTTCCGGCTTGTCCTTCAGCACCTCCATGACAGCCTGCATGATGGTGAGCTTGCCGGCCTTCTTCTGTGCCTCGTCTAGTGCTCGCATCGCGAGCTCGATTTCCTTCAGCTCTGCATGAAGCGTGGCGATCTGGCCTTCCGTAACAATCAGTCCTTTCCGCAGCTCAGTCACTCTCTCGAAGAGAGGCGACAGTTTCGCCCTCACCTCTTCGTGCTTCGTCTGCAACATCTGTCGAACCGTACTCATCAGACTCACAACCTAGTCTGAGTCCGAAGTCTTTGCAAGAGGGACTGCAGTTTTGGACTCCATTTAGGTTAACGAATCCTTATGAGGAGTCCAGCAGAAACTGGCATGGTATGTGCTACGCGCGCGAAAGCCCCTTCCGCGCGGGAGAGGGTAAGTCTGCGGTATTTTAATACCTATTTCGTTGCCGTCTTGAATTCAGCCGTGTTTGAACAGTTATTCTTGCTGACGGAACGGTTGCTCACCACGGGTCGTATGTCGTCGCCCCCCGGTCCTTGCACCGCTGGCAAACACGGTTGTGGCTGCCTTCTGACTTGAAGTCCTTCCGGCAGCACATGCAGGTGCGAAGGCTCTTCGCGGAGTGCCGTTGCTCATGCCCAGCGAGAGCAGCCAACCTGCGGCCCATGCGGCGCCATCCCCGGTAGGCCTCGACAACGTCGCGTTCCGACAAGCACGGATCGAACGCCAAGCGGCCGTCAGGAAGGTGCCGGCATATGTGCTTCGTTCTTAGACCCAGCGCGAACAGCTCGGGCAATGTCATGCCTACCCGAGCGGCTATCCAGAGCCGCCCGGTGCGCTTGAAGTCGAGTTTCGCAACGCGAGGGTCCATATTAGCCGCCCGCGAGTGCCTTCAGCTTCTCGGCCGCCTTCTCTGCCGGAGAGAGGTGCATGCTACGAGTCAAAGCGCCGTAGCGAATGCCGACCTTAGTCCCCGCCTCCATCACGTAGTCCAGCGCCGTGGCAGCCGCCTGATGCTGGGCGTAATCCTGCGGAGCAAACTTTGCAGCAGCCTGCTGGCGGAGTGTGCTCTGTGCTTCCGCTGAAAGCCCAGACAGGAAGGCCTGTGCGTGCAGCACGCTGGCAACTGTCGCTCGGTCCCCCTCGTTGATGGCCTGCATAATGAACGCGCTGCGCTTCTCCTCGGGTAGCGCCTTCACGTAAGCGCGAACCTCACCTGCGTGCGAGAGCCCCTCCGGCGTCTTCCGTTTGGGGTCTTCCAGCGCTGTGGCGACGCGCTCCGCCAACAACTGCGCGTTCCAGCCGATCGTGATCACCGATTCCAGGCCATCGTGATCACCCATTCCAGAGCATCGTGATCACCGTTTCCAGCCGATCGTGATCGCTATTTCCAGCGATCATGATCGGGGACAACCAGGAGGCGCCCACCGCTGACAGTCTGCAACCGGGGTAGCTCGGTCTTTTGCCCAACCGCAGAGGATCGAGATGCCGACAGAGAGACTGTCCATGCGCCACATTCGCGAAGTTCTACGCCTGCACTACAGCGTCGGCATGTCGCAACGCGCCGTTGCCCGCAGCCTCGGTCTGGCCCAGGGCACGGTCAGTAAGTACGTCAACCGAGCCCGCCGCGCCGGTCTGACCTGGCCGTTGCCAACGGAGCTCGATGACGACGTCCAGCTCGAGAACCGCCTGTTTCCGCCGCCTTCCGATCGGCCCAGCGACGAGCGTCCGCATCCGGACTGGGCGCTCGTGCATCGCGAGCTGCGGCGCCCGAACGTCACGCTGATGCTGTTGTGGGAGGAGTATTGCGACGCAAACTCCGACAGCTTCAGCTATGCGTGGTTCTGCGAACGCTATAAGGAATGGGCCGGCCGCCTCAAGCCGACCCTGCGCCAGGTCCATGTCGCCGGCGAGAAGCTGTTCGTCGACTATTCCGGCCACACCATGGAGGTAGTTGACGGGCTCACCGGTGAGGTGCGCAGCGCGCAGATCTTCGTCGCCGTGCTCGGCGCCTCGAACTACACCTACGCCGAGGCCAGCCTCACCCAGAGCCTGCCGGACTGGATCGCCTCGCACGTGCGGGCCTTTGCCTTTTTCGGCGGTGTGGCCCGGCAGACGGTGAGCGACAATTTGAAGGCCGGCATCACCCGGGCCTGCTTTCACGAGCCGATGGTCAACCGGACCTATGCCGATCTCGCCCGCCATTACCGCACCGCCATCGTCCCGGCGCGGCCGTATCGGCCGCGCGACAAAGCCAAGGTCGAGGTCGGGGTCCAAATCGTCGGGCGATGGATTCTGGCGCGTCTGCGCAACCGCCGCTTCTTCTCGCTCGCCGCCCTCAACGAGGCGATCCACAGCCTCCTTGTCGAGCTGAACGATCGACCTCTCCGGAGCTGGGGGCGAAGTCGGCGCGATCTGTTCGAAGAGTTCGATCATCAGGCGCTCACCCCCTTGCCGGATGAACCGTACGAGTATGCCGAGTGGAAGCGCTGCCGGGTCAACCTCGATTATCACGTCGAGATCGCCAAGCATTACTACAGCGTCCCTCACAACCTCTTGCATCAGGAGGTCGAGGCTCGCATCACCCAAAAGACCGTCGAGATCTTCCTCCGTGGCAAGCGCGTGGCCTCGCATCTGCGCAGCACCTTGCCGCATCGCCCGACCACGATTGCCGAGCATATGCCGAGTTCGCATCGCCGCTATCGTGACTGGACCCATGAGCGTATTCGTTCCGAAGCCGCCAAGGTCGGCCCCGACGCCGACACCCTGATCGACGTCATCCTGCGGTCGCGGCCGCATCCGGAACAGGGCTTCCGCTCCGCGATCGGCATTCTCGGGCTGGTCAAGCGCTACGGCCAGGAACGCGTCGACGCCGCCTGCGCCCGGGCCCTGCTGCTCAACGCCCGCTCGTACAAAACGGTCGCCGCCATCCTCAAGAACGGCACCGACAGAACCGCGCCTCCCGCCGAGGAGGCGCCCATCCTCTTCCACGCCAACATCCGTGGCCGCAGCTACTACAATTGATCAGGAGAGATCAGCATGCTTATTCACCCCACCGTCGATCGCTTGCGCGCCCTCGGCCTCGCCGCCATGGCCGATACCCTCACTGAACTGCAGAACAACCCCGAGGCGGCCGAGATGCCGCACGCCGATTGGCTCGGCCTCCTCGTCGATCGCGAGGTCACCGCCCGCGACAACCGCCGCCTCACGCGCCGCTTGACCAGTGCCAAGCTCCGGCAAGCCGCCGCCATTGAGAACGTCGACTATCGCACCGCTCGCGGCCTTGACCGTTCGCTCTTCCAAACCCTCGCCACCTGCCAATGGATCCGTGAGGCCAACCACCTGGTCATCGTCGGCCCAACCGGCACCGGCAAGTCCTGGCTTGCCTGTGCGCTCGGCAACAAGGCCTGCCGCGACGGCTTCTCCGTCCTCTACAAGCGAACATCCCGCCTGTTCGCCGATCTCGCCCAGGCGCGCGGCGAAGGCCGTCTGGCGCGCCTGATCGCCGCGCTCGAGCGCGTCAATCTCCTCATCCTTGACGACTGGGGACCCGAACCGCTCACCGCCGACCAGCGCCGCGATCTGCTCGAGATTGTCGATGATCGCTACGACAAGGGATCCTTGTTGATCACAAGTCAGGTCCCCGTGTCGCAATGGCACGACGTCATTGCCGATCCCACCCTTGGCGATGCGATATTGGACCGCATCATTCACAATGCGCACCGCCTCGAGCTCAAAGGCGACAGTCTACGGCGTCAGGCTGGCGAAAAGAAAAAACCGTGAGCACCTCGCGCACGATCGCCCCGCCGGCCCACAGGCCCCTCCCGCGCGCGTCGCTCCGTCGCTCATGGGGGCACTCCGCGCCGCGCACGGGGCCCTCCCATGGACCGCCGGAACGATCTCCGAACCAACCCGCCAGCCTTGACCAGGAGACCATTTCCAGCACACATAAACCCGTCAGTCGTGTTCGCCTCCGCATCTGATCACGATCGCTGGAATCCGTGATCACCATCGCCTGGAACACCTGATCACCATCCCTGGAATGCGCACAACAACGTCATGCAGCCTCGTAGCTGCTTCACCTTGCCATCGATCACAGGCGCTATCCGCTTCCATGCGGCTTCCGTAGCAGCGGCAAACTCCTTGGTGTTCTCCACCACGATTGTCGGTCTGCCGTTGACGAGCCGGGTCTGCGGATTGGCCTCCTTGAGCGCACTCTCGGTGTCGTTCAAAAGGGCGTAGCCTTGATAACAGACTTCCAGCGCGTCACGGGAGGCAGCCCAAACCTGCGCACCGGGGGTGTTTTGCTGGTTCAGCGTATCCGTCAGATTTGACAGGGCATCTGGGTGCAACGAGATGGGGACATCCGTGCGGATGGTCGTGCGGTCTGACATAGTTGTCTCCTTGTTAGCGGCTATGGAAACCGTACTCAGAAGCCGGTCTCGGGTTGGTGGGATAGTGATCTGGGAGGTAGGAGCGCGGGTCGATGTGACGGTGAGGATTGCGGGGCGTGTTGATCTGACCAGAGGTCATCTGCTGCTCCATGACCGCGTATCGCGCCGCATCGGCCGCATGGTCTGGGCCAGTGGTGAGGACGTCCTCGGGCCGGGATGGGTCGCGCTGGATAAACGGCACAGTCTGCCAGAAGTACTTGCACCGCGCGGTGATCCACATGCCGGGCAGTCCGTTGCGCTCCTTTGCATTGTGGAGGAGCTGACGCATCGCAGCCCAGCCCGCCACGCGTTGCTTCTGCGGACGCAATAGGTCCACACCGTGCTCGCGAAGGACCTCTAATAGCGTGTCTTGCAAACCGGCCGCGTCGTCGCCGACGCCATAGGTGTTGGCACCCCAGCGTCCGCACATCTCGATGATGGCCTCTGCAAGCTTGCTTGGGGGCCAGCGAAGACCTTCATTGGGGTCATTCGGCTCGACGGTAGCCAGCTCATCAACAAGGATCAGGCTATTGCGCGGGAACGGCCCAATATCGCCCGGTGCCTTGACGCAGATGTAGGTGACGGACGGAGCCGAGCTGCCCCAGTCCATCGCGAGGTACGAGCGCCACTCCTTGGTGATTGGGTACGGCCAAGCCACCGGCAACATGTGGACCTTCTCGTCCAAGGTGCCGCCGAAGAACGCGCCCCTTGCGATATTCCAATCGCCATTGATCCAAGCCCGGAACAGCTCTTCGTCGTTACCGCAAGCCGCTCGAAGGCGACGCTTGTAGTCTTCGTGGTCGAGGTGCGGATTGTCGATCAGCGTCGATGGGCAATTGACCCAGGTCTCGCCATCCAGCTCATAGGGATGCCACGCGAGCTGCCGTGCGATGAAGTTCTGATGGATGAGGGCATGCAGAGGCCCACCGGGGTTCGCGGTGCGGACCTCCCGAAGCGGGATGCCCTCGGCGCCGCGCAGGTTGGACTTCAGCAGGTCCACCCAGCGGCGGTCGGCCAACAGACCGAACTCGTCGACGATCAGCAGCGTGAACGACCGGCCTTGATACTTCTTATATGCGTTGGGGCCGTCGAGCTGGCCGCACTCGATGATGGCGCCGTTCGGAAGGCGGAAGGTGTGCTCTGCTCGATTGTGCCGGACGCCTTTGCCGTATGCAACCGAGAGGAGGCTATCGAGCTGTTCTTCCAGCTCGGTGATCGCCTTGTGAGTTTCGCGTACGATCAGCGGGCGAGCCTTCTCGCCGTACTTCTCGACATGCCGAAGGACCAACAGCAGCGCGCCGGTGGACTTACCGCCGCCACGGCCACCTGCCATCAGCAGGTTCCAATTCTCGGGCACCGATAGGACGGTGGCTTGATATGGCGTGGGGCTGATCAAGGGTAGCGCCTCGCGCGTGTTGGAGTGCCGTCGACGTTGAGGCCGCCAGTGTGAGTGGGATGGCGCTTGATACGGCGAGCGAGGACGGGCTTGCCGTCGGCATCGGCCGTGACCTGCATGGTGTCGAATTCGCCCAGGTCGATCTGGGGCTCGGGCTGCTCGGTGCTCACGGCTGCCCCTCCGAAGGCTCGATGACCTTGATGGCCTTCAGGTATGCCTCGGGAGTGGCCGCGTCGGGCAGGTTGATGACGATGTTCGGCCGGGTCTCGGGGGCAATGCCTTCCACCCAGCCGAGGCGAGCCTTGGTGAGGTAGATCGCGGCCACGATGTTGCCCCGGCGGGCGGCGCGTAGGAGCAGGTGCGAGAGCTCGTCGGCCAGAAGAGCCTTGCCGAGGTTCATAGCCTCCTCGGCCTGCTCGTCGCGCTTGATAAGGGCCTGGAGAGTGGACCGGTTCATGCCCAGGGCAGCAGCGATGCTGTACTGGTCTTGGCCCTCCGCTGCCATCGCAGCGAGCGCTCGCAGGCCCTCCGGAGTGAGGGTAGCGCGAGGCATGGGGCCACCGCTCTCCTCGCGCGTAACAAGCTCGGTGCCGCTCGCCAGCAGCGAGGCAAGCGCGCTCTGCGCAGGCGTCGGGGCGTCCGGCTCCTGCTTTGCGTTCTTGCTGCGCTCGATCTTCGGTGGTCGTCCCATGCCCGAGCAGATAGCGCGGGAGCCGAAGCATTCGTCTCAATAACGGATACGGTGCGAATGGGGCTGTAGGACCGGTGCGGTCTACCTAAGGGAAAGCTCCGATCCGACAGAGCCCAGCAGACGATGCGCTCGCAGTGGCGTGGCGGGTGCAGAGGAAGCGGCAGGGAAGCGGCGCATTATAAAGCGGGTTCGTACTTTTGCACTTGCCGTCTTTTTAGGGCCGTGATGGCTGACGACGCGTGGCGAGCGCCCTGCGTTCACGCGCCCGGTCGCGGGCTGCTCTCGGCCTGTTCCTCCCGTCGCTCTGCCCAGGCGGAGCGCTTAAGCCCCACAACTGCATGCTCTTTTCTTCCGCTCCTCCTCTCTCCTCCCTAAAATAGAGAAAAGAAGAAAAGAGAGACAATCCTAGAGAAGAGTAGCGGCGAGCTTGGCCACCGTGGAGCGGCAGGAGCGATCGACGAAACTCCAACCGTTACTAGAGTTTAGCCACGCAGCGCTGGAGGAGCGGCCACGGAGGAGCGGGAGAGCGCTCGTCCCAAAGAAAAACCCCTGCAGTTAAGACCGGCCAGGTCCTGCAGGGGTCGAAGCAAAAGCTCACCAGCTAAAGGTGGGCTCTGTATGCCTGTCCCGGCGGCGGCCCGCAATCAGGATCGGCCGACACATCCCAACTGATACGCATGAAAGCGCTGCAGCCGCTCAAGGTAGTCCGCCGACTCGTCAAACTGCGTATCGTAGAAGAACAGGTGGCGATCGTTCATCTCGGTCCATACGCCCACAAATGTGCGAGGGTCCTGCTCAAACACCTGCACCGTCGCCGACGAGGGCACCTCTTCCAGCCGCCACTTTGCCTCCGGTAGCACAAGGTAGTCCCTGTTTAGTAGGACCCAACCACGCTCTGAAATCTGCACCATCACATAGGGCAGCTTCTCCAGCCCGATCTGAAACAGCGCAGGACTGTTCATGCCGTTTCGTTCATCGAACGACGGTTCGTACTTTCGCTTCTTCATCAGAACGGCTCCTCGGGCTTGTCGTCGTCGACGTAACGTTTGTCCGGGTCTTCGTAGGACATGCTTAAGCCCGTGCCGTCCACGGCCCGATAGACCTCGATTAGCCTCGGGTTTTTACCCTTCACGTAGCACCATGTGTTCGCTTTGCGGACGCGCAGCCGTCTGCGCTCCCAGCCCAAGGAGCGAAGGCTGGCGCCGATGTGCGCTTGGTTGGCTTGCGTCATCTGAGCAGGGCCAAGGCCCAAGATGGTGAAGGCATGCGCACACGGAAATTTTCCAGTCGGAAACTGCGACAGCTCGGCCTCGAAAATATGGACAAACGGATGCACCTCAACCCGGATCTTTTGCACCACAGCTGCTTTCGGCCATAGCGGGGGAGGCAGGTGAATACTCTCCCCTCTCGCTTCGCGTACTGCGGCCTCTGCCCATAGCTGGTCTCGGTCGCGACGTAAGTCGTCCAGCTTGAACTTCTGCACCGTCACCGGCCAGAACCGTCGATTACCGGTGGGATCGGTGAGATACTGCGAGCTATTGGTGGTGCCAGCCACGACAAATTGGCGTGCGACAATGGTCGTCAGCTTGGCGTACGACAAACGCCCTTGGTCTTCTTGCCTTGAGAGCGATGACTTCAATTGCTCGACTTTTGCTGTACTCATGCCGTGAAGCTCGGCAGCCTCGATGATCCACTTTCCCTGCGTGGCTTCGATCACTCGTTTTCCGTCGAGGCCCAGCGGAAAGTCATCGAGGAACCATTCGTCCTTCACCGCAAGGATGCGCAGCGCGGTAGATTTGCCCTCTCCTTGCCCAGCCTCCAGCACCGGCATCTCGTCAAATTTGCAGCCTGGGCGACGAATGCGGCGCACAGCCGCCTGAAGCCATAGCGCGCCGACGACGCGGTTGAACTCGTTGTCCTCGGCACCAGCATAGGTCTGTAGCCAACGATCGATCCGCTCAATGCCGTCCCACCGAAGTTCGTCGAGATACTCGCGAACTGGATGCACCTTGTTCTGACGAGCAAGATCGACCACCACGTCGAAGAACAGCTCCTTCTCTGGCAGGAACCCGCAGCGTTCGCCGATCAGCATACGAAGCCGACGCACCGCATGGTCGTCGAGGTACGGGCCCTCGCCGTCGAGGCCCTCGATCAGGGACCGATCTTGGAAAATGTCGTGCTTAACCGTAACGCCCAATTGCTCCAGCGCGATCCGGACGTTGTCGGGGTGATTGGCAATCGGCGTTTTATTCTTACCGAGTATAAACTCGCGGGTTGCCTGGGTTGCTCGCTCGATTTGCCGTAGAGCATACCGCTCGGGGTTGGATTGCTCCAACACGCTTTCGGAGATGCCATACGCCTCGTCCGTGATGATGCCCAGGATAACGCCATCCGGCACCTTGCAGCGTTTAAGGTTGCACGTCACGTAGAACAACCATTCTGAGCGGCTCGGAAAACGCTCCTTGTTCTCCGGGTCGTGACCATAATTAATGGCCACCAGTACGTCGTTCATGACTCCGTATTCGCGCCTGAGCTCGGACAAATCCTCCGTCCGCCTAACTTCATCTGGCGGAGCCGCTTTGGGCTTCTCGCCCCGCAGCGGCGGCATCATCGTAAAGCGCTCGACTGGATAAGAGACCTCATTCCATGCGACCAATTCAGCCCGAGTTGGCTGGCGTCCATTGGTTGCTTTCCAGTTGATTGTGCCCGGCAACCGCATGATGCGGTCCACATTGTGACAATTGTCGCCGCCGAACAGATATTCCAGCTGTTGGTTGTAACGCTTGGCCTCTTCGTAGGCCTCGGCCTCACCTTCGATCGGAACAGGCGTCGTTAAGCGCCAAAAGGCTTGATATCCCCCGCCCGAGAACACTATGACTGTGGGCGGTGGCAAACCCTGCGGCAGCGTGGTGAACAGCGCCGCGATGCGCTCTTGCTCCGATGCAACGTCTTCACCTGCACGGGGGTCAATGTCCACGTGGAGGAAGGCCATCTCCTGGATGTGAGCGCGGCCTGCCTTTACGCCCCTCCCGCCAAGCTCGCGCATCGTCGGGTTGACGGTCCAGTAAAGATGGCGCCTGCAGTCATGGTGGTGACCCAACCAGTCCACGCACGTCGCCCATTCCTCCGGGCGAAACGTCCGCGTCTCAATGTACTTTGTTTTCTTTCCCTCCTTCTCGATCGCAGTCAGGACCCAAAACCCAGCGGGGCGCATCTTTCGAAGGAAATCGATCGCTTGGTCAAAGTCTGGTGACGCATGCGTCGTCGGCGCCTCTTCGACGCTCTCAAGTGTAGTCATGTCGAAACCTTCAAGCTGGGAGCAGCTCTGGCCGAGGTGCTCTCTTCTCTAGGGATGCCCGATCTTCTCGCAGCCTCAAATCAGTTTCGAGAACATGGTTGATGCAGGCGCGCTGCTGCACTCCGAAGCACATCTCGATCTAATCTCAAAACATATTTAGCGTCATGCTCGATGCGGGCCGCACTGCTGCTACGCGGGTGCTCGACCCAAGGTCGTCGCGAACGCAGAAAATACTAGGAGCCATGTAGCGAACGCATACAGCGATCGGGCCGCTGCATGTGCCTCTAGATGCAAGCTGGCGCGGCTGTGGATGACTGGATTTTATGTGTCTCGGCAACGGCATGTACCGGATAGCTGATACGCCTTTGGGCGCACGACAGCGTCACGATTTACCGTGTGTCCGTTATTGCTTTGAGGCTGTCTCGAAATTTGCCAGAGAATTGCGGTCGCTAATTCCAGCGGCGCAACACTGGAGACGAGCATGACGATGACTGAAACGAGCAACGACACAGAATTTAAGGACTATGGCTACATCAAGCGCCGGCAAAATCGATTGGCTGCGGCCGAGATATGCTACCAGCTCGGTGCGACGTTGGAAGAGTGGAAGGACGACGAGGTCGATCGTTGCACATTCTTCGAGATTATGTTCGAGATCGGCAACGCGGTGGGTCTCAACGGATATCTGCGCAATATGTTCGAAGGTGTCGTGGAGTTTCCGTATACGGAAAGCTCGGTCACTAAATGATGGTCGCGGCCCAAAAGGAATTTTTGGCCTGCTCTCAACTTACAACAACTGCGCGAGGCGCTGGGCGTAAGCGCCTCCCGCTTTTCGTCTGCGTATTGGTGCTTGTTGTACCGGGCCATGTGCCTGAGGACGGCGCCCAGCGAGGCGAGGCGGTCTGATACATCGTCCCGGAATCGTGAATGGGGCATCCTAAGTTCAATTTTGAACAAAAGCGCCTTGTGATAGTTTACCCCCATCACTGGCCGAGGCTCTGCCCGTAGGCGCCGGTGGCTGAGAGACCGATAGCGCTCCCGCCTGCATAGCAAGGGAGCGCGACATGGATCAGCGCACGCCGTCTCGGTTACCGCTTGAATGGTATTTCCGCCAACTTATTGAGCAGACGCGCGAAACATCGCGGAAGTCTCTTGAGCTGCTCAGACGCCCGGTGCCTGACACGTTCCTGGGCCGAAAGACAAAAGAGCCATTCCCTAAAGAACCAGAGGAGGGCTGTTGATCAAGATCGGAGGACGCCTAGTCGAACAGGCCACAAGGGTTCGCGGGCGCAGCTGGTCTTGAACGTCGACACGTGCCCCGCTCCTTGTGGGTTGGCACGTCCGCCTACGAAGCAATAACTGCCGTAAGATGCTTCGCGTACGCGTCCAGCGCCTCGCGCTTCTCGTCGGCATATTGGTGCTTGTTGTAACGGCGCTGTAACCCTTGGGCCATGTGCCCAAGGACGGCGTCGCGCACCTCCTGCGGAAAGCCCAGCGAGGCGAGGCGCGTCTCGCAAGTCACGCGGAAGTCGTGGATGCGGTACGGCGCCTTCACGCCGGACGCTTCGTCCAGCTGCGTCTTGGCCTTACTAAAGCCAGACACTGGTGTCGTCCCGTTGGTAGTGAACAGGTAGCCGCCCCGCTCGGGCAGGGCATCGACGATAGCCATCGTCGCATCGGAAATCGGCACGAGGTGGTCGCGCTTGGACTTGTATCGACCGCAAGGTACCTCCAGGCGCTTGCCCAGGTCCAGCTCCGACCGCTGCGCTGCGGCCCAATCACCACGCCGTTGCCCTGTCAGCATTAGCAGCTGGTAGATCGGCCCGAAGGGATAGCCCATCTCGCCGGCACCGCGCCAAATCTGCCGTATCTCGTCATCGGTAAGCGCCCGGCCCGCCTCGTAGTTGGCGCTTAGGTCCCGGCGCCGTAGGCCGTCCAGCGGGTTGGCGTGCACCAGCTCACGGTCGATGCACCAGTTGAAGAAGCGGGACAGGTTCTTTCGCACTTCCCGCGCCATGCCATGACGCCCCTCCTCCACCATGCTGTCGAGCAGCGCATGGATGTCGGTCCGGCGAATACTTTGGACCGGGCGATTGCCCAGCAGCGGGCGGCAATGCAGGCGAAGGGTACTCTCGACCGCCTGCCAGTTCTTGATATTGGGCTTGAGTTCCGCCTCTACGAACCGGTCGCTTGCCCAAGCGAAGGTGGTCAGGTTGTTCTCCCGCTGGGCTTGGCGAGGGTCGCGGCCCTCGCTGGCAGCCTGGAGCGCCTGCCGGGCCTTGTCCCGGGCCTCCCGCAAGGGGATGTGGGGCCAGGTGCCCAGGGTGATTCGGTGCGCCTTACCGGTTAGCAGCCTCCCGCTGGGCGAGATGCCGCCCTCCCCCGGAACTTTGTAGATGACGCTGAAGGACTTGAGACCGCTCGGTCGGACCCGGAGGAACAGCCCAGGGCAGAGCTCGTCCTCGTGGGCGATGTCCCCGCTGGGCGCTGCCTGCTTACGGTCGTACCGCAGCTGTTCGAGGAGGAGGTCGTTAAAACGCAAACGGGGCACTGGGCTTACTCCGGGGAAACGAGGGGAAACGAACCCTCTCCCGGATAGCCCAAAACGCGCAACATTCCGTCTCGTTTACTGCAGGTAGAGCCTTCCGAAACTCTTCACACGGGAGAGGTCCAAGGTTCGATCCCTTGTGCGCCCACCATCCATTGCCCCGAGCGAGAAGTTATCGGCGATCCTCGCGCCGTCGCTGCTGGCAACTGCCTCCTCCAAAGCTCGAAAACAACCCCATGCACAGTAGCCGACCCAAGCCGGATCAACGGGTTATGCCGCTGCGCGTTTTCCGAATCAACGATTGACGGGCCGGGCGAAGGAACGGCCCTTCCGCAGCGATCCAAGGGCCAATTGCGTGCAAGGAGGTTGTCATGTAACTCAGCTGAATCAGCCTGCCGCTCGAGCGGCCGTATTTCCGGAAATCTCATGCCGGCGGAAGCAACGAACAAAACGCACTTTCGCATCCGCCGCGCGCCGAAGGGCGGCCGCAGGGCCGCTGCGCCGGCCCCGGATATCGAGGAAAAGATTCTCGATGCCGCCGAGTTCGTGTTCGGACATTTCGGCTTCCGCGGAGCGACGACCGCGCTCATCGCCAAGAAGGCTTCCGTGGCGAAGGCCCACATCTATTACTACTTCGAGGACAAGGAGGATCTGTACCGCGCGATCCTCGAACGGGCGATGAACAAATGGGCGCGGGACATGGAGTCCCTCGACGCCACCACCGACATCGAGACCGTTCTCGTGCGCTACATCCACAGGAAGGTCGATTTCTCGCGGGATCACCCCCATCTGTCGCGGATCTACGCCAACGAAATCATCAGCGGGGCACCTTTCATCGGCAATTTCATCGAAAAGGTCTCGACGCCACTGCTGCACGAGAAGATCAAAACGATCGAGGCGCTGGCCGCGCGCGGAGCCATCAGGCCGATCAGCGCGGCCGATCTGTTCTTCTGCATCTGGGCCATGACTCAGGCTTACGCCGATTTTTCCAGCCAGATGGCCATCATGAAGCGCAAGCGGCAGCTGGAAGAGGCCGACTACGCATCAGCCAAAGCCACGATCGTACAGCTCGTGCTCGGCGGGCTTGGTTTTTCTGCCGCCGGCGCCGCGGCAGCGTCCAACCCCAAGGCCGGCTGAACGCCCGGCTCAGTGCCAATTGTCGGCATCGAAGACATTTGCCCCTGAACCGGGGGGCCGCGAACCCGCACCCTGCGCGCCTCTCTGCCTATTGACCGGGCAATTGTCTGCGCCTGCATACCTGTGCCGGCGTGTGTGCTCGCGGATGGCACTTCGAGCCTTTCACATTTTGGGCTCCCGACCCTGACCTTTCGTCTTTTGACCGATCGTTATAGACTCTTGAACGATCGTTTTATATCTGAGTGCAACCTGAATGTTGCTGCTCCCGGCCCTGCCGCGAGGGAAACGTTTCGGCTGTCGATGAGGATATGAACGAACATGAGACGCCTGCTCCCGTATCTCGCCGCACCGGCCATCCTCGGAGCTCTGGCTTTCGCCGCGCATCTCTTCTGGAGCGGTGGGTCTCAGCCTCTCACCCCAGACGTCGATCCGCTCAGTTTCCGGCGCTTCCATGCCGCGCTGCTGGTCATGAGCAGGATTTCCGCAGAACGCGGTCCAGCCAACAGTGCGATGACCGAGGCGGCAGGGGACGAACCATTCACGGGCGCGCTGCGGGCGGCGCGGACCGAGGTCGATGATACCATCGCGATCCTGTCGGCCCTCCTTGCAGGCAAGGATCAACGCTCGCGCGACTTCCTTGCGCAGCTTGACGTCATCCGCTCGGATCTCCGTCGCGCACGGCGCGGCGTGGACGCGATCATCGCCCAACCTCGGACAGAGCGCAGTGCGGAGGGGCTTCAGCTTGCGATCGAAGGCATGTTCAGCGCCATCGATCCCGTGCAGGCTCTCGTCGGCGACCTCGGAGATCAGATCGTGGCCGCCGATCCCGCCGCCGCCAGCATGGTGCAGGTGGCGACGCTCATCACCGAGCTGCGCGACGTCGCCGGCCGGCTCGGCTCGCAGCTCATCGTGCCCTTGCACACCGGCCAACCGCCCGATGCCGAACGGGTGGCCGAGATCGCCCGACTGCGCACGCGAGTCAAGCAGATGCACGCGCTCGTCGCCGCCGACGTCGCGGCCTATCTCGCCGATCCCAGCGTAGCGCAGGCCTGGACCGTCGTGAACTCCCGTTACTTCGATCGCGCAATGGAGCTCGTGGACGGCGTACTTTTCCTGGTCGAGCCCCCCGGTGCCGTCGCCAAGCCGATGACACCAGCGCAATTCACCGCGCGACTGGTGCCGGAGATGACCACGTTGCAAGCCCTGCGGGACGCTATCGTCAGCATGCGTCCCGAACGCACGGCGGATGCGCGTGATCGCTCCCGGCACTACGTGGCGGCCCTGCTTCGGGCGCTGGCATCCGCGCCGGAGCGGCAATCGTTATAGGGCATCCGAACATGCGAAAGGCGGCCTCGAAGCAAGGCCGCCTTTCTGGTGAAGAACAGTCACTCCGCCGGCACGGACGCAACCCGCATCTCGCGCGACATGAGCACGAGGTGCAGCACGGCTCCGAGACCTGCGCCGACCAACCAGCCCCAGTCGCCGATATTGGGAATGACCTTGTAGGCGCCGAGCAAGGAGAGACCGATCGAGGCCGCGCCGGACAACACCAAAGCGATCAGCGCTCTGCGATTCCAGCCGTTCTCGAAGTAGAGCGAGCCGGAGGAGGACATGGTGTAGAGATCCTCGACGACGACGTGCTGCTTACGAACAAGATAATAGTCGCTCACCATGATGCCGAACATCGGGCCTAGAATGGCGCCGAAAATGCCGACGAAGATCGTAATCGCTTGAGGGCTTGATACGAAGAGCCAGGGACAGACCATGACCGATAGGATCGAGGTGATGAGCCCACCGGTCCGGAAATTGATGCGTTCCGGATTGAGATTGGAGATGTCGTAGGCAGGGGAAACGAAATTGGCGACGATGTTGATGCCCATCGTTGCAACGATGAAGGTGATCGATCCCAAGGCGACGATCCATGGGTTGCCGATCTTTTCGACAATCAAGACGGGGTCCATGATCGCCTGGCCGAACACCTGCACGGTGCCGGCCGTCACGACGACGGTGATGACGGCGAAGACGATGAAGTTGACCGGGAGCCCGAGAAAATTGCCGAGCTTCATTGCCTTCTCGTCGCGGGCGAACCGCGAAAAGTCGCCGAAATTGAGCAGCAGCGCGGCGAAATAGGCCACGATCAGCATCGCGGCATTCGCCATATGGCCGGCCGTCGCTCCCCCGGCAGGCGGACTGAGCTGCAAGTCGAGACTGGAGGTGCCGGTCTGCGCCAGGATCCAGATCGCCAGCGCGAACATTACGACGTAGACGACCGGTCCGCAGAAATCGATGAACTTCCGAATCGTCTCCATGCCATTGAGGAAGATCAGGAGCTGAAACACCCACATGAAGCCGAAGCTGAGCCAGCCGAGCGTCGACAGGCCGGCGATGCCGTTCTGGGTCAACGACACCGCGCCCGGAAACCAAGTCAGCACGAGAACCTGAACGGCCTTGGATGCGAAATAAGTTTGCACCCCATACCACACGATCCCGACGATGCCGCGCAAACAGGCGGCAAGATTGGCGCCCATGACCCCGAAGGACATACGGGCCACCACCGGAAACGGCACACCATACTTCAGAGAAGGGCGGCCGATCAGGTTCATCAAGACGTAGACCGCGGAGATGCCGATCACCATCGAGAGCAGGACTTGCCAGCCCGTCAACCCCAGGAAGAACAGGCTGGCCGCGAAGGTGTAGCCCCCCACCGAGTGCACGTCGGACATCCACATCGCAAAGATGCTGAAAGCCCCCCAGGTCTTGCCTTCTCGCGCGGTCGGCCCGAGGTCGTGGTTGTAGAGCTTCGGATGGGCGCCCGTGATGACGACGACGGGCGGGTTGGCATGCGATCCGCTCATTGTTCCGACTCCTTGCTGAACAGGCCGTTCAACAAGCAAGCGGCGTGCCATTTTTGACCAAACGGTCAAACACATTTTACGATCGGTCAATTCGTGGGCAACGTCGGACCGAGGTCCAAGCGCCCGTCCAGCCCGTGGAGCGATTTCCGCCTTGATCGTTGAGGTTCGACACCCGGCGCCGACGGATTAAGGTGACCGTCCGACGACGCCCCGGGGCAGCGCGCATTCGAGCCGTGTACTCGCAGCAAGCACGGGAGGCGATTATGCGTGACCGTGGAGGACGCTTCCGCCCTTCCCGGATGCGCGGACGGCATGCCTACTCGATCGCCAGAATCTCGATCTCCTGCGCACCCGCCCCCCGACATCGCCCACGGTCTTTCCGATCAGCGAGCGCGCGACCGGCGAGACGAACGAGATCGAGCCGGCCTTCGGATCGGCTTTGTCCTCGCCGACGATGCGGTAGCTCCGCACGCGGAGGTCCGCCCGGCTGAACGTCATGCGCAAACACAACCTGGAGCGCGACGACGATTCATCCCGGTCTCATCGCGCTTTAGCGCGGCTTGAGCAGCTCGCGCGCGACGATCAGCTTCTGGACCTCGGTCGCCCCTTCGTAGATTCGAAGGGCGCGGACCTCGCGATACAGGCTTTCGACGATTTCGCCCTTGCGCACGCCGCGTCCGCCAAACATCTGCACCGCACGGTCGACGACCCGCTGGGCGGTCTCGGTGGCGGACAATTTTGCCATCGCAGCCTCACGCGTGGTGGGAAGCTTCTGGACGTCGCGGCGCCATGCGGCACGATAGGTCAACAGCGCCGCGGCGTCGGTTTCAGTCATCATGTCGCCGAGCGCGGCCTGGGTGAGCTGGAGATCCGACAGCGTCGCCCCGAACATGCGCCGTGTCTGGGCGTGCACTCGCGCCTCCTCCAGCGCACGTCTGGCAAAGCCGAGCGCGGCTGCAGCAACCGAAGCGCGGAAGATGTCGAGGGTCTGCATCGCGATCTTGAAGCCTGCACCGGGCGCCCCGAGCCGCCGGCTGCTCGGAATCCGACAATTGTCCAGGCGCAACGTCGCCAGCGGATGCGGCGCGATGATGTCGATGCGATCGGCAACGCTGAAGCCCGGGTCGTCCGGAAACAGGACGAACGCGGAAATGCCGCGCGCGCCGGGCGCCTCACCGGTCCGGGCAAACAGCGTGTAGACGTCCGCGATGCCGCCGTTGGAGATCCAGGTCTTCTCGCCGTTCAGAACATAACTATCGCCGTCTTGGCGTGCCGTGCAGGTCATCGCCGCAACATCGGAGCCGGCCTCCTGCTCCGAAAGCGCGAATGCCGCCAGCCATTCGCCCGAACGGACTTGCGGCAGCACGGAATGTCGCAGTTCCGCCGAGCCGGCAAGCGCAATCGCGCCGGATCCGAGCCCTTGCATGGCGAAGGCAAAATCGGCGAGGCCATCGGCATAGGCCAGCGTCTCACGCGACAGGCAGATCGAGCGGGAATCGATGCTCGCCACGTCGCCATCCGGCGCCGCGACCGCGCAATCGAGCAGCCCCTCCGCGCCAAGCGCGCGCACGAGCTTGCGGCAGGCGCCATCGACGTCGCGGTGATCGGCAGCCTGAAGTCCACCCTGCGCGACGAAGCGGTCCAGCGCGTCGCAAGTTGCGCGATGACGCGGTTCGAAGAACGGCCAGTCCAGCCAGTCGCGGGAGATTGTCTTTGCCGGTGAGCCCATCTGTCGCTCCGCAAGGTCGGTGTCGGTTCGGGCGGCCGGCATGTTCTCTCCAGAACCAGCGATCGCATCTGCCAACGCGGCTCGAACCGACTATTGTTTTAAGCATAAACTATTTCCTTCCCCGAAGGCGTTGTCAACGCGCCAAGACGCGGACGATGTTTCCAGTCCTTAGCCGGCGCTTCAGCGCCGGACTCGAATGCCCGGGACTTCGCGGTCCCGGGTCTGCGCCGTCTCACCGCCTGCTGCAGGACCCCTTCCTGATCTTGCGGGAAGACCGACTCCAGCAGCACGCAGACGAACATGAAGGCCGGAAACCACGGTGAACCGGTCGCACTCTGCACGACGGCGTTCAAGTCCAAGAGGCTCGTCCTGCACAGGACGAGGTACATCACATGGCAAGTCCTGCCAGCGCGTAGAACGGCGGTGCTCCCGACAGAAACCGCCTCATTCAACCGTCAGGCTTCGTTTCACGGACGCGGCGGGAGCGATCTTACGCAATCGATACGATCTCGATCTCCTGCGCGCCCGTCCCGACGACGTCCCCCACCGCCTTCCCCATCAGCGACCTCGCCACCGGCGAGACGAACGAGATCGAGCCGGCCTTCGGATCGGCTTCGTCCTCGCCGACGATGCGGTAGGTCTGCACGCGTCCGTCGGTGCGGCGGAAGGTCACCGTGCTGCCGAAGGCGACGATGTCGGTGGTGACAGGATCCGGCATCACATTCGCCGTGCGCAACCGTTCGGTCAGATAGCGGGCGTCGCGCAAGGGCACGGCCGACTGCCGACGCTTCTCGTTGACGTCGTCGATGGCTTGTGCGGCCTCATAGGCCTCCCGCGCTTGTTGAAGCTGCGCCTGCAGGGCCTTGAGCCCGGCTTCCGTCACGAGATTCGGATGCGGCGAGATCGGACGATCCGGCAACAGCGTCTCGGACGCGGTCTCGGCGCTTTCTTCCTTGGTAAAGGCAACGCTCAATTCAAGAATCCTGTCGCTGTCCTGATGGTGACGCCTGCGCGGCAACATCGAGGACCACGACTATATCTCAAGTGCGACGAAACGGCGGAGCTTGACGACGAGATCCGGCATCGCCCGGCGGAACCGCGTCGCGTTCTGGAAGCTGGTGGAGAACGGCGCGAACGTGATCATCGCGTTCCAGTGCCGGTAACCGTAGACCGTGACCGAGGCGCCGGTCGCGGGAAAATCCTCCATCTTGCGAAGTTCGCCGAGCACGAGATCGGCAATCGCTTCCGCGGGCAGCAACTGCCTGCCGTCCGGCGTCGTGGCGACCTTCACGGCCGGTTCGGCCGTCTTGGCTGCAGCCGGTGCGGCATCGGACGCGGCATCGGGCTTGGGCGATTCGGCCTCGGGGGTGGATGCCGGAACGGGCTCGAATCCATTCGTCGGGGCCGTCGGTGGAACCTCGGTGAGCGGTGGCGGAGCAACGATCTCTGCGCGCTTGTTGCCTCCGAGGATGCTGCTGATCATGGCCATGAGGCCAGCATCCTTCACGTCGTCGCTCATTACGCCCCCCGGTACTCCCTTCGGCCTCGGCCTACCTTAGCACCGCTCCGGCAGAGCGCCACAATGGATCTGCGGCCGGCCTCCGCCGAGCCGTCTTTCCCAGGGCAGCGGGGGCATTTCGCTTTTCGGCGGCGGTCTTGCGCGCTTCGTCCTTCGGGACGACCGCTTTGCGGTCTCCTCATGATGAGGCTAAGCAGCATCGGTACCGTTGAAATTGCCGCCGCGTCGACCGCCCTCATCCTGAGGGCCCGCTGGAAGCGGGCGTCTCGAAGGATGGGCCGCGGCAGCGGCGCGAATTCTGATCACGTCACCTCCGCAATCCGTTACTGCTTCTCGAACGGAATATATTGCTGGTACTGCTTCGGGACCGAGCTGCGGTAGCGCGCGGGCACGGTGCCGCTGTCGATCGAATGATCGATCTCCTGCTGCCGGGTCATCTTCTTCTTCGCTGGCTTCTTCGATGCGCTCTTCTTGGAGTCGGATGATTGGCTGGTGTCGGTAGTGGCGGCCGGCGCTGTCGCCGTGGCTGGTGCGGTGGCTGTCGCCGCAGGCGCAGCGGTCCCGTCGGCGGCGGGTGCGCTCTGCGCCAGCGCGAGCGATGATTGCGCAAGAAGCGCCAGCGCTGCTGCCGCAGCCAGCAAATATGACCTTTGCATCAGAACCTCCAAAACCTGGGCTGACCCGAATGAGGAAAAGCGTAGGCTTTCGGGAGTGGCGCGTGCAAGCCCGCTCACACAACTCCGCCGACGAGAGGCCAGATGAACTGTGGCCGAGATCACATTGCTCACCGCGGCTTGGCCCATCATAGGCGCATGTTGAACGCAGCGCCCGCTGCGGACACCAAAACGTGCACGGCAATGTGTCGGACAAGTCACGGAACACGCAGATTGAGCCGGTGTTCCTCCTCCCCCCGTTCTCGAAGGAGACTGAAATGCGTCGCACCATCCTCGCCCTCGCATCGTTCGCAGCGCTGATCGCCGTAGCTTCCCCGGCTGCCCAGGCGCAGCCTGCAAACGACCGATATTGCCTGCAGGGCCGCATCTGGGGCTATCCCGGCAACTGCCAGTTCGCGACCTATCAGCAATGCCAGGCCTCCGCCTCCGGTACGACGGCCTATTGCGGCGTCAATCCGCGCTACGCGTTCTGGCAGCAGCGTTACTACTGACATGATTGCGGCGTGCGCGCGACCACGCGCGCGCCGCCACAATTTTCACGCGAAGACGATCGGCCGCGCCGCCAGCGCGGCGAGTAGACATCGCCTCCCCCGGCTCGCGCGCACCGATGACGAGAATGTTATCTCGTCATCGCTCCGGGACAAATTTGCAAAGCGCAGCCGCGGCTTGCTCGCCCCCCTCCGCTTCGAAACAGCGTCGACATCGCGCACGATGTGAAGCTGCGGCTTGTGGCGCGCCAAAATCCCTGATCTAGCTTTGCCTGCATATTCTATTGCGAACAACTTTAGCTTTATTCGCTCCGTCGTGACTTTTTCAGGGAGGTATTTTCAATGAGCAGCCGCCACGCAATTGTTCCGCGCGGATTGAACGCAACCCGTTCGCCGCTTTCGCAAGGCCGCTTCGGCCGCATGTTTCGCAAGCTCAGTCCGGCAAAATTCGGCGCGAACGACGCCGACAATGTCGCCAACCTGTCGGCACTCGCCGACAAGATGGTCGGCACGTTCGACGCGCCCAAGGATGGGCCAGACGCCGAGGAGAGCGGCATCCCCGCGCTCTACACTTATTTCGGCCAGTTCGTCGATCACGACATCACCTTCGATCCGGTCAGCTCGCTGACCAAGCAGCAGGATCCCGACGGGCTCGTCGACTTCCGCACGCCGTCGTTCGATCTGGACAACGTCTATGGCCGCGGGCCGAACGACCAGCCCTACATGTATGACGGCAACAAGTTCCGCCTCGGCGAGAAGCTGAGCGGCACGGGCGTCGCCGACACCAACGACCTGCCACGCTTCAAGGGCCGCGCGCTGATCGGCGATCCCCGCAACGACGAGAACAGCATCGTCTCGCAGTTCCAGGCCCTGATGCTGCGCTTCCACAACCGCATGGTCGACGACAATGACAGCCTGTCGTTCGAGGACGTGCAGCAGCGCGCCCGCTTCCACTATCAATACGTCGTGCTGAACGATTTCCTGCCGCGCATCGTCCACGCCAGCGTGCTGGACGAGTTGAAGACCGCAGGGCGCTACGACCGCAGCAAGCTCGCCCACTATCACTGGAAGACCTATCCGTTCATGCCGGTCGAGTTCTCGGTCGCGGCCTACCGGCTCGGGCACTCCATGATCCGCCCCGGCTACCGGCTGAACGACGCGGACAACATGCTGCTGCAGATCTTCCCCGATCCGAACAATCCAGACAGGAACGCGCTGACCGGCTTCCGTGCCATGGGCCCGGGGCGCGCCATCGACTGGGGCCGCTTCATCGATCTCGACACGCGGCCCTACGGCGTCGAGGACGACGACACCAATCCCGACAACAAACGGCGACTGCAGTTCGCCTATCGCATCGACACATCGCTGGTCGATCCGCTGCGCAAGCTGCCGCCGGAGGTGGCGTCCAATCCGGCGTCGCTGGCGCTGCGCAATCTCGAGCGCGGCTGGCGGCTCGGCCTGCCCTCCGGCCAGGCCGTCGCCAGGGCGATGAACCTGACGCCGCTGACCGACGATCAGATCGTCATCGGCAAGGCCGTCGACGAGCCGGGCCCTGGCGATCCGCAGGTGCCGATCGCGACGATCGCGAACGGCGTGTTCGCCGGCAATTGCCCGCTGTGGACCTACATCCTGGCCGAGGCGCGGCAATTCCAGACCGCCGTGGCCATCCCTGCCACCGGCGCACCGGCAGGCGGAATCAACACGCCGCAGCTCGGCCCCGTCGGCGGCCGCATCGTGGCCGAGGTCTTCCTCGGCATGCTGTTCGGCGACAATTCCTCGGTGCTATCGCTCGACCCGCAATGGACGCCGGTGACTGGCTCTGCCTTCGCGCTGAAGGACCTCGTCGCCTACGCGCTCGGCCAGGGCGATCCGCTGCACTGAGCGCGCCACGGAAGATGATGAGGAGGCCGCTCGCGTCACGCGGGCGGCTTCTGTGTACTCACTAGTCGCGTCCCGTCTTCTCTTGAAAGGCGACATTGAAAATGAGATGCATCATGTCGGCCTTGGGGCCAACAGGCGACATCGCCCTGCGGTTCAAAGGGACCAAACGGGCCACGAACTAGCGCCGCTACTGAAACGGAATGATCGCCTTGAAGTGTCTGTCCAACACCCGTTGGACCAAACCATGCCCAACTTGCACGCTAACTTTGCGTAGGCCTTCACTGAGCAAGCGCCTGTCTTCCGCTGGCTACCGGTTGGAGCGTGGCGCTGTCTCCGTTCAAGACAAACGTACCAGCCGAGGTTCGGCTAGGCATGGTTTGCTGCATTCGCGAATAGAGCACGGCAACGCTGACGAACTGGTCATGTTTCATGCCGTCACGGGATTCGAGTTGAGAAATGTCGACAACCTGCACTTTGGCCTCTAGAGCCGCCTCCTGCACAACCGGGTTGTTGACATCCAAAGCTCCTATGCGAGGAACCCGGCTGCCGCTTATAAAACTAGACAGTTGGAGCGCACCATCATCCTTGGAGACCAGCACCAGCAACGGCGGCTTAAGCGGGCCGATAGCTTGTACCTGGGCGCGGAATGTCTGCGCGTTGATGTCGGGAGCCGCCAACACAACACGACCCAACCGCGCAATCACTTGATTCTTTCCTTCGGCACGAAGCTGCTGCAACGCGTCCGCGGTCAACTTGGCGCCCATGCTGTGGCCGACGACGAGAATGTCTCCGACCTCGGGACTACGGGTCAGCATCGTCAGGAACGTCATCAAATAATCACGCGAATAGCTCGCCGCGTCCTGGTCCGTTGCATAGGCAGCGACCTGGGCTTGCGACGGCCACGAGAATAGGATCGGTATCCCGTCAATTTTGGCATCGGCCTGCAACTGGGCCAGCCGGAACAGGGACTCTTGAAAGTTATTGTTGAACCCGTGCACGAAAACAAAAACTTTCTGCTTCTTGCGTCGGTCGGCTCTTTGCGGGGCGACGGCTTTTTGGAAATCGGCTTCGCTCATCACGGCCTGATCCACGACTGCAAAGCTGGTTTGCGGATCGGAAGGATTGGTCGGCATCTCGATTTCGCCGGGCTTGTGGTTGGGTGGGACCGATATGGCAAATTTTGCAAAGTTGAGTGCGTTCGCACGGTCCGCCGTGAACACGTTTTCTGACCGACTTTGCCGTTCGCGGGTGGTCGCCACGTAGACCTGCAAGGTCCTGACGCCAGGCGCGATCGCAACCGGGGTCAATACCTCCGGGCCAGGCCGGGTGGCGCAGCCGGGCAGGATCACGGCAAGGGTGGCAATGACAGCCCAGTGGATACTGCCGCGACGAAAAGGATGGCCATGACTTGTTACACGCACTGAATCCCCACCAAATCGACCCGACCCGACCCAACACTAATACCAATCGTCTTCGGATTCGTAAGAGAAACACAGATTCAGGAATGGACGCCTCTATTTCGCGCTCGCCTGAACATCGTGCAGTTCACGGGCGAACGTCCCGTCCCGAACCCAGACCCAGTAAATCGATGACGAGCGGGCTTATTTCACAGCCGGCGACGTCCGCAATGAGGCGAAGTTGCGGCCCGTCTGCGGCACTTCCGATCTGCACCCAGGCACGCACTCCCTTCAAAAGCTGAGCAATGTGACCGTCGTTGGCCATGCGGAATGGTCCCTCTCCAAACAGTTCGCCAGTCGGGCCGATCGGACGGCACCTCCGATCAGGTTCTACAAAAGGCCTAGAGCGCCATTTCAAGGGTGCGCCATGCGTTTTGCGGCGCCGACTCCGGTCAGAACGGTTTACCATGGCATATCCGCGTGACGTCGTTACCAGGCCGGTGAAAGACCGCTTCGGGTCTTGGCCGTGTAAAAACGGCCTTACAGGCCGTCAGTCTTAAAGCCAAAACTGGGCCGACCTCAGGCCACGATCGCGGCGATCAGCGGCCTGATCCATAAGCAGTCGATGTTGGCGGAGCCAGACGACTTCCGCTTCGTCCCGAATCTGACATTGATGAGCAAGCACCCTAATGCGCGGCCCCGAGGCCGTTCTCCGCAAGGCGCGTCGCGAACCAGAGCGACAGCGGGTCGTCGACGGCGCCGCTGACATAGACTTCCGACATCGTCACATGCTGCTTGTCCAGCACCAGCAGCACGCCGATCCAGTAGGGAAACCAGACATGCACGTCGGTCAGCGCCCGCAGCTTGTGCTGGTCGTGCTCCAGCGGCGTGTGATTGCTTGCCTTGCGGATCTCGACCGTGAGCAGGTTGTTGGGAATCTCGCGCTGATGCACGGCGACGTCGGGGTAGATCGACTTGCCCAGATGATCGTCAGTCGAGATGATGGTGCCGTGCGGCAGATGCAGCGTGCGCTCGCCGAGCCGGTCGTAATTGCAGTCCACGGCCCAGCCGGAAAACTGCCGCTCCAGATAGACGGCGAAACGATGCGTGATCGCGCGCTCGCCGATGTCCTTCTCGAACAAAAATCCTTCGTGGGCGTAGAAGTCCCGGAGCGCCGCGATCACCTTGTTCAGCTCGGCCTGCATCGTGCCTCCGGGCCCATCTCGAACCTCGTGCATCCCGTCCGGTCTCTCGCTCCCTCGCCCCGTTCTTACGGGGAGAGGGTGGGGTGAGAGGCCGTCTCGGCAAATTCGGTTGCAATGATAGGTCGAACGCGCGCCGCGTGCGAGTCGGATAGATCGTCGTCCGTTAAGAAGGCGAATTGAGCGGGGCGGGACGGCCGAACGTGCGCCATAGCTGGAGCAGGATGAGGCACAAGAGTTCTCTGAGCCAGGCGAGGATGCGGCGGAAGTTGTGGCCCACGGCTGAGAGGATGACGTTAGCCGCATCGCCGGCGCGGCCTTTGAGGTGGCAGCGGCCGAGGTGACCATCGGCCTTCAGGTGTCCGATGATGGGTTCGATGGCGGAGCGGCGGCGCAGCTCGCGCTTGATGACACCGAAGACGCCGCGCTTCTGGCCGGAGATGAAGATCCGTCGGGGATTTTGTGCGTCGTGGCCGCGGTATCCCTTGTCGACATAGGCCCGCTCGATCGCGCAGCCGGTGAGTGTCTCGGTGCGGTCGATGACGTCCCGCAAGGTGTGACCGTCGTACGGGTTATCGGGTAGCGCCCTGGCGTGCAGCACGAACAGGCCCCCGGGAGAACGGCGGTTGTTGGTGACGATGGAGGCTTTGACGCCGATCTATGGACCACGCCCGCGTTGCAAGAGGAATCGACAAAGGGATGAAGCGGTTTGCGCCAATCTATCCGGCTTCAATTTGGGGCTGTTGCCCCGAGCCATCATGGATATCCGCTCACTTCTGTCCTCAATAACTCGCCGGCCTCAAGAAGGGCCATGGAGTCGAACCAGGCTTCAGAAGTGTCGGTGGAGCCGTTTCTCCATTCGTCCTTTCCGTCTCGCAAACCTCGGCGGGTTATTGTGCCTTCTGATCCCGACCTTGGATTTTCCTTTCCGCCCCTGTTTCTTATGCGGTGCGGCCCAGGAGGTTGGCGTCGTAGTCACGGCCCTTTGCGAGCATGCTCCAGGCCATGCGCGCAAGTTTTGCGGCCAGGGCAACAACCAAGACATTGGAGTGGAGCCGCTTCGACGCTGCCTCTAACCAGGCTGCGAAGCCATGCCGAGGCCAACTCTGACGCTGCAGAAGTACGGCTCTGGCACCTTGAATAAACAGCGTTCGCAGGTACCGATTACCGCGCCTCGATATGCGCCCGAGAATGGTTCGATCGCCGGTCGAGATTTGCTTTGGTACCAGACCAAGCCATGCTGCAAAGTCTCGGCCTTTATGGAAGGCATCACCGGTTCCGATGGCGGCGACCATCGCGCTTGAGATGATCGGCCCGACGCCGGGCGCACTCATTAGGCGGCGACAGTGTGGATCTTGATCAGCGAGTTCGTCGATTTCTTTCGTCATTGACGCGACCCGTCGGTCGAGATAGCGCCAGTCCTCGGCCAAGTCCTGAATGAGCTGGATCACGCGAGGCGATAAGTTGTCGTTTGGCGCTGAGAGAATCTGAGGAAGTGCCAGTCGGAGTGCTGCCGCTCCCTGCCGCACTGGTAGCCCTCGCTCAAGCAAAAAGCCCCGGATTTGATTGATGACCGCCGTTCTCTGCGTCACCAATCGACTGCGAACTCTGTGTAGTGCCTGTAAATCAAGTTGTTCGGCTGACTTCACTGGAACGAACCGCATTGTCGGCCGCTGAGCGGCCTCGGCGATCGCTTCAGCATCCCGAAAGTCATTCTTGTGACCCTTGAGGTATGGTTTGACGTACTGCGCCGGCAAGAGCCGTACTTGATGGCCTAATTTCTCGAGCCTGCGCCCCAGATGATGTGCGCCTGCACACGCCTCCATTCCGATCAGACAACGCGGAATATTGCCCAGCGACTGGTCAAGCTGATTTCTCGACCGCTTCTTGCGTAGCGTAATTGCGCCTGTGGCATCGAGACCGACGACGTGGAATGTGTTCTTCCCGAGATCGATGCCGATTGTGACAAGGTTCGTATTCGACATGGCTTGCGCTCCTGCTGCTGCCCCCCGCCGGGCTGCACGTTGCCGCTGAGAGCGGGCGTGGTCCATGCCATTAACTCGTAAGGCGCGGCTGCTTTGCCCTTGCCGATGCACTCCACCTCCGGGGCGTGGAAGGAATAAAGCTTGAAGCCGCGCTGGCGCTGCTGCTGCGAGCGGATCTGCGAGGCCCGGCTGAGCGGGAGGGCGAACGTGTTCTCAAGCACAGCCTGACCTTCGATCTTGCGGCGGATATCGCGGATGATCCGGCCCAGTCGGCTGCGCAGGATGCGCAACTGCCGCTGATGCCGCTTGAATTGCTTGGCATGGCCGTAGCGTCCCGCCATCATTGTCGCGGTTTTGGCAATGCGCAGATAGGACTGCCGCAGCTTGACCCCGTGCTTCCTCGCCAGACGGTTGAGCCCCTTGATCGCCGCGTGCAAGAGCTTGGCATCGGTCGGGAAGGTGATCGCCTTCGGCTGCACGGTGGTATCGACTGTGACCCGCTTGATGTCCTGGCTGCGTAACGCGCCGGCCTCGTGTGCCACCCGCAAGCTCTCGGCCAGCAACAGCTCCAGCTTGTCGCCGAGCCGCTTGCGCCAGTGGCTCAGGTCCGAGCGCTCGTGCGGGAATGCGTGCTGGAAGAACTCTTCGCCGGTGAAGTACTGGAAATATGGGTCGTGGACCCAGCGCTCGCACACCCCCTCATCGGACAGCCCGTAAATGTGCTTGAGCAGCAACAGCCCGATCATGAAGCGGCTCGCGATCCCGGGCCGACCATTCTCGCTATAGAGCGGCGCGATCTCGCCGTCGATCCAGTCCCAATCGACCTTGCCGGCGAGCTGAACCAGCTCGTGCTTCATATTGATGATTTGGTCCAGCCTGGCCCGGAACAGATCGCCCGATCCCGTCGTCCTGTGCTTCTTCGGTCGCATCGCCACCTCCGATGTGATGACGGAATCATGGTTGGCGATTCGACGGAATCTGAAAATGAAATTGCAAGGTTCCGACGCCCGAAGCATCAAACCCCTGCAAACGCAAAACAGTCCACAACGACAAATGCGATTCTAGCTCAATCGCTTAGCCACTCTTCACGGACGACTAGATCTTTGCGTGGGTTCGCGGCCTGCCTTGCCCCTCACCCGGATCGCTGCGCGATCCGACCTCTCCCCGCAGAAGAGCGGAGAGAGGTAAAGTGCAGACCTACATCTGGACTTCGATCAACCGCGGGCCGGGCTCGGCGACGGCCTCAGCCAGCGCCTTGTTGAACTCGTCGGCATTGGTGACGGCACGGCCGGGGACGCCCATGCCCTTGGCCAGCGCCACGAAGTCGAGCGTCGGACGGTCGAGGCGAAGCATGTCGTTGGCGCGCTGGCCGGGTTCGCCGGCGCCGACATTGTCGAACTCGCCGCGCAGGATCTGGTAGATGCGGTTGGCGAACACGATGGTGACGATGTCGAGGTTCTCGCGCGCCTGCGTCCACAGCGACTGGATCGTGTACATCGCGCTGCCGTCACCGACCATGGTGATGACCTTGCGGTCCGGGCAGGCGATCGCAGCACCGATCGAGAGCGGCGTCGAGAAGCCGATCGAGCCGCCCATGTTCTGCAGCCAGTCGTGCGGCGCCGCCGCCGCGGTCGGCGGGAAGAAGCCGCGACCGGTGGTCAGCGACTCGTCGACCATGATCGCGTTCTCGGGGATCGCACAGGCGATCGCCTGCGCGATCGAGGCGAAATTCAGCGCGCCGGTCGGCTTGACCAGTTCAGCCAAGGCCTGCGGCTTGACATCCCTGGCGCTCGCCTTCACGGCACCGGCCAACGCCTCGAGCGCCGCGACCGAATTCTCGCCCCAGGAGGTCATGCGGTGCACCTCGCAGCCCTCGGGCTTGAGCATGCTCGGCTTGTTCGGATAGGCAAAGAACGCCACGGGATCGTCTGACTCGACCAGCACGATGTGACGGAACTTCGCCAGCATCGGCAGTGCGTTCTCGATCACGTAGTGGATGCGGTCGATCGAGAAGCGGCCGCGGCCGCGCGCCATCTTCGGGCGGAAGGTTGGCCCCATCACCGTGCAGCCGGTCTTGCCCGCGATGCGCTCGGCCAGCGCCAGGCCCTGCTCGCTCAGGGCACTGCCGGTCATCAGCAGCAGCGTGCCCTCGCCGTCGCCATGCAGGATCTTGGCGGCGCGCTCGACCGCCTGCGGCGAATAGCTGGCGCGCTGCTGCTCGGCCGGCACCTCGGCGATGCCCTCGGCCTCGTTCCAGGCGGTATCGGCGGGCAGGATCAGGGTCGCGATCTGCCCCGGCGCGCTTTTGGCGGCGGCTATCGCCGCGGCGCCGTCGGCGGCGACGGATTTGGAATTCGGCGAGGTCCGGACCCAGGACGACATCGGCCGGGCCAGGCCCTCGATGTCGGAGGTCAGCGGCGCGTTGTAGTCGATGTGGTAGACGGCATGCTGGCCGACGATGTTGACGATGCCGGAATTGGCCTTCTTGGCGTTGTGCAGGTTGGCAAGGCCGTTGGCGAGGCCGGGACCGAGATGCAGCAGGGTCGAGGCCGGCAGGCCCTTCATGCGGTAATAGCCGTCGGCCGCGCCCGTCACCACGCCTTCGAACAGGCCGAGCACGCAGCGCATGCCGGGAACGCGGTCGAGCGCCGCGACAAAATGCATCTCGGAGGTGCCGGGGTTGGTGAAGCAGACGTCGACCCCACCCTTGACCATCGTCCGCACCAGGCTTTCCGCACCGTTCATTCTTTTTGCTCCCGCAACCGGCAATTTCGAGTGATCCGTCCGATCAATCATTGTTCGCAAGGCCTCGTCAAAGCAATAGGGGGCATCGCGGCCCTGCCCCGCGTAGCGATGCGTCGGTTTGGCTAACGACCCGTTCCGATGGGATCGGAACGGGTCGTTAGCAAACTGGCGGAGTTGCCGATTGGTAACGCCGTTCATTAAGCATGGGGTTCCTCACGGGGGCGTGGCTTGCGAAACCCTCGCAAATATGGCCTCTGACGTTCGTTGAATCGATTTTTTCCGGGGGAGACAATGATCCGGTTTTTTGCCGCGCCGATTGCCGCCATCGCACTTTTGACCGCCACGGCCGGCGGCGCATTCGCCGAGGAGTTCGACTCCCGCGACATCATGGGCGGCGGCCCGAGCTTCTTCCGCGGCGGCTCGAGCTTCTTCGGCGGCGGCTCGGGCCCGATCCCCCGCTCCACCGTCATGTACAACGGCCATTACGCCCCCGGCACGGTCGTGGTGAACACCGCCGAACGCCGGCTGTATCTGGTGCTCCGGAACGGCCAGGCGCTGCGCTACGGTATCGGCGTCGGCCGCGACGGCTTCCGCTGGGGCGGCGTGCACAAGATCACGGCCAAGAAGGAATGGCCGGACTGGACGCCGCCGTCGCAGATGCTGGCCCGCCGGCCCGACCTGCCGCGCCACATGAAGGGCGGCATCGAGAATCCGCTCGGCGCCCGCGCGATGTATCTGGGATCGACGCTCTACCGCATCCACGGCTCCAACGAGCCGGAGACGATCGGCCAGGCGGTCTCCTCGGGCTGCTTCCGCATGACCAATGAGGACGTCACCGACCTCTACAGCCGCGTCTCGGTCGGTACCACCGTGGTGGTGCTGAACAACTGACCGAACGGCCACAGCAGGAACCTGCAGGTCGCGTGAATTTGCGGTCTTGTGCGCGCGGCGCGAATACGGCAGCGTTGGGCAACGATGAGCGCATTGGACCTGCCCTCGGCTGCCCTTCGCATCGCCCTGCTGGCGCTCGCAGCGCTCATCTGCGTCCCTGACACCGCTACCATGGCGGCCGCGGGCGAACTCCCCGCGATCGCGTCACGCCAGCGCGTCGAGAAGAAGAGCTTTACCGACAACGAGATCGTCGAGGGTTTTCTCAAGACCGCGTTCGGCGCCGAATACCACCTCGCCGGCCGCGTCGACCGCATTCGCAAGTTCGACGGGCCGGTGCGCGTGTTCGCCGAGAGCGATCGCGCCGACCGCAAGACACAGCTGGCAAAAGTCGTCGCCGACATCGGCTTGCGCGTGCAGCATCTCGACATCGGCATGATCGACAGCAGCGAGGCGGCGAATGTGCGGGTGAAGCTGGTGCGCGACCGCGACTTCTTCCGCACCCTCACCAGCTTCTATGGCCTGGAGAAAGCCCGGGAGATCCGCTCCTCGCTCGATCCGCAATGCCTCTCCGGCTTCCGCAAGAACGACAATTTCGAGATCGAACATTCCGACGTCATCCTCACCGTCGACAACGGCGATTTCACCTTCCTCGACTGCGCCTATGAGGAACTCCTGCAATCGCTTGGGCCGATCAACGACACCACAAGCGTGCCCTGGACCATGTTCAACGACAACGTCTCGATGGGCTATTTCGACGTCTACGACCAGTACATCCTCAATTTGCTCTACGATCCCCGAATCAAGCCCGGCATGACTGTGCCGGAGGTCCAGGCCGTGCTGCCGCAAGTGCTCGCAGACGTGCGTGCGTGGGTGAAGCGGGTGAATGATCTGAAGGAGTGAGGCGCACTTACCCTCCCCAGGAGGGCCTGGAGGGAGAGGGTGAGAGAAGCCGCGTGGCGTCCCTCAATACGTCGCGGCCAGATACTCGACGATCTTGCTGACATCGGCGTCGTCGATCGGGGCGCCATAGACCTTGATCATCTTGGTCACCTCGGCCTGCCAGAAGGCCTTCTTGTCCTTCATCGGCGGCTGGGTGTTGATGTAGTCGGTCGAGTGGCAGGCGGTGCAATTGCCCTGCACCACCTCGAGATTGGGCCCGGGCTTGAACGCAGCGACCTCGTCGGGGGTCTTGTAGTTGACCGGCGCTGCGAGCGCCGAACCCATCGCGGCGGCGAGGACGAGCGTGGCGGAGATCAGAACGGTGCGCTGCATGATCATTCTCCCTCTCAGGCCACGCTGACGCGAACGGTTTCGACGACGTTGCGCAAGTAACCCGCCGGGTTCCAGCGCGGCGTATCGGGCTGGGTCTCGCCGCCGTTGCCCGTGGCGCGGACCTTGAGCTCAACGGCGCCGGCCGCGAGCTTCACCGGCAGCTTCCATTCGCGAAACGCGTATTTGCCGAGATCCTTGCCGAGCTTCGCGCTCGTCCAGGTCTTGCCGCCGTCGGTGGAGACCTCGACGTTCTTGACTCCCTTGCCGCCGTCGAAGGCGATGCCGCGCAGGGTCACAGCTCCCGCCTTCAGCTTCGCGCCATCAGGGACGCTGGTGATGAAGGATCGGATCGTGAAGCGGTTGATCGGGATCGTCGCCTTCGGCGTGGTGCCCGGCTCGATGGCGTTGTTCGGCGTATCGGGAATGCGATAGGCCGACTTCATCCAGAAGCCGTCATAGACGCTGTCGATGACGGTGATCTCGTTGAGGTGCTTGACCCAGTAAGTGCCATAAGAGCCGGGCACGACCAGGCGCAGCGGAAAGCCGTTGAGGAACGGCAGGTCCTCGCCGTTCATGCCATAGGCCAGCATCACCTCGCCATCGGTGGCGTGATCGATATCGAGCGCCTTGATGAAGTCGGGCGTCTTGTCGCTGACCGGACCGTCCATGCCGTTGAATGTGACCTGCTTGGCGCCGCTCTGCACGCCCGCCATCTCCAGCACGGCCTTCAGCGGCACGCCGCGCCAGCGTGCGCAGCCCATCGCGCCATTGGCGAGCTGGCCGCCGGCGACGCGCGGCTCGAAGAAGCCGCGGCTGTTGCCGGAGCACTGGTTGACGGCGACGATCTCGGTCGCCTTCATCTTTCTGATGTCTCTGAGCGAGAGTTTCAGCGGCTTGTCGACCTTGCCCTTGACCTCCAGCGTGAACTTATCGGGGTCGAGATTGTAGGGCAGGTCGGAGAGGTGGTAGCGCACGAAGAAGGCGTTGTTCGGCGTGAGCGGGCCGTCGTTGAATACCGCGAACGGCGTCTCGAGCTGCGGCGGACGGCTGGTGAGCCCGATCATCGGCCGCTTCTGCGGATATTTCACCAGCGGCCGCTCGCCATTGGCGAAGGGCAGGGTCACGGTGTCCAGGGCCAGCGCCCTGGTGGAATTCAGTGTGGCCGCCATGGCGGCAAGCCCCGCTCCTGTGAGCAGGTCGCGTCGATCGAACATGTGGTCTCCTCCCGGAGCTTTTCGTTGGACCGGCGGTCATCACCGCGATCCCGCGCTCATCTGTCGCAACGACTCGGATGAAGTCAATTCGTGCTTTCGCAGAAGGTCCATGTCGCTGCGTCGCAGCAAGCTGTGTTTACGCTCGTATCGACATTGCCGAGCACCAGCAGCGACGGTGGTGTGCTCCCTCGCCCGTTTCTTACGGGGGCGGGACGAGCTTCGCTCGCCCCGCAAGCGGGGAGAGGTGAAAGATCACGCCGCCACCCGGGCGCCGCGATCGACCAGCGCTGCCAGCTCCCGCGCATCCGCCACCACGCGCACGGCCATCGGCTCGTCGCGGCCGCGGATCGCGACCTCCTGCTGCGGCAGGGCGTCGTCGGCAAGGCCGGCGGTGCGGCGCACTTCCTCGGAGACGATCGCCTCGCAGGCCAGAGACTTGGTCATGTCCTGCAGGCGGGCGGCGACGTTGACGGCGTCGCCGAGGGCCGTGAACACGATGTGATCGCGGTAGCCGATGTCGCCGATGATGACCTCGCCGCCGTGAATGCCGATGCCGAAGCGGATCGGCTCGCGCAGATCGTGGCTGAGGAGCTGATTCAACTCGTCGATGTTTGCAGCGAGGCCGCTGGCAGCCTTCAGCGCCTGGCGGCAGGCCTCTTGCGGATCCGTCGACAGCCCGAACAGCGCCAGCATGCCGTCGCCGACGAACTGGTTCGGCTGGCCGCCATTCTCGATCACGGCTTGCGAGACCGCGCCGAGGAAACGGTTGACGATGAAGACGGTGTCGAACGGCAACCGCTTCTCGGCGAGCTGCGTCGAGCCGCGCATGTCCACGAACAGGCTGACGAGATAGCGCTCCTGGCCGACGCGCGCCGGCGTCGTGGCCTGGCCGTCCGCCGCCTGCGTGTGGGGCGTGAAGAGCTGGAAGAAGGAGAGGTCGCATTCCGGACGCAGCTGGCACGCAAGCCGGATCGAGGGATCGGCGGTGCCGACGCGGGCCAGCACGAAGGCCTCGCGCTGCGACGGCCGGGGCAAGGCGCCATGGTCGCCGATGATGCGGATGCGGCAGGTCGAGCAGCGGGCGCGGCCGCCGCAGACGCTGGCATGCGGCACGTTGTGGCGCAGGCTCGCTTCCAGCACGGAGAGGCCCTTTGGCACGCGCACCGTCTTGCCGTTGCCGTAGGAGAGCGCGATCATGCCGCCGCGCCGCTCGCGCCAGGCCCGCACGCCGCGCGCCGCCAGCGCCAGTCCCAGCAATCCGAAATAACCGACGGTAAGGCCGGCGGCGATGCGGTCGAGCGTATTGGCTTCGGCGACCGAGCCGAGCTGGCGACGCGTGAGATTGTGCGTACGCCATTCCCCGTCGTCGGCGTCGAGCTCGACGCTGCGGCCGCCCTGGTAGATTCCGAGCAGCGACAGCGTCGGGATCAGCACGGCAGCCGCGAGCAGATAGGGCGCCGCGCGCGTGAAGAACCGCTTCAGGCGAAGCCAGAAATAGATGCCGATGCAGCCGTGCACCCAGGCGATCAGGAGCAGGATCGTCATCTGCCAGAGCCGGCCGGGCGAGCCGATGAAGAACAGATAGAGCTCCTGCGGATAGAGCTTCTGATGTCCGTACAGCGTGTGGCCGAGCCGCACGCCGATCACATGCGTCATGACGAGGGCGGGGATGCTCAGGCCCAGCACGAGCTGCAGCGGCTCGATGGTTTTCCAGCGGAACTGCCGGCGCTGATACAGCGCGTAGACGCCGAGCCCCATATGGGTCAGCGCCGCCGTGTAGAACACGATCGCAACAGGCAGGAACTGCCAGAACAACACGTGGTAGTAGACACCGGCCCCCATGGCGTTGACCGAGATGTTGCCGAGCGCATGGTTCAGGAAATGGCTGACCACATAGGAGAACAGGATGATGCCGCAGACGAGCCGCACCTGTCGCACGCTGGTCGTGCGGACGAGTTCGGGCATGTGGACGGAAGCGGTGGCCATGATTCGGTTGTATCAGTTCATGGAGAAGAACAGCCAGCGTAGCGTTTAATTCCCCCCGCGGACAGCTAGCCCGATCACATGCGCGCGCACTTGCGGTCACCCTCCGCCGTCGTCCCGGACAAGCGCGCCCAAAGCCGCGCCAGGCCGGGACGACTCGCGGAGAGAGCCTGGCCTACATTGACTCCCCCTCCCAAGTCGGGGAAAAGCGCGCCCGTGACGATCGCTCGCGACATCTCCGAGAAGCCAGACGGCGCCGAGCGCCGTCTCATCCTCGTAGCCGTGCTGGTCATCGCGGCGATGACGCTGCTTCGCATCGTCTATGCCTCCGCGCTCGAGTTGCGCACGGACGAGGCCTATTACTGGACCTGGTCCAAGGAGGCGGCGCTCAGCTTCCTCGATCATCCCCCCGGCATCGCCTGGCTGATCCGTTTCGGAACCGCGATCTTTGGCGACACCACGCTCGGGGTGCGCTTCGGCGGCATCGTCGCGATGCTGGTGACGCAGCTGCTGCTCGCCGACATCGTCCGCCGCCTCACGCACGATGTGCGCGCGGTCGTGTTCGCCGTGCTGATGCCGGAGGCCGCGCTCTATTACGGCCTGCTGATGGCCAAGGTCGCGCCTGACGTCGCCATGATCCCGTTCGCGGTTGCGATGATATGGTCCCTGGTGCGGCTGGCGCAGAGCGGCGACGGCCGTTGGTGGCTGATGGCCGGCCTGTTTGCTGGCCTCGCGATGCTGTCGAAATTCACCGCGATCCTGTTCGCGCCGGCGGTTGCCGCCTTTCTGCTGGTGCCGGACTGGCGCCGGCGCTGGTTGCGCAGCCCCTACCCCTATCTCGCCGTGTTGGTTGCGCTCGCGGTGTTCTCGCCGGTCTCGATCTGGAACGTGCAGCACGATTGGGCCTCGATCCGCTTCCAGGGCGTGCGCGCCACCACCAATTATGGCATCTCGCTGCGGACGGTCGGCGACTACATCGGTCTGCAATTCGGCCTCGTCGGCTTCGTCATGCTGCCGGTGGTGCTGACAGGGCTCGTGCTGACCGCGTGGCGAGGCTATCGCACGCGCGATCCGGTCGCGATCCTGCTGTCGACCGCAGTCTTGGTGCCGTTTTTCTATTTCCTGGTGAAGTCGCTGACGCTCCGGGTCGGCGACACCTGGCCGATGTTCATGTGGCCGGTGGGCTTTGCCTCTGCGGCCGTGAACCTCGTGATGCTGCCGCGTGAAAAATGGTCGGCGCGGATGATCCGGTCGAGCCCGTTCTGGGCGAAGACGGCGATCGTCTCGGGCATCGCCTTCGTCGTCATCGTATTCCTCTATTACGTCGCAGCGCCCTGGAATCTGCTCGGCAAGATCGATCCGATCGGCGCCGAGGCCGGCTACGAGCAGGTTGCCGCGCGCGCGCAGGCCGCCCTCGACGAAACAGGCGCGACCTGGATCGCCACCACGGACTATCGCACCTACGCCATGATGCGCTGGCTGTTCCGGGGCCGCGTGCCCGTCATCGAGATCAACGAGCGCGGCCGCTTCCAGGATTTCCGCGATCCCGGCATGGACAAGATCAGGGGACATGCGGGAATCTATGTCGGGCGCACGCCGGACAACCGGTCGTCGCTATGGGAGAATATCCCGGCAAAACGCGAGCCGCTCGGCGAAGTCGAGCGCCGCTGGCGCGGCGTTGTGACCGACACCTATGTGATCGAGAAGCTCACCGGCTGGACCCCGGAGCTGTCGCCGCCGAAGGATTCGCCGCTGTTCCAGTGGCGCGTGCTGGCGGGGGAGTTCAAAAAGCGGAAGCCCGCCTAGGCGCCTTCTCTTCCCCCCTGGAGAGCCCTCCAGGGGAGGATAAGTGCGGCGCGTCGTGCGCCTACTGCACGAGGTCGGCGACGGTGGTTGCGGCTTTCAGACCCGTGCCGGTGAGGACCGCGACCGTGGTCTCGTTCGCCTTGATCGATCCAGCCGCGGACAGTTTGTCCAGCGCCGCGGCGGCACTCGCGCTGGTCGGCTCGGCGAACAGGCCCTGCCGCGCGAGGCGGCGTAGCGCGGCGACGATCTCGTCCTCGGTGAGCGCGACGGTGCCGCCGCCGCTCTCGCGCAAGGCTGCAATGATCTCGCGCAGGCGCAGGGGGTTCTTGATCGCGGTGCCCTCCGCAATGGTCTTGCTCACCTCGCGCGCGACGGGGGTGTCGACACCGGCCTTGAAGCTCGCATCGACCGGCGAGCAATTCTGCGGCTGTGCCGCGAACAGGCGCGGCAGCTTCGATATCTGCCCGGCTTTCACCAGTTCGCGGAAGCCGAAGGCGCAGCCCAACAGGCTGCTGCCGGCGCCGACGGGCATGATGACGTTGTCGGGGGCACGGAAGCCGAGGTCTTCCCAGATTTCATAGGCGAGCGATTTGGTGCCTTCGAGGAAGAACGGCTGCCAATTGTGGCTGGCGTAAAACGTCTGGCTCGATTGGCGGATGGCTTCGGCTTCCGATTCCTCGCGCGGCCCCTCGACCAGCTGCACCGTCGCGCCGTAAGCGCGCACCTGCGCGATCTTGGCCGGTGACGTGGAGGCCGGAGCCAGGATCTTCACCCGCATGCCGCCGGCTGCACCCAGTCCTGCCATGGAGGAGCCGCCATTGCCGGACGAGTCCTCCAGAATGGCTGTGATGCCGATCTGCCGCAGGAACGACAGCATCACCGCCGAGCCGCGGTCCTTGAAGCTGCCGGTGGGGTTGAACCATTCGAGCTTGAACAACGGGCGCAGTTCGCCCCAGGCCTGCTGGACCAGCGGCGTGCAGCCTTCGCCGAGCGAGATCGGCTTTGCGATCTCGACCGGCAGCGCCGCCCGGTAGCGCCAGAGCGAGCGCGTCCGGCCATCGATGTCATCGCGCGAGAGCCCCGCCCCCGGCGTCACCAGCAGCGGCGTGCGCTCGTCCGAACACCAGCGCGGCTGGTCGAGGGGATAGAGCTTTCCATTGCGGGGGTCGATGTAGGCTGCTGTGGGCATTGGCGGTCTCCGGGCGATCCGGTCGATATGTCCGAATATGCAGCTTTTATCCAGCCGCCTGTTTCGGGGGCGCAGCGACACCCCTTCCAAAATTCCAACAATTACATAGATATAAGGCGCATTTGGGTGCTTTTCGTCGATCCGGACGAGCAGGAGGACGCCGCTGGCCGCGCGCCACGATTAACTTGTCTGTGGTGCCTCGCCGCTACAATATGTTGGATTGAGCTTGCGTCGCCGGTGGTCTGCACCGGCAACGCCAGCGAGCCTGGCCCGTCCAAGCGGCGGGCCGTTGGCTTTTTGGGAGCCTGGACATGAGCCGCGCGAACCGTACCGACCACATCCGCCTGACCTCCCATCCGGAGCCGGGCCGGAAGGCCGCCTTTCCGATCCATTGGGGCGCCACCGACGCGCGCGCCCGCGGCCCGATCATCGGCACGGTGTCGCGCGCCGGGGATCGCAACGTGATCGGCAGCCATGGCGGGTCCTACGCGATGTACCGGGCGCTCGCGGTGTCGGCCGGCGCGCTCGATCCCATCAGGCGGCCCGATCTCACCAACACCTTTCCGGCCGCGACCATCGGACCGTTCGAGCAGTGGCGCGATCCCGCAAAGATTGTCGCGCTCGATCCCTGGGGGCATCTCGTCGCCGAAAACTTCCGCCAGGAGATCGCCGAGGGCGCCGACATCCGCCCGAGCATCGCGGTGACGCGGGCGCGCCTCGACCTGCCGGAGATCCGCGAGGCGCTGGCGACCAAGCGGCTGCGCGCCGACGGCGAGGTGGTGCATGCCAATGGCAGCGTCTCGGTGGTGAAGATCGCGATCGATCCGGTCTGGTACCTGCCCGGCCTTGCCGAACGTTTCGGCACCGGCGAGACCGAGCTGCGCCGCACGCTGTTCGAGCAGACCGCCGGCATGTTCCCCGAGCTCGTGACGCGCCCGGACATGAAGGTTTTCTTGCCGCCGATCGGCGGCACCACAGTCTATCTGTTCGGCGATGTGACGAAACTGCCGGACCATCGCACAAAAATCACCTGCCGCGTGCATGACGAGTGCAACGGCTCCGACGTGTTCGGCTCCGACATCTGCACCTGCCGGCCCTATCTGATCCACGGCATCGAGGAATCCGCGCGCGGCGCGCAGGAGGGCGGGCTCGGGCTCGTGGTCTACAACCGGAAAGAGGGCCGCGCGCTCGGTGAGGTCACCAAATTCCTGGTCTACAACGCGCGCAAACGCCAGGAGGACGGCGATGCCGCCGCGGCCTATTTCGAGCGCACCGAATGCGTCGCCGGCGTCCAGGATGCGCGCTTCCAGCAGCTCATGCCGGACACCATCCACTGGCTCGGCCTCAAGCGCATCGACCGGTTCCTGTCGATGAGCGACATGAAGTACGACGCGCTGACCTCGCAGGGCATCGACATCGTCGAGCGCGTGCCGATCCCGCCGGAGCTGATCCCCGCCGACGCCTATGTCGAGATCGCCGCGAAGAAGGCCGCCGGCTATTACTCGACCGACATCGCGCCCGAGAAGGACGTCAACGGCGTGGTCGGCCGCTCGCTGGAAAAATACTGATCGCGCGATGGCGGACGCTTTGGAACAACAGGCCCGCTCCCTGCTCCGCGCAGGAGCGGTTCGCGCGCGCGCTGGGCAGATGCTCGAGCTCGGCCTTGCTGGCGGGCTTAAACATTTCACCATCGATCTCGACCGCATGGATGGCGTTGCGGACGCCGTGCTGGCCGTCACGCGAAAAGCCTATCCGGCGCTGGATGTTCCCTTCCACGCGCGGTGGCGGCACTTCGTGCTTGGCGGCGTCGATCGCTGGGGCCAGCTTGCGGACGCCGCATCATGGCCGGATCGCGCAGCGCGGACGCGCGCCGAGTTCGACCTTGCGATCGTCAGCGTACTGCTCGATGCCGGCGCCGGCGCTGCGTGGCGCTACCGCGATGCGGTGACGGGCGAAGCCATCGGCCGGTCCGAGGGGCTTGCGATTGCAAGCCTCGACATGTTCGCGAGCGGCCTGTTTTCACACGATGCCCGCGCGCCGTTCAGGGCCGATGCGGATGTGCTGGCAAAACTGCCCCTCGCCTCCCTCACCTCCGCCTTTCAGGTCAGCGACGCCAATCCGCTGCTCGGACTCGAGGGACGTACCGACCTGCTGCGGCGCCTGGGCAAGCAGGTCTCGGAACGTGCGGACGTGTTCGGCCTGCACGACACGCCGCGGCCGGGCGGGCTGTTCGATCATATCGCCGCGCAAGCCATCGGCGGTCGCGTCGCTGCGCCCGCGATCCTGTCTGCGGTGCTGAACCAGCTCGGGCCGATCTGGCCGTCGCGGCTCGAGCTCGCGGGCGTCCCGCTCGGCGATTGCTGGCGGCATCCGGCGATCAAGGCGCACGACGGTACGGCAGGGCTCGTGCCGCTGCACAAGCTGTCACAATGGCTGAGCTACTCGTTGATCGAGCCGCTGCAGCGCGCCGGACTTGCCGTCACCGACATCGACGGGCTCACGGGGCTTGCCGAATACCGCAATGGCGGCCTGTTCGTCGATCATCAGGTGCTGCGCCTGCGCGATGCCGCGGACGCCGAGCGTGCGCATGCGGTGGATTCCCTGCTGGTCGTGGAATGGCGCGCCTTGACAGTTGCGCTGCTCGATCGTCTTGCCGAACTCGTTCGCGCCAAGCTCGGCCGCACGCCGGAGAGATTGCCGCTCGCCAGCATCCTCGAAGGTGGCACCTGGGCCGCCGGCCGCGCCATCGCGTTTGCGCGCCGCCCCGATGGTTCGCCCCCGCTCAAGGTGATCAGCGACGGCACGGTTTTCTGAACCCTGTCCCCTTGTGGGAGAGGGTGCCTCGCCAAGCGAGGCGGGTGAGGGGTTGTCTCCGCGGACACCTCTCTCATTGGAGTTCGCGGAAACGACCCTCATCCGGCGCTTCGCGCCACCTTCTCCCAGAAGGGGAGAAGGGAAAAGCAAGAGCATCCGATCATGGAAGGCGTCACGATCGTCGATCATCCGCTGGTGCAGCACAAGCTGACGCTGGTGCGGGACAAGTCCATCTCGACCAAGTCGTTCCGCGAGCTGATCAAGGAGATCGGCATGCTGCTGTGCTACGAGGTGACGCGCGACCTGCCGCTCGCGGATACCGTCATCGAGACGCCGCTGGCGACGATGCACTCGGCCAAGATCGCGGGCAAGAAGCTGGTGTTCGTGCCGATGCTGCGCGCCGGCACCACCTTCGTCGACGGCATGATGGACCTGGTGCCGACCGCGCGCGTCGCGCATATCGGCCTGTACCGTGAACCGGAGAGTTTTGCCGCGGTCGAGTATTTCTTCAAATCGCCATCGGACCTCGGCGAGCGCCTCGCGATCGTGGTGACGCCTGTCGTCGCCACCGCCAACACGGCCGTCGCCGCGATCGACCGGCTGAAGGAGCGCGGCGCCAGGGACATTCGCCTGGCCTGCCTGATCGCAGCTCCGGAAGGCCTCGAGCGGCTGCGCGGCCTGCATCCTGACGTGCCGATCTGGACGGCGGCGGTCGACGAGGGGCTCGACGAGAACGGCTTCATTCTGCCCGGCCTCGGCGATGCCGGCGATCGCGCTTACGGGACGCGATAGCTAAACCTTCCCGCTGCCGCAGATCATCTTCAGCGCCTGCCATTCCTTGTCGGTCAGCAGCGACGGACCGCTCGCGGGGCGATCTTCCTTCGTCATGCGCGCGAGCCGGTCCTCGGTCAGCGGATGGCTGGCGAGGATATTCGTCAGACCCGAGCCGCCTTCCTTGCCGGTGATGCGGAACATCAGTTCGGCCGCGGGTTTCGGCGAACGGCCGAGCTTGTGCATGATCTCGATGGCGAAGGTGTCGGCCGCGGTCTCGGCCTCGCGCGAATAGGAGGCCTCGACCACGCTGCGCGAGGCGAAGATCACCGCGGACGAGCCGGTGATGTCGCCGAACAACAGGCCGATCAGGAACGAGGTGCCGCCGTTGTAGATCAGCCCGCGCATGTTGTCGTGATGCTTGAGATGGCCGAGCTCGTGGGCGAGGATGCCGGCGATCTCGTCCGGGCTCTCGGCCTTGTCGAGCAGGCCCTTCAGCACGAACACCTTGCCGCCGGGCAGCGCGAACGCGTTCGGCACCGCGGTCGGCAGCACGCCTGCCGTCATGGAATCGTCGTCGAGGCCGGCAGCGTCGCGCAGGCGATTGACGAGCTTGGTGAAGGCGGCCTTACCCGCGGGATCTTCGCAGGAGCTGCGGCCGAAGATGGTCTTCATCTGCACCTCGGCGGCATCGCCAATGCGCCGTTCGACCGGTTTCGGCACCAGCGGCGCGAGACGGTCGGCGGCGAGCGGCACGCCGAACAGTACGACGCAGACGATGGAGGCGGCTGCCGCCACCGACCAGCCGACGATCTTCGCGATACCGCGCCGCGAGGTCTGGTGCTCGTCGAGCCGCAGGCAGCGGACGGCCACGTCAGCAGCGAGCACGGCGTCGCGGATCTCGAGCCGTGCCAACGGCGGCGCGGAGGTCGAGGCCAGGCGCAAAATCCCCGCCGGGCTGTCGGCGCGGCGGATATCGGCATAGGCCCAGCGGACGGGCGTTCCGCCCTCCTCGACGATCTCGAGCGTATCACCGAGCGTCAGCGTCACCTGCCGCCTGCGGCTGGATACGCCGTCGAAGAAGATCGTCGGCTTCGCGAACTGCGCTAGGGCCTCGGTGGACACATCACTCACAGCTCAGAATCCCGCGACATCGAGCCCGTCGGCAAAGCCTTCGCCGAGCGCGCTGGCAAGCTCGCCGCTGCCGCGCACATCCGCGGCGGCCCCGATGTTGTTCACCTGGACGGTCTCCAGCACCCTGGCCCACAGATCGCGCTGAAGATAGACGCGCATCACGATATTGACGGCAAGGGCGAGCGCGAAGTAACCGATGACCATGATCACCAGCATCGGGATGCTCCTCGCGGGATCGCCGGATCCTAACAGCTGCTCGGCCGAGAGACCGCTCAGCTGGAGGACGAGCGCGGTGGCGCCGGCGAGATAGGCGCCGAAGATCATCGAGAGCAGCACCCACCAGCCGATCACCTTCCAGTACAGGCCGTAGAACGCATTGTGCGGAAGCTCCGAGGACAGGCTGACGCCGCCGATGCGGATGCCGTCGAGCCACCAGCGCCACTCGCGCGCCTTGAACTCGGCATAGAAGAACGGCGCGAGCGGAAAGATGATCAGCGCGATCGGGCTCAGCAGCCACAGCCACCAGCCGCGCTTGAAGAAGGTCCAGCCATTGCCTTCGAAATCGCCGCGCAAATCACCGAAATGGGTGTGCCGCATCTTGTAACGTTCGAGTGAAGCCTCGCGCCAGGGCAGCGCCAGGCCGAGGGTCAGGAACACCAGCAAGCCCCACGCCATGGCGCGGAACGCATAGGCCCAGCCCGAACCGTCCATCCAGAACCGCACGCCGCGCCAGACCGTGCGGGTCAGGCGATAGCGCCGCGCGCGGAAGATCGCGAACTGGCCGAAAGCGTAGAAGCTGATGAACAGCGGCGTCGAGGCAAAGCCCTGCCAGCGCTCGAACTCGATGCCGATGAGGAAGTAGGCCAGATAGATCGGCACGAGGATCGCGAGCGCGAACAGGAAGCCGACCAGCAGCTCCTTGCCGCGACCGGTATATTCGGCCGCATCGCCGTCGATCGCGGTGTTCGACCAGAGATGACGGCGGACGTCGGTGACGAGCCAGAACCGGTAGAAACCGAAGGTGACGAGCTCCAGCATGGCACCCTTGGCGACCATGTTGAAGAATCCGGACCGAATGCCGGTGAAATCCACCCGGGTCGGCGGCAACGGCGGCGGGACCGGTTCGGAGCCGATGGGGGCCCATTGCATGTCGTTCACGGCGGCAACCTCGGGGTGCGGACCTGTGGGGGGCAAACTTATAGATCAGAGATTGGTCGATCCCCAAGATGGGCGGGTTCGATTTACCCCGTTTCCATTCGATTTTCTTGCATGATTTCATGACGAACGGCGTGCGGCAGGTCACGCTGGCGATGTCCCGCTGCCCCCCTCGCAAGGGTTGGATGTGGCAAAACTCTCCCTTGCTCCGGCGCAGACAACCGGCTGTAATTGCAAATCAAATACCGCAGCGCAGAATTCAAGAAAGACGCGCGGAAGAATGCCAGGGAGAACGGTCATGCATGGTACCATCGAGAACGCGTCCCAGCTCGACGCACTTCGCGAGCGCGCGTTGACATTGCCGCTGGAGCAATTCGATCCGGGCGATCCGGAACTGTTCAGGACCGATACGTTCTGGCCCTATTTCGATCGGCTGCGCCGGGAAGATCCCGTGCACTACTGCAAGGACTCGATGTTCGGCCCGTACTGGTCGGTGACGCGCTACAACGACATCATGGAGATCGAGACCAACCATGCGGTGTTCTCCTCGGCCTCCGCACTCGGCGGCATCACCATCCGCGACATCGACCCTGACCTCCGCCGCGAGAGCTTCATCTCGATGGATCCGCCCCGCCATGCCGCCCAGCGCAAGACCGTTGCGCCGATGTTCACGCCGACACATCTGGACAATCTCGCCATCAACATCCGCAGGCGCTCGGCCGAGTGCCTGGACAATCTTCCCCGCGGCGAGGTGTTCGACTGGGTCGACCGCGTCTCGATCGAGCTCACCACGCAGATGCTCGCGGTGCTGTTCGACTTCCCGTGGGAGGACCGCCGCAAGCTGACGCGCTGGTCCGATATCGCCACCACCATTCCCGGGCCCGACGGCCTGGTCGCGACCGAAGATGAGCGGCAGGCCGAGCTGACGGAATGCGCGGCCTATTTTTCCCGCCTCTGGAAGGAGCGTATCGAGCAACCGCCGAAGAGCGACCTGCTCTCGATGATGGCGCATGGCGCCGCGACGCGCGACATGGATGCGAAGAACTTCCTCGGCAATCTCATCCTCTTGATCGTCGGCGGCAACGACACCACGCGCAACACCATGTCGGGCTCGCTTCTCGCGCTGAGCCAGCATCCGGCGCAATATCGCAAGCTGCGCGAGAATCCTGCTCTGCTCGACAGTTTCGTGCCCGAAGTGATCCGCTGGCAGACGCCGCTGGCGCATATGCGCCGCACCGCGCTCTCCGATTTCGAGTTCCGCGGCAAGCAGATCAAGAAAGGTGACAAGGTCGTGATGTGGTACGTCTCGGGCAACCGCGACGAAGAGGCGATCGAGAAACCTTACGATTTCATCATCGACCGCGCCCGCCCGCGCACGCATCTCTCGTTCGGCTTCGGCATCCACCGCTGCGTCGGCCTCAGGCTCGCCGAACTCCAGCTCAAGATCATTTGGGAAGAGATTCTGAAGCGCTTCGACCATATTGACGTGGTCGGCGAACCGAAGCGGGTCTATTCGAGTTTCGTGAAGGGACTCGAGGCGTTGCCGGTGAAGATTGCGGCGTAGATTGGCAGCAAGATGACCCCAAACGATATCCACGAGGAAGCTGCGCCCCCTCCCCCGCTTGCGGGGGAGGGCTGGGGAGAGGGTATCTCCGCGGGCGAGAACCCCCAAGAGGATAGGACCCTCACCCGGCGCTACGCGCCGACCTCGCCCGCAAGCGGGAGAGGTTGAGCAGCAACACTGGAGCCACGACGATGAACATCCAAGCGCCGGTTAACGTGGACAAGGCCGAACGCATGCGCCGGGCGCGCGAGGAGGCCTATGCGACGCCGTTGTCGCAATTCCACCCCGGCGCGCCACGGCTGTTCCAGGACGACACGCTGTGGCCGTGGTTCGAGCGGCTGCGCAAGGAAGAGCCGGTGCATTACTGCACCAATGCGCCGATCGAGCCGTACTGGTCGGTGGTGAAATACAACGACATCATGCATGTCGACACCAATCACGGCATCTTCTCCTCGGACTCCACGCTCGGCGGCATCTCGATCCGAGACGTGCCGGAAGGCTACGACTGGCCGAGCTTCATCGCGATGGACCAGCCCCGGCATTCGGCGCAGCGCAAGACGGTGTCACCGATGTTCACGCCGACACACCTCGACGAGCTGGCAAAGCTGATCCGCCAGCGATCGCAGACCGTGCTGGACAATCTGCCGCGCAACGAGACCTTCAATTTCGTCGAGCGGGTCTCGATCGAATTGACGACGCAGATGCTGGCGACCCTGTTCGATTTTCCGTGGGAGGAGCGGCGCAAGCTGACGCGCTGGTCCGACGTCTCCACCGCGCTGCCCAAGAGCGGCATCGTCGCCTCCGCCGAGGAGCGCCGCCGCGAGATGGACGAATGCTACGCCTACATGTCCAAGCTCTGGAACGAGCGCGTCAACTCGGCGCCGCGCAACGACCTGCTATCGCTGATGGCCCATAACGACGCCACGCGCCACATGGACCCCGACAACCTCATGGGCAACATCATCCTGCTCATCGTCGGCGGCAACGACACCACGCGCAACACCATGACCGGATCCGTGCTGGCGCTGAACGAGAACCCGGAGCAGTACGACAAGCTGCGCGCCAACCCTGAACTGATCGATTCCATGGTGCCGGAGGTGATCCGCTGGCAGACGCCGCTGGCCCATATGCGGCGCACCGCGCTTGCCGATACCGAGATCGGCGGCAAGCACATCAGAAAGGGCGACCGCGTGGTGATGTGGTACGTCTCCGGCAACCGCGACGAGGAGACGTTCGACAGGCCGAACGATTTCATCATCGACCGCCCGCGCCCGCGCACCCACCTCTCCTTCGGCTTCGGCATCCACCGCTGCGTTGGCATGCGCCTCGCCGAGCTGCAGCTGCGCATCGTGTGGGAGGAGATGCTGAAGCGCTTCGACCGGATCGAGGTGGTGGGCGAGCCCAAGCGGATCTATTCGAGCTTCATCAAGGGATATGAGTCACTGCCGGTGAGGATTCCGGGATAACTCTATCCTCCGTCATTGCGAGGAGCCCTTGCGACCAAGCAATCCAGACTGTCGCCGTGGAGGGATTTCTGGATTGCTTCGCTGCGCTCACAATGACGAGGTCTTGGACGCACCTGCTCGTCACGCCCGCAGTGGCAGGCGCGGCAACCGCCAGCTATAGAATTCCGGCATGACAGCTCGCGCCGAATGCGAAGTGCGGGCTGCGTGCTGCTGCCCTAAGCATTCACTGCAGCGCTCCCTGCGCCCCCTCGCCCCGCTTGCGGGGGCGCGACGTGCTTCGCTCGCGCTGAGAGGGTTGGGGTGAACGGGAGTTTTCACGGGGACGGCGACAGTTGGACTCGCGGAGGCCCCCCTCACCCGGAATTTGCTCCGAAAATTCCGGCCTCTCCCCCGCAAGCGGGGAGAGGCAAAGAAAGGTCAACTCAACTTGATGTCCCACACCCCTTCCTTGCGGCAGGCGGCGACCTCCTCGCGCAGGAGCGCGGTGATGGCGAGCGAGGCCGTCGAGGCCGGGCGGTCGATCGGAGAAGCGAAAATGAGCTCGCGCGTCATCGGCTTGGACACGGCGGTGGTTTCCAGCCGCCCCTCCGCGACCTCGCCATGGACCGACGAGGGTGGCAGCAGCGCGAAGCCGAGGCCTTCCTCGACGAGGCTCGTCAGCACGCGGAACGAATCCGCTTCCAGCTGGACGTCGAGCTTGATCTTGCGCTGGGCAGCGGCGTGCTCGATCAGCGCGCGAAGACCGTGGGAATGACTGGGCAGCACCAGCCGCTGCCGCAGCAGCCAGCCGATGTCGACGCTCTTCTTGCGCGCGAGACCGCAGCCGCGCGGGCCGACCGCGACGATGTTGTCGCGCCCGAGGCTCTGCACGTTGAGATGCAGATCGGCCGAGCGGCCGTAGAGGATGGCGAGGTCCATCTCGCCGCGATGCAGCCATTCGACCAGATGGCCGCTGTAGCTCTCGACGATGCGCAGCGAGATGCCGGGAAATTTCTCGACGCAGCGCCGCGCAAAACGCGCCGACAGCACGCAGCTCACGGTCGGAACCAGGCCGAGCACGACCTGCCCCGACGGCGGTCCCTTGGCCGACTGGATGTCGTCGCGGATCTGGTCGATCTGCCGCACGATGCCGGAGGTGCGCGCGAGCAGCAGCCGCCCCGCCTCGGTCAGCACCATGCCGCGCCCGTTGCGGGTGAACAATTCGGTGCGCAGCTCGTGTTCCAAGAGCTTGATCTGCCGGGAGAGCGCCGGCTGCGCCACGCGCAGCGTGTCGGAAGCCTTGGAGAGGCTGCCGAGCTCCGCCACGCAACTGAAGGTCCTGAGCTGCCGGAAATCCATGCTTGCCAATCCTGGAAGGCTACTCCATACGCTATAACAAATGAGCATAGGGGGCTGGCGATGTTTTCTCAACGCCAGAGGATGGGCCGGCGTTATCTTGAGTGCCGCTACAATTGGGAAACGCCATGAGTGAAGAACACCACACCGAAGATCACGCCGACATCCGCGAGGCCGTCGCAAAGCTCTGCGCGCAGTTTCCCGGCGAATACTGGCGCAAGCTCGATCGCGAGATGGCGTACCCGAAGGCTTTCGTCGATGCGCTGACAGAGGCCGGCTATCTCTCGGTGCTGATCCCGGAAGAGTATGGCGGCGCGGGGCTGAAGCTGTCGGCTGCGGCTGCGATCCTGGAGGAGATCCAGCGCGCGGGGTGCAACGGCGGCGGCTGCCATGCCCAGATGTACACGATGGGCACCGTGCTGCGGCACGGCAATGCCGAGCAGAAGGCTAAGTACCTGCCGAAGATCGCGAGCGGCGAATTGCGCCTGCAGGCCTTCGGCGTCACCGAGCCGACCAGCGGCACCGACACCTCGTCGCTGAAGACCTTTGCGCGCAAGGAAGGCAACGACAGCTACATCGTCAATGGCCAGAAGATCTGGACCAGCCGCGCCGAGCACTCCGATCTGATGGTGCTCTTGGCGCGCACCACGCCGAAGGAGCGGGCCAAGAAGCGCACGGATGGCCTCTCCGTTTTCATCGTCGACATGCGCGAGGCCAAGAACAATGGCCTTGAGATTCGCCCGATCCGCACCATGATGAACCACGCCACCACCGAAGTGTTCTTTACCGACATGAAGGTGCCGGCCGAGAACCTGATCGGCGAGGAAGGCAAGGGCTTTCGCTACATCCTCTCCGGCATGAATGCCGAACGCATCCTCATCGCCGCCGAATGCGTCGGCGACGCCAAATGGTTCATTGCGAAGGCGACCAACTACGCGAAGGAGCGCAGCGTTTTCGGCCGGCCGATCGGCCAGAACCAGGGCATCCAGTTCCCGATCGCCAAGGCCTACGCCTCGATGCGCGCGGCCGAGCTGATGGTGAAGGAGGCGACGCGCAAATACGAGGCCGGGCTCGACTGCGGCGCCGAGGCCAACATGGCCAAGATGCTGGCGGCGGATGCGTCCTGGGAAGCGGCGAACGCGTGCATCCAGACCCATGGCGGCTTCGGCTTTGCCGAGGAATACGACGTCGAGCGCAAATTCCGCGAGACGCGGCTTTACCAGGTGGCGCCGATCTCGACCAACCTCGTGCTGTCCTACGTCGCCGAGCATGTGCTCGGCATGCCGCGTTCGTACTGAGGTCACGCCATGGGAGCACTTGACGGGATCAGGGTGATTGCGGTCGAGCAGGCGGTGGCGGCACCGTTCTGCTCCTCGCGTCTGGCGGATGCCGGCGCCGAGGTGATCAAGGTCGAGCGGCCCGAGGGCGATTTTGCCCGCGGCTATGACGCGGCGGCCAAGGGCCAGAGCAGCTATTTCGTCTGGCTCAACCGCGGCAAGCAGTCGGCGGTGGTCGATCTCGCCACGAAAGAAGGCCGCGCCGAGCTTGAGAAGCTGATCGCCAGCGCCGACGTGCTCATCCAGAACCTCAAGCCGGGCTCGATGGACAAGCTCGGCTTCTCGCGCGAGCGGCTTTTGAAGGACTATCCGCAGCTGATTTCGTGCACAATCACGGGCTATGGTGACGAAGGTCCCTACGCGCATCGCAAGGCATATGATTTGCTGATCCAGGCCGAGAGCGGGCTCGCCTCGATCACCGGCAATCCTGACGGCGCCTCGCGCGTCGGCATGTCGATCGTGGATGTTGCGACCGGCGCGACTGCGCACGCGGCGATCCTGGAGGCGCTGATCGCACGCGGGCGCACCGGCAAGGGGGCCGATATCCGCATCTCCATGTTCGACGTGATGGCAGACTGGTGCACCGTGCCGCTGCTCAACGCGGAGGCCGGCAATCCGCCGAAGCGCATGGGCCTGCGCCATCCCTCGATCGCGCCCTACGGCGTGTTCACCTCGAAGGACGGCAAGGACATCCTGATCTCGATCCAGAGCGAACGCGAATGGAAGACGCTGTGCGCGAAGGTGCTGGATCAGCCCGATCTGCCCAGCGATCCGCGCGTCGCCAACATGGTCGAGCGCGTGCGCAACCGCGACTTCACCGACAAGACGGTCGCCGACATTTTCGGCAAGATGACCCGCGATGAGGTCTTGAAGCGGCTGTCGGATGCCGACATCGCCTTTGCCGAGGTCAACACCATGGCCGACCTCACCAACCATCCGCATCTTCGCCGCATCGAGGTCGACACGCCGAACGGCCGCGTCAGCTATCCCGCGCCGGCGCCGATCGTCGTCGGCGAGACGCGCAGCTATGGCGCGGTGCCGGCGATCGGCGAGAAACCAGCCAAGAAGTAACAGAGCGAGGCGTCATGACCGAGAAGCTCGACATCGATCATCTCAGGCAATGGATCGGCCGCAGCACGGAAGCCACCGACATCGTCACCGCGCAGCTCGTGAGGGGCCTGCGCGCGACGCTGTTCCAGGAGGTCGGGGAGCCCAAAAAGGGCGATGCCGCGCCATTCACGGTGCACTGGTGCCTGGCGCAGCCGGTGTTTCCGATGTCGATGCTCGGGCCCGACGGCCACCCCACCCGCGGCGGCTTCCTGCCGCCGGTGCCGCTGCCGCGCCGGATGTGGGCCGGCGGCGAGATCGAATTCCTGCAGCCGCTTCGGGTCGGCGATGAATCGACCCGCACCTCGCGCATTGCCGATGTGCAGGTGAAGACGGGCTCGACCGGCACGCTGTGCTTCGTCTCGGTCGAGCACAGTATCTCCTCGCCACGCGGCACCGCCATCCGCGAGCGGCAGGACATCGTCTATCGCGAGATGACGAGCAGCGCGCCCGCGAGCGCCAAGGCGCCGCCTACGCCGCCGAAGGCGCAGCACCGGGAGACACACGTCTCCGATCCCGTGCTGCTGTTTCGCTATTCCGCGCTGACCTTCAACGGCCACCGCATCCATTACGACCGCGACTACGTCACCAAGGTCGAGGGCTATCCGGGCCTGATCTTCCACGGTCCCTTGCAGGCGGCGCTGATCATCGAGATGGCGGCAAAGCTGCACGGCGGCAAGGCGCCGAAGAAGTTCAGCTATCGCGGGCTTCAGCCGCTGTTCGAAGGGACGGAGTTCTCCGTCAACGCCAATGACGGCGGCGAGAGCATGGAGCTGTGGACCGCGAATGCCGAGGGGCAGCCGACGATGAAGGGCACGGCGGTGTGGTAGCCGCCGCTGTTTCCTCCTCGTCATTGCGAGCGTAGCGAAGCAATCCAGAATCTTTCCGGAGCGGCTCTGGATCGCTTCGTCGCATCAGCTCAAAATTGCTACGCAATTTTGTCGCAAGCTCCTCGCAATGACGGGTGGGGCTGCTATTTTCGATAAACAACAAGGGGACGGAGACCATGGCCAAGAACGGCAAGACCGGCAGCAAGTCCGTCACCGTCAAGCAGGCGACGCTCGACCTGCTGCGCGCCTTCGGCATCACAAAAGTGTTCGGCAATCCTGGCTCAACCGAGCTGCCGTTCCTGAGCGACTGGCCCCACGACATCGACTATGTGCTGGCGCTGCAGGAAGCGTCCGCGGTCGGCATGGCCGACGGCTACGCACAGGCGACGCGCAATGCCGGCTTCGTCAACCTGCATTCGGCGGCCGGCGTCGGCAACGCCCTCGGCAACATCTACACCGCGCACCGCAACCAGACCCCGCTGGTGATCACCGCGGGTCAGCAGGCCCGCTCGATCCTCCCCCTGCAGGCGTTCCTCTATGCCGAGCGCGCCTCGGAATTTCCGAGGCCCTACGTCAAATACAGCGTCGAGCCGGCGCGGGCCGAGGACGTGCCGGCCGCAATCGCGCGCGCCTATTACACCGCGATGCAGCCGCCCTGCGGGCCGACCTTCGTGTCGATCCCGATCGATGATTGGGCACATGCATGCGCACCCATCGAGGCGCGCAAGGTCAGCCGCGAAATCGGGCCCGAGCCTGACGCGATGAAGGCGCTGGTCACAGCGCTCGATTCGGCAAAATACCCTGCGCTCGTCGTCGGCCCAGGCGTCGACCGCGCCGGCGCGGTCGACCTGATGGTGCGCGTGGCCGAGAAGGCCAAGGCCAGCGTCTGGGTCAGCCCGTTCTCGGCGCGCTGCTCGTTTCCGGAGCGGCATCCGCAATTCTCAGGGTTCCTGCATGCCTCGCCGGCGCAGCTGTCCGACGCCTTGCGGGAGCACGACCTCCTCGTCGTCGTCGGCGCGCCGGTCTTCACCTTCCACGTCGAGGGGCATGCCGCGATTTTCGATGGCGGCGCAACGATTTTTCAGATCACCGACGATCCCGATGCAGCGGCGGTGACGCCGGTCGGCACCAGCATCATCGCGACGATGAAGCCGGCGCTGAGCCTGCTGCTGGATCTGTTGCCGGAGAGCAGGCGCGCCACGCCGAAAGGCCGCACGCTGCCGCCGGCGCCGCAGGCGGCCGATCCGCTGCCGGTGGAATTCCTGCTGCATTCGCTGTCGCAGGCGATGCCCGACGGCGCGTCACTGGTGGAGGAAGTGCCCTCGCACCGGCCGGCGATGCAAAAATTCCTGCCGATGCGCGGCCAGGACAGCTTTTACACGATGGCGAGCGGCGGTCTCGGCTATTCCTTGCCTGCCGCGGTCGGCATGGCGCTGGGCAAGCCGAAGCAGCGCACGGTTTGCCTGATCGGCGATGGCTCGGCGATGTATTCGATCCAGGCGCTGTGGACCGCCGCGCAGCGCAAGCTGCCGCTCACCGTGGTCGTCATCAACAATTCCGGCTACGGCGCCATGCGCTCGTTCAGCCAGGTGATGCAGGTGCGGAACGTGCCGGGACTGGAACTGCCGGGGATCGATTTCGTGAAGATCGCCGAAGGCATGGGGTGTCATTCGGTGCGGGTGAGCAAGGCGGCCGAGCTTGGCAAGGCGCTGAAGCGCGGAATCGCGTTCGAAGGGACGAGCTTGGTGGAAGTCGTCGTGGATTCCGCGGTGCCGGTGCTTTACGGGCAGAAGCATTAGGGTACGTGTAGTGCCGTAGCCCGGATGAGCGCAGCGACATCCGGGGTCGACCCACACCGCGTGATCTATCGATCAACACGGGCATCAGGACCGCGGGAAGGGTAACGACCCGTCTTCGCCAAACTACTCCCTGTGGTTATGGGTCCCGGCCTTCGGCGGGACGACGGCGGAATGCTTGGCGCAAGGGTGCCTCAAACAGGATGACCTGACGGTCACTTCCCGAACTCCTCGCGCATCTTCGCCTGGATCTTGGCCATACCGCCGATCCAGCGGTCGTAATTCTCGGTCTTCTTGCGCATGTAGCCGAGTACCTGGGGGTGCGGCAGGATCAGGAATGTCTCCTGCTCGAGGCCAGCGAGCACGTCCCTCGCCACCTGCTCCGGCGTGAGATCGCCGTCGCCGGATTGCGGTCCCTTGGGGATCGAGCGCAGCATGTTGGTGTCGACACCCTGCGGGCAGAGGATCGAGACCTTGATGTTGTGGGCCTTGTGCGAGATCGCGAGGTTCTCGGCAAAGCCGACGGCGGCGTGCTTCGTCGTCGAATAAGCGGGGCTGCCGACCTGCGAGAGCAAGCCTGCAGCCGAGATCGTGTTGAGGAAATAGCCGCCGCCGCGCGCCTTCATGCGGGGGACGAGATGCCGCGCCGCATAGACGTGGGCCATGACGTGGATCGCCCAGCTGCGCTGCCAGGGCTCGTCGGAAGCGCCGCCGGCATTCACCGACATCGGATCGAAGCCGCCGCCGATGCCGGCATTGGAGCAGAACAGTTCGATCGGGCCGAACTGCCGCTCGGTCTCCTCGATGACGTGGGCGATGTCCTTTTCCTGCGCGACGTCGCATTTGAACGCCGCGCCATCGACCATCGCGGCGACCGCCCTTGCATTGGCGGCGTCCATGTCCGCGACGACGACCTTGGCGGCGCCCGCTTTGTGAAAGGCCTCGCACAGCGCCTTGCCGATGCCATTTGCGCCGCCCGTGACGACCACGACCTTGCCGGTCACCTTCATGCGACGTCTCCTCTCGTCGTGTCTTGTACCGCTTTATACCGCGCCGCTTATTCCGCGTCGTCGGTTCTGCTCAGCTCAACACGAGGCCGAGCACAGCGGTATAATGGCATGCCGCGCCGGCCAAGACAAAGCCGTGCCAGATCGCATTCTGGAAGCGCAGCCGCCGCCAGGCATGGAAGATCACGCCAAAGCTGTAGAGCAGCCCACCGGCAAGGATGAAGCCCAGCACCAGCGCGGGCAGCGCCCTGACCACGGGACCGTAGAGCATCACGCCGCTCCAGCCCATCGCCAGATAGATGCCGACCGAGACGCGATCGAACCGGCCGGGGAAGAACAGCTTCAGCCCGATGCCTGATATGGCGACGCACCAGACGCCGGCGAGCAGCATCAGCGCGAACACGCTGTCCTTCACCTCCAGGATGAACGGCGTGTAGGTCGCGGCGATCATGAGATAGATCGCCGAATGGTCGAACCGCCGCAGCAGCCATTTGGCCGGCGACACCGGCCAGAGATTATAGGTCGCCGACAGCACGAGCATCGACAGCAGGCCGGCGACGTAGATCGAGACGCCGACGATGTCGGTCGCCGTCGCGTAGACCGCCGTCAGCACCACCAGCACGATCGCGGCGATGAGGCCGCCGAGGACGCCGATCGCGTGGACGACGCCATCGGCGATCAGCTCGGCGCGGTCGTAATCCCAGCCGATCACGTCGGCAGCGGCGTGGACGGAAGAGGATGCGAACTGTTTCAGCTGGAACACGGTCATGGCAATCCGCAAAGGCTAAGGCAATGCCCTCTTCATATGGGTCTTTCGGACCGGCGCGTCGTTCAAGCGGCTGATTTGCCGACAAAGGCGGTGGAAGTATGAAAGCTTGATTTTCCTCAACCAGTTGCCACTTTTGTGACTAATCCGATTTGCGTACCCCTCGCCCGAGCCCCCTCACGTTCATATGGCATTCAGTTTCCAGGATATGGTCGAGGAAGCGCGGCTGTCGGCCCGGGCGCTGATCGACTTTGGCGAGCATTTCTTCAACCCGACAGTGCGGCTTGGTGTCACCGGCCTGTCGCGAGCCGGTAAGACCGTATTCATCACCGCGCTGATCCATGGACTGACGCGTGGCGGGCGGTTTCCGGTGTTCGAGGCCTATGCCTCGGGCCGGATCGCGCGGGCGCATCTGGCGCCGCAGCCTGATGATGCCGTGCCGCGCTTTGCCTATGAGAACCATCTGCGCGCGCTGGTCGAGGAACGGCGCTGGCCGAACTCCACCGTCGACATCAGCGAGCTCCGCCTCGTCATCGACTACCAGCGCCCGAACGGCGCCGACCGTACGCTGACGCTCGACATCGTCGATTATCCCGGCGAATGGCTGCTCGACCTGCCGCTGCTGCAGAAGAGCTACGAGCAATGGTCCGCTGAGAGCCTGGCGCTGTCGCGCGAGGCGCCGCGCGGGCATCTTGCGAGCGAATGGCTCGCGCATCTTGCAACGCTCAAGCCCGAGGCACCCGAGGACGAACAGGCGACGCTGACGGCCGCAAAACTCTTCACGAACTACTTGCGCGCCTGCCGCGACGAGCGTTTTGCCATGAGCCTGCTGCCGCCCGGCCGCTTCCTGATGCCGGGCAATCTCGCCGATACGCCGGCGCTGACCTTTGCGCCGCTCGACGTGCCCGTGGGCAGACAGGCACCCGAGGGATCGCTGTGGGCGATGATGGTGCGGCGCTTCGAGGCCTACAAGGACGTCGTGGTGCGGCCGTTCTTTCGCGATCATTTCGCGCGGCTCGATCGCCAGATCGTGCTGGCCGATGCGCTCGGCGCGTTCAACTCCGGCCCGGAGGCGCTGCACGATCTCGAAGCCGCACTCGCCGGCATTCTCGATTGCTTCAACATCGGCCGCAGCACCTTGCTCTCCAGCCTGTTCCGGCCGCGCATCGACCGCGTCCTGTTCGCGGCAACCAAGGCGGATCATCTGCATCATTCCAGCCACGACCGACTCGAGGCCGTGCTGCGCCGTGTCGTCTCGCGTGCCGTTGCGCGGGCAGAAGATACCGGCGCGGCCATCGATGTCGTCGCGCTCGCTGCGGTGCGCGCCACGCGCGAGGCGCAGGTGGCGCATGGCCGCGACAAATTGCCGTCGATCCTGGGAACGCCCGCCGCGGGCGAGAGCGCCGGCGGCGAGTTCTTCGACGGCAACACCGAGGTTGCGACTTTTCCGGGCGATCTGCCGCTGGATCCCGAGCCGCTGTTCAATGGCGGGGACGCGTTCCAAGGGTTGTCGACGCAAGCTGCCGAGGAGAGCGATTTCCGCTTCCTGCGCTTCCGGCCGCCAAAGCTCGAATGCGAGGGAACGGACGAGCCCGTACTGCCACATATCCGCCTCGACCGTGCCTTGCAGTTCCTGATCGGAGACAAGCTGTCATGAACGACCGATCGAAGCCACGGCGGCCGGCAACGTTCCGGCTCGACGATCCCGGCGTCGTCGTCACCGAAGCCGACGAGACCAGCCGGCTCGCGCGCGCCACGATCCAGATCACGCCGGAGCCCGATCCATCGACATTGCCGGTGCCGGTTCAAGCCGCGCTGCCGGCGCGGCGCGGCTTTCCGTGGGGCACGCTGTTCTGGTCGGGGCTTGCGGGATTGACGCTGCTCGGCACCGGGCTTGGCGTCGTGCATCTGATCGAGGACCTGTTTGCGCGCAGCGAAACACTCGGCTTCGTTGGCGTTTCCTTGGCCTTCGTCACCGCGCTCGCGCTCGCGGTGGTGATTGGCCGCGAGGCCTTTGGCCTGGCGCGGCTTGCGACCATCGAGAAGCTGCATCAGCGCGCCGCCACTGTGCTTGCCAGCGACGACCGCAAGGAGAGCCGCGTCATCGTGCAGGATCTGCTGAAGATCGCGCACCAGAATCCGCAGCTTGCGCGCGCCCGCGCCACGCTGGAAAGCCACGCCGGCGAGATCATCGACGGCGCCGACATGATCCGCCTCGCCGAGCGCGAACTGATGTCACCGCTGGATGCCGAGGCGCGCCGGCTGGTGTCGTCGGCGGCGCAAAAGGTCTCAATCGTCACCGCGGTCTCGCCCCGCGCGGCGATCGACGTGCTGTTCGTGTTCATGGCCGCGCTGCGCCTGATCCGCCAGCTCGCCTATCTGTACGGCGGCCGTCCCGGCGCGCTCGGCATGATCCGCCTGCTCCGCCACGTCGTCGCCCACCTCGCCATCACCGGCGGCATGGCTGCGAGCGACAGCCTGGTGCAGCAGATGCTAGGCCACGGCATCGCGGCCAAGTTGTCGCAGCGATTGGGCGAAGGCGTGCTCAACGGGCTGCTGACGGCGCGGCTGGGCCTCGCCGCGATCGACGTGACGCGGCCGCTGCCCTTCGCGGCGCTGCCGCCGCCGAAGCTGTCGGATCTGGCGACGGATCTGCTGCGGAAGAAGGACGACGAGGAGTAGGGCTCTTCTTACCCTCCCCTGGAGCGCCCTCCGGGGGAGGGGAAGGAAGAATGACCGGCAGCGGCAGCACCGCGACCCATTGACTGATGGCGCGCGGCGCACGCGCCGACTGACCGCGAAACGGGCAAAACCGGCAAAAACGCCGCTAAGTTGAGCGGAATTCGGCGAAAGGGGGATGTGGTTTGAGCTACCATGCCCGCCACATTCCGCGTATCCTGTTAGGACCGAACCGGCCGGTTGGCGGGGACTGGCGGTTCGCGATCTCGGAGGAAGACCCGCGGAGAAGACGTGATGCCCAAAGGTACGGTCAAGTGGTTCAACCCGACGAAGGGTTATGGATTTATCCAGCCTGCGTCGGGAGGCAAGGATGTGTTCGTGCATATCTCGGCAGTGCAGAAGGCCGGTCTGTCGACCCTGAACGAGGGACAGACGGTTGAATACGAAGAGATCGCAAACCGGGGCAAGACCTCCGCAGAGAACCTCAAAGTATAAGCCCGCCAGCGTTTCGCTGCCTCCCGGATCACCTCCGGGAGCGAGGCCAAAAGAATTTAGAAGACGGTCAGTGCATTCGACGACCCGGCGTTGCGATTGCGCGAGGATAGCTATTTTTCCCGCGAAAACCACGGATTCAACGCCTCGGCAATGACAATCGCGACGGCATTTCGCTAACCCACCGGCAACGGTGCGTCGCGCTTGATCTCTTCCATCACCGCATAGGTCCGCGTCTCGCGCACGCCGGGCATCGACAGCAGGGTCTCGCCAAGGAAGCGCCGATACGCCGTCATGTCCGCAAGCCGCGCCTTCACCAGATAGTCAAAGCCGCCGGCAACCATGTGACACTCGAGCACTTCAGGGGCGAGCTTCACCGCGCGCGCGAAGCGCTCGAAATTGTCGGGCGTGGTCTTGTCGAGCAGCACCTCGACGAACACGAGCAAGCCGAGGCCGAGCCGGTGCGGATTGAGCCTGGCGCCGTAGCCCTCGACGAAGCCCTCGCGCTGCAGGCGCTTCAGCCGCTCGCCGATCGAGGTCGGCGACAGGCCGATGCGCTCGGCGAGTTCGACGTTGGCGATGCGTCCATCTTCCTGCAAAATCCAGAGGATTTTCCGGTCGATTCGGTCTAGTTCCATATCTTATACGGCCAATGCGTTTCTATTCTTCATTTCCTAAGGCAAAGCGGCTAATTTGTCTATCGAACTACGGGAGCGCAGGCCTTATTCTTGATGTCACCCACAGGACACGCCATGCCGAACCTTCCGCCGCCCTTCACAGCTCCCTACGCCCCTGACGATGCCGAGATCGCCGCGCGCCTGTTGCCGGCCTCGCATCTGTCCCCGCCGCAGGAGGCGCGGATCGACCGCACCGCGACGCGGCTGATCGAGGCGATCCGCAAGCGCGACGACAGGCTCGGCGGCGTCGAGGACATGCTGCGGGAATTCGCGCTCTCGACCAAGGAGGGCCTCGCGCTGATGGTGCTGGCCGAGGCGCTGCTGCGCGTGCCGGATGCGCGCACTGCCGACCAGTTCATCGAGGACAAGCTCGGCGAGGGCGACTTCATCCACCACGAGACCAAGTCCACGGCCTTCCTGGTCAATGCCTCGGCCTGGGCGCTCGGCCTGTCGGCGCGCGTGATCCAGCCCGGGGAGACGCCTGACGGGACCATCGGGCGTCTGGTGAAGCGACTGGGTGCCCCCGCCGTGCGTACCGCCACGCGCCAGGCGATGCGGCTGATGGGCAATCATTTCGTGCTGGGCGAGACCATCGAGCAGGCGCTGGAGCGGGGACGCCCGCGCTCCGGCCAGAAGCCGCGCTATTCGTTCGACATGCTCGGCGAAGGCGCGCGCACGGCTGCCGACGCCAAACGCTATTTCGACGCCTATGCCAGTGCGATCGAGACGATCGGCAAGGCGGCCGGCAACCATCCCCTGCCCGACCGGCCCGGCATCTCCGTCAAACTCTCGGCGCTGCATCCGCGCTTTGAGGCGATCAGCCGCGAGCGTGTGATGGCCGAACTGGTGCCGCTGCTGCTGGACCTCGCGCAGCGTGCCAGGGCCTATGACCTCAACTTCACTGTCGATGCCGAGGAGGCCGACCGGCTGGAGCTGTCGCTCGACGTGATCGGGGCAACGCTCGCCGATCCCTCGCTCAAGGTCTGGGACGGGTTTGGCCTCGCAATCCAGGCCTATCAGAAGCGCGCGAGCGCGGTGATCGACTATGTCGATGCGCTCGCCCGCGCGCATGACCGCAAGCTGATGGTGCGGCTGGTCAAGGGCGCCTATTGGGACACCGAGATCAAGCGCGCGCAGGAGCGCGGGCTCGACGGCTACCCCGTGTTCACGCGCAAGGCGATGACGGACCTGAACTACGTCGCCTGCGCGACGAAGCTGCTGGCCTTGCGGCCGCGCATCTTCCCGCAATTTGCCACCCACAACGCGCTGACGGTCGCGACGGTGCTCGAGATGGCCGGCGGCAGCGGCGGTTTCGAATTCCAACGCCTGCACGGCATGGGCGAGGCGCTGTACGAGCAGCTTGCCAAGGACCACCCTGATATCGCCTACCGCACCTATGCGCCGGTCGGCAGCCACCGCGACCTGCTCGCCTATCTGGTGCGGCGGCTTTTGGAGAACGGCGCGAACTCGTCCTTCGTGGCGCAGGCCGCCGACTATCGCGTGCCGGTGCCGGCGCTGTTGCAGCGGCCGGCAGATGCCATCGCCCGGCCGCAAGCGGCCGCGCATCCCAGGATCCCGTTGCCGGGCGATCTGTTCGCACCGGAGCGGCGCAATTCGCGCGGCGTCGAGTTCGGCGCGCGCGCCGCGCTCGATCAGTTGCTGACGGACGTGAAGGCCGAGGCCGCCGACCTCAAGCCGATCACTGACGCCACGCCGGAGCAGGCCAATGCGGCAGTCGCCGCAGCGCGTGCAGGCTTTGCTGCCTGGAGCCGGACGCCTGCGGGCACGCGCGCGGCGGCGCTGGAGCAGGCCGCGCATCTGCTGGAGAGCCGCAGGGCGCATTTCATCGCGCTGCTGCAAGCCGAAGGCGGCAAGACGCTCGACGATGCCTTGTCCGAGCTGCGCGAAGCCGCGGATTTCTGCCGCTATTATGCCGCGCAAGGCCGCAAGTTGTTCGGCGTTGATGCCGCCATGCCCGGCCCAACCGGCGAGAGCAACGCGCTCGGCCTGCGCGGCCGCGGCGTCTTCGTCGCGATCTCGCCCTGGAATTTTCCATTGGCGATCTTCCTCGGCCAGGTCACGGCGGCACTGATGGCCGGCAACAGCGTGGTGGCAAAGCCCGCCGAGCAGACCCCGCGCGTCGCGCGCGAGGCGGTCGCCCTGCTGCACGAGGCCGGCATTCCCAGGAGCGCGCTGCATCTCGTCACCGGCGACGGCCGCATCGGCGCCGCGCTGACCGCGCACCAGGATATCGCCGGCGTCGTCTTCACCGGCTCGACCGAGGTCGCGCGCAGCATCAACCGGACGCTCGCCGCCAAGGACGGGCCGATCGTGCCGCTGATCGCGGAGACCGGCGGCATCAACGCCATGATCGCGGATGCGACCGCGCTGCCCGAGCAGGTCGCCGACGACGTCGTCACCTCCGCATTCCGCTCCGCTGGCCAGCGCTGCTCGGCGCTGCGGCTGCTGTTCGTGCAGGAGGACGTCGCCGACCGCATGATCGAGATGATCGCGGGCGCGGCGCGGGAGCTCAGAATCGGCGATCCCGCCGAGGTCGCGACCCATGTCGGGCCGGTGATCGACGCCGAGGCCAAGCAACGGCTCGATGCGCATGTCGCGCGGATGAAGAGCGAGGCGCGGCTGCATTTTGCCGGCACTGCTCCGGAGGGTTGCTTCGTCGCCCCGCACATTTTCGAGCTCAGGGCCGCCGGCCAGCTCACAGCGGAGGTGTTCGGCCCGATCCTGCATGTGGTGCGCTATCGCGCCGAGAACCTCGAACGCGTGCTGCAGGCGATCGAGCGCACCGGCTACGGCCTCACGCTCGGCGTCCACTCCCGCATCGACGACACCATCGAGGCCATCATCGAGCGCGTCCAGGTCGGCAACATCTACGTCAATCGCAACATGATCGGCGCCGTCGTCGGCGTGCAGCCGTTCGGCGGCAACGGCCTGTCCGGAACCGGCCCCAAGGCCGGTGGCCCGCACTACCTCGCGCGCTTTGCGACCGAGCAGACCGTGACGATCAACACCGCAGCAGCCGGCGGTAATGCGGCATTGCTTGCGGGGGAGGAGTGAGGCCCTGCGCCGGGCGCCGTTGCATCCCGGCAAAACATCGGTCTAATGCTCCAAGACTTGGCCTGCGCCAATTCCAGCGCACGGGAAACGACAAGAGCGAGGGAGCAACGCCGCGATGGAAAAGGGCATTTTTGCAGGGCTGAAGGTTCTGGACTGCGCGAGCTTCATCGCAGCGCCCGCAGCCGCGACCGTGCTGTCGGATTTCGGCGCCGACGTCATCAAGATCGAGCCGCCTGGCACTGGGGACCCCTACCGCAACCTGCCCAACCTGCCCGGTTATCCCACCGGCGAGCACAATTTCGCCTGGCTGCTCGAGGGCCGCAACAAGAAGAGCATCGCGCTCGACCTCGCAAAGCCCGAGGCGCAGGCCGTGCTCTACAAGCTCGTCGAAGAAGCCGACGTCTTCATCACCAACATGCCGCCGCCGGTGCGCGCCAAGCTCGGCATCACCTATGACCATCTCGCCCATCTCAACGACCGGCTGATCTACGCCTCCTTCACCGGCTACGGCGAGAAGGGCGAGGAAGCCAACAAGCCCGGCTTCGACAGCAACGCCTATTGGGCGCGCTCCGGCCTGATGGACCTCGTCCGCGCCGACATCCACACCACGCCGGCGCGCTCGGTGGCCGGCATGGGCGACCACCCCTGCGCCATGGCCCTGTACAGCGCGATCGTCACGGCGCTGTATCAGCGCGAGAAGACCGGCAAGGGCTCGCATGTCGCCTCCAATTTGATGGCGAACGGCGTGTGGGCGGCGAGCGTGCTGGCGCAGGCCAAGCTCTGCGGCGCCAAGTTTGGCGAGCGGCGCCCGCGCGAGCGCGCGCTGAACGCGGTTGCCAATCACTACCAGTGCAAGGACGGCCGCTGGCTGATCCTGTCGCTGCTGAACGAGGAGAAGCAGTTTCCGACGCTGGCCAAATGCCTCGGACGCGAAGACCTGATCAATGATCCGCGCTTCGCCACCAAGGCCGATCGCCACGCCCGCTCGGTCGAGCTGATCAGGATTCTGGACGAGACCTTCGCCACGAAGGATCTCGCCGAATGGCGAAAAATCCTCGACGGCAATGGCCTCGTGTTCGGCGTCGTCGCCATTCTCGACGACATCCCGAACGACAAGCAGATGCTCGACAACGAGGTGCTGGTGCCGTTCGAGAACGACACCATGCTCACCATCAACAGCCCGATCTGGGTCGACGGCGCCAAGAAGGTGCAGCCGCGCAAGCCGCCCGCTGTCGGCGAGCACAGTGACGAGATTTTGCGCGGGGCGGGATACGACGAGGCGGCGATCAAGCAGCTGCGGTCGAAGGGAGCGGTGGGGTAGGAGCGCGCGCTCGACAAACTCGGTCATCGCGACCGCAGCGGGGCAATCCAGAATCCCGGCGCGGATGCATTGCTGGATTGCTTCGCTGCGCTCGCAATGACGGCGAGGGACGATCCCGCTATAATAGTCGGCAATTCATGAATGCCGCGAGATCCCATGCCGCTCTACCGCCTGCACTACTTCCCCGAATCCGGCAACAGCTACAAGCTGGCGCTGATGCTGACGCTTTGCGGCGAAACGTTCGAGCCGGTATGGACCGACTTTGGCGGCGGCGTCACCCGTACGGCTGAGTGGCGCAAGTCCGTCAACGAGATGGGCGAGATTCCCGTGCTCGAAGTGGACGGCGTGAAGATGACGCAGACTGCGCCCCTCCTCTTGAAGCTCGCCGAGCAGTACGGCCGTTTCGGCGCCGAGACGGAGGAGGAAAAATTCGAGCTGCTGCGCTGGCTGTTCTGGGACAACCACAAGCTCACCAGCTACATGGCGACCTATCGCTACATGCGCGCCTTCACCGAGAAGAACGATCCGCAGGTGCTGAAGCATTTCCGGCGGCGCCTCGACGATTTCCTCGGCATTCTCGACGGACATCTCCAGCACAACGCCTTCGCGATCGGAACGAAGCCGACGGTCGTCGACATCTCGATGATGGCCTACCTGCACTATCCGAGTGATGAGCACGGATTTGATTTCGCGACGAGTCATCCCGCCATCCACGCCTGGCTTGGCCGCATGGCCGCGCTGCCCGGCTGGAAGCCGGCGTACGAGTTGCTGCCGGGCAAACGAATGACGAATTACGTGAAGTGAGGCACGCTCTCTTCCCCTCTCCCCGCCTGCGGGGAGAGAAGAGAAGCTACCTCAACGCCAGCCAGCCGAGCGTGAACAGGATCCCGCCGACGATCACGACCACCGCGACGGCCCAGCTGCTCACGCGGGCGCTGCCGGTGATCTGCTTGGCTTCCTCATTGCGCGCGATCTCGCGATTGCGCATCTTGTTGGCTTCGCTCGTGTCCGTCATGGGTCATCCAAACCAGGTTGGAGGCGGCCTAATGCGTCTTGATGAAGCACATGCCGATGCGGCGCGAGGCCGCGGCGGCCTGACAGGTCAAGCCCGTAGCACAGCTCCACGACGTAAAACTCTCATCTCGCGTTCGCGATCCTGCATCTTGCAGGGAACAATGCGCGCCCCAGCCGTCCTGATATTCGGTGCCGGCCAGCTCCGCGCTGCCGCGGGTCTGCGGCCGGCTGGCAAATCCGCGAGAGAAATCAGGGCTTTTCCCTGCGGCAAACGCGGTCAGGATGTCGCGGCGGCGCACCTGGTCGCCGACAAAATGCGGCGAGGCCGGCACGATGGTGGAATTGGACGGCTTGTCGGCGAGCCAATCCACCCCCGGAAAATGGAAGCCGCCGATCCCTCGGGTCTGGTGGCAGCCGGCGCAGGTGACATCGTTGAGACGGCGCTGGAAGCCCGCGACCGAGCGGACGTTCTGCAAGTCCCCGCGCGCGGCCGCCTGCTTCAGCGCGCCGACCACGTCGTTGTCGGTGAAGACGGGATCGCTTCTGCCCTCTCCTTTTTCTTCCCCTTGCATCATGCCGAACTCCGGCTGCAATGGCGAAGCATCGAGGCCGGTCGGCGTCGGCACTATCGCGGCCTTGGCGAGGAATTGCTCGGGGATCAGCACTGTGCCGCGATCGAACTCGCGGAGATTTTCCGGCGCGAGCAGCCAGGTCTTGAAATCGCGCCGGAGATCGTTGTCGGCAAGGATCCGGTCGCGGTCGATCTGGTTCTCCAGCGTGGACTCCTCGAACGTCTTCGTCGTGGCGTGGTACTTGAAGACCTTCAGCAGATAGTCGGAGCGGAAATCGTGCAGCGCCGATTTCCGTGCAATCGAGATCTGGATGTTGGTCTCGATGCGATCGAGCATCGCGTCGTAAGGATAGAAGCCGCCGCCGATCAGCCCCTGCCAGTCGCCATTGTCGAGCCAACGCCGCGCGACCTCGGCGCAACTGACCGGCCTGCCGCTCGCATCGGTCTGGCGCGCGTCGCGCGCCTTCATGACCAGATTGAACGTCATGGGGAGGCGCGTCGCCGTCGTGGCCCCTTCAGCCCCGGCATCGATGCGAGTCAACCGGTAAATCAAGCGGATCTCGCCGCAGGAGTCCTCCGACACATAGGCGCGATCCATGCGATTGACGATGCCGGCCAGTACGAAGCGCGTGTTGGGGGATTTCAGCACCGCCCGATCGAACAGCTGCACGTCAAAGCCTTCGCCGACGCCGATGGTCTTGGTCGGCCAGGCGGCTTTCTGCCGGGCGATGTAGCGATCGAACTCCGCGTCGACCGCGGCAGGAATGTCCTTGAGCTGCGGCAACCTCGAGAACAGCAGATCGTTCGTCAGCGGAAAGTTCGCGTTGCGCTCCGGCCATAACAGGCGCGAGATCGTCAGCACATCGTGCTCGTCGAGCTTGCGCAGGAGACCGGGATCGGTGATCGCCGTGCCGCGCGTGAGCTGCGCGGTCTCGGTCGCGCAGAGCGACATGACGCCGCCGAACAACGCGACCACAGCAACGACAATTCTCAAGGCCCGGCTCATGCCTCAGGTAACACCGCGCGGGCGAGCCTATTCAAGCAAAAAGGCGCTTCACAGCGAGGTGAAGCGCCTTTTCGAAAGTCGAATATCGAACGCTCAGCGTGCGACGATCAGGCCCTTGGTGGTGACGACGACCCAGCGGCCGTCCTGGCGGCGGATCGCGTCGACGCGGCCGACACCGGGGATGGGATCGCCGGCATAGACCTCATAGAGGCCGTTGCGGCTCTCGATCAGCGCGCCGCCGTTGGCGACGTCGCGCAGCCTCCAGCCTTCGAGCGTCGGCAGACGGCCGACCTCGGTCTTGGGCGCGGCGGGAACGGGCGCCGGAACGGCAGAAGCGGTCGCAACCTGCGCCGGCGAGATCGAGCCGGTCGTCTCCTTCGCGGGGGCGGGAACTGCCGCGGCCTGTGCGGGGGCAGCGGGTGGCGTGGCGCGAAGCTTGTCGACGGTCTCGGACAATCTTGCCAGCTTGGCCATCGGCTCGGCCTGCGCCTTCTCGAGCTTGTCGAGACGGTCGTTGGCCCGGTTGAACTGGCTGAGGCCGGTCTTGGAGGAGTGCTCGACATTCGCCTTGAGCGCAACGAGATCGGCATCGATCCGCGCGACGGACGCATCCAGCGCGCTGGTGTCGACGACCTGCACCGGCGCGGCGGCCGGGACAGCGAAGTGCATCATGCCGGCGGTCGCGAGCGCGCCGCTGATTGCACCGACGCAGGCGGCAACCGCGACCACGGCGGCCATCGCCGAGAGGCGACGCTTGCTGCCGGCCTCGCGCGGCTCGTCCGCCTTCACGTGCGGAGCGAACTCCTCGCGCTCCCAGGCGCGGTCGGCGGGAGCCATGACGATGAGCTTGCCGGGTTTGGGCTCGGGCTTGGTCTCGACCTTCGGCTCAACCCTGGCCTCGAACTTCGGCACCTCGATCCTTGGCGGCTCGACTTTGATCGGTTCGGGCTTCGGCGGCGCCTCGTGGTCGGGGGCGATCGAGGGGGCCTCGATCCCGGCCGCCGCGACAGCCTGCGGCGCTGCGGCCTCGACGGCACCGGAATCCTGGGCAGCCTGCTCAGCCATTGGTTCGCTCACGGCTCAAATACTCCAGTCTGGATTGACCTTTTGGTAACTTTCATTGCTTGCGAAATCCTTACCTTCGGACCCGCTTACCGAAATTTTAGGAACTCATCCGCGGCTGAATTGAGCCGGGAACGTGGAACCGGTGTGGCGGGCGTGAAACAGTTTGTAATCGGGACAAGATGAACGGCGGCGCAATGGACGCCACACAGCCCAATTCCCGCCCGTCATTCTGAGGCGCGAACCCTGTGGCGCAACGTGCCGCAAGGAGAGCCTCGATGGATGAACGGCCGGGCAGCAGCGGGGCCGTCGCCCTTCGAGGCTCACTGTGTTCGCGCCTGAGCGCGACGGTGAGAGAGTGGAGCGCGCTGCATCCTCATCGTCATTGCGAGCGCAGCGAAGCAATCCAGACTGTCTCCGCTGAGGGATTCTGGATTGCTTCGCTCCGCTCGCAATGATGGTGGCTAGAGCGGTGGACTACATCACCACCGGCGCATCCGGCAGCTCGTTCGCATGCGGGCCTTGCGGAGGAAAATGCCTTGCCAGTTCGCGTGACACTGCCGCGATGCCGGCGATCACCCCACGCTCGAACTGGCCGGACCTGAACTCGGCCTCCATCGCGCGGCAAATGGTCTCCCACCCCGCCGCGCCCACCTTCGCGTCGATGCCGCGGTCGGCGACGATCTCGACGTCGCGGTCGGCCAGCAGGAGATAGATCAGGACGCCGTTGTTGTGCGCGGTGTCCCAGATGCGCAAATGCGAGAACAGGTCGATCGCGCGCTCGCGCGCCGGCTGGTTGCGGAACAGCGGGCGACCGTCGAGCGCGCCTTCGACCACGAAGCGGACCTGGGCGGAATGGGTGGTCTCACCCTGCCGGATCGCCTGTTCAATGCGGTCGAGCGCGGCTTGCGGGAAGATCTGCTTCACCCGCCAATGGTGCTGCACGAGATGTCTGGCAATACGCTTGAGGCTCATGTCCTACCAGCTCCCCGAGGCGCCGCCGCCGCCAAAGCTGCCGCCACCGCCGCTGAAGCTGCCGCTGTCGCTTGACGAGCTGCTCCAGCCGCCGGACGAGGAGCCGCTCGACCAGGAGCCGCCGCGCGAGCGGCCCATGCCGGGCGTGATGGCCGAAAACAGATCGGCGATGAAGCCAATGATGAAGCCGAGCGCACCGAGCCCCATGGCTAGCGCAGCGGAGCCGAGAATGAGCCAGGTCAGCACGGCGATGATGCCCCCGGTCGCCAATGATCCGACCAGCCGCCCGAGCATGGCCCGAAAAAATCCGCCGATTCCGATCGAGACGAACAGCGTCACGATGAACAGCGGTGCGAGATCGTCCAGGCTGCCGAAGTTCACGGTGGGAGAAGGAACGGGCAATGGCTCGCCGTCGATCACCCGCATCATGCGCTCGACGCCATCGCTGATGCCGCCGGCAAAATCGCCCGTCCTGAATTTCGGCGTGATGATCTCGTCGATGATGCGCCGCGACGTGACGTCGGTCAGCGCGCCTTCGAGGCCGTAGCCGACCTCGATGCGCAAATGCCGGTCGTTCTTGGCGACGATGAGGATCGCACCGTCGTCGATCTTCTTGCGGCCGATCTTCCAGGCATCCGCAACGCGGATCGAGAACTGCTCGATCGTCTCGGGCTGCGTGGTCGGCACGATCAGGACGGCGATCTGGCTGCCCTTGCGCGCCTCGAAGTCACGCAGTTCTTGCGTGAGCGAGGCGACGTCGCTGCTCGAGAGCGTGCCGGTCTGGTCGACCACGCGGCCGGTGAGCTGGGGAACGGCGACATCGGCGAAGGCGGGAAATGCCCAGCCAAGCAACAGCGCGAATACGATGATCGTTCGCCACAAGTTCACTGTCATCGCCCGGCTTGCCGTCTTCGCTGGCGCTTCGCCGGCCCAATACCAAGTGCCCGGCGAAGCCCTTGGCGGAGCCGGGACCGGGCGATCCAGTATTCCAGAGATGCCAGCGGACTACAGAGAAGCCGCGGCGTACTGGATTCCCCGCCTTCGCGGGGAATGACGGCGGTGGGTGTGGCGCGCATTTGTGCCGAACGCAGCTACTTCGACGGCGCGGGAGCCGGGTTGAAATCCACCTTCGGCGCGGTCGAGATCTCCTTCTCGTTCTCGACCGTGAAGTTCGGCTTCTCCTTGTAGCCGAACGCCATCGCAGTCAAATTGGTCGGAAACGAGCGGATGGTGACGTTATAGTCCTGCACCGCCTTGATGTAGCGGTTGCGCGCCACCGTGATCCGGTTCTCGGTACCCTCAAGCTGCGACATCAGATCCTTGAACAGCGCGTCCGATTTCAGCTGCGGGTAGTTCTCGGTGACGACCAGGAGGCGCGAGAGCGCGGTGGAGAGCTCGCCTTGCGCGGCCTGGAATTTCTGGAAGGCTGCGGGGTCGTTCAGCACCTCCGGCGTTGCCTGGATGCTGCCGACCTTGGCTCGGGCATTGGTGACCCCGAGCAGTACGTCCTTCTCCTGCTGCGCAAAGCCCTTCACCGAGTTGACGAGATTGGGCACGAGGTCGGCGCGGCGCTGATACTGGTTCACGACCTCGGACCAGTTGGCCTTGATCTGCTCGTCCTCGCTCTGGATCGCGTTGTAGCCGCAATTGGTGAGGCTCAGCGAGGCCAGCGCCGCCAGCACGGTGAGGATCTTGCGCATTAAATTTCTCCCGGTGGAATCTGGCGCAAATTACCAGATTGAGCGCGCGGGACGCCAGACCTCTTGCAAACGCGAAAAGCGGCCGACTGACGCAAGCCTCTTGCCTATCAGCGGCCGACATTGTCAACTCGGGCACAACAAGACCATCAACGCCAGGGAACGCCAAGGGGAACGCCATGAGCTCGTTCGAGACCATCCTCGTGGAGCGGCCGGAGCCGGCGATCACCCGGATCGTGATGAACCGGCCCGAGGCGCGCAACGCTCAGAACCTGCAAATGACCTACGACCTCAACGCCGCCTTCGATGCGGCGGTGCAGGACGATGCGGTCAAGGTCATCATTCTCGCCGGCAGCGGCCCGCACTTCTCGTCCGGCCACGATCTGCGTCCCGGCGGCAAGAACGCCGCCGGCGTCGATTTCCCGCCGATCGGAAATTGGGGCGGCTTCGCCGAACCCAATGCCCACGGCCGCTTCGCGCGCGAGCAGGAGATCTACCTCCAGATCACGCGGCGCTGGCGCAATCTGGCAAAACCGACCATCGCGGAGGTGCACGGCAAGTGCATCGCCGGGGGCCTGATGCTGGCCTGGGCCTGCGACCTCATCGTCGCCAGCGACGATGCGCAGTTCTGCGATCCCGTCGTCACCATGGGCGTCTGCGGCGTCGAATGGTTCGTGCATCCCTGGGAGCTCGGGCCGCGCAAGGCCAAGGAGTTTTTGTTCACCGCCGACAGCTGGAGCGCCGAGGTGGCGCACCAGCTCGGCATGGTCAACCAGGTCGTGCCGCGCGCGGAATTGTCGGCGCGCGTGCTGGAGCTGGCGCGCCGGATCGCGGCAAAGCCGTCCTTCGCGCTGAAGCTGACCAAGGAAGCCGTGAACCGCTCGGTCGACGTCATGGGCCAGCCCGCCGCGATCGATCAGGCCTTTGCGCTGCATCAGCTCTGTCACGCTCATAATCTGCAGGAGTTCGGCATGATCGTCGACCCATCCGGCCTGCATCCCTCGGTGCGCAAGCCGCCGGCGGCCGCGGAGTAAATGCGATGGACCTGACCCTCAGTGACGAGCAGCGGCTGTTGCGCGAGAGCGCGGAGCGCTTCGTGGCCGAAAGCTACGATGCCGACCACCGCCGCAAGATGGCGAACGATCCGCTCGGCTACAGCCCTGATGTCTGGAAGCAGTTCGCCGAGCTCGGCTGGCTGGCGCTGCCGATCGCCGAAGAGTTCGGTGGGCTCGGCGGCGGCGCGGTCGAGATCGGCATTTTGATGGAGGCCTTCGGGCGCGGGCTGGTATCGGAGCCCTATGTCGCAACAGTGGTGCTGGGCGCGGCGCTGATCGACCGATGCGGCAGTGCAGCCCAGAAGCAGGGATTCCTGCCGAAGGTTGCGGACGGCTCACTGAAGCTCGCCGTCGCGCATTCCGAGCGCGCCGCGCGGTTCGATCTCGCCAGGGTTGCGACCACCGCCAACAAGACGGCGCAAGGCTGGCGCCTTGCCGGGCACAAGATAGCCGTGCTCGACGGGCACGCCGCCGACGAGATCATCGTCTCTGCGCTCATCCATGATCATCACGGGCCCTCGGGGCGAATCGGGCTCTTCCTGGTGCCGGCGACCGCACCTGGCCTCGTCATCAGCGACTATCCCCGCCTTGGCGGCGGGCACGCCTGCAACATCGAACTATCTGACGTGCATCTGAGCGAAGACGCCCTGCTCGGCGATGGACACGGCGCGCTGCCCGCGATCGAATGGGCCGTCGACCGCGCCATGGCGGCGCTTGGTGCGGAAGCCGTCGGCATCATGCAGACGCTGCTCGATACCACGCTGGAATACACCAAGATCCGCAAACAATTCGGCCGGCCGCTCTCGGCCAACCAGGTGATCCGTCATCGCCTCGCCGACATGGCGATGCAGGTCGACGAGTCGCGCTCGATGGCGCTGCGGGCTGCGTTGAAGGTGGATACGGCGCCGGTCGAGCGCGCGCGCGCCGCCTCGGGTGCGAAGGCGAAGATCGGCAAATGCGCGCGTTTCGTCGGCGAGCAGTCGATCCAGCTTCATGGCGGCATGGGCGTGACCGAGGAGCTCGAGGTCGGCGCCTATTTCAAGCGGCTTGTCGCCTTCGACACGCTGTTCGGCGGCAGCGCGCATCACTATGCCCGCCACGCGCAGCTCGGCCGCTCGGCCTGACACTGGGAGAGCCTCATGGACCTCACGTTCAATGCCGAGGAGTGCGCCTTCCAGAGCGAGGTGCGCGGCTTCATCGCCAGGAATCTCACGGACGAGATGAAGCGCGCCGCCGCGTTGACGCCGTCGGTGTTCTCCGACCCCGACATCGGCATGGCCTGGCAGCGCGCGCTGCACAGGCAAGGCTGGGGCGCGCCGGGCTGGCCGGTCGAATATGGCGGTCCCGACTGGACGCCGGCGCAGCGCTGGATTTTCGAGACCGAGTGCGCACGCGCCGGCGTGCCCAATGTCAACGTGATGGGCGTGAAGATGGTCGGGCCCGTCATCATCGGCTTCGGCACTCCCGAGCAGAAGAATTTCTACCTGCCGCGAATTCTTTCGGGTGAAGACTATTGGTGCCAAGGTTACTCAGAGCCGGGCTCGGGCTCCGACCTCTCCTCGCTGAAGACGCGCGCGGTGCGCGACGGCGACGACTACGTCATCAACGGCACCAAGATCTGGACCACGCATGCCCATCATGCCAACCGCATGTTCGCGCTGGTGCGCACCAGCGACGGGCCGCGGCAGCAGGACGGCATCAGCTTCATCCTGATCGACATGAAGACGCCGGGCATCACCACGCGACCCATCCTCACCATCGGCGGCGACCACGAGGTCAACCAGGTGTTCTTCGACGACGTCCGCGTGCCCGTGGCCAACCGCGTCGGCGAGGAAGGCAAGGGCTGGACCTACGGCAAATATCTACTGGAGTTCGAACGCGGCTCCGGCATTGCCTCGGCAAAGCTGCGCGAGGGGCTGAAGGCGATCGCCGATCTTGCTGCATCCGATTTGACCGGGCGCGCGATCGACAGCCCTGACATCGCCACCCGCATCTCGGAAGTTGAAGTCGACATCGACGCGCTGGAGATGACCGAGCTGCGCGTGCTTTCGGCGCTGCAGACCGGGCAAAATCCCGGTGCGGTGTCGTCGATCCTGAAGCTGCGCAACAGCGAGATCCGCCAGGCCGTGACGCGGTTGGGGGTCGACGTGATCGGCCACGACGCCCTTGCCGTCGAGCCGATGCGCCCGCTCTACAAGCTCAATCACGAGCCGGCGACGCCTGAGGACATGCTGACGGTGGTGCCGGAATATCTCAACGGGCGAGCCTATACCATCTTCGGCGGCACCTCGGAGATCCAGCGCGACATCATCGCGAAGATGATGCTGGGGATTTGAGGGCTACGACTCTCCCCACCGATTGCGAGGAGCCCTTGCGACGAAGCAATCCGGAATCTTTCCGCGGACGGAATCTGGGATTGCTTCGCTGCGCTCGCAACGACGGTGCACATGGTGGTGTTAACCCGCCGCCTTCGCGTCCCGGATCGCCTGCCAGATCTTCTGCGGTGTCAGCGGCGTATTCAGCTGGGTGATGCCCAGCTGGGCAAGCGCGTCCATCACCCCGTTGGTGACGCAAGGAGGGCCGCCGATGGCGCCGGATTCGCCACAGCCCTTGGCGCCGAGCGGATTGGTGCGGCAGGGCGCGGAATCGTCGAGCGTCACCACGATCGGCGGAACGTCGTCGGCGCGCGGGATGCAGTAGTCCTGGTAGCTGGCGGTGAGGAGCTGGCCGTCGGCATCGTAGGAGACGCCTTCATACAGCGCCTGGCCGATTCCTTGCGCGACCCCGCCATGGATCTGGCCAGTCACCAGCATGGGGTTGACGGCGACGCCGACGTCGTCGACCGTGGTGTAGCGCACGACCTTGGACACGCCGGTCTCCGGGTCGATCTCGACCTCGCAGATATGCGTGCCGTTCGGCCAACTCGGCCCGTCGACCTCGCCCTCGGAATCGACGCTGAGCTTGGCGCCGCTCTCCTTCTCGGCGAGGTCGAACAGGCTGATGCGGCGGTCGGTGCCGACCACGGTGAGCATGCCGCCCTGGTACTCGATGTCCTCGACCGAGGTCTCCAGCACGTTGGCCGCCTTCTCGCGCGCCTTCTGGATCAGATCGCTGGAGGAGACCGCAACGGCAGTGCCGCCGACGAACAGCGAGCGCGAGCCCACGCTGCCAAAACCCATGGCGAGATCGGTGTCGCCCTGGACGACGTCGATCTTGTCGACGGGAATGCCGAGCGAGTCGGAGATCATCTGGGTGTAGGTGGTCTGCAGCCCCTGCCCCATCGCCATGGTGCCGGAATGCAGCACGACGCGGCCCTGCGAGGTCGCGTGCAGGCTGACCTTCTCGGTGTGGGCGCGGCCGCCGGTCCACTCGATATAGGAGGTGAGCCCGCGGCCGTAGAGCAGGCCCTTCTTCTTGGCGGCCTTCTTGCGCGCCGCAAAGCCGTCCCAGTCAGCGAGCTTCACGGCCCGGTCGAGCATGTGGGCGAAGGCGCCGGAATCGTAAACCTGCCCCGCCGCGTTGGTGTAGGGCAGCTGCGTCGGCTTGATGTAGTTGGCTTTCCGGATCGCACGCGGATCCATGCCGATTTTTCGCGCGGCGGCGTCGAACAGGCGCTCGACGATGAAGACCGCCTCGGGCCGGCCAGCGCCGCGATAGGCGCCGACGGGCGCGGTGTGGGTCATCACCGACTGCACCTCGAAATGCACCAGCGGCAGGTCGTAGACGCCGGTCTGCACGAACGGCCCGAGCACCAGCGGGATGATGTTGGCCGCACCCGACGAGTACGCGCCGGTGCAGCCGATCGACTTGACGCGATAGGCCAGCACCTTGCCCTTGTCGTCGAGTGCGAACGAGGCGGTCGAGGTCAGATCGCGGCCATGGGTGCCCCCGAGGAACTCGTCGGTGCGGTCGCCGCGCCAGCGGATCTTCCTGTTCAGCTTGGTCGCGGCGTAGGCGACGATGCCGTCCTCGGGATACAGGTTGGTCTTCTGGCCAAAGCCGCCGCCGATGTCGCCGACCAGCACCCGCACGCTGTCCTTGGGACGCTTGAGCACGGCTTCCGCCAGCACGTCGCGGGTCGAGGCCGGAGTCTGCGATTGCACATGCAGCAGCAGTCGGCCGGTCTTCTTGTCGATCTCGGCGATGGTCGAGCGCGGCTCCATCGCGGAGGGCACGAGGCGCTGGCTCACGAGATCGAGCTCGACCGTGTGCGCGGCTTTGGCGAATGCCTCGTCGACTTTGGCGGCATCGCCGTATGACATCGCGCCGACGATGTTGTCGGGCGCCTCGGGCCACACCACAGGTGCGCCGGGTTTTACGGCCTCGACGGGATCCACCACTGCGGGCTGCACGTCGTATTCGATCACGATCGCCTCGGCCGCGCTCTGCGCTTCCGCGCGGGAGGCAGCCACCACGGCCGCCACCGCTTCGCCGGCGTAGCGCACGATCTCATGGGCGAGCAGGCGGCGCGGCGGCACCGTCATCGGCTTGCCGTCGGGGCGCTTGAAGATGCTCAAGGTCGGGATGGCGCCGATGTCGTCCCTGACGAGGTCGGCACCGGTGTAGACCGCGGTCACGCCGGGCATCGCGGCCGCAGAGCTGGTGTCAATCGAGACGATCTTCGCATGCGCATGCGGCGAGCGCAGCACGTACAACCACAGCGCGCCGTCCTCCGCCTTGTCGTCAATGAATTGTCCCTTCCCGGTCAGCAGCCGCTGGTCTTCCAAACGCTTGACGGGCTGGCCCGCTCCGAAACGCAAATTGCCGGGAAGAATGTTCATTCCGTGGGGTCCTCAGGGTCTTTTCGAAATTGCGGGCTGCCTTTTAGCGGATCGATCAGGAGCATGCCAGCCGCGGTTTTGGGCGGGATATCCAAGGATTCGGCATGTCAATCACGCCAGCTCTCTCAGCGCCGCCTCCACGACCTTGCGCGCTTCGGCCGTCAGCGCGGCCTGTGGCGGGACGGGATCGCCGACGTCGTAGCCCTGGGTCGACAGGCCCGCCTTGATGCAGGCGGCGAGGTTGAAGCGGGCGAAGGCCTCGTTGATGCGCCACAGCCGGCACTGGAGCGTCATGGCCTCGTCCCAGCGGCCGGCTTTGCAGAGGTCGTACAGCCTAACGCTCTGGCGCGGGATGATGCAGGCCGGGCCCGCCATCCAGCCGAGCCCGCCGATCAGCATCACCGCGGCCGGGATATGGGCGGAGGCCGAGAACACGCGCAAGCCATCGCCACAGCGGTTCATGATCGAGAGCAGCCGGCCGGTGTTGGTCGAGGCGTCCTTGATGTAGCCGATGCGCGGATGCTCGGCGAGGCGCGCGATCACGTCGAGGGTGAGATCGGAGCGCTGGAATTGCGGATTGGTATAGATGACGACGGGAATGTCCACGGCATCCGCGATGGCGCGGAAATAGGATTCGACCTGGGCATCGGCGAGCGGGAAATACGCCTCCAGGATCGCGAGGATGCCGTCGGCGCCGAGCCTCTGATAGGCCTTCGCCTGCGCCACCGCATCCGCGGTCGCGGTGGAGGCGACGCCGGCCACGACCGGCACACGGCCCTTCGCGGCTTCGATCGTGGTCTGCACGACCGTCCGGCGCTGCGCGGCATTGAGATAGGCGAACTCGCCGGTCGAGCCCAGCGGGGTCAATCCATGTACGCCGGCGCCGATCAGGTCGTCACAGAGCTTTGCGAGCACGCTCGTCCGCACCGTGCCGTGGGCATCAACGGGAGATACGAGGTAGGGAAAGACGCCGTGGAATTCGGACATGTCGGGGGCTCCGGAAGCTGGCACCCCAGAGCTATTAGCAATGCCCGCCCGGGCGATCAAACCTTGAGCAAGCGTACCCGCGTGCCCCAGGGATCGATCGCCTCCACGCCGTCCGCGAGCGCCGTGACTTTCACGCCGCGCTTGCGCAGACGCTCTTCCTGAGCGGCGAGCAGTTCCTGCTTCGCCATCACCAGCGAGAACCAGGCGAGGCCGGTCGTCGAATCGTCGCGCTGGCCGGCGCCCTCGCTCTGCCAGACATTCATGCCGAGGTGATGGTGATAGCGGCCCGACGACAGGAAGGCCGCGCCGTTGCGCTTGCGGGTCGGGTCGAGACCGATCGCGCCGTGATAGAAGCTCTCGGCCTGCGCGAGATCGCCGACCCGCAAATGCATGTGTCCGACGCGCATTCCGTCCGGCGCCTTGGCATAATCAGGCACGCGCGTATTTGTCAGCGACAAGAGGTCGGGGATGTTGAGCTCGTCGGTCGCCATTTTCACGCTGCCCTCGCTCCACTGCCATTGCGAGGGATCGCGGTCGGCATAGACCTCGATGCCGTTGCCTTCGGGATCGTCGAGATAGACGGATTCGCTGACGAGGTGATCGGCAAAGCCCGACAGCTTCACCCGGTGCGAGGCGGCGTGGACCAGCCAGCGCGCGAGGTCCTTGCGGGTCGGCATCAGGAAGGCGGTGTGGTAGAGGCCGGCGGCGCTGCGCGATTCAATCGCGGCATCGGGACGGGCTTCCAGCACCAGCAGCGGGATGCCGCCCGTGCCGAGTTTCGCGGCGGCCGACGAGCGCTCCATCACGGTGAGCCCGATCACGTCGCGGTAGTAGTCGGCAACCGTATCCAGATTCTTGACCCGCAGCGTCACCATGCCGACTCGCATCGGCGTGCGGCTGGCATAGGTCGGTCCGACGCCCTGCGGGTTGCCCTCGGCACGCGCTGCGGCTGCGGCCGCCATCGCGAGCGAGGTAGCACCGGCGAGGTGAAGCAGGGTGCGGCGGGTGAGGTCGATGGTCATCAGTCGGGGCTCGCTGAAAACTGGAGGCCATAGGCGCAATTTCGGGATTGCTACACGTTCCCGTGAGGCGCTCCCAATCACATGTTCGTCGGCCGTGGTCCTACGGGGGCCTGCCTGTTTCCTGGCCACCCGGCCAGTTTCGCAATCGCCCGCGGCATCCCAGATTGAGGACAACTTACAGGAGCCCGCCATGACTGATCTCAGTCCCCTGTCCTCACTGTCGTCCGCGCTCGCGGAATTGGTGGCGCGCACCGCGCCGTCCGTGGTCACCGTGCATTCGCATCGCTCCCGCTCGACCGGCTTCGTCTGGAAGAGCGGCCTGATCGTCACCGCCGACGAGGCACTGGCCGACGAGGGCGATGTCGAGATCGGCCTCGCCGATGGCGGCCGGGTCGCCGCCACGATCGCCGGCCGCGACCACACGACCGACATCGCGCTGCTGCGCAGTGAGGCCGCTATCGCGCCTATCAAGCTCGCAACCACAGTCCCGCCGCTCGGCGCCTTGTCCATCGTGGTTGCCACCCATCGCGAGACGCCGAGCGCCGCGCTCGGAATGGTATCGGCGTCCGGCAAGAGCTGGCGCTCCCTGCGCGGGGGCGACATCGATGCCCGGATCGAGCTGGACGTCCGCCTGCGCGAAAGCCAGCAGGGCGGCCTGGCGCTCGACGCATCGGGTGACGCCTTTGGCATGGCCGTGCTCGGGCCGCGGCGGGTGCTCGTCATTCCGACCGCGACGATCGAGCGTATCGCTCCGCAACTCGAGACGCGCGGCCGCATCGCCCGCGGATATCTCGGCCTCGGGCTCCAGCCGGTGCGGCTCGACGACGGCATCGGCGCGATGGTGATGAATGTCGACAAGGCCGGTCCGTCGGCCGCGGCAGGCATCCGCCAGGGCGATGTGATCGTCGCGGTCAACGACCAGAAACTGTCAGGCGTGCGCGCGCTGTCGCGCACGCTGGGTCCGACGAGCGTCGGAGCCGTGGTCGATGTCGCGGTGCGCCGCGCCGGCGAGCCGGTCAGCTTCAAGGTCACGGTCGGCGAGAGGCCGGAGGCGTGAGCGCGGACAAGACCAGCGAGATCGTGCTCGCGCTGGAGATCGACGATCCAGCGCTGGCCGATCGCCTGACGACGCTGCTCGGCAATGTCGGCGGGATTCGCCTCGCCGCCCCCGGCGAGCGGGCCGCCGCGGCGGTCGTCGCCCGCGATGCACGCAGCATGCCCGAGGACATCGCCTTGACGCAGCGGGAGCTCGACGTGCTGGCGCTGATGGCCGAGGGCGCGTCCAACAAGATGATCGCGCGCCAGCTCGGCATCTCCGTGCACACCGTGAAATTCCATGTCGGCTCGCTGCTCGACAAGCTGGATGCCACCGGCCGCACCGACGCCGTCGCGCATGCGGCGCGCCGCGGCGTGATCGAGCTGTGAGCCGCGTGGATCAATCGCCGGCGGCAATCTGCGCCAGCTGGCGCATGCGGCCGGTGTCGACGATGCGGCCGTGGCTGATGACGACGCGCGGGGGGCTGTGGAAACGCAGCGCCTCGGTGACATCGCCTTGCTCGAGCACGACCAGATTGGCCGCACAGCCGAGCCCGAGACCGTAGCGTTCGAGGTTGATCGCCGCCGCCGCGCGCGTGGTGATCATGTCATACAGCGTCTCGAACTCGCTCCCCCCGGTCATCCAGAGCAGATGCGAGGCGAGGAACGCCACTTCCAGCATGTTGTTGCGACCCAGCGGGTAGTAGGCGTCGGAAATGTCGTCCTGGCCGAGGCAGACATTGATGTCGGCGGCCAGGAGCTCCTTCACGCGCGCATGCAGCGGACCGGTGTGGGGATTGCTGACGACGCTGACGCGGGCCTCTCCGAGCAAGGCCTTCAGCTCCCGCAGATAGTTTTCGGGATAGAGCGCCATTGCCCGGCAGTGATGCGCGAGCGCCCGGCCCTCAACACCGCGGGCGATCACCGCGCGCGCCATCATGTCGAGCGTGCGCATATCGGCATCGCCTACGTCATCCAGCAGCATCGAGATTTCGGCTCCGTGCTCGGCCGCAAGGTCGAAGCAGAACGCGACATGGCGGCGCATGTCCTCTTCATCGGGCTCGATCCACGGAATACCGCCGACGACGTCGGCCCCGAGCGTCATCGCCTTGCGCATCAGGTCGGCCGCGCCGGGCTCGCGAAACAGGCCGTCCTGCGGGAACGCCACGACCTGGACATCGACGATGCCGCGAAACTCCTCGCGGATGGCGAGCAATGCCTTGACCCCTTCGAGCCGCGCCTTGGTGTCGACATCGGCAAAGGCGCGAATGTGGAGATTGCCGTGGAGCGCGGCGAGCGCCACCGCGCGCCGCGCGTTCGGGACGATCCAGGACGCGTCATAGTTGTTCTTCACCACCGCGGCGAGCTCGACCGCCTTGGCCGCCTCGCTCATGCCGCCGCCCTGATAGGCCTCCAATGCCGCCTCCGACATCATCGGCAGGGTCCAGACCTTGCAGAGATGCAGATGCGGATTGACGAAAGCGGGCGTGACCAGACCGCCCTTGGCATCGACGAAGGATTGGGCGCCAGTCTCCGGCCGGCCGCCGATTGCGGTGATCACGCCATCGGTGATGGCGATGTCGACGACCTCGCGGCTGCGGGTGTGGGCGTTGGTGATGACGAGGTCTGGCAGGCGGGACATTGCAGGACTTCCACTCGATACCAGTGCGATCATGCAAGTTGGGGGCCGGTACGCGGAAACTGGAGCCGCACGGTCAGCCCCGGCGCATTGTCATGCAGCGCAATCTCGGCGCCATGAAGGCGCGCCACGGCGGCGACGAGGCTGAGCCCGAGGCCGTTGCCCGGCGTGTAGCGGCTCTGCTCGAGCCGGTAGAAGCGCTTGAAGACGTGATCGCGCGCCTCGGTGGGAATGCCCGGTCCATCGTCGGCGATCGCGATCACCGCGCCGCCATTGGCATTGCGGCAGGTCACCGTCACCTGCCCGCCCTTGCGGCCGTGCTTGATCGCGTTGTCGACGAGATTGGCGACGGCGTCGAACAGCAGGTCGCGGTCGCCGGTGATCGCCACCTCGCGGTCGCCATCGAGACCGAGGCGGGTTGTGACCTCCTCGGCGGCGGCGTCGTAGAGCTCGACGACCTCGCCGGCGATCTCGGTCAGGTTCAGCGCGCGAAAGGCGCTCCGGCGTGCGCGGGTCTCGATCTCAGAGATTCGCGTGATGGAGGCGAACATGCCGAGCACGGCATCGAGATCGGCGATGGTGTCGCCGATCAGCGCCGCGTCGGCCTCGCTGTTGCGCGGGGTGTGATAGGCCTTCTCCAGCCGGCCGCGCATACGCGTCAGCGGCGTGCGCAGATCGTGAGCGACATTGTCGCTGACCTGCTTGACCTCGCCCATCAGCGTCTCGATGCGGTCGAGCATCTGGTTGAGGTTTTCGGCGACACGGTCCCACTCGTCGTGACTGCCGCGCAGCGGAATGCGCCGGTCGAGGCCGGACTGCATGATGGCACGGCTGGTCGCGTTGATCTCCTCGATCCGGCCGACCGTGCGCCGTGTCACCAGCACCGCCGCCAGTCCGGCGAGGACGAGGAGCAGCACGGCGACCGCGACCATCGCGAGCTCGATCATGCCGGTGAAGCCATCGTGATCGACGGCAGCGCCGAGCCGGCGCTCCACATAGGCGAGCGTTCCGACATAGACGTAAGCCATGATCGCCGCGACGATCAGCCCGAATGCCGCAATCGCCATCAGCGCCAGGCGGAAGGTCGAGGAGCGCAGGGTCTTAGCCAGGAGCACGGAGGCAATATCCGATGCCGCGGATGGTGTGGATCAGCGGATAGGCCTGGGCGTCATCGACCTTGCGGCGAACGCGCCCGACATAGACGTCGATGATGTTGGTGGAGGGGTCGAAATGCAGGTCCCAGACGTGCTGGAGCAGCATGGCGCGGGAGACGACGCGGCCCTCGTTGCGGACGAGATATTCGAGCAGCTGGAATTCGCGCGGCAGCAGCGGGATCTTGCGGCCGCGGCGGCTGGCGCTGCGTGCGATCAGGTCGATGGCGAGGTCGCCGACGCGCAGCAGCGTCTCCTTGGCGATGGTGTCGCTGCGGCGGCCGAGGGCCTCCAGCCGCGCCAGCAGCTCGACGAAGGAGAACGGCTTGACCAGGTAGTCGTCGCCGCCGGCGCGCAGGCCTCGGACGCGATCGTCGACCTCGCCGAGTGCGGAGATGATCAGGAAGGGCGCGGCGATGCCGTCGTCGCGCAACTGGCGCATCACGGTGATGCCATCGATGTCGGGCAGCATGCGGTCGATGGTGATCACGGCATAGTCGCGCGCGGCGCCGTGGCTGAGGGCCTCGCGGCCGGTGGCGGCGAGATCGACGTCGTAGCCCGAGGTCGTCAGCTCCTCGACGAGCTGGCCTGCGGTTTCCGGATCGTCCTCGACGACCAGGATGCGGCGGTGACCTCCGGTCATGCAAAACTCCGCGCGACGATCGCCGCCAGACTATCCCGTTCCGGGGCTGAGCGGAACTGCCCGGCGGCGATCGCGACAATGGTGCGGTACGGCGATGCGACTACCAGTAGTCTCCGCACACATTGACCCATTGCCATCCCCACGGCGTCCAGCTCCTGCGCCAGCAGCCGTCATAGTAGCCGGCGTAGATGAAAGGTGCTCCGAAGAAGAAGCGATGGTGGTGCCGGAAGAAGGCGTGGCGGCCGATGAAGGACCTGCCGTGCCAGCCCGTGCCGGCAAACCGCGGTCCAAAGGCAGCGCGGGTCGCCAGCGGAGCTCCGGCAAACCGGGGGCCGATGGCGGCGCGAGCGGCCATTGGCGAACCGACGAAGCGGGCCCCACCGAAATGGGCGCCGCCCATGCCGCCAAATCGCATGCCCCCGCCACCCATGCCGCCACCGCCGACATGCATGCCGCCACCACCGAAGTGGCCACCACCGCCGAAGCCGCCGTGACCTCCGCCGCCGAAGCCGCCACGGGCGAGCACTGGGGAGGAGAGCGCCATCACCGCGGCGACCGTCACCGCAGTGAGGCCTTTGAGAAGCCTGTTGTCCATCGAAGCATCCTCCGTGCTGCGCGGCGGTATTGTCGCCGCGTCAGAACGATGAGATGAGAGGAAGAGACGGGCACCTTCAACTTACAAACGCGCCAGATTCTGACGCGGAAGTTAGGAAGCGGAGCTCAAGCAATACAGACCGTTTTCGCGGCGGACTGGATTGCTTCGCTGCGCTCGCAATGACGACGTGGAGAGAGTTCTCCATACGTCGAGCAGCTAGCCTCTCCCCGCAAAGAGCGGAGAGAGGTTGAAGACTCACGCCCGCTTGCCGCTCTTCTCGGCGGCACGGCGCATGGCTTCGGCAAGCGCGCCGCCGCTGGAAGATTCCTGCTTGCGCGGCGCGGACGAGGTCATGCGGCTCGGGTTGCGCGAGCCGTTGTCCCGCTGCATGCCGGGGGCGTCCTTCTTGGCGCCGACCTCGTCGTCGAGCCGCAGGGTCAGGGAGATGCGCTTGCGGGCGACCTCGAAGTCCAGCACCTTCACCTTGACGATGTCGCCGGGCTTCACCACCTCGCGCGGATCCTTGATGAAATTCTTCGACATCGCCGAGATGTGGACGAGGCCGTCCTGGTGCACGCCGATGTCGACGAAGGCGCCGAACGCGGCGACGTTGGTCACGGTGCCCTCGAGGATCATGCCCTTCTGGAGATCCTTGATCTCCTCGACGCCTTCCTTGAACACCGCGGCCTTGAACGCCGGACGCGGGTCGCGGCCGGGCTTTTCCAATTCGCGCAGGATGTCGGTGACGGTCGGCAGACCGAAGGTCTCGTCGACGAAATCCTTCGGCTTCAGCGTGCGCACGAGCTCGCCAGAGCCGATCAGCGTCTTGATGTCGCTCTTGGTTGCTTCGAGAATCCGGCGCACCACGGGATAGGCTTCCGGGTGCACGCCGGAGGCATCGAGCGGGTCCTCGCCGCCGAGGATGCGCAGGAAGCCGGCGCACTGCTCGAACGCCTTCGGCCCGAGCCGCGGCACGTCCTTGAGCGCCTTGCGCGACTTGAACGGGCCGTTGGCGTCGCGATGCGCGACGATGCTCTGGGCAAGGCCGGAGCCGACACCCGACACCCGCGCGAGCAGCGGCGCGGAGGCGGTGTTGACGTCGACGCCGACGGCGTTCACGCAATCTTCCACCACGGCATCGAGCGACTTGGCGAGCTTGGCCTGGCCGAGGTCGTGCTGATACTGGCCGACGCCGATCGCCTTCGGCTCGATCTTGACCAGCTCGGCGAGCGGATCCTGCAGGCGCCGCGCGATCGAGACCGCGCCGCGCAGCGTGACGTCGAGGCCGGGCAACTCCTCCGAGGCGAAGGCCGAGGCCGAATAGACCGACGCGCCGGCTTCCGACACCACGATCTTGTTCATCTTCAGCTCGGCGAGCCCCTTGACCAGCTCGGTCGCGAGCTTGTCGGTCTCGCGCGAGGCGGTGCCGTTGCCGATCGCGATCAGCTCGACGCGATGCTTCATCGCGAGCCGGCCGAGCGTCGCCAGCGACTCGTTCCATTGCCGCTGCGGCTCGTGCGGATAGATCGCGGTGGTATCGACCACTTTGCCGGTCGCATCGACGACGGCGACCTTGACGCCGGTGCGGTAGCCGGGATCGAGACCCATGGTGACGCGGGTGCCGGCGGGCGCCGCCAACAGCAGATCGCGCAGGTTCGAGGCGAACACGCGCACGGCCTCGGTCTCGGCCGAGTTCCACAGCCGCATGCGCAGGTCGATGTTGAGATGCACCTGGATCTTGGTGCGCCAGGCCCAGCGCACGGTGTCGAGCAGCCAGCGGTCGCCGGCACGTTTGAGGTCGGCGATCCCGAAGAGCTTCATGATCTTGAGTTCATAGGCACTGGGCACGCCCGGCGGCGGCGCCTCAGCGTCGGGCTGAATCTGCAGGTCGAGGATTTCTTCCTTCTCGCCGCGGAACATCGCGAGAATGCGGTGCGACGGCAGCTTGGTCAGCGGCTCGGAGAAATCGAAATAGTCGGCGAACTTTTCGCCCTCGGTCTTCTTGCCGTCGCGCACCTTGGAGGTCATGCGTGCATTGGTCCACATCTCCTCACGCAACGCGCCGATCAGGTCGGCGTCCTCGTCGAAGCGTTCGACCAGGATGGCGCGGGCTCCATCGAGCGCGGCGGCGGCATCGGCGACGCCCTTCTCGGCATTGATGAAGCCTTCCGCTACGACCTTCGGATCGTTGCCCGGCTCGGCGAGGAGCTGATTGGCGAGCGGCTCGAGGCCGGCTTCCTTGGCGATCTCGGCCTTGGTGCGGCGCTTCGGCTTGAACGGCAGGTAGATGTCTTCGAGCCGGGCCTTGCTGTCCGCGGCCATGATGGTGGCTTCCAGCGCGGCGTCGAGCTTGCCCTGCTCGCGGACCGATTCGAGGATGGCCTTGCGGCGATCCTCGAGCTCGCGCAGGTAGACCAGGCGCTCCTCCAGGGTGCGCAATTGCGCGTCATCGAGCGCACCGGTCGCTTCCTTGCGGTAGCGGGCGATGAAGGGAACCGTGGCGCCGCCGTCGAGCAGCGTCACCGCCGCCTCGACCTGCTCCGCCCGGACCCCAAGCTCCTGCGCAATCTTCTGGTTGATATTTGCCACGCGAGAACCCCTCTATCCTAACACGCGACGCAGGGCGAACCCGGCCGCGGGACGCCGCTTATGGACCAACCAAGGTTGATTCATCAAGGTGCGGCGCGCAACCGTCGACAGAGGATTTTTTGCTGGATCGATGCGATCTCGCCACATTGGTCGATTTGTGGCCGCGCTCTCGTGTCCCGCACGCGGCGCAGCGCCGAAAGCGTATGGTACAGTGCCCGGTGCCGCCACGATCGTCATTGCGAGCGCAGCGACGCGATCCAGAATCCCACCGCGGAAAGACTCTGGATTGCTTCGCTGCGCTCGCAATGACGGAGTACGAGGCAGTCGCGCCGCTCTTTCAGCTGGCATTCAACGCGCAGACACGCCTTCGCGTCCTCGCGGCGGAATATGCCCGAGCTTTGCCTGGTCACGACACCCTCCTCTGTCAGAGGGCGCAGGGAAGACCGAGTGCCGGCCGGGCACCCACGGTCCACGGTGCGAAGGTGGTACAAAGAATGTGCACGGCGGCATACAGGTGAGGCCAAACAACCGGCCTTCCCTGCGCAGTGGTTTTACGGCTTATGCCGAGCTCTCCCCGGGCAGCGATGCACTATTGCCCCCGTCGCCTTGCCGATAACTGACGCGCGCACCCGGTTGGGCCGCCACATCACGACAAGACTTGACGCACAGACCCCGGGCGTCAGGACGGCTCGATTTTACCGTACGCCGATCACACCGGTCGTATGCGCGAGGTATTTCGCTCACGGTTGCCCGCCCTGCAAAACCCTTCGCGCCGGTGTGGCCTTGCGTCCACCACGGCTCACCCCGCGTTCGTGACGATCGCGATACGCCCCTCTGACCGGGATGAGGTGGCGAGAGAATGCGATAAATCAGAAATTCTGTAAAGGCGAATATTTTCACGCGTGCGGGTTGACCCGCCGATCGGATGTTTTGGCCGTCGGCAACGCGAGATCTTGCAGGCCGGGTGAGCGGAGCGATACCCGGCTTGACATTCGCGCCGCTCCGGCTGTGCTGCGCTCATCGGGCTACGGACCACTTGCACCTTGACACGCGCCCCCGTTCCACGGCTGGTGAGCCCCGCCGGGCCACCGAACCAAGGACTCCTCATGCGCACCACATCGGTCGGCGTCTTCAAAATCGCCACCACCGGCCCCGGCGACGTTTCCGGCCTCATGGCCATGATCGCCTCCGGCGCGATCGATCCGAAATCGATCCTCGCCATTCTCGGCAAGACCGAGGGCAATGGCGGCGTCAACGATTTTACCCGGGAGTACGCCGTGGCCGCGCTGTGCACGGCGCTGGCGCCGCAACTCGGTCTCACCCCGCACGAGGTCGAGCAGCGCATCGCCTTCGTGATGTCCGGCGGCACTGAAGGCGTGCTGAGCCCGCACATCACGGTGTTCACACGGCACGACGCCGAGCGCCCGGCCGGCCTGTCCGGCAAGCGCCTGAGCATCGGCATGGCGCAGACGCGGGACTTCCTGCCCGAAGAGCTTGGGCGCTCTGCGCAGATCGTGGAGACGGCCAAGGCCGTGAAGGCCGCGATGGCGGACGCCGGCATCCCCGAGCCCGGCGACGTCCATTTCGTGCAGATCAAATGCCCGCTGCTCACCAGCGAGCGCGTCGCGGCGGCCAATGCGCGCGGCAGCAAGACGGCGACCACAAGCGCCTACAGCTCGATGGCCTATTCGCGCGGCGCCTCCGCGCTCGGGGTTGCGGTCGCGCTCGGTGAGATCGGCCCCGACGTCCGCGACGAGGACGTGCTGCGCCGGTACGACCTGTTCTCCAAGGTGGCCTCCACCTCGTCCGGGATCGAGCTGATGCATAATGTCGTCATCGTGCTCGGCAACTCGGCGACCTCAGCGAGCGCGTTCGAGATCGGACATGCGGTGATGGATGATGCGATCGACGCCCCGGCGGTGCTATCGGCATTGAACGGCGTGGGGCTTGGCGTCGCGCCGCAAACCAGCGCGGGCCGCGCGCTCGTCAACATCTTCGCAAAGGCGGAAGCCTCGCCCGACGGCAGCGTGCGCGGCTTTCGCCACACCATGCTCGAGGACACCGACATCAGCTCGACGCGCCACGCTCGCGCTGCGGTCGGCGGCCTGATCGCGGGCCTCGCCGGCACCGGCACGGTCTACGTCTCCGGCGGCGCTGAGCATCAGGGGCCGGCGGGCGGCGGCCCGGTTGCGGCGATCGCGCGACTGTCGGATTGAGACGGCCGCAGCTCCGGCCCTCCCGACCTCTCCGCCCGGCGCAACCCTGCCCCTCGCGCCGGCTCAGTTGATTCACGCGGGCCGTTGCGAAAAAGGTGGCGCCGCATCTTAAGGGGATTTTGACTTCATGACGTTGCCGATGAGCTGGAATGAATGGGCGCAGCACGATGGTGTGGCGCTGGCGGCACGCGTCCGCAAGGGCGAGCTGACCGCGAAGGAATTGGCGCGCCAGGCCGCCGCCGGCGTCGCCAAGGTCAATCCGGCACTGTCAGGCGTGGTCGAGCTGTTCGAGGACGTGATCGCCGATCCGGCCAGGGACGGCGCCAATCTCGCTGGTCCCTTCGCAGGCCTGCCCTTCCTGATGAAGGATCTGGGACCGACCATGAAGGGCCGGCTCCAGGAGATGGGCTCGCTGTTGATGCGCGGCAATCGCGCCGCTGCCGATACGTTCCTCACCGGTAAATTCCGGCAAGCAGGGCTCAACCTGATCGGTCGCACGACGACGCCGGAATTCGGCGTGTGCAGCTCCGCCGACAATCCCGCCGTCTACGTCACCCGCAATCCCTGGAATACCGACTATACCACCTGCGGCTCGTCGGCGGGTAGTGCGGCGATGGTCGCCGCGGGCGTCGTTCCGATCGCGCATGCGACCGACGGCGGCGGCTCGATCCGCATTCCCGCCGGCGTCAACGGCAATATCGGTCTGAAGGTCTCGCGCGGCGTGTTCTCGCTGGCGCCACACGTGTCTGACCTCACCGGCCTCGTCTCGATCCAGGGCTGCCAGTCGCGCTCGGTCCGCGATACCGCCGCCTTCGTCGATCATGCCCGCGGGCCCGCCCCCGGCGAGTTCATGCCGTTCTGGACCACCGCGCAGCCCTATTCCGAGATGATCAAGCGCGATCCGACAAAACTTCGCATCGCGCTGTCGCATACCTGGGGCGATTACACCGCGACGCCCGAGATCGCCACTGAACTGGAGAAGACCGGCCGCTTCCTCGAAGGCCTCGGCCATCACGTCGACTATGCGCTGCCCGAGCTGGACTTCCGCGCCGCCTTCGCGGCGCAGACCACCTGCTACGTCTCGAATTTCGCGGTGGTGATCTCCAACATGCTGGCCGCGCGCGGGCTGGAAAAGCCGCCGGAAGATCTGATCGAGCCCATGAACATCCGGATCTGGGAGGCCGGCCGTCACACCAGTTTTGCCGAACGGGCGAAGATGCAGGCCGTGTTCAACACGACCTCACGCGGCTTCGGCGCGTTCTTCGAGCAGTGGGACGTGATCCTGACGCCGATCACCGCGCTGCCGACGCCGAAGGTCGGCACCAGGGAATATCTCACCATCTCCGACAACCCCGACGTGCTCGACTGGTTCGGCAATCTCTGGCGCTTCTTCGCCTTCACACCGCTCGCCAATCTCTGCGGCATACCCGCGATCTCGATGCCGATGGCAGCGCAGGACCACGGCCTGCCGCTCGGCATCCAGGCGATCGCCAAGCAGGCCAATGACGGCTTGCTCTTGCAGCTCGCCGCCCAGATCGAGCGCGCGCTCGACGGCAAGTGGAACGGCGGCAAGAAGCCGAAGGTGCATGTGAGCTGAGGCGAAGCTCTTCGCTTCGGAGGGCGGTGCGCTTGCGGCCATCCTTCGAGACGCCCGCCATTGGCGGGCCCTCAGGATGAGGTCTCGTTTCGCGGCGAGAATCCCGCGCGACGGACTTCAGTTCTTCACCGCCGGAATGTCCTCCGCGGGCTGCTGCTGGCCCTGCTTGTACATCGCCAGCGCCTTGTCGAGCGCTTCGCGCAGCGCCAGCGCCGCGGGGACGCTGCAGCGCAGATGCGCAGTCTGGACCACGTCGACCCTGACGGCGGCGCCGACTGGCATCAACAGGTTCGCGGCGAGCTCGATCTGGATCGCACCATTGTGATGGCCGAAGCAGGAGGCGCCGTCGAAATAGATGATCGGCGCCCGCTCCGAGCTCGAGGTCGAAATGGTGACGGGCCCCTGGGTGGTGCCGGGTGTCTCGGGGTCGGTCATGGGCGCTCCTTGCGGGCATTGGACGAACGAAGTGCCCACCATCCTTGCTTTGGGCGGCCCTGTCGAGGCCAAAGCGGCCCCGACAGGCATCCCCGGACAAGGCGAGTTCTCGAGTTTTGCGCGGCGGCCGGCACTGGTCTAGAACATCGCCATGTCCACTGAACCTGTCACGCTCCCGTTCGAGGAACTCGCCGAGGCCATCAAGGGCCGCCGCTCCGACTACGGCCATATCAGCGGGCTCCAGCTCGACCGCTTCGCGCCGAGCGAGGCCTGGTCCCGCCTGCCCTACCGTCCCGTCTTCGTCGGCGACACCGAGACCGGCGTTCTGCATGGTGGCGTCGTCACCGCGATGCTGGACGAGAGCTGCGGCATGGCGGTGCAACTCGCGCTCGACGGCACACGCGCGATCGCAACTCTCGATCTGCGTATCGACTACCAGAAACCGGCGACGCCCGGCCTCGACATCAAGGCGCATTCGGTCTGCTACCGCACCACGCGCTCGATCGCCTTCGTGCGCTCAACCGCCTATCAGGAGTCCGAGGACGATCCGGTCGCGACCGCGACCGCGTGCTTCATGATCGGCGCCAACCGCACCAACATGCTCGCCGACCGCCGGATGGATTCGCGCAGCGTCCCGACGCTGGAGGCGCCGGAGGATCCGGATGGTCCGTTCGCGCGCAGCCCGTTCGCGCGCGCGCTCGGCATCCGCCTCAACGACGACGGCACGCTGACCATGCCATTCTCGCCAAAGATCATCGGCAATCCGATCCTGCCCGCGATCCATGGCGGCATGACCGGTGCTTTCCTGGAGACCACGGCCATCATCGGGGTCGCGCGCGAGCTCGGCGCGGCTGCGCCGCCCAAGCCGATCGGACTCACTGTCAACTATCTGCGTTCCGGCCGCGCGCTCGATACGTTTGCCAATGTCTCGATCGTGAAGCAGGGCCGCCGCATCGTCGCTTTCGAGGCGCGCGCCTGGCAGGACGATGCGGACAAGCCGATCGCCACCGCCTTCGGTCATTTCATGCTGCGGCCGAGGCCCGGAAGTGACGAGGAATAGGCGTATTTTCCCTTGACGGAGGGGGCGCCGGGCCACAACGATAGTGCGGTTCCTGCGAGAGGTATTGGGTTGCGGCATCCGATCGACATCGTCGCCATGTTCGCTGCGATCTGGCTGCTCGCCTCGATGGTGCTCGACGCGCTGACGCCGAAGGAGCTGACGGCGGTCATGATCGCCATCGCCATCGGGCCAGCCATCGTCATCACCGCGGTGTTCTATTATCTGCGCTGCCCGCGCACGGATTTCGCGGTGATCTTCGCCGCTGTCTGGCTGATCTCGGACATCGCCATTGCCTTCATCTCGCCGAAGGAGCTGCCGCATTTCCTGATCGTGCTCGGCTTCGTCCCGGCCCTGCTGATCGGCATCGTGCTGCACTGGCAGCGCTTCCAGCGCCGCCACGAGCGGCTGCCCATGCCGTCGGCGAAGCGGGGCTGAGGGAAGGCGCAGCCCGTGTCTACCTCTCCCTTCGGGAGATGTGAACCAACCGCCTCGCCGGAATTAGCGCGGCAACAAATTCGTCTTCGCGAGGTCCAGCACCTCGTCGCCGCGGCCGTTCATCACGGCGCGCAGGACCCAGAGGCTGAAACCCTTGACCTGTTCGGCCGTGATGGTTGGCGGCATCGACAGCTCCTGCTTGGCGGTGACGACGTCGAGCAGTGCCGGTCCGTTGTGCGCCATCATCTCCTTCATCGCGCCCGGCAGCTCGCCGGGGTCCTCGACGCGCTTGGCAAAGATGCCCATCGCGCGCGCCATCGCCGCGAAGTCTGGATTTTCGAGATCGACATTGGTGTCGACGAAACCTGCCGCCTTCATCTCCAGCGCGACGAAGCCGAGCACGCCGTTGTTGAAGACCACGACCTTCACCGGCAGCTTCATCTGCGTCAGCGTGATCAAATCGCCCATCAGCATGGTGAAGCCGCCGTCGCCCGACAGCGAGATCACCTGGCGGCCGGGCTGGGCGGCCTGCGCGCCGATCGCCTGCGGCATGGCGTTGGCCATCGACCCGTGCACGAAGGAGCCGATCAGCCGGCGCCGGCCGTTCATGTCGAGATAGCGTGCGGCCCACACTGTTGGCGTGCCGACATCGGCCGTGAACACGGCATCGTCGCTCGCATGGTCGCTGAGGACCTTTGCAAGATATTGCGGGTGGATCGGCTTGCTGCCGGGCGTCCCCTTGGCGAGCGAGTCGAGACCTTCCCGCGCCTTCCTGTAGTGCGCGATGGCATCGTCGAGATGCCGGCGCTGCGTCTTGGTCTTGAGCAGCGGCAGCAGCGCCTCGAGGGTCAGTTTGACGTCGCCGACGAGGCCGAGGTCGATCCTGCAGCGCCGCCCGAGATTTTCCGGGCGGATGTCGATCTGCGCAATCTTGGCGTCGGTCGGGAAGAATTGCTTGTAGGGGAAATCGGTACCGAGCATCACCAGCGCGTCGCAGGCATGCATGGCGGCATAACCGGAGGAGAAGCCGATGAAGCCGGTCATGCCGACGTCGTAAGGGTTGTCGTATTCGACATGCTCCTTGCCGCCGAGCGCATGCACGATCGGGCTCTTCAGCGCTTCGGCCAGCAGCATCAACGGCGCATGCGCGCCGGCGCAGCCGCGGCCGCAGAACAGCGTGATGCGCTCGGCGCCGTTGAGGAGATCCGCCAGAGCCTTCAGCTCATCCGCCTGCGGCACGATTTTCGGTGCCGACAGCGCAAGGCCGCGCGCCGTCGAGAGCGCGCGCTTCGGCGGGCTGCGGAAGGCGACATCGCCGGGCATGGCGACGACCGCGACGCCGCGCAGGCCCACCGCCGCGCGGATGGCGTTCTCCAGCACGTAGGGAAGCTGGCTCGGATCCGAGACCAGCTCGCAATAATGGCTGCATTCGCGGAACAGGTTCTGCGGATGGGTTTCCTGGAAATAGCCGCCGCCGATCTCGGCCGTCGGAATTTGCGCCGCGATCGCCAGAACGGGGACGCGGCTGCGATGCGCATCGAACAGGCCGTTGATCAGATGCAGATTGCCGGGACCGCAGGAACCGGCGCACACCGCAAGGCTTCCGGTCATCTCGGCTTCGCCCGCTGCCGCGAATGCCGCGACCTCCTCGTGGCGGACATGGATCCATTCTATGGTGCCGCGACGTCGCAGCGCTTCGGTCAGAGCGTTCAGGCTGTCGCCGACGATGCCATAGATGCGCTTGACGCCGGCCTCTTCGAGCGTTGCCACGAACAGATCGGCCACGTTGTTGATCGCCATGTCGGTCTCCTGCTGTCGCAAGTCGCGTGTCTACGATGCCAAGGCATCAGCATCGCGACACAATGCGGCACAATGCGGCACAATAAGCAATGAGAGGATCACGGCCAGTTCATTGCGGCATCAGTCTTTCGTAATCGCCCGATCATAGGCGGCGACAGTCGCCTTCGCGCGTGCTGCGACGTCCGCCGCGCTCACGCCGGGCTTGTACAGGCTGGAGCCGAGCCCGAACGCCGTCACGCCGCCCTTGATGTACTCGGCAAAATTCTGGTCGGAGACGCCGCCCACGGCGGCGATCATTACCCCCGCGGGCAACACGGCGCGGATCGCGGCAATGCCGGAGGCGCCGAGCACACTCGCCGGAAAGAATTTCAGGCCCGATGCGCCGGAGCGCGCCGCGAGCAGCGCCTCGCTCGGCGAGAACACGCCCGGCAACGTCACCATGCCGCGCTGATGCGCGCGGGCCAGCACCTCGGTGTCGACATTGGGCGAAACCATCAACCGGCCGCCGACATCGCTGAGGCGATCGACGTCTGCGGCGGTCAGCACGGTGCCGGCGCCGATCAGCACGCCGGCGGGCGCGAGCTTCGCGGCAAGCCCTATCGAGCGGAACGGATCGGGCGAATTCAGGGGGATCTCGATCGCGGTCATGCCGGCCTCGATCAGCACGCCAACGATCGCCTCGGCCTCCTCGGGCTTGACGCCGCGGAGGATCGCGACCAGCGGGCGCTGCATCGGGGGAAAGGGAACGCTCATCGCAAAAGTCCTTCTATTTCGTCCAGATCGCCGCGGCCGCCATCGACAGGCCACGGCGGACCGCTTCATCCGCATCGATCGGCTGCACGTTGACCGACAAGGCATCGAAGGCGTGCCGGTACAGCTTTGCCAGACGCCCCGCGGCAATCAGCGTGATGCCGGCTTTCGGCACGGTGCCGGAAAGCCCCGCCGCCAGCTCGGCGCCGATCAACGTGCCCGACAGCGTTTCGCGGGCCGCGGCCGGCGTGCCGCCGAACAGCAGCTGCCGCGCCCGCGCGCCGAACAGCAGGTTCGCCGCAAAGGCCGGTGCATCAAACGCGGCTTTCACCGCCGCCTTGAAGCTCGCAACGTCCTCGGCAACATCAGCATTGGCAACCGCGAGCGACAAGATCGTCTCGCGCGAGACCACGCCGAAGAGCTCGCCGGTCATGAAGGTGGAAAACCGCGCGACCGTGCCATCAGTCACGCGTACCCATTTCGAATGCGTGCCGGGCATGCAGACCAGCGCTTCGCCGGCGCCCTGAAGACCCATCGCGCCGAGCAACTGCGTTTCCTCGCCGCGCATCACATCAGGCGCCTTGACATCGCGCTGCGCGATGCCGGGCAGGATGCGGATGTCGCGCGCTTCCCCCGGCACGCGCGCGGCCTGCTTCAGGATGGCGGCGAGCGGCGCCGGCGCGTCGACATAGCCGGCCTCGACCCAGCCGTTCCTGGCGCCGGCCATGCCGCAGACGAGAACCGGCAGATGCGGGGGTGCCTCGACCGCGGCAAGATGCGATTGCAGCACGGCAGCGAAGCCGGTCTTCGCCGCGGCCAGCATGCCCTCGCCGCTGCGGCGCTCGGCCAGCACCTGGCCGGTGCGATCGACCAGCCACAGGCGAAAGCTGCTGGTGCCCCAGTCCACCGCGACATAGGCGGGTTCGGTCATCGTATCCTCGTCTCACCGCCAAGACGCCGTCTCGCGACAATGAGACGAACGCTTCGCAAATCCGCCCCGGGATATCGGCTATTGCCGCCGCAAACCAGCGTTTTCTCGCGGGTCTGGGGCGTAAACGCGCTGGCACACCGCTTGCTCAAGCGTCTCCACTCACATCCGTGAACCGCGCGACAAGACGCGTCAATTGTGGAGAGGAATTCCATGGAGATCGGCTATTTCACGATGCCTTCGCATCCGCCGGAGTGCGGCCTGAAGGAAGGAAACGACTGGGACCTGCAGGTCATGCGCTGGCTCGACGAGCTCGGCTATCAGGAGGCCTGGGTCGGCGAGCATCACACCGCGCCCTGGGAACCCAACCCCACGCCGGACCTCCTGATCGCGCAGGCCTTGATGCAGACCAAGAAGCTTCGCATCGGGCCGGGCGGATTCCTGCTCCCCTATCACCACCCGGCCGAGCTCGCCAACCGCGTCGCGATGCTCGACCACATGTCCGAAGGCCGGCTCAATTTCGGCGTCGCCGCATCGGGCCTGCCGAGCGACTGGGCGATGTTCAACGTCGACGGCATGAGTGGCCAGAATCGCGACATGACCCGCGAGGCACTGGAGATCATCCTGAAGCTCTGGTCCGATCCCGCGCCCTTTACCTACAAGGGCAAGTTCTGGACGGTGACCAAGCCGGACACGATGTTCGACTTCCTCAAGCCGCACATCAAGCCGCTGCAGGCGCCGCATCCGCCGATTGGCGTCGCCGGTCTGTCGAAGAACTCGGACACCTTGAAGCTCGCCGGCGAGCGCGGCTTCATCCCGATGAGCCTCAACCTCAATCCGGCCTATGTCGGCAGCCACTGGGACTCGGTCGAGATCGGCGCGGCCAAGACCGGGCGCAAGCCGAACCGGCAGGACTGGCGGCTGGTGCGCGAGGTGTTCGTTGCCGACACGGACGAGGAGGCCTGGAGACTCTCGACCGGCGACATGATGGGCCGGATGATGCACGAGTACTTCCTGCCGCTGCTCGGCCATTTCGGCTTCAAGGATTATCTGAAGCATGCCCCCGACGTGCCCGACAGCGACGTTACGGTCGAATATTGTGCCAAACGGAACTGGATCGTCGGCTCGCCCGCGACGGTCGCCGAGAAGATCGAGAAGATCTACGACGAGGTCGGCGGCTTCGGCGTGCTGCTGGTGTTCGGCTTCGACTACAAGCACAAGGCCGAGGCCTGGCACCACTCGCTCTCACTACTGAAGAACGAGGTGATGCCGCGCCTGACGCATCTCGGCTCCGCGAAGAAGGCGGCTTGACCCGATACGGGTGCGGCGCGATCGTGCCGCACCCGCATTCATTTGGGAGATTTCCGCGTGTCGGTTGACGCCAAGGATTTCAAGCAGGCGATGCGCCATTGTGCCGGCGCCGTGGCGCTGGTCACGGTCGGCGCCGAGCACGGCAAGCGCACCGGATTGACGGTGACGTCGGCCTGCTCGCTATCGGACAATCCGCCCTCGCTCATCGTCTGCGTCAACCGCAACGCCAGCGCGCATGCGCGGATCCGGGCGGAAGGCGCCTTCGCGATCAACTTCCTGCACGAGGATCACGCAATGCTGGCGCTGACCTTCAGCGGCCAGAAGGGCGTCAACGGCGATGATCGGTTCGCGTTCGGCCAGTGGACGCGCGGCGCAACCGGCGCGCCGGTGCTGACCGACGCGGTCGCCGCGTTCGACTGCGTGCTGGCGCAGGAATTCGAGACGACAACGCATTCGATCTTCGTCGGCGAGGTCCGTGGTGTATCGCATGCGGATACTGCCAAGCCGCTTGTCTATTTGCGCGGCCATTTTCATACGCCGCAGGAGATGCGCGAGACGGTCAGCCTCGGCGACCTCGATGCCCGGCATCTGAGCTGGACGGATTTTTCGTAGGGGCGTTTACGTTCCAAGCGCGGTGCCTTTCCTTCTCCCCTCGTGGGAGAAGGTGGCGCGAAGCGCCGGATGAGGGGTATCTACCGCGCACGTGGACGGCAGTGACTCGCGGAGACACGACCCCTCACCCGTCTCGCCGCTATCGCGGCGAGCCACCCTCTCCCACGGGGGGAGAGGGGAAGAGCGCTCCCGCATGCGATTGAGGGCTACTGCGCCGTCTCGATCTTCATCACTTTGATCTTCCGATACAGCGTCGCGCGGCTGAGCTTCAGCGCGCGGGCCGCTTCCGTGACGCGGCCGCCATGCTGGCGCAAAGCTTCCACGATCGTGGCGCGCTCGGCCGCCGCGAGATCCGGCTCTGCCCTCCCACCGAACGGCGGCAGATCGAGATCGGCATCGGTGATCACGCCGTTCTCCGCCGTGCAGCCGGCGAGCCGCAGCACATGGCGGAGCTGGCGCATGTTGCCGGGATAGGGATAGCCCGAAAGCAGCGACCGGGCTTCGTCCGAGAGGCGGCAATCCGGCGCCTCCTCGCGCGCGATCTGGCGGATGATGTCGTCGCGGTCGGCGCGCTCGCGCAACGCCGGCAGATGCACCTCCATGCCGCGCAGGCGGAAATAGAGATCGGCGCGGAAGGCGCCCTCTTCGGCCATGCGGCCGAGGTCGCGATGGGTGGCGCTGATCAGGCGGATGTCGACGGCTACAGGCTTCAGCGCGCCGAGCGGCCAGACCTCGCGGTTTTCCAGGACGCGCAAGAGGCGCGTCTGCAGCGCGATCGGCATGTCGCCGATCTCGTCGAGGAACAGCGTACCGCCGTCGGCCTGAACGATCAGGCCCTTGGAGCCCTCGCGCCGCGCGCCGGTGAAGGCGCCGGCCTCGTAGCCGAACAGCTCGGCATCGATCAGGCTTTCCGGCATCGCCGCGCAGTTGAGCGCGACATAATTGTTGCGCGCGCGGTTGCTGGCGGCGTGGATGGCGCGGGCGAACACGTCCTTGCCGACACCGGTCTCGCCATGCAGCAGCACCGGCAGATTGTGATCGCCGATGCTTCGGAGCCGCTTTACGCTTCTGACCAGGCCGGGATCGCGACCGGCGAGCCGGTGCAGCGCGTCGAAACGGTCGGCGGGCGCATCGCGGCGCGGTGCATGCGATTTTGCACGCATCGGCGGGACGACGTGCCCCTGGCCCAGCGGACTGCCGTCGGCGCGGCGCAGCTCGACGATCTCGTCCGTGCCGCGTGCACCGTGATGATCGAACCTGATGTAGCGCGACAGATCGATGCCGGAGGCGATCAGGCCATCGGTGAGGCCGAGCAGCGCACGCGCCGAGCGGCAGGCGCCGACGATGCGGCGGTCGTCGTCATAGGCGATGACGCCGCTGCCGCCGTCCCCGGGCACGGTTGCGATCCAGGCGTTGCGGAAATGGCTGCGGAAGATCGCGCCCTCCATCCGCCGCGTCGCCTCCATCGTCACTGCGAGCGCAAGCTGATGCGCGGCGCGCTCGAGATCCTCGCGGCAGGACGTGATGTTGACTGCACCTGTGAGCCGTCCGGCCTGGTCGAACAGCGGCGCAACGGCGCAGGAGAACATGTGCCACTGCGCGCGAAAATGCTCGTCGCGATGCACCAGGATCGGCTTCTCCTCGGCGAGCGCAGTCCCGAGCCCGTTGGTGCCCTCGAAGGCCTCTGCGAAATTGGAGCCGGTGTAGATCTTCCAGTCCAGAAACATCTTCGCGTCGGCTTCGCCCGGCAGGCGGCTGAACAGCATGGTCGCGTTCACGTCAGCTAGGTTGACGCAATAACCGGCGTCGCGCAGCACACGGGCGAGATCGTCGAGCTCGGGCGTGGCGAGCCTGATCGTCTCCTCCATGGGTTCGGCGACATGACGGATCTCGGCTTCCGTCAGCGTCTGCGGCGGGCCCTGGCGGGCGGGATCGAGCTTGTGGCTGATCAGGCAGCGCCGCCAGGAATTGGCAATCCGCGAAGAGGCATCGACGTCGGCCAAGCGGTCAGTAACCTGATTGGCGACGGACAAGACACGGGCGACATGGTTCGAGGCCGAAAGGCTGGCCATCGCGGACGTCTCCACCCTGCGTATTATTGTGCAAAGTCTGGCACCGCGGGCGGGGATGTCAATCGGGAATAGGGAACACAGCTGTTGCTGCACCGCCCTCACCAGGTGTCGATGCAGGGTCGCTTCTTCGCCGTCCTCGCGGGCGGCTTCGGCACCGACCTGAGCCCCGCCATGATCCACCGCCGCGTCTCGGCGGGATCGATGACGTTGTCGATCTCGAACACCGAGGCGATCGAGACCGCTTTGCCGTTGGCATAGAGCTCGGCGACCTTGTTGCGATAATAGGTCTCGCGCTCCTCGGGATCGGCGATCGCCTCCATCTCCTTGCGAAAGCCGAGACGTACATAGCCCTCCAGGCCCATGCCGCCGAACTCGCCGGTCGGCCACGCCGCGGTGAAGAACGAGGCATGGAAGCCGCCGCCGATCATCGACTGCGCCCCCAGGCCATATCCCTTGCGCAGCACGATGCCGAACAGCGGCACGGTGAGGCTGGCACCTGTGACGAACATCCGCGAGACGTGGCGCACGATCGCGGTCTTCTCGGCCTCCGGGCCGACCATGAAGCCGGGCGTATCGCACAGCGAGACGACGGGTAAGTCGAACGCATCGCAGAGCTGGAGGAAGCGCGCGGCCTTGTCGCCGGCATCGGCGTCGATGGCGCCGCCGAGATGGCGCGGATTGTTGGCGATCAGGCCGAACGGCTTTCCTTCGATTCGGATCAGCGCGGTGATCATGCCGACGCCGTAGTCGCGGCGCAGCTCCAGCACGCTATCCTTGTCGGCGACGAGATCGATCACGCTGCGGATGTCGTAGACGCGCAGGCGGTTCTCAGGGATGGCGCGGCGGAGCAGGCGCTGGTCGGCGGCTTCCCACTCCGTCACCGCGCCCTGAAAATAGGACAGATACTTTTGAGCGACGCGCGTCGCCTCCTCCTCGTCCTCGACCAGGATGTCGATGACGCCGTTCGGCGACTGGAACGAGACAGGACCGACCTCGGCCGGGTGATAGACGCCAAGCCCGCCGCCCTCGATCATGGCGGGGCCGCCCATGCCGATCGAGGCATTCTTGGTGGCGATGATGACGTCGCAGCAGCCGAGCATCGCGGCGTTGCCGGCGAAGCAATAGCCGGAGACAACGCCCACGACGGGCACGAGGCCCGAGAGCCTCGCGAACTGCACGAAGGAGGGACCGTCGAGGCCGGTCATGCCGAGCCGGTCGGTGTCGCCGGGCCGGCCGCCGCCGCCTTCGGCATAAAACACCAGCGGCAGACGCCAGTCTTCCGCCAGCGTCAGCATACGGTCGATCTTCTTGTGGTTCATGTGGCCCTGGGTGCCCGCGAGCACGGTGTAGTCGTAGGCCACGACGATGCAGCGTGCGCCCTCAGGGCCAAACTTCTCCGCGTTCACCGTGGCGAGGCCCATGACGAGCCCGTCGGCCGGCGTGTTCTTGATGAGGTCGTCGAGCTTGCGCCGGCGCCGCTGCGCCGCGATCGCCAGGCTCCCGTACTCCACGAACGAGCCGTCATCGACGAGCTGCGCGACGTTTTCGCGCGCGGTGCGCTGGTTGGTGTTGCGGCGGCGCTCGACCGAGGCGGGGCGATTTTCGTCGAGCGTGTTGGCCTGGCGCGCGATCAGCTCGGCAAGGTCCGGGCGGATGTGGTCGAGATCGACATCGGCTTCCGCCGCCGAATGATCGGCAGCGACGTCGAGCGGCTCCAGATACATGATCGCTTCGCCATGCATCAGCGTGACGCCGTCACCGGCAACGATCTTCATGACCCGACCGCCCTGCTCGGCCATGACGAGGTGTTCCATCTTCATGGACTCGATCACGGCCAGCTGCTGGCCGGGACGGACGATCTCACCTTGCTTCACCTGGACCGTGACGATGGTGCCCTGCAGGGGCGCTGCGACCATCACCGCACCTTCGGGCACGATCTGCGCGACGTGAGCTTCCCCGCCGTGACCGCCGCCGTGCTCCGTCGCCGCAAAATAGAGCGGCCTCGCCGCACCATCCGCCGCCTCGACCAGCTTCGCGATGTTGCGATCGACGAAATCGGTCGCGATGCGGTTGGTCCTGAAATCGGGATGCGCCAGCACCGCCTGCAGGAATGCGATGTTGGTAACGACGCCGTCGATCCGGAATTCGCGCAGCGCGCGCGAGGCTTTCGCAACGACGTCATGCCAGGCCGCGCCCGGCGTATGCACGATGACCTTTGCGAGCAGCGAGTCGAAAGCGGCGCTGGTCTTGTAGCCGGCATAGCCAAAGCTATCGACACGCACGCCCGGCCCCGACGGCGGCTCGAACACGGCGAGCACGCCGCCGGTCGGATGCGTGGCACCCGTCTCGTCCAACGTCTCCATGTTGACGCGAAGCTGCATGGCATAGCCGCGCGGCTTCGGGATCGATCCTTGCGCGAGGTCGAGGGATGCCAGCGAAGCTCCCGCGGCCACGGCGAACTGGGCGCGGACGAGATCGAGGCCGAGCACCTCTTCCGTGACGGTATGCTCGACCTGGAGCCGCGGATTGGCTTCGATGAAGGCGAAACTGTCCTCGGCCGTGCCGTCGACCAGGAACTCGAAGGTGCCGAGATTGTCGTAAGAGGCCGCCGTCGCCAGCTGCTTTGTCGCCTCGATGATGCGACCGCGTAAGGGATCGCTCAGCGACGGGCTCGGCGCGACCTCGACCAGCTTCTGGTGCCGGCGCTGCATGGTGCATTCGCGCTCCCATAGATGGGAGATGGCGCCATGGCGGTCGCCGATGATCTGGACCTCGATGTGACGCGCCTGCCGGATCAGGCGCTCGGCATAGACGCCTTCGAAACCGAACGCAGCCTTGGCCTCGGACTGGCAGCGCGCATAGGCCTCCGCGAGATCGGCAGCGTTCTCGACGACGCGCATGCCGCGGCCGCCGCCGCCGGCCATCGCCTTGATCACGATCGCCGCATTGCTGCCGAGCGAGGCGAAGAACGCCGTGATCTCGTCCAGCGAGGAAGGCCCGCTGGTACCGGCGATGATCGGCACGCCGCAGCGCTTTGCCAATTGCCGGGCCGCGACCTTGTCGCCGAATAGCTCGAGCGCGGACGCCTTTGGCCCGACGAAGGTGATACCGGCGTCAGCGCAGGCTTTTGCGAATGCCGCGTTCTCGCTCAGAAAACCGTAGCCGGGATGCACGGCATCGCAGCCGGCAGCCTTCGCCGCCTTCACCACGGCCTCGATGTCGAGATAGGCCCGCGCGCCACGTCCGGGAATTTCGACCCCCTCGTCGGCAACGCGCACATGCAGCGACAGCGCATCGTCGGCGGGATGGATCGCGACCGTCGCGATGCCGGCGTCAGCCGCCGCGCGCGCGATGCGGATGGCGATCTCGCCGCGGTTGGCGATCAGGAGCTTCTTGAACGACATCGTCTCTCTCATTCAGACAGCAGCAGGAAGATTTGGATCGAGGTCCTGCTTCCTCACCTTGCCCGTCGCCGTCAGCGGCAGGGCTTCGATGATACGCACTTCCGGGACCTTGTAGACGGCCATGCGCTCGGCACACCAGGCGCACAGGTCCTCCGCGGAGATGGTGCCGACCGCCTCCGGCTTGAGCTGGATATAGGCGACCGGCACCTGCCCTTTGTCAGGATCGTCGCGCCCGACGACGCCGGAGCCCAGCACCTTCGGATGCTGGCCGAGCAGCGCCTCGATCTCCGGCGGGAACACGCTCATGCCCTTGACCTTCAGCATCTCCTTGCGGCGGCCGAGGAAATGCAGAAAGCCGTCCCTGTCGATGGTGCCGATGTCGCCGGTGCGCAGCCAACCATCGATCAGTGATTCCGCGGTCGCCTCCGGCTTGTTCCAGTAGCTCTTGAGCAGCGACGGCGTGCGCACGCGGATCTCGCCTTCCGCGCCCAGCGGCAACAGCGCGCCGGTCTCGAAATCGGTGATCTTGAACTCGGCGCCGGGGACCGGCAGGCCGACGAAGATCGGCTGGTTGTTGAGATCGAAATCGTCGTCCTGGAAGCCTGACGTGAAGGTGTTGGAGGTGTGGGTCTCCGTCATGCCCCAGGCCGCCTCCATCAGGATCGTGCCGGTGAGGTCCTTCCAACGCTTGCGATAGTCGGCGTTGAGCTTCTTGACGAAAGAGACGACGCGCACTTGTTTCAACGACGTCAGGTCGAATTCGCGCCAGCGCGGATGATCCATCAGCTCGACCGCGCCATCGACGGGCATCGCCGTGATCGTGACCCTGTATTTCTCGATGGCGGCCATGGCGCCGACGGCGTCCCAACGCGCCAGCAGGACCAGCGTCGCGCCGGAGAACAGCGGGAAGATCAGGCCGAAGTTTTCGCCCGCAATCCAGAATTCGGGAAAGAACGACAGGAATACGCTGCTCTCGTCCGACAGCACCGAGATGCCGTAATTGGCGGCGGCCGTGTAGACCATGTCGCGATGGGTGTGGACGCAGCCTTTGGGCATCCCGGTGGTGCCGCCGGTGTAGTTGAGCGCCGCAACGTCATCGAAGCCGGGCGGCGGCAGCGGCCTCGGCGCCTGCTGTGCCGCGAGCGCCGGCAACAGGTCGGTCGCGCCCGGGATCGCGATGCGCGGCGCGCGGATGGAGTCCGGCGTCGGGAATGCCGGCGCAGCCGGCACCACATCGGCAAGGCTGGTGACGATGATCTCGCGCAGATTTACCTCTGCCCTCACCTGCTCGACGACGGGAATGAGCTGGTCCAGCGCCACGATCACTTCGGCCTGGGTGTCGTTGAGCTCGTAGGACAATTCGAAGGCGCGCGACAGCGGGCTGACGGGGACGTGGGCCGCGCCGAGCTTCAAGATGCCGAAGAAGACGACGTGGAATTGCGGGCAGTTCGGCAGGAAGACGGCGACGCGATCGCCCTTGCGCACGCCCTTCGCTTGCAGCAGCGCCGCAAAGCGATCGCTCTGCTGATCCAGATCGGCATAGGTCGTGACGTGCCCGTAGAAGATCACGGCCGGGCGATCGGGACTGCGCTTCGCCCAGGCGCGCAGATATTCCGTCAGGGGAACTTCGCCGTGCAGATAGGTCGGCGAGCGCGGCATGCCCTTGGGCCAGGCCTTGTCCCACAGGCCGCGCAAGGTGGCGAGGTAGTCCTTCTCGTCGAGGCCTGCACTCATGGCGTCTTTCCCACATCTCTTTCTTCTTTTCACGACGCCACGCAACGTGGCGTCGCCCGACCTCGTTACAGGTCGAGCACGGCAGAGTTCATGTCAAGGAAAACAGTTTTCCGCGGCACGGCCGATGCCGCGACGCGGAAAAACCAGACGTTACGCCGTGACGAGACGAATGATCCGCCGCACGGCGGACGGGATCGGCGCGATGACAGGCACGGCGAACATCGGCTGAAGCTCGCGGGCCGCCTCGCCCAGCGGCCCGCCGCCGATGATCACAGCTTCAGCCCCGTCCTGCGCGATGCAGGCCTCGACCGCGCCGGCGAGCGCCGCCCGCAGCCGCGCTGGATCGCGCATCAGCACCTCGGGATCGCCGTCGGCAAAGCGCGTGCCAGTGTAGCGCGATCGTAATCCCAGCATGTCCGGCAATGCGTCGATCTTTGCTTGGAGCAGCGGCGTCGTGGTCGCCACGCCGAAGCGGCGGCCATTCTCAGCGGCCTCCAGCATCGCGGATTCGCCGATGCCCGCGGCAGGCAGCTTCATCGCCGCCCTGATCCCGGCGAGACCGGGATCGCCGAATGCGGAGACGATGATGCCGTCGCACGCACGGCTGTTGGCACGCGCGATCTCCTCGACTTCCGACGCGGCCGCCTCCAACGCATCCGCCGAGACGATCATCGCGGGCGCACGCGTTGCCGTGGCACCGACGATATCGAAAGCATCGGCGGCAGCGGACGTTGCGATCGCCACCATCATCGTGGTGGTCGCCTCGTTGCTGTTCGGATTGATCAGGAGGATCCGCGCGCGCCGATCGGAGTTTTGGCCCATCATCCCGCTATACTAGGCCGCGCGCACGCCCGCAACGAAGGCGCTGACCTCGTCCAGGAGCGATTGCAGCTTCTGCGTCCCAGCGCCCTGCTTGTTGACGACGTCGACGAAACCCACGAACAGTCTTGGCCTGACGATCGGCGATCATCTGCGCGCGCAAGGTTGCAAGCGCGATCGGCGCCAGCACGACCATGCCGAGCAGGCTGATGCCGACAATGAGGACCAGCTTGAAACTGATGCGGGAGAAAACCCTCGGGGCTCGCAAGAATTGGAAGGCTGATATGGAACTTGCATCGGTCGTCGGCCAGTTCGTCGGCGACGAGAACGAGATTGCGACGACGCGGGCAGTCAACGCGCTTGCGGTCTGCTGAGACCTAACCTCCTTTCTTGTCGAGCACGAGATCGATCGTGTGCGCGGCTATCTTGCGCAGTTGGGCTTCGTCGCCGTAGGCGCGTTCGAGCACGGCAAGGCCGCGCGTCACCGTGACGATGTGCAGCGCGGCGGCTGCGGGATTGCCGTTGAACTCGCCACGCCTCGCGCCCGCCGACAACGTGTCCTGAACCAGCGCGGTGATCCGGGAGACGAGGCTCGCAAAGGCCTGGCGCGCCTCTTCATCCAACCCCTCGCCTTCCGCCGCGCCGAGCTCCATCAGGCCGCGCGTGGTCGGACATCCCCGCGGCGGCGAGCCGGAACGGAAATTGGTGATCGTCAGGTCGAAGAAGGCGGCGAGGCGTTTGCGCAAGGACCCCGTCCCCAGCGCCTTTTGCAAGGCGAGCAGATAGTCGGCCGCGTAGCGCTCATAGGCGTGAAGGAACAGCGCTTCCTTGCTGCCGAAAGCATTGTAGAGGCTGCCGCGCTGCACGCCGGCGTCGCGCGCGATGTCAGACAGCGAGGTGCCGCGGACGCCCTTGCGCCAGAACTGGTCGAACGCGATGCGCAGGACGTCGTCGTGGTCGAACTCGCGCGGCCTCAAGCTCTGCTCCTCAAAATATTTGACACGACGTCAAAAACATGGTTTCTCGACATCGTGTCAAAAACAAAGTGGGATTGATATCCCGTTTCGTCAATGAGCCGGCGGCGGCGCGGATGATGCCTGGCCGAGCGGGCCCGCATGCAGAGGAACGTACGATGCCTCTCCTCCACATCTCGATGCGCGCCGGAAAGCCGGAGACCTACCGCCGGGCGATTCTCGACGGACTCTACCGCGCGATGCGCGAGGCGCTGAACGTGCCTGATGGCGACGAATTCATGACCATCAGCGAGCTTTCGCCCGCCAACTTCCGCTGCGGCAATGCCTATGGCGTCAGCCGCAGCGAGGATGCCGTGCTGATCCAGATCACCGTGTTCGCCTCGCGCACGCCCGAGCAGAAGAAGGCGCTGTATCGGCGGATCGCCGAGCTGCTCGGCGAAAGCCCGGGCATCCGGCCCGAGGACGTGTTCGTGAACGTGCTCGACGCGCCCAAGGAGAACTGGTCGGTCGGAAACGGCATCGCGCAATTCGCGTGAACTTGCCGGGCCGACGGGGACTGCGCATGCCTGCGAGGTGATCGTGAAGGCAGAGGCGCTGCGCACTGAAATTCAACTTCCCGCGTGCGCCCCGTGGTGACGGTGATAAGCGCTCGGCGCGGACCAGGTCCAGCCCTTCAGGGCCGTTCGATCCGGCTCGAAGATTTCGATCTTGAGCGGATGGCATGCCGCGGCATCGCTGGAATGGGTTGCGCTGCAGTCTCCACCGGGACAGGCCGACAACGCGCCGAGCAGGTCGATCTCCGCGAAGAGCTCGATGAAGTCGCCGGGGCGGACAGGGCTTGCCTTCATGAAATAGTGGTGCGTGTCCTTGGTGAAGCCGGTGCACATGAAGACGTTGAGCACGTCGTGCACATGATGCTCCACTGCGGCCGGATCCGCCTTCAATTCGGTCGCGAGGGCGCGGGACAGGTTGGAGTGGCAGCAAAAATCGTAAGCCGTGCCGTTCAGCAGGAGATTTGTATAGGGATCGCAGCGCGTGCCGATCACATCGTGAATGCCGGCGCCGTCCGCATCGAAGCCGTACCAGCCAAGCGTATCGTGACTGATGGTCGCCATCGGTCGAAGATAGGGCAAATTGCTCCAGAGCCGGTCGCCAATGCCGACATGCGTGCCATGGAGCGCCCGCGTCTTGCCGCTGAAGAAGCGCTCGGAGAGATCGTCCGCGTTCCAGAGATTGAGGTCGCCGACCTGAGGGCCTTCGATGCTGACGATGCGGAAGAACTGGCCGCGCGCCACGCGAAAGGCACGGGCATCGCGTGGCGGCACGATGAGCTCGTGCGTCTTGACCGCCGCACGGCGGGCTGCTTCGAGCGTGGCCATATCCGGCCCGGGCATCGTCCCGGCCGGATAGACGATGGCCGGCTTGGCGGCGCGGCGCGCGGCGGCATCAGCGGGGGCGGGTGGGATATTTGGAGGCATTGGCAGGTCTCGGATCGACGCGACAAGAGGAGAGGCGGTGGCTGACGGCGGAAGCGGTTGACCCTACCGCCTCGCCTCAACCGCCGGCAACGCACGCTTCCATGATCCCGTCGAGTTCGGCCTGCGAAAGCACGCCGAGCTCGGCGATGAAGACGATGCGTACCCGCGGCACGCCTGCCCGCGGCGCCTCGCCCGGCGCGAGCGTGGCGCGGCCGCCGGCGAACTGGAAAACCATCAAGCGTCCGGGCTGCTCGACGGTCTCGAACAGGCCTTTTGCGCGCGCGAGCCTGGGTGCGAGCCGGTTGATGGCCCGCTGCAAACGCGGCAGCGAGATCGGCTGATCGGAGGTCCAGCTCAGCGTCTCGAAGCGTTCCTCGGCCGGCCGTTTCGGTCCCGGCTCGCGCGGGGCTGGCGCGCGATCGACGGCCGCGGGGAACAATAGCGCAGACGGAATCTCGCCGTGGTTCGCCTCGACCACCACGCCGGGGACGCGCAGCGCGCGGATGGCTTCGCGCATGCGCGCAGCTGCGCCCTCGTCCGCCAGATCGAGCTTGCTGAGCGCCACGATGTCGGCGACGCGCAACTGCGAGCGCAGCAGCGCGTCATCGAGAGCTGACGGCGGAGTCCCCGCGTCGAGCACACAGAGCACCGTTTCCAGCGGCGCCTCGCGCAGGATCACCGGGTCCATCAGGTTGCGCACGATGTCGGCGGGATCGGCGACGCCGCTGGTCTCGATGACGATGTACTCGGGCCTGGGATCGCGCCGCAGCAGGGTCGAAAGCGTGCGGAGCAGATCGCCCTCGAGCGAGCAGCAGATGCAGCCATTGGCGAGGCTGACCACGCCGTCGCTCGCGCCTGCGATCAGCTCCGCATCGATGTTGATGGCGCCGAAATCGTTGACCACGGCGGCGATCCGTCGCCCATCCGCATGGGCGAGCAGATGGTTCACCACCGTGGTCTTGCCGGCCCCGAGAAAGCCCGTCACCAGGACAACCGGGACCGGCATGGCTCAGCTCTCGACGACGGGGCGGCGCACGGGTTTTCCGGGCCGCGCGGTTACATCCAGCACACCGTCGCTGATCAGCGGCTGACCGCTGACGATCAGATGCCGTACTCCTTCCGACGGGCGGTTCATCGCCGTGAAGGTTGCACGGTCCGAGAGCTTTTCGTAATCGAACACGACGATGTCCGCATCAGCGTCCTTGGCAAGCCGGCCCTTGGCGCGCATCGCGGGCGTGCTCTGCGACAAAATCTCCGCCGGGATCAGCGCGCATTTGCGCACGCCTTCCAGCAGCGACACGGCTTTGCGCTCGCGCACCCACTCACGAATGAATTTTGTGAAGCAGCCGGCCGAGCGCGGGTGCGAGGTGGCGTCGTCAGGCAGCGGCCAGGCATCGCCGGTGTAGGTCTTGCCATCCGAGGTCGTCCACGGCATCGCATCGGAGGCAATGGCACCGCCGGGATACAGCACCGACATGTCGAGCAGGTCGCGGTGATGTGCATTGTGCTCGGTGTCCAGGATGTGCCAGAGCACCAGCGAGGACGGCTCTTCGGCCTGCGCCTTCAATAGCTCCTCGCGGTCGTGGAAGCGGTAGCCGTCGGTCACGCGCTGCACGGAATCGTAACCGGTGCCGTTGCGCTCGACGAATTGGGGATCGCTGAAGAAGGCGGCGGCCAGCACGGTCGAGCCGGTGCCGTAGGGATAGGCCTCGACCGTGATCGGCAGACCCTGCGCCTGCGCCTTCTCGACCAGCACGCGGCAGCGCGCGATGTCGGTCTTGCTCGACGAGTTGAAATGGCAGATGTGCATGTGGGCGCCGGTGGCACCGGCATAGCCGATCAGGCGGATATACGCTTCCACGGCACTTTCGGGATCGATGCGCGACATGAAGGCGACGTGCGTGAAGGTCGGCACGCCCTGCTTCGCGGCGAGCTGGCACACTGCGGTCAGCTCCTGCACGCCGGCGCCCGGCGCATAGGCATTGAGGATGCCGATGCCGATGCCGCCTTCGTTGAGACCGCGGGTGAGGCGATCGAGGATGCCTGATACCTCCGCATCGGTCGCGACATTGTCCATCCAGCGGCGGTCGCGCATGGCGTTGCCGAACGCCTCCAGCGAGCTCTCGGCATTGGAGCCCGTCATCGCGCCGATACGGGCAAAGGCCCAGTTGGTGGCAGCGCCGTAGTTCAGCACGCGGCCCTTCCGCGCCTGGCTCTCATACCAGGACCCGACCGGCAGCACGCCGGCCTCGAGATCAAGCGTCGTCGTGACGCCGTCGAACGCCTGCATGCGGTCGGCCGGGATCGACTGGCCATGGGCGTGCAGGTCGATGAAGCCGGGCGCGACCACCAGGCCGGCGGCGTCGATCACCCGCTCGGCGCCGCCGAGACCCGTGCCGACGGCCACGATCTCGCCGTCCACCACCGCCACATCGCCAATGGCATCCATCCCGCTCGCGGGATCCACTACCCGGCCGCCGCTGATCACCAAACCGCTCATCTCGTCACTCCGAAAAGCCATTGCCAACACCTCCGAAGGCCCGGCAACAGCTCCGGAGGCACGTCGGCGCGCATAGTGCAGATTCTGGGGAGAACGACCACCACCACCGATGCCGATGCTGCATGCTTGCACGTGAGACCGATGAACGCAGGGCGTGCATCGGGACCGGAGCGCAACAACGCCGCTGCGTCAATTCGCCAATCGGCGTACGCCCGCATCCTCGCGGCATATTTGGCCCGAGCTGTGTTTCGATTCATACCCTTTCGAAAAGGGGGGCGCAGGGAAGACCGGGCGCCAGCTGGCACCCATAAGAGCCCTGCGTGAGGCCTTTACCGCCGTCATGGTGGTTCACAAGATGGACCGGGTGGCCGGCTATTATGGCCTTGCGCCGACGGCAATCATCCCCGCGTCTCTGCCGCTGTCCATACGGACCGGCCAGCCGCCCGCCCAACCAAGCTGCTTTGGGTCTTGTGACCCAATCAAATTCTGTCGCGGATGCTCGCCATGGTAAATTCGCACAAGGTAGGACGAAACGACCCCTGCCCCTGCGGCAGTGGCAAGAAGTTCAAGAAGTGCTGCCTCTACTCGCAAAGGCTGGATGAGCCGTCATCCGGTTTCCCCCAAATTATGCGGACACCGGACGTTGCCCGATCGGGGCTTCAGGACGAAGAAGCGATGCTGGCGTATGATCCATTGATAGAGCCAGACCCGGATCTGTGGGTTGCGCTGGACGAGGAGGAACGGATCGATCTCGTGATGGCGTACCATCGGCGCGCCGGAATCCGCCTTCCGCGGGAGAAAGTGCACGCTGTCTTTCATGCGATCGTCGAGAGCCAAATTGCCGATCCCAAGCTGCCGGTGCGAAGCACGGCGCAGCGACTGATGTCCGAAGGACTCGATCGTCACGAAGCCATCCATGCGATCGGCTCGGTGCTTGCGGGACACGTGAACGAGCTGATGCGCGAGATCAAATCAGGCGATGACAACGTCGATGCGAAGCCCAATCAGGACCCTAATGAGGCTTATTTCGCCGAGCTGGAACTACTGACGGCGGATGAATGGCGTCGGTCGGGCTGAGCAGATGAGCCACACAGAGGCATTGCGCGTTCGGTGCGCACTACATTCCGTTGAAAATCATCTACTGATCTGGCGCTTTTTTCGGACGCGACGATCAGGAACCGACCGCGAAACTGCTGCGCCGTCTTCTCGCCCCCATTGTCATTCAGTGAGACAGGCGGGGCGGCTTACGGTGGGCAAGTTCCCTGGGGTTCCGTGTGATCGTCCAACGTCTTCTGCAAAGCGACTCCCGTCATTCCATTTCGCGCCGCGCGCTCCTCGGCGGACTTGTGTCGGCAGGAAGTGCCCTCGCGCTCGGCGGATGCGCTGGCCTCGCTGCGACCGGCGCGCGCTTCGACGCGTCGTCACTCTCCGTTGACCCCACGCTGCTTGTCACCACCACGCGCAAGCCCGTCAGCGGCGGCCGCACCAAACCCTGGTTTGGGCCGGAGCGGGCGACGAGCATGACGGTCGCGCGGGCCAGGCTTGTGGCTCCGGACGAGAGCCGTCTTTCTCTCGCTTCGGTTGGCCTCGGCGATTGGCGTCTTGATCGGATCGAACCGGTGTCGGCCGACGCTGGCGATCTCGCCGCGCAGGCCGGCGGAGGGGACGTGCTGATCTACGTGCACGGCTTCAAGCAGACATTCGAGACGGCGGTGCTGGATGCCGCTCATCTCTCCGACGGGATCAAGTTCCGCGGCCGGACCGTGGCATTCTCCTGGCCTTCCAAGGCAGGACTGTTCGACTATGCCTATGACCGCGACAGCGCGATGTGGTCCCGCGACGATTTCGAGCGCGTGCTCTCTGCGCTCGTGTCGGCGCCAGGCGGCGGCCGCGTGCACATCGTTGCGCACAGCATGGGAACCATGCTGACCCTCGAAAGCCTGCGTCAGCTCTATGCGCGATACGGCGACACGGTCACGAGCAGGATCGGTGCGGTCGTGTTTGCCGCACCCGATATCGACATGGACGTGTTCTCGTCGGCCATCCAGCGCATCGGCCCGCTCGCCGGCAAGATTACCGTGATCGCCGCAACGAACGATCGGGCCCTTGCGCTGTCGGGACAAATCGCAGGTGGAATGACCAGGGTCGGCGCCGCGGAGAAGGCCGCCATCGCGCAGCTCGGTGTACGCGTGCTCGATGCCTCCCAGGAAGGCTGGGGCATCATCAACCACGATCTGTTTCTGTCGAATGCGGAGGTGCAACGGGTGATCCGCCGTTCGATCGAAGGCACGACGGCGTGACAGAGCGCCGGCGCAGAGCCAGGCGAAGCCTGCTTCTGCGCACGCTCGCTGCGGCTTCGAAGGGAAATGAATTGCAGCTTGCGGGTGGAAGACTTATGCTGGGTCTCTAGTCAGGCAGCCGCCCATCGTATGGCGAGAGTCTGCAGGGTCGACCTCACGGTGGATGGTTTCCATTCAGCATCGGAGGTGATGCCATGGCCATTGCTCCCACGCTCCAGAAATACCTCGCCGCTGAGAACATCCAGTACGAGGTGATCCCGCACGAACTCAGCATGACGTCGGCTCGAACGGCGCAGGCATGCCACATCTCTGGCGACCGCCTCGCCAAGGGTATCGTATTGCGGCGCGACGGCGGATACATGCTGGCCGTCCTGCCCGCATCGCATCACCTCCGCCTGTCGGACCTGAGGACAAGCCTCGGCGACAATGTCCACATGGCCGATGAAACCGAGATCAATCGGCTGTTCCGCGACTGCGCACATGGTGCAGTTCCCGCCGTCGGCAAATGCTACGGATTGGACATCATCGTCGACGACAGCATCGAGGCACAGCCGGACATCTACATGGAAGCCGGCGATCATGAAACGCTGCTTCATATGGGTCGCGCGCAGTTTGCGCGCCTGACGGCCAATGCACGGCACGGGCGCTTCAGTGCGCATGACTGAGGATTTTGTACACAGCCCATTGTCCTTACGATATTGGGCGGGAACTCTGGCCGCGAGGTCACCGTCATTCTGCCCAGGATGGCGAGAGTGTCTGCGCTTGTCGGGTTGGAGTTCTGAAGATGGGGTGCCGCTGCGTTGCATCTACGCACTTGAAACCACGAACGGAGGCTCGCCATGAAAGTCAAAGACGTGATGCACAAGGGTGTCGACTGGGTCAGCCCCGACACTCCGATCTCCGAGCTTGCCAAGCTGATGCGGGCGCATGACATCGGCTGCATTCCGATTGGCGAGGATGACAAGCTGGTCGGAATGGTGACCGACCGCGATATCGTCTGCAAAGGACTCGCGAGCCACAGCTTCGATGCCCGCCGCGCGACGGCGCGCGACGTGATGACCGAGGGCATCCATTGCTGCCGCGAGGACGATGACCTCGCCAAGGCGATGCAGCACATGGAGAAGCTGCAGGTCCGCAGGCTGCCGGTAATCAACAAGAGCAAGCGGATGGTCGGCATCATCAGCCTGGGTGACATCGGCCATTCCGCGTCGGGCGATATGCTCACCGAGACCGTCAGGAGCGTTTCGGCGCATCACTGAACTCGCGGCCAGGGATAGGGCCAGGACGTACGGCCAAGGCTCCTCTCGCGATCGCCGCTCGAACAGGCGTCGAGGGGAGCCCGGCCATGCGCTCGTCATGCCACCATCGCGCGGCGCAGAGGCAACGGCGCTCTGTGGCTCATTTTGCGCCGGAGTGAGTGCAAGTTGCGCCGGAGCAAATGCAAGGCGGTTCACTCGATCACGTCATCAGCGGTGACGCTGCGGCGCGCAACCTACCACGATCTGTTTTCAGACGACGGGGCTACCCGCTCGGTGGCGGATCACTCAGGCGGTCTCCGTCGTATGGGTACGTCGTACGAGCCTAACGCTGCCGAGACCTCACATCTTGCTTCGCCTGGTCGACAAGGAAGGCGGCGAAGATATCGGCGAGAGGCAGGTCGCACAGGGCCTCCACGAAGAGAAACTGTCCTTGCGGGTTGACCTCGAGGAACACGGGCTCATCGTCGTCGGTCAACTTCACGTCGAAGATCCCCATGACCAAACCGAGCTCGTGGAGGGTGTCGCGCAACCTTTGTTCGAGGTGCCTCTCGAGCGGGTAAGGACTGAAGGGCACATTGAGATCAAACCGCCAGTCCAGTGCCTCGGCCTCGATGAGCGCACCATCACAGCGCTCGCCAAGGACGGAGATGCGCAGGTGGCGCGTGCCTGGGATGCACTCCTGGTAGATCGACGCCGTCAGGGCCAGGGTTTCCTCGTTGTCGAGCAGCTCCTGGCTGACGACTGCTGTCGACGCCAGTTCGACGCCACGCGGCGTCGCGACGGGCTTGATGATCGCCCCCGGATGCGCCGCACAAAAGCGGCGAATGTGCACTGGATCTTGACTGACGAGCGTGGCTGGGATCCGGAGACCGGCGCGCTTTGCGGCATGTAGCTGCACCAGCTTGTTCTCCGCCAAGCGGGTGGCAAGAGGATGACTGACCCAGTGCCCTTGAAAGGCGTTCAGGAGTATGCCCTCGAGGACTCTCTCGGTGCCACGAAAGATAGGCAGCTCATAGGCAGCGTCAGTGTGCTCGGGCAGCAACTGTTTCACGGTCGTGCGCCGGTACCACAGCGTGTTCAGCGTCCTGACGTCGACGGTCTGCCCATCCATGGTCGGGAGAAGGGCTGGTGCGTCACTGTCCGACGACCACTCCAGGCGCCCGCGGAGTACAAGCTCGTCGCTTGGGATCAGGCAGCACCAGACTCCATGCTGCTCTCCGATCTTCTTCTTGATCAGATGGCCATGTGGATCGTCACCGTACGTTATGATCCCAATCCGTGGTTCCATGGTGGCTCTTCTCCTATGGAAGTCGTCCCCGGCTTTCCGGACTGGTCCAGAAAGCCGGATCGTTAGGCTGCGCAGTCGTCAGCCTGCATGACATCCGCCCATCCGGCCGAACCCGAAAAGGTCGTGTGACCACCGGAACCGTCAGGCCCATCGATTGTCAGTCGTGATCCGGTTGCGTGGCGGACCTGGCTCAGTCCTCCGGCTACCTCGAGGAGGTGGCTCTCGAAGAGTTCGAGCCGTTCGGGCTTCTGGGCGTCAAACTTAACGCCGTCTAGTTGCTTCTGAAAGAATACTGCTGGAATGACTTTGGGCATCACTATTCTCCATGGTTGGTACTCAGGCAGGCATTTTTGCTAGCCTGTCGCGAGAATAGGCCACCGTTTCAGTTTCACCGTGATGCGCATCACGCGCCAACGGCCGCGGCACAGCATCACAAGCCGGAACGGGCGGGTTTGCGTATCGGGACAGCGTCTTCTCACACCGAAGACAGCGTTCTCCAACTCTCCTTCAGGCCCCGTCACCCGGGGCGGGGTTCTGTTTTTGTCGGGTCCGTGGGCGTGCCGGCTACCCCACCTCTAGTCTCCGGACTTCGCGGCTTTCTGCCGCGCTTTTCGCCCGTTCCAGACATTCACTCCTGAACAAGGGGACATCCGGAAGATTACTTCCGATAACATCTTTTCTCGGAAGCTATCAGCCACTAGAGCGTTTCACATTTTGATTGAAGCATAACCGGCGCTGGCGAAGTAGTTGGCGCATTCGCGAGGCTGGATGTCTTGGACGAGGTGACCGATATGGCGCCAAGTCTCCTCGATTGAGCGCTTCTGAGCTTGCCGCATCCAGTGTTTGATCTTGGAGAAGGCCTGTTCGATTGGGTTGAGGTCGGGCGAGTATGGCGGCAGGTACCAGAGTCTGGCGCCAGCAGCCTTGATCATTTGCCTGACGGCTTTCGACTTATGGCTTCCGAGATTGTCGAGAATGACGATGTCGCCTTCACGCAGGGTTGGCAGGAGAATGTGCTTTACGTAACCACGGAAGCATTCACCGTTGATCGGGCCATCGAAGACGCAGGGTGCCGTGAGTTGGTCATGGCGGAGCGCGCCGAGGAATGTGAGGGTACGCCAGTGACCGTGCGGAGCGAAGCCGCGCAGGCGCGCCCCTTTGGGTCCCCAGCCTCGCAAAGGGGCCATGTTGGTCTTGATCCAGGTCTCATCGATGAAGACGAGCCGGCCCGGATCGAGCCCGGCCTGCCAGGCTCGCCAACGCAAGCGCCTACGAGAGACGTCGGCGCGAGCCTGTTCGAGGGCGAACAGTGTTTTTTTTGAACCGCAGCCCTTCCCGGCGCAGGAACAGCCAGACCGCATTGTGTGAGACCTTGACCCCACGGGCTGCCAGTTCCGCCTTCAGACCATGCAGCGTCAGGTGCGGCGTCTGAGTGATCCGCTCGACGATGAAGGCGCGGTGCGGATCAAGCACAGGCTTGCGGTGACCACCCATCTTGCCAGGCGCTACCGAGCCGGTCGTTCGATAACGCTGTGACCACTTCACAACTGACGAGACAGCAACGCCAAACCGTTCCGCCACAGATCGGCAGCTCTCACCTTTGGCAACAGCGGATACCGCACGCTTACGCAAATCGTTGGAAATTGGTCGGACCATCGGATGCTGGCCTCCAGCCCAGCCAGCATCTTGAATCATATTCGTCCCAGACCCGGAATCCCTTCCGATTCAATAAATCCGTGAACCGCTCTAGCTAAACCGGCCAATGAGTAGCGGATTTCTATCAACGCTTGGCGGACTATCGTTTTCGTTCTGATGGCGTTGATCCCGGACTTCGACCGGGACCAGACTGGGTCTCCCCCACGATAGGACGAGAAACTCTAGCGGCCCCAAACTGCTTCGCCACTGCCGTTGCCCCCGCTATCCACAGCCCCGTGCGTGCAGCAGGTTGACAATCGAATTGATTCGGCACGTCGGCAATGTAGCCTCGCGTCTTGGGAATGCGCGTATGAGTGGGGGAAGTCCATGGACAGCATCGAGCGAGCCTTTGTCCTCGTCGCATTGACCGGCTTTGACGTCATGGTCGCCGGGATTACTTGCCTTCTTCTAATCTCTTGAAACGGCGCAGCCCGCCAGCCTGAACCGGCCGGCCTCCCCGTGCTGCATCAGTTCAGATTGCCAGAGGCGGCATGAGTTGGCAGTTGGCCTGCAAACGCTTCCGAGGCAACCAGGTCCGCTCGCATCACGTAATAGCGACTGTGTCTGGCCGCGCCACGGTTCTGGGGATTGCGAATTGCGAATGAAGCGGCGTGGGCGAGCCATCGCTCGCGAGGAAGCTGAGCCTTCTGAGCAGCGGGGTGCGTACCGCAGCGCCTTGTGCCCTCAAAAAAGTCTATACACGGTCGCTCCGTGGTCGGTGGACCATTACCCGTTGCGCGCGGCAGATCAGTTATTGATTTTCTGGCGCTCCCTAGGGGAGACGAAGGGCAACGGATGAAGGCACTGAAAATCAAGAACAAATCAGCCTTGCTGCAAGCTGATTGCTACCACTCCCTGCTACCACCTTCAAGCCGATAGCCGCCGCCGAGGTTCACAGGGCAGCGTGCTCGCCACAGGGGACGAGGGGATACACCGGGCTCATTCGGGCAACCCCGCTTTCCGAAGCCCCTCAATCGTCAGCTTCACGTGTGATTGTCTGCGCCGACCCATCCTCGCGGATATTGTGAAGGCGGGATCGACCTGAAGCAGACGAGCCGCCGCCACACGCACCTCCGCGTCACGTCCGAGATGGGCGAATGCAGCCGCGAGAACGCGGTAAGCTGGCGCAAAGGAGGGGATCTGACGCAGGGCTTTCTTCCCCACGGCGATGGCCTCGTCAAACCGACGAAGCTCAATAAAGGCCACCCCCATCCCAAGAAACACCAGGGGTAGCAGCGGGTCCACCGGGCTCATACGAATGGCACGTTCAAAGCTCCGGATCGCTTCCTCCGGCAGCTCCGCAATTTGATAGACCCAGCCTCTGTAACTCCATGCGTTAAATGAATTGGGGTTGAGCGCGACTGCCCGGTCAGCCATTTCGGTCTCACTCTCACAATCGCCGACCATGAATGCCGAGATTACGGCCGCCAAAGCTTGCGCGTTCCAGCCGATCGTGATCACCGATTCCAGGCCATCGTGATCACCCATTCCAGAGCATCGTGATCACCGTTTCCAGCCGATCGTGATCGCTATTTCCAGCGATCATGATCGGGGACAACCAGGAGGCGCCCACCGCTGACAGTCTGCAACCGGGGTAGCTCGGTCTTTTGCCCAACCGCAGAGGATCGAGATGCCGACAGAGAGACTGTCCATGCGCCACATTCGCGAAGTTCTACGCCTGCACTACAGCGTCGGCATGTCGCAACGCGCCGTTGCCCGCAGCCTCGGTCTGGCCCAGGGCACGGTCAGTAAGTACGTCAACCGAGCCCGCCGCGCCGGTCTGACCTGGCCGTTGCCAACGGAGCTCGATGACGACGTCCAGCTCGAGAACCGCCTGTTTCCGCCGCCTTCCGATCGGCCCAGCGACGAGCGTCCGCATCCGGACTGGGCGCTCGTGCATCGCGAGCTGCGGCGCCCGAACGTCACGCTGATGCTGTTGTGGGAGGAGTATTGCGACGCAAACTCCGACAGCTTCAGCTATGCGTGGTTCTGCGAACGCTATAAGGAATGGGCCGGCCGCCTCAAGCCGACCCTGCGCCAGGTCCATGTCGCCGGCGAGAAGCTGTTCGTCGACTATTCCGGCCACACCATGGAGGTAGTTGACGGGCTCACCGGTGAGGTGCGCAGCGCGCAGATCTTCGTCGCCGTGCTCGGCGCCTCGAACTACACCTACGCCGAGGCCAGCCTCACCCAGAGCCTGCCGGACTGGATCGCCTCGCACGTGCGGGCCTTTGCCTTTTTCGGCGGTGTGGCCCGGCAGACGGTGAGCGACAATTTGAAGGCCGGCATCACCCGGGCCTGCTTTCACGAGCCGATGGTCAACCGGACCTATGCCGATCTCGCCCGCCATTACCGCACCGCCATCGTCCCGGCGCGGCCGTATCGGCCGCGCGACAAAGCCAAGGTCGAGGTCGGGGTCCAAATCGTCGGGCGATGGATTCTGGCGCGTCTGCGCAACCGCCGCTTCTTCTCGCTCGCCGCCCTCAACGAGGCGATCCACAGCCTCCTTGTCGAGCTGAACGATCGACCTCTCCGGAGCTGGGGGCGAAGTCGGCGCGATCTGTTCGAAGAGTTCGATCATCAGGCGCTCACCCCCTTGCCGGATGAACCGTACGAGTATGCCGAGTGGAAGCGCTGCCGGGTCAACCTCGATTATCACGTCGAGATCGCCAAGCATTACTACAGCGTCCCTCACAACCTCTTGCATCAGGAGGTCGAGGCTCGCATCACCCAAAAGACCGTCGAGATCTTCCTCCGTGGCAAGCGCGTGGCCTCGCATCTGCGCAGCACCTTGCCGCATCGCCCGACCACGATTGCCGAGCATATGCCGAGTTCGCATCGCCGCTATCGTGACTGGACCCATGAGCGTATTCGTTCCGAAGCCGCCAAGGTCGGCCCCGACGCCGACACCCTGATCGACGTCATCCTGCGGTCGCGGCCGCATCCGGAACAGGGCTTCCGCTCCGCGATCGGCATTCTCGGGCTGGTCAAGCGCTACGGCCAGGAACGCGTCGACGCCGCCTGCGCCCGGGCCCTGCTGCTCAACGCCCGCTCGTACAAAACGGTCGCCGCCATCCTCAAGAACGGCACCGACAGAACCGCGCCTCCCGCCGAGGAGGCGCCCATCCTCTTCCACGCCAACATCCGTGGCCGCAGCTACTACAATTGATCAGGAGAGATCAGCATGCTTATTCACCCCACCGTCGATCGCTTGCGCGCCCTCGGCCTCGCCGCCATGGCCGATACCCTCACTGAACTGCAGAACAACCCCGAGGCGGCCGAGATGCCGCACGCCGATTGGCTCGGCCTCCTCGTCGATCGCGAGGTCACCGCCCGCGACAACCGCCGCCTCACGCGCCGCTTGACCAGTGCCAAGCTCCGGCAAGCCGCCGCCATTGAGAACGTCGACTATCGCACCGCTCGCGGCCTTGACCGTTCGCTCTTCCAAACCCTCGCCACCTGCCAATGGATCCGTGAGGCCAACCACCTGGTCATCGTCGGCCCAACCGGCACCGGCAAGTCCTGGCTTGCCTGTGCGCTCGGCAACAAGGCCTGCCGCGACGGCTTCTCCGTCCTCTACAAGCGAACATCCCGCCTGTTCGCCGATCTCGCCCAGGCGCGCGGCGAAGGCCGTCTGGCGCGCCTGATCGCCGCGCTCGAGCGCGTCAATCTCCTCATCCTTGACGACTGGGGACCCGAACCGCTCACCGCCGACCAGCGCCGCGATCTGCTCGAGATTGTCGATGATCGCTACGACAAGGGATCCTTGTTGATCACAAGTCAGGTCCCCGTGTCGCAATGGCACGACGTCATTGCCGATCCCACCCTTGGCGATGCGATATTGGACCGCATCATTCACAATGCGCACCGCCTCGAGCTCAAAGGCGACAGTCTACGGCGTCAGGCTGGCGAAAAGAAAAAACCGTGAGCACCTCGCGCACGATCGCCCCGCCGGCCCACAGGCCCCTCCCGCGCGCGTCGCTCCGTCGCTCATGGGGGCACTCCGCGCCGCGCACGGGGCCCTCCCATGGACCGCCGGAACGATCTCCGAACCAACCCGCCAGCCTTGACCAGGAGACCATTTCCAGCACACATAAACCCGTCAGTCGTGTTCGCCTCCGCATCTGATCACGATCGCTGGAATCCGTGATCACCATCGCCTGGAACACCTGATCACCATCCCTGGAATGCGCACAAAGCTAACGTTTCCGGATCACCATCGTCGATGCTCAATGCTAGACGAAGGAGCCGAACTGCTTCCTTGCGGTCCAATTGAGGATCGATGGAAAAGCCCCAAAGGACGTTGTTCATGTGACAGACACCTGCCAGAGCCGCGACAAAGGCGAACCGCGGGTCTAGCGCGATGAGCCAGCCTTATCGTCTCGGCCAGCCCTTCGCGGGTCGTTAGGTAAGATTGCTGCCTAGCTCGAAGATAAAGATCATATACGGTGAGGCCCTCTGGCCGCCGCCGCGCCGCCATTGCAATCTCTGTTTGAAGCAATTTTGGCTGGAGGGCGGAGACCACCGCGACCGTGACTTCGTCCTGCAGAGCGAAAACATCCGTCAGGTCACGCTCAAACCTGTCCGCCCAAATGTGTGCGCCCGTCACTGCATCAATCAACTGCCCCGTGATGCGAACTTTCTGCGACGCCTTGCGTACCGACCCCTCAAGGACGTAGCGCACGCCGAGCCTGCGTCCGACTTCCTTGATATCGACGGCTTTGCCTTTGAACGTGAAGCTCGAATTGCGGGCGATCACGAACAGCCATTTGAACCGCGAGAGCGCTGTGATTATTTCCTCGACCATCCCGTCCGCAAAATATTCCTGCTCGGGATCGCCGGACATGTTCTCGAACGGCAGTACGGCGATGGAGGGCTTGTCGGGCAACCGAGGCGGGCTCTCAATCTCCGCAACACGCGCAGGGGCAGCCTCTCGCGTTTCACTCGGCGTACCCACCCGATAGGCTCTGACTGGCTCTAGGATGTTCTTCACCTGCTGATCGCCCAAGTCCGCGAAGGTCATCGGCAAGACCTTGCGCAGCTGGTCGTACGTGGCCCCGGAGATACACACGCCTCCCGGCTTCGCCAATGCCTGTAGCCGTGCCGCAATGTTCACGCCGTCTCCGAACAGGTCTCCAGCCCGGACCATCACGTCGCCGATGTGTACTCCAATACGGAAGCTGATACGGCGGTCCGGTGCGATGGTGGAGTTCTCGTCGGCCAAAGCGGTCTGTGCCTCCACCGCGGACTGCACGGCCTCAACGGCGCTCCCGAACTCGGCAAGTACACTATCGCCCGCCGTGTTCGCTATGCGGCCCCTGTGTTCCCCAATGATCCTGTCGAGGATCGCGCGCCGTTCGGTCAGCCCCTTGAGCGTGCCGACCTCGTCAGCACCCATGAGGCGGCTGTAGCCTTCGACATCCGCTGCGAAGACTGCGACGAGCTTACGGCTGACTGCGATAGGGTCTGACATGACAAAGGCTATCCTTCCGGAACCCCGGCCAATCGCATTCCCTCAATGAGGCGTTTGTTTCCCGGTCCACTAGTGCGGAACCGGTGAAGGGTGAAGTCCGGATCCAGCGCAAGTCCTGCTTGTACCACGGTGCGCGCCTGCTCTAGTTCGCCAAGCCGCGCCAGTTCAGCCCCGAGAAAGAAATGCGCAATCGAATAGTTTCGATTTGCATCGAGGCCCCGACGCATCCAACTGACTGCTTCGGCATCGGCACCGAGCTGCGCCTTAGCCAAGCCGACGTATATCAGCCATTCAGGAACAAAGGTGTCGCGAGGAGAAAGGCGGAATGCCTCGTTGACGTGAGCTTCGGTTTCTTCGCCTCGACCAAGAAAAAGCTTCGCGAGGCCGATAAGAGCATGAGCGCGGGCTAAATTGCGGTCCAGCGCTAAAGCCTGCTCGAATTCTGCGATGCTCTGAGCTGCGCGTTTCGTAAATATTTGCACGGAGCCCAAAATCGCGTGAGCCGAAGCGTGGTTCGGTGCGAGGAATAACACTTTGGTTATGGTTGTCTCTGCCGCAGCAAGCTGCGCTGACCGGTCGTCTGTCATCAAGGAAGCGCCGAGGTTCTGATCGACCCGCGCCAAACCGACCATGGCCTCGATATTTTCGGGATCGAGCGCCAAGGCCTGCTCGAAAAAGCGCCGCGCTTGCGTCATGTAATCGGGGATTAGCCCCCTGTTGAAGCAGCTTCTACCCTGGAAAACCAAATCCATCGCGTCTGGATGCACTAAATGCTTCGCTCGCAGCGCCTCGGCGGCAACGAGTTCGGCATCGAGTGCGTTGGCGAGCCTCGATACGATTTCATCCTGCATGTCAAAGAGATCGGCGACAGGCTTGTCAAAGCGTTCGGCCCAGAGGTGGTTGCCTGTGGCGGCGTCAACCAACTGCACGTTCACGCGAAGGCGGTTGCCGCTTCGCTGCAATGAACCTTCAAGCACATAACGGACGTTCAGCTCACGTCCTAGCTTCTTTACATCCAAGGCTTTGCCTTTGAACGTGAACGCGGTGTTTCGCGCAATCACAAACGCACCACTGATGCGCGATAGGTCCGTTGTCAGGCTCTCGGTCACCCCGTCCGCAAAGTACTCTTGTTCGGGATCGCCACCGATGTTTGCGAACGGCAGAACCACTAGGGACAAGCGGGGCGCTGAAGATGGATTGGGTGTCGTGCTGCCGCCCTTTGTCACCGGGCCAGCGCCATCCCGACCTGCGGCATATACCCTCACCGGGCAAGCAATGTTTTTGAGGTTCTGCTCGCCCAGATCGGCGAACTCAACCCCGACCTTGCCTCGAACCTGGTCGTAGACAGAAGACGAGATGCAGATGCCACCGGGTTCTGAGATGCTCTCAAGCCGCGCTGCAATATTAACGCCGTCTCCAAAGATGTCATGAGGCTCGACGATTACGTCACCGATATTGACGCCCACGCGGAAAACGATCCGCCGGTCTTCCGCCTCAGCTGTCGTTAGTTCCTTGATGCGGGTCTGGAATTGCATGGCAGCTCGAACCGCCTCGACAGCGCTCGGAAACTCGGCCAAGAACCCATCGCCTGTGCTCTTGACAATCCGGCCTCCGTGCTCCGCGATTGCAGGCTCGATGGCGTCCTTTAGGAGGGCGGTGTAGCGTGCATGCGTAGCCTCTTCGTCGAGGCCCATGAGCCGCGAGTAGCCCGCCACGTCAGCGGCTACTATTGCAGCCAGCCTGCGTCCGACATGACCTGGTTGGTCTTGCTCCATCGCCAAACCATGTCCTTTGCGCGGCATTTTGCAAAGGGTGCAATCGGGAAGCAAGGGTTTGTGGCGCCCAAGGCACACGATGTGGCTCAGTAATCTTTTGCCCGACTGCTCTAGCCGATCCGGTCAATACTCCGTCGTGGCAAGAGCGGCACCAATACGGGTAGGTAATGAAACGCCCCCGAGGGGAGACGAACGGCACGCTAGCAAAACACTGAAACAACACGACAATCAGCTTAGCTGCTTCGAGATTGCTACCTCAATCAGCGTTCGGCCACTGTGTGGCGCTCGGCAAAGTCGGGGCTCTAAGGCTACGCGATCAGCCGTTGTACCAGCGCCGACTTGCTTGAGTACGTCAGAAGCGCCTCGTGGGTGGCTCGAGTAACTCCAACATACGTCAGTCGAACGCATTCCTCGAGCGGTTCCCCGTGGCGGCCGAGAAAGCCCAGCCCTGCGATAGCTACGCAAGGAAACTCGAGCCCTTTCGCGCTATGCATGCTCAAGAACCGGACCGCTACACGCTTCGTCGAAACTCTGTTCCTGTTGTTCTTGGCTATGTCGATCGGCACTTGATGCTTGACGAGTACCTGAGCGACCCGCTCCCCGATCCAATGCTCCGGATAAACGCAGGCCATCTGCGGCCACTCGTAGCCCGCCTTTTTCCGTCCGAGAAACCATTCTGCAATGCAGTGAGCTTCTGCATCAATGCTCACACACTGCCGCACTTCTGGCGTAAGTCCCTGCCGACCAGCGTCTTCGGGCAGTAGGATAGCGTTCTCATCATCGGCTATTGTACCCGGAGCGCCGATCACGTCCGCAGCGAAGCGTCGGGCGAATGCGAGGATTTGGGCAGTGTTGCGGTAATTGACCTTTAGCACGGTCGTTCGGCCCTGCGCATCAATGCCAAGTTGCCTCCACACCGGGCGCTCACGTCCCTTGTAAATGGCTTGTATATCGTCATAGACGACCATCAGCGCTTTCGTGCGGGGGTTTACCATCCTCGCCGCGAGTGCGAGCCATTGCGGTTCGAAGTCGTGGGCCTCGTCGATGAGGACAGCGTCGTATTGCTCCGTTGGGATATGTCCCTGATCAACAGCCTTTAGCACCTCTGAAACGCTCGCCGCCAATCGCTCTGCGTAATCCGGATAGTCTCGCTCGGATGGAGCAGAAATCCCATAAGTCCGGAGCATCCGGTAACACCACGCATGGAAGGTGAGGACCTGAACCCGGTTCTCTACGCCTCGGGCTTGCATCACATCCTCAATTCGCCCTGCAATGCCATTGGCGTAACATAAGACGAGCACTGGCTTTGTTGCCGCACGCGCCTGATACTCAGCTCGAAAGGCAAGGATCAGCGTCTTACCCGATCCAGCGACGCCGCGAATGATCCGATGCCCTTCTCCCAAGCTGCGCGCAATCTGTTCCTGATGCAGGTCCATAACTGCAAGTGTCCGGTCGGATTGATCGGGCACCACGGCTTCGTCCAGAGGCAGAGCAATTTGCCGTATGCGAATTTCGGGAAATAGCAGCGCACGCAGCCGGTCGAACTGCGGCATCGAAAGGGGGTCTCCGAGGCGCGGATAGACCATTCGCCACAATCTGGATCGAAACTCTTCAGGGTCAGTGCCCTCCGTCATTTCATCCTTGAATACGCATAGATGTTCGACGAACACCTCCTTGAGATTGGTCTGATCGAACTGCCTCCGCGTGATATTCGTGAATACGGCTCCAAACCCGAACGGAAGAAGGGATCGGCCCATGAAGCGATGACCTGGCGGAAAGAGTAATTGCCCATCCCGCTCCAGCGTCCGCACTACATCAAGTGTATACTTGCGAGCTTGCTCGAGAGGATTGCTCTCCCGCACCAGTCCTCGACTAGTCAGCAGCTCGACCTTTGTCTTGTCTGCCGAAGCTATCGTCTCAAGACGCCAGTCCTTCACCTCAAGCACCAGGAGGCCATTCGCCGGATGAGCGATGATGAAGTCGGGATGGCGGCCGCGTGGGCCTGTCGGGAGGTTATGCCAAACTACAGCGTTGTCTTCGAGGAAGTCCTTAAGACGCTCCGCTAGACGCAACTCACCGCGGCTGTCGAAGCGCGCGTAGCCAAGGCTAGGGATCAGGGTCGCCATTCAACTTCCGAAAAGTTGAAAACCCGTTCAGCGGCTATTGCAACGTCGAGACGCTTTTGATCGATGCGCACCGGCTTGCCCTTCGCAAATCACCCGTTTGGTGCAGTAGACGATAGAATTGACGTTAGTTGTACATTTGCCCACGGAGGAACGGACAGGCTTTGCAGCCTCCTCTGTACTACCGCCCGCCGCCAGCCCGCCGCGGCTCTCAGTATCCGAGCGTCACTACTGGCTGCAACGAGGCGCGGTCTTGCGAGAGTGAGCCAGTAACTTGCTAGTTTATGCCAATTCCAGCAGCGCCGTCTTTGGATGTTCGTCGTCGAGGCCGCGCGTGTGATGTTTCTTCTATACGAGGAATTGGTTTATAACATCTTCTTGTATAAAATCTAATTGGTCGATAAGGTTCTTTACAGACCAGCCTCTGGAGGACCTCCGACGTGTCCACGACCCCTCTCATCACCTACATCCGCGTCAGCACCACCAGCCAAGGCCGCTCTGGCTTGGGCATTGAGGCGCAGCGACAAGGCCTCGCCCACTTCGCTGCTGCTGAAGGATACGAGGTGGCCCGCGAGTTCGTGGAAGTCGAGACTGGCAAGGGAGCCGATGCACTGGACCGCAGACCTCAGCTCAAGGCTGCACTGGCGGCTGCACGGAAGCTCAGGTGTCACGTGGGTGTGGCCAAGCTCGACCGCTTGAGCCGCGACGTGCACTTCATCTCGGGCCTGATGGCCCACAAGGTGCCCTTCGTGGTCGCCGAACTAGGGCCAGACGTAGACCCGTTCGTGCTGCACCTCTTCGCCGCACTGGCCGAGAAGGAACGCGCCCTCATCTCTACGCGCACCCGGCAAGCCCTATCGGCCGCCAAGGCTCGCGGGGTCACGTTAGGCAACCCAATGCTCCACCTGGCCCGCAAGGGAGCCGTTGAAGCCGTGAAGGCCGAGGCGGACCGTTATGCGGCTAACGTGCTGCCCGTCATTCGAGAGGCACAGAAGGCCGGTGCGAGCACGCTCAGGCAGCTAGCCGATGCGTTGAATGCGCGCGGTATCCCCACGGCACGAGGTGGCCAGTGGTACGCCCAGAGCGTCGCGAACATTCTCGAACGAGCTTGAGACGCACGGGATAAGTGCGAAGCCTTGGAAAACTTTGGGTCCCATCTCGACACCGGGCCCCTGCGAGCGCGGACCCGCCACCCCGACTTCAAATGTTCGGCTTCAAGGGGCAAGCCGCCGCCAGACTTATCGCAGCAGCGTGCTTGAACTGCGAGTGGCTCTTCGCTGGTCACGGCCATCCATTGCTCGAAGGCGAGATAGAAGGACTTAGCCTTTTACGTATGCCTGCACTATTTGCACTACGGATGCGGACCTCTTGGAAGCGCCGCCGATGCCACTCCCAGCCACTCCGCTTCTTCCTCGCCGCTTTGGCTTCGGCTTGGTCAGCATGCAGGACCACCATGAGGAGCCTCTCGACCCGATCAAGGTTTTCCTGTGACACCGAAGCCTTGTCTTTCGAACGAAGAACACCGGTCGGGATGGGTGTGGCCGATGCGTCCAGCTTCAGCCGCTGTTTCCATCGCACGTATCTCAGCCCGACATCTGCTCTGTGCTTCGCGTTGCTGGGATGCTTCGGAAACCTAAGTCGGGGCTGACGCCCCCGGGCTTTCACGACGAACTCAATGACAAGCGCTCCAAACCTGTTCTTGTCCAGCAACCCCTTGTAAGTGACCAGCGTATCGGACACGCGCTCCAACATGCGGGCGGCGGTCTTGTAAGGCACGTCGAGCGCCTCAGCCACCTCGGGCACGGTCAGGTTACGACTGTTGGTGTGACTAAGAATGTAAGCCAAGCGCATCCAGTTCACGTAAGACACTCGGGTCCGTTCGAGCGCTGTGCCAACAGTGGCTGTGAATTGTCGGCGACATTCTCGGCAATGACGCAACCCAGCGCGATGGGACTGCTTCTCTCCCCCAATTTCAAAGCTCTGAGCCTTCGCGTGACAGTGAGGGCAGACGGGGCCGTCTGGCCACCTCAAGGTTTCTATAGCGGCTCTCGCTGCGGGTTCATCATGGAACACCGCATTGTCGGATGGAAAGGACTTCATCGTGGAAGGTGCTATGGCGCCTGTTTTGCTAAGTCCACTAATTTTTCCGGCCAATCAAAGAAATTCAATAAGATAGACGGCCTTTCGGCCATTGGTCCGTCCCTATTGACAGAAAGGCGCTCTCAAAGCCCGAAAACGGCACGAGGCGGAACACCCTGTCGGAACACAACGCGACTACGCAAGGAACTCAATTGACACCTCCGATGAACGACACCGACTTCGAACAAGAAGAACTCAACTGGGATGAAGCGCTCGATTGGCTCTACGGAGAGCTTGAACTCTGCCAATGCGATCCTGCCGAGAACGAATGGCAGGTTGGCTACGAAACCGCACTTCGAGATTTCTTCTCGCACCTGATCGGGCGCGACCCGAGCGAGACCCTGCACTAAGCGACCAACGCAGAAACCAAAGAGAGAAATGACAACAACGATCAAATCACGCCCCCGGAAGAAGTCCACACGCCGCAAGGGCGCTCCAAGGGCCACTCAAGCTACATCATCACGCCTCAAGGAGCTTTGGGCAACACCCGAATTCCGCGAGAAGATGAAGCACCGAGATCAAGCGCGGATCGCGGCTGCGAAGGCCGACCCGACCAAGTTCTACAGATACGGTGTGCCCGATGGGATGCGCCGAGCCGAAGCAGAACACCTGTGGGCCCGAGCTAACGAACTTGCCGATAGGTTCATCGAAGGCCTGAAGGCGAAAGGTGAACTGCCTGACCTGCCCCGCCAGGTTGCCAACAACAGCGACGGTGGGATCTTCGTGCCACCTACTGACGAAGGAAAGGCCGAGGGTGCCCTGCGGGAAGCCTTCGTGCTCGCTGTCGGACCATCGACCCCACGAGTGAAAGCTCAGGCCAGCAACATCGTCCTCACGTACACCAAGGCCAAGCCAACCAGCAAAGACGCGCTTCTGCGGGATAGGCCCGAAGACTTTCTAAACACGCTTATCGGCTCGGAGGACTGAGCAGACGCACCGCGCTGGGCGAGCACCAGAGGCCACATGGGAGACCTTAGAAGCCTCTGGTGAACCTTGCGCTACTGACAAATTGGTGGCCGTAAGCCTGTTGGTCTGCACAAGAGCAGAACACTATAGACTGAGATTAACTAATCTCTACGTGTACGTGTTGTCTTGCTGACCACATCCTATAGCTGACCACCTTACGGGCTTTTTGGACGCCTTTGGCTAACACCCACAACACGGCATCCTCAGTAAGGGCTCAGGGGTCCACTGAGGCGTTCTTGATGAGTGATGGTGTTGCCGCACCAAGACGCTCAAACGAACCCTACGGGCTTCCTGTGGCCCACAAGGCAAGCTCCTAGACCGCTGCGGTTCGAGCTTTTCACCGTCAACTCTCTCACACTCCAATCTCCCCCTCAAGCTCCACCTTGATTGTTCTCTTAGGAGAAAAAGGGGGAGGTTTTAACAATCATCAAACATGACACTTCCTGACCGTCCTTTGGCCGGATGAGGGGTCGTGTTCAATTCAAGGACAATTCTGCTTTGCAAACCTCTATCGACCAGCACGGGCTTGCTCTCGTGCCGTCGCAAATCTTCCTGAACCGTATGGTTCAACACTGGTCCGAAATCTCTGACGGCTACATGCCAGCCACACCAGCCCTCAAGGAGGCTTGGTGCGTCTTCGAGAGCAGGTCCAGAGAACTGATCATCAACAATGCGAGTGACAGTCCCTTCAAGCCTTCTGTGGTGCTTCCACTTCCAACGGGCTCGGGTAAGACCGAGGGCACCTGTGTTTACGCAGTTCTCCAAGCGGAGGCCAACGCGAAGGGCGACGGGACGCCTATCGGCACTCTGATCGTTACACGGCTTATCAAGGACGCTGACAGCTTGGTGCAGAAGATCAACGCAATCGCTGGACGTCCCGTAGCAGTCACCAGTCACACCGAGGGTAAACTGAAGGCCCACGAAATGGCCGAGGCGGACATTCTGGTGATCACCCACGCCGCCTTCATGCGCGCTTGCTGGTCCTTCGGGTCGGGCTCAGAGGAGCGCTGGAACTCGTTCTACTCGTGGGCTGGAGGCAAGCGCCATCTTGTCGTGGTGGACGAGGCATTACTGAACTCAGTTAGCCACCATCGGGTCAGCAGCAAGGACATTGAATTGGTGTTGCGAGCGATCCCGCACGAGGACAGGGACAAGTTCGGAGGTGCTATCAAAACACTGACAAATCTACAGCGCTATCTCGACAAGCGGGAACAAGAGCAAGCCCGCGGCGATGCTCAGACGGTGCCTCTATGGGCTCAGGGCTTCCCTGAGCACGCCTCGGAGATTGAAGCGCTCCGCGAGGCCTTGGGCTCCGTCGAGTTCGATCCCGACCTCTTCGCCGAGGATGCTGCACAAAACGTGTCAACCGTCCTTGAGGCGGTGCAGGTCATGCTCGAAGAGTTCGCCTACTATCACCGCAGCGGTGCCCAACACACCCTGAACTCTGCGCGCTACATCATCCCCAAGGGCATGCCGGGTGTTCTGGTGCTGGACGCCACAGCTCGCTCCAACGTGACCTATGAGCTACTGGGCGGCGGTGTCATGATCGCCGATGTACCTCTCGGCATTCGCAACTACGAAAGCGTGATCCTGCACGTCGCACGCACGACCTCGGGCATGGGCAAGACCAAGATGGAGAAAACTAAGCACACGCGCCTGCCCCGCCTCGCCGCTGAACTGCGAAGGCAACTGCCAGAGGAACGAGAGGTGTTCCTGTGCGTCCACAAGTGCGCGAAAGACCTGGCCGGCACCTACAGCACAAAAGAATTGCCGCTGCACGTCGGCTACTGGGGTGCTGTGGACGGGAAGAATGATTGGCAACACTGCAACGTGGCTGTGATCTTCGGCCTCTACTGGCAAGATCCGACGCGACCGATCAACAACGTGTTCGCCATCGACGGACCAAAGGATGCTTCGTGGCTCAAGGCTCCCCGCCACGGCGAACACGAGGACATCTTGGCTGTCATCTCTCAGAAGGACGTCTCGGCATCAGTGATCCAAGCCATCAACCGCATTTGCATCAGGCGTGTGACCGATGCCGAGGGACGTTGCGCGGAGGCGGATGTGTACATTGTCCTCCCGAAGGACTGGCGTGGAGACGCCATCCTGAGAGACATCCACACGAACATGCCGGGGCTCAAGCAGGTTGTATGGGAGTTCGAGCCTGATGGCCCGAAGGTCTATGCACCGCGCAGCAACTCCGTGGCTCAAGCCGTCATCGAGATGATGCGGACACGCGAGCCCGGGCAAACGCCTCTGTCGTACATTCGTACTCAGCTATCGCTGACCAGCAGACAGTTCGGTAGGCTCAAGGAAGACCTTGCGAAGGTCGCCAGTAACCTTTCGGCCGCGCTTCGTGAACTCGGAGTACTCTACAAGGTCGAAGGACGAGGTTCCGCCACCAAAGGCTACCTCGTGAAAGTCACCTAACATTCCAAGGGCCGCACCAAGGTTTTCCATTTGGAGCATCAGGTGCGGCCTTTTCTTCCGGAGTTCAGCACATTGTCCGCTATGGCGGCGGCGTATCGTTTAGCAATTGAGAAACAGCCGTCACGACCTGCGCAGGCGCGAATGGCTTGGTCAGAAGAACGCTGTTTGGTACGCCGCGCGACGCCCACTCGTCGGCAGCTGCGCCGGTCATGTAAACCACCGGTAGATCGGCGAATAATTCTCTGGCGCGTTTTGCCACCTGCCAGCCTGTGTGATCGTCCTGCAAATTGATGTCCGTCACAAGCGCGCGGTATTTGTGGTCGTCATCAAGCAGCGCGAGCGCTTCCCGCCCGGAGGCCACTACCTCCGTCTCGAAGCCTCCCTCTGCCAGCGCCTCCCGGACCATTTCCGCAATGAGGTAATCGTCCTCGACAACCAATATCCGCAATGGACTTTGCACGGCCCGCCCTCCAGCCCACTCCGTTGTGGCTGCGTGCTAAGTACAAAAGTGCACACAACGTTCCAATCTGTCTTAGGGCGTGGCTAACCCAAGAGGCCGTCTGGAAAGTTAGTCTTCTTGAGGAGCGCTTCGGGCCGGTTCCATATTACCTAATTATCCCGACATCGGAGCCGGAGAAAGTTGGATGCCTCTGTCCGACCGCGTGAGGTCAAACATGGAATTTGTGTTGGAAGAGACTTGCCGGGAGCTTCCGCACGGTGGAGCCTCACGAGAGCCGACGACTGGTTGCCGAACAGCTTTTGCAAGCCGCCGAGGCAGGCCAAGGTACTTTGGGCGAGCTTCGAAGCGTGGCTCTCCGAGCTTTCGTGGCCGCAACGAAGATCACGCGGCAGTAGTTGAAGGGGTGCGCGTATGGCTTCGGTGTTTTTGGTGGAGGATGAAGTACTCATCCGCATGATGGTCGCCGAGATGGTGACTGAGCTTGGCCATACCGTCGCGGCCGAAGCTGGTGATTTGCCTTCGGCGTTGGAGCACGCAAAGGACGCTGCCTTTGACCTCGCCGTGCTCGATGTACGGCTAGGTCGCGATAGCATCGCGCCTGTGGCGAAGGTTCTCGCGCATCGAAACATCCCGTTCGCGTTCGCAACGGGTTATGGAGCGGACGGAGTGCCAGAGGAATTTAGCGGACGACCATGGCTGCAAAAGCCGTTTGCGATAGAACAGCTTGAACGCTGCTTCGCTCAATTGTTGCCATAACGACAAGCAGACGACATCGAAACAACCGCCGACCGAGGCGCCTTTACTCACTCGTCTTGTTCTCGTCCCAATGCAGCGTGGCCCTCTCTGTCTCAAGGTCTTTGACGACTTCAGCCATCAGGCCCAGCGCCAGCTGATCGTCTATCAGCGGCCGGCTACGTCTGAGGGCGGCAAGCTCTTTGTCGATGCTGATGCACCTATTGCACATCAGGAGGCCGATCTGCCTCCGGCGGTTGGCGCTCTAGCCAATCGGCAATGACCTTATACTCCCTTTGCATTTTTTCGAGTTCTTCTCTCGTTTGTTTGTGCTGTGTAAGGGCCGCCTGCACTTGGCAATTCCGCTCTAACGCGCGGTACACACGATGAGGCATTGTGACTTCCCCCTCACGAAGGATGCCGCCAGTAAACACCTTGTTCCTGATTTTGGAACTTAACTATGTGAATTATTCGGAATTTTTGCGGAGCATTGGGTCTCTCGCGGGAAAGGCTCTTGTGTTTTCCTCCCGAGGAACGTGTCGGGCACAGGAAATCGCATCAAGATGTCTCGGGCTTCCCTGACGAGCTTTCGTAACACTTCTATCTCGTCGATTTCTTGTTGGGACGGACGACAAATTCCCCGCCGTACTAACATGGCCGCGCTCCCTGGTTGTGCAGTGGGAGCGCAATCGGTCTCTCAGCCATCGGCGCCCACGGACAGAGCCGTTGCCGATGATGTTTCAACTGTGCGCCTTTCTGGCAGCGATTGCTACGGAATTCGGAGACCCCCAACATGCTTTGGGCACTCGGGTTACACGCTTCGGAAATGTTCCGTTGAGGGCCAAACTGAGACCTGCCGAACTACTCCGGTCTCGTCCTGCTCTCGTGCGTTAGCCAACGAGGCTCTCGCGGGTCCACAGTGTGCCCTTCGCGCGTCGTCAGGAAACGTTGGCGCCGCCCCTGCGCTTGACAGTTCCTGATGTACGGACACGCGACAGGTCCAAACCGGGATACGAAATGTCATCAACCGCTCGCTTGAGGGTTTGGGCACCCCAACGCCGCAACATCTCCTTGGCCCCGTAGGTGCGACCAACTGACTTGCCGCTGCTTCGCCCTGTCAGGGCGTCTCGCAATTCTTCATCGGGCGTGGTGCGCCGGAGTGCATCCTGAAAGCCATGACGGAAGCTGTGGTAGACCTTGTTACGGTCGTTGATGCCGACATGATTTCGTAGATAGCGGCCCCACCATTTTGACCAAGCGCTCAATGCGCCCTTCTGATCAGGGGCCACCGTAGGAAACAGCCAAGCCCGCTCACCGTCTCTGCGCCGGGCAGTCACGTATTCAAGAAAACCCAGCGCAGTGAGCTGCGGATGAACAGGCACGACGCGCTCCGATGTCTTTGTCTTGAGCCGCCGTCCGGCCTTGGTGTCCCGCGTGAACCACATGAGCGGAACGCCTGTCTCCTCATCCTCACGGATGTCAGACACACGGAGACCTGCGTACTCGGCTTGTCGCGCTCCGGCGAACAGTGCGAGCAACGGCAACCACAATGCCGCCTCGCCCTTCCCCCCGGTGGGTAGCTTGTGCTCGGAGAACAGAGGAGCGTTGAAAATGGTCTGCAAGTCGCGGGCATCGAACGGCTCGCGCTCGGACTGCTCTTCCTCAAGCCGCATTTCACTGAACGGATCAGACCACGGAGCATCCTCGGGGACTAGGCCAGCGTGGTGGCCCCACCCGGCAACCGCCTGCACGGCGCCCAGTTGCTTGTTCACGGTCCCCGCAGAGACTTTGGCGACGGATGGGTGCGTGCGCCCGTACTCGCTCAATTCCGGCAATGAAGCCTTGAGGAGCGAGCCCTTACGGGTCTTGGGCACCGACTGAAGCGCCTCACGGAAAGTGCGGGCGTGAGAGCGTCTCATCTCCGAGACCCGAAGGTTGCCGTGCAGTTGGATGAACATCTCAACGGCGCGACCGTATTCGTGCACCGTACCCTCGGGCCTCTCGCGCTCTTTCTTCCAGCCCTCGAAGGCCTCGCGTAGCGTGCCTCCCGGTTCACCCGTAGGACGCTCAGGAAGCACGTAGGCAGATGGGGGTGTCTCAACCGGTTCACCCGCATTCCGCTTCTCGATGTCCCTGAGAGCGCGAACGTAGGCTGTTAAGACCGCCATACCGAGCTTTCGGTACGACTGGCTTTTGCGATCAACGTTGAGTTGGAAATCATTCATCAGTTCGTCCAGCTCCTCACGGATGACGCTGATGTCACCGCGAGCCAAGGCAGGAGGGACGATGGCCAGCTCGTATTCGAGTGTGCCTGCGCGCTTCAGAACTTCGCGGTCCGATAAGCCCGCCTCTGGCGTGACGCCAACGGCAAATGGGGTTTGGTACTCGATACCCGCCGCAGTGAGCTGCTCCGCAATGCTTTGAAACAACGGCTCGGAGCCGGTGCCCTCGCGGCGCTCCTCCTCGTCATTCGCCAATCTCCCGGCGTAGAATGCTTCGGCCATGCGCCTTATCTGCGCATCTGTCAGGGATGGGATTACAGGACGTTCCTTCAGCAGCGCCTCAGCATCCGCGAGCGTCCGGTCGAATTCTGCGAGAACATGCGTTGCGGCCACGTTCGCCGCCTTGAGGTTCTTGGTGCCTAGCGACTTCTTGAGGAAGACTTGGCGTTCCCGGCCTGAATTGAGCACGCGGGCGACTGCCTCTTGCAATCGTTCTGGCACTCGCCGTTGGACGTAGTAAGTCCCGTGTCTATCCTTGATCATTCCCATCAGCGCGCGCATCAAAGCTACGTCCAAGTGCTACCACCGGAGCGCAGTCAAAGCCATGATTTGCTAGATGTTTTTGAAATCTCAGCGCTTCTCGAGCCGCTGGCGCTCCCTAGGGGAATCGAACCCCTGTTTCAGCCTTGAGAGGGCCGCGTCCTAACCGCTAGACGAAGGGAGCGTGAGGGACAGGACATAGCCGCGAATTTTGCCGGCGGCAAGGTGAGATTCACGCGCTTCAGATGGCCTTTTCAACCGTCGTCCTGGCCTAGGGCGCAATCGCGCACGGGAGCTACAACCAACCCGTTCCCCCGAATGGTGATGGTCAAGGCCGCTCTCACGGCTCGTTGGCGAATTTCAGCTTTCCGGCCGGCCTCAAGGTGTGGGCGTCGAAAGTGCGGATCTCGGTGACCCCGCCGATATCGAGCGTGATCACCAGGCGGCCGCCGGCGACCCCGGTCGCGATGATTTTGGCGCCCTTGGGCAGGGTGGCGATGACGTCGCCGGCGGCTTCGACCGCCCTTCCCTCCGACTTGAAAAGGCGGTAGCCCACCGCGATCAGCACGGCGCAGATCGCCAGCGCCGTGGTCAACCCCGCGATCAGCATCATCCGCCGCACCCGCGCGAACAGCGCGGCCTGCTCGGGACTCGGTTCGGGAAGAGCGGTATCAGACGTCGTCATGGAAAGTCTTGGCCCTAAAAGTCTTGGCTCTGCGCAAAGGTTGGAGGTTGTCGTCGCCGGCGACGAGGGCTCGCCCCGGCTCGACCGCGTGCTGGCGGCGCACCTCACGGACCTGTCGCGATCGCGGCTGAAAGCCCTGATTTTGGCGGGCGCGGTGAGCCTGAAGGCCACCGCGATCCGCGACCCCGCTTATCACGCCGCATCCGGCGATACGATCATAATCGACGTGCCGGAGGCGGCGCCCGCCGAGCCGAAAGGCGAGGATATCGCGCTCGATATCGTGTTCGAGGACGACGACATCATCGTCATCAACAAGCCCAGGGGCCTGGTCGTTCACCCCGCGGCCGGCCACGAGACCGGCACGCTGGTGAACGCGCTGATCGCCCATTGTGGCGCCTCGCTGTCGGGCATCGGCGGGGTGCGCCGGCCCGGCATCGTGCACCGGCTGGACAAGGACACCACAGGGCTGATGGTGGTCGCCAAGAACGACCTCGCCCATGCCTCCCTGTCCGCCCAGTTCGCCGACCACGGCCGCACCGGCGCGATGCGGCGTGGCTACATGGCCTTTGCATGGGGCGTGCCGAACCGGCACCGCGGCACCGTCGATGCGCCGATCGACCGCCACCCGCACGCCCGCGAGAAGATGGCGGTGCGGCAGGGCGGCCGCGAGGCAGTCACCCATTGGGAGATCCTGGAGAGCTTTGCCGGGCGCGACGGCAAGCCGGTCGCCGCCCTGCTGGCTTGCGAGCTCGAGACCGGGCGCACCCATCAGATCCGCGTCCATCTCGCCCATATCGGCCACCCGCTCATGGGCGACGCAGTCTATGGCCCGCATTTCAAGACCAAGGCCCACCAGCTCGGGCCGGAATCGCGAGGAGCTCTAACCGCGCTGGGGCGCCAAGCCCTGCACGCTTATCTTCTGGTATTGCAGCACCCCAGAACCGGAGAATTACTCCACTGGGAGGCGTCTCTCCCGGAGGATTTGCTTCTCTTGGAAAGCGCGCTGAAAGCGGCGCAATGACGCAGGCCGTTTAAGAAAGTCGTTACATTACAAAAAGTTATAGCTGCCACACGGGGACGTGACGTCAGCAATCCTTCCCTTTTCGCCCCCCGATGGGGTATATTGCGCCTGCGTTGGAAATGACCCACGCGGAACATCGCAGCCCGGCCGGCTTTGACACAGCGGTCGTCTGCCTGGCCCGCCGCTATCGGGGGCCTGAACCTTTGGAGGGCGCACTATGGCCCGTACCGCTGCTTTGCCGGTCCTCAATGGAGAATCCGGCCTTTCTCGCTACCTTGCCGAGATCCGCAAGTTCCCTATGCTGGAACCTCAGCAGGAATACATGCTCGCCAAGCGTTGGCGCGAGCATGACGATCGCGACGCGGCGCACCAACTCGTCACCAGCCATCTTCGCCTCGTGGCCAAGATCGCCATGGGCTATCGCGGCTACGGCCTGCCGATCTCCGAGGTCGTCTCGGAAGGCAATGTCGGCCTGATGCAGGCGGTGAAGCGTTTCGAACCCGAGAAGGGGTTTCGTCTCGCCACCTACGCGATGTGGTGGATCAAGGCGTCGATTCAAGAGTACATCCTGCGTTCCTGGTCGCTCGTGAAGATGGGCACCACCGCGAACCAGAAGAAGCTGTTCTTCAACCTGCGCAAGGCGAAGAGCAAGATCAACGCGCTGGACGAAGGCGATCTCCGCCCCGACCAGGTCGCGACCATTGCCAAGCGCCTGGGCGTGACGGACCAGGACGTGATCGACATGAACCGCCGCCTCGGTGGCGACGCGTCGCTCAACGCACCGATCCGTGACGACGGCGAAGCCGGCGAATGGCAGGACTGGCTGGTCGACAACACGCCCAACCAGGAAGCCATGATGGCGGAGCACGAGGAGTATGATCACCGCCGGGACGCGCTGAACGGCGCCATGGGCGTGCTCAACCCGCGCGAACGCCGCATCTTCGAGGCCCGTCGCCTCGCCGATGAGCCGATGACGCTGGAAGATCTTGCCGCCGAGTTCGGCGTGTCGCGCGAGCGCGTCCGCCAGATCGAGGTCCGCGCCTTCGAGAAGGTGCAGTCTGCGGTCAAGGGCACGATCGCAAGGCAGGAACAGGCCGCGCTGGAAGCCGCGCATTAAGCGGGCTTGCGCGGCAAGAGATTGGCGGATCGAAAGAGACGAAAAGCCGGCGGTGACGCCGGCTTTTTTGTTGGGTGTGGGCTTCGACATGTTTCGCGGGGATCCTGCGGGGCCCATGAACGCTTGCGACGGGTCGCCCGACAAACTCTTGCCGGGCCGAATCCAAAGAACGGACACGCGCCGTGTCGATCATCCTGCAATCCACAGTCGGCGGCTTCGAAGCCCAGTTCATGCGCAAGCTGCCACTGGTCGAGCAGGCGATGCGCGAGCACGGGCTCGAGCCGTCCGAATTCGTGATCTCGAAGGACTATGCCTCGACCGCGACAGTGCCGTTCGTGGGGCCGTTCTTCTACGATTACAGCGTGTTCTTCGGCGACGAGAAATTCACCGTCACCGAGCCGAACGACATGGTGTTCCTGGACTACTTCTTCAAACGCGTGCTGGCCGCCGACGGGCCGCCGGAATTGCCGAAGCGGCCGGGCCTGATCCGGCGGCTGTTCCGCTGGATGGCGCAGCCGGTGTGATCTTCCCCTCTCCCCTTGCGGGAGAGGGTGGTGAGGGGTCTCTATCCGCACGAACTGATGTGCGATTGTTCGCGGAGAGAGACCCCTCATCCGGCGCTTCGCGCCACCTTCTCCCACAGGGGAGAAGGGAAGAACGCACCGCCATTACGAAGACAACCTTCTACTCCCCCCAAGTCCGCGCCAGCGTCGCGAGCCAACAGCCTTCGCAATAGCGCGCGTCCTTGTAGTCGATCCAGTTGTGCGCATAGACGTGATCAAGCGGGATGTCGTAGCGCGCGCGCAGCACCTTCACGAGGATCTTCCACGCCGCGACCTGCGCCTCGGTCGGTCCCGTCGCGACATCAGGATAGTTGCCGGCGAACTCGACGCCGATCGAATTGTCACGCACGACCTGACGATAGGTCGGCCGGTTGTCGATGTACTTGTTGTCGTTGCGGTTGGCGCCGTCGCCGTGCGTCGGCACCAGGTTCTCGGCGACCGCCCAATAGACCGTGCCATCGGTCTCCACCCACACCGTGACGCCGCGGCGCGTCGGGTTCTTCGATTGCTCCACGGCGCCGCCGCGCGCCGAGCCCGCCGGCCCCTCGGTCTGGTGCACGATGATGTTGCGCCAGGGATGGGCGCTGCGGACATCGCCCCACGGCGCGAGCCAGACCATCTTGAGGCCGGGAATGTCGGGCGTGCCGGAGGCGCGCGCGATCTTCGCGAGCTCGGCGTCGGTTGCGGCGGCGGGCGTGATCAGGAGAGCGGCGAGAATGACCGCGAGCAGGCGAGGCATCATCATGCAGGTCCACTAACGGACCCAGATCGTAACAGGCTTTACGCGAATGTGCGCTCGCTCTCGGCCGGTCCGATCGGCTCCGGCGAAAGCGGCGGGGCCGGATCGTAGACCGCGAAATCGTTCTTGCCGTTCTTCTTGGCGGCATAGAGGGCGTGGTCGGCATGCGCGATGAGGCGGTCCGGGAATTGGCCGATGCCGCGGTCCCATTCGGCGACGCCGATCGAGATCGTGATCGGGATCTCCTTGGCCGTGCAGGTGGCGGCATCCTGGCGACAGACCTCGAGCACGCGGCGGGCGATCGCCGCAGCCTCGCGCAGGGACGACGACGGCAGCACCACGCAAAACTCGTCGCCGCCGGTTCGGGCGAGCATGTCGCCCGGCCGCAAGCGCGTTTGCGCCATCAGGGTGAAGTGCCGCAGGCAATCGTCGCCCGCGGCGTGGCCGTGGGTGTCGTTAATGGTCTTGAAGCCGTCGAGGTCGATCACCAGCAGCGAGAACGGCTCGCCGCTGCGCTCCGAGCGGGCGCATTCCTCGGACAGGCGCTGCAACAGATGGCGCCGGTTGGCGACGCCGGTGAGATCGTCGAGCAGCGCGAGGTCAGCGACCTCGCCCCGCAGCCGGTCCATCGCCATCAGCAGGAAGCCGAAATTGAGCGTCATCGACAGGAACAGCAGTCCCAGCACCATGACGGCGTGGTTCTGACCGCCCGCGATGGCCGAGAAATCATAGCCGAGCAAATTGCCCACGACGCGCATGCAGAACGTAGCGACCAAGGCGATGATGACAATGCCGGACAGCCGGGCTCCCGGGCTGACTCGCTCTTCCGGCGGCGACAGCAACAGATGCAGCGAGCGCAACAACGGCAGGGACTGCCCGAGCGTGTAGCAGAGCATCCGCAGCGGCATGTGATCGAAACCGAACTTGAAGAAAGCGACTGCACCCAGGCTCAGGGCGCTCGCCGCGACCATGAACCGCCAGGATACTGGCCGATGATAGAAGCGCTGGATGCCCATTGCGGCGAAGCAGCTCGCCGCAATGATGCCGGCACCGCCGATCAGAAGCGGCACAGCAGACATGACCAAGAGGCCAATCAGGGCAACCACCGCGCCGGCCGCGCCGACGAAGGCCGATGCCATCCAGAACCGAGCGGCCGCGAATTTCGGATAGGAGCGCGCGACGTAGGCCCAGATCAGGCCGAGCGCGAGAAAGTTGACGACGAAGACCGTCCAGAGTGTCGGTACGTTCAGCATGGCGAGCGCCGCGCGCACAGCATCGCGTCCCCCATTCCTGGCAGCCGTCCGTCCATGACCCATCCCCGTCTTCTTGCGGGGAACAATGCGCGGACTGCGCTTAACGGAGTCTCACCGAGATCCTTCAAAGCGCGCCTTTGGTTTTGGATTCATGAACGGCGCGGTCGCGTTGTCGGATCGTTAGGCATGTCGCCGCGGTCCCGCCGCGTCCCTGTCACAACGCGCTCGATGCGGATTCGCGGGCAAAAATCACCCGAAAATGCATCTGAGTTGTGGATAACGCGATGACACGGATGTGACAGCACAGGGCAGAGCCCTGCGAATCTGCTGAGTTTATGGTCGAGGATATTGCGAGGCTGGCCCTCCGCCGAGCATCCCTCGTGTCGCGTTCAACCATTTAACCCCTAAGAGGATACTATGGCTAAGAAAGCGAAGAAGGCGGCGAAGAAGAAGGCGAAAAAGGCCAAGAAGGCGAAGAAGAAGTAACGAGGCTTCTTTTTCTTTGCCCGGGTGGAGCCTCGCTCCGCCCGGGCGTCGGGACCGATTGGTTCGAAGGTGGCGGGCGCAAGGCTCGCTTTTTTATTGGGCGGCGTGTAGCGCCCGCTCAGCTTCTCGCTCCCTCTCCCCGTTCTTACGGGGAGAGGGTGGGGTGAGGGGCCTCTCTTCCCAGCGCGATTGTCGATGGACCTGTACCCCCTCACCCGGATTGCATCTACAATGCAATCCGACCTCTCCCTGCAAACGGGGAGAGGTGAAGGAAGCAGCGGGGACAAGGTGAAGAGCCTACCTTTCCGCGAATGCCAGCTTGGCGCCGAGTGCGGCAAAGCCCGCGGCAAAGCTGCGGCGCAGCCACGCCATGACGCGCGGGCGGGAGATCACGCGCTCGCGCACCGAGGCGGCGCACAGGCCATAAATGGCGAACACCACAAAGGTCATAGCCATGAAGGCGCCGCTCAAATCGAGCATCTGCGCCAGCACATGAGCCTCGTCCGCCGCGATGAACTGCGGCAGGAAAGCGAGGAAGAAGATCGACAGTTTTGGATTGAGGATGTTGATCAGGAAGCCGGTGACGACGACCCGGCCGCTCGACCGCTCGCGGATCTCGCTCTCAACTGCGAGCGCCCCGGTTTCGCGCAGGGCCTGCCACGACATATAGAGCAGATAAAGCACCCCGCCCCATTTCAGCGCGGCGAAGGCGAGCGCGCTGGTATGGAGCACGGCGGCAAGCCCGAGCATGGCAGCACACATGTGCGGCACGATCCCGAGCGTGCAGCCGAAAGCGGCCGCGACACTGGCGCGCGATCCGCGGGTCAGTGCCGCCGCCAGCGTATAAAGCACGCCGGTGCCGGGGGAGGCGACCACGATGAGCGAGGTGAGCAGGAAGGACCAGGACATGAGCGGACCTTACCAGTCCGCCTCACGCCAGGAAAGTCGGCTGGCGCGAACCGGCCGTCAGGACAGCTGCGCGATCTCGGCCTCGCGCAGCACGTCGAGCGGTGCCCACGGCTTGGCCCAGAATTTCGCGCCGTCAGGCAAGGGCTGCTTCAAGGGACGACCGGAGGTGACGACGACGTCGAGCTTCGGATTGCGGTCCTTGGCAACATACGCAAGCTCGACGCCGTTCATGCGGCCTGCAAGCTGTACGTCGGTCAGCATCAGGCGTAGCGCACCGGCCTTCTTGTCCAGCACGCGTTCGGCAGCTTCGGCACTCTCGCACTGAATAACCTGATAGCCGCTCTCTTCGAGCAGGACACACAGCATCTCGCGCTGCATGACGTCGTCTTCAACAATGAGCGCTGTCGCGCCAAACGGCTGTGCTTGTCCCATCGACGGCTCCTAATGCCTGCGTCGGTAACGTATGTTAAAAACAACGAGCGGCTATGGTTCGGTTTCGTTTCAAAAAAATAAGCCGTGGTTCCATGGTCGGGGACTTGACGTGGGGAGATCATGACTGCGATTCGCGGCGCCGCAGCCATTACGGGAGCCGCAAGCGGGATCGGCCGCGCGCTGGCTATTGAGCTCGCCCGGCGCGGCTGCGACCTCGCGCTTGCCGACCGCGACGAGGCCGGGCTGAAATCGCTCACCGCCGAGCTCGGCACGAGCCGCAAGATCAGCCTGCATCGAGTCGATGTCGGCGAGGCGAGCGACATCGCGCGGTTCGCCAGCGAGGCGACCATGGCGCATTCGTCGCTCGGCATCGTCGTCAACAATGCCGGCGTGGCGCTGCTGGGGACGTTCGAAGAGATCGACCAGGCGCAGATGGAGTGGCTGTTCGACATCAATTTCTGGGGCGTGGTGCACGGCACGCGGGCTTTCCTGCCGCATCTCAAGACGAGGCCGGAAGCTCATATCGTCAACGTCTCGTCGATCTTCGGCATCATCGCGCCGCCCGGCCAATCGGCCTATGCCGCGGCCAAGTTCGCGGTGCGCGGCTTTTCCGAGAGCGTGCGCCATGAGCTTGCGGTTGCGGGCAGCCCGGTGAAGGTCTCGGTGGTGCATCCCGGCGGCATCGCCACGTCCATCGCACGCAATTCCCGCACCGGCGTCGGCGTCACCGACAATGCGCGCCGCTCGCAGTTGATCGAGCGGTTCGAAACCGCGGCGAAGACTACGCCAAAGGACGCTGCGCTACGCATCATCAAAGGCATCGAGAAGAACGAGCCCCGCATCCTGATCGGCAACGACGCAAGGTTCATGGACCTGTTGCAGCGCTTCCGCCCGGGGACGTATTGGGCGCCACTGCAGCGCAGGTTGGAGAAGATGGCGAAGGGGACGTGAACGTCGCCTGCTCTTCCACCCTGCCCCGGAAGGGGGACGGTGAAGTCACTGCCCCGCCAGCCTGTCCGCGAAATACCCGATGGTCTTGCGGTAGACCACCGCCCTGTTCCACTCGCGCATCGCCTCGAAATTGGCGGTGCCTTCGCCGTAGGGCTGCCCCATCTTGAAGCCGCTCGTGTGCAAGAGGTTCGCGGTCGAGGCGAGCACGTCGGGGACGCTGTGGCGGAGATCGACATGGCCGTCGCCGTCGAAATCGACGCCGTACTTGATGTAGGACGACGGCAGGAACTGGGTCTGGCCGATCTCGCCGGCATAGGCGCCGATCAGGTCGCGCAGCGGCAGGTCGCCGCGCTGCACGATCTTGAGCGCGGCGAGCAGTTCGCCCTGGAACAGGTCGGTGCGGCGGCAGTCATGCGCGAGGGTCGCCAGCGTGCGGATCACCGGCAGCTTGCCCATGTCGCCCTTGCCGAAATCGCTCTCCAGCCCCCAGATCGCGACCAGGATGTAACGGGGCACGCCGAACTGCTGCTCGATGCGCGAGAGCAGCGCGGCGTGACGCTGCAGCAGCGCCCTGCCGCCATTGATGCGGCCCGGGCCGACGCGGGTCGAGACATACTGCTCAAAGCTCTTGTTGAAGGTGTAGCGCTGGCGCCGGTCGAAGGCGAGCACGGCCCCGTCCTGGGTGATGCCGCTGAATGCCGCGCTGGTGACGTTTCCCGAGACGCCGGCGCTTTGCGCTTCCGAGGCCATGGCGGCAATGAAGCTGTTGAAGTCGCCGCCGCAGCGCGCGGCCTGCGCCGAGCCGCCGGCCAAACCAAAGAAGCAGGCGGCGGCCAGAGCGTATCTCAACATGTCGAGCGATCCCCCAAGATCCCGGTGCGAAGCAGGGTGCGATCATGCCCGGGAAAGCCGCCAGCGTCAAAGCGGCACGCTTGATCCGCATCAACGTGTCTGGTGCCCTGCTTTCTAGACCGGCGGGGAGCGCCGTCCGGGAGAAGTGCCAATGACGACAGGATGCGCATGCGCATCATGGCTCGCAACGTCGTCGCGCCCCGGAATGACGGACGAGGCAACTTCCTTTATGATGTCGGCGCTTGTGTAGGAGGTGCCATGCCTGACAATCATCGACCTCGACCAACCCGCCTCCTGCGCGTCCCGCTGTTCCGCCTGCTCGCCATCAACCTCGCGATCGGCGCCTGCGCAGCAGTGCTGCTCGTCGGCGGGCTGCTATGGCTCAACCCCGGTCATCTGCGCGAGCTGATCTTCGCCGACCGCACACCCGGCATCGCGCTTGTTCTGCTGCTCGCCTCCTTCTTCGTCACCTTCGGTTCCGCCGCGATGGGCAGTGCGATCATGGCGCAGGAACGCAAACAAGATGTCGGTGGGCGCAACGGCGGCCACGGCTCGCGACTCGCCGTTCAGGACGTGACGCGGCGCCCGCGGCCAAGATAAACCTCTGCAGCGATGGAACTCGCCCTCGCGCGAGGAACCGCGTGTCTGCACGCAGACGGGAACGTGCGGCGGAGCGCAATTCTCTACAGGCGTCCAACGCCCGCTGCATCGCCAGAACAGCAATATGAACAAAGTGCTTCGATAACCCAAACAATTGCTTCGACGTGCATCGGAACTTAACTTCACGGTCACCGCATATCCGCTGAGCTCGCCGCGACACCAGCGCTCTGTCGATTTGACTTGCCAAGGCATGGCAAAAGGTATATTCTTCTATTTCAGGTTGTAGCCCTGCCAGCCCCGGGCGACGCTGAAGACCAAAATAAACGGCGGGCTTTGCGCCCGCCGTTTATTGAGGGTTCGCACCGGACCTTCGAAAAGCGCGTGGCGCTTCCATTCCAACATCTCGCCGATCGATGGCGCCGAGCGCTCCGCAAGACCACGGCTGCATGCCCGACAACCGCCAGAGTCATTTGACTGCGGCGCCCTGATCGACGACAAGCCGCCATGGCCAAGAAACCCGGAACCAATCCCAAAGGCGAATTCGCCTTCTTCAACGTCGTCTATGAAGACGGCTCCCAGCGGTCCAACCGCCGCGTGCCCGCCGAACTGCTCGGCGGCCTCGACGGCGATGAACCCGCCCGCAGCTTCATCATGGAGCAGGACCGCGAGATCGCGGAGAAATCGGGACGACCGCCGCTGGCGATTAGAGCGTTTCACATTTTGATTGAAGCATAACCGGCGCTGGCGAAGTAGTTGGCGCATTCGCGAGGCTGGATGTCTTGGACGAGGTGACCGATATGGCGCCAAGTCTCCTCGATTGAGCGCTTCTGAGCTTGCCGCATCCAGTGTTTGATCTTGGAGAAGGCCTGTTCGATTGGGTTGAGGTCGGGCGAGTATGGCGGCAGGTACCAGAGTCTGGCGCCAGCAGCCTTGATCATTTGCCTGACGGCTTTCGACTTATGGCTTCCGAGATTGTCGAGAATGACGATGTCGCCTTCACGCAGGGTTGGCAGGAGAATGTGCTTTACGTAACCACGGAAGCATTCACCGTTGATCGGGCCATCGAAGACGCAGGGTGCCGTGAGTTGGTCATGGCGGAGCGCGCCGAGGAATGTGAGGGTACGCCAGTGACCGTGCGGAGCGAAGCCGCGCAGGCGCGCCCCTTTGGGTCCCCAGCCTCGCAAAGGGGCCATGTTGGTCTTGATCCAGGTCTCATCGATGAAGACGAGCCGGCCCGGATCGAGCCCGGCCTGCCAGGCTCGCCAACGCAAGCGCCTACGAGAGACGTCGGCGCGAGCCTGTTCGAGGGCGAACAGTGTTTTTTTTGAACCGCAGCCCTTCCCGGCGCAGGAACAGCCAGACCGCATTGTGTGAGACCTTGACCCCACGGGCTGCCAGTTCCGCCTTCAGACCATGCAGCGTCAGGTGCGGCGTCTGAGTGATCCGCTCGACGATGAAGGCGCGGTGCGGATCAAGCACAGGCTTGCGGTGACCACCCATCTTGCCAGGCGCTACCGAGCCGGTCGTTCGATAACGCTGTGACCACTTCACAACTGACGAGACAGCAACGCCAAACCGTTCCGCCACAGATCGGCAGCTCTCACCTTTGGCAACAGCGGATACCGCACGCTTACGCAAATCGTTGGAAATTGGTCGGACCATCGGATGCTGGCCTCCAGCCCAGCCAGCATCTTGAATCATATTCGTCCCAGACCCGGAATCCCCTCCGATTCAATAAATCCGTGAACCGCTCTAAAAGCCTCGACCGGGTGGGAGCGAAGAAGAAATAGGCCGACCTTGGCAGGCGCTCACCAGCCCCGGCAGCTTGTTGCGCTGCCAGTCGATGCCGGCGTCACAGACCCGGCAGCAGACGGTGAGGTGGGGCCGATGATCCAGAATCACGGCAGCAAATCGATTGGCCTGAAAATCGCTTCAAGCAAAAACGGCGAGCTTTCGGCCCGCCGTTTTCGTTTGCATGGATGCCCCGGGGGCATGACGATCCGGATCAGTTATCCAGGAACGACCGCAGCTTCCGGCTCCTTGACGGATGCTTCAGCTTGCGCAGCGCCTTGGCTTCGATCTGGCGGATACGTTCGCGCGTCACCGAGAACTGCTGGCCGACTTCTTCCAGCGTGTGGTCGGTGTTCATGCCGATGCCGAAGCGCATGCGCAGGACGCGCTCTTCGCGCGGCGTCAGCGAGGCGAGCACGCGCGTGGTGGTCTCGCGCAGGTTCGACTGGATGGCGGCGTCGATGGGCAGGATCGCGTTCTTGTCCTCGATGAAATCGCCGAGATGTGAATCCTCTTCGTCACCGACGGGGGTCTCGAGCGACAAGGGCTCCTTGGCGATCTTGAGGACCTTGCGGACCTTCTCGAGCGGCATGCCGAGCTTCTCGGCGAGTTCTTCCGGGGTCGGCTCGCGGCCGATCTCGTTGAGCATCTGGCGGCTCGTGCGCACGATCTTGTTGATCGTCTCGATCATGTGCACGGGGATGCGGATGGTGCGCGCCTGGTCGGCGATCGAGCGGGTGATCGCCTGCCGGATCCACCACGTGGCGTAGGTCGAGAACTTGTAGCCGCGGCGATACTCGAACTTGTCCACCGCCTTCATCAGGCCGATGTTGCCTTCCTGGATCAGGTCGAGGAATTGCAGGCCGCGGTTGGTGTACTTCTTGGCGATCGAGATCACGAGACGGAGGTTGGCTTCCACCATCTCCTTCTTGGCCTGACGGGCCTCGCGCTCGCCCTTCTGCACGGAGTGTACGATCTTGCGGAACTCGACGATCTCGAGGCCGGTCAGGGCCGCGAGCTGATGCACCTCGTGGCGGAGGTCCTTGATGCGGTCCTTCTCGTGGTGGACGAAGTTCTTCCAGCCTTTTGCGGAAAGTTTCGAGACACGGTTGAGCCAGCGCGGATCGAGCTCCGAGCCGGTGTAGTTGCGCAAAAAGTCTTCGCGCGCGACGCCGTGGCTGTCGGCAAGGCGCATCAGGCGCCCCTCGTGCGAGACGAGGCGCTTGTTGATGTCGTAGAGCTGCTCGACGAGCGAATCGATGCGCGCCTGGTTGAGGCGCAGGGACTTCACCTCGACGATGATCTCGTCCTTGAGCTTGCGGTACTTGCGCTCCTGGTGCGGCGACAGCGAGGGCCCGTGCGAGGTGCTCTCGAGCTGGTTCTGGATGTCCTGCTCCTGGAGCTTGCGCAGCTTCTTGTAGCTCTCGGCGATCTTGTCGAAGATCTCGACGACCTTGGGTTTGAGCTCGGCCTCGATCGCCGCGAGCGACATCTGGTTCTCGAACTCGTCGTCCTCGTCCATGTCGGCTTCGGCGGCGGCCTCGCCCGGATCCTTCTCGGCTTCGCCGTTGCCGGCGGCGGGCGCGGCGCGGAACGGGGTCGGCGACGGCGGAGCTGCGGGCGGCGCGACATGGGCGGGCGCAGCGGCGGATGCGGTGGCTTCACCGGCCTCGGCCGTGGCTTCGCCGCCTTCGGCAGCGGGGCCGCCGATCATCGCGGTGTTCATGCCGCCCTTGGCCTCGGGACCGGCATAGGTCGCTTCGAGATCGATGATGTCGCGAAGGAAGATTTTTCCTTCGTTGAGCTCGTCGCGCCAGATGATGATGGCCTGGAAGGTCAGCGGGCTTTCGCACAGGCCTGCGATCATCGCCTCGCGGCCGGCCTCGATGCGCTTGGCGATCGCGATTTCGCCTTCGCGGGAGAGCAGCTCGACCGTGCCCATCTCGCGCAGATACATGCGCACGGGATCGTCGGTGCGCTCGCCCGGCTCGCTCTTCTTGACCTCGGTGACGGCCTTCTGGGTGACCTCGACGAGCTCGTTGTCGGTCTCGTCCTCGCCGCCCTCGTCCTTGTCCTCCTCGCCTTCGCTATCGTCGGCTTCGGTGACGTTGATGCCCATGTCCGAGAGCATCGACATGATGTCCTCGATCTGTTCGGGCGAGGTCTGGTCGGACGGCAAGACTTCGTTGAGCTGATCGAAGGTCACGAAGCCACGCTTCTTGGCCTGCTTGATCATCTTCTTCACTGCCGCGTCGGACAGGTCGAGCAAGGGCGACGGCGCGTCCTGGGAATCCTTCTCGGGAGCATCCGCTGCCTTGTCGTCTTTTTCCTTGTCCTTCGCCTGCAGCGTCTTTGCCTTGGTGGCCATCCATTGCTCCTAAACGCGCTTCATGCGAGACGTTCGACGCGCCCGCGTGAATTCACTTGAACCTGTTGCTCGACGCTCTCGCTTCGGCAGCTCTCGACACGGAAAGGGCGGCGCACACGTCTCTCGCCACCCCCAACTCTCTCTCGCCGGATTTGCCTAACGCTTCGTGAGCCTCTTTGTCGCGGCGGATGCAGGTGTAGTGCCAACAGCTATTGCGCGGATTCATTCCTGACGCGTCTGTTCTGCCTGCGGCCGCCTCTGGGCCAAAGTGCTACAAGACCGTTAAGCCTCGATTAACCCTGTTTTTGCCGCCAAACCTTGGATTTGGCGAGTCTTTTAGCGGTTCCGGCCACGACCGTCCGCATGATTCTTTCGTCACACGCTCTTCTGCACCCGACCCGACAGTTCGCCAAAACCCTCGATCAGGGCCTCGGTACCGTCGACTTCGGCCATCCGAGCCTTGACGTCACGCAGCCATGCCAAATTGGCCTCGCTGGGGTCCTCCCCCAAGGCCAGCTCGGCGTCCTTCAGCTCTCTAAGTAGTGAATGCCATTGCCGATGCAAGGCGACCAGCTGATGCCAGGTGGCAAGAACGTCGTCCCGTGCCGCCCCCTCGCGGGCGCCCCACACCGCCGCGGTGGTAATGGCGCTCTCAACTCTTTGAAGGACTTGAGAAAATCCACCCTTTGCGAGGTCGCCGCGCATCTTCTCGGCCTGCTCCTCGGGGTCCGGCGAGTGGTAATGGTCGTTGACGAAGGCGCTGATAATGCCGGCCCGGAGCTTGTGGGCCTCGGGATGGGCCAGCTCCAGGGCGGCCACCTCCTCCAGGTGCTCATGCAGCAGCCAGGGGTGGTTGATCAGGCTTTGCAGGATCAAAGCCTCCCGGCGGGAAATGGCACTTCTCTGTCCGCGCATGATAGGGCTTGCCGCCAGCTGCGGGCTCGCCGCCTGGTAGGGGCCGGAGGGCAGCAGGGTCGGGCCCGGCAGGCCGCGGCGCCCGCCGCCGAATCCCTGGCCGGCGAATCGATTCGCGCCGCCCCCGCCCCGCGGCTGGAACGGACGGCCGCCGCCGGGGCGGAAATTGCCGCGACCACCAAAGCCGCCGCGCCCGCCTTCGGGAGCGAAGGTGCGCTGCAGCCGCTCGACGAAGTCGTCGCGGTAGTAGCGCCGCACCACCTCGTCGCGGATGCCGTTCGTGAGCTCCTTGATGCGCGCCTCCAACGCGGCGCGGCGCTCGGGCGTGGCGAAATTGCCGCCTTCGAGCTCGCGCGACCAGAGCATGTCGGCGAGCGGACGTGCCGCCGCAATCACCTCTTCCATCGCGCCACGGCCGCCGGAGCGCACGAGATCGTCGGGGTCCTGCCCTTCCGGCAGCAGGGCAAAGCGCAGGCTCTTGCCCGGTGCCAGGAAGGGCAGCGCGAGATCGGCGGCACGATAGGCCGCCTTCTGTCCGGCGCGGTCGCCGTCGAAGCAGAGGATCGGCTCGTCCGCCATCTTCCAGAGCAGCGCGAGCTGGCTTTCGGTCAGCGCAGTGCCGAGCGGCGCCACCGCACCCGCAAAGCCCGCGGTGACCATGGCGATGACGTCGACATAGCCTTCGACCACGATCAGCGCGCCGCCGTCATGGGTGGCTTTGCGCGCCGTCTGGTGGTTGTAGAGATTGTCACCCTTGTGGAAGAGCGGCGTCTCCGGCGAGTTCAGGTATTTTGCCGGAACGTCCTTCTCCAGCGCGCGCCCGCCGAAGGCGATGACGCGGCCGCGCAAGTCCGTGATCGGAAACATCACGCGATCGCGGAAGCGGTCGTAAGGAACGGGAATGTCGTTGCCGGCCACCAAGAGGCCGGTCTCGACCATGTCGTCGACGGAGATTCCGAGCTTGCCGAGATGCTCCTTCAGCGCGAAGCGATCGGGCGAGGCATAGCCGAGACGGAATTGCAATTGCGTCGCCGGCGAGATGGCGCGGTCGGCGAGATAGCCACGCGCTTTAGCACCGACGCGCGAGGCCAGCGTCTCCGCAAAATACTTGGCGGCGAGATCCATGACGTCATGCAGCGAGCGGCGCCGCTGCTCCTCGCGCGCCGCGTTGGGCGTCACCGCCGGCAGCGGCAGGCCGGCCATGTTCGCGAGCCGCTCGACGGCCTCGGCGAACGGCAGGCCGTCGGTCTCCATCACGAAATTGATGATGTCGCCGTGCTTGCCGGAGGAGAAGTCGTGGTAAAAGCCCTTCTGGTCGTTGACGTAGAAGGACGGCGTCTTCTCCTGCTGGAACGGCGACAGCCCCTTCCACTCCCGACCCGCCTTCTTCAGCTTGACGCGCTTGCCCACGACTTCGGAAACCGAAAGCCGGGCACGAAGCTCGTCGAGGAATTGGGGCGTGAAGCGCATGGGATCTGTGTAGCGCGAACTGGGGTGAGTCGGGCGAAGGATCAGGGTTATAGGCGTAGCTTGCCCAATAGTCAGGTTTAGGCGGGTTATCCGGGTTATTCGACCTATGCACAGGCCTTGAACCCCGCCCGGTTCCACGCTTCCATACCCCCATGTTCAGGACCTTTCGAGGTGGCCATAGTGGGGGCTGGCGCGTCACCTCGATTTCACCGGTGACTGGCGAGCCCCTGCCCTTCATGCCGGCGCTGTCGGTGACCGACAGCGACGCGGTCTCGTTGCCGCTTGTGCCCTCGCGCAATGCCTGGCGGCTGGTCGGCGTTGCCAGCACCTTGCGCTACACCGAGCGGCCCGAGAAGCAGCAGCTCGTGGCCGTGCAAGCCGGGCTCGGCCGCCCTGAGGCCACCAGCGCAGCGCTGATCCCGATCCGCAAATCGCAGGCCTGGTGGGACCTGACCCAGGAAGAGCGGCGCAAGATCTTCGAGGACAAATCGCACCACATCGCCGGCAGTCTTCGTTTCCTGCCCGCAATCGCGCGCCAGCTCTATCACTGCCGCGACCTCGGCGAGCCGTTCGACTTCCTGACCTGGTTCGAGTTCGCCCCCGCGGATGCCTCGTTGTTCGAGGAGCTGGTGGCGATGCTGAGGCAAACCGAGGAATGGAGCTATGTCGAGCGCGAGGTCGACGTGCGCGCGGTGAAGGAGGTGCTGTCGGCATAGGGCGAACTGCCGCCGCGATGGAGGTCTATTCCCTCGCCCCGTTCTGACGGGCCCGCGACGAGCTTCACTCGCGCTGGCAGGCTTCTGGTGAGGGGCTCTCTCCGCGCGTGAGATCATCGAGAGACCTGTACCCCTCACCCGGATCGCAAGAGCGATCCGACCTCTCCCCGCAAGCGGGGGGAGGTGAAGTCCACATTCGTGATCAGTGGTCGAGAAACCGTCCCGACTCGATGCGGGGCAGATCCGTGACGGGCCAGTTGTAGATATAGGTCCACGCCTTCTCGGTCGTGCCGTCAGGCAGCGTCACCTCGATCAGCTCGCGCAGATATTCGGTCGGCTCGGGAAAGCCTTCGCCGCAGGCTTCATACATGTCGAGCTCGCGCAGCAGCTCGTCGGCTACGCGCAGCTGGAAGAGCTCGCCATGGACGAGGTCGGAGGACGCGTCCGAGCGCAGCAATCCCGGATAATGCTTGATGAGGAACAGCTTGCCACGGCAGGTTGCCTCGCCGATGAAGTCCGCGTGCTGCGCAAGCAGCCGCGCCATCGGATGGTCGAAGTCGCGCATCAGGGTGCCGTAGACGAACAGGCGGTTGGAGGTCATGACGGGGTCTATAGCCGGCCATGAGATGGAATGACAGCGCTATACGTTGGGGAAGCATCGTGCCCGCCACCGTCATTGCGAGGAGCTCTTGCGAGGAAGCAATTCAGACCGTCGTTGCGGAAACGGACTGGATTGCTTCGCTCGCAATGACGGATTGGAGCACCCCTCACCCCGCCGTCGCCACAGCCGCGCCGACTACCTCCTCGCTCACCACTTCGAACTTCCTCAGCTCCATCCGGCCAAAGCTCGTCGACAGCGCGACATCGGCGGCGTCCCGCCCCGTGGCCATCAGGATGCGGCCGATGCGGGGGGTGTTGTGGCGGGCGTCGAAAGTGAACCATCGGCCCGAGAGCCAGACCTGAAACCAGCCGGAGAAATCCATCGGGAACGGTTCGGGCGGGATGCCGATATCGCCCATGTAGCCGGTGCAGTAGCGCGCGGGGATGCCCATGCAGCGGCAGAGCGCGACGGCCAGATGCGCGAAGTCGCGGCAGACGCCGGTCTTCTGCTCGTAGACGTCGTGCGCCGACTTCATGTGATGGGCGTGCTCGTACCCGAAGGTGACATGCCGATGCACGAACGCGGTGATGGCAGAGACGCGCTGCCAGCCCGGCTCGGTCTTGCCGAACAGCGACCAGGCGATGTCGGTGAGCTTGTCCGTCTCGCAATAGCGGCTCGGCATCAGATAGAGCAGCAGTTCGTTCGGCAGCTCCTCGATCGGGATCTGCTGTGCATCCGGCATCACCTCGTCGGGCAGGCCGCTGTCGCGCACCAGCGCGCTACCTTTCAGCGTCACGCCGCCGGCCGGCGCCATGAGGCGGCCGCACACATTGCCGAAGCCGTCGTGATAGAAGCGGATGGGAGCGTCGGGCTCGGCAACCACCGTCTCCCGGCCGATGATGTCGGCCTGTCGCGAGGGGTGCATGTTCAGCATGATCACCATCGGTGTCGGCTGCAGCGCCGCGTAGGTGATCTCGAAGCCGACCTTGATCTCCATCACGGAACCTCTGCGTCCATCTTTTCGTCGCTGTCTTGGTCGTCGGAGACCACCTTGATGTTCACTTCCATCTCGTCGAAGGCGTCCTCGGAGCCGATATAGACGCCGTGCAGCGGGATCGCCTGGCGCGGGTCGCGGGCGACCGCGACGCGGATGAGGTCTCGGGTGCCGACGATACCGTTGGTCGGATCGAACTCGATCCACCCTGCGCTCGGCAGATAGACCTGCACCCAGGCATGGGTCGAGCCGCCGCCGACATGGCGTTCCGCGATGTCCTCTGGCACGAAGATGTAGCCGGAGACGAAGCGCGCGGCGATGCCGAGCTGGCGCAGCGCCTCGATCATGAACAGCGCATAGTCCCGGCAGGTTCCCGTGCCCGACTGCAAGGTGTCGAGCGGATGCTGCGTGCCGGGCTCGTGACGCTTGCGGTACCTGAACTGCTCGCCGATCGCGTGCGTCATGCCGCTCAGGATCTTGAAGGTCGGCGTCGGGGCCTCCTCGTCGAGGAAGCCGCGCGCCCATTCTCCGATCTCCCCGTCGGGATCGGCATATTGCGGCGTGATGTACTGGACGAGATCGGCGAACTCCTCGTCGTCATAGACGAACGGATAAAAATAGGCGGCATCGTCCGCGGTCAACGCGAACTCGTCGACCGGATTGTGCTCGACTGTGACGTGCCAGTCGAAGGTCAGATGATCCGCGCGCTCGTCGAAACTGGCGATCGCGACCGAGTTGCCAAACACATCGTGGATCCAGCGCAGCGACATCGGCTCGGGCGAGATCTCGAGCCTCGAGTCGAGCACGCGCAAATCATGCCCGTCGCGCGGACGCAGCATGATGCGGTGTTCGCCGAACGCCACCGGGCGGTTGTAGCGATATTCGGTCTTGTGATGAATCGTCAGCAGCGGCATCGTCCGACCATCATGGTGATTTTGGGTAGGCCAATCTATACCGATTCCTGCCCAATTTTCGGGGTGACTGCATCTTCCATAGGCAATCAGGATGGCTTTAGACACAGCCGGCACGACCGATCAACTGCTCGGCGAGAGTGACATTCCGTCAGTGCATGAGGTGAATGCAGAAGGCACATCGCCCTTCCTGCTCACCGCGGATCACTACGGACGCGCATTGCCGCGCGCGCTCGGCGATCTCGGCATTCCCGAGAGCGAGCTCGTCAGGCACATCGGCTGGGACATCGGCATCGCCGGCGTCGCCGAGCGCCTCGCCAGGATGCTCGATGCGCACCTGATCGCGCAGCGCTATTCGCGGCTCGTGATCGACTGTAACCGTCCGCCCGGCGCTGCGAGCTCGATCCCCGTGATATCGGAGGCAACCACGATCCCCCGCAACGAGGCCATCTCCGATGCCGAGCGCACGGCGCGGCGGCGCGAGATCTTCGAGCCCTATCACCATCGCATCGACACGACGATCGGCCGGCGCCTGCACGACAAGCGCCCGACCGTGCTGGTGTCGCTGCACAGCTTCACGCCCGTCTATGCCGGCGTCGCGCGGCCCTGGCACATCGGCGCACTGTACAATCGCGACACCGTGCTGCCGCGGCTGCTGCTGAAGCATCTTCGCCGCGAGAGCGATCTCGTCGTCGGTGACAACGAGCCCTATGCGGTGAGCGACGTCACCGACTACACCATCCCCGTGCACGGCGAAGCCCGCGGCCTCGTCAACACCGGCATCGAGATCCGCCAGGATCTGATCGCGGACCAGTCCGGCCAGCAGCAATGGGCGGAGCGGCTGGCAGGGCTCTTTGCGGAAATCGAGGTGGAGCTGCGGGCGGAGAGGTTGGCGTAGCCAGCCAAGCCGACCGTGCGCTCCCTCCCCCGCTTGCCGGAGAGGGTTCATTTGGCCCTGGTCAGCGCCAGCCAGATGCCGCCGCCGATCATGAAGCCGCCGGAGATGCGCGACATCAACCGCGTGCGGCGGGCCGAGAAGAATTTCCGGGCGCGACCCGCTGCGATGGCGTAGAGCGCGTCCGTCATCACGGCGGTGACCATGAAGGTCGCGCCGAGCAGCGCGACTTGCGGAAAGTGCGGCTGACTCATGTCCATGAACTGCGGGATGAAGGCACCGAAGAACACCAGCACCTTCGGGTTCGACAGCAGCACCAGGAAACCTTGCAGGAAAAACCCGCCGCGCGGCGGCGGAGGCGGTGCGTCGACATCGACGCCCTCGACCGGCGCCCAGATCAGCCTGATGCCGAGCCAGACCAGATAGGCGGCACCTGCAAAGCGTACCCAGTCGAACCAGTAGCCCATGGTCGCCATCAGCGAGGTCAGGCCGATCGCGACGATGCCGATGACGATGGCGAGACCCGCTTGCGCGCCGGCCACGTTCGTGAGCGCCGCACGCGTGCCATGACGCAGCCCGTTGGCGATGACGAGGGTCACGATCGGACCGGGCAGCAACGCCAGCGCAATGCACGCGGCGACGAAGGCGAGGTAGGCTTGCATGGACATCATGGGCGGGACTCGGCTGGCGGCGGATTTGAAGTATTAATGCATGGGATGGGCGGGAACGGAAGCTCTTCTCCCTCTCCCCGTTCTTACGGGGCCGCGACGAGTTCGGCTCGCGCTGAGAGGACCGGGGTGAGGGGCTGCCTCCGCGAAGGCGAGGGCAGAGGGATCGACACTGTCCGCTCCCCCGTCATTGCGAGCGAAGCAAAGCAATCCAGAGTCCCTCCGCAGAAAGATTCTGGATTGCTTCGCTTCGCTCGCAATGACGGGGTGGGGAAAGCTGACGTAAGATCAACCAATTGAATTCGCGGATGCTCCCCCTCACCCGGAAGAGCAGCGCCTCACCTTCCGTCCAGCGCCGCTGCCATCCATCGCTTCATCTCCTGCGTCTCCAGAAGCTCCAGCGCCGCGCTCTGCACGGCGTTCGCCTCGCCCGCGCCTTGCGCTACTGCGACGAGCAGATCGCAGCGGCGCGACAGCGCGAGGCCGGCGGCGGCGTGGCGGGCGCCGCCGGGCATGTCGAGCTCGTAGTGCCTGATGCGGCCCGCCATGGCGGCTATGCCCACGGCGTGACCAGGTGCGACGGGGGCAAAGCTCGGACTGATCAGGTCGATGTCGGTGACGCGGTCGACCTCCTCGTCATCGGCAATGCCGATATCGCAATTGCAGAAGCCGCGCTTGGCGCGGACATAGAGCTCGTCGCCATCGCATCCGCCCGCGGTACAGCGGAACGCGCGGCCCGCGGGCCAGCCATCGCGGGGAAACGGCCACGCGATCTCCTGCCATCGGCCGCCGCGCTCGGTCCCATCGGCATGCACGCCCGCAACCGCACCGAGAGCGATCGCCGCGGCCGCGATGATCATCGCGCGCCGCATCGTCAGTTCCTCGGCAGGCCGGCGACGGCGCGCGCTGGCCCGGTCAGCTCGAGGATATGCAGGCCGGTATTGGCCCGGTCGACGATGTAGATGTAGCCGCGATCATCCGTCTCGACATTGTTGGTCTGGATCGCGACCTTGCAGCGCTCACCGCCTTCGACGGGAATGCAGCGCTTGTCAGTCGCCGCGGTGATCGCCGGGATGAAATAGCCGACCTCCCTCGGGTGATAGGGATCGCGGATATCGAGCGCGCGAACCCCGGCGTTGAAGAAGGCGATGAATGCCATCTTCTTGTAATAGACCGGCGCCATGCTCTCGTTCGAGGAATGAGAGCCGAAACGGCCGCCACGCTGGCAGAACTGCCCGCTCGCCTCCGGCACGGTGTAGCTCGAGATCATCATCGGCCGGGTCTCCGTGGTGACATCCGCGAACCACACCATCTGCCGCGCCTCGCCGCATTCGTTGAGGATCGCCTCGTCCACGATCATGACGATGTCGCGCGTCTTGCCGTCCTTGTCCTCGGCAAACTCCGCAACGGGCATGTCCAGCATCGGAAACGTCGTGTGCGCGCCGTTGAAGGCCGACATCGGCATGCGCGCAATCTCGGGAAAGCGCAGATTGTCCGCTGTCGGCTCCTTGGGCCCCGTCAGGAGCTTCTCGCGGTCGACGATCTGCAGGATGCCGCCCTTGTTGGTGCCGTAGCCGAAATAGACCCGGTTGCCGTCGGGCCCGGTCGAGATCGGGCCGTGCAATTCGGTCGGCACCGCGCCGGCCGAACCCGGCTCCTGACCTGGCAGACCGAAGTCGCGGATCTTCTGCGGATGGGCGGGATCGGAGAGATCATAGACCTGCGTCATCCGCCGCGTGCGCCAGTCCGGCGCGCCTGAGACGAGGAAGGCGATGCCGGTGTCGCATTCCCACCAGCTCTTGTGCGTGTCCTTCAGGCCAGCGATGCGCGCGATGAGCACGGGACTGGCGGGATCAGTGACGTTCCAGATCTCATGCGCCTCGCTGCCGAAGGTGCGCAGCATGTAGACCGCGCTGGGATCGCCCTTCGGCAACGACTTGCCGTCGCAGACCCGCACCATCTGCGCGCCGCCGGATTCATACTTGCCCTCCTGCCCCGGCAGATGACGCAGATACTTTGGACGCGCGGGATCGGTGACGTCGACGATCGAGGTTCCGTTCGGCTCCGCCTGCCCCGTCATCGGATTGACGGGAGCGGGCACATCGTCGGTGCCGCCGTGATGGCCGATATAGGCGATCCAGCGGTCGCCCTGATGATGGATGGTCGGCTGATAGGCGCTGCGCACCTGGAGGTCGTTCGCGCCGACCAGCTTCATGTTGGAAGCCTCCGGCGGCGCGCCGATCGTCTGCTTCTGGGCGTAGACAAATGTGCTGTGGACGAAAAGGACAAGGCCTGCGGCAGTCAAGACACAACGGAACATCGATGTCCTCCCGGAACCAATCTGCGTTGGCTGAGATGAAAGGCTAACACGGTCAATCCTGCGGCCCAAAGACACCATCTTGACATGCAACCATTTGGTTGCCTATGATCACTATCATGGATGAAGTCTTCAAAGCGCTGGCAGACGCATCGAGACGGTCGCTGCTGGACAGGCTTCACGCCAGGAACGGCCAGACGCTGAACGAACTCTGCGAGGGCCTCGCGATGACGCGGCAGGCCGTCACAAAGCACCTTGTCATTCTCGAAGAGGCCAATCTGGTCACGACCATCAGGCATGGCCGCGAGAAGCTTCACTATCTCAATCCGGTGCCGATCCATCAGATCGGCGAACGCTGGATCAGGAAGTTCGAGCGCGACAAGCTCGTGGCCCTCAGCGAGTTGAAACGCCAGTTGGAGAAGCGCGATGAGTAAGCCGCAATTCGTCTATGTGAGCTATATCGAGACCACGCCGGAGAAACTGTGGGAGGCGCTGACGTCGAGCGCGTTCACCAGGCAATACTGGTTCGGCGCCGAGGTGGAATCAGACTGGAAGGTCGGCTCGCCCTTCGCGCTCCTGCTCGACGGCGAGGTTACCGATTCCGGCGAGATTTTGGAGGCCGATCCGCCGCGGCGGCTGTCCTACAGCTTCAAGCACCACAAGTTCGAGGAACTGCGCGGAGAGCCGATCTCGCGTGTCGTCTTCACCATCGAGCCGTTCGGCCCGCTCGTGCGTTTGACCGTGTTGCATGACGGCTTCGTCGAGGGCGGCAAATATCTCGGCGCCGTCTCCAACGGCTGGCCGGCGATCCTGTCCCAGCTTAAGAGCCTGCTCGAGACCGGCAAGCTGCTCGGCATTCCGCGCGCAGCGCTGAACAAGGGATTCGATGCAAAATGAACCTCGATCAATTCAAGCCGCTCACGGTCTACACCATCTACATCGCCTCGACGCCGGAGAAGGTGTGGGACGCGCTGACCTCGGCCGAGTTCAGCAAGCAGTATTTCTTCGGCAACGCCGTGGAGGTCGAGCCGCGCCTTGGCGGCGCGTTCATCGTGCGCACGCCGGATGGCGCGCTGCACATCAGCGGCGAGGTTCTCGCCTACGATCCGCCGCGAAAGCTCTCCGTCACCTTCAACGTCAACTGGCCGGAGCTGATCGAGAAGCTTGGCCCGACGCTGGTGACTTACGAGATCGAGCAGGTTGGCGATGCGGTTCGTCTCACCATGAGCGAAGGCCATGACCGGTCGCTCAGCGACGATATCCTCGAAGGTGGACGCCAGGGTTGGCCGGCGATCCTGTCCAGCCTCAAGAGCGTGCTCGAGACCGGCAAGCCGCTGGCGGTGAAAATGGGCCCGCCGAAGCGGATGCTCGATGCGCTGAAGGCGATGGGGATCAAGACGCCGTAGGAGAGAATACAAGTTGCGCGAGGCCCTCTCCCTGTGGGAGAGGGTGGCTCGCCGTGAAGCGGCGAGACGGGTGAGGGGTATGTCTCCGCCAAGATTTCTTGCAGTAGAATCCGCTGAAGCAACCCCTCGTCCGGCGCTTCGCGCCACGTTCTCCCACAAGGGGAGAAGGAAGAAGGGCAGCGGAGACTACGGCACCGGCACCACGAGCCGCCGATACAGATGCCACGTCGCGTGCCCGAGCACGGGCAGCGTCACGATCAGCCCGAGAAAGTACGGCAGCGCAGAAACGATCAGCAGCATCACGATCACCGCGGCCCAGCCGATCATCGGCAGCGGGCTCGTCACCACCGCACGCACGCTCGTCACCATGGCCGTGACGAAATCGACCTCGCGATCGAGCAGCAGCGGAAACGACACCACGGTCAGCGAAAACAGGATCACCGATAGCACGGCGCCGACCGCGTTGCCGATGGCGAGGAACAGCAGGCCCTCGTTGGTGGTCAGCACCACCGTCACGAATTCCTGCAGGCTCGAGAACGAGGCATGCAGGCCGAGCAGCAGCGCGATCAGGAGCCGCACCTGGTACATCCAGATCACGAACATGAACAGCGTAACGAACGCCATCCAGCCGATTTCGCTGCGCGAGCGGATCGCCGACCAGATCGCGCCGAACGACACCGGCTCGCCGCGCTCGCGGCGGCGGCTGACTTCATAGAGGCCGATCGCCACGAACGGGCCGATCAGCGCGAAGCCAGCGGCCAGGGGATAGACCAGATAGACCATGCCGAAGGCGGTGAGGCAGAGCATGATGGCGATGCCGCCAGCGGCATAGAGCGCGCCGAAGCAAAGCCCGTAGAGCGGCAGCGCCTGGAAGTCGCGCAGACCCTCGACCAGCGCCTCGGCGATGTCGGTCGCCACGACGGGGCGCACCACCGGATCGACCTTGCCCGAGATGGACATCAGCTGCCTCCTCATCTGCCGGCGCGATCTTCGTCGCACGCGACATCGATATTAGCGCCCTCCCGCACCGCGCGCACGCGCCAGTTGATGACGGAAACGACGGTATCGCAGTGAGCCGGCAACGCCTCCTCCTCCCACCCGCCAAGCGTGTGCGCCAAAATCTTTCCCCGCTTTTCGGCACGATGCCTATGGACGGACCGGAGGGCGGTGCCGCAAATTGTACCTCCGCCCCTTACATGCGATGGACCAGAGCGGATCATTCGACCGATGAGCTTGCGTACCCGGCTACTGATCCTCGTCATCGCGGCCATGCTGGTGCCGGCGGGCCTCGTCGGCCTGCGCTTCATGCAGAACCGCAGCAGCGACATCAACGCCGCCCTGACGAATCTGGCGGCGGCAGCCGACGAGATTGCAAGTGACCTGGACGAGAAGATCCAGGGCACCACGCAGCTGCACTATGGTCTCGCCCGCGCCCGCGACCTCGACACCCGCGACAAGGCGGCCTGCTCGGCGTTCCTGTCGGAAGTGCGCGAGGAATACCCGCAGTTCACCGGAATATTGACCATCGACCCCGACGGCAGCCTGTTCTGCGACTCGCTGCGGACCAACCGCAGCCTCGATCTCCGGGATCGCGCCTATTTCAAGCAGGCGCTGGTCTCGCGCGGCGTGGTGCTCGAGCCGGTGTTTGGCCGGCTGACCGGGATGTCGGTGCTCCAGATCGCTTATCCGGTGCGGACGGACGCCGGCGCGCTCAAGCTGATCCTGCTGGCTTCGTTCAACCTGCGCAAATTCGCGGAGTTTCACCACAAGCGCCTGCTCGCCGAGAAGGACGTCCTGCTGGTCGACGGCAAGGGCACGGTTTTGGTCGCGCCCTCCGGAGCCGGCTGGTCCGTGCCCGTCGGCGGGTCGATCGCGGGTTCCGAACTGTTCCGCTTCGCGGCAGCGCCCGACCGGGAGCCCTTTCATGAGGTGACCGATGGCGCGGGCCGCACCCATGTCTGGAGTGTCGCCGCCCGCTCGCCGGCGACCCGGGATGCCGGTCTCTACATTCTGGTCGGACGGTCCAAGGACGGGCTGGTTGCGGCCGCGAACCGCCGGCTCTACGAGGACCTGGCGATCCTCACCGTGGCCTCGCTGCTGCTGCTGGCGGCGGTCTGGATCCTTGCGACCGTGAGCGTGGGGCGCCAGGTCGGGCGGCTCGCGACGATGGCGAAGAAGCTCGGGCGCGGCGATCTCAGCGCGCGCATTCCGCCGCCCCATCCGGGCGGCGAGCTCGGCGGACTGATGACCCTGCTCAACGACACCGCCGTGTCGCTGCAGCAGCAACGCGCCGCCATCGCCGATCTCAACCAGAAGCTCAGCCAATCGCAGAAGATGGAAGCCATGGGCCAGCTCACCGGCGGCGTGGCGCACGATTTCAACAATCTCCTCACCGTCATTCTCGGCAATTCGGAGCATCTTGCCGATCAGCTGGCGGGCAACAAGGAATTGCGCCGCATCGCCGGCGACATCGCCACCGCCGCCGAGCGCGGCTCCGACCTGACGCGGAGCCTGCTCGCATTCGCGCGCAAGCAGCCCTTGAGGCCGCGCGACATCGACATTGCCGGCAAGCTGCTGGAGATGCAGCCGTTGCTGCGCAGATCGCTGGGCGAGCACGTCGAGTGCACCTTCGCGCTCGATGCGGATCTGTGGATGACCAGCGTCGATCCCGGCCAGCTGGCGACCGCGCTGCTCAACCTTGTGCTCAACGCACGCGACGCCTTGCCCGACGGCGGCAAGCTCACGGTCGAGGCGCGCAACATCTCGCTCGGCGAGTCCGACCTCGACGTCAACGGCGAGCCGCGGCCGGGCGACTACGTCATGGTGGCCGTGACCGACACCGGCACCGGCATGAGCGCCGAGGTGGCGAGCCGCGCCTTCGAGCCGTTCTTCACCACCAAGGAGGTCGGCAAGGGGACCGGGCTTGGCCTCAGCATGGTCTATGGTTTCGTGCGACAGTCCGGCGGCCTGGTGCAGATGCAGTCCGAGCCGGGACACGGCAGCGCCGTCAGGTTGTTCTTTCCCCGTCTTGCGACACCGCCGGCCGAGGCTGCACTACCGGCAGAGCACATCGCGGCACCCGATGGCAGCGAGACTATTCTCGTCGTCGAGGACGACGACATGGTGCGCGCCTATGTCGAGAACGAGCTGAAGGCACTCGGCTACCGCGTCATCGCGCGGTCGAACGGTCCCGCGGCGCTGGACTTGTTGCGCCAGCGCGGCGACATCCATTTGCTGTTCACCGACGTCGTGATGCCCGGCGGCATGTTCGGGCCGGAGCTTGCGCGGCAAGCAACGGCGCTGCGGCCCGGGCTCAAGGTGCTCTTCACTTCCGGCTACACCCAGGATCCGGTCAAGACGCCCGACGGCGTCGGCGACGCGCGCATCCTGAGAAAACCGTTCCGGCGCAAGGATCTCGCCGCGATGCTGCGGGCGGCGCTCTCGACGCCGTCGCGATGAATCAGGACGAGAACGCGAGCTGGAACGCGAGATAATCGTCGGCCTCCAGCGTCATCCTGCGCCAGCCGGAGTACATGAGCTCCAGCGCCCCGCGGCTTGAGAGGTCTTCGACAAGGAAAAGCCTAACCCCTCGCCCGCAGCTCGCGCCGCAGCACCTTCCCCGTCGCCGTCATCGGCAGCGTCTCGGCGAATTCCACATAGCGCGGATATTCGTGCGCGGCGAGCTGCACCTTCACGAACTCCTGGATCTCGCGCGCGAGCGCGTCGCTGCCGGCGAAGCCCGGACGCAGCACGATCCAGGCCTTGATCGATTCGGTACGGATTGGATCGGGGATGCCGACCACGGCGGCCATCGCCACCGACGGATGCTTCATCAGCGTGTGCTCGATCTCGGCGGGGCCGACGCGATAGCCGGCGGTGGTGATGACGTCGTCCTCGCGGCTGACATACCAGAAATAGCCATCCCCGTCCTGCACGCCGAGATCGCCGGTGAGCAGAAACTCGCCGGCATATTTCTTCGCCGTCGCCTCCGGATTGCGCCAGTATTCGAGCATTGTGACGGGGCATGGCTGGCGCACGCCGATGATGCCGCGCTGACCGCGCGGCAGTTCCTCGCCCTTGTCGTTGACGATGCGGACGTCGAAGCCCGGCGTCGCCTTGCCCATCGAACCCGGCCGGATCGGAAAAAGATTTGAGTTGCTGCCGACCACGAGATTGCACTCGGTCTGGCCGAACACCTCATGCGCGTCGATGCCAAAGGTCTCGCGCACCCATCCCAGGAGTTCACCGCCCAGCGATTCGCCGCCCGTAAAAATGCTGCGCAGCCTGACGCCGGGATGCTTCACGCTGGCCTGCCGCATCAGCTTCAGCGCGGTCGGCGGCAGGAAAACGTTGCGCACGGACAGATCGGCCATCATCTGCATGGCCGCCTGCGGCTCGAATTTTCGCGCGCGATGACCGACCAGCGGGATGCCGTGATACCAGAACGCCAGCAGGCCGTTGACGAGACCGCCGATCCAGGCCCAGTCGGCCGGCGTCCACATCAGGTCTCCGGGCCGCGGCAGGAAGTTGTGACACATCTCCACATTCGGCAGATGGCCGAGCACGACTCGATGCGCATGCAGTGCGCCCTTCGGATTGCCCGTCGTGCCCGAGGTGTAGATGATCAGCGCGGGATCATCGGCCGAGGTGTCGACGTTTGCAAAATCCTCGGCCGCGGTTTCGATCGCTGACCAGAACGGCTTTGCGCCGGCGTGGACGGCGCCGCTCGTGACATAGATATCCTGCAGGTAGGGCAGCCGATCGCGGATCTTCGTCAGCTTCTCCCAGCCAGCCTCATCGGTGACGATGGCTCTTGCCTGCGAATTCGACAGGCGGAATTCCAGTGCATCCTCGCCGAACAGCGCGAACAGCGGGATCGAGATCAGCCCGGAGCGGAACGCCGCCATGTGCGCAATCGGCAATTCCAGCGACTGCGACAGGAACACCGCGACGCGATCGCCGCGGACAAGCCCGTCCGCCTGCAATACATTGGCGAAGCGGCGCGACATGTCCGCGACCTCGTCGAAGGACGTGCGCGTGGTGACGCCGTTCTCGTCGACATAGATCAGTGCGAGACGGCCGGTGCCGTCAGCATGGCGGTCGCAGCACGCCTCCGCGATGTTGAAGCGCGCAGGGATGTCCCAGCGGAAGTTGCGATAGAGCTCGTCGTAGGTCTTGGCTTCGGTGAGCATCGGCTTGGTCGTCTTCCCGGTCTCTTGTTGTTATTGCACAGGTTCACCGCACCGTCGCGAAGAACTTCCTGACATCGCGCACGAACAGTTCCGGCTGCTCGAAGGCGGCGAAATGGCCGCCCTTCTCCATCTCGCTCCAATGCGTGATGTTGTGGAAGTTCGGCTCCATCCAGCGCCGCACCGGCGTGATGATCTCCTTGGGGAACACCGCGACGCCAGTCGGCACCTTCACTCCCGGCGTCGTTCGGCGCTTGCCAAAACTCTCCCAATAGAGTCGCGCCGACGAGGTCGCCGTCTCGGTCGCCCAGTACAGCATGACGTTGTCGAGCAACTCGTCCCTCGTGAAGATGTTTTCGGGATGACCGTTGCAATCGGTCCAGGCCCAGAATTTTTCCAAAATCCAGGCCGCCTGTCCGCTCGGCGAATCCGTCAGGCCATAGCCGAGCGTTTGCGGGCGCGTCGATTGCTGCTTGGAGTAGCCGGAGTCGAGATCGACATAGTGCTTGAGGCCGGCAAGCGCGCGCTTCTCCTCCGCCGTCGGCTCGCCCTCGACCTTCGGCGCCGCGTTGAAGGCGAGCGTGATGTGGATGCCGGAGCAGTGCTCGGCATCCTGCGCGCCGAGCGAGGTCGTCACCGCCGAGCCCCAGTCGCCGCCTTGCGCGCCGTAACGGGCGTAGCCCAGCCGGTCCATCAGCTTCGCCCAGGTCGCCGCGATGCGGTCGACGCCCCAGCCGGTGGTCTTCGGCTTGGCGGAGAAGCCGAAGCCCGGCAGCGAGGGGCAGATCACGTGAAAGGCATCGGCGGGACTGCCGCCATGCGCGGCAGGATCGGTGAGCGGCGCGATCACCTTCTGGAATTCCACGATCGAGCCGGGCCAGCCATGGGTGATGATCAGCGGCAGCGCGTTTGCTTCCTTCGAACGCACGTGGATGAAGTGGATGTCGAGCCCGTCGATCTCGGTGGTGAACTGATCGAAGCGATTGAGCTTTGCTTCGCGGGCGCGCCAGTCGTAACCATCAGCCCAGTAGCTGCAGATCTCCTGGATCCACTTCAGCGGCGCGCCCTGGCTCCAGTCGTCCACCAGCTCCGACTCCGGCCAGCGCGTGCGCGCGAGGCGCGATTGGAGGTCGGCGAGGATGTCGTCGCCGATGGCGATGCGGAACGGTTTGATCCCGGCGGTCATGGTGCCTCCCTATTTTCTTATGGAGAGAGTAGACCGAACTGATGCCGCATCAAAGATGCCCCTTCTCCCCTCGTGGGAGAAGGTGGCGCGAAGCGCTGGATGAGGGGTCTCTGTCCGCTTGCTCATTGTGAGAGGCTCGCGCGCGGAGAGAGACCCCTCACCCGTCTCGCCGCTACGCGGCGACCCACCTCTCACGCAAGGGGAGAGGCTAAGACGAGCTAGCCCGACAGCGCGGCCTTGACCAGGCCGCTCGCCTTGCCGAAGTCCATCTGGCCCGCGTATTTCGCGCGTAGCACGGCGATCACCTTGCCCATGTCTTTCATGCTGCTCGCGCCGGTTTCAGTGATCGCATCCGCGATCGCCTTCTTCACCTCGTCCTCGGACATCTGCTTCGGCAGATACGCCGAGATCACCTCGATCTCCTCGCGCTCCTGCTTGGCGAGTTCGGCGCGGCCGCCCTTGTCGTAGAGTTCGACCGCTTCCTGGCGCTGCTTGATCATCTTCTGCAGCACGGCGAGCAAATCGGCATCCGACAGCGGCGGCTTGCCCTGCCCCCGCGCGTCGATGTCGGCGTTCTTGATGGTCGAGTTGACCATGCGCAGCGTGGACAGCTTGCGCTCGTCCTTGGCCTTCATGGCCTCCTTGACCGCATTGTTGATGTCGTCGCGCAGCATGGTCGGGGGGTCCTTCTCGTTCGATTTCGCATGGTCTAAGCCGTTCGCAGCCAAGAGGCCATACCGGAGCCGGCGCTGGTGCATTGTTTCCTCGCCAGGGCCCGAAACGGCTCAAAATTGCCAGTTCCGACCCAAGTGCCTGACGCGGGCTGCCAAATATGCAAAAACGCATGTGAATCGGCCCTCTCCCGCTTTGACGGGCGCAGGCGGGGGGCTTATGAAGCGGGCTCATGACACAACATGACAACGATCCCGCTTGGCCGGACCACAAACCGACCGGGCTCCTCGTGCTTGCCGATGGCACGGTGCTGGAGGGCTTTGGTCTCGGCGCCGAAGGGCATGCCGTCGGCGAAGTCTGCTTCAACACCGCGATGACCGGCTATGAGGAGATCCTCACCGATCCCTCCTACGCCGGCCAGCTCATCACCTTCACCTTCCCGCATATCGGCAATGTCGGTACCAACGAGGAAGACATCGAGACGGTGAACATGGCCGCAACGCCCGGCGCCCGCGGCGTGATCCTGCGCACCGCGATCACCGATCCCTCGAACTACCGCGCCACCAAGCATCTCGACCAGTGGCTGAAGGCGCGCGGCATCATCGGCCTCTCGGGCATCGACACCCGCGCCCTGACCGCGCTGATCCGCAGCAAGGGCATGCCCAATGCCGTGATCGCGCATTCCAAGACCGGCGAGTTCGACCTGCACGGCCTCAAGGAAGAAGCGCGCGAATGGCCCGGTCTCGAGGGCATGGACCTCGTGCCGATGGTCACGAACGGCCAGCGCTTCACCTGGGACGAGACGCCGTGGGCCTGGGACAAGGGCTTTGGCCGGCAGGAGAAGCCCGAGTTCAACGTCGTCGCCATCGACTACGGCATCAAGCGCAACATCTTGCGCCTGCTCGCCGGCGTCGGCTGCAAGGTGACGGTGGTGCCGGCGACGACCTCGTCCGAAGACATCCTGGCGATGAAGCCCGACGGCGTGTTCCTGTCCAACGGCCCGGGCGACCCCGCCGCGACCGGCAAGTACGCGGTGCCTGTGATCCAGGACGTCATCAAGTCGGGCACACCGACCTTCGGGATCTGCCTCGGCCACCAGATGCTGGGCCTTGCCGTCGGCGCCAGAACCAAGAAGATGCATCAGGGCCATCACGGCGCCAATCACCCGGTCAAGGACGAGACCACCGGCAAGGTCGAGATCACCTCGATGAACCACGGCTTCGCCGTGGACGAAAAGACCTTGCCGAAGGGCGCGACGCAGACCCACATCTCCCTGTTCGACGGATCCAATTGCGGCATCCAGCTCGACGGCAAGCCGGTGTTCTCGGTGCAGTACCACCCCGAGGCTTCGCCCGGCCCGCGCGACTCGCACTATCTGTTCCAGCGCTTCGCCGATCTGATGCGGCAGAAGAAGAGCGCGTAAGGCGCGTTCTCCACGACGACTTCACGACAAAAGCCCGGGCTCGCCCCGGGCTTCTTCGTCGAGGAACGCGGTCTCATGCCGCTCGTTGATCCCTGCTATCCTCGCGCAGGAGCACAGCCATGTCCGTCGTCCGCGACAAGGCCGAGCCGCTCGCCATCGTTTTCGAGGATGACGGGCTCGTGCCGAACAACATTCTTCCGTTCCTGGTCTACCAGGGCGCGGTCGAGCTCGACCCGAAGCAGCCGGAAGAAACCGTCGAAAACCTGTTCGAGGAGAACGAATGGGGTGGGACGTGGCGCAACGGCGTCTACGACTATCTACATTATCACGCGACGGTGCATGAGGTGCTCGGCGTTGCGCGCGGCAGCGCGCGCGTCCGTTTCGGCGGCGATCATGGCCAGGAGCTGGAGATCAAGGCCGGCGATGTCGCGATCCTGCCGGCCGGCACCGGGCACCAATGCATCAAGGCGAGCGATGATCTCTGCATCATCGGCGCCTACCCGCCAGGCAGCAAGATGGAGATCACGCGGGCAACGCCGGAGAACCACGCGAAGGCGTTGAAGACGATTCCAAAAGTGGCGATGCCACCGGCTGATCCGGTGACTGGGAAGGATGGCGCGTTGATGCGGTTGTGGCGGAGTTAGCTGCGCTCATTCAACAAACTCCACCGTCGTCCCGGCGAACCTCCTCAGACCGGCTTATGGCGCGAGATGGCCATGACCTGTCTTCGCCAGCTGACTTACGCCGCGTTGCTGCCTTCCTGCCGGGTCGCCTCGAACAGGAACCATGTCCGCCGCTCGGTCTCGTCGATGAAGACTTCGAGGATACTGGCGCTAGCGACGTCACCGGCCTCGTCGCAGACGTCGTGTGCCTTGCGCATCGCGGCCGCAACGTGCTTGTTGTCCTGCATCAGCTCGCGCAGCATCTCGCGCGGTGGGACGTAGTCCTCGTTGTTGTCCTTGATGGTCTGGAGCTTTGCGACCTGGCCAATCGACTTCAGCGTGGTGCCGCCGATCTTGCGAACTCGCTCGGCGAGCTGGTCGGTGGTGGCGAAGATCTGGTCCGACTGCTCGTCGAGCAGCAGGTGATAGTCCCGGAAGTGCCGGCCGCTGATGTGCCAGTGGAAATTCTTGGTCTTCAGATACAGTGCAAACGCGTCGGCCAGGAGCACGTTCAGTTGTTCCGAGACCTTCTTGACCCCGTCGGGCGACAGGTCGGTGGGGGTGTCGAGATCGGGCGAGACCTTGTTGCTGGTTTTGCTCACGGGAGACCTTCCTGTTAGGACGCGGACATTGACGGCGCGCCGTCGCACCCCTAACGCAAGGCGGGCAGCGCCGGTTCCTTGACAGGAACCATTTGGCCGGGACCTGCGGATACCATGGACGATTGGATCGATTATTACGACTCGACGCATACGATCTATGTCAGCAAGCTGCATCGCGACTTGCACTTCCAGATCATCGCGCGGGACATCATCGGCTACATCACTTCGCCCGGGGCGACCGTGCTCGATTACGCCTGCGGCGAGGCGCTGTCCGCGAACCAGGTCGCGGCCGCCTGCGGCAAGCTGATCCTGGCCGAACCGGCGCCGGGCGTGCGCGGCCGGCTGATCGCGCGGTTTGCCCCCAACACCAAGATCCGCGTCCGCTCGCTCGACGATGTCCGCAAGATGCAGGACCAGTCCATCGACCTCGTGGTGATGAACTCGGTCGCGCAATACATGACACCGGCGGAGCTCGATGCCGCGCTGCTCAATATCCGGCGATTGCTCACTCCGTCCGGCAAGCTGGTGCTTGGCGACATCCTTCAGCCGCATGTCGGCATGTTCAGGGACGTGATTGCGCTGCTCGGCTTCGGCTGGCGGCACGGCTTCCTGAAAGACGCGCTGATCGGGCTGATCAGCACCGCGTTGTCGGATTACCGTCAGCTGCGCTCGAAGATCGGGCTGCAGCGCTACAGCGAGGACGAGATCACCGCGAAGCTGAAGGCGGCCGGCTTCGCGGTTCAGCGCGCGCACGCCAATATCGGGCACAATCGCTGGCGCATGACCTTCATCGCGCGGCCACCTCTGGTTCGTTAAGCATAACAATTAGTCGTTGTGGCTTGTCGGACTGCAATCAGTAATGTCCCCGCCGGCCCGGTGGCGGAAGCGTCTACGCGAGGGCGGTGCAACGCTCTTCATCCTGGTTCAAATCCAGGCCGGGTCTCCACGTTTCGCCCGCAGGGCTACGCGTGGCGCAGCCGCGCTGAACCCGCAGGGGCGAAGCGTGTCCGGCGTACCTGAAGCGAAGCGAAAGCGAAGACGGACTGACGGCTAACGCGCGCCGTATCAGCAGCCCACGCGCAAGCGTCTCACCGTCGGTCAACCTCAACCAATTCGCACTCCGGCAGCAGCGGAAGCCTGTCCGCATCCCTGGCTGCGGAGCTGAGCACGGCATCGAGCAGGCCGGGGAAGCGCGCCTCCAGATCCTCGCGGCGCAGCCGCATGAAGCGGTTGGTGCCCGCCACGCGGGTCCGCATCAGGCCGCAGTCGCGCAGCTTGGCGAAGTGATAGGCGAGGTTCGACTTGCCGCTGAGCGCGCTGAAGTCGCTGCAGCGGAGTTCGCTGCTGACACGTTCCTGCTGGGCGAGCTGGTAGACGATCGCCAGACGGATCGGATCGCTCAGACAATCCAGAACCATCGGCAGCTCGATCTGCTCGCGGGTGGGATGGTGGGGTGTGCGGCTCATGATCCCGGAATCATAGCGATGCGACCACAATGTTCAATAGTTCTTGAACCAATTGACAGAGCGATCGCTTGGTTCGATAGTTCAATAAACGTTGAACATATGGATTGTTTCTGATGAGCGTCTTCTGGCTGGCCCTGGGGGCCTTTGCGATCGGCACCGAAGGGTTTGTGATTGCTGGACTTTTGCCCGCGATTGCGGGCGACCTATCGATTTCGGTCGCGGCCGCGGGCCAATTGGTCACCGCCTACGCCCTCACCTATGCGGTGGGCTCGCCGATCCTGGCGGTGGCGCTGAACAACATCGACCGCCGCACCGTGCTGGCCCTGGCGCTGGCGACTTTCATCGCCGGAAACCTCGCAGCGATGGTGTCGTCCAACTACGCCCTGCTGCTGGTCTCGCGGATGCTGATGGCGCTGGGCTCGGGGCTCTGCATGCCGACGGCGCTAGCGGTGTCGGTCGCCGTCGCCTCGCCCGAACGGCGCGGCCGCGCGGTGGCGCTCGTGACCTCCGGGCTCACGGTCGCAACTGTCATCGGCGTTCCGCTCGGCAATCTCGTCGGCAGCCTGCTCGGCTGGCGCGCGACTTTTGCCATGGTCGCCGTGATCGGCGCTGTTGCGCTCGCCGGCCTGCTGCTCGGTCTGCCTCGCGGCCTGCCGCGCAACACGGCTTCGCTCGGTGACCGGCTGGCCGTGGCGCGGCACGGCAACGTCCTGATCGCGCTTCTGATCACCACTCTCTGGGCGCTCGGCGGCTTCACCGTGTTCACCTATTTCGCGATCCCGCTGCGCGGACTCGGCTTCGCTGCCCCGCAGATCAGTCTGGCGCTGCTGGTGTTCGGCGGCGCGGCTGCGATCGGGAACATGCTCGGCGGCGCGCTGGCGGACCGGCTCGGCACGCTGACCACCGCAGCGCTCGGGCTCGCCGGCATGGCGAGCGCGCTGATCCTGCATTCGCTGGTCCTCAAATTGATGCCGGGGCAAGCGCACTACGCCGTGCTGGGCGCGATCTTCCTGTGGGGCATCTCGGGCTGGGCGTTCTATCCGGCCCAGGTCGCCAGCATCATCCGGATCGAGCCGCAGGCCTCGATGATCGCGCTCTCGCTCAATGCCTCCGCGATGTATCTCGGCTTCGCCATCGGCGGGGCCTTAGGGGGAGCGGTACTGGCCACCCTGTCGCCGACCGACCTCGGCTGGATCGGCGGATCGAGCGTTGCGGCCTCGCTTCTGGTGCACCTCGCCCGCGGCTGGCAGGCCCGGCCAAAACCCGTCAAAATTGCCGGTTGATGGGCGTTTTTCGGGGTTTCGCCGCCCCGAAAACTGGTCTAAGACCCACCCGCGCGCGAGGGAGACCCCCGCGCTCTCGCTCAAGGGACGCGCGGCAAGCGCGCCCTTTTTTTGTGCCCAAATTCCAGCCCGCGAGCGGTGATGCCTAAACGAACCGACATCTCGACCATCCTGATCATCGGCGCCGGCCCCATCGTGATCGGCCAGGCCTGCGAGTTCGACTATTCGGGCACGCAAGCGGTGAAGACGCTGAAGGAAGAGGGCTATCGCATCGTCCTCGTCAATTCCAACCCGGCCACGATCATGACCGATCCGGAATTGGCCGATGCGACCTATATCGAGCCGATCACCCCGGAGATCGTCGCAAAGATCATCGAGAAGGAACGTCACGTCATTCCCGGCGGCTTCGCGCTGCTGCCGACCATGGGCGGCCAGACCGCACTGAACTGCGCTCTGTCGCTGCGGCGGCAAGGCACGCTCGAGAAATTCGACGTCGAGATGATCGGCGCGACCGCCGACGCGATCGACAAGGCCGAGGATCGCCAGCTCTTCCGCGAGGCCATGACCAAGATCGGGCTCGAGACCCCGAAGTCGCGGCTCGCCAACGCGTCCGAGCTGAAGAAGTCCTTCCGCGACAAATACCACGCCGAGCGCGAGAAGCTGTCGGGCGCAGCGCTCGAGGAGCTCGACCGCCAATGGACCCTCGGCGAAAGCGACCGTCGCAAGCGCTACCAGGAATACGCATTCGGCCAGGCCATGATGGCGCTGTCCGAGATCGGCCTGCCCGCGATCATCCGTCCCTCCTTCACCATGGGCGGCACCGGCGGCGGCATCGCCTACAACAAGGAAGAGTTCCTCGACATCATCGAGCGCGGCCTTGACGCGTCCCCGACCAACGAAGTCCTGATCGAGGAATCCGTCCTCGGCTGGAAAGAGTTCGAGATGGAGGTGGTGCGCGACAAGAACGACAATTGCATCATCGTCTGCTCGATCGAGAATTTCGATCCGATGGGCGTGCACACCGGCGACTCCATCACGGTGGCGCCGGCGCTGACGCTGACGGACAAGGAATACCAGATCATGCGCGACGCCTCCCTCGCGGTGCTGCGCGAGATCGGGGTGGAGACCGGCGGCTCCAACGTGCAGTTCGGCGTCAATCCGGAAGACGGCCGCATGGTCGTGATCGAGATGAACCCGCGGGTATCGCGTTCGTCCGCGCTGGCGTCGAAGGCCACGGGCTTTCCGATCGCCAAGGTCGCGGCAAAACTCGCGATCGGCTACACGCTCGACGAGATCGCCAACGACATCACCGGTGGCGCAACGCCGGCCTCGTTCGAGCCGACGATCGATTACGTGGTGACCAAGATCCCGCGTTTCGCCTTCGAGAAATTCCCCGGTGCCTCCTCGACGCTGACGACGTCGATGAAGTCGGTCGGCGAAGTCATGGCGATCGGCCGCACCTTCCAGGAGAGCCTTCAGAAGGCGCTCCGCGGACTGGAGACCGGCCTCACCGGCCTCGACGAGATCGAGATCGAAGGTCTCGGCCGCGACGACGACAAGAACGCGATCCGCGCCGCATTGGGCACGCCGACGCCGAACCGCATCCTTCAGGTCGCCCAGGCGATGCGGCTCGGCTGGTCGAACGAGGATATCTTCAACTCCTGCAAGATCGATCCGTGGTTCCTCGGCGAGATGCGCGGCATCGTCGACATGGAGGAGAAGGTCAGGAAGCACGGCCTGCCCGGCAATGCTTTCGGCATGCGCACGCTCAAGACAATGGGTTTCTCCGACGCGCGACTTGCGGTGCTCGCGCAGACGACGGAGGCCGCGGTCACCGCGAAGCGCCACGCGCTCGGTGTCCGTCCGGTCTACAAGCGCATCGACACCTGCGCGGCTGAATTCGCTTCACCCACCGCCTACATGTACTCGACCTACGAGTCGCCATTTGCAGGCCGCACCGTCGACGAGAGCACGCCGTCGGACAAGAAGAAGGTCATCATCCTCGGCGGCGGGCCCAACCGCATCGGCCAGGGCATCGAGTTCGACTATTGCTGCTGCCACGCCTGCTTCGCGTTGCATGATGCCGGCTATGAATCCATCATGGTCAACTGCAACCCGGAGACCGTGTCGACCGACTACGACACCGCCGACCGGCTCTATTTCGAGCCACTCACCGCCGAGGACGTGCTGGAGATCATCGCGAAGGAGCGGTCGAACGGCACGCTGCACGGCGTGATCGTGCAGTTCGGCGGCCAGACCCCGCTGAAGCTCGCGCGTGCGCTGGAAGCCGCCGAAGTGCCGATCCTGGGCACCTCGCCCGATGCGATCGACCTCGCGGAAGACCGCGACCGCTTCAAGCGCGTGCTGGACAAGCTTCGCCTCAAGCAGCCGAAGAACGGCATCGCCTATTCGGTCGAGCAGGCGCGGCTCGTCTCCGCCGATCTCGGCCTGCCGCTGGTGGTGCGTCCGTCCTACGTGCTCGGCGGCCGCGCGATGCAGATCATCCGCGAGGAGAACCAGCTCAACGACTATCTGCTCGGCACGCTGCCGGAGCTGGTGCCCGCCGACGTCAAGGCGCGCTACCCCAACGACAAGACCGGGCAGATCAACACCGTGCTCGGCAAGAACCCGCTGCTGTTCGACCGCTATCTGACCGATGCCACCGAAGTCGACGTCGACTGCCTCTCGGACGGCAAGGACACCTTCATCGTCGGCATCATGGAGCACATCGAGGAAGCCGGCATCCATTCCGGCGACTCTGCCTGCTCGCTACCGCCGCACTCGCTCGACACCAAGATGATCGCGGAGCTGGAGCGTCAGACGCGCGAGCTCGCGCTCGGCCTCGACGTCGTCGGCCTGATGAACGTGCAGTACGCGATCAAGGACGGCGAGATCTACGTGCTCGAAGTCAATCCGCGCGCCTCGCGCACGGTGCCGTTCGTTGCCAAGGTGATCGGCACGCCGGTCGCCAAGATCGCGGCGCGGATCATGGCCGGCGAGAAACTCGCCGACTTCAAATTGAAGAGGGCCGATCTCAAGCATGTCGGCGTCAAGGAATCGGTATTCCCGTTCGCCCGCTTCCCCGGCGTCGACACGGTGCTCGGCCCCGAGATGCGCTCGACCGGCGAGGTCATGGGCATCGATCGCTCCTTCGCGGTGGCATTCGCCAAGAGCCAGCTCGGTGGCGGCACGCGGGTGCCGCGCAAGGGCACAGTGTTCGTCTCGGTGCGCGAGAGCGACAAGGTCCGTATCGCCGATGCCGTGCGCCAGCTGCATTCGCTTGGCTTCAGGGTGCTGGCGACCTCGGGCACGGCGCGCTTCCTGACCGACCAGGGCATCCCGGCGGAGAAGGTGAACAAGGTGCTGGAGGGACGGCCGCACATCGTCGACGCCATCACCAATGGCGACGTCCAGCTCGTCCTCAACACCACCGAAGGCCCGCAGGCTCTCGCGGACAGCCGTTCGCTGCGTCGCGCCGCCCTCTTGCATAAAGTGCCGTATTACACCACTCTTTCCGGGGCCGTGGCCGCGGCGCAGGGCATCCGCGCCTATCTGGGCGGGGACCTTGAGGTTCGCACCCTGCAGAGCTACTTTTCGGAAACCTGATCGCGAGCGGCGGTGAGCCCGCCGCTAAGTGGTTGGCAATGAAGCTACAATGGCCGGAGGAACTGTCCGGCCATGTGGTTGTTCTGTTCCGGCGCCAGACCCACATAACGTTCCGGTGGCGGCGTGTTCGGCCCCGGAAATATCGACGAATCAAGGTTGCCGCGCCCTTCTGTCAGTGGGGCGCGCCGGCCGAAGGACGAGAGAAGAGATGGAAAAGGTTCCGATGACCCAGGCCGGCTTTGTCGCGCTCGGGGAAGAATTGAAGCAGCGCCAGTCTGTGGACCGTCCGCGGATCATCGAGCATATCGCCGAGGCGCGCTCGCACGGAGACCTGTCGGAAAACGCGGAATACCATGCCGCGAAGGAAGAGCAGTCCCACAATGAGGGCCGCATCGCCGAGCTCGAGGACAAGCTCGCGCGCGCCGACATCATCGACATCTCGAAACTTTCCGGCGACACCATCAAGTTCGGCGCCACCGTGACGCTGGTCGACGAGGACACCGAGAAGAAAACGGTCTGGCAGATCGTCGGCGAGGTCGAGGCCGACGCCAAGAAGGGCCGCATCTCCATCACCTCGCCGCTCGCGCGCGCGCTGATCGGCAAGAAGAAGGGCGCCTCCGTTGAGGTCAACACGCCCGGCGGCGCCAAGGCCTATGAAATCACCAAGGTGGAGTGGCGGTAAGCTTTTGCCGCTGCGTCCCCTGACGTTTCGAAAAGGCCGCGCAGTGCGCGGCCTTTTTGTTTCGGCGTGGTGCTCGGGTTGTGGTGAACTCACGCCCTCGCCACGCGTCATTGCGAGCGCAGCGAAGCAGATCCAGAATCTTTCTGCGGAAACGGTCTGGACTGCTCGCTGCGCTCGCAATGACGGAGAGGAGCATCAGCTGGTCTTCGCCTCTCCCCGTAAGAACGGGGAGAGGTGAAGCCCTACCTCCGTCCCTTCACCTCGAGCGGCACCGCCGCCTCGTATTTCGAATTGTGCAGCACCAGCGACGTCCGCACGTTGCGGACATGCGGCGCCGCCGTCAGGTGCGTCACGAAATCCTGGAACGTCGCCATGTCCGGCGCGACGCATTTCAGGATGAAATCGACCTCGCCCGACAACATCCAGCATTCCCGCACCAGGGGCTCGGCGCGAACGAACTCCTCGAAGGCGCGCAGATCCGCCTCGGCCTGGCTGGACAGGTGCACGGCGGCGAACACCGTGACGTCGAACCCCAGCTTTCGCGCGTCCAGCAGTCCGCGATAGCCGTGGATATACCCCTCCTCCTCCAGCGCCCGGACCCTGCGCAGGCAGGGCGGCGGCGAGATGCCGACCCGCTTGGCCAGCTCGACATTGGTGATTCGACCATCGGCCTGAATCTCGGTGAGAATTTTCAGGTCGATCTCGTCTAGGCTCCGCGACACGTGATTGGAACTCCTGGCCTTTGCGGCGGTATTGGGTGGGTCTGTCGCAATCCTCATAGCCTAGTCCGCACGGTTAGCGCAATTTTATTGCGCGTGCAGTGCAATCGACTTTTGTTCCTTGTTGGAAAAATCCGCCGACAGGGAATGCAATTCTTGCATGGCTCATCAGAAGGCTTAGATTAGCTCTGATATTTCAGCGCCTCCTCGAGGCCTCCCGGCACGTTCCGCGCCCGCGCTGCAAATCCCCCGTGAAAGGCGTCCATCGAAATGTCCGCTCCTGTTCATGCAAAGGTCGTCATTATCGGCTCCGGCCCCGCCGGTTACACCGCCGCGATCTACGCCGCGCGCGCGATGCTCGAGCCGATCCTGATCCAGGGCATCCAGCCGGGCGGTCAGCTCACCATCACCACCGACGTCGAGAACTATCCGGGCTTTGCCGACGTGATCCAGGGCCCCTGGCTGATGGAGCAGATGGAGAAGCAGGCGGTCCATGTCGGCACCAGGATCGTCACCGATCTCGTCGTCAAGCTGGATACGGCGCAGCGGCCGTTCCGCCTCACCTGCGACAGCGGCGACGTCTATCTGGCCGACGCCGTCATTCTCGCCACCGGTGCGCAGGCACGCTGGCTCGGGCTGCCGTCGGAACTAAAATTCCAGGGCGGCGGCGTCTCGGCCTGCGCCACCTGCGATGGCTTCTTCTACCGCAGCAAGGAGGTCGTGGTGGTCGGCGGCGGCAATACCGCGGTCGAGGAAGCCCTCTACCTCACCAACCATGCTTCGCAGGTCACCATCGTGCACCGTCGCGATCACTTCCGCGCGGAGCGGATCCTGCAGGAACGCCTGTTCAAGCACCCGAAGATCAAGGTGATCTGGGACTCCGCCGTCGACGAGATCTGCGGTACCGAGAACCCGAACAAGGTCACCCATGTCCGCCTGAAGAACGTCAAGACCGGTGCGCTCTCGGACGTGAAGACCGACGGTGTCTTCATTGCCATCGGCCACGCGCCTGCAACCGAGCTGGTCAAGGGCCAGGTCAAGCTCAAACCGTCCGGCTATGTCGAGGTCGCCCCGAACTCGACCGCCACGTCGGTGCCCGGCCTGTTCGCCGCCGGCGATGTCGCCGACGAGACCTATCGCCAGGCCGTCACGGCCGCCGGCCTCGGCTGCATGGCCGCTCTCGAAGCCGAACGTTTCCTGGCCCTGCGCGCCAGCGAGCGCGCCGCAGCGGAATGAAGATCATGCCCCGAACACGCGACGGATTTACGGATATGGACTGGGACAAGCTGAAGGTGTTTCACGCGGCGGCGGAAGCGGGCAGCTTCACGCATGCGGGCGAGCAGCTCGGCCTGTCGCAATCGGCGGTCTCCCGCCAGGTCTCGGCGCTGGAGCAGGAGCTCTCGGTCTCGCTGTTCCACCGCCACGCCCGCGGCCTGATCCTCACCGAGCAGGGCGACCTCTTGTTCCGCACCGCGCATGACGTGTTCATGCAGCTGCAGGCGGCGCGCGCGAAACTGACCGACAGCCGCGAGCGGCCGAGCGGCGATCTCAAGATCACCACGACGCCGGGCGTCGGCATCAACTGGCTGATCCCGCGGCTCGGCGAATTCACCGCGCTCTATCCGGAGATCCGGATCTCGCTGATCGTCACCGACGAGGAGCTCGACCTGTCGATGCGCGAGGCGGACGTCGCGATCCGCACCCGCAAGCCGACGCAGCCGGACCTGATCCAGCGCAAGCTGTTCGCGATGGGCTTCCACGCCTATTGCTCGCCGGAATACATCAAGCGCTTCGGCACGCCGCGGACGCTGGAGGAACTCGACTCCCATCGCATCATCACGCTCTCCGACGGCAACTTCGCGCCGCATCTGCAGAACCGCAACTGGCTGGTCGAAGCCGCGCGCAACGGCTCGGGCCCGCGCGAGGCGTACTTCAAGGTCAACAACATCCTCGGCCTCGTGCGGGCCTGTCAGCAGGGCCTCGGCATCGCTGCACTGCCCGACTATCTGGTCGAGGAACAGAGCAAGCTCGTACAACTGTTCGGCGAATCGGATTCGATCCAGCTCGACACCTATTTCGTCTATCCCGAGGAGTTGAAGACGGTCGCGCGCGTGCAGGTGTTCCGCGACTTCGTGGTGAGCAAGGCGCAGCGCTGGCCGTCCTGATTTCCGCATGTCTGACATGCGGCCTCGGCTGTTGCTGCACGGCGCTCGTCAAGCCCATACTGTTTGCACGCTGAGCCTTCGCGTTGCGCATTTGTCCCCCTCCTCCAGTGGCGCGGGAGTTCAGTAATCCCTCTTGGAAGGTGATTGTGTCGGCCTCACGTGGCCAATACCTAAGCCGGGCCCTCGGGTCCGGCTTTTTTTCTGCCGAAATGGGCTTTCGCCCTCCGCGTGTATTGACAGTTCTGGGCGTCCCCCGCATTCTTTGCCAATGATCACGAAGTCGTGCGCACGCGTTTCGAAAAAAGGTCCCCGTCCGGGGACCTCGGAGTTTTGCGCGCGCTTTTAACGGCTTCGTCATCGCGAGCTAGATCCCGAAAACCCCGCCACCTGGACGGGGTTTTTTCATGTGCCTCCGTCTCAGGTTTTTCCCGAGAAGGAGATGGAACATGACCGGACTACGCGACCATTTGCACGGACTCTGGCTGCCGCTGGTGACGCCGTTCCGTGACGGCAAGCTGGACGAGGCCTCGCTGCGGCGGCTGACCCGGCATTACAGCGGACAGGCTGTCGACGGCTTCATCCTGGGGGCGACCTCCGGGGAAGGCATGACGCTGCGGGAGGGCGAGCTCGAGCGCCTCGTCGCCGTGGTGCGCGACGAGATGTCGGCGGGCCGCCGCACCTTGCCGATCTGCCTCGGACTGTCGGGCGCCGACACTGCGCGGCTGAAGGACCGCTTGGACGAGACCGCGGACTGGCCGATCGAGGGCTATCTGATCGCAAGCCCCTACTACGTGCGGCCGTCTCAGCGCGGACTGCTGGCGCATTTCGAGGCGCTCGCCGACCACGCGGCGTGGCCGATCGCGCTCTACAACATTCCCTATCGCTGCGCGGTCAACATCACCAACCAGACCACGCTGCGGCTCGCCGGGCATCCCAACATCGTCGGCGTCAAGGATTGCGGCGCCAGCCGCGAGCAATCGATCGCGCTCTTGCGTGACCGGCCCAAGGGATTTCGCGTGCTGACCGGCGAGGACGCCAACTATCTCGAGGCGCTCATCGACGGCGCCGATGGCGGCATCGTGCTGTCGGCCCATGTCGAGACCGCGACCTTTGCCGCCATGTACACGGAGGCGAAGCGCGGCGACCACGACGCCGCGCAGGCGCGCTGGAATGAGGTCGCCGCGCTCACGCGCCTGTTGTTCACCGAGCCGAGCCCCGCGCCGGCAAAGTATTGGCTGTGGCGATCCGGCCTGATCGACAGCCCCGAACTGCGCCTGCCAATGGTGGAGGTGAGCAGCGAGCTCGCAGCCACGATCGATCGCGAGATCGAGCGACGGATGAAAGTTCCGGCGTAGTGCACTCTCTCCACGCGCGCAGCTCGTCCTTGTCCCCTTGCGGGAGAAGGTGGCGCGAAGCGCCGGATGAGGGGTTCTCTCGACGCGCAACACTGTTCGTGAGGAGAGGGACCCCTCACCCGTCTCGCCGCTACGCGGCGAGCCACCCTCTCCCGCAAGGGCAGAGGGTAAGGCGCCCACGTGGTTAATCGCACCCCAACACTCTTCGCAGCTGCCGCATGGCGCATCCACGTCTCGTTTACGAGACCGCACCTATCGTCCTTCCCAAAGTCTACCAAAAAGGGGGAATGACCATGGGGCATCGCACCCGGCCTACGGCCGCGCAGCAATTCGCGCCCGCCGATCTCATGCAGGGGATTCTCGTCGTTTCGTCGTTCGCGTTCTGGGCAGTGGTGCTCGGCCTGATGCCGGTGCTGCTGTTCCGGGTCTGGCTGACCTGAGACGGCGGCGCGCCGCGATGGTTAAGCTCAAGTGGCAAATGCGCTCAAAATGCGAGCGGGCTTGCAAGCCGGAATTTTAAAACATCCCGCATAGCATGATGCCCATAAGCGAAGAAATCGCGGGGGCGTTTGTGAATAGTCATAATGAAATGGCGTCGCATTTCGGCGCCGGACGGCAGAGCCTGTCCACCGAAGAGAGCTTCACCACCGAAGACATCCTCTGGGCCGTCGGCATCTGGTCGGTGATCCTGACGCTGTCGCCGGTCATCGTGTTCTACATGCTGATGGTGGCGTGAGTTTCATCTCGAGATTCCGGATCTGGCGCTTACGCATCATCCCGGAATGACAGGTGAGCCCGGAAACGCAAAACGCGCGGACCTTCCCGCGCGTTTTCCGTCCGGGCAATGATCTATGAAAAATTACGCCGCCTGCTTGTGCATTGCGCCGGATCCCGACGCCGTGCCGCGAATGGCCTTGACCGAACGCTCGATCGCCGCCCACAGCCTTGCGATTTCCTGAGCCGCACGGCTTTCGGCCTGATATTCACGCGCGCCTTCGCCGTGGCTGAGCGCCATCAACAAATCCGAACGATTGGTGATCTGACCGCCCCACACCGGAGCGCGGAATTTCGCCAGCGCCTCGCGGGCGATGGTGACGATCGGGCTTTCGGCCTCGTCGCGCTTGGCCGGAGCACCGTTGAGCACGACCGCGTAGGGCTTGCGCGCCGCGCGGCACATCTGGATGGTTTCCTGCACCGCGTTGACGTCGAACACGCCGGGACGGGCGGGGATGACCACCATGGTGGCATTCTTGATCGCGTCGTCGACGACGGCCGAGAGGTTCGGCGGCGTGTCGATCAACACCCATTCATAACCGTCGCGCTTGGCAGCGGAGACGATGCCGCTGACGGAGTTCACGGCGGCCTTGATCGGCGGCTCGTTGGTGCCGCGCAGCTTGTGCCACAGCGTCAGCGAGCCCTGCGGATCCGCGTCCACGAGCATCACCTGCTTGCTCGCCTTGATCTGCGCGGCGAGATGTGCGGCCAGGGTACTCTTGCCCGAGCCGCCTTTACGCGATGCAAAAACAATAACGTTCATACCCTTGGCCTCCAGATTGACCCCTGGCCGCGAAAATGAATCAGCGCACTGATTCGGGAAAGAAAAATTTACCGGAGTTGCTTGGCCGCCACGAAATAACAAGGCGTGTTGGCTTTTGAGTCACACTGCTGCACGCGACGAGACACAAGCCACAATGCATCGCGCCTGAAACGAGCATATGTGCGCTTTTCGAGCAACGCGGCGGTAAAGCCGAATGCAACCCTGCCGCGCAAACTTTCTTCAGACTCTTTTCCATCGCGTGTGGCGGCAATCGCCGCGGGTCCGCGCGCATGGTGCTGCGAACAAAACGAGTCCGACGCTGTCGCACGGCTGACCCGCAATCATCTGCTTCGCGGATCGAACAAACCGCTTTCACGCCTCTCGCTTTCGGAGGACATCGCAGGACATGCAAATGCCCGGGTGAAGACGCCCCCCGGGCATCAGCAGGTTTCGAACAAGGAACGTGCGGCGCGCTTCAGCCCTCGTCGCTTTTCTTCTTCTTGCTCGCCTTCGCCGCCGGCTTGCTGCTCTTCTTCGCCGAGCTCTTCGACGCGGCACTGGCGTTGGTCGGCCGATCGGCGCGGGCTTCGCCGGGCTCGGGGCCCTCGCGGAAGAACACCTTGCATTGCGGCGACAGCTGCGCCTTCTTCTGGATCATGCAGGCGGTGATGGCATCGACGTTCGGAACGAACTCGCCGCACAGCCGCATCGCATCCGGCGTGCAGGCCTGCTGCTGCTCCGGCGTGTAGGCAAGGCCTGAGCCCGGTTGGACCAGCACGGCCAGCGCGACCCCGGCGATGGCAGCAAGAACGGACTTCCCAGAGTGAAACGCCGGCATCGATCCCCCCAATGTCTGACCGTGGCGGAGTGTGGGTGAACCGCGGTTCGTTGGCAACGAGGGGGGATGCGAAAGGCCGGAGTTGTGCGGTCTCGGCAACAGGCCGGAGCAGCCGGCCATCTCCTCCGCTGTCGTCAGCCGGCTTGCCGCATTCGCCGAAGCTTCGGCGGGCCGAGCACCCTTGTGGCCCCGGCGGAGCCGGGTCGCGGAGGATGACAGCTGAGTTTGGTCAAGGACTCCGGCTAACCCTCGGCGAAACTGACGAGATCGCCTTCCAGCTGCAGGCTCGGGGGGCCCTCCAACAAAAACTGCGAAAACAACCCCATGCACAGTAGCCGGGCCTCGAGGCATCTGCGGATTTTACGAATCCGTTTTGACTCGTCGGGCAAAACAGGGGCATAATGCCGGCATCGAAAAATGCGTGGGGTGGTCGGCCGATCCCCGTGAGGTCAAAGGGCGCATGGCCACCATCCTGATCGTCGCACCGGTGTTCGCCCTGATCGCGGCGGGCTATGTCGCGGTGCTGTTTCGCTTCGTCTCCGAGACCGCGCACAAGGGCATCTCCGAATTCGCCTTCAGCATCGCCATCCCAGCGCTGCTGTTTCGCACCATCGTCGTGTCGGAATTCCCCGACGTCAGCCCCTGGCGGATGTGGGGCAGCTATTACGGCGCGCTCGCGCTCACCTGGATCGCGGCGCTGACGCTCTCGGCGGCGCTGCGCGCGCGGGGCGCTACCAGCGAGGACGGCGTCGTGTTCGCGATCGGCTCGGTCTACGGCAACATCGTGATGCTCGGCATTCCGCTCGTGCTCTCCGCGCTCGGCAACGAGGCGGCAGGACCGATGGCGCTGATCCTGTCGGTGAACACGCCGCTGCTCTGGCTCTGCGGCATTTTGCAAATGGAGCTCGTCAGCCAAAAGCGCAGCGGCTCGCCGCTCTCGATCATCTGGCCGGTGCTCGCGGATCTCTCACGCAACCCCTTGATGCTGGGAATAGGTTTCGGCGTGGTCTGGCGTTTTACGGGCCTCGGCCTCAATCCCGTCGTCGACCGCACGATCGAGCTGCTGGCGCAGGCGGGCTCGCCAGCCGCGCTGATCGCACTCGGCATCAATTTGTTTCGATTCGAGGTGAAGGGCGAGAAGCTGAGCATTTTGGTGATGTGCGCGCTGAAACTGCTGGCGATGCCGGTCGCAGCGTTCGTGCTGGCAAAGCTGCTCGCCCTGCCGCCGAATGCGGCCGGCGTGATCGTGCTGTTCGCGGCAATGCCGACCGGCGCCAACGCCTACATCTTCGCGGTCCAGTATCGGCGGCTGGTGAACCCGGTGTCGGGCGCGGTCGCGCTGGGGACGTTGCTGGCGGCGGTGACGTTGCCCGTGGCGGTGTGGGTAGTGGTGGGGATGAGGTAGTTCGGCTCGCCCCTGTCCGAATGATTTGAGGGCTAGCGGCGGCGACTGAAACTTGTAGCTGAGCCTCACGCGCGCAACGTCGGTCGTGAGTTGGCCGCCGATGCTGCAATTGGCATCGGGTCTGCCCCTCCCGTCGGCGAATGGTCGCATCGCCATCCGATACATCGTATGCAGGAATTCGCCGCCGACAATCCAGTTCAAGTCCAGCGCATATTCGACGCCGACGCCACGCCACCCCAGAGAACGCCGCTGCCCTTGGCCGTGATTCAGTGGCGTTTCCAAAGGTCGCGCTTCCGACGAAATTGTCAATTCCGTCCCGGTCGGCCTGACGAGACGGCCGGAATACATGGCAGGACTGCGATACGGCGGTGATCCTTGGATTGCCCTATCTCCCTCAGAGGTGGGCCACCAACATGTTCTGCGCGCTGCAAGGGGCACAGGATGACGAATGGCTGCAATCACCGGAGTGGAAGCAGTACAAGAACGTTCGGAAGACGATGGAACAACATCAGATGTCCGTGTCTGTGATCCAAGCTGCCAACCGTATCTGCTGCCGACAAGTGATTGATGCTGAAGGCCACTGCCCTCCTGCTGACATCTTTATTGTGCTGCCGAAGGATGCCTTGGGTGGCGCTGTACTCGATGACATCAAGGCCGATATGCCGGGGATCAAGGTGACAGACTGGGCCTTCGCACTGGACACCCCAAAGGAGAAGAAGCCTCGCATCGGTAGCTCTCACGCACGGCTCATCTCCTGTATGGAGAAGCAGGCGCCCGGCCCGGTGTCCCTCACCGTTATTCAACGCGACCTACAGCTCAGCAGTGTGAAGAAGCTACGTGAAATGTTGAACGACAGCTAACACCCGGCCTCACAGGCACTCAGGGAGAGAAAGGTAAGCTACCTTCCCGGCGTCGGCTGGGGATCGAAAAGCTACCTTGTGAAAGCAGCGTAACGAGAAACAGGCCGCACACAGGTTTCCCTCGGGAGCCCGCGTGCGGTCTCATTTTAGGCTATGCATTCACATGTCTGCTTAGCAACCAAGAGCGCCACAAAAGCAGACCTAACGATATTGACGCGACGGGCCAAAAGCGACGGTCACGCGCTGTCCAGTCTCAACACCGTCTTCGCTGGTCCGAGGGACGCTGCGTCTTTGGCAAACGATCAGAAGCCCACATGCTCGTTCATGTAGAAGGTGTTAAGAATGGAGATCCGAGGCTGATCGGTCTTGATTGGCGGGCGGCCGTGCCAGCTCATCTTTGCCAGCGAGTGATAGGCTTTCAGGACCACGAACGCATATCCGACATTGGGCAGGAAAGGGATGGTTTTCACGGGCTCAAGGCAGTAGGAACCAACATGAAACAGGCCTTTGAGGGAAGCCCGATAAAGCGTCGTGCCGAGAGCTTCCTGGCTGATGTCGGCCGGGCAATAAAGCTGCATCGTCACAACCTTTTTGCGTGTGTCCGGATGCGGTTTGATCTGGTAGCCGTCCCTGTCCCAGTAGAGCACCGGCTTCGCTACTAGCTTCAGATCGTCGACGCCCGGCACCTTGTCGCCGCGAGCGCGAATTTCAAGCCCGTCGTGCAGTCTGTTCCGGATCGCCCGCTCGACCCCCTTCGAGGTCAACATGGTCGACACCGCAGCCCATGCAGGTCGCAGTGACGGATCGATCTTGTCTATATTCTCGCCATAGAGGCGCAGCGCCCTACGCGTTCCCGTGCCGGTGATCGGATCATATCCTTCAGTGGGAACATTCCGTACCAGATCCCGGTAAAACTCCACGGGAAAGAAATTGCGGAAGACAATATGGGGGAAGGGAAAAGAGAAATGATCGGCTGCCTCGATGCTGGCAACCGCATGGGCCGTGAGTTCGTCGGCCAGATCAGAAGGAGCCGTCTCTGCAAGTGCCTCCATAAGGATACCTCAGAACGCATTTATGTTCATTTGTTAACTCAATCAATTCTCACTCTTGCGGCCGAAACAAGGCACAAGCGGCCATCGTGTAGAGAAAAGGGCGTGAGATTGAACCGCTAATCGCCTTGCAGCTCGTCCGCTTCTGATGGATTAGCCGACTTGCGCAATCCTCGGCTTACCTTGGTGCCGCGTGTAGACATTGGCTTGCTGAGCAACCGGACACGCGACCACCGAGGGAGCACACGTTCAATCCAGCTTGTAGCGAGGGAATTTCTTGAGAGCTTCGGCCATGGCAAATACGGTCGGCGGGCCATATTTCCGTCCCTCGGTCGCCTGCGTGTGCCCTGTGATGGCGTCGTTCATTTTCTCCGACATCCCGATTTCATCACCGATCCTCTTGAAGAGATGGCGCCAAGCATGGTTGGGGCTAAGTTCGGGATCGTCAACACCTAGTCCGCGAACCCATGTTCCTCAGTGAGCGCGAGCAGTGTCGGCGCGAGAACGTGACGGCTTCAACGGGTCATTGCTTTTCTTCTGTGGCGTCCTGTCATTGTAGAACAGCGCCCCCTTCCCAACCTGCTGAACCATTTCGATGAAGCCCTGAGCGATCAGGTGTTCATGGATCGGCACAACGCGCGGCTTGCCAGTCTTGAGCGTGCCCGCCTCGGGGGTCAGCTTCATTACGTAGAATCCGTCGCGTCCTTCGATGTCGCCGCCGCGCAACTGAGTGATTTCACCTGACCGCGCGCCCGAGTACGCACACAGCCATGGCACCCAATGGCGCGTCCTCTCAGTTGGCGTGACAGGCTTCTGATACGCAAGGCCGGCTTTCAGAATGATTTGGCCTCTGCCGTGGTGAAGCTGCGGGCGTCCTCGCGCGTCTGCACCTTGCGGGGAACGTCAACCTTGACTTCCTTGAAGGGATTTTGGCGAACGCGCTTGTGCTCGCGCGCCCAGCTAAACACTCGACGCGAGGCTGAACGCCAAATCTCCCGCACAGTTATCGCCGTACGCTTGGCTGTTATTAGACCATGCACCCACTTGCGCGCAGCGTCCTCGGTGATCCCGTCCGTCCCCACCTCGGCAAACTCACGTTGTATTTCCAGAGATACGGCTCGCCAGCGGGATACCGTATTAGGTGCGGGCGTTGTCGCAGTAACGAAAGCCTCGAACAATTCCCAGCAACTCACGCCTGAGCCGTGAACTGCGGAAAGCTGTCGGGGGTGTCATCGCGTGAGTAGTCGCCATTCGCGCGCCTCTCCAGCAACATTATCGCGAGCAGAAGGTTGTCGCTAACAGCATCGACAAAGAGCGCATAGGCGGTGGCGTTCAGTGCCTTACCCTCGCTCGCAAGAAACGTCGCCACCCGCCAATTCAGCGATACGCGGCCTCACCGCTTCTCGGACCTCGGGCTCCTTCTGCCACTCCCAATGCGGATCGGCCGTGGGATTGTCGTGGTAGCTTTCGGGTGCCTCGAGATAAATCACATCCCACACGAGGTAGTCGCCCATTTCCTCCAGCGCTTCGCCGGTCCAGGATCAGCCTCGTGCAGCTTCACGTACCAACGGCCCGCGAGAGCGATTGCGTTGAGCCTCGTGAGTGGTTGCCCCTCGCCGCTCCTTTGGGCTCGCAGCGATGCGCGTTTCAACCTCAGCTTCCCACTCGCCAAGGCGGGCCTTAGCTTCGTGCTTGGGGGTGTCGGCCGCGAGTTTGAGATGAGCTTCACGCCTGGTCCCATAGAGCCTTTGGTACTCCTCGCGAACGTCCTCGGGGACACCTTTGCGAGCAAACCATCGACCGTCAGAAGCTCGATTCAAACCGACCATACGCAATGCCATTTGTAGCGCCTTTTGTATTTTAGGCGGCGCAAATACCTCAGGTCTATCAAGAAGATGCTGAGAATGCGGAGTTATCCGGCACGGTGGTACAGTTGGGTGGGCTCGAACCACCGACCTCCTGTTCCACAGACAGGCGCTCTAACCAACTGAGCTACAACTGCATCCTTGCGAGCCGCCCGGGGGGCGCCCTTGCCAGGGCCGACAACCGAGGGGGCTGGACGGGCCGGAAACTAGGTGCAACGGCCTCATTTGGCAAGGCCGCAGTGGCGCGAAAAAACAGCGGAAAACATGTTCAGCCCGACGAAATCGGCACGGATGGTGACCATCAATGTGCTGAGCCTCGCGCGCTTGGCGGCGACACTCCCCGTGGGGAGAGAGCGCTCTCCCCGGCCTCTCCCGCATCCGCCTTCGCCAAGGCTTCGGCGGACAAGAGCGGGAGAGGCGAAGAAAAACCCGGGCCGTGGGGCCCGGGTTTCTCAACTTGATCGATCCGCCGCTTTGGTCAGGCAGCCGGCTTGTAGAACTTGGCAGCGCTCGCCTTGATCGGCTCGGCGGTCTCGGCGGCGACGCGCTGGCTGATCTCGACCAGCTCCTTGGCCTGGGCCTGGAAGGTCTCGAGCTGCTTGCGGGCGTGGTCGTTCCACAGCGTGAACGCGTCCGACGGCGACTTGGCGCCGAGCAGCTCCTGGGCGAAGTCCAGCGAGGCCGTGGAGTTGGCCTTCATGAACTCGACCAGCTTGGCGGTGTACTCGCTGGCGCCCTTGGAGGCGCAGGTGAACACGGCCTCGACGGTGCCGTTGTGGGTCTCGGCCGCGTCCTTGAACTTGGCGTAGCTCTCGCGGGCCTGCGATACGCCCTTCTCGGCGAACGCACGCATCTGCTCGGGGACCTCGAACGGAATGATCGAGGCAGAAAACGGATCAGTCGCACCTGTCATGGTTGTCCCTCACGCTAATCTAGAAAAAATGAAGTGAGCCTTACGGCGCGCCCGCCGGCCAACCGGGGCCGTCTGTTGGCGGGTACGAAGACTGGATACGCGAAACAAACGAGATGACTCGCCCCAGCGCCCAGCATTGTGGTTGCCTAACATGTCAACATTGTGCAGCGCAATGCATCGGACGGGTGCGGCGCGAAATTTAATCACGGTGAGGGTGAGGTTCCTAGAGGGGGGAACCCGAGGTTGAGGTAGTCTGGTGCGGGGAAGACGGCCTGAGCAAGCGCCTCGTCCTTCGAGACGACCGCTTCGCGGTCTCCTTAAGGATGAGGCTAAACAGCATTGCCCAGATTGAACTGCCGCCGCGCTCTCCTCCCTCATCCTGAGGGCCCGCCGTCGGCGGGCGTCTCGAAGGATGCGTTGCGGGCGAGCCAAGGATGCCGCGTGCAGCCTCGACTGCCGGCCGGACGATCGCCCCCCCCCGCGAATCCTGCGGATGCAGGCGGGCTGCGGCTTGCGGGTTCTACTGGATTAAGGTTATCGCGGCTTTGGGCCCCTCTTTCGGGGCCGGGCCGTGGACCTGCCCGCGCCCGCGGGCAATACTAACCCTTTCTTAAGGCTGCCATTCCGGCAAGCCGCCACAGAAGACGCCGACAGCGAGACGTGAAGCCGGTTGGATGAGTAGTTCGGATTTCCAGTTGCGAGGCGTGGGCGATCCGCGGCTGGCCGTGCATGCGACCTCGCAGCTTCCCACCTGGCTGTTCGCGGTCGACGGCAGCCGCGTGCTGTGGGCCAATCCGGTCGGCGCCAGGCTGTTCGGCGCGGCCCATGCCGCGGCACTCGCGGAGAAGATCTTCGGCCCTGCCGACAGCCATCGCCGCCAGGTGGCCCGGCTCGCCCGCCAGCTCCCGGGAGGCGGCGCCGTGCGGCTGGAGCGGCTGCGCGGCTTCGGCGCCCGGCTCGGCACCCTCATGACCTGCGCCTGCGCGCGGCTCGACTTCGCCGACGGCAAGAACGGCGTGCTCGTCACCGCGCTGGACCCGACCGGGCAGCCGATGCCGCTGGTCGAGCGGCTGCATCGCCTGGTCGAGGCCGCGAAGGTGCCGATGGCGGCGTTCGCGCCCGACGGCCTGTTCGTCGGCGCCAGCGAGGCCGCCCGCTCTTTGCTCGGCTTTCGCGACCTCGACGAGGCCGGCCTCGAGCAGGCCCGCAGCGATGCGCTCGCCAAAGGCCGGGTCGAGACGCCGATCGGCATCGGCCACATGGTGCTGCAGCGGGTCGGCACGGGCGCCGATGTCGGGCTGGTCGCGCTGATCGAGCCGGCCGCTGCGCGGCCGGCGCGCGAAGCGGTTCAGGAGATCATGGGCGAAGAAGCCGCCCAGCCTGCGCCTGACGCGCCGCCCGCCCCCCCGGCCACGGCGCCGGACGATGTGCAGTCTTCACAGCCGAACGAGGCCGCCTCCGGAATCAAGCTGTTCGATGCCCTTGCCGAACCGAGCGACCCCCCAGCCGAGACCATTGCGCAAGCGCCCGAGGTGCCCGCGGGCGAGCCGGCCGCGGAGATCGTGTCGATCCCCGACGCCGTCGCGCCCGAGGCGTCTGCCGCGGAAACGACCGGCGAAGTCATCGACGTCGCGGCAAAATCTCCGGTTGAAAACCCGCCCGCAGCCATTGCGCCGCCGCAGGCCGCGCTGATCACATCGGGCATGGTCGAGCCGCCGCCCGCGCCCGCAGAGCCGCCGCGCCAGCATCCGCTGCGCTTCCTCTGGCAGATGGATGCGGACGGCCGCTTCGTGCTCGGCTCGGACGAGTTCATCCGCCTGATGGGCGCGCACACCGCGGCCGGCTTCGGCCGCCCCTGGCGCGAGATCGCCGAACAGTTTTCGCTCGATCCCGAGGGCCGCGTCGCGCAGGCGCTCGCCAGCCACGACACCTGGGCCGGGATCACCGTGAACTGGCCCGCCGATGGCGGCGAGCACCTGCCGGTCGAACTCGCCGGCCTGCCGGTCTACGACCGCGATCACAACTTTGCGGGCTTCCGCGGCTTTGGCGTCTGCCGCGATCTCGACGGCCTCAACCGGCTCGATGCGCTGCGCCGCTTCGAGCTGTTCGTCGCGCCGCACGCGCAGCAAAGCCCTTCCGCGGATAGCGTCGAGTCGGAGCCGATGGCGGAGGCACCGCCTCCCTCGGTCGAACCGCCTGCACCTGAGCCTGAGCCAACGCCCGAGCCTGTCGCTGAACTGCCCGCACCAACACCAGACGCGCATTCACACCCAAGCGATCCGGAAACGCCAGTGGAAACGTCTCCCAACGTCGTGCCGTTCCGCAGCCCCGGCGATGCGAGATCGCCGACGCTGACACCGGTCGAGAACAGCGCGTTCAACGAGCTGGCGCGGCAATTGTCCGAGCGGCTCGAACGCGAGCGCGAGAGCATCGCAGTCGCCGGCGCCGAGCCGCCGACTGCCGCGACTGCGCCCGAGCCGCCGCTGTCCGAGCCCGAGTTCGAGCCCGAATCCCTGCCGCCGCCCGCACCGGCCGAATGGCTGACCGAGCCCGCGCCGCCGGCGCGCGGCATCAGCCTGCGCGACCGCACGCTGCTCGACCTGTTGCCGACGGGCATTTTGATCTATCGCCTCGACCGCCTGCTCTACGCCAACCCGGCGTTCCTCGCGCGCTTGGGCTATGACAGCATCACGGCGTTGGAGCATGCCGGCGGACTGGACGCGCTCTATGTCGAGCCGGGCGTGTCGTCGGCCTCCAGCACGTCGCAAGGCGGCACGCCGGTGACGATCAGCGCGACGCTTGCCAATGGCGAAGCGCCGCTGCCGACCACGGACGCGCATCTGCACAGCATCGACTGGGACGGCGACAGCGCGCATGCGCTGATCTGCGCGCTGCCGCAAGCCGCACCCGCGATTGCCGCGCCCCAGGTTGCCGGCGAGCCGGTCGTCCCCGAGTCCTTCCCCTACGCGCCTGATGCGGAGCCTTCGGCCGGCGATGCCGACGCGGAAGATCTCGCCGCGATCCTCGACACCACCGCCGAGGGCATCCTCATGTTCGATGCCGAGGGCAACATCCACGCCTGCAACCGCAGTGCCGAGGCGCTGTTCGGCTATGACGGCGAGGCGCTGCTCGAGCAGAATCTGGTGACCCTGTTCGCGCCCGAGAGCCAGCAGGTCGTCGCGGACTATCTCGACAGCGTGAAGAGCCAGGACATCGCGAGCCTGCTCGATCATGGCCGCGAGGTGCTTGGACGCGAGAAGAAGGGCGGCGTCATTCCGCTCGCCATGATCATGGGCCGCACCCGGCCCGACGGCCCGAACTTCTTCGCCGTATTCCGGGACCTCTCGCACGCGAAGAAGGGCGAGAGCGAGCTGACGCAGGCGCGCCGCCTCGTCGACGGCGCGGCGAGTGCCAAGGCCGACATGCTGGCGCGGATCAGCCACGAGATCCGCACGCCGCTCAACGCCATCATCGGCTTTGCCGAGGTGATGATCTCGGAGCGCTTCGGCAGCCTCGGCAACGAGCGCTACGGCGAGTACATGAAGGACATCCGCGCCTCCGGCGAGCGTGTCATCGCCATCATCGACGATCTCCTGGAGCTGTCGCGGATCGAGACCGGCAAGCTCGACCTCACCTTCGCCAACCTCAACCTCAACGACCTCGTCGAAGCCTGCGTCGCGGTGATGCAGCCGCAGGCCAACCGCGAACGCATCATCATCCGCACCTCGCTCGGCCATGCGCTGCCGCAGGTGAGCGCGGACGCGCGCGCGCTGCGGCAGATCACCATGAATTTGATCTCGAACTCGATCCGGCTGGCGAGCGCCGGCGGCCAGGTCATCGTCTCGACCGCGATGACCGACCGCGGCGAGATCGCACTGCGCATCCGCGACACCGGCCATGGCCTCACCGAGCGCGAGGTCGCCGCCGCGATGGAGCCGTTCCGCACCCCGCCGCCCGGCGATGCCGCGGACAATTCCGCGCTCAATCTGTCGCTGACCAAAGCGCTGGTCGAAGCCAACCGCGCCCGGTTCAACATCAAGAGCGCCGGCCACGGCACGCTGATCGAAGTGGTGTTCGCGCCGGTGACGGCGGGGGCGTGATTGGCCGCCGTCATTGCGAGCGCAGCGAAACAATCCAGAATCCCTTCGGAAAGATTCCGGATTGCTTCGCCACGTTCGCAATGACGAGGGGTTAGAGTGGCGCGTCCCTTACCGTGCAAGCTTACGCTGCGCGCACCGTATGCAGGAACTTGCTCACCTCGATCTTCAGCCGGTTGCTGTCATTCGACAATGACTGCGCCGCGGAGAGCACCTGCGAAGAGGCCGAGCCGGTCTCGGTCGCACCCTGGCGCACGCTGCTGATATTGGCGTTGACCTGCGAGGTGCCGGCCGCCGCGTTCTGGACGTTGCGCGAGATCTCGCCGGCCGCCGCGCCCTGCTCTTCCACGGCGGCGGCGATGGTGGAGGAGATCTCGGACAGGCGCTCGATGGTGCCGCCGATGGTCTTGATCGCGCCAACGGAGTCCTGGGTCGCGACCTGGATGCTGGAGATCTGCTGGCCGATGTCGCCGGTCGCCTTGGCGGTCTGCTCGGCCAGCGCCTTCACCTCCGACGCCACCACGGCGAAGCCGCGCCCGGCCTCGCCCGCGCGCGCCGCCTCGATCGTGGCGTTGAGCGCCAATAGGTTGGTCTGGCCCGCGATTGCGTTGATGAGTTCGACCACATCGCCGATGCGCGCGGCCGCGCGCGACAATTCGCTCACGCGATCGTTGGTCTGGCTGGCCTGGCTGACGGCATCGCCGGCCATGCGCGCCGATTGCTGCACCTGGCGGCTGATCTCGTTGACGGACGCGGTCAGCTGTTCGGCTGCGGAGGCCACCGACTGCACGTTGGTCGCCGCCTCCTCGGACGCGGCTTCCACCAGCGCCGCAAGCTCGGTGGAGCGGCCGGCGGTCGTCGTCAGCGACGTCGCGGAGGCCTCGAGCTCGGTCGCGGCCGACGACACGGTCTCGACGATCTCGCCGATCGCGCCCTCGAAATCGTCGGCCATCCTGATCATGTCGGCGCGGCGGCGCTCGGCGGCGAGCTTGTCCTGCCTGATCTTCTCCTCCGCCTCCTCGCGCGCCTTCCGTTCGGAGTTGATCTTGAACGTCTCGACCGCCCGCGCGATCTCGCCGATCTCGTCGGGACGGCCGAGCCCCGGCAGCGCGATGGCGAAATTGCCATTGGCGAGCTCGATCATCGCAACCCGCATCGCCGACAGCGGCTTCGACACCGAACGCCCGATGAAGATGCCGAGACCGAGCACGCCGGTCGCAATCACCGCGATCGCGACTGCAATCCAGAACTGGATGCTGGCGCGCTCGGCATCGTTCAGGCGATCGGCCTCGACGCGGACCCGGTCGACCGATTTCGAGATCTGCTCGATCACGGGCTCGACCGACGAGAAGGCCTCGGACATGGCCTTCAGCTCGGCCGCCAGCTTCAGCGCGGTCTCCATCCAGGCGGCGAAGTCGCGCTGGTAGTCGGCGAGTTTCTGGCGCAGCTCGGCCTTGCCGCCGTCGGGAATGGCCGCCGCATCGACACCATCCGCGAATTCCGTCGCGCGCTTCTTCATGTCGTCGCCATATCTGGCGTCGCGACGCAGCATGAAGTCCTTCTCATGCCGGCGCATCATCAGCATGATCACCTTGAGCTGGGAATTCTGGAGCTGGTCGACCTGGCTCTCGATGCCGTGGACGGATGTGCGCAGGCGGCCTTCGAGGCCGGACTTCTCGTCGAGGCCGAGCCGCTGCCGTTCCTCGACGACCGCGGCAAAGCGCGCCTGGTAGATCTTCAACGACGCATTCATCGCGTCGATCTGCTGCGCCAGCTCCGGCTTGCCGAGCGCTGCGATCCTGCCGCGGAGCGTCTCGATATCGAGCGCCACCTGCCTGCTGATCTCCGCCTGGAGCTGGGCCCTGGCCGGATCGTTGCGCAGCAGGAAATCCTTTTCGGCGCGGCGCGCCTTGAGCAGCTCGACCGCGATCCTGTCGTTCAGCTCGAACACGCCGCGTGCATCCTCGGCCGCGTCGCGATAGACGCCCATCACCCGCTCGCCGTAGAGGTGAATGCCGCCGATCAGGACGACGCCGATGACGCCGAGGACGCTGATTGCAGTGATCTTGTGCGCGAGCCTGACAGAGAAGAGCCGCATCGTGATGCCGGAGCTGGTGGTGGCCGATGCGGTTGATAAAGCGCTAATGCCCGAAAACTTCCGTTAATTTGCGGGCACGTAGAATTACGTGCTTTGTGACACAATGCACTGCAACGGGCACATGCACCAACAAAGAAGCACGGCGCATGACGCGCCGTGCTTCCCTGGCTGAGCGTTCAGCGAGGCGATCGGCTCAGCTATAGATCTCGAACAGGCCGGCGCCGCCCTGGCCGCCGCCGATGCACATGGTTACCACGCCCCACTTGGCCTTGCGGCGGGCGCCTTCCTGCAGCAGATGGCCGGTGAGACGGGCGCCGGTCATGCCGAAGGGGTGGCCGATCGCGATCGAGCCGCCATTGACGTTGTACTTGGCCGGATCGATCTCGAGCTTGTCGCGGCAATACAGGCACTGGCTGGCGAAGGCTTCGTTGAGCTCCCACAGATCGATGTCGTCGATCTTGAGGCCGGTGCGCTTCAAGAGCTTCGGGATCGCGAACACCGGGCCGATGCCCATCTCGTCGGGCTCGCAGCCGGCGGTCGCCCAGGCGACGAAGCGGCCGAGCGGCTCGAGGCCGCGCTTCTCGGCGTCCTTGGCTTCCATCAGCACCACGGCGGCCGCGCCGTCGGAGAGCTGGCTGGCATTGCCGGCGGTGACGAACTTGCCGGGGCCCTTCACCGGCTCGAGCTTGGCCAATCCTTCCATCGTGGTGTCGGGGCGATTGCACTCGTCGCGGTCGACGACGTAGTCGACGATCGACTCCGCCTTGGTCTGCTTGTCGACGACCTTCATCCTGGTCTTCATCGGGACGATCTCGTCCTTGAACTTGTTCGCCTGCTGCGCGGCGGCCATGCGGCGCTGCGATTCCAGCGAGAACTCGTCCTGGTATTCGCGGCTGAGCTTGTAGCGCTCGGCGACGATGTCGGCGGTGTCGATCATCGCCATGAAGATGTCGGGGGCGACCTTGAGCAGCTCAGGATCGATGGATTCGTTCGGCGAGCCGCCGCCGGGAATGGAGATGCTCTCGACGCCGCCGGCGACGATGCAATCGGCGCCGTCGGAGCGGATCGAGTTCGCGGCCATCGCGATGGTCTGCAGCCCCGAGGAGCAGAAGCGGTTCACCGAGACACCGGCCGTGGTCTTCGGCAGTCCCGCCAGCAGCGCGGCCTGGCGGCCGATGTTCGGTGCGCCGTGCGCGCAATTGCCGAGATAGCAGTCCTCGACATAGTCCTTCTCGACACCGGCCCGGTCGACCGCGTGCTGGATGGCGTGCGCCGCAAGCGACATCGGCGGCGTGATGTTGAACCCGCCGCGGCCGGATTTCGCGAGGCCCGTGCGCGCATAGGAAACGATGACGGCTTCACGCATTGTTTTCTCCCTTGTCGAACGATTTTGAACGGAGCGTCCTGACGCCATTGGTACACAAGTCAGGAGGTCGCGGGGAAAATAAAACGCCGCCTCCCGGTAATGGAAGCGGCGTTGTTCCGCCGGTCGGAATATGTCTGTAGAAGGCGAGAGGATCCGACTTTGCCGGCTCGCTCTGTCACCTCTCCCCAGCGGGGAAGGTGAAGATCAGAACGTCAGCGCCTTGGCCTGCTTGACCTGCGGCAGGGCCTGCACCTTGGCGAGCACGTCGGCCGGCACGGCGCCGTCGACCTCGACCAGCGCGATCGCATCGCTGCCGCGGGCGACGCGGCCGAGATGGAAGGTCGCGATGTTGATGTTGGCATCGCCCAGCAGGCTCGCGAACTGGCCGATGAAGCCCGGCTTGTCCTCGTTGGTGATGTAGATCATCGACTTGCCGAATTCGGCATCGACCCGGATGCCCTTGACATCGACGAGGCGCGGCTTGCCGTCGTGATAGACGGTACCGGAGACCGAGCGCTCCTGGCGTTCGGTTGCGACGGTCACGGTGATCAGGCTCTCATAGTCGCTCTGGGCGGCGCGGACGATCTCGTCCACCACCATGCCGCGCTCCTTGGCGACGACAGGCGCGGACACCACGTTGACCTCGCCCAGCATCGGCCGCAGCAGGCCCGACAGCACCGCGGAGGTGATCGCCTTGATCTTCATCTCGGCGACGTGGCCCTCATAGGTGATCTCGACCTTGAGGATGCCGCTCTCGGTGAGCTGGCCGGCGAACGAGCCGAGCTTCTCGGCGAGCGCGATGAACGGCTTCAGCTTCGGCGCCTCTTCGGCGGTGATCGAGGGGAAGTTGACCGCGTTCGAGATCGCACCGGTGAGCAGGTAGTCCGACATCTGCTCGGCGACCTGAAGCGCGACGTTCTCCTGCGCTTCCGTGGTGGAGGCGCCGAGATGCGGGGTGCAGATCACGTTGGGATGGCCGAACAGCACGTTGGAGGTCGCGGGCTCCTCGACGAAGACGTCGAAGGCGGCACCGGCGATGTGCTTGGAATTGAGCGCATCGACCACGGCCTGCTCGTCGACGAGGCCTCCGCGGGCGCAGTTGATCAGGCGCACGCCCTTCTTCATCTTGGCGATTGCGGCCGCGTCGATGATGTTCCTGGTCTTGTCGGTCAGCGGCGTATGCAGCGTGATGAAGTCGGCGCGCTTGAGGAGGTCATCGAGATCGACCTTCTCGACCCCGATGTCCTTGGCGCGCTCCGGCGACAGGAACGGATCGAAGGCGACCACCTTCATGCGCAGGCCGAGCGCGCGGTCGGCGACGATCGAGCCGATATTGCCGCAGCCGACCACGCCGAGCACCTTGCCGGTGATCTCGACGCCCATGAAACGGTTTTTCTCCCACTTGCCGGCCTGGGTCGAGGCGTCGGCCTGCGGGATCTCGCGGGCGAGCGCCAGCATCAGGGTGATGGCGTGCTCGGCGGTCGTGATCGAATTGCCGAACGGCGTGTTCATCACGATGATGCCCTTGGCGGTCGCCGCGGGGATCTCGACATTGTCCACGCCGATGCCGGCGCGGCCGATCACCTTCAGCTTGGTCGCCTTCTCGATGATCTTGGCCGTCGCCTTGGTCGCGGAGCGGATCGCGAGGCCGTCATAATTGCCGATGATCTCGGCGAGCTTGTCCTTGTCCTTGCCGAGGTTGGGCTGGAAGTCGACCTCGACGCCGCGGTCCTTGAAGATCTGCACGGCGGCGGGAGAGAGCGCGTCGGAAATGAGAACTTTGGGTTTGGTCATGGGGATGTGTCCTCTGCCTTCCTCAAAGAAGGGGCTTAGACCGGATTGGATGAATGTCTCGGAGCACTTCTCCCTCTCCCTGTTCTTACGGGGAGAGGGTTGGGGTCAGGGGCAGCCGCGGGCGAAGGCGCAAATGGAGAGAGCCCCTCACCCGGATCGCTGCGCGATCCGACCTCTCCCCGCAAGAGCGGGGAGAGGTGAAAACATCAGGCCGCCTTGGCGAGCTGCGCCTTGGCCTCGGCGAAGGCCCAGTCGATCCACTGCGTCAGCAGCTCGACGTCCTTTGCTTCCACCGTGGCGCCGCACCAGATGCGCAGGCCCGCCGGTGCGTCGCGGTAATAGGCGAAGTCGTAGCCGGCGCCTTCCTTCTCGACCAGCGCCACCAGCTTCTTGCTGAACTCGGCCTGCGCGTCGTCGGAGAGCGAGGTGATCGCGGGATCGGTGAACTTCAGGCACACCGAGGTGTTGGAGCGGATCGAAGCGTCCTTGGCGAGGAAGTCGATCCACGGCGTCTTCGCCTTCCAGTCGGCGAGCACCTTAGTGTTGGCGTCCGCACGCGCGATCAGCGCCTTGAGGCCGCCGATCGACTTCGCCCAGTTCAGCGCATCGAGATAATCCTCGACGCACAGCATCGACGGCGTGTTGATGGTCTCGCCGACGAAGATGCCTTCGTTCAGCTTGCCGCCCTTGGTCATGCGGAAGATCTTCGGCAGCGGCCAGGCCGGCTTGTAGGTCTCGAGCCTCTCCACCGCGCGGGGCGACAGGATCAGCATGCCGTGCGCGGCCTCGCCGCCGAGCGCCTTCTGCCAGGAGAAGGTGACGACGTCGAGCTTGGGCCAGTCGAGCGGCTGCGCAAAAGCTGCCGAGGTCGCATCGCAGATGGTCAGGCCTTCGCGGGTCGCACTGATCCAGTCGGCGTTCGGCACGCGGACGCCCGAGGTGGTGCCGTTCCAGGTGAAGACGACGTCGCTCTTGGGATCGACCTTGGAGAGGTCGGGAATCTCACCGTACGCCGCGTTGAGCTTGGTGACTTCCTTGAGCTTCAATTCCTTGACGATGTCGCTGACCCAGCCCTCGCCGAAGGATTCCCAGGCGAGCGTGGTGACGGGGCGCGCACCCAGCAGCGACCACAGCGCCATCTCGACCGCGCCCGTGTCGGAGGCGGGCACGATGCCGATGCGATAATCGGCGGGCACTTCAAGCACTTCGCGCGTCAGATCGATCGCGAGCTTGAGCTTGGTCTTGCCGACCTTCGCGCGATGCGAGCGGCCGAGGGCTGCGTCCTTGAGATTTTGGGCGTTCCAGCCGGGGCGCTTGGCGCAGGGGCCGGAGGAGAAATGCGGCACGGTCGGCCGCGAAGCGGGCTTCGCTACAGTCATGTCTACCCTTCCAGATAGTGAGCCTCCCGTTGGGGGGAGGTGTCCCGCCGCGGCTGATACGGGAAACGGGCAGAGTCGTCAAGAAAGTTCGGGCGTCTCACGCCGGAGTGAAGGCGCCTCGGGGGCGATTTCCGGGGCTTCGACCACAGTGAGCGCATTCAGCAAGTCCGTGGCATCGCTGATCAATTGCGCCGCGCGGCGGCGGCTGCTGACTTTCAAAATGCATTTGTCGTTGGCCTGCACAACGTAGTCGTTGCCGACCTTGATCATGGAATAGCTTGTCATCGAAATCCCCGAACTGACCGAGCCCGGTTTCCGACGCTCCGTAGCACCGTTCGTTCCTGCTTCCACGTGAACGAAGGAGGGGTAGTTTATCAGCTCTTAAGATGAACGAACGCGCAATCCGAATTTGCAGATGGCGCAACGGCCAAGCGGTGTTGCGTCAAAAGCGGACAGTCATGCCGACATGACTCGCAGCAAATCCCAGCCGCTTGTAGAAGCGCTGCGCATCGACGCGCGTCTGATGCGTCAGCAGCTCGACCAGATTGCAGCCGCGCGCCTTTGCCTCCGTCACGGCCCATTGCACCAGCTGCTCGCCGATGCCGCGGCTGCGACAATCAGTGGCAACGCGCACGTCCTCGAGCAGACCGCGGATGCCGCCTTGCGAGCTGATGCCTGAGAGCACAGCGAGTTGCAGGCAGCCCACCACCCTGCCCTCGCTTTCGGCAACGACGAGCGTCAGATTCGGATCACGCTCGACCCGTTCGAAAGCCGCGTAGTAGGACGCAGGCAGCGGATCCTCCACGCGCTCGCGAGCGCGCCCGAGATGATCATCGGCGAGCATCGCCACGATCGCCGGCACGTCCTCGCGGCGCGCGGGACGGATCGAGATGGACTTGTCGTTCATACGTAAACTCCAATAACCCGGCGCGGGCTCAGCGCGCCGGCGGCAAGCCGAGAAAGGCCTCGGCGTCGCCGATCCAGCGGCGGATGGCCGCATGGCGACCGAGGTCGAAACCGCCTTCATGCGCGAGGCGGGTATAGGCGAGCAGCGAGACATCGGCGAGCGATACCGCATCGCCGGCGAAGAAGCGGCTCGTGGCGAGATGCTGCTCCATGCGGTCGAGCGCCGCATAGCCGCGCTTGACCTTTTCAGGATCGAGCTCGGAAGCGTCCTTGCCGAGATAGACGATGAGGAAGCGGCACACCGCGATATAGGGCTCGTGGCTGTACTGCTCCCAGAACAGCCATTCGTCCATCTTCGCCGCAGCAAAGGCATCGCGCGGAATGAGGACGCTGTCGCGGGCGAGATAGCGGATGATGGCGTTGGACTGCGCCAGCGTGCGGCCATCGTCGAAGGCGACGGTCGGCACCTGGCCGGTGCCATTCATCTTGAGGAATTGCGGCGTGCGCGTCTCGCCCTTGCGGGTGTCGATCTCGATCCACTGATAGGGCACCGCGAGCTTGTCGCAGACCCACTTCACCTTGAGACAATTGCCGGAATTGCTGTCGCCGTAGATCTTCATCGCTGCCGCCCCGCCGCGCTGAGCGACAGAGCATCAGGACGAAGGGAAGCTGTCAACCGGCGAGACGTGCAACCGCGTCAAAACTTGTAGCCGAGGCCGAGGCGCGCGTTGTTCAGCGTCACCTGCGTGTTCATCACGGGAGAGAATCTCACATATTCATATTCGACGCGCGCGAACAGGCCATCCCAGATGCAGTATTCGAGACCGAGACCGGCAGTCCAGCCCACCGCGAAAGTATTGGTTCTGTGCTGCGACTGGGTCTGCGATTGTGCCGGAACGGGGTTCGTCGGGCCGATGATCGTGATGACATTGCCGAAGGCGTCCGTGACGGTCGAGTCTTGCCGCAAGGTCACGTTGCTCGTGACCGTGCGGGACACGTCCATGCGTCCGACGGCGGCTCCGGCGAACATGTAGGGCATGAAGCCGCCGCCGTCCCAGCCCATGCGCCCGCGCAAGGTGATCATGTCCTTGACCTGCGCCGCAGCGGTACCGGTCAGTGTCACCCCATAGTTGTTGGTGACGCCCGGGGGGCGCGTTTCGCCGGCCGGGTTGACGATCATGAGCGAGTTCGAGCCCGACGTCGACGTCGCGAGATTGTTGAAGTAGCTGTAGGTGCCCTCGAGACTGAGGATGGCGTCATACCATTGCCAGTTGCGGCCGATGAAGCCGCCGAAATTGACGCCTTGCGTGTTGGTCTTGTTCATCAGCGACCACGTCGACGTCGGCTGCTGAAGAACGCTGTCGCGGAAGATGTAGTTGGTCAGGCCGACGACGCTCTGGCTGAAATCGCTGGCGTCGCTGGTGTAGCCGGCGTTGCCGCCGACGTAGAAGCCGTCCCAGTTGCGAGACGTCTTCGACAGGCCGTCGGTGAAGCCGCCGCGCAGGACCGGCAGATCCGGCATATCGGCCGCGTGTGCGGCAGACACCGTCCCCAACATCGCTGCCGCCAACAAAAGCCTCCGCATCGCAACGCTCCAAATCGGACTCGAACTGTCGCCATGATCATGGCTCGTTAACCTTAACCAATGGTTGCGTCCGGCGGCTTCGCCGCCGTCGGGCCATGAAAAATCCGCAAAGCAAAACGGCGCGGGATGATCCCGCGCCGTCAAGAGACGTTAAGCGATGAGCTCGAGGATCAGCCCCTGGTGACGAGCGGCGCCGGCGCGTAGGCCGGCGGGCTGTTGAGATCCCAGCGCACGCCGAGCTTCAGATCGTGCGAGGTGAGCTCCTTGATCTTGATCGAGGTCGGACCGGAGGCACTGTTGTCGAACAGGCGGAAGTTGCCGGGCGCGGCATCGCCGAGGTTCATGTAGCTGTAGGCCAGTTCGACGGTGAACCCGGGATTGACCTTGTAGGCAAGGCCGGCGTGGGCGGCCCAGGCGAGGTTCCACTTTCCGTTGTCTGCGAAGTAAGCGACGCTGTTGTTGAGCAACGGGCTGTACGACACGCCGTCGTCGCGGAAGCCGCTGATCTTGTTGTAGGAGCCGCCCACGCCGGCGCCGATGAACGGGGTGATGCACCACCAGGTGCCGAGATCGACATAGGCATTCGCCATGACGACCCACTCGGACTTGCTGCCGGCGTAATTGTTGGCGCCGACGAAGCCGGGTCCAACGACGTTGTCGCCGCCATGCAGATTGGCCTTGCCCCGGTACTGGCCGATCACGTCGGCGCGGAACCAGTTGTTGAAGCGATAGCCGACGCCGAGATCGAACAGCGGCGAGGAGTCGAAGCCGAGGCCCTCCGTCGTCTTCGTAAACCCGGCGGGCAGAGAGGCCTCGATGCGCTCTGCGCGCTGGTTGGTCATGCCGATGTCGCCGCGGAGGTACCAGCCGCCGAAGTCGGCGGGCGGAGCCGGCGGCGCGTACATCGGAGGCGGCGCCGCGATCGGCATATCGGCGGCAAACGCCATCGACGAGATCAGGGTTGCCGCACCCGCGGCAAGGAGAGACTTAACGCTACGCATTGGCTTCGTCCTTATGGCCGGTGAGGCAAATGCAGACGCCCCACGTTCTGGAAACTCACGACCCGGACGATGGCAGCAAATGTTTAAGCGCCACTTAACCCTAATTTTTAAGGTTGATTTTTTCCCTACTCACACGCGGACGCGGCGCGAGCGTTGCAGAATTGCAAGCCTTGCCGCCTCGCAATTGCTAACGATGCATGAAGCCGGAATGCAGCGAAGAACGGTTTGTTAACGCGCGTGCTGCGGAAGTTTCGGCAGGAACACCGCAAGCAGTCCGATTGCCGGCAAATAAGCGCAGACCTGGTAGACGAACTCGATCGAGGTGTGGTCGGCCAGCTTGCCGAGCACGGCGGCGCCAAGGCCGCCGATACCGAAGGCGACCCCGAAGAACACGCCGGAGATCATGCCGAAGCGGTGCGGCACCAGCTCCTGCGCGAACACGATGATCGACGACGTCGTCGAGGAGATGATCAGGCCGATGATGACCGACAGCACCGCGCTGGCGTAGAGCCCGGCATAGGGCAGCGCCAGCGTGAACGGCAGCGCGCCCAGGATCGAGATCCAGATCACGATCTTGCGGCCGAAGCGATCTCCCAAGGGGCCGCCGAAGAACGCGCCGACCGCATTCGCCGCCAGGAAGATGAAGAGATAGATTTGCGCCGCCTGCGTCGACACGCCGAACCGGTCGATCAGGTAGAAGATGTAGTAGCTCGACAGGCTGGAGACGTAGAGCTGCTTCGAGAACAGCAGCGCCACGAGCACGAGAAGTGCAACGGCAACACGGCGCGAGCTCGGCCCTCCGGGGTGGGTGTGGACGGGCGCGGCCTTTTTGGTCGTGATCTGCGGTGCGTACCAGCGTCCGATGCGCCAGAGGATGAGAATGGCGAGGAACGCGATCGACGAGAACCAGGCGATGCTGCCCTGCCCGAACGGCACCACGATCAGCGCGGCCAGCACCGGCCCCATCGCCGTGCCGAAGCTGCCGCCGAGCTGGAACACCGATTGCGCAAACCCGTAGCGGCCGCCGGAGGCGAGCCGCGCGATGCGCGCGGATTCCGGATGAAACACCGCCGAGCCGAGGCCGACCAGCGCGGCGGCGACGAGGATGACGAGATATTGGTGCGCGGCGCTGAGCAGCAGCAGGCCGAAGAAGGTCGAGGCCATGCCGATCGACAGCGAATAAGGCTGCGCCTTCTTGTCGGTGTAGTGCCCGACCACCGGCTGCAGCAGCGAGGCCGTGAACTGGAAGGCCAGCGTGATCATGCCGATCTGCGCGAAATCGAGCGCGTAGGTGTCCTTCAGGATCGGATACACCGAGGCGATCAGCGACTGCATGGTATCGTTGAGGAAGTGCGAGAAGCTGATGCCGGCAAGCACGACATAGGCCGGCCCTGCGGCCGACTTGGCAGCAGACTTGGCAGCAGACTTGGCAGCAGACTTGGCAGCAGACTTGGCAGCCGCGGACGCAACATCGCTGACGACGACGGGCTCGGTCAGTGTTTCCTCTGAGACGACGACAGGCTTGTTCAATCGAGCGATCCCGGCGCGGCAGATTGCCGCGATCTGCTGATTACGATGCAGGTGGCGTCGAAACCACCGCCAATCGCAAATGGCTGGGATGCGTCTCTTACCCTCCCCCTTGTGGCCCTTGGGGGAGAGGGTGGCTCGCCGCGCAGCGGCGAGACGGGTGAGGGGTTTCTCTCCGCCTGTAAGCCTCTCATGATTGAGCGCGCGGAGACAACTCATCCGGCGCTTCGCGCCACCTTCTCCCAGAAGGAAGGAAAAGGAAGCGGCGCGCTTACGCCGCGGCTTGGCCCAGCGCGGAGACGATGGTGTCGACGACGTCCTCGACCAGACGGCGGTCCTCGCCCTCGCCCATGACGCGGATCACCGGCTCGGTGCCGGAGGAGCGGATCAGGAGGCGACCGTGGCCGTTGAGGCGCTTCTCGCCGTCGGAGATCGCCGACTTGACGTCGGAATCATCGAGCGGCTTGCCGCCCTTGTGGCGGACGTTCTTGAGGATCTGCGGCAGCGGATCGAAGCGATGGCAGACTTCCGACACCGGCCGCCGCAGCTTCTGCACCACGGCCAGCACCTGCAGGGCGGCGACAAAACCGTCGCCGGTGGTGGCGTAGTCGGACAGGATGATGTGGCCGGACTGCTCGCCGCCGAGATTGTAGCCGCCGTTCAGCATCTGCTCGAGCACGTAGCGGTCGCCCACCGGCGTGCGCACGAGATCGAGCCCCTGCCCCTTGAGGAAGCGCTCGAGGCCGAGATTGGACATCACGGTGGCGACGATGCCGGGACGCGAGAGGCGGCCGTCTTCCTTCCAGCTCTGCGCGATCACCGCCAGCAGCTGGTCGCCGTCGACGACATGGCCCCGCTCGTCGACCAGGATGACGCGATCCGCGTCACCATCCAACGCGATGCCGATGTCGGCGCGCATCTCGCGCACCTTCTTCGACAGCGCCTCCGGCGAGGTCGAGCCGCAATCCTTGTTGATGTTGAAACCGTCGGGCTCGACGCCGATCGGCACGACGTCGGCGCCAAGCTCCCAGAGCGCTTCGGGCACCACCTTGTAGGCGGCGCCGTTGGCGCAATCGATCACGACGCGCAGGCCCTCGAGCGAGAGATCGCGCGGCAGCGTGCGCTTGGCGAATTCGATGTAGCGGTCATGCACGCCGTCGATACGGCGGGCGCGGCCGAGGCTTGCGCTCTGTGCGAGACGCTTGTCGAGGGATTCGTCGAGCAGCTGCTCGATCTGCCGCTCGACGTCGTCGGAGAGCTTGAAACCCTGCGGGCCGAACAGCTTGATGCCGTTGTCCTCGAACAGGTTGTGCGAGGCCGAGATCATCACGCCGAGATCGGCGCGCATCGACTTGGTCAGCATCGCGACCGCCGGCGTCGGCATTGGCCCGACCAGCAGCACGTCCATGCCGACCGAGGTGAAGCCCGCGACCATCGCGTATTCGATCATGTAGCCGGACAGGCGGGTGTCCTTGCCGATCACCACCCGGTGGCGGTGGTCACCGCGCTGAAACGCAAGGCCTGCCGCCTGGCCGACCTTGAGCGCGAGCTCCGGCGTGATCAGTCCGTTGGCGCGGCCCCGAATCCCGTCCGTGCCGAAATATTTGCGACTCATATGGTCCCCCGAGCAACAACCAGGGATCCCCTCTACAACCACGGGCTGCCCGAACGGGACCCGCATCCCCTGATCTGCTGAGGGGTCTTATAAAGCCATCGCGGCTAACTTGGCTTCAAAAAATATGATGAATCATTACGGAACCGGCGCCGCGACCGCCTCGGTAACACATTGTTAACACTGCAGTTCCGATGTGACCAGCGGAAAGCTGGCGGAACTCACCCTAGTCCGCGCGCTTCACATGGCCGTCGCCGCGGCTCGGCGCCGGCTGGGTCACGTTGACGGGATCGGAGCCCGGAAAGGTCTCTTCCAGCCCCTCCTCCAGCGCGTCCTCGAGATCCTGCTTCTCCTTGATCTCTTGGGGCGAAGGTCTCGCGTGCGGCTTCGTCATGGCGGCCTCTTCTCAAACGATTTGGCTGTGGATCCAACCATGCTAGATGATCCCTCGACCTTCCTATGCAAGACTCTTGGGTAAAGACGGGTCGGGAAACGTTCATGAAGCACATCACGTGTATCGACGATCTTCGCGCGCTGCATAAGCGCCGCGTGCCGAAGGCCTTCTTCGAGTATTGCGACCGCGGCTCCTATGCCGAGGAGACGCTGCGCGCCAACCGAGAGGACATGCAGGCCATCAAGTTCCGCCAGCGCATCCTGGTCGACGTCTCCAAGCGCGACACCTCGACCACGATCCTCGGCGAGCCCTCGACCATGCCGCTGATCCTTGCGCCCGTCGGCCTGCTCGGCATGCAGCATGGCGACGGCGAAATCTACGCCTGCCGCGCCGCGCAGGCCGCCGGTATCCCGTTCACGCAATCCACGATGTCGATCTGCTCGATCGAGGACATCGCTGCCAATGTCGAGAAGCCGTTCTGGTTCCAGCTCTACGTGATGAAGGACCGCGGTTTCATCAAGGACCTGATCCAGCGCGCCGCCGCAGCCAGGTGCAGCGCACTCGTGCTCACCGTCGACCTGCAGGTGATCGGCCAGCGCCACGCCGACATCAAGAACGGCATGACGGTGCCGCCGGAATGGTCGCTGTCGAAGCTCCTGGATTTCGCCAGCAAGCCCGCCTGGGTCTCCGGCGTGCTGCGAGGCAAGCGCCGCACCTTCGGCAACATCGCCGGCCACGTGAAGAACACCGAGGACCTCAACCGTCTCGCCGAGTGGACGGCCTCGCAGTTCGACACGTCGTTGAACTGGAAGGACGTCGAGTGGGTCCGCAGCATCTGGCCGGGCAAGCTCATCCTCAAGGGCATTCTCGACGTCGAGGACGCCGAGGAAGCCGCCAAGACCGGCGCGCAGGCCCTCGTCGTGTCGAACCATGGCGGTCGTCAGCTCGACGGCGCGCCGTCCTCGATCGAGGTGCTGCCGGAGATCGCGGACGCGGTCGGCGACAGGATGGAGATCATGTTCGACGGCGGCATCCGCTCCGGCCAGGACGTGATGCGCGCGCTCGCGCTCGGCGCAAAATCCTGCATGATCGGCCGCGCCTATGCCTATGGCCTCGGTGCCGGCGGCCAGGCCGGCGTCGCCAAGGCGATCGAGATCATCCAGAAGGAGCTGCTCACCACCATGGGCCTGTGCGGCGTCAACCGGATCGACGAGATCGACGATCACGTGATTGCGGTGTGAGGCCCCCTAACCTCTCCCCGTAAGAACGGGGCGAGGGAGCGAGAAGGCGAGGCGCCCCTCACACCCTCACATCGGCGGCGTGATCCCATCCCGCCCCACATTCACCCGGTTCGCTTCCAGCGAGCCGATTCCCTGGCGAGATCATCACATCGGCGGTGTCAGGCCCTCGCGGCCGACGCTGACGCGGTTGGTCTCGAACGAGCCGTCCGGCAGCTGCTTCATGGAGGCGATCACCTTGGCGCCGGGCTTAAGCTCGCCCTTGTCGCCGGGCACGAAGGTCACCGCCGGCGTGTCGTCCGGGACGAACACCTTCTTCTCGCCGTCCTTGTACTTGACCAGGAGCGTATGGCCGTCATTGCCGACCACGCTCTCCGCGACGGTCGCATTGGTCATGCTGGAATTCGGCTTGAGGTCGTAGGGCCGCGAGCCTTCGCCGGTGCCGCGCATGCTTTCGGGAAACACGTGGACCTCGACCGCGTTCTGGCCGCCGTCCGGTCCCGGCACGGTGGTGGCGCCGACGAAGGATCCGACCTTGATGTCGGCGAGTGAAATTTTTGCAATTCCCGACACGCTGACGTCAGGGGCGATGCGCAGCTTGACGTCCTCGCCGCTGCGCGACTTGACCTGCATGGTGTCGCCGTTGACACTCTCGATCGTGCCGCGCACGCGCGTCGGCACCGGCGCCTTCTGCGCGACGGCCACGAGCGTCGAGACGGTTACCATGGCGACGGCGACGAGCGGGCGTATCAAGGTTGTACGTTGAATAGTCATGACGGTCTCCGATTGTCCCACGGGGATAGAACTCCGGAGATGGTGTGCTATTCGCCGTTACCCTCTCAAGTCTTTGTGAGATCTGCCTCGACCAGTGCGCGCAGCTCGGCCGTGACCTGCGGCCGCCGGCCGAACCACAGCTCGAAGCCGTGCACCGCCTGGTGCAGCAGCATGCCGAGCCCGTCGGCGGTCTTCAGGCCGCGCGCTTTCGCGGCGGCCAGCAGCGGCGTCACCAGCGGCACGTAGACGAGATCGGCGATGACGGCTTCTTGCGGCAGGCGCGACACGTCGACGTCGAGCGACGGCTGGCCATGCATGCCGAGCGAGGTCGTGTTCACGAGAAGTTTTGCACGGGGCAGCACGTCGCCGATCGCGTCCCACGTCACGGGATGCACGCTCGCACCGAACTGTCCTGCAAGCGTCGCGGCCCGCCCGATGGTGCGGTTGGCGAGATGGATGCGCTTGATCCCGCGCTCGCGCAGCCCGAACACGACCGCGCGCGCGGCGCCGCCGGCGCCGAGCACGAGCGCCTCTTCCGCCTTTTCCCAGCCGGGCGCGCTGGCGTCGAGATTGTTGATGAAACCTTCGACGTCGGTATTGGTGGAACGCAGCTCACCCTCGGTAAACCACAGCGTGTTGGCCGCGCCGACGGCCCGCGCGCGCGCATCGGGTGTCGACAGCGCCAGCACGGCTTCCTTGTGCGGGATGGTGACGTTGGCACCGACGAAGCCGCGCAGCGACAGCCGCAGCACGAAATCGCGCAGATCCTCGGGCGGAACCGCCTCGATGACGTAGCCACCTTCGATGCCGAGCGTACGCAGCCAGTAACGATGGATCAGCGGCGAGCGCGAATGCGCAGCCGGCCATCCGATCAGACAGGCTGCGGGAGCCTTGGTCACGGTCGTCCTTCCCCTCGGTGGTTTCCGCGACGATCCATTTCGCGTCCCGCGGGCGCTGTCAAGCGCGCGGGAGACGCAGCGTGACGCCGCGGCAGGCGTCGATCAAACCGCCCGGCGGACGTGCGCGCGGTCAGCCCGCCGCAGCCTCGTCGGCCGCTCGGCTCTTGATGTCGGCGACGGCGCGCTCGAGGCTCGTGCGATAGCGCGCGCGCGGCGGCGTCACGCCATGGGTGAGCAGGGCGCGGCGGACCGCAGGCGAGGCGCCGGTGATGAACAGGCGGATGCCCTGGCGGTGGGCCTTGGCGGCGACCCGCCCGAGCACGTTCGCCGCCGTCGAATCCAGGAACGGCACCGCGGCGAAATCGACCACGAAGGCCTTGCGCTTGTCGGCGATGCCGTCGAGCACGCCGCCGATCGCCGAGGCCGCGCCGAAGAAGAACGCGCCGGTGATGCGATAGACCAGCACGTCGCGGTCGACCGCGAGCCCGGGATCATAGCGCACGCGCTCGCCATTGCCGTCGTCGGGACGATCGGCGGCGACCAGCGGCGTGCGCTCCTCGATGCCGGTCATCTCCGCCATGCGGTTGATGAACAGCACCGCACCGAGCGCGAAGCCGACCAGGATCCCTTCGGTGAGGTCGCGGAAGATCGTCAGCAGGAAGGTCGCGAGCAGCACCACGGCATCGCCCCAGGAGGAGCGCAGCAGCGTGGCGAATTCCTGCTTCTCGGCCATGGTCCAGGCGACCACCACGAGCACGGCGGCGAGCGCGGCAAGCGGGATGTAGCTGGCGAGCGGGGCAGCGATCAGCATGAACAGCAGCAGGAAGACCGAATGCAGCATGCCCGCCAGCGGCCCGCGCGCGCCGGCGCGGATGTTGGTGGCGGTCCGCGCGATCAGGCCGGTGACGCAGATGCCGCCGAACAGCGCCGAGCCGATATTGGCCGCGCCTTGCGCCACCAGCTCGCAATTGGAGCGGTGGCGGCGCCCGGTCATGCCGTCGGCCACCACCGCCGACAGCAGCGATTCGATTGCCGCGAGCAGCGCAAAGGAGATCGCGTCGGGGAGCACCGCTTTGGCCTTCGCAATCGAGAACGCGGGGAGCGCAGGCGACGGCAATTCGCGCGGAATCCCGCCGAAGCGGCTGCCGATGGTTTCGACCGGCAGCGAGAACGCCGCACATATGACGGCCGCGAACACGACTGCGATCAGGATGCCGGGCCAGGACGGCCGCCAGAGCCGCAAGGCCGCGATGATCGCGATGCTGACGAGCGCGACGACTAGCGCCGACGGGTTGATGGTCTGCAGGCCACCCGCGAGTGCCGTGAGCTTTGGAACGAACTCGCTGGGCTCTTTTCCCGCAAGCGTGATGCCCGAGAGATCGCGGAGCTGGCTCGCAAAGATGATCACGGCGATGCCGGCGGTGAAGCCGACCGTGACGGGATAGGGAATGAACTTGATGTAGGTGCCGACGCGCAACAGCCCGGCCGCGATCAGGAACAGTCCCGCCATCGTGGTGGCGAGGATCACGCCGTCGACGCCGTGCCGCTCCGCGGTCACCGCGACCAGCACGATGAAGGCTCCCGCGGGCCCGCCGATCTGGAAGCGGCTGCCGCCGAGCAGCGACACGATGAAACCGCCGACGACGGCGGTGTAGAGGCCGCGGTCCGGCGTCACACCCGAGGCGATCGCGATCGCCATCGACAGCGGCAGCGCGACGATCGCGACCGTGAGGCCCGCGAACACGTCGGCGCGAAAGTCGGCGACGCCGTAGCCTTCACGCCAGACGGTGACGAGCTTTGGCAGATAGAGTTCGGTGAAGGTCGGCCGGCGAAGCTGGTGCAACCGGTCCGCGTGATCGCCTGTGATGCTCATACCCCGAAGTGCTCCGCTGCCCACAATGCTCCGATGCATCGTGCGGCCGCGTAGCTCGGCGCGACGGTGCGTTAGTTCAGACTGCTCCGGAGCATGGCCCGCAAGATCATGCCCCTACTCGACTCGCCGCGGCGGCCCCGGCTCCTTGAGGCGAACGCCCCGCCCGCCCCTGTCACTGCGCGTCTGCTCGCCGATCAATTCGACGCCGGCCCGGTCGAACGCCTCGACCACCTTGATCAAGGTCTCGACCACACCGCGCACGTTGCCGGTCGACGCCTCCATCCGCTGGATGGTCGGCAGCGACACACCGGCGAGCTCGGCCAGGGTTTTCTGGTCGATGCCGAGCAGCGCGCGGGCCGCCCGCATCTGGAACGAGGTGATCACCTTGGCCTCACGTGTCAGGAGTTATAAGTGATACTTGGAACATATACAATGATGTAAAATACATCATTGAGGGGCAAAGGCAAGGGACTGCCCGTCTGTCTTCCTCCGTCATTGCGAGGAGCTCTTGCGACGAAGCAATCCAGCTTCCCTTCTGGATTGCTTCGCTACGCTCGCAACGACGGCAGGGAGGAGAGCGGGAGAGTCCAACTTTCACCGCACGCGTGGGAGACGGCCCCTCACCCCACCCTCTCCCCGCAAGAACGGGGAGAGGGAGTGAGAGAGGCATGCGTGCCTTATTGCGCGACAGACCGACTCACGCCGCGTGCTGATGCGCGGCGATGATCTGGTCGGCGGCGCGGCCCGTGACTTCGGCCATGTGGTCGAACTGGCGGGTGAAGCTGCCGGCGCCTGCTGTCGCGGAGCGCAGCTCGACGATGAGCTCGCCGATCTCGGCTTCCGGCATCATGGCGCGGACGCAGTCCCAGCCGCTCCAGCCGTCCCGGGTGTCGAAGCCGAGGATCTGGCCGCGCCGCGCCGACAGGATTGCGTTGATCTTGGCGGTGGCATCGGTCGGGCAGACGATCTCGACCACGTGGATCGGCTCCAGCAACACCGGCTGGCATTGCGGCAGGCCTTCGTTGAGCCCGACCCGCGCCGCCGTGCGGAAGGCGAGATCGGAACTATCGACGCTGTGATAGGAGCCGTCGGTCAGCGTCACCTGCACGTCGGTGACGGGGAAGCCGAGCGGACCGCGCGCGAGGCCATCGACGACCCCTTCCTCGACCGCCGGGATGTAGTTGCGCGGCACCGCGCCGCCGACCACCTTCTCGGCGAATTTGAAGCCGTCGCCGCGCGGCAGCGGCTTGATGTCGAGCACGACATCGCCGAACTGGCCGTGGCCGCCGGACTGCTTCTTGTGACGGCCGCGCTGGGTGATCGGCTTGCGGATGGTCTCCTGATAGCCGATCGCGGGCGGATGCGAGGTGACCTTGACGCCGAAGCGATCGCGCAAACGCTCGCTGGCGACGCGCAGGTGCATCTCGCCCTGGCCCCACAGCACGGTGTCGTGGGTCTTGGGGTTCTGCACAATCAGGAGCGAGGGATCCTCCTCGTGCAGCCGCATCAACGCCTGGCCGAGCTTGACGTCGTCCTTGCGGTCGGTGGCCGCGACCGAGATCGCGAGCACCGGCGGCGTCGGTTCGATCGCGATCAGTGCCGCGGGCGCCGTCTTGCCGCTCGAGACCATGTCGCCGGTCTTGACCGGATCGAGCTTGGCCAGCGCCACGGTCTCACCGGCTTCCGCCGAGGCACGCTTGGTGTCGTAGGCGCCGTTGACGGCGAGAATGCCGGAGATGCGCCCCGCGCCGCCGGAGGAGGATTGCAGCGTGGCGCCGTCGTCGAGATGGCCGGCGATGAGACGCGTCAGCGACAGTTTTCCGCCGTGCTGCGAATGCAGCGTCTTGAAGACGTAGCCGAGTGCATCCTTGCTTTCGGGCGCACCGAGACGTCTTGCGGTCTCGGCGATGCCGGGCGCCTCGTGGCGCAGCGCCTTCATCAGACGCAGCACGCCGTTCTCGCGCGCGGCCGCACCGAGCAACACCGGGCAGATCAGCCCTTCGCGCAGTTCGCGGGCGAGATCGTCGAACACGGCATCGCGCGGCGGCTGGATGTCCTCCAGCAGCTGCTCCATCAGCGCGTCGTCGTGGTCGGCGAGCTTCTCCAGCATCGAGAAGCGGGCTTCCTTCTCGCGGTCGAGATCGCCGCCTTCGAGCGCGACCACCTCGGAGGCCTTGTGCTCCCGATAGACGAAGGCGCGCTCCAGCGCGAGATCGACGAAGCCCTCGATCAGCTCGCCCTTCCAGATCGGGATCTGGCGCAGCACCAGCGGCACGCGCGAGGCGGGCTGCAGCATCGCGAGGGTCTCGCGGATGCGCTGGCTGGCGCGGTCGATCTTGTTGAGGAACAGGAAACGCGGGATCTTCAGCTCCTCCAGCTCGCGCAGGATGATCTGAAGCTGCGGCAGCTTCTTCTCGTCGGCCTCGCAGACCACGATGGCGGCATCGACCGCGGGCAGCGCGGCGCGCATGTCGTGGGCAAATTCGACGGAACCGGGACAATCGAGGAAGGTGTAGCTGTCGCCCATGAAACTCGTGGTGGCGGCAGTCAGGCCGACGGTCATCTTGTGATGACGGGCCTCCGGGGTGGCGTCGCCGACAGAAGTTCCGGCGTCGACGCTGCCGGCGCGCGGGATTGCGCCCGTTCGCGCCAATATTGCTTCCAGAAGTGTGGTTTTACCGCTTTGGAAAGGGCCCACCAGCGCGATGCACCGTGGACCTCGGGGACTTCTGACGTCTTGTCCCATTTCGCCGCCTCCTTTGTATGGAGCTCGGCCCGTGATTGGGTCGGCAAACGTAGATGCTCTGCCCGTCCCCGAGATTTGGCAAGCATCAAACGTCGCTGCGGTGCGTCGTCGGTTGGATCGCGATCAGATCGTTGTGATGTTTCACCTCTCCGCGCCGGGGAGAGGTGAAGCAGCACCGCCCCAGGCGTTTTAACGGCCCGGACGGAGTTCCAGGCTTTCGAGGCCGGCGGCGACGTTGAGGCCGACCTGGCCCTGCACGCTGAGCGGCTGGAGCGCGATTGAATTGTTGGAGCCGCCGACCAGCACGTTGCCTCCGACGCCGACGCCGAGCGAGGCGCTGCCCTGCGCGCCGGCGTAATTGCCGGAGAGGTCGCCCGGACCGAGCCGGTCGACCGGCGCGAACACGCCCCACGCCAGCGTGGTCTCCTGCGTGATGCCGATGTCGAGGCCCACTTTCCGGATCGTCGCGACATAGCGGTCTTCAGGCAAGCCGTCGGCGCGCAGCACGCAGCCGAGGTTGGTCACCGATCCCACGATGAAGCCGACGCTGGCGCCGCCGCGGCATTCGAGCACGCCGACCCGGACCATCCGCTGCTGCTGCGCGCCGCTGGTCGCGACGGAGGCAACGAGGCTGGCGGCAGCGAGCCCGGCGAAGATGAACGAACGGCGCATGAAATGTCTCCGGCGATGAGTGTGATGCGAGCAGAGAGAGCGCCCCACCCGTGTTGCGCGATGTCTATGCCACAAGAGCGTTGTGGGTGCCAGATCGGACGTATCTGAAATGAACGCCCGGAGAGAGGCCCCTCACCCCGCCCTCTCCCCGTGAAAACGGGGAGAGGGAGCGAGAGAGCGGCGCGTCCCTCACGACCGACAACAATCAAAACGCGCTAGCGGCCGCGACTTAACTCTCCCGCCTTCTGCGGGGAGAGGTCGGATTGCCCCGGCGATGCGAAGCATCGTCCGGCGCGATCCGGGTGACGGGGCAAGGCACGCTGCTGGCCCAAACAAAAGCCCATCCGACTCCACTCAATCGAAACACGCACAAAAAAGCCCGCCGGAGGCGGGCCTTTCGCGAACTTAGTCGAGACGCGATCAGCGCAGATTGCCGCAGAAGCGCTGAATGCGCTTGCAGGCGTCTTCGAGGTCCGAGGTCTTGGTCGCATAGGAGATGCGGAAGGCCGGGCCGAGGCCGAAGGCCGAACCCTGCACCACCGCGACGCCTTCCGTCTCGAGCAGCTCGGTGACGAACTGCTCGTCGTTCGAGATCACGTTGCCCGAGGGCGCCTTCTTGCCGATCGTGCCGGCGCAGGACGGATAGACGTAGAACGCACCTTCGGGACGCGGGCACTCGATGCCGTTGGCCTGGTTGAGCATGGAGACGACGAGGTCGCGGCGCTCCTTGAACACCTTGTTGTTGGCGGGGATGAAGTCCTGCGGACCGTTCAGCGCTTCCACCGAAGCCCACTGCGCGATCGAGCAGGGGTTCGAGGTCGACTGCGACTGGATGGTCGACATCGCCTTGATGAGCTGGGCAGGGCCGCCGGCATAGCCGATGCGCCAGCCGGTCATGCAATAGGCCTTCGACACGCCGTTCACCGTGAGCGTGCGGTCGTAGAGGCTGGGCTCGACCTGCGCGACCGTGGTGAACTGGAAGTCGTCATAAACGAGGTGCTCGTACATATCGTCGGTCATCACCCACACATGCGGATGCTTGACCAGCACGTCCGTGAGCGCCTTCAGCTCTGCCCTGGTGTAGGCCGCACCGGTCGGGTTCGACGGCGAGCACAGGATCACCCATTTGGTCTTCGGCGTGATCGCGCGCTCGAGGGCCTCGGCCCCGAGCTTGAAGCCGGTCGCGGCGGTGCAGACCACCGGCACCGGCTCGCCGCCGGCGAGCGCCACCATTTCAGGGTAGCTGACCCAATAGGGCGCGGGGATGATCACCTCGTCGCCCGGATTGATGGTCGCCATGAGCGCGTTGTAGAGCACCTGCTTGCCGCCGGTGCCGACGATGATCTGGTTCGGCTTGTAGACGACGCCGTTCTCGCGCTGGAACTTCACGATGATGGCTTCCTTCAGTTCGGGGATGCCGTCGACCGCGGTGTACTTGGTCTTGCCGGCCTCGATGGCGCGGATCGCCGCGAGCTTGATGTTGGCGGGCGTGTCGAAGTCGGGCTCGCCGGCACCGAGGCCGATGACGTTGCGGCCCGCCGCTTTCAGCGCCCGTGCTTTATCCGTGACCGCGATGGTCGCGGACGGCTTCACACGGTCGAGCGCAGCGGCAAGGAAGGACATCGTCATCTCCTGACAAGCGTCGTGAAGCCTTTCGCCTCACGACTCTGATTGTGGGAATGGAGGCACCCTAAAACGTGTGCCGCTGCACCGCAAGAAACTTCGGCCCGATCCCGCAAAAGTTTACGAATTCTGCCGCTTCAAGCCGCGATTTCCCGCAATTTTCCGCAACTTTGCCGCGCAAACCCCTCATATCCGGCAAGGCTTGTCCTCCGAGCAATTTCAGGCCGCTTCGATACCAAGAACCGACCACGACGCTGACGTTTCGCGAACGCCTGGGCCCTCGAGTCGATCGTGAGCGCCCGGCGCGATCACAGCCGCCCAACGTCTCAGCAGTTATGGGCAACGCCGACGCGTTGACGCAGGCGTGATGTCGATTTGCGGCGTCGCGCGGAAATGATCTTCCGCGGCATTGCGGTGCGGTAGGGTTTTCGAGTTTTTCTATTGGCCGGCACTTGCGGCGGATTCGCATCGGCATCATTGTTTAGCCGCGGCGCGTGGGCAGGATGCGCCGCGCTTCCCCGTCCCAGGTTCAGAACTTTCAGAATGTACAAGCTCTATTCGATGCAACGCTCTGGCAACAGCTACAAGGTCCGCCTTGCGCTGGCGCTGTTGAACGTCCCTTACGAAGCGGTCGAGGTGGACATTCTGCGCGGCGAAAGCCGCACGCCGGACTTCCTGTCCAAGAATCCGTCGGGCCAGGTGCCGCTGCTCGAGGTCGGCGAGGACCGCTACCTCGCCGAGTCCAATGCCATCCTCTGGTATGTCGCCGTCGGCACGCCGCTCGCACCGGAGAACCGCATCGACCGCGCCGAGGCGCTGCAATGGATGTTCTTCGAGCAACACGCGCTCGAGCCGAATATCGGCGCCGCCTATTTCTGGCTGTCGCTGGTTAAGGGCGGCCGCGACCTGCAGACCCACGCGCTGGAGGACTGGATGGAGCGCGGCTATGGCGCGCTCCAGGTGATGGAGAACCATCTCAAGACCAGCCCCTATTTCGCCGCCCGCCAGCTCACGGTCGCGGACATCGCGCTGTACGGCTACACCCACCTCGCCGATCGCTGCGACTTCGACCTCCAGGCCTTCCCGGCGATCCGGGACTGGCTGAAGCGCGTCGAGGCCGCCCCCGGCTTCGTGTCGATGGACTGGCGTCCGGCTGATATCGACGACCCCGCCAGCATCGCCGCGGGGGCCTGAAAACCCGGAAGGCCGAACTCGAGGAAGGTGCGCTCCTCTCCCGCAAGCTTGCAAGAGAGGTGCAGCGAATGCGCGGCTCGACTGGTCCGCAACCACTCCGGGCGTTAAGAATAGCGGGTATAGTGTTAACCCCTGCCCCGATCCCGCCATATTCTGCGCCCCGGCCGCCGCAATCTTGCCGGTTCAAATGGTGAAATTGTTCGGCGTCGCGGCTGATTCGCTCGCACGTTGAAGGATTTAGACCATGACTCAGGCGTCCGGCACGGCAGGCTTTCAGAGCCGAACCGATACCGTTTCGTCTTCCCGGCTGACCAATGCGGTCGCGGCCTCGCTCGCCGTCGCCGCGATCTCGCTGTGCCTGATCGTCACCCTGACAGTGCTGTCGACCAAGGCGACCATGGCGATGGGCCTGCCGGTCTGATTCCCGTTTCGTCCTGGACCGCCTTCAAGGTGCCGCGCGGCCCGCGCTGCACGGCATCGACAGGGCGTCGATGAAATCACCTGTGGTCGTCGTGGCAATTACCCTGACCGCGGCCATCCTGGTTGTGCGGCATCGCTGTTGATTTTCACGGGCATGCGCAAGAGCTCGGGCACCTCGACGCTGAACGCGCCGCCGTTGCAGCAGCGCGTCAGGCATTCGCATTTGGTGTAAAATCATCCGAAAGCTTGGCGCGCGCTCGCAAGCCGCCTTTAAGCACACCGCAGGATTCCTCACCGCGCAGGCGCAACAATCGGTCAATGTTGCGGCGTTCCCTCGTTCAGGAGGAACGAGACAGGCCATGCGGTCCGGATGGCGAGCGATTTGCGGTCCGATACTGACGGTAGCGATCACGCTGCTGGCAATCCTGCTCGATCGATCCGTTCAAATTCCCTCGCCTGCGCCGCTGTTCGTCTGCATCGTCGCGCTTGCCGGCGCGCTGGCGGGTTTCGCCTCCGCCATGGCCAGCGCAGTCCTCGCGGTCGCCGGCGCGGCGCTGTTCTTCGCCGGGCATCGCGCCGTGCCCTTCCATGCCAACGCGGACATGGTCGGCCTGCTCGCAGTGACGGCCTTCGGCACCGCAGGCATCACCGGCCTGATGCGCGAGCGGCTGCTCGCTGCCTTCGCCACCGAGCGCCAGAGCCACGCCACCGCCGCGCGGCTGTCGGCCGCACTCGACCAGGTCGACATCGGCATCGTGCTGCTCGACACGGAGACGCGCGCCGAATTCATCAACCGCGCCTTCCGCGATTATTTTGCGGTGCCGGACGACATCGCCGACGGCAAGCCACCCTTCATCGCACTGATGTATCACAGCCGCGACACCGGCGCGTTCGAATTGCCGGAGGACGAGCTCGGCACTTTCATCGCGCAGCGCATGGAGATGGTGCGGGTCGGCGATGCGACGCCGATCAACATCAAATTGCGCAATGGCGAGGTGCTGCGCTTCGTCTGCGCCGCGCTGCCCGACGGTGGGCGCATGCTGAACTACACGCCGGTCACCGACCTCGTGCGCCACACCGATGCGCCGGCGCGTGCCGACTATTACCGCTCGCTGCGCGATCCCACGAACCGCAAGCTGATCCGGTATCTGCGCGCCGCGGAGTGAGTTGGTCGACCGTGCGCCCATCGTATGCGCCGGCGCTCGCGGACACAGCCCCTCACCCCACGGTGAGGGGCCGGGCACATCATTTGCCACGACCGAATGTCCATCCGTCTCGCATGAAAATTGATCGCCTCCCCTTCATCACGTATGAAGGACGCCTCATCGATCGCGGAATTCTCACATGTCGCTCACCATTCGCTCCGTCACGAGGCAGGACTACGATCAATGGCTCCCGCTCTGGGACGGCTACAACGCCTTCTACGGGCGCTCCGGTCCGACTGCGCTTGCGGGCGAGATCACTAAGATGACGTGGCAGCGCTTCTTCGATGCCTATGAGCCGGTGCACGCGCTGGTCGCCGAAAGCGACGGCAAGCTGCTCGGGCTGACGCACTATCTGTTCCATCGCAGCACCACCGCGATCGAGCCGTCCTGCTACCTGCAGGACCTGTTCACGCTGGAAGCCGCGCGCGGCAAGGGCGTCGCCTCGGCGCTGATCCATGGGGTGTATGAGCGGGCCAAGCTGGCGGGCTCGCCACGGGTCTACTGGCAGACCCACGAGACCAACCTCACGGCACAGCGCCTGTACGACCAGGTCGCGGAGCGGTCCGGCTTCATTGTCTATCGCAAGCTGTTCTGATCCACGCGCACCGCCTGTGGGCAACTCGTCCTGTCACCGGCACGTTACACACCGGGACTAGGCTGCAGTTGCGTCTGATCAGGCCCCCCGTCACCGATCAAGCGCCCCAAAGCGGTCCCCGTCAGTCGCCGCGTCTGACAGGGGCCGCATTTCTTTGTCCGCGCTGCCGGCATGGCAGCAGCGCGGCGGGCGGCTTGCTGCTGCGGCGCATACTGGTCAGAATGCCCGCCGCTCATCTCCGACAGGATCTTTCATGGAAATTCGCAATCTCGGCGCCTCCGGACTACGCGTGTCCGCGGTCGGGCTCGGCTGCAACAATTTCGGCCAGCGCACCGACCTCGAGACCTCGCGCAAGGTCATCCATCGCGCGCTCGACCTCGGCATCACGCTGTTCGACACTGCCGACATCTATTCGAACATGGGCGGCTCGGAGACCGTGCTCGGCACCATGCTGGGCGATCGCCGCAAGGACATCGTGCTGGCGACGAAATACGCCAAGCCCATGGCCGAGGATGGCACCAGGCAGGGCGCCTCGCGCCGCTACATCATGGAGGCCGTGGAGGCGAGCCTGAAGCGGCTGAAGACCGATTACATCGATCTCTACCAGCAGCACGACTACGACCCGCTGACCCCGATCGAGGAGAGCCTGCGCGCGCTCGACGATCTCGTCCGCCAGGGCAAGGTCCGCTACATCGGCAATTCGAACTTTCCGGCCTGGCGGATCGCGGAAGCCGAGTACGTCGCACGCGCGATGAATGTCAGCCGCTTCGTCTCGTGCCAGGACGAATATTCCCTGCTCGTACGCGACATCGAGAAGGACCTGCTGCCGGCCGCGACGGAATACAAGCTCGGGCTGTTGCCGTTCTTCCCCCTCGCAAGCGGTCTGTTGACCGGCAAATACAGGAAGGGCGAGGTCGCGCCTGCCGACACCCGCTTCGGCAAGGTGCCGCGGCTGCGCGACCGCTACGTCACGCCGCGCAACGAGGACATCGTCGAGAAGCTCCAGGCCTTTGCGAAAGCGCGCGGCCATTCGATGCTGCAGCTCGCCTTTTCCTGGCTCGCCGCGCGCCCGCAAGTCTCGAGCGTGATTGCCGGTGCGACCCGCGTCGAACAGATCGAGGAGAACGTCAAGGCGATCGCCTGGAGACTCAGCGCCGACGAGATGGCCGAGATCGACAGGATCACCTTGGGCTGAAGTGTAAAGGGCGGCGCTACTTCGCGCCGCGCCCCACCGTCTGCATGACTTCAAAACCCTCGAACTGGGGATGGCCGAGATAAAGCGGCTTGTTGTCGCCGGCGCGGTGATGCGCGGCGCGAAACGCCTCCGACTTGGTCCAGGCCTCGAAGGCCGCGTGGTTGGCCCACACGGTGTGGGAGGCGTAGAGCGTGTGGTCCTCGGCTTCCGGCCCGCGCAGCAGATGGAATTCGACAAAGCCCGGCACGTTGTCCAGATGAGTGTCGCGGGTCAGCCAGACCTGCTCGAAGGCGGACTCGGAGCCCTTGGCGACGCGGAAGCGGTTCATGGCGATGTACATGCGGTGGTCTCTCCTGATCCGGAATTGTAAGGGACGCATCGCCCTCACACTCCCTCGCCGCTCTTGCGGGGAGAGGGTGGGGTGAGGGGCCGTCTCCGCCCATTCGGCGTCGATTGTAGGCGAACTGCGTGGCGCACGCACGGTCAATGTGGGAGTCGGAAACACGGCCCTCTTGGCAACAGTGTGCCCTGCCCCTCAACCGGATCGCGCCGGACGATGCTGCGCATCGCCGGGGCGATCCGACCTCTCCCCGCAGAAGGGCGGGGAGAGGTTATGTAACCAATCCCTTCATCGGCCGCACGCTCGCGCTGTCCGGAAACACCGTCTCCGCCAGCACGCGATCCGACAGGCCGAACTGGTCCTGCAGCACGCCCTTGATCACCGCGCGCAGGTCCGTCGTGGGCTTGAGGTCGCGGGCCTCGTACAAGTTCGCGAGCTTGAGGCCCGGCCAATCCGAGATGACGCGGCCGCCTTTCACGGCGCCGCCGGCGAGCAGCGCGATGGTACCGGTGCCGTGATCGGTGCCGTCGGTGCCATTGATGCGCGCAGTGCGGCCGAACTCGGTGGCGACGACGACGACGGTGTCGCGCCAGCGCTCGCCCAGACCGCTCTCGAATTCGGCGAGCGCGCCGTCGAGACCGCCGAGCAGGAAGGCGAGACGCCCGACAGGGCCGCCCTCATTGGCGTGCGTGTCCCAGCCGTCGAAGGCGAGCGCGGCGATGCGCGGGCCGTCGTCGGCCGCCATCAGCTTGGCCGCGCCCCGGGCCACTTGCCGCATCTGCGCAACCTGATTGCCGCCCTTCGCCTTCATGTCGTCGCCAACAGCGGCCTTGTCGAGCTGAAGGCCTTGCGACAGCGCCGCCGCCAGCGCGGGATCGCGGTGGCGATAGAGCTCGACGAGCCGCATCGCGGTGTCGTCGTCGGCCTGCGGCAGCGCGACCGGCGCCCAGCCCACGGTCGGCGCATTGCCGCGCAGCACCAGCGACGTGGTCGGCCCGACCGCAAGGCCGCTCGACACGCGCTCGCCGCGCGGCAGCGCCTCCAGCGCACGGTTGAGCCAGCCGGACTGCACGCGACCCGGGCCGGCATAGCCGCTTTCGAGCACGTCCTGGCCGTCGAAATGCGAGCGGTCGCGATAGGGCGTCGCCACCGCATGGATCACCGCGGCATGCCGGTCGCGATACATGCGCGCGAACTCCGGCATCGCCGGATGCAGCGCGAAGAACGAGTCGAGCATGATCGCGCGATGTGCGCCATCGGCCGTGAGCGCGATCGAGCCATGCAGGCCGGCGTAGTCGGGGTCACCGAGCGGCGCGACGGTCGAGAGCCCGTCGAGCGCGCCGCGCAGGATCACCACGATCAATCTGGGATCACGTCCGTCGGCGGCGCGCGCGAATTTCGGCAGGTAAGCCCACGCCGCGAACGAGGCGCCGCCGAGCAGGAGCCCGCGGCGCGAGGTGAGGAGCCGGTTCTCGATGCAGTCGATCATCTTCATCTCCTCTGCATTTCCGGCGACATCAGCAGCAGCGCCAGCGCCTGCTGGCGCGACTCCGCGCGTTCGATGGTGCGGCGCGTTTCGATCGAGGCCGCGTCGGCTGCTGCGAACTCCAAGAGGTCGAGCGGATCGATGTTGTTGCCGAGCCGCGCGCCCATCTGGGCGGCGATGTCGAGCCTCAGCTTCATGCCCTCAGGCGCGGCCCAGGCGGCGCTGGTGTCGGGGAAACCGTTGGGCCCTGCCGGCGACCACAGCGGCTGTCCCAGCAGGTTGAGATTGTTCAGATACGCGCCGGGATCCTCGGGCACGCGCGCGAGCAGCCGGCCGCTCGCGACCAGGAAATCGTAAGGGCTGCGCATCTTGGTCAGCGGCGCTTTCCAGGCCTCGTCGGCATCGACCAGCGCCGTCGCAATCGCCTTGAGATCGCCGTCGGTCCTGACGAAGACATCGCGCAGCCGCGCCACGAGCGCGGGCGGGGGCTCATCTGCGACGAAATGGCGGACGAGCTTGGTCGCGATGAAATTCGCGGTCGAGGGATGACGCCCGATGTCGGCGAGCGCAGCCTCGCCCTGCGCAAGGCCGCTCGGCTCATAGGTCTTGCCGAGCAGCATTTGCGGCCCGGGCTGGTGCGCATTGGCGTTGAACACGAACGAGCCGGGTGTGCCGAGCTGCCCTTGCCGACCGGCATAGGTCCAGCCGGTGATGATACGCGCGAGCGAGGTGACGTCCTCCTGCGTGTAGCCACCGCCGACGCCAAGCGTATGCAGCTCCATGATCTCGCGCGCGAGATTTTCGTTCAGCCCGCGCTTGCGGTTCTGCCCGGCGCGCGAGTCAGGGCCGAGCGATTGCTGGTTATCGAGGAAGAACAACATCGCCGGATGCTGCTCGACCGCCTTCAGCATGTCGGCGAAACGGCCGAGCACGTGCGGCCTGATCGCCTCGCGCTCGAACGCACCGGCCCAGATCCGCGCCAGCTCGCCCTTGCTGGCGGAGATGCAGAAATGATTGGACCAGAACACGACGAGACGCTCGGTGAAGCCGCATTCGACCAGCGTCGCGCGCTGCAGGCGCGCCAGCGCCTCGGCGCGAAAGGTCTTCTGGATCACGTTGAGCGGCTGCGGCGCGGGCTTTGCCGCCGGCGGCGTGGCCGCGCTCGGCTGCATCGTTTCCGGCTTCGCCATCGTGTCGGCAGGCTTCGCCTCCGCCATCTGGCCGGCGATCTCGGTCGCGGCTGCATTGAGTGAAAGGTTGCGGCGCAAAGCGGGCTTCTGATCGGCCGGCGCCTGCGGCGGCGTCTCAGCGGCCTTGCCAGTTTCCTTGGCAGCCTCGCGCGCCTGCTTGACCTGCTCCTGATAGGCAAACACCGCCTGCCCGAGCTGCGGCGTCGATTGCAGCCCCGGCGCCTCGAGCAGCACGCCATTGGGACGGGCCAGTTCCGCCTTCACGAAGCCGCGCGGATCGGAGGCCGCGTTGATGAGATCACCCGATGCACCACCGCGGGCACCGAAGCCGAAGCGGTTGAGCGCAACGAGGGCGGCTTGCGAATCGCGTGCCATCGATTTGTCCTTCGCGGATTGCCAACCGCTTTCCTGATGCGTGCGCTGCGCATAATATAGCGCAGCAACAGATGAACCCGACATGAAAATGACGGCGAAGCTTCGGCGTAAATCATGACAATTCCGAAAGAAATGCCGTCAGCGCCGGCACTTCCGCGCCGCCTCATCTGCTCCCGCTGCGGCAGCGAATTCGGCTGCGATCTGTCCGGCGATTGCTGGTGCGCGGAGGAAACCGAGCGCCTGCCGATGCCGGTCAAGGGCGAGGATTGCCTGTGCCGGGCATGTCTGCGCAAGGCTGCAGAGGCGAGCGCTGCTGGTTAGATGCGACACGCAGCCATATTCTCCCGTGTCGTCCCGGCGAAACCAGGGCGACGTTGGAGAGCGAGTGTGCCCGACAGCTACACCGCAAATCCCGGCGACTTCCGCGCCATGCCGTCGAAGGCATCCAGCAGTTTCCCGCGCCAGGCATAGACCGGATCGTCCGTCTCCAGCAGCTTGAACGGGCTCACCACGCGCGCCCACTGGAATCCGCCGAACACGATGTAGTCGGCATAGTTCGGTGCCTGCCCGCCGAGAAACGGCTGCGTCTTGAGCGTCTGGCGCATCACCTCCAGCGACTTGCGGAATGCGATCACGCCGGCATCGCGGCTCCCCATGATCTCCTCGAGAGTCTTGCCGCCGAAGCGCGCCTCGCGGGACTTGCGGAAATAGGCGGCATCCACCTCGGCCAGATTCTTCGGGATGTCGGCGATGATGAGCGGAAAGATGCCGCCGACGATCGCGATGTCGCCCCACGCGTTGATCATGCGCGCCATGGCGCGGCCGCCCTCGCCGCCGAACAGTGACGGGCGGTCCGAAAAATTGTCCTCGAGATAGTTCGCGATGGTCCAGGAATCGACGATCGGCCTGTCGTGATGCAGCAGCACCGGGACTTTCTCCGAGCCGTGCGGCGCGATCGCGCTCTTCTGGGTGAAGCGCCAGGGCACCGTCTCCGCCGACAGACCCTTGTGCGCCAGCGCCATCCGCGTGCGCCAGCAATAGGGGCTGAAGGGGCGTGCGGCGTCGGTGCCGACGAGCTCGAACAGTTTGAGTGACATGGCTGGCAGGCTCCTCATGCTCCGTCATTGCGAGGAGCTCTTGCGACGAAGCAATCCAGACTGCCGTCGCGGAGACATTCTGGATTGCTTCGCTTGCGCTCGCAATGACGATGTGGAGGCGGCAGCGTGCATCACCGCCCGTTGGTGCGCAGCAGCCTCTCGCCGCCTTCCGTCACCGCGATGACCAGTCCGACACCGGGCAGCGTCTCGCGCGCCACGTAGCCGCGCTCAGCGGCGTCTTCCCAGATGGTGAGGCGCGGGCACGAGGTCTTCCAGGTCGAAATCACCTCGGCATAGGCGCGCGGTTCGCGCGCGATCCATTCGACGAAGTCCAGCACCAGCGGATCGGCGTTACAGCTCATTGCAAACCTCCCTTTTCGAAAGCGGCCAGCACCGGCGTGCGAACCAGGAGCCAGCCGCCATAGGCGATATAATAGCAGGCGATGGTGGTGATCAGCTTGTTCGACCAGGCGATGAATTGCTGGTCGGTCATGGCTTCGAGGATGCGCCGCGCCAGCGTGGTGCCGAGCATCGAGGCTGCGATCGCGACGCCGGCGAGCACGGGATCGAGGCTCGCGGCCTGGTCGATGATGCCGCCGAAATAGACCAGCTTGGTGAAATGGCTGACGAGCTGGCACATCGCTTTCGTCGCGACCTTCTCGCGCCGGCCAAAGTCGCCGCCCAGGAAGAAGGTGTCGAGCAACGGCCCCGACACGCCGGTCATCAGCATCAGGCCCATGCAGATCGTCCCATAGACAGTGCCCTGCCAGAGCCTGTCGGGATCCGGCTTGATGTCTGACGGCAACAGCCGTGCCATGAAGGGGGTGATGCCGAGCAGGAGCAGGGCCGTCGGCTTGTCCGGCACGTAGCGGGTGATGGACCAGGCGGCGAGCGCAATGGCAGCACCGACCATGTAGTTCGCGACCGGCCGCCAGCGGATATGCGCCCGCCACAGGAACGCGCGCCAGCCGTTCGAGGCCATCTGCGTGATCGCATGCAGCACCATCGCGGTCGGCAGCGGCATCAGGGCCAGCAGCACCCCGATCAGGATCAGCCCGCCCGCCATGCCGAACAGCCCCGACAGGAATGCGGTTGCGACCATCAGCAATCCAAGGGCAGCGATCATGATGGGCGTCACGAGGGGAATCTCCTTCCGCGGGCACGCATAGTCAGGGACGCACGCTGTTTCACTCCCTCGCCCCGCTTGCGGGGAGAGGGGTGGGGTCAGGGAGTCTCCGCGGGAACGGTGACAGTTGGACTCGCGGAGAGTCCCCCTCACCCGGAATTTGCTGCCGCAAATTCCGGGCTCCCCCCGCAGGCGGGGAGAGGCGAAGGCAACGGCGCCTCCCGGTCAATCAACTTGGAATTACGGTCATTCTTCTGCCTCGCTTGCCGCGTCTTCGCAAACTGAGTTATCTTGCCCTGGCATCAGCTTTCCTGAGGGTCGGGCATTTGCGGCGGCTGCTGTTTCTCAACGGCATCAAGGCATTCGAGGCGGCGGCGCGGACAGGCAGCTTTGCTGCGGCCGGGCTCGAACTCAGCGTGTCGGCAGCCGCCGTCAGTCGCATGGTGCATCTCCTGGAAGAGCGGCTCGGCGTCGCCCTGTTCGAGCGCAAGGCCAACCGCCTGGTGCTGACGCAGGCCGGCCGCGCGTATCAAAGCGGGCTGACCCCGATCTTCGATGCGCTCGCAAGCCTCACCGCGCAGGTGACGGCGCCTTCCAGCGTGCGCGTGCTCACCATCGGCGTCGGCCACACCTTTGCGATGCGCTGGCTGATCCCGCGGCTGTCGGAGTTTCGCAGCGAGGAGCCCGACATCGAGGTGCGCTTCACCACCGGCGGCGCCCTGGTGCCGTTCGGCGAGGACTGGAATTGCGGCATCAAGCTCGGCACCGGCGACTGGCCCGGCCTCGTCGCCGAGCCGTTGTTTGCCGGCGATCTCACGCCGGTCTGCGTGCCCCGTCTCGCCGCCTCATTGAAGCGGCCGGCCGATCTCCGGGGACCCAGCCTGATCCGCGTCGCGCACTCGCCCGAGGACTGGCCGATCTGGCTGAAGGCCGCGAACCTGCCGCGCATCAACGCGCGCGGGCCGCAGTTCCAGTTCTATGGCCAGGCACTGCAGGCCGCCGCCGACGGGCTCGGCATCGCCATGGGCATCCGGCCCTATATCGACGACGATCTCGCCGCTGGACGGTTGGTCGCTCCGTTCGACCTCTCCGTGCCCAAGGGCATGCGCTGGTACCTGCTCTATCGCAGCTTCCAGACCGAACAGCGCGACTTTGCCGCGTTCCGCCGCTGGATCATGCGCGCGGCATCGGAACCCACCGCCCGTCCCCTCCGGCGGTCCAGCCGCAGTTCCGCGCGGAACTGACGCCACACCGGCAAAAAAGCCGGCATCTTGTGAACGGCTTCACATCCCAGAGTCGGCAAACGTGGTCTCCTGACCCTCCAAAAAGACACTTACGGACCACTTTGGGGACTAGCAATGACGACCCTCTACGACGGCTTTGACATCGAATCCTTCGAAGCTGGCAAGGGACTGTGGCACGCCCGCATCCGGCGCGCCGATTTCAGCCCGGTTGCCATCGACGGCGTGCTGTTTCCGGCCATGGAAGTCGGCTTCGCCTGGCCCGATCGCGATGCCGCGATCGCCGACGCCAAGCATCACATCGATCGCTTCCGCCGGCGCGCCGCCAGGGGCGACGAATAGGCCTTTCAGCACAGCGCGGCGCGCAACCAGGAACCCGTGATGTCGTCTATCGAGATCGAAGAGACCCAGCCGCTGGCCCGAACCTACGCCCGGTCGGTGCTGTCGAAATGCCCGGACTGCGACGGCGAACTCACGGTGGTCCGCGTGATCGGCGGCCGCGCCGGATGTGAGTACTGGACCATGCGGTGCACCGATTGCGGCGGCATTCATCTCGACGTCCTGAAGCCGCGCCAGGCGGTCGAGGATGACGACGGACCGCTGCCTGCGGCGTGAGCGCAGGTATCGGCCACGGGCTGCTGCCAACCTGCTGTCAGCAGCCTGAGCGTGGCGGGTCATTCGCCCTTTATTGAGCGGCGGACTCGTCCCATATTCGCCACATGGCGAAGAAACCTGCTCCCCCGAAATCCCCCAAATCCAAGGCCCCGAACTCGAAAGCGCACCGCCCTGATGTGCAGCCGATCGGGCCGGCGCTGGCCGAATTGCTCAATCCCGCGATCAATCGCGGCGACGCCGGGCTTGGCTCGGGCACCGGCCTGCAGCCGCCGCCGGACAATTCGCGCGACCGCCGCGCCGGGGGCGAGGCCGCCGCGCATCGCGCGCGCGCCTCGACGCCGAAGGAGTTTCCGCAGGATATGACGCGACCGATGCCGCTGCGGCCCAATCCGCAGCCGCCGGGGGCGCGTGCATCGACCGAAGGTTTTGATGAAGCGCCGCAGGCCAATTACGGCACCACCGCGACGATCCCGACGCTCGATCCGGAACTGGCCCGTCAGCTCGGACTTCCCACCGAAGAGGATGACGCGGAAGCGCTGGCGCGTCCGCCGCGCAACAAGATGGAGGCGCTCGGCGTCAAGGCGACTGCGGAGGCGCTGGAGTCGCTGATCCGCGAGGGCCGCCCGGAGTTCCGCAAGGACGACGGCTCCATGAAAGTGTGGACGCCGCACCGCCCGCCGCGGCCGGAAAAGTCCGAAGGCGGCGTGCGCTTCGAGATCAAATCATCCTACGAGCCCAGGGGTGACCAGCCGACCGCGATCAAGGAGCTGGTCGAGGGCATCGAGCGCAATGACCGCTCGCAGGTGCTGCTGGGCGTCACCGGCTCCGGCAAGACCTACACCATGGCCAAGGTGATCGAGGCGACGCAGCGCCCGGCGCTGATCCTGGCGCCGAACAAGACGCTCGCCGCCCAGCTCTATGGCGAGTTCAAGAGTTTCTTCCCCGACAACGCCGTCGAGTATTTCGTCTCGTACTACGACTACTACCAGCCCGAAGCCTACGTTCCGCGCACCGACACCTATATCGAGAAGGATTCGTCCATCAACGAGCAGATCGACCGCATGCGCCACTCGGCGACGCGCGCGCTGCTCGAACGCGACGACGTCATCATCGTGGCGTCGGTGTCCTGCATCTACGGTATCGGTTCGGTCGAGACCTACACCGCGATGACCTTCGCGCTGAAGAAGGGCGAGCGCATCGACCAGCGCCAGCTCATCGCGGACCTCGTCGCGCTCCAGTACAAGCGCACCCAGGCCGATTTCACCCGCGGCACCTTCCGGGTGCGCGGCGATGTGATCGACATCTTCCCGGCGCACTATGAAGACCGCGCCTGGCGCGTGAACCTGTTCGGCGACACCATCGAGGCCATCGAGGAGTTCGATCCGCTCACCGGCCACAAGCAGGACGAGCTCGAATTCATCAAGATGTACGCCAACTCGCACTATGTGACGCCGCGCCCGACGCTGGTGCAAGCGATCAAGTCGATCAAATCGGAGCTGAAGCAGCGGCTCGACCAGCTCAACAACCAGGGCCGCCTGCTGGAAGCGCAGCGGCTGGAGCAGCGCACCACCTTCGACCTCGAGATGATGGAGGCGACGGGGAGCTGCGCCGGCATCGAGAACTATTCGCGCTATCTCACCGGCCGCCGCCCCGGCGAGCCGCCGCCGACGCTGTTCGAATACGTTCCCGACAACGCGCTGATCTTCGCCGACGAAAGCCACGTCACCATTCCGCAGATCGGCGCCATGTTCCGCGGCGACTTCCGCCGCAAGGCGACGCTGGCCGAATACGGCTTCCGCCTGCCCTCCTGCATGGACAACCGCCCCTTGCGCTTCGAGGAGTGGGACATGATGCGGCCGCAGACGATCGCGGTTTCGGCGACGCCGAGCGGCTGGGAGCTGAACGAGAGCGGCGGCGTGTTCGTCGAGCAGGTCATTCGACCGACCGGACTTATTGATCCTCCCGTTGATATTCGCCCTGCCCGCACCCAGGTCGACGATCTCGTCGGCGAGGTCCGTGCCACAGCCCAGGCCGGTTATCGCTCGCTGATCACGGTTCTCACAAAGCGCATGGCGGAGGACCTCACCGAATACTTGCATGAGCAGGGCATCCGCGTCCGCTACATGCATAGCGACATCGACACCATCGAGCGCATCGAGATTATCCGCGACCTCCGCCTCGGCGCGTTCGACGCGCTGGTCGGCATCAACCTGCTGCGCGAAGGCCTCGACATCCCCGAATGCGCGCTGGTCGCGATCCTCGATGCCGACAAGGAGGGTTTCCTGCGCAGCGAGACCTCGCTGATCCAGACCATCGGCCGCGCCGCGCGCAACGTCGACGGCAAGGTGATCCTCTATGCCGACCAGATGACGGGCTCGATGGAGCGCGCCATCGCCGAGACCAACCGCCGCCGCGAGAAGCAGGTCGAGTACAACAACGCCAACGGCATCACGCCGGAGAGCGTGAAGAAGCAGATCGGCGACATTCTCAATTCGGTCTACGAGCGCGACCACGTGCTGGTCGAGGTCGGCGGCCACGACATGACCGACGACGTCATCTCGATCGGTCACAATTTCGAGGCCGTGCTGGCCGATCTCGAGACGAGGATGCGCGAGGCCGCCGCCGATCTGAACTTCGAGGAAGCCGCCCGCCTGCGCGACGAGGTCAAGCGCCTGCGCGCGACTGAGCTTGCGGTGGTCGACGATCCCACCGCGAAACAGCGCACTGTTGCAGGCAAGGCCGGCGCTTATGCCGGCGCGAAGAAGTACGGCGACGCCGCCAACCTTCCCGTCAGCGCCATGAAGAACAAGAGCGTCGCAACGGCGCTCAAGGCCGGCGGCGGCAAGGGCTCCCGCGTGCACAAGCCGCATCTCGACGAGATGCACGGCCCGGAATCCCTGCCCTACCGCGCCAGCCCGAGCCTGCCGTCAAAGCCGTTCGGCAGCACGAGCAGGATCATCCAGCCGACGGACTCGCGGCAGTCGGGTCCGGAGTTCGGGCCGGCGCCGAAGTCGACGGGTGGGGCGCCAGGGCGCCGCGGGGGGTGGAAGAAAAGGTAGGGGCGCATCCGCGCTCGTCGTGACCATGGCTTCCGGGCTCGCCGCCTTTTGGCACCCCGGAATGACGAATGGAGGGATCTCCCCTCACCCCACGCTCGCCGTCACCACGGCCATCACCGACAGCAGCAGCACGATGGTCATGAGCTGGAGCGAGGCGGCGGGCTGGGTGCGCCAGGCCGTGATCTTGTCGGAGAGCGACAGATGGGCCTCGAAGAACTTCGGCTCGTAGACGGTCTTGAAGACGGCGGGAAAGCTCGGGCCGAGGGTGACCGCGAGCATTGCATGCAGCATCGAGGCAACCGCGACGAAGATGGCGACGCCGGGGTCGCCCACGAGGTCGTGGTTGCCGACGAGCTTGAGCAGGAAGGCGGCGGTGGCGAAGCTCGGGAAGCTCTGCAGCGTCGCAGTGAGCGCGAGGCCTTCGAGCGCGTTGTGCAGGCGGGACTTTCTCGCGGCGGCGGTGGCGGCCATGGCACGTCTCCCTGATGACATGGGGATGACGTTAGCCGCGGTGCCGGCGGGGTGACGTGAGATGGGTCACGCCGGTGCTTCGTCTCTCCCCGCCTGCGGGGAGAGGGGGCAGCCTGCCGATGCGGATGCTGTGTCGCGCTACAGCTTCCCCTGCCCGTTCATCTGGCTCTGTTGCTGTTGCTGGCGCTGCCTCTCCTGTTCCTTCGCGTGATGCCTGCCGTAGAGACAGCCGGCAGCGGCCCCTAACATGCCATGATGGCCGGCATAGTGGCCGGCGACGCCGCCGACGACGGCGCCCTTGATGCAGCCCTTGGCGTTGGCGGCGGAACTCGCGCCTAGCATGAGGAGCGCGGCGGTGACGGCGAGAAGCGTGGCTTTCATGGATCGATGTCCCGGATGCGGTGTCCCGACATCAACGGGCGTGAACGGATCCAGGTTCCCTTGCGCGACACCCGGCAAGACGCGTCGGCAACCCGCCGTCCACGGGGACCGGTAGATTACGGGGTTCTGTTGTAAATCTCACAAAGCGCAGTCAATTGTGCCTTGCAAAAACGTGAATTGAGTTTTGGCCGAAATCGGCTATTTCGTTCGCACACAAATGAGTTGAGCGCCCCGGCGCACCTTGACGGTGCATGGGGTTGTTTTCCGTTTTTTCTGCAAGCCAGCGTCAGGACTGCCCAAATGACAGAGCACAGCCTCTGGCGTTTCTCGCGCGCATTGCACCGTGCGATCAACGACCGGCATTTCGAGGATATCGAGGCCCTGATCGACGAGGACGTCGAGTGGGCGCTCTACGGCCCGATCGACATGTTTCCGTTCCTCGGCGCGCGCCAAGGCAAGGACGCCGTGCTCGACGTCATCCGCCAGCTCGCCGACAATTTCCAGGTCCGCCGCTTCGACCGGGAGAGCATCATGCTGGGCGTCGATTCCGCCGCCTCGATGCTGCGCTATTCGCTGACGGCGCTCGATACCAACAAGCCGATCTCCTTGCGCGTGGCGCAGTTCGCCCAGTTCAGGGCGGGCAGGCTCGTCAGCATGCGGGTGCTGATCGACACCTTCGACCTGGTCGAGCAGGCACTCGGCCGCGCCATTCATCTGCCGAAGATGACCAGCGTCGGCTGAGGGGGACGCCAACGGGCCCCGCATTCCGGGACCGATGACAAGGCGACCGCGACGTCCTGGCCTCCAGCCCCGCCGGATGCCGTCGCAGGCCAGCCGTCATCGGGCGCGCGCCTTTCGCGCGGCCCGTTGGTTCGCGTCCTCCGGCGTCGCGAGGCGAGTCGTCACAATTTCGCAACGATAGGTGAGCATGCTCCGCGCGGAATAGCGCATTGCAGAAGGACCCTATATATTGGGAATAGCATGCGCTGGGGTTTGCGGGCAGGACGATGCAATTCTCGACGGGTTTTGGCTGGGCGAGGCTGCCGGTGCTGGCGGCCGCGTTGATCCTGGGATCGGCGCTGACGGTCTCGGCGCAGATCATCCCGCCCTTCTCCCCCGGCCCGGCCGCAGCGTCCGACGACGAGGAGGCGGAGACGGCGGAGGTTCCCAGCGCCAACGATCCCGACGTTATGAAGAGCATCGACGTCGACAAGCTCGACTGGAGCCAGCTCGCCGTCGACGCCGGCACGCTCAACGACATCATCGCCGCCAAGAAGCGCGCACAGGCCGCGGCCAATAGCGGACTGAACTGGTCGTCGAACGCCAACGCCAACGGCTCCTCGGCGGTGACGGTGAAGCAGTCGGTGTTCGAGTTCTGGGATACGCGGATCGGCGCCGACATGACGGTGGCGAGCGAGCCCAGGACGATGTCCGAGCTGCTGGCCCAGAAGGCCGCCAATGGCGGCAGCCTGCCGCAATCCTCCGGCAGCGCCTGGGCGACCGCGACCGCGCCGGGCGCGGGGGTGATCTGGGACAAGACCGCGGTGGAGGCCCGTGTCGATCCCGGCACCGACCAGAGCAAGATCGGGGCGTCGTTGACCAAGTCGGTGCCGCTGTCGGGCGACACACAGCTGACGCTGCAGAACGGCTACAGCGTCAACCAGCAGGGCACCACTGCCGTCCCCGGCATCGGCGGCCACATCACGCGCAATTACGAGACCGACCAGTCCGCCAGGGTCACCATCACCGACACCGGCACCAGCATCACCGCGGGCCAGACGCTGTCGACCACGGACGACAAATGGCTGCGCAAGCTCGGCGCCGAGCAAAAGCTGTTCGACAACGTCACCGTCTCCGGCTCAGTCGGCGAAACCTCGCAAGGCGCCATCAACAAGAGCGTGACGGCCGGATTCAAAAAGAGCTGGTGAGTTCTTCGCCTCTCACCGCTTGCGGCGAGAGGCCGGAATTGCGCGAGCAAATTCCGGGTGAGGGGGGACTCTCCGCGAACTCCTCTGTCACCGTCCCGCGGAGACTCCCCCTCACCCACCCTCCGAGCGGGGCGAGGGAGAAGACCGCCGAACCTGACTACGAGCTTCACCTCGCCGCAGCCGCCATTCACACTCCCCTAACCATACGCCACGGCAAAACCCCCGAATGGTCCCCCCTTGCCGCATCTCGGCCCCTTTGCTGTCAAAATCAGACGCCCTGATGCGGGCTGCCTTACAGACATCGTCGTGCGGGGGACACTCGCGCTGCGCTCAACGCGAACAGGGGAACAACGATGAACGCCATCCGTCCGGAAAAGATCGAAGCCACCGAGACTGAGACGGTCGACACCAATCTCGCCGCGGTCTCCGAGGTCGAGGCCGGCATTCGCGATTTCGTCCGCAACGACATCGCCTATCTGCGCCGTCCTGCCTCGGGCACCGACGCGCCGCCGCTCGATGCGAGCGCCGAGGCCACCGTCACCAACGTCAACTCGCTGATCCAGCGCGTCGCCGGCACCTCGCTCGCCGAGATCGAGAACCTGATCTCCGAGCTCGAGAGCCTGCGTGACCTGCTGCATGCCGAGGGCCAGCGCGTCCAGCGCGAGATCTCCGGCTACGCCCAGCTCAGCCAGGCCGCGATGAAGTCGACCCGCATGATCGCCGACAACGTCGCGCAGTGGAAGCGCGCCGCCGACGGCCTTCGCAACAGCTGATCACCAGCACGACGCATCATTGGCCGCCGCGTTCCCGGAAGTGGGCGCGGCGGTTTTGATTGTGGCGGTGTTTCCTCCCTCTCCCCGCTTGCGGCCGCTTGCGGGGAGGGGGGAGTCTCCACAAGGACGGTGATAGACAGACTCGCGGAGAGTCTCCCCTCACCCGCCGCGCTTTCGCGCGTCGGCCTCTCCCCGCAAGCGGGGGGCGAGGCGAGGAGCCCACCTGTTGAACCCTCCGTCCCCTCCCGGCGACCAATGCCAGGCGCCCGTGCCGCCACGGCCGGGCTCAGGGGACATGTCAGATGGAAAGCATTCGGCCCGACACCACGGACCCCATACCGCTGCGGCCCGCGCCGAGCCAGTTCGGCACGATCATGCTGCGCTTTGTCGGATTGCTGGCGATTGCGATCGCGGTGCTGGCGTTCGTCTATAGTCGCTGAGGCGGGGCCGCGGGCCCTGGGACGTTAACAGACCGTTACCGGTCAGCGTCGACGGTCGAAGCTTCCAGGGTGTAGGCGCCGTCGGCATAGCCCTTCACCACCATGCCGGCGACCAGCATCACGGCCAGCGTCGCGGTCGCAAAGATAAATCCAACAAACTTGAGTGCGCCGCGGTCAGCCATGGTCCTCGTCCCCTGTCCTTCTGTCTATTCGTTTCAAATAGACAGCGACAGGTTCATAATTGGTTAGCAACTTGATGGTTCCGGCAATTGCTTCGCGGTAACCATGTTGCGCAGGCTTATGGCAGCCGGTCCGAATAGCGTCCATAGCGCGCGGGCCACAGTTGGCACCAATTCGGCGGATGTTCCCCCTTCCCTGCTCTGAGAGATGCAGCCGGCGAGATGCGTTTTGCTGCGCCCTCGCCCCTCGTACAAGGGGAGAAGAAGGAGAGCTCGCCTTGACCTATTCCAAACTACGCGCTCTTCCGCAGCGGCACGAAGGCGCTCGCGATGATGGAGTAGACCTCCTCGCCGCGCTGGTTGGTGCCGGTGGTGCGGGCCGTCAAAATGCCCCAGCCGGGACGCGAGGCGGAGGTGCGCTTGTCGAGGACTTCGTTGACGTAAGAGACGGTGTCGCCTGCGAGCACTGGCCTGATCCAGCGCAGGTCGCGAAAGCCCGGCGACGGGCCCCAGACCGCGACCTCCTCGCCGCGCGAAGCAGCCTCGCGCGCCAGACGCTGGCCGTCGGCGACAAGCAGGCTCATGCAGGCCGAGCCGACATGCCAGCCCGAGGCGGCGAGCCCGCCGAACAGCGAGTTCTTGCCCTCCTCCTCGTCCAGGTGAAAGCGCTGCGGATCGAATTTGGCGGCGAATGACTTGATGGACTCCGCCGTGAACGTATAGGTGCCGATCTCCCGGCGCTGTCCGATCGCGATGTCTTCGAAGAACCGCATCAGGCCGCTCCCTCGCGCCGCTTGATCAGGATCGGCGAAGTCATTTCGGCAAGCACCTGTCCTGCGGCGTTGCGCACGGCGCATTTGAACTTGACGATGCCGAGCCCGGGGCGGCTCTTGGAGACCCGCGCCTCCAGCACGTCCACGTCGAGCGTGAGATCGTCGCCGGGCCGCAAGGGCGAGAGCCAGCGCACCTCGTCGACGCCCGGCGAGCCGAGCGAAGCCGCGCGGGTGATGAAACCGTCGGCCATCATCCGCATCATCAGCGAGCAGAGGTGCCAGCCCGAGCCGGACAGGCCGCGCAGCATGCTCTTAGCCGCTGCCTCCTCGTCGAGGTGCATGGGCTGCGGATCGAACTCGGCGGCGAAGGCCAGGATCTCGTCACGGGTGACATGGCGCGGGCCGAACGTTCCGAACCGGCCGGGCGGAAAATCTTCGAAGGTCAGGGTCATCTTGGGAAAGCTTTGCGGGAATGACAGATTGTGGCCGCACTTTGCGGCAATCTCAACCCGCCGGCCCGCATGGCTCGTGCTACATACGGCGGATCTGCGTTGATTTGAGTCGGATCGATCGACGGCCGAAACGCGATTTGAAGTCCCGATTTGCCTTGGGGAGAGCAATGTTTTCATTCAGCGACCTGTTCCAATGGGACCGCTTCATCACGCCGACGATCATCAAGACTTTCTACTGGCTGGTGATCGCGCTGATCTGCCTGTTCGGCCTCTCCGGCATCTTCTCAGGGCTGGCTGCAATGGCGATCAGCCCGTTCGGCGGCTTCCTGGTGCTGCTGTCGTCGATCGCGAGCGTCGTGGTCGGGATCGTGTTCTCGCGCATCGTCGCCGAGCTGATCCTGATCGTCTTCCGCATCAACGAGCATCTCGGCGCGATCCGGGACCAGGGCGGCGGGATACGCTAAAGCATGATCCGGAAAAGTGCGAAGCGGTTTTCCGGAAAGATCATGCGCGAACGACAACCTAAAGCGCGATGACGATTCATCCCAATCCCATCGCGCTTTAGCACGTCATTCCGAGGGCGCGCACAACCCGGCATCCATCGGGCCTCAGAACAAGTGGATGAATCTTCTCAGGTGCGCAATTGCGCACCATGGCTCGCGCCAAGAGGCGCGCCGCGGAATGACAGATCCGGCTTACGTATTAAACCTGAAATGCATCACGTCGCCGTCGGCGACGACGTATTCCTTGCCTTCGAGGCGGAGCTTGCCGGCATCGCGGGCGCCGGCTTCGCCGCCGAGCGCGACGTAGTCGTCATAGGCGATCGTCTCGGCGCGGATAAAACCCTTCTCGAAGTCGGTGTGGATCACGCCAGCAGCTCCCGGCGCCTTGGTGCCGCGATGGATGGTCCAGGCGCGCGCTTCCTTCGGACCCACCGTGAAATAGGTGATGAGATGGAGCAGCGAGTAACCGGCGCGGATCAGGCGATCGAGCCCGGCCTCCTCAAGGCCCAGCGTCTCCAGGAAGTCCGCGCGCTCTTCACGTGAGATCGTCGCGATCTCGGATTCGATCTTGGCGGAGATGACGACGGCAACCGCGCCCTCCTTCGCCGCCTGCTCCTCGACCGCCTTGGAGAACGCGTTGCCGGTCGCAGCCGAGCCTTCCTCGACGTTGCAGACATAGAGCACGGGCTTTGACGACAACAGGCCGAGCATCGCGAAGGCGCGCTCCTCCTCCGCCTTGCGCTCGACGAGGCGCGCGGGCTTGCCCTCGCGCAGCAGCACCAGCGTCCGGTTGACGAGGTCCAGCTGTTCCTTGGCGTCCTTGTCGTTGCCCTTGGCCTTCTTGGTGAGGTTGTCGACGCGCTTCTCGAGGCTGTCGAGGTCGGCGAGCATCAGCTCGGTCTCGATGGTCTCGATATCGGCGAGCGGGGCGATCTTGCCCTCGACATGGGTGATGTCGGAGTCTTCGAAACACCGCACGACATGCGCGATCGCGTCGACCTCGCGGATGTTGGCGAGGAACTGGTTGCCGAGCCCTTCGCCCTTGGAAGCGCCGCGCACGAGGCCGGCGATGTCGACGAAGGTCAGCCGGGTCGGGATGATCTGGCCCGACTTGGCGATGGCCGCAAGCTTGTCGAGGCGCGGATCGGGGACGGCGACCTCGCCGACATTCGGCTCGATGGTGCAGAACGGATAGTTCGCGGCCTGCGCCGCAGCCGTCTCGGTCAGCGCATTGAACAAGGTCGACTTGCCGACATTGGGCAATCCGACGATCCCGCATTTAAATCCCACGAGCGTTATTCCTTGCCGTTCTCGTCCTTGGTCAAAAATCCCTTCGCCTGCATGGCCAGATGCACCCTGTTGGCGAAGGTCGCGTCCGTGCCCTTGGCGATCAGTGCGGCATGCTCGGCGACCGCGTCGCAGAGCGTCGCCACCCATTCGTTGTCGGCCTTGGCGAAGTCCGACAGCACGTGGCCGTGGACCAGTTCCTTGACGCCGGGATGACCGATCCCGAGCCGCACCCGGCGGTAGTCGTTACCGATATGCGCCGAGATCGAGCGCAGGCCGTTATGGCCGGCGATGCCGCCGCCGATCTTCACCCGCACCTTGCCCGGCGGCAGTTCGAGCTCGTCGTGAAAGACGGTGACGTCGCCCGGAGCGATCTTGAAGAAGCTCGCCGCCTCCTGCACCGAGCGACCGGAGTCGTTCATGTAGGTCGTGGGCTTGAGCAGGATCACGCGCTCGGTGCCGAGCGCACCTTCCGACGTCTCGCCCTGAAAGCGGCGGCGCCACGGCGAGAAGCTGTGACGCCGCGCGATCTCGTCGACGGCCATGAAGCCGATATTGTGCCGGTTACGTGCGTATTTCGCGCCGGGATTGCCGAGCCCAACAAAGAGTCGCATGACGCGGCGCGCCCCTCGCTCGGCGCGCGGTCAGGAACCGCGCGCCAGCCTTGAGAGATTACTTCTTCTTGTCGCCGCCGGCGGGAGCCTTGGCAGCCGCCGGAGCAGCAGCACCAGCCGCCGGAGCAGCAGCGCCAGCCGCCGGAGCAGCAGCGCCCGCAGCCGGAGCCGCGCCACCAGCCGCGGCCGCAGCAGCAGCCTTCTGCTCTTCGGCGTAGCCGGACGGCGGCACGATGGTGACGAGGGTCGCGTCCTCGCGGGTCAGCGCCTTCACGCCGGCGGGCAGCTTGATGTCCGACAGGTGGAGCGAGTGACCGATTTCGAGCGAGCCGACATCGGCCTCGATGTACTGCGGGATGCTCTCGACGCCGCATTCGAGCTCGATGGCGTGGGCCACGATGTTGACGGTGCCGCCGCGCTTCACGCCCGGGGAGCCTTCCGCCTTCACCACGTGAAGGGGAACGCTGATGCGGATGGTGGCGCCTTCGCCGAGCCGCATGAAGTCGACATGGATCGGGAAGTCCTTGACCGGATCGAGGTGGTAGTCGCGCGGAATCACGCGGTGCTTCTTGCCCTCGAGATCGATGTCGACCAGCGTGGTCAGGAACCGGCCGGCGAGGATGCGCTGGCGCAGTTCACGATCTTCGATCGAGATCGTGACGGGGGGCTGGTTGTTGCCATAGATCACTCCGGGCACTCTCCCGGCGCGACGCTCAGCCCGGGCGGCCCCCTTGCCGCTCTTCGGACGTGCGGTCGCCTTCAATTCCTTGACGGTCGTCGCCATGTCGTTAAGTCCTTGTTTTTGCAAAAGTTAATGGGCCGCAAGGCGGCCCATGGCAGCGTCCGCAGCAAGCCTCCAGGGGTGCGGGGGCCGCGGACGTGGCGGGCTTTTACCCGGAAGATGCGGAAATGACAAGGCGAATGGGCTGATAGCCCCGGGTTTCCTATCCTTCTTACCCTCCCCTGGATGGCCCTGGAGGGTGAGTAGCCCTACCCGCCCAGCTTGGCCTCGAGCGCCGCGATGCGCGCCTTCAGGGCCTCGTTCTCCTCGCGCGCGAGGCGCGCCATATCCTTGACCGCCTCGAACTCCTCGCGCTTGACGAGGTCCATGTCGCGCAGGAATTTTTCCGCCTGGGTGCGCATCACCGTGTCGAACTCGCGCTTGACGCCCTGGGCCGCACCGGCGGCGTCGTTCATGAGGCGGCCGATCTCGTCGAAAAACCGGTTGCTGGTCTGGGTCATGTCGGTCTCCTGGCGGCCTCGAGATAAACTTTGCGCGAACGTTCGAAAGACAATGGCAATCCGATCGGGCCGGTTCAAGAGCGAAGCGGCGGTATCCTTGTCATGCCCCGGTTTCCTTGCAATCGTATTCAACGTCCCGGCATAAGCAGAATCATGCGGCGTCTGCTGGCGCTCTATTGCCGCAATCTCGTCCAGACATACAAGGCGCGATGCCCTTCCTGCTCATCGACTTTCCCTCGTTCAGTCCGATCGCACTCCAGATCGGGCCATTTGCGATCCGCTGGTATGCGCTCGGCTATATCTGCGGGATCACGTTCGGCTGGCTCTACGCCCGCGCACTGATCAAGAACGACAGGCTGTGGGCCGGCTCATCGCCGATCAGCCTGGTGCAGATCGACGATTTCATCTTGTGGGTGACGCTCGGCATCATCGTCGGCGGCCGCAGCGGTTACGTCCTGTTCTACAATCTGCCCTTCTTCATCGAGCATCCGGCCGCCATCTTCAAATTGTGGGAAGGCGGCATGTCCTTCCACGGCGGCTTCCTCGGTTGCGTCGTCGCGGTGATGTGGTTCGCCCGGAAGAACGGCATCTCGATCCTGTCGCTCGGCGACATCACCTGCGGCGTTGCGCCGATCGGGATTTTCCTGGTGCGGCTGACCAACTTCATCAACGGCGAATTGTGGGGCCGTCCCGCCGATCCCACCCTGCCCTGGGCCATGGTCTTCCCGAGCGGCGGTGACGTGCCGCGCCATCCGAGCCAGCTCTACGAGGCAGGCATGGAGGGGCTGCTGCTGTTCGCCGTGCTCGCCGTGATGATCCGCAGCGGCGCCTTGAAGCGGCCGGGTCTCGTCCTCGGCAGCTTCATCCTGATCTACGGCCTGACCCGGATCATCGGCGAGCATTTCCGCGAGCCGGACGCCCAGCTCGGCTTCCTCTGGGGCGGATTAACGATGGGCATGCTGTTGTCGATCCCGATGCTTATTGTCGGCCTCATACTTATTGTATTGGCAGCGCGGCGCGGTGCGCCGAAGCCGACCGAGGCCGTTCGTTAATTCATTTCGAGAAAGCACGCCGTGACCGAGCAGCCGCTACTCAACGAGATCAAGGCGCTGATCAAAGCCTCAGGCCCGATGCCGGTCTGGCGGTACATGGAACTGTGCCTGATGCATCCGCGCTATGGCTATTACGTCGCGCGCGATCCGCTCGGCCGTGAGGGCGACTTCACGACGGCCCCAGAAGTCAGCCAGATGTTCGGCGAGCTCCTGGGCCTGTGGAGCGCCTCGGTGTGGAAGCAGATGGGCTCGCCGCAATTTTTGCGGCTGATCGAGCTCGGCCCCGGCCGCGGCACCATGATGGCGGATGCGCTGCGCGCGCTTCGCGTGCTGCCGCCGCTGTACCAGGCGCTGCATATCCACATGGTCGAGATCAATCCGGTGCTGCGCGAGCGGCAGAGCGCGACGCTGGCAGGGGTGCGCAACATCGCCTGGCACGACAGCATCGACGACGTGCCCGAGGGGCCGAGCGTCATCCTCGCCAACGAATATTTCGACGTGCTGCCGATCCACCAGATGGTGAAGGGGGAGAACGGCTGGCACGAGCGCGTGATCGAGATCGACCCGAACGGCAAGCTTCAATTCGGCGTGGCGTCCGAGCCGACGCCACGCTTCGACGTGCTGCTGCCGCCTTTGGTGCGCGCCGCCCCGGTCGGCGCCGTGTTCGAATGGCGACCGGACGGCGAGATCATGAAGCTCGCCACGCGCGTACGCGACCAGGACGGCGCGGCGCTGATCATCGATTACGGCCACCTGCGCAGCGATGTCGGCGACACCTTCCAGGCGATCGCGCGCCACACCTTCACCGATCCCCTGAAGGCGCCAGGCCAGGCCGACGTCACCGCCCATGTCGACTTCCAGGCGCTGGCGCGCGCAGCCGAGGATGTCGGCGCCCGTGTGCACGGTCCGGTGACCCAAGGAGACTTCCTCAAGCGCGTCGGCATTGACACCCGCGCGGCGGCGCTGATGCAGAAGGCGACGCCGGAGGTCGCCACCGACATTTCGGTGGCGCTCAAGCGCCTGACCGACACGGGACGCAGCGGCATGGGCTCGATGTTCAAGGTGCTCGGCATCTCCGAGCCGCGGCTGACAGGCATTGCCGGCCTCAGCGATCTCGAACACGCCGGAGGACATTGATGACTGTTGCCTCGTCCCTGCTGTCGGCGGTGCCCGGCCTGCGCCACGCCTTCTTCACCCGCGAGGGCGGTGTCTCCAGCGGCATCTACTCGGCGCTGAACGGCGGGCTCGGCTCCAACGACGATCAGGCCCTCGTCGCGGAGAACCGCCGCCGCATGGCGGAGCATGTCGGCGTCACGCCGGAACGTCTCGTCAGCCTGCATCAGATCCATTCGCCCGACGTGCTCGTTGCCGAAATGCCGTGGCCGAGCGGACCGCGCCCGAAGGGCGACGCGCTGGTGACGAAGACGCCCGGCATCGCGCTCGGCGTCTCCACCGCCGATTGCGGGCCGGTGCTGTTCGTCGATCCCAATGCGCGCGTGATCGGCGGCGCACATGCCGGCTGGAAAGGCGCGCTGACCGGCGTGCTGGAATCGACGATCTCGGCCATGGAGAAGCTCGGCGCCACGCGCAGCGGCATCATCGCCGCGATCGGTCCGCTGATCCGCCAGGAGAGCTACGAGGTCGGCAACGAGTTCGTCGCGCGCTTCATCGAGGCGGATGCGGACAACGCGGTGTTCTTCATCCCGTCGGTACGCGAGGGACACGCGATGTTCGATCTCGCCGGCTTCATCCGCAAGCGACTGGAAGCCGCGGGCATCCTGATGATCGACGACCTGGGTCTCGACACCTACGCCGACGAGCGCTTCTTCAGCTATCGCCGCTCGGTGCATCGCAAGGAGCCGGATTACGGCCGGCACGTTCACGCGATCGCGCTCGAAGCGTGAACACAAGAGCAACCCCGTGTCATTCCGGGGCGATGCTCTGACGGGATCACCGTGTGTTGTGTCGCCTCCGCCCTAGACCTTAATCGATTTTAACGATATCGCTGCCCTCCATAATGAGGGATGCGTCATTCATCTTCGGCCGCGCGGGTTCGCGCGTGCTGGCGGTCGTGCTGCTGGTAGCAGCGGCCGCGCTCGGCGGCTGCGCCGGTGGCGGTGGCGGTGCCGCCACCTCCTATGCGATGGCGCCGAGCACCGGCTCGGGAGCGACGGTCGCCTTCGAATCCATCGACGGGCCGCCGCCGCAGGTGTTCGACCGCATGGTCGGCGTGCTCGACAGCGAATCCAAGCTGCGCAGCCTCTCCGTCGTCTCCCGCGAGGGGACGGCTGCCTACCGCGTGCGCAGCTACCTCTCCGCCCAGGTCGTGCGCGGCAAGACCGTGATCGCCTGGGTCTGGGACGTCTACGACGCCAACCAGCAGCGGGCGCTGCGCCTCTCCGGCGAGGAACCGACCTCGGCCAAGGGCGCTCGCGATGCGCCCCGCGATCCTTGGGCCGCGGCCGATGACCTCGTGCTGCGGAAGATCGCCCAGGCCGGATTCAGCGGACTTTCCAACATGATCAATGGGACGCCGGATATCCCGGGCTCTGTCCCGGGCCTGCGCGGACCGGCGGTGGCGAGCGTGATCAAGGAGAGCCCGGTGCCGGACATGCCAGCCTCGGCGCTCAGCTATGCCGAGTGATAACCCCCGCTAAACCACGGGCCCAGTTTGCGGCCAAGCCGTTGGCCGGACTCGGGATTTCAAAGGGAAAACGTAGCGTCCCGGGTTGCCATTGCGGCCCCCGGCCTGATATTTCCTCGCCCGTCGTAACCGTGCTGTCAGTGGGTATTTTCTGATGTTGAACGTCGTATCCAGCAAAGCGCGGGAGGAAGCGTCCATGTCGGCCAAGAACGGCTCTATCAAGCTCGTCGCCGGCAACTCCAATCCGGCACTCGCCCAGGCGATCGCGCAAGGTCTCAACATGCCGCTGACCAAGGCCGTGGTCCGGCGCTTCGCCGACATGGAGATCTTCGTCGAGGTCCAGGAGAACATCCGCGGCTCGGATGCCTTCATCATCCAGTCGACCTCGTTTCCGGCCAACGACAATCTGATGGAGCTGCTGATCATCACCGACGCGCTGCGCCGCTCCTCGGCGCGCCGCATCACCGCAGTGATCCCCTATTTCGGCTATGCCAGGCAGGACCGCCGCTCCGGCTCGCGCACGCCGATCTCGGCCAAGCTCGTCGCCAATCTGATCACCCATGCCGGCGTCGACCGCGTCATGACGCTCGACCTGCATGCCGGCCAGATCCAGGGCTTCTTCGATATCCCGACCGACAATCTGTTCGCGGCCCCCCTGATGGTGCGTGACATCCGCGAACGTTTCGACCTCGGCAAGGTGATGGTGGTGTCGCCCGACGTCGGCGGGGTGGCCCGCGCCCGCGGCCTCGCCAAGCGCATCAACACCCCGCTCGCCATCGTCGACAAGCGCCGAGAGCGTCCGGGTGAATCCGAAGTCATGAACGTGATCGGCGACGTCTCCGGCTACAGCTGTATCCTGGTCGACGACATCGTCGATTCCGGCGGCACGCTGGTGAATGCGGCCGACGCGCTGATCGCCAAGGGTGCCAAGGACGTCTACGCCTACATCACCCATGGCGTGCTCTCCGGTGGCGCCGCCGCCCGCATCGCGGGCTCCAGGCTGAAGGAGCTGGTGATCACCGACTCGATCTTGCCGACCGAAGCGGTGACCAAGGCGTCGAACATCCGCACGCTGCCGATCGCCAGCCTGATCTCGGACGCGATCGCGCGCACCGCTGCGGAAGAGTCGGTGTCGAGCCTGTTCGACTGATTTCCTTCGCCTCTCCCCGCTTGCGGCAGGGGAATCGCATATGGGAGTGATATCGCCTGTGGCCATCCTTCGAGACGCCCGCCGTTGGCGGGCCCTCAGGATGAGGACCGAGTACGTTTCGCCAATTCAACGGGCTCTGATGCCACTTAGCCCCATCCTGAGGAGACCGCGAAGCGGTCGTCTCGAAGGACGAGGCGCGCGCTCAGCTCGCGCAAAGAGCCAAATGCGATAGCCCTGGGAAGCGGGGAGAGGGAGAGACATCCTACCCCACGATCCCCGCCGCGACCTGGCCGCGCAGGCGCTCCAGGCCGTGCAACGTCTCGGCGCAGGCGGCCGCGACCTCGACGCCCTTGATGGCAAAATGCCTGCGGAAGAAATCGTAGTGCACCTCGGTCTCGTGGAATTGCTGCGGCGTCAGCACCGCGGAGAACACCGGGACCTCGGTGCGCAGCTGAACGTCCATCAGCGCCTTGATCACGGTGTCGGCGACGAACTCGTGGCGATAGATGCCGCCGTCGACGACGAGGCCGGCGGCGACGATCGCGGTGTAGCGCCGCGTCTTGGCGAGCACCTGCGCGTGCAGCGGGATCTCGAACGAGCCCGGCACCTCGAACACGTCGACATGGGTGAGGTGACGTGCCTCGGCCTCCTTCATGAAGGCGATGCGGGCTTCCTCGACCACGTCGCGGTGCCAGCAGGCCTGCACGAAGGCCACCCGCTGCGGTTTGGCGAAGCGCGGATGCGCGGGTGCCGGATCCTGGGGAACCGGCGGCTGGGTGACTTCGGACGTTTCGGCTTGGGGATCTTGCAACATCTGATTCATGGCTTTCCTCGGTTCAAGGACCAGAATCAGGGCACACGGAACGACAAACAGCCGCATCCTCGCGATGCGTCTGCCACCGACCGTTCTCTTTCATCCGGACTTTAACCGTCGGCTTCGGAGTTGCACCGAATCTGCTGACCCTTCCCTTCGGACAAGACCTTTTCAGGAAGTCCTTGGGAGAAGGCGCTCGCGGGCTTGGGCCTTTCGGCCCTTACCGCCGGTGGGGACTTTCACCCCGCCCTGAGAACATCGGCCGTCCGGAATGAACGGCCTGACCGGAAATATGACGCCTGCCGGCGGTCACAGCAAGCGCGTTCCGCATGGGAAAAGCGCATGGTCCCATGCCGCTATGGCCATCCAGCCTCACCCCGCGGAATTAACGATTGGCCGGCCCGCTCGAATCCGATTCCGGTTTGTTCTCCTCCGTCCGGATTGCGGCTTCCTGCGTTAAGAATTGTGGCGGAGATGAGCTGTGGACGAACGAGTCCTGGCTTGTGGACGGACTCGCGACCCGGTTGCGCAGATTCCGCAAATCACATCACTTGATCCGCGACAGGCCCGCGCTGATCCGAGGGGATCGCGTAGCGTTTAGGGAGCGCGCGCCGGGCCCAACCGCGTGCGTATCAACGACAACAAGAAGGCAAGAGGTCGAGACGGCATGTCCCTGCTCGAAGGCAACATCGATTCCCGAAACCATCCGCTCGCGGTGGTCGAGGATATCGCTGCCAGCAACAACTGGCCGTTCGAACGCTCCGGCGAAGATGAGCTCACGATTGTCTCCAAGGGACAATGGACCGACTACCAGCTCTCCTTCACCTGGATGGGCGAGATCGAGGCGCTGCATCTGGCCTGCGCGTTCGACATGAAGATTCCGCTCGCGCGGCGGAACGAAGTGCAGCGGCTCGTCGCCGCGGTGAACGAGCAGCTGTGGGTCGGCCATTTCGATCTGTGGACCAACACCGGCATGGTGATGCACCGCCAGGCCCTGGTGCTGCCGGGCGGCCTCACCGCCTCGACCGCGCAATGCGAGGCCATGCTGGCCGGCGCCATCCACGCCTGCGAGCGCTACTTCCCGGCGTTCCAGTTCGTGGTGTGGGCGGGCAAGACCACCGCGCAGGCCATGGACGCGGCGATGTTCGACACGGTGGGCGAGGCGTAGGACGCGCTCACCACGTAGGAGAGAGCCGGTGCTCCCTCCCAACGTCATCCCGGACAAACGCGCTCGAAGCGCGCGCAGATCCGCGATCCATGCCGCGTGATTTCGCTTGTGGCACGCGGCTTGTTGCCGGGACCTCCATCCACTAGAACTCGTGGTCATGGGTCCCGGCCCCCGTGCGCAATTGCGCACCAGGCCGGGACGACACCTCTGTTTGTGGTGACCCCAGTGGCAAACAGCACCCTTCAAAACATCACCGGCACCATCCTGCTCGCCGGCGCCGGCAAGATGGGCGGCGCGATGCTGGCCGGATGGCTGGCAGGCGGACTCGATCCGCGCCGCGTCGCAGTGATCGATCCGTACATCTCGCCGGAGATCACCGCGCTTGCCGCCAGAGGCGTCGCGCTCAATCCCGACGTGAAGGCCGCAGGCACCGTCGAGACGCTGGTCGTCGCGGTGAAGCCGCAGATGTTCCGCGAGGCCGGCGCCAGGCTGAAATCATTCGTGTCGGAAAACACCTCGGTGGTCTCGATCATGGCGGGAACCACGATCGCCTCGCTCGAGGAGGTCTGCGGCGGTGCCGTGGTGCGCGCGATGCCGAACACGCCGGCCGCGATCGGCCGCGGCATCACCGTTGCCGTTGCGGCGAAGACCGTCAGCGTCGCGCAGCGCGCCGTGGCCGACGCGCTGCTGCGTGCCACCGGCTCGGTCGAATGGGTCGAGGACGAGGGCCTCATGGACGCGGTGACCGCCGTCTCCGGTTCGGGCCCGGCCTATGTGTTCCTGCTCGCAGAAGAACTCGCGCGCGCCGGCGTCGAAGCGGGATTGCCTGAAGCGCTGGCGACCAAGCTCGCGCGCGTGACCGTCGCCGGCTCCGGCGAACTGCTGCACCAGTCGGAGCTCCCCTCCGCAACTCTGCGCCAGAACGTCACCTCGCCCGGCGGCACCACGGCCGCGGCGCTTGGCGTGCTGATGGGCGAGCCGGGCCTGCGCGATCTGATGATCCGTGCGATCGCGGCGGCGACGAAGCGGTCGGAGGAATTGGCGAAGTAGAAAGTGCCGTCGGGTGGGCAAAGCAAAGCGTGCCACCGCCTCAATCGGGATTGGGGAGGGATGGTGGGCACAGCGCTTCGCGCCTTTGCCCGCCCTTACGATTTCGAGGCGGCGGCTAATCGCTTGTTGAACATCTCGACATTCACGAGCCCGCGCGCGTGCCGGCCTTCGCCGAGCTTGCGCGTGCCCTCGAATGCCTCGACCTCGAAGCGGATGACGCGGCGCTCGACGGCAACGACGCTTGCGGTGGTCCGCACTGTCGCGCCGACCAAGGCAGCTGCGAGATGGCGGATGTCGACCTCGGTGCCGACGGTGACCCAGCCCGGCTGAAGCGCGGCGCGGATCGCATCGCCCGATGTCATCTCCATCTCCAGGATCATCATCGGCGTCGCATACACAAAAGGCATGCCGGGCACGAAATGCCCGACCGTGCGCTCCACAGGCACCACCAGCGTGCGCTCGGCGCTCATGCCGATCTTGATGAAGTCGCGTGCGTCCATGCTGCTTGCTCGTCATCCCGGGGCGCGCAAAGCGCGAACCCGGAATCCGGAGATTGTCGATCGAGATTCCGGGTTCAGCCCTGACGGGCTGCCCGGAATGACGCTAACGCGTCACTTCTTCGCCGCCGCCGCGCGCTCTACAAAGGTCTTGCCGCCCTTCATCTTGTGGCGGAGCGGGGCTTCATTGATCTGGATGACGACGGCGTCGGCTTCGACGCCGAGATTCTTCACCAGCGCCTGCGTAATGTCGCGCATCATGCCGGCCTTCTGCTCGTCGGTGCGGCCCTCGGCCATGCTGATGGTGATCTCAGGCATTGTCTTCTCCCTGCTGCTGTCGTCACGGTCGGGCTTATCCCGGCCATTCATCATTTGAAAGATGGATGCGCGGGTCAAGCCCGCGCATGACCGATGGAGGAATGGCTAGCCCCAGCTCACGTCATGGCGCGCGAGGACTTCACGCACTTTCGTGACGAGATCGGCTTCGCCGCAGGAGAACTGCGCCGGGCGGGTCCCGCGCCATTCCTGGTTGGAAGCGATCGCGGCGGCTGCCTTCGCACCCTCGACCAGGTCCTTGATCTGCACCTCGCCACGCGCCTTCTCGTCCGAGCCCTGGATGATGACGCAGGGACTGTTGCGGCGGTCGGCATATTTGAGCTGGTTGCCCATGTTCTTGGGATTGCCGAGATAGAGCTCGGCGCGGATGCCGGCACCTCGCAAGCTTGCCACCATCTTCTGATAGTCGGCGACGCGGTCGCGGTCGAACACGGTGACGACGACGGGCCCGGATTCGGGCCGCGTGTCGAGCTTGCCGAGCAGCGTCAGCGCGGCTTGCAGCCGCGAGACCCCGATTGAAAATCCGGTCGCCGGCACCGGCTCGCCGCGGAAGCGCGAGACGAGGCCATCGTAGCGGCCGCCGCCGCCGACCGAGCCGAAGCGCACCGGGCGGCCCTTCTCGTCCTTGGTGTCGAGCAGCAATTCGACCTCGTAGACGGGGCCGGTGTAATATTCGAGGCCGCGCACGACGGAGGGATCGATCTTGATGCGGTCCGCGCCGTAACCCGACGCCGTCACCAGTTTTGCAATTTCTTCCAGCTCGCTCACGCCAGCTTGACCAATCTCGCTCTTGGCGAGGTAGGTTTCCGCGGCGGCAATCGCCTCTTTCCAATCCTCGCGCGGCCTGGTGATGGCGAGAACAACGTCAGCTTCAGCTTCGCCGAGGTTGGCGCCTTTGGTGAAGTCGCCCTTGCCTTCCTCGCCGCCATCCCATCGCCCGGGACCGAGCAGCTTGCGCACCTCGTCGACGGAGAACTTGTCGAGCTTGTCGATGGCGCGCAGCACGGTCAGCCTGCGGCCTGCGTTCTCGGCGCCGGCGAGCCCGATGGCCTCCAGAACGCCGTCGAGCACTTTTCGGTTGTTGACCTTCACGACATAGGAGCCGCGCGCAATGCCAAGCGCTTCCATCGTGTCGGCCGCCATCATGCAGATCTCGGCATCCGCCGCCGGGGTCGCCGAGCCGACCGTGTCGGCATCGAACTGCATGAACTGGCGGAAGCGACCGGGGCCGGGCTTCTCGTTGCGGAACACGTAGCCGGCGCGGTAACTGCGATAGGGCTTTGGCAGCGTGTCGAAATTCTCGGCGACGTAGCGGGCCAGCGGCGCGGTCAGGTCGTAGCGCAGGCTGATCCACTGCTCGTCGTCGTCCTGGAACGAGAACACGCCCTCGTTCGGGCGATCCTGATCGGGCAGGAACTTGCCGAGCGCGTCGGTGAACTCCATCGCCGGTGTCTCCACCGGCTCGAAACCGTAGAGCTCGTAGACGGCGCGGATCTTCTCGACCATCTCGCGCGTCGCCCGGATCGCGGCGGGATCGCGATCCTCGAGCCCGCGCGGCAGTCGCGCCTTCAGTTTCTGCGGTTTTTTGGGTTTCTCGGCCATGCGCGGCGTTTACCAGCCGACACGCGGGGGAGCAACCGGGGTGTTCTCACCTCGCCCCGCTTGCGGGGAGAGGTCGGCCGCGAAGCGACCGGGTGAGGGGGACTCTTCGCGAGTCCAACTGTCACCGCCCCTGCGGAGACTCCCCCTCACCCTACTTCTCCCCGCAGGCGGGGAGAGGGGAAGAGAATTCACGGCTGCTCCATCCGCGCCCGGAGCGCGTCGGCGTCGGATTTCGGCATGGATTTGAGCAGCGGCTTGATGGTTTCGCCGCCGACGATCTTGCCGTTGCGCATGAACATCCAGTCCGAGATGTCGGCATCCTTGAACGCGGCGAGGTCTCCGAACCGTTTTTCTGGCAGGTTCCGAGGCGTGTCCGCGAAACGCGCGGTATATTCGCCACTCGCAAGCTTCTTCACGTCGCTCATCCAGACGTGCTCGTCATTGCCGACCGTCCGAAATCGCACCTTGAGAGAGTGATCCGTCTCCATCCGTTTTGGCGCCTCATAGGAAGCCCAGAAGACAGGTAGCGTCGCACGTGCGCGAGCGATCGCGGCATTCATCTCGGCGTCTGTGTCGGCCACGCTGATGACCCGGTCCGCCACCTCGACCGTCGGCCCAGGCCCCAATGTTAGAACACCGAAGACGGCCACTGCCGTTACGACAGCGGATAGGGCCCATTTGATCGGCAGGGGGAGAGAGGCTGGCATGATCGCAACGTCTGAGAACCTTGATGTCCCAGCCATTGTGATATAGTTGCGAGGACACTTTCAACAACTAAAGGTTGAACTCCCGGCAAAAACGGAGCGCACCGCCTTCGCCGGAAGATGCGCCGCCGATCCTTTTGCGAGCTTGGCCCCGGCACTCGGTCCGGGACCAGGCATCAGAACACCTTGCGGATCCAGTTATGCGGATCGTTGGTGCGGCCGTACTGGATGTCGACGAGCTGCTTGCGCAGGCCCATGGCGACGGGGCCGGCGGCTCCGCCCGAGATCTCGAAATCGCCGCTCACCGAACGCACCTTGCCGATCGGCGAGATCACGGCGGCGGTGCCGCAGGCGAAGGCTTCCTTGAGCCTGCCGGAGGCCGCATCCTTGCTCCACTGGTCGAGGGAATAGGGCTCCTCGCGCACCATCTTGCCGGCATCGCGGGCGAGCGCGATGATGGAGTCGCGGGTGATGCCGGGCAGGATGGTGCCGAGCGGCGGCGTCGAGAGCGAGCCGTCGTCGAACACGAAGAAGATGTTCATGCCGCCGAGCTCCTCGATGTAACGGCGCTCGACTGCGTCGAGGAAGACGACCTGATCGCAGCCGTGCTGGATCGCTTCGGCCTGGGCGCGCAGGCTCGCGGCATAATTGCCGCCGCATTTGACGGCGCCGGTGCCGCCGATCGCAGCGCGCGTGTAGTTCTCGGACACCCAGATCGACACCGGAGCAGGCCCGCCCTTGAAGTATGAACCCACCGGCGAAGCGATCACTGCAAAGATGTATTCGGACGACGGCTTGACGCCCAGGAAGGTCTCGCTCGCGATCATGAAGGGGCGCAGGTACAGGCTGCCCTCGCCGCCCGGCATCCAGGCGCGGTCGATGCGCACGACCTGCTCGACCGCCTCGATGAAGACGTCTTCGGGCAGCTCCGCCATTGCCATGCGGTCGGCGGAATCCTTGAAGCGCCGCGCATTGGCGTCGGGACGGAACAGGTTCACGCCGCCGTCGTCTCGCTTGTAGGCCTTGAGACCTTCGAAAATTTCCTGGGCATAGTGCAGGACCGCGCCGGCAGGATCGAGCTGGAAGTTGGCGCGCGCCTCGACGCGGGCCTCGTACCAGCCGCCCTTGGCCTGGTTGTAGCGGACGATCGCCATGTGATCGGTGAAGACCCGTCCGAATCCCGGGTCCACCAGCTTGGCGATGCGGTCCTTCTCAGGAGTCGGATTGGATGCGGGCTGGATGTCGAATTTCATGCTCATGTCCTTGCCTCCCGCTGCCGGTGGCGGCGCTATTCTGGCGCCCTCCTGCCCGTTTCGGGGCCGGCTGGCTTGATTGGGTTTCTGGCCGGACCGCCGCCAGCCATGTTACGGCCGGTTTCCGTGGCCAGCATACGTCGCCGAGGACATGCTTTTGCGGAAGGCGGAAGTCCAGTATGTTTTGCCGAAATGCCGCTCGACAATCGCACGGTAGATCTGCTTCGGCCGTCGCCGCCTGTCCGGCTCTCTCCGGCCGCCCTGCTACGATGCCACCCGGTGCGAAACGATCTAAAATTTCGTGCGGGCCGATCCTTTTGTAACATTGAACCCAAGAAACGTCAATATGCCTGACATAAATTTCGCGACTCCCCCTCAAGATGCCGCCGGGTCCAGGCCTGCCGCAGGCGACGGAGGCAATTTGCGCTGGGATATCATCGAGCTGCTGTTCTTCGCCTATCGCGATTTCGTCGGTGATCCCGACCAGGAACTGGAGGCGTTCGGCTTCGGTCGGGCCCACCACCGCGTCATGCACTTCGTCTACCGCTATCCCGGGCTGAAGGTTGCCGACCTGCTCGACGTCCTGCGCATCACAAAACAGTCGCTCGGCCGGGTGCTCAAGCAGCTCCTGGACGAGGGCTATATCGTGCAGAAGACCGGCGACAATGACCGCCGCCAGCGCCTGCTCTACGCGACGCCGAAGGGCGAGGCGCTGGTGCAGAAGCTCGCCGGGCTCCAGACCACGCGGATCACCAAGGCACTCGCCGAGATGGGGCCGCAGGACGCCGAGACGGTGAAGCGCTTCCTGCGCGCGATGATCGACCGCGACGATCCGGACAAGGTGCTCGAGACGATCTTCGCCTCCGTCAATCAAGAATCGAAGGAGTGACCGTGCCGCTCGCAGCCACGCTCGCCCGTCCGCCGGTGCAACCGGCCGACGATGCCCCGCATCTGCTGCTGGTCGACGACGACCGCCGTATCCGCGACCTGCTCTCGCGCTTTCTCGCCAGCGAGGGCTACCGCGTCACCACCGCGGCAAGCGCGGGCGATGCGCGCTCGAAACTGCTGGGCCTGCATTTCGACCTCTTGATCCTCGACGTGATGATGCCGGGCGAAACCGGCTTCGACCTCGCCCGCTTCATCCGCACCTCCTCCTCGGTGCCGATCGTGATGCTGACGGCGCGCCACGAGGCGGAGGCTCGCATCGAGGGCCTGCAAATCGGCGCCGACGATTACGTCGCAAAACCGTTCGAGCCGCGTGAGCTTGCGCTGCGCATCAACAACATCCTCAAGCGCGCCGCGCCGCCGCAGCAGGCCGCGACCGTCGAGAAGATCGCGTTCGGTCCCTATGTCTACCATCTCGATCGCGGCGAATTGCGACAAGGCGAGGAGGTCATCCACCTCACCGACCGCGAGCGCGAGATGCTGCGCATTCTCTCGGAGACGCCGGGCGAGACCGTGCCGCGCAGCGCGCTGACCGGCAATGGCAGCGTCAACGAGCGCGCCGTGGACGTGCAGATCAACCGCCTCCGGCGCAAGATCGAGACCGACCCGGCCAATCCGCTGTTCCTGCAGGCGGTGCGCGGCATCGGCTATCGTCTGGTGGCCTCGCCATAGATCAAGTGAAGCGCACTAAATGAGCACGATCGATACCGGCCTGACGCTTCTGAAGAGCGCCGCCGGCCGCGTCTCCGCCGCCAATGGCTGGATGGGCAACGCGTTCAAGGGCTGGATGCCGACCGGCCTCTATGCCCGCGCGCTGCTCATCATGATCGTGCCGATGGTGATCCTGCAGACCGTGGTCGCCTTCGTGTTCATGGAGCGGCACTGGAACACGGTGACGCGACGGCTGTCGGCTGCGGTGGTGCAGGACATCGCCGCACTGATCGACGTCTACAAAAGCTATCCGCAGGACAAGGACCGCGCGCAGCTCAAGAGCATTGGGCAGCGGTTGCAGTTGGTGGTCGATTTCCTGCCAGCCGGCGACATGCCGCCGCCGGGACCGAAACCGTTCTTCTCGTTGCTCGACCAGACGCTGTCGGTGCAGCTCGGCCGCCAGATCGGCCGTTCGTTCTGGATCGACACGGTCGGCCGTTCCAACCTCGTCGAGATCCGCATCCAGCTCGACGATGCCGTGATGCGCGTGTTCGCGCAGCGCAGCGCTGCCTATGCCTCGAACTCGGAGATCTTCCTGTTCTGGATGGTCGGCACGTCGTCGATCCTGTTGATCGTCGCGGTGCTGTTCCTGCGCAACCAGATCAAGCCGATCCTGCGGCTTGCCGATGCCGCGGAGAGTTTCGGCAAGGGCCGCGAGGCGCCGAACTTCCGGCCGCGCGGCGCGCGCGAGGTGCGGCGTGCGGCGGTCGCCTTCCTCGAGATGAAGTCGCGCATCGAGCGCACGATGGAGCAGCGCACCGCGATGCTCGCCGGCGTCAGCCACGATCTGCGCACCATCCTGACCCGCTTCAAGCTCGAGCTGGCACTGATCGGCGAAAACCCCGAGCTCGAGGGCATGCGCAAGGACGTCGACGAGATGTCGATGATGCTGGAGGATTACCTCGCCTTTGCCCGCGGGGATTCCGGCGAGCAGTCGCAGCCGACCGACATGGCACAGGCGCTCGAGGAGCTGCGCAGCGACGCCGAGCGCCACGGCCACACCGCGACCGTGGCATTCAATGGCCTGCCGGTGGTGACGGTGAAGCCGGCCTCGTTCAAGCGCTGCCTCGCCAACCTCGTCACCAACGCGGCGCGCTACGGCAAGAGCATCGCCATCACCGGCCAGCGCGATCACCGTTATTTGACCGTGACGGTCGAGGACGACGGCCCGGGTATCCCGGCGCATTTGCGCGAAGAGGTGTTCAAGCCGTTCCTGCGGCTCGACAATGCCCGCAACCAGGACGAAGGCGGCACCGGCCTTGGCCTCGCCATCGCCCGCGATATCGCCCGCTCCCATGGCGGCGACATCACGCTGGGCGACAGCGCGATGGGTGGATTGCGGGCGAGCGTGAGGATACCGGTGTAGGTAGCCTCTCCACCTCTCTCCGCTTGCGGGAGAGGTCGGATCGCCCCCGGCGATGCGCAGCATCGTCCGGCGCGATCCGGGTGAGGGGGTACAGGTCTCTCATCGATCTCACGTCTGGTGAGAGGCCCTCAGCTCAACCCTCTCACCGTAATAAAGGGGCGAGGGAGCGCACCAATTTCCGGGCTACGGTCTCACGACCATCTCACCTACTTCGGCAGCAGCGCCTTCAGCTTGTCCATGTCGCGCACGTTCATCTTGAAGCCGCCTGGCATGACGATGTCGCCGGGCTTCTGGTCCGGCTTGCAGGCTCCTAACCACTTCGCTTGCAGCGTCATGGTGGTATCGCGCCCCGCAGCGCCGGCGACGCCGCCTTGCGCATGCGAGGAGGTCTTCACCGTGTAGGCCGAATTGAAGTCGCCCGTGATCTCGGCATGCGAGATCGTGCTGACGCCGGCGACGCTGCACTCGGAATCGCTGACATAGCCGCTCGCGGTCTTCTTGATCTCCTGCTTGGCGCAGACCTGCTTGGCCATCGGCGAGACGTTGTTGCTCATCTCCTTGTCGACGGTCTCGTCGGTGCAGTGCTGCATGGTCATCTCGGGCACGGGCGAGCCGCTCGTGACCAGCTTCATTTCCCAGAGGCCGGCCTTGCGCTGGGGCAGATCGTCGGCAGATGCACTGCCAGCCGACACCACAAGGCAAAGGGCCGAGCCGAGCAAAGCGAGTTTGCGCGCCATGTGGGAAGCTCCCGGCTGACAGATTGCGACGTTACGACGACGCCTCAGTAGAGCGTGCGGATCGGCTGGTCGGCGGCGCCATAGGGCACCCAGCGGCAGGAGAACGAGATGTAACCGCCCTCGTAGGCCTGCACGCCGAGGAATTTGACGACCTTGCCGTAGCGCGCGCAATGATCGACCGCGACCTGCCGCGCATCGACCTGGCTTGCCATCGAATAGGCGATGATACCGCCGGTGTCGTTGCCCTTGAACGGAGGCACCGGAAGGATATCGGCGCGCGCCGGCTGGCTCGCCATCATACCCAGGGCAAGAAGGCCCGCGGCCGTAATGATTCGCATTCCCGTCACTCCAATTGGTTCGCGCCAGTTTACGGTGCCGGGACCGAAGTGAAAAGAACCGAGGCCGGCCGGCCGCGCCGTTCTGGTCAACTCCTGGCGAAGTGTTGCCGCGCTGCACTTGACCTCTTCCGGCCTTCGCGGCACCGTTCGAGCTTCGCAAGACCCAGCAGTCCGGATTGCCCATGCGCACCCCCTCCTTCAAATCGCTCCGCTTCGCCGCCGTGCTCGGCCTCATGTTCGGGGCGCTGTCGCTCAGCGAGGCCCGGGCCGCCAATCCGCTGGAGCTGAACTTCTGGCTGAGCGGGCCGCGCTATGACGGCGCCGTCACCGATTGCGACAAGGCGCTGCCGACGATCGCCACGCAGTTCTGGGAAAAGGAAAGCTCGTTCTGGAATTCCTCCTTGAAGATCACGGGCTTCGCGGCCGTTCGCGAGATCGCGTTCCGGCCCTGGCAGTCCGATAACATCCCGCGCCGCTATTGCACCGGCGAGGCCATGCTCACTGACGGCAAGGTGCGCAAGGTGCATTTCTCGATCATCGAGGATGGCGGCTTTGCGGGCTACGGCAATGGCGTCGAATGGTGCGTGGTCGGGCTCGACCGCAACTGGGCCTACAACCCGGCCTGCCGCGCCGCGAGGCCCTGATTCGAAAAGCCTGATTCGGCCCGATCAAGCGGTCGAACGGTCGGCGCTCGAAATTTGTTCTTGAAATGTTCTCATCGCCTGCTAGGCTCGCTTGCACAGTCTAGTTGAGGGGCGTCGCCATGTTTCATGCCAGATTGCGTTCGTTTTCCCGTCTTGTGATCTCACTCGCGCTCGCCGCCGGGCTGGCCTCGCTCGCCGGCGGCGCGAAAGCCCAGGACAAGCGGCAGAACGCGCCGGGCGAATTCGATTTCTATGTGCTGTCGCTGTCATGGTCGCCCTCGTTCTGCGAGGAAGCGGCCGAGCGTGGCGGCCGCTCCCAGATGCAATGCAGCGGCCGGCCCTACGCGTTCGTGGTGCACGGGCTGTGGCCGCAATATGAAAACGGCTTTCCGGAATATTGCCAGCGCCCGGCACCGCGGCTGAACCGCAGCATCGTCTCCTCGATGCTCGACCTGATGCCGGCGCCGGGCCTGATCTTCAACGAGTGGGACAAGCACGGCACCTGCTCGGGTCTGGCCGACCGCAGCTATTTCGAGACGATCCGCAAAGCGCGCGCCGCGATCAAGATCCCGGCCGAATATCTCGATCTCTCGCAGGCCAAGACCGTGGCCCCCGGGGACGTCGAAGAGGCCTTCATCAAAGCCAATCCGGGCCTCAGCAGCGCCGCCATCTCGGTCACCTGCAACCGCACGCGATTGTCCGAAGTCCGCATCTGCCTCAGCAAGGACCTGCAATTCCGCGCCTGCGAGGAGATCGACCGCCGCGCCTGCCGCCGCGACCAGGTGACGATGCCGCCGATCAGGGGTGGCTAGAGTTCGTCATTGGGCGCGCGGAAGCGCGAACTATGATGCGCAATTGCGCATCTGAGAATCCATCTCGCCACAAACGCTGCTGCAGATGGATTCCGGGTTCGGTGCTGCGCACCGCCCCGGAATGACGGGAGTTACTTTCATCGCGGGATGTCGTAACTCTCCGCCATGAATTACCGCCACGCCTTCCACGCCGGCAACTTCGCCGATGTCATCAAGCACATCGTGCTGGCGCGCATCATCACCTATCTGCAGGACAAGCCGGGGGCGTTCCGCGTCATCGACACCCACGCCGGGGCCGGCCTCTACGATCTCGAAAGCGACGAGGCGCGGCGCGGCGGCGAGTGGCTGACCGGCATCGCGCGAGTGATGCAGGCACGCCTGTCGAACGAGACCGTCGCGCTGACCAAACCCTATCTCGACATCGTCCGCGCCTTCAATCCGAGGGGCGAGCTCAAGGCCTATCCAGGCTCGCCGCTGATCGCGCGCGGTCTGTTGCGGCCGCAGGACCGCCTCGTCGCTTGCGAGCTCGAGCCGAAGGCGCGCAAGGGGCTGATCGACGTGCTGCGCCGCGACGAGCAGGCTCGCGTGGTGGATCTCGACGGCTGGGTGGCGCTGCCGGCCTTCGTGCCGCCGAAAGAACGGCGCGGTCTCGTGCTGATCGATCCGCCGTTCGAGGCCAAGGACGAGTTCGAGCGGCTGGGCGAAGCCTTCTCGCCAGCCTTCGCGAAATGGCCGACCGGTATCTATGTAATCTGGTATCCGGCCAAGAACCGCCGCGCCACCGACACGCTGGCGCAATCAGTGGCGCGGCTCGCAGCCGCAGCAAAACCACCGGGCAAATGCCTGCGCCTCGAATTCAGCGCCGCACCGCAAGCCGATGGCGGGCCCCTCACCTCGACCGGGCTTTTGATCGTCAATCCGCCCTACACGCTGCAAGGCGAGCTCAAGACCATCCTGCCCGAGCTGGAAATGCCGCTCGGCCAGGGCGGAGCTGCCAGATTCCGATTAGAGGTGCCAAGGCCGTAACACTCCGCCATTCTTGGGAAAAATATGCAGTAGCGGTAGTCAATCCGCAAAGAACCGTATTATGCTGTTTCCGTGACTGGCTTTACGTTCCGCTTCCGCGAATGGTTGCGGCGGAGTGAAGGCCTAAGAAAGATCCTGCCGGGCCGACGAGGTCCGACCAAGGACGGCCAGCTCTCCCGGGCTTCGTAACGCCCGGTCATGTCGTGACGCGCGTCTGCGTCGCGACGGAGGAGCAATGAGGGGGAGTTTCCCGATGGCCATGACGGGAACAGTTAAGTTCTTCAACGGAGAGCGCGGCTACGGCTTCATCAAGCCTGATGACGGCGGTCGCGATGTCTTCGTACATATTACGGCTGTAGAGCGTGCGGGACTGAAAGACCTTGCCGAAGGACAGCGCATTACTTTCGAAGTCGAACCGGACAAGAAGGGGAAGGGACCCAAGGCAGTCAACCTGGTGATCCTCTCCTAGCGGGCTTGCCCGCGAAACGCCTGACGCGAAAGCACCTGACGCAAAAAAATCCCGGCCGCGAACGGCCGGGAGGCTATGGTCCGGTATTTTCTTGTTCAGCTATCAGAAGCGATAGTTCACGCCTGCGCGCACGACGCTGGCGCTGTAGCCGTTCGACACGCCGGTGATTGCGAACTGGCTCGTCGACAGATCGATGTAGAGATATTCGAGCTTGGCACTCCAGTTCGGCGTGAGGCCGACTTCCGCGCCGGCACCGATGGTCCAGCCGGCGGTGGTGTGCGACTCCGTCCAGCCGAAGGTCTGCGCGCGCAGCTCGCCGAAGGCAAGGCCCGCGGTGCCGTAGAACAGCACGTTGCTCAAGGCATAGCCGGCGCGGCCGCGCAGCGTGCCGAACCACGGATTGGAGAACTTCCACGGCGCGAAGGTATCGTCGGCGCCGGCAGCCTGGATGTCGCCCTCGACGCCGAACACCCACGCACCGTTCTGGAAATTGTAGCCGGCCTGGACGCCGCCGACGAAGCCGGACGGCTTTGCGGGGTTGTTGTCGACCGAGCCCCATTCGTAGCCGATGTTGCCGCCGAGATACGGACCGGCCCAGCTATACGCATTGAGCGGCTGGTTGACGGTATAGGGCGCGGGCCCTCCATAATTCATATCGGCGGCCCCTGCCGAAGCCGTCCAGCCGGCAGCAACCAACGCGGCTGCGCCCACAACGAGCCTCTTCATCACTCAACTCCAACGCAACTGCCGCAACCGGTGCGAAGCGTGGCGGCGCCGCGCGCGAGGCAAAACCGCATGGTTACGGAACCAAGAACTTTTCGCGCAGGATTTATCGAGAGTTTTAAGTTAAAGGGCTGTTAAGCCGGGTTACCGCGCTGTTAACAGGCTTAAGCGAGCGTTACCGGGAACTGCGCCGCCATCCTGTGTGTGCGGCATGGCCGGAACTTCAAATCGGCACCCCCAGCGCCTAAATTCGCCCCATGGTTCACGATTCCACCGACAATCCGGACGACCGCGCGCGCAAATCGCCGCACACCGCAGCGAATGACGCGCCGCCCGGGGGGCTGGCATCGCCGGACGTCGATCCCGCCACCGCAGGCGGCGACGAGGAGGACGATGCGCTGCTGCCTGACATCCTCGAGGAGAGCGGCGCGGTCGGCGAAGAGCCGCTGGCGACCGGCCACGAGGCGATCGAGCGCGCGGTCCGCCTCGCCCCGACCTCGCCCGGCGTCTACCGCATGCTCAATGCCAACGCCGACGTGCTCTATGTCGGCAAGGCCAAGAACGTCAAAAAGCGCCTGTCCAACTACGCGCGCCAGAGCGCGCCGCAGCCGGCGCGCATCCTGCGCATGATCGCGGCCACCGTGACGGTGGAGATCGTCTCGACCAGCACCGAGACGGAGGCGCTGCTGCTGGAAGCCAACCTGATCAAGCAGCTGCGGCCGCGCTTCAACGTGCAGCTGCGCGACGACAAGTCGTTTCCCTATATCCTGATAACCGGCGACCATTGGGCGCCGCAGATCCTGAAGCATCGCGGCGCCCAGACCCGGCCCGGGCGCTACTTCGGCCCGTTCGCCTCCGCCGGCGCGGTCAACCGCACCATCACAGCGTTGCAGCGGGCGTTCCTGATCCGCTCCTGCACCGATTCCTTCTTCGAGAGCCGCACCCGGCCCTGCCTGCTCTATCAGATCCGCCGCTGCGCCGGTCCCTGCACCCGCGAGATCGACTTCGGCGGCTACACGACGCTGGTGCGCGAGGCCAGCGATTTCCTCTCCGGCAAGAGCCACGCGGTGAAGCAGGAGCTTGCTGGCGAGATGGAGAAGGCTTCAAGCGAGCTCGAGTTCGAGCGCGCCGCGCTCTACCGCGATCGCCTCGCCGCGCTCTCGGCGATCCAGTCGCAGCAGGGCATCAATCCGCGCACGGTGGAGGAAGCCGACGTGTTCGCCGTCCACCAGGAAGGCGGTTTCTTCTGCGTCGAAGTGTTCTTCTTCCGCACCGGCCAGAACTGGGGCAATCGCGCCTATTTCCCCCGCGCGGAGAAGACCTTTACGCCGGAGGAAGTGCTCGGCTCGTTCCTCGCCCAGTTCTACGACGACAAGCCGCCGCCGAGGGTCATCCTGCTCTCGCATGAGATCGAGGAGAGCGAGCTGCTCGCCAACGCGCTCGCGACCAAGGCCGGTCACAAGGTCGAGGTCACCGCGCCCAAGCGCGGCGAGAAGAAGGAGCTCGTCACCCACGCGCTGACCAATGCGCGCGAGGCGCTCGGCCGCAAGCTCGCGGACACCGCGACCCAGAGCCGCCTGCTCGACGCCATGGCCGCGACGCTCAGCCTGCCGCATGCGCCCAAGCGCATCGAGGTCTACGACAACAGCCACATCCAGGGCACCAACGCTGTCGGCGCCATGATCGTCGCCGGCCCCAACGGCTTCGTGAAGAACCAGTACCGCAAGTTCAACATCAAGTCGGAAGGGATCACGCCGGGCGACGACTTCGCCATGATGCGCGAGGTCCTGGAGCGCCGCTTCAAGCGCCTGATCAATCCGCCCGAGGAGGGCGCCAAGGTCAAGGACGACGACTTCCCGCAATGGCCCGACCTCGTGATCATCGACGGCGGCCGCGGCCAGCTCAACGCGGTGCGCGAAATCTTTGCCAATCTCGGCCTGACCCAGGTATCGCTGATGTCGGTCGCCAAGGGGCCGGACCGGGATGCCGGGCGCGAAACCCTGTTCATGCCGGATCGCGAGGCGATCAAGCTGGAGCCGCGCGATCCCGTGCTCTATTTCATCCAGCGCCTGCGCGACGAGGCCCACCGCTTCGTCATCGGCTCGCACCGCAAGCTGCGCAAGAAGGACATCCGCGAGGCCGGCTTGCAGGAGATTCCGGGGATCGGCCCGTCACGCAAACGTGCCTTGCTGCACCATTTCGGAACCCTGAAGGAGATCGAACGGGCCTCGATCGCCGACCTTGGCAAGGTTCCAGGGGTGAGCGCCGAAAGCGCCCGCAGGATTTTCGAGTATTTCCATCCCCAGCCGGGGTGAAATAAAGGGGAGCCATGGTCATAAGGGCGTCGCGTCCCGCATCCCATTTGTGAGCGGGACGGTTGACCTTCAGCCTTGAGCGGTATTGGTAGGACGGATGAACATCGCCACGACACGAGGGACGACCAGCCGCGCGATGTCCCTCCCCAACATCCTGACCTATGGCCGGATCGCTGCGATCCCGGTCGTGGTCGGATGCATCTATGCGCAGTCGATTCTGGATCAGCCGCTCTGGCTGCGCTGGCTCGCGGTCGCCATCTTCATCGCCGCAGGGGTGACCGATTACCTCGACGGCTATTACGCGCGGATCTGGAATCAGCAATCGGCGTTCGGCCGGATGCTCGACCCGATCGCCGACAAGCTGCTGGTCGCGTCCTGCCTGCTGATGCTGGCTGCCGACGGCATCATCCACGGCTGGTCGCTGTGGGCCGCCATCGTGATCCTGTGCCGCGAGATCCTGGTCTCGGGCCTGCGCGAATACCTCGCCGCGCTCCGCGTCAGCGTGCCCGTGACCAAGCTTGCGAAGTGGAAGACCACGGTCCAGCTCGTCGCGATCGGCTTCCTGCTCGCGGGACCTGCCGGTGACGAGGTGGTGCCCGTCGTCACGATGATCGGCCTTGCGCTGCTGTGGGCCTCGGCGATCCTGACCATCTATACCGGCTACGACTATTTCCGCGCCGGCATCCATCACCTCATCAAGGAGGATGAGGGATGAAAGTGAAGTATTTTGCCTGGGTGCGCGAGCGCGTCGGCAAGGCGGAGGAGACCATCGAGCCGCCGGCGACCGTGCGCACCGTGGACGAGTTGATCGCCTGGCTCTCCGGCCGGAGCGAGGCTTACGCGTATGCGTTCGAGAAGCCGAAGGTGATCCGCGCCGCGATCGACCATGCCCACGTCAAGTCGGACGCCGCGATCGAGGGCGCCCGCGAGATCGCGTTCTTCCCGCCGATGACCGGCGGCTAGGCTCATGAGCTGCCCCGTCACCATCCGCATCCAGGAAGACGATTTCGACATCGCGCGCGAGATCGCGGTCCTGACCGAGAGCCGCACCGACATCGGCGCGGTGGTGAGCTTCTCCGGCATCTGCCGCGCCGACGACGACAGCGCCAAGGTCGCCGCGCTCACGCTCGAGCATTATCCCGGCATGGCCGAGGAAGAGATCAGGCGCCATGCCGACGAGGCCGTTTCGCGCTGGCCGCTCAACGGCCTCACGGTGATCCACCGCGTCGGGCGCTTCATGCCGGGCCAGAACATCGTGCTGGTGCTCACCGCCTCGCAGCATCGCCAGGCCGCATTCCAGGCGGCCGAGTTCCTGATGGATTACCTCAAGACCAGCGCCCCGTTCTGGAAGAAGGAAGAGAGCGCCACCGGCACCGGCTGGGTCGAGGCCCACGCCCGTGACGACGAGGCCGCGGCACGCTGGACCAAATCCTGATGGCAAAATTTGCGAAAAAGAGCACGCGCAGCCGCGCCGCGCCGAAGCTTGCCAAAGTGGGACCCGCCGAGCTTCTCACACTGCTCGACTTCGTCCGCTACGGGGTCAGCCGCTTTGCCGAGGCGAAGCTCGCCTTTGCCCACGGCACGACCGACCCGGTCGCGGAAGCCGTCTTCCTGGTCTGTGAGGCGCTGCATCTCACTCCCGACCAGTTTGAGGGCTTTGCCCACGCGCGTGTCACCGTCGCGGAAGGCAAGACCCTTCTCGATCTCATCCATCGGCGCGTCACGACGCGCAAACCGGCCGCCTATCTCGTCAACAAGATCTACATGCGCGGTCTGCCCTTCTACGTCGACGAGCGCGTCATCGTTCCGCGCTCCTTCATCGGCGAGCTCCTGGATTCGCATTTCGGCGACGAGGGCGGACCCGGCCCGCTGATCGACGATCCCACCGCCGTCGAGCGCGTGCTCGATCTCTGCACGGGATCCGGATGTCTTGCGATCCTCGCTGCGCATCAGTTCCCGAACGCTGAGGTCGATGCCGTCGACATCTCCAAGGGCGCAATCGAGGTCGCCGCGCGCAATGTCGCGGACTACGGACTCGAGGACCGGATCACGCTCTATCGCGGCGACCTGTTCGCTCCACTCGGCGATGCACGATATGACCTGATCATTACCAACCCGCCTTACGTCGATGCCGAAGGCATGGCGGCATTGCCGCCGGAGTGCCGGGCCGAGCCGAAGCTCGCCTTCGACGGCGGTGCCGATGGTCTCGACGTGGTGCGGAAGATCCTGCGCGATGCGCCCGATCATCTTGCGCCCGGCGGCGGCTTGATCTGCGAGATCGGCCGCGGCCGCGAACTGGTCGACGAGGCCTTTCCGGAACTGCCGCTGCTCTGGCTGGACACCGAGGACTCCGAGGGCGAGGTGTTCTGGGTTTCGGCCGCCGATCTCGGTTGATCCGTCAGGGCCGCCCGCTTCGACGGAACAAGTCAAATTCGGCCACGTTCATCCCTCCGATGCATTGTCTCGCTCTCGGAGGATGTCCCCATGCTTGCGCCATCGGGCGAATTGCTGCGCGCAGGCGTGGCGCTCAAGCTCAATCACGTCAAACGCGCTGCTCAATCCTATCTGCGTGACCAGACCAGCCAGGCCACCGGCAAGGTGACGTCCTACGCGGTGGCCGGCGGGCTGTTCGCGGTCGCAGGCCTGTTCGTTGTCGCAGCATTCCTCGTGGGGCTGATCGCCCTGTACCGCTGGGTTGCGATCCACTACGGCCAATTCTGGGGCTTTGGCGCGGTCGGCGCAGTGCTGCTGATCCTGGCTGGCGTCTGTGCCGGGGTGGCGTTGGCACAGATGAGGCGCAAAGCCAAGCCGATCGTGCCGCTCGCGAGCCGTCTGCGCGTGGCGGTCGCAACGCCGCGGATCCCGCGCGGAACAGTCAAGCAGGCGGTGAAGGAGGTCGCGACGACGATTCCATTGGCGCCGCTCGCGCCGGGCGAACGCGGCCGTGGCAACCGGAGCTCGCCGGTTCGCACCAACCGTCCCGTGCAGCTTGGCCTGATGCTCGCGGCGGTCGGGCTGCTGGGCGTCACGGCGGCGCGGAGGCGGCGCCACGGGCAGCGGTTGGAGACCTGACATGCTGATGCGGCGCTCCGAGCCAATCGACAGCTGGCTGCTGATGGCGGCCACCGCCGTCTTCGTGCTCACGGCGGAGCGCTACTTCCAGGACTCCGGCCTGATCCGGCCAGGACCTCCGCCAGACCACCGCAAGCAAGAGGCGAATTCACCGGAAACCCACCCGGCGCGCGCGGCTGTGCAGCCCCACCGCGGACGTCATGCGAAGAGCCCGTTCACGATTCCCTGGGCGGGTTGGAAGGATATTTTCTGGCGTACCTATCAGCGCATCGACGAGGATCGCCTGCTCGCGACAGCGGGCGGCGTCGTGTTCTTCGGGCTGCTCGCGATCTTCCCGGCCGTAACCGCACTGGTCTCCTGTTACGGTCTGTTCGCCGATCCCTCGACGATCAGCGCCAATCTGCAGACTCTCGCGACCATGCTGCCAGAGGGTTCATTCCAGATCGTCGAGGAGCAGGTCTCGCGCGTGGTGTCTCATGGCAATACGACGCTTGGGGCCACCTTCCTGTTCGGCCTTCTGCTGGCGATCTGGAGCGCCAACGCCGGCGTGAAAGCCATCATCGACGCCCTCAACGTCGCCTATGAAGAGCGCGAGAAGCGCAGCTTCATCAAGCTCAACATGGTGTCCCTGGCCTTCACCGTGGGCGGCATCGTGGCGCTGCTGCTGATGGTGGGGGCCGTCGTCGCCTTCCCGCTCGCGCTCAACCATCTCGGCATGGCGCCCGAAAGCAAGCTGATCGTGGCGCTGGCACGGTGGCCGCTGCTGTTCGTCATCCTGCTGGTGGCACTCGCGATCCTCTACCGCTTCGGGCCCAGCCGCGATGCGCCGCGCTGGGAATGGCTGAGCGTCGGCGCGGTGACGGCCGCCATTCTCTGGATCGCCGGCTCGTCGCTGCTGTCCTGGTATCTCTCGTCCTTCGCCAACTACAACGCGACCTACGGCTCGCTTGGAGCTGCGATCGGCCTGATGATGTGGATGTGGATGTCGGCGATCGTCATCATGTTCGGGGCCGAACTGAACTCGGAGATCGAGCGGCAGACGCTGCGCGACACGACCACCGGGCAGCCCAAGCCGCTCGGCAGCCGCGAAGCCGTCTCGGCCGACACGGTCGGCGCCGCCGCGCCATCTTGAGCGGCAGCGGTCAGGCGGGCCGGCCTGACCGCATCTCGCGCATCAGCGCCTGGTGATCACGGCTTCCAGATATTCGCTGTGCACGACGATCGTGCCGTCGTCGGCATGGTTGAACTCGCCGAGCAGCGCCAGGAGATCGCGCTTCAGCGCGGCCTGGCCGGTTTCGTCGAGCGCGGCAAACGCCTTCAGCGTGGGTCCGTAGAAGGTTTTGAATATTTCGAGCCAATGCTCCGGCGAGCGATAGCGGAACACGAACATGCGCGGCTCGGCCGCGATCTCGGAAGCCTGACTGCCGAACATCTCCTCAAGCCGTGCCCGTGTGCCCCACAGGGCCGGCGACTTCACGCCGGCCGGCGGCGGCAGATGCTTGCCGATGGTCTTGAACAGCTGGCCGATGAAACCTTGCGGGGTCCAGTTGGCGAGGCCGATCTTGCCGCTGGGTTTGCAGACCCGCGCAAGCTCGGAAGCCGCCCTGTCCTGATCCGGCGTGAACATCACGCCAAAGGTGGAGAGCACGACATCGTAACTGGCGTCGGCAAACGGCAGCGCTTCGGCATCCGCCTCGCGGAATTCGATCATGAGTTGTTCGGCCGCTGCGCGCTCGCGTCCGCGCTTGAGCAGCGCCGGGACGTAATCGGTGGACGTGACGTCACACCAGCGCCGCGCCGCGGCCAGCGTCGCGTTGCCGTTGCCGGCGGCAACGTCCAGCACCTTGCTGCCAGCGCGTATGTCGAGTGCCTCACAGAGCTGCTCGCCGACGATCTGCAAGGTGGTGCCGACGACGGCATAGTCGCCCGACGACCACGCGCCGTGCTGGCGCTGCTTGACGGCGGCAAGATCGGGCTGGGTTGTGGCGGGCTTGAGCGCGGCGGATGTCGACATGGCAATCTCCTGCGGTTGAAAACGCCGGGACGATAGGGCGCATGCGGCTCGCTGGCCTTGAGGGCGGCGTTATTTTACGCTGAGAGCACCTTGATTTTCCTAGCGGAATCCGAGGGGGAATTGTGACGTTTCAGTTCGAGGACTTCCTGCTCGACCCCGACCGCCGTGAATTGCGGCACGCGGAGACGCTCGTCGCGCTCGAACCGCAAGTGTTCGATCTCCTGACCTACCTCGTCCGCAACCGCGATCGCGTGGTGACGCGGGACAATCTGCTCGATGCGATCTGGAACGGCCGCGTCATCTCCGAATCGACACTGACCAGCCGGATCAACGCAGCGCGCCGCGCGGTCGGCGACAATGGCGAGGAGCAGCGGCTGATCCGCACCGTTGCGCGCAAGGGCGTGCGGTTCGTCGGCGCGGTGGCCGAGCTCGCCGGCGCCGCCAGACCAGCCGTGACAGACGCGCCGCCCGCGCCGGCACCGACGGGCCTGCCGCTGCCCGATCGCCCCGCGATCGCGGTGCTGCCCTTCACCAATATGAGCGGCGAGGCCGGGCAGGACTATTTCTCCGACGGCATCAGCGAGGACATCATCACCGCGCTCTCGAAGCTGCGCTGGTTCTTCGTCATCGCGCGCAACTCCTCCTTCATCTACAAGGGCCGCACGGTTCATTTGCGGCAGGTCGCCGAAGAGCTCGGCGTGCGCTACGTCGTCGAGGGCAGCGTCCGCAAGGATGGCGAGCGCGTCCGTATCACCGCGCAGCTCAACGACGTCGCCACCGGCAGCCACCTCTGGGCCGAACGCTACGACCGCGAGCTCGCCGACGTCTTCGCCGTCCAGGACGAGATCACCGAGGCGATCGTCGCCGCGATCGAGCCGCAGCTCTATGCCGCCGAGAATTTTCGGGCCCAGCGCAAGCCGCCCGACAGCATGGACGCCTGGGATCTCGTGATGCGCGCGCTCTCGCACTACTGGCGTGTGACGCGGCAGGATCACGTCGTGGCCCAGGCCCTGCTCGAAAAGGCCATCGCGTTCGACCCCACCTACGGCAAGGCGCTCGGCCTGCTCGGCACCAGCTACATGTTCACCGCGCACATGGGCTGGATGGACATGGCCATCGCGCTACCCGCCGCCGAGCGCGCAGCGCGTGCCGCGATCCGTGCCGACGACGAGGACGCCTGGGCGCACAACGCGCTCGGCCACGTCCATCTGTTCGCGCGACGGTTCGAGCACTCGCTGGCCGAGTTCGAGACGGCGCTGCGGCTCAATCCGAACTTCGCGCTGGCGCAGGGCTATCATGGCCTGGCGCTCGGCTATTGCGGCCGCTGGCAGGACGCCGACGAGGCGGCCCGGCGGGCGATCCGCCTCAGCCCGCGCGATCCCTATGCCCCGGTCTATTTCGGCATCGCCGCCTATGCACGTTTCCTCGGCGGCGACGACGAGGAGGCCATCCGCCTGGCGCAGGAGGCCTTGCGCCAGCGCAGCGACTTCGTCGGCGCGCACCGGGTGCTGACCGCGGCCGCCGGCATGGCCGGGCGTCGCGAGATCGCCGCAGCGGCCTTGAGGGAACTGCGCCGGGCCCAGCCGAACGTCTCGCTCGCCTGGATCGCCGAGTTCATGCCGATCAAGCTCGCCAGTGATCGCGAGCGCTACCTCGAAGGCTTTCGCCGGGCTGGCCTCACTTGAAGTCCGAACTGGTCGCTATCCCCCCGAATCAACAATGATGTTAAGCTCCTGCGGCTTGGGGGAGCATGAGGCGTGACGCGGTCGCACGCTGGCCGTGTTTTCCAGGGTGAGGCTGTCAGCTCTTGAGGCGTAACGCGCGGCATGATTCGCATTTCGACGATCTTCATCGCCATCTGCATGGTTCTGGTCGCGGCTTCGCTCGGCCTTGTGCTCTACGCGGTCGCCGGCATCAGCGGCACCGAATCGGCCATCGTGGCACTGACCGCGCTGACGTTCCTGATCCTCTACAACGCAGTGTCGATGCGCCTGCGCGACCGCAGCGACGTCGGTGGCCAGATCGCCGATCTCTCCCGCGGCACCGCCGACCTCGCCCGCCAGGTGGCCGAGTTCGGCCGCCGGCTGGCGGCCATGGAGGGGCGCATGGCCTCGTCCAACTCGACCAATTCCGACCGCATCCAGTCCGTGGTCGGCGAGATCAACGAGCTCGGCGGGCTGGTCAGGCAGCTCGCCACCACGGTGTCGGCTCATGAGGACCTGCTGGCCGGTGCCGCGCCGGCCCCCTCCTCCGGTCCGGTTGCGAGGCCGGAGCCTGAGGCGCCGATGGATTTGATCGCGGCGGTCGATGAGCGCCCGATGGCGCCGCCGCCACTTCCCGCAGCGCCGCGGCCTGCCATGCAGTCGCGGCCCGCGCCGCCGGTCCAGACCCAGACCGCCAATCCGGCCCACACCAACGGACGCAACCAGACCCAATTGCTGGCGACGCTGCGCAATGCGATCGACGAGAACCGCATCGACATCTTCCTGCAGCCGATGGTGACGCTGCCGCAGCGCAAGGTGCGGTTCTACGAAGCCGTGACGCGGGTGCGCGACGAGCGCGACCAGCTGATCGCCGCCGAGGACTTCATCAGCATCGCCGAGGCCTCGGGGCTGATCGGGCGCATCGACAACGCGGTGATGCTGCGCTGTGTGCAGGTGCTGCGGCGCCTGATGGTGCGCAACAAGGATGTCGGCGTGTTCTGCAACGTCGCGGCCTCCACGCTCGGCAATTCCACCACTTTCGCGCAATGCCTCGACTTCCTCGAAGCCAACCGCGCGCTGGCGCCGTCGCTGGTGCTGGAGTTCAAGCAGTCGACCTTCCGCAATCTCGGTCCGGCCGAGACCGAGAATCTCGCCGCGCTCGCCCAGCGCGGCTTCCGCTTCTCGATCGACCATGTCACCGATCTCCGGATCGAGCCGCGCGAACTCGCCGACCGCGGCGTGCGCTTCATCAAGGTACCGGCCACGCTGCTGCTCGACCCCAGGCAGGCCTCGACCTCCGACATCCACCCGTCCGACCTCTCGGATCTGCTCGGCCGTTTCGGCATCGACCTGATCGCCGAGCGGATCGAGGGCGAGCGCGCCGTGATCGATCTGCTCGATTACGACGTGCGGTTCGGCCAGGGGTTCCTGTTCGCGCCGCCCCGGCCATTGCGGCCGGAGGGGGCATCTGCTACCGGCGGGGCCGCGCCGAACCAGGCGCAGGACACTCAGGGACCCAATGCTTCCGGCAAACAAAGCTCAGGCGCGACGTCTTCGGCGCCTCCGCCCCAGCGTATCACCGGCAACGCGGCGCTCGCGCGCCGCATCTGATCGACCGCACGCATCATGACCACGCTGCATTTCGCTGAAAGCCTGCGCGAGCTCGTGGGCGGCGTCGACGTCGTGCTCAGCGACATCTGGGGTGTCGTTCACAACGGCCTCGAATCCTTCCCCGAGGCCTGCGAGGCGCTGCACACCTATCGCAGCCGGGGCGGTACGGTGATCCTGATCACCAACGCGCCGCGCCCGGCCGACTCGGTGCAGCGGCAATTGCGCAAGCTCGGCGTCCCCGACGAAACCTATGACGCGATCGTGTCATCGGGCGATCTGACCCGGCTCTATGTCGCCGAGCATCCCGGCCGCAAGATGTTCTGGCTCGGCCCCGAGCGTGACAGTTCGATCTATCGCGGCCTCGACGCGAAAACCGCTCCGCTGGAAGAGGCCGACTACATCGTGTGCACCGGCCTCTATGACGACGAGACCGAGACCGCCGAAGACTATCGAGGCATGATGCTGAAGGCGCGCGAGCGCAAGCTGACGCTGGTTTGCGCCAACCCCGACATCGTGGTGGAGCGCGGCGACCGGCTGATCTATTGCGCCGGCGCCGTCGCGGAGCTTTACCGCGAGCTCGGCGGCGAGGTGATCTTCTACGGCAAGCCGCACCGCCCGATCTACGAGCGCGCCATGCGGCTAGCCGGCGAGCGCCAGGGCCACATGATCGACCGCAGACGCGTGCTGGCGATCGGCGATTCCGTCCGCACCGACTTAACCGGCGCGCGCGAATTCGGCATTGACTGCCTGTTCGTCACCCGCGGCATCCATGCCGAGGAATTCGAAGGCCTCGACCAGCTCGATCCGGCCTCGGTGATGGAATTGTTCGGCCACCCGCCGAAGGCGCTGATGCGCGAATTGAAGTGGTGATGACCTAACGGGGCACGCGAAGCGCGAACTACGGGGCGCACTTGCGTTCCATGGTTCGGTGCTGACGCACCGCCCCGGAATGACGGACCCGACGTAGAAGGCCCGGGACGCGGCCCGGGCCTTGCGAGTTCAGCCGAAAACTCTGGCGCGCTTACGCGCTCGCCATGTCCGGGAAGACCGCTTCGATCTTGGTCTTCAGCGTCGCCGCGTTGAACGGCTTGACGATGTAATTGTTCACGCCGGCCTTCTTGGCCGCGATCACGTTCTCGGTCTTCGACTCCGCCGTGATCATGATGAAGGGCGTGGTGGCGAGGTTCGGATCCGCGCGCACTTCGCGCAGCAGGTCGTAGCCCGTCATCGGCTCCATGTTCCAGTCGGAGATCACGAGCCCGTACTTCTTGCCGCGCATCTTGTTCAGTGCCGCCGAACCGTCGCTGGCATCATCGATATTCTCAAAGCCAAGCTGCTTCAGCAGATTCCTGATGATTCGGATCATGGTGCTGTAGTCATCAACCACCAGAACCGACATCGACAAATCAACCGCCATCTCGACTCCCCCAACGCAAACCCAGGAATATTACGATCGGACCTGCCAGGCCGGAGGCCGGTCCAGTTCCACGTTTCAAGGACTAGCACCAAGGCGTTAAACAGCGCGTTAACTGGGGGCGCCCCCGCAGAATTGAAACCCTGTTGAATCCGGCCCGCCTCCCCCGCTTGACTTCATCGGGCGGGTCGCGCCACGGTCCCGGCCGGTCCCGCCGGCTCGAGAATTCCCCTGATGGCCCCGCAATTTACCGTTATTCGCGACACCACGCCGGATTCTGCCATTCCCCGCGGCGCCGTGGTCGCCATGGGCAATTTCGACGGGGTTCATCTCGGCCACCGGGCCGTCATCGCGGCCGCCCTGGAAATGGGCCGCGCGCATGGCCGCCCAGCGCTGGCATTGACCTTCGAGCCGCACCCGCGCCGGTTTTTCAGCCCCAATACCCCGCAATTCCGCCTGACGGACGAGCGGGCCAAGCTGCGGCTTCTGGCCGGCACCGGGCTTGCCGGTGCCGTGGTCATGACCTTTGACAAGGCAAGGGCCGGTACCAGCGCGCAAGACTTCATTCACCACGACCTGATCGGACGTCTCGGCGTCAGCGGCATCGTGGTCGGCTATGACTTCCATTTCGGCAAGGGGCGCGTCGGCTCGCCGGGCCTCCTGGTCAACGAGGCACCCCGGCTCGGCATCGAGGTCGACGTGCAGCCGCATGTCGATATCGACGAGCGGCCGGTGTCCTCCAGCGCGATCCGGATCGCGCTGGCCGAAGGCCTCCTCGAGGAGGCCACGACCATGCTGGGCGCGCCCTGGTTCATCACCGGCGAGGTCATCCACGGCGAGAAGCGCGGCCGCGACCTCGGCTACCCCACCGCCAATATCCGGCTCGACGCCAATTGCGGCCTCAAGCACGGCATCTATGCGGTTCGGGTCGGCTGCGGCACCGAGCGGCTCGACGGGGTGGCCAGCTTCGGCCGCCGCCCGACCTTTGATAATGGCGCGCCGCTGCTCGAAATCTTCCTGTTCGACTTCAAGGGCGACCTCTATGGGCAGGCGCTCGACTGCGCCTTCATCGGCTTCATCCGCGAGGAGCTGAAATTCGACAGTCTGGAGGCCCTGATCCGGCGGATGGACGACGATTCGGCCCGTGCCCGCACTATCCTGGCCGCCGCCCCGGACGCATTTCCACGGCTTGGCGCGATCGACTGAGGCCGAAACGGGCCTGCCGGACCTTTGCGCTTCCTCGGCCCGGCTGCTATGGAGAGCCCATGTTTGCGCGGCGCATCATAGGGATTAGCGGCCCGGCTTCCGCCTGAGCTTTTGGCTCGGCGCAAGACCGGGATTTGGTCGTTTCACCCCCGCGATTCCATGTCGCCATCCGTTCCCGCGCCCTTCCGAGCCAGTCAGCCTCATGTCCGAAAAGCCGCAAAAGTCCCAAAAGTCTGAAGCCAACGACTATTCCAAAACCCTGTTCCTGCCGCAGACCGAATTCCCGATGCGTGCCGGCCTGCCGCAGCGCGAGCCGGAGATTCTCAAGTACTGGAACGACATCGGCCTCTACGACAAGCTGCGCAAGGAAGCCGAGGGCCGCGCCAAGTTCGTGCTGCATGACGGCCCGCCCTACGCCAACGGCAACATCCATATCGGGCACGCGCTGAACAAGATCCTCAAGGACGTCGTGACCAAGAGCCAGCAGATGCTCGGGTTCGACTCCAACTACGTGCCGGGCTGGGATTGCCACGGCCTGCCGATCGAATGGAAGATCGAGGAGGAGAACTACCGCAAGAAGGGCAAGCAGAAGCCCGATTTCCGCGACTCCACCGCGATGGTGGCATTCCGGAAGGAATGCCGCGCCTATGCGACGCACTGGATCAACGTGCAGCGCGAGGAGTTCAAGCGGCTCGGCATCATCGGCGACTGGGATCATCCCTACCAGACGATGAGCTATCCGGCCGAAGCGCAGATCGCACGCGAGTTGATGAAATTCGCCGCCAACGGCACGCTGTATCGCGGCTCCAAGCCGGTGATGTGGAGCGTGGTCGAGAAGACCGCGCTGGCCGAGGCCGAGGTCGAGTACGAGGACTACACCTCCGACATGGTCTGGGTGAAATTCCCGGTGACCTCGCCGGCCCATGGCGTGCTTGCTTCCGCCAGCGTCGTGATCTGGACCACCACGCCCTGGACGCTGCCGGGCAACCGCGCCATCTCGTTCTCGCCGAAAATCGCCTACGGCCTCTTCAAGGTGACGGATGCGCCTGCGGACAATTGGGCCAAGACGGGCGATCTCCTGATCCTGGCCGATACGCTGGCTGCGGACGTGTTCAAGCAGGCCCGCGTCACGGCTTACGAGAAGGTGCGCGACATTCCCGGCGACACGCTGGATGCCGTCGAATGCGCCCATCCCTTGCGTGGCCTCGGTGGCGGTTACGAGTTCATCGTGCCGCTGCTCGCCGGCGAGCATGTCACCGACGACACCGGCACCGGCTTCGTGCACACCGCGCCGAGCCACGGCCGCGAGGACTTCGACGTCTGGATGGCCAACACCCGCGAGCTCGATGCGCGAGGCATCCCGACCGCGATTCCCTACACCGTCGACGAGAACGGCGCCTACACCGCCCAGGCTCCCGGTTTCACCGGCAAGCGCGTGCTCAACGACAAGGGCGAGAAGGGCGATGCCAACGAGGCCGTGATCCAGGCGCTGATCGAGCGCGGCAAGCTGCTCGCGCGCGGCCGCCTCAAGCACCAATATCCGCATTCGTGGCGCTCGAAGAAGCCGGTGATCTTCCGCAACACGCCGCAATGGTTCATCGCGATGGACAAGGACATCAGCGAGGACGGCCACGCGAAGAAGGGCGACACGCTGCGCGCCCGCGCGCTGCGTGCGATCTCGGTGACGCAATGGGTGCCGCCGTCGGGCGAGAACCGCATCAACGGCATGATCGCGAACCGTCCGGACTGGGTGATCTCGCGCCAGCGCGCCTGGGGCGTGCCGATCGCCGTGTTCGTGCGCGAGATGGCCGATGGCTCGGCCGAGATCCTGCAGGACGAGATCGTCAACCAGCGCATCACCGAAGCCTTCATGGAGGAAGGCGCGGATGCCTGGTACATGGACGGCGCCCGCGAGCGCTTCCTGGGCTCGCGTTCAGGCGAGGACTGGAAGAAGGTCGACGACATCTGCGACGTCTGGTTCGATTCCGGCTCCACCCACGCCTTCGTGCTCGAGGATCGTCAGAACTTCCCGCAGCTCGGCGACATCGTCCGCAAGGTCGACGGCGGCAACGATACCGTGATGTATCTGGAAGGCAGCGACCAGCATCGCGGCTGGTTTCATTCCTCGCTGCTGGAAAGCGCCGGCACGCGCGGCCGCGCGCCCTACGACATCGTGCTCACCCACGGCTTCACGCTCGACGAGAACGGCCGCAAGATGTCGAAGTCGATCGGCAACACCGTCGAGCCGCAGAAGGTGATCAAGGATTCGGGCGCGGACATCCTCCGCCTCTGGGTCTGTGCCACCGACTATGCCGACGACCAGCGCATCGGCCCGGAGATCCTGAAGAACACCATCGAGACCTATCGCAAGCTGCGCAACACGGTCCGCTGGATGCTCGGAACGCTGCATCACTTCAAGGCGAGCGAGAAGGTCGCTCACGCCGAGATGCCGGAGCTCGAACGGCTGATGCTGCACGAGCTTGCAAAGCGGGCAGCGATCATTCGCGCGGCCTACACCACCTTCGACTACAAGACCGTCGTCGCCACGCTCTCCGCTTTCCTGAACAGCGAGCTGTCGGCCTTCTACTTCGACATCCGCAAGGACACGCTGTATTGCGATCCGCCGTCCTCGCCGGCGCGCAGGGCGGCGCTGACGACGATCGACCTGCTGTGCGAATCCGTCCTGAAGTGGCTCGCTCCGATTCTGAGCTTTACCGCCGAGGAGGCCTGGCGGATGTACAGGCCGCAGGCCGAAGCGTCGGTCCATCTCACGATGTTCCCCGGTGCAATGGATGAGTTCCTCGACGACAGGCTGGCCGCGAAATGGGAGATCATCCGCGACGTTCGCCGCGTCGTCACCGGCGCGCTCGAGCTCGAACGCGCCGCCAAGAACATCGGCTCCTCGCTCGAGGCTTCGCCTGTGATCTATGTCGCCGACCGGAACGTGCTGATGACGTTGTTCGACACCGACCTCGCCGAAATCTGCATCACCTCGAACTACGAGCTGCGTGAGGGCGAGGCGCCGGCTTCGGCGTTCCGTCTCGATGCGGTGCCCGGCGTTGCCGTCGTGGTGGAGAAGGCGGTCGGCACCAAATGCGCGCGCTCCTGGAAGATCTCGCCGACGGTCGGCGAAGACCCTGAATATCCAGACGTCACCCCGCGCGATGCGAAGGCGCTGCGCGAATGGAAGGCGCTGGGGGTGAGCATCTGATGCCGGCATGACCCCCCTCCGCGCCGGCATCATCTCGGCCGTGGTCACGGTCATCCTCGACCAGGCCTCAAAGCTCTGGCTGCTAAACGGATTCGACCTCGCCCGGCGCGGCGTGGTGAGGGTGACGCCGTTCTTCGACCTCGTGCTGGCCTGGAACATCGGCATCAGCTTCGGCTGGCTCCAGAACGACGGCCAGGCGGCGCAGATCGCGCTGATGGCGGTCAAGACCATCGCCGTGGTCGCGCTGGCGATCTGGATGGCTCGGTCGCACACCCTGCTCGCCACGGTCGCGCTCGGCCTGATCATCGGGGGCGCCATCGGCAACGGCATCGACCGCCTGGCCTATGGCGCGGTGGTCGATTTCGCCCTGTTTCACATCGATATCGGCGGAAATACCTATAATTGGTACGTGTTCAACCTCGCGGACGTGGCCATCGTTGCTGGGGTGGCAGCGCTATTGTATGATTCCTTCCTGGGGGTACCCGCCGCAAAAGCGCCCTGATCCCGGCCGATACGACCGGCAGGTGGAACCTTGCTTTTGCGAGGGTTTAAGCCGCGGGGCGAGCGGCAAACTGCCACAATTTGGAACAGGTACAGCGATGCGCAGCTCGAAGACCAGCGGTTCGATCGGAGATCCCCGGTCGGGGTTCTGGCAGGCATTGAGATTATCCGCCGTCGCGCTCGGCATCGGTCTCGTCATGTCGGCGGGGGCGGCCCGCGCCGGTGATGACGGCGACGACGAAGACGACATGACCTTCGAAGAGAAGCTCATCGACAATCTGATGTCCGGCATCGGCGCCAAGAGCATGGAGAAGAAGGGTATCGAGTACCGCGAGCGCTCCCCGCTGGTGGTACCGCCCAAGCTCGACCTGCCCCCGCCTGCCGGAACCGAAGCCAAAAACGTGCCGAACTGGCCGAAGGACCCCGACGAGAAGCGCCGCAAGGAGGCGATCGCCCAGCGGAAAAAGGCTGTCAAGGCCACGGAGAACTGGCAGGCCGCCCAGCCGCTGACGCCCGCCGAGATGAAGGCCGGTCAGGTCGCCGCTCCGGAGCGCACCAGCAACGATCCGATCCAGCCGGGCACCAACGGCAATCCTTCGCTCAGCCCCGCCCAGCTCGGTTACGCCGGCGGTCTGTGGAACATGATGAAGGGCGGCAACGGCTCCGAAGAAAAGAAGTTCACCAGCGAGCCGCCGCGCCAGTCGCTCGTCGAGCCGCCGCCCGGCTACCAGACGCCGTCACCGAACTACGCCTACGGCGCCGGTCCGGACAAGTCGCGGCGGACCTATTTCGACATCATGTCGGGCAAGGACAAGGAACAATAGCGTTCCTCGTCCACCGCGACATTCTGACAGAGCGCGCCGGCGGCTGATGAATCCCGGCGCGGTCTTGAATTGCTTATCAGTAACTTGCCTAAGCGGTGAGTTCTCTGCTTCGTGACGCGAAGCCTCAGCCGCACGGTGTAGCATGCCGTGCCCTCCGAGCCGGACATCCGGGCTCGGCCTGTCATAAGGATGATGATGTCCTCTTACCGATCGGCTGCCTGCCTTCTTGCCGCGCTGCTTTCGACCAGCGTCCTCTCAGCCGGCGCCGCGCTCGCCCAGACCACGGTGACATCGGCCCCACCCGCCAGCTTCACGCTGCCCAACGGCATGCAGGTGGTGGTGATCCCGGACCACCGCACGCCCGTGGTCACGGAGATGATCTGGTACAAGGTCGGCTCGGCCGACGAGACGCCGGGCAAATCCGGGCTCGCGCATTTCCTCGAGCACCTCATGTTCAAGGGCACCTCAAAGCATCCGGTCGGCGAATTCTCCCAGACCGTGCTTCGCGTCGGCGGCAACGAGAACGCCTCGACCTCGGTCGATTACACCAACTACTACCAGCGGGTGCCGAAGGAGCAGCTGCCGACCATGATGGAGTTCGAGGCCGATCGCATGACCGGCCTGATCCTCAAGGACGAGAACGTGCTGCCAGAACGCGACGTGGTGCTCGAAGAGTACAACATGCGCGTCGCCAACAATCCCGAGGCGCGGCTCAACGAGCAGATCATGGCCGCGCTCTATCTCAACCATCCCTATGGCCGCCCGGTGATCGGCTGGCACCAGGAGATCGAGAAGCTCGATCGCGAGGACGCGCTGGCCTTCTACCGCCGCTTCTACGCGCCGAACAACGCGATCCTGGTGATCGCCGGCGACGTCGAGGCCGCCGACATCCGTCCGCTGGTCGAGCGCAATTTCGGCGCCATCCCGGCCCAGCCCGCGATCCCCGCGCGCCGCGTCCGCCCGCAGGAGCCCGAGCCGGCCGCACCCCGCACCGTCACGCTGGCCGACCCGCGCGTCGAGCAGCCGAGCCTGCGCCGCAATTATCTGGCGCCGTCCGCAACGACGGCCGCAGCCGGCGAGAGCGCAGCCCTCGACGTGCTGGCACAGCTGATGGGCAGCGGCAGCAATTCCTATCTCTACCGCGCGCTCGTCGTCGACAAGCCGCTCGCGGTCTCCGCCAGCGCCAGCTATTCGAGCATCTCGCTCGACCCGACCCAGTTCGCGATCTCGGCCGCGCCGAAACCCGGCGTCAGCTTCGCCGAGGTCGAGCAGGTGATCGACGGCGTCATCGCCGACATCGCGCAGAACCCGATCCGCGCCGAGGATCTGGAGCGCGTGAAGACCCAGCTCATTGCCGAAGCGATCTACGCCCAGGACAATCAGGCCGTGCTGGCGCGCTGGTATGGCGGCGCGCTGACCACGGGCCTGTCGATCGAGGACATCAGGAGCTGGCCCGATCGCATTCGCGCGGTCACCGCCGAGCAGGTGCGCGCCGTCGCGCAGAAATGGCTCGAGAAGAAGCGCTCGGTGACGGGCTACCTGATCAAGGACACCAGTGCCACCAAGCGCGAGGAGAAGCGTTCGTGACCTATCACTTCCTTCGCGCAAGACACTTCGTCCTCTCCCTCGCGACCGGGGCGGCGCTCGCCCTCGCCACGGTCGCGCCGTCGCAGGCGGCGGCAAAGATCCAGCGCCTGGTCTCGCCCGGCGGCATCGAGGCCTGGTTCGTGCAGGACGCCACCGTGCCGCTGATCGCCATGGAATATTCCTTTGCCGGCGGCTCGGCCCAGGATCCCAAGGACAAGTCGGGCGTCGCCAATCTGGTCGGCGACCTGCTCGATGAAGGCTCCGCCGATCTCGACTCCAAGACCTTCCACGAGCGGCTCGACCGCCGTGCCATCGAGCTCTCCTTCAGCGCCAGCCGCGACAGCTTCCGCGGCAGTCTGCGCATGCTGCGCGACAACAAGGACGAAGCCTTCGACCTGCTCAGGATGGCGTTGACCTCGCCGCATTTCGACACCGCCGATATCGAGCGCATCCGCTCGCAAGTGATCTCAGGCCTGCGCCGCGAGACCACCAACCCGTCATCGCTGGCGAGCCGCAAGTTCCTGGAGGTCGCCTTCGGCGATCATCCGTACAGCCGGCAGAGCAACGGCTCGCTGGACAGCGTGCCGACCATCACGGTCGCCGACCTCAAGGACTATGTCGGCCGCGTGCTCGCCAGGGACGGGCTGAAGGTCGCTGTCGTCGGCGACGTCGATCCGGAGACGCTCGGCAAGCTGCTCGACCACACCTTCGGCAGCCTGCCCGCCAAGGCCAATCTCGTGCCGGTGCCCGACGTCGACGCGATCAAGCCGCCGCAGCGCGCCTTCGTGCCGCTGGACGTGCCGCAAACCGTGATCACCTTCGGCGGCCCCGGCGTGAAGCGCAGCGACCCCAACTTCATGGCGGCCTATGTCGTCAACCACATCCTCGGCGGCGGCGGACTGTCCTCGCGGCTCTATCGCGAGGTTCGCGAGAAGCGAGGCCTGGCCTATTCCGTGTTCGAATCCCTGCTCTGGATGGAACATTCGGCGGTCTTCATCGGCAACACCGGCACCCGCGCCGACCGCGCCGGCGACACCATCGACGCCATCGAGAAGGAGGTGCGCCGCATCGCCGAGGAGGGCCCGACGCAGAAGGAGCTCGACGAGGCCAAGTCCTACCTCAAGGGCTCGCAGATGCTGGCGCTCGACACCTCATCCAAGCTGGCGCAGGCGCTGCTGCAGTACCAGCAGGACAAGCTGCCGATCGACTATATCGAAAGGCGCAATGCCATCGTCGACGCCGTGACCCTGGACGACGCCAAGGCCGCCGCCAAGCGGCTCTGGGGCCAGGGCCTGCTGACGGTCGTCGTCGGCCGCACCCCGCAGGCCGCCGCGCAGCCCGCGGCTACGGCGCCCAAGTCCAATTAGCAGTCGAACAGACCTCTTCTCTGTAGGCTTCCTGAAATGGCCGGGTTTGCCCCGGCCATTTGTGTTCGCTGGGAGCGCCATTGCTGAAGGCCGGTGTCCGCGGTATGTCCGGACATTACGAATGGTGCCATCATGCTGCGGATATCCCGCGATCTCGTCATCGACGAGGACGACATCGAGATCGGCTTCGTCCGCGCCTCCGGGCCGGGCGGGCAGAACGTCAACAAGGTCGCGACCTCCGCGCAACTCCGCTTCGACACGCGCAAGCTGACCTTGCCCGACGATGCCGCGCTGCGCCTCGCCCGCATCGCCGGCCAGCGCATGACCAAGGACGGCGTCATCGTGATCCACGCCCAGCGCTTCCGCACCCAGGAGCGCAACCGCCAGGATGCCATCGACCGCCTCGTTGAAATCCTCGAAGAGGCCATGGTGCGACCAACGCCGCGGCGCGCCACGCGGCCGACCTTCGCCTCCAAGCAGCGCCGGCTCGAAGGCAAGAAGCGCCGCAGCGACGTCAAGGCGGGGCGCGGCGGCCGCTTCGACGATTAAAGCACGATCGGGAACGGTGCGAAGCGATTTTCCGAAAAATTCATGCGCAAACAACATCCTAAAGCGCGATGACCTTGCGGCCGGAGTTTTTTGCCGCCGATTAAAGCGCGATGAGATTGGACGGCGCTTTCGCGGAATTGTGCTCCGCATATAAGGCAGCGCGGAACATGCGCCGCGTTGCCAGGGACGACGCGAGCTGAAATGTCCCCATTTCGGATGTGGGAAGCCTCGACCTTCCCAATGCATTTGTTGCCGCGCGGCATTAAACTGGGATATTCGCCAAGTGAGCCTCATGCCCGTCCGCCAGCTTCCAGAACAGGTCGTCAACCGCATCGCCGCCGGCGAGGTGGTCGAGCGGCCCGCGAGCGTGGTCAAGGAGTTGGTCGAGAACGCCATCGATGCCGGGGCGAGCCGGATCGACGTCTTCACCGACGGCGGCGGCCGGCGCCGGATCGGCATCACCGACGACGGCAGCGGCATGACCGCGAAGGACCTGTCGCTCGCGGTCGAGCGCCATGCGACCTCCAAGCTCGACGACGAGGATTTGCTCCAGATCCGCACCCTCGGGTTCCGCGGCGAGGCGCTGCCTTCCATCGGCTCGGTCGCGCGGCTGTCGATCACGACGCGCCATGCCAGCGAGCCGCATGCCTGGGCGCTCGGCGTCGAAGGCGGCGAGAAGTCCGAGATCATGCCGGCGGCGCTGGCGCATGGCACGCGGGTCGAGGTCAACGATCTCTTCTATGCGACGCCGGCGCGGCTGAAGTTTTTGAAGACCGACCGCACCGAGGCGGAAGCCATCCGCGAGGTGGTGCGGCGCCTCGCGATGGCGCGGCCCGACGTCGCTTTCACACTCGCGGGCGAGGAGCGCGCGCCGGTGACCTGGGCTGCCGCGCTGCCCGGCGCCGCCGGGCGGCTGACGCGGCTCGGCGATATCCTCGGCGCGGAATTCCGCAGCCACGCCATCGAGGTCCATGCCGAGCGCGAGGGCATCGTCGTCGCCGGCTATGCCGCGGCTCCCGCGCTGACCAAGGCCAATGCGCTCGGGCAATATCTCTTCGTCAACGGCCGCCCGGTGCGCGACAAGCTGATCCTGGGGGCCGTGCGCGCGGCCTATTCCGACTATCTGCCGCGCGACCGCCATCCCGTGCTGGCGCTGTTCGTCACGCTCGATCCGCGCGAGGTCGACGCCAATGTGCATCCGGCCAAGACCGAGGTGCGCTTCCGCAATGCCGGCCTTGTGCGCGCCCTGATCGTGCACGGATTGAAGGACGCGCTGGCGCGCGAGGGCCGCCGCACCGCCGCCAACAACGGCGAGAGCGCGCTGTCCTCGTTCCGCCCCGCGTTCACGCCGCCGCGTCCGGCGAGCTGGGACTGGCGGGCCTCACCATCCGCCCCGGTCGCGCCGATGCCGTCCTTCGAAGGCGCCGCGGCGCCTGCCTTCACCGAGCGCGCGCAGGCCGCGTTCGATGTCGGCGCGCCCAGTGCCGATGTGCGGATCGAGACGCAGCCAGTGGCTGACCTCGTCGATCGCCCGCTCGGCGCGGCGCGCACCCAGATCCACGAGACCTACATCGTCTCGCAGACCCGCGACGGCCTCATCATCGTCGACCAGCACGCCGCCCATGAGCGCATCGTCTACGAGCGTCTGAAGGCCTCGCTCGCCGCAAACGGTGTGCAACGGCAGATCCTCTTGATCCCCGAGATCGTCGAGATGGACGAGGCCACGGTGGAGCGGCTGCTGGAGCGCGTCGAGGAGCTGGCCTCGTTTGGGCTGGCAATCGAATCCTTCGGCCCCGGTGCGGTTGCGGTGCGCGAGACGCCGTCGCTGCTCGGCAAGACCAATGCGGGCGGCCTCTTGCGCGATCTCTCGGAGCACATGGCCGAATGGGACGAGGCTCTCCCTCTCGAACGCCGCCTGATGCACGTCGCCGCCACCATGGCCTGCCACGGCTCGGTCCGCGCCGGGCGCAGGCTGCGACCGGAAGAGATGAACGCCCTGCTTCGCGAGATGGAGGACACCCCGAACTCCGGCCAGTGCAATCACGGCCGGCCGACCTATGTCGAGCTGAAACTGAGCGACGTGGAGAAGCTGTTCGGGCGGAGGTGACGGTGCTGAAGGGTGGATTAGCCTCCGCGGCGCGACACGGCGGATTACGCTTCGCTAATGCGCCCTACGCAAGAACACGAACTCCGTATCGTCATACGCCCGCCGCTCCAGCTCCTCAAAGCCCTCCGGCGTCGCGAACTGCGCGGCCTTCGCCTCTTCCACCACCAGCAGCGCGCCGGGCGTCAGCCAGCCGCCATCGCGCAAGGAGGCCAGCGCCTTCTCCGCAAAACCCTTGCCATAGGGCGGATCGAGGAACACCAGCGAGAACGGCTCGACGGGATGCGCAGGGCCGAGATCGGTCGCATCGCGGCGATAGACCTTCGTCACCCCGCCGAGGCCGAGCGACTCGACATTGTTCCGCAGCAGCGCGCGTGCCTCCGCACCGTTATCCACGAACAGCGTGAACTTCGCGCCGCGTGACGAGGCTTCGATGCCGAGCGCGCCGGTGCCGGCGAAGAGATCGAGCACGCGCGCATCCGCGATCGGATCGTCATAGGCATGCACGAGAATGTTGAACACGGACTCGCGCAAGCGGTCCGCCGTGGGGCGGATGTCGCGCGAGGACGGTGAGGCGAGATTGCGCCCCTTCAACCTGCCGCCGACGACGCGCACTACATTGCCCCCGCTGCAGCCACACGAACGGTGAGCTCCCTTCCCCGTTGTGGGGAAGGGTTGGCGAAGGGGGTGCCACGCGCGCAGACCTCCCGTGGGATACCCCCCTCCCTACCCCTCCCCCACAAGGGGGGAGGGAACAAGAGAGAGCGGAGCGAATGACTGCACTCCACCTCAGTCCTCCCGCGGCGTCAGATCGCGCTTGCCGTGGTAGCCGCGCTTGGGACGGCGCGGCGGCCCATAGCCGTTCGCCTCCATCTCGTTGCGCTCGCGCGCTTCCTCGCTGCCGGTGCGCTGCACCAGCACGCGGCGGCCCTTGCGGTCGTTGATGACGGCGCGCTTCATCGGCTTCTTCGGCGCATCGTCACCGCGTCCGGCGGATTTCGACGGCACGTCGAACTCGGCGCCCGATTTCTCGATCACCTTGTCGCCGAGCTGCTCGCGCAGCACGCGCGACTTGATCTCGTCGACCTCGCCTTCGGGAATCTCGCCGAGCTGGAACGGGCCATAGGAGACGCGGATCAGCCGGTTCACCTCGAGCCCGAGATGGGCGCAAACGTTGCGCACCTCGCGGTTCTTGCCTTCGCGGATCGCGAACACCAGCCAGACATTGGCGCCCTGGTCGCGCTCCAGCGTCGCCTCGATCGGACCGTATTTGACGCCCTCGATTTCGATGCCGTTCTTGAGCTCGTCGAGCTGCGCCTGGGTGACGTCGCCATGGGCGCGGACGCGGTAGCGGCGCAGCCAGCCGGTGTCCGGCAGCTCGAGGGTGCGCGCGAGGCCGCCGTCATTGGTGAGCAGCAGCAGGCCTTCGGTGTTGAAGTCGAGCCGGCCGACACTGATCAGGCGCGGCAGGCCTTCGGGCAGATTGTCGAACACGGTCGGACGACCCTCGGGGTCGTCATGCGTCGTCATCAGCCCGCGCGGCTTGTGATAGAGGAACAGCCGCGTGCGCTCGCGCGGCGGCAACGGCTTGCCGTCGACCAGGACGACGTCGTTCGGCGTGATGTCGAGCGCCGGCGAATTGATGACGCGGCCGTTGACGGTGACGCGGCCCTGCGTGACCATTCCCTCTGCGTCGCGGCGCGAGGCGAGGCCCGCGCGCGCCAGCGCCTTGGCGATGCGCTCGCCGACCTTCTTCGGCTTCGGCGCCTCCTCGCGGCGCGGACGGCCCTCGAAATCACGATCACGCTCGCGATAGGCGCCGCGGCCGCCGAAGGCGGGACGCTTCTCGAAGATTCGGCTGTCGTCCTCATTGTCGCGGCGCGGACGATCGCGGAAGCGGCCTTCGCTGCGCGGATGCTCCTGCCAGTCCATGCGGCCTTCCGGCCGCTGGCGCGGACGATCGAATTTCGGACGGTCACCACGTTCGCTGTCACGGTCGCGGGGCCGATCGAATTGCGGCCGCTCGCGGAACGGACGATTACCGGATGCGCGATCATCGCGCGAACGCGAGAAGCGCGGACGGTCCTCGCCGCGGCCGCCCTCGCGCCGGTCGTCACGCTGACGCCAGGGTTTTTCGTCGCCGCGATCGCGCCCGGCGAAATCCTTGTCGAAGCTCTTGCGCGGGCGATCGCCACGCGGACGATCGCCAAAGCTGCGCTTGCGATCTCCGGGGTCGCGTTTGCGATCCCCCGAGTCGCTCTTGCGATCCCGGAAGTCGCGGTCGCGGCCAAAATCCTTGCGCGGCCGATCGGAGTCGCCGCGCGAAAACTTGCGGTCCTCGAAGCGGCGCTCGGAGCGCTCGCCGCGCGGGGCGCGATCGTCGCGTTCGAATTTCGGACGGTCGCCGCGCGGCTTGAACGGCCGGTCACCACGCGGCTTGAAGCTGCGCTCACCGCGCTCCTCACCGTCGCGCTTGAAGCGCGGACGGTCGGAAAAATCGCGGCGCGGAGCATCGCTGTCCTCGCGGCGACGGAAGGAGCGGCCCTCACGACCCTCGCGGGGCGGCCGGCTGTCGCGGTCGCCCTTGCCCTCGAAGCCGCGCTTGGCGAATTTCTTGTCGGGTCCACGCGGCTTGCCGCTACGGCCTTTGGCCGGGCCTCGCCGGCCGCGGGAATCGTTGTCTTTGTCGCTGTCGCGAGGCATGAATAATCTCACTCAGGGGTGGCGCGAGGGCATTGTGCGCGCTCGTTCCGAGCCGCACGCTCAGGCAAACCGGTATTCACTCTTGCTGAATGCGGAGCTACTAGCAGGTTTCTAAGGATGATACGAGGCTTGAAAGCCCCCTCTTTCATGGATTTGGCGCTTCTGACGGCCGAAAATGCCGGAAAAGCAGGCGAAGTTCCGATCGGCTGCGTGGTGGTCAGAAATTCCGAGGTCATCGCTACCGCAGCGAACCGGACGCTAACCGACCATGACCCCACCGCCCATGCCGAGATCGTCGCGCTGCGCGAGGCGGCGAAAAAGGTCGGCAGCGAGCGCCTCGTCGACTGCGACCTCTACGTGACGCTGGAGCCCTGCACCATGTGTGCGGGCGCGATCTCCTTTGCAAGGGTCCGCCGGCTCTATTACGGCGCTGCCGACCCCAAGGGCGGCGCGGTGGAGTCTGGCGTGCGGTTCTTTGCCTCGCCCGCCTGCCACCACGCGCCTGATGTCTACTCCGGCGTCGGCGAGAGCGAGGCGGCGCGGCTGCTCAGGGAGTTCTTCCGGGAGCGAAGGTAGGCCCCTCCTGCGTCATTGCGAGCGCAGCGAAGCAAATCCAGAGTCTTTCCGCGTTGACTGCCTGGATTGCTTCGTCGCAAGGGCTCCTCGCAATGACGACGTGGATCAAGCTGAGAAGAAATCCAGCAGCGCCTTTGCGGTCACGTCAGGGTTCTCCTCGGTGAGGAAGTGGCCGGAATCCACCGGCATGCCATCCACGTTCGTCGCCCATTGCTTCCACGTGTCCAGCGGGGTCGCCGCGGCCTGGGCGATGCCGGCGCCGCCCCACAGGGCCAGCATCGGCACGGTGATCTTCTTGCCGGCCTCGAAATCGGCCTTGTCGAGGTCGTAGTCGAAATAGGCGCCGGCGCGGTAGTCCTCGCACATCGCGTGCAGGCGGGCGGGATCGCGGAATGGGGCGATGTAGTGTTCGAGCGCGCGCTTGTCGATCGCATCCAGCGTCTTCGACTTGGTCTGGCTCGCCATCTTGAAGCGCAGGTAGAACTCGCCATTGCCGGAGATCAGCGTCTCCGGCAGCGGATAGGGCTGCGCCAGGAAGGTCCAGTGATAGATCTTCAGCGCATAGGCGCGGTTCATCCGCTCCCAGTAATCATAGGTCGGCAGGATATCGAGCACGGCAAGCTTCGACAGCCGGCCGGGATGGTCCAGCGCCAGGCGGTAGGAGACACGGCCGCCGCGGTCATGGCCGGCGAGCGCGAAGTGCACGTGGCCGAGCCGCTCCATCGCCTCGACCATGGCCTTGGCCATCGCGCGCTTGCTGTAGGGCATGTGCAGCGCATCGCTCTCGGGCATGTCGGACCAGCCGTAACCCGGCAGGTCGGCGATGATCAGCGTGAACCTGTCGGCAAGCTGCGGCGCCACGCGGTGCCACATCACATGCGTCTCGGAGAAGCCGTGCAGCAGCAGCAGCGGCGGGCCCTCGCCGCCGATGCGGGCGAAGATGCGGCCGAAGGAGGTGTTGATCCATTCGGAGGCGAAGCCGGGATAGAGGTCGGCGAGATCGGACATCTTTCTGCATCCTTGTCTGGTCAGTCCCGGAGCCGCTCCCAACAAAAAAGTCGAAAACAACCCCATGCACAGTACCACGCGTCCTCGGCGAAGGACGCTAAGTCAAACAGCCGACTACGCATTTCTGGAATGTCGATGTGGCGGCGCGATGGCGCAAGGTTTTTGCGCGCGTGTCGCAAAAAAGCCTGTCAGCTCCGGGCCTTCTCCGCTTCCACCGCCTGCCACCCGATATCGCGGCGGCAGAAGCCGTCCGGCCAGTTGATGCGGTCGACAGCCTGATAGGCACGCGCCTGCGCCTCGGTCACGGTCTTGCCGAGCGCGCAGACATTCAGCACGCGGCCGCCATTGGCGAAGATCGCGCCCTCCTTGGCCACCGTGCCGGCGTGGAAGATCTCGACGGTATCCACCTTGGCGGCGTCATCGAGCCCCTCGATGCGCGTGCCCTTCTGGTAGTCGCCGGGATAGCCCTTCGCCGCCATCACCACGGTGATCGCGGATTCCGGATGCCAGCGCAGGTCGAAATTCTTCAGCTGCCCGTCGCAGGCGGCGAGAAGCGCCGGCACGATGTCCGACATCATGCGCAGCATCAGCACCTGGCACTCGGGATCGCCGAAGCGGACGTTGAACTCGAACAGTTTCGGCCCCTGCGTCGTCAGCATGATGCCGGCGTAGAGCACGCCGCGGAACGGCGTGCCGCGCTGCTTCATGCCGGCCACCGTCGGCAAAATGATCTTGGCCATGATCGCGTCGTGGATCGCGGGCGTCACCAGCGGCGTCGGCGAATAGGCGCCCATGCCGCCGGTGTTCGGACCAACGTCATGGTCGAACACGCGCTTGTGGTCCTGCGCCGAGGCCAGCGGGATCGCGGTCTCGCCGTCGCACAGCGCGAAGAAGCTGATCTCGCGGCCGGGCAGGAATTCCTCGATCACGACCTCGGCGCCAGCCTCGCCGAAGGCGCCCTCGAACATCATGGCGATGGCGTCTTCCGCCTCGCGCACCGTCTTGGCGACCACCACGCCCTTGCCGGCGGCAAGGCCGTCGGCCTTGACCACGATCGGCGCGCCCCGGCTCTGGACATAAGCCCGCGCGGCATTAGCGTTAGTGAAGCGCTTGTAGGCGCCGGTCGGAATGCCGAATTCGGTGCATAGCGCCTTGGTGAACCCCTTGGAGCTTTCGAGCTGGGCAGCGGCTCCGCTCGGCCCGAATGCCTTGATGCCGGCAGCGGCGAGGTCATCGACGATGCCGGCCGCCAGCGGCGTTTCCGGGCCGACCACCACGAGCTCCACCGCGCTCTTCTTGCAGAAGTCGATCACGGCGGCATGGTCGGCGACATCGAGCGCCACGCATTCCGCTTCACGGGCGATGCCGGCATTGCCGGGCGCGCACCAGAATTTCGTGACCAGGGGGGAGGCCGCGATCTTCCACGCGAGAGCATGTTCGCGGCCGCCGGAACCGAGCAGTAGAATGTGCATCGAGGGCTCGAAATGAGGGGTTTTGCTGGGGGCGGAGGTCGCACGAATCGGCGCTGGTCTCAAGGGGAAACGCCTCGCTCCCCGTCATGCCGGGGCGCAGGCAGTGCTGCCTTCCCTTCTCCCCTTGTGGGAGAAGGTGGCGCGAAGCGCCGGATGAGGCGTCTCTATCCGCGGAGACAGACCCCTCACCCAAGCGAGCCCTCGGCTTTCAGTGGTCATGCCCTCTCCCGCAAGGGGAGAGGGCACAATAATCGGCATCGCAGAAAGCTAAACCTGCTTCCCTGCGATGATCTCCTGCAGCGTCGCGACGTGCCGCGCGAAGGCGCCGCGGCCGGCGGCGGTGGCGGTCACTGTCGTCTGCGGCTTCTTGCCGACGAAGGCCTTGTCCACCGAGACGTACCCCGCCTTGGCCAGGGTCTCGATATGGGCGCCGAGATTGCCGTCGGTGGCGCCGGTGAGCCTCTTCAGACGGGAAAACTCCAGTCCGGCCGTCGCAGGCAACGCATTCAGCGCGGCCATGATCTTGAGGCGCAGCGGCTGGTGGATGATGTCGTCGAGCTCGGCCATCCAGCTAGATCCGCCGCATCCAGAGGCCGCCGAGGATGAGGCCGCCGCCGTTCAAGAAGGCCATCCAGAGCGGAAACGCTTCGCCGATGTAGAAGAACCCGATCAGTGTCAATGCGGAAATGCCGAGGCCGATGATCGCCACAAAGACGTAGCCGAACCACAAACCCGCCAGGGTATAAAACAGCATGAAATAGAGCGGCCAAAATGTACCCAACTGGCGCGGGCCGAAATGGCCGATCACATTGGTACAGAGATAACCGAAGGCGAAGAACAGCACGAACACCAGGAGCAGCCTAACGTCGAAGCCGGAGCCATGGCGGTGATGCGGCGGGTTGAGCAGAGCGCAACCAGGCCGCCGAGGACGTCCACAGCGACCCAGGCATAGACTCGCAGCGCCACGGCGCCGACCGCACACAACCCCATTTCAGCAAGCCCAGAGCACCTCGGAGCAACTGCATGACCAGGACCACCCCTCACCGAATTCATCATCAATAGAGAACTCTATACTACAGAGAACTCTCCTGATCAATCCCCGAATTGGCGCCGCGCGGCGAAAATCCTTAACGTCGGGTCTGACCCCAAAATGCCGAATCGTTTGCCGATGCCGCCTGCGGAACAACTGCTCAATACGCCCGAATTCACCGTCTCCGAGCTCTCGCAGTCCCTGAAGCGGACCGTTGAGGACACCTATGGCCATGTCCGGGTCCGCGGTGAGATCTCGGGCTTCCGTGGCGCCCACTCCTCCGGCCATTGCTATTTCGCGCTCAAGGACGAGAGCGCCAAGATCGAAGCGGTGATCTGGAAGGGCGTGCACGGCCGCATGCGCTTCAAGCCCCAGGAGGGGCTCGAGGTCATCGCCACCGGCAAGCTCACGACCTATCCGGGCTCCTCGAAATACCAGATCGTGATCGAGGCGCTGGAGCCGGCCGGCATCGGCGCGCTGATGGCGCTGATGGAGGAGCGCAAGAAGAAGCTCGCCGCCGAAGGCCTGTTCGACGCGGCGCGCAAGCAGCTCCTGCCGTGGCTGCCGGAGGTGATCGGTGTGGTGACCTCGCCGACCGGCGCGGTCATCCGCGACATCCTGCACCGGCTCGAGGACCGCTTCCCCCGCCGCGTGCTGGTGTGGCCGGTCAGGGTGCAGGGCGAAGGCTCCGCCGAGCAGGTCGCGGCTGCGATCCGTGGCTTCAACGCGCTGCCCGAGGGCGGCAGGATTCCGCGGCCCGACGTCTTGATCGTCGCTCGCGGCGGCGGCTCGCTGGAGGATCTCTGGTCGTTCAACGAGGAGATCGTGGTGCGGGCGGCAGCCGAGAGCATGATCCCGCTGATCTCGGCCGTGGGGCACGAGACCGACATCACCCTGATCGACTTCGTCGCCGACAAGCGCGCACCGACCCCGACGGCGGCCGCCGAGATGGCCGTCCCCGTGCGCAGCGAATTGTTCGTCGAGGTCGCCGATCTCGGACGCCGCACCCGCGCCTATTGGCAGCGCGCGCAGGAGAGCCGCCGCGGCGAGCTGCGCGCCGCCGCCCGCGCGCTGCCGGCGGCCGGCGATCTGCTCGCGATCCCGCGGCAGCGGCTGGATTCAGCCGGAGCCTCCCTGCCCCGTTGCCTCAAGGCCAACACGCATGCGCATTTCCGCAGGTTCACCGCCGCCAGTTCAAAGCTGACGCTGCGCGTGCTGCATGGCCAGATCTCGCAGGCCGATCACCGCCTCACCGTGTGCGGCGAGCGGCTCGGCCTCTCCGCCCGATCGCTGCTGCGGCAGCGTCGCGACCGCTTTGCCGGGCTGGAGGTGCGTCTGCGCGCCTCAAAGCTTTCCAATGCGCAGGCGCAGCGCAACGCGATTGCCCGCCAGCGCGAGCGCACGCATCGCCTCGCCGAGCGCGCCGGCCGCGCGCTCCTCACGCTGCTGCAGCGGCTCGATGCGCGCGTCGAGAACAGCGGCAAGCTGCTCTCCGCGCTGTCCTATCGCGGCGTGCTCGCACGCGGCTTTGCCCTGGTGCGCGATGAAGCCGGCCACCCCGTGCACGCTGCGGACGCGATCGGCCCCGGCGCACGTGTCGAGATCGAGTTCGCGGATGGCCGTGTCGGCGCGACCGCGGATGGGGATCGCCCGGCGCCCGCGGCAAAGCGCACGCTGTCGCAACCGAAGCCGGCCGCTCAGGAGACAAAGCCCGCGCCGAAGCGCGTGGCCAAGCCGGTGGATCAGGGCAGCTTGTTCTGAGTGCGCGAGGGCGGCGCTCTATCCCCGTCATTGCGAGGAGCCCTTGCGACGAAGCAATCCCGAATCCCGCTGCGGAAGGATTCTGGATTGCTTCCGCCGTCGCCAAGGCTTCGGCGGACAAGTCGCCGCGCTCGCAATGACGACGTGGAGGCGTTGTAGCCCGCATGAGCGCAGCGATGTGCGGCGACGCTTGTCCCGGATATCGCTTCGCTCATCCGGGCTACGGCAGCCCTACCGGCAGGACAATCCCGCGTCCATCGTGGTCCAGAAGCCGCAATGTTCCGGCGCAAGCTGTGGGGCGCCAGCGTGGGCCTCATACAGGAAAATCGCGACGGTGAAGGCGATCAGGGCGGAGGCGAAGAGCGTGATGCGGTTGCGCATGTGAGATGCGTTTAATCGACATCGTGGTCGAATGATGGCACGGCCATGTGCTGAAACCGCGGCCATGCGCGATCCGTAGATTCACGGTCGGCCATTTTCCGTGCAGGGCGGTGGTCGATGCGGGGCTGTCCACGTGATGTTGTTCCCGGGCGGCCCCGCTTCCGCCCTCGCTCTATCGAGCTACGGCGGGACAAGTCGCCTCATCTTGGCTGCGGCATTGCCGCTACCGCGCCAGCCACTCCGCGACTTCCTTGTGCGACTCCGCGCGCGCCTCGGCATCCGTGCCGAGGTGACCGTGCTCGGGCGCGGCGGCGTCGCTGCTGCCGCTGGCTGCATGCAGCGGCGTGTTGGCGCGGTCGAAATCGTGATAGGCGCCCGGATAGACCACGATGCGCGCGAGCGCGCTGCGGCCGCGCGCGCCGTCGACCATCTGGCGGCAGGCCGGCGGCGACGACACGTCGTCATCGGCACCGATCAGCACCAGCGTCGGCACCCGCGCGCTCCAGCCCAAACCCGCCGAGATCCGGCAATCCGGATAGAACGCGATCGCGGCGCGGAAATCCGGTCCCTGATCGCGCGAGGTGCTCTGCGGGCGCACCGCCCAGAGCAGCGCGCTGGCACCGTTGGCCCAGCCGATCAGGCTGATGCGGTCGCGCGCGACCCAGGCCTGCTTCATCAGCCAGGCGCGCGAGGCCGCGATGTCGGCGACGCGCTCGCGCCGCACCTTGACGTGGCTCTCCTTGACGCGGCATTGCGGCCCGAGTTCGCGCGAACCGTAGCTGTCCGGCAGCAGCACGGCGTTGCCGGCCTTGAGCAGGCGCTCGGCCCAGTCGCGATAGCGCGGCAGCACGGGATCGGAATGGCCGCCGAGGCCGCCGCAGCCATGCAGTGCGATCACGGTCGGAAACGGCCCGTCACCCTCGGGCTTGTACAGCTGCGCATGCAGCGTCCCCGAGGCGAGCGGAATCTCGACCTGATGCGGGGCCGGCGCAGCGTATGCGGCCGGTATCAGAAGCGTCAGGAACAGGGCGATCAGTCGAAGGCGCATCGGACTCTGCCATATCAGTTGCGGCCGCGAGCGGCGGGACGACCCTTCGCCCGGAGCAGTACCATGCGGAAACGGCGGCAAAACATCACAAACCGGTGGGTTTACCGGGCGGACAAGCCACCCTATCTATGCTACATCCCGTCCAACACATCGTGCCCTTATGGGCCTTCCACGGAGACTTTCGACCGTGCTGAACAAGTTCGGCTCTTCCGGCCATGGCGAAGCGCAGGTGCAATATCTCGACGGCGATTTCCGCGTGATCTCGCCGGGGACCTTCGTGCGCTGCGCCATCACCGACACGCGGATCCCGCTCGACGAATTGAAGTACTGGAGCGTTGACCTGCAGGAAGCCTACGCCACGCCCGCCGCCGTGCTGCAGCGGCATTTTCCCGGCGCGCCGAAGCAGTCGTGATCTCGCAGACCTCGTAGGGTGGGCAAAGGCGCCAGGCGTGATCCTGATCGTCCGGAACGGATAGAAGTTTTGCGATGAATGAGGGGTGAATGGCGAACTGCCGTTGGACCTGCACGCAGCGAAATAATCCTCGTCGTTGATCCACGTTGCATCGAATCGTGCTTTCACCCCGAGGTAAGTCATTTCGCTTTGTGGTTGGATTTTTCGTCTCGGTGCGGCGTCCTTAAGTTGTTTGACGAAGTCTTGCTGAAACACAGCGCTGCTAAACTGCGTGTTAGGTAACTAGCCCTGTTCCTTTTATCGCACAGACGATCAAGTCGACCAAACGACCGTTGAGCTTTGGAATTGGCGCAGTCTGTGAACGGGCTCATAGCGAAGAGCCACCTGACGGGCTACTGATCACCTCGAAAATGCGCGGTGGAATATCTGCCAATCCAAAGTCAATCGATGGGGGTGATCATGCCCATCATACTGGACTTGCTCTATCGCGAATATTGCCGCGCGCGCCTCGCCGAAATGCGCAAACAGCTTCTGATCGCAGCTGAACGCTTTGAAGCACTCGAAGCGGACTATCTTGTTTCGGATCAGAGTGACGACGCGAGGGCGGCGGCACACCGCAAGACCGCTCGCGGCGCGCCGAATTGAAGCGGCCGAGTCCGGCAATCTCTCCCGCGTCGGCAACAGTTTGGGAGACAGCGATGAACACACCCGAAAGCTATACCGTCATGGTGACCTGCGTCTCGTGCCTGACCATCATCGGAATGATGGTCGTTGGGGTGTGGTGAGCATGACTGTCTGCTGAAGCAGCGATCGCGGCCCCCGCAATGCGGCGATCAGCGCCGGCTGAACCTGCGCTCGCGCGCCTTGTAGAGTTGATCGGTGATCAGCTGCCGCAACTTGGCCGGGTCGTCGAATTCGAGCTGGACGGCAAACGGCACGATGCCGGCGGGCACGCCTTCACTGCCATGCAGGCGCGCAAGATCCTTTTCCGTCGTCGCCAGCGTGAGCTGCTCGCGCTGTGCTTCCGCCGCGAGCTCGGCGAGCTCCTCGCGCGAGAACATGTGATGATCGTCGAAGCGGCGCGTGCGCGCGACCTCGATGCCGCTGGCCTGCAACGTGCGGAAAAAGCGCGCGGGATCGCCGATGCCGGCAAAAGCAAAGACCCGCTTGCCGAGGAGCTGCGCGAGTGAGGCCGCCTCCGGCTTCAACCGCGCGCGCAGCTCGGGCTTGTTGCGCTTGGCGAGCTCGGCGGCGACGTCATTGGCGGCACGCCCGTCGCCGATCAGCACCAGCGCGTCGGTGCGCGCGAGCTGCGCCTGCAGCGGCGCACGCAGCGGGCCGGCGGGAAACACCGCGCCGTTGCCGAGGCCGCGCTCGCTGTCGATCACGATCAGCGAGGCATCCTTCAAAAGACTCGGGTTCTGGAAACCGTCGTCCATCAGGATCACGGTGGCGCCTCGCGACTTCGCCAGCGCGACGCCATCAAGGCGGTCGCGCGCCACGGCAACAGGAACGTCGCGCGCCATCATCAACGGCTCGTCGCCGACGTCGGTCGCGGTGTGGCGCTCGCGGTCGACCATGACAGGGCCCGTCAGGCGGCCGCCATAGCCGCGGCTCAGCACCACAGGCGTCTCACCGAGCTCGCGCAACAGCCTGGTCAGCGCCAGCACGGTCGGCGTCTTGCCGGCGCCGCCGACATGGTAATTGCCGACGCAAATCACGGGGATACCGGCGTCAAAGCCCGTGCGCAGCATGCGCCGTTCGGTGATCGCACCGTAGAGCGCGCCGAGCGGCCATAAGACGTATGACTGGAGAGAACGTGGCCGGTACCAGAAGGCCGGCTCACGCATTGGCGGCTCCCATCTCGATCCGCAGCTGCAACAGATACGGTTCGAGCGCGGCCATCGTGCGATCGAGCGCGCCGCCGAGTTGCTCGACCACGCCCGCACCCGCCCGCTGCATCTTGTCGCAAACGCTCGGGTCGGCGAGCAACAGGCCGAGCTGCTTGACCAGCGCCTCCAGCGTGTCGGCCTGGCGCGCGCCGCCGCCCCGGTCGAGCGCCTCGTAGACCTCGGCGAAGTTGAAGACGTGCGGGCCGTGGACGATGGCCGCACCAAGCTTGATCGCCTCGATCGGGTTCTGCCCGCCGTGCCGGATCAGCGATCCGCCCATGAACACGACGGGCGAGAGGCGATAGAACAGGCCGAGTTCGCCCATGGTGTCGGCGACGTAGACGTCGGTCGCGGCCGTCGGCAGCTCCTCGCGCGAGCGCAAGGCAGGCTTGAGGCCGGACGCCGTGACGAGGCCTGCAATCGAGGAGCCGCGATTGGGATGGCGCGGCACGATCACAGTCAGAAGCTGCGGGGAGAAGCCGACCAGGCTGCGATGTGCCGCGACCAGCATCTCGTCCTCGCCCGGATGGGTCGAGGCCGCGACGATAATCGGCCGCCCGCGCGTCACCGCCATCAGCCTTTCGAGTTTTGCGGGATCGGCCGGCGGCGCCGGCACGTCGAGCTTGAGATTGCCCGTGGTGACGACGTCCCGGCCGCCGAGCGCGGAGAAGCGCTCCGCGTCGGTCCTGGATTGCGCGAGACAAATATCGAACCGCGACAGCAGCGCGGAGATGGTGCCGTGCATCCGCCGCCAGCGCGGGAAGGAGCGCGGCGACATCCGCCCGTTGATCAGCACCATCGGCACCCGCCGTGCGGCGCCCGCCAGGATCAGGTTCGGCCACAAATCGGATTCGATGAACAGCGCCAGCGACGGCTGCCAATGGTCGAGGAAGCGCGCGACATAGCGCGGCGAATCATACGGCACATATTGATGGATGACGTCGGGCGGAAAGCGCTTTGCGACGACCGCCGCCGAGGTGACCGTGCCCGAGGTGAGCAGGATGCGCAGATTGAGATCGCGCAGGCGCTCGATCAGCGCCGCCGCCGCCAGCACCTCGCCGACGCTGGCGCCGTGGATCCAGACCAGCGGGCCGTGCGGCCGCACGTCGCGGGACAGGCCGCGCCGCTCGCCGACCCGCGCGGGGTCCTCCTTGCCCTGCTTCAGCCGCCGCTTGATCAGCGCAGGGGCGAGCGGCACCAGGCCGCTAGCCAGGCGCCGGTACATCCGGAGCGTGATCGGCAGCGCAATGGGCAGCGATTTAGGCATCTTCCGGTCCCGGGCGGCCGAGCTGCGCATAGGCGCGCCGGGTCGCCTCGTTCAGCGTCTCCTCGAGCTCCTGCCGCAGCGCTTCCATCATGGCGGCGTCAGCATCCGGCGGAACGTGGATTTCCTTGATGCCGACCAATGCGCCCCGCCCGAATGGCAAATTGATGGTGGTGCGGTCCCAGTTCTTGAGCCGGACGAAGCGGCTGGTCGCCATCGCGAAAGGCATGATCGGCCGCCCCGATTCCCGTGCCAGCATGATGATGCCGAGCCCGGCCACGCGCGAGCGCTTGGGGACATCGGCGGTCAGCGCGACATTACAACCGTCCTGGAGCGTCCGCACCATTTCCTTGAAGGCGCCGACCCCGCCCTTGCGGTGGAACGCCCCGCCGTGATCGCCGGAACCTCTGATCGTGCCGATGCCGAGCCGCTCGGCGGCGATGGCATTGAACTCGCCGTCGCGATGCCGTGAGATCAGGACCTTGGCCTTGTACCAGTCCTTGTTCTTGATGAACGGCGTGAGGAAGTGCTGGCCGTGCCAGAAGGCGAAGATCGCCGGGATCTGCGGCTCGACGATGTCATAGACGTCCGACGGATCGAACGTGAACTTGTTGGTCCGCCAGACAAAGCGCAGATATTCGGCCGCCAGGACCCCGACGGCACGCTGAACGAAGCTGCTTCGCAGCGTATTGCGAAGCAGTTTTTTCAACGCGCCGGTTCTTGATTCGGGTCGAGCAGCCGGTGGAGATGGACGATGAAATAGCGCATCTGCGCATTGTCGACCGTGCTCTGCGCCTTGGCGCGCCAGGCGGCGTGCGCCGTCGCGTAGTTCGGATAGAGGCCGACGATGTCGACGTCGTCCAGGTTCTTGAAGGTGCTGTGCTCGAGATCGACGAGCTCTCCGCCGATGACGAGGTGAAGCAGTTGTTGCGGGGCACTATCTGACATGGGTTCTCTTTCTAACGGGCTGCCCGGCAAAGCAGTGATCAACAGGCACGCGAAAGCGCTTCAGGGCAAGGGACGGTTGCGAAAATGCGCGACAATGCTCGCATGACGATCGCGTCCCGCTGCCACCAGCACCCCGTGGGCCACTTCCCGGCGGTTATAGAGGATGGGATCTCCGGAGAGGTCGCTCATCCTACCATCCGCTTCCTGCACGATCAAATCGGCCGCCGCAAGGTCCCAATCATGGCTGTTGCCGCCCGCAAAAGCCGCATCCAGCGCGCCATGGGCGACCCGGCAGAGCCGGAGCGCGAGCGAGCCGATTCGCGGGTGCAGCTTGATCTCACCGAGTGACGGCTTCAGGCGCTCGACCAGAGGTTTTGGCCCGGCGACGCGCGAGAAGTCGAGTTCGGATCCGCCAGTCGCCCGCACAGCCTTGCCGTTCAGCGTCGTACCTTGCCCTCGGACCGCAAAGAAGAACTCGTCGATGGTCGGCGCGAACACCGCGGCGAGAACGGGCGTGGCGTCCTCGACCAGCGCGACGCTGACGCACCACTCGTCATGGCCGCCCAGATAATTGCGCGTGCCGTCGATCGGGTCGACCACCCATGTCAGCCGCCGCGACAGCCGCTTGGCGTCGTCGGCGCTCTCCTCGGAGAGCCAGCCATAGTCCGGCGTGGCGGCGCGCAGCCGCGCCTCGAGCAGATCGTTGACGGCGATGTCGGCTTCCGAGACCGGCGAGGACGCGCCCTTGATCCACTTCTTCAGCTCGGTCCGGAACATCGACTGGGCGAGCGCGCCCGCCTCCCGCACCGCGTCTTTCAGCAGCGCCGCGTCGTGGGTCAGGATGGTCGAGTCGAGGGAGTTCGCGTCAGCGTCCGCCAAGCGTCAAGCCCTCGATGCGCACCGTCGGCGCATTGATGCCGTAGCGGAATTCGAGATTGTTCGCCGGCTGCATCGACTTGAAGATCTCGAACAGATGGCCGGCGATCGTGACCTCGCTGACGGGATAGGTGATCTCGCCGTTCTCGATCCAGAAGCCGGAGGCGCCGCGGCTGTAATCGCCAGTGACGCCGTTGACGCCGGAGCCGATCAGGTCGGTGACGTAGAAGCCCTGCTTGATGTCGGCGATCAATTCGGCCGGCGTCGGCGTGCCGGCTTCGAGGTGCAGATTGTACGGCCCCGGCGACGGCGAGGACGAGACGCCGCGATGGGCGTGGCCTGTGGTGGCCAGCCCAAGCTCGCGCGCGGTGGCGCAGTCGAGCAGCCAGGTGGTCAGCACGCCTTCATCGACCAGCGCAATTGTTTTCACCGCGACGCCTTCGGCGTCGAAGGTCTGCGAGCGCAGGCCGCGCTTGCGCAAGGGGTCATCGATGATGCGGATGTTCTTGGCGAACAGCTGCTGGCCGAGCTTGTCCTTGAGGAAGCTGGTCTTGCGCGCGATCGAGGCGCCGTTGATGGCGCCGACGAGATGGCCGACCAGCGAGCCCGCGACGCGCGGGTCGAACACCACGGGCACCTTGCAGGTCTCGACCTTGCGCGGATTGTAGCGCGCCACGGTGCGCTCGCCGGCGGATCGGCCGACGGCTTCCGGCGACAGCAGGTCGGCGCCATGCGGCGCGGAGGTGAAATCGTAGTCGCGCTCCATGCTGGTGCCCTCGCCGGAAATGGCGGTGGCCGAGATGCCCTGGCTGGAACGCAGGTAGGAGCCATGGAAGCCGGTCGAGGTGACGAGCACCATGCCGCCCATGCCGGCGGAGGCCGAGGCGCCGCCGGATTTCGTGACTCCCTTCACCGCGAGTGCGGCAGCTTCAGCGGCGAGCGCACGGCGCTCGAGCTCCGAGGTCGCGGGCACGTCGGGATCGAGCAGATCGAGATCGGGGAAGTCGCGCGCGAGCAGCGCGGGATCGGCGAGGCCGACATATTTGTCGACGGGCGCAACCCTCGCCATCGCCACCGCGCGTTCGGCGAGCTTGGTCACGGCATCGCCGCTGACGTCGTTGGTGGAGACCACCGCCTGGCGCTGGCCGACCAGCACGCGCAGGCCGACATCATCGCCCTCGGACCGCTCGGATTCCTCGACGCGGCCGTCGCGAACCTCGACCCCTTGCGAGACGCCGCGCACCGCGACCGCATCGGCCGCATCGGCGCCTGCGCGTCTGGCCGCCTCCACCAGCCGCTGTGCGAGATCGGACAGCGCGGACTGATCGAACAGATCACGATTGGCTTTGGGCGAAAGCGTCGAGCTTGGTGAAGGGTTCACAAACGAAATCCTGTTGGGGCGAGGGTCGAGCCCGGAACGGCCGAACCCACCAGATGTGCCCAAATGGTGCGGACTTCAAGCATTTTCAGCCCGCAAAAAGCTCAGATTCGCTTCGTTGGCGCAACGTCTCGTCAATCATGCGCGCGAAGGTCTTGTCAATCATGAGCCGTGGTCACGCCGGGTTAACCAGCCTTTTTAAGCGGTTTCGGAAAGGGGCGCGCTAAGGTCCTCGCATCGACCGGGAACATAATCCCGGCGGGGAGAACGAAAGCCGTGAGGCGTCAAACATCAACATGCGGGGTCGCTCCCGCCGGGTCGAGCCGCTCCCTGCGGCTCGACCCCCTTTCCCTTCCGGTCCGCTTCGACGCGCATGATCCGCGCGCCGACGGATACACCAGGCAGATCGAGCTTCATCGCGAGCGTGTCGTGTTGCGCCGTGCCGTCCGCGGCATGCAGATGGCGATCAACGTCCGCGTCAGCGATTTCACCGGCATCGCGCTGCGCGGCCATGACGAGGCGCAGGCGCTCGTCCTCGTCCATCGCGACCCTTCCCTCTCCGTTCCGCTGCTGGTCGGCGCCGAAGCCAATGAGCTTACCGAGGCCTGGGCGATCTGGAGCGAGATCTTTGCGCTTCCGCAGCTCGACGAAGGTGCGCGCAAGCCCGCAGCCCGCCGTCGTCGCGCCAACGCGATCCGCGCCCGACGTCCGAAATTCTTGATGCGCCGCCGCACCGGCATGGCGCGCGAGCTGGCCGTTCACCGCGACGAACGCGAGATCATCGCGCGGAACTGAAGGTGCCGTGGGGTTGGTTGGCCGTAGGCGTAACCCACCAATATCTGTCCGCATCGAAAGCAAAGTGGTGGGTTACGCCGAGCAACTGCGCTCCGCGCAGCACGGGGCTAACCTACCCTGCTAATTACGCCGCCCGCATCACCGCGTCCGCGAGCAATCCGGCAAACAGCAGCGCACCAGCATGCTTGTTCGACTTGAACAGGCGCAGGCACAGCACGGGATCCTCTGTCCTGAGCCGCACGATCTGCCAGACCAGATGCGCGGCGAACGCCGCGAGCCCGAGCCAGGCCGGCCAGCGCACATCGCTTGAGGCCAGCGCGACGCCGATCAGCACCACCGCGAGCCCATAGAACAGGATCAGGGCCTGGTGCGTGTGCGCGCCGAACAGGCGCGCGGTGGACTTGACGCCGATCAGCGCGTCGTCCTCGGTGTCCTGATGCGCATAGATGGTGTCATAGCCGATCACCCAGGCAATCGACCCGGCATAGAGCACCAGCGCGGTCAGGTCGATGCGTCCGAAGGTGACGGCAAAGCCCATCAGCGCACCCCAGGAGAAGGCAAGTCCGAGGAAGACCTGCGGCCACCAGGTGATCCGCTTCATGAAAGGATAGATGGCGACGACCGCGAGCGAAGCGATGCCGGTCGCGACCGCAAAACGGTTGAACTGAAGCAGCACGACGAGACCGACCAGCGCCTGCGCGATCATGAAGGCCAGCGCCTGCTTCACGGTGATCTGTCCCGCGGGCAGCGGCCGCAAGCGCGTGCGCTCGACCCTGGCATCGAGGTCGCGGTCGGTGATATCGTTCCAGGTGCAGCCCGCGCCACGCATCACAAAGGCGCCGATGAAGAACAGCACGATGGTGAGCGGCAGACGGCTGATATCGTGCGCGATGCCGGCGGCGAGCGCCGCCGACCACCAGCACGGCATCAGCAGAAGCCAGGAGCCGATCGGACGATCGAAGCGGGACACCCGCAGGTAGGGCCGCGCCCAATGCGGCGCGAGCGTATCGACCCAGTTGCCGGTGGAGTCGGCAACGCGGGCGGATGTGTCGCTCATCGGGTCAGGACGTTGCCGTTGAGCGTATCGAAGGTGCTGCCGCCCTTCTTGCCGGCATTGGCCTCGGGCGCCGAGCCCGAGCCCAGCACCTCGCTCAACGACGGACCTGCCGGACCGCGCGGCTGGTTCTGCATCTGCTGCGCGACATTGCAGACCTTGGTCTGCATGGCCTCGGTGTTCTTGTGGCCGTCCTTCATCTGCGCGCCGACATTCGGCGGGATTCCGCATTTGGCGGCGTTGGTCTCGATGTACTTGATCATCTTCATTTCAGCCTGGCTGAAATTGCGGATCAGCTTGCAGGCCTCGTCCGGTGGCGCATGTCGGTCGCTCGCGGCCTTGATCGCCTTGCCGCGCTTCTCGGCTTCCTCGCGCAAGGGAAGGAAGGCCTTCATGCAGTCCTCACCCGGGGCCTGCGTCGGCGGGGCCGCACTGAAAGCGCCAGCGCCGCCGATCGGCGCAGCGCCGTTCACGGGAAACGAGGATTGCGGCGCCGCGCCGACAGAGGCGGTCGGCGCCGAGCCGTTCACGGGCGGAAATGCCGAGCTGCTCGCGGCCTGGTTCGGCAGCGGCGCCGGGAAGGCGCTTTGCGCATAGGCGCCCGCGGCCCCCATGGTGACCATGGCGGCAGTGATCGGAACCATCAGATGACGGATCATCAAGGCAGTCTCTCCGGCAGGAGCTTACGGGGTTCAGCGTCTTCCCATTGAAGCGCAACCAGCGTGTTCGCGTTTTTACGATTCCCGCCAGCGCTTAACAACCCGTCGAATAGGGCAAGAGCGCGGCGCGGGAACGCACCGATTCAGCGATATTTACCCCCAAAACGACTGGTTTCGGTTAAGAACGGCCCCAAATTGGACCTTTGAACGATGCCATCCCACGATTTTCGCGCCCCCCGCCTGTTCGTTGATGCTCTCCTCGCCCAGGACGCCAGGGTCCCGCTCGACCGCGACCAGAGCAATTATCTCGGCAATGTGCTGCGGCTGTCGGCGGGGGCCGAGGTGCTGGCCTTCAACGGCCGCGACGGCGAGTGGCAGGCCGCGGTCGAAGGCCGCAAGCGGCCGGACGGCCTCGTCATCCTGCAGCAGACCCGGCCCCAGGACCGTCTGGCCGACCTCACTTATGTCTTCGCCCCGCTCAAGCATGCCCGGCTCGACTACATGGTCCAGAAGGCCATCGAGATGGGCGCCGCCAGCCTTCAACCGGTCCTGACCAGGTATACCCAGGCCTCCCGGGTCAACACCGAACGGATGCGCGCCAATGTGGTCGAGGCGGCGGAGCAATGCGGCATCCTCAGCATCGCTACCGTCGGCGAGCCGGTGCCGCTGGATCGGTACCTCAGCCAGCGCGCCGCAGGCCGCCGGCTGATCTTCTGCGACGAGGCGGCGGAGGTCCAAAACCCCGTTCAGAGCCTGCAAGGCGCCCGCAAGGCGGGGCAAGGTATCGACGTGCTGATCGGCCCCGAAGGCGGCTTTGCCGAGGAAGAGCGGGCGCTGCTGCTGCGGCAGCCCAGCATCCTGCGGCTGGCCCTCGGCCCCCGCATCATGCGGGCCGACACGGCCGCCGTCGCCGCCCTGGCGCTGGTGCAGGCGGTGCTGGGCGACTGGGGTGGCAAAAACGGCTGATCCCGACGCATTGCCCGCCGTTAAGCGATTGATCCTTTGGAGGTCGAAACCGATGTCGGGCCATGCTAAGGGCTCCGCCAATTCGCCTCCGCCTCCCCTGCTCTGCCCGCTTCCACCGGGACGATGGACCCCTGAGATGACCGCGACTGCCACCTCAAATGCTGCCGGCTCCGCCGCCTGGGCGGATACGCTGCTCTTGTCGTTCGCGCAGGCCGGCTATGTCAGGGCCGAGCCCGCGATTCTGCAGCCGGCCGAGCCGTTTCTGGACCTGTCCGGCGAGGACATCCGCAAGAGCCTGTACCTGACCAGCGACCTCTCCGGCGAGGAACTCTGCCTGCGCCCGGACCTCACCATCCCCGTCGCCCGCGACTATCTCGCCTCCGGCCGGGCCGGCCAGCCAGCAGGATTCAGCTATCTCGGACCGGTGTTTCGCTACCGCAGCGGTCAGGCCAGCGAATTCCTGCAGGCCGGCATCGAATCGTTCGGCCGTCAGGACCGCGCCGCGGCCGACGCCGAAATGCTGGCGCTGGCGCTGGAGGCGACGGCCGCCTTCGGCGTCCGCGACGTCGAGATCCGCACCGGTGACGTCGCACTGTTCAACGCGCTGCTCGACGCACTCAACCTCTATCCGGTCTGGCGCCGCCGCCTGGTCAAGGATTTCAACCGCAAGATCAGCCTGGAACAGGATCTGGAGCGGCTGGCGGCCGCGGCCACCGCGAAGCGCAGCGAATATGAGGGCGTGCTGGCAGCGCTCGCAGGCTCGGACCGGAAGGCGGCACTCGCTTTCGTCACCGATCTGATGTCGATCGCCGGCACCACCAATGTCGGCGGCCGCACCACGGCCGAGATCGCCGACCGCTTCCTAGAGCAGTCGACGCTGAAGGGCGGCGCACTGCCGCGCGAGGCCATCGCCGTGCTCAAGCGCTTCCTGTCGATCGCGGGCAATCCGGACGATGCCGTCGCCGAGCTGCGTGCGCTCACGACTGACGCGAAGCTCGATCTCAATGCTGCGATCGACCAGTTCGAGAGCCGGGTCGGCTTTATGGCCGCGCGCGGCATCGAGGTGAAGCAGGCGCGCTTTTCGACCGCGTTCGGACGCGGGCTCGACTATTACACCGGCTTCGAATTCGAGCTGCACCACAGCGGCAACGGCGCCGAGCCGCTGGTCGCGGGCGGCCGCTATGACGGGCTGATGACCCAGCTCGGATCTAGCGAGCCGATCGCCGCCGTCGGCTTCTCGGTCTGGGTGGACGCGCTGAACCGGATCGGCCGCAAGCTGGGAGCTTAAGTCATGAGCGCGCCATTCGTTCTGGCCGTTCCCTCCAAGGGCCGCCTGCAGGAAAACGCGGAAGGCTTCTTCGCTCGTGCCGGCCTCAAGCTGTCGAAGGCCGGCGGCGCCCGCGACTATCGCGGCACCATCGCAGGGCTCGACAATGTCGAGGTCGCCTATCTCTCGGCGAGCGAGATCGCATCGCAGCTCGCCCGCGGCTTCGCGCATCTCGGCGTCACCGGCGAGGATCTGGTGCGCGAGACCATCGCGGACGCCGACAAGCGCGTGTCGCTGATCGAGGGGCTCGGCTTCGGCTATGCCGACGTCGTCGTCGCGGTGCCGCAGGCCTGGATCGACGTCCGCACCATGGCCGATCTCGACGACGTCACCACCGGCTTCCGCGAGCAGCATCACATGCGGATGCGGGTCGCGACCAAGTTCGTCAACCTCACGCGTGCCTTCTTCCAGAGCCACGGCATCACCGATTACCGCATCGTCGAAAGCGCGGGCGCAACCGAAGGCGCGCCGGCGGCCGGCAGCGCCGAGTTGATCGTCGACATCACCACCACGGGCGCGACGCTGGCCGCCAACGGCCTGCGGGTGCTCGACGACGGCGTGATCCTGCGCAGCCAGGCCAATCTGGTCGCCTCGAAGGACGCCGACTGGTCGCCGCAGGCGCGCGAGACTGCGCGCGTCATCCTCGATCACATCGCAGCAAGGGCGCGCGCCAACAAATACCGCGAGGTCCGCACCCGCTTCCGGCAGTGCGACGCCGCCCTGCTCGGCGAAGCCCACAGCCGGTTCGGCGTCGAGGCCCCGTTCGGCGGGCCGACCTCGTCCGGCATGCTGACGCTGCACTGCCCGCCGGGGCAGCTCTATGCACTGGCGAGCTTCCTGCGCGAGCATGGCGCCGACACGGTCTCGGTGGCCTCGCTCGACTACGTGTTCGACCGGGAGAACCCGCTGTTCGCCAAGCTCGAGGCGTTCCTGCGGCGGTGAGCCCAAAGTTTGCTGAGCAGCTCCGTTCAGCGTAGCGACAGCAAACCGCAGCTACCATATGCTGTTGAGATGACCTTGATCTCCTCTGGAACCCCAATCGATGACGCTGGGCTCTGACGTTTCCGGCATGACGACCACCGCAGGCACCGCCGCGGCGAAGGGACTGTCGATTGTCGTCCCCGTCTACAACGAGGCGGCCGGCCTCGCCGCCCTGCACCAGCGCATCTGCGAGCTCGCCAAGACCTTGCGCGAGCGCTATCGGCTCGCTTGCGAGGTCGTCTATGTCGACGACGGCAGCGCGGACGCGACACTTTCGATCGCACGTTCGTTGCCGGCTGACGCGATCAGCATCCAGGTGGTGTCGCTGTCGCGCAATTTCGGCAAGGAGGCGGCGCTGATGGCCGGCCTCGACCATGCCCGGCTCGGCGCCGTGATGTTCATGGACGGCGACGGCCAGCATCCGCCGGCCCTGGTCGAGCAGCTGGTGCGGCACTGGATCGATGACGGCTATGACGTCGTCTATACCGCCAAGGCGCATCGCGACAACGAGACGTTCCTGCGCCGCCTCGCCGTGCACGGCTTCTACGCGCTGATCAATTGGGGCGCGCGCCAGAAGATCCCCGAGGATGCCGGCGATTTCCGCCTGCTGTCGCCGCGCGCAGTCGCAGCGCTCAGGCAATTGCCGGAGCGCAACCGCTTCTTCAAGGGCCTCGCCAGCTGGATCGGCTTCCGCCAGATCCGCGTCGACTACGAGCCGGCACCGCGCGCACATGGCGTCACCACCTTCAACGCCGCGCGACTGCTTGGCCTTTCAATCGAGGGCCTGACCTCGTTCTCGGTGGCGCCGTTGCGCTTCGCCAGCCTGCTCGGCGTGGTGCTCGCCGGCGGCGCCTTCCTGTTCGGCCTGTCGATCCTGTGGGAGGTATGGACAACCGGCAAGCAGGTGCCCGGCTATCCCTCGCTCGTGGTCGGCCTGATGACCATCGGCGGCGTGCAGCTCATCATGATCGGCATCGTCGGCGAATATATCGGCAAGATCCTCTCCGAGCTGAAGGCGCGGCCGATCTACTTCGTCGCCGAGCACAGCGAGAGGCATTTCGAGGCCGACAAGGCCCAGGATGCTTCAAGCCAGGACGCTTCAAGCCAGGACGGTTCGAGCCAGGACGGTTCGAGCCAGGACGCCTCGAGCAGGACGGCGGCCGAATGAGCAGCGCCGCGAGCCCGCGGCGAATCTGGCTCTGCGCCGACGATTACGGCATCAGCCCGGGCGTCAACCGCGCCATCCGTGACCTCATCGAACGCGGCCGCCTCAACGCCACTTCGGTGATGATGGTGGGAGCTGCGATCGAACGCAGCGAGGCCGAGGCGCTTCAGGCTGCGGTGAAAGCGAGCCCGCGCTGCGCGATCGGATTGCATGTCACGCTGTCGGCGCCGTTTCGGCCGCTCACCATGCATTTCCGTCCCCTCGATGGCGATATGTTCCTGCCGTTTCCAAAGCTGCTGCGCGCCGGTCTTGCGCGGCGGCTCGACCGCGAATTCTTTCGCGCCGAGGTGAAGGCGCAGCTCGCCGCCTTCGTCGACGCCTTCGGCCGCACGCCTGATTTCGTCGACGGCCATCAGCATGTGCAGCTCTATCCGCAGGTGCGCGACGGCTTTGTCGATGCGGTTGTTGAGGCTGCGCCACAGGCCTGGGTGCGCCAGGGCGGCCGCAAGCTGCCACTGGCGCAGCGGCTGGCCTCGCCCAAAGCCATGGTGCTCGACATCCTCAGCGCGCAATTCCGCCGCCGCGCCGCCAGCGCCGGCCTCGCCTTCAATCCCGGCTTCGCCGGCGCCTATGATTTCACGCGCGCGGCCGATTTCGGCGAGCTGATGCGGCAGTTTCTGGAAGGCCTGCCGGACGGCGGCCTCGTGATGTGCCATCCCGGCTTCGTCGACGACATCCTCACCAGCCTCGATCCGATGACCGACGTCCGCGAGCGCGAGCACGCCTATCTGAAGAGCGATGCATTCGCCCGCCTGCTGGCGGACAGCAACGTGACACTGGCATGAAGTCGGCGAAAAGCCGGCCAGGGGCAGCCAAGAGGCAGCTTGTCGCATACCGAAATTTAATCCGGCCGGCACTGTTGGGGCCACAATGGAACCCTACATCTTCTGCGCGCTTGGTTTTGCGCGAAGGAGACAGATCATGACCCCGCAGGAACGCCAGCTCGTCGACGACCTTTTCGACCGGCTTTCAAAGCTGGAAAATGCCCCGCGCGATCCCGACGCGATCGCCGCGATCTCCGACGGCCTGCGCAAGGCGCCCGGCGCGGTCTATGCGCTGGTGCAGACCGTGCTGCTGCAGGATGAAGCCCTCAAGCGCGCCAATGCCCGCATCCAGGAACTGGAAGCGGCCCATGCGCCGGAGCCGGCCCAGTCCGGCGGTTTCCTCGATACCATGCGCGACACGCTGTTCGGCTCGAGCCCGTCGCGCGGCTCGGTTCCGAACGTGCCGCCGCGTGAGGAGCGGCCGGTCTGGAACAGCGGCCAGGCGATGCAGCAGTCCCAGCCGGGCTACGGCCAGCCGCCTTATGGCCAGGCTTACGGACAAGGTCCGGGACAGGGTTATGGCGCCCCGCCGGTCGGCGGTGGCGGCGGCTCGTTCCTCGGCACGGCGGCGGCAGCCGCGGCCGGCGTGGTCGGCGGATCGCTGCTGCTCTCGAGCATCCGCGGCATGATGGGCGGCCCGCACCAGCAGGCCTTCGGCGACACCAACGCGCTCGGCGACCGCAGTCCGTGGGGCGGCAGCGATCAGTCAGGCGGCTCGCTCGCGCGCGATGCCGGCCTGAACGACATCGGCTCCAACCGCAGCGACGACTCGCGCCAGGGCTTCTTCGACCAGGCGTCGAACGACCGCGACAACAACGACCAGAACTACGACGACGATCACGACGACAGCATGGACATGGCCGACGACAGCGATTTCGGCAATGACGACGGCGGCAGCGATTACGCGTAACTGCTCGATAGCATGACAAACAACAACGGCCGTCCGGGAGGCGGCCGTTTTTCATTTCCAACTCTTGCGCAGGCCTCTTCCCTTCTCCGCTTGTGGGAGAAGGTGGCGCGAAGCGCCGGATGAGGGGTATATCTCCAATTGCAGGACTGCTCGTGAGGATGGAGACCCCTCACCCGTCTCGCCGCGGCGCGGCGATCCACCCTCTCCGCAAGGGGAGAGGGTGAGCAGCGAACGCTTGGCTACATCACCACGACCTTGGTGCCGACATTGACGCGGCCGTAGAGGTCGATGACGTCTTCGTTACGCATGCGGATGCAGCCGGAGGAGACGTTGGTGCCGATGGTCCAGGGCTCGTTGGAGCCGTGGATGCGGTAGAGCGTGGAGCCGAGATACATCGCGCGGGCACCGAGCGGATTTTCGGGGCCGCCTTCCATGTGCCGCGGCAGATCAGGCCGGCGCGCGAGCATCTCCGCGGGCGGGGTCCAGTCCGGCCATTCGCGCTTGGCGGTGATCGACTTCACGCCGGACCAGGTGAAGCCGGGACGCCCGACGCCGATGCCGTAGCGCATCGCCTTGCCGTTGCCCTCGACGAGATAGAGGAACTTGTTCGGCGTATCGACCACGATCGTGCCGGCGCTTTCATTGCCGCTATAGTCAACAACCTGTTTCTCGAATTTCGGATCGAACGGACGCTGCCGCGGGTCGATCGCCTCCTGCTGCAGTCCTGCACCTTGCTGATATCCACCCTGCATCTGCGGCTCGCTCATCGGCGGCAGCCGGCGCTGGTCGTAATAGCCCGGCTGCTGCTGATACACCGGCCGCTCGGGCGCATAGGCCGGACCGCGACCCGGACCATCGCCGAACAGGAATTCGATGAAGCCGCCGCCCATGTTCGAGTTGGAGGCGACGCGCACCGACGCCGGCGGCACGCGCGGCTGATAGAGCACCGCGGGCGGATCGTTCGGCACTGTGTTGTCGAAAGCGCTGGCGCCGCTGGTGCCGGCAATGAAGGTGGAAGCGCTGCCGAGCAGCGCGACAGACATTTTCTTGAACATCGACGTACTCTGTACTGTTTCGTCTAGATCACATGCGTCGTGCAGGTCTGGTGGCTGATCCACGCCCGCGACGTGGTCAATAAAAAGCAAAAGCCGTTTTGTTTGGTAAACGTATCAGCCGTTTCGATTCACCACGTCGCGAGCGGGCCTGCAATTTGGCGATCAGCGTTTATTTTCGATGAACGCCGCGCGACCCTCGTTAATCGCTTCTTTGCGCGCCGTCCCGCGCGGCCGCAACGACAGTTCCCGCTGTGAACTTCGTGTTAAATCGCTTCTGCGTACAAAGACGCGTGAGTGAGGTGGGGGGAGTATCCTGATGGCTGTTCACCGCAAGCGTTTTCGTGTCGAGGATATCGCCGGTGGCGAGATGCCCATTCTAGACGTAACTGAAGAGGCAACTCCGATGCACAGCGAGATCATGGCCGAGCTGCGCGCGATCCGCGCCCAGATGGCGAAGGGCATCACGGCCAGCCCGCTGACCGGCAGCGCCGCGATGGCGGCGATCGACGCGTCGACCGCGCATGAGCTGTCCGAAGCGCGCACCATGCTCGAGACCTACCGGGCGCAGATCGAGCAATGCGAGAAGCTGAAGGTCGAGCTAGATCTCATCCACGACGCCATCGACCGCACCAAGCGCGAGATCGCGACCCTGCACGGCAAGAGCTTCGACGGCGGCGAGATGGCGAAGGTCAATGGCGAGCTGGGCGCGGTGGTCGGCGGCACCGAGCAGGCGACCCAGCAAATCCTCGAAGCGGCCGAGTCGATCGACCAGGCCGCCAGCGCGATGTCAAAGGTGGACTCGGCCGATCAGCAGAAGCGGCTCGCCGACGACATCCAGGAACGCGTCATCTCTATTTTCGAAGCCTGCAACTTCCAGGACCTGACCGGCCAGCGCATCAGCAAGGTCATGACCACGATGAAGTTCATCGAGCAGCACATCAATGCGATGATGGAGATCTGGGGCGGGGTCGACGCGATCAAGGCTCATGTGCCGGCGCCGGTCGACACGCGCAGCGAGGACGAGAAGCTCCTCAACGGCCCCAAGCTCGCCGGCGACGTCGGCCACGCCTCGCAGGACGACATCGACGCACTGTTCGACTGAGCGGACGCGGCATAGGAAAAAGCAAAACGCCGGCCCTGGGGACCGGCGTTTTTGTTTCTCGTCACTGCGAGGAGCGAAGCGAAACAATGCTGGCTGCCTCCGCGGAGACAGGCTGGATTGCTTCGCTGCGCTCGCAATGACGAGTGGTTAGGCCGGAACCCCGATCAGGCCCTCGGCGCGCAGCGGACGTAGACCATGTTGCCGTAGCGGGTGGCGGCGTCCTTGTCGATGAAGCGGGTGATCAGGACGCGGCCGTCGAAGGAGACGATCTCGCGGTCCTGCTCGCCGGGCGTCGGGCCGGCGGGTCCGATATAGTTCTTGCCGCTGGGCGAGCCCTTCAGGCGCAGCTCCTGCGGCGTCGCCTGGTCGGCCAGATGCATGATCACGCCGCCGGAGGAACCGGCGGTGATCACGTAAGGGTTCTTGCACTGGGCCCTCGCCGCGGCCTCGGTGCGGGCGCGGTCGGCCGGGTTCTGGAACGAGGCAAGGCCCCAGCGGCCTACGATCTCGTCGGGGCGGATGGTCGCCGGCATTTCCGGACCGGTGCCGGGCTCCGCCTCGGGTGGCGGCGACGACGAGAAGGACGGCAGGCTCGTGCCGCCGCCGCAGGCGCCGAGCAGCAGCGCCAGGCAAGAGGCAGCCGCCAGGTTGGCGACCTTGCGCGCGTGAGCTGAACTGATCATGGCATTCCCCCGAACAAGACCATGGCCGCACCCCTCCCGCAGCCAAGCGTAAAACCGCTGCCGGAGCAATGACGTCCTTTGACACGCCGGCGCCCCGAACAAGTTTCCAATGCCACCATCCTATATCCGCCTCACCAATCGCTTAACCAGCTTTGCTTGACAGGATCGCAGCCAAGCCATATTCCCGGACGCACTATTAGCACTCGGAAAGCCCGATTGCTAAGCGCGCCGTTCGATCCTCGGGACGAGGGGGGACGGAAGCGCCGCCCCACCCACTTCCACTACTTCCGAAGCGAGCCTCCAAAGGGAAACGTCATGGCTAAATCCAAATTTCGTCCGCTGCATGACCGTGTCGTGGTCAAACGTATCGACGCCGAGGAAAAGTCCAAGGGCGGCATTATCATTCCCGACACCGCCAAGGAAAAGCCGTCCCAGGGCGAGGTTGTCGCCGTCGGCCCGGGCGGCCGCGACGAGACCGGCAAGCTGATCCCGATCGACCTCAAGGTCGGCGACCGCGTGCTGTTCGGCAAGTGGTCGGGCACCGAGGTCAAGATCGACAACGAAGAGCTCCTGATCATGAAGGAGTCGGACATCATGGGCGTTCTGGCCTAAGGCCATCCGCCTGAACGGCCGCTGAATGTCATGCCCGGATCGAGCGATCCGGGCATCCATCATTCCGCCGCACAGCACCAAACAAGACACATCACGAAACACGAGGGATTGCAGACCATGGCTGCCAAAGACGTCAAGTTTTCCGGAGAGGCGCGCGAACGCATGCTGCGCGGCGTCGACATTCTCGCCAACGCCGTCAAGGTGACGCTCGGCCCGAAGGGCCGCAACGTCGTCATCGAGAAGTCGTTCGGCGCGCCCCGCATCACCAAGGACGGCGTCACCGTCGCCAAGGAGATCGAGCTCGAGGACAAGTTCGAGAACATGGGCGCCCAGATGGTGCGTGAGGTCGCCTCCAAGACCAACGACCTCGCCGGCGACGGCACCACCACGGCGACCGTGCTGGCCCAGGCCATCGTGCGCGAAGGCGCCAAGGCGGTTGCGGCCGGCATGAACCCGATGGACCTCAAGCGCGGCATCGACACCGCGGTTGCCGCGGTCATCAAGGACATCGAGAAACGCGCCAAGCCGGTCGCCGCATCCTCCGAGGTCGCCCAGGTCGGCACCATCTCGGCCAACGGCGATGCCGCCATCGGCAAGATGATCGCCCAGGCGATGCAGAAGGTGGGCAACGAGGGCGTCATCACCGTCGAGGAGAACAAGTCGCTCGACACCGAGGTCGACATCGTCGAGGGCATGAAGTTCGACCGCGGCTATCTCAGCCCCTACTTCGTCACCAACGCCGAGAAGATGACCGCAGAGCTCGAGGACGCCTACATCCTCCTGCACGAGAAGAAGCTGTCGGGCCTGCAGGCCATGCTGCCGGTGCTCGAAGCCGTGGTGCAGTCGGGCAAGCCGCTCGTCATCATCGCCGAGGACGTCGAGGGCGAGGCGCTGGCCACCCTGGTCGTCAACCGCCTGCGCGGCGGCCTCAAGGTGGCCGCCGTGAAGGCGCCGGGCTTCGGTGACCGCCGCAAGGCCATGCTCGAGGACATCGCGATCCTCACCGGCGGCCAGCTGATCTCCGAGGAGCTCGGCATCAAGCTCGAGAACGTCACGGTCAAGATGCTCGGCCGCGCCAAGAAGGTGGTGATCGACAAGGAGAACACCACGATCGTGAACGGCGCCGGCAAGAAGCCCGAGATCGAGGCCCGGGTCGGCCAGATCAAGGCGCAGATCGAGGAGACCACCTCGGACTACGACCGCGAGAAGCTGCAGGAGCGCCTCGCCAAGCTCGCCGGCGGCGTCGCGGTGATCCGCGTCGGCGGCGCCACCGAGATCGAGGTCAAGGAGAAGAAGGACCGCGTCGAGGACGCGCTCAACGCCACCCGCGCCGCGGTGCAGGAAGGCATCGTCCCCGGCGGCGGCGTCGCGCTGCTGCGCGCCAAGAAGGCCGTGGGCCGTCTGTCCAACGCCAATGACGACGTCCAGGCCGGCATCAACATCGTGCTGAAGGCGCTGGAAGCCCCGATCCGCCAGATCTCCGAGAACGCCGGCGTGGAAGGCTCGATCGTGGTCGGCAAGATCCTGGAGAACAAGTCCGAGACCTTCGGCTTCGACGCCCAGAACGAGGACTATGTCGATATGGTCGAGAAGGGCATCATCGACCCCGCCAAGGTGGTGCGCACCGCGCTGCAGGACGCCTCCTCCGTGGCCGGCCTGCTGGTGACCACCGAAGCCATGGTGGCCGAGCTGCCGAAGAAGGAAGCTCCGCCCGCGATGCCCGCCGGCGGCGGCATGGGCGGCTTCTGAGCCCTTCCTGATCTACCAGCACCAACGAAGGTCGCCTCCGGGCGGCCTTCTTTTTTGCCGACCCTGCCCCGCCGCTTTCCGATTCAACCGGCGGCCAAAACCCACTACGGTGGCGCGCCGATTCTCGATCAAGGATTTCCACGATGCGCGCGCTTCTGGTTTGCCTGACGGTTGTTTTGGCGGCTCTGCTGGCAATCGCGCCCGAAGTCGCCTCCGCCCAGATGAAACTGTCGCCCAAGGCCACGGCGCCGGGTGGAACCGAGACGCGCTATTTCACCTCAATCGACGGGCTGATGGACGGCAATGCCGACGTGATCCTGAAGGAGACGCGGCAGGGCAAGACGGTGACGGCGGCCGTGCTCGACGTCTGTTACCCGGTCGCGAAGAATTCCGAGCGCAAGGACCGCTTCGTCGTCAATCTCCAGGTCGCCGGCCAGACGCTGACCGGCACGACGCAGAGCCTTGGCGAGAAGTCGCCCGTCAGCGTCAAGCTGCTGCGCAAGCAGAGCGGCGACACGTTCGAATTCCGCGGCCAGATCAGCATCGGCCAGACGGTGACCGAGGTTACCTCGCCCGACAATTCCGATCTCAGCGAGAAGGAATTTCAGGACAACCAGACCTCCGACGACGGCATCGTGCCGCAGCCGAAGGATTTCACCGACGTCTCGCCGGAGGCGATCGCGGTGAAGGTCAAGCTGGATGCGGCGACCGAGTTCCTGAAGAGCCTGAAGGGCCAGGCGGTCGAGGTGACGCTGGCGAGCCTTAATGTCGGCTGCGACGCACTGCGCGCCGGCGAGCAGACCATCAACATGTCGGTCGACCCGGAGCGCGCGGCCGAGATGCTGGCAAAGTTCAAGGCGATGCCGGGCGTCACCGCGGCAGGCTGGACCGCGGGGATGACCGAGATGGACCGCACGATCCGTTTCCCCGCCGCCGACTGGCGCGACGGCGACAGGATCAATCGCGACAAGCTCGCGACCGCCGTTGCGGGCGTGCTGAGCAGGACGCTCGCGGCAAAGCCGGTGTCGCAAAGCTTCAACCCGGCGACCGGCAAGCTCAAGCTGGTGTTCAAGCGGCCGAACCAGGATCACCCGGCGCTCGAGCTCACCGACACGATCGAGGTCGCAGGGCTCGTCTCGCCCGACAAGCCTGGCACCACCGACAAGCTGATGCTCTGGATCGGCAGCCCCGCGACCACGACCAGCGACGAGAGCAGCGGCCCCAAGCTCAATCTCTCGGACGACGCCTCGGCCGAGGAGGAGGGCGATCTGCCCGACGACAACGGATCGCTCGAGGCGCTCACCAAGGAGCTGAAGGGCCAGCGCTGGGACGCCGACAAGTCGGTGTGGAAGTGACGAAGTGAGTCGCGCACCTCACTCTCAGTCATCGCCCGGCTTGCCGCCTTCGCTGAAGCTTCGGCGCCGAGCGCCTTTGTGCGCCTCGGCGTAGCCTTGGCGGAGCCGGACCGGGCGATCCCGTACTCCGAGACGCTGATGATACGCGGACAAGCCGCGGAGTGCTGGGTGCCCCGGTCAAGCCCGGTCAAGCCGGGGCACGACGACGAGCGTGCTTCAATTCCCGTTGACGCGAAAGCGCAGCGGCTTGGGGCCGATCAGGGTCAGTACGTCGCCCTGGCGCTTCCAGGTCTCGACGCTGCCGAGCGCTGCGACCAGCTCATCGTCCGCCTGGGCCTTGGCCTGCGGACAGGACCGGTCCTGGATCTGGCCCGGGACGAAGATCACGGTGTTGCCGGCGACCGAGAACTGGCCCTTGCCGCCCTTGCACCAGAGCTCGAGCACGACCTCGCCATTGTCGCCGATCTCGATGTTCGGAATCCGCTTCGAGCCTGCTTGCGGCAACGCCTCCAGCGTCATCTCGGTGCCGAACGGAAAACCGTCCTCGGCGCGCGCGAGCGTGGCCATCGCGAGCATTGCAACCGCCGCACACACGATCTGCTTGATCGAAACCATGAAACCTCTCGACCGACCTGATTTGCGGCACCTTCTATAAGACGATGGCGTCATTGAGAAGGTTCGCCGGGTACGGACGCAAAATCCCCGCGAGGGCGAACCTCGCGGGGATTGGCGTCGCAGCGCCGCCGGTTACTGCAGGACCAGCGTCGTGAACGGCCAGACATAGGCCTGCAACGTCACGAGCACACCGACGAGACATGCCAGCACGATCGAGTGCCAGAACACGAAGCGCAGGATGGTGCCCTCGTGGCCGTACCAGTTGGTCGCGGTGGAGGCGACCACGATCGACTGCGCGTCGATCATCTTGCCCATCACGCCACCGGAGGAGTTCGCCGCCGCCATCAGCACCGGCGACAGACCTAACTGCTGAGACGTGATCTTCTGGAGGTTGCCGAAGAGAATGTTCGACGACGTATCCGATCCGGTCAGCGCCACACCCAGCCAGCCAAGCAGCGTGCCGAAGAAGGGATAGAGCACGCCGGTTGCGGCGAAGGCGAGACCGAGCGTGGCGTCGACGCCGGAGAGCCGCGTCAAGGTGCCGATCGCGAGCATCGCCGAAATCGTGACCAGCGAGATCGCGCACAGGCGGATGGTGCGGCCGTATTCGGTCAGCAGCCGTCCGGGACCGACGCCCATCAGGAAGCCCGAGATGATCGCCGCAATCAGCATGCCCGTGCCGGTGAAGGACAGGTAGGTGAAGCTGAACACCGCGGCTTCCTTGGTCGGCGCCGGTGCAACCGGAGGCATCTTGTTGATCATCTGGTGCAGCTCGGGCACCGGATAGTTCCAGACGAAGATCGAGTTCGCCCAGGTCTTGAACGCACCATTGCCCCAGATCAGCATCACGATGCAGACGATGATCCACGGCAGCAGCGCACTCCACATCTCGCTCTGCGTCAGCGGCGTCTTGTCGAGCGGCTTTGCCGCCCCCATCGTGGCCGCCGATTCATCGCGGCCGCGCAGCGCCGGCGACAGCCAGAGCTGCCTCGGCTGCCAGACCTTCAGGAACAGGATCAGCGCGCCCATCGAGATCAGCGACGCACCGATGTCGACGATCCACGGATTAATGAAGTTCGAGATCACGAATTGCGGGATCGCAAACGACACGCCCGTGACGAGGATCGCCGGCCAGACGTCCTTCATGCCCTTCCAGCCCGCGAACGCCCACACCACCCAGAACGGGACGATCAGCGAGAAGAACGGCAACTGCCGGCCGACCATCGCGCCGAGGATGTAGGGATCGAGCCCGGTGACCGAGGCAAGCCCCTGGATCGGCGTGCCGAGCGCGCCATAGGCGACCGGCGCGGTGTTGGCGATCAGCGACAGACCCGATGCCGCGAGCGGCGAGAAGCCGAGGCCTATCAGCACGGCACCGGTGATCGCGACCGGCGTACCGAAGCCCGAAGCACCCTCGAAGAACGCGCCGAACGAGAACGCGATCAGCAGCAATTGCAGCCGCCGGTCCTCGGTGACCCCGCCGACCGCACGCTTCAGGAGTTCGAAGCGCCCGGTCGCCACCGTCACCTGGTAGAGGAAGATGACGTTGAGGACGATCCAGCCGATCGGGAAGAAGCCGGTCACGATGCCCAGCACCGAGGCCCGGATCGACATGTTCGCTGGCATGGTGAAAACGAAGATCGTGATCAGGTTGGTCACGATCACGGCGACGACGGCCGCGATATGCGCCTGGACGCGCCCGCTCGCGATCAGGACCAGCAGCGTGACGACCGGGACCGCCGCCGCGATCGTCGACAGCACCGGACTGTGCAGCGGATCATAAATTTGATTCCACATGATCTTCCTCCCCCACGCATGTTTGCGGCAGACGGCCCGCGTGGAGAGCCAATCCTGCTTTTCGCTGGTAGCGATAACCCCCGAGCTGGACGCGAATTCCTCGCGAATGCGGCGGTTCCCCTCCGCTCACAAGCTCGCGAAACCCCGAAGCACCCCCGCCCCGCGCCGTTACGCCCATGCTAGGGTTGCAAGCTGCGACAAGCCAACGCAAATTGCACAGCTTGCGACTTTAGTCTAAGCGCGCCCATTTTCGTCATTGCCTCAAGTCTTTGGCTCAGGGCATTTGTGCACATCCCCTCGAGGAGACAGAGCTCTGTGAACAACATCCGCGCCACGCTCGCGATCGTCTGGCGAATCGCCATCCCCTATTTCCGATCGGAGGACAAATGGGCCGGCCGCGGCCTGCTCGGCGCCGTCGTTGCCATGGAGCTGGCGCTGGTGGCGATCGACGTGCTGGTGAACCAGTGGCAGAACAGGTTCTACAGCGCTCTGCAGGCGAGCGACTGGGACGCGTTCGTCACGCAGATCTGGATCTTCGTCGCCCTCGCGTTCACCTACATCGCGCTGGCGGTCTACAAGCTGTACCTGAACCAGTGGCTGCAGATCCGCTGGCGGCAATGGCTGACCCGGCACTATCTCGGCGAATGGCTCGAGAACGCCACGCATTACCGCATGCAGCTCAAGGGCGATGCGGCCGACAACCCGGACCAGCGCATCACCGAAGACGTCAAGAACTTCGTCGAGCAGACCTTGACGATCGGGCTTGGCCTGCTCTCCTCGATCGTGACGCTGTTCTCCTTCGTGATCATTCTCTGGGGCCTCTCCAACGCTGCGCCGCTGCACCTGTTCGGCACCGACCTCATGATCCCCGGCTATTTGTGCTGGGGCGCACTGATCTACGCGATCTTCGGCACCGCGCTGACGCACTGGATCGGCAGCCCGCTGGTCAACCTCAATTTCGAGCAGCAGCGCTACGAGGCCGACTTCCGCTTCAACCTCGTCCGTGTGCGCGAGAACTCCGAGCAGATCGCGCTGCTCAAGGGCGAAGGCGCCGAACGCGGCCGGCTGCTGGATCGCTTCGGCTTCGTGATCGGCAACTGGTACGCCATCATGAGCCGGACGAAGCGGCTCACGGCGTTCACGGCGAGCTATCAGCAGGCCGCCGTGATCTTTCCCTATGTGCTGGTGGCCCCCGCCTTCTTCGCCAAAAAGATTCAACTCGGCGACATGATGCAGACCGCATCCGCCTTCTCCAGCGTGCAGGGTGCACTGTCGTTCTTCGTCACGGCTTACCGGTCGCTGGCGGAATGGCGCTCGATCGTCGCGCGCCTCGACGGCTTCGAGATGTCGGTCGCTTCCTCCGCAAACCTGCCGGCGCATGAACCTGCGATTGCCCTCAGGGCTGCGGGCGGCAGCCGCATCATCGCCCTCGAGCAGCTCTGCGTGAACCTGCCCAACGGCACGCCGCTGGTCGCCGCCGATGCCTTTGCTATCCAGCCTTCGGAACGCGTGCTGGTGACCGGTCCGTCCGGCTCCGGCAAGTCGACGCTGTTCCGGGCCATCGCGGGCATCTGGCCGTTCGGCACCGGGACCATCCTCGTTCCCGAAAAGGCCAGGCTGATGATGCTGCCGCAGCGCCCCTATTTCCCCGTCGGCAGGCTGCGCGATGGCGTGGTCTATCCGGCAACGCGTGATGCATTCGACCCCGCGCGCGTGAGGGACACGCTGATTGCGGTCGGGCTGCCCAATCTCGCCGGACGGCTCGACGAGGACGGTCACTGGAACCGGATGCTGTCGCTCGGCGAGCAGCAGCGCCTCGGGCTCGCCCGCGCCCTGCTGCATGCACCCGACTATCTCTTCCTGGACGAGGCCACGGCGTCGCTGGATGAGCCCTCCGAGGCGCGGCTGTACCGGCTACTGGCGGAGAAGCTGCCGCAGGCGACCATCGTCTCGATCGGCCACCGCTCGACACTCGATGTCTTCCACACCCGCAAGGTGGCGATGGTGCAGGACGGCGAGATCCACGTTCTCGGCGATGCCGCCGCGCCCGCCGAGAAGGAGCCGACGGCGGCGCGCTGAGGCGCAGGGGCGTCCCTCGCCGGCTGTCCAGACTGCCCAGCTTCGCTGCGCTCGCCAATGAGGGAGTGTGAGGCAGCCGCGGCGCCCTGCCGGTTCGCATTTGAAGCCCCAAACTCAGCTTGGACTAGACTAGTCGTCTCACGGCCCCGCCCCGTCTCTGCATCCTCAAAGCAAAAGGGCGGCAGGTTGCCCTGCCGCCCTCGTGAGTAGTCCCGAGACGAAACTTACTTCAGGTTGGTCATCGCCGTCAGGTCGAACGACAGTTTGGCGATGCCGGCCGCGCCGCACCAGTTGGAGCCGACGCCCGTCGGATTGATCGGGGTCACGAAGGTGCCGCTTGAGGCCGTGATGTTGCCGCGTGCCGACCAGTCGCTGGTGAAGGCGTTACAATTGCCCTTCGACAGGTCCGTGTCGGAGTAGCGCAGATCCAGCGTCATGACCTTGTAGGTGAAGCCGATACCGATGTTCCAGGTGTTGTAGTCGGCATATTTGATGCCGTTCGGGAAGGCCGGCACGCCGTAGAAGCTGTCGGTTGTGCCGAGCCACTGACGGCCGAACTCACCCGACACATACATGCCGACGCCGCTGGAGCCGAACACGGTGCTGGGCGCGGTATACTTGCCCACGATCGAGGCGTAGTTGCCCCAGGCGCCCGAGTTCAGATAGCTCGGGGTGTAGTATTCGTTCACGCCGAACGACCAGTTGTCGTTCACGGTGTAGGTAAACTTGCCGTAGACTTCGAAGAAGCTCAGGTCCTTCTTGATCACGTTGGTGTTGAGCAGGGCCTTCTCGGCGCACTCGGCGCCCTGGAAGACGCCGGCGTTGTCGATGCCGGGGGCGCCGAAGTAGCAAGTGCCGCCCGGATACAGGTAGCCCCACACGCCGATGTCGAAGGCGAACGCACCGAAGGTCGGGCGGATACCGCCGTAGACGTCGATTTCGGCCGCAGCCCGGTTCGGGAAGGAAATGCTCTCACCGGCCACGCCGACATAGAGCTGGAGGTCCTTGGTGACGTTGTAGCGAGGCTCGAAATAGGCCGCGACCGAGGGCTTGTGGTTCGACTGGGTGATACCGCGGAAGATGTAGTCGCTCATGATTGCGCCGCCGAAAGCGATATCCCAGGGATCGAAAGCAACCACCGGCGGGGCCTTCTTGGCCTTCACTGCCATGTCGGCCGCGAAAGCCGAACCCGTCGTCACCATTGCCAGCGCCGTTGCCAACAAAGCCACTTTTTTCATTTCGATCCCCATCTACCCGTTCGTACTTGCCAGTCGGCGCCCGGAAGCCCCCGGGGCATGCGACCTGTCTGCAAAATTGCGTTACTGCGACAATCTGGATCGACGGACGCGAAGGGTGAAGCAAAAAGCGCGAGCATCTGCCGACTTTTTAGGCGTTTTGAGGTTTCCACGAAAGGTTGTCAGCCTGTGTGGCTTCTGGATCACATTATCTGCATCACAAAGTGCATAGGGGCCCCGTGCAAGTACGGACGCCGCCGGCCACGTGGCGCCGGCGCCACGAATCATTTCGGCTGAAGAGGGACGGCTCGCGGCTCCTCATGCAGCGATGCAAAAAGGCCGCAGCGTCACCGCCACGGCCTTTCTGCTTGCAGATATTCCAAGAGATCGAGATAGGGCCCTCGGCCTAGCCCTGCCCCTCGACCGGCGTCGGTTCCGCAGAAGACGAAGGCATCGCCCAGCTCGTCTCGGCGACGGGCTCGGGCGCCGGACCTGATGGCTTCGGCGCGGGAGCTGCCTTCGCCTTCTTCGGTGCCGCTTTCTTCGCGGCTTTCTTCGGTGCAGCCTTCTTGGCCGCCGCCTTCTTGGCAGCCTTCTTCGGGGCGGCCTTCTTCGCAGATTTCTTGGCAGATTTCTTCGCGGACTTCTTGGCTGCCTTCTTCTTCGTCGCCTTCTTCGCCGCTACAGCCTTCTTGGCCTTTTTGGCCTTCTTGCTTTTCTTCTTCTTCGCTTTCGCCATCGTGGTCCTCCTGTTGCCGCCGAACAATGGTCGATCGGGCGCCTTCAGACGTCACCTCGGGAGGAAAGTTCAGGCTCTGAAAGCTCAAACTTGCGCGTTCAGTGCCGGCCGCGACCCGCCCGTAGCCCAATCGAGAAGCTCAATCGTGTGTACGACCGGAACTGACGTGCCACTGGCAATCTGCACCATGCAACCGATATTGCCCGCGGCAATCATGTCCGGCTTGACGCTTGCGATGTTGGCGACCTTGCGATCGCGCAACCGGCCCGCAAGCTCGGGCTGGAGAATGTTGTAGGTCCCCGCCGAGCCGCAACACAAATGGCTCTCGGGCACATCTTTCACCACGAATCCATTCTTGGAAAGCAATTCTTTCGGAAGCCCCGTGATTTTCTGTCCGTGCTGCAACGAACATGCGGAGTGATAGGCGACGACGATGTTGTCCTGCCGTGCAGTCGATTCCAATCCGAGGCCGGCGACGTATTCGGTGATGTCCTTGGCGAGCGCGGACACCTTCGCCGCGTCGGCTGCGAAGGCTTGATCCTCGCGCAGCAGATAGCCGTAGTCCTTGATCACGGTGCCGCAGCCGGAGGTCGTCACCAGGATGGCGTCGAGCCCCTCGCCGGCGGCCTCCGCACTCCACGCCGCGACGTTGGCACGCGCCCGCGCCAATGCATCCTGGTCGTTGCCGAGGTGATGGGTCAGCGCGCCGCAGCACTGCTCGTCCCTGACCAGGACGACCTCGATGCCGTGGCGGGTGAGCAGGCTGATGGCGGCCTGGTTGATGCGCGGCGCCAGCACCTGCTGGGCGCAGCCCTGCAGCAGCGCGACCCGGCCGCGCTTCTTGCCGAGGGCCGCGAACACGCTGCCCGGGAGCGGTCCCGGTGACGGCAGCCGGTGTGGGGCCAGCGCCAGCATCGCCTTGAGGCGCTGGATCAGGCCGGGAGTCGCCGAGGGCCGCGGCGTCGGCAGAAACACGGCCAGCGGGCGGGCCAGCCGCGCCAGCCACATGCTGATGCGAAAACGCTGCGGGTCCGGCAGGACGAAGGCCAGCACCTGGCGCAGCAGGCGCTCGGCCAGCGGACGCTGGTAGCGCTGCTCGATCCTGACCCGGGCCTGGTCGACGAGGTGCATGTAGTTCACCCCGGAGGGGCAGGTCGTCATGCAGGCCAGGCACGACAGGCAGCGGTCGACATGCTTGACCACTTCGGCCGTCGGGGCTCGGTCCTTCTCCAGCATCTCCTTGATCAGATAGATGCGGCCACGGGGGCTATCGAGTTCGTCGCCGAGCAGCACATAGGTCGGACAGGTTGCGGTGCAGAAGCCGCAATGGACGCAGGCGCGCAGGATCTTGTCGGCTTCCGCGATATCGGGGTCGGCGAGCTGGGCCAGCGAGAATTCGGTCTTCATGCCGCAGCGCCCCGCGTCAGACGTCCCCGGTTCAAGATCGTCTTCGGATCGAAACTGGCGCGTACCCGTTCGCTCAGGGCCGCGATGCCGGGCGCCTGCGGATGGAATACATCGACCTCGCGCCTGACATCCTCGGCCGCCCGGATCAGCGTGGCGTGACCCTCGACCGCATTCGCGCACGCACGCACGACCGGGGCATGCGCGTCGCGCTTCGGCGGCAACGCGGCCCAGATCAAGCCGCCGCCCCAATCATAGATCACGTCACCGCCGGTCTCGCGCGCCAATTGCGTCCCCAGCGCCGCGCCGGAGGCCGGCGGGCAGACGATCCGCCAAACCGGCCAGGCCCCCAGCGCGCCGCCGGCCGCGAACGGCAGCACGTCGCGCAGCGTCGCCCACAGCGCGGACGACGCCGCGTCCTCGATCAGGGTTGCGGTTCCGAACGGCGTCAGCAATTCACGCAGCGAGCCGGCGCGGTGGGCGGCGGAGGCGGTGATGCCCTCGAGCCGAAGTGCGGTCAGCGCCTCGCCCTGGCCTGCAATGTCGCCAAGCCCGTCTGTCCTGGCCCGAAACGCCGATTTCGGCAAATGCGCGGCACCGGAGACGTCAAACGGCGAGCCCAGCGCCGCGGTCATCGCCTTGTTGGCGGCGGCATCATCTAACCCGCGCAGCAGCAGAGTCCGCTCGGCCTCCGGCTTCGGCATCACTTTCAGCGTGACCTCGGTCATCACCGACAGCGTGCCCCAGGACCCCGCGAGCAGCTTGCAGAGGTCGTAGCCGGTGACGTTCTTCACCACCTTGCCGCCGGTCTTGAAGCTGTCGCCGAAACCGGAAACGGCATGCGCCCCGAGCAGGTGATCGCGCGCCCCGCCCGCCCGGATGCGCCGCGGCCCGGCAAGCCCGGCTGCGATCATGCCGCCGATGGTGCCCAGCGCCGGCGTGCCGAGCAGCGGTGCGGTGTTCATCGGCTCGAAGGCGAATTGCTGGTTCTTGGCGTCGATCAGCGACAGCACGTCAGCGAGCGGCGCGCCGGCCTGGAGCGTCACGATCAGCTCGTTGGGCTCGTAGGAGGTGACGGCATTGAGCGCGGAGATGTCGAGCAGGGCATTGGTCGCCATGGCATGGCCAATGCTGCGCTTGCTGCCATGGCCGATGATCTCGAGCGGCTGCTCATTGGCAATCGCCGCGCGCACCACCTCTTCGACGTCTTTGGCGTCTCTGACCTTGAGCGTATCCACGGGAAAAGGCGGTAGCGAAATTCGCGTCGGAAATCAATTCGCGCGACGCTCGAGCCTCTCATCCCAAAGGCGGCTTCACGCACGCACCACCCGCTGACGAAAGGCCATATGCGCCTGCCCTCCCCGGCCCTGGAAGAGGGCACTCAATGCCGCTCAGAACCTTGGGATGTCCGGGAACGCCAGCTTCCCCGCATGGACATGCATGCGGCCGAGCTCGGCGCAGCGGTGCAGGGTCGGAAACACTTTTCCGGGATTGAGCAGGCCCTGTGCGTCGAAGGCGCATTTCAGCCGCTGCTGCTGGTTGAGATCGATCTCGGTGAACATGTCGCCCATGAGGTCGCGTTTCTCGATGCCGACGCCGTGCTCGCCGGTCAGCACGCCGCCGAACTCGACGCAGGCGCGCAGGATGTCGGCGCCAAAAGCCTCGGCGCGCTCGATCTCGCCCGGCTTGTTGGCATCGTAGAGGATCAGCGGGTGCAGGTTGCCGTCGCCGGCGTGGAACACGTTGGCACAGCCGAGCTGGTATTTTTCCGAGAGTTCGCGAATGCGCGCCAGCGCCTTCGGCAGCGCGCCGCGTGGGATCGTGCCGTCCATGCAGAGATAGTCGGGCGAGATGCGGCCGACGGCGGGGAACGCTGCCTTCCGGCCCGCCCAGAACAGGTTGCGCTCGGCCTCCGAATTGGAGATCTGCAGCGTCACCGAGCCGCAGTCTCTTGCGATGGTCTCGACGCGCGAGATCAGCTCGTCGACCTCGATCTTGGGACCGTCGAGCTCGATGATGAGCAGCGCTTCGACATCGAGGGGATACCCGGCATGGACGAAAGCTTCGGCCGCGTGGATCGCGGGCTTGTCCATCATCTCCATCCCGCCGGGAATGATGCCGGCACCGATGATGCGCGCCACGCATTCGCCGGCCGCCTCGACTTGCGCGAATCCGACCATCAGCGCGCGCGCCGTCTCCGGCTTCTGCAGGATGCGCACCGTGATCTCGGTGATGACGCCGAGCAGCCCCTCCGAGCCGGTGATGACGCCCATCAGATCATAGCCGGCGTTCTCGCACCCCTTGCCCCCGATGCGCAGGATCTCGCCGCTCATCAGGACAATCTCGCAACCGAGCACGTTGTTGGTGGTCATGCCGTATTTCAGGCAGTGCACGCCGCCGGAATTCTCGGCGACATTGCCGCCGATCGAGCAGGCGATCTGCGAGGACGGATCGGGCGCGTAGTAGAAGCCGGCATGCGCGACCGCCTGGCTGATCGCGAGGTTGGTGACGCCGGGCTCGGTGACAACGACGCGGTTCTCGAAATCGATCTCGCGGATGCGCTTGAACTTGCCGAGCCCGAGCAGCACGCCGTCTTCCAGCGGCAGCGCGCCGCCGGATAGCGATGTGCCGGAGCCGCGCGGCACCACCTTGATACCCTGCGCGGCACAATATTTCAGGATGAGCGAGACCTGCTCGGTCGTATCGGGCAGCACCACCACCATCGGCGGCTGCCGATAGGCGGTCAGCCCGTCGGATTCATAGGCCCTCATCTCGGCGGCACTGTCGATCACGCCTTCACCTGGCACGATTGCGCGCAAGGCGGCGACGATCTCGCTGCGACGCGCCAGCACGTTCTGGTCGCCCGCGGGCATCATGATGGCCATATTAGAAGCCTTCGTCCGACGGAGGAAATTGTCCCGGCAAATCAATCATGTCTTGCCCTCTTTGGGTAGGGTCCTCCGAAGGTCGCATTGCTTTGTTGCAGCGCAAGTTCTCTCTGGGGCAAGTCGGCTATCGGGAAACCTGTCAAGGTTTCGCGGCTTGTCCACCTGCACCGGACCTGCGAAAACCACGACCCTCCATCTGACCCGGGAAGAGACGAAGAGCACCCTTATGACAAAACTGACTTTCGGCGCGCTGACGCTCCTCACCGTCATTGCCACCGCACCCGCCGCGATGGCGCAGGATGTCGCGGCCGGCAAGACATCGTTCAACAAGTGCCTGGCCTGCCACGCGATCGGCGAAGGCGCCAAGAACAAGGTCGGCCCCGAGTTGAACGGCCTGAATGGCCGCAAGTCGGGAACTGCGCCGGACTACAGCTATTCGGATGCGAACAAGAATTCCGGCATCACCTGGGACGAAGCGACCTTCAAGGAATACATCAAGGACCCCAAGGCCAAGATTCCCGGTACCAAGATGGCATTCGCCGGCGTCAAGAACGAGACCGAGATCAACAATCTCTGGGCCTTCATCTCGCAGTTCGACAAGGACGGGAAGATCAAGCAGTAAGCGGCGCGAACGGCGCCCGCCGGAGCTTCGGTTCTGATCGGATCAGAACCGAAGCGCCGGCTTCTTGTTTTTGACGCGCTTTCTTCTCGCGAGAAGGTACCCACGCCGCTCGAAAACGCCTTAGCCGGCGGCTGCCGGCGCCGGGGCGATGTTTCCGATCATCGTCTCGATCTCCGTCTTCACCAGATCCGGCACCGCGTTCTGCACCATGTGGCCGAGATCGGGCAGCACGAGCAGCTTCGCATTCGGCACCAATGCTGCAAACGGGCGCGCGTGGATGCTGGTTTTCACCGTCTTGTCGGGCTCGCCCGCTATGATCGTGACCGGCGCCTTGATCTCGCCATAGCGCGCGACCTGCGCGAGCACTGCCTCCTTCAGCGTCACCAGGTCATTGGCATTGGCGATGAACTCGCGCGGGCGCAGCAACAGCGGCGTCGCGGAATCCTGCACGAAACCATCCGGCATAACTTGCGGCAGGAACACGTTGCGCGCGCCGGCCTCGGTGACGAAATAGCCGAGCGGCAGCGTGATGGTGTAGGCGAGCAGCGGGCCGATCACCGGCGTTGCGATGAGCTCGTTGTAGCGCCCGACGCCGCCGCGCCAGGGATGGGTGACGGGCGCCAGCATCACGAGGCCGGCGACGCGGGCCGGATGATCGAGCGCGATCCGCGCGCCGAGCGCGCCGCTCCAGGAATGCACGACGAAGACCGCACGCGCGATGCCGAGCTTTTGAAGCGCCTCGTCGATCATCCGCGCCTGGACCTCGGGCGTCGAATCCTGCCGCCGTGCGCGCGTGCTCCAGCCGTGGCCGGGACGGTCGATCAGGATGACGCGGTGGTCCCGGGCGAGGAGGTCGCCGAGCGGACGCCGCATCGCTTCGAGATTGGAGCTCGCGCCGTGCAGCATCACGATCGGCAGGCCGGCTTCGCGCGGACCGATGTCGACGACGTGAAGCACGGCGCCATCGACCTCGATCATGCGGCCCTGCGGCGGAAAGGCGCGCTGCACGGCGAGGACACCCGCCTGCGTGACCAGCGCCAGCAGAACCAGCGCCGTCACGACTGACATCACGATCATGGAGCGAATCCGGGCGATCCAGGGCACTTCACAATTACGAGCGTGGCGCGTGGCAGTTTCGCCCCGGGCCTTTCGGCACTTCCACAGAAATTAAGGGGCTGTGGATATGTCCACAATTGCCAAACAGGAAAAACAAATGGAATCAATGATATTGCCCTGCGACACGCAAGCTTCGGACCAGCTTCATGCGACCGTCATCGCGGCTTCCATATAATCGCCACGGTCGGTTCCGCCATTTAGGCGCGGGTGGGCGCCGATCCTCCTTGCAGCCTTCGGGGGATGCGGGACAGGCCGGCGGGAATTGTCCTGGTTTGAACCGGAGAATGTCGATGAACTTCAGATCGAATGACACTGCGATCGACGAAATCGTCGCGAGCTGCAACGGTGACCTGCGCGGTGCCGTGCGGGCGCTGCTCCTGATCAACGAGCATCTCGAGGCGGAGCTTGCCAAGGCCTACGCCGCGGCTGCGGATCGCGACCTCGCCGAGCGCGGCAGCAGCGTCCTGCACTAGTCCTGGCTCGTGCTGTCGTCGGCCTTTTCCTCGTCGGAGGCGGGCGCCGGACAGGCGCGAATCGTAGATTGGGCAAGCTTGGCATCGGCCCTGGACTTGTAGGGACCGTCGCCGAACCAGATATCGCCGATGATGATCGGATTGCTGGTCACGATGTCGCATTTGCCGGTGGCGCGATTGCCGACCACCCAGAACAGTCCGTCGGCAAAACTCATCGTTCCCGACGCGAGCAGCAAGCTACCCGCAAAGATCAAGCGCTTCATGGCTGTGCTCCTGCGATGCAGGTAAGCCAGTGGCGACGCCGGCAATAGACCTCGAAACGCCGCGCCTGCGATCTTGGTTAATCCGAAGACGCTGCGTTCCTTCAACAACTGATCGAGTTCGAGGCTAGATGTCGCGGCCTTCGACCTTTTCGGTCAGCGCCTTGACCTGATCGGGAATCTTCTCGAGGTGAGGATTGACGGCGAGTGCCTTGCGGTAGGCCTCGAGCGCACGCTTCTCGTCCCCGACCTCCTGCATGATCATACCGAGGCCGGCGAGCGCGCCGAAATGGCGGGGCTCGCGGATCAGCACCTCGCGGATGTCGGCGAGCGAGCGGCCGTAATCGTTGTGCATGTAATAGAGCGTGGCACGCCGGTTCCAGGCCTCGATGTAATCGGGCCTGAGCTTGATCACCGAATCCAGCAGCTTGATCGCGACGTCGATCTTTTGCGCGTCGACCGCGGTCTTGGCCCGCGACATCAAGAGCGAAGCGGTGTCGCTCGGGGTCTGCAGCCAGATCGCCCAGATTCGCGCCTCGACATGCTTGGCGCTGGCCTCGTCGGGCGCCGCCTTCAACGCGCCGAACAGGAAATCGAGATTCTTGCTGCGGTCGACCTTGGGCAGCTTGGACGGGGCCTCCGGCAGTTTCTTCTGCTTGCCGGGCGGCTCAATCTGCTGCGCCAGGGCTGGAGCCAGCCCGGCGGTTCCCAGCGCGAGGGTCAGACACAGGGTATGCGCGAAACGGAATCTCACTGCCATGGCGAAAGTGTAAACGCGCAAAGCCGCCCTTGCAAAGCAAAGGCGGCGTCAAACTCGTGTGAGACCGTGGTCTTGCGGGGCGCGCGACAGGCAAGCGCGAGGGCAAGCTTAGCCCTGGCGAGCCTTGAAGCGGCGCTGCACCTTGTTGATCACATAGACCCGGCCCTTGCGGCGGACCAGGCGGTTGGCGCGATGGCGACCGCGCAGCGATTTCAGCGAGTTACGGACCTTCATGGCAGAATCCTGAACGTTCGAAAGGCCGTGTTCGGCACTACCGTTTCGGCACGCGCGAATGTGGCAAAATGAGATCTTGCCCGCCGGCGGACCGACCGCCCGGGACGGGGCGGTTCTTAAGGCATGGCGGGAGGTCATGTCAATGTTAACCGCCCGGTTCCGAACCGGCAATTTCGCGAAAACAACCCCATGCACAGTAGAAGCGGCCGGATCGGCCCGATCTTCCTCATCAGAGGCCAGGCGCAGCAACGACTCTTGCGGCCTGCGGTTTTGCTTCCAGCAACGCCTTGCCAAATTCGTTATATCATATAATCAATTCGGCAACCCGTCGGGAGGAAACCAATGCCGAAGCTCAAGCTGCCCAATATCGACGATGTCGTCGCCATCGACATCCACACCCATGCCGAGGAGCCCTGCGGCTGCCATCCCGACGACGGCTATGACGACTTCCAGGCGCAGATGGCGGAATACTTCAAGTCGCCGAACAAGCATCCGCCGACCGTGCCGGAGACCGCGGCCTATTACCGCTCCAAGAACATCGCCGCGGTGATCTTCCCTGTCGATGCCGAGCGCGAGACCGGCTTCCGCCGCTACAACAATTACGAGATGCTGGAGGTCGCCTCCGAGCATCTCGACGTCCTCATTCCGTTCGTCTCGATCGATCCGCACAAAGGCAAGCTCGGGGCACGCGAGGCGCGCAAGCTGATCGAGGAATACGGCGTGCGCGGCTTCAAATTCCATCCGACCATGCAGGGCTTCTACGCCAACGACCGCATGGCCTATCCGCTCTATGAAGAGATCAACAATGGCGGCGCGATCGCGCTGTTCCACACCGGCCAGACCGGCGTCGGCTCGGGCATGCCCGGCGGCATGGGCATGCGGCTGAAATATTCCAACCCGATGTACATGGACGACGTCGCGGCCGATTTCCCCGACCTCAAGATCATCCTCGCCCACCCCTCCTTCCCCTGGCAGGAGGAGGCGCTGTCGGTCGCGACCCACAAGCCGAACGTCTACATCGATCTCTCCGGCTGGTCGCCGAAATATTTCCCGCCGATCCTGGTGCGCTACATCAACTCGATCCTGCAGGACAAGATGCTGTTCGGCTCGGACTGGCCGGTGATCACGCCGGACCGCTGGCTGTCGGATTTCGCCAAGATCGACATCCGCGACGAGATCCGGCCGAAGGTGCTGAAAGCGAACGCGCGGAAGCTGCTGGGGATCTAGGCTAAAGCGTAATGAGATCAGGTTGCCAACGGAGTCCCACCCCTCTCCCGCTTGCGGGAGCGGGTCGGGGAGAGCCTGTTTCAACAACGGGACAATCCCCTAGAGGAGGAAGCCCTCACCCGTCGCGCGAAACGATGCTTCGCATCGCCCGCGACGCGCCCCTCTCCCGCGAGCGGGAGAGGTGAACGAGACCCCAGACCTGCGCCGGGCCCCATCGACGAACACCTAAATCAGGCGTCAGAGAGGTGCTGCCAACCGACCCTGCACCTGCAATGTCGTGATCTCGCCAATGTCGACGCGCTTCGTTCTCATAGGCGTTCCCTAATCGCAGCGTTGAAATTATCGTTGTTGCTGTCTGGATTTGATGTCGAGCAAGTTCAGCAGCGTTGCAGTCGCGATCATCGCCACGATGCCACCGAGACTAAGGGCTAACTGCATCGCAAGCCCGTCCGAGATGTCGTGCTTCGCCACATCGGCAGCGAACGACAGCAGGACGCCGAGACAATAGATTGGTAGCGAGTTCTGGCCACAGAGGATCGCACCGCGCATCACCGGCCTCATCGGCCCTGGCCATTTGCGAGGCATGAACCATGCCGCCAAGACCGCCATGGCCAAAAAATGCAGCAGTCTAAATGGATCGAGATTCGATTTGTCCAAGGGGTGCAGCTTCGGCAGCTGCGGAATTACTGCTTCCAGGGGCCTGATGTGCCAGCTCAAGGCGACGATCAAGCTGAGCAGCAGATACAAGACTGAAACTGTAAGAGCTGTGCGTGACATCAAAAACGGCAGCACTCTCTCGCCCGCGATCGTCCACCAGGCGCCAAGTACAACCAGCAGCTGCCAGGCCAGCGGATTGAAGGCCCAGTGGCCGTTGGGCCATGCAGTGACGGTCCAGCCGAAGATATGCACCAGCGCATAGAGCGCCAGCGAGGCGCCAAGCGTCACGTTCGGCAGACGCAGCAGCAGCCACAGCAAGGGCGCGAACGAGAGATGAAAAAGCACGAAGATCGGCAACACGTCGGTATTGACCGGACGGTATTGCAGGATCGCCGTGCGCGCGAGCGTCGCGCCCGGATCGTCCAGTAGAATGCGCGTATTGCTCTCGTCAGCAAGGCGGCCTCCGCCTGCAACGTGAACCAGGATGGCGCAAGCGAGCGTGAGCAACAGAAATGCGACATAGATGTCCCAGCTTCGCCGCACCGTCCGGATGATCACTCCGGTCCAGCCCTCGCGGCGCCATGCCTTGCCGTAGGCCATCGCGCAGGTTACGCCGGAAATGAACATGAATGCTTCGGCGGCATCGCTGAAGCCGTAGTTCCGTAGCGTCAGCCAACTTCCGATGTTGTTGGGAACATGGTCAAGAAAGATGCACCACAGCGCGACGCCCCGACAGGCATCTATTCGCAGGTCGCGGCCCTGGCCTTTCAGCTCCGACAGTTCGCCGACAGCCAACCTCGGGATGGTAATTTGGTTGCGCATCCGGCTTTTCCCCCAAGCAGGCAAAATGGACCTGCCGCTGGAGGTACTGAGGTGAGTTGGTCACCTTCAAAGGCTGATTTTTTTTGCTGTCACCGGAGATGAATTTGCGCACCAGCATTGAGCTTTGCCGGCTTCGCACAATCAGTTGAGTCAAGCGATCCGCTATTGGACATTCGAGCGCTGCGGTCAATCCGGCAAAGTGTCCAAAACGGTCAATTCCTCGGCAGCCTTGTCGAGCAGCCCCCTGATGCGCTGATAGCTTCGCATGCCCAGGAGAGAATTGAGCGCCTTTTCGTCGACGTAATAGCGACGGTCCTGTCGATGAACGAGACCCCAACTTCGCAGGCGTTCCAGTCTGTGCAGGACTGTCGTGCGGGGCACACGCATGTACGCCGCAATCTTAGCGACGGAAAATGGCCTGTCTTCAAACTGACCAAGAGCTACGCACAACCCAATGAAGAAGATTTCCAAGCGGCTACCAAAAGGCTCACTTGCAGGAGCATAGGCTCCGTGCACGGTTCTCATGATGTCGATCATCAGGCGACAGAGCACCAACCGTTGTCGCGCCGCTCTGATCCCCTTCGAAGCAACTTCGCCAATCAGTCTTCCCATCGCCGCGGGCTTTCCGAGCTACGCCCGGGCTGCCTGCGCCGACCCCGGACGTCGGTTTCTCACTTTAAGGCCAAACTCATCGTATCGAAAAACTGTATCGGTCTGAAAGAGGTGCAAATTGCTTGCGAGCCGCCCATCGAAGCCGTCGTCTTCGATGCCTACGGTTCGCTCACCGAGAGGATGCGTTTCCGGGCGATGGCGAGATCACCACGCAGGTCTGGCGCATCAAGCAGCTCGAATACACCTGGCTGCGCTCGCTGATGCGGCGCTGGCGGCTTTTCGTCTCTGAGGCGGGCAAGCCGGCCCGAAAACTGCAGCCCTAAAACTCCAGCTTGTCGCGTATCGCCTCGATCCCGGCCCTGGCGCAGGCTTCGTCAGCATCACCGCCAGGCGCCCCGGACACACCGACGGCCCCGACCAGCGAACCGCCCGCTTCGACAATCAATCCGCCACCTATGATCACCGTGCCGGGGAGATTGCGGATACCGGCCTGCATCATGCCAGGTTGGCTGACGGCATTCAGTTCGGTGGTGCTGGTCCTGAATGTTGCTGCGGTCCACGCCTTGCCCGAAGCCGTCGAAACGGTGTGAGCGCCTGCGAACCTGTCGCGAAGGATCACCTGTGTCCCCCCGAAACGATCGACGACCGCGACGGCGACCTGGTACCCGCGCGATCGGCAATCGCCAAGCGATGCCCGGGCCAGGTCAAGCGCCAGCTCGGGACTCAGGGATTTGTAGGTCGCGAGCGGCTCCTGCGCCATTGCCGGGTACGCGAGCATCAACGGGACGGTGGCCGCAAGCAGGGTTCGAGCGAGCATGGCTTCTCCGACGTGAGCAGGTCCGGCGCCGACTTTTGGCCTAGTTCAGCGCACCGTATGTCAGGTCGTCGAACAAGGTGACACTGTCGGCCTTGGTCCACAAGCCGATCATGCCGGCGTCCTTGATCGATTGGTCCTCGACCTCGAACATCGGCTTGCCGTCATACGTTACCTTGAACAACTTTCCCGCGAATTCGCACCGCAGGGAATGCCATTGGCCCGACGGCACCGATACCTTGACGCCATAGCCGCCTTTCCGGCCGACGATATCGAGCGCGCTGCGAACACCCTTGATCGTCTTGTAGAGCACGACATTGTCTTCAAGCGCATTGGCCCGTACCACATAGTAATTGTCGGCATCCTTTGCACGCCAGACAATACCGGCCGCACGATCCTCGGAGCCTGCGATCGCCTTGAACTTGACCTCGACGAACCCGTCCAGGATGCTGATGCCGTTCCTGAGCGCAACTGGAAACGTCGCCTGACCGGATTGTTTGAGGACGTTCGGCTTGCTGGGCGCCGTCAACTCCACTTCGACCGTCCATTTGGGCTGGCCACGGCCCGTCATCGTCAGAGTCCAGCCTTCGGGCGCTGCGCCGGCCGCTGCGTTGTCAAAGTTCACAGTTTCTGCCATCGCGTTTCCTCCCACCAACAACAGGAACAACGCCGCCCCCGAGAGCGCTGCGCTCATTTTTTGCATCTAAGCTTCCCGCCTGTATTGATCGTACAGTGTTGCAGCGTTGTCCCATTTGATCGCTTCCATGTAGATGTCGACATACTTCGCGGCAGCGGCGCCATAATCCATGTGATAGGCGTGCTCATACATATCGAGCACCAGCACGGGGCGTCCGGCGGCCAGCGTGGTCGTGTGGTCGGCGGCCCATTGATTGACCAGCCGCTTGTCGCGTGGCGAGTAGGAAAGTATCACCCAGCCGGAGCCGCCGCCTTCGGCCTTGCCCATGGCGGAGAACTCCGCGCGCCACCGCTCCATGCTGCCGAAATCGCGCGCGATGGCGTCGGCAAGTGCCGTGCTCGGCTTGCCGGCACCACCGAGCCCGTCGAAATAGATTTCGTGGAGGATCATCGAGTTTGACGCGACGAGTTCCTCGCGCTTCAGGCCATTGATGACGAAGTTCGGAGCTTTCGCGAAGTCGAGCTCGGCAAGCTGCGTTCCGATCGCGTTGAGTCGTTTTACGGCGCCGACATAGTTGTTCTCGTAGTGGCTCACGAGCACCTTCTCCGAGATGCCGGCAATGGATTTCGGGTCGAACGGCATCGGCTTGGCCTGGTGTGTCATTGGCAGGGCTCCTGTTGGCTGATTGACGTGCGCAAGGGCTTGCGTCCCCGTGAGTATTGCGGTCGATGCCGCAGCAGGCCCCACGCCCCTGACGAAGTCCCGGCGGTCGGGTATTCGTGGTCACGGAATCCTCCACGTCATCATCGTCCCCGACGTGCCCCGCGTGCTCGCCAGCTGCTGGTGCTCGCTGTCCTGTCGCGCGCGCAAATGGAGCGCGCGGCCCTCGTCGATACGGACATCGACGATGGGTCGGCGCGCTGGCGGCACCAATTGACGGGACAATTTCGCTGATGAGTTCGAGATGAAAGGAGACATGCAGCGTCCTTGGTGACCAGGACGCGATGCTTGGGCATGTCGCCTCGCGGGGAGATCGCAAATCCCCGTGCCGTGAATTAAGCGCTCTGCCGCCTGGCGTGTCAATCTGCCAGGCGAGGTCAACGGGGTGACGATTTCTTGAAGAGAGGTCCGACCTTGTCGCGCGCCGGGCCGCTTCGGTATTGTCGGTGCGCGCTGCAAATATCACGGAGGAGCGAGCCAATGAGCATCAAAGCCGTCGTCTTCGACGCCTACGGAACGCTCTACGACATCCAGTCGGTCGCAGACGTCACCGAGGATGCGTTTCCGGGCTATGGCGAGATCATCACTCAGGTCTGGCGCATCAAGCAGCTCGAATACACCTGGCTGCGCTCGCTGATGCGGCGCTACCGGGATTTTGACGCGGTCACCCGCGACTCGCTCGCCTATACGCTGCGCATGCTCGGGCTCGCCTACGAGAGCGAGGGCTTCGAGCGCGTGATCGAAAAATATCTACATCTCGATCTCTATCCGGATGCAACAGGCGCGCTTGCAGCCTTGAGGCCGCGAAAACTCGCCATCCTCTCCAACGGCAGTCCGGACATGCTGGACGGGCTGGTGCGCAACTCAGGGCTCGACGGCCTGCTCGATGCCACCATCAGCGTCGATGCGAAGAAGATCTTCAAGCCGAGCCCGGCGGCCTATGAGCTGATCGGGGAGGTGCTCGGCACCAAGACGGACGAAGTCCTGTTCGTGTCCTCCAATCCCTGGGACGTGGCGGGCGCGAAGTCGTTTGGGCTGAACGTCGCCTGGCTCGAACGGGTGACGCCCGAGGCGATGGCGCTGGCTTGCGTCGAGACCGAACTCGTGGCACCGCTGACAATGTTCAAGGCGATCCGCACCCAGATGGACGAGCTCGGCTTTGCGCCGGACCACCGCGTCCGCTCGCTCTCCGAGCTGCCAGCTATCATCTAGGGCAGGTACCGCCGCCCGCCCGAGAGACTGGAATGAGCCTGGAATCTGTTCGCGCCTTCTTCGCCGAGAAAGCCCCCGACGTCACCGTCATCGAATCCCCGATCAGCTCCGCGACGGTGGCGCTGGCGGCCGAAGCCTATGGGGTCGAGCCTGGACGGATCGCCAAGACGCTGTCGTTGCGGATCGGCGAGCGCGTGATCCTGATCGTCGCCGCGGGCACCTCGCGCATGGACAACAAGAAGGTGAAGGCGCAGTTCGGCGGCAAGCCGAAGATGCTGGGGCCGGAAGAAGTCGCCGACATCACCGGCCACGAGGTCGGCGGCGTCTGCCCGTTCGGGCTGAAGGCGCCGCTGCCGGTCTATTGCGACCTGTCGCTGAAAGCGTTCGACGTGGTGGTGCCGGCCGCAGGCTCGACCCACAGCGCGGTGCGCATCACGCCCGAGCGCATGGCGGAGTTGACCGCGGCCGAATGGGTCGATGTCTGCGAGCACAAATCCTAGAGCCGCCTAGTCGTCGTCATCGTAATAAGGCGGAGGCGGAGGCGCATTGTTATAGCGCGGGGGCGGGGCGACGCGGTTGCGCGGCACCGGCTGCTGCGCCTGGTTGCTCGACTGAAACACGGCGCGGCAACCGCTCGAAAGGCGGGGCGTGTTCTGCTGCAAGCAAGCCACAATACGGTTCCTGTCCGGAATCTGGTCGCCGCACAGGCGCCACACATCCGGTGTGCAGGCCATCTGCTGTTCCATGGTTCCGCGATATTCCTGGGCGGAGGCAGCGCTGTGGACGACGATGCCGCCGATCGCAAGCGCCACACTCAGCGCAATCCGCTCTGCTCGCATAGTTCCATCCCTTCCCGAGTCTCTCGAATTCTCATCAAACAATGAGACGCGGGCAGGTTCTGAACCAACAACAAAATGTGAAGGCAATGCGGAACCTACTCCACCTTGCCGATCTTCTTCACCGCCGCGATCAGCCGCGCGCTGTCGGCCGCCACGAATTCGGAGAAGGCCGGCGCGTCCTGATAGGCGACGAGACTGCCTGATGTCTCGAATGCCTTGAGCACGTCGGGGCTCGTCATCACCTGCGCCATCGCCTCGCGCAGCCGGCTGACGATCGGCGCGGGAAGAGAGCTCTGCGCAAAGAGGCCGGCCCAGATGTACATCTCGACGTCCTTGTAACCGAGCTCCTGGAAGGTCGGCACGTCCGGGAAACTCGCAACGCGCTGCGCGCCGCAATTACCGAGCACGCGCAGCTTGCCGTCGTCGACCTGCGGCTTCAGCGTGCCGGGCGCGGCCGCGATCGCCTGCACGGTGCCGCCGAGCAACGCGGTGAGCGCAGGACCGGCGCCGCGGAACGGCACGTGCAGCAGCTTGATGCCAGCGCTGTTTGCGAACATTTCCATCGCCACATGCAGCGTACCGTAGGGGCCGGACGAGCCGTAGGTGATCTGGCCCGGCCGCTTCTTCGCATCCTCGATGAAATCCTGCGCTGTCTTCCACGGTGCCGAGGCCGGCACCGCGAGTAGCGTCGGATCGGCCAGCACGCGCGCGATCGGCATGAACTGCGAGACCTCGTAGGCAACGGGACGATCGAACAGCCGGTCGGCCTCCGGCAGCACCGCGAGCGAGGACAGCGTCATCAGCAGCGTGTAGCCGTCGGGCTCGGCGCGTGCCGCGGCGGCATTGCCGACCGATCCGCCGCCGCCGCCGGCGCGATTGTCGACGATGACGGGCTTGCCGAGGATCCGCTCCAGCGCCATCGCTACGGGGCGCGCCGCGAGATCGGCCTGGCCGCCGGCCGGAAACGGCACGATCATGGTGATGTTGCGCACCGGATAGGCTTGCGCGAGGGCCCTGTCCGGTACAGCAGCCCGCAACAGCGGCAATGCCGCAACGGCGCGCAAGAGATCGCGTCGATCCATGTGCCTCCCCAGATTTTCTTTGTTTCTCCGGCCAGCCTAGCGTGGCGACCGGCAATAACAAGCCGTTAACCAGGCATTAACCATGTCCGACCGGGTGCGGAACGCATCGGCGGACCTGCGGGTTGCCCTTGCCGGGAGGGAGTGATGTGCAATCTTGGGACTATCGACGTCGCCCTGGACGAGATGCTGGTCAATCTCGCCGCGATCGTCTTGCGGCTTTCGGAACCGGACGCGACGCGAACACCGGAAGCGCGGCAGGCCCTGGCGAAGTCCGTCCATCAATACGCGGTTTGCGCGGCCCACTCGACCGACCCGCGTGTCCACGAGTTGAAGACGCGATTGGAGGGAACGCTGAAGCCGAATCTCCGCATCGTCGCGATCAACGGCGTGCAGGTGTCGTAGCCACACGCCGTCATTGCGAGGATCCCTTGCGACCAAGCCATCCAGAATTCCCTCGGCGGTGACACTCTGGATTTGCTTCGCCGCGCTCGCAATGACGAGATAGTCGGGACCGCTCTCCCTACGCTCCCTTCACCTTCCCGCGCGGCCGCCGCTTGCAGGTGCCGGGCAGGTTGGCGGCGAGGAAATCGCCGAGCGCTTCGACGCGTGCGGGACGCGGGCCGCCGGGTGGCGTCACCAGGTGCACGGCGCCTTCGGCCTGCTTCCAGTCCTTCAGGATCACTTCGACGGCGCCGGACGAAATGGCCTCGCCGACGATGAATTCGGGCAGCTCGGCGATGCCGAGGCCGGCGATCAATGACGGCATCACGGCTTCGCCGTTGTTGACGCGGAGCGGGCCGCCCGGACGCACGCTGGCCTGCTCGCCGGCCGAATTGGTGTAATGCCAGATGTTGGGCGTCGACATGTAGGCGTAGCTGAAGCATCTGTGCTCGGCGAGATGCATCGGATGCGTCGGCCGGCCGTGACGCTTCAGATAGGACGGCGCCGCCACCGTGAAGCGCGGCATGGTGAAGAGCCGGCGGGCGATCAGCGAGGAGTCCGGCAGCCGCGCGATCCGCACCGCCATGTCGAACCCTTCGCCGATCAGATCCACGGTCGCATCGCTTAAGTGCAGATCGACCGAGACTTCCGGATAGGCCTTGAAGAACTCCGGCAGCAGCGGCGCCACCGCCTTGATGCCGAACGTCATGGGCACGGCGAGCCGCACCAGGCCTCGCGGTGCGACCGATTGCGCGAGCGCCTCGTTCTCGGCCGCCTCGCCATCGGCAAGCAGGCGCGTCGCCCGGTCGGCGAGCTTGTGGCCGGCATCGGTCAACGCGAGCCGGCGCGAGGTGCGGTTGAACAGGCGGGCGCCGAGCCGCTCCTCCAGCCGGGTCACGGCTTTCGACACCGTCGCCTTGGACATCGTCAGCTCGCTCGCGGCCCCCGCAAACGACCGTAACTCCACGACTTTTGCGAAGATTGCGAGCGCCTCGAAATCGGGGAGTTTTGCCATCGATCAACCCGTCTCGGTGAATTTCAGGAAACAATGCGTTTCAACAGTTTCTATTTCTATACCACAGGCCGAGGCTTATCCAAGGCCAATCGCAAATCCACGGAATGGAGAAATCCAATGACCAAGAAGCTCTCAGGCAAGGTTGCCCTCGTCACCGGCGGCTCGCGCGGCATCGGCGCGGCATCCGCACGCGCTCTCGCCGATCAGGGCGCGGATGTCGCCATCAGCTATGTCGCTTCGCCGGACAAGGCGGAAGCCGTCGTCGCGGAATTGAAGGCCCGCGGTGTCAAGGCCCGTGCCTACAAGGCCGATCAAGCCTCGGCCAAGGAGGTCGATCAACTGGTCAGGAGCGTCGGCAACGATTTCGGCCGGTTGGACATCCTCGTCAACAATGCCGGCGTCGCCGTCGGTGGACTGATCGACGATCCTTCGACCGACACCGCCGCACTTGCACGCCAGGAAGACATCAACGTGCACGGCGTGGTCGCCGCGATCCGTGCGGCCTCGAAGCTGATGGGTGAAGGCGGCCGCATCGTTACGATCGGCTCCGGTATTGCCACGCGCGCCTCGTTCCCCGGCCTCGCGGACTACGCGGCAACCAAGGCTGCGATCGTCGGCTACACCAAGGGCGCTTCCCGCGACCTCGGACCGCGCGGCATCACGGTCAACGTGCTGCAGCCGGGTTCGATCAATACGGACATGAACCCGGACGACGACCGCGAATTCGCCGACGCACAGCGCAAGCAGCACGCTCTGCAACGCTTCGGCACTGCGGAAGAGATCGCGGCCGGCGTGGTCTTCCTCGCAAGCCCGGAAGCCTCCTTCGTCACCGGCACCGTGCTCAACATCGACGGCGGGTTTGGCGCCTGAACAAGGCGTCACCCGTCCAACCCAAGGAAGTACGCAAATGATCGAACTCAGACCTTTCGCAAAGCTCGGCGGCGCCGACCATGGCTGGCTCAAGGCCAAGCATCACTTCTCATTCGCAAGCCATTACGACCCGAACAACATGGGTCATGGCGCCTTGCGGGTGTGGAACGATGACGAGATCGCGCCGAACACCGGCTTTCCCGCCCACCCCCACGCCAACATGGAGATCATCACCTATGTGCGCGAGGGCGCGATCACGCACCAGGACAGCCTCGGCAACGAGGGCCGCACTGAAGCGGGCGACGTCCAGGTGATGAGCGCCGGCAGCGGCATCCGCCACTCCGAGTACAATCTCGAGCCGACCCAGACGCGGATCTTCCAGATCTGGATCGAGCCGACGCAACGCGGCGGACAGCCGACCTGGGGCTCGAAGCCTTTCCCCAAGGCCGACCGCTCCGGCAAGCTCGTCACCATCGCGAGCGGCTTCGAGAATGACACGGACGCATTGCCGATCCGCGCCGATGCGCGGGTGCTCGCCACCACGCTGAAGGCGGGCGAGAGCGCCGAGTACGCGCCGCAGAAGTCGCGGCATCTCTACCTCGTGCCCGCGGCGGGTGCCGTCGAGATCAACGGCGTGCGCGTCAACGCCCGCGACGGCGCGGCGATCCGCGACGAGGACCGGCTGAAGATCACGGCGCTCGAAGACTCCGAGCTCGTGCTCGTCGACGCGGCTTGACGATTCAAACGACCGATCATCTCACCAATCCCAACGGAGACCACCATGACCAAAGTTCTCGTCCTCTATTATTCCGCCTATGGCCACATCGAGGCGATGGCCAATGCCGTCGCCGAAGGCGCGCGCGAGGCGGGCGCCACCGTCGACATCAAGCGCGTGCCGGAGCTGGTGCCGGCCGAGGTCGCGAAAGCCTCCCACTACAAGCTCGACCAGGCCGCGCCCGTTGCCAAGATCGAGGATATCGCCAATTACGACGCGATCATCGTCGGTACCGGCACCCGCTTCGGCCGGATGGCCTCGCAGATGGCGAACTTCTTGGACCAGGCCGGCGGGCTATGGGCGAAGGGCGCGCTGCACGGCAAGGTCGGCGGCGCCTTCACCTCCAGCGCGACCCAGCATGGGGGCCAAGAGACGACGCTGTTCTCGATCATCACCAACTTGCTGCATTTCGGCATGGTCGTGGTGGGCATGAACTACGGCTTTGCCGGCCAGATGAAGCTCGACGAGGTCACGGGCGGCGCGCCCTACGGCGCCACCACGATCACCGGCGGCGACGGCAGCCGCCAGCCCAGCGCCAACGAGCTCGCCGGCGCGCGCTATCAGGGCCGGCAGATCGCGGAGACGGCCAAAAAGCTGCATGGCTGATGCGACACGGGCGGCATTCTCCTTCGGGACTGCCGCCCCATATGCATGAGCAGGATATTTGACCCGAAGCGAGACGAATGGCTTTCGAACTCTTGTTGATCGCGCAGATGATCCGCAAGCCCGCACAGGCGTTGGCGCGGCGATGGTATTGCCGCAGCCTGTTCCGCGCTTCGCGCGGCCGGCTTCACTGCGCCGGGTGCACGGGATCGTGAGACGGCAATCGCCGTTACACTTGCGTGATGCCGGCGTGAGGCTGGACTAGCTCTGTCCTCATGGGGGGCGGCGCCGTCGACAGCCACCAGCCCTCGCCGGCAAACCAGCAGGTCTCGTCGGGAGCGCCCTCTCGCCGCAGCGACTGCACGCCCTCCCATCCTGTCGCGAACGCATCTGCCAATCGACGGGCGGCATCCGCATTCTGCAATCCCGCACAGCCGATGAACTGGGCGCGGCTGAGGAATTTCGCCGGCCAGATCGCGCCGTCATCCGGGCGGGTAATCATCAACATGCCGCCGGGCGTGCCTTCGGGCGCCAGCGGAAACACCAGCCGCCCGCCGGGTCGCAGCGCCTCGAGCCATTCCGCGGCCGGCTGCGCCGCGCCCGCGCAGACATAGATCACGTCGGCAGCCGGCAGATCGGAGGCGATACCCGAACGGTCGCGCACATCCGCATGGGCGACATCCTCTAGATTTTCGCGCGCAAGTCCCGCCAGGCGCTCGTCGATCTCATAGGCGTGGACGCGGCCGCGGGGTCCGACGAGATGCGCGAGGATCGCGGTGTAATAGCCGCTGCCCGCGCCGATCTGGATCACGGTCTCGCCCTCCCTGACGGCGCAGCCGGTGAGCCAATAAGCGTGTGCACTGGGCATGCCGATATTGAGGCCACGGACCGGATCCAGCGCGAGCAGCGCGTTCTGATAGAGAAAGGCCGGATCATCATCGGGCGTTACCACGTAAGGATGACCGCCGAAACAGATCGACCACGGCCCGGGCCCGACGAAAGGCTCGCGCCTGACGGTCCGAAAGGCCTCCTCGAGACGCGGATCCGTGGCTTTCGCCGCCGCACAGATCAACCGCGCGTAGAACGCGCGATATTTGGCCGAACGATCTTCCATGTCGCCTCCGGGAAATGAGGGCGAGGATAACACAACGTCTGCGACAATCCAATGGTCATGCAACCCGGAGTTATTGTCCGGTTTCAGCGTCCGCCCTTGTCCATCGCCCGCGCCGCAAGAGCGGCGAGCCTGGGGTGACGACGCAGGCCCTGGGCGGCGTGGTCGCGCCAGGCAAGAGGCAGCCCGCGCCAGGACAGCGCGACGCTGGCATCGGTCAGCGGCACCTGCTCGGCGCCAAGCCGGCGCTTGTAATCCTGATTGCCGATGCTGAGATCGAAGCGGCGCACGCCCTGAGCATGCAGCGCCGCCATGGTGCGTTCGGCCACCAGCAGTCCGGGCGAGCAGCTCGACCAGGAATCGCCTGCGTGGCTGATGCGCAGCAGGAAATAGGTCGCTCCGTATCTCACGCCGAGCGTGGTGGCGACGATGGCTGCGTCGCATACCAGTGCCGAGATGACGGCATAGCCTTCTGCGACACCCTGGCGAGCAACCTCGCGATAGAAGCGGGCATGGGTGTCGTCGTTGAGAACGAAGCGCGAGCCGAGCTTGCGCATCCGTGCCTGCTGCTGGACGTCCATCACATCCAGCAGCTCGCGCGTCCGCGCGGGGTCCGTGGCAATCTCGAACCGCGCACCGGCGTGACGGCTGAAGACGCGCCAGCAGCGCGGCATCTGCATGCGCTTGATCGAGGCCCGATAGTCCTCATAGTCGTCGCCCATGAGCACGAGATTGCCGTTGACCGAGCACGATCCGGCGCGGCCGAGCGACACCAGCGGGTTCGGCTTGCCGCCGACCTGCGCCGGCATCTTCTTCAGGCGCAGCAGGTCGAAGCGGTCGGGCAAGGCGCGCAACGATTCGACCAGGGCCTTGCCGATTGCATCCATCGCTGCCGGATCCAGCGCCGCATCAAGCGCCAGGATGGGCGCGTTGTTGTCGGAGACGCCAAGGTCGGCGAACTCGACGATGCGGATACCGCGCCTGACATGACTGATCATCGGCACGAGCGCGATGTCCTTCCCCGTCGCGGCATCGGAGATCACGGCGATCAGCGGCTCGGCCTTGGCAAACGCTTCGTACCAGGCGCCGAGCCAGTAATCATGCTGGAAAGCCGTGCGATGGCCGGCATTCAGGCGCGATGCAGCCTGCCGCCACTCACGCAGGAAATCGACCGCGATTCCCGACGTGCTGGACACGAGACCATCTGGCTGCTCGACGCTGAGAAACGTCATCCCCGGGACATATGATTACTGAGTGTTTCGAGATAGATTATGTTTTGTCGCAGGCTACAAGCGACGTTGCGGCTTATCGTTAAGCCGGTGCCACCACAGTTCCGCGACTGCGACAAGCTGTCAGTGTTGGGGTTCCGTCTGGTCGACGCACTGGAACCTGGCGAGAAAGTGCAGGCCCGCCACCGCCAAGGCGAACATGAACCAGATCGGATTCTGCCGTTCGAGCAGGAAGGTCTCGGTGGCGCCGTAGTAAAGGCCGAACAGCCAGACAGTCAGGAACAGCCTTGCCAGTGCACCGCTGCGATTGTGAGCCTGGGCCGTCTGGAAATTGTGGAGCGGCGCGAGCACGAAGACCAGGATCACCAGCGCCAGCCCCGGCAGGCCGATCGTGACCGCGAGGTCGAGATAGGAGTTGTGGCTGTGTGCCGCTGACGTCGCCCACTCGGCGCCCTGGGCGGTCTGCCGCGCGGTGACGTCGTCCCAGAAGGCCGCGTAGCCGTGGCCAATGACCGGCTTTTCGGCGGCCGCCGCGAGCGCGAACTCCCAGATGGCGGAACGGCCGGTGAAGGTGGGATCGAGCGGAAGCAGCCGCGTCATCGCCCCGAGCGACGGGCTGAGCACGCTGCCCACCGTCAGCAGGTTCATCGCGATCAGCGGCACGAAGCAGATGAGCCGCTTGAGCCACAGGCTGCGCGTGACATAGACCAGCGCGGCCAGCGCGTAGATCGCAAGGCACAACACCGAGGAGGTCTTGCCGCCGGTGAAGATCAGGAAGATGCCGGCGAGCGCGGCGATCGCCGGCCCCATCACGAACGACCCGACGGCGGACAGGTAGATGCCGACATAAACCAGCACGGTCATCACCGGCGAAGCGACGTTCTTGTGGCCGAAGCTGCCGCGCCAGTCGCCGGCGAGCTGCGGCTCGGTGACGTCGAGCGCGGTGTGGATCGAATATTGCGGGGCGAGAACGACGCCGAGGTAGCACAGTGCAAGCAGCGCGAGTGCGACGGTGCCGAGGCACACATTGAAGCTGCGCTGCGTCGGCGGCAAGAGCGGCAGCAGAACGGCGAGCGCCGTCACGCTGGCCGCGAGCACGAAACGCTGCATCGAGACGCCGCGGCTCTCGGAGAAGACGATGTTGATCATCAGCCAGGCGACGAGACACACATGCAGCGGCCTCACCAGGCTCCTCAGCGCGGGCGCATCCGTGACCGCGACGAGCAGCACCGCAACCGCAGCCAGAAGCCCCCAGGCAACGTAGGTGAGTGCCATGCGTCCGCCGACGGCGGTGGCCGCGTCCTCGCTGCGCAGGTCGGGAAACGGATCGAGCGTCACCAGGATGAGAAGCAGGGCCGCAATCGCGACGAGACAGCGCGCCGCCCGCGCGGCATTCAGCCCGGCAAGGCCGTCGCGCAGGAGGCTGGCGAGCGATGGAGCCTCGACGTCAGTGGTGTCAGCGGCGCTGCGATCCATGGCTCAAGGCAGGGGGTGAAGCCGGCGGAAGCCTCACGTCGTACCTCATCCCCATTAACCAACCGTCAACCAGCACGCAGCTCTGCGGCCGAGCAGCTCTGTCGCGCCCCGTCGACATTTCTGCAGGCTCGATGCCGCCGGCTTAACGTTACTCGAGGAAACCGGCGCCGTGCAGGCCTTGTCCGCAACGATTTCCCGGCAATGCGAGTATCATCCGCCGCGAGGTTTCGATCGCTGGTTCCACCAGCTCGCCAGAATGCGACCCGGTTAACAGTTCATTAAAGACGAGCCGCCGCTTGATCACCGCCGAAGACATTCTCGAATTGCCGACCTCCTCTCGCGCCGCGACGCCGGCGCGTCTGCCGCTGCAGGTCGGCTCGACAACGGCGGTGTCCGTGGTCATTCCCGCCAAGAACGTTGCGGCCTATATCGGCGAAACGCTCGCCAGCGCGCTCGCACAGGACGAGGTGGGCGAGGTGATCGTCGTGGACGACGGCTCGACCGACGAGACCGTCGCGATCGTTCGCGCCATCCGTGACCCGCGGCTGCACCTGATGCGCAACGACGCCGCCGGGGTGTCGGCCGCGCGCAATCTCGGGGCGCGGCATGCGAGCGGCGAGTGGCTGCTTTTCCTCGACGCCGACGACCGCCTGCGCCCCGGCGCGGTGGCGGCCCTGCTCGCGGCAGCCCGCGGCGCGCCGCGCGCGGTCCTCGTCTATGGCGACTACAACACGATCGACAACGAGGGACGGCAGATCGGCCGGCGCGACCTGCTGAAAGGACGCCGCAAGCCCTCGGGCGACGTGCTGGCGCGACTCGCAGCCGGCAATTTCATCGTGAATGGCGGCATCGCGCTCGCACGCGCCGAGGCCTTCCGCGCCGTCGGCGGCTTCGATACCTCGCTGAGATATTGCGAGGACTGGCATTGCTGGTGCCGCCTTGCCGCAATCGGCGAGTTCGAGTTCGCACCGAAGCTGCTGCTCGACTACCGCCTGCACACCGCCAACACCATGAACGCGGCGGTGCGGACGCCGACGGATTTCTTTCCCGCGATCGCGCGTGTCTTCGACGACGGCCTGATCCTGGCGAGACTGCCCGCAGGCACGGCAGCCGGGCTGCGCCTTGCCGCGGAGATTCACCTCGTCACCTATTCGGCGATGCAAGCGGTCCGCTTCGGCCGGTATCGTGACGCCCTCGGCTATCTCGCGATGGTGGGCCGGCGCTCACTCAAGGCGCTGCCGGGCGCCGCGGCCAGGACAGCTCTCGCCCGCTTCGGCATCTAGCCCTTCTCTGCAGCGTCAGGATACGATCTTCGAGGCTTCATAGGGCTTCGGCTCGATGCCGAATGCCGCCAGCATGGAGCCGAACGCGACCAGCGCAGGATGCATGGCGACCACCGCCTTCGACGTCGCCAGCAGACGCGCCGCACGCAGCAGCGACAGCGGCAGCCGACCGAGCATCTGCGCGAACACCCGCGCCCGCGCCGCCACGCCCTGCGCGGCCTTGTACTGCACCCGATAATTGATCGCGCCGATTCGCAAGGCCCGTTTGGCGATCCAACTGAGTCTGGTGCGGTTCTGCGGCACGCTCTCGGTGATCACCGCCTCCGCCGTCCAATGAAACAGCATGCCGGCGTCGCGGCACCGCACGAAGAAATCGCAATCGCCGCCGCCGAGGAAGTTGAAGCGCAGATCGAACGCGGGCTTCTCGAATCGCTCGAACGCGGCGCGGGTGATCAGGCAATTGCCGCAGCCATAGATCAGCGGCACCGCGCCGCTGTAATCATAGGCCGGGCAGAAGGCGGGATGACGCGCGAGCCACGGCTTGCTGTCGTCGGCGAAGACCGGCAGCACCGGGCCGCCGACGATGTCGGCGCCGGTCGCCTCCGCGGTGCGGACCATCAGCTCGAGCCAGTCGCTCGACGCGATCTCGTCGTCGTCGATCATCAGGAAGCGGGTCGCGGCGGGAAACAGCGCCTGCGCCGTTTCGAACGCGGCGTTGATCGCCTGGCAATTGCCCTGCCGCTGCTCGACGAGGCAGATGCCCTGGAGCCTGCCGTCGGCAAGATACTCCGCAGCGACCGGCGCGCTCTCGCGCTTTGCAGCGTCGTTCTCGACCATGACGACGGCAAAGGAACGCGGGGTACGCTGGCTCACGAGCGAGTCCAGCGTCAGCCGCAGATGCTGCGGGCGGCGGAAGCAGGGGATGCAGACGACGATGCCGACCGACAGGTCGATGACGCGGGAGCTCGCGACGATTTCCCGGTTGGGATCGCGCACGGCATCCGATATCCGGCTGGCAGACAGGTCTGTCGGGATCAGCGTCATGACGTTCTAGATGTCCGAGATTTATTGAAAAAGCCCTGCGTCAACCGCGGTCCGCGTTGTTCTGTGACGGCACATCACCGCGGGACAGATGCGTCCCAAATGAGCGGCCGGCCTGGAAGCATTAGGACGGCAGCAGTTGCAGATCAGCTCGCATACATGCACTTAACCGCTTTCGGGCGTTTCTTCCGCAAATCCTCGCGAGCATGATAGTGCAATTCGCAGTCCACTACGCCGCGAGCGGGCCAACTTGGAGGATGCTGTAGTTAACGACGATGCGCATTAACCCGTCCGTAAGCACCGCGACCGGTGAACCGGGGCGGCATCGGATTTGCTCTTCGGGCATGCGAGCGTTTTCCTGTAAATTTGAATAGAAACAAGCGCGGTCAGAAATATGAACAAGCCTGCCACGATCGATTTCGCGACAGCCACGGCGATCGACGCGCCCGCGACCACCGCACACGCCCAGGCGCTGCATGATCTGGTCCCCGGCGAAGCCCGCGACAGCCTGTTCGCCGTTCACGACGTGCTGCGTCGCGAGCTGCCACAGGGCCGGCTCGCCGTCTATGAAGCCGGCGGCGGCTCGTGCAGCGTTCTGCCGCCGGAATTGCTGAGCCGCAGCAAGGTCACCGTCGTCGACATCGACGAGGACCAGGTCCGCAACAACACATACGCGGACGAGGCCATCCTCGGCGACGTGCAGACCTACAGCTTTGCAAGCCAAACCTTCGATCTCGTGATCTGCTACAACGTGATAGAGCATCTGCCCCATGTCGACGCCGCACTCCTGAACTTCCGCGATTCGCTCAAGCGCGGCGGGATGATCCTGGTCGGCGCGCCCAATCCGCGCTCGCTGTCCGGCGTCGTCACCAAATATTCGCCGCACTGGTTCCACGTCTGGTTCTACCGGCACATCCGCGGCATCAAGGACGCCGGCCTGCCCGGCGAGCCGCCGTTCCCCACCTTCTTCCATCCGCTGGTGACGCTGCCGCGACTGGAAGCGTTCGCAGCCGCCAATGGGCTCGAGATGATCTACCGCCGAGAGGTCGAGAGTCCGCGTTATCCCGAGATGCGCCGGCGCAAGCCGCTGTTCGCGGCGCTCGTCGATGCCAGCGCCGCCGTGCTCAACGCCGTGCTCCCGCGCGGGACCGACGTCCGCCGCGGTGATTATCACGTCATCCTGCGGAAAACCTGACGACCATGCGCGCGCAGTCCGTTGCGGCAAGAGCGGAGCCTCGCGGCCTCGTTGCGCGCGGTAACGAACCGTTAATCTCTGAGGGACCTCGGCGTCACTGCGACTCGCCAGGTGGCGGCATGCGCTTAAACGCTTTGTTTGCCATTTCGGTGAATAGTCCCTCAATGAGTATGGTTAATTTTCCCTGTTGCGTTGATTGGGCACCTATATCCCGGGTGCGTGGCGTAAAGCGAAGAGTAGCCCCTCAGCCCGCGGCCGTTGGAATGAAAGCTGGGGACCATGCTGGACTATAACCAGCCGATCGATCGGGCCCGACCGGAGGCTCCGCAACAGAAGCCTCAGGCCGGCTACAGTGCGCTGGAGCTGGTCGACCTGCTTTGGCGGCGGAAGATCGCAATTGCGGCCGCTGCCCTGCTCGGCGCGATGCTCGCGGTCACGGTCGGCAAAAGCCTGACGCCGCGCTACACCGCCACCGCCCAGCTCTATGTCGACCCGCGCGAACTCCAGCTCGTCGATCGCGAGCTCACGCCTCGCGCGCAGGACGTCACCGGCATGTCCATGGTGGTGGAGAGCCAGGCGCGCCTGATCACCTCCAACAGCGTGCTGCTCCAGGTGATCCAGCAGGCGGGTCTCGACAAGGATCCCGAATTCGGCGGCGGCGACGGCAGGAGCCTGACGTCGTCGCTGCTCGGCCTGATCGGCCTTCAGCCCCGCGCGCCCTCCGCCGCCGAGACGAAGGAAGTTCAGCTCGCGGCGCTCGACGCGCTGAATCGGCACATCACCATCCGCAAGACCGAGAAGAGCTTCATCGTCGACATCGAGGTCTGGTCGACCGATCCGGCAAAGGCGGCGATGCTCGCCAACACGCTGACCAACGCCTACCTCGCGGAGTCCCGCAACTCGCAGGCCTCGGCCGCACGCCGCGCGACCAGCGACCTCTCCAGCCGGCTAAAGGAGCTGCGCGAGCGGCTGCGCAATGCCGAGACCGCGCTTGCGACCTACAAGGCGCAGAACAATTTCGTCGGCACCCAGGACGCATTGATCAGCGACCAGCAGCTCTCCGCGAGCAACCAGCGGCTGTCCGCCGCGCGCGCCGCGACGATGGATGCGCAGGCCCGGCTCGACCAGATCGAGACGAGCCGGCGCACGGCGGCGGATGCCGGCGCAATTCCCGAAGCGCTGCAATCGCCGACCATCGCCAACCTGCGCGCCCAATATGCCGAGGCCCGCAAGAAATATGCGGAGCAGGCCGGCGAGCTCGGCCCGCGCCATCCGGCGCTGCGCCAGACCGAGAAGCAGGTCGAGGATCTCAAGCGCACCATCGGCGAGGAGATCGACCGCTTCGCCCAGTCGGCCAAGAATGATTTGACGCGGGCGCGGGATTACGAGGCCTCGCTGAACCGGGCGCTGGAAGCGCAGAAGCGGCAGAGTGTGCAGCTCAGCCAGGCCGCCGTGCGCCTGCGCGAGCTCGAGCGCGAGGCCGATGCCAGTCGCGATGTCTATCAATCCTTCCTCAAGCGCTCGCGCGAAACCGAGGAGCAGGAGAGCCTGAACACCTCGGCCGCCCGCGTCATCGGTGAGGCCACGGTGCCGCAGCGGCGTTCGTTCCCGCCGGCCATGAGCCTGTTCGCCATCATCGGCTTCGTCTTCGGCGCCATCGCTGCATCGGGCTGGTTCGCCGCGGCCGAGCTGCAGTTCGCCGGCGCGCCAGCACCTGCACCCGCTCGCCGTGAGCGTACACCGGCGCCGCAAGCTCCAGAGCCGCCGCGGGCCAGCGAGATTGCGCAGCCGCAGCAGGCTGCGCGAGCTCCGGAGGTCGCGCAGGCTCCGCCGGAAGTTGCCGCACCACCGCTGCAACCTTCAATGATCGAAAGACCCCTGATCGAAAAGCCGCTGATCGCGCGCCTCCAGGAAGCCGACGTCATCCATACGCTCGGTGCCATTCTCGCCACCGGCGGCGGCGTCGACCTGACGCGGCTGGGCTGGCCGACGCTGCGTCCCGGCTTCCCCCTGACGAGCCTGCTCAACGCCTGGCGCGACATGCGCGCGGCGGTGGCCCGGCGCTCCGGCGGCAAGGCGCTGCCGGTGATCGCGTTGCTCGGTCCCGGCGAGACCACCGGACGCAGCGTGACCGCGCTGAATTTCGCGCTCGCAGCCGCGCGCGACGGCACCCGCGTGCTGATGATCGACGCCGACCATCTGGCGCATTCGCTCTCGAACAAGGTCAACCGTAACGGCAAAAGCGAGCCGAGCAGGCTCGGCTGGCTCTCGAACGGCAGCAAGACCGCGCGCGAGATCAAGACGGTGAACGGCATCTCGGTGCTGCCCGCCGCCGAAGCCGATGCCGGCAAGGCAGCCGAAGCCATCCGCAAGGCGATCGCGCAGGCGCGCTCCGCCGGCGGCTACGACCTCGTGGTGCTCGACGGTCCCGTGACGCCGCTCGCGGCCGGCGGCCGCAAGCTGCTGGACGGGGTCGATGGGCTGGTGGCGGTGCTGCCGACCAGCATGGACATCAACGATGGCCTGGAAGAGATCCTGAGCACGCTCGGCCGCGCCGAGAGCAAGCTCGTCGGCGTCGTGCTCGACGAGCTCACCCCCGCAACCCAAGCGCGCCAGCGAGGCAGACAATATGCTTGAGCGCCGCGTCAATCTGGAGGGACGGGCCGCAACCGCCGACGTGCCGCGGATCACCGTCGGCGGCCTTCGCATGGCCGCGCTCGACCTGGAAGCCACCGCCGATTTCATGATCGAGGCGACCGATCCGCAGCGTCGTATCGGGCGTCCGCTGTACCTGACCTCGGCCAACGGCGAGGTCCTGGCGCGCTGCTCGACCGAGCCGCAGACCGAACGCCTGTTCCGCATCGCCGATCTGATCAACGCCGATGGCCAGCCGCTGGTGGCGGCCTCGAAACTGCAATCCTGGTTCCCGCTGCCCGAGCGTGTCGCGACCACCGACCTCTTCCATGTCGTCGCGCACAAGGCCGAAGCGGTCGGCCGCACCTTCTACATGTTCGGCGCCAGCGAGGCGGAGAACGCCGCCGCGGTCGCGAACGTCCGCAATCTGTATCCCAACTTGAAGATCATCGGGCGCAGCCACGGCTATTTGCGCGGGGAAGCTCTGCGCGCGAAGGTCGAGGAGATCAACGCACTCGCACCCGATTATCTCTGGGTCGCGCTAGGCGTGCCCAGCGAGCAGGCATTCGTCGAGGAGTTCACGCCGCTGCTCACCAATGTTGGCGTTATCAAGACATCCGGCGGGCTATTCAACTTTTTGTCGGGAAGCCGGTCCCGCGCGCCGCAATGGATGCAGAAATTCGGACTCGAATGGGCCTGGCGCACATGGCTCGAGCCACGCCGCCTGTTCTGGCGCTATTTGACCACCAACCCCCGCGCGCTCTATCTTCTCTTCAGCCGCAAACGGCCCTTCAATCGCTGAGAGAAGAGTAGCATACGACATGACCGATCGACCGACTGTCCTCGTCACAGGAGGCGCAGGCTATATTGGCTCGCATGCCTGCCGCGCACTGATCGCCGCCGGCTATCAGCCCGTCGTTTATGACAATCTCTCGACAGGTCACCGCAACTTCGTCGCCGGCCCGCTCGTGACCGGCGATCTGCTCGATGGCGCGGCGCTGGCGCGCGCCTTCGCCGAACACAAGGTCACCGCCGTGATGCACTTCGCGGCCGCCAGCCTCGTCGGCGAATCCATGACCGACCCGCAGAAATATTACGTCAACAACGTGCAGGGCACCTTGTCGCTGTTGCAGGCGATGCGCAACGCCGGCTGCCATCGCATCGTGTTCTCCTCGACCGGCGCCGTCTACGGCAATGCCGATTCCAAGGAGCTGCCGGAAGATTTCCCCTGCGCGCCGATCAACCCCTACGGCGCATCGAAGTGGATGATCGAGCGCATGCTCGCCGATTATCGCGCAGCCTACGACTTCGGTGCCTTCTGCCTGCGCTATTTCAATGCCAGCGGCGCCGATCCCGCCGGCGGCATCGGCGAGTTGCGCGACAACGAGACCCATCTCATTCCGCGCGCCATGATGGCGCTGCAGGGCCATGCCGAGTTCGCCGTGTTCGGCGACGATTACGACACGCCCGACGGCACCGCGATCCGCGACTACATCCATGTCACGGACCTTGCCGCCGCGCATGTCGCCGCGCTGAAGCTGCTGGAAACGGGACATGCCGGCGGCAGCTTCAACCTCGGCACCGGCGCGGGCTTCTCGGTGCGCCAGATCCTCGAGGCCATCAGGCAGGAGACCGGGAGCGAGGTGCCGCACACGGTCAAGCCGCGCCGGGCCGGCGACCCCACCTACCTGGTCGCCGATCCCTCCGCTGCGCGAAAGGTTCTGAACTTCGTGCCGCGTCACTCCGATCTGCCGACGGTGATCCGCACCGCCTGGGCGTGGCACCAGAAGGCCCATCCGCTCAGGGCTCGTTAAGCAACCGTGACATCCGTACCTTGCCTGCCGTGCCTCCAAGCGGCTAAAATGCACATTCGTCGCCGCCGTTGGCGTATCGCGACGGCCGCATTTTTGGGCATCACCGACGACGAGGTCGGGATGCATGGCTCCCGCCGGTTGCGCGAGCCGATTTTTCCTGATGTCAGGACCACAGTTGAATCTGCGTCACGGCCCGCCATCAGGCGCGGATTCGAAGGAGTTTCGATTCAATGCATCAGGCTGCACGCCTGGAGTTCGAGCGGGTGATGGATGAGTTCGTTCGCTGGCACGTCGTGCCCGAGGACGAGCGCTCGCCCGCGCCTGCCTGGTGGTGGGGGCCCGCCATGGCGGTGGTCGACGATCAGGAGCCGATGAGCAGCGCATGGTGTGCCGAGCTCGGACTGAACGAGGGCACGAGCTTCGCCGACGGCGCGCGCACGATTCTGGCGCTGTTCGTCGAGCAGACGTCGCTGACAGGACCCCAGGATTTCCCGAGCATCGCCGAGGGCGCGGATCACGACGTCCGTGAGCTGCACCCGCAGCCGTCAGACGACAGCGCCTTTCAGCCGTAGCGCCGCAGCCGCGGTGGCGACCGGATCCGGCTCGGGCTGGAGCGGCGGCGCAACAGGCAGGGCCATCGGCCGCAGCAGCTCGGCCATCTGCTTCGCCGGCAGCGGCTTGGAGATCAGAAAGCCCTGCATCTCGTCGCAGCCGTGGCTGCGCAGGAACGCCTCCTGCTCGGCGTTCTCGACGCCTTCGGCGACGACCGTCATGCCGAGCGCCTTGCCCATGCTGATGATCGCCTGCGCGATCGCCTGGTCCTCCGAATCCTGCGGCAGGTCGCGCACGAAGGAACGATCGATCTTGATGGTGTCGATCGGGAAGTGCTTCATCAGCGACATCGACGAATAGCCGGTGCCGAAATCGTCGATGGCAAGGCGGATGCCGCGGCTCTGGATCGCGTCGAGCACCTTGAGCGCGCGTCCGACATTGCGCATCATCATGCTTTCGGTGACCTCGAGCTGGAGCAGAACCGGCGACATGCCGGAGGCCGCCAGGGCCTCGTCGACGTCCTGCAGCAAATGCTCGTCGGCGAACTGCCGGGGCGACAGGTTGACCGCCATCGACAGCGGCAACAGGCCACGGCGCTGCCAGGCCATCGCCTGCGCGCAGGCCTCCCTCAGGACCCAGCGGCCGATCGGCACGATCAGGCCGGTTTCCTCGGCGAGCGGGATGAACTGAGCCGGGGAGATGCTGCCGAGATCAGGATGTGTCCAGCGCAGCAGCGCTTCCACGCCGGTGATCTGGCCGGTCTCCATGTCCACCTTGGGCTGGTAGTTCAGCGAGAACTGCTCCCGCTCCAGCGCCCGGCGCAGCGCGCTCTCCAGCGACAGCCGCTCGATCGACTGCGTCGTCACTTCCTTGGAGAAGAAGCGGTAGCCGTTCTTGCCGTCTTCCTTGGCGAGATACATCGCCATGTCGGCGTTCTTGGTCAGAGTCTGCGCGTCGGAGCCGTTGGCCGGGTACATCGCGATGCCGATCGACGCCGTGGTATGGCACTCGTGACCGGCGAGCTCCATGGGTTCGGCCAGAGCCGTGAGCAGCCCGGTTGCGATGCGCTGGACGTCGCCGATCTCGCCGCACTGGTCGAGGATGACCACGAATTCGTCGCCGCCGAGCCGCGCCACCACGTCGCTGGCCCGCAACGCGCTGCGCAAGCGGTTCGCCACTTCGAGCAGCAGCAGGTCGCCGGCCTCGTGGCCGAGTGAATCGTTGATGACCTTGAAGCGGTCGAGATCGATGAACAGCACCGCAAAGCGGTGATCGTGACGCTGCGCGGTGTCGATCGCCGCGCGCAGCAGCTCGTTGAAGGTCTCGCGGTTCGGCAGGTCGGTCAGGCTGTCGTGCGAGGCGAGATACTCGATCCGCTCGTCCGCCTGGTTCTTCTCGTCGGCCCGATCGAAATTCTCCATCGCGAAGGAGACGTTGTCGGCCAGGCGCTGCAACAGCTCGACGAACTCTTCCGTGAAGGCGCCGGGCTCGGTCGACATGTAGAGCATGACGCCGACGGCACGGTCATGCACGATGAGCGGGAACGCCGCGCCCGACCGCGCGCCGTCACCGCGCACGATGGGATGGAAGACACGGACGCGATCGTCGTTGAGGTAGTCGTTGCTGATGCAGGGCTGGCGCGTGCGGAACGCCGTGCCGCTCATGCCGCGCCCCTCGGGACGCTCGGGGTCGATGGAAAGACGGAGGTTGCGCGTGGTGTTCGCGGACGGTCCGGCCGCCGCCACGATGTCGAGCTGGTCGCTGCCTTCAACCGCCAGGGCGATCGTCGTCGAGGTGAATTTCGCGCCGTTCGAGGCGGCGAGGCAGACGAGGTCGAACAGCTCGGCGCGCGACTTGGCCCGCATGATCGCCTCGTTGGTGGCGCTCAACGCGGCGAACATGCGCGTCAGGCGTTCCTTCTGCGCCTCGGTGCGGGTCTTCTCCTCGGCACGGTCGAAATTGTCGAGCGCGAACGAGACGTTCTCGGCAAGCCGCCCCAGCAGTTGAATGAGATCCTGCGTGAACGCGCCCTCGTCCGGCGAGAGGAACAGCAACACGCCGACAGCCTCGCCACCGTTGCTGAGCAAGGGGAAGCAGGCGCCTGATTTCGTGCCCTGCATGCGCGCGATCTGGTGCCAGTGCGCGGTGCGGATGTCGTTGAGAAACTCGTTGGCGACGCAGGGCGCCCGCGTACGGAAGGACGTGCCGGTGAGCCCCCGTCCCTCCGGATCATCGGCCGAGGTCGAGTAGCGCCATTCCTTCATCTGGTAGCAGCTCTCGCCCTTGCTCATGGCGATGTCGAGATAGTGCCCCGTCGCATCCACCATGGCGATGGTCGCCGAGGAGAAGGTGCCACCGAGCACCGCGGCCTCGCAGACCACCTCGAACAATTCGGCGCGGGTCTTCACCCGCATGATCGCCTCGTTGGTCGCGCTCAGCGCCTCGAGCATGCCCCTGAGACGATTACGCTGCATTTCGGCCTTGGCCTTCGCCTCGGCACGGTCGAAATTCTGCAGCGCAAAAGAGACGTTGGCCTGGAGCTTGCGGAGCAGCTCGACGAGTTCGGGCGTGAAGGCGGCACGCTCAGGGGAGTTGAACAGGAATACGCCCTCGACCCGGTCGCCGTTGAACAGCGGCAGCGCCGCGGAGGACGCGATCCCCTTGCGGCGGGCGCTGTCCTGCCAAGGCGCGATCCGGTCGTCGGCGAGCAGGTCGTTGCTGACGGCGGGCTGGCGCGTGCGGAACGCGGTGCCGGTCAGCCCGCGTCCTTCCGCCACCTGCTCCGAGGTCGAGAACTTGAAGGTACGAACCAGGTCGGCATTCGGTCCGTAACTGGCGATCACGCGCAGCAGCTCGGCGCGCTGGTCGACCAGCGCGATGCTGGCCGAGGTGAACTTGGCGCCTTTGGCCGTCGCCTCGCAGACGAGGTCGAACAGCTCGGATCGCGACCGCGCGTGCAGGATCGCCTCGTTGGTGGCGCTGAGCGCCGCATACATGCGCGCCAGGCGCTCTTCTTCCGCCGCGATCCTGGCCTTCTCGGCCTCGCGGTCGAAATTCTCGATTGCGAACGAGACGTTCTCGGCCATGCGCAGCAGCAGCGCGACGATCTCCTCGTCCTTGGCCCAGGAGCGGCTGATGAAGAACAGGAGCACGCCGACGCTTTGGCCATGCTTGATCAGCGGCGCGACCACGCAGGCGGCCGCGCCGGTGTTGACGTTGGCCTGCTCCCACGGCGAGCCCCTGGTCCGGCTGGCGAGATCGTCCTCGACGATGGCTTTCTGCGTCCGGAACACCTCGCCGGAGATGCCCTTGCCGTAGGGATTGTCCGGGTCGACCGAATAGCGCGCCTGGGTGACGAGCTCGAGGTTCTGCCCGGTGGCCGCGACCGGCTTCATCCAGTGCGAGTCCGGCTCGCGCAGCAGCACGATGGTCGCCAGCGACTTGCCGCTATGCACGGAAGCGTCGCAGACGAGCTGGTAGAGCTCCAGCTCGTTCTTGGCCCGAAGGATCGCTTCATTGGTGGCGCTGATGGCGCCGAACATGCGGTTGAGCCGTCGTGTCGCCCGTTCGCTGGCCTGACGCGCGGTCTCGCGCGCGAAATTCTCCAGCGCGTAGGAGATGTTGGCCGACATGCGCTCGAACAGCGACACCATCTGCTCGTTCAGCGAGTTGGGCTCGCTCCGCGTCACGTAAAGCACGCCGACGCTGTTGCCGTTGCAAAGCAGCGGCAACGCCGCCGCCGCACCGATATGCGCCTTGGTGGCCCCCTCGCGCCATGCCAGCGAGCGCGGATCGTTCAGATAGTCGTTGCTGATGCACAGCTTCCGATCGCGAAATGCCTCGCCGCCGACCCCCGATCCTTCCGGCGTGCCGGCCTCGGTCGTGATAACGAGCGAGCGCAGCCGCTGGGTATCGTCGCCGCAGCCGGCCGCAAAGTGCAGCCGCCGGCCATCGGGGCCCACCAGGAAGACGGCCACGGCCAAAAAGTCCCCGCTCGAAAAGCCGGCGTCGCAGACCTTCTGGTACAGCTCGTCCGGCGATCTCGCATAGAGGATCGCTTCATTGATGGCGCTCAGCGCCGCAAAGGTGCGCGCGAGTGTCGTCGACACGTCTCAGCTCCCGGGCATTCCTGCCCATTTCTCTCGGTGCCTGTATGAGCTGCGATCGCCTAAGCGGTGGTTATTCCGCCGCGCGAACCGCCGATCAAAGTGAACGAGCTGCGAACGAGCGGCGCCAAACTCCCGAAAATACCGCAGCGCGGTGCGAATCTTCGACCAAGGCGTGTTCCGTTTACGAATTTGCAGCCCTGTGTTGGTTTACGGGACGTTGATATCGCTCCCGCGCTTTGAGACGATGGCGCCCAACAAGCAGCCTGCTAAGGGCATCAAGCCGGGGAAACGCCATGCCGCTCGTCAAGGCCGACCGCCTCACGCGCATCAGCGCCGCCCTGCTCCAGGCGGCCGGAGCTTCCGAGGAAGAGGCCGACGCCGTCGCGACCGGCTGCGTCAACGCCAATCTCGCCGGCCATGACTCCCACGGCGTGATCGCGATTCCCACCTATATCGACCGCATCAAGGCCGGCCACATCGTGCCCGGCGCGAAATGGACCATCGTTCAGGAATCCCCGACCACGACCGTGATCGACGGCCATTGGGGCTTTGGCTTCCACGTCAATGCCAAAGCGATGGCGCTGACGATCGAGAAGGCGAGGACCGCCAACGTCGCCGCCTGCACCGTGTTCCGGCAGAGCCATGTCGGCCGCCTGGCCGCCTATCCCCTGATGGCGATGCGCGAAGGCATGATCGGGATCGCGACGGCCGACTCCGGCCGCTCGCCGAAACACGTGGCCCCGTTCGGCGGCAAGGAGGCGCGGCTCGGCACCAACCCGGTCTCGATCGCGGTGCCGTCCGACCTCGAGGCCCCGTTCTACCTGGACATGGCGACCTCGGCGGTCGCGGCCGGCAAGATCCAGCTCGCGGTCGCGCGAGGCGAGGAAATTCCCACCGGCTGGATCATCGATGCCGAGGGACGGCACACCACCGATCCCACCCAATATCGCAAGGGCGGCGCGCTGCTGCCGCTCGGCGGCACCGAGGGCTACAAGGGCAGCGGCCTCGCCGCCATGGTCGAGGTGCTGTGCGGCCTGCTCACCGGCCTCGGCTTCGGTGTCGAACCGACGGGGCGGCACAATGACGGCTGCTTCATGGCCGTCTTCAACGTCGCCGCGTTCCGTCCGCTGCAGGAGTTCAAGCGCGAGGTCGCCGACTTCGCCCGCTATCTGAAATCGACCCCACCGTCGGAGGGCAGCGCGGGCGTCTACTATCCCGGCGAGATCGAGGGCGTGCGCGAGCAGCAGCGCCTGCGCAACGGCATCGAGATCGAGGATGCGACCTGGGACAAGCTGCGCACGCTGGCGCGCGAGTACCGGCTCGATACGGTCCTTGGCCTCGCCTGACGCTATCAGGAGAACAGCAGCATGAATCGGCAGATGGTACTGGTCGGCTTCCTCCAGGCGCAAAACTGCACCAACCTGCCGAGCTCGTGGCGGCATCCGGATTCGCGCTCGGACTCGATGTCGGCGGATTACTATCAGGAGATCGCAAAAATCCTCGAAGCCGGCAAATTCCACATGGCGTTCTTCGACGATCGCCTGGCGATGCCGGACCGCTACGGCAACGACCACGCCCATACCGTCGAATACGGCATCCGCTGCGTGAAGATGGACCCGCTGATCGTGCTGACCACGATGGGCATGGTCACCGAGAGGCTCGGCCTGGGCGCAACCTGCTCGACCACCTATTACGAGCCGTTCGACGTCGCCCGCCGTTTCGCGACGCTCGACTTGATGTCGGGCGGGCGCGCGGGGTGGAACGTCGTGACGTCGCTGAACGACGGCGAGGCGCTCAACATGGGGCGCGATTCTCATCCCGAACATGATTCCCGCTACGACCGCGCCGATGAGTTCATGGAGGTCGTGCTCGGCCATTGGGACACCTGGGAGGACGGCGCGCTGATCATGGACAAGAAAAGCGGCCGCTTTGCCGATCCCACCAAGGTGAAGCGGCTCGATCACACGGGGCCGGCCTTCAAGTCCCGCGGGCCGTTCACCGTGCCGCGCTCGCAACAGGGCCATCCCGTGATCATCCAGGCCGGTGCCTCCGGCCGCGGCCAGCGCTTTGCCGGGCGCTGGGGCGAGGTGATCTTCACCGCCGCGCGCAACCTCGCCGCGGCCAAGGAAGGTTATGCGGCCGTGCGCAACGAGGCTGCGAAAGCCGGCCGCGATCCCGACCAGATGTTTCTCTGCAACCTGACGACGCCGGTCTGCGCCGCGACCAGGGCTGAAGCCGAAGACAAGATGGCGCTGATCGACAAGCTGCCGCTCGAGATCGACGCGCTGTCGCTGCTCGCCGAGGCCCTCAATTACGACTTCGCATCCAAGGATCTGGACGAGCCGCTGACGACGGAAGAATTGATGAGCATGCAGGGTATCCTGGGCATCCGCGACGGCGTGCTGAAGAATTCGGGCAAAAGCAATCCGAGCGCGCGCGACTTCGTCACCTTCTCCGGCCGCGGCCAGGTGCATGACGCCATGGTCGGCGGTCCCAGGGAGATCGCCGACAAACTCGAAGAAATGTTCGTCGAGCGCGGCTGTGACGGCTTCGTCATCGCCGCGACCTACGTGCCCGGCTCCTACGCCGATTTCGTCCAGCACGTCGTGCCGGAATTGCAGCGGCGCGGACTGTTCCAGAAGGACTATCGCGGCAAGACGCTGCGGGAAAATCTCGGGCTCAAGCGACCGGCAGCCGGCGCCTGGAAGCTGCAGCCGCGCGATGCCGCGGAATAACGGGAGGATCCAACATGCGCTGGCTGAAATTCACCACCGCGGGTGAGACCTCCTGGGGGATCATCGAGGGCGATCAGGTCATCGCGGTCGATGGCGATCCGCTCGGTGAATGGCAGCGCAGCTCGCGCACGCATCCGCTTGGCGAGGTCAAGATCGAGCTGCCGCTGATCCCGCGCACCTTCTATTGCGTCGGCCTGAATTATCTGAAGCACCTGAAGGAAGCCGCCGACAAGCGCGGCGAGGTGCCGGCCGTGCCCGACCGCCCAGAGATCGGCTATCGCGCGCAGAACGCGCTGATCGCGCATGACGAGGACGTCGTGATCCCGTCCTTTGCGACGGACAAGATCCACTACGAAGGCGAGCTCGTCGTCGTCATCGGCAAGAAGGTGAAGCATCTCACCAAAGACAACGCGATGGATTGCGTGTTCGGCTACACCATCGGCAACGACGTCAGCGAACGCAGCTGGCAGAAGGCCGACCGGAGCCTGTGGCGTTCGAAGAACGCCGACACCTTCAAGCCGATGGGGCCGTGGATCGAGACCGAGGCCAATCTTGCCAGGATGGAGACCGTCGTTCGGGTCAACGGCAAGGAGACCAACCGCTTCTACACCAACGACATGATCTTCGGCGTGGTGCCGTTCCTGGTTGAGCTGACCAAGTATTTCACGCTATGGCCCGGCGACGTGATCTGGATGGGCACCGACGGCGCCTCGCCCGACATCAAGCATGGTGATATCGTGGAGATCGAGATCACGGGCGTTGGCACATTGCGCAACAGGTTTGTGCGGGAGGCGCGGTGATCCTCCTCCTGAGGAGCGCGTTTTCGCGCGTCTCGAAGGATGAAGGCCCGGCTGGTGGCCTCGCCCTTCGGGACGCCGCGCAAGCGCGGCTCCTCAGAATGAGGGGATGGAGTTGCGCACGCCGCGATACGAAGGTGCCGTAGGGCGGGCAAAGCGATTTGTCCGCCGTAGCTCGAAGAGCGAAGGCGGAAAGTGTGTCCACCACCACATGCGCCCCGTATGAATGCGGTGCGCCCACAACGTCATTGCGAGCGCAGCGAAGCAATCCAGACTGCCTCTGCGGAAAGACTCTGGATTGCTTCGCTGCGCTCGCAATGACGGGGGAGCGTCACCCTATTCACAAGTTCTATCTCGGTTGCGGAAAGATCGCAGGCACGGCGCTGCGCGCCTTTGCCTCTAGAGCGGTTCACGGATTTATTGAATCGGAAGGGATTCCGGGTCTGGGACGAACATGATTCAAGATGCTGGCTGGGCTGGAGGCCAGCATCCGATGGTCCGACCAATTTCCAACGATTTGCGTAAGCGTGCGGTATCCGCTGTTGCCAAAGGTGAGAGCTGCCGATCTGTGGCGGAACGGTTTGGCGTTGCTGTCTCGTCAGTTGTGAAGTGGTCACAGCGTTATCGAACGACCGGCTCGGTAGCGCCTGGCAAGATGGGTGGTCACCGCAAGCCTGTGCTTGATCCGCACCGCGCCTTCATCGTCGAGCGGATCACTCAGACGCCGCACCTGACGCTGCATGGTCTGAAGGCGGAACTGGCAGCCCGTGGGGTCAAGGTCTCACACAATGCGGTCTGGCTGTTCCTGCGCCGGGAAGGGCTGCGGTTCAAAAAAAACACTGTTCGCCCTCGAACAGGCTCGCGCCGACGTCTCTCGTAGGCGCTTGCGTTGGCGAGCCTGGCAGGCCGGGCTCGATCCGGGCCGGCTCGTCTTCATCGATGAGACCTGGATCAAGACCAACATGGCCCCTTTGCGAGGCTGGGGACCCAAAGGGGTGCGCCTGCGCGGCTTCGCTCCGCACGGTCACTGGCGTACCCTCACATTCCTCGGCGCGCTCCGCCATGACCAACTCACGGCACCCTGCGTCTTCGATGGCCCGATCAACGGTGAATGCTTCCGTGGTTACGTAAAGCACATTCTCCTGCCAACCCTGCGTGAAGGCGACATCGTCATTCTCGACAATCTCGGAAGCCATAAGTCGAAAGCCGTCAGGCAAATGATCAAGGCTGCTGGCGCCAGACTCTGGTACCTGCCGCCATACTCGCCCGACCTCAACCCAATCGAACAGGCCTTCTCCAAGATCAAACACTGGATGCGGCAAGCTCAGAAGCGCTCAATCGAGGAGACTTGGCGCCATATCGGTCACCTCGTCCAAGACATCCAGCCTCGCGAATGCGCCAACTACTTCGCCAGCGCCGGTTATGCTTCAATCAAAATGTGAAACGCTCTAAGGCACTTCCCGTGTCTCAAAACGGCAGCGCCACGCTCGTTTTGATCTCCTTCAGCACCACGTTGCTGCGGACATAGCGGATTCCTGGAATGCGGAACATGAACTCGTCGAGGAAGCGGTTGTAGGCTGCCATGTCGTGCACGACGACGCGCAAATGGTAATCGGCATCGCCCGTGGTCGCAAAGCACTCCAGCACCTCGCGGCGCTTGGTCACCCGCGTAACGAACTCGTCCACGAACTTCGCATCGTGCCGCTCCAGCGAGACGTGGAGGATCGCCGACATCGTAAATCCCGCCTGCTCACGCGCGACCAGCGCCGCATAGCCCTGGATGACGCCGCTCTCCTCCAGCGCCCGCACCCGGCGCCAGCAGGCCGAGGTGGACATGCCGACCTCGTGGGCAAGTTGCTGGTTGGTGGCGCGACCATCCTTCTGAAGATGAGCGAGTATTCGCGTGTCCTGCTCTTCGATCATTGAAGCCTCCCGAACCGGATATCTCTACCAAATTTGGCGGCACTGCGCAAAATTCTACCGATCTTGTGATCCTGACGGGATAAATAGGTAAGACCTACCAGCCTCCCAGGCATAACCTTCCATCACAGGGGGATGCCGCGCGAGGCCGCCATGGACGCCATTCCATCACTCGACAGTTACGATCTCTCCGACCGCTACGATCGCGAGGAGGGCCGCGTCTTCCTCACGGGCACGCAGGCCATTGTCCGCATCGCGCTCGACCAGGCGAAGCGCGACCGGGCGAACGGGCTCAACACCGCCGGCTTCATCTCCGGCTATCGCGGCTCGCCCCTCGGCGGCGTCGATCTCGAGCTGTGGCGAATCCAGGAGCGGCTGAAGCGGGACCGCATCGAATTCCTTCCCGCCGTGAACGAGGACCTCGCTGCCACGGCGGTGCTCGGCTCGCAGCAGGTCGAAACGCAAGCCGACCGCGAGGTCGATGGCGTGTTCGGTCTCTGGTACGGCAAGGGCCCGGGCGTCGATCGCTCCGGCGATGCGCTCAAGCACGGCAATGCCTACGGCTCCTCGCCGCACGGCGGCGTGCTGGTGGTTGCCGGCGACGACCACGGCTGCGTGTCGTCATCGATGCCGCACCAGTCCGACGTCGCCTTCATGAGCTGGTTCATGCCGACGCTGCACCCGGCTGACGTCGGCGAATATCTGGCGTTTGGCGAATATGGTTACGCGCTGAGCCGCTTCTCCGGCATGTGGGTCGGCTTCAAGGCGATCTCGGAAATCGTGGAATCTGGCGCATCCGTCGCGCTGCGGCCGCCGCGCGCCTTCCGTACGCCCGACTTCACGCCACCGCCGGGCGGCCTGCATTATCGCTGGCCCGATTTGCCGGGCGCGCAGATCGAGGAGCGCCTGGAGGCGAAGAAGCACGCGGTCTACGCCTTCGCCAAAGCCAACCCGATCGACCGTCACATCTACGACATCCCCGGCGCCACCTACGGCATCGTCACGACCGGCAAGGCGCATCTCGACTTGATGGAAGCGCTGCGGCTGATGGGTCTCGATGAAGCCGCCTGCCGCAGCATCGGCATCGACGTCTACAAGGTCGGCATGGTCTGGCCGCTGGCGCTGCACGACGCCATGGACTTCGTGAAAGGCAAGCGCGAGATCCTCGTCGTCGAGGAGAAGCGCGGCATCATCGAAAGCCAGTTCAAGGAATATTTTTACGACTATCCCGGCAGCAAGCCGGAGCGCATGGTGGGCAAGCACGACGAGCGAGGGGCACGGCTGATCTCCTGGATCGGCGAATTGTCGCCGCGGGCGCTCGCGAGCGTGCTGGCGCGGCGGCTCGATCCGATGTTTCCGGGCCTCAATCTCGCCGCCCGCGCTGCCGCCTTGATGCCGGAGGCTGCGCGCACGATCAACGTCCCGGGCGCGACGCGCACGCCCTATTTCTGCTCGGGATGCCCGCACAACACGTCGACGAAGGTGCCCGAGGGATCGAAGGCGCTGGCCGGCATCGGCTGCCATTTCATGGCGAGCTGGATGGACCGGGAGACCTCGTCGCTGATCCAGATGGGCGGCGAGGGCGTGAACTGGGCTGCTTCATCGCGTTTTACCGGCAAGAAGCACGTCTTTCAGAACCTTGGCGAAGGCACCTATTATCATTCGGGCTCGATGGCGATCCGGCAGGCGATCGCCGCCAAAGCCAACATCACCTACAAAATCCTGTTCAACGACGCCGTCGCGATGACCGGCGGCCAGCCGGTCGACGGTCCGGTCAGCGTCCTCGCCATCGCACACAGCGTTCGCGCCGAAGGCGTTGAGCGCATCGCGCTGGTGTCGGACGATGCCGCGCACTTCAGCCCGGCGGACCTGCCCAGCGGCGTGACCATTCACCCCCGCGAGGACATGGATGCCGTGCAACGCGAGCTGCGTGACGTCTGCGGCGTGTCCGTGCTGATCTACCAGCAGACCTGCGCCACCGAGAAGCGGCGCCGGCGAAAGCGCGGGCAGATGGCCGATCCAAAACGCTTCGCCTATATCAACGACCTCGTCTGCGAGGGCTGCGGCGACTGCTCGGTCGAATCCAACTGCCTCAGCGTCGAGCCGAAGGAGACGCCGTTCGGCCGCAAGCGGCAGATCAACCTGTCGGCCTGCAACAAGGATTTTTCCTGCCTCAACGGCTTCTGCCCCAGCTTTGTCACCGTCGAAGGCGCGACGCGGCGGAAGAAGAGCGCCAGCCAGATCGATGCGGCCGGCCGGGCCGCCACGCTTGCCCTGCCCGCGCCCGCCACACTTGATCGACCCTACGACCTGCTGGTGACGGGCGTTGGCGGCACCGGCGTGATCACGGTCGGCGCGCTGATCGGCATGGCCGCGCATCTGGAACGTCGCGGCGTCTCGGTGCTCGACTTTACCGGCTTCGCGCAGAAATTCGGCCCGGTGCTGAGCTATATCCGCCTGGCCGCGAGTCCTGAAGCGCTGCATCAGGTCCGCATCGACCAGGGCGCGGCCGATGCGCTGATCGGCTGCGACCTCGTCGTCAGCTCTTCGCCAAAAGCGTCCGGCACCTATCGCCGCGGCACGCGCGCCGCCGTCAACACCGCGGAGATGCCGACCGGCGACGTCGTCCGTTTCCGCGACGCCGATCTCGCCTCGCCAGCCCGCCTGCGCGCAATCCAGCAGGTCGTGGGCGACGGCAATCTCGACACCATCAACGCCAACGCGCTGGCCGAAGGGCTGCTCGGCGATGCCGTCTACGCCAACATCATCATGTTGGGCTTTGCCTGGCAGCACGGCCTCATCCCTGTTTCGCTGCCGGCCCTGCTTCGCGCGATCGAACTCAACGGCGTCGCGGTCGATCGGAACAAGCAGGCCTTTGCCTGGGGCCGGATCGCCGCTGCCGATCCGGAGTTCTTGCCGCAGTCGGACGAAGCGCCAAAGGCCGAGACACTCGACCAGCTGATCACAGGGCGTGCCGAGTTCCTCGCGGCCTATCAGAACGAAGCCTATGCCGCGCGCTATCGGACGATCGTCGCAAAGGTCCGCAATGTCGAAGCCGACCTGAACAGCGAGACACTGACCGAGGCCGTCGCCCGCGCGCTGTTCAAGCTGATGGCCTACAAGGACGAGTACGAGGTGGCGCGGCTGCACATGCAAAGCGGCTTTCTCGACGCCTTGAAGCGCGAGTTCGAGGATGGGTTCAGCGTCAAATATCATCTTGCCCCGCCGTTCCTCTCGTCAGGACCCGACGCCCGCGGCCGGCCGCGCAAGCGTGCCTTCGGCCAGTGGATCCAGATACCGCTCGCCATGCTGGCGCGGTTGAAGGTTTTGCGCGCGACGCCGTTCGATCCGTTCGGCTACACCGCCGAACGGCGCGCAGAGCGGGAGCTGATCGCCTGGTATGAAAGCCTGATCGAACGCATGCTCGGCAAGCTCGACGCGGCGCATCTGTCCGATCTCGTCGCGATCGCCAAGGGCCCGATGGAGATCCGCGGCTATGGCCCGGTGAAGGACGCCGCGATCGTGAAGGCGAAGGCCGAGATCGAGCGACTGCTCACCGAACTCGACACGCCATCCCCGGCGAGGATGCGGGCTCGCGGTTAAGGCCGCGCCGCCGGGACGGTGGCCAACGGGACGCCCTCTCGTCATTGCGAGGAGCGCTTGCGACGATGCAATCCAGAATCTTTCCGCGGAGGGGATTCCGGATTGCTTCGCTTCGCTCGCAATGACGTAGAGTTGCCGGCGTCGCTCACGAATAGGGATTGATCAGCTTCTGCTGCTCGGCACTGTGATGCACGAGCATGTCGATGAAGGTCCTGACTTTCGCCGACAGATGGTGGCGGTGCGGATAGACCGCGTTCATGGACAGCTCGACCGTCCGATATTCCGGCAACAGGCGCACGAGGCGGCCGGCTTCGAGGTCGTCCTGGATGAGAAACCCCGCCATCAGGCAGACGGCAGCGCCCCCCAGCGCGACCTTCCGCAGTGCTTCTCCGCTGTTGGTGATGAAGCTGCCGGAAACGCGCACGGACGCCGCCGTACCCTTGCGATCGAGGAAGCGCCATTCATCGCCAAACGGGTAGTTCAGGTGACGACCGCAATTATGCGTGGTGAGTTCGTCGAGTTTCTGCACCCGGCCGTGCTTCTCGATGTAATCGTGGGAACAGCACAGCACGTGACGCCAGGTGGCGAGGCTCCGCACGATCAGGCTCGAATCCGGCGGCGGTGTCATGCGCAGGGCAACGTCATACCCTTCCTCGATGAGATCGACGTCGGCCTCGCCCATGCGCAGATCGATCTTGAGCTCCGGATAGGCCGACAGGAGCTTTGCGACCACCGGCGTCACGAACGGCACCATATGGGTCGCGACGTGAATGCGCAGCGTGCCGCGGGGCACCAACTGCAATTCGCCCGCGATGTCGTCGGCCTGTTCGATGTCGGCGAGGATCTGGACGCAGCGATCGTAATAGGCCTTGCCAATCTCGGTGAGGTTGACCTTGCGCGTGGTGCGGTGAAGCAGCCTCACCCCAAGCCGGTCTTCCAGCGCCTGGACGTGATTGCTCACCATGGTGGTCGACATGTTGAGCTTGCGGGCTGCTGCGGAGAAACCACCGGTCTCGACCACCCGACTGAACACCTCGAGGCCGGTCAATCGATCCATGGCTTCCCCTGCATGAAGAGTACGCCTCAGCAGCAATCGCGCGACAGGGGCGGCAATCGCGCTGGGGCAGTCGCGGCCCTGGCCCGGTAGACATGACGAAGCAGGCGACGACTCAGATTATCCACCTCTAATGGATAATCCTTCCAGAATTTAGCCAATTATCACCGGGGCCTGCAAGACCGATAGTCTCAGCGAGACGACAGGAGACCGCGATGTCCGAGATGCCCCGCACCCAGACCTTCCAGCAAGCAACTGAAATTGCTCGCGATTATACCAGGGCGCCGCCGACTGTCCCGGCCCGCAACAAGGTCCGGCGCGCGGCCCTGGTGCTCGTACTCCTCGCGGGCACGGCAACCATGGTCTACTACGGACACGACTACTGGACCTACGGCCGCTACCTCGAGACAACGGACGACGCCTATGTGAAGGCGGACTCCACGATCATCGCGCCAAAGGTCTCCGGCTACATCGCCAAGGTGCTGGTCGGCGACAACGAGAAGGTCAAGGCTGGCCAGCTCCTCGCCAGGATCGACGACCGCGACTTCAATGCGGCGCTCGACCAGGCGAGAGCCGACGTCGCCGCCGGGGAAGCCTCGGTGCGCAACATCGATGCCCAGCTCGAGCTGCAGCAGCCGGTGATCGAGCAGAGCACCGCCGACGTCGCGGCCACGGACGCCAATCTCAAATTCGCGCAAGAGGAGCGCGCCCGCTACGACGACCTCATGAAGTCGGGCTCCGGCACGATCCAGCGCGCACAGCAGACCGATGCGGCCCTGCGCGCCAGCAACGCGCAATTGCAGCACGCGAAATCGGGCCTCGTGGCCGCGCAGCGCAAGGTCGACGTGCTCACCACCCAGCGCGCCCAGGCCACGGCCCAGCTCGAGCGCGCCCGCGCAGTCGCGCAGCAGGCGGCGCTGAACCTGTCCTATACCGACATCACCGCGCCGGTGGACGGGACGGTCGGCGCCCGCAGCTTGCGCGTCGGCCAATACGTGCAGGCCGGCACGCAATTGATGGCGGTGGTGCCGCTCGATGCGGTCTATGTCGTCGCGAACTTCAAGGAGACGCAGCTGACACATGTGCGGCCGGGCCAGCCGGTCGAGCTGCACGTCGACAGTTTTCGTGATCGCACGCTGCACGGCCACGTCGACAGTCTGTCGCCGGCCAGCGGACTTGAATTCGCACTGCTGCCGCCCGACAATGCCACGGGCAATTTCACCAAGATCGTACAGCGCGTGCCGGTGAAGATCGTGCTCGACGATCACAGCCTCACCGGCCTGCTGCGGCCCGGCATGTCCGCGGTGCCGACCGTCGACACCAAGGCGACGGTGCTGGCCGAGCGCGAGACGGCCAAGCGCCTCGCCGACAACACGACGCGGCCGAACGGCAGCTGAAGGCAGGAAGGCTCCGGCGGGATTGTCAAATCCTGCCGGATGATCCTTCCAAGACTTCCTCGATTATCGATTTCGTCCGCCCAATACATCCTGTCTCCGCAATTGAGACGAGGCTTCCATGAGCACGCTCCAACCCACCCTCAATGCTGCATCCGCCGCCCACATCGCCGCCCCCGTCGCCCCCGCGGCACCGGCCGTTTCGGCAAAAACCTGGATCGCGGTGATCGGTGCAACGCTCGGCGCCTTCATGGCGGTGCTGAACATCCAGATCGTCAACGCCTCGCTCGCCGACATTCAGGGCGCGATCGGCGCCGGCATCGACGACGGCGGCTGGATCTCGACCTCCTATCTGATCGCCGAGATCGTGGTGATCCCGCTGTCCGGCTGGCTGGCGCAGGTGTTCTCGATCCGCATCTATCTGCTCACCAATGCGGTCCTGTTCCTGCTTCTGTCGGCGGCCTGCGCGCTGGCGCAGGATCTGCCCCAGATGATCGTGCTGCGCGCGGTGCAGGGTTTTACCGGCGGCGTGCTGATCCCGATGGCCTTCACGCTGATCATCACGCTGCTGCCGCGCGGCAAGCAGCCGGTCGGCCTTGCGCTGTTCGCGCTGTCGGCGACGTTCGCGCCGGCGATCGGGCCGACCATCGGCGGCTATCTCACCGAGAATTTCGGCTGGCAGTACATCTTCTACGTCAATCTCGTGCCCGGCGCGATCATGGTCGGCATGCTCTGGTACGCGCTCGAGGCCAGGCCGATGAAGCTTTCCCTGCTGCGCGAGGGCGACTGGGCCGGCATCATCACCATGGCGATCGGGCTCTCCGCGCTGCAGACCGTGCTGGAGGAAGGCAACAAGGACGACTGGCTCGGCTCGCCCTTCATCGTCAAGCTCAGCGTGATCGCGGCCGTGGCGCTGACCGCGTTCCTGATCGTCGAGCTCACCGTGAAGAAGCCGCTGCTCAATCTGCGGCTGCTGGTCCGTCGCAATTTCGGCTTCGGCATGCTGGCGAATTTCCTGCTCGGCATCGCGCTGTACGGCTCGGTGTTCATTTTGCCGCAATATCTCGCCCGCATCCAGGGCTACAATGCCGAGCAGATCGGCATGGTGCTGGCCTGGACCGGACTGCCACAACTGGTGCTGATCCCGCTGGTGCCGCGCCTGATGCAGAAGTTCGACGCGCGGATCATCATCGGCATCGGCTTCGTGCTGTTCGCGGCCTCGAACTTCATGAACATCTACATGACCAACGACTACGCCGCCGACCAGCTGCTGTGGCCCAACGTCGTTCGCGCCATCGGCCAGGCGCTGGTGATGGCGCCGTTGTCGGCGCTGGCAACTGCCGGCATCGAGGCGGAGAATGCAGGTTCCGCCTCCGGCCTGTTCAACATGATGCGCAATCTCGGCGGCGCCGTCGGCATCGCGCTGCTGCAGACCGTGCTGACCAAGCGCGAGCAATATCACTCCAACGTGCTGATGCAGTCGGTCTCGGTTTTCGAGGAGGCGACGCGGACGCGGCTGGAACAGCTGACGCAATATTTCGTCAATCACGGCATCCTCGACCGTGCTGACGCCTCGCATCGCGCCTATGTTGCGATCGGCCATATCGTGCAGAAGCAGGCCTATATCTTCGCCTTCAGCGATACCTTCTATCTGCTCGGCATGGCGCTGATCGTCGCCCTCATCGCCGTATTCTTCCTGAAGAAGCCCGGCCAGACTTCAGCTGGCGGAGCTCATTGATCCCAACCGAAGAAGCAAGGAGAACGACCATGAAGCCCCGCATGAACTACTACCAGGCCGCGCCCGATACGATCAAGGCGCTGCTGGCGTTGGAAGAGCAGATCCAGTCGACGGGCCTGGAGAAATCGCTGATCGAGCTGGTCAAGATCCGGGCCTCGCAGATCAACGGCTGCGCCTTCTGCATCAACATGCACACCGAGGACGCCCGCAAGCGCGGCGAGACCGAGCAGCGCATCTACCTGCTCAATGCCTGGCGCGAATCCCCGCTCTATTCCGACCGCGAGCGCGCCGCCCTGGCCTGGACGGAAGCCGTGACGCTGATCTCGGAGACGCACGCGCCGGACGACGTCTACGAACAGGTTCGCGCGCAATTCTCCGACGCCGACACCGTGAACCTGACCATGCTGATCGGCGCCATCAATGCCTGGAACAGGGTCGCGATCGCGTTCCGCGCGGTACATCCGGTGAAGGTGAAGGCCTCGGTGGCGTAGGCTGGCCATATTCGCCAGTCCCTTCGGCAGCAGCCCCTCACGCCGCGATCCGGGTGAGGGGCCAGGCAAGGTGCAGCCGCAACCCAAGTCCGACCGACTGGTAGAGCAGCCTAAACCGCCGTCGCCTTGGCGAACTCCACGTAGATCTCGCGCAGGCGCGTGGCCATCGGGCCCGGCTTGCCGTCGCCGATCTTCTTGCCGTCGACGGCGACCACCGGCTGCACGAAGGACGAGGCCGACGTGATGAACGCCTCCTTGGCGGCAAGCGCCTCGGCGACCGTGAAGGATCGCTCCTCGACGCGGAGCTGGCGCTCTTCGGCCAGTGCGATCACAGCCTTGCGGGTGCAGCCCGGCAGGATCGCGTTGGAGTTCTTGCGGGTGACGATGACGTCGTCCTTGGTGAGGATGAACGCCGAGGACGAGCCGCCTTCGGTGATGTAGCCATCCTGCAGCATCCAGGCTTCGCCGGCACCGGCTTCGGCCGCGGCCTGCTTCGCCAGCACCTGCGCCAGCAGCGCGACGCTCTTGATGTCGCGGCGCTCCCAGCGGATGTCAGGCACCGTGATCACGTTGATGCCGGTCTTTGCGACGGGGACGTTGATGATGTCCTTCTCCGAGGTGAACATCACCAGGCTCGACTTGACGTCACCCTTGGGAAACGGGAAGTCGCGGCCCTTGTCGGCGCCGCGTGTGACCTGGAGGTAGACGAGGCCGTTCTCGACCTTGTTGCGCGCGATCAGCTCCTTCTGCAGCTCGGTGATGCGCTCGATCGTCTCGGGGAGCTTCAGCTTGATCTCGCCGACCGAGCGCTCCAGCCGGGCGAGGTGCGAGGCATTGTCGACCAGCTTGCCGTCCAGCACCGCCGAGACCTCGTAGATGCCGTCGGCGAACAGGAAGCCGCGATCAAGGACCGAGATCTTGGCTTCCGAGAGCGGGACGAATGAGCCGTTGACATAGGCGAGCGGGTCCAAGGCAGGTCTCCTGGGAGGGGAAGGGGAATTTGGGGACCGGTATAGGAGATTTGGCGGGCCCGATAAACCCTCGATCGGTCATTCCGGGGCATTCGCAAAGCGAATGAACCCGGAATCCATCTCACTCGCATACTGCCGCCCGATGGATTCCGGGCCCGCGCCAGGAGGCGCGTCCCGGAATGACAGAGCAGTTAATGCGACAAAATCTTCGACAAGAACTTCTGCGCGCGGTCGCTGCGCGGCTTGCCGAAGAAATCGTCCTTCGGGGCGTCCTCGACGATCTCGCCGCGGTCCATGAAGATGACACGGTTGGCGACCTTGCGGGCGAAGCCCATCTCGTGCGTGACGACCATCATGGTCATGCCTTCACGGGCGAGGTCGACCATGACGTCCAGCACCTCGCTGACCATCTCGGGGTCGAGCGCCGAGGTCGGCTCGTCGAACAGCATGACGATCGGATCCATCGCGAGCGCGCGCGCAATCGCAACGCGCTGCTGCTGGCCGCCGGAGAGCTGCGCCGGAAACTTCTGCGCCTGCTCCTTCAGGCCGACGCGCTCCAGGAGCTGCATGCCCTTGGTGACCGATTTGTCGTGCCCACGGCCCAGCACCTTCTCCTGCGCGAGGCAGAGATTGTCGATGATCTTGAGGTGCGGGAACAGCTCGAAGTGCTGGAACACCATGCCGACGCGCGAGCGCAGCTTCGGCAGATCGGTCTTGGGATCGTTGACCTTGGTGCCGTCGACCAGGATGTCGCCGCTCTGGAACGGCTCCAGCGCGTTGACGCATTTGATCAGCGTCGACTTGCCCGAGCCCGAGGGGCCGCAGACGACGACGACCTCGCCCTTGGTGACGCTGGTGGTACAGTCGGTCAGCACCTGGAAGGTCGGGCTGTACCATTTGTTGACGTGGCTGATTTCGATCATGACCGACATGCTCTAGCGAATGATGGCGATGCGCGCCTGCAGGCGGCGGACGCCGAAGGACGCGATACAGGAAATGGTGAAGTAGACGAGGGCTGCGAACAGATACATTTCGACCAGACGTCCGTCGCGCTGCGCGACCTTGCTCGCCGCGCCGAGGAAGTCCGTGATCGACAGGACGTAGACCAGCGAGGTGTCCTGGAACAGCACGATGGTCTGCGTGATCAGGACCGGCAGCATGTTGCGGAACGCCTGCGGCAGCACGACGTAGCGCATGGTCTGGGCGTAGGTCAGCCCCAGCGCGCTGGCCGCGGCCGGCTGGCCGCGCGAAATCGACTGGATGCCGGCGCGCATGATCTCGGAGAAATACGCCGCCTCGAACATGATGAAGGTGACGAGCGAGGAGGCGAACGCGCCGACGCTGATCGGACGCGAGGCGCCGGTCAGCCACTGCCCGATATAGGGCACCAGGAAGTAGAACCAGAAGATCACCAGCACCAACGGCAGCGAGCGCATGAAGTCGACATAGAGGCCGGCGATGCGCCCGAGGGTCTTGAGACCGGACAGCCGCATCAGAGCGAGCGCCGTGCCGAAGACCAGGCCACCAAGCGCTGCAAGCCCCGTCAGCGTCAGCGTGAAGGTCATGCCCTCGTAGAACAGATAGGGCAGCGCGCGGCGGATGACGTCGAAATCGAAATTCCCGAGCATGGCGCTATTTCCCCGTGATGTAGCCCGGGATCGCGACCCAGCGCTCGAGGAAGCGCATCGCGGTCACGACGACGGCATTGACGAGGAGATAGAGGATGGTCGCGGCCGTGAAGGCCTCGAACACCTGGAAAGAGAATTCCTGCATCGAGCGCGCTTGTCCCGTCAGCTCGATCAGGCCGATCGTGATGGCCACCGCCGTGTTCTTGATGGTATTGAGGAACTCGGAGGTCAGCGGCGGCAGGATGATGCGGAACGCCATCGGCAGCAGCACGTAGCGGTAACCCTGCACGGTGGTGAGCCCGAGCGCGGTCGCCGCCATCTTCTGCCCGCGCGGCAGCGAGGAGATGCCCGCCTGCAATTGCACCGCGACACGCGCCGACATGAACAGGCCGACGCCGATCGCCGCCGTCCAGAACGGGGCGTTCGGCAACTGCTTGAGCCACAGGCCAGCGGCCCTCGGCAGCAATTCCGGCAGCACGAAGAACCACAGGAAGAGCTGCACCAGCAGCGGCATGTTGCGGAAGAACTCGACCCAGCAGAAGCCGAACCAGTAGGCGCCCCGCGACGGCAGCGTGCGCATGACGCCGACGATCGAGCCGAAGATCAGCGCGATGATCCAGGCGAGCAGCGCCGTCTTGATGGTCAGCGCCAGTCCCGACAGCAGCATGTCGAGATAGGTGCCGGTCCCCATCGGGTTCGGCTCGAAGAAAATTCCCCAGTTCCAGTGGTAGTTCACGTGTCCCCCGCGCGAACGCGCCGCTCATACAGATTGTCCCGGCGCCTATGCAAATGTCCGGCCACTCTCCCTCAAGAGTGGCTGGAATTTCTTCCCTCTCCCCGCGTGCGGGGAATGGGTCAGGGTGAGGGGGGCTCTCCACGAGGGAGGTGATAGTCGGACTCGTGGAGAGTCCCCCTCACCCGGAATTCAAGCTGCGCTGGAATTCCGGCCTCTCCCCGCGCGCGGGGAGAGGCAAGTAACATCTTACTTGTAATCGTCCGGGTTCGGCGAATCCGTCGGCTTGGCGAACTCGTTCTTCAGCTCGGCCGAGATCGGCGTGTTCAGGTTCAGACCCTTCGGCGGGATCTTCTGGGTGAACCACTTGGCGTAGATCTTCTCGCCCTCGCCGGAGGTGTAGAGCGCAGCGGTCGCAGCATCGACCACCTTCTTGAACGGTGCGTCGTCCTTGCGCAGCATGATGCCGTAGGGCTCGGGCTTGGAGAACGCGTCCTTGGAGATCGCGTAGTCATCCGGCGACTTCGAGCCGGCAACGAGGCTGGCGAGCAGGATGTCGTCCATGACGAAGGCGACCGCACGGTCGGTCTCGACCATCAGGAAGGCTTCGGCGTGGTCCTTGGCCGGGATGATGTTGGCGCCGAGGCCCTTCGCGACGTTGGCTTCGGTGAGCTGCTTGATGTTGGTGGTACCGGCGGTCGAGACCACCGTCTTGCCCTTGAGATCGTCGATCGACTTGATGCCACTCGACTTCTTGAAGACGTAGCGGCTCGCGGTCAGGAAGTGCGTGTTGGTGAAGGCGACCTGCTTCTGGCGCTCGGCATTGTTGGTGGTCGAGCCGCATTCGAGGTCGATGGTGCCGTTGGCCATCAGCGGGATACGAGTCGCGGAGGTCACCGGGTTGAGCTTGACCTCGAGCTTGTCGAGCTTGAGTTCCTTCTTCACGGCGTCGACGATCTTGTAACAGATGTCCATCGCGAACCCGATCGGCTTCTGGTTGTCGTCCAGATAGGAGAACGGGATCGAGGAGTCGCGGAAGCCCAGCGTGATGGCGCCGGTGTCCTTGATGTTCTTCAGCGTGCCGGTCAGCTCCTGGGCCCCGGCCTGGCTGACGGCGAAGGTCGCGGCGAGCGCGAGCCCGATGTGACGGAAATCTTTCACTTTTTTCTTCCCCTTTCAGGATGATGCGGCCGGATGCAAGCACAAATCGGCCCGGATTAGAATGTGACTTTTGGCTGGATGGCGGCTCAGGTTAACGGCTCAGGCTGGCGGTTTTGGCAATTCCCCCAGATCCCAGAACAGCCCGGCCATCACCGTCAAGGCCTCTTCGGTCAAAGGCAGCAGGATGTGCTCATTGGGCGCATGCTGGGAGCAGCCGGGATAGGAATGCGGGACCCAGATCGTCGGCAGGCCCAGGATCTCGGAAAAGACGTCGTTGGGCAGCGAGCCGCCGAAATTCGGCAAAACCGCCGGCGGCTTGCCGGTGGTCGCCAGCACCGAATCCGCGGCCCATTTGATCCAGGGACTGTCGAAATCGGTGCGCGATGCAGCAAAGCTCTGGGCCGCCCGCACCTCGACCATCGGAAAGCCCTTGGCGACGAGATGCGCACGGATGGTGTCGATCAAGCCGTCGATCTTGGTGCCGACCACGAAACGCAGTTGCAGCACGGCATTGGCATGGCCGGGAATGGCGTTCGCCGGCTGCTCGATGTTGCCCGAGGACATCGCCAGCACCTCGAGCGTGTTCCAGGCGTAGAGCCGCTCGGCCGCCGACAGCCCTTCCTCGCCCCAGTTCTCGGCGAGCGCCGGCTCGTCAGCGGTCGGCACCACCTCGACGTCGGCAAGATAGCTGCGGATCTGGTTCGTGAGGCGCGGCGGCTTCAGCGCGTCGAGCTGGAGGCGGCCATGGCCGTCGACCAGCGTCGAGATCGCGTTGACCAGGATGGTCGCGGGGTTGGCGAGCACACCGCCCCAATTGCCGGAATGGTGGCCGCCATCGCGCAAATTCACGTCGAGATGAATGCGGATGCCGCCGCGACAGCCGAGAAACAGTGTCGGGCGATCTGCGGACAGGCGCGGCCCGTCTGAGGCCATGAACAAATCGGCCTCGAGCGCGTCGCGATTGAGGTCGCAGACCTTGCCGAGATCGGGCGAGCCGATCTCCTCGCCCATCTCGACGATGAATTTGGCGTTGAAGCCGAGCTTGCCGCCGCGCGCGGCGCGCACCGCACGGAGCGCCGCCATGTTGATGCTGTGCTGGCCCTTGTTGTCGGCCGTGCCGCGGCCATAGAGGCGCGTGCCCGAAAGCGTCGTGCGCCAGGGATCGCGGCCCTCGCGCCACTCGCCTTCCATGCCGTCGACGACGTCGCCATGGCCGTAGACCAGCACGGTCGGGGCGGACGCGCTCTCGTGATGCTCCGCGAACAGGAACGGCGCCTTTCCGCTAGGGGATTCGACGATGCGGCTGGTGAAGTCGAGCGCAGCGAAAGCCGGCTGCATCTCCTGTTCCAGATAGGCGCGCAGCTCCGCGCCGCGCGACGGATTCTGGCTCTCGGTCTTGTAGGCGACGCGACGGTCGAGCTCAGTGAGGAACGCACCGGATTTGAAGTCGTCGCGGGCTCGGGCGATGGCGTCGGCTCTGGTCATTGCTTTCATTTTCAAGGTTTCGACGCGGGCGAACGTAGCGGGCTACATAGGCCGTCGAAAGTGGCGGGGAGTTGGATAGTTCTTGTAGTTCTCTTGCGATTTCTTTCTTGCTCTCTCGAGATTGGCTTGCCAAGAGCGGGAGCGCCGCTGGTTTCGGCCTTGCCAAGCGCACGCGATATGCAAGAACTTCGCCAAATTGGGGCGCACATCTATCATTCGAAGAGCGCGCAGTACAGGGCGCCGAGGGACCAGCATGGCCAAAGAGATCAGGCTCAACGCCTTTGCGATGAATTGCGTCGCACACCAGTCACCGGGCCTGTGGACCCATCCGCGCGACCGCACCACCGACTATCATCGCCTGTCCTACTGGATCGATCTGGCCAGGACCCTGGAACGTGGCCGCTTCGACGGATTGTTCCTGGCGGACGTGCTCGGCGTCTACGACGTCTATGGCAACAGCCCTGACGCAGCCTTGCGCAATGCAGCGCAGACGCCGTCGAACGAGCCGCTGCTGCTGCTGTCGGCAATGGCGGCGGTGACGAAAGACCTGGGGTTCGGCGTCACCAGCAATCTGTCATTCGAGCCGCCCTACCCGTTCGCGCGGCGGATGTCGACACTGGATCATCTCACCGAAGGGCGAATCGGCTGGAACGTCGTCACCGGCTATCTCGACAGCGCCGCGCGCGGCGCCGGCAAGGACAAGCAGACCGGGCACGATGACCGCTACGACATCGCCGACGAATATATGGAGGTCGTCTATAAGCTCTGGGAAGGCAGCTGGGAAGACGACGCCGTGCTGCGCGACCGGGCGCGAGGCATCTTCACCGATCCCGCAAAAGTCCATCGCGTCAATCATGAGGGTGCGAACTACCGCATCAACAACACCATTCACCTCAGCGAGCCGTCGCCGCAGCGCACGCCCGTGCTGTATCAGGCCGGCACCTCGCCACGCGGCCGGCAGTTCGCCGCCAAGCACGCCGAATGCGTGTTCATGTCCGGACCGTCGGCCAAGGTGATCGCGCCGCGGGTCTCCGCGATCCGGCAAGAAGCCGCCGCGCTCGGCCGCAACCCGGCCGAAATCCTGATGTTCTCGATGATGACGATCATCCTTGGAAGGACGGAAGCCGAGGCGAAGGAGAAACACGCCGACTATCGCCGCCATATCAGTCCCGAAGGGGCGCTGGCGCTGATGTCGGGTTGGACTGGCGTCGACTTCTCCGGCTACGACCTCGACCAGCAGGTGCGCCACGTCCAGAACGATGCCGGCCGCAGCGCGATGGACAACGTCACCCGCGCCGATCCTGATCGGGTCTGGACCGTGCGCGACGTCATCGAGCATGTCGGCATCGGCGGCGCCGGTCCCGTCGTGGTCGGCACGCCGGAGATGGTCGCGGACAAGATCGAGGACTGGTTCGAGAAGACCGACGTCGACGGTCTCAATGTGGCCTTCGCGGTCTCGCCCGGCGATTTCGAGGACATCGCCGACATGCTGGTGCCGGAACTGACCCGGCGCGGGCGGTACAAGAGCGAGTATGCCAAGGGCACGTTGCGGGAAAAACTGTTCGGCACCGGCCGCCCGCGGTTGGGTGCGCCACACCCGGCGGCGGGGTACCGGGTGGGGAAGAAGGGTTAGAAGCCCGGTGTCGTGCTGGCCAAGGCCAGGACGACGTTGGAGAGGGAGCGTGCTTCCTCCTCGTCATTGCGAGCGCAGCGAAGCAACCAGGCCGTCATCGCGGAGAGATTCTGGATTGCTTCGCTACGCTCCCAATGACGGTGGAGGCCGCCTACCTACACCTTCCCGTCCACCATAACCTCGATCAGCTTCGTCCCCGGCCGGCCAAACGCGGACGCCAGCGTCGCCTTCAGCTCGCGGGGATCGCCAATCTTGATCGCCTCGCAGCCGAGCGCCTTGGCTACGCCGGCAAAATCCACGGGCGGATCGACAAAATCCATGCCGACGTAATTGTCGTCGCCATGGAAGGCGAGCAGGCGTTGCTTGATGATGCGGTAGCCGCCATTGTTGGCGATGACGACGTTGAGCGGCAGCTTGTGATGCGCCGCAGTCCACAGCGACTGGATCGAATACATCGCGCTGCCGTCGCCTGAGAAGCAGACGACTGGACGATCCGGATTGGCAATGCTGACGCCGACCGAGGCCGGCAGGCCCCAGCCGATGCCGCCGGAGGCAAGACCGTGATAGCCGTAGCGGTCGCGATGCGGCCGCAGCGCCGTTACATGACGGCTGGAGGTGAGCCCTTCATCGACGAGGATCGCATGGTCGGGCATGGCCTCGACCATCTGCAGCACCAGGAAGTCCGGATCGATGGGGTTGCGGCCGGCGCTCTTGCCGATCTGCTCGACCAACGCGGCGCGCCGCGCGCTCCAGTTCTTCGGCCCGAGCTCGGCAAGGCGCTGTTTCGCGCGGCTCGCCAGCCTTGCGCCGCCCATCTCCTTCAGCACCGGGATCAACGCGCGCAGCGTTTCCTTCAGATCCGCCTTCAGCGCGATCTCCGCGCCATAGTTCTTGGCGATCTCCCAATCGACGAGGCCGATCTGCACGACGCCGAGACCGTCAGGCAGCGCGTCGATCTCGCTATAAACCGACATCCGCAAGGGATCGCCGCCCAGCGCGATCAGGAGATCGTAAGGCGCGAGCGTATCGCGCGCCGCCTTCTGCACGCGCGCCAGCGTGCCGAGGAAGCTCGGGCTCTCCGAGAGGAAGTGCGCACCATAAGGCGTCGAGGACTGATATGCCGCAGCGCCGAGCAGCTCGGCGAGCTCGGCCGCCTCCTTCAGCGCATCGCTCTTGACCACCTCGTCCATGGTGACGATCACGGGGCGCTCGGCCTTGAGCAGCCGCGCGGCAAACGCCTGCAGCGCTTCGTCCGATGGCTTTGTCCGCGCATCGATACGGGTGGAGCGGCCGAGATCGATCCCGGCCTCGCTGTTCAGGATATCGCCGGGAAGCGAGATGAACACCGGCCCGGTCGGCGGCGTCATCGCAACCTTGGCGGCACGGCGCACGATGCGCGGCAGATCCTCCAGCCGCGTCACCTCGACCGCCCATTTCACCAGCGGCTCGGCCATGCGCACCAGCGGGCCGTAGAGCACCGGCTCCATCAGGCCATGGCCCTGCTCCTGCTGGCCCGCGGTCAAGATCATCGGCGTGCCCGTGAACTGGGCGTTGTAGAGCGAGCCCATCGCGTTGCCGAGGCCGGGTGCGACATGGACGTTGCAGGCGACGAGCTTGCCGGAAGCGCGGCTGTAGCCGTCGGCGATCGCGACCACCAGGCTCTCCTGCATCGCCATCACATAGGTCAAGTCAGGATGGTCCTTCAGCGCGTGCATGATCGGCAATTCGGTGGTGCCGGGATTGCCGAACAGGTGCGTGATGCCCTCGTCCTTGAGCAGCGCGAGAAAGGCGGAGCGGCCGGTGATCTTGTTCTTCATGCTTCCTCCAGGAGCGGACGTTGCCGCAAGGACGGAAAGCATGATGGCCGAAGTCGCAGGAGGCGCGCAAGGAAGCGCGGTCATGGCTGCGTTGCGTGGTCGCGGAGCTACATCTCCTCCCGCCCCAGCTCGAAAGGATCCTCGCCGCTAGCGCGCTTCTTCTTTTTCGCGCGCTGCCACACCACGCCCGGAAAACCCTTCAGCGGCACCAGGGGCTCGCCGGTATAGGCCCATTCCTGCAGCTCCTCGATCGCAATGTGATACAGCGGCCGGCGGCCGGTGCGTTCCGTGAACAGCGCGCGAGGAATGTTGACCATGTGCGGCCCGCGCGGGCGCTCATACGCGATCGGCGTGCCGCAATGCGAGCAGAAGCTGCGCGCGGTCTTGGTGGCCTTGTCCTCGTAGCGGGTCAGCGCAGTCTTGCCCGAGGTGATGCGAAAGCGCTTCTTCCAGCTTCCGACATAGGTGGCGTAGGCCGCGCCATGGGCGCGCCGGCTACTGGCAGAGTGATCATGCCAGGCCCAGCGCGCGGGGACGTCGATCTCGAAGGTGACCTTGCCGCAGAGGCATTGGCCGGTGGCGGTTCCTGCGGCACCTGCGGCTTTGGCCATGATTGCTTTCTCCGTCGTCATTGCGAGCGCAGCGAAGCAATCCAGGCTGCCTCCGCGAAAAGATTCTGGATTGCTTCGCTGCGCTCGCAATGACGGAATTTGTGGTGCCGTCGGAGCCTGAACAATAGGCTCGTAGCCCGGATGAGCGAAGCGACATCCGGGAAAAGACTTGCTCTGGCGAAAGTCCCGGTTATCGCTTCGCTCATCCGGGCTACGGCAGAGTCACGCCGGCGTCAGCTCGTCGTACACCGGGTAATCCGTATACCCCTTCTCCTCGCCGCCATAGAACGTCGCGCGGTTGTAGGGCGTGATCGGGTAATCGTGCTCCAGGCGCCGCGGCAGGTCCGGGTTGGAGATGAAGATGCGGCCGAAGGCGATGATGTCGGCGTGTCCCTCGGCGATCGCCGCGTTCGCGCTCTCGCCGGTAAAGCCGCCGGCGGTCATCAGCACGCCGCTGTAGAGCGGCCGGAACAGCACCATGGCGGAGGGCACGTTGTCCCAGTGGACATCGGCGCGGCCGGCGCCGCTGGAGCGCGGTTCGATCAAATGCAGATAGGCCAGACCCAGCTTGCCCAGCGCCTTCACGACGTACGTATAGAGCGGCATCGGATCGGGCTCGCCGGAATCGTTGGCGATACCGTGCGGTGACAGCCGCACGGCAACGCGGTTCGCCCCCCACACGTCGATCGCAGCCTGCGTGACCTCGAGCAGAAGCCGCGCCCGGTTCTCGATCGATCCGCCATATTGATCGCTGCGCTGGTTGCTGCGCGATTGCAGGAACTGCTCGAGCAGATAGCCATTGGCGCCGTGGATCTCGACACCGTCGAAGCCGGCGGCCAGCGCGTTCTTCGCGCCCTGCCGGAAGGCCTCGACGATGCCCTTGACCTCCTCCGTCTCCAGCGCGCGCGGCGTCTCGTAATCGGCGATCTTGCCGTCGGCAGTCATCGCCTTCATGCCTTCGGCCTTGATCGCAATCGCCGAGGCCGAGACCGGCAGCTCACCGCCATGGAAAGAGGAATGCGAGACGCGGCCGACATGCCAGAGCTGGAGGAAGATGATGCCGCCCTTGGCGTGCACGGCATCCGTCACCTTACGCCAGCCGGCGATCTGCGCGTCCGTATAGATGCCCGGCGTCGCCGGGTTGCCGCGGCCGTGGGAGAGCACCGGCGAGGCCTCGGCGATGATCAGGCCGCCCTTGGTCGCGCGCTGGCCGTAATATTCGGCGTTGAGCGGCCGCGGCGAAAAGCTCTCGCGCTCGGCCCGCATGCGCGTCAACGGCGCCATCGCGACGCGATGGGCGAGCTTGTACGGACCGACCTGCAACGGTTGAAACAACGCCTCGAATTTCATGCGAACTCCGGATGCTATGAAAGGATGCGGATCATATAGCGACGGGCGGCCCCTCGAAAAGGTGCCGCCCGTGCAATAGCAGATATTCCCCGCCGCGGAACGCGGAAGGGAACAGATGTTACGCCGTCTTGATCCAGACCGCCTTCACGTTGAGATATTCCTCGACATGCTGCTTGCCGGACTCGCGGCCATAGCCGCTCATCTTGTAACCGCCGAACGGCACGGCCGGATCCATCGCCTGGTAACAATTCACCCACACCGAGCCGGCGCGCAGGCGCTTCGCCACCGCATGCGCCTTGGTGACGTCGCGCGTCCACAGGCCGGAGCCGAGGCCGAATGTGGTGTTGTTGGCGCGCTTGACCAGCTCGTCCATGTCCTTGAACGCGATCGCGGAGATGACGGGACCGAAGATCTCCTCCTGCGCGATCCGCATGTTGTCCTGGACACCGGCGAACACCGTCGGCGAGACGAAGAAGCCCTTCGACAATGCGCCTTCAGTGACGCGGCCGCCGCCGGCAAGCGCCTGCGCGCCTTCCTTCTGGCCGATGTCGAGATAGCCGGTGACGCGTTCGAGCTGCTGCTCGGAAACCAGCGGGCCGATCTGCACGTTGGGATCGAGGCCGTTGCCGACCTGCAGCTTCTTGCCGAACTCGGCGACGCGGCCGACGAACTCGTCGTAGATCGCCTGCTCGACGAACAGGCGCGTGCCGGCGCTGCAGATCTGCCCCGAATTGGCGAACACCGCCATCGCCGCGCCAGGCACGGCGGCATCGAGATCGGCATCGGCAAACACGATGTCCGGCGACTTGCCGCCGAGCTCGAGCGAGACGCGCTTGAGGTTGCCGGCCGAAGCGCGGATGATCGACTGGCCGGTGACATGCGAGCCGGTGAAGGCGACCTTGTCGACGTCGTGATGCGAGGCGAGCGCGGCGCCGGCGGTCTCGCCATAGCCGGGCACGACATTGACGACGCCGGGCGGAATGCCGGCTTCCATCGCGAGCTCGGCGATGCGCAGCGAGGTCAGCGGCGCCTCCTCGGCGGGCTTGAGCACCACGGTGCAGCCGGTCGCGACCGCAGGCCCGATCTTCCAGATCGTCGCGGAGAGCGGACCGTTCCAGGGAATGATGGCGCCGACGACGCCGACCGGCTCCTTCAGCGTGTAGGAGAAGATTTCGCCCGGCAGCGAGTTCTCGATGGTCTCGCCATGGATCGCCGTGGTCTGGCCGGCGTAGTAGCGCAGCATGCCTATGGCACGCAGGCGATAGGCGCGCGTGCGGCTGAGCGGCGCGCCCATGTCGAGCGTGTCGAGCTGCGACAATTCGTCGAAGTTCTTTTCGACGAGGTCGGCGAGCCTAAGCAGCAGGTTCTGCCGCTCGAACGGCTTGACCTTGCTCCAAGGCCCCTCGAAGGCGCGGCGGGCCGCGGCGACCGCACGGTCGATGTCTTCCTTGTCGCCCTCGGCGACCGTCGCGAGCAGTTCGCCGGTGGCTGGATTGCGGGTCTCGAAGCGCTTGCCGGAGGCCGCGTCGACCCACTTGCCGTCGATCAGCATCTGCTTGTAGGACCCGTTTGCGAACGGGTGGCGCGTGATCGGAATAGCCTGCGACACAGCCATGGCGGCACTCCCTGTCAGATCATTGATTGGGTTCGATCTCGCTGGGATCGTTAGGTCGAGCAGAATACAGCGGTGCCGGAAGGGCGTAAAGGCGGCGAGGAACGAACATCGTGTGCCCGGACAATGACGTGCCGCGCGCCGTGGACGAAAAGCGCATGCTGTGGGCGGCGGGCGATACCGTCGAGAACCGCCCGCCGCTGTCGCGCTGGCACCCGGATTATGCGGATGCGTTCGAGAGATTCGTGAAGGGGGAGTAGGCTTGCACGGTTCTCTCACTCCCTCGCCCCGTTCTTACGTGGAGAGGTGAAGCGCCCTACAGCGTCTCTTGCTTGTGCCCGCAATTCTTGCAGGCGAACTTGACGCGGGTCTGGCCTTTTTCCGCCTGCACCCGGTTCGGCGCGCCGCACCTGCCGCAGACGGCCTCGATGCGGGTCGCGCCCTGCTTGACGACGATGGTCTTCTTTTCCATCGATTCGCGGATCAGGCGCTCGGCCTCCTCACGCAGGGATTGTTTCGACAAAGCTCGTCTCCGCCTCTGAAAGCGCGAGAGCCATATCGCACCTGTATTCAAATCACAATGCGCAAAGCCCGCTCAGACCTCAACGATCACATAACTGTCCTCGACATGCACCGGAAACGTCTCGGCAACATAGGGGCCCTTCTGCAATTCCTCGCCGCGCTCCACCGCGACCGGATATGACCGGATCCTGACGCGCTTGGGATCGAACCAGGACTGGCCGTTGCGCATGTCGAACTCCCAGCCGTGCCAGGGACAGCGCAGCATCTCGCCGACGCGCGAGCGCTCGTAAACGCCCGGCTCGGGCGAGGTCAGCCGCGCCACGCAGGCCGCCTTCTCCAGCGGCGCTCCTTCATGCGGGCAGCGGTTCAGAAGCGCGAAGAACTCGCCGTTGACGTGGAACACCACGATGTCGCGGCCGGCGACAGCGACGACCTTGTTGCCGCCGGGCGGGATCTCCGAGGTGGTAGCGACGATGTGACGGGCCATACTGTCTCAGAATTTATAGACCGCACGCGCATTGGTGCTGAAGATCTTCCTTCGCTCCGCCTCGGACAGCGGCGTCTTGAAGGCGAAGCGTGGGTCGTCGAAATCCCAGTGCGGATAGTCCGACGAGAACAGCAAGCGGTCGACGCCGACCCATTCGATCAGCGCGCGCAGGTGCCGCGCCTCGTCAGGCTCGTCGATCGGCTGGGTCGTGAACCAGAAATGCTCGCGGACATATTCGGACGGCTTGCGCTTGAGATGCGGCACCTCGCTGCGGAAGCGCTCGAAATGCTGGTCCATGCGCCACACCGCCGAGGGAATCCAGCCGAACCCGCCTTCGATGAAGACGATCTTCAGTCTTGGGAAGCGCTCCGGCACGCCTTCGATGACGAGGCTCGCAAGCTGCGCCGCGATGGTATGCGCGTTCGACTGATGCTCCTCGACATAATAAGACGGCCAGCCGCCACCGGTCGGCGCATGTCCGCCATAGCCGCCGACATGGATACCGAGCGGCAGGTCAAGCTCCTGGGCACGCTCGTAGATCGGCCAGTAACGTCGGCGGCCGAGCGGCTCGTTGGCGCGCGGCGAGACATTGATCTGGATGTACTCGCCGGTTTTCGCGCAGCGCTCGATCTCGGCAATCGCGAGATCCACCCCGTCCTGCCCGACCAGGATCGAGGCCTTCAGGCGCGGATCGCGATGCGACCAGAACGCCAGCTGCCAGTCGTTGATGGCGCGCTGGATCGCAGCGCCGAATTCGAGGTTCTGCTGCGAGAAGATGAAGAGATCGAGCACCTGCAAAATGCCGAACTCGACGTCGAGGGGATCGAGATGCTGCTTCTGCATGAAGGCGAGATCGGAGCCGGGCGGCCCGCCGGTCGGCGGCCAGGCATCCCGCCGCGCGATCAGCGGCGAGGAGCGCGGATAGGGTGTGGTGAACAGGTACGGCGTGCGCAGATGGCTGCCATATTCCTTCAGATGCTGCTGCCACCGTTGCGGCAGGAATTCTTTGAGGTCGTCGACCGAGTGCAGGCTCGGATGCACGTCGCAGTCGACGATGCGCAGCTTTGATGCGGCGGGTTTCTCGTCGTCACGCAGCGGCCGGTCGATGACCTCACTCATGCGAACCTCCAAACTCTTTGTTTGCGCATGATCTTATCGGAAAGCCGGTGCCTACGTTTCCGGATCATGCGCTAGTTCAGTTTCAAACGCGGAAACGTCTCCAGCGGATTGTCGACGCACATCTTCGCGATCAAGCTCTTCGGCAGGTTCGGCGGGATCGGATCGTCTCCGTCGAACTGCCAGTGCGGATAGTCGGACGCGAACAGGAACATCTTTTCCGAGCCGATCTGGTCGATGATCTCCTCGACGCTTCTTGCATCGCCCGGCGCGTCGAACGGCTGCATGGTGACACGGAAATTTTCGCGGACGATCGACGCCGGCTCGCGCTCGACCCAGGGTACCTCGACGCGGACGCCGCGCCAGGTCTTGTTGGCGCGCCACATGAAGGCGGGCAGCCAGCTGACGCCCGACTCCATCAGCACGACCTTCAGATCAGGAAATTTGCCGAACACGCCCTCGTAGATCAGGCTGAGGATCTGCGCCTGAAATGCCTGCGCCTCGACGAAGTAATATTCGTAACGGTGCGACGGCCAGCCGGCCGAGCTCGGCGCCTGCCGATATTGCGTACCGGCGTGGATCGCGAGCGGCAGCTTGTACTTCTCCGCGAGCTGGTAGACCGGCCAGAAATGCCGCCGTCCCAGCAGCGTCTCGCCCTGCGCCAGCACCAGAATGGAGACGAAGCGGTGATCGCCGGCGCGGCGCTCGATCTCCTCGATCGCCAGATCCGGCGCCTGCATCGGCAGCACGATGGAGGCGCGCAGGCGCGGATCGCGCGACAGCCACTCGGCGGCGATCCAGTCGTTGATGGCCTTGCAGAAGTCCGCCGCCATGTAGGCGTCGAACACCGCCTGTGCGCCGTAGAGCACGTTCAGGATCGCGTGGCTGGAACCCAGCTGGTCAAACGCGCCCTTCTGCACCATGGCGAGATCGGAGCCGGGCTTGGTACCGTTGACCGGCCGCCAGTCGGCGCGACCCGAGAGCGGCATGCTCGGCGGATAGGAGGTGAGATCGAGCCCGTCGATGGCGCGGCTCACCACCTGCTCTTTCCAGTGGTCGCTGAGATAGGGAAGCAGCGTCGTGCGCGTGCCACCAACCGCCGGATGGATGTCGCAGTCGATCCGCGTCACGGCCATGCAGGGTTCCTCGGAGTTTCCTCGCACCGTCTTTATTGGCGGCGCTCTTCGCGCCGCCCGGACAGAGTGCGTCGGCCGCCGCCGCTGCGCAAGGCCGCACGCCCGCGCGATCCGTCATGGCTCGGTTGCGCAGGCGCGATGCTGATCAGGCATGCGGTGGATGCTCGGCCGCCCACCGCGTCTCGCTGCAAGCCGCGGCGCAGTTCCAGGCGCCCTCGCCTCAAGCCGCCTTGGAAACCTCCATCAGCAGCCGCTCGGCCCTGGCATCCTCGATGCGGTTCACCAGCCGGCTGCTCTCGTGATTGTCGCGCACGGTCTTGGTCAGCGTGATGCAGGTCTGGATCAGCATCACGATGCCCATGGCGAGATAGCCCTTCATCCAGAGGTCGATCGGCAGGAAGAAGACGCCGACGGCGACGAGGAAGGCGGAGGCCGCGAAGGACACGTAGGTGAAGGTGACCCAGGCGCTGCTATGGGGCTGGCCGTTCTGGTTCATGACTGTCTCCTGTTGTTTCGAATGAAAAGGGGTGTCAGTTCAAGCCATAGGCGTGCGCTTGGACTTCAGCCGCGCAAGGACGTCGTCTGCGGTCGTCTTGAGCCGGGGGCCGAAGCCCTGCTCCGCGAGACGCTCGGCAGTAGCGAGGGGACCCGTGGCCGCGTCGAGCTCGACCAGTGCGTCGTCGCTGGCCTGGGCTTCCATCTGCCGCTCGCGCAGCCGCCTCAAGGTGCTCTCGGCTTCCGGCAGCGTGGCTTCGTAGGGACGCGCCACCTCGATGCCGCTGCGACGGAGCGAGCGCACCGCTTCCGAGGCACGGGCCGGCCGCGATCGAGCTCGGTGATGCGGGCCTGCGCGTTGGTCACGTGCCGCTTCAACCGCGCGATCTCGGTCGTGAACAGCGCGCGTGCTGTCATCGCCGCATCGCGGTCGGCTTCGAGACCCGCGATGGCCTCTGCCGCTTCCTTGGCGAGATCCTCGCGGCCGCCATCGAGCGCGGCAACTGCGCGGGTCTCGAGGTCAGCGATGCGCGCGAGGGTCGCCTCGAGCTTGCGGCCCTCCTGCTGGTCCTGTGCAATCGCAAGCGCCAGCGTCCGTTTGCTGCGCTCCACCGCGGCGGCGGCATCGCGCATCTGCTGATCCAGGATCAGCAGGGCCGTTCGGTCCTCCCGCTCCTCGCCCGCGGCGGCCACGCTGCCGCGGAATAGTGTCACGACGGTCTTGAACATCTGCAGCTCCCTATTTATGAGCGTTGCTCACAGAGGATTTGTAGCAGAAAACTTGAACATCGTTCAACGAATGTTTGAGCGACGCTCAGGAATTTGATTAATAATGTCTAAAGCACTGGAACGTCGAGAGAAGTTGCGGGTCGACCTGATCCAGGCGGCCGAGCGGATGATCGCTAAGCGGGGATTGGCGGGCCTGAAAACCCGCGATTTGGCCCGCGAGATCGGCTGCGCCAATGGCGCGGTCTACAATCTCGTCACCGACGTGGACGAGTTGGTCCTGCGCGTCGGCTCGCGCACGCTGCGCCGGCTGGACGAGGCGCTCAGCGCGGCGGTACGCACGAACGATCCGTCGCCGCATGAGACGCTGGTCCGCATCGCCCTTGCCTATTGCGACTTCGCCGCCGAAAACCTCGAGCTCTGGCGCGCGCTGTTCGAGCACCGCATGGAGACCGACAAGGTGCTTCCTGACTGGTCGATCGACGACCAGTTGCAGCCGTTCCGCCACATCTACCAGCCGCTGGGGGCGCTGCTTCCAAAGCGCAGTCCGGATGAGCTGAGCGTCACCGCGCGCAGCCTGTTCTCGGCCGTGCATGGCATGGTGGCGCTCGGGCTGGAGCAGAAGCTGGTCGCCGTTCCCCTGCCGGCGCTGCGCAAGGAGATCGCGGGCCTCGTCCGCGCGATGATCGACGGGCTGGTCGCGCGCGCAGAGTGAAAAGGATGGCGGCGGCTGACTAAAATTTCGCCTGTCGCATCGCAGGTGGCGCGCTTAGCCTTCGGCCGTCCCTCACCTCTCCCGGAGCCTCTCATGCCCCTCCTCATCCGCGGCGGCACCGTCATCAATCACGATCATTCGCGCCGCGCGGACGTGCTGATCGACGGCGAGATCATTGTCGCGGTAGGCCCGTCGATCGAGGCGCCCGCTGGCACCGAGATCGTCGATGCCGGCGGCGCCTACGTCATCCCGGGCGGGATCGATCCGCATACCCATCTCGAAATGCCGTTCATGGGCACGGTGACCGCCGACGATTTCGAATCGGGAACCAAGGCGGCACTGAGCGGCGGCACCACCATGGTGGTGGATTTCTGCCTGCCCGATCCGGGCCAGTCGATGCTCGCGGCCTATCAGGAGTGGCGGCACAAATCCGAGAAGGCCGCCAGCGACTACGGCTTCCACATGGCGGTGACGTCGTGGTCGAGGCAGATCCACGACGAGATGGAGACCGTGGTCAAAACCTACGGCATTAACACCTTCAAGCATTTCATGGCCTACAAGGGCGCGCTGATGGTGAACGACGACGAGCTCTACAACTCGTTCGCGCGCTGCGCCCATCTCGGCGCGATGCCCGTCGTCCATGCCGAGAACGGCGACGTCGTCGCCTTGATGCAGGAGGCGCTGATCGCGCGCGGCGTCACCGGTCCGGAGGGACACGCCTATTCGCGGCCGCCCGAGGTCGAGGGCGAAGCCACCAACCGCGCCATCATGATCGCCGACATGACGGGCACGCCGGTCTATATCGTGCACACCAGCTGCCGCGAGGCGCATGAGGCGATCGCGCGGGCACGCGCCGCCGGCAAGCGCGTCTACGGCGAGCCGTTGATCCAGCATCTGCTGCTCGACGAGCGCGAGTATCAGAACAAGGATTGGGATCATTCCGCGCAGCGCGTGATGTCGCCGCCGTTCCGCGACAAGCAGCATCAGGACAGCCTCTGGGCCGGCCTGCAGTCCGGCTCGCTGCAGGTGGTCGCGACCGATCACTGCGCCTTCACCACCGAACAGAAGCGGTTCGGGCTCGGCGATTTCAGGAAGATCCCCAACGGCACCGGCGGCCTCGAAGATCGCCTTGCGTTGCTCTGGACCACGGGCGTCGTCACGGGGCGGCTCACCAAGGAAGAATTCGTCGCGGTGACCTCCGCAAACATCGCCCGCATCCTCAACATCTATCCACGCAAGGGCGCGGTCACCGTCGGCTCGGATGCCGATGTCGTCGTGTGGGACCCCAAGGCGACGAAGACCATCACTGCCAGGCGGCAGATGAGCAAGATCGATTACAATGTTTTCGAAGGCTTTGCCTGCACCGGCGGGCCGGCCGTGACACTGTCGCGCGGCCGCGTCGTCTGGAAGGACGGCGATTTGCGAGCCGAAGCCGGGGACGGCCATTACGTCGCGCGGCCGGCATTTTCGCCGGTGCATGTTGCCAATTCCACCTGGAAGGAGCTGACCGCCCCGCGCGCGGTCGCACGCGGTGCGGTGACGCCCTAGCGCGTTCGGGCGCAAGGCATGTGACACCTCGAAGCGCGCCGATGGCACACGCCTTGCCTCTCGATGTCGGACAATTCTCTGACGGAGGCGGCGATGAGTGATGCACCCCACAATGTGACCCGGCGCGACGCGGTGCTAGGCGGCCTCGCCGCTGGTATGGCAGCATTTGCTCCACGTCTCGCCTGGGCGCAGGGGCGAGCTGAGACACTGCTGGTGGTGCAGGAGCTCGGGCCGAACTCTCTGGACATGCAGGGCGTGGGCTCCAACCAGACGGTCAACGGCCTGTCCTGGAATTGCTACGACCGCCTGCTGACCTACGCCTCCAAGACGCTGCCCGACGGCACGGTCTCGTACGATCGCGAGAAGCTCGCGCCCGAGCTGGCCGAGAGCTGGGAGGTCGCCGCCGACGGCATGTCCTGCACCTTCAAGCTGCGCAAGGACGCAAAATTCCACGACGGCACGCCTGTTACCGCCAAGGACGTCAAATGGTCGTTCGACCGCGCCGTGAAGGTCGGCGGCTTTCCGACCTTCCAGATGTCGGCCGGCTCCCTGGAAAAGCCCGAGCAGTTCGCGGTGGTCGACGATCACACCTTCCGCATCGACTATGTCCGCAAGGACAAGATGCTGCTGTTCAACGTCGCCGTCGTCGTGCCCTTCATCATCAATTCCGAGCTGGCGAAGAAGAATGCGACGGCGGAAGATCCCTGGGCGCTCGCATGGCTGAAGAACAACGAGGCCGGCGGCGGCGCCTACAGGATCGAGAGCTGGAAGCCCGGCAGCGAGACCGTGCTGACGCGCTTCGATGACTGGAGGAGCGGACCGCTGCCGAAGGTCAAGCGCGTGATCGCGCGCGACGTCCCCTCCGCCGGCACCCGCCGCGCCATGCTGGAGCGGGGCGATGCGGATATCTCCAGCGGCTTTGCGCCGCGTGATTTCGAGCAGATCATCAAAGAGGGCAAGGTCAAGGTCTCGGGCGTGCCGATCCCGAACGCGCTTTGGTATGTCGCGCTCAACACGGCAAAGCCGCCGTTCGACAATGCCAAGCTGCGCCAGGCCATCGCCTGGGCGATGCCCTATGAGCAGATCCAGACCAGCGCCTTCTTCGGCCGCGCCGTTCCGATGTACGGCGGCTCGGCGGAGGTCTCAAATCCGGTCTGGCCGCAGCCGTTTCCCTATGTCACCGATCTCGACAAGGCGAAGGCTTTGCTGAAGGAAGCAGGATTCGAAGCCGGCCTGGAGACCACGCTGTCGCTGGACACGGGCACGGCCACCGTCGGCGAGCCGACCGCGATCCTGATCCAGGAGAGCCTCGCCAAGATCGGCATCAAGGCGGGAATCGAAAAAATCCCCGGCGCGAACTGGCGGACGACGCTGAACAAGAAGGAGCTGCCGCTCGCGCTCAACCGCTTCAGCGGCTGGCTCGACTATCCCGAATACTATTTCTACTGGAATTTCCACGGCAACAACTCGATCTTCAACATCTCCTCCTACCAGAACAAGGCGATGGACGCGCTGATCGACAAGGCGCGCTTCACCACGGATGCCGCGGAATACGACAGATGCGTGAAGGATTTCATCGCACTCTGCATGCGCGACGTTCCCGTCATTCCGCTCAATCAGCCGATCCACGACGTCGCCATGCAGAAGAACGTCAGCGGTTACGAATTCTGGTTTCACCGCGAACCGGACTATCGTCAATTTGCCAAGGGCTAGTTGCGACGCGCGATGCTGATTGCCGAAGAGGCGGGTGCCTGCGCGATCGGAAAACCGCGCTCCAGCCGCGCCGCACTCGCATGCAGCATCGCCGCATCGAGGCTGCCCTGCCGTGATCCCTCCAGAGCGCAGGCAAAGACCCGGTAGAACTGCGCGCCGTCGTAGGCGACCAGCAGCAGATCGACGCCGGCATTGATCGCCTCGACCACGGCCTTGCAGACGTCGTTCTGGTAGATCGCGCCCATCACGAGGTCGTCGGTCATCACCATGCCCTGGTAGCCCAACTTGCCGCGGACGATTCCTTGCACGACCTGCCTGGAATGCGACGCGGCGCGATCGGGATCGACGGCCGTGAGGGTGACATGGCCGACCATGAGGGCGCTGCGCGAATGCGACAGCACTTCGCGGAACGGAAGCCAGTCGGTTGTCTCCAGCTCCTTCACCGGCGTGTCGAGCCTGGCACTGAAATGATGCGTGTCGGTGCGCACGCGGCCGATGCCGGGGAAATGCTTCAGCGTCGCGCCGACACCCGTCTCTTCCAGTCCGCGCACATAGGCACTCGCGATCGTGCTGACGACGACGGGATTGGTCGCGATCGCGCGCTGGCCGATCAGCGTATGGAAATCGAGCCGGTTGCGCCGCTGCGGCGGCCTGAGGTCGAGCACCGGCGCAAGGTTGAGGTTGACGCCGAGACCCGCGAGCTCGCGGCCGTGGATGCGGCCGAACTCTTCGGCCTTGGCCTGCTGCTCGTCGGGAGCAAGTCCCGTGAGCGTCGCCAGCGCCGGCACCTTCGTCAGCGGCGGGGCGAGATGCCCGACGATGCCGCCCTCCTGATCGGCGGCAACGACGAGCGGCGGCAGGCCGGCGGCGCGGCGCTTGTCCTGGAGCGCCGCGATCTCGGCACGCAGCGCCTCGATGGTCCGGCCGCCGATGTTGTGCCGGGTGACATAGATGCCGCCGATCAGGCCCTGCCCGGCAAGGCGCGCGACCTCGGGAAAGGAGGAATAGCCGACCATGAAGTGCGGCCCGAGCTGGTGCGCCTCGGCGGCGCTGGCGGCGAGGACGTCGCGCTTGCGCAGCTCGAACTTCAGATGTGCCGTGGACATCAGAAGCGGCGGCAGGCACCAGAGCATGACGAGCAGCTTGCCCGCGATGCCGCGCCATCGCCCCCTGCGCAGCAGGACGATGACGATCAGGATGCTTGCGGCGACAAGTGCGATGTTTCCGCCGCCACGCAGCGGGAGCAGATAAGGATCGTTCTTGTTCGCGGCCGCGAATGCGGCAAGTGGCGCCGCAAGCCAGAGCAGGATGAGACCGAGGCGATTGAGGAATTGCATGATGCGTCACGCGGAGGGAGTGCCGAATGCTTCGCACCTATCAAAGCGATTTGCGATGTACGAGAGGCAAAAGCGCGCCTGCACGAAAACTGCAAAAAACTCCTGAAACCATGCAGACGAAGGCCCCGGCCTCTGCGCAAGCGCCGTGCAGAGTGCACGATGTCGATATTCACGAAAGGTCATTTGCGCATGGCGAGCCTGGCTACGACGCCGACGACGGACATCGAACCGATCGGGCCCTCGACCATATCGGTCAAGCTCGCGATGGCGCTGGTGCTCGCCGCGCTCGCCGACTGGCTGTTCTATGGACAGCGGGCCGGGCTATCGCTGGTGATCTTTGCGGTCGCGATCGTCAGCGCCTCGGTCCTCCAACCACGCATCCCTGGACATCCGCCGCGCCGCGATCGGGGGCGCCGTCATCGTCCTTGGTCTCGTGCCTGTCAGCGAAGAGCTCAACACGCTTTCGTTCCTGATCCTCATTGCAGCAATGGTGATCGCCCTGCTGCTGGCAACCAATCCCGAAACGACTGGCCTTGCCGACCGAGCCCGCGCGCTGCGCAACTTCGTCCTGTTCGGCCCCTTCCGACTCTTCCCCGAAGCGCTTCAGGTCTTCAACATGTCGGCGTTCACCCGCAGCATGGCGCTGTGGCTGATGCCGGTGGTGCTGGGCACCGTGTTCGTCGCGCTGTTCGCTGCCGCCAATCCCGTGATCGAGCAATGGGTCGCGCTGCTCAACCCGAAGATCATCCTCGACTATGTCAGCGTTCCGCGGGTGCTGTTCTGGATCATGATGCTGGCGCTGGTGTGGCCGTTCATCCATGTGCGCTGGCGGCGCAGGAAGATTGCCGTCGCCACCGAGGCCAATGCCGTGGAGCCACCCCCGCTTCCGCCCTTCGTGTCGCCGGAGTTTCTGGGGCCCTCCACCATCCTGCGCTCTCTGATCCTGTTCAACCTGCTGTTCGCAGCGCAGTCCATTCTCGACGGCCTCTATCTCTGGGGTCAGGTCGCGCTGCCCGACAACATGACTTATGCGGCCTACGCCCATCGCGGCGTCTATCCGCTGATCGCGACCGCCCTGCTCGCGGCCGCTTTCGTGCTGGTCGCGATGCGCCCCGGTGGCCCCGCCGAAAAATCCCGGGTGATCCGGCCGCTGGTCTATCTCTGGGTCGGGCAGAACGTGCTGCTTGTCGCTTCCTCCATCCTTCGCCTGGATCTCTATGTCGGCATCTACATGCTGACCTATTGGCGCATTGCGGCCTTCATCTGGATGGGACTGGTGGCGCTGGGACTGATCCTGATCGTCGCCCGCATCGCGCTCGACCGGTCCAACGGGTGGCTCGTCTGCGCCAACCTGATCGCATTAACGATCGTGCTGTACAGTGCCTCGCTGGTGAACTTCGATGCGTTCATTGCCGACTACAATCTGAAGCACAGCAGTGAAATGGGAGGGAACGGCGTGAAGATCGATGCCAATTACCTCCTCACGTTGGGCCCACAGGCGCTGCCTGCGATCGACAAGGTCATCGCGCTTCGCGGGGGTGATTACTGTCTTGCGGGCCGTCGAGATCGGCTAGTAGAAAGTCAGCGGCAGGACCTGGCGTGGCGTGCCTGGGGCTTTCGGAGCTGGAGGCTGCAGCGCCGGCTCGACGCGCAGGCCAAGGGCCAGCCCGGCAATCAGCCGGCGGGGTGAGCGGAGAATCTCTTGGCACATCGCATCCTCATCGTCGACGACGAGGGCCACATCCGCGAGGTCATCCGCGTCGCCCTGAAGAAGGCCGGCATGGACGTGATCGAGGCGCGCGACGGCAAGGAGGCGCTCGCCCGCTTTGCCGCCGACAGGCCCGATCTGATCGTGCTCGACATCGGCATGCCCGAATTCGACGGACTCGACGTCTGCCGCGAGATCCGCAAAGGCTCGGACGTACCGATCCTGTTCCTGTCGGCGCGCGACGAGGAGATCGACCGCATCCTCGGCCTCGAGATCGGCGGCGACGACTACGTGACCAAGCCGTTCAGCCCGCGCGAGCTGGTGGCACGGGTCAACGTCATCCTGCGCCGCCTCAGCCCGCGCAATGGCGAGGCCAAGGCCGGGCCGGCCGCCCTGGTGCAAGGCGGCCTGCTGATCGATCCCGAGCAGCATGTCGCGATCTTCGCCGGCACGCCGCTGAAGCTCACCGCGATCGAGTTCGGCATCCTGCGCGCGTTCCTGACCCGGCCGACCTCGGTGTTCAACCGCGAGCAGCTGATGCGGGCGGCCTATCAGCTCAACATCCAGGTCTCCGACCGGACCATCGACAGCCACATCCGCAATATCCGCGCCAAGCTGGCGGCGCTCGCCTGTGACAACGTGATCGAGACCATCCACGGCGTCGGCTTCAAGCTCGGCCGCTGCGAGAAAGAGGCATGAGCGCGGCGCCCGACAAATGGCGGCCGTCGCTGGGGCTGGTGATCTTCGCGGTGCTGGCGACCGTCGCGGTGCTGCCGCTGGTCGGCCTGTTCTTCTTCCGCCTCTACGACAACCAGCTGATCCGCCAGACACAGGCCGAGCTGATCGCACAGAGCCGCGTGCTCGCGACGATCTATGCACAGGAGGTCGCGGCACGGCTCGACGGTGGCCTCACACTCGGCGCCGAGGTGCCGCCGGGCGTGCTGCCCGACCCCGGCGACCAGGTCACGCCGATCCGCCCCGCGCTCGACCTCACGGCCAACGACCTGCTGCGGCGGCGGCCTGATGCGCTGCCCGCGTCCCGGCCGGCGCAAGCAGCCTATGTCGACATCGGCGCCAGGCTGACGCCGATCATCCGCGAGACCCAGAAGGTGACGCTGGCGGGCTTTCGCATCCTCGATCCGCAAGGCGTGGTGATCGCCGGGCGGCAGGAGGTCGGGCAGTCGCTCGCCCATGTCGAGGAAGTCGCGGACGCGCTCCGCGGGCAGTACCGGGCCACCTTGCGCAACCGCGTGCCGGACAAGCCGCCGCCGCCGATCTATTCCTTCAGCCGCGGCCTCGGCGTCCACGTGTTCTCGGCGATGCCGGTCATCGTCAACAACCGCGTTGCCGGAGTGATCTACACGACGCGGACGCCGAGCAACATCTTCGACCATCTCTACCAGGAGCGGGCCAAGTTCGTGCTGGCCGGGCTTGCCGTGATCCTCGGCACGATCCTGATCGGCCTGGTGTTCTCGCGCACCATCACGCTGCCGATGCGCGAATTGATCGACCGCGCCGCCAGAATCGGCCGCGGCGACCGCGACGCGTTCCACCCGCTGAAGCATTACGGCACGCGGGAGTTCGCCCAGCTGTCGCACAGCTTCCTCGGCATGGCCGAGCAGCTCGCAAGGCGCTCCGACTATATCGCGACGTTCTCAGCCCATCTCACCCACGAGCTTAAATCGCCGCTGACCTCGATCAAGGGCGCGGCCGAGCTGCTGCAGGATTCGGTTCAGGGCAAAGCCGGCAGCCTGACCCCGGCGGAGCAGAACACCTTCATCGCCAACATCCTGTCCGACACGCAGCGGCTAGAGGCGATGGTACAGCGGCTACGCGAGCTCGCCCGCGCCGAGAGCCTGCCGCAGAACGAGCGCACCGAGCTCGCGCCCGTGGTCGCCGATCTCAAAAGCCGCTTTCCGGCAAGCTCCATCGACGCCAGCGGCAGCCTGGACCGGGCGATCGGCATGTCATCGGAGAAGGCGCTGATCGTGCTGTCACACCTCGCCGATAACGCGGTGCGGCACAAAGCCGGGACAATCAGGCTGGAGGCGGTCGACGCGCGGACGACCCTGCTTGTGACGGTGAGCAATGACGGCGAGCCAATCTCGGCGCCCAACCGCGACAGGATCTTCGATGCGTTCTTCACCACCCGCCGCGACCAGGGCGGGACCGGGATGGGGCTGGCAATCGCACGTGCGGTGATGGCGAGCCATGGCGGCTCGATCCGACTCAAGCCCACCGACCAAGGGGCCGCCTTCGAGCTTCAATTTCCTGTCGCCTAGATCGCGAACACCCATGCGACGACGATGGTGCCGATGGTGACGAGACCCGCGATGGTCCAGCCGGCGGCATATTCCAGCTCGGGATGACCAGTGGCCCGCATGATCTCTGCCGGATCGGCGGTATGCTTCTCTGCCATGACAGCCTCGCACGTGTTTCCCCGTGTCATTAGATAAGTCGCACCAGCCGCGATTAGGTTCCATCACGGAAATGCGAGGAATGACACAACAGCAGCTAGGCTTGTTCGCCGATCCTGATGGAGGCCCGACCGGCCTTCGCTATGCGGACGATTTCATCGATGGCGCCGCCGAGCAGGAGCTGATCGGCCGCATCGCAGCATTGCCGCTGCAGCGCTTCCAGTTCGGCGCGTTCGAGGGCAACCGGCGCGTGGCCTCCTTCGGCTACCGCTATGACTACGCGCTGCAACGGCTCACCGAAGCCGATCCGATCCCGGATTGGGTCGCGCCCACCGCGCGGCTGGTCGAGGCATGGGCGGGCCTTTCCGCGGGCAGCGTGCAGCAGGTACTGTGCACAGAATACGACATCGGCGTCGGCATCGGCTGGCATCGCGACAAGCCGCATTTCGACAAGGTGCTCGGCCTGTCGCTCGGCTCGCCATGCAAATTTCGCTTCCGCCGCCGTAGCGGCAACAAGTGGGAGCGCCACACGCTCGAAGCCCTGCCCCGCTCGCTCTATCTGATGGACGGCGAGGCGCGCTCGCAATGGGAGCACAGCATCCCGCCGGTCGAGGCACAGCGCTACTCCATCACCTTCCGGACAATGAAGCGGCGGTAGGCGAGCCTTCCAAAACAAAAACTGCGAAAACAACCCCATGCACAGTAGAAACCGCTTTCCCGCTTGAGCCGGGATGGCGCAGCGCAACCGTTTGACACACCGGTGCAAAACCGCCGTTCCGCGCGGCCGGGCGCGAGGCTCGCGCCTTGCCTTCCGAATCCGGTTGCATGCTAGACTGGATGCCATCCACGGCAGGAGGGAAGCATGGCCGACAACAAGGCAAAGCGGGGCGGCGCCGATCGCGCCCTGATCGCGCTCACCGAGAAATACGAACTCGCCTACTGGTCGAAGAAGTTCAAGGTGACCCCGGCCAAGCTGAGATACGCCGTCAAGAAGGTCGGCCACTCCGCCAGGAAGGTCGAGGCGTACATCAAGCTCCAGAAGCACCGCGCGTCCGACAAGAGCCGGATCGCGCTCGGCGAGCCCTACGAGGTCCGCTACTGGTCGAAGAAATTCAAGATCACCCCGGCCAAGCTGAGGCTCGTGGTCGGGGCGGCCGGACATTCCTCCAGGAAGGTCGAGGCCTATCTTGCGGCCCAGAAGGCTGCGAAGAAGGCCAAAAAAACCGTCAAGAAGACCGTGAAGAGGACCGTCAAGCGGAAGAAAGCGGCTTGAGGCTCCGGGAGAAAGGGATGAGACCCGGTCCAGCGATCCTCGCCTGCGCCTTCGTCCTTGCCGGAGCATCGTCCGGCGCCGCCGCAGCCACGCCCGCAAAGGTCTCAGGCGCGACCGCGCTGGCGCTCGCAGGTGTAATCGCGCCGCTGTCGCCGGACCTGACCGGAGCCGAGAAGAAGGCGGTGGCGATGCTGTTCGCCGCCAATGCCGACATTCCCTACAAGAAGGCCATCGTGGTGACCGCGGACCGGATCGTTTGCCGCAGCGGCAATGTCGACATCACCATCCGCAATTGCGAGGTGACCTTCGGCAAGAAGGTGAAGACCGTGAACGGCTCCACCGCCAACGAGATCTTCGCCACCGAAGCGCTGGCGGGCGTGCCGCCCGACGGCGGGGCGGGATCGAACTTCGAGAGCCTCTCCGAGCTGAGCTGCACGATCGATCCCAACGCCATCAGGCGGAAAGACGGCAGCGGGGCGGATTGCACGTTCCAGCCGGGGAATTGATCGGGCCGGGCGCACGAGCCGCAGGCGCCGTGAAATCGCCTCAACGCCAGCCAAGTAATAAGGCGAATTGAGAAGACTGGCCCCGGAAGCGAGCGAATATAAGGCCCGCAAAGCCCGCATCATGATGAAGAATTACCTCGCATTTTTCCTGCTTTTGACCGCGACTGGCGCCTCCGCGCACGGGCCGCTGCCGGCGGTGCCGTCCGATCTTGTGCTGGCAGGCCTCACCGATTCCGACACCACCGCCGGCGGCACCGCGCGGCTGTGCGAGCAGGTCACGTTCTCGCGCGGCCTGCGCTACGGCGAGGCCGAAGCCAACGTGCTCGATGTCGTCACCAGCGCGACCAAGGCGGATACGCCGCGGCCGGTGCTGCTGTTCGTGACCGGCGACACCTTCACCGGCGATCGCGCCGCGCCGGAGCTGTCGCGCCAGATCCAGGACCAGGCCATGTGCTTTGCCGCGCGCAACGACATGATCGGGGTCCGCGTCAACTATCGCCTGGCACCATCGGCGACCTGGCCTGCCGGGGCGACCGACGTGGCGGCGGCGCTGTCCTGGATTCACGGCAATATCGACCTGTTCAACGGCGATGCCCGCGAGATCGTCGCGGTTGGCTATGGCGCCGGCGCCTTTCACGTCGCCACCCTGCTGGCGCATCCGGAACTGCAGACCGATCGCGCCGACGTCGCCGGCGTCGTGCTGGTGTCCGGTATCTACCGCGTCGGCAAGGACGCCAGCGACAGCGAGAAGGCCTATCTCGGTACCGACGCCACGCAATACGACAAGCGATCGGTCTTTCCCGGCATCCTCAATGTCGACGTCCCCATCGTGCTGGCCTGGGCCGCGGACGATTCCGCCGGCCTGGTGGCGCAGGGCGAGACCCTGAAGAAGACGCTCTGCGGCGCCGGCCACTGCCCGCGCAGCGCGCTGCTGCGCAGCCGCGACGGCATCGCCGCCGCGTTTGGCTTAGACGGTTCCGGCGACAGCCTTGCGGAACCGACGCTGCTGCTGGTGCATCAGCTCGAGGCGCGCGGGTTGCCGTAGGTTGCACTCGGCCATCCACCCTCACCTTTTGCTGGGCCACGGGTGGGCTGTCTCCGCGGCGGAATTGCCCAGGGTTGCGGAGTAGCCCAGCGTGGAGAGAGCCCTCACTCGCCGCGCTCTGCGACGCGTCGGCCTCTCCCGCAAGCGGGAGAGGCAGAGCAAGCCCGCGGACGATCCCGGTGAAATCCATATGCGATAGCCCTGCCTCCAGGGGAGGGTAAGAGCAAGTGCCACACGACCACTCGATCAGAAATCGATGCAGCGCGTCAACACGCCTGCCGCTTTCGTCGGCGTCACCAGTTGCGCTGCTTTGTAGCAAACGCCCCAGCCACACGATCGCCAAACGCTTGACGTAGATCAACTCGCCTCGGTGCGGATTGAGCCGACCTCGTTGGGGGCCAACGACAAGGGTTCGAACATGCGCGTCATCGGCAGGATGCTGTTCGTGTCCATGATTGCCGTCGCATCGCTCGGCGCGATGTCGCAGCAACAGCATTCAGAGCAAGTGCCAAGCGAGAACGAAATCCGGATCGGCAATGTCATGCCGTATTCGGGACCCCTGTCGGAATTCGGCGCGATCGGCCAGGCGGAAGCTGCCTATTTCGACATGGTCAACGCGCGCGGTGGCATCAACGGGCGCAAGATCCGCTTCATCACCCGCGACGACAATTCCGATCCGGCGGCCGCGCTTGAGCTGACGCGCAATCTGGTCGAGAAGGACGACGTGCATGTGATGTTCGGCTCGTTTGGCACGCCCGGCAATCTCGCCACGCGCTGGTACCTGAACGAGAAGAAGATCCCGCAGTTGTTCGTCGCCTCCGGGGACGAGGAGCTGAGCCAGGCCCGGGCGTTTCCGTGGACCATGGGCTGGCAGCCGTCGTTCCGGTCGGAGGGGCGCATCTACGCCAACTACATCCAGGCCTATTATCCCCTGAAGAAGATCGTCGTGCTCTGGCAGAACGACCAGTTCGGACGCCAGCTCTACAAGGGCATCCAGGAAGGCCTCGGTGACCTGAATCGCCACGTCCTCGTCGACATCGCCTTCGACATCAACGACGAGCATCTCGAAGGACACATCTCGATCCTCAAGCGCGCGGGCGCCGACATTTTCGTCTTTCTCGGCGTGCCGTCGAACGCGTCCAAGGTGATCAAGCTGGCGGCGTCGCTCAAATGGCGCCCGGTCTTCATCGTGAACGATGCCTCGGCCACGATCGCCAATGCGATGGCGCCGGCGGGCCTGGAGAATTCGGCCGGCGTGATCTCGGCGGCCTTCCTGAAGGATCCGAGCGATCCCGCCTGGAAAGACGATCCAGCCATGAAGGAATGGTTCACGTTCATGGACAGGTATCATCAGGTCGAGAGCACCAACAACAGCGCGGCGGTCTACGGCTACGCCGCGGCCGAGGCGCTGATGCAGGTGCTGAAGCAATGCGGCGACGATCTCTCGCGCGAGAACATCATGCGCCAGGCGGCCTCGCTCAGGGACTATCAGCCGTCGGTCGCCCTGCCCAACATCAGGATGAACACCTCGCCGGAGCGCTATCTGCCGATCAGGCAGATGCGGCTGGTGCAATTCGACGGCCGCTCGTGGCAGCCGTTTGGGGACGTGATCGAGACGGCGTTCACGGAAGGCGCGGCGCGGTGAGGTGCGTAGTGCTTTAGCCGCTTGTAGGAGAGCGGCGCTGTACCGTCTCGAAGAAGGAGGTGCGCTCCCTCCCCCGCTTGCGGGGAGGGTTGGGGAGAGGGTGCATCCGCAATCGAGAACCCCCAAGAGGACAGAACCCTCACTCGGCGCTTCGCGCCGACCTCTCCGGCAAGCGGGAGAGGCGATGCACCAGTCTCCTGGCCCACAGTCGGGCACACTCAGAACGAACCCGCCCCCTCACGCCGGCCTCAGCGAGGCCAGTGCGTTCTCCAGTAGTGAGCGCACGCGGGCGGCGTCGCCTGACTTCACCATCGCCGGGTCGAGATAGAGCTCGAGCCCCGGCGCGCGCTCGGTGATGATGCCGCTCTTTTCCGCCGCGGCGTCGTTCAGGGCGTCGACCGAATAGGGAATCACTTCGCGGCTGATGCCCTTCATCGTGATCGCGGGCAGGGCGTGGGCGCGGACGATGTCGCTGACGAGGGCGAAGGTCTCGTAGCTGAGCACGATGCCGCCGGGCTCGGCGATCGATTGCAGGCGCGCGGCAAGGTTCGCTTCGGCACCGATGATGGTGTAGTCCATGCGGTCGGTGCTGCCGAAATTGCCGACATTGCAATAGCCGGAATTGATGCCCATGCGCGAGCGGAACGGCTGCTCGATGCCGGACGCCCGCCATTTCGCATTGAGCTCGGCAAGGCGCTGCTGCATGCGCCAGGCCATCTGCAGACAGGCCTGCGCATCGGCGCGGTCGCCCCTGGTCTCGGGGTCGCCGAAGAAGATCAGCATGGCATCGCCGATGAACTTGTCGACGGTGCCGCCATATTCGAGGGCGATCGCCGACATCTCGGTGAAATATTCATTGAGGAGCTGGGTCAGCAATTCGGGCTGGAGCCGCTCCGCGGTCGCGGTGAAGTTCTGGATGTCGGAGAAGAAGATGGTGAGCTTCTTGCGCTCGGTGTGGATGGTGACGTCCTTCTGGCCGGAGAAGATGCTCTTGTAGACCTGCGGCGGGATGTAGCGCGAGATCTTCATCGACAGCGAGGCCAGGAAGTCGTTGGCGGATTCGAGCTCCTTGTTCATGGTCTTGATGCGGCGCGCCTGGCGGCGCTGCAGCGACAGGAACGACAGGCCGCTGCCGGCGGCGATCAGGAAATAAGCCAGCAGGAACTTGAACGAGAAGATGTTGGCGGCGATCGGCTGGGCGATGATCACCTCCTGGATGCCCCTGATATCCCCCACCTTCCAGTCCTTCTTCGGGCTCTCGGGATGGCTGTTGTGGCAGCTGACACAGGCCGGCCCCATGGTGACGGGCGCGATCAGGCGGACCTTGTCTGAGAACAGCGAGGTCTCGGTCTCCACCATCTTCTGCTCGGGGTCCTTGCGCAGGGCATCGAGCGAGTCCTTCTCGAACTTGTCGAGCTGGTGCGGGGCGCGGTTCTGGAACGGAAAGTCCGAGACGAAGCGGTAGGTGATGTTCTCCTGCTGGGCGCCGATCACCCGGCCGAGCTCGAGCGACAGCGTCGCCGGGATCGGGATCGCGCCGGGCACGGATTCGTAATTATGAACGACCCGGGTGGTGCCGTTCGGATTGGCCAGCACCCGCCCGACCACGTTGGTCGCGTAATAGCTGCGCACGCTGGTGATCACCGAATTGAGATCGGCGGCCTGCCGGCGCAGCGCGGTCTTGGAGAGCTCGGTCAGGTCCAGCCATACCGCGAGCGGCAAAGCGAGCAGCAGGAAAGCGAACGCGGCACCTGTCAGGACGCCGCTCTTGCGCTGTTCTTCGGTGATCTCTTGTTTCACCCTGTGGCTCCGTTGTGTGCGGTTTTGTCGCAAACCCCCGGGATTTGCGGCACGGCCTCCGGCGGCACAGAGCCAATAAAAGCAGGTCCGCGCAACCCCATTTTATGGTGGTCGCGCCAGGCGCCTTTTCGTTTCATGACGAATGTCTAAGATCGGCATGAACCTGCATTGATCTTCCGGAACCAGTGCCATGACCGAGACCATCCGCATCAAGCGCTTCCACGCGCGCCCCGTGATCGTGCCGATGAACCTGCCGCTCCTGACCTCGACCGGGGCGGTCGCCAGGGCGCCGCTGGTGCTGATCGACTGCGAGACCGACCAGGGCGCGGTGGGGCACGCCTACCTGTTCTCGATCACGCCCTCCGCCTTGAAGCCGCTGACCGCGATGGTCACGGAGATGTCGGAGCTCGTTGCCGGCGACGAGCTGCTGCCGTTCGAGATCGAGCGCAAGCTGAGCCAGCGCTTCACCTTGCTGGGCCTCGCCGGCCTGCAGCGGCTGGCGCAATCCGGCATCGACATGGCGGCCTGGGATGCGCTCGCCCGCACACGCGGCCTGCCGCTGGCGCGCCTGCTCGGCGGCACACCGAAACCGGTCAGGGCCTACAATTCGAAGGGCCTCGGCATCATGCCGGCGGGCGCCGCAGTTGAGGAGGCGCACAAGCTGCTGGCCGAGGGCTTTCATGCCGCAAAGATCCGCGTCGGCCGGCCCGAGGCGCGGGAGGACCTCGCCGTGGTGCGCGCGGTGCGCAAGGCCGTCGGCGACGAGGTGACGCTGATGTGCGACTACAACCAGGCGCTCACGGTCACCGAAGCGATCCGCCGCGGCGAGATGCTCGACGACGAGGGCCTCACCTGGATCGAGGAGCCGATCCGCCACGACGACTACGCCGGCTGCGCCCGCATCGCGGATGCGCTGTGCACGCCGGTCCAGGTCGGCGAGAATTTTGACGGCGCGTTTGCGATGCAGTCCGCGCTGTCGGCGGAAGCCTGCGACTACGTGATGCCCGACGTGCAGCGCATCGGCGGCGTCACCGGCTGGCTCCGCGCCGCTGCGCTCGCGCACGCTGCCGGCATCGAGATGTCGACGCACCTGTTCTCGGAAGTCAGCGCGCATCTGCTCTGCGTCACGCCGACGGCGCACTGGCTGGAATATGTCGACTGGGCCGACGCGGTGCTGGCGAGCCGGCTGACGATCAAGGACGGCTTTGCGATCCCGGGCGAGGAGCCGGGCAACGGGATCGCGTGGGACGAAGCGGCGGTGAAAAAGTATCTGGTGGGGTGATCACGGAGTGCGCCGCAAGGACGACGTCGTCCTGGCCTAGTGTGCAATTGCGCAAGGCCGCAACTCTTCACCACCGTCATTGCGAGGAGCCCTTGCGACGAAGCAATCCAGACCGCTACGGCGGAACGATTCTGGATTGCTTCCGCCTTCGCCGAGGCTTCGGCGGACGAGTCGCTGCGCTCGCAACGACGGAATCTGGCGCGATAGCATGGCCCGTAACACTACCAGACCTCCGCGCCCGGAATTTTCTTCCGCACCGCCATGCGCTGTATCCAGATGCAGCGGCGGACGGATCTGTTGGAGCGGCCGACGGCGGAGATCCCCTCGCCGGCCTGCAGCAGCGGCGCCACGCTCTGACGCAGTTCGCGGCAGCGCTGAAGCTCGGCCTGCCAGTCGATGATCGCGGCGTCGGCGCGCGACGCCATCAGCGCCAGCGCTGCGGCAAGACAGCTCGTCCGCATCGTTCCCCTCACTGCGATTCATCTCCGTCGCGCCGGTAGCCCCGATGGATGCACCGGACGATAACTCAACTTCGGGCGGGCGGCGAGAGCTTGCCTCGTGCGTGCCACGACAGCCGACAGCCTCGACTAACCCTTCCGTGATCTCGTGACTACCGCCGATCATGCAATCCTGAAAACGCGGGCGCTACCAGCAATGGTATGACGATCAGCATTCAAACAATCCTGCAAACGCAGAGGTGAACATGACCCGGCCCGAAACGTCTCCAAGCACCATCAGGCCACCGCGATTTTCAGGACGTCGTCATGTTGCGGCGGTGACCGCGGCGCTGTTTCTCGCCGCAACGTTCTGGTCGGCCGGAGGGGCGCGTGCTGCCGCAAACGACGCCGAGGCACGAGCCATCTTCGAAAGATTCATCGCGGCGCAGAATGCGCATGACGCGGACGCGGTGAAGGCCATGCTACTGAACTCGCCCGGCACACTGCTGTTTGCCAGAGGCATCGAGACGCGCGGCCGCGATGACGTCGCCGCGCGCTTCAAGGGCTATTACGAGGGCACCTGGCACCTCGAGCCCGACATGTCGAAATTCCACGTCGCCGTGCTCTCGAACGAGGCCATGCAGATCCTCGTCCCGATCGTTTTCACGCGCGCGCTTCCGGGCGAGCCGCCGCAGCAGAATACGTTTCTGATCAGCCAGACCTATGTTCAGGACGCGACCGGCTGGCACGTCGCCTCGATCATGCCGGTCGCGAATACGGAACTGAGATAGAGGGGATTGGGCTTGCCGACCGTGGCTCGCGACTGCGAGCCGCCTGCGCCCGTTGGGCTCCGGCGTGGCATCCTTCTCTCTGCTATCGCGAGCGAAGGATGGTGGGCACGACAGGGATCGAACCTGTGACCCCTACCATGTCAAGGTAGTGCTCTCCCGCTGAGCTACGTGCCCTAGAGGTCATTTCATCGGTGGGGTCCCTATAACGGCTCAGGGGACCCGGCGCAAGGACGGAACGGCGCCGATTTAGGCCGCCAGCATCTTGTTCACTTCGCTGACCAATTCGCGCAGATGCACGGGCTTGGACAGCACCTTGGCGTTCTTGGGGGCGTCCGAATCCGAGTTCAAGGCCACCGCGGCAAAGCCGGTGATGAACATGATCTTGATGTCGGGGTCGAGTTCCGAGGCCCGGCGGGCGAGCTCGATGCCATCCATTTCCGGCATCACGATATCGGTCAGCAGCATCTCGAACGGCTCCTCCCGCAGCCGCTGATAGGCGGCCATGCCGTTGTCATGGGACGAGACCTGAAAACCGGCGTTTTCCAGCGCCTTGACCAGGAAACGGCGCATGTCGTTGTCGTCTTCGGCGAGCAGGATCTTTGGCATGGCAGGAAACGTCGAATCCCCAGAGGATATCAGCAGAGGTCACTTAGCCCGACAGAGGGTAAATTTGGGGTGAAAATCTTTACCATGGGCCGGCTGCGCTGCCTGCTCTTTGTGGACCCGAACGGGCTCCGAATCAATCGAGCCGGACGAGCCGGTCCCCACCCCGGAGCCCGCACGGTTAAGACCAGTTCCAGCGTCCATCACATCTTTTCGCTTGGCAGAATGGTTGCGATTCCGGACAATGACGACACATAAGAGCCGCTCGACCGGCCGAATCATTCGATCCGGGGCCATGCCGGATCGTGCGGCGCCACAGGGGGCGAAGCCTGAGCAAGGGACGAAGCCTGAGAAGATGACCCGGTTTGACGGCGAGATGTCGCCAGCGTTCGAGATCTTCGAGCCCGCCGAATGGCGCGCGCCTGTCATCTTCAACTCGCCCCATTCCGGCTCGACCTATCCGGACGAATTTCTGGCAGCGTCGCGGATCGACCTGCCGACGCTGCGGCGCTCGGAAGATTCGTTCATGGACGAGCTGATCGGCCACTTGAGCGCGCGCGGCTTTCCAACCGTGCGGGTCAACTTTCCGCGCTCCTATGTCGACGTCAACCGCGAGCCCTATGAGCTCGACCCCCGCATGTTCACCGGCCGCCTGCCGAGCTTTGCCAACACCCGCTCGATGCGGGTCGCCGGCGGCCTCGGCACCATTCCGCGCGTGGTCGGCGACGGCCAGGAGATCTATCGCGACCGCATCCTGGTCGACGACGCGCTGGGGCGGATCGAGACGCTGTACAAGCCCTATCATCGCGCGCTGCGCCGGCTGATCAACAAGGTGCACCAGATGTTCGGCACCGTGGTGCTGGTCGACTGCCATTCGATGCCGTCGGTCGGCGTCAGCAGGGACGAGCCGCGCCGGCCCGACGTCGTGATCGGCGACCGCTACGGCACCAGTTGCACGCCGCTGCTGCCCGACAGGGTCGAGGAGACCATGACGGGGCTCGGCTATTCGATCGGCCGCAACAAGCCCTATGCCGGCGGCTTCATCACCGAGCACTACGGCAACCCCGCGAGCGGCCTGCACGCGGTGCAGCTCGAGCTCAATCGCGCCATCTACATGGACGAGCGACGGCGCGAGCGCAGCCCGCGCTTTGCGAAAGTCGCCGCCGATTTCGCGGTGCTCGCCGACGTGCTGGCCACCACGATCCCGTTCGGAGATCTCGGCCCGTTCCAGGCCGCGGCGGAATAGACGACAGCTTTTCTTTTCGCGCGCTCGGCGCGCGCATCCGGCGCGAACGCATTTGCGCTTCGCCTTGTTGCGCGCTCTGAAACGAAAGCAGGGCCAAAGAAAAAAGGGCCGCTTCTGATGAAGAAGCGGCCCAAGTCTAGGGAGGAAACGCCCAAGGAGGGCAGCGGTAACGCAGAGCGCTACCGCACCGCAACAATATGCGGCCGCGCCGCACAAAGTGCAAGGGCTTTTGCGTCGATTCCCATGCACTACGCACATGGCTCAGTTGCTTTAAGAGAAACCTAGATTCAGTTCCTTTGATAAGGAATTTCAATTGGTTGATCATCATTTGCATACAAACAAGGCATGGTCGGAACCAAGTTTTCAACTCTGTGATCGATATTTGGCCAGCAAATGGCTCACTTGGGGCAGCCATGTCGGGTATTCAAAATACCGGGGTGCAAATCAAGACAGCGCTGCACGCGAGAGGCGAATTGAGCTACGCAGGAGCGAGCTTCACACTGACTTTCGTTTCGAGGAACTCGCCGTGACGGTGATCGACTTCTCCGCCTTCATCGGACGGCTCGCCACCGCCGCCGGCGAAACCATCCTGCCGTTCTTCCGCACCTCGCTGTCGATCGACGACAAGAGCAAGACCAAGGATTTCGACCCCGTGACGGAGGCCGACCGCGCGGCTGAAGCGGTGATGCGGCGGCTGATCAAGGCGAGCTTCCCCCAGCACGGCATCGTCGGCGAGGAATTCGGCAATGAGCGCGAGGACGCCGACTATGTCTGGGTGCTCGACCCCATCGACGGCACGAAGTCGTTCATCGGCGGCTTCCCGATCTGGGGCACGCTGATCGCGCTGCTGCACAAGGGCACGCCGGTGTACGGCATGATGCACCAGCCCTTCATTGGCGAGCGCTTTTCCGGCGACAACGGCTCGGCCAATTACAAGGGCCCCTCCGGCGAGCGCCGGCTCCAGGTCCGCCGCTGCGCCTCGCTCGCGGAAGCCACGACCTACACCACCTCGCCGCTGCTCATGAACGAGCGCGACCGGGCCATCTTCGGCCGGATCGAGCAGGGCGCCCGGCTGTCGCGCTATGGCGGCGATTGCTACTCCTATTGCATGCTGGCGGCTGGCCATGTCGACCTCGTGGTCGAGACCGAACTGAAGCCCTACGACATCGCGGCCCTGATCCCGATCGTGACCGGCGCCGGCGGCGTCGTCACCACCTGGGAAGGCAAGCCGGCCCAGGGCGGCGGCCGCATTGTTGCCGCGGGCGATGCCAGGGTTCACGAAGAAGCCTTGCGGCTGCTCAACCAATAACAAAGGCGAGCGTGCTGCTGCCGTCATTGGCATCGGCGCAGAATTTTCCCACAAAACCGATCAAGCTGATCGTGCCGTTCCCGGACGGCGGGCCCAACGAGAGCGCGGCGGGTGAGGGCTTTCGCCTCTCGGGGAATCACCCCGGCGGAGACACCCTCTCCCCAACCCTCTCCCGCTTGCGGGAGAGGGAGCGCACCTCCGATGCAGAACGCGCTAAGCGTCCCCTCACACCGCCTCTGCCCGCAGATGCTCCACCAGCAGCTTCGCCGGCCTTGGCAGCGTCTTGAAGCTGCGCGCGCAGATCACGAGCTTGCGGTTGGCCCAGGCGTCGCGCAGGCGGATCATGGTGAGCGGCATCAGCCTGGCGCAGCGGCGCGCGGCGGATATCGGCACCAGCGCGATGCCGACATCGGCGGCGACCATCTGGCAGATCGCATCGAAATCGCGCATGCGTGCGCGGTAATGCGGGCGCATGCCGAGCCGGGCGGCGTGTTTCGAAATGTGCATCTGGAGCGCGGTGGCGCTGGTCAGCCCGACGAAGTCGCAAGCGCCCGTCTCCTGAAAATCGATCTGGCGACGGCCGGCGAACGGGCCGCGCCGCGATGTCACCAGCGTCAAATGATCCTCGCTGAACACGAAGCGCTCGATGTGGTCCGGCAGCGCATGCTCGGCGGCGAAACCGAGATCGGCGGCGCCCGCGGTGATCGCGGCCGCGATATCCGTGCTCTCGCGCTCCTCGATGTCGACGGCGACGTCGCGGTGCTCGTGCAGGAATGCGGCCAGCGCCTTGGGCAGGTGCTCCGACAGGCCCGAGGTGTTGACGAGGAAATGCACGCTGGCGCGCACGCCGCTGGCAAAGCCCGCGAGATCGCCACGCATGGCGTCGATCTGGTGAATCACCAGCCGGGCATGGTCGAGCAGGCTCTCGCCGGCCGCCGTCAACTCGACGCCGCGGCGCCCGCGCTTGAGCAGCGCGACGCCGAGCGCATCCTCGAGTCCCTTGATGCGCGCGCTGGCCGAGGCGAGCGCCAGATGCGACCGCTCCGCGCCGCGCGTGATGCTGCGCTGGTCGGCGACCGCGATGAATAGCTGGAGATCGACGAGATCGAAACGCATGGGCGGATTTCTCCCCAGCCTTCGCAAGGCCCGAAGGCTGTCTCCGTAAGCTCCAGATTGTGCCTGATCGCGGCTTCGGTCAATGTGCCGGCATGATCGACCCGCTCCTCTTCATCATCGCCGCCGTGTTCCTGGTCGCCGGATTCGTCAAGGGCGTGATCGGGCTTGGGCTGCCGACCGTCTCCATGGGCCTGCTCGCGGTGAGCATGGCGCCGAGCCGCGCGATCGCCATCGTGATCGTGCCGGCCATCGTCACCAATATCTGGCAGACATTCGTCGGCCCCTACTTGCGCGACATCCTCAAGCGGCTGTGGCCGCTGATGATAGGCACCGTGATCGGCTGCTGGCTCAATGCCGGCGCGCTGACCGGTCCTCATGCGAGCTACGGCACGATCGTGCTCGGCGTGCTGCTCATCATCTATTCCGCGATCGGGCTGAACAAGTTCCACTTCCGCGTTGCGCCCAGGAACGAGAGATGGGTCGGCGGCGTGGTCGGCGTCATTACCGGCGTGATCTCGGCCTCGACCGGCGTGCAGGTGATCCCCTCGATGCCCTTCATGCAAGCGATCGGCATGGAGAAGGACGAATTGGTGCAGGCGCTCGGCGTGTTCTTCACCACCGCGACGCTGGCGCTCGCCTTCAACCTCACCGCCGGCGGATTGCTGACGCCGGCCAATGCCGTGCCCGGCGCCGTGGGCCTTGCCATGGCCTTTGCCGGCATGTTCATCGGCCAGTCGGTGCGGCAGCGGATGCCGGCGGAAGCGTTTCGCCGCTGGTTCCTGATCGCGATGATCCTGCTTGGCCTGTATCTCGCCGGCAGCGCGCTGGCGAAGGAGTTCGCGTAATTCGAACGATTTACCGGCTCTCCAGCATTGCGACGCGGATACCGAGATAGATGAAGAGGCCGCCGAGCGCGCGATTGACCCAGGCGATCGCGCCCTCGGAGCTCCGCAGGCGATGGGAGGCCTTGGCCGCAAAGGCCGCGAGCACCAGGCACCACAGCGTTCCCGTAAAGATGAAGATCAGCCCGAGCGTCAGGAAGGCGAGCGGCTTGTGGGGCGCGTCAGCTGCGACGAATTGCGGCAGGAAAGCCAGGAAGAACAGCGCGACCTTGGGATTGAGCGCGTTGGTGAAGACGCCCTGCAGGAACACCCGCCTCAGCGAACTCCGCTCCGGCTCGTCGGTGGCCAACGCCAGCGCCGGCCGCGACCACAGCATCAGGAGGCCTGTCACGACCAAATAGGCCGCGCCGACCAGCTTCAGGATCGAGAAAGCCGTCGAGGAGGCCATCAGCAGGGCCGAAAGGCCGATCGCCGCGCCCGCGACATGGAAAAAGCAGCCGCAACTGATACCGAAAGCGGCGGCGGCTCCGCCCCGCCAGCCCATCTGCATGCTGCGGCCGATCACGTAGACGCTATCGGGCCCGGGCGTGATGTTGAGCAGTATGCCGGACAGGACGAAGAGCCAGATTTCGTGAATGCCCACCATGCGAAATGCCCCCCGGTGCCGTCAAACCGGGCTTAATCGGTTCGCTCCGCCCCGTCCACCGCCGGGATTGCGCAGGATTTACGTCGAATTTGCAATGCGGTTGATACTTTCACACGGCCGCATCTGCTTTATAAAGGCAGGGTTCTTGAAATCCGCGATTCGAGGCGACTGCCACGCCGTGGCCGGTCCCCCTCCCTTGGAGCTCCGAGGATATGGAAAGACGTCTGGCAGCCATCGTCTGCGCCGATGTCGCCGGCTATTCGCGCATGATGGGCAGCGACGAAGCCGGCACCCATGCCGCCTTCAAGGCCCATCGCGCTGCGATTCACCCCATCATCCTCAATCACGGCGGCCGCGTCGTGAAGAACACCGGCGACGGCTTCCTGCTGGAGTTCGCCTCCATCGTCGGCGCCACCGAGGCGGCGATCGCGATGCAGACGCTGATGGCGGAGCGGAACCACCATCTGCCCGCCGATCGCGCCATGCAATTCCGGCTCGGCATCCACATGGGCGACGTCATCGCCGACGAGGACGAGGTCTTCGGTGACGATGTCAATATTGCCGTCCGCCTCGAATCGGTGGCGCGCCCCGGCGGCTTCGCCATCTCGGCCAAGGCCTACCGGGAGGCGTGCAAGCATCTCACCGTGCCGCTGACCGATGCCGGCAACCATCGCTTCAAGAACATCAAGGATGCGGTCGGGGTCTTTACCTGGATGCCCGAGGGCGCGCCCGCGCTCGCGCCGGAGCTTCGGGAGGCATCCGTCCTCTCGCAGCAGTACCGCACGGCGATCGTCGGCGTGCTGCCCTTCGCCAATCTCAGCGACGCCCAGGACGAATATTTCTCCGACGGCCTCACCGAGGATCTGATCCACGCGCTCTCGCTGCAATCCTTCTATCGCGTACTGAGCCGCAACTCGACCTTCGCCTTCAAGGGCAAGAATCTGAGCACGCGCCTGATCGCGCGCGAGATCGACGCCACCTATCTGATCCAGGGCTCGGTGCGGCGCGCCGGCGCCAAGATCCGCGTCACCGCCGAGCTGATCGCGCCGGAGACCGGCGAGCAGCTCTGGACCGGGCGCTACGACCGCGACATCGGCGATTTGTTCGCGATGCAGGACGAGATCACCACCAACCTGTCCGCCGCCATCGCCACCGAGATCGTCCGGGCGGAAGCATCCTCGCCGGCGCGGCTCTCGACCGACGTCTCGGCCTGGGACCGCTTCCTCAAGGGACTGTCGCACTACTACCGGCAGACCAAGGAAGATCTGGCCGCCGCGGTCGACCTGTTCCGGGAGGCGATCCAGCTCGATCCCAAGCTGTCGATCGCGCATGCCTATCTCGCCACGATCCAGATCCAGAGCATCCAGTTCGGCTGGGTCAAGGGCACAAGGGAGATGTGGGCCGAGGCGATGAACCTCGCCGAGACCAGCGTCCGGCTCGACCCGCGCTCCTCCTTCGCGTTCTCGATCCTGTCCTGGGCCCATGCGATGGAGGGACATTACGAGGCCGCGATGGACGCCGCCAAACGGGCGGTCGCGCTCAACCCCTATGACCACGGCGCACGCGGCGTGCTCGGCATCTGCCATTTCGTCATCGGCGAGCATCGCGAGGCGATCGAGCTGTTCTCGATGGCGGCGCAGCGCGACAACAGCGACCCGCGCTACCAATGGGCCGCGCTGAACGCCTTCAGCCATTATCTCCTAAGACAATATGACGCGACCCTGTCGTGGGCCCGCGAGCAGCTCTACATCAACCCGAACCACATGCAGGCGCTGGCGATCCGCGCCGCGGCGCTGGCGCAACTCGGGCGGACCGACGAGGCCGACGAGGCCACCAAGGTGCTCATGACGAACTACCCGACCCTGAACGTTGACCGTCACCTGCGCAATTTTCACTGGAAGCGCCCGGAGAACCTCGCCCATTACCGCGAGGGACTGCTGAAGGCCGGCGTGCCGCTCGGCAAGCTGACCCTGGTCCAGAGCGACGTCAAACGCGCCGCCGAGTCCTGACGAGCCGCGACGGCCCCATCCTGCGCGGCAAGCTGCTCGCGTCCGCTGTTGTTGACAGGACAGTGAAATCAGCCACACTTCATCACACGCTGAAGTAGTATACTCTGCTGTCGGTTTGTTAGGACTTTGCGCGCTTGATCAGCGCGTCTTTTTTCGATTCGCTGTTTTCAGGATTTTGGGCCATGCATGACCGCGCTTCGAAGCCGCCCTTCGACCCCTCGATCCAGGTCTCGCCGAACAATCCCTGTCCATTCCTGCGCGGCCTCGTCGGCGAAGGCTTCGTCGACGGCGGCACCGTCCCGCTGCGGACGCTGTCGCAGACCATCGCGAATGCAAGCGGCGAGACGGGGCTCAAGAAGACCTCGGCCCGCATCGAGGTCCGCGGCGTCGCGCTGATCGCCAACGGCGCCTGTCACATCCTGCAAAGCATCTTCTGGGGCGCGCAGCTCAATGGCTTGCGCGGCGGCCCGCTCGACAAGCTCGGCGCCGGCTCGCGCATCCTCGGCGTCGACGGACACGTCAACGAGGACGAGATCGCGCGGCTCGCCAGCTTCGGCGGCACCTATACCGACCCCGATGGCGGCACAGAGACGGGGCTCGACGCCTCGCAAATCCAGACCTTCATGAAGGACAACCTCAAGCGCGCCGGCAGGCAAGCGCGCTGGTACTACCCGATCCTGATGAAGTTCGAATGGCCAGTTCTGCTCAAGATCATGGGCAAGGGTCAGGGTGATGACCGCTATCTCAGCGTGGCCGAGGTGAGGACATTGTTCAACGAGCGCAAGTTTCCCGACAGGATCACGCAGCGGATGGTCAGCCAGCCGGTCACCCCGCCGTCGCTGATCTTGCGCGCTGCCGGCGGACTCGTCGCCGCGCTCCTCGTCTTTGGCATCGTGGCGCTGCGCTTTCCGGATCAATTCCAGCCGATGCTGCCCGGCATGCTCGGCAACCTGGTGGCGCCGCCATTGCCTGCGCACGTCGAAGCGCGCGCCGCGTACTGGCTCGAGCAGAACTGGGCGCTGGAGGATCGGCACTGGTTTCATCACACCAGCCAGGGCACCGCGACCTTCCCGGTGCCCTATCGCTGGTTCATGGCGCTCGAGCAGCCGCGGCTTCATTTCTTCGCAATGCCCGGGATGCTGCATGACAGCGACCATCTGCAGCGCTTCGGCTTCATCCCGAGCCCGCCGACGATCAACGCCGACGACGCCACGCTGCGCCGGTTCGGCTATGCCAACGTCTACGACAAGACGAAGCCGGTGCCGGCGCGGCTCTGGGAGCCGCCGGTCAACTGGGGTGCCCAGGCCGAGAACGTTGGCGGCCTGCCCGTCGGCTTTGCACGCATGACCGGCGTACCCGATCCCGCGACGGGGCAGATCGGCGAGGACCGGATCGGCCTGACCTGCGCTGCCTGCCACACTGGCCAGATCCACTACAAGGGCATCGACATTCGTTTCGACGGCGGCCCGGCGATGACCGACCTCCGGAAGCTCGAGATCACGACCGGCCTGTCGATCGCCTACACGCTCTACGTCCCGGGCCGCTTCACGCGCTTCGCCGACCGCGTGCTCGGCCCCTCCGCCAGCGATGCGGACCGCGATGCGCTGAAGCAGAAGCTGAGCGCGATCGGCACGTTCCTGGTTGACTGGGAGAAGACCTACACCAAGACCATCGAGGGCAAGACGCGGTTCAACGAGAAGACCAAGCGGGACGAGCCGCAGCAGGACACGGAGGAAGGCTATGGCCGCCTCGACGCGCTCAACCGCATCGGCAACCAGGTCTTCTCCCAGGACATGGCGCTCAGCGGCCTCAGCGGCTTCGAGAAGAATCTGCACGCCAAGGACGCGCCGGTCAGCTTCCCGCCGATCTGGACCGTGCCCTGGCTCAAATACGCGCAATACGACGCGTCGATCGAACAGCCGCTGATCCGCAATTCCGGCGAAGCGCTGGGCGTGACCGCGCTGCTCAATTTGTCCGACAATACGCCCAGGGACACGCTGTTCCGCTCCTCGATGGACATCAAGAACCTGAACTGGATCGAGGATCTGCTGAAGGGGCAGGCGCCCTATCCGAAGAAGCAGCTCTCCGGGCTGACGTCGCCGAAATGGCCGTCGGACATCTTCGGCGATGATGCCTGGAAGATCGATGGCGACCGCGTCAAACGCGGCCGCAAGCTCTATGCGGAGATCTGCACCGAATGTCATCTCGGTCCGGTCAACGATCCCGTGTTCGACACCGAATTTCCGCAGCAAAGCATCTGGTCGTCGGCACGCTGGGAAACCATCGGCGACGACAAATTCCTGAACGAGGTCCAGAAAAGCGCCAAGGGCATGGGGACCGACCCCGCCCAGGCCAACGTGCTGGCGACGCGGACGGTTCAGGTGCCGGGCTTTCTCAAGCTCGATCCCACGCAGAACCTCAATGCCTGGTGGAGTTGCAATCTGCCGGATGTTTCGTCGACCGACATGCCCTACTCGCTCGGCCTGATGGTGCTCGTCGACATCGTCGCCCGCAAGGCGATGGACGATGCCAAGATCGAGCCGAAGGTCCAGCAGGCCTGGTGGGGCAAGCGCAAGAACTGCCCGAATCCCGGTCCGCAGCCGCCCGACAAGAAGGAGCCGGGGCCCTGGTATCGCGCGCGCCCGCTCAACGGCGTCTGGGCCACCGCACCGTACCTGCACAACGGATCGGTGCCGTCGCTCTACTGGATGCTGAGCCCCGCGGCCGAGCGCCCCAAATCGTTCTGCATGGGTGGTGGCCGCGACTACGATCCGAAGCAGGTGGGCTTTGCAGTTTCCGACGGCGAAAGCTGCAAGACCGGGCAGTCGCGCTTCTCGACGCGCGCGTCCGACGGCACCGAGATGTACGGCAACAGCAATGCCGGCCACTCCTTCGACGGCACGCCAGGCCCCGGCAAGGACGGCACCATCGGCCGCGTCCTCAAGGAGCAAGAGCGCTACGACCTGATCGAGTATCTGAAGACGCTGTGAGCTGGCTTTACCCGCTCTTGTCCGCCGAAGCAGCAGCGAAGGCGGATGCAGGAAGCGGTCAGGATACATCCACGCCGTCATTGCGACGCAGCGAAGCAATCCAGAATCTCTCCGCGGAGACAGTCTGGATTTGCTTCGTCGCAAGGGCTCCTCGCGATGACGGAGAATGGGGGCGCTCTCCGAGAGTCCGACTCTCACCGCCCCCGCGGGGACTCCCCCTCACCCCGACCCTCTCCCCGCAAGGCGAGGGAGCGCACCGCCCTCGCGGATAGACCTCACTTGAACAATGGCGTGCCCGGCACGAAGGCGTCGAAGGCGGCCCAGAACTGGGAGCGGTAGCGGTCCTGCTCCTGGAGGATCTCGTGCTTGGCGCCGGCGATCACGAGATGCGACCCGGCGCGCAAGTGATAGGCGAACTCCTCGATCGCCGCGGTCGAGACCACGGTGTCGTTGGAGGCCGCCAGCATCAGGATCGGCTGGCGGATCTCGGAGGGATAGTTCATGCCCTTGAAGGTCTGCATGGTACGGAAGGCGGTGTCGGCCCAGGCGACCGTGGGTGAGGCGAGCCCGAGCGTCGGATCCTCCTCCAGGATCGCGGCGTTGCGTGCATAGCGAACGGGATCGCTCGTCAGGGGATTGTTGATGAAGGGGTCGAGCCCGGTGATGCGATCGCTGCCGCCGGGAACATAGCGGCCGCCCATCCCCATCAGGCGCATCGTCCTCAGCAGCGCCCGCGCCGGAAACGCGGTGGTGCGTCCGGGCAGGTCGATCATCGGCGCCGACAGCACCATGCGGTCGAACCAGCGCTTGCCGGCATGCGCAACCCGCAGCAACACCGTGCCGCCCATGGAATGGGCAAGCGCGAAGAAGGGTGGCGGGCAATCCGGCAGCACCACCTGCTGCACGAAGGTTTCGACGTCGATCTCGAAATCGGAGAAATCGCGCACATAGCCCTTGCGCGGATCGCGCAGCCGCCGCGAGGAATGGCCCTGCCCGCGCCAGTCGATCATCGCCACCGCAAAGCCGCGGTCGCGCAGGTCGCGCACGGTCTCGAAATATTTCTCGATCTGCTCGCTGCGCCCGGTGAAGATGCAGACCGTGCCCTTGCGGCCCGCCGGAGGCGCCCAACGCGCAAAGCGCAGCTCGGCGCCATCGGGCGTCTTGATGGTGCCGCTGACGACGTTTTCGGGAACGGGGTTGGACGGGATCGAGAGCAGCGTCATGGTTCGGAGGGCTGGGCGCGAAGTGCTGCAAATCAAGGGCGGGAGCGCCGAAAAGGCGCTGTTGCCGCCCTCTTGAACGCCGTCTCACCCCACCCATATCACCTTCGTGCAGGCCGCTACCAGTGTTTCGGAACCGGAACATCAGGCTGCACACAGACTAAAGCCCGGCCCGATGGCGGGCGGGTTACCCAACAGTCGCTCAATGGAGGACTTGACCATGCGTACCTACGATCTCACCCCGTTCTATCGTTCCACCGTCGGCTTCGACCGTCTGTTCAACCTGCTCGACCAGGCCGGCTCTGACGGCAGCCCCGGCTATCCCCCCTACAATATCGAGCGCACCGGCGAGAACGCCTACCGCATCACTGTCGCGGTCTCGGGCTTCGCCAAGGACGAGCTCTCCATCGTCGCGAAGGAAAACACGCTGACGATCAAGGGCGAGAAGGTCGCCAACGAGAACTCGAAATCCGAAGTGCTCTATCGCGGCATCGCCGCGCGTGCCTTCGAGCGCGCCTTCCAGCTTGCCGACTTCGTGCAGGTGAAGGACGCCTCGCTCGAGAACGGCCTGCTTCACGTCGATCTCGTCCGCGAGATTCCCGAGGCCAAGAAGCCGCGCCAGATCGCGATCAACACCAGCGCCCCGAAGGCGCAAGTGATCGAGAACTCGGCCGCGCACGCCGCCTAAGCACGGCACGCCACTTCCAGGTTTGAGAAAACGCCCCGGTGCCCCGGGGCGTTTTTTTATTTGCGCCCACCGTGGTCGCGAAACGCCGCGAGTAGCCCCCCGGCTACGCCTCCGTCGCTATTTCGTATCGCCGCAGAATCCAGCGGCAGTTTTCGGTTGAAATGGAAATACAGGTTGGGCCGGCCGCTCTACGTTGCTCCCGCCGCGTAAGCTCGCGCACGCGTCCCGTACGAGCCCGGCCGGGACGCTTCTCACAGGTAAGTGACCGAGCGTAACGCCGCTGCCCCGCGCCCCGTCCTTTGGACATCGAACACCGAAACGAGACGGAGAACGATCATGACCCTTTGGCGCAGCCTTTTCCTCGCCGCGAGCCTGCTGGCGGCCCCTCTCAGCCTTGCCCACGCGCAGACACCGCAGACGGTGAAGGCGAAGAACGTCGTGCTGGTGCACGGCGCCTGGGCCGACGGCTCGAGCTGGTCGGAGGTGATCCCGATCCTCCAGGCCGCGGGCCTTCACGTGACAGCCGTGCAGAATCCGCTGTCGTCCCTCGCCGACTCCGTCGAGGCGACCAGGCGTGCGCTGGCCGAGCAGGATGGGCCGACCGTGCTGGTCGCGCATTCCTGGGGCGGCACCGTGATCAGCCAGGTCGGCACCGATCAGAAGGTCACCGGGCTCGTCTATGTCGCCGCACGCGCGCCCGACGCGAACGAAGATTTCGTCGGACTGTCAAAACAGTTTCCGACCGGCCCCGTGCGCGCCGGCATCATCGAGCGCGACGGCTACACCAAGCTGTCGGAAGAGTCCTTCCTGAAATATTTCGCCAATGGCCTGAAGCCCGAGCAGGCCAAGGAGCTCTACGCCGTGCAATGGCCGACGGCAGCCTCGATCTTCGCCGGCCGCACCACGGAAGCGGCATGGCATAGCAAGCCGAGCTGGTACGCAGTGTCGAAGAACGACTACACCATCAATCCCGATCTCGAACGCTTCCTCGCCAAGCGCATGAACGCCACCACGGTCGAGCTCGACGCCGGCCACCTCTCGCTGGTGTCGCATCCGAAGGAGGTGGCGAATTTGATCCTGGAGGCGGCGGGGTATCCGCGGAGCTGAGGTGATGGCGGAAATGCAAAAGGCGCCTGACTGCTCAGGCGCCTTTTGTTTTGCCCAGCTCTCTCCGCGCGAAGGTGTGATGCGCACTGCCGCGTCAAACTCGCGTCGCGCTAATCCAGCCCCTGCGCGGCCGGCATCTCCTGCGTCGGGTGGATCGTCGGAGCAGGCTTGGGCTCGCCGACGGTTGGCGCGGCGGCTTGCGGCGCGGCCTCGGCGGGCTTTGCCTGCACGGCGGCGGTCTGCTGCGGAGCTTGCGCCTGTGCGGGCTGCTGCGCCACCGGCGCGACCGGCGTCTCGCCGCGCTGCGGAGCCGCCTTGGGCAGCGGCACGGTGCGCTTGGCAACATGCGGAATTGGAGCGGGCGGGCGCGGCGGGCCGCTGCGGATCATGGTCGGCGGCGGCAGCGCGGTCTGCGGGCCGTAAGAGCCGACCGCACGCTCCTCATGGGGCGGCGCCATGCCGTAGGCATCGGCCGCCGGCATGAAGCGGATGATCCGGCCGTCGCGGGCGTCGATCACCAGCCGGCCGTCGTCGCCGCGGCGGTCGACCACCGCGATGGTGTAGACGCTGCCACGCAACCGGGGGATGCCGAGCGGCAAGAAGCCGTTGTCACGCAGCACCGCGTAGACTTCGGTCGACGGCAGCAGTGCCGGGGCCGGGCCATGCTCGTCATAGCCGTAGCCATAGCGCGGCGGCGGTGGCGGCGCGGCGTCGGGCGGCGCATAGGGCCCCTCGAAATCCGACACCACGATCATCGCCCCTCCCGAAATACCGCTCGGGGGAACCTGCGCTTGAGCCGTGCCTGCGGCCAGCGCCAGCGCGGCAGCGGTGATACATCCTGTGAAAAACTTCATGGTGGAGACGCTCCTGTCAGGCCCCCGAACGGGGTGAGCTCTTTCGCTTCTTGCGGCGTGGTGCGCCCCCCGGAGGGCCGATCCGAAGCTTCAGCGGCGATTTCGGCGTCCGCAGGGCCGATTCAGGGCGCGTTTGCTTCAAAACCGGGGCCGCGCAACTTTTGGAAAGCGATCGATTGACTTATCGGGAATCGGGACTTCCGCACGCTTGTGTGGTAGACAAAAATTTGGCAAGGTGATGGTTAGGACAGGAAAGCTGTCTTAATTTGTTTGCGGTTCCGGCACAGGGATTGCAACGAAAGTCGGTGCTCTCGAGCACCAATAAGGCAACAGGCCAAGCCGTTCTCGGGGACGAAGAACGCGGAGGCCTGAATTTAAGAAAATGCGGCTCGCAACGGACGAGCGGTGACCCAGAGGCGGGTGCCGCGGAACGCCCAAGGTGCGCCGAAGAGAGCGGTGAGGCAGCTTGCCGCATGGAGAGGACAGGAACAATGAACGGGTCGCAATTCGAGCGCGCAAACATCGTGGCAGAAGAGCTGTCGGCGACGGTCGCCTCGAAAACGACCGATCCGATTCAGGAGCACAATTCGCGGCCCAAGGCCGAAGGTCTCTACGATCCGAGCCTGGAGAAGGACTCTTGCGGTGTCGGCTTCATCGCCAACATCAAGGGCAAGAAGTCGCGCGAGATCGTCTCGGACGCGCTCGGCATCCTCTGCAACCTCGAGCATCGTGGCGCCGTCGGTGCCGACCCGCGCGCCGGTGACGGCGCCGGCATCCTGGTGCAGATCCCGCACGCCTTCTTCAGCCGCAAGGCCAAGGAGCTCGGCTTCGCGCTGCCGGCGCCCGGGGAGTATGCCATCGGCGCGCTGTTCATGCCGCGCGACACGGCCTGGCGCAACGTCATCAAGAGCATCATCGCCGACCAGATCAAGGAAGAGGGCCTGACCCTGCTCGGCTGGCGCGACGTGCCGACCGACAATTCCTCGCTCGGCGTCACCGTGAAGCCGACCGAGCCCGCCTGCATGCAGGTGTTCATCGGCCGCAACGGCACCGCCAAGACCGAGGACGAGTTCGAGCGCCGGCTCTACATCCTGCGCAAGTCGATCTCGCAGGCGATCTACCAGCGCCGCGACCGCGGCCTCGCCGGCTATTACCCGTGCTCGATGTCCTGCCGCACCGTGATCTACAAGGGCATGTTCCTCGCCGACCAGCTCGGCAAGTACTATCCCGATCTGCACGAGGCGGACTTCGAGAGCGCGCTCGCGCTCGTTCACCAGCGCTTCTCCACCAACACCTTCCCGGCGTGGTCGCTGGCGCATCCCTACCGCATGATCGCGCATAACGGCGAGATCAACACGCTGCGCGGCAACGTCAACTGGATGGCGGCGCGCCAGGCTTCGGTCAGCTCCGAGCTCTACGGCAAGGACATCAACCGGCTCTGGCCCATCTCCTACGAAGGCCAGTCCGACACCGCCTGCTTCGACAACGCGCTGGAATTCCTGGTGCAGGGTGGCTACTCGCTGCCGCACGCGGTGATGATGATGATTCCGGAGGCGTGGGCCGGCAATCCGCTGATGGATGAGAAGCGGCGCGCCTTCTACGAATATCATGCCGCGGTGATGGAGCCGTGGGACGGCCCCGCCGCGATCGCGTTCACCGACGGCCGCCAGATCGGCGCCACGCTCGACCGCAACGGATTGCGGCCGGCGCGCTATCTCGTGACCAAGGACGACCGCATCGTGATGGCGTCCGAGATGGGCGTGCTGACGATCCCCGAGGACCAGATCATCACCAAGTGGCGCCTGCAGCCCGGCAAGATGCTGCTGGTCGACCTCGAGCAGGGCCGCCTGATCCCGGACGACGAGATCAAGGCCGAGCTCGCCAGGAGCCATCCCTACAAGGAGTGGCTCGAGCGGACCCAGATCGTGCTCGAAGAGCTGCCGAAGGTGCCGACCACAGGCGTGCGCTCGAACCTGTCGCTGCTCGACCGTCAGCAGGCGTTCGGCTACAGCCAGGAGGACATCACCATCCTGATGACGCCGATGGCGGCCACGGGCGAGGAGGCCGCGGGCTCGATGGGCAACGACACGCCGATCTCGGCGCTGTCGGCCAAGGCCAAGCCGCTGTTCACCTACTTCAAGCAGAACTTCGCGCAGGTCACCAACCCGCCGATCGACCCGATCCGCGAGGAGCTGGTGATGAGCCTCGTCTCCATCATTGGACCGCGGCCGAACCTGTTCGACCTGCAGGGCATGGCCACCACCAAGCGCCTGGAAGTGCGCCAGCCGATCCTGACCGACGCGGACCTCGAAAAGATCCGCTCGATCTCCGACGTCGCCGACTCCCACTTCAAGTCGCGCACGCTGGACACCACGTTCCACGCCGGTCTCGGCGCGGCCGGCATGGACCAGGTGCTGGACGAGCTCTGCGCGCGCGCCGAAAGCGCCGTGCGCGAGGGCGTCAACATCATCATCCTGTCCGACCGCATGGTCGGCACCGACCGCGTGCCGATCCCGTCACTGCTGGCCTGCGCCGCCGTGCATCATCATCTGATCCGTGTCGGACTGCGCACCTCGGTCGGTCTCGTCGTCGAATCGGGCGAGCCGCGCGAAGTGCATCACTTCGCCTGCCTCGCCGGCTACGGCGCCGAAGCGATCAACCCGTACCTGGCGTTCGAGACCATCATCGCGATGAAGGACCGCCTGCCCGGCTCGCTCGACGACTACGAGATCGTCAAGCGCTACATCAAGTCGATCGGCAAGGGCCTGCTCAAGGTGATGTCCAAGATGGGGATCTCGACCTACCAGTCCTATTGCGGCGCGCAGATCTTCGACGCTGTCGGCCTCAAGGCCGACTTCGTCTCGAAGTTCTTCGCCGGCACGCATACCCGCGTCGAGGGCGTCGGTCTCGCCGAGATCGCGGAAGAGGCCGTGCGCCGCCATGCCGACGCGTTCGGCGAGGCGCAGGTCTACAAGAGCGCGCTCGATGTCGGCGGCGAATATGCCTATCGCAGCCGCGGCGAGGACCATGCCTGGACCGCCGAATCGGTCTCGCTGCTGCAGCACGCCGCGCGCGGCAATTCGCAGGAGCGCTATCGCGCCTTCGCCAAGATCCTCAACGAGCAGTCGGAGCGCCTCTTGACGCTGCGCGGCCTGTTCCGGATCAAGAGCGCCGAGGAAGAGAAGCGCAAGCCGATCCCGATCGACCAGGTCGAGCCGGCCAAGGACATCGTCAAGCGTTTCGCCACCGGTGCGATGAGCTTCGGCTCGATCTCGCGCGAGGCGCACACCACGCTCGCGATCGCCATGAACCGGATCGGCGGCAAGTCGAACACCGGCGAAGGCGGCGAGGAAGCGGACCGCTTCAAGCCGATGCCGAACGGCGATTCCATGCGTTCGGCGATCAAGCAGGTCGCCTCGGGCCGCTTCGGCGTCACCACGGAGTATCTCGTCAACTCCGACATGATGCAGATCAAGATGGCGCAGGGTGCCAAGCCCGGCGAAGGCGGCCAGTTGCCCGGCCACAAGGTCGACGCGACCATCGCCAAGGTCCGGCACTCGACGCCGGGCGTCGGCCTGATCTCGCCGCCGCCGCACCACGACATCTACTCGATCGAGGATCTGGCGCAGCTCATCTACGACCTCAAGAACGTCAACCCGACGGGCGACGTTTCGGTCAAGCTGGTCTCCGAGATCGGCGTCGGCACGGTTGCGGCGGGCGTCGCCAAGGCGCGCGCCGACCATGTCACCATCGCAGGGTTCGAGGGCGGAACGGGCGCTTCGCCGCTGACCTCGATCAAGCACGCCGGCTCGCCCTGGGAGATCGGCCTCGCCGAGACCCATCAGACCCTGGTGCGCGAGCGGCTGCGCAGCCGCATCGTGGTCCAGGTCGACGGCGGCTTCCGCACCGGCCGTGACGTCGTGATCGGCGCGCTGCTCGGCGCCGACGAGTTCGGCTTCGCCACCGCCCCGTTGATTGCGGCCGGCTGCATCATGATGCGCAAGTGCCATCTCAACACCTGCCCCGTAGGCGTCGCCACCCAGGACCCCGTCCTGCGCAAGCGCTTCACCGGCCAGCCCGAGCACGTAATCAACTACTTCTTCTTCGTTGCGGAAGAAGTCCGCGAGATCATGGCTTCGCTCGGCTTCCGCACCTTCAACGAGATGGTCGGCCAGGTGCAGCTGCTCGACCAGACCCGCCTGGTCGCGCACTGGAAGGCCAAGGGGCTCGATTTCTCGAAGCTGTTCGTCAAGCAGAAGGAAGAGAAGGGCCAGAAGATCTATCACTCCGAGCGCCAGAACCATCATCTGGAGGCGGTGCTCGACCGCACGCTGATCGAGAAGGCGCAGCCCGCGCTCGACCGCGGCGCGCCGGTGAAGATCGAGGCCACGATCAACAGCACCAACCGCTCCGCTGGTGCGATGCTGTCGGGCGCGGTCGCCAAGATCTACGGCCATGCCGGCCTGCCGCACGACACCATCCATGTCAGCCTCAAGGGCACCGCCGGCCAGGCCTTCGGCGCCTGGCTCGCCCACGGCGTCACCTTCGAGCTCGAAGGTGAAGGCAACGACTATGTCGGCAAGGGCCTCTCGGGCGGCAAGATCATCGTCAAGCCGCCGCGCAACGGCGGCATCGTGCCGGAAGAGAGCATCATCGTCGGCAACACCGTGATGTACGGCGCGATCGAGGGTGAGTGCTACTTCCGCGGCATCGCCGGCGAGCGTTTTGCCGTGCGCAACTCGGGTGCCGTGGCGGTCGTCGAGGGCGCGGGCGATCATTGCTGCGAATACATGACGGGCGGCATCGTGGTCGTGCTCGGCAAGACCGGGCGCAACTTCGCGGCCGGCATGTCGGGCGGCATTGCCTACGTGCTCGACGAGGCCGGCGACTTCGACAAGCTGTGCAACATGGCGATGGTCGAGCTCGAGCCGGTGCTGTCGGAAGAGCTGATCAATGCCGGCACCTATAACCACTCCGGTGACCTCGAGGCGCACGGCCGGGTCGACGTGTTCAAGAACCTGCTCGCCTCCGACGTCGAGCGGCTGCACGTCCTGATCTCGCGCCACGCCAAGGCGACCGGCTCGAAGCGCGCCGCCGAGATCCTTGCCAGCTGGAAGGACTGGCTGCCCAAATTCCGCAAGGTGATGCCGGTCGAGTACCGGCGCGCGCTGCGCGAAATGGCCGCCAACGCGGACGCCGAGCCGAAAATCGCGATCGGGGCGTAACAGTAGAGCGCCCGTCATTGCGAGCGCAGCGAAGCAATCCAGACTTTCTCCTCAGCAACAGACTGGATTGCTTCGTGGCTACAGTGCAAAATTGCCTAGCAATTTTGTCACGAGCTCCTCGCAATGACGGTTGAAGAAGCAACAAACGAATTAAGCGGCAGGGACTTCGGGTTTAATGGGCAAGATCACGGGTTTTCTGGAAATCGAACGGCATGACCGCAAGTACACCCCGGTCGCCGAGCGCGTGAAGCATTACAACGAGTTCGTCGTTCCCTTGAGCGAGAAGGAAGTGCGCGACCAGGCCGCGCGCTGCATGAACTGCGGCATTCCCTATTGCCACGGCACCGGCTCGGTCGCGCCCGGCACGCCCGGCTGCCCGGTCAACAACCAGATTCCCGACTGGAACGACCTCGTCTACCAGGGCAATTGGGAAGAGGCCTCGCGCAATCTGCACTCCACCAACAATTTCCCGGAGTTCACGGGCCGCATCTGCCCCGCGCCGTGCGAAGCGTCCTGCACGCTCAACATCGACGACAACCCCGTCACCATCAAGACCATCGAATGCGCGATCGTCGACCGCGCCTGGGACAATGGCTGGCTGAAGCCGGAAGTCGCCGCGGTGAAGACCGGCAAGAAGGTCGCCGTGATCGGCTCGGGTCCGGCCGGCATGGCCTGCGCGCAGCAGCTCGCGCGCGCCGGCCACGACGTGCATGTCTACGAGAAGTATGCCAAGGCCGGCGGCCTGCTGCGCTACGGCATCCCCGACTTCAAGATGGAGAAGGGCGTCATCGACCGCCGCGTCAAGCAGATGGAAGCCGAAGGCGTCACCTTCCACTACAACAGCCATGTCGGCGCCGAGGGCAATGTCGATCCGCGCGAGATGCTCAACGAGTACGACGCGCTGGCGCTGACCGGCGGCGCCGAAGCCCCGCGCGATCTGCCGATCCCCGGCCGCGATCTCCAGGGCATCCACTACGCCATGGACTTCCTGCCGCAGCAGAACCGCCGCGTCTCCAGCGAGCCGCTGAACGGCGTCCAGGAGATTCTGGCCGGCGGCAAGCATGTGGTCGTCATCGGCGGCGGCGACACCGGCTCGGACTGCATCGGCACCTCGCTGCGCCAGGGCGCGCTCTCGGTGACCCAGCTCGAGATCATGCCCGCCCCGCCCGAGCGCGAGAACAAGGGCCTGACCTGGCCGAACTGGCCGCTGAAGATGCGCACCTCCTCCAGCCAGGCCGAGGGCGCGATCCGCGAATACGCCGTGCTGACCCAGAGGTTCTCGGGCGAGAACGGGAAGGTCAAGAAGCTGCACTGCGTGCGTGTGGACGACAAGTTCAAGCCGATTGCCGGCACCGAGTTCGAGCTCGATGCCGAGCTCGTCCTGCTCGCGATGGGTTTTGTGCACCCGGTGCACGAGGGCCTCTTGAAGCTGCTCTCGGTCGAGCTCGACCCGCGCGGCAACGTCAAGGCCAACACGCTCGACTACCAGACCTCGCGCCCGAACGTGTTCACGGCCGGCGACATGCGCCGCGGCCAGTCGCTGGTGGTGTGGGCGATCCGCGAGGGCCGGCTGTGCGCCCGGTCGATCGATACGTTCCTGATGGGGAAGACGGATCTGCCGCGCTGAGTTTTTGCTCGGCCGCCAAATCAGCAAACGGTGTCATCGCCCGGCTTGACCGGGCGATCCAGCATTCGAGACGACGGATGAGCCGCGGCGTACTGGATGCCCCGGTCAAGCCGGGGCCTGACAGCGGAGTGGGTGGCGAGAGCGGCCCCACGACCCGCGCCGGTGCAGGCAAGCACTGCCTCGCCGCCCCGCTTAATTCTGCAGCCTCACGCCCACCATCACCACCGTGCCCTGCGAGCTCGATCCGGCCTGGTTCGAATCCAGGATGTCATGCCGCAGCGTGCCCTTGATCCAGAGGTTGCGGTTGAGCTTGTAGATCAGGTTGCCTTCGAGCGAGTAGGTTTTGTCGTTGCGACCCTGGTTCTGGTAGTCGTAGGTGCCATAGGTGAACTTGCCGATGGCGGTGAGCCAGCGGCGGAAGTCGTGGTCGACTTCGGCGGCGTAGGTGTGCACCAGCACGCCGGAGGAGCCGGGGACGGTGGTCTCGTTGATCTGCGTGTCGGTGAAGAATTTCACCGTGGTGAGGCCGCTCGCATTCCAGATCAGCGAGCCCGCGGTGAGGAAGCCGGAGAGCTGGCTGAGGCGCGGATCGACATAGTTGCGCGCGGAATAGCCGACCGAGATCTCGCCGGTGAGGATGCGCGAGAACTCGAAGGACGAGCCGACCCTGGCGTAGCCGCCGTTTGAGTCGCGCAGGTAGCCGTTGCGGTCGGCGGCCTGGTCGTGGACGCGGGTGTCGCCCTGGATCTCGACGAACGGCTTCAGCCCCGGCTTCAGATCGTAGGAGAAGCGGCCGACGCCGCCATACTGGTTGAAGTCGCGGTCGTTGTTGCTGAACGTCGTGCCGTCGGTGAGCTTTGAATCGGTGTAGGCGGTGCGATCGACGGTGGCGCCGGCGGCGACCTCGAAGCGGTTGAAGGTCTGGTCGAAGCCGATCGTCGTGCCATAGGTGGCATAGACCGGATATTTCTGCAGGCCGGCCTGCACGTTGGGGCTGCCGGGATTGTCGGTGGCGAGCCGCAGGCGCAGCTGCGAGGCCAGCTTGAGATCGCGGTCGACGTCGAGGCGGCCGTCGACATGGCCGGTGAAGTCGGGGCGATCGATCTCGACCGGAGATGGCGAGGCAAACCCGTTGATCGTCGCCGGCATGTTGTTGGTGTAGCCCGAGAACGAGCCGCGAAGGTCCGCGATCAGCGCGTGGCGCTCCCAGTCGGACGCGACAAGAAGATCGGGCGCGACGACATAGACCGGCGATCCCACCGGCTTGTTCAGGCGCGCCGGGTTGGTGTCGTAGCCGGTGGAGAGCTCGAGCCCGCCCTTGATCAGGAAGCTGCCGGCGTAATCGCCGACCGCGCCGAACGCGTCGTCATCGGCCTTGAGGCGACGGCGCAGCGGCTGGCCGGGCACGTGGCCCGCCATCGCCGGGGCGACCGGCGTCTTGTGCGCATTCTCGGACGGCGGCGGCGCGATGCGCGGCGGACCCAGCGTCCTGACCGGCGTTGCCGACGGGGGCGGCGAGCCCGGGCCGAGCGGGCGCTTCGGCTTCGGCTGGCCGGGATAGAGCTTTGGCTGCTGCCGCTTGCGGTTCAACGAGTCGTAGCCCGAGCCGCTGGCGCCATTGGCGGCGGGCAGGCCATAGGTCGGCACCTGCCCGACGCGCGAGGTCGCCGGCACCTGCTGGCTCTTGCGCGGATCGGCATTGGGATCTGGGAGCGTCGGCAGCGCGTCCGAGGGCGCCTGCGGCACGGCCGCCGTGCGGCGCGTCGGCAGCGTGTCGGGCGAGGCGAAGCCGCCGCGGTTGGGATTGAACAGGTCGGGCGTGATGCTCTGGGCCGCCGCCGGAACGGTGCCGAGGGCCGTCAGCGCGAGGCACGGCAAAGCGGCGCGCAGGAAATGCGCGCGTTTGCTCCGGCCCCTGCCTGGAGACGACCCCACGACGGTATAACTCCAACGAAATCAAATACTTTCAAGACGGCCTCCGACCGGCTGGCGGGAACCCATCGTTAATGGACTTAAAACAATTATGGTTAATGACCGGTTGAGGGCATTAGGGCACTCGTCGCCTCGCTCGCCGCGGCGTGCTAAGCAGGCGCCAACGGGCCAACGCCCCTCCTCCCTGGATCTGGACATGCCGAGTTCGAAACCGCTGATGACCCAATCATCCGGCTCCATCCCTACCAGCGTCGAATCCGCGCTCCGCACACTTGAGACGGAGAGCGGCGGCATCAACGCCCTCGCCACCGCGCTGCGCGGCCCGCTGGGCGCGACCTTCGCCAAGGCGGTCGACCTGATCCGCAACGCCAAGGGCCGCGTCATCGTCACCGGGCTCGGCAAGTCCGGGCACATGGCGCGCAAGATCGCGGCGACGCTGGCCTCGACCGGCACGCCCGCCTTCTTCGTCCACACCGCGGAAGCCGCCCATGGCGACCTCGGCATGATCACCGCCGACGACGTCATCATGGCGCTGTCCTGGTCCGGCGAGCAGCCGGAGATGAAGACGCTCGTGAACTATTCGGCGCGCTTTGCGATCCCGATGATCGCGGTGACGTCGAACGCTGCGTCCTCCCTGGGACAGGCTGCCGACATCGTGATCGAGCTGCCCAAGGCACGCGAGGCCTGCCCGCACAATCTGGCGCCGACCACCTCGACCATGATGCAGGTGGCGATCGGCGATGCCATCGCGATCGCGCTGCTCGAAGGCCGCGGCTTCACCGCGCTGGAATTCGCGCATTTCCACCCCGGCGGCAAGCTGGGCGCGATGCTGAAATTCGTCCGCGACTACATGCGCACCGGCGCGGAGATCCCGGTCAAGCCTGAGGGCACCAGGATGTCGGACGCCGTGGTCGAGATGTCCGCGAAAGGGCTCGGCTGCGTCTGCATCGTCAACGACGCGGGCGAGGCCGTCGGCATCATCACCGACGGCGATCTGCGCCGCCACATGCGGCCCGATCTTCTGACGGCGACGGTCGACGAGATCATGACCACGCAGCCGAAATCCGTGCCGCCGTCGATGCTGGCGAGCGAGATGATCGAAGTGCTGAACACCCGCAAGATCACGACGCTGCTGGTGACCGAGGCGAACAAGGTGGTGGGGATCGTGCATCTGCACGATTTGCTGAGGGCGGGCGTGGCGTAAGGCGCGATCTCTCCACGACGTCATTCCGGGGCGCGCCTGCTTGGGCGTGAGCCCGGAATCCATTTCACTCCGAGGTCGCTGCCCGATTGAGTCCGGGCTCGCGCTTCGCGCGCCCCGGAACGACAGTGGAGGTGAGGCACGCCTCTCTCCTCCGTCATTGCGAGCGCAGCGAAGCAATCCAGAATCTCTCTGCGGAGACAGGCTGGATTGCTTCGTCGCAAGGGCTCCTCGCAATGACGGCGGTTAGAGCGCGGCCGGAAACCGCGCCGCCTTCCCCTCCAGCGGCAGTCGCAGCCCGTTCGCCAGGTACGACACCGTGCGATAGAAGCCGCACAGGAGCATGATCTCCAGGATCTGCGCCTCGACGTAATGCGCCGCGAGCGCGGCGAACTCTCCGTCGTCCAACGTCGCACGGTGGTGCAGCGCGTCCACCGCCGCAATCAGCGCCTGCTCGGCCGGCGACCAGCAGGGTGAGGCCGCATCGCCCTGCACGGTGGCACGGACCTCGTCCTCGCTAAGCTTTGCCAGCCCGCTGAAGATCGCAACATGCACGCCCCATTCATATTCGCATTTGTTGAGCGCGCAGGTGCGGTCGATGACGATCTCGCGGTCGCGAAGCGACAGCGGCCCGGGATCGAGCAGTCCGCCGGCGCGGAACTTGTCCCAGGCGCGGGTGTGGCCCGCCATCACCCGGAACAGCACCAGCGGCGGCGCGCCGCGCATGATGCGGTCGAACTGCGCCTGGATCTCCGGGGGATAAGGCGGGGTGAGCGGCGCGATGCGCGGCATGGCCCGGGACACTGCGGAAGACATGTGCCGTCTCCGTTGCTACAATTATCGTAGCAATACGCTACACTATTTGTAGCACGACGCAAGGGACCGCCGATGGCGAGCCAGGCCGGCTCAAAGACACGCAGCGTCCGCGGTTCGCGCACCGGGCGGCCGATCATGGCGCTGCTCGACCTGCTCGGCCGGCGCTGGGCCTTGCGAATATTATGGGAATTGCGCGAGGCGCCCCTCACCTCGCGCGCCCTGCGCACCGCCTGCGACGAGGCTTCGCCCACGGTGCTTCAAGCACGGCTGACCGAGCTACGCGAGGCGGGGTTCGTGGAGCTCGGCGACGGCGGCGGCTATGGGCTGACGGCGCTGGGGCGGGAGTTGTGCGAGATCGTCTTGCCGCTGCACCGGTTTGCGGAGAGGTGGAAGAGGTAGAGTTCGTAAGGCCGATGCGCGCTCCGATCTTCCTTCTCCCCTTGCGGGAGCGCCGCTGCGCGGCGAGCCACCCTCTCCCACAAGGGGCCACAACGGGAGAGGGGAAGAGTCTTTACGCCGCCGCGACCGTCAAATTCGCGCCGTCCACCTGCACCACCTTGACCCGCGTGCCCGCGGGCGTATCCGGGCCGGCAACGCGCCACACCGTATCATCGATACGCACCGTGCCGTTGCCGCCGATGATCGGTTTCTCCAGTGTGAACTCACGCCCGAGCAGCGCCTCGGTGCGCTTGTTGAGGAACGGGCTTGCGCTTTCATTGGGTTTCGGCCGGGCGAGGCGGCGCCAGACCGGGACGGCTGCCGCCGCGAACACCGCGAACATCACGAGCTGGATCTGCCAGGACAGAAGGACGGCGAACGAGATCAGGCCCACCAGCAAAGCAGCGAGCCCGAGCCAGAACAGGAAGACGCCTGGCGCGATCGTCTCCAGCGCCATCAGGATGAAGCCGAAGATCAGCCAATTCCAGGTGCCGAGCGATACGAACATGTCGGTCATGACACGACCTCTCCAGAGTGGCGCATGCCCTCGGCGCAAACACATTCCGCGCTCGTGGCGAGGGAAAACCGGTACCCGCTTTGCACTAACGTGGCCCGCCGGGTCGGGGGCATGCGCGTAGCCCCCGTTACTGCTGCGGCACGGCCGGCGGTGTCGGGCCGGACGACGGCACCGAGCCGGTCCGGCGCGCGGCTGCCGCCGCGGACGCCGCGCTTTCGCCGAACGTCGCCTTGGCGATCTCGCCGATGCCGGCGAGCGAGCCGAGCATGCTCGTCGCCTCCATCGGCAGCATGATGATCTTCTGGTTCGGCGCTTCGGCGAACTGGCCGAACGCCTTGATATATTTGTCGGCGATGAAATAGTTCAACGCGGCGACGTCGCCCTTGGAAATGGCTTCCGACACCGCCTGGGTCGCCTTGGCTTCGGCCTCGGCCAGACGCTCGCGCGCCTCGGCGTCGCGGAAGGCGGCCTCGCGGCGGCCTTCGGCCTGCAGGATCTGGCCCTGCTTGGCACCCTCGGCGCGCAGGATCTCGGACTGGCGCTGGCCTTCGGCGGCGAGAATATCGGCCCGCTTGACGCGCTCCGCCTTCATCTGCCGGCCCATGGCCTCGACGAGGTCGGCCGGCGGCACGATGTCCTTGATCTCGATGCGGTTGACCTTGACGCCCCAGGGCGAGACCGCGGCGTCGACGACGCGCAAGAGGCGCTCGTTGATCTCGTCGCGGTGCGACAGCACCTGGTCGAGGTCCATCGAGCCCATCACCGAGCGGATGTTGGTCATGGTCAGGACCGTGATCGCCTGGTTGAGGTTTGCGACCTCGTAGCTCGCTTTCGCAGCATCGAACACCTGGAAGAAGGCAACGCCGTCCACCGTCACGGTGGCGTTGTCCTTGGTGATCACCTCCTGCTCGGGAATGTCGATCACCTGCTCCATCATGTTGATCTTGCGTCCGACGCGATCGAAATAGGGCACGATCAAATTGAGCCCAGGGCTCAGCGTCTGGGTGTATTTGCCGAAACGTTCGATGGTCCAGTCATAGCCCTGCGGCACCGTCTTCACGCCGGCGAGCAGCGTGACGATGACGAGCAAGACCAGAACAATCGCGAAAATGTCGAAACCGCTCATAACTCCTCCAAAGCGGAAAGGAAGCCTGCAAAAGGCCCTTTCCGGCGCTGTCATTGGTCGGGATCACCACCCTACCGGTTCAGCGGTCGCAATTCACGTCGGTATCGGTGCGATTCCACACAAGACGCACAGCAAGAGAGCGGTCACGATATGTATTTGCGACGGGATCTTGAAACCGCGCGGGCGCAGACCTACCGGCGGAAATTAACGAATTCAGGCGAGGTCCGATGTGGGCGGCTTCATTCGATCACGTCATTCGCAATTGCGAGCAGACCCGGGGAAAGCGTGACGCCGAGGGCCCTTGCCGCCTTCAGGTTGACCGCGAGCTCGAACTTGGTGGGGTTCTGGACCGGCAGATCGGCCGGCCGCGCGCCCTTGAGGATGCGGTCGATGTAGGAAGCCGCGCGGCGGAGCTGCTCGGCGCTGTCGGTGCTGTAGGACATCAGCCCGCCCTCCTCGACGAAGGTGTGACTCCAGAACACCGCCGGGACGCGCGCCTGCCCGATCGCCGCCAAGAGATGGGCGCGGTTGGCCATGGTGAAGAAGTCCGGCAGGATCAGCAGGCCGCCGTCCTGCCGCAGCGCCAGTGCCGCGATCGAAGCGGCGTCATGGACCGGCGCGGGCTCGACCGTGACGTGAAGCGTCCGCGCGGCGTCCTCGATCGTGCGCAGCATCAACGGCGCGAACGGCGCGGTGGCGGGATTGTAGACGACGAAGACTCGGGACACTTTCGGCGTGACCTGCGTCAGCATCTCGAGCCATTTGCCGGCCAGCGGGCCGTCGTAATCGGTGAAGCCGGTGATGTTGCCGCCGGGATGCGAAAGGTTCTGGACGAAGCCCTGGCTGACGGGATCGGTGACGACGGCGAACACGATCGGGATCATCGTCGTACGCCGGCGCAGCTCTTCGACCGAGGGCGTGCCGACCGCGAGCAGAATGTCCGGCTTGAGCGCGATCAACTCGTCGGCGAGGCTGGCGATCCGCGCCCGGTCGCCGGCGCCGCTGCGCCAATCGATCCTGAGATTGTCGTGCTCCTTCCAGCCGTGGGCCGCGAGCGCCTCGACCAGGATCGCGCTCCGCGTCTGCGCGATCGCATCATCGGCGGCGGTGACCGTGAGCACGCCGAGCCGGCGTGCCGCATTCGGTTGCTGTGCCAGCACCGATGACGGCAGCGCGGCGATGATCCCAAGAAGCGCCAGGCAGTCGCGGCGATTCAAGGGAGACATCATTAAATCCAGCCCTGCAGCTCGCGCAGGACCAGGGTGCGGATCACGTCCATGCCAGGTTCGCTGTCGTTGAGGCAGGGGATTGCGGAAAACCGCTCGCCCCCATTGTGCTTGAAGATCTCGGCGTTCTCCTGCGCGATCTCCTCCAGCGTCTCCAGGCAGTCGGCGGAAAAGCCCGGCGTCACCACCGCGATGCGGCGCACGCCTTGCTTCGCGAGCCGCTCCATGGTCTTGTCGGTATAGGGCTGCAGCCACTCGTCATTGCCAAACCGCGACTGGAAGGTCAGCAGCAGTTTTGCCTCGTCCATCCCGAGGCGGCGGCGCAGCGCCGCGGTCGTGGCGATGCAGTGCTGCTGGTAGGGATCGCCCTTGTCGACATAGGATTTCGGCATGCCGTGGAAGGAGGCGACGATCAGCTCGGGTTTGAACGAGAGGGTCGCCAGATGCGTCTCGATCGAGGTCGCAAGCGCCTCGATATAGGCGGCATCCTCGTAGTAAGGCGGCGTCACCCGCAGCGTCGGCTGGTTGCGAAGCTGCGCGAGCACGCGGAACACCTCGTCGCAGACGGTCGCCGAAGTCGAGGCGGAATATTGCGGATAAAGCGGCACGGCGAGGATGCGCTCGCAGCCCTTCGAAATCAGTGCGTCGATGCCCGCCTTGACCGAGGGATTGCCGTAGCGCATCGCCCAGTCGACGACGACATGGTCGCGGTCCGACAGCGCGGCCGCGAGCTTGTCACTTTGCGACCGCGTGATCGTCTTCAGCGGCGACTCGTTCTTCTCGGTGTTCCAGATCTTGCGGTAGTCGAGCGCCTTGGTGCGGGGACGGCTGCGCAGGATGATCCCGTTCAGCACCAGCTTCCAGATCAGGCCCTGGTCCTCGATGACGCGGGCGTCCGAGAGGAACTCCTTGAGGTAGACCCGGACGCCGGGCGCGTCGGCCGTATCGGGCGTGCCGAGATTGACCAGGAGCACGCCGACGCGCGGCAGGGCGGATCTGGTGGCCGGTGGTTTCGCAGTCTCGAGGGGGACGACGCTGTTCATGGCTGGTTGGGTCGCGCGTTGGTCCGAACTTGTCAAGATGAGGGCGGTTTCGCTAGGGTCGCACCCAAGCGGGGGGAGGGACGATGACGCTCGCGGAATGGTGCGTGTTCGGGGCGCTGCTGCTCTATTTGTCCACGATCGTCTCGATCAAATGGATCCGGTTTCGCCGCTTCGACAATTCACGGCCGCGCGATCCCGCCTTCTATGAGGACGCCATCGCGCAGCGCGCCCTCGGCGCCCACCAGAACGGCATCGAGACCTGGCCTTTCTTCGCTTTCGCCGTGCTGCTCGCCGAATTCAGGGACTCGCCGCAGCGGCTGATCGACGAACTCGCCGCGCTGTTCCTGATCGTGCGGATCGCCTATGTGCTGACCTATCTCGGCAATCGCCCGACGCTGCGCTCGATCCTCTGGAGCATCGGCTTTGCGATCAATCTCGGGATTTTCTTCATGCCGATGCTGAAGCGGTTCCTGCCGGTGTGAGGCGGCTTCACGCCGAAAGATGGCGCTCCCGCGTGGCGATGAGATCGCGGATCCATGCCGGGATCGGCACCGGCCGATGGGTCTCCTGATTGGTGTAGACCCACACGATCTCGCCGGTGACCAGCGCATCCGCGCCACCTTTGCGGAAAATGGCGAGTTCGAACACGAGGCTCGAATTGCCGATCCGCGCCACCCGCGCGCCGAAGTCGAGCTCCCAGTCGAACCGGACCGGCGCCTTGTATTCGATCAGCGACTTCACGACGTGGAAATCGATGCCGGTCGCCTTTGCATCCGCGTACTGGTCGTAGCCCAGCGCGCGGAAATATTCAGTGATGGTGGTGTCGAAATAGGTCAGGTAGTGCGCGTTGAAGACGACGCCCTGACCGTCGATCTCGGAATAGCGCACCCGGAACGGATGAAAGAACCAGAAGTTTTCGCGCGACATGGAATCCCCCGACCGAGATATTTCAGGCTCGTCATTGCGAGGAGCCCTTGCGACGGAGCAATCCAGACTGCCGCCGCCGAGACATTCTGGATTGCTTCGCTGCGCTCGCAATGACGGAGCAAGGCGCTCGGCCGTCTTGCCCATTAGCGCCGCGAAATGCAGATGCGCCCTCAAAAACACGTCGTCCGTTCGGCGGCGATGTAACCGAACAGGAGGCCGAGGCCGAACAGCAGCACGAGGGCGGCGGCGCCGAATTCGATGCCGCGCATGAACAGCGCGCCGCCGCCGTCGCGGCCGGCGCTGAGGCGGGCGGCGACGTCCTTGGCGGAGACGGCGATAACCGCGATGGCGGCGACCGTGATCGCGGTGCCGAGCCCCATCAGGAAGGTGGCGGCGATGCCGGCCCAGAACAGGCCCTGGGCGAGCGCGAACACCAGCACCAGGATCGCACCCGAGCAGGGGCGGATGCCGACGGTGAGGATCGCCGCAAGGCCGCGCCGCCAGCCGCCGGGGCCGGCGAGCTCGCTCGGGGTGGGCCCGTGGGAATGGCCGCAATGCTCGTCATGGACCTGATCGTGCCCGTGATGGTCATGGGCATGTGCATGATCATGGTGATGATGATCATGCTCATGATCATCATGCGCATCTCGATGATGGTGATGGCCGTGATCACGGTCATGCGGCACGCCCGCCATCGCCGGCACCGGCTGGGCCGCCTGCAGCGCGCGGAGGAAGGTGCGGCCCTTGACCCAGACGAGGCGCAGGCCGAACAGCGCGATCAGGGCGTAGCTAGCGATCTCGATCACCCCTTCCGCCTTGCACATGGTCCTGGCGGTCGCATTCAGGATCCAGGCCGAGATGCCGACAATGAGGATCGCCACCAGCGACTGCATCAGCGCCGAGGCAAAGGACAGCGCAATGCCGCGCCGCGCGGTCTCGCGGTTGGCGACGAGATACGAGGCGATCACCGCCTTGCCGTGGCCGGGACCGGCGGCATGGAAGATTCCATAGGCAAACGAGATGAACAGCAGCGTCCACACCGCCGAGCCGTCGGACCTCGCCGCGCGGATGGTCGACGACATCTGGCGATAGAATTCCGACTGCTTTGCCAGGAGCCAGCCAATGAGGCCGCTGGCCTCGGGTTCGGCAGCCTGCGCCGGCCGCGCCGCGCCGAAGGGGTTTTGCGCGAGAAGATCGTGAAGCCCGGCATCGGCCGCGGCCATGACCAGCAGGACGCCAGCGCAGGCGATCAGCCCGCCGGTGAGCGCGAAGAGATGCTGCTTCAAGGGCAATCCACCGTGATCTTGTTGGCGAACATCATGCCGAAATTGCTGTTCTCGCCGTTCAGGAAGGTCTGCTCATTGAGCTTCTGGGCGGTGGCCGAGCCGTCGGTTGGACGGTCGAGCTTCATCTGGCAGCCCGAGGGCGCGCCGACCAGCTTGACCGGATTGTCCTTGGCCATCTGGAAGTCGATGAAGAAGGAGCGGTCGAACACTTCGAGCACCAGCTGCTTCGGCTTGACCGGGCTCTTCAGCGGCAGCGTGAAGTGCAGGGTCAGGACCGTGTCCTTGTAGTCGAGGAAATAGTCGACCGGCTCCTGGAAGCGCTCCTTCTTGCCGTCGGCCTTGGCGAAGGTGAAATAGGCGTATTCCTTCAGCGACTCGACATTGGTCTGTGCCAGCGGCCCGAGCTCCTCGCGCGTATAATCGCCCTTGGTCTTGCTCTCGAGCCCCTGCACCGCATACGCCGAGAACATGTCGTCGAAGGTCCAGGCGTGGCGCACGCCGGTGATGCTGCCGTCGGCGGCGTAGAGCAGCTCGCTGGTCGCCGTGATCCAGACGTGCGGGTGCGCATTCGCCGCACCCGCCACGAGCGTCATCGCGGCGGCGAGCAGCCATACGAACAGGGCCCGCATGCGCATCAGGCCGCCTTGGCGTCGTCGAGCAGGCCGCGGCGGCGGAGCAGCGCGTCGGGCTCCGGCGGACGGCCGCGGAAGGCCTCGTAGGCGGCCTCCGGATCGACCGATCCGCCGCTCGAGTAGATGTCGTCATGCAGGCGTTTGGCCACCGCCGGATCGAAGATGTCGCCGGCCTCCTCGAACGCGCCGAAGGCGTCGGCATCCATCACCTCGGACCACATGTAGCTGTAATAGCCGGCGGCATAGTGGTCGCCGGTGAAGATGTGACCGAACTGCGTGGGCCGGTGACGCAGCGCGATCTCCTCGGGCATGCCGATCTTCTCCAGCTCGCGTCTCTCGAATGCCCGGACATCCTGCGCGGCGGCGGCCGGCTGGGTGTGGAACTCGAGATCGATCAGCGCCGAGGAGACGAACTCGACCGTGGCGAAGCCCTGGTTGAATTTTCGCGCGGCCAGGAAGCGCTGCAGCAGGTCGTCGGGCAGCGGCTCGCCGGTCTGGTAGTGACGGGCGAACCTCTGCAGCACCTCGGGCCGCTCCTGCCAGTGCTCGTAGAGCTGGGACGGCAGCTCGACGAAGTCGGTGAACACCGAGGTTCCCGACAGCGAGGGATAGGTCACGTTGGAGAGCATGCCGTGCAGGCCGTGGCCGAACTCGTGGAACAGGGTGCGGGCGTCGTCAGGCGACAGCAGCGAGGGCTCGCCGTCGGCGCCCCTGGCGAAATTGCAGATGTTGAGAATGAGCGGCGCGACGTCGCCGTCGAGCTTCTGCTGGTCGCGCAGCGAGGTCATCCAGGCGCCCGAGCGCTTCGACGGCCGGGCGAAGTAGTCGCCGTAGAACAGCGCCTTGTGCTTGCCGTCGGACCCCTTCACCTCCCAGACCCGGACGTCGGGGTGCCAGACCGGAACGTCCTTGCGCTCCTCGAAGGTGACGCCGAACAGGCGCGTGGCGCAGTCGAAGGCGGCGGCGATCATGTGGTCGAGCGCGAGATACGGCTTGATCGCGGAATCGTCGAAATTGGCGCGCTGCAGGCGCAACTTCTCGGCATAGAAGCGCCAGTCCCAGGGAGCGAGCTTGAAATTGCCGCCCTCTTCCGTGATCAGCGCCTGCATCTCGTCGCGGTCGGCCAGCGCCCGGGCGCGGGCCGGTTTCCAGACCCGCTCCAAAAGGCTCCGCACCGCTTCCGGCGTCTTGGCCATGGAGTCCTCGAGCCGGTAGGCGGCGTAGGTCGGGTAGCCCAGGAGGTGGGCGCTCTCCTCGCGCAGCTTCAATATCTCGACGATGGTCGCGTTGTTGTCGTTGGCATTGCCGTTGTCGCCGCGGGCGATGAAGGCCTTGTAGACCTTCTCGCGCAGGTCGCGCCTGGCCGAGCTCTTCAGGAACGTCTCGACCGAGGAGCGCGACAGCGTGACGATGGCCTTGCCGGCCATGCCGCGCTCTTCCGCCGCAGCCTTGGCGGCGGCGACAAAGCTCTCGGGCAGGCCCTGGCGATCGCCCTCGCCAAGCTCCATGAACCACTCCTGCTCGTCGCCGAGCAGATGATGGCTGAAGCCGGTGCCGAGCTGGGCCAGCCTCTCGTTGATCTCGGCCATGCGGACCTTGGCCTCTTCGGAGAGGCCGGCGCCGGCGCGATGGAAGCGGGTGTAAGTGCGCTCCAGCAGACGGAGCTGCTCGGGCGAAAGACCGAGCGAGGTGCGGTTCTCGTGCAGCTGGGCGATGCGACCAAACAGCACGGCATTCATCATGATTGGATTCCAGTGCCGCGCCATCCGCAAGGAGACCTCCTTGTCGATCTCCAGGATGGCCGGATTGGAATGCGCCGAGACGAGGTCGTAGAACACCGCCGCGACCTTGCTCAGCAGCTTGCCGGAGCGCTCCAGCGCCGTGATGGTGTTGGCGAAGTCGGGCGCGGCAGGATCGTTGGTGATCGCCGCGATCTCGGCGGCATGATCGGCGAAGGCCTGCTCGAAGGCCGGGAGGAAGTGCTCCGGCTTGATTTCGTCGAAGGGTGGGGTCGCAAACGGCGTCACCCAGGCCTTCAGCAGCGGATTGATCCCGGAGTCCGTGGTTTGGCGGGGTGCTGACATCGCAAGTCTCGATTTTTGTGGCTCGATTGTTGCGGCCAGCTATAGCACGCGATGGGGCTTTTTTGGGCCATTTGGCCTTGCTCCCGGCCAGCTTTTCGGGGAGATTGCGGCCCTCGAAGACCAGGGATCCCCGAGCTCATGAACGCGCCTGCTTCCTCGTCCCGCCAGATCGTCTGGCCCAGCGTCATCACCGTCATCAGCGCCGCCATCCTGATCGGTGCGGAAGTGTTCGGCGCGGCCTTTGCCGGCGGCTGGGCCCTCGCGATCCTGTTCGGGCTCGGCGATCAGGGCGCGCACATCCTCCAGGCCGTGCTGTTCACGCTCGGCGTGCTCGTGATGACCGCCTTCATCCGCGCCGCTCAACGCGTCGAGCCCTTCACGAAGCGCGGCTGACGCTTCATGCGCGTGAGCAACTCGCGCAGCGCAGCGAAAACTTAACGCTCGTTCATCTTCGGCGTCGCTCGCGCAACAGCGCGCAAGCAGACGTTAGGCAATTCTGCTCTCAGCCTAAAAAAATTCTTGCGAAGCAGAGTCAAAACGCTTATGTGCGGACTTGCCCAATTTCGCACGTGCCTGTGGTCGTGTGTCAGTCGGTAGGTATCCGGACAAGAGGCCGGACAGCCGCCAAGGGGTGAGGAAGCCGAGGGGCTCTTCGGAAGTGCGGAAGTCGAAGACTGAAAGGTCGAGTGACGGAGGCAAACCCGGAGTGTCCAGCATCTCTCTCAAAGAGATGCCATGTCGAAGGTGACTTCGCTCTTTGCAACCGTGACTGGCAGCCGGAGGCGAACCGGCGCACCCCGCTCTCAACGGGGGACGCGACTTAAAGCAACGACGGATCGGGCTTTTTTGGTCTCTACCGGCAGTCCAAACGCCGGCGCGGGCTACTGAAAAGGCTTGTCCTTCATTGCCAGGTGAGCGGGCGGGAAACTCTCCCAACCAATCCACGGCAGCACAGTCTGGTTTGAGTTTTTTGGCCTCAGCGCGCCTCCATCGCGCGATGCGGCTGAAGCACTCTCATCAGACGTCACGTTGATACGGATCCCGTCGCTGGGACCGCCGGAGAGTGCCATGACCGAACGTATCCAGGAATTCCTGCGCAACCGCCGCAACGAAGGCCTCGACACCGAGCCGTGCCTCGTCGTCGACCTCGAGGTCGTGCGCGACAATTACCAGAGCTTCGCCAAGGCGCTGCCCGACAGCCGCGTGTTCTATGCCGTCAAGGCAAACCCGGCGCCGGAAGTGCTGGCCCTGCTCGCGTCGATGGGCTCCTGCTTCGACACCGCGACCGTCGCCGAGATCGAGATGGCGCTGGCCGCCGGTGCGACGCCCGACCGCATCTCCTTCGGCAACACGATCAAGAAGGAGCGCGACATCGCGCGCGCCTTCGCGCTCGGCATCCGGCTGTTCGCGGTCGATTGCGCCGCCGAGGTCGAGAAGGTCGCGCGTGCCGCTCCCGGCGCGAAGGTGTTCTGCCGCATCCTCTATGACTGCGCCGGCGCCGAGTGGCCGCTGTCGCGCAAGTTCGGCTGCGACCCGGAGATGGCGGTCGAGGTGCTCGACCTCGCCAAGCGTCTGGGCCTCGAGCCCTGCGGCATCTCCTTCCACGTCGGCTCGCAGCAGCGCAAGGTGAAGGCATGGGACCGTGCGCTGGCGATGGCCTCGCAGGTGTTCCGCGACTGCGCCGAGCGCGGCATCAACCTCACCATGGTCAACATGGGCGGCGGCTTCCCGACCAAGTACCTGAAGGACGTGCCGCCGGTCATCACCTACGGCCGTTCGATCTTCCGCGCGCTGCGCAAGCACTTCGGCAACCAGATTCCGGAGACCATCATCGAGCCGGGCCGCGGCATGGTGGGCAACGCCGGCGTCATCGAATCCGAGGTCGTGCTCATCTCGAAGAAGAGCGACGAGGACGAGGTGCGCTGGGTCTACCTCGACATCGGCAAGTTCGGCGGTCTCGCCGAGACGATGGACGAGTCGATCCGTTACGCCATCCGCACCCTTCACGACGGCGCGGACATGACGCCGTGTGTGCTCGCAGGTCCGACCTGCGACAGCGCCGACGTGCTGTACGAGAAGAACCCGTATCCGCTCCCCGTCACGCTCGAGATCGGCGACAAGGTGCTGATCGAGGGCACCGGGGCCTATACGTCGACCTACTCGTCAGTGGCGTTCAACGGCATCCCGCCGCTGAAGACATATCACATCTGATCCGCCTCACTGTCTGAGGCCTGACGAACGAACCCGGGAGCCGGCTTGCCGGCTCCTCCCTGACATCTCGATTTTCTGACGACGCCTTGAGGCGGCGTGCTGAACGCACGCCGGTTCAAGCGGGGACTGACGCGCCATGACTGCTTTTCGGAAGCCACAAGTCGCCCTCACCTCGAAAGCCGCTCCGTTCGCGATCCGTGCGGAACGTGCTGTCGACGTCGCCGCCCGTGAAGCGCTGCTGGATGCCTGCTTTGGCGAGAACCGCCATGACCGCACCTGCCAGCGCCTGCGCGACGGACGCGCACCTGCCGCAGGCCTTGCCCTGTCGGCCGTGCGCGAGGGGACACTCGTGGGAACCGTGCGGCTGTGGCACGTCAGCGCCGGAGGCAGGCCCGCCCTGGTCCTTGGACCGCTGGCGGTCGACCCTGCCTGCCGCGAGCTCGGGATCGGCGCCGCGCTGATGCATCAAGCGCTGGCCGCCGCCCGGGCGCGCGGGCATGAAGCCGTGATCCTGCTCGGCGATGCGCCCTACTACGCCCGCTTCGGCTTCTCGGCCGAGAAGACCGGCACCCTGGTGCTGCCCGGCCCGTTCGAGCGCGACCGCCTGCTGGCGATCGAGTTCGCCGAAGGTGCGCTCGATGGCGCCGAGGGGATGATCGTCCCGACCGGCGCGGCCCTGTCCAAACGGAGGCTAGTTCGTCCCCTCCAGGCGCACGCGGCCTGAGACCTCGCCATGACGGTGACGAGCGAGGCCGCGTTGAGCGGCTTCGCCCGGTAGCGCGTGCGTCAGGCTCACTTGCTTTGGGGTTGCGCAGGCCCGCAAATTGCCCCTAAACCCCACGAAATTCTCCTTCAGTCGAGGCCCAGACCGATGTCCCGTCGCCTGATCTCCACCGGCTCCCCGCTCGAGAAGACCGTCGGCTACAGCCGCGCCGTGATCGACGGCGATTTCGCCTTCGTCGCGGGAACCACCGGTTATGACTACACCACGATGACCATGCCGGGCGATGTCACGAGCCAGTCACGCAACTGCTTCAAGACCATCGAAGGCGCCCTGAAGGAGGGCGGATTCGAGATGGCCGATATCGTCCGTGCGACCTACTACGTCACCGATGCGAGCTACATCGATGCCCACTTCGCCGTCTGCGGCGAGGTCCTGGGCGACGTCAGGCCGGCTGCGACGTTGCTGGTCGTCACCGCTCTCGCCAAGCCCGAGATGAAGGTCGAGATCGAAGTCACCGCCAAGCGCCGCAGCGTCTGACAAGCGCCGCAGCGCCTGATCCACCCTCAACAATTGTCCGCCAGCACGTTCCGGAGAAACCATCCCATGAGCCCTCCCTCGCAGATCTACGCGAAGATCACCGGCCCCATCGTCATGGTCGGCTTCGGCTCCATCGGCAAAGGCACGCTGCCGCTGATCGAGCGGCATCTCGACTACGACAAGTCGCGCATCACCGTGCTCGATCCCAAGGACGAGGGCCGCAAGGCGCTTTGCGAGAAGCACAACGTCCGCTTCATCCAGAAAGGCCTGACCAAGGACAATTTTCGCGAGGTGCTGACCCCGCTGCTCACGGAAGGCGGCGGCCAGGGCTTTTGCGTCAACCTCTCGGTCGACACCGGCTCGACCGACATCATGGAGCTCTGCAACGAGCTCGGCGCGCTCTATATCGACACCGTCAACGAGCCCTGGCTGGGATTCTATTTCGATGCGTCGAAGGGCCCGGAAGCGCGCTCCAACTACGCACTGCGCGAGGTGACGCTGGCCGCCAAGCGGGCGCGTCCCGCGGGCTCGACCACGGCCGTCTCCTGCTGCGGCGCCAATCCCGGCATGGTCTCCTTCTTCGTCAAGCAGGCGCTGCTCAATGTCGCCGCCGATCTGAAGCTCAATGCCCCGCGGCCCAAGACCAAGGCGGAATGGGCGGACCTGATGCGGCAGGCCGGCGTCAAGGGCATCCACATCGCCGAACGCGACACCCAGCGCTCGAAGAAGCCGAAGGATCCGGATGTCTTCGTCAACACCTGGTCGGTGGAAGGTTTCCTGTCGGAGGGCATGCAGCCGTCCGAGCTCGGCTGGGGCACCCATGAGAAATGGATGCCCGAGAATGCGCATACCCACGAAGCCGGCTGCGGCGCGGCCATCTATCTGATGCAGCCCGGCGCCAACACGCGCGTGCGTACCTGGTGCCCGACCCGTGGTGCGCAGTACGGCTTCCTCGTCACGCACAACGAGTCGATCTCGATCTCCGATTACTTCACGGTGCGGGACCCATCGGGCAAGGCCGTCTACCGGCCGACCTGCCACTACGCCTATCACCCGGCCGACGATGCCGTGCTGTCGCTGCATGAACTGTTCGGCCGCGCCGGGAAGATGCAGGAGAAGCACCACATCCTCGAAGAGGACGAAATCGTCGACGGTATCGACGAACTCGGCGTGCTGCTGTTCGGCCACGACAACAATGCCTATTGGTACGGCTCGCAGCTCTCCATCGAAGAAACCCGCGCGCTCGCGCCCTACCAGAACGCCACTGCCCTGCAGGTGACCTCCGCCGTGCTCGGCGGCATGGTGTGGGCGCTGGAAAACCCGAACGAAGGCATCGTCGAAGCCGACGAGATGGATTTCGATCGCCTGCTGGAAATCCAGCTGCCCTATCTCGGCCCGGTCAAGGGGTTCTACACCGGCTGGACGCCGCTGACGGATCGTCCGGGACTGTTCCCGGAGGATATCGATACGTCTGATCCGTGGCAGTTCAAGAACATTCTGGTGCGGTAAGGGGCGCGCGAGGCGTTCCGTCAGTCATTACGGAGTGACACCGCCCCACACTCCACTGTCATGCCCCGGCTTGCCTTCGCGGCGATGACACCGGGTGCGCGGCCAGAAGCGCGGCCGATCGCCTATTTCTTCTCAATCGGCGGCGCGATCTTCTCCGCTGGAGCCGGGGGCAGCGCCGGCTTGGTCGCCGCACCTTGCGTCTGCGGCTCGGGCCGCGCCGGCTCGGGGGCGGGCGTGGTCGGCCGATCGCCGCCGGGCTTGGCTTCCGCGGGCGTCTTACTCTGCTCGTCGGACGGCGTGCCCTGGAGCGGCTGCGTCGCCTGCGCCAGCTCCGACCGGCTTTCGGCGCGGATTTGCGCCAGCGACATCACCGACACCACGACGCCAGCTGCGAACAGCGAGGCGGCAATTGTCAGGTCGAGGTTCAATCTGCGCTTGTCATTTGGGCCGGGCATGTCGATCACCGCCTTTATCCGCGGGATCAACGAAACTGGAGCGCGCCGGTTCCGAGACCGAATGCCGGGAACCAGCCACACGCGCCCAAACGCCGCTCTCACTCCGTCGTGCTGACTTCCCAGGTGGCGTGGCGCACGCCCGGCAGATGCTGCAAATCGGTCGCCACAGCGTTCAGCTCGTTCGGATCGACCGCGGTCGCAACCAGCCTTGCGACGATCTCCAGATTGTCTTCGCCGATCTCGGCGACCTCGATATCGGCGACCGGGTATTTCGCGGTCTCCAGCTTGTCGACCAGGCGGTCGCGCATATCAGGCAGGGCGTCGGTCGCGACCGCCAGCTTGAAGAAGTAGGTCGCCTCGAGCGCCTTCACGTTCAGCGGGATGCGGTTGATGGCGTTGACCAGCGGGCGCAGCATGGTGTTGCCGGCGAGGACGAACACGGTCAGCACCGCGGCCTGGGCGACGAGGTCGGCCCCGGCGCAGGAGCCGACCGCGGCGGAGGCCCACAGCGTCGCCGCGGTGTTGAGACCGCGGACGTCCATGCCCTGCTTCATGATGACGCCGGCCCCTAAGAAGCCGATGCCGGAGACGACATAGGAGATCACCCGCACCGCGCCATCGGCGCCGGTCAGATGCATGGCGAGATCGACGAAGGCGGCCGCGCCCACCGCGACCAGCACGTTGGTGCGCAGGCCCGCGGTGCGCTGGCGATATTGCCGCTCGGCGCCGATCAGCGTGCCCAGCACAAAGGCCGTGGTCAGGCTGACCAGCGTGTCGGCGAAATCAGCAAGCTGGAAGGTCGTCAGAAACCGCATGGTCCCCTATACGGCGGGAACGTTGACAGATTAAAGCTCCAGCAGGCCGCCATCCCCATTTTCGTCAGCGAACGCCAGCAGCGTGCCCTTGGCATTCCAGGCGAGCGCGGCCACCGGCGGGGTGCCATTGCGGCGGACCAGGATCTCCGCGCCGTCTTCAAGACGCACCATCAGCACGGTGCCGTCGCTGTAACCGGCGGCGAGGATGTCGTTCTTGGGATGGCAGGCGACGACCGAGACACGCGCCTGCAGCGGCGCGAGCATCGCGGGCTCCTTGCCCATCGGGCCGTCCTTGCTGGCGAACGGCCAGATGATGACGGTGTCGGCGCCCGAGGTCGCCAGCCCCTTGCCACCCGCGCTCCAGGACATCGAGCGGACCCGGCTGGGATAACCGGTCATGCGCATGTGCCTGTTGTCAGCGAGCCGCCAGCCATGCAGCGCCGGCTCGTGCATCGCAGTGACCAGGAATTTGTTGTCGGGGCTGAAGGTGACCGCGTGGTGCGAGCCGGCCCAGGGCAGAAATTCAGCCGAACCCTCCATGTTCGGAAACCACAGCGTCGCGCCGTTGTAATGGGCGATCGCGAGCCGCAGGCCCTTTGGCGCAAACGCGAGACCGCCGACGGTCGAGGGCACGTCGAGCGACTTCTCCTCGTTCTTGCCGCTCTTGACGGTCGCGGTCTTGCCGGCTGACCAGGCGAAGGCGCCGTCGGCGTGCAGCGCCACCGCGTCGATCCAGCGCCGCTTGGGGTCGGTGGCGAGCAGCATCACCTCGCCCTTGGCATCGAGCGAGACCACCTTGCCGTCGTCGCCACCCATCACGATGCGCTTGCCGTCGGAAGCGGTCGAGAGAATGCCGCCGCCATGCACGGCGACCGTGGTGATCTCGCCCCCGCTATCGACGAACTTGACGTTCTCCTCGCCGCCGACGAAGGCGGCGCGAGGCCCGAGAAAATGCACGGACGTAACCGTCATGCCGAGTGCGACCGGTTTGACGCGGTCGGTGACGGAGACGATCGAGGCGGAATCGGGGGGCGGCGAAAACTCTTTCATCACGAGACGATGCAGCTCTCGAAACCCTTGCGGATCGCCTCTTCCGGCAGTTCGCGGCCGATGAAGACGAGGCGGCTCTCGCGCGGCTCGCCCTCCTTCCACTTCCGCTGGTGGTTGCCCTCCAGCATCATGTGGACGCCCTGGAAGACGTAACGGTCGTCGTCGTCGTGGAAGGCGAGGATGCCCTTGGAGCGCAGGATCTTGCCGCCCTCGACCTGCACCAGGTTCTGCAGCCAGGGCATGAACATGTTGGGATCGAGCGGCTTGTCGGTCTTCAGCGACAGCGACTGCATGTCCTCGTCGTGATAGTGCTTCAGTCCGTGACCGTGATCATGGTGGTGATGGTCGTGGCCCTGATGATGGTGATGATCATGGTCGTGATCATGATCGTCGGCCTCGAGGAAATCCGGCTCGATGTCGAGGATGCGGTCGAGGTCGAACGCGCCGCGATCGAGTACGTCGGCCAGCGCCACCGAGCAGCGCTCGGTGCGGTGGAGTTTCGCATAGGGATTGATACCGCGGATGCGGGCCTCGACCTCGGCGAGCTCGGGCTTGGTCACGAGATCGGTCTTGTTCAGGACGATGACGTCGGCAAAGGCGATCTGGTTCTTGGCCTCGGGCGCGTCCTTGAGCCGATCGGACAGCCATTTGGCGTCGGCGACGGTGACGACCGCGTCGAGGCGCGCGTTCTTCTGCACGTCCTCGTCGACGAAGAAGGTCTGGGCGACCGGCGCGGGATCGGCAAGGCCGGTGGTCTCGACGATGATGGCGTCGAACTTGCCCTTGCGCTTCATCAAGCCGTCCATGATGCGGACGAGGTCGCCGCGCACGGTGCAGCAGATGCAGCCGTTGTTCATCTCGAACACTTCCTCATCGGCGCCGATGATGAGGTCATTGTCGATGCCGATTTCGCCGAATTCGTTGACGATGACGGCGTATTTCTTGCCGTGGTTCTCCGACAGGATGCGGTTGAGCAGCGTGGTCTTGCCGGCGCCGAGATAGCCGGTCAGGACGGTCACGGGAATTTTCTGAGAGGTCGCTTCAGACATAACAACTCCAGACTTTAAGGCTTTGTCCGCGCGACGCGAGGCGGGGTGGCCCCTGCCTTAATGGTCAAGCGCGCTGGTCAGGGCCTTTATATTGTGCCTGACCATGTCAATGTAAGTGGGTGCAGGGCCCTTTTCGCCGGTCAAACCGTCCGAAATCAGGGTCCCGCCGACCTTTGCGCCGGTCTCGGCGGCAATCCGGCGGATCAGGCGGTCATCGCTGATATTCTCCAGGAACACGGCCGGGATTTTCTGGGCCTTGATCTGGCCGATGATGGCCGCAATGTCCCGCGCGCTGGGCTCGGTTTCCGTGGAGACGCCCAGGGGGGCGATGAACTGAATGCCATATTCGGCGGCGAAATAGCCGAAGGCGTCGTGGGTGGAGATCACCTTGCGCCGCTCTGCCGGGATTTTGCCGATGGTCTCGCGGACCTCGCGGTCGAGCCTGTCGAGCTTTTCCAGATAGGCCTTGGCCTGGGCGCCGAAGAAGTCCGCATCGTCGGGAGCAGCTGTGGCCAGTGCGTTGGCGATGTCGGTCACGTAGATCCTGGCATTGGGCACCGACTGCCAGGCATGGGGATCAGCCGCCGAGCCGAGTTTCAGCGGCGCAATGCCGGCACTCGCGGTGACCACCTGCGCCTTGCTGCTTGCCGACTGTACGAGGCGCGGCAGCCAGCCCTCCAGCCCGAGTCCGTTGACGATGACGAGCTTCGCTTCCGCGACCCGCTTCGCGTCGGCTGGCGCGGGCGTGTAGACGTGGACGTCGCTGTCGGCCCCGACCAGCGTCGTCAGGTTGATGCGGTCGCCACCGACATTGCGAACGAAGTCGCCGAGGATCGAGAAGCTCGCAACCACATTGAGCCGCTCCGCGGCGTGCAGCGGCGAGGCGATCAGCAGGAGCGCGCAAAGCAGGATATGCCGCATCGTCAGGCTTCCAGATGCCGGCCGGGAAACAGCTGCCGGACGATGCCGCCGACGCGGCCGAACAGCACGGAGACGACGTAGAGCACGGCCGCGACGAGAATGATCGCGGGACCCGAGGGCACCCGGGTCTGGAACGAGAGCACGAGGCCGGCATAGCCGGAGACGGCAGCGGCCACCACGGCGATGCAGATCATCGCGGTGAGATCGCGCGACCAGAACCTGGCGATGCCCGCGGGCAGGATCATCAGGCCCACCGCGAGCAGCGTGCCCAGCGCCTGAAATCCGTTGACGAGGTTGATGACGACCAGCGCCAGGAAGGCGAGATGCGCGGGGCCACCGGCCCGGCTCACGGTGCGCAGGAACAGCGGATCGACACTCTCGATCACCAGCGGGCGGTAGATCACCGCGAGCACCAGCAGCGTCACCGTGGCGTTGAAGGCGACCACCAGCAGCGTCTGGTCGTCCATCGCGAGGATGTTGCCGAACAAGACATGGAGCAGGTCGATATTGGTGCCCTTGATCGAGACGATGGTGACGCCGAGCGCGAGCGAGGCCAGATAGAAGGTCGCGAGCGAAGCATCCTCCTTCAGCCCGGTCGAGCGCGCGACCACGCCGGCGAGGATCGCCACCGCAAAGCCGGCGATCAGGCCGCCGGCCGTCATTGCGAACAGGTTGAGACCGGAGAGCAGGAAGCCGATTGCGGCGCCGGGCAGGATCGCATGCGCCATGGCGTCGCCGACGAGGCTCATCCGCCGCAGCATCAGGAACACGCCGATCGGCGCGCCCGCCAGCGACAGTGCGATCACGGCGGCCAGCGCCCGCCGCATGAACTCGAATTCGGTGAACGGGCCGATCAGCGCGTCATAGACCATCTGATATCAGGCCGCCCGCGAACTGATATGATCGGCCGCGCAGGCCGCGGCGGTATCGTCGAAGGCCTCGCACATCCGCATCGCGACCATCAGATTCTCCGGCGTCAGCACCTCCGCGGTCGGTCCCCAGGCCACGGGACCGCGCGCCAGCACCAGCGTCTGGCTGAAATGGTTGCGTACCATCTCCATGTCGTGCAGCGCGGCCAGCACCGTGCGGCCCTCGCCGTGCCAATGCTTGACCAGCGCGAGCAGGTCGGCCGTGGTCTTGCTGTCGATGGCATTGAAGGGCTCGTCGAGCACGATCAGGCTCGCATCCTGGAGCAGCACGCGCGCGAACAGCACGCGCTGCATCTGCCCGCCGGAGAGCGTGCCGATCGGGCGGTTCTCGAAGCCATTGAGGCCGACGGACGCGATCGCACGCAGGATCCTGTCCCGCGCTGCCTTGCCGATGCCGCCGAACAGGCCGGCCTCGCGCCACAGCCCGGTGCCGACGAAATCGAACACCGAGATCGGGAAGCTGCGGTCGATCTCCGCGCTCTGCGGCAGATAAGCGATGTCGCGGGCATCGAGCCCGCCGAGATGAATGCTGCCCTCGAGCGGCCTCAGGATGCCGACGATGCCGCGCAGCAGGGTCGACTTGCCGGCGCCGTTCGGGCCGATCACGGCAACCAGCGCGCCCGGGGCGACATCGCCGCTGAGATGATGCACGGCGGGATGCCGGTCATAGCCGAGCGTGACGTTGTGGAAATGCAGCGCCGCCATCCTCACCTCATCGCCAGGAAGACCACGCCCCACAGCACGGCACAAACGGCGAGCGCAGCCGCGAGGCGGCCCGCCATGGTCATGCGCAGGATCGACCAGGGCGCCGCCTGGGCCGGATGCGGCGAGGCCGCATCATGGACATGGGCGTGGGTATGGTCGTGCCCATGCGCATGCGCATGGTCGTGGGAATGGCCGTGGGCATGGTCGTGCTGGTGGGCGTGGGACGCGGCGGGAACCATGCCAGAACGTTATAATATAACATTACCCCTGTCCACGCCGGGCTCAGGGCTTCCCGATCACCATGGCGATGGCGGCAGCCACGAACGGGAACGGCACCGAGACGGCGCAGCGGAACCAGACGAAGCGGGCCGGCATGAACGGGATTTCCCACAAGATCACCCGCTGGAAGGCAAACAGCGCCCAGGCGACGACATAGGCGACCACCTGGGGTACCCCGCCGCCGGACTTCAGCGCGACCGTGCCGATCGAGAAGCCGATCACGGGGCCGCCGGGGGTGGCGGCGCCGGCGACCACGGCGGTGGCAATCCCGAGCCAGCCACTGTCGGGGCCAAGCCAGCCGGTGATCACCTCCTGCGGAATGATCGCAGCGATGTAGCCGGAGCCGATCACGCCAAGCGCAATCCGCGGCACGATGTTGATGAAGTCCATCGAACCTTCGCGCAAGGAGGCCTTGAACACCGGTGGGCCACGGCGGAAGGCGATCAGCCCGACGCCGAGCACCGAACCCCACAGCAGGATGTCGATCAGAAGCGCTGCGCTCAACTCTCGTCGTCCTTCACGAGCGGCTTCGGATAGAGCCGGACATAGACGAAGCGGCCGAGGGCGCCTGCGAGCACCGGCAGCGGCAAGGAGATCAGGATCCGCCACAGCGTGAAATCGGTGCCCATGATCGGGATTTCCCAGGCGACCGCCCGGCCATAGCCGATCAGCGTCCAACTCACCACCATGGCGATGGTGGCGCCGAAATCGGCGCCCACCGCGAGCAGCGCGCTCGCCACCGGATAGGCGGTGAAGGGGCCGCCGGGCAGGATCGCGCCGAAGGCGGTGCCGATCAGAAGGCCCATCAGGCCGGATTTCGGCCCGAGCGAGCGCGAGACCTTTTCATGCGGCAGGATCTCGGAGATGAAGGCCCCGAGCAGGCAGCCGGCCAGCACACGCGGGAGGATGCCGCCGAAAAGGGACAGATCGTGGGTGAGGATGTCGAGAACACCGTCGGTGCCGTCGCGCCGCCAGACCAGCGCCGCGCTCACCGCCACCAGGGCCGCGATGATGATCGTCGACCAGCCGATCGGCTTGCGCACGCGCCCCGGCCGCGGCTCGGACTCCGCGTCCTCGGCAGGCGCCGGATTGTTCGGGGAAGGTTCTGACAACGGCTCGGTCGTATCGGGGGTGATGCCCCTCCTGATTAAGGGCGGCATCGAGGTGATGCAAACGGAACGATGACAGACCCGTGCGCGAGCCGCGCAGGGCAATTCCGCACAGCAAAAAAGGCGGCCGCGCGAGCGACCGCCCTTGTTGTCATTCCGGGCGCGCGAAGCTCCTCGCGGACTGACGTCCGATGGATTCCGGGCTCGGCGCTGATGCGCCGCCCCGGAATGACGGAGTAAAGCTTACGCCTTCTGGAACAGCGACTCGACGTATTCCCAGTTCACGAGGTTCTCGACGAACGCCTTGAGATAGTCGGGACGGCGGTTGCGGTAGTCGATGTAGTAGGAGTGCTCCCAGACGTCGCAGCCGAGGATCGGGGTGGCGCCGTGCACCAGCGGATTCTCGCCGTTCGGGGTCTTGGAGATCTCCAGCTTGCCGTTCTTGACCTGGAGCCAGCACCAGCCGGAGCCGAACTGGCCGACGCCGGCCGCCTGGAAGTCGGTCTTGAACTTCTCGAAGCCGCCGAGGTCCTCGTTGATCTTCTTCTCGAGCTTGCCGGGCAGCTTGGTGCCGCCGCCATTGGGCTTCATCCAGCTCCAGAAGTGGATGTGGTTATAGTGCTGGCCGGCATTGTTGAACACCGCGGGGTTCTTGCCGAACGAGCCCTTGACGATCTCCTCAAGGGACTTGCCTTCCCATTCGGTCCCCTTGAGCGCGTTGTTGCCGTTGGTGACGTAGGCCTGATGATGCTTGTCGTGGTGATATTCCAGCGTCTCCTTCGACATGTACTGGCCAAGGGCGTCATAGGCGTAAGGGAGTGGGGGCAGCGTAAAGGTCATGGGTTCTTGTCCGCAACTGGTGGGGAACGAGTTCTAACGGTCACCCCTTATAGAAGGTTCCGCCGCCATTAAATACCTCTGAATTTGCGAAAAGGCGTGATGGGGCGGCCTCGCCCGGATGCACAAATCCGTCGCAACGGGCCGCGGTCGATCGAACCTGCGGTTCGCCATAAAATATCATTGCCTTTGAAGCGCTTAAGACAGAACAAACGCGCCACGAAGCGGAGCTGAAGGACGACGCCATGAGCATCGAGATCGACATTTTGAACGGCGACGCCTCATGGCCGATTGCGGAGCCGTTGCATCAGGCGGTCTGGGGACCGCACATGGTCGCGGGCAAGCCCTGGGCACACGTCAAGTGGGACAACGCCCATCTGCGCGTGCTGCTCGAGACGCCCGAGGACGGCCTCGTCTGCCACGTCGGTGTCTACTTCCGCACCGTCACCTGGAATGGACAGAAGGTCCACGTCGGCGGCATCGGCGGTGTCTGCACACGGGAGGACAGGCGCGGGCGCGGCTACGCGACGATCGCGATCGACGCGGCTGTGCATACCATGCGCGCCAACGAGGCGGTCCGCTTCGGGCTCCTGTTCTGCGAGCCGCACAATTTCGCGTTCTACGAGGCACGCAAATGGCAACCGTTCAAGGGTGATGTCTTTTGCGAGCAGCCGGAGGGGCGGATTCGCTTCGACTACATGGCGCCCTACGTCTTCGACATCGTACGGGCCCCGACGCGAGGCACCATCGACCTATGCGGCCTGCCCTGGTGAGCCCTGCGTGAGACGGGGGCTGGCGCAGGCCTCGCGCGCCTATAAGATGTCGCTCATCATCCAATATTCCGCACCGTGGCACATGACGATCGACGCTCCCATAGACGCCGTGCCGCCCCCAGCCCCGGTCGCCTCCCCCGTCGCGAGCCTGCTGACCGCGCCGATCCTGCCGACGCTGCTGCGGCTCGCCGTCCCCAACATGATCGCGATGGTCGGCAGCACGCTGGTTGCGATTGCCGAGACCTCCTACATCGGCCGGCTCGGCACCGTTCCGCTGGCTGCGATCGCGCTGGTGTTTCCGTTCGCGATGCTGACGCAGATGATGAGCGCGGGCGCGATGGGCGGCGGCGTCTCGTCGGCGATCAGCCGGGCGCTCGGCGCCGGCAATCGCGAGGGCGCCGCGACGCTGGCGCTGCATGCCGCCATCATCGGCCTGTGCGGTGGACTGTTCTTCACGGTAACGATGCTGGTGTTCGGTCGCTCGTTCTTCATGCTGCTCGGCGGGCGAGAGCGCGTGCTCGAAGAAGCCAGCGGCTATTCACGGGTGCTGTTCTCCGGCGCGGTCGCGATCTGGCTCGTCAACACGCTGGCCTCGGTGATCCGGGGCACCGGCGACATGCGGCTGCCTTCGATGATTCTGATCGGAGCGAGCGTGCTCCAGATCGCGCTCGGCGGCACGCTGGGGCTCGGCCTGTTCGGCGCGCCGCAATTCGGCATGCCCGGCGTTGCGAGCGGCCAGCTGATCGCGTTCGGCTGCGCCACGATCTTCTTGCTCTGGTATCTCCTCTCCGGCCGCAGCCGGCTGCAATTCGACTTCCGCGCCTTCCATTTCGAGCGCGCGATGTTCCTGGACATCCTTAAAGTGGGCGCGGTCGCCTGCCTGTCGCCGCTCCAGACCGTGCTCACCATCCTGATCTTCACGAAGATCCTCGCGACTTTCGGCACCGAGATGCTGGCCGGCTACGGCATCGGCTCGCGGCTGGAGTTTCTGCTGATCCCGATCACCTTCGCCTTCGGCATCGCCTCGGTGCCGATGGTCGGCATGGCGATGGGCGCCGGACATGTCGCGCGCGCGCGGCGCGTGGCGTGGACGGCAGCGGCGGCCTCGGGGCTTGCGGTCGGCACGATCGGCCTCGTCGTCGCGTTCGATCCTGCGCTGTGGGTGTCGCTGTTCACGCGCGATCCCGGCGTCACGACGGCGGCGCACAGCTATTTCCACTGGGCAGGTCCAGCCTTCGTGTTCTTCGGCATGGGCGTATCGCTGTATTTCTCCTCTCAGGGCGCCGCACGGGTCGGTGGCCCGGTGCTGGCCTCCACCGCGCGGCTGCTGATCGTCGCGATCGGCGGTATCGGCCTCATGACGGCGCAGGCGCCGGCTTGGACGTTGTTCGCGCTGGTTGGCGGCGCCATGGCCGTGTTCGGGCTGCTGACCGCGGCCTCGGTCGCGTTCGTGCGCTGGGGCAAATGAGCGCAGGCAAATCACGCGCAGGAAAGTGATTCAATCAGGCGTTGCACTATCCGGTCGGACTGCTATGGAGGCGCCTCCATTTTTCAGGACCGCTCCATGTTCAGCAGATTCGCCATCCTCTCCGTCATCCTGACTGCGCTGCTTGGCGCGACAGCCGCGCACGCGCAGAGCGCCGACGGGATCTGGCTCACCCAGGCCGGCGATGCCCGCGTCAGGATCAGCAAGTGCGGGGGCGGCATCTGCGGCCACATCGTCTGGCTACGCGAGCCCATGGACACCGCGACCGGCCAGCCCGCAACCGACAGCAAGAACCCCAATCCCGCGCTCGCCAAGCGCCCGATGATCGGCCTGCCGCTGTTCAGCGCCATGCAGCCCTCAGGTCCGAACAAATGGTCCGGCCAGATCTACAATGCCGATGACGGCAGCACCTATGCCAGCAGCGTCACGGTGACGGGCGCGGATTCGCTGCGGGTCGAAGGCTGCGTCGGCGCACTTTGCGGCGGCGAGACCTGGACGCGGGCGGGGCGGTAGTCCGGCCTCACGCCCTCATCGCCTTCAGCGCCGTCGCCGCCGAGGCGTAACCTCCCCGCGCGCCGTCGATGAAATGGACGTGGTCGCTGCGCAGCGCGGACGGCGTGAAGCAGGTCATCATCGCGGCATCCTGCCGATAAAGGCCGTAGCGCACGATGCCGTCGCGCGCGGCGGCCGCGAGACGATCGCTCAGCGCGCGCTCGAGCTGCGGCGTGCAGTCGAGAATCATGCGCAGGCCATCATCATATTTGCGGAAGTCAGAGTTATCGACGACCTGCCGTTTGTAGAGGCTGGGCACGAAACCGCCGATCCTGATGTCGAAGCGCATGATCAGATAGGCGAACAGCGTATAGGCCAGCACGCTGGCTCTGCGCGCGAGCAGCGGACCGCCACGTTTGGTGCGCGCCTCAAAGTCCAGCCCCTGCGGCGGCCATTTCAGCGGCGGCCCCTGCGGCGGCACCGGGCGGCCGCCCTCCGGGCTGCGCTCGACGAGATGGATGATGTCCTCGATCACCTTGCGGAAGGCATGCGGATCGGCGTCGCGCGCGGGCATCACCAGCACCGACAGGATCAGGCCGCGCGCGGACGGCATCACCTCGAACCGGCAGGAGAGACCCGAGAGATCCGGCTGCGTGCCTGAGGGCGCTTCCGTCACGGCGAACTCGCCGCGCTTCATCGCGGCATCGGCCCAGGCGAGCCCGCCGCCGGAGAACATCGCATAGGACAGGTTCGGCGACGGGCCGAAACGCGCGACGCGCACGTCGAACCCCTGCGTCCGGATGGCGCTCACCGGCACCAGCGCGATGCGCATCTTCAGATCGAGACCCTCCCGCACCCAGGTTGCGGTGGCGGCCAGCGCCTCGCGCGCAGCATCGAGATCCGAAGGCGCGACCGCAAAGCTCGCGCCGTCGCCGCCGAATACGAACGGAAATTCCCGCCCCTCCAGCGCATTGGTCACCGCCGCGATCACGGCCGCGCCGGCCATGTTGACCGCCTTGTAGCGCTGCGCCGCGATCGCCTTTGTGGAATCGACGATGTCGGCGACACCGATGCTCCAATCGTCCGGCAGCGGCACGTAGAGCGCGGGATCCATCAGGCTGGTGAAGCCGCGGAAAACGGGAATGCCGCCGTAGAAGGAATCGCCTGATGTCATCGGGTGATGCCGGATGGTTGGGACGCGTCCGAAATCAGATACGTGGCAGGGTCGATCGGGGTTCGCTTCCCGATCATTGGCCGAAATGGAGCCGGACAACAAGCCGCTCCGCGCCGCAATGCCGCAGTTCGTCATTGATCGGCATCAAACAGCCGTCCGTAAATGACGTTTACGGTCGATCCATCTGTAACGGTCGCGCGCGGGGACGATCAGGGTGTCCGATTTCGGCAGCAAGGATCCGGTACGTCGGCGCACGGGGCTCGACGCAATCAGTGCGGTGAAAATGCCGGAGATGCTCACCGCCGCCGTCGATGCCTGGGCCGAGGCGCATCAACTGTCGCGCTCGGATGCCATCTGCAAGCTGGTCGAGCTCGGCCTTAAGATCGCGCCCGCCGCGCCGGCATCAGCACACTCGGTCGCATCGGAGGCCACCCGGATCGAGGAGCTGGCGGTGCACGAGATCGCGCGCCTGCTCGATCCGGCATTGCCCGACGACGAACGCGAGCGCCGCATCCGCCGCCTCACCGAGGGGCCGCCGGAATTCTCACACGAGCGGATTGACCTGCCAAGGCAGCATCGGACCTGAAGCGTTTAGTGCACCTTCTCGTCCTGGCGCTTGCGCAGCGTGGATGCAGGCACGTCGTGGCAACCGACCAGACGCACGAATTGCTGCGGGTACATTTCGTAGCCATGATCGCCGGAATTCTGATGCGACATCGGCGGACAGCGGATGTCATCCGGCTTCGTGCACGATGGCTCGGTCGGAGCCTGACTTGAAGCGGTCATGTTTGAAATGGCCATCGACTGCTCCCCTGCGGTTAGGGCAGATCGATTGACGTAACCCAATCGATTGCGAGGCATCTTACGACCAAATCCGGCTTGCTGTCATTGCGCCGGATCAACTCAATTATGGCAGCCCGGTTCCCATTACGCCGTGTTGCCCGCATCGATCGTGAACACGGTACCGGTGACATTGCGGCCGCCCTCGCCGAGCAGGTATTCGACCATACGCGCGACGTCTTCCGTCTGCGGCAGACGGCGCAGCGCACTGCGGCCGGCGATGCGCTTGCGGCCTTCGTCCGAGAGATTGTGTGTCAGCTCGGTGTCGATGAAACCGGGCGCGATCGCATTCACGGTGATGCCGAGCCTGCCGACCTCGCGTGCGAGCGAACGGGTGAAGCCGGTCGCGGCCGCCTTGGTCGCCCCATAGACGGAGAGGCCGTTATAGCCGGTGGTCGCGATGATCGAAGAGATATTGATGATGCGACCGGCGCCATCAGCCATCATCTGGCGCACTACATATTTGGTCAGGATGATCGGCGACAGCACGTTGAGCTGCACCAGCGCCTCGATCTCGGAATTGTGCATGGTGGCGAGCAGGCCTTCGGTGCCAAGGCCGGCATTGTTGACGAGACCGTAGATCGGACCGAATTCATCGCGCACGAGCTTTGCGAAAGCCGGGATCGCGTCGATCACGGCGAGATCGCAGGCGCGGAAATGCAGGTGGCCGTCGGATTCGGCAATCGCAGCCTTGAGCTCGTCGCTCTCGCGCCGCGCGGCCGCGATCACGTTGAAGCCGGCGCCGACCAGGCGCCTGCCGATCGCGAGCCCGATGCCGCGGCTGCCGCCGGTGACGAGAACATTATGCATCGGTGCGCGCCAGTTTTCCGGCCGGGGTGACGTCGAGCGCCTCGACGAAGCGGATCACCGCCGGCACCTTGTGGGACGCAAGCTGGGCGCGGCACTGCTCCAGGATCTGATCGCGGATCTCCTTCACCCGCGCCTGATCGGTGCCCTCAGCGAGGATCACGTCGGCGACGACGATGCCGCCGGTAATCGGGCTCTTGCGCGATTTCGCCCGGGACATCCGCACATCAGGATGACGATTGATCACCGCTTCGATCTCCTCGGGGTGGACCTTCAGTCCGCCGATATTGATGATGCCGCCGCGTCGGCCGACAAAATAATAGCGGTCGCCGCGCAGCTCGACAATGTCGCCGCTGTCGACGAACCCGTCGGAATCGGTGAGCAGGGCGGTATTGCGGCCGATGTATGCATGCGCCGTGCGGGTCGAGCGGAGGCGCAGCGAGCCGTCCACGACCTTCATCTCGACGCCATTGCGCGTGCCGAGATAATTGGCCGGAAAGCCTTCGAGCCCGTCATTGACGGCGAAGCCGACGCCGGCCTCGGTCGAAGCATAGGCGTGGCCGACGGAGGCATCCGGGAACGTAGCCTTCAAGCCGTCGAGCACGGCCTGATCCGCGATCTCGCCGGACAGACGAACGTAGCGCGGGGCAAATTGCGCAGCCGAACCGCTCATCAGGAGCTTGCGCCAATGCGACGGGGTCCCCGAGATGTGCGAGACGCCGCGCGCATTCAGCCGCGCGATATGATCGGCGAGCGCCTCATGCGGATCGGACAGCACCAAGGAGCCGCCGGAGAGGACGGCGCGGAGGAAGATTTGTAGGCCGCCATAGCGGCGGATGTCGTAGAACGTGGCCCAAACCGGCGCAGGTCTGCGCGCGGGGCCTTCGGCGACGATGGCGCCGGTCAGCGCTTCCAGCGTATGGCCCGCGATCTTCGGCACGCCTGACGTGCCGGAGGTGAGCATCAGCCATTCGGTGGCACGCTCCGTCTGCGCGGGCGTAGTGGCTTGAATCGGCAATTGTGCGGTGATGACCAGCGGCACGCCGGTCTCGGCCCAGCGATCGGGCTCGTCGGTGACGACGGCATCGATCCCGGCATCGGCGATCAGCGCTTCGAGATACGACGGATTGAGATCGGGCGGACAGAGCAGCATGCGGCTGGCAATACCGTCGAGCTCGATCATGGCAAGGCCCGACCGGAGCTGGTCGGACAGCTTGAGCAGCACGGCGCGGCCCGACAATTCGTGCAGGCGGCCGCCGAGAACCGTGTGCGACAGGATGTCGGTCAGCGACACGACATCGTGCGCATCGGAGATGGTGCGGTCCTTCAGCTCCGCGTCGAGATGGTCGCGGAGCGCGAAGATCTCACGCGGGGACATTTTCGTAGGCCCGCACGAAATCGCCCACCGTGGCGGGGAACGCTGCGTCCTCGGAAATGGTGAAGGGGTCGACGCCGATCTCGTCCTCGAGACGCGCGACCAGGATGGCGAAGGCGAGCGAGTCGAAACCCGTCTCGTGCAGGGACAGATCGTCCGAGAGCGCGGGAAGCGTGACGTGCTGCTCCTTGGCGATCTGCTGGATCGCCTCAATGACCTTGGACTTTACCGACATGGCTGGCTCGCTTTTGTTATGGCTCGTCCGTGTTGCGGCGGCTCTTGATCACCGCCTCCCCATGGCCGTCTGTTTACCCGACAGAAGTAAATGGCTTCTTGGACAATTCAGATAAAATTGGACCTATCTCCCGATTTTGGTTGCGCTACAGCCGGATTGCGCCCTCCGAGATTGCCGCATACGCCTCCCCGTCCAGCGCGACGTAGGCACCGGATTTCGGCTCGAGCATGAACAGTGGATCGGAGATCGCGCCCGGGTCGAAGCCCTCGCGGGCGAGCTCACCCTTCTTCTGCTTGAAGGTTTCGGTGGCTTCGAGCTCGCACGAGATGCGGATGAAGACCGGACGGGCGTAAGTTGGCAGGCGCTGGGCGAGATGGGCAGGCAGTGCGGCGATGTCGAAGCCCTCGTTCACGACGATCGCGCTCATGCCGGCGCGGCCGTCGGTACCGGGGACACGGACGCCGTAGGTGGTGGCATCGGCCACGCCGGTGAAATCGCGCACGGCATCGTTCACCTCCGAGGTCGCGACGTTCTCGCCCTTCCAGCGGAAGGTGTCGCCGATGCGATCGACGAAATGGAAGAAGCCCTTGTCGTCGAGCCGCATCAGATCGCCGGTGCGGAACCAGGCATCGCCCTTGGCGAAGACGTCGCGCAAAATCTTCTTCTCGGTCTCACCGGCATCGGTGTAACCCTCGAAGCGGCCGCCGCCCTGATCCGCGGTGCCGATGCGGCCGATGGCTTCGCCTGCCTCGCCACGGGCGCAGGCGAGGCAGAAGCCGTCTTCATTACGCAGCGGCGCGCCGCTGTCGGGATCGAGCTTGACGAGGCTGGCCGGAAAGCGATGCGCAAGCAGCGGCGGAATGCGGCCGATCGCACCGGCCTGGCCCTCGACGTTGAACAGCGAGAAATTGCCCTCGGTCGCCGCATAGAATTCGAGGATGCGGGGAATGGCGAAACGCGCCCGAAAATCTTCCCAGATGTCGCCGCGCAGGCCGTTGCCGCAGACGAGCCGCAGCCGGTGCCGGTTCTCGTATTCCGACGGCGGCGCCTTGAGCAGATAGCGGCAGAGCTCGCCGATATACTGGAACAGCGTGCAGTCGTGCCGCACGATGTCCAGCCAGAAATTCGAGGCCGAAAATTTTTCGGCGATCACCACCGAGCCGCCGGCAGCGAGCATGCTGCAGGGCGCGACGATGCCGCCGACCGAGTGAAACAGCGGCAGGCAGTCGTAGAGGCGGTCCTGCGGCGTGGCGCCGGTAAGACCGGCGAACCAGAAACCCCAATTGAGGATGCGGCGATGGCTGATGCTGGCCGCCTTGGGCAGGCCGGTGGTGCCGGAGGTGTAGATCAGCAGCGCGCGGTCATCGATGGTGACGCCGCCATGCTCCTCCGCCAGAAGCGGACCGTCGGCGAGCGCGGCAAGCGCGACATCGATGGCGCGCTCGCTGCGGGCATCGCCATGGGTCCAGATCTTCGCATTCGTCTTCAGATGCGGCTTCGCGCTCTCCAGCGTCGGCGTCAGATCGCGCGCGACGATGATGTGCAGGGGCCTTGCGACATCGAGGCAATGCGCGAGCGATTGGCCGACCAGTTTTGTATTGATCAGCGCGACCACGCCGCCAACGCGGCTGATGCCGAGCCACGCCGCGACATAGTCGATGCCGTTCGGCATGATCAGTGCGACGGTGTCGCCCTTGGCCACGCCGACGGAGCGCGTCCAGCGCGCATAGCGGTTGATCCGGTTCGACAGGCTCTCATAATCGAGGCTTGCGTCATCCGTAACCAGCGCGATGCAGTCAGGCTGACGCCGCGCCCAATCGTCGACGACATCGGCAAACAGCCGGCCCGGAAGCGTCTCGATCCGCGCCGTGAGCTCGATGGCCTTCAGCCAGATCCTGGATGCCGAGGGCGCGCGCACGGCTTTCGCTTGCTCGATGACGCCGGTGGTCATGCCATTCATTCTTTCGGAACGTGTCTGCTCGTTTGGGCAGCTTAGCTGGCGCGCCCTGCCCAGGTGTTAAGAGACAAGGTAAAAGCCGGTTAGTGCGCGATTAACTCTAGTCATCCTTTACCAAGCCGGCGAGAACGGCGTGCGAGCGCACGACCTTTGCAATATCTCATCACGTACGGAAGCTCCCTCTCCCCTTGTGGGAGAGGTGCAGCGAGAGCGGGGATGCAGATCATGATCACCAGACGACATTTCCTTCCAACCTCTGCCTTTGCCGCAGCCACGCTCGTCGCGCCGCGTGCGTTTGCGCTCGGCAACCCCTCTTATCCCTCGCGCAGCGTGAAATGGGTGGTGCCCTATGCGCCGGGCGGCGCGACGGACGTGCTGTCGCGGCTGGTCTGCCAGCGCCTGTCCGAACGGCTCGGCCAGACTTTTGTAGTCGAGAACAAGCCCGGCGCCGGCAGCAATATCGGGACGCAGGCCGTGATCGCCTCGGCCCCCGACGGGTACACGCTGCTGCTGACCTCGACCGCGAACGCGATCAATGCCTCGTTCGATCCGGCGCTGCCGTATGATTTCGCCAAGGGCATCGCGCCGGTGGCAGGCCTCGCGCGGATCCCGCTGGTGCTGGTCGTCAACAACGATCTGCCGGTGAAGAGCATTGCCGACTTCATCGCCTACGCCAAAGCCAATCCGGGCAAGATGTCGATCGCCTCCTCCGGCATCGGCACCTCGCTGCATCTGTCCGGCGAGTTGTTCAAGTCGCTCGCGGGCGTGCAGTTCACCCATGTGCCCTATCGCGGGTCGGCGCCGGGCCTGACCGACGTGATGAGCGGCCAGATCCACGGAATGTTCGACAACGTCACCTCGTCCTTCGAGCTGGTGCGCGCGGGCAAGCTGCGGGCGCTCGGCGTCACCACGCGTGAGCGCTCGGAGATCCTCCCCGACGTGCCGCCGATCGCGGACACGCTTGCCGGCTATGAGACGAGCTCGTTCTACGGCGTCGGTGCGCCCCACGACACACCGCTCGAAATCGTCGACCTTCTCAATGGCGAGATCGACACCGCCCTGTCCGACGCCGAGATCAAGGCCCGCGTCGCCGAACTCGGCGCGATCCCGCTGCACGGCAACGCCGGCGCGTTCGGCGGCATGCTGACGGCGGAGACCGAGCGCTGGCGCAAGGTGGTCGAGTTGTCGGGAATCAGGAAGGAATAATGACCCAGCCTCGCCGCGGCTAGGCGATCCCGGGCAAACGGGTTATTCTTTGCTACTCTGCGTTGTCGAAGTTTGAAGGGAGGCGACCCGTGGCTCTCGATCCCTCGGAATTTCCCGTCCAGGCCGCGCCGTTCGAGCAGCCACTGACGAATTTCGCCGCCCGCGTGAATGGTGGGCAGGCCAGGGTGATCGCGATCGGCTCGTCGACCACGGCGGGCGAAGGCGGTATCGCTCCCTATCCGCAGCGGCTGCTTGCGGCCCTCCGGATCAAGTTTCCAAATGTCGCAATCGAGGTGATCAATCGCGGCGTCGGCGGCGAAGACGCGCCTTTGGAGTTGAAGCGGTTCAATCACGACGTCTTCGACCTGAGTCCCGATCTCGTCATCTGGCAGGTCGGCACCAATTCGGTGTGGCAAGCCGACGGTCCCTCGTTCGCGGACACCACGAGGGCCATCCGTGACGGTGTCGACCAATTGCTCGGTGCCGCGCGGATGGACGTGATCCTGATGGACCTGCAATATGTGCCTGCAGTGCTGACACCGGCCAAGCGCGAGAAGGCGGAGGCCATGGTCGAGGCGATCGGCCGGATCGCGCATGAGAAGGGCGTCAACGCCTTCCGCCGCTTCGCGCTGATGAAGGCCTGGTACGAGGTCGCGCAGATCTCGTTCGACCGCCTGGTGGACCCGGGCGATGATACCAGGCTGCACGCCAGCGACTGGACCACGGACAAGATGACCTGGCAATTGGCCGACGCGATCGCCGCCGCGACCAGCAAGGCGCCTCACGGCACCTGAAGCGCGATCCGCAAAAAGGAAGCGCTAAAGCGCGATGAGATTTGGGTGAATCGTCATCGCGCTTCAGATTATTGTTTGCCCATGATCTTTCCGGAAAACCGCTTCGCACTTTTCCGGATCATGCTTCAGCCGCTTCTCCAGCGGCGCGGACGCGGCGGCGGTGCGTTGAGCGGATAAAGCGGATTGAGATCGCAGGTGGCGGCACGGCCCGCGGCCGTGCCGCGGCACTGCGACAGCGATGCGAAGGAGCAATCGTACCATTCCCCGCCGCCGCTGTTCGCGCCTGAATAGACGTGCATGCAGACGGGAAAACGTGGGTCAAAAGTCTGCGCGTGCGACGGCGCGGCTGCGAGCACTGCACCGACGATCAAGACCTGGCCGAACGAGACACGCATGAAGAACGCTCCTGCGCTCCGGATTGCTCAGTACACCTTCTTGTGACGCCTGCGCGGAGGCGGCGGCGGTTCGTCGAAGGCGTAATAGGGATTGAGGTCGCATGTCGCGGAGCGGCCCGACGCCGTAGCGCGGCACTGCGGCAGCGAGGTGAAGGAGCAATCGAAATAATCGCCGCCGCCACCGCCGAAGCCGCCCGGCATGTAGACGTGCATGCACACCGGATAGCGCGGATCATAGGTCTGCGCGGCGGCCTCCGCCGCAGCAAACAGCGTGGCAATCGCGGTAAGGGTCAGGAGCGGCAAACGCATGGAGACATCCTCGAATCGGTGGCGTCGGCAGATCCGATGCCGGCGGCCTCCTATGGCATAACACCGCGCCGGAGGCGACTGTTCCTGGGGGCATATGCCGGCAGGGCCTCTCGCGACGCCGCCGTCATGGCCGGGCCCTGCCATGACGACCAACGAAGCCGCGCGAAGCTAGCCGAGCCCCCGCAGCACCAGCCGGTTCAGCCTCGCCGCAAACGCCGCGGGGTCTTCCGGCAACTCGCCGTCCAGGATCTGCGCCTGCTCGAGCAGCAGCAGGCTGAGATCGTCGACGACTTTGGAGCCGGCCTGGGCCCTGGTGATCGCGCCCACCATCGGATGGCACAGATTGATCTCGAGCACCGGCTTGGTGCGCATGCCGCGGTTCTGCTGCGACAGGATGCGCTCGAGCTCGCGGCTCGGGCCCTGGCTGTCCGCGACGAGGCAGGAGGCCGAGCTGGTGAGGCGCGTCGAAGCCTTGACGTCGCTGACGCGCTCGCCGAGCGCGGCCTTGATCACGGCGATGGTGGCCGCTTCATCGGCAACGGGCTCGTCCTTCTTCGCCTCGTCCTTGTCGTCGAGGCGCGGGATCAGGTCGAGATTGAGATCGCCCTGGCTCAGCGACTTCAGCGGCTTGCCCTCGAACTCGGTCGGCATCGAAGTCCAGAAGGCGTCGACGGGATCCGACAGCAGCAGCACCTCGATGCCGCGGGCGGTCGCGGCCTCGAGCCGTGGGTTGGACTTGAGGCGCTCGATGCTGTCGCCGACGAGGTAATAGATCTCGGTCTGGTTCGGCTTGAAATCGGCGACGACCTGTTTCAGCGACCGCTTCTCGCCCGACGTGGTGGTGAAGCGCGACAGCGCCAGCAGCTTTTCGCGACGCTCGAAATCCTCGTAGATGCCTTCCTTCATCACCGCGCCGAAGGCGTCCCAGATCTTGGCGAAGTTCTCGGCATCCTTGTCGGCGAGGCGTTCCAGCTCGGACACGACGCGGGTCGCCACGGCTTTGCGGATCTGCGCCAGCTGCGGATTGTTCTGGAGCATCTCGCGCGAGATGTTGAGCGGCAGATCCTCGCTATCGACGACGCCACGGATGAAGCGCAGGTACCCCGGCAAGAGATCGGCATCATCGGTGATGAAGACGCGGCGGACATAGAGCTTGACGCGGCCCTTGCGGTTCGGCTCGAACAGGTCGAACGGCTTCGTCGACGGCGCAAACAACAGCACCGCGTAGGAGTAGCGGCCCTCGGCACGGTAGTGCAGCGTCATCGCGGGATCGTCGAAGGCCGAGGCGATCTGCTGATAGGCCTTCTTGTAATCCTCCGCCGTGAGCTCGGATTTCGCGCGCTGCCACAGCGCGCTCGCCGAGTTGATCTGCCGCGGCTCGCCCTCTTCGGGGACCAGCTCGATGGGGAAGAGGATGTTGTCGGAATAGGCGCCGACGATGCGCTCGATCTCGTAGGTCTGCAGGTATTTCTTGGCGTCGTCCTTGAGGTGCAGGACGATCTCGGTGCCGCGCACGACGCGCGCGGCGTCCTCCTCGCTGGCGCGTGCGATCTCGAAGCCGGAGCCGCCGGACGACGTCCAGGTCCAGACGTCGCTCTCGCCCGCGCGGCGGCTGATGACGAGGATCCTGTCGGCGACCATGAAAGCGGAATAGAAGCCGACGCCGAACTGGCCAATCAGGCCGAGACCGTCCTTGGCCTCCTTCAGCTTCGACACGAAGGCCTTGGTGCCGGAACGGGCGATGGTGCCGAGATGGTCGATCAGCTCCTGCCGCTCCATGCCGATGCCGTTGTCGGCGATCGTGAGCGTTCCGGCCGCCTTGTTCGGGATGATGCGGATCTTGAGCGCGTCGCCCTCGCCCAGCAGCGCCGGGCTGGCGATCGCCTCGTAGCGCAGCTTGTCGCAGGCATCCGAGGCGTTGGAGACGAGCTCGCGCAGGAAGATGTCGGTCTCCGAATAGACGGAATGCACCATGAGGTGCAGAAGCTCGGAAACCTCGGCCTGGAATGGCTGCGTGTGCACAGCCGTATCTGACGTCGTCATGCGTTTACCCGGTCAATCAAAGGAAAGCCCGGATATAGCGCGATGAGAGGGCGGATCAAGAGGACGTGAAGCGGTTACCCCCCGCCGGCGGCGGAAGCGACGCTGCCCATGGACGATGGGCGATCAGGTCACGCAGCGGCCGGGCTGGAGAAGCTTGGCGACCTCGGTCAGGGAGCTGACCATCGGCTCGCAGGCAATCGTCGGCTTGTTGCTGCGGCCCTGCTTCTTCTGGTCCTGGTTCAGCAACGCCGGCGGCTTGGCGTTGCCGGTCTCGATCACCGCCGGGACCCGCAGCAGCACCGAGGTATCGGCCAGGTCGTTCAGCCGCATCGACACGGTGCGGGTGGCAACCGCTGCCTGCTTGATGTCGCCGAGCCGGTCGGTCTTGCCGGCCCGATTGACGTTGTGGCTCGGCTTGTCAGACTTGTCGGCGACCGCCTGCCAGCGGTCGGCCAGATCGTGACCGGAGGCGAACTGCACGGCGCCAAGCGTTGCGGCAATCGCGGCGGCGCTCAAAAATACCTTTTGAAACTGTGACTTTTGAAACTGTGACATGGCTGTCAATCCCTCGCCCCATGGCGATCAAGGGAAGAACGCAAGCCAAGGACCGGGGGTTCTCGACGGTCACGATCACTTAACCGTGTGCGAAAAGCTCGGGGGCCCATGCAAAAAAATCCGCAATAGTCTGGAACGACTCCGGCGGTCAGGAGTCGTCTCTGCAGCCGGCTATTCCCCCCTGCCCCATAAGCCGGCGACGTAGGGCGCGACTGTGGTGATGCCAGTCGCGCCTTACTTTTTTCTGCGGCTCACTTCGCTTTCCCCGCCAGCCAGTCCCGCCCCTCGCCATAGAGCTCCTCGACCTCGGCACCGGTGAGGCCCGGCATGTCGCGCTTGACCTTGTAGCCGATCAGCTCCTGCATGTAGGCGAGGTGGCGGTAGCCTTCGGGCAGCGCGGCGAGCGCTTTTTGGTCGAGCTGAAGCGTCGCGGCCGGATCGACCGGGTCGATCCGGTCCTTCTCGTAGATCGGCTGGCGGCGGACGATGCCCCATTTGCCAACGCCTGATTGGTCTGGCCGCTTCTCCAGGAAATCGTAGAAGCGCCCGGTACAGACGACGTCGCAGAGCACGTCGTGCACGGGTGCGCGCTGCGAGATCGTCATCTTGGTCTGGGCGATGGCGCGGTCACCGGACAGATCGATGCTTGTGCCGCCGAGGAAGTGCAGGATGCGGACGCCCCTGGCGAACCCCTCCTGGCTGACGCGGATGAAGTCTCGCGCCGGCCCCTGAAACCAGGTAGCGGACATCCAGCCCTCCTCGTGCCAGACCGTGGCAAAGCGGTCCCAGTCCCCGGCATCGCGCCACACCGCCCAGTTCTCGACGAGATCGCGGATGGCGAGACGATCGAGCAGCTGCTGGTCCATGGTACGGCCCTCCCCGGCGGCGATGAATGTCATCGGCCCGAAATATCAACGGGGCAATGAGGTTGGCGTCAAGCGCCCGGTGCTTCGCGGCCGCTCGAATTGCCCACAACGAGAGAACGCGATACGGGCAACGAGCCTTGCCATCAACCGGACCGCGATTAGTATCCGCACCGATGCAGATGAAATTCCCTTTGCTCGCCGCACTTCTCGGATTGCTCGCGGCCTTCCCTTCCCATGCGCAGACGGATACTCGAAGCGAAATGCCGAGGCCTGGAAGGCGAAGCTGTCGGCACACAGCGCCAAGAGCGGGGTATTTCCAGCCGGGGCACTGGGGCAAACCGGTGAGGCCAAGGTAGGCTTCGTCATCGACCGGTCCGGCAAATTGGTCTCGCGGGCATTGGCTGCGAGGACCGGCTCGCGACTGCTCGATGATGCTGCGCTGGAGATCGTCGCCCGCGCCCAACCGTTTCCGGCGCCTTCCGTGCGTCGCAGCATCTGCCGCGGCTGCTGAGGCAGAGCAAACCAACTCTCCGCCACATATACATATAAAGACGGCGCGTCTTGCGACGCGCCATCTTCTTGTCCGATCGAAGCTTCCTTACGCCGCCGGCATCTTCGGCGCGCGGTTGCGCGAGTTGCGCTGGAAGAACAGCGCCTGGCTCGCCACCGCCGACACCATCGCCGGCTGGAACGGCTTTGAGATCAGGAACGCCGGCTCCGGGCGTTCGCCGGTGAGGAAGCGCTCCGGATAGGCGGTGATGAACACCACGGGCACCTCGAAGGTGCGCAGCAATTCGTTGACGGCATCGAGCCCCGACGAGCCGTCGGCGAGCTGGATGTCGGCAAGGATCAGGCCGGGCCGCTTGTTCTTGGCGAGCGCCACCGCGTCGGCATGGGTGCGCGCGACGCCGACGACATTGTGGCCGAGATTCTTCACCAGGCTCTCGAGGTCCATGGCGATGAAGGTCTCGTCCTCGATGATCAGCACGTCGGTGGCGATCTCGGCCGCCATCTCGCGCCCTGCGGCATCGGCCAGACGCCGCGTCTCGGCAACGTCGGTGCCGAGGATGAAGGCGACCTCCTCTTCCGAAAATCCCTCCAGCGACAGCAGCAGGAATGCCTGCCGCGGCAGCGGCGTGATGTTCGACAACCGCCGTTCCGGCGGCATCGGCAGCGTCGTCACCTCGGCATCGTCGTTGACGGACACCGAATTCCAGATCTGGGTGAACAGCCGGAACAGGCCCGCGCGGGGCCCATGGCTCTCGTCGAGGACCGACGGATCTCCCAGCATGGCTTCCAACATGGCTGCGACATAGGCGTCACCGGAGGCCTGGCTGCCCGTGAGGGCGCGTGCGTACCGGCGCAGCAACGGCAAGTGTTCAGCGACAAGCTGTGAACGGGACATCCCCACTCCATTCATCTTCGGGCCGACCTCAGAGAACAGGAACAACGAGGGGAGGCCCGGGTTCCCCTGCTGGGCTGACTACGCCTCAGGACAAGAAAAGTTCCGCGAGAGGGGGAACTTTTTGACGAACCTGGAATTGTGCCTATCCAGGGAACGGCTCCCGGTTGAGAAAACTTATCGATTTACAGTAACTTAACTCGGGGAAACGTGGAACAGGTCATGAAAGATCTCAAGTCTCAAGCCAGCAAAAGCACGACCCCCGGCAAGGGAGGCCTCACTCCGGAGATCCAGTCCCGGATCGGGCATCAACTGCGCGCCATGTACGACGATGTCGTCCGGCAAGGGGTTCCGGACCGGTTCGCGGAATTGATCAAGAGACTTGATGCGCCGGGAGGCGCACCCCAAGTCGAAACCGATGGGGGCTCCGGCGACAACAACAATGGGAGGGATTAATGCCTCTCACGGAATCCCTGCGCAACGACATCCTTGCGGCCGTGCCAAGTCTGCGCGCGTTCGCGATCTCGCTCAGCGGCAACGCCGACCGCGCCGACGATCTGGTTCAGGAAACGCTGTTGCGCGCGCTCGCCAACATCGACTCGTTCCAGCCCGGGTCCAATCTGCCGGCCTGGCTGTTCACGATCCTGCGCAACCTGTTTCGGTCCGACTATCGCAAGCGGCGGCGCGAGGTCGAAGATGCCGAGGGCAATTATGCCAAGACGCTGAAGACGCAGCCCTCGCAGAATGCGCATCTCGAATTCGAGGAATTTCGCGGCGCGCTTGAGAAGCTTCCGCAGGACCAGCGCGAGGCCTTGATCCTGGTCGGCGCCTCCGGGTTCTCCTATGAGGATGCGGCCTCGATCTGCGGCTGCGCGGTCGGCACGATCAAGAGCCGCGTCAATCGCGCGCGCTCGAAGCTCGCCGCGCTGCTCTATGTCGACGGCGCCGAAGACTTCGGGCCCGACGAGACCGTGCGCGCCGTGATCGGCGGCAGCGGCGGATAGCGCAGCCATCGGGCCCTCAGCAGACGTGTGAAGGCGGCCGGTCGCGCGGCCGTCTTCGCGCAAGTATTCACTCCGCCACGAATGTCACCGTGTCAGCCACGCTCGCGCGCGAGGTGCGGTAGCTGTTGACCTTGTGGGCGTGGTCGGCATAGCCGAACGAGATGCCGCAGACGATGCGGCGATCGTCGGGCAGGTTGAAGTGGCGGCGAATCAGGCCGGAGTGACGCGCCAGCGCCGCCTGCGGAATCGTGCCGAGCCCGAGCGCCTGCGCGGCCAGCATGAAATTGGAGACATAGGCTCCGCAATCGATCGCGCCATAGATGCCGAGCGGCTCGTCGGTGTGAATGATGGCAACATGCGGCGCCCCGAAGAAATTGTAGTTCTCCAGGGCCTGCTTGGCGTAGGCGGCCTTGTCGCCGCGGGCGATGCCGAGCGTGTTGTAGAGCTGGAAGCCGCTCTCGCGGCGGCGTTCGAGATAGACCCCGACATATTCGCGCGGCGGGGTGAAATCGTAATCGTCGCCGAGCCCTCTCGAGGCCTCCGCGTAGATCGCCTTGCGAAAACGCTCCTTGGCCTCGCCGCTGGCAATGATGACCTGCCAGGGCTGGCTGTTGCACCAGGACGCGGTGCGCTGGGCGGTGGTCAGCACCTGCTCGATGGTGGCGCGGTCGACCTCCTTGGGCAGGAAGGCGCGGACCGAGTAGCGCTCGTTGAGGAGCTCCTCGAGCACGCCGATGCGGTCGTTTTGTTGCACAGTAGCGTCCATGGATCAGCTCGCGCCCTTCTCTTCGTAGGGTGGGCAAAGACGCGCAAGGTCGTGCCCACAGACAGACTAACCCCGGCGCACTTGCATATGGTGGGCACGCTTCGCTTTGCCCACCCGACGAGATGCCGCGAGACGTGACATCACCGCCCCTTCGTCGGGATCTTGTTATACGGCACATCCTTGTCGACGCGGATATCGCCCGGCAACCCCAGCACGCGCTCGGCGATGATGTTGCGCAGGATCTCGTCGGTGCCGCCGGCGATGCGCATCGAGGGCGAGGACAGCAACATCTGCTGGAACTGGCCCTGCACCGTCTCCTCGTCGTTGCCCGTGAGAACACCCGCCGCGCCCTGCAGGTCCATCGCGTAGGTCGCGATGTCCTGCAGCATCATGCCCGACACCAGCTTGCCGATCGAGTTCTCCGGCCCCGGCCGCTCGCCCTTCGACAGCGCCGAGATCGTGCGGTAGCTGGTGTATTTCAGCCCGCTCGACTTCGCCGCCCAGCTCGCAAGCTTCGAGCGCACGGCGGGATCGTCGATGGCCGGGCCATGCTCCAGCATCAGGTTCGAGCAGAACTCGAACATCTCAGGCACGCCGGTCGCAAGCCGCGCACCAATCGACATGCGCTCGTTCATCAGCGTGGTCAGCGACACGCTCCAGCCTTCGCCGACGGCGCCGAGACGCTGGCTGTCCGGAATGACGACGTCGGTGAAATAGACCTCGTTGAACTCCTGCATGTCGTTGGCCTGCTTGATCGGCCGCACCTCGACGCCGGGGCTCTTCATGTCCAGGAAGAACATGGTGAGGCCCTTGTGCTTGGGCACGTTCGGATCAGTGCGCGCGATCAGAAGACCATAATCGGAATAATGCGCGCCCGAGGTCCAGATCTTCTGGCCGTTGACGACCCAATCGTCGCCCTTCCTCTCCGCGCGCGTACGCAGGCCTGCGACGTCGGAGCCGGCAGACGGCTCTGAGAACAGCTGGCACCAGATCTCCTCGCCCGAGGCGAGCTTCGGCAAATAGCGGCGCTTTGCGTCCTCGCTGCCGAACGCCATCACGGTCGGGCCGCACATGCCCTCGCCAATCTGGAACGGCTGCGTCAGCTTGCCGTAGACGCCTTCTTCCTGCTGCCAGATCACGCGCTCGATTGGCGTAGCGCCGCGGCCGCCATACTCTTTCGGCCAGTGCAGGCAGGCCCAGTTGCCCTCGAACTTCTTCTTCTGCCAGGCCTTGCCGACATCGACGATGTCGTGCTTGGCAAGGCGAATGCGGCCGAGCGAAGACTTTGACAGCTCGCCATGCAGCTCCTTCGGCGCGTTGGCTTCGATCCATTTGCGCGCGGTGTCGCGGAATGCGGCTTCCTGCGGCGTGTCGTCGAAATTCATGGCGGACCTCTACCCTCTACCCTTGGTCGGGATCTTGTTGAACGGCACGTCCTTGTCGACACGGATATCGCCGGGCAGGCCCAGCACCCGCTCGGCGATGATGTTGCGCATGATCTCGTCGGTGCCGCCTTCGACGCGGGTGCCCGGCGCGCGCAGCAGCATGGCCTGGAAACGGCCGGCAAGTTCGGCATCCTCGCCGCTGACGACGCCGGCGGCGCCCTGCAGGTCGAGCGCGTAGGTCGCGACATCCTGGATCATCGAGCCCGCCACCAGCTTGCCGATGGAATTCTCCGGCCCCGGGCGCTCGCCTCTCGACAACGCGGAGATCGCGCGCATGCTGGTGTAGTTCAGCCCGCTCGCCTTCACCGCCCAGTTCGCGAGCTTCGAGCGCACCGCGCGATTCTCGATCGCCGGGCCGTCGTCAAGCATCAGGCTGGAGCAATATTCGAACAGCTCCGGGAAGCCGGTCGAGACAGCCGCGCCGATCGCGCTGCGCTCGTTCATCAGCGTGGTCAGCGAGACGTTCCAGCCGTCGCCGACCTCGCCGAGGCGCTGATGGTCGGGAATGCGGACGTTCGTGAAATAGACCTCGTTGAAGTCGCACGCACCGCTCGCCTGCTTGATCGGCCGCACCTCGACGCCGGGGCTCTTCATGTCCAGGAAGAACATGGTGAGGCCCTTGTGCTTGGGCACGGTCGGATCGGTGCGGGTGAGCAAGATGCCGTAGTCGGAATAATGCGCGCCCGAGGTCCAGATCTTCTGGCCGTTGATGATCCAGTCGTCGCCGTCCTTCTCGGCGCGCGTGCGCAAGCCCGCGACATCCGAGCCGCCGGCGGGTTCGGAGAACAGCTGGCACCAGATCTTTTCGCCGGAGGCGAGCGGCGGCAGATAGGTGCGCTTATGCTCCTCGCGTGCGAACGCCATCATGGTCGGCCCGCACATCCCGTGACCGATGATGAACATGCGTGACAGCTGGCCGAACGGCCCCTCTTCCTGCTGCCAGATCACGCGCTCGATCGGCGAGGCGCCGCGGCCGCCATACTCCTTCGGCCAGTGCAGGCAGGCCCAGCCGGCGTCAGCCTTCTTCTTCTGCCAGGCCTTCGCGACGTCCAGAACGTTGGCGTCCCTGAGCACGGTGCGGCCGAGCGAGGATTTGCGCAGCTGTTCCTCGTATTGCCTGGGCGCATTGGCGCTGATCCAGGCGCGCGCGGTGGCGCGGAATTCGGCTTCCTGCGGGGTGTCGTCGAAGTTCATGACGTTTCCCCTCCCTTACGCCGCGTTCTTCTTGCGCATCCGGTCGATCAGCTGGTCCTCCCAATAGGACAGGCTGCCGAGCCCGAGCGCCATGGCGTTGGCGCGGCGGTAATACATGTGGCAGTCGAACTCCCAGGTGAAACCCATGCCGCCGTGAACCTGGATGTTGTTCTTGGCGCAGTGCTGGAACGCCTGCGTCGCGCTGATGCGGGCGGCGGCTGCCGCTTCCGGCAATTCAGCCGCATTGGTCGAGAGCGCCCAGGCACCGTAGTAGCTGTTGGAGCGTGCCAGCGTCGCCGACACATACATGTCGGCCAGCATGTGCTTGACCGCCTGGAACGAGCCGATCTGACGGCCGAAGGCGATGCGGTCGAGCGCGTAATCGCGGCCCATCTCCAGCGCGCGGTCGGAGCCGCCGACCTGCTCGAATGCACACAACACCGCAGCGCGGTCGAGCACCTGGGTCAGGATGCTCCAGCCTTCACCGGCAGCGCCGAGCGGCTCGGCCTTGCAGTCTTTGAAGGTGAGCTCAGCCTGCCCGCGGGTCGGATCGAGATTGGTGAGGTTTTTGACCTCGACGCCGCCGGCCTTGAGATCGACCAGGAACAGCGAGATGTCGTTCTCGCGCCCGCTCGATCCCGTGCGTGCGGCGACCACCGCGAAATCGGCGATGCCGCCATCGGCGACCGGCTTCTTCACGCCGTTGAGCACACCACTCGCAGCCGTCAGCTTGACGTTCTTCGGCGACGGATTGCCCGTGCCCTCGAACAGCGCCAACGTGCCGATCGCCTCGCCCGCGGCGATCGTCGGCAGCCATTTCTTCTTCTGCGCGTCGCTGCCCGCGATCAGCAGCGCTTCGGCGGCAAGATAGACGGTCGAGGAAAACGGCACCGGCGCATTGGCCCGGCCCATCTCCTCGGCGATCACACAGAGCTCGAGATGACCGGCGCCGGCGCCGCCGAACTCTTCCGGGATCGCGACGCCGAGAAAGCCCATCTCGGCGAGGCCCTTCCACAGCTCCTTGTCGTAGGGCGCCTTGCCGTCGAGTACGACGCGCACCGCCTTGGGCGAGCATTTTTCCGCGAGGAATTTGCGCGCCTGGTCGCGGAGCTGCTTCTGGTCGTCGGAGAAATCGAAGTTCATGGCGGGCTACCTCTTATTCAGTATCGTTGAAACCGTCATTCCGGGGCGCGACGAAGTCGCGAGCCCGCAATTTATTCCACCGCGTCAATGCGGCCCGAGGGATTCCGGGTTCGCGTTGCGCCCTGGGAATGACGAGGTGACAGATTTGTGCATTCATCGCAGCACGATCACATCTTCATCCGGCTTGTCGGCATAGAGCCGCTCCACCAGCGCCGCGCGGCGCTCGAGACCGGCGCGCTGGTTGATGTAGCCCTTGTCGGTGAGCTCGTTGCCGTCGATCGACGGCGGATCGACCATCAGCATCGCGCGTGCGATGACGCGGCTGCTGGCGCCCTCGCACTCTTTGTTGTGGGCCTCCAGCCCCCGCCTGAAGCAGGCGAGCACGTCCGGGTGCTTCACCGCATCCGCAAAGCTCAAATCGGGATTGCCGACGAGCTGGCGGCAGGCGTGCAGGTTCGGCCAGGCAAGCAGGCCGATGAAGGCACGATCCTGGCCCGCGACCAGCGCATCATGCACGACGGGTGTCGCCGCCGCGATCGCGTCGGTGCGGAGCGAGCCGACATGGACGAAGGTGCCGGTGGTGAGCTTGAAGTCCTCGACCACACGGCCGGCGAAGATGATGCCCTTTACCGGATCGGCATCATCGACGAAGACGCCGGCATCTCCGATGCAATAAAAGCCTTCCTCGTCGAACATCTTCCTGGTCAGCTCCGGCTGACCGAAATAGCCGGGCGTGACGTTGACGCCGCGCAGGCGCAGCTCGTATTTCGAGCCGCACGGCACCATCTTCAGTTCGACGCCGGGGAACGGCAGGCCGATCAGGCCGACGCGCTCGGTGTCCCAATAGGTGCCGGTCGATGTCGGCGCGGTCTCGGTCGAGCCCCAGCCGGTGTAGAACACGATGCGCTCGCCGGTTGTCTTCACCGCCAGCGCCTGCATGCGCTCGTAGAGATCGTCCGGCAGGCGCGCACCGCCATAGGCCATGATCGACAGGTTCTTGAAGAACGAGCGGCAGAGCGCGTCGTCCTTCTCCATCGCGGCCGCAAGCGCGGCATAGCCGGCGGGAACGTTGGCGTAATAGGTCGGCGAGATCTCGCGCAGGTTTCGCAGCGTCTCCTCGAACTGGCCCGGCATCGGGCGGCCGTCGTCGATATAGAGCGTGCCGCCGTCGACCAGGACGGGATGGAAAGCCGCGTTGCCGCCCATGGTGTGGTTCCACGGCATCCAGTCCAGCATGGTTGAGATCGGACCGTCAGGCGTGCGCGGCCGCACCTGCATCATCATCGCCGCATTCGCGCACATCATCTCCTGTGTGTTGATGACGGCCTTGGGCATGCCGGTCGAGCCTGACGTGAACAGCAGCTTGCCGACGGTCTGCGGCGTGATTTTTGCGATCGACGTCTCGACATCGGCGGTGACGGGCGTTGCCGCGAGCTCGGCAAAGCTGACGCTCTTGATGCCCTCGCAGCGCCGCAAGACGTGCACGACGGTGGCACCGGTGAGGTCGAGCGCTTTCAGCGCCTTCTCGAAGGTCGGCCCGTCCTGCACCATCACCACGGCCGGCTTGATCAGGTCGAACAGGTACTTCAGCTTGACGTGATCGTGGCTCATCAGCGAGTAGGCTGGCGACACAGGAGCTGCGGGCGAACGCGCCTGCATCGCCGCCTGCGTCATCAGCGCGTGCTCGATCGAGTTGCCGGAGAGGATCGCGACCGGGCGCCCTTCGAGCTTGAGGTTGAGCAGGCCTTGCGTGAGCGCGTCCACGGTGCGCTTGGCTTCGCCATAGGAGACTTTTCGCCATTCGCGGTTCGGGCCACCGCGCTGGGCGAGCCAGATGCGCTCGGGGTGTTCCTTCGCCCATTTCGCCAGCGAGGCCGGGATGTGCGTCTCGTAAGCTTGCAGCGGAATGCGCGACTTGAGCACCACCGTGCCGTCGGCGCGGCGCTCGACGTCGATGTCGCGCTTGAGCCACTCGACCTTGCGAAAGGCGGGCTTCCTCATCACCGCCGCCGCGCTCCCACTCATTTTGCGTCTCCCGGAATTATTGTCCTTTGCGGATCTTCGTCGTTCAGCGCCTGATATAGACAGGCTTTCGCTTCTCAAGGAAGGCCCTGATGCCTTCCGAAAATTCCTCGGAGCGACTGCACAGAACCTGATTGCGGTCCTCCATCGCGATCGCAGCTTCCAGCGAACCAGCATCGACGCTCATGTTGAGACATTCCTTGGACAGACGCAGCCCGACCGGCGAGGCGGTCACCATCGCATCGACATAAGGCTCGGCCGCATCATCGAGCCTGTCCTCGTCGACAACTTCCGAGACCAGCCCGACCGCGAGCGCGCGCTCGGCGCCGATGAAGCGTCCGGTGAGGATCAATTCGGACGCCACGGAGACGCCGACGAGACGCGGCAGAAAATAGCTGGTGCCGATGTCGCAGCCGCCGAGCCCAAGCTTGATGAAGGCGCAGTTCATCCGCGCCGACCTCGCGGCGATGCGGATGTCGGACGCGAGCGCCAGCGCAAAACCGCCGCCGGCCGCCGCGCCCTGCACCAGCGCCAGGATCGGCTGTGGGCAACGCCGCATCAGCATCACGATGTCGGCGATGCGCCGCTGCGAGTCCAAGGACTCCGTGACGCCGGGCGGCTCCTGCTGCCCGGCGCGGCGCGCCATCGCCGCCTTCAGATCCAGGCCCGCGCAGAAGCTTTTGCCGGCGCCCTTCAGCACCACCACGCGCGTGTCGCGGTTGCGCTGGAGAGTTTCAAAATAGCTGTTGAGCGCGTCGATCAGCGCCGGATCAAGCGCGTTGAGGTGTTCGGGCCGGTTCAGCGTCACCCGGTCGACAGCGTCATGATGCTCGATCAGCAGCGGTTGGGACATGGGGCCTCGCACTTGCCGCGGGTCGCGGCGCTGCGCCCTTTCCCCTCGTGGGAGAGGGCATGTAAATCGCTAGCCGCATACTCGCTTGGGTGAGGGGTCTGTCTCCGCGGATGCAAACCCCCTCATCCGGCGCTTCGCGCCACCTTCTCCCACAAGGGGAGAAGAAAGAAAGTACCTACCGCGGCGCCATGCGGATCGCGCCGTCGAGACGGATGGTCTCGCCGTTCAGCATCGGGTTCTCGACGATGTGCACCGCGAGCATGCCGTATTCGGCGGCATCGCCGAGACGCGAAGGATGCGGCACCTGGGCGCCGAGGCTCTTGCGGGCCTCCTCGTTGAGCCCCATCAGCAGCGGCGTGAAGAACAGGCCGGGCGCGATGGTGTTGACACGGATCTTCTGGCTGGCGAGGTCGCGCGCGGCCGGCAGGGTCAGGCCGACGACGCCGCCCTTCGACGCCGAATAGGCGATCTGGCCGATCTGGCCCTCGTAAGCGGCAACCGACGCCGTGTTGATGATGACGCCGCGCTCCTCGCCAACCGGCTCGATGGTGACGAGGCGTTCGGCGAACAGCCGCAGGCAGTTGAAAGTGCCGATCAGGTTGACGTTGATGATGCGCGCGAATTTTTCGAGCGGGTAGACGCCGTCGCGGCCGACGATGCGCTGCGAGCCGCCGATGCCGGCGCAGTTCATCAGCACACGCGCGACGCCGTGCGCGGCCTCTGCTTTCGCGATCGCCGCCTTGATCTGCTCCTCGCTGGTGACGTCGGCATGCAACGCGACCCCGTTCACTTCGGCTGCGACCTTCTCGGCGTTTTCCCTGCTCTGGTCGATCACGCCGATCCTGGCGCCCTTGGCGGCCATCGCGCGGGCGGTCGCGGCGCCAAGGCCCGAACCACCGCCGGTGATGAGAACGGCTACGTCTTTCAACTGCATCGCTTGTACCTTTCCTTGGGACGTTTCTTCTCTAGACTTGTGAAGTGTTGGCCGGACTATCCGGCAGCGGCAGCTTCCGCGGCTTGCGTGAGGATGCCGCCGCAGATCAGCGTTTCCATGTGCTTGATGTATCGCCGGCAGACTTCGTCGGTGACCGGGCCGACGCCGGTCGCGCGGGACATCGCGTGCCGGCCGAAGAACAGATGATCGCAGGCGCCGATCAGGCTGGTGTAGAACAGCACCGGATCGGTGGCACGGAATTCGCCACGGCTGATGCCTTCTGCAAGCAAGCGGCGATGGAAATCCAGGAGAGGCGCGACGAAGAATTTTGAGACTTCGTCCGCGGAGTCGGCGCTGGTTTCGTGCAGAAGATAATGGATCAGCCGGTTCATGTAGGGGAACCGGTGATAGGCGCGGATGATGCCGCCGATATGCAGCTTCAGCTTCGCCGTCGAGGTGATCGGCTGCGCCAAGAGATATTCGAGATTGGACATCTCGGTCGCAGCATCCCGCGCCAGCAGCGCCAGCAGCAGGCCGTCCTTGTTGCCGAAGTGATATTTGACCAGCGCGGCATTGGCGCCGGACTTCTGCGCAATGTCGGAGAGCGAGATCTCGATCGAGGAGCGTTCGATCATCAGCTCGCTGGCGGCCAGGAGCAATTTCTCTGCCGTGGAATTTTTTCCGCCGGGGAGCCTGTTCGGTACGCTGGTAGCCACGGAGATCCCTGTTTTGGCCGCGTGAAGCGGGTCGCAGATAACCGCAAGCAGCGCCTCATCACAAGAGTTAATTGATCGATTGACTAAATGATCTCGTACCCGTTTAATCCGCCCCCGACAATCAAACCACCAGAACAAATCCAGGGAGAAAACCGACATGGCCGAGGCTTACATCGTCGCCGCCGCGCGCACCGCCGGCGGGCGCAAGGGGGGCCGCCTCGCCGGCTGGCATCCAGCCGATCTCGCCGCAAAGGTGCTGGACGAGCTGGTCGACCGTACCAATGTTGATCCCGCCTTGGTCGAGGACGTCATCATGGGCTGCGTGATGCAGGTCGGTGAGCAGTCCAACAACGTCGCGCGCAACGCGGTGATGGCCTCGAAACTGCCGGAGAGCGTGCCGGGCACCTCGATCGACCGCCAGTGCGGCTCCTCGCAGCAGGCGCTGCACTTCGCGGCGCAGGCCGTGATGTCCGGCACGATGGACATCGTGATCGCCGCCGGCGTGGAATCGATGACGCGCGTGCCGATGGGCCTGTCCTCGCAGCTTCCGGCCAAGAACGGCTTTGGCACCTACAAGAGCCCCGGCATCGAGGCAAAATATCCCAACATCGTGTTCAGCCAGTTCACCGGCGCGGAGATGATGGCGGAGCGGTATGGCCTCTCCAAGGACCAGCTCGACGAATACTCCTTCGGCAGCCATCAGCGCGCGATTGCGGCGACGCAAGCCGGTCACTTCAAGAAGGAGATCGTGCCGCTCGAGATCACTCGCGCCGACGGCAGCAAGGACACCCACCACATCGACGAAGGCATCCGCTTCGACGCCACGATCGAAGGGATCAAGGGCGTCAAGCTGATCGCCGAGAACGGCAAGCTGACGGCGGCCAGCGCCAGCCAGATCTGCGACGGCGCCTCAGGCGTCATGGTGGTGAACGAGAAGGGCCTGAAGCAGCTCGGCGTCAAGCCGCTCGCCCGCATCCATCACATGACCATGATGGGCGGCGATCCCGTGATCATGCTCGATGCTCCCCTGCACGCCACCAAGCGTGCGCTGGAGAAGGCCGGCATGAAGGTCGGCGACATCGACCTGTTCGAGGTCAACGAGGCCTTCGCCTCCGTGCCGACCGCGTGGCTCAAGACCACGGGCGCCGATCCGGAGCGTCTCAACGTCAACGGCGGCGCCATCGCGCTCGGCCATCCGCTCGGTGGCTCCGGCACCAAGCTGATGACCACGCTGGTCCACGCCCTGCACCAGCGCGGCAAGCGCTACGGCCTGCAGACCATGTGCGAAGGCGGCGGCATGGCGAATGTGACGATCGTGGAGCGGCTGTAGGTTTCTGCCACACAGATGGTGTCGTCCCGGACCAGCGCGCCTCAAGCGCGCGCCGCTCCGGGACCTCTAACCACGGGACTCCGTGGTTCTGCCGCGCTGGAGCTCCATCCCGTCTCAACAATCAAGGCCTGTGGTTATGGATCCCGGCCTTCGCCGGGATGACACCTTACTTGTTGCGAGACCAACGTTCATGACTCATCCGTCTGTCTACGCGAAGACCACGCCCGACAAGATCGCCTACCGGATGGCGGGCACAGGCAAGGCGATCACCTATCGCGAACTCGACGAGCTCTCGAACCAGGGCGCGCATCTGTTCCGCTCGCTTGGCCTCAAGGCCGGCGATCACATCGCGCTGTTGATGGAGAACCGTCTCGCCTTCATGGAGCTCTGCTGGGCGGCACAGCGTAGCGGGCTCTATTACACCGCTATCAGCCGTTACCTGAAGCAGGACGAGATCGGCTACATCATCGGCGATTGCGGGGCCAAGGTCGTCATCACCACGCCGAAATGCGCAGACCAGATCAAGGCCCTGATCAAGGGCACGCCGAGCGAACCGATCTTCTACATGATGGACGAGCCGCTGCCCGGCTTCCGCTCCTACGACAAGGAAGCCGCCGCGCAGCCGACCACGCCGATCGCGGACGAGGTCGCCGGCTACGACATGCTGTATTCGTCCGGCACTACCGGCCGGCCCAAGGGCATCAAGAAGGCGTTCGAGGGGAACAGGATCGACGTGCCGAACGCGTTCCTGCGCGTGCTCTGCGCCGACATGTGCGGCATGAATGAGGAGAGCACGTATCTGTCACCGGCGCCGCTCTATCATGCCGCTCCCCTGCGCTTCAACATGATGGCGATCGTGCTCGGTGGCACCTCCATCATCATGGAGCATTTCGACGCCGAGGAATTCCTGGAGCTCGTCGAGAAGTATGAGGTGACACAGTCACAGCTGGTGCCGACCATGTTTGTGCGCATGCTGAAGCTGCCGGACGAGATTCGCACCAAGTACGACGTCTCCACGCTCAAGGGCGCGATCCACGCCGCCGCGCCCTGCCCCGTCGAGGTGAAAGCAAAGATGATCGAATGGTGGGGCCCGATCCTGATCGAGTACTACGCCGGCTCGGAAGGCAACGGCGTCACGGTCTGCAACTCCAGGGAATGGCTGGAGCATCGCGGCAGCGTCGGCCGCGCCGTGGTCGGCAAGATCAAGATTTTGGACGAGAACGACGAGGAGCAGCCGGTTGGCGAGATCGGTACCGTCTATTTCGCCGACGCGCCCGCCTTCACCTATCACAACGATCCCGAGAAGACGAAGAAGGCCTACAACGCCAGGGGCTGGTCGACGCTCGGCGACGTCGGCTATCTCGACAAGGACGGCTTCCTCTTCCTCACCGATCGCAAGTCCTACATGATCATCTCGGGCGGGGTGAACATCTACCCGCAGGAGACCGAGGACGTGCTCATCACCCACCCCGAAGTCGCCGACGTCGCGGTGTTCGGCGTACCGAACGAGGAGATGGGCGAGGAGGTGAAGGCGGTGGTGCAGCCGCACGACATGACGCGCGCCGGCAAGGAACTCGAGGCTGAGCTGATCGCCTATTGCAAGACGCGGCTTTCGGCAATCAAATGCCCGCGCTCGATCGACTTCGAAGCCGAGCTGCCGCGCACGCCGACAGGCAAGCTGGTGAAGCGGCATCTGCGGGACAGGTATTGGCCGAAGACCGCAGCGAAGATGTAGCGAACTCCTTCTTACCGTCCCCTGGAGGGTAAGCGAACCCTCAATCAAACAAGCTCGGCGTGTGGTTCACCAGCGCGCCTTCGATCTCGAGCATCTTCAGCTTCGTCACCACGCCGCCATTCGCCGAGAAACCGCCGGGCTTGTTGCCGGCCGCGAGCACGCGATGGCAGGGCACGACGATCGGGCACGGGTTGCGGCCGAGCGCCTGGCCGACGTCGCGCGACAGCTGGACGCCGCCGAGCTGCCTGGCGATGTCGCCATAGGTGATGGTCTTGCCGGGCGGAATGGCGCGGGCGATCTCGTAGACGCCGCGGTTGAACTCGGGCACGCCATCGAGGTCGAGCGCGATGTCGGTGAGATCGTCGCGCTCACCTGCGAGCAGTCTTGTCATGCGGTCGATCGCCTGCTGTACCTCAGGCGTCGGCTCGGCTTCAGTCGCCTCGGCATGGCGCTGGCTGATGCGGGTGCGGATCTTGTCTTCGCCACCCATCGGCAATTGCGTGCCGTTGATGCCGCGAGGGCCCCAGGCGATGGCGCAGAGGCCGATCCGGGTGTCGAACAGGGCAAAGTGCTGGTCGGTCATGGGATGGTTCCTGAGCTTGCGTCCTTGTCGCATGCCCCCAATGTGATCTCCGCCCAAATCTAGGCTTGGAAATAGTTGCGATCCACCCGGTTTCCGGGAATCTTGCACAGGAGTTCCTCCTCCCTTCCCGCGAGCCCAGAATGCAGAGCCTCCACGTCAATGGATACGATATGCCCTATCTCGACGTGGGCGAGGACAAAGGTCGCGCGCCGCTGGTCTGTGTGCACGGCTCGCTCTCCGACTTCCGCATCTGGGGCTGCGTGCTGGGGCCGCTGACGCAGCGGCATCGCGTGATCGCTGTGAGCCTGAGGCACTTCTTTCCCGAACGCTGGGACGGTGTGGGCGACACTTATTCCATCGCCCAGCATGTCGACGACGTCATCGCCTTCGTCGAGAAGCTCGACCTCGGCCCGGTCGATTTGATGGGGCATTCCCGCGGCGGGCACATCTGCCTTCGCGTCGCGCAGCGGCGCCCCGATCTGCTGCGCCGGCTGATCCTGGCCGAGCCCGGCGGCGAGCTCGATGCGAGCCTCGATCCCGACTATGCCGGCGGTCCCTCGCCGCTGCTGGCGCGCTTTACCGCCTCGGCCGAGAAGATCGCGGCGGGCGATGTCGACGGCGGCCTCGCCGTCTTCGTCGACACGCTGGAAGGCGCCGGCACCTGGCCGCGGCTGCCGGCGATGGTGAAGCAGAATCTGCGCGACAACGCCTATACCCTGATCGGCCAGGTCCGCGACAACCGGCCGCCGTTCTCGAAGGCGGATGCGGAAGCGATCAAGATGCCGACGCTGTTCATCCTGGGAGGGCGGACCAAGGGCCTGTTGCCGAAGGTGCTGCATGCGCTGGCCGCCCATGTGCCCTGCTCCACGACGGCGATCATCCCGAACGCGACGCATCCGATGTTCGAGCAGGCGCCGCAAAAATACTCCGAAGTGGTTCTCGAGTTTCTGGCGAGCTGATCATGCAGAGCTTTCGCGTCAACGGATATGAAATGGCCTATCTCGAAGCCGGAGAAGGCCCTCCGCTGGTCTGCGTGCATGGCACGCTAGGGGACTTCCGCACCTGGTATTCGGTGCTCGGCCCGCTGTCGAAGAATCATCGGGTGATCTCGGTGAGCCTGCGGCATTTCTTTCCCGAGCACTGCGACGCGGTGGGCGACGACTACAAGATGGCGCAGCACGTCTCGGACACGATCGCCTTCATCGAGCAGGTGAAACGCGGCCCGGTCGACCTGATGGGCCATTCGCGCGGCGGCCACATCGCCTTTCGCGTCGCGCAGGCGCGGCCGGATCTGCTGCGCAAGCTGGTGCTGGCCGAGCCCGGCGGCGACCTCGATGCCAGCCTGCCGCTGCCCGAAGGCACGCCCGCGCATCCGCCGCTCGCCGCGCGCACCGCGCGCTCGGTCGAGATGATCCGCGCCGGCGACCTCGAGGGCGCGTTGCAGAATTTCTACGAGGGCATCGAGGGCGATGGCTCCTGGCGGCGCGTGCCGGCGGCGGCGAAGCAGCAACTGCGCGACAACGCGCTCACGTTGTTGGGCCAGATCAACGAGCAGCGGAAGCCTTACACGCTCGGCGATGCGCAGGCGATCAAAACGCCGACACTGCTGATCGGCGGCGGCGCCACCACCGGCAGCCTGTCGGTGCTATGGCGCGTGCTGGCCGAGCACATCGTGGGCAGCAAGACGGCCGTGATCGAGAATGCCGGCCACTGGATGTTCGAGCAGGCGCCGCTGGAGTTCGGCGAGGTCGTGAACAGATTTCTGACGCAGTAGCTCTCTTCCTTTCCTTCTCCTCTTCTTGGGTGCTGGAGCGCTAGGCTGGCGTGGCATCGCGCCGTTGCGGGTGCTAGGCTTTTCGCACCATCGCGCGGTGCCCGCGCGCAAGATGCAAAAGGACGCAACTCATGACCTTCCGCCTCACTCCCCTGCTCGCTTTGTCGCTGCTCGGCCTCGCCGCCAGCGCGACGTCCGCGTTCGCGGCCGCTGACGAGAAGCTGAAGGCCGCGGCCGAGCAGGAGAAGGCGCCGCTGATCGAGACCTTACGCGACATGGTGATGATCGAGAGCGGCAGCAGCGACCTCGAGGGTCTGAAGAAGATGGCCGACTTCACCGAAGCGCGCCTGAAGGCGCTCGGCGCCGCCACCGAGCGGCGCAAGACCACGGCGGGCGCCGGCGCCGACATGGTGATCGCGACCTTCAAGGGCAGGGGCACGCGGAAGCTGATGCTGATCGCGCACATGGACACGGTCTATCAGCGCGGCATTCTCGCGAGCGAGCCCTATCGCGTCGATGGCACGAAGATCTTCGGCCCCGGCATCGCCGACGACAAGGGCGGCATCGCCGTGGTGCTGCACGCGCTGAAGATCCTCAAGGACGCCGGCTGGAACGACTACGCCACGCTCACCGTCTCGTTCAATCCGGACGAGGAGGTCGGCTCGATCGGATCGGGCGAGATCATCGCGGAGCTCGCCGACCAGCACGACGTCGTGCTCTCCTGCGAGCCGACGGCGGCCTCGCCGCCGGCGAAGAACGACTCGCTGCTATTGGGTGCCAGCGGCACGGCGACAGGTATCCTGAACGTGAAGGGCCGCGCGGCGCATGCCGGCGCTGCACCCGATCGCGGCCGCAACGCGCTGATCGAGCTCTCGCATCAACTGCTGCAGACGCAGGACGTCGCCAAGTCGATTCCCGGCACCCAGCTCAACTGGACGACGGCGAAGGCCGGCACGGTGCGCAATCAGATTCCGGATGACGCGGAGGCTGGCGCCGACATCCGCCTCACCATTCCCGACGGCATCGCCAGGCTGCAGGCGGCGCTGGACGAGAAGATCAAGAATCGCCTCGTGCCGGACACCGAGACGACCATGAAGATCGTGGCCGGCCGTCCGCCCTTCGTAGCCAGCGACCGCGGCCGCGCGCTGGCGGAGATGGGACAGGCGATCTATGCCGAGATCGATCGCAAGCTCGACATCGCCGAGATGACCGGCGGCGCCACCGATGCCGGCTATGCCAATCGCAGTGGCAAGGCGGTGGTGGTCGAGAGCTTTGGCCTCGCCGGCTTCGGCTATCACGCCCGCGACGAGTTCATCGACACCAACTCGATCGTGCCACGGCTCTACCTGATGAGCCGGATGCTGATCGAGCAGGGGAAGAAGAAGTAGGCGCCGAGCTGCGCCCGGTCCGTTGCTCGAAAACAACCCCATGCACAGTAGGCGACCCAAGCAATATCAATAGCTTGGGTAGCACCTCAAAAGAGCGCTGGCGCGGCCCTGGGCCGCGCTTGACGTCCTGCCCCTCCCAGCGTAGTTTGAATACGGAATTCCGTATTCCCTCCTCGGAGCTGCCGGCGTGATCCCTCTCGACCCGCTCCCGAACCTGATCGACCAGGTCTATGAACGGATCCTGGAAGCGATCTCCGATCGCTCGCTCGAGCCCGGCCAGCGCATCCGGCAGAACGAGCTCGCCGACAAGCTCGGCGTGTCGCGCCAGCCGGTGTCGCATGCGCTGCATCTGTTGCACCGGCAAGGCCTCGTCGCCGAGAGCGGCAAGCGCGGCTTTGAAGTCACCCAGCTCGATCCCTCACGCATTCGCCAGCTCTACGAGGTGCGCGGCGCCATCGATGGGCTGGCCGCACGGCTCGCCGCCGCGCGCGCAGCGAGCGACGCGGCGGGACGCGCGCGGCTCGAGGCGGCGCTCGCCGCCGGGCGCGGTATCGACCGCAACACGTCGCTCGGCGAGCTCATCGCGCTCGACGTCGATTTCCACCGCGCGATCTATCAGCTCGCCGGCAATCCCGTGATCGAGGCAACCATTGCGCCGCAATGGCCGCATATGCGCCGTTCGATGGCGACCGTGCTGTCGGAGCTCGACTATCGCGGCAGCGCCTGGGCGGAGCATGCCGATATTGCCGGATGCATTCTGAGCGGCGATGCGAAGGCCGCCGAACGCGCGGCGCTGGCGCACGCGCAGACGGCGGGACGGTTGACCGAGGAGAGATTGAGGGCCGGCGAAGAGGCGGCGGCGTAGCCACAGCCACCGTCATTCCGGGGCGATGCGCAGCATCGAGCCCGGAATCCATCGGGCGGCGCAGATTGCGGAGAAATGGATTCCGGCCTCGCGACTTCGTCGCGCCCCGGAATGGCGACAAAAACGGCACAAGGAGGACGACCCATGAAACTGTCCCAGGAGCAATTGGAGTTCTTCCACCGCGAGGGCTGGCTGTTCCTGCCCGAGCTGTTCAGCCAGGAGGAGGTCAATTTGCTCGCGCGCGAGGCGGTCGGCATCTACGACGCCAACCGGCCGGAAGTCTGGCGCGAGAAGAGCGGCGCGCCGCGCACGGCCTTTGCCGCGCATCTCTACAACGAGGCCTTCCGCATTCTCGGCGCGCATCCGCGCATGATCGAGCCGGTCGAGCAGGTGTTCGGCGAGCCCGTCTACATGCACCAGTTCAAGATCAACGCGAAATCGGCCTTCACCGGCGACGTGTGGCAATGGCACCAGGATTACGGCACCTGGAAACGCGACGATGGCATGCCGGAGCCGCGCGCGATGAACATCGCGATCTTCCTCGACGAGGTGATGCCGATCAACGGTCCCCTCATGCTGGTGCCGCGCAGCCAGAACGCCGGCGATCTCGAAGCATCGCATGACCTCGCCACCACCTCCTATCCGCTGTGGACGCTGGACGAGGACACGGTGACGCGCCTCGTCAAGCAGGGCGGCATCGTGGCGCCCACCGGCAAGCCCGGCGGCATGCTGATGTTCCACGGCAATCTCGTGCATGGCTCGAGCGGCAACATCACGCCCTACCCGCGCAAGATCGTGTACCTGACACTGAACGCGGTCTCGAACTACATCCGAACCCCGACACGGCCGGAGTACATCGCGCATCGCGACTTTACGCCGATCAAGACCGTGGATGATGACGCGTTGGTGCGGCTCGCTCGTGCGCCGAGGCAGGCGGCGGAGTAACGTCGCAGTCGCGGGCGTGCTTCACCTCTCCCCTCCGGGGAGAGGTTGGCCGAGCGCAAGCCGCACCAGCAACACTGAGTCTTGGACATCCGCCATGAACCTCTTCCGCCTCCTCCAGGCCCGCGCATGCGCCGGCAAGCCCGTTCGCGTCGCGCTGATCGGCGCCGGCAAATTCGGCTCGATGTTCCTCGCACAGGTGCCGCACACGCCGGGACTCGAAGTGCCCATCATCGTCGACATCGACCGCGAGCGCGCGCGCGAGGCGTGCCGCACCGTCGGCTGGGACGCTGATCGCATCGCCCGGACCGTATTCACCGATGACGGCGCGCGCGCGATCGCCGGCGGGGCGATGGACGTGGTGGTCGAAGCAACCGGCAATCCCGCCGTCGGCATCCGTCACGCGCGTGCCGCGATCGCGGCGGGCAAGCATGTCGTGATGGTCAATGTCGAGGCCGACGTGCTGGCGGGCCCGCTGCTCGCCGAGGAAGCGCGCAAAGCGGGCGTGGTCTATTCGCTCGCCTATGGCGACCAGCCGGCGCTGACCGCTGAGATGGTCGACTGGGCCCGCGCCACCGGTTTTCGCGTCGTCGCCGCCGGCAAGGGCACAAAGTACCTGCCGGCCTATCACGACGTGACGCCCGACGGCGTCTGGCAGCATTACGGCCTGACCGCAGGGGAAGCGCAGTCGGCCGGCATGAACCCGCAGATGTTCAATTCCTTCCTCGACGGCACCAAATCGGCGATCGAGATGGCCGCGATCGCCAACGCCTGCGGCCTCGACGTGCCTGCGGAAGGATTGTTGTTTCCGCCCTGCGGCGTGGACGATTTGCCGCACATCATGCGGCCGCGCTCGCGCGGCGGCGTGCTGGAGCAGTCCGGCGTGGTGGAGGTGGTCTCCTCGCTGGAGCGCGACGGGCGGCCGGTGTTTCGCGACCTGCGCTGGGGCGTCTATGTCGTGCTGGAGGCGCCGAACGACTACGCCGCCGACTGCTTCAGACAATACGGCCTGAAGACCGATGCCAGCGGACGCTTCGCCGCGATGTACAAGCCCTATCACCTGATCGGGCTCGAGTTGAACATCTCGATCCTGTCGGCCGCACTGCGCGGCGAGTCCACCGGTCAGCCCTACGGCTTCCGCGGCGACGTCGCGGCGATCGCCAAGCGCCACTTGCGCGCCGGGGAGATGCTGGACGGCGAAGGCGGCTACACGGTATGGGGCAAGCTGGTGCCGTCCGCCGCGAGCCTGAAGGCGAGCGCCCTGCCGATCGGCCTCGCGCATCGCCTGAAGCTGAAGCACGATGTCGCCCATGGCGAGATCGTCCGCTGGAGCGATGTCGAGTTCGATGCGAACAACGAGACGATCAGGACAAGAAAGGCGATGGAGGCGGCGTTCGCGAAGCAGGGATAGCGTTGGGTTATTTGGCGGACACCAGCGCTCTCTCCATTCCCTCCCCTTGTCAGGGAGGGGGATGCCACGCGGGGACCCTATCCATCGCGCATCGCCATCTGTGCATCATCACAATCGGCACCTTTTGCTGGGCTACCCCCCTCCTAGCCCTCCCCCACAAGGGGGGAGGGAACGCACCTCCATTGCCGCCAGTGAGTCTGTCGCTTCGACGAACGCCTTCACTTCCCCTCGCAAGCGCATCGTCGCCACGCTGTTGCCCAATCATGCAGCAGTTCGCCAATCTCCGACTTTCGTCTGTCCCGCATTCGCAAGTGCGAGGAAGGCATGAGGCTTGATTATCTGGAGGTGACCGGTCATCCTTGATGAGGGAACCGCAATGATCGGAATTCCAATAACAAGAGCCCGTCAGGGCCATTCGGAAACGCCTCACAAGTCTCAACAACAACGTCGATCTCGACCGCGACAAGACGACATCAAAGATCGTTCCCTGACGTCGAAGCATCGGCAATAACGGAGGGAAGTGCATGGAACGTCGTAAATTCCTGACGGCAGGTGGATTGGGCCTGGCCGCGAGCGCCGTTGCTGCGCCGGCTATCGCGCAATCGACGCCCGAGGTCAGGTGGCGTTACGCCACGAGCTGGCCGAAGTCGCTCGACACGCTCTATGGCGGCTGCGAATATTTCTGCAAGAAAGTCGCCGAGATCACCGACAACAAATTCCAGATCCAGCCGTTCGCGGCGGGCGAAATCGTCCCGGGCCTGCAGGTACTGGATGCGGTCTCGAACGGCACCGTCGAGATGGGCAACACCGCGCTCTACTACTACTGGGGCAAGAATCCCGCCTTCACCTTCGCTACCGCGCTGCCGTTCGGGCTCAACACGCGCCAGCAGATCTCGTGGCTGCTGTGGGGTGGCGGGCAGGAGCTCGTGAACGACCTGCTGAAGGAGCACAATTGCTACGGCATTCCGACCGGCTCCACCGGCGCGCAGATGGGCGGCTGGTTCCGGAGGGAGATCAAGTCGCTCGACGACATCAAGGGCCTGAAATTCCGCATCGGCGGATTTGCCGGCACGATCATGGCCAAGCTCGGCGCGGTGCCGCAGCAGATCGCCGGCGGCGACATCTATCCGGCGCTGGAAAAGGGCACGATCGACGCGGCCGAATGGGTCGGCCCTTACGACGACGAGAAGCTCGGCTTCGTCAAGGTTGCGAAGTACTACTATTATCCGGGCTGGTGGGAAGGCACGAGCCAGGGCCACAACATCATCAACCTCGACAAGTGGAATGCGCTGCCGAAGCACTATCAGGCGGCGATCGATGCCGCCTCGCGCGACACGTTCACCTGGATCACCGGCAAGTACGACGCGTTGAACGCGCCGGCGCTGAAGCGGCTCCTGGTGGCGGGCGCGGTCCTGAAGGCCTTCCCGCAGGAAGTTCTCGAAGCCTGCTACGCGGCCGCCACCGAGACCTATGCCGAACTTTCCAAGTCCAACCCGCATTTCGGCAAGATGTATGCGAGCCTGACCGCCTATCGCGGCGAGGCCCTGCCCTGGTTCCAGGTCGCCGAGCTGAGCTTCGACAGCTTCATGATGCGGATGCGGACGAAGACGTGAGGCGCTGAGCGGCACACGACTAAAGAATGAGAAGCCCCGGAGATGGCGATGTCTCCGGGGCTTTTGTTGATTGGCTTCTTCCCTTCTCCCCTTGCGGGAGAAGGTGTGATGAGGGGTATCTCTTCGCGAACTCAGATGCGAGTTGGACTCGCGGATAGATACCCCTCACCCGGCTCGCCGCTAATGCGGCGAGCCACCCTCTCTCCACAAGGGGAGAGGGGAAGAGCGCGCCTTCGCAACTGCGAGCATCCCAACGGCGCTTGATTATGGCCAGGCGAACGGTCATCCTCGCATCGAAACCGCGACGTGCGGGATCCACAAAGAGCCCTGAAGGGTCTTCGGAAACGCCAAAAACAATCGGCACAACACCACGTCGGTACCCGGCGAGGCCAAGACGACAGCAAGATCGTTGCCTTAGTCGAGGACATCGGCGCAACGGAGGGTACGCATGAAACGTCGTGAATTCCTGAAAGTGACCGGCGCGGGGCTGGCGGCAAGCACGGCGATTGCCGCGCCGGCGATCGCGCAATCTTCGCCGGAGACGAGATGGCGGCTCGCCGCGAGCTGGCCCAAGGCGCTCGATACGCTCTATGGCGGCTGCGAATATTTCTGCAAGCGCGTCGCCGAGGTCACCGACAACAAGTTCCAGATCCAGCCATTCGCATCCGGCGAGATCGTCCCCGGCCTGCAGGTGCTGGATGCCGTCTCGAACGGCACCGTCGAGATGGGCAACACCGCGCTGTACTACTACTGGGGCAAGAACCCCGCCTTCACCTTCGGCACGTCGCTGCCGTTCGGCCTGAACACGCGGGCGCATATTTCCTGGCTGCTGTTCGGCGGCGGACAGGAGATGCTCAACGACCTTCTGAAGGAATACAACGCGCTCGGCATTCCGACCGGCTCGACGGGGGCCCAGATGGGCGGCTGGTTCCGGAAGGAGATCAAGTCGATGGAGGATTTCAAGGGACTGAAATTCCGCGTCGGCGGCTTCGCCGGTACGATCATCGCCAAGGTCGGCGGCGTGCCGCAGCAGATCGCGGGCGGCGACATCTATCCGGCGCTGGAGAAGGGCACGATCGACGCGGCCGAATGGGTCGGCCCCTATGACGACGAGAAGCTCGGCTTCGTGAAGGTCGCGAAGTTCTATTACTATCCGGGCTGGTGGGAAGGTACCGGCCAAGGACACAACATCATCAATCTCGACAGATGGAACGCGCTGCCCAAGCACTACCAGTCCGCGATCGAGATGGCCTCGCGCGACACCTTCACCTGGGTCACCGGCAAGTACGACTACGTCAACCCGCCGGCGCTCAAGCGCCTGCTGGTGGCCGGCGCGATCCTCAAGCCGTTCCCGCAGGAGGTGCTCGAAGCGTGCTACAGCGCCGCCAACGAGATCTACGCCGATCTCACCAAGACCAACCCGCACTTCAAGAAGATGTATACGAGCCTGTCGGCATTCCGGAACGAATCGCTGGCCTGGATGCAGGTCGCCGAGCTCAGCTACGACAGCTTCATGATGCGCATGCGCACGCGGACGTGAGGTCCTGGACCGCGAACAAGGTCAGAAGCGACGAAAGCCCCGGAGATGTCTCCGGGGCTTTTGGTTTGGTGTTTCGGTCCTTCCACGCAACATGGTGACTGATCCTGATGGTGTGAGATACGTCGTCCCAACAAAGTTGCGTTCCCTCCCCCCTTGCAGGGGAGGGCTAGGGAGGGGGGTAGCCCAGAAAAAGGTGCCGGTGTTGACGATGGACTGAAAACGGGAGCGCGACGGATCGAATCCCCGAGTGGCACCCCCTCCCTGCCCCTCCCCCACAAGGGGGAGGGAACGGAGAGAGCGGTACCGTCGACCGTTTCGCCTCCAACCCGCCGTACCTTAGACCAACCCGCCCGCATCGGCGACGCGGCGCTGGTGATAGTCGGTGTCGCCGAAGGTGTTCTCGATCATGGTCAGGCGCTTGAAGTAGTGGCCGATCTTCGCCTCCATGGTCATGCCGATGCCGCCGTGGAGCTGGATCGACTGCTGGCCCACGAATTTCAGCGACTTGCCGATCTGCACCTTGGCCGCGGCGATGGCGTTGGAGCGCTCCTTGGCGTCCTCGAAATCGCTCGCCATGGTCGCGAACATCGACATCGAGCGCGCCTGCTCGGTCGCGACGAACATGTCGGAGGCGCGGTGCTGGAGCGACTGGAAGGACCCGATCGCAACGCCGAACTGTTTTCGCGTCTTGATGTACTCGACGGTGGTCTTCAGCGATTCATCCATCAGGCCGACCGCTTCGGCGCAGAGCGCGACGCGGGCTTCGTCCACCACGCGCTCGATCAGCGCGAGCGAGTCGTCGGGATTACCGATCACGGCATCCGCGCCGACCTCGACGCCGGTAAGGGTGATGTCGGCGGCATGCAGGCCGTCCTGGGTCGGATAGGACTTCTTGGTGACGCCCTTGGCATTCGCGGGGACCAGGAACACGCCGATGCCGGTCTTGTCGCGGCGCTCGCCCTTGGTGCGCGCTGTGACCACAAGCGTGTCGGCGTTCTCGCCGTTGAGCACGACGAACTTCTCGCCGTCGATGACCCAGCCGTCGCCCTTCTTCTTCGCGGTCGTGGTGACATCGAAGAGATCATAGCGCGAGTTCTTCTCGAGCTGGGCGAAGGCCAGCGTCTTGCTGCCGTCGATGATGCCAGGCACATGCGCGGCCTTCTGCGCGTCGGTGCCGGCATGGCGCAGGAAGCCGCCGCCGATCACGACCGTGGCCAGATACGGCTCCAGCACCAGCGCCTTGCCGAGCGCTTCCATCACGATCATGGTCTCGACACCGCCGCCGCCGAAACCGCCATCGGCCTCGCTGAAGGGCAGGCCCAAGAGCCCCTGCTCGGCGAGCTTGAGCCAGACCGCTTTGCTCCAGCCGCCCTTCTCCTTCATGTATTTCTTGCGCTGCTCGAAATCGTAGGAATCGGTCAGCAGGCCGTCGATGCTTTCCTTGAGAAGCCGCTGCTCCTCGGACAGATCAAAATCCATTTCTGTTTCCTCAAACTAGCAAGTGTGTGCGTTGCGCTGGCTCCTCTTCACCTCTCCCCGCTTGCGGGGAGAGGTCGATTTGCGAAGCAAATCCGGTGAGGGGGTACCGCTCTCTCCACGATCTCTGTTCGAGAGGCCCTCACCCCAACCCTCTTCCCGTAAGAACGGGGCGAGGGGGAAGAGCCTCACAGCCCCAGCACCGCCTTGGCGATGATGTTGCGCTGGATCTCGTTGGAGCCGCCGTAGATCGAGACCTTGCGGTTGTTGAAGTAGCTCGGCGCGATCTGGGCTGTCCAGTCCATGGCCTCGTTCGAGCCGTCGTCGCCATGCACGTCGTAAGGCGCGGCGAACGGACCGATCACTTCCATGAGCAGCTCGGTGGTGGTCTGCTGGATCTCGGAGCCCTTGATCTTCAGCACCGAGGAGGCCGGATTGGGCTTGCCCTTGCCGTGCTTGCCCTCGTCGGCGACGACGCGCAGCTGCGTCAGCTCGAGCGCCTTGAGCTCGATCTCGCAGGCCGCCAGCCTCTCGCGGAAGGCGGCGTCCTGGATGATCGGCTTGCCGCCGGATTCGACCTTGGAGGCGAGATCCTTGATGCGGCGAATGCGCTCCTTGGAGACGCCGACCCGGGCGATGCCGGTGCGCTCGTTGCCGAGCAGGAATTTGGCGTAGTCCCAGCCCTTGTTCTCCTCGCCGATCAGGTTCTCGATCGGGACTTCCACGTCGTCGAAGAAGACCTCGTTGACCTCGTGGCCCCCGTCGATGGTCTGGATCGGGCGCACGGTGACGCCCTTCGACTTCATCGAGAACACGATGAAGGAGATGCCCATCTGCTTCTTGGCGTTGTTGTCGGTGCGGCAGAGGCAGAAGATCATGTCGGCGTGCTGGGCCAGCGTGGTCCAGGTCTTCTGGCCGTTGATGATCCACTTGTCGCCACGGCGCTCGGCTTTGGTCTTCAGCGAGGCGAGGTCGGAGCCGGAGCCGGGCTCGGAGAAGCCCTGGCACCACCAGTCGTCGACATTGGCGATGCGCGGCAGGTACTTCTTCTTCTGCTCCTCGTTGCCGAAGGTGTAGATGACGGGGCCGACCATGCTGACGCCGAAGGCGAGCGGCTGCGGCGCCGGATAGGACTGCAGCTCCTCGTTGAAGATGTAGTGCTGGACGGAAGTCCACCCCGTGCCGCCATACTGCGTCGGCCAGTGGCTGACGCCCCAGCCCTTCTTGTTGAGGATGCGCCACCACGTCACCATCTCGTCCTTGGTGAGGTGGCGGCCCTCGACCAGCTTGCGCCGCGTATCCGGCGGCACGTTGTCGCGGAAGAACTGCCGCACTTCCTCGCGAAACGCCTGCTCTTCTTTCGTGAATGCGAGATCCATCGGATCCTCCTGTGAATTACTGCAGCACTTCGAACAAGCCGGCCGCGCCCATGCCACCGCCGACGCACATGGTGACGACCGCGTACTTCGCCTTGCGGCGGCGGCCTTCGATCAGGGCGTGGCCGGTGAGGCGCGCGCCCGACATGCCGTAGGGATGGCCGACCGAGATCGCGCCGCCGTCGACGTTGATCTTCTCGGGGTCGATGCCGAGCTTGTCGCGGCAATACAGCACCTGCACCGCGAAGGCTTCGTTCAGCTCCCAGAGGCCGATGTCGTCGACGGTGAGGCCGTGGCGCTTGAGCAGGCGCGGCACGGCGAAGACCGGGCCGATGCCCATCTCGTCCGGCTCGCAGCCGGCCGAGACGAAGCCGCGGAAGATGCCGAGCGGCGCAAGGCCGCGCTTTGAGGCTTCCTTGTCGCTCATGATCACCGAGGCGCTGGCGCCGTCGGAGAGCTGGCTGGCATTGCCGGCGGTGATGGTGAAGCCTTCGCCGCGCACGGGCTTCAGGCCAGCAAGGCCTTCGGCGGTGGTCTCGGGGCGCGGGCCCTCGTCCTGCGACAGCGTGACCTCCTTCATCGACACGGCGCCGGTCGCCTTGTCGGTGACCGCCATCTGCGTCGTGATCGGGGCGAGCTCGTCCTTGAACTTGCCGGCCTGCTGGGCTGCAGCAGTGCGGCGCTGGCTCTCCAGCGAATATTCGTCCTGGCGTTCGCGCGAGATGCCGTAGCGCTTGGCGACGACCTCGGCGGTATCGATCATGGGCATGTAGACCTCGCCCTTGATCTCGAGCAGCGCCGGGTCCTGGGCGTGGAAGCCGTTCATCTTGTCGTTCTGCACGAGCGAGATCGACTCGCCGCCGCCGCCGACCGCGATCTCGACGCCGTCGAAGATCACCGAGCGCGCAGCGAGCGCGATCGCCTGCAGGCCCGAGGCGCATTGCCGGTCGATGGTGGTGCCGGCGACGGTGACCGGGAGACCTGCGCGGAGCAGCGCCTTGCGCGCGATGTTGCCGCCGGTCGCTCCCTGCTGGAGCGCTGCGCCCATCACGACGTCCTCGATTTCCTTCGGGTCGACCTTGGCGCGGGCAACGGCCTCGCCGATGGCATGGCCGAGCAGGGTTGCGCCCTCGGTGGCGTTGAGCATGCCGCGATAGGCCTTGCCGATCGGGGTGCGGGCGGTGGAAACGATGACGGCGTCGGTCAAGAGCGACCTCCTGATACGGTTCTGGGGGATTGTGACGGTTTCTGCTGCTGGCGCAATTCGTGGCGCGACAATTTTCCGACCGGCGTGCGCGGCAGGTCGGCGACGAATTCGAGCGCAGCCGGCAGCTCGTGCCTGCCGAGCTTGCCCGCAAGCTGTGTGCGCAGCTCGTCCAGAGTGAACGGCTTTGCGTCGGGCTTGAGCTTGATGAAGGCTTTTGCGGCTTCGCCGCGGTACTGGTCGGGAATGCCGAGCACGATCACCTCGTGCACGCCCGGAATGGTGTAGATCGCCTGCTCGATCATCTGCGGATAGACGTTGAAGCCGCCGGAGATGATCATGTCCTTCTTGCGGTCGACCAGGAAGAAATAGCCGTCGGTGTCGACATAGCCGATGTCGCCGGTGAGGAAGCGGCCGTCGACGAAGGCATCTGCGGATCCTTCCGGCTTGTTCCAGTAGCCCTTGGTGACGTTCGGGCCCTTGATGCGGATCTCGCCGACTTCGCCCGGCGGCAGCACGCGTCTGGGATCGTCGAGCGCGACGACGTCGAGCTCGATGCCGGGCAGCATCAGGCCGATCGAGCCGGGCTTGTCGGGGCCCGTGGGCGGGTGGCCGGTGCCGGGCGAGCAGGTCTCGGTCATGCCCCAGCCGCTGCGCAGCTTCTTGCCGACCTTGCGCTCGAAGAAATTGGCGATCTCCACCGGCAGCGGCGCTCCGCCGGAGCCGATGGTGGCGAGCGAGGAGAAGTCACGCTTGTCGAGATCGGGCAGCGCGGCGATCGCGATCCACATCGTCGGCACGCCCGGGAAATAGGTCGCGCGCTTGACCTCGATGTCGCGCATCACGGCTTCGACGTCGAAACGCTGATGCATCGAGATCAGGTTGCCGCGGCTGAGCGAGGACAAGAGCACGACGGTGAGCGCGTAGATGTGGAACAGCGGCAGCACGCAGATGACGCGCTCGACGACATCGCCGCGCGCAGCGCGCGCCGGCTTGCCCCAGACGTCGTAGATCGACACCGCCGAGGTGAGATTGCCGTGGGTCAGCATCGCGCCCTTGGGCAGGCCGGTGGTGCCGCCGGTATATTGCAGCAGCGCGACGTCGTCGGCCGTGACTTTCGGCCACTCTGCCGGAGCGGTGGCGCCTTCGACGAAGGTCCTGATGGTGACGATGCGGGGATCATCGGGGATCGCCGCCTGCGGCGTGCCGACCTTGCCCCAATTGTCGTCCTCGCAGACGACGAGCTTGTCGATCAGGCCCTTCTCCAGGAATTTCAGCGCGGTCGGCAGCAGGCCCTGGAGGTTCGAGGTGACGAGCAGGCGCGAGCCGGAGTCGGAGACCTTGTGGGTCAGCGCGATCTCGCCGTCCAGCGGAGACAGATGGGCGACGCGGGCGCCTGCCTTCAGCGCGCCGAAGAAATTGACCGGATGGTCCGGCGTGTTGCCGAGGAACAGCGCGACCGAGCTGTTCTTGCCGATGCCTTCGCGCAGGAACGCAGCCCCCGCACGATCGGCCATGGTGGCAAGCTCGGTGTAGCTGATTGCACGATCCCGAAACTCCAGCGCGGTGCGCGGACCGTAATTCGCGGCGGCTTTCGACAAGAGGTCAGGCAGCGAGCCCTGGGCGATGGGATCGTCCCAACGCACGCCCTCGGGGTAAAACTGTTCGCCGGGATGGGTCATAGGCGATCGATACTCTGCAAAGCGGTAGCAGCCGGGTCGTGTGAGGCGGGCACCGGCGGACGGGCTCCCTTCCCCCTTGTGGGGAAGGGTTGGGGAAGGGGGTGCCACGAACTCCGGCCTCGCCCGAGCCTACTCCCCTCCCTGACCCTCCCCCACAAGGGGGGAGGGAACGGAAAGAGCTTTGCCTCGGACGAAATATCGGCAGCCACGGCATCCAATCCGATCACGCCGCTTTCGAAGCGGCTGCGAGCGAGGCGAAGGTCTTGCCTTCCGCCGCGAGCTTCTTCAGCAGCGGGGCGGGCTCGAGGCCCGGATCGTTGGTTTCCTTGGCGTAGAACGACAGACGATCGGCGATGTGCTTGAGGCCGACGGTGTCGGCCCAGAACATCGGGCCGCCGCGATAGATCGGCCAGCCATAGCCGTAGAGCCAGACCACGTCGATGTCGGAGGGACGCGCCGCGATGCCCTCTTCGAGAATCTTCGCGCCCTCGTTGATCATCGGGTACATCATGCGCTCGAGGATCTCCTCGTCGCTGACCACGCGCTTCTTGCGGCCGAGGCGCAGCAAGGTCTCGTCGATCAGCTTCTCGACCTCGGGATCGGGCAGCGGCGCGCGGGAGCCGGCTTCGTACTTGTAGTAGCCCTTGCCGGTCTTCTGGCCGAAGCGGCCGGCTTCGCATAGCGCGTCCGCGATCTCCGACTTGATGCCGCGGTCTTTCCGCGAGCGCCAACCGATGTCGAGGCCGGCGAGGTCGCCCATCGCGAACGGGCCCATCGGCATGCCGAACTTGGTGACGACCGCATCGACCTGCTGCGGCAGCGCGCCTTCGAACAACAGCTTCTCCGACTGCTTGCCGCGCTGGGCCAGCATGCGGTTGCCGACGAAGCCGTCGCAAACTCCGACCACGACCGGCACCTTCGCGATCTTTCGCGCGATGGCCACCGCAGTCACCAGCGCGTCCGGCGCGGTCTTGTCGGCGCGCACGATCTCGCACAGCTTCATGACGTTGGCCGGCGAGAAGAAATGCATGCCGAGCACGTCCTGCGGACGCTTGGTCGACTTCGCGATCTCGTCGATGTCGAGATACGAGGTGTTGGAGGCGAGCACGGCGCCGGGCTTGGCGTACTGGTCGAGCTTGCCGAACACCTCCTTCTTCACCGCCATGGTCTCGAACACGGCCTCGATGACGAGGTCGGCATCGCCGACATTCTCGATGCCGACGACGCCGTTGATCAGCGCCATGCGCTTGGCCGGCGCGTCGGCCGGGATGCCGCCGCGCGCGGCGGTCGCTTCCCAGTTCTTCTGCATGATTCCCATGCCGCGCCTGAGCTGCTCCTCGCCGGTCTCGATCAGCGTGACGGGCACGCCGGCATTGGCGAAGGACATCGCGATGCCGCCGCCCATGGTGCCGGCGCCGAGAATGGCGACGCGGTTCACGGGACGCGGCTTGGTGGCCTCAGGGACGCCCGCGATCTTGGCGGCCTCGCGCTCGGCGAAGAAGGCATAGCGCTGCGCCTTGGACTGGTCGCTGGCAACGAGCTTGAGGAAGCCCTCGCGCTCCTTCTTCAGACCTTCGTCGAAGGGCAGGTCGATGGCGTAACCGACGGCGTCGGCGGCCGCGAACGGGGCTTCCAGGCCGCGCGACTTCTTGGTCATGGCGGCGACGGCGTTGGTGAAGATCGAGCGGTCGGCCTTGGCCGCCGCGATCTTGGAATCGTCGTCACGCAGGCGGCGCAGCGGACGCTTCTCGGCGATGACCTTGCGGACGAAAGCCTCGCCGCCGGAGGCAGGCCCCTCGATGATCTCCTCGATCAGGCCGTTCTCGAGCGCTTCCGCGGCCCCGATCGGGTCGCCACCGACGATCATCTTGACCGCAAGCTCAGGCCCGACCGCGCGCGGCAGGCGCTGGGTTCCGCCGGCGCCGGGCAAGAGGCCCAGCTTCACCTCGGGCAGGCCGAGCTTGGCCTCCTTCACCGCGACGCGGAAATGACATGCGAGCGCGACCTCGAGGCCGCCGCCGAGCGCGGTGCCGTGGATCGCTGCCACCACGGGCTTGGGCGAATGCTCGATCTCGGCGAGGACGTCGTTGAGGGCGGGCGGCTTCGGCGGCTTGCCGAATTCGGTGATGTCGGCACCGGCGATGAAGGTGCGGCCGCCGCAGGTCAGCACGATGCCCTTGATGGCGGGATCGGCGATTGCGGCCGTGATGCATTCCAGGATACCGCCGCGGACTGCGGCACTCAGCGCATTGACCGGAGGGCTGTCGACCGTGACGATCCCGACTTCGTCATGACGCTCAAGCTTGACCACTTCGCTCACGGTTTCCCTCCTTGGTGGGATTAACTTTTGTTCGATTTCGCGGTGCGGAATTTAATTCCGCATCTTGACGGCAGGGTTATTTTGAAGCACGGACGTTGTCAACGACTCCGCGCAAGAAGCAGATCAGGGATGAAGCGTACAGGAAAGAAGATTGCGACCGATCGGAATTTCGTCGTCGCGCTTTCCCGCGGACTGGACGTATTGCGCGCATTCCAACCCAATGACGGCCTGCTCGGCAATCAGGAGATCGCGGCGCGGACCAACCTGCCGAAGCCGACGGTGTCGCGGCTGACCTATACGCTGACCAAGCTCGGTTATCTGACGCCGGTTCCCCGTTTCGAGAAGTACCAGCTCGCACCCGCCGCGATGTCGCTCGGCTACGCCGCGCTCGCCAACCTCGGTGTTCGGCATTTGTCCGAGCCGTTTCGCGAGGAAGTGATGCGCGCGACCGGGGGCGCCGTCGCCGTCGGCGGCCGCGACCGTCACAGCATGATCTATTTCGGGCAGAGCCGCGGCAGCGAGACCGTCGGTGTTCAACTTGACGTCGGCTCGCGCGTGCCGATTGCAACCAGCGCGATGGGCCGCGCCTATTTCTGGGCGCTCGACGAAGACAATCGCGCCGAGGTCTCGCGCATGCTGCGCGAACATTACGGCAGCCGCTGGCCCAAGATGCGCGATGGCCTCGAACGTTCCGGCGAGACCGTCGCGAAATACGGCTTTGCAATCTCCGTCGGCGACTGGCACGACGATATCGGCGCCGCCGGCGTCGCACTCAAGCTCAACGATGGAACCGGTCCTTACGCATTCAATTGCGGAGCGCCCGCATTCCGTTTCACGGAAGAGCGTTTGATCAACGACATTGGACCGCGTCTGCTTGCGATGGTAAGGAACATCGAATCGGCACTCGGGGGTCTGATGCCGCATTCAAAAAAAGAAGTCAGCAAAAAGCTGAAATCAGGAGGAAAAGTTGCGCGTGTGGCCGAGGGGATCAGATAGCCTTTGTCATCACAGGGAGCGGTTCGCATCGCCCCTTCGCCCACTGAACACCGTGGGCGAGACGAGATGACGCAGGCACAGCTCGCGCAGGGTACATCGCCCCTGCTCGCGGTTCGCGACGTCAGCGTCGTGTTCGGCGGCATCATCGCGCTCAACGGCGTGTCGTTTAACATGCACAAGGGCCAGATCCTGGGATTGATCGGCCCCAACGGCGCCGGCAAGACCACGCTCTTCAATTGCCTCTCGCGGCTCTATCAGCCGTCGTCCGGCGACATCCTGATGGAAGGCGTCAGCATCCTGTCGCGTCCGCCGCACCGGATCGCCGAGATCGGCATCGGCCGCACCTTCCAGAACGTGGCGCTGTTTCCGAACCTGTCGGTGATGGACAATGTCCGCGTCGGCGCCCATTCGAAGACCTCCAGCGACATCATCAGCGACTCCTTGCGGCTCGCCTGGGTCCGTCGCAGCGAGAACGACGTCAACAAGAAGGTGCACGAGATCCTCGCCTATCTCGACCTCGAGGACGTCGCCCACACCACCGTGTCCGGCCTGCCCTTCGGCACGCAGAAGCGCGTCGAGCTGGCACGCGCGCTCGCGGCCGATCCGAAGATCCTGCTGCTCGACGAGCCTGCCGGCGGCCTCAACCACGAGGAAGTCTATGTGCTCGGCGACCTCATCCGCAAAATCCGCGACGAGCGCCACATGACGGTGCTGCTGGTCGAGCATCACATGGGTCTCGTGATGTCGATCGCCGACCACGTCGTCGCGCTGAATTTCGGCAAGAAGCTCGCGGAAGGCACGCCGGCCCAGGTGCAGGCGGACCCCGACGTCATCAAGGCCTATCTCGGGAGCAAGGACCAATGACGACTCTGCTCAACGTCAAGGACCTGCGCGCCTATTACGGCCAGGTCCAGGCGCTCCATGGCCTCTCCTTCTCCCTCAACGAGGGCTCGCTGACGACGCTGCTGGGCGCCAACGGCGCCGGCAAGACCACCACGCTGCGCGCGATCTGCAACATGGTGCGCTCCACCGGCGGCATCGAGTTCGACGGCAAGCCGCTGAACAATCGCTCGACCGAGAGCATCGTGCGGTTCGGCATCGCCCACGTGCCGCAGGGCCGCGGCACCTTCACCAACATGACGGTGGAGGAGAACCTCCAGTTAGGGGCGATAACCCGCAAGGACAGCGCCGGCATCATCTCCGACATCGAGCGCATGTATGCGCACTTCCCGGTGCTGAAGCAGCGCCACACCCAGCAGGCCGGCACGCTCTCCGGCGGCGAGCAGCAGATGCTCGCGGTCGCCCGCGCGCTGATGCTGCGGCCGCGGCTGATGCTGCTGGACGAGCCCTCCTTCGGCCTCGCGCCGCTGGTGGTGCGCGACCTGTTCGGCATCCTCGGCAAGATCAACCGCGAGGACAAGGTGTCGATCCTGGTGGTCGAGCAGAACGCCCAGCTCGCGCTCGAGCTCGCCGACCAGGCCTATGTGATCGAAACCGGCCGCATCGTGATGTCGGGCAACGCCAAGGACATCGCGAACAACGAAGAAATCCGCAAATCCTATCTGGGTTACTGAGGTGGGATGATGGCAATGGATTATCCGCGCACTCGCTTCACCTCTCCCCGACGGGGAGAGGTCGGATTGCTCAGGCGCGCAATTGCGCGCCTGAGCAATCCGGGTGAGGGGCCGCAGCTTCACCCTGCGACCGTAACCCCTCACCCGCGCCTTCGGCGCGACCTCTCCCTTAGGGAGAGGTGGACCTCCAACGCCGTTGCAGTTCAAACCCAATCGGGCAAGTTTTAGGGAGCCGGGACAATGGAGCTGTTCACCAACCAGGTCCTGGCCGGCATCGCCACGGGCGCGATCTACGCCTGCATGGCGCTCGCCGTGGTCATGATCTACCAGGCCATCGACCATCTCAACTTCGCGCAGGGCGAGATGGCGATGTTCTCGACCTTCATCTCCTGGCAGCTGATGCAGTGGGGCGTGCCCTACTGGGCCGCGTTCGCGATCACGCTGGCGTTCTCTTTCGTCGGCGGCATCGCAATCGAGCGCATCCTGTTCAAGCCGCTTGCCAAGGCGCCGGTTTTGACCAACGTCGCCGGCTTCATCGCGCTGTTTGCGATCATCAACTCCACGGCCGGCCTGATCTGGGACTTCACCATCAAGCAGTACCCGACCCCGTTCGGCTCCGCGCCGTTCCTGGGCAGCCAGCTGATCTCGACCCACCAGGCCGGCATGATCGGCGTCACCGTGCTGCTGCTGCTCGGCCTGTACTTCTTCTTCCAGTACACCCGCATCGGCCTTGCCATGCGCGCGGCCGCCTCGGTGCCTGAATCGGCGCGCCTCGTCGGCATCAACACGAGCTGGATGATCGCGCTGGGCTGGGGCATGGCCTCGGCGATCGGCTCGATCGCCGGCATGCTGATCGCTCCCGTCGTATTCCTCGAGCCGAACATGATGGGCGGCGTCCTGATCTACGGCTTTGCCGCCGCGGTGCTCGGCGGCCTCACCAGCCCGTTCGGCGCGGTGGTCGGCGGCTTCCTGGTCGGCATCTTCGAGAATCTCGCCGGCACCTACATCCCCGGCGTCGGCAACGAGCTGAAACTCCCGATCGCGCTTGCGCTGATCATCTCCGTCCTGGTCGTCAAACCCGCCGGCCTGTTCGGCCGGCACATCGTCAAGCGAGTTTGATCATGAGCGCTGCAGAAGAAGTCGTTGCAGAAGGCCACCAGGCGGTCGAGGCCGTTCCGAAGCGGGCCATGACGCTGGGCACCGGCACGTCGCTGGTGGTGCTCGCCGCGCTCCTGATCGTGCCCGTCTTCGTCAAGAACTTCATCATCTTCCAGATGACGATGCTGCTGATCTACGGGCTCGCGGTGCTGGCGCTGAACATCCTGACCGGCGGCTCGGGCCAGTTCTCGCTCGGCCAGAGCGCGTTCTACGCGGTCGGCGCCTATACTTCGGCAGTACTGATGGAGCACGCCAACATCAACTACGCGCTGACCATTCCGATTTCCGCCGTGGTCTGTTTCGCATTCGGTTACCTTTTCGGCAAACCGGCCCTGCGGCTGTCGGGCGTCTATCTCGCGCTCGCGACCTTCGCGCTCGCCACGGCCATGCCGCAGCTCCTGAAGCTGAACTTCCTTGAGCACTGGACCGGCGGCGTGCAGGGCCTCGTCGTCACCAAGCCCGACGCGCCGTTCGGCCTGCCGATGTCGCAGGACATGTGGCTGTACTACTTCACGCTGATCGTGACGATCGCAATCTATATCTTCTCCGTGAACCTGTTGCGCTCGAGGTCAGGCCGCGCCTTCATGGCGATCCGCGACAACGAGATCGCGGCCTCCTCGATGGGTGTCAACGTCGCGCTCTACAAGACGCTGGCCTTCGGCGTGTCGGCGGCGATCACCGGCATCGCCGGCTCGCTCGGCGCCATCGCGGTGCAGTTCGTCGCGCCCGACAGCTACACCATCACGCTCGCGATCTCGCTGTTCCTCGGCATGGTGGTCGGCGGCGTCGGCTGGCTGCCCGGCTCGTTCGTCGGTGCGGCCTTCATCATCTTCGTGCCGAACATGGCGGAGAGCATCTCCAAGGGCCTCTCCGGCGCCGTGTTCGGCGTGCTCCTGTTCCTCGTCATCTACCTCGTGCCGCATGGCGCAAGGCAGATCGCAATCCTGGGCCAGCAACTCGCTGGAAAGCTCAGAAAGAATTGAACCCCGTAATCGTACAAAGGAGACCCGAATTGTCTTTTGCAAGAACACTGCGAGCCGCCGCGCTGGTCACGGCAACGGCGGCCATCACTTTCAACTCCGGCGCGGCATTTGCCCAAAAGAAATACGACACCGGCGCTTCCGACACCGAGATCAAGATCGGCAACATCATGCCGTACAGCGGTCCGGCGTCGGCCTACGGCATCATCGGCAAGACTGAAGAAGCCTATTTCAAGATGATCAACGACAAGGGCGGCATCAACGGCCGCAAGGTCAACTTCGTCACCTATGACGACGCCTATTCGCCGCCGAAAGCAGTCGAGCAGGTCCGCAAGCTGGTCGAGAGCGACGAGGTGCTGGCGGTGTTCAACCCGCTCGGCACGCCCTCGAACACCGCGATCCAGAAATACCTGAACGCCAAGAAGATCCCGCAGCTGTTCGTCGCCACCGGCGCCACCAAGTGGAACGATCCGAAGAACTTCCCCTGGACCATGGGCTGGCAGCCCTCCTACCAGAGCGAGGCGCAGATCTACGCGAAATGGCTGATGAAGGAGAAGCCGAACGCCAAGATCGCGATCCTCTACCAGAACGACGATTTCGGCAAAGACTACCTCAAGGGCACCAAGGACGGCCTCGGCGCCAAGGCCTCCTCCATGATCATCATGGAAGAGAGCTATGAGGTGTCGGAGCCGTCGATCGACGGCCACATCGTCAAGATCAAGGCCGCCAATCCCGACGTGCTGCTGATCTATGCGACGCCGAAGTTCGCGGCGCAGACCATCAAGAAGACCGCCGAGCTCACCTGGAAGCCGCTGCAGATCCTGACCAACGTCTCGATCTCGGTCGGCAGCGTGATGAAGCCAGCCGGCTTCGAAGCCTCGCAGGACGTGCTGTCGGCGGCCTATGCCAAGGATTCCACGGATCCTCAGTGGAACAACGATCCCGGCATGAAGAAGTGGAACGAGTTCGTCGACAAGTACATGCCCGGCGCCGACAAGACCGACACCGGCATGGTCTACGGCTATGGCGCGGCCTCGACGCTGGCCAAGGTGCTGGAGATGTGCGGTGACGATCTCACCCGCGCCAACCTGATGAAGCAGGCGGCCTCGCTGAAGGATTTTGCCCCGGACACCCTGCTGCCCGGCGTCAAGATCAACACCAGCGCCACCGACTTCGCCCCGATCTCGCAGCTGCAAATGCAGCGCTTCAAGGGCGAGAAGTGGGAACTGTTCGGCGAGATCATCAGCGGCGACGTCCCCTCCGAGTGACACGCTGACGTCATAGTCCTGGCATCGATATGCCCCCGCGAGCGATCGCGGGGGCTTTTTGTTGACGCCGGGCGTCAATCTTGTTCAATGCTGCGCCGATCCAGCCGGGGTAGGAGAAAGATGACTGCCGTTCGATTTCAGATTGCGGCCTTGCTCGCCGCATTCGCGTTGTGCACTGCGATGAGCGGCCCGGCACAGGCGCAAAAGAAATACGACAGCGGCGCTTCCGATGCCGAAATCAAGATCGGCAACATCATGCCCTATAGCGGGCCGGCCTCCGCCTATTCCGCGATCGGCAAGACCGAGGAAGCCTATTTCAACAAGATCAATGCCGAGGGCGGCATCAACGGCCGCAAGATCAAGTTCATCTCCTACGACGACGGCTATTCGCCGCCGAAGACGGTGGAGCAGGCGCGCAAGCTGGTCGAGAGCGACGGGGTGCTGCTGATCTTCGGCTCGCTCGGCACCTCCACCAATGGCGCGATCCGCAAATACATGAACGAGAAGAAGGTGCCGCAATTGTTCGTGGCGAGCGGCGCCTCGAAGTGGAACGATCCGAAGCAATACCCCTGGACCATGGGCTGGCAGCCGAGCTACGCGAGCGAGGCACGCATCTACGCCAAGTACATCATGAAAGAGAAGCCGGACGCGAAGATCGGCGTGCTCTACCAGAACGACGATTTCGGCAAGGACTATCTGAAGGGACTGAAGGAGGGCCTCGGGCCCAAGGCCTCGATGATCGTGCTGGAAGAGAGCTACGACACTTCGGAGCCCGCGATCGACGAGCACGTCGTGAAACTGAAGACCTCGGGCGCCGACGTCTTCATCAGCATCACCACGCCAAAATTTGCCGCGCAGGCGATCAAGAAGGCGGCGGAGATCAACTGGCGCCCGGTCCACATCATCTCCAACGTCTCGGCTTCGGTCGGCGGCGTGCTGGAGCCGGCGGGGCTCGAGATCTCGCAAGGCATCCTGTCGGCCACCTACACCAAGGACGGCTCGGACCCGCAATGGAATGCCGACGACGGCATGAAGAAGTTCTACAATTTCCTGGCGCAGTACGAGCCCAAGGCCAACAAGCTCGATGCCGGCGTGGTGTTCGGCTATGCCGCGGCCCAGACCATGGTGAAGGTGCTGCAGATGTGCGGCGACGATCTCACCCGCGAGAACGTCATGAGACAGGCCGCCGGCATCAGGGATTTCGCCCCCGACACGCTGCTGCCCGGCATCAAGATCAACACCGCACCTGACAATTTCGCCCCGATCGAGCAGCTCCAGATGATGCGGTTCAAGGGCAAGAAATGGGAGCTGTTCGGCGAGGTCATCTCGAGCGAGGTGAGCCACTGAGCCTGTCAACTCGCAATCGCCCTGATAAATCGGGAACTCAAGGCGGTTACCGCATCTTGCAGCGCACACATCTCGCGCCTGTCCCTGACTACTAAAGGAGGAGGCCCCGCGACGCCGTCGCGGGGCCTTTCTGTTGAAGGCACCGGTTAAATCGTATTGAATTGAGGCCGCGTCGCCAAAAACAATCAAGTCAAGAAAAGGGATGCACACACCAAGAAAATCAGGGAGATAGGAATGCCCGCTGTCACCGGCAAACTTGCGGCCGCGTCACTGGCACTTGCGCTCATCGCAGCCTCGGCCGCCACTGCATCGGCCCAGAAGAAATACGATACCGGCGCGACCGACACCGAGATCAAGATCGGCAACATCATGCCCTACAGCGGACCAGCTTCCGCCTACGGCATCATCGGGCGGACCGAGGCCGCCTATTTCAAGAAGATCAATGAAGAGGGCGGCATCAACGGCCGCAAGATCAACTTCGTCAGCTATGACGACGCCTATTCGCCGCCCAAGACCGTGGAGCAGGCGCGCAAGCTGGTCGAGAGCGACGAGGTTCTGCTCATCTTCAACTCGCTCGGCACGCCGCCCAACTCGGCGATCCAGAAATACATGAACACGAAGAAGGTGCCGCAGCTGTTCGTCGCCACCGGCGCCACCAAGTGGAACGATCCGCAGAACTTCCCGTGGACGATGGGCTGGCAGCCCAATTACCAGAGCGAGACGCAGATCTATGCGAAATACATCCTGAAGACGATGCCAAACGCCAAGATCGGCGTCCTTTACCAGAACGACGATTACGGCAAGGACTACCTGAAGGGCCTGAAGGACGGCCTCGGCGCCAAGGGCGCAAGCATGATCGTGCTGGAGGAAAGCTACGAGACTTCAGAGCCGACCATCGACAATCACATCGTCAAGCTGAAGGCGACCGGCGCTGACGTCTTCATCAACATCACCACGCCGAAGTTCGCGGCGCAGGCGATCAAGAAGATCTCCGAAATCGGCTGGAAACCGACTCACTTCCTCAACAACGTCTCGGCCTCGGTCGGCAGCGTGATCAAGCCCGCCGGCTTCGAGAATTCGCAGGACATTATCTCGGCCGCATATCTGAAGGACGTTTCCGATCCGCAGTGGAAGGACGACCCCGGCATGAAGGGCTTCCTTGACTTCATGACGAAATACTTCCCGGAGGGCGACAAGCTCGACGGCGGCACCATCGTCGGCTACGGCGTGGCACAGACGCTGGTCGAAGTGCTGAAGAAGTGCGGCGACAATCTCACGCGCGAGAACGTCATGAAGCAGGCGGCGAGCCTGAAGGATTTCCGCACCGAAGTGCTGCTCCCCGGCATCAAGATCAACACCGGCCCCAACGACTTCGCACCGATCAGTTCGCTGCAGCTCATGAAGTTCAAGGGCGACAAATGGGATCTGTTCGGCGACGTGATCAGCGCCGACGCCGGCGGCTAGCCGCACAAGGGCTGGAAAAACAAGCCCCCTGCGGCCTCACGCAGGGGGCTTTTCGTTCGCCCCTCCGATTATGATCACGCGATTGCACAATCGAATGACAGGAAAGCCTGCTTACGCTTTTGCGCCTGATGCGGTAGGCATGTCACTGGCGCTCGCCGCCGATCTCTCCTGTCCGCCGAAGGCCTTCGCCATGACCGACCGACGTCCCCTGCTCCGCGCGCTCTACGACGCCGCCGTTGCCGCCGCCCATCCGAATACGATCCTGGCGCCGCACTTGCGCCCCGCGCCCAGGGGACGCGTGATCTGTCTTGCCGCCGGCAAGGGCGCCGGTGCGATGGCCGCAGCCGCTGAGCGGCACTATGTCGACACCCTCAAACTGGCACCGGAGCGGCTGGTGGGCATCGCCACCACGCGCCACGGCCATGGCGTGCCGACGCGGCGCATCCGAGTGGTCGAGGCCGGTCATCCCGTGCCCGACGAAGCCGGCCTCAAGGGCGCCGCCGACACGCTCGCGCTTGCCGGCGAGGCCGGCCCCGACGATCTGCTGCTGGTGCTGCTCACCGGCGGCGGCTCGGCGAACTGGATCGCACCGGTGGACGGCATCAGCTTCGCGCAGAAGCAGGCGGTCAACAAGGCGCTGCTCCGCTCGGGCGCGCCGATCGGCGAGATGAATGTCGTGCGCAAACACCTCTCGCGCATCAAGGGCGGGCGTCTCGCGCGCGCCGGCAGGAACGCGTCCGAGATCGTCACGCTCGCGATCTCCGACGTGCCGCACGATGATCCCTCCGCCATCGCCTCCGGCCCCACCGTGCCGGATCCGACCACGCTCGCCGACGCGCGCGCGATCGTGGCGAAGTACAGGCTCGACATCGACGAGGCCGTGCGCCGCGCGCTCGACGATCCCGGCAATGAAAGCTGCAAGCCGGGCGATGCCGCCTTCGCGCGCGCGTCGTTCGAATTGATCGCGCGGCCCAGGCAATCTCTCGACGCGGCGGTCAAGCTCGCCAGGCACGCCGGCTACGAGACCATCGACCTCGGCGCCGATCTCGAAGGCGAAGCGCGCGAGGTCGCCGCCAATCACGCCAGGCTGGCGCTCGATGCGCGCGCGCAAGGCAAGCGCGTCGCGATCCTCTCCGGCGGCGAGCTCACGGTGACCGTGCGCGGCAATGGGCGCGGCGGCCCCAACCAGGAATACGCACTGGCGCTCGCGGAGCTGTTGAAGGACACGGCTGGCATTTCAGCCCTTGCCGGCGATACCGACGGCGCCGATGGCGGCGCCGGCCACCCCACCGACCCCGCCGGCGCGCTGATCGATGTCGCGACGTTCGCGAAGATGAAGGCGCAAGGACTGCAGCCGCAGGCCTATCTCGACAACAACGACGCCACGACCTTCTTCGAGGCGACAGGCGATCTGCTGCAGCCCGGCCCGACCCTGACGAACGTCAACGACATCCGGGTGATCTTGGTGGATTGAGGCGCGCCGGTTCCTCCACCGTCATTGCGAGCGTAGCGAAGCAATCCAGAATCCCTCGGCAGAGACACTCTGGATTGCTTCGCTACGCTCGCAATGACGGGAGGTGACGGCGGGCCCCTTCAAAACTCGTTGGCGATCTTCGAGAGCATCCCGATCAGGGCTTCGCGATTGGCCTGGCCGAGCAGATCGTTCAGCCGTGCCTCGTGCTTGGAGGCGACGAGCTTCTTGGCCCGGGCCAGCACGGCCTTGCCCTTGTCGGTCAACACCAGGATGTGCGAGCGGCGGTCGTTGGTGGAGCGGATCCGCGCGCAAAGGTCGCGGCTCTCGAGATTGTCGAGCATGGCCACGAAGTTCGGCCTGAGGATGCCGAGCGTCGAGGCGATCTCGGTCTGGTTACGGCCGGGGTTCTTCTCGACCAGCAGCAGCACCGAGAACTGCGCCGGCGTCAGCTGGAGCGAGGCCATGCAGCGCAAAAAGTTCTCGAACACCTTGAGCTGCGCCCGCTTCAGGACATAGCCGAGCTGCTCGGACAACTCGCCGAGCTGGAGGGCTTCCGCCTGCGGCTCGCCCGCGTCCTTGCGGCCCTTGGCCAGGTCGGCCGTCTTTTCGGAAGTCTTTTCAGCGGTTTTGGAAACGGTCATCGCCTCGTGCTCGTAATCCCGCTAAATTCGGGACGGGTCGCTCCCCACCCTTGATGTTATATTTGATAATTGTTATGGACCATATCAAATATCGTCAGCGTATTTCAATGGCTGTGTGGGGACCATCCACCGCAATTGCGGAGTCCGGTCCTCGATCTTGAGGGGGAGCGTCCGGTCTTGAACACCACTATCATGCTGTTCCTGGTGCAGGACGGCATCACCAATGGCGCAATCTACGCGCTGCTCGGCCTGGCGCTGGTGCTGGTGTTCGCCGTCACCCGCGTCATCCTCATTCCCCAGGGCGAATTCGTCACCTACGGCGCGCTGACCTACGCCTCGCTGGCCGCGGGCCAGATGCCCGGCACGGCCAAGCTCGCGCTGGCGCTCGGCATCGGCGCCTTCGCCTTCGACCTGTTCGTGGCGCGCAAGGCGCTGCATGGCCGGCTGGTGGTCCGCAGCTTCATCACCAACATCGTGCTGCCTTCCGTCGTGCTGGCCCTGACCATCTACTTCGCCGCCCAGAAGCCGCCGGTCGCAATCTGCATCGCGCTGTCGCTGGTGATCGTGGCGATGATCGGCCTCTATCTCTACCGCATCGCCTTCCAGCCGCTGGCGCACACCTCCGTGCTGGTGCTGCTGATCGCATCCGTCGGCGTACATCTCGCGCTGCAGGGGCTCGGCCTGTTGTTCTTCGGCGCCGAGGGCCAGCGCGGACCTGCCGTACTGTCCGGCGCCTTCACCGCCGGCGCGCTGCGCTTCACCGGCCAGAGCATCACCGTCTACGCCATCACCATCGCCTTCATCATCGGGCTCTGGCTGTTCTTCGGCCTGACGCTCTATGGCAAGGCGCTGCGCGCGACCGCCGTGAACCGGCTCGGCGCGCGGCTCGCCGGCATCCGCACCACGCTGTCGGGGCAGATCGCCTTCCTGCTGGCCTCGGTCATCGGCGCGCTGTCGGGCATCATGATCGTGCCGATCACGACGCTCTATTATGACTCGGGCTTCCTGATCGGCCTGAAGGGTTTTGTTGCCGCGATCATCGGCGGGCTCGTCAGCTATCCTCTCACCGCCGTCGCCGCGCTGGTCGTCGGCATCGTCGAGGCGTTCTCGTCGTTCTATGCCTCCAACTACAAGGAAGTGATCGTCTTCATGCTGCTGATCCCCGTGCTGCTGCTGCGCTCGCTCGCAGCGCCCGCGGTCGAGGAAGAGAAGGACTGACGCGCATGCAGAGCCGGCTTCCCATCATCGTCTTCGCGCTTCTCATGGCGGCGATCCCGTTCATCCCGGGCATGCCCCCGTTCTGGATCGTGCTGCTCGACAATATCGGCCTTGCGGCCCTGGTCGCGATGGGCCTCGTGCTGCTGACCGGCGTCGGCGGCCTCACGTCGTTCGGACAGGCGGCCTTCGTCGGCTTCGGCGCCTACACGACCGCCGTGCTGTCGGCGTCCTACGGCCTGTCGCCCTGGCTGACGCTGCCGCTGTCGCTGGTGGTCAGCGGATCGCTGGCGGTGCTGCTCGGGCTGATCACGGTCCGCCTGTCGGGCCATTACTTGCCGCTTGGCACGCTCGCCTGGGGGCTCGGGCTGTTCTACCTCTTCAGCAAGCTGGAGTTTCTGGGCCGCAACGATGGCATCTCGGCGATCCCGCCGCTGTCGATCGGCACGTTCAAGATGCTCTCGCCCGGCTCGATCTATTACGCGATCTGGGTCGCCGTGATCCTCTCGGCGCTGCTGACGATGAACCTCCTGGACTCCCGCACCGGCCGCGCCATCCGCGCGCTGCGGCGCGGCCATGTCGCGGCCGAGGCGTTCGGCGTGCACACGCCGCGGGCCAAGCTCTTGGTGTTCATCCATGCCGCCGTGCTGGCCGGCCTGTCGGGGTGGCTCTACGCCCATCTGCAGCGCGCGGTGAACCCGACGCCGTTCGGCGCGCAAGCAGGCATCGAATATCTCTTCATCGCCGTGGTCGGCGGCGCCGGCTATGTCTGGGGTGGCGTGCTGGGCGCGGCGATCGTCGTGGTGCTGAAGGAGGTGCTGCAGAGCTATCTGCCGCTGATCCTGCCCGGCTCCGGCCAGGTCGAGACCATCGTGTTCGGCATCATGCTGGTGGCGCTGCTGCAGTTCGCCCCCGGCGGCCTTTGGCCCTGGCTGATGTCGTTCCTGCCCGAGCGTACGAGTGGCAGGAAGCCGGACACCTCGCTGAAGCTGGAGCAGCGCAGCCGCGCGCCCGCCGAGGCAGGCGTGCTGCTCCAGGTCGAAAAGGCGCGAAAACAGTTCGGTGGCGTGGTCGCGGTCAACAACGTCTCCTTCGACGTCCACGCCAGGGAGATCGTCGCACTGATCGGGCCGAACGGCGCCGGCAAGAGCACCACCTTCAACCTGATCACCGGCGTGCTGTCGGCGACCTCGGGCGCGATCTCGGTGCTCGGCAGGAAGGTCGACAAGGCGCCGCCGCAGGAGATCGTCAAGCTCGGCATCTCCCGCACCTTCCAGCACGTCAAGCTGGTCCCCGACATGACCGTGCTGGAGAATGTCGCGATCGGCGCGCATCTGCGCGGCCATTCCGGCCCGATCTCCTCAATGCTGCGGCTCGACCGCGCCGACGAGGCAAAACTGCTTGCGGAAGCGGCACGGCAGATCGAGCGCGTCGGCCTCACCGAGCAGATGCACCAGCTCGCAGGCTCGCTCTCGCTTGGCCAGCAGCGCATCGTCGAGATCGCCCGTGCGCTGTGCGTCGACCCGATGCTGCTCCTGCTCGACGAGCCGGCCGCGGGCCTGCGTCACATGGAGAAGCAGCGCCTCGCCTCGCTCCTCCGCGAGCTGCGCAACGGCGGCATGAGTGTGCTCCTGGTCGAGCACGACATGGGCTTCGTCATGAACCTCGCCGACCGCATCGTGGTGCTCGATTTCGGCACCAAGATCGCGGAAGGCACGCCCGCCACGATCAAGACCAATCCCGAAGTGATCAAGGCCTATCTCGGAGTGGCGGCATGAGCGCGCTGTTGTCCGTCACCGAGGCCCATGTCGCCTATGGCAAGGTCGAGGCCGTGCGCTCGGTCTCGCTCGAGGTCGGCCAAAACCAGATCGTCACGATCGTCGGCGCCAACGGCGCCGGCAAGACCACGCTGCTGTCGGCCATCATGGGCATCCTGCCGCTGAAGGGCCGCGTCGCCTTCGCCGGCCAGGATCTCGCCCGGCTCGACATCGAGGACCGCGTCGCGATGGGGCTCGGCCTCGTGCCGGAGCACCGCGAATTGTTCGTGACCATGAATGTCGAGGACAATCTCGAATTAGGGGCCTTCCGCATCGAGCGCAGCCGGGCGAAGTCCTCGATCGAGCGGGTCTATGCGCTGTTTCCGCGCCTCAAGGAGCGCCGCAAGCAGCTCGCCGGCACCTTGTCCGGCGGCGAGCAGCAGATGCTCGCCATGGGCCGCGCGCTGATGGGCGAGCCGAAGCTCCTGATGCTGGACGAGCCGAGTCTCGGTCTCGCTCCGATCATCGTCGCCGACATCTTCCGCATCATCACCGAGCTGCGCGCTAGCGGCGTCTCCGTGCTGCTGGTCGAGCAGAACGCGCAGGCCGCGCTGAAGATCGCGGACCAGGCCTATGTGATGGAGCTCGGCGAGTTCGTGCTCAGCGGCAAGGCCAGCGACATCGCCGCGAACGAGCGCGTCGCGGCAAGCTATCTCGGCTTCCAGCATGAAGGCGCGAGTGTGATCTAGGTCTTTCCTCCCCCTCTCCCCGTTCTCACGGGGGACGGTCGGGGTGAGGGGCTGCCGCCGCGCAGACGGTGATAGCTTAGCTCGCTCTCTCTCCTCGTCATTGCGAGCGCAGCGAAGCGATCCAGAATCCTTCCGCGGAGACACTGGATTGCTTCGCTTCGCTCGCAACGACGGTGTGGATGGAGCAGGCGCCATATCAACCTGACCCGGCTGGCGGAGGCTCCCCCTCACCCGGATCGCATCTGCGATGCGATCCTGCCTCTCCCCGCACGCGGGGAGAGGCGAAGCGGGCGGCTCAAGTCATCGTCCGCTTCTCCCTCTTCAACGCCGCGACCTCCGCTTCCAGCTCAGCGATGCGCTGGTCCCTCGCCGCCAGCGCTGCCGCGACATCCGGCGCATCGAACTTTTGCGGAATGTGCTGCGGACAATTCGTGTCCCAGGCCGCGAGCTTGAACAGGATCACCTGCTCCGCCCGCGCGCGATAGCCTTTCGGCATCAGCGACGTCGTCAGCGCCTCGTCATCCTCGACCACCCGGGCCTCGCCCCAGATCTTCACCCTCCGGCGATGGGCGTAGTCCATCACGAAGATATACGCCTTGGAGTTCTCGGACAGGTTGCCCTGGGTGATATATTGCCGGTTGCCGGTGTAGTCGGTGAAGGCGAGCGTCTGCTTGTCCAACACCTTCAAGAACCCCTTCGGGCCGCCGCGGTGCTGGATGTAGGGCTGGCCGTCGGCCGAGGCCGTCGCAAAGTAGAAGCTGTTGGCGTCAGCGAGGAACGCCGCGAGGTTCTCGTCGACCTCGGTGCGCCATCCCCGCTGTTCGGCATGGGCATAGCCCTCGCGCGATCCCTTTCGGGCCTGGATCGATTTCACCGCCGGCGAGAAGGCGACGTCGCTGGCATAGGTGTGTACGGCAGTCATCGGAACATCTCCTGAATTCCGGGCGCATTCCTGCGTCTTTCGACCGTTAATCTGGACTTTTCGGCTTCTAAAACAATCAAGCGACTTGACACTTCATCATTGCAATATACGCAATAATTCCCGTGGACCGCCTCGAAGCCATGCACGTCTTCGTCACCGTCGCCGATCTGCGCGGCTTTGCGCCGGCAGCGCGAAAGCTGCGGCTGTCGCCCTCGGCGGTGACGCGGATGATCGCGGCGCTGGAGGAGCATCTCGGCGCGCGCCTGCTGCAGCGGACCACGCGGCAGGTGACGCTGACCGACGTCGGCACACGCTATCTGGAGCGCGCGCGGCGCATCCTCGCCGATGTCGAGGAGGCCGACGGCTCCGCGCGCGAGGAGCGCAACCGGCCGAGCGGGCGGCTGGTGGTGTCGGCGCCGGTCGGCTTCGGCCGGCTGCATGTCGGGCCGGTCATGACCGCCTATCTCAAGCGCTATCCCGAGGTCGCCGCCGAACTCAGGCTGTCCGACCACTTCGTCAATCTCGTGGAAGACGCCGTCGACGCCGCGGTGCGGATCGGCCACCTTGCCGATTCGTCGCTGGTGGCGCGCCAGGTCGGCCAGATGCGACGCATCGTGGTGGCGGCGCCCGGCTATCTCAACCGCCACGGCGAGCCGAAGACGCCGGAAGCGCTACACGAACACCAGACCATCCAGTTCGGCCCGTCCGCCAGCTGGCACTTCGTGCAGGGCGGCAGGGACATCGAGGTGACGCCGTCACCGCGCTTCGCCAGCAACAGCGCCGACGCCGCCCTGCAATATGCCGAGGCCGGCGGCGGCGTGACGCGGGTTCTGGCCTATCAGGCCGCCGAGGGGTTGAAGCGCGGGCGCTTGAAAATCGTGCTGGCGAAATACGAGCAGCCGGCGCTGCCGATCCACATCGTCTACCCGACCTCGCGCCTGCTCTCGGCCAAGGTGCGCGCGTTCATCGACCTCGTGGTGGAGACGGCGGAGTGGAGGTTCGGGTGAGGATCGTGCCCCGGAGGTTTCGCAGCGCTGCTTCCGGAGCACGCGAGCGCAGTGTGCCGCACCACCATCTCCACATCGTCATTGCGAGCGCAGCGAAGCAGTCCAGAATCTTTCCCGGCAGTCTGGATTGCTTCGCTGCGCTCGCAATGACGGAGCAAGGGGCGACACCCACCGCAGGAGCGTCATGCCTTCTTCGGCACCACCCGGAACGTCCCGCTGGCGCGTGCGATCGCGACCTCGTCGGCCTTGATCAGGCACTGCGCGAAGCAGATCGTCTTGCCGGTCTTGATCACGTCGCTTTCGATCGAGCACCACTGGCCAATTTCGGCGGAGCCAACGAAATCGACCGAGAGCGAGACCGTCACGAACGACGTGGTCCAGCCGGTCGCCTGCGCGCAACTGTAGCCCATGGCATTGTCGGCGAGCGCGGTGATGAGGCCGCCATGGATCAGGCCACGGCCGTTGGTGTGCGGCTTCGCCAGCCGCAGGCCGATGACGACGGCCTTGTCGGTCTTCTTCGCGTAGAGCGGCTCCCACGGCTCGGTGAGAGGGCTCTTGCGAAAGAGCGGCTCGAAGCCGGCGGGGATGTCGCTGGAGGTCATGGTTGTCTCGCGTTGCTGTGTCGCCGACATTGAACGCGATGTGGATGAGCGTTTCACCGCCTACAAAGTTTAAAACGGGATTTGCGCGGGTGTTTGAAACGGGCACTCCGTCATTGCGGGGAGCCCTTGCGACGAAGCAAGTCCAGAAACCTTTCGCGGAAACAGGCTGGATTGCTTCGCTGCGCTCGCAATGACGATGTGGAGACACCGTCCTGAAACGGCGGTGCCGCTCTAAAACGGCAGCCCCACGTAATTCTCCGACAGTGACGTCATCGCGGCGTGCGACTGCGTGACGTAGTCGAGCTCGGCGAGCTGGATGCGCGCGCCGATGCTGCCGGTATCCGGGAATTTGTGCAGCATCGAGGTCATCCACCAGGAGAAGCGCACGGCTTTCCAGACCCGCGCCAGCGCCTTGGCGGAATAGGCATCCATGCCGGCGCTCGACTTCTCGTCGTAGAATTCACGCAGCGCACTCGACAGGTAATGCGCGTCGCTGGCGGCGAGGTTCAGTCCCTTGGCGCCGGTCGGCGGCACGATGTGGGCGGCGTCGCCGCACAGGAACATTTTGCCGAAGCGCATCGGCTCGGCGACGAAGCTGCGCAGCGGCGCGATGCTCTTTTCGATGGAGGGTCCCGTGACGAGGCTGTCGGCCGCCTCCTGGTCGAGCCGGCGCTTCAGTTCGTCCCAGAAGCGATCATCCGGCCACTGGTCGACGTGGTCGTCGAGCGAGCACTGCACATAGTAGCGGCTGCGCTTCGTCGAGCGCATGGTGCAGAGCGCGAAGCCCCTCGCGTGATTGGAGTAGATCAGCTCATGGCTGACCGGCGGCGTCTCGGAGAGGATGCCGAGCCAGCCGAAGGGATAGACCCGCTCGAACTCCTCGATCGCCGAGGCCGGAACGCTGGCGCGGCTGATACCGTGGAAGCCGTCGCAGCCGGCAATGAAATCGCAATCGAGCGTGTGGGTGACGCCGTCCTTCACATAGGTTACGCGCGGGTGACTGCCCTCGAAATCGTGCGGCTGCACGTCCCTGGCCTCGTAGACCGAAACGAGCCCTGCGGCCTTGCGCGCGTTCATCAGGTCGAGCGTGACCTCGGTCTGGCCGTAGATCATCACCGTCTTGCCGGTCGCACCCTTCATGTCGATGCGGTGGCGGCTGCCGGAAAAGGCGAGTTCGATGCCTTCATGCACCAGGCCTTCGGCATGCGCCCGCGTGCCGGCGCCGACCTGGTCGAGCAGCGCGACGGTTCCCTCCTCCAGGAGGCCGGCGCGGATGCGGCCGAGCACGTAATCCGGGCTCTGCCGCTCCAGAATGACGTTGTCGATGCCGTATCGATGCAGCAGTTGCCCAAGCAACAATCCGGCCGGCCCGGCCCCGATGATTGCGACCTTTGTCCGCAATACTTGCTCCTCCCGATTCTGTAAGGTGCGGCGGCGGACGCGCTTGTCGCGCCGATCCGCAGACGATAATTATAACATATAATCGTTGGGCAAAAGGAGTGCGGTCGCAGGGGCAGCGACAAATCCATGCAATATGGCTGACGTAGATGAAGCGTCAGTTCCGGCTTGAACGCGCCGGCCAATTATATAACATGTTAAATAATGAGGACGGGCCATAAGCCCGCCTTTGAAAAGAGGGAGAGACGCGTGATGAGAAAAGCCTGTCTGGCTTTGCTGCTGGCAGCAAGCGTGAGCCCTGCGCTGGCGCAGGACAAGACCTTCGATTTGAAGGTCTCGCACTGGGTGCCGGCCTCGCATCCGCTGCAGAAATCGCTGGAAGACTGGGTGGCCGCGGTGAACAAGGACTCCGGCGGCACCATCACGGGCAAGGTGTTTCCGGCCCAGCAGCTCGGCAAGGCGTTCGATCATTACGACATGGCGCGCGACGGCATCGCCGACGTCACCTACGTCAATCCCGGCTACCAGCCCGGCCGCTTCCCGATCATCGGCGCTGGCGAATTGCCGTTCCTGATCTCGGACGCCAAGGGCGGCTCGATGGGGCTCGATGCCTGGTACCGCAAATATGCCGAGAAGGAGATGAAGGACGTCAAATACTGTCTCGCCTTCGTCCACTCGCCCTCCTCCTTCCACTCCAAGACCAAGAAGATCGTCGCGCCGGAGGACGTGAAGGGCCTGAAGATCCGTCCCGCCCACGCCACCATGGCGAATTTCGTCACCTCGCTCGGCGGCACCAATGTGCAGTCGTCGGCACCGGAAGTGCGCGACATCATCGAGCGCGGCGTCGCCGACGGCGTCACCTTCCCGTGGGGCTCCCTCGTGCTGTTCGGCATCGACAAGGTGACGAAGTACGACCTGGAGGCGCCGCTCTACACCACGACCTTCGTGTTCGTGATCAACAAGGACAAATACAACGCGATGTCCGACAAGCAGAAGGCCGCGATCGACAAGAACTGCACGGTCGAGATGGCAGGCGCGGTCGGCGAGCACTGGGGCAAGTTCGAGGATGCCGGCATCGACAAGGTGAAGGCGGAATCCGGCCACGAGGTCTACAAGCTCACGCCCGAGCAGACCTCCGCCTGGAAGAAGGCCGCGGAGCCGCTGGTCAAGACCTGGGGCGACGGCGCCAAGAGGGCCGGCGCCGATCCCGATGCGGCGCTTAGCGATCTGAAGGCGTCGCTGAAGAAGTACAACGCGCTGGCGGAGTGAGGCGATGGCAGGCTCTCTCTCCCCCTCTCCCCGTTCTTACGGGGTGAGGGTTGGGGTGAGGGGCTGCATACGCATAGATGGTGAGAGTTGGACTCGTGGAGAGTCCCCCTCACCCGGAACCGCGAGTCGAGAGCGAGAATGGCATCACACGGGACACACCCATGAAGCGCGCCTGGATGGATCGCTTTATCGACACGATCGAATGGATCGCGGCCGGCTTCGTCGGCCTCGTCGCGCTCGATATCTTCCTGTCGGTGCTGTTGCGCAACACGCTGAACTACTCGATCCCCGACAGTTTCGACATCGGCCGCATGCTGCTCGGCATCCTCATCTTCTGGGGCATCGCCGCGACCTCCTATCGCGGCACCCACATCACCGTTGATCTCGTCTGGGGCAATGTCAGCCCGCGCTATCAGCGCTGGATCGACGTGTTCGCAACGCTGGTGCTGCTGTTCGTCGTGACCGTGCAGACCTGGACGCTGTTCGACAAGGTACGCGGCACTTACAACGACAACGTCCAGACCTTCGACATGCACATGCCGACCTGGCCGTTCTTCGCGGTCGCCTGGATCGGCGATGGCGCGGCCGTACTGCTGATCGCGATCCGCACTTACCGGCTGATCTTCCATCCCGAAGACATGCACGATCCCAAGCTGAAGGCGACGGAGTAACCATGAGCACCGATGCCGTCGCCTTAATCGGCTTCGTTTCCCTCTTCGTCCTGATGCTGCTGCGCGTGCCCGTCGGCATGGCCATGGGCCTCGTCGGCGTGTCCGGCTTCGCCTATCTCGTCAACGGGACGGCCGCGCTGAAACTGGTCGGCCAGACCTCGATGCGTACTGTCACCGACTATACCTTCGGCGTCATCCCGATGTTCTTGCTGATGGGCTCGTTCGTTTCCAATTCCGGCATGAGCCGCGAGCTGTTCCGCGCCGCCAACGGCTTCGTCGGACACTTGCGCGGAGGGCTCGGCATCGCCACCGTCGGCGCCTGCGGCGGCTTCGCCGCGATCTGTGGCTCGTCGGTCGCGACTGCCGCGACGTTCTCCGCGGTCGCTTATCCCGAGATGCGCCGCTTCGGCTATCCGCAATCCTTCGCCACCGGCGTGATCGCGGCGGGCGGCACGCTCGGCGCAATGCTGCCGCCCTCCACCGTGCTCGCGGTTTACGGCATCATCACCGAGCAGGACATCGGAAAACTCTTCATCGCCGGCATCATCCCCGGCCTCCTGGCGATGACCATGTACATGATCACGATCTTCCTGATCGGATATTTCCGGCCCGATTTCCTGCCCAAGGGCAAGGTGCTGCCGTGGCGCGAGCGCTTTGCCGGCCTGAAGGACATCTGGGCGCCGGTGCTGCTGTTCGTATTCGTGATCGGCGGCCTCTACGGCCTGCCGTTCCTGCCGCGCTTCACGCCGACCGAGGCCGGCGGCGTCGGCGCCACCGGCGCCTTCATCATCGGCATGGTCACCGGACGGCTCGACCGCGACAAGGTGCTGGCCTCGCTGCTGCAGGCGACGCGCACCGCAGCGGCCGTGTTCACCGTGCTGATCGGCGCCTTGATCTTCGGCTATTTCCTCACGGTGACGCAGACGCCGCAGAAGGTGACGGAGTTCCTCACCGGTCTCGGCCTCGGGCCCTACGGCGTGCTGGCGTTGATCATGGTGATGTATCTCGTGCTCGGCTGCCTGATGGATGCCATGGCGATGATCATCCTGACCGTGCCGATCATCTTTCCCGTCATCATGCATCTCGGCTTCGACCCGATCTGGTTCGGCGTCATCATCGTCATGACAGTCGAGCTCGGCCTGATCCACCCGCCGGTCGGCATGAATGTCTTCGTCATCAAGAGCGTGGTGAAGGACGTCTCGTTCTCCACCATTTTCAAGGGCGTGATCCCGTTCGTAGCGACGGATCTGGTGCGGCTGTTGATCCTGATCGCCTTCCCGCTGCTGGCGACGTGGCTGCCGATGCAGATGATGGCGCATTAGAGGTGATGAGATTGAATGCCGCACGGCGCGGTCGCTTCCCTCTCCCTCGTGGGAGAGGGTGGCTCGCCGCAATAGCGGCGAGACGGGTGAGGGGTCTCTCTCGGCATGCACCCCGCGTTTGCGGAAGCAACCCCTCATCCGGCGCTTCGCGCCACCTTCTCCCACAAGGGGAGAACGAAGGGCACCGCGCTTGGAGTGACCGATTGGAGTTGAGCGATGACCACCCCCACACTCGAAACCAAATACGTCTTCACCATCACCGCGCGCATCGGGGACGTCGTCACCGCCGGCGAGACCGGGATCGGCGTCCGCCGCATCATCCCGATCATCGGCGGCGAGGTGACGGGCGCGATCACCGGAAAAGTGCTGCCCTTCGGCGCCGACTTCCAGACCATCCGCCCCAACGAGCTGATCGACTTAGAGGCCAAGTACGCCTTCGAAACCGACGACGGCGCCGTCGTCTATATCGAGAACAAGGGCATGCGCTTCGGGCCCGTCGAACTCCTGCAGAAGCTCAAGCGCGGCGAGCCGGTCGATCCTAAGCTGATCTATTTCCGCACCGTGCCGAAGTTTGAAACCGGGCACAAGACGTATCGCTGGCTGATGGAGCACATTTTCGTCGGCTCGGCCGCGCGCCATGCGGACCGCGTGGTGATCGACGTGCATCAGGTGGTGTGAGGGACTGTCTTTTTTTACCCTCCGCTGAGGAGCGCAGCGGAAGGCGCGCGGGGGGTGATCTCACCGCAGACACCGTTGGCGTTGAGGGACTGTCACCCCGCCCCGCTCGCGCTGAAGCGCGAGCGACCCGCCCCCTCAAGGGGCGGGTGAGACCTTGACTCTGCCAAAATTCGTTATACAACATAACTATTCTGACAAGGACGCAAATGACACAGGGAAACGCCGAGACCGCTGGCGCGGGTGCCTCCGGGCTTTTGAGGATCGAGCGGGCGGACCGGGTTCTGACCGTGGGGCTGAACCGGCCGGCCAAGCGCAATGCGCTCAATGACGGCATCATCCTGGAAATCGGCGAGTGTTTTGCCTCGCTGCCCGAGGACATCGGCGCGGTGGTCATCCACGGCATCGGCGACCATTTCTCCTCAGGCCTCGACCTGTCCGAGCTGACCGAGCATGACGCCACCGGCGGGCTGCTGCATTCCCAGATGTGGCACCGGGTGTTCGACCGTATCCAGTACAGCCGCGTGCCCGTGATCGCGGCACTCAGGGGCGCCGTGATCGGCGGCGGGCTGGAGCTTGCCTGCGCGGCGCATATCCGCGTCGCCGAGCCCTCGACCTATTTCGCGCTGCCGGAGGGCCAGCGCGGCATCTTCGTCGGCGGCGGCGGCTCGGTGCGGCTGCCGCGGCTGATCGGCGTCGCCAGGATGATGGACATGATGCTGACGGGCCGCGTCTACAGCGCGACCGAAGGCGCATCCTACGGCTTCGCGCAATATGTCACGGAGGCCGCCAACGGGCTCGGCAAGGCGCTCGAGCTTGCGACCAAGATCGCCTCCAACGCGCCGCTCACGAATTTCGCCGTGCTCCAGGCGCTGCCCATGATCGCGGAAGCCAACCCGCAAACGGGCCTGTTGATGGAATCGCTGATGGCCACCGTCGCGCAGAGCGATAAAGAGGCAAAGCGCAGGATCCGCGAATTCCTCGAGCACAAGACCGCGAAGGTGAAACCCAAGTCATGAGCGCGCAGCCGTCCTCTTCCAGCATGGAGCGCGGCGCGAGCACTTCTCCGCTGCGGCCCATTTCGTTCGGCGATCCCGTCGTCAATGTCGAGCGGAGCGACGACGGCACGATTTACCTCAGGCCCAAGCACCCGCTCGGCGACTATCCGGACCGCATCACCGACCGCCTGCACCACTGGGCGACGACGACGCCGGACCGCGTCTTCATGGCCGAGCGCGAAGGCGGCCGCGGCTGGCGCAAGATCACCTATGCCGAGCTGCTCACCGCGAGCCGGCATATTGCATCGAGCCTGATCGCGCGCGGCCTGTCGGCCGAGCGTCCGGTCGTCATTCTCTCCGGCAACTCGATCGACCATGCGCTGCTGGCCTTCGGCGCGTTTTATGCCGGCATTCCGTTCTGCCCGGTGTCACCGGCCTATTCGCTGGTCTCGAAGGATTACGGCAAGCTGTCCTACCTGATGAAGCTGCTGACGCCGGGCCTCGTCTTCGCCGAGGACGCCGACAAGTTCGCCGACGCGCTCGCGGCCAATGTCTCGCTCGGCACCGAGATCGCGGCCTCATGGGGCGCCGTGCCGGGCCGCGACGTCACCCTGCTCGCAGACCTCATGGCGACGCCGATCCGCGGCGATCTCGACGCGGTCCACGGCAAGATCGGCCCCGACACGATCGCAAAATTCCTGCTGACGTCGGGCTCGACCGGCAATCCCAAGGCCGTCATCAACACCCAGCGCATGATCTGCGCCAACCAGGTGATGTTGCGCGAGACGCTCGCCTTCCTCAAGGACGAGCCGCCCGTCATCATCGACTGGCTGCCGTGGAATCACACCTTTGGCGGCAATCACAATATCGGCCTGACGCTCTACAATGGCGGCTCGATGTATCTGGACGCCGGCAAGCCGGTGCCCGGCGGGATCGAGGAGACGGTGCGCAATCTCCGGGAGATTTCGCCGACGGTCTATTTCAACGTGCCCAAGGGCTATGAATCGCTGCTGCCCTATTTGCGCGACGACCAGGGCCTGCGCGCAAAGTTCTTCGACCGGCTGCACGCGATGTTCTTCTCGGGCGCCGCGCTGTCGCCGTTCGTCTGGAACAGCCTCGACGAGCTCGCGGTAAAGGAAAAGGGCTATCGCGTGCCGATGTTGACCGGCCTGGGTGCGACCGAGACGGCGCCGTTCTTCATGTCGGTCAATCCGCGCACCAGCCGCTCCGGCCATGTCGGCCTGCCCGTGTCCGGTAATGACGCCAAGCTGGTGCCGAACAACGGCAAGCTGGAGGTCCGCGCCAAGGGGCCGAACGTGATGCCCGGTTACTGGCGCCAACCCGACATCACCGCAAAATCCTTCGACGAGGAAGGATTTTACAAGATGGGCGATGCGCTCAAGCCGGCCGACCCTGACGATTTCAACGCCGGCTTCGATTTCGACGGCCGCGTCAGCGAAGATTTCAAGCTCGCCAGCGGCACCTGGGTCAGCGTCGGCCCCCTGCGCGCGCGCCTCACCGCGGCCTGCGCGCCGCTGGTGCGCGACGTCGTCATCGCCGGCATCAACCGCGACGAGATCTCCGCGCTGGTCGTGCTCGATCTCGACGGTTGCCGCCTGATCAACCCGACGCTGCCGGCGGACGATCTCGTCGTCGCCACGCGCGACCGGCTGGTGCGCGAGGCTTTCCGCGAGCGCCTGACCCGTTTCCTCAGCCAGGCCACGGGATCCTCGACGCGGATCACGCGGGCGATCCTGATGGACACGCCGCTCTCGATCGACAAGGGCGAGGTCACCGACAAGGGCTCGATCAACCAGCGCGCGGTGCTGGAACATCGCACCGCATTGATCGACGAGCTCTATGCTGCCAATCCGTCGGACCGTGTGATATCGGTCGGCTAATATGACAATGGGAATGAACCAGTCGGCTCTATTCTTCACCTCTCCCCGCAAGCGGGGCGAGGGAGCGCACCGAGCGCTCGGATACGATCGCGTCTGAATTAAAATCGCCAAAGGAGAACGCCATGTTGTTGAAGGATCAGGCAGCCATTGTCACCGGCGGCGCATCAGGACTTGGCGCTGCCACCGCGCGAAAACTGGCGGCGCAGGGCGCCAGGGTCGCGGTCTGCGACCTCAATGCCAAGCTTGCGGAAACCGTTGCCGCCGAGATCAAGGGCGTGGCCGTGACCTGCGACGTCTCCGACGCCGCTTCGGCCGAAGCTGCGATCGCGCAGGCGACCAAGGCCCATGGCCCGGCCCGCGTGCTGGTCAATTGCGCCGGCATCGGCGTTGCCAAGCGCGTCGTCGGCCGCGACGGCCCGATGGCACTCGCCGATTTCGACAAGGTGATCAAGGTCAACCTGATCGGCACCTTCAACATGCTGCGCCTCGCCGCGACCGAGATGTCCAAGCTCGAGCCGCAGGCGACCGGCGAGCGCGGCGTCATCATCAACACCGCCTCCGTCGCCGCCTATGACGGCCAGATCGGCCAGTCGGCCTATTCGGCCTCCAAGGGCGGCATCGTCGGCATGACGCTGCCGATCGCGCGCGAGCTCGCGCAGTTCGGCGTGCGCGTGCTGACCATTGCGCCCGGCCTGTTCCTGACGCCGCTGCTGGCGAACCTGCCGCAGGAAGCCCAGGACTCGCTCGCCGCAGCGATCCCCTTCCCGCGCCGGCTCGGCCAGGCCGACGAGTTCGCCGCGCTCGCGCTGCACATGGTCGAGAACGCATATCTGAACGGCGAAGTCGTGCGCCTCGACGGCTCGCTGCGCATGGCGCCGAAATAAGGCGCCACGCATGTTCGTGAACCGGCGCGAGGTCCAGATCCAGTGGGGCGATTGCGACCCCGCCAACATCGTCTATTACCCGCGCTATTTCGCGATGTTCGACGATTCGACCTCGACCCTGTTCGAGGTCGCAGGATTCTCCAAGCAGGACCTGGTCCGCAAATACGGCCTGGTGGGCATCCCCATGGTCGACACGCGGGCCAAGTTCTACATCCCCTCGACCTATGGCGACTGGATCACCATCGAGACGAGGATCGAGAGCATCAAGCGCTCGAGCTTCGAGGTGAAGCACAACGTCTACAAGGGGGACTCGCTGGCGATCGAGGGGTTCGAGACCCGCGTCCTGGTCGGCCGCGATCCTGCCAACCCCGACAAGCTGAAATCGGCACCGTTTCCGGCGGAGATGATCGCCAAATTCACGGGAAGCTAAATCGCCGCATCACCAAAAGACGGAGCTGAATTCACGATTGATTTCTGCTTTCAGAGAAAACACGTCAAGGGAGGAATAGATGAAACGCTTTTACCTGACCGCCGCCATTGCCGCGGCGACGCTCGCCCTGCCGGCGCTGCCCGCGCTGGCCCAGACCAGCGAAATCACCATCGGCATCACCACGACCACGACCGGCCCGGGCGCCGCCCTCGGCATTCCCGAGCGCAACGCGCTGGAATTCGTGCCGAAGGAGATCGGCGGCGTGCCGCTGAAGGTGATCGTGCTCGACGACGGCGGCGATCCCACCACCGCGACCACCAATGCCCGCCGCTTCGTCACCGAATCCAAGGCCGACATCATCATGGGCTCGGCGCTGACGCCGCCGACGATCGCGGTCTCCAACGTCGCCAAAGAAGCCGGCATTCCGCACTTCGGTCTGGCCCCCTTCCCGATCACGCCGGAGCGCATGAAGTGGTCGGTGGCGATGCCGCAGCCGATCCCGATCGTCGGCAAGGTGCTGTACGATCACATGAAGTCGAAGGGCATCAAGACCCTCGGCTATATCGGCTATTCCGACTCCTACGGCGACCTCTGGTTCAACGATTTGAAGGCCCAGGCCGTGCCGATGGGCATGACCATCGTCGACGAGGAGCGGTTCGCCCGTCCCGATACGTCGGTGACCGGACAGGTGCTCAAGCTCGTCGCGGCCAATCCCGACGCGATCCTGGTCGGCGCCTCCGGCACCGCGGCAGCGCTGCCGCAAACCGAGCTGCGCGAGCGCGGCTATCAGGGCCTGATCTACCAGACCCACGGTGCCGCCAGCATGGACTTCATCCGCATCGCCGGCAAAGCGGCCGAGGGCGTGCTGATGGCATCAGGCCCCGTCATGGACCCCGAGGACCAGCCGGACGAAGCCGCCACCAAGAAGCCCGGCCTCGCGCTCAACACGGCCTATGAAGCCAAATACGGCCCGAACAGCCGCAGCCAGTTCGCCGGTCATTCCTACGATGCGTTCGAGATCCTGAAGCGCGTCATCCCGACCGCGCTGAAAACCGCAAAACCCGGCACTCCGGAATTCCGCGAGGCGATCCGTCAGGCCTTGCTGACGGAGAAGGAGCTGGCGGCGAGCCAGGGCGTCTACAACTTCACCGAAAAGGACCGCTACGGCCTCGACGAGCGCTCGCGCATCCTGCTCACCGTGAAGAACGGCAAGTACACGCTGGTGAAGTAAGGCAGACAGCGGTTGCGAAAAGACGAGAGCCGGCCCGATGGGCCGGCTCTTTTGTTTTTGGCTTGAATATCAGCGAGCGCGAAGTCGAAGCAATTAAGCCAACATCACCGCTCTCTCCGTTCCCTCCCCCCTTGTGGGGGAGGGAACGGACCTCCTTCGGAGCGCGAGAGGAGCTTCATTGCAGCAGACTCACGCCGCTTGCCGCAGCGGGGTCCAGGCGAACTCCGGATAGTAGCTGTCCATCATGCGGTCGACATACGCCGTGAGGTTCGGAAATCCCTCGGCCCGCTGCCGCAGCCCGGATTCGAAGAACGGCGTCAAGATCCCTGCGAGGGCGCCGAAGGCGGTCGCATCGACGCCGCAGGGCTTGTTGCCCATCAGATATGCCTTGTCGCCGAGCTGCACCGAAAGTGCGAACAGCGAGCGGACGGCGAGGTCGATGTCGTCATCAGGCGCATGGCGGCCGAGGCCGGAGAGCAGATAATTCTCGGCGACGCGGAACTGTGCGTCCTCGCGCAGCTTTTCGCGGTTGTGCTCCGGCGCGCCGTCGAAGAAATGCGCAGGGCCCTTGGCGAAATTGACCGGATCAACCCAGCGCGCGCCGACCAGGGCCCAATAGACATGATGCTCGATCATCCGCTCGAACGCCCAGGCCTGCGCGCGCTCGGCCAAGGAGAGGCCGGCGTCGAAGTCGAAACCGTAGCGGCGCTCGATATGGGCTCGGATGAAGGTGGAATCGGCCACAGCCTCGCCGCCATCGTCGATGAACGGCAATTGCCCCTTGGGCGAAGCGGGCGGCATCGCGCGCTCCTTCCGGTACGGCAGTCCCGCCATCTTGAGCTGCACCTCCGTCTTGGTGACGAAGGGGCTGATTTCCGGCAGGCCGAAGCCGGTGCCAAAGCCGTAAAGCGTGATCATGAAAGCTCTCCTGAACCTGCCAAGTTTGACGGAACCTAGTGACGGGCTGCTGCCACCATGGTGGCAGCAGCCGTGATATCTTCTGCGAAACGGGCCCCCTGCCAGGCGCGGCCCATGAAGTGACGGACCAGCGCGTCCGCGGCCTGGGTCAGCGAGCGTGCCACCACGCTTGCCAGTGCAAATCGGAGATCGACGGCCATGAGATCGAGCGAAACGAGGCGGCCAAACGCCCAAGCCCGCAACATTTGGTCCTGCCATTGCTGCGCCCGCCACAGCGGACCGGCCAGGCCGAGATGGATTGGAGTGATCATGGACAAACCCTCTTCAGTCGATGTGTTGTCCCGGTATAGAAGCCCCCTGCTGCCAACATCCTGTCAGCAGCCATGCGCCGATTTCTGATCCGTCGTTCGAGAAGAGAATTGTCATGAGACGTGCCGACCGGCTGTTTCAGATCATCCAGCTGCTCCGGCGCACGCGTAAGCCGCTGACGGCGGACGCGATCGCGGCCGAGCTCGAGACCTCCAAGCGCACGATCTACCGCGATATCGCGACGCTGATCGGCCAGCGCGTGCCGATCCGCGGCGAGGCGGGCATGGGCTACATCCTGGAAAAGGGTTTTGACCTGCCGCCTTTGATGCTGACGCCCGACGAGATCGAGGCGGCGGTGCTGGGCGCGCAATGGGTTGCGGGCCATGCCGATTCGGCGCTGGCGCGCGCGGCCGAAGACCTGATGGCCAAGATCGCCGACACTGTCCCCGAGCGCCTGCGTCCCTTCGTGCTGGAGCCGGCGAGCCGGGCGCGGCCGAGCTGGAACAGGGAGCCTGATCGCCTCGACATGGTGCGCACGCGCACCCAGATCCACGAGGGCAAGAAGATCATGCTGCGCTATCGCGACGAGCAGGGCCGGGCCAGCGAACGCATGATCTGGCCGATCTCTGTCGGCTATCTCGAAGCCGTGCGCCTGCTCGCGGCCTGGTGCGAGCTGCGCAGCGATTTCCGCAGCTTCCGCACGGACCGCGTGGTGGACGCAACCTATCTCGACGAGAGATATCCTGAAAGGCGCGACGTGCTGCGCGCGAAATGGCGGCAGAGCCTGGTCTGGGGCCCGCCGAAGGACACGTGAGCGAGATGCAAGAGACAGATCTGTCGAGCTGCTGCCAGAGCTGCGGCGCCTGCTGCGGCTATTCGCAGAACTGGCCGCGCTTCTCGATCGAGAGCGACGAGGAGCTTGCGGCGATTCCGGAGGTGTTGGTCAACGACCGCCAGTCCGGCATGCGCTGCGAGGGCGATCGCTGCGCGGCGTTGCAGGGAGAGATCGGACAAGCGACCGCCTGCGGCATCTATGAGGTGCGACCGGAGGTGTGCCGCACCTGCATGCCGGGCGATGCCGAATGCGCGATGGCGCGGCGGAAGTTCAAGCTTCCTGCGATCGAACCGATTTAGGCCGGGACGGCTTCGCTGATCTCGTCGTCGATCTCGTCATCGAGTGGTGCGAGCACCGACAATGGCTTGGTCGACAGCGTGATCGGCTTGCGGCCACCCGACAGCGATGGCGACGATTTGACCGATCTCTCACGCGAGAGTGCGTAGAGCGTCGAGCCGACGCGGCCGCCGTTGTCGATCAGGTCGCGCTCCCTGCAGCTCGCTGCGATCGCGACCGCCAGCGAGTGCAGATGGCTGCGTCGGTAGCAGAACAGCGCCAGCCTGGCGCGCGCGTCAGGGGAAACACTCTCAACCAGCCTCGGCAGGCCACTCTCGCTGGCGCGATACATCTCGCCAAGGAGCTCGTCGCGAACCGGGCAGAAATCGCTTTCAAAGGCGTCGCGGCTTGAAAACATTGCAGTTCTCCCTCGTGTCGGGAAGATGCAGCGCAATTCTCTAATGAAAGGTTAACCACGCCGGGCGGTAGTCACCCGGGGCTCCCTTGCGCCCTGGCCACGAATCAGACGGGTCCGGCCGGCAGCTTCCCTGCGGCCGTCCTGCGAGACGCCCGCCTTCGGCGGGCCCTCAGGATGAGGCCCTGGCTCTTGGTGAAATGCCCGACCCTCAACGGCGCGTCTCGAACCATGAAGGCCGAGCAGCCAGCCGTGGCCCCCTCAGTTCGCCGCCATGAAGATGGAGAGACCGAAGCCGGTCAGGTGGTGCAGCGCCTGGTCGATGCCGATCAGGGTCCAGAACCAGGGATGCGCAAGGTCGACCCCGAAATTGGCGGAAACGAAGCCCTTGGCGCGATCGATCGTGATGTGGATCACGAAGTCGATGAAGGCCACGAACCAGAATTTCGGCGCGACGATCACGATCAGCGGCAGTGCCACCGCAAGGTGGACCAGGCAATGCACCAGCAGTGGCAGGGCCCAGCCGTGCTTCTGGTCCTTGCCATGCGCCATCCAGGCCGTCTGGAGGACGAAATCGGCGATGATGTGCTTGAAGGTGAGCAACAGCATCCAGCCAATGAGCGCTTCGACCGGAACCGCCGATGACAGGGATGGAAACGACAAAGCTGACGCCCTCATTGACGTGACAAGAAAGATTGGAGCGTTCAGCGCAGCTTCTTCTTGGACCGGCCAAATCGCCGGGACGGATAATTTATGACATCTCCCGCGGCGGAATGCAGCCGGGGGGAACCGGAAAATCGTAAACTGTGGCTAACTGGCGATAGGATGACCAATCGCTGCTCCCGCGCCGAGTAAGGTTACCTGCGGCTCGAAATTTGCATTCCGGTATCGGCGCGCTATCATCGGTGGCAGAGAATATCGTTCTCTTTTCAGGCGTTTACGAATTACGGGGCATCCGCATCGCTCACAAGAGCGAGCCGCCCACCGCCGAAAAATAAGGCCAAGAGTGCTGCCATGAGTACTGAAGGCCCGACCTCATCCCCGACCGAGCCGCCGCCGCGGCGTGCCAAGGTGATCAAGACCAATCAGCAGCAGGTGCTGCTTTACATCGTGCTGACCCTGCTGCTGTCGCTTGCCACCGTCTGGGGCGGCCGTGCCCTGCTGCACAGTTCGGAGACGCTGACCTTTGCCGTCGGCGCCCCCAACAGCGAAGAGGCGCTGTTCGCTACCAAGCTCGCGACGGTGATGAAAAAAAACGCCTCCCGCTTCCGGATCAAGATCGTCAACAATCCCGACAACGCCAAGGCGCTCGCGCAGTTCGACCGCAGGCAGGCCGACCTCGCCGTGCTGCGCACCGATGCCAAGGTGCCGCTGCGGGCGCGCACGCTTGCGATCCTCGAGCACGACCTCGTGCTCCTGCTCGGTCCCGGCAACAAGAAGATCAAATCGCTCGCCGAGCTGAAGAAGAAGAAGGTTGCGGTCCTCGCCGAGAACGAATCCTCTCTCGCCTTCGTCCGCGGCATCCTCGACATTCCCGACGGGCTTGATGCCGCAAAGGTCCAGCTGGCGCCGCAGGGCGCAACGCTCGACAAGCTGTTTGCGCCGGCAAACGGCCTCGGTGCGGTGATCGCCATCGTCCACGCTTCGAAAGCGGTGCGGGATAAGAGCTATGAGCAGGTCGCCAAACGCGGCGGCTTCACCCTCAACGCGATCGACCAAGCCAAGGCGCTGGCCCGCAAATTCCCCGGCATTTCCGAGGAGACGCTGACGGCAGGAACGCTGTCGGCCTCGCCGGAAATTCCCGACGACGATCTCGAGACCATCGGGCTCGAATGGCTGCTGGTCACGCAATCCCGGATGTCGGTGACCACGGCGGGCGAACTGGCACGCACCATCTACGAGAACAAGTCCGCCCTCGGGCTCGACAACGGCTTCGCCAGCAGGATCGAGCCGGCCTCCGTCGAGAAGGACGCCTTCGTGATGGCGCATCAGGGTGCGGCCGACTACATCAACGACGACACCAAGTCGTTCATGGATAAGTACAGCGACTTGATGTATCTGGGCGCCGCCGCGCTCAGCGTCATCGGCTCGATCTTCGCCGCGATCTACGCCAAGATCACGAGGATCGCGCCGGAGAAGGCCAGCGAACTCTCGACCGCCATTCTCGACATCGGCGAGCGCATCGAGCACGCCCATTCGCTGGACCAGCTCGAATGTCTGCAGGACGAGCTGGAAGGCATCTTACGCGGCGCCGTTATCGGGCTCAGAGACGGTACGATCAGCACCGACGGACTCGACACCTTCAAGCTCGGCTACGAATTCGTCCGCGACGAGATCGGCATGCGCCGCGACTATCTCAAGCGCCACGCCGGCGAAGCCGACAAGACCGGCCGCGACGCCGCAGGGCCCTCGCACGACGACAGCAATGTCGTGGTGGTGAAGACCGCGCAGAGCGCTTGATGGCAGCCCTCGAGGGCCGGGCGGATTTTCCCTGCCGCCATCCTTCGAGACGCCCGCTTTGGCGGGCTCCTCAGGATGAGGGCGGAGTACGCGGCAGGGACGATACCGGTGGGGCTTAGCCTCATCCTGATGAGGAGACCGCGGAGCGGTCGTCTCGAGGGACGAGGCGCGCGCGGACCGCCGCCGAGGCGGCATAAGCAATGCGCGGCCACCAAGCCCGGAACTGTCGAAGGGGCCCCTCTCATCAAGGGCCGGCCGCCAGGAACCGGCCCAATCCGCAACCGTTGGCTATCAGATACAACCCGAGAAACGCACCATGCGTATCCTCCTCATGATCTTCCTCCTGGGAATGCTCGGGGCGGTCGGCTATTTCGCTTATTCCGCGATGGCGGTCGAAGGCGAGCCGATCCCGACGGAAGGCTATGTGGCCCTCGCCCTGGGGGCAGGATTTTCCGTGATCGTCGGCATCGGCCTGATGGTCCTGCTGTTCTTCAGCAGCCGCCGCGGCTACGACGAGCCGCCGCATTTCAGGTAGCGACTCGGCCGGCCGCCGTCCCCGCCTTCGCTCCCCGATTCGACGATGCTGCCGCCCGCGCCCGTCGTTGACGGCCTTGGCGCGGGCGGGCACTTTGGCGCCGGGATCCCAGCCGGGGCCCAAGAACCAAGACGAGCCGCCTTCCTGCATGTTCAAGCCGCTGATCTCCGCTCTGGCCCAGTTTGCGGCCGCCACGGCCGGCCGCAACATGACCAAGGCGGCCTATGTGGCCGTCGGCGTCGGTGTGCTCAGCATGGTGCTGCTGACGGATAACCGCGCCAATGAGGCGCGCGGCTGGGTCCACGGCCTGCTCTGGGCCTGTCTCGTCTATTTCGTGTTCGAATGGGTGGTCCGGCTGCGCCACATGGCGCGAACGGGGCGCCTTGCGCTTTACATGTCCTCCTCGGCCGGCATCGTCGACGCGGTCGGGGCGCTGGCCGTGCCGGCCGCGCTGGTTCTCGGCGTCGAGCCGAAGACGGCCTGGCTGCTCAGCGTGCTCTGGGGGCTGAAGGTGGTGCCGGGCATTCCCGGCCTGCGTCAGCTCCGCCGCGTGCTGGTGCTGGAATCGGGACCGCTGGTCAGCGTGCTCGTGATCTTCCTGATGGTGGTCTTCCTCGCCTCCGTCGCCGAATATTTCCTGGAGCGGGACGTGCAGCCGCAGACGTTCGGCAGCGTCCCGGACGCTTTGTGGTGGGCGGTCGTAACCCTCACCACGACGGGCTACGGCGACGTCGTGCCGGTCACTCCGCTGGGTCGCATCGTGGCGGCGCTGGTGATGATCTCCGGCCTCGGCGTGTTCGGCCTCTGGACCGGTATCTTGGCGACCGGCTTTGCCGCGGAGACCCGCCGCGACAATTTCCTCAAGACCTGGGAATCCGTCAGCAAGGTGCCGTTCTTCGCCGCGCTCGGACCTGCCGCCATCGCCGACGTCACCCACATGCTGCGCACCATGGAGCTGCCGGCGCGCACCATGATCATCCGCAAGGGCACGCAGGGCGACTGCATGTATTTCATCGCCGCCGGCGAGGTCGAGGTCGACCTGCCGGGCAAGAAGGTGCAGCTCGGCGAAGGCGCCTTCTTCGGCGAGATGGCATTGCTCGGCAACAACATGCGGGGCGCCAACGTCTCGACCACGAAGGTGTCGCGGCTGCTGGTGCTCGACCTCGTCGATTTCCGCGTGCTGATGGCGCGGCATCCCGATCTCGCCGAGACCATCGATGCCGAGGCCAAACGGCGCGCGCTCGAGAACAAATGAAAGGAGACAAGAATGTCGGATACCGCCGACGCGGCCTCAAGCCCTGTGCTCGACATCGCGGGCGCACGCGCCACCATCCGCCTCAACCGACCGAAGCATCTCAACCGGCTCCAGGCCGAGGATCTCGGCGAACTGCTGAAACTGTTCGACCGTGTCGAGGCAGATCCCGCCATCCGCGTGCTGGTGCTGACCGGCACGGGCCGCGCGTTCTCCGCCGGCTATGACCTCAACTCGGTCGCCGAGCGCGCGGTGAGCGCGAACGAGCAGCAGAGCGCGGGCTCGGCCTTCGCAGTCGTCGTCAACCGTCTCGAGGACCTGGGTGTCCCGACCATCTGCCGGCTCAACGGCGGCGTCTATGGCGGCTCGACCGACCTCGCGCTCGCCTGCGATTTCCGCATCGGCGTCGACACCGCCGAGATGTTCATGCCGGCGGCGCGACTGGGGCTGCATTATTACCCGAGCGGGATCAAACGCTACGTCACCCGGCTCGGCGTCGACAATGCCAAGAAGCTGTTCTTGACCGCGCAGAAGATCAGCGCCCCGGAGATGCTGCGCATCGGCTATCTCACCGCCATGGTGCCGGAAGAGACGCTTGACGAGGAGGTCGACAGGCTCGCCAATATCCTCGCCGGCAACGCCCCGCAGGCGATGCGCGGCATGAAGCGCGCGATCAACGAGTTCGCGCGCGGCGAGCTCGACGAGCAGGCCGCCGACCGGCGCCACCGCGACAGCATGCGCGGCGACGAGATCAAGGAAGGCATCAAGGCGTTCGCGGAGAAGCGTGAGCCGCGGTTTTGAATCGCCCCGCCGTCGTCCCGGACAAGCGCGCCCAATCCGCGCTTACGCTTGTCCGGGACCACAGCGGAGATTGAGGCGCCGGCTCAGACCCCAGCCGCCTTGGCATGCTGCGCCGCCATCTCCTCATCGGCCGCAGTGATGCGCTGGAATGCCGGGCGCGCGGTCATGCGCTCGGCATAACGGACGAACACGTCCTTCTTCGGCACGATGCCGAACATCATGGTCCAGCTGAAGGCGACGCCCCACAGCACGTCCGCAGCCGTCATCCGCTCTCCGAGCAGATACGGGCACTTCGACAGCTGCGCCTCCAGCGCACCGAGCATGGTGTCGTAGTCGGCATAGGGCGATTGCGTGATCGGCGCCGGCTCGCGGTGCATGAACTTGTCGATCAGGGCCGGTTCGAACGAGGCGCCGTAATAGGCGATCCAGCGCAAATATGGGGCCGCGCAGCGGATCGTTCAGCGCGGGCGTGAGGCCCGCTTGCGGAAACAGATCGGCGAGATAGATCGTGATCGCCACCTGCTCGGTCACCAGCGCCTCGCCGTGGCGGACCGCCGGCACCTTGCCGAGCGGATTGAGGGCGAGATAGGCCGGCTGACGCTGTTCGCCGGCCTTCATGTTGAGGACATGGAGATCGTAGGGCGCCCCCAATTCCTCCAGCAGCACCCGCGTGCCGGTGGCGCGTGTCTGTGGCGAATAATACAGCGTGATGCGGTTCGAATCGATCATGGCGGGGCTCCTCGGGTGCCGTCTGGCGAGGCGCATCTTTTACCGATCCATACCTGACATCCTGTGTCAGGTATGTTTTAAGAAAGCATGCGCGCGAGCCGGATGCTGTCGATCCTCACCACTCTCCAGGCCCGGGGACAGGTCACCGCGCCCGAGCTCGCGGAGGCCTGCGAGGTCTCGGTGCGCACGATCTATCGCGACATCGACGCGCTCGCGGCCTCCGGCGTCCCTGTCTATGCCGACCGCGGCGCGGAGGGCGGCTATCGTCTGCTCGACGGCTATCGCGTCCGGCTCAACGGCCTGTCGCAGAGCGAAGCCGGCGCGCTGTTCCTCGCGGGACTTCCGGGGCCGGCGGCGGCGCTGGGGCTGGACGCGGCAATGATCGCCGCGCAGAACAAGCTGATGGCGGCGCTGCCCGCGAACTTGCGCGAAGACGCCGGCCGCATGCAGGAGCGCTTTCACCTGGATGCGCCCGGCTGGTTCGGCGAGGCGGAGGAGCCAACCCATCTTCGCACCGTCGCGGGCGCTGTGCTGCGCGGGACGCTGATCAAAATCCGCTATCGGAGCTGGCGCTCGGAGAAGCAGCGCCGTGTCGCCCCGCTCGGCCTCGTGCTCAAGGGCGGCAGCTGGTATCTCGCCGGGCGGGTCGACGGCAGCGTGCGGACCTATCGCGTCGCGCGCGTGCTCGACTGTACTGCGCTCGACGACCGCTTCGAGCGTCCCGCCAATTTCGATCTCGCTGCATATTGGCAGGCCGCGACACTTCGCCTGGAAGCGGAGATGCATCCCAATGTCGCGGTCGTCCGGCTGTCGCCATTCGGCGTCAAGCTGCTGGACGCCTTGAGCCAGCCTTACGTCAAGGCGCGCACGGAGATCGAAGATGTCACCGATGCGGACGGCTGGCGCATCGCGCGGGTGCCGACCGGCAAGACGTCATGGCACGCCGCAGCCGAATTGCTGCGGCTCGGTCCCGAGGCCGAGGTGCTGGAGCCCGCAGACCTCCGCGAGAAGATGGCCGAGATGACCCGGGTCATGGCCGCGCGCTATGGGGCGGCGCGGAAAGCCTGACGGCGGCGCGCCTTTCCGCAGCGGACGAAACAATCCTGAAACACGATTCTCAAGCACCGCCGTGAACGCATTCGCGGCTCAACCCGACCGAGATGCAGGGACACAACAACGGCTTCGCGCCACATTGGAGAATGAAGATGTTTGGTAAGCTTGCTCTTGGTCTGATCGCCGCCGGCTCGCTCGGCGCTGCCGCTCTCGCGCCCACCGCCGCTTCGGCTCACGGCTTCCATCATTGGGGTCATGGCTGGGGCCCGGGCTGGGGTTATGGCGGCATCTACGTCAATAGCGGCGTCAGCAATTGCTACCAGGAGCGCGTCGTCCAGACCCGTCACGGCGTGCGCGTCCGGGTCGTGAACGTCTGCGCCTACGGGATTTACTGATATCTCGCTCTTACGACAAAGCTCCGGTCGCTTCGCGGCTGGAGTTTTTGCGTTTATGCAAGCTGTTCGTCAGCCGGTTTGCCGCTGCCGGCGAAGCCAGGCCCAGGTCTCGCGCGTCGTTTGGATGTAACCACGCCCGCGATGGACGATCTCGCCGTCGACGATCTCGTTCAGCTTCGGCAGGGCGTGAAACGGAATCGACGGGTAGGCGTGGTGCTCGACATGGTAGGGCATGTTCCACGCGAACCATTTGACGATGGCGGCGGTATAGGTGGTGCGGGTGTTCTGAAAGGCGCTGCGGGTACGGTCGCAACCGGTGTGCTCGGCATAGAGATAGGGCCGCAGGAAGAACTGCCCGATCACGAGCGGCACGATCCAGACCCAGATCAGCAGCACTGAGGCGAACCACAGCGCCAGCGCGAGCAACAGTGCGTAGAGCGCGACATAGGCGCGCGCCTCGCCCACGATGGTGGCGCGCTTGTTTTCGGGGATCCAGGGCACGACGACCTTGCCGGTGACGGCATGGCCGAGCATCAGCCGAAGACGGCCGGCGACCTGGAGCACGCCGCTATAGACGATCGCGAGTTGGGCGTCCGACGTGGGCTTCACCCCGACGATCAGCTCGGGATCGTTCTCCGGATCCTGGGTGTAGCGATGATGGTCCCAGTGGAACAGGCAGTAATATTCGTACGGCAATCCGATGATGAAGGCCGAGAGATAGCCGACCGCGAGATTGAAGCCGCGGCTTCGGAACGCGGTCTTGTGCGCGGTCTCGTGCACCGCCATGAACAGGAAGGCGACGACATAGCCCTGCACTGCCATCAGCGGCAGCGCCGAGAGCGCGCCGTAGCGCGAGGTCACCAACCAGATCAGAGTGCCGACGAGCGCGATCACGCCGTAATGGCCGAGGCTTTGCGCCGCCCCCCTGAGGTTCGAGCGCACCGACAATTCGCGCAGCATCGCCGGGCTCAGCGGCTTCAGGCGATGCCCAGGCTCTGAAACGGTCGCGTCGGTCATGATCGGATGCCTGTGCTACTTGGCGAGGAGCGCTGCGATCTCGGCCTTGATGAAGGCCTGGTCGCGCGAATTGTTGACGGGATTGCCGGCACGATGGCCGTGCAGCGACGGGATCGGATGCAGCACGGCCGACTTTGCGTTGACCAGCTTGCCGAGCTCATCCTCGTTGTCGCGGACGTCGAAATAGCGATCGGTCGCGCCCGGAATCAGCAGCATATGCGCCGTGATTGCCGCGAGCGCGCGATCGAGATCGCCGCCGAAAGCCTCGCAACGGCTGATGTCGCCGCGCTGCCAGATGCCGATCTGTGACAGCAGATCGTTGGCATCGCGCCGGGCGAAGGTCCGGTCCCAGGCCCGGACGAGATAATCCTCAAGCGAGGTGAATCCGGCCTCGCGCCAGAGCTCGTCGCGATAGAAGCCGTGCGACATCGCCCAGCCGGCATAGACGCGCCCCATGGCACGATAGCCGGCGACGGGCCTTTCGACGAAACGGCCATGCTGGAAAGCGGGATCGCCGGTCAGCGCCGCCTTTACGCCTTCCAGGAAGACATAGTTGTAGGGCGCGCAACGCGCGCTGCCGCAGACGACCGCGGCGCGCTCGACCATGTCAGGATGCAGCGCCGCCCAGTGATAGGCCTGCATGCCGCCCATCGACCAGCCATAGACCAGCGCGAGCTTGGTGATGCCGAAGCGCTCGGCGAGAAGGCGATGCTGGACGGCGATGGCGTCGTGATAGGTGACTTGCGGAAACGGCGCGGCGGAATTCGATGGCGACGATGACAGGCCGTTGCCGAACAGATTCGGAATGACGATGAAATAGCGCGAGGGGTCAAGCACGCCATCGCGCCCGATCAGCCACTCGGTGTCAAAGTGCTGCGCGCTGAAGGACGTGGGATAGAGGATGACGTTGTCCCTGGCCGGACTCAGCGTGCCGTAAGTCTTGTAGGCGAGCTTCAGTCTCGGGACGACGGCGCCGGACTGGAGCGCGACGTCGCCGGCCTCGAAGATCTCGTAGTCGCGCTCAGCCATTTTGCGTCTCATCCTCGGTCACGCGGCTCCACAACGCGCCGCGGAAACGCCGATGCATCGATTGTGCCGGCCCGCAGATGCGGCCATCGCGCCACGCTCAATAACTGTACCTTTAGTCCATTTATTCCAAATCAGCAAGATGAATCCGGTCGGCGGCGCCGGTTTCAGGCGATGGTCGCGAGATATCGCGCCACCGATGCCGCGAACGCGGCCTTGGCGCCGCTGGCGATGTTGCGTCCCCACCAGGCGCCATAAATGCGCTCGAAGGCGAGCGGCTCGACGGCGTCGGCGATCCGCCACACCGCGGCTGCGTTGAGCGGCATGTAGTTCGGGTAGGAGTACATGAAGCTAACGAAGCGGCGGTCCATCGTCACCTGCGCGATGTCTCCGGTGAGCAGCGCGCCCCTGCCCTCCGCGCCGCGTGCCCAGTGCAGCATGGTGGCGCCGGCGAAATGGCCGCCGGTGCGCAGCAGCAGAACATCGTCGGAGATGCGGTGCTGATCGCCGGTCCAGTGCACGATCCTTGAATGTGGCCGCGTCACCCATTGGCCATCGTCCGCGTGCAGATAGACCGGCACACCGCCGAAGGCATCGCTCCAGTCGGCGAGCGCGCCATAATAATGCGGATGCGAGATCGCGATCGCCTTCAGCCCGCCGAGCGCGCGCACATGAGCGATCGCCTCCGGCGTCGCCAGCGGCACGCAGTCCCACATCATGCAGCCGTCGCTGAGCGGCACCAGCAGCGCGCGCTGGCCGATGGCAAAGCCCGGCTCGAGCCCGAGACCGGTGAGGCCGAGATCGTCGCGCCAGACCACGCGGTGACCTTCCGCCAGCGCCTCGCGCGTCAGGAAGGTCTGTCCCTTCCAGTTCACGAATTGCCGCTCGTCCTCGCAGATCGGACAGCATTCGGGCGGTCGTCCGCTGTCCGAGAATTGCGCTCCGCAGGTTTCGCAAGTCCAGAGGGGCATGGTCAGGATCCGATAGAAGCCGGAAAGGCGTGACGCGACATCGTCCCGCCGAGGCAAGCGGTTAGGAACCAACGCTATTATCGCAGGTTACGTTCTGGTCCATGCCGGCGCAATTGGCCGGTCATCACGATCGGCTTTTGCACGAGACCTACTCGACGGCAGGAACATTTCAGCGTCTCGATGACATCGCGCCCCCCAGCAACCCGCACCTGGCCGCTGTTTGCAGTCAATTTCTTCATGGCCGACATGCAGTCCGGCATCGGCCCCTTCGTTGGCGTGTTCCTGCAGGAGCGCGGCTGGGCGAGCGGGCTGATCGGCACCGCCATGACGATCGGCAACATCGCCGGCATGCTGATCACGACGCCGATCGGCGGCTTCATCGATGCGAGCCGCAACAAGCGCATGTGGGTCGTCATTCCCGGCATCTGCGTGGTCGCGGCCTCCGCGATCATCCTCATTTCGCAAAATTTCTGGGCGGTGACGTTCTCCCAGGTCGCGCAATCGCTGGCGAGCGCCGCCATCGTTCCGGCGGTCACCGGCATCACGCTCGGCATTGCCAGGCAAAAGGGCTTCAACGCGCTGAACGGACGCAACCAGGCCTTCAACCACGCCGGCAACATGGTCGGCGCGGCACTGTCGGGCTATCTCGGCTACAACTTCGGCTACGTCTCCGTGTTCGTGCTGGCGGCCGTGTTCGGCGCCATCGCGATCGCCTGCGTGCTGATGATCCCGGCGAAATCGATCGATGATCGGGCTGCACGCGGCAGCCGGGAAGACGACAGCAAGGCTCCTCCGGACGGCATGTCCGTCCTCCTCAAGCACAAGCCGCTTCTGGTGCTGGCGCTGGCGCTGGCGCTATTCCATCTCGGCAATGCGGCGATCGTGCCGCTCTACGGGCTTGCGGCCGTGGCCGAGGGACAGGCCAACGGACCGAGCTTCGTCGCGACCACTGTCGTGATCGCGCAAGGCGTGATGATCGTGACCTCGCTCATCGCGATGCAGGTCGCGGGCAAGCGCAACTACTGGCCGGTGATCCTGGTCTCCTTCATGTTCTTGCCGGTCCGCGGCGTGCTCGCCTTCTTCGTCACGGGATGGTGGGGCGTCGTGCCGATGCAGGTGCTCGACGGCATCGGCACCGGACTGCAAACGGTCGCCGTCCCCGGCATGATCGCGCGTTCGCTCAACGGCACCGGCCGCATCAATCTAGGCCAGGGTGCGGTGATCACGGTGCAGGGTGTCGGCGGCAGCCTCAGTCCCGCGCTCGGCGGCTGGATCGCGCAATGGATCGGCTACGGTCCGACCTTCCTCCTGCTCGGCAGCTTTGGCCTCGCGTCGACCGCGCTTTGGCTGGCGTTCGGAGCAGCGGTGAAGAAGTATTGAGACGAACAGACCTCAGGAAAATTCCACCACGATGTTGCCGAAATGGCCGCCCTGCTGCATCAGCCGCAGCGCATTGGGCAATGCGTCGAAGCCGAACAAGCGATCGATTACCGGCTTCATGCCGTTGCCACCGACCGCGGCGGTCATCCCCTCGAAAGCTTCGTGCCGATCGCCCCGGGACGAACCTCAAAGCTTGTGCCCCTTCTGACGCAGCGCCTCGATGAGACGCTGCTTCAATTCGTCTGCGGCCTTCTGGCTGACGTCCTGGCTGATCTGCCCGCTCGCCTGCGCCAGCGCATCCGACTTCTCCAGGAGCTTTCGGCCCGCCGGTTCGGCGTAGAAGCTGTCGATCTGGCGCAGCTCGTCCACCGTGAAAGTTTGGGCATAGAGCGCCGCGATCTGCTCGACTATGGACGCAACGAACGGAGCATAGATCTCCGAGCCGGGCGCCGTCACTGCATCGTAGTCGCGCTCGATCTCCGGCCTGTCCTGGGAGACCACGGGCCGCAGCTTGAGCAGAAGCTGTGGCAGCAAGGCGCGATACTGGTCGGGAATCTTCAAGGTGACGACGAGCTTGCGCGCCACGCTCATCGCCTCGGGCGACGGCGCCTGTGCCGCTGCGTCGCAGACGAGAAACAGGAGAGTGCCGGCGATCGTCAACAAACGTCTGGACATTGAGCTCTCCGTTGGACCTGTCCGTGAGAAGCAGGCGGCGCGATACTTCAGCGGCTCGCAGGGGCGACGGTGGCGCTTGCGCCGCTCTCGGCAGCCAGCTCCGGCTGCTCGATCTCCGTCACCTTCACGAACAGGTTCGGCACGCGCTCGGCCCGACCAAGCAGCCAGGCCGCGCCGACCATGATGACGATGCCGGCGATGGAGACGGCGAACTGCTCCCAGACGCCCTTTGTGTATTGCGTCAGGATCCAGTGCGCGGAGAACGACAGGAACACACCGAGGCAGAAAATCGGCAACGAATGCTGGCCGCAGAGGATGACCGGCCGCAGCCAGGATCTATGCAGCGCCCGCCATTTGCGCGAGATGAAATAGGTCACCCAGATCGCCAGCGCCAGGAAATGCGTGAACCGCAGCATGTCGAGGTCGGTCTTGTCGATCGGGTAGATCAGCTTGATCATCCATTTCGGGATCAGGGCCTCGAGCGCGTGGATGTGCCAGGTCATCACGATCAGCAGCGCGAACACCAGCCACGCCGCCGCGAGCGCCATCGTCGTCCTGGACCAGACCCATTTCGCAATCGTCTCGATCTGGCCGATACCGCACCAGGCTGCGAACACGAACATCAGCTGCCAGCAGAACGGATTGAAGTACCATTTCGTGCCGGGCGGATAGGAGGCGATGTTCCAGTCGAACCAGCGCGACAGCACATAGAGCACGACGGAGCCGGCGAGCGTCAGGTTGGGCCGGCGCACCAGAAACCAGACGATGAAGGGTGAGGCCAACACCAGCGTGATGTAGAGCGGCAGCACGTCGAGATTGACCGGCTTGTATTTCAGAAGGATCGCCTGGCCGATCAACTCGTCCGGATGCGACAGGAAATTGAACACGTTGAACTCGTGCTCGTACATCGGATTGTCGAAGCGTCGCACGGTGCGCGCGATCTGCGCGGTGAACAGCAGGAACAGCATGATGTGGGCGACATACAGTTCGGCCGCCCGCCGCCACAACCGCTTGAGCGCGGCGAGAAACCAGCCGCCCGCGACGATCGGCCCGTAGATCCAGCCGACCAGGTAGCCGGAGATGAAGACAAAGAACTCAGCGGCATCGCTGAAGCCGTAATTGCGCAAGGTCAGCCAGGCCACGACGTCGTGCGGGATGTGGTCGAGGAAGATCATCCACAACCCGATGCCACGGAACAGATCGAGCCGCAGGTCGCGCTCGATCGGCGCATGGAGTGCTGACTGGTCCTTTGTAATCATGGCCCCCCTCTTCCGGTGGGCGTCGCGCCGTGGCGGCGCCGGCGAAATGGAATGCTAAAAAATGCAAATCAAAAGGTCACCCTGACCCGATGGACAGCTGCCCGCCCACGGTAGCCGACCTCTGTGTCCGCGCAAGGGACTTTGTTCGCCCGCGACGGCGCCGGCCACCGCCGGACCGCGCCGAAGCGGCGACCGGCTGACGAAAATATCGAAAACAACCCCATGCACAGTAGATTCTTAAGAATAAACCATTGATTTGATTATGAAATAAAAGACGCTCCTCGAGCGAAAATAACGGTGTGGCGGTATGATCGCACGCCAAACCGTTGAACGCCGAAGGTCAGGTCAGCGCGTCGCCGCGGGCGAGCATCTCGTTCAGCGTCGCCCCGGCCTTCTGCTGCAGCGGCCGCGCGCCACTGAGGCGATCGCGATCGCGGCGCGAAGTGATGTGTCAACCGGCCGCGGCCCTCGTTTGCTCAGAGCTGCAAGACATGCGACTCCACGGCCGCCACAGAACCTCCGAGCAGGCAGCCGACGGGCCTGCCGTCGGCAGAACGAAGCCCGACTCGTGCTTAAAATGCTGAGCTACCGACTGCATCCCCGCAGCAGGAAGGTTCGATGCATCGATGACAATGGGACAGGGATTGCCGCCCTGCCGCAACTGAGTGAACACGTTGACAAGCTCGACCTCGATCATCGGATAGCTCACTTGATGGAAGGTAGGACGGCAGGGGCAATGGCGACGGTATAGCTATTGCGGTGACATCCGGGAAAGCCGATTTGGTCGAGCGGCTCTGCGCGACTGAGGCGGCTCCAAAAACAAAAACGGCCCGCATCGAGCGGGCCGTTTTCGTATCGGATCCGGTAAAATCCGAATTTGGTTGCGGGGATAGGATTTGAACCTATGACCTTCAGGTTATGAGCCTGACGAGCTACCGGGCTGCTCCACCCCGCGTTAAACCGTCGCTTTGCCTTCGTCGAAAAGCCGGGGACGGTGGATGAGGGCCGGCGCTGTTCGCGTGGCTTTTCTCTTCCGTCCCAAAGGCTTCCTTGGAAGGCTACCCGGGGCAAAGCCCGTCGGGTGCGGGGGGTATGTATCAAGGCGGGCTGCCTTTGGAAAGGGCTGCGCGGACGTTTTTTTCGACTTTATGACAGGTAGAGGGACCGGATTCCGGTCGATTTGCCCCGGACTTGCCAGAAGTTCCGCAAAGCGCCAGCTTGCAGCAACAAAAATCGGGGCAAACGCCTTTTGAGGAAGAAGGTCATGGACCACGCGCTGGCGAAGGCGGACGATCCGAACTGGAAGGCGCACCGCAAATTCCCGCCGACGCTGATCCTCGGTGCGACCGAAGCCATGGCGGTGATGCAGGAGGAGATCTTCGGCCCGGTGCTGCCGGTGCTGGACACTCGCGATTCAAATGAGGCGATCGCCTTCGTCAACGCGCGCGAGCGGCCGCTCGCGCTGTACTGGTTCGGCAGGGACCGCGTGGCCCGCGACGAGGTGCTGGCGCGCACCATCTCCGGCGGCGTCACCGTCAACGACTGCCTGTTTCACTTCGCACAAATCAACCAGCCGATGGGCGGCGTCGGCGCATCCGGCAGCGGCGTCTATCACGGCGAATGGGGTTTTCGCACGTTCAGCAAGCTGAAGCCGGTGTTCTACCGCTCGAAGTTCAACCGCCTCGCCGATCTCTATCCGCCCTATGGCGGCAAGATCGCGCGGCTGGAGAAGTTGATGCGGTTGATGTCGTAACGGGCGAACGACGCGTCAGTTCGAGCGCAGCGAAGCGACCCAGAGACCCTCCGCGGCTACAGCCTGGATTGCTTCGCTGCGCTCGCAATGACGATGTGGATGGAGCTGTACCTGTGTCAACATCTGGAGACGCGGAGGCTCCCCTCACGCGGAGGCTCCCCTCACCCGGAATTTGCTCACGCAAATTCCGGCCTCTCCCCGCATGCGGGGAGAGGCGAAGGGAGTCTCAATTCAGCAGGAACCCGCCGTCCACCGTCACCACGCTCCCCGTCATATATCGCGACGCCTTCGATGCCAGCAGCAGGATCGCGCCGTCGAGATCGGACTCGGCGCCGACGCGGCGCTGGGGGATGCGCTTTGTCAATCGCTCGCCCGCGGGCGTCGACCAGAAGGCGTGGTTCATCTCGGTGTCGATATAGCCGGGCGCGAGCGCGTTGATGCGAATGTTTTGTCCCGCAAGCTCCAGCGCCATCGCTTTCGTCGCCTGGATGATGCCGGCCTTGGAGATCGCGTAAGGCGAGACCGCTTTGAGCACGCCGGTGCCGAGCACGGAGGCGATGTTGACGATGTTTCCGTCCTGCTTGCGCGCGATCATGCGGCGGGCGATTTCGGTCGCAAGGAAATAGGCGCCCTTGAGATTGGCGCCGATCACGGAATCCCAATCGGCCTCGGTCTGCTCGGTCGCGAGCTTCTCGATGGCGATGCCGGCATTGTTGATCAGCACCGTGACCGGACCGAGCGCGGCTTCCGCCGCATCGACGGCCTTCGCGATCGAGGCAGTGTCGGTGACGGCGAGCGCGACGGCGGCGCCATGCGCCGCCAGCACCCGGGCAAACTGCCGCCCCAGCCCCTGGCTGGCGCCCGTGACGAGGATGGTTTCCTTACTGACGTCGAATAGGCCTGGCATGACGATGTCCTCGAGCGTGCCCCTGGTCTTTTGCAGCCATCAATACAGACGATTTTAACGATCTGAAACCGGAACGACCGGCCCGGCGTTCATTCGTTCTATCTATCCTGGGTTGTGCTCATGAACAGTTTCGATCTTGCCGTTTACGCCGCGTTCGCCGTTGCGGTGGGCCTCGGTTTCAGGACCGGCCTGCTGCGCAGCGTCATGACCATTCTCGCCTATCTGCTCGCCGCGCCGATCGCGGTCGCGCTGATGCCGCTGATCGCGCCGCAGATCGCAGGCAATCCGAACGCGCCGCTGCTGCAGAACTGGATCTGGTTCTTCGGCATCTTCGTCGTCGTCGGCATGCTGTTCGGCCATATCGGCCGCATCGCGCTGAACGACACCATCGGTGAGGCCGGCATCGGCGACCGGCTCGGCGGGGCCGCCCTCGGAGCGGTCAGGGTCGGCCTCGTCGCCACCACCTTGGTGCTGGTGTTCGACCGGATCGTGCCCGCCAACCACCAGCCGCCATTCCTCGCCGGCTCGCATCTGCGGCCGTTGTTCTCCACGGTCGGCCAGATGGGAGTCAAGTCACTGCCGCCGGAGGCGGCGTCCGTGATCGACCGCCTGAAGCAGGAGCGGCGGATCTGATCAGGCGCATTTGCATCGCTTGCGCCGGCGCGCATGCATTTTGACGCGGGCCGATCCCTTATCAGCGACACTACGATTGGCTAGAGTGCGGCCAGTCCAAAACCAGCCTGCTATTTTCGGGAGTGAAACAGTGGATCTTGGGATCAAAGGTCGCCGCGCCATCGTCTGCGCATCCAGCAAGGGCCTCGGCCGCGCCTGTGCCATTTCGCTGGCGGAAGCCGGCGTTCACGTCACGCTGACGGCGCGCGGCGCCGAAGCGCTGAAGAAGACGGCCGACGAGATCCGGAAGGCCTATCCTGATGTGACGGTCACCGAGATCGTCGGCGACATCACGACGCCGGCGGGGCGCGAAGCCGTGCTGAAGGCCTGCTCCGATCCGGACATCCTCATCAACAATGCCGGCGGCCCGCCGCCCGGGGATTTCCGCAACTGGACCCGAGACGACTGGATCAAGGCGATCGACGCCAACATGCTGACCCCGATCGAGCTGATCAAGGCGACCGTGGACGGCATGATGGCGCGCAAGTTCGGCCGCATCGTCAACATCACCTCGGCCGCGGTGAAGGCGCCGATCGACATCCTCGGCCTCTCCAACGGCGCGCGTGCCGGCCTCACCGGCTTCATCGCCGGCCTGTCGCGCAAGACAGTGATCAACAACGTCACCATCAACGGCCTGTTGCCGGGCCCGTTCGAGACCGATCGCCTGACCGGCACCGCGAAGGCCGAGGCCGACAAGCGCGGCACGACGCCCGAGCAGATCCTTGCCGAGCGCGCCAAGCTCAATCCCGCGGGACGCTTCGGCCAGCCCGACGAGTTCGGCTATGCCTGCGCCTTCCTCTGCGGCGCCAAGGCGGGCTTCATCACGGGGCAGAACATCCTGCTCGATGGCGGCGCGTTCCCGGGGACGCTGTAACTGGTCCTCTCCCTCTCCCCGTTCTTACGGGGCCGCGACGAGCTTCGCTCGCGCTGAGAGGGTTGGGTCAGGGGCTCTCTCCGCAAAGACGGTGGCAATCGGACTCGCGGAGACTCCCCCTCACCCGGATTGCATCTTCGATGCAATCCGGCCTCTTCCCGCAAGCGGGGAGAGGCGAGAGACCCGCTACCTGGCGGGGCGAGGTAAACAAGATCACCGCCGCTTCGTCGGCTCGTCCTCGTCCCGTTCGCTGGGATCGGAGGAATCGGCGGTGAGGCGCTCGTCGGTCCAGTCGATGCCGAAGGCATCGAGACCATCGGCGAGCAGGTCGCCCAGCATCGGCTCGCCGAGCAGATAGTGCACCGTTTCGTGCCGGGGCTTGCGATACTCGGACCGCGCCTCCACCGCGCGGGCTCGTAAGTCATCCCAATCATCGATCGTGCCGTCGCCCCTACCGAGCCAGGTCAGCGCAACGAGGTCGACCTGCTCGTCCTCGTTCAGGGCAACGATGAAGCCGCCGAGCTCGCTGGCGACGGGATCGGAGCCGTCATCCTCGAGCACATCGACCGCATCGTCATCGCTCGGATTCGAGCCCGAATCGGGATCGGCATCCCCTTCCTTGACGTCGAATTCGCGGGCCTTCTCGATGATGAAGGCGACTTTCTCGGCGGAAATTGCAAGCTCTGGCATGGGCTCCCCTCGGCGCGGGTTCCGGTTCCCCGGATAACGCAACGTCACGCCAGATGATCCATTGCGCTCCCTGACCGAAAATGCGCATCTTTCGGCGCCAAGACGGTGAAGGCGCAAACAAGAACAGGGGGACGCCCGATGCACTGGACGGTCGGCAAGGTCAAGATCACGAAACTCGCTGAAATGGAGACGGTCGGTTCGACCCGCTTCATCCTGCCGGCCGCAACCCATGATGAGATCCAGAAGCTGCCTTGGCTGATCCCGCATTTCGCCACCGAAGAGGGCCGGCTGAAAATGTCGATCCACTCGCTGGTGGTGGAGACGCCGACGCGCCGCATCGTGGTCGACACCGGGCTCGGCAACGACAAGCAGGGCCGCGGCGTCCCGGTCTGGAACAACCGCAACACGCCGTTCCTAGAGACCATGATCGCGGCGGGCTTTCCCCCCGACGGCATCGACACGGTGCTGTGCACGCATCTTCACGTCGACCATGTCGGCTGGAATACGAAGCTGGTCGATGGCAGATGGGTGCCGACCTTCCCCAACGCACGCTATCTGTTCGGCAAGACCGAGTACGACTATTGGCGCGACTATACGGCCGAGGCGGACAAGGTCGCGGTGTTCAACGATTCCGTGAAGCCGGTCCTCGATGCGGGGCGGGTCGAACTGATCCCGAGCGATCACCGGATTTGCGAGGAGATCAGCGTGATCCCGACCCCCGGCCACAGCCCCGGGCACATGAGCGTCCTGATCGAATCCAGCGGCGAACAGGCGTTGCTCAGCGGCGACGTCGCCCATCACCCCTGCCAGATGGCTCGTCTCGACTGGTGCTCGGTCGTCGATACCGATCCCGCCCAATCAGCGGCGACCCGCCAGGAGGTGTTCTCGCGCTTTGCCGACACCCCGACGCTGGTGATCGGCGGACATTTCTCGGCCGGACATATCAAGCGGGATGGGGACGCGTTCAGGTTTGTGGGGCTGGAATCGTAGGCTTCGCAGGGTGGGTGACGCCTTCGACTAACCCACCCTGCCGAATGAAGGGCTGCAATGCACGCCGTTTTGAGCGGTTGAATTTCCCGCCGCGCTGTTCCATGAAGCTGTTAACCGATCGGTCCATCTTTCAGGGAGAAACGAGAATGAAGCTTGTACGTTATGGCGAAAAGGGTGCGGAAAAGCCCGGCCTGATCGACAAATCCGGCCAGTTGCGCGACCTGTCGGCGCATGTGAAGGATCTCACGGGCGAGGCCTATTCGCCGGAGTCCCTGAAGAAGCTGGCGGCTCTCGACCCTGCCTCGCTGCCGGCCGTCTCCGGCAAGCCGCGGTTCGGCGCGCCGGTCACCGGCATCTCGAAATTCGTCGCGATCGGGCTCAATTACAGCGACCACGCCAAGGAAACCGGCGCTGCGATCCCGACCGAGCCGATCATCTTCATGAAGGCCAACACCTCGCTCTCGGGCCCGAACGACGCGGTCGAGAAGCCGCGCGGCTCGACCAAGCTCGACTGGGAGGTGGAGATCGCCGCCATCATCGGCACCCGCGCCAAATACGTCTCGGAAGCCGACGCGCTGAACTACGTTGCCGGCTATTGCGTCTGCAACGACGTCTCCGAGCGCGCCTTCCAGATCGAGCGCCTGGGCCAGTGGACCAAGGGCAAGTCGCACGACACCTTCGGCCCGGTCGGCCCCTGGCTCGCGACCAAGGACGAGATCAAGGATGTGCAGAACCTGTCGATGTGGCTCGACGTCAACGGGCAGCGCCGCCAGACCGGCTCGACCAAGACCATGATCTTCTCCATGGCCAAGTGCGTCTCCTATGTCTCGCAGTTCATGACGCTGCTGCCGGGCGACATCATCACCACCGGCACCCCGCCCGGCGTCGGCCTCGGCATGAAGCCGCCGACCTTCCTCAATGTCGGCGACGTCGTGACGCTCGGCATCGAGGGCCTCGGCGAGCAGCGCCAGGAGATCGTCGCGGCGTAAGCCTCCGCCCTCTCCCCGTCATTGCGAGCGAAGCGAAGCAATCCAGAGATCGTCCTACAGAGACAGTCTGGATTGCTTCGTCGCTCCAGCGCAAAATTGCTTCGCAATTTTGTCGCCTCGCTCCTCGCAATGACGAACCACGGCTTTCATTTTGGGATGCTCGCCATGAAGCTCACCTTCTCCCCCGCCTCGCCCTTTGCCCGCAAGGTGCGCATCGCCGCGATCGAGCTCGGGCTGATCGACAAGATCGAGCTGACACCCGCGACCGTGACGCCGGGCACCGCCAACGAGGACTATTCGAAGATCACGCCGCTGAAGAAGCTGCCGGTGCTGATCACCAATGACGGTGACGTCATCCTGGATTCCTACGTCATCGTCGAATATCTCAACGAGATCGCCGGCGGCAGCCTGATCCCGGATCACGGGCCGCGGCGCTGGGAGGCCAAGACCAATCATTCGCTGATCAACGGCATGCTCGATTCCATGCTGCTGTGCCGATACGAGAAGATGGTGCGGCCGCAGGGCCTGCAGTGGCAGGCGTGGTCGGACGATCACTGGAACCGGGCCTGGACCGGCATGGCGCGCTTCGAGAACATGCCCGAGGTGCTGAACGGCCCGTTCGACATCTCGCAGATCGGCCTCGTTTGCGTGCTCGGCTATGCGGACTTCCGCTTCGCCGATTGCGGCTGGCGCAAGGCCTATCCGAAGCTCGACGCCTTCCATCAGAAGATGCTGGAGCGGCCCTCCGTGAAGATCTCGGTGCCGCCTCGGGCGTAACATACGCGGGAGTTCTCATGAGCCTGAAATACGCGGTCGGCGATCTCACCATCCATCGCGTCATCGAGCAGGAAACCTCGTTCGTCCCGGCGCTGGAAATGCTGCCGGGGCTGACACCGGAGGTGCTGACCCAGAACCGGGCATGGATGCGGCAGGCCAAGGCACTCGACGACAACGACGTGCTGATGCTGTGCTTCCAGTCCTATGTGGTGAAGACGCCGCACCACACCGTTTTGATCGACAGCTGCATCGGCAACGACAAGCCGCGCCCCAATCGGCCGAAATGGAACATGAAGACCGACGACACCTATCTGCGCGGCCTCAACGCCGCGGGGTTTTCGGTCGACGACATCGACTTCGTGATGTGCACGCATCTGCACGTGGATCACGTCGGCTGGAACACGCGGCTGGAGAACGGCCGCTGGGTGCCGACCTTCCCCAAGGCGCGCTACGTCTTCGCCAGGCAGGAATACGACCACTGGTCCGCCGAGAATGCGAAGACGGAGATTCCGCCTTTCGTCGACAGCGTGCTGCCGGTGGTCGAGGCCAACAGGCACGAGCTCGTCGGGAATGATCACCAGATCGGCGATCACGTCCGCATCCTGCCAACGCCGGGACATATCGCGGTCACGATGGGACGCGGCAAGGACGACGCGGTGTTCTCCGGCGACCTCATGCACTCACCGTTGCAGACGCTCTATCCGGAGCTGTCGATCAAGTTCGACGTCGATCCGGCCAGGGCGGCCACGACGCGCCGCAGCTCCTGGAGCGCTATTGCGAGACCGACACGCTGTGCTGCACCGCGCATTTTCCGTCGCCGTCGGTGGGGAAGATCAAGCGCAAGGGCAACGCGTTCGTGTGTGCGGCGGTTTGATGTAAGGCGGTTGCACCGCGAACTCCCATCCTCCCCTGGAGGGGGGCCTCTCCAGGCGGGGGTAAGAGACGCCCACGGAGGAAACGATGGCCGATCTTCCCGACATTCCCCTCCCGGCGGGAATCCGCTCGCGCTATGTCGACGGCATCAACGGCTTGCGCATGCATGTGCTCGAAGCCGGGTTCGAGACCAGGGGTCGGCCGTGCATCCTGCTGCTGCACGGCTTTCCCGAACTCGCCTTCTCCTGGCGCAAGGTGATGCCGTCGCTCGCACATGCCGGCTATCACGTGATCGCGCCGGACCAGCGCGGCTATGGCCGCACCACGGGATGGACCGCGGACTATGACGGCGATCTCGCGCCGTTCTCTCTTCTCAACCTCGTGCGCGATGCGCTCGCTCTGGTGTCGGCCTTCGGCTACAGGCAGGTCGATCTCGCCGGGCACGATTTCGGCAGCCCGGTCGCGGCGTGGTGCGCGCTGATCCGGCCCGACGTGTTTCGCTCGGTGACACTGATGAGCGCGCCGTTCGGCGGAGCGCCGCCGCTGCCATTCAACACGGTCGATGCGCCGGCAAAGCCGCCAACCGAAGACCCCGTGCATCGCGAGCTCGCCGGGTTGCCACGGCCGCGCAAGCATTATCAGTGGTACTATTCGACACGTCCGGCCAACGACGACATGCAGCACGCGCCGCAGGGCGTGCATGATTTCCTGCGCGCGTATTATCATCACAAGAGCGCGGACTGGACCGACAACAAGCCATATCCGCTCAAGGCGTGGACGGCGGACGAGCTGGCGAAGCTGCCGAGCTATTATGTGATGGAGTTGAACGAGACCATGGCCGAGACGGTCGCCAAGGAGATGCCGTCGCCCGCCGCGATCGCCGCCAACCAATGGCTGCCGGACAGCGATCTTGCCTATTACAGCGCCGAATACGGTCGCACCGGATTCCAGGGGGGCTTGCAATGGTATCGCTACGGCACGTCGGGCATGCTCAACAGCGAGATGCAGCTGTTCGCCGGTCGCAGCATCGACGTGCCCTCCTGCTTCATCTCCGGCAAGCAGGATTGGGGCACCTATCAGCGCCCCGGCGTATTCGAGGCGATGCAGGGACGCGGCTGCACGAAGATGCTCGGCTGCCATCTCCTCGATGGCGCCGGCCATTGGGTGCAGCAGGAGCAGCCAGCCGAGGTGAGCCGGCTGCTGCTCGACTTCCTCGCAAAGGCCGGCAAGGCCTGATTTGACCCCGAAACGGCGGCGCATTATATAGTTTAGAATAATTCTAAACTTGAAAAACAGGGCCGCCGTGAAGAATTTTGCCGATCTGACCGAGCGCGAGGTGCTGGCGGTCGCGATCTCCTCGGAGGAGGAGGACAGCCGCATCTACATGACCTTCGCCGAGGATCTGAAGGAGCGCTATCCGGACTCGGCAAAACTGTTCGAGCAGATGGCCGAGGAGGAGCGCGGCCATCGCCACATGCTGCTGGAAATGTACGAGCAGCGCTTCGGCCAGCATCTGCCGCCGATCCGCCGCGAGGACGTGAAGGGTTTTCTGCGCCGCCGGCCGATCTGGCTGACCAAGAACCTGCCGCTCGACACGATCCGAAGGGAAGTCGAGACCATGGAGCTCGAGGCCGAGCGTTTCTACGCCAAGGCCGCCGAGCAGGCCGAAGACGTCAATGTGCGCCGGCTGCTCGGCGACCTCGCCGAGGCCGAGAAGGGCCACGAGCACACCGCCGCCAGGCTGACCGACGAGATCCTGAAGCCCGACGTGCGCGCCGAGGAGGACCGCACGCGCCGGCGCATGTTCGTGCTGCAATATGTGCAGCCGGGCCTCGCCGGCCTGATGGACGGCTCGGTCTCGACGCTGGCGCCGCTGTTCGCGGCGGCCTTCGCCACGCATCAGAACTGGCAGACGTTTCTCGTCGGCCTCGCCGCCTCGATCGGCGCCGGCATCAGCATGGGCTTTGCGGAAGCCTTGTCCGACGACGGCTCGCTGACGGGGCGCGGCTCGCCCTGGCTGCGCGGCGTCACCTGCGGCGCGATGACGACGCTCGGCGGACTCGGCCACACCGCGCCGTATCTGGTGCCCGACACATGGGCCAACGCGTTCTGGATCGCGACGGGAATCGCCTGCGTCGTCGTGTTCTTCGAATTATGGGCGATCGCCTTCATCCGCTCGCGCTACATGGACACGCCGTTCCTCCAGGCGGTGTTCCAGATCGTTCTCGGCGGCGCCATCGTGCTGGCGGTGGGGATATTGATCGGCGCGGCGTAGCGGCCCCACACTCGGCTGTCATGCCCCGGCTTGACCGGCGCATCCAGTACGCTGCGGCAGCAGTTCGTTCACATTTCCGCCGCGACGTACTGGATCGCCCGGTCAAGCCGGGCGATGACACCGACGTTGTTGTCGGCCGACCCGATGACCACCGGTCAGACACGTCAATCGCCATCAAACATCGATTGCAGCGCTAGGCCAAACTGCGCATCATCCTCCAACACCCAGAGCGGGAGAAGCGCCTTGGGCAGATCGGAACGGAGTTCAGGTCGAATGGATGTAGCAACCTCAGTCTGGCCTCAGACCTGGTCGCTATCCACTCCCCATGGAATCTTCGCTGCGCGCGCAATGACGGAGTAAACATCGCGATCCCGGGTTCGCGCTCCGCGCGCCCCGGAATGACAGAGAGGGAGGAAGCACAATGAGCCAGGACCTCGAACAGCTCACCGCGCTCAATCGCGACTACGTCGCCTCCGTTCAGAATTGCGACGTCAGGCGCTTCGACGAGATCCTGGCCCCCGAGTTCTACTGCTCCAATCCCGACAAGACGCTGGTCGATCGCGCCGCCTTCCTGGAGCAGACGGCGCGGCCGATCGCGATCCGCAACCTGCATGCGTACGACGTCATCATCCGCATCATGGGCGACTTCGCGATCATCCACGCCGCGACCAGCTACACCACGGCGGACGGTCAGCAGGCGACGGGGCGGTATACCGATTGCTGGGCGAAGAAGAACGGGACATGGCTGGCCGTGTCGGCGCACGTGTCGCGGTGAGCTCTTCACCTCTCCCGGCAAAGAGCGGGGTGAGGTGAAGCGTCAACTATCGAACACGATCACGCTGCGCAGCGTCTTGCCGGCCTTCATGTTGGCGAAGCCCTCGTTGATCTCCGACAATTTCAGCTTGGCCGAGATCCAGTCCTCCAGATGCAGCCGGCCGCGCAGATAGAAATCGACCAGCCGCGGCATGTCGACGCGGAAATGGTTGGAGCCCATCGAGGAGCCCTGGATCCTGCGCTCGCGCAGGAAATCGAAGCCGTGCAGCTCGATCTTCTGGCCGAACGGGATCATGCCGACGATGGTGGCGGTGCCGCCGGCGGCGAGCATGCCGAACGCCTGCTCCGCGGTCTCCTTGCGGCCGAGCACCTCGAAGGCGTGATGCACGCCGCCATTGGTGAGGTCGCGGACCTGCTTCACGACGTCGCCGTCGGCAGGATTGATGATGTCGGTGGCGCCCAGCTTGGTCGCGAGCTGGAGCTTTGCCGGATTGGTGTCGATGGCGATGATGCGTCCGGCACCCGCGATCTGCGCGCCGTTGATCGCCGCCATGCCGACCCCTCCGCAGCCGATCACCGCCACGGTCTCGCCGGCCGTCACTTTCGCCGTGTTCACCACCGCGCCGTAGCCGGTGATGACGCCGCAGCCGATCAGCGCGGCGAGATCGAGCGGCATGTCCTTGCGGATCTTCACGATCGCGTTCTCGTGCACCAGCATCTGCTCGGCAAAGGACGAAAGATTGAGAAACTGGTGCAGCTTCTCGGGCTTCGACCACTGCATGCGGTTGGAGACGCCCGGCAGCATCTTCACCGTCGCATCGGTGCAGAGCACGGTGCGGCCGGTGGTGCAATTGTCACAGGTGCCGCAGAATACCGAGAGACAAGTGACGACGTGATCGCCCGGCTTCACGTAAGTCACGTCGGAGCCGACCTGCTCGACCACGCCGGCAGACTCATGCCCGAGCACCGCCGGCAGCGGATGCGGATAGAGTCCTTCCATGAAGTGCAGGTCGGAGTGGCAGAGGCCGGCCACAGCGGTGCGGACCAGGACCTCGCGCGGGCCGGGCTTCGGCAGGCTGACATCCTCGATGACCAGCGGCTGGTTGACTTCATAGAGGACAGCGGCCTTCATCGGTGTTTCCCTCGTTGTTTTTGTTTCGTTGCTTGCAGGAACTTCACCTCTCGAATGGGAGAGATGAAGGGAGAGCCTACGCTGCCAGAACCAGTTCGCCAACCTCGCTCATGCCGGCATCGCGATCGCCGAGCAGCAATGCGGCGATCTTCGCCTGCGCGGCATTTTCCGTCAGCCGGAACGGACCGCTCGGCGAGACGCGGTGGTCGATCACGAGGCGCGACAACAGCAGGCGGCGCGCGTCGCCGCGCATCTCGTGGATGCGATGTGCTTCCCAGGCGAGCGCGACCGCGCTGCCGACGTGATAGAGCAGGCTCGTTGCGCGGCGCGCATCGGCTTCGTTCTCTGACTTGCCCGCGACCTCGCGCGCGAAGCCCACTGCACGATCGACAAGGCCGCGCAGATTGTCGCGCCAGGCTTGCGGCACCGCGGCGCTGTCGTCGAGCCGGGCATGCAGATCGGCTGATAGCGCGGATTCCGCGCCGTGGCGGCCGACTGCGCGCCGGAGCGCATCGATCGCGACGATGTTGCCGGTGCCTTCCCAGACCGAGCCGAGATGCGCATCGCGCAACAGCCGGGCAGTGGCGAACTCCTCAATGTAGCCGATGCCGCCGCGCATCTCGAGCGCATCGCCGCAGACTTTTCGCGCATCGCGCGTGGCTCGGAATTTCAGTGTCGGGGTCAGGATGCGCAGCAGCGCTGCGGCAGACTGGCTGCCGGCTTCCGCGCGGTCGAGCGTGTCGGCGGTGAGAAAGCTCATCGACAGCGCCTGCTCGACCGGCAGCATGATCTTCAGCATCTGGCGGCGGCCGAGCGGCAGGTCGATGATGCGCTGGCCAAACACGACGCGATTCTTCGCCACGGTCATGGCATCATGATAGGCCCGGCGCATCAGCGCGGTGGATTTGACGCCATTGGAGAGCCGCGAGGAATTCACCATCTCGGCCATCTGCACGAAGCCGCGGTCGAGCTTGCCGACCGCATAGGCGATCGCGCCTTCGAGCTTGATCTCGCCCGAAGCCATAGAGCGCGTGCCGAGCTTGTCCTTGAGGCGCACGATCCGGTAGTGGTTCTGCGAGCCGTCGTCGAGGAAGCGCGGCATCAGGAACAGGCCGACGCCGCGCGTGCCCGGACCTGCGCCTTCGGGGCGCGCCAGCAGCATCACCACTTTCGCATCGGCATTCGAGCAGAACCATTTCTCGCCATAGAGGCGCCAATGATCGCCCTCCTGCACGGCGCGGGTGGTCAGCGTGCCGACGTCGGAGCCGCCTTCCTTCTCGGTCATGAACTGGCCGCCTTGCGTCAGCTTGCTCATGTCGGTCGAGGTCAGGCCATCAAGATATTTCGACTTCAGTGCCTCGCTGCCGAAATTCGCCAGCAGTTTCGCGCAGCCGTCAGTGACGTTGATCGGGCAGCCCATGCCAAACTCGGTCTGGTTGAACAGAAAGGTGAAGGCGTGCTTGGCAACGACGGGATATTTGTCCGGCCAGCCCATGATGCCCTTGCGGATCGAGAGCGCGTGGATGCCGAACTGGCCGAACGCGGCGTTCTCCAGCTCGCGATAGGCCGGATGATATTCAATCGACTGCACGTCGCGGCCGAACTTGTCGCGCTGATGCAGCACCGGCGTGTGCCGGTCGGCTAGCCGCGCGCACTCGTCGAGCCGGCCACCGGCGAGCTCGCCGAGGCGATCGAGATGCGGCTCGATGTGGCGGAACAGATTGTCCGGCAGATGGATGCGAAGCAGGTCCGTGAGCGCCGGATCGGCGCGATAGAAATTCATGCCGGTGGTGTCGGGTGCCAGCAGGCCGGATGGCTCGGCCGAGGCATTTCCTGGCTGCGCTCTGACCGGCTTGACCATGATCGTCCTCTTCGTTTCCATCCCGCGGACATTTTGGCTGTTTTGGCGCTTGCCGCTTTGGATGATGTCGATCATGCTCCAGCCAGGAAGCGCGATAAAGCCGCAAATTGTCAGGGAGGCATGATCGCCGTGATGGAGCAATTCGCTCTGCGGAATTGTGATCAGCGGGCCGTCGGTTCTTGGCTGGTTGTCCGCGCGACCCATGCATAGATCAGCGGCTCCCCGTCCTGAGAGATCACGCCATGGAACACCCGAACTACAAGATCGCGCTTATCGTCGGTGCCGGCGAAGGCCTGAGCGCCTCTCTGGCCCGGCTGCTGTCCGCCCAGGGCATCCGCGTCGCACTTGCCGCGCGAAAAATCGAGAAGCTCGGCGCGCTCTGCAGCGAGACCGGCGCGAAGGCCTACGCCTGCAACGCCACCGAGCCGGAGGAGGTCGAGCGGCTGTTCGGCCTGGTCGAGCGCGAGATCGGCACGCCCGATCTCGTCGTCTACAATGCCAGCGGCCGCACCCGCGGGCCGTTCGTCGACCTGATCCCGGCCGACGTCGCGCAGGCCATCGCGGTCAGCGCCTATGGCGGCTTCCTGGTGGCGCAGCAGGCGGCCAAGCGCATGCTGCCGAACCAGCACGGCGCGATCCTGTTCACCGGCGCTTCCGCCAGCGTCAAGGGCTACGCCCAGTCCGCCTCGTTCGCGATGGGCAAGTTCGCGCTGCGCGGGCTGGCGCAAAGCCTGGCGCGCGAACTCTCGCCGCAAGGCATCCATGTCGCGCATTTCGTGATCGACGGCGGCATCCGCAGCGCGGCGCGCACCGAGCCTGCCGACAAGCCGGATTCAATGCTCGATCCCGATGCCATCGCGGCGAGCTATTGGAATGTATTGCAGCAGCCGCGCAGCGCCTGGAGCTGGGAGCTGGAGCTGCGGCCCTGGGTGGAGAAGTTTTGAGACAATAACTTAATCGCAACTGTCATTGCGAGCGAAGCGAAGCAATCCAGAAATGTCTCCGCGGAAGCAGACTGGATTGCTTCGCCTCGCTCCCAATGACGAAGGGAGTGAGGCGACATGACCACCGAAACCACCATCGACACCGGCACCAGCGAGCTTCTCTGCGTCATCCGCGACCGCGTCGCGATCATCACGCTGAACCGGCCGGAGGCGCGTAATTCGCTGTCGGACGCGCTGACGCCGGCGCTGCGCACCATGATCCGGACCTGCGCCGAGGATCCGCACGTGGGCGCGCTGCTGCTCACCGGCGCGGGCGAAGCCTTTTGCGCCGGCGGCAACGTCAAGGGCATGGGCGCGCATCGCGACTCCAAAAAGCTGGAGATGTCGCTGGACGACCGCATCGCCGACCTGCAGGAGCGGCAGCGGCTGCTCACCGGCGCGCTGGTGTCGGTGCGCAAGCCGACCATCGCCGCCCTGCCCGGCCCCGCGGTCGGCGCCGGACTTGCCATCGCCATGGCCTGCGACATCCGCATCGCCGCGCAATCGGCCTTCGTCGCCACCGGCTACGCCCGCATCGCACTCTCCGGCGACTACGGCATCGCCTGGCTGCTCACCCGCCTCGTCGGCACCGCGCGGGCGCGCGAATTGATGTTCACCGGCGAGCGCGTCGATGCCGCGCGCTGCGAAGCGATCGGCCTCGTCAACCGTGTTGTGCCCGACGACAAATTGCAGAATGAGGCGTTCACGCTGGCAAGATCACTCGCCGAAGGCCCGCGCCTCGCGCTACGCTACATGAAGGACAATCTCGACGAGGCCCTGCTGTTCGACTTCGAAACCGCCCGCGACCATGAGGCCGAACGGCTGGTCCGGCTGACAACGACCGCCGATCACAAGGAGGCGGTGCAGGCGTTCATCGAGAAGCGGAAAGCGGTGTTCACGGGGAAGTAGCTGTCATTCCGGGGCGATGCGGAGCATCGAACCCGGAATCCATGGGGCCGCAGGACACCCGGTGAAATGGATTGCGGGTCGCGCTATGCGCGCCCCGGAATGACGCTGGAGAGAGACTGCAGGCAAAAAAATACCCGGCTCTGGATGACCAGGCCGGGCTTGCAGTGGTGTCAGGCCGAGGCTGAGGGACTGTCGGCCTGACGGGAAAGGGCGGCGATGCGCCAGCTCGCGCAGGGAATCTCCTTCGGTGCGACGCTGATTTCCTTGTCGAAGCGCACCAGCTTCCAGTCATCAGGATGATTGACGAAGGCGAAGCCGGATTTGCGCGCGAGCGAAACCATCGCCTCGTTGGAGCGCAGCGTATCGCCGAACATGTGCTCAGCGCCAAGCGCGGCTGCGCGGCATTCGAGGTTCTTCATCAGCGCGGTGGCGATGCCGTGGCCCTGCCAGCGGTCATCGACCGAAAGGCCGAATTCGAGCGTCGCAGTTTCCGCATGCAAGGCATAGCGTGCCTCGGCGACGATGGCCTCGTAGCCGTCGACCATCATGGTCGCGACGACGGTGAAACGCTCGCGCTCACCGACCTCGAGGAAGTCGTGCAGCAGGCCCTTCGGCAATTCGCTGATCGCGCCGAAGAAGCGGTTGTAGCGGGAGCGGGTCGAGAGCGAGCGGAAATAATGCTGCAGCTCATCAGTGTCGCGCGGCTCGACGAAGCGAACGTTCAGCGCGGTACCGTCCGGGGTGCGCAACGTGTCCGAATATTGCTTCAGGTCTTCGAGACGGAGAGTGCTCATGACACGAGCCCTTCACGAAAAGGGACCGCCGGCGCCCCTATGATCAGGCGGCGCCGGCCTGGCGGCCAATCAGGCCCGCCAGAAGGGTTTGTGGGCCTCGTCGGCGATGTCGGACCAGGACAGCCCGACGTCATGGAGGTCGCGGGCAGTCCAGTGGGTCAGCTCGCGCCGGGTCCGGTAGCGCTCGTGCCAGACGTGGAGCGTCTCGCCGATCTGATGGATCAGGCCGTTTGCATGATGATTTGTCATCGAATTGTCAGTCAACGTAGACATTTTCAGCTCCTGGAGCTAAGTTGGCCGCCAATATCTGCTTCTAAGTCCGCTACGACAAACGACAATTTGTACCCTTTCGCATGAAATAACGTCATGCATCCTGCTGCCAGATGACTGCCAGATTGCCCTCGCTGAACGGATTGCGGGCGTTCGAGGCCGCCGCGCGCCATCTCAGCTTCACGCTGGCCGCCAGCGAGTTGAACGTGACCCAGACCGCGATCAGCCATCAGATCCGCCGGCTCGAAGAGGAGCTCGGCATCCGCCTGTTCATCCGGCAAAATCGCGCGCTGGCGCTGACGCCGGAGGCGCGTGACTATCTGCCGGGCGTGCGCGCCGCCTTCAACGATCTGCGCCTTGCCACCGATCGTCTCCTGCGCAAGGACGACGACAAGGTGCTGACGGTGTCGACGCTGGCCTCGCTCGCGGCAAAATGGCTGCTGCCGCGGCTGGCCGATTTTCAGGAGCAGCATCCCGGCATCGACGTCCGCATCACCACCTCGACCAGCCTCGTCGACTTCCAGCGCGATGACGTCGATGCCGCGATCCGCTACGGCCGCGGCCAGTGGCCGGGCCTGCGCGCCGACTGGCTGATGGCCGACGAGCTGTTTCCGGTGTGCAGCCCCTCGCTGCTGCGCGGCGAGAAGCCGCTGCGCCGGCCCGAGGATCTGCGCAACCATCCGCTGCTGCACACCTCCAACGCCAACAGCGACGACTGGCGGCTATGGCTGACGGCGGCAGGCCTGCCGGCCAATATCGCGCAGCACCCCGGCATCACCTTCGACATGATCTTCATGACCATCCAGGCCGCGATCGACGGCATCGGCGTGGCGATGGGGCGGACCTCCTACGTGCAGGACGACATCGCCAAGGGCCGGCTGGTGGTGCCGTTCAAGATCGCGCTGCCGGCCGATGCCGGCTTCTACCTGGTCGCACCGGACGGCCGCCGCGAGACGCCGAAGCTGACCGCGTTCCGCCAATGGCTGGTTGCTGCAACGCAAAATAAGGCCTGAAAATCAGCAGCTTCGTGGCGAAACGGATTGACTCGGTCCGCCCCGCGCAGGAAGGGGTAGGGCAGATTGCCGCAGACCAATCTGTCGCCCAGCCGTGACATGAGTTCCGGTCCGGCCACGCCTTTCCACGGGGAGCAACGTCATGGCTGGACCAGCCGCCTCAACCAATCCGCCCGAGATCAAGTCGCGCATCGGCGCGATCCTGCGCGCCACCAGCGGCAATTTCCTCGAGCAGTTCGATTTCTTCCTGTTCGGCTTCTACGCCGCCGCGATCGGCAAGGCGTTCTTCCCCTCGACCAACGAGACGGCCTCGCTGCTCAACACGTTTGGCGTGTTCTGGCTCGGCGCCTTGATGCGCCCCGTCGGCGCGATCGTGCTCGGCGCGTATATCGACCGCATCGGCCGGCGCCAGGGCCTGATCGTCACGCTCGGCATCATGGCGTTCGGCACCGTCGTCATCGCGTTCTGCCCGACCTATGCGACCATCGGCATCGCGGCGCCCGTCATCGTGCTGATCGGCCGCCTGCTCCAGGGCTTCTCCGCCGGAGTCGAACTCGGCGGCGTGTCGGTGTATCTCGCTGAGATCTCCACGCCCGGCAATCGCGGCTTCTACACCTCGTTCCAGTCGTCGAGCCAGCAGGTCGCGATCTTCGTGGCGTCGATCCTCGGCTATCTCCTGTCCGAGGTGATGCCGGCCGACACCGTCGCGTCCTGGGGCTGGCGCATTCCGTTCTTCGTCGGCTGCCTGATCATTCCCTTGATCTTCTTCCTGCGGCGCACGCTGGAGGAAACGCCGGCCTTCCTCGCCATGAAGAAGCACCCGACGGCCAGCGAAGTGTTCGCCTCCGCGCTCGCCAACTGGCGCATCGTCATTCTCGGCATGATGATCGCGGTCCTGACCACGACAACGTTCTACTTCGTCACCGTCTACACACCGACCTTCGGCAAGACGGTGCTGAAGCTGTCGACGCAGGACGCGCTGCTGGTGACGCTGCTGGTGGCAGTCACCAACTTCATCTGGAATCCAGTCGGCGGCGCGCTGTCCGACCGCATCGGCCGCAAGCCGGTGCTGATCGGGATCGCCAGCCTCTCGCTCCTCACCGCCTATCCGGCGCTGTCCTGGCTGGTGTCCGCGCCGACCTTCGGCAAGCTGCTCGCCGTCGAGATGATGTTCTCGTTCTATTTCGGAATGTACAGCGGCACCATGCTCGGCGCCCTCGTGGAGATCGTGCCCGCGCATGTGCGCACCACCTGCTTCTCGCTCGCCTTCGCGCTCGCCGCCGCGCTGTTCGGCACCTTCACGCCGTTCGCCTCGACCTGGCTGATCGACACCACCGGCAACAAGGCCGCGCCCGGCGCCTGGCTGATGTTCGCGGCGCTGCTCGGCATCATCGCGGCCTCGATCGTGTATCGCGGCGGTGGTAAGGCGGTGCCGACATACGATACGACGGCGGAGCCGGTTGCGGGGCATTGACGGGCTGTCGTCACCTCTCCCCGATTGCGGGCCGCTTGCGGGGAGAGGTCGGATCGCTCTTGCGATCCGGGTGAGGGGGTACAGGTCTCTCGACGACCGCTCGTGTTCAGAGAGGCCCCTCACCGCAAATCCTCTCAGGGCGAGCGTAGCTCGTCCCGACCCCGTAAGAACGGGCGCGCACCACCGGCGCGGCTACAGCTCCACCACCACGTAATCGCTCTCGACCTTCACAGGAATCGTCTCCGCCACATACGGGCCCTTCATCACGCTTGCGCCGGGCTCGACATGGGCCGGATAGGCCTTCACGCGGAAGCGGCGGGGATCGCAGTAGGATTGCCCCGTGCGGATATCGAACTCCCAGCCATGCCAGGGGCAACGGATGATCTCGCCGAGCTTGGTGTACTCGATCTCGCCGGGATTGCTCGACTGCGCAAGGCCGATCAGCGGCCCCTCGCACAATGCCGCACCCTGATGCGGGCAGCGGTTCATCAGGCCGAAATATTCGCCCCTGATGTTGAAGACCGCGATCGGCCGGCCGTCGATCTCCAGGAATTTTCGCGTGCCGGGCGGAAGCTCATCGACCGCGGCAATGACGTGTCTTGCCATCAGGAAATGCCGTACAGCTTCTTCGCATTGCCGAGATAGAACGCCTCGCGGTTGGCTTCGCTGACGCCCGCCGGCAGCACGCGCGAGGGCTCGTCGTAGTCCCAATGCGGATAGTCGGTCGCGAACAGCAACCTGTCCCAGCCGATCCATTTGATGACGTCGAAGAGATCCTCGCGGCTTTCAGGATCCTCCATCGGCTGCGTCGTCCACCACACCTGCTCGCGGATATATTCCGACGGCGGCCGCTTCACGTGCGGCACCTCGCTGCGCAGCCGCTGCCAGGCCTTGTCCAGCCGCCATGCCAATGACGGCGCCCAGCCGAAGCCAGCCTCGATCATCACCATTTTCAGCTTCGGGAAGCGCTCGAACACACCCTCCAGCACGAGGCTCGCCAGCGCCGATTGCTGGCACTGCGAGTGGCCGACCATCTCCTCGATGTAGTAACTCGGCCAGCCCGACGGCGTGATCGGGTTGCCGCCGAAACCGAAGGCGTGGACGCCGACGGGAAGACCGGCCTCTTCCGCGGCCTGATAGATCGGCCAGTAGCGGCGCTGGCCGAGCGGCTCGACATTGCGGCTGAGCAAGAGCACCTGCACAAAATTCTTGTCGCCGGCGCGCTCGCGGATTTCGGCGGCGGCCGACAGCCCGTCCTCATTGCCCACGACGATCGACGCTTTCAGCCGCTTGTCCTTGCTGGTCCATTTGTCGATCTGCCAGTCATTGATCGCCGAGCACAGCGCGGCCGAGAGCTCGTGATTGCGGATGCCCTGCCCGGTGTTGAGCGGATTGAGCACGCCGAGCTGCACATTGTTGGGATCAAGCAATTGCTTCTGCATGAAGGCGAGCGAGGAGCCCTGCGGGCCGCCTTCGGGCGGATAGGCATCGCGGCGCGAGGCGTTGGGCTGCGCCTTCGGGTAGGGCGGGCCCTCCATCATGCCCTGATAGGCATGAACGCCGTAGATCTCGAGATGATGCTGCCAGCGCTTGGCGAGATAGGGATAGAGCTCGGTGCGGGTGGCGCGTGCCGGGTGGATGTCGCAGTCCGCGATCGCGGTTTTGACGGTCAGTGGGGAAGCGGCTTCTTGGTTCTCGCGGAACTGGATATTCATCGCCTTGCCTCCTTTGGCAGCGGGCTCACGTCAGGCGGGGATAGGTCGCATACGGATTGTCGATCATGATCTTGCGCACGAGATCGGGGGACAGACCTTCGGGCAGCGCGTCCTGGTCGTCGAACTGCCAGTGCGGATAGTCCGTGGAGAATAAGACCAATTCGTCCGACTGCATATGCTCAAACAGGCGAATTAATGTCTCGGGTTCCGGCGGCGCATCAAATGGCTGTAACGAAAAGCGGATGTTGCTGCGCACAAGTTCCAGCGGTGCGCGATCGACCCACGGGGTCTCCATCCGCACCCCGCGCCAGAACTTGTGCAGCCGCCAGAGATAGGGCGCGATCCAGGAGACGCCGGATTCCAGCAACACCATTTTCAGCCGCGGATATTTGGCGAACACGCCTTCGACGATCAGGCTGGTGAGCTGCGCCTGGAACGCCTGGGCCTGACCGACATAATCCTCGATGTGATAAGAGCCCCATCCCACCGCAGTCGGCGGATTGTGATAGGCGGAACCGGCGTGGATGCCGATCGGCAGGCCAAGCCGTTCCGCGGCTTCATAGATCGGCCACAGCGCGCGCTTGCCGAGCGGCGTGTCGCCCATCACCAGCATCAGCACCTGCACGAAGCGCCTGTCCTGCGCGCAGCGCTCGATCTCGGCGACGGCCTTCTCGATGCTTTGCGTGGGAATCACGATCGAACCACGCAGCCGTGAATCGCGATCGAGCCATTCCTTCACGAGCCAGTCGTTCAGCGCGCGGCAGAACGCGGCCTGCATGTCCTCGGAGAACACCATCTGCACGCCATAGAGCGGATTGCAGATGGCATGCTTGAGCCGGAAGGAATCGAGCACATGGCGCTGCATGGCCTCGAGGCTCTCGCCCGGCTTGCCGCTCTCGGGGCGCCAGTCGGGTCGCGCCGTGATCGGCGAATTCTTCGGATAGGATTGCGATACGAGGTCGACCATGCCGCGCGTCGTCACCTGATCGCGCCAGTAGTCGTCGAGGTACGGCAGCAGGCTGGTCAGATGCGGCACGGCCGGATGCACGTCGCAATCGATGCCGCCGGCGATCAGGGACGCCATGACGTCTCCCTTCTCACGTTTCCTCGCATGTCTCGTTTTGTACCTGCCATTCAAGCAGGCCTGTCCGTCGCCCGCAACTCGGCCAAGCCTGCTGTCATATGCTAGGAAGGCTGAGCTCGGTTGCGAAGGAACAAGGGGTCTTGGGATGAAAGAGCTCATCGGCATTGCGGAACAGGTCGCGGCGAAACTGATCGCGCGCAAACAGACCATTGCGGTGGCGGAATCGTCCGGCGGCGGACTGATCTCGGCCAGCCTGCTCGCGGTGCCCGGCGCGTCCGCCTATTACCTCGGCGGCGCCGTGGTCTACACCCGCGATGCCAGGCGCGTGCTGATGGATATTTCGGATGAAGGAATGAAGGGCTTTCGTTCCTCATCTGAGCCTTACGCAAAGCTGCTCGCCGAGCAGATGCGCAGCCGCTTTGGCAGCGACTGGGGCCTGTCCGAGACCGGCGCCGCCGGCCCCACCGGCAACCGCTACGGCGACGCCGCCGGCCACAGCTGCATGGCGGTCGCGGGGCCTGCGTCAGGGGTGATGACGCTGGAGACCGGCAGCAATGACCGGTTTGCGAACATGCAGGCGTTTGCAGCGACGGCGTTGAAGTTGTTGCTGAGGAAGCTTGAGGGGTGAACTGCCGTGGTCTTCACAGTGGGTCGAGATGGTCTTGCAACAATACTGCTGTCATCGACCGGCTTGACCGGGCGATCCAGTATTCCAGAGGCCGGCGTTGAAGAGCTCGCTCTCGCCACACCGGCCGCGGCGTACCGGATGCCCCGGTCAAGCCGGGGCATGACGGCGGAGGGTGGGACGACGGAAGATGGCACGACAGTTACCGCCCCAGATGCCGCATGAAAATCCGCACCACATAGCCCTGCACCCTCGGCGCCTCGTCGTAGAGGTCCGACGCGATCCGCTCGATGGTCTCGCGCAGGGACAGGAACTGGGCCTGCCGCGCGCTGCTTTCGGTGCCCTGCATGCCCGCGAGCTCGTCCATGGCGGCGTCGCTGATCTGGCAGTCGACGACATCGCCATCGTTCAGCATGGTGAAACGGAAGGCCAGCCGTTCGAGGTCATGGCCGATGATCTTGTCGCGCGTCAGCGGCATTGAAATAGATCCGGTCGGCCCCCGCGCCTACAATGCTGAAAATTCCCCGCCATGTCAGCAGCAAAGCGACGGGACGCCGTCCTATTGGAACGCGACTTCGGCAAAACTGCGGAGCTTTCGCGAATGCAGGCGCTCCGATTCCTGCTGCTTGAGCCGCTCCAGCGCCTTCAGGCCGATTTCGAGATGCTGGCCGACGCGACGGCGATAGAACTCGCTGGCCATGCCCGCGAGCTTGATCTCGCCGTGCAGCGGCTTGTCGGAGACGCACAGCAGCGTGCCGTAGGGAACGCGGAAGCGGTAACCGTTGGCGGCGATCGCGGCCGATTCCATGTCGAGCGCCACCGCGCGGGACTGCGACATGCGGCGGATTACCTCGGGCCCCGAGATCTCCCAGTTGCGGTTGTCGACGCTCGCGACGGTCCCCGTACGCATCAGGCGCTTGAGCTCGAAACCTTCGAGGCCCGTGACGTCCTCGACGGCTTCCTCGAGGGCGACCTGCATCTCGGCAAGCGCCGGGATCGGCACCCAGAGCGGCAGCTCGCGGTCGAGCACATGGTCCTCGCGCACATAGCCGTGCGCAAGCACGTAGTCGCCGAGCCGCTGCGTGTTGCGCAGGCCCGCGCAATGGCCGAGCATCAGCCAGGCGTGCGGGCGCAGCACCGCAACATGGTCGGTGACATTGCGCGCATTGGACGGGCCGGTGCCGATGTTGATCAGCGTGATGCCGCGATAATCGGGTTCGACCAGGTGATAGGCCGGCATCTGCGGCGTGCGCACGGGAGCTGTCCCCGTCGTCGTCACGCCACCGGCGTGCGTGATGACGTTGCCGGGCGCGACGAAGGCCTCGAGGCCGGCTTCGCCAGCCTGAAGCCGCTGCTGGCAGAGCTGCGCGAAGGCGTCGATATAGAACTGGTAGTTGGTGAAGATCACGAAGTTCTGGAAATGCTCGGGATCGGTGCCGGTGTAGTGGTAGAGCCGGCGTAGCGAGTAGTCGACGCGGGCGGCGCGAAACAGCGACAGCGGCTCGGGCGCGCCCGGCTGCAGCTCGAAGGTGCCGTTGGCGATGGCATCGTCCATGGTGGCGAGGTCAGGCACGTCGAACGCATCGCGCAGCGAGCGCGTGACGGACGAGTTCTCGCTGGTGGTGATGGCGGCCTCGATGTTGATGTCGCGGCGATAGGCGAAATGGATCGGGATCGGCTCGGCCGATTCGCCGATCTCCACGGGCACGCCATGGTTCTGGATCAACAAACCGATCTGCTCGGTCAGATAGGCGCGGAACAGGTCCGGCCGCGTGACGCTGGTCTCGTGCACACCGGGCCCGGCGACGAAGCCGTAGGACAGCCGCGAATCCAGCCGCGCATGCGTCGCGGTGGTGAGGCGGACGAAGGGATAGTAGGCCCGCACCCGCGTGGTGACGGCTTCGCCGCCGACATAAGCCTCGAACCGGTCGCGCAGGAATTTTGTGTTACGCTCGTAGATCTCTTCGAGCCGGGCGACGGCCGCCGACGCATCGGAGAAGGATTTGGTAGCGATGGAGGGTGGGGATTGCATTGTTCGACCGCCGGGTTGCTGCTTGCAATCGCAGTATAGCAAACTGACAACCAAGTCGTCATTGCGAGCGCGGCGAAGCAATGACGAGGCAAGACGACGCGCTTCCGCGCGTCACTTCTCCCGGAAGGCCCGCATCAGCTGGTCGTGCAGCGGCTTCATCAGGTAGGACAGCATGGTGCGGTCGCCGGTCTGGACGAAGGCTTCCACGGGCATGCCGGGGATGATCTTGACGTCGCCGAGACGGGCGATCTCTTCCGGCGGCATCGAGACGCGGATGGTGTAGTAGCTCTGGCCGGTGCGCTGCTCGGTGGTGACGTCGGGCGAGACTCGGCTGACCACGCCGTTGAGCTCGGGCGTGGTGCGCTGGTTGAAGGCCGACAGGCGCAGCAGCGTCTTCTGGCCGATCTGGAGCTTGTCGATGTCGACCGGATTGACCTTGGCCTCGACCTGGAGGTCGTCGGCCTGCGGCACGATCAGCATCAGAGTGTCACCGGCGGTGACGACGCCGCCCAGGGTGTGCACGGTCGATTGCAGCACCATGCCGTCCTGGGGCGCGCGGATGTCGACGCGGCGAAGCTGGTCCTCGGCGGCCACCTTGCGCTCGATCAGCTCGCCGATCTTGTCGTTGGTCTCGCGCAGATCCTTGGAGACCTCGCTGACCATGTCCTTGTCGACCTGGATGATCTGGAGCTCGGTCTCGGTGATCTTGCCCTTGGCCTGCGCACGCGAGGCGATGTACTGCGCGCGCTCGCCGTTGAGACGGGCACTGTCGCGCTCGAGCTGGGTCAGTCGCGAGATCTGCACCAGACGCTTGTCGTAGAGATCGCGTACGCCGGTGAGCTCGTTCTGGACCAGCGCGATCTCCTTGTCCTTGGCCGTCTCCTGCGCGGACAGGCCCTCGATCTCCTCGTTGAGCTGCAGGACGCGCTCGCGGAGCTGCGCCTTCTGGCCGGCGCGGCCGTTGACGCGGACGTCGAACAGCTTGCTCTCGGCGGAGAGCAGCGCCTTGACGTCGGGATCGCTGCTGCGATCGAGCAGGGATTGCGGAAACTCGATCTTGTCGAGACCGCGCTGCTCGGCCTGAAGCCGCGCCGTGCGCGCCAGCGCGGCGTCGAGATTCTTGACGACAATGGCGAGATTCGCCCTGGTGACGGTGTCGTCGAGCCGCACCAGGATGTCGCCGGCCTTGACCACGTCGCCGTCGCGGGCGCGCAGCTCGCCGACCACGCCGCCGGTCGGATGCTGCACCTTCTTGACGTTGGATTCGACCACGATCTGGCCCGGCGCGATCAACGCGCCCGAGATCAGCACCGTCGACGCCCAGCCACCTAGGCCGACGACGAGGACCAGCACGATGCCAAGACCGAGCATCAGGTGAAACCTGATGGAATCACGCACGGTCTTCTTGGCGGCGGGCTTCGCGCCGCCGATCGCCATCGTGCTCATGATTTGGCCACTCCGCCTTCACTGACGACCTTGATCGGGGCCGGCGGCGTCACCCGCGGCTGCAGCACCTGGGCGAGCACCTGCTCCTTCGGGCCGAAGGCCTGCATGCGGCCATCGCGCAGCACCAGGATCTGATCGACCGCCTCGACGCCGATGGGGCGATGCGCCACCACGATGACGATGGCGCCGCGCTCGCGCGCCGAGCGGATGGCGCGGGTCAGCGCCTCGTCGCCCTCGGTATCGAGATTGGAGTTGGGCTCGTCGAGCACGATCAGGAACGGGCTGCCGTAGAGCGCGCGGGCCAGCGCGACTCGCTGCGCCTGGCCAGCGGACAGCGCCGTGCCCTGTTCGCCGACCTGCGTGTTGTAGCCCTCGCGCATCTTGATGATCATCTCGTGCACGCCGGCCTCCTTGGCGGCGGCGATGATGCCGTCGGAGGTGGCCTCGGGATCGAACCGGCTGATGTTCTGCGCGATGGTGCCTCCGAACAGTTCGACGTCCTGCGGCAGATAGCCGATGTGGCGGCCGAGCACGTCGCTCGACCATTGATCGAGCGCCGCGCCGTCGAGCCGCACCTTGCCGCGCACCGGCTGCCAGACGCCGACGAGCGCGCGGATCAGCGAGGATTTGCCGGAGCCGCTCGGCCCGATCACGCCGAGACCGTTGCCGGCGGCGAGCGCGAAGCTGACGTCCTGCACGATGAGGCGCTGGTCGCCCGGCGGCACCATGGTGACGCCCTCGACCGTGAGGCGGCTGGTCGGCGGCTGCAACTGGGTCGGCATCGTCTGCGCCGGCATCTGCTCCAGAAGGCGCGTGAGCCGTTGCCAGCTCTGGCGGGCCGCGACGAACGACTTCCAGTGCGCGATGGCGAGATCGACCGGCGCCAGCGCGCGGGCGGAGAGGATCGAGCCGGCGATGATGATGCCCGCGGTCGCCTCCTGGTGAATGACGAGATAAGCGCCGACGGCGAGCACCGCCGATTGCAGCATCATGCGCAGCACTTTCGCGACCGCCCCTAGGCCGCCGGCGACGTCGCTCGCACGCTGATTGCCGGCGAGATATTTTTCGTTGGCCTCGCTCCAGCGCTGGTTCATCCGCCCGCTCATGCCCATCGCCACCATCACCTCGGCGTTGCGGCGGCTGGACTGGGCGAGATCGTTGCGCTGCGCGGCAAGGCCCATCGCCTCTTTGGCCGGCTGGCGGGACAAGAATTCGGTGACCAGTGTCAGGCCCACCAGGATGATGGCGCCGACCAGGGCGGTCACCCCGATCATGACGTGGAAGGCGAAGCAGATGGCGAGGTAGAGCGGCAGCCAGGGCAGGTCGAAGAACGCGCTCGGGCCCATGCCGCCGAGGAAGGAGCGGACATTGTCGAGGTCGCGCAGCGGCTGCAGGCCCTCGTTCCGGCTCCCGACCAGCAGCGGCAGGCGCACGATGGTGTCGAACACGCGCTTGTTGAGGGCATCATCGAGCGAGGTTCCGATCCGCCCCAGGATCCGGTTGCGGATCATGTCGAGCACGCCCTGCGCCACGTAGAGGAAGCTGGCGAGGATGATGAGGCCGACCAGGGTTGGAACGCTGCGGCTCGGCAGCACCCGGTCGTAGACCTCCAGCATGAAGATCGACCCGGTCAGATAGAGCAGGTTGATCACGCAGCTCATCAGGCCGACGCCGACGAACGCCGTGCGACAGGCGCGCAGCGCGTCAGCAAGCTCTGAACGGCGAACGCCGAGTACGGCTGCCATCAGTCTGATCTCTTTCGGGTATGGGGCAAGCCCCCTGATTTCAAAGGCAATTTCAGGAGTAATTGACCTGGATTAACATCGCGTTCTCGCCCCCTCCGTCAGCGCGGTTGAATTCAAATTCAAACCCCTGGTTGCCACATCTACTACCCCTGATGGCCCCGCGCGCAAGCCCGGAATCTCACAGGCTTGCGGCTTTTTCTTGCGGACCTGACGCCTTTACCAAGACGGGGAGGCGCCAGGTCGGTTGTGGCTAGAGCCGCCCGCCACCCCGAACCAGGCGGACAACCAGCAGCAGGATGATGGCGCCGATCGCAGAATAGATGATCTCGGAGACCAGCCCGACGCCAAGATGGATACCGAGCTTCGGGAACAGGAAGGTGGCGACGAACGCGCCGGCGATGCCGATCACGATGTCGCCGATGATGCCGAACCCGCTCCCGCGGACCACCTTGCCCGCAAGCCAGCCGGCGACCAGGCCGACGAACAGGATGACGATGAGGCTTTGGCCAGAAATGTACATAAGTTGAAGTCCCTCTCCGTGAACGGGCGGATGGAACCGGAACCGGGATGAATGGGGTCTGAATGGGTTCCGCGAGCGACGCGCCAACAGCAGGGATCAACCCGGTCTAAACCATCAGGACTCGGCCCGGTTTGTGACAACGGAGACTGTCTCGATCAGTCCGCGCGGCAGGATCGCAGAGGGTCAGACCATTTCCTTGGCGACCCCTCTCCCCCGCCCTTCCCACAAGGCGGGAGGGAGGCAGTTTTGCGCGGGGATGCACTTGAGCTGGAGAACGAACTACGTCGCCGCCACCGGCTCCGCCAGCACGCACCTGGCTGCCCGGCCGGGGCCGACCTCGACATTTGCCGGCAACTGCTCGAGGCAGCGCGGCTGCGCCACGGCGCAGCGCGGGGCGAAGGAGCAGTTGTGGGGTTTCTCGGCCAGCGAGGGCGGGGTGCCGGGGATGGTCTCGAGCCGCGCGCCGCGCTTGGCGCCGTGGATTGTCGAGGCAAGCAGGCCCTTGGCGTAGGGGTGCACGGGGCTGCGGACGATGTCCCGCAGGCTCCCCTGCTCCACGATCTGGCCGGCATACATCACCGCGACGCGGTCGCAGATCTCGATCGCGACACCGATGTCGTGCGTGACGAAGATCACGGACATGCCGAACTCGCGCTGCAGCTCGCGCAGCAGCAGGAGGATCTGGATCTGCACGGTGGCATCGAGCGCCGTGGTCGGCTCGTCCGCCAGCAGGATTTTTGGCCGGCAGGCGAGCGCGAGCGCGATCATCGCGCGCTGGCGCATGCCGCCGGACATCTCGTGCGGATAGGCATCTAACCTGCGCCTCGCCGAGGGAATGCGCACGACGTCGAGCATCTCCAGCGCACGTGCCCTGCCCTCCTCATAAGACTTGCCTTCGTGGCGTACCACGCTTTCGGCGATCTGCGCACCGATGGTGTAGACGGGGTCAAGCGCTAGCGCGGGCTCCTGGAAGATCATCGAGACGGTCTGGCCGCGGAAGCACGACAGCTGTTCGTCGTTCATGGCGAGCACGTCCTGTCCCATGACGTTGACCGTGCCCGAAATCTGCGTGCGCTTCTTCGGCAACAGCCGCATCAGGGCACGCAGGGTCACGCTCTTGCCCGAACCGGATTCGCCGAGCAGGCCCAGCACCTCGCCATCACCAAGCGAGAGATTGAGATCGTTCACGGCATAGACCGTGCGCTCGCCGGTGAAGCGGATGTTGAGGCCTGAGATCTCGACGAGCTTGGTCATGACGGCAGCTTGGGTATCCGGTCGTGATAGTCGGTGGCGCGTTGGAAGGCCGCACCGATGGTGAGCAGGGTCGCTTCGTCGAAGGAGCGGCCGATCAGCTGCATGCCGACCGGCAGGCTGCTCTTGGTGAAGCCGGATGGCACAGTGAGCGACGGCAGACCGAGAAAATTCACCGGACGGGTGAACAGCGTCAGCCGCTGCAACAGCGCCGGCGCGTTCGGTCCGCCACCGACATCGCTCTCCTCGATCGACGGCGCCGGCACTGGGGATGCCGGTGCGATCACCGCGTCGACGCCCGCGGTCGCCGCATTGTGCGCGGCAAGCGCCGGGCCGCGCCAGCGCATCGCCTCGAGGTAAGTGATGGCAGGCACCGTGAGACCGTTCTGCAGCCGCATCAGGACCTGCGCGCCGTAATCCTGAGGGCGCTCGATCATCCAGCGCTTGTGGAAGGCGGCGGCTTCCGCGGCGAGCACGAGCTGGCTGGCCGAGGACAATTGCCGCTGGTCGGGCAGCTCGACCTTGACGATATCGGCGCCCTCGCGCTTGAGCACCGCGATGGTCTCGTCCAGCACGCGCGCGACCTCGCTGTCGAGATCGTCGACATAGAACGACGCAGGCACGCCGATCGTGAGACCTTTGAGCGAACCCTTCGTGGCGGCGACATAGTCCGACAGCGGCGCGTGGCTGCAGGTCGGATCCTCGGGATCGGGACCGGCCATCAGCGCCAGCAGCAGCGCGCAGTCCTCCGCAGTGCGCGCCAGCGGGCCGACGGTGTCGAGCGATTGCGACAGCGGCATTGCGCCGGCGCGGCTGACGCGGCTCCAGGTTGTCTTCAGACCAGTGACGCCGCAGAAATGCGCGGGCATGCGGATCGAGCCGCCGGTGTCCGAGCCGAGCGCCGCATAGGTCAGGCGCGCGGCAACCGCCGAGCCGGACCCGGACGACGAGCCGCCGGTGATGTGCGCGACGTTCCAGGGATTGCGCACCGGGCCGTAATGGGCGTTGTGCCCGGTCGGGCCGTAAGCGAATTCGGCAAGATGCAGCGTGCCGAGGCGGACCTGGCCGGCGTCTTTCAGGCGCTGCAAGGCCGTGGACGACACGGTCGGGACGAAATCGCGGCGGATCAGCGAGCCGCAGGTCGCGACGTGGCCGGCGTCGTAATACATGTCCTTGTGCGCGAGCGGCACGCCGTGCAGCGGACCGCGGACATTGCCCTTGGCGAGCTCGGCGTCGGTGGCTTCGGCCGCCTTCAGCGCGGCCTCCGCCTCGATCGACATGAAGGCGTTGAGATGGGGCTGCCATTGCGCGATGCGGTGCAGCAGCGCACGCGTCACCTCATGCGAGGACAGCTGCTTCATCGCGATCGCACGCGCGACCTCGGTGAGCGTCATCAGGGCAGGGTCGGCGTTCATTTCGACACCTTCTGCGACTGCGCCACCACGTAGGACGCGGGCTCGAGGTCGAACGGCAAGGTCCCGGCGATCGCGGCAAAGCCCTCGAAGGCGGGGCCGATGGCGCCCGATATGCGCGTTGCGGTCTCATCGTCGACGGGAATGCCCGCGACTTGCGCGATCGGCTTGATCTCTTTTGGTGTCGGTCTTGTCATGCTGTTTCCCCTCCGGGCGCGCGGCTATGGCCTGAACCCGGGATCGCCATGTAGCACGCGGCCTCGTGGCCCATTGTATCGACCGCCGTGAGCTTTGGTGCTGCATTTGCGCAGAGCGGCTCCGCAAACGCACAGCGGGTGTGGAAGCGGCAGCCCGGGGGCGGGTCGATCGGATTGGGCGGATCGCCCGTGATCGGCGGCTTCTCAGTGCGCTTGTCAGGATCGGACGACGGCATCGCGGCCAGCAGTGCACGCGTATAGGGATGCGCGGGGCTGTCCCATACGTGGTCGACCGGGCCGAGCTCGACGACCTCGCCGAGATACATCACCAGCACGCGGTCGGAGATGTAGCGCACCACGTTGAGGTCGTGGCTGATGAAGAGATAGGTCAGGCCGAACTCGCGCTTGAGATCGGCGAGCAGATTGAGCACCTGCGCCTCGACGGACTTGTCCAGCGCGGAGACGGCTTCATCCAGGATCACCAGCCGCGGCGACAGCGCCAGCGCACGGGCGATATTGACGCGCTGGCGCTGGCCGCCGGAAATCTCGTGCGGATAGCGGTTGGCGAAGTTTTCCGGACGCAGGCCGACCTTGCCGAGCAGTTCGCGCGCCAGCGCCCTGGCCGTGCCATCCGCCATGCCGTGAACTTTCGGGCCGAAGGCGATGGATTCCTCGATTGTGAGGCGCGGATTGAGCGAGGCGTAGGAGTCCTGGAACACCATCTGCATGCCGCGGCGCAGCTCGCGCAGCGACAAGGATTGGCCGACGGTCATGCCGTCATAGATGATGTCGCCGTCATCGCGCGGCATCAGATGCATCAGGAGCCGCGCGGTGGTGGATTTGCCGCAGCCGGACTCGCCGACGATGCCGACCGTCTCGCCCTTGGCGACGGAGAAGGAGACATTGTCGACGGCACGCACGGTGCGCTTGGCGGCGAACAGCCCGCCGCGCACCGGGAAATGCTTGGTCAGGCCGTTGACCTGGAGCAGCGGCTGCGCGAGGCCGCCGCGGTCCTCGAACTGCTCCAGCATTTCGACAGATGTGTTGGTTTCGCTCATGGCCGCGCTCCTTCACCTCTCCCCATCGGGGAGAGGTCGGCGCGCAGCGCCGGGTGAGGGGGCGCCGCAAACTCGGTCGAGCGTAACCCCTCACCCGGATTGCATCTTACGATGCAACATAGCCGAAGCTTCGCTTCGGCGTTCTTAAGAACGGCCGCCAAAGGCGGCCTATGCCTCTCCCCACGGGAGAGGTGTGGTACCGGCATTGCCGCAATCAGAATCTTTCCCATTGCTTCAGTTCCTGATGTCCATGGCGCTGCGCAGGCCGTCCGAAAGGAGATTGAAGCAGATCGAGACCGCGAAGATCATCGCGCCGGGGAGTGCCGCGACCCAGGGGTTGACGTAGATCGCGGTTCGCAGCGTGTTCAGCATCAGGCCCCATTCCGGCTCCGGCGGTTTTGTGCCAAGGCCGAGGAAGGAGAGACCGGCCGCCAGGATCATCGAGACCGAGATCAGGCTGGTGGCATAGACGAAGATCGCGCCCAGCACGTTGCCGAGGATATGCACGCGCATGATGGTGAAGGCGCCGGCGCCGGAGGCGCGCGCGGCTTCGACGAAGTCCATGTTGCGCACGCCCGTCGTGACGCTCTCGGCGACGCGGGTGATCTGCGGCACGAACACGATCGTCAGCGCCACGATGGAGTTGAGGATGCCGGCCCCGAGCGCGCCGGAGATCGCGATCGCCAGCAACACGGACGGGAAGGCGTAGAACACGTCCACGGTGCGCATGATCGCGGTGTTGAGCTTGCCGCCGACATAGCCGGCAATGATGCCGAGCGAGGTGCCGATGCAGAAGGCCAGGATCACGGGCAAAATGCCGATCACCAGCGACAGCCGCCCACCATAGATCAGCCGCGCCAGCATGTCGCGGCCGAGTTCGTCGGTACCGAGCGGATAGCCGACCGTTCCGATATGGCGGAGGCGGCGGATCATCGAGCCCTTGTAGGGGTCCTCGAGGCCGAGCCATGGCGCGAGGATCGCGGAGAGGAAGATCAGCAGCAGCACCAGCGCGCAGGCCATGCTGACCTTGTCCCGCATGATGCGGCGGCCGACGGTTGCCCAATAGCCGCGTGCCTTGGTGGCGGGCGCGGCCTGCAGCGCGGCATCGGCGGTGGCTGACAACGGAAGCTCGCTCATTGACTGGCTCCCGGTGCGGATTGCTTCAAGCGATGCAAGCCCGCAAGGCAGTGCACCTCTCCCGCTTGCGGGAGAGGTCGGCGCAACGCGCCGGGTGAGGGTTTTTTCCTCTGGGGGGTTCTCCCTAGAGGAGACACCCTCTCCCCAGCCCTCCCCCGCAGGCGGGGGAGGGAGCGCACCGGTTGCATGGCGACAGCTGGGCTCATTGGCTAGCCCCGCTGGATGCGCGGGTCGATCGCGGCTTGCGCGATGTCGACGAGCAGGTTGAGGAAGACGAAGAACAGGGCCAGAATCAGGATCGTGCCCTGCAGCAGCGGCAGGTCGCGCTGGAAGATCGCCGAGTTGAGCAGGAAGCCTGAGCCCGGCCAGGAGAATACGGTCTCGATCAGGATTGAGCCGCCAAGCATGTAACCCAGCTGGAGCCCCATCACCGCGAGCGCGGTGGGCGCGGCGTTCTTGATGACGTGGCGGAACACGCCGGTTTCGCGCAGGCCTTTTGCGCGCAGCGCCTCGACGAAATCCTGGCTGAGGATATCGCCGGTGAGCGCGCGCACCGTGCGGGTGACGATGCCCATCGGGATCACGGATGTCGTGATCGCCGGCAGCACGAGATATTTCAAGTGCGCCCAGTCCCAGGCCCAGGAGTTCGAGCCGCTGGGGCCGGCGCCGACCGCGGGCAGCCAGTTCAGCTGGACCGAGAAGATGATGACGAGCAGCATGCCGAGCCAGTAATGCGGCACGGAAACGCCGGCGATGGCAAAGGAGGTCGCGACCTTGTCGATCCACGTCTCGCGGAAATAGCCGGCGATCAGGCCAAGCAGGATGCCCATGGTGAAGCCGATGATCGCCGCTGCGATCGCGAGCGTGACGGTGTTGCCGACCGCGCGCATGACTTCGGCCAGCACCGGGCGCCCCGTCGCGATGGAATTGCCGAGATCACCATGCAGGGCTCGCAGCAGCCAGAGCCCGAACTGCACCGGCAGCGGCCGGTCGAAGCCATAGGCGGCGCGCAGCTGCGCCGCGAGCTCCTGCGAGGCGTCCGCGGGAAGCACGGCGACCAGCGGATCGCCCGGCGTGATGTGCACGAGCAGGAAGCACACCAGCGCCACGCTGATGACGATCGGGACGACATAGACAATGCGTCTGGCGGTATAGGCGAGCACGGGTCTTCTTTCTTCCTTCTCCCCTTGTGGGAGAAGGTGGCATAGGCCGCCTCCGGCGGCCGTTTTTTAAGTCGACGCCGAAGCGAAACTTCGGCTACGGCGCCGGATGAGGGGTTCTATCCGCGGATACAGTAGTTACGAACGCGAAAGGGGTATCCGCGGAGAGAGACCCCTCACCCGGCTTCGCTGCCGCGAAGCCACCCTCTCCCGTATCCGCCTTCGCCAAGGCTTCGGCGGACAGGAGGGGAGAGGGTGCACTGAGCAAGCCGCCAGATGCCTACTGGATCGACACCAGCGAGAAGTCGATGAACCAGCTCTTCGGCTGCACGACGCCCGTCACCTTCGGGCTCATGGCGCGGGGGCCGACGTCGTGGGCGACGTAGAGGAAGGCGGCGTCATCGACGGAAGCCGCGTGCAGCTCGGCGAGCGCGGCGTCGCGCGCGGCCGGGTCAAACGTCTGACGCGCCTTCTTCACCAGCTCGTCGAACCTGGGATCGTTGATGAAGCCCCAATTGTTCGAGACCGGCGGCGCCATGCCCGATTGCAGGAAGCGCACCAGCGCGAAGAACGGGTCCATCGCCGCATAGGTGACGTTGGTCGCGTTCGAGCCGTTGGCGCTGGGATCCTTGGCGCCGCGGCGCCAGTTGGTGAACAGCGTGTTCCACTCGATGACGTCGAGCTTCACGTCGAAATAGCATTCGGCGAGCGCCTGCTGGAGATATTCGTTCATCGGCAGTGGCTGCATCTGTCCCGAGCCGGAGGCCGAGGTCTGGATCTTCACCGAGAGCTTCTTGCTCGGGCCGAAGCCGGCCTCCTGCATCAGCTTCTGCGCTGCCGCCTTGTCGTACTTGATCTCGAAGGCCGGCTTGCCGCGCCAGGGATGGCCGGGCTCGAAGGTGCCGGTCGCGGGCACCATCAGGCCGGCGAGCAGGCCGTCCTTGAGGCCTTCGCGATCGACGCAAAGATTGGCGGCCTTGCGCACGCGGATGTCGTTCCAGGGCGAGCCCTCGACGCGCGAGAACTGCCACGGCCAGACATGCGGCTGCTCGTTGGCGTAGAGCTTGAAGCCGCGCTGCTTGAGTTCGGGCAGCGCGTCCGGAGCCGGCGCCTCGACCCAGTCGACCTGTCCGGACAGCAGCGCCGCGGTGCGCGCGTTCGCCTCCGGCATCGGCAGGAGCACCATCTTGTCGACCTTGGGCACGCGCGCCTTGTCCCAATAGTTCGCGTTCTTGACGAGCTCGAGCCGCTCGCGCGGGGTGAAGCTCGCCATCTTCCACGGGCCGGTGCCCGAGGCGTCCTTGGCGAACGCGGTCCAGGCGGCCTGCGACTTCGCCTTGGCATCCGCGCCCTCGGCCTTGTCGTAGAAGGCCTGCCACTTCGCCGGGCTCGCCATGAACAAATTGGTGAGGTTGATCGGCAGGAAGCTGTCGGGCTCCTTGGTGGTGAGCTCGACCGTCATGTCGTCGATCTTCTTCGCGGAGGCCAGCGTCGGCATGCGCGAGGCCGTGACGCCGACCTGGCTGGCGTCGAATTGCGGCGCGTCCTGCTTCAGCACCTTCTCGACGTTCCACACCACGGCGTCGGCATTGAACGGCGAGCCGTCATGGAAGGTGACGCCGGGGCGCAGCTTGAAGGTCCATTTGGTCTTGTCGGCATCGTCGACCTTCCACTCGGTGGCAAGGGCGGGGATCACCACGCTCGGCTTGTCGGCGGAGGACAGGTCCCAGCCGGTCAGCGCGTCATACATGGTGAGGCCGGTGAAGCGATTGCCTTCGAAACCCTGATCGGGCTGGCCGAGGGTGCGCGGAATATCGGCAGCGGTCATGCCGATGCGCAGCACAGTTTCCGCACTCGCCACGCGCGGCCATGCGGCCGCGCTGCCAAGCGCCAAGAGCGCGATCAGCGCCGCCCGTGTCTTCTTGTTCTTGATAAGCATCGCCTCGATCCTTCTTCGGCTTTCGATGATTAATTTTGATGCAATCGTATGCAATGGCTGTGCCAAGGAGAAACTTATTCTGCAAATTGCCCCTGCGACGACAAGTCCTTGTGATCGATTGAAGACAAAGCAGCCCCGCTGCCTATTCTGGCATCAAGATTGCAGGTTTGGCCTCAGATCCTCCCTGGAGCTTTGGGCCATGCGTATTCGTCTATCGACCTGTCTTGCCGTGCTTGCGCTGACAGTTTCCGCGATCTCGGCGCGCGCCGAAACGGTGGTGCGCTATGGCATCTCGATGGCGGACATTCCGCTGACGACAGGCCAGCCCGATCGCGGCGCCGGCGCTTATCAGTTCACGGCCTACACGATCTACGATCCGCTGGTCGCCTGGGAGATGGACGTCGCCGACCGCCCGGGCAAGCTGGTGCCGGGCCTCGCCACCGAATGGAAAGTGGACGATGCCGACAAGACCAAGTGGCGCTTCAGCCTTCGCAAGGGCGTCAAGTTTCACGACGGCAGCGAGTTCAACGCCGATGCGGTGATCTGGAATCTGGACAAGGTGCTCAACGACAAGGCGCCGCAATTCGACAAGCGGCAGAGCGCGCAGGTGAAGACCCGCCTCCCCTCCGTCGCCAGCTACGCCAGGATCGACGACTTCACGGTGGAGATCACCACCAAGACGGTGGATTCCTTCTTCCCCTATCAGATGCTGTGGTTCCTGGTGTCGAGCCCGGCGCAGTATGAAAAGCTCGGCAAGGACTGGGACAAGTTCGCGAGCCAGCCCTCCGGCACCGGCCCGTTCAAGCTGACCAAGCTGGTGCCGCGCGAGCTCGCCGAGCTCAGCAAGAATCCGGACTACTGGAACACAAAGCGCATTCCGAAGGTCGACAAGATCGTGCTGGTGCCGATGCCGGAAGCGCTGACGCGCACCAATGCGCTGCTCGCCGGTCAAGTGGACCTGATCGAAACGCCGGCGCCTGATGCCGTGCCGCAGCTGAAGGCGGCCGGCATGAAGCTGGTCGACAACGTCACGCCGCATGTCTGGAATTATCACCTCAGCGTGCTGCCGGGCTCGCCCTGGACCGACATCCGCCTGCGCAAGGCGCTGAACCTCGCGATCAACCGCGACGAGGTCGTCGGCCTGATGAACGGCCTCGCCAAACCCGCCAAGGGCCAGGTCGACCCGTCCAGCCCGTGGTTCGGCAAGCCCAGCTTCGAGCTGAAATATGATCTGGCGGCTGCGAGGAAGCTCGTCGAGGAGGCCGGCTACTCCAAGGCAAAGCCGCTGAAGACCACCTTCATCATCGCGCAGGGCGGCACCGGCCAGATGCTGTCGCTGCCTATGAACGAATTCCTGCAGCAGAGTTTCAAAGAGATCGGCATCGACATCGACTTCAAGGTGGTCGAGCTCGAGACGCTCTACACGCATTGGCGCAAGGGCGCGGCGGACGAGATGAACGCCGGCATCACCGCCAACAACATCGCCTATGTCACGTCCGATCCGCTCTACGCCATCGTCCGCTTCTTCCACTCCGGCCAGATCGCGCCTGTCGGCGTCAACTGGGGCGGCTACAAGAATCCGAAGGTCGACGCGCTGATCGACGAGGCCAAGCAGACCTTCGACAGCGCCAAGCAGGATGAATTGCTGGCGCAGGCGCATGCGCTCATCGTGGATGACGCCGTGCTGGTCTGGGTCGTTCACGACACCAACCCGCATGCGCTGTCGCCCAAGATCAAGCAGTTCGTGCAGGCGCAGCACTGGTTTCAGGACCTGACGACGATCGGGGTGGAGTGAGGGCGAACGCAGCTGCCGTAGGGTGGGCAAGCGAAGCGCGCCATCTCTATTCGATCCGGAAAGCTTGCTGGGCACGGCTAGGCGCCTTTGCCCACCCTACGGGAGTTGACGTTTGGCCCACAGAGGCGCGTCAAACTCGTTTTGCGAGCGAACCAATCCAGAATCCTTCCGCCGGGACACTCTGGATTGCTCCGCTCCGCTCGCAATGACGGAGTGTGAGGCACCGGCAGCGACCCACCTGCCCCCTACTTCGTCAGCAGCGCGTACGCCCCGGTCCAGTCCTCCGGCGGCGGATTGATCTGGAAATCCTTGATTCTCGCCTCGTACAGCTTGAACAGCTTTTCCAGGGTGTCGGCGTCTTCGCTGCGGCGGCCGCGCTCGATGGCGTTCATCGCGCCCTGCCAGTCGCGATTGCGGTAGCAGCCGAGCATCTCGATGGTGATGTTGCGCAGGCGCTGGAAGGCGGCCGAATGCATCACGTCCTCGCGGCCGGCTATGGCGTAGATCACCTCCGGCTCGGTCTTGCCCTTGACCATGATGAAGTCGAGCTCGAGGATCGCGAACTTGTCCTTGGCGGCGAGCGCCGTCCTGGAACCGACGATGATCGGGAAGCCGTATTCCTTGGTCTGCCCTTCCAGGCGCGAGGCGAGGTTCACGCTGTCGCCGAGCACCGAATAGTTCTTCTTGAGGTCGGAGCCCATGTTGCCGACCACGCCGATGCCGGTGTTGAGGCCGATGCCGACTTTGAGCGGGATATAGACGTGGCCGCCCTCGGCGGCTTCCTGCTCGCGCTCCTTGTTGACCTCGTCGATCTTCTCGAGCATCTGGATCGCGGCCTCGCAGGCGTTGACCTGGTGCTCGGAATCGTCGAGCGGCGCGTTCCAGAACGCCATGATGGCGTCGCCCATGTATTTGTCGATATAGCCCTTCCGCTCGATGATGACGTCGGTCAGCGGCGTCAGGAAGCGGTTCATCAGCGCGATCAGCCCCTGCGGATCGTGCTTGTAGCTTTCCGAGATCGTGGTGAAGCCGCGCACGTCGGAGAACATGATCGTCATCTCGCGCTCCTCGCCGCCGAGCACGAGCTTCTCCGGCGACTGCGCCAGCTGCTCGACCAGCACCGGCGACATGTATTGCGCGAACATGCCGCGGATCTGCACCCGCTGGCGCTGCTCGCGCACGAAGCTGGCGAAGATCAGCGTCAGGTAGATCGCGGTGGTCGAGAGCAGCGGATAGGTGAAGTCGATGAGCTGCCGGTACTGCGCGTAGAAGAACCAGGACGTGCCGACCAGGATCGCGGCGAACATCGCACCGGCAAGCACGAGGCGCACGGGACCGAGATTCGGCGTGAAGATGATGACGAGCAGGCCGATGAACAGCGCGGCGATCAGCTCGATTCCGAGCGCATAGTTCGGCTGCGAGATCATCGCGCCGGTGAGCACGCTCTCCAGCACCTGGGCGTGGATCTCGACACCCGGCATGGCCCGGGATACCGGCGTCGTCTTGATGTCGTTCAGGCCGACCGCGGAGGTGCCGATCAGCACGAGCTTGCCGGCGATCTTGCTCGGCGACACCGTGTTGTCGAGCACGTCGGCGGCCGAGACGTAGATCGAGGGATCATAGCGGGCGTAGTGCACCCAGAGCTGGCCGTTCCTGTCGGTCGGGATCTCCACGCCCTTGAGGCGGATGGCCCGCACGCCGGACTTGTCGGTCCGGACCAGCAGCGTCGGCGTGCTGGTGATGACCCGCAGGACCTCCAGGCTGAGCGAGGGCATGATGTTGCCCTGGGCGCGCATCACCATCGGCACGCGGCGGATCAGCCCGTCGCGCTCGGTCCTGATCGTGAACAGGCCGCGACCGGCGGCGACCTTCTCGATCACGGGCACGTTGCGCAACAGGCCGGGGAACTCGAACAGAAACTTCTCGGCATTCTCCTCGCCGACCGTCGCCACCCCCGTGAAGGGAAGCGTCTTGTCGATTTCCGACGTGATTTCCGATTGTCCGGTCTCGCCCAGCACCACGCGCGAGCGCTCGATCGCTTCCGAGAGGATCTGGTCGTTGCTCGGCAGCTCGCGCAGCCTGGTGCGGGTGGCGTCGTCCAGATAGCGCATCTGGCCGGCGACCAGGTCCGGATTGAGCCGGTCGGGCTCTGAAAACACCACGTCGAAGCCGATCGCGACCGCGCCGTTGTTGGTGAGGTTGGTGATCACGTCCGCGATCCGCGTCCGGGACCACGGCCATTGGCCAAACTTGGCAAGGCTCTTGTCGTCGATGTCGACGATCGTGACCGGCCGTATCGTCTTGTGGCGAGGGTCGATCAGTTGGAACATGTCGAAGGTGCGCAGCCGCAATTCCTGGATCGGCGGCGGGTCCCAGAGGCGGGCGGCGGCGAACACGACCAGCAGCGCAAGGCACATCAGCCGCGCAAGGCCGAACTTTTGCGCAAACCACCGCCGCAGGATCTTGAGACGTCTCATGCTGGTCGAGTTTCCCGCAACCGCTTGGGGCCTGATCTTGGATCGCCGTGAGGCAAATGGCCAATGGTTCGGCGACGGAAGATAAGGATTTTTTTGTCGCGATCAAAGCGGAATGATGAGCCGCTTCCCCGGAGTGTCCGCCTCTAACTCACATGTAGGATGAAGTCGCCGGCGTTGAGACTGCCGACAACAGTGTTCTTCAGGAGGATCTTGTCGTTGTTATCGAGCGTGAGCAAGGTATCGTCGCCCTGCTGCCCCGCGAGCAAGGATACCTGCATCCATGACGTGAGACTGGTGAACTGCCGCAGGTCGATCTTGTCGAGGCCGACCTCGAAATCGTTCACGGTGTGCTGGGCCGTCTGCTGCGCCGACGTCGGCGCGAACACGAACTGGTCCTTGGCGCCGCCACCAATGAGCGTGTCGCTCGAGTCGGTCGCGAAGATCACGTCCTTGCCGGCGGCCCCTGCCAGAGTGATGCCCTGGCTGTTGGCGCCCTCGACGAAGATGAAGTTGACGGTGTCGGACAGGCCCTTGGTCGTGTCCGTGACCGTCAGCGTGATCCGGTCGGTGTCCGGCGGCACGGGGTACTGATCGGTGCTGGCGCCGGTCGGGTCGTAGGTGACGCCGGCACCTTCTGCGAGGCCGGCATTGATCTGGGCGAGCGAACCGGACACCGGATAGACACTGACGCTGCTGGTATCTGGATGCGAGGTCGACACCGAGACCGTGAAAGTGTCCGCCGCGGCGCCGGAATCGGTGTCTGTGACCACCAGACCGGTGATGATCTCGTTGCTGTTCTCGCGGATATGCTCGACCTGGAAGTGCTCGGTGTCGATGAGCGGGCCGCTGGCGGAAGGCGCCGTCACGCTCGTGCCGATTGTGGTGAGCTCGTCCGACACCGATGCCGTGCCGTCGGTGCTCATGGCCGTGATATCGGCTGTCGTTGTCGCCGAAGTGGTCGTGATGCCGCCGACATAGGTATTGTCGAGGGCATGCACGCCCAGCGCGTCCGGCATCCCGGTGAAGCCGTTGGCCGGCACGAAGCGAAGCAGAGTGTCCGGGCTCAGCACCAGCGCACTCGTGTCACTGACCGCCCCGATATCGACCCATTGATGGGTACCGGCGAGCTCGTACTGCCAGACACCCTGCGCCGCCGTGGCGGTATCGGACGTCACTGCGATGGCCTTGAAGGTCGCGCCGGCATCGGCGTCGTGGAGCTTGTCCGTGAAGAGGCTGCTGATGGTGCTTCCACCCGGATCGCTGTTGTTACCCGCGGCCGAGGCCAGCGTCGTGTCGTCGAGCGTCGGCGCGTCGTTCGTGCCGGTGATCGTGACAACGACGTCCGCCGTCACCTTCTGGCCCTGGCCGTCACACAGCGTAATGGTGGACACAACCTTCACGGTCTGGTCCTTGGCGAGGAAATCGAGCGCGTTGTCGGCGATCGAATAGCTCCACGTCACGGTGCCGTTGTTCTTGCCGGTCTGCCCATAGGTCAGCGCGTCCTTCAACGCGGCGATCTGGCCAGGCGTGAGCGACGCGGTGAGGTCAGTGGTGCCGTCCGCAGCGAGCGAGGTCACGACCTGACCGGTGACTGTCGCCGTCGGACGGTCGGTCAGATCGATATCGGTGAAGTCGATCGAACCGGTCGCAGCCGGCACCGGGTCGGACGCGCCAGAGCCGGTGGTGCTCTCACGCTCGGCGAAACCTGCAGTCAGCGTCGCATGGTCGGTGTCGAGCACCGGCGCGTCGTCATCCGCATGGATGGTGATCAGCGTGTGGCCACCCTCGTCACTGCCCGTGAAGTGTGCGGTGCGATAATCTCCGACGAGCGTCAGGCTGATGGTCTGGCCATCGTCGCCGGTGACAGTCAGCACGCCACCGCTCGCGGGATCGTCGGCATCGGGGACATAGACCGCGCTGGTGCCAGGCCCCCACTTGATCATCGTCAGGTCGATCTTGTCGGTCGCGGACAGCTCCGCGATCGAGCCGCCGAAATCCGTCGTATCGATCTCAAGCTCGGCGCCGTCGCCGGCGAGCGTGATCGTCTGCGACACCGTGCCCTTGACCTCGAGCGTCGCGCCGGCGTCGACGACAACCGAACCGGTGGCCGAGCCCGACAGGGAGCCGAACAGCGTCAGTGTCCCGGTGTGGACCTCGATCGAGCCGGTGTCGGCATTGGTGATGTCGCCCGTGATCGACGCGGTGCCCCAGCTGTCGATGTCGCCATCATTTTCGATGGTCAGGTCGACCCCGGAAATCGAGGCACAGTGCAGATCGATGGCACCATGGTTGACGATCGAGGACGCATCGCCGAACACGCCGCTGCCGGCGACCGTCCAAATGCCGCTCGCATCATTACAGAACGTGGCGGTGGCAACCGAGATATTGCCGTTGATGTGGCCGGTGTTGTTGATCGTGATCTCGCCGCCGGTCTCAACGATCGCATAGGTCGTCGAGCTCACGGCGCAGGCATCGTCGGCCCCGATGGTGCCGGAATTGGTGATGGACGCCGCGCCGGTGCCGTTCTCCTGGATCGAGATCGCGGCAGAACCGTTGGCGCCGACCACCGATCCGGTGTTGGTGATGTACGCCGAGCCGGTCGCGCCCGCATCGTCCTGGTCGATATTGATGCCGAACGAGGTCGCGCCGGTGATGTGCCCGTTGTTCGAGATGCTGACGTTGCCGTCGCCATGGGAGACGACGTCGAGACCGACCGCGCCGCACACGTCGCCGCCGACCGTAGCCGTGATGTCGCCGGCGCCGGCCGCGCCGTCGTGCAGCACGATTCCGTTACCGGTCTGACCGGTGATGGCGCCGACCGTCGTCAGCGAGATGTCGCCGATGCCGTTCTGGGTGACGACGATGCCGTTGGTCGCGCCGGTCAGCGCGCCGGTCGGCGTCAGAATGATGTTGCCGCGGCTGACGGTCGTCCCGCCGGATGCGGTGAAGTCGAGCGCGTCGCCCCTCGCCGAATTGATGTTGGCATCGCCAGTGATGGTAAAGGTGCCGCCGCCCGCCGCGAGACCGGCGACGGTGCCGTTAAAGTCGTGACTGGTGTCGTCGAGCTTGAGCGTATTGGCGCCGCCCGCGAAGGTGACGGTCTGCTCGTCCGCGCCGCCGAGCTCGAGCGTCGCATCGTCGTCGATGATCAGCGTGCCCACGCCCGTGATGCCGCCCGCCAGGTTGAGCGTGCCGCTCTGGACCTCGACGGTGCCGCCGGTGTTCGTGACGCCGCCAGTGACCGTATTGAGGCCGACGCTGTAGAGATTTCCGGCATTGCCGAGATTGCCGCCGTTGATCGAAGCGTCGGTCAGATAGAGCTTCGACGTGCCGACGACCGAGATCGTGCCGCCCGCGTTGGCGACAGTTGTCGTCGTCAGCTTCAGCGTGCTGCCGGTCACTGCCTCGATCAGGCCGTGATTGGTGAAGGCGTGGAGATCGATCGTCAGCGTGCCGCTGGTGACGGACAGGGTGCCGGTGTTGTTGAGGTTGGCGCCGTGGATTCCGCTGATGCCGGTCGATTCCAGCGTACCGGACAGTGCGAGCGTGCCGCCGGTCAGGCTCGATCCTGCCAGTGTCAGCTTCTTGCCGGCATCGACCTTGACTGTTCCGCGATTGGTGATCGCAGCACCCGACACGGTCGCCTCGTCGAGCGTCAGCGTGATGCCGCTGTCGACCGTGAGGATGCCCTTGGCCACCGTCGCATGGCCGTCGATCCTGCTGTTGCCGGTGACGTAGATCGTGCCGCCCAGCACACTGTAATTGTTGATGGCGCCACCGCTGATCGTGGCGCGGTTGAGAGTCAGTGCGGCGCCATCATCGACAACGATCGTGCCGGCTGAATTGTCGACGCTCGAGCCCGGATCGATTGCCAGCGCGCCGCCAGCCAGCACTTCGATGGTACCGGAATTGGTGACGGTCTCGTCGCTCAGCGCATTGCCGGTACCGCTGACGTTGAAGAGGGCGTTGTTGTTGAGGATGCCGCTGCTCAGGACGGCGTCGCCGGTGAGATCAATCTCACCATCGATGGTAATCGTGCCAGCCCCGCTGAGACCAGCGTTGAAGATGGGACCGCCTTCACCCTCGCCGTTGCCGATAACAACGCCGGGTCCGCCGATGGTCGCGTCGCTGACGACCAGCCTGCCGGAGGCGTCGATGGTGATCTGGCCGGCATTGGTGACGCTCGAGCCCTGATGGATCGTCAGCCAGCCATTTGCCAGCACCTCGATCACACCGCTCGACGCGTTGTCCACGGTCTCGCCGACGAACTCGGCGGTGGCCTTGACGTTGACCGTGCCGGAATTGTTCAGCGTGCCGTTCTCGATCAGGCTGACGCCGTCGAGCTCCAGCGTGCCGAGAATGGTGATGGTTCCGCCCTCGACGGTCGTGCCGTCGACGATCAGCGTCGTGCCTGCATCGGTCTTCAGCATGCCGCCGGCATTGTGGATCTCGGCCAGCGTCTTCAACGTGCCGCCGAACAGTTCGAGCGTGCCGGAATTGGTGATCGTGGCGCCGACAGCGAAATCGCCGCCGGCCTTGAGCGTCGAGTGCCCGGCATTGGTGAATACGCTGGTGTTCAGGATCTCGGCCAGGCCGCCGACCGACGCCGTGCCGGTCGCGGCGTTGGTGAAGATCGAGTCCGCGCTCATGTCGAGCGAGCCCGCGATGGTCAACGAGTTCTTGTTGATCAACTGCGGCGGCGGACCGCCGAAATCATTCATCGTGATCGACTTGGCATAGGCGGGCGCGTCGATCGTGGCCGGATAGGACGGCGTCAGGCCGTGCAATTGATCGGTGATGACAATGACGTCGTCGTCGATGGTCGGGAGCGTGCCGGTCGCCCAGTTCGCGGCATCTTTCCAGAAGCCGCCCGAGGGCGCGCCGGGCTTCTCGGTCGCGATCCACACCACAGCGGGCGCATCGGTACCGGTGATCGTGACGGTGATGGTCTGCTGCGCGGTCGCGCCCTGCGAATCCCTGACCGTCACGGTGTAGACCAGCGTCAGCACCTCGCCCTTCGGAATGAAGTCGGCAAGGTAGACCGGAAGGTCGGCCAGCGACCAGTTGATGGTGCCGGTGCCGTCGCCGGTGCTGTCGGCCCCCGAGGCGATCGCAACCGACATAGCCTTCTGGAACGCCGCGAGCGGACCCGGCGGAACGGTGCTGCCGTCAGGCAGCGTCGCGCTGGTCAGCGCCACGGACACCGTATGCTTGTCGGTCAGATCGACGTCGGCAAAGTTCAGCGTGCCCGAGGTCGCCTCATCGCTGATGAGCGGGCCGCCCGGCACGCTGGTGCCGCCTTCGAACGTGATGGTCGGAACGCTGCCGGTGATCACCGGCTTGTCGTTGGTACCCGTGATCGTGATGGTGATCGGGATGAACGCGGATTCCGGGTTGACCTGGAAGTTGGTATCGACGCGGACCATGTAGGTCAGTGTCAGTGTTTCGCCGGCCGCGAGGAAATCGAAGACATTGTCGGGGATCGTATAGGTCCAGACCGCCGAGCCGTTGTTGTTGTTGCCGCCGTCGGGAACCACGCCGATCTGGATCAGCGTTGCCGCGATGTCCTGCTTCTGGAGAGCGCTGAGCGAGCCGGTGACGTCCTGCTGGCCGGCGTTCTTGTAGCTGTAGTTCGGCGCGTCAGCGAGGCTGATGCTCACCGTTGGTCGGTCGCCGAGGTTTTGATCGAGGAATCTGATCAGGCCGGAAATGGTGTCGGCATGCGTGTCGCTGGTCGCATTGGCACGTTCGGTCAACGCGAACGCCGTCTTCACGTTGCCGTCGGCGTCGAAGCTCTGCGCGATCGGCTGCCCGGGAATACGCTCGGCTTGCGGCGTGGAGGCGGTGGCGACCTGCGATCCCTGCAGATTGAGATGGACGAAGGTCGCGGTCACGACCGGACCGGACGCCGACTTGAACACCACCTCCAGGCTCATCGGCGTGAGCGTGTCGGTGAAGTTCGTTGTCAGCTTGGTGTTGCTGTTGTTGTCGGTGAACTTCAGCGTGAACACGTCCGTGATCAGCTTCTGAATGTCCGGCGACATCAGCGCGTTGCCGATCGAGACGTTGCCGCCGCTGATCTGGATCATCTGGCCGGCCTGGTTGACCGTCGCGATCGGCAGCAGCGTGATCTTGTCGTACAGGATGTAGGAACCCGTGGTGCCGTTCGGCTCGACCAGCACCTGGAAGCTCGCCTGCGGCTGCGGGTCGCCGCCGCCGGCGGGAACGACGAAGTTGATCTGGGTCAGCACCGCGGTGCCGCGGATGCCCATGGTCGCGACCGGCGTGTCGACCTTCATGTCGCCGTGCTTGGCGGTTTCGCCGGCGACAAAGGTGATGGTGCCTGCGACCAGACTCAGCAGCGAGGAGTTGTTTGACCCGTTGGGGTCGTAGACCATCTCGTTCAGCACCATCCGAGCATTGGAGGACAGGCCGAACACGGTGCCGTCGACGAAGGTGATGCCGAGCGTCGAATCCGCGCCCGTCGACACCACGTCGCCCTTCTCGACATTGTCACCATTGTTGAGGATGACCGAAACACCGTTGCGGATCGCGGTCGCACTGCCGGAGAGCTTCGTGACGTGGCCGATGACCTGGGCCGCAGCCGTGCCCGGCGTAGCCTGGGCAACCTGGACGTGCCCTGTCAGCGCGTTGACGACGCTGCCGGTGAGGTGGGCGCCATCGGACGAGGCGAGCGCGGCACGCTTGTCGCCTCTAAAATAATCGTGAACGAGGAACTCGCGGCCCTCGTGGGACAGCACGAGGTCGAGACCCGAGCGCTTGAACTCGCCGTTGAAGATCAGGTTTGGATCGGGAACAACGACGGCCCCATCGGGCACCTGACCGTGCGCCTTGGCGGTAAAAGAGTCGACATTGACAGAGGCAGGCGTGCGGGAACCTTCGCCGTGGTGGGGGATCGCGGCGTCAAATTTGCCAGCGTAGTTCAACGGGGCACCGTAAAAGGGTTAATAATTATGTAAGTATCGACCGGTTAAGCTTGCTTAGCATTACCAAGTCCTTAGCGAAACCCTCTATTGCTTGTGTGATTTCGCATCACCTGACCCTACGAACGCCCGGAAAACCGCGACTCCCACGAGGAAGCGAAGTAATATTTGCAGTATTATGCAGTCGAATTAGGCTTTTTTGCGAACATTTACAAGCATCCGAAGTAATCTACTGTAAAGATCGGACAGCCGATACTCACGTCAGCTTTTCCCAAGGGTTCCCCGCGGCGTCCTGCAGCAAATGCCGAAGCCAAATCTGCGACCTAACTCACAGACCCCGTGAAATCGCGGCCTTGTTGGCTACTGAGACGCAGCATCGGCGCCTCTACAACCCACGCTTGCAATCAACTCATTTTCGCCGAGACCGATTACTTCCTATCCGGCGATTCGTAAAGTTTTACGCAATTTGGGCGGGCTTGTTTCAGCCTGTCCCACGGTTTTGCGCCCCCTGCGGGGCGCGTTAAGCAGAGCAAAACGGCCCGTCTCGCACTATCTCCGCGAAAGCAACAAAGCCCGGCACGTCGAGGTCGAGAGAGACCTGGGCGAAGCCGCAAGGGGATGTCAGATGGAGACCGCTGCTCGCTCGCGCGCCTGGCGCGCAATCCTTGTGCTCTGCGGACTGGTCCTATTCGGATCGGCCGCCGAGCTTCGCGCCGGCACGCTGCTGTCGCCGGGCGCCGGTGTCATCGTGCGCAAATCGGCCGAGCCGTTCGGCGTGTTCGCCTTTGCCATCTCGTCCGGCGGCCTTCAGCAGAAATGGTCTGCGCTGAAGTCCAGGCTCGACGACGACATGGTGCAGCTCGCGCTGTGCGACGGCGACCGCGACAATTGCGCGTCGCCCGCGGCCCTCAAGCTGCTCGCCATCGTCGACCAGGCCCGGGCCCGCGACGGCCGTGCCCTGCTGGGCGAGACCAACCGCGCCATCAATCTCGCCATCCACCCCGCCAATGACGGCAACGACGACGTCTGGAGCTCGCCGCTTGCGACCTTCGCGCGCGGCGCCGGCGATTGCGAGGACTATGCCATCGCCAAGCTGGCTGCACTGCGGCTTGCCGGCGTCGCCGCCGACGACCTCCGCCTCGTCGTGGTGCGTGACGTCAGGGTCGGCGAAGAGCATGCGGTCGTGGCCGCAAGGCTGGACGGCCACTGGCTGATGCTCGACAACCGCCGCATGGCGATGGTCGAGGACGAGGCTGCGCGCAGCTACCAGCCGCTGTTCGTCGTCTACCAGTCGGCCGTGATGAAATATGTCGACGAGCCGGTGCGGCTGTCGATGGCGCCCGCCGAAGCGCACTGATCTTTTGTAGCCCGGATGGAGCCCACGGGTCGGCGCGAAGCGCCGCCCCTCGAGCCTGCGGAGGATTGTCTCGCCGACTACTCGCGCGCAAGACCGACGAGATCCGCGCCGCCAGGGGCGATCCGAGAAAGGTGTTCGGCCGGCAGGTCGCGGCTCACTCGCCCGCCCACCGACGCCGTCGATTTCTGCGCCGCGCGGATCCACGCAGCCAATTCCTGCGGCAATTTTCTGCGCATCAATCGCGTCTACGCGGTCGACAGCCAGGTGACCGACCAGGAGGCGCAGGTCACCGGCGAGATCGAAATGGTGGTGCTGGCCCCTTCACCACATGCAGCAAGGTCGCCTCCGGCTGCACCGGCATCTGCTGGGACGCCGGGACGGGCCGTCCGCAACCGCGCGCCGGCAACAAGGAGCGTTCCGCAGACGCCTTCAACGTCACCCGCCGGTTGAGAATCCAGCGAACCTTCGCCTTCGCCAAAGCCGCCGACGGCCGGCGCTGCCGCGAGGACGAGCTGGCGCCGGTGAACTCGGGGACGGCGGGCGGGGGATCGTAGGGCATTGACCGCGGCGTGCTTTCTTCCTTCTCCCCTTGTGGAGAAGGTGGCGCGAAGCGCCGGATGAGGAGTTCTCTCCACGCGCAAACCGTTCGTGTGGATAGAGACCCCTCACCCGGCTTCGCTCACGCGAAGCCACCTCTCCCACAAGGGGAGAGGGTGCACCATCAATGCCCGCAAGAGATCAAAACATCAGATTGTCCTTCACCAGAACCCAGCGGCCGTTCTTCACCTGCTGAACCTGGGTGATGGTCGTGGCGAGATGATTGGTCTTCGAGAACACCGTCGGCGGCGAATTGAAGATGTCCTGGAACTTGTCGCCGGACTCCAGCGCGTCGAGCATCTTCTGGCCAGTGAGATCCTTGCCAGCCCTGTCGGCATAATGCGCGAACGTCATCACCGCATTGTAGCCGATGATCGCCTGGGTGTTGGCGTCGGCATTGAACATCTTCTTGTAGTTGACGAGCCAGTCCTTCACCTTTCCCTTCGCGGTGTCTTCGTAGGGAATTTCGAAGTTCGAAGCGGCATACAAGCCTTCCACCACTTCCTTGCCGAGCGCCGGCACTTCGAGCACGTTAACGGGCGTGGCACCGAGGAAGGTGACGTCCCATCCGAGCTTCTTCGCTTCGGTCATCGTGCCGATAGGCTCACGGAGCACCGCGCCGAGCACGACGAGGTCACAGCCGTCGGACTTCATCTTGGCGACCTGCGCCGAGAAGTCGGAGGCGCCGCGCTTGTAGCTTGTGATCGAGGCCGGCTGCATCTTCATGGCGGAGAGCTGCTGGTTAAAACCATCGAGCACGTTTTTTCCGTACTCGTCGTCCTGATGCATGATGCACGGCTTCTTGAAATTCTTTGCCTCAATCATGTATTTGAGCGCCGCGCGCGTGCTCTCGACGTAGGGAAGCAGGTTGTTGAACTTCAGCCGCTCCTGCGGCTTGGCCGGGTCGAACTTGAAGGTGAACTCGGCCGCCGTCAGCGGGAACAGCTGCAGCACGCCGGCATCGAGCAAAATATCCTGCGCGGCGAGCACGGTGGGCGATCCCATCGGCCCCACCATCGCGAAGATCTTGTCGCGCTCGATCAGCTTCTGCGAGGCCAGCACGGCCTTCTTCGGATCATAGCCGCTGTCCTCGACCACCAGGCGGATCTTGCGGCCGTGGATGCCACCGGCGGCGTTGACCTCCTCGACGGCCATCTTCATGCCGTTGGAGACGGGCACGCCCCAGCCCTTGATCGGACCCGACAGGTCCTGATGGGTGCCGATGACGATCTCGCTTGCCGAGATGCCTGCATTGGTGACCTTGGTTTGCGCGACGGCCGGCAGACAACTGAGCGCGATAGCGCCCATAGCAAGGCCGAACGCGTTGAACGACTTCGACATTGACGACTCCTCTCCTTTGGGCCCGTATTGTGCGAAGGGCGGGGCCGTCGCTCCTTCGCTATCTCAAGTCGGCATGCGCGTCACGCCACCGCGCGCTCGCGATACATCGCGTCGATCTCGGCGGCATAGCGCTTGTTCACGAAGCTGCGCTTCAGCTTCATGGTCGGCGTCAGCTCCTCGTCCTCGGGCGTGAGCTGGCGCTCGATCAGATAGAACCTCTTGATGGTCTCGACGCGGGCGAAATTGGCATTGACCGCCTCGATCTCGCGCCAGATCAGGTCCTGAATCTCCGTCGCCCGGCACAGGCTGGCATAGTTGGTGAAGGGGATGTCGTGATCCTGCGCGAACTTCTCGACATTCTCCTGGTCGATCATCACGAGGCAGGTGAGATACGGCCGCTTGTCGCCGATCACGACGGCATCGGAGATGTAGGGCGAGAATTTGAGCTGGTTCTCGATCTCGGACGGGGTGATGTTCTTGCCGCCGGAGGTGATGATGATGTCCTTCATCCGGTCGGTGATGCGGACGAAACCCTCATTATCGATGGTGCCGACATCGCCGGTATGCAGCCAGCCGCGCTGATCGATCGTCTCCGCGGTCTTCTCCGGCTGGTTGAGGTAGCCCATGAACAGGAAGTCGCCCTTGATCAGGATCTCGCCATCGGGCGACAGCGCGACCTCGCCCCAGGGCACGGCGGTGCCGACCGAGCCGAGCTTGATCCGGTCCGTCGGCATCATGGTGGCGACGCCGCAATTCTCGGTCTGGCCGTAGACCTCGTGCATGTCGATGCCAAGCGCGAGATACCAGCGGATCAATTCCGGCGCGATCGGCGCCGCGCCCGTGAAGGCGATGCGGCAGCGGTCGAGCCCGATCATGCGGCGAATGTTGCGGAACGCGACCAGGTAGGCAACCCGGTTGGCGATGCGCAGCGACAGCGGCGGCGCCCTGCCCTCGAGCCGGCAATCGACCATGCGATAGCCGATGTCGATGGCGCGGCGATAGACCCATTGCTGCAGCGGCGTCGCATCCTTTAGCGCGATGGTGATGGCGGAATAGAATTTTTCCCAGATCCTGGGCACCGCGAGAAAGACGGTCGGCTGCACCTCGCGCAGATTGTCCGGCACCGTCTCCGGGCTTTCGGCGAAATTCATCACCGAGCCGAGCGCGACCGAGATGTAATAGCCGCCGACGCGCTCGGCGACGTGACAGAGGGGCAGGAAGATCAGCCGGTCCTCGTCCTCGCGCGCCGGGATGAAGTCGTTGGCGTGCCGCATCTGGTGCGTCACGCTGCGGTTGGCATGCATCGCGCCCTTGGGCGGGCCGGTCGTGCCGGAAGTATAGACGAGAACAGCGAGATCGCCGGCGCCGCGGCAGTCGATCATCTCCTGCCACAGCGCCTCGCGGCCGACCATGTGGTTGCGGCCGAGAGCGCGAAACTCGTCGAACGACATCACCATGTCGTCGGAGAAGCCGCCGAGGCCCTCCATGTCGAACACGATGATCCTCTGCAGGGACGGGCAGCGTGCGCGGCAGGTGAGGATCTTGTCGAGCTGCTCCTCGTCCTCGGCGAAGACCACCTTCGTCGCGGAATCGTTGACGAGATACTCGACCTGGGCGGATGAATCGGTCGGATAGATTCCGGACGAGACGCCGCCGGCGCACAGGATGCCCATGTCGGCGTAGACCCATTCGGGCACGGCATTGGCGATGATGGAGGCGACGTCGCCGGGCACGAAGCCGATGGCACGCAGCGCATAGGCGGTCTCCTTCGAGATCTCCAGCCATTCGCGCCAGCTGGTCGGCTGCCAGATGCCGAACTTCTTCTCGCGGATCGCAGGCCGTTCGCCCCGCGTCTCCGCTGCGCGCAAGAAGCTCCTTGCGATCGTATCAGCGACCGTCAGCACCGCCGGTCGGGCCATGCACCTCTCCTCCTTGTCGCCTTTCCCTCCGCTGCCTGCCTTGCCGGCGGTCTGTGCGCTGGAGGGGTTATCCATCTAACGCCACGTTTTCTTCTTCTTCCAGCGCCGTTCGCCCCGCGCGCCCGCTTCCTTGGCGCCAAGGTAGAACTCCTGGATATCCTGGGAATGCATCAAGCGGTCGCAGCTGTCGTTCATGACGATGCGGCCGATCTCGAGCACATAGCCGTAATGCGCGGTCTCCAGCGCCACCTTGGCGTTCTGCTCGACCAGCAGGATCGACATGCCCTGCTCCTCGTTGACCCGGCGGATGATGGTGAAGATCTCCTTCACCAGCAGCGGCGACAGGCCGAGCGAGGGCTCGTCGAGCAAGAGCAGCGTCGGCCGGTTCATCAGCGCGCGCCCGATCGCCAGCATCTGCTGCTCGCCGCCGGAGAGCTGGCCGGCCGGCTGGTTGATGCGCTCCTTCAGCCGCGGGAAATAGCCGTAGACCCGCTCCATGTCCTCGGCGACGCCATCGCGATCCTTGCGCGGATAGGCGCCCATCATCAGGTTCTCGCGCACCGAGAGGAACGGGAACACCTCGCGCCCCTCCGGCACGTGACTGAGGCCGAGCCGCACGATGCGGTCGGCTTCCATGCGCTGGATCGGCTTGCCCATGAACTCGATCGCGCCCTTCTGCGGATCGAGGATGCCGGAGATCGTCTTCAACACCGTGGTCTTGCCGGCGCCATTGGCCCCCAGCAGCGTGACGATGCGGCCGCGCGGCACCTCCAGCGAGATGCCGCGGATCGCCATGATCGGCCCGTAATAGCTCTCGATGTTGGAGAGCTTCAAGATGATATCGGGGGTCACCGCGGCGTCCATGGCGTCAGGCTCCGAGATATGCCGCGACGACGTCGGGATGCTGCTGCACCTCGGCCGGCGAGCCCATCGCCAATACGCGGCCATAGTTCAGCGCGATGACGCGGTCGGAGACGCGGTTGACCAGCGACATGTCGTGCTCGACCATCAGCACGGTGACGCCGAGCTCGCTCTTCATGTCGCGGATCCAGAACGACATGTCGTCGGTCTCCTCGACGTTGAGGCCGGAGGACGGTTCGTCGAGCAGGATCAGTTTCGGCTCCGAGCACAGCGCACGCGCCAGCTCGATCACCTTGCGCACGCCGTAGGGCAGGCCCGAGATCAGCTTGTCGCGATAGGGCTCGAGGTCGAGGAACTCGATGACCTGCTCGACCCGGCGGCGGTGCACCTTCTCGTTGGAGCGCACCCTCGGCAGGAACAAGAGCTCCTGCCAGAGCTGCGTGGTCGAATGGCGGTGACGCCCGACCAGCAAATTCGACAGCACGGTCGCGTTCTCGAACAGCTCGATATTCTGGAAGGTGCGGGCGATGCCGAGCTTTGCGATGTCGTAGGGAGGCTGCTCGGTGATGTCCTGGTCCTCGAAGAAGATGCGACCCGAGGTCGGCCGGTAGATTCGCGAAATCAGGTTGAAGATCGAGCTCTTGCCGGCGCCATTGGGACCGATGATCGAGAGGATCTCGCCCTTCTCGACCGCGAACGACACCGCATCGACGGCCCTGAGGCCTCCGAAATGCAGCGACAGGTTCTCGGCGCGGAAATAGCTCATCGGTTGCGCTCCGACTTCACGTAGATCTTCTGCCGCTTGAAGGTGGCGCGCTTGTAGAGCGGGAACAGCTGGAAGAAGAGCTTGATCTTCAGCCAGCGGCCGTAGAGCCCGAGCGGCTCGAACAGCACGAATAGAACGATGATGATGCCGTAGATCGCGCCCTTCAGGCCGTTGAGCGAGGCGAAGGCCGCGACCTTCGACTGGATGTTGCCCGCGGTCGCCGGGCCCGCGCCGAATGTCGCGGCGACGCCGGCGATGATGCCGGGCATGTCGTCCTTGAGATAAGTGAGGAAGGGATCGATCATCACGATGAAGATCGCGCCCAGCACCGCGCCGTGCAGAGAGAAGGTGCCGCCGATCAGGATCACGATGATGAACTCGATCGAGAGCTGGAGCGTGAACATCTCCGGCGAGATGAAGGAGAGCTTGTGCGCGAACAGCACGCCGGCAAAGCCGGTGATCGCGGCCGAGATCGCAAAGGACTTGACCTTGTAGAGCGCGACGTTGATGCCCATGCTGCGCGCCGCGGTCTCGCTGTCGCGGATCGCGACGAAGGCGCGGCCTGTCGGCGAACGCAGCAGATTGAGCGTGCCGACGATGGTCAGCACCAGCACGGCAAGGCAGAGATAATAAAAGGTCGGGCTGTCGCGCGGCACGGTGACGCCGAGCAGCGACAGCGTCTTGACCCGCATGCCCTCGTTGCCGTTGGTGACGCTCTCCCAGCGCGCCAGGATTTCCTCGACGATCAGGGCAAAGGAGATGGTGGCGATGACGAGGTAGATGCCGGTGAGGCGCAGGGCGGGAAAGCCGACCATCGCGCCGACGATGCCGGTCAAGGCGCCGGCGGCGAGGAAATAGACCGGGAAGGGCACGTTGTATTTCTGCAAATACGCCGCGGTGTAGGCCCCGATCGCGAGGAACGCGGCATGCCCGAGCGAAGCCTGGCCGGTGAAGCCGGTCAGGATCAGGAGCGCCACGCCGACGGTCGCATAGATGCAGACGAAGACGAGCTGGCTCATCAGATAGCTGGAGAGCACGTAGGGCGCGATCAGCAGCAGCGCGATCAGGATGCCGTAGGAGACGACGTAGCCGGAATGCGGAAACAGCTTGATGTCGTCCTCGTAGTCGGTCTTGAACAGGAAGCGCATGGCGTTCAGACCTTCTTGCGGACGTGAAGGCCGAACAGGCCTTCGGGCTTGAGCAGCAGCACGGTGAGCAGCACGATGTAGGGCGCGACGTCCTTCCAGCCCTCCGCCAGATAGAAGCCGGCCATGCTCTCGATCACGCCGATCAGCACGCCGCCGACCACGGCGCCCGGGATCGAGCCGAAGCCGCCGAGGACCGCGGCCGGAAAGGCCTTGAGACCGAGCACGAGGCCGACATTGGAATGGATGAAGGTGATCGGCGCCAGCAGCACGCCGGCGCAGGTCGCCACCGCCGCGCTGATCGCCCAGACGATCGAGACCACGCGCTTGACCGGAATGCCCATGTAATAGGCCGCGAGCATGTTCTCGGAGCTGGCGCGCATCGCGGTGCCGAGCGTGGTCTTGTTGAAGAACAGATAGAGCAGCGTGCACAGGATCATCGTCGCCGCGATGACGGACAGCTTGTCGTAGGCGAGCACCAGCGAGCCTATCCGCAGCACGCCCTGGCTGAACGGCGTCTCGATCTTCAGATCGTCGGTGCCCCAGATCATGCCGGCGATCGAACGCAGGAAATAGCCGAGGCCGATCGTGGCCATGATGATGGAGAATTGCGGATAGCCGAGGATCGGCCGCACCACCACGCGCTCGGCCAGCATGCCGAACAGCGCCATGGCGGCCACCGCACCGGCAAAGCCGATCCAGTAGTTCAGGCCCATCATGCCGATGAAGGTGAAGGCGAAGAAGCCGCCCAGCATCATCAGGTCGCCCTGCGCGAAATTGACGACCTCGGTCGCTTTGTAAACGAGCACGAAACCGAGCGCGATCAGGCCGTAGACGCAGCCGAGCGCAACACCGCTGACCAGCTGCTGAACGAAATCCAGCATCGCCGCGCATCCTCCGGATGCAACCGGCGGATCTTTTGGCCGCCTCGCCGCATCTTGTGTCCAGTCGCTACGCAGTCGTTTCGCCGCGTTAGCTCCATTTGTCCCGGCGCCAATTCAGCCTGAACGCCCGTGCGCTGTCAACAAACGGTGACTTGTTAAGGTGAGTTGCCTTTAGTCCAATCCGGATGACCGAATTTGTCGGCCGTAGATTCACGGTGCCGAAACATCTTCAAGTCAAGGTCGCGGGCGATGCAAAAGCGGGATGGTATGGCCGTCATGAAGCCGGACAACTCGGCGCTGGAAGTCCGAGGGTTAACGAAGCGTTTTGACCGTCTGGCGGTCGACGGCCTCGATCTCACCATTCACGCCGGGGAATTCTACGCCCTGGTCGGCCCCAACGGCGCCGGCAAGACCACCACTTTGCGCATGGTTGCGGGCCTGCTCAGGCCCGACGCCGGCGCGGTCTCGATCTTCGGCATCGATGCGCTCCAAAACCCCGTTGCCGCCAAGCAGGTGATGGCATGGGTGTCCGACGAACCCATGATCTATGACAAGCTGACCCCGCTCGAATATCTCGAATTCGTCGCCGGGCTCTGGGGCATCGCACCGTCGATCTCGGAACCGGTCGCCGAGGCGCTGCTCGACTCGCTGGGTCTCGATCCGCACCGGCATGAGCGCTGCGAGGGCTTTTCCAGGGGCATGCGCCAGAAGGTGGCGCTGGCCGGCGCGCTGGTGCACGATCCCCGTCTCATCATTCTCGACGAGCCGCTGACGGGACTGGATGCCGTCTCCGCCCGCCATGTGAAGGGTCTGCTCAGCGAGCGCGTCCGCGCCGGCTGCACCGTCATCATGACCACGCACATCCTCGAGGTGGCCGAGCGCATGGCCGACCGCATTGGCGTGATCGCCTCGGGCCGCCTGGTCGCAGAAGGAACGCTGACCGAGCTGCGCCAGCAGAACGGCCATGCCGACACCAGCCTGGAAGATCTCTTCATCGCGCTGGTGACGCTGCAGGAAGCCGCATGAGCTCGGCGACCGCCCTGTCCTGGTTCGCCCGCCACGAGCTGCGGCTCGCCTGGCGCGAATGGTTTGCCATGATGACCGGCGGAAGGCGCACGCGGGCGCGCGCGGCCGTGATCGGCCTGCTGTTCTTCGCTGCGCTCCTGCACGTGCCGGCCTGGGCGGTGATCGGCCGCTTCGCCGATCTGCAGCTGCCGCTCGACAAATCCTCGCTGATCGTGATCACGGCGACGATCTTTCTCGCCTGGACCTTGATGCTGTCGCAGGCGATCGAATCGGTGACGCGGGTGTTCTACGCCCGCGCCGATCTCGACCTGATCATGTCCTCGCCAGCGACGCTGGCCAATCTGTTCTCGGTGCGCATCGCCGCGATCGCGCTCACCGTCACCGCGATGGCGCTGCTGTTCTCGACGCCTTTCATCGACGTTCTTGTGATCGGCGGGGGTCCGCGCTGGCTCGCGGCGTTCGGCGTGGTCATCGCGATGGGCCTGTCGGCCGCGGCGATCGCGATTGCCGTCACCATCCTCTTGTTCCGCCTGATCGGCCCGGCGCGGACGCGCCTCGTGGCGCAGATCCTCGCCGCCATCATCGGCGCCGGCTTCGTGATCGCGCTGCAGGTCGCCGCGATCATGTCCTACGGGACGCTGTCCCGCTTGACCATCCTGACCTCCGACAGCATGGCCGCCCACGCCCCCGACATCGACAGCATCTGGTGGTGGCCGGCGCGGGCGACGATGGGCGACAACGAGGCGCTGCTGCTGCTTCTGGCGCTCGCGCTCGTGCTGCTCGGCAGCGTCATGGCGATCTTCTCGGGCCGCTTTGCCGACACCGCGATCGACGCCGCCGCTTACGGCAGGTCCGGACGCCGCAGCGCGACGCAGCGCGCGTTCCGCTGCGGATCGCGGCAACAGGCGCTGCGGCGCAAGGAATTCTCTCTGCTCTGGCGCGATCCCTGGCTGATCTCGCAGACCCTGATGCAGCTGCTCTATCTGGTGCCGCCGGCACTGCTGCTCTGGCGCAATTTCGCCGAAAGCTCCGCGGCGCTGACTCTGATCACGCCCGTGATCGTGATGGCGGCGGGACAGCTCGCCGGCGGGCTCGCCTGGCTGACGATCTCCGGCGAGGACGCGCCCGATCTGGTCGCGAGTGCGCCGCTGACGCCGTCGAGCATCATCCGCGCCAAGATCGAGGTGGTGCTGATCGCAATCGCCGCCATCTTCTGCCCGCTGGTCGGAGCGCTGGCCTTCGCCTCACCGTTCCAGGCCGCCGTGAGTGCCGGCGCGATCATCGTCAGTGCGGCGTCGGCGACCGCGATCCAGCTCTGGTTCCGGACCCAGGCGCGGCGCAGCCAATTCCGCCGCCGCCAGACCTCGTCGCGGCTTGCGACCTTTGCCGAAGCCTTCTCCTCGATCGGCTGGGCGGCGAGTGCGGCGCTACTGCTCGCCCTCCCGCTGGCGGGCCTGATCAGCGGGCTGATCACAGCAGCCCTCGTCGCCGTCACCTGGAAGTTCAGCCCGAGACGGGAGTAAGAGCGGCAGTGGGGTTCCTCGCCGCCACCCGCCTTGAAGGTAAGGCTAAATTGCCTTACTTATGTGGGTAGTAGGTAGTAGGTGGGTAGCAAGGATCGAGGCTCCAATGGTTACGCTCACTGTCACGGCAAAGGGGCAGGTTACGCTTCGGAAGGATCTCCTGGAACATCTTGGCGTACACCCGGGCGACAAGATCTCAATAGAGAAACTTCCTGGCGGACGAGTCGAGGTAAAGGCCGCTCGCCCCACCGGAAAGATTTCGGATGCCTTCGGTTTCCTGAAAGGAAAAACGAACGATCGATCGCTGTCGATTGACGAAATGAACGAAGTCATCGCTGACGGCTGGGCCGGTAAGCGATGAAGATAACACCCGATACCAATGTGCTGGTGAGGGTTCTGGTCGGAGATCATGCTGAACAGAGCAAGGTGGCCGAAGCGCTTCTCAAGAAGGCAGATCTCATAGCCATTTCGATGCCCGCCTTGTGCGAGCTGACCTGGGTTCTCTCTCGAGGCTACAAGACTTCGGGGGCCAATATAGCGGCTTCGATCCGCCGCTTGATCGACGCCTCCAATACGGTTGTTGACCGGCCCGCGGCCGAGGCCGGATTGGCGTTCCTCGATGCCGGGGGTGATTTCGCCGATGGTGTCATGGCCCACGAGGGTAACTGGCTTGGAGCCGAGACCTTCGTTTCATTCGATGAGAAGGCCGTGAAGCTGGTCGAGGCAAGCGGCGGATTGGCGCGGCTGCCGTAGCGGCGCATGACGTCGCCCAAATTAGACAATACACTCTTCGGATCGCCGAATGCGCAACGGATGATCGCGTTATGCCTCGACTGGTCCGAACGATCTTTGCCTTCTTCGGCTTGCTCCTCTCGCCTGCTCTCGCCGAGCAGCCCCAGCGCAGCGAATGCCTGGCGATGGCCAACGCCGCGCCGCGGGTCACGCCGGTCGCCTTCCGGCAGGCGGCGGCCGTGCCCGAAGTCGAGATCACCTATGCCGGCCATTCCACCTATTTCATCGACACACCCGGCGGCTTGCGCATCGCAACCGACTATAGCGGCGCCTATCAGGTAGGGCGGTTGCCCGACGTCGTCACCATGAACCGGGCGCACAGCACGCACTACTCCTTGTTTCCGGACAAGCGCATCCCCCATGTGCTGCATGGCTGGGGCGAGGACGGCAAGCCGGCCATTGTCTCCCAGCGCATCGGTGACGCCTTCATCCGCAACGTCACCACCGATATCCGCCGCTATTTCGGCGACGATGCCGGCACAGACATGATCCGCGACGGCAACTCGATCTTCATTTTCGAGGTCGCCGGCCTCTGCATCGGCCATCTCGGCCACCTCCACCACAAGCTCGACGACAGCCATTTCGCCCAGATCGGCCGGCTCGACATCGTGATGGTGCCGATCGACGGCACCTACACCATGTCGCTCGACGGCGTCTCCGAAATCACCAGACGCCTGCGCTCCTCCGTGGTGCTGCCGATGCACCGCTTCGCCACTCCGCTCGACGACTTCATGCGCCGGATCGGCCAGCAGTTCGAAATCGATCAGCGCATCGATCGCTCGTTCCGGATCTCGCGCGATACGCTGCCGACCAAGCCGACGGTCATCATCCTCGACGGCGTCTGAGGCGCGACGCCGGAACGCATCAACCTCCTCCGACTTGGTTGCTTCGAGGTCGTCTTCGGTCGGAGCAATCCATGAGCAGAAGGTTCCTGGTCATCGGCGCATTCGCCGCCATCTATTTGCTGTGGGGTTCCACCTACTTTGCCATCACGCTGGGCCTGAAATCGATTCCGCCCTTTCTGTTGATGGCGCTGCGCTCCTTCTGTGGCGGCATCGTGCTGCTGGCGATGACCGGCCGGCAGGTCGCGAACGTGTCGGCGCAGACATGGGCGGCGGCGTGTTTGTGCGGGCTGCTCTTCTTCGTCGGCTGCCATGGCGTGCTTGCCCACGCGCAGCAATCGGTGCCATCGGGCGTGGCAGCCATCGTGCTCGCCACGATCCCGTTCTGGATCCTGCTGATCGATACCTTGTTCCCCGGCGATCAGCGGCCCAGGCCCCTCGCCCTGCTCGCGTTGGTGCCAGGTTTCTTCGGCGTCGGCCTCGTGGCATGGCAGAATGTCGAGCAGGCCGGCATCAGCATTCTTCCCGTCGTCTGGCTGCTGCTTGCGGCCTTCTCATGGTCGGTCGGGACCGTCCTGTCGCGACGCATGTCGAGCGAGACGTCCGCGATCCTGCTGTCGGGCATGCAGCTGTCGATCGGCGGCATCGTCTTGTTCGCGATCAGCTGGCTGACGGGCGAGGTCGAAGACTTCAGGCCGGGCAACGTCTCGCCGACTTCGCTCGCAGCGGTGCTATGGCTGATCATCGCTGGCAGCGTGACCGGATTCGCCGCCTACAACTGGCTGTTGGAGAACGTCTCGACCTCGCTGGTATCGACCTACACGTTCGTCAACCCGGTGATCGCGGTGCTGCTCGGAACTGTCGTGCTCGGCGAGCCGTTCTCACGCATGATGCTGCTCGGTGCCAGCTTCGTCATTGTCTCCGTCATCGTCATTTGGTGGGCGGAACGTGCGGGGAGGAGCCGGACTAACGAGAGGACCGACAGGAGCATGGCGCGTCTATCCCCGCGCAAGACCTGACGAATGGCCGACGGCAATTTTCTCCAAGTCCTCCGCGATCCGGCCGTGCTGATCTCGGCATGACAGGAGATTGCCATGACGGACTTTGCGCGACTGTTACACGCCGATGGACCGAACCCGGAGCACGCCGATGCGCTCCAGCTTTACGGCCGCTTCGTCGGCGACTGGGAGGCCGAGATCACCGCCCACGGACCCGACGCGACGAAACATACCGCGCCGGGCGAAATCCATTTCGGCTGGGTGTTGGAGGGCCGCGCCGTTCAGGATGTTTGGATCATTCCCCGGCCTGCGGGCACACCCGCCTTTCCGATCGCCGGAAATTGGTACGGCACGACGCTGCGGGTCTATGATCCCGCCATATCCGCGTGGCGGATTTCCTGGTTCGATCCGGGTCGCAGCGTATTCCGCCAGCAGATCGGCCGTCCGCGCGGCGGTGACATCGTGCAGGAAGGCACGACCGACGCGGGCGACCAGACGCGCTGGAGCTTTACGGAGATCACTGACGATTCCTTCCACTGGCTCGGCGAGGTCAAGCCAGCGACCGCAACCGATTGGCGGCTTGTGGTCGACGTGAGGGCGAAACGGCGCAAGGCAAATGGATTTGGTTGAATCGTCGGGCTGCGAACTCGCTGCAACCTCTCCCGCTTGCGGGCAGAGCTATCGCAGATGGCTTCCTGGTCACGGCCGGAGCAAGCGCCTCGCTCTTCGAGACGACCGCTTCGCGGTCTCCTCCGGATGAGGCCAAGCAGCATTGTCCCCGTTGAAATTGCCGCCGCGCACTCCGCGCACCTCCTCCGCTGCTGCCATGGTGCTCTGAGCAAAGCGCGCTGCTGCAGGCAAGGACGAACTGCTAGGCTTCCGCCACAAGATACAAAGGGAGTGAACGCCGATGGCTGCAAGCGGTATGCCCGCCAACACGAGCGGGCTATTCGTCGAGCCGCGCGAGGACTGGCTCGCGCTGCATCAGGAAGAGATCATCGACCCCTTGCGGCCGATCGTCGATCCTCACCACCATCTCTGGAATCGCGGACATCGCTATCTGATCGAGGAGATGGCAGCCGACATCGCCTCCGGCCACAACGTCATCGCCACCGTCTATGTCGACTGCCGCTCGATGTATCGGGCGCATGGGCCTGAGGCGTTCCGGCCCGTCGGCGAGGTCGAGTTCGCCAATGGCGTCGCGGCGATGAGTGCGAGCGGTGGTTACGGCAAGGCCGCGATCTGTGCCGGCATCGTCAGCCATGCCAATCTGCTGCTGGGGGACGCCGCAAAACCGGTGCTGGAGGCCGAGATCGCCGCCGGCAACGGCCGCTTCCGCGGCATCCGGCATTCCTCCGCCTGGGACGAAGACCCCGTCGTCGCCGGCATGTATGCCAACCGGCCGAGAGGGCTGTTGCAGGACCCGGCCTTTCGCACGGGCTTTGCCTGCCTGGCTCCCCTGAACCTCAGCTTCGATGCCTGGCTGTTTCATCCGCAGATCGGCGAGCTGACCGAGCTGGCACGCGCCTTCCCCGACACCAGGATCGTGCTCGACCATTGCGGCGGGCCGGCGGGCGTCGGCCGCTTTGCCGGACGGCGCGAGGAGGTGTTCCCGCAATGGCGCGCCTCGATCCGGGAGATCGCAAAATGCGAAAACGTGGTGGTGAAGCTGGGAGGCCTTGCGATGTGCCTGCTCGGCTACGACTTCCATCTGCGCGAGAAGCCACCGACATCCGAAGAGCTTGCCGCGGCATGGCGGCCCTATGTCGAGACCTGCATCGAGGCGTTCGGCGTGAAGCGCGCGATGTTCGAGAGCAATTTTCCGCCGGACAAGGGCCAGTGCAGCTACCAGGTGATCTTCAATGCCTTCAAGCGCATCGCCGCGCCTTTGAGCGACGCCGAGAAGACGGCACTGTTCTCGCAGACCGCGACCGACTTTTACCGGCTCGAATTGCCGTCGTGACAGGATCTGCACCCTGACGAGAAGAGGGGCCGGGATGTTGATCCCGACCCCTCTTCGTCGTGGCCGCTGGGAAGCGTCCTTGAAATTCGAAAGCTGACTAGCCGGCGCCCATCAACGACGCCGGACGGCGCTCGTCGCCGAAGGCGAACATCTTCTTGAGCTTGTTGACGACGCGGATCAGGAAGCCGATCATCACCGGATTGGACTTGCGGCAGAAGGCGATCTTCCTGACGTGGCCTTCGACATGCCATTTCGCATGCGCGCCGTCGCGGAAGAAGATGACGTCGCCAGGACCGTAGCGCTTCGGCGGCATGCCGTCGCTTTCGAGCACGATCGATCCTTCCATGATCATGATCGTCTCGTCGATGTCGTAGTACCAGTTGAAGCGCCCTTCGGTGCAGGACCAGATGATCGTCTGGGCGGTGCCGTCGGCGCTGGTCGACAGCACGCGCGAGCGTGACACCGGATTGCCTTCGATGATCCAGGACGGCTCGATCGGCCGCAGCTCGAGCTCCACATTGCTACTACCGATTTCAATCAATGCGCGCGTCATCCGCTTCCCCAGGGATATCAATATGTATGGCCGGGCCCCGGCCCGGATCGTTTCGAAAAGATGTTGGGAACGCTAGTAGCCGGTTTTTAATTCTTTCTTACGCGGGGTCCGAAAATCAGCTGCAAGTTGCAGGAACGAGACGGTTAACGTCACGATTTCGCTGTGATTCCGCGCACATGAACCCAACTTTCCCGAGGTGCGACAAAGTGCGCGACCCTCGGCATCGACAACCACCCGATGCTGTGCAACGCGGCGGCGTGAGGACGGCCTGTGCGCGCGCCTGGTCCTTCGAGACGACCGCTCCCCGGTCTCCTCAAGGATGAGGGCTAATCGACATCGGTGGCCGCTGAAGCGACTGTCACACACTCCGGCCTCATCCTGAGGAGCCCGCCCAAAGCGGGCGTCTCGAAGGAGGGCCGCAGGGTAGCTGCTTCCATATGCTGCCCGACGGGGGGAGGTGAATCGCCTTACTTCGCCCACTCGCCCTTGCGGAACACCGGGACCTTGCTGCCGTCGGCGAGAATGCCGTCGATGTCGGTCTCGGCCGAGCCGATCATCCAATCGATATGGATCAGGCTCTGGTTGCCGCCTTGCGCGGCGATCTGCTGCGGCGTGAGCTGGGCGCCATTGACGAAGCACTTGGAGTAGCACTGGCCGAGCGCGATGTGCGAGGCGGCGTTCTCGTCGAACAGCGTGTTGTAGAACAACAATCCACTCTGCGAGATCGGCGAGGAATGCGGTACCAGCGCAACCTCGCCGAGCCGGCGCGCGCCCTCGTCGGTGTCGAGCACCTTGTTGAGCACCTCCGCACCGCGCGAGGCCTTGGCGTCGACGATCTTGCCGTCCTCGAAACGCACCGCGATGTTGTCGATCAGCGTGCCCTGGTAGGACAGTGGCTTCGAGCTCACGACGTGGCCGTAGACGCGGCGGCAATGCGGCGTGGTGAAGACCTCTTCGGTCGGGATGTTGGCGTTGCAGCTGATGCCGTTCTTGGACAGCGACGCGCCGCCTTCCCATTCATGGCCGTCGGCAAGCCCGATGGTGAGGTCGGTCCCTGGCCCGGAGTACTGCAAGGCGCGAAAGCGTTGGCCGTTGAGCCAGTTGGTGCGCTCGCGCAGCACGGCGTTGTGGCTCGCCCAATTGCCGATCGCGTCCTCGCGGTCGACGCGGGACGCAGCGAAGATCGCGTCGGCGAGCTTGCCGACGGCGACGTCCTCGGGATCACCGGGGAAGACCTGCCTGGCCCAGGACGGGCTCGGATAGGCGATGATGTTCCAGTTGGTGTCGAAATTGACGATCTTTTCCAGCGCCGGCTGATAGGCCATCGAGTTGGCCTTGCTGGCGCGTGCGACCTTGGAAGGATCCTCGCCCGACAGCAGCATCGGATTGTCGCCGACGATGGCAAGCCGCGCGGTGTTGTCGGAGAATGCCTTGGCCATGCCCTCGTAGAGCCAGCCGGCGGCGCGATCGAAACTGTTGTCGTGGCCATGGCGGTAACGCGCCAGCGTCATCTCCTCGTCCGACAAGATCGGCGTGACGATGCCGGCGCCGGCCTTGTAGGCATGCACAGCGATCCGCCGCACCAGCGGCAGCGCGATCGCCGGCGCCGTCAGGAGCAGATCCTGTCCCGGCCGCAAGCCCAGGCCCACCTTCACCGCCACCTCGGCCAGCCGGTCGAGTTTTGCGGGATCGATGGGAGTGGCGGTGATGCGTTGATCGGTCATGCCGGGTCCTCTGCCGAAAGTCTCTCGTTCAATCTAAGTCTAGCATCGCGAGACACAAGTATGCGAGCGCCTTGCGAGACGGGAAAGATACGTGTTTCACGCATCTTGGTTTTCAACGCGTTGAGGATCGCAGCACCCGGTCGACCATGGCGGGCGCAAGCCCGAGGTAATTTTTCGGTGAGGTGAGCGCCTCGATTGTGGCACGGTCGATGCGGCTCGATATCCGGGAATCTGCGGACAGCGCATCGGCAAGGCTGATCCCCCTGTGGTTGGCCTCGCGGCAGGCATCATAGACCACCTCATGCGCCTCCTGCCGCCCGATCTGCGGCGCAAGCCCCATCATGACCGCTTCGGCCACGATCAGGCCGCGGCTGACGGCGAGATTGTCGTTCATCTTCCTTTCATCCACGATGAGGCCTGCGAGCGCGAACCTGGCCTGGTGCAGCGCGCCGGCGGTCAGCACGAAGCTTTCCGGGATCGCGATCCATTCGGCGTGCCAGGGACCGGTGGCGCGCTCGAAATCCTGCACCATGGCGTCCAGCATCAGGCCGGCGTGCTGGCGCACCGCCTTGGACGCCGCAAGCATCAGCTCAGAGGAGATCGGGTTGCGCTTCTGCGGCATGGTCGAGGAGGCGCCGCGGCCCTTGACGAAGGGCTCGTAGACCTCGGCGAACTCGGTCGAGGCCATGATCATGATGTCGAGCGCGATCTTGCCGAGCGAGCCGGTGACGAGCGCCAGGAAATTGACCGCCTCGGCGAAGCCGTCGCGCGCGACGTGCCAGGTCGAAGCGGGAACGCCGAGCTTCAGCTCGGCGCAGAGCGCCTCCTGCACCGCAAAACCCTTGTCGCCGAGCGAGGCCAGCGTGCCGGCCGCGCCGGCGAACTGTCCGACCAGGACGCGCGGCTTCAACTGCGCCAGACGCTCGGCATGGCGGTCGAACATCGCGAGCCAGATCGCGGTCTTGTAGCCGAAGGTCACCGGCAGCGCCTGCTGCAGATGGGTGCGACCCGCCATCGGCGTGTCGCGATAGCGCTTCGAGAGGTCTGCCAGGATCTTGCGCAGTTCGGCGATCTCGCGCTCGACGATCCCGAGCGCCGCACGCAGTTGCAGCACCACGGCGGTGTCCATGATGTCCTGCGTAGTCGCGCCCCAATGCACGTAGCGGCCGGCCTCACCGCATTGCCTCACCATCTGATGCACCAAAGGAAGGATCGGATAGCCGACGATGTCGGTCTCCTGCCTGAGCAGATCGAAGTCGAGGGCGGCGACGTCGGTCCTCGCCGCGATCTGATCGGCAGCGTCCCGCGGGATCACGCCGCACGCGGCCTCGGCCTTTGCGAGTGCCACCTCGACCTCGGCATAACGGCCGACCAGCGCGACATCGGAAAACACCTCGCGCATCTCCGGCGTGCCGAAGGCGTCGCGGAACAGCATGGAATCGAGCACGGTGGTCGAGGCGTGAAAGGCGGGCATGGCCGTTTCTTCGTGGCTGTTGTTCTGTGTGGGGGTAGCTTACGCAGGTCGCGATGTTCGGCAATGGACATTCGCAGTTCGTCACATGTTCTCGGCGTCGCTCGGGCGTTAGCCGGCACGATGCCGCGCTGTCCCAGCACCGTCATTGCGAGGAGCTGTTGCGACGAAGCAATTCCGACTGCCTCCGTGGAAGAATTCTGGATTGCTTCGCTGCGCTCGCAATGACGACTTCGCGAGCCATGCTCCTGGCCAAACCTCCATTCAGCGTACTTCTGATCCTGGAGTCTTGTAGCCCGGATGAACGCCTTGTCCCCCGTAGCGCAACGAGCGAAGGCGGAAGTGACATCCGGGAGTTGCGCAACGACCGGTCCCGGATGTCACTTCCTCATCCCTGACTACGACAGGCCGTCCATCAATGAGAGCGCCCGCGACAATCACCAAAGCAGCCAGATTCTCATTCGAGTTGCATCCCTCTTCGAAAATCGCATGGCTGCCATCACGCGATCGTGGTGAACCGGAAAGACCGTTCGGCGGACTCACAGACTTCAAGGATTTTGATTTTTTTGTTGCCGATATCGCTGTGGGATCTGAGTCTCGACGTGCAGTTTCTATTCCGCGATCATCTCCTCGACACCGACCTGCGCGAGCTGAGCCGCGAGGAGGTTCCCGTTGCCGTGGAACCGCAGGTCTTCGATCTCGTCGTCCATCTCATGGAAAATCGCGACCGGGTGGTCAGCAAGGATGAGCTGATCGACAAGATCTGGCACGGGCGCAGCGTCTCCGAATCCACCCTGACCAGCCGGATCAACGCGGCCCGCAAGGCGATCGGCGACAATGGAGCGAACCAGGCGCTGATCCGTACCATCGCGCGCAAGGGATTTCGCTTCGTCGGTGACGTGCAGACACAGCTTGGCAAGGTTCCGCCGGAGCTCGGTCGCCTCACCCCGTCGCCGCAGGCCGTGCTCGCGCTGCCCGACCGGCCCGCCATCGCCGTGCTGCCCTTCACCAACATGAGCGGCGACCGCGAGCAGGATTATTTCTCCGACGGCATCAGCGAGGACATCATCACCGCCTTGTCGAAGCTGCGCTGGTTCTTCGTCATCGCGCGCAACTCCTCCTTCGTCTACAAGGGCCGCGCCGTGCACATCCACGAGGTCGCGCGCGAGCTCGGCGTGCGCTACGTGGTCGAAGGCAGCGTGCGACGGAGCGGCGACCGCCTGCGCGTCTCGGCCCAGCTCAACGACGTCTCGACCGGCAGCCATCTCTGGGCCGAACGCTACGACCGCGAGCTTGCCGACATCTTCGCCGTGCAGGACGAGATCACCGAGGCGATCGTCGCCGCGATCGAGCCGCAGCTCTATGCCGCCGAGAGCTTTCGCGCCCAGCAGAAGCCGCCGGGCAGCCTCGATGCCTGGGGCCTCCTGATGCGCGGCCTGTCGCATTACTGGCGCATCACCCGCGAGGACAATGCGACGGCGCAAGGGCTGCTCGCGAAGGCCATCGCGATCGACCCGGCCTACGGCAAGGCGCTTGGCCTGCTGGCAACCAGCCACATCTTCGGCGCACACATGGGCTGGGCCGACATGGCTGCGACCGTGCCGGTCGCCGAACGCGCCGCGCTTGCGGCGGTGGAGGCCGATCGCGAGGACGCCTTTGCCCATCTCGGCCTCGCCTACACCTACCTGTTCCGCCGCCGCTTCGACGACGCGCTGGCCGAGTTCGAGCTGGCCTTGCGGCTCAATCCGAACTGCGCGATGGCGCACGCCTTCTACGGCGTGACGCTGTGCTACGCGGGGCGATGGCAGGACGGCGATGCCGCCGCGCGCCGCGCGCTGCGGCTGAGCCCGCGCGATCCGCTCGCGGGGATCTATTGCGGCGTCGCCGCCTATGCCCAGTTCATCGGCCGTAACTACGAGCAGTCCATGCAGATGGCGCGGGAATCGATGCGGCAGCGCGCCGATTTCGTCGGGGCCCATCGCGTGCTGACCGCCGCCGCCGGCATGTCAGGAGATCCCGGGCTCGCGGCGTCCGCACTGGAAGGCCTGCGCCGCACCCAGCCCGGCATATCGCTGGCCTGGATCACGCGCGAGCTGCCGATGCTGCGGGAAGAGGACCGCGCGCATTACCTGGAAGGATTGCGGCGCGCGGGGATGAAGTAGCGAGCCACAGCGGCAGTGCACCCTCTCCCCTTGCGGGAGAGGGTGGATTCGATGCGAAGCATCGAAGCCGGGTGAGGGGTCTCCCTCCTCACGAATAGTCCGATGAGTGGAGGGAACCCCTCATCCGGTGCTTCGCGCCACCTTCTCCCGCAAGGGGAGAAGGAAGAAAGCGCGTCTCTACTCCTGCATCATCTCGCCACTGCCGCCGAACTCGGCCGGGAAATCCTTCAGCTTGGGCAGGCCGTCGCGCATCGGCAGCACGGTCTCGGCGTAATTGACGTGGACGCCGGGCGCGAATGCGAGCGTGGGAATGGTGGCGGTGAAGACGTCGACGAGGCCGAGCGGCGGGTGATTGGTCATCAGATGGCCGCCGCACTTCCGGCAAAATTTGCGCTGGCTGAGCGGCGTCTTGGCGAAGGTCTCGACATGCTGGTCGCCCTCGGTGATGCGCACGGCTTCGGGCTTCCACAGGCTGAAGGCGTTCACCGGTCCGCCGGACCAGGACCGGCAGGAGCGGCAATGGCAATAGCCCATCGCCTCCGGCGCGCCCGTGACCTCGACCGTGACCGCGCCGCAGAAGCAGTTTCCGACATGTTTCATTTGGTCGTCTCCATGATGAGGGATCGATATCGCGTGTCGGGGCGCCACGCGTCCTCCTTTCGGTGGACGCGTGGCGCGAGGCAGAGACTATACCGATCTGCGCCAGGGAATAAGCATCGACACCCGTTGTTTGTACTGCCGGTACTCGTCGCCGAAGAGATCGACGAGGTCGCGCTCCTCCAGCGCGATGCCGACGAAGATGTAGAGCGTGGTCACGGCCGCGAACAGCAGATGGCCCACAGTCATGACCGGCGCCGCCCAGAACGCGATGATGAAACCGAGATAGATCGGATGACGGACGAACTTGTAGAGCAGCGGCGTCTTGAAGCGCGGCGGCGCGGCTTCCCTGCCGACGAGATGATCGGTCACCTGAGACAGGCCGAACAACTCGAAATGGTTGATGATGAAGGTCGAGGTGAACACCAGCACCCAGCCCGCGAAGGACAACGTGACCACCGTCACGGCAAGATCCGGGTTCTCGACCTGCCATATGATCGTGGGCAGCGGGCGCCACTGCCAGAACAGGAGCAGCAATGACAGGCTCGCGAACAACACATAGGTCGAGCGCTCGACCGGCTGGGGGACGAACTGCGTCCACCACGCCTTGAACTGTTGACGCGCCATCACGCTATGTTGAACCGCAAATAGCGACATCAGCAGCAGATTGATGATGACCGCGCGAACGACGGGCGATTCGGCTCCGGTGTCGATTGTCTTCGGTACCATCACCCCCATGACGAAACCGATGGCGTAGAGCACGGTGACGAAAAAGACGAGATATGCCGCAATTCCGTACAGAAAGGCGATGAACCTGAAAACGCGCGAGCCCGCAACCTCCGGGCCGATGAAATGAACCTGGTGATCAAGTTGGGTCATAGAACGCTCCGTTGTGCCGAGGCATCGGCACTGTTTGGTCTTCGCACCATGCCGGATCGGACGTCCTCCGGCTTTCGCGGGGGGTTGATTTTCGCCTGAGACGACTTTGATTTTTGCTTGAGACGACAGAAACGTGCGATTTTGCTTTGAAAACAACGTGCTGGACAGCGATCTGCGGGAGCTCACCTGCGCCGGAGTGGCCGTTCCGTTGCAGCCGCAGGTGTTCGATCTCCTGCTTTACCTCGTTGCCGAGCGCGCCCGTGTGGTCAGCAAGGATGACCTGATCAGCCAGATCTGGAGCGACCGGATCGTCTCCGATTCCGCCCTGAACAGCCGCATCAATGCTGCGCGCAAGGCGCTGGGCGACGACGGCGCGACCCAGCGGCTGATCAAGACCATTCCGCGCAAGGGCTTTCGTTTCGTCGGCGATGTCCGGGAAGACGTGCCGGCCGCGCCAGTGCCCGTTGAACCTGCCATGGCCCGGCCGCGCGCCGTGACGGACCGCCCGGGAATCGCGGTGCTCGCCTTCGAGAACATGAGCGGCGATCCCGCACAGGACTATTTCGGCGACGGAATCAGCGAGGACATCCTCACGGCGCTGTCGAAGCAGCGGTGGTTCATGGTGATCGCCCGCAATTCATCCTTCACCTACAAGGGTCGCGCCGTCCACATCAGGCAGATCGCCGAGGAACTCGGCGTCCGCTACATCGTCGAGGGCAGCGTGCGCAAGGCGGACAACCGCGTGCGCATCACCGCGCAGCTCAACGACGCCACGTCAGGCAGCCATCTCTGGGCCGAGCGCTATGATCGCGAGCTCGTCGACGTCTTCGCCGTGCAGGACGAGATCACCAACGCCATCGTCGCAGCGATCGAGCCTCACATCCACGCCGCGGAGAATTTTCGCAGCCATCGCAAGCCGCCCGCAAGCCTGGACGCGTGGGACCTGTTGATGCGGGCTCTGTCGCATTATTGGCGCGTGACCAGGCAGGATCACGATGCCGCGAGGGCGCTGCTCGAGCGCGCGATCGCCATCGATCCGAATTATGGCCAGGCGCTGTCAGTGCTGGCCGTGAATGAGATGTTCGGCGTGCATCTTGGCTGGGCTGAGCTGGCCGTGGTTGCTCCGGCGGCGGAAGCCGCCGCGCTCAAAGCGGTGCGCTGCGACCACGAAGATGCCTGGGCGCATGCCGCGCTCGGCAGCGTCTACTTCTCGACACGCCGGCTCGCCGACGCGTTGTCCGAGTTCGAGCAGGCCCTGGCGCTCAACCCGAACTTCTCGCTGGCGCAAGGCTACCACGCGCTGGCACTGTCCTATGCCGGACGGTCGAAAGAGGCGTTTGCGGCGGCGCAGACGGCGATCCGGCTCTCGCCGCGCGATCCGTCGCTGGCGATCTATCACGGCATCGCCGGCTATGCGCGCTTCACCGAGCGGCAGTATGACGAAGCCATCGCGCTCGCGCGCGAGGCGATTCGCCACCGCGGCGACCTTACCGGCGCTTACCGCGTTCTCGCCGTTTCGGCCGGCATGACCGGCGACAGCGCGCTAGCGGAGATGGCACTCGGCGAGCTCCGCCGCACCCAGCCGGGCATCTCGCTGCACTGGATCGCGACGCAACTGCCATGGGCCAGTGAAGCCGATCGCGAGCACTATCTGGAGGGATTCCGGCGCGCGGGATTGCGGTGACAGTTCTTACCCTCCCCTGGAGGCAAGGGAAAACAGGACGCGCTGTACATTTTTTGTGCGAACCCTGTCGAGACTTTCATCTTGCGGCGCCGAACGAGACTGTGTGAGCCTCGATATCGGATGGGGACTGGGATGGGCCGGCCGTCGCTTTGCGCGCGAGGACGTCGCGAAGCGTTTACGGCTGGCCGCGCTTGAGAAAGATACGATATGCCAAAACGCGTGTTGCTTTGTCTCCTCCTCGCTTGCGGCCTCACGGCCCCGGCGCTGGCGCAAGAGCCGAAACCGGGGGGCGTGATCAATGCCGTGATCCAGCCCGAGCCGCCCGGCCTGATGCTGGCGATGGTGCAGAACGGCCCGGTCCAGATGGTCTCGGGCAACATCTTCGAGGGGCTGCTGCGCTACAGCCCGAAGCTCGAGCCGCTGCCGGAGCTCGCCGAAAGCTGGCGCGTCAGCGAGGACGCCAAGACCTACAGCTTCAAGCTCAAGAAGGGCGTGACCTGGCATGACGGCAAGCCCTTCACCGCCGCCGACGTGCTGTTCTCGATGGAGATGCTGAAGCAGACGCATGCGCGTGCCCGCACCAATCTGGCGCAGGTCGACAAGATCGAGACGCCGGACGACTATACGGTGGTGTTCACGCTGAAGCAGCCGTTCGGCCCGTTCCTCGGCATTTTCGAGGTCGGCTCGATGCCGATGGTGCCAAAGCATCTCTACGAAGGCACCGACTGGAAGACCAACCCCTACAACAACGCGCCCATCGGCACCGGCCCCTTCATGTTCAAGGAGTGGCAGAAGGGCTCGTTCATCCGCCTGGTCAAGAACCCGAACTACCACGAAAAGGGCAAGCCCTATCTCGACGAGATCTACTGGCAGATCATCCCCGACGCGGCCGCGCGCTCGGTGGCGTATGAGACCGGCAAGGTCGACGTGCTGCCGGGCGGCTCGGTCGAGAATTTCGACGTGCCGCGCCTGTCCAAGTTGAAAGACACCTGCGTCACGGGCGCCGGCTGGGAGTTCTTCTCGCCGCTCGCCTGGCTGTGGCTGAATAACCGCCAGGGTCCGCTCGCCGACAAGCGGGTGCGGCAGGCAATCATGTACGCGATCGACCGCGATTTCGCCAAGGACGTGATCTGGAACGGGCTCGGCAAGGTGGCGACCGGCCCTTCGTCCTCGGCCATCAAATACTACACGGACGATGTGAAGAAATATCCGTATGATCCGGCCAAGGCCAAGGCCTTGCTGAAGGAAGCCGGCTACAAGGGCGAGAAGATCCGCCTGCTGCCGCTCGCCTATGGCGAGACCTGGCAGCGCTGGGGTGAAGCGGTGAAGCAGAACCTCCAGGACGTCGGCATGAACATCGAGACCATCGCCACCGACGTTGCCGGCGGCAACCAGAAGATCGCCGACTGGGACTACGACATCGCCTTCACCTATCTCTACCAGTATGGCGATCCCGCGCTCGGCGTCGGCCGCAACTACATCTCCAGCAACATCGCCAAAGGGCAGGTCTTCAACAACGTCGAGGGCTACTCCAACCCGGAGATCGACAAGCTGTTCGCCGACGGCGCAGTTGCCACACCGGACTCCAAGCGCAAGGAGATCTACGACAAGGCACAGAAGATCCTGGTCGAGGACGTGCCGGTGGCCTGGATGCTGGAGCTGCAATTCCCGACCATCATGCGCTGCAAGGTCAAGAACCTGATCACCACGGGAATCGGGGTCAATGACGGCTTCAAGGACGCATGGCTCGACAAGTGAGGGGCTGCATGCGAAACCGCGGTAAATTTCCTGCCGCGGTGTCGTTCCAGGGTACGAACTGATCCACGATGAAATCGTATCGAGACACTCAGGCATCGGCGGTGTCCACCTCTCCCGGAGGGAGAGGTCGGATCGCATCCCCAGATGCGATGCGGGTGAGGGGTTGCGCTCTCTCGTGGGACCTGATCCCCCTCACCCGCGCCTTCGGCGCGACCTCTCCCCGACGGGGAGAGGTGTTCCTCGCGGCGAGACCGCCTCGACCAACCGGCATACGTGGCTAGATGCTCTCCTTCGTCGCTCAGCGTGTAGTGAAGGGCGTGATCGTCCTGCTCGCGATCGTCGTCCTAAATTTCTTCCTGATCCGGCTTGCGCCCGGCGATCCCGCGATCGTGATGGCGGGCGAAGCCGGCGCCAGCGACCAGGTCTTCGTCAAGCAGCTCCGGGAGAAGTTCGGCCTCGACAAGCCGCTGCCCGAGCAGCTCTTCATTTACGTCAAGGGGGTCGCCACCCTCGACCTCGGCTTCTCCTTCCGCCAGCAGGCGCCGGTCGCCAGGCTGATCGGCGAGCGGCTGCCCGCGACGTTGCTGCTGACGCTGACCGCCTTCGCGATCTCGCTGACGCTCGGCGTCCTGTTCGGCACCTTCGCCGCGCGCTTTGCCGGAACGTTCCTCGACACGGCCATCACCGTATTCGCGCTGATCTTCTACGCCATGCCGATCTTCTGGGTGGCGTTGATGAGCATCCTGTTGTTCTCCGTCACCATGGATTGGCTGCCGAGCTTCGGCTACGAGACCGTCGGCGCCAACCTCACCGGCCTTGCCCATGCGGTCGACGTCGCAAAACACCTGATCATGCCGGCGATGACGCTCGGCCTGTTCTTCATGGCGACATACACCCGCATGACGCGCGCCTCGATGCTGGAGGTGAAGCGGCTCGACTTCGTCAAGACGGCGCGCGCCAAGGGCCTCTCCGACGCCGTGATCCAGCGCCGCCACGTGCTGCGCAACGCATTGCTGCCGGTCGTGACGCTCGCCGGCGTACATTCCGGCACGCTGATCGGCGGCGCCGTCATCACCGAGACCGTGTTCGCCTGGCCCGGCATCGGGCGGCTGATGTACGACGCGCTGCTGCAGCGTGACTACAACCTGCTGCTCGGCGTCTTCGTGATCTGCTCGGCCATGGTCCTGATCTTCAACCTCATCACCGACCTCGTCTATCGCCTGGTCGATCCGCGCATCGAATACGCCACATGAAACAGTTCTGGAGATCGATGCTGAAGAGCCCCAGCGGCGTCATCGGGCTCATCATCCTCCTGCTTGCGATCTCGGTCGCCGTGTTCGGACCGATGCTGTTCCCGAACTCGCCCTGGCGCATGGTGCAGCGGCCGTTCCTGCCGCCCTTCACGCTCTCGACCGTGCCGCTCGGCACCGATGCGCTCGGCCGCGACGTGTTCGCCGGCATGATCTTCGGCGCCCGCGTCTCGCTGCTGGTCGGTCTCGTCTCGACCCTGGTCGCGTTGCTCGTCGGCGTTCCCATCGGCGCCATGGCCGGCTATTTCGGCGGCAAGGTCGACGACGCCTTGATGCGCTTCACCGAGTTCTTCCAGACCATTCCGAGCTTCGCGCTCGCCATCGTGCTGGTCGCGATCCTGCAGCCCTCGATCTATTCGATCGTGGTCTCGATCGCGGTGGTGAGCTGGCCGCCCGTCGCCCGCCTCGTGCGCGGCGAGGTGCTGTCGCTGCGCACGCGCGAATATGTCCAGGCGGCCGTCGTGACCGGGCAGTCGCACAGCTGGATCATCCTGCGCGAAATCCTGCCCAACGCGCTGTCGCCGGTGATCGTGCTGGCCTCGCTGATGGTGGCGACCGCGATCCTCTTGGAATCCTCGTTGGCGTTCCTCGGCCTCGGCGATCCCAACCTGATCTCATGGGGCTACATGGTCGGCGCCGGCCGCACCGTGATCCGCCAGGCCTGGTGGATCACCGTATTTCCCGGCGTCGCCATCCTGATCTCCGTGCTGGGGCTGAACCTGATCGGCGAAGGCCTTAACGATGCGCTCAATCCGCGTCTGTCGCGCGAGGGCCGCTGACGATGACCGCGCCGCCCGCCGTCTCGATCAGAAACTTGCGGATCGCGCTGCCCAAGGGCGCCGAACGTCCCTTCGCCGTCGACGGCGTCTCGCTGGACCTGCGGCCCGGCAAGATCGTCTGCGTCGTCGGCGAATCCGGCTCCGGCAAGTCGATGTGCGCGCATGCGCTGATGGGCCTGTTGCCGGACACAGTGTCGGTCGCCTCCGGCGAGATCCAGTTCGAGGGAAGTGACCTGCTCAAGCTCGACGACGACGGCTGGCGCGATTTGCGCGGCCGCAGGCTTGCGATGATCTTCCAGGAGCCGATGACCGCGCTCAATCCGTTGATGCGGATCGGCGACCAGATGGCGGAGATGTTCGAGGCGCACGGTCTGCTGACGCCGAAGGAACGCCGCGCGAAGGCGTTGTCGCTGGCGCGCGAGGTTGGCCTGCCCGACCCCGAGCGCATCGTGCGCGCCTATCCGCACCAGCTCTCCGGCGGCCAGCGCCAGCGCGCCATGATCGCGATGGCGCTCGCGCTCGAGCCGGCGGTGCTGGTCGCGGACGAGCCGACCACCGCGCTCGACGTCACGACGCAGGCGCAGATCCTGAAACTGATCCGCAACCTGCAGCGCAACCGTAACATGGCGGTGATGTTCATCACCCACGATTTCGGCGTGGTCGCCGATATCGCCGACCAGGTCGTGGTGCTCCGCCAGGGCAAGGTCGTCGAGGAAGGCTCCGCCGCCACCGTCTTCAGCGACCCGCAGCACGACTACACCAAGGTGCTGCTCGCCGCCGTGCCGTCGATGGACCCGCCGGCGCGCACGCCGCTCGACGACCGGGCCCGGGCCGTCGAAGTGATCGGGCTGGACAAGACCTACGTCACGTCGGGCGGCTGGTTCCGCGAGGACCGCCGCGTCGATGCCGCGTGCGCGGTCAATTTCAACATCCTCAAGGGCGAGACGCTCGGCCTTGTCGGCGAGTCCGGCTCAGGCAAGTCGTCGGTGGCGCGCCTCGTGATGCGGCTGATCGAGGCCGACCGCGGCACGGTGCGGATCGGCGACACCGATCTCACCTCACTCTCGGGCAAAGCGCTGCGCGCCGAGCGCCATCGCATCCAGATGATCTTCCAGGATCCGTTCGCCTCGCTCAATCCGCGGCGCAAGATCGGCCAGATCATCGCCGACGGTCCGATCGCGGCCGGTACCGATCCGAAGGTGGCGTTCGAGCGCGCCCGCGATCTCCTGAAGATGGTGGGCCTGGATGCCGGCGCACTCGAACGCTATCCGCACGAATTCTCCGGCGGCCAGCGCCAGCGCATCGGCATTGCCCGCGCGCTCGCGCTCGAGCCCGAGATCATCGTCGCCGATGAAGCCGTCTCCGCGCTCGACGTCTCCGTGCAGGCCCAGGTCTTGAAGCTGCTCGAAGATCTCAAGGCCCGCCTCGGCCTGTCGATGCTGTTCATCACCCACGACTTACGCGTCGCGGCGCAGATCTGCGATCGCATCGCGGTGATGCAGCGTGGTGCCATCGTCGAGCTGAAGCCGACCGCGCAGCTTTTCGCCGCGCCCGAGCATGCCTATACGCGTGAGCTGCTGGCGGCCGTGCCGGGACGGAAGGAGCGCGCGCCGACGGCGTAAGGCGGCCGGTCGTGTTCATCACCTTCGTGATGGTTCCAAAAACTTGCACGCTGCAGGAGAAGAAACATATTCGGTCGAGCAGCATTTGCTCTCGTGAGACCGCCCTTGCCGATGCGGCAAGGGGTAAACTGACACCAGCATTCGTTCGCCCGCGGACTGAAGCCGCACGATGAACGTGATGTGGTGAACAGATCAACGACCCAGCGCATGAGACACAACGGGACGTTGGGCATTGTCAGACGCGGTCACGCGCTTTTTATCCGTCGTGACCGGCTGCGCCGCTTCAACGCCGAAGACAGCACCTTAGATGGGAATTGAATGATCTACGTCATATCATGACGGACTGACACACACTATTCGGAGCCAACATGGGCGAAGTTATTCGATTTGTCTCAAAGTCCGAGCGCGAGCGAGCACGCCTCATCGCGGAGGCGCGCGCCATCTACGACAGCATCTTCCCGCCGGACGATCCGGCCAACGAGGCTCAGGACAAGGCCGCGACAGGGCGCGCGTTCATCGGCCGCGACGGGGGTAATTTGTCGTGATCAAGATCATTGCCGTGCTCTGCAGCCTCGCCTCTCCCACCAGCTGCCACGAGCAGATCGTCACCACCTCGGACTTTGCCCAGGTCTCGGTGCAGTCCTGCCTGATGGGCGCGCCGCAGCTCGCCGAATGGATGAACCAGCATCCGGCCGAGCGCCTGGCGGCCTGGCGCTGCGTGATCGGCCAGCAGACCGGACGGGGCATCTAGGGCCGGCGGCCCGCGACCTCCATCACGCAAGGCAGTGACGACAGTTCATCGCCGGAGTAACCTCTCGTGGCGGCCATTGGCAGCAAGGGGGAGCCGGATGGAAGTCGCGAGCCTCGTTCTTCCCGTTTTCGCGATCATCGTCACCGGGTGGCTCGCCGGCGAGCTTGGCTATCTCTCCCGCACACTGGCCGACGCGCTGGTGCACTTCGCCTACAACGTGGCGATGCCGGCGCTGCTGATCGTCACGATCGCGCAGGAGCCGGCGCGCAATCTGCTGGAATGGCGTTTTCTGCTCGCCTTCGGCGGCGGCTCGCTCGTCTGCTTCGCGCTGGTCTTCGTAGCGGTCCGCGCCGGCGGAAAGCATGATCTCGCCAGCAGCACGATCCATGGCATGGCCGCGGCGATGACCAATACCGGCTTCGTGGCGCTGCCGATCCTGCACGCGATCTACGGCCAGCCCGCCGTGCTGCCTGCTGCGGTGGCGACGGTATTCGTGGCCGCCGTGATGTTTCCGATCACGGTCATCCTTCTGGAGAGGGACGCGCGCGGGTCGGCTGGGCAGTCGGCGGGCCTCGCCAGGCAGATCCTGCTCAATCCGATGGTGCTGTCGACCCTTGTCGGTCTCGTCTGGGCGATCACGGGCCTGCCGATTGCGGCCCCGGTCGCAGCCTATCTCAACATGATCGCCGCCGCGCTGACGCCCTGCGCGTTGTTTGCCATCGGGCTCGGCCTGTCGGTCGCAGGCCTGCGGTCCAGCCTGAAGGCGTCGTTCGCGCTCGCGGCCGTGAAGCTCGTGATCATGCCGCTGATCGTCTACGGACTTTGTGTGATCATCGGCCTCAACGCGCTCGACACCGTCGCCGCCGTGATATGCGCCGCCGTGCCGACGGCGAAGACAGTGTACGTGCTGGCGCACGAGCACAAGGTCGAGGAGAAGCTGGTCGCGGCCACGGTCTCGGTCACGACGGTGCTGTCGGTCGCGACATTGCTGGTCGCGCTGTACCTGCTCTCCGGTCTCGCGACCGGGACGCGCTGACCCGCACGGGCGCGCTTATCTCGTGGTGTTGCTCCAGGTCGGAACCGAGTTGGTCACGCCGACCGACGGCCAATTATACGTTCCGATCGACGGCGCCGTCACCGTGCCGACCGTCTGTCCCGACGAGCCGTAAGCCGCCCTGGGCTGCGCAATTGGCGCGCCGGCACCGCCATAGGTTGGGCCCACCACAGTTGTGTTGGAATATTGCCTGCTCGAGCGGGCCTTCTTGGCTTCGGCCGCGAAGGGCGCAGCCAGCAGTCCGGCAGTAATGAGTGCGGCAACGGCCAGCTTCATGCTTGCCATGGCTGATCCTCCTTGTTGGGGCGCCCCTTCGATCATCTCATCATCCGTCGGACAATTTCCATAGGCCTCTCGTTCATAACTCCGTGCGTAAGCGAAGGTGCCGCAATCGAGCGCGCCGCCTTCGGATGGACCCGAATCAGCGCTACTGGATGGCCTGAAGGACTTCCTGGACGCGAGTGGACATGACCGGCCCCGAACTGAAGCAGCTTCGCAGCGACCTTTCCGACGTCATCGGGCGCCAGCTGACGGCAGCCGATATGGCGAGACTCTGCGGGTTGCCGGAGAAGGGCGGGGCCGACACCATCCGGCGCTGGGAGGTGAGCGGCCCGACGCCGTCGGCGACCAAGGTGCTGCGCGTGCTCGCGATGGCGAGCGAGCGCTATCCGATCCTGGAGAAGTTCGACATCTTCGATCGCCACGACGTGCGCGAGGAGGATCGGCCGGCCAAGCGCGCAGCGTTCCGCGCGCAGATGCGCGACGAGGTGCTGCGGCGTCTTGGCTAACGAAAGCCGCGCGCAGGCTCACCGGCTTGCACCCAATTAAGCCTTCGTTCAGCATTTCTTAAGCTGGCATTAAGCACGAAAATCAACTGCAGCCCAACAAGTTAGGTTGGCTGCCGCGGTGCCACGGTTGTGACAGCATTTTCATCAAAAGCGAGCTATCTGCAAAACCAGCGACGGCGCGAAGAAGCGCGCCAGCCGGGGACATAAGTGTTGGAGTTCAAGACGATGAAGAAGATTCTGTTTGCGACCGTGACGCTGCTGGTGGCGGGCGCTGCCGCGCCGGCCGTCGGCGCCGACCTCGGTAACCGCACCTACTACAGGACGCCGGCGCCGGCCTACGTCGCGCCGATCTACAACTGGACCGGTTTCTACATCGGCGGCCATCTCGGCGGCGCCTTCTCCAGCGACAACAATTTCAACGGCCTCTCCACCGGCAACAACGGCAATGGCCGTTTCCTCGGCGGCGTGCAGGTCGGTGCGGACTGGCAGTTCAACCCGAACTTCGTCGTCGGCGTCGAAGGCCAGTATTCATGGCTGTCCGGCAGCGTCGGCGCGGTGTTCCCGGGCGGCGTCGCCTACACCAATGACCAGCGCGGCCTCGGCTCGATCACCGGCCGCGTGGGCTACACCTGGGGTCCGGGCCTCGTCTACGTGAAGGGCGGCTACGCCTATTCCGACAACAACGAGAAAGTCACCGTCGCCGGCGTGCCGACCGCTTTCGTCATCACCGGCGATCACCGCAACGGCTACACCGTCGGCGCCGGTATCGAATACATGTTCGCCCCGAACTGGTCGGCCAAGGCCGAGTACCAGTACTATAATTTCGGCGACGCGAGCTTCACCGGCGGTCCCCTGGCGGGCACCGGCAGCTTCACCACCGACGACCATACGGTCAAGGCCGGCCTCAACTACCGCTTCAACTGGGCGAGCCCGGCCGTCGCGAGCTACTGATCGGTTAGCAAGATCCTGTCTTGTGGAAGGGCCGGTGATCTCGCCGGCCCTTCTTTTTTCGCTGTGCGGAATCGCGGGCCCAATGCAAGCAATTGCACCGATTGCGATTTTTTAACCGGCCCGGCCCATACTGCCCGCCACAAAACAGAAGCAAGAGCGTGGGGGAATTTAGATGGCGATCCGTCTGGGCGCTGGCCGTTGGCTCGGTCGATTCAAGCCTCGTTTCAAGAAGCCACAATGGGGCGTGCGCGGGAGCCTGTTCACGGCCTTCGCGGTGATCGCGGGCATGGGCCTCGTGATCGCAGCCGGCGCTGGCCTCGCGCTGCAGAATCTCGGCGGACGCATGATCGAACTGAGCGGGCGGGACATTCCGCGCCTTGCCGCCAGCCTGCAATTGTCGGCCCTGAGCGCCAGCCTTGCGGCACAGGGACCGGCCCTGCTTGCGGCTCAAAGCGAGGAAGCCCTGAACGAGCGCACCAAGAAGCTCAAGGAATTGCAGGAGCAGACGCAGCAGAAGCTCAACGAGATCATCGAGCTCGGCGGGGACAAGGCCGTGGTCTCCGGACTCAGCGAGACCATGAAGAGCATCAACGAGGCGGCCCAGAGCCTGGCCAAGGCCGCCCGCGAACGACTGGACATCGCCGCCCTCCACGACAAGCAATATGACGCGCTGCGCACCGCGCAGGGCGCGTTCGTGGGCGCGGCCAGTCCGGCGATGCTGGACGCGCAGACCCGGGTCAACGCCATTCTCGGGTCGGCCAACCTGTCGGCCGAAGATGCCACCGAAGCCGCGCAGACCGTCGGCCAGCTCGGCAACGTCGTTGCCAGCGGCAATCTCGCGGCCGCCGACATGAGCGCGGCGCTGTCGGCGAGCACGAGCGACAAGCTCGACGACATTCAGAAGGAATTCAAGACGGCGCAGGGACGCCTGCGGTCGAACCTCGATCTGTTGCCCGACAACGAGGGCAACAAGATGCTGCGCGCGACGGCGGAAAAGCTGCTCGCGCTCGGCACCGGCAAGACCGGCGTGTTCAATCTGCGTGAGAAGGAGCTCGACTCCATCGACTACGGCCAGACCATCCTGGACGAGACGCGCAAGCTCAATGTCGGCCTCGGCATCAGCGTGCAGCAGCTCGTCGACGGCGTGCAGAAGGAGACCAACGCGTCGACCTTCCAGGCACGGCAGGAAATTTCGCTCGCAACCTCGGTCATGCTCGCGCTGGGCGCGCTGATGCTGGTCGGCTCGGCCCTGTTCGTCTGGCTCTATGTCGGCCGCAACGTCCTGCGCCGCATCCGCGAGCTTCAGCGCGCCATGCAGCTGCTTTCGGCCGGCGACCTCGACACCGAGATCGTCCGCTCCCGCCAGCATGACGAGATCGGCGTGATGAAGGAAACGCTGACCGTCTTTCGCGACAGCATGATCGAAGCCCGCGCGCTCGCCGGCGAGCAGGAGAAGGACCGCGCGGCCAAGGCCGAGCGGGCCGCCCGCATGGAAGCCAGGATCGCCGAGTTCGAGGGCACGGTGCGCACCGCGCTCGACAATCTGGCGCAATCGGCCAATTCGATGCAATCGACCGCGCAGAGCATGTCGACGACCGCCGACCAGTCCAACGCGCTGGTGAACGCGGTCGCCTCCGCCGCGGAGGAGACTTCGGTCAACGTGCAGACGGTATCGTCGGGTACCGAGCAGCTCTCGTCCTCGATCGAGGAGATCAGCAAGCAGGTGGTCACCTCGGCCGCGATCGCCAAGAAGGCGGTCGATGAGGCCGGCGCCACCGACACCACGGTGCAGAGCCTCGCCGACGGCGCAAGCCGCATCAGCGTCGTCGTCGACCTGATCCAGACCATTGCCTCGCAGACCAATTTGCTCGCGCTGAACGCCACCATCGAGGCGGCACGCGCGGGCGAAGCCGGCCGCGGCTTCGCGGTGGTCGCCTCCGAGGTGAAGAGCCTCGCGAGCCAGACTGCCAAGGCAACGGAAGAGATCCGCACCCAGATCGCCAGCATGCAACAGGTCACGACCTCTGCGGTCGGCGCGATCCAGGGCATCGGCCGGATCATCGGCGAGATCAACGATGTCACCACCACGATCGCGGCCGCGGTCGAGGAACAGGGCGCGGCCACCCGCGAGATCGCCCGCAACATCCAGCACGCGGCCGGCGGCACCAGCGAGGTCTCCAGCAACATCGTCGGCGTCTCCACCGCCTCGGCCGAGGCCGGCGCGGCGGCGAACGAAGTGCTGGGCGCCTCCGATGCGCTCCGCCGCGAGGCCGACATGCTGCGCGGGGAGATCGACGCGTTCCTCAACAACATGCGGGCGGCATAAGCCGCAACAACACGGGGTCTTCACTCCCTCTCCCGCCTGCGGGGGAGGGCTGGGGGTGTCTCCGCATTGGCAGTGTTTCAAGCACGTCGAGATTGTCCCTGCAGGGCCAGAGCCCGCACCCGGCGCTCCGCGCCGACCCCCTGCAAGCGGGAGAGGTGACCGGGTTCGGAGCACGAGCGTCCCACATGACGAAAAAACACCGCCCGGTATGACGGCCATGCGACAGCCGCCCCACGTCCTTTTTCGGCTGGCGTCCCGCCCCATGTGCGGGTACCGATAGGGCATGCATTCGAAAAACGACACCGTGCAGTCCTCGGCTGAGGCCCTGCGCTATCCCTGGGACCAGCATCCCGGCCCCGAAGAGGTCGTGGAGATCCGGCCGGGCGTGTTGTGGGCGCGGCTGAAACTGCCGTTCCGCCTCAACCACGTGAACATCTATCTGCTGGCCGACGGCGACGGCTATGCCATGGTCGACGCGGGCTTCGGCAACGAGGAGACGATCGAAGCCTGGACGAAGCTGTTCGACGGTCCGCTGAACGGCGTCAACATCACGCGCCTGATCGTCACCCATTCGCATCCCGATCATGTCGGGCTCGCGGGCTGGATCGTGGAGCGGTTCAACTGCCCGCTGCTGATGTCGCAGGTCGAATATCTGCAATCGGTCTATCACCAGAACCGCGGCACCGAGGAGCGGAAGGAGGCACAACGGCTGTTCTTCCGCCGCCACGGCATGGACGAGTCGCTGACCGAAAAGCTGCTCGGCCGCGGCCAGGACTATCTCAAGCGTGTCTCGGTGCTGCCGCCATCCTACCGCCGCATCTCGCATGGCGACGAGGTCGTGATCGGCGCGCGCCGCTTCAAGGTGATCACCGGCGGCGGGCACGCGCTCGACCAGGTGATGCTGTATTGCGCCGACGACAAGCTGTTCCTCTCCGCCGACCAGGTGCTGAGCAAGATCTCGCCGAATGTCAGCGTGTGGGCGGTCGAGCCCGACCAGAACTCGCTCGGCGAATATCTGGCCTCGCTCGCCAGCCTCACCACCACCCTGCCCTATGACCTCTTGGTGCTGCCCGGGCACGGCGTGCCGTTCTACGGCCTCAAGACCCGCATCAAGCAGCTCGCCGACCACCACGAGGAGCGCTGCCGCCTGATCGCGGACGCCTGCCGCGAGCAGCCGAAGACATCCCGGGAGCTGGTGCCCGTGGTGTTCAACAAGCATGTGCTGGACGAACACCAGATGGGCTTTGCCGCCGGCGAGCTGGTCGCCCACGTCAACTACATGATCGTCGAGGGCCGTCTGACCGCCGAGACGAAGGACGGCGTGCTGCAGTTCCGGACGACGTGAGTGGTGCTTCACCTCGCCCCGCTGGCGGGGCGAGGGAGCAGATCTCGGGCGCAGCTAACAGCTCACTTCATATTCACGATCGCGTGCAGCGCCGCGATGTAGCCGAACGGCCCGAGCCCGCAGATCACGCCCGTTGCCACGAACGAGATCTTGGAGTGGCGATGATATTCGTCGCGGGCGTGGATGTTGGAGATGTGCACCTCCAGCACCGGCCCCTCGAACGTCTTGATCGCGTCCATGATCGAGACCGAGGTGAAGGACAGGCCCGCCGGATTGATGATGATGGCATCGGCATCCTGCCGCGCCGACTGGATCAGATCGACCAGCACGCCTTCGTGGTTGGACTGGTGGAAGGCGAGTTTGAGGCCGAGCTTGGCGGCGGCATCCTCGCAGCTCGCATTGACCTCTGCGAGCGTCGTCGTGCCGTAGATGTGCGGCTCGCGGATGCCGAGCATGTTGAGGTTGGGACCGTTGAGGATCATAACGCGCTTCATGGAAAACGTCCTTTCGAAGGCCAGGTCGAGCATGCTCTCCGGGCCAATGGCGCATGCGCTGCGAGAATCGGATTGGGTAGAGCCGGCGGCCGCGATCTAGCAAAGCGTGTGCCAGGCCGAGAGGGAAGGCCCGGGCAGGCGAGGCCGCATCCCGGCTGATGCTGCAAAGCAACATTACCTCTCGCGCGAACTTGATCGGGATCAACTTTCAAATCGCACGATAGGGCATTTTGCCCAAACGCCCTGCGGGCCCAGATGTGGGATAGCGCATAGACATTGGAGTTGGAAAGGCTCTAAGAAGATGCTCCCCCTTGGTCAGGTTCCGTCTTAGGTTTTGCCGATGGATTACAACCAGTTCTTCAATTCCGCCCTGGACCGTCTCCACTTCGAGCGGCGCTATCGCGTGTTCGCCGATCTCGAGCGCACGGCCGGCCGGTTCCCACATGCGGTCTGGCATTCTCCCAAGGGCAAGCGCGACGTCGTGATCTGGTGCTCCAACGACTACCTCGGCATGGGCCAGCACCCGAAGGTCGTGGGGGCCATGGTCGAGACCGCTACCCGGGTCGGCACCGGCGCCGGCGGCACCCGTAACATCGCCGGCACGCATCATCCGCTGGTGCAGCTCGAGGCCGAGCTCGCCGACCTCCACGGCAAGGAAGCCGCGCTGCTGTTCACCTCGGGCTATGTCTCGAACCAGACCGGCATCGCGACCATCGCAAAGCTCATTCCGAACTGCCTGATCCTGTCGGACGAGCTCAACCACAATTCGATGATCGAAGGCATCCGCCAGTCCGGCTGCGAACGCGTCGTGTTCCGCCATAACGACCTCGCCGATCTCGAAGCGCAGTTGAAGGCTGCGGGCCCGAGCCGGCCGAAGCTGATCGCCTGCGAGAGCCTCTATTCCATGGACGGCGACGTCGCGCCGCTCGCGAAGATCTGCGATTTCGCCGAGAAATACGGCGCGATGACGTATGTCGACGAGGTTCACGCGGTCGGCATGTACGGCCCGCGCGGCGGCGGCATCGCCGAGCGTGACGGCGTCATGCATCGCATCGACATCCTCGAAGGCACGCTGGCCAAGGCATTCGGCTGCCTCGGCGGCTACATCGCCGCCAACGGCCAGATCATCGATGCCGTGCGTTCCTATGCGCCGGGGTTCATCTTCACCACCGCGCTGCCGCCGGCAATCTGCTCGGCCGCGACCGCCGCGATCAAGCATCTGAAGACCTCGAACTGGGAGCGCGAACGCCATCAGGACCGCGCTGCGCGCGTCAAGGCGATCCTCAGCGCCGCCGGCCTGCCTGTCATGTCGACCGACACCCACATCGTGCCGCTGTTCGTCGGCGATCCCGAGAAGTGCAAGCAGGCCTCCGACCTGCTGCTCGAAGAGCACGGCATCTACATCCAGCCGATCAACTACCCGACCGTGCCCAAGGGCAGCGAACGCCTGCGCATCACGCCCTCGCCCTATCACGATGACGGCCTGATCGATCAGCTCGCCGAAGCGCTGTTGCAGGTGTGGGACCGCCTCGGCCTGCCGCTCAAGCAGAAGTCGCTGGCTGCGGAGTAGGGTTCTCTCTTGCCTCTCCCCGCTTGCGGGGAGAGGCCGGATTGCATCGCCAGATGCGATCCGGGTGAGGGGGAGTCTCGGCGATTTCAACTGTCACCGTCCCCGCGGAGAGCCCCCCTCACCCGACCCTCCTCCCCGCAAGCGGGGCGAGGAGAGCAGGCAGCCCATCCCACGCCTTAACGACAACCCCGGTTCCCGGCCTCGCAGGTCATTTCGCTGTCGCTTGCGTCCCTGCAACGCGCTAGATTTGCAAGGGAAAATGATACCGGGCGCGTTGGCGTCCAGGGAGAAGCGCGCTCGCCATGCTGCACGACTGGGGCGTGATCGCCGCCGCCTTCGGCTATATCGGCTTCCTGTTCCTGGTGGCGAGCCATGGCGACCGCCGCTCGCCGGCCGGGCGCGGTCGTGCGTCCGGGCTGATCTATCCGCTGTCGCTGGCGATCTACTGCACCTCCTGGACCTTCTTCGGCTCGGTCGGCTTCGCCACGCGCACCTCGACCGACTTCCTCGCGATCTATGTCGGGCCGATCCTGATGATCGGGCTCGGCACAGGCGTGCTGCGCCGCGTGATCCAGCTCGCGAAAACCCACAACATCACGTCGATCGCCGACTTCATCGGCGCGCGCTACGGCAAGAGCCAGGCGGTGGCGGCGACCGTGGCCCTGATCGCGATCATAGGCTCGGTGCCCTACATCGCGCTCCAGCTCAAGGCGGTGGCCTCCTCGCTGGAGACGATCCTGAGCGAGGACCAGGCCTTTTCCCACATCCCGATCCTCGGTGACATGGCGTTGATGGTAACGCTGGCGATGGCGGCCTTCGCGGTGCTGTTCGGCACGCGGCAGACCGATGCGACCGAGCACCAGCACGGATTGATGCTGGCGGTGGCGACCGAATCGATCGTCAAGCTGGTCGCCTTCCTTGCCGCCGGCATCTTCGTCACCTTCTGGATGTTCTCGCCGCATGAACTGATCGAGCGCGCGATGAGGACGCCGGAGGCGGTGCGCACGATCAACTATTCGCCGTCGATCGGCAACTTCCTGACCATGACGCTGCTGTCGCTGTGCGCGGTCATGCTGCTGCCGCGCCAGTTCCACGTCAGCGTGGTGGAGAATTCCAGTGATGCCGAGGTCGGTCGCGCACGCTGGCTGTTCCCGCTCTACCTCGTCGCCATCAATCTGTTCGTGATCCCGATCGCGCTCGCCGGCCTCGTCACCTTCCCATTCGGCGCGGCCGACCCTGACATGTACGTGCTGGCGCTGCCGATGGAGGGCGGCGCGGATCTGCTCAGCGTTGCCGTCTTCGTCGGCGGCCTGTCGGCGGCGACCGCGATGGTGATCGTCGAGTGCGTCGCGCTCTCCATCATGGTCTCGAACGACCTCGTGGTGCCCCTGGTGCTGCAGCGGCGGCCGGAGGGACGCACCGGCGGCGCCGATTTCAGCGACTTCCTGCTGCGCTCGCGGCGCCTGGCGATCTTCACCATCATGGTGATGGCCTATTTCTACTATCGCGCGCTCGGCAACACCCAGCTCGCGGCGATCGGCCTGCTCTCCTTTGCCGCCATCGCCCAGCTCGCGCCGAGCTTCTTCGGTGGGCTGTTGTGGCGGCGCGCGACCGCGCGCGGCGCGATCGGCGGCATGCTGGTCGGCTTTGCGGTGTGGCTCTACACGCTGTTCATGCCGAGCTTCATGGATTCCTCCACGACGGGCATCCTGTGGCTCCAGCACGGCCCGTTCGGAATCGAGGCGCTGCGGCCGCAGGCGCTGTTCGGCGCCGACCTGCCGCCGCTGATGCACGGCGTGATCTGGTCGCTGTCCCTCAACATCCTCACCTACGTGCTGCTCTCGCTGGCCCGGCGGCCGTCGTCGATCGAGCTGGTGCAGGCCGATCTGTTCGTGCCTAACACGCTCGCCCCGATCGCCCCGAATTTCCGCCGCTGGCGCACCACCGTCACGGTGCAGGACATCCAGACCACGGTGGCGCAATATCTCGGGCCCGACCGCGCCCGGCATTCTTTCGAAGCCTTCTCGGCGCGGCGCAATGTGCGGCTCGAGCCCGGAGCACCCGCCGATTTCGAGCTGTTGCAGCACGCCGAGCACCTGATCGCTTCGTCGATTGGCGCTGCGTCCTCGCGCCTCGTGATGTCGCTGCTGCTGCGCAAACGCACCGTCTCGGCCAAGGCCGCGCTGAAACTGCTCGACGATTCCCATGCGGCGCTGCATTTCAACCGCGAGATCCTCCAGACCGCGCTCAATCATGTGCGCCAGGGCATTGCGGTGTTCGACGCCGATCTGCAACTGATCTGCTCCAACCGGCAGTTCGGCGATCTCCTCAACGTCCCCCCGCATTTCATCCAGTTCGGCACGCCCTTGCGTGAAATCCTGGAATTCATGGGCGTAAGCGATCCCGACAATGAGGCGGAGCGGGAGGCGATGATCGAGCAGCGGCTCGTGGCCTACACCACCGACGGCGAGCCCTATCTCGAGCGCCTGCCGGAACGCCACATGGTGATCGAGGTGCTCACCAACCGCATGCCCGGCGGCGGCTTCGTCATCACCTTCACCGACGTCACACCGACCTTCGAGGCGGCGGAAGCGCTGGAGCGCGCCAACGCGACGCTGGAGAAGCGCGTGCGCGACCGCACCGAGGAGCTGACCCGGCTGAACTCGGAACTCGCGCTTGCCAAGAGCACGGCGGAAGATGCCAGCATCTCCAAGACGCGCTTCCTCGCCGCCGCCAGCCACGACATTCTGCAGCCGCTGAACGCCGCCCGGCTCTATGTCACGAGCCTGGTCGAGCGCCAGCACAATGGCGAGGAGACGCGGCTGGTCGAGAACATCGACGAATCGCTCCAGGCCATCGAGGAGATCCTCGGCGCGCTGCTGGACATCTCCCGGCTGGATGCTGGCGCGATGGCGACCTCGATCTCCAGCTTCAAGATGGCCGATCTGATGCGCTCGCTGGAGATCGAGTTCGCGCCGATCGCGCGGGCCAAGGGCCTCGATCTCGCCTTCGTGCCCTGCTCGCTGCCGGTGCAGTCGGATCGGCTGCTGCTGCGGCGCCTGCTCCAGAACCTGATTTCCAACGCGATCAAGTACACCCCGCGCGGCCGCGTGCTGGTCGGCTGCCGACGCCAGGGCGCCTCGCTCAAGATCTGCGTCTACGACACCGGCGTCGGCATCCCGCCGGTCAAGCGCGGCGAGATCTTCAAGGAATTCCACCGCCTGGAGCAAGGCGCGCGGATCGCGCGCGGCCTCGGCCTCGGCCTGTCGATCGTCGAACGGCTGGCGCGCGTGCTCAACCACGGCATCGCCATCGACTCCGCCATCGGCGGCGGCTCGGTCTTCTCGGTGACAGTGCCGACCGCAAAAGCGATCACGCTCACCGCCGCCGTGACCAGCGCCACGCCGCTGGCGCGCACGCCGATCGCGGGTGCGCTGATCGTCTGCATCGAGAACGATGCCGCGATCCTCGACGGCATGCGTACGCTCCTGAAGGCCTGGGACGCCGAGGTGATCGCGGTCGCCGATCCCGAAGCCGCGATCGTCGCGATCGAGGCTGCCCGCAAGCGCGTCACCGGCCTGCTCGTCGACTATCACCTCGACCGCGGCAACGGCATCGCCGCGATCCGCGATATCCGCCGCCGTTTCGGCGACGCCATTCCAGCGATCCTGATCACCGCCGACCGCAGCCCCGCCGTGCAACAGGCCGCGCGCGAGGAAAAGATCGCCGTGCTCAACAAGCCCGTGAAGCCGGCCTCGCTCCGCGCCCTGCTCGGCCAGTGGCGCACGCAGCAGATGGTCGCGGCGGAATAGCGGCGAGAGAGCCGCGCATATGTCAGGTTCTGCGACCAAATCTACCCTTGTCGCGGTGTTGCGCCTCACTGCGAACAGCTGATCCGCGTGCAAATGCGTCGCACGCGGAGTTCGGCTGCGCGGCTTCACACCGGCGTTCCAGGCCGTGATCGACTCGTTGCGGGCCGCCAACGTCTTGCCGGTGATAGCGTGCGGCAATGAAGGTCCGCAGACCAGCCGATCACCCGGCAACTACGCCAATGTCCTGTCCATCGGTGCGATGGACGTCCACAACAAGGTGCCGGACTTCTCCAGCAGTCAGCGCTTCAATCGCCCGATCAATCCGTTGTGCCCCGCCCTCGCCGCGCCCGGGGTGGCTGTCACCTCTTGCGTTCCCGGCAACCGCTACGAGACGATGGATGGGACCTCGATGGCGACACCCCACATCGCCGGTCTCGCGGCGCTATTGTTGCAGGCTCGACCGGACGCAACGGCAAACCAGCTCGGGGGGCATCGAATGAGTGCTCAGGCACCGTCGGCCTCGATGACTGCCTTGGCAAAGGCCTGCGGTGCTTCCTGCGGCAAATTGTGGCCGATGCCGCCCGTGATCAGCCGAAACTCGTAGCGGCCGGAGAACTTCTTGGCATAGGTGCTGGGGTCGGGATGCGGCGCGCCGTTGGCGTCGCCTTCCATCGTGATCGTCGGCACGTCGATGACGGGAGCTGCCGCCAGCTTCTTTTCGAGCTCCTCATACTTCGTCTCGCCCTGGGCAAGCCCAAGCCGCCAGCGGTAATTGTGGATCGTGATCGCGACGTGATCCTTGTTGTCGAGCGCAACCGCGCTGCGGTTGAAGGTGGCGTCCTCGAACTTCCATTGCGGCGAGGCCAGCTTCCAGATCAGCTTGGCAAAATCGTGCGTGTATTTCTCGTAGCCGGCGCGACCGCGCTCGGTCGCGAAATAGAACTGGTACCACCATTGCAGCTCGGCCGACGGCGGCAGCGGCGCGCTGCCGGCGGCCTGGCTGGAGATCAGGTAGCCGCTGGCCGACACCAGCGCGCGGCAGCGATCCGGCCACAGCGCGGCGATGATGTCGGCGGTGCGAGCGCCCCAGTCGAAGCCGGCGATGACGGCCTTCTTGATGTCGAGCTTGTCCATCAGCGCGATGACATCGACCGCCAATGCAGCAGGCTCGCCGTTGCGAAGCGTCTCGCTGGAGAGGAACTGCGTCGAGCCGTAGCCGCGGAGATAAGGGATGATCACGCGATAGCCGGCCTTCGCCAGGATCGGCGCAACGTCGGCGAAGGCGTGAATGTCGTAGGGCCAGCCGTGCAGCAGGATCGCGACCGGCCCGTTCGACGGGCCAGCCTCCGCATAGCCGACATTGAGGACGCCGGCCTCGATCTGCTTGATCGCGCCAAAGGACGCATTCGATGCGGAGGCGCTTGGCGCTTCCGTTTCGGCGCGGGCAAGTTCAAGGACGCCGAGACCGACGGCGACCGTTCCGGCGGCGACGCCAAGGAACTTGCGGCGGTGCTGGTCGATGAGCTGCTTCATGTTGCTACCTCGTTGATGGTTGCCGTCCGGGTCACGAAAGTCCTCCTTGCCGTCGCGCAACTGACTATCAACGCCTGCCACGCAAGGCTCGTTTGGACTTGTGAGAAGTTGTGAGGCCTGCATGGAACTCGTTGAGCAAGGTACGAAGGATCGCCCTCCAGTGCACATCTCGAACAGCGGACGCACCTTCGACTTCTCGCGACGTTTTCCGCCGGAGGCTTGCTGTCGCTTCACGCGCTCTTGAAAAGGGCGCAGGGAAGGCCGGGTGCCGGCTGGCACCCACGGTCCGCTGTGCGCATGTAGCGCAAAAGAACTGCACAGCGGCATACAGGTGAAGCCGAACACACGGCCTTCCCCTGCGCAGGGGTTGGACGGCTTATGCCGTGCTCTCCCGGGAGCCGAGTTCCTTCTGGCCTCCCTTCGCCCCAACGAAATTCGCCGGCACCGCGCCGGTTGACGCGACAAGCTCGGCGGTCGGCGCGGAGCTTGGATATGGGCGAGCCGATGAGTAGACGCTCTACCCCGTCGGCGTGCCCTGCTTCCACTGGCCGCCGGCGATCTTCGCGGCGGCGATCACGGCTTGCGTCCGGCTCTCGACGCCGAGCTTTTGCAGGATCGCCGAGACATGCGCCTTGATGGTGGCTTCGGAGACGCCGAGCTCGTAGGCGATCTGCTTGTTGAGCAGTCCCTCGGACAGCATCATCAGGACCCGCACCTGCTGCGGGGTCAGCGTCACCAGGCGGTCGCGCAGGCGCGTCATGTCCGGATCGGCGGCGGCCGACAGGTCGGTGTCGGCGGGAACCCAGACGTCGCCTTCCATCACCTTGAGAATGGCGTCGCGCAGCGTCTCGACGCCGAACCGCTTGGGAATGAAGCCGGAGGCGCCGAAATCGAGCGAGCGTCGGATCGTGGCGCTGTCGTCGGAGGCCGATACGATCACCACCGGGACCGCCGGATATTGCGCACGCAGATAGATCAGGCCGGAGAAGCCCGAGATTCCGGGCATCGAGAGGTCGAGCAGAATCAGGTCGACATCGGAGGTCTGTTCCAGGAGCTTGGTCAGGTCCTCGAACGATCCGGCCTCGTCGATCCTGGCCGAGGTCAGGACGCTCGCCACTGCCTGCCGGAGCGCATCACGGAACAGGGGATGGTCATCGGCAATGACGAGATGGGTCGAGGGAGCGTTCATCGTTCTCTTGCTGTCGTTCGCGACCGGCCGGCGAGTCGCTGCCGCGGCAGGTCAATTCTTCCCTGCCCGGCCGTGGCATGCAAGTGCCCATTATCCCTTTGCTGCAAAGGGTTAATCCGCAAGCCTTCGTTGCCGTGCCCGCGCCCGATCCCGTGCAGTCGAGGGGCGCGTCAGTGCGCAAGGCCGAAAGTCGTATTGGGGCGGGTTTCACGCCGATGTTACCTTGCGGGCAAGACCTGGGTCGATCCGGCATGTCCGGACGCCCGGGGCGCGAGGAAACGCATTTCGGGGAGCGACCCAATATGTCGACAATGGCTGTGTCTCAGGCCGGCGCAGGAGGGATGACGAAGGACGAACGGTTCGTCATTCTCGCCTCCTCGCTCGGTACCGTGTTCGAGTGGTACGACTTTTACCTCTACGGTTCGCTCGCCTCGATCATCGGCGTGCAGTTCTTCTCGGATTATCCGCCGGCCACCCGCGACATCTTCGCGCTGCTGGCATTCGCGGCGGGCTTCCTGGTGCGTCCGTTCGGCGCGATCGTGTTCGGCCGTATCGGCGACATCGTCGGCCGCAAATACACCTTCCTCGTCACCATCCTGATCATGGGTCTTTCGACCTTCATCGTCGGCCTGCTGCCCAACGCGGCGACCATCGGCATCGCGGCCCCGATCATCCTGATCGCGCTGCGCCTCGCCCAGGGCCTGGCGCTCGGCGGCGAGTATGGCGGTGCGGCGACCTATGTCGCGGAGCACGCGCCGAACGGCAAGCGCGGCTACTACACCTCCTTCATCCAGACCACCGCAACGCTGGGTCTGTTCCTGTCGCTGCTGGTGATCCTGTTCACCCGCACCGCGACCGGCGAAGCCGAGTTCGCCAAGTGGGGCTGGCGAATCCCGTTCCTTGTGTCGGTCCTGCTGCTCGGCATCTCGGTCTGGATCCGGCTGCGCCTCAATGAATCGCCGATCTTCCAGAAGATGAAGGAAGAGGGAAAGAGCTCGAAGGCGCCGCTGACGGAAGCCTTCGGCAACTGGCAGAACGGCAAGCTCGTGCTGCTCGCCCTGCTCGGCGGCACCATGGGCCAGGGCGTGGTCTGGTACACAGGGCAGTTCTACGCGCTGTTCTTCCTGCAATCGATCCTGAAGGTCGACGGCTATACCGCCAACCTGCTGATCGCCTGGTCGCTGTTGTTCGGCACCGGCTTCTTCATCGTGTTCGGTGTCCTGTCCGACAAGATCGGCCGCAAGCCGATCATCCTCGGCGGCTGCCTGATCGCGGCGCTGACCTTCTTCCCGATCTTCAAGATGATCACCACCAACGCCAACCCGGCGCTGGAAAAGGCGATCGAGTCGGTCAAGGTCGAGGTGGTGGCGGATCCCGCAGGCTGCGGCGACCTGTTCAACCCGGTCGGCACCCGCGTCTTCACCGCGCCTTGCGACACCGCACGCGCCTTCCTGTCGCAGTCGTCGGTCAAGTACACGACCACTCCGGCCCCGGCCGGCTCCGCCGTGAAGGTGGTGGTCAACGGCAAGGAAGTTCCGTACACGAACGCCAAGGACAGCAACCCCGCCGTTCTCGCCGCGGTGCAGGGGGCTGGTTATCCCAAGGCCGGCGATGCGGGCATCGTGAAGATGGCGCATCCGTTCGACATCTTCCGCCCGCAGGTCGCAGCCATCATCGGCCTGCTGTTCATCCTGGTGATCTTCGTCACCATGGTCTACGGACCGATCGCGGCGATGCTGGTCGAATTGTTTCCGACCCGCATCCGCTACACCTCGATGTCGCTGCCCTACCACATCGGCAATGGCTGGTTCGGCGGCCTCCTGCCCGCCACCGCCTTCGCCATCGTGGCCTCGACCGGCGACATCTATGCCGGCCTCTGGTACCCGATCATTTTCGCTGCGATCACCGTGGTCATCGGCTTCCTCTTCGTGCCGGAGACCAAGGACGTCGACATCAAGGCGACCTGATCGAAGCCAGCGAACCCCAACGAGACCAACCGGCCGCGCTCTCCGCGGCCGGTTTTGTTTTGGATGTCGCGGCGCGTCTTCTTCACGCGAGCGGTATCCGCTTCGCTCGAATACGCCCTACCGGTTGCTGCCGATGAATTGCAGCACCACCTCGCGCCGGTGCGGGCGGGCGCGGTGCTCGACCAGATAGATCGCCTGCCAGGTACCGAGCGCAAGCCTGCCGTTCAGGACCGGGACCTGCAGCGAGGTCTGCGTCAGCATGGTCTTGATGTGCGCGGGCATGTCGTCCGGTCCCTCGGTATCGTGCGTCCAACCCGCATCCTCCGGCGCCAGCCGGGACAGCGCGGTGGTGAGATCGACCAGCACCGAGGGATCGGCATTCTCCTGGATGGTCAGCGACGCCGAGGTGTGACGGATGAACAGTGTCAACGAGCCCTCGCCTGCGCGCACCTCGGCGACGAATTTTGCGGCTTCGCTGGTGAGGTCGGTGAAGCCGCGGCCCGGGGTCTGTACGGTGAGCAGCGACGACGAGATAGTGGTGGCTTGCACCGTCGATGGCGCCGAGCGGGTTACGGATTTGGCTGATGTCATAGAGGGCCTCATAACGTCGTCCCGGCCTAGTGCCCAATTGCGTACGGGAGCCCGGGCCCATTACCCCGAATGCGCGTGACGGCGAAAGGTGGCAACGCGCATCGAGAAGGAACCGACGGGCCGCGGCGTATGGCTCCTGGCTTGTCGCCGGGACGACAATTCAAATCTTCCCCGACACGTCCTTTTGCACCCGGTTGGCCATGTCGATCAGCCGGCGCCACGCCTTTTCCAGGAACGACATCACGCGATCAAGGTCCTGATCGCTGGGCAGCGGGATCTCGATCTTGCGCTCGCCTTCGGCGGCCTTGGGCTCTGCCTTTTTCAGCGGATCGGATTTCGGCAGTGGCTCCTCGATCTTGCCCGACACGGTCGGCCCGGCCGCGAGCTGGCCCTTCAACTTCTCGACCTCAGCCTGGAGCCGGCCGATCTCGGCATCGAACGCGGCGCGCTCGTCGGGCACCGCGTAGCAGGCCCAGCCGGTCCCATTCCTGGTGCAGGTCGACATCGTTCCCGTGCGGGTGTCGAGCCGCAGCACCCCCTCGGGGATCGGCGTCATTGTGTAGCGGCCGTTTTCACCGTCGGGCGCCGATTGCGCGGCCACAAGGCTGCCGCTGACCATCACGGCGGCGAACGACGCCGCGAGCCATGATGCTGTGGATGACCTCACTGGTCTCATCGCGCTCTCCGCTACCACGCGCGGGTGGCACCTCCGCAATTCTACACCGCGGCGCGGCGATCTGCCGCCAAAAACACCCGCCCGAAATCAACAATCGCGCCAGCCCGTTTGATCCCGGCAGCGCGGCGAAATGGCGACGACGTCCACCGATCAAGAGGAGACCTGCTGCGGTGCGGCGTCACGCTGTGCGCAGCGCTGCCGCGCGCGGCGATATCGTCAAGTAAATCAGATACATAACAGAAAGCGACGCAATCGTGACTTGGCTTGACTTGATTATGGGCCATCAGTATGGTCCGCGCGGCTTTTGAGGGTGGCGGGCGTAATTTCCATTCAGCCGGTGCGTTTCGGGTCTTCGTTGCATGACACAGGGCACGGGACACGGCGGGAATGGAGATCGCGATAGATCGCCCGAGGAAGCTGCGCTTTCCGAACGGCTCGGAAATCTTGATCAGCGGTTGTCCGAACTTCGCGACCGCCGCCCCAAGACCGAGCAACCCGCAGGTGACGGTGAGGACAGAGCGGCCAGAGCCTCGGCGATGGCGCTTGGTTTCCGGTTATCCTCGGAGTTGGTCGCCGGTGTCGCTGTCGGGGCGGGGATTGGCTGGGGGTTCGACCGCTTGCTGTCGACGTCGCCTTTCGGATTCATCGTGTTCCTGCTGCTGGGCTTCGTGGCCGGCGTGGTGAATGTGGTGAGATCGGCAGGCGCGGGTCAAAACAGGCGCGGTGGCTCGTAAGGCGATCCGCACAGGAGAGGAATGATCGTGCCGGCCTTGCCGGTACGGGCCGGCCCGGCCGGCAGACCGAGACCCGCCGGCATTGCCCGGCAGACCAAGAGATGCCGCGCCGATGAAAATCGATCCGATCCACCAGTTCAACATCGAGCCTCTCTTCACGATCGGCCATATCGGCAATCAGACGATCGCCTTCACCAATTCATCGCTCTACATGCTGGTGGCAGTTGCGATCATCTCGCTCCTGATGCTCGCCAGCGGCTCGCAGCTCATTCCCGGGCGCCTGCAGTCGGTCGCCGAAATCTCCTACGAGTTCGTCGCCTCGACCATCCGTTCGACGGCCGGCGCGGAAGGCATGAAGTTCTTCCCGCTGATCTTCTCGCTGTTCATGTTCATCTGCGTCTCGAACCTGGTCGGCATCATCCCGTACACCTTCACGGTGTCGAGCCACCTGATCGTCACCGTCGGACTGGCGCTGCTGGTGTTCTTCACCGTGCTGATCTACGGCGTCGCCAAGAACGGCCTGAAATTCTTCTCGATTTTCGTTCCTCACGGCGTCCCCGGCTACATCCTGCCGCTGGTCATGTTCATCGAGATCCTGTCGTTCTTCCTGCGGCCGGTCTCGCACAGCATTCGCCTATTCGCCAACATGCTGGCCGGCCACATCGCGCTGAAGGTGTTCGCGGGCTTCGTCGCCATGCTGGGCTTCTCGCTCGGCGCCATCGGCTGGGTCGGCGGCGTGCTGCCGCTGGCGCTCACGATCGCGCTGTACGCGCTCGAGATTCTGGTCGCGTTCCTGCAAGCCTATGTGTTTGCGATCCTGACCTGCATCTACCTCAACGACGCCATTCATCCGGGACACTGAGCGGTCCGGGGAATTTCCACCCACAACTCAATCTTTCTTCCAAGGAGTCTAAAATGGATCCGGCAGCAGCAAAACTTATCGGCGCGGGCATCGCGTGCATCGGCATGGGCGGTGCGGGCGTCGGCGTGGGCGTGATCTTCGGCAACTACCTCGCCGCAGCGGTCCGCAATCCGTCGGCCGCTCAGGGCCAGTTCGGCAACCTGATCTTCGGCTTCGCCGTGACCGAAGCGCTCGGCATCTTCTCGCTGCTGATCGCGCTGCTTTTGCTGTTCGTTTTCTAAGGACGACTTCTTTCGCGCCGCTTCATCCGAAGCGGCGCGTGACAGCAACAGGAGTACTCCATGGCCGAGAGTCATGGCGGGGCAAAAAGTCCGGCGGCGGGCGCTCACACCGAAGCCGATGGCGGTCATCACGGCGGCGGTTTTCCGCCGTTCGAGAGCAGCACTTTTGCTTCGCAGCTGGTGTCGCTCGCGATCTTCTTCGTATTGCTCTACGTGATCGTGTCCAAGCTCGCTCTGCCGAAGGTCGGCGGTGCGATCGAGGCGCGCCAGAACAAGATCGAGGGTGACCTCGCCGAAGCGCAGAAGCTGAAGGACCAGTCCGAGGCGGCGCTGAAGGCCTATGAGGGCGAGCTCGCTGCGGCGCGTTCGCGCGCGCAGGCGATCGCCAGCGAATCCCGCGACAAGGCGAATGCGCAGGCGGATGCCGAGCGCAAGGTGCTGGAAGAGCAGCTGGCGGCCAAGCTCGCCGAGGCGGAGAAGACCATCGCCTCGACCCGCACGACCGCCATGAGCAACGTCCGCGGCATCGCGGCCGATGCGGCAGGCCAGATCGTGCAGCAGCTCACCGGAGTCGTTCCGGATGCGGCGTCGGTCAATGCCGCCGTTGATGCGTCCTTGAAGGGTTAGCCACAGATGTTCTTCGATCCTGAAACCTGGGTCGCCATCGCCTTCGTGATCCTGATGGTCGTGTTCGGCTATCTCGGGGTGTTCAAGTCGGCGATGACCGCGCTCGATCATCGCGCTGAGCGCATCAAGGCCGAGCTCGACGACGCGGCGCGTCTCAAGCAGGAAGCGGCCAAGGTGCTCGCCGACTACAAGGCGCGCAGCGCCACGGCCGAGCGCGAGGCTGCCGACATCATCGCCAACGCCAAGGCCGAAGCCGATCGCATCGCGGCCGACGCCAAGGCGAAGATGGAAGATTTCGTCGCCCGCCGCACCAAGACCGCGGAGAGCAAGATCGCGCTCGCCGAGGCCCAGGCGCTGGCCGATGTCCGCGCCGCAGCCGCGGAGGCCGCCGTCCAGGCCGCTTCCACGATCCTGTCGCAATCGGTCAAGGGCCAGGCCGCCGACGACCTGCTCGCCAAGGGCATCAACGAAGTCAGGCAGAAGCTGAACTGAGGCCCTTGCCTTCATCAATCAAAAAAGCCGGCGCGCGAGCGCCGGCTTTTTTTTGTCCGATAGTCCTCCCGCAACCCGCCTCACTCGTAGTCCACCTTCATCAGATACAGCCCGTCCGGCGGCGCGACGATGCCGCAGGCGGTGCGGTTGCGGGCGGCGAGGGCTGCAGAGAGATCGTCCGCGGTCCAGCGGCCCTCGCCCACCCAGACCAGCGATCCCACCATCGAGCGCACCTGGCTGTGCAGGAACGAGCGCGCCGAGGTGATGACGATGATCTCGCGGCCGTCGCGAATCACATCGAGCTGGTCGAGCGTCTTCTCCGGCGATTTGGCCTGGCACTCGGTGTCGCGGAAGGTGGTGAAATCGTGCTTGCCGAGCAGCCGCTGCGCCGCCGCGTGCATGGCCTCGGCATCGAGCTTGCGCGGCACGCGCCAGGCATGGCCGGCGTCGAGCGCGAGATTGGCGCGGGTGTTGACGATGCGGTAGCGGTAGTGGCGCTTGACTGCCGAAAAGCGCGCCTCGAACGTATCGGGCACGATCTCGGCCTCGATCACCCCAATCGGATGCGGACGCAGATGCGCATTGAGCCCGTCGCGAAAGCGGCCGGGCGGAAACTGCTTCTCGACGTCGACATGCGCGACCTGGCCGCGCGCATGCACGCCGGCATCGGTGCGGCCAGCGCCATGCACCCGCAGATCCGCGCCGGTCATCGCCTTCACCGCCGCTTCCAGCGCACCCTGCACCGACGGCAGCGTGTCCTGCACCTGCCAGCCGAAGAACGGCGCGCCGTCATATTCGATGGTGAGCTTGTAGCGCGGCATCAGGCCAGCCGCATCGGCGGCTTCACAGGTACGCCGCGCAGGAAGTCCGCGGCCTGCATCCGGCCCTTGCCCTCGCGCTGAAGCTCGAGAATGCGGATCGCGCCCTCACCGCAGGCGATCGTGAGCTGATCGTCCAGCACTTCTCCCGGCTCGCCCGATCCCTCCGCCAGCTCGCAGCGCAGGATCTTGACGCGTGCATTTTCGAGCTCGGCCCAGGCCCCGGGGAACGGCGACAGACCGTGGATGTGGCGCAGCACCGCATGCGCGGGCTTGCTCCAGTCGATCCGCGCCTCGGCCTTGTCGATCTTGGCGGCGTAGGTGACGCCGTCCTCGCTCTGCTGTTTCAGCTGGAGCCCGCCGCGTTCGAGCGCGGCCATGGCGCGGACCATCAGGTCGGCGCCGAGGCGCGAGAGACGGTCATGCAGGTCGCGCGCGGTCATGGTGTCGGTGATCGGAAGGCGCTCGGCCATGGCGACATCGCCGGTGTCGAGGCCGACATCCATCTTCATCACCATGACGCCGCTCTCGGCATCGCCTGCCATGATCGCGCGATTGACGGGGGCGGCGCCGCGCCAGCGCGGCAACAGCGACGCGTGCAGATTGTAGCAGCCGAGCTTCGGCGCATCGAGGATCGCCTGCGGCAGGATCATGCCATAGGCGACGACCACGCCCGCGTCGGCGTCGAAAGCGCGAAACTCCTCTAGCGCTTCCGGAGTCTTCAGCGTCTTCGGCGTCAACACGGCAATACCGAGTTTTCGCGCGGCTTCTTCAACCGGGGTAGGCTGCAATTGCAGGCCGCGCCGCCCGCCGGGCTTCGGCGCACGGGTGTAGACCGCCACGATCTCGTGGCCATGCGCGACCAGCTCGAGCAGCGTCGGCACGGAAAAATCGGGCGTGCCCATGAAGATGAGGCGGAGGGGCATGACAAGGACCCAGGTGCATTCCCTCCCCCCTTGTGGGGGAGGGTTAGGGAGGGGGGTGCCACACGACGCGCTCTCACGATTTGAGCGCGGATCGGTTCTTCGCCCCAGTTAAACCATTTGCTGGGCTGCCCCCCTCCCCTGCCCTCCCCCACAAGGGGGAGGGAGCAGAGTAGGGCATGTGGCAGAACCGATCGGCTGCAATTCACTCGCCCGCGCGCTTGGCGGCTTTCTCGAACTTCTTCATCACACGGTCGCGCTTGAGCTTCGACAGATAGTCGACGAACAAGACGCCGTTGAGGTGGTCGATCTCGTGCTGGATGCAGGTGGCGTAGAGGCCCTCGGCGTCCTCCTCGTGCACCTTGCCGTCGAGATCGGTGAAGCGCACGCGCACCTTCGCGGGACGCTCGACCTCCTCGTAATATTCGGGAATCGACAGGCAGCCCTCCTCGTAGACCGACAGCTCCTCCGAGGAAGCCAGGATCTCCGGATTGATGAAGACGCGCGGCTCGTGCTTGGTCTCGCCGTTCTCATCGCGCTTGGCGAGATCCATGGTGATCAGCCGCAGCGGCTGCGCGACCTGGATCGCCGCAAGGCCAATGCCGGGCGCGTCATACATGGTCTCGAACATGTCGTCGGCGAGCTTGCGGATCTCCGAGGTGACCTTCTCGATCGGCTTGGAGACCAGGCGCAGCTGCTTGTCGGGCAGGATGATGATTTCTCGTAGGGCCATGGCCGCGATTTAAGCCGCGCGCCGGATGCGGTCAATGCGGCGAGGAACCCCGTTAACCCTCCGCTAACCATAAAACTTCAGGTTTCGTTAACCATAAGAATTCAGGGACCATTAACCGACGACGTTCCCCCTTCGTTCGCACCTCACCGCGAATCGGTTAGAACAGCAGGCATGAATGAGATCATTGTCATGCTCGGCGACTTGCCGGTGCGCACCATCGATGTGCTGATCGGTTTCGGCGCGCTCGTCCTCATCCTGCTGGTTGTGATCGCGGTCGTGATCGCACGCTCGGGACGGCGCGGCGCGGAACTCGCCATGGCGCACGCGATCCGGGCCGACGAGCTCGAGGAACGCCTCGCCCAGGTGCTGCGCGCCCAGAGCGAGGCCTCGGGCCGGGTCGACGCCATGACCCAGGCGCTGGCTGGCCGGCAGGCCGAGATGGCTCGGGCCGTCAACGAGCGGCTGGATTCGGTGACCCACCGCGTCGGCCAGTCCATGGAACATTCGACCCGCAACACCATGGAGAGCCTGCGCGCCCTGCATGAGCGGCTCGGCATCATCGACAACGCGCACAAGAACCTCACCGACCTCACCACGCAGGTGACGACCCTGCGCGACGTGCTCGCCAACAAGCAGTCGCGCGGCGCCTTCGGCCAGGCCCGGATGGAGGCGATCGTCCAGGACGGCCTTCCCAAGGGCTCCTACGAGTTCCAGTTCACGCTCTCGACCGGAAAAAGGCCCGACTGCGTCGTGTTCCTCCCCGACCAGCGCCCGCTCTGCATCGACGCCAAATTCCCGCTGGAGGCCATGACGGCGCTGCACGATGCCCGCACCGACGAGGAGCGGCGCGTGGCCACGCAGCGGCTGCGCGGCGACGTGATGAAGCATGTCAGCGACATCGCCGAAAAATACCTCGTCACCGGCGAGACCCAGGAGATGGCGCTGATGTTCGTGCCGTCGGAATCCGTCTACGCGGAGATTCACGACGGCTTCGACGACGTGATCCAGAAGGCCTATCGCGCCCGCGTGGTGCTGGTGTCGCCCTCGCTGCTGATGCTCGCGATCCAGGTGATGCAGCAGATCATGAAGGACGCGCGCATGCGCGATGCCGCCGACCAGATCCAGACCGAGGTGATCAAGCTCGGCGACGATCTCGGCCGCCTGCGCGATCGCGTGGTCAAACTGCAGAAGCATTTTTCCGACGCGAACGAGGACGTCCGCCAGATCCTGATCTCCGCCGACAAGATCGAAAAGCGCGCAGGGAGAATCGAGGAGCTCGATTTCAGCAAGACCGACGCGGCGGAAGGGCCGAGGCTGGTGGCGACGGCCGCGCCGGAACTGTTTCCAAGGAAGCTCCAGGCGGGGGAGTGAATTTAAGGCACACTGTCGTCGCCCGGCTCGACCGGGTGACGACAGCTCACCTGTAGGGCCAGAATCTGCTAACACCCCCCCATGACCGCTCCCGACGCGACCTCCTCCGCCGCGACTGCCGCCCCTGCGCCCTCCTGGCGGGAGAGCCTGGCCGTGTACCTGCAACCGCGGGTGCTGATCGTGCTGTTCCTCGGCTTCTCCTCCGGCCTGCCGCTGGCGCTGTCGGGATCGACGCTGCTGGTGTGGATGCGCGAAGCCGGGGTCGACCTCAAGACCATCGGGCTGTTCGCGCTGGTCGGCACGCCCTACACGCTGAAGTTCCTGTGGGCGCCGCTGGTGGATGCGCTGCATGTGCCGCTGTTCACCCGCGCGTTCGGGCGGCGGCGCGGCTGGCTGGTGTTCTCGCAGCTGCTGCTGATCGTCGCGATCGTGCTGCTGGCGATGACCGACCCCGCTCGCTCGCCATTCTATGTTGCACTGGGCGCGCTGCTGGTAGCGACGACGTCCTCGACGCAGGACATCGTTGTCGATGCCTTCCGCGTCGAGAGCCTGCCGGAGAGCGAGCAAGCCGCCGGCATGGCGGCTTACGTCGCAGCCTATCGCATCGGCATGCTGGTCTCGACCGCGGGTGCGCTGTTCATCGTCTCGGGTTTCGAGGGCAACGGCATCCCGCGACCATCGGCGTGGATGTGGGGCTATGTGGTGATGGCGGCGATGGTGCTGATCGGGACGATCACGGCGCTGGTCGCGACCGAGCCCGAACAATCAGTGCGGGCCGAGGCCGCGACGCAAGAAGAGACTGCGTTCACGCGCGTGCTGCATGCGGCGATCGGCGCCTTCTCGGAGTTCCTGACGCGCAAGGACGCGCTCGCGGCACTCGCTTTCGTGGTGCTGTTCAAGTTCACCGACGCCTTCTCGGGCACGATGACGGCGCCGTTCGTGATCGACCTCGGCTTCACCCGCAACGACTATGCGGCGATCGTCAAGGGCGTGGGCCTCGCCGCAACCCTGATCGGCGGGTTCGCCGGCGGGTTCGTGGCGCGGCGCTATTCGCTGGCGACATCGCTCTGGATCGGCGGTGTGGTGCAGGCGCTCGCCAATCTGTCCTTCTCCTGGCTCGCCGTGGTCGGCACCAACCAATGGGCGCTGGCGCTCGCCATCTGCGCCGAGAATTTCACCAGCGCGATCGGTACCGTGATCTTCGTCGCCTATCTCTCGGCGCTGTGCCAGAATCCGCTGCACACGGCGACGCAATATGCGCTGCTCACCGCGCTCGCGGCGGTGGGGCGGACGTATCTGTCATCGAGCGCAGGCTATGTCGCGGAGACGACGGGGTGGCCGCTGTTCTTCGTCATCTGCGTGCTGGTGGCGATCCCGAGCCTGATGCTGCTGGCCTACTTGCAGAAGCGCGGGCATTTCGAGGCGCTGGGGCCGGTGCGGGTGTGAGCTGACGCTCCGACCACCGACATTGCGAGCGAAGCGAAGCAATTCAGACTGCCCTGGGCGGAAACGGCCTGGATTGCTTCGTCGCAAGGGCTCCTCGCAATGACGGCCGAGGGAGTGGCGCGCCCCCTACTGCTTCTTGATCAGGCTCCACTTCGTGATCACGGCCTCGCTCATCTGGCCGGGATCGCTGGCGCAGGCGACCTCGTCGACCTTGACCGAGATCTCCTTGCCGACGAACGACTTCAACTGCGCGGCCTGCGCGTCGCTGGCGGTGACGAGCTGGAAGGTTTCGGGGCCGGTTTCGAGATTGCACAGCCCGCCCGGCGCCGGCAACCGGCGCGGTTCGGAGGTGATCTGGTAGGTCGCGATCCGCTTGCCCGCGTTCTTCACGTCGCGCACTTTCAATGCGGTCAGTTCTCCCGAGAGCACGTCACCGGTGTTGATCGGCTTGCCGGGCTTGGGGGCCGGCGGCGCCGCATCGTCCTGCTGCGCGGAGATCGCCGGGGTCACCAGCAGGAGCATCGTCGCGGCCAAAGCCAACCGTGTGGCGAAGAGTTTCGTCATGTCGTCCGTTCCGTCAGATCTGCAGGATAGCTAGAACAGGGTCCGCTGCCGCATGGCGGCCGATAGCGTACCTTCATCGAGATAATCAAGCTCGCCACCGACCGGCACACCATGCGCGAGTCGGGTTACTTTGACGTTGGCGTCCTGAAGCAGGTCGGTGATGTAGTGCGCCGTGGTCTGGCCGTCCACCGTCGCATTCAGCGCCAGGATGATTTCGTGCACCTCGGCAGCATGCGCGCGCGCGACCAGCGCGTCGATCGTGAGGTCCTGCGGGCCGACACCGTCGAGCGGCGACAATGTCGCACCCAGCACATGATAGCGCCCCTGGGTCGCATTGGCCCGTTCCAGCGCCCAGAGATCGGCAACGTCGGCGACGACGACGATGATCGCGGGATCACGTTTCGGATCGGTGCAGACCGTGCAGGGATTTTGCGTATCGATATTGCCGCAGGTCTTGCAGACCTGGACCTTGTCCAGCGCGACCTGAAGGGCCGACGACAGCGGCATCATCAGCGCTTCGCGCTTCTTGATCAGATGCAGCGCGGCGCGCCGCGCCGAGCGCGGACCGAGGCCCGGCAGCCGTGCGAGAAGCTGGACCAGCCGCTCGATCTCGGGGCCTGCGACCGCACCCATCTTACTGGCCGAACAGCCCCGGCGGCAGGCCGAGCCCGCCGGTGAGCGACTGCATCTTGTCCTGCACCGCCGTTTCCGCCTTGCGGCGGGCATCGCCGAGCGCGGTGACGAGCAGATCCTCCAGGACTTCGCGCTCCTCCGGCTTCATCAGCGAGGGATCGATCTTGATGCCCTTGACGTCCATCTTGGCGGTCATGCGCACCGCGACGAGGCCGCCGCCGGAGATGCCTTCAACCTCCACGTTGGCGAGCTGCTCCTGCATTTCCTGCATCTTGGATTGCAGCTGCGCCGCCTGCTTCATCATGCCGAGAAAATCAGCCATAGGTCGCGTATCCTTGAAAAGGTCGGCTCAGAGATCGTCATCGCCGTCGGAACCGTCGACGGGATCGTCACTGCCATAGTCCGCATTAATATTGGATTCCGGCGCCTCGGGGGCAAGCCTGCGGACCTCGATGACCTTCGCACCGGGGAAGCGAGACAGCACCTCCTGCACGCGCGGATCGGCCTCGGCGGTACGCGCATGCTCCTGCTTGGCGGCCTGGTTCACCGAGCGCAGGGTCGGCTGGCCCTGCTCGTTGGAGACGATCACGGTCCAGCGCCGGCCGGTCCACAGCTCGAATTTTTTCGCGAGCTCCGAGATCATGGTCTTGGAGGCGTTCGGCTCGAGAGCGACCTCGAGCCGGCCCTCCTCGAAACGGACGAGGCGCAGGTCACCTTCGAGCGCGCCCTTGGTCATGAGGTCGCGCTTCTGGCCGGCGAGCGCCACGAGCTGGGTGAAGCTGGTGATGCGCAGCTGCGGCGCGGCACCTTGCGGATCGGGCGCGGGCGCCGCCATCTGCGGACGGACCGCGCCGCCGAACGCCGATGGCGACGATGTCGGCATGCGAACCGGCGCCACGGACGCAACAGGCGCTGCAGAGGCCATAGACGCAGCCGGCGCGCTGCTGCGCGCAGTCCCGCCGCCGTTCACGACCGGCGAGCCGCCGCCGTTCTGCTCGAGCATCCTGATCGCTTCATCCGGCGTCGGCAGGTCGGCGACGTAGGCGATCCGCACCAACACCATCTCGGCAGCCGCGGCCGGGCGTGTCGCCGCCTGCACCTCGGTGATGCCCTTCAGCAGCATCTGCCACATCCGCGACAGCACGCGCATCGAGATCTTCGAGGCGAAATCCCTCGCGCGCACGCGCTCGGTCTCGCCATAGGCGACGTTGTCGGCGGTCGCCGGCACGATCTTCACGCGGGTGACGAAGTTGACGAATTCGGCGAGGTCGGAGAGCACGACGATCGGATCGGCGCCGATGTCGTACTGGTCGCGGAACTCCTTGAAGGCGGCGGCGATGTCGCCGCGCGCCAGCGAATCAAACAGATCTATGACGCGGGTGCGGTCGGCGAGGCCCAGCATCTGCCGGACGGCGTCGGCCTTCACCTGCCCCGCCGCATGCGCGATGGCCTGGTCGAGCAGCGACAGAGAGTCGCGCACCGAGCCTTCCGCGGCACGCGCTATGATGCCGAGGGCCTCGGGCTCGATCTCGACGCTTTCCTTGGCAGCGATGTTGGCGAGATGCTTCATCAGCACATCGGCCTCGACGCGGCGCAGGTCAAAGCGCTGGCAGCGCGACAGCACCGTGACCGGAACCTTGCGGATCTCGGTCGTCGCGAACACGAACTTGGCGTGCTCCGGCGGCTCCTCCAGCGTCTTCAGGAAGGCGTTGAACGCCGCCGTCGACAGCATGTGGACTTCGTCGATGATGTAGACCTTGTAGCGGGCGCTGGCCGGCGCATAGCGCACGCTGTCATTGATCTGGCGCACGTCGTCGACGCCGGTATGGGAGGCCGCGTCCATCTCCAGCACGTCCATGTGCCGGCTTTCCATGATCGCCTGGCAATGCACGCCCAAGGTCGGCATGTGGATGGTCGGCCCATGCACCGAGCCGTCCGGCATCTCGTAGTTGAGCGCACGGGCCAGGATGCGCGCAGTGGTCGTCTTGCCGACGCCGCGGACGCCGGTGAGGATCCAGGCCTGCGGGATGCGGCCGGTCTCGAACGCATTGGAAACGGTCCGGACCACGGCCTCCTGGCCGATCAGGTCGTCGAAGCTGGAAGGACGGTATTTGCGCGCCAGCACCCGGTAAGGCGCGTTGCCGGCCGGGCCGGCGCTGTCAGGATTGGGAGGGGCGCCAGCGTCGGTCATCGGTCGATCCGCAATGAAATCTCTCTCGGCCGGCTTTTGCGGAAAGGAGCGCGCCGGCGGGGAGCCCGCCGGCGCAATTCGCTCGGAAAAACAGGTAGGAGACTGACGAGCGACCCGATCCGGACCTCGTTAGGGCTGCTTCCTTCCGGACCTGACCCGGTTGGCGAGTGGCTCGTCCACCGCCAATCTCCCGACCCCTATTTGGGGCCAAAGGGAGCGGAAAGCAAGCGGGTATCGGCGCGAACGGATCGGGTTTGCCCAGCATCCGGGCAATCGCGGTCCTGGTCGGCCGACAGGCTGTGCTTTCGCTGCGGGGGCCACCTTGCTAGAACGCTGCCGGAACTCCATCCAACCAGAAAAGCGATTGATCCCAATGGTTACACGTCGTGATGTTGCATCGATTGTCGGGCTTGGCGCGGTGACCGCGGCAGCGCTGGCCGCGCCAGCCGTGGCCCAGACCGCCGATCCGAACGAATCGACCTTCGCCCGCATCCGCCGGACCAAGAAGATGCGGATCGGCGCCGTTGGCGGCGGCGCGCCCTACTACATGAAGGACCTCGCCACCGGCCAGTGGAAGGGCTTCTACATCGACATTGCCAAGGGGCTTGCCGACGACATGGAGGCCGAACTCGAGATCACCGAGACCACCTGGGGCAATTCGGTGCTCGATCTGCAGTCCAACAAGATCGACATCTTCTTCGGCCTCAACCCGACGCCGAAGCGGGCGCTCGTCGTCGACTTCTCGGTGCCGGTCTTCAACAACGCCTTCGGCATCCTCTGCAAGAAGGACTTCAAGCCGAAGAGCTGGGCCGAGCTGAACTCCCCCGACATCAAGATCGCGGTCGACCAGGGCTCCTCGCACGACCAGGTCGTCAGCCGCCTGACGCCGAAGGCGCAGATCTCGCGCCTGAAGACCGCGGACGACGCCACCGCCGCGCTGCAGACCGGCCGCGTCGACGCGCAGTGCCTGATCACCATGCTGTCGCTCACCGTGCTGAAGAAGAATCCCTCGCTCGGCCAGTTCGTGCTGCCGACGCCGATCTTCGCGACGACATCGAATGCCGGCTTCCGCCGCGAGAACGACAAGACCTTCCGCGACTACGTCAACACCTGGATCGACTTCAACAAGGGCCTCGGCTTCATCCGCAACGCGATCATCACGAACATGGAGCTCGTGGGTGTGACCGAGGCGGACATTCCGCCGGGCGTGTCGCTGTAAGCTATCCGTTTGAGGCAAGTGAGAGCCGCGCGCACCGCTCCTCTCCCTCTCCCGCTTGCGGGAGAGGTGAAGCAAGAAAGCACGCATGTATCAGTGGGACTTCGGCATCCTCTGGAGCTATCGCTGGCTCTTTCTCAACGGGCTCGGCGTCACCGTCGGCTTCACCGTGGTCATCGTCGTCTGCGGGCTGCTGTTCGGCCTGCTCGGCGCATTCGGCAGCCTGTCGCGCTTCAAAGCGCTGCGGCTGACCGCGCTCGCCTTCATCGAGGCGTTTCGTTGCACGCCGATCCTGGTACAGCTGATCTGGTTCTATTACGCGCTGCCGATCCTCGCCGGCGTCGAGATGACGCCGATCACCGCATCGGCGCTGGCGCTCTCGCTCTATGGCGGCTCGTTCTACTCGGAGATCATCCGCGGCGGCATCGTCTCGATCGACAGCGGCCAGTCGGAAGCCGGTGCCGCGCTCGGCATGACACCGAGCCAGAGCATGCGCCGCATCGTGCTGCCGCAGGCGATCAAGCGCATGATCCCGGCGCTGATGAACCAGTCGATCATCCAGTTCAAGAACACCTCGCTGGTCTCGGTGCTGGCCGTGCCTGACCTCGTCTATCAAAGCCAGGTCGCGGCCCATGACAGCTATCGGCCGCTGGAGACCTACACTACGGTTGCCCTCGCCTATGCAGCGATCCTGATCCCGCTCACCATCATCGTCCGGCGTGGCGAGAAGCGACTGGCGGTGAGCGAATGAGCGACACGTCAAAAATCGAGATCCGTGGCCTGCGCAAGAGCTTCGGCAGCAACGAGGTCCTGAAGAACATCAGTCTCGACGTCGCCAAGGGCGGCGTGGTCGCGCTGATCGGGCCATCAGGCTCCGGCAAATCGACGCTGCTCCGCTGCATCAACCTGCTGGTCGTGCCCGACGGCGGCAGCGTCCGCGTCGGCGATACGCGTTTTGCATTTGGTGAAGGCACGAGGCTCCCCGACGTGAAGGCGCTGGCAAAATTTCGCGCCACCACCGGCATGGTGTTCCAGCACTTCAACCTGTTCCCGCACATGACGACGCTCCAGAACGTCATGGAGGGACCGGTCACGGTACGACGCATGGCCAAGGCCGTCGCCGAGAAGCTCGCGCGGGCCCAGCTCGCCAAGGTCGGGCTTGCCGAGAAGGCCGACCAGTATCCGGCGACGCTCTCCGGCGGCCAGAAGCAGCGCGTCGCCATCGCGCGCGCGCTCGCAATGGAGCCGGACGTGATGCTGTTCGACGAGGCCACCTCGGCGCTCGATCCCGAGCTCGTCGGCGAGGTGCTCAACGTGATGCAGCGGCTCGCCTCCGAAGGCATGACCATGGTGATCGTGACTCACGAGATCGCGTTTGCCCGCGAGGTCGCCGACCGTCTGATCTTCATGCGCGACGGCGTCGTGGTCGAGGAAGGCCCGGCGCGGCAGGTGATCGATAATCCCAACGAAGCCGCCACGCGCGCCTTCCTCGGCCATTTCCACCGCACCGGCGCCCTGCCGCCGGCCACACCGGCATCGTGATGTCCGGGATCAATCGCGCCTATCTCGTCACCGGTGCCGCCAGCGGCATCGGCCGCGCCACCGCAAAGCTGCTCGCGGCGCCCGGCACCGCGCTGCTGCTGCACACGCGCTCGAACGCGCAAGGTCTCGAAGCCACTGCGGCGGAGGCCGAAGCGATGGGCGGTGTTGTGGCAAAGTGCCTCGGCGATCTCGCCGAAGAGGCTGCTGCCATCGACGCGATCGCCGCCACGCAAGCCGCCTTCGGCCGTCTCGACGGACTGGTTCTCGTCGGCGGCCATGCCCGCCGCGGCAGCGCCATCGGCACGCCCGCCGATCAATTCCGACAAGCGATGGACGAATCCGCGCTGGCTTTCACGCGGCTCGTTGACGCCGCGCTGCCGCTGCTGCGTGCCGGGCGCGAGGCGCGCATCGTCGCGGTGTCGTCGTTCGTCGCGCATGCGATCCGCCCGGAATTCGCGCCCTTCGCGGCGACCGCCGCGAGCCGCTCCGCGCTCGAAGCACTGGTGCGGCTCACCGCAATGGAGCTTGCGAAAGACGGCATCACCGTCAACGCGGTCTCCCCCGGCCTCATCGTCAAGGACAAGCCCAGCGAAAGCCGGTTGTCGCCCGAGCAGATCGCCGCAACCGAAGCACTGATCCCGATGCGACGCCGCGGGCGGCCGGAGGAGGTCGCCGAAATCATCGCCTTCCTGGCATCACCGAAGGCGTCCTACGTCACCGGCCAGGTCTGGCACGTCAATGGAGGCCTGACATGACCGAAGCAATGGTCGAACGCATCAGGCTGTTCCTGATCGAAAGCCCGATCAAGATGGCGCGCCTGCAGGGCGTCGGCAACGTCAAGGGCACGATCAAGCGCGTGCTGATCGAGCTCACCTCGAGCGCCGGCGTCGTCGGCTGGGGCGAGGCGGCGCCGTGGGAGGTGTTCACGGGAACACCGGAGGCAGCCTTCTCCGCGCTCGACCTTTATCTGCGCCCGATCGTGCTCGGCAAACCCGTGCGCCGCATCCGCGCGCTGATGGCCGAGCTCGATCGCGCGCTGGTCGGACATGCCGAGGCCAAGGTTGGAATCGAGATGGCGCTGCTCGACATCGTCGGCAAGTCGTCGGGACTCTCGGTCGCCGACCTGCTCGGCGGCCGCGTGCGCGACACCATCCCCCTTTCCTTCTCGATCGCCGATCCCGATTTCGCCGCCGATCTCGAGCGCATGCGAAAGATGGTTCCGGACGGCAATGTCATCTACAAGGTCAAGACAGGCGTGAAGCCGCATCGCGAGGATCTCGAGCATCTCGAGGCAATCCGCAAAGAGTTCGGCGACAAGGTCGATCTGCGCGTCGACTACAACCAGGCGCTGGCGCCGTTCGGCGCCATCAAGGTCCTGCGCGACGTCGAAGAGTTCGCGCCGACCTTCATCGAGCAGCCGGTGCCGCGCAAATATCTCGATGTGATGGCGCAGCTCACGGCAGCACTGGAAACGCCCTTGCTCGCGGACGAGAGCTGTTTCGACCGCCGCGACATGATGGAGGTGGTGCGCCGCGAGGCGGCGGACGCCGTCTCGATCAAGCTGATGAAGGCCGGCGGCCTGTTCGAGGCGCAGGCCATCATGGCGATCGCCGACATCGCCGGCCTGCCCGGCTATGGCGGCACGCTGTGGGAGGGCGGCATTGGCCTTGCCGCAGGCACGCAGCTGATCGCGGCGACGCCAGGCATCTCGCTCGGCTGCGAGTTCTATATGCCGCACCACGTGCTGACCGAGGACGTGCTGGAAGAGCGCGTCGCCAACCGCGCCGGCCATGTCGTGGTGCCCGACGGTCCCGGCCTCGGCATCCGCGTCAGCGAGGCCTCGGTCCGCGCCAATGCGCGGGTGCTGGCGGAGGCGTAAGGATTGCGAGCTGAACTTCACCTCTCCCCGCTTGCGGGCCGCGTGCGGGGAGAGGTCGGAATTCAAACGAAGTTTGAATTCCGGGTGAGGGGGTACAGGTCTCCCGGCGATCCCACGCGTGAAGAGAGCCCCTCACCCCGGGCCTCTCCCCGTAAGAACGCGGAGAGGGAGAAGAAAGCGACGACCGTGTATGCAGTCGCTGTCCTTCCCCAATCGGAATCGCTGTCGTATGGTCCGGCCCAACAAGCCCGTTCCCGATCGGGCCATCCGGAAACGCATATGTCTGATCCCGCCTGGTCGCTGCACTCCCGCCTGAAAGAGGACACCATCGACATCGGCGATCTGCCGCTGTCCAAGGTGCTGGTCATCAAGGATGCGCATTATCCCTGGCTGCTGCTGGTGCCGCGACGGGTCGATGCGGTCGAGATCATCGATCTCGACGAGGTGCAGCAGGCGCAGCTGATGACCGAGATCTCTCGCGTCTCGCGCGCGCTGAAGGAGATCACCAAATGCGACAAGCTCAATGTCGCGGCGCTCGGCAATCTCGTGCCGCAGCTTCACGTCCACATCATCGCGCGTCGCACCAGTGACGCGGCCTGGCCGCGGCCGGTGTGGGGCGTGATGCCGCCTCTGGCACACGATGCCGCGGAGGTTCAGAATTTCATCAGCGCGCTTCGCCGCAAGATCTGGTTGGGTTGAAAGAACAAGAATGTCAGCATTCGACGCATTTCCGCTGGGGCAGCCGGCCTTCGTCACCAACGTGCTCGACCGAGCCGCGCATCTGCGCCGCGACGATGAAAAGCTGTTCGCGCTCGAGCAGAAACCGTCCTCGCGCGCCTATGTCGTCTATCGCGACTCGTTGCTGGTGAAGCGCGAGGGCGACAAGGTGCGCGCGCTGCTCTCGATCGACGAGGCGCTGAAATGCGGCGCCAATCCCGGCACGATCTTTTTGGGCCTGCGCGATGGCGCGGCGATGTTCGGTATGGGCATGTCGCAGGCTGCCGCCGAGAAGCTGATCGGCCGTGAGGATTACACCGTGACCGAGCTGCGCGGCATGGCGATGCAGGGCGCGATCCCCCCCGAAGAGCTCTCGGCGATCGCGATGGCGAAGTCGATGGTGGGCTGGCATCAGCGCCATGGCTATTGCGCCAATTGCGGCGCACGCAGCGCGATGAAGGAAGGCGGCTGGAAGCGGGATTGTCCTGCCTGCAAAGCCGAGCATTTTCCGCGCACCGATCCGGTCGTGATCATGCACGTCGCCTCCGGCGACAAATGCCTGCTCGGCCGTCAGAAGCACTTCCCGCCCGGCATGTATTCCTGCCTCGCCGGCTTCGTCGAGGCGGCCGAAACCATCGAGGACGCGGTGCGCCGAGAAATTCTCGAAGAATCCGGCATCCGTTGCACCGACGTGCAGTATTACATGACCCAGCCCTGGCCCTATCCGTCGTCGCTGATGATCGGCTGCAGCGCGCGGGCCGTGAGCGAGGACATCGTCGTCGATCGTTCCGAGCTGGAAGACGCACGCTGGTTCTCGCGCGAGGAGGCGGCCAAGATGCTGACGCGGACGCATCCGGACGGGCTCGCGGGCCCGCATCCGTTCGCGATCGCGCATCACCTGCTCGGCCGCTGGGTGTACGACAAGAGCTGATCGCCGATGGCGCCAGCCGTGATCGCGCCACGCATCCTCTGCATCGGCATTCCCGTGCGCGATCTCACCTTTCGTGTCGAGGCCGTGCCCGCGCGGGGCAGCAAGGCGAACGCGAGCCATCTCGCCGAGATCTGCGGCGGCAATGCGCTCAACGCCGCGATCGCTACGGCGCGACTTGGCGGCCGTATCGTGTTCGCAGGTCCCATGGGCGATGCGCGGGAAACGTCGAGCGATTTCATTCTCGCGCAGATGGCGCAGGAAGGCATCGACACTGCGCATATCGTGCGCATGCCGGGCCTGACCACGCCGGTGTCCGCCATCATGATCGAGGCCTCCGGCGAACGGACGCTCACCATCTACCGCGATCCCGGGCTGTGGCGTGTGAAGCTGCCCGACGCTGACGATCTGCTCGCCGATTGTCGGGCCGTCCTGATCGAGAGCCGCTGCGGCCCGTTCTGCATTGATCTCTGCACTGAGGCCCGCCGGCGCGGCATTTCCGTCGTCGTCGGCGTCGATCGCGCGATGTCGTTGCAGGACGGGCTGCTCACCGCTGCCTCGCACCTGCTGTTCGCCAGCGAGCAGGTTCAGAAGACGGCCGGCGTCGCCGATGATGGCGAGGCCTTGAAGCGGCTTGCAAGGCTGACGCCGGCCTTCCTTGCCGCCACCCGCGGTCCGGATGGCACGATCTGGCTGGACGAGGGAGGCGCGCTTGAGGAGACCCCGGCCTTCGCGGTCGAGGCGGTCGATACGCTTGGCGCCGGCGACGTCTTCCACGGCGCATTCGCGCTTTGCATCGCCGAGGGTAAGGGCGTGCGGGAGGCGCTGCGTTTCGCCGCGGCCGCCGCAGCGCTGAAATGCACCCGCCACGGCGGCGGCCTGGCCGCCCCGCAACGTATTGAAGTTGAGGAGCTTTTGCGCGGGGAGGCCTAAAGCGATTCCATGGATGCGCCGAGATTATAGGCTTGCTGTGGAAGGATTTTCTCTATATCAGGGAAATCAGCCCTTGAAATGGAACAAAGTTCTTCAAATGACTGATGCCGCTGTCCAGATCCCCGAGACCAGCCGCCGCCTCGACGCCATCGACCGCAAGATCCTGATGGTACTGCAGGAAGATGCCTCCCTCTCCGTTGCCGAGATCGGCGACCGTGTCGGACTGTCCTCGACCCCCTGCTGGAAACGCATCCAGCGCCTGGAGGCCGATGGCGTGATCCTGAAGCGCGTCGCCCTGGTCGACCAGAACAAGATCGGGCTCGGCATCTCCGTGTTCGTGTCGGTCGAGAGCTCCGATCACTCCGACGCCTGGTTGAAGCGGTTCGCCGAGGCCGTCAGCGCCATGCCGGAGGTGATGGAGTTTTATCGCATGGCCGGCGACGTCGATTACATGCTGCGCGTGGTGGTCGCGGACATGCAGGCCTATGACATCTTCTACAAGAAGCTGATCAGCGCCGTGCCGCTGAAGAACGTCACCTCGCGCTTTGCGATGGAGAAGATCAAGTCGGTGACCGCGCTCCCGATCCCGGCGGTGGTGGCGGCTTAATCTTCACGAGACCTTCCTTCACCTCTCCCCGCCTGCGGGGAGAGATCGGATTGCATCGGCAGATGCAATCCGGGTGAGGGGGTACAGGTCCCAGGGCGATCTCGCGTGTGACCCCCTCACCCCCAACCCTCTCGGCGCGAGCGAAGCTCGTCGCGGCCCCGTAAGAACGGGGCGAGGGGGCGCACTGCCGCGGCGAGGGCTCGCCTCAAATCGTCTGATTGTACTCGCCGACTTCGGGATGCGTGCGCAGCACGCTGTTCACCATCTCGAACATATCGTGCATCCGCTGCTCGGATACCGGGCTCTCGACCACGACGACGAGCTCAGGCTTGTTGGAGGAGGCGCGCACCAGGCCCCAGCTACCGTCCTCGACGGTGACGCGGACGCCGTTGACGGTGACGAGATCGCGGATGGACTGGCCGCCGATCTTGGCGCCCTTGGCCTGCAAGCCCTCAAAATGCTTCACCACCTTGTCGATGACACCGTACTTCACCTCGTCGGCGCAATGCGGCGACATGGTCGGCGACGACCACGTCTTCGGCAGCGCGTTCTTCAGGTCTGCCATCGACTTGCCGGGGGCGCGATCGAGCATGTCGCAGATCGCGATCGCCGAGACGAGGCCATCGTCATAGCCGCGACCATAGGGCTGGTTGAAGAAGAAGTGGCCGGACTTCTCGAAGCCGGCAAGCGCTCCGGTCTCGTTGGTGCGGCGCTTCATGTAGGAATGGCCGGTCTTCCAATAGGCGGTCTTCGCACCCTGCTTCTGCAAGACGGGATCGGTGATGAAGAGGCCGGTGGACTTCACGTCGACGATGAACTGCGCGTCCTTGTGGATCGCCGACATGTCGCGCGCCAGCATCACGCCGACCTTGTCGGCGAAGATCTCCTCGCCGGTGTTGTCGACGACGCCGCAACGGTCGCCGTCACCGTCGAAGCCGAGGCCGACATCGGCCTTGTGATGCAGCACCGCGTCGCGGATCGCGTGCAGCATCTCCATGTCTTCCGGATTCGGATTGTATTTCGGGAAGGTGTGATCGAGCTCGGTGTCAAGCGGGATCACCTCGCAACCGATCGCTTCAAGCACTTGCGGCGCGAACGCGCCGGCGGTGCCGTTGCCGCAGGCGGCGACGACCTTGAGCTTGCGCTTGAGCTTCGGACGATTGGTGAGATCGGCGGTGTAGCGCGCCGCATAGTTCTCGTGGAACTGGTAGGCCCCGCCCGCCTTGTTCTTGAACTCGGCATTGAGCACGATCTCCTTCAGCCGCGTCATCTCGTCGGGACCGAAGGTGAGCGGACGGTTGGCGCCCATCTTCACGCCGGTCCAGCCATTGTCGTTGTGCGAGGCCGTGACCATGGCGACGCAGGGCACGTCGAGATCGAACTGCGCGAAATAGGCCATAGGCGTCACCGCGAGCCCGATGTCGTGCACCTTGCAGCCTGCCGCCATCAGGCCGGAGATCAGCGCATATTTGATCGAGGCCGAATAGCCGCGGAAATCATGACCGGTGACGATCTCCTGGCTGACGCCGAGCTCGGCGATCAGCGCGCCAAGGCCCATGCCGAGCGCCTGCACGCCCATCAGGTTGATTTCCTTCTGGAACAACCAGCGCGCGTCGTATTCACGAAATCCGGTGGGCTTCACCATCGGCTCGGATTCGAAGGCGTAGGTGTTGGGCAGCAGGACGGGTTTCGGCTTGGGAAACATTGAGACAGTCTCGTGAAAAAAGCAGGAATTGATGCAGCCTTAGCGAATGCCGGGCTGCAGCGGAAGGCGGGAATGAGGGCTCATGGCCGATAATTACGGCAGTTTGGTAACGGGAAGCGCGCTCTCGCGTGCGACTTCCGCTCGTTCCGTGCAAAATTCGCGCGAATGGCCGTTCGTCGGCGCGCTACGGAGCCGTGCGATGCGGCTTACTGCTCCAGCACCATCTGCCCGTTGGCGTATTCGAAGCGCTTGAGGCGGGACAGGAAGGACAGGCCGAGGAGATTCTCCGACAAGGCCTCGTCCGGCAGCACCATGGCATCGACATCGCGCACGATGAGGCCGCCGACATCAAGCATCGCGATGCGGGTGCGGGCGGCCTTGATGGTGCCGTTGGCGGTGGAGACGATGGCGTTGTACTCGCTGCGCGAAGGACGCAGGCCGAAGCGGGCAGCCGAGGTCTCGTTCAGCGCGACCACGGAGGCGCCCGTATCGACCATGAACCCGATGCGCTGCCCGTCGATCCGGCCATCGGTCTGGAAGTGCCCGCGGCCGTCGCGGGAAATGGCGAGGCTGCGACTCCCGGACGGCGCCGGGGTTGCGACAGCGACCGTCGTGCGCGGCACTGACGTGGCGGACGCCGAGCTCATCCTGTCGGCCATCTGCGCCATGAAGGTGCCGAGGCCGATCATGAGGGCCGCGAAAATCATAATGTTACGCATCACACCACTTCCGAGCCGGAACGCTCGATTTCACCACGCAACCCGTTCTCCCGCGAGCGGAGACGCGGCCAGAACCTCGCCATTTTGGTGAAAAGGATGAGCGGACGGTTAATGCGGCCTAAAAAACTCACGTCCCGCGCGGCTTTGCCCGCCGGGTCGGCAGTGCGCTCGCGGGATCGTCCGGCCATGGATGGCGCGGATAGCGCCCGCGCAGATCGGAGCGGACGGCGGCGTAGCTGCCGCGCCAAAAACCGGGAAGATCGCGTGTCACCTGCACCGGGCGCTGGGCCGGCGACAGCAATTCCAGCACCAGGGGCACCTTGCCGGCCGCGATCGAAGGATGGGTGTTGAGGCCGAACAATTCCTGCAGACGCACCGCGATGGTCGGCCCCTGCTCGGCCTCGTAGTCGATCGCGAGCACGCTTCCCGTCGGCGCCTCGAAATGCGTCGGCGCCTCGCGGTCGAGCCGCGCGCGCATCTCCCAGGGCAGCAGTGCCATCAAAGCATCGGAGAGATCGCCGGGAGAAATGTCCTTGAGCGCGATCTTGTCATAGAGCGCCGGCACCAGCCAATCATCGCACCGCGCGATCAGACCGTCATCGGACAGATCCGGCCAGCTGTCGCCCTCGGCCTTGCGCAGGAACATCACGCGGTCGCGCCACTGTTTTGCGGCCTTCGACCAGGGCAGCCGGTCGAGGCCAGCGGCGATCAACCCATCTGCGAAAATGCGCGCGGTGTCCCCCGAGGGCGACACGGCGAGCGTCGCCTCAGAGAGCGTGATCGCATGCAGCACACGCTTGCGCCGCGCGCGCAGCGCCATCGCGCCGCGGTCGAAGGAGATCTCGTCGACGTTCTCGATATGCTCGGCGAAATGACGCTCGATCTCGTCCTGGGTGATTTGCGCCGCGAGCAGGATGCGGCCGCTGGCGGCCGTTCCCGTCATCTCGCCGACCGCGATATAGGGCGCGCGTGCGAGCGATGAGGTCTGCTCCACAGCCGCACCCCGACCATTGGCGAGCACGAAGCTGCCATTGCCGCGATTGCGCGCGATACGGTCCGGGAAGGCGTAAGCCAGCATCAGGCCGGTGGAGAGATCGTCCTGCTGCCCCGCCTTCTCGGATGCTGCCACCTGCGAGGCCCAGCGCCGCGCCAGATCGCGTGCGCTCGCGGCGCGCGGCGATCGATCGCGGCGGAACTGGTCGCGCCGGTGCTCCAGATCGACGCTGTCTCCGCCGAGCCCGCGCTCGGTGATGATCGCCGCGATCTCGGCCGCGTCTTCGCCCTCACCTGCGCGATGCGAATCCACGATCATGCGTGCCAGACGCGGCGGCAGCGCCAGTGCGCGCAGGCTCTTGCCCTCGGCGGTGATACGGCCGTCGGCATCGAGCGCGTTCAGCTCGGAGAGCAGGCTCTTGGCTTCCTTCCACGCCGGCTGCGGCGGCAGATCGAGGAACGACAGCGCAGCCGGGTCAGTGACGCCCCATTGCGCGAGATCGAGCACGAGCGAGGACAGATCGGCGCTCAGAATTTCCGGCTGGGTATAGGGCGCGAGCGCGGCCGTCTGCGGCTCGTCCCAGAGCCGATAGCAGACGCCGGGCTCGGTGCGGCCGGCGCGGCCACGGCGCTGGTCCACCGCTGCGCGCGCGGCGCGCACGGTTTCGAGCCGCGTCAGCCCGATGTCGGGCTCGTAGCGCGGCACGCGGGCGAGACCGGAATCGACCACGATGCGCACGCCCTCGATGGTCAGCGACGTCTCTGCGATCGACGTCGCCAGCACCACCTTTCGCGTGCCCTTCGGCGCGGGCGCAATGGCGCGGTCCTGCACGGCGGCGTCGAGTGCGCCGAACAGCGGCACGATCTCGATCGAGGCATCCTGCACGCGTTCGCTGAGGAAATTCTGGGTGCGGCGAATCTCGGGGGCGCCCGGCAGGAATGCCAGCACCGAGCCGCTGTCGGCGCGGAGCGCAGAGGCAATCGCATCGGCCATCTGCCGTTCGATCGGCGCATCCGCCTTGCGGCCGAGATAGCGCGTCTCGACCGGAAAGGCGCGGCCCTCGCTCTCGACGACGGGGGCATCGCCGAGCAGCTTTGCCACACGGGCGCCGTCGAGCGTGGCCGACATCACGAGGATGCGCAGGTCCTCACGCAGGCCGGTTTGCGCATCGCGCGCCAGCGCCAGGCCCATGTCGGCATCGAGCGAGCGCTCGTGGAATTCGTCGAACAGGATGGCGGCAACGCCTGACAGTTCGGGGTCGTCGAGGATCTGGCGGGTGAAAATGCCTTCGGTCACGACCTCAATGCGCGTCGCGCGCGAGATCTTCGAGCCGAAGCGGACACGGTAGCCGACGGTCTCGCCGGCGCGCTCGCCAAGCGACCTCGCCATGCGGTCGGCGCTGGCGCGCGCCGCGATGCGCCGCGGCTCCAGCACGATGATCTTTTTGCCTTTGGCCCAGGGCGCATCGAGCAGCGCCAGCGGCACGCGCGTGGTCTTGCCGGCGCCCGGGGGCGCCACCAGCACGGCCGCGTTATGCCGATCCAGCGTGCGCGAGAGGTCGTCGAGCACGGCATCGATCGGGAGAGGCGTGTCGAAACTGCGGGGCAATAGTCTCTGTCCGTCATCGTCCACCTCGCGCAACTGCGCGGAGGGGTGGACGATCCAGTCTATTCAGACCCCGGCGATTCCGAAGATCCGTGGGTACTGGATACCCCGCCTTCGCGGGGTATGACAATCGTGTGTCGCGATTAACCCTGCGCCGACGAGCGCCCGACGCTCTCGTAGGTGAAGCCGGCGGCCGCCATGTCTTCGGGGCGGTAGATATTGCGGAGGTCGACGACGACGGGCTGCGCCATGGTTGCCTTCAGCCGGTCGAGATCGAGCGCGCGGAACTGCACCCATTCGGTGACGATGACCAGGGCGTCGGCGCCTTGCGCGCAGGAATAGGGGTCTTCGCAATAGGTGATGTTGGGCAGCTCACCCTTCGCCTGCTCCATGCCGACGGGATCGAAGGCCTTGACCTTCGCGCCCATGTCGAGCAGGCCCGTCACCAGCGGGATCGAGGGCGCATCGCGCATGTCGTCGGTATCGGGCTTGAAGGTGAGGCCGAGCACGGCGATGGTCTTGCCGCGCAAGCTCCCGCCGAGCGCCTGGCTCACTTTGCGCGCCATCGCGCGCTTGCGGTTCTCGTTGACCGCCAGCACGGATTCGACGATGCGCAGATTCACGTCGTAGTCCTGCGCGATCTTGATCAGCGCCTTGGTATCCTTCGGGAAGCACGAGCCGCCGAAGCCGGGACCGGCATGCAGGAACTTGGTGCCGATGCGGTTGTCGAGGCCAATGCCGCGCGCGACCTCCTGGACGTTGGCGCCGACCTTTTCCGAGAGATCGGCGATCTCGTTGATGAAGGTGATCTTGGTCGCGAGGAACGCGTTGGCGGCGTATTTGATCATCTCCGCGGTGCGACGCGCGGTGAACATCAGCGGCGCCTGGTTCAGCGACAGCGGGCGGTAGATGTCGCCCATCACCTTGCGGCCGCGCTCGTCGGAGGTGCCGACCACGACGCGGTCGGGGAACTTGAAGTCGCGGATCGCCGCGCCCTCGCGCAGGAATTCGGGGTTGGAGGCGACCACGACGTCCGCCTTCGGATTGGTCTCGCGGATGATGCGCTCGACCTCGTCGCCGGTGCCGACCGGCACGGTCGATTTGGTCACGACCACGGTGAAGCCTTGAAGCGACTGCGCGATCTCCTTCGCGGCGGCGTAGACGTAGGACAGATCGGCGTGGCCGTCGCCGCGGCGCGAGGGCGTGCCGACCGCGATGAACACCGCATCGGCATCCGCAACCGGCTTCGACAGGTCAGTGGTGAAGTCGAGCCGCTTGGCCTTGACGTTGGTTGCAACCAGCTCGTCGAGGCCGGGCTCGTAGATCGGGATCTCGCCGCGGTGCAGGGCCGCGATCTTCCGCTCGTCCTTGTCGACGCAGGTGACGTCGTGACCGAAATCCGCAAAGCAGGCTCCGGACACCAGTCCCACATAGCCCGTCCCGATCATCGCGATTCGCATGAAAAACCCTGTTTTGGCTTGGTTAACGAAACCCCATGCGGGGCGGTTTAGCACTTTCCCGATCGAAGGGAACCGTCTGCGAACAAAAACCGGCACGCGAATTGAACCGGTAAAGAAGTCCGAAATCGCAACGGCCCAAACTGCCCCGCGGCCGTACAGGGCCGGGCGGAAGACGCCCCGAAAAGGAACACCATGGCTTCATCAGGCACAATCGCAGCAGATGGGCTTTCCAAGGCCCCGGCTGCCGCGCGTGTCGACTGGGTCGACTATGCCAAGGGCATCTGCATCGTCATGGTCGTGATGATGCATTCGGTGCTGGGGGTCGAGCTCGCCGCCGGCGAGCCCGGGTTCATGCATGTCGCCGTGGCCTTCGCAAAGCCGTTCCGGATGCCGGATTTCTTCCTGATTTCGGGCCTGTTCCTGCCGCTCGTGATCGACCGCGACTGGCGTACCTATCTCGACCGCAAGGTGATGCATTTCGCCTATTTCTATGTCGTCTGGGTGACAATCCAGTTCGGCTTCAAGGCGCCCGCGTTTGCCGCGGAGACGAGCTGGCGCGAGGTCGGCTTCCTCTATCTCGAATCCTTCATCGAGCCGTTCGGCACGCTCTGGTTCATCTATCTGCTACCGGTCTTCTTCGTCGTCACAAAATTGACACGCAAGATTCCGCCGCTCGCGATCTGGCTCATCGCCGCCGCGCTGGAGACGGCGCGCGTCACGACGGGCTGGACCGCGATTGACGAGTTCTGCGCGCGCTTCGTCTATTTCTGTTCGGGCTATCTGTTCGCCCCTTACGTGTTCGCACTGTCGGACCGCGCGCGCAGCCATCCCGCGCTGGCGCTCGCCGCGCTCGCGGCCTGGGCGCTGGTCAATGCCGGCCTCGTTGCAATCGGCGCCAGCGAATGGAAGTTCGTGTCGCTCGTGCTCGGCTTCGCCGGCGCCTGTGCCATCATCACGGCCGGCACGCTGCTCGCGCGCGCGCGTTGGCTGAACTTGTTCCGGTTCTGCGGCGAGCATTCGATCGTGATCTATCTCGCCTTCTTCCTGCCGATGGCGGCGACGCGGACCCTGCTGCTCCGCACCGGCATCATCCCCGATATCGGCACCGTGTCGCTGATCGTCACCATCGCCGGCGTGATCGGCTCGCTTGTGATCTGGCAGGCCGCACTGCGGCTCGGCTTCAATTTCCTATTCGAACGACCCGATGCGTTCTGGATTGCGCCGAAGAAGGCAGGGCCGGTGCTGCAGGCCGCGGAGTAGCCACAGTGTCATCGCCCGGCTTGCCGCCTTCGCCGATGCTTCGGCGTGCCGAGCGATCGTGTGGGCCTCGGCGTGGCCTTGGCTGAGCCGGGACCTGGCGACCCAGTACGCCGAGACGTCAGTGATCGAGCCGACAAGCCGCGGCGTACTGGATTCCCCGCTTGCGCGGGGAATGACAGCGGGGATGCGGGAAACGACAGTGGGGATAGCGACGCCCGTGAGCCAAAAATACCCCTCCCAAGGCTGTCAAATCCCGCAAAAATTCATACATTGCGGCCATGCCCAAAACATCGCCGAAGACCTCCGCCAGAGCTGACACCAAGGCCGCGCCAAAGGCCGCTGCCACCAAGCCCGCTGCTGCGACAGCTGCTGCCAAACCGGTCGCGGCGAAGGCGGCCGGCAAGGGCGATCACGTGTTCCTGGTCGACGGTTCCTCCTACATCTTCCGCGCCTATCACGCGCTGCCGCCGCTGAACCGCAAGTCCGACGGCTTGCAAGTCAATGCGGTGCTCGGCTTCTGCAACATGCTGTGGAAGCTGCTGCGCGACATGCCCGAGGCCGACCGGCCGACGCATCTGGCGATCATCTTCGACAAGTCGGAAATCACCTTCCGCAACAAGATCTATCCCGACTACAAGGCACACCGTCCGCCGGCGCCGGATGACCTGATCCCGCAATTCGCGCTGATCCGCGAAGCGGTGCGCGCCTTCGACCTGCCCTGCCTGGAACAGGTGGGCTTCGAAGCCGACGATCTGATCGCGACCTATGTGCGGCAGGCCTGCGAGCGCGGCGCGACCGCGACCATCGTGTCGTCCGACAAGGACCTGATGCAGCTCGTCACCGATTGCGTCACCATGTACGACACCATGAAGGACCGCCGCATCGGCATCCCCGAAGTGATCGAGAAGTTCGGCGTGCCGCCGGAGAAGGTGGTCGAGGTGCAGGCGCTCGCCGGCGATTCCACCGACAACGTGCCCGGCGTGCCCGGGATCGGCATCAAGACCGCGGCGCAGCTGATCACCGAATATGGCGACCTCGAACAGCTCCTGTTCCGCGCCACCGAGATCAAGCAGCCGAAGCGGCGCGAGGCTTTGCTCGAGAACGCCGAGAAGGCGCGCATCTCGCGGCAGCTAGTGCTGCTCGACGACAAGGTCAATCTGGAGGTGCCGCTCGACGACCTCGCGGTCCACGAGCCGGACGCGCGCAAGCTGATCGCCTTCCTGAAGGCGATGGAATTCACCACGCTGACGCGCCGCGTCGCCGAGTATTCGCAGATCGACCCCTCCAGCGTGGACGCCGACCCCGGCTATGCCAGCGGCGCCAGCGTCTTCTCGCCGCTGCCGCCCTCAGACGTCGTGCCCGCGCCGGGCAGCGGCACGGCGCCACAGGCACGGTCGAACGAGCCCAACAAATCCGCGAGCAAGGAGGACAAGGCCGCGAGCCCGAAGGGCGGGCCGATCTCGCTCGCTGCTGCGCGCGAAGAGGCGCTGCGCAAGCTGCCGGTTGACCGAGCCAAGTACCAGACGATCAAGTCGCTGAAGGAGCTGAACGCCTTCATTGCGCGCATCCATGGCACCGGCCATGTCGCGATCGAACTTCGAGGAAACTCGATCGATCCGATGCAGGCCGATCTCTGCGGCATCGCGCTCGCGCTGGCGCCGAACGAGGCCTGCTATGTTCCGCTCGCGCACAAGCAGTCCGGCGGCGGCGCCGGCCTGTTCGACGCCGGTCTTGCGCCCGACCAGGTCAAGCATACCGAAGCGATCGAAGCGCTGCGGCCGGTGCTGGAATCGGCAGGCATTCTCAAGATCGGCTTCGACGTCAAGTTCACCGCCGTCATGCTGGCACAGCACGGCATCACCCTGCGGAACATCGACGATGCGCTGCTGATCTCCTACGTGCTCGACGCCGGCCGCGGCTCGCATGCGCTGGAGCAGCTGTCCGAGCGCTGGTTCGGCCACGCCATGCTGAAGGAGAGCGAGCTGCTCGGCAGCGGCAAGGGCAAGATCACCTTCGACCAGGTGCCGATCGAGAAGGCCGCACCGCTGTCGGCCGAAGGCGCCGACCTGGCCATGCGGGTCTGGCGCGTGCTGAAGCCGCGGCTCGTCGCCGAGCACATGGCTACGGTCTACGAGACGCTGGAGCGCCCGCTGGTGTCGGTGCTCGCACGCATGGAGCGGCGCGGCATCTCGATCGACCGCCAGGTGCTGTCGCGGCTTTCCGGCGACTTCGCGCAGACTGCGGCTCGTGTCGAAGCCGAGATCCAGGAGATCGCGGGCGAGCCCGTCAATGTCGGCAGCCCAAAACAGATCGGCGACATCCTGTTCGGCAAGATGGGATTGCCCGGCGGCACCAAGACCAAGACCGGCGCGTGGTCGACCACCGCGCAGGTGCTGGATGATCTCGCCGAGCAGGGCCACGATTTTCCGCGGAAGATTTTGGAGTGGCGGCAGGTTTCAAAACTGAAATCGACCTACACCGACGCGCTGCCGACCTACGTCAATCCGCTGACCCATCGCGTGCATACGACCTACGCGCTGGCGGCGACGACGACGGGTCGGCTCTCGTCGAACGAGCCGAACCTGCAGAACATTCCGGTGCGCACCGAGGACGGCCGCAAGATCCGCCGCGCCTTCATCGCGACGCCCGGACACAAGCTGGTGTCCGCCGACTATTCGCAGATCGAGCTCAGGCTGCTCGCCGAGATCGCCGACATTCCCGTGCTGAAGCAGGCCTTTCGCGACGGGCTCGACATTCACGCGATGACCGCCTCCGAGATGTTCGGCGTGCCGATCAAGGGCATGCCGAGCGAGATCCGCCGCCGCGCGAAGGCGATCAATTTCGGCATCATCTACGGCATCTCCGCGTTCGGCCTCGCCAACCAGCTCGGCATCGCGCGCGAAGAAGCCTCCGCCTATATCAAGAAATATTTCGAGCGCTTCCCCGGCATCCGCGCCTACATGGACGAGACGCGCGATTTCTGCCGGAACCACGGCTACGTCACCACGCTGTTCGGCCGCAAGTGCCACTACCCGGATATCAAGGCCTCGAATGCCTCGGTGCGCGCCTTCAACGAGCGCGCGGCAATCAACGCGCGGCTGCAAGGCACTGCCGCCGACATCATCCGCCGCGCCATGACGCGGGTGGAGGACGCGCTCGCCGAGCGGAAACTCTCGGCGCAGATGCTGCTCCAGGTGCATGACGAACTGATCTTCGAGGTGCCGGACGCCGAGGTCGAGGCGACGCTTCCCGTCGTGCAGAAGGTGATGCAGGACGCGCCGTTCCCGGCCGTGCTGCTCTCGGTGCCGCTGCACGTCGACGCGCGTGCGGCGAATAATTGGGACGAGGCGCATTGACGCTGTCCTTCACCTCTCCCCGCTTGCGCGGAGAGGTCGGATCGCCCTTGCGATCCGGGTGAGGGGGTACAGGTCTATCGACGACCGCCCGTAGGGAGAGAGGCCCCTCACCCCAACCCTCTCCCGTAAGAACGGGGCGAGAGCAGAACTCAATTGTCCTCCGAGCAATTGCGCGATGGCCCCGCTGCCGATCGCATATTAGAACCTCTGCATCTCCCGCACGGGTTCGCTCATGCCTCACACCTCCGCCCTGCTCGGCTTCGCCCTCGTCTGCCTCGGTCTGGTGCTCACGCCCGGGCCGAACATGATCTATTTGATCTCGCGCTCGATCACGCAGGGGCCGGCCGCGGGCATCGTGTCGCTCGGCGGCGTGGGACTGGGCTTCGTGTTCTACATGCTGTGCGCGGCATTCGGCATCACGGCGCTGCTGCTCGCCATTCCCTTTGCCTATGACGCGCTGCGCTTTGCCGGCGCCGGATATCTGTTGTGGCTCGCCTGGCAGGCGGTGAAGCCGGGCGGACGCTCGCCGTTCCAGGTCAGGAAGCTCGCGATCGACAGCCCGCGTAAATTGTTCGCGATGGGCTTCGTCACCAATCTGCTCAACCCGAAGATCGCGATGCTGTACCTGGCACTGCTGCCGCAGTTCATCGACCCCGCCGCCGGCAGCGTGCTGACGCAGTCGGTGGTGCTGGGCGCGATCCAGATCGCGATCAGCGTCAGCGTCAATGCGATGATCGCGCTTGCGGCGGGATCGATCGCGCTGTTCCTTTCGAGCCGGCCGAGCTGGATGCTGGTGCAGCGCTGGCTGATGGGCACCGTGCTGGCCGGACTCGCAGTGCGGATGGCGGTGGAAGCGAAGAGGGTGTGAAGGTCTCCTCACCTCTCCCCGCTTGCGGGGAGAGGTCGAATTCGATCGCAGATCGAATTCGGGTGAGAGGTACAGGTCTCGCGGCCATCTCAGCCGCGGAGAGAGGCCCCGTCACCCCACCCCTCTCCTCGTAAGGTTCCGTAAGAGCGGGGAGAGGGAGAAAAAAAACCTCAATCCAGCTTCGCCTCCATGCCGCGCTTCACTCCCGGCCGGGCCATCAGGGCCTCGTACCAACGCTTGACGTTGGGGAAGTCGGCCAGCTCAACCTTGTGGCGAGGGTGGCGCCAGGCCCAGCCCAAAATGGCGAAATCGGCAACCGAGAGGTCGCCGGCAACGAAGTCGCGCCCCTCAAGCCGGCGGTCGAGTACGCCGTAGAGCCGGCGGGTCTCGGCCATGTAGCGCTTCAGGCCATAGGCGCGGTCCTGCTCGTTCTCGAGTGCAATGAAATGATGCACCTGGCCCGGCATCGGGCCGAAGCCGCCCATCTGCCACATCAGCCATTCATAGACCGGGATGCGTCCGCCAAGCGATTTCGGCAGGAATTTGCCGGTCTTTTCACCGAGATAGAGCAGGATCGCGCCGGACTCGAAGATGCCGACAGGCTTGCCGTCGGGACCCTTGGGGTCGACGATCGCGGGAATCTTGTTGTTCGGCGAGAGCTTGAGGAACTCCGGCGCCATCTGCTCGCCCTTGCTGATGTTCACCGGGATCACCTTGTAGGGCAGCCCCATTTCCTCCAGCGCGACCGAGATTTTCCGGCCGTTCGGGGTATTCCAGGTGTGGAGCTCGATGGTCATGTGGCTGGTCCTTCCCGCATTGCTGGCATCCCACTAGCCCAGGACATTGCAGCCTTTCAACCAGCGGTCGGACATGGTCGCTGTCCCGTCGCCGCGGGCGATGCCCTGTTGACGGTGGTTTTGCGGGGCCTGCTCCCACTGGAATGTCGCGGCCGTCGCGGATAAATTCCGCCTCCTCCAAAAACGCCGTTCGAGGGACCGCCGTGTCGAAATCCGCTTCCCGCGCCCGCCTGTTCGAGATCATCCGCCGGCGCTCATTCGGCCGTGGCGAGGTGACGCTCGCGTCGGGCCGCAAGAGCGATTTCTACTTCAACCTGAAGCCGACCATGCTCGACCCCGAAGGGGCGACCCTGCTCGCCGAGCTGACCTACGAGGCGCTGAAGGACGACCAGCTCGATTTCATCGGCGGGCTCGAGATGGGCGCCGTGCCGCTCGCCGGCGCGCTGGCGCAGATCTCCTGGATCAAGGGCCATCCGATCGCCGCCTTCTTCGTGCGCAAGAAGCCAAAAGAGCACGGCGCCAAGCTCGCGATCGAGGGGCTGCCCAAGGGCGAGACGCTGGCCGGCAAGCGTGTCGTGATCGTCGAGGACGTTACGACGACCGGCGGGTCGGCCATGAAGGCGGTGGAATCCGTGCGCGAGAGCGGTGCCGATGTGGTGCTGGTGCTGACCATGGTCGACCGCGAGGAAGGCGCCACCGACACCTTCGGTGCGGCCGGCCTGCCGTTCCGCGCGCTGTACAAGGCGTCGGAGTTCCTGAAAGCTTGACGCGTCGAGACCTGCTTCGCCGCCATGCCTCGGTGTACCCCGGAAGCAACGATCCGTCGGAAGCTGCGCCCGGCCTTAAAGAGGCCACCGCCTCGTCTTGAAACCGCCTCCGCGCAACTGCTCATTTACCATCCCGCTTTATGGTGAATCATGTGCTGAGACCTGATGGTCCCAGCCGGTTCAGTAGCGTCGGGTGGAGTAAGCATTGCGTACAATCATGTCCCATGCGCGCCGGCGGCGTCGCGCGATGCTTGTGGCCGCCGTGCTTGCAGCTCCGATGCTCGCGGCTCCTGCCCCGGTTTCGGCCGAGGGCCTGTTCGACTTCCTGTTCGGCGGCATGCAGCGGCCGCAGCGCGAAGTGCCGCAGCAGTCGAGCTCGTACGACCCCTTCACCGGCCAGCAAAATGCGAGCCCGCAATATGTGCCGCCGACACGCTCGGCCGCGGCCGGCGGTTCGGGACCTGCCTTCTGCGTGCGCAGCTGTGACGGCAAATATTTTCCGCTGATGCGCGGCCTCGCCTCGCCCGCGCAGATGTGTCAGGCATTCTGTCCCGCCAGCGCGACCAAGGTCTATTTCGGCTCCTCCATCGACGGCGCCTATTCCCAGACCGGCGAGCGCTACGCCGATAGCGAAAACGCGTTCGCCTATCGCAAGGCGCTGCGTTCGGATTGCACTTGCAACGGCCGCGAGCCGGCCGGCCTTGCTCCGGTCGATCTTGCGCTCGACTCCTCGCTGAAGGCGGGCGACGTCATTGCGACCAGCGACGGCCTCGTCGCCTATACCGGCATCCGCGTCGGCAACGACCAGGCTGCGGACTTCACCCCGGTTGCCTCCTATCCCGGCCTCACCGCGCAGGTTCGCGCCCGCCTCGGCGAGATGAAGGTGGCGCCGGTGCGCGGGGAGACGGTGTCGGCCGATGCGCCGGCCCCGGCCGACATCGTGCGCGAGACGCTGCCCGAGGTGACGGTGCCGAAGACGACGGCGCAGAACCCGGCGAAGCGGGCGGGGCTGGAGTAGTCCCAACTCTCCCCAAACGGTCATTGCGAGCGCAAGAAGCAAGATTCCGGATTGCTTCGCTTCGCTCGCAATGACGGAGATTGTCGCGTCACCTCCCGATGATCACCCCGATCACGTTTGGCGCCGCCAGATATTTCTCCTCGATCGCCGCGCGCGCGGCAGCTCGGTTTTCTGCCGTGAGCAAACCGCGCTTCTCGGCCAGGATCATCCAGCAGAAGCCCCACCAGTCGGTGAGCATGCCCGTCTCGCCTATGAGGTCATAACCCTGCTCGGCTGCGAAGATGCGTGCATGCGCTTCGTCCAGCGTGTCGAGAAACAGATGATCCTCCGTCGAGAACAGATCGTCGCTGATGTCGTCGATGGTGTAGCCCCAGATCGACTGGCACACCGCATTGAACTCGCGATCGAACTGGTCATCATCGATCCTCTGCCGCCGCGCCGCCTGATGCAGCCGCGACAGCGAGCGCGCGAAATCGGCGATTCGGGTGAGGGCAAACTGGTCGAAGGCAATGGTGGACATGTAGTCCTCGCGAAGTCGGGCAAACGCTAGATATTGTGTCGGCAACGCGCCGAATCACAATGATATATCAGAGACTTGCTAAAGTGTTCTTAATTTGTTCCAGATCACTGACCGTAACGATCGCGCCTCTTCGCATTGGGTAGAGACTTTTCACGTGAACCGGCACGATGGGATCCGAATGGCACGCGAACCATGTCGCCCAACGGGCGTCATTACGTTCGATCGGGTGAACGATTTGTTGCCATCGGCGACCATCAACCCTGAAGACATCGAAGCGGTCATGCAGGCGTTGAGTGACGCCGGAATAAATCTCGTCGAAAGTGGCCTACCATAAGTTTCACCCGAACGACGATGCGCAAGCAGCTGCGCTTCGCGTTAACAGCTTCAATTCGCCGCCGACACGAGCCTGTCCCCGCACGCATTCGCATAAAACTTGCCGCCGCATTGGCGCTTGATGGCGGCGCAGCGGGAGGCGGGTGAGGCATCTGGCGGGATGGCAAAGCCGCAGCTGAGGCCGTCGGCGCTGCGGCCGATCTTGCCGGCGGCGAATGCCGCGCTGGAGGCGGTGATGCAGACGACGAGGAAGGTGGCGGCGGCGATTTCGATCAACAGTCGCATGGCGTCTCCTCCACACCGATGGCTGAATTGCCGGGCATTCTAGCAGGAAATCCGCGTCTTTCCGTGCTCCTCCGGGTTCCCAAACGGCCCATTCCTTGCATAAATTTACGCCAGCGCAGTGCACGGCCGCGCCAGCGATGGTTCCGGTGCAGGGGCAGAACGCGTAGGTTCAGTGGTGTTGTTTCGACCAGGAAGTGACGGCCTTGCAAGATCAATCGTTCCAGCCAAATTTTCCGGCCCCCGGCCAGCCCATCGACGAGCTCGCGCTGTCCGAGATCAAGGGCGCGATCCTGGCGAAGCTGCGCCTTGCCATCGGCAAGGACGCCGGCATGGCAACGAAGCACGACTGGTACCAGGCCGCCGCGCTCGCGCTGCGCGATCGCATCGTGCATCGCTGGCTCAGCGCCGAGAAGCGCAGCTACGACGCCGGGCGCAAGCGCGTCTATTATCTCTCGCTCGAATTCCTGATCGGCCGCCTGTTCACCGATGCGCTGAACAACATGGGCCTGTTGAAGATCTTCGAGGTCGCGCTCGGCGATCTCGGCGTGTCGCTGCCGGAGCTGCGCAAATGCGAGCCGGACGCCGCGCTCGGCAATGGCGGCTTGGGGCGGCTTGCCGCCTGCTTCATGGAAAGCATGGCGACGCTGTCGATCCCCGCGATCGGCTACGGCATCCGCTATGATTACGGTCTGTTCCGCCAGATCATCAATCAGGGCTGGCAGCAGGAATATCCCGATGAATGGCTGAGCTTCGGCAATCCCTGGGAATTGCAGCGGCCCGAAGTAATCTATCACGTCCATTTCGGCGGCGGCGTCGAGCATGTCGACGACAAGGGCCGCGACCGCGCGATCTGGCATCCCGGCGAGACGGTGCAGGCGATTGCCTATGACACGCCGATCGTCGGTTGGCGCGGCCAGCACGTCAATGCGCTGCGGCTGTGGTCGGCGCGCTCGCCCGATCCCTTGAAGCTCGACGTCTTCAACTCCGGCGACTATGTCAGCGCCTCGTCCGAGCAGGCGCGCGCCGAAGCAATCTGCAAATTCCTCTATCCGAACGACGAGAGCCCGGCGGGCCGCGAGCTGCGCCTGCGTCAGGAATATTTCTTCGTTTCGGCGTCGCTCCAGGACCTCGTCAAGCGTCACCTCACCTCCGACGGCCAGCTGCGCAGCCTCGCGATGAAGGTCGCGGTGCAGCTCAACGACACGCATCCGTCGCTTGCCGTCACCGAGCTGATGCGGATCCTCGTCGACCTCCACAATTTCCGCTGGGACGAGGCCTGGAAGATCACGGTCGCGACGCTCTCCTACACCAACCATACGCTGCTGCCGGAGGCGCTCGAGACCTGGCCGGTCGAGCTGTTCGAGCGCCTGCTGCCGCGCCATCTCGAGATCATCTACCGCATCAACGTGCAGCATCTGGCGCTGGCCGAAGCGCGCGCGCCCGGCGACATCGACTTCCGCGCCTCGGTCTCGCTGATCGACGAGAAGAGCGGCCGCCGCGTCCGCATGGGCCAGCTCGCCTTCGTCGGCTCGCATCGCATCAACGGCGTCTCGGCGATGCATTCGGACCTGATGCGCGAGACCGTGTTCCACGACCTCAACCATCTCTATCCCGGCCGCATCACCAACAAGACCAACGGCATCACCTTCCGCCGCTGGCTGATGCTGGCGAACCCGAAGCTGACCGACCTTTTGCGCGACACCTGCGGCGAGGCCGTGCTCGACGACCCCACTCAGCTCAGCCTGATCGAGACCCGCGCCAGCGACGTCGAATTCCAGAAGAAATTCCGCAGCGTCAAGCTTCACAACAAGGCGGCACTGGCGCGCCTGATCGGCGAGCGGCTCGGCATCAAGGTCGACCCGAGCGCGCTGTTCGACGTGCAGATCAAGCGCATCCACGAATACAAGCGCCAGCTCCTCAACGTCATCGAGACGGTCGCGCTCTACCAGTCGATCAAGGACGAGCCCAACGGCAATTGGGTGCCGCGAGTGAAGATCTTCGCCGGCAAGGCGGCGGCGAGCTATCGCTACGCGAAATTGATCATCAAGCTGATCAACGACGTCGCGGAAGTCGTCAACAACGATCCCGCGATCGGCGGCAAGCTGAAGGTCGCCTTCCTGCCCGACTACAATGTCAGCCTTGCGGAAGTGATCATTCCTGCGGCGGATCTCTCCGAGCAGATCTCGACCGCCGGCATGGAGGCCTCCGGCACGGGCAACATGAAGCTGGCGCTCAACGGCGCCATCACCATCGGCACGCTCGATGGCGCCAACATCGAGATTCGCGACCATGTCGGGGCCGAAAACATCGCGATCTTCGGCATGGAAGCCGGCGACGTGATGATCCGCCGCAAGCAGGGTCTGGATGCTTCCGACGTGGTCCGCAAGTCGCCGAAACTGCAGCGCGCCATCAATGCGATCGCCGCCGGCGAGTTCTCGCCCGGCGATCCGGGCCGCTTCGAATCCATCGCCCATGCGCTGCGCTATCTCGACCATTACATGGTCAGCGCCGATTTCGATTCCTACTACGAGGCGCAGCGCGCGGTGGACGCGCGCTGGCAGGTCGCGCCGGCCTGGACGCGCGCTTCCATCCTCAATGTCGCGCGCATGGCGTGGTTCTCCTCCGACCGCACCATCCGCGAATATGCCGAGGAGATCTGGAACGTGCCGGTCAATCCGACCACCCCGTTGCTGCCGAATTTGCGCGACGTCGCGGGCTGATTTTCCGCGGCGTGAAATCGGCGTTACCTGCGAGGTTATTGATTTGCTGGGTGGGGATGATGATATGATTACCATCATTCCCAGCCGGCGCCTGTGAGACAGACGCCACGACCTCAGACACCGTCATTGCGAGCGCAGCGACGCAATCCGGAGTCCCTTCGCAGAGACAGTCTGGATGCTTCACTGCGCTCACAATGACGGCTGGGGAGGCATCGAGGACCAACAATGCACGCCAAGCTCCCGCACCCGTTCGACGACGCGACCCGCATCACCCCGGGTGACAGCAGCTGGCAGGGGCATACCAGCGACGATTACTGGGCCTTTGTCGGCCCGTTCGGCGGCGCCACGGCCGCAACCATCCTGCGCGCGCTGATCGACCATCCCGAACGCGCCGGCGATCCGCTGGCGCTCACCGTCAATTACTGCGCGCCGATCGCGAAAGGCCCGTTCGATCTCGACGTGCGCCTGGTGAAGGCCAACCGCTCCAGCCAACACTGGAGCGTCGAACTGTCGCAAGGCGGCGGCGAGGTCGCAACGCTCGCCACCGCGGTGTTCGCCGAGCGCCGGCCGTCCTGGGAGCACAGGGTAGCGAAGGCCCCGGACGCAAAACCGTTCGAACAGACGCTGCCGTTCCCGAAGATCTCGGCGCCCTGGGCCAACCAGTATGAATTCCGTTTCGTCGAGGGCGAGATGCGCATCGGCCCGCCGCAGGCCGAGCCCGCCAGCACCTACTCGAAGATCTGGATCAGCGACCGCACACCGCGCCAGCTCGACATGCTGTCGCTGATGTCTATGTCGGATGCCTTCTTTGGCCGTATCTTCCACGCGCGGCGCGAGCTGGTGCCGTTCGGCACGGTGTCGCTGACCACCTACTTCCACACCGACAGCGAAGAGCTCGCAGCCGAGGACATCACGCGCGTGCTCGCGACCGTGGATTCGAAGGTCATGCACAAGAGCTACGCCGACCAGAACGCCGAGCTGTGGTCGCCGAACGGCCGGCTGCTCGCCACGACCACGCAGATCGCGTATTTCAAGGCCTGAGCTGCTTCCACGTCATTGCGAGGAGCGTAGCGACGGTCGCGGTAGGGACGCTCATTGCTGGGCGCCCCCCGCACAGATCCGTACGTGCGGCTTTCCCGCATACGGCTCCCACCTCGGGTGAGTAGCGGTGAAGCGTGTTCGGGGCCAAGGATGGAGGATTTGTGGCTTGGGGAGCAAGTCGGAGGCAAGCCGCGCGACCCGCTGCCACGTGGTCCCGTCAATCTGGCTGCGGCGCCGAAGCATCCGCCTCCATTGTTCGGTGACGAAGTAGCGGAAGGCGCTGAGCGCTCGGCTGTTGGTCGGTACCGCGTGGTAGTTGAAGTACCCGGTAACGACCTGCCGCAGCCATTTGCCCTGTTCGAGCACCGACTGGTGCATACGCCGTCGCATTCCCTGCTTCACGGCTTGCAGTTTCGCCCGCATGCGGTCTTTGCGAGACTTGCGCCTGATCTGGAACTTGCCTTGCTTGGATCGGCTGCAGATGAAGGTGAAGCCGAGGAAGTTGAAGGTCTCCGGCTTGCCGAGCCCGCGCCGCCTGCGGTTGTCCTCCGCATGACGTCCGAACTCGATCAGCCGGGTTTTCTCAGGGTGCAGTGACAGCGCGAACTCCTGCAGCCGTTTGCGCAATTCTTCGAGGAAGTGCCGGGCCTCATTCTCATGCTCGAAGCCGACGATGAAGTCGTCAGCGTAGCGCACGATGATCATGTCACCCGCGGCCTCGCGCCGTCTGAAGCGTTCGGCCCACAGATCGAGGGCATAGTGCAGGTAGATGTTGGCAAGCAGCGGCGAGATCACCGCCCCTTGTGCCGTCCCCTGTTCGCTGACCCTGACCGTTCCTTCTTCGAGAACACCCGCCTTGAGCCATTTGCGGATCAGACGGATGATACGCTGGTCGCCGGTCCGATGTTCGACGAAGCGGATGAGCCATTCCTGGTCCACCATGTCGAAGAACGAGCGGATATCGGCGTCAACAATGAAGTTCACCCGCCGGCTCTCGATTCCGACCAGCAGCGCATCCATCGCATCGTGCGCGCTGCGCCCGGGCCGGAACCCATACGAGAACCCGAGGAAGTCCTCCTCGTAGATCGCGTTGAGCACCGTAGCGGTTGCCCGCTGAACGATCTTGTCCTCGAGGGACGCAATCGCCAGCGGTCGCTGCCGCCCATCCTGCTTCGGGATATGGACCCGCCGCGACGGCTGCGGCCGGTACGCTCCCCGGTGAACACGAGCATGCAGGTCCTCAAGATTGGCCTTGAGGTCTTGCTCGTAGTCCCGCCACATCATTCCGTCCACACCCGGCGCGGCATGCTTCTTCAGCGCGAAGAACTCCGCCTCGAGCAGTTCAGGCGTGATGTGGTGAAGCAGCGCAGTGAACCTCTCCTTCTTCCTTTCCCTTGCAGTTCGCCGTATGCGTTCCAACGCCTGTGTCACGCTTGTCCGGCTCGGCGTCCGGGGCGTGCTTTGCTGGTCCGCATTCCCCTTGGTCGCGGCCCTTCGCTCCACCAACTCCTCCGCGGATCGCTCCGCTTCGTTCGCAGGCTTCGACGCTACTACGGCCGCGTCCGACTTCCCGCATCCGTTCGTCATCGGCTTTGGCTCCTCGCCTTCCCGATGCGGACCTTGGGGGCATGTTGCCATCGGTCAGATGCGGGACCTCCCAGGTTCCGACGCGGTCCTTTGCTGCGTGATGGGGTCTTCGACCACGGCAGAGCGTCAGCGCCTCGCATAACGGCGCCGCACATGTTGCCTTCGACGTTGCTTACCGGCTCGGCCTCTGCGAGTTTCTGTCTTTCGCGGCTCAATAGCCCACCCCACAGCATCGTTGTGTACGCTTCGCAGCCGCCGTTGCCGACGGCCACGCAACACTCACTACCGGGCGCTCGCTACCGCTTACCCGGACCGGACTTCCACCGGTTGGACCACGCCAGCTTGCCTGGCGCACAAGCAATCCAGAATCCCCCCGCAGAGGTCGTCTGGATTGCTTCGCTGCGCTCGCAATGACGAGTGGAGAGATCGTGCAACAAACAAAAAGGGCGGCCTTGCGGCCGCCCTTTCGTATTTCAAACGCTGCGAACTTACTCCGCCGCCATCTTCACGTCAGGAGCCGCCGCACGGACCTCGGCGTCGACCTGGGCTTCGAACTTGGCGAAGTTCTTCTGGAACATGCCGACCAGTGCGCGGGCGGTCTTGTCGAACTCGTCCTTGTCCTTCCAGGTGTTGACCGGGTTGAGGATCTCGGTCGGCACGCCCGGCAGCGCGGTCGGGACCGCAAAGCCGAAATACTTGTCGGTGCGGAATTCGACGTTGCGAAGCGAGCCGTCGAGTGCGGCCGTGAGCAGCGCGCGGGTCACCTTGATCGGCATACGGGAACCTGTGCCGTACTTGCCGCCGGTCCAGCCGGTGTTGACCAGCCAGCAATCGACATTGTGCTGGGCGATGAGGTCGCGCAGCATGTTGCCGTAGACGGATGGGTCGAGCGGCAGGAAGGGCGAGCCGAAGCAGGTCGAGAATTCCGGCTGCGGCTCGTTGCCGAGCCCGCGCTCGGTGCCGGCGACCTTGGCGGTGTAGCCGGACAGGAAGTGGTACATCGCCTGCGCCGGCGAGAGCTTGGCGATCGGCGGCAGCACGCCGAAGGCGTCGGCGGCCAGCATCACCACGTTCTTCGGCTGCGGCGCGCGGCCGGTGCGCGAGGCGTTGGGGATGAACTCGAGCGGATACGCCGAACGCGTGTTCTCGGTCTTGGAGCCGTCATCGAAGTCGACGACCCGGGTATGCTCGTCGAGCACGCAGTTCTCGAGCACCGCGCCGAAGCGGGTCGAGGCCGCGTAGATCTCGGGCTCGGCTTCCTTCGACAGCTTGATGCACTTGGCATAGCAGCCGCCTTCGAAGTTGAAGACGCCGTTCGGACCCCAACCGTGCTCGTCGTCGCCGATCAGCGTGCGGTTCGGATCGGCAGACAGCGTGGTCTTGCCGGTGCCGGAGAGGCCGAAGAAGATCGCGGTGTCGCCGGCTGCGCCGACATTGGCCGAGCAGTGCATCGGCATCACGCCGCGCTCGGGCAGATAGTAGTTCAGCGTGGTGAAGACCGACTTCTTCATCTCGCCGGCATAGTAGGAGCCGCCGATCAGCACGATCTTGCGGGCGAAGTCGATCGCGACGACGTTCTCGGACTTGCAGCCGTGGCGCTTCGGATCGGCGCGGAAGCTCGGCATGTCGATGATGGTGAGCTCCGGCGTGAAGCTCGGCAGCTCGACCGCCTCGGGACGGATCAGGAGCGTGCGGATGAACAGCGAGTGCCAGGCGAGCTCGGTGAAAACGCGCGTCTTGATCCGGTAGGCCGGATCGGCGCCCCCGTAGAGGTCCTGCGCGAACAGGGTCTTGCCTTCGGCGTGCTTGAGGAAGTCCTGGTACAGCGCCTCGAACTGCTCCGCGGTGATCGACTGGTTACCGGCCCACCACATCTTCTTGTCGGTGGTGGCGTCGCGCACCGTGAACTTGTCCTTGGGGCTGCGGCCCGTGAACTCGCCCGTGTCGGCGCAGAGTGCGCCGTCAGCGGACAGCACCGCCTCGCCCGCGGAGAGCGAGTATTGATAGAGTTGCGGCGCACCCAAATTCCAGTGAACCTGCTCGAGCTTCTTTAAACCGAATTTGTCGGCGCCGAAGGCACCGTTGCGCACGCCCGTCTCTTGCACGAAAAAATCCTCCTAGAACCCGCGACACCCAGCGCGACCAAGTTTGGCACCATCGCGGTCACCGTGAATAGCAGGCCATCCAGCCTCGGCTGGACGACCTAATACTGATGAACGCTGGCGTTGCCAAGCTGATCCAGCAGGAATTGGTTTATTCAAGGACCGCGCCAAACGTCGCGCATGTCTGCTCTGAGCAGGCGCACCAAAAAATCGCAAATGATCGCGCAACCAAATTTGTGTTTCGGCGCAGGTTATTGCGACGCACAATCCGTTGGGGCGTTCTATCTTACCTCACCCTCGCCGATCAGCGCGAACGGCCCCACATCGCAGGATAGGCGATACGCGGTGACGAGGTGTCGTCAACATACGTCAACATGGCGCGGCGCAAGGCTTCGGCACGACGATTTTAGGTTCGTTTTTCAGCAAGGCGAAAGTCGACGTGGTCAAGCGGGTGGCAGCTTCCGAATCCACTGCCCAATGCGAGACCAGCAGCGCGCGCGCCGGCATAGAAGAACGAGCGCGCCAATCCGGACAACGCCGCTGCGCCGGGCTTGTCGCCGGCGATGGTGTTGCAGGGCGCCAGCACAACCCAATCCGCATTGAGCTTGAGCTGCGCGACTTCGCTTGCGGTCAACAGACCGTCGTCGATGTCGGTGGGCTGATCGGGAATGGAGAGCGCAAGCGATGGCTCGCCCAGTCCCTTGACGTCGCCGGCAACGAGGCCGTGGGTCGCGCGAGATGCTGCTGCCGCGCGGAGAACAGGATCGGCAGCACGGTACGCAATTGCGCGCGATCGCCGGCAAGCGTTCGTTCCGGCAACGGCAGGGCATCGGCAGTGCGGCCGGAGACGTGGAGGAAATAAGCGAGATTGCCGGTCGAACTCAGAGTGTCCGGATGGTTCGGCCCGAGCGCACGCTCGCGGATCGCGAGCGAGCGCTTGATCGGCGCCTCGGCTTCCGCATCGCGATTGAGGTCACGGTCGACCTGGCCGATGTTGTTGAGGACGGTGGCGACCGCGGGATGCTCGGGACCCGCGGTCCTCTAATAGATCGCGAGCGCACGCTGGAACAGCGGCTCGGCCTCGGCAAAGTGCTCCTGCTTCACGTAGAGCGTGGCGAGATTGCTGAGGGCGCGGCCGACATCGGGATGCTCGCGCGACAGGCTCTTTTCACTGACGGCCACCGCGCGCTTGAACAGCGGTTCGGCTTCGGTGAAGCGGCCCTGCCGCTGATACAGCGCGGCGAGATTACTCAGCTCGAGGCGGTGTGGAGGCCGAGCGCCTTCTCCATCAACACAATGGCGCGCTTGTAGACGGGCTCGGCCAGATCGTCGCGGCCCTGGCCGGCATACACCTGACCGAGATTGTTGAGCGCGGCCCTCTCGCTGCGAGCCCGAAAACCATGACGGTCTTGGGTCGCGGCGACGAGCGGCAGCGTTCAAAGGCTTTCGCTCTGGTCCATCCTCTTGCGCGCGTCGCCAGCAAGGCGGACCAGCATCTTGCGCAGTGCCGTGCCGTCGGTGACCCGCTCCGGGAAGTCTAGCCGCAGCGCGGTCTGGCCGTCCTGCATGTCGAGACCCTCGGGGTCGCAGCCGGTGCAGCGCCAGTCGCCGGCGGGCGCGCCGAGCAGCCTGGTCGCATAGAGGTTCATGGCCTCGCGGTGGTCGGCATTCATGTGTTCCACGGCGCCCTCCTCGGCCGCCAGCAGGTCCTCGGCGCCGCTGAGGTCGGTGAGGAATTGCTCGGGCTTGAGGTCGACGATCCGGCCGAATCCGGCGACCAGATGGGTGCCTGTGGGACGAATCCGGTAGAACGAAAAGTCCTTAAACGAAACAAAGGCTTCCGCCGACGGATGGGCAGCCAAATACCGCCGTTGGAGCAATTGCTTCTCGTCCCCGGCCGGTTCCGCCCGCCCGGACAGCATGATTCGGGCCCCCTCCAGGGGATCGCCGGCCACACGCTCGTCCAGCATCAGGGACACCCTGGGATCGGCGAAGATGTTCCTGGTGTGCACGGCGAGCCCCGAGATCAGCAGGATGGGCGAGCCATCCGGATGGCTCGCCAGATTGACCAGGGAACAATAGGGATCGCCGGAGCCCACCATCAACGTTGCAAGAGCACCCTGCCGCGACCGCCTCAGCAGCGATTTGGCGAGTTTTGCGGGGTCGAAATCCGGGGTCGGTTGCATGGGCTTTCTCGGCTCAGGTGGTTGCAAGGAGGGTCTTTTTTCGGCTAAACGGGGATCCGGTTATGGGTCGAGATGCGGCGAATCTGCCGTGTTTCGTGGAACTTGGTCACACTTCAGCCCAGCTTGCATTGCTCGGTGACAAGGTTTCGAACGCCATCTTCGGCACCCATGTATGCGGCGCATCACTGATTGCTCGCCGTTTTCAAGCCACGACCCAAACGGAAAGCAGAAAGCAGAGGCTCATGCCCACAATCGCTTTGGTCGACGACGACCGCAACATTCTCACATCCGTCTCGATCGCGCTGGAAGCCGAAGGCTACCGCATCATGACCTACACCGACGGCGCTTCCGCGCTTGACGGTTTCCGCACCACCCAGCCCGATCTCGCCATCCTCGACATCAAGATGCCGCGGATGGACGGCATGGAGACGCTGCGCCGCCTGCGCCAGAAGTCCGACCTGCCGGTGATCTTCCTCACCTCCAAGGACGAAGAGATCGACGAGCTGTTCGGCCTCAAGATGGGCGCCGACGACTTCATCCGCAAACCGTTCTCGCAGCGCCTGCTGGTCGAGCGCGTCAAGGCCGTGCTGCGCCGCTCGGCGCCGAAGGACCCGACCGTCGCGCCGAAGGAGAACGACGCCAAGGCGCTCGACCGTGGCCTGCTGCGCATGGATCCGGAGCGGCATACCTGCACCTGGAAGAACGAGCCGGTGACGCTGACCGTCACCGAATTCCTGATCCTGCAGGCACTCGCGACCCGGCCCGGCGTGGTGAAGAGCCGCAATGCGCTGATGGACGCCGCCTATGACGATCAGGTCTATGTCGACGACCGCACCATCGACAGCCACATCAAGCGGCTGCGCAAGAAGTTCAAGGTGGTCGACAACGAGTTCGAGATGATAGAGACGCTTTACGGCGTCGGCTACCGTTTCAAGGAAGCCTGAGGGCGGCAGGCGCCTTCACGAAGGGCTGAGAGCATCGCCGGTCCTCGTTCCATCGCGACGGGGATGGCTCTAGGGGGGGCCATTGCCACGAGCTGTCCTAACGCGGGCATAAGCATTGCTGGACCGAACGCAGCCTGACACGAACCAGAGCGCCGGGGATATCGCATCCGACGGCGCTCCGGAGCACGCCGTCGAAGACAAGCCGCAGGGTTGGCGGCCGCTGAACTGGCTCAAGCGCGCCGGCCAGTTCTTCTTCGCGCTGTCCTTCTCGAGCCTGACCCGCCGCATCGTCTCGCTCAACCTCGCCGGCCTCGTCGCGCTGGTGGCCAGCATCCTCTATCTGTCGCAATTCCGCGCCGGCCTGATCGACGCGCGCGCGCAGAGCCTCCTGGTGCAGGCCGAGATCATCGCCGGCGCCATTGCGGCCTCCGCGACCGTGCAGACCAACGCCATCACCATCGATCCCGACCGGCTGCTCGACCTCAAGCCAGGGGAGACCTATGGCGCCTCGGACGACTATTCGCCGCTGGATTTCCCGATCAATCCGGAGCGCGTCGCGCCGGTGCTGCGCACGCTGATCTCGCCGACCAAGACGCGCGCCCGCATCTACGATCCGAACGGCAGCCTGCTGCTCGACAGCCGCAACCTCGAAAACGTGCTGCGCTTCCCGCTGCCGCCGCTTTCCGCCGAGAAGCCCGGTGTGGTCGAGCGCGGCATGGTCGCGGTGCGCACCTGGCTGAACCGCGGCGACCTGCCGCTCTATCGCGAGCTCGGACCCGAGAACGGCAATGGCTATGCGGAAGTGGGCGATGCACTGCGGGGCCAGAAGCGCTCGATGGTGCGGGTCAATGCGCGTGGCGAGGTGATCGTCTCGGTGGCCGTGCCGGTGCTGCGCTCGCGCGCCATCCACGGCGCGCTGATGCTGTCCACCCAGGGCGACGACATCGACCAGATGGTCACCGCCGAGCGCCTCGCCATCCTGAAGGTCGGCGGCGTCGCGGCCGCGGTCATGATCATGCTGTCGCTGCTGCTCGCCAGCACGATCGCCGGTCCCGTGCGCCGGCTGGCCGACAGCGCCGAGCGCGTCCGCCGCCGCATCAAGACCCGCGTCGAGATTCCCGACTTCACCCGCCGCCGCGACGAGATCGGCCATCTCTCGGGCGCGTTGCGCGACATGACCAACGCGCTATACAGCCGCATCGAGGCGATCGAGATGTTCGCCGCCGACGTCGCGCATGAACTGAAGAACCCGCTGACCTCGCTGCGCTCCGCGGTCGAGACGCTGCCGCTGGCGCGCAACGAGAACAGCCGCGCGCGCCTGCTCGAGGTGATCGAGCACGACGTCAAGCGGCTCGACCGACTGATCTCCGACATCTCCGACGCCAGCCGCCTCGATGCCGAGTTGCAGCGGCAGGATGCGATCGCCGTCGACCTCAGGCGCCTGCTCGGCACGCTGATCTCCGTCGCCAACGAAACCAAGCTCGGCCACGACGTCGCGGTCGAGGCACGCTTCGAAGGCCGCGGGCCGACCGACACGTTCGCGGTGACCGGCCACGACTCGCGACTGGGACAGGTGGTCTCCAACCTGCTCTCCAACGCGCAGTCCTTCTCTGAAGCCGGCAGCAAGGTGCGCCTCACCTGCCGCCGCATTCGCACAGAGATCGAGATCGTGGTCGACGATGACGGCCCCGGCATCCGCGACGAAGCGCTCGAGCGCATCTTCGAGCGCTTCTACACCGATCGTCCGCACCAGGGCTTTGGCCAGAACTCCGGCCTCGGGCTCGCGATCTCCAAGCAGATCGTCGACGCCCATGGCGGACGTATCTGGGCGGAGAATCGCGCAGGCCCTGCGGACGAGGACGGCGTGCCGACGATTGCCGGTGCGCGCTTCGTGGTGAGGCTGCCGGCGCTATGAGCCAAGGCAGCTTGAACGAGGGCGGCCCCAGCGTGCACGCCTCCGCCGTCAAGGTCGGACAGACCGCAGTGCTGATCCGCGGTCCCTCGGGCTCCGGCAAATCGCGCCTTGCCTTTGATTTGATCATCGCGGGGCGGTCAGGCGTGCTCGAAGCGGCCGTTCTGGTCGGTGATGACCGTGTCCATCTGGCGACAGTCGGCAACGAAATTGAGGTCCGCCCCGCTGCTTCGCTGGCCGGCCTGATCGAGATCCGAGGCCTCGGAATCCGCCGCTGCGACTTCGTGGAGCATGCGACCGTCGGCCTCGTGGTCGATCTGGATGCGGAAGACGCGGAACGGCTGCCTGCGGCAGAAGCTCTGAAAACGAGCATTTTCGGTGTGGAAATACCGCGAATCCCGGCCAGCCGCGACTATTGGCCGCTCTCTTTGGTTGTCGCGGCCTTGACCACTACCAAAAGTTAACCTTCTGCTAAGTCCTCAGGCGATTGTTTGAAGGGAAATGGTAACCATATGGAGCCCACTATCGCGACCGAGTAGACCGGCGCAGCTCCCCTCATCCATCCGTCTAGATTCAGGGAGATACGCAACATCCCCTCTTGCGCGGGGGCTCTGGATGGTCAAAGTGGCGCGTTCGTGCGGTGCACCAAGAGCGCCCGCGAGGAGTTTTCCGATGATTGGTCTAGTACTCGTGACCCACGGGCGCCTTGCCGACGAATTCAAGGCAGCGCTTGAACATGTCATGGGCCCACAAAAGCAAATCGAAGCGATCACGATCGGCGCCGAAGATGATTCCGATCTCTGCCGAAGCGACATCATCGAGGCGGTTAACCGCGTCGATTCCGGCGACGGCGTTGCGATCCTCACCGACATGTTCGGCGGCACCCCGTCGAACCTAGCAATCTCCTGCATGAGCCGGCCCAAGGTCGAGGTGCTCGCGGGCATCAACCTGCCCATGCTGGTGAAGCTCGCCAAGGTACGCGAGGAGCGTCCGCTGCCGGACGCGATCGCGATGGCTCAGGAAGCTGGCCGCAAATACGTCACCATCGCCAGCCGCGTGCTCGCCGGCAAATGAGCGACGACGCGCCCCAAGCCGGAACGGGCGTGCCCGCGGGCGCGATCTCCAAGGAGCTCCTGATCATCAACAAGCGCGGCCTGCATGCGCGCGCCTCGGCGAAATTCGTCCAGGCGGTCGAGCGCTTCAACGCGCAAGTGTGGGTGACGCGCGGCGGCGAGACCGTCGGCGGCACCTCGATCATGGGCCTGATGATGCTCGCCGCGGGGCCCGGCACGACGATCACCGTCGCAGCGGCAGGTGATGATGCGGAAGCTGCGCTCGCGGCGATCGCGGAGCTCGTTGAGAGCAAGTTCAACGAGGAAGGGGTTTAGGGCCCTCTCGCCGCTGCGCTGCCTCGCCCCGTTCTTACGGGGAGAGGTGAAGAGATCACTTCCCCGGCGGAGCGATGTAGATATTCCAGCTCATCGCCGGGCCGGCCCTGCCGTGGATGAAGCGGCGCGTCGTCATCACGATGCGCTCGGCGTTGGGCGCCGTCTCCGACACCCATTTCTCGAACGCCGGCAGGCGGCCGTCGGTTGGATCGAACACGCCGATGAAGCCGTACGTCTTCACATCGCCGCGCGAGGTCAGCCCGGAATCCCAGGCCTCGAGCGGCAGCAGCGCGGACGGATGATCCGGGCTGTAGAACACCAGCGGCTGGATCTGTTCCATCGTTCCGGCAACGACGGCCCAGCGCGAGCCGAACCGGGTGTGCCAGGCCTGGGTCAATTCGTGCGCGAGCTCCGAGCGCGCGCCATAGATCTGTGCGTTGCCGCCATTGGCCGCCATCTCGCGCGCGGCGATCCAGGGCGAGGCGGCGAGCGTCGCGACGCTCAGCACGAGCCAGATTGAGGCGATGTTGAACAGCACAGCGCTCTGCACCCGGAGCACGGGAATCGCGACCAGCGCCAAGGGCACCAGGAAGAACAGCGAGATGCCCCAGTCGGTCTTCATGTAGATGCTGAAGCCGAGTGCGCCGAGCGGCGGGCCGACCGCGACGATGATCTGGACGATCCAGATATTCAGCGCCTGCGCAACATTGACGCCCGGATTGGCACCGCGCGCCCAGGCGCGCGTGACGATGCGTGATGGTGCGCGCAAGAGCAGCTTGAACGGCGGCACGCAGGCCATCGCCAGCGCAGCCAGCGCCACCGGCAGCGTCAGCAGCGCGACATTGTGCAGGGCATAGCCGGCCACGAGCTGGTGCACGAGACGCGAATCATCGAGGCTGTAGGTGTCGCCGGCATAGGTCAGCGGCGCGAAATGCGCCTCCGCCAGCCAGACGATGTGCGGGATCATCGCCACGACCATCGTCGCGATCGCCACCCATGGCGCGGGCGACGAGAGGAATTTCAGCCGCTCCGGATGGATCAGCGCGGCAAGGCCGATCGCGCCGATCATGGTCAGCACCCAGTATTTGGTCATCAGCGCCAGCGCGCCGGCAAGGCCGAGCCAGATGCCGGATAGCCATGTCCGCTTCTCGAAGGCATTGAGATAGGCGAGCACCAGCAGCGGCAGCGTGACGAGCTGGAGCAGGTCGGGGTTGTACTTGAAACCCTTGAAATTGAAGATCGGATAGAGCGCGACCATCACCACGACCAGGAACGCGCGCCGGGCATCCACGACGCGCAAGGCAACCAGCCAGCAGATCACCATGCCGACGCCGACCGTCGCCATCGCGAGCGCATAGGTCGCCCAGTCGGTCGCGGGGAACAGCTTGAACCAGAGGCCGGCGACCCAGCCCGACAGCGGCGGATGCTTGCCATAGCCCCAGATGAATTTCTGGCCCCAGCCCCAGGCTTCTGCGACGTCCATGTGAACGTCCTGCGCCGCCTTCAGATTGATCAGGATGAAGGTCCAGAGCACGCCATGCAAGGCCGCGAGCTGGACCACCAGCCAGAGCCGCGCCTCGGGGCGGGTCGCGCAGGCAACCAACCAGGCCCGGAAACGGTTGTAGCTCAAGCGGGTCTTCGGCCGCGCTCTGGCGGAGGGGATCGAGGTGGTCGACATGGGCGCTTGCGTAGCGCGTTTTGCGCCTGAGTGAAATCAGCTTGGCGTGAATGAAGGACCGCCTGGCGCACGGAAACGATGCGGGATCACCGGGCCAGCAGTTCCGGGCGATATTCAAAATGCATCGTGTCGTAGTGATACCATTTGCCACCCCAGATGAAGCCGTGGCGCTCGAAGATGTCGACGATTTCCTGTGGCATCCTGTTCTTGTAGGGGATGGATTTTCCGCTGCCCGCCCATAGCCAATAGTCGGAATATTTCAGGTTCAGGTCGATCGCGACGGCATAGCCATGCATGCTCATCTTGCCGGTATCCGCGACAGGCCGGCATGACAGCACGCCGGCGATCGGAAAGGCCGCGGCCCTCAGCGCCGGATCGAGCTTGTCGATCTCCGCAGACACCTCCTCGAGCCGGCCAGCCACGCCATTGATCCGCGTCACCTGGACCGCCTTCCCCCATGATCGCGGCAGCCACGTGATGGTCACGAGATTGCGCTGTACCGCTCCATTGCGGCAGTCGCCATACATCTTCTTGAAAAAAGCTTCGTTCCGGAATCGTCCGGGATCGGCGTTCACCGCGGGCGGCGCGGAGGCGCCGACGGGATAGGGCAGGCGGAGCTGGTCGAGGATCGAGGCATCGCGCAAGCGCTGATCAAACGATTTGTCGTCGATGCCATCGTCGACCGGCATCGCGGTGCCGTCGCGCCACAAGATTTGCTTGCCGTCGTGGCCTGAGAGGAAATCGGGATAGGCATGCACCAGCCGGTCAAGAAGCTCCGTCCTGGTCTGGGCGCCCGCCGGGACGGACGCGGCCACGAGAACGACGAGGATTTGCGCCGCCCGCAACGCAATCGTCATCGACGCCTGCCGGCCTGATCGAGCAGCGCGACGTTTGCCTCCTCGATCGAATTGAGTTTTGGATTCCATGTGCTCGGCGAATACCACGGGAAGCGTTCAAAGCGAGCCTTGAGATCGGCCGCTTCGAAATACCGTCCCCGCCGCGCAAAGATCTCGTTGCGCGCGATACGGAGCTCGTCGTTCGACAGCCCGCGCAGGTCTGCGACCGTCAGCAGCCGCCGATCCGAATCGGGAAAGATGAAGCCGCTTTGCGCCGGCCCGCCGGCTTCATAGCGATCGATCAAGGCGACATTCGCCTTCTCGACGGCGTTCAACTGGGGGTCCCAGGTGTGGGGCGCGTACCAGGCGAACTTGCTGAACCTCGCGGTCAGATCCGGCGAGTTGAAGTAGCGCCCTCGCCGCGCAAAGATCTCGTTGCGCGCAAGGCGCAGATCGTCCTTGCTCAGCGTCCTCAGATCACCATCGGCAAGCAGCCGGCTATCGGAATCCGGAAACAGGAAATCCGATTGGGTTCTCGTAACCGGGGCCGTGGACGGCGGCAGGTTCGCAGGAGGCGCCGTGACCGGCGCCGGCACGTTGAGCGCCGCGACCTGCCCTGCTGGCCCGCCTGAAAAGTAGAACGATCCATCGATCGGCGAGCTGGAGACCCAGGGCTGCTGGTTGCTGCCGGTTGCGCGCTTGACGGCGAGCCCCACCTGATTGAACGTCTGGAGCACGTCGAGACCGGGTCGCTGCATCGTCTCGACCAGCGCCCGCGTGTAAGGGCTATGTCCGTCGGACCCGTCGAGCGCGACGTTGCCGGGCTGCGTGGCATAGGAGAGCAGCGTTCCCTCCGGCGCCCGGATCTGCGCCAGGCCGCCGTCGGAGGCGCGCAAGCCCCGTCCGCCAAACGGGTTGTTCCTGCACGCATCGAGAATGACGATGTTCAGCTTGGTTCCTGCGCCGTCCATCTGCCGAAGTACCAAAGCGGCGTCGACCATCTGGAAATCCACATCGCTCTCGCGCGTCGGATTCGCGGTGATCGGCACGAGATAGTTGGTCCCGCGGACCTGGATGCCGTGACCGGCATAATAGAACAGGGCCACGTCGGCACCGATCAGCTGGTTGCCGAAGCGCTGGACCGCCGCGTCGAAGCTCGCCTTGTCCAGCTCGACCTGGGCGCCGCCGCCGACCAGCGTGAAGCCAAGCTTCTGCAACGTGTCGGCCACCAGCAGCGCGTCGTTCCGGGGATTTTCCAGCCGCGGCACGCTCTGGTACGCGGAATTGCCGATGACGAGGGCGACGCGCTTTTCAGCCGCGGCCGGGAAGGCGAAACACGCTGCAAAAAACAAGGCGAAAAGACGCTTCCAACACATTGCCTATTTCCGTGACAGAAAGCCCGAAAGCTAGCAGAGCCGGCCCCTGAAATCGATGGCGGGGGAGGCCGAGATTGCGGCGGCAAGACGGTTCGACGTCGCCCCTCCCGGACCGGCTGAGCGGGCTGGCTACCCCCGTCCCGGACGCACCCCCGTGCGGTCGCGGGAAGACCAAGTGAATGGTTGCCGCACGGGGATGTGAGTGGTATCCCGCGCCCATGACGACCGTCCCCATCTCCAACATCCGCAATTTCTCCATCGTCGCCCATATCGACCATGGCAAATCGACGCTGGCCGACCGCCTGATCCAGATGACCGGCGGCCTCTCCGACCGCGAGATGGCGGGCAAGGAGCAGGTGCTCGATTCCATGGACATCGAGCGCGAGCGCGGCATCACCATCAAGGCGCAGACGGTGCGCCTCGCTTACCGCGCCAAGGACGGCAAGGACTACATCTTCAACCTGATGGACACGCCCGGCCACGTCGACTTCGCCTACGAGGTCTCGCGGTCGCTCGCGGCCTGCGAGGGTTCCCTGCTCGTGGTCGACGCCAGCCAGGGTGTCGAAGCGCAAACGCTCGCCAACGTCTACCAGGCGCTCGACAACAATCACGAGATCGTTCCGGTCCTGAACAAGGTCGACCTTCCCGCGGCCGAGCCCGAGAAGGTCAAGCAGCAGATCGAGGACGTCATCGGCATCGACGCGTCCGACGCGGTGATGATCTCGGCCAAGACCGGCCTTGGCATTCCCGATGTGCTCGAAGCCATCGTCACCCGCCTGCCGCCGCCCAAGGGCGACCGCGACGCGACCTTGAAGGCGCTGCTGGTCGACAGCTGGTACGACGTCTATCTCGGCGTCGTCGTGCTGGTGCGCATCGTCGACGGCACGATGAAGAAGGGCCAGCGCGTGCGCATGATGGGCACGGGCGCGGCCTACGACGTCGAGCGCGTCGGCTTCTTCACGCCGAAGATGCAGCAGGTCGACGAGCTCGGCCCCGGCGAGATCGGCTTCATCACCGCCGCGATCAAGGAAGTCGCAGACACCCGCGTCGGCGACACCATCACCGACGACAGGAAGCCGGTCGCCGAGATGCTGCCGGGCTTCAAGCCGGCGATCCCCGTGGTGTTCTGCGGCCTGTTCCCGGTCGACGCCGACGACTTCGAGACGCTGCGCGCCGCGATGGGCAAGCTGCGCCTCAACGACGCCAGCTTCTCCTTCGAGATGGAAACCTCCGCCGCGCTCGGCTTCGGCTTCCGCTGCGGCTTCCTCGGCCTCCTGCATCTCGAGATCATCCAGGAGCGGCTGTCGCGCGAATTCGATCTCAACCTGATCGCGACGGCGCCGAGCGTCATCTACAAGATGAAGCTCACCGACGGCCAGGAGATCGAGATCCACAATCCCGTCGACATGCCCGACGTGGTCAAGATCGCCGAGATCGACGAGCCCTGGATCGAGGCCACGATCCTCACGCCCGACGAATATCTCGGCAGCGTCTTGAAGCTGTGCCAGGACCGCCGCGGCGCGCAGAAGGAGCTCACCTATGTCGGCTCCCGCGCCATGGTGAAATACGACCTGCCGCTCAACGAGGTGGTGTTCGATTTCTACGACCGCCTGAAGTCGGTCTCCAAGGGCTACGCCTCGTTCGACTATCATCTCACCGACTACAAGCCGGCCGATCTCGTCAAGATGCAGATCCTGGTCAACGCCGAGCCGGTCGACGCGCTCTCGATGCTGGTCCACCGCACCCGCGCGGAAGGGCGCGGCCGCGCCATGGTCGAGAAGATGAAGGAGCTGATCCCGCCGCACATGTTCCAGATCCCGATCCAGGCGGCGATCGGCGGCAAGGTGATCGCCCGCGAGACGGTGCGCGCGCTGCGCAAGGACGTCACCGCCAAGTGCTATGGCGGCGACATCACGCGCAAGCGCAAGCTTCTGGAGAAGCAGAAGGAAGGCAAGAAGAAGATGCGGCAGTTCGGCAAGGTCGACATCCCGCAGGAAGCCTTCATCGCCGCGCTGAAGGTGGACAGCTGAGGCGACGCTCGGGATGGGCCGGCCCGGTTTCCGCGGCGGCAAACAAAAAGCGCGAAAACAACCCCATGCACAGTAGCCGCCCCTTGGCAGGCATAGTTTTTTTGATTTACCGAAACAGGTTTTGACTCCTCGGGCAAAACAGCGGTATATTGGCATCATCTCAGCCGATGTGATTGGTAGCCCGAACTCCCAGGATGGGTTGGGCCCGCGGAAGTGATGGACCTCAAACTCGAACCAATAGTCGACGAACTACCGGCTGGCTTCGCTGACCTCGAGGCGGATGCAACGGCGGATGGCCATCGGCAGATGACTTGCCTGGCCGCTGAATTGACGGAGACCCCCGCCTTCTTTCATGCAGCATACGCCTGCTGTCTTGGCGGCAGACTCGCGGGCATCGGCGCGATGACCGACGAACCTGCACCGACAGCGCAGCCGACGTGGAGAATGCGACGGTTCTACGTGCATCGCGAATTCAGGCGGCGCCAAGTTGCCTTTTCCATTGCCATGGCGCTGTTGCAGGACGCGGCAGGGAAGGTTTCGACCATGACTGTACATGCAGGCAATCAGGCCGCGGCGCAGTTTTGGGAAGCGATTGGATTTAGACGCGTTGCCGACCTGGCCTGGTCCCACCAGAGAACGATGCGCGATACAACTGCCGGGCAGATGAGGTCGACAGCAGGTCGGGGTGAGCGGTCCCGGTCGCGCCGATCTCCTACTGCCAGAATCTGTCACTGCGCTGCGCTAGATCTTCCTTTGCACCAATCACTGAAAGGAAGATCATGAATACCCAAAGCAGCGGCAACGCAGTGCAGATCGCCAAGACCTATGTCAAGGCCATCGCCCGCAAAGACGTCGATACGATCATCTCTGTCGCGGCGGACGACGTCGTTTGCACGACACCGCGCGGGCGGATCGTCGGGACCCAGACGTTTCGCGAGTTCCACGGCGGATTCGCCCGCATGCTCCGAAAGGTCACGATTCTCGCCATCCATGGCGACGATGAGCAGGCTGTCGTCGTTTACAATGCCGATACCCATCCGGTTGCCAACGCCATCTGCGCGGAGCTCCTCACGGTGAGGAATGGCAGGATCGCCTCGACCCAAGTGATCTATGATGCGGCCCCGTTCGCAGCCTGCGCGGCGACGGTCCAACCGCGCCAAAGCGCGACGAGATTGGGATGAATCGTCATCGCGCTTGAGGTTCGTTGTTTGCGCATGATCGTTCCGGAAAACCGCTTCGCACTTGTCCGGATCATGCTTTAACAAGACCGTCCAGGTCATCAAGCGGCGCGGCTTCCCGAAGCCGTGCCGCCCGCCCTCGGCGGAAACGACCGCCAATCATTGGCACGATACGTGTTGAGGCCGTCGATCTCCGCATCGTGCGCCAGGCCATGCGCGACCAGCACAAGCTTGCCATCGTGTATCGCGATCCGACCAGCCGACGCTGTATCCCGGAGTCCTCGTTGGGATCCGATCTGCGACCATCAAGGTCATGGGTTTCGCTTCCGCCTTCGCTCTTGGAGCTACGGTTGACAAGGCGCGCGACCCGTCGAGCTTCGAGCCAAGGGTTCTATTTCGGAGCGCTGGTCTGGCCACCCGAACCCGTGGTCTGCTCACTTCCAGGTCGACCCGGAGGATGCGCAGAAGCACCTGGCTTGTCTTGATCGGCCACGTATCCGGACTCTCCGGAGTTGCGAGTCTTGATCCCTTTGTCCGCATCACGCTGCATCTGCTCGCTGGGCTCGTCAGGCTTGAGCCCTTGGTCTACATCACGGCGCATCTCCTCCCTGGTTTGCTCACTGGGCGCGGCCTTTTGCTGCTGGGCCGTTGCCTGGAAGGCAATTGCGCTTCCGGCAACCACAATCAACGCAAGAATTGCTGTTCGCATGCTTCTTCTCCACGACCTGCTCCCTGAACACGCGAACTTCCCAACGTTTTCCTTGTTCCAACGCTATTGCCGAAAGGCGCATCTTGCGATCAGTCGTAGGTTGGCAAAGCGAAGCGTGTCACAAATTTGTGTGCAGTCGGGAAGAATGGTGGGCGCGGTGCTGCGCACCTTTGCCCACTCTATGACAGCCGTGCTGGCGCAAATCAGGTCAATGGTTCGCATCCCTGCGTCTCCGGACGAATTGCGCGATCGGATCGTAGACGAAGACGCGGAAGCCCGCCAAGGCTCCGCGCCCTGCACGCCTCACGACGTCTTCTGCTTCGCCGCGACGTATCGTGCGAAATTGTCGAGGATCGCCTGCCAGCCGCCTTGCTGCTGCTCGACCGAGTGGGTCGGTTCGCTGTCGAAGACGACGCGAACGATGACGCCCTTCGGACCAGGGACGAACTCGACTTCGGCCTTGCGATCGCCGAAGGCATATTCGATCAGCTTGTGCTCGACGATCGTCGTGTAGGTGCCGGCGAAGTCAAAGCCCATGCTGCCGTCCTTGGCCTCCATGCGCGAGGAGAATTCGCCGCCCTCGCGCAGGTCGACCGTCGCCTTGGTCGTGTGCCAGTCCGCGGACGCGGCGTTCCACTTCACGATGTCGGCAGGCGTCGTATAGGCACGCCAGACCTGATCGATGGGGGCGGCGACGCTGGTTTCGACGGTGATCCTCATGGGCATTGCTCCAGTTGCGACTTTGACGGCTCGAATTGACGAAGTCACGTCACGTGTGCCGGTCCATCACCAGCACGTCCGGGACGTGTCCACCCAAGGACGATCGAGACCGGTCCATGCCGACATGGTCGGGCCGTCAATGCGCCAAAAAGTTAGAAAGATGTCGTCAGCATGTGTACCGGCGACTGTCAGCCCCTGGCGGACCGGCTTCCGCGACGACGTTTTGCGCGTTGGACGCGGAGCGTCGAGCATATCGGGGCGCAGCGCCCTTCCCCCGGACCGACGGTTTTCTCGAACATGGCCGCGGACCGCTTGAACAGCCGCTCGGCGTCACGCGACGCATCGGGACTTACGCGCCGTTGGTGCGCCCGGAAGCCGGACAGGTTCAATGCGGCCGCGGCACCGTAACATCATCATTGTCCGAGCTGCTGAAGCACGGCGGACCACAATGCCAGCGGCTCCCTGAGGGCGCCCGGCTCGGACGGCTTCTGGCGAACGGCCGTATGCACCATGACGAGCTTCGAGGCCGGATCGACCAGGATGAGCTGACCGCGGATGCCGCTCAGGGCAAATCTGCGCTGCTCACCGGGGAGGAGCCACACCTGGTAGCCGTAGCCGAAATTAGCCGAAATAAGGTGTGGCCACGCGCGGAGCGAGATGGCCATCCTCTGGTCTGACGGTCGTGGCATCCAGCAGCCACTGCCGGGGGATCAACTGACGCCCCTCCCAGGCGCCGTCATGTGCGAGCAACCGGCCCAGGCGCGCATAATCACGCAAGGTTGCGTTGAAGCAGCAGAACGCAATCTCCTGCCCGCTGCCGTCGATCGCCCATGAGGCATCCGCTTCGGCGCCGATGGCGTCCCAGATCCGGTCGTGGAGATAGTCGGCGACCGGCGTGCCCGTGGCGGCGCGCAGCACGAGGCCCAGGATCTCGGTTTCCACGCTCGCATAGTGCCATCGGGTGCCCGGCGGCGCGGCTCTTGTATTGAATTGCGCGACGACGGCGACGGGATCTTTTGCCTCTCCGACGAACAGGGCTCGCCCAAGCCGGGCGATGTCATCGTTCCCGTCATAGACTTCCGAGAATTCAACGCCCGAAGACATGTTCAGCAAGGCGCGGATCGATGTGTTTCCGTATTCCGTTCCTGCAAGGCCAGGGACGTAGGTCGAGACGAGATCGTCGATCGACTTGATCCGTCCCTCGGAGACCGCGATCCCGACCAGCATGCCCACCAGCGTCTTGGCCATGGACTGCGAGAGAAAACGGTCCTGGTCGGTCCGCGCATATTGATAGTGCTCGTAGAGGATGGTGTCGTCCCTGGCGATCAGGAGTCCCGTCACCGGGTTGCGCTTGAGGTAGTCGCCTATGCTCAGCCGCTCCGTGCCGAAGCTGTAGGCGATCGATGGCTCCGGCGCGCGTTTGAAGTGCCACGGGGCCGTCGCGCGAGCGATCGGGCGGGACGGATAGATCTCGCCGAAATGGCTGTAGACTCCGACGAGCTTGTCGAGCTGGGGGGTGACCCCCCGCGTGCCGACAGGATAGCCGGACGCCGCGCCGTAGAGCTCGGCATCGGGGCCGCGATCGGAAAAGACCGGTCCCGGCTCGCCCGGAGTGCTGCGGACGTCCTGTGCGCAGGCGGGCGCCCACAGCGCGGCGGCAAGAATGACAGGCAAGAAATGCGTGCGGCAGCCGCGTGACCTGCAGAGCGCTCCCCGATCCATTGGACTTGCCTCCTCACACGAGCTTGCGTGTGCGTGCATTGACGAGAGGCATGCTATCACCGGGGGTAGGCGGTGTCAGCCTGTGCGGGATACGCATTACGAGGATGTGGGGACGGCGATTTTGGTGGGAGGTCGAAGGGCGACCGCGATGACGGTGCGCTCCCTCGCCCCGTTCTTACAGGGGCCGCGACGAGCTTCGCTCGCGCCGAGAGGGTTCGGGTGAGGCGCCTCTTCTCCACACACGGGATGGTCGAGAGACCTGTACCCCCTCACCCGGAGTCCGCGCTACGCGCGCATTCCGACCTCTCCCCGCAAGCGGCAGGGCTATCGCATTTGACTCGCTGCGGCGGCCTGCGCGCACGCCTCGTCCTTCGAGACGGCGCTTATGCGCCCCTCAGGATGAGGCTAATCAGCGTCGGTGCCCGTTGAAACTGCTGCCGCGCACTCCGTCCTCATCCTGAGGAGGCCGCCTGAAGCGGGCGTCTCGAAGGATGGCCGCGGGAAAAGTTTTCAAATGCGATTGCCCTGCCGCAAGCGGGGAGAGGTAAAGCGCGGCAGCTCACGCCACCAGCGCAGTGTCGTCATCGCCGCCGTCGATGCCGCGCTGCGCCTGCAGCAGGCTGATGATATCGAGATTGGGCCGGGCCTTGCTGAACAGAAAACCCTGGCCCTCGTCGCAGCCTTCGGCGCGCAGGCAGCTCAGCTCGGCTTCCGTCTCGACGCCTTCGGCGGTGATGGTGACGCCAAGACCTTTGCCGAGGCTGACGATGGAGCGGATGATCGCCTGCGCCTCGCGATTGGCCCCGAGATCGCGGACGAAGGACTGGTCGATCTTGATCTTGTCGAACGGGAAGCTGCGCAAATAGCTGAGGCTGGAATAGCCGGTGCCGAAATCGTCCATCGAGATGCGCACCCCGAGCGCGCGCAGCGCATGCAGCGTCGCCAGCACCTGGGCGCTCTTCTCGAGCAGCAGCGTCTCGGTGATTTCGAGCTCGAGCCGGCGCGGCGGCAGGCCGGAATGCTTCAGCGCGTCCGTCACCATCGAGAGCAGGTTGCCGCTGCGGAACTGCAGTGGCGACAGATTGACGGCGACGCGGACGTCGTCCGGCCAGGTCGCGGCATCCAGGCACGCGCGGCGCAGCATCAGGCCGCCGAGCGGATTGATCAGGCCGGTGTCCTCGGCGACCGGGATGAACTCGGCGGGCGAGACCATGCCGCGCTCGGCATGGGGCCAGCGCACCAGCGCCTCGAAGCCGGTGATGCGACCGCTCTGCAGGTCGATCAGCGGCTGATAGTACGGCCGCAGCACGTCGTTCTGGATCGCATCGCGCAGCTCGACCTCGATCTTGCGGCGGCTCTGCGCCCTGGCATCGAGCGCGGCCTCGAAGAACGCGAAGCTGCCGCGCGCGTCAGCCTTGGCCCGCGTCAGCGCCATGTCGGCGCTCTTCAGCAGCTTCTCGGCATCATCGCCGTCGCCCGGCGCCATCGCGATGCCGATGGAGGCACCGATCACCACGGAATGGCCATCGAGCAGATAGGGATCGGAAATGGCCTCGAGCAGGCGTTTTGCCAGTCCCACCGCATCCTCCGGCCGGATCAAACCGCTCTGCACGATCGCGAACTCGTCGGAGTTGAGGCGCGCCAGCGCGTCCTCATCGCGCAAGGTGGAGCGCAGCCGCTTGGCGACGCCGCGTAGCAGCTTGTCGCCGATCGCGTGTCCGAGCGTGTCGTTGATCGCCTTGAAATTGTCCAGCCCGAGCATCAGCACCGCGACCTTCTCGGTGCTGCGGCGCGTGTGCAGCAACATCTCATCGACCTGCTGGCGCAGGAGGTTGCGGTTCGGCAGGCCGGTGAGCCCGTCATGCTGGGCCATGAAGGCGAGCCGCGCCTCGGCCCGCTTGCGCTCGGTGATGTCCATCAGCGCGAGCAGCACCGCAGGCCGCTCCGCATAAGTCAGTTCGCGCGAATAGATCGCAAGGTCGATCAGCGCGCCGTCGGCCTTGACGTGCTTCCAGGTGCGGCCGGCCTGGTCCTCGCCGGTTACGTCGGTTCTCCAGGGCGGCTCGCTGTCGAAGGCCTGCAAGGAGCGGATCGTCAGCTTCTCGAATTCGGTGCGACCATAGCCATAATGGGCGATCGCGGCGTCGTTGACGCCGAGGATGCGCTCGTCGTCGAGCGCGCAGATGATCATCGGAACCGGATTGCCCTCGAACAGCAGGCGGAACGAGGCCTCGCGCTGCTTCAGCTCGGTGATGTCGACGCGCAGGCCGACCACACCGCCGTCGTCGGTCAGCCGCTCGTCGATCAGGATGACGCGGCCGTCCGCCAGCTTCTGCTCATGGCGTGCGCCGGGCTGGTAGAGCTTTTGCAGCCGCTCGGCGATCCACTCGTCCTCGTGGCCTGCAGCCTCGGGATAGTCGCCGCGCGCGACGCCGACGCGCAGCGTGTCCTCGAGGCGCGCGCCTTCGGCGAAGAGGTCGGCGGTCTTGCTGTAGATCTCGGAATATTTCTTGTTCCAGAGGACATAGCGGCCCTCGGCATCGAGGAACACGATGCCCTGCGGCAGGATGTCGATGGCCTGGCGCAGCCGCTCATGGGCCTTGCGCGCCTCCGCGATCGCGGCCTCCGCCTCCGCGCGGCTCTGCACGAGCTCGGCCTGCACGACGGGCGAATGCGGCGCGCGCGCGAATCGCGGCTTGCGCAGCCGGCTGCCCGCCGTACCAAGCACGTTACGCTTTCGCCTTTTTTGTCTTCGAGACCCCAAACTCAACGTCACATGTCCCAGTCGCGCCCTGCGGCCGCAAGGTTTGGGGCAAGTGTCTGAAAAAAAAGTAATCTTCGCCGGCCTCGCTCCGGGACCAACGGCGCTTGTGCCTGTTTGCGAGGCGCAAAATGCGGCCGGCCGACGCATCAAACCCCCTTGACATGTCGCGATCGGAACGTGTGCTGCCGCAAAATTACGCGCGCGCTTGAATCATTTCCGAAATCGCGCGCGATTGCATGCGGAGCGAGGCGTTCCCTCATTCCTCGCACGAATTTTGGTCAATCCAGGATACGGTTATCGCGCCGTTAAAAATGCGGCCAGCCGGCGCACTCCCTCGCGAGCCGCGCCAAAAACCAATGTCATGATAAAGGGCCATTTGCCCCGAGGCCATGATGTCGCCAGCGGCCCGTGGCTGTAAAGACGCCGTGAGGTGGCGCCCTCGCGACAAGCCTAATTCTTAACCCCGGCGCCGCGTTGGGTTATAATGACCGGGCATGAGTCCCCGCCGCATCGCCCCTCTCCTGCTTGTCGTGACGCTCCTGGCAGCCGGCGGCGCGCGGGCCCAGGACAAGGGCAGCGTCAATCCGAAGCCGCTGCCGCCGCTCGCCAACCCCAACGATCCGCATCTCGCTGCCAAGGAACTCTTCGCGCGAAAACTGCTGCCCTCGAAGGGGCCGGCGCATGTGGTCGGCTCCTACACCAAGGGCTGCATCGGCGGCGCCGCGCAGATGCCGCTCAACGGCGACAATTGGCAGGTCATGCGGCTGTCGCGTAACCGCAACTTTGGTCATCCCGACATGATCGCGCTGATCAAGCGGCTTGCGGCCAGGGCAAACAAGGACGCCGGCTGGCCGGGCATCCTGGTCGGCGACATCGCCCAGCCGCGCGGCGGGCCGGCGCTGTCGGGCCATGCCAGCCACCAGATCGGCCTCGATGCCGACATCTGGCTGACGCCGATGCCGGACCGCCGCCTCTCGCGCGAAGAGCGCGAAGAGATGTCGGCGGTGATGATGGTGCGGCAGGACCGGCTCGACATCGATCCGAAGGTATTCACGCCAGGCCATGTGCTGGTGCTGCGCGACGCGGCGCAGGAGCCGGCGGTGCAACGCATCTTCGTCAATGCCGCGATCAAGAAGGCGCTGTGCCGCGAGGCCAAGGGCGACCGCTCCTGGCTGTCGAAAATCCGGCCGTGGTGGGGCCACGACTATCACTTCCACATCCGCATGCGCTGCCCGGCGGGCGCCGGCGAGTGCGAGGGGCAGCCATCGCAGTCGGAGGACGAAGGCTGCAAGGATTCCGATCTCGCCTATTGGTTCTCGGACGCCGTGCTGCATCCCAAGCCGCCGCCGGAGCCGCCGAAGCCGAAACCGCCGATGACGCTGGCGCAGATGCCGGCGGCCTGCAAGGCGGTGCTGCATGCGGGCGATGCGAAGCCGTAGGGTACGCTGTCGCTTCGCCCACCGCTGTCGTCCCGGGACGCGCAGGTCTTGCGGTTGGTCAAACGGCCGCCTTTGACCTGAGGCGCCGGCCTGCTATGTTTGCACCGCGATATCCCTGCCGGCCGTAAGCCGTCGCAAGGCCCCGTGGAACAGCGCGTCCGCCCATCGCAAGCCGGACCCAGCAACGCCAGATTGCGCGTGCATTGGCGCGCGAGCTCGCACGGAGCGCATCCATGATTCGTATCGCCGGACTTTTCGCCGCTTTCCTCCTTCTTGCGGGCGCGAGCCTCTCGCCGGCCGTGGCGGACGACAAGACCATCACCGTGTTCGCCGCGGCCTCGATGAAGAACGCGCTGGACGAGATCGACGCCGCCTACACCGCCAAGACCGGCGTCAAGCTCAGCGTCAGCTACGCCGCGAGCTCGGTGCTGGCCAAGCAGATCGAGCAGGGCGCCCCCGCCGACGTGTTCGTCTCCGCCGATACCGACTGGATGGACTACGCGGTTTCCAAGAAGACCATCAACGAGCCTTCCAGAGTCAACCTGCTCGGCAACAGCATCGTGCTGATCGCGCCGAAGGATTCCAAGATCGACAACGTCGCGATCTCGAAAGGCTTCGACCTCGCCAGGCTCGCCGGCGACGGCAAGATCGCGACCGGCGACGTCAAGTCGGTGCCAGCAGGCAAATATGCCAAGGCCGCGCTGGAGAAGCTCGGGGCCTGGCAGGCCGCGGAGCCGAAATTCGCGATGGCCGACAGTGTGCGCGCCGCGCTGACGCTGGTCGCCCGCGGCGAGGCCAATCTCGGCATTGTCTATTCGACCGACGCCAAGGTCGAGCCCGGCGTCAAGATCGTCGGCGTCTTCCCGGCGGATTCACACCCCGCGATCATCTATCCGGTCGCGGCCACCAGGACCGAAAAGCCGGAAACGAACGACTATCTCGCCTTCCTGCGCTCGACGGCCGCCAAGACCATTCTGGAAAGATACGGCTTCAAATTCCTGATCAGTCCCACAACCTGATCTTTGCAACCTGATCTTTGCAACCTGATTTTTGCGACCTGATATTACGACTTGATGTTCGAGATCTCCCCCGCCGAATGGACGGCGATCCTGCTCTCGCTCAGGGTCGCAGTGATCGCCACGCTGGTCGCGACCCCGTTCGGCATCGCACTGGCATGGCTGCTCGCGCGTCGTGACTTCTGGGGCAAGTCGGTGCTCGACGCCATCGTGCACCTGCCCCTGGTGCTGCCGCCTGTCGTCACCGGCTATCTGCTGCTGCTCACCTTGGGCCGCCGCGGCCTCGTCGGAGGCTTTCTCGCCGACCATCTCGGCATCGTCTTCGCGTTCCGCTGGACCGGCGCTGCGCTCGCCTGTGGCGTGATGGCGTTTCCGCTGCTGGTCCGCCCGATGCGGCTGTCGATCGAGGCCATCGACCGTCGGCTCGAGCAGGCCGCCGAAACCCTCGGCGCCGCCCCGTGGAAAGTATTCTTCACGGTGACGCTGCCGCTGGCGCTGCCGGGCGTGCTCGCCGGCATGGTGCTGGGCTTTGCCAAGGCGATCGGCGAGTTCGGCGCCACCATCACCTTCGTCTCCAACATCCCCGGCGAGACCCAGACGATCTCCTCCGCGATCTATTCGCTGATCCAGACGCCCGACGGCGACGCCGCGGCGGGCCGGCTCGTGATCGTCTCGATCGTGCTCGCGATCGGCGCGCTGATCGCGGCCGAATGGTTCGCCCGCCGCGCCACCCAGCGCCTGCACGGGAATTGACCATGCTGCGGGTCGACATCGAAAAACAGCTCGGCGAGTTCGCGCTGTCCGCATCCTTCACCGGCGAGGGCCGCGTGATCGGCCTGTTCGGCGCCTCCGGCGCCGGCAAGACCTCGCTGGTCAACATGATCGCCGGGCTGTTGCGGCCCGACCGCGGCACCATCGTGATCGATGGCGAAATTGTCGACGACACCGCGGCCGGCATTCACGTGCCCACTTGGCGCCGCCGCATCGGCTATGTGTTCCAGGACGCGCGGCTGTTTCCGCATCTGAGCGTCGCGCAGAACCTCGACTACGGACGGAGGATGAACGGGCTCGCGCCCGATCCGGCGGAGCACAAGCGCATCATCGACCTGCTCGACATTGGCGCCTTGCTGGACCGCCGTCCCGGAAAGCTCTCCGGCGGCGAGCGGCAGCGCGTCGCGCTCGGCCGCGCGCTGCTGTCGAAGCCGCGCCTGTTGCTGCTCGACGAGCCGCTCGGCGCGCTCGACGAAGGCCGCAAGCTCGAGATCCTGCCCTATCTGGTGCGACTGCGCGACGAGGCCAACGTGCCAATGGTTTATGTCAGCCACGACATCGCCGAGCTGCGTCAGCTCGCGACCCAGATCGTGATGCTGAAGCAGGGCCGCGTGACGTCGTTCGGCGGGGTGAAGGTGCTGACGTGAAGGCGCTTGTCGCCGGATGGACAGCGACGATCCCGCCTCACCGCCGTTGCGAGCAGCGAGGCAATCCAGGCCGTCCCTACAGAAAGATTCTGGATTGCTTCGCTGCGCTCGCAATGACGAGCCTTTGGCTGGCTTCGTCGCAAGGCTCCCCGCAATGACGAGTTCCTGGCTAGCTTTGTCCTGCCAAAGCACCAGACTTCGTAGGCTGCATCAGACCCCCGCCACCGAGGTCCACAAATCGGCAAGCTTCTTCCGCAGCGCCTGCCGGCGCGTCAGCGGCGGCGGTTTCTCGTCCTCTTCCGGCAGGCGCAGGCCGACGACATTGACGCGGCCGCCGGAGATGCTGCGTGCGACGAGGACGATCTCGTCCAGCGCGAGTTCGGCGCCCTCCTTCGGGGCGCGATCGAGGTGGACGTCGAAATAGTCGGCGAGCGTCAGCTTGCCCTCGTCCTCGCTCACCTTGACGCCGTAGATCCCGGCAAGCTCAGCGAGCGTGTGCTCGCCTGACACCATGAAGTCGCCGAGCAGATGCGGGTCGGGCGCCGAGCTCGGCTGCATGTCGACGAAGAAGCGGTCGAGCGACTCGGCCTTTTCCGGCGGCGCCAGCAGGTAGATGTAGTCGCCGGGCGCGACCGGATCGGCTTCCGTGGGCGTCAGGATGTTCTGATTGCGGATCACCAGCGTCGGCTTCGACCAGGACGGGATCAGGCCGCGGCGGAAATACAGGCTCTTGGGGCGTACCGGATAGCCGACCAGCTGCTGCTCGAGCTGGCCGGGCAGATCGAGCTCGACGCGGCGGGGGCCGCGCTCGGCGCGCGGCAGCGCGACGTGCAGCTTGCGCGCGGCGGGCGCCAGCGTCCAACCTTGCAGCAACAGCGAGATGATGACGACGACGAAGGCGACGTCGAAATAGAGATAGGCCTTGGACAGGCCGACCAGCATCGGGATCGACGCCAGGAAGATCGCGACCGCACCGCGCAGGCCGGTCCAGGCGATGAAGATCTTTTCGCGCCAGTTGAAGCGGAACGGCGCCAGGCACACCAATACCGCAAGCGGCCGCGCCACCAGCATCAGCACGAGCGCAACGCCGACCGCCGGCAGCGCGCTGGCCCCGAGCCGGCTCGGCGAGACCAAAAGGCCGAGCAGCACGAACATCACGATTTGCGCCAGCCAGGTCGCCGCATCCAGGAAGGTCACCACCGAATTATGCGCCCGCGTCGGCCGGTTGCCGATGATGATGCCGGCGAGATAGACCGCGAGGAAGCCCGAGGCGTGCATGATCTGCGAGCCGCCGAAGATCACGAGCGCCGCGGTCGTGACGAACGGCGCATGCAGGCCCTGCGGCAGCGCCACCTTGTTCAGGGCGATGACGACGAGGCGGCCGCCGAACACGCCGACAACGGCGCCCAGCGCCGCCTCCAGCACGAACTCCATCAGCACATGGCCGGGCGAGCTCGAGCCGAGCGAGATGTATTCGACCAGCATCAAGGTGAGGAAGATGGCAAAGGGATCGTTGGTGCCGGACTCCGCCTCCAGCGTCGCACCCACGCGCGGACGCAGGCGCAGGCCCTGGGTGTGGACCAGCAGGAACACGGCCGCGGCATCGGTCGAGGCCACCACCGCGCCGACCAGCAGCGACTCCGCCCAGTTGAGGTCCAGCGCGTATTTGGCGAACGGCGCGGTGACCACCGCGGTCAGGAGCACGCCGACGGTGGCGAGCACCAAGGACGGCGCAAGCACCGTGCGGATGCTGGCAAAGCGCGTCCGCAAGCCGCCGTCGAACAGGATCAGGGCCAGCGCCACCGAGCCGACCAGATAGGTCGTGCCGACGTCGTTGAACTGGATCTGCCCGGGACCGGAATCTCCCGCGAGCATGCCGATGGCAAGGAACACGAGCAGCAAAGGCGCGCCGAAGCGCAGCGCAAGCAGGCTCGACAGGATACCGGCCATGACGAGGACGGCGCCGAGCAGTATGGTGAGGCTGAAGGAGTCGAGGGAGGCCATCCACCTTCCGGGTAAAAATCGCTGGATTTTCATCCTTATCGTCGGCACTCCCCCGCGCCAACCCATTTTCGCTGCTCGCGGCAATCTGCCCGTATTTTGCGGCCTTAACGCGCTTCACTTCACGGTGTATCGATGGCCGGGCCGCACCCTTTGTGGGATTCTGCGGCGCCTTCGAATCAATTCCTCCGCGCATTCCGACGAGACCGATGGACATGGACCTCAAAGACTTCATGGAGTTCGTGCAGACGACCGCACGCAGCGTCGGGGCGGAGATTTCCTCACCCTGGTTCTACCTGCAATTTGGTCTCATTCTCGCGGCAGCGGGCGTCGCCTATGCCGCGGAGGCCGGCATTCGCAATCGCGTCGACATGACATCGCTCGCGATGGGCTGGCCGTTGCCGCTCCGGCACTTCTCGCGGGTGATGATGTCGAGCGCCTCGACGGCGGTATTCACCATGCTCGTGATCATCTCGCGCCTCGTGATGTACCACGCGACCTGGCCGAGTCGCTCCTATCTCCTGATGGTCGCCGCCAAGATGGGGCTGGCCTGGCTCGTGATCCGCCTGGTGACCTCGGTGCTGCGCAACGCCTTCATCGTCAAGCTGGTGTCGATCACGGCCTGGTTCGTCGCGGCGCTCTCCATCATCGGCCAGCTCGACACGACGGTCGATCTGCTCGACTCCTTCGCCATCGTGCTCGGCGGCCTCAGGCTGACGCCGCTGCTGGTGATCAAGGCCGGGGCGCTGCTGCTGATCGCGCTGTGGGCCACCAACATCGCCAGCAATTTCGCCGAGAGCCGGATCAACTCGACCACCGACCTGACGCCATCGGTACAGGTGCTGCTGGTCAAGATCATCCGCATCGGCCTGCTTGCGGTTGCGATCGTGATCGCGCTCGGCGCCGTCGGGATCGATCTCTCCGCGCTCGCGGTGTTCTCCGGCGCGGTCGGCGTCGGCATCGGTATCGGCCTGCAGAAGATCGTGGCCAATTTCATCTCGGGCATCATCCTGCTCGCCGACAAATCGGTGAAGCCCGGCGACCTGGTCACCATCGGCGACAATACCGGGCGGATCAGCGCGATGAAGACCCGCTATATCTCCGTCGCGGCCGGCGACGGGCGCGAATTCCTGGTGCCGAACGAGGATCTGGTGACGCAAAAGGTCGTCAACTGGACCTATACCGACAAGAACACGCTGGTGAAGATCGCCTTCGGCACCAATTACGACGCCGACCCCCGAGTCGTCACCAAGCTCGCCGCCGAGACCGCCGCCGCCCATCCGCGCGCCACCAAGGGCAAGGCGCCGAACAGCATTTTGACCGAGTTCGCGGAAGCCGGCATGAAGTTCTCGCTGACCTTCTGGATCGCGGACCCCGACGGCATGGACAACGTCAAGAGCGACGTGATGCTGGCGCTGTGGGACGCCTTCAAGCGCGAGGGCATCCGGGTTCCCTACCCCGTCCGCGAAATCCGCATCCGCGGCGGCGCCCTGCCGGTGGAAACCACCGTAGAAGTCCCGAATTAGGCCCGCTTTCGGGCGCAAGGACCGGTAAGATTCTTGTTCTGGCGCGTTTTCTTCACGCGAACCGGTAGCCACTTCGCTCGAAAGCGCTCTGCCTTGGCTTGCACGAAGGCCGGCAATCATTAAATTGGGGCCTGAAATCAAGCCTTTCCACCGACATCGAGATCAGCCCGGAAGACCGCCCAAGCATGAGCTACGTCGAAGCCACCGAGACCTCCCTGCGCAAGACCGGACAGATCAAGCTGCATGGGCCCGCCGCCTTTGCCGGCATGCGCAAGGCCGGCGCTCTGGTGGCCAAGTGCCTCGACGAACTCACCGACATCGTCGGGCCGGGCGTGCCGACCTCGAAGATCGACGAATTCGTCCGCGACTTCGCTTTCAGCCATGGCGCCTATCCGGCGACGCTGATGTATCGCGGCTATCGCTACTCGACCTGCACCTCGCTCAACCACGTGGTCTGCCACGGCATGCCCGGCGACCGTCCGCTGAAGGAAGGCGACATCGTCAATATCGACGTCACCTTCATCGTCGACGGCTGGTATGGCGATTCCAGCCGGATGTATGCGGTCGGTCCGATCGCGCGCAAGGCCGAGCGGCTGATCGAGGTGACGTATGAAGCAATGATGCGCGGCATCGCCGCCGTGAAGCCCGGCGCCACCACCGGCGACATCGGCCACGCCATCCAGAGCTTCGTCGAGCCGCAGGGCATGAGCGTGGTCCGCGATTTCTGCGGCCATGGCCTCGGGCGCATGTTCCACGACGAGCCGAACATCATCCATATCGGCCGGCCCGGCGAAGGCGTGCAGCTCAAGCCCGGCATGTTCTTCACCATCGAGCCGATGATCAATCTCGGCAAGCCGCACGTGAAGATCCTCTCCGATGGCTGGACCGCGGTGACCCGTGACCGCTCGCTCTCGGCCCAGTTCGAGCACTCCGTCGGCGTGACAGCGACGGGTGTCGAGATCTTCACGCTGTCGGAGCGGCACGGCGAGAAGCAGATCGGGTGACCGTCGGGGCCGCGAGCCCGACATAAAGCGGACTCGCCGCCACAATTGGCGGTTGCAAAAACGCGAGTCCCCGGCAATGCTGGCGGCCGATGCCCGCGAAGCCAGACCACGACGAGAGCAAGCCGGAGGATGCGCCGCACTATCTCGGCCATCGCGAGCGGCTGCGCGAGCGCTTCTACAGCGCGGGCGCGGACGCGCTCACTGACTACGAGCTCTTGGAGATGGCGCTGTTTCCGGCGTTGCCGCGGCGCGATACCAAGCCGTTGGCGAAGGCGCTGATCAAGTCGTTCGGCTCGTTCGCCGAGGTCGTGCACGCGCCGGTGGCGCGCCTGCGCGAGATCGACGGCATCGGCGAATCCGCCATCAACCAGCTCAAGCTGATCGCCGCCGCGGCGCACCGCGTTGCCAAGGGCGAGGTCAACAGCCGCAACGCGCTGTCGTCCTGGAACGAGGTGATCGACTATTGCCGCACCAGCATGGCGTTTTCAGACAAGGAGCAGTTTCGCCTGCTCTTCCTCGACAAGCGCAACCAGCTCATCGCCGACGAGGTGCAGCAGACCGGCACCGTCGATCATACTCCGGTCTATCCGCGCGAGGTGATCAAGCGCGCGCTGGAGCTGTCGGCGACCGCGCTGATCCTGGTGCACAACCATCCTAGCGGCGATCCCTCGCCCTCGCAGGCCGACATCCAGATGACGAAGGCGATCATCGACATCGCAAAGCCGCTCGGAATTGCCGTGCACGACCACATCATCGTCGGCAGGAGTGGGCATGCGAGTTTGCGCGGGATGCGGTTGATCTAGGGCCCAAATCAGGCGACAACAACGGCATGAGCGACTGGCTGCACAATCTGCCGGTGCCCCTGATGGCGCTGGTGATCTTCGGCTTCACCTATCTGCTGGCGGCGGCCATCTTCGCAGGTATTGCGCTGGTCGCAACGGAGGAGCGCGCGAAATCGCTCAAGGCGATCTCGCCGGGCATGCTGCCGGTGCTCGGCATCATCTTCGGCCTGTTCGTCGCCTTCACCGGGGCGCAGGTCTGGGGCGACAGCGATCGCGCCAGCGCTGCGGTGAGCCGCGAGGCGAGCGCATTGCGCAGCGTCGTGCTGCTGGCCGCCGGCCTGCCGGCGGAGCAGGATGCGAAGCTGCGTGGCCTCGTCCGCGACTATGTCGGTCAGGCCGTCGCGGTGGAATGGCCGATGATGGCGCATCAGGAAGCTTCGCTGAAGGTGACGCCGCCTGCGCTCGCCGATGCGCTGCAGCTCGTCATCACGATGACGCCGCAAGGCAATGGCAAGGTCAATGTGCAGCGCGAGCTGATCGCCGCGCTGGAGCAGGCGCTGGACGCACGGCGGCAGCGGATCATCGTCAGCCTCGCCGCGGTGAACCCGGTCAAATGGTGGTGCCTGTACCTCCAGGCCGCCTGCGCACTGCTGGTGATCGGCCTCGTCCATTGCGACAACCGCCTCGGATCGGCGGTCGCGATGGGCCTGTTCGCGACCGGGGTCGCCACCTCCGTCCTGCTCATCGCCGCGCATGACAGGCCGTTCGCCGGCCAGATCTCGATCCAGCCGGAGCCGCTGCTGCAGATCGTGCCGGAGGTCGCAAAAAGCTAGAGCACGAGCGCTCGGGCCTGGACCGGCATTGCCATCGCAAGGTCAGACAGGCCGCGATTCCAAAACTTGGCGAAGATTTCGGAGCAGGCTGGTAACGGCCAGAGCAAGCGCCTCGTCCTTCGAGACGACCGCTTCCAGCGGTCTCCTCAGGATGAGGCTAAGCAGCATTGGCCAGTTGAAATTGCCGCCGCGCGCTCCGCCCTCATCCTGAGGGCCCGCCCTCGGCGGGCGTCTCGAAGGATCGGCTGCGGGCGAGCTATTCACCACGCTTGTTCATATGCGATAGCCCGCCCAAGCGAGGCCCGCCGGCTTAAAAAGCGGCCGCGAGCCGGTCATCCTGGATCGATCCAGCGTCGCACGGCTTCGGCCGTGTCGGCCGGCGTGGTGTTGAAGCAGATCGCGGCCTCCGGGGCGAGGCGATGGACGAGATTGAGCACCTTCTCGAACAGCAGCAGGCGCTCCTTCGGCTCGCGCAGGCCGGCGCCGATCACGATGCAGTCGAAGCGCTGCTCGCGCAGCGCCGCGGTCACGGCGGCTTCGGCCGCCGCGTCCAGATCGATCAGGCAGCTCGTGACCTCGAAGCCGCGATCGCGCAGGCGCAACAGCTGCGCCTCGATATAGTCGCGCACGAGCTCCGGCGTGAGCTGCGGGAATGCACTGTAATCCGCAACGCCGGGTTCGACGCCGATCGCGAGGACGCGCTTGGCCATATAGGCCTCCTTGCCGGACCGTGTCGCTGCTAACGGGCCGACGGCCCGGCGGGTTCCCCCATCGGACGATCCGCATTGTGCCGCCAATTTTCCCGCAAGGGCTGTAACCCATTTCACATGCGCAGCGCCGACAACCTGCCAGATTCGCAGCAATCACGCTGGTCTCACGCGACGATCACGACGGGCGGCTCATTTTGACGTGCATGGAGATTCGTTAATTCATTAATTTTGCGGGAGTGGAAAATGGTGTCCTTCGAGAGTTTGAAGAGTGAATACGAGCGGAATTGGTCCAGTTTGGAGATCCGGCCCGGACGCCTCGCCGACGCGAACGGGGTCGCACGCAAGGCGCTCAACGGCAAGGCGACCTATCAGCAGATCGAGCGGTTGACCGGCGTTCCCTGGTATTTCACGGCGCTCTGCCATTACCGTGAATCCAATTTCGATTTCGACACCTATCTCGGCAACGGCGAGTCGCTGCATCGCACGACAACCATCGTGCCGAAGGGGCGCGGCCCGTTTACCACCTTCGTGGACGGCGCCGTGGATGCGTTCAGGATCGAGAATTTCATCGGCGCGCAGGACTGGAGCATCGCGCGGATGCTGTTCCGGCTCGAGGCGTTCAACGGCTTCGGCTACCACGCCAAGGGCGTCAATTCGCCCTATCTCTACGGCGGCTCGAACCTGTACGGCCCGCCCGAGGCAAGGGCCGGCAAATTCGTCCGCGATCACGTGTTCGACCCGAACCACGTCGATTCCCAGCTCGGCACGGCCGTGATCCTGCATGCCATGCTGGCGCTGGATTCCTCGATCACACTCGACGTCGGCCCGCAATTCGCAGGCCGCGTCGAGCCCGAGGACGACGCGGCCTCGACGGTCGTGCTGATGCAGCAGGCGCTCAACCGCCTCGGCGCCGATCCGCCGCTCGCCGAGGACGGCATCAGCGGTCCGAAGACCCGGACCGCGGTCTCGCAGTTTCAGCAGCAGAAGGGGCTGAGGGATACCGGCCTGCTCGATGCCGCCACGGTCGCCGCCATCACGCGCGCGACGCAGCCGGGAGGGGTCATGCAGAGCGGTGACCTGTCCCAGGTGCTGAAGCGGCTGGAAGACCTCGCGCAGGTGCTGCGGCCACAGGCAGGCGGAACGCTTCCGACAACGACGACCCCAGGCAACACGCTGCCAGCCACCAGCGATCCGATCAGCCTGTTCGAGCGGCTCTTCTCCCTCATCAACAACAAGACGACCCCCATGCCAGGACCAGTGACCCCGAACAACCCCGCCCCTGTCGATCAGCTGAAGCAGGTCGTCGACCTGCTCAGCACGCTGCTCAACCAGAACGGCAAGCCGGTGCTGGGCCAGGTCAACGGCGCGCTCGGCGAGACCATCGGCAAGCTGCTCGACGGAAAGAAGACCGCGCTCGGCATCGGCGGCTCGCTCATCACCGCGCTGCTCTCCTCGGTGACGGCGCACCCGGATGCAGGCGGCATCGCCGGATTGCTGGGCACGATCGTCTCGGCGGTGCCCGGCCTCGGCCAGTTCGCGATGCCGATCTCGCTTGCGCTCACCGCGTGGGGCGTGCTCGGCAAGCTGGAGAAATGGGCGCAAGGCACCGCGCCGCCACCGAAGGTGACGGCGTAGTTGCGTTGGATGAAGGCGGAGCGTTTCGCCACAGAACAGGCGCACTCCCTCTCCCGCTCGCGGGAGAGGGTTGGGCAGAGGGTGTCTCCACAATGGAGAACCCCCAAGACGAGAAAGCCCTCATCCGCGCCTTCGGCGCGACCTCTCCCGCAAGCGGAGAGGTTATCGACCTCGCGGCTGGCGGCGCCTACTGACGCAGCATGATCAGGGGATCGACGGTATCGGGGACGCGCCGCCACTGCGCGTTGTCGTCGGCCTCGAACTGCCAGGCATCGCCCGATTTCGACATCAGGATGATCTGGCCGCGCTCGAGGCGCCATTGCGTCGGGTTGAACTGTGCGATCGCCGGATCGCATTTCGGCTTGAGGAAGACCTGGAAATTGTCCTGGCTTGCTTCCGTGTTGGTCAGCGTCAGCCCGCAGACCGGCTGGCCGTTGCCGCGCACCATCGACCAGTCGCCGATCATCTGGTCCATCGACTTGGCCATCGAGCGGGCGGCGGCGAGGTCCTGCAGGATGTAGACGCCCTCGCCCTGCCGCAGGCCCTCGAAGATGCCCGCCTCGACCTCGGTGAAGTCGATCACGGCTTCACCCGCCGCATCCTGCAAGCGGACGATGTCGAGGCCCTTCACGCTCCAGGCGACGATGGCCTTGGTGAAAGGCAGCGCGGTCTTGCAGGCCGGCTCCAGCTCCAGCTTGTAACCCTGACCTGCGGCATCAGCCTTGAGCGTGACGACGCAGGTCTTGCTGCGCTCGGTGGTGGAAAGCTCCCACTGACCGGGCATCGATTTCTTCAGGCTCGTCGCATCCTGCGCCAATGCAGGGCTCGTCGCGGTAAGACATGCCGCGATGGCGAATGCGAGAACCCGAAGAATTCTCATCAGCGCCCCCTGAACGGCGTTTCCGCAACCGGCGTCAGCGGCGCCTTGCCCGAGAACCACGACCTGAGATTGTCGACGACGAGCTGGTCCATCGCATTGCGCGTCACCACCGAGGCCGAGCCGATATGCGGCAGCAGCACGACGTTCTGCATGGCCTTGAGCTCGTCCGGCACGTTCGGCTCGGCCGCGAACACGTCGAGGCCGGCGGCGAGGATGGTGCCTGACTTCAGCGCCTCGATCAAAGCCTGCTCGTCGACCACGGAGCCGCGCGCGACGTTGATCAGCACGCCGCGCGGGCCGAGCGCCTTCAGCACCTCGGCATTGATCATCTTGTTGGTCGAAGCGCCGCCGGGCACGATCACCATCAAGGTGTCCACCGCCTTCGCCATCTCGATCAGATCAGGATAGTGCTTGTAGGAGACGTCCTTGGACGGGTTGCGCGAGTGATAGACCACCGGCACCAGCGAGGCGTCGAGCCGGCGCGCGATGGCCTGGCCGATCCGGCCCATGCCGACGATGCCGACCTTGCGGTCGCGCAGCGAGCCGACGCTGAGCGGATAGTTCTGCGTCTGCCAGAGTCCGGAACGGACATAGCGGTCGGCCTTGATGAACTCGCGCAGGGTCGAGATCAGAAGGCCCATTGCGACGTCGGCGACCTCCTCGGTCAGCACGTCGGGCGTGTTGGTGACGATGATGTTGTTCTCGGCCGCGTATTTGGCGTCGATGTGGTCGTAGCCGACGCCGAAGCTCGCCACCATCTCGATCTTGGGCAATTGCGACAGCGATTCCTTGTCGGCGCGGACCGTGTGATAGGTCACCGCCACGCCCCGGATCTTCTCGCGGATCGCCGGCGTCAGCCGTTCGAGGTCACCACGCGTCTCGGCCTTGTGCACGACGAAATGATCGGAAAACCCGCTCTCGAGGATCGGCCGCACCGGTCCATAAATCAAAAGATCGATCTTTTCGGACGAAATCGAACCGGTAGACATCAGCTTTCCTTTCCAAGCGCGCTTTCGTGCCAGCGCCGTAAAACGAGGTGGGAAACTAGCGCCAGCACCCCATAGATGACAATCCCGGCCAGCGACAACAAAAGCAGCGCGGCGAACATGCGGGGTATGTTCAACCGGTAACCGGACTCGGCGATCCGGTAGGCGAGCCCGGAGCCGGCACCGGCCGTTCCGGCCGCGATCTCGGCCACAACCGCGCCGATCAGCGACAGGCCGCCGGCAATGCGCAAGCCGCCGAGGATATAGGGCAGCGCCGCAGGCAGCTTCAGGAAGCGCAGGGTCTGAGGCTTTGAGGCGCCATAGAGCTGGAACAGTCCGGCCAGATTGCGATCGACCGAATTCAATCCCAGCGTGGTGTTCGACAGCACCGGGAAAAAGGCGACGATGAAGGCGCAGACGACGACCGCGGTCTGCTGCTCCAGATAGATCAGGAGCAACGGCGCAATCGCGATCACCGGCGTCACCTGGAGCACGATTGCATAGGGGAACAGCGAATACTCAACCCATTTCGACTGGTTGAACAGCAGCGCCAGCGCAATGCCGCCGATGCTGGCGGCGACGAAACCTTCGAGCGTGGTCAGCAGCGTGGTCGCGAGCGATTGTGACAGCACCGCCCAGTCCTTGATCAGTGTCAGGACGATGACCGACGGGGCAGGCAGCACGTAAGGCGGGACGTCCTTGATGCGGACCACGAGTTCCCAGGCGAGGAGCCCGGCCGCGAACACGACGAGGGGCGCAGCGAAGCGCATCGCGCGTTGCGCGCCGGATGGTTTTGCGGTGACGGTCGCTCGCGCGTTCATAGCGTCGACTGCCCCGAATAGGACGGCGCCAACGCGGCCGACACGCGCCGGCAATAATCGGAATAGGCCGTGGAGGTGCGAAACTCCTCGCCCCGCGGCTCGACCGTCTCGATGCGGATGTCGGCCTGGATGCGGCCCGGCCGCGCCGTCATCACCACGACGCGCTGTGACAGGTAAACGGATTCGAACACCGAATGGGTGACGAAGATGACGGTCTTGCCCAGGGCACGCCACAGCGCGAGCAGGTCGTTGTTGAGACGGAAGCGCGTGATCTCGTCGAGCGCGGCGAACGGCTCGTCCATCAGGAGGATGTCGGGATCGGTGACGAGCGCGCGCGCCAGCGACACCCGCATCTTCATGCCGCCGGAGAGTTCGCGTGGGAATGCGTCGGCGAAATCGGCAAGCCCGACGCTGGCCAGCGCTTCGTCGGCGCGCGCACGCCCTTCCGCCTTCGCGACGCCGCCGAGCTGCAGCGGCAGCCGCACATTCTCGCGCACGCTGGTCCAGGGCATCAGGGTCGGCTCCTGGAACACGAAGCCGATACCATGGCCGGGCTGTGCGGGGCCCTCGTGATGCGCCACCCGCACGGTGCCGGACGAGGGCGCACCGAGCCCCGCGATCAGCCGCAGCGCGGTCGACTTGCCGCAACCGGACGGACCAAGCAGCGAGATGAACTCGCCCTTGCGCACCGTTAGGTCGAGCGGCCCCAGCGCCGTGACGCCGTTGTCATACGTCTTCGTCACCCCGCGCAGGCTGACGGCAAGCGCCGTCAGGCTGGCCTCGACGGAGGACGAGGTTTTGCGCTCTACCATTGATCGCAGGCTGTTGTGGGGCTCGGTCGGGCCGCGTCTCTCACCTCTCCCCAACGGGGAGAGGTCGGCGCGCGGCGCCGGGTGAGAGGGCGGCGTTCCCACGAGAGAGCGTAACCCCTCACCCGCACCGCATCTTGCGATGCGATGCGACCTCTCCCTTCGGGAGAGGTGAACGATGCGGCTGCGTCTCGGTCCAATCGCGACATCCGTTACGGCCTGTTCGGACGCAGCTCGACGCCGACGCCCTTGTTGACGAACCGCAGCGTGTAGGATTTGCGGAAATCGAGATCCGCCTTCACGACACCCGCCTTCACCATCTTGTTGAAGAAGGAGGTGTAGCGCTCGTCGCTCATCGCGCCGATGCCGTTCTTCAGGCTGTCCCCGGAATCGACGATGCCGTATTCCTTCATCTTGGCGACGGAATAGGCGAGCAGGTCGTCCGTCATCTCCGGGTTGAGCTGCTTGATCAGGGCGTTTCCGGCGGAATTGTCGCGGTAGATGTAATTGTACCAGCCGATCATGGAGGCATCGACGAAGCGCTGCACGAGATCCGGTTTCTTCTCGACGATGTCGATACGGGTCTCGATCAGGGTCGAATAGGTGTTGAAGCCGTAATCGGCAAGCAGCAGCACGTTGGGCTTGAAGCCGGCGGCCTTCTCGACGGCGAAGGGCTCGGAGGTGACGTAGCCCTGCATCGCGCTCCTGGGGTTGGCGATGAAGGGCTGCGGATTGAAATTATAGGGTCGGACGTTCTTCTCGTTGAAACCATATTCGGACTTCAACCACTGGAAGTAGCTGGTCATGCCCTCCTTGGAGACGAACAACGTCAGCGGCTTGAGGTCCTCGATCTTGGCAACCTTGGCATCGGGCTGCGTCAGCATCACCTGCGGATCCTTCTGGAACACCGCCGCGATGGTGACGACGGGAACGTTGTTCGCGACCGCGTCGAACGACATCAGCGTGTTCGCGGCCATGAAGAAATCGATCTTGCCGGCGATCAGCAGCATGCGGTTGTTCTCGTTGGGGCCGCCGGGGATGATGGTGACGTCCAGCCCGTACTTCTTGTAGGTGCCGTCGGCCACCGCCTGGAAAAAGCCGCCATGCTCGGCCTCGGCGACCCAGTTGGTGCCAAAGGTGACCTTGTCGAGCGTCTCGGCACGTGCCGGCAGGACCGAGACCAAAGCGGCCACCAAGCCCGCCATTAACGCTTGCCGCAGATGAGAGGGGGTCATGAGTGCACTCCGTCAATCGCTTCCAGCCCAATCGCTTCTGGCCCATGCCAAGCCAACGCGATAGAACCGCATGACATTGGGGACACGAGCCGGTCGGGCCCGCGTCCCCTCATACCCCAAATTACGTGACAAATTCGGGCAAAGAAACCTTGATGACGCCATCCCGCGCCTGGACCGAGATCCGCTGGGCCGATGCGACCCGTGCAGATGTGTCGCGCTGGATCGCGGTGCTGCCGCTGGCGGCGACCGAGCAGCATGGCCCGCATCTGCCGCTCACAACCGACGTGCTGATCGCGGACGCTTATCTGGCGCGCGTGCGCGAGTTGCTACCCACGTCCGTTCCGGCCAGCTTTCTTCCTGTTGAGCCGATCGGCATTTCCACCGAGCATATCGATTATCCGGGCACGCAGACGCTGGCGACTGACGCGGCGCTGAAGAGATGGACGGGAATCGGCGAGGACATCGCGCGGCGCGGCTTGCGAAAGCTCGTCATCGTCACCAGCCACGGCGGCAACAGCGCGGCCATGATGCTGGTCGCGCAGGATCTGCGCGCGCATCACAAGCTCTTTGTGGTGACGACGTCGTGGTCGCGGCTGTCGGGCGCTGACGGGCTGTTTCCCGCCGAGGAGGTGCGCCACGGCATTCACGGCGGGGCGGTCGAGACCTCGATCATGCTGGCGCGCTATCCGGGTCAGGTGCGCAAGGATGCGATCGCGGATTTTCCCGCGAGCAGCATCGCGATGGAGAAGCAGTATCGCTGGCTGTCGACGCAGCGCCCCGCGCCCTTCGCCTGGCAGGCGCAGGATCTCAACCTCAGCGGTGCAGTCGGCGATGCAACGCTGGCCGTCGCCGAGAAGGGCGAGCAGCTGATCGACCAGGGCGCGCGCGCCTTTTGCGAGCTGCTGGCCGAGGTCGATAACTTCGACGTGAACAGGCTCGCCAAAGGGCCCCTCGGCTAGCCCGCATCCTTATGAATTCGCTCGGAAAACATCCGGATTCCGGAGGTGCCCGAGGCGCTTTCGAACCGGTTTCGCCGTGCCTCCGTCCAATCGGGCACGCGGACCACAACGGACCGCCTCAACACCGGATGGAGTTTTAACATGTCGATCAAGATCAGGATTGCCGCCGCAGCGCTCGCTGCCCTCGCCGTCACCGGCAGCATCGCGTCGACCACCACTTCGGCCGAAGCCAAGCAGCCCGGCTGGGTCTGGGGTGTCGGTGCCGGCATCGCCACCGCCGTCGTCGTCGGCTCCGTGATCGCCGCCAGCAACGATCCCTATTCCTACGGCTATCACCGCTGCGGCTGGGTCGCCCAGTACAACGCCTTCGGCCAGTACGTCGGCCGCGTTCGTACCTGCTACTGATCTGAGTACCTGAGGCCGATCTCCCACGTGGATCCTGCGTCCGACACGGGCGCCTCATCCACCCCGTGTCGTGCCCCCGACCCGCCCGGCTGTCCCCACCGGGCGGGTCACCTGCTTGGGGAGCTTTGTTTGGGCCTCGGAATTTGTTGCAGCTCCATCACACAAGGGCACGAACGATCACCTGCGGCAATCCGCACTAATTGCTATTGCGAATTAATCGCAATAAGGTTCGCTGCACATGCAGGGACTTGGGAGAAAACGCGTCGAACCGGAATCATTTCGGTCGATGGCGCGGACAACCGGGCCTGATGACAGGGGCGCTGCGAATCGGCAGGGATATCGCGGCGAGTGGGACACATTCGCGTTTGGGGGCGTTTCGTTTTGACGTTGAGAGGTCACCGTTACCGGTATTTGCGGACGGCCGCGGCAATCGCCTCGGGCGTGATGGTTTTTCCTGCCGCCAGCCGCGCCGCCGATCTGCCGCTGAAGGCGCCGGCGCTGAGAGCGGTCTATGACTGGACCGGCCTCTATATCGGCGCGCATGCCGGCTACAGCCGCGGTTCGTCGCGCTTTGCGCTGAACGACGGCACTGCGATCGGCGATAGCGGCGTCTTCAGCGGCACGATCGGCGGCGTGCAGGCGGGCTACAATTACCGGCTCAACTCCGGCTGGCTGGTCGGCCTCGAAGGCGATTTCTCGTTTCCCAACTACATCACCTCGAATTCGATCGTCTCCTTCCTGGCGACACCGGCCAACACGGTCACGCAGCAATGGGACTACACCGCCAGCCTGCGCGGCCGCGTCGGCTACACCAGCGGTCCGTGGCTCGTCTATGCCACCGGCGGCTTTGCCTGGATGGGCGAACGCTATTTCGACGGGCCAGCCTCCGGCGAAGCCGTCCCGAAGATCCTGACCACGCGGCCGGGCTGGATTGCGGGCGCCGGCATCGAATACGGCTTCGCACCGCATTGGAGCGCGCGACTCGAATATCTCTACAGCCGCTTCGATACTGCCAACGTCGCGTTCTCGACGGGCGCCCAATACACCTCCTCGGCGATCGAGTTCCAGACCATCAGGCTCGGCCTCAACCGTAAGGTCGATTGGCCGGGCGTGCCGGGCTACAACCCGAACAGCTCGCTGATCGACACGGAATCCGATCGCTGGGAGATCCACGGCCAGGGCACCTATCTACCGCAGGGCTATCCATCGTTCCCCGCGCTCTACAGCGGACCGAACTCGCTCTCGCCGTCGCGGCAGGCCAAGGCGACCTGGAGCAACAGCCTGTTCCTGAACGCGCGGCTGTGGGACGGCGGCGAGGTCTATTACAATCCCGAGCTGCTCCAGGGTTTTGGATTGAACGACACGGTCGGTGCGGCCGGCTTCCCCAACGGCGAGGCGCAGAAGTCGAACTTCCCCTACCCGCACTACAACACCTCGCGCCTGTTCGTGCGCCAGACCTTCGGCTTCGGCGGCGAGCAGGAAGAGCTCGCGAGCGGCCAGTTGCAGCTGGGACAGAAGGTCGACGTGTCCCGTCTCACCGTGCAGGCCGGCAAGTTCGCGGTGGTCGACGTGTTCGACGGCAACGCCTATGCCAAGGACACCCGCAAGGATTTCATGAACTGGTCGATCTGGGCGCCCGGCGCCTTCGACTATTCCGCCGACAAGGTCGGGCTCACCTACGGCGTCACGGCCGAGCTCAACCAGAAGCAATGGGCGCTGCGCGGCGGCTATTTCCTGATGGTCGCGGAGTCCAATTCAAATCATTTCGACACCAGGGTCGGCGAACGCGGCCAGTACGTGCTGGAGCTCGAGACGCGCTACTCGCTGCTCGGCCAGCCCGGCAAGCTCCGCACCATGGGCTGGGTCGACAGCGCCAACATGGGCAGCTTCCGCGAGACGCTGGACAATCCCGCGCTCAATCTCGACATCGCGCAGACGCGGCGCGGCCGTCTCAAGGTCGGCTATGTCGTCAACCTCGAGCAGGCGATCACCGAGGATCTCGGACTGTTCGGCCGCTGGAGCTGGAACGACGGCAAGAGCGAAACGCTGGCGTTCACCGACATCAACCGCAGCCTGTCCGCCGGCCTGTCGATCAAGGGCACGAAATGGAGCCGGCCCGACGACGTCGTCGGCATCGGCGGCGCCGTCAACGCCATCTCGAATGACTATCGAGACTTCCTCGCCGCCGGCGGCCTTGGCGTTCTCGTCGGCGACGGCGCGCTCAATTACCGCAAGGAGCGCATCCTCGAAACCTATTACGCCTACGCGCTGAACAAGAATGTCACCCTCACCGCCGACTACCAGCTCATCGTCAACCCCGCCTACAACGCGGATCGCGGCCCGGTGTCGGTATTCTCCGGGCGGCTGCACGGCGAGTTCTGAGCCCACGGCTCAGGCGCGATGAATGCGCACGCCTCGTCCTTCGAGACGCCCGCTTCGCGGGCTCCTAAAGGATGAGGCTAAGCAGCATCGGTCTCCGTTGCGATTGTTGCTGCGCACTCCGCCCTCATCCTGAGGGCCCGCCATAGGCGGGCGTCTCGAAGGATGCGCCCCGGGGACGCTTCTCTTCACATGCTATCGCGGCCCAGCGGAAACAGGCGTTCGGGTCCTACGCGGCGCGGATCGCGTCCAGGAATTTTCCGACCTCGGTCTTGAGACGGGTGCTCTCGCCGGACAGCGATCTGGCCGCCGCGAGCACGTTGGCGGAGGCCGATCCGGTCTGGCTCGCGCCGTGCTGCACGTCGACGATGCTGACGGAGACCTGCTGGGTACCGCGCGCCGCCTGCTGCACGTTGCGGGAAATCTCGCGCGTCGCCGCGCCCTGCTCCTCGACGGCCGAGGCGATCGCGGATGCGATCTCGGACATGCGGGTGATGGTGTCGCCGATCGCCTTGATGGCGCCGACGGAATCTTCCGTCGCCGCCTGGATCTCCGAGATCTGCTGGCTGATTTCGCCCGTGGCCTTGGCGGTCTGCTCGGCCAGCGCCTTGACCTCGGAGGCGACGACGGCGAAGCCGCGTCCGGCCTCGCCGGCCCGCGCCGCCTCGATGGTGGCGTTCAGCGCCAGAAGATTGGTCTGGCCCGCAATCTGGCTGATGAGCTCGACGACGTCGCCGATCCGCCCCGCGGCCTTGGCGAGCTCGCCGACATGATCGTTGGTCCGCTCGGCCTGTTGCACGGCTTCGCCGGCGACGCGCGCGGAATCCTGGACCTGCCGGCCGATCTCGTTGACCGACGAGGCCATTTCCTCCGCCGCCGCCGCAACGGTCTGCACGTTGGCGGAGGCCTGTTCGGAGGCGGCCGCGACGGTCGCAGTGACCTGCTCGGACTGCTCGGCCGTGCTGGTCAGCGTCCCCGCCGACACTTCGAGCTCCGCGGAGGCCGACGCGACGGTGTTGATGACGTCGCCGATCATGGCCTCGAAGTCGCGCGCGATCTGGTCCATGCGCTGGCTGCGCTCGAGCTTCGCCTCGGCCTCGACCGCGGCCGCCTCGTCGGCGGCCTTCTGGGCGAGCAGCGAAGCCTTGAAGTGCTGGAGCGAGCCGACGACCTCGCCGATCTCGTCATTGCGACCCGTCGCGGGGATCTCGACCTCATGCCGACCGGCGGCGAGCGTCCCGATCACCTCGGCGAGCCGGCTGAGCGGCGTCACCACGCGGCTGCGCAGCATCATCGTCACGCCGACGAGCGTGCCGAGCAGCGCCAGCACCGCGACGCCCGCAAGCGCGAGCATCGCCAATGCACCGTCGCGCGCAGCCGTGGCGCGCTCGGCGGCTTCCGCCAGCGCGGCGTCCCGCACGCCGTAGAACATCTGGATGGCCGGCACGATCACGCTCGCCAGCTCGTCGGCGTTGACGCCGTACTTGCCGTCGCCCCTCGCCGCCGGCATCTCCTTGTCCACGACTAGCGCGGCTTTTCCAAAATAGGATTCGGTCGCCACCTTCTGCGCCGCGGCGATGCGGGGCGGGCTTCCAAGCTGGTCGATGCCGGCCTCGATGCGTTCGCGATCGGCTTCGACACGTCCCTGCATGCGATCCATCAGCGAGATCTCGGCCGCCGTAAGCGGCCGGCGCGCGCTCAGCGCCGGCGACAGCGTGGCGGCGCGGCTGCCGGCCGAGACGCGCAGATCCTGCGCCGTCCGTGCCAGGCTCAGTAGCGCCGCAAGCGAGGAATCGGCGTTGACGACCTGTCCTTCGAGCCGATTCATGATCGGCTCGATGTTGCCGATGACCTCGGCAATCCCGGGCAGGAAGCCCTTGATCACGGCATTGTCGCGCTGCGCCAGGGGAACGCTCATCGCGCGATCTGCGGCCGTGGTGACCTCCTTGAGCCGCCGCGCGTTTCGGTCGAGCTTTTCGATCATTGGTCCGGCGTCATCCAGCGCCAGGAAACTGGGCCTTGCCCGCTCGAATGCCGCATCGGCCGCCTTTGCAGCCTTGGCGGCAGCGTCGATCTGGGCCTGCGTCGCAGCACCTTCCTGGAAGATCGGTCCGATGTAGGGGGCACGAAGGCTGGCGACCTGCTGGCTGATCATCAAGGTCGCGCCAAAGGCGTCGACCGTCCTGATCGCGTCGGAACGGTTCGCGAAGATGCGCGTCTGGGGTATGAGCACCTCGGCGCCGAGGATGACTGCAAACACCGTCACCGTCAGCATCGACAGCGCGAAAAGCTTCCCGATCCGCATCCTCAGTCCCCCCAAGTGCATTTACAAATGCGGAGAATCTAGTTGGCGGCCACTAAGAGCCCGTTAAGCACGTGCCCGTAGTTCCGCGGGTGTCACGTCGTCGCAAACCGCAGGGAACACCGCCCACCTCGCGGTTCCCTCGCGGCAACGGATGCGACAGAAGCGCCAGCAATTCCGCACCGAGTACCTATATCAATGCGTGTGCCGGCAGCCGCCTGCCATACTTACTTACCTCGGAACATCAATGCTCTCCGTCGAACTCGTCATCGTCGTCGTCCTGATCGTCATCAACGGCCTCTTGTCCATGTCGGAGCTGGCCGTGGTCTCGTCCCGTCCGGCCCGCTTGTCGCTGCTCGCCGCCAAGGGCGTGCGCGGCGCCGAGCGGGCGCTGACGCTGGCGTCCGATCCCGGAAAATTCCTCTCCACGGTGCAGATCGGCATCACGCTGGTCGGCGTGCTCTCGGGCGCCTTTTCCGGCGCGACGCTCGGGCAGCGGCTGACGCAATGGCTGATCGAGCTCGGCCTGTCCTCCGGCATCGCCGACATCGTCGGCGTCGGCCTCGTCGTCACGCTCATCACCTACGCCACCCTGATCGTCGGCGAGCTGGTGCCGAAGCAGGTGGCGCTGCGCGATCCCGAAAGCATTGCGGTCAGGGTCGCACCCGCGATGCACCTGCTCGCGAAGATATCGCTGCCGCTCGTGTTCCTGCTCGACGTCTCTGGCAAGCTGATCCTCACGCTGCTCGGCCGCGGCGGCAAGGCCGAGGAGAAGGTCTCGGAGGACGAGATCCATCACCTCGTCAGCGAAGCCGAGAGCGCGGGCGTGCTCGAGCCGGGCGAGAAGGAGATGATCGCCGGCGTGATGCGGCTCGGCGACCGGCCGGTCGGCGCCGTCATGACGCCGCGCACCGAGGTCGACGAGATCGATTTGAACGACCCACCGGAGGCCATTCAGGAGATCATCAAAAAGAGCCCGCATTCGCGCTTTCCGGCGTCCGACGGTGATCGCGACAAGCCCGTCGGCGTGCTCCAGGCCAAGGACCTGCTGGTCGCCTACATGAACGAACGCACCCCCGACCTGCGAGCGCTGGTCCGCGAAGCGCCGAGCATTCCGGCGTCAGCGGATGCCCGCGATGTGCTCACGATCCTGAAGGCCGCTCCGGTTCATGTCGGCTTCGTCTACGACGAGTACGGCGCCTTCGAAGGCGTGGTCACCGCGGCCGACATTCTGGAGTCCATCGTCGGCGCGTTCCATTCCGAGGAAGGCCCGCCGGAGCCGGCTTACGTCAAGCGTGCGGATGAATCGCTGCTGGTGGCCGGCTGGATGCCGGTCGACGAATTCGGCGAGCTGCTCGGCATCGAGCTGCCGCCGCATCGCTTCAACACGGTGGCAGGCCTCGTGCTGCAGCAATTCAACGTGCTGCCCAATGTCGGCGACGCCTTCGACCTCGGCGGCTGGCATATCGAGGTGGTCGATCTCGACGGCAGGCGGATCGACAAGATCCTGGCGAGTCGGCGAGATGAGCAGGCGGCGGCGTGAGGTGAGCGCTCGTTGAAGTAGCGCATGCTGCTGCGCCAATCTCCACTCGTCGTCTCGGCGGGCTCATAGCGCCGGCTGGAACGTGTCCGCCCGTGCCATCCGCCAGGCGCCGGCGAACCGCGGGTCTTCGGTGCCTTCGAGCAGCTCGCCGGGGCGCAGCGCCGGATAGAGCTGTGCGAAGGACTTGACCTGGGTCGTCGACGTCCGCTGGTTGAAATGGATCGGACGGAGCTGCTGCGGATGCTCGAGGCCGGCCGCGGCGATCAGCTCGGTCAGCGAGTGCAGCGTGGCATGGTGATAGTTGGCCACGCGGTCGATCTTGAGCGGCACGTAGAGCGCGCGCGCACGGGTCGGGTCCTGCGTCGCGACGCCGGTCGGGCAGCGGTCGGTGTGGCAGCTCAGCGACTGGATGCAGCCGAGCGAGAACATGAAGCCGCGCGCTGAATTGCACCAGTCGGCGCCGATCGCCATCGCGCGCGCCATGTCGAAGGCGGTGGCGATCTTGCCGGAGGCGCCGATCTTGATGCGGTCGCGCGCATTGATGCCGACCAGCGCGTTGTGAACGAAATTGACACCCTCGCGCATCGGCATGCCGAGATGGTCCATGAACTCCAGCGGCGCCGCGCCGGTGCCGCCCTCATTGCCGTCGACGACGATGAAGTCGGGATAGATGCCGGTCTCCAGCATCGCCTTGCAGATCGCCAGAAATTCCCAGGAATGGCCGATGCACAGCTTGAAGCCGGCCGGCTTGCCGCCGGACAGACGGCGCATCTCCGCGATGAACTGCATCATTCCCACAGGCGTCGAGAACGCCCGGTGCGAGGCGGGCGAGATGCAGTCCTCGCCCATGGCGACGCCACGGATTTTTGAGATCTCCTCCGAGACCTTCGCCGCCGGCAGCACACCGCCATGGCCGGGCTTGGCGCCCTGGCTGATCTTGAGCTCGACCATCTTGATCTGGTCCTGGCCGGCGACGCGCGCGAACGCTTCGGGGTCGAAGGAGCCGTCGAGATGGCGGCAGCCGAAATAGCCGGAGCCGATCTCCCAGATGATGTCGCCGCCCATCTCTGCGTGATAGGGGCTGAAGCCGCCCTCGCCGGTGTCGTGCGCGAAGCCGCCCTTTTTCGCGCCGGCGTTCAGTGCCCGCACCGCGTTCGGGCTGAGCGCGCCAAAGCTCATCGCGGAGACGTTGAACACCGAGGCCGAGTAGGGCTTCTTGCAGTCGGGGCCGCCGATGGTGATGCGGAATTTCTCCTCGGCATGCGCCTTCGGCGAGACCGAGTGATGCATCCACTCATAGCCTTCGCGGTAGACGTCCTCCTGGGTGCCGAACGGACGCTTGTCGAGCTCCATCTTGGCGCGCTGATAGACCAACGACCGGGTGTCGCGCGAGAACGGCATGCCGTCCTTCTCGCTCTCGAAGAAATACTGCCGCATCTCGGGGCGTATCTCTTCGAGGACAAAGCGGATATGCGCCGAGATCGGATAATTGCGCAGCACCGCGTGGCTCTTTTGCAGGAGGTCGCGGACGCCGAGCAGCGTGAGGGCGCCGAAGATCAGGATCGGGATCAGCAGGATGTCCGAGATCTTGCGGTCGGCGATGCCGATGCCGATCAGGAGCGCAGTGACGACCGCGCAGATCGTCAGCACGATAAAGCGCGGCGAGAACGGCAGCAGCAGGGTCTCCATGACCCCCTCCTCCGCCAGTGCCAGACGTTTGGGCGATTCCTGCTTGTTGTCGTCGGCCACGATCCCATCCTCTCGCCGGCATGAGGCGGTACGATACGCCCGCCCCTGTCATACGGATATGACGCGGCCCTTGTTTCAGGCTAGCGAAATGAGCTGGCGCAGATCAATCCGCCGGGAGGTCGGATTGTTGCGCTGCAGCAGAAAGGGGATTCGGAGGCCAGCACGCTTTGCCCACCGCCCCTAAACGGGGTTGTGCGAAGACTGACAGCCTTCGCCAAACCTGACTCGGTGGGTATGGGTCCTGGATTTCCAGGACGACACCGAAATAACAAGCCGCCGCACTTACCGCTCGACGAAGGCCTTCTCGATCACGAAATGACCGGGCTTGTTGCCGCTGCCTTCGATGAAGTCACGGCTCTCGAACATCGCCTTGAGCTCTTCCAGCATCGCCGGGCTGCCGCACATCATGATGCGGTCGGTCGCGATGTCGAGGGGCGACTGCCCGATGTCGTCGAAGATCTGCTCGGAGTTGATGAGGTCGGTGATGCGGCCGCGGTTCTTGAAGGGCTCGCGGGTCACGGTCGGGTAGTAGATGAGCTTGTCGGCGAGCAGCTCGCCGAACAGCTCGTCCTCGCGCAGGGTCGCGACCAGCTTCTCGCCATAGGCGAGCTCGGAGACCTGGCGGCAGCCATGCACCAGCACGATGAACTCGAACTGGTCGTAGACGTCGGGGTCCTTGATCAGGCTGGCGAAGGGCGCAAGGCCGGTGCCGGTCGAGAGCAGCATCAGCCGCTTGCCGGGAAGCAGGTTGTCGGTAATCAGCGTGCCGGTCGCCTTGCGGCCGACCAGGATGGTGTCGCCTTCCTTGATCTTCTGCAGACGCGAGGTGAGCGGGCCGTCCTGCACCTTGATCGAGAAGAACTCGAGCTCTTCCTCGTGGTTGGCGCTCGCCATGCTGTAGGCGCGCAGCAGCGGACGGCCGTCGACCTCGAGGCCGATCATGGCGAACTGGCCGTTCTGGAAACGAAAGCCGGTATCGCGCGTGGCGCGGAAGCTGAACAGCGTGTCGGTCCAGTGGTGGACGGAAAGAACCTTCTCTCGGTAAAACGCGCTCATGATTTTCGATATTCCGAATATTTGCGGTTTTAGGGCAAAAGCGTTGCCCGGCCCTGAAATCGGGGCGGTCACCACTGCCATGGCGGAGGATTTCGCGTGCGTGATCTACGCCATTCAGACCAATAATCAACCTCGTTTCGGATGCAATCGATGCCGATCAAACCGGCATTTGCGGCAGAGCTGGGCACATCGTTAATGAACCTGCTGCCGGGGGCGCGCGAAGGGCAATTTCTTTTCCCTCCAGGCCTCGACTGCAGCAGTTAATTTCAGCCGCGCTCGCGAGAATTTCATTAAGAATAGCTCTGATTTTCACCCGGCATGGCGCCGATTCCCGCATTTTTGCGGCTTTTGGCGCCAGAACGACTGACAAGAACGATTGACACAAGCGACCGACAGATGGCTGGCAGCGAGCGGATCTTCGTCCAGGCGATCAGGCGCTATTGCGCCCGTCATGGCATCGCGGTCGATGTCCGCCCCGGTGGCTGGCTGATAGCGATGCACCGGGATCAGACGCGCCGCTTCGCCTTCGGCTACGACATCGGCCTCAACAGCGCGATCGCGCACCGTCTCGCCAACGACAAATCGGCAACCGCCGAGGCGCTGACGCTACAAGGCCTGCCCTGCATTCCTCATCACCTCTTCCTCAACCCGAGGCTGGGCGTGCAAGTCGCCGGCCCTGGCTGGCGTGAAGCGATGCTGGCGCTGCATGCGCAGAATCCGCAAGGCGTGGTGGTCAAGCCGAACGAGGGCACGTCGGGCCGCGCGGTGTTCAAGGTGATGACGGAGGCGGAACTCGACCACGCGGTCGGCGAGGTCTTCGCGATGAGCGCAGGGCTCGTGATCTCGCCCTATGTCGCGATCGAGGAAGAGGTCCGCGTGGTGCTGCTCGATGACGTGCCCCTGGTCGTCTACAGCAAGCAGCGCGGCTCGGACTGGCGGCACAATCTCGATGCCGGCGCAAAGCCGGTGCTGATGGAGGACGGCGAGGTCCGCGCGGCTTGCGTGAAGCTCGCGATCGATGCTGCGCGCGCCATCGGCATCGTGTTCGCTTCGATCGACGTGGTCCGTGTCGACGGCTCCTGGCGCGTGCTGGAGATCAACTCCGGCGTAATGATGGAAGCGCTGGCGAAGCTGCATCCGGGGCTGGTGCAGGCGGCGTATGACGCGGCGTTGGATCGCGTGTTTGATAAAAATTAGCCGCAAACGCGCTGCACCCTCTCCCCTCGTGGGAGAGGGTGGCTCACCACGTAGCGGTGAGACGGGTGAAGGGTCTCTCTCCTTAGGTTTAACGCGTGGATAGAGACCCCTCATCCGGCGCTTCGCGCCACCTTCTCCCACACGGGGAGAAGGGAGGTAAGCGCTAATTATTCGCGCTGGCGGAATCGTCCATGGCCTTGAAGGCTTCCTCCAGCTGCAGCGAGATCGGCACGTTGAGCCGCTCGCCGGTCGGTAGCCGCGACACGAACCATTTGTTGTAGAGCGGGACGAGGTCGCGGTTGGAGCCCAGCTTGCGGAAGGCGCGCTCGACCACCGCGGAGAGCTGCGGCTCCCCTTTCTTGAACATGATGCCGTAGGGATCGTACGACAGATAGTCGCCGGTGACGCGGAACTTGTCCTGCGCCTTGTGGCGCGCAATCAGGCCGAACAGCAGGATGTCGTCGGTCGCGAACGCATCGGCCTTGCCGTCGACGAGCGTCTGGTAGGACTGCTCGTGGTCCGGCGAGGTGACGATGTTGAGGCCGAGCGAGAACTTCTTGTCGGCCGCCTGGATCGCCTGCTCGTTGGTGGTGCCTTTCGTCACCACGATGGTCTTGCCCTTAAGATCGGTCAGCGACTGGACGTTCGACGCCTTCGGCACCATCAGCTTGGTGCCGGCGACGAACATCAGCGGCGAGAAGGCGACGCGCTTGCCACGCTCGGCATTTGCCGTGGTCGAGCCGCATTCCAGGTCGATCTTGCTCTGGAGCACGGCGTCGATGCGGTCGTCCGAGGTGACCTTGACGTAGTCGATTCTGAGATTGGGATCGTCGACCTCGACGCCGATTTCCTCGACGATGGCCTCGCACAATTCGAGGCTGTAGCCGATCGGACGACCCGACTGGTCGAGGAAGGAGAACGGCGGCGAGCTCTCGCGATAGCCCAGCCGCACGGTATGCGCCTTCTTGATCGCCGACAGCGTCGGGCTAAGCCCTTCGCTGCCGCCGGTTTGCGCCAAGGCCCCGGTCGCCAGCAGACACGCTGCCAGCAACAGGCTGCCCGATATCGCCAATGAGCGGCGCATGATGCACCCTCCGTCAATGGCCGGCCATCGCAGGCAATTCGCCAGGCACCATGTCCGGGGTCGCCACCTCGCCCGGTCCGAGCTCGTGCTCCGGCCCGAGCTCGCCTTCCCATTTCGCGACCACCGCGGTCGCCAGCGAGTTGCCGATCACGTTGGTGGCGCTGCGTCCCATGTCGAGGAAGGTGTCGATGCCCATGATCATCAACAGGCCCGCCTCGGGAATACCGAACTGCGACAGCGTCGAGGCGATCACGACGAGGGAGGCGCGCGGCACGCCGGCGACGCCCTTCGAGGTGATCATCAGGGTCGCGAGCATCGCCAGCTGCGTCGCGAGCGACATCTCGATGTGGTAGGTCTGTGCGATGAAGATGCTGGCGAAGGTGCAGTACATCATCGTGCCGTCGAGGTTGAAGGAGTAGCCGAGCGGCAGCACGAAGCTCGAGATCCGCGACGAGGCGCCGAACTTGGTCAAGCCTTCCAGCGTCTTCGGATAGGCCGCCTCCGAGCTCGCGGTCGAGAACGCGATCATCAGCGGCTCGCGGATCAGCTTCAAGAGGTGGCTGTAGCGCGGCCCGATCACCATGAAGCCGACGATCATCAGGATGACCCACAGGATCCCGAGCGCGAGATAGAAACCGCCCATGAAGACGACGAGCTTCCACAGCACGCCGAGGCCGTTCTTGGCGACGGTGGCGGTGATGGCGGCCCACACCGCGAGCGGCGCGAACAGCATCACATAGCTCGTCACCTTGAGCATGATGTGGGCGACGTCGTCGATCATCGCCAGGATCGGCTTCGACCGCTCGGGCATCGAGCCCATTGCCACCGAGAAGAACACGGCGAAGATCACGATCTGGAGGATCTCGTTCTGTGCCATCGCATCCGCGATCGAGGTCGGGATCAGATGGGTCAGGAATTTCTCGATCGAGAAGGCCGAGACGGGCAAGCCGGTCGATTGTCCCGCCTGCGGCAGCGTGCCGGGGAAGTTCGCGCCCGGCTGGAGCAGGTTGACCATGACGAGGCCGAGCAGCAGCGAGACGAAGGAGGCGCTGACGAACCAGCCCATGGTCTTGGCGAAGATGCGCCCGAGCCGCGCACCACTTCCCATATGGGCGATGCCGCCGACCAGGGTCGCGAACACCAACGGCGCGATGATCATCTTGATCAGGCGCAGGAACATCATGGCGATCAGGTTGATGGAGGAGGCCCACTCGGCTCGGGTGTCGGGCAGGAAGTTGAAGATCGCCGCCCCCATGACGATGCCCAGCACCATCGCGGCCAAGATGTATTGCGTAAACCTGTTCGACATCGAAAGACCCCCACTACACCGGCCGCTTCATGATGTCGCAGATATGAGGATGACGCAACACGCTTGGCGGGCGATCGCGTTGGCCGGATGTTCCCGTTGTGAAATGACCCTTCACGATCTAGCCTTCATGCAGCGCACAACGAATGCGGCCTGCACGCTTTCTTTGCGACGGCTGCACCAATAATCGTCAAGCGAATGAAGAGGGAAACGCCATGAGCGGCAACACCAATCGCCAGATCCTGCTGGTGGAAAAGCCCAGCGGCAAGCTCGGTCCCGAACATTTCGAGATGATCGACGGCGCGATGCCGGAGCCGAAGGACGGCGAGGCTTTGCTGCGCGTGCGATACATCTCGCTCGACGCGGCCAACCGCGCCTGGATGCACGGCGCGACGTATCGTTCGGCCGTCGAGGCCAACAGCGTGATGGCCGGCGGCGCCATCGCCGAGGTCGTCAGCTCAAAGGCCGAGGGGCTTGCACCCGGTGACATCGTGTTCGGCGACACCGGCTGGCAGGAGTTTGCCGCGGTGCCGGCGAAGCATCTGACCAGGATGCCGAAGCTCGAGCCGATGACGCATCTGCTCAGCGTGTTCGGCATCGCCGGCCTCACCGCCTATTTCGGCCTGCTGGAGGTCGGCAAGCCCAAGGAGGGCGAGACGGTCGTGGTCTCGGCGGCCGCGGGATCGGTCGGCTCGATCGTCGGACAGATCGCCAAGATCAAGGGGTGCCGTGTCATCGGCATCGCCGGCGGCACTGATAAGTGCCACTGGCTGACCTCCGAGCTCGGCTTCGATGCCGCCGTCGACTACAAGGACGGCGCCGTGTTCAGGGCGCTTCGCGCGGCAGCGCCCAAGGGCATCGACGTCTATTTCGACAATGTCGGCGGCGACATTCTGGAAGCCTGCCTGCCGCAAATGAACAATTACGGTCGCATCGCCTGCTGCGGCGCGATCTCGCAATATGATGGCGCGCCCGCCGCACACGGCCCGCGCGGCGTGCCCGGGCTGATCGTGGTGAAGCGGTTGGTGATGCAGGGCTTCATCGTGATGGACTACATGAAGGACAGCCAGCGCGCGCTCGCCGATCTCCAGGCCTGGGTGAAATCCGGCAAACTGAAGGTGCAGGAGGACATCATCGATGGCCTCGAGAACACACCGAAAGCGCTGATCGGACTGCTCGCAGGCGAGAACCGCGGCAAGCGCATGGTGAAGCTTACGACATAGTTACCCACGGTCGCCCGGACACTATCTACTTGCGGTAGAGGCCAAAGGCGCCAAAGATGCGGCTCGCGAAGCATTACTCGCGACGATTGCGTTTGCATACCTTTTGAAGATTGTCGGCGGACCGACCCGCAGGGATTCATTCAAATGTTCAACATGTTGAAACTTGCATCGACGCGCACCGCGTTGCTTGCCGCAACTCTCTTCGCAACTGCAACAGACGCGGTCGCGCAGGCGCCGACCGAGGCCCAGAAGAGTGCGATCCGCTCCGCATGCCGCTCGGACTTCATCGCGCATTGCGCGAGCGTGACGCCCGGCGGCGTCGAGGCGTATCAATGCCTCGCCAAGAACATGTCCAGCCTGTCATCGGGATGCCAGTCCGCGGTTCGCGCGGTCGAGCCGGCGGCCGCGCCGAAGACCGAAGCGGCGCCCGCCAAATCCGAGCCTGCCAAATCCGAGCCTGCCAAATCCGAGCCTGCAAAGGCGGAAGCTGCGCCCGCCGCCGAGCCCGCGGCCAAACCGGCAGCGGCAGCCGCCCCGAAAGCGGCAGCACCAAAGCAGCCGAGCAGCGCGCAGGTCTCCGCGATCAAGAGCGCCTGCCGCGGCGACTATCCCAAGGTTTGCGCCGGCGTGCCGCCGGGCGGCGCACCCGCGCTCGAATGTCTGGAGAAGAACAAAGAGAAGGTGTCGGCGGGCTGCGCCAAGGCCGTGAATGCGGCATTCGGCGGCGGTGCCCCGGCGGCCGCGCCTACTTCTGGTGCCGCACCGGCCGCAGCGGCAGCGCCCGCCGCGGCATCGGCCGTCATCGTGCTGCGCCCATTGCGGCCTCGCGAAGAATTGTTCATCGTCCGGTCGGCCTGCGGCGCCGACATCCGTACGCTGTGCGCCGGCCTCGCGCCCGGCGGCGGCCGCATCATCCAGTGCATCTCCAACAACGCCGCCTCGCTGTCGCCGGCGTGCAAGGACGTGCTCGCCCCGTTCGCTGCCCGGTGAGGCGAGGCACGATGCCGTGCCAAAGCGCGCGGCCATAACGAAGTCATCGCGCGAATGAATTTTCGTGCGGACCTTCGAGGCCACCGACGCCGACGCGGTGGTGTGCACGCGCGGCGTCTATCGCGCCGGTTGCGCCGGGCCGAACGCGGACGTCGTCGTCCGCAAGCCGGTTCCGGTGGTCCTACCAGGGTGCTGGGTGAACGGCGTCTACGTGAAGCGCTGCGTCTGACCCCGGGTGGCCAATGCGGCGCGGTTTGGCTATGGTTCGTGCCCGAGGATTTTGGACACGCGCAAAGCGCGGGTCCGAAAGCGAGTTTCGGCGTGCCGGCCTTGTCGATAATTCCTCTGGCGCCGGACGTCGGAGCACATTAGTCTACCCCTAGATAGTAAGTATACTGTCAATTAGGGAGGCAGACGTTGCGGATCGCCGTGATTGGCGGGGGGCCCGGCGGGCTCTACTTCGCCTATCTCTGGAAGAAGCGTCACGCCGAGGATCAAGTCGACCTGTTCGAACAGAACCCGGCCGACGCGACTTGGGGCTTTGGCGTCGTGTTCTCCGATCAGGCCCTGGAGTTCCTGCGCGCCGACGACCCCGAGACGGTCGACGCGATCGCGCCTCATATGGAGAGCTGGGAGAACATCACGCTGAACCTGCATGGCGACAGCGTCGCCATCGACGGAGTGGGCTTCTCCTCGATCGGGCGGCTCGAGCTCCTGAAGTTCCTGCAGCAGCGCGCGCTCGGTGCCGGCGTCACCCCGCGTTTCGACACGCCGATTCACGCGATCGACCAGCTCAATGGCCACGATCTGATCGTTGCCGCCGACGGGCTGAACTCGCTGGTGCGCCGCGCTTATGAGGGCGATTTCGGCACCTCGCTGTCCTACTCCTCCAACAAATTCGTCTGGTACGGCACGTCGAAGCGATTCGACACGCTGTCGCAGACCTTCGTGAAGACCGATCGCGGCGTCTTCAACGCCCATCACTACCGTTATTCGCCGACGATGAGCACCTTCCTGGTCGAATGCGACCACGCGACCTGGCAGGCCTATGGCTTCGCCTACAAGGACGTCGAGCAATCCAAGGGCGTCTGCGAGGAGGTGTTTGCCGACACGCTGGGCGGCCATTGCCTCGTCTCCAACAAATCGGTCTGGCGCAATTTCCCCTGGGTCTGGAACGAGCACTGGTCGTTCAAGAACATGGTGCTGCTCGGCGACGCCCTGCACTCGGCGCATTTCTCGATCGGCTCCGGTACGCGCCTTGCGATCGAGGACGCGATCGCGCTGGTCAAGGCGCTTGAATCCGATGCGCATCTGGCCACCGCGCTGCAGCGCTACCAGGCAGAGCGCAAGCCGGTGGTGCAGAAGCTGGTCAACGCGGCCCGCACCAGCGCTTTCTGGTACGAGCACTTCGCCCAGCACATGCAGCTCGACCTGATGGATTTCGCCTACAGCTACATCACGCGCTCCGGGCGCATCGACGATGCACGCCTGCGCCACATGTCGCCGGTCTTCATGGCGCGCTACGAGGCCGCCAAGAATGGCACAGGCGACGGCGGGGATGCGGCCGGCGAGGTTACGGCATGAGCAACGAGATTCGGGACCAGGTGCCCGCCGACAGCCCGGGCGCGCGCGAGATCGGCTTTGCCGTTCCGCAAGTCTATAACGCCAGCCGCGTGCTGTTCGACAATCTGGCACAGGGCCGCAGCGACAAGCTCGCGTTGATCGGGCCGGCGGGCACGCGGACCTATGCCGAGCTGTGCGCGGAGGCCTGCCGCTGGGGCAACGGCTTCGCCTCGCTCGGCCTGACGCGCGGCGACCGCGTGCTGCTGTTCCTCGACGACACGACGGCCTATCCCGCCGCCTTCTTCGGCGCGGTGCGCGCCGGCTTCGTGCCGCTGCTGATCAACACGCTGACGCCACCGGACCTGCTGCAATTCTATCTCGTCGATTCCGGTGCTGCCGTTGCGGTCGCCGATGCCGAGTTCTGCGCGCGCTTCAATGCCGAGGCGTGCAAGGACACGAAGCTGCAGACGCTGATCGTCGTCAATGGCGCGGTCGGCGAGCATGCCTCGCCTGCCGCGATCGCGGCGGCGAGCTGGCTCGCGCAATTCCCGACCGAGCTCGCCGAAGCTGCCACCGATCGCAACGAGATGGCGTTCTGGATGTATTCCTCCGGCTCCACCGGCCGGCCCAAGGGCATCGTGCATCTCCAGCACGACATGGCCTATAGCGAGCTCGCCTTCGCGCAGAATGTGCTGAAGCTGACGTCCGACGACATCTGCTTCTCGGTGCCAAAGATCTTCTTCGCCTACGGTTTTGGCAATTCCGTCACCTTCCCGTTCTCGGCGGGCGCGGCGACGCTGCTGCTGCCGGGCCAGCCGAAACCGGCGGCGATCTTCGCGGCGATCGAGCAGTACAGGCCGACGGTCTTCTTCGGCCTGCCGACGCTCTATACCTCACTGACCAAGGCCGAGGGGGCAGAGAAGACGAATTTCTCGTCGCTGCGCATGGCGCTCTCCGCCGCGGAAGTGCTCTCGGCAGAGGTCTTCAACGGCTGGAAGACGCTCACGGGGCTCGAGATCGTCGAAGGTCTCGGCTCGACCGAGGTGCTGCACATCTATCTCTCCAACCGCCCCGAGCAGAAGAAGCTCGGGGCCGCGGGCTTGCGCGTACCCGGCTACGAGGTCGCGCTGCGCGACAAGGACGGGCGCGACGTCGGCGACAACGAGGAGGGCATTTTGTGGGTGCGCGGCGATTCCAACACGCCGCTGTACTGGAACCGGCCGGACAAATCCGCGGAGACGATCCGCGAGGGCGGCTGGATCTATACCGGCGACCGCTTCATCCGCGATGCCGACGGCTTCCACTTCTTCCGCGGTCGCGCCGATGATCTCATCAAGATCTCCGGCCAGTGGGTCTACCCGCTCGAGGTCGAGCTCTGCCTCGCCGACCACCCCGACATCCGCGAATGCGCGGTGTTCGCAGCCGAGCTGCCGGATCGCCGGATGACGCTGAAGGCGGTGGTGGTGATGAACAACCGCGCGGTGGACCAGAGCGAGGCTGCGCGGAAGCTGCAGGATTACGTGAAGGGCAAGCTGCTGCCCTACAAATATCCGCGCGAGGTGATCTTCATCGACGAGTTGCCGAAGACGGGGACGGGGAAGATCGACCGGCAGGCGTTGTTGCGGATGTGAAGCGGTAGTGCCGCCACACACGCAGTGTCGTCCCGGCGCAGCCTCACATCCCTCACCCGCCCTTGCCCAGATGCTCCAGCGCGTCCTCCGCCCGCAGCGGCACGCGCGAGGCCTCGTTGTTGAGGTCGACGAGCTGCGTCATCAGCGCCATCAGCGTCTTGCGGTCCGCCGGCTTCAGCGGCTCCAGCATGCGCGCCTGGGCGCGCTCGACGGCGGGGATGATCTCGCGCAGGATCGCGGCGCCTGATTTCGTCAGATAGAGCAGCTTGATCCGCTTGTCCTCGGGCGCGGGCTTGCGCTCGATATAGTCCTTGGCCTGCAGCCGCTCGATCACGCTGCCGAGCGTGGAGCGGTCGAAAGCGATCACCGCCGACAGTCGCGTCGCGTCGATACCGGGATGGGTGTGGATCGCGATCAGCGCGGCATATTGCACCGGCGTGAGATCGAACGCCTTGCACTCCTCCATGAAGATCGACACCGCGATCTGCTGCATGCGTCGGAACAGATAGCCCGGCGCGGCATAGACCGCGTCGATCGTGATCGGAGCAGAAGGCTTACTCGGCATCGGGCTGCTTCTCCGGCGCGGCATTGGCGAAGACGGGCAGCGCCGTGGCGGCGGCCTCGGCCTTCAGCAGGCGCGGATAGGCCGAGACATCGACGCCGAAGCGGCGCGCATTGGCAAGCTGCGGCACCAGGCAGAGATCGGCGAGCGTCGGCGCATCGCCGAAGCAGAACGGGCCCTTCTCGCCCTTGATCAGCGTCTCGCAGGCCGACAGGCCCTCGCGATTGACCCAGGCGGCCCAGTCCTGCACCTTGTCCTCGGGCAGGCCGAGCTCACGCAGCCGCGCCAGCACCTTCAAATTCTGCACCGGATGGGTGTCGCAGGCGATCGCCAGCGCGAACGCGCGTACCTTGGCGCGGCGCAGCGGCTCCTTGGGCAACAGCGGCGGATTCGGATGGGTCTCATCGAGCCATTCGATGATGGCGACCGATTGGGTCAGCACCGCACCCGCATCGTCCTCCAGCGCCGGCACCAGGCCCTGCGGATTGATGGCAAGATAAGCGGGCGCGCATTGCTCGCCCTTGCGCAAATGATGCGGCAAGTGCTCGGCGCCGAGGCCCTTGAGGTTCAGCGCGATCCGCACGCGATAGGCGGCGCTGGAGCGGAAATAGCCGTGCAGCTTCATCGGAACCCTCCCGGTTTTCTCGTTGCAGCAGCCGAAGCCGCCATTGACGCTACAAAGATTGTCAGTATGCTGTCAATCTCAGCGAGAGACGACGGGAGCCGCGCCATGGAAGCCGTGACCAAGACGCCGGAACGCGAGGCGTTTTACAGGAAGATCGACGGCGAAAATCTCACCGCGCTATGGACGGTGATGAGCGATTTGATCACGCCGGAGCCGAGGAGCCCCTGCCGGCCGCATCTCTGGAAGTTCGACGTCATCCGCGATTACATGACCGAGGCCGGCAAGCTCATCACCGCCAAGGAAGCCGAGCGGCGCGTGCTTGTGCTTGAGAACCCGGGCCTGCGCGGCCAGTCCAGGATCACGACCTCGCTCTATGCCGGCGTGCAGATGGTGGTGCCTGGCGACGTCGCGCCCGCCCATCGCCACAGCCAGTCGGCGCTGCGCTTCGTGCTCGAAGGCAAGGGCGCCCACACCGCGGTGGACGGCGAGCGCACCGCGATGGAGCCCGGCGATTTCATCATCACACCGTCGATGACCTGGCACGATCATTCCAACGAGACCGATGAGCCGATGTTCTGGCTCGACGGGCTCGATATCCCGCTGGTGCGGTTCTTCGACTGCTCCTTCGCGGAAGGCTCGAAGGAAGACCAGCAGAAGATCACCAAGCCTGCCGGCGACAGCTTCGCCCGCTACGGCCATAATCTGCTGCCGGTGGACGTGAAGCGAAGCTCGAAGACCTCGCCGATCTTCAGCTATCCCTATGCCTACACCCGCGAGGCGCTGGAGAAGGCCAGGACGCGCCAGGAGTGGGACGCCTGTCACGGGCTGAAGCTGAAATTCAGCAACCCCGAGACCGGCGATTTCGCCATGCCGACCATCGGCACCTTCATCCAGCTGCTGCCGAAGGGTTTCAAGACCGCGTGCTATCGTTCGACCGATGCCACCGTGTTCTGCCCGATCGAGGGCCGCGGCCGCAGCCGCATCGGCGACGCGGTGTTCGAATGGGCCCCGCGCGATCTGTTCGTGGTGCCGAGCTGGCACTGGGTGACGCACGAGGCGGACGAGGACGCCGTGCTTTTCAGCTTCTCGGATCGGCCGGTGCAGCAGAAGCTGGATCTGTTCCGGGAGGATCGCGGGAACGCGTGAAGCCGACGTGCCGGCCACATCGTCGTTGCCAGCGCAGCGAAGCAATCCAGACTGTCACCGCGGAGGGATTCTGGATTGCTTCGCCGCGCTCGCAATGACGGGAGTATGCTTCACCGCCAGTGCAGCAACCGCGTCTCCAGCCAGCCGATCACCCTCCCCACCGCGAGGCCGAACACCGACAGGATCACCACGCCCGCGAGCAGCTGATCGGTCTGCATCAGATTGCCGGCCTGGAGCACGAAGGCGCCGATGCCGTATTGCGCGCCGATCATCTCGGCGCTGACGACGAGCAAAAGCGCGACGGAAGCGGTGATGCGGAAGCCGGCGAGGATCGCGGGCAGCGCGCCCGGCCAGATCACCTTGCGCACGATGGTGGCGAAGGGAACGTTGAAGCTCTGCGCCATGCGGATCAGGTTGCGCGGCACCGCATCGACACCGCTATAGACCGAGATCGCAGTCGAGAAGAACACGCCCAAGGCAATGGTCGCGATCTTCGGCTCTTCGCCGATGCCGAGCCAGAGGATGAGCAGCGGCAGCAGCGCGATTTTCGGGATCGGGAACAGCGCCGAGATGAAGGTGATGCCGACGCTGCGCGCCAGCCGCGACAGGCCGATGGCGAAGCCGACGGCGACCCCGGCCACGGTGCCGAGCAGCCAGCCGACGCCGATGCGCAAGACCGAAGCGGACAGATGCTGCCACAGCGCGCCCGACACCGCGAGCCGGTAGATCGCGCGCGCGATCGCCGACGGCGCCGGCAGGAACAGCGGATTGACGAGGCCGGTGCTTCCGGCGGCCTGCCAGATCGCGATGACGAGGGCGAGCGCGATCCAGCCGCCGAAACGGCTCGAGGCGGGCACGAACCCGGCGCCGCGGAAGCGGACGCGCCGGGTTACCTCGTCCTTCGGAGCCACATCGCTCGCGGCGCGATCAAGCATGCTGGACCTCGCGCTCGGCATCGATCGCCTCGTTGCGGATCAGCGACCAGATCTGGTTCTGCAGCGCGAGCAGCTTTTCGCGCGCGGCGGCTTCACCGCGCGCCGCGCGCGTCGTCGGCACGGTGACGACCTCGCGGATACGCCCCGGCCGCCGCGACAGCACCACGATGCGGTCGGCAAGCCGCGCAGCCTCTTCGAGGTTGTGGGTGACGTAGACCGCGCCCATGCCGCCATCGGCGAGCAGGCGAACGAAATCCTCCATCAGGAGCTCGCGTGTCTGCGAATCCAGCGCCGAGAGCGGCTCGTCCATCAGCAGGATCGCAGGCTTCGCAGCCAGCGCGCGCGAAATGCCGACGCGCTGGCGCATGCCGCCGGAGAGCTGTTTTGGGTAGGTCTGGCGAAAATCGGTCAGCCCGGTACGACGCAAGGCGTCCTCGACCAGCGCGCGGCGCTGCGCGGCCGAAAGCTGGGTGTGCAGCAGCGGGAATTCGACGTTCTCCTCCACCGTCGCCCAGGGCAGCAGCGCAAAATCCTGGAACACGAAGGTGAGCGGGTTGAGACTGTCCGCCGGCGGCGCCCCGCGCAGCTCGGGCGCGCCCGACGTCGGCTGCAACAAGCCACCCAGTATGGACAGCAGCGTGCTCTTGCCGCAACCCGAGGGCCCCACGATCGCCACCACCTCGCCCGCGCCGACGGTGAAGGAGACGTCGTCGAGCACGGCGAGATCGCCAAAGCGATGGGTGATGTGGCTGGCGATCAGGTCCATGCGCGGTGCCCGCGTCCTTCACCCTTCCCCGGAGGGCAGGACGATCGCATATGGATTTCACCGGGATCGTCCGCGGGCTTGCTCCGCCTCTCCCGCTTGCGGGAGAGGCCGACGCGCTCGCAGAACGCGGCGGGTGAGGGCTCTCTCCCCGCTGGGATATCGTCCGCAACCCTGGGCAATCCCGCCGCGGAGACACCCCCACCCCAGCCCTCCCCCGCAAGCGGGAGAGGGAGCCTACCGCCGATGCCGCCACGTCGTGCGCGCCATATGCGATTGCCGTGCCCTCCAGGGGAGGGTGGCAGATCGCCCGTCGCGAGAGACAGCATCCTCAGCATCAATCCGCCTTGACATAATCGCTGGCGATGATCGCATCGGCGTCAAAGCCCTTGTCGGCAAAACCCTGCTCCTGCAGCCATTTGATCTGGTTGTCGACGTTCTTGACGTCGAGCTTGCCGTCGGGATCGATATAGGCGCAATTGCCGACCACCTGCTCGACCGGCAGATTGGTGTATTTTGCGATGATTTCCAGTAGCGGCTTTGTCTGCTCGTTGATCGGCGCGATGCCGTCCTTCATCGAAGCCAGGATCACGTCGTGATACTCGCGGTCGGCCTTTGCGAGCACGCCGAGGAATTTCGTCACCAACACCTTGTTGGTCAGCGTCTTCGGCGAGGCGAACACCGCGCCCAGTTGCCAGGGCGTTTCGTCGCCGACCCAGCCCAGAAACTTCGCGCCGCCCTCGTCCATCAGTTTTCGCGCGGTGGAGATGGGCAGTAACGCCGCATCGACGGTCTCGCCCTTCAGCGCGGCGGCTGCATTCGACAGCGATTGCAGCGGCACGATCTTCACGTCAGCAAGCTTGAAGCCGTATTTGTCGGCGAGCAGGCCGAGCGAATAGTGAAAGCTCGATCCGACCTGCGTCATCGCCACGCGCTTTCCCGCGAGATCCTTTGGCGTCTTCAGGCCGGCCGCATAGGCGTTGTTGCTGGCGAAATAGCCGATCAGGGGATAGCCTGCTTTCTCGCGGCTCATGCCGCCGATCACCTTCAGCGTGCCCTTGCCGGCGAGATTGTAGAGACCGGCGGTGAAGGCGGTGACGCCGAAATCGACGTCGCCCGAGGTGGTCGCGACCGCGATCGGCTGCGCCGCATCGAAGAACTTCAGCTCGACGTCGAGACCGGCCTCGTGAAAATAGCCCTTGTCCTGCGCGATGAAAACGGGCGCGGAGGACGACAGGCGAAGCACGCCCACCTTGACCTTCAGCGCGTCCTCGGCCCGCGCCGAGCCCATCGCCATGATCGCCAACAGGCCAGCAGCTGCGAGCCTTGCAATTCCGATCATCCCGTTTTCTCCGTCGTCTTCTTCAGCAGACCGTCACAGACCTTCCGGCACGGGCTGATCCCGCCCGATGAAGGCGCCCTGTTGTTTCAACGTTTCCTGCAATTTTTCAATGGGGATTTCGCGTGGAAGCCGGTTTCCGGAGAGCGCCAATGCGGCAGCGGAACCGGCTGCCTCGCCCATCACAAAACAGGCACCGGAGACCCGTGCCGCCGACTGGCCCTCATGGGTCATCGAGGCGCAGCGGCCAGCGACCAGGAGGTTGTCGACGCCCTCGGGCACCAGCATCCGGTAGGGCAGCTCGTTGTAGCCCCGGGATTCCGGGATCGGCGGGAAAGTGAAGACGACATCGCCGGGAACATGGGCCTCGATCGGCCAGCCGTTGACGCCGACCGAGTCCTCGAACGAGGCGCAGCCGAGCACGTCCTCGCCGCTGAGCTGGTAGCCGCCTTTGATGCGGCGGGTTTCGCGGATGCCGAGCTGCGGCGGCAGGTCGACGATGTAGGACTTCTCGAACCCGGGCACCGTGCGCAGGAATTCGAACGCCGCGAGCGCCTGCTTGCGGCCCTCGATCTCGCCGCGGGTGAGATCGTCGGGCTCGACGCCATTGATGGCGTGGCCATCCTCGCGCGCCACTTGCGTAAAGTTCACCCGCCACTCGATGCCGGACTTTTGCGGCCGCACGATCGCGCTCTTGCGCGGAAATGTGTGCGTGCCGGCCGCGAGCGCCTTTTCCATCAATTGCGGGATGGTGCGCCAGGCCTCGCCCGCTTTCTCCGGATCGATGCCGTTGAGACGCAGCATCATCGAGGGATAGAGCGGATGGCCGTTCTCGTCGCCGATTTCGAACGGCGCACCGGCCCACACGGCGAGATCGCCGTCGCCGGAGCAATCAATGAAGATCTCCGCGCGCACCGCCTGCCGACCGGCCTTGGTCTCGACCAGCAGCGCGTCGATGCGGCTGTTATCACCCATCACCACGCCGGCGCCGAGCGCATGGAAGAGGATGTGCACCTTGTGGCTCGCGAGCAGTTGATCGGCCGCGATCTTGTAGGCCGCGGTGTCGTAGGCCTGAGCGAAGACCTTGCCGAGGATCAGGTGCGGCGTGTTGAGGCCGTTCAGACGATCGATCCGTGCCAGCAGATCGGACGCCATGCCCTGCACCAGCCGGTGCGCCTTGCCGTAGACATTGCCGTGCAGGCCGCAGAAATTGGTGACGCCGGCGGCGGTGCCCATGCCGCCGAGGAAGCCGTAGCGCTCGATCAGCAGCGTCTTCCTCCCGGCGCGCGCGGCTGAGGCTGCCGCGACAATGCCAGCCGGACCGCCGCCGAGCACGACGACTTCATATTCGCCATAGAGCGGCACCTTCCGTGCCGGTTCTTCGATCGTCGTGGCCCGCATGGCGCGTCCCTTCCCAAAATTCCTTGCTTGCGAGCAAAGCGCAAGCCGGCACCCGTTACCGACGAGAGCAAGACGCTCGAATCGATGCGCCAGATGCGACAGGACGACGATGCCGTCCATCGCAGCATCAACAACATCTGCCGCGGCTGCTGAGCGCTAACCCTCAGCTCTTGCCGCGCCCCAATTCGCCGCCCGTTTCTCCGCGAACGAGGCCAGCCCTTCCGCGGCTTCCGTGCTCTGGCGCTTGAGCGAGTGCAGCTGCACGAGCCGCTTGTAGGCGGCGTCGTCCACCGCCATGCCGCCGAACGAGCTCTCCAGCGCGAGCTTCTTGGTCTCGGCCATCGCCTCCGGCCCGTTGGCGAGCAGCTGCTCGACCACCTTGGCTCCTGCGGCTTCGAGATCGGCGAGCGGCACCACGTCGTGGACGAGGCCGATGCGGCGGGCATCCTCGGCACCGAAGCGTTCGCCGGTGAGCGCGTAGCGCCGGACTTGCCGGACGCCAATGGCGTCGCAGAGCTGCGGGATGATGATCGCGGCGGTCAGGCCCCAGCGCACCTCGGTAATGGAGAACAGGGCATTATCCGCGGCGATCACGACGTCGCAGGCCGCGATCACGCCGGTGCCGCCACCGAAGCAGCCGCCCTGCACCAGGGCGACCGTCGGGATCGGCAAGGTGTTGAGGCGCTGCACGGCCTCAAAGGTCGCGCGCGAGGCCGCCTCGTTGGCCTCGGCCGATTGCGGCCGCACGCCGTTGATCCATTTGAGGTCGGCGCCGGCCTGGAAATGCTTGCCGTTGCCCCTGAGAACGACGAGCCGCAGGGCCGGCTTCTTGGAAAGGTCGTCCATGGCCGCCAGCACGCCTGATATCAGCGCGCCGTCATAGGCGTTGTTCACCTCCGGCCGGTTCAACGTGACGGTCGCAACCCCGCGTTCATCGAGGCTCCACAGCACAGGGTTGGCAGTCATCGGCGATCCCTCCGGTTGTTTGCCGCGCACTATGGCCGAGGCCGCGCGCCTTGATCCATATCTTTCCGGCGTAGGGCGGCCGCGTCCACCGCATGGCGGCTTGTGTCATGCTGGCGCGAGCGGCACTCACGGGATCAGGGACGGGATCAACATGCGCATCTGCATTTTCGGCGCGGGCGCCGTCGGCAGCCACATTGCGGTACGGCTGGCGCGCGCCGGCCATGAGGTCTCATGCGTGATGCGCGGCGCGCATCTCGAGGCGGTACGCGCGAACGGCCTCAAGCTGCGGGTCGGCGAGTCCGAGGTTTCCGCCAAGGTGAACGCATCGGGGGATCCGGCCCAGCTCGGCCCGCAGGACGTCGTGATCTCCACGCTGAAAGCGACCGCGCTGACCGGTCTGGTCTCCAGCATCAAGCCGCTGCTGCAAGACGACACCGCCATCGTGTTCGCGCAGAACGGCATTCCCTGGTGGTACGCGATCGGCCTGCCGCCGCGGCACCCGACGCCGCCGGACATTTCGTTCCTCGATCCAGGCGGTCGCCTGCGCGCCTGCATTCCGAAGGAGCGGATCATCGGCGGCGTCATCTTCTCATCCAACGAGGTGACCGCGCCCGGCGTCGTGCAGAACCTCACGCCCGACCGCAACCGCCTTTTGATCGGCGAATGCGACGACCGCAATTGCGAGCGGATCACCAAGCTCCGCAACGTCCTCAACGACGCCCGGCTGGAATCGCCGCCGGTGGCCGAGATCCGCGAGGCGATCTGGTCAAAGCTGCTGACCAACATGTCGCTGTCGGTGCTCTGCCTGCTCACCGGCCAGACCGCGCGCGGGGTGCGCGACGACCCCGCTTTCGCGGAAGTGATTCCGCGTATGCTGAATGAGGCGAACGACATCGCCCAGCATTTCATCCCCGAGGTCAAGCGCGTCACCCGCAGCGGCCCCGCCCCCAACCACAAGCCGTCGCTGCTGCAGGATTACGAGCTCGGCCGCGCCATTGAGATCGACGTGCTGGTGAAGGCACCGGCGGCCTTCGCGCGCACCGCCGGCCTGTGGACGCCGACACTCGACCTCATCGCAGCGCTGGCGATCCAGAAGGCGCGCGACAAGGGGCTTTATTCCGCCTGAGCCTCAGGTGATCGCGTCGGTCCAGGCTACCAGCGCGTCCAGCACCTCCCTGAGCGCCTCTTCATTCGTCCGACCGGACTTCTTCAGCACCGCAAACGAGTGATCCCCTCCCTCGACCTCATGCAGCGTTGCCTTCGCACCGAGCTTCTCGACGACAGGCCTGAGGCAGCTCAGATCGGCAAGCTCATCGCGAGTGCCTTGCAGGAACAGCATGGGGATCGCAATGCCGGCGAGGTGCTCGGCGCGCTCGGACGACGGCTTCTTGGCCGCATGCAGGGGAAAGCCGAGGAAGGCGAGCCCTTTGACGCCAGGCAGTGGCGCCTTGGACTGCGCCTGCGAGGTCATGCGTCCGCCAAATGATTTACCGCCGGCAATCAGCTTCACGCCGGGGCAGAGCCGCGCTGCCTCCGCGACCGCCGCGCGGATCGTCGCGTGCGCAACAGCCGGCTGGTCGGGACGTCCCTTCTTCGCCTCCATATAGGGGAAATTGAAACGGAACGTCGCAATGCCGCGATCCGCCAAGCCCGCCGCGGCCTTCTCCATGAAGGCATGCCGCATGTCCGCACCGGCCCCGTGCGCGAGGACGTAGCAGGCGCGCGAATGGGCCGGCTGCGTCAGGATCGCGGAGACCGTGCCGACGCGTTCGATATCGAGCTTGAGCTCTGTCGCCGTGGCAATCATGACGCGTTCAATCCTCGATCCAGACTTTTGTTTTGTGCGTTGTCTTCACGCGAGGTATCCACTTCGCTGGAAAACGCTCTAGCGGCGTACGCTGCTCGCCGGCCAAAGATAGGTCAGCACGTGATTGAGGAGCCGGCTTCGCTCTTCACTGAACCGAATTTATCTTCGAGGGCAAGCTTGGCAAAGCCGTGAACCACCAAGCGGCCGCGGCGGCGGTCTTCGCCTGCCTGGGCGTCCCTCCGACAAGCTCGGCGATGATGACCTCGAACTCGCGGCCTGCCGCCCTGCTCGCCTGCTTGCGACGCGGATCGTCCGCGACGAGGCGCTTGCTGGCAAACATCATCTGACGGGCGGCCGGGATGCTTCAGCGCGAATTCAACATAGGCCAGGCCCTGAGCATGGAATTTTTCGCGCGCATCCTGCTTGCGGGGGGCGACTGCGGAGGAGATCGCGGCGGTCGCGCTCGTGCTTGCCTCGGACGATCATTCCTATACGACGGGCGGCCAGTTCGTCGGCGACGGCGGCAAAACCGCGCAGGCAGGATAGGGCATCGGCCAGGCGCAGCCTCAAGACACAATCCACGGCAGCCTCGGCAGGCGTAGCAAGGCGGCGGGCTTGCGCCCGCATCTGGCCTTGTGGCACGGCTGAGCGGGCACATCGCCATCAACGATCGAGGCCGCCATGTCCTACCGCTTCTCCTGGATGACCGAAGAGCTCGACGTCTTCCGCGACCAGTTCCGGAAATATCTTGCCAGGGACCTGGCGCCGCATGCCGAGAAATGGCGCGAGCAGAAGATGGTCGACCGGTTCGCCTGGCGTGGGCTCGGCGAGATGGGCGCGCTGCTGGCGAGCGTGCCGGAGGAATATGGCGGCCTCGGCGCGACCTTCGCCTATGACGCCGCGGTGCTGGACGATCTCGAGAGCACGGTGCCGGAGCTGACCACGGGCGTCTCGGTGCACAGCGCCATCGTCGCGCACTACATCCTCAATTACGGCTCGGAGGAGCAGAAGAAGCGCTGGCTGCCGAAGATGGCGAGCGGAGAGATGGTCGGCGCCATCGCCATGACCGAGCCCGGCACCGGCTCGGACCTGCAAAGCGTCAAGACCACCGCGAAGAAGCAGGGCAACTCCTACGTCATCAACGGCCAGAAGACGTTCATCACCAACGGCCAGGCCGCCGATCTCGTCATCGTGGTCGCGCGCACGGGCGAAGCCGGCGCGAAGGGCATTTCGCTGATCGTGGTCGAGACCACGGGCGCGGACGGCTACAAGCGCGGGCGCAACCTCGACAAGATCGGCCTGCACGCCTCCGACACGTCGGAGCTGTTCTTCGACAACGTGACCGTGCCGCCGGAAAACCTGCTCGGCAAGGAGGAGGGCCAGGGCTTTGTCCAGCTGATGCAGCAATTGCCGCAGGAGCGCCTCGCGCTCGCGGTCGGCGCCGTCGCCTCGATGGAACGCGCGGTCAAGCTGACCACCGAGTACACCAAGGAGCGGAAGGCGTTCGGCAAGCCGCTGCTGGATTTCCAGAACACCGCCTTCACGCTCGCCGAACGCAAGACCGAGGCGATGATCGCCCGCGTGTTCGTCGACTGGTGCATCGAGCGCCTGGTCGCGAAAGATCTCGACACCGTGACGGCATCGATGGCGAAATACTGGTGCTCGGACAAGCAGGTCCAGACCGCCGACGAGTGCCTCCAGCTGTTCGGCGGCTACGGCTACATGCAGGAATACCCGATTTCCCGCATCTTCATCGATTCCCGCATCCAGAAGATCTATGGCGGCACCAACGAGATCATGAAGCTGCTGATCGCGCGGTCGTTGTAGCGGCGGCTACCTCATCCGCTTGTCGGCGGCGACGAAGTCGATGAAGGTCCGCACCTTCGCGGAGAGATATTTGCGGCTCGGATAGACCGCGAACAGCTTTCCAACGAAAACGATGTGCCCGGGCATGACGTGTTCCAGACGTCCCGCGGCGATGTCCGCAGTGACCAGCCATTTCGGCAGGAAGGCGAGGCCCATGCCTTCCAGCGCCGCCATGTGCAACAGCGTCTCATTGCCGCTGCGCAGCACGGGATTGAGCTTGACGGTCTCGGGACCCTGCTCGCCCTCGAAGGAGAAGCTCTCCCCCGGATAAAGCGCGTAGTGCAACAGGGCCTGGCCGGAAAGATCGGCGAGCGTCTTCGGGCGGCCCGCGCGTTTGAGGAAGGCGGGGGCGGCGACCATGTAGAACGGAACGCCGGTGATGGGCCGTGCGATCAGCGCCTCGTCAGGTGCGCCCGTCGCGCGCAGAGCCAGATCAAAACCCTCCTCGACGAGATTGACGAGGCGCCCGCTGAGATCGATGTCGAGGCGCACCTCCGGATATCGGGCCTGATAGTCCGCGAGCACGCTCACGAAGATCGTGTTCGCCATCCACACCGGCGCGGTCAGCCGCAGCGTGCCGCGCGGGACGACGGTCGCATGGCTGACGGCGGCCTCGACCTCGTCGAGCGAATCCAACATCTGCCGCGCCTGCTCGAAATAGATCGCGCCGCTCTCGCTCAGGCTGACGCGCCGGCTGGTCCGGTTGAGCAGCCGCGTGCCCAGCCGCTTCTCGAGCTGCATCACGTGCTTGCTCGCCATGGCGGGCGAGATGCGCAGGCGCTGCGCCGCGGTTGCAAAGCTCTTCAGCTCGGCGACGAGGCAAAACACCCTCATGCTGACCAAGGAATCCATGAGATCATCAACATCCAGGAAAGAAACCTATCCCGGAACCTATAATGATCAAAAACGGAGAAATCATCACATGATGGCAACCCTCACATTCTGGAGAACCATCATGTCCACCACCACCTTCGAGACGCCCGCTCCCGGCCGGGCCATTCGCATCGGCCTCTGGGCTGCCCAGGTCCTCCTCGCCGTCGTCTTCATCTCGGCGGGGTTCGTCAAGCTGACCACGCCAATTCCCCAACTGGCCGCGATGATGCCGTGGGCCGGCCAGTATTCCGAAACGTTCGTCCGCTCCATCGCGCTGGTCGATCTCGCCGGCGGGATCGGCATCCTGCTGCCGGCCCTGACGCGGATCGTGCCGCGGCTGACGGTGCTCGCCGCGCTCGGCTGCGCGGTGCTGCAGGTGATTGCGCTCTTCTTCCACCTCTCGCGTGGCGAGGCGGCGGTAACGCCGCTCAATGTCGTCCTGCTGGCGCTCAGCCTGTTCGTGCTGTGGGGACGCAACAGCAAGGCTCCGATCGCGCCGCGCCAGTTCTGACCGGCAGGAGCGCCGTCGCCATGATCTCAGCCAACGGATGGTCCCGCAGGGGCCTGCTCGCAGGCACCGCAATCCTCACCGCCGGCGGCGCTGCCGCGGCCAAGGAGGATCGTCTCACTGAGGGCGTCGTCATCCTGATCGACAGCAACGAGCCCTATGTCATGGGTCATGCGATCAGCTACTCGGCCAACCTCTCCAAGCATTTTGCAGAGAGGGGAGCGCGGCTGCTGATCGAGGTCGTCGCCAATGGCAAGGGTATCGACGTCTTCCGCGCTGACAAGAGCCCGCTGGTCGAGCCGCTCGCGACGCTGCGGCAGTCGGTGCCCAACCTCACCTTCAGCATGTGCGCCTCGTCCAAGGCGATCGCTGAAGCCAAGGAGCAGATCTCCATCCCGCCGATCCCAGGCGCGAGCCTCGTCCCGTTCGGGATCGGGCGTGTCGTGGATCTGCAACTAAAGGGTTTTGCCTATATCCATGCGTGAGAAGCCCGTTGCGGCCGGCACGGCGCTGACGCGGCGATCGATCCTGATGGCCGCGGCGGCCTCGCTCGCAGTCCCACGCGCAAGCGGCACGCAGGACAGCTGGCCGCCGGCGTTCGAAGCGGGCCGCAACCAGTTCACACTGGTGCGGCCGCGCGCATTCATGCCACAGCTCAGGCTTCAGGATTTGCACGGCCGCGATGCGATCGTGGCGGCAAAGGCGGGCCGCATCACATTGGTGAACTTCTGGGCGACCTGGTGCGCCGCCTGCAAGCTCGATCTGCCGATGCTCGCAAGCCTTGCCGCCTCGCGGCCCGACCGGCTCGATGTCATCGCGATCTGCACGGACGCCAAAGACCTGCGCAGGATCCGCACGTTCCTCGGCGGTCTCGCCGTGCAGAACCTCGCCTGCTATGTCGATACCTATGGCGCAGCAGCCGAGGCATCCACCGAGATGTTTTCAATCGTCGGAATGCCCATCACCTATCTCGTCGGGACGGGCGGGCGTGTCGAGGGCTACATCGCCGGCGCGCCCGACTGGCTCTCGCCAGCAGGCGCACGGCTGCTGCAGTTCTATCGCGAGCAGGGTTAAAGCACGATGAGATGAGGATCAGTCGTCATCGCGCTTTAATAGCTTATTGTTTGCGCATGATCTTGTCGGAAAACCGCTGCGCACCTTTCCGGATCATGCTTTGGTGGCGTCTAAGTTCGGATGCCACCAGCGGCCGCCGATGACGACGCCCTCCGAGACGATCTTGCGATCGCCGATCAGGTGCTCGCCGACGACGTCCTCATAGTCGAACTGGCCCTGCTTGACCGAAACAAGCGTGGCGTCGCCGATGCTGCCGGGCTTGAGGCTGCCGAGTTCCGGACGGCGCAGCGCCATCGCCGCGTTCACCGTCGAGGCCGCGACAACGTCGGACAGCTCCATGCCCATGCACAAAAACTTCGACATGGTCGTGACCTGGTCGAAGGCCGGGCCATCGATGCAGAGCTGATGGACGTCGGAGGAGATGGTATCCGGATAGAAGCCGTTCGCGAGCATCGCGCGTGCGGTCTTGAACGCGAAGGAGCCCTTGCCGTGACCGATGTCGAACAGCACGCCGCGCTCGCGCGCCTCCAGCACCACCTTCTTCACCGTGCCCTGCGCGGTCGCCGGCGTGTTGGGGAAGGGACGGAACGCATGGGTGAGAACGTCGCCGGGACGCAGGCGCGCCAGCACCTCCTCATAGCTCGGCGGCGGATGGTCGATATGCGCCATCAGGGGCATGCCGACCTCGTTGGCGACCTCGAGCGCGATCTCGAGCGGCACCAGCCCGGAGGACCCCGACGAATGCAAGCCCACGCGCACCTTGATGCCGACGATGAGATCGCGGTTGGCATCGGCCACCTCGGCCGCTTCGATCGGATTCATCAGCCGCAGTTCCTCGCTCTCGCCGACCATGATCCGGTGCGAGAAGCCGAAGATGCCGGCATGCGAAACGTGCAAATAAGCGAGAATGCGGACCTGGCTCGGCTCGATCACATGCTTGCGGAAGCCGGCGAAATTGCCGGGACCGGCACTGCCGGTGTCCACCGCCGTGGTGACACCGGAGAGGCGGCAGAATTCCTCGGCATCGATACCGAGCGAGGTGCCGCCCCAATAGACATGGGTGTGAAGATCGATCAGCCCCGGCGTGACGATGTATTTCGAAACGTCGCGCACAGCGGTGCCTGGATCCGCCTTGAGCCCCGCGCCGATCGCGGCGACCTTGCCGCCGGCAAAGGCGACGTCGGTCACGGCATCGAGCTTCTGGGACGGGTCGATTACCCGCCCACCGCGCAGGATCAAGTCGAAAGGCATCATGGTCTCCGGATATCGCTGTGAGGCGGCTGACCATCAGTCAGCCGAAAGGAAGCCCGCTGCTTCTAGCAATTTTTGCGCCGAAGAGCTTGTCGAGCAGGGCCGACGGCCCATACCGAAATGGCGATCCCGGGAAGACTCGAACTTCCGACCTACGGTTTAGGAAACCGTCGCTCTATCCGGCTGAGCTACGGGACCGCGGAACCCGCAACTTGCAGGTTCGGCCCCTCATAGCAGAGCAGAATACGGTTCGCCAGCCGCAAGGCGGGCGAGATCCATGGGCAAGCTCAACAAGGCGGCAGTACAATCACTGCCGGATTCCCTGTCGGCGGAGCAGCCCCGATGATCGAAAGCATCAGCGCCATCACGCTCGGCACGCATGACATGGCGCGTGCCGTGCATTTCTACCGTTCACTGGGATTCGAACTCCTGTATGGTGGCGAAGCCGCGGCATTTACCAGCTTTCGTGCCGGCGCCGGCTATCTCAACCTGACGGCGCAGCCGGACGACAAGTGCTGGTCCTGGTGGGGCCGCGTCATCTTCTATGTCGCCGATGTCGACGCGACCTTTGAGCAGGCGCGCGCCGCCGGATGGCAGCCGTCGACCACACCGCGGGACGCGGAATGGGGCGAACGTTATTTCCATCTCACCGACCCCGATGGCCATGAGCTCAGTTTTGCGCGCCCCCTGCATCGGGCATGACGGGGCCTTGCGTCCTGATATTGTTGTCCTTCACCACCTTACCCCAATAGGCGACCTGCTTGTCGAAGAAGGTCTTGAAGGCGGGGCCGTCCTGGAGCAGCGGCGTCATGTGCTGGGTCTCGATCGCGGTCGGCGCGTCCGACTTGCGAACGGTCCAGCCATTGCCATGGCTCAAGCCCCGCCTGATCAGGCTTTGCCGTAGGAGCCCTGGTAGCGGCCCTCGCGGATCGCCTTCATGGTTTCCTCCTCGCGTGCGACCTGGGCACGCACCGCTTCCAGCAGAGCCGCGGCACCAGAGGCTGGAAACGACACCACGCCGTCCTCGTCGCCGACAACGATATCGCCGGGCGCGATCACGCTGCCGCCGATCGTGACAGGAACGTTGATCTCGCCGGGGCCGTTCTTGTAGGGGCCGCGATGGATCACGGCGCGGGCATAGCAGGGGAAATCATCAGCCGCGAAGGCCGCGACATCGCGGATCGCGCCGTCGATCACATAGCCTTCGGCTTTGCGCCATTGTGCGATGTTCTTCATGATCTCGCCGACCAGCGCCCGCGTCTCGTCGCCGCCCCCGTCGACCACGATGACGTCGCCGGGCCCGACCAGATCGAGCGCGCGGTGAATGGCGAGATTGTCTCCAGGCCGGGTGCGCACGGTGAAGGCCGTTCCCACCAGCTTGCCGCCGCGATGATAGGGTTTGAGCCCCACCGCCCCGGGCAGCCGGGCGAGATTGTCCGAGATGACCGAGGTCGGCGCGTCCCGGAAGCCCGCGATGATGTCGGCCGGCGGCTTGGGCACGCTGTTCGCGGCGATCGTGATCGTCATATTCTTAAACCCTTCTTATTCGGCGTGCGCCCGTGCCCTGGTCGGCATGATCCGGAAGGCGCACCTTTCCTTCATCCACGCCGCGCGCTCGTGGCGCAAGGGTCTTCTTGGCGGCGCCTCGGGGTGAGGCGCTCACGACGCGAAGTGTAAAAGCGACAGCTGCGCCTTCAAGGTCAGCGCTCGGCGCCACAGCCGGGACTATCGAACAGCGCCGCGAGGCCGCATTTCGAGGTCAGCATCCTGTCGCCGTCATGGCCGACGCCGGCAACATCCCAGACCCGGTGATTGGGCGTGCCGTGGTCGCGCTTGGCCATCGCATCGGCATAGGCGTGGCCGCGGGCATAGCGCGTGGGCCCCTGCGCCTCGGCCATGCAGCTCTTGTCCAATGCGGAATGCTTCGGATTGGTGTCGAGCGTGCCGAGCAGGTAGATCACCTCGCGCTCGACATAGCGCTGCTCGAGTGCCGCGGCTGTCGCATCCGCAAGATAGGGCGGACGGTCGCCCATGCCGTATTTCCAATTGTTGTAGCCGGGGCAGGACGCGGCAACCGCCGGCAGGGGCCGCTCGGCGCTGAAGTAGGCATAGGACGAGGGATTGGCGACGACGTAGCGGATGTCGATGTGCTGGCGCAGCAGCGGCGCCTCGCCCTTGCCCGCGATCGCATAGCGCTGCACGACCTGGCCGCCGCCGGAATGGCCGGCGACCACGACCTGCTTCAGGTTCGGAAAGACGCGCCGGTCCGAGAGTTTTGCCAGGATCGCATCGAGCGCCTCGAACGACGACACCGGATTCGGCACGAGCGCGGCATCGCCGCCCTCCCAGCCCTCGAGCGACCAGCGCAGCGTGTCCGCAGGCAGCTTGTGCGCCTCGACATCGATCTCCGCCAGGAATTGCGGGACGATCATCAGCGCGCTCTTGCCATCGTCGCCCGCGGCGGCCTGCGCGTTGTTGGCCGAGATGTAATATTCGTCGGCGTTGCGCAGGCGTCCATGCAGCACGATGACCGCGCGCAGGACCGCCGGCAGCGGCATCGACCAGTCGCGCGAGAGGTAAAGTGGCAGCAGGCCCCGCCCGCCGACCGAGAGCCGTGCGTCGCCGATGGCCTTCACCGGCTTGCGGTTGGGAGCCTCTTCGTCCAGTGCGAAGGCATGGCCGCACGTCAGCATCAGGGCGAGTGCGGCAAGTCGGGCCAGCGCTCTCATCAGGAGATTCCCCTCGGTTTCCGATCGATAAAAGTCTAAGCGCATCAGGTGCCGCGGGGCTGTGACTCCCGCGCCACGTCAAGAAAAAATGTCAGCATCACAGCCATTAAATTCCCGGGTTCCATGGGTGACAAGCCGGCGATAAAGAGGCAAAAATCCGGTTTCGGCTCGGTTCGGGTTGAGTCGTGTAGGAATGCTCTCGTAAATGTCGGTTGCCGTTGCATCGCGTCGTGCGGCGCTTGTCATTGCTGCAGCAGGATTTTTTCTGCTGACGCAGTCGCATGCCCAGGCGCAATGGTGGAAACGCGCGCCCATCGACTTCGAGGAATGCGCCGATATCGCCGAGAAGGCCGCAACCAAGGCCGAGAAGACATCCGCGCTTGCCGATTGCAACGCCAAGTTCGCCGGCCGCCGCAAGCCGGGCGGCGGCTATACCTATTACGACTTCCTCCAGGACCGCACCTTCGACATCGCCGGCCCCAACCCGACGCCGGAGGAGCAGAGAAAGATCGACGAAACCTACACTGCCTACCTCGCCCATCAGCGCCGCAGCAATGAAGCGGCCCAGGCCACCGCGCGCCAGCAGCGCGAGCAGCAGGAGCAACAGGCTCAGGAGTTGCAGCAGATCGCGCTGCGAACGGAGACCGAGCGCGTGCCGGTGCCGGTCGAACGGCCGAAGGTGCTCCAGGCGGCGGGCCCGCGGCCGAAGGCCGCGCCCTGCACCAAGGGCTCGTTCTCCTGCGAGTGGCCACGGCTGTCGGAAAGCTTGAACGATTTGAAGAAACTGTTCAGCCCGACGCCGAGCAAGCCGGCGAAGAAGGGCTGAGCCACAGCCGTCATTGCGAGCGCAGCGAAGCAAATCCAGAGGCTTTCCGTGGAGGGATTCTGGATCGCATCGCTGCGCTCGCAATGACGAATGGATAGAGCTTCCCGCCCCATCCTCAATTGGGGTGCTTCTTCTTCGTACGCTTGGGCTTTGTCACTGGCGCGATCGCAGGCGCCGTTACCACCGCCGAACCGCCCAATTGCGACCTGCTCTCCTGCAATCGCCTGTCATAGCCGGGCGAGGTCATGACGGTCGGCGGCCTCGCATAGGCGAGCGTCGACGCGCCGCAGAGCGCGGCAAGCGCGAGCCCGATCATCAAACAATGCCTCATCGCTTTCCTCCCTGCACTCAGGCCGTCCCGCGAATCTGCTGCGGCGACAGCCCGGGCGGGCCCTTGCCGGCGCGTTCGGCCTCCTTCACCAGCGCAACAATGCGGCGCATCAGCGGCACGGCCACGTTGTTCTGCTCCGCAAGCGCGATCACGGCGCCCTGGAGATAGTCGATCTCGGTCCAGCGCCCCTGCTTCAGATCCTGCCACATCGAGGAGCGCGCCTCGGGATCGATCTTCATGGTCCGTCCGAGGATCGCATTGAAGATCAGGTCGGGCAGCCGCAGCAAGGTCGGAGACCAGTTCATCGGGATCGGCGTCGACGACACCGGCGTGATGCCGGCGGCCTGCAGCGCAGCCAGGCCCTCCGCCATCTGGTCGGCGAACAATCTTCGCCAGTCGCGGCTTGCCAATTGCGCGGCGAGCGGCATGTCGGACAGCGCGCTGAGCGCGTTGTTCAGGTTGATGATCAGCTTGCCCCATTGCACCCCGGTGATGTCACCGCTCGCGCGCACGTTAAGGCCGGGCACTGAAAGCGCCCCGGCGGTGTTCGCCGCGTCTGCTTCGACATGGATGTCGCCGGAGCTCGAGCGGTGGAAGCGCCCCTCGCCCATCGCGACCACGTTGAACGGCACCATGCCGGCCAGCACGCGCCGGTCGCCGAGGCGCTCGCGCAGCACCGCGACATTGCCGATGCCGTTCTGGAGCGAGACGATGACGGCGTCCTGTGGCGCATGCTGCGCGAGCTGGTCGGCGACGTCAGCGGTATCGGCGCTCTTCACCGTGACAAGCACGATGCCGGCGCTGTGGAAGATCGAAGGGTCTTCCGAGAGCGCGAGCTGGCCGGCGCCGAGCTTCTTGTCGGAGCCGTCGAAATCGGTGAGCCGCAGGCCGAACTGCTCGATCTCGGTCTTCACCCGCGGCCGCACCAGGAACGCGACGCGGCGGCCGGCCGCTGCCAGCTGGCCTCCGACAAAACAGCCGATGGCGCCTGCGCCGGCCACCACGATCGGTCGATCCGTAAGCACCTCGTTCTCCCTAACGTCCCGCCTTCGATAGCAGAGGCGACGCCGCCTGCCCATTGGTTGCGATGCATCCGACTTGTAACCGTCATGAGAGCCCCATATGTTTTCGCCCCGGGGGCAGTCAGCGGCGAGCGCTCGCCGAACGAGACGCCAAAGGAGAGCAACATGGGTCTACTCGATGTCCTCAACGGCATGCAGAACGGCCCCCGCGGCCCGAGCACGGCAAGCTCCGAGCAATCCTCCGGCGGAATGTCGCCGATGACCATGGCGATCATTGCCCTGCTTGGGTGGAAGGCATTCAAGCATCTGACGGCCGGCCAGCCCAGCGCGGCGCCTGCCCCGCAGCAGCGCTCGCCGCTGCCGCCGCCGACACCGGTCAACACGGGCAACGCCACGCAGCCCGGCGGCAGCGGCGGCCTCAGCGATCTGCTCAAGGGCGGCCTCGGCGGCCTGCTCGCCGGTGGCGCGGCCGGGACCGTGCTGAGCGGCGGGCTCGGCGACCTCCTCAACCAGCTCCAGCAGAGCGGCCACGGCGAGGCCGCGAATTCCTGGGTCGGCAAGGGCGAGAACAAGCCGATCGCACCTGGCGATCTCGCCAATGCGCTCGGCGCGGACCAGATCGAGAGCCTGTCGGCCCAGAGCGGCCTGTCGCGCGAGGAGCTGCTCTCCGGTCTCAGCCAGTATCTGCCGCAGGTGGTCGATCACCTGACGCCGGACGGAAGGCTGCCGACAGAGAACGAGCTATCCGGCAGGATTTAGGAGAGATCTTCAGTTCCGTTTGAGCGTGATCCGCTCGGAAAACCGCTGCACACTTTTCCGGATCACGCTCTGCGAATCCCAGGCAAGGGGAGGACTGTCATGAGTTTCGGCGGCCTGTTGTGGATCATCATCGTCGGCTTCATCGCCGGCCTCATCGCGCGCTGGCTTGCGCCGGGGCCGCACAATCCGAGCGGCTTCATCCTCACCACCATCCTCGGCATCGCCGGCGCGTTTCTGGCGACCTTCGTCGGCCAGGCCATCGGCCACTACAGCCCCGACCAGGGCGCCGGCTTCATCATGGCCACGGTCGGCGCAGTGGTGGTGCTGTTCATCTGGCACCGGCTGGTGGCCAGCGGCGTAATAAAAGGGTAGCCCGCCAAGGGTCGGTGGAAGGCACACTGCCTCCACATCGTCATTGCGAGGAGCTCTTGCGACGAGGCAATCCAGACTGTCACCGCTCTGGATTGCTTCGTTTCGCTCGCAACGACGAATTAGGTAACCAGATGCATGCCCGCATCCATGCGCACGACCTCGCCGGTCATGTTGCTGGAGGCCGGCATCGCCAGGAAACAGACGAGCTGCGCGATGTCATCTGCGGATGATGCGACCTTGAGCGGCACCTTCGCCACGACGCTGTCGCGCACCTGCTTGGCGCCGGCCTCGCCGCGGCCCTTGGTGAACCAGGGCGTGTCGATATAGCCGGGGCAGACCGTGTTGACGCGGATCAGCGGCGCCAGCGCGCGCGACAGCGACAAGGTCATGGTGTTGAGCGCGCCCTTGCTCGCGGCATAGGCGATCGACGAGCCGACGCCGCTGATGCCGGCAACCGACGACACGTTCACGACCGCCGACGGCCGCCCCGAAGCGTTCGCGCCGGCTTCGAGCAGGCTACGCGCGGCGCGCACCATCTGGAACGGGCCGATGGTGTTGACGCCGTAGAGCCGCTGAAAATCTTCAGCCGACAAGCCGTCGAGATCGGCATGCGCCACATGCTTGGTGGTGCCGGCATTGTTGACGAGGATGTCCAGCCGGCCCCAGCCGCTGGCTGCAGCGACGATCTTGCGGCAATCCTCATCCTTCGAGACGTCGCCCTGCGCAACCAGCACCTCCGCAGCGCCCGCCTTGCGGCAGACTTCCGCGGTGGCTTCGGCCTCCTTCTGGCTCGACGAATAGTTGATGACGAGCCGCGCTCCGCTCCGGGCGAGAATTTCCGCGGTCGCCGCGCCAAGTCCGGATGCGGACCCCGTCACGATTGCGCACAAGCCGTCTTTTGCCATCCCGGATTTCCTTCCCTGTATCTGGTGTGGCGCCCTGTTTAGCGAGTTTGCGGCGCCCTGCAAATCGAGCAAACTCCGCTAAGCGGAATTAGTCCAGCCGGCTCTTGCCCCATGCCGGCGCCGCAGATGGGCCTGCGATCAACGCTTGTCAGGGCCATGGCTTTTTCCGATCATCGGGCGCAAGAAGAACCTGCGCGCCGGCTCATCAGGCCCGACGCGCCAACGGCAAAACACGGGGAACGCTGTGGCGGAGAGTGACAATATCGTCGTCGAGACCGCGGAGAAAATCTTCGCCGATCTCGCCGATCCGCAAACCATCAACAACGACAAGAATAATTCCTGGCAGGCGCCGCTGTGGCAGGCGCTGAGCGAGGCCGGCCTGCCGCTGGCGTGGGTGCCCGACGATCTCGGCGGCTCCGGCGCGAGCCTCGCCGACGGCTTTGCGCTGCTGAACGCTGCCGGCCGCTTCGCGGTCGCGGTTCCCCTCGCCGAGACCATGCTCGCCGGCTGGCTGCTCGCACAGGCGAAGATCGCTTCGCCCGAGGGCGAGATGACCGTCGTGCCGGCGAGCCCGAAGGATCGCATCATCCTCGATGCCGATGGCGCGCTCTCCGGCCGCGCCCGCGGCGTGCCCTTTGCCAAAGCGGCGAAGCATTTTGCTGTGCTGGCGCACGGCAAGGATGGCGCGGTCATCGCGCTGGTCGACGCGACCAAGACGCGGATCGAAGCCGGGCTCAATGTCGGCTACGACCACAGCGACACCGTGACGCTCGACAAGGTGCAGCCCCTCTCGACGGGGCCGGCGCCCAAGAGCTTCGACCAGACCAATCTGATGCTGATGGGCGGCGTCGCGCGCAGCCTTCAGATCGCCGGCGCGCTGGAATCGATGCTCGACATCTCGGTGCGCTACTCCAACGAGCGCGTCGCCTTCGAGAAAAAGATCTCGAAATTCCAGGCGGTGCAGCACAACCTCGCGCGTCTTGCCGGCGAGTCTGCGGCGGCGCTCGCGGCCGCGACCTCGGCCGCCGATGCCATCGCGAATGCAAAATCTTTCGACGACGAGATCTATCTCGAAGCTGCCTCCGCCAAGATCCGCTGCGCGGAAGCCGCCGAAAAAGGCGGCGGCATCGCGCATCAGGTGCATGGCGCGATCGGCTTCACCATGGAGCACATCCTGCATCGCTACTCACTGCGCGCGCTGGCCTGGCGTGACGATTTCGGCTCGGAAAGCCATTGGGCCGTCGAGCTCGGCAAGCTCGTTGCCACGAGAGGCGCCGATGAATTGTGGCCGCTCGTGGCGTCGCGCTGATCAGGAGACGAGACAACAATGACCGCTGCCCTCCGTTTCGATCCGATCCGCCTGCCCGAAAAGTGCGAGCAGCTGCGCAAGGAAGTGCGCGCCTTTCTCGCCGAAGAGATCGCCGCCGGCACCTTCGATCCGAACAAGCCCAACCGCGAAGACACCGACGCGCCGGAATTTTCCCGCCGGGTCGGCGCCAAAGGCTGGCTCGGCATGACCTGGCCCAAAAAATATGGCGGCCAGGAGCGCTCATTCCTTGAACGCTACGTGGTGACCGAGGAGATGCGCGTCGCCAATGCGCCGACGCGGCGCTTCTTCGTCGCCGATCGCCAGAGCGGGCCGGTGCTGCTGAAATACGCACCCGAGCACATCAAGATGGAGATCTTGCCGCGGATCTGCCGCGGCGAGATCTGCTTTGCCATCGGCATGAGCGAGCCGAACTCCGGGTCCGACCTGTTCGCCGCAAAGACGCGCGCGACCAAGACCGACGGCGGCTATCTCATCAACGGCACCAAGATCTGGACCTCGTCGGCACACATCGCCGACTACATGATCGCGATCTTCCGGACCTCGCCGCCGACCAGGGAGAACCGCCGTCACGGCCTCACCCAGTTCCTGGTCAAGATGAAGCAGCCCGGCATCAAGGTGAATCCGATCAGCCAGATCACAGGGCAATACGAGTTCAACGAGGTCGTCTTCACCGATCACTTCATCCCGGACGATCACGTGCTCGGCGAAGTCGACGGCGCCTGGAAGCAGGCGACGAGCGAGCTGGCCTATGAGCGCTCGGGCCCCGAGCGCTTCCTCGAGACCTACTACGTGCTGACCGAGCTGGTGCGCGCAGTCGGTCCCAATCCGGACACGCGCAGCGCCGAAGGCATCGGCCGGCTCGTTGCGCAGCTCCACACCATGCGGCGCATGTCGGTGTCGGTGGCCGGCATGCTGCAGGCCGGCAAGGAGCCGGTGGTCGAAGCGTCCATCGTCAAGGACATCGGCACGGTCTGGGAGCAGCAGCTGCCGCACCGTGTGCGCGACCTCGCCGCCTTCGTCGAGGAGACCGCGACCAATCGCGAGACCTTGGAGCGGCAGCTCGACTTCGCGATCAAGACCGCACCGAAGCTCACCATCCAGGGCGGCACCACCGAGGTGCTGCGCGGCATCATCGCGCGTGGACTTGGTCTGCGCTAGATGCGACCGAGACGCCGGCCGCGTACTCCGTCCACCTCTCCCGTAGGGAGAGGTGGTTCTTCGCTTACTGACAGATCGAGATACAGGAGGCCAAATGAGCACGTATAAAGACATCGGCGTCGAGAAGGTCGGGCATGTCGGCACCATCGAGATCCGAAGGCCGCCGCTGAACTTCTTCGACATCGCGCTGATCAACCAGATCGCGGACGCGCTCGACGAATTCGACCGCGACATAGAGATCCGCGCCTCCGTCCTGTCGGCGCAGGGCAAGGCGTTCTGCGCCGGCGCCAATTTCGGCGACCCGGCGCGGCAGGCGCAGGAAGCACGCGAGGCCGAGCAGGCCAGGAAAGGCGATCCGGCCGACAATCTCGGGCCGATCAGCCATCTCTACATCCAGGCCGTGCGCATCTTCCGGGCCAAGAAGCCGATCGTTGCGGCCGTGCAGGGCGCCGCCATTGGCGGCGGCCTGGGGCTCGCAGTGTCGGCCGACTTCCGAGTCACCTGCCCGGAAGCGCGCTTCTCCGCGAATTTCACCAAGCTCGGATTCCATCCCGGCTTCGGCCTGACCGTGACGCTGCCCGAGCTGATCGGCAAGAACAACGCCGAGCTGATGTTCTACACCAGCCGCCGCGTCACCGGCGAAGAGGCCTACAAGTGGGGCCTCGCCAACGAGCTGGTGCCGCAGGACCAGGTGAAGTCGGCCGCGATGAAGCTCGCCGGCGAGATCGCCGAATGCTCCCCGCTCGGCCTGCTCTCGACCCGCGCCACGTTGCGCAACGGCCTCGCCGACCGCGTCATGGCCGCGACCAATCACGAACTCGCCGAGCAGACCCGCCTGCGCGCGACGGAAGATTTCAAGGAGGGCGTCAAGGCCACGGAAGAGCGGCGCGCGGCGAATTTCAAGGGGAGGTGACTCCCTTCTTCCTTGAACCGCCGCACGTCCACCCGTCATCCTGAGGTGCGATCTGCACGGTGCGCCGCAGCGTGCGGAGAGCCTCGAAGGATGAACGGCCCCCGCCGGTGGCCGTCGCCCTTCGAGGCTCGCCGAAGAGGCGAGCACCTCAGGGTGACGGATAACAAAGAAGCAGATCAACTCACGCGAAACGTCACCCCGCCGAGCAGAAACTCATTGCCCGCCACCGCGAGCCCCTTGGCTTTGGCGGTATGCAGCACCTGCGCTACGTCAGCCACGCGAAACTCCAGCGCGCTCATGATTTCGCTGCCGCCCTTCACGAAGCGGAAGGTTGCATTGGGCAGCTCCAGTTCGGCTTGGGGGTTCGGCGCAATCCCGATGATCTTGCCCCAGTGCTCCGCCAGCCCCTGCGGATCCGGGCTCTGCATCTCCACCGCCGTCAACGCCCGCGTCACGTCCGTGCGGATGAACTTCTGCCAGTCCGGCCCCGCCGGCGGATACGGCCCGAGGACATCATCGCTGCCGTCGGTGTGATTGAACTCGATGAAGGCGGCACGGCAGTCCCGCGGGTGGAGCTGCACGCCGTGATAGGGCGCGTGGTCGATGACGTTGGCGGTGCGCACGCCGAGCGCATTGGCATTGCGCCCGCACGCGTCGGGATCATCGCAGCAGAAGATCGCCATGTAGCCGCCGCGGCCGCCGGTCTTCTCGATGAAGCGGCCGGCCGTGGTGCCGTCCTTGAACGGCGCCACCACCTCCAGCAGAATCGTGTCAACCGGGAGCAGCGCGTTCTCCAGGCCGTATTTGGCGACATTGCCGTCGCGATAGCAGACGGCGAGGCCCATGATCCGGGCGATGTCGGAGATCACGGGCTCGAGCTGCGGTGCGACCAGGCAGATCTGCCGCAAGCGCATATAGGACGCCATCGTCACTCGCCCCTGAAGGCGGGATTGCGCTTCTCAACGAAGGCTTTTGCGGCCTCCTTGTGATCGGCGGTATCGCCGCAGCGGGTGTGGTGGATCGCCTCGCCGTCGAAGCAGTCCTCCAGCGCCAGATGCTCGGCATTGTTGATGTTGCGCTTGATGTAGCCGAGCGCTATCGACGGTCCTTGCGCCAGCGACAGCGCGACCTCGCGCGCGGCCGCATCGATCTCGGCGTCGGGGACGACCTTCGTCACCATGCCGATGGCCTGCGCCTCCTTCGCGGTCAGCACAGGCGACATCAGATACAGCTCGCGCGCCCGCGCGCTACCGAGCAGCTGGGTGAGGAAATAGGTACCGCCATAGTCGCCGGAGAAACCGACTTTTGCAAAGGCGGTCGTGATCTTGCAGGATTCAGAGGCGATGCGGAGGTCGCAGGACAGCGCCATCGACAGGCCCGCGCCGGCCGCCGCGCCGTCGAGCTGCGCCACCACAGGTTTCGGCATCTGGTGCAGGATGCGCGAGACCTCCATGCCGCGGCGCAGATTCGCAAGCTTCTGCTCGAACGGCAGCGGCGCGCGGCCCTCCGCCATCGACTTGACGTCACCGCCGACGCAGAACGAGCCGCCGGCGCCCTTGAACAGCACCGCGCGCACATCAGGATCGTCGGCGGCGCGGCGCGCCGCGTCCACCAGCCCGCGCACCATGTCGGGGTTGAGCGCGTTCTTCCGCTCGGGCCGGTTCATGGTGATGGTGAGCAGCCCGCCTTCGAGCCTCTGTAGAACCATCTCGTTCATGGGACGCCTTCCTCTCGTTATTTGACCAAGCTCTCAGCGCACCGTCATTGCGAGCGGAGTGAAGCAATCCAGAGTCTTTCCGCGGATGCAGTCTGGATTGCTTCGTCGCAAGAGCTCCTCGCAATGACGTCGTGACTTACGTCATGCCGTCACTTCTTCACCAGCGGGCAGCGCGACTGCTCCAGCGACTGGAACGCCTCGCCGCCGGGCACGGTGGCGAGCAGCTTGTAGTCGTCCCAGCGGCCCTTGGATTCCGACGGCTTCTTCACCTCGAACAGGTACATGTCGTGGATCATGCGGCCGTCCTCGCGGATCTTGCCGTTCTTGGCGAAGAAGTCGTTGATCGGCGTCTCCTTCATCACCTTCATGACCGCGGCGGCATCGGTCGTGCCGGCCGCCTTCACGGCCTTGAGGTAATGGGTCACGGAAGAATACACACCGGCCTGCGCCGAGGTCGGCGGCCGCTTGACCCGCTCCATGAAGCGCTTCGAGAACGCACGCGTCTCGTCGTTCATGTCCCAGTAGAACGCTTCCGCCAGCAGCAGGCCCTGCGCGGTCTCCAGCCCGATCGAGTCGATGTCGGTGACGAAGGCGAGCAGCGGCGAGACCTTCTGGCCACCCTTGGTGATGCCGAACTCGGCCGCCTGCTTGATGGCGTTGACGGTGTCACCACCGGCGTTCGCCAGCCCGATCACCTTGGCTTTGGAGGACTGAGCCTGGAGCAGGAATGACGAAAAATCCGACGTGTTGAGCGGATGGCGCACGCTGCCGAGCACCTTGCCTCCCGTCTTGCTCACGACGTTGCTGGTGTCCTTCTCCAGATCCTGGCCGAAGGCGTAATCGGCGGTGAGGAAGAACCAGGTGTCGAGCCCGGATTTCACGGCGGCAAGGCCGGTGACGTTGGCCTGACCGAACGTGTCGAACACGTAGTGCACGGTATAGGGGCCGCAGGCCTCGTTGGAGAGACGGATCGAGCCCGGTCCGTTGAACATGATGATCTTGTTGCGAGCTTTCGCGATCTCGCCGGCCGCGAGCGCGGTCGCGGACGCCGCGACGTCGTAGATCATCTCGACGCCCTGATTGTCGAGCATGTCGCGGGCGATGTTGCCGGAGAGATCGGCCTTGTTGAGATGGTCGGCCGCCAGCACCTGGATCTTGCGTCCCAGCACCTCGCCGCCGAAATCCTCAACGGCCATCTTCGCCGCGGTCTCGCTGCCGGGACCGGTGATGTCGGCATACAGGCTCGACATGTCGAGGATGCCGCCGATCTTGAGTGGCGGCTTGTCCTGGGCCTGCGCGGCGCTCGCACTCAGGGCAAAAGCGGCGGCAAAAATGCCGGACAAAACATGCTTCATCGAAAGAGACCTCCCTTATCGCGCCGTGCTCTGATGGCGGCTTGGTTATTGCTGTTGCCACGATCATGCCGCATGCGCGGGAGGGCAGCAAGCATGGCGCTGCTGCAGCGTAGGATTGGCGCGCATGTTTTCCGCAAAACGGAATGGTGGCGTAGGGCAAGACGTTTCCGCTCCGTTATTGCGAGCCAACGGGTCCGCGCGAAAGCGCGGTCCGATGACAGGCTCCGCGCGGAGCAATCCAGAGTCTTTCCGCAGAGGCAGTCTGGATTGCCTCGCCGCGCTCGCAATGACGGAGCATGACGAAGCCTCTTTTCGCCTCACTACGTATGAGCTATGAGTAGCACGCAATGCAACCTTTACGGGTCACGTGACGCGACGCCTCCACCTCATCGCAGCATTTCTTCTCCTCGCGGATCACACCGCGCTCGCCACGCCGTGCCAATTCGAATCCATGGGAGAGGGCCGCGTCGCCGCCATCGTCGATGGACGCAGCGTGCGCCTCGACGACGGTCGCGAGATCCGCCTCGCCGGAATCGAGCCGACCGCGACGATGAAGCAGACGCTGACGTCACTGCTCGCCCGCCGTGACGTGACGCTGCGAAGCGGCGACGACTCACCCGACCGCTACGGCCGCCAGGGCGCGCTGATCTTCATCGGCGAAAGCGACAGCTCGGTCCAGGCCACGCTGCTGGCCCAGGGCGAGGCCATCGTCTCCGCCGAGATCGGCGACAAGGACTGCGCGGCCGCGCTGATGACGTCGGAGGCGCAGGCCAGGCGCCAAAAAATGGGCAATTGGGCTGACCCATTGGCCATAAAAAACGCGGATATTTTGGCAGGGATCGGGCGCTTCATGGTGGTCGAGGGCAAAGTCCTGTCGGTCCGGCAGGCTGGGGCAATGACCTACCTCAACTTCGGACGAAACTGGACACGCGGCTTTGCCGTGACTATTTCAAAGCGCGCGCTACCGGTGTTCGAAAGCGCCGGGATTGCCCTTAAGTCCCTGGAGTATCGACGTATTCGGGTCAGGGGCTGGGTTGAGGGGACGACAGGGCCGCGGATCGATGTGCGTCTCTTGGGACAGGTTGAATTGCTGGGCGCAAATGAGCCTACTGGGGTAAGGCCTTAACGGCTGGGCACGGGTTAAGCGACGTGAATGGGGTGCTAGAACGGCACGGACTTGGTGATTGCCGCCGCCTGCGGGCCGCGCCGGCCGCGCTTTGCCTTGCGCTGGGCGGGCTTCTCGCCGGCTGCGGTGACATGAGCCGGTTCCAGACCGCCGCCGCCCCGCCCACCGTGGCGATACCCAAGCCGAAGCCTGCGGTCGCGCAGACCCCCGCCACCGAGAAGGAGCACGAGCGCATCCTGGCGAGCTATGGCGGCGCCTATGACGACCCCAGGCTCGAATCCCTCGTCAGCAAGACCGTCGACCGGCTCGTCGCAGCATCCGACCGCCCCGACCAGGGCTACAAGGTCACCATTCTCAATTCCGGCGCGGTCAACGCCTTCGCGCTCCCCAACGGCCAGCTCTACGTCACGCGCGGTCTTCTTGCGCTGGCGAGCGACACCTCGGAATTGTCCTCCGTGCTCAGCCACGAGATGGCGCATGTACTGTCGAAGCACGCCGCGATGCGCGAGGACCAGGCGCGCCAGGCCGCCATCGTCACCCGTGTCGTCACCGACATGAGCAACGATCCCGACCTCACCGCGCTCGCGCTCGCCAAGACCAAGCTCACCATGGCGAGTTTTTCGCGCAACCAGGAGTTCGAGGCAGACGGCGTCGGCGTCGGCATCTCCGCCAAAGCGCATTTCGATCCCTATGGTGCAGCGCGCTTCCTCTCGGCGATGGAGCGCAATGCCGAGCTCAAGGCCGGCAAGAGCTCGCTCGATCCGCGCGCGCAGGATTTCACCTCATCGCATCCGGCAACGCCGGAGCGCGTGCAGAATGCGCAGAACATCGCACGGCAATACGCCGCGCCCGAGGGCGCCGAGCGCGACCGCGAGAGCTATCTCGCCGCGATCGACAACCTCGTCTATGGCGAAGACCCCAGCGAAGGCTTTGTCCGGGGCCGGAGATTCCTGCATCCGAAACTCGGCTTCACCTTCCAGGCGCCTGAAAATTTCACGCTCGACAACACCGCGCAGGCCGTGATCGGCGTGCGCGACGGCGGCTCGCAGGCGATGCGGTTCGACGTCGTGCGCGTGCCGGGCGAGCAGTCGCTCGGTGATTACCTCAATTCCGGCTGGATGGAAGGCGTCGAGAAGGCCTCGACCGAGGATATCACCATCAACGGCTTCCCGGCCGCGTCCGCCACCGCCAAGGGCGACCAGTGGCAGTTCAAGGTCTATGCGCTGCGCTTCGGCAGCGACGTCTACCGCTTCATCTTCGCGACGCGACAGAAGTCGACCGAGAGCGAACGCAACGCCCGCGAGACCGTCAACTCATTCCGCCGCCTGACGCTCGAGGAGATCCAGGCCGCGCGTCCGCTGCGCATCAAGGTCATCACCGTGCAGCCCGGCGACACCGTGGAATCGCTTTCCCACCGCATGGCCGGCGTCGATCACCCCGCCGAACGCTTCCGCGTGCTCAACGGCCTCGATCGCACCGCCCAGGTGAAGGTGCGGGATCGCGTGAAGATCGTGGCGGATTGAGGCTGCGCTAGCTTCGCAAATTCCGCCGTCATCCCGGGGGACAAGCGCGCGGAAATCGCGCGCCGATCCGGGCCCCATAGCCGCAGGACCCTGGCGGGCACGCTGGTAGCCCCAGCGCGCGTCGACAATGAACAGTCGGGGTAGCGGGCCCTCCCGGCTTTCGCCAGGACGACACCGAGATTGTCTGAGCTTTAACCGCCCGCGTCCATATCGCCCGCCTCGCGCTGGCCGCTGAGCCAGAGCGCGAGCAGGGTCCAGAACGCGCCGGAGAGCAGATACGCACCCGAAGCGATCACGCCGAGATTGGTGGCGAGCAGCAGCGCGACGAGCGGAGCGAAGCCGGCGCCGAACAGCCAGGCCATGTCAGAGGTCAGCGCCGATGCCGTGTAGCGATACGCCTGCTTGAAGTTCGAGGCGATCGCACCCGAGGACTGGCCGAAGGAGAGGCCCAGCAGGATGAAGCCGATCACCATGTAGATGGTCTCGCCGAAAGCGCCGGCATCGAGCAACTGCGGGGCGAAGCCGCTGTAGATCGCGATCGCGATCGCCGATCCCATCAGCAGCGACTTGCGGCCGACGCGGTCGGCGATGATGCCGGAGGCCACGATCGCGGCGACGCCGAACACGGCGGCGACGATCTCGATGATCAGGAAGCGCACCGGGCTCTCGCGGGTGAAGAGGAACACCCAGGACAGCGGAAACACGGTGACCATGTGGAACAGCGCGAAGCTCGCCAGCGGCGCGAATGCGCCCAGCATGATGTTGTGGCCTTCGCGCGCGACAGTGTCGGAGATGCGCGAGGGCTGCAATTCGCGGGTCTCGAACAGCGAGGCATATTCTTCCGTCGTCACCATGCGCAGGCGCGCGAACAGCGCCACGACGTTGATGGCAAACGCAACGAAGAAGGGATAGCGCCAGCCCCAGTCGAAGAAATCGTCGGCCGAGAGGTTGCCGGCGAAATAGGCGAACAGCGCGCTCGCCACGATCAGCCCGAGCGGAGCGCCGAGCTGCGGCACCATCGCGTACCAGCCGCGCTGGGACGCCGGCGCGTTCAGCGCCAGCAGCGAAGCCATGCCGTCCCAGGCGCCGCCCCAGGCCAGACCCTGCGCGATGCGCGCCAGCGCCAGCAGCCAGATCGCGGCAACGCCGATGTCGTGATAGCCGGGCAGGAAGGCGAGCGCGACGGTGGCGGTGCCGAGCAGGAACAGCGCCGAGACCAGCTTGGCCGTCTTGCCGTACTCCCGGTCGATCGTCATGAAGATGACGGTGCCGATCGGACGGGCCAGGAACGCCAGCGCGAAGATCATGAAGGAATAGAGGGTGCCGGTCAGCTCGCTCGTGAACGGGAACACCAGGCGCGGGAACACGATCACCGAGGCGATCGCGAACACGAAGAAGTCGAAGAATTCCGAGGTGCGCCCGATGATGACGCCGATGGCGATCTCGCCGGGACTGGCTTGGTCGTGGCCGTGCTCGCCCGAGTGGAGGTCTGCCATTGCGGGGGTTTGTGCCGTCGCCATTCGTGCGCCCTTAACGTCCTGAAAACCAAAACCGACGGCCCGGCGGGGAGCCGGGCAATCCGACCCTGTCTGGCCCAACCTTCCGCACTGCAACATTGGACAAATTGTCCAATGTCCTGATTGCTGCGTCGCAGCTACCCGTTGGCCCCGCAAAGGAAACTCATTCTCAAAGGCTCGGCCCGTGTCTCGTCTCAAGATCCTGGCGCTACTACCCTTGGCGGTTGCGCTCAGTGGCTGCAACTACATCGTGCTGGCACCCGCCGGCGACATCGCTGCGCAGCAGCGCGACCTCGTCATCATCTCCACCGTCCTAATGCTCCTGATCGTCATCCCCGTGATGGCGCTGACGGTGCTGTTCGCCTGGCGCTACCGCCAGTCCAACACCTCGGCACGCTACGAGCCGGAATGGGATCACTCGACCAAGCTCGAGCTGGTGATCTGGTCGGCGCCGCTGCTGATCATCGTCTGCTTGGGCGCGCTGACCTGGATGGGCACGCATCTGCTCGACCCCTATCGCACCCTCGGCCGCATCAAGGCGGAGCAGGCCGTGGACCGGTCCAGGGCCCCGCTCGAGGTCGATGTCGTCGCGCTCGACTGGAAGTGGCTCTTCATCTATCCGGACTACGGCATCGCCACCGTCAACGACCTCGCCGCTCCCGTCGATCGTCCGATCAACTTCCGCATCACGGCGTCCTCGGTGATGAACTCGTTCTACATCCCCGCGCTCGCCGGCCAGATCTACGCGATGCCGGGCATGGAGACCAAGCTCCACGCGGTCGTGAACCACGCCGGCACCTACAAGGGCTTCTCCGCCAACTACAGCGGCGCCGGCTTCTCCGGCATGCACTTCAACTTCCAGGGCCTCGATGACAAGGGCTTTGACGCCTGGATAGCGCAGGCCAAGTCCGCCGGCGGCTCGCTTGGCCGGGCGGAATATCTCCAGCTCGAAAAGCCCACCCAGAACGAGCCGGTGCGGCGCTGGGGCACGGTCGATTCCGATCTCTACCGCCTGATCCTCAACATGTGCGTCGAGACCGGCAAGATGTGCCAGAGCGAGATGATGGCGATCGACGCCACGGGCGGTCGCGGCCATGAGGGTCTGAACAACACCCTGCCGCTCACTTACGACAAGTACGCCCGCCGCGGCACCCCGCTCGGGCCCGAGCCGACCTTCGTCGCCGGCACCTGCACGCCGGATGCGCCCCAGGGCCAGACCACGGCATCGATCAAGGCTCCGACCGACATCGCGCCGCTCACCGGCGCCGGCCTGAAGCGGCCCACCTTCACGCCGCTGAAGTCCTCGTCCTTCTTCCTCGGACAGCGTCCGAAGTCAGACTCCTAAAGAGAACGCGCATGTCTCCTGATCTTCTCAAGCTCATCTTCGGCCGGCTCGGCCTCGAATCGCTGCCGCTGCACGAGCCGATCGTCGTCGGCACCTTCGTGGTGGTCGCGCTCGGCGGCGCCGCGCTGCTCGGCGGCCTCACCTATTTCCGCCTCTGGGGCTACCTCTGGCGCGAATGGTTCACCACGGTGGACCACAAGCGCATCGGCATCATGTACATGATCCTCGGCATCGTGATGCTGCTGCGCGGCTTCGCCGACGCGTTGATGATGCGCGGCCAGCAGATGCTGGCCTTTGGCGGCTCCGAAGGCTATCTCAACGCCCATCACTACGACCAGGTCTTCACCGCCCACGGCGTGATCATGATCTTCTTCGTGGCGATGCCGCTCGTCACGGGCCTGATGAACTACGTGGTGCCGCTGCAGATCGGCGCCCGCGACGTGTCGTTCCCGTTCCTGAACAATTTCAGCTTCTGGATGACGGTCGGCGGCGCGGTGCTGGTGATGGCCTCGCTGTTCATCGGCGAGTTCGCCCGCACCGGCTGGCTGGCTTATCCGCCGCTGTCCAACATCGGCTACAGTCCTGACGTCGGCGTCGATTATTACATCTGGGCGCTGCAGGTCGCCGGCGTCGGAACGACCTTATCCGGCATCAACTTGATCTGCACCATCGTCAAGCTGCGCTGCCCGGGCATGACCATGATGAAGATGCCGGTGTTCACCTGGACCTCGCTCTGCACCAACATCCTGATCGTCGCCTCTTTCCCGGTCCTGACCGTCGTGCTCGCGCTGCTCTCGCTCGACCGCTACGTCGGCACCAACTTCTTCACCAACGATTTCGGCGGCAGCCCGATGATGTACGTGAACCTGATCTGGATCTGGGGCCACCCCGAAGTCTACATCCTGGTTCTCCCGGCCTTCGGCATCTTCTCGGAAGTCACCTCGACCTTCTCCGGCAAGCGCTTGTTCGGCTACACCTCGATGGTCTACGCCACCGTCGTCATCACCATCCTGTCGTACCTGGTCTGGCTGCACCACTTCTTCACGATGGGCTCGGGCGCCAGCGTCAACTCGTTCTTCGGCATCACCACGATGATCATCTCGATCCCGACGGGCGCGAAGATGTTCAACTGGCTGTTCACGATGTATCGCGGCCGCATCCGCTACGAGCTGCCGATGATGTGGACGATCGCCTTCATGCTGACCTTCGTGATCGGCGGCATGACCGGCGTGCTGCTCGCGGTGCCGCCGGCCGACTTCGTGCTGCACAACAGCCTGTTCCTGATCGCGCACTTCCACAACGTGATCATCGGCGGCGTGGTGTTCGGCGCCTTCGCCGGCATCAACTACTGGTTCCCGAAGGCGTTCGGCTTCAAGCTCGATCCGTTCTGGGGCAAGATGTCGTTCTGGTTCTGGGTCACCGGGTTCTACCTGGCCTTCATGCCGCTCTATGTGCTCGGCCTGATGGGCGTGACCCGCCGCCTGCGCGTGTTCGACGATCCGTCCCTGCAGATCTGGTTCGTCGTCGCCGCGATCGGTGCCCTGTTCGTCTTCATCGGCATCCTCTCGATGCTGATGCAGTTCGCGGTGAGCCTGCTCAAGCGCGAGCAACTCAAGGACGTCACCGGCGATCCCTGGGACGCGCGCACGCTGGAATGGGCGACCTCCTCGCCACCGCCGGACTACAACTTCGCCTTCACCCCCGTCGTTCACGACAATGACGCGTGGTGGGACATGAAGAAGCGCGGCTACCAGCGCCCGCTCACCGGGTTCAAGCCGATCCACATGCCGAGCAGCACCGGCACCGGCGTCATCCTCGCCGGCCTCGCCACCGCGATGGGTTTCGGCCTGATCTGGTACATGTGGTGGCTGGCGGCCGCGAGCTTTGTCGCGATGCTCGCCGTCGGTATCGGTCACACCTTCAACTATCACCGCGACTTCGACATTCCGGCTGAAGACGTCATCCGGACCGAGGACGCGCGCACCAAACTGCTCGCCGGAGCCAAGTAAATGACCATCGCTGTCAATCCCGCGCAAGCCGGCGAGCCGCTGTTCTATCTCGCCGACGAACATCCGCATCCGGAAGGCTACAGCACCTCGCTCGGCTTCTGGATCTACCTGATGAGCGACTGCCTCATCTTCGCGATCCTGTTCGCCACCTTCGGCGTGCTCGGCGGCAATTACGCCGCCGGACCCGCGCCGAAGGACCTGTTCGACCTGAACCTGGTCGCGGTGAACACCTCGATGCTGCTGCTGTCGTCGATCACGTACGGTTTTGCCATGCTGACGATGCAGCAGAACAAGATCGCGCAGACGCAGATCTGGCTGGCGATCACCGGCCTGTTCGGCGCCGCGTTCATCGGCATCGAGCTCACCGAGTTCGCCCACATGATCCACGAAGGCGCTACCCCTCAGCGCAGCGCCTTCCTGTCCGCCTTCTTCACCCTGGTCGGCACCCACGGCCTGCACGTCAGCTGCGGCCTGATCTGGCTGGTGACCCTGATGGTGCAGGTCGGGAAATTCGGCCTGATCGAGGCCAACCGCCGCCGCCTGATGTGCCTGTCGATGTTCTGGCACTTCCTCGACGTGGTCTGGATCGGCGTCTTCACCTTCGTCTATCTCCTGGGAGTTCTGCGATGAACACCGATACTCACGCTGCCGGCGCGCACGACCATCACCACGGCGACAGCCACGCCCACAGCACGTTCTCGGGCTACATGCTCGGCTTCGTGCTTTCGGTCGTGCTGACCGCGGTCCCGTTCTGGCTGGTGATCAGCGGCGTGCTTCCGAGCAAGCAGATCACCGCGCTCGTCATCATGGCCTTCGCGGTCGTGCAGATCGTCGTGCACATGATCTACTTCCTGCACATGAACACGACGTCGGAGAACGGCTGGAGCATGATGGCGCTGATCTTCACCATCGTCATGGTGGTGATTGCGCTGTCCGGTTCGCTGTGGGTGATGAGCCACCTCAATAGCAACATGATGCCCATCCACCAGATGAGCGGGATGAAGTGAGCGACAGCCTGACGTGAGCAAGACTGGGACCGTGACGAGCAAGGCAGACCGGACGCGCGGCAAAACTGCGCGTCCGCGCCTGTGGCTCACGGTCCTCTCGCTCACGGCCTTTGCAGTTCTGGTCGCGCTCGGCGTCTGGCAGATCGAGCGTCGCGCCTGGAAGCTGGCGCTGATCGATCGCGTCGAGCAGCGCGTCCATGCCCCGGCCCAGCCGATCCCCGCGCCCGCGGCGTGGCCCTCAATCACCGCCGCGAGCGACGAATACAGGCATGTCAGCGTCACCGGCCGCTTCCTCCATGACCGCGAGACGCTGGTTCAGGCCGTCACCGAGGAAGGCCCCGGCTATTGGGTGCTGACGCCGCTTCGGCGCGGCGACGGCACCCTGGTCCTGGTCAACCGCGGCTTCGTGCCGACCGAGCGGCGCGACGCATCGACGCGCCAGGCCGGCAATCCCGAGGGCCAGGTCGCGATCACCGGCCTCCTGCGCATCACGGAGCCGAAGGGCGGTTTCCTCCGCGACAACGTCCCCCAGCACAATCGCTGGTACTCGCGGGATGTCGCTGCGATCGCGGCGGCGCGCGACCTCCACGAGGTCGCACCCTTTTTCGTCGATGCCGACGCCGGATCACAAACCGCCGGCGGCCCCATCGGCGGATTGACCGTGATCCGCTTTCCCAATAACCACCTGATCTATGCGCTGACGTGGTTTGCCCTGGCCTTCATGCTGGCGGGTAAACTTTTCGTCACATTCGGCGGCGGGCTGTTCCGCCGCAGGCGCTTCGTCCACGAACCGGCCGGCGGCCCCGATGCCGCCGCCCGCAGGACGGGATCAGATGCTGGAACGATCGTCGAACAGGCCTGACGACGGAGTAAGGCAGTCGCTCGCCCAAACTGGCGGACTGGCCGTCACACTGCAAGCGCACGCGGATACGCGCAGCGAGCTGATCGGCAATGCGCCGACGGACGACGAGACCAACCGCAAGAACATGGCGCTGCTGATCCAGCTGCGCTGGACCGCAGTGGTCGGCCAGATCGTGACCATCGGCAGCGTGCATTTCTGGCTCGGCATCCCGCTGCCGCTGGAGCGGATGGGCGCGGTGATCGGCGCGCTGGTGCTGCTCAATGTCTCGAGCCTGGTCTGGGTGCGCCATAGGGCCGCGATCTCCAGCAACGAGCTGCTGGTCGCCTTGATGCTCGATGTCGCCGCGCTGACCGCGCAGCTTTACCTCAGCGGCGGCGCCACCAATCCCTTCACCTCGCTGTTCCTGCTGCAGGTGACGCTGGCTGCCGTGCTGCTCGACGCCCGATCGACCTGGTCGCTGGTGGCGCTGACCTGCGCATGCTTCGTCTGGCTTACCTTGGCCTACCGGCCCCTCGACCTGCCGCCGAATCCGCTCAGCGAAACCTATACGCTCACCGTCGCCGGCATGCTGCTTGGCTTCGCGCTCAACGCCGTGCTGCTAGTGGTGTTCGTGACCCGCATCAACAGGAATTTGCGCGACCGTGACGCGCATCTGGCGGCACTGCGCCAGCATGCGGCCGAGCAGGATCACATCGTCCGCATGGGCCTCCTGGCCTCCGGCGCGGCCCACGAGCTCGGCACGCCGCTGGCCTCGCTCTCGGTCATCCTCAGCGACTGGCGCCGCATGCCCGACCTTGCCGCCAAGCAGGAGCTCGCCGAGGATCTCGCGGAAATGGAAACCTCGCTGCAGCGCTGCAAGTCGATCGTGACGGGCATCCTGGTATCGGCCGGCGAAGCCCGCGGCGAAGGCTCCTCGCCGACGACGGTGACGGCGTTCGTCACCGCGCTGGTCGACGAATGGCGCAACGCCCGTTCGGCGCGCACGCTCTATTTCGTCAACACGTTTGGCGAGGACGTCGCGATCGTCTCGGACGTCGCGCTGAAGCAGGTCATCTTCAACGTGCTCGACAACGCCTACGAAGTCTCGCGGGAGTGGGTCGAGTTACTGTCCGAGCGCGAGGGCGACAATCTCGTGCTGTCGATCTCCGACCGCGGCCCGGGCTTCGCGCCGGAGATGCTGGCGCAGCTCGGCAAACCCTATCAATCGAGCAAGGGCCGCGCCGGCGGCGGACTCGGCCTGTTCCTGGTGGTGAATGTGGTGCGCAAGCTGGGCGGCAGCGTGACCGCCGAGAACCACAGGAAGCGCGGCGCCACCGTGCGGCTGACGCTGCCACTCGCAACGCTTGCGATCGGAGGCAGCTTTGACGCCTGACCGTTCGCTCATCGTCGTCGAGGACGACGAAGGCTTTGCGCGCACGCTGAAGCGCTCGTTCGAGCGCCGCGGCTACGAGGTCGTGATCGCCGCCTCGATCGAGGAGGTGCGCAAGGTGCTGGAGGAACGCTCCTTCGGCCATGCCGTGGTCGACCTCAAGCTCGGCGGCGCCTCGGGGCTCGCCTGCGTCGAGCTGCTGCACACGCACGCCGAGGACATGCTGATCGTGGTGCTGACCGGCTTTGCCAGCATCTCCACCGCCGTCGAAGCGATCAAGCTGGGCGCCTGCCACTACCTCGCAAAACCCTCCAACACCGACGACATCGAGGCCGCCTTCCACAAGGCCGAAGGCAACGCCGAGGTCGCGCTCGACGCGCGGCCGACCTCGATCAAGACGCTGGAATGGGAGCGCATCCATCAGACCCTGATCGAGACGGACTTCAACATTTCTGAAGCGGCGCGACGATTGGGGATGCATCGCAGGACGCTGGCAAGGAAGCTGGAGAAGCGGCCGGTGAAGTGAGGCAAGGCGCGTCTCTCGCCTTCCCGGCCTAGTGCGCAATTGCGCACTAGGCCGGGACGACACTGAGTTTGTCGAGCCGTCATCGCGGACGGCGCCTCATCACCCTACGAACCCCAAACAAAAAGCCCGGCCGAACGGCCGGGCTTTTGATCTCTTGCGATCGGCGCGGGACGCTTACGCAGCCTCGTCGGCGACGGTGGTGTCGTCGCCATCGGTATCGTCGGTATCACCGCCCTCGACATCGCTATCAGCCTCGCCCTCGGCGGCTTCCGCCTTGGCGTTGGCGCGGCGCGGGCTCTTGGCGAGCTGGGCCTCGATCTCCTTGACCGCTTCGGTCTCGGTCGAGTGCTGCACCACCGCGATCTCCCGGGACAGACGATCGAGCGCCGCTTCATAGAGCTGGCGTTCAGAGTAGGACTGCTCCGGCTGAGAGTCCGAGCGATAGAGGTCGCGCACGACCTCGGCGATCGCGACGATGTCGCCCGAATTGATCTTCGCTTCGTACTCCTGAGCGCGGCGCGACCACATGGTGCGCTTGACGCGGGCGCGGCCCTTGAGGGTCTCCAGCGCCTTCTTGACCAGCGCCGGCTCGGACAGCTTGCGCATGCCGACGTTGGCGACCTTGGCGGTCGGAACGCGCAGCGTCATCTTGTCCTTGATGAAATTGATGACGAACAGCTCGAGCTTCGCACCGGCGATCTCCTGCTCCTCGATGGCCAGGATCTGGCCGACGCCGTGGGCGGGATAGACGACGAATTCGTTGGCCTTGAAGCCCTGACGCTGGGTCACGACCTTCTTTTCCTCAACCTTCGGAGCAGCAGCGGGCTTTGCGGCCGGCTTGGCAGCAACGGGAGCTTTGGCAGGAGCAGCAGCAACAGGGGCCTTCGGCGCGGGCTTGGCAGCGGGAGCCTTGGCAGCAGCAGGCTTGGAAACGGTCGCTTTCGCGGCCGGCTTTGCAGTCTTGTTAGGCATTGCGCTTCTTTTGTTCTTCGAGGACTTTGCAGCCGGCGCCTTCGTCGCGGTCCGACCCTTGGATGCGCTACGGCTGGCCGCGGCGACTTTTTTGGCCTCCTTGCGGGAAGCCCTCGCTGAAGTACTCTTTTTACGCGTTTTCTGTGACACAGCCTGCGCGCGGAAACTGCCACGCCCCTGTTCGACATTTGGTTTCACGGGAACCCAGAGGGGCCAACGCGGCTGACGGGGTTCGGCTTAATGTGCCCAATATAGCACATTTCCCGCAAAAATCAATGATTTAGGGGTCTTGAGAGCTGGTTTTCGGCGCTAACGTAGGTATTAGGGTTAAGTTTGGGCGGGAATTAGTCCCCCGAGCCCGGGTTCGGAGAAAAATACTTCTCGAACTTGCCTTCCATACCGTCGAATTCCTTCGCGTCGGCAGGTGATTCCTTCTTCTGGGTGATGTTCGGCCAGCTTTTGGCGTAATCGGCGTTGACCTGCAGCCACTTTTCCAGCCCCGGTTCCGTGTCCGGCTTGATGGCGTCGGCGGGGCATTCCGGCTCGCACACGCCGCAATCGATGCACTCATCCGGGTGGATGACGAGCATGTTGTCGCCCTCGTAGAAGCAATCGACAGGGCAGACCTCGACGCAGTCGGTGTACTTGCACTTGATGCAGTTTTCAGTGACGACGTAAGTCATCCAACGCTCCGAAAAGCTCTTTCAAAAGTCGCGGCTTGCGTAGCGCGGATGGCCCGGCGCCGCAAGGTCGGCAAGGCCCGATCATGACGGCTTTGTGTGTTTGATCGACCAAGAAATGAATACGAAGCGCAATTAATTGCGCTTTGCTTCATTCAGCTCCTCGTAGAGCACGCGCGCCGAGGCGGCATCGCCGCGGCGCGCGTTGAAGCCGGTGACCTTCAACACGCGCACGGTGCGGTCGAGGGCGATGGTGAGGACGTCGCCTAGCTTGACCGCGTGTCCCGGCGAGGTCTCGCGCGCGCCGTTGATGCGGACGTGTCCCGATACCACCAGCTCGGCCGCGGAGGTGCGTGCCTTCACCACCCGCGCGTGCCACAGCCATTTGTCGAGACGCTGCCGCTCGGTCGTCGTGGCACTACTCCTTGCGCCCCGAGAGCTGCTCCTTCAGGGCGGCGAGTTTTGCGAAGGGTGAGTTCGGATCGATGGGGCGATCGCGCTCGCGCGGGTTCGCGCTCGAGGCGTAGGGACGCAGCGAGGGGCCCGACTCGCGATCGCGACGATCGCGGCCCTTGTCGCGGTCGCGGCCACCGCGGTGCTCGCGGCCGCTGTCGCGATCGCCGGGCTTGCCCTTGCCGCGATCACGATCCTTGCCCTCGAAGCGGCGATTATTGTCGCTGCGCTGCTCGCGGCGATCGCCGCCGCCCTCTTCGCGGCCCTTGCGGAAGTCCTTGCGATGTCCGCCATGACGATGGCCCGGCTTCGCGCCTTCGGCGGCTTCGCCAGGCAGGGCGCTCGCTGTACCGGGTGCAGCGCCAGCTTCGGCACCGGCCTGCGGACGCGGCTGATGATGGTGACGCTGGTGGCGATGGCGCTCGTGGCGCGGCTTGCGATCTTCGTGACGGCCACCGGGACGCCAGACCTCGACCAGCTCGGGCTCCGCGGGCGCGGCTGCGGCTTCGACAGGCGCGCAGGCATCGGGCGATGCGGCGGCTTCCGTGGCCGCAATCTCGGCCGGAGCCGCGTCAACGGGTGCTGCGGGCTCTTCAGCCGGTGGCGCGATGCCGGGAGCGTCTTCTGCCGTGACGGGCGCTTCGGGAGGCGCTTCGAGCGCCGGCTCCTCATGAGCGGGCTCATCGTGCTGCTCCATGCCGGGCGCGTCTTCGACGGTGACGGCTTCGGCGGACACAGCCGCCTCTTCCGGCAAGCCTGCTACGGCCTCCGCGGCGGTCTCGGTTGACGTCTCCGCGCTGCCTTCAGCGGGCGGCGTCTCGGCGACCACCGTCTCGGCAGCGGTCGCTGCGGGCTTCACCGGCAGCGGCGGACGCTTCTCCATCCGATAGCCGAGGGCGCGCAGCACGGAGGCGAAATCCTCGCCCGCGGAGCCGGTGAGCGAGGTCATCGCCTGCGTCACCACGAAGCTGCGGCCGTCGAACGCGCCGGCGGGCTTTTCGCCGGGCGAGTTCTCGCGCCAGGCCAGAGCGGGGCGGATCAGATCGGCAAGACGCTCCAGGATGTCGACGCGCACGGCGCGCTCGCCGGCCTGCTTGTAGCCGAGCACGCGATAGGCATCGCGCGGCAGAGCCTTGTCGACCGGGAACGAGGTGCGGCCGGATGATGCGAGATGCTGCGCGCCCGAGAGCGAGGACAGATCGACATTGTCCTGCTTCAGCGCCCAGAGCAGCGCGGCGAGCGCACGCGCGGCGGGCTTGAGCAGGCCGGGGAAATAGATGTGATAGGCGCCGAAGCGGACGCCGTACTTGCGCAGCGTCGCGCGCGAGGGCTGGTCGAGATCCTTCAGCTCGTTCGCGATTCTGGGACGCTCGAGCACGCCGAGCGCCTCGACGAGCTGATAGGCGATGCCGCGGGCAATGCCGGTGACGTCCTCGGCCTTCGAGAGCTCGAACATCGGCCCGAGCAGCTTCTCGATATGCGTCTTGACCCAGAGGTCGAGCCGCGCCTGCACCTTCTCACGCGGGCCGCCGGTCAGGCGCTCGTCGGAGATGATGCGGATGCGCGGATGCAGCGCGTCCTCTGCGGCCGACAGCCGCGCCACGGCATCGCCGGTCCAGCGGATGATCCCTTCGGAGGTCAGCACGAACTGCTCGTCCGGCGCGTTGCCCAGTTTTTCGGCGCGCGTGTTGATCTCGCCGGCGAGCACCGCTTGCGCTGCAGCCTGCAAGGCTTTCGCATCGGAGCCGGCCTCCGCCGCATCCGGTGCAAAGGTGAAGCCGTCGAGGCGGCCGATGGCATGGCCTTCGACGATGACTTCGCCGGTCTTGCCGATTTCAGTATTCAAGCTCGTGTTCTCCCGCAGGCGGCGCATCAATACACTGGTCCGACGATCAACGAAACGCTCAGTCAAGCGTTCATGGAGCGCATCCGATAATTTATTTTCGACCTCCCGCGTGATCCCCTGCCAGCGTTCGGGGTCTTTCAGCCAGTCCGGGCGGTTGGCGACGAAGGTCCAGGTGCGGATCTGTGCGATCCGGGCCGACAGTGTGTCGATGTCGCCGTCGATGCGGTCGGCCTGCTCGACCTGCGCGGCGAACCAGGCGTCGGGAATGCATCCCTTCCGCATCAGGAAGCCGTACAGCGTGGTCACCAGCTCGGCGTGAGCGGCCGGCGACAGTTTTCGGTAATCGGGGACCTGGCAGGCCTCCCAGAGCCGCTCCACCGCGGCCTTGCCATGCGCGATATCGCGCACCTCGACGTCGCGGGCGGCATGATCCAGCACGCGCATGTCCTCGGCGATCGGCGCGCGCGTCAGCGCCTCGTGCCCGGGCGGCAGGTTCAGCGACACCTGGAGCGCGCCGAGCGAGGAGAAGTCCAGCTTCGCGTTGCGCCATTGCAGCATCTTCACGGCGTCGAAGGTGTGGTTCTGCAGCGCGTTGACGAGCTCGGGCTCGAAAGGCGCGCAGCGGCCCGTGGTGCCGAAGGTGCCGTTGCGCGTGGCGCGGCCGGCGCGGCCTGCGATCTGCGCGAATTCCGACGGGGTCAGGCGGCGGAACTGGTAGCCGTCGAACTTGCGGTCGGAGGCAAACGCGACGTGGTCGACGTCGAGATTGAGGCCCATGCCGACCGCGTCGGTGGCAACGAGATAATCGACATCGCCGTTCTGGAACATCGCCACTTGCGCATTGCGCGTGCGCGGCGAGAGCGAGCCGAGCACGACGGCGGCGCCGCCATGCTGGCGGCGGATCAGCTCGGCGATGGCGTAGACTTCATCCGCCGAGAACGCGACGATGGCGGTGCGGCGCGGCTGGCGCGTGATCTTGCGATCGCCCGCGAATTCGAGGCTCGACAGGCGCGGCCGCGTGATCATGGACACGCCGGGCAACAGGCGCTCGATGATGGGGCGCATCGTCGCGGCGCCCAGCAGCAGCGTCTCGTCGCGGCCGCGGCGGTTGAGGATGCGGTCGGTGAAGACGTGGCCGCGCTCGAGATCGGAGGCGATCTGGACCTCGTCGACGGCGAGGAAGGAGACGTCGAGGTCTCGCGGCATCGCCTCGACGGTGGAGACCCAGTAGCGCGGGTTCTTCGGCTTGATCTTCTCCTCGCCGGTGACCAGCGCGACGCTCTCCACACCCGCGCGATCGGCGATCTTGTTGTAGACCTCGCGCGCGAGCAGGCGCAGCGGCAGCCCGATCATGCCCGAGGGATGCGCCAGCATCCGCTCGATGGCGAGATGGGTCTTGCCGGTGTTGGTCGGCCCGAGCACGGCAGTGACGCCCGCGCCGGGCACTCGATCGTGAAGGGCGCGCTCGGAAGCGAAGGGAGAGGGAGAGAAGGCCATGTCTAGGGGATTAGGTAGTGCCGATTTGGGCGAATGTCAGTGCTGTTTGGGGCGGTGAGGCGACTTGCGGAGTGTCGGCCATGTCTCCGAACGCGGAGCGGCCACCCCAACTGCTGTCATCGCCCGGCCCGACCGGGCGATCCAGTCCGCCAGGCGATCGTGACTGGACCGAGAAGCCGCGGCGTACTGGATGCCCCGGTCAAGCCGGGGCATGACAGCGCAGTGTGCAGGAGCCCCTCCCCAAACCCCGCGCAACTGTCTCACTTTGCGACGCTTTTTCCGTTCTCTTTAAGCTTCGGAACGACTCTAGAACGAATCGCGGCCGAATCGCTGACTCCCCGTTGAATCCTGTTCCGTTCACGCAACATGTCGCGGGACTCGTCTTGGGCGCGCACTAGATGGAGTTTTGCCCCGCCGTACAAGCGACGTTTCGCTGGCGCGTTTCTTAAAATTGGGGACGGCGCGGAGTCGAATCAGAATCGGGTCGGAGTCAAATGGATTCCCGGATCGGGGCCGCCAAAACAAAACTGCGAAAACGACCCCATGCACAGTAGAAAGGGACGAGTGGCCGCATCCGGCCTGACAACGCCCAAGGCATTGAAGCGGCTTGCTTTCTTACCCCCTCCCTCCGAGGGGAGGATAAGCGCACCCTACTGCGTCTTTGCCACCCTTGGCGGCTGGGGGGAGCTGATGAAGCTGGTCGCTTCCAGCATCGCGGGTCCCAGCGGGGTCGGCACTTTCAGCCAGAATGGAACCAGGATGCGCGTGCCCGCGACCGGGGCGAAGGCGATCTCGATGTTGCGCTGGGCGGCGAGGTATTTGATCACGGGGCGGTCGGGGATGTAGCCGGCGACCGGCACGAAATAGAGCGCGCAGACCACGACCGGGCCACGATATCCCTTCTCCGCCTTCACCGTCTCCATGCGCTTGAAATCGAGCTTGAGATCGTAGCGCATGCGGCCGTCGAACACGGGCGCTGCGTTGTGGCAGGCCTCGGGCGTAACAGGATCGCCGGTGCCGGGCACGCGCAAGAGCGAGGCCGTCATCGGATCCCAGACGCCGCGGCGATGCGCGTCGGTGACGACGATGCGGTCAGGGTCGACCGGCGGCTCCGGCTCGATGCCGAACTCCTTCACATTGCCCTTGTCGAGGGTGATGCGGATGCTTTCCGTCTTCTTCGAGGTGATGGTGGAGGCCTGGTAGCCGGTCGCAACCAGCGCGCCGTTGACGACGCGCCCCTGCGAGGCGCCGGTGCCGGACCCGCCCGCGAACGATTTCAGCAGCCCCGTGGTGCCGCCCGAGGCCGCGGCCGCGAACACGTCGTCCTGGATGTCGATGTTCCAGGCGCCCTTGCCTACGGGAATGCCCGCCAGCGTCGCCTCATACTGCGCCTCGAGCTTGCCCTGCGCGGCCGCAGGCCTCGCCCCCCACGACAGGACCAGCCCGCACAAGGCCGCGAACGCCAGCCGGCCGGCCGCACGCAGCCGGGGCAGGTAAGGGGTCAGGATATCCACGAAGCCATCCAATGGGGCCGTCCGGCCTTGCTAGTTAAGCCAAAAATCGCGGCAAGCAATCCGCCCCAAGTGCAAAACACCGGGAACTCCACCGGACTCTTCGGGGGCGAATACGCCCTTTATGTGATGGTAAGGCGTTTCAATCATTGCCGTTTTGGTGATCGGGGTGTGACGCGGGGGCGCACCTCTCCCCGCTACCTCCGCTGCCTCTTCCCCTTCTCCCCGCGTGCGGGGAGAAGGTCGGGATGAGGGGGCTCTCCCCGGAGGAAGGTGAGAGTCGAGCACCCAACCGCCCCCACCGCCGCGGAGCCTCCCCCTCGCCCGGAATTCGCGCTATTCGCGCGCATTCCGGCCTCTCCCCGCACGCGGGGAGAGGCGAAAAGACCGCCCAAATCCTTGACTACCCGCCCCTTCCCCCCTATACGTCCGCCCGCTCCCTGCAAGGACAGAGAATTTGCCCTGTGGCGCCCCGAATGGCGGCCGCAACTCGTTTGGGGCTCGAACTGAAGGATTTGTGACATGTCTCGCCGCTGCGAACTGACGGCCAAGGGCCCCCTCGTCGGCCACAAGGTCAGCCACTCCAACATCAAGACCAAGCGCCGCTTCCTGCCGAACCTCGTCAACGTGACGTTCATCTCGGAAGCCCTGGGCCGCAACGTGCGCCTGCGCGTCTCCACCAACGCGCTCAAGAGCGTCGACCACAATGGCGGCCTCGACGCCTTCCTGCTCAAGGCCAACGCCGACGCCCTCTCGCCGCGCGCAGTCGAGCTGAAGCGCGCCATCCAGAAGAAGGTCGGCGACGCGCCGGCGAAGAAGGCCAGCTAAGACAATTTACCGTTAGGGCGGGGGCTAAGTCGCGTCGCGTAAGCTTAGCCAGTAGAGTTTTGCGTGGCGGCCGGATCGAAAGATCCGGCCGTTTTTGTCTAATGTGATCTTAAGCAGCATTGAGCTTCTTGCGCTCGAGGGACTTGGTTGCGACCATGTAGACTCCTATGCGGCAACCCCTCACCGAAAAACCTCGTCATCTGCCGTGACGGCACCGGCAACGAGATCTCGGAGAACATCTCCAACGTCCTGAAGCTCTATCGCCGCCTGCGCAAGACGGACAAGACGCAGCCGCGGCAGATGGTGCTCTACGACCCCGGAGTCGGCTGGGCGACGCCCCCCGTAAACATCCCCCTCGCCCGTTAACCGGCCATTAACCAACGCAGCCTAGCCTGCGGTAATCGTCCAGCCATCATTAGCTCGAAATGCCTTCCCGGTTCGCTCCAGGAGAAGCGCCGATGTGCGTTGAGTTGTTGACGTATGCCGATCTCGGTGCCCGCCTCGATATCTCGCGCGAGGCCGCGCGGTCGCTGGCGCGACGTCGCCGCCTGCCGCGCTCGCGCTCGGGGGACGGCAAAGCCCTGGTCAGCGTCGATCTCGCCGCGCTCCGGTACACGCCCCGCCCGCGAAAGGGCCGCCGGGCAGACCCCGTCGATGCCTCCATGGCAAGGATCGAGGCCATCAAGATCGGGGCCTTCAAGGCGGAGATCGCGCGGCTCGAAGACGTCGCGGCCGCCTACAGGGCCGTGTTCGAGCGCGAGCGCGAGCGTGCCGATCGCCTCGCCGTCGAGCTGACGCAGGCGGCCGCCGAAACGACGGCCGCCAATGCGTGGGCGGCACGACTGGAGGACGAAGTGACGGCGCTGCGGAGCGATCGCCGCCCTGTCGGGACGATCGCGGGATACGCCGCGCGCCGATTGGGACATCTGGCCGCTTCCATCGTGCAAGCCGACCGGGCGGCCAATGCGCGATGAGATCATCGGTAAATCGTCACAGGTAGCACTCGAGACTTTCTTTAATTGCCGGCTTGCCGGAGCAATCGCGAGGGAAGAATGACTGGCAATACCGATATCCATGAAATGAAGGCTCGCATCGTCGTGTTCGGCGTCGGCGGCGCCGGCGGCAATGCCGTCAACAACATGATCACGGCCGGGCTTCAAGGGGTCGAGTTCGTGGTCGCCAACACCGACGCACAGGCGCTCGCGATGTCGAAGGCGAAGCACCTCATCCAGCTCGGCACGAAGGTGACCGCAGGCCTGGGCGCCGGCTCGCAGCCGGAACTGGGACGCGCCGCGGCCGAAGAGGCGATCGACACGATCCGCGAGCAATTGACCGGCGCGCACATGGTGTTCGTGACGGCCGGCATGGGCGGCGGCACCGGCACCGGGGCTGCACCCATCGTCGCCAGAATCGCGCGCGAGCTCGGCATTCTCACCATCGGCGTGGTCACCAAGCCGTTCTACTTCGAGGGCCAGCGCCGCATGCGCTTTGCGGAAGCCGGCATCGAGGAGCTGCTGAAGACGGTCGACACCCTCCTGATCATCCCGAACCAGAACCTGTTCCGGGTGGCCAGCGAGAAGACCACGTTCGCCGATGCCTTCGCCCTTGCCGACCAGGTGCTCTATTCGGGCGTGGCCTGCATCAGCGACCTCATCGTCAAGGAAGGCCTGATCAATCTCGATTTTGCCGACGTCCTCTCCGTCATGAAGGAGAAGGGCAAGGCCATGATGGGACGGGGCGAGGCTTCCGGCGAGAAGCGCGTGCTCGCCGCCGCCGTGGCCGCGATCTCCAATCCGCTGATCGAGAATCCCTCGATCAAGCGTGCCAGTGGCCTCATCATCTCCATCACCGGCGGCAAGGACCTGATGCTGTACGAGGTCGACGAAGCCGCGACCCGCATTCGCGACGAAGCCGACCCGGACGCCAACATCATCGTCGGTGCGTCGTTCGATGAAAGCCTCGAAGGCATCGTCCGCGTCTCGGTGGTTGCGACCGGAATCGACAATCTCGATCCGGCGCAGGCGCTGCCGGTGGAAACCGCCCTCACCCAGCTTGCCGGCAAGCTGCGCAACGACGGCCGTCGCATCGCTGATCGCATCGAGCGCAGTGCCCCGCTGCCGCAAGCGGGAAGCCCGCCGCTGCGCCCGCAGCCGCACCACCCCGTGGGGCCGCCGGCAAGGCCGGGGCTGGATTATGCGCGGCAGGCGGCGCTTCAGCCGCTCGATCCTTACGGGCGCGCGCCTGCGCGCAATGCGCCCGACGAGGCCGTTCTCGATATCCCGGCCTTCCTGCGCCGCGCCGCCAACTGAGCGGCGGCGAGCGGGGGAGTTACCTGCTCGGCAACCAGCGCGCCCAATAACAGCTCGTCATCCCGGGGCGCGACGAAGTCGCGAGCCCGGGATCCATAACCATCATCGTGAGTATAGATTCCGGGCTCGCGCCGAGAGGCGCGCCCGGGAATGGCGGTGTAAAGCAGTCATTCTCCCGCTATGGCGGGCGCCTCACCATCAAGGTGATATCTCGCCGCGCACCCCGTCCTGATCCCGACGGCCCGCCTCAAGCGGGCGTCTCGAAGGATGCGCCGCAACGACCAGCCGCCGATGCTTCACGCCGCCGTGCTGCGCGGGCTTTCGGCGGCGTCCTTCCTGTCCGTCTCCTTGTCGCGAGACAGCCACGCCGGAAAACGAAGCAGGCGCTCGTTGGTGTCCTTTGGCAGCTCGATGGGCGGCGCTTCAATGGCCGAACTCGGCAGGTCCAGCGCTGCCTGTCCGGTTCGCACCGCATCCGCGCGCTGATCCAGTTCGCGGAGCAGGGGACCGAGCACGCTGTCGATCTCGGTCGCCACCGACACCAGGAAACTATTGAGCTCGCGCGCCTCAGGCACGATCGCCGCAGCCTGCTCGATCGCCCTCGAGAGACCATCGACGACAGGCGCAAACGCGCCGGCGGCCTGCTTGATTCGCGTCTTGATCGCTTCGACCTCGCTCAGGACGCGCTCGCGCTCCCGCCTTTTCTTTTCCTCCGAGAGACGGGCTTCGATTTCGGCGATCTGGGCCGCCAGGGTCGTGGCTTCGGATGCGAGCGCATCCCGTCTTCCGCGCGCGCGATCGAGATCCCGGCTGAGATTGTCCACTAAGTCGTCCTTTCCGAACATGGCTTTGCTCCGTAGGACAGGCGCTTTGCCCTGTAGGACGGCCCTGGCGCGAACCGCCAGCCTCGCCACCGACCGGATGGCCGGATCGGCCGAAGCAGGCATCAACCTCAGTCTCGTCACATGGGCCGACATGGTGATCCCCCCATCTTCGACATTAGGCAACCGCATGGTTAACAGGCGGTTAACGTCAACAGAGGATGCGGCCATGGGGCTTGCGTTTCCGCCCGCTCGCCCCGGTAGCATCACGCGGCCGCGGTAGCCCTCCCCTACCCGCGAAAATCAATGCTCCGCAGCACGATGCCCGGCGGGGTGCCTTCGAACTCGCAGGCGCGGTACTTGCTGGCGGCGCAGGCCTCGATGCGGTCGCGCAGGCGGGTGAACTGGGCTTCGCGGTGCTCGGGAGCGACCTTCGGGCCGCGTTCGAGATCGTCCAACGCGGAAGTCGAGATCGCGCAACCGATCTCCCGCGAGCCGTCCTGCATGGAGAACAGCACGATCATCCGGTCGTATTCGAGGCCGATGTAGCGGCCGCTGCTGAGGGTCATGGGGTTACTCCTTCACGCGGGTTGCTTCTCGAGAACCGCCGCGGCGATGCGCTCCGTTTCCCGCTTGCGGGCAAGCGGGAGAGGCGTCCCCGCAGCCGCCTTCAGCTCTCCCCGTTGAGCCGCGCGAAGTCGTCGAACAGCGCGGCAACCAGCGCGCGGTGGCGGGTGTCCTCGACGGGGAGACTCGCGGCATAGAGGTTGAGCAGGTAGCGCGCCTTCACCGCGGCCTCGGGCCAGGAGGCCGCGGGCACCGTCATCAGGCGGTTTTCGAGATCGGCCTCGCGCTCGCGCAGCTGCCTGACATTGCTCTCGACCTCGGCCAGCGCGCGGCGCAAATCGGTTGCCTTCTGCGCGGCCATGCCGCGATGCTTGTCGAGATCGACGGGGTGGTCAGTCATTGGCGACCCTCGCGTCGATTGCTATCGCATCCGCAAGGTCGATCGCGCGGATCGACAGCATCTCGACCGAACCGAGCACGCCCTCCACGGGCACGATGATCGACGTGCCGACGCGGCGCCAAGCCGAGAAGGTTTCAGCTTCGATCGTCTCCTCGTCGGCGATCACCTGATAGGCCCCCGCCGGCAGCACGCGCTCGATGCCGTGGATGCGGAACGGATGCTTGAACGTGACGGTTTCCCGCCGCGAACGGATGGTCATGCACGCCTGCCTTGCTGCGAGAGCGGGCCCCAAACCGACGCCGGCGATTGCGACCATGCGCTTGTCGCGCAGCAATAGCCAGCACAATCGTCACAGGAGCCATTTCCGTTCCGATCAAATCGGAACGGGCTCCGGTTCTTGTTTCGACGCGTTTTCTTCACGCGAACCGGTAGCCACTTCGCTCGAAAACGCTTTGGTTTTCTGTTTCGACGCGTTTTCTTCACGCGAACCGGTAGCCACTTCGCTCGAAAACGCTTTGGCTGCACGCGCGGCCTTTTAGTCCTCGCTATTGGCGCGCGGCAGGCGTAGGCTTGCCTGCATCACCGCTCTTCCGCTACGGCATCACCGGTGACTGAGGGTCATGTGCGCTCCCGCCGGGAAATCAGCCGTTGGAGCATGCGATGCCGCGTCTACGCGCCTCTGAGTGGATGGTTCCGCCTGACATCGTGCTGCTGTTCCTGCTGCTTCTCGTCTGCGCGGCGGCTCTGCTCAATGGGTAGAACCACGCGCGTGCCCTGGCTCGTCGGCGGAACGAACGAATATGGCAGCGCCAATCTCGGCCGCGGCAGCGCCACCGTCGCGCTGCGGCTGGCCCGCAAGCTGCTGCGCGACGGCTACATGGACGTGCGCATCTGCACACCGCGCGGGCGCGTGCTGCAGGCGGACGAACTCGGCGAACTCGAACCACAGGAGAGCGACATGGCCAAGGGACAGCAACGCGGCAACCGCGAAGCCAAGAAACCGAAAAAGGACAAGGCCAAGGTGATCGCCGCGGCGCCGAGCCGCAAGGAGGCGGCCTGGCAGCCGGATTTCGGGCCGGCGAAGAAGAAGTAGGGGCGGAGAAGGCGCGCATGGCCTTCCCTTCTCCCCTTGTGGGAGAAGGTGCCTTTCCGAAGGCAAGGCGGATGAGAGGTCTCTCTCCCGGAATTCTGACGCGAGAGATGAACACGCGGAGAGAGACCCCTCACCCGTCTCGCCGCTGGAGCGGCGAGCCACCCTCTCCCGCAAGGGGAGACGGACAACCACCGCTGTCTCCACTCCGTCGCGCTTTTCCGCTATACTCGCCCGGGTAGCATTTCCCGGAGAGGCGGACCTGTGGAGCACGTACACAACACCGAACCGAAAAACCTCGTCATCTGCTGTGACGGGACCGGCAACGAGATCTCGGAGAACATCTCCAATGTCCTGAAGCTCTATCGCTGCCTGCGCAAGACCGACAAGACGCAGCCGCGGCAGATGGTATTCTACGATCCCGGGGTCGGCACTGTGACGGAGCCGACGACGTGGCACCGGATCAAGGCCGACGTCAGCCTGGTGCTGGGGCTCGCCACGGGCTACGGGTTAGACGCCAACGTGCTCAGCGCCTATTGCTTCCTGGTCGAGCACTATGCGCCCGGCGACAGGATCTACTTGTTCGGTTTTTCGCGCGGGGCTTACACGGTGCGGGTGCTGGCGGGGCTGATTCACAAGATCGGGCTGATCTCGCCGGAGCAGGTGAACCTCGCAGGAAGCGGCATGGTCGCCTACAAGCAATATTCCGGCACCGGGCGCGGCAACGATATCGAGGACCTCAAGGACGTCGCCGTCGACGACCAGGGGCCGCTGCCGAAGGACCAATTCGACCTGGCCGCGCAGTTCGCGCGCATCACCTCGACGCGCTGGCCGACCATCCACTTCATCGGCGTCTGGGACACGGTGGCGAGCGTGATCGTGCCGCGGCGCGACAATTTCTTCTTCGTGTTCAGCCTCGAGGAGCTCGCCTTCACGCGGCGCAATCCGAGCGTCAACATCTTCCGGCAGGCGATCGCGATCGACGAGCGGCGACGCATGTTCCGCCTCAACAAGTACTGGGAGCCGCAGGACTATTGGAGCAATCGCTACGTGCCGGACGAGAAGAAGGTGCCGCAGGACATCCTGCAGGTGTGGTTCGCCGGCGTGCATTGCGACGTCGGCGGCGGCTATCCGGAGGCGGAAAGCGGGGAATCGAAATATCCGCTTGTGTGGATGATCGAGGAGGCCGAGAAGGCGGGGCTGAAGTTGAATCCGCGCACCGTGAACCAGCTCGCCTGGGGCGTCCAGCGCAAGAACTCGCCGTTCAAATATGTGCCGCCGGCCTACACGGGGAAGTCGGGCGAATTACACGATTCGATGAATGCGGCCTGGCGCGTGCTGGAGTATCTGCCGAAGCGCGCAAGGTACAGGGAGTGGCCGGAGCGGAAGGTCTATTTCGGCCTCTATATCCCCGATGGCGAGCCGCGCCTCATCCCCGAGGGCGCGCATGTGCATGAGAGCGTGCTGAAGCGGATGGCGGTGGAGCCGGACTACCGGCCGGTGAACATGCCGAAGGATTACGTCACCGTGCCGATGCCGGTGCCGCCGGGGGTGGATGTGGCGGCGGGGGTTGAGGCTGAGGAGGTGACGGGGTGAGGTGGGGCTCGCGCCACATTCTCGTCATGGCGAGCGCAGCGAAGCATCCAGAGTCTTTCCGCGGAGGCAGCCTGGATTTGCTTCGCTGCGCTCAAATGACGGTGGTGGGGACAGACTCGTGCAACATCACCGGTGTGGTCGCGGGGCTTTCCGCACCCGACTACCGCCACTTTCCGTAGTCGCCGCCACTTTTCATTAAAATTCTCACGCCAACCTTAGCTGGATCGCATCAACTCCTGTGCATCATCCTGCAAAGAGTCCGCCGCTGCGCGGAGTTGGAGGAGATGTGCCAATGCATCCGCGTAAATATGCCCGCGTCAAACCCTCAGGCCTGGTGTCGCGCCAGGCCAAGATCATCACCGACCCGCGCGCGCCTGTGATCAACTGCACGCTGATCGATTATTCGCCGGGCGGCGCCTGTGTCGATCTCGGTGGCCAGGTGCAGATCCCCGACCGCTTCGAGCTCTTGCACGTCAACACCAAGAAGCGCTGCCGGATTGCGTGGAAGCGGGGGTCGCGCGTGGGCGTGGTATTTTAGCGAGCCGCGCGCTGCCTGCTGACCCTGCCCTGGAGGGGGAGGGTAAAAGAGCTACTTCCGCATCCGCGCCTTCGCGCCCGCGACGATCTGCATGGCGACGCCGGCGGTCCAGCCGAACAGGACGAGCCAGCTCCAGGCCATGTGCGGGTCGAGGCGGAGCACGATGACGGCGACGGAGGCGAGCGCGGTCAGCGTGGCGCAGAGCGTGCCGGCCGAGCTCAGGAATTCCGCGGCGTCGATGCTGCTGTGCGCCTCGTCGAACGGCATCTGCGGCGTGTCGATGCCGAGATAGAAGCCGACTGCGCCGAGCAGCATCATCAGCAGCAGAAACCCTTGCGTCGTCAGCGGCGCGATCGCCGATCCGACATAGGCGCCGACGAACAGCCCGCACGCGGCGCCCGCCATCGCGAGCCCCACGCGCTCGAACACGTGGGCAGCTTTACGAACACGAAACCGCATGGCCGGCCTCCGCGAGGCAGTGACTGCGGAGAGGTTAGGCCAGTTTCGGCGAAGGTGAAAGGTTGGGGGAGTTACGGATGCGTGAGGGGTAACTCTTAGGGGGATCCGACTTGAGCGTGTAGCGCACGCTGTCTCCTGTCGTCATTGCAGCGACTTGTTCGCCGAAGCCTCGGCGAAGGCGGAAGCAATCCACAGTCTTTCCGCGGAGGAATTCTGGATTGCTTCGTCGCAAGGGCTCCTCGCAATGACGATCGCGCCTCACGCGCAGTGCGTCCCCCTCACCGCGCCCCGAACGTGGTCTTGCCGAACAGCGCCTTCTGCGTCGAGGGCTGCGAGCGCCAGTATTGCGGCGGGGCTTCGACTTCGCCGCCGAGCTCGGCTGCGGCGTGCCAGCCCCAGCGCGGGTCGTAGAGCATGCCGCGGGCGAGCGCGACCATGTCGGCCTTGCCCGATGCGACGATATCCTCGGCGTGCTTTGCCTCGGAGATCAGGCCGACAGCGATGGTGGTCACTCCCGTCTCGCGCTTGATGGCTTCGGCAAACTGCACCTGGTAGCCGGGGCCGAGCGGAATCTTCTGCAGCGGCGAGACGCCGCCGGAGGAGGCGTCGATCCAGTCGATGCCGCGCGCCTTGAGCGCTTTCGCAAACTCGATGGTCTGCGCCAGATCCCAGCCGCCCTCGACCCAATCGGTCGACGACACCCGCATGCCGATCGGCTTATGGTGCGGGAACACCGCGCGCACGGCATCGTAGATTTCGAGCGGGAAGCGCATGCGGTTCTCGAGCGAGCCGCCATATTCGTCGGTGCGCCGGTTCGAGATCGGCGACAGGAACTGGTGCATGAGATAGCCGTGCGCGCCGTGCAGCTCGATGGCGTCGATGCCGAGCCGGTCGGCGCGCCTGGCGCAGTCGACGAAGGCATCGCGGATGCGTTTCAAGCCGGCGCTGTCCAGCGCGAGCGGAGCGGCCTCGCCCTCCTTGTGCGGCAGCGGCGATGGCGCGACCGTCTGCCAGCCGCCTTGCTCGACCGGAATCAGCTGGCCGCCGTCCCAGGGCCGCGCGCTCGACGCTTTCCGGCCCGCATGGGCGAGCTGCATCGCGACCGCGGTGGAGGAATGCTTGCGCACGGAAGCGAGGATCTGCTTCAGCGCGGCCTCGCAGGCATCGCTGTACAGCCCGAGGCAGCCCGGCGTGATGCGGCCGATCGCCTCCACGTGGGTCGCCTCGATGCAGAACATCGACGCGCCCGACAGGCTGAGATTGTTGATGTGGGTGAAGTGCCAGTCGGTGGCGACGCCGTCGTCGGCCGAATACTGGCACATCGGCGACACCACGATGCGGTTCTTCAACGTCAGGCCGCGCAGCTTGATCGGGGAAAACAGGGCGCTCATGCGGGGAGTTCCGAAGGGTGGGGGTGAAAGCGATTGCATGAAGTTTAGTGGCGGAAACGCGGATTGCCACCCGCGTGGCAGGAATGGCGGCCCGTGGGGTCATGCATTGCGCGCGTCATATCATCACGGGATCGTGCCTCGCTCTCTGCTGTCGTCCTGGCCTGGTTGCGCAATTGCGGACGGGGGCGAGGACCCCAGGAAGCAGTAGATTGCGGAGAATTACTCCACCAGCGTGAACTGCAGCAGCAGGGTGCGCTGGAGCATGGAGAAATTGTCGTCCGACACCAGCGTCAGCACGGTCTCTCCTTCCGCCGTGACGTGGGCGTCGATGCCTTCCATGTTGTCGACCTCCTGGCCGAGATCGGCCCTGAACAGCGCGGGGCCGTCGACCACCGCGCCCGGCGCGATGGATTTGAAAGGGATCGAGCGGATGCGGATGTCGATGCCGGTGAACCAGGAGAATTTGCGTTCGAGGATCAGCAGCTCGCCGGAGGGCAGCAGCACCGCGTCGCTGATGTCGAACTTCTCGGTGCGGCGCACGCTGAACTGGCCGGGCGTCGGACCGCCGATCAGAAATGCGACCAGGTTGCCGTCGGCGTCGAGCCCGCGCTCGGAGAAGGCGATCAGGCTGCCGGCGAGCGGCTGGCCCTTCGGGACCAGGACCAGCGCTTCCAGCCCCTTGTTGTGCGGCAGCTTGCGCAAGGCCGGCGGCACCGGGATCGGCTCGCCGCGGGCGTGGATGCCGCCTTTCGAAAAGTCGTAGCGCAGGATCTGGTTGACGCGCTCGAGCCCGACATAGACCAGGTTGCCGTCGCGCGTCAGCGATTCCGAATCCCACCACATGCGCTTTTCGGTGATCGGCCGCCCCTCCGCGCCCAGCAGCGGCGCGGCTTCGACCTCGTCGAGCCCGGCCATGGCCGTTCCGGAATAACGGATGCGCCCGGTGAACCAGCCGCCCTGGTCGGAGATCGCGAGGAAGCGTTCGCCTTTGGCGTCGAGCCGGATGCCGGAGAGGCCGCCGAAGCCGCGAAAGGGGGAGGTCAGCACCAGGCCGCTGCGATAGTCCAGCGAGCCGAAGCGCGTGCGCGAGCGATCGCGCGGCTCGAAGTTCGGAATCGGGCGCGCGTTGACCTCGAGGCTGACGGGCTCAGCAACGGCGTGCTCGACCTGGAGCGGGCGCGGTGGCGGCTCCGTCGTGGCTTGCGCCTGTGCGAGGCGCGAGAACGCGAGAGAGGAAAATCCCGCCGCCGCGTGGCCAAGAAAGCTGCGGCGGGATGGATGCGTGCTCACGAATGCAGTTTGCGTCGCGGGCGACCGGCCGGCTGGGTGGGCGCGGCGTTGGTCTCGCTGAAGAGTTCAGCGAGCTTTTCGGTGATGGCGCCGCCGAGTTCTTCGGCGTCCACGATCGTAACCGCGCGGCGGTAGTAGCGCGTCACGTCATGGCCGATGCCGATCGCGATCAGCTCGACCGGCGAGCGGGTCTCGATCTCCTCGATGATGTGGCGCAGGTGCCGCTCGAGATAATTGCCGGGATTGACCGACAGCGTGGAATCGTCGACCGGCGCACCGTCCGAGATCATCATCAGGATCTTGCGCTGCTCGGCCCTCGCCAGCAGGCGCTTGTGCGCCCAGTCCAGCGCCTCGCCGTCGATGTTCTCCTTCAGCAGACCCTCGCGCATCATCAGGCCGAGGTTTTTCCGCGCACGGCGCCACGGGGCGTCGGCGGACTTGTAGATGATGTGACGGAGATCATTCAGGCGGCCGGGATTGGCCGGCTTGCCGGCGGCAAGCCACGCCTCGCGCGATTGCCCGCCCTTCCAGGCGCGCGTGGTGAAGCCCAAAATCTCGACCTTGACGCCGCAACGCTCCAGCGTGCGGGCGAGGATGTCGGCGCAGGTCGCGGCGACCGTGATCGGGCGTCCGCGCATCGAGCCGGAATTGTCGAGCAGCAGCGTCACCACGGTGTCGCGGAACGTCGCCTCCTTCTCGTGCATGAAGGACAGCGGGTGATAGGGATCGGTGACGACGCGCGACAGGCGCGCGGGATCGAGGATGCCCTCTTCGAGATCGAACTCCCAGGCGCGGTTCTGCTGCGCCATCAGGCGGCGCTGCAGCCGGTTGGCGAGGCGGGCGACGATGCCCTGCAGGTGCGCGAGCTGCTTGTCGAGATAGGCGCGCAGCCGCTCCAGCTCGTCATGGTCGCAGAGATCCTCGGCGGCGATGACCTCGTCGAACTTGGGCGCGAAGGCGTGATATTCCGGACCGCGCGGCTCGTTCCTGCCATGCGCGTTCGGGCGCGTCGCCTCGCCCGGCGTCTCGTCGTCGCCGAGTTCGCCGTCGTCGAAGGTGTCGGAGGTCGAGGCCTGCGCGCTTTCCATCGCGCTCTCGCTCATCTCCTCCGAGGTCGCCTGCGCCTGGTCGGCGCTCATCTCCTGGGCGGCATCGGAATCGGGCGAGCCCTCGGCACCGGACTGATCGTTGTCGCCGTCCTGGTTCTCGTCGTTGTCCTCGTCGTCCTCGCTGTCGGCGTTGCGCTCGTCGCCGAGCTCGAGCGCCGAGAGCAGGTCATGCACGGCGTCGCCGAACCTGGCCTGGTCCTCGACCACGCCGTCGAGCCGGTCGAGCCGCTTGCCGATCTTGTCTTCGAGGATGGGACGCCAGAGATCGACCATCTTCTTGGCGGCCGTCGGCGGCGCCATGCCGGTGAGGCGCTCGCGCACCAGCATCGCCAGCGCATCGGCCAGCGGCGCATCGGCGCGGTCGGTGATCTCGTCGAACTTGCCGCGATGGAAATGGTCGTCGAGCATCGCGGTGAGGTTTTTCGCAACGCCCGCCATGCGGCGCGCGCCGATCGCCTCGACCCTCGCCTGCTCCACCGCCTCGAACACGCCGCGCGCCTGCGGATTGCCGGGCATCAGCTTGCGGTGAACCTTGGGATCGTGACAGGCGATCTTGAGCGCGATGGAATCGGCGTGGCCGCGCACGATCGCGGCGTCGCGCTTGGTCATCTTGCGCGCCGGCTCCGGCAGCCGCGCCTTGCCCGGCGCAAGCCCCGGGCGCTCGGCGGCGAAGGAGACGTCGAGCTCGGGCGATTTCGCGATCGCCTTGAGGCAGGAGGCCACCGAGCGCTTGAACGGCTCGGTCGGCGCTTCCTTGCTGTTACGGAATTTGGAGTTCGACGTCGTCATCTCGATCTCACCGTTGTCCTAGCCTAGTGCGCAATTGCGCACGGGGGCCAGGACCCATAACCACAGGGAGCAGTCATTGAGCACTGACGGCTCCGAACTTCGCAAAACCACAGCCTGTGGTTATGGGTCCCGGATCTGCGCTCCCTCCAGACGGCGCTTCGCACCGTCAGGAGTCCGCTTGTCCTGGACGACATCTCCAACCTCAGCTGAGCGCCACGTTGACCGCCGATTCCGGCAGCTCCGCGTTGAAGCAGCGCTGGTAGAACTCGGCGACCAGGGGACGCTCGAGCTCGTCGCACTTGTTGAGGAAGGTGACGCGGAACGCGAACCCGATATCGCCGAAGATGTCGGAGTTTTCCGCCCAGGTGATCACCGTGCGCGGGCTCATCACCGTCGACAGATCGCCATTGGCGAAGGCGTTGCGGGTGAGATCGGCAAGGCGGACCATCTTGTTGACGATGTCGCGGCCTTCCTGGGTGCGATAGTGCTTGGCCTTGGCCAGCACGATCTCGACTTCCTCGTCGTGGCTGAGATAGTTCAGCGTCGTGACGATCGACCAGCGGTCCATCTGGCCCTGGTTGATCTGCTGGGTGCCGTGATAGAGGCCAGAGGTGTCGCCGAGGCCGACGGTGTTGGCGGTCGCGAACAGGCGGAAGGCCGGATGCGGCTTGATCACCTTGTTCTGGTCGAGCAGCGTCAGGCGTCCGGAGACTTCCAGCACGCGCTGGATCACGAACATCACGTCCGGGCGGCCGGCGTCGTATTCGTCGAACACCAGCGCGACGTTGTTCTGCAGCGCCCAGGGCAGGATGCCGTCACGGAATTCGGTGACCTGCTTGCCGTCGCGGACCACAATCGAGTCCTTGCCGACGAGATCGATACGGCTGATGTGGCTGTCGAGGTTGACGCGCACGCAGGGCCAGTTCAGGCGGGCGGCAACCTGCTCGATATGGGTGGATTTTCCGGTGCCGTGATAGCCGGTCACCATCACGCGGCGGTTGCGGGCAAAGCCCGCGAGAATGGCGAGCGTGGTGGCGCGGTCGAAGCGGTAATCGGAATCGACTTCGGGCACGTGAGGATCGACTTCGGAATAGGCCGGCACTTCGAGATCGCTGTCGATCCCGAACACCTGGCGCACCGACACCTTCATGTCGGGCAAACCGGAAACTTCCTCAACTTTGGACAGGGCGGCGGTCGTCATCAATCCTCCGAGGCCCCGGGCGATCCCGAGACCAGTTATTGCACGTTGGCTGCGGCTGGGTGCATTTTCGAACCTATCAGAGACAACGTGCCGGCAGAAGCCTGCCCCTCAATCAAAGTTCCGTTGTCTTTTCATTTAGATAGGTGAGGAACGCAGATTTTGGAGGGCTGCCTTGCGAATCACGCTCGAATTTCGGGCGGGGTAATGGGGCTGCCCACGCAAATGGCACTTTCGCCGCTTCTCCCTACATATGTAGGGTCCGAACCGAAAAGTCCCAGCCTGCTACAGAGTCGACGTGACGTCCTTCCTCGATCCCCTCATCGCCTTCGTCTCGGCCCATGCGTGGCTGGCCTACCTGACCCTGTTCCTGGCGGCTCTTCTGGAGGCCGTTCCCGTGGTGGGATCGGTGATCCCCGGCTCGACCATCATCCTGGCACTGAGCGCCCTGGTGCCGGGCGGCGAGCTGAAATTGCCATGGGTACTGCTGGCGGCCGCGCTCGGCGCCATGCTGGGCGACGGCTCGGCCTACTGGATCGGGCACCGGCGGCAGCGCGAGATCCTCAGCACCTGGCCGCTGACCAACTATCCGCGCGTGGTCGAGGAGAGTGAGACCTTCTTCCACCGCTTCGGCACCTGGGCCGTCTTCTTCGCCCGCTTCGTGCCGCCGATCCGCGCCTTCGTACCGGTGACCGCCGGCGCGCTGGGGATGACGCCCCCGAGATTCTATACGGTGAATATCCCGGCCATCCTGGTCTGGGCGCCCGCGCATGTGCTGCCGGGTGTGCTGGCGGTGTCGGCGCTGCACGAATATGCCGGGCTGCATCATCATGGGCACGTCGGCAAGCACATCTGGATGCTGACGGTGGTCGGGGTTGCGATCGTGGTGGGCGTGGCGATGTGGATCTATCGCCGGCGGAATGGCGGTGGTGTCGCGGCCGTCAAGCCGCGGGCCTAATTGGCTTTGGCTGCTGCGGCGACGGAGGTGCGCTCCCTCCCCCGCAAGCGGGAGACGTTAAGACCCTGCCACCCTTCTTCCCGGCGTCGGCCCTACGTATCTTGCCCTTGGCCTTATCAGCTTGCCGAACTGCAATTGCTCACTGGCGTGGGCGATCCAGCCGACGCTGCGGGCCATCGCGAACAGAGCGAGCTCGCTGCCGGCGGGCAGGCGCAGCGCATGGACGAGCACGGCGAGCGCGTAGTCGATGTTGACCAGTTCGCCGGTCGCCTCGACGATCCGCTCGGGGACCTCCCGGGTGAATTTGCGCGGCGCGCCGGCGCGCGACAGTGCGTTCAGCAGCGATTGCGCGCGGGGATCGCCGCGCTTGTAGACACCGTGGCCGAAGCCGGCAAAGCGCTCGCCGAGCGCGACGCGCTCGCGCACCACGGGCGCGACATCGCGATCGACCAGCGTCTTGACGAGCTGCGAGGCCAGCACGCCGGCGCCGCCGTGCTTCGGTCCCTTCAGCGCGGCGAGGCCGGCGATCACGGAATCATAGAGGTTGAGGCCGGTCGAGGCCGCACAGCGCGCGGTGAAGGTCGAGGCGTTCAGTTCATGATCGGCGAGCAGAACCAGCGCGCGGCGGATCAGGTCGGGCGCATGCTTGTTATCGGGCGCCCACGCGCGCGCGACCTGCTGATGCAGCGGCTCGGCCGACGGCTCGGCGTTGAGCATGGTCGCGACCAGCAGGCGGACGATGCGTGCGCCGACCATGGCGCGGCCGTCCGGCGCGCGGGTGAAGGCGCGGGGATCGGCGCACGCAGCTAGCGCCAGCACGGCGATGGCGCGGTCGATCGGCGCCGCCCTGCGGGCGGCTTCCGCGATCGCGCGCATCTCATCGGACATCACGGGCTGATTGTCCGGCGCGAAGGGATCGACGCCCGCGACGTCCCAAAGCAGCGTCGCGGCGTGCTCCAGCGTGTCGTTCTCGGCGAGATCGACGCAGTTGACGCCGCGATAGATCGCGCCGTCCTCGGTGATGGTCGAGATCTCCGTGTCCATCACCGGCAGGTCGGCATCGAAGCTGCGCAGGCCGCGCGGCTCCGGGGATGGGACACGACGCTCTTTGAGGGCGCGGACGTCCTCGGCGCGGTAGCGGTTCTTGCGCGAGTCCGGCGTCGGCTCGGAGCGGATCAGGCCGCGGCTGACATAGGCATAGAGGGTGGCCGGCGAGATGGCGAGCTCGGCGGCGGCTTCCCGGGCGGACAGGTAGAGGCCCTCGGAATTTTTCATATTGATTTATGTAATCAAGATTGATCAATCTGTCGAGAGGCCCGACCTTTCCCAGCGTGCAAATGCAGAAGGGAGATTGGGCCATGAACATCCACCTCACCAAAAGCCAGATTGGGCTGGACGGCGTCCCCGCGGCCGAGACCGTGCTGAGCCATGTCGACGGCGAGCGCGGCGAACTGATCATCGCCGGCGAACATGTCGGCCGGCTTGCCGCCAAATCGAGCTTCGAGGGCGTCACGGCCCGGCTCTGGAACGGCGCCAGCAGGACGACCTTGAGCGAAGCCAATGTGCGCGCGAGCCTGGGCGCCGCACGCGAGCGCGCCTTCGCGCGGCTGGACGAGTTGCTGCCGGCCACGGGGGGCATGGGGATCGTCGACGGGTTTCGCGCGGCGGTCGCGGGACTTCGCGCCGAGCACGGCCTCGAACATGAAGCAACCATCGTCGGCGCGTTTCCGGTGATCGCGGGCGCGCTGGTCCGGCGTGCAAAAGGGCTGGATCCGGTCGCGCCCGATCCGAATGTGAGCCATGCCGCCGATACGCTGCGCATGCTGCACGGGCGCTCGCCTGCGGCGCGCGAGGTCACCGCGCTCGATGCCTATCTCGTCACCGCCAGCGACCACGGCATGAACGCCTCGACCTTCACCGCGCGCGTGGTGGCTTCGACGCAGGCTGACCTGTTCGCCGCCGTGACCGCCGGTTACTGCGCGCTCACGGGCCCGCTGCATGGCGGCGCACCGGAGCCGGTGCTGGAAATGCTGGATGCTATCGGCTCGCGCGAGCGCATCCAGCCGTGGGTGGATGCGGCGCTGGCGCGGGGCGAGCGGATGATGGGCTTTGGCCACCGCGTCTATCGCGTGCGCGATCCGCGCGCCGACGTGCTCAAGACCGCGGTCGAGGCGCTGGCGTCCAACGGCACCAATCTGCCGTTCGCCGGCGAGGTCGAGGCCTACATCCGCAGCGCGCTGCGCAAGAAGAATCCGGACCGGCCGCTGGAGACCAACGTCGAGTTCTTCACCGCGATCCTGCTCGACGCGCTGGCGATCCCACGGCAGGCGTTCACGCCGATCTTCGCGGTGGCACGCAGCGCAGGCTGGACCGCGCACGCCCGAGAGCAGCAGCGGACGGGGCGGTTGATCCGGCCGAGTTCGTCGTATGTCGGTGTGGTGCCGGAGGGGTGATGTCTTTTGCTGACGATCGGTTGGAACGCTGGGTTCTTTCCCTCTCCCCTTGCGGGAGAGGGTGGCATAGGCGGCCTTTCGGCCGCCGTTCTCAAGAACGCCGATGCTTTGCATCGGCTATGGCGTAGCGGCGAGACGGGTAAGGGGTTCTCTCCGCGCACACCCATCTGCATCAGCGCTTGCGGAAGCAACCCCTCATCCGGCGCTCGCGTCACCTTCTCCCACAAGGGGAGAAGGAAGAAGGAGGGAGGCCCTACGCCTCCCGCACCACCGTCTTCAGATAATTATACGCCTTGATGATCTCGATCAGGCGGTCCTCGGTGGAGCGGTCGCCGCCGTTGGCGTCGGGGTGGTGCTGCTTGACCAGCGCCTTGTACTTGCTCTTGACGTCGGCGAGCGTGGCGTCGGGACCGAGGCCCATGACCTGGAGCGCCTTGCGCTCGGCGTTCATCACCTTGCGCGTCTCGGCCTTGGGCTGGGCGTCCGGGCCCTTGCGCCAGTTGGCGCGGCCGTTGATCTCGGAGAACATGCTGAAAGGATCGGACGCCATGTCGATCTCTTCCGCACCCTTCTTGCCGCCATTGGCGCCCATCTTCCAGGTCGGGCGGTGGCCGGTCAGCGCGTCCTTCTGGTAGCGTGCGACCGCTTCGGCATTCATGCCGGAGAAGAAATTGTAGTTCTGGTTGTACTCGCGCACATGGTCGAGGCAGAAGTGCCAGTACTCACGCTGGTTCTCGCGGCCCTTCGGCGCACGGTGCGCGCCTTTGTTCGCACAGCCCGCCCACTCGCAGTTGACGACGGTGTCGCGCGGCTTCACTTCCGGCTGCTTGCCTCGCGGCTTCACGCGGATGGAGTCGAAGAACTTTGATGAATCGATCGGCATGGCTGACTTTGACTACGCAACGCAAAAACCTTCAAGTCTTGACATTGCAATTAGCGTAAGACCCCGGGAGTTGACGGGGGTGCGATCGCGTCCCTTAATGGCACTCATGGTTATGAAAGATACTATCAGCAACAAGTTGCAGGAAGCTTTCACGCCGGAAAGCCTGCAAGTCGTCGACGAGTCACATTTGCATGAGGGTCACGCCGGCCATCGGCCGGGCGGCGAGTCGCACTTCCGTGTTTATATCGTGTCTGATGCCTTCAAAGGGAAGACCCGGGTCGAGCGCCATCGCATGATAAATTCGGCACTGGCCGCGGAACTTTCCGGCAGCGTGCACGCGCTGGCGATCCACGCACAGGCGCCTGGGGAACGGTGAAGCTTTCACCCTCCACTGGAGGGGAGAGAAAGTCAAAACGACGTCCCGGCCCTTCTCGGCCGGGGTTCTTCCACCTCGGCCTCGCGCGGCACCGGTGAAATACGGAGTGCCGTGATGCGGTTGCGTTCGCGGCGGAGGACGCGGAAGCGGAAGCCGTGGAACGTAAAACTCTGGCCGCGATCGGGGATCGAGCGTGCCTCGTGGATGACGAGGCCGGCGACCGTGGTCGCCTCCTCGTCGGGCAGATGCCAGTCCATGGCGCGGTTGAGGTCGCGGATCGGCACCGAGCCGTCGACCACGACCGAGCCGTCCGGCTGGGCGCGCACGCCGGCGACCACGACGTCGTGCTCGTCGGAGATGTCGCCGACGATCTCTTCCAGAATGTCTTCCAGCGTCACGAGGCCTTCAACTTCGCCGTACTCGTCGACGACGAGCGCGAAATGGGTCTTGCGGCGGCGGAACGCCTTGAGCTGCTCGGCGAGCGGCCGCATCTCCGGCACGAACCAGGGCGGCAGCGCGATGGTGGAGACGTCGATGCGCGAGGTGTCGCCGTCGGAAGCGCGGATCGCGCGCAACAGATCCTTGGCGTGCAGCACGCCGATGATGTTTTCCGGCTTCTCGCGCCAGAGCGGAATGCGGGTGTATTCGGTCGCCAGCACCTCGCGCACCAGATCGTCCGGCGGCATGTCGGCATTGATCATCATCATCTCGGTGCGATGGATCATGACGTCGGAGACCTGGAGCTCGCGCAAATCGAGCAGGCCGCCGAGCATGTCGCGGTCCTGCTTCTCGACCTTGCCCTCGTGGTGCAGGAGGTCCACCGCGCCGCGCAGGCGCTCGGTCGGCGACAGGATCGCCTGGTGCTCGCCGGCAAGGCCGAACAGGCGCATCAGCAGGCGCACGGTGACTTCGACCACCGTCAACAACGGCCCGAGCACATACATCGTCAGCCGCATCGGCCGCGCCACGGCGAGTGCGACGCGGTCGGGCGCGTTGATGGCGATGGTTTTTGGCAGGACTTCCGCGAAGATCACGACCAGCGCGGTCATCACGCCGGTCGCATAGAGCACGCCGACATCGCCGAACCAGGACGTGAAGATGCCGGTGGCAAGCGCGGACGCCCCGATGTTGGCGATGTTGTTACCGAGCAGCAGCGCGCCGATCAGCCGCTCGCGCATGTCGAGCAGCTGGGAGACGACATCGGCCTCGTGGTGACCTTGTTTGGACAGCCGCAGCATGCTGGCGCGCGAGGCGCCGGTCAGCGCGGTCTCGCTCGCGGCGAAGAACGCCGACACCAGCAGGCAAAGGACGACGATGGTGAATCCGAGCCAGTCCATGCATCACTCGAGTTACTTTTGCGCGTTTTCCGGGCGCGAACCGTATCCACTTCGTCGGAAAACGCTTTTACGAAATAAAGCTCAGCCCGCGCATCAGGCCTTCTGCGCGAGCTTCTCTCTCAGGAACTCGCGCACCGGCGCCGGCTCGACATCCTTCGCGATCACCGCGCGGCCCACGGCCTCCAGCAGGATGAAGGTGAGCTTGCCGCGCCTGACCTTCTTGTCCTGCGCCATCAGCGCCATCAGCGCGTCGGCGTCGGCGAGCCCTTCCTGCGCGAAGCCCGCGATATCGTGCAGGCGCGTCGGCAGGCCGACTTCAATCAGGTGCCGCTCGACGCGCGTGGCATCCGCCTCGCCAATCATGCCGAGCTTCGCCGAAAACTGCGCCGCCAGCGTCATGCCGATCGAAACGCCCTCGCCGTGGAAAAGACGGTCGGAGAAACCGGTCGCTGCTTCGAGCGCGTGACCAAAGGTGTGGCCGAGATTGAGCAGGGCGCGCTCGCCGGTCTCGCGCTCGTCGCGGGAGACGACGCCCGCCTTGGCGCGGCAGGAGGTCGCGATCGCATGCTCGCGCGCCGAGCCGCCCCTGAAGATCTCGGAATGGTTCTTTTCCAGCCAGGCGAAGAAGGCCTCGTCGCCGAGCACGCCGTATTTGGCGACCTCGGCATAGCCGGCGCGGAACTGGCGCGGCGACAGCGTGTCGAGCACGGCGGTGTCGGCAATCACCAGCACCGGCTGGTGGAAGGCGCCGAGCAGGTTCTTGCCCTGCGGCGAGTTGATGCCGGTCTTGCCGCCGACGGATGAATCGACCTGCGCCAAGAGCGAGGTCGGCACCTGCACGAAATCGACGCCGCGGCGCAGGATCGCCGCGGCAAAGCCGGCGAGATCGCCGACCACGCCGCCGCCGAGCGCGATGACGAGATCGTTGCGCTCGATCTTCGCGGCGATCAGGGCCTCGCTGACCTTTTCGAGGCCCGCATAGGTCTTGGAGTTCTCGCCTTCCTCGACGACGATGGGCGAGGTCGGAATGGCGGCGGCCGCGAGCGAGGCTTCGGTCGGCTCAAGCCAGTGTCTTGCAACGGTGCGGTCAGTCACGATGGCCGTGCGCACGCCGGGGCGCAAAGCCGCGATCCGTTCGCCGAGCGAAGACAGCACGCCGCGGCCGATGACGATGTCATAGGCGCGGTCGCCGAGCGCAACATCGACGTTGATGGGATCGGAATGTTTCAACGGCGCAGTCATCGTGCGGCACTCGCAACGTCGGCAGGCGGTGGGGCGGACTGTTCGCCGCAGAGATGGGCGTGCAGCGTCTCGATGCACTCCTCGACGATCTTGTCGTGCGGCACGTCACGCGAGGCAATGGTGAGGTCCGCCTTGCGGTAGATCGGCTCGCGCTCGGTGAGCAGGCGCGTCACCGTCCCTTCCGGATCGGCGGTCCGGAGCAGCGGGCGATCGGCGCGCCGGCGCACGCGGCGCATTATGACGTCGTGATCTGCCCGAAGCCAGATCGAGACCGCCTTGGCGGCGATGCGGGTCCGCGTCTCCTCGCGCATGAAGGCGCCGCCGCCGGTCGCCAGCACCACCGGGCCGCCCTCGAGCAGGCGCGCGATCACGCGGGCCTCGCCGTCGCGAAAGTGCTGTTCGCCATGGCGCTCGAAGATCTCCGGTATGGTCATGCCGGCCGCCGCCTCGATCTCGGTGTCGGCATCGACGAAGGGCAGCTTGAGCCTGACAGCCATGCGGCGGCCGATGGTGGATTTGCCCACCCCCATCATGCCGACGAGCACGATCGAGCGCGCGCCCAGGGCCGACAGGATGTCGGCCTCGGGCGAAGCGGGAATCGGCAACGCGGCGTCGGACATGGATCTCGCTCGATCTGCCGCCAAAGGCGGCATGGTTTGGCCACCTATACGACCCCGCAGGGGCCCTCGCCAGAGGACTCTTGCCACGAAACGGCGAACATGTTGGATGATTTCATTAGTTAATTTGTCTGCCAACGTCCCCGACAGAGACCCCAGACCGATGCCCAGCCTGTTCCGCTTCCTGACGGTCGTCGCCGTGATCGCCGGCATCGTCTATGGCGTGATCTTCGCGCTGGCGAATTTCGTCAACCCGAAGCCGCGGGACATGACGGTGACGATCCCGCCGGATAAGTTTCTCAAGAAATAGCAGCTAGGCTCGTGGGCATGCGCACAAAGCCCTCAGACAGCAAGCTCACCGGCCTGTTCCTCGACATGCTCGCGGCGGAACAGGGCGCCGGGCCCAATACGCTCGACGCCTATCGTCGCGACCTCACCGATTTCTCGGAATTTCTCGGCCGCGTCGGCCGTAGCTTCGCGGATGCGGAGACGCAGGTCCTGCGCGACTACCTCGCCGATCTCGACAGCCGCGGCTTCAAATCCACCAGTGTCGCGCGGCGGCTGTCGGCGATGCGGCATCTCTACCGCTTCCTGCTGAACGAGCGCATCCGCACCGACGATCCCGCCGCGATTCTGTCGGGCCCCAAGCGCGGCCGCGGCCTGCCAAAGGTGCTGTCGATCGCGGATGTCGACCGCATGCTCCGCCGCGCCAAGGAAATGAGCGAGGCGGAAGAGGTATCGCCGTCGAAACGGCTGCGGGCGTTGCGGGTCTACTGCCTGCTGGAGGTGCTCTACGCCACGGGGCTGCGCGTCTCCGAGCTGGTGGCGCTGCCGCGCTCAGCGGCCAAGCGCGATGCGCGCATGATCGTGGTGCGCGGCAAGGGCAACAAGGAACGCCTGGTGCCGCTCAACGAGGCCTCGCGGCAGGCAATGGCGGATTATCTCGCGGCAATGGAAGCTGCGAAGACGGAAAACAAGAAAGGCAGCCTGGCCGCCTCGAAATGGCTGTTCCCCTCCTTCGGCGAGAGCGGACATCTGACGCGCCAGCACTTTGCCCGCGACCTCAAGGAGCTCGCAGTTGCCTCCGGCCTGCAGGCCCGGCTGGTCTCCCCGCACGTGCTGCGCCATGCCTTCGCGAGCCATCTGCTGCACAACGGCGCGGACTTGCGCATCGTGCAGACCCTGCTGGGGCACACCGACATCTCGACCACCCAGATCTACACCCACGTGGTCGAGGAACGGCTGAAGAGCCTGGTGCGCGACCTGCACCCGCTGGCGGAGACATAGGTCTCGCGAGGTGCGTCCGTCTCGCGCTTGGAAGAGAGGGTATTTCCACGGACGGAGAGCCCCCGAGGGGAGAAAGCCCTCACCCGCGCCTTCGGCGCGACCTCCCCCGCAAGCGGAGAGGTGAAGGAAACCGCCTTGACTTCGGCCACATCTCCGCAGAAAGAGCCGTGGCCTCACGACCGATTTGGCCGAGTGCCGCGAGCGCACAAGCCAACTCGTTGAAGAAACTACACTTCTTTCCGCGCCCCAACCTCGCTTCGCTTCTTTCGCCCGGTCCCCCTATACTGAGTTGATGCAAGACCAGATGCGCAGCTATCTCGACTTCGAAAAGCCCGTCGCCGAGCTCGACTCCAAGGTCGACGAATTGCGCGCGCTCGCCGCCTCCGGCACCGACATCAGCGACGAGATCGGCCGGATCGAGGACAAGGCGGCGCAGGCGCTGGCGGACCTCTATACGAACCTGACGCCGTGGCAGAAGACGCTGGTCGCGCGGCATCCGCAGCGGCCGCATTTCAACGACTTCATCAAGGGGCTGATCACCGAGTTCACCCCGCTCGCTGGCGACCGCAAGTTCGGCGAGGACGAGGCGCTGGTCGCCGGGTTCGGCCGCTTCCGCGGCGAGCCGATCTGCGTGATGGGCCAGGAAAAGGGCGATTCCACCGAGAGCCGCATCCGGCACAATTTCGGCATGGCGCGGCCCGAGGGCTATCGCAAATGCGTGCGGCTGATGGAGATGGCCGAGCGGTTCGGCCTGCCCGTGCTGTCGCTCGCCGATTCCGCCGGCGCCTATCCCGGCATCGGCGCCGAGGAGCGCGGCCAGGCGGAAGCCATCGCGCGCTCCACCGACGCGTGCCTGGCGCTGACCGTGCCGAACGTCGCCATCATCACCGGAGAGGGCATGTCGGGCGGTGCCATCGCCATCACCACCGCCAACAAGGTGCTGATGCTGGAGCACGCGATCTACAGCGTGATCTCGCCCGAAGCCGCCTCCTCGATCCTCTGGCGCGACGGCACCAAGGCACAGGAAGCCGCCAACAACATGAAGATCACCGCCCAGGACATGCTCCGCTTCGGGGTGATCGACGCCATCCTGAAGGAGCCGGTCGGCGGCGCCCATCGCGACCCCGCCGCCATGATCGCCACCACCGGCGATGCCATCGCCAAGGCCTTCGACGAGCTCAAAGGCCTCGACGGCGACGCCATCCGCAAGCAGCGGCGGCAAAAATTCCTCGATATCGGCCGGAAACTGGGCTGATTCGGGCCGTTCCAGCGCCCGCGACGGCGGTCTGCTCCCTCCCCCGCCTGCGAAGAGGGTTGGGGGGAGGGTGTCTCCCCTCGCGACATTCCCAGCGCGGCACGAGCCCGCTCCCGGCCTCCCCCGCGGGGGAGGTGAAGTGGCCCCCCGGTAACCCCGCATTAACCCTTTTTTTGCCCAAATCGGCGATCTCAGTGGCAGTTTGGCCGCAAGGCCCAAGTTCCGGCCCAGTTCCAGGTTACGGCCTGATTTAACTCTCTGTTGACCACGCCTTTGGGCCAACGGTCTCGTGATCCCCGCTCGGGTTGCGACCACATGACCCAGAGGTTAGAATTTTAATCAATGGCTTCAGGGCATAAGCGCTGGAGTGTGGTCTGAACGAGCCCGTCACGTCGGGTGGTTGTCCGGTCTGATCATGCGCCAAAAGAATTGGGGTTCGCGCTCTCTGCCCGGCATGGTGTGGGGTCCATCTTGATTTCTCGTTCGCTTGCTCGCGCGCTCTTGGCTTCGGTTGCGCTGATGACGGCCGGCGTCCTGCTGTCCGGCTGCGACACCGACCAGGTCTCGCTCGCGACCAACGCCAAGGCGAACCAGCCGGTGCCGCCAAAACTTCTCGCCGCGATGGTCGAGAAGGACATGGACCTGCAATCGCCGATCCTGGTGCGCCTGTTCAAGCAAGAGGCCGAGCTCGAGGTCTGGAAGCAGACCCGGAGCGGCCAGTTCGCGCTGCTCAAGACCTATCCGATCTGCCGCTGGTCCGGCGATCTCGGCCCCAAGGTGCGCGAAGGCGACCGCCAGGCACCGGAAGGATTCTACTCGATCAATCCGAGCCAGATGAATCCGCAGTCGGCCTATTACCTCTCCTTCAACACCGGCTATCCGAACGCGTTCGACAAGGCGCTGGGGCGCACCGGCTCGCAGCTGATGGTGCATGGCGACTGCTCGTCGCGCGGCTGCTACGCGATGACCGACGAGCAGATCGCCGAGATCTATTCGTTGGGGCGCGAATCCTTCTTCGGCGGCCAGAAGGCGTTCCAGCTGCAGGCCTATCCGTTCAAGATGACGCCGGTGAACATGGCCAAGCACCGGAACAATCCGAACATGGCCTTCTGGAAGATGATCAAGGAAGGCTATGATCATTTCGAGGTGACGCGGCAGGAGCCGAAGGTCGATTTCTGCGAGAAGAAGTACGTCTTCGACGCCGCGAAGCCGGCCGACGCCAAGCGCGATCCGGTGTTCGACGCCTCCGCGAAATGCCCGGCCTATGTGATCCCCGAGGACATCGCCAGCGCCGTGCGCGAGAAGCAGGCGAAGGACGAGGCCGAATACGCCAAGCTCGTCGCCAAGGGTACGCCGGTGGCGCGCATGAACACCGGCATCGACGGCGGCATGAACAAGATCTTTGCCGCCAAGATTCCGGAAGGCTCGACGGGCCTGTCGGAAGGCGCCGAGGGCACCACGCTGCAGATGCTGGCGATGGCGAAGGCGCCCGGCACGATCCCCGGACACGTCAATCCGCCCAAGCCGAATCTCGACGCAGTCGCGACCGCGCCTGCGCCTGCGCAGCAGGAAGAGCCGGTCGTCGCCGTCAGCGCGCCCGCGACCAACACCCGCGTCGCCGCAGCTCAGCCCGCCGAGAAATCGCAAGGCGGCGGCTTCTTCTCCAACCTCGGCCGCAAGATGGGCCTTGGCACCGCCGACACCACGGCGACCACCACGCCTCCACCGCCGCAAGCGACCGCGTCAGTGACGCCGGCTACGACCTCCACGACGCCGCCGACCGCAGCGTCGAGGTTGACGGCTGCCGTGACCCGGCTCGTGCCGGGGCATGACAAGTCCAAGGATGCCACAAAGGATGCGCCAAAGCCGGCGGTGGCCGCCGCCAAGCCGGCAGCAGAGCCGCCGAGGCCGCAGCCTGACACGCGGCTTGCCCAGACGCGTCCTGCGCTGAAGCCGTCCGCCTCGGATGGTGCGAGCGACGGCACCCAGATGGCCGGGGCCGCGCCGGTGGTGCAGTCGAACTCGTTCGACAGCCGCTTTGGGGCGATTAAGTAAGCGGGCGACGGCTGGCGCCCGAGCGCGCCGTCACTGCTGTTTTCTCTGCACCGCACGGTAGGGACCTTGGATCGTGAGCGCATCCGGCACGATGCCGCTTTCGATCCGCTTCCACGTCACTTGCGCAGCAATGGGAAAATTTTCGCGCGCCCGTGGCGAGAAGGTGCCGATCGCGGTGGTGCCGCGGCCGTTACGCAAATAGTCGAGAAAGATGCGGCCGCTCCGCCGGGCCTGGGCCGAGAGTACGTACCGCTCAGGCCGACGCAATGCGAAATCCGCCACGACATCGCGGGCCACGCGATGCGCCCGATCGTGCAGCATTGGCTCGTCGAGCGGGGCCATCAAATGAATGCCCTTGCCCCCGGTCAGCTTGGGCCAGGTCGCAAACCCCTCACGTCTCATCAGCGTGCGAAGCTCCAGGGCGGTCTCAGCCACGACATCCCATTCGACACCGTCGCCGGGATCAAGGTCGATCACGATGCGATCGGCGTGCTCGACATCCTCAACCCTCGAATTCCAGGGGTGCAGCTCGACGGCGCCGAGCTCGACGAGGCCGAGGAAGCCGTCAAGGCTGTCCACCCACAGCCGCGTGCCCTCGCCGCCTTCGCGCTTTTGGATGCGCAGCTGGTGGACCGCTTGCGGGATGTCCTTCGGCAGCGGCCCCTTGTGATAGAACGTCGTGCCGTGCACGTGGCGCACCAGCTTGAGCGGGCGATGCCCCAGATGCGGCAGCGCCTTCTTCCAGACGCGCGTCCAGTAACGCGCGAGCTCATCCTTCGACGGCACCACCGCATCGGGCAGCAGCTGCAGGATATTCTCCCCGGGAACGCCGAGCTTCGGCCGTCCGACGGATGAAGGCACCAACCGTGGCGCCCTGACCTTGCGCGGCGCCAGATCGTCGCGCAGGCCCTTGAACACGGCTTCGCGCAGCAGGCCATCGTCGGTCAGAGCGCCATATTCCACCTCGGCGTTCACCGCCGGTTCGACCCAGGTGGCCTTGGGCTTCTTCACGGGCATGTCGAGCGGAGAGTTGCGCCGGATCAGTGGGTCCAGCCGTTCACGCAATTCACGCGCGGTCGCCTCGGTGTATCCGGTGCGCACCTTGCCGGCATAAAGCAGGCGTCCATCCGCGTGACGCCCGACATAGAGCGAAGCCACCTTCCGCGGGTGCGCGCCCAGCTTCTCGACGAAGGCGACAATCGGAAAGGTCTCGCTCTTCTTGCATTTCAGCTTGAGCCAGGTTTCCTGCCGTCCGGAGCGATAGGGTGCGTCGGCGCGCTTGGCGAGCAGCCCTTCGAGGCCGAGCCTGCAAGCATGGCGAAAGATTTCCTCGCCGTCGGCCTCGACATGCTCGACATAGATGAAAGTCTCGGGCGCATCTTTCAGGAGGCGCTGCAGCAGCTGCTTGCGCTCGACGAAGGCGACGCCGCGCAAATCATGGCCGTCGAGATACAACAGATCGAAGGCATGATAGCGAACGCGGCGGCTCTGCTTGGCGCCGAGTTCGCGCCTCAGTTGCTGGAAATCCGGCAAGCCGCCACTGCCATAGACCACGGCCTCTCCATCGATGATCGCACTCCTGGCTTTGAGCTTGCGCGCGGCGGACGCAATCGACGAGAACTGCTCGGTCCAATCGTAGCCGGCGCGCGAATAGACCGTGGCCGCGCCGGCTTGCAGGTGAGTTTGCGCCCGATATCCGTCGGCCTTGATCTCGAAGACCCAGCCGCGGCCTTGCGGCGGCGTTTCGCGCAGCGTGGGATCGCACGGCGCGATGTAAGACGGAATCGGAGTCTTGCGCACGCCGGCTAGGCGCGACACTCCCGACGGACGCAACGCAACGGCACACATCCCGGATTCAACGCCGCGCAGCAGATTCGTTCCGGTTCGAAACAAAATCGGCTGATGGGCGGCGAAGCCTTTGAAGAGAGAAAGTTTTTCGGAGAGCGCGGCCCCGCGCTGGCCGAGTTTTGGGAAGATGGTCAGCACGCGGTCGACCGCAGAGATATCCTTGCTCGCGAACGAGCCGACGGCGAGATTGTCGCCGGAGTTAACTGCGCTCCACAGAGTGGACCGTCATCGCCCGATGTAATCGGGCGATCCCGCCGCGGCGTACTGGGTCGCCCGGTCGAGCCGGGCGACGACGGCGAAGCGTGAAGCGCGAGCTTCGCGCCTCAGGCGTAATTCGCCTCAAGCATACCGCCCGTGGCAGTGCTTGTACTTCTTGCCCGAGCCGCACGGGCAGTCCTCGTTGCGGCCGACCTTGCCCCAGCTCGCGGGGTTCTTGGGATCGCGCAGCGCCGCGTCAGTGGCCTGCGCGCCGAGCGTGACGCTGGCGAGTGCCATCTCGTCCTCGCCGGTGTTCGGATCGAACTTGTGCGCTTCCATCGCCGGCAGCACCGGAGCTTCCTGCTCCGGCGGGACGATCTCGACCCGCATCAGCTGCGCCGTGACGGCCTCGCGTAGGTGAGCGCTCATCTCCTGGAAGAGGTTGAAGGCCTCGGTCTTGTACTCCTGCAAGGGATCGCGCTGGCCGTAACCGCGGAGGCCGATGACCTGGCGCAGATGGTCGAGCATGATCAGGTGCTCGCGCCAGAGATGGTCGAGCGTCTGCAGCAGGATGGTCTTCTCGACGTAACGCATCACGTCGGGACCCCATTGCGCGACCTTGGCCGCCATGTGCTCGTCGGCCTTGGTCTCGATGCGGTTAAGCAGCTCCTCGTCGGCGATGCCCTCTTCCTTGGCCCATTCGTCGACGGGCAGGTCGAGATCGAGCACGCGCCTCAGCTCTTCCTTCAGGCCGGCGACGTCCCACTGCTCGGCATAGGCGTGCTCGGGCACGTGCTTGGCGACGAGGTCGTCGATGAAGGCGTGACGCATGTCGGTGACGGTCTCGGCGACGCTGTCGTCCTTCATCAGCTCGACGCGCTGGTCGAAGATCACCTTGCGCTGGTCGTTCTGGACGTTGTCGAACTTGAGGAGGTTCTTGCGGATGTCGAAGTTGCGGGCTTCGACCTTCTGCTGCGCCTTTTCGAGCGCCTTGTTGATCCAGGGATGGATGATCGCCTCGCCCTCCTGCAGGCCGAGACGCTGGAGCATGCTGTCGAGGCGATCCGAGCCGAAGATGCGCATCAGATCGTCTTCCAGCGACAGGAAGAACTTCGAGCGGCCGGGGTCGCCCTGACGGCCGGAACGGCCGCGCAGCTGGTTGTCGATGCGGCGGGATTCGTGGCGCTCGGAGCCGATGATGTAGAGACCGCCGGGCTTCTTCACGGTCTTGGCGGGCTTGCTGCCCTTCGCCGGCTCGATCTCGACAGTTTCTTCCGCCTTCAGCACGATGTCGCGGAAATGCGCGATGTCGGCCTTGATCTGCTCGATCTTCTTGGCCCTCTCGGCCTCGTCGGTGATCCCGGCAGTCTCCTGCTGGATACGCATCTCCAGCGAGCCGCCGAGCTTGATGTCGGTACCGCGGCCGGCCATGTTGGTTGCGATCGTGATCGCACCGGGAACCCCGGCTTCGGCGACGATATAAGCTTCCTGCTCGTGGAAGCGCGCGTTCAGCACCGCGAACAGCTTCGACGGCTTGCCCGCGCGGGCGGCGGCATAGAGCTTGTCGAGCGCGTTCTCCTTGCCGAAATCGATCTGCTTGTAACCGTTCTGCTTCAGGAACTCGGCAAGCACTTCCGACTTCTCGATCGAGGCCGTGCCGACCAGCACGGGCTGCAGCCGCGCGTTGGCGCGCTCGATCTCGGCCAGGATGGCGGCGTATTTTTCCTTCTGGGTACGGTAGACCTCGTCGTCCTCGTCGAGGCGCGCAATCGCCAGATTGGTCGGGATCTCCACGACCTCGAGCTTGTAGATGTCGAACAGTTCGTCCGCTTCGGTCGCGGCGGTACCGGTCATGCCCGCGAGCTTCTCATACATGCGGAAGTAGTTCTGGAACGTGATCGAGGCCAGCGTCTGGTTCTCGGGCTGGACCTGGACGTGCTCCTTGGCCTCCAGCGCCTGGTGCAGGCCCTCCGAATAGCGCCGGCCCGGCATCATGCGTCCGGTGAACTCGTCGATGATGACGACCTCGCCGTCGCGGACGATGTAGTCCTTGTCCCGGGTGAACAGCGTGTGGGCGCGCAGCGCCTGGTTGATGTGGTGCACGACGGAGACGTTCTCGACGTCGTACAGCGACTCGCCCTTGAGCTGACCGGCATCGCGCAGCAGCGTCTCGATCTTCTCCATGCCGGCTTCGGTCAGCGTCACCGTGCGCTGCTTCTCGTCGACGTCGTAGTCGGACTTGTCGAGCCTGGGCAGGAAGCCGTCGATGGTGTTGTAGAAGTCGGAGCGGTCGTCGAGCGGCCCGGAGATGATCAGCGGCGTGCGCGCTTCATCGATCAGGATGGAGTCGACCTCGTCGACGATGGCGAAGAAGTGCGGCCGCTGGACCATGTCCTCGAGCCGGTACTTCATGTTGTCGCGCAGGTAATCGAAGCCGTATTCGTTGTTGGTGCCGTAGGTGATGTCGCAGGCATAGGCGGCCTTGCGCTCGGCATCGTCGAGGCCGTGCACGATCACGCCGGTGGTCATGCCGAGGAAGGCGTAGATCTGGCCCATCCAGCCGGAGTCGCGGCGGGCGAGGTAATCGTTGACGGTGACGACGTGGACGCCCTTGCCGGCGAGCGCGTTGAGATAGACCGCGAGGGTCGCGACCAGCGTCTTGCCTTCGCCGGTCTTCATCTCGGCGATGTCGCCCTCGTGCAGCACCATGCCGCCGATCAGCTGGACGTCGAAATGGCGCTGGCCGAGCGTGCGCTTGGCGGCCTCGCGCACCGTGGCGAAGGCGGGCACCAGCAGGTCGTCCAGGGTCTTGCCCTCGGCGAGCTGCTTCCTGAACTCGGTAGTGCGGGCCTTGAGCGCCTCGTCGGAGAGTTTCGAGACCTCGGGCTCCAGCGCGTTGATCGCGTTGACGCGGGACTGGTATCCCTTCACCCGCCGGTCGTTGGCGGAGCCGAAAAACTTGCGGGCGAGCGCGCCGATCATGCCTGGTTCCTGTGTTCGCGATTCAACCGCGTTGGGCCTAAGAAGTTGTCACCCGCCGGCCTATCAACTCACCGTGACGCCCGATGACGTCAGAGCCCGGACTGCGGGGGTCATCCGCCATATGGGTGGGAATTGGGCAAGTCTGGGTTCAACGGCCAAAAACGCAGCAAAATAAACGCCATCCCCATGGACGCGACCGGGCAGAGATATGGCCCGGTCATGGCCTTGTCAACGGCGGGCGCGTTGCGGCTAATTCATCATTTTGCCAGACTTTTCGCGTTGCCAAGCCCCCCTGATTGGGCGAGTGTCCGCCCCGCTCGAGCAGCCCCCTGCTTCAACAAAAGGATTTTCCATGACCACCTCGTTCCCGGTAACCAAAACCGGCCTGCGCTTCGGCCTCGCCACCGCCCTCGTGGGCTGCCTTGCGCTGGCGCTGATCGCGGGTCCCGGCCGGGCTGCCGACGATCCGGTCCTGGCGAAGGTCAATGGAGCTGAAATCAAGAAGAGCGACGTTGCCATGGCAGAGGAGGAACTCGGGCCGAGCCTCGCCCAGATGGACCCGGCTACCAAGGACGAGAACGTCCTGTCGTTCCTGATCGACATGAAAATCGTGTCCAAGGCGGCCGAGGACAAGAAAGTCGCCGACAGCGAGGAGTTCAAGAAGCGTCTGGCGTTCGCCCGCAACCGCCTGCTGATGGACAGCATCCTCGCCAACGAGGGCAAGGCCGCCACCACGCCGGACGCCATGAAGAAGGTCTACGAGGAAGCCTCCAAGCAGATCACCGGCGAGCAGGAGGTGCGCGCCCGCCACATCCTGGTCGAGACCGAGGACGAGGCCAAGGCGGTGAAGGCCGAGCTCGAAAAGGGCGCCGATTTCGCCGAGCTCGCCAAGAAGAAGTCCAAGGATCCGGGCTCCGCCGACGGCGGCGACCTCGGCTTCTTCACCAAGGAGCAGATGGTGCCGGAATTCTCGGCCGTCGCCTTCGCGCTCGAGCCGGGCAAGATCTCCGACCCCGTGAAGTCCCAGTTCGGCTGGCACATCATCAAGGTCGAGGAAAAGCGCGCCCGCAAGGCGCCGGACTTCGAGCAGGTCAAGGCGCAGATCGAGAACTACGTCACCCGCAAGGCTCAGGCCGACTACGTCGCCAAGCTGCGCGCCGAGGCGAAGGTCGAGCGGCTGGATCAGCCGGCGGCGGACGCCAAGCCCGCCGACGCGGCCAAGCCCTCCGACAGCAAGATGGCGCCGCCGGCGAAGAAGTAAGAATTCGCTGTCACTTCGCGGACGCCAATAGTATCTAACGTCGCAATGGCCGGGCCTAAAGTGCGAAGCACGTCTTTGCACTTGATGGCCCGGCCATCTGCATGTCCAGACCCACCAAGGCGCCCCACGATGTCCTCAGCCGTCTCCCCGCTCGCCCCGCAACACGTTCCCGACATGCCCGTGATCGCGGGCATCCGCCTTGCGACGGCCGAGGCCGGTATCCGTTACAAGAACCGTACCGACGTGCTGCTGGCGGTGATGGACAAGGGCACGGCGGTCGCCGGCGTGTTCACCAAGTCGAAATGCGCTTCGGCGCCCGTGGAGTGGTGCCGCGCCAGACTGAAGGGCGGCAAGGCGCGCGCGCTCGTCGTCAATTCCGGCAATGCCAATGCCTTCACCGGCAAGACCGGTCGCGCCTCCACCGCGCTGACCGCGAAGATTGCGGCCAAGGCGGTCGGCTGCAGCGAGGGTGAAATCTTCCTGGCCTCGACCGGCGTCATCGGCGAGCCGCTGGATGCGACCAAGTTCGACGGCGTGCTGGGCCGCCTCGCCGAGACCGCCGAACCCGGCGACTATCTCGCCGCGGCCAAGGCCATCATGACGACCGACACCTTCCCGAAGGTCGCGACCGCGACCGTCAAGCTCGGCAAGGCCAAGGTCACCATCAACGGCATGGCCAAGGGCGCCGGCATGATCGCACCAGACATGGCGACGATGCTGTCCTTCATCTTCACCGACGCGCCGATCGCGCCCGCAGCGCTGCAGGCGCTGCTCAAGGCCGGCGTCGAGGACACCTTCAATGCGGTGACGATCGACGGCGACACCTCGACCTCGGACACCCTGCTGGCGTTCGCCACCGGCGCCGCCGCCGAGCACGGCGCACCCAAGATCAGCCGCCCCAGCGATCCCAGGCTGAAGGGCTTCGTCAAGGCGTTCAACCAGGTGCTCGCCAACCTCGCCGAGCAGGTCGCCCGCGACGGCGAGGGCGCGCGCAAGCTGGTCGAGATCACCGTCGAGGGCGCCAAGACCAAGGCCTCGGCGCGCAAGATCGCGATGTCGATCGCCAACTCGCCGCTGGTCAAGACCGCGATCGCCGGCGAGGACGCCAATTGGGGCCGCGTGGTGATGGCCGTCGGCAAGGCCGGCGAGCCGGCCGATCGCGACAAGCTCTCGATCTCCTTCAACGGCATCCGCGTCGCCAAGAGCGGCGCGCGCGATCCGTCCTATGACGAGGCGCAGGTGTCGGAGGCGATGAAGGCGCCGGAGATCGCGATCAAGGTCTCGCTCGGCCTCGGCAAAGGCCGCGACCGCGTGCTGACTTGCGACCTCACGAAGGAATATGTGGCGATCAACGGAGACTATCGATCGTAGTTGCAATCGTCATCGCGGGGCGCGCCAAAGCATGGCCGATCTCAAACTGACTCTGGTAGTGGCCTGCGCGCTGGTCGACGCCGACAAGCGCGTCCTGATCGCGCAGCGCCCCGAAGGCAAGGCACTGGCTGGCCTGTGGGAATTCCCCGGCGGCAAGCTCGAGCCGGGCGAACGGCCGGAGCAGAGCCTGATCCGCGAGCTGCATGAGGAGCTCGGCATTACCGTCGCCGAGCCGTGCCTGGCGCCGCTCACCTTCGCCAGCTACGGCTACGAGACGTTTCATCTGTTGATGCCGCTCTACATCTGCCGGCGCTGGGAAGGGATGGTCACCCCACGCGAGGGCCAGAACCTCGCCTGGGTCCGCGCCAACAAGCTGCGCGACTACCCGATGCCGCCCGCGGACATCCCGCTGATCCCGCATTTGATCGATTTGCTGATGTGAGCCCGGCAGGCTCACGACAAACGACTCACTCTTTCCCCGCCTTCTTCACCGCCTCCGCCAGGCTTGCTTTCGCCGACCCCGGCTTGAGCGGTTGCTGCTGGCTCGCATGCGGCGCCCATCCGGAGAGCCAGATGATGTCGAACGTCGCGCGGATGCGGCCATCGGCATCGGCAAAGCGCCCGGCGTAGATCTCGGCCATCCGCAGCAGCGTCGCGCGGCGCGTCGGTGTACGCCGGCGCTCGAGCAGAACATTGGCCGCGCCCATGCGGCGGAGATCCTGCATCAGCGCGAACGCATTGCCATAACGCACCACGACGCGATCGACATCGGTTACCGGCAACGCAAAGCCCGCCCGCTGCAACAGCGCACCGATGTCGCGCAAATCAGCGAACGGCGCGACACGCGGCGACACGCCGCCCTCGCATTCGGCCTCCGCCGCGGCAAAGGCCTGCCGCAGCTCGGTCAAGCTGTCGCCGCCGATCATCGCGGCGAGCAAGAGCCCGTCCGGCTTCAGCGCCCGACGGATTTGCGCGAGCACGCCCGGCAGGTCGTTGACGAATTGCAGCGCCAGCGCCGAGACGACGAGGTCGCGGCTTTCCGGCGCGAAGGGCAGTTTTTCCACGCCGGCCGCATCGAGCGCGACCCGTTCGATGGAAGGCAGGCGCGCGCGCAGCGCGGCGAGACCGTCACCGGGCGTCCAGAGATCGGCCGGGGCGTGAAACTCCCGCATCACGGCCGCCAATCGGTCCGACAAGTCCTCGGCGACCCGGTCGAGCAGGAAGCTCACGGCGCCCTGCCCTTTCGCGCGCCGTTGCCTCGCATGCAGCAAGGCGCGATCGAACAAAGCGGGCGGAGTCTGGGGGTTCTGGGCCATGCCGCTGGTTACGCCGATCTCCACTGTTCTGGCAATCCGCTGCGTGCAGCGCTAGCCTCCCCTCATGGAAGCCAACGCCGCCCCTTCCCGTTCCATCTCCGCACCACTGCGTGCCGCATGGACGGCCGGCCGCCATGTGCTGTCGCGCGCGGCGCGGCTAGCGCTGGACATTGCGCTGCCGACGCTGTGCGTATCCTGCCGCGAGCCGGTCGACGGCGAGGGCGTTTGCGCTTCGTGCTGGGCGCGGCTGTCGTTCATCGAACGGCCGTATTGCCCGCGGCTCGGCATCCCCTTCGTTTACGACCCCGGCCCCGACATGCTGTCGATGGAGGCGATCGCGAGCCCGCCGGCCTACCAGCGGGCGCGCGCGGCGGTGCGCTATGACGACGTCGCGCGCACGCTGGTGCATGCGTTGAAATATCAGGATCGCACCGATCTGGCGCCGGCCATGGGCCGCTGGATGGCGCGCGCGGGCGGCGAGCTGCTGACGGGCGCCGACATGCTGGTGCCGGTGCCCTTGCATTGGCGGCGGGCCTGGCGCCGGCGTTACAACCAGTCCGGAGCGCTGGCGCGCGTGATCGAGCGGCAGAGCGGCGTCAAGGTGCGGGGCGACGTGCTGCAGCGAGTCCGTGCCACCGAGCAGCAGATCGGCCTGTCGCGGGCCCAGCGCGCCACCAATGTGCAGGGCGCATTCCAGGTATCTCCGGACCGTCAGGCCGAGGTCCAGGGCCGCCGCGTCGTGCTGGTCGACGACGTCCTGACCTCAGGTGCGACATTGGATGCCTGCGCGCGCGCCCTGCTCCGCGCCAAGGTAGCCCAGGTGGACGTGCTCGTGTTCGCCCGGGTTGTGGAGGTCAGGTGAAGTCCCATATAATTCAATGAATTCATGACATGAGAGCGCCGGACGAGATGACTGCTGCTGTCGAGATCTATACCAGGCCGGGCTGCGGCTATTGTTCCGCCGCGAGGTCCCTGCTGACCCGCAAGAAGGCGACCTTCACCGAGTTCGATGTCGCCAAGAACCCGTCCTGGCGCCAGGAGATGTACGACCGTGCCGGCGACGGCTCGACCTTCCCGCAGATCTGGATCGGCGGCACCCATGTCGGCGGCTGCGACGATCTCTACGCGCTCGATCGCGAGGGCAAGCTCGACGGCCTGCTCGAAAGCGTGAAGGCGGTATCATGAGCGACAACAGGACCTTCACCGCCGCGATGGTGCAGATGCGCACCGGCCTGTTGCCGGAGCCCAGCCTCGCGCAGGCCACCAGGCTGATCCGGCAGGCTGCGGCGGGCGGCGCCGACTACGTGCAGACGCCCGAAGTCAGCAACATGATGCAGCTGAACCGCAAGGCGCTGTTCGAGCATCTGCAGAGTGAGGAGGACGACACCTCGCTGAAGGCCTACCGCGCGCTCGCCGCGGAACTGAAGATCCACATCCATGTCGGCTCGCTGGCGCTGCGCTTCTCGCCGGAGAAGGCGGTCAACCGCTCCTTCCTGATCGGGCCCGAGGGCAATGTGCTCGCGAGCTACGACAAGATCCACATGTTCGACATCGAGCTGCCGGACGGCGAGAGCTATCGCGAATCCGCCAATTACCAGCCGGGCGAGACCGCCGTGATCTCCGACCTGCCCTGGGGCCGGGTGGGCTTGACGATCTGCTACGACGTGCGCTTCCCCGCGCTCTACCGCGCGCTGGCCGAGAGCGGCGCCCACTTCATCACCGTGCCCTCCGCCTTCACCCGCAAGACCGGCGAAGCGCATTGGCACGTGCTGCTGCGCGCCCGCGCAATCGAGACCGGCTGCTTCATCTTCGCCGCGGCGCAGGCCGGCAACCACGAGAACAAGCGCGAGACCTATGGTCACTCGCTGATCATCGATCCCTGGGGCGAGATCCTCGCCGAGGGCGATGTCGAGCCCGGCATCATCATGGCCAAGATCGATCCGGCCAAGGTCGAGACCGCGCGCCGCGCGATCCCGTCGCTCCAGCACGGCCGCCGCTTCGGCGTCGCCGACCCCAAGGCCGGGCCGGACCATCTGCATCTCGTACGGGGATCGGCATGATCCGCTACGCGCTCCATTGCGACCGGAACCACGCCTTCGAAAGCTGGTTCCAGAGTTCGTCCGCCTATGAGTCGCAGGTGAAGCGAAAACTCGTAACCTGCCCGATCTGCGGCTCGGCCAAGGTCGACAAGGCGATCATGGCGCCGCGCATCGTCGGCAAGAAGGGCCGCGGGCGGGCGACACCGCCGCCGGAGCCGGTGGCTGCAACCACGCCCGAGGCTGCGCCGTCAGGGCCGACCTCGCTGCTGATGGCGCAGGAGCGCGAGCTGCGCGCCAAGCTGAAAGAGCTGCGCGACCACATCGTCAAGAACGCCGACAATGTCGGCGAGCGCTTTGCGAACGAAGCGCGCGCGATGCATTACGGCGACAAGGAGCACCGCCCGATCTACGGCGAGGCGTCGCCGGAAGAGGCGAAGTCGCTGATCGACGAAGGCATCGAGGTCTCGCCGCTGCCGACGCTGCCGGAAGACCGGAATTAGGCTCCCACCAGCACCGCCACGCCGATCACGATCAGTGCGATGCCGAAAATCTCGCGCGGCGCGATCGGCTGCTTGAACGAGTAGTAGGCCACGGCTTGCGCGAACAGCACCTCGATCAAGGCGAGCGTGCGGACATTGGCGGCGGCCGTCAGCGCGAAGGCCAGAAACCAGAACTGCGAGGCGAAGGCGCCCGTGAAGCCGGCAAGCATCGACGGCCGCCACAGTCCGAGGATGCCCCGCAGCACGTCCGGCGCGCGCCAGAGCAGGTAGATCGTCAGCACCAGCGTCTGCACGAACAGGCCGAGCACCAGCGTAAACGAGGCGGCCGTCACGAACGACACGTTCGGCACCGTGATGATCGCGCCGCGAAAACCGACCGCCGACAGCGCGAATGCCGCAGCTGCGACAAGGCCGGTGATGGTCGGCTTCAATTCCGCAAAACTCTTCTCGCCGCCGGGGCGCAGCGCGGTGATGACGACACCGACGGTCGCGATCACGATCGCCAGCACCTTGAGCCAGGTCAGATGATCGCCGAGAAAGACGAAGCCGAAGATCGCGGTCTGGATCGCCTCGGTCTTGAGGTAGGCCGTGGTCACCACGAAGGATCGGTCATTCATCGCAAGCAGCATCAGGCCGGTCGCGACGATCTGGCTGAGCGCCCCGAGCAGCAACCACGGCCAGAACACGGCCGGCGGCATGCCGATATGATCGCCGGTCGCGACCAGCACCACGCCGAGGAACAGCAGCGAGAACGGGAAGCCGAACAGGAAGCGGATATTGGTCGCGCCCCAGGTCCCCAGCGGCTTGGTCAACGACCGCTGCATCGCATTGCGCGCGACCTGGCCGAGCGCAGCGATGACCGTGAAGGGAATCCAGAGGCTGGCGACGGTGAGCATAGGTTGGGTGGATAGGAAGGGATCTGGAGCCAACCTGCCGCTGGCGGCGAAGCAGGTCAATTACGCGGATGTCATGGGTGCGATGCTCACGCAACAAACTTCGCCGGGACGACACTATTTGTATGTCCGCAGGGTTGCCCCCTCACACCATCGCTTCCGCGACCACCATGTAGTTCACGTCCATGTCCGACGAGAGGCTCCATTTGTCGGCGAAGGGTGAGTAGACGACGCCGGTCTGCTCGGTGATGACGAGTCGGTTGTCGAGCAGGTACTTGGTCAGCTCGTCGGGGGTGACGAATTTGTTCCATTCGTGCGTGCCGCGCGGCAGCCAGCGCAGGACGTATTCGGCGCCGACGATGGCGAGCGCAAAGCTCTTCCAGTTCCGGTTCAGCGTCGAGACCACCATCAGCCCGTTCGGCTTCAGCATCGAGGCACAGCGTTTCAGGAACATGCCGACGTCGGTGACGTGCTCGACCACCTCCATCGCCAGCACGATGTCGAAGCGCTCGCGCGGATCGATCTCCTCCACCGTGGTGCAGCGATAGTCGATCGCAAGATGGCTCTTGTCGGCGTGGAGCTTCGCGGCGGCGATGTTGCTCTGCGAGGGATCGATGCCGATGACCTGTGCGCCGAGGCGCGACAGCGGCTCGCAGAGCAGGCCGGCGCCGCAGCCGATGTCCAGCACGCGCAATCCGCCGAGGCAGTTGAGGCTGCGCACGTTGCGCGCGAACTTGCGGCAGGCGGCGTCGCGGATATAGCCGAGCCGCAGCGGGTTGATCCGGTGCAGCGGCGCCATCTTGCCCTTGGGATCCCACCACTCCGCCGAGAGTTTCGAGAATTTGGCGATCTCGGCGGCGTCGACGGTCGAGCCCGGCTGGGCGGATAGGGAGGTATTTTGCTGCATGCTCATGTTACGCGCGGTCCTACCGCGTGGTGATCGAACTACGGAAGGCGAGCGGCGAGGCGATGGTCCTGATCGTCTCGATCCCCTCACCGACGCCGCGAATCGTCACGTCGCCGTAGTTGAGAATACGTCCAAGAATGGTCTGGTCGACATCGACGCTCTCGACCTTGTCCAGCGCCATCTCGAAAGTGCGGCGCTTGATGAACCCGGTCTTGTGCACGACCCGCAAATTGGTGACGTCGGTCTCGGTGGTGAAGCGATGGAACCAGCCCTTAAGGGTCCAATACAGGGCCGCCAGAGCCACCAGCCCCGAAGCGACGAGGCAAAGCAAAACGAGCCCGTCGGCGGTGGCCTGGCGGGACAGGACGAACAGGACCAAGGCCACGATCCAGGCCACGATCGCCGGGAAATAGAAGATCCAGTGCGCATTGGTCGAATACAGCACTCGCTCGCCGGGCTGCAGGATCTCGTCGATATAACGCGCCATGATCTCGGTTAACCCACTACCCCGCACCCTGCCCCCGCAGGAACCCGCTTGCCCCCGGCCCCGCCGCTCTGTATACGCGCGGTCGGTGTCCGCAGGCAGCCGTCCGGTGCGGGTCACCATACTGATCCTTATGAGGGAATGCACGCGTCGTCATGAGCCGCCTCGTGATGAAATTCGGCGGCACATCCGTCGCCAACATCGAACGCATCCGCAACGTCGCACGCCACGTGAAGCGTGAGGTCGACGCCGGCCATGAAGTGGCGGTGGTGGTCTCGGCGATGTCGGGCAAGACCAACGAGCTGGTGGCCTGGTGCACCGAGGCCTCACCGATGCACGACGCGCGCGAATACGACGCCGTCGTCGCCTCAGGCGAGCAGGTCACGTCCGGCCTGCTTGCCATCGTGCTGCAGAGCATGGGCATCCAGGCCCGCTCGTGGCAGGGCTGGCAGATCCCGATCAAAACCAGCGGCGCCCATGCCTCGGCGCGGATCGAGGACATCGACGGCAGCGAGATCATCAAGCGCTTTAAGGAGCGCAAGGAGGTCGCCGTCATCGCCGGCTTCCAGGGCATCAACGCCGAAACCGGCCGGATCACCACGCTCGGCCGCGGCGGCTCCGACACCTCGGCCGTGGCGGTCGCCGCAGCCGTCAAGGCCGACCGCTGCGACATCTACACCGACGTCGATGGCGTCTACACCACCGACCCGCGAATCGTGGCGAAGGCCAAGAGGCTGGATAAGATCGCGTTCGAGGACATGCTGGAACTGGCCTCGCAGGGCGCAAAAGTGCTCCAGGTTCGCTCTGTGGAACTCGGCATGGTTCACAACATGCCGATCTTCGTCCGCTCGAGCTTCGACAAGCCCGAGGACATCGACCCGCATGCCAACCAGCCGCCCGGCACGCTGATCTGCGGCGAGGAGGAGATCATGGAAAACCACGTCGTCACCGGCATCGCCTTTTCGAAGGACGAGGCCCAGATCTCGGTGCGCCAGATCGAAGACAAGCCGGGCGTTGCGGCCTCGATCTTCGGGCCGCTGGCGGAAGCCAACATCAACGTCGACATGATCGTGCAGAACGTCTCCGAGGACGGCAAGACCACCGACCTCACCTTCACGGTCCCGGCCGCCGACTACACCCGCGCCAAGGACACGATTACCGCTGCCAAGGCCAAGATCGGCTATGCCCGGCTTGATACCGCTACCGACGTCGCAAAAATCTCGGTGATCGGGAGCGGCATGCGCAGCCACGCCGGCGTCGCCGCCCAGGCGTTCTCGGCCCTCGCAGGGCGGAATATCAACATCCGGGCCATTACAACCTCAGAGATCAAATTCTCGGTTTTGATCGACGCCGCCTATACCGAGCTGGCGGTGCGCACCCTGCATACGCTCTACGGCCTCGATCAGGCCTGAAGCGCGATCGTCGTCGCGCTTCATATCGTCTTTGAGCACGGTCTCTCCGGAAAAGCACTTTGCACTTTCCGGACCATGACTGGGCTAATTTTCTCTTAGCGGTCGCAGCAAACGCGAAGGTGTACACACCTTCGCGTTTGGCAGGCGTTTTGCTTGGCAAAACAAGCCCCAGTTCGCTATACGGCGAAGAGGGTGGGCTGCCGCAAACTGTGTTCCGGTTCAGGCGGCGCTGATTCGGTGCAGGCGAGAGTTTGCGCCTGCACCGGACAAACAAATTGGTTGTTTTTCTAGAGTTTTGGGCCAGCCGCCGGCCGATACCGCCGGGCCGGGCAGACGGAGGAGATTGAGGCTACATGCGGAGCGCGTCGGGAGGTCCCCGCGTCTTGTTGAGACGGCTCCGCGAAACCATGGCGGAGCAGGTCTCGGCCCAGGAGCGGCTGGACAAGATCGTGGTGCTGATCGCCGCCAACATGGTGGCCGAGGTGTGCTCGGTCTACGTGCTGCGCGTCGACAACACGCTCGAGCTCTACGCCACCGAGGGTCTCAACCGCGAGGCTGTGCACCACACCGTGCTCAGCGCCCACGAGGGCCTCGTTGGTCTCGTCGCGAGCGAGGCGACCCCGCTCAACTTGAGCGACGCGCAGAGCCATCCGGCCTTCTCGTTCCGTCCCGAGACCGGCGAAGAAATCTATCACTCCTTCCTCGGCGTGCCGATCCTGCGCGCCGGCAACACGCTCGGCGTGCTGGTGGTGCAGAACCGCGCCAAGCGCAATTACGTCGAGGAAGAGCTCGAGGCACTGCAGACCACCGCCATGGTGTTGGCGGAACTCATCGCCTCCGGCGAGCTGTCGGCGCTGGCCCAGCCGGGCCTGGAGCCTGCCGCGCGCCATTCGGCGCAGAAGGTCGGCGCCATCCTGTCGGAAGGCATCGCGCTCGGCCACGTCGTGCTGCACGAGCCGCGCGTCGTCATCAAGGATTACATCGCCGAGGACCTGCCGAAGGAAATCAAGCGGCTGGACACCGCCCTCGCCAAGCTGCGCGCCGACCTCGACCGCATGCTGGAGCGCGGCGACGTTGCCGAGGGCGGCGAGCACCGCGAGGTGCTGGAAGCCTACCGCATGTTCGCCAACGACCAGGGCTGGTCGCACAAGCTGCACGAGGCGGTCGCCACCGGCCTCACCGCGGAAGCCGCCGTCGAGCGCGTGCAGTCCGACACCCGCGCGCGCATGCTGCGCTCGACGGATCCTTATTTGCGCGACCGCCTGCACGATCTCGAGGATCTCGGCTACCGCCTGATGCGGCAGCTGGTCGGCCAGGATCATGCGCCGTCGCGCGAGCAATTGCCCGACAATGCCATCGTCATCGCGCGCGCGATGGGCCCGGCGGCGCTGCTCGACTACGACCGCAAGCGCCTGCGCGGCATCGTGCTGGAGGAGGGCACCGCCAACTCCCACGTCTCGATCGTGGCGCGGGCGCTCGGCATCCCCGCGGTCGGCGAGGTGCCGAACGCGCCCGGCATCGCCGATCCCGGCGATGCCATCATCGTCGACGGCACGTCCGGCTCGATCTATGTGCGTCCGTCGCAGGAGATCGAAGCCGCTTTCGCCGAGCGCGTGCGCTTCCGCGCCCGCCGCCAGGCGCAATATCTGGCACTGCGCGACCGGCCCTGCGTCACCAAAGATGGCCAGAAGGTCGAGCTGATGATCAACGCAGGTCTCGCGATCGACCTGCCCCATATCGAGGATACCGGCAGCGCCGGCATCGGCCTGTTCCGCACCGAGCTGCAGTTCATGGTCGGCCAGAGCCTGCCGCGCACCAGCGACCAGCTCGCGCTCTATCGCACCGTGCTGGATGCCGCGGGCGACAAGCCCGTCACCTTCCGCACCCTCGATATCGGCGGCGACAAGGCGCTGCCCTACATGGAAGCGGTGATCGAGGAAAATCCTGCGCTCGGCTGGCGGGCGATCCGGCTCGGGCTCGATCGCCCCGGCCTGTTGCGCGGTCAGATCCGCGCGCTCTTGCGCGCCGGCGGCGGCCGTGCGCTGCGCATCATGTTCCCGATGATCTCGGAGGTCGCCGAATTTGATTCGGCGAAGGCGCTCGTCGAGCGCGAGCTGACATACTTACGCCAGCACGGCCACACGCTGCCTGAAAGAATCGACATCGGCACCATGGTCGAGGTGCCCGCCCTGCTCTACCAGCTCGACGAGCTCCTGAAGAAGGTCGATTTCATCTCGGTCGGCTCCAACGATCTGTTCCAGTTCCTGTTCGCGGTGGACCGCGGCAATGCCAAGGTCTCCGAGCGCTTCGACACGATGTCGGCGCCGATCCTGCGCGCGCTCCGCGATATCGCGCGCAAGGCGCAAGCCGCGCAGAAGTCGCTCTCGCTCTGCGGCGAGATGGCCTCCAAGCCCATCGGCGCACTGGCGCTGATCGCGCTCGGCTATCGCTCGCTGTCGCTCTCGGCGACCGCGCTCGGCCCGGTCAAGGCGATGGTGCTCGATCTCGACGCCAAGAAGGCCGAAGCGATGCTCAACCCTCTGCTGGATGCGCCCGCGGGCAGCGTCTCGATCCGGCAGAAGCTGACGGAATTTGCCGAGGCCGAGGGCCTTGCGTTGTAGCGGGCCTGTCGCCCGCTCCCGCCGCCCTCGCCTCCTTCCGCCCCTTGAGACTGAACCGATGTCGTCACTCCCCGAAGCCAAACTGGACGTCCTGCTCGCGCATCACGCTTCGCTCGAGGCCGAGTCGCTCGGGCAGCTCGCCTCCGAACGCTACGTGCAGATCACGCGTGAGCTCGCCGAGATCACCCCGCTGGTCGAGGCGGTCAAGACTTATCGGTCCGCAGTCAAGGAGCTCGCCGATACCGAGGCCCTCATCGCCGATCCCGCGACCGATGCCGAGATGCGCGGCATGGCGGAAGCCGAGCGCGACGAACTGACGCCGAAAATTGAGCAGCTGGTCCAGAAGATCCGCGTCGCGCTGCTGCCCAGGGACGCCATGGACGATCGCAACGTGGTGTTGGAAATCCGCGCCGGCACCGGCGGCGACGAGGCCTCGCTGTTCGCGGGCGACCTGTTCCGGATGTACGAGCGCTTCGCTGCCCTGCAGGGCTGGAAGGTCGAGGTGATCTCGGCGAGCGAAGGCACCGTCGGCGGCTACAAGGAAATCATCGCGCAGGTGCAGGGCCGCGGCGCGTTCTCGAAGCTGAAATTCGAATCCGGCGTGCACCGCGTGCAGCGCGTGCCCGATACCGAGACGCAAGGGCGCATCCATACGTCCGCCGCCACCGTCGCGGTGCTGCCGGAGGTCGAGGATGTCGACGTCGACATCAAGAACGAAGACCTGCGCATCGAGACCATGCGCGCGCAAGGCGCCGGCGGCCAGCACGTCAACAAGACCGAATCGGCGATCCGCATCACCCACATCCCGACCGGCATCGTGGTGATGATGCAGGACAGCCGCTCGCAGCACAAGAACCGCGCCTCGGCCATGAACATCCTGCGCTCGCGCATCTACGACGCCGAGCGCCAGCGCGTCGACGCCGCGCGCTCGGCCGAGCGCAAGGAGAAGGTCGGCTCAGGCGATCGCTCGGAGCGCATCCGCACCTATAATTTCCCGCAAGGACGTGTCACCGACCATCGCATCAACCTGACGCTCTACAAGCTGCCGCAGGTGATAGCAGGCGAAGCGCTGGGCGAATTGATCGACGCACTCACGACCGAACACCAGGCCGCACAGCTCGCCGCGCAAGGCGCGGCGGCGTGACGCGCGCGTGAGCAACGGCTTCACAGGACAATCGATCGAGAGCGCACGGCGCGCGGTGGCGGCGCAGCTGCGATCTGCACAGCTCGACGAAGCCGAGCTCGACGCCCGCATCCTGATCGGTGCCGTGGTTGGCCTCGATCTCACCGGCCTCATTGCACAGGCCGCCCGGCCCCTGACGAGCGCCGAAGCGTTGCAGCTCGCGCAATATGCGGGGCGACGGATCGCGGGCGAACCGGTGGCGCGCATCCTCGGGATGCGCGAATTCTGGGGCCTGTCCTTTCGCCTGTCGGAGGCGACCCTGGTTCCGCGCCCCGACACCGAAACGGTGGTCGAGCGTGCGCTCGAGCTCTTTCGCGAGCAGAAGATTCACCGCCCCCGCATCGTCGACATCGGCACCGGTTCGGGCGCGATCCTGCTCGCGCTGCTGCACGAGATTCCCGATGCCTTCGGTGTCGGCACCGATCTCAGCCTCACCGCGCTCGGCACCGCGCGGGGCAATGCCGCCGCCCTCGGCCTTGGCAACCGTTCTGCCTTCGTTGGCTGCTCCTATCTGGCCGCGCTCTCGGGTCCGTTCGATCTCATCGTGTCGAACCCGCCCTATATTCCTTCCGCCGAAATTCCGAAATTGAGCGTCGATGTGCGAGAGCACGATCCGCATCTGGCGCTCGACGGCGGCAATGACGGATATGACGCCTACCGCGCCCTGATCCCGCAGGCGGCCGAGCGCCTCGTCCCCGGCGGGGCTTTGATCGTCGAGGCCGGGCAGGGCCAGGCCCGGAATATTGAAACCTTGATGGCCGCTGCCGCGTTAGTGGTGGACAGGCCGCCCATGGCCGATTTGGCGGGTATCCCACGGGCCGTTTCGGCCCGAAAAATGCCCCCATAAAAGCCGGATTGGTCTGTAAAAAGCTCTTGGAATATCCCTTGGGAACGACTACGTTCCGGTCAACACATCGGTGCCGGCCCCGTAGACCTACGGGCGAAAGCCGGGCTCTCAGGCGAGAGCTTTACTGATTAAGGTTCCAAGCCGCAGGGTTGAGCGCGATGGCCAGTGAGCTGCGCTGCTCTCCGACCGCAACGTGAACGAAAGCCTGTTATTGCGCTTGAAGACTTACGCAAGAAAGCTGGGCTTGTTTCGGCAGGCGATATGAATGGGTTCGCTGGCAATGGATGCTGGCGGGGGGAACGCGTCTTTGTTGAACGCGACGGTCGACGAACATCGGCAGGGCTCGATCCGCTCTCGTGCGCGGTGCGTACGAGCGAGGTGAACCGCTGTCACCAGGTCAGTCTCGGCAATCAGTAGTGCGTGCAACCTTTAGGGCTGGAATTAAAGGCAGGACATGAGAAACGGTCAGAACAAGCAGCGGATGCGCAACCGCAACAACAATAACAACAACAACAACCGGCGCGGCCAGAACCCGATGACCCGGGTCTACGAGTCCAACGGGCCCGACATCAAGATCCGCGGCACGGCCTCGCATATCGCCGAGAAGTATCTCCAGCTCGCGCGCGATGCGCGCTCCTCCGGCGACCCCGTTGCGGCCGAGAACTACTACCAGCATGCCGAGCATTATTTCCGCCTGATCGCGGCCGCCCAGGAGCAGTTCCGCCAGAACCAGCAGCCGCGTGGCGACGAGCCGATCAGCAACAGCAGCGGCGACGACAGCGACGACGACGGCGAGAACTTCTCGGCGTTCGGCCAGGAGCCGGGCTTCGTGCCGCAGCCGCCGCAGCAGCAGCCCTTCATGCGCGACCGCGACGGCCAGCGCGATCATCACCAGCGTGATCACCAGCAGCGCGACAATCAGCAGCCCTATCAGCGCGACAACCAGCAGCCGCGCGAGCACCGCGAACGCGACCATCGTCCGCAGCCGCAATATCAGCCGCAGCCGCAACCCGCGAACCAGCCGCAGCCCGTCATTGCCGATACCGGCAGCGTCGACCGCCTGCCATCCTTCATCACCGGCGCACAGCCGCAGGTGAATGGCGGCCAGGGCGGCTTCGAGGGCGGCGGTGGCGGCGGCGAGCGCTATCCGCGCCGTCGGCGCCGGCCGCATGGGCCGCGTCCCGATCGCGAAGCGGCTCCCGCCGCGCCCAGCGACGAGGTCGCTTCCGGCGAGTAAGCCTCTTCTGATTTCTGACCTGAATCGTCCCGGCCACGCCGGGACGATTTTTTTTGGAGATATGCGGTAGCTGAATCGGTGAGAGCCGCAGGCACGGATCACCTCTCCCGGGGGAGAGGTGAAAACGAGCTGCGCGTCACCGTCGTCGAGGATGGCACCAGCACGGGCTTGGCCAGCGAGGGAATCAGGCGCGCGCGCTCGCGCTTGGCGGGAATCGCGCGATAGACCTGCTTGGTCGCCTCGACGATATGCACGCCGGCAAAGGGCAGCGACAGCGCCGCCCCGGCACGCTCCCACATCTGCGCCGATCTCAGCACCCAGCCGCCGGCATAGGGCGGCATGAACAGCGCTTCGCCCCAGGCCGTCGGCGTGAACCAGGTCTGGCGCAACAGGTCGGTGATCTGCGAGCGCGAATAGGGCCGGCCGTGACCGAACGGCGTGCTGTCGGTGCGGGTCCATACGCCGCGCCGGTTCGGGATCACCGCGATGACGCGGCCCGAGCCCGACAGCACCCGCCACACCTCGCGCAGCAGCGCGGCCGGATCGTCCGACATCTCCAGCGCATGGACCAGCAGGATGCGGTCGACCGCGGCGTCGGGAAGCGGCAGCGAGAACTCGTCGACCAGCGAGGCCAGCGCCGGCCGTCCCGTCGGCCATTTCAGGACACCCTGGGCGGCCGGCATGAAGGCGATGCAGCGCTCGGCGTCTTCGCGGAACAATCCCAGATAGGGGGTGGGATAACCGATGCCGAGCACGCGCTGGCCCTCGGCGCCCGGCCAGCGCTGCCGGATGCCGCGATTGATCATCTGCCGCGCCACAATCCCGAGGCGACGGGAATAGAACTCGCGGAGGTCGACGACATCGATTGTCATGACGGCAATGTAACATGCGCGAGGGCACGCCTGCGCGCGGAATATTGCATTGCCTGGGCAACGTTAACGCCATATTTGTCGGTCGGGGCTGAGCGCGATGGAGAGGTCATGGCCGCCGAAATTCGTACTTTCACCTGTTTAAACGACAATTTCGGTTATCTGATCCACGATCCGGAAACCAAGGCGACGGCGTCGATCGACGCGCCGGAGGCCGGCCCGATCCTGCAGGCGCTGGAGCGCGAGGGCTGGCAGCTCACCGACATCCTGATCACCCATCACCATGGCGATCATGTCGGCGGGGTCGCCGAACTCAAGCAGAAATACAATTGCCGCGTCGTCGCGCCGCATGACAAGACGACGAAGATCGCCAACGTCGATCTGCGTGTCGCCAATGCCGACGTGGTCAAGATCGGCAATCTGCTGGCGCGCGTAGTGGAGACGCCCGGCCACACGCTCGACCACATCTCCTACGTGTTCGACAATGAGAAGACGGTGTTCGCCGCCGACACGCTGTTCTCGATCGGCTGCGGCCGCGTGTTCGAGGGCACCTATCCGATGATGTGGGATTCGCTGTTGAAGCTGCGCGCGCTGCCCGACGACTTCAAGCTCTATTGCGGCCACGAATACACGGCGTCCAACGTCAAGTTCGCCCTCACCGTCGACCCCGACAATGCGGCGCTGCAGGCGCGCGCGGCCGAGGTGGCCAAGCTGCGGGCCGAGAACAAGCCGACCATTCCCGTGCTGCTTGGCGACGAGAAGCGGGCGAATGTGTTCCTGCGCGCCGATGAGCCGTCGGTTGCAGCCAGGCTCCACATGAAAGGCGCGGATGCCGCCGCGGTGTTCGGCGAGCTCCGCGAGCGCAAGAACAAGTCCTGAAGAACAAGTCCTGACGAGGATCGATGCCGACCGCAGCCGAGATCATCGCGCGCCTCGAACTTCGCCCGCATCCCGAGGGCGGGCACTATCGCGAGACCTTTCGCGATCAGACCACCGACGCCAACGGGCGTTCGCGCTCGACCCTGATCTACTTCCTGCTCGCGCGCGGCGAACGCTCGCACTGGCATCGCATCGACGCGGTCGAGACCTGGCACTACTATGCCGGCAGCCCCTTGACGCTGCGCATCGCCCACGACGGCTGCTCGCAGCACGAGGTGCGGCTCGGCACGGATCTCTTCGGCGGCGAGCGGCCGCAGGGAATCGTGCCGGCCAATGCCTGGCAGATGGCGGAGACCACGGGCGAGTGGACGCTGGTCGGCTGCAGCGTGGCGCCGGCATTCGAGTTCGCGAAGTTCGAGCTGGCACCGAACGGCTGGGAGCCGTAGGCCAACAGCGTCACTCCGGGGCGCCACGCAAGCGGCGAACGATGATGCGCCATTGCGCATCGGAGAATCCATCTCGCCACCATTGACGCGGATCGATGAATTCCGGGCTCGCACGTCGCGCGCGCCGGAATGACAATCATCGCTTCCTCAACACCATGTCCTTGGCCGCGATCAGGCCGCCGCCGGCAATCAGGACCGCGGCGATGGCGATGTTGGCGCTGGCTTTGGCAAAGCCGGCGGCGATGAGGAAGCCGGTCGAGAGCAGCGGCGTCGCGTAGGAGGCGGCGCCGAGCACGCGGATATCGCCGCGCTTCATGCCGATGTCCCAGGCGTAGAAGGCGGCGCCCACCGGCCCGATGCCGAGCGCGATCACGGAGAGCCATTGCAGCGTGGTTTCCGGCCACACGGTGGTCTCCAGCGCGCCATGCATCAGCGCGGCAAGCACTGATGTAGCGAGACAGAAGCCCGCGACCGCGTCGGTCGGCACCGCTTTCAACCGGCGCGACAGCACCGAATAGGTTGCCCAGACGAAGGCGGCGATGAAGGCCGCGATCAATCCGGGCACTGCCCCCGGCGCGAAGCCGATGGTGTTGCCGGCGAACAGCAGCACGGTGCCGACGAGGCCAAGCACGGCGCCGACGATGTGGTGCACGGCGAGGCGCTCGCCCGGCAGGAACGACGAGAACAGCACGATGAGCAGCGGCCAGAGATAGTTCAACAGGCCGGCTTCGGCCGGCGGCGCAAAGCGCAGCGCGAGGAAATAGAGGGCGTGGTAGCCGAACAAGCCGCCGACGCCGACGGCCCACACCACCAGCGGCTGGCGCAGGCTTTTGGCGGCATCGCCGCGACCCATCCAGGTCAGCAGGCCGACGAGACCGCCGATCGCGAAGGTCATCGCGGCGAGCTGGAACGCCGGAATCTTTCCGGTCGCAACCGTCATCACCGACAGCAGCGACCACATCAGGATCGCCGTCAGTCCGATCAGCGTCGCAGTGCGGGGAGTCATCGAAATGGAGGCCTCTTCATTCCGGGATGGCGCGTAGCGCCAGCCCCGGAATGACAGGGCATGATGCCCGGGACAAGCCCGGGCATGACGAAGTCACCTATATGATCGAACGTGATGCGATCGCATCACACCATGTACTGGCCGCCGTTGACCGACAGCGTCGACCCGGTGATTGCGCCGGCCTCATCGGCGGCGAGGAACACGACGGCGCGCGCGATCTCCTCGGGCTCGCCGAGACGGCCGATCGGGATCAGCGGCAGGATGGACTTTTCCAGCACGTCCTTCGGCACCGCCTGCACCATCTCGGTGTTGATGTAGCCCGGGCATATCGCGTTCACGGTGACGCCGCCCTTGGCGTTCTCCAGCGCCAGGGCCTTGGTGAAGCCGATCTCGCCGGCCTTGGCCGCGGAATAGTTCACCTGGCCGAACTGGCCCTTCTGGCCGTTGATCGAGGAGATGTTGATGATGCGGCCGAACTTGCGCCCGCGCATGCCTTCGATCACCTGGCGCGACATGTTGAACAGCGACCCGAGATTGGTGCCGATCACGGCGTTCCATTGCTCGAGGCTCATCTTGTGGAAGGCGCCGTCCTTGGTGATGCCGGCATTGTTGACGAGCACGTCGACCGGGCCGACCTCGGCCTCGACTTTTTTCACGCCTTCGGCGCAGGCGTCGAAATTGCTGACGTCCCATTTGTAGACGGCAATGCCGGTCTCGGCCTTGAACTTCTCCGCCGCCGCATCGTTGCCGGCATAGCTTGCCGCGACCTTGTAGCCGGCCGCCTTCAGCGCCTTGCTGATCGCAGCTCCGATGCCCCGCGTACCACCCGTCACCAGTGCAACACGTGCCATATCGTATTCCTTCCCTTGGACTCTTCCTTGGACTCTTCGGACGTTTCTGAGTGATCGTTATTAGCCAAGGATTATGCGGGACGTTTGACGGACATCAAGAACAAAACGCCCGGCGTGAGCCGGGCGTTTCTCTTTAGTCGAGGCCTGCGCGGTTGCGAAGAATATTTGATTTGCAACCGCCGCTTTTTTAGTCGCGTGCAACGCACTCAATCAGGTGTGCGGCGCACGCGTCAGTTTCACGTCAGCGACCTTCAGTCGCGCGCCAGACACATCGCGATACCCATGCCGCCGCCGATGCACAGCGTGGCAAGGCCCTTCTTCGAATCGCGCTTCTGCATCTCGTGCAGCAGCGTCACGAGCACGCGCGCGCCGGAGGCACCGACGGGGTGGCCGATCGCGATCGCGCCGCCATTGACGTTGACCTTCGAGGTATCCCAGCCGAGGTCCTTGTTGACGGCGCAGGCCTGCGCCGCAAAGGCCTCGTTGGCCTCGATCAGATCGAGATCACCGACATTCCAGCCGGCCTTCTTCAGTGCAGCGCGTGAGGCCGGGATCGGGCCCGAGCCCATGATCTTCGGATCGACGCCGGCCTGCGCCCAGGACACGATGCGCGCGAGCGGCTTCTTGCCTTCCTTGGCGGCCTGCTTGGCGGTCATCAGCACCACGGCGGCAGCGCCGTCATTGATGCCCGAGGCCGAGCCCGCGGTGACCGTGCCGTCCTTCTCAAAGGCCGGCTTGAGCTTCGCCATCGCGTCGAGCGTGGCGCCATGGCGCGGATATTCGTCGGCGCTGACGACCACGTCGCCCTTGCGGGTCTTGATGGTGACGGGGACGATCTCGTCGTTGAACTTGCCGGCCTTCTGGGCGGCCTCGGCCTTCTGCTGCGAGGCGACCGCGAACTCGTCCTGCTGGGCGCGAGTGATCTGCCACTGGCGCGCAACGTTCTCGGCGGTGTTGCCCATGTGGTAGCCGTTGAAGGCATCCCAGAGGCCGTCCTTGATCATGGTGTCGACCAGCTCGAGGCCGCCCATCTTGACGCCGCCGCGCAGGTGCTGGGCGTGAGGGGCCATGCTCATGGATTCCTGGCCGCCGGCGACCACGATCTCGGAATCGCCGTTGAGCAGCGCCTGATAGCCGAGCGCGACCGTACGCAGGCCCGAGCCGCAAAGCTGGTTGACGCCCCAGGCCGGGCTTTCCACCGGAATGCCAGCCATGATCGAGGCCTGGCGGGCCGGGTTCTGGCCCTGGGCGGCGGTGAGGATCTGGCCCATGATGACTTCGGAGACTCGGCCGGGCTCGATGCCGGCGCGCTCCAGCGCGGCCTTGATGGCGACGGCGCCGAGGTCATGGGCAGGAAGGGTCGCGAAGGCTCCGTTGAAGCTTCCGACCGGGGTGCGGGCGGCGCTGACGATGACGACATCGTCTGACATGGGCATCTCCTGAGGTTCTTGTGAAGGGGCAGGCGGGGCTGGAAAAACGCTCGCCAGTCTCGTCAGCCATCCTGTTAACGTCGTTGAGGCATGTCAATCGGCGGGGGGGCCGAATCCTTGCCGCAGCGCATTCAAAATAGCGTTCTTGACGCTTTCGCAAGCACGTTTTTGCTGCCGGATTAACCGTGGCGCACAAAACGGTAGCGTGACCCCTTTGAAAATGCTTATTTTGTTGCGTTGCGTACTCGTCCCGCCCTGCGGCATAGCCGCCGGGTTCCCGTTCTCAGCGTTTTTGCAAGTGAGAGCCCATGGCGAAATCAGACCAACCCACCACGATCAAGAAATACGCGAACCGCCGGCTCTATAACACCGGAACGAGTACTTACGTGACGCTGGAAGACCTCGCCGCCATGGTCAAGGACGGCGAAGATTTCCTGGTCTACGACGCCAAGACCGGCGACGACATCACCCGCTCCGTGCTCGCCCAGATCATCTTCGAGCAGGAGAACAAGGCCGGCCAGAACCTGCTCCCGACCACCTTCCTGCGCCAGCTGATCCGCTTCTACGGCGACAGCATGCAGATGGTGGTGCCGAAATATCTGGAGCAGTCCATCGCGACGCTGACCCAGGAGCAGGAGAAGTTCCGCAAGCAGATTGCCAATACGCTGTCCGGCACTCCGTTTGCGCCGCTGGAGGAGCAGGTTCGTCGCAACATGGAGCTGTTCCAGCAGACCTTCTCGATGTTCAAGCCGTTCGCCGCGCCTCGCCCGGCGGCCAGCCCGGAGCCGGAGCCCGATGCGAACGCCGAGGCGCCGAAGGACAGCAACATCGACGATTTGCGCCAGCAGATGAAGGAAATGCAGGAGCGCCTCGAGCGGATGTCGAAGAAGGACGAATAGGTCGTTCGTTCGCGCCGGCGCGTCCGCATACGGCGGGCGCGCGAATTGCCAGTTGATTCCCGGCCACGGCCGGAGCACGCCATGTCTGAGCGCACCACGCACTGGGACAACGTCTACGCCACCAAGGGCGAGGCCGAGGTCAGCTGGTATCAGGACAGCCCGGCGATCTCGCTCGCGATGATTCGCGCGGCCAACCCGGATCGTGACGCCGCCATCATCGATATTGGCGGCGGTGCGTCGCGACTGGTCGACGCGCTGCTTCAGGACGGATATCGCCGCCTGTCCGTGCTGGACCTCTCCGCCAACGCGCTCGACGTTGCCAAGAAGCGAATCGGCCAAGCCGCCTCAACGGTCGACTGGATCGTCGCCGATGCCACGACATGGCAGCCAACCAGGACCTACGATGTCTGGCACGATCGCGCGGCGTTTCACTTCCTGACCGCTCCCGACGACAGGGCGGCTTACGTCGAGCGCCTGCGGTCGGCGGTTGGCCCCGGCGGCCAAGTCATCATCGCCACGTTCGCACCCGACGGGCCGGAGAAATGCAGCGGCCTGCCGGTGCAGCGCCATGACGGCGCGAGCCTCGCGGCTGAGCTCGGGCCGGCGTTCGAGCTGGTCGAGACGCGGCGCGAGACGCACCGCACACCGTGGGATTCCACGCAGGCGTTTCAGTTCAGCCGGTTTCGGAGGCGGGGCTCATAAAGCGGCGCGGCTCGAGTTGTGGATTGTCGATGCTCCCACAAGCTCGCAATGACGCTGTACGCGGAAGCAGCGAGACCTACGCAGCCAGCTTCACCGCATGCGCAAAGTCCCAATAGAGCTTGCGCGCCTTGGTGTAGAGCGGGCCCGGCTTCAGCTCGCGCTCGTCGATGCGGATCACCGGCGCGACCTTGGCGAAATTGCCCGTTGAAAAGATCTCGTCGGCGGCGAGGAAATCGGCATAGCGCAGCGTCTTCTCGACCACGGTGATGCCATCGCCGCGAAGCAGGCTGATGACGCGCTGGCGGGTGATACCGTTGAGGAAGGTGCCGTTCGGCACCGGCGTGAACACCACGCCGTCCTTGGCCATGAACACGTTGGAATTGCCGAACTCGGCGACATTGCCGAGCATGTCGAGCATCAACGCATTCTGGAAGCCGCGTGAGGTCGCTTCGGCGAGTGCGCGCGAATTGTTGGGATAGAGGCAGGCTGCCTTCGCTTCGACCGGCGCGCATTCGGTGGTGGGCCTGCGGAACGGCGAGAGCGTGATCGCGTTGCCGACGGGTTTCGGTATCGGCGCCTCGTAGATGCACAGACACCAGTTGGTGGACTCAGGATCGAACAGCACGCCGCCGCCGAGCCCGCTCTGCGCCCAGTACATCGGACGGATATAGAGCTCGGCATTCGCCGCGAAACGCGCGATGCCTTCGTTTGCGAGCGCGAGCCAGGTGCCGGTATCGACCACCGGCTTCAGGCCGAAGCTGATCGCGGATTGGTTGGTGCGGGCCATGTGAAGGTCGAGATCGGGCGCGACGCCTTCGAACGCACGGGCGCCGTCGAACACGACCGAGCCGAGCCAGGCCGCATGCGTGCGCGGCCCCATGATCGGCACGTTGCCGTCATGCCATTTGCCATCGAAGAAGGTCCAGCTTGGTGAATATTCGATTGGCTTCTTGATCTCGGCCATGACCTACCTCCCTTGGCACGATGCCGCAGTATAGCGTCACTATTGGTGGAACTTCTAAATGATTCCCTGCGCAGAAGAGGTAGGTTACCCTTCCCCATGAGGTAGGCCACGCGTTTTCCATAAAGGAGAGAGGGAAGCAGCATGCCACTCGACCCGCTCGCAAAGCGTTTGTTGACCATGATGGCTGCGGCTGGGCCGCAAGCACGAAGCAGGCCCAGCGTCGAGGCGCGGCGGCAATCGCTGGCAAAACTGATGCAGTTCGCACGCACTGATGCGCCTGACGTGACCGCGTCCGACGGCATGCTGCCCGGCCCCGGCGGAGCGCTTCCCTATCGGCTCTATTCGCCTCCCTCTGCAGGCGAGCGCGCGCCGGGCTTCGTGTTCTTCCATGGCGGCGGCCTCGTCGCCGGCAGCATCGCCACGCATGACCGCATCGCCGCGGCACTTGCGCATGCGACCGGATGCCGCCTGGTCTCGGTCGACTACCGGCTCGCGCCCGAGCACAAATTTCCCGCAGCCGTGGACGATGCGATCGCCGCGACCGAATGGGTCGCGCGCCAGGCGCCCTCGCTCGGCATCGATGCGGAGCGGCTGGTTGTCGGCGGCGATTCGGCCGGCGCCACATTGGCGGCGATCGTGTGCCAGGAAGCTTTGCAAAACGCCGGCCTCTCCATCGTGGCGCAATGCCTGATCTGCCCGGTGCTGGATTTCGAGGAGACCTCACCCTCGCGCGAGGAATTTGCCGAAGGCCACCTGATCGACCGCATCACGATCGAAGCCGATCTCGCCGACTACCTGCCCGGGGGCTTCGATGCTTCCGATCCACGCATCTCGCCGTTGCGCGCAAGCAGGCTCACAGGCCTGCCTACCGCGATCATCCACACCGCCGAGTTCGACCCGATGCGCGACGAAGGCAACGCCTATGCGCGCAAGCTGCTCACCGCGGGCGTTGCCGTCGAGCACGTCTGCCATGACGGCATGGTCCACAATTTCCACGCCATGGGCGCGATCCTGCCCCAGGCGCAGCTCGTGCTGTCGCAGATCGGCGAGCAGGTCAGGCGGGCGGTGGAGAGGTGAGGCACTTCGTTAACCCTCTCGCCTTGCGGGAGAGGGTGGCTCGCCGCGCAGCGCCGAGACGGGTGAGGGCTCTCTCTCCGCGCAACAAAATCGCGCAGTGAATTCGTGGAGAGGACCCATCATCCGGCGCTTCGCGCCACCTTCTCCGACAAGGGGAGAAGGAAGATAGCAACGTCACGCCCTCGACCCAATTACCGCCCTCGCCGCCACGACATATTCCAGCCAGTGTGCGTCCGCATAGCGTTGGGCCTGCCGCGCGCAGGTAATGTCGGGCGCATGCGCGGCCGCAATCGTGCGCGCGAAACGCTCCTCGGCGACCGTCACGTCGGCGGGTTCGGCCATGGGTGCAGCGGCGGCAGCAACGGTCGGAGCAACAGCGAGCCCCGCCAGACCGGTGAGCAGGATGCGGCGTGACGTGTTCATGGCTGTCATTCTCCTTTGTCCGGCCTGCACTCTGGCCGGCGGGTGTGTCAGTGCGATCACGGCAGGGTACCCGCGCGCATCCGCGTCGTCCATCGTCTGCGGATAGCGCTTGACCACGGAAGCGATCACGTTCCATCTAACAACGGATTTGCCATCAAATCGTAACGCGTCGGATCGTCACGTGCCCCATCGCAGCCAATCCCGTCGTCCGGCTTTGCGCGGTGCCGCGACGGGACTGCTGTGGCTGGCGATCCCGGCAGGCGCCGCCTTCGCGGCCGACGATGAGGAGGACAAGCCGGCAAAGCCGGCTGTGCCGAACATCTATCTCGACCTGCGCACCAGCTACGCGGCAATCCCGGCGGGCACGCTCGGGCTCGGCTTCGGCACCACCTCGCTGTCGGCGGCCTTCGAATCCCTGGCGGTACGACGAGGCACGACGCTGCCGAACGGCTTGCCGGCGGCAAAGGCGATCGCCGTCGACCTGCCGCTGACCGTCGACGTCACCGACCGCGTCTCGCTCTATGGCGGCGTGTCGGGCTCGACCGTGGACATCGGCAGCGGCTGGTCGTCCTTCGACATCACCAGCTGGAACATCGGGGTGCAGGCCGACCTCTACCAGCAGAATGGCGGCAAGATCCCGACCATCACGCTGCAATCGACCCTGACGCAGTCGGTGCCGAACGAACAGGGCATGACGAATTCCTTCAACAACATCCTGGAATTCGACTACGCGCTCGACGAGGACGAGACGCGGGGCTGGCTGGCCGGCGTGCAATATACCCACACCACCATCGCCAGCCCGTTCGCCAGCATCCGGCCGAACACGATCCTCTATGCCGGCGGCTATTACCAATGGCCGAGCAACTGGAAGTTCACCGGGCGGCTCGGCCTGCAGTCTTTCGGCGGCGCGCAGTTCGCCGGGCGAACGCTGGCTGCGTCCTTCACCCAGCCGACCCTGCGCCTCGACCTCGACCGCATGGACGACAACGACAACCGCCTGTTCGGCATCACAGCGCAGATCGCGTGGACGCCGAAGCCAGCCTACCAGCTGACGCTGCGCACGCCGCTTTACGCGGTGCGCAACTGACTGGGGTCGTAGCGGATTTCTGATCGAGCGCGGCGGCTGCTATCGATCGGGCGGAACGCGTCCCGTATCACCCGTCAAGGAATCGTTAATCCTCATCCCAAAACATCCATCGCGTTACCCCGATGCAAGGAACGTTGCGCGACACTACGCGAGCTTTTCACCGCGTTACGTGTCGGAGTCTGCGAATGTCCCGCTTGGTTTCGGAACGGACGTTCCTCGCCGGGAAAATCTTCTTCGATTTCGGCCAGTCGTCGATCGATTGCATCGTACGCCGGCTGACCGAGGAGGCCGCGACGCTCGAAATGGAGAGCGGCTTGGGCGTGCCCGAGCGGTTCCAGCTCAGGCTCGCGGGGCGCGAGATTCTGGCCTGTCGCGCGGTCTGGCGATCCGACCGCCAGGTGGGGGTCGCCTTCGAGCGGCCGGGCAGCGAGCGGGCGGCGGGCGAGGAGCGGGAACGCTCGTCCGACGCGTTGATGCGCGGCCAGATGCTGGCGCTGCGCGCCGCGCTCGATCATGTGCCGACCGGCATCGTGCTGCTCGACCCTCACCTCAGGGCACGCCTGATCAACCGGTCGTTTCGCCAGATGTGGCGCCTGCCCGACGAGGTTGCCGACAGCAATCCATCCATTCTCACGCTGCTTCACCACGGACGCGACACCGGTGCCTACGAGGTGCCGGACCCCGAGCTCGATGCGCTGGTCACGGAGCGCGTCCGCGTGATCGAGGCGGGTGATCCGACCCCGATCGACCTGCGCCGGACCAATGGCGATGTCGTGCGCGTCCAGGTCACGCCATTGCCCGACGGCGGCCGCATGCTGACCTATACGCCCGTCACCGACATCGTGCGTACCTCCGACGAGCTGAAGCTGCTGCGGGATGCGCTGGAGAATGTCCAGGACGGCGTGCTCCTTCTCGATTCCGACCTGCACGCCACTTTCATGAACCGGCGGATGCGGCGGTTCTGGGACGTCAGCGAAGACGAGGCAGCGAGCCGGCCGGCCTATTCATCGCTGGTGCGGCGCCTGCATCGCGCCAGCGCGCCCAATCTTCCAAACAGCGAGCTCGCGAAGTTTCCGGCGCGGCGCGTCGAAGAGGTCAAGGCCGGCGATCATGTGCGCGACCTGCAGACGCCGGACGGCCGCCGCATCAGGGCCCATTGCACCACGATGTCGAATGGCGGGCGCATGCTGACCTATGTCGACATCACCGATCTTACGCAAAAAGCCGCGATGCTGGAGACGCTCGCCACCACCGATCCCCTCACCGGCCTCTACAACCGTCGCCACTTCCTCGAGAGCCTCGATGCGGAATGGAGCCGCTTCCAGCGCTACTACCGCTCCGTCTCGGTGCTGATGCTGGACATCGACCACTTCAAATCGGTCAATGATCGCTACGGCCATGCCGTTGGCGATGCAGCGATCAAGGCCGTTGCGGCCGCGTGCCTCGACGGCAAGCGCAAGTCGGACATCGTCGGCCGTCTCGGCGGCGAGGAATTCGCCGTTCTGCTGCCCGAGACCAGCCTGTCCCGGGCGAGGACGGTGGCCGAGCGCATCCGCAAGCGCGTGATGAATACGCAGCTCTTTGCCGAGAAGATCCAGTTCGGCCTCACCCTAAGCATCGGCATCGCCGCGGCCACCGCCAGCATGTCCGGCATCGACGCGCTGATGGGCGCCGCCGATCAAGCGCTCTATCGGGCCAAGACTGAAGGCCGCAATCGCTGCATCGCCTTCGCGCCCCCGCCGCCTGCAAGCAAGGCGGCGGAGTGACCTGCGGAAGCTGCGTCTAATCCGGCACCGGCACGTCGAAGGTGTTGAGCGTGACCGAGACCATGCAGTAGACGCCGACGAGATAAGACAGCTCGGCCGCACCGTGCTCCCCGAACTCCTTCACCGCCGCGCGATAAGTCAGCTCCGGCAGCACGCCGCCTCTCACCAGGGCCGAGGCCATGTCGTAGGCGACCGCCTCCTGCTTGGTGAGATCGACCGGCCGCTGGCCGGCGACGATGGTCGCGAGCTTCTCGTCGGAAAGGCCGCGCTGCTCGGCCACCAGCACATGGGCATAGAGCTCGTAGCCGGAACGGAAATGCGAGCCGGTGACGAGGATCGCGACCTCGCGCACGGCCGCCGGCAGCAGCGGATTCGACGCGATCGCCTTGACCAGCTCCCATACCGGCGTGCCGAAGCGCGGCTCGCGGATCCAGGGATTCCAGGGCCCCAGCAGCGCGCCGTCGTCGCGCAGGTTCACAAAGCCCTTGAAGTGGTCCTTGATGCCGGCCTGCATGTCGTCATAGAGCGGCTTCTGTTCGCTGGTCAGATCCTTGGGATCGAGAATGGGAAGGCGCACGGCGGGATCTCCTCGTTGAGAAGAGCGAACGGTCGCCCGCGTGCCTGCACATGGCAAGTGAAGTTGCCGTGACGACCGTGCCATTTCGCAAATTGCAGGGAAATATCAGCTACGAGGCCTTTGGACCTCGTGCGCCCTGCGGATTGACGACGTCGTCGACGTCAAGGGCCAGCGGCTCACCTGTGTCGAGGAACGAGGACAGCGCCGCCTCGACCGGTGCCGGATCGAGGCCGCGCGCTTTCAGCCATTCGCCCTCATAGTAGGTCTGCCGGTAGCGCTCGCCGGAATCGCAGATCAGCGTCACCAGCGATCCCGTCACATTCGCCTTGCGCATCTCCGAGGCAAGCCGGCACAGCGCCAAGAAATTGGTGCCGGTGGAGCCGCCGACCACGCGGCGCAGCCGGCGCGACAGCACGTTCATCGCCGCGATCGTCGCCGCATCCGGGATCTTCATCATGCGGTCGACGACGCCCGGCACGAAGGATGGCTCGCAGCGGGGACGGCCAACGCCTTCGATCAGCGACGGACGGTCACAAACCCGGGAACGGTCCTGCGAGCGGAAGCAGTCGAAGAAGGCGGATTGCTCGACATCGGCGACGCACAGCCGCGTCGGATACTGGCGATAGCGCAGATAGCGTCCGATGGTGGCAGAGGTGCCGCCGGTGCCCGCGCCCATCACGATCCAGTCCGGGATCGGCCGCGGCTCGCCCGCCAATTGCGTGAAGATCGATTCGGCGATGTTGTTGTTGCCGCGCCAGTCGGTGGCGCGCTCGGCGAAGGTGAACTGGTCCATGTAATGGCCGTTCAGCCGGGCGGCGAGCGCGGCAGCCTCCGCATAGAGCGCGCGGCCGTCGTCGATCAGATGGCAGTTGCCGCCGTAGTGCTCGATCGCCGCGATCTTCTCCGCCGAGGTCGTGCGCGGCATCACGGCATAGAAGGGCACGCCGATCATCTGCGCGAAATAGGCCTCCGACACCGCGGTCGATCCCGACGACGCCTCGACGACGGGCGTGCCTTCGCGGATGTGGCCGTTGCACAGCGCGTAGAGAAACAGCGAGCGCGCCAGACGATGCTTCAGGCTGCCGGTCGGATGCGTGGATTCATCCTTCAGATAGATATCGATGCCTGACAGCGCCGGCACGATCAGCCGGATCAGGTGCGTATCGGCGGTGCGGCACTGGTCGGCCTCGATCGCGGCGACGGCCTCGTCGACCCAGCCGCGCCGGTAGGCCGGCCCGGCCGGGTTGTGCTGGCGGAAGGGGAATGTCTGCATCGCCCGAATCTCTCATGATGCGGATCGCGCATCAATAGCCGAGGCCTAGAACTCCAGCGGCGCGTTGTCGACGACCTCCTTCATCACGAAGAAGGTGCGGGTCTGGCGCACGCCGGGCAGCGCGATGAGCTGCTCGCCATGGATGCGGTTGAAGTCCTCCATGTCGCCGACCCGGATCTTGAGGAAGTAGTCGAAATCGCCGGCGACGAGGTGGCAGTCGAGCACGAATTTCAGCTTGGCGACCGCCTGCTCGAAGATGGCAAAACTCTCCGGCGTCGAGCGGTCGAGCACGACGCCAACCATCACCAGCGTGCCCTTCGCCACCTTCTTCGGGGCGACCATGGCGCGCACAGTGGCGATGAACCCGTCCTTGAACAGGCGCTGGGTGCGGCGGTGGCAGGTGGCGGGGCTGATCGCGACCGTTTCGGCCAGCTCGGCATTGCTGAGCCGGCCATTATTTTGCAGCAATCTCAAGATCTTAAGGTCAGTTCGATCGAGTCGGGTGGCCATGGAAGAAGCTTCCGAAAATACGGACTATTACGGAAGAAATGATATCCAATGGCATTGTTAACGCAAGGAGGCGTGCAATATCGACGCAATATTTGAGAGCACATTTTCCCGCGGCAATGCTAGCCAGCCGGAGATCAACGCCAATCGGGATGACCTGACCATGCTGGAAAAATTCGCGCGCTACCCGCTGACCTTCGGCCCGACGCCCATCGAGAAGCTGGAGCGGCTGTCAAAGCATCTCGGCGGCAATGTCGAGATCTATGCCAAGCGCGAAGACTGCAATTCCGGCCTCGCCTATGGCGGCAACAAGCTGCGCAAGCTCGAATACATCATCCCGGATGCGATCGCCTCCAATGCCGACACGCTGGTGTCGATCGGCGGCGTGCAATCCAACCACACCCGCATGATCGCCGCCGTCGCCGCCAAGATCGGCATGAAGTGCCGGCTCGTTCAGGAAGCCTGGGTGCCGCACGAGGACGCCGTCTATGACCGCGTCGGCAACATCATGCTCTCGCGCATCATGGGTGCCGACGTGCGCCTCGTCGACGACGGCTTCGATATCGGCATCCGCAAGAGCTGGGAGCAGGCGATCGAAGAAGTGAAGGCGGCGGGCGGCAAGCCCTACGCGATTCCCGCCGGCGCATCCGTGCACAAATATGGCGGGCTCGGCTATGTCGGCTTCGCCGAGGAAGTGCGCCAGCAGGAGAAGGAACTCGGCTTCAAGTTCGACTACATCATCGTCTGCACCGTCACCGGCTCCACCCATGCCGGCATGCTGGTCGGCTTTGCCGCCGACGGCCGCGCCCGCAAGGTGATCGGCATCGACGCGTCCTTCACGCCGGCGCAGACCAAGGCGCAGGTGCTCTCGATCGCGCAGAACACCGCAAAGCTCGTCGAGCTCGGCAAGGACATTGTCGCCGACGACGTCGTGCTGATCGAGGATTACGCCTATCCTGCCTATGGCGTGCCGTCGGAGGAGACCAAGGAAGCGATCCGCCTCACCGCGCGCCTCGAAGCCATGATCACCGACCCCGTCTACGAGGGCAAGTCGATGCAGGGCCTGATCGACCTGACGAAGAAGGGCTGTTTCGAAAAGGGCGCGAAGATCCTCTACGCCCATCTCGGCGGCGCGCCGGCGCTGAACGGCTATGGCTACGCGTTCCGGAACGGGTGAGTAGCCGAGTTCACGCCGCGTACACCGGGGTCGTCCCGGGCAAGCGTCAGCGCAGACCCGAGACCCATATCCACGGAATTGCGTTTGCCGGAGACTCGCAGTTACCAGCTTGCAATAACCACATCGTCCTGTGGCTATGGATCCCGGATCAGCGCGCGATTTAAGCGCGCTTGTCCGGGATGACGATGTGGAGAGATCGGGGCGACCTACCGCGTCCTGATGATCTGCAGCAGCTCGTCGCCGTAATGCTCGAGCTTCTTGTCGCCGATGCCGGGGACGTTGCGCAGCTCGTCCAGCGTGGTCGGCCAGGCCCGCACGATACCGTCGATGGTGGCATCGTGCAGCACCACATAGGCCGGCACGCCGCGCTCGCGTGCGACCTCCGAGCGCCAGGACCGCAGGCGCGCGCGCAATTCGGGATCGACGTCGCCCTGCGGTGCGCTCGCTGCGGGCGCGAGATCGCCGCGGCGGGATTTTGCGCGGCCGGAGCGGATGCGGGTGCCGGGCGCCTCCTCCCGCAGCCAGACTTCCGTTTCTCCGCGCAGCACGCCGCGCGCCGACTCCGTCAGGGTCAGCGCGCCATAGGCCTCGCTTTCGCTCTGCAAATGGCCCATCGCCACCAGCTGCCGCAGCACCGTGCGCCATTGCTTCTCGTTGAGCTCGCGCCCGATGCCGAACACCGATAGCTTGTCATGACCGAACTGCGTGACCTTCTCGGTCAGACGCCCGACCAGCACGTCGATCAGGTGCATCGCGCCAAAGCGCTGTCCGGTGCGGTAGACGCAGGACAACAGCTTCTGCGCCAGCACCTTGCCGTCGCGCATCTTCGGCGGCGTCAGGCAGTTGTCGCAATTGCCGCAGGTCTCGGCCGTCACGACCTCGCCGAAATAGCCGAGCAGCCGCCTGCGCCGGCAATGCGCGGTTTCGGCGAGGCCAACCAGCGCATCGAGCTTGCGGATCGAGACCCGCTTGAAATCCTCTGACCCGGCCGACTCGTCGATCATGCGGCGCTGCTGCACGATGTCGGAGAGGCCGTAGGCCATCCAGGCCGCCGACGGCTTGCCGTCGCGGCCGGCCCGCCCCGTCTCCTGGTAATAGGCCTCGATGCTCTTGGGCAGGTCGAGATGGGCGACGAAGCGCACATCGGGCTTGTCGATGCCCATGCCGAAGGCGATGGTCGCGACGATGACGATGCCGTCCTCGTTGAGGAAACGATCCTGGTTGCACGAGCGCACGCTGCTGTCGAGCCCGGCATGATAGGGCAGCGCGGCAATGCCGGCTTCGTCGAGCGCGGTGGCGACCTCCTCGACGCGGTTGCGCGACAGGCAGTAGACCACGCCGGCGTCGCCCATATGGCGCTCGCGGATGAATTCCTTGAGCTGCGACACCGCGTTGCGCTTGTCGACGATCTCGTAGCGGATGTTGGGGCGGTCGAAGCTGGAGACGAATTGCGGCGCGCCGGTCAGATGAAGCCGCTCGACGATCTCCTTGCGCGTCAACTCGTCGGCAGTCGCGGTGAGCGCGATCCGCGGCACGTCGGGAAAGCGCTCCGCGATGATGGAGAGACCGACATATTCGGGACGAAAGTCATGGCCCCATTGCGAGACGCAATGGGCTTCGTCGATCGCGAACAGCGCCACTTTCGCCTGCGCCAGCAGCGACAGGCAGCGCGGGGTTACCAGCCGTTCCGGCGCGACATAGAGCAGGTCGAGATCGCCGGCGATCAGACGGCGTTCGACGTCGGAAGCTTCCTGTGGCGACAGCGACGAATTGAGCGCGGCGGCGTTGACGCCGCCCTCCAGCAGGCCCGCGACCTGGTCGCGCATCAGCGCGATCAGCGGCGAGACCACGATGCCGCAGCCTTCGCGCAGCAGGGACGGCAGCTGGTAGCACAGCGACTTGCCGCCGCCGGTCGGCATCAGCACGAGGCAATTGCCGCCATCGGTGACGTGGCGGATGATGTCGCCCTGCGCGCCGCGGAACCCCGGCAGGCCGAAGACCGAATGCAGCACCGACATCGCATCGCGGCCGTTGGCCGGCGCGGGCAGCGGAGCGGTGGAAGGGGCGTTCATGGGCGTGTCGGAGGGCGGCCGTGGGATTCGTCACAAGGCCAGTCGCATGACGGCGCGGCCGTGGCAAGACTGTTTGGAGGGGCTTGCACCGCTGCTTCCAGTCCCTCTCCCCGTTCTTTCGGGGTCGCGACGAGCTTCGCTCGCGCCGAGAGGGTCGGGGTGAGGGGCTTCTCTCCACATTTGAAGCCGCCGATGGACCTGTACCCCCTCGCCCGGATCACGTCTGACGATGCGATCCGACCTCTCCCCGCAATCGGGGAGAGGTGAAGCAGCTACGCCCCGATTCGTCGCAGCGCCTCTGCGACCGTGACGATCGGCATGTTGCGCTTGTCCGCCGCCTCCAGCGCGTGGCGCATCAGGTGCGGCGTGCAGCCATAGGGGCTCGGCGCATCGGCGACGTCGTGGCTGTAGAAGATGAGCCAGCCGCCGCTTGCGACCGCCTCGTCGCAATAGCGATCGACGCCTGCCGCATCGATCTCGCAATCCACGAGAGGCGACGCACGCAGGAACTGGAGGTCGATGACGCCGCAGTTGACGCCGGGAAGAATGCCGCGCGCCGAGCGGAACGCCTTCGCCAACTGCGGCTTGCGCCAGACCGAGGCGATCCCGTAAGGGTGGGCGAAGTTCTCAAGCCTGATCGAAGAATCGATGCTGCGGAAATGGCTGCGGTTCCGCTCGATCTCGCCGGCCATGGCGGCCTCATCGAGATCGGCCGAACTCCGATGCGAGAAGGTGTGGCACGCAATCTCGTGCCCAGTGTGGTGGAGCCGGACGATTGCATCGTTCGACAGCCCATGCCAGTGATCCGACGGTTGATCGATCAGGCTGCCCGCGATGTAGTACGTGCCGCGTCCGCCATGCGCTTCCAGCAGCGAGGCGCCCTCGCCGGCGGCGCTATCGGGCGCATCGTCGAAGGTGAAGCTCACCATCGGGGCATGCGCAGGCAGCCGGTGCGGCGCGGCACGGAAATGCCGGGCCAGCCGATTGCTCACGCGTCCCTGGAGTGCCGACCACACGACTGCGCTTCCCGTGATTCCGTATTTCTGTACTGAAACATTCGTGCGCCGGGCGAGGCAAGCCTAACGCTTTGGTAATCCTAATGCCGAACCAACGCCCCCCGGACTAGCGCGCCGTGACCGAGGCATCGGATTTCGCGCCGAGATATTGCAGCCAGTTGCGGAACAGCGCCGCCGCCGCGATTCCGGCCGCGATATCAGGACGCAAGTTCAGCGCCGGCAGGTCATTGGTCAGCGCCGGATGGCGCTCGTGCTTCGCCCGCTTCTCGAACCGCGCCAGCTTCTCTTCGGTTACTGCGTCAAAATAACTCACGGGTACGTGCGGATAAGTTTCGCGCTCGCGCGCGAGGTAGCGGCCGATGTCGCGCAGATATTCGCGCTGGAGCGACAGCGCGTCATATTCCGGATGGCCCTGGAAGAACACGAAGCGGCTGGCGTATTGGCGGACGAAGACGTCAACGCCGGCGAGGGCCGAGCGGGTCAGCACCTGGTAGCCGGCCTGCGCGAGGTCGCTTTCGGCGAGCTCGTTCAGACGCGAATGCGACACCTTGAGCGGGGCAGGCGCCGCCTGCGTCAGCGCGTCGTCCGCCACTGCCTCGCAATCAAAGATGCCATGGCATTTGGCTGGCAAACGCCGCCGCTCGATACCGTCGAGATGCAGCACCGCCGCGTGCGCCGCGAGGCATGACCAGATCGTCGAGCGCGTGTTGGCCCTGGCCCAGTCGATAAGTTCGGTGAGATCGCGCCAATACGGTTCCTGGGAGAGCTCGGGCGCGACCGGCTCGGCACCGGTCACGATCAGCCCGTCGAAGCGCCCGGGCTTGAGATCCGCAAGATCGGAATACTCGCTCTCGACATGCCATTTCGCTTCCGCCGAGCGTTTGACCGAGGGCAGCGAGAAGCAGTGGAGGCGGATGCGGCGCGCGCCGGCGGCGGCCTGCAGCAGCTTCATGAACTGCCGCTCAGTCGCCTTCAGCGCCGGATCGGGCATGTTGTTGATCAGTCCGATGGTGAGCGCAGGCCCGGCATGATCGCGCGCCAGATCGCCCTCGGCCGGCACCAGCGCCGGGCTCGATATGCCTTGATCCCTGTCGATCAAGATCGTCATCGGGCCGTTCGCCTACTCCGCGGCCTGGAGGCGTGACGACGGACAGGCTTTTTCCAGCGCCTGGTCGATGTCCTCGATGATGTCAAAGGAATGCTCGATGCCGATCGAGAGGCGGATCGTCTCCGGCAGCACGCCGGCGGCGCGCTGCTGCTCCACCGACATCTGCCGGTGCGTGGTCGAGGCCGGATGGCAGGCCAGCGACTTCGCATCCCCAATATTGACGAGGCGGGTGATCAGCTTCAGCGCATCATAGAAGGTCTTGCCGGCTTCCATGCCGCCCTTGATGCCGAAGGTGAACAGCGACGAGGCGTTGCCGTCGAGATACTTTTGGACGAGCGGATAGTAGGGACTGTCGGGGAAGCCCGTGTAGTTGACCCAGGCAACGCGCGGATCACCGCGGAGGAATTCGGCGACCTTGCGGGCGTTCTCGACATGGCGTTCCATGCGCAGCGCCACGGTCTCGATGCCCTGAAGCAGCAGGAAGGCGCTGAACGGCGACAGGACCGAGCCCATGGTGCGCTGATAGACGCTGCGCGCGCGCTCGATATAGGCGGTCTTGCCGAAGCGCTCGGCATAGACGAGGCCGTGATAGGAGGCGTCCGGCTTGTTATAGGCGGGGAAGCGATCGGCGTATTTCGCCCACGGAAAATTCCCGGAATCGACAATGGCGCCGCCGAGCGTGGTGCCGTGGCCGCCCAGGAACTTGGTCAGCGAGTGTACGGCGATATCGGCGCCGTAGTCGAACGGCTTGAGCAGGATCGGCGTCGCAACCGTGTTGTCGACGATCAGCGGCACGCCATGCGCATGCGCGATCTTCGCCAGCGCCTCGATGTCGCAGACATTGCCGGCGGGATTGCCGATCGTCTCTGCGAACACCGCGCGGGTGTTCTCGTCGATCAGCTTCTCGATCGCCTCGGGCTTGTCGCTCTCGGCGAAGCGGCCGGTGATGCCCTGGCGCGGCAGGATGTGCGAGAGCAGCGTGTGCGTGGTGCCGTAGAGCTGCGGCACCGAGACGATGTTGCCGCCGTGGTCGGCGACGTTGACGAAGGCGAAATGCAGCGCCGCCTGGCCGGTCGCGACCGCGAGCGCGCCGACGCCGCCTTCGAGCTGGGCGATGCGCTTCTCCAGCACCGCGCTGGTCGGATTGGCGATACGGCTGTAGCGAAAACCTTCGGCTTCGAGATTGAACAGGGCCGCGCCGTGATCGGCGCTGTCGAAAGCGTAGGCCGCGGTCTGGTAGATCGGCACGGCGACCGCGTGCGTGGTGGCTTCGGGTTCGTAGCCGGCGTGAATAGCGATCGTCTCGTTGCGCATCGTGCCACCTCCGCGTGGAGCGGGCCGCACTTATGGGCCTGTATGAGGCGTGTGCGTTGTCCGCCGTCCCTCTGTTAGAGGCGGGTGGTAAAGCGGACAATAATTCGCTTAGAGATCGAGGAAGTAACCCTAACGGTTGTTGGTGAATTGGCTAAAATTCGAGTGAAATCGGATTGATGAATTGATGCGCCATGACGGCCCTGCTGAAAGCTGACCGGACTCCGCGCGTAGCGCGCGGAGTCCGCAAGCGAGGGCTCAGGCCATCGTTTCCCAGAGGCGATGGGCGATCACACCGGCACGCTTCTCGATCGCGGCTGCGGCATCGAGGGCGAGGTCCTCGCGATAGCGGCCGGCAATGAGCTGCACGCCGATCGGCTTGCCCGCGTGGACGGCGACCGGCACGACAGCGCCGGGCAGGCCCAGCACGTTGATCGCGGAGATGAAGCGAATCTCGCCCCAGAAGATCTCCTGCACCCGCTCGACGCTGACGGTGTCGTCGCGCGGGCCCGGTGTCGGCTTCACCGTGGTCGGCGCGAGCACCACCGGATATTCCTCGAAGAACAGCTGCCATGCGCGGATGTGGCCGTTGCGCGCGGCCGTCGCCTGCATCCAGGCCTTGAGATCGAGTCCGTTCGCCTTGGCCCTCATGCCGCCCCAGGCCTTGTGGAAGTCCTCGGTCGTGACCTTCAGCATGCTGGCCTCCTGCATCACCACCGTCTCGTTGGTGATGATGTCGCACCAGGTCTGCCAGACGCCGTTGATGTCCGGCACCTCGACCTCGCTGACGCGATAGCCGGAACGCTCGAGGTGATCGGCAGCCTGGCGCAGCGCCGCGGCGACCGAGGGATCGACATCCATGTCCTCTGGAATCTTCGCCAGCGCGACCTTGATCGACCCCTTCGGCTTTGGCCCGACCAGCGGCGCCGGCACCCACCAGGGGTCGCGCGGATCACGCTGGCTCATCGCCTCCAGCGCGAGGCGAACATCGGCGACATGGCGCGCGAGCGGCCCTTGCGCCGACATCAGATGCGCCAGCATCGGCCGCTCGGCGGTTGCGCTGCCGTTGAAGGCGGGGATGCGGCCCTGCGTCGGCTTGATGGTGGCAACGCCGTTGCAATGCGCCGGCCAGCGCAGCGAGCCGCCGATGTCGTTGCCATGGGCGATGGTGCCGATGCCGGCGGCAACCGCCGAACCCGCGCCGCCCGAGGAGCCGCCGCAGGTGATGTGAGGGTCCCAGGGATTGAGCGTCAACCCGTGCAAGGGATTGTCGGTGAAGCCGCGGAAGGAGAATTCCGGCGTGTTGGTGAGGCCGATGACGATGGCGCCCGCGTTCTTGAGGTTGCGGACGACAGGCGAATCCGACGGCGCGATCAGATCCTTGTTCGCCGGCACGCCGTTGAAGTTCGGCCGCCCCTCGTAGTCGACGTTCTCCTTGATGGTGATGGGGACGCCGTGCAGGAGGCCGAGCTCGCCGCCCTTGGCGCGCTGCTTGTCGGCCGCATGCGCCGCCCTCAGCGCCTCCTCGCCGAGATCGACGACCACCGCATTCAGCCTGGGATTGACCGCGCGCATCCGGTCCAGATGCGCCTCGACGGTCTCGACGGCGGAGATTGCGCCGGAGCGGATCGCGGCCGCGGTCTCGACCGCGGACCATTGCCAGACCGGTCCCTTCGGACGGCGCGCCGTCCCCGATTTGCGCGGTGCGGCCTTGCTGGCCTTCTTCGCCGTTTTCGCGACGGTGCCCTTCCGGGCGCTGCTCGTCTCGTTCGAGGTCTTCGTCACCTTCTTTGCGGTCGTTGTCTTCTTGGCTGCCGCCTTCTTCGCCACGTCGCATCTCCAAAAAATTGCGCCGCGGAGGTTATGGAGATCACGCGACCGTGTACAGGTGCGTTTCTGCATGGCGCGTTGTCGCGACGCACTGTCACGCCCGGACGACCGTGAACCTCAGGGCGATCTGGATCGACCTATATACTGGTTGAGTGATTTAGGACATGAGCGTCAAGATTGCCGCATCGGCAGATTCATTGACGCAGCTATTTTGACCTCGACAGATTGGAGCATTGCCATGCTCACAGAGTTCGATGCCGGATACGGCGAACAACCCTTTCGTGATCTGTGCGCCGACCATCCCGGCCCCGAAGCCTACGATCCCCACGATTTCCGCATTGAATGGGGACCGATATTCCACCGGGGCCGCCTCGACGGATCGGCGCGGGTCCTGGTCGTCGGTCAGGATCCCGCCCAGCACGAAACGATCGTGCGCCGGATCCTGGTCGGAACCGCGGGGCGCCGGACGCAGGGCTTTCTGGCCAAGCTCGGCATCACGCAGAGCTACGTGATGGTCAACACGTTCCTGTACAGCGTTTACGGGCAGAGCGGCGGCTCAAAGCACAACAACGAGCCCGGCATCGTCGAGTATCGCAACAAATGGCTCAAGGCCGTGCTCGCGCCCGGCAACATCGGGGTCGTGGTCTCGCTCGGCGGCCTTGCAGACGAGGCCTGGAAAGCATGGCTGAAGACCGCCGATGGCGCGGCCTACAAGACGCTCGCCTATCAGCACATCACGCATCCGACCTGGCCGGAAAGCTCCGCCCATGATGCCGCCACCCAAGCCGCCAACACCAAGATCATGCTGACCAAATGGAATGCGGCACTCGCCGCGCTCGCGCCCGCGGTCAAGCATCCCGACGTCCAGACATCGCTCGTGCCCTATGGCGATGCCTTCAAGCCATCCGAGCTCGTCGACATCATCGCCAAGGACCTCCCGGCAGGCCTGCCGGCCTGGATGCGCGGAGACACGCCATGGGCCGTGCGCCAGGGCACCGACGCGGCCACCAAGCGGCGCAACATCACGATCACCATTCCCGACGGAGTGATCCCATGAGCCCTGCCGCAAGCCCGACGCGCTGGGCGCTGAGCGGCCGGATCGTGACGATGGCCACCGAGGGCGACGTCATCAAAAGCGGGACGATCTTCATCGATGATAGCCGCATCGCCGCTGTGGTCCCCAAAGGAGAACCGGCCCCGGCGGGCTTCGAGACCACAGACCCGGTGGCGACCGGGGGCACCATTTATCCCGGACTGATCGAGCTGCATAATCATTTGAGCTACAACATCCTGCCGCTCTGGCAGGTGCCGCAGCTCTACGGCAATCGCGACCAGTGGCAGAACGCCAAATCCTACAAGACGTCCGTAACCGGCCCGATGAGCGCGATCGCGCTGGCCGATGACGGCTCGCTGCTGCCGGCCCTCGTCCGGTATGTCGAGGCCAAATGCATGGTCGCGGGGACGACGACGAGCCAGGGGATCACGCTGTCGAACTGGAGCGGCACGATCCACAAATACTACAAGGGCGCGTTGCGCGCCGCCGAGATCGGCAGTCCGCCGGATCTGCCGCGCGCCCATTCGAAAATTCCCGACATCGACGCCGAGGACTGGGCGAAGTTCGACAACGAGCTGAAATCGTCGTCGTGCTTCCTGCTGCACCTCAGCGAGGGCATCGACGCCAAGGCGCACAGCCACTTCCTCGCCTTGCGCAATCCTCAAGGCGACTGGGCGATCGAACCGTCGCTGGCCGGCATTCATTGCACGGCGCTGGACGCGACCGACTTCGGAACCATGGCCGAAAATCATGCCAAGGTCGTCTGGTCGCCGCTGAGCAATCTGCTGCTCTACGGCAAGACGACCGACGTCGCGGCCGCCCGCACGGCCGGCCTCACCATCGCGCTCGGCTCGGACTGGTCGCCGTCAGGCAGCAAGAACCTGCTCGGCGAGCTGAAGGCGGCGAAGGTCGTGGCCGCCCATTCCAATCTTGGCTTCAGCGACTACGACATCGTCTCGATGGCAACGTGCAATCCCGCCGCGATCCTCAAATGGGACGCCAAGCTCGGCACGATCGCCCAGGGCAAGTTCGCTGACCTCCTGGTCGTGAAGGGCGTCACCGGCGACCCCTACCGCCATCTGATCAAGTCGCGTGAGCAGGACGTCGTTCTGGTCACGATCGGCGGGCGACCGCGCTACGGAACGAAGACGGTCATGCAAAAGGCGGGCGGAAGCGGTGAGGCCTTCAAGATCGGCGGCAGCGCGCGGGTCATCGACTTCTCCTCACCTGACCAGGATCCAGGGATCGAGAAAGTCTCGCTGGCCGAGGCGACCACCCGCTTGAAAGCCGCGCTCGGCAATCTCGGCACGCTGCGGCCGCATAGCCTCGCCATGAGCGCTGCGATCGCTCGGGGAGCCGTGTCGCGCACCGGATGGCGTCTCGCACTGGACGAGCAATTCGGCAACAATGTCCAACTGCGTCCGCGGCTGGAATATGCCGGTGTCCGGACCGGTCCTGATCTGCTCGCCACCGCAGCGGCGGCGCCCGAGCCGCTGCACCCGATCAAACTCGATGGCCTCACCGTGGTTGACGATCCCGTCTTCATCGACACGCTGAAGAGCGAACCCAATCTTCCGGAAGGAATTGGCGCTGCGATCGCCGCCTTCTATTAGCGATCTCTCACACCAGTGGCGGATTCAGCCGCGCAAAGCCCTCCTGGATGCGATAGGGGTAGTAGGGATAGGCGGGCTTGACCGCGCTGACCTCGTCGAGCCGCCTGATCTGGTCCGCGCTCAGCGTCCAGCCGACGGCGCCGAGATCGCGCGGCTGCGCTTCGTCAACAGCAACATCCCCTTCGGCATGCTGCATGTGATGCCGCTGATCCCGCGTTTCATGGCGCAACATCCCGACGTCAAGCTCGACCTGGTGCTGACCGATACGCTGATCGACCTGATACAGGAGCGGGCCGACGTCGCCATCCGTGTCGGGCCCTTGCGCGCCTCGCGCCTGATCGCGCGCAAGCTCGGCACCAGCCGCATGGTCGTGGTCGGTGCGCCGAATTATCTCGCTCGCTTCGGCACGCCGAAGACAGCTGCCGATCTCGCCGATCACCGCCGCATCGGCTGGACCTTTCCGCGCAGCATCCGCGGCTGGCCATTCAAGCGCGGCGACCGCGCAGAGAGCCGAAGCAAACGCGACGAGTCCGCCTTCGCCCTGCGGGCTTCGGCGCGACAGCCTTGCCCAAACTTCGTTTGCGAAGGCTGGCGGAGAGAGTGGGATTCGAACCCACGGTACGGTTTCCCGCACACACGCTTTCCAAGCGTGCGCCTTAAGCCACTCGGCCATCTCTCCGGAGCGCCCTCTCTTGAAGGGGCGGCGGTGATTTTGCAAGGGATCGCGGGGAAATCGGGTGAATTTTCCGTAAGATATTGTTTCCGATAAAGAATATCGGGTGGCAACAACCTCTGTGGAACCGCCGCGGACTGAACCGGAGGCGGGTTTGGCGCGACGATCCACCTGAGGCCACCAAACACGACCGGGGACGCCATGACCATCCGCAAGACCATCGCCGCGCTGGGCCTGATTTCGGCCCTCGGCTCCGCCTTCGCCATGCCGGCCGGGGCACAGGTCTGCACCCGGCAAGGCGTCGATGTCAGCTGCGACGACGGACGGCGCGGGGTGCTGTCGGGCGACGCCATCCTCTGGCCGGACGGGACCCGCTCGAGCTCGACGCCGCATCAGAGCGTCATCATCGGCAACAAGAGCTCGATCCATGTCGGGCCCGGCGTGTACGTCGGCCAGGGCAAGGGCGTGGTACCGATGGACGATCCCAACGCGCCGAACAAGCGGCGGTGCGCGATCCTGGAGGGCGTGTCGTATTGTTATTGAGGCGTCGTTTTTCACCTCGCCCCCTTGCGGGGAAAGGTCGGATCGCCCCCGGCGATGCGAAGCATCGTCCGGCGCGATTGGAGTGAGGGGGTACAGGCCCCTCTCCCCGTAAGAACGGGGGAGGGAGAAGAACTAGATCAACCGCACGCCCGATATCGCCGACTTCAGCCAGCGCAGCGCTTGCGGCGGTTGGGCGGCGAGCGGGGCGACCGCGGCCTTCTGCGTGCGGCACTTTTCCAGTTCAGTGACGAAATCGGCCGACCATTGCTGGATGGTGTGGCCGCGCAGCTTCTTCATCATCGCGTCCCAGCGCATCTTGCGCTCAGTGAGCGGCATCGAGGCTGCGATCGCGATCGCGCGCGCCATGCCGTCGATGTCGTGCGGATTGACCTGCAGCGCGGCATCGAGCTCGTTGGCGGCGCCCGCAAATTTCGACAGCACGAGCACGCCGGGATCCGACGGATTTTGGGCTGCGACATATTCCTTGGCAACCAGGTTCATGCCGTCATGCAGCGGCGTCACCACGCCGACCTGCGCGGTGCGGTAGAGGCCCGCAAGGACGGCCTGGCTGAAGCCTTTGTTCAAGTAGCGGATCGGCGTCCAGTCGACCTCGCCGTGGCGGCCGTTGACGTCGGTGACGAGGCGCGCGACCTCGTTCTGGAGATTGCCATAGGCCTCGATCGCGCCGCGCGAGGGATTGGCGATCTGAAGCAGCGAGATGCTGCGCAAGAACTGCGGCTGCTCGGTCCAGAGCCGGTCGAACGCGCTGATGCGGTTGACGAGACCCTTGGAATAGTCGAGCCGATCGACGCCGATCGCGAGACGCTCACCATTCAGGCTGCGGCGCAGTCGCGACACGTCCGGATGCGACGCCGACTTGGCCGCATAGGCTGCGAATTTCTCCGCATCGATTCCGATGGGGAAGACTTCGCAGCGCGTGCGACCATGCTGCGAGATCACGATGCCGTCTTCGACGGCGAGGCCAAGCTCGCCGCCGACATAACCGAGAAAATTCTGCCGATCCTCGTCGGTCTGGAAGCCGAGCAGATCATAGGCCAGCATCGCCGTGATCAGCTCGCGATGATTGGGAACGCCCTGCATCACCGCGGCCACCGGCCACGGCGTATGCAGGAAGAAGCCGATCGGATCGTCGACGCCGAGTTCGCGCAGCTCCGCACCGAGCGCGAGGAAATGATAGTCCTGCACCCAGAACGCCGTCCGGGTCTTGCGGAAACGCATCAAGGCGCGCGCCATGAAGGCGTTGACCTCGCGATAGCTGACATAATCCTCGCGTGAGACGCGAATCAGATCGCTGCGCGAATGCAGGGCCGGCCACAGCGCCGAATTGGCAAAACCTTCGTAATAGCCGCCGTAATGCGCCGCCGGCAGATCCAGCGTTGCGATCGCGCCCGTACCCAGTGCTTCGATCTCGGCAAACGGTTCCTTCTGATGGCCGTCCCGCACACGGCCTGAAGACCCTACCCAAATGGCTCCCGAATGCTCGACGACCGGCAACAACGCCGCAGCAAGGCCGCCCGTCATGGGCTCGTTCGGCTTGCCGCGGGCAACGCGATTCGAAACGACGACTAAGTTCACAGGTCGTCCCCTCCTGTTCATTCCACCCCGTTTAACTGCCGTTCATCAATATGGTTCCTGTCATGATTTCTTCGGATTGAAACCAAAATCAGGCATGCGCGTTGGAACAGGTTTCTCCGGCGGAACCCGAAATTTCACTGCAAAGACAGCATTCGCGGGCGCCTCGCGCAGCAGGCACTGCGCAGCGCGCTGGTGCCTTGCCGATAGCATTGTGTCTGTGACGTGGCGGTGCCTTCGTTTCACCTCGGATCGAGCAGGCGCGCCAGGAACATGCGCACATCAGCGGGCGCATCGAAGTGACCGTTCACGCCCATGGCGCGGCGGCCGACCGAGAAAGCGAGCCCGTCCATGTCGGGCATGATCGCGAACACCGTCTCATCGGTGACGTCGTCGCCGATGAACAGCGGCCGGCGCCCCCTGAAAGGTTCATGTTTCATCAATTCGCGCACGCCGCTCGCCTTGGTGAATCCGGAATGCTTGATCTCGCAGACGAACTTGCCCGGCAGCACCTCGATGGGCGCGCTGGGCAGGTCGGCGCGGATCAACGAGACGGCTTCGTAGATCGCCTTTTCCGCATGCGGCGCGAGCCGGTAATGCAGCGCCAGCGAATAGCCCTTGTCCTCGAGCAGAATGCCGGGCGAAAGCTTCGCGATCGCGGCGAGGCGCCGCTTCAGCTCCTTGTCCAGAGGCGGCGCGTGCACGTCGTCCGCTTCATTGTCCACCGACAACCGCATCTCCGCGCCGTGGCCTGCGACGGCGCGAAAGACGTCGGGTGCGAAGATCAGGTCGATGTCGTTCAGCGAGCGGCCGCTGACCAGCGCCAGCGCTCCGGAAGTGCGTTGCACCAGCTGGTTGAGCGTCTCCGACAGGCCGGGCGGCACCCACACCTCGCGCGGCGTCGGCATCAGGTCGAGCAGCGTGCCGTCGATGTCGAGCAGGATCGCGGTCTCGTCGAGATGCGGGACGAGCGCATGCGGCACCGGCACGGCATCCGGCTTCTCGTTGTCGTCGCGCACAGCGCGTTCGTCGACCATCGACATGTCCGCAAGTTCCGGTTTCATCAGTCTACTCCATAAAGGCGAGCGGCCGTGCGATTTGTTCGAGCGACTTTCGTTCCGCGGAGACGGCATAGCGCCACGCCACGATCGCGGCCGCAATCATCAGGAAGGCACCCAGCAGATAGCCGGCGAACACGCTGGTGCGTGATCCCGTGTCGATCAGCGCGCCGAACAATGCCGGCCCAATCACACCGCCGATGCCGGTGCCCACGGCATAGAACACCGCGATCGCCAGTGCGCGCACCTCGAGCGGGAAGGTCTCGCTGACGGTGAGATAGGCCGCGCTCGCGGCGGGCGAGGCGAAGAAGAAGATCACCATCCAGGCAATGGTCTGTCCCCGCGCGCTGAGCGCGCCGATCGTAAACAGATAGCCCGAGAGCGCCAGCAAAAGGCCCGAGATGCCATAGGTGAACATGATCATGGTTCGCCGTCCGAGCGTGTCGAACAGACGGCCGAGCAGCAGCGGGCCAAGGAAATTACCGGCGGCAAAGGGCAGCAGGTACCAGCCGACGTGATCGGCGCTGATGCCGTAGAAATCGGTCAGCACCAGCGCGAAGGTAAAGAAGATGGCGTTGTAGAAGAACGCCTGCGCACTCATCAGCACGAGGCCGACCAGCGCGCGCTGGCGATAGGTGGAGAACAGCGTGTGCACGACTTCGCGGATCGGCGTGTGATCGCGCATCTTCAGCCGGATCTTCGTGAAGCGCCCCTTGCCCGCATCCTGATCATGCCCGATCACCGAGCGCTCGATATCCTCGACGATGGCATGGGCCTGGTCCGGCCGCCCGTGGATCATCAGCCAGCGCGGGCTCTCGGGAATCCACATCCGCATCAGGAGCACGACGAGGCCGATGGCGGCGCCGATGAGATAGGCGAGCCGCCAGCCGAGATCGGGGCCCATCAATGCGGGGTCGAGCAGCACAATGGCCGCCACCGCCCCCATCGCGGCGCCGATCCAGAAGCTGCCGTTGATGACGAGATCGGTCCAGCCGCGATAGCGCGCGGGCACCAGCTCCTGGATGGTCGAGTTGATCGCGGTGTATTCGCCGCCGATGCCGGCGCCGGTGAGGAAGCGAAACAGCGCGTAGCTAGCGATATCCCAGGACAACGCGGTCGCGGCGGTCGCCGAGAGATAGAGCGCTAGCGTGATGAAGAACAGCTTCTTGCGGCCGATGCGGTCGGTGAGCCAGCCGAAACCGAGCGCACCGAGCACGGCGCCGGCGAGATAGGCGGAGTTGGCGATGCCGAGATCGAGATTGGAGAAGTGCAGGGTAGGACTCTGCTTCAGCGCGCCGGAGAGCGCCCCGGCAAGCGTGACCTCGAGCCCATCCAGGATCCAGGTGATGCCGAGGGCCAGGACGACGCGGGTGTGAAAGCCGCTCCACGGCAACGCGTCGAGACGCGAGGGAATGCTGGTCTCGACGATGCGATCGGCCGCGACCGCCACGGAGACGGCAGGTCCGTAGTTCAGCGCTGGGGTTTGCTGCAATTCCATCGTTGGATCTGACAAGGAAGGGGCCCCCGTTCAGATGACGTGGACGGGCCGATCCGATCATCGGGGTGCGGCATCTCGCCTGCCACCTGCGACAACGCCCGCGGCGATGTCAGGTTCCCGCAGGAACAGTCCCACCGGCCGCCCGTTTGCGACGGAGCCGCAAGGAGTTGACGCATGGCTCATGTCAGAAAGACGACACATTCGCGAAAGAGCGGCGCGCACAAGACTGCACGCCGAAAGATCCGCGCGAGGCGCAGCACCGCGCGCAGGAGCACGAAGCGCGCGACGCCGAAGCGCTGGTCACAGCGCGTCACGAGGGAAAGCGACGCGCTCGATCTCGAACAAGGCGTGTTCAAGCTGACGAGTGCGAAAAAGATCGCGGCGTCACTGAAGCGCTCGGCCGGGCACAGCTCGCGCCGCAAGACCGGCGCGTACCGCTCGGCGTTATCGATGCTGACCTTCTACATCAACCGTGCCGGCAAGACGCTGCCGAAGACCCAGCGCTCGCGGCTCGAGCGCGCGAAGGTGGAGCTGAAGCTGGCGTTCGGGAGGGCGTGAGACTTCCGCGCTTTACTCCGCCGTCGTCCCGGATCATCGCGCGCTTGGGGGGCTTGTCCAGGACGACAGCGGAGTGTGAGGCGACGGCGTGGACTTCAGAAGCAGCGCGCTTAGGCCGCGCGAATATTCCCCATGAAGCGGTCGAGCTCGGCGCGCAGGCGGGTGCTTTCGCTGGACAGCGTCTTGGCCGAGTTCAGCACCTCCTCCGAGGCCGAGCCGGTCTCGGCGGCGCCGCGGTTGACCTGGCCGATGTCGGTGGCCGCGGTCTGGGTGCCCTGCGCGACGGTCTGGACGCTCCTGGCGATCTCCTGGGTGGCGGCGCCCTGCTGCTCGACTGCGCTCGCGATCGAGGTCGAGATCGACGAGATCTGGCCGATGGTCGCGCCGATCTCCTTGATCGCCGCGACCGATTCGGCGGTGGCGCCCTGCATGCCGGCGATGTGCGAGGAGATCTCGTCGGTGGCCTTGGCGGTCTGGCTTGCCAGCGACTTCACCTCGCTCGCAACCACCGCAAAGCCGCGGCCGGCATCACCGGCGCGTGCCGCCTCGATGGTGGCGTTCAGCGCCAGCAGGTTGGTCTGCTCGGCGATTGCCGTGATCAGCTTGACCACTTCGCCGATCTGCTGGGCGGCATGCGACAGCTTGCCGATGCGGCTGTCGGTCTCTCTGGCCTGCACCACGGCGGCTTCGGCGATGCGGCTGGAATCGCGCACCTGGCGGCCGATCTCCTCGACCGAGGCCGAGAGCTCTTCGGTTGCGGTTGCGACCGACTGCATGTTGGAGGAAGCCTGCTCGGACACGCCGGCGACCTGGCTCGACAGGCTCTGCGTGGTCTCGGCGGTGCGGGTCAGCGTCGAGGCCGCCGATTCCAGCTGCACGGCCGAGGCCGAGACGTTGGAGACGATGGCGCCGACGGCGCTCTCGAAATCGTCGGCAAAGCGGATCAGCTCGGCGCGGCGGCTGGCGGCCTGCTCCCGGTTCTGGACCTCGCTGGCGGCCGCATCGCGCTCGGCCTTGGCGACCGCCTGAACCTTGAATTCCTCCACCGCGCCGGCCATCTCGCCGATCTCGTCCTTGCGCCCCAAGCCGGGCAGCACGACGTCGAAATTGCCCGAGGCCAGCTCGCGCATCGCCTTGCACATCGCGATCATCGGACGCGAGATGCCGTTGCCGAGCATCAGCGCCAGCACGACGCCGGCCGCAAGGCCGCCGAGCGCCAGCATCAGCATCAGCCGCTCGGTCTCCACGATCGTCGCATTGGCGCTGGCCTCGATGCGCTGCTGGTCGGCAGTCAGATCCGAGCGCAGATCGGCCGAGAGCTTGAGGATGGACGCAGCGGTCTTGGTCATCTCGCCATTCGACTTGACGATGACCTTCACGTTCTCGGTCAGCTTGGCGAAGGAGGTGCGGTACTGCTTCAGCAGATTGCCGATCTCGGTGACGCGGTCGGTGATCTTCTGGTCGTTGGCATAGATCGAGACCAGCAGGGTCTCCAGGAACTTGATGCGCGCGATCACGCCGTCGGCGGTCTTCGGCTCCGGCTTGGCAACGAAGGCGCTGACCGAGGTGGAGACCGCGAGATATTGCGAGGTGACGTCCTTGGCCGTGGTCTGGACCGAGGCGAGGCCGGCAAGCGCCGCGGTGTCGGCGAGGTCATCGAACTTGAAGCGGATCTTGTTGCCGACGCTGTTGAGCTCGTCCGCCGCGATCTTGTTGTTCTCGCGGGTCAGGGTGACGATTTCACCGAACACCTTGGTGAAGCGCTGGAACTCGGCCTCGAGCTTGCCGACCTGCTCGCGGCGCGCAGCATCGGTCGTGGCGGCCATGGACTTGGCGATTGCGCCCCTCAGATTCTCTTCCGCCGCCTTGGCCGCGGTCTCGTCATCGGTCGCGCCGGTCAGCGTATAGGCCCGCGCCAGCCCCTGATAGGCGATCAGCTCGCGGTCGACGGTCCGCGCGAGGTCCGCTTCGGATACGCTCGTCCGGTAGGAGGCCACGGCAGCCTGGATCCGCTCGAAGCCGAAATAGGCGAAAGCCATGCTGACCGCGAGGATGGCCAGCACCGCCACGAAGCCGAGGATGATTTTTGCGCGAAAACGCAAGGTGAGCAGCTTCGATGTGTTCGGCTTCGACTTGACGGTCATTCCCCCACCCCATTCCATTCGCGGAAAACCAGGCGCAGCCCGGGAGCAGCCCGCTCCCCGAGTCGGATGCACGGTAGTTGGCAAAGGATAAGCTGCAGTAAATTTGTGGTGCCGCAACTAGCGGTTAGGTGTCGCGGGGAATGTCAAGATGCGCTTTCTCGCGCTGCTACAATTGAGTGCCGGCGCCATCTCCGCTCGTCGGGACGACAGCGGGGAGTGATGCGACCGCGGGGACTTCAGAAACAGCGCGCTTAGGCCGCGCGAATATTCCCCATGAAGCGGTCGAGCTCGGCGCGCAGGCGGGTGCTTTCGCTGGACAGCGTCTTGGCCGAGTTCAGCACCTCCTCCGAGGCCGAGCCGGTCTCGGCGGCGCCGCGGTTGACCTGGCCGATGTCGGTGGCCGCGGTCTGGGTGCCCTGCGCGACGGTCTGGACGCTCCTGGCGATCTCCTGGGTGGCGGCGCCCTGCTGCTCGACTGCGCTCGCGATCGAGGTCGAGATCGACGAGATCTGGCCGATGGTCGCGCCGATCTCCTTGATCGCCGCGACCGATTCGGCGGTGGCGCCCTGCATGCCGGCGATGTGCGAGGAGATCTCGTCGGTGGCCTTGGCGGTCTGGCTTGCCAGCGACTTCACCTCGCTCGCAACCACCGCAAAGCCGCGGCCGGCATCACCGGCGCGTGCCGCCTCGATGGTGGCGTTCAGCGCCAGCAGGTTGGTCTGCTCGGCGATTGCCGTGATCAGCTTGACCACTTCGCCGATCTGCTGGGCGGCATGCGACAGCTTGCCGATGCGGCTGTCGGTCTCTCTGGCCTGCACCACGGCGGCTTCGGCGATGCGGCTGGAATCGCGCACCTGGCGGCCGATCTCCTCGACCGAGGCCGAGAGCTCTTCGGTTGCGGTTGCGACCGACTGCATGTTGGAGGAAGCCTGCTCGGACACGCCGGCGACCTGGCTCGACAGGCTCTGCGTGGTCTCGGCGGTGCGGGTCAGCGTCGAGGCCGCCGATTCCAGCTGCACGGCCGAGGCCGAGACGTTGGAGACGATGGCGCCGACGGCGCTCTCGAAATCGTCGGCAAAGCGGATCAGCTCGGCGCGGCGGCTGGCGGCCTGCTCCCGGTTCTGGACCTCGCTGGCGGCCGCATCGCGCTCGGCCTTGGCGACCGCCTGAACCTTGAATTCCTCCACCGCGCCGGCCATCTCGCCGATCTCGTCCTTGCGCCCCAAGCCGGGCAGCACGACGTCGAAATTGCCCGAGGCCAGCTCGCGCATCGCCTTGCACATCGCGATCATCGGACGCGAGATGCCGGTACCGAGCAGGAAGGCGAGGATCGCACCTAGCAGCGTGCCGCCGATGGCCAGCATCAGCACCAGCTGCTCGGTCTTCCCGATGGTCGCTTCCGATTCGGAATCCAGCCGCTGCTGCTCGGCGACGAGGTCCGCCTTCATGGCGGTCGCGCCTTGCAGGATCGCTCCGGCCGAGCCACTCATCTCCGCGACGAGCTCATCGACCATCTTGGCGTTGGCGATCAGCTTCTCCAGCGCTTCGCGATAAGCCACAAGGATGGACTTGGCGTCCTTCAGGCCGGCGACGATCTTGTCGTCCATGGAATAGACCGCGCCGAGCGAGTTCTCGACGAATTTCAGCCGCGCCAGCGCGCTGGTGGCGATCGTCTGGTCGGACGTCAGTACGAAATTGGTCGCGGCCGCACTCGCGGTCTGGAACTGGGCGTTGACCTGCTTGGTGCCGAACTCGATCGACTGCGCCTCGGAATCGGAGGCATTGTTGCCGATATCGTCGAGCTTGTATTTCAGGAGATTGGCCTGGCGCGTCAGCTGATTCTGAACCAGCAGCGCGCTGTCGCGCTTGGCCTGCAGCACCTTGGCGAAGGTCGCGGAGAAGTTGGAGAACTCCTTGGCGAGCTTGCCCAGGCTCTCCTGCCGCGCCGGCTTCTTGGCACCCTTGACGGCCTGGTCGATGGCGCTCCTCAGGCTGGCCTCGGCATCGAGCGCCGCCTTGGCGTCGTCTTCCTTGCCGGTGACGACGAAATATTTGACGGCCGAACGATAGGCGAGGAGCTCGCGGTCGATATTGCGGGCGAGGTCCGCTTCGGACACGCTGGTGCGGTAGGATCCGACCCCGGACGACACCCGCTCGAAGCCGAAATAGGCAAAGGCCATGCTGCCGGCCGAAATCACCAGCACGGCGGCAAAGCCGAGAATGATTTTCGCGCGGAACCTGAGGGTCGGAAATAGTGCACGCTTCGACGGCGACGCGGTACGCCCGGACATTCCCAACCCCCACCTTATGTTCTGCAACCATTCTGCGGCCCGGAAGCAGCCCTCTCCGAACCGTGGGGAAAATTAAGGCAGAAACGTCAAGGGGTGGTAAATCCATCCGGTCGTCCGCACGCTTGTCCGACCTTGCAAGACCGGGCGCCGTGTTGCGGCTCACCGGAAAACGCCTTACTCTCGAATACTTATCAGGCACTTGGCGTTAGACCGAGCTGGTCCTCGAGGGAGAAACGGAGTGGGGCAAACCGATTTTCGGTTTGGCGGTGCGTCTGGCGTTGCCGTGGCCAAGTCGAAGGCTGCGAGCGTCGATGAAGCCGTGGCCGAACTGGCGGCCCAGCTTCCCTCCGACGGGCTGGCGCTGATCCTGGTGTTCCTCTCCCCCAGCTACGACCCCCATGACTTCATCGCCGAGATCACCCGGCAGTTCGACGAGACCCAGGTCTGCGGTTGTACCACCGCGGGCGAGCTTGCCCCTGATGGCTGGGACGAGAACAGCGTGGTGGCGCTGGCGTTCAGCCGTACCGACTTCTCCGCCGCGGTGCGGCCGATTTTCAACCTCGACAGCTTCCGCGTCGAGGACGGCCGCAGGATCGGCGGCGAGCTCCGGCACGAGCTGTTGCGGGCCACCCCGCAGGTCGACCGTGGCAACCCCTTCGGCCTCGTCCTGATCGACGGCCTGTGCCGCCGGGAAGAGGCGGTGATGTCCGCGCTCTATGCCTCGCTCGACGACATCCCGGTCGTCGGCGGGTCCGCAGGCGACGGGATGCGCTTCGAGAAGACCTGGGTGTTCTTTGACGGCAAGGCGCACACCAATGCCGCCCTGCTGATCCTGCTGAACACATCGTTGCCGTTCCGCGTCTTCAAGTGCGACAATTTCGAGCCGCGGGCGCAGAAGATGGTCGTGACCGAGGCCGACATCGAAAATCGAATGGTCAGGGAGCTGAACGCGGAGCCTGCCGCACTGGAATATTCGCGTGTGGTCGGCATCATGGACGCCAAGCTCGATCCGTTCTCCTTTGCCTCGCATCCGGTGCTGGTGCGTGTCGGCGGCTCCTATTACGCGCGATCGATCCAGCGCGTCGGGCCGGACGGCTCGCTGCATTTCTTCTGCGCCATCGACGAGGGCATGGTGCTGACGGCCGCGACGTCGCGAAGCCTGGTCGGGGCGACCCGCGAGACCTTTGCCGACATCCGCGACCAGATCGGAGAGGTCTCGCTCTATATCGGTTTCGAGTGCCTGCTCCGCCGGCTCGACGCCGAGCAGCATCAGCTCACCCGCGACATGTCCGAATTGTACCGGCAGAACCGGGTCGTCGGCTTTCACACCTATGGCGAGCAGTTCGGCTCCATGCATGTGAACCAGACCTTCACGGGCGTGGCGATCGGAAGGCGCCCGTCGTGACCGACATGCTGCAGGGCCCCGACGCGGTCGACCAGCTGCGGCGCGAGGCCGCCAAGCTGAGGAAGATCAATGCCGCGCTGATGTCGCGCGTCGAGCGCTCGATGGACCAGCAGCTCAACGCCTTCTCGCTGTTCGAAACCGCCATTGCGCTCGACCACAAGGTCCGCGACCGGACGCACCAGTTGCGCGAGGCGCTGCATTCGGTCGAGCGCGCCAACGAGGGACTCTACCGCGCCAAGCAGCAGGCCGAAGCCGCAAGCTCGCTGAAATCCTCCGTGCTGATCTCGGTCACCCACGACCTGCTGCAGCCGCTCAACGCAGCGCGCCTGACCCTGTCCGCGCTGACCGAGATGATGGAGTCGCAGGAGGCGGGCCTGCTCATCGACCAGGTCGACCGCTCGCTGCTGATGCTGGAGGACCTGCTGCGGTCGCTGCTGGAGATCGCCAAGCTCGACGCCGGCGCGCTCAAGCCCGACGTGCGCGCGATCGCGCTGGCGCCGCTGTTCGAGCAGCTCCGCACCGAGTTCGAGCCGATCGCGGCGCGGCAAGGCCTGTCCTTGCGCATCCGCAGCTCACAGCTGGCGGTGATGTCGGATGCGATGATGCTGCGGCGGATCCTGCAGAACCTGCTTGCCAATGCCATCCGCTATACAAGCAGCGGGGGCGTCGTCATGGGATGCCGGCCGCGGGGCGACCATATCTGCGTCCAGGTCTCCGACACCGGACCGGGAATTGCACGGGCACAGCAGGAGGCGATCTTCCGCGAATTCCAGCGCGGCGAGGCCAGCGCGACCGACCAGGCCGGCTTTGGGCTCGGCCTCTCCATCGTCCGCCGTTTCGCGACCGTGCTCGGGCACGAGGTGCGGCTGTCGTCGCAGCTCGGCAGGGGATCAACCTTCACCCTGGAGCTGGAGCCGGCCGACCTCACTCAAGTCGGCGACGAGGTGCATGAGGTCAAGCTCGCCGAGCGGCATTACAACTATAGCGGGCTCGAAGGCGCCAAGATCCTGCTGATCGAGAACGATCCGAACGGCTCGGAGGCGATGGCCGCACTGCTGGAGGGGTGGGGCTGCGACGTCGCGACCACGCGATCGGGCGCGGACGCGCTCGTGCGCCTGAACGAGCTCGGCGGCGCGCCCGATGCCGTGATTGCCGACCTCCATCTCGATCACGGCGAGAGTGGCCTGTCGGCCATCGCCGATGTGCGCCAGCACTTGAAGCTCGACACCCCCGCCATGATCATCACCGCCGATTATTCCGAAAAGGCGGCCAAGGAAGCGAGCCTCCACGGCCTCGAGGTGCTGAAGAAGCCGATCAAGCCGGCCGAGATGCGGGCGCTGCTGTCCTTCCTGCTGAGCTAGCAAGGCCCCCGAAACAACCCCATGCACAGTACCGGTAATATCTTACATGCGATCAAGCCGATGATTTGAATCCAAGATCATCGATCGTGCGGGCCCGGTCTGCGAGGCAAGTCAGAAAACGATCACGTCACTGCTGGTCCGGCTGCGCGCGCTCGCGCCTGGTGCTCTCGGCTGCCAGCGTCGCGAAATCGATCCGGGACATTTCAACGATCGCCTTGGTGCGGCTCAGCACGTTGAGCTTGCGCAGGATGTCGGAGACGTGGACCTTCACGGTGGTCTCGGAAATCTTCAGCTCATAGGCGATCTGCTTGTTCTGCAGACCCCGCTTGACCATCTCGAGCACGCGCAATTGCTGCGGCGTCAAATCGTGCAAACGCTTCAACAGATCCTGCGCGGGGCCGGCAGCACGTTGCGGGCGCACAAGCCCGCGATAGGCGGCGGGGACACTGACGGCGCCGCGCAGCACCTCGCCGATCGACTGCGCCAGATCCTGCTTGGACGACGATTTGAGGATGTAGCCGGAGACGCCGAGCGACAAGGCGCCCGACATGATCTGCGGATCCTGGTGTCCGGATACGACGACGACGGGGATCCTGGGAAACGCCTTGCGGATGCGGATGATGCCGGAAAGCCCTGTGGTGCCCGGCATCGACAGATCGAGCAGGATGAGATCGAGCTCGGTGCTCGCCGCGACCTGCTCGAGCGCACCGTCGATCGACGTCGCCTGAAGGATCTCGGCCGCGGGCGCCACCATCTGGAGCGCGCCCTCGAGGGCCTCGCGAAACAGCGGATGATCTTCGACAATCAGAAATCGCATCACGCGTGAGCCATTCCCTGATTATTGCCGGGTTGGACGTCGAAACGAGAATGTCCCAGTCCGGTCAGACCGACTTGATCCAGGTCAAGCACGACATCGCGCGTCATTGCGCCCGCCCGCGGTCGGCCCGCGCATGGGGCCGGCCCTTTGGATCCGGCAAGTCCATCTTGCCGACCTCGATGATCGCCTTGTTGCGGCTGAACAGGCCGAGCTTGCGCAGGATCTCGGTGATGTGCGCCTTCACCGTGGATTCGGCCAGCTGAAGCTCCTGGGCGATCTGGCGGTTCGGATAGCCGCGCCGCAAGAGATCGAGCACGCGAAGCTGCTGCGGCGTGAGATCGCGCAGCTTGACCTCGAGCGCCTTGCTGGCCTCGGCCCGCCGCCGCGGCGTCGCCACGAAATCCTTCGGCACCGACACCGATCCCTTCAGCACGCCCTCGATCGATTGCGCCAGCTCGCGCTTGGACATCGACTTCGGCAGATAGCCGGCGGCCCCCAGCTCCAGCGCTTCGCGGACGATGCGCTGGTCCTCGTCGCTCGATACGATGGCGACAGGCAGGCGCGGATAGGCCTCGCGCAAACGCAAAAAGCCGGAGAAGCCGGTCGAATCCGGCAGCAGGAGGTCGAGCAGCGCGAGGTCGATGCCCTCGCCCTGCTCGGCCGTCAGAATATGAAGGGCATCCTCGATCGACATCGCCTCGAAGATCCGCGCCTCCGGCAAGGCGAGACGCACCGCATTGCCGAGGGCCTCGCGAAACAGCGGATGATCGTCGATGATCAGGAAGCTGGTCATGGCGCCTTCACAGGACTGCACCGCTGAATGCTGCACCGTACAGGGATCCGCCGCCGTAGCGGAAGAGGCGGAACCATGCGGCACCCGTCCGGCACCGGGATGGTGCCGGACGGACGCTAGCACATCCTCCCGATCAGGTTCGGTCAAGATCGTTCAGTCGTTCGATTCGGACTGGACCGTCAGCAGGAAGGCATAGATGCTGTCGAACTGGTCGTCGGTGTAGACCTCCTTCCAGGCCGGCATGCCCTTGGTCGGCCGTCCCTCATGCACGGTCGTCCAGAACTTCTCGCGCATCTCGTCCCCGTAGCGGTGACGCAGCAGCCGCAGATCGATCTTCCGCTCGCTCTGGATCGCGTCGGGACCGTGGCAATGCGCACAGGTTCCGTTGAAGATCTCCTTGCCCGCGCCGACGGCGTCTGCGCCTGGCGCTGCCGCATCGCCCTTGGTCTCGGTCGCCACCACATTGGCGACCTGCGCCACGCGAGCTCCCGTTCCCGTCCCCGTCGTCGTTCCCGCCGGCACCGCGCCAAAGCGAACCGGCGCGCCGGTCGGCAGGCCGTATTTCTCCGCGAGCTCGCCGATCGTGCTCTGCAGCTGCGGCAATACGGCATCGACGCGATCGCGCAGCTCGGTCGAGGTCTTCGCAAAGCCGATGGCGGCGTCCCACGACAGGCCTTCACCTTCGGTGAGTTCGATCTGATAGCGGCCGTTATAGGCGGTCTTGTTCAGCCAGCCGGCGACCGGGCCCCAGATGAAGGCGACGTCGGCCCTGCCCTGGTCGAGCGCCTGCATGCCTTCCTCCGGCGACAGCACCGTCACCTTCTGGACGTCGTCGCGGCTCGCGAGCAGGTTTTGCGGCGTGCTGGCGAACTGCACGGCAACACGTTTGCCCCGAAGGCCGTCGATGCCGCCGGGTGCCTGGCCCTTGGCGGCGACGAGCGCATAGCCCTCCTTCGCGAAGGTGTTTGAGAAGATCACGGCCGGTCCCATGAAATCCTCGGAGCGCGGCAGACCGATCATGGCGTCGCATTGCTTGCCGAGCAGCGTGACGCGCACGGTGCGCTTGCCGAAATAGGATTTGTACCAGTCGTAAGAGATCGGCCGGCCGAGCGCCTGCGCCAGGGCCTGCCCGATCTCGACATAGAAGCCCGGCTGCGACGGACTATCGCTCGAGAATGGAAGATTGGTCGGATCGGCGCAGAGACGGAACGGCTGCGCCTCGTCGGCGTGCAGCGGCGAGGCCGGAACGATCAGCGCCGCGACGGCACATGCGAGCAAGGCTGAGATGGAGCGATGTCGGCTCGCACCGATGGCAGAATGATTGGCACGCATCCTCGTCTCCCATGACGTTGTAGGGCCGGAGTTCGTTGAGCCAGGCGCTGCGGCATCAGGCATCGGCCGATGCCGCAACTTAAATCTGGAAAAAGCGCGCGCGTATCCCGTCACCTCGAGAGGATACGCGCGCGAGTGGTCACTGGACGGAGAACACGAAGAGCGAACCGCCCTCGGGAGCTGCGGCCGTCATCTTCTTTCCTACCTCGCCCAGGAACGCAGGCAGCGCAGCCGTGCGGCCGACGACGATGGCGACATATTGCTTGCCGTCGACCTGGTAGGTCACCGGACCCGCGCCGATGCCGGAGCCGAGATTCTTGCTCCACAGCACCTTGCCGGACTTCGCATCGATGGCACGGAAGTCGCCATGGATGTTGCCGGCAAACACGAGACCGCCGCCGGTGGTCAGCGTGCCGCCGTTGAACGGCAGGTCTTCCTTGATCGACCAGACCTTCTTCTGCGCGACCGGATCCCAGGCCACGAGCTCGCCGAGGAAGCCGCCGGGGCCTTCCTTGGTCGGGAATTCGGCGCCGAGATAGAACACGCCGCGCTTGTAGGCGACGTCGGAGACGGACCAGTCCATGCAGACATTGTTGGACGGGATGTAGACGAGGCCGGTCTGCGGATTGAACGACATCGGCTGCCAGTTCTTGCCGCCGATCAGGTTCGGGCAGATGTCCTTGGCGGGATGATTCGGCCCTGGACGCTTGTCGGGATCCTCGACCGCGCGCATCGTGGCGACGTCCCACTTCTTGGCCCAATTGGAGAAAACGTATTTCTCCGCCGACAACACCTTGCCGGTCTCGCGATTGGCGACGAAGAAATACCCGTTGCGATCCGCCTTCATCAGGGCCGGCACGGTGCTGCCGCCGATCTTCAGATCCGCGAGCACGGCTTCGTTGACGCCGTCATAGTCCCAGGCATCGGCCGGCGTGGTCTGGATGTGCCACTTGATCTTGCCGGTGTTGGGATCGAACGCCACCGTCGAGGCGGTGTAGAGGTTGGTCAGCTTGCCGAAATTGCCGTCGCCGGTCGAGCGCACCGCGGTGTTCCACGGACCAGGATTGCTGGTGCCCCAATAGACCGTGTCACTCTTCGGATCGTAGGAGCCGACCAGCCAGGCCGCGCCGCCACCATGCTGGGCGGAATCGCCCTTCCAGGAGTCGCCACCGGGCTCGTCCGGGGAAGGAACGGTGAAGGTCTGCCACACCTGCTTGCCGGTGTTGATGTCGAAGGCCTGCAGCGAGCCGCGCACGCCGTATTCGCCGCCGCCGAAACCGGTGATGACCTTGTCGCGCACGACGAGCGGCGGCGAGGTGATGACCGAACCCTGCTTGTAGTCGACCACCTTCGTCGTCCACAACGCCTTGCCGGTCGTGGCATCGAGTGCCGTCAGCTTGCCGTCGAGACGGCCGACGAAGATCTTGCCGTCGGCATAGGTGACGCCGCGATTGTTCACGTCGCAGCAGGCGTATTGCAGCACGTCCTCGGGAATGTCGGGCTCCCAGGTCCATTTGCGTGCGCCGGTGGCCGCATCGAGCGCGTAGACGTATTTCGGGCCCCACGAGCTCGAAACATAGAGCGTGTTGCCGATGACGATCGGCGAGGATTCGTTCGAACGCAGCGATGCCAGCGAGAACGAATAGGCGAGCGTCAGCTTGCCCGCGTTCTCGGTGTTGATCTGCTTCAGCGGGCTGAAGCGCGTGTTGCCGTAGTCGTGGCCGGCGACCGCCCACTGGTTCGAATCGGATTGCGCCTTGAGCACGGTCTCGTTGGCGCGCGTGCCGGATGTAGCGGCGGCCAGCATCGCAACCATCGAGATGCCGGCCAAGAAGCCCTTCGTTCCAAAGGTCATGTATTCCCTCCGCGATGTTGTTGTGAACGCCTCGTTGGACGCCTGAGCGCGCTGCGCTCGTGATGCGCAGTTCGCCTGCGAGCCATCGTTCGAAATTACAGCATCGGCTTTTCGCGCTTAGTATAGGCGGAAGGTAGTAGTGCAGATCACCGGCGGCGTGCGCCGCTTATCTCGTTGGCCTGCTTGCGTCTTTGCCTGGATTTACAGTGCAAACGCACCAAGCGGTGTGGGGACGACGACATCGCCTCACACTCGGTCGTCGTTCCGGACGGGCGAACGAAGTGAGCGCTGATCCCGGACGACGGGTGAGTTTGTGGCGATCTTGCATCGTCGCGTGCAGCGATGCTGCACGTCGGTCACGATGATGGCGCTACCAGTCCTGCAAAACTTTCGAAGAAGTTCGCGGCAAGTTTTCGCGAAGTCGAGTCGATCAAGCGCGAGCCGAGCTGCGCGAGCTTGCCGCCGATCTGCGCGTCGGCCTCGTAATGCAGGATGGTCACGTCAGGCGATTCTTCTTCCAGCCTCACCTTCGCGCCGCCCTTGGCAAAGCCGGCGACGCCGCCGGCGCCTTCGCCGACGATGCGGTAGCCGTTGGGCGCATCGATGTCGGTCAACGTCACCTTGCCGCTGAACGTCGCCTTCACCGGGCCGACCTTCAGCACCACGGTTGCCGTCATCTCCGTCGGCGATGCCATCTCGAGCGATTGGCAGCCGGGAATGCAGCGCCTGAGAATATCGGGATCGTTGAGCGCGTCCCACACTTTGGCCTTCGACGCCGGGATCCGCTGACTGTCGTTCATCTGCATCGCTTCCACCCCTTTTGACCGTTGCTTGTACGGCTCGACTAGGAGGATGCCCGGCTGCGATCAATCGCCAGGAAGTACTAGGAGGTCGTGCGGCTTGCGGGCGGCCTCGTTCGGGCGCAGCTTCGCTGCATCGCAGCGAACAAAATCAACGACTTAGCTCGCCTCAGCCTACTACCAAGATCGCGATTACAAGGGCGTGAGCGCGTGCTCCTATTCCTGGCAAGGAACAAGGCATCAAAGGGAGAAACGACGCGCGAGGCGCGACGTCCAGCGCTCAAGGCCAAGGGCTTCGCGCGGTAGCGGCTGGACGCAGGTCGCAGCTGACGACGTGGACACCGTTTTCGCTGAGCTCATTGCAAGGTCGCGCCATGCGCTGGTGGCGGCACGAGATGTCGCGACCGAATCGTGCATCTGTGGCGACCACCACGATGACCTTTCCATGACGCGCGGTCGGCAAAATCCCAGTTGCAAAGTTCCGTTCGCGCTGTCTCTAATTGGAATAACTACAAACATTCGGGAGGAGTACGCCGTGTCTACAGTCAAACTGACGGTCAACGGCAAGGCCGTTGCCGTCGACGTCGAGGACCGCACGCTGCTGGTCCACGTTCTGCGCGATCACCTCAACCTCACCGGAACCCATGTCGGCTGCGACACCAGCCAGTGCGGCGCCTGTGTCGTGCACATGGACGGCCGCGCGGTGAAGTCCTGCACCTTGCTGGCGGGCCAGGCCGACGGTGCCAACGTCACCACGATCGAGGGCATCGCCAAGGGCGACGAACTGCACCCGATGCAGGACGCCTTCCGCGACAATCACGGCCTGCAGTGCGGCTATTGCACCCCGGGCATGATCATGTCGGCGATCGACATCGTGCAGCGTCATGGCGGCCAGCTCGACGAGGCCACCGTGCGAAGCGAGCTCGAGGGCAATATCTGCCGCTGCACCGGCTACCACAACATCGTCAAGGCCGTGCTGGATGCGGCCGGGCGCATGAAGGTCTCGCAGGCGGCCGAGTAAGGCCGCCCGCCTCGAACAAAGAACCACCGCTGCTGCTTTCGAAGGAAGGCGCAGTCGAAACAATTTCCGGTCGGGAGGACCAGACATGGGTGTTGAAGGCATCGGCGCGCGCGTCGTGCGCAAGGAAGACAAGCGTTTCATCACCGGCAAGGGCCGGTACGTGGACGACATCAAATTGCCGGGCATGACCCATGCCCATTTCATCCGCAGCCCGCATGCACATGCCAGGGTGAAGGGGATCGACTCCTCCGCCGCGCTGAAGATGCCGGGCGTGGTCGCGGTGCTCACCGGCCAGCAGCTGGTCGACGACAAGGTCGGCAACCTGATCTGCGGCTGGGCCATCACCTCCAAGGACGGCAGCCCGATGAAGATGGGCGCATGGCCGGCGATGGCGCCGGAGACGGTGCGCTTCGTCGGCCAGGCCGTCGCCGTCGTGATCGCCGACAGCAAGAACCTCGCGCGTGACGCGGCGGAAGCCGTCGTCGTGGACTACGAAGAGCTCCCGGCGGTCGCCGACATGCAAGCCGCGATCAAGGCCGGCGCGCCGCAGCTTCATCCCGAGGCTCCCGGCAACCAGGTCTATGACTGGGTGATCGGCGACGAGGGCGCGGTGAGCGCCGCCTTCTCCAAGGCTGCCAATGTCGTGAAGCTCGACGTCACCAACAACCGCCTCGCGCCCAACGCGATGGAGCCGCGCGCGGCGATTGCCGACTACGACGCGGCGGAAGAGCATTTCACGCTCTACACGACGTCGCAGAACCCCCACGTCGCCCGCCTCGTGCTGTCGGCGTTCTACAACATCGCCCCCGAGCACAAGCTGCGCGTGATCGCGCCCGACGTCGGCGGCGGCTTCGGCTCGAAGATCTTCATCTATCCCGAGGAGATGGTGGCGCTGTGGGCCTCGAAGAAGGTCGGCCGTCCCGTGAAATGGACCGGCGACCGCACCGAAGCCTTCCTCACCGACGCGCATGGCCGCGACCATGTCACCCATGCCGAGATGGCGTTCGACGCCAACAACAAGATCATCGGCCTGAAGGTAAAGACCTACGCCAATTTCGGCGCCTACATGTCGCTGTTCTCCTCGTCGGTGCCGACCTATCTGTACGCGACGCTGCTGTCGGGCCAGTACAACATTCCGGCGATCCATGCCGAGGTGATCGGCGTCTACACCAACACCACGCCCGTCGATGCCTATCGCGGCGCGGGCCGGCCCGAGGCGAGCTACCTGCTCGAACGTCTGATGGAGACGGCGGCGCGGCAGCTGAACGTCGATCCGGCCGCACTGCGCCGGAACAACTTCATCACCCAGTTCCCGCACCAGACGCCGGTGATCATGGCCTACGACACCGGCGACTTCAACGCCTCGCTCGATGCCGCGATGAAGGCGATCGACTATGCCGGCTTCGCCGCCCGCAAGGCCAAGGCCAAAGCCGACGGCAAGCTGCGCGGCATCGGCGTGTCCTGCTACATCGAGGCCTGCGGTATCGCGCCGTCGAAGGCGGTCGGCAGCCTGGGTGCGGGCGTCGGCCTGTGGGAGTCCGCAGAAGTGCGCGTCAACCCGGTCGGTACCATCGAGATCCTCACCGGTTCGCACAGCCACGGCCAGGGCCACGAGACGACGTTCTGCCAGCTCGTCGCCGATCGCCTGGGTGTGCCCATCAGCCAGGTCTCGATCGTGCATGGCGACACCGACAAGGTGCAGTTCGGCATGGGCACCTACGGCTCGCGCTCGGCGGCCGTCGGCCTCACCGCGATCCTGAAAGCGATGGAGAAGGTCGAGTCCAAGGCCAGGAAGATCGCCGCGCATGCGCTGGAGGCGTCGGAAGCCGACATCGTCATCGAGAACGGCGAGTTCAAGGTGACCGGCACCGACAAGGCGATCGCCTTCCCGATGGTCGCACTCGCAGCCTATACTGCGCATAATCTGCCTGACGGGATGGAGCCTGGCCTGAAGGAAAGCGCCTTCTACGACCCGACCAACTTCACCTTCCCGGCCGGCGCCTATATCTGCGAGCTCGAGGTCGACCCTGGTACGGGCAAGACCACCTTCGTCAACTTCGTCGCGGCCGACGATTTCGGCCGGCTGATCAATCCGATGATCGTCGAGGGCCAGGTCCATGGCGGCCTTGCGCAAGGCATCGGGCAGGCGCTGCTGGAGCATGCCATCTACGACTCCAACGGCCAGCCGGTGACGGCCTCGTTCATGGACTATTCCATGCCGCGCGCCGACGATCTGCCCTCGTTCAATCTCTCCCACACCACGACGCTGTGCCCGGGCAATCCGCTGGGCATCAAGGGTTGCGGTGAGGCAGGCGCGATCGGGGCGTCAGCGGCCGTGATCAACGCGATCACGGATGCGATCGGCAAGAACAATCTGGAAATGCCCGCAACCCCTGACCGGGTGTGGCGCACGATCCACGCGGCTTGAAGAGGAGGACCGAAGATGTACCAGACCACCTATCATCGCGCCTCCTCGGTCGACGAGGCCGCCACCCTGTTCGGCAAGAGCAGCGAGGCCAAATTCCTTGCCGGCGGGCAGACATTGCTGCCGGTGATGAAGCAGCGCCTCGCAGGTCCCACAGACGTCATCGACCTTGGCAGGATCAAGGACATGATCGGCGTCGAGGCATCCGGCGACACGCTGACGATCAAGGCGGCCACGCCGCATTACGATGTGGCGACCAGCGAGGCCGCGAAGAAGGCGATTCCCGCGCTCGCCTATCTGGCCTCGCTGATCGGCGATCCCGCCGTGCGCTATCGCGGCACGATCGGCGGCTCGATCGCCAACAACGATCCCGCCGCGGATTATCCGGCCGGGCTGCTCGCCCTCGGCGCCACCGTGAAGACCAACAAGCGGTCGATCGCGGCGGACGATTTCTTCAAGGGCCTGTTCACCACCGCGCTCGAAGACGGCGAGATCATCACCGCCGTGTCGTTCCCGGTTCCGGCGAAGGCGGGCTACGCCAAGATGCGGCATCCGGCCTCGCGCTTCGCGCTCACCGCCGTGTTCGTCGCGCAGACGAAGTCCGGCGAGATTCGCGTCGCCGCAACCGGGGCGTCGCAGAGCGGGGTGATGCGGGTTGGCGCCATCGAGGCTGCGCTGAAGGCGAACTGGTCGCCGTCAGCGATCGACAGCGTCAACATTCCCGCGAGCGGACTTCTGTCCGACATCCACGGCACGTCGGAGTACCGCGCCAACCTCGTCAAGGTGATGGCGCAGCGCGCGGTGGCTGCTGCGGGCTGAGCATGATCCGGAAAAGTGCGAAGCTTTTTTCCGGCAAGATCATGCGCGAATAGAGCGCTCCAGCGTCTCGACACAAATTTTCCGCGGCGCGCACTCCCGTGCGCGCTGCTTTATTTTGACCATGCGGCATGAAAACCGCTTGCCTCGCTGGCGGGAAGGCGAGAAAAGTTAATCAGCCGATTAACTCGCCCCCAAGAGCAACGCGAGGCGCCTGACGGAACACCGGCACCTGCCCGCGACCCGAGGAAACAACAACGTGCTCGATAAATCAGCCCCCACTTCGTCCGTCCGCACCTCCGGTCCGCTCTCGGGCTTCCGCATCGTCGAATTCGCCGGCATCGGCCCCGGCCCGTTCGCATGCATGCTGCTGGCCGACATGGGCGCGGACGTCGTCACGCTCGACCGTGTCGGTGCGAGGAAGAGCATGAAGTCGGTGGCCGGCCGCGGCCGCAAGGTGATCGAGCTCGACCTCAAGGACAAGGCGGCGATCGCCGACGTGCTCGAGCTGCTTGCCAGCGCCGATGCGCTGGTCGAAGGTTTTCGTCCCGGCGTGATGGAGCGGCTCGGGCTCGGGCCGGACGTCGTGCTCGCGCGGAATCCAAAGCTCGTCTACGGGCGCATGACCGGCTGGGGCCAGGAAGGCCCGCTCGCGAATGCCGCGGGCCACGACATCAATTACATCTCCATCACCGGCGCGCTCGCCGCGATCGGCACGAAGGAAGCGCCGGTGCCGCCGCTCAATCTGGTCGGTGATTTCGGCGGCGGCGCGCTCTATCTCGTCGTCGGCGTGCTCGCGGCATTGCTGGAAGCGCAGAAATCCGGCAAGGGCCAGGTCGTCGACGCCGCGATGTGCGACGGCGCTGCCTCGCTGATGTCGTTCTTCTTCGACATGACCACGCTGGGACGCTGGACCGAGGGCCGCAACCAGAACTTCCTCGACGGCGGCGCGCATTTCTACGGCGTCTATGAATGCGCCTGCGGGAACTTCGTCTCGATCGGCTCGATCGAGCCGCAGTTCTACGCGCTGCTGCGCGAGCATGCGGGCCTGACGGACGCGGATTTCGACGCGCAGATGGATCGCAAGGCCTGGCCGGCGCTGAGGGAGAAGCTGAAAGCGGTGTTCAAGAGCAAGACCCGCGAGGACTGGTGCAAGATCATGGAAGGCACCGACATCTGTTTCGCGCCGGTGCTGACCATGTCGGAAGCGACGAAGCATCCGCACATGGTCGCCCGCAACGTCTTCGTCGAGCGCCACGGCGTGAAGCAGCCGGCACCGGCGCCGCGCTTCTCGCGCACGCCGTCGGCGGTGCGCGAGCCGGAGGCGGCGGAGATCGCGGCGGTGACGGAGGCGTGGAAGGCGGCGAAGTAGGGATGCTCTCGCCAACATCTCCACTGTCGTCCCGGACAAGCGAGCGGAGCGGAGCGCAGATCCGGGACGACAGCTTATGACGCGCGAGCGTTATCAGGCCGTGCCTACGCCGCGTTCCCCACCTTCAGCACGCCGCGCCGGATCTGGTCTTCCTCGATCGATTCGAACAGGGCCTTGAAATTGCCCTCACCAAAACCGTCGTCGCCCTTGCGCTGGATGAACTCGAAGAAGATCGGGCCGATCGCATTCGCCGAGAAGATCTGCAGCAGCACCTTGGTCTGGCCGCCGTCGACCACGCCTTCGCCGTCGATCAGGATGCCGTTCTTGTGCAGACGCGCGAGGTCCTCGCCGTGCCCAGGCAGGCGCGTGTCGACCTTCTCGAAATAGGTGTCTGGCGGCGACGGCATGAAGGGCAGGCCGGCCTCGCGCAGGTCCTCGATGGTGCGGTAGATGTCGCGACAGCCGCAGGCGATGTGCTGGATGCCCTCGCCACGATAGGTCTTCAGATATTCCTCGATCTGTCCGGAATCGCCGGCGTCCTCGTTGATCGGAATCCGGATCTTCCCGTCCGGGCTGGTCAGTGCGCGCGAGAACAGGCCGGAGGCGCGGCCCTCGATGTCGAAGAAGCGGATCTGGCGGAAGTTGAACAGCTTCTCGTAGAAGCCGGCCCAGACATCCATGCGGCCGCGATGGACGTTGTGGGTGAGGTGGTCGAGATAGAACAGGCCGGCGCCAACGGGGCGCGGATCGCGCGCGCCCAGCCATTCGAACTCGGCATCATAGGCCGAGCCCTTGGCGCCGTAGCGGTCGACCAGATAGAGCAGGCTGCCGCCGATGCCCTTGATCGCGGGCACGTCGAGCGTCTTCTGCGCCGATGACACATCGGCAGGCTCGGCGCCGAGAGCGATCGCGCGGTCGTAGGCGGCCTTGGCATCGACGACGCGAAACGCCATCGACGGCGCGCAGGGGCCGTGGGCGGCGACGAATTCATAACCGTGGGTGCCGGGCTCCTCGTTGACGAGGGAGTTGATGTCGCCCTGGCGATAGACCGTGATCTTCTTTGTCCTGTGCCGCGCGACGGGCGTATAGCCCATCAGCTTGAAGAGCGCGTGCAGCTCGCCCGGATCGGGATGCGCGTATTCGACGAACTCGAAGCCGTCGGTGCCCATCGGATTGTCGGCGCTGATCGTGGCCGGCGGTGCATCGTGCGGAAACGGACCCATGCTGCTCTCCCAGATTGCTGCAGGGAGGAATTATCCTTCGTCTGGGACGCAAGGAGCGTGCAAACGGCACGTGATTTGGCTAGTATGTGCACGATCCGTGCATGCAATGGACAAAACACGCATGATCTCCGTGGACGCGTTCGACCTCAAGATCCTGACCGCTCTGCAGGACGACGGCCGCCTCACCAACCAGGAGCTCGCCGAGCTCGCGGGCCTGTCGGCCTCGCAATGCTCGCGGCGGCGGATGCGGCTGGAGGAGGAGAAGGTGATCTCGGGCTATCACGCCGATCTCTCCAGCGAGGCGCTCGGCTTCGGCGTGATCGCCTTCATCCAGGTGGGGCTCGCGACCCACTCGCCGGACAATTCCAAGCGTTTTCGCGCGCTGGTGAACCGGATCGACGAGATCCAGGAAGCCTATTCGCTGACGGGCGATGCCGACTACGTGCTCAAGGCCGTGCTGCGCGATCTCAAGGGGCTCTCCAACCTCGTCAACGACGTGCTGATGCCGCACCAGAGCGTGGCGCATGTGCGCTCCTCGATCGTGCTCGACAGGTTGAAGGAAAGCGCCAAGCTGCCGCTGAGGGATTTAAAGCCTGGCTGAAATCGAGGGAACTAGGGCATTCGCGCTGCGCGCACGGTCTGCGATGATCGCGGCCATCTTGCGGAGATTAACCATGGCCCTCCAGCTGCGACCGAATTGCGAATATTGCGACCGCGATCTGCCGCCGAACGCGACGGATGCGCGGATCTGCTCCTACGAATGCACGTTCTGTGCGGATTGCGTCGAGACGAAGCTCTTCAACGTCTGCCCGAACTGCGGCGGCGGCTTCGCCCCGCGCCCGATCAGGCCGACGCAGGAATGGCGGCCGGGCGTGTGCACGACGAAGCAGGCGCCGTCGGACAAGCGGGTGCATCTGAAGTACAGCCTTGAGGACGTCGCTGCGCATTGCGCACGGGTGCGCGACGTGCCCCCGGAGAAGCGGTAGGCTCTCTCCACGTCATTGCGAGGAGTCCTTGCGACGAAGCAATCCAGACTGCCGCCGCGGAAAGACTTGGGATTGCTTCGCTGCGCTCGCAATGACGCAGAATGAGGACGGAGCCTCCCCTCAATGTCGCAATCACTCCGCCGCCACGATCGTTCCCTCGACCTCGCCGAACCCGACGCGATAGCCGTTGCCCTGGCACCAGCCGCGCATGACGAGGCTGTCGCCGTCTTCCAGGAACGAACGCCTGGCGCCGCCGGGCAGCTCGACCGGCTCGGTGCCGTTCCAGCTGATCTCGAGCAGGCTGCCGCGCTGGTTCTTCTCGGGACCGGAGATGGTGCCGCTCCCCAAGAGATCGCCGACGTTCATGGCGCAGCCGCTCGAGGCGTGGTGCATCAATTGCTGCACGGAGGACCAGTACATGTACTTGAAATTGGTGCGGCTGATGCTGGCGGGCGCGTTGACGCCTGCGGCGCGCAAGGACACGTCGAGCTCGACGTCGTAATTCTGAGGCTTGATCTGCTTCAGATAGTCGAGCGGCACCGGCTCCTGCTCCGGTCCCTTCAGCCGGAACGGCTCCAGCGCCTCGCGCGTCACCACCCAAGGGCTGATCGAGGTCGCGAACGCTTTTGCCAGGAACGGGCCGAGCGGCACATATTCCCATTGCTGGATGTCGCGCGCGCTCCAGTCGTTGAGCAGCACGAAGCCGAAGATCATCTCCTCGGCCTGGCTCTCGGTCAGCATGCCGCCCATGGCTGAGGGCTGGCCGATCACGACGCCCATCTCCAGCTCGAAATCGAGTCGCTTGCACGGCGCAAAGCTCGGCAGCTCCACATTCGGCGGCTTCAGCTGTCCGCGCGGCCGCTTCACCCTCGTGCCGGAGACCACGACGGTGGAGGCGCGGCCGTTGTAGGCGATCGGCATGTGCAGCCAGTTCGGCTGCAGCGCATTGTCCTTGCCGCGGAACATCACGCCGACATTCGTGGCGTGCTCCCTGGACGAATAGAAATCGGTATAGCCGGAGACCGCGAACGGCAGATGCAGCCTTGCATCGCGCATCGGCACCAGCGCCTGCTTGCGCAGCTCCTCGTTGTCGCGCAGCTCCGGATGATCGTGACGCAGCAGCTCGCTGATCCGAGCCCGCGTCTCCGTCCACACCTTCTGCCCCAGCGCCATGAAGCGGTTGAGCGAAGGTCCGGAGAACACGCCGAGAGGGCCGACATCGAGCCGGGAATCCTGTTCGAGCTCCCAGAGATCGAGCACGTAATTGCCGATCGCGACGCCGACCCGCGGCGTCGGATTGGCAGCGGTCGAGAACACGCCATAGGGCAGGTTCTGGATCGGGAAGTCCGAGGCGGGATCGACCTCGATGAAGGAGCGGAGGCTGGGGTCGTTGGGGTGGGTTGTCACGTTCGGCTCGATTCTTTCTTCCTTCTCCCCTTGTGGGAGAAGGTGGCGCGAAGCGCCGGATGAGGGGTTCTATCCACGTATCCGAATGTGAGAGGTTCACTCGCGGAGACAGACCCCTCACCAGTCTCGCCGCTACGCGGTAGCCGATGCAAAGCATCGGCGTTCTTAAGAGACGGCGGCCAAGGGCCGCCCATGCCACCCTCTCCCACAAGGGGAGAGGGGAAGAAAGCTAAGGCTTGCTCGGATCGAAGCGCTTCTCCAGACCCTTCCAGCAATCGGCGTAATCGTCCTGCAGCGTCGACGACTTCGCGGCATGCGCTGTCACACGCTGCGGGTAGCGGGTCTCGAACATGAACGCCATGGTGCCGGTCAGCTTCACCGGCTTCAGCTCGCCGTTGCTGGCGTGCTCGAAGGCATCGCGGTCGGGGCCGTGCGGCAGCATGCAATTGTGCAAGGAGACACCACCAGGCACGAAGCCCTGCGGCTTGGCGTCGTAGACGCCGTAGATCAGGCCCATGAACTCGCTCATGATGTTCATGTGGTACCAGGGCGGACGGAAGGTGTTGTCGGCGACCATCCAGCGCTCGGGGAAGATGACGAAGTCGATATTCGCGGTGCCTGCGGTCTCCGACGGCGAGGTCAGTACGGTGAAGATCGAGGGATCGGGGTGATCGAAGCTGATCGCACCGACGGGTGAGAAGGTGCGCAGATCGTATTTGTAGGGCGCGTAGTTGCCGTGCCAGGCGACGACGTCGATCGGCGAATGCGGCAATATCGTCCTGAACAGCGAGCCGCCCCATTTCACGAACAGCTCCGTCGGCGTGTCCTTGTCCTCGTAGTTCGCGACCGGGGTGAGGAAATCGCGCGCATTGGCGAGACAGTTGGCACCGATCGGGCCACGCTCCGGCAGCGTGAAGGCGCCGCCATAGTTTTCGCAGAGATAGCCGCGCGCCGGCCCGTTCGGAATCTCGACACGGAACTTGACGCCGCGCGGGATCACCACGATTTCGCCGGGCTGGGCATCGATGCGGCCGAACTCGGTGACGAGGCGCAGATTGCCCTGCTGCAGCACGAACATCAGCTCGCCGTCGGCATTGTAGAAGTGCTGGTCCACCATCGATTTGGTGATGAGGTAGACATGCGCGGCCATGCCGGCCTGCGTGTTGACGTCACCGGCCGTCGTCATGGTCTGCACGCCCTGAAGGAAGGTCACCTCCTCCTTCGGCAGCGGCGCCGGATCCCAGCGCAATTGCGCGATCGGCAGATCGTATTCGTGGCACGGCGCCGAGCGCCACAGGCCGGCATCGACCTTCTCGAAGCGGCCGGAATGCTTCACCGAGGGGCGGATGCGATAGAGCCAGGAGCGCTCGTTGGTGCCGCGCGGCGCGGTGAAGGGCGAGCCGGACAATTGCTCGGCGTAGAGCCCGTAGGCGCAGCGCTGCGGCGAGTTGCGCCCGATCGGCAGCGCGCCCGGCAGCGCCTCGGTCTCAAAACTGTTGCCGAAGCCGGACATGTAGCCCGGCGTCACCTGGGCCGAGCTTCGAACGATCTGGTCAGGCGAGGTATTGATGTTCATGACTATCCTCCTCCTTGCAGGGCGGCCCACATTTCCTGGTCGCGCTTGTCGGTCCAGATCACGGGGTCGTCGATCCCCGACGCCTCGTCATAGGCGCGCGACACGTTGAACGGCAGGCAGTGCTCGTAGATGGCAAAACTCGAGAATTTCGGATCCATCACCTCGCGCGTCGCCGCCATCGATTCCTTCAGCGTGCGGCCCTTGGCGACCGAGATTTCGGCGGCGCCATAGAGCGAGGTGACGAAGTCGCGCGTCATCGCGATGGCTTCGCGCACCGTGGCGGTGCCCTTGAGCGCATCGCCGCGGCCCGGCGCGATCGCCTTCGGATTGAAGTTACGGATCTCGTTCAGCGTGATCGGCCATTCGCGCAGATGCGCATCGCCGCAATAGCAGGCCGAGTGATACTCGATGAGGTCGCCGGAGAACATCACCTCGGCATCCGGCACCCAGGCGACGATGTCGCCCGAGGTGTGGCCCGCGCCCAGCTGCATCAGCCGCACCTCGCGCTTGCCGAGATAGATCGACATCTCACCCTCGAAGGTGAGCGTCGGCCAGGTCAGGCCGGGAATGCTCGATGCATCCTGGAACAGGCGCGGGAAGCGGCCGTATTCGGAATCCCAATCCTGCTTGCCGCGCTCCTCGATCAGACGATAGGTCTCCTGCGAAGCGACGATGCCTTGCGCCTTGTAGGCGGAGGCACCGAGCACGCGGACGGCGTGATAGTGCGACAGCACGACATACTTGATCGGCTTGTCGGTGACCGCGCGCACGCGCTCGATCACCTTGTTCGCCATCGCCGGCGTCGCCTGCGCGTCAAACACGAGGCAGCCATCGTCACCGACGATCACGGCCGTGTTCGGATCGCCCTCGGCGGTGAAGGCATAGAGATCGGTGCCGATCTCGGAGAAGGTGATCTGTTTCTCGGAGAGATCGCCGGTGGATGCGAAGTTCTTCGCCATCTATTCGTCCTTACGAGGTTATTGTTGCTGCTGCTGCTGCTGCTGTTGCTGCTGGCCGTCGATCACCCGGCGTTTGGCAAGCCCGATCGCCTCCTGCAGCACGTCGATGTCGCCGATATGGTTGGCGAGGATCAGCACCAGTGCCGCATCGAAATCGGCGCTCTGCTCCTCCGTGAGTCCGCGGTGCGCCTCGACGATGGTGCGGAAGGCATCGTCCGGGCGCGCGAAGTTCGAGCTGGTGGAAAGCGGCATGCGAAACCTCAATTCATGCCTGCGGCGCGCGACAGCGCTGCTTGAACAGCATCGCGCGTCGGATGCCGGAAGCGCGCCGCAACATAGCCGTCGGGCCTGAGCAGATAAGTCGTCCCCGGCTCTGCGTCGTAGCGCTTTGCCACGAGACCGGAGGGATCGCCAAGTCCGCCCTCTCCGCCGACGCGGATATTCTTGACGCCGTCGGACGCATCGAGCGCCGCGCCATTGCTGAATGACAGCAGCGTGAAGTCCGTTCCACCTTTGCGGAAGGCATCCGTGAGATAGCTCCGCTCGGCAATGGGCGCATCGAGCATCGAACAGCCGGGACGAGGCCCGCCGCGCCATGCATCGGCGTCGGGCGACGACAGCGGCGTGTCGTAGCTGCAAGGCACCGAGAGCCGGCCGCCATTGACCATGCGCTTGCCGAACTCGGTCTCCTTGGCCAGCGACAGCACCGCCTTGCGCAGCCGCGCCTCCTGATGCGAGTTCGGCGCCATGAAGTCGGTCGAGCGGGTGGACTCGCGGATGTTCTCGTCCGCCGCCATGCTGCGCTCGATATGGTAGCTCTCCAGCAGGCTGGCGGGCGATTTGCCACGCAGCACGCGATCGAGCTTCCAGGACAGGTTCTCGGCGTCCTCGAGTCCGGAATTGGCGCCACGCGCGCCGAAGGGCGAAACCTGATGCGCGGAGTCGCCGGCGAAGATCACGTGGCCGTGGATGAAGCGGTCCATCCGCCGGCACTGGAATTTGTAGAGCGAGATCCATTCGAACTCGAACTCGTCGTGTCCGAGCATGCGCGCGATCCGCGGCCGCACGTTCTCCGGCTTCTTCTCGACAACCGGATCGGCATAGCGATTGAGCTGGAGATCGATGCGCCAGACATCGTCGGGCTGCCGGTGCAGCAGCGCCGAACGTCCGGCATGAAACGGCGGATCGAACCAGAACCAGCGCTCGGTCGGGAATTCCGCGGTCATCTTGACGTCGGCGATGAGGAACTGATCCTCGAACACCTGGCCCGCAAATTCCGCGCCAACCATCTGCCGCAGGGAGGACCGCGCGCCGTCGCAGGCAACGACATATTGCGCATTCAGGCGATAGGAGCCTTCAGGCGTTTCGATCGTCAGCAGCCCGGAATCGTTGCGCTGCTCGAGCGCCGTCACCTTGTTGCGCCAGCGCAGGTCGATCTCGGGCAGCTCGTTGATGCGATCGACCAGATAGGCCTCGGCGTAATATTGCTGGAGATTGATGAAGGCCGGCCGCTTGTGGCCGTCTTCCGGCAGGAGGTTGAACTGGTAGAGCTGGGATTCGCCGTGAAAGATCCGGCCAACGCTCCACACCACGCCCTTGTCGACCATGCGATCGCCGACGCCGAGCCGATCCCAGTATTCCAGCGAGCGTTTCGAGAAGCAGATCGCGCGCGAGCCTTCGCCGATGCGGTCGGCATCATCCAGCAAGACGACGCGCTGGCCGCGCTGAGCGAGATCGATCGCCAGCGACAGGCCGACCGGACCGGCTCCGACAATCACGACCGGATGCGCCGCGGGGCTTGACCCGGCGCGGTCCTGATCGGGATGACGGCGATAGCCGAACTGGGTTTGGGCCTGATGCGTATTGGCGCCCGCCATACACTAACCTCGGCTCTGGTCAGAACAGGACTAATCTGCTAGATAGTCTCACGTGCAACTATTTTGGACCGGAGCCGGCCGGCCGTCAACTGGAAATCGGAGCGCTCTCCTTGGCGAGGACATCCAGCGACATCGCGCTGAAGACACGCGACCCCGGCGAGGCTTCGCCGCGACCGAAGGCACGGCTCGACCTGTTCAAGTTCGTGCCGTTCCGTCTCAACCGGCTGGCGGCCGAGGTGAGTTCCGCGCTCGCGGTCGAATATCAGGAACGTCACGGCCTCGACATTCCAGCCTGGCGCGTGATCGCCACGCTCGGCTTTCGCGTTGATGCCTGCAGCGCGCAGTACATCTCCCAATGCACCCGCACGCACAAATCCACCATCAGCCGCGCGGTGACCACGCTGCTCGATGAGCAGCTGATCGAGCGCGTCGAGAACGAGGCCGACCGCCGTGAATTCCGCCTGCAACTGACGAAGAAGGGCCGCGCGCTGTACGAGGAGCTGTTCCCGCAATTGCTGCGGCGCGAGGACGAGATCCTCGCCTGCCTCTCCGCGCAGGAGCGCAAGCAGCTCTCGGCGCTGCTCGGCAAGATCGAAGCGAGTCTCGACCTGATCCAGACCAGCGAAGAGGCCGACGCCAAGCAGGCGTATTAGGGACGTAGAGAGCCGCGGACGTCGGCGTTTGGGGGCCGTTTGAGGAGGCCTGTAGGCCCGTGACGGCACTGGCTTATATAGCGATGCTCATTGTGGCGCTTGCCGCGCCTCGCGCATGCGCCGCTGACATAGGTTATCTGGCTCCCCCTGGAGTCGCTGCAAACGAGTTTCCCTCGCCGCAGCGTCCTGTTGCACGGATCGTCAGCCCACGCCGCGCCGCCGAAGAGCGCCGCGACGCTCTCGACGAGGTCGGTCAAATCGCACGTATGCTCGAACTGAAACCAGGCATGACGGTCGGCGACATTGGAGCAGGCGAGGGCTACCACACCGTCAGGCTCTCGCACCTCGTCGCACCCGCCGGCTCTGTCGTTGCCCAGGACGTCACGCGGGACTACCTCATCGAACTCGCCAGGCGAACAGAACGCCTGAAGTTGACGAACGTGCAATTCGCGCTCGGCGAGCCACACGACCCGCGTCTGCCCGCTTCCTCGCTGGATGCCGCAATCCTCGTGCACATGTATCACGAGATCGCCCAACCCTATGCCTTCCTCTACAATCTCGCGCCGGCCTTGAAGCCGGGTGCGCGGGTCGGAATTGTCGATCTCGAGCTTCCGACGTCGAAGCATGGCACGCCAATTGAGCTCTTGCGCTGCGAATTGACCGCCGTTGGCTATCGCGAGGTCGCCACATATGAGCTCGCAGGGGACGGAGGGTACCTGGCGGTCTTCTCTCCGCCGGAGCTAGCGGCTCGAAAATCTCCCCGCGATATCGTTGCTTGCAGGAATCCTCCCAGCGCTCGTTGACGCCGCACCAGCCACCTGTCTGAGAGGCTGAACCTGTCCGAAGAAGCGGTCAGACCGGAAGTCGTCGGCCGAGACTCAAACCGGCGCTTTTTGACCCAAATCGGGCCTCGGGACGGCCGGCCTCAATGACAAGCAAGCCGATTGTTCCCGCGCGGATTCAAGGCTAGTTTATTTCCCTTCGCTGCCCGAAAGCCGGAGGCGAACATGGCACGGTTGGGAGCGGCCGTTCAGGCGTTGGTTGCGCTGCCCATCATTTTCGTATCCGCGGTGGGCGCGCAAGCGCAGACCACCGACAAGCCGCCGTTCTGGGCTTACACTTACAATCCGCCTGACTTCAAGCCGGCCCCCGATGACGGCCAGCCTCGCCGGGTGCCCGACAGCACGGTGAGCTATACGGTTCCACAAACGCGCGATCGCTTCCTCGCACCGGATTGGCACCCGGGTGACCATCCGGCGATGCCGACGGTGGTGGCGAGCGGCCGCGCGCCTGACGTCTACGCCTGCGGCTTCTGTCATCGTGCCTCTGGAACGGGTGGTCCGGAGAACGCCGACATCGCCGGCCTGCCGGTGGCCTATTTTATTCAACAGATGCAAGACTTCAGGAGCGGCAAACGCGCGACAGCACTACCCGACCGCATCCCGCAGGCATGGATGATCTCGGTCGCGAAGGCATCGAACGACGACGAGATCAAGGCGGCGGCTGAATATTTTGCCGCCATCAAGCCAAAGAAGTTGGTTGATGTGGTGGAGACTGAGACCGTGCCGAAACCGACGGTCGCGGGCTGGTTCTTCGTCACTCAAGGCGACGAACGCGAGCTGATCGGCATGCGCATCATCGAGACCCCGGCGGACGTTGGCCGCTTCGTCAACCGCGACGCGCGCGTCCGCTTTACCGCCTACGTGCCGCCCGGTAGCGTCGCTGCCGGTCGTGAGCTGGCCTTGAAGCCGGAGATCGCCTGCGCCAGCTGCCATGGCGAGAAGCTGACCGGCACCGACGTCGTGCCGGGCATCGCCGGGCGCTCGCCAACCTACATCTTCCGCCAGCTCTACGAATACCGGAACGGCTTTCGCGCCGGGCCGGAGAGCAAGCCGATGATCGATGTGGTCAAAACGCTCAACGAGGCGGACTTTTTGCCACTTGCCGCCTATCTCGCCACGCTCGAGCGGTGAAGCTGTTTGGCGAAGACTCGGTGGCGCAGGACTCAGCTGCTATTTCGCAAACGAGCGTGAGGGCGGCAGGTGCAGCGCCCATGCATCGACCTCATCGCTGGCGCGCGGATAGATCTCGGTCACGATCGGATCGTGGCCGGGAATGTACCTGTCAGGATGACCGGCGAGGCGCTCGATCGTCTCCCAGCCGGCGGCCATGTCGCCGACATTGTAGACGATCGGGAATGGGCTGCGGCGCTGAAGATTGGCGTAGTAGTGCGCGGCATCGGAAGCCAGCACGACGGAGCCGCGCGCGGTCTCGACCTTGACCACCTGCAAGCCGTCGGAATGGCCGCCGACGCGGTGCACGGTGACGCCGGGCGCGACCTCGCCGGCGCCCGAATAGAACGTGACACGCTCGCCATAGACATGGCGCACCATCTGCGTGACGTGCTCGACCGAGAACGGATGTCGCAGCAGACCGTTGCACATGCAGCGCCCCGTCGCGTAAGCCATCTCTCGCTCCTGCAGATGGAAGCGCGCATTCGGGAAGCGGTCGAGATTGCCGGCATGGTCGTAGTGCAGATGCGTCACGATGACCTCGCGAATGCTCGAAGCCGCGACGCCAAAGCGCTCCAGCGCATCGACCGGATTGAGCGTCAGCTTGCGTGCCCGCGCGCTCGCCTCCTCGGCATTGAAGCCGGTATCGACCAGAATGTCGCGGCCGTACCCTCGGATCAGCCAGACGAAATAGTCGAGATCCTGCGCCGCGCTGTCATGCGGATCGGGGACCAGGAAGTTCATGCTGGGCGTACGCGGCGACATCGTCGCATAGCGCAGGGCGTAGATTTCGTAGACGTTTCCCATGGCTCTTGGCTTTGCTCTTTTGTGAGGGGAGCTGAACGACCAGACGCACCAAGCCATCGTCCGCCGCAAAGGTCAAACAGCGAGGCTTGCTACGACCGCGGACCTGCAATGTGAGACCAATCACATTTTCATCGCCATGAGCGCCCTAACATGAGCGCCCTAACATGAGTGCCCTGGGATCACTGCTGCAACATGGCCGCTTGCCATGCCCAACCAGGTCGGTTCGAACCGAACATGACAGCCCGTTCATCCCGCTACCGATGCCCCCCTGCGCTGCGCTCAATCGCCGCGATAATGCCGAATCTCCAAGAGGTTGACGCCCCCTCCCCCCGGTCTGATAATGCATGGGGCGTAAGTTAAGGTCGCCGCGGCGCAAGCTGGAACGGCGCCTTTTTGGCTGGACCGCGCTGATTATGAAAATTCGCTTTCTTTTCCTTCTCCCGTTGCTCGTTTCGCTCGTCCCGACTGCGCCAGCGCTGGCGGCCGGCGACCGCTATGCGCTGGTCATCGGCAACGCCAAATATCCGGATGCGGATGCTCCGCTGAAGGAACCGATCAACGATGCACGCGACATCGCCGACGAGCTCAAGCGCGACGGCTTCTCGGTCGAGATCGGCGAGAACCTGACCGGCGACGGCATGCGCCGCGCCTTCGACAGGCTCTATGGCAAGATCAAGCCGGGTTCGGTGGCGCTGGTGTTCTTCAGCGGCTTCGGCATCCAGTCGGCGCGCCAGAGCTACATGCTGCCGGTCGATGCGCAGATCTGGACCGAATCCGACGTGCGCCGCGACGGGTTCAGCCTCGAGACCGTGCTCGGCGAGCTCAACACGCGCGGTGCCGGCGTCAAGATCGCGCTGATCGATGCCTCCAGGCGCAACCCGTTCGAGCGCCGGTTCCGCAGCTTCTCGGCCGGCCTCACGCCCGTCATCGCGCCGAACGGCACGCTGGTGATGTATTCGGCGGCGCTGGCCTCGGTGGTCTCGGACGCCGGCGGCGACCACAGCCTGTTCGTGCAGGAACTGCTGAAGGAAATCCGCGTCCCCGACCTGATGGCCGAGGAGACGCTGAACCGCACCAAGATGGGCGTCACCCGCGCCTCGCGCGGCGAGCAGGTGCCGTGGATCTCCTCCTCACTGGCCGAGGATTTCTCCTTCATTCCGGGCGCCGCTGGGTCGCGCCCGACGACAGCAACGACGACGCCCCCGCCGCCTGCTCCGCCCGTCGTCGCCAACAACCCACCGCCGGCACCACCCGCGCCGCCGTCACCGCCAGCTCCGCCCGCGCCGACGAAGCCGGCCGACACGATTGCTGCGCCTGCCCCTCCGCCGGCGCCCGCACCGGCTCCGTCACCGAAGCCGCAGGTCGAGGCCGCCCTGCCTCCGCCGCCACCGCCGGTGAAACCGGTCGATCCCGCGCCGGCCCCGAACGCGGATGGCGGGCCGAACGCGGCCGTCCTGGCGGAAGATCCCACCATCAAGGGCCTGACGGCCAAGATCGCGGCCAATCCTGATGACGTGAACGCGCTGTACCGGCGCGGCCAGGTCTATGCCAGCAAGGGCGCCTACAGCCTCGCAATCAAGGATTTCGACGACACGCTCCGGATCAATTCGAAGGACGTCGAGGCGCTGAACAACCGCTGCTGGACCCGGACCGTGGTCGGCGACCTCCAGGGCGCGCTGAAGGATTGCAACGAGGCGCTGCGGCTGCGGCCGAACTTCGTCGATGCGCTGGACAGCCGCGGGCTCGTCAACCTGAAGTCGGGCGCGGTCAAGAACGCGATCGCCGATTTCGATGCGGCCCTCAGGATCAATCCGCGGCTGACCTCCTCGCTCTACGGCCGTGGCCTTGCCAAGCAGCGTAACGGCTCCACCCAGGAAGGCGCGCTCGACATTGCCAATGCCAAGGCGATGGATCCGAACATCGTTCAGGAATTCGCAAGCTACGGAGTACGCTAGTATTTTTTTGGGTTGAGGCGTCAGCCGCCTCGAACCCTTGGCGGCCCACGGAAGACTAACGGTCGGATGCCGCAGCGGCCTTTCCCGGGGGGCGTATTGCAGGAATTTTGGAACCGCGCGGGCACGCTGCGCAGGAGGGACTAGCAATGAGATTGGCTGCAAAGGGACTGACCGCGATCCTGTCCATCATGGCCATTGGCGCGACCCTGTCACTGCCGGCCGCGCCCGCATTCGCCGGCGATGACGGCATCAGCAAGAATGTCACCGAGGACGAGATCGTTCGCGCGCTGGCCCCGCCGGCGAAGAAGCCGCTGACCCGCGGTCTCTCGATGGCCCCGCAGGCCGATCCCGCGCCAAACGCGGCGGAGACCAAGCTGATCCAGTCCGTGCGCGGCCGCTCGACGCGCTCGCTGTCGTCGACCGAGCGCGAGGAGATCGCGTCGGTCGCCAAGGACAAGCCGAACATTGATCTCGAAATCACCTTCGACTACAACTCCGCCAATATCAGCGCCAAGTCGCTGCCCTCGGTGCAGGCGCTCGGCCGCGCGCTGACCAGTCCCGACCTGAAGGACTCGACCTTCGTGGTCGCCGGCCACACCGACGCCGCCGGCGGCGAGGCCTACAACCAGGACCTGTCGGAGCGCCGCGCGGATTCGATCAAGCGCTACCTGGTCGAGAAGTACAGCATCCCGGCGACCGACCTCGTCACCGTCGGCTACGGCAAGAGCAAGCTGAAGGACCCGAGCCAGCCCTTGGCCGAGGTCAACCGCCGCGTGCAGGTGGTCAACATGGAAAACAAGGCCACTGCGTCGAAGTAAGCACGACGCAATCCTTTGAATGACCCGCCGCGATGTGGTGTAACGTCTCGCGTCCAAAGCGCGTCCCGCAGCCTTGCGGGACGCCGCTTTATTGCAGGGAAATGCTCTTCATGGGCCTCGTGCGGACGGCCGTGAGCCAGGCCAGGATGATCCGGCGATGAACCTCTCCGAATATCTCAAGCCAGCCGGAACCGTGGCCTTCGTCGTGGCCCTTGGCGTCGGCTATTATCTGTTCGAGCATCGGCGCCGCCCCGAGGTGAAGGAGACGCCGAGCGCGGCGCTCGTCATCGTGACGAAGTCGACCAATGCCTGCTTCTCCGACCTCGTGCGGGTGACCGGCTTCTTCGTGCCGCGCCGCGAAGCAGTGGTGATCGCCGACCAGGAAGGCTCCAAGGTCACCGACCTCTTCGTCACCGAAGGTACTCTGGTCACCGACAACCAGGAACTGGCGCGCCTGACCGCGCCGCCGCAGATTCCGGGCCAGCCGCAGCGGCCCGGCCCGCAAGGCCCGATCCCGCTGAAGGCGCCTGCGCCGGGTCTCGTCACCGAGGTCCGCACCATCGTCGGCGCGCCCGCCTCCCCACAGGCCGGCCCGATGTTCCGCATCGCCGTCAACAACGAGATCGAGCTCGACGCTCAGGTTCCGGCGGTCCACATGCCCAAGCTCAGTCCCGGCGCGACCGTGCGCATCAGCCGCGACGACGCGCCCGATCTGATCGGGCGGGTACGGCTGGTCGCGCCCGAGATCGACCGCGCCACGCAGCTCGGCCGCGTCCGCATCAGCGTCACCAACAATCCCTCGCTGAAGGTCGGCGTGTTCGCGCGCGCCTCGATCGACGCCAAGCGAAGCTGCGGCGTCGCGGTCCCCAAGACCGCCATCGACCATCGCACCGTGCAGGTCGTCAAAGGCAACACGGTCGAGACGCGCAAGGTGCGGGTCGGACTGTCGTCCGACACCGCGACCGAAATCCTGGAAGGGCTCGAGGTCGGCGAAATCGTCGTGGCCGACGCCGGCTCTTCGCTCCATGACGGCGACCAGATCAAGACCATGTTCGCCGATGAACTCGATCGCACGCGGGTACGCTGATGGCTCTCAATATTTCGGCATGGTCGATCCGACATCCGCTGCCGTCGGTCGTCTTTTCGATCATCCTTCTGGTGCTCGGCTGGACCTCCTTCGTGAAGCTCGCGGTAACGCGGCTGCCCTCGGCCGACATCCCCGTGATCTCGGTCGCGGTGTCGCAGTTCGGCGCGGCGCCCGCCGAGCTCGAATCCCAGGTCACCAAGACCATCGAAGACGCGGTCTCCGGCGTCGAGGGCGTCAGGCACATCACATCGTCGATCACCGACGGCCTGTCGCTGACCACCATCCAGTTCGCGCTGGAGACCAACACCGATCGCGCGCTCAACGACGTCAAGGACGCGGTGACGCGCGTGCGCTCGAACCTGCCGCAGAACGTCACCGAGCCGCTGATCCAGCGCGTCGACGTGATCGGCCTGCCGATCGTCACCTATGCAGCGATCTCGCCCGGCAAGACGCCGGAGCAGCTCTCCTATTTCGTCGACGACGTGGTCAAGCGCGCGCTGCAGGGCGTGCGCGGCGTCGCCCAGGTCGAGCGCATCGGCGGTGTCGAGCGCGAAATCCTCGTCTCGCTCGATCCCGACCGCCTGCAGGCGATGGGACTGACCGCGGTCAATGTCAGCCAGAGCCTGCGCGGCACCAATGTCGACGTCGCCGGCGGCCGCGCCGAGATCGGCAAGAACGACCAGGCGATCCGCACCCTCGCCGGCGCCAAGACGCTGGGCGACCTCGCCGGCACCATGGTTCCGCTGTTCGGCGGCGGCGAGGTGCGGCTCGATGATCTCGGCACCGTCACCGACACCATCGCCGACCGCCGCACCTTCGCCCGCTTCAACGGCGAGCCGGTGGTCGCGCTCGGCATCAAGCGCTCCAAGGGCGCCAGCGACGTGAAGGTCGCCGCCGCCGTGCAGAAGCGCATCGACGCGCTCAAGGCGGCCTATCCCGACGTCGACCTCAAGCTGATCGACACCTCGGTCGACTACACCAACGGCAATTACGAAGCGGCGATCTCCACCCTGTTCGAGGGCGCCATCCTCGCCGTCGTCATCGTGCTGCTGTTCCTGCGCGACCTGCGCGCCACCATCATCGCCGCGATCTCGCTGCCGCTGTCGATCTTCCCGGCGTTCTGGGCGATGGACCTGCTCGGCTTCTCGCTCAACCTCGTCAGCTTCCTCGCCATCACGCTGTCGACGGGTATCCTCGTCGACGACGCCATCGTCGAGATCGAGAACATCGTCCGGCACATGAACATGGGCAAATCGCCCTATCGTGCCGCGCTGGAAGCGGCCGACGAGATCGGCCTCGCGGTGATCGCGATCTCGCTCACGATCATCGCGATCTTCGCGCCCGCGAGCTTCATGTCCGGCATCGCCGGGCAGTTCTTCAAGCAGTTCGGCATCACCGTCTCGGTGCAGGTGTTCTTCTCGCTGCTCGCCGCGCGCTTCGTCACGCCGGTGCTGGCCGCCTACTTCCTCAAGCATGGCCATCACGAGGAGCCGCCGCCCGGCCGCATCTTGCGGTCCTATCATGGGATCGTGGCCTGGTCGGTGAAGCACTATTTCATCACGGTGCTGATCGGCTTCGGCATCTTCGCCGCCTCGATCTGGAGCATCACGCTGCTGCCGCAGGGCTTCCTGCCCGCGCAGGACAGCGCGCGCTCGCTGCTGGCGCTCGAGCTGCCGCCGGGCACCCAGCTCGCCTATACCGAGAAGGTCACCGAGGACATCGTCGCCCGGCTGCGCAAGCGGCCCGAGGTGAAGAGCATCTTCGTCGACGGCGGCCGCGTTCCGCCCGGCACCCAGGAGGTCCGCCGCGCCGCCCTGATCATCAACTACACGCCCAAGGCCGACCGCGACATCACCCAGCGCGAGCTGGAATTCTCGATCAGCCAGGAGCTGGAGAACATTCCGGACATCCGCTTCTGGTTCCTCGACGAGAACGGCCTGCGCGCGATCTCGCTGGTCGTGACCGGCGTCGACGCCAACATCGTCAACAACGTCGCCAGCGAGCTCGCGACGCAGATGAAGCGGATTCCGACCATCTCGAACGTGATCTCGGAAACCACGCTGGAGCGGCCCGAGCTGCGCATCGAGCCGCGCGCCGATCTCGCCGCGCGCCTCGGCGTCTCCACCGAAAGCCTGTCGCAGACCATCCGCGTCGCCACCATCGGCGACGTCGGGCCCGCGCTCGCCAAGTTCGACGTCGGCGACCGTCTGGTGCCGATCCGGGTGCAGCTCGAGGACGCCGCGCGCGGCAATCTGAAGACGCTCGAGCAATTGCGCGTGCCGCTCGGCGAGCGCGGCGAGAAGGGCGGCGTGCCGCTCTCGGTGATCGCCGACGTCAAGCTCGACCAGGGTCCGACCAGCATCAACCGCTACGACCGCGAGCGCCAGGCAACGGTCGCAGCCGACCTCGTCGGCTCCGCCGCGCTCGGCGATGCCACCAAGAAGATCTACGACCTGCCGGTGATGAAGACCTTGCCGAAGAGCGTGAAGGTCTCTCCGTCAGGCGACGCCGAAAGCCTGAACGAATTGTCCGACGGCTTCGCCACCGCGATCACGGCGGGCCTGATGATGGTCTATGCCGTGCTGGTGCTGCTGTTCGGCACCTTCCTGCAGCCGATCACCATCCTGTTCTCCCTGCCGCTCTCGATCGGCGGCGCCATCGCCGCCCTGCTCATCACCGGCAAGCAGCTCACGACCCCGGTGTGGATCGGCATCCTGATGCTGATGGGCATCGTCACCAAAAACGCGATCATGCTGGTGGAGTTCGCGATCGAAGCGATCCGCGACGGCAAGCCGCGCGAGGAGGCCATGATCGACGCCGGCATGAAGCGCGCCCGCCCGATCGTGATGACCACGATCGCGATGGCCGCAGGCATGATGCCGAGCGCGCTCGCGGTCGGCGCCGGCGGCGAGTTCCGCTCGCCGATGGCGCTCGCGGTGATCGGAGGCCTGCTCTTCTCGACGGTCCTGTCGCTGGTGTTCGTGCCCGCGATGTTCATGGTGATGGACGATCTCGGCGCCCTGATCTGGCGTTTTGGCAAGCGGCTGATCGTGCACAGTGAGGATGTGGCGACCACGGAGCATCATGGGGCTGCGCCTGCGGAGGCGCGGCCGGGGCCGAAGAACATCGTGCACCCGGCGGCGGAGTAGGCTCTGCGATGGGCGGCGCCCCGTGCCCGCGATCTGAGTTACTGACGTTGCATTACGCAACTCAGCCACCTTACTCGTTCCGCGCGATCGCGGTCAGCTTCGTCATGTTCCGCAGCAATATCCGGCCGCGCTGGAGATCGAGGATGGCTTCCTTGCGCCAGGCCTGGAGCTGGCGGTTGACGCTCTCGCGGGCGGCGCCGACGAAGACGCCGAGCTGCTCCTGAGAGATGTGCACCTCCGAGCCGAAATCGGCGGCGAGCGCGCAGAGCCGCCGCGCCAGGCGCACCGGCAGCGGCTGCAGCATGGACTCTTCCATGCGCTCGCTCTGCCAGCGGATGCGCTGGCACAAGAGCGCGATGATCTTGATCGCGACCTTCGGCTCGCGCTCTAGGAAGCCGAGAAAGTCTTCGCGTCGCAGCACGAACAATTCGCTGGCTTCGCCTGCGGTCGCGTCCGCCGTACGGTCCTGCCCGTCCAGCACCGCGACCTCGCCGAACAGATCGCCGGGCCCCATGAAATTGAGCGTCAGCCGGCTGCCATCGGAGGCGCCGGTCTCGATGCGGACCTGGCCGCGGCGCACGCCGAACAGCGCATCCCCGGGATCGCCCTTCTGGAACAGCACCTCGCCATTCGCCAGATGCTGGGTGTGGCAGAGATTGGACAGCCGCTGGAGCTCGTCCGCGCCGAGATCGGCGAACATCGGGTTCATCTTCAGGATGACCGCAAATTCGGCCTGTTTGCTCATTTCAACGTCCTCGTGAATTTGCTTGTCATTTTCGCCGGCAAATCGCTTGGAACCATCGGCATCAGTTTTGCGTGAAACCGCGCCGGAGAAGTGTGTCATAAGTCACATAACTTTGCAGCACCCCCTGACAATTTTTGACCGCTTGGAGCGGCTTCCCGTCCGGGGATAAACTCACGTGCAAGGGACGGGTGAGCGGCCGGGTTCGGCGCCGTTCGTCCGTCGTTGGAAAGTCGACATGAGAGCAGTGAAATTCGCCGGCGCCGCGGTCGCCGCCATCATCATCGTGATCGCGCTTCTGCTCGTGGTCGGAATCCCCTCGGGCTTCCTGACCTCGACGATTGCCGCCCGCGTCGAGAACGCGACCGGCTATCGCCTCTCGATCGATGGCGCCACGAAAATCAGCCTGTGGCCGACGCTGAACGTCACGCTGAACGACCTCACGCTCCAGGACCCAAAGGATCGCAGCGGCATCACGCGTCTCACCGTCGACAGCGTGCAGGCCGACATGTCGCTCTCCAGCGTGTGGTCGGGCACCCCTGGGATCAGCGAGCTCGTCGTGACCCATCCCGTGCTCTACCAGCCGCTGCTGCGCGAGCGCCTGCCGAACGCCGGGGCCGCGACGAAGCCGATCGCGCTCGACACCGCCGGTGCGACCATCGACCGCGTCAAGATCATCGACGGCGAGGTCGCGTTTGCGCGCGTGCGCGAACGCGTCGAGAGCCGCATCAGCACCATCAACGCCAACGCCGTCGTCCGGCGCGACCGCAAGGTTGACATCACCGGCACCGCGCGCGTCGGCGATCACCCGACCAAGTTCGATATCAAGGCGGCGACGCCGACGCAGCCTGCCGAGCGGCCGACCGTTCCGGTGGATTTCGCCATCGACATGCCGGACGTGCTGAAGTCCCAGCTCGCCGGCCATGCCGAGATGCGGCTCAATGGCGATGTCGTGATGATCAACGGCGTGAGCGGCAGGCTCGGCGACGGCGCCTTCAACGGCTGGGCTTCGGTCGACATCGCGAGCAAGCCACTGGTCAAGGTCGATCTCGATTTCCAGCGCCTCGCGATCCCGCTGGCGAAAACGCCTGACGGCGGGTCGGGACAGCCATGGAGCAGTGCGCCGATCGACGTGTCCGGGCTCAATTACGTCGATGCCCAAATCAGGATCTCGGCGAACGAGGCCGTGATCGGCGATGCGCGCATCGCGCCGCTGGCGCTTGACGCAAAGCTCGCCGGCGGCGTGCTGAAGGCCGGCACCGCCAATCTCGGCGCCTATGGCGGCCAGGTCTCGGGCGAGGTGATCCTGGATGCGACCACCGGCGCGCCGAGCTTTGCCATGCATTCCGACATCATCGGCGTGCGCGCGCTGCCGCTGCTGCAGGGGCTCGCCGAATTCGACCGGATCGACGGCAAGCTGCAGGCCAAGCTCGCCCTGCGCAGCGCCGGCACCAGCCAGCGCGCGCTGATGGCGAACATGCAGGGCACGGCCTTCGTCAATTTCGAGGACGGCGCCATCCGCGGCATCAATGTCGCGCAGATGATCCGCTCCCTGACGACGGGCACGTTGTCCGGCTGGCAGGATAACCAGAACGGCGGCCAGGAGCAGAGCACGGATCTGTCGCAGCTCTCGGCCTCCTTCCGCATCGACAAGGGCCAGGCGGTGACGACCGATCTCAATCTGATCGGGCCGCTGGTGCGCGTCACCGGCGCCGGCACCATTGCGCTCGACACCAAGATGATGGGCTTCCGCGTCGAGCCCAAGCTGGTGATGACGACCGAAGGCCAGGGCCGCACCTCCGACCCGGTCGGCTTCGGCATCCCCGTGATGATCCAGGGCAGCTGGTCGCAGCCGAAGATCTACCCCGACATGGCCGGCATGCTCGACAATCCGGACGCCGCCTATGCCAAGCTGCGCGAGATGGGCAAGGGCCTGTTCGGGCCAGACGGCGCCGGGCTCGGCAATATATTGGGAAGCCTGGGTCTCGGCAGCGCCACCGCGCCGGGCGACAATGCAACCGGCAATGCGAATCCGCAGGTCCAGCAACCGAAACAGAATAACCTGCTCGGCGGTCCTCTCGGCGAGGCGATCGGCAATCTGATCCAGAAGGGGCTCTCCAGTGGAGCAGGAACAGGCACTGGCACCGCAACGGGCACCGGCCGTAGCCGCGGCCTGCCGGCAACACCGCCCGAACCGGCGCCGCAGGCTTCGCCCGCGCCCCCCGCCCAAGCGGACCCGCCGGTGGCGCAGCAGGACAGCCAGCCGATGAACGACGTGCTGCGGCAGCTCTTCAATCGATGATGTTACGCCGAGCCCCCTACATCGGCTTCCCGTTTTGCTGGTTCCTCGGAACGGATGAGGCTGCGACAATTCACCACCCTTCGGCCCATCCCGGCCCCACAACGGGTAACCACGCCGGCGGTCCACCCGTCCGCCGGCCCAAATTGTGGTAGAAGGGGCATCGGGCTGCGCGGCCCGTAGCGCCAGCGGCGACGGCGCGAGAGGATCCGGATGGCTGGGGCGAACGACAAGACAAGGTTTCTGCGCGAGGGCCTGTTCGCCAAATACGTCGTCTCCCTCGTCGGCCTCGTCGTGTTCGTGCTGGCCGTCAACGGCGCGATGGAGACCTGGATCTCCTATCGGGCCACCAAGACGCAGCTGACGGGCGGGCTTGAGGACAAGGCGCAGGCCGCGGCCCGGCGGATCGAACAGTCGATCTCCGAGCTCGAGCGCCAGATCAGCTGGGTGACGCGGGCGAGCCAGGACACGCTCGAGAAGCGCCGCGCCGATTACGCCCAGCTGCTGCACCAGGTCTCGGTCGTCAACCAGCTATTCCAGCTCAATGGCGACGGCCGCGAGGTGCTGCGCGTCTCGCGGCAGTCGACCACGACCGGCGGCAATGCCGATCTGTCCCGCGACATGCGCTTCACCGACACCGTCGCGCGCGGCGTCAGCTACGCGCCGGCCTGGTTCTCCGACCGGACGCCGTTCATGTCGATCTCGGTGGCGCATTCGGGCTTCAACGCCGGCGTCACGGTCGCCGAGATCGACCTCAGCTTTCTCTCCGACTTCCTGTCCGACGCCCAGGTCGGCAAAGCCGCCTTCGCCTATGTGATCGATCCGCGCGGCCGCGTGCTGGCGACGTCCGCCAAGGGCCCCGATGTCGGCAAGGATTTGTCGAAGCTGCCGCAGGTGGCGGCCGCGATTTCGCCGGGCCGCGCGTCCGAGATGTCGGGCACCGACTTCAACGGGCATGCGGTGCTGACAGCTGGGAGCACCGTGCCGAAACTCGGCTGGAGCGTGATGTTCGAGCAGCCGACCACGCAGGCATTGACGCCGATCCGCGACCAGCTGGTGCGCGTCGCGCTTCTGATCGGCATGGGCCTGATGGTCGCGATCCTTGCCGGCACGCTGCTCGCCCGCCGCATGATCATCCCGATCACCGCATTGCGGGACGGCGCGCACAAGCTCGGCGAAGGCGACTTCAGCCACCGCATCGACGTGCACACCTCCGACGAGCTGGAAGACCTCGCGGGTCAGTTCAACCGCATGGCCACGCAACTCCAGGAAATCTATTCGAGCCTCGAGACCAAGGTCGAGGAGCGCACCCGCGATCTAGCGCAGTCGATCAACGAGCTCAAGGTGCTGGAAGAGGTCGGCCGCGCGCTCTCGTCCTCGCTGGATCTCAACGCCGTGCTGCCCACGATCGCGACCCGCGCGATCGAGATCACCCATGCCGATGCGGTGCTGATCTACGGCTATGACGCCGAGACGCGACGCTTCAACCTGGTCGAGGCAGGCGGCATCGACAGATCGGCCGAGGGCGCCCATGTCTCGATCGATCAAGGCGACAACATCCTGAGCGAGGCCGCCAATAGCGGCGAGCCGATCGCGATCGCCCATCTCGATCATGCGGCCGAGCAGCCGCTGCGCGACGCCGCGATCGCGGCCGGCTTCCACTCGGTGCTGGTGGTGCCGCTGGTCGACCAGCAGGGCACGCTCGGCTCGCTGGTGGTGCTGCGACGCCCCAGTGGCGAGTTCGCCGGCAGCCTCATCGGATTGATGCGCACCTTCGCCAACCAGGCGGTGCTGGCGATGCGCAATGCGCGGCTGTTCACCGAGGTCGATCACAAGAGCCACGCGCTGGAGGCGGCGCACGAGACCGTGCGCGCCCAGGCCGACAAGCTCAAGCAGCAGACCGAGCAGCTCAAGGACTGGAACAAGTCGCTGGAGGAGCGCGTCAAGACCCAGCTCGGCGAGATCGAGCGCATCCGCAAGCTCGAACGTTTCCTGGCGCCGCAGGTGGCGCAGCTGATCGCCTCCTCCGACAGTTCCGAGGGGCTGCTCACCAGCCAGCGCCGCGAGGTCACGGTCGTGTTCTGCGACCTGCGCGGCTTCACCGCCTTCACGGAAGCGACCGAGCCGGAAGAGGCGATGAACGTGCTGCGCGAATATCACGCCGCGCTCGGCAAGCTGATCTTCAAATACGAAGGCACGCTCGACAAATATGCCGGCGACGGCGTGATGATCCTGTTCAACGCGCCGATCCAGTTCGAAGACCACACCCAGCGCGCGGTGAAGATGGCGGTGGAGATGCGCGACACCATCGGCCCGCTGACCGAGCGCTGGCGCAACCGCGGGCATAGCCTGGGCTTCGGCATCGGCATCGCGCTTGGCTATGCGACGCTCGGCCAGGTCGGCTTCGAGCAGCGGCTGGAATATGCCGCGATCGGCAGCGTCACCAACCTCGCCTCCCGCCTCTGCAGCGAAGCCAAGCCCAACCAGATCGTGGTCAGCCGCCGCGTCTACGGCATGGTCGAGCCCTGGGTCGAGGCCCGCGCGCTCGACGATCTCCAGCTCAAGGGCTTCAATCACCCGGTGCTGGCGATGGAGATTTTGTCCTGGCGCGAGGAAGTCCAGAACGTGGTGGATGCTGCCGCGGCGGCGCGCCGGCGGGGATAGCCGAAACAAAAGCGCGAAAACAACCCCATGCAAAGTAGACGGGTGCTGTGGAATCAATGGCTTGCGCGGGCGCTGGCGTGATTTGACCCGTCGGGCAAAACACCGGCGGGTATCGTCTTCCACCTCCCCACGAACCACATCTCTCCGCGAAGAGATGCGCGGCGCGCCGGGCCGCGATAATTTCCGCCTGCACGACTGGAAAGGACCACGCCCGCAACCATCTCGGCGGCACCATGCGGCCGTGCCAGACGGCGCCGGAGATGAGCCGGTAGCGGCAACGCGCAGCTCGACTTCAACGACATGAAGTTCGACTGGGCGTGCGGGTGATCACGCCCCCCGCTTCGGCCCGATCGCCTCGAAGCGCGCCTTCTGCTCGTCGCTCAGATCGGCCTCGAAATCGTCGACCGCATCAGCGACGCCGTTCACGGCCTGCAGCATCGTCGCCAGCCGCGCCTTCACGGCCGCGAGGCGGGCCAGCGGTGTCGCGGCGACCTCTGCCGGGCAGGCGCTCAGTGTTTCCATGGTTCGCAGCGTGGTGTCCTGAAGCACCTCAAAGCGGGCGCGGGCGATCTCGTCGAGGCGGAGCGTGGACGCAATCTCGTCCGCGGGCCATTGCTGCTGCACGAGCTGCTCATACTGGCGCTGCGCCTTTTCATCGTAGCGGGGATCGTAGTCCGGCTGGCAAGCGGCCGCAGCCTGCGCGTCCTTGGGCTGGCGAGACGCCATCGCAGCGCGACGATCATTGGCGAGGGCGTTGAGCCTGGCTTTCTGGTCGTCGCTGAGGAGAGCTGCAAACTTCGCGAGCGGCGCTTCGATCGCATCCGTCGCCTTGATCATGGCCGCGATGCGCTCGCGCATCAGGCCGAGACGCTCCGACGCGGTCGCGGGCGCCTGCGCCGGACAGGCCGTGCGGATGGTGTCGCGCGCTGCATTCCAGGCGGCGGCGAGCTCGTCGAGCGCGACGCGCTGCAGCTCGTTGGGGGCCACAGTCGCAGCGATGCGATCGACGGGCAGGCCACCGGTGTCGCTGGCGTCGCAAATGCTCTCGAGCGAGGGGACCTTGCGTGCGCGCCTGCCTTGCGGCGCGGTGTAGGCGGCGAGCTCGGTGGCGGCATAGGGCGAGAAGAGCGCGGCATAGATGTCGCCATAGCCATAAAGCGAGAGGCTGGTGCTGTCGCCGAAGATGACTGCATTGGCGAGATCGTCATATGCGAACGGCCAGAACACCGGGCCGGCCCAGCCATAACTGCCGTCGGGGTGACGCCACCAGCCCTGCGGGCTGCGGCCACCGCGCCAGCCCGACAGCGCAGCTTGCGCCGTGAGTGCCGCACGCAGGATGTAGGGATTGGCGGGCTGGCCCCGCTCGGCGCCGCGCGGATCCTGCGAGCGCAACGCGGCAGAGCGGTAGCGGCCGCCCCGCACCGCCATGCGGGCATGGCGCAGGCGCGACAGACCGATCACGTGGCCAACGGCGAAGCGCGCGACGCCGAGCGGACCGCCGCGCAATCCGAACTGGGCCTGCGCCGTATTCGGCAGCAGCACTGCCGCAATCAGGAGGGTCGCGCCGGCGAGCGCCAGTCCCATGCGTCCCGACATGATCGCCGATCTGAGTGCCGACCTGGCCACGTCCTGGCCCTCCCTCCCGCACGAAGCACAATGCGCCTCATCCACAATGACGCGCGAGGGAACCAAATGTTCCGGAGTGGACAGGCGAAGCGTCGCCGGGAGCCGCGCTAACCCCGCCCGCTTGCGGCGAGAGGGAGAGGAGAGACCACGCTTACTGCGGCTTCTGCGGCAACACGAAGGTCTGGCCTGGGTAGATCAGGTTCGGATTGTGGATCTTGTCGCGGTTGGCCTTGAAGATCACTGCATAGCGGGCACCGTCGCCATAAGCGAGCCGGCTGAGCGCCCAAAGGCTGTCGCCGCGGGAGATCACCCGGGTGCCGCCCGCTTCAGTCGGTACGGCGCTGAGGGCGTCGGCCGGCGAGGCCGATGCGACCGTAGGCGCCCGCGCCATGGCGCTTGGCTTTGCCGCACCCATCATCCTGGGCCGAACCGCGGGAGACGTTGACGCCAGGTGCGGTGCGGCCGACGGCAGCGACGCCACCACGTCCGATTTGTCGTCCACCTTGTCGGCCTGCTTCGCAACCGGCGCGGGGCGCGCGGGCGGCGGCGCGATTTCCGCGATCGTCACCGGCATGGTCCGGCTGGACTGCGTGACGGTGCCATCGGGCGCCCTGGCGCGCAGCGCCAGCTCGTAGCTGCCGGCGGGAAGCTGCGGCGGCGTCATGACGAACTGGCCCGACGCATCGGCCATGACCGAATGAAGCGGCTGGCCGTCGCGCAGCAGCTCGACCTTGGACCCCGGCGCGGCCTGGCCCGCGATCACCGCCGCTTCGCCATGATCGTCGACGCGGGCGACGTCGAAGCGGGGTCCGGCGTCGGTCGCGGCCGTTGACGGCTTGACCGGCGCGAGATCGGCGAGCGCGGCCGTGACCTGCTTCTGGGTTTCGGCCACGGGCTTCGACGGAGACGGCGCGGACTCTGCGGCGAGCTTCGGTTCTTCGGGTTTGGCCTCGAGCTTGGCCTCAGGCTTTGCGGCCACCATGGCCTTGGCCTCGGGCTTCGCGGCGACAGCGCTCTCGGTGCCCGCTCCGCCCGGCAACAGCCGGCGCAGTTCGCCCGGACCGATCACAAGGACGGTGCCGACCAATGCGAGCAGGCAGAACGCAATGAGGGCCTTGGTTGCGGTCAACATCGGAGGTCGAATCCTTGCTGGCAAATCAGCCAATGACGGCAAATTGCGCCGATTTGGCTCCGGCAGCAAGTCGCTCAAAGGGATGATCGGCCAACGCTCCGGGCGCGGTGCGGATGAACCGGCACGGCCCTTTCCGCGTCCAATCAGCGAGGCCGCTCTGCGGCTATGTTTCGAGGGCTTTCCCGTGACCGCATTGTTTCGCCCCGCGCCATGGCTGGCGCTCGCCCTGATGCTCGCCGCCTCCCCCGCACTCGCGGCCTCCGGCCCGCCGCCGGGGTTCGTTCTCACGGACAATGCCGACCTCGCCTTCACCTCGCCCGACGGCGCCACCAGGCTCGAGCAGTACATGAAGGACAGTGAAGACCTTTTCGGCGTCAAATGGCAGGCCTGGGCGCGGCGCGGCGATCAGATGACGGAGTTGAAGCCCGAGCAGGGCTTTGGCGCCGGCTTCCGCTTCACCAGTGACTCGCAATGGCTCGTACGCATGCAGAAGACCGGTTCGGGCTCGCAGGATCTTTTTCTCTACCACTTCGAGAACGGCGCCTTCGTGAACGCGACGAAGAGATCGCTCAGCGATCTCGCCTGGGCCTACTTTCACAGCCGGCCCGATACGAAGAACATGAAGCTCGACTATCACATCTCGGCCAATTTAATGAAGGGCACCGAAGATGCCTATCGCTGGCTCGGCGTCGACGGGCCCAACAACCGCTACCTCCTGATCTCGCTGTCGGGCGAGATGGACAAGCATCCGAAGAATGTCGCGGTGAAGGGATTGGCGGATTGGAAATGCCGTTATGACCTCAAGACCGGCAAGTTCGACGTCCCGGCGATGTTCGCCAAGGGCAATGCGGAAGCGCTGAACTGGGAGATCAAGCGGTAGAGCCGGCTTCGTCGGTAAACCGACTGTCCGCCATAGCTCGAAGAGCAAGCGCGGAAGCGTGCCCACCTCTTCAGCTTCTGCGGAAGGTGGGCACGTCGCGCGAAGAGCGCGCGCCCTTGCCCATCTACGGTCTCCACGGTCCCGGTATTCCGTGCGATGGAACCAACCCACTGATTCTATTCCAATTCATATTTCTCTAACCCTCAATGGTAACGCGGTCTTGTCGGTTTTGCTGCATCTTGCATCCCACGGGAGGGCTGGATGGGCACATCGATCCGATGGACCGCGCGGACGCGTGCGCTGCTGCGCCGCTGGCGCAGAGCGCCGTTGACATGGCTGATCGCCGGCGGCTTCGTGCTGATGGCCGCGACCGCCATTGGCACCGCGCTCACCGTCGACCGGTTTAGGCAGAACGCAATCGAGAGCGGCCGCGACGGCCTGGAAAGCGCGGTGCGGCTGCTCGCCCGTCACTTCGATCGAGAATTCGCGGATTTCGCGGTGCTGCAGAAAAGCATCATCGCGGAGCTCGAAAGCCACGGCATCGAGTCCGCCGGAATCTTCCGCAGCGAGATGGGCACGCTCGCCATGCACGAGGTGCTGCGCGCCAAGGCCAGCGGCTGGTCCGACGTCGCCGGCGCGAATTTGTTCGACGCCAACGGGCGGCTGATCAATTCGTCGCGGCAATGGCCGGTCGCCGACATTTCGGTTGCCGACCGCAGCTATTTCAATCGGCTCAAGAATGATCCCACCTTGCAGGAAGAGGTGGAAGTCGTGCCCGGACGGTTCGGCAGCGGACCGGCCATCGTATTCGCGCGGCGCGTCTCCGGCCCGCACGGCGAATTCCTCGGCATCGTCTCGCGCGCGATCACCCCCGAACAGCTCGAATCCTTCTTTGCCTCGACCGGGCTAGGCGAGGACTCCTCGATCGCGATGCATCACCAGAACGGCCAGCTCCTCGCACGCATTCCGCATGTCGAGGCGATGATCGGCCAGAATTTCCGGACCGGCGCGCCGGAGCAGATGGCGGTGTTCGAGCGCACCTTCGTCACGACGCAGCTCGCGAGCCCGATCGACGGCAAGGACCGCATCGTCGCCTCGCGCCTGCTGACCGGCGAGCCGCTGGTCGTGGTGGCGACGAGGTCGCTGGACGCGACACTCGCCACCTGGCGCACGCAGACGAAATTCTTCGTCACGGTTGGCGTGACGTCGATCGGCCTGCTCGTGCTGACGCTGTTCCTGATCTTCCGCCAGGTGACGCACAGGCTTTCGCTCGAGAAGCAGCGGCTCGACACCGCGATGAACACGATGACGCAGGGCCTCCTGATGTTCGACCAGGACGAGCGGCTGATCGTCTGCAACCGGCGCTACGTCGAGATGTATGGCCTGTCCCCCGGCGTGGTGAAGCCAGGCGCCTATTTCCGCGACGTGATCCAGCACCGCCACAACACCGGCTCATTCCACGGCGACGTCGACGCCTATTGTGACGACGTACTGGACAATGTCGGCCGTACCCAGAGCGCGATCGTCGAGACCACTGACGGCCGCCTGATCGAGATCAAGAACCAGCCCAGCGCCGCCGGCGGCTGGCTCGCCACACACGACGACGTCACCGAGCGCATCCGCGCCGCCGAACGCATCGCGCATTTGGCGCATTACGACGCGCTGACCGACCTGCCCAACCGCGTGCTGATGCGCGGCCATCTGGAGCGCCGCGTCGCGGAGCTTTCCCAGGGCAGGCCGTTCGCGATCCTCTATATCGACGTCGACGAATTCAAGGGCGTCAACGACTCGCTGGGACACGAGGTCGGCGACGAGCTGCTGCGCCAGGTCGCAAACCGCCTGCGCGCGTGCGTCAGCGGCAACGACCTCGTCGCGCGGCTAGGGGGCGACGAATTCGCCATCGTCAAGGCCGGCACCAGCGATCAGGACGAGCTGACGGCGCTGGCGGACACGATCCTGTCGTCGTTGCGTACGCCCGTGAGCTGCAAGGGCCAGGAAGTTTTGACCGACGCGAGCATCGGCATCGCGATCGCGCCGGAGCACGGCGACAATCTCGACGATCTGCTCAAGCGCGCCGATCTCGCGATGTACGCGGCGAAATCGGAAGGCCGCGGTACCTGCCGCATCTTCGTGCCCGAATACGACGCCAGGGCGCGGCGGCGGCGCCAGCTCGAGCTCGATCTGCGCCAGGCGCTCGCGCGCGGCGAGTTCGAGGTGCACTACCAGCCGCTGGTCGATCTCACCGCCAATGTCGTGACCGGCTGCGAGGCCCTTTTGCGCTGGCGCCATGCCGAGCGCGGCATGGTCTCGCCCGCCGATTTCATTCCGGTCGCGGAAGACACCGGACTGATCGGCGAGATCGGCGAATGGGTCCTGAGACAGGCCTGCCTTGAGGCTGCGAGCTGGCCGGGCAATATCCACGTCGCCGTCAACGTTTCGCCGGTGCAGTTCCGGTCGCGGTCACTGGCCTTGAAAGTGGCAGCCGCGCTCGCCGAGTCGGGCCTCGCGCCCGGACGGCTCGAGCTGGAGATCACCGAGACCGTGCTGATCCGTGACGACGAGGAGGCGTTGACGATCCTGCAGCAGCTGCGCGAGCTCGGCGTGCGCATCGCGCTCGACGATTTCGGCACCGGCTATTCGTCGCTGAGCTATCTGCACCGCTTCCCTTTCGACAAGATCAAGATCGACCGCAGCTTCATCAGCGACATCGGCGAGCCCGAGGATTCCTCGCCGATCGTGCAGGCCGTGGTGCACATGGCCGCAGCCCGCCGCATGGCGACGACCGCCGAAGGCGTCGAGACCGAGGCGCAGCGCGAAGTGCTGCGGCAGCTCGGATGCAGCCAGATGCAGGGCTGGCTGTTCAGCCCGGCCGTGCCGGCGGCGAAGCTGAAGCAGCTTCTCTCGGCGGAGGCGGCGGCGGCCTAGATCAGCAGGGTTGTTCGGGCAAGGCAAGGTTTCGAGAAATCCTGTAGCGCCCGAGACGATCGGCCAGCCCCAGCCGCGACATAGCACCGAGCAGCATGTGGCCTGGGAATGCCGACCCTGGCAAAGGGGACATCCCCAGACTCAAAGTTAGCCGCGCAGGTTCAGACCATCACGCGGCTTGTATGAATCAACATCCTGCTTCAGTCCTCATCCTCGGCCTGCGCACGACGTCGTTCCACGACATCGCTCATGTCGTGAAGGACGAGGACCGCGAGGGCCCCCATGCGCTGCCTCTGTTCGGGATTGAGGGTCTTGTAGAGTGGCTGCCATGCCTCGGCGAGTTTATCCAAATCGGCTGATCGTTGAGCCAATGCCTCCGAACGTCGTTGCAGGAAGGCGATGGGGTCACGATTGCGTATCGTTTCGACGGCATTTTGGTCGGCCCGTCGACCCACGGTTTCCGAGATTTTCGCAACACGGGCCTTCCGATCCTCCGCTCTGGCACGAATGGCGCTCTCGACAGGCGGCCAGAGCTTTTCCTGGTCGGGTGTCAGCTGCAACGCGGCCTTGGTCAAATCGATCCGCATGTCGATCAATGTATTCCGGTCCACTGCGTTGAGCCGTTCCGGCGTCGAAGGGGACGGAGCTTGCGCGCTGGCAATCGACGGTGCGGCAAGAAGGAGTGCAGCTGTTCCGATCACGACTATCTTCATCATCGGCGACCTCCTAGGTGAGTAGCCCCCAGGCACCAGCGCTAAGAATGGTCGGCAGGGCGATGTCACATTGATTCAAATCAAGGGACCTGGAGAAGAAATTGTGTCCCGCAGGCCGAGCAAGACGAAGCTGACGCAACTGCCGTCGAAGCAGGCGGTGGCGGCGTGAGGCCAATCTCTCCACCTGCAATTGCGCGGCGATCGGCCCTTTCCGGAAAATAGGATCAAACCCTGCGGATCGTAGTTATCGTTCCGCTGAACCGGCCGGAACCTCGGCCGGCGAGCGTCAGCCGGCATCACGTCACACGCATCGCAGGCGACTGGCGCCTGCGTTGTTGCGCGCATGCGCGGATCGAGCGAGGCGAGATGGTGAGCGTGACCTTCAGGATGATTCCTCTGCTGGCGGCGATCGCCATGATCGGCCTGTCGGCGGAGGCCCGCGACGACGGCCGCTACGCGAATTCTCCGCTCAAGGGCTGGTTCGAAAGCCTGAAGAGCAAGGCTGGAGGTCCGTGCTGCGCCGACGCCGACGGCACCGCGCTGGATGACGTCGACTGGGACACGCTGGACGGACACTACCGCGTGCGTCTTCTCGGCCAGTGGGTCACCGTGCCTGATGATGCCGTGATCAACGAGCCGAACCGCGCGGGCCGCCCCTTCGTCTGGCCCTACTACGTCAACGGCCGCGCCATGATCCGCTGCTTCATCCCGGGCAGCATGACGTGAGACCCGGACGCGCATGCCGCGGCCGTTCGTGGCGCTCATGGTGCACCGACGATTGCGGTGAGGTGACCTAACCCACCCTACGGACCTGTTGACTACGCCGCCCTGAGGTCGCCGACGAAGCGGTCGACGTCGCGCTTGAGATCGTCCGACAGGCGCGCCAGCATTTTTGCGGAATCCAGCACCTCGCCGGCGGCAGCGCCCGTCTGGCCGGCGGCCTGCGAGACGCCGGAGATGTGGCGCGAGACCTCGCTCGTGCCTTGCGAGGCCTGCTGCACGTTGCGTGCGATCTCGCGCGTCGCGGCGCCCTGCTGTTCGACAGCGGCGGCGATCGCGGCCGCAATCTCGTTGACCCGCTGGATGGTGGAGCCGATCGACCGTATCGCGGTCACCGAGGATTGGGTCGCGCCCTGGATCGCGGCAACCTGGCCGGTGATCTCCTCGGTCGCCTTCGCGGTCTGCGTGGCGAGGTTCTTCACTTCGGATGCGACCACCGCAAAGCCGCGGCCGGCTTCGCCGGCGCGGGCGGCCTCGATGGTGGCATTGAGCGCGAGCAGGTTGGTCTGCTCGGCAATGCCCGTGATCAGCGCGACGACGTCGCCGATGCGCTGCGCGGCATCGGCCAGCGCCTGCACCTCGGCATTGGTGCGGTCGGCTTCGGCCGAAGCGGCACCGGCAATGCTGGAGGATTCGGCGACCTGACGGCTGATCTCGCTGATCGAGGCCGAGAGCTCCTCAGTGGCGGCGGCCACCGTCTGAACGTTCGAGGAAGCATCGCCCGAGAGGCTTGCGACCGAAGCGGCCTTGGACGAACCCTGCTCGGCGGTCGACGACATCGACTGCGCGGTGGCGTTCAACTCGCCCGAGGCCGAGGCGAGCGTGTGCAGCGATTCCGTCACGGTCTTCTCGAACTGTTCGATCAGGCGTTCGACGGCGAGCTGTCGCCGCTCCTTCTTTGCCTGCTCGGCGGCCTGTTCCTCGGCGAGACGGTCACCGGTGATCATGTTCTCCCTGAACACGGCCACCGCGCGCGACATCTCTCCGATCTCGTCGCCGCGCTCGATGCCGGCGAGCTCGATCGCATAATCGCGCTCGGCGAGGCGCCGCATGGCCTGCGTCATCTTGCGGATCGGCGTGCTGACGCGGCGATTGACGAGGATGAAGCCGAACACCGTGACGGCGAGCGCAACCAGCATCATGCCGCCATTGAGCGCCAGGCTCCATCTCGCTGACGTCATCTGCTGCCCGGCACGGGCGACCATCTCGGCGAGCGCGGCCTGGCCAGCCTCGACGGTGGAATTGAGGAGGGCCGTGTTGAGCTTCGACAGATCCTCGATCTTGATGTCGATGGTCTGGTTGTTGCTCAGGGCCTTGATGAAGCCCTGCTGGCGCTCGGCCATGGAAGCGGCGTCGGCCTGCCTCGAGCGCGCGATGACGTCGGTGAGGCTTGCCGGCGCATCGGCGCGCGCGGCTGCGTCGAGCACCTGGCTCCAGGCCTGCTTGGCGCGGCCGGTGTCCTCGGCGGCGCCGACCATGTCGGCGGCACTCCAGGGTTTGCCGCTCGCGGCCGCAGTTTCCAGGCGGATGGCGACGAGGCCGCCGAAATTGCGCGCGGCCCAGGCCGACTGCTTGACGGCGAGCAGATGATCGACCACGGGATCGGTGAGCTTGAGTGCGTTCTCGATCTCGCTTGTCAGGGCCAGGATCGCGTCGAGATAGTCCTGCGCGGCCTTGCGAAATTCGTCGCCGACCTTCGGATCACGCTCCGCCTTGGCCTGGTGAATGGCGGCTTCCGCCTTGGGCCGCAGCGGCACGAGCGCGTCATGGATCGCGCCGAGCTTGCCGAGCGCACCGGCGAGGCGCGGATCGGCTACGCCATCGAGACGCTCGAGCACGCTTTTGTAGGCGGCTTCGGACAACTGCCGGTTGGTGGCGATGCGGTTATCGGCGTTGGCGTTGGCCGGCGCGTCCGCGACCAGCGCCGACAGGAAGGTGCCGCGCTCGAGCCGGAAGCCGAGCAGGGTCGCAAACAGCTGCTGGTCGGTGCTGGCGAAACGCTCGACCTTCTGCGCGGCGCCGTTGCGTTCAACGGCCCCCAACAAACCGGCTGCGAGCTGCCCGACCAGGAACAGGCCGAGGACGCCGATGATGGCGCCGAGAACGGAACGAATGGAGGGATTGCCGAACAATGCCATTGGGAGCGCCGGTTTCTTCTCAAAAAGATGAAGAAAAATACCGGGCGCTCCCTAAGATTCCGTTCACCAAATGCGCTCCCGCCGGCCGCCTACGGGAATGCCTGCCAATACCGAGCCGAGCTACGGAGATGAAAGCCTGAAGCCGGACCGGCTCATTTCACCTGCTTGGCCGCCTGGATCTCGACGAACTCGGCGTCGGGATGCGTGACGATCGTCGTGAACATGATGCCGCTGATGATGATCGACCAGGCGGTGTCCCAATAAATCCAAAACACGTTCCACCCTCCGTATTGGCGTCCTCCGCCTGCGGGATCACGGTAACGGCAAGATGAAGCTGCCGTTCCTGACGCGGGCGAGGCGCTATTTTGATTTGGTCGGCGGGGAGCGGCGGTCGGTTTCACCGGTGTGGCGCTTTGCCACGACATCCTCATCGCGCGGCCCTTCATGCGGGCGCGGCGGCAGCTTCGGCTGGCCGGCCTGACCGCCATGCTTGCCGCCCATGTCGGGCTTGCCTTCGAGATCGTTTTCGCGGGGCATGCCCGTTAATGCCTGTGCGCGGCATTGGTTCGCTGCGCCCGCACTGTTCTCGCCTGTGAACGAGTTCATAGAAGCGGCGTCCGTTGCAGTGCACGATGTCCCTGCGTGCGTCGCCGCATGCATTTGACGGACGGGATTTGGGCTGATGCAGAAACGACTGGTCGCCTGGACGCTTCTGACCTGCACCCTGCTCGCGGTCGCGGTGTGGACCGTGCTCGGGCCGCCTGACCGCCCGGCCGGCCCGCATCTGCCCTCCCGCGATTTGACGGCGGCGGTGCGATAGCCGCACCGGTGCGACCGATACAATTCCGGTATCGATCAATCTCAATTGGAATTTGGTGCGGCAACGGGCTGCCCGCTATCCTCTCCGGCAAAACGGCAACACTTGGTCCCGAGGAGAACGCCCATGTCGAGTTCGACACGCTGCATCGCAGCCAGAACACCTCGCGCTGCGATCGCCACCACGCTCACCTTTCTTGCCCTCACTTTGGGAGCCCGTGCCGGCATGGCCGAGACTTTTGCCTATGTCGGCAATGCCGACAGCAACGATATCAGCGTGTTCAAGCTGGCCGAGAACGGCGAGATGACACCCGTGCAGACCGCCGCCTTCACCGGGGTGGAGAAACCGGGCTCCTCGACGCCGCTCGCGATCACGCCCGACCACCGCGTGCTGATTGCGGGCGTCCGCTCGCAGCCATTCCAGGCGGTGAGCTTTTCGATCGACGAAAAGACGGGCCAGCTCAGCCATGTCGGCAACGGACCGCTCGCCGACAGCATGGCGAACATCGCCACCGACCGCGGCGGCAAGGTGCTGTTCAGCGCCTCCTATGGCGGCAGCAAGGTCGCCGTGAATCCGCTCGGAGCGAACGGCGTCGTGGCCGCGCCGACGCAGGTGATCCCGACCGGGCTGAACGCGCACGCCTTCCTGCCGTCACCCGACAACCGCTTCGTGTTCGCGACCAATCTCGGCTCGGACCAGGTGCTGAGCTTTACGTTCGAGCCCACCACCGGTGCGCTCACGCCGAGCGATCCGCCGGCTTACAAGCTGCCGGAAAAATCGGGGCCACGGCACTTCGTGTTCCACCCCAATGGCAAGTTCGTGTATCTCCTGCACGAACTGAACGGCGATGTCGCCGCGTTCACCTATGAGGCCAGGAGCGGCGCGTGGGACGAGATCCAGCGCACCACGGCGCTGCCTGAAGGGTTCACCGGAAAACCCTGGGCCGCCGACATCCACATCACGCCTGACGGGCGCTTCCTCTACGCCTCCGAGCGCACCACCAACACGATCGCCGCTTACAAGGTCGATGCGTCTAGCGGGAAGCTGACCACGATCGGCAGCGTACTGACCGAGAAGCAGCCGCGCGGCTTCAACATCGATCCCGGCGGACGCTACCTTGCCGCGGTCGGCGAACTCTCCGACGGCATGACCGTCTATGCGATCGACCAGGGCAGCGGCGCGCTCGCCAGGCTGAAATCCTACCCCACCGGCAAGAAGCCGAACTGGGTGGAGTTTTTGGGCCTGCCGTGAGGGCCGCGACGGACCTACGTAATCATCCGCAATTTCGCAGGACCCGGCGTTGCCATCATATGGCGGTCATGGACCGCCATATCCTCTTCAAATGCCCGCAGACCGGCATGAACGTGCAGCATCGGCTCGAGGTCGGGCCAGGCGACCGCACGCACGTCTCCGTGGCGTGCCCGGCCTGCACGCGACTGCACCTGATCGACACTTCCACGGGCAGATTGCTCGGCGAGCGCCGGAGCTGAGCTGTCCCCTTTGGCACCCTTGGGGGCCGGCTTGCCGGGAGCGAACCTGTTTCCCAATCCAGCGACTAATCAAGGACTTGCCGCGCCAGCCCGGGCGGCGTGGCACCCCGCTCCGAGACAACGCTGCCGTAGTCCGGGCTCCCGCCATCTGCTATCGGTTGGAGGCATCGCCCCCGTGGAATTTCCAATGCGCCGTCTGCCCCGTTCCGTCGTTCGAAGCCTGTTTCCCGCCGTCGCCGGAGTGTTCGTCCTCGGCGTGCAAGGCGCGCCTGCCGCCGACGACGATGCGCCCAAGGGGCCGGCGGTCACGGTGCTCAAGGTCGCAAAATCCTGCTTCTCCGACATCGTCGAGGCCACCGGCACCATCGTCGCGCGCGAGGAAAGCTCGGTGCGGCCCGAACGTCCGGGCCTGAAGGTAACGGAGGTGCTGGCGGAAGCCGGCGATACCACCACGGCCGGTCAGGTGCTGGCGCGCCTCGCGCTGCCCGAAGGTGGCACGCTTCAGGTCACCGCGCCCGTGGCCGGTGTGATCGCCACCTCCACCGCCCAGATCGGCAATTTCGCCTCGGCCAGGGGCGAGGCGCTGTTCACCATCGTGGCGCGCAGCGAATACGATCTCGTCGGCCTGGTCGCGACCACCGACGTGCGCAAGCTCGCCGTCAATCAGCCGGCGAGCGTGCGTATCGCCGGCGCCGGCGACCTCGAAGGCAAGGTGCGCCGCATCGGGCCGACCGTCGAGCCGAACATCCAGCAGGGCATGGTCTATATCGGCATCTCCTCGCAGAAGCGGCTGCTGCTGAACGCGAGCGGGCGCGCGCTGATCAAGACCGGCCAGAGCTGCAACGTCGCGGTGCCGCTCACCGCCGTGCAATATTCGTCCGCCGGAACCGTGGTGCAGGTGATCCGCCGCAACCGCGTCGAGACCAAGCGCGTCGAGATCGGGTTGATGTCGGGCGGCAATATCGAGGTCCGCGACGGCCTCAACGAAGGCGACGTCGTCGTCGCCCGCGCCGGCGCGCTACTGCGCGAAGGCGACCCCGTGCGCCCGGCGATGGCGAGCGCGGAAGCGGCGAAGTAGCAGCCACGATCGTCATTGCGAGCGCAGCGGTCGCGGTAGGGACGCTCATTGCTGGGCGCCCCCCGCACAGATCCGTACGTGCGGCTTTCCCGCATACGGCTCCCACCTCGGGTGAGTAGCGGTGAAGCGTGTTCGGGGCCAAGGATGGAGGATTTGTGGCTTGGGGAGCAAGTCGGAGGCAAGCCGCGCGACCCGCTGCCACGTGGTCCCGTCAATCTGGCTGCGGCGCCGAAGCATCCGCCTCCATTGTTCGGTGACGAAGTAGCGGAAGGCGCTGAGCGCTCGGCTGTTGGTCGGTACCGCGTGGTAGTTGAAGTACCCGGTAACGACCTGCCGCAGCCATTTGCCCTGTTCGAGCACCGACTGGTGCATACGCCGTCGCATTCCCTGCTTCACGGCTTGCAGTTTCGCCCGCATGCGGTCTTTGCGAGACTTGCGCCTGATCTGGAACTTGCCTTGCTTGGATCGGCTGCAGATGAAGGTGAAGCCGAGGAAGTTGAAGGTCTCCGGCTTGCCGAGCCCGCGCCGCCTGCGGTTGTCCTCCGCATGACGTCCGAACTCGATCAGCCGGGTTTTCTCAGGGTGCAGTGACAGCGCGAACTCCTGCAGCCGTTTGCGCAATTCTTCGAGGAAGTGCCGGGCCTCATTCTCATGCTCGAAGCCGACGATGAAGTCGTCAGCGTAGCGCACGATGATCATGTCACCCGCGGCCTCGCGCCGTCTGAAGCGTTCGGCCCACAGATCGAGGGCATAGTGCAGGTAGATGTTGGCAAGCAGCGGCGAGATCACCGCCCCTTGTGCCGTCCCCTGTTCGCTGACCCTGACCGTTCCTTCTTCGAGAACACCCGCCTTGAGCCATTTGCGGATCAGACGGATGATACGCTGGTCGCCGGTCCGATGTTCGACGAAGCGGATGAGCCATTCCTGGTCCACCATGTCGAAGAACGAGCGGATATCGGCGTCAACAATGAAGTTCACCCGCCGGCTCTCGATTCCGACCAGCAGCGCATCCATCGCATCGTGCGCGCTGCGCCCGGGCCGGAACCCATACGAGAACCCGAGGAAGTCCTCCTCGTAGATCGCGTTGAGCACCGTAGCGGTTGCCCGCTGAACGATCTTGTCCTCGAGGGACGCAATCGCCAGCGGTCGCTGCCGCCCATCCTGCTTCGGGATATGGACCCGCCGCGACGGCTGCGGCCGGTACGCTCCCCGGTGAACACGAGCATGCAGGTCCTCAAGATTGGCCTTGAGGTCTTGCTCGTAGTCCCGCCACATCATTCCGTCCACACCCGGCGCGGCATGCTTCTTCAGCGCGAAGAACTCCGCCTCGAGCAGTTCAGGCGTGATGTGGTGAAGCAGCGCAGTGAACCTCTCCTTCTTCCTTTCCCTTGCAGTTCGCCGTATGCGTTCCAACGCCTGTGTCACGCTTGTCCGGCTCGGCGTCCGGGGCGTGCTTTGCTGGTCCGCATTCCCCTTGGTCGCGGCCCTTCGCTCCACCAACTCCTCCGCGGATCGCTCCGCTTCGTTCGCAGGCTTCGACGCTACTACGGCCGCGTCCGACTTCCCGCATCCGTTCGTCATCGGCTTTGGCTCCTCGCCTTCCCGATGCGGACCTTGGGGGCATGTTGCCATCGGTCAGATGCGGGACCTCCCAGGTTCCGACGCGGTCCTTTGCTGCGTGATGGGGTCTTCGACCACGGCAGAGCGTCAGCGCCTCGCATAACGGCGCCGCACATGTTGCCTTCGACGTTGCTTACCGGCTCGGCCTCTGCGAGTTTCTGTCTTTCGCGGCTCAATAGCCCACCCCACAGCATCGTTGTGTACGCTTCGCAGCCGCCGTTGCCGACGGCCACGCAACACTCACTACCGGGCGCTCGCTACCGCTTACCCGGACCGGACTTCCACCGGTTGGACCACGCCAGCTTGCCTGGCGCACAAGCAATCCAGAGTCTGTCCGGGGAGGAATCCTGGATTGCTTCGTCGCAAGAGCTCCTCGCAATGAGGGTGGAGAGGCAGCTGCGATTGCCGAAAGAAAAACTAGCCGCCGGCTTCGCCGAACTGCACGTCCTCGAGCAGCGAGGACGACACGGTCGGGACCTGGCCGCCTTCGGAGGCGCGGGAGATGGCGACGCGGGTCTTGTTGAAGACGGCTTCGGCGCTGCCGCTCTGCGCATTGAGATTGCCGAGCAGCTCGCCGACCAGCACGCTGTGCTCGCCGTTGGCGTCGTCGACGACCTTGCCGGGCGAGGCCGAGGACAGGATCAGCGCATTTTCGGGCGCGCTGATCGGCGCGAGGCCGTGGCTGTAGGAACGGAAGCGGCGCTCATAGGGGTTACGGCGCGAGGCGTCGACGACGACGAGCTTGGCCTTGGCGCCCTGCTCCTTCATCATCTCGAGCACGCCCTCGATGGAGACGCCGTGGCGGCGGACGTCGCTTTCCTTCCAGATCACGGCATCGACCGGCAGCATGTAGCTCTCGCGCCCCGCCTGCACGCCGAAGCCGCCGAAGAACAGCATGACGACGGTGTCGCGCTTGATCCGGGACTTCAGGCGATTGACGGCGCGCACCATGTCGTCCCTGGTCGCGTCTTCCACCATGTCGACGTCAAAGCCGTTCTTGCGCAGCGCCGAGGACAGCGCACGAGCGTCGTTGATCGACTGCGTCAGCGGCGCGCTGGCGTCGGGATAATGTCCATTGCCGATGACGAGGGCGAGACGCGAGGTCTGGCCGACCGAGCCGGTGATCTGGTCGGTCGTAACGGCCTTGGCGGCATCGAGCGCCCGCATGTTGAGGGCAGCATGGGCGCCGATCACCAGCGACACCGTGCCGATGAGGGCTGCGGCCGCCGCGATGGTGCGTCGGGAAATGTCGAGCTGCCTTACATTCATCTCGGTTCATTCCTGTCAGTGCCAAAGACCGGCCAAGCGCGCGCACACTGGTTTGAGTAGCGCGATGGCGTCTTTGGGTTTGAGGGATCGGCCGGGGAGCGCCCCCGAATTGCGCGCAATTTGCGGCGCCGCACCAAACAAACCCTTAACCGGATATCGCCCTGCCGGCAATAGATCGTCCAAAATTTGAGCTAAGCCTCTGAAGCTATTTGCTAATTTTCCGGGTCGAATTTCTCGGTTTATGGCATCCCCGTACCCCTCCCGGGGGTCTCATCGTGCGGGCCTCGGCCGGTTATGTCCGTGACGTCCATCACATTTGTTTTTCCTGCGAATCCGGGTAGCTTTTCAAAGACTTGCAGGGGGTGGTGGGCGGACGCGTGCGCGCTCCCGCTTCCGGGCAAGGCCCCGCGACCAGGTATTTCATGAGCTTTCATTATTTTGCCGGCGCCGCCTGCCGGGCGCTGACGGCGCGGAAGGACGGTCCCTCTCTCTATGAGGTCTGCGATCCCGTGCTGGCGGCCAGCACCAGCGGCGATCCGCATCTGGCAAAATTCTATAAGACCGCGCTGGGCAATCCCGCGCTGCGGATGCTGCTCCGCCGGGCCGGACTGCCCGAGCTGCGCGACGAGACGAGGCTCGCGCGGCTGCGCGAGGCGCTCACGCGCGCAAGCGATGATGCCGAGCCGGATTGGGCGGCGGTCGGCCAGCCCGTGGCCGATCTCGTCGACAGCATCGCGCTCGATCACCCGAAGCCGCCGCCGGCGATGTTCACCGGCACCATGCCGCAGCCCGCTGAGATCGACGCCGTGATCCGCGACTGCGCGCAGCACCTGCTCGGCTCGTACCGCCGAAACGGCTTCCTGCCGACCTATGCCGCCTTCAACCTGATCGGCGACCCCGATTGCCGCGGCCGCGAGCTGATCATGGCGCTGACCGGGCTGAACGCGCGCGGCTACAAGAACTCCTCCCTGCTGTTCAACTTCGCCCGCGTCTTCATCGCGCGCTCGCACGCGCGCGCCGTGGTCAATCCGCCCTGGAAAGGCATCGCCGAGCCGATGTGGGAGCCGGTGCAGATCCGCCACCGCTCGGCCTATTACGATGCGTTCTTCATCGAGGCACTGCTCGGCTATGTCGAGACCGGGCTCGCCTCGCCGGGCGACAAGATCGCTGCGGAGCGCGCCATCGCCGACATGGTCGATTTCTGCGTCAACATCAGCCGCGAGGAAGTCGAGGGCTTGGGCGGCGCGCGCTTCAACGTCATCACCGCGCTCGCGCCCGCGCCGCATCCGCGCTTTTCCCGCTTCTTCGCCCAGATCAAGCAGGACCTCGGCTTCGGCGTCTACGTGCCGGATTGCGACACCACGGCATGCTCGATCTCCGCGGCGACGCAGGCCGGCTGCCTTGATGCGATCATCGACCAGCCGCTGCTCGACTTCTACAGCGGCTATCAGGTGCGTGCGGGTGTCAACGCGCCGCGCGTCACCGTGCCGCTGAACGACAATATCGACTATGAAGGCGGCGTCGCCACCTGGATCGACAATCTCAAGGGCGAGCGGCCCTACGGCAACGATCTCGATCCGACGCTCAATCTCGACATTCTCGAGGTGAGCTTCCGCAACCTGACGCGCTGGAAAATATTGGAAACACCGACACGGCTCGCCACGGTGCAGCGGATCATCGGCTTCCAGAAGCGGCTGGCAGCGAGCGGCGCCTTCGCCAATCCGCGCTCGCACATCTATTATCTGCCCGAGCTCTACAGCGCCTATTTCGGCCGCTGTTATGCGGCGTTCCTGGCGCTGCCGCTGGCGGCGCAGGCGGCGATCGATCCGGACGGCGATTTCGATTTCATCCGCCACCGCGTGCTCACCTACGTCAAGGGAGAGCTGATGGGCGCGGAGATGAACGTGTTCGACGCCGCACTGGCGCTGATCGCGCTCGGCCATCTCGGCGCCGACCCGCGTGCCTTCGCACCGGCGCTGAACGTCATCATCGATGCCATCGGCGAGGGCGGCCGCCGCGGCCCGTTCCGCGCCTATGAATGGAACAAGATGAAGACGCCGACGCGGATCCTGGTCGGCGGCCCGGAGGTAACCTCGGCCTTCGTGCTGATGGGGCTGGCGGTGGCGAAGCGGGCGATGGCGCGGGGGTGATCATCTTACCCTCCCGCTCCAGGGAAGGGTAAGAGAGAGCCGCAATGACGGGAAGTTGAAAGCCCGTCCGTTAGGCGGATGCTGGCCGCGCGGCCAAAAGCCGACCACAATTGCGCGGCTTATCGAGATTTCCTGAACACCGGACCGGCATGCTGCGAAAATTCCTGATTGCGCTGTCCTTGCTCGCCCCGTCGCTCGCCCAGGCCGCCGACATCACCGGCACGGCAAAGGTCCGCGACGGCGATTCGGTCGTGATCGGCAATACGCGGGTCCGGCTCGGCGGCATCGACGCGCCGTCGTCCGACCAGCTCTGTCTCAACACCAAGAGCGAGCGCTGGACTTGTGGCGTGGCGGCGCGCGAGGAGCTCGCCAAATACACCGAAGGCAAGACCTGGGTCTGCCACACCCGCGCGATCGACCGGCGCGGTCGCACCGTGGCGCGCTGCGAGGTCGGCGGCGAGGACATCCAGAAATGGCTGGTGCGCAACGGCTGGGCACTGGCCTACACCCGCGTCTCCAAGGACTATGAACCCGATGAAGTCGCCGCGCGCGAGGCAAAAGCCGGCATGTGGCAGGGCGCCTTCATCGCGCCCTGGGACTGGCGCGTGCGCAACAAGAAAACCGCCATCCTGGGCGCCACCAAGCCGCCGGAGGGCGCGCATGCCGTGCTGCTCGCTTCGGCCTCGGGGCCGGTCGCGCCCTCGCCCGACTGCACCATCAAGGGCAATGTGAACAGCGCCGGGGAGTGCATCTATCACCAGCCGACCAGCCGCTGGTACACCCAGATCAAGATGAAGATCAGCAAGGGCACCCGCTGGTTCTGCTCGGTGGAAGAGGCTGAAGCCGCCGGTTGCCGCGAGACCAAGAGATAACCCAGTTCAGACCTGCGTTTTCCGGGCTTTTCCTGGCTCCCAGCGCCACGTAAAAGCGTGAATCAACGACACCATCCTGTTCTCAAGCAACAAGGACCGACAGCAATGACCGTTCGCGCGGGCCGGGAATTTCTGGCCATCCCCGGGCCCACCACGATGCCCGACGAGGTGCTGCGGGCGATGCATCGTCCGGCGATCGACATCTACTCCAGGGAGATGCACGAGCTGACCGATACGCTGCTCGCAGACATCTCGAAGCTGTTTGCGACCAAGGGCAAGTCCTACATCTACATCGCCAACGGTCACGGCGCCTGGGAAGCGGCGCTGAGCAACGTGCTGTCGTGCGGCGACAAGGTGCTGGTGCTGGAGAGCGGCCGCTTCGCGATCGGCTGGGGCAATGCGGCGGCGCTGATGGGCGCCGAGGTCGAGGTGCTCAAGGGCGACTGGCGCCGCGCGGTGCGGCCGCACGAGGTCGAGGAACGCCTGCGCCGCGACAAGGAGCACAAGATCAAGGCGGTCGTCGTCGTCCAGGTCGACACGGCATCGGGGGTGCAGAACGACATCGAGGCGATCGGCAAGGCGATCAAGGCGAGCGGCCATCCCGCGCTCTACATGGTCGACACCGTTGCCTCGCTCGGCTGCATGCCATTCGAGATGGACAAATGGGGCGTCGACGTCGCGATGTCCGGCTCGCAGAAGGGCCTGATGACGCCGCCCGGCCTCGGCTTCGTCGCGGCGAATGCGCGCGCGCTCGAGGTGCAAAGGAAGGCCGATCTGTCGACGCCCTATTGGAGCTGGAGCGAGCGCGAGGGCACCGAGAACTATCGCAAATATGCCGGCACCGCGCCGGTGCATCTGCTGTTCGCGCTGCGCAAGGCGATCGACATGCTGCACGAGGAAGGGCTGGAAAACGCCTTCCGCCGCCACAGCCTGCTCGGCGAAGCCGCGCGCCGCGCGGTCGCGATGTGGTCGGAAGGCCAGGTGCTCGGCTTCAACGTTGCGGAGGCGAGCGAGCGCTCCAACACCGTGACCACGGTGACCATGAACAACGGCCATGATCCCGCAGTGCTGCAACGCTATTGCAAGGACAAGTGCGGCGTCGTGCTCGGCACCGGCATCGGCGACCTCTCCGGACAGGCCTTCCGCATCGCCCATATGGGCCATGTGAATGCGCCGATGCTGCTCGGCACGCTCGGCGTGATCGAGATCGGATTGAATGCGCTGAAGATCCCGCACGGCAAGGGCGGACTGGAAGCAGCGGTCGCGTATCTCGGTGAGGAGGTGGCGGCGTAAGGCGCGGTCTCTGCGAAGGCCTCGCTTATTCTTCCTTCTCCCCTTGTGGGAGAAGGTGGCGCGAAGCGCCAGATGGTTGTTCCGCGAACGCAAGAGCGAGTTGGGCTTGCGGACAGATACCCTCACCCGTCTCGCCGCTCCGCGCAGAGCCATCCTCTCCCGCAAGGGGGCGCAGGCGGGGAGAGGTGAAGAAGGGCGACGCCGCGACACGTACCTGAACGAGGACCGAGTGACACAAGCCAACACACCTTCGAAGCCCCCCGTCGCCCCGCGCCGGCCGCATTCCTTCACGCGGCACGGCATCACCGTGACCGACGATTATGCCTGGCTGAAGGACGCGAAGTGGCAAGAGGTTCTGCGCGACCCCAAGGTCCTCGATCCGGACATCCGCAAATATCTGGACGAGGAGAACGTCTACACCGAGAGCCTGCTCGGCCAGACCGCGGCGCTGCAGAAGACGCTGGTCGGCGAGATGCGCGGACGAATCAAGGAGGACGATTCCAGCGTGCCGTCGCCGGACGGGCCGTTTGCCTATTTCCGCAGGTTCCGCGAAGGCGGGCAGCACGAATTGTTCGGCCGCATGCCGCGCGACGGCGGTGAGGGCGAGATCGTGCTCGACGGCGATGCGCTCGCAAAAGACCACAAATATTTCAAGTTCGGCGGCAGCCGGCACTCGTACGATCACAAGCTGCAGGCCTGGAGCGCGGACACCAAGGGGTCGGAATATTTCTCGATCCGCGTGCGCGACTGGGCCACGGGCAAGGATCTCGACGATCTCGTCGAGGAGACCGACGGTGGGGTGGTCTGGGCCGCCGACTGCAAGAGCTTCTTCTATGTGAAGCTCGACGACAATCACCGGCCGATGCAAGTGTGGCGACACAAGCTCGGCACCAGGCAGGCCGACGATACGCTGGTCTACGAGGAGCAGGACGCCGGCTGGTTCACCCATCTGCACGAGAGCACCAGCGGCCGGTTCTGCGTGATCGCGGGCGGCGACCACGAGACGAGCGAGCAGCGGCTGATCGATCTCGCAAATCCCGAAGCGCCGCCGCGCCTCGTCGCAGCGCGCGAGGAAGGCGTGCAATATTCGCTCGCCGATCGCGGCGACGAGCTGTTCATCCTCACCAACGCCGACGACGCCATAGACTTCAAGATCGTCACCGCGCCGCTTGGCTCGCCCGAGCGGGCGAACTGGCGCGACCTGATCCCGTATCGTCCCGGCATCTACATCATCGATCTCGATCTCTATGCCGGCCACCTGGTGCGGCTGGAGCGCGCCAATGCGCTGCCGTCGATCGTGATCCGCGATCTCGCGAGCAAGGAAGAGCACGCCATCGCCTTCGACGAGGCGGCCTATTCGCTGGATACGATGGGCTCCTACGAATTCGAGACGACGAATCTGCGCTTTGCCTATTCGTCGATGACGACGCCGTCGGAAGTCTACGACTACGACATGGTCAGGCGCACGCGCACCCTGCGCAAGCGACAGGAGATTCCGTCAGGCCATAACGCGGCCGACTACGTCACCACGCGCATCATGGCGAAGTCGCATGATGGCGCCGAGGTTCCGGTCTCGATTCTCCATCGCCGCGGGCTCAAGCTCGACGGTACGGCGCCGCTGCTGCTCTACGGCTACGGCTCCTACGGCATGGCGATGCCCGCCTCCTTCAACGCCAACCGCCTGTCGCTGGTCGATCGCGGCTTCGTCTACGCCATTGCCCATATCCGGGGCGGCGCCGACAAGGGTTGGGGCTGGTATCTCGACGGCAAGCGCGAGAAGAAGACCAACACGTTCGACGATTTCGCCGCCAGCGCCCGCGCGCTGGTCGATGCGAAATATACCGGCGCGAAACGCATCGTCGGCCATGGCGGCTCGGCCGGCGGCATGCTGATGGGCGCGGTCGCCAACCGCGCCGGCGAATTGTTCGCCGGCATCGTCGCCGAGGTGCCGTTCGTCGACGTGCTCAACACCATGCTGGACGACACGCTGCCGCTGACCCCGCCGGAATGGCCGGAATGGGGCAACCCGATCGAGAGCGAGAAGGATTTTCGCACCATCCTGTCCTACTCGCCCTACGACAATGTCGCGGCGAAGGACTATCCGGCGATCCTGGCGATGGGCGGCCTGACCGATCCGCGCGTCACCTATTGGGAGCCCGCCAAATGGATCGCGCGCCTGCGCGCCACCATGAAAGGCGGCGGCCCGGTTCTCCTGCGCACCAACATGGGCGCCGGCCATGGCGGCGCGTCGGGGCGGTTCGACCGGCTCGATGAAGTCGCGATCGTCTATGCGTTCGCGCTGTGGGCGGCGGGAATGGCGGAGGCCTGATCTCCCTCTCCCCCGTTTCTTACGGAGAGAGGTCGGGGTGAGGGGCTGCCTCCGCAATCACGGTGAGAGACAGACTGCGCGGAGAGCCCCCTCGCCCGGAATCCACGCTTGCAGCGCGCATTCCGGCCTCTCCCCGCACGCGGGGAGGCGAAGTGACTACCTCCCGTTCCTCTTCCGCCACGCCGCAAAATCGGTGAGCGTCTGCGGATCGGTCGCCGGATAGAGACCGAAAATGCTGCGGCCCTTGCCGACTTCCTCGGTGACGAAGTCCTCGAACGCGGTCATCTCGAAGGTTTCGCTGGCGATCTCGTCGGCGAGATGAGCGGGGATCACGATGACGCCGTCGGCATCGCCGAGGATGACGTCGCCGGGAAACACCGGCGCGTCGCCGCAGCCGATCGGGACGTTGATCTCGATCGCCTGGTGCAGCGTCAAATTGGTCGGTGCGCTCGGGCGATGATGGTAGGCGGGAATGCCGAGCCTGGCGATCTCGGCGGAATCGCGAAAGCCGCCGTCGGTGACGACGCCGGCAACGCCGCGCTTCATCAGCCGCGTCACCAGGATCGCGCCGGCCGAGGCCGCACGCGCATCCTTGCGGCTGTCCATCACCAGCACCGCGCCAGGCGGGCAATCCTCCACCGCCTTGCGCTGCGGATGCGAGCGGTCCTTGAAGACGTCGATGGTGTTGAGGTCCTCGCGCGCCGGCATGTAGCGCAGCGTAAAGGCCTCGCCGACCATGGTCGGCTGGCCGGGGCCGACGGGATGCACATCCTGGATCATCTGGATGCGCAGGCCGCGCTTGAACAGCGCGGTGGCGACCGTGGCGGTGGAGACGGACTTGAGCTTGTTGCGGGTGGCTTCGGAAAGTTTTGACATGTAGTGCTCTCTTTTCTCGTCATTCCGGGGCATCGCGAAGCGATGGGCCCGGAATCCATACTCCCGATCGTGGTTATGGATTCCGGGCTCGACGCTTCGCGGCGCCCCGGAATGACAGGTTGCTAGTAAATCGACGGCTCGCCAATCGGCGCGCCGAAATCCGTCTCCAGGAAGTCGAAGTCGCAGCCGTCATTGGCCTGCTTGATGTGCTTGGTGAACATCCAGCCATAGCCGCGCTCGAAGCGGCGCTCGGGCTGCTTCCAGGCGACGCGGCGCTTTTCGAGCTCTGCCTCGGGCACATCGAGATTGATGGTGCGGGCTGCGACGTCGAGGGTGATGCGGTCGCCGTTCTGCACCAACGCCAGCGGGCCGCCGATGTAGGATTCGGGCGAGACGTGCAGGATGCAGGCGCCGTAGCTGGTGCCGCTCATGCGCGCGTCCGAGATGCGCACCATGTCGCGCACGCCCTGCTTCACGAGTTTTGTCGGGATCGGCAGCATGCCCCATTCCGGCATGCCCGGGCCACCTTGCGGCCCGGCATTGCGCAGGATCAGAATGTGATCCTCGGTGACGTCGAGATCGGGATCGTCGACCGCCTTCTTCATCGAAGGATAGTCGTCGAACACCAGCGCCGGCCCGGTATGCTTGAGGAAGCGCGGCGCGCAGGCACTCGGCTTGATGACGCAGCCGTCAGGCGCGAGATTGCCCTTGAGCACCGCGAGCGCGCCTTCCTTGTAGATGGGATTGTCGACCGAGCGGATCACGTCGGCATTGTGCACTTCGGCACCGTCGATGTTCTCGCCCAGCGTCTTGCCTGTTACCGTGACGCAGTCGAGATGCAGATGCTGTTTGATCTGCCCCATCAGCGCCGGCAGGCCGCCGGCATAGAAGAAGTCCTCCATAAGATAGGCATCGCCGCTCGGCCGCACGTTGGCAATGACAGGCACCTTGCGGCTGGCGATCTCGAAATCGTCGAGCCCGATGTCCTGCCCGGCGCGGCGGGCCTGCGCGATGAGATGAATGATCGCATTGGTGGAGCAGCCCATCGCCATCGCGACCGCAATCGCGTTCTCAAAGGCTTTTCGGGTCTGGATCACCTTCGGCGTCAGATCCTCCCAGACCATCTCGACGATGCGGCGGCCGCATTCAGAGGCCATGCGGATGTGGTTCGCGTCGGCAGCCGGAATCGAGGAGGCGCCGGGCAGGGTCATGCCGATCGCCTCAGCAATCGCGGTCATGGTGGAAGCCGTGCCCATGGTCATGCAGGTGCCGTAGCTGCGGGCGATGCCGGCTTCGATGTCGAGCCAGTCTTTTTCCGAGATCTTTCCGGCGCGGCGCTCGTCCCAGTACTTCCAGCCGTCGGACCCGGAGCCGAGCGTCTTGCCCCTCCAGTTGCCGCGCAGCATGGGACCTGCCGGCAGGTAGATCGCCGGGATGTTCATCGAGGTCGCGCCCAACAGCAGCGCCGGCGTGGTCTTGTCGCAGCCGCCCATCAGCACGACACCGTCGACGGGATGGCTGCGCAGCAGCTCTTCGGCGTCCATCGCGAGCAAATTGCGATAGAGCATGGTGGTGGGCTTGAGCAGCGATTCCGACAGCGACAGCGCCGGCAATTCCAGGGGCAGGCCGCCGGCCATCAGGATGCCGCGCTTGACATCGTCGACGCGCGACTTGAAGTGCATGTGGCAGGGCTGGGCGTCCGACCAGGTGTTGAGGATCGCGATGATCGGGCGGTCCTTCCACTCCTCGGGCGCGTAGCCCATCTGCATGGTGCGGGAGCGATGGCCGAACGAGCGGAGATCGTCGGGCGCGAACCAGCGAGCGCTGCGGAGCTGATCGGGTGTTTTCTTCTTGGTCATGACTGCGTGCCCCATTTCTGGACGGTGTTCCGCTCGATTGCGCGGAAGATCAGGTTCTCGACAAAGAGCCCGATGATGATCACCGTCAAGAGCCCGGCGAAGACCGCCTTGAGCGAGACGGCAGACGTGGGCTCCCTCTCCCGCTTGAGGGAGAGGGTTGGAGAGAGGGTGCGCTTCCGCAGTGAGACTCCCCACGAGGAGACAGCTCTCACCCGCGCCTTCGGCGCGACCTCTCCCGCAAGCGGGAGAGGTTCGAACGAGCCCGCGGCCGGTGGCTTAATGCTGCTCTGCGTTAAACCACGCAGTCGCCTTTCCGGCCGCGATCATCGGCATCGTCGCCGTCGCGCCGGTCCACCGGACCGGTGCACAGCCTGAGAGATGGCCCGGGCCTAGGTGGCGAGGCGTTCGGCCACGCCCGATACCTGGTTCGCGGCCCCCATCACGTCGTCGGGCGAGCGGTTGGTTTCTGCAATGGCGCCGGAGACGGCACCGATGCTGGTTGCCAGCGTCTGCGTTCCCGATGCCGCCATCTGGACGTTCTGCGAGATCTCCCGCCGGATAGCCGACGGGGTGAAGGGCGCGAACTCGGCCTTGTCCGAGGTTCCGCCTCATATGCACGCAAGAGTGCGTATGATCTGCGAGGCATGGTCTCTCCGGGGTGGCAGGAAAGGCAGTCGGAGCAAACGCGAGGCGCTTGCGGCGCAGCCAGAATCCGCGCAACAATTTCGCATTTGTGATTTGAGGTCGCTGGAACGTTCCATGCGACCCGGAGGATTCTTGACGTGGCCAACATCCTGATCGTGGATGACGACCCGGCCGTGCAGATCACCGTCCGGCTGCTTCTGGAAAGGGCCGGCCATCACGTCACTGTCGCTGGCGATGGCCACAAGGGGCTTGCGCTGTTCGAGGCCAGCCCGTTCGACCTGCTGTTTCTCGACATCTTCATGCCCGCCATGGACGGGCTGGAGACGATGCGCCACATCCGGGCGCTGGCCCCCGGCACTCCTATCATCGTCGTTTCCGGGCGCTCGATCACGCCGGACGTCTATGCGGAGCCGGATTTCCTGAAAATGGCGACCAGGCTCGGCGCGGTGGCGAGTCTTCAGAAGCCGTTCCGGCCCGACGCGCTGCTCGCCGCGGTCGATGGCTGCCTGAAGTCGAGCGAGCCGGAAGAATCCGATGTCAGTTCCGGCCGCCGATGACGAGCCCCTCCTTTCTGCACCGGACCGGAGCAGGCGCGGCCGTCCGGCAGGTCCTGCGAACGTCCGCATGACGCTCGCAACGCGGCTGGCGATCGCGATGATCCTGCTGGTGGCGATGACCGTGGGCGCCGTCGGCTGGCTGGGCTATCGCAACATCACGCAAGCGGTCATTCCGCGAGTCCTGGAGCGGGTCGAGGCCCAGTCACGCCTGCTGGCCACCAATCTGGAATCCTACGTCGCCGGCGCTCGCGGCGATTTGACCGGCTATCGCTCCGCCGCAGCCATCAACGGCCTGATCCGCGCCCACCTCGGTGGAGGCATTGACCCTACCGACGGCGTTTCGGAGCAGACCTGGCGCGAGCGCATCGCGGCGCGGCTCGTAGCCGAGATCGAGGCCAAACCCAGCTATGCGCAGTTTCGCGTCATCGGTCTCGACGATAACCAGCGCGAGCTGGTCCGCGTCGATCGATCCGGCCCGAATGGAACGGTACGGATCGTCCCCGACAGCGAACTGGAGCACAAGAGCGAGCGAGCCTATTTTCAGGAAACGATACGGCTGCCACCCGGCGAGGTTTATGTCTCGTCCATCGATCTTGCCACCCGCCAGGGCGGCACGACGGGCCTCCACATCCCGACTCTTCGCGTCGCGATGCCCCTGTTCACGTCGGACGGCAAGCCGTTCGGGATCGTCATCGCCAATATCGACATGCGTCCCGCGCTCGACCGCGTCCGCTCGACCAGGAGCCCGGGAGGAGAGATATACGTCGTGAATTCGCGCGGCGACTATCTCGTCCATCCCGACCGGACGCAGGAATTCGGCTCGTTGCGCGGCCACCCCACCGATTGGCGCAAAGACTTTCCGTTCTTGTCGGCGCTGGCCGGCACGCCGGACCTAGTCACGCGGCTCACAACCGACGAGTCAGGCCGGCCGAGCGGCGCGGCGATCGCGCCGGCGCTGCTCGCGGGCAAGGAGTGGGTCGCCATCATCGTGACCGTTCCCCCGTCCGTCTTCGGTCGCGTGCCGGCTGCCATTCAAAAGACGTCCCTTCTCGTCGGGATTCTTGCCGTGCTCGCCGCGGCCGCGCTCGCGGTGCTGCTGGCGCGCTCATTGACTCGTCCGATCGGGCGCCTGACCGCGGCGGTGGAGGCAATCGGCAGCGGGCGGCCCGCGGACATTCCCGTCGACGCGAGCGGGGAGACCGGCGTGCTGGCGCGGGCCTTTGCCCGGATGGTCGAGGAGACGCAGGCGAAGACGGCCGCGCTCGAACGCGAGATCCGGGAGCATCGCCGCACCGAGGCGGCACGAAGCCATCATGCGGCGCGCGAGCAATTGTTCAGCGCGGCCGTCGAATCATCCGACGATGCGATCGTCATGCAATCGCTCGATGCCGTCATCACGGGATGGAATCCCGCCGCCGAACGTCTCTATGGCTATGCGGCGAGCGAGGCGATCGGGCAATCCACCGCGATCATCGTGCCGCCCGACCGCCGCGAGCAGGGCAAGGACTATCTTCGACGGATCGCCCGGGGCGAGCCGATCGAACGCTTCGAGACGATACGCCTGCGCAAGGACGGCACGCCGGTCGAAATCTCGCTCAGCCTCTCACCGATCAAGGGGCCGTCGGGCGAAATCGTCGGCGCCTCCGGAGTCGCGCGCAGCCTCACCGAGGCGCGACGGGCCGAGCGGGCGCTGCAACAGCAGCTCGAGGAGCGGCGACAGCTTTTCGACGCCTCGCAGGATCTGATCATGATCATGGACCCGGCGGGCCATGTCGTGCAGGTCAGCCCGAGCTGCGAGGCCATTCTCGGCTACCGGCCGGACGAGATGATCGGCCGCAGCGGCGCGGACTTCGTCCATCCCTCGCATCTCAAGCGATCCCAGGAGGAGATGCGCGCGCTCAGGCGTGGCGAACACCCGAAGCTCGGCGACACCCGCTGCTTCCACAAGGACCGGCATGAGGTCTGGCTGTCATGGCTCGGCAACTGGTCCGAGAAGGCCAAGCGCTTCTTCTTCGTCGGCCGCGACATGACCGAGGCGAGACTCGCGGAAGAATCCCTGCGCGAGAGCGAGCAGCTCGCGCGCAACATCGTCGAGACCGCGCTCGACGCCTTCGTCCAGACCGACGAGCGCGCCATCATCCTGAACTGGAGCTCGCGGGCCGAAGAGCTGTTCGGCTGGCGCCGCGACGAAGCGCTGGGCCGTAGCTCGATCGAACTCATCGTCGCTCCCGGTGACCGTGACAAGTTCAGCGAAGGCCTTGCGCGCTACCTCGATTCCAGAGACGGCCAGATGATCAACCGCCGCCGCGAGCTGATGTGCTGCCGCCGCGACGGCACGGAGTTCAAGGCCGAGCTGAGCGTCACGGCACTGAAGCGTCGCGAGGGCATCCTGTTCAACGTCTTCTACCGCGACCTCACCGACAAGATCGCGGCCGAGGAGCGCATCCGCCACGCCGACAAGATGGAGGCCGTCGGCCAGCTCACCGGCGGCGTGGCGCACGACTTCAACAACATCCTCACCGTGATCACCGGGACGATCGAAATTCTCGGCGAAGCGGTGGCCAAGGAACCCGAGCTCGCGACGATCACCAGGATGATCGACGAGGCGGCCGGACGCGGCGCCGAGCTGACCCAGCACCTGCTCGCGTTTGCGCGCAAGCAGCCGCTGCAGCCGCGCGAGATCGACATCAACTCGCTGATCGTCGACACCGCCAAGCTGCTGCGGCCGACGCTGGGCGAGCAGATCCAGATCGAATCGGTGTTCGAGGACGAGAGCTGCGTCGCGATCGTCGATCCCAACCAGCTCACCACCGCGATCCTCAACCTCGCGCTCAATGCCCGCGATGCCATGCCCGGCGGCGGCAAGCTGATCTTGGAGACGGGCACCGCCTATCTCGACGAGGTCTATGCCAGCGTCAACGATATCAGGCCCGGCAACTACGTGCTGATCGCCGTGAGCGATACCGGCACCGGCATTCCGGCGAACATGCTGGCGCGGGTGTTCGATCCCTTCTTCACCTCGAAGGGACCGGGCAAGGGCACCGGGCTCGGGCTTTCCATGGTCTACGGCTTCATGAAGCAGTCCGCCGGCCACATCAAGATCTACAGCGAGGAAGGCCACGGCACCACGATCAAGATGTACCTGCCGCCGGGCCAGACCGCGACTGTAGTCGGCGACGGCGTGACGCCCGCAACGATCGAGGGTGGACACGAGACGATCCTGGTGGTCGAGGACGACCGCCTGGTGCGCGACTACGTGCTCGCGCAACTGCATGCGCTGGGCTACGTCACCCTGCAGGCTGCGAACGCCGCGGAGGCGCTCGCGATCGTCGCCGCCGGAAAATGCTTCGACCTGCTGTTCACCGACGTCATCATGCCCGGCAAGATGAATGGACGGCAGCTCGCCGACGAGATGATGAAGACGCGCCCCGATCTCAAGGTGGTCTACACGTCAGGCTATACCGAGAATGCGATCATCCATCACGGCCGGCTGGATTCCGGTGTTCTGCTGCTGGCAAAGCCCTATCGCAAGTCGGATCTGGCGCGGATCATCCGCAGGGCGTTGACGGCTGAGGCACCGTAGCCCCGGATGAGCGAAGCGACATCCTGCGCCGGCAGTCCCGGGTGTCGCTTCGCTGACCCGGGCTACGACATCTCGCGTAAAGGCTACGACGCGCGCTGGGCCGCGGTCATCACGATGCGGATCAGGTCGGCGGCATTGCGCGCACCGAGCTTCTTCATGATGTTGGCGCGGTGGTCCTCAATGGTGCGCGGGCTGATGCCGAGGGTGCGGCCGGCCTCCTTGTTGGAGGCACCGGAGGCAAACTGCTCGAGCACCTCACGTTCCCTGCGCGTCAACGGCTCGCGTCCGGGGAAATGCAGCGAGCCGAATTTCGGCGACGCGTTCTCCGCCTGCCGGCGTGCATAAGCGCCGATCGCCTCGTCGAGACGACCGACGATCTCGCTGCCGCGGAACGGCTTCTCGATGAAGTCGAGCGCTCCGTTCTTGATGGCGCTCACCGCCATGGCGATGTCGCCCTGCCCGGAGATCATGAAGATGGGCGCCGGGTAATCCTCGCCGTGCAGCTCCCTCAGAATGTCGAGACCCGACTTTCCGGGAATGTGCACGTCGAGCAGGATCGCTGCCGGTGTGCGGTTTCGCGCAACGGACAGCAGCGCTGCACCGTCCGCAAAACAGATCACCTCATAGCCCGCCGCCTTCAACACCATCGACAAGGTGTCGCGAACGGCAGGGTCGTCATCGACTACGAAGATTTCACCGCGAGAGCTTTGTTCGGCCATGTGCCACACATCCAGTTGGCATGAAGGACTCGCGTCCGCGCCTCCCGTTATGGCGTTCGGCGCGGATTCGGCCCACCCGTATTTGTACGGGACATGGACTTAACGCACAAGTAGCGGGTGGGTGCCTTATTGCGGGAGACGGAGAATATCCATGCTAAATTACGCAGGCGCGCCCCCGCTCGCCGCGATGGCTGATACCGACAGCCGTCAGTTGATCGCAGCCGAACTTCGCTCTCTGATCGCGCGCATCGACCTCAGTATGCGTCTGATCGACGCGGCCATGACCGAGGACGACATGGAGCCGAAGGACGACAGCGCTACCGCGGGTTCCACCGAGATCTTCGTGCTCGACGACGTCACGCCCCGTTTTGCCACGGCAGGCGCCGCTCTCAACGCCTGCCGAGCGGAGCTCGACCGCGCCCTGCAGCAGCTGTGGTTATCGGATAATCCCGCGTAAGCCGCAATCGCGCGTTGTCTGCCGCGATCTACCGCATGGCAGCTCCGCGAGTCAGGCGCGGTGCCGCTCCACGATCGCGTCGGTCGCGACACCACCCCAGGTGTGAATCGCCGGCAGTCCCATCGCGGTCTTGCCGAGATTGGCGAGGCTGATGCGCAGGGCTGCGAGATCGAGCGGCTTCGGCAGGCTCTGCAGCTCGATCCCGACCGAACGGGCAAAGCTGCGGGCGGCGCTGCGGCGCTTGCCGTCCATGCCGCTGATGACGATCACCGCACCGGCGAATTTCGCCTCGGCCATCTCGCGCAGCACGTCGATGCCGTCGCCATCCTCCAGCACGAGATCCAGCGTCACGCAGTCGAAGCGCGCTGCGCGGAGCTTCTCGATCGCGTCGGCCACCGACGGCGCCACGGTGACCTCGTGGCCGGCCTGCTTGGCGGCGACGGTGATCAGGCTGCGCTGCGTGGCGTCGTCGTCCACGACCAGGAGCTGAAGTGCACGCCGCTCGGCGACGTCGGGCAGGTTCGATGTGACGGGGGAGAGGGAACTTCTGGGCATTGCCGGATCCTGAGATTGAGACGGGCAATGGATACACGGCGCGCGCTTCGGCCCCGTAAAACCGCTGCGGCAAATTCATCCGGATGTTTCAGCAAATATAAAGTAACTGGCGGAAAGAGCTGGGCGTGCCGGATCAGGCTGCCGCGTCGTGACCGCCGGCTGCGCCGCGCTTCTTGCGGTTCTTGCCGCGCAGGAACTGGATGTCCATTTCGGCGCCGTTGACCCGCACCAGCTCGCAGCGACGGTAGGCAAGGCCGGTCGACGACAGCAGCAGGAAGAACTCCTTCAGGTTCAGCCCCTGGATCGAGCCTTCAACCGTCAGGACCGCATCGGTGTCGGAAATGGCGTTGAGCTTGCAGTCGCGACGCCAGGTGCCGTCGATGGCCATGATGCAGACATCATAGCCGCGGCTGAACGTGACGCGTTCGGCGCCCTTGCCATCCTCGGTCATGCCTATCGTCCTGCCATCACCGCCATGCGCGCCGCCGCGCCGGCGAGCGCCGGCTTGGCAACCGCAGCACGCGGTTCGTTCGGCTTGTAGAGGCCACGCCGGTCCGGAATCGGCCTGAACGTATCGGTCAATCCGACCACGGTTTCCGCCGCGCCAAGCACCAGGAAACCGTCGGGCTCGATCTGGCGCGCCAGACGGTTGAAGATGTTGATCTTGGTGTCCTGGTCGAAATAGATCAGCACGTTGCGGCAGAAGATGACGTCGAACGTCCCGAGCTGGGCAAAATCATGCAGCAGGTTGAGCTGCCGGTGCTGGATCATCGCCCGCAATTCGGGATTGATCTGCCAGGTCTCGCCGGTCTGCTTGAAATACTTCACGAGCATCTGGATCGGCAGGCCGCGCTGCACCTCGAACTGGCTGTAGACACCGGCCCTGGCCTTCTCCAGCACTTCCTGCGACAGATCGGTGGCAATGATCTCGACCCGCCAGCCGGTGAGCGCCGCGGCCATCTCCTTCAGGCACATCGCCAGCGAATAGGGCTCCTGCCCGGTCGAGCCGGCGGCGCACCAAATCCGCACGCTGCGCTTGCCGGCGCGGGCCTTGATGATCTCCGGCATGATGTGGTCGCGGAAATGATCGAATGGGACCTTGTCGCGGAAGAAGAAGGTCTCGTTGGTGGTCATGGCCTCGACCACGTCGGTGATCAGCTGGCGCGAGCCGGCTTGCAGCTTCTGCACGAGCTCGGCGATGCCGGAGAGCCCGGCCTTGCGGGCGAGCGGCAGCAGGCGGCTTTCGATCAGATATTGCTTGTCTGCGGACAGGTCGAGACCGGAATTGTCCTTCAGAAACTTACGCAGATACTCGTACTCGGTCGGGGTCACGGATGGCCTCTCGGAAAGCTGTACTGGAACACTCTGGCCCAAACACTTTGGGCCAGACACACTCAGACCATGGCTTGTCCGACCGGGATCAAACCAACTTCAGCGAACTTGTCGGCGATGATGTCCTTGTCGAACGGCTTCATGATGTACTCGTTGGCGCCGCCGCTGAGCGCCTGAGCGATATGAGCCACGTTGTTCTCGGTGGTGCAGAACACCACCTTGGGCTGGTCGCCGCCGGGCAAGCGACGCATGTGGCCCATGAACTCGAAGCCGTCCATGACCGGCATGTTCCAGTCGAGCAGCACCGCATCGGGCAGCTGCCGCTGGCAGATCTCGAGCGCCTTCGAGCCGTCCTCGGCCTCGGTGACCTGGAATTCGAGGCCTTCCAGGATCCGGCGCGCGATCTTGCGTACGACGCTGGAATCATCGACCACCAAACACGTTTTCATTTCTGGTTCTCCGGCTTCGATGTTTTCGTTGGCTTACGCTGCCACTTGCACTTTGGTTTCGAGCTCGAGGACGCGATCGACGTCGAGCACGACCATGAGCTGACCGTCGAGGCGGTGGACGCCGCCGGCGAGCTTGGCCATGCGGGGATCGAGATTGACGGGGTTCTCTTCCTTGCCGTCCTCGGGCAGGCGCAGCACCTCGCCGATCTGGTCGATCAGCAGGCCATAGGATTCGCCGCGCAGATCGACGCCGACCGCCATCGGGGTCTTGCCGTCCTCGTCCCTGGGCAGGCCGAGACGCGAGCGCATGTCGACCACCGTGACGATGCGGCCGCGCAGATTGAGGACGCCGGCGATCTCGCGCGAGGACAGCGGCACGCGGGTGACGCGCTCGGGCATGAACACGTCCTGGACCCGGGAGATCGGCAGGCCGAACAGCTGGCCGCCGATCATCGCGGTGACGTATTCGACCATGGCGCCTCCGCCGGACTGGGTCTTGCTGCTCATAAGCGTATCTCCTGATCCCGCTGGTTAGGCCGCCGCACGGCTCAGCTCCGAGGCGCCGGCGGCGCCCGCGGTCTGCTCCTTCAGCGCCGCGATCAGACCGGGGCGGTCGAACTTGGCGACGTAATCGTGGAAGCCGGCCTGCCGGCCGCGCTCGATCGCCGCCGGCGACACCAGCGCCGAGAGGCCGATGATCGGCGTCGCGGCGAGGTTGTTGTCGGAGCGGATAACTTCCGCAAACTCGAACCCGTTCATGTCCGGCATCTCGATGTCGGTCAGGATCACGTCGAAGCTCTGGGCGCGCAGCGCCGCCAGGCCCTCCTGCGCGGTCGGCGCGGTGCGGACGCGGTAGCCGGCCGCTTTGAGCACCGGCGCCAGCATGTTGCGGAAGAAGGCCGAGTCGTCGACCAGGAGCACCGACTGCGAATGCATCGACGGCTTCATCTCCTTGCGGGTGAACCAGTCGGCGAACGCCATCGGCAGGAAGTGGCCGACGTCGATCACTTCGGTGGCCTGGGCCTTGATCACGGCCGAGCCGAGAATGCCCGGGCTGGAGCCGCCGACCTCGATGTTGAGGCGCTCCTCGACGATGTCGATGATCTCGTCGACCACGAGGCCCATGGAGCGGCCGTCGTCGGCGAACACCAGGATCGGCTGGGCACCCTGGCTCGCAATGGTGACCCCTTCCATGGCCACCAGCGGCATCAGCTGCTCGCGGTACTGCACCATGTAGCGGCCGTTGCTGAACTCGATCTTGTCGGCCGGCAGCTCTTCGAGGCGCGTGACGAGGCCGAGCGGGACCGCCTTGGGCTGCGAGGAGCCGGCGCGGAAGACGAGGAGCGAGGTGGTCTGCTCGCCCGAGCCGATGTGGTGCGCGCCGTTCTCGTCGCCCATGTCATGGGCCGAGGAGCCGGCGGCGCCGAGCGCTTTGGCAATGCCGTTGGGGTCGATGATCATGATCACCGCGCCATCGCCCAGAATGGTGTTGCCGGAGAACATGTCGATGTGACGGAGTTTTGTGGACATCGGCTTCACGACGATTTCTTCGGTATGGAACACGCCGTCGACGACGATGCCGAAAGTCTGGCTGCCGACTTGCGTGACCACGATGAAGCCGTTCTCGGGATCGGAGGCCGCGCCGTCGTCGATCTTCAGGAGCTTCTTGAGGTGGATCAGCGGCAGCAGCTTGTTGCGCAGGCGCAGCACCGCGGTGTCCTTGATGCGCTCGATGCGGTGCTCGCTGTTGGCGCGGGCACGGACCAGCTCGACCACCGAGAGCTGCGGGATGGCGAAGCGGTCGCCGGCGGCCTCGACGATCAGCGCCGAGACGATGGCGAGCGTCAGCGGGATCTTGATGGTGACGGAGGAGCCTTCGCCCGCCACGCTCTTGATGTCGATGGTGCCGCCGATCTGGTCGATATTGGTGCGCACCACGTCCATGCCGACGCCGCGGCCGGACACCGAGGTGATGGCGGCCGCGGTCGAGAAGCCCGGGGCGAAGATGAACTTGTGGATCTGGGCTTCCGACATCTTCTCCAGCTCAGCCTCGGTGACGAGACCTGACGAGAGCGCCTTGGCCTTGATCTTCTCGGTGTTGAGGCCTCTTCCGTTGTCGGCGATGCAGATGATGATGTGGCCGCCCTCGTGATAGGCGGAGAGGCGAATGGTGCCCTGCTCGCCCTTACCGCTCGCCAGGCGCTCGGCGGGGGTCTCGAGGCCATGATCGGCGGAGTTGCGCACCATGTGGGTGAGCGGGTCCTTGATCAAATCGAGCACCTGGCGGTCGAGCTCGGTGTCGGCGCCGTGCATCTCCAGCTCGATCTGCTTGCCGAGTTCGCTCGAGAGGTCGCGGACGATGCGGGGCAGCTTCTGCCAGGCATTGCCGATCGGCTGCATGCGCGTCTTCATGACGCCCTCCTGCAGCTCGGCGGTGACGTTGGAGAGGCGCTGCAAGGGCACCTTGAACTCGGTGTCCTCGTTGCGGCGGGAGATCTCCAGCAGCTGGTTGCGGGTCAGCACCAGCTCGGAGACCATGGTCATCAGATGCTCCAGCGTATCCACGTTGACGCGGATCGACTGGTTGGCGACGCGGTCGCCCTCGCTCGCGGTCTCGTCGGCCATCGACTTCTTCGGCGCGGCCTTCTCCTTGGCGGCGGGCTTTGCAGCTTGCTTCGCGGCAGGGGCCGCGGCGACCGGCGCCGGCGCGGCGGGCGCGGGGACCGGGGCTTCGATCGCGGTCTCGCGGAAGGCGCGCTCGAGTTCGTCGAGCGAGACCTCGCCGGGACGCAAGGGGCGCTCCAGGGTCTGCTCGACCAGCGAGCCCGTGGTCATCGCTTTGGCCGGCGCGGCAATGGGGGCCTCCGGCGCCAGCGGCGGCGCCTCGACGGCGGGAGCGGCCCCGGCGGCCGGCATCGGCTGCGCCGAGCCTGACATGGCCGCCATGCCCTGCTCGACCATCGCTTCCAGCTTGTCGATGAGGTCGCGGTCGGTACCCTCCGGCTCGGCTTCGGTCGCCTCGAGGCCGGCCAGAATCTCCTTGATGCGGTCGATCGAGGACAGGATCACCGTCACCGCTTCGGCGGTCACCGGCATGCCGTCGCGGAATTTGCCCATCAAGGTCTCGCCGGCATGCGCCAGCGCTTCGAGCCTGGGCAGGCCGAGGAAGCCGCACGTGCCCTTGATGGTGTGGACCAGGCGGAAGATGTTATCCAGGATCTTGGCGTTGTTCGGCTCCTGCTCGAACTTCACCAGCTGATTGTCGACGGTGTCCAGGCTCTCGCTGGTCTCCGTCAAAAACTCCCGCAACAGATCATCCATGGGGTACGCCTTACTGAGCTGGACTTCGAGGCCTGCGCCAAGCCTGGAATCGGCGGAAGCCTCTAGATCGTTAGACAACCCCTTTCACGGTCCCGTTAATTTCATCCTCCGTGCTAATACGGATATTGAAGACAAGTTTGCGGTTCGGCCGCACACGGCAACCGCTTTTCGGCAAAACCCGCAGCGCGAGGTGACGACGATTGAGGTTGGGTAAACGTGTCCGGAAAGGCGGGACGATGTGCGCGAAAATGTCCGACTCTTGGGGACGATAGGCGCGGCTCGCGGGCAATCGCGGGTGCTCAGATGGCCAGCGCGTCGTGCTCTGCTGAAGTCCGCAGGATCGGCATTTAGGGTCAACGAACGCTTACATGCGGTGTCACGGACTGGCGCGAAGCAATCGCTGATGGTTCATGTAAATTGGTTGGCAAAGGAGGCTGCGCGGATCGCCCGACGTCCGATGGCATTGACAACCGATCTCTGCCGCCGACCGAAAGCTTCCGGCTCATCGAGGCCCCCTGCAGGTTCTTCCCGAGTGGCGCCGTTGGACCGATGCGCCAAGCGCGTGCGCGAATCAGAACGCAACTCTTAGTTCCGCCGCACACGCTCCGGCGTGTCTGCCCGTTATGGACATTACCACAACCTCTAGGATAAGATCTATCTTGCTTGCAACTTGACGCGGCTTCGATCGTAGCTTGAGCGCATTGGGATTGATCCTGCATGACGGCGAGCGGCCGCCCACCCAATCAGTTGCTGCAAATGCTCGACGCCGCAGATCTCGACCGGCTGCGCCCCCATCTGGCGACCGTCGAAATGGTCAGGCAATCTGTCCTGGGCGCGGCCGGCGCCGCACTGAGACACGCCTACTTCCCGCACGGCGGCTCCATTTCGATCTTGGTGAGCTTGTCCGAAGGGCAGACGATCGAGGTTGCGACGCTGGGACGCGACAGCGTCGTCGGCGGCGGCGCGGCGCTTGCCGACGGCATCGCACCGACGGATGCGGTCGTGCTCTTCCCGGGCACTGCTTCTGCGCTGGAAGCCGCGACATTCCGGAAGATCGCCGCTGCAAGCCCGTCGTTTCGAAACCTGATGGTGCGCCATGAGCAGGTCCTGCTTGCACACGCGCAGCAATCGTTGCTCTGCAATACGCTGCATTCGGTCGAGGCGCGGCTGGCGCGCTGGCTGTTGCGAGCCCGCGACCTGTCCGACGGCGCAAGCCTCCCGCTGACGCAGGAAGCGCTGGCGCAGATGATGGGGGTGCGGCGCAACGCCATCTCCATGGTCGCGCATGCGCTGCAGCGGGCGGGCATCATTCGCTACACCCGCGGACAAATCGAAATCGTCGATCTGCCCGCGCTGAAAGCGACGTCCTGTGACTGCTATTCGGCGGTGAAGGCCTCGCATTCCCGCCTGCTCGGAGCACGGCAGTGACGCGAGCCGGGCGCAGTCACCTGCATGCTGCGGTGAACACAGCACCGCAGGCGCGATTGCTGCACTCGGACATCTTGTCCCAATTGCCAATATATCCCGACGTGAACATGATGGAACTTACCCGCGCCGGGAGCAATCTCGCTCGCCGCGACTGACCGATGAGGAGACGGGAGGCAGCTTTGGAAACGATGGTGCGCCCTTCCAACGGTTTCCTGTCCGCGCTGTCGGCGGGCGACTATGAACTGCTCCGGCCGTACCTGCGCACGATCGAGCTGCCGCATGAGGCCGTGCTGGTCGCGGCCGGCGAGACGCTCAAGCGCGCTTACTTTCCCCATCGGGGCGTCATCTCGCTGGTGGTGAAGCTCGCCAAGGGCGAGCATGTGCAGGTCGCCATGATCGGCCGCGACAGCCTGCTCGGCGCGCTCTCGTCCATGGGCGATGCCTGCGCCCTGAATACGGCGATCGTGCTGGTTCCCGGCACCGCGTCCGTGATGGATCTCGACCGGCTGCGCGCCGCGGCCGACCAGAGCGGGACCCTGCGCACCTTTCTCACCCGCCACGGGCTGGCGGTCTACGCGCAGGTCCAGCAGACCGCGGGCTGCAACGCCGCCCATCCCGTGGAATCGCGGCTGTCGCGCTGCCTCTTGCACACCCATGATCTGTCGGGCGACTACCGGCTGCTGCTGACCCAGGAGGCGATGGCGCAGATGATCGGCGCGCGGCGCAACAGCGTATCGCTGGTGGCCAACACCCTGCAGCATGCCAACTTCATCCACTACAGCCGCGGGCACATCCAGATCCTGAACCTGGACGGCCTGCGCCAGACGGCTTGCGAGTGCTACGGCGCGGTGAAGGCCCAGTACGACCGCCTGCTCGGCCAGCGCTGAGCGGCACGTGGTAAACCGGCGGCTAACGGCGGCCTGCAAACACCTTCGGTCCCACTACCGGAACTGAAATTCCGACGCCGTAGACACGGGGGCGAGTCGCGCGCTGCATGCGCCGCGCGACCGGTGAACCGTGACCAGGGCGAGACCATGTTTGACGTGACCGTTGCACCCGCGCAGGGAACCTTCGATTTCGAGCCCGCACGCGAGCCGGGCGCATACGCGGCGCTGGTGCGCGAGATCGGCGAGGACGGCGCCGGCGAGGTGCGCGCCGTGTTCTGGAGCGAGACCTGTGCGCGTCTGCAGCTGTTTCGCACGCTTCCGCTTTGGCAGCACCACGGCAAAATCGCGCGCGAGGCGCATTCGCTCAAGAGCGCGGCGGGAACGTTCGGCTATGTCAGGCTCGCGGCGCTGGCGTTGCGGCTGGAGAAGACTGCGGAGACGCTTCAAGAGACCGAATTCCGCGATCTCCTGGACCGGATGGATGCGGCCTACGCCGCCGCGCGTGCGCAGGAGCCGCAAGGCTAAAGCGCGGGCTAAACCCGCCGTACTTCTACGGTTTGCGATTTTTAGAGATGACTAATCATAGGTGGCGATAGTCGCGGGAAACCAGGAGGGTTTCCATGTTCACCTATGAGACTGCGGACCAGAAGGAGGTCCGTCGCTTCCGCATCGCTCAGTTCAACGGTCGAATGGCGACCGTGAAGTCCGGCGACTCGACGGTGACTGGCTTCGTACGCTCGGTGCTGGAACAGGAATCGAGCCCTCCGCGCTGGACCATCACGATCATCCCGAATGCGCCGAAGGAAGACCTCAAGCCGCTGCGGCCCACATCGCGCGCACGTCCCTTCACAGAAGATTGTTTCTGACCGCGATCGGGCTTCTCCCGCCCCCGCACAACCGGCGGCAGCGCAAGAGAAGAACCTCAGTCGATCGAATGCAGCAGCGCCGCCCGGACGAGATCCGCCGTGTTGCGCGCACCGAGCTTGCGCATCGCCTCGGCGCGATGACTCTCGAACGTGCGCGGACTGATCTGCATCCGAAGCGCACCCTGCTTGTTCGAACACCCCTCGCTGATCAGGCGAAGCACCTCGCGCTCGCGCTTGGTGAGCCGTTTCTGGCCCGACAGGCCCATCGGTTCGGCGCTGGGCACGCGCCGGGCTTGCGGTGCGCGCGGGGCGTTCGATTCTGCGTCTTCGATCCGGGACGGAATCGGCGGGGCACCCTTGTGGGGGCCGGCAAGCTGCTTGACCAGGCCGCAGACGCGCTCGGTCTGCGTCAGCGCATTCTCCACCACCCGTTGCAGATAGGCGCGGTCGGCCGTGACAGGCGCGAGCTGATCGCTGTGATGCTTGATCTCGCCCATGTAGAGCAGGAGCGCAGTCAGGGGTCCGTTGAGCTCGCGGGCGATGGCGGCCGCCATTTCGTCGGCTGCCTTGGCCCGGACGGCGTTCAGGCGGACGAAATCGAGCTCTTCAGCCGGAGCGGTGCTGCTGTCGTACCATTCCGACGGCCGCGAATCGGCGGCCGTATCATTCTGTGACCCCATGTGACCTGTTTAGCGGAACCGGGGTCGGTCTGTGGTTAACTTTTTGCTCCGTATGATTACGGTGATTTTGTCAGTTTTGCGCTAAAACGTGGGCATGGGCACAATTTATGCTTGCGCGCGGCAGGTCTCGACCATGCAGGGGTTGAGAACTTCGCCCAAATCCCGGGCAAACAGGCCAAGTCTCGCCGATTGGTCGCCCCCGGCCCGGACGCCCCGGCCCCAGGTTTTACGGATTAATTAACGGCGACTTGCTTCTCTAGGCAGGATTGCGAGCGCGCAAATGCCTCCATGCATTGGGCTGGTCAGCCTGCTGGAATCGTTGCGGAAGATTGCGTGCCATGAACGAGATCGATCGGCTGTCGGAATTCCTGCAGAGGCTGACGCCGCTGTCGCGCAGCTGTCTGCTCAGCGAACTCGAGCGGCTCGAGCTGTGCGGCATCGACATGCCCGGCTCGGCCGAGGTTCAGGCCCGCCTGCGCGCCGAATTTCGCAAGGACGGATCGACCCAGGCGCGCGCGGCCAGCCCCTCGCGCTATTTCTTCGCCCCGCTCGAGCTGCTGCTGATCGATGGCGCGCCCGAGCATGCCAATGCGGGACGCATCTCGCGCAACACCCTGACCCCGATCTGGGAGTGGATCTGCCGCGACCTGCTGCCGACCATGGCGCGCGACTACATCAAGGCGATCAACGACCAGGTCGCCGCCAACAACCCGAAGGAAGTGCAAAAGATCGCGTCGAGCTTCCAGATCAAGGTCGTCAAGGTGCTCGAGAACACCCTTGCATCAGTGGAGAGCACCGAACTCGCCCGCGGCAAGCTCGCGCAGTACACGGCCTCGCGCACCGCCTTCGACGACGTGAGGAAGATGCAGCATGTGCTGCGCGCCGGCGACGCGCTGCCGAAGTTCAACGAAAAGCTGCCCGAGAAGATCGCGAAGTTCGACGACGGCCTGGTGGCCAGGATCACCGCGCAGCTCGATGCCTTCAAGAAATCTCACCCGGATGCGCTGCCCTTTGCGCTGGCGCTGGTGGCGCGCCGGCTGAAGACGTCCTGGCAATTGGTGCGCCTTGCCACACGGCCCGCCGCGAGCAAGGCTGCGGCCCACGTCGCCGCCACGCCCTATGCCTGTGTCGTGCACATGGTGCTCGACCGGCTCGACGACAAGCGCCTCGCTCTCAGGATGGCACTCCGTCACAACCGGGTGCTGGTCGCCCGCGACCTGCTCACCGAGATCTACGACACCGAACATGCGCTCAAGGTCTGCATCGACGGCATCGAGGCCAGCGAATGGGGCATCCGCCTCCAGCGATTGATGGACGCGATCGCGGCGCTGGTGTCCGCGGAGGTGAGCCGCTTCCCGGCCAATGTCGGCCACATCCTCGGCTCGCGCCGGCTGCGCAGCCACGACACGCTCGGCGGCAAGCTCTCCTATCTCGCCTGGAAGGGGCGCGACGCCGTGCAGGACGGCGCGGCGGCGTTTCGCAAATTGATCGGACAGACCTAGATCGGGATTCGGCGGCAGAGGGCCACGTTGCGCAGCGCGCTAACGCGGCAGGCACAGGAAGCGATCCATAAACCGCCCTGACAGCACGAACCTGAACCACCAATACATCATTCGCCGCATCGACATAGCTGTAATCCCAAACACAGCCCACCATCGGCTGAGCTGAGCAATAGCGCAGCTGCGGCAATGCATATGTGATCTGGTTCACACGCGCGCCGTCTCGCCCGCCCGAATTGTCGCAGAACCGTCACGGGCGGCGGCGGAACATGCGCGCATCGCGCGATTATGAGTTCTCCCGCTGCGTGCGTCGCTTCTATGCTCCAGTCCATCGCACGAGCATGGGAAGGAATCCGCGATGAGATCGAACCGACGGACGTTGACGATGGCTGCCCTGCTGACGGTCGCGCTGGCGCTGACATCGACGACGATGGCGCAGACGTCGCCGCCGCAGGGCGATGCGGCGCCGACCGCGGACAATGCGGTGCTGCTCACCATCTTCTTCAAGCACGACCAGTGGCGTCCCTTGAGCGAATTGAATGCTCAGCTCGACAAGCAGGGCTTCCGCAAGGCGTTTCCGCCGCCCGGCATCGAGGTCGTGAGCTGGTACGTGGTGATGGGCATCGGCCAGGTCGTCACGCTGCGCCTGCCCCCTTCGCGGCTGCGCGAGGTCAATCGCGTGATCGAGGATACCGCATGGGGTCCGTACCGCACCGAGTTCTATCCGACCTACGACTACAAGGCGGTCGGGATGGCTCAACACGACAAGGCCACAAGCAATTGAGGGCGTCCATTATTCAATTGGGCGAACCGCGAACGGGCTCGTCCTATTGCAGGACACCGACCTCGCGCCAGCGGCTAGTCGCATCATTCGAGATTCTTCCGCGATGACGGCGTCACGCGGCCGTCACGCGAGGTGAGGCGTAAAAACTTCTCCAACGAGATCCGGACAATTTTAGACGTGGTGCGCGCTTTAACGTTACCCAGATAATTCAACAATCGGCCGAAGCTCTCCATATTTGAAACTGCTCCCGTCGCTAACACCGTTCGCGGAACGGGAGTGGTTTGCGATGAACGATGAAATTGTTGAGCTCGCCGGACGAAGGCCCAAAACCTTCGGGCGGCGAAAGATGACGCCGCGCGCTTGCGTCGCCGACGGCAAGCGCCACCTGCGTGCATTCCTCGCCGAAGTGCTGGAGGACCTCGGCTTCGTCACCAGCGAATGCGCCAGCGCGGAGGAGCTGCAATCCGTGCTGACGCGCGAATTGCCGGACCTGATCCTGCTCGGCATCGCCGCCGACGGCATCGAGCCCGGGAAATTCCTGGAGACGCTGGTGCGCGAGTCCTTCGACGGCAAGGTCCTCGCCGTCGGCGCGCGCGAGTCGATCATCGTCAGGGCCGTGCAGCAGGTCGGCGAGGAATACGGTCTTGCGATGCTGCCGCCGCTGACCACGCCCTTTGCCGCGGAGACGCTGCGCGACCGCGTCGCGATGCTGCTGCCGGAGGAGCCGGCGCCGAGCCCGGCCGTGCATGTCGGCGAGGCCTTGCATGCCGGCTGGCTCGAGCTGTGGTACCAGCCCAAGATCGACGCGAGGACGCTGATCCGCAGCGGCGCCGAGGCGCTGGTGCGGATGCGGCATCCGACCTGGGGCGTGGTGCCGCCCGCCTATTTCATTCCCGAAGCGGACGATCCGCATCTGCGCAGCCTGTCGGAATTCGTGATCGAGCGCGCCGTGCAGGACTGGCACTATCTGCTGGAGCGGCAGGGCCCGGTCGATCTCTCGATCAACCTGCCGGCCTCCTACCTGAAGGAGCCGCAGGCCGTGCGCGATCTCTGCCGCCGTGTGCCGACGCATCCGGCCTTCGGCGGACTGACGATCGAGATCGACAGCGAGGAGGCGATCCGCGACCTCGATCTGCTCGTCGAGGTCGCCCGCGAGGTGCGTCTGCACAATATCGGCCTGTCGATCGCCAATCTCGGCGCCAACTGGCCGTCGCTGATGGACCTCGGCAAGATCCCCTTCATCAAGCTGCAGGCCGACCGGCACTTCGTCACCGGCAGCGGCGATGACCGGCTGAAGCGCACGGTGTGCCGCCACATCGTCGAGCTTGCGCAAGGCTACGGTGTCGGCGCCATCGCCGAAGGCGTCGAGAGCCGCGCCGACCTCGTCGCCGCCAACGAGCTCGGCTTCGACCTCGTGCAGGGCTTTCTGTTCGGCAAGCCGATGCCGCTGAAGAAATTCGCAAAGAGCGCGCAGGCGCGAACGGTGCTGGGACAGGCCTGAGGCTTTCAGCCTCAGGCCAACCGCCGCGCGGCCACGCGTGTCGCCGGCAGCGAGCGCTGAAGATGATGACGGCGAGGAGCCCGTTGCCCCAGTGTCACAGTAACGTGCAGCGTCACCGTCTCGTGTCTAGTTTCCCTTGATGCCGGCCTCACTGATGAGCTTGCCCCATTTCGTGCTTTCGCTCTGAATGAAGCGGCCGAACTGCTCGGGCGCCATGGGTGCCGGCTCCGCGCCGAGGGTCCTGATCTTCTCCGCCACCGAGGGATCCTTCAGGGCTTTGGTGAAGGCTTCGCTCAGCCTGGCAATGACTTCCGCGGGCGTGCCGGCGGGAGCAACGAGCCCGAACCAGCCCACGGATTCGAAACCGGCGATTCCGCTTTCTGCCAGCGTCGGTACATCTGGCAAGGACGGAAGGCGGCGCGCCGAGGACACGCCGATCGCGTTGAGCTTGCCGTCGAGGATCAATTGCCGCGACGACGGAATGTCCAGCACCGCGAAGGGGACATGGCCTGCGAGAACATCGACCGTCGCCGGCGCGGTCCCGCGATACGGGACCAACTCCATGGCGGTCCCGGTCTTCTGCGTGAACAGCGCGGCGGTCAGATGCATCGCCGTCGAGTTGCCGCCATGCCCGATCGACGGCGCGCCCGGCTTGGCCTTGGCGAGCGCAATCGTCTCCGCGGTGGAGTGCGCCGGGACATTCGCGGATGCGACCAGCACGAAGGGAATTTCCGCAAGCAGGGTGATCGGCGCGAGATCCTTCAGCTCGAACGGCATCGAGACATTGAGATGCGGATTCACCGTGAGCGCACCCGCCGGCGCCACGCCGAGCGTATAGCCGTCGGGCTTGGCTTGCGCGACCGCGGCCATGCCGATGTTCCCGCCGGCGCCCGCGCGGTTCTCGATGACCAGGCTCTGCTTGAGCTCGGCGGTGACAAGCGGTTCGAGCGCGCGGATCACGGTGTCGGCGCCGCCGCCGGGCGGGAAGGTCACGATGATCTTGATCAACTGCTCCGGATAGGCGGCGCGGCCCGCCTCCAGCGGCAACAGGGCGAAAGTCGCAGCCGTCAGCACGGGCAGGATGCGGCGCCTTGCAACGTGAAACACGTTCTCCTCCTCAGTGTGCTTTTGTTCTTGCAACACAGCTGGCGGCGTTCGCCGCCAGGCCGTCCGTTTGAAGTCGCCTTACGCCGCAGCGCCGATGATCCGCGCCAGCAAGCCCATTGGATCGTCGGGCGCGGCCTGCCCGCGCCACGCGATGTGCTGATCGGGCCGCGCCAGCACCAGCTTTTCAGCATACTCGCCGTTCGCATCCTCTGGCGCGATATCGACCAGCGCGAGCGGCATGCCGCGCTCCCTTGCTGCGGATTGCAGCCGTGTCACATCCATCGCCGGGTCGAACCGCAACAATGTGTAGCCCGCGCCGAACGCATCGTAGAGCGATCGTCCGTCGCGCAGGAACAGATGCGGCGCGCGGGCGCATCCCCGAACGATCTGTGGTGTGCTGACTTCAAAGGCGAGTTCAAGCTCGGCAATGGCCGATACTGTTATCCGCTGACCGTCACCGACCATGCCTCGCGCTTCCTGCTGCTCTGCGAAGCTCTGGACTCGACACGCGAAGAACCTGCCATAACGGCCTTTGAGCGGCTGTTCCGCGACCGCGGGCTGCCACTTGCCATTCGTTCCGACAATGGCGTGCCTTTTGCCAGTCCCAACGCTCTGTTCAATCTCTCAAAGCTATCGGTGTGGTGGCTCAGGCTCGGCATTGCCATCGAGCGCATCAAACCGGGCCATCCACAGCAGAACGGACGTCATGAGCGGATGCACCTCACTCTCAAAAAGGAAGCGACCCGCCCGCCGGGATTCAACAGCCTGCAACAGCAAGACCGCTTCGACAGCTTCCTGCACGAGTTCAATGAAGAGCGGCCGCATGAGGCTCTCGACATGAAACGCCCCGCAGACCTCTACTCAGCCTCAACCCGCCGCTACGACGGCTTGCCGGAACTGGCTTATCCCTTCCATGACCGCGACGTCGTCGTCACCTCCTGCGGTCGCCTCTGCCTGTACCGCAAGAGAATCAATATCTCCCTCGTGCTGGCCGGCCAGAAACTCGGCATCAAGGAAGTCGACGATGGCATTTGGCTCGTCAGCTTCATGCACTATGATCTTGGATATTTCGACCTGGAGCAGAAAACCCTGCAGCCTCTCGACAACCCGTTCGGCACGAGGTTGTCACCCATGTCTTAGGTACGACCCGTTACCTATGTGTCCGGGCTGGACAACCGGTCACGATGGCGGAGAGGGAGGGATTCGAACCCCCGATAGGCTTGCACCTATGCCGCATTTCGAGTGCGGTGCATTCAACCACTCTGCCACCTCTCCTGAAGGCGCCATATAGGAGCTGCGGCCCCCGTGGTTGGGGGCGTTAATAGGCGAGGATGGCGGGCCAGACAAGGCGCGAAGGGGGAAAATCAGCTGCCTCTTTCACCTCCATCCGCCTCCTTGGGAAGGAACTGCCATGGAGCACCTGACGACCCGCGCCAACGGCGCCGATTTCCACCTGGTTCGCGCCGGACGCGGCAAACCGCTGCTTTTGCTGCATGGATGGCCGGAATTCTGGCTGACCTGGGAGCCGGTGATGGCGCGGCTTTCCGACCGCTTCACCCTGATCGCGCCTGATCTGCGCGGCTTCGGCGACAGCGACAAGCCGGACGGGCCTTATGGGCCGGACGGCCATGCGGCCGACATGCTGGCGCTGATGGAGGCGCTCGGCACCGAGCGATTCGGCGTCGTCGGCCACGATGTCGGCGGCGCCGTGATGCAGCCGCTGGCGCGGCAGGCGCCGGAGCGGCTCGCCGGGTTGTTCTTCTTCGATTTCGTCTATCCCGGGATCGGGGGGCGCATGGCGGCGCCTGATCGGCTCAACCACATCTGGTACCAGTCCTTCCACCAGATGGAGATGGCGCCGGCGCTCATCGGGGCGAGCCGCGAGAGCTGCCGGCTCTATATCCGCCATTTCCTGAAGGGCTGGGCGCACCGGAAGGACGCGTTCGACGACGTGCTCGACGCCTTCGCCGACAATTACTTCAAGGAAGGCAATCTCGCCGGCGGCTTTGCGCACTATCGGGCCTCGCATGCCGGGCGGGTCGCGATGATGAAGGGCGAAGCACCAAAGCTTCCGCCGATCATGGTGCCGACCTGCGTGCGCTGGGCCGAGCACGATCCGCTGTTTCCCTACGCGTGGACCGATCGGCTGTCCGAGACCTTCAGCGCGCTCGATCTCGCGATGTTTCCCGGCGTCGGCCATTTCCCGCATCGGGAAGATCCGGATCGCGCGGCGGCGGAGATCGGGGCCTTCTTTCAGCGCGTCGGCTGGAGCTGAGGCTCACGGACATCCAAAAAAAAGCGGGGTGGGACCGCCAGACGCGGTAAACACTGGCGGTCCCGTGCCGCTCATTCCAATACTGGCCGTGAAGGGCGGCTTCGCCGGCCAGGTGAAGCGACGGTTCCACCCTAGCGTGCAGCCACCGCGACGCGCAACGCAATCCCGTCCTTAACCTAACCGATCAAGGTTACTCCTTCTCTGCTTTACCTTTTTTCTTCCCGTTCTCCGTAGAGTCCCGGTCCTTGCCGTTGCCGTTCTCCTTGCGGCGGTTGGTGAAGCGCGCATTGCCGAGCCCGGTGCCGATGGTCAGCACGCCCCAGCGCTCGACATGCTGCATGAACGGCACCTCGGAGAGGCCCTGAACCACGCCGTCATTGTGCATCAGGATCGCGGTGTCGTGCCCGCCGATCTCGGGGATGGCCTCGACCAGGCTCGCCGGCAGGTTGAACTTGCTGCTTTCCCAATTGCCCGGCAGGTTCTGCGCGCCCTTCTCGATCGAACCGTCCGCGTTGATCACGCCGGGACAGGCGATGCCGATGAAGGGCGCCAGCTTGAAGCCTTCGGCCTGGGCGTCATCGATCAGGCCCTGGAGCATCTTGACCAGCCGTTTGACTGCCGCTTCCCGGCTCGGCTCATCATCGGCGTGGCGCCACAGATCGGATTTGAAGACCACCGCCTTCGACAGGTCAGGCGCCTTCTTCCAGCGCGTCTCGACGATGCCGCAACGGATGTTGGTTCCGCCGATGTCGACCGCGAGGATGCTGTCATAGGCCTCGAATATCCAGGACGGCGCGAGATGCAGGGCTCCGATCAGGCCGGCATCATCGGGATCGAAGCGGATCGGCAGCAGGTCGACCTTGAAGCCTTCCGCTTTCAGAATGATCTCGGCCCGGGCAATGGCGATTTCGCCGAGCCGGCTGGCGCGAAAGCCGCCACCGACCACGATGCATTCGGTCTTGGCCCAGGCCTTGGTCTTGAGGAACCGCCGCGTGACGTAAGCGAGCTCCTGGGCAAAATCCTCGATCGCGCTGTGCACGACGGCCGTTGCCTCCGTGTCGTCGCCGACCAGAACGGCATCGAGGACCTTCTTGCTGATCTTGTCAGACGGCTCGTCGCCGAAGGGGTCCTCGCCGCTCTTGCGCAGCGGCTTGCGCCACCGTTCGAGAATCTCGCGAAACGCACCCTTGCTGGCGCGATCGCCGAGGAAGCCGTCGTCGTCCTTGATCTCGATGTTGAAGCTGTCGACATCGACCGACGGCAGGCGGCTCGCCCCGTGCTGGGCGATGCCCGTCGTCTTGACCAGTTCGTCTGTTGCCATGGGAGCCCTTGCCCGCATATCTGTTGCGGCGAACTAACTGCGGGGGAACCGGTTTGTTGCAAAGCCGGCCGAGATTTGGCGGAAGGCCGCCGGCGCAGCCAAATCCTTCAAATCCGGGCCGTTTTCGCCCGGTTTTCCTTGACTTGCGGCTGTTGGCCGCTATAAGTCCCCCAGCCGGCGCGGGGCGTTTCTCGCGCCGCATGTTTTTGCGTGGGCTTTCAATGGGATAACTCCCGTCCGCACAAAACGCATATAAACCCATAGCGACTGACAAAAAGCCGACCCGGACGATGCTCGTCCCGAGGCCGGGATTGAACACGGAGAAAGAACGATGTTCGCAGTCATCAAAACCGGCGGCAAGCAATACCGCGTCGTGCCGGATGATGTTCTCGAAGTTGGCAAGATCGCCGGCGAAGTCGGCACGATCGTGCAGTTGAATGAAGTCCTGGTGGTCGGTGGCGACACGCCCGTGCTGGGCGTTCCGACGGTCGCAGGCGCGTCCGTTGCGGTCGAGGTGCTCGACCACAAGCGCGGCCCGAAGGTCATCGCCTTCAAGAAGCGCCGCCGCAAGAACTCGCGCCGCAAGCGCGGCTACCGCGACGAGATCACGGTGCTCCGTATCTCCGAGATTCTGACTGACGGCGCCAAGCCCACCAAGGGCCCGCGTCCGAAGAAGGAGAAGGTGGCCAAGGAGCCGGCAGCGGAAGCCGCCGAATAACGGGATGTGATCACGCCAATTCACGAATTGATGCGTGAGAAATCGTGAAATGATTCCGTCAAGGAATTGATCTAGAAATACGCAGGATTTCGGAGACGAGCCATGGCTCACAAAAAAGCAGGCGGTTCATCGCGCAACGGACGCGATTCGAAGGGCAAGCGCCTCGGCATCAAGGCGTTCGGCGGGGAGATCGTCACTCCCGGCAACATCATTGCGCGTCAGCGCGGCACCACCTGGCACCCCGGCCTTAATGTCGGCATGGGCACGGACCACACTTTGTTCGCCAAGGTTGAAGGTCGTGTTGCGTTCCAGGCCAAAGCCAACGGCCGCACCTTCGTATCGGTGCTCCCGATCGCAGAGGCGGCTGAATAGAACGGTGGATCAAATCGGAGTCCGCCGGGTCCTACCAAACCGGCGGAGTCCCAGAGATCAACAGATCGAAGGCTCCAGGGGAGGCGGGAAACCGGCCTCCCCTTTTCTTTGACTTGCTCACTTTGATTTAGTGACTTTCACGGAGCCGGACATGTTGCAGGACTTCTCGAGCGTGACCTTGCGGGAGGCGAGACCCAGCGTCGTCGCCACCGAGCGGCTGACCTTGCGGCGGCCGACCCTCGCCGACGTCAGGACCATCGCCCGGCTCGCCAACGACCGCCGCGTCGCCGAGAACACGCGCCGCCTGCCGCATCCCTATTCGCAGGACGACGCCATCGAGTTCATCCGCGCCACCGCCGAGCCCGGCAGCGAGACCGTGTTCCTGATCGAGCACGACAGCGGCCCGGTCGGCATGGTCGGGATCGACTGCTCCAAGCCCGGCCACGCCGAACTCGGCTACTGGCTCGGCGTCGAGCATTGGGGCCAGGGCTTCGCCACCGAAGCTGCGCGCGGCGCGATCGACTTCTTCTTCGAGGAGTACGAGGACGACCATCTCCATGCCGGCGCCCGCGTCACCAACCCGGCCTCGCGCAAGGTGCTGGAGAAGTGCGGCTTCCAGTGGAGCGGCGTCCAGCTGCACCGCTTCCTGGCGCTGGGCTCCTCGACGCCTGTCGACTGCTTCCGCCTCTCCCGCGGCGTGTGGGCGTCGCTGAAGAGCTGGAGCAGCGCGCGACGGGTGAGGTAGGTCCCGATCACCCTCCCCCGGCCCTTCAGGGGAGGATGGGCATCACGCCGGCGGATTCACTTCCGTGCTCTCGCGCCCGAGATCACGCTCACGCACATAGATGTAGAATCCCGCGCCGATGATGATCGCCGCGCCGACGATGGTCGCGATCGAGGGCACATCCCCGAACACGATGAAGCCGAAGATCACGGCCCAGACGATCATCGAATATTGATACGGTACCACCACGCTCGCCGGCGCGAGCTTGAGCGAGCGGTTGACGCAGAACAGCGCCGTCACCGAGATGAGCCCCGCCAGCGCGAAGAACACGAGGCTGCCCGGCGTCGGCGGCACCCAGTGGAATGCCGACAGCACCGCGCCGAGCGAGAACGTGCCGATGAATTGCGAGGACGCCATCACGATGTCGGGCGTCTTGCGCAGGCTGCGCGTGATCAGCATCAGGGTTGCGAAGGACAGGCTGCCGCCGAGCGCGATCAGCGCCGGCAGGCTGACGGTCTGGGCCGACGGCCGCAGCGCGATCAGGACGCCGCAGAAGCCGATCAGGATTGCGGTCCAGCGCCGCCAGCCGACCTTCTCGCCGAGGAAGATCGCCGACATCGCGGTGACGAAGATGGGGCCGGCGAGATAATAGGTGATGACGTCGGCAAGCGGCAGATAGACGGTCGCGAGGAAGAAGGCAGCGACCTCGAGCGTCGAGAGCACGACGCGAAACAGCTGCAGGCCCGGCCGCTCCAGATGCAGGAACCGGTGACGCTGCTTCCAGATCAGCGGCGACAGCAACAGCAGCGCCGCGCAGGCGCGCAGGAACAGCAGCTGCCCCACCGAATAAGTCCCGACCAGGAACTTGCCCATGGCATCGCCGAACGAGAACATGAAGATCGACAGCACCATCAGCGCGATGCCGGCAAGGCGCGCGGAACGATCGTCGTAGGCGGAGAGGTTCTTGAAGAAGGGCATCGATCGGACTGCGAGGGATCGTCATTGCGAGCGCAGCGAAGCAATCCGGAATTTTTCCGCCGCAGCAGCCTGGATTGCTTCGCTGCGCTCGCAATGACGGGGAGAGAGCGTCAGGAATCGGCGAATAGTGTCGCTTGCGGTCGTTTTAATGACGTGAGCGACCGCGACAAGCCCACTACCGCTGAATTGAACGGATTGTCGCACCGTTCGCGTCGCGGTAGCGATAAGCCCCGCACCGACAAGAGAGCTTGGACATGACCGATTTCGATCCGACCCAGCATCGCATGATCCCTACACAACGCTGGTTTGAGGATTTCGTGGTCGGCGAGCGCTTCGTGCTGCCGAGCCGCACCCAGACCTCGGCCGTGTTCGCCGCATTCCAGGCCGCGAGCGGCGACACCCATCCCGTGCACTACGACGTGGAATATTGCCGCAGCCGCGGCATGCCGCATCTGCTCGCCCACGGCTTCCAGACCCTGATCCACACCGCGCCCGGCGCCGGCCTGTTTCCGTTCATGGTCGAGGACTCCCTGGTCGGCTTCCTCGAGCAATCGAGCCGGTTCCTCAAACCCGTCTTCGCCGAGGACACCATCTATCCCGCGCTCGAGGTCACCGAGCTGGTGCCGGGACGCACCACCGGCGTGGTGACGCTTCGCAGCACCGTGTTCAACCAGCGCAAGGAGCTGGTGCTGGAGGGCATGCAGAAATTCCTGATCCGGCGCCGGCCGACTGGTTAAGCAAGGGCCGAAATTCGCGGAATTTCAGCCGATTTGCGGGTCAATCCGGGTTGCCGGAGGGGGCCGGCTGGCCTACCTATGGCCCATGAAATTCCTCGACGAAGCAAAGGTCTATATCCGCTCCGGTGACGGCGGGAACGGCTGCGTGGCGTTCCGCCGCGAGAAGTTCATCGAATTCGGCGGTCCCTCCGGCGGCAATGGCGGCCGCGGCGGCAATGTCATCATCGAGGTCGCCGACGGGCTGAACACGCTGATCGACTACCGCTACCAGCAGCACTTCAAGGCCCAGAAGGGCGAGAACGGCATGGGCTCGGACCGTCACGGCGCCAACGGCAAGAACATCGTGCTGAAGGTCCCACTGGGCACGCAGATCTTCGACGAGGATCGCGAGACGCTGATCCACGACTTCACCAAGGTCGGCGAAAAATTCGTGCTGGCCGAGGGCGGCAATGGCGGTTTCGGCAATGCGCATTTCAAGTCGTCGACCAACCGCGCGCCGCGCAACGCCAATCCCGGCCAGCCCGGCGAGGAGCGCTGGATCTGGCTGCGGCTGAAACTCATTGCCGATGCCGGCCTCGTCGGCATGCCCAATGCCGGCAAGTCGACCTTCCTGTCCAAGGTCAGCGCGGCGCGGCCGAAGATCGCGGACTATCCCTTCACCACGCTGCATCCGCAACTCGGCGTCGTGAATGCCGACGGCCGCGAGTTCGTGCTCGCCGATATTCCCGGCCTGATCGAAGGCGCGCATGAAGGCACCGGCCTCGGCGATCGTTTCCTCGGCCATGTCGAGCGCTGCCGCGTGCTCTTGCATCTCGTCGACGCAACAAGCGAGCACGCCGGCAAGGCCTACAAGACGGTGCGCAACGAGCTCGACGCCTATGGCGGGCAGCTCACCGACAAGATCGAGATCGTGGCGCTGAACAAGATCGACGCGGTCGAGCCGGACGAGCTGAAGAAGCAGAAGGACCGCCTGAGGCGCGCCGCCAAGAAGACCCCGCTGTTGATCTCGGGCGTCACCGGCCAGGGCGTCAAGGAAGCCTTGCGCGCATTGGCCGATGTGATCGGCGAAAGCCCGGTCTCCGCCAAGGCGAAGAGCGCGGCCGAAGCGGAGCCGTGGTCGGCGTGAGTTAAGCACCGCTCTCTCGACACCTCTCCCTTCGGGAGAGGTTTTCTTCGCGCCATCAATAGCGCAATATCCGGCAAACGAAGTGACGGAGCGACAAGCATGGCGCGCGCGAAGAACGTTCTCTGGATCATGTGCGACCAGCTTCGCTATGATTATCTCGGCTGTACCGGCCACCCCACGCTGAAGACACCGAACATCGACGCGATGGCGAAGCGCGGCGTGCTCTTCACCAAGGCCTATGTGCAATCGCCGATCTGCGGTCCGTCGCGGATGTCGTTCTATACCGGGCGCTACATGCGCTCGCACGGCTCACACTGGAACGGCTGGCCGCTGCGCGTCGGCGAGCCCACGCTCGGCGATCACCTCAAGAAGATCGGCGTGCGCAACGTGCTGGTCGGCAAGACCCACATGGCGCCCGACCTCGAAGGCATGAAGGCGCTGGGCATCCCGCCGGAATCGATGATCGGCGTGCACGTCGCCGAATGCGGCTTCGAGCCCTATGAGCGCGATGACGGTCTGCACCCCACCGGACGGCCGCGCCCGAAATACGACGAGTATCTGCGCAGCCAAGGCTTTGAAGCGACCAATCCCTGGGAGCACTGGGCCAATTCGGGCGCGGCCGAGGATGGTTCGCTGCAAAACGGCTGGCTGCTGGTGCATGCCGACAAGGCCGCGCGCGTGCCGGAGGAGCATTCCGAGACGCCCTACATGACGCGGCGCGCGATGGACTTCATTGCCGAGGCCGAGACGGACGGACGGCCGTGGTGCCTGCATCTGTCCTACATCAAGCCGCACTGGCCCTATATCGCGCCAGAGCCCTATGCCAGCATGTATTCGACCGACGACATGATCCCGGTGATCCGCTCCGAGCGCGAGCGGCAAAATCCGCATCCGGTGTTCGGCGCCTATATGGACATGCGCTACTCCCGCAACATGGCGCGCGACGATGCCCGCGAGAAGGTGATCCCGACCTATATGGGCCTGATCACCCAGATCGACGACCAGATGGGCGTGCTGATGAAGTTCTTGGGTGAACGCGGCCTGCTGGAGACCACCACGATCGTGTTCACCTCCGATCACGGCGACTATCTCGGCGATCACTGGATGGGCGAGAAGGACCTGTTCCACGAACAGTCGGCGAAGATTCCGCTGATCATCATCGATCCCTCCAGGGAAGCCGACGCTACGCGCGGCACGCGCAGCGACGCGCTGGTGGAAGGCATCGACCTTGCGCCGACCTTCGTGGATTATTTCGGCGGCAAGGTGCCGGGCCACATCCTGGAAGGACGCTCGCTGTTGCCGCTGCTGCGCGGCGAGAGGCCGCCGGATTGGCGCAAGGTCGTGTTCTCCGAATACGACTACGCCATGCAGGACGTGCGGCTGAAGCTGAACCAGCCGATCGAACGCTGCCGCCTGTTCATGGTGTTCGACGGCCGCTGGAAATATATCCACGCCTCCGGCTTCCGTCCGATGTTGTACGACCTCGAAACCGATCCGGAAGAGTACGTCGACCGCGGCGATGATCCCGAATGCGCCGGCGTCATCGCGCGGTTGCAGGCCGAGCTGTTCGACTGGGCTCTGCATCCGAGCGACCACATCACGACGTCGCGCGAGAAAATCGCTGCCTATGCCGACAACCAGCTCCAGGTGAAGGGCGGGATCTTGATCGGCATCTGGGATGAGAAAGAGCTCGCCGCGATCAAGGACGGCATCGCCGAGCGCGCGAAGATGTGAGCTAGTCTTCGCCTCTCGAACCCCGATCTTTCAGCAGGTCATTGCGAGCGCAGCGAAGCAATCCAGAATCCTTCCGCGGAAAGACACTGGATTGCTTCGCTCCGCTCGCAATGACGATGGGCAGCATCGAAGAATTCGATTCTCACCGCCCCGCGCTGACTCCCCCTCACCCGCCCCTCTGCCCACAAGCGGGGCGAGGGAGCGGACCTCAATTCTCGATCCTGTATCCTGTCGCCTTGACGATCGGCTGCCAGAACGCCGTGTTCGCGGCGAGCTCTTTCGACAGTCCTTCCGCATTGCTGCCGACCGGGATCAGGCCGATCGCGGTGAGCTTCTCCTTCACCTCCGGCTTCGCAAGCGCCGCGCTTGCGGCGGCGCCGAGCTTGCTCGCGAATTCCGGCGGACTGCCGGCGGGAAGCCACATTCCGTACCAGGCGTCCGCGACGAGATCGATGCCGCTCTCCTTCAGCGTCAGAACCTCAGGCGCAAACGGCGAACGCTGCGCGCTCGACACCGCAACGATCTTCACGCCCTTGGCGCGATGCTGAGGCAGCGCATCGGCCAATGTCGTGATCCCGAAGGAGATGTGACCGCCTACGAGGTCGTTGAGGATCGGCGCGCTGCCGCGATAGGGTACGCGCGTCAGGGGAATGCCGAGGTCCTTCTCAAGCTTGGAGCCCATGAAATGCGGAATGGTGCCGTTGCTCGGCACACCGAACGAGGTCTTGTCGGGATGCGCCTTCAGCCACGCGACAAATCCCTTGAAATCGGCGGCATCGATGGCCGGGCCGATCACCACTGCGAACTCGAACCGCGCAAGCAGCGACACCGGCACGAAGTCCTTGGCCGAGTCGAAACTCGGTGTCGTCTCCACCATCGGCAGCAGGTACATGGTCGGGCCTGTCGTCACCAGCACCATGCTGCCGTCGGGGCTCGCGCCCCTCACCGATTTGATCCCAATCAGGCCGTCACCGCCGGTGCGATTCTCGACCACGACGGTCCGTTGCAGCACCGGCGCGATCTCTTGCGCTATCAGCCGGCACAGCGTGTCGCCGCCGGCCCCCGCCGCAAACGGGAAGATGATCTTGGTGAGGCCAACCTGCGCATGTCCCGCATCCACATGCGCTAGCAGCGGCAATCCGAGACATCCGGCCAGGAATTTGCGGCGATCCATTCGTTTCCTCGTCCAGCCCGTTATTGGTTGGCGGCATTAGAGCCGGGTCAGCGGGCAACACAAGGCCGACCTTCGCCCTTTACCATTCCGGCCGCCTTGCGCCGGCCATCGTCCTGCTGCAAAAGCAGCCTCGTCGGCACCGCCCGTCGCGCCGCCGTTTTCAGAGCAATTTCGTCCCGTAGCGCCCAGCACATACACACATGGCCAGCCCCGAACTCAGTCAATTCCGCCGCATCGTCGTCAAGGTCGGCTCCGCGCTGCTGGTCGATTCCGACAAGGGCGAGGTGCGGGCGTCCTGGCTCGCCGCGCTCGCCGACGACATGGCCAAGCTGCACAAGGAAGGACGCGACGTCCTCGTCGTGTCCTCCGGCTCGATCGCGCTCGGCCGCAGCCGGCTCAAATTGCCACGCGGCCCGCTGAAGCTGGAAGAGAGCCAGGCCGCCGCCGCGGTCGGGCAGATCGCGCTGGCGCGGATCTGGTCGGAGGTGCTGGGGGCGCACGGCATCGGCGCTGGCCAGATCCTGGTCACGCTGCAGGACACCGAGGAGCGCCGTCGCTACCTCAATGCGCGCTCCACCATCGGCAAGCTGCTGGAGTGGCGCGCCATCCCCGTCATCAACGAGAACGACACGGTCGCGACCACCGAAATCCGCTACGGCGACAACGACCGCCTCGCCGCGCGCGTCGCCACCATGGCGAGTGCCGATTTGCTGGTGCTGCTGTCCGACATCGACGGGCTCTACGACGCCCCGCCCAAGAACAACCCGAACGCCAAGCTCATTCCCGTCGTCGACAGCATCTCCTCGGAGATCGAGGCCGTGGCGGGCGATGCCGAGTCCGAGTTGTCGCGCGGCGGCATGCGCACCAAGGTCGAAGCGGCCAAGATCGCGACGACAGGCGGCACCCACATGCTGATCGCCTCCGGCAAGATCGAGCATCCCCTGCAGGCGATCGCCGATGGCGGCCGCTGCACCTGGTTCCTGACGCCCGCCAATCCCATCACCTCGCGAAAGCGCTGGATCGCGGGCACGCTGGAGCCGAAGGGCACGCTGACGATCGACGCCGGTGCGGTGACGGCGCTGCGCGCCGGCGCCAGCCTGCTGCCGGCCGGCGTGATCAAGGTCGAGGGCCAGTTCGCGCGCGGCGATGCCGTGATCGTGCGCGGCCCCGATACCAGCGAGATCGGCCGCGGCCTGATCGCCTACGACGCCGACGACGCCGAACGCATCAAGGGCCGCTCCTCGCCGGACGTGATGACCATCCTCGGCATCAGCGGCCGGGCCGAGATGATCCACCGTGACGATCTGGTGGTGGGCGGGTAAGGCCCTGCGGCCCTTTTTGCTAGGCCAGTGACCTGGCCAGCCCGCCACCGGGGAGACCTGCCATACCCTCCCCGCCCTTCGCAAAAGCAGGATTTCCGTGCTAGGACACCGCCTTAGCAGAAGGTTGAACCCCATGGCCGCCCCCCTCAAAGCCGTTGACGGCAATGCCGATCGTACTAGCGATCTCTTGGCGCTGATGTCCGACCTCGGAACCCGTGCCCGCGCTGCCGCGCGCGCGCTGGCGTTGGCGCCGCCGGAGCAGAAGAACCGGGCCCTGGAAGCCATGGAGCGGGCAATCCGCGCCAACTCGGCGGCGATCCTCGCCGCCAATGCCGAGGACGTCGCCGAGGCCCGCACCGCCGGCAACATGACCTCCTCCTTCATTGACCGCCTGACGCTGACGCCGGCGCGGGTCGAATCGATGGCCGAGGGCATCGGCATCGTGCGCGGCATCGCCGATCCCATCGGCGTCGTCACCGAGAGCTGGCAGCGGCCGAACGGCATGACCATCGAACGCGTGCGGGTGCCGCTCGGCGTCGTCGGCGTGATCTTCGAGAGCCGCCCGAATGTTGCGGCGGATGCCGGCGTGCTGTGCCTGAAGTCCGGCAATGCCGTGATCCTGCGCGGCGGCTCGGACAGTTTCCGTTCGTGCCGCGCGATCCATGAATGCCTGGTGCAGGGCCTGCGCGAGGCCGGCCTGCCCGAGGCTGCGGTCACGCTGGTGCCGACACGCGACCGCGCGGCGGTCGGCATGATGCTGTCGGGGTTGAACGGCACCATCGACGTGATCGTGCCGCGCGGCGGCAAGAGCCTCGTCGCGCGCGTCGAGCAGGAGGCGCGCGTGCCTGTGTTCGCGCATCTCGAAGGCGTCAACCACGTCTATGTCGATGCCAGCGCCGACCTCGCCATGGCGAAGTCCATCGTGCTCAACGCCAAGATGCGCCGCACTGGCGTCTGCGGCGCGGCCGAGACGCTGCTGGTCGATCGCGCGGCTGCTGGATCGAGCCTGAAGCCGCTGGTCGAGATGCTGATCGAGGCCGGCTGCGAAGTGCGCGGCGACGATGCCGTGCAGAAGGCCGATGCACGCGTAAAGCCTGCAAACGACGAGGATTGGGACACCGAATATCTCGACGCGATCATCGCGGCGAAGGTGGTGGACGGCGTCGACGGCGCGATCGCGCACATCCAGAATCACGGCTCGCATCATACCGATGCGATCGTGAGCGCTGACGAGCGTGCGGCGAAGAAATTCCTGAGCGAGGTCGATTCCGCTATCGTGCTGCATAACGCCTCGACGCAGTTTGCCGATGGCGGCGAGTTCGGCTTCGGCGCCGAGATCGGCATTGCCACCGGCCGCTTCCACGCCCGCGGCCCTGTGGGCGCCGAGCAACTCACGAGCTTCAAGTATCGCGTCCACGGAACCGGGCAGACGCGGCCGTAAGCCATGTTGCAGGGCGGGCATTGAGCAACAAATTCGTCGTGCCGCGTTTTGTGGCGCAAGCGGTCCCGCCCCACACGGAGGGCATGCGCATCGGCCTGCTCGGCGGCTCTTTCAACCCGCCGCATCAGGCGCATCGCGCGATCAGCCGGTTTGCTCTGAAGCGTCTTCAGCTCGATCGCGTCTGGTGGCTGGTGACCCCCGGCAATCCGCTCAAGGAGAACGGCAATCTGCACGAGCTCGGTGCGCGCATGCAGGCCGCGCGCGATGTCGCCGATGATCCGCGCATCGAGGTGAGCTGTCTCGAATCCGTCATTCGCACACGCTATACTATCGACACGATCAACACCTTGCGCCGCCGCTTCTCGGGCCTGCGCTTTGTCTGGATCATGGGCGCCGACAACCTCGCTCAATTCCATCGTTGGCAGGACTGGCGGCGCATCGCCGGCCAGGTGCCGATGGCGGTCATCGATCGCCCGCCGCAGAGTTTTCGCGCCCTCGCCTCGCCCGCCGCCCAAGCGCTATCTCGTTACCGTCTGCCGGAGAACAAGGCAGCGCTGCTTGCGGACCGGCCGGCCCCGTCCTGGGTGTTCCTGACCGGATTGAAGCTGAATCTGTCCTCGACCGGGCTGCGGAACCCGGACGGGAGCTGGAAAGGTACGAAATGAGATGGAGTGTGCAGGCTTCCTGGGGATGTCGGCCTCTCTGGCATATTGAAACCCTTAACCCCACATGATGTAGTGTCACAAGCGAGCGCCGGATTCGGTCCTCGCGATACAGTGAAAGGAATGGTCCCTGGCCACATCTGTATTGTCCAAGTCTGTTTTACCCAAGGTTGCTAAGCCTACGCGTAAAACATCGACCAAAGCTGCGGCCTTGCAGGCGCAACCCGACGCCGACAAGACGCTGAGCCTGATCCTCTCCCGCCTCGAGGATATGAAGGCGGAAGAGACGGTCACCATCGACCTTCGCGGCAAATCGGCATACTCCGACTACATGATCGTCACCACCGGCCGGGTGAACCGGCACGTCGGTGCGATCGCGGAGAACGTGACGAAGGGCCTCAAGGAAACCGGCATCAGGAACATCCATGTCGAGGGCTTGCCCAATTGCGACTGGGTGCTGATCGATTCCGGCGATGTGATCGTGCACGTGTTCAGACCCGAGGTCCGTGAGTTCTACAATCTCGAGAGATTGTACACGCAGGGCCCAGGGGCGGCGAAGGCGATCTAGAGGCTGACGAAGCCGATTTCGAATCGGCTGACGCGCATGCTAGCGTCGTGCGCGCGCCTGATGCGCGCGACCTCGAAAACCCGACGCTGAAACCATCATGCGCGTTGCAGTCATTGCGGTGGGCCGGCTGAAGCAGGGCCCCGAACGGGAGCTTGCCGACCGCTATTTCGAGCGGTTCGACGAGGCCGGCCGCAAGCTTGGTTTCCGCGAGCTCAGCATCCACGAGATTCCCGAAAGCCGCGCGCGCGACGCCGCGACGCGAATGGCTGAAGAAGCCGCGGCGATCTCGACGCATATCCCTGAAAAATCCGTCCTGGTGGCATTGGACGAGCGCGGCCAGAATCTCGACTCCACCGTATTCGCACGGCATCTCGGGCGCTGGCGCGACGAGGGTGCCGGACATACTATCTTCGTGATCGGAGGGGCGGACGGACTTTCGCCCGAATTGCGCCGTAAGGCGAAGCTCGCGATCGCGTTCGGCTCTGCGACCTGGCCGCACCAAATGGTCCGCGTCATGCTTCTGGAACAGCTTTATCGGGCCGCCACCATCCTGGCCGGCCACCCCTATCACCGCGCGTGATGCGCGCCACAACGAGCCTTTGCCTGAAGCGATGCGAGCGCCCGTCCTCAACCTGCTGATTGCAAGCCTCGCAGGCGCAAACCTCGCAGGCACAAGCCTCGCACAAGCTCAGGCGGCAGCGCCTGCGCCGCAGACCGCAGCCGTCTCGCCCGACGCCATCAAGCAGCGCGAGCAGGAGCTGGAAGCTGCGCGCGCAAGACAGAAGAGCGCCGAGGAAGCGCAAGCCAAGCTGAAGGCCGAGATCACGGCGCTCGGCCAGGACCGCACCCAGCTCAATCAGCAGCTGATCGACACGGCCGCCAATGTGCGAGGCGTCGAGGCCAAGATCGACGAAGCCGAAACGCGGCTGAAGGCGCTGAACGGCCGTGAGCAGCAGATGCGCTCTTCGCTTGATTCGCGCCGCGCCGACATCGTCGAGGTGCTGGCGGCACTGCAACGGGCCGGAAGGCGCACGCCGCCGGCGCTGCTGGTGCGCCCTGAGGATGCACTGCAATCCTTACGCACCGCGATGCTGCTCGGCGCCGTCGTGCCGGAATTGCGCGGCCGCGCGGAAAAAATAGCAGGCGAGCTCGGCGAGCTCATCGCCTTGCGCAAGAACATCGCGAGCGAACGCGACCAGCTCGCCGCCGACCGCGACCGGGTCAGGAGCGACCAGACCCGCCTCATCGCTCTGGTCGAGGAGCGGCAGCGCCAGCAGGCGGCGCGCGAAAAGGATCTCGACGCCGAGAATTCGCGCGCCATCGCCCTTTCAAGGCAGGTCGGCGACCTCCAGGGGCTCATCACCAAGATGGAGCAGGACCTGCAGAGCGCCGCCAAGGCTGCCGAGAAGGCCGAGAAGGCCGCCGAGGCCGCAAGGCAGGCCGAGGCCAAAGCGGCGGCAAATGCGGCCGCCAGCGCCAAATCCGGCCCCGCCGCTTTCAAGGACCGGTCCCGGACCACCCCCGCGATCGCCTTCGCCTCGGCCAAGGGCCTCCTGCCCCTTCCGGTTAACGGTAACAAGATCAGGGACTTTGGCGGTTCCGACGGGGTCGGCGGGGTGCAGAAGGGCATTTCGCTGGCGACCAAGCCCGGCTCCCAGGTCACGACGCCGTGCGATGGCTGGGTTGTGTATGCCGGCCCGTTCCGCAGCTATGGACAACTCTTGATCCTCAACGCCGGGGGCGGGTATCATGTCCTGATCGCCGGGATGGAGCGCATTTCGGTCAACATCGGACAGTTTGTGCTCACGGGGGAGCCTGTCGCGACCATGGGGTCGACCTCTCAAGTCGCCTCCATTCTCGCCACGAACGCGAGTCAACCTGTGCTGTATGTCGAGTTCCGTAAAGACGGCACTCCAATCGATCCAGGCCCATGGTGGGCCGCAAATGAAGGCGAGAAGGTTCGCGGATGATGCGCAAGACTTCAGTAATCCTCCTCAGCGCAGCCACCGGTGCGGCGCTGACGCTGTTCGTGACCCAGCCGCGCGCGGTGTTCATGGGCTCCAGCGCGCGAGCCGCGACCGCGGACACCTATCGCCAGCTCAATCTGTTTGGCGACGTGTTCGAGCGCGTGCGCTCCGACTATGTCGAGAAGCCCGACGACACCAAGCTGATCGAATCCGCCATCAGCGGCATGCTCACCGGGCTCGATCCGCATTCGAGCTACATGGACGCCAAGAGCTTCCGCGACATGCAGGTGCAGACCCGCGGTGAGTTCGGCGGCCTCGGCATCGAGGTCACGATGGAGGACGGCCTGATCAAGGTGGTCTCGCCGATCGACGACACGCCGGCCTCGCGCGCCGGCATCATGGCCAACGACATCATCACCAATCTCGACGACGAGGCGGTGCAGGGCCTGACCCTGAACCAGGCGGTCGAGAAGATGCGCGGTCCTGTCAACACCAAGATCAAGCTCAAGATCATCCGCAAGGGCCAGGACAATCCGATCGACGTGACGCTGGTGCGCGACAACATCCGCGTCCGCTCGGTGCGTGCGCGCGTCGAGGCCGACGACATCGCCTATATCCGTATCACCACCTTCAACGAGCAGACCACCGAAGGCCTGAAGCGCGAGGTCGCCAACCTCTCGAATCAGATCGGCGACAAGCTGAAGGGCTACATCATCGATCTCCGCAACAACCCGGGCGGCCTGCTCGAGGAAGCGGTGACCGTCTCCGACTCGTTCCTTGAGAAGGGCGAGATCGTCTCGACCCGCGGCCGCAATGCCGAGGAGACCCAGCGCCGCACCGCGCATGCGGGCGACCTCACCAAGGGCAAGCCGGTCATCGTGCTGGTCAATGGCGGCTCCGCCTCGGCCTCGGAAATCGTCGCCGGCGCGCTGCAGGACCACAAGCGCGCGACCATCGTCGGCACGCGCTCGTTCGGCAAGGGCTCGGTGCAGACCATCATCCCGCTCGGCTCGGGCAACGGCGCGCTGCGCCTGACCACGGCGCGCTACTACACGCCGTCGGGCAAGTCGATCCAGGCCAAGGGTATCGTGCCCGACATCGAAGTGCTGCAGGACGTGCCGGACGAGCTGAAGTCGCGCACCGACACCAAGGGCGAGGCTTCGCTGCGAGGCCATCTCAAGAACGACGGCGACGAGAAGACCGGCTCGCAGTCCTACGTGCCGCCGGACGCCAAGGACGACAAGGCGCTCAAGCTCGCCGACGATTTGCTCCACGGCATCAAGAACAGCGCCTCCGCCGCGCCCACCCCGGGCAGCGACAAGGCGGCGGCCGACAAGCCCAAGGCGGCAAACTAACAAGGCGACGAACTAAGTCGGCGCACCGCGCGATCTCACGAAAAGGGCGGCTCCTGGAGCCGCCCTTTTTGCTTGGAACTCCTGTCGTCCCCGGCCTATCCCGGCCTGCCGCCGCTTGACCGCGCCGTGGTATCGTCGAGACCAGTGATTCGGGATCGGGCATGACTGAAACGGCCGATGATCTGAGCGCCCCGCTCGGACAGGACAAGCCGCGCCGCAAGCGCCGGCTGCGGTTGCCGTTCACCGCCATGCAGCTGCTGGCCGGCCTGCTCGGCCTGTTCCTGGTGACCTTTGCGGGCTTTGCCATCTTCAACAAGGACCCGCTCGGCGGCGAGCCGATGACGCGGATCGCGATTCGCGAGCCGAAGGTCACGGACGAGAAGCCGGCCTCGAGCCAGGAAAGCAAGCCAGAGGGCAAGCACGAGACGGCACCCAAGCAGGCCGCGCCCGGCGAGCAGAAGACCGTCACCATGATCGACGGCTCGACCGGCGCGCGGCACGACGTGGTGATCGGCGCCGGCGAGGCCGCCGACAAGGGCGAGGCGGCGTCCGCCCCGCCGCCTGTCATGGCCGGGATCGATCCCAAGCTGCTGGAGAAGTCGCGCTACGGCATGATCCCCGCGGCCGCCGGCGACATGAAGCCGTTCAACGTCTATGCGGCGGATGCCGACCGCGCCAAGGCCGCCAGGATGCCCGTGGTCGCGATCGTGATCGGCGGCCTCGGCGTCGGCGCCGCCAAGACCGTGGATGCGATCATGAAGCTGCCGCCAGCGGTGACGCTGGCCTTCACGCCCTATGGCGCCGATCCCGGCAAGCTCGCCGAGCGGGCGCGGGCCCAGCGCCACGAGATCTTCCTGCAGATCCCGATGGAGCCCTACGACTTCCCGGACAACGATCCGGGGCCGCAGACGCTGCTGACCTCGCTCAGCCCCGACCAGAACATGGACCGCCTGTACTGGCACCTCAGCCGGATGCAGGGCTATGCCGGCCTCACCAATTTCATGGGCGCCCGCTTCATCGCGACGGAGCCGGCGATGCAGCCGATCATCCGCGAGGCGGCCAAGCGCGGCCTCGGCTTCTTCGACGATGGTTCCTCGCCCCGCAGCATCGCGCCCCAGGCCGCGGCGAACGCGTCGATGCCGTTCGGCAAGGGCGACATCGCGATCGACGTGGTGCCGACCCCGACCGAAATCGACCGCGCCCTGACCAAGCTGGAATCGACGGCCCGCGAGCGCGGCGTCGCGGTCGGGATCGCCTCGGCCCTGCCGGTCTCGATCGAGCGCGTCAGTGCCTGGACCAAGACATTGGGCGACCGAGGTATCCTCTTGGTGCCATTGACAACCGCGATGCTGAAATCAAAATCCAGCTAAATCAACGGATTGGTACGGCACGGGTCGCGCGGGACCGGCATGCCACCAAGTGCAGGGAAGAGGTCTGGCGGAATGGCGCGTTACGAGGATCTGCCCTACCGGACCTGCGTCGGTGTGATGCTGATCAATGCGAAGGGGCTGGTATTCATCGGCCGCCGCGCCGGCGGCGTCGAGCATGTCGACGATGCCCATGTCTGGCAGATGCCGCAGGGCGGCGTCGATCCCGGCGAGGACACCTGGGAAGCCGCCAAGCGCGAGCTCTACGAGGAGACCAGCGTGCGCTCGGTCGAGCGGCTCGGCGAGGTCCCGGACTGGCTGATCTACGACATCCCGCGCACGGTCGCAGGCCGCGCCTGGAAAGGCCGCTACCGCGGCCAGCGCCAGAAGTGGTTCGCGGTGCGCTTCACCGGCAAGGACAGCGAGATCAACGTCGAGAAGCCCGGCGGCGGCGGCCACAAGGCCGAATTCGTGAGCTGGCGCTGGGAGCCGATGAAGAACCTCCCCGGGCTGATCATTCCGTTCAAGCGCCCGGTCTACGAGCGCGTGGTGAAGGAATTTTCCGCGCTGGCGGATCAATAAATCAAATTGTCGTCCCGGCTTCGGTGCTATTGCATCGCCGCAATGACGACGAGAGATTTACGCGTGACGAATGCAAAGCCCTACCGCCCCAACGTCGGCATCGCCCTGTTCAATGCCGACGGTCGCGTCCTGATCGGGCACCGCTTCAAGGGCGACGGGCCGGAGATCATCCTGCCGGGCTTCGACTGGCAGATGCCGCAAGGCGGCGTCGACCAGGGAGAGAATCTGCGCGATGCGGCGATGCGCGAACTGTGGGAGGAGACCAACGTCGTCAGCGTCGAATTCCTCGCCGAGACGGACTGGTTCACCTATGAATTCCCGCCCTATGACGGACCGCAGACGCATCGCCTCGCAAAATTCCGCGGCCAGCGGCAGAAATGGTTCGCGCTGCGTTTCACCGGCAAGGACGACGAGATCGATCCGCTGACGCCGCGCAACGGCCAGCCCGCGGAGTTCGACGCCTGGCGCTGGGAGCGCCTCGACCGTGTCGCCGACCTCGTGGTGCCGTTCCGGCGCGAGGTCTATCAGGCCGTGGCGCGAGAGTTTGCGGCCTTCGGAAAATGAAACTGCGAAAACAACCCCATGCACAGTAGAACGCCGCCGACGGCGCGAGGGGCGGTGGTTGCGGCAAAGTGACTGAAGGGTCGCGCAGAATCGGTAACGGGGCGCAATGGTCGCTTCACCTCTCCCCGCCTGCGTCAGGGCTATCGCATATGACGCGTGGCGGCGGCCTGCGCGCACGCCTCGTCCTTCGAGACGGCGCTTACGCGCCTCCTCAGGATGAGACTAATCAGCGTCAGTGCCCGTTGAAACTGCTGCCGCGCACTCCGTCCCCATCCTGGGGAGCCCGCCTGAAGCGGGCGTCTCGAAGGATGGCCGCGGGAAAAGCTTCAAACGCGATAGTCCTGCCGCTTGCGGGGCGAGGGGGCGCACCTTTCGAGCCGACAGACTAATTAATCGGCCCCACCGTGAACGGTCCGATCGCGATGACGTGGCAGTCGCTGTCGCGCCTGGCGCAGTCGGCGAGCGCGGTGTTGACGGCGGTCTGCTCCTCGGCGGCCTTGAGGCCGAGGCCCGGGCGGCCGGCGGTGCCGACGGCGACGGCGTTCCAGCCCATGGCGTCACCGAGCTTGCGCACGACCTCGTCGCGGGCATCGGCCACGATCGAGGGATTGCTCGCGGCGTGGAAGAAGCCGGTAATCCTGAGCAGGGTCGGGATCGGCACGACGAAATTGTCGTCGACCGCGACGATCATGCAGGCGACGCCGGCGATCGCGCCGCACGATTCAAGCGAACGCCGCGCCGATTCCTCGGCGGATGATGCGCCCAGCACCATGAAGTATTGTCCGGCCGGTCCGAGCGCGACCGAGCGGGATTTCGCGGCCGGCACGAACATGTTCTCGAGCCGGACTTTCTGCGGATCGCGCACGATCGGAAAATCCCTCGAGGCGAACGCCCGCTCGGTCATGGCGTCGTGCCGGAAGTAGGGCGCCGGCGGCATCGGCGGCTTGCCGTGCGCGTAGACGACGTTGTTGCCGACCGCATAGAGCTCGCAGCGCCGCGGCGACTGCGCGGCATCGGCGCGCTTCTGGCACTGCTCGAGCGCGCCGTTGCGCGCGGCCTCCTCGCTCGGCTGGTTCAACACCGAGCCGGTGAAGCCGCCGACATTGAGCGCGAACGCCTTGTAGTCGCCGGCCGCGGCATAATCGCCAGCCAGATAGTTGCGGACGCGCTCGTTGATGAAGGGCACGCTGTCGGCCGAGAGCTTGCCTGTCATCGGCGATGCGGATGGTGACGGCGCGGGCACCGGCGCCATCGCAGCGCCGGCATTCGACGCAGGCATCGGAGCCATCGGCGCCTTTGCCATTTGGGTCGGCATCGGGCTCGGCGACGCCGTCATCGCCGTCGGTGTTGCGCTCGGCGTGGCAACGGCTGGCGCGGCCGGCGTCGATGCGGCGGTCGCGGTCTGCTTGAGCTTGGTGTTGTAGAGGAAGCCGGTGACGACGATGCCGACGATCGAGACCACGGCAACCACCAGCGGCCACATCCACACCGGCGCGGCGGCCACCTTCGAGGCCGCCTTCTTCAGTTGCGGCTTGGAATAGCTGCCGTCGTCGCGCCGCATCGCCACCATGTAGGCGTGCACCGGCGTCGGGATGTTCTTCACCTCCTGCGCACCGATATCGGCAAACTGAACCGACAGCTTGTTGGCGACCTGCTCGTGCACGGCGCGGGAGACGCAGATGCCGCCGACCTCGGCAAGGCCCTCCAGCCGCGCCGCGATGTTGACGCCGTCGCCCAATAAATCGCCGTTGCGCTCGACCACGTCGCCGATGGTGATGCCGATGCGGAACGACATCTGCCGGCTCGGCGGGTACGCCATGTTGCGGGTCCGCAAGCTCTCCTGGATGTCGATCGCGCAGCGCACGGCATCGACCGCGCTCGGGAATTCCGCGAGCACGGCATCGCCCGCCGTGTTGAAGATGCGCCCGCCGGCCTTGGCGATGAAATCGTCGATAACCTCGCGATAGGAGGCGAGACGCCGCAGCGTCTCCTCTTCGTCCTCCGCGACCAGCCTCGAATAACCGGCAATATCGGCTGCGAAAATCGCCGCGATCTTGCGTTTCATCTGTGACCCGCCCGGAACAAATTCGCGGGCGCAGAATGCCGCTATCTCCAGCGCGGCGCAACAAAGTTCAACGCCCGCCACGGTCGGTGGCGAGCGCTGAACTTATTCAGGAATTTTGAGCTGAGCCCCGGAGCGGTGCCCCGGGGCTTAGTGCATAGCCGTCGTGTTGAGCTCGTGCTGGATGCTCTTGTAATGATCGAGCCGCGCGATCGCGAGATCGAGCTCGGAGCCTTCCTGCTCGGACAGCTTTTCCTGCATTTCGGCGATCTTGTCGGCGAACTGCGCCCGATCAAGCTCCTCGATCGACGTGGCGACATCGGCCAGGACGGTGAGGCGATCGTCGGACACTTCCGCGAGGCCACCGGTCACGATGACCTTCTGCTTCTGGCCGCCGACAATGATGGTCAGGATGCCCGGCCGCACCGCGGCCACGAGAGGAGCATGCCCGGCGAGCACGCCGAAATCGCCTTCCCAGCCGGGGACGTCGACCTGGTCGACCTCGCCCGAGAATGCGAGCCTTTCCGGCGAGACGAGATCGAAGTGGAAGGTGGCCATGATGTACCTGCGAATAGCGAATAGCGAATGGCGAACAGCGAACCGAATGGGAGCAGCTATTCGCCACTCCCGATTCGCTATTCGCCAGCTTAGGCGGCCTCGGCCGCCAGCTTCTTGCCCTTCTCGACCGCCTCTTCGATGGTGCCGACCATGTAGAAGGCAGCTTCCGGCAGGTGGTCATACTTGCCTTCCACCAGGCCCTTGAAGCCCTTGATGGTGTCCGCGAGGTCGACGAACTTGCCGGGCGAGCCCGTGAAGATTTCGGCGACGTGGAACGGCTGCGACAGGAAGCGCTCGATCTTGCGCGCGCGGGCCACCGTCAGCTTGTCCTCTTCCGAAAGCTCGTCCATGCCGAGAATGGCGATGATGTCCTGCAGCGACTTGTAGCGCTGCAGCACCTGCTGGACCTGACGGGCGACGGCGTAGTGCTCCTCGCCGACGACCAGCGGGGAGAGCATGCGGGAGGTCGAGTCGAGCGGGTCGACGGCCGGATAGATGCCCTTTTCCGAGATCGCGCGCGACAGCACCGTGGTGGCGTCCAGATGCGCGAACGAGGTCGCGGGCGCCGGGTCGGTCAAGTCGTCGGCCGGCACGTAGATGGCCTGGACCGAGGTGATCGAACCCTTCTGCGTGGTGGTGATGCGCTCCTGCAGCGCGCCCATGTCGGTGGCGAGCGTCGGCTGATAACCCACCGCCGAAGGAATACGGCCGAGCAGCGCCGACACTTCCGAACCCGCCTGCGTGAAGCGGAAGATGTTGTCGACGAAGAACAGCACGTCCTGGCCCTGGTCGCGGAAGTGCTCGGCGACAGTCAGACCGGTCAGGCCGACGCGGGCGCGGGCGCCCGGCGGCTCGTTCATCTGTCCGAACACCAGCGCGCACTTCGACTTCACGCTCGGATCCGGATTGTGCGGGTCGGCGTTGACCTTGGATTCGATGAACTCGTGATAGAGGTCGTTGCCCTCGCGGGTACGCTCGCCGACGCCGGCGAACACGGAGTAACCGCCGTGCGCCTTGGCGACGTTGTTGATCAGCTCCTGAATCAGCACGGTCTTGCCGACGCCGGCGCCGCCGAACAGGCCGATCTTGCCGCCCTTCGCATACGGAGCGAGCAGATCGACGACCTTGATGCCGGTGACGAGAATTTCGGCTTCGGTCGACTGGTCGGTATAGGTCGGCGCTTCCTGGTGGATGGCGCGGGTGCCTTCCGACTTGATCGGGCCGGCCTCGTCGATCGGCTCGCCGATGACGTTCATGATGCGGCCCAGCGTACCGTCACCCACGGGAACCGAGATCGGCTGACCGGTGTCGGTCACTTCCTGGCCGCGCACCAGACCTTCGGTGGCGTCCATCGCGATGGTGCGGACGGTCGACTCGCCGAGATGCTGCGCGACTTCCAGCACCAGGCGGTTGTTGCCGTTCTTGGTCTCGAGCGAGTTGAGAATGGCCGGCAGGTGGCCTTCGAACTGCACGTCGACGACGGCGCCCATGACCTGGGTAACGCGACCGATCTGTGTGGCTGCTGTAGCCATTTACTGTCTCCTTCGATCCGAATTTCGTGTCCGGTCAGACTGCTTCTGCGCCGGAGATGATTTCGATGAGTTCCTTGGTGATCTGAGCCTGACGCGTGCGGTTATAGACCAGCGTCTGCTTGCGGATCATCTCGCCGGCGTTGCGGGTGGCGTTGTCCATCGCCGACATCTGCGCGCCATAGAACGAAGCGTTGTTCTCGAGCAGGGCGCGGAAGATCTGCACCGCGAGATTGCGCGGCAACAGGCGCGTGAGGATCTCGTCCTCCTCCGGCTCATATTCGTAAGAGGTCGCGCTGCCGTTCGCAGCGCCTTCCTCGACGACCAGCGGGATGATCTGCTGGGCGGTCGGGACCTGTGCGATCACCGACTTGAATTGCGAGTAGAACAGCGTGCAGACGTCAAACTCGCCGGCGTCGAAACGGGCCAGCACCTTCTTGGCGATATCCTCGGCGTTGACGAAGCCGAGCTGGCGCACGCTGCGCAGGTCGAGATGCTCGACGATCTGCTTGTCGAACTGGCGGCGCAGCTGCTCGTAGCCCTTGCGGCCTACGCAGAAGAATTTCACCTCCTTGCCCTGGTTCATCAGAGCGAGCGCGCGCTCGCGGGCAAGACGGACGATCGAGGAATTGAAGGCGCCGGACAGGCCGCGCTCGCCGGTGCAGACCAGCAGCAGGTGAACCTGATCGCGGCCGGTGCCGGCCAGCAGCGCCGGCGCGCCGGGCGAGCCCGCCGCGGCGCTGGCGATGTTGGAGATCACCGCGCCCATCTTGTCAGCATAGGGACGCGCGGCTTCCGCCGCGGTCTGCGCACGGCGCAGCTTGGATGCCGCGACCATCTGCATGGCCTTGGTGATCTTCTGCGTCGCCTTGGTGGAGGCGATGCGGACGCGCATGTCTTTAAGTGAGGCCATTCTTCGTTCACCCCGGCGGTTCGACTGAAGCGTCGGACCGCTAGCCTGTCCCTATCGCAATGCCCGGCCGGGCGCCGGGCACGCGTCTTATTGGTTGCCTCTCGCGAAGCAGTCATGGCCGGACGGCTCCGGCCATGCCTGAATTAGGCGAAGCTCTTCGCAAAGCCTTCGACCACCGACTTCAGCTTGCCGGCGGTGTCGTCGGAGAGATCGCGGCTGTCGCGGATCGAGTTGAGGATGTCGACATGCTTGCCGCGCAGCAGCGAGAGCAGGCCGTCCTCGAACGGCTTCACCTTGTTGAGCGGGAGCGGATCGAGATAGCCGTTGGTGCCGGCCCAGATCACGCAGACCTGCTCTTCCATCTTCAGCGGCGAGAACTGCGGCTGCTTCAGGAGCTCGGTGAGGCGCGAGCCGCGGTTGAGCAGGCGCTGGGTCGAGGCGTCGAGGTCGGAGCCGAACTGCGCGAACGCCGCCATTTCGCGATACTGCGCGAGCTCGCCCTTGATCTTGCCGGCGACCTTCTTGGTGGCCTTGGTCTGCGCCGACGAACCCACGCGCGACACCGACAGACCGACGTTCACCGCCGGACGGATGCCCTGGAAGAACAGGTCGGTCTCCAGGAAGATCTGGCCGTCGGTGATCGAGATGACGTTGGTCGGGATGTAGGCCGACACGTCGTTGGCCTGGGTTTCGATGACCGGCAGCGCCGTCAGCGAGCCCGAGCCCTGGTCCTTGTTCAGCTTCGCCGCGCGCTCGAGCAGGCGGGAATGCAGATAGAACACGTCGCCGGGATAGGCTTCGCGGCCCGGCGGGCGGCGCAGCAGCAGCGACATCTGGCGGTAGGCGACGGCCTGCTTGGACAGATCGTCATAGATGATGACCGCGTGCATGCCGTTGTCGCGGAAATACTCGCCCATGGTGCAGCCGGTGAAGGGCGCGATGTACTGCATCGGCGCCGGATCCGACGCGGTAGCGGCGACGACGATCGAATATTCGAGCGCGCCCTGCTCTTCCAGCACCTTCACGAACTGCGCGACGGTCGAGCGCTTCTGGCCGACCGCGACGTAGACGCAGTACAGCTTGATGTTCTCGTCGGGCTGCGCGTTGAGCGGCTTCTGGTTCAGGATGGTGTCGAGCGCGATCGCGGTCTTGCCGGTCTGTCGGTCGCCGATGATCAGCTCGCGCTGGCCGCGGCCGATCGGGATCAGGGCATCGATCGCCTTGAGGCCGGTCGCCATCGGTTCGTTCACCGACTTGCGCGGAATGATGCCGGGCGCCTTGACGTCGACGCGCATGCGCTTGTCGGCCTGGATCGGGCCCTTGCCGTCGATGGGGTTGCCGAGCGCGTCGACGACGCGGCCGAGCAGGCCCTTGCCGACCGGCGCGTCCACGATGGCGCGGGTGCGCTTGACGGTCTGGCCTTCCTTGATCTCGCGGTCGGCACCGAAAATAACGACACCGACGTTGTCGGTCTCGAGGTTCAGCGCCATGCCGCGGGTGCCGTTCTCGAACTCGACCATTTCACCGGCCTGAACGTTGTCCAGACCGTAGACGCGGGCGATACCGTCGCCGACGGACAGCACCTGTCCGACTTCGGAGACTTCAGCTTCCTGGCCGAAATTCTTGATCTGGTCCTTGAGGATCGCGGAAATTTCCGCGGCGCGGATGTCCATCAGCCTGCCTCTTTCATCGCGTGCTTGATCGAATTGAGTTTGGTGCGAAGCGAACCATCGACCATGCGGCTGCCCAGCTTGACGACGAGGCCACCGATGATCGCGGGATCGACTTTCACGTTCAGCGCGACGTCCTTGCCGGTCACCGACTTCAGGGCAACCTTCAGGGCGTCGAGATTCTTGTCAGAGAGCGCTTCCGCCACGGTCACATCGGCCGTCGTCTCGCCCTTGAACCTGGCGACGAGGACGCGGTAGGCGCGGATGACGTCGGACACCGCGAACAGGCGGCGGTTGGCGGTCAGCACTTTGAGGAAATTGGCGGAGATCCCGGCGATGCCGGCCTTGTCCAGCACGGCCGCGAGAGCCTTGGACTGGGTGTCAGCCGCGAACACCGGGCTGCGGACGAGGCGCTTCAGATCGGCGCTCTCGGTCAGCAAGGCATCGAATTTGTCGAGATCGGCTTTGACCTCGTCGACCAGTTTCTGGTCGCGGGCCAGTTCAAACAAGGCCGTTGCATAACGGCCGGACACACCTGAAACGGACGTATCTTCTGCAGCCACAGACGCGCTCTTTTTGCTGTCAAACTCGCAAGGGAAAAACCGTCGCCACGAAGCGGCGCCTAGCGATCCAAGCCCTTGGAATTCAAGCGGGACTTCGATTTTCGGCCGGCACGGGAGGTGCCGGATCCGTTAAAATCGCGGCTTTGCTAACATAGCAGGCGCGCACGTGCAACATGACGCCAAATTAAAGGCATGGGTTCTGTCGCAGTGCTCGCACTCCGCGGGAACTCCCGGCGCTCGAAGGCGACGGGGCTTGCCGCGCCACGGAATTGCCATCAGCCCTGACGGCGGCATGCCGAGCTTTGGTTCCTGCCGCCAGCGCATACCCGCCATGAACACGGATCGCTGAGGCGTGATTTTCGGCCACCCCATTCCACTGGCTGAATACTTTCCCAATTCTAAACGCTGCCAGCTATGACTTCGTTTTACAGTATTAATAAGTAATAATGAGGTTAACAAATCGTTAAAGCCCACGTTTACGGAACATCGGCTGAATACCGTGCTGCGGTAACAAGATATTTCATCACGCCACATGGGGATTTACTGCCCAATTCACGCCTCATTAGGAATCGAAACGCCAACCCGCTCACAAACTGATGGGGGCTCCACTAGCCACATATGTGGCAATACTAGCTTAGGGACCAATAAATGCTGTCTTTGAAGACGCTGGGCTTTGCGACCCGGCCGCGCACGGCGCTCGCTTTCGTCGCCGCAACTGTCATCGTCGGTGGAACTGCCACCGAGGCTTCCGCCAAATCCAGGCATCACCGGCATCATCACAGCCACCAAGCCCAAGCTGACACCAACGCGACCTCCGATTGGCGCAACGCCAATGCGGCGATGACGCCGTCGTCGGGCACGGGGCACAGCTTCTCCGGCATGGCCTCCTATTACGGCAACGAGTCCGGCAGCCGGACCGCGTCGGGCCAGCGCTTCAACCAGAATGCCCTGACTGCTGCGCACCGCTCGCTGCCGTTCGGCACCAAGTTGCGCGTCACCCACCGCGGCCAGAGCGTGGTCGTCACCATCAACGACCGTGGCCCGTTCATCCGGGGCCGGGTCCTCGATCTCTCCACCGGCGCTGCCCGCGCCATCGGCCTCACCGGCGCGGGCGTCGGCCGCGTCACCGCGGAAGTCGTCTCCTAAGGCGCCCTTCAAGCGCCTCACATTAAGCGCGCACTTTCCATCAGTTTGATGCGCGCATGAAACAAGCCCGCGGTCTTGGGGGACCGCGGGCTTTTTGGTGTTTGCTGTCCTCATTGCGAGCGCAGCGAAGCAGTCCAGAACCTTTTCGCGGAGGGATTCTGGATTGCTTCGTCGCAAGGACTCCTCGCAATGACGAGGGATAGATCGAGACCTACAAGAAGCTCTGTGGATCGACGTCGACTTCGAGCTTTTGGTTGCCCGTCGGCTTCGGGCAGACGGCGAGCCAGTTGCGCAAATAATCCGAGAGATCGAAGCCGCGCGCCGATTTCACCAGGATGCGGAAGCGGTAGCGGCCCTTGATGACCGCGAGCGGCGCCTCGGCCGGCCCGAGCACCACGACGCGCTCGTCGCGCGGGGCGAGCGCGACGAGACGGCGGCCGAGGCCTTCCGCGCTCGGGCGATCGCCTGCCGAAATGATCAGGCTCGCGAGCCGGCCGAACGGCGGATAGAGCGTCTTCTCGCGCAGATCGATCTCGCTGTCGTAGAAGGCCTCGCGGTCGCAGGCGACCAGCGCCTTCATGACGGGGTGATCGGGCTGATGGGTCTGCAGGTAGCCGACGCCGCGGCCCTGCTCGCGGCCGGCGCGGCCGATCACCTGGTTGAGCAATTGCCAGGTGCGCTCCGCCGCGCGCGGATCGCCGTTGGACAGACCAAGATCGGCATCGACCACGCCGACCAGATTGAGCCGCGGAAAATTGTGGCCTTTTGCCACCAGCTGCGTGCCGATGATGATGTCGACGCGGCCCTCCGCGATCTCGGCAAGCTCCGAGCGCATCGTCTCGATCGAGGTGATGAGATCGCTCGACAGCACCATGGTGCGCGCTTCCGGGAACAGCGCGGCCGCCTCCTCCTGCAGGCGCTCCACGCCGGGACCGACCGCGACCAGCGATTCCTCCGCCGAACAGTTCGGACAAATGTGCGGGCGCGGCATCGAGAAGCCGCAATGGTGACAGACCAGGCGCTGGCGAAAGCGGTGGTCGACCAGCCAGGAGTCGCAGATGGTGCAGGCGAAGCGATGACCGCAGGCACGGCACAGCGTCAGCGGCGCATAGCCGCGACGATTGAGGAACAGCAGCGCCTGCTCGCGCTTTTCGATCGCGGTTCTGATCTCGGAGGCCAAGCGCGGCGAGATATAGCGGCCGCGCGCAGGCGGCTCGCGGCGCAAGTCGATCGCCTCGATATGCGGCATGTGCTGGCCGCCGAAGCGCGAGGGCAGCGCGATGCGCTGATAGCGGTTCTTGCGCGCATTGACCTCGGATTCGACCGACGGCGTCGCCGAGGCCAGCACGACCGGGATCTTGGCGATATGCGCCCGCACCACCGCCATGTCGCGGGCGTGATAATGCACGCCCTCGTCCTGCTTGTAGGCTTGGTCGTGCTCTTCATCGACGACGATGAGGCCGAGATTGGCGTAAGGCAAAAACAAGGCCGAGCGCGCGCCGACCACGACCGGCGCGCTTCCCTCGGAGATCGCTGCCCAGTTGCGCGCGCGGGTGCGCGGCGTCAGCTCGGAATGCCATTCGATCGGCCGCACGCCGAAGCGTTGCGCGAAGCGGTCGAGGAACTGGCCGGTGAGCGCGATCTCCGGCATCAGGATCAGCGACTGCTTGCCGCGGCGGATCGCTTCCGCCACGGCCTCGAAATAGACCTCGGTCTTGCCGGAGCCGGTGACGCCGTCGAGCAGCGCGACGTGGAAGGTGCCATTGGCCGCGAGCCCGCGCATCGTATCGGCAGCCGTGCGCTGAAGCGGCGAGAAATCCGGACGGCCGAAATCCGGATCGGGGGCCGGCGGCGGCGCAGGCGGAGGCATCGGCTCGACCGTCAGCGTGCCTTCGTCGACGAGGCCGTCGATCACGCCGGCCGACACGCCGGCCTCCTTCGCGGCTTCCGACTTGCCGTGCAGCAGCCGGTCCGACAGCACCTCGATCACGCGCGCCCGCGCCGGCGTCAGCCGCCGCGGCGGATCGCCGACGAGGCGCACCCCGGGCCGCACCCGCTCGGGGCCGAGATTTTCGCCCATCCGCAGGCACATCCGCAGCACCATGCCGCGCGGGCTCAGCGTGTAATCGGCGACCCAGTCCACGACCGCGCGCAACTCGGGTTTGAGCGGCGGAATGTCGAGCTTCTCGCTGACCTCCTTGAGACGGTTGTGCAGGCGCGGATCGGGATTGGCGTTCTCGCCCCAGACCACGGCCAGCACCTCGCGCGCCCCGAGCGGCACACTGAGGAGATCGCCGGCCTTCAGCTCCATGCCGCGCGGCACCTTGTAGGAATAGGTCTGGTCGAGCGCGACCGGCACCAGCACGTCGACCATGCGGGTCGCGTTGGCGGGGGCGGCGTTGCTGCGCGACGAATGATCCATCAACGGTCTTGGAGGGAGAATCGGAACCTTGCGGCCTCAGGCTAGCGCCATGAAGCGGCCTTAGCGAACGGTAAACTTGTGTGATGCGATATACTGTGCGGAATCATTACGTCCAGAGCGCATGAGCAAAGCGGCCTCCCCCTTGATCGAGCTCGCCAGCGCCGATCCCTCGATCGCGCGGGAGATGACGCGCTGGCTGTCGCATCTCGGCGCCGAGCGGCGGCTGTCGCCGAAGACGCTCGAGGCTTACGGCCGCGACTTGCGGCAGTGCCTGGATTTCCTCTGCACCCATTGGGGCGAGCGCGTGACGCTCGAGCGATTCGCCGCGCTGGAGGCGACGGACGTGCGCGCCTTCATGGCGATGCGCAGGGCCGACGACATCGCCGGCCGCTCGCTGATGCGCGCGCTGGCGGGCCTGCGCTCGTTCGGCCGTTTTCTCGAGCGCGAGGGCAAGGGCAAGGTCGGTGCATTGTCCGCGATCCGCGCGCCGAAAGTTGCGAAGAGCCTGCCGAAACCGCTGCCGATGGCATCGGCAAAGCGTCTTGCCGATGCCGACGAGCGCGCCGGCGAGGAACGCGAGACCTGGATCCTGGTGCGCGATGCCGCGGTGATGGCGCTGCTGTACGGCTCCGGCCTGCGCATCTCCGAAGCGCTCGGCCTGAAGCGCCGCGAGGTGCCGAAGCCCGGCGAAGGCGACGTGCTGGTCGTGACCGGCAAAGGCAACAAGACGCGCATGGTGCCGGTGCTGCAGAACGTGCTGGAGCTGGTGCAGGAATATGTTTCGATGTGCCCGTATCCGCTGCCCGCGGAAGGGCCGATCTTCGTCGGCGCGCGCGGCGGCCCACTCAGTCCGCGCATCATCCAGCTCGCGATGGAGCGGCTGCGCGGCGCGCTTGGGCTACCCGACAGCGCCACGCCGCACGCGCTCCGCCACTCCTTCGCCACACATCTGCTGTCGCGCGGCGGGGACTTGCGCGCCATCCAGGAACTGCTCGGCCATTCCTCGCTCTCGACCACGCAGATCTATACCGGGATCGATTCGGAGCGGCTCCTCGAAGTCTATGCCAGCGCGCATCCGCGACGCTGAATCCTGACATCAAGCTGTCATCCCGCGCATGCCTCTTGCGCGCCACCTGCGGTTCAGTCAATCGTGGGGAACCAGACAGGAGGTAACATGAGCGCACATGAAAGCATGGAGCATGCCGAGCACGCCGAGCACGCCTCCGGCTCGAACAAGAAGATCGCCCTTCTGATCGCCGTGCTGGCGCTGTTCCTTGCGATCTCGGAGACGCTCGGCAAGGGCGCCCAGACCGAATCGATCAGCAAGAACGTCGAGGCCGCCAATCTCTGGGCGTTTTTCCAGGCCAAGAGCATCCGCCGCACCGTGGTCGTGACCGCAGCCGAGCAGGGCAAGCTCACGCTGGCCGGTACCACCGACGATACCCTGAAGGCGACCGTGCAGAAGCAGGTCGACGACTGGACCAAGACCGCGGCGCGCTACCGCTCCGAGCCCGAGACCGGCGAAGGCACCGAGCAGCTCGCCGAGAAGGCCAAGCATGCCGAGCACGAGCGCGACGAGGCGACCGCGAAGTACCACCACTTCGAACTCGCATCCGCCGCCTTCCAGATCGGCATCGTGCTGGCGTCCGCCACCATCATCACCGGCATGATCGCGCTGGCCTATGTCGGCGGCGTGCTGACGCTCGCCGGCCTGATCATGACCGCCCTCGGCCTGTGGTGGCCGCATCTGCTGCATCTGCATTAGGGCTGAGGCAGGGTTCTCATCGCGTCATTGCGAGGAGCCCTTGCGACGAAGCAATCCAGACTGCCTCCGGGGAAAGACTCTGGATTGCTTCGCTGCGCTCGCAATGAGAGGATAGAGGCGCGTGCCTCTGGCAGCGCAGCTAGCGCGCTTCGTGCACGCTCTTGCGGAAGCGCTGGATCAAACGCAGCGTGCGGGCGGACCAGCCTTCGCCGTTACCGGCGACCAGCTCGCGGATGCGGCGCTTGATCGGGTCGACCAGCCCGTGCGCCTTGGCGCGCACCTTCAGCACGAGATCGTAGATCCGCTCGAACCAGGGCATCTCCAAAAGCTTGTCGCGCGTGACGTCGAACACGAAGGCGGTGACGCCGACGCCGGCGAGCTTTGCGAACACCATCGTGAAGACCGCGCTGGTCCAGTACTCGTGCGTGAGCAGCCACAGGCCGACCAGCTTGAGCGGAAACAGCGGAATGATCGGGACCGCAAACACGATCAGCGTCATGGCCGGCGACAGCGCGTCGACACGCTCCGTCAGCCATTGCTTGAAACGTGCGAGCGGGATGGCTGCGACAACCCGCGCGACGATCGGTTCGAGGTGGTCCCACAGCCAGGCTTCGATCAGGAAGACGATCGCAAGCAGGACCCAGACCGGTTGCAGAAGGCGGCGCAGCATGTGTTTCCCGCCCGATTCGTCGCTGGGCACGCGCCTACATATGGATGGCCCGCTTGCCGACCGCAAGCGCGGCCTCCTTGACGGCCTCCGAGCGGGTCGGATGGGCGTGGCAGGTCCGCGCGAGATCTTCCGCACTGCCACCAAACTCCATGAGAACGCAGGCTTCATGGATCATTTCGCCGGCTTCACGGCCGATAATGTGCACGCCGAGCACGCGATCGGTCTTCGCATCTGCGAGAATCTTCACAAAGCCATCGGTGGTCTGGTTGACCTTGGAGCGGCCGTTGGCGGTAAAGGGAAACTTCCCGACGGTATAGGCTGTGCCCGCCTGTTTCAGCTCCTCCTCGGTCTTGCCGACAGAGGACACTTCCGGCGTGGTATACACGACGCCCGGGATCACGTCGTAGTTCACGTGGCCGGCCTGACCGGCGATGATCTCGGCGACCGCAACGCCTTCGTCCTCGGCCTTGTGGGCGAGCATCGGGCCGGCGACGACGTCGCCGATGGCATAGACGCCCTTCAGGCTGGTGGCGAAATGCGGATCGATCTGCACGCGGCCGCGCGGGTCGAGCGCAACGCCGGCTTCCTTCAGGCCGAGCCCGTCCGTGTAGGGCGTGCGGCCGATGCAGACCAGAACGACGTCGGCCTCGATGGTCTCGGCGGCACCGCCCGCAGCCGGCTCGATCTTCGCGAGCAATGCCTTGCTGTTCGCTTCGACGCCGGTGACCTTCGAACCCAGCTTGAATGCGAATCCCTGCTTTTCAAGGATGCGCTGGAATTGCTTGGCGACCTCGCCGTCCATGCCGGGCAGAATGCGATCGAGGAATTCGACCACCATGACCTCGGATCCGAGCCGGCGCCACACCGAGCCAAGCTCGAGCCCGATCACGCCGGCGCCAATGACCAGCAATCTGCCGGGCACCTTCTCCAGCGACAGCGCGCCGGTCGAGGACACGATGCGCTTCTCGTCGATCTCGATGCCCTTCAGGCGCGCGATGTCGGAGCCGGTGGCGATCACGATGTTCCTGGTCTCGACAAGTTGCGACTTGCCGTCGGCGGAGACCTCGACCTTGCCCGTCCCCAAGATCTTGCCGGTGCCCTTGAGCACGTCGACCTTGTTCTTCTTCATCAGGAACTCGACGCCCTTGACGTTGCCGTCGATGCCCTGCTGCTTGAAGTTCATCATCGCGGGAAGATCGAGCTTCGGCGCGGAGACCGACACGCCCATCTTCGCGAAAGAATGCCCGGCTTCCTCGAACATCTCGGACGCATGCAGCAGTGCCTTGGACGGCATGCAGCCGACATTGAGACAGGTGCCGCCGAGCGTTGCGTTCTTTTCGACCACGGCGACCTTCATGCCGAGCTGGGCCGCGCGCACTGCGCAGACATAACCGCCCGGTCCGGTGCCGATGACGACGAGATCGTAGGTAGCCATGAGAGAAAGTCCCGTAGGTTTAGCGTGACGAGGATGTGTCAGCGTCCGCGCGGCGCGTCAGCGTCCGCCGGACACATCGAGAATGGCTGAGGTGACGTAGGAGGCCTCGTCCGACAGCAGCCAGACGATGGCATTGGCGATTTCGTCGGCGGTGCCGACGCGCTTCATCGGCACCATGTGGGCCAGACGATGGGCGCGGTCCGGCTCGCCGCCGGCGGCGTGAATCTCGGTGTCGATCAGGCCGGGACGGATCGCGGCGACGCGGATGCCTTCGTTCGCGACCTCGTAGCCCAGACCGACGGTGAAGGAATCGACCGCGCCCTTGGACGCGGCATAATCGACATAGGTGTTGGGGGCGCCGAGCCTCGCAGCAACCGACGACAGGTTGACGATGACGCCGCCCTTGCCGCCGTGCTTGGTTGACATCCGCTTCACCGCCTCGCGTGCGCAGAGGATCGAGCCAGTGACATTGACCGCCATCACGCGCTGGATGCGTTCGGCCGACATCTCGTCGACGCGCACGCCGCTCTTGCCGACGATGCCGCCATTGTTGACGAGCGCGCCGAGGGTGCCGAACCTGTCCGCTTCCTGGAACAGGTTGAGGATGTCGCTTTCCTCGGCGACATCGCATTTCACCGCGATGGCCTTGCCGTTGCTCGCCTCGATCTGCGCGACCACCTCGTCGGCCGCCGTCTTGTTGCTGGCATAGCCGACCACGACGCGAAAGCCGCGCGCGGCCGCCGCGATCGCGGTCGCACGGCCGATGCCGCGGCCGCCGCCGGTGATGACAACGACTTTATCCGTCACGCGCGCCTCCATGGTTCGACACGCGCCGTCGCACGACAGAGCGACGGCGCTCGCAGAGCATCAGGGATCAGAGGTCCAGCACCAGCCGCGCCGGATCTTCAAGGCTCTCCTTGACGCGAACCAGGAAGGTGACGGCTTCCTTGCCGTCGATGACGCGGTGATCGTAGGACAGCGCCAGATACATCATCGGGCGGATCTCGATCTTGCCGCCGACGACCATCGGCCGCTCCTGGATCTTGTGCATGCCGAGAATGCCCGACTGCGGCGCGTTCAGGATCGGGGTCGACATCAGCGAGCCGTAGATGCCGCCATTGGTGATGGTGAAGGTGCCGCCCTGCATCTCGTCGATCTTGAGCTGGCCGTCACGGGCGCGGCGGCCGAAATCGGCGATGCTCTTCTCGATGTCGGAGATCGACTTTTGGTCGCAGTCACGCACCACGGGCACGACCAGGCCCTTGTCGGTGCCGACGGCGACGCCGATGTGATAGTAGTTCTTGTAGATCAGGTCGCTGCCGTCGATCTCGGCGTTGACTGCCGGGACGTCCTTCAGCGCCTGCACGACGGCCTTCGTGAAGAAGCCCATGAAGCCGAGCTTGGCGCCGTGCTTCTTCTCGAACGCGTCCTTGTAGTGGGCGCGCAGCGCCATGACGTTGGTCATGTCGACCTCGTTGAAGGTCGTGAGCATGGCCGCGGTGTTCTGCACGTCCTTGAGGCGGCGCGCGATGGTCTGGCGCAGGCGGGTCATCTTGACGCGCTCTTCGCGGGCGGCGTCGTCGGCCGGCGACGGCGCGCGCACCTGCACGGCGGCGGCGGGCTGGTTGACCGGCGTCGGTGCGGAGGCAGCACGCTCGATCGCAGCTAACATGTCGCCCTTGGTGACGCGGCCATCCTTGCCGGAGCCGGGAACGGTCGAAGCGTCGATACCGGTCTCGGCCGACAGCCTGCGTACGGACGGAGCGAGCGGCGCATCGACCGGCGGCGCCTTCGCGGCAGCGGCGGCAGCCGCCGGGGCCGCAGCAGCCTGAGCGGGCGCGGCGGCAGGCTTGGCGGGAGCAGCGGCGGGCTTGGCGGCGCCGGCACCGTCGGTGATCTGACCGAGCAGCGCACCCACGGCAACCGTCGCGCCATCGGCGGCGATGATCTCGCTCAGCGTGCCCGCGGAGGGCGCGGGGACCTCGATGGTGACCTTGTCGGTCTCGAGCTCCACCAAGGGCTCGTCGACGGCGACGGGATCGCCGGCCTTCTTGAACCAGCGGCCGATGGTAGCCTCGGTGACGGATTCGCCGAGCGTCGGCACACGAATTTCAGTCATGGTCTCTTCCTTAAGGGATCGCCGGTAGCAGTCATGAATTCAGGTGTCATCGGCCGGCGGAAAGCCGGCCTTCCAGCAAGCCGGGACGTTCGCACTCACGTCACGACGACTGGATGCCCCGCTCCGGTGCGCTGGTTGCGCACAAGGGGGGGCATGACGCAGTTCAAAAAGTTCAGCTCAGTGCTTCGTCCAGGAACGCCTTCAGCTGAGCCTGATGCTTGGACATCAGACCCGTAGCGGTCGCGGCGGAAGCGGCGCGGCCGACATAACGCGGACGCCGGCTCGCGCCGTTCACCTGGTTCAGCACCCATTCCAGATAGGGCTCGATGAAGTGCCAGGCACCCATGTTGCGGGGCTCTTCCTGGCACCACACCATCTCGGCCTTCTTGAAGCGCGACAGCTCGGCCACCAGCGCCTTCAGCGGCACCGGATAGAGCTGCTCGACGCGCATCAGGTAGATGTCGTCGATGCCGCGCTTCTCGCGCTCCTCGTAGAGGTCGTAGTAGACCTTGCCGGAGCACAGCACGATGCGGCGGATCTTCTCGTCCGGAACGAGCTTGATGGCTTCGTTCGGCAGCATCTGGGCGTCATCGTACAGGATGCGGTGGAAGGTCGTTCCCTTCGCGAGCTCCTCGAGACGCGACACCGCCCGCTTGTGACGCAGCAGCGACTTCGGCGTCATCATGATCAGCGGCTTGCGGATCTCGCGATGCAGCTGCCGGCGCAGCACGTGGAAATAGTTCGCCGGCGTGGTCGGATAGACCACCTGCATGTTGTCTTCCGCGCACATCTGCAGGTAACGCTCGAGGCGCGCCGAGGAGTGCTCCGGACCCTGGCCCTCATAGCCGTGCGGCAGCAGGCAGACGAGGCCGGACATGCGCAGCCATTTGCGCTCGCCCGAAGAGATGAACTGGTCGAACACGACCTGCGCACCGTTGGCGAAGTCGCCGAACTGGGCTTCCCACAGCGTCAACGTGTTCGGCTCGGCGAGCGAGTAGCCGTATTCGAAGCCGAGCACCGCTTCTTCCGACAGCAGCGAGTTGATGACCTCGTAATGGCCCTGCTCGTGGCCGAGATGGTTGAACGGGGTGTAGCGGCTCTCGTCCTCCTGGTCGATCAGGACGGAGTGGCGCTGCGAGAAGGTGCCGCGCTCCGAATCCTGCCCGGACAGGCGGACGTGATGGTTTTCGTTGAGCAGCGAGCAGAACGCCAGCGCCTCGCCGGTTGCCCAGTCGATGCCGGTGCCGGTCTCGATCGCCTTGGAGCGGTTGTCGAGGAAACGCTGGATGGTGCGGTGAACGCGGAAGCCGTCAGGCACCTTGGTGATCTTGCGGCCGATATCCTTCAGCGTGGCGATGTCGACGCCTGTGACGCCGCGTCGTGCATCCTCTTCCTGGTCGGCGATCTTGAAGCCGGACCACTTGCCGTCGAGCCAGTCGGCCTTGTTCGGCTTGTAGGAGGTGCCGGCCTCGAACTCGGCATCGAGCCGCGCGCGCCAGTCGGCCTTCTGCTTGTCGACTTCACCCTCGGTGACCACGCCTTCGGCAATCAGGCGCTTGGCATAGAGAGTGAGGGTCGAGGGATGGGCGGCGATCCGCTTGTACATGACCGGCTGGGTGAACGCCGGCTCATCGCCCTCGTTGTGGCCGTAGCGACGATAGCACCACATGTCGATGACGACCGGCTTGTGGAACTTCTGACGGAATTCGGTCGCGACCTTGGCGGCGAACACGACGGCTTCCGGATCGTCGCCGTTCACGTGGAAGATCGGCGCATCGATCATCTTCGCCACATCCGACGGATAGGGCGAGGAGCGCGAGTAACGCGGATAGGTGGTGAAGCCGATCTGGTTGTTGACGATGAAGTGCACCGAGCCGCCGGTGCGGTAGCCCTTCAGGTCAGAGAGACCGAAGCACTCCGCGACCACGCCCTGGCCGGCGAACGCAGCGTCGCCGTGCATCAAGAGCGGCATCACCGAGATGCGCATATCAGGCGGATCGCCGTGCTGGTCCTGCTTGGCGCGGACCTTGCCGAGCACCACGGGATCGACGATCTCGAGATGCGAGGGGTTGGCGGTGAGCGACAGATGGATGCGGTTGCCGTCGAACTCGCGGTCCGAGGAGGCACCGAGGTGGTACTTGACGTCGCCCGAGCCTTCGACCGCGTCGGGGTTGGCCGAGCCGCCCTTGAATTCGTGGAACAGGGCGCGATGGGCCTTGCCCAACACCTGGGTCAGCACGTTGAGGCGGCCGCGATGCGGCATGCCGAGCACGATTTCTTTCACGCCGAGATTGCCGCCGCGCTTGATGATCTGCTCGAGCGCGGGGATCAGCGCTTCACCGCCATCGAGGCCGAAGCGCTTGGTGCCGGTGAACTTGGTGTCGCAGAACTTTTCGAAACCCTCGGCTTCGATCAGCTTCGTCAGGATGGCGCGGCGCCCTTCGGGAGTGAACGAGATCTCCTTATCGGGTCCCTCGATGCGCTCCTGGATCCAGGCCTTCTGCGCGGCATTGCTGATATGCATGAACTCAACGCCGAGCGTCTGGCAGTAGGTGCGCTCACAGATCGCCGTGATCTCGCGCAGCGTGCCGTATTCGAGGCCGAGCACGTGATCGAGGAAGATCTTGCGGTCGAAATCGGCTTCGCTGAAGCCGTAGGTGCGGGGATCGAGCTCTTCGCGGTTGCGCTGGGCTTCGATGCCGAGCGGATCGAGCTTGGCATGGAAGTGGCCGCGCATGCGGTAGGAGCGGATCAGCATCAGCGCGCGGACCGAGTCGCGCGTCGCCTGAAGCACGTCGGCGGAGGAGACGTCGGCGCCCTTGGCCTGCGCCTTGGAGGCGATCTTGGCACCGACCGCCTTCTCGACTTCCGCCCAATTGCCGTCGAGGGCAGACGTGAGCTCGTCCTTCGGCGTCAGCGGCCAGTTGTCCCGCTCCCAGGACGGCCCCTCGGCGTTCTTGCGGACGTCGGCGGGCTGGTCGTTGAGGCTCTTGAAGAACTCCTGCCACTCGGCGTCGACCGAGGACGGGTCCTGCTCATAGCGGGCGTAGATTTCGTCGATGTAGGTGGCGTTGGTGCCCTGCAAAAAGGATGACAGGGCAAAGGCTGCGTTCGCGTCCTGGCGAGACATACTTGAGTTCCTGGCGATTTCGGTTCGCGCATAACAAACGGCGCTGGCGCCGAGCTTCCCGACAGGGCTCGACGCGACAGGCACCCTTTACCCTATTTGCTGCGAAACTTCGCCCGGAAAAGCACGAAGAAATGAATTACCCTTTCAACTTTTCGGCAAGCGTGTGTCCGAGGCGGGCGGGCGACGGGGACACTGTAATCCCTGCCGATTTCATCGCTTCGGTCTTGGAACCTGCGTCGCCCTTGCCGCCTGAGATGATCGCGCCGGCATGTCCCATGCGGCGACCGGGAGGGGCGGTGACGCCGGCGATGAAGCCGACCATCGGTTTCTTGCGGCCGCGCTTGGCCTCGTCCTTGAGGAACTGGGCAGCGTCCTCCTCGGCGGAACCGCCAATCTCGCCGATCATGATGATCGATTCCGTCTTGGGGTCGGCCAGCAGCATTTCGAGCACGTCGATGAACTCGGTGCCCTTGACCGGGTCGCCGCCGATGCCGACCGCGGTGGTCTGGCCGAGCCCTTCCTGGGAGGTCTGGAACACCGCTTCGTAAGTGAGCGTGCCGGAGCGGGAGACGATGCCGACCGAGCCGGTCTTGAAGATGTTGGCCGGCATGATGCCGATCTTGCACTCGCCGGCGGTCATGACGCCCGGGCAGTTCGGCCCGATCAGGCGCGACTTGGAGCCGGTCAGCGAGCGCTTGACGCGGACCATGTCCAAGACCGGAATGCCTTCGGTGATGCAGACGATCAGCGGGATCTCGGCGTCGATGGCTTCGCAGATCGCATCCGCCGCGCCAGGCGGCGGCACGTAAATCACCGAGGCGTCGGCGCCGGTCTTCTCACGCGCCTCGCGCACGGTATCGAACACCGGCAGGCCCAGATGCGTCGAGCCGCCTTTGCCCGGCGAGGTGCCACCGACCATCTTGGTGCCGTAGGCGATCGCGGCCTCGGAGTGGAAGGTGCCGTTCTTGCCGGTGAAGCCCTGGCAGATGACCTTGGTGTTCTTGTCGATCAGGATGGACATGAGGTCTGCTTTCGCGAAACTAACAGAGTGAGGGGGTCAGTGGATGCGGCGGTAGACGCCGGTGAGGACGTCAGTCCAGCCTTCCGCGTCCGGCGAGAACTGGATCTTCAACGAGTAGGAATTGTCGTCGATGATCTCGTAGACATGGCGCGCATTGCCGCGGAGCGAGCCGCGCACCAGCGTCAGGGTCTTGCCGACCCATCCGCCGGAAGCGGGCGAGGGCGGCGTGTAGCCGAGCGAATCGTACCAGAACAATTTGTAGGTCCGGTCGTCGCGATCGAAGGTGAAGATGCCGTGGGTGGCAAAGCTCTGCTTGCCGTCGCGCATCTGGACCGCGTCCTGGATCAGATAAAATCCATTCAGGTCCATGCGCGCGACGACGCGAGAGGTGGCCGGCCCGCCCGCCGTCCAGCGCGACGGGAAGACCATCTCCTCACCATCCCATTCGCCCGCGAACGCGGCGAGGCGCGCGTGCTCGGGGAGCGGAGATGATGTGGCGAGATGGTCCTGGGCCATGGCCTCAGCCTCCCTTGACGGCCTTCACGATCTTCTGCGCGGCGTCGTCGAGATTGTCGGCCGGCACCACGTTCAGTCCGGATTCACGGATGATCTTCTTGCCGAGCTCGACATTGGTGCCTTCGAGGCGGACCACCAGCGGCACGCTGAGGCCGACTTCACGAACCGCAGCCGTGACCCCCTCGGCGATCACGTCGCACTTCATGATGCCGCCGAAGATGTTGACCAGAATGCCCTTCACGTTCGGATCGGCGGTGATGATCTTGAACGCGGCCGCGACCTTCTCCTTGCTGGCGCTGCCGCCGACGTCGAGGAAGTTCGCCGGGGCCATGCCGTAGAGCTTGATGATGTCCATCGTCGCCATGGCAAGTCCGGCGCCGTTGACCATGCAGCCGATGTTGCCGTCGAGGGTGACGTAGTTGAGGTCGTACTTGGAGGCCTCGATCTCCTTGGCGTCTTCCTCGGTCTCGTCGCGCAGCGCGAGGACCTCGGGGTGACGGAACAGCGCGTTGTCGTCGAACGACACCTTGGCGTCGAGCACGCGGAGCTGGCCCTGCCTGGTCACGACCAGCGGGTTGATCTCCAGCATCGACATGTCCTTGGCGACGAAGGCGGCGTAGAGCTGCGCGGTGAGCTTTTCCGCCTGCTTGGCGAGATCGCCGGAGAGCTTCAGCGCATTCGCAACCGTGCGGCCGTGATGGCCCATCACGCCGGTGGCGGGATCGACGGAGAAGGTCACGATCTTCTCAGGTGTGTTGTGCGCGACGTCCTCGATGTTGACGCCACCTTCGGTCGAGACGACGAAGGAGACGCGCGAGGTCTCGCGGTCGACCAGGATTGAGAGGTAGAACTCCTTGTCGATGTCCGAGCCGTCCTCGACATAGAGGCGGTTGACCTGCTTGCCGGCAGGGCCGGTCTGCACCGTCACCAGCGTGGCGCCCAGCATCTGCTTGGCGAACTCGGAGACTTCCGAGGCCGACTTGGCGATGCGGACGCCGCCCTTGTCGCCCGCCGAGGCTTCCTTGAACTTGCCCTTGCCGCGGCCACCGGCATGGATCTGGCTCTTCACCACCCAGACCGGACCGGGCAGCGCCTTGGCGGCGGCTTCCGCGTCGGCCGCCTTGAGGACCGGCACGCCCTTGGAGATCGGCACGCCGAACTCACCCAGCAGCGCTTTGGCCTGATATTCATGGATATTCATATGGTCGCTCCCTGAACCCGCGGGCGGTGACCTCTTGGGCCCACCTCAGTCTTGTGTCTGGCATACCATATACCACAGGAACTGCAACCCGGATTCTTTGACATCGATCGAGATCTGGACGGCTTGGACGGAACCCGCCCGGCAGCGGGGTCCCGGAATTGAAACCGCCGAAGACCGGTTTTTCGATCTTCGGCGGGGTATTGTTGGAGCCTTAGCGGCCGAGAAGATCGGGTGCGATCTTCTTGCAGGCATCGACCAGGCCCTGCACGGCACCGACCGATTTGTCGAAGGCCTCGCGGTCCTTGCCGGCGAGTTCGATCTCGACGACGCGCTCGACACCCTTGGAGCCGATCACGACGGGCACGCCGACATACATGTCCTTCACGCTGTATTCGCCGTTCAGGTACGCGGCGCAGGGCAGGACGCGCTTCTTGTCCTTCAGGTAGCTCTCGGCCATCGCGATCGCGGAAGCGGCGGGGGCGTAGAAGGCCGAGCCGGTCTTGAGCAAATTGACGATCTCGGCGCCGCCGTTGCGGGTGCGGTCGACGATCTCGTCGAGGCGCGCCTGCGAGGTCCAGCCCATTTTGACGAGGTCGGGCAGCGGAATGCCGGCGACGGTGGAGTACTTCACCAGCGGCACCATGGTGTCGCCGTGGCCGCCGAGCACGAAGGCGGTGACGTCTTCGACCGAGACGTTGAATTCGTCGGCCAGGAAGTAGCGGAAGCGCGCCGAGTCGAGCACGCCGGCCATGCCGACGACCTTCTTGTGCGGCAGGCCGCTCGCCTTCTGCAGGGCCCAGACCATCGCGTCGAGCGGGTTGGTGATGCAGATGACGAAGGCGTCAGGGGCGTACTTCTTGATGCCGGCACCGACCTGCTCCATGACCTTGAGGTTGATGGAGAGGAGGTCGTCGCGGCTCATGCCGGGCTTGCGCGGCACGCCGGCGGTGACGATGCAGACCTTGGCGTTGTCGAGCGCTTCGTAGGAGTTCGCGCCGGCGTAGCGGGCGTCGAAGCCGTCGACGGGCGAGGACTGCGCGATGTCGAGCGCCTTGCCCTGCGGCACGCCCTCGGCGATGTCGAACATCACGACGTCGCCCAGTTCTTTCAGGCCGATGAGATGAGCCAGCGTTCCGCCGATCTGACCGGAGCCAATCAAAGCAATCTTGTCGCGCGCCATGTGAACCTGTCCTTTAGACATCCGAAGGAGGGAAAACTGATGGGTGGTTATCCCTTTCGCTTCCCGCGTTCAAGTCGGCGAATGCCCATTTGTCGGGCTGGGCGCGATGGCAGCCAGCATACCCTTCCGTCATTCCGGGATGCGCCGACAGGCGCAGGTCCGGAATCCATCGGGCGGCAGAGTGGGGCGGCGCGATGGGATTCCGGGCTCGCGACTTTGTCGCGCCCCGGAATGACGCCGGCGAAGATGATGGAATAGGACTTAAGTCTCCACCAGGCCCTTGGTGGAGCCGCTGGCAGTGGAATCCTTGCGGCCGTGAGCCAGCGCCAGATAGGATTCCGAGCTCATCTCGATCAGGCGCGACGCCGTCCGCTTGAACTCCATGGCCTCGTTGCCCTCGGTGGCGAGGTAGAGCGAGATCGGGTTGGCATCGGCCGAGGCCATCAGCTTCACGGCATTGTCATAGAGCGTATCGATCAGCGTGATGAAGCGCTTGGCGGCGTTGCGCTGGGAGAAGTCCATCACTGGAATATGGTCGACCAGGATGGTGTGATAGTCGTGCGCCAGCCTGAGGTAGTCGGATGCACCGAGCGGCTTCTCGCAGAGATCGGCGAAGGAGAACCGTGCCACGCCGTGCGCCGAGCACGGCACGTGCAGGATGCGGCCCTTGATCGAGATGTCGCGCGATCTGCATTTGGCGCCGCCTGACATCTTCGACCAGGCGCGGTCGAGCGCGGCATCCGCATCGCCATCGGCCGGTGTCAGCCACATCGGCACGCCCTGCAGCTTCTCCAGCCGGAAGTCGGTGCGCGCATCGAGCCGCGCGACGTCCATGTGGTCGGTGATCTGCTTGATGAAGGGCAGGAACAGCGAGCGGTTCAGGCCGCCCTTGTAGAGATCGTCGGGCGCGACGTTCGAGGTCGCGACCACGACGGTGCCGAGCTCGAACAGTTTTGCGAACAGGCGTCCCAGGATCATCGCGTCCGCGATGTCGGTGACGTGGAATTCGTCGAAGCAGAGCAGCCAGCTCTCCTCGAAGATCGCCGTCGCCGTCAGCGCAATGACGTCGCCGTCGGCGATCTCGCCGCGCGCGATGCTCTGGCGATATTCGTAGATGCGCTCATGCACATCCGCCATGAATTCGTGGAAATGCGCGCGGCGCTTGTGCTCGACCGAGGAGTGCTGGAAGAACAGGTCCATCAGCATGGTCTTGCCGCGGCCGACCTCGCCATGGATGTAGAGCCCGCGCGGCGCCTCGTCCTTGTCGCTGCTGCTGAACAGGCGGCTGAGCAGCCCTTGCTTGCGCGCGGGCTTGTAAGCGGCGAGCCGCTGGTCGAGCGCCGCATAGGCCTCGGCGACCTCGGCCTGCGCAGCATCGGGCTCGATCGCGCCCGATGCGATCTCGGCCTGGTATGCCTCGCGGAATGAGGAGTTTTCGGTGGAGAGCATGGCCCCTTACGGCCAGAGATGGGCGGAAATTGCAAGCCGTGAAATGGTGGACGGGGTATGCGCGCTTCTTCTCCCTCGCCCGTTCTGGCCCGTGACGAACTTCGTTCGCTCTGAGAGGGTCGGGGTGGGTTCTATCCGCGTATGAGATCCATCGAAGGACCTGTAGCCCCTCACCCGGATCGCAAGAGCGATCCGACTCTCCCCGCCAGCGGGGAGAGGTGAAGAGCTACTCACAGAGTTCGTAGGCGTCCTCGACGACATAGGGGCCGCCGCCCGTCGATGCGCGCGAGGAGAACAGCACGAAACGTTCGGCGGTGAAGGCCTTGCTCGGGAAGTAGCCGCGCAGCGACAGATAGTCGGCGACGTCGCGGTCGGAAGCGTCGTGCAACCGCGCCAGCGTCACGTGCGGGATGTACTTGCGTCCCTCCGGATCGAGGCCGATCCGCTGCATCATGCGCTCGAGTTCGGCCTGCAATTCCATCAGCGGCTTGCTCGGCGCGATGGTGGCGACCACCGCGCGCGGCTTGCGGCCACCGAAGCTGGTCAGCCCTTGCACCTTCACCTCGAACGGCTTGCGGTCGACGCGAAACAGCATCGAGGCGATCTCGTTGGCGGAGACGCCGTCGATATCGCCGATGAAGCGCAGGGTGACGTGATAATTTTCGGGATCGATCCACCGGGCGCCGGGAAGGCCGCCCCTAAGATTGGAAAGCGACTGGCCGATGTCGGCCGGAATTTCCAGACCAGTGAACAAACGCGGCATCGTTTCGCACTCCCGATGCTTGGGCACGGCCCTCGAGGCGAGGACCATATCCAAATTAGAGCCGGCGACGAATCACCGGTAACCTGATTCCTATCGCAGTTGTGTGACTCTGCGAAGCTTCGCGCGCCCAACCCCGGGAAAACCCTGGGAATTAGGGTTAGCGCTGCCTGCTTTTCAACGCCGTTGCTCGGTTATCGTGCCAATGAATGCCTCCACCATGGGCATGATGTTGCCGACGATGATGTCGACGCCCGCCGCGGTCGGATGGATGCCGTCGGCCTGGTTGAGCTTGGCGTCGGCTGCGACGCCCGCGAGGAAGAACGGATAGAGCGGCACTCCGAATTCCTTGGCCAGATCCGGATAAATCGAATTGAAGCGCGCTGCGTAGTCGGCCCCGTAATTTGGCGGCGCCAGCATGCCGCACAGCATCACCGGAATCTTGCGCGCCTTGAGCCGCTGCACGATGTCGGTCAGCGCCGTGCGCGTCAGGGCGGGATCGATGCCGCGCAGCGCGTCGTTGGCGCCGAGTTCGACGATGACGCCATCGGTTCCATCGGGGACCGACCAGTCGAGCCGGTCGCGGCCGCCGGAGGCGGTGTCGCCCGACACCCCGGCATTGGTCATGTCGACCGCTATGCCTTTGTCCTGCAAGGCTTTTTGGAGCTTTTGGGGAAACGCCTCCCGGGCCGGGAGGCCGAGCCCGGCGCTCAAGGAATCGCCGAGAACGACAAGCTTGACCGGCTTTGTCGCGTCCGCCCCGGCCGGGTTCGCAATTGTCATGAAGGCGAGCACCAACACGGCTATGTGCATGAACAATCCGTAACGCCTCTCGACCGCGCTATCGGAGTTGCCATATGACCGGACCATGGACACCTATTCCTCTTCGCTCGCCACGACCGCGATGGACACCATCGCCATCTCCAACGTCAATCTCTCATTGGGCACGGGCGCGGCGCGCGTTCACATCCTCAAGGATATCAGCCTGCGCGTCGCCTCGGGCGAGACGATCGGTCTGATCGGCCCGTCAGGGTCGGGCAAATCCACGCTGCTGATGCTGATGGCGGGGCTGGAGCGTCCTGATAGCGGAGAGGTGGTGGTCAATGGCACGCCTTTCAATGCCCTCGACGAGGACGCGCTGGCCCGCTTCCGCGGCCGCCAGGTCGGCATCGTCTTCCAGTCGTTCCATCTGATCCCGACCATGACGGCACTGGAGAACGTCGCCGTGCCGCTCGAGCTCGCCGGCAATCCGGACGCCGGCAAGCGCGCGGCGGAGGAGCTGCAATCGGTCGGCCTCGGGGATCGCCTGCATCATTATCCGAGCCAGCTCTCCGGCGGCGAGCAGCAGCGCGTCGCGCTCGCGCGCGCGCTGGCGCCGGATCCCGCCATCCTGGTCGCGGACGAGCCGACCGGCAATCTCGATGAAGCCACCGGAAAGCAGATCGTCGACCTGCTCTTCACCAAGCATGCCGAGCGCGGCATGACCTTGGTGCTGGTGACGCACGATTCCTCGCTGGCGCATCGCTGCGATCGCGTCATCCGTCTGCGCTCCGGGCGCATCGACACGCAGTCCGCGCCCGCATGAGCGCTGCTGCCGAACCGTTCGCGAAGCCGAACGCCGTCGCACTGTCGCTGCGCTATGCGCTGCGCGAATTGCGCGGGGGCCTGCGCGGCTTCTACGTCTTCATCGCCTGCATCGCGCTCGGCGTGATGGCGATCGCCGGCGTCGGCTCCGTCTCGGCGAGCCTGTCCGACGGCCTCGCCCGCGAGGGCCGCACGCTGCTCGGCGGCGACGTCTCGTTCGTGCTGTTTCAGCGCGAGGCCAAGCCCGACGAGGTCGCGTTCCTGCGCTCGCGCGGCACCGTCTCGACCGCCGCCACCCTGCGCGGCATGGCGCGCTCGGCCGACGGCAAGCTGGCGCTGGTCGAGATGAAGGCGGTCGATGGCACCTATCCGATGCTGGGGCAGTTGACACTGGCGCCACAGCTGGCGATGTCCGATCTGCTCGCCGAGCACGACGGCGCATTCGGCGCCGCCGCCGATCCGACTCTGCTGGCACGCCTCTCGCTCAAGGCCGGCGACCGCGTCACCATTGGATCTGCGACCTTCCAGATCCGCTCGACCGTCGAGGCCGAGCCCGACAAGCTCGCCGGCGGCATCGGCTTCGGCCCGCGCTTTTTGATCAGCGAGGATGCCTTGCGCGCCACCGGCCTGATCCAGCCCGGCAGCCTGGTGCGCTGGGTCTACCGGGTGAAGCTGCCCGATACCGCCAACAGCGAGCGCGCCACCGAGGCCTTCATCGCAGACGCGCGCAACGCCGCGCCGCAGGCCGGCTGGGAGATCCGCAGCCGCTCCAATGCCTCGCCGCAGCTGGAGCGCAACATCAACCGCTTCACGCAGTTCCTGACGCTGGTCGGCCTCGCCGCGCTGCTGGTCGGCGGCGTCGGCGTCGCCAATGCAGTGAAGAGCCATATCGACCGCAAGCTCGAGGTGATCGCCGCCTTCAAGGCGGTCGGCGCCACCGGCCGTGACGTGTTCGGCATCTATCTGGCGCAAGTGATCCTGCTGGCCGCGATCGGGTCCGTGATCGGGCTTACGCTCGGCGCCGCCATGCCGTTCGCCATCGTCGGGCTGTTCGGCAAGCTGCTGCCGCTGCCGGTGGTGCCGGCCGTGCATGCAGACGAGCTCGCGCTGTCCTTCGTCTACGGCCTGCTCACCGCGCTCGCCTTCGGCCTGTGGCCGCTCGGGCGCGTGCACGACGTGCCGGTAGCGGCGCTGTTTCGCGACACCATCAGCTCCGAATGGCACCGGCCGCGGGCGAGCTACCTCCTGTTCATGGGCGTCGTGATCGTCCTGCTCGTCGCGGTCGTGATCGGGCTTTCGTTCGACAAGCGCATCGCCGCCGTGTTCGTGGCCTCCTCCGTCGTCGTGTTCGCCCTGCTGCGCGGCATCGCCGCCCTCTTGATGACAACCACGCGGCGGCTGCCGCGGACGCGGCTGCCGATGCTGCGGCTTGCGATCGCCAACATCCACCGGCCGGGCGCGCTGACGCCCTCGGTCGTGCTGTCGCTGGGTCTCGGGCTCGCCGTGCTCGTCACCATCACCCAGATCGACGGCAATCTGCGCCGGCAGTTCCTCGCGGCGCTGCCCGACCGGGCGCCGTCGTTCTTCTTCATCGACATCCCGAGCACGCAGGCCGAGCGGTTCGACGGCTATCTGCGCCAGATCGCCCCTGGCGCGAAGGTCGAGGACGTGCCGATGCTGCGCGGGCGCATCGTCGCCGCGCGCGGCGTGCGGGCCGAGGAGCTCAAGCCCACCACCGATTCCGAATGGGTCCTGCAGAGCGACCGCGGCCTGACCTATACGGCCGAGATGCCGAAGGGCTCCAAGGTGGTCGAAGGCGAGTGGTGGAGCGCGGACTATTCCGGCCCGCCGCTGGTCTCGATGGAGAAGAAGATCGCCGACGGGCTCGGCCTCAAGCTCGGCGACGAGGTCGTGGTCAACGTGCTCGGCCGCGACATCCCGGCGAAGATCAGCAATCTGCGCAACATCGACTGGCAGGGGATGGGCATCAATTTCGTCCTGGTGTTCTCGCCCAACGCCTTCAGGGGCGCCCCCCACACCCACATCGCGACGCTGACCGAGGCGGGCGGCGACGCCGCCGGCGACGGCAAGATCATCAAGCAGGTGGCCGACGCCTACCCCATGGTGACGAGCGTGCGCGTGCGCGAGGTGATGGAGACGGTCGGCTCGGTCGTGACCAATCTGGCCCTGGCGATCCGCGGCGCCAGCGCCGTGACCCTGATCTCGGCGATCCTGGTGCTGGGCGGGGCGCTCGCCGCCGGCCACCGTCACCGGGTCTACGATGCGGTAATCCTGAAGACCCTGGGCGCGACCCGGCTGCGGCTGCTCGGCGCCTATGCGCTCGAATACCTCCTGATCGGGCTCGCCACGGCGGTGTTCGGCGTGATCGCCGGCAGCATCGCGGCCTGGATGATCGTGACGCGGCTGATGACGCTCAGCTTCGTCTGGCAGGCCGGCAGCGCGGCCGGCGTGGTGGCGGCCGCCCTGGTCGTCACGGTCGGGCTCGGGCTGGCCGGCACGCTGCTGGCGTTGAACAAAAAGCCCGCCACGGTGTTGCGAAATTTGTGACAAATGGTAGCGGGCGGCCGCGCGGGTGCGAAATCGCACGATTCCTGCGATTAACCACGTCCGCCCGTCGGGATTGCAGCCAAGGGCGACATTCAGCCGCGCGTGGACGGTTGCAGCGGATGTGTTAGTTTCCCACATATCGAATGGGTTCGGAGCCCCGATTGTTAGCCAAAATTTAGTCGGCAGGCAGCGGTATCCGAGATAGAGTTTGACGAACCGGCGGCATGGCGACCCTCATGCCGGACCGGCCAACCAACGGGAATTCGACCATGTCGGACCTAGACCGTAACTACGCTTCTCCCTTCGGCAGGGCCGCCGGGCGTGTCGACGCCGCGACGGTCGATGCCGGCCTGCGCGCTTATATGCTGCGCATCTACAACTACATGAGCATTGGCCTCGCCATCACGGGCCTGGCCGCGCTCGGCGTCTACATGGCCGCCGTGACCGACGTCCCGACGGCGGACGCCGTTCGCGTCGGCAAGCTGTTCCTGACGCCGTTCGGCTACGCGATGTTCGTCAGCCCCCTGAAGTGGCTGTTCATGCTCGCGCCGCTGGCGATGGTGTTCGTGATCTCCGCGGGCATCAACCGCCTCGCCCCCTCGACCGCCCAGATCCTGTTCTGGGTGTTCTCGGCGCTGATGGGCATCTCGCTGTCGTCGATCTTCCTGGTGTTCACCCACACCTCGATCGTGCGGGTGTTCTTCATCACCGCGGCGACCTTCGGTGCGCTCAGCCTCTACGGCTACACCACCAAGCGTGACCTGACCGGCATGGGCTCATTTTTGTTCATGGGCCTGATCGGCATCATCATCGCGAGCCTGGTGAACCTGTTCCTGGCGAGCTCGATGCTGCAGTTCATCGTGTCGGTGGTCGGCGTGCTGGTGTTCGCGGGCCTCACCGCCTGGGATACGCAGCGGCTGAAGAACGACTACATCTACGGCTACGCCTCGGCCGGCGGTGACATCGCAGAGCGTGCGGCCATCACCGGCGCACTGTCGCTGTACCTGAACTTCATCAACCTGTTCACGCTGCTGCTGCAGCTCCTCGGCCAGCGCGACTGAGCGATAGACCCGAGAGAACGACACGAACCCCGGCCGCGCGGCCGGGGTTTTTGTTTGCGCCCCGGTAGCAGCCACAAACACCGTCATTGTGAGTGCAGCGGTCGCGGTAGGGACGCTCATTGCTGGGCGCCCCCCGCACAGATCCGTACGTGCGGCTTTCCCGCATACGGCTCCCACCTCGGGTGAGTAGCGGTGAAGCGTGTTCGGGGCCAAGGATGGAGGATTTGTGGCTTGGGGAGCAAGTCGGAGGCAAGCCGCGCGACCCGCTGCCACGTGGTCCCGTCAGTCTGGCTGCGGCGCCGAAGCATCCGCCTCCATTGTTCGGTGACGAAGTAGCGGAAGGCGCTGAGCGCTCGGCTGTTGGTCGGTACCGCGTGGTAGTTGAAGTACCCGGTAACGACCTGCCGCAGCCATTTGCCCTGTTCGAGCACCGACTGGTGCATACGCCGTCGCATTCCCTGCTTCACGGCTTGCAGTTTCGCCCGCATGCGGTCTTTGCGAGACTTGCGCCTGATCTGGAACTTGCCTTGCTTGGATCGGCTGCAGATGAAGGTGAAGCCGAGGAAGTTGAAGGTCTCCGGCTTGCCGAGCCCGCGCCGCCTGCGGTTGTCCTCCGCATGACGTCCGAACTCGATCAGCCGGGTTTTCTCAGGGTGCAGTGACAGCGCGAACTCCTGCAGCCGTTTGCGCAATTCTTCGAGGAAGTGCCGGGCCTCATTCTCATGCTCGAAGCCGACGATGAAGTCGTCAGCGTAGCGCACGATGATCATGTCACCCGCGGCCTCGCGCCGTCTGAAGCGTTCGGCCCACAGATCGAGGGCATAGTGCAGGTAGATGTTGGCAAGCAGCGGCGAGATCACCGCCCCTTGTGCCGTCCCCTGTTCGCTGACCCTGACCGTTCCTTCTTCGAGAACACCCGCCTTGAGCCATTTGCGGATCAGACGGATGATACGCTGGTCGCCGGTCCGATGTTCGACGAAGCGGATGAGCCATTCCTGGTCCACCATGTCGAAGAACGAGCGGATATCGGCGTCAACAATGAAGTTCACCCGCCGGCTCTCGATTCCGACCAGCAGCGCATCCATCGCATCGTGCGCGCTGCGCCCGGGCCGGAACCCATACGAGAACCCGAGGAAGTCCTCCTCGTAGATCGCGTTGAGCACCGTAGCGGTTGCCCGCTGAACGATCTTGTCCTCGAGGGACGCAATCGCCAGCGGTCGCTGCCGCCCATCCTGCTTCGGGATATGGACCCGCCGCGACGGCTGCGGCCGGTACGCTCCCCGGTGAACACGAGCATGCAGGTCCTCAAGATTGGCCTTGAGGTCTTGCTCGTAGTCCCGCCACATCATTCCGTCCACACCCGGCGCGGCATGCTTCTTCAGCGCGAAGAACTCCGCCTCGAGCAGTTCAGGCGTGATGTGGTGAAGCAGCGCAGTGAACCTCTCCTTCTTCCTTTCCCTTGCAGTTCGCCGTATGCGTTCCAACGCCTGTGTCACGCTTGTCCGGCTCGGCGTCCGGGGCGTGCTTTGCTGGTCCGCATTCCCCTTGGTCGCGGCCCTTCGCTCCACCAACTCCTCCGCGGATCGCTCCGCTTCGTTCGCAGGCTTCGACGCTACTACGGCCGCGTCCGACTTCCCGCATCCGTTCGTCATCGGCTTTGGCTCCTCGCCTTCCCGATGCGGACCTTGGGGGCATGTTGCCATCGGTCAGATGCGGGACCTCCCAGGTTCCGACGCGGTCCTTTGCTGCGTGATGGGGTCTTCGACCACGGCAGAGCGTCAGCGCCTCGCATAACGGCGCCGCACATGTTGCCTTCGACGTTGCTTACCGGCTCGGCCTCTGCGAGTTTCTGTCTTTCGCGGCTCAATAGCCCACCCCACAGCATCGTTGTGTACGCTTCGCAGCCGCCGTTGCCGACGGCCACGCAACACTCACTACCGGGCGCTCGCTACCGCTTACCCGGACCGGACTTCCACCGGTTGGACCACGCCAGCTTGCCTGGCGCACAAGCAATCCAGAGTCTCTCCGCGGATGCATTTCCGGATTGCTTCGCTGCGCTCGCAATGACGAGTTGGAGGCACTGTTGCCCCTTCCAGCAGTCGGACGAAGGCTCTATCCTCCCGCCCCATGTCCGCACCTGAAATCAGGCCCACGACCGAGGCCGACCTCCCCGCCATCACCGCCATCTACCAGCAGGCCGTCCGCGAGGGCACGGCGACGTTCGAGCTGGACCCGCCCGACCTTGCCGAGATGACGCGCCGTTACCGCGCACTGGTCGATGGCGGCTATCCCTATTTCGTCGCGATCCTCGACGGGCGCGTGGCCGGCTATGCCTATGCCGGCGCCTACCGGCCACGGCCGGCCTATCGCTTCACCGTGGAGAACTCGATCTATCTCGATCCCTCCTTCCACCGCCGTGGCGTCGGGTCAAAGCTGCTGGAGCGGCTGATCACCGAATGCGAGGCGCGCGGTTTCCGCCAGATGATCGCGGTGATCGGCGATTCCGCCAATGCGGGCTCGATCGGCGTGCACACCAGGGGCGGCTTCAAGATGATCGGCACGCATCCCAATGTCGGGCTGAAATTCGGGCGCTGGCTGGACACCGTGATGATGCAGCGCGACCTCGGCGAGGGCGCGAAGACGGTGCCGGGGAAGTAGGGTAGTCCCGTAGGCCGCTACACCACCGCCAGCTTGCGATCGATCACCAGCAGCACGCGCTCGAGCTCGTGGCCGCGGCGCAGGATCAGGCCCGTGGCCGAGATCACGCTGTACATGCCCTGCTTGCGCGCCAGGCGCGGGTCCTTCTCGATGCGATAGATCGGCACTTCCGAGGCGCGGCGATAGACCGAGAACACCGCGCGATCCCTGAGGAAGTCGATGGCGTAGTCGCGCCACTCGCCGTCGGCAACCATGCGGCCATAGAGATTGAGAATACGATGCAGCTCGAGTCGGTTGAAGGTCACCCGGCTCGACTGCGCGTTCGCAGCGGCGGGACGCGCCGCCGCACGCTGCCCGCTCGGATCGGCATCCTCCGGCATCAGGCTCATGGGAGCGCCTCCTCCTCGCACAACATGACCACGTCCGCGAAAATCGTCCCCGGAACCGCGGATCATGACAGTTGCATGATCGCGCCAACCGCTGTCCTTCGCAAGGGCTCTCGATGGAACTCGGGGACAAAATCCGAAGAGTTTCCAGAGGGTTTCGGGGCTCAACCGGCGGAATTGCACCACACGCAGGAGTGGAACTCCGTCGGGACGAACCGTCACGGGATCGTGCGCAAGAATCTTAGTCTCGCCGCTTTTCCGCCCAGCGCCCGCCGCCCTGCATTGCGAAAAGGCTGATGTGCGTTGACCCGGTCCTTTCGGTTCCGGATTCCTCAGCCCCCAGCCCCCCGGGGTCGAACAGGATCGGGTCTGTACGCGCGACAAGGAGGGCCAACGCAAGTTGGTCCTTTTTTGTTTGTGTCGGGATGTTTGCGGCTCGCCCCCTCTCTCCAGACATCAGCGGAAAGACTCTCCCCCCTCATCCTGAGGAGCCGCGCCATTCGCGCGGCGTCTCGAAGGATCGAGGCCCCCCGCTGCATCAGCGCCGCCCTTCATGGTTTGAGACGCGCGCAAGGGCGCGCTCCTCACCATGAGGAGCGAACGAGTGCGACGCTCGAGAACGAGAGAGAGGAATTCGAATCAGTGCAGCGACGTGTACGCCGCGCCGAGCATCGGGCCCGGCCTTTCGCGGCTGCCGTCCTGGACGTAGACCACCGCGCCGTCGACGCCGTCACGCGTGAGGTTCTCGATCGGCACGGTCCAGCTTTCCGGACGGCCGTTCCAGTCGCCTACCTTGAGCAGGTTGCGCACCACGTTGTGGTAGGTGATCTGCTGCCCGCGATTTTCGCCGCGGCTGATCGCGATCGGCACCGACTTGGAGATCGAGCAGATCCAGACCTCGCCGTGCGAGACCGCCGGCTCCTTGCTTTCGGCTACCGACACGTTGATCTGCTTGCCCGCGAGCGACATCGTAACCGGAACGCTCATCACGCCGGAGCCCTTTTCGGACTTGCCGATCGCGCTCTCGATGCCGGCGCGATCGCTGCCGATGACATGCGTGGAGCCGTTGACGACGACCTGCGGCGTGTAGACCTCGCGGTCACCGCGCATGCGTGAATAGGCTCGCTGCCGCGCAGAGAAACGCGAATCGGCCAGCGTGTCCTTCCAGCCGAGATAGTCCCAATAATCGATCGGCATGCTCAGCGCGATGATCGAGGGGTCGCTGGAGAGATCGCCGATGATCTTGTCCGCGGGCGGGCAGGACGAGCAGCCCTGCGAGGTAAACAATTCGACGACGGCGCGCGGATCGGCGTGAGCGGGACGGATGACGGCGACGATCGCACAGATACCGAGTGCTCCCGACCAGAGGGCACCGGACCAACGTGAAATCAGATGAGAAGCCGTCATTGTTGTCATGTCGAACGCCGCACACCAAAGCTCGTGGGAGGGGGAATCTTATCGAATGATGGTCACCGTAGTCTTACGGGCGCGACCTGCTCAACCACCCAGGAAACCGTGCCGAGCCGATTTTCCGCCGGATGGGCCCATCCAAAGCATGCCGCAAACGCGCGAAGGCGGCCTTGTGATAGGCCGCCTTCGTTTAACCTTCTACTCACGTCGCAGTGAGCCACCGTTCACAAATTCGCGCTTAAGCCGCGAGCTTGCGCAGCACGTAGTGCAGGATGCCGCCGTTCCGGTAATAGTCGAGCTCGTCCAGCGTATCGATGCGGCAGAGCAGCGAAACGCGCTGCAACGAACCGTCTCCGGAGACGATTTCCGCCGTCAGCTTCTGGCGCGGCTTGAGGTCGCCGACGAGGCCGCGCAGCGTGACCTTCTCGTCGCCCTTCAGGCCGAGCGACTGCCAGGAGGTGCCTTCCTCGAAGGTCAGCGGCAGCACGCCCATGCCGACCAGGTTGGAGCGATGGATGCGCTCGAAGCTCTGGCAGATCACGGCGCGGACGCCGAGCAGACGGGTGCCCTTCGCGGCCCAGTCGCGCGAGGAGCCGTTGCCGTATTCGGCGCCGGCGAACACCACCAGCGGCACCTGCTCCTGCTGGTACTTCATCGCGGCGTCGTAGATCGACATCTGCTCGCCGTCGGGCCAGTGCTTGGTGAGACCGCCCTCGGGGATATTTCCATCCGCACCCTTGAGCATGAAGTTCTTGATGCGGATGTTGGCGAAGGTGCCGCGCATCATGACTTCATGGTTGCCGCGACGCGTGCCGTACTGGTTGAAGTCGGCCGGACGCACCTGGTGCTCGCTGAGATATTTGCCCGCGGGCGAGGTGAGCTTGATCGAACCGGCCGGCGAGATGTGGTCGGTGGTGATCTTGTCGCCGAACAGGGCAAGGATGCGCGCCTCGACGATGTCGGTGACCGGCTCCGGCTCCTTCTTCATGCCTTCGAAATAGGGCGGGTTCTGCACGTAGGTCGAAGACATGTTCCAGCGATAGGTCTCGCTCTCGACCGTCTTGATCTTGCGCCAGTTGGCGTCGCCCTTGAACACGTCGGCATACTTCTTCTTGAAGATCGCCGAGGTCACGAACTTCTTCATGAAGGCGTTGATCTCCTTCGTGGTCGGCCAGATGTCCTTCAGGTACACCGGCTTGCCGTCCTTGCCTTCGCCGATCGGCTCGACGGCGAGGTTCTTGGTGACGCTGCCGGCGAGCGCGTGGGCGACGACCAGCGGCGGCGAGGCCAGATAGTTCGCCTGCACGTCCGGCGAGACGCGGCCTTCGAAGTTGCGGTTACCGGAGAGCACGGCGGCGGCGACGATGCCGTTGTCGTTGATCGACTTCGAGATCTCCTCCGGTAGCGGACCGGAATTGCCGATGCACGTGGTGCAGCCGAAGCCGACCAGGTTGAAGCCGACCTTGTCGAGATCCTTCTGCAGGCCGGAATCGGCGAGATAGCCCGCGACGACCTGGCTGCCCGGAGCGAGCGAGGTCTTGACCCACGGCTTGGCCTTGAGGCCCTTGGCGGCGGCGTTGCGCGCCAAAAGTCCGGCGCCGATCAGCACGCTCGGGTTCGAGGTGTTGGTGCAGGAGGTGATGGCCGCGATCACGACGTCGCCATGGCCGATCTCGAAGTCCTTGCCCTCGACGGGGAAGCGCTTCGTGGGCTCCTCGGCCTTCTTGTACTCGGTGCCGAGCGCGAGCGAAAAACCTTCCGCGACCGACGGCAGCGCGATGCGGCCCTCGGGACGCTTCGGACCGGCCATCGACGGTACGACGTCGGCGAGGTCGAGGGTCAGGGTCTCCGTGAACACCGGATCGGGAGACTTGGCGGTGCGGAAGAGCCCTTGCGCCTTGGCATAGGCCTGCACCAGCGCAACGCGCGGCGCGGCGCGGCCGGAGGTCTTGAGGTAGTCGATCGCGGCGGCGTCGACCGGGAAGAAGCCGCAGGTCGCGCCATATTCGGGCGCCATGTTGGCGATGGTCGCCTTGTCGGCAACGGAGAGGTTGTCGAGGCCCGGACCGAAGAACTCGACGAATTTGCCGACGACGCCGAGCTTGCGCAGCATCTGCGTGACGGTCAGCACGAGGTCGGTGGCGGTGACGCCTTCCTTCATCGCGCCCTTCAGCTTGAAGCCGACGACGTTGGGCAGCAGCATCGACAGCGGCTGGCCGAGCATGCAGGCTTCCGCCTCGATGCCGCCGACGCCCCAGCCGAGCACGGCGAGACCATTGACCATGGTGGTGTGGGAGTCGGTGCCGACCAGCGAGTCGGGATAGGCGACCTCGAAGGTGCCGGTCTTCTTGCCGACCGTCATCTTCTCCTTCTTGGTCCAGACCGTCTGGGAGAGATATTCGAGATTGACCTGGTGGCAGATTCCGGTGCCCGGCGGGACGACGGAGAAGTTCGAGAACGCCTTCTGGCCCCACTTCAGGAACTCGTAGCGCTCCTGGTTCTGCTTGTATTCCTCGGTGACGTTCTTGGCGAAGGCCTTGTTGTCGCCGAAGAAGTTCACGATCACGGAGTGGTCGATGACGAGATCGACCGGCACCAGCGGATTGATCTTCTCAGGCTCGCCGCCGAGCTTCTGCATGGCGTTTCGCATTGCAGCCAGGTCGACGACGGCCGGAACGCCGGTAAAATCCTGCATCAGCACGCGGGCGGGGCGGAAGGCGATCTCATGCTCCAGCGACTTCTTCCGCAGCCACTTCGACACCGCGACGATGTCTTCCTTCTTGACCGAGCGGCCGTCCTCGTTGCGCAGCAGGTTCTCGAGCAGGACCTTCATCGAATATGGGAGTTTCGAAATTCCCTTCAGACCATTCTTCTCGGCCGTGGGCAGGCTGTAATAGACATAGGTCTTGGCGCCGACCTTGAGGGTCTTTTTGCATTTGAAGCTGTCGAGCGAGGTCATGTAGGAAATCCCAATTGTTAGTTATACCCGGCAGGGTATTTTAACACCGTCAGCGTAGCAGGCTGGGTCGCTTGCAGGAGCAGGTTGAGTTGCTGCATCAAGTAGTTCCGGGCTTATAGAAGCTTTCTAACCGCACCGCCACAGCCACAATCGTGCCGCAGCAATTGCTGAGCCAAAAATTCCCATGCGCTACCCCAAGATTTCCTGAGGCCTGGCGTTGAGCGGACTGGACCAGGCCAAGATGCAGCTGTCCGGACGCGGGGTGGCCTGCGTGCGCGGCGGGCGCGAGGTGTTTTCCGGGCTCGACTTCCATGCCGTCTCGGGCGAGGCCGTGTCGGTGATGGGGCGCAATGGCGCGGGCAAGACCTCGCTGCTGCGGCTGATCGCAGGCCTGCTCGCTCCGGCCGGCGGCACGATCGTACTGGACGGGGGCGATGCCGACATGACGTTGCCCGAACAGTGCCACTATCTCGGCCACCGCGACGCGCTGAAGCCGGCGCTGAGCGTGGCCGAAAATCTGGCATTCTGGGGTGATTTTCTGGGCGGAGAGCGGGGCGACGCCGCCGCGAGCCTCGAGGCCGTCGGCCTCGACCACGCCACCCATCTGCCCGCGGCCTTCCTGTCGGCGGGCCAGCGACGCCGGCTCTCGCTGGCCCGGCTGCTCACTATCAGGCGCCGGATCTGGCTGCTGGACGAGCCGACCACGGCGCTGGATCTCGCCGGCCAGGACATGTTCGGCGGCCTGATGCGCGAGCACCTCGCCCATGGCGGCATGATCATCGCGGCGACCCACGCGCCGCTCGGGATCAGTTCGCGGGCGCTGCAGATCGGGGGGATGGCGTGAACTTCGGGCACCCTCAGCTTTCCAAGCGGCCGGGCGCCGGCCTCTCCTTTCCCTCCCCCCTTGTGGGGGAGAGCAAGGCAGGGGGGTGCCACGCGGCAAAACCTCTCGGTTCTAGCGTTGGGAAAGTGGGCGCTCTGTTGCTCGCTGCCTGCCGCCGACAAGCATCTCGCCCGGGGCTACCCCCCTCCCCTGCCCTCCCCCACAGGGGGAGCGCAGTGTGCCCGGAACTGGCGGCGGATGTTTTCCCAGTCATTGGGAGCACCCCATGACCGCCCTGTCCGCCCTGATCCGCCGGGACATCCGGATCGCGCTCCGCGTCGGCGGCGGGGCGCTGATCGGGGTGCTGTTCTTCCTGACGGTGGTGGTGCTGATGCCGTTCGCGGTCGGGCCGGACCTGGCGCTGCTGTCGCGGCTCGGGCCGGCGATCCTCTGGCTCGGCGCGCTGCTGGCGAGCCTGCTCACCCTGGACCGGCTGTTCATGGCCGACCATGAGGACGGCTCGCTCGACCTGATCACGATGAGCCGGACCCCGCTGGAACTCGCCTGTGCCGCCAAGGCGCTGGCGCATTGGCTGGCCGCCGGCCTGCCGCTGATTGTCGCAACCCCCGTCCTGGGCCTGCTTCTGAACCTCGACATGGTCGCGACCGGCGCGGTGGCGCTGACGCTGCTGGTAGGCACTCCGGCCCTGACCTTCACCGGCATGATCGGCGCGGGGCTGGCGGTGACGCTGCATCGCGGCGGGCTGTTGATGGCGGTGTTGGTGCTGCCGCTGTCGATCCCCGTGCTGATCTTCGGCGTTGCGGCTTCGCAGGCCGCCATCGTCGGTCCCATGACTTTCGGGGCGCCGTTCTCGATCCTGTGCGCGCTGTCGCTGGTCAGCCTCGTGGTCGGCCCCTTCGCGGCGGCCGCGAGCCTGCGGCATGGACTGGATTGAATTGCACTGGACTGACCTTGACCCCGATCAACTTTCGCTGCCCGCTTTCATGCTGATTGCGTGAGCAGCCCCCGGTGATTATCACGATACCATGTCGCTGATCGACCTCGCCAACCCCACGCGGTTCCTCGCGCTGACAGCGCGGGTGTTGCCATGGCTTGCGGGTGCGACCGTCATCCTGCTCGCCATCGGCCTCTATCAATCCGCTTACGCGCCCGACGACTACCAGCAGGGCGCGACCGTGAAGATCATGTTCATCCACGTGCCCAATGCCTGGCTGTCGATGTTCGTGTGGGGCGTGATGAGCATCGCTTCCCTCGGCACGCTGGTGTGGCGGCATCCGCTCGCCGATGTCGCCGCGAAGGCGGCGGCTCCGATCGGCGCCGGCTTCACCTTCCTCGCGCTGCTGACGGGCTCGCTGTGGGGCCGGCCGATGTGGGGCACCTATTGGGAATGGGACGCGCGGCTGACCTCGGTGCTGATTCTGTTCCTGATGTATCTTGGCCTGATGGCGCTGTGGCGTGCGGTCGACGATCCCTCGCGCGCGGCACGCGCCGCGGCGGTGCTGACACTGGTCGGCGCGATCAACCTGCCGATCATCAAGTTCTCCGTCGACTGGTGGAACACGCTGCACCAGCCGGCTTCGGTGATGCGCATGGGCGGCTCGACGCTCGACAAGTCCTTCCTGGTTCCGCTGCTGGTGATGGCGATCGGATTCACGCTGCTGTTCGTCACGCTGCACCTGGCGGCAATGCGCAACGAGATTTTGCGCCGCCGGGTCCGCTCGCTGCAGATGATGCAGGCGAGCCGGGTCGCGTTTTCGAGCGAAATGGGCACCGGTTCGCGTCAGGAAAATGCGTCAAAAGGGGCGGCGTGATCATGTCGCTCGGTCCCTACGCCTCCTTCATCGTAGCGTCCTATACCGCTGCGGCCCTCGTGATCGTGATCCTGATCGGCTGGATCGTGCTCGACTTTCGCAGCCAGACGCAGCGCCTGCGCGAGCTCGACCGTAGCGGCGTCACCCGCCGCTCGGGCCGCGGGGCGATGGACGCGTCATGAGCGATCAATCGACCTCCGGCGCGCCGCAGCGCCGCACCTTCCTGATGGTGCTGCCGCTGATCGCGTTCGTCGGACTGGCGCTGCTGTTCTGGTTCCGGCTCGGCAGCGGCGATATCTCGCGGATTCCGTCCGCACTGATCGGCAGGCCGGCGCCGCAGACCGCGCTGCCGCAGTTGGAGGGATTGCAGGACAACGGCGCACAGGTGCCGGGGCTCGATCCCGCCGCCTTCAAGGGCAAGGTCAGCCTCGTCAATGTCTGGTCGTCCTGGTGCGTGCCCTGTCATGACGAAGCACCGCTGCTGACCGAACTGGCAAAAGACAAGCGCTTTCAGCTCGTCGGCATCAACTACAAGGACGCAGCCGACAACGCGCGCCGCTTCCTCGGGCGCTACGGCAACCCGTTCAGCCGCGTCGGCGTCGACGCCAACGGCCGCGCCTCGATCGAATGGGGCGTCTATGGCGTGCCGGAGACGTTCGTGGTCGGGCGCGAGGGCACGATCGTCTACAAGCTGGTCGGGCCGATCACGCCGGACAATCTGCGGAGCGTGCTGCTGCCGCAGATGGAGAAGGCGCTGAAGGCGGGGTCTTAGCCGAGACCGTCAGCCCTTCCTTACGTCCCCGGCCTCGGCCTCGCTCGCTTCCAGCGATGCCGGCTCGATCCCGTAGCGTTTGGTCAGTGGCATCTGGGCGATGGCGAAGATCATCGTGATCAGGGTGACGCCGAACACCTTGAAGTTCACCCAGAAATCCGTGCTCTGGGTGCGCCAGACGATCTCGTTCAGCATCGCCATGCCGGCGAAGAACAGCGCCCAGCGCAGCGTCAGGATGCGCCAGCCCTGCGGCGTCAGATTGAACATCTGGTCGAACATCACGGCGATGAAGGATCGGCCGAACAGCAGGCCGCCGCCGAGGATCGCCGCGAATAGGCCGTAGATGATGGTCGGCTTGAGCTTGATGAAGGTCTCGTCGTGCAGCACCAGGGTCAGCGTGCCGAACACCAGCACGATCACGCCCGTCACGATCGCCATGATCGGGATGTGTCGCGTCACCACGTAGGAGGCCGCCATCGCCGCGACGATCGCGACCATGAAGGCGCCGGTCGCGACGAACAAGTTGAACTTCGCATTGACGAAGAAGAACACGAGCAGCGGCCCGAGCTCGGTCGCAAGCTTGAACAGCGGATGCGGCTGGGTCTTGTCCATTCTCTCTTCCGTCTCTCCCAACCTTCGAGACGACCGCTTCGCGGTCTCCTCAGGATGCGGACCTCATGTGTGGCACGACCTCATCCTCAGGAGCCGCGCAAGCGGCGTCTCGAAGGATGACGCTATTCGATTCCGGCGATGGCACGGGCGAAGTCGCGCGCAGTGAACGGCGCGAGATCGTCGACGCCTTCGCCGACGCCGATGAAATGCACCGGCAGTTTGAATTTCTCCGCGAGCGCCACCAGGATGCCGCCGCGCGCGGTGCCGTCGAGTTTGGTCATCACGAGGCCGGTGACCCCGGCGGTGCGATGGAACGCCTCGACCTGCGACAGCGCGTTCTGGCCGACAGTAGCATCCAGCACCAGCAGCACGGCATGCGGCGCAGTGTCATCCACCTTGCGGATCACGCGCACGACCTTCTCGAGCTCGTTCATCAGCTCGGCCTTGTTCTGCAGGCGGCCGGCGGTGTCGATCAGGAGCACGTCCATGCCCTGCTCTTTCGCCGCAGTCAGTGCGTTGAAGGCGAGGCTTGCCGAATCCGAGCCTTGCGCGGCGGCGATGACGGGCGTCTTCGTGCGCTCACCCCACACCTTGAGCTGCTCGATGGCGGCGGCGCGAAACGTGTCGCCGGCGGCCAGCATCACCTTGCGGCCTTCCGATGCGAATTTTTGCGAGAGCTTGCCGATGGTGGTGGTCTTGCCGGAGCCGTTGACGCCGACGACGAGGATCACGAAAGGCTTCTTGCCCGCATCGATCACGAGCGGCTTGGCGACCGGCGCCAGCACCTTCTCGACCTCGGTTGCGACGACGTCCTTGACCTCGTCCGCAGAGATTGCCTTGTCGTAGCGGCCGGCGCCGACGGCATCCGCGATCCGCACCGCGACCGAGGTGCCGAGATCGGCGCGCAGCAGCACGTCCTCGATGTCGTCGAGCATGGCGCGGTCGAGCTTGCGCTTGGTGACGAGGTCGGCGACCGCGGTCCCGAGCGAGGACGAGGTGCGCTTCAGCCCGTTGGACAGGCGGCGCCACCAGCTCAGCTTGGGGGTGTCGGAGGTGGTATCGTTCATGGGGGCGTGTTAGCCGTTCCGGCTCGCAAACGAAAGCCTTGACCGAAAGTCTTGCAATTGCTCGATGTTCCCGAATTGACCGCCGATGAAATCCTGGCCCGCGTGCTCCATCGCGACGGGCTGATGCTGATCATCGACAAGCCGGCCGGCCTGCCGGTGCATCGCGGCCCCAAGGGCGGTCCCAATCTGGAGGATTCCTTCGACGCGCTCCGGTTCGGCCTGCCGCGGCCGCCGGTGCTTGCGCACCGGCTGGACAAGGACACCTCCGGTTGCCTCGTGCTCGGGCGCCATCGCAAGGCGACCGCATCGCTCGGGCTGCTGTTCAAGCACGGCAAGATCGGCAAGACCTACTGGACCGTGGTCGAGGGCGGCCCTGCTGAAGATGAAGGCAGCATCGACATGCCGCTTGGCAGGCTCAATGCGGAACGCGGCTGGTGGCAGAAGCCGGACCCGGACGGGCAGAAGGCGATCACCAACTGGAAGGTGATGGGCCGGGGGGACGGTTTCACCTGGCTCGCCATGGAACCGGTGACCGGGCGAACCCATCAATTACGCGTGCATTCGGCCGAGAGCGGATGGCCGATCTTCGGCGATAACATTTACGGCAACGGCCCGCGCTTCGGCGAGCCGAAGCTACACCTGCATTCACGCGAGATCGTGGTGCCGATCTCCCGGAACAAGGAGCCGGTCCGCGTGGTGGCCCCGGCCCCGCCGCATATGCACGAGAAGCTCAGGGCCTGCGGATGGAACGGGAAGTAGCTGTCGTTTACCTCTCCCGCTTGCGGGAGAGGGAGCGCAGCGTCTCCGCGGTGACACCTCGTTCTCATGGCCCCATGGTTTACGAAACGTTCAGTGCTCGCCTCTAATGATCACGGTTGCTTAGAACAAGCTTCCGTCAATCCGCTCAGGACGAGCCGCGCTTCATGCCCAAGGCCGAGCTATCGATCATCGACGAGGTCGAATCCGCACTTCGGATCGGCTCGCCGGAAAAGGGCCTGGAAACGGCGCGCCGCGTCACCGACCTGTTCCTGTCCTCCGCCGGCAGTTTTAGCGACGAGCTGATCGCGCTGTTTGACGACGTGCTCGAGCGCCTGATTCGCACCATCGAGCTGCGCGCGATTGCCGACATGGGCGCACGCGTCGCGCTGGCCGAGATCAGCATGCAGCTCGCACCGATCGCCCAGGCGCCGCCTTCCGTGATCCGCCGCCTCGCCAACAATGACGAGATCCGCATCGCCGGCCCCGTGCTGCAGGAATCAGCGCGCCTCGACGATGGCGAGCTGGTGAAGATCGCCTCCAGCAAAAGCGAGCCGCATCTGCTCGCGGTTGCCGGTCGCTGGTGGCTGAAGGAGATCGTCACCGATGCGCTGCTGGCGCGGCGCTATCCCAGCGTCAGCCGGCGACTTGCCGCCAATCCCGGCGCGCGCGTCTCCGGAAACGGATTTGCCGTCATCGTCGGCCAGGCCGAAAGCGATCCCGAGCTCGCCGTGAGTGTCGGCGTTCGTGTCGACCTGCCTTCGGAGCTGCGCCGCCAATTGCTGCGCTCGGCGACGGATGCGGTGCGCACGCGCCTGCTGTCGCGCGCGCCGCCGCATCTGTTCGAGGAGATCCAGAGCGCGATCGCAGCCGTCACCGTCGGCGTCGAGCGCGAGATGTCGGGCGTTCGCGATTTCGAGGGCGCCAAGCGCGCCATCGCCGGCCTCAAGGCCACCGGCCAGCTCAACGAGGCAACGCTGCTCGGCTTTGCCAGGCAGCGGCGCTATGAAGAGACCGCCGCCGCCCTGGCGGCGTTGTCCGGATCGACGGTCGAGGTGATCCGTCCACTGATGCAGAGCCTGCGCGAAGACGGCCTTCTGGTGCCGTGCAAGGCGGCCCAGCTCAGCTGGGAGACGACAGCCGCCGTGCTCGAAAGCCGCTTTGCGACGGGTGCGATGAAGCCTGCAGACGTGGCGAGGGCGCAGGGGCACTACGCGCGCATGACGGCGGAGAATGCAAGGCGGACGCTCAGGTTCTGGCAGGTAAGGGCGTCGTAGACTCTTCCCCTCTCCCCTTGCGGGAGACGGTGGCTCGCCGCGTAGCGGCGAGACGGGTGAGGGGTCTCTCGCGGCGCGCACCTTCACGCAGTTGAATTCGCGGAAGCAACCCCTCATCGGCGCTTCGCGCCACCTTCTCCCGCAAGGAGAGAAGGAAGAAGGCCCCGGCTTACGTCGTCAACCGCTCGCCATCGCTGCCGGTGATCATGAGGGGCACGATGGTTCCCATCCGCTCGCCCGCAATCGCCACCGGCAGATAGTGCTCCGTGCGGCCCTGAGCCTCACTCTCGATCAACACCTCTCGTGTCGCACCGATCTCGCCTTGCAGCCTCCGCCGCAACGCCGCCTCTCCCGCAGCGCGCAATCGCTTCGCGCGCTCCTTGACGACCGGACCCGCCACCTGCGGCATCCGCGCGGCGGGCGTGCCGGGGCGCGGGGAATAGGGGAAGACGTGCAGGAAGGTCAGGCCGCACTCCTCGACGAGATCGAGCGAGCGCGAGAACATCTCCTCGGTCTCGGTCGGGAAACCCGCGATGATGTCGGCGCCGAAGGCGACATCGGGACGCAGGCGGCGCACCTGGTTGCAGAACGCGATCGCATCCCGCCGCAAGTGCCGCCGCTTCATGCGCTTCAGGATCATGTCGTCGCCTGACTGCAGCGACAGGTGCAGATGCGGCATCAGGCGCACATCGGCCGCAATGGCGTCGAGCAGGTCATGATCGGCCTCGATCGAATCGATCGAGGAGATGCGCAGGCGCTTCAACTCAGGCACATGCCGCAGGATCTGCTTCGTCAGCATGCCGAGCTTGGGCGCGCCGGGCAGGTCCGTGCCATAGCTGGTGAGATCGACGCCGGTCAGCACGATTTCGGCATGGCCGCGCTCGGCCAGGGCGCGCACCTGCTCGACCACGGCGCCCATCGGCACCGAACGCGAATTGCCGCGGCCGAACGGAATGATGCAGAAGCTGCAGCGATGGTCGCAGCCGTTCTGCACCTGCACGAACACGCGCGGCAGGCCGCTGGCAAAACCGTCGATGAGATGCGGCGCCATCTCCTTCACGGCCATGATGTCGCTGACGGCGATCTTCTCGCTCGGGCCGATGTCGAACGCGCTGCGCGTTTCCTGCCACGCTTCGCCGCGCATCTTGTCGTCATTGCCGACGACGCGATCGACCTCGGCCATATCGGCAAACATCTGGCTTTGCGTCTGCGCCGCGCAGCCGGTGACGACGATGCGCGCCGAGGGGCGCTCGCGCTTCAATTTGCGGATCGACTGGCGCGCCTGCGCGACCGCCTCGCTGGTGACGGCGCAGCTGTTGATGACGATGGTGTCGGAAAGCCCCGCGCCCTCGGCTTCGCGCCGGATCACCTCGGCCTCGAAGGCGTTGAGGCGGCAGCCGAAGGTGACGATGTCGACAGGCATTACCCGACCGGCGCGAACAGCGCCGGATCGAAATTGCCCTCATATTCGAAGGTCGCGGTGCCCGTCATCAGCACATGGTCGTCGCGCTCGCGCCATTCGATCCCGAGCTTGCCGCCCGGCAGCGTGATCTCGACCTTGCGCGCGGCGCGCTTGAGGCGTGCGGCCGCAACCGCCGTCGCGCAGGCCGCCGAACCGCAGGCCCGGGTCAGGCCCGCACCGCGCTCCCAGGTGCGGATGGTGATGTGCTCGCGATCGACGATATGGGCCAGCGTGATATTGGCGCGCTCGGGGAAGATCGGATGATTCTCGAGCAGCGGACCGAAACGGCCGAGATCGTAGGCGTCGACGTCGTCGACCCAGAACACCGCGTGCGGATTGCCCATGCTCACCCCGGAGGGCGAATGCAGGATCGGATTGTCGATCGGCCCGATCTGCAATTCGATGTAGCGGGTGTCGCGAAATTCTTCCGCCAGCGGAATGTCCTGCCAGCCGAACTTCGGCGCCCCCATGTCGACGGTGTAGAGATCGGGCGCCGGACCCTGCCATGCGTTGAGCAGGCCGGCGGCGGTCTCGAAGGTCGCCGTGGTTTGCCCGGTCTTCTCGAAGATGCGGCGCACCACGCAGCGCATGCCGTTGCCGCAGGCACCGGCCTCGGAGCCGTCATTGTTGTAGATGCTGATGAAGGCTTCGGTGCCGACGAGCCGCGGCTTCTGCAATACCATGAGCTGGTCATAGGGCACGCCGCCCTGCGCGGACGCCACGGCGCGGGCGTCGTCAGGCGTCACCCTTGCCGCGGAGTCGCGCATGTCGACAACGACGATCTCGTTACCGATGCCGTTCATCTTGGCAAATACGTGATTGGCCAGCGCGCTCATGAAAATTCCCGAATTTCGCCCGTCTTATATGGTGATCCCAGGCGGCTTGGCCAGTGATTTGCCACGACCAGCAGGACATCGGCCATGACGCATCTGTCATGGGACGAATGCGGCGCTCGCGTGTTAGAACGGCGCAGTTCGCGCGGACCGGGACGCGCGGCCGGGTTAAGGCCTTGGTGGGTAAGGTCTTGATGAATTGAGGCCCTGGCGAACCGGGGCCTTGGGAGAATAAAATGACCAGTTTTCGTCGTCTCGCTCTGGCCGCGCTGATCCCGGCAGCGGCCTTGTCGCTTGGCCTGTCAGGCGCTCTGGCGCAGTCCCCGAGCCCGGCGCCCGCTGCCTCGGCAAGCCCCTCGCCGGCCCCATCGGCTTCGCCGGCACCGGCCGCGAGCGCATCGCCCGCCCCTGTTGCTACGCCGTCGCCTGCGGCGAGCGCCTCGCCCGCGCCTGCAGCTTCGCCATCACCCGCAGCCAGCGCGTCGCCCACCCCGCCGCCGGCTGCGGCCGCCACCCCTGCCCCGGTGCAGACCGCCGACCCCTTCGGCCTCGAGACCACGCTCGAGCCGAAGAAGGTCGTGATGGTCAAGGGCACCGCCAATTGGGACTCCGCCTTCGACACGCTGATCGATGCCTTCAAGGCGCTCGACACGCTGCTGGACAAGCAGGGCATCAAGCACGCCGGCAATTCGATGATCGTCTACACCTCGACGGACGACACCGGCTTCACCTTCCTCGCCGAGATCCCGGTCGAACAGGATCCCAAGAACCTGCCCAAGGACGTGAGCATCGGCAAATCGCCGGAGGGCAAGGCGCTGAAATTCGTCCATCGCGGCTCCTACGACAACATGGACAATACCTATGAGGCGATCACCAATCACCTCGACGACAAGAGACTGGAAGCCAAGGACACCTTCATCGAGGAGTACCTCACCGATCCCCTGAAGACGGCCGAGGACAAGCTCGTGATCAATGTTTTCGTGCCGCTGAAGTGAGACTGATGAAAAAGCCTGCAATAATCGCCGCCGTCCTTGCCGCCACGCTGCTGGCCCCACCCGCGCGCGCCGACGATTTTCCCGCCGCGATCTCGGTCAGCGGCGAAGCCTCCGTGTCAGCGGCGCCTGATCTCGCGCAGATCGACGCGGGCGTCGCGAGCGACGCCAAGACGGCGAAGGAAGCCTCCGACGCCAACAACGCCGCGATGGGCAAGGTGTTGCTGGCACTGAAGGGCGCCGGCGTCGCCGAGAAGGACTACCAGACTTCGCGCCTGTCGCTGCAGCCGCAATACGGCCAGAACAAAGCCACCGGCGCCTCGCCCGTAACGGGCTTCCGCGCCTCCAACCGCGTCACGGTGAAGATCCGCGACGTGACCAAGGTGGCAACCATCATCGACACGTTGGTTGCCGCCGGCGCGAACGACATCGGCAACATCTCGTTCGAGGTGACGCAGGCGTCAAAGCTGCTCGACGATGCGCGTGAGCAGGCGGTGGCGGACGCGCGCCGCAAGGCCGAGATCTATGCGAAGGCCACCGGCGTCACGCTGGGCGCGCCGCTAAGCGTGTCCGAAGGCGGCGCTCCGGTGCCGCTGTTCAAGGCACGGATGGCAACAGCGCCGATGGCCGCGCCTGCGGCGGTCGCACCGGGCGAGGAAACGCTGTCGGTGACGGTGAATGTGAGCTGGGCGATCAAGGCGGCGCCGTAAGGCGATTGCTGAGAGCTGCCCGGCAACCACAACTGTCGTCCCGGACAAGCACAAGCGCGCGCTGGTCCGGGACCCATAGCCAGAGGAAGTGGCTGTGCGCGGAGTCGGCAACTCCGAGTCTTCGCCAAACATCTCGCTGTGGCTATGGGTCCCGGGCTCGCGATTTCGTCGCGCCCCCGGGACGACGAGCTGCATGTGCGGCGACAGCGGAGTTAAACCGCGGGCCGTCAAATCTCCACCACCTGTCCGGGCTTCATCGCCACGAATCGCTCCTGCGGAATCTTCGCGGCATCCAGCGCTTCGACCAGGGCTTTGGCCGGCGCGTCGATGGCTTCGTCCGTCAGCTGGAACGTGCCATGGTGATGCCCGAGCGCGGCCTCGGCGCCGCAATCGGCCAGCGCCTTCACCGCATCTTCCGGGTTCATGTGCTGGTCGCGCATGAACCAGCGTGGCTCGTAGGCGCCGATGGGCAGGATCGCGAGACGGAGCTTGCCGTGCTTCTCGGCGACGCGGCGGAAATGCCGGCCGTCGCCATAGCCGGAATCGCAGACCACGTAGATCTTCCCGGCGGGCGTCTCCAATACAAAGCTCGCCCACAGCGCCTTGTTGCGGTCGAACAGGCCGCGCGCGGTCCAGTGCCGGGTCGGCACCAGGTGCACGGCGACGCCTTCGCCGAGCTCGACGCGGTCGTGCCAGTCGAACGCTTCCGCCCTGATCGTGGGATCTGCGCCGCGCATCGTCACGTCGTTGCCGAGGGGGGTGACCACGCGCGGGCCAAAATTCTTGGCGAGGCGCGACAGCGTCGCCATGTCGAGATGATCGTAGTGACCGTGCGAGACCAGCACGACGTCGACCTTCGGCAGCTTCTCGAAGGCGATGCCAGGATCGTTGTGCCGCTTCGGCCCGGCCCATGCGACCGGCGACACCCGCGAGGACCAGACGGGATCGACGAGGATGTTGAGGCCGCCGGCCTGGATCAGCCAGCTGGCGTGGCCGATGAAGGAGAGCCGCACCTTGTCGCCATCGACCCGCTCCGGCGGGGTGTCGGCATGCGGGCTCGGGGCCCAGTCCGGCCAGGCCGCCCGCTGGCGCTTGCCGCTGAACTGCCAGCGTAGCACCTCGCGAAGCGACTTTGGCGGGGCCCCGTCCGGATCGAAGAAGTGCAGGCCGTTGAAATGGTCGGAGGCGGGGCCGTCATAGGTCTTCATGCGGGACATCCAGAGCGAGGGGACGCCGACCAGGGCACCGGCTGCGGCAAGCAGTCCAAAAAGGCGGCGGCGGGTGACCGGCACGGGCGGGCTTCTAGGGATGGTCAGGGTGGTAAGACATCACGGCCTATATGGGACGGGCCGCCAGAAAAGGAACCCGCCGCAAAAAGGGACATAGGTTCAGAGTCTTGCCCTACCAGAGGCATCCCGGCACCCTAACTTTCCTTGACTTTTGGGCGAGAGCGGCGTTTAACCCCGCCACTTTCTCGGAAAGGTTTTCTTTTCGACCCGCCGACCGGTCCTCGAGGCCGGAGGTCAACGCCCGACAGCGCTGTGCGCCCTCGGGCGCAAAGGTGTTTTGGAAGATCGTTTAATCCAAGGAAGTGGTCATCGCCCGACTTGATCGGGCGATCCAGCATCCCAGAGGCGGCTCGGCTGGAACCGAGGTGCCGCGGCGTACTGGATGCCCCGGTCAAGCCGGGGCATGACAGCGGTGAATAACGGAGCGCTTCCCGTCGGGAAGACAGCAGCAGGACAACGGCATTGTTCGACAATCTGTCGGAACGGCTTGGTGGCATTCTCGATCGTCTGACGGGGCGCGGTGCGCTGACCGAAAAGGACGTCGACGCCGCGATGCGCGAAGTGCGCCGCGCGCTGCTGGAGGCCGACGTCGCGCTCGAAGTCGTGCGCAGCTTCACCGAGCGCGTGCGCGAGCAGGCGATCGGCGCCACCGTCGTCAAGTCGGTCACCCCCGGCCAGATGGTGGTCAAGATCGTCCATGACGAGCTGATCAACACGCTCGGCGCCGAAGGCCAGACCATCGACGTCAATGCCGTGCCGCCGGTGCCGATCATGATGGTCGGCCTGCAGGGCTCCGGTAAGACCACCACCACCGCCAAGCTCGCCCGCCGCCTGGTCCAGCGCGACAAGCGCAAGGTGCTGATGGCCTCGCTCGACGTCTATCGCCCGGCGGCGATGGAGCAGCTGGCCGTGCTCGGCCGCGATCTCGACATTCCGACGCTGCCGATCGTCGCGGGCCAGCAGCCGCCGCAGATTGCCAAGCGCGCGCTGGAAGCCGGCAAGCTCGGCGGCTACGACATCGTGCTGCTCGACACCGCCGGCCGCACCACGCTCGACGAAGAGATGATGGCGGAAGCCGCGGCGATCAAAGCCGCCGCCAACCCGCATGAAGTGCTGCTGGTTGCGGACTCGCTCACCGGCCAGGACGCGGTGAATCTCGCGCGCTCGTTCGACCAGCGCGTCGGCCTCACCGGCATCGTGCTGACACGCGTGGACGGCGACGGCCGCGGCGGCGCCGCGCTGTCGATGCGCGCGGTCACGGGGAAGCCGATCAAGCTGATCGGCACCGGCGAAAAGACCGATGCACTGGAGGATTTCCACCCCGACCGTATCGCCGGCCGCATCCTCGGCATGGGCGACGTGGTCTCGCTGGTCGAACGCGCCGCTGCCAATATCGACGCCGAAAAGGCCGCGCGCACCGCCGAGCGCATGCGCAAGGGTCAGTTCGACCTGAACGACATGCGCGAGCAGCTTTTGCAGATGTCCAACATGGGAGGCATCAGCGGCCTGATGGGCATGATGCCCGGCATCTCCAAGATGAAGAACCAGATCGCGGCGGCCGGCATCGACGACAAGATTTTGAAGCGCCAGGTCGCGATCATCGATTCCATGACGCGCGACGAGCGCCGTCATCCTGACCTGCTGAAAGCGAGCCGCAAGAAGCGCATCGCGGCCGGCAGCGGCCAGAGCGTCGAGCACGTCAACAAGCTGCTCAAGATGCACCGGAACATGGCCGACGTGATGAAGGCCATGGGCTCGGGCAAGCGCGGCCCGCTCGCCGGCATCGCGCAGGCGATGGGCTTTGGCGGCGGCATGAAGATGCCGTCACCCGAAGAGATGAAGGCGCTGCAGGAGAAGATGCAGAGCGGCGGCGGACAAGGCCTGCCGAATTTGCCGAAGGATCTGCCGCCCGGCCTTCGCAGCGGCCTGCCCAACCTTCCCGGACTGACCGGGCTGAGCGGCAAGCCGACGCTGCCGGGCCTCGGCGGTTTCCCGGGCAAGAAGAAATGAGGGATTCGTCGCGCGGGATCGCAACCGGTCTCGCGTGACGCGGAACACCAATCAACCGAACAAAACGTCACTTCCGAAGGAGAACTGAATGTCCGTCGTTATCCGCCTTGCCCGTGCAGGCACCAAGAAGCGTCCCGTCTATCACGTCGTCGTCGCCGACTCGCGTTTTCCGCGCGATGGCCGCTTCATCGAGCGTCTCGGCTATTTCAATCCGCTGCTGCCGAAGGACAACGAGACCCGACTCAAGCTTGACATGGAAAAGGTGAAGTCCTGGCTCGCCAAGGGCGCGCAGCCGTCGGACCGCGTGATGCGTTTCCTCGATGCCGCCGGCGTCAAGAAGCGCGAAGCGCGCAACAACCCCGAGAAGGCCGTGCCGCGCAAGGAGCGCAAGGCGCAGGCCGAAGCCGCCAAGGGCTAAGGCTAGATCATGTCGGCGCTGGTCTGCGTCGCGCGGATCGGCGCCGCGCATGGTGTGCGCGGTGCGGTCAAGCTATGGACCTTCACCGAGGATCCGTTTGCCGTCCGCCGCTACGGTCCGCTTCTCGCCAAGGACGGCAAGCGCCAGTTCGAGGTCGCGACGGCGCGCGAGGCGAAAGACCATCTGGTCGCGACGTTCAAGGGCGTCACGACCCGCGATGAGGCCGAGCGCCTCAACGGCATCGAGCTCTACGTCCCGCGCGAAAAACTGCCCGCGACGGACGAGGACGAATATTACCACACCGACCTGATCGGGCTCGCCGCCGTCACTACGGACGGCGAGGCGCTCGGCCGCGTGCTCGCGATCCATAATTTCGGCGCCGGCGACATCATCGAGATCGCACCGCTCAAGGGCGCGACGATGCTGCTGCCGTTCTCGAATGCGGTGGTGCCGGAGGTCGACCTCAAGGGCGGACGCGTGGTGATCGAACTGCCGCAGGAGGTCGTGGGCGACCGGGACGAGGACGATGAGCCCTCCGCAAGTCGCCCCGGCCTGGTGCGCAAGGCGCACGGGGGCCGGGACCCATAACTACAAATCGTGGTTTTGGCTAAGCTGGCAGTTCCAGCCATCGCAAAACGAACTGCGATGGTTATGGGTCCCGGCCTTCGCCGGGACGACGAGAACTGAGATCGAATGACCAACCCCTCACCCTGGCGCGCGACGGTGCTGACGCTGTTTCCGGAGATGTTTCCGGGACCGCTCGGCGTGAGCCTCGCTGGCCGGGCGCTGGCCTCAGGGCTCTGGGAGATCGAGGCGCGGGACATCCGGGCCTCCGCCATCGATCGCCACCGCAGCGTCGACGACACTCCGGCCGGCGGCGGCCCGGGCATGGTGCTGCGGGCGGATGTTCTGGCGGCCGCAATCGATGCAGCCGAGATTGCCCCCGAGCGGCCGCGCCTGCTGATGAGCCCCCGGGGTCGGCCATTGACCCAGGCTCGCGTCACCGAGCTTGCGCAAGGCCCCGGGCCGCTGATCGTCTGCGGACGGTTCGAGGGGATCGACCAGCGGGTGATCGACGCCAGGGGCCTGGAGGAGGTCTCGATCGGCGATTATGTACTCTCGGGGGGCGAAATCGCAGCTCTGGCCCTGATCGACGCCTGCGTCCGGCTGCTGCCGGGGGTGATGGGCAAGGAAGCCTCGGGAACCGAGGAAAGCTTTTCCGACGGCCTGCTCGAATACCCCCAGTACACCCGCCCGCAGCAGTTCGAGGGGGTCCCGATCCCGGAAATCCTGACCTCGGGCGACCATGCTAAGGTTGCAGCTTGGCGGCGGGCGCAATCCGAGGCCCTGACGAAAGCCCGGCGGCCCGATTTATGGGCCCAAATCCCGCCCAAGCCCCCGAATCGGCCCCGTCGCCAAAAAACGCCAAAAAACAAGACAGACGGGTGACAAACGCTCCGGGTTGCCTTATAGGAGCGGCCACATCCGCAATGGCTGGATAGACGAATTTCACGCAGCCCCCGTTTCGAAGGCTGGGCGCGCCGATGGAGATTTACCCATGAACCTGATCCAACAGCTTGAAAAAGAGCAGTTCGAGAAGCTCTCCGCCACCAAGGAGATCCCGGAATTCGCCCCCGGCGACACCGTGATCGTCAACGTGAAGGTCGTCGAAGGCGACCGCACCCGCGTGCAGGCCTATGAGGGCGTCTGCATCGGCCGTTCCGGCGGTGGCCTCAACGAGAGCTTTACCGTCCGCAAGATCTCCTATGGCGAGGGCGTCGAGCGCGTGTTCCCGCTGCTCTCCCCGATGATCGACTCGATCAAGGTCGTGCGCCGCGGCAAGGTGCGTCGTGCCAAGCTCTATTACCTGCGCAACCTTCGCGGCAAGTCGGCCCGCATCGTCGAGAAGCAGGACCGCCAGGCCGCCGTGGGCGAGTAAGCTTCGCCACCAGGCATGTCTTTCCAAAGCGCGGGGCTCGGCTCCGCGCTTTTTTGTTTGGCTCCGCAGTCATTGCGAGGTGCCCTTGCGACGAAGCAATCCAGACTGTCTCCGCGGATGCGTTTCTGGATTGCTTCGCTCCGGTCGCAATGACGAGCTGAAACTCTCGCCCTTTATCTTCCGCGTGCTATATAGCTTCTAGAATGTTTCCAGATCTGACCAGCTTCGCACCCGTCCGGCGCATCGTCATCGACGATCGCTCGCGGCTGCCTGGACGGTTCTTCGGACGCTTCGCGACCTCGGCAACGTCAGAGCTTAGCCGCGCAGCCTAAAAGCTGCGCTGACGATTTTGTTGCCCGCGCGCGAACCGCGCTCATCGCTTTCACACATTGTTCGGAGCTCACGCTCATGTCCAAGCCGACCACCCTGTACGACAAGATCTGGAACGACCATCTGGTGCACGAAGCCGACGACGGCACCTGCCTGCTCTACATCGACCGCCACCTGGTGCACGAGGTCACCTCGCCGCAGGCGTTCGAAGGCCTGCGCGCCACGGGCCGGAAGGTCCACGCGCCCGAGAAGACGCTCGCAGTCGTCGACCACAACGTGCCGACCACCGACCGCACCAAGCCGAATCCCGATCCTGAAAGCATCGAGCAGATCAAGGCGCTGGCCGAGAACGCCAGGGAATTCGGCATCGAATATTACAACGAGTTCGACAAGCGCCAGGGCATCGTCCACGTCATCGGCCCCGAGCAGGGCTTTACGCTGCCCGGCACCACCATCGTCTGCGGTGACAGCCACACCTCGACGCATGGCGCGTTCGGCGCGCTCGCGCACGGCATCGGCACCTCGGAAGTCGAGCATGTGCTGGCGACGCAGACGCTGATCCAGAAGAAGGCCAAGAACATGCGCGTCACCGTCGACGGAAAACTGCCTGACGGTGTGACTGGCAAGGATATTATTTTGGCCATCATCGGCGAGATCGGCACCGCGGGCGGCACCGGCTACGTGCTGGAATATGCGGGCGACGCGATCCGCGCGCTCTCGATGGAGGGCCGCATGACGGTCTGCAACATGTCGATCGAAGGCGGCGCGCGCGCCGGCCTCGTTGCGCCGGACCAGAAGGCCTACGACTTCCTGCGCGACCGGCCGAAGTCGCCGAAGGGCGCGGCCTGGGACGCGGCGATGCGCTATTGGGAGAAGCTGCGCTCCGACGAAGGCGCGCATTTCGACCACGAGCTGCGCCTCGATGCGGCAAAACTGCCGCCGATCGTGACCTGGGGCACCTCGCCTGAGGACGTCATCTCGGTCACCGGCATCGTGCCTGATCCGGACAAGATCGAGGACGAGGCCAAGCGCATCTCCAAGCATCGCGCGCTGAAATACATGGGCCTGACCGCCGGAACGAAGATCACCGACATCAAGCTCGACCGTGTCTTCATCGGCTCCTGCACCAACGGGCGCATCGAGGATCTGCGCGCGGCCGCGAAAATCGCGGAAGGCAAGACCGTTTCAGCGAACGTCAACGCCATGGTGGTGCCGGGCTCCGGCATCGTGAAGGAGCAGGCGGAAGCCGAGGGTCTGGACAAGATATTCATCAAGGCCGGCTTCGAATGGCGCGAGCCGGGCTGCTCGATGTGCCTCGCCATGAACCCGGACAAGCTGAAGCCGGAAGAGCGCTGCGCCTCGACCTCGAACCGCAACTTCGAGGGCCGCCAAGGCTTCAAGGGCCGCACGCATCTGGTGTCGCCGGCGATGGCCGCGGCCGCGGCGATCGCTGGTCACTTCGTCGACGTCAGGGATTGGCGGTAAGCCGGTTCCTGCAATTGTAGCGATCGCGGCAAAGCGCCGTTAAGCGCCTGCAACGATACGGCGTCCTCGCGACGGTTCGCGAGGACGCGAGCGATGGCCAACAAGCCTGAATATGTCGATCTGATCAGCGAAGTCACGCGCCAGCACCGGCGGCGCGCTCAGCCGCTGGCCGCCGGCGATGTTGCGGCAGTGGAAGCTCGAGAATTTGATGCGGTGGAAGTCGGCTTCGTGGAAGCTGAAGGATTGGCTTTAGGCTGCATCAAGACAAAGGGCGCCGTCGCGGCGCCCTTTTCATTTCGATCGTGCTCACCAATAGCGGTACGGATAGTGCCAGCGGTGCCAGCGGCAGATGCGGCGCGGGCCGTAATAGGTCCAGATGATCCGGCAGCGGCGCGGATAGTGATAGTAGGGATAGTAGCCGCCGTAATAATAGCGCCGGTGGAAGTGGCGATAGCCGTAATATGGGCGATAGCCCCAGTGACGGTGATAGCCGCCGTAATGACGGAATCCGCCGTAGCGAATGCCGCCGCCGTGAAAGGCCGGCGCGGCGCGGAAGCCGCCGCCATGAAAGCCGCCACCGTGGAAGCCGCCGAAATGTCCGGCGCCACCGTGGAAGCCACCGCCGCCGTGAAAATGTCCGCCACCACCATGTCCACCGCCGCCGCCATGCCGGACCTGCGTGACGAGATCGTCGGCCGCAGCTTTCGCCGCGGATGCCGTCGCCGGATTGATCAAGGTGAGCGCTTCAGCGCGATCCGCGCTCCCGGCCGACAGCATCAGCGTCGCGGCGGCCGCAATCCCGAGCACGCGCATCGGGCCTGCCCTGAGACCCAAACTCCTCAGCATGGACTCCTCCCTGTATGTGGACAGCGGCATTGTCGCGCAGCATCTCGCGCCGCCGCTGTTCATTTGCAGTCGCTCCCGAGATTAAGTTAGGGACAGCGACGTGAATGCCTCATGAATGAATGAGTCTCCGGACGACGCTGTCGTAGCCCGAGGAATATTCGAGATGACCGTCTACGCGATTGCGCAACTGAAGATGACCGACCGCGCGGCCTACGACCGCTATCAGGCGCGGTTCTTCGACGTGTTCAGGAAGTACAACGGGCGGCTGCTCGCTGCCGATGAACATCCGCGCGTGCTCGAAGGCACCTGGCCGCATGACAAGCTCGTCATGATGTCGTTTCCGGACGAGGCCGCATTCCTCGCCTTCTCGAACTCGCCCGAATACGAAGACATCTCGCGCGACCGCAAGGCGGGCGCGCAGGCGACGGTGCTGCTGGTGAAGGGATTGGTGCCCGGCTAGCGGATCACCAGAACGGCCCGTAGCCGAACACGAAGGGTGCGGGCACGCCGTAAGGATAGGGACGGTAGTAAACCGGCCGCGCGTAATAGCGCGGGTCACGGCGCAGGGCGGGCCGTACGATGTCAGGAGTTCGCGCGTGTCGCCGCGCATCGAAAACCGCGATCCCCGCGGAGGCCTCGGGTATCGCCACCCTGTGTGAAGCGGAAACTCGAGGCAGGCCGGCGGCAAGCGCGACGCAAACGGCGGCCAGTGCAATCCATCTCGCCATGACGATCCTCACGAGGCCACCGCGATGCTCGCTGGCGCGGGCGTCAGCCCCGCCGCCAGTAGCAGTGCATATGCGGCACGATCACGGTGCCGCTCGGCCTGTATTCCTGCACGTAGGTGGCGTTGCACTCGCGGACCGCGTCGGGGCCCGGATTGTAGCGGGGATAGACGCCGTCAGGGGTGTAATAGGGCGTCACCCGCAGGCGCGCCGGAGGCCGCCTGCGCGGCGGGGGGAGGTCATCGGGCGAGGCCGCCTGGGCCAGCCGGATCTCGGGGCCAGCCGTCTGCACTTGAGCATTGGCGCCCGCGCCGACAAGAAAGATCGAAAACAACCCCATGCACAGTAGAACCGGTACCACTGTTCCCGCCCGCATCACACCACCACCGACCTGAGCCAACCCCTTGATGCGCCGTACGCTCCTCGTTTTCGCGCGCGGCGTCAACGCTGCTTCTTGGCCCGATCCTATAAAGCGGGATGCATCGCCGCGGAACCCGCGTTAAGAGAGACCCATGTGGACAAAATTGAAAGCGCCTTCGCTCGCCGAGATGGAAGCGATGGCCCATGATGTGTTCGAGCGCCTGCCGGCAGAATTCCGCAGCCTCTGCGAGGGCGTCATTCTCCGCGTCGACGACTTCCCGACCGAGGAGGTCCTCGACGAGATGGACTGCGAGAGCGAGTTCGACCTGCTCGGCCTGTTCCAGGGCGTCGGCCTGCCGCAGCAAAGCCTCGGCGACGTCGCGCGACTGCCGAACATGGTCTGGCTCTACCGCCGGCCGATCCTGGATTACTGGGCCGAACACGACGAGAGCCTCGGCCACATCGTCCGCCACGTCCTGATCCACGAGATCGGCCACCATTTCGGCCTCTCGGACGCCGATATGGCGGCGATTGAGGCCAAGGCAGACTAGAGCGCGCCTCGGTCGTGGCTTGATCCGGCCAAGCAGACGAGACCTGCCGAATTCGGCCTAGGATTTCTCCCCCGATCGCGATAAATACCCGGTTCCCCCAGACCCACCCGGGAAAGCGCAACCATGGACAAGTTCACCACGCTGGAAGGCGTCGCGGCGCCGCTGAAGATCATCAATGTCGACACCGACATGATCATTCCGAAGCAGTACCTCAAGACCATCAAGCGCACCGGCCTTGGCAAGGGGCTCTTCTCCGAGCAGCGCTACAAGGACGACGGCAGCGAGAACCCGGATTTCGTCCTCAACCAGTCCGCCTATCGCAATGCGAAGGTGCTCGTCGCCGGCGACAATTTCGGCTGCGGCTCGAGCCGCGAGCATGCGCCCTGGGCGCTGCTCGATTTCGGCATCCGCTGCGTGATTTCGACCTCGTTCGGCGACATCTTCTACAACAACTGCTTTAAGAACGGCATTCTGCCGATCCGCGTGTCGCAGGAAGACCTCGACAAGCTGTTCGACGACGCCGAGCGCGGCGCCAACGCGACGCTGACGATCGACCTGCCGAACCAGGAGATCCGCGGCCCCGACGGCGGCAAGGTCAAGTTCGAGATCGACCCGTTCCGCAAGCACTGCCTGATCAACGGCCTCGACGACATCGGTCTCACCATGGAGAAGAAGGCCTCGATCGACAGCTACGAAGACAAGCTCAAGCGCGAGCGCGCCTGGGCCTGATCTTAAGTTTTCGTCCGAGCCCCGGCGTTCCAAGCGCCGGGGCTTTTTCTTTGCCCGGCTTATCTCCTGGTTTGTGCGCATGCTGCCCGAGATCGTCACCTTCTGGCATGGCCCGATGGACGCACTGCGCCAGACCTGTCTGCGCTCGCAGCTCGCGGCCGGTCACAAGGTCACGGTCTACAGCTTCGACCCCATTCCCGGCCTGCCGGCGGGTGTCGCGAATGCCGAGGCAGAGGCGATCCTGCCGCACGCGTTCTCGGAACGGCTGCGGCCGCTGCAGCCGGACGGCAGCTGGCGCGACTGGACCACGCTGCAGTTCAGCGACTTCTTCCGCATGAAGCTGATGGCGAAGGGCCTCGGCCTCTGGCTCGATGCCGACGTGCTGCTCCTGAAGCCCGTCGAGATCGATCCGGCAAAGCCCTACTTCGCCTGGGAGCGGCCACGCCAGCTCGGCAATTCCGTGATCTATCTGCCGCCCGACCATGGCATCGTGCGCGCGTTCGAGGAGCTGATGGAGCAGGAGGAGCTGACGCCGAACTGGCTGTCGCTGCGCCATCGCATCACCTTCATGATGCGCCGCCTGCGCGGTGGCTCGAACAGGCTCTCGGATATTCGTGTTGCCATCTACGGACCCGCGGCGCTCACCGCGCTCGCGCGCCGCACCGGTGAATTGCGGAACGCACTCCCGAAGCAGTCGTTCTACGCCGTGCATGCGCAGCCAAAACTGTTCTTCGATCCCTCCAGCTATCTCGACCTCGTCACCAACCCCGAGATCATCGGCCTGCACATCTCGCCCAAGGGGCGCGGCGGCGAGAAGCCAATTCCGGGCAGCCTTTATGCCTGGGCGGCGGAGAGGTTTGGCTAGCTGCTGTGCCGTAAGCGCTCTCCAGCTTGCACGCTGGGCTGTCACATATGGCCTTTGGAATGGTCGGAGCGCACGCCTCGTCCTTCGAGACGACCGCTCCGCGCCTCCTCAGGATGAGGCTAATCGGCATCGGTGCTTGTCGAAATCGCTGCCGCGCATTCCGTCCTCATCCTGAGGAGCCCGCCCCAAAGGCGGGCGTCTCGAAGGATGGGCCGCCGGGAAACCCGCTCTCAATGCGATAGCTCTACGTTTAGAAAAGGTTGAGCGCTCGCGGCCGCTCTTCCCAATTTGATCCAGCGCAACGCGCTCCTGCACCATTGTGCCTAGTCTGGCTCCAATTGCACGATCCCAACGGAGCCTCGCATGAGCACCGCAAGCAGGCCTTATCCCATCGTTCAGGACCTCATCGAGTCCTTCGCAAACTGGCTGAAGCATCGCCGCGAGATGAACGAGATGCGGCAGCTCGATCACGCCGATTTCGACCGGATCGCGGCCGATCTCAGGATCGCGCCTGATGATCTCGAAGAGCTGGTCCGCAACGGCAAGCATGCTGCCGACGAGCTGCCGAAGATGCTGGAACAGCTCGGCATCAGCGCCGAAGGCCTCGCCCGCGCACAGCCGCTGTTGCTGCGCGACATGGAGCGGGTCTGCTCGCTCTGCAATCACAAGGGAGAGTGCGACCGCGACCTCGCTGGCGGCACCGCCGCGGAGAACTATCACGGCTATTGCGGCAACGCCGCGACGCTGGAATCGCTCGACCGCGCCGACCTCGCGCCGCGCTGACGCGCGTTTGTGCGATGTCGTGGTCACTTTTCGACGATCTCGTAAAGCCGCTCTTTCAACATCCTGTAGTGCTGCGACGAGTAGCCGAATCCTTCAGGTTGCGGTCCGAAGACCCGGCCATCCGCCGCACCGCTGACGGCAGCGTACAGCGGAGCTCCCACCTCGTGCGAACCTCGCCGGGCAGCAGCGGGGCGGTAATAGTATGACTGTTGCGCGGTGAGGATGCAGGAAAGCTCACGGCAATTATCCGTGCTTGATCTCGCCTCTTGGCTCTGTTTGGATCGTTACCGTTCGGGGCAATTCGTATTTCGGATAATCATGGCAAATGAACCAGATGGATCCCGTCGTTCATTGGGTGCTCGTCCAACCGAGGACACCGTGACTGCCCACCGGAAGGGCATCGGGAATCGGCTGTTGGCGGCGCTGCCGCCGGCGGATCTCGGTTTGCTGACGCCCCACTTCCAGAAAGTCTCGTTCGAACCCGATGCCGTCCTGGTGCGATCGGGCGATGAGCTCGACCCGGTCTATTTTCCCCATAGCGGCGCCATCGCCTTCATGCTCGATATGCCGGACGGACAAACGGTCGCGACCACCTTGATGGGACGGGAGGGCGCTTTGGCCTCGTTCTCCGTGCTCGGCCCGTCGCCTTCATCGGTAACTGCGATTGCCCGCATAGCCGGCACTGCATCGGTGATCTCCGCCGCCAAATTTCGCGCTGCCCATGCGCAAAGCGCAGCCATCAGGAATGTCGTGCAGGTCCACGCCCGTGCCGTGCTGTTGCAGCTCCAGCACGTCGCCGCCTGCAACGCGCTGCACCGGGTTGATGGCCGCATGGCGCGGTGGCTCCTGCAGCTTCACGACCGCGTCCCCCAGGACCTGCTTCCGGTGACGCAGGAGGCGCTGTCGCAATTGGTGGGAGTGCGGCGGCCGACCGTTACTCTGACGATGAACAAGCTACGAGAGGCCGGTGCCATCCCGTCCGAGCGGCGCGGGTTTGTCGAGATCCATCGGGCGCGGCTCGAGAGCGTCGCATGCGATTGCTATGCGCTCATGCAGCGCAACATCGATCGGATGTATTGCCAGGAGTTGGCCGCGCCGCAGCCTGCCGATACGCCCTCCCGGGAAACCGCGATGACCGCTTGATCCTCCACTTGGAGGGACAGGAGATTTCCGCCTGGCGCGTAAAGCGCCTCAGCCCTTCCCCATCGCGGCGATCGCATCCGCGATCTCGATCGTGCGCCGCGCCATCTCGGCGTGCAGGCGCTCGACCATCGCACCATCGAGACGGATCGCGCCGCGCGAGGCGTTCTCCGGCAATTCGAACGCGGCGATGATCTTGCGCGCACGCGCGACTTCCTCCTCCGGCGGGGTGAAGATCGCGTTGCAGGCTTCGATCTGCGAGGGATGGATCAGCGTCTTGCCGTCGAAGCCGAGGTCCCGGCCCTGCGCGCATTCGGTGGCGAAGCCGTCGGGATTGGCGATGTCGCTATAGGGACCGTCGAGGATCTCGAGGCCATGGGCGCGCGTCGCCAGGATGCAGTGGGTGATCATCGGGATCATCGCGGCGCGGCCCGGCAGCATTCGGATGCGCGTCTCGCGCGAGATGTCGTTCGGGCCGAACACGAAACCGGAGAGGCGGGTCTTCGGATCGCGCCCGGCGGCGGCCAGCTCCTCGGCGTGCAGCACCGCCTGCGCGGTCTCGATCATGGCCCAGACCTTCACGGTGGGGGCGGCGCCGAGCTCGGCGAGGCGGCGGCCGATGGTATCGAGATCTTCGATGCTTGAAACTTTTGGAACCAGAATCCCATCGGGCGAGGCCTTTGCGGCCATCGCGACGTCATCGGCCCACCAGGGCGTATCGAGACCATTGGTGCGGATCAGGACCTCGCGCCTCCCAAAGCCCTTGGCCGCGATCGCGGCGGCGATCCCGTCGCGGGCCACCGCCTTCGCCTCGGGGGCGACGGAGTCTTCCAGATCGAGGATCAGGCCGTCGGCGGCCAGGTTCCGCGCCTTTTCCAGCGCGCGGGGGTTGGAGCCGGGCATGAACAGGTGGCTGCGGCGCGGGCGGGTCATGCGATCGTTCCTTGCTGTTTCCTCGTCTGTCTTCCGACCGAAGCCGATAGCATCTGGCCTGCCCATTCGAAAGGCTTGTTCGTTCCCGGGCTCTATGGTTAGGCATAGGTCATGATGACATTCCCGAAGCATTTGCTGGAAGGCTACAAGGGCTTCGCCACCCAGCGGCTGCCGACCGAGCAGACCCGCTACCGCGAGCTGTCGCTGAAGGGGCAGTCCCCGGAAGTGATGGTGATCGGCTGCTGCGACAGCCGCGTCTCGCCCGAGGTGATCTTCGACGTCGGCCCGGGCGAATTGTTCGTCGTCCGCAACATCGCCAACCTCGTTCCGGTGTATCAGCCCGACGGCAACGCGCATGGCGTGTCGGCGGCGCTGGAGTATGCCGTGACGGTGCTGAAGGTGAAGCACATCGTGGTGCTCGGCCACGCGCAATGCGGCGGCATCCGCGCCTTCGTCGACAAGATCGAGCCGCTGACGCCGGGCGACTTCATCGGCAAATGGATGCAGATGTTCATCAAGCCCGGCGAGGTGGTCGAGCAGCGCGACCACGAGAGCATGGCGCAATTCGTCGAACGCATCGAGAAGGCCGCGGTGTTCCGCAGCCTGGAAAACCTGATGACCTTCCCGTTCGTGCGCAAGGCCGTGGAGAGCGGCCAATTGCAGACCCACGGCGCCTATTTCGGTGTCGCGGAGGGATCGCTGTTCGTGCTGGACAAGGCGAGCAAGGAATTCAAGAACGCGCGCAGCGTGGCTTAGGATCGCTCGAAGGCGGGCAACTGCCGCCTCAGATGCGATCGTCGTCCCGGCCGAGCGGAGCTCTTGGCAACGCGCAGCGTTGTCCAGAGCGCTGCGCCGATCCGGGACCCATAACCACAGGAAGTTGCTTGGCGAAGACTCGTGGTTGCCAGCCCGCGCAACGGCGCGAGCCTGTCCCGGATCTGCGCGCGCTTTGGCCCGCTTGTCCGGGACGAGGAGAGCAGAGAACGACGGCCTACGCCGCCTTCTTCTTCGCGCTGATCAGCTTGCGGTTGATCAGCACTTCCGCGATCTGGATCGCGTTGAGGGCGGCGCCCTTGCGCAGGTTGTCGGACACGCACCACAGCGCAAGACCGTTCTCCACGGTCGCGTCCTCGCGTATGCGGCTGATATAGGTGGCGTCCTCGCCGGCCGCTTCATAAGGCGTGGCGTAGCCGCCGGGCTCCTGCTTGTCGATGACGAGGCAGCCGGGCGCCTTGCGCAGGATCTCGCGGGCTTCGTCCGCGCTGATCGGATTCTCAAACTCGATGTTGACGGCTTCGGAGTGGCCGACGAACACGGGCACGCGCACGCAGGTCGCGGAGAGCTTGATCTTGGGATCAAGGATCTTCTTGGTCTCCGCCATCATCTTCCACTCTTCCTTGGTGTAGCCGTCCTCCATGAAGACGTCGATGTGGGGGATGACGTTGAAGGCGATGCGCTTGGGGAATTTCTTCGCGACCAGCTCGTCATTGGTGTAGACGGCCTTGGTCTGCGAGAACAGTTCGTCCATCGCGTCCTTGCCGGCGCCGGACACCGACTGATAGGTCGAGACCACGACGCGCTTGATCGTCGCCTTGTCGTGCAGCGGCTTCAGCGCGACCACGAGCTGCGCGGTCGAGCAGTTCGGGTTGGCGATGATGTTCTTCTTCTTGAAGCCTTCGGTCGCGGCCGCGTTCACCTCGGGGACGATCAGCGGCACGTCCGGGTCCATGCGCCAGGCCGAGGAATTGTCGATCACGACCGCGCCGGCGGCGCCGATCTGCGGCGACCATTCCTTGGACACCGAGCCGCCCGCCGACATCAGGCAGATGTCGACGTCGGAGAAATCGTAATGCTCGAGCGCTTTGACCTTCAGGGTGCGGTCGCCATAGGAGACCTCGACGCCGACGCTGCGGCGCGAGGCCAGGGCCACGACCTCGTCCGCCGGGAATTTGCGCTCATCCAGGATGTTGAGCATTTCCCGTCCGACATTGCCGGTCGCGCCGACGACTGCGACTTTGTAACCCATCGTTCACTCTCCGATGAAAAAGCCCGTTCCTGAAGCTGACGCTTAAACAGGAAGAGCAGCGCTTCTATGCGAGAACCGGCCTCAAGACAACGTTGGACCATGCCCGAAGGCCGTGGATGCAGTCGCCAGAGGCCAGAACGGCCGTTAGCCCTACCCAGATCCATCTGACGCTCGCAGCCTTCGCCGACGAGGTGGTCGGCACGGTGGCACGCCTGTTCGCCTATGTGGGGGCGCTGCTGCTGTTTGCCATCCTGGCCCTGGCGGGACTCGGCCAGCTGCCTCCCTTGCGCGACGATGAGCCCGCCCCAAAGCCGGGCTGGAGCGTGGCCGACCGCTCGCATCCGGCCTTCGTCCTCAGCAGGCTCGATTCAGCTGAGAAAACAGTCTCTTATACGATCCTCCGGCATCCGGAAGGAGGCCGCAAGGACGTGATGCGCTGGCCAGGCGAGGCGGACAAGCCGGCGGCCCAGCTCGAGATCTACCGCGAGGGCGGCGAATTCGACGTGGCCCGCCCGGCGGCAGCCGACCTCGCCGTCCAGATGGGTTTGGCTGCGGACACCCCGCTCGAGCAGGCCGGCCTGATCGACACCAAATTCGGCCCCGTTGCCCTGTTCCGGCCGAGCGGCACGGCGACGGCGGCCTGCCTCGGCTACCTCAAGCGCAGCGAGGAGCCGGCGCTGCAGATCTCCGGCTTCTCCTGCCACGGCGATACCCTGCCCGCCCAGCGCGCCGCGATCGCCTGCACGCTGAACCGGCTGACGCTGCTCACCTCCGGCAACGAGCCGAAGCTGGCGGAATTGTTCGCCCATGCCGAGCTGAAGCGCCGGGGTTGCGAGTCCCAAGGGGCGTCGCGGGGCGCGCCGGACTGGCTGCTCGGCGCCGCGAATGCGCAATTGCGCGGGGCGCTTTGACCGGCATCAAGCTCAAGTGGCTGGTTTGCATGCGACTTTTGCCGGCGGGCACGATTATTCCGCGCTGGTGTGACCCAATAGACCTAGTTGCAACCACCCCGGCCGGGCTAGTATGGGGCGAAATCGACTGGCGGCATGCCGCCTGAAGGGGACGTGATGAGCTCGAATATTTCTGCCGCGAACAAACTGGCGATCTGGCTTGCGGCGGGGGCCGTGGTTGCGATCGCCTTCGCGACGCCGGCTGCGGCCGACACCAAGACCAAGCGCTATGACGAGCGCGGCCGGCCCTATTACGGCCCGAGCGGCCCCAACGCGGTCTTTCAACAGGGCCGCACCCGCATCTATGTCAGCAAGCGCTCCTGGCTCGACGGCGGCACCGAGGTCAATCCTGGCGACCGCAAGTTCACCGACTACGCTTTCCCGCCGGCGGTCGGCTATCCGTCCTTCGGCCGCGAAAACCTCAACCGCCCGATCGATCGCCAGCCGCTCTCGACCCCGGCCGATGTCGGCGGCTATCCGCAGAATTTCCCGCTGTACTGAGCGGGCGTCACCATCGAATCAAAAGGCCGGGCTCACGCCCGGCCTTTTTGTTCGAGAGGATGCCGCATGCACTCCTGCCTCTCCGTCGTCTTTGCGAGCGCAGCGGCGCAATCCAGAATCTCTCCGCGGAAGGATTCTGGGTTGCTTAGTCGCCCGCGCAAAATTGCTGCGCAATTTTGGCGCGGGCTCCTCGCAATGACGGCCGAGGCCAGGCGTCACGCATTCGCCGCCGGGTCATAACGCCGGCAAAACTCCTCGATCGCCTCGGAGCGGAAATCGGCGAGGCGCTCGAAGATGAGCGCATCCGGCCAATCCCACCAGGCGATGCGGCGCAGGCTCTCCGCAACGGCATCGGGAAAGCGCTTGCGGATGGGACGCGCGGGGACGCCGCCGACGATCGTGTAGGGCTCGACATCGCGGCTGACGACCGCGCCCGCGGCGATCACGGCGCCGTCGCCGACCTTCACGCCCGGCAGAAGGATGGCGGCGTGGCCGATCCAGACGTCATTGCCGACGATGACGCGATCGCCGCGGCGGCCTGCGAAGAAGTCGCGATCACGCGTGGCGCTCGCCTGGTAATATTCGGGGACATAGGTGAAGCGATGCTGGGACGGGCGGCCCATCGGATGATTGGGCGCCCCGATCCGCACCGAATTGGCGATCGCCGTGAACTTGCCGATGGCGGCATCGGCGACGTCGCAATTTTCGCCGAGATAGGAGTAGTCGCCGAGCGAGGCATATTCGATTCGGGTGTTGGCGAGGACCTCGCAGCGCCGCCCGATCTGCGCCTCGCGCCGGCGCACCGTTTCATGGATGATGGTTTCCGCGATCTTGGGGCGGGGTGAATCCATGAAGGAGCTCCGATGAAGTCGTAGCCCGGGTGAGCGTAGCGACACCCGGGAACACTGCAGGCAAGGTCCCGGATGTCGCTTCGCTCATCCGGGCTACGATAGCGGTGCCCGCCTTACGCGTGCAGCTTCTGCAATTCCTGCAGGATCGCTTCGCCCATCTGCGTGGTGGAGGCGGCCGTGGTGCCTTCCGACTTGATGTCGGCGGTGCGCAGGCCGCTCGCCAGCACGGCGGCGATCGCGGCGTCGACCTTGTCGGCGAGATCGCCCATGTCGAAGGAATAGCGCAGCGCCATGCCGAAGGACGAGATCATCGCGATCGGGTTGGCGAGGCCCTTGCCGGCAATGTCAGGGGCCGAGCCGTGCACGGGCTCGTACAGCGCCTTGCGCTTCTTGGTCTTAACGTCCAGTTCGCCGAGCGAGGCCGACGGCAGCATGCCGAGCGAACCGGTCAGCATCGCGGCAATGTCGGACAGCATGTCGCCGAACAGATTGTCGGTGACGATGACGTCGAACTGCTTCGGCCACTTCACCAGCATCATGCCGCCGGAATCGGCGAGCTGATGCTCGAGCGTGACGTCGGGATATTCGCGCTTGTGGACCTGGGTCATGACCTCGTTCCAGAGCACGCCCGACTTCATGACATTGCGCTTCTCCATCGACGTCACCTTGTTCTTGCGCTTCCTGGCAAGCTCGAAGGCGACGCGGCCGATGCGCTCGATCTCATAGGTGTCGTAGACCTGGGTATCGATGGCGCGCTTCTGGCCGTTGCCGAGATCGGTGATGGTCTTGGGCTCGCCGAAATAGACGCCGCCGGTGAGCTCGCGCACGATGACGATGTCGAGGCCCTCGACCGCCTCGCGCTTCAGGCTGGAGGCATCCGCCAGCGCCGGGTAGCACACGGCCGGACGGAGGTTGGCGAACAGGGCGAGATCCTTGCGCAGGCGCAAGAGGCCGGCTTCCGGGCGCACCTCGTAAGGCACCGCATCCCATTTCGGGCCGCCGACCGCGCCGAAGATCACCGCGTCGGCGTCCTTGGCCTTGGCCATATCGCCCTCGGAGATCGACACCCTGTGGGCGTCATAGGCGGAGCCGCCGACGAGGCCGGTGTCGGTCTCGAATTTGGCGATCCCGGCCGAATTCAGCCAATCGATCAGCCGCTTCACCTCGCCCATCACCTCCGGGCCGATACCGTCGCCGGGGAGCAGCAGCAATTTGTGGGTCGCCATGGTCGTTTCCTTTGAGATCGAATTCGGCCGGAGTGCTAGAGCGGCGTTGCGCGCTTGGCAAGACACCATTGCCGCGCCGCGGCTGTGCAAGACCGGCAGGGGCTGCCACAGTGCGGCCTGCCGGAGTACCCCTTGCACGCGCCTGATCGCCCCCCGCCCGACGCGCATCCTGCGCGGCTGATCCTGACCCTGTCGCTGGCGGCGACGGTCGGGCTCGGCATCGGCCGCTTTGCCTATGCGCTGGTGCTGCCTGATATGCGGGAGGACCTCGGCTGGTCCTACTCGGCGGCCGGTTTCATGAACACGATCAACGCCGTCGGCTACCTCGTCGGCGCCCTGCTGGCGTCGCGGCTGATCCGGCGCGTCGGCTGGTCGGCCGCCATCCGCGGCGGAACCCTGGCCTGCGTCGCGGCGCTCGCCACCTGCGCGCTGACCGGGAATTTCGTCGCGCTGAGCCTTGCCCGGCTCGTGCTGGGCCTGGGGGCGGCGGCCGGCTTCGTCGCCGGTGGTGCGCTGGCTGCGGCGATCGCGCAGTCGCGCCCCGAGCGGGCCAATTTCCTGCTCAGCCTGTTCTATGCCGGGCCCGGCATCGGCATTCTCGCCTCCGGGCTGATCGCCCCGTTCACGCTGCAACATTTCGGGCCGGGCTCGTGGTGGCTGGTATGGTGGGCGCTGACGCTGCTGTCCGTCGCCATGACGATCCCGCTGTTCCTGATCCGCATCGAGAGCGGCGCGCGCTTCTCCGAAGGCAGCCACGCCGCTTTTGCGATCCTGCCCGTGCTGATTTATCTCGCCGGCTATTTCCTGTTCGGCGCGGGCTACATCGCCTACATGACCTTCATGATCGCCTATGTGCGCGACGGCGGCGGCGGCGCCGCGGCGCAGGCGGCGTTCTGGAGCCTGATCGGCCTGTCCGCCTTCGTCACGCCCTGGGCCTGGCGCAGCGTGCTGGCGCTCGACCGCGGCGGGCTCGCCACGGCGATCATCCTCGGCACCAACGCACTCGGCGCCGCCTTGCCGATGCTGGGGCATTCGCCGGCCTGGCTCGCGGTGTCCGCGATCGTGTTCGGCGTCGCCTTCTTCGCCGTGGTCGGCTCGACCACGGCCTTCGTGCGCTTCAACTACCCGCCCGAGGTGTGGCCGACCGCGATCGCGGCGATGACGATCTCGTTCGGCGTCGGCCAGACGCTGGGGCCGATCGTGGTGGGCGCGATCACGGACGCGCTGGGGAGCTTGAGTTACGCGCTCAATGTGTCGGCGGCATTGCTGGCGCTCGGGGCCGTGGCGGCGCTGTGCCAAAGGAAGGTGGGACCGGCCAAGTAACCGATGTCGTCCCGGCGGAGGCCGGGACGACAACTAACTCCCGCTAAACGAATTATACCCCTGGTCCTCCCAATAGCCGCCCTTGTACTCGTTGGTGACTTCCATCGAGACCACGTATTTCGGGTTCTTGAAGCCTAGCTTCGTGGGCACGCGGATCTTCATCGGGAAGCCGTAGGCGCGTGGGAGAATCTCATTTGCGTATTTGAACGTCATCTGCGTCTGCGGATGCAGCGCGCTGCGCATGTCGAGCGGCGAGTTGTAGCCGTCCTTGTCGGCGCACTGGAACCAGACATATTTGGCGCGCGTGTCGGCGCCGATCAGCTTGAGGAAATCGCGCAAGGGCGTGCCGGTCCAGCTGCCGATCGCGCTCCAGCCCTCGACGCAGATGTGACGGGTGATCTGCGTCACCTGCGGCAAATGATAGAGCTCCTCCAGCGTCCATGACTTCTTGTTGTCGACGAGGCCGCGGACCTCGAGCTTCCAGTCCGCAGCCGAGACATCGGGCGCGTCGTCGAGCTCGTAATAAGCATTGAACGGGAACGGTTTCGTGATCGCGCTCTCGGGGAAGGTCGGCGCCAGCGCGTCCGGATTGAAGATGAAGGACTGCACCGCGTCGTTGAACTTCGAGACCTGTGCCAGCAGCGTATCGGCCGAGGACGAGTCCACGACGTCGCAGCCGGTCAGCAGCGTCAGCGCGCCGAGACTGGCGCCGCCCGCAATGAAGCGGCGACGGGTGAAATCCGGCATCGTCTTGATGGCGTCCTTGATGAGCAGCCGCTTGTCGACGCCGGGGATGAGGAATGAGCGCTTGGCCATGATGATTCTCCTAATCAGCGGCCAATGATCATCGCGCGCAGGCTCTTCGGCACCAGCAGCGCGAGCAGGACGTGAATGACGAGGAAGGCGCAGATCGCGGCCATGCAGAAGAAATGGACGTAGCGCGCGGTCGGATAATCGCCGAACAGCATCACGAGATAGTAGAGCTGCACCGGCTTCCACATGCCGAGGCCCGAGAGCACGATCAGCACGCCGACCACGATGATGCCGGCATAGAGCAGGCGCTGCACGTAATTGTAGACGGTGAGGTCGTCATGGCCGAGCTTGAAGGTCAGGGCGGCCCTGACGTCGCGCAGCACGCCTGATGGCGTGATCGGCAGCAGCTTTTTCCGGAAGCGACCGCTGGCGAAGCCGGTTATGAGATAGGCGAGGCCGTTGATCATCAACAGCCACATCGCCGCAAAGTGCCAGAGCAGGGCGCCGCCGAGCCAACCGCCGAGCGTGTACTCGCGCGGGAAGCTGAAGCCGAACAACGGCGAGGCGTTGTAGATCTGCCAGCCCGACAGGATCATCAGGATCATGGCGAGGGCGTTGATCCAATGCATGACGCGGACCCAGGCCGGCTGGATCACTTTGGTCGGGGTGGACCTGACCTGCTCGTCGGTGACCGTGAGGCTCGCCATGATGGTTCCGTCCTGAACGTCCGTGTGACAGCGAGTATACGCCGGTGCGTCCGCTTTCGTTACGCCCCGTTGGCCATGGAATCGATGCCCGCGGGCTATGATGGTCACAAGAAGGCGAGCCGGGCACCCCCGGCTCGCCTCGGCAAAGCACCCTGTTCGGGGATGAAACAGGGGGGGGGCGCGGTGTTACGTTGCCGGCATCAACACGGTGTCGACCACATGGATGACGCCGTTCGACTGGTTGACGTTGGTGATCGTCACCATCGAGGTGCCGCCCTTGGCATCGACGATCCAGGTCTTGCCGTCCATCTTCTTGACGGTCAGCTCCTCGCCTTCGGCGGTCTTCAGCTTCTTGCCGTCGGTGAGGTCGGAGGCCTCGAGCTTGCCGGGCACGACATGGTAGGTGAGGATCTTGGTCAGGGTCGCCTTGTTCTCGGGCTTGACCAGATTGTCGACGGTGCCGGCCGGCAGCTTGCCGAAGGCGGCGTTGGTCGGCGCGAACACCGTGAACGGGCCCTTGCTCTCCAGCGTCGGCACCAGGCCGGCCGCCTTCACCGCCGCGACCAGCGTGGTGTGGTCCTTCGAGTTGACCGCGTTCTGGACGATGTTCTTCGACGGGAACATCGCGGCGCCGCCGACCATGACGGTCTTCTCCTCGGCACGCACCGGCGCGACGACGGTCGCGGTGACGGCGAGGGCGCTGAAGGCGGCGGCAGCGAGATAGGCAATGCGCTTCGACATGGAGTGTCTCCCGATTGAATTGAGCCGGCGATGGCCGGTGTTTGAGTTGGGCAACAACGGAGCTTGCGTCCCCCTTGGCGTGAAGCAGCAGCGCCGTCGTCGGACCGAACTACGGGAGGGTTTGCGATGCGGTTTCGGAGAAAAATTCTTTGTGATGCGTGAAACTATGCGGGGGGATGTTCGTGGGGGTGCGTCCGCCCCGTCATTGCGAGGAGCGAAGCGACGCAGCAAGCCAAACTGTCACCGCGGACACATTCCTGGATTGCTTCGCTTCGCTCGCAATGACGAGGCATAGCCCGGATGTCCGGGCTACGAACCATCAATCCCTGTTCTGCGGCGTCTGAATGAAGCCGCGATTATGTGTCGGGCTGATCAGCAGCTCGTTGATGCAGACGCGCGGCGGCATGCTAGCGATGAAGGCGATGGTGCGGCCGAGATCCTCGGGCTGCAGCATCCTGGCCTGCTCCGCCTCGCTCGGCACCACCGGGCGCAGCTTCAGGATCGGTGTCGCCACCTCGCCCGGCATCAGGCAGCAGGCGCGCAGGCCATTGACGCATTCGTCCATGTTGAAGGAATGGGTCAGCGCCAGCACCGCATGTTTTGTCGTTGTGTAGGCCGGGCCCGGCATCTTGGAGACGTGGCGGCCGGCCCAGGACGAGACGTTGATGATCGAGCCGTCCTGCTGCTTGCGCATCGTCGGCAGCACTGCGCGCATGCAATAGAGCACGCCGTTGAGATTGACCTGGACGAGCTTGTCCCAGCCCTCCTGTTCCATGTCCTGCCAGCTGCGCTTGGGAACATTGATGCCGGCATTGTTGACCAGAAGGTCGATGCGGCCGTGCCTGGCGACGATCTGATCGGCCACCTCCTGGACGTCAGCCGCATCGGACACATCCAGCGCGATGGCTTCCGCCACCCCGCCGGCCCCCGTGATCTTGGCGACCACGGTATCCAGGGCGTCCTTGCGGCGGCCCGAAACCACGACGATCCAGCCGTCGGCGGCCAGCGCCTCGGCGCCGGCTTCCCCGATCCCGCTGCCGCCGCCCGTCACCCAGGCCACGCGTTTCCCGTTTTTTGACATGCAAACTGTCTCCGTTGCTTCATTGGGGCGGTTTTTGCTAATCCAGCCCTCGGTTTTGACCGGCCTTGTCAGTCCTGCGGTCGAGGAAATCTTGCATGAACCACGCAGCCAACGCCAACCTGTTTTCCCGCCTGTTCGACGGCCTCGATAACCCTGCGCGCCTCGCGATCGAGACGCAGGACGGCGCCCAAATCAGCTATGGCGATCTGGTCGCGCGCGCCGGGCAGATGGCGAACGTGCTGGTTGCCCGCGGCGTGAAGCCGGGTGACCGCGTCGCGGTGCAGGTCGAGAAATCCGTTGCCAACATCGTGCTGTATCTGGCGACCGTGCGGGCTGGCGCGGTCTATCTGCCGCTGAACACCGCCTATACGCTGAACGAGCTCGATTACTTCATCGGCGATGCCGAACCGTCGCTGGTGGTCTGCGATCCCTCCAAGGCGGAAGGGCTCGCGCAGATCGCCGCAAAGGTGAAGGCCAAGGTCGAGACGCTCGGCGCTGACGGCAAGGGCTCGCTGACGGAGGCCGCGGACAAGGCGAGCAGCGAATTTGCGTCGGTGCAACGCGCGGGCGACGATCTCGCCGCGATCCTCTACACCTCGGGCACCACCGGCCGTTCCAAGGGCGCGATGCTCACGCACGACAATCTCGCGTCGAACTCGCTCTCGCTGGTCGATTATTGGCGCTTCACCGACAAGGACGTGCTGATCCACGCGCTGCCGATTTATCATACGCATGGCCTGTTCGTGGCCACCAACGTGACGCTGTTTGCGCGCGCGTCGATGATCTTCCTGCCGAAGCTCGATCCGGACCTGATCATCAGGCTGATGGCGCGCGCGACGGTGCTGATGGGTGTGCCGACCTTCTACACCCGCCTGCTGCAGAACCCCGGGCTGTCGCACGAGACCACCAAGCACATGCGGCTGTTCATCTCGGGCTCGGCGCCGCTGCTCGCCGACACCCATCGCGAATGGTCGGCGCGCACGGGACATGCCGTGCTGGAGCGCTACGGCATGACCGAGACCAACATGAACACGTCGAATCCTTACGACGGCGAGCGCGTGCCCGGCGCGGTCGGCTTCCCGCTCCCCGGCGTATCCGTGCGCGTGACCGATCCCGAGACCGGCAGGGAATTGCCGCGCGAGGAAATCGGCGTGATCGAGGTGAAGGGCCCGAACGTCTTCAAGGGCTATTGGCGCATGCCGGAGAAGACCAAATCCGAATTCCGGCCCGACGGCTTCTTCATCACCGGCGACCTCGGCAAGATCGACGACAAGGGCTACGTCCACATCCTCGGCCGCGGCAAGGATCTCGTGATCTCCGGCGGCTTCAATGTCTACCCCAAGGAGATCGAGAGCGAGATCGACGCCATGCCGGGCGTGGTGGAGTCCGCCGTGATCGGCGTGCCGCATGCGGATTTCGGCGAGGGCGTCACCGCGGTGCTGGTCTGCAACAAGGGCGCCGACGTCAGCGAAGCCTCGGTGCTGAAGGCGCTCGACGGCCGCCTGGCAAAATTCAAGATGCCCAAGCGCGTCTTCGTCGTCGACGAGCTGCCGCGGAATACGATGGGCAAGGTGCAGAAGAACGTGCTGCGGGATACGTACAAGGATATTTACGCGAAGAAGTGAGAAGGGCCCAGCTCTCTCGCCTCGTCATTGCGAGGAGCTCTTGCGGCGAAGCAATCCAGACTGCCGCCGCGGAAAGACTCCTGGATTGCTTGGCTGCGCTCGCAATGACGGAGGTTCCGGCGGCTACTGCCCGCCCGCCAGGCTCATCACAAACCTGCTGCCGACGATGAACAGATAGCACCCGAACGCGACTTCCAGCGTGCGCTTCGACATCGCATGCGCGGCTCGCACACCCAGCGGCGCGGTAACGAGGCTCATCGGCATCACCAGCACGGCGCCGATCAGCGAGACGTAGCCGAGCGCGAACGGGATCTGCAGCGCTGCGACGGCCGGATAGGTAGCCGCCGCCGGCCAGCCGGCATAGATGTAGCCGAGCGCGCCGGGAATCGAGATCAGCACCGCGAGGGCCGACGAGGTCGCGACCGCCTGGTGGATCGGGCGGCTGTAGAAGGTCATCAGCAGGTTCGAGAACAGGCCACCGCCGATGCCCATCAGCGTCGACAGGATGCCGACGCAGAAACCGTAGAATCGCATCAAGGGTCCTTGCGGCAGGTCATCGCCGAACTTCCAGCCTTCGCGCGCGAAGACGAGACGTGCGGCCGCCGACCAGGCGACGCAGACGAACACGATCTTGAACAGCCGCTCCGGCGCGAAACGCGCGATGACGCTGCCGGCGGCGACGCCGATCACGATCGGCAGCCACCAGACGCGCAGGACCGACATGTCCACGGCGCCGCGCTTGTAGTGCGCCTGGAAGGAGCGGATCGAGGTCGGGATGATCACGGCGAGCGAGGTGCCGACGCAGAGCGGCATTCGCAGCTCGAGCGGCACACCCGCGATGCGGAAGCACTCGTAGAACACCGGCACGAGAATCGCGCCGCCGCCGATGCCGAACACGCCGGCCAGGAATCCCGAGAGCGCACCGGTCGCGATCAGCAGCAGCGCGAGCTCGACGATCTCCTTGATATCAAGACCTGCAATCACCCCTGACCCGCCCCGGCGACTGGTCCGCAGCGGCTCCGAAACGTGCGCCCGGAGTTGGCTGCGTGCCAAGCTGTAAGCGATCTGATTCCCGCGGTCGACACGGCGCACCCCTCGGCTGGGGTGGAATGCTGGGTGCGCATATCCCGAGCGGATGAAATTGGCTCGTGAGGAGGAGGTTGGCCTTGGGGAGAAGCTGGGCTGGCGACGCGTCTGGCCAATCTCTGCCCGGTTTGGACGGCATGGTCCGTTTAGAGGTGTTCCAATAGCAATTTCAACACGCACGGCGCCTTGGAAAAGTATGAATGGGTATTCGTTTCTTTGTTGACGGACCGCGGCTCTGGTATACCAAGCCACTGATTGGCTTGTGTCATCAACGCCGTAGAGTTGAACCCCGGGTTCGATTTATGGCGATTTGGTGATTGCGCAGGCGAAATCGACTCCGTAAATAGAGCCGACCTTCCGCGATCCCCGCGCGCGCCCTCGAGGGCCGCCATACAACATCAAAGCCCATGACCGCACGGATCGAACGACCGCTTTCACCACACATGCAAGTCTACCGCTGGACGCTGACGATGGCGCTGTCCATCGTCCATCGCGCCACCGGTATCGCCCTTTATGTCGGAACCCTGCTGCTGGCCTGGTGGCTGATCGCGGCGGCCTCCGGCCCCGCCGCCTATGCCCATGTCCAGGCCTTCACCGGCAGCATCATCGGCCGACTGATCGTGTTCGGCTACACCTGGGCGCTGATGCACCATATGCTGAGCGGCATCCGGCACTTCGTGTGGGACCTCGGCTACGGCTTCAAGGCCAATGAGCGCGAAGCGCTGACCTGGGGCGCAGCGATCGGCGGCATCGCCCTGACGGTGCTGATCTGGATCATCGCCTACGCGATCGGGGGTGGACGATGAGCACAGCTGATACGTCGAAGCGCAGCATGCGCACCCCGCTCGGCCGCGTCCGCAATCTCGGCGCCGCCCACTCCGGCACCGGCGACTTCTGGCGCCAGCGCGTCACTGGGGTGGCCATGGTGCTGCTGATGATCCCGGTGATCGTCGTCATCATGATGACGCTCGGCCGCAACCAGGCCGGCGCCAAGCAGATCCTGGGCTCGCTGCCGATCGCCATCATCATGGTGCTCTTCATCGTCGCCAGCGCCTGGCACATGAAGATCGGCATGCAGGTCGTGATCGAGGACTACGTCCACAACGAGAAGCTGAAGCTCGCTTCGATCATGCTCAACAATTTCTTCTCGGTCGCGGTCGCGCTCGCCTCGATCTACGCGATTCTCCAACTGTCAGCCGGAGTGTAACCCATGGCCACAGAGACGAATGGCAAGGGCAACGGCGCTCCCGCCACCAACGGCAAGGCCTATCCGATCGAAGACCACACCTATGACGTCGTCGTGGTCGGCGCCGGTGGCGCGGGCCTGCGCGCGGTGGTCGGCTGCAGCGAGGCCGGTCTTCGCACCGCCTGCATCACCAAGGTGTTTCCGACCCGTTCGCACACGGTCGCGGCGCAGGGCGGCATCTCGGCTTCGCTCGGCAACATGCACAAGGACGACTGGCGCTGGCACATGTACGACACCGTGAAGGGGTCGGACTGGCTCGGCGACCAGGATGCGATCGAATACATGGTGCGCAACGCGCCCGACGCGGTCTACGAGCTCGAGCATTGGGGCGTGCCGTTCTCGCGCACCGAGGACGGCAAGATCTACCAGCGCCCGTTCGGCGGCATGACCACCGAGTTCGGCAAGGCCCAGGCGCAGCGCACCTGCGCCGCCGCCGACCGCACCGGCCACGCCATGCTGCACACGATGTACGGCCAGTCGCTGCGCCACGCCGCCGAGTTCTTCATCGAGTTCTTCGCCATCGACCTGATCATGGACGACCAGGGCACCTGCCGCGGCGTCATCGCGCTCAAGCTCGACGACGGCACGCTGCACCGCTTCCGCGCCCAGACCACGATCCTGGCGACCGGCGGCTACGGCCGCGCCTACGCTTCCTGCACCTCGGCGCACACCTGCACCGGCGACGGCGGCGGCATGGTGCTGCGTGCCGGCCTGCCGATGCAGGACATGGAGTTCGTGCAGTTCCACCCGACCGGCATCTACGGCTCGGGCTGTCTCGTCACCGAGGGTGCGCGCGGCGAAGGCGGCTATCTCGTCAACTCCGAGGGTGAGCGCTTCATGGAGCGCTACGCGCCGTCGGCGAAGGACCTCGCCTCGCGCGACGTCGTCTCGCGCGCGATGACCATCGAGATCCGCGAAGGACGCGGCGTCGGCAAGAAGAAGGACCACATCTTCCTGCATCTCGACCATCTCGATCCCGCCGTGCTCGCCGAGCGCCTGCCGGGCATCTCCGAATCCGCCAAGATCTTCGCCAATGTCGACGTGACGCGCGAGCCGATCCCGATCGTGCCCACCGTGCACTACAACATGGGCGGCATCCCGACGAACTATCACGGCGAAGTGCTGACCAAGAAGGACGGCGATGACAACGCCATCATTCCGGGCCTGATGGCGATCGGCGAAGCCGCCTGCGTCTCGGTGCACGGCGCCAACCGGCTCGGCTCCAACTCGCTGATCGACCTCGTCGTGTTCGGCCGCGCCGCCGCGCTCCGCCTCGCCGAGAAGCTCACGCCCAACGCCAAGCAGCCCGAGCTGCCGGCGAACTCGGCCGAGCTCGCGCTCGGCCGTCTCGACCATTATCGCTATGCTTCCGGCGGCACGCCGACCGCCAAGCTGCGCGAAGGCATGCAGCACGTGATGCAGAACAATTGCGCGGTGTTCCGCACCGGCGAGGTGCTGAGCGAAGGCCAGAACCTGATCCAGAAGGTCCACAGCGGCATCACCGACATCGCCGTGTCCGACCGCTCGCTGGTGTGGAATTCGGACCTCGTCGAGACGCTGGAGTTCGACAATCTGATCTCGCAGGCGGTGGTGACGATGAACTCGGCCGCCAACCGCACCGAGAGCCGCGGCGCGCACGCCCGCGAGGACTTCTCCGAGCGCGACGACAAGAACTGGATGAAGCACACGCTGGCCTGGCTGGACGATGCCGGCAAGGTCAGGATCGAGTACCGCCCGGTTCACAACTACACCATGACCAACGACGTGCAGTACATCCCGCCGAAGGCGCGCGTGTACTGATCGAACAGCGAAGGCCCTATCGAAATGGTTGAATTCGCACTTCCGAAGAACTCCAAGATCACTGGCGGCAAGACCTGGCCGAAGCCCGCGGGCGCGACCGAGCTCCGCGAGTTCAAGGTCTATCGCTGGAATCCTGACGACGGCAAGAATCCGAGCGTCGACACCTATTACGTCGACACCAATGATTGCGGTCCGATGGTGCTGGACGGCCTGATCTGGATCAAGAACCACATCGACCCGTCGCTGACTTTCCGCCGCTCCTGCCGCGAAGGCGTCTGCGGTTCTTGCGCCATGAACATCGACGGCCAGAACACGCTCGCCTGCACCCGCTCGATGCACGACGTCAAGGACGGGGCGGTGAAGATCAACCCGCTGCCGCACCAGCCGGTGGTGAAGGACCTCGTCCCGGATCTGACGAACTTCTACGCGCAGTACGCCTCCGTCGAGCCGTGGCTGAAGACGACCTCGCCGACGCCGCAGAAGGAATGGCGCCAGAGCCACGAGGACCGCGAGAAGCTCGACGGTCTCTACGAGTGCATTCTCTGCGCCTGCTGCTCGACCTCCTGCCCGAGCTATTGGTGGAACAGCGAGCGCTATCTCGGTCCCGCTGCGCTGCTCCAGGCCAACCGCTGGGTCTCCGATTCGCGCGACGAAGCCACCGGCGAGCGCCTCGACAATCTCGAGGATCCGTTCCGGCTCTATCGCTGCCACACCATCATGAACTGCGCCAAGGCCTGCCCGAAGGGCCTCAACCCGGCAGAAGCCATCGCCGAGCTCAAGCTCAAGATGGTCGAGCGGCAGGTCTAGCACCGTTCATGCTACGGCCGCCGGCCGGCGCGGCCGGGGCATGCCACGATCCGGGTCAGTCCGAGTAGATTTTGCCCGGACGCGCCTTGCGCGCGATTCGTCGGAATACAACCCGAGATTATCGCCACAAGCCGCTTCCTTCCCGGCGGGAAATTCAAGTAAGCTCTCCGGTCAGGGACCGGAGCGACCGTGCAGGGAGCGCAACGCAATTCGCTGAGGCTTTTGCAGTGGATGATGGTTGCATCCCTGGCGCTGCCGATTGCGCTGTTCGCGATCGCCTCCACGATCTCCTACACCTCGACCAGGGAGATGGCCGACCGCGAGATCGAGCGCACGCTCGACGTGGCGCATGAGCATGCGCTCAAGGTGTTCGAGACCATCGACCGCAGCCTGTCCGAGCTCAACGAGGTCGTGCGCGGCCTTCCCGACGACGTCATCCGCGCGCGCGAAGCGGCGCTGCACCGCCGGCTGAAGCGGCTGACCGATTCGCTGCCGCAGCTCAAATCGGCCTGGATCTTCGACGCGGACGGAAAGGCGCTGGTCAACAGCCTCGTTTCGCCGCCGCCTGAGCTCGGCTTTGCGGACCGCGACTATTTCTACGTCCATGTCGACCAGACCATCGGCACCTTCATCGGCATGCCGCTGACGCCGCGTCCGCCCTATCAGGGCGCGCGCTTCTTCGGCATGAGCCGCCGCCGCGACTCCGACGACGGCCGCTTCACCGGCGTGATCCAGGCCTCCGTCCTGCCGGAATATTTCGAGAGTTTCTACGCCAGGATCGGCTCGGAACCCGGCAGCTTCTTCGCGATGGGGCGCACCGACGGCGTCGTGGTGGCGCATTTCCCGCGGCTCGACCGCGACCTCCGGCTCGATCCGGGGGGCCCGGTCGGCCGCGAGATCGCCGCGCACCCCGCGCAGGGGCTCATGACCATCGCCTGGCCGTCGGACGGGATCGAGCGCCGCATCGGCTACAGGCGCGTCGCCGAATATCCGATCTATGTCAGCGCCGGCTTCGAGACGTCGGCGATCCGCGCGCGCTGGCTCGCCACCATGGGCCAGCATCTGGTGTTCGGCGTGCCCGCCACCGCGCTGCTGTTCCTGCTGCTGGCATTCGCTTTCCGGCGCACCCAGCATCTGCAGATGGAGGCCGCAAAGCGGCGCGAGGCCGAGGAGGCGCTCAAGCACAGCCAGCGCCTGGAGGCGCTCGGCCAGCTCACCGGGGGCGTCGCGCACGACTTCAACAACCTGCTGACCGTGATCCGCGCCTCGGTCGATCTGTTGAACCGGCCGCAGCTGAGCGAAGAGCGACGGCAGCGCTACATCACGGCGATTGCGGACGCGGTGGCGCGCGCCGCCAAGCTGACCTCGCAGCTGCTCGCCTTTGCGCGGCGCCAGACCCTGAAGCCGGAAGTGTTCGACGTCGGCGAGCGGCTGCAGTCGCTGCACGACATGCTCGCCACGCTGCTGGGACCGGCCATCGAGATCGCGATGCGGCTGCCGGCCGAGCCTTGCCTCGTCAATGCCGATGCCAGCCAGTTCGAGACCGCGCTGATCAACATGGCGACCAATGCGCGCGACGCCATGCAGGGCAAGGGCAGGATCAGCTTCACCGTCGAGAGGGCCGCGACCATTCCCGACACGCCGGCGCACGTCTCGTACGGTCCTGTCCCGGGACACCTCGGCTTCGTCGGCGTGATCGTCAGCGACACCGGCGTCGGCATTCCACCCGCGCGGCTCGGGCGGATCTTCGAGCCGTTCTTCACCACCAAGCAGGTCGGCCAGGGCACGGGTCTCGGCCTGTCCCAGGTGTTCGGTTTCGCCCGGCAATCAGGCGGCGAGGTGACGGTGACGAGCGAAGTCGGCCAGGGCAGCACCTTCTCTCTCTATCTCCCCCGCGTGCCCGCGGACCTCTTGCCGCAGCAGCAGGCGCCGAACACCGCGCCTGCGGTCGCCGGCAGCGGCATGTCGGTGCTGCTGGTCGAAGACAATATCGAGCTCGGCAATTTCGCCGCCGATGGTCTCACAGCGCTCGGCTACAGCATCACGCTGCTCGACAATGCCGCCGATGCGCTGGCCGAGCTCGTCGTGGACGCCGGCCGTTTCGATGTCGTGTTCTCCGACATCGTGATGCCAGGAATGACCGGGCTCGATCTGGCGCGGGCGATCCGCGATCGCGGCATCGGCGTGCCGGTCGTGCTGACCACCGGCTACAGCCAGGCACTGTCCCAGGAAGGCAATTTCGGTTTCGATCTCGTGCAAAAGCCCTATTCGATCGAGGAGCTGTCGCGCGTGCTCCACCGGGCTGCGCGGCTGCGGCGGGTGCGTGACGGCGCCGCCGAATAGGGTATTCGGGAACCGACGGGAACCGGCTGATTTGTCTCGCGTTATCCGGCCATGCAAAAGCCAGCCGGCAAGCGCGACCAGGGCAGGACGCCACCCATTATCGAGATCAAAGGCGAGAATGGCGAGGAGGTGGCTCCGCCGCCGCCCGAGGTGCTCGAACCCGATCCCGAGCTCTCTCCCGAAGAGGCCGAGCGGGCCCGCAGGGATTATCTGCTGAAGCGGTTCTGGATCAGCGCGCGCGGCTTCTGGGGCCGCAACGGCGACCGCCTCGCCTGGCCGTTCTCGGTCGGCCTCGGCGTGCTGATCGTCCTCATCGTCTGCTTCCAATATGGCATCAACGTCTGGAATCGCGCGATCTTCGATGCCATCGAGCAGCGCGACGCGACGAGCGTCTTCCATCTCACAGCAGTGTTCCTCCCGCTCGCGATCGGCAGCATCGTGCTCGGCGTGGCGCAGGTGTTCGCGCGCATGGGCATCCAGCGGCGCTGGCGGGCCTGGCTCACCAGCAGCGTGCTGACGCGCTGGCTCACCAGCGGACGCTACTACCAGCTCAACCTCGTCGGCGGCGACCACCAGAATCCGGAATACCGCATCGCGGAGGACCTGCGCATTGCGACCGACGCACCGGTCGATTTCCTCGCCGGCGTCACCTCGGCGCTGCTGTCGGCCGCAACCTTCATCGTCGTGCTCTGGACCATCGGCGGCGCGCTCACCATCACGCTCGGCGGCTCGTCGGTGACCATTCCCGGCTTCCTCGTGATCGCCGCCATCCTCTACGCCGCGATCGCATCCGGCTCGATCATGGTGATCGGCCGGCGCTTCGTGCAGGTCTCGGAGGACAAGAACCAGGCCGAGGCCGATTTCCGCTATACGCTGACACGCGTGCGCGAGCACGGCGAGAGCATCGCGCTGCTCGGGGGCGAAGAGGAGGAGCGCGACGGCCTCGACCGCAATTTCACCAACGTGTTGCGGCAATGGGCGCGGCTCGCCGGCCAGCACATGCGCACCACGCTGGTATCGCAAGGGTCGAGCCTCGTTGCACCGGTCATGCCGCTGCTGCTCTGCGCGCCGAAATTCCTCGACGGCAGCATGACCCTTGGGCAGGTCATGCAGGCGGCCTCCGCCTTCACCATCGTACAGAGTGCGTTCGGCTGGCTGGTCGACAATTATCCGCGGCTCGCCGACTGGAACGCCTGCGCGCGCCGCATCGCCTCGCTGATGATGTCGCTCGACGGCCTCGAACGCGCCGAGCAGGGCGACGGCCTCGGCCGCATCCAGCGCGGCGAGACCCGCAACGAGGCGATGCTGGAGCTGCGCGATCTCTCGGTCACGCTCGATGACGGCACCGCAGTGGTCGGCGAGACCGAGGTGGTGATCGAGCCCGGCGAGCGGCTGCTGGTCGCCGGCGAATCCGGCACCGGCAAGAGCACGCTGGTGCGCGCCATTGCCGGGCTGTGGCCGTGGGGCGGCGGCAGCGTCAACTTCCATCCCGACCGGCGGCTGTTCATGCTGCCGCAGCGGCCCTACGTGCCCACCGGATCGCTGCGCCGCGCCGTCGCCTATCCCGGAGCCGCAGAGGATTGGACCGTCGAGGAGATAGGGGAAGCCCTGCACAAGGTCGGCCTCGACCATCTCAAGCAGAAGATCGAGGAAGAAGCCGCGTGGGACCAGACGCTGTCGGGCGGCGAGAAGCAGCGCCTCGCGTTCGCGCGGCTGCTGCTGCACAGCCCTGATATCGTCGTGCTCGATGAGGCAACCTCGGCGCTCGACGAGAAGAGCCAGGACAAGATGATGAAGATGGTCACGGACGAGCTGCCGAAGGCGACCATCGTCAGTGTCGCGCATCGCGTCGAGCTGGAAGCCTTTCACAGCCGCAAGATCGTGCTGGAGCGCCGCAAGGGCGGCGCCAAGCTCGTCAGCGACGTCGACCTGATTCCGCGCAAGGGCCGGCGCAGGCTGCTCGGGCGATTCCTGAGGCAGCGGAAGAAGGCGGCGTGAGGCTCGCTCCGTCGTCCAGCGTTGGAGTCGCCGCCAAAACCGGCTATGCATGCGCCGCCTGCAACGAGGACCTGCTGCTTGACGCCCGACAATGCCCCTTCGTCCGCGCCGTTCGGCGCGTTTGCGCCGAATGCGGCTCAGGCCGCGATCATCCGCCTCGCGACACGATCGGGGCTGAAGCGCGGCGCGTTCCGGCCCTGGCTGTCGCGGCTGGTCAATTGGCTGCGCGGCGGGCCGATCGATGTGCAATATCAGGGCGCCTCGTTCCGCTTCTATCACCAGGGCAGCGCGACCGAGCGCGGCGCCCTGTTCAATCCCGACTACAATCTCGAAGAGCTCGACTTCCTGCGCCAGCACACGCCTGCTGGCGGCGTATTCGTCGACGTCGGCGCCAATGTCGGCACGTTTGCGCTGGTGATGGCGCAACAGGTCGGCACCCATGGCAAGGTGGTCGCGATCGAGCCGCATCCGCTGACCTTCGGACGGCTCTCCTTCAACCATGCTGCATCCAAGGCAACGCAGGTGCGGCTGGTTCAGGCCGCCGCGGGCGAGCGCGACGGCGAGCTGATGATCGAGAGCGGCGGCGGCAATCTCGGCGCGACGCATGTCGTGACCGGCGCCGCGAGTGCCGACGCCATCAAGGTGCCGTCGCTGCGCTTGACGCGCATTCTCGATGAGGCCGGCGTCACACAGGTCGATTCGCTCAAGATCGACGTCGAGGGCTTTGAGGACCGCGTGCTGATCGGCTTCTTCCGCGACGCGCCGCAATCGCTGTGGCCGCGCGCTGTGGTGATCGAGCATCTGTCACAAAACGAATGGCAGCAGGATTGTATTGCCGACATGGTCGCGCGCGGCTTTACGGTCGCGCGCAAGACACGAAGCAATACGTTCCTGTCGCGCTGACAGCGACAAACTGAGGGAGGTTGCGATGATCGACCATCTGGGTTTCTCCGTCTCCGACTACGAGCGCGCGAAAGCGTTCTATGCGAAGGCGCTCGCCCCGCTCGGCTACGGCCTGATCATGGAGGTCACGGCGGAGCAGACCGGTCATGCTGCGGCGGCCGGCTTCGGCGCCAACGGCAAGCCGGATCTCTGGTTCGGCGGCGAAGGCGCGATGAACAAGCCGGTGCACATCGCGATCGCGGCCAGGGACCGCGCCACTGTGGATGCCTTCTACAAGGCGGCGATGGCGGCCGGAGGACGCGACAACGGGCCGCCCGGGATTCGGCCGCATTATCACGCGAACTACTACGGCGCGTTCGTGCTCGATCCTGACGGCCACAACATCGAGGCGGTCTGTCATCTGCCCGAATAGGGCGCGCTTCGACCCGATGCGAGGAGGAACATCGGCACGGCATCGTGGTTATCGTCCTCTGGACAATGATCTCGATGATGCCGATGCCGATCGAACCGCCCGAGATTCCGCCGTCGACACCGGGCACTCCGACCGAGCCGCCGCCGGGAATTCCGCCGGGCAATCCGCAGCCCGACATCACGCCCCCGGTGCGCGAGCCCGGCGAATCACCGCGGCCCGACGAATTGCCGGGCCACGTGCCCGAAGAGATTCCATCGCGCGGCCCGAATGGTCCGCTCACGCCCAATCCTGCTACGGACGCAATGCCGCCGGACAATCACATATGAGGCGACGCATCACATGTCAGGCGATTGCAACGTGCGTCTGAATGCGCAATGAACGTCACCATAGTGAGTTGATTTGCGTGCAGAAATAAATCGGGCCGCGACCACTTCGCCCGCCACAATGCGGCCTAACGCGTAGCTGTTCATCCCAACCACTTCGTCAAAGAACCTTCCGGGGAAGTTCACCACCATGACCAACCTTCGTTTCGTGCTGCTTGCGACGACGGCTCTCACCGCGATGCAATTGGCCAACACCGCATCGCATGCGCAGAGCGCGTCGCCGCTCGTGGTCGCGCAGGCGCAGCCGGCTCCGTCGCAAGAGACCGGCCCTGACGGAAAACCGAAGCAGCCGCCGAAGGGCCCGCCTGCGGCAACGCCGCCCGGCGCGCCTGCGCGCCCGGCGACACCGCCGCCCGCGGCTGCACCGCCCCATCCGCCCGCTGCACCTCCGCCGGCTGCCGCACCGGCGCGTCCTGCAGCACCTCCGCCGCCCCCGCCTCCTGCAGCCCGTCCGGCTCCGCCTGCGCCGCCTGCCGCTCCGAAGCAGCCGTCGCCGCCTCCCGCCGCCGCTCCGCAGCAGCACGCCCCGACACCGCCGCCTCCGGCACCGCCTGCAGCACGGCCGGCTCCAACACCGCCGGCCCCGCCTCCGGCCGCGGCCCCGCAGCAGCATGCCCCGACGCCGCCTCCGGCTGCGCCTGCGGCACGGCCCACGCCATCGGCACCGCCTCCTGCTGCCGCGCACCCGACGCCAACACCTCCGCCGCCGCCTCCAGCGCCGCCCTCGGCGCGGCCCGCGCCTGCGCCTACGGCGACGCCCACCGCGGCTCCGCCCGCTGCACCTGCGGTCCGCCCCGGCGCGTCTGCGCCCGCGGCCACTCCCGCTCCGACACCCGCACCGACTGCAACACCGGCACCGACCGCGACACCTGCGCCGACCGCAACGCCGGTTCCGGGCAGCACGCCCGGCGCACCGCCGGCCGGCCGCCCCGGTGCACCGCCTCCCGGCGTACGTCCCGGCGCGCCTCCGGCGGCGGGAACGCCGGCGCCCGGTGCTGCACCCGCTCCAACGGCAACGCCGGCCCCGACCGGCGCTCCGACGCCGCCGCCTGGACGTCCGGGATCAGCGACCCCCGCTCCCGGCACGACCCCGGCTCCCGGCGCGGCCCCTGCCCCGACGGCGACGCCAACGCCCGGCCAACAGGGTGGAACGCCTCCTGCCGGCGCGCCCGCTGCCGGAACCCCGGCTGCACCGCCTCAGGCCGGCGGCCTCCCGCCCCGGCCCGCGGCCCCTGCCGGCGCTGCAGCTCCGACGGTCGTCCCCGGCTCCCCGGCTGCTACGCCGCCGCCCGACCGGGCCCAGTACCGTCCGCCGACGGTTGCGCCGGCCTTCCAGGCCGCGCCAACGGTCGCAGCACCCCTGCCGCCTCCGCCCCGGCCGCCGCAGCGTGATCTGACGCCGCTCGCGATCGGTGCCGGCGTGGTGGCCGGCGCCGTGATCGGCGCCACCATTGCCGACTACCGCAACCAGCGGCAGGAAATCGTCGAAGGCGGCCGCACCGTCTACACCGAGCCGGACCGCATCATCATCCGCGATCCCGGCGGGCAGGCCTATGTCCGCGGCAACGATCTCTATCGCTTCCGCTACGGCGCCCGCGACATCCGCACCGACACGATCGGCGGCGAGACCCGCACCGTGGTGATCCGTCCTGATGGCAGCGAGGTGATCACCGTGGTCGGTCCGGACGGCTCGCTGCTGCGACGCATCCGCAGGGACCCCGGCGGGCGCGAGATCGTCATCATCGACAACAGCTACCGCGATCCGCGGTCGGTCGGCGGCTTCTATGTCGACGTGCCGCCGCCGGTCGTGACCATCCCCTACGATCGCTACATCGTCGACGCGCAGGAAGCGTCGCCGGACGTGATCTACGCGACCATGCAGGCACCGCCGGTGCAGCGGATCGATCGGCGCTACTCGCTCGACGAGATCCGCTACAGCCCGAATGTTCGCATGCAGATGCCGAGCATCGACGTCAACACGATCAACTTCGAAACGGGATCGTGGACCATCCCGCCGGACCAGGCGGCCCGGCTGCAGGTGATCGCCGACGGCCTCAACCAGGCGATCCAGCGCAACCCGCGCGAGGTGTTCCTGATCGAGGGGCACACCGACGCGGTCGGCAACGACGTGGACAATCTGTCGCTGTCGGATCGCCGTGCGCAGGCCGCGGCGGAGTTGCTGACGCAGCAGTTCAATGTGCCGGCGGAGAACCTGACGTCGCAGGGCTATGGCGAGCAGTACCTGAAGGAGCAGACGCAGGGGCCGAGCCTGATCAACCGGCGCGTCACCATCCGCCGCATCACGCCGCTGCTCAACGGCGGCCAGGCCGCGCTGCCGCCGCCCCCGCCCGGCACCGCGCCGCCGCGGTAAGGGCACACACAAACGCAAATGGCCGGGAGCGATCCCGGCCATTTTTTCGTCATTGCGAGGAGCCCGCGACGAAATCGCGAGGCAATTTTGCCCTGGTGCGACGAGGCATTCCAGACTGTCACCGGGTAGAGATTCTGGATTGCTTCGCTTCGCTCGCAATGACGAATGAAGCTTATCGCTTGTGGGTCTATCCACTTGGCGAGAACGTCCCGGATATCGCTTCGCTCATCCGGGCTACGAGCGCCTCAGCCGTTGTCGCTCTCGAGCTTGAAGATCTGCGAGCCTTCGCTGCCCGAGAGCAGGCCGGTGTCGCTGTAGAGCTTCAGCTTCGTCCGCGTATCCGCGATGTCGAGATTGCGCATGGTGAGCTGGCCGATGCGGTCGGCCGGCGTGAAGGCGGCGTCCTCGACCTTCTCCATGCTGAGCCGTTCCGGCGCATAGGTGAGGTTGGGGCTCTCGGTGTTGAGGATCGAATAGTCGTTGCCGCGGCGCAGCTCCAGCGTCACCTCGCCGGTGACGGCGCGCGCGACCCAGCGCTGTGCGGTCTCGCGCAGCATCAGCGCCTGCGAGTCGAACCAGCGGCCCTGATAGAGCAGACGGCCGAGACGCATGCCGCTGATGCGGTACTGCTCGATGGTGTCCTCGTTGTGGATGCCGGTGACGAGGCGCTCATAGGCGATGTGCAAGAGCGCCATGCCCGGCGCCTCGTAGATGCCGCGGCTCTTGGCCTCGATGATGCGGTTCTCGATCTGGTCGCTCATGCCGAGGCCATGGCGGCCGCCGATCGCGTTGGCTTCGAGAAACAGCGCCACCGGATCAGAGAAGGTCTGGCCGTTCAGCGCGGTCGGCTGGCCTTCCTCGAAGCGCACCACGACCTTCTCGGCCTTGACGTTGCAGTCATCTCGCCAGAACGGCACGCCCATGATGGGGTTGACGATCTTGATGCCGCTGTCGAGGCTTTCGAGATCCTTTGCTTCATGCGTGGCGCCGAGCAGGTTGCTGTCGGTCGAGTACGCCTTCTCGGCGCTCATCTTGTAGGCAAAGCCCTGCGCGGTCATGAAGGCCGACATCTCGGCGCGGCCGCCGAGCTCGTCGATGAACTGCTGGTCGAGCCAGGGCTTGTAGATCTTCAGGCCCGGATTGGTGAGCAGGCCGTAGCGGTAGAAGCGCTCGATGTCGTTGCCCTTGAAGGTCGAGCCGTCGCCCCAGATGTTGACGCCGTCTTCCTTCATCGCCGCAACCAGCATCGTGCCGGTGACCGCGCGCCCGAGCGGCGTGGTGTTGAAATAGGTGATGCCGCCGGTCGAGATGTGGAAGGCGCCGGACTGGATCGCGGCGATGCCTTCGTGGACGAGCTGCGTGCGGCAATCGACGAGGCGCGCGTTCTCGGCGCCGAACTCCTTGGCCTTGCGCGGGATCTCGTTGTAGTCGGCCTCGTCGGGCTGGCCCAGATTGGCGGTGTAGGCGTAGCAGCGCGCGCCCTTCTGCTTCATCCAGAGCAGCGCCGCGCTGGTGTCGAGGCCGCCCGAAAAAGCGATGCCGACTTTCTCGCCCTTGGGCAGGCTTTTCAGGATCGTGGTCATGGAGCTTCCAATCGGGTCTCAAAGGGTCTGATTTCGGGGCGAACTTGACCGCGCGAATATCAAATTTCGCGGGGCTGGGCACGCATTTAATGGCTCAAATCGAGGGCGCGGGGCCCGTCTTGCGGCCGAACAGGCGCTGGCGGAGCCGGTAGGCGGGCATGTTCAGCCGGGTCAGGGCGGCATCCATCGCCTCGTCCGAGAACCGGGTCCGCGGCCAGCGGTAGATCAGCGCGTAGGCGAACCAGATCACGACGAAAGTGACGAGGCCGGCGATCGACACATCAGTAAAGAAATGCCCGCCGAAGGCCATGCGCAGCCCGCTGGTGACCGCGCCGAAGATCACGGCGCCGGCGTAGGCGAGCGGCCGCCATGCCGGAGGAGCGAGCGCCGCAGGGGCCAGCGTCCAGAACGCGGTCGCGCCCTCGCCCGAGAAGAACGAGCAATTGCGCGCGCAGCCGCCGCGCGGATCCCACCACGGCACGAACTGCTGGTCGCCGGCGAACTCCGTCACCACCACCGGGCGCGGCCGGCCCCAATAGGTCTTGAAGGCGAGGTTGGTGAGGATGCCGGCCGACAGGACGATCGTCACCAGCAGGAACACGATCGCGCGTCCCGATACTAGCAGCGGCCGGTCGGGCCGGACCATCTTGACCACCAGCGCCACCAGCGACGGCATCACAAACGCCCAGGCGATCCACATCGCAGCATCCCGCGCAAACCCCGCCCAGCCGATCGCTTTAAGCGGAAAGGTTTTGGTTTCGGGATCGAAGAACAGCGACGCCAGCTTGAGATCGAGCTCGGGATAGAGGCCGAAAACGACGCCGATCACGAGCCACAGTGCCAAGGCGATGAAGAGTCCAGTCCGGTTCATGGCGCGCGGTTTAGCGGAGTGGGGCGGGGATGGAAACCCCACGGGAGGTAGCCATCCTGCCCTGGAGGGCAGGGTAAGCAGGTCACCTTGCATCCGGCCTTGAATTCGCCGGCAATGGCGGAGGCGGCTTGCGCGGGGTTGGCGGTTCGCGCCAGGCACCGGCGTTGCGGCCGGCGATCAGCCAGTAGACGACGCCGGCGACAATGCCGGCTCCGGTCATGATCTCGAGGTGACGCCGCACGATGCCCTCGAACTGCAGCGTGTCGGAATGGAAGGGCACGAGGCCGAGATAGCAGGCGAGCCCGACGAGGCCGCCACCGACGGCATAGGCGAGCGCGCTGCGGATATAGAGCGCTTCGGTGATGGCGACGATCACCGCGGCCGGCACCAGCGCGAAGCCCGAGACGAAAATGAAGCCGAAGCCGAGCAGGATGTCGATCGGGCCCTGGTCGACGGGGCCCGCGCCGAGATCGGCGAATTCCGGAAACAGCAGCGCCATGACCACGATCATGCCGCCGACGAAGCAGGCGGCGAGGAAGCCGATGAAGATGACGATGAGGCGGCGGATCAGGGACATGGCGTCAAAACCACCTCTGCCGTCATTGCGAGGAGCACTTGCGACCAAGCAATCCAGACTGCTTCCGCGGCGACATTCTGGATTGCTTCGCTTCGCTCGCAACGACGAGGAGGCGAGAGCTGGGCATGAGAAACTAGTCCGTCATCGCCATGGCGCGCAGCGCCTGGCGCTCGCGGGCCGAGAGCTTTTCGGTCTCCGACTTGAGCTGGCCGCAGGCGGCGAGGATGTCGCGGCCGCGCGGGGTGCGCACCGGGGAGGAATAGCCGGCGTTGAAGATGTATTCGGAGAACTTTTCGATCTGGTCCCAGTCCGAGCATTCATAGGCGGTGCCGGGCCAGGGATTGAACGGGATCAGGTTGATCTTGGCCGGAATGCCCTTGAGCATCTTCACCAGCAGCTTCGCGTCGTCGAGCGAATCGTTGACGCCCTTGAGCATCACATATTCGAACGTGATGCGGCGCGCGTTCGACGCACCGGGATAGTCGCGGCAGGCCTGCAGGAGCTCCTTGATCGGATATTTGCGGTTGAGCGGCACCAGCTCGTTGCGCAGCTCGTCGCGCACGGCGTGCAGCGAGATCGCGAGCATGACGCCGATCTCCTCGCCGGCGCGCACGATGTTCGGCACCACGCCCGAAGTCGACAGCGTGATGCGGCGGCGGGAGATGCCGATGCCTTCGTTGTCGCCGACGATCAGCAGCGCGTCGCGCACCGCGTCGAAATTGTAGAGCGGCTCGCCCATGCCCATCATCACGATGTTGGTGACGCGGCGCGTGCCGTCCTCGCGATCGGCCCAGTCGTTGAGACGATCGCGCGCGACCATCACCTGGCCTACGATCTCGCCGGCGGTGAGGTTGCGCACCAGGCGCTGCGTGCCGGTGTGGCAGAAGGCGCAGTTCAGCGTGCAGCCGACCTGCGAGGAGACGCAGAGCGTGCCGCGGTCGGTCTCGGGGATGTAGACGCACTCGACTTCATGCGCTTTCTCGACATTGTCGCCGCTCGGCAGCCGCAGCAGCCATTTGCGGGTACCGTCGTTGGAGATCTGCTCGGCCACGACTTCGGGCCGATCGACGGTGAAGTGCTGCGCGAGATCGGCGCGGATGCCCTTCGAGATCGAGGTCATCTCGTCAAAACTCCGGGCGCCGCGGAAATAGAGCCAGTGCCAGAGCTGCTGCACGCGCATCTTGCGCTGGGCCGGCGCGACGCCGATCTCGCCGAGTCGATCGGCAAGCTCGGTGCGCGACAGGCCGATCAGCGACGGTTTTGCCGGCGGCACATAGGTTTCAAGCGGAGTCTTCTCCACCAAGATTGCGTTGTGCGGCTCGGTCGTCGGTTGCATTGAATGGACCTAATGGCTTGGTCGTTCCGGAGCTCGAAGAGCTGAACCTGGAACATCGAGATTCCGATCTGGCCCTTCGGACCATCGCGGAATGACGGAAAAACTTGGAACCGCCCCTATATAGCAACCGGAACATCCGATTGCGACCTTATCGCCCTCAGCTTTAACGACCAGGCGTTACCGCCTGCAATCCTGGGCGATCTTGTCGAGCGCCTGGGCGAGGCCCTTCAGCGAGAAGGTGTCGGTCGTCTCCGTCCCCTTGGCCGAGACGCCCTTGACCACGAGATCGGCGGATTTGCGCATGGCTTCGACCATCCGCTCCTCCTCGGCCGCGTTCTTGATCCAGAGGCCGTCGCCCTGCGTGTACATGGCGAAAGCAGCGCCGCCGACCTCGACCGTCGATTCCGAGCCCGGCTTCAGCGCGTAGCCGATCATGACCGAGACTTCGTTGCTCACCTTTTCCGCCGGCCGGGTCGAGACGAAGGCATAGGCAGGATCGCGCGGCCGATTCGGCGGGTTGGTCTTGGACGATGACGGCTTTGCCAGCGCAAAGCAGACCTTCTTGCCGTTCGGGGTGGCCGAATAGGCCCCCCAGGTGCCGAACTGGCCGATCAGGGTCGGCTCCGCGCCGCCGGCAACCGCCGCGGCCGGGCCCGCCGGTTTGCTCTCGGGCTTTGCAGCGGTCTTTGCGGCCGTATTGGCGGCCGGCGCAGCCGCTTTCGGTGCGGTCTCCTTGGGTGCCGTTTTGGGCGCCGGTTGCGCCGTCTGCGCCCGCGCGAGACCGGCGATCCCGCACGTCGTCATGCCGACCAGCAAAATGAAAGATAGCACCCGCCACATGCTGGAGTGGTTCCCTCAATATTGTGACTGGAAGATGGCCCGGCCGCGCTTTGTCCCCGGCTAGGGATAACCGGGAAAGCTCAATTTGGGAAGGCAGTTAGCGGAAGTGTCGGCGGTCAGCTTCTGGATCGCGCGGCGCGCTGGGCGGCCCATTGCGCGTCGGTCCAGCCGAGCAGGTCTTCGGCGCCGGAACTGCGCAAATGCGCGCCACCGTCGATCACCACCATCTCGCCGTTGATGTAACCGGCACGGTCGGAGACGAGGAAGCTGGCGAGATCGGCGAGCTCGCCGTGCTCACCGGTGCGGCCAAGCGGATTGCGCGCGGTCCAGCCTTCGTCGCGGCCCTCGGGGCGGAGCTGCCCCGATGCGCCGGCGGTCGGGAACGGCCCCGGCGCGATCGCGACGGTGCGGATGCCCTTCGGGCCCCATTCGACGGCGAGACTTTTGGTCATCGCCAGCACCGCCGATTTCGCCATCGCCGATGGCACGGTGAAGGCGCGGCCGGTGATAGTGGAGGTCGAAAGGATCGAGAGCACCACGCCACCATGCCTGGCCTCGATCCAGCGTCTGCCCGCGGCGAGCGTGCAATACATCGCGCCATGCAGCGTCGGCGCCAGGATCGCATCCGCGGCGCGAAAGGAGAGATGCTCGCTCTGCGCGATGAAGGAGGCAGCGGCATTGTTGACGAGGATGTCGAGCGGCGCCTCGCGCCAGATTTGATCCATCATGCTGTCGACGGCTGCGCCGTCCCGGATATCACAGGCGATCGTCGTGAGCTTGCCGCCGGTCTGTTCGCGCATCTCGGCTGCCGCTGCCTCGAGCCGGTCGAGCGAGCGGCCGCAAATCACGAGCTCGGCGCCGAGCGCGAGGAAGCGGCGTCCCATCGCCGCGCCGAGGCCCGAGCCGCCGCCGGTGACGAGGATACGCTTGTTCTCGAGCAGGCCTGTTTCAAACATGGTTTGAATCCTTTCTCCGCGGATTTCGTCATTGCGAGCGCGGCGAAGCAATCCAGACTATTTCCGCAGGACGGATTCTGGATTGCTTCGCTGCGCTCGCAATGACGGAAGATAGGCCGTCGTGCTGACCCAAACAAAGAATCCGGATTGTCCGGCCGCAGCAAATCCGGCAGAAACGATCCAACTATAATTCCCCTCGAAACGCCTCAAGGTGCTGCCATGAAAGCCATCCTCTGCTCGCAATATTGCCAGCCCGACGATCTCGTTCTGGCGGACGTGCCGGATCCGGTGGCGGGTCCCGGCGAAGCCGTGATCGCGATCAAGGCGGCGGCGCTGAACTTCTTCGACATCCTGATGATCCAGGGCAAGTATCAGATCAAGCCGCCGTTCCCGTTCTCACCCGCCGCCGAAGTCGCCGGCGTGATCGAGAGCATCGGCCCCGGCGTGATGGACCTGAAGGTCGGCGACCGCGTCGTCGCCTCCTGCGGCCACAACGGCGCGCGCGAGAAAATCGCGCTGCCGGCGGCGTCGATCGTCAAGATTCCCGACAATCTCGACTATGACCGCGCGGCCGGCATCATCATCATCTATGGCACCGCGCTGCATGCGCTGGAGGATCGCGCCAGCCCGAAGCCGGGCGAGACACTCGCGGTGCTCGGCGCGGCCGGCGGCACCGGTTTGGCCGCCTGCGAGCTCGGCAAGCTGATGGACCTGAAGGTGATCGCCTGCGCCTCCTCTGACGAGAAGCTAGCGTTCGCGAAAGCGCATGGCGCCGAGCTGACGCTGAACTACGGCAAGGAAGATTTGAAGGAAGGCCTGCGCAAGCTCACGGGCGGCAAGGGTGTCGACATCATCTTCGATCCGGTGGGTGGTGCATATGCCGAGCAGGCGCTGCGCTCGATCGCCTGGGAAGGCCGCTTCCTCGTGATCGGCTTTGCCGCCGGCGACATTCCGAAGATGCCGCTGAACCTCGCGCTCTTGAAGGGCTGCGACATCCGCGGCGTGTTCTGGGGCGCCTGGACCCGGCTCAATCCGGCCAAGAACCGCGCCAATCTCGAGAAGCTCGTGAAGTGGACCGCGGAAGGAAAGATCTCATCGCATGTGGACCGCACCTTCCCGCTGGCGCAAACGGCGGATGCGCTGAAGGTGCTGGCGGGACGCCAGGCCATGGGCAAGGTGATCCTGCATCCGTGAGGATGCAGCGGCGAATGGAATCGCGACGCCATCGCCACGCACTCAACTGTCATCGCCCGGCTTGACCGGGCGATCCAGTACTCCGAGGCGACGGTGAGATGCGGAAGGGCCCCGGCGTACTGGATGCCCGGTCAAGCCGGGGCATGACAGCGGCGGGCGTGGAAAGCGTCCGCGACATCGCAAGGTTGCGCACATCGGCGCCCGGAAAAAAATCCCTCAACCACGGCGGGCAAAATCGCGGTGCATGTCGCCGCGCCGCCGCAATCAAACCCAAATATCTCCAGATTCGTCCCAACGGCCGTCGTTTTTTGGGCTGAATCGGACGGCGATTTACGGTTCCAGTTTGCGGGGCACTTCTGGACAAAAGCAAGAAGACTGAAACCGGCATGGCCCCTGCGTTGCGTCAGTAATGGGGAGCATCAGACCATGGAAACGACGGCCCACCGTCCGTCGAAGGAGTCGCACGCGCTCGACTCCGATCGATCCGCATCACCTACGTCCACGGCGGACTACATCCGGGCGCGCGCCAGGCGAGCCGAACTACCACAGGACGATCCAATTCCACTGTTCCTGTCCGATCCGCGCGGAGCACCCGACCCACGGGAATATGCGCCGATGGCGTTGCGTCGCACGGCCAGGACCGCGCCTCGTCTTATCGTCGCGGGACTTGTGATATCCGCCGCAGCGATTGCGGCCGTGCTGTCTGAATCCGACCTGCGCAGCCTCGTCGCCGACTATGCCTTCGGCGCAACAGGCGCGGCTCAGGCCAGTCTGGCGGTCGCACCATCTCAGACCGAGTTCAAGGATCCCGCCCGCGCAACCAACGCGATGCTGGTGAGCGCCGACAAGCAAGAGCTAGCGGCGCCTTCGACGCCAAGCCGCGAAGCGATTGCGACCGCCTACCAGACCGCGCTGCAAGCCCAAAGCCAGAGCCAAGTCCAAAGCCAGGTCCAAAGCCAGGTGCAAGGTCAGGCCCAGAGCCAAGTCGAATCGCCGGCTCCGGCTGCCGTCGCGGCACAGCCCGCACCGCCCGAGCCTGCGAGGACGCTCGACGCCGACACGCTGGCAGGATTGATGACGCGCGCGAAACGCCTGATCGGCGTCGGCGACATCGCCGCCGCGCGCCTGCTGCTCGAACGCGCCGCCAACGCGAAGGACGCAACGGCCGCGCTGCTGCTGGCGCAAACCTATGATCCGGCAGTGCTCGGTACCAGCGATGCGCGGAGCGTCATTGCCGATGCGGCAGCCGCCCGTGACTGGTACCAGCGCGCCGCCAGCCTCGGATCGGCGGAAGCGCGCAAGCGCCTCGCCCAGCTCTCGAACTAGATCACTTCAGGGGACATCATGCGCAACGTTTTGAAAATGGCGCTTGCCGCCATCACGACCATCTGTGCCTTCGCGGCCCATGCCGAGCAGGGCGAATACGATCCGGCCAAGGTCTCTGACAGCCTGAAGGCCATCTTCCAGTTCGGCTCGAGCTCGACCAAGCAGTCGCTGAACGCCAACACCGTCACGCTGATCACGGGCACGATCGGCGGCACCTATGTGCAGTTCGGCGCCGACCTCGCCTCGGTGCTCGACGACGGCAACAAGATCCGCGTGCTGCCGATCGTCGGCCGCGGTTCGGTGCAGAGCGTCGCCGACATCCTGTTCCTGCAGGGCGTCGATCTCGGCGTCGTGCGCGCCGATACGCTCGACTATCTCGAGCGCAAGGGTTTTGCCAAGGACATCAAGAAGCAGTTCACCTACGTGACCAAGCTCTACAATGAAGAAATGCAGGTCATCGCGCCGAAGTCGATCGCGACGCTGAAGGAGCTCGAGGGCAAGAAGGTCAGCGTCGATCTGCCCAATGGCGGCACCTTCGTCACCGCACTGACGGTGTTCGAGCGGCTCGGGATCAAGGCGAACTTCGTCTATGTCGAGCAGCGCATCGCCATGGAGAAGCTGAAAGCCGGCGAGATCGACGCGGTCATCGTGGTCGGCGGCAAGCCGTACAAATCAGTCTCCACCTTCGGCAATGACGGCCGCTTCCATCTCGCCAAGGTGGACTACGCAAAGCCGCTGCAGAGCGACTATCTGCCGGCGACGCTGACCGCGAAGGACTATCCGAACCTGATCAAGGAAGGCGAGAGCGTCGACACGATCGCGGTGCCTGCGGTGCTCGCGGCCTATAATTGGGCGCCCAACACCGAGCGCTATCGCAAGCTCGCGCTGTTCGTGGACGCATTCTTCACGAAATTCCCGGCGCTGCAGAACCCGCCCTTCCATCCCAAGTGGAAGGAGGTCTCGCTCGCGGCGCCGCTGTCCGGCTGGAACAGATTGCCGGTGGCGCAGCAATGGCTCGACAAGCACGGCGTCGAGCCGGTGACGCGCCAGCGCTTCGAGGCGTTTTTGAAGCAGAGCCCCGCGGCTGCGCAGGTGTCCGACACGGACAAGGAAACGCTGTTCAAGCAATTCCAGGCATGGGACGCGGAAAAGGCGCGGGCGGAGAAGAAATAGCGGCCGTCATTGCGGGGAGCGGAGCGAGGAAGCAATGCAGGAATCCCTCCGCGGAAAGAGTCCGGATTGCTTCGCTTCGCTCGCAATGACGATGCTTCGGGCAAGCAGCACCCACCCTCTTGCTGTCATCGCCCGGCATGACGGCCGTGGGCGTGGCTACGACGTGGCAACAACGCCTACTGCGCCGCCTCGCCCTCCTCCACGCCGCGCTTCAGCGCGGCGCGGGCGGCTTCGCGGTGCTCGGTCGTGATGTGGCTGGCAACCATGCGGATGGCGGTGGCGAGCACGGCGGCGTCATCGGTGAAGCCCAGGATCGGCATCACGTCGGGAACAAAGTCGAACGGCAGGACGAAATAGGCGATCGCGCCGAGCAGCGACGCCTGGACATGGCGCGGCGTCTGCCGGTCGAAGGCGCAGTAATAGGCCGCGAGGAGATCCTCGGCGAACGGCAGCTGCGCGGCGACACGCTTCAGCTTGCGCCAGAAGCGGCGGCGGACGCTCTCGCGATCCTCCGCAAGCCGGTCGGCCGGCTCGAAGCCGACGCTGTGCTCGGCAGCCATGCTTCAACTCCCCGTTCACCGAGGGGCGGCGGATCGCCGCGTGCCCTGCTGATCACAACATGGGGATGCGGCCGGCCGCTGCAAGATGTCAGCCTGGTGTCAGCTAAGCCGACAGCCTGGCGATCGCATTCATCGCCTTCGCGAGCTCGATGTCGCGCGCCGTGACGCCTCCGGCATCATGGGTCGACAGCACTACCTCCACGGTCTTGTAGACGTTGCGCCATTCGGGGTGATGGTCCATCTTCTCGGCGACCAGCGCCGCGCGGGTCATGAAACCGAACGCCTCGTTGAAATCCTTGAAGACAAAGGTTTTCGCGATTGCGTCGCGACCCGCGACTTCGCTCCAGCCGGGGATACCACCCAGTGCCTGCTTGCGTGCTTCCGCCGCCAGCCGTTCTGCCATGATCGTCTCCATGCTTCAGGGGAACTTTACCCTAACGCCGTGTTTACGGTCCGGGTTCACCGGGGGATTTCCTCGATCCGCTAACCATGACGGAGATGTAACCCCGCCGGACAAGAAATTTGCTACAATTGCGGGCCTAAGTCGCCGGCCGAGATGAAGCTGAGCCTGAAACGCCTGTTTGGGAGATCGATGACCGGGGGTCTGGACCTGGCCGAAGCGCCCACTCCGCCTTCGCCGCGATCAGCGGCGCGGAAGACGGCGCTCGTATCCCTCGCGCTGGTGCTTGCGATCATCGGCGCGCTCGTCGGCGGCTATTACTTCGCGATGCGTCCGGTGACGCTGAAGGTCGCGGTCGGCCCCGCCAACGGCGACGACGTCAAGGTCGTGCAGGCGCTGACGCAGGCTTTCTCGCAGAACAAGAGCTACGTGCGGCTGCGTCCGATCCAGACCGACGGCGCCCCCGCCAGCGCCCAGGCGCTCGCGGAGGGCAAGGTCGACCTCGCCATCGTGCGCGGCGATGTCGACGTGCCGAAGAACGCGCAGGCGGTCGCGACCCTGCGCAAGAACGTCGTGGTGCTGTGGTCGGTCCAGGGCAAGGGCAAGAAGAAGGGCGCCAAGATCACCAAGATCGCCCAGCTCGCCGGCCATCGCGTCGGCGTGGTCGGCCGCACCCAGGCCAACGTCAACCTGCTCAACGTGATCCTGCAGCAATACGGCGTCGATCCCGCCAAGGTCGAGATCATCCAGTTTCCGGCCACCGAAGCCGCCGAGGCGATCAAGTCCCAGAAGGCCGATGTCTATCTTGCCGCCGGCCCCGTCAACAGTAAGATCACGGCGGAAGCGATCGCCGCCTCCACCAAGGATTTCGGCACGCCGATCTTCCTCGCGATCGATTCTGCGGATGCGATCGCGCAGAACCACCCGGTCTATGAAGCCTCCGAGATTCCCGCCGGCACCTATGGCGGCTCGCCCGATCGCCCCGACGACGAGGTCAAGACCATCAGCTTCTCGCACCACATCGTGGCGCGCAAAGCCGTGTCCGATACCACCATCGCGGCGTTCACGCGCCAGCTGTTCGCCGTGCGGCAGCAGCTGGTCACGGAATTCCCGCTGGCGGCCAAGATCGAGACGCCCGACACCGACAAGGACGCGGTGATCCCCGTGCATCCCGGCGCCGCCGCCTTCGTCGACGGCGAGGAAAAGACCTTCCTCGACAGATACAGCGATTACATCTGGTGGGGCCTGATGGCGCTCTCCGCGATGGGCTCGATCGGCGCCTGGTTCGCCGGCTACCTGAAGAAGGACGAGCGCGACAACAACAGCCATCTGCGCGAACGCCTGCTCGACATGATTGCGGCCGCCCGCAAGAGCGAGACGACGGACGAGCTCGATCAGATGCAGGCCGAGGCCGACGAGATCCTGCGCGACACGCTGCACTGCTTCGATCACGGCGCGATCGAGGAAGGCGGGCTCACCGCCTTCAACATCGCGCTCGACCAGTTCCACGCCGCCGTCGCCGACCGCAAGGCGGTGCTGATGAGCCTGCCACAAAACCTGCAGCGCGCGGGTGCACAGTTCAGGGCCGCCGGCAACGCGTAAAGCTTAGCCGCGTTATCGCTGCGTCACATTGTCCCAATATAGCGTCTGACTTGACCGGCGGCCCGCCTAGCGGCCGTCGCACGCGATATCGAGGCCATCCCATGAACATCAAATTCTCCCGCCGCGGTTTCCTCACCACCGGCGCCGGCGCGCTCGGCGCCATCGCCATGCCCTATCTGTCGCGCGCGGCCGACCGGCCGGCGGTCACACATGGTGTGCAGTCGGGCGACGTCACCGTCGACGGCGGCGTGGTGTGGGCGCGCGCCGACCGTCCCTCGCAGATGCTGGTGGAGGTGGCGACGACCGAGTCCTTCAAGGACGCCCGCACGCTGCCGCCGATCGCCGCGCTGCCCGAGAGCGATTTCACCGCAAAGCTGCTGATCGAGAACCTGCCGGGCGGACAGGACATCTTCTACCGCGTCCGCTTCCGCGATCTCTCGCACAGCGCGATCGAGGGCGAGCCGGTGACTGGCCGCTTCCGCACCGCGCCGGCCGACCGCCGCGACGTCAGCTTCGTCTGGGGCGGCGATGTCGCCGGCCAGGGCTGGGGCATCAACCCCGACGACGGCGGCATGTTCACCTTCGCGGCGATGCGCAAGCACCGTCCGGATTTCTTCCTGCACTCCGGCGACACGATCTATGCCGACGGTCCCATTGCATCCGAAGTGAAGCTCGCCGACGGCAAGATCTGGAAGAACGTCACGATTCCCGAAAAGGCCAAGGTCGCCGAGACGCTGGACGAGTATCGCGCCGCGCACAAATACAATTTCACCGACGAGAACTTGCGCGCCTTCAATGCCGAAGTGCCGATCTTCGTGCAGTGGGACGACCATGAGGTGACCAACAACTGGTCGCTCTCCAAAGAGCTGCCGGCTGCCTACAAGGTGCGCGACATCTCGCTGCTCGCGGCTCGCGCGGGCCGCGCCTTTCATGAGATGTACCCGATGCGGGAGAGCATCACCGAGCCCGGCCGCGTCTACCGCCAGATCTCCTACGGACCGCATCTCGACGTGTTCGTGCTCGACGAGCGCAGCTATCGCGGCCCGAACGGCGCCAATCTCGAGACCGCCTACGGTCCCGCCAGCTACTTCCTCGGCCCCGACCAGATCGCCTGGCTGAAGCGCGGCCTTTTGAATTCGCGCGCGACCTGGAAAGTGATCGCCTCCGACATGCCGATCAGCCTGATCGTGCCGGACACGCCGCAGGGCGGCTCGGAAGCCATTGCGCAGGGCGACGGCCCGGTGCGCGGCCGCGAGTTCGAGATTGCCGACATCCTCCGCTTCATCAAGACGGCGCCGATCAACAACACCGTGTGGCTGACGGCGGACGTGCACTACGCCGCCGCGCACTACTACGATCCGAACAAGGCACAATTTCAGGAGTTCGAGCCGTTCTGGGAATTCGTCTCGGGTCCGCTGCACGCCGGCACTTTCGGACCCAACGCGCTCGACAACACCTTTGGGCCCGAGGTACGGTTCGTCAAGGCGCCGGGCAAGGACAGCCAGAACCTGCCGCCGTCCGCGGGCATGCAGTTCTTCGGTCACGTCAAGATCGACGGCGCGTCCGGCCAGATGACGGTGACCTTGCGGGACCGCGCCGATGTCGCGCTGTGGTCGACCACGCTCGATCCCAAGCTTGCGTGACGACCAATTCGGAAGCCGGATGGCGGTGAACCATCCGGTCGGCCGGGACGACAATTGCAGGCGCCGGTGCATTCTCGTTGCCGGAGCAGGCGGCAGGCGCGCAGGCCGCGGCGATCAAGACGATCTCGTCCCCGCCGCCGCTCCCGCACACATTCTTCAGGGGCGTCGACACCGACCTCGCCGAGCTCTGCATTCGCTCCGGCAATCAGGTCGTCAGGCGCCCCGCGCCTGTAGCGCGGCCTCAAGCGCCTCGCTGGAGCACGGCTTTTGCAGGCGCGGCTGGCCCGCGAGTTCGGGCGGAATCCGCGCGTCGGCACCGTAGCCGGTGACGAAGACGAACGGAATCTTCAGCGCGACCAGCCGCTCGGCGATTGCAAAGCTCGTCTCGCGGATCAGCTCGACATCGAGCAACGCGAAATTCGGCGCACGCGCCGCGATCTCGCTCAACGCCTGCGCGACCGACCCCACCGTGCGCACGCTCTTCACGCCAAATCCGAGCAGGCGGTCCTCGAAATCGATCGCAATGATCGGGTCGTCCTCGACGATCAGAACGTCGGCGGGTACATCGGACGGGCTGTCCGGGGGAGGAGGTATCATAATCCTGGCTATCGAGGGCTGCATGTTTTGTCCTTTAGGCAGCCCCGTCCCGACACCTGCGCCCAGCGCATCGAAGGGTTCCCGGAACGAAACTCACCACACAACAGTTTCCACGTCTGTCCACTTGTGCACACAGCCCGCGAACGGAACTCGCTAGTGTCGAAAGGAGAGCAGGGGGATCTACGATGGACGCGCGCACCATGGTTACCGAGATCGAGAGCCGGCCGGCCAACAATCTGTTGCGGCGCTTGAATGCGGCGGACTACGCCCTGCTCGCGCCTCACGTCACTGTTGAAGATTCGGCCGCGCACCAGTTGCTCTACAATCCCGGCGACGACGTCCAGGTCGTCCACTTCCCCTGCGGGCCGGCGCTCGCGACGTTTCTGGTGCCCAATGAGGATGGCCGCGATGTCGAGACCATCCTGGTCGGCCGCGAGGGCGCGGTGGGCGGCATCGTCAGCGAAGGATATCTGCCCGCGTACACCCGCATCTGCGTGAAGTTCGGCGGTCCCTTTGCACGCATTCATGTCGGCAAGCTCGAAGCAGCCAAGCTGCGGTCGACGTCGCTGCGTAACATTTTTGCCCGCTACGCCGACTGCATGCTGGCGCAGATATTCCAGTCCACCGCCTGCAACGCCATCCACTCGATCGAGCAGCGCACGGCGAAATGGATTTTGGCGGCGATGGAGCGCACCGGCGACGAGAGCAGCGTGCCGCTGACCCATGAGCAGCTCGCGACACTGCTCGGGGTCGGGCGCAGCTATGCCAGCCGAGTGCTCCAGTCGTTCAGGGCCGAGGGCGTGCTCGACACGCGGCGCGGATCGATCCTGGTCCGCAATCGCGACGGCCTGCGCCTGCGCGCCTGCCTGTGCAACGATGCCGTGAAGATGCACTTCGAGGAGGTGCTGCGCGGGGTGTACCCGACCGAGGAGCGGGAGGCTGGGTAGCGGTTATTGCTTCTTGCTTCTCGCCTTGCGGGAGAGGTGGCAGAGGCGGCTACGGCCGCCGTTCTTCAGAACGCCGAAGCAAAGCTTCGGCTATCGCGCCGGATGAGGGGTTCTCTCCGCGAACCCCACGGTTGTTTGAGTTCGTGGAGAGATACCCCCTCACCCAAATGAGCTTGTGGCTAATGGCGGAGCTGCCCTCTCCCACAAGGGGAGAGGGCACAAAAATGTGCCGCGCGCTTCTCGACGTCTGCCGTGCTATAATCCTTCTCGCATGAGCGGGGCTTTTCTTCACACGGTCTTCGACATCGCGGCGTGGCTGGCGGCGGCAGCGGCACTCTCCTGGCTGTCGCGGCGCGGCTTGCAGTTTCCGGCGCAATCCTTCGAGCTGCCCTATGTCGCCGCGCTGGTGTTCGGCGCCGGCCTCGGCGCCTATCTGTTCGGGTCCGCCAATCTGTGGCTCTCCGGGCAGAGCGGCATTGCGCGCTCGGTGGAGGGCGCGCTTGCCGGGGGCATCGTGGCGGTCGAGCTCTACAAATGGACCGCGGGGATCAGGTTACGAACCGGCGCGCGCTTTGCGCTGCCGCTGGCGCTCGGCATCGCGATCGGGCGGCTCGGCTGCTACTTCGCGGGCCTCGACGATTTCACTTACGGCACGCCGACGGCGCTGCCCTGGGCCCATGATTTCGGCGACGGCGTTCTCCGCCATCCCGTGCAGCTCTATGAGAGCGCGGCGATGGGCTTGTTCGCGCTTGCCTATGTGCTGGCGGTCTTGAACCGGAATACGTTCGCGATCACCAATGGATTCTACCTGGTGCTCGCCTGTTACGGAGCGCAACGCTTGCTGTGGGAATTCATCAAGCCCTACGGCACGCTGATCGGACCTTTCACCCTGTTTCACCTGCTGTCGCTGTCCATCCTGCTCTATGCCGCATTCATGCTGGCGACGGCGCCCAAAGCGAGACCCGTGCATGAACGTGCCGTTGCGTAAGTCGCGCCCCTACATCTTCTGGGGCCAGACCCAATCGCTCTGCGAGACCTGCCTGAAGCTGGCGCCGACCAAGATCCAGATCCAGGGCAACGAGGTCTGGTTCGAAAAGCGCTGCAGGGAGCACGGCGTCCAGTCGACGCTGGTGTCGACGGACGCCGCCTATTGGCGCCTGTGCAAGGATTTCATCAAGCCGGGCGACCGGCCGCTGCAATTCCAGCAGCGCACCGAATTCGGCTGCCCCTATGATTGCGGCCTCTGTCCCGACCACGAGCAGCATTCCTGCCTGGCGCTGATCGAGATCACCGAGCACTGCAATCTCACCTGCCCGGTCTGCTTCGCCGAATCCTCGCCCGCACGAACGAAATTCACCCCGCTCGCGACGGTGGAGAAGATGCTCGACGCGCTGGTCGCCAGCGAAGGCGAGCCCGACCTCGTGCAGATTTCGGGCGGCGAGCCGACGCTGCATCCGGATTTCTTCGAGATCATGGACGCCGTGCGCGCCCGCCCGATCCGCCACGTCATGATCAACACCAATGGCCTGCGCATCGCCCGCGACAAGGATTTCGTGGCGCGGCTGGCCGAGAACAAGCGCGGGCTGGAAGTCTATCTCCAGTTCGACTCGCTTCAGCGCGATGCGCTGAGCAACCTGCGCGGCGCGGATTTGCGGAAAATTCGCCAGCAGGCGCTGGAGCATCTCGAGCATTACGGCGTCTCGACCACGCTGGTCGCCACCATCAAACGCGGGCTCAACGACGCCGAGATCGGCGACATCGTCCGTCACGCGCTGACATGGAAGTGCGTGCGCGGCGTCACCTTGCAGCCGGTGCAGGATGCCGGACGCAACGAGGGTTTCGACAAGACCACCGACCGCATCATGCTGTCGGAGATCCGCAAGCGCGTGGTCGAGACCGGCGTGTTCGGCGACAAGGACATGATCCCGCTGCCCTGCAACCCCGAAAGCATCTCGATCGGCTATGGCCTGCGCAACGGCGAGAAAGTGCTGCCGCTGACCTCGCTGATTCCGCAGGAGCAACTGGTTGCGGTGATGCCCAACACCATCAGCCCGGAAAAATATCCGATGCTGCGGGAGAAGTTCGTCGATCTGTTCTCGCTGTCGTCAGGGCCGCTGAACACGAGCGAGCGCGTCTGCGAATTGCTGTGCTGCCTGCCGGGCTTCAACGTGCCGCAAGGGCTGTCCTACGAGAACGTCTTCCGCGTGACGATCGTGCAGTTTCTCGACCGCTTCAATTTCTGCGTCGGCAACGTCAAGCGCTCTTGCATCCATTTCGTGACCGAGCAGGGCGCGATCATTCCGTTCGACACCTACAACCTGTTCTACCGCAACGGTGCGATCGGCAGGATCCGCGCCGGGCTCGAAGGGCCGACGTATCGCGAGGCAAGGCAAAGCGAGGAGGCGCCACGATGAGCGACACGCCGCCGATTCTGCCGCCCGTCCGGACGCCCGGCGACGCCCGCAGCGGCTGCCTCACCGCGCTCATGGCGACTGCGGGGGTGATCCTGCTGCTTCCAGGTCTCTGCGCCCTGTTGGTCGGCGGGGCCTCGGTGATCGACGACGGCAAGATCGATTCCGACATCGCCCCGCTGGTCTTCCTGGGGCTGGTCGTCGGCATCGGGGGCGTCGTCCTGATCTGGGCGGCGATCAAGGGGGGAAAGGCCCCGACCCATCCCGGAACCCGGCCTTAAGCCCCGGGAATCCGCGGATAAAATTCAGTCAACCAACCGGCAAAGAACACATTGTTTTTTGGCGGTTTTTGCATATATTGCGCCGCAAACGCGTAAGGTGCCCGGTCGAGCTGACCGGGCTTCCTTTTTGGGCGAAGCAGGCCCCGTTTTCCACGTTTCCAGCGTTGTCCGTGAAGAGGTCCCGGTCTGACCGGCGAGATCGCGCTTAACCCATTGTTCGACCGCAAAGAAGCTCACACATGAACCTTCGCAACGTCGCCATCATCGCCCACGTCGACCACGGCAAGACGACCCTCGTCGACAAGCTCCTCCAGCAGTCCGGCACGTTCCGCGAGAACCAGAAGGTGACGGATCGCGCCATGGACTCCAACGACCTGGAGCGCGAGCGCGGCATCACCATTCTGGCCAAGGCGGCCTCGGTGCAGTGGAAGGACACCCGCATCAACATCGTCGACACCCCCGGACACGCCGATTTCGGCGGCGAGGTCGAGCGCATCCTCAACATGGTGGACGGCGCCCTGGTGCTGGTCGACGCCGCCGAAGGTCCGCTGCCGCAGACCAAGTTCGTGGTCTCCAAGGCCCTCAAGGTCGGTCTCAAGCCGATCGTCGTCATCAACAAGGTCGACCGCCCGGACGCGCGCCCGACCGAAGTCATCAACGAGGTGTTCGACCTATTCGCGGCGCTCGACGCCAGCGAGGAGCAGCTCGACTTCCCGATCCTCTACGGGTCGGCCAAGCAGGGCTGGATGGCCGAGAGCCCCGAGGGTCCGAAGGACAAGGGCATGGAGCCGCTGTTCGACCTGATCCTGCGCCACGTCGCGCCGCCCAAGGTCGAGGAAGGTCCGTTCAAGATGATCGGCACCATCCTGGAAGCCAACCCCTATCTCGGCCGCATCATCACCGGCCGAATCTCCTCCGGATTGCTGAAGCCGAACCAGCAGGTCAAGGTGCTGAACGCCGAGGGCAAGCTGGTCGAGTCCGGGCGCATCACCAAGATCCTGGCGTTCCGCGGCCTCGAGCGCACCCCGCTCGATGAAGCCGAAGCCGGCGACATCGTCGCGATTGCGGGCCTCACCAAGGGCACCGTCGCCGACACCTTCTGCGATCCGGCCGTCGAGGTGCCGCTGCCGGCGCAGCCGATCGATCCGCCGACCGTGTCGATGTCGTTCATCGTCAACAACTCGCCGCTCGCCGGCACCGAAGGCGACAAGGTGACGAGCCGCATGATCCGCGACCGTCTGCTCCGCGAGGCCGAAGGCAATGTCGCGCTGCGCGTCGTCGAATCCGCCGACAAGGACGCGATGGAAGTGTCCGGCCGCGGCGAACTCCAGCTCGCGATCCTGATCGAGACCATGCGCCGCGAAGGTTTCGAGCTCTCGGTGTCGCGTCCGCGCGTCGTGTTCCAGAAGGACGAGGCGACCGGCGCCACCATGGAGCCGATCGAGGAGGTCGTGATCGACGTCGACGAGGAGCATTCCGGCGTCGTCGTGCAGAAGATGAGCGAGCGCAAGTCCGAGCTGATCGAGATGAAGCCGTCGGGCGGCAACCGCCAGCGTCTGGTATTCTACGCGCCGACCCGCGGCCTGATCGGCTATCAGGGCGAACTGCTCACCGACACCCGCGGCACCGCGATCATGAACCGCCTGTTCCACGGCTATGCGCCGTACAAGGGCGAGATCCAGGGCCGCCGCAACGGCGTCTTGATCTCCAATGACCAGGGCGAAGCGGTGGCCTACGCCATGTTCAAGCTGGAGGACCGCGGCCCGATGATGATCGAGCCGGGCTGGAAGGTCTACAAGGGCATGATCGTCGGCGAGCACACCCGCGACAACGATCTCGAGATCAACGTGCTCAAGGGCAAGCAGCTCACCAACATCCGCACGACCTCGAAGGACGAAGCCGTCCGCCTGACCCCGCCGATCCGCATGACGCTGGAAAAGGCCCTCGCCTATATCGAGGACGACGAGCTCGTCGAGGTCACCCCGAAGTCGATCCGCCTGCGCAAGAAGCACCTCGACCCGAACGAGCGCAAGCGCGCGGAAAAGGCCAAGGAAGCGGTGGCGTAAGGCTACCGCTCTCGCTCCCGCCTTCGCTAAAGCTCCGGCGGGCCGAGCAGCCTTGTGGCCCCGGCGTAGCCTTGGCGGAGACGGGACCGGGGCATCCAGTACGCTGCGGCCTCGGCTCTATCATGGCTGCCTCTGGAATACTGGATCACCCGCTTTCGCGGGTGACGAGAGCCGACTCGCGGCGGCTTCAGCACTCTTCCCGAACGTGCTAGAGCCCTTCCATGCCCTTCCCCTCCTCCGTGGACGTCGCGATCATCGGCGCCGGTGCCGCCGGCCTCGGCGCGGCGCATGCGCTTGATGGCTCCGGCCTCTCGATGATCGTGCTGGAGGCGCGTAACAGGCTCGGCGGGCGGGCCTGGACCGTGCAGGCCTCGCCCGAGGTGACCTTCGACGTCGGCTGCGGCTGGCTGCATTCGGCGGACAAGAATTCCTTCGCGACGATCGCAAGGCAGCTCGATTTCGAGCTCAACAAGGACCTGCCGCCCTGGCGCGAGCGCGCCTACGGCAATGCCTTTCCGCAAAGCGAGCGCGACGATTTCATGCGCGCGATGGACGCGTTCTATGGACGTCTCTGGCAGGCCGCAAAAAAGGGGAAGGACGAGCCCGCGAGCCTCAGTCTCGAGGCCGGCAATCGCTGGAACCCGATGATCGATGCGATCTCGACCTATATCAACGGCTGCGAACTCAAGAACATGTCGACACTGGACTGGGACGCCTATCAAGACACGGGCCTCAACTGGCGCGTCCGCCGCGGCTATGGCGCCCTGGTTGCGGCCTATGGCGCGCCCTGCCCGGTGGCGCTGAACTGCAACGTGACGCTGGTCGATCATTCCGGCAAACGCATCCGCATGGAGACGTCGCAGGGCACGCTGGATGCCGGCAAAGTGATCGTCACCGTCCCGACAAATCTGATCGCCGATGAGGCGATCCGCTTCTCGCCGCCGCTCCCCGCCAAGGTCGATGCCGCAGCCGGCCTGCCGCTCGGCGTCGACGACAAGGTGACGCTGGCGCTCGAGGATGCCGAAGCCTTCCCGAAAGAAGGCAATTTGCGCGGCGCCACCATGCGCACGGAGATGGGCACCTATCACATCCGCCCGTTCGGCCAGCCCTGTATCGAAGGCTTCTTCGGCGGCAGCTTCGCCCGCGCGCTGGAAGATTCCGGCGAAGGCGCCATCGCCGCGCACAGCATCGACGAGATCACGGGCTTTCTCGGCAACGAGATCAGGCGCAAGCTGAAGCCGCTGTACGAGTCGCGCTGGGCACGCGATCCCTACGCGCGGGGATCGTATTCGCACGCGCTGCCTGGGCACGCAGGCGACCGCGCCTTGCTGGCCGCGCCCGCGGATGACCGGCTGTTCTTCGCGGGCGAAGCGACGTCGCCGACCTTCTTCACGACGGCGCATGGCGCGCGGGACAGTGGAGAGCGCGCGGCGAAGGAAGTGCTGGCGGCGCTGGGCAAGCCGTAGCACCACACTCCGTCATTGCGAGCGCAGCGAACCAATCCAGGATCTTTCCCCGGTGGAAGTCTGGATTGCTGCGCTGCGCTCGCAATGACGAACTACTCAATCACCCGCGCCCGCAGATCCGCGTCAGGCACGAAACACGCATCGTATTTCCCAAAAATGCGATAGCGGTTGCGCGCGATCAGGCTGTAGACGGGGTCCCGCAGCGGCTTCGGCACGGCCAACAGCATCCGCACCCAGCCCCAGCCGGGGAGTTGTGACAGCACCGTCAGCGCGGCATCCGACTTCATGAAGACTTCGCCGCCATGGACCACGGCGTTGGTATCGGGGTCGCCGGGGTCGATGCCGAATGTGCCCGCCAAACGCGCGCCATAGTCCGACTGGATCGGCGTGAAGCGAAACCGCTTCGCCGTGTCGCGCTTGGCGACGAAGCGCACCCAGCGCGAGCAGAAGATGCAGACGCCGTCGAACAGGATCAAATCGTCGTCGGGCCACTTACGCATCAGCTTCTCTCTCTTTGACGCGTTTCTTCACGCGAACCGGGATCCACTTCGCTCGAAAATTATCCAGCATCAGGAGCGCGACCGGCGCCACCATGGAGCCGAGCGAAGCCACAATGCCCGCCACGAGCGGTGCGGTGTCATGGTTTCTTGGTCGCCATTGGTTTCGACGGGTTCAGCGCACGTTCGAGCTCGGCGGCTGCAGCTTTCACCCCGGCTTCAGTCTCGATCATCCAGTGCCCTTCGCTGCCAACCGCAGGCAACACGCGGAAATCGACTTTGCCGCCCGTGCTGCGGAAGGCATCTGCCAACGACTTCGAGAATGCCGCCGCAAAATAGCTGTCATTGCTCGCGGCGAACCATGTGACGGGAATGCGCGCCGACCGGCCGAATTCGGTCGCCGCCGCCAGAAGCGCCTGTGGCGCACAGATCCGGTTCGGCTCGTCATTCGCGCGGCCGCCGCGCCCCGGCGCGAACGCGACGATGGCGGAAATCGCTTTTGGATCGGCATTGCTGAGCGCCAGCGCACCCCATCCACCGGCGGAATGGCCGATGACGATCGCGGCATCCTTGCGGATGAAATCCTGCTTGCGCACATGATCCAGCGCGAGCGAAATTTCTTCGGCCGTCGCACGGCCGGAACGCAGATAGTCCGGCTCGTCGCAGCCGCCCTGGTCTTCGACGTAACGGCCGCCCGTCGCACCGTGACCGAGCCGCTCCGGCACCAGCACGGCAAACCCGCGCGCGACGAGGAACGCCGCGAGCGCGCGGTATTCCGGTTGCGACATCTGCGCGCGACGCAACGCGTTCTGCGTCGAGGCATGCGCGATGACCGCAACGCGGAATGGACCGGCACCAGCGGGACGAAACAGCAGCGCATGCGCGGCGATAGCAGCGTCCGGCGAGGGCAGATTCCACGCCTGCCGGCGAAACGGCTCGCCTTCCGCGCCCGATGCACCGAACGTGACCTGAGCGCACAGAGGGGACGCGGTCAGCAGGGCCAGCAGAGGCAAGAGTGCAGGGATGTTGAAGAGCCGCATGAATGGCCAAAGGCGAGCACGGACAGCACCAGACTAGTAGGAACGAATCATTCTGGGCGGACTTTCTGCGTTGCAATTGCCGTTCATTGGTTGCTGCAACGCAGTTTTGCACCGGCGCGTAGCAGCCGGTTGCCGTTGAAGGCAGCGCCTTGTTCTCTTTCGGGACAACATGGCCATAATACTGATGCAGAAAGTCCACAGGTTAACCGATAATTAACGATAGGTCTTGCCGCCGGCGCGGCGACTTGGTTTGATCGCGTCCATGAGCACAACCCTGATCGAGGTCCGGCCGGCCAAAGCTGCAGATGCAACTGCGGTGGCATCGACCCATGACGAAGCCTGGCGCTCGGCCTATCAGGGCATCATTCCCGGCGCCGAGCTGGAGAAGCTGATCAACCGCCGTGGTCCGCAGTGGTGGGACAGCGCGATCCGCAAGGGCAGCCGCGTCAGCGTGCTGGTGTTCGGCGACAAGATCGCGGGCTATGCGAACTATGGTCGCAACCGCGCGCGCAGCCTGCACTTCGACGGGGAGATCTACGAACTTTATCTCCGTCCCGAATTCCAGGGTCTCGGCTTCGGCCGCCGCCTGTTCGCCGCAGCCCGGCGCGACCTGATGCAGAGCGGCCTGAAGAGCATGGTGGTGTGGGCGCTCTCGGACAACGATCCTGCGACCGAGTTCTACCGTGCCCTGGGCGGCCGCATGGTGGCGCGCTCCTCGGAGCGTTTCGGGCCGAAGTCGCTCGACAAGGTTGCCTTCGCCTGGACCAATTGAGCTGCTGAAGTCCAGCCGGTAGCGCTTTCCTTTCCCGCGATACCGCCCGCCCCTTGCGCCGGTGATCGCTGGATTCATTATTTCACAAAAACGCGATGGATTGGCGGGCCAAGCCCGCGTATGACAGCGCCAAAATCGCTGCCGGGCGCGATTTAACCTCGGCAACAACGGAGCCTTGAATGCGTATCGATGCGGTCTCGATCGGAAAAAACGTCCCCCACGACGTCAACGTCATCATCGAAGTCCCCGTGGGCGGCGAACCGATCAAGTACGAGATGGACAAGGAGGCCGGCACGCTGGTGGTCGACCGCTTCCTGTACACGCCGATGCGTTACCCCGGTAACTACGGCTTCATCCCGCACACGCTGTCCGACGATGGCGACCCCTGCGATGTGCTGATCATCAACACCCGCGCCATCATCCCCGGCGCCGTCATGAGCGTGCGCCCGGTCGGCGTGCTGTTCATGGAGGACGAAGCCGGCGGCGACGAGAAGATCCTGGCGGTGCCGTCGTCGAAGCTGACGCAGCGCTATGACAAGGTGAAGTCGTACTCCGACCTGCCCGACATCACGCTGCAGCAGATCCAGCACTTCTTCGAGCACTACAAGGATCTCGAGAAGGGCAAGTGGGTGAAGATCCTGCGCTGGGGCGGCCCGGAGGATGCACACAAGCTGATCCTCGAGGGCATCGAGCGCGAGAAGAAGAAGAAGGGCTGAGGCATCGGCCCGGACAAGGTTTGCTCCCTCGCCCCGTTCTTACGGGGCCGCGACGAGCTTCGCTCGCGCTGAGAGGGTTGGGTGAGGGGCTGCTTCTGCGAGCACGGTGACAGCTCTCTCGCGGAGAGTCCCCCTCACCCGGATTGCTTCGCAATCCGACCTCTCCCCGCAAGCGGGGCGAGGTGAAGAAAACCTACACCGCCGGCTTCGGCAGCCCTGCAATCGCACACGCCGCGCGGAGCGTATTCACCAGGAGACATGCCACCGTCATCTGGCCGACGCCGCCCGGCACCGGCGTGATGGCACCGGCCACGCCGAGCGCTTCCTGGTAGGCGACGTCGCCGACGAGGCGCGTCTTGCCATCCTCCTTCGGGATCCGGGTGATGCCGATGTCGATCACGGTTGCACCGGGCTTCAGCCAGTCGCCGCGCACCATCTCGGCCTTGCCGACGGCGGCGTAGACCAGGTCGGCCCGCTTCACCAGGCCGGGCAGATCGCGCGAGCGCGAATGCGCGATCGTCACCGTGGCATTCTCGTTCAACAGCAACTGCACCAGTGGACGGCCGACCAGGTTGGAGCGGCCGATGACGATGGCGTTCATGCCTTCGAGTGAGGCGTGCACGCTCTTGGTCAAAATGATCGAGCCCAGCGGCGTGCAGGGCGAGAGCGCTTCGAAACCGGCGGCGAGACGACCGGCATTGTTCGGATGCAGGCCGTCGACGTCCTTGGCGGGATCGATGGCGTTGATGACGGCCTCGGTGTTCAGCCCCTTCGGCAGCGGCAGCTGCACGAGAATGCCGTGCACGGCAGGATCGCGGTTGAGTTTCGCGACGACGGCCAGCAAGTCCGCCTGCGAGACGTCGGCCGGCAGCCTGTGCTCGAACGAGGCCATGCCCGCAGCCTGGGTCTGGGTGTGCTTGGAGCGGACATAGACCTCGCTGGCGGGGTCGTTGCCGACCAGCACCACCGCCAGGCCCGGCACCAGATTGTGCTCGCGCTTGACCCGGGCGACTTCGTCGGCGACGCGGGCGCGGAGTTCCGCGGCGATGACTTTTCCATCGATGATCTCAGCGGTCATGTCAGTTCCTCAGTCTGTCGATTTGTCGTCCGCTGCTTTGGCCTGGACGAGCCGGCGCAGGGCTTCGCCCAGCCGCGCCGGATCGCCGTCGACCGCGATCTGCTTCAGCCGAGACGTCGCCCCCGACAGGAGCCTGACGCTGGCCTTGGGCACGCCAAGCGACTTCGCCAGCAGCACCAGAACGGCCTTGTTGGCCTCGCCGCCATCGGCAATGGCACGCACCCGCACCTTGAGCACGCTGCGGCCATCGGCCAGTTGCTCGATCCCGTCGATGTCGTCGCGGCCGCCGCGCGGCGTCACCCGCAGCGCGATGCTGATTCCCGAGGCCGCGTAACGCCAGGGTTCCTTGCCAGCCTCTTTCGCGATCAAAGGGCTCCAGCCTGCTCAGATCACGTTCGGGTAGATGTAGTACAGGATCACCCGCTCGATGAACATGATGATCAGGATCAGGATGATCGGCGAGATGTCGAGACCGCCAAGGCTGGGCAGGAAATTGCGAATCGGCGCCAGTAGCGGCTCGGTGATCCGGTACAGGAACTCAGCCACCGCCGACACGAACTGGTTACGCGTGTTCACGACGTTGAAGGCGATCAGCCAGGACAGGATCGCGGAGGCGATCAGCAGCCAGACGTAGAGGTCGAGCACGATGATGACGATGTCGAGAACGGCACGCATGGCTTTTGAGGCCTCTGGCTTATGAAAAACTCTGGCTTGGTCGGGAGTGACGCCTTTTGCTAGATATCGGTTCCCCCCGGCCCAAACAAGTCAAGTTCGGGCAGCGAAATGGCTAAAAGCGGGTTACACCCGTCCTTGACTTGACCTTGGCAGGGACTTAAATGGCGCCCGGTTGTCGGCCGCGTTCACCAGAGCGGTCAGCAAAAGGGGCCATAGCTCAGCTGGGAGAGCGCGTCGTTCGCAATGACGAGGTCGGCGGTTCGATCCCGCCTGGCTCCACCAGCCTTCGCAGGCTACGCCTGCTTCGGCTCGGCAAGCCGCTTCGTAGCGAAGGCTGCCGCGCCGTAGCCCGAAGGGCGACGCGGCTCCCTCGAATCCCCTACCTGCCCGTAAATCTTGGCGGCCGCTTCTCCATGAAGCTTGCCACGCCCTCGCGGAAGTCGCTGCCGGCCAACGCCACCATCATCTCCCTGTTGGCCTCGATCGTTGCCTCCGCCAGCGTCTGGAACGGGACCTCGTAGAGCTGGCGCTTGATCACGGCCATCGCGCTGGGCGAGACGAAATCGGCGAGATCGCGCGCATAGGCATAGGTCTCCTCGCGCAGCTTCTCGGGCGAACAGAGCCGGTTGACGAGTCCGATGCGCAGAGCCTCGTCGCTCGACACGCGGCGCGCCGAGAGCAACAGGTCCATCGCGTTGGCGTGGCCGACGATGCGCGGCAGCATCCAGCTGATGCCATGCTCGGCGATCAGTCCGCGCCGCGCGAAGGCCGTGGTGAACACGGTGTTGTCGGCGGCAAAGCGCAAATCGCAATAGAGCGCGTGGACGAGACCAATGCCGGCGGTCGCGCCGTTGAGCATGGCGATGACGGGCTTTTTGATCGATGGATAGAAGCCGTAGCGCGTCTGCCAGTCGGGCCGACGGTTCATGTCGAACGGCGGCAAATTCGATGCGCGCCTGACGTCATCGGGATCGAGGCCCTTCAGTGCATCCATGTCGGCACCGGCACAGAAGGCGCGGCCCGCGCCTGTCAGCACGATGACACGGACATTGTCGTCGGCGTTCGAGGTTTCCATTGCATGACGCACGTCGCGCTCCATGATCGGCGTCCAGGCATTCATGCGATCGGGGCGATTGAGCGTGATGGTCGCGATCCTGTCGCTCACCCCATAGAGAATGTGTTCGTAGGCCACGGCGCTCTCCCATTATCTGCCGGCACGCGTCTGCGCGCGCTCGTTGTCAGCGAGCCTAGCATATCCAGCGATGAGCCAAGGACTTGCGCCAAGGCCTTGTGCGAAGGACCTGCGTTAAGGCGCGGGTTACTCGGCGGCTTGCGCCAGCACCGGCCGGCGCGCCAGCCAGCCGTCGATGAAATGATCGAGCCAGGCGCGTTCCGCCGCATCATAGACGGCACGGTCGGCAAAGTGATGGTGCCGCTCGCGCGCGCCGGGAGCACTGAGGCCATCGTAGCCGCGCGTGGTCCAGCAATGCATCATCGCGTAGGTCACGTCAGGATGGAACTGCACGCCGAAGGCATTGCCGGCGCGATAGGCCTGGACGGGAAAGTCATCGCCTTCCGCAAGCAGTTCGGCACCGGCGGGCAACGTGAAGCCCTCGCGGTGCCAGTGATAGACCTGCGCCGGCCAGTCCGGGCAGAGCGCGTGTCCCGCCGCCGTCGGGCGGATGGGGTAATAGCCGATCTGGGTCAGCGCCTCCGCATGCGGCGCGACGCGGGCCCCGAGCTGCATCGCCAGCATCTGCGCGCCCAGGCAGATGCCGAGGAACGGCCGCTGTTCGCGCAGCGGAATTTCGATCCAGTCAATCTCGCGACGGATGTAGTCGTCAGGATCGTTGGCGCTCATCGGGCCGCCGAAGAACACGGCGCCGGCATGCTGGTCGAGGGTTTCGGGCAGGGGATCGCCGAAGCGGGGACGGCGGATGTCGAGGCGATGGCCGAGCGCGCGCAGCGCATTGCCGACGCGGCCGGGTGTCGAGGATTCCTGGTGCAGGACGATCAGGACCGGCAGCCGGTTTTCGGAGGCGGCGGCGTTCGGCGCCCTGTTTCGGAAGGGCACCACTTCTGCGCCACCAAACCTGTCCGTCCGGAACGACATGGCCTCTGCGAGTGCTATCAGTTCAGACCGCCAGCATAGCTAAGCGATGGTTAACATCGTGTGAGTTTGCGCACACACGCTTCCTGGACTGAAGCAAGCTCCGGGCCACTAGGGACGTTCAGAATTGCCTCAGCGTCGCTGCCGCTGGAACCGGCTGGTGGCCCACAGGATGAAGCTGCGCGGAAAGAACCGCAGCGCGAATGGCACAATCTTGATGCCGAGACCTGGCAGCACTGCCCGTTTGTTGGCCATCAGGCCCTGATAGGCCTGCCTGGCAACATCGGGCGCCGACACGTTGAGAAGCGCGGTATTGTGCCCGGATCCCACGCCGGCACGCGCCTGGAATTCGGTGGGCACCGGCCCCGGGCAAAGGACGGTGACACGAACGCCGCGCGGCGCGAGCTCCGCCCGCAGCGCCTCGGTGAGGGAAATCACATAGGCCTTGGAGGCGTAGTAGACGGCCATGCCCGGGCCGGGCAGAAAGCCGGCGACCGATCCGACATTCAGAAGTCCGCCCTTGTTCCTGACGAGCTGATCGGCAAAGCGCAGCGACAGATCCGTCAATGCCCGCACGTTGACATCGACGATGCCGACCTGCTCGGCGCGGTCACACTCGACGGCATCGCCGAACACACCGAAGCCGGCATTGTTGACGAGATGATCGAGCTCGACGCCCTCGGCTTTGAGCGCTGCGGCGATCTTGTCGCCGGCGCCGGCGTCCTGAAGATCGCAGGCGATCACGATCGGCTTCTTGCCGCCCTTGGCGGCGAGCTCGCTGGCGAGCGCCTCCAGCCGGTCGGCCCGCCGCGCCGTAAGCGCTACGCGATGTCCGTTGGCGGCGAACACACGCGCCAGCTCCGTCCCAATGCCCGCCGAGGCGCCGGTGATCAACGTTACCCGCTCAGTCACGATCGATGTCTCTTGAATTGAAGTTTTGTGTTCCCGCAATCGCGGAACGAGAGCATAGGCCGTGCGCGACAGGCAAGCGGCGCCGGCCGCATGGCCAGTTGAGCGGAGGTCAGGGCAAGCAGAAGACCCGGGAATTTACGGGCAAATCCGGGTAGGCATCGCTCACATTAAAGTTTCGTCATGTCATCCGCAAAAGCGGCCATCGGCCGGTTTGCTCGGATCAACCGCCGACGGCACTGTCCTTCACCTGCCCACCGGCACGCTCCGCCACGGCATGCTTGAGGTCGATCCGGTCGCGCTGGGAGATGCCGAGCAGATCGGAGGCGCGCCAGACGACGTTGTCCTCGAACTCAGAGACCTGGCCGTCGGCATAGACCAGCTCCCACATCATCTGCACGATGCGCTTGCGGCCCGCTTCGTCGAGCGAGCGCATGATGACGCTGGTGAAATGGTAGAGATCGACCGCATCGCCCTCGACCTGGGTCGCATCGGCGATCAGGCGATCTGCCGTGCCGCGATCGAGCCCGAAATGGCTTTCGATCAGGCTGTGCAACTTGCGCTGCTCGGCCGCGCTCGGCCGGCCGTCCAGCGAGACGACGTGGACCAGCAACGCGGTCGCCGCGAGCCGATAATCGCTGTCGCCGAACGCGCGATCCCCGCCCTGGGGGGCAACAATGTCGGCGATGAATTGGCGCAGGCCGTCGAGCATAAGGTCCTACCGAAATCGATGCCGCCGCGGGGTGCGGCGGCTACCGAGCATTATATGAGCGGGAAATTCAACCGGCGCAACGTCCGTCAGTTTCGCGCGAGTATTACGTTTCGGCAATCTGGGCGCGCGGCGCAGCGAAGCAATCCGGAATCTTTTCGCGGAGACAGCCTGGATTGCTTCGTCGCAAGGGCTCCTCGCAATGACGGAGAGTGCGGCAATCCCCTCCTGTGCCTCACGGTATCTCGTACACCACCAGCTTGTCGGCGATGCCGCGCAGCGCGGCCTGTTTCTGGATCGGCTTGATCTCGCGCTGCTGCAGCAGTTCGGCGACCGCCGGTGCGTCCGCCACCGGACCGGTGATGTGGATCTCCTGCGCGGTCGACAGGCTCTGCACGCGCGCGGCGATGTTGACGGTCTGGCCGAAATAATCCTGCCGCTCGTTGAGCATCACCGCGAGGCACGGCCCCTCATGGATGCCGATCTTGACGATGAGGTCGGTGGTGCCGCGCTGCTTGTTGAGCTCGTCCATCGCCGCGCGCATCCGCAGGCCCGCGACGATCGCGTGCTCGGGACGGACGAAGGTCGCCATCACGGCATCGCCGATGGTCTTCACCACCGCGCCCTTCTCGGAGGAGATGATCTCGAGCAGCGCGTGGAAATGGGCACGCACGAGGTCGAAGGCGGCGAGATCGCCGACGCGTTCGTAGAGTGCGGTCGAGCCCTTCAGATCGGTGAACAGGAAGGTGAGCGAGGTGATCTGGAGCCGCTGGTCGAGACTGAGATTGTCCGCCTTGAACACATCGCGGAACGTCTGGTTCGACAGCATCCGCTTGGCGGTGAGGAACGGCTTGCGCTTGCCGATGAGATGATGAAGCGCCTCGGCCGCGATGAACACCGACGGCAGCACGCGCACGCCGGCCTGATTCTCCAGCGACAGCCGCAGCGGGCCCGGCCGCATCGTCGTGGTCCCGGTCGGCGCCTGCACCTTGTTGTACATGATGGCAAGCTGCTGGCGGTCCTTGGTCGGTTCACCCTGGACGTCGATGAAATGAGCGGCGTGCGTCACCGGCTCGAAGATGATGACGAAGTCGCTCGGCAGTTGCAGCGACATGGTCGCCTTCTCGCCGGCCGGCAGCTCCATCGTATCCAGCGTGACCTCGTTGGCGAGCGTCGAAAACGATTCCTTGTTGAAGTCGACGCCGGAGCTCCAGAACACCTGCTTGAAATATTCCCACACCGGAAGCGTGTCGGGATCATGTGCCGCGATGCGCCGGACGCGCGGATTCACGGTGAAGGAAACCTCGACCTGGTCGTCGACGGAGGCCTTGTAGCCGCAGGCGCAGAGCGCACAGTGATAGTCGTCGGGCTTGAGCGCCTTCAGGGTCGAGTGCGCCCCGAGCACGCCGCCGCAGCCCGGACACAGCACGTTCCAGCCGAGATCGAACAGCCCGAGCCGCGCGGAATGCAGGAAGGCCGAGATCACGTGCTCCTCGTCGAGACTGTGCTGCGTGGAGAAATCGAGCACGTTGACGCGATTGAGCTCGTGATCCTCGCCGTGCTCGATGAGCTCTGCAATCGCATCGACCACCTTCGCATCGGCGGTCTGCTTCAGAACGGAAAACTGGGCCTGAATGTCGCTCATGGCGTAACTCTATCTTGCGTGATCACGCCATCGACCCGGCAATCGCCTGTCATCGACGCGTGATGCGGAACATGGGTGAGTGATCCGGCTGGGTCGTGACGACGCCAAGCGGAATCACGGGGGTCGTGTCGGCCAACTCGACGCGGAAGGCGCCGATCAGCCGGGCCAGCGCCAGCACGGATTCGGCCTGCGCAAACGGCGCGCCGATGCAGACGCGCGGGCCGGCGCCGAACGGCAGATAGGCGAAGCGGTCTGGCGCCTCTTTCGACATGAAGCGCTTGGGAATGAACGCGTTCGGCTGATCCCACAACTTCTCGTGCCGGTGCAGCAGCCACGGCGCGATCATGATGATGTCGCCCTTGCCGATCTGGACGCCGGCCGCATTGTCCTTCTCGCGCGCGGCCCGCGCGACCAGGAACGCGGGCGGATAGAGCCGCATCGTCTCCTCGATCACGGCGCGGGTGAATTTCTGGCGGTCGATATCGGCCATGCTGTCGAGATGCTCGCCCCGCGTCTCGGAGGCGACTTCCTCCTGCGTCTGCGGATCGAGCGCGAGCAGATAGAGTGCCCAGAACAGCGCCGTCGCCGTGGTCTCGTGCCCGGCGAGAATCATGGTGGCGACCTCGTCGATGAGCTGTGCGTCGGAAAAGCCTTTGCCGGTTTCAGGATCGCGCGCCTCATCCATGAGATCGAACAAATCGCGCGGCGGCGCGCCGTCCTTCTTGCCCATCTTGCGCCGCTCGGCGATCAGCATCGCAACGAATTCGGTCCAGCGCTTGCGGAAGCGGGCGCGGGCACGATCCATCGGGGTCGGCCAGGACACCGGCAGCAGCATGTCGAGGAAGTACGGCCGTCCCAGCCGTTCGCCGTATTCCATCACGAAATTGCGCAACGTTGCGCCGTGCCGGTCCATGCCGAACGAGAACATCGTGCGGCCGGCGATCTCGAGCGTCATGCGCTGCATGATCTCGCGTAGATCGACCGGCTCGCTCGTGCGCGCATCGAGCTTGGCGATGGTCTCGTCGAGCACCGCGGTCATGTGCGGAACGAGGTTCGCGGTCGCGCGCGGCGTGAACGCCGGCGCGAGCGTGCGGCGCTGGAACGTCCATGAGTGGCCTTCCGCGATCAGAAGGCCGTCGCCGAGCACCGGACGCAGCATGCGGATGCCGGCCGGCGTGCGCGTGTAGTTTTCGTAATTGGTGAGCAGGACATGCCGGATCGCATCCGGCTGGTTCAGGATGAAGCTGTTGCGGAGGACGAAGCGGCCCGGGATGACCTCCTCCTCGTAGGCACGCTGCCCCCAGGTCGCGATCATGTTGCGTCGGATCACGGCGAGCTTGCCGAGAAACGACATGTCGTCGGGCGCACGCGGCGGGGCCGGGGGGACGATGGGCCGACGCACACTGGCGATATTCATGGCTCACTCCCGAGAGTTCTGTCGCAGTTCAATAGCTAGTAAGTCAGCTCGGCGATCGCAATCCTGTTCTCGGCGGCCGGCCAGAGCCGTGCCACAATCCGTTCTTCGCCGAACTGGGCCACGATGTTACGGCCGATCTCCGCGGCCGGAAGCCGCAATGTCGCTGCCGCATCGGTGGGCACGCCCGGCTTGACGTCGGCCGGCTCCTTGCCGTCGAACAGCACCACGTCCCGCGGCAGGCCGAAATAGCCGCGCGGACGCGACATGATCGCGACCGCACCTGCGTCGTTGTCCGCCGGCCCGAGCGGGCGTGCGGGCCGGAGGTGCACGACGTCGGACGAGCGCGGAAAGGGCGAACGATAGATGTGCGTGGTCGGCGCGTCCGGTGCCGCCAGGACGAATTCGAGCGACCAGGACGGCTCGACCTGCGCCGGCCCCCAGCGGCCGTCGGCGCCGGTCTTCGCGCTGTGCACGGCACCGCCCTTGCGCTCACCGGTATCAGGATCGACGCGGAAAACATCGACGGTTGCGCCGGCGACCGGGCGATTGGTCGACACGCCACCGGGCGTGCCGGTGACGAGTCCGCTCAGGCGGACACTCTGCTCCGGTACGATCGCGATTCGCTGGGGCTCGCGGCCGGCGATGAACTTGTAGATCTCGCGGAAAGCGCGCGGATGGAACGCCACCTCGCGATGGTCGAGCGCGCCGAGCATGAGATTGGTGGCGCCCTTCAGCTCCGGCCCCTCGGCGGTGACGTTGGTCGGCGTTCCCGGTTTGCCGATGAAGCGGCCGTCGGCTTGCGCATACTTGTCCATGCCATCGCTGCGCAGCGTGAGGAAGGCAACGCCGGGCGTGACCTCGCTCTCGCCTTCGTTCAGGCTGCGCAGAAACGCGCCGCGGCCGTTGAACTCGTTGTTGGGCTGGTCGTCAGTCGCGAACACGCCGTGATTGGGCGTGCCGCACAGCACGGCGTGGCTGACATCGCCCGCACCGCCGTTCTTGATGACATTGCGGATCGCATTGCCGCCGCGCGAGCTGCCGACCAGCGCCACGCGGGGCGCGCCCGTGCGGCGTTTCAGTTCAGCGATGGCCGCTGTGAGCTCGCGGCGCTGGTCCTCGGTCGAAGAGCGGTTCGCCTGCTCGACCTTGTCATCGCTGCGCGCCAGCGGGTCGGTGAAATTGATCGCCATCATGCGATCGCGCGCGATGCCGTTGGATTCCATCCGCCACAGGGTGGTCATCCAGAGCGCGTCATAGTCGCCATTGCCGTGGACGAACAGGATCGGTGGTATCTCCGGAAGCTGCGCCGCTATCGGCGCCGATTGTGCCAGCGCGCCCGTCCGCAAGCTCGCAGCCGCGAAAGGCAAGCTTGCGGCCCCCAGCAGGATCGTCCGTCGCGACGGCTTCATATGTTCCTCCCCGGCAAAACCATCTTTGCACCGCTTATACCGGCCTAACCACTGGACAGCGAAGGACTTTCGCGGGCATCACTGAATTTGCCGGAATCACCTGAAGACCACTCCGATCCACGTCTGCCAGCCCATATGGAAGGGGATATGACCGAGCAGCCGAACCGTCAGAAATTCGCCGGCGAGGGCATCGCCGCCCCCCTGCGGTTCACCGTATTCCGGCGCATCTGGCTCGCCAGCCTGCTCTCGAATCTCGGCCTCCTGATCCAGGGCGTGGGCGCAGCCTGGGCGATGACGCAAATGGCGGCTTCGGCGGACAAGGTGGCGCTGGTGCAGACCGCCCTGATGCTCCCGATCATGCTGATCTCGATGCCAGCCGGCGCCATCGCCGACATGTATGACCGCCGCGTCGTCACCCTGGTCTCGCTCGCGATCGCGCTGACGGGCGCGAGCGCGCTGACGATCCTGGCCGGCCTGAAGCTCATCACGCCGGAAACGCTGCTCGCTTTCTGCTTCGTCGTCGGCAGCGGCAACGCGCTGTTCGGGCCGGCCTGGCAATCCTCGGTCAGCGAGCAGGTGCCGCCGGAAGCGCTGCCGTCGGCGGTCGCGCTGAACGGCATCAGCTACAATATCGCGCGCAGTTTCGGCCCCGCAGTCGGCGGCGTCATCGTCGCCGCGCTCGGCGCAGTCGCCGCCTTCGCCTGCAATGCCCTCCTCTATCTGCCGCTGCTGGTGGTGCTGCTGCTCTGGCGCCGCTCGGTCGAACCCTCGCGGCTGCCGCGGGAAAAGCTCAACCGCGCCATGGTGTCGGGCTTCCGTTACATCACCAATTCGCCGCCGATCAAGATCGTGCTGTTGCGCACGCTGGTGATGGGCCTGATCGGCGGCGCCATCATGGCGCTGATGCCGCTGGTGGCGCGCGACCTCCTGCATGGCGGCGCGCAGACCTACGGCATCATGCTCGGTGCCTTCGGCATGGGCGCGGTGGTCGGCGCGCTCAACATCCACGAACTGCGCAAGCGCATGAGCGGCGAGGCCGCGATCCGCGCCTGCACCATCTCGATGGCGTTCGCGATGGCCGCCCTCGCCGTGAGCACCGAGCCGGTGCTGACAGCCACCGCGTTGGTGCTCGCCGGCGCGGTCTGGATGGCGGCGGTGGCGCTGTTCAATATCGGCGTGCAGCTCTCGGCACCGCGCTGGGTCGCCGGCCGCTCGCTGGCCGCGTTCCAGGCGTCGATTTCCGGCGGCATCGCGATCGGCGCCTGGGGCTGGGGCCATCTCACCGACTATGCCGGCGTCGAAGTCGCGCTGCTAACGGCCGCCGGGCTGATGCTGCTTTCGCCGCTGCTCGGGATCTGGCTGACGATGCCGCGCGTCGGCGCCCGCAACGAGGATGCCGAGGTGCTGGCCGATCCCGAGGTCCGGCTGTCACTCACCGGCCGCAGCGGGCCGCTGGTGGTCGAGATCGAGTACCGCGTCGCCCAGGAGAACGCGCGCGCCTTCCACAACGTGATGCAGGACGTGCAGCTCTCACGGCAGCGCAACGGCGCCTATGGCTGGTCGATCGCGCGCGACATCGCCGATCCCGAATTGTGGACCGAGCGATATCACTGCCCGACCTGGTTCGATTACCTGCGCCAGCGCAATCGCTCGACCCTGTCCGAACGCGCGCTGCACCAGCAGGCGATCGATTTCCACATCGGCCCCGACCCGGTGCGCGTCCGCCGCATGCTGGAGCGCCCGTTCGGCTCGGTGCGCTGGAAGGACGAGACGCCGGACCGCGCGGGCGGCGACGTGCTGCCGGTGGTCGCAACTGCGGCGGGAAGCAGTACGTAGATTTTCTCAGACCGTAGCTGCTTGCCCCGCATGAGCGAAGCGACATGCGGGGCAAGCCTCCCGGATATCGGCGCTCATCCGGGCTACGGCAATCACTACTGCCCGTGATCCGTCAGCACCTTGTCGCAGGCCTTGCCGAGGCGGGTGCGGTTCTGCTTCAGGCACGCCAGCACGGCGCCATCGCCATTGTTCATCACGGCGCGGCAGAAGCGGCTGACATCGCGCGCGCAGGCGTCGTGTCCGGGCTGCTGTTGCGCGGACGCAGCGGATGCGCACAAGAGCATGGAAATAGCGAAAAGAGATCTGGTCATCGCGTAATGCCTCTTACCCGGAAGAATGAGCGGGCGAAGCTAGTGCGACGATGCCTTGGCCGCAACGGCTTTATTGGCAGGCTGCATGATAGCGCCGCGTGGCCCCGGCTCGACGCCGGAGCGCAGCGCGAGGGAGCTCTCAAATCGCAACGCCTGCGGCGTTTCGCGCTCGCTTACTGTTTGTCCTGCGCGTCAGCGATCTTGCGCGAGGCGCCCTTTGCGAGGTCCTTGTCCATCACCGCACGGCAGCCGGCGCTGAGATCCGAGCGATGCTTGAACATGCACGCGGTGATCTTCGGGATGTTGGGGATCTCCGACGAGCACAGGCGGAAGGCATCGCCGGTGCACATCTGCTGCGCTTCGGCCGTGAAGGCGAAGCTCGAGGTCGTCGAGACGATCGAGACGAAGACGGCAAAGCCCAGCGCCAGGCCGGTGTCGCGGATCTTGCTACTCAGGGACTTGGTCGTGCAGGACGTGGTCATTTGAAGCTCCCATTGGCGCCGCGATGGCGGGCCCGTTGTCAACGGGAGCTACGATGCTCCCGCAAAACCGTTCCCACCGTGATGACGGTCACGGGCGGCCCGGCTTCTGTGACCTCGGTCACTTTGGCGCACCTCGCTGAAATTTCTCCGCATCCGCTGTCGTGTTGGTGTCACGTTAACCGTTCCTTCGCATTAATGGCTCGTCGCGCGGGAAATTCCGCCGGTTTGGTTGCGTAATTGGAAAGAGTAGCGATGCGTAATGCGTTGGGCCTGATGCTGGCCAGTGTAGTTGCGGCGGTCGTGATCGCCGCCGGCGGTTGGTTTTATTATTCCGCCAGCGCCGATCAGGGCGCCCCCAAGACAGTTGCCGCCCGTGCCGCCGAGCAATTGCCGGCACAGGCGAAGCTCGCCGCCAGAGACGACGTCGAGACCACCGCGGCGATCGCGGCGAGGCCAACGACCGTTGCCCAGGCAGCCGCGCCTGCCCCGGCCGCGCCAGTTCAGCCGAAGCAGGCCTGCGCCAATCCGAACGCGCTGGGCGTCTCCCGCGTGGTCGAGATCGACACCACCGGCGGCCCCGGCTTCGGCTTCGACCATTTCAAGCAGTTCGACTTCCTGACCGACAAGGAGGTGGTGCTGACCTTCGACGACGGTCCCTGGCCGGTGAATACGCCCGCGGTGCTGAAGGCGCTCGCGGATGAATGCACCAAGGGCCTGTTCTTCTCGGTCGGCAAGCATGCGACCTATCATCCGGAAATCCTGCGCCAGGTGCTGGCCCAGGGCCACACGGTCGGCACCCACACCTGGTCGCACGTCAATCTGAACGGCAAGAAGATGACCGAGCAGATGGCCAAGGACGAAGTTGAAAAGGGTATCAGTGCGGTGAAATTCGCGCTCGGTGCCAACCCCGCGCCGTTCTTCCGCTTCCCGCAGCTTCAGCACAATCCGGCAATCGTGACCTATTTCGCCACCCGCAACGTCGCGATGTTCTCGACCGATATCGACTCCTTCGATTTCCGCAAGGGCGCGACGCCGGAGAAGATCATCGAGACGGTGATGACGCGGCTCGACAAGCTCGGCAAGGGCATCATCCTGATGCACGACTTCCAGAAGCACACCGGCGAAGCGCTGCCCGCTCTGCTCGCGCGCCTCAAGGCCGGCGGCTACAAGGTCGTGCAGATGAAAGCCAAGACGACGCTTCAGACGCTGCCGGAATATGACGAGGCGCTGATGAAGGACATGAAGGTGCCGACGGCCGGCACGAGCATGCGTCCGATCTCGAGCGTGGTGCAGACGGTGTCGCAGTAGGCGCGCTCGAAACGCTTTCTCAAGGCGAATCATGGCCGGGCTTTTGCCCGGCCATTTGTTTTGGAGGTGGCGCCTACCAGTAGATGCCGTGTCGATGCAGCTCGCTGATGATGCGGCGTTCGGTACAGTCGTGCTTGTGCTTCGGCTTCTCAGCCATTGTGGTCCCCGCGGCCTTGGCGGTCGCCGACGCTGCGGCGGTCTGCAACGCGCGGTCATGCGAGCCTGCTGCCGTGGGCATACGTTTCAAGGCGGTCTGCTGAAACAAGGCGCTGGTGCCGCAAGAGGGATTCGAACCCCCGACCCCGTCATTACGAATTGTGTGTCCTTGCCTTCCGCGTGGTTCCGGACGTTTCCTCTTGTCGACTGCGGCGCCAATTCTTCATGCTTATACAACAGCTTATCGCTTCGCTTGGCTTCCGCGTATTTCCGCCTATATTCCGTTGAAGTGCTGACCGGCGCTGACCCGAGCAGTTTTTGGCCGACCAATGTCCCGGACCCGATTGCCGACCCGAGCGGGCCGGTCTGCGCGGAAAACAGGCGGACCATCATCATGAAAGCCAAGCTGACGCCCTCATTTGTGACTGAGGCAACCGCCGCGCCCGGTGCTGACCGAACAACGTATTGGGATGAGGCGCAGCCGGGCTTTGGCCTGATGGTCACGCGCAATGGTCACCGTAGCTATGTGATCCAATACCGCACCGGCCTACGCTCGCGACGTATGCACCTTAAGAAGGGCCTCACGTTGACTGCGGCTCGCAAGGAAGCGAAGGCAATCCTCGGTGATGTTGCCAGAAACCGCGATCCGCTGAGCGAGCGGCGAAAGGCGGAGCGCGCCGAGAGCGACACGCTCAGGGCCGTAGTCGAGGAATATCTGACCCGTGAGGGCAAACGGCTGCGCAGCATCAACGAGCGCCGCGCGACGCTACAGCGCCACGTGCTGCCGAGCCTCGGCACCCGGCAGATCGGGGACATTACCCGCACCGATATCGTCCGCATGCTCGACCGCATCGCTGACGAGACCGGCGCGCCGATGGCCGATCACGTGCTCGCGCATCTGCGCCGGGTCATGACGTGGCATGCCTCGCGTAGTGATGATTTTCGCAGTCCAATTGTGCGCGGGATTGCCCGCACCAGCCCGAGCCAGCGACGGCGGCAACGCATCCTGACCGACGCCTGCAGCGCGCTCAATCCGGAACGGGTATTCGTCCTCTCCTGAATACCCGAATACTGTCTGTCGCCCGCAGCAACGACGGCAGACCCTCGACGCGGAATCTGCTGCCATCTTCCGAGACCCAGACGACCTTTGCCCGCTCGCCATCGGGCCATTCGATGATGTCGTCAGGCGCGCCAGCCCGAGGTGACATTCGCTGGCCTTGCAACCCCCGCCGAACGTCGAGTGACTGACTGATGGCGCGGCATCGGATCAACTGCCGCCGACTCGTACGCGCATCCAGAGTCTGCCGGATAGCGATTGTCCCTCTCAGACGCGAAGAATGGGGGTGGGTGAGAAGGGTTTGATGTCAAAACACCTCGCGACCCTCCCTCGGCTCGCGCCAGCAGCCACTCGATCTCCCCGCTCCGGCTTCATCTGGCCATGGCCGGCTTGCGTCACCGGATACTCCGTGCTCCTTGACAAGCTTGACCGCCTCGATCTTGAACTCTCGGCTGAACTTACTGGCAGCAGCTCACTTGGCATTGATGATGTGCAGCGCAGCGCCTTGGCTGTTCGGGGCGCGGCTGGCAAAAGGCTTATGTACCGGGACTCATTCGTCGTATAATCATACGTAACTGGATACTCATGAGTACCTTCGTTCGCACACTGGTCACGGCCTCGACCTTACTTTGTCTGTGTATCCCGCAACGGGCGCTTTCAGCAGAGTTTAGAAAGTCGTCTTTAGGTGCGAGCGCTCCTGATCTGATCGAGGTGGTGGGCGAACTCATCCAAGGCGATGAGGCAAAGTTCATCGAGGTGGCCATCAAGAGTGCTGACGCAATCGTGGTCTTCCACAGCGGCGGGGGCAATCTGTTGGCCGGGATAGAGATCGGGAAGGCGATCCGGTTAAAGGGTTTCTCCACTCTGGTACCCGACAATATGTATTGCGCGTCCGCTTGCGCCTTGGCGTGGCTTGCGGGCCGCGTTCGATTGATGAGCGATACGGCGCGAGTAGGATTCCATGCTGTCTACACGTCGGAAGATGGGCAAACGCGAGTTAGTTCGGCGGGCAATGCGATTGCGGGTGCCTACCTCAATCAGCTGGGGCTTCCGATGTCAGCCATCATCTACATTACGGGCGCTCCGCCGGACGGTATGCAGTGGCTCAACTTTGCTGACGCACAGCGTGTTGGCATTGAAGTAAAGAGACTGAATCTTACCAGCGATGCGAATGCGTCCCGGTCTCCGGTGCAGTCGAATTCAGCCGTTACCAGCTCAGGCGATCTGCGCGCCTTGATAGCTGAGGAGACGCGCAACCTATTTAGCGCGACAAATAAGCCGAACGCCGCTGCAATTGCCTACGTGCAGCAGAAATATTCCGAGCAGGTCAGCTACTTCGGGAAGACTTTGTCCAAGGCCAACGTCGTTAGCGACAAAAGGACATTCTTTCAGAGATGGCCAGTGCGGAATTATTCTTTAGTCGCTGACTCGCTCCGGGTCATATGTGACATGCAGACGAGCTGTAGCTCGGAAGGTAAAGTGGAATGGAGCACAACCAATCCTAAGGCGACCTCTCAGGGGAGCGCAGCCTTCTCGTATGGCTGGAGCTTGGAAGCTGGTGTCTGGAAGATTCGATCCGAGACGTCTAAGGTTATTTCGCGCAGCGTATCTCGCAACGGAAGCGAAGCTTCCGGATCATCAAATCTGCCATAGTATCATTTGGATCAGTCAGGCGACAAAGTCGTAAGCCTCACCAACCTTTATCCAGATGCAGAATGCCACACCGCAGGTCAGACAACCGGCAAAATCGTGAAACGAAGTTTCTCGGAGGATGGACTAGCCTTGACTGGGTTCGTCATCGAAGGGGCCGATGGAAATCGCGAGTTCGTAAATGCTTCCGTAGAGTTCGGAGCTTCTGACGCGGCCACAAGCGGTTGGATTCGCCAAGGCATGAATACGTTAATACAGGAAGGGCGCACCGCAGTGATAAACATTAAGACGTGCGGAGCTGCGGGGCGAGTTCTAATGCTGGATTCAGTACGGTAGCAGTTGCCCACGTGGGATGAAGCTCGGACAAGAGCGTTGGGCCGGGGCAGCACATGCTTGGAAATAGTGCAGCGATTTGAATCGCTTACTATCCTATTGATTTTTCAACATGAATCCGATATATATACCGGCGGTGATCTGAACCTAGGCACATCCTAGTAGTAGGATTGCCCTGGGCGGGTGGGCAACCATCCGCCCCCAATTTTTATAGCTCTACAATTCCCAGCGCGTTATTCCGGCTTGCCACACGGTTCAAAACGGGCTGCAAACGGTCAAAGTACATCTCTGCGTGCTGCCGTTTAATGTAGGCACTCGGCTTATATTTCTGATGAAGGAAGTACGCCGCAACGTCTGCCATCTGCACCGGCAGTGTATGCGCTGAATCTTTCCCATAAGGGTCTTCAATCACGCGCGTAATCGGAAGGTTTCTAGAACCTGCACCGAACCATGCATTGTTCGGAATATAGTTTATAACCGCCATTTTTCTGACGAGCTGAGACAGCTTTTTGCCAGAAGTCGCGTCGGTAATAACTATCCCATAGTCGTCTCGGTGGCCGCCCGGAAAATTTCCCGCTGTCAGCGTATTTTCAAACCTCTGGAAAAGGGTTTGCCACGCACGCAGGAAGACATCATAGTCAGCGGCCTTGCCCGCCTTTTTCGTGACGATGTTTGTGATTGAAACATAATCCAGTTTCGCCAATTCATCGATTGTAACCCGGAGTGTTGCCAGCCTTGTATTTCTCGGCAGATCTATGGGTTTTTTGTTGATGAAATGGGCAGCATGAATCTCAGTTCTCACAGGCAGTCCGTAGTTGGCGCGCAACTTGCGCCGCAAGGCGATAAGGGCAGCCAAAAAGTCGCGCCATCTGCTTTCGTGCACGACAAGGCCTGAGAGAACAAAATATTCGGTTGGCGAGTTGACTAAACCGCTATCGCCGCTTTCATCGACATACATCAAATACATTCTTTGCAGGTTGCATGAGCTATGAGGTTCGCGCAATAGCCCGCTACCAATACCCCTTCCACTGGAGCGATACGGGTGCTGCAAAGCGGCATCAGTGACTCCTCAGGGATTCCTACCCGAAAAAATTTGCCTTCCGTGATGGTGCGGACCGTCATCCCGCTGTTCACAGGGCAGGGTAGCCGTTCCGGATTAGGCAGGCTGGATGGCCCGCCTTTGGCGGGACGTGAGGCTCCTCCGCGAGCGATTTTTCGCTTGGCTGCTGACCCGGCGCTGACCCGAGCCTGGCCTTGGCGAAATTCGCCCACGCAAAAAGAAACCGAATTCTCTTGAAATTTCAAGGTGGTGCCGCAAGAGGGATTCGAACCCCCGACCCCGTCATTACGAATGACGTGCTCTACCGACTGAGCTATTGCGGCGAACCCTGCCGGGACCGGGGCGATGCCGGTCCCGATACGCGCGCTCCTGATATCGGGCATGGCCTGAATTGGCAAGGACAAGCGGGACGCGAAATGCGCTTCACGCGCCCCAGCGGGACCAGAATCCGCGCCAGCCGCCGGCCTGGGCCTTTGCCTGGGCCTTGGGTGTGCCGATTTGTTCCGTAAATTCGTCGCTCGGGCCGTCGTCGTCGATCCCGGGATCGTCGGGCGCGCGGACGATCGGGATCACGGCGGGGATCGGGGCAGGGGCCGGCTTGCCGTCGGCGCGGGGCCGGAACACCGGCGTTGCCGCCGGCGGTGCTGATTCGGCGGGATCGGGGGCCGGAGTGACCGGGTCGGCAGGTTCCGCCGCCGGCTCGTCCCTGACGGCTTCGTTGGCGGCCTCCTTGACGTCCTCCTTGACGTCCTCCTTGGCGGTTTCCTTGGTCTCAGGAGGAGAATTGTCCTGGGCGGCGGGTGCCGGAGCCGGTGTAGGCACGACCGGTTCCACCGGGCTCTCGCTCGGAGCCGCCGTCACCCGCTTCGGCGGCGGGGCCGCCAGCATGGCTTCCTCGAAGGCCGAGGATTCGATCGTGGTCGCCTTGTCCGAGGGCAGGCTGGCGACCGGCGTCTGCCATTGGAAGGCGTCGAGCCGGCCGGTGACCGGGGAGACCGGGCGCCAGCGATCGCTGACATAGCCGTCCGCGGTCCAGGCCGGATCGTGGCGGGCGCGCACCGCGCGCAGGGTCCAGGCGCGGGCACGGCCGCTATCGCCATGCTCGGCGCGCTCGATCTCGGCCATCAACAGCGCGACGCGCTGGGTCGGATCGTTGAGATAGGGCGCGAGCACCTGGCGCGCGCGGGCGAACTCGGAGGCATCGATCGCGGCGCGTGCGATCGCGAGCTGGCCCTCGACATGGCCCGGCTTGTCGGCCGATGTCTTCGCAGCAAGGGTCTCGACCCGCTGCAGGCGCTGCCGCGCGGAATCGCCGAGCTTCACATGCGCATAGGCGTCCGCGAGATCGGGATGCGGATTGGCGAGCCAGGCTGTCTCGACCAGCTTCATGGCGCGGCGCACCTGATGCGCCTCGCTCTCGAATTTTGCGGCAAGCACCGCGGCCGGCACCAGGGTCGGCGCGAGCTTGACCGCCTCCCTCACGCTCTCGCGCGCGACGTCGCGGTCCATCTTTTCCAATTCCAGCGCGCGCGCCGTGAGCAGAACGCCGCGCTGGCGGCGATAGGCCGGCTTGTCGATCAGGCCAGCGGACAGATTCGAATCGAGGATCGCGAGCGCGCCGCTCCAGTCACCGCGGGCGCAGCGGAAGCCCAGCACCGCATGCGAGGCCCAGGTCGAGGACGGCGACAGCTTGAGCGCTTCCTCCGCGATCATCACGGCGCCGACCGCATCGTCGGCGCGCTGCGCCTCGATGAACAGGCCGCGCAGGCCGAGCAGGCGCGTATCCTCACGCTCGGCCATGGCGCGGAACACGCGCTGGGCCTCGTCACGCTTGCCTTCGAGCTGGGCCGATTGCGCATGCAGCAGCAGCGCGAGCGGATCGTTCGGCGCGTGCCGCCGCGCCGCCTCGGCGTGCCGGCGGGCGAGCGCGGTGTCGCCATGGCCGATCGCGAGCAGGCCGTGGGTGATGGCGTGGCGACCGCGCGCGTGACGCTTTTCTTGACGGCGGCGGCGCATGCGGCCCGGCGTACGCCAGATCGTGGTCAGGATGCTCCAGACCAGCACGACGGCCGCGGCAAACAGGCCGAGCAAGAACACGAACCTCGGCAGCGTCGTCGAAGCGCGGAAGCTGCCCGCGGTCAGGACGAGATCACCGGGCTGGTCGGCAATCCAGGCCGCGCCGGCCGCCGCCAGCGCAATCAGGACAAGGAAAAGGACGATGCGAAGCATGGCGATCCCTATTACGCGCCGATTGTTGCGCGAATCTTATTGAGAAGATTTGGCGAGATCCGCCATGGCATCGTCGGCGAATTTGCGGGAGGCGGCGAGCGCGGCGTCGCGGGCATCGGCCTTGTCGAGCCAGGCCTGCGCCGGTGCGCGATCGGCCTCGGGCAAGGTCTTCAGCTCGCGCCGCGCCTCGACGAAATCGTTGCGGAGCGCCGCGGCCGTCACCCGGGCGACGATGGCGCCGCGATCGTTGCCGACGCCGTCGGTGCGCTCGATGCGCACGAGTTTCGACGCGCCGGCCTGCAAGCGCTCGACGATGCCGGCATTCGCGGCCGGGGCTTCCGCCGGCGGCGACAATTTCGGCACGATGTTGAGAAGCTCGCGGCTCAGCGCCACCGGTGTCGGAATGCCCGACGATGCGAACGTATCGAGCGGCTTCAGCATGTCGGGCCTGGCGGCGAGCGACCGCGCCGCCGACAGCTGCGACTGATAGGGATCGCCATGGCGCACCGCGACATCGAGCAGGGCCGCCGCCACCACGAAGCGCAACGGCTTGTCATCGATCTTTTTTGCTTCGGCGATCTTCTCGCCCTGCTGCGCGAGCTCGGCGCGTTCAGTCTTGCTGGCGCGCTCGAGCTGCGCGACGCGGTCGGTGAGTGCGCCAAGATCGGGCGCGGCCGGTGACGCTGATTTCGCATCGTTCAGCGCGCTTGCGGTCTTGTCGGACTGCGCGCGCAAATTGGCGATGTCGCCGCGCAGAGCGCTCGTCGATTTCTCCAGCGCGTCGATCCGCGCCACTATCGCCGGATCGGCGACGGGCTTGCCGGTCTTGGCCTCGACCGCGGCGAGGCGACCGCTCAGCGCATCGACCGTCGCGCTCGTCACTTGCGGCTCGGCCGGCGGCGCCTGCACCGCGGGCCAGCCCAGCATCCAGCCGACCCCGATCACGAGCGCTGCCGCCGCCGCACCGGAGAACGGTGCGATGACCCAGGGGGAAACCGGCCGCGAGGCGGATGCGGGCGCAATGGAAGGCTGCTCCTCGGCTGACTCGGGGTGAGGCTCGGGCTTGGTCTGCTCGACCTTTTCCTGCTCAGGCGCGGCCTGCTCGGCCGCCGGCTGAGCCCCGGGCTCGCCCGCCGCCTCCTGCGGCTGGGTCGAGACTTCGGTTGCCTCCAAATCGATGGTGGGCGGGGTGCGCTTGGCACGACCGGTGTCGGGAGCCAATCCTGCCTCTTCAGGCTTGTCGTCGGCCATCGTGACGGTTCCTCACACTTCCATACCTTGCACACATCCTGGCATAGATCCTTAAACGGACCCGATTGCGTCGGATTCGGCCCGACCTCTTACGCCAAACGGGTACGCAAAGCACGCTCCAAGGTGTCAAATAAGGCATTTTCGTCCGGCGTCGCGGCCACCAGAACCTGCGGCGCACCGGCATCGCGCAGCACGCCGGCGACCGTCTCGGACAGGCAGCATTGCGGGATCGCCAGCGCCGAAATTTCGACGCCTTCATCCCGCGCTGCATCCAGAAACGCCCGCGCGCTGCGCCGGGAGTAGTGCAGCACCGCCTCGACGCGGTGGGCGGCAAAGCCCTCGCAGACCTCGGGCGGCAGGTGCTTGACCGGCGCCATGCGATAGGTCGTTTGCGTAACCACGTTAAATCCTTCCGCACCGAGCTCACCGCCGAGATCGCGCGACAGATCCGCACCGGCAAGATAGAGCAACGTGCTTCTCTTCTTCAGCTTGTCGCGCGCACTTTGCACGACCTTATCGCGCAAGGCTGCGGCATTGCCGCCGGCGACGATGATCTCGCCAAAGCCGGCGTCGCGCGCGGCAGACGCGGTGTGCTCGCCGACCGCGAACAGCGGCAGCTCCAGAAGACCGAGGTCCCGCAATTGCGGCGCGACGGCGCGGATCGCATTGGCCGACGTGACGATGACGGCGCCATAGCCCGCTTCACTCTCGTCGTGGAAGGCGACGGGCTCGAACTTGAGCACCGGCGCGAGCAGCACCACATGCCCCCGCGCGCGCAGATTTTCCGCCGTCGCCTCATTGTCGGGATGCGGCCGTGTGACAAGAATGGACATCGCTGCTGTTCCCGAGGCGCGTGACGGGTGAAGCATCCATCAGGATGGCTGCGCGTGACGATTGCGCAAGCCGACCCCGGGATGCTACCGGACTTACCAGAACGCTGCTTTATGGCTCAGTGCAAGGGCGCAAATTGGATAACGATTCGCCAATGCTGGTATTGGGTATCGAAACCACCTGCGACGAGACCGCCGCGGCGGTGATCGAGCGCGCGCCCGGCGGCAGCGGCAAGATCCTGTCCAACATCGTGCGGTCGCAGGTCGAGGAGCATGCCCGCTTCGGCGGCGTGGTGCCGGAGATCGCCGCGCGCGCGCATGTCGACGTGCTCGACGGGATCATCGACCGCGCCATGCACGAGGCCGGCATCGACTATGCCCAGCTCGACGGCGTCGCCGCGGCGGCAGGGCCGGGGCTGATCGGCGGCGTCATCGTCGGGCTCACCACCGCGAAGGCGATCGCGATGGTGCATGACACCCCGCTGGTCGCGGTGAACCATCTGGAAGCACACGCGCTGACGCCGCGTCTCACCGACGGCATCGATTTTCCCTACTGCCTCTTCCTCGCCTCGGGCGGCCATACCCAGATCGTGGCGGTCACCGGCGTCGGCGAGTATGTGCGGCTCGGCACCACCGTTGACGACGCCATCGGCGAAGCCTTCGACAAGGTCGCGAAGATGCTGGGGCTGCCTTATCCCGGCGGCCCGCAGGTCGAACGCGCGGCGGCAAGCGGCGATGCTGCGCGGTTCGCCTTCCCGCGACCGATGCAGGGGCGCCCCGATGCCAATTTCTCGCTGTCCGGATTGAAGACGGCCGTCCGCACCGAAGCAAGCCGGCTCGCCGAGATCACGCCGCGGGACATCAGTGATCTCTGCGCGAGCTTCCAGGCCGCGGTGCTGGATTCGACCGCCGACCGGCTCAGCATCGGCCTCAAGCTTTTCCGCGAGCAATTCGGCGCGCCGCGCGCGCTCGTGGCCGCCGGTGGCGTCGCCGCCAATCAGGCGATCCGCGGCGCGCTGCACGACGTCGCGCGGGAGGCCCGGACGCAACTGATCATGCCGCCGCCGGCGCTCTGCACCGACAATGGCGCGATGATCGCCTGGGCCGGCGCCGAACGTCTCGCGCTGGGACTGACCGACACGATGGAGGCGCAGCCGCGCGCACGCTGGCTGCTCGACGCCAATGCGACGGCGCCGGCCGGCTACGGCAAGACGCGGGCGGGATATTGAATGTTGTGGTGTCGCCGTGAGCTCCACTTCACCTCGCCCCGCTTGCGGGGAGAGGTTGAATTCGATCGCAGATCGAATTCGGGTGAGGGGGACCTTCTCTCTCTGTCACCATCCCTGCAGAGACTCCCCCTCACCCCGACCCTCTCCCCGCAAGCGCGAGGGAGTGGAGGGCTCGAGCCATGACCGCGTTACAATCCGTCGCGGTGATCGGAGCGGGCGCCTGGGGGACCGCGCTGGCGACGGTGGCGGCGCGGGCAGGGCGACGCGTCACGCTCTGGGCGCGCAACGCGGAGCATGCGACGCGGATTGCCTCGACGCGCGACAATCCGCGGCTACCAGGCGTGCGGCTGGTGCCGGAGATCGTGGTGACGAGCGATCTCGCGGAGGCATCGCGCGCGGAGATGCTGCTGATCGCAACGCCTGCGCAACATCTGCGCGGCGCGGTCAACATGCTGGCCTCGCACCTCGCAAAGCCAATTCCGATCATCGCCTGCGCCAAGGGCATCGAGCACGGCACCCACAAGTTCATGACCGACGTGATCGCGGAGGCCGCGCCGCATGCAATGCCGGCGATCCTGTCGGGTCCGAGCTTTGCCGACGACGTCGCGCGCGGCCTGCCGACGGCGGTGACATTGGCGGCGAAGGACGACGCGCTGGCGAGCAGCCTCGTGCAGGCGCTGGGCTCACCGACATTCCGCCCCTATCACTCCACCGACATCCGCGGCGTCGAGATCGGCGGCGCGGCCAAGAACGTGCTGGCGATCGCGGTCGGCATTGCGGTCGGGCGCAGGCTCGGCGCCTCGGCCCAGGCGGCGCTGACGACGCGCGGCTTTGCCGAGCTGACGCGCCTCGGCCGCGCGCTCGGCGCGCGCGGCGAGACGCTCACCGGCCTGTCCGGCCTCGGTGACCTCATCCTGACCTGCTCGAGCCCGCAATCGCGCAATTTCGCGCTCGGCCTCGCCCTCGGGCGCGGCGAGCAGCCGTCTGCAGGCAAGCTCGCCGAGGGCGAGTTCACCGCGCCGGTGCTGATCGAGCTCGCGGCTTCGCAAAACATCGAGATGCCGGTATCAGAAGCGGTCGCTTCGATCCTGGGCGGCCGGAGCACGATCGACGCCGCCATTTCGGGATTGTTGACGCGTCCCTTCAAGGCAGAGGAATGAGCATGGCGTACTGGCTGGTGAAATCCGAACCGTCGGTGTGGTCCTGGGACCAGCAGGTGGCGAAGGGCGCCAAGGGCGAAGCCTGGACCGGCGTGCGCAATTACACCGCGCGTCAGAACCTCGTGAACATGCAGAAGGGCGACAAGGCGTTCTTCTATCATTCCAACGAGGGCAAGGAGATCGTCGGCATCGTCGAGATCATCAAGGAGGCCTACACCGACCCAACCGACAAGACCGAAAAATTCGTCTGCGTCGACATCAAGGCCGACAAGCCGCTGAAGACACCGGTGACGATGGCCGCTATCAAGGCGGAGAAGAAACTCGCCGACATGGCCCTGGTGAAATATGCGCGCCTGTCGGTGCAGCCGGTGACGGCCGAGGAATGGAAGCTGGTTTGCAAGATGGGCGGACTGTAGGAACTACGAAGTCCCAGCTTGCGCCTCCGGCAACGCCAAGACCTCGCAGGGCGAGGCGATGCCGCGCAGCTTGTGCCGCCCGAGCGCAACCAGCGGCATCTCCGTCTCCGCCGCGAGCGCACCCGAGACCAGCACAGTCCTGGCGAGCGGCTTGCACAGGCCTTCGAGCCGGCTGACGAGATTGACGGCAGGACCGATCGCGGTGAAATCCAGTCGATTGGCGGCGCCGATATTTCCCCAGAGCATCTCGCCGAGATGAAGCGCGGCGCCGAACGCGAGCGGCGGCAAGCCTTGCGCCCGTCGCTCTGCGTTGAGATACGCCATTCCGGCTTCGGCTGCGCCTGCGGCACGCAGGGCCGCCTCGCAGGCGCGACGCGGCGACGCCTCGACCACCGGAAAGATCGCGAGCACGCCGTCACCGATGAATTTCAGCACCTCGCCGCCGAAGGCGTGAACGGCACCGGCAATGCGGTCGAACCAGGCATCGAGTGCGGCGATGATGTCGGCGGGCAGACTGGTTTCCGACAAGGTGGTGAAGCCGCGCAGATCGGCATAAAGCAGCGCCGCCTGGATGGTCTCCCCGAGGTCGCGCCGCAGCGGTGCCGCTAGCACCCGCTCGGCACTGCGCTTGCCGAGATAAGCCTCCAGCGTCGCCCGCAAGGTGGCGCGCGCTGCGAGCACAGCCAGCGGGGTCGCGGCAAAGCGCGCGGCCTGGCGCAATTGCTCGATTTCGGCCGGCGTGAATTGACGCGGCGCGATCCAGCCGAGCACCGGCGCTGCGCGCCCGACAACATCTTCATGCACCTCGCCATCAGCGATGTCGCGCAGCCAGCGTCGGCCGGCATCGTTGGGCGGATCGGGCGCAAGGCCACCCGGCGCGAAGCCGAGCGCTTCGATGACGCTGCCACTCTCGGCGCGCCACAGCCAAGTCCGCTTCGCGATCAGCGGATGCGGCACCTCCAGCGTCAGGGCGCCTGCCGCAAGCGGCACACCGTCGGCAAGCAGATGCGCACCGAGGTCCGCAAGCAGGCGGTCGGCGCCGGGACTATCGGAGGCGGCATCGACAAGCCAGGCGAGGGTTGGAGAGAATTGCATGCCCCGATGATGGCCAAGGAGGGCCGCCTTTGTCACGGGCAATCCTTGACGGGCTGCCTTGGCGCCGCCATGTGCCAGTATCGCCTTAGGGATGATCGCAAATGACCGTGCAGTTCGTATTGCGACGCGAGACCCAGATCGCCGCCCCGCGCGCCACCGTCTTCGCCTATTTGACCGACCCTGAGAAAATCCTGAGCTGGATGGGCTCGGATGCGACCACCGAGCCTCATCCCGGCGGGCTCTACCTGCTCAAGGGGATCGGCCCGCGCGCCAGCGTCGCCCGCGGCGCCTTCCGCGAGGTCGTTCCGGTGCATCGTCTGGCTTACACGTTCGGCTGGGAGGGTGGTCAGGAAGTGCCGCCCGGCTCGAGCCTGATCGAGATCGACCTGATCGAACAGGATGGTGGCACGCTGCTGCGCATGACGCATAGCGGGCTGCCGACCGAGGAACAGGTGGCCGCGCACGCGAAGGGATGGACGCACTACCTAGCCCGGCTCACGAACGCCGCCGCGGGGCGCGATCCGGGTCCCGACAAAGGTGTTTCAGACAAGATGTAGCGACGGGGGCGGGTCACACCGCCGCGGTGGCCACCACCTGCGCCAGCAGCTGCTCTCGCCGAGCCTGCGAGCGCTGGCCCTTCATCGTCGCAGCAAAGCGCTCGAGGATGCCCTCTTCGAAGGCAGTGACGATGGTGTCATGCACGTAGCTCTTGCGGCAGATCGCCGGCGTATTGGAGAGCTTGTCGGCCGCGGCGCGGATCGCATCCAGCACCTGCTTCTTGCGGCCGCGCTGGCTGGTCGCCGGCGTGATCCGCGACAGCGATTCCACGACCACGGCTGACGCCATCAGCGTGCGAAAATCCTTCAGCGAGATCTTGATGCCCGCGATTTCGCGCAAGAACGCATTCACCTGCGTGGTGTTGACCGCGCGCACGATGCCGTAGGCGTCGCGGTACTGGAACATGCGCTTGCCGGGGACGCCCTGGAGAATGCCGATGGCGCGCACCAGCTTGGCCGCGTCGCATTCCTTGCGCACCGCCTTGCCGCCCTTGGCCTTGAAGGTCAGCACGAAGCAGTCGTCTTCCAGCGTGACGTTGGACTTCAGCAGCGTGGTGGCGCCGCGGGTGCCGTTGAGGCGGGCATAGGATTCGTTGCCCGGGCGGATCGCGGTGCGGGCGATCAGCTCGATCACGGCCGAGAGCGCGAATTCGCGCGTCGGCTCGTCGCCCGAGAGGAACGCAGAGACCTTGCGCCGGATTTTCGGCAGCGCGCCGACGAGCTTCTCCAGGCGATGCGCCTTGCGGTGCTCGCGGACCTTCTCCCAATCGGCGTGATAGCGGTATTGCAGCCGGCCCGCGGCATCGCGACCCACCGCCTGGAGGTGCGAGCTCGGGTCGGCGGAGTAACGCACGTCGCGATAGGCCGGCGGCACCGCCATGGCGTGCAGCCGACGGATGGTGCGGGCGTCGCGGATATGGGCACCGTTGGGGCGGACGAAGGAATAGCCCTTGCCGCGCTTGATGCGGCGGATGGTCAGCTCGTTCTGGTCGCCGAGCCGCAGCCCCAGCTCCTTGGCCAGCGCCTCGACCGCCGCCGGGGACGCCGAATCGAACACCTTTTTCGGGCTGGGGCGGGTGGAACCGGCCGGTTTCGGCCATTGTCCGAGGGCCTTAGCTAGCGCAATGGCAGCAGCATCGGCCGAAGCGGGCCGCATCGTCCCGAGATTCTGCTGATCCATCATAGTCTTACGCCTTGGCCCTGTGTGTTACCGTTCAATGCCGCTGTTCTGATGTTTGTTCCCTGCGGGGTCTCGTTGGACCCGGGGTAGCCACTTAGGGTGTCCCGAACCGTATTGCGAGTCCCGAATCAATGAAAAGCGGTTTCTAAATACCGTCTGCGACGCATGGGCGCCCTGCACGAGGCTGTTCCGGCGATTTGAGTAAAGAGCCGAAAGGCACCTGTCGGCCTGTTTCAGATTTGCGACAGCCAATCTGGCTGACCTTGATCCTCCGCATGGTCGGCGGCTCGCCGAAGGTCCAGCTTGTGCTCCTTGTCGGGTCCGGTTAGCCCGACGCATAATCCGTCAAATGATAAGGTCGGCATTGCCTGAGCTTGCCGCATGTGGAGGGAAATATGTCCGAGAAGATCTACGACGTGCCGGCGGAATGGGCAAAACGCGCCTGGGTCGACCAGGCCAAGTACAAGGACATGTACGCGCGCTCGATCTCGGACCCGAACGGCTTCTGGGCCGAACAGGCCAAGCGCCTCGATTGGATGAAGGCGCCGACCAAAATCGAGAACGTTTCCTTCGCGCCCGGCAATATCTCGATCAAATGGTTCGAGGACGGCATCCTCAACGTCGCCCACAACTGCATCGACCGGCATCTCCACAGGCGCGCCAACCAGACCGCGATCATCTGGGAAGGCGACGATCCCTCCCAATCCCGCCACATCACGTATAAGGAGCTGCACGACGAGGTCTGCCGGATGGCCAACATCCTGCGCACCCGTAACGTCAAGAAAGGCGACCGCGTCACCATCTACCTGCCGATGATCCCCGAGGCCGCCTATGCGATGCTGGCCTGCGCGCGAATCGGCGCGATCCATTCCGTGGTGTTCGCAGGCTTCTCGCCCGACAGCCTCGCCCAGCGCATCAACGACTGCAAATCCAAGGTGATCATCACCGCCGACGAAGGCCTGCGCGGCGGCAAGAAGGTGCCGCTGAAGGCCAATGTCGACGCGGCGCTCGCCAAGGCGGACGGCGTCGATTGGGTCGTCGTGGTCAAGCGCACCGGCGGTCAGGTCGATATGAATCCGTCGCGCGATCTCTGGTATCACGACGCCGCCAAGATGGTGACGGCGGATTGCCCGGTCGAGCACATGCACGCCGAAGACCCGCTGTTCATCCTCTACACCTCGGGCTCGACCGGCCAGCCCAAGGGCGTGCTGCACACCACCGGCGGCTATCTCGTGTTCGCCTCGATGACGCATCAATACGTCTTCGACTATCACGAGGGCGACATCTACTGGTGCACCGCCGACGTCGGATGGGTCACCGGCCACAGCTACATTCTCTATGGTCCGCTGGCCAACGGCGCGACCACGCTGATGTTCGAGGGCGTGCCGAATTACCCGGATAATTCGCGGTTCTGGAACGTCATCGACAAGCACAAGGTCAACATCTTCTACACCGCGCCGACTGCGATCCGCGCCCTCATGCAGAGCGGTGACGAGCCGGTGAAGAAGACCTCGCGCGCTTCGCTACGCCTGCTCGGCTCGGTCGGCGAGCCCATCAATCCCGAAGCCTGGGAATGGTATCATCGAGTCGTCGGCGAGGACCGCTGTCCGATCGTCGACACCTGGTGGCAGACCGAGACCGGCGGCATTTTGATCACGCCGCTGCCGGGCGCGACGAAACTCAAGCCGGGTTCGGCGACGCAGCCGTTCTTCGGCGTGGTGCCTGAAATCGTCGATGCCGACGGCAAGGTGCTGGAAGGTGAGACCACCGGCAATCTCTGTCTCACGCGGTCATGGCCGGGCCAGATGCGCACGGTCTATGGCGATCACGCGCGCTTCGAGCAGACCTACTTCTCGACCTACAAGGGCAAGTATTTTACGGGCGACGGCTGCCGACGCGATGCCGACGGCTATTACTGGATCACCGGCCGCGTCGACGACGTCATCAACGTCTCCGGCCATCGCATGGGCACCGCGGAAGTCGAGAGTGCGCTGGTTGCGCATGAGAAGGTGTCGGAGGCAGCGGTGGTCGGCTTCCCGCACGACATCAAGGGCCAGGGCATCTACGCCTATGTCACGCTGATGGCCGGCGTGCAGCCGACCGACGATCTGCGGAAAGAACTCGTGACCTGGGTGCGCAAGGAGATCGGCCCGATCGCCTCGCCCGACCAGATCCAGTTCGCCCCTAGCCTGCCCAAGACCCGCTCCGGCAAGATCATGCGTCGCATCCTGCGCAAGATCGCCGAGGACGAGCCGGGCAGCCTGGGCGACACCTCAACCCTCGCCGATCCCGCCGTGGTCGACGATCTCGTCAAGAACCGGCAGAACAAGAAGTCGGCATAAGGCCGATCTCGTGCCCCGGACGCAGCGCAGCGCTCCTTCAGCGGTGCGCTGCCGAGCTGGGCCCGACGGCAGATCCTGCGGCCTCCTGGGTCCCCGCGCTGCGTCGCGTCACTTCGTGCTGCGCCTTGTCCGGGACACGACCCGCGGTTCGCGTTGATCTGCCTGAAACAACAGCCATTCATATCCTCACGCTCTTGTCAGGGCGCGCGGCGGCGTGGCCGCATCTTTCCCTCCAGTGTTGTTTTCAGGTCATTTACTTTATTTCCAACATTTCCTTTGTTCACCGATTGGCTGGCCCTGGGCGGCCACGCTTGGAAACCATCCGGTTAACGGGCGCGGTCAATACTGTGTGGGCGAGCCGGGCCGTTGCCGGGTATTTTGCGTAGATTGGACGACCCGTTCGGGCCAACGGAAGGGAGGCATTGATGTCGATGAGGATTGCTGTGGCGGTCGCCGCCACCATCGGGGCAGGGGTCGTGATGTCGACGGCAGCCGAGGCACGGCCGGAGCTGGTGGGAGCGCATCCAGGCGACTATTCGCCGGGCACCATCGTGGTGAAGACCAACGAGCGCAAGCTCTACCTCATCCTCGATAGCGGTCACGCCGTGCGCTACCCGGTCGGCGTCGGCAGGTCCGGCAAGCAGTGGGCCGGCACCACCCGCATCGACGGCAAGTATCGCAACCCGGCCTGGTCGCCGCCCGCCGAGGTCAAGCGCGACAAGCCGCAGCTACCCGACGTCATTCCCGGCGGCTCGCCGCGCAACCCGATGGGCGTTGCCGCCATGACTCTGGCCGGCGGCGAATATGCCATCCACGGCACCAACGTGCCGGGCTCGGTCGGCGGCTTCGTCTCCTATGGCTGCATCCGCATGCTCAACGACGACATCACCGATCTCTACAGCCGCGTCTCCGTCGGCACGACGGTTGTCGTGACGCGCTGATCGCCAGGATCGCAGAGAATCGAAAAAGCCGGGTCGAACGACGCGGCTTTTTTGTTACCAGAAGCGTCTGCTCCGCGCGCACCAGCCGTCGCGGTGGCCGCCATCGTAGCTCCGCGCGTAGCCGCCGGCGAGCAGCGCCGCGGACACGTTGGCGGTGCGCCTGGTGGCGAGTCGGCGAGAACGCGGCCGTATTTGTCGGCTCCGAGATTGCTGATGGTCACGTCACCCTGGCCGAGCAAATCGCGCAGCGCGGCGGTCGCGGCCTTGGCCTTGTCCAGTTCATCCTGACAGGATGCTTTCATCTCCGGCGCGTCAATGCCGCGAAGGCGAACCCGCACGACGAGATCGCGGCCGTTGCGCTGGAGCACGCGTGCGAGAAAAGTATCGCCGTCGATGGTGCGGATGACATCGACCGGCTGGCGTGCATTGGCGTTGCCGGACTGCTGCAGGACGATCTCGACGTCCTGCGACCGGCCGTCATTCGCATGCGGAATGGGCCAGTTGGTTCCGTGCCGGAACGTCAGCACGATCGCGACGGCGACGCCGACCACGAACATCCACGGGAGCAAACCGGAGAAGCGGCGGCCAAAGGGCGAGCCGCTGTAGGACCGCCGATGTGGAGGGCTGGGCTCGAAGCGCGGCATGCGCAGACGCTACGGCTGAGTCGGCCGAACCGGCAAGGTGCCTCAAGAGGAGAGTACGTAGGAAGACGAGGGTATGCCGGATCTGCAGCTCAAAAATCGGAGGCAATGCCTTTGCGCTCCCAATCCCCGTAACGGGTGGGCTCAGGCCCCTTCGGTCCCTGCAATTCCTTGGGCCCCGCTTCGGCATGAGCCGCAGCAGCCGCCTGCCGGCGCGCGTCGGCCTCGGCCAACGCACGCTGGGCAGCTGGCGGGAGCTGCTTGCGATCAGGAACGGAGGGTTGGTCACTCATGTCGGCGCTCCCTAGCGCAAGATCACGGGGCATGCGAGGTCCAAAATCGCATTGCTGAAATGGTCATGGCGGGCTGCAAACGCGAGACGCCATTCTTACATTTGGCATATTCGCGTGCCACAGATCGAATTCTCTAGGCATGCGCCATAGCGGCGGAACTGCCGCTCGCTCAGAACCTTGCTTCCGCATGCCATCTCAACGTTTCGCCCCACCATCCGAAGTGCCTGGTCTCGCGGCACGGCGGATTGCCGCCGACATCATCGACGGCGTGCTGCACAAGCACCGCACGCTCGACGACCAGCTCGACGGCGGCGGCGCCCATCCCGGACTGAAGACGCTGGCCGACCGCGACCGCGCACTGATGCGCCGCCTGGTTGCGACCGTGCTGCGCCGGCTCGGCACGCTTGGCCATGTGCTGTCCCGCCTGCTCGACAAGGGCATTCCCTCCGACGCACCGCGCGCGCAGAGCGCGCTCCTGATCGGCGCCGCCCAGATCCTCTGGATGGACGTGCCCGATCACGCTGCCGTCGATCTCTCCGTCCGCCTCGTGCAATCCGACCGACGCGCAGCCCGTTATGCGGGTCTCGTCAATGCCGTGCTGCGCCGCTGCGCGCGCGAGGGCAAGGCGCTGATCGACGAGGTCGCGGCGCAATCGCTGGATCTGCCGCCCTGGCTGCTTTCGCGCTGGAGCGCGCATTATGGCGAGAACGCCGCGAGGGACATGGCGCTGGCGCTCGGCCATGAGCCGTCGCTCGATCTGACCGTGAAGTCGGACGCCGGACAATGGGCGAGCCGCCTGCATGGCGAGACGCTGCCGACCGGGACGGTGCGGATGCTGCTGCACGGCTCAGTGACCATGCTGCCCGGCTTCGCCGAGGGACAATGGTGGGTGCAGGACGCCGCCGCCGCATTGCCTGCCCGGCTGTTCGGCGACATCAAGGGCAAGTCCATCGCCGATCTCTGCGCCGCGCCCGGCGGCAAGACCGCGCAACTGGCGCTATCAGGCGCGCAGGTCACGGCGATCGACCGCTCGCCTGTCCGTGTGGCGCGGCTGCGGGAGAATCTGGCGCGGCTGTCGCTCCAGGCCGAGACCGTCGTCGCCGACGCGGTGGAGTGGGCCGGCCCTGCCGAAGGTTTCGACGGCATCCTGATCGACGCGCCCTGCACCTCGACCGGCACCATCCGCCGTCATCCCGACGTCGCCTGGCTCCGGCAGGAATCGGACATCGCCGCCCTGACCGCGCTCCAGCAGCGGCTGCTGAAGAAATCCGTCTCGCTGCTCAAGCCCGGCGGCACGCTGGTGTACTGCACCTGTTCGCTGGAACCCGAGGAAGGCGAGCAGGCCGTGGCCGCGCTGCTGGCCACGGAGCCCTCGCTTCGCCGCGTCCCGATCGATGCTTCCGAGCTCGCCGGTCTTAGCGAGATCATCACTGCCGATGGCGACCTGCGCACCCTGCCGAGCCATCTGCCGAACGCCGATCCCAGGCTCGGCGGGCTCGATGGATTCTTTGCAAGCCGGCTCGTTAAATCCTGATTTTGCACTGGTTTTTGCAATCCCGACGCTGATTCGCGCCGTTCAGGGTGGTGTCAGGCGGCCGATTTTGGGATTAATAGGGATTCGTCGGAATCCTCTCTCCCCCTTCAAGGCAAGGCGTGTCGGTCGCTCAACGCAGACGTATCTCGACGCTGGTCATGAACCGCTTCGCGCGGAACATGCTCGCGCGCGCGAGTGGCGGCTCGGTCGCGCTGTCGCGGGTCTGGCCCGGCCGCACCGACCGGCTGATCATCGCGCCGCATGATTTACGCACCGCGGATGCGACCCGCGCCGCCGAGATCTATGCCGGCCGCTTCGTCTTCGCCGGCAAGATCGTCAATTGCCACGGTCGCTCGATCTTCGATCTCGAGCCGCCGTCGGAGGATTGGGAGGTCGCACTGCTCGGCTTCGGCTGGCTGCGCCATTTGCGCGCTGCCGACACCGCGCTGACGCGGGCCAATGCGCGCGCGCTGGTCGAGGACTGGATCGCCAACCCCGCCAACAAGCGCCGCCCCGTCGCGCGTCGCGCCGACGTGCTGGCGCGGCGCGTGATCTCGCTGCTGTCACAGGCGCCGCTGGTGCTCAACGACACCGACAACAAATTCTACCGTCGCTATTTGCGCGCGCTCGCACGCGAGATCCGCTTCCTGCGCTACACCATGGTCGACATCCCCGACGGGGTGCCGAAGCTGCAGGTGCTGATCGCGCTGTGCTATTCGGCGTTGTGCCTCGCCAACCAGGCGCGTCACATCCGCAGCGCCTCGAAGAAACTCTCGGACGAATTGCAGCGGCAGATCCTGCCCGATGGCGGCCACATCTCGCGCAATCCGGGCGCGCTCATCGAGCTCCTGATCGACCTCCTGCCGCTGCGCCAGACCTTTGCCGCGCGCAACATCGCGCCGCCGCCGGCGCTGCTCAATGCCATCGACCGCATGATGCCGATGCTGCGCTTCTTCCGCCACGGAGACGGCAATTTCGCGCTGTTCAACGGCATGAGCGCCACGCCTTCCGACCTGCTCGCGACGCTGCTCGCCTATGACGACACCCACGGAGCGCCGATGGCGAACATGCCGCATACCGGCTTCCAGCGCCTCGATGCCGGCCAGACCACGTTGATCATCGACACCGGCCCGCCGCCGCCGGCCGGCGTCAGCCACGACGCCCATGCCGGCTGCCTGTCCTTCGAATTGTCCTCCGGCAGCAGCCGCATCGTCACCAATTGCGGCATGCCGACCACGGGCCGCGACAATTGGCGGCCGTTCGCCCGTGGCACCGCCGCGCATTCGACGCTGGCCTATCGCGACACGTCGTCATGCCAGTTCGTCGAGATGTCGGCGATGAAGCGGCTCCTGCACGGCTCGCCCGTCACCAGCGGTCCGGTCCAGGTCGAGAGCTATCGCGAGGTCGTGCAGGACGGCACGCTGCTCACCACCTCGCATGACGGCTATCTCTCCAGATTCGGCGCGATCCATCGCCGCGTGCTGATGATCACCAATGACGGCGCGCGCATCGATGGAGAGGACACGCTGTCGCCGCCGCAGGGCGGTCGCTTCAAGGGCGCCGATGCCGATTTCGCGCTGCGCTTTCATCTACATCCGGCTGTGAAGGCGAGCCGGCTGTCGGATGCCCGCGGCGTCATGCTGGTGCTGCCGAACCGCGACGTCTGGACCTTCGAGGCGCTCGACGACAAGGTGGACCTCGAGGACAGCGTGTTCCTGGCCGGCAATGACGGCCCGCGCCGCACTGCCCAGATCGTGATCCGCCAGGACGCACGGCAGTCCCCTTCGATCCGCTGGAGCTTTATCCGCTCCACCGCCTCGCCGGCCGTCACCAATGCCCGCCGCAACGCCAGGCGCGAGCCGGAACTTCCGCTGTAAACAGGCGTAATCCGGCCCTATCTACCCGTTGAGACGAGCGCCAAAAGCTGCTATCGAGCCCTCGCTCGCGCGACTGGCGACCTTGGATGGAGCACCATCGGGAAGCGCGGGACATATCAGCCGCGCGCCTGGGCATAGACACTCCGTTAGCAGAGGATCTTGCTCGTGACTGACCATCCCCGCCGCGTTACCCGTGCCCTGCTTTCCGTTTCCGACAAGACCGGCCTGATCGAATTCGCCAAGGCGCTTGCCGCACATGATGTCGAGTTGGTTTCCACCGGCGGCACCGCCAAGGCCATCGCTGCTGCCGGTCTCAAGGTGAAGGACGTCTCCGACCTCACCGGTTTCCCCGAAATGATGGATGGCCGCGTCAAGACGCTGCATCCGAAAGTGCACGGCGGCCTGCTCGCGATCCGCGACAACAAGGAACATGCCGAGGCGATGAAGGCGCACGGCATCGCGCCGATCGATCTGCTCGTCGTCAATCTGTATCCGTTCGAAGCGACGGTCGACAAAGGCGCGGGCTTCGAGGATTGCATCGAGAACATCGACATCGGCGGCCCCGCGATGATCCGCGCCGCCGCCAAGAATCACGACGACGTTGCGGTCGTGGTCGAGGCCGACGACTACAAGGCCGTGCTCGACGAACTCGCCACCAACGACGGCGCCACCACGCTGAAGCTGCGCCGGCGTCTCGCCGCGAAGGCCTATGCGCGCACCGCGGCCTACGACGCCGCGATCTCGAACTGGTTCAACCGGCAGCTCGAGATCGACGCGCCCGACTTCCGCGCCTTCGGCGGTCGGCTGATCCAGTCGCTGCGCTATGGCGAGAACCCGCACCAGACCGCGGCCTTCTACGCGACGCCGGACAAGCGCCCGGGCGTCTCGACCGCGCGGCAGCTCCAGGGCAAGGAGCTCTCCTACAACAACATCAACGACACCGATGCGGCCTATGAATGCATCGGCGAATTCGACGCCAAGCGCACTGCCGCCTGCGTCATCGTCAAGCATGCCAATCCCTGCGGCGTCGCCGAAGGTGCGAACCTCGTCGAGGCCTATCGCAGGGCGCTGGCCTGCGATTCCACCTCGGCGTTCGGCGGCATCATCGCGATGAACCGCGCGCTCGACGCCGACACCGCGCGCGAGATCACCAAAATCTTCACCGAGGTGATCATCGCGCCCGACGCGACCGAGGAAGCGATCGCCATCATCGGCGGGAAGAAGAACCTGCGCCTGCTGCTCGCCGGCAGTCTGCCCGACCCGCGCGCGCCCGGCCTCACGGCCAAGACGGTCGCCGGCGGCCTGCTCGTGCAGAGCCGCGACAACGCCGTGGTCGACGACATGACGTTCAAGGTCGTCACCAAACGCGCGCCGACCGATGCCGAGATGCGCGATCTCAAGTTCGCGTTCCGGGTCGCAAAACACGTCAAGTCCAACACCATCATCTATGCCAAGGATCTCGCCACCGTCGGCATCGGCGCGGGACAGATGAGCCGGGTGGATTCAGCCCGGATCGCAGCGCGCAAGGCGCAAGATGCGGCCGCCGAGCTGAAGATCGCCGAGCCGCTTACAAAAGGTTCTGTCGTCGCGTCGGATGCATTCTTCCCGTTCGCCGACGGCATGCTGGCCTGCATCGAGGCCGGCGCCACCGCCGTGGTGCAGCCCGGCGGCTCCATGCGCGACGACGAGGTGATCAAGGCCGCCGACGAGCACGGCATCGCCATGGTGTTCACGGGCACGCGGCACTTCAGGCACTGAACCGATGGTCGGAGCGGGCCGCAAGAGCCACGACGATCCTATCGACCCGGTCATTGCGAGCGCAGCGAAGCAATCTAGAATCTTTCCGCAGAGGAAGTCTGGATTGCTTCGTCGCTTCGCTCCTCGCAATGATGGGGTGTGATCGTAGTGGGGCTAATCCCGCACCCGCACTAATAGCCCCAGCCCCGCAACGAAGAACACCACCAGCACCGCCATACCCGCCTTCTGGCTCGCGGTCGCGGCGGTGATCATGCCGATCAGCAACGGGCCGATGAAGGACGTAACCTTCCCGGTCAGCGCGAACAGGCCGAAATACTGCGCGATGCGATCCTTTGGCGCGAGGCGGATCAGCAGCGTGCGCGAGGCGGCCTGAAGCGGGCCGCCGGCGGCACCGATCAGACAACCCAGCACCAGATAGGCGCGCTCGGCCGCGCTCGAGAACAGCGGCGCGCCTGCTTCCGGCGGCGTCACCTTGACGAACAACACGCTGTCCTTGTCGACCAGAAGGATCGCCGCCACCGACAGCAGCAGCACCAGCAGGCTGCCGGCGATGACGCGCTTCGGCCCGAGATGATCGTCCAGCTTGCCGCCAAGCCACGCGCCGAACGTGCCGGCAATCGCGAGCATGATGCCGAAGCTGCCGATCTGGATCGTGTGCCAGCCAAAGGTCCCGGCCGCGTAAATGCCGCCGAACGCGAACAGCGACACCAGGCCGTCGGTGTAGATCATGTTGGCGAGCAGGAACGCCGCGAGCGATTTCTGCTGTGGCAGTCCCTTGATCGATTGCTTGAGCTCCAGCAGGCCCTCGCGCAGCGCCTCACGCACCGGCAGCTTCGCCGGATAATCCGGCGTGAACAGGAATAACGGCGTCACGAAGATGATGAACCACAGCCCGGTCAGCGGTCCGACGATGCGATCGCCCTGATGACTGACGGGATCGAGCCCGAACAGTGGCGTAAATCCGAGCAGCGTTCGGCCAGTCTCGGGATTGGCAGCGAGGAAGCCGAGCACGATGATCAGGCTGACGATACCGCCGATGTAGCCCGTGGCCCAGCCGGTGCCGGAGAGCCTGCCGATCCGCTCCGGCGGCACCAGGGTCGGCATCATCGCATTGTTGAAGACGGTGGCAAATTCCGCACCGACGCTGGCGAGCGCCACCGCCGTGAGCAGCGGCGGAATGACCGAGGGATCACCGGGCTTGCCGATCCACAGCGTGCAGGACGCCAGCACCAGCAGCGCGCCGAACCCTGCGATCCATGGCTTCCTGCGGCCGGACGCATCCGCGATGGCCCCGAGCACCGGCGACAGCAGTGCGATGGCGAGCCCCGCAGCCGCCATTGCGAAGCCCCACAGTGATTGGCCCGTGGCAGGATCCGGCGCAACACTGGTGGCGAAATAGGGCGCAAACACGAAGGTCGTGATCAACGTGAAATAGGGCTGCGCGGCCCAGTCGAAGAAGATCCAGCTGACGACAGCCGCACGCGGCGGATAGGTCCGCTGCACGCCGGCCATGCGCACATCGGGGGCGATCGTCGTCATTCCGAAGTCCTCATCACGAACAGTTTTGTCCCTCTTGGCGCAAACGGTATAGCTTAAGGAGAGGCTTGTGAACCGGCCCGAGACCACGGCGGAAATTCGATAATGTCGTCATATTGGACCCGGCGGACATTTGTCGCCTTCCTGGCCACTCTGGCGTTCGGACTTGCGCCTGCAACCGCGCAGGATGCCCGGCGGGCCTATGTTCCGCCGCCGCTCGATACGGTGCACGCCGTTGCCGCCGAGCGCGGCATGGTGGTGGCGCAGGAGAAGATCTCCGCGCAGGTCGGCGCCGACATCCTGCGGCGTGGCGGCAATGCGGTCGATGCCGCGGTCGCGACCGGGTTTGCGATGGCGGTGACCTATCCGCGCGCCGGCAATATCGGCGGCGGTGGCTTCATGGTGATCCATTCCGCCGAGCGCAACGAGGACATCGCGATCGACTATCGCGAGATCGCGCCGGCAGCGACAACGCCGGAAATCTTCCTGGGTCCCGACGGCAAGCCCGATGCCGCGAAGTCGCGCGATTCCGCGCTCGGCGTCGGCGTGCCCGGCACCGTCGCAGGCCTGGCGCTGGCCTTGGAGAAATACGGCTCGGACCAGTTCACGCTGGCCCAACTGCTCGAGCCCGCGATCGGGCTCGCCCGCGGCGGATTCGTCGTCAGCGACGACATCGCCGACAGCCTGCCGGGCTGGCATCGGCGTCTCGCGCGCTGGCCTTCGTCGGCGAAGATCTTTTCACGACCGGACGGCAGCTCGCTCGGCGAAGGTGATCGACTGGTGCAGGGCGATCTTGCCGATACGCTGTCGGCCGTCGCCGCACAGGGGCCGCGCGGCTTCTACGAGGGCCCGGTTGCCGACAAGCTCGCCAAGGCGCTGTCCGACGCTGGCGGCATCATGACGACGGCCGACCTGAAGGCCTATCAGCCCGTGATCCGCACGCCGGCGCGCGGAAGCTATCGCGGCTACGACATCGTCTCGATGCCGCTGCCGTCCTCCGGCGGCGTGGTGCTGGTGGAGACGCTCAACATCCTCGAAGGCTTTCAGCTCGGCGACCTGAAGCAGGGATCGCCGGCCTCGCTGCATCTCCTGATCGAGGCCATGAAGCGCGCCTATGCGGATCGCGCGCGCTATCTCGGCGATCCCGCTTTCGTCAACGCGCCGATCGAGACTCTCACATCGAAGGACTATGCAGCCAGGCTGCGTGCAGGCATCTCCGCCGATCGCGCCACGCCGTCGAAGCAACTGGCCTCAGCCGTCGACGCGCTGCGCGAGGGCAGCAACACCACGCATTTTTCGGTCGTCGACAGCCGCGGCAATACGGTCAGCAACACCTACACGCTGAATTTCAGCTACGGGGTCGGCCTCGTCGCCGAAGGCACCGGCGTGCTGCTCAACAACGAGCTCGACGATTTCACCGCGGCGGTTGGTGCCTCCAAGGCCTACGGCCTCGTCGGCTACGAGCCCAATCTACCCGGCCCCGGCAAGCGGCCGCTCTCCTCGATGTCGCCAACCATTGTCCTGAAGGACGGCAAGCCGGTGCTGGTGACGGGTTCGCCCGGCGGCAGCCGCATCATCTCCACCGTGCTCCAGGTGATCGTCAACGTCCTCGATTACAAAATGGACGTCGCCGCTGCCGTCGCCACGCCGCGGCTGCATCATCAATGGCTGCCGGACGAAGTGCGCGTCGAGCGCGGCTTCTCCGACGAGGTCCTGTCCGCGCTCAAGGCCATGGACCACGTCATCGTCGAGCCGATGGGGCAGACGTCGGCCAATTCGATTCTCGTGACGCCGAACGGGCTCCTCGGCGCGCCCGATCCGCGCACGCGCGGCGCGGAAGCCGTAGGACAGTAAACGCGGCGCTGCATGGCAAGGGAGCGCGCGCCCGCTTGCTCAGGCCGAGGCGCGTGCTACCACCGCGGCGACAAGAAACTGCCGGGGAAACGCACATGACGACAGCCGATCCGAACCAGCGTATCGAACGCGCCGAGATCGAGGACACCAGCCTTCTCGCGTTCTACCGAGACATGAACCCGCCGGAGCGGCGGACGTTCTGGGCCTGCGCCGCGGGCTGGGCGCTCGACGGCATGGACTTCATGATCTATCCGCTGGTGATCGGCACCATCATCGCGCTGTGGAAGGTCGATGCGGCCTCCGCAGGCCTCGCCGGCACTGTGACGCTGCTGGCGTCCGCCATCGGCGGCTGGCTCGGCGGCTATCTCTCCGATCATGTCGGCCGGGTCAGGACGCTGCAGATCACCATCATCTGGTTCTCGTTCTTCTCGCTGGTCTGCGCCGTCGTGCAGAATTTCGACCAGCTCCTGATCGCACGCGCCGTGCTCGGCCTCGGCTTCGGCGGCGAATGGGCCGCGGGCGCCGTGCTGATGGGCGAGGCGATCCGGCCGCAATATCGCGGGCGCGCGGTCGGCTCGGTGCAGTCCGGCTGGGCGGTCGGCTGGGGCCTCGCCGTACTGTCGCAGGCGATCCTGTTCTCGATCCTGCCGGCGGAGACGGCCTGGCGCTGGATGTTCGTGATCGGCGCGCTGCCGGCACTGCTGGTGTTCTACATCCGCCGCTCCGTGACCGAGCCGGAGATCGCGGCCGAGGCACGCGCCAGGCACGCGGAAACCGGCAGTCATCCGAAGCTCTGGGAGATCTTCACCTTCCCGATCATGAAGACCACGGTGCTTGCGTCGCTGATGGCGACGGGCTGCCAGGGCGGCTATTACGCCATCACCTTCTGGGTGCCGCAGTTTTTGACGAAGGAGCGGCATCTGTCGATCGTCGGCTCGACCGGCTATCTGTCGACGCTGATCATTGGCTCCTTCATCGGCTATCTCACCGGCGCCTGGCTCGCCGATCGGATCGGTCGGCGCAATCTGTTCCTGATCTTCTCGATCGGCGCGATGGCGGTGGTGCTGCTCTACACGCAGCTGCCGCTGACCAACGAGATCCTGTGGGTGCTCGGCTTCCCGCTCGGGTTCTTCGCCTCCGGCTATTTCTCAGGGATCGGCGCGTTCCTGACGGAGCTCTATCCGACGCGGCTGCGCGGCTCCGGTCAGGGCTTTTGCTACAATTTCGGCCGCGGCATCGGCGCGCTGTTTCCGTTCCTCGTCGGCGCGCTGTCGGCGACGACGTCGCTCGCGAATGCGATCGCGATGTTCGCGGTGGTAGCCTATGCAGTGTTCTTCATCGCCGCGTTTGCGCTGCCGGAGACGCGCGGACGCGTTTTGCACGCGGATTAGTTTTTGGCGGTCATCCCGGGGCACGCGAGCGCGAACTCTGGTGCGTAATTGCGCACCTGAGGTCTCGAGATTTCCGGGTTCGTGCTTCGCATGCCCCGGAATGACAAGAGTGGCTTAACGCCCCACCTGATACGGCCCACCCTTCTCCAGCGCGCGCGCATAGGCCGGGCGGGCATGAATGCGCTCCAGGAAGGCCATCGCCCTGGGATGGCCCTGCTCCAGGCCGCCACGCGCTTGCGCCGCTTCCAGCGGGAAGCTCATCTGGATGTCGGCGGCGGTGAACTCGTTGCCGGCGAACCATTCGCTCTTCGCGAGCTCGCCTTCCCAGTAATCCATGTGTTGCTTGAGCTGCGGATTGACCAGCGCGGTCAGCGCCTGGTTGCAGACTTTGCGCACCAGCGGGCGAAGCAGCGCCGGCGCGCGCTTCGGCATCAGCGTGAACAGCAGCTTCAGCAGCAGCGGCTGCATCGCCGAGCCTTCCGCATAGTGCAGCCAATAGGTGAAGCGCAGCCGCTCCGGCGTGTTCGGCGGCGGAATCAGCCGGCCGTTGCCGGAGGTGGCAAGGAGATATTCGATGATCGCGCCTGACTCGGCGATGGTGTTGCCGCTGTCGGTGATGACCGGCGACTTGCCGAGCGGGTGGATGGCGCGCAGCTCCTTCGGCGCGCGCATGTCCGGCTGGCGCTGGTAGCGCACGATCTCATAGGGCACGCCCAGCTCTTCGAGCAGCCACAGCACGCGTTGGGAGCGCGAATTGTTGAGGTGGTGAACGGTCAGCATCGTGGGGTCCCCGGGCTAGGCGTGGTCGGTTGGCGGGGCGTTCGTGCCAGCCCAAGAACACAATGTCGAGCCGTCGGGTGCGATATTTTCACCCGGGTATATTGACGTCGATAATTTACCCGGGTATTAAATTGCCAACGTCGTCAAAATGGCAATGCTTCCAATGCAGAAGATTTTCACCGCCTTCCAGGGCCAGCGGCGCCTGGTGTCCGGGCCGGCAGGCGAGGTCGCGCTGGTCGTCAAGCGGGTGGCGCCGCGGCCGGACGAGCCCATCATCATCTTCGAGGACGCCACGGGCCGATCGATTGACTTCGATCTGCGCGGCGGGGACCGCGAGGTGCTGGCGCGCCTCGCGAAGCTTGTCCCGCCCCCGGTTGAGGTGACCGCAGAGCCAGCCGAGCCGCGCGGACGCGGTCGGCCGAAGCTCGGCGTGGTCGCGCGCGAGGTGACCCTGCTGCCGCGGCACTGGGAGTGGCTCGGCGCGCAGCCGGGCGGCGCCTCGGTCGCATTGCGGAGGCTCGTCGACGAGGCGAGGCGCGCCAGCGGCGACAAGGACCGCGCGCGGCAGGCGCGCGATGCGGCCTATCACTTCATGTCGACCATGGCGGGCAATTTGCCGCAATTCGAGGAAGCCTCGCGCGCGCTGTTCGCCGATGACCGGCGACGCTTCACCGGCCTGATAGCCGAGTGGCCGACTGATATCCGCGACCACATCGTCAAACTCGCCTACAGCGACCGCGCTTAGGCGCGGCGCTCCTCTCTCCACCCCATCGACGGCCCAAGCCGCGCATTTGCGCGGCAACGGCTTCGCACGCCCTGATGAAAGGCCCAGCCAATGTCTGCTCCAAAGCCACACTGGACCACGTTCCTCCGCTTCCTCGCGCCATTGATGCTGAGCAATGCGTTGCAATCGCTGTTCGGCACCGTCAGCAATGTCTATCTCGGCCAGATGATCGGCGTCGACGCACTGGCGGCGGTGTCGGCGTTCTTCCCGGTGATGTTCTTCCTGTTCGCTTTCGTCATGGGCCTCAGCACCGGCGCCACCGTGCTGATCGGCCAGGCTTTTGGCGCGGGCGAGCACGGCAAGATTACAAGCGTCGCCGGCACGACGCTCGCGGTCGGCCTGCTGCTGTCGATGTCGGTTGCGCTGGTCGGCGGGATCTTCAGCCGGCAATTGATGACGATGCTCGCGACGCCCGCTGACATTCTCGACCAGGCCAGCGCGTATGCCCGCATCATGCTGTTCACCATGCCGCTCGGCTTCGTCTTCCTGCTGATGACGGCAATGATCCGCGGCGTCGGCGACGCGCTGAGGCCGCTGTTGGCGCTGGCCTTGTCGACCACGATCGGCCTGATCCTGACGCCGATGCTGATCCGCGGCACGTTCGGATTGCCGGCCGTCGGCATCACCGGCCCGGCATGGGCGGCGGCAATCGCGAACGCACTGACGCTGCTCGTGCTGGCCGTTTACTTGCTGCGGGAGAAGCATGCGCTCGCACCGGACGCTGCATTGCTGCGTCATCTCCGGCTCAACAGAGCCATGCTCGGAAAAATCCTCGGCATCGGGCTGCCGAGCGCGATCGGCATGATGGTGATGGCGATCGCCGAATTGGTGCTGCTCGGACTCGTCAACGGTTTTGGCTCGAACGCCACGGCCGCCTATGGCGCCGTCAACCAGGTGATGGGTTACACGCAGTTCACGGCGATGTCGATTTCGATCGCGGTCTCGATCCTCGGCGCCCAGGCCGTCGGCGGCGGCGACAGGACACGGCTCGACGGCATCGTGCGCACCGGACTTGCGTTCAACATCGCCCTGACCGGCGGGCTGGTCGCGCTGATCCATCTCGCACCACGCGCCGTGCTCGGCATCTTCATCACCGACGGCGCCGTGCTCGATCTGGCGAAGGAATTGCTCGACATCGCCTTGTGGAGCTCGGTGCCGTTCGGTCTGGCCACGGTGTTTTCGGGCGCGATGCGTGCTGCCGGTGTCGCCTTCACGCCCATGCTGCTCTCGATCTTCGCGGTCGTCGCGATCGAGTTGCCGGCTGCGATCATCCTCAGCCGCACCGTCGGCCTCGAGGGCGTGTGGGCCGCATATCCCATCGTGTTCTGCGCCATGTTCCTCTTGCAGATGGGCTATTACCTTCTGGTGTGGCGCAAGCGGGCAATCCGGCGCCTGATCTGACCGTCAAAGTATTATGGCCGTCATTAAACGATGGACCTGTGGCGCAGCCTGCGCCACAATGCCAAAAAAGCGCCTCCAGGGAGAACGAACTTGCCCCGCACAGCCCCGCAATTCCTGTTCGATTTCGGCAGCCCGAACGCCTATCTCAGCCATCTGGCGATCCCGGCAATCGAGCAGCGGATCGGCGTCAAATTCGAATATGTGCCGATCCTGCTCGGCGGCATCTTCAAGTCGACCAACAACAAATCGCCGGCCGAGACACTCGCCGGCATCAAGAACAAGCGCGAATTCCATCAGGTCGAGACCGAGCGCTTCATCAAGCGCTTCAAGGTGCAGCCTTACGTCATGAACCCCTTCTTCCCCGTCAACACGCTGAACCTGATGCGAACCGCGATCGCGGCGCAGCTCGAGGGCGTGTTCGAGAAATATGTCGAGGCCGCGTTTCACCACATGTGGCGCGAACCGAAGAAGATGGACGATCCCGAGATCGCGGCAAAGGCGCTGACGTCTTCCGGCCTCGATGCGCAAAAGTTGTTCGCCCGCGCGCAGGAACCGGAGGTGAAGGGCAAGCTGATCAAGAACACCGAGGAGGCGGTCGCCCGCGGCGCGTTCGGCTCGCCGACCTTCTTCGTCGGCAACGAGATGTTCTTCGGCAAGGAGCAGTTGCGCGAGGTCGAGGAGATGGTGCTGGAGAAGTAGACCCTCCTTCGCCGACGACGGAATGTGATCGCGCCAGCATTCTGGATTGCTTCGCTTAGCCCGCAATGACGACTATAGATGGACCGCCAATAGCAACAAAAAGGAATATCCCATGCGTATCCTCGTGGTCGGCGCGGGCGCCATCGGCGGCTATTTTGGTGGCAGGCTGTTACAGGCCGGCCGCGACGTTACCTTCCTGGTCCGGCCGCGCCGCGCCGGCGAGCTTGCGAGCGACGGCCTCGTCATCAAGAGCCCGAACGGCGACGTGACCTTGAAGAATCCGCCGACCGTGCAGGCCGACGCGCTCAAGGACAAGTTCGACGTCGTGCTGCTCAGCTGCAAGGCGTTCGACCTCGACGACGCCATCAAATCGTTCGCCCCCGCGGTCGGGCCGAACACATCGATCATCCCCACGCTCAACGGCATGAAGCATCTCGACATCCTCGATGCCAGATTCGGCAAGGAGCGGGTGCTCGGCGGGCTGTGCGCCATCGCCGCGACGCTGAACGAGAAGCGCGAGGTGGTGCAGCTCCAACCGATGCAGTCGCTCAATTACGGCGAGCGCGACGGCAAGCTGTCGGATCGCGTCAAGGCGATCGACGAGGCCTTCAAGAGCGGCATCAATGGCGCGTCTGCCAGCCAGAACATCATGCAGGACATGTGGGAGAAGTGGGTGTTCCTCTCCTCGCTCGCGGCAAGCACCAGCCTGATGCGCACCTCCGTCGGCAACATCCTCGCCGCGCCCGGCGGCCGGGACTTCCTGCTCGGCATGCTCGACGAGACCAGCGCCGTGGCCACGGCGTCCGGCTACCCGCCGGGTGGCCCGTTCTTCGAGCGGGTGAAAGGCAACCTCACCGCCGAGGGCTCGCCGATGACGGCGTCGATGTTCCGCGACATCAAGGCGGGCCTGCCGGTCGAGGCCGATCACGTCATCGGCGACCTCATCGCGCGCGCCGATGCCGCCAAGGTGCCGGTGCCGAAGCTTCGCATCGCGTACACGCATCTGAAGGCGTATGAGAGGCAGCGGGCGGGGTAGGTAGTAGCCACACATTCGGTGTCGTCCCGAGGCGCGCGCAGCGCGAGCCCGGGACGACCAGCAGAGTTTGACGCAACGACCTCGTTGCTATTTGAAATTCGCCAGATAATGCGAGACTGCCGTGATTTCCTCGTCGCTCATGTGATAGGCGACATCGGCCATCGCCGCGACGCCGCCGCCGACGCGCGCGCCCGCCTTGTAGTCGTGCAGCGCCTTGACGAGATATTCCTCGCGCTGGCCAGCGAGCCGCGCCACCGCCTTGGTGCCGGCAAACCCGTCGGTGTGGCATGAGGCGCAGCGGCGGCCGACGGCGACCTCGGCGCCCTTCTTCGACAGCTCCGGATCGTCGTCTGACGCTGCCTTCGGTGGCGTCATTTGCGAGAAATAGGCGCCGAAATTGCGGATGTCCTCGTTGGTGATCTCCTCCGCGATCGGCTGCATCTGGTCGTTCTTGCGCGAGCCGGCGCGGAAGAACACCAGCTGCCACTGGATGAACTGATCGGGCTGGCCGGCCAGCGATGGAATGTTCTCCGTCTGCGAAACGCCGTTCTCACCGTGACAGCCGGCGCAGACGGATGCCTTGTCCTTGATTGCGGAATTGTCGGCAGCCTGGACTGGGATGAATGCGAGCGCTGCGACCGCAACCACGCTGATCACGTGCGAGATGAACTGCCGGCGCATGATGAGGCTTCCGATCCATCGATTGGTCGTCGTTCCGTGGCGTGCGGAGCACGAGCTATGATGCGCAATTGCGCATCTGCCAATCCTAAACACGACTCGGGGTTATGGGTTCCGGACTGCGCTGGCGCGCAATCCGGAACGAGAGCATGAGACTTCAAAATGGAAGAGGCTGCGGCCGCCTCGTGGCCACCGCAGCCTCCGGTTCGCCTAGCGCTACTTCTTGCTGTAGCTGATCCGATAGATCGCGCCGGCCCAGTCGTCGGCGACGAGGATCGAGCCGTCCTTGGCGAGGACGATGTCATTGGGCCGGCCGAGATAACCCTGGTCGCCCTCGAGCCAGCCGGATGCGAACACTTCCTGCTTGGCGTTCTTGCCGTCGGGCCCGACGATCACGCGCATGATGCGTGCGCCCTGGTACTTGTGCCTGTTCCAGGAGCCGTGCTCGGCAATCAGGATGTTGTTCTTGTATTCGGCGGGGAATTGATCGCCGGTGTAGAACTTCATGCCGAGCGGAGCGACATGCGCGCCGAGGTTCAGCACCGGCGGCGTGAACTCGGAGCATTTGTGGCCCATCGCGAACTTCGGATCGGGCAGGTCGCCCTGGTGGCAATAGGGATAGCCGAAGTGCTCGCCGATCTTGCTGATCATGTTCAGCTTGTCGGAGGGCAGATCGTCGCTGACCCAGTCGCGTGCATTCTCGGTGAACCAGAACTTGCCGGTGCGCGGATCGACGTCGCCGCCGACCGAGTTGCGGACGCCGAGCGCCCAGATCTCGGCGTTGCCGGTCTTGGGATCGACGCGGCGGATCTGCGACACGCTGGTCGGGGGAATGCCGACATTGAAGGGCGGACCGAACGGCAGGAAGAACCAGCCCTCCTTGTCGACCGCGATGTACTTCCAGCCATGCGCGGCATAGGACGGCATGTCGTCATAGACGACCTTGCCGTCGCCGAGATTGTCGAGATTGGCCTCGGCGTTGTCGTAGCGGATCAGCTTGTCGACCGCGATGACATAGAGTGCGCCGTCCTTGAAGGCGAGACCGGTGGGCATGTTCAGCCCCTTGAGGATGGTCTTGACCTCCTTCTTTCCGTTGTTGTCCTTGATGGCATAGACGTTGCCGAGGCCGAACGAACCGACGAACAGCGTGCCTTTGTCACCCCAGGCCATCTGCCGCGCGGCGAGAACGCCGGGCGCATAGACCTCGATCTTGAAGCCCGGCGGCAGCTTGATCTTCTTCATCATCGCCGCCAGCTCGGCCTCCGACGCGCCGGTCGGCGGACCCGAAGGCGGCGCGAGGCCTTTCTGTGCCTCGGTCTCGTCGCCGAGGAACCAGTCATCCGGCGGATGGGTCCAGAATTCCTTGGTCCCGGATTCGTATTTCTTCAGGGCCCGGTTTTTGTCCTGCTGCTGCGCATTGACGACGCTGGTCCCGGCAAGAAGGGCAACCGCTGCAAGCGCCAACACGGATCGATGGAACATCGATGTCATCGCGTCACTCCCCTAAGGCAGCCGTCAGGGCTGCACGTTCTTGTTTTGCTGTTTGAGTAGGCGAAGTTCGGAGTCTGTCAGGACGACAGACCCAAAAAGGTTAGCACATCTGCGAGCGGTGAGAAGCGCATCGCATGTGCTGCGGTTGCGCTCAATAAAAGTTGAGACGGATTTGCTGCCGGCGCCCGCGCGGCAACAGCGACGATCTCGCTGCAACGCGGAATCTAGATGGCGCGTGGTTCAGTTTGCACGCAGCGGGAAGGCCCCCAGCAAAAGTACGAAAACAACCCCATGCACCGTAGAATGCCTCAGGCCGATTTTGCGCGCGGCGACACCGCGCAGGCGTTTGACAGGTCGAGCAAAACTGCAAAAGCGGTGATCAGAAGGCGACGGGGTAAGGTCCATCGTCGAAAACCGCATCATGATAGCCCTTTGACCCGACCTGGCGCGCCAACGTGCTGCGAAAATCCTGGCCCCCACGAAGGCTCTGCAGCACATGCGCGAAGTCGAATTCGGGCCGCCAGCCCAGTTCGCGCCGGGCGCGCGCGTTGACATAGACGCGGTCGATCTGCGGAAACAGGCGCCAGCCGCGCGCGGCGTAGAGCGGCGCACAATCCGGATAGAGCGCGCGCACGACGCCCGCCGCGTCATCCGCCAGCGCCGCGAGATGATGCAGCTCGAACGGGCTCGTGGCCGAGACGATGTAGCGCGCGAAACCAATCTTTGGCGCGCGCTCGACGGCGAGCAGATGGGCGCTCACCGCGTCCGCGATGTCCAGCCGGCGATAGAGCAGCTCGTTGGCCTGCGCGTTGTCCAGCGGGTAAGCCGACCGCAGCGCCGGATCGTCGTCGTCCTCCGGAAAGAAGCGCGACGTTCGCAACACGACGACCGGCAGGCCGCGCTCGCGAAAGAACAGCTCGCACAGCGTCTCCGCCATCAGCTTGGTCGTCCCGTAGATGTTTTTGGGCACCGGCGGCAGCTCCTCGGTGACCCACACCGCCGCCTGTCCCGCTTCGGGGCGCAGCTGCGCGCCGAACGCGCTGGTGGTGCTGCTGAAGACGAAGCTCTTCACGCCGGCGGCCGCGGCCGCCTCGAGCAGATTGAGTGTGCCGGTGACATTGGTGTCGACGAAGTCCCGCTTGGAGTGAGTCGCCACATGCGGCTTGTGCAGCGTCGCGGTGTGGATCACGGCCGCGACGCCGTCCATCTGCTCGCGCACGAAGCCGGGATCGACGATCGAGCCGACGGCATCGGTGACGGGGGAGGGCTTCAGATCGAGCCCGCGGGCAGGTGAGCCACGCGCCTGGAGCGTCCGCAAAAGGGCCTCGCCGAGGTGCCCTGCGCTGCCGGTGACCAGAATTGTCATTCCAAACCCAATACAGCCGCCAGCAGCGTGGAAGACCACGGTCCGATCCGGCCTAGCTGGGTGCTCTGGAAAAACTGGAGCGGGCGAAGGGGCTCGAACCCTCGACCCCGACCTTGGCAAGGTCGTGCTCTACCACTGAGCTACACCCGCATCCTGTGTCGGTCGCGTGACGCGCCGGCAACGGCTGTCGTATGCCAAAAGCGGGAGGGGAATGCAACAGCTACCGGCAGCATAGATTCGCAATTAAGGGCCCTAAATGGTCCCCGAATGCGGCCAAATGGCCCGGAAACGCGCCGGACCCGCAGAATCGGCCCGGACGGATTGAAATTCGGCCCATTCGGCCCAATTTAGGAGCCGACAACAAGCATCGGCGTTGGCGACGTGCTAAATAGCCGCCATTCCAGACATCAGACGAGGGGATCCCGTGACGATCATCGACCAGGGTAACGGAGCCGCGAACCCGGCTGCGGCCGATCTGATCAAGGACACCACCACCCAGAGCTTCGTAAAGGACGTCATCGAGGAATCGAAGCGCCAGCCGGTGCTGATCGACTTCTGGGCGGAGTGGTGCGGCCCCTGCAAGCAGCTCACCCCGGTGCTGGAAAAGGCAGTCAAGGCGGCCAAGGGCAAGGTCAAGCTGGTCAAGATGAACATCGACCAGCACCCGGCAATCCCGGGCCAGATGGGGATCCAATCGATCCCGGCCGTGATCGCCTTCGTCAACGGCCAGCCGGCCGACGGTTTCATGGGCGCGGTGCCCGAGAGCCAGCTCAACGCCTTCATCGAAAAGCTGACCAAGGGCGTCACCGCTCCGGGCGAGGTCAATGTCGCCGAGATCGTGCAGGAAGCCGATGCCGTGCTTGCCGAGGGCGACGCCGCGGCCGCGGCGCAGATCTATGCCGAGGCGCTGCAGCATGATTCGACCAACATCGCGGCGCTCGCGGGCCTTGCGAAATGCTACGCCGTCTCCGGCGCGATGGAGCAGGCCAAGCAGACGCTGGCCCTGGTGCCGGAATCCAAGCGCAACGATCCCGCTGTGAAAGCGGTGCAGACGACCATCGATCTCGCCGAGCAGGCCGAGCAGCTCGGGCCCGTGGCCGAGCTGGAACAGAAAGTCGCCGCAAACCCGCTCGATCATCAGGCCAGGTTCGACCTCGCGACCGCGCTCAACGCGCAAGGCAATCGCGCCGCCGCAACCGAGCAGCTGCTCGAGATCGTCAAGCGCGACCGCAAGTGGAACGACGACGGCGCCCGCAAGCAGCTCGTGCAGTTCTTCGAGGCCTGGGGCGGCACGGATGATGCGACCGTCGAGGGACGCAAGCGCCTGTCGACGATCCTGTTTTCGTAGGGAAAGCGTACCAGCGTCAGCGGGGACCAGATGCCGATCAACATCGAATATCGCGGGCCCGCCGACCTTCCCGAAATCATTCCGGTGTTTCCGCTGCCGGGCGCGCTGCTGTTGCCGCGCGGCCAGATGCCGCTCAACATCTTCGAGCCCCGCTATCTCGCGATGGTCGACGATTCCTTCCGCGACGGCCATCGCCTGATCGGCATGATCCAGCCCGACGTGGCGCATTCGCCGAAGAATTCCGACAAGCCGGCGCTGTTCCGCGTCGGCTGCGTCGGCCGCATCACCCAGCTCGCCGAATCCGGCGACGGCCGCTACATCCTCGAGCTCACCGGCGTCGCGCGCTTCAAGGTGATCGAGGAGCTCGAGGTGCTCACCGCCTACCGGCAGTGCAAGGTGGATTTCTTCGCCTTCGTCGACGACTTCACCGCGCGCATGGGCGAGGACCAGGTGGATCGCGAAGCGCTGCTCTCGGTGCTCGCCGACTTCCTGAAGGCCAACAATCTCAAGGTCGACTGGGAGGGCGTCGAGAGCGCGCCCAACGAGGCGCTGGTCAACGCGCTGGCGATGATGTCGCCCTACGGTCCCGCCGAAAAGCAGGCCATGCTCGAGGCGCCCGACCTGAAGACCCGCGCCGAGATCCTGATCGCGGTCACCGAGATGGACCTCGCCAAGAAGCGCACCAGCGGCGATCCGCCGCTGCAGTGAGGCTCCAAACATGATGAAATTAGGTCGGCGGGCTGTCGGTGATTCACCTCTCGCCGACGGGGAGAGGTGAACCGAGCCTTAGCGCAAATCGATTCATCCCAATCTCATCGCGCTTCAACGGCTCACGCCGCGCGGATCGCTGCTCCGGAATCTCGCCGCAGCATTCCGGCAATGTCGGATGCAGGCATCGGCCGGCTGAAATAATAGCCCTGCGTTTCGACGCACCCTTCCTCGCGGAGGATGTCGAGCTGCTCCTTCGTCTCGACGCCTTCGGCGGTCGTCGTCTTGCCGAGGCTGACCGCGAAACGAACCACGGCGCGCGCGAGATGGCGCGCCTCTGCGCGCGGACTTGATAGTTCGTTGACGAAACTGCGGTCGATCTTGACCTTGTCGAACGGAAATCTCTGCAGAAAGCTCAGCGATGAATAGCCGGTGCCGAAATCGTCCAGGGCGATGCGCACGCCGAGCTCGCGCAACTGGGCGAGCGCCGCAAAGACGGCTTCGCTGTCATGCATGATCACCGTCTCGGTGACCTCGAGCTCGAGCCTGTGCGGCGCAAGCCCCGAGCTTGCCAGCGCGCCGACAATGACCGGAACGAGCTCCTTGCTCCTGAATTGGGCGGGAGACAGGTTGATCGCGATCGTGACATGTTGAGGCCAGGTGGCCGCTTCCGCACAGGCGGTCCGCAAGACCCATTCTCCGAGCGGCACGATCAAGCCGGTCTCCTCCGCGAGCGGGATGAATTCGCCCGGCAGGACCAGGCCTCGCTGCGGGTGATGCCAGCGCAGCAAGGCCTCGAAGCCGCAGGTCTTTCCGGCCGCGGCGTCGACGAACGGCTGATAGTGAAGCTCGAATTGACGCCCCGCGAGTGCAGCCCGCATGTCGCGCTCCAAATTGCGTCGCGCATGCATGAGCTCGTCGAGCTCCGGCTCGAAGAAGCGGAATGCACCACGTCCGCCGCTCTTGGCCGAGTAGAGGGCCAGATCCGCGCTCTTCAGGATCACGTCGGAATCGTTGCCATCGCGGGGTGCTATGGCAATGCCGATGCTGGTACCCACCGTGACCCGGTGATCGCCGAGATCGAAGGGTTCGCAAAGCGCCTTTCTGATGTTCTCGGCAAGCGCGGCGGCCTCCACGGCCGGGTTGGTCACGTAATCGATCACCGCGAACTCGTCGCCGCCCAGTCGTGCGATCAGCGCGGTTTCCGTGACGCATTCGCGCAGACGGGCAGCGACGGCGCGCAGCAGCGCATCGCCCGCCGGATGTCCAAGCGTGTCGTTGACTTCCTTGAAGCGATCGAGGTCGAGCATGAGCACGGCCAGATCGAGGCCGCCGTTCCGCGTCACCGCAATCGCATGCTCCATCCGCTGCCTGAGCAGCACGCGATTTGGCAGATCGGTCAGCGCGTCGTGTTGCGCCATATGGGTGATCTTGGCCTCGGACCGACGTTGCTCGGTCACGTCGAGATGGGTGGCCACCCATCCGCCACCGGCCATCGGCTGTCGCGTCACGCAGATCAGCCGGCCATCCGAAAACTCGTCGATCCTGCTCGATACGGCATTGAACGGCAGGGCCGCCAGTTTCGATATGAATTGCTCGGCGGCGCCCTCGCTGCTGTCGCTCTTGAGGATACCGGTCATGACGCGATGCCTGATGATGTCGGCGTGAGGGGTCCCCGTTCTCAGCAGTTCCGGCGGCAGCTGATAGAGCAGGGCATAGCGCTCGTTGCAGACGACAAGCCGCTTCTCCGCATCGAACATGCAGAGCGCCTCGACCATGTTGTTGATGGCCGTATCCAGCCTGAGTTTCTGCTCCTGGATTTCCCGTTGCGAATCTTCCACCTGCTGCCTGGCGAGCGAAAGTTCACTGATGATTTGCTCGAATCTGCTGGTTCTGGCCGCAAGGCGGCGATCGGCGAGCACGCCCACGAAGCTCATTCCGAGCACCGACAGGGCCACACCCGCGATTGCGACGGCAAGGAAGGTCGGCGAAAGCGACAATGTATCGCTTGCCAGCGTCGGGTCTGGAACGATCTGCACCGCGCCCATGGCCGTGAAATGATGCGACACGATGGCGAGCGTGAGCAGCAGCGCCGCGGCAAAAGTCCCCCACTTGTTCTTGCGGTCCAAGGCAACCGCGAGCGCAACATAGCCCAGGACCATGCCAAGGACGATCGAGATGAACACCAGCGCCGGCGACCAGGTGACACGACCCGGCACCTCGAGGGCCCACATGCCGATATAGTGCATGCTTGCGATGCCGGCGCCGATGATGCCGCCCCCGGCAACCGCGCGCCAACGGCCGGAATTGTTGACGGCAACGCCAAACCCGCCCGAGGTCAGGATCATCGCCGCGGCGAGCGACAGCGCCGTCAGCACGAGGCCGTAACCGGTCGGCACGCCGGGCTCGTAGGCGAGCATTGCGACAAAATGCGTTGCCCAGATTCCGTAGCCGATCGACGCGCCGGCAATCGCAATCCAGATCTGCCGCGTCCAGGCTCGCGAGGCGACTGCCCGATGAAAGATGCTGACGGCTACAATGCTTGCAGCGAAGCAAACCAGGCCAGCCAGCAGGACAAGCCGCCAGTCGTGCTCCGCCGTGAGGCAATTAAAAACGCGGAACATTCAATATCGCTCCCTCGTCAATACTATCGAGGATTGAGCCGATCAGACTTTGTCCGCGTTAATTTTCTGCAATGCCTAGTTGCATGCCTATCGTGAGGTAAACTTTTCCCGGCAAATGACACAGGAAGTTGGAGGTAGTTTGCACTGGTCAGGATGGTTCCGCCCCGTGGAACTACCATCGTTGCTCCGAACTCAACCGGTTCCGCTCACGGATGCCGGATGCGCTTGCGGCCGGTGATCATGGCGCGGATCAGGTTCTCGCGCTGAAGAAGAGCCATCAGCAGCACGCCGAGCACGTGCAGCACGACCAGCACGATGACCGCGTCCGATGAATAGCGGTGGGTGTCCTCGACCCACCAGAGGCCGAAGAAGGTCACGGTCACCGACATCGCGCCGGTGATCGCCGAGACGGCGACCGCCAGCAGCAGCGCCACCAGCATCAACGTGCCGGCGGGATTGAGCCCTATATAGCGGCCGATGATGCCGCGGCGCAGATTCCAGAGATAGCGTGGCGCGGCACGCAGCCGGACGCCGACCATGCGGAAGCGGGAGTAGCGACTGCCCCAGAAACCCCAGACCAGGCGGAAGGCGAGAAGCCCAAGCGCCGTATAACCGACGATGCGGTGAAGCCGGTCATAGACGGTGGGCGTGAACCACGCAGCCAGGATGCTGGCCGCGAAAGCCCAATGCCAGAGGCGTAGCGGCAAATCCCAGACCACGACCGTCCGCGAGGCGGTTCGATCCGCGGGGGTCCTGTCGGACGCCCCGCGCGGCCCTGGCACCGCTTCCTCGTTCAAGCTGGGACCACCCTCAAGCCTCACTCTGCGCGAACGATCTCGTGCAGCTCAACCGGCAGCCTTACTTGGCAATCGTGTGCTTCAGGCTGAGATCTTCCGGGTTGTAGAACAGCTCGAAGAGCTTGCCTTCCTTGACGCCATACACTTCGTAGCACGAGCCTTCGATCTTTGAGCGCCGCACTTCGTAGCCCAGAGCCTTGGCCTTGGCTTCAGCTTCGCTGGCCGGCTTCCACGACGCCTTGTCGAGCTTGGTGCAGTCCTTGAAACCGTCGGCCATGGCGGTCGATCCCGCGCCAATCCCGAGCGTCAGTGCAATGGCAACAACACGAATGACCTTCACGAACTTCTCCTCCTGTGTCGTGGGCGCTGCGCGGAGCCGCGAGCGGCACCGAAGGAAGCCAAGGAGGAGGTGAAGTCAATCGGGTTCGGGCACGGATCGCTTTAGATAAGTTCTAACATCAGCCAAAAGCCGAGTGCTGTCCGCGCGCCGTGCAGTTTGACGCGCCTCTGCGGCCTAACGCCTCGCGCGCAGCTAGTAGCCCGCAACCGCCAGCATGACGACCCCGCTGAGCATCATCCAGCCGAAGTGCCGGCCGCGCGTCGCCCATGCGTTGGCGCAGGCGGAGAAGCAGAACACGCAGGCCATGGTGGCGACGATCCAGTGGCGCGCCGGCTCCGAGCCCATCCAGGGCGTCGCAATCAGGAGCACGCCACCGCCGATCCAGGCGACGGTCGAGGCCTGCCAGACCAGGCGGATCAGGGTGCGCAGCCGTTCCGGCTCGATGCGGGCGTGAACGAACACCTTGGCCTCGCCGAGGTAGCCGTGGATGAGAGCCACGGCAATGGTCAGGACGCCGGCGCACTGGAGCAAGAGATCACGCATCGTCATGGCTCCCGAAGGTTTCGTCCATACATCTGTGTATGGTGACGTAACCGCTGGTGCACGGCCTGTCAATACACTAGTGTATGGTGTGATCTTCGGGAACGGATATGACCGAACAGCTCTCAGCCGACGACTGGACCAGCCAGGGCCTGAAGACGCTCGCCAGAAACGGCTTCACCGCCTTGAAAGCTGATCCCCTGGCTCGAGCCCTGGGTGTGTCGCGCGGCAGCTTCTATTGGCATTTTGCCGATCTCGGCGCGTTCCACGCCGCGGTGCTGAAGCGCTGGCGCGAGATCGCGGCAGAACAGATCATCGCCGACGTCGAGGCCGCCCGCGACGAGCCGCTGCAGGCGCTGCTGCGCAGCTCGTTCGGCGCCCGGCTCGATCTCGAGCGCGCGATGCGCAACTGGGCGGCGTTCGATTCGGGCGCGCAAGCAGCGGTACGCGCGATCGACCGCCGCAGGCTCGACTATATCGAGCAGCTGCTGGCGATGCGCGGGCTCGATCCCGCGACGGCTACGGCCCGCGCGCAGATCCTGTACTGGACCTTTCTCGGCTTTGCCCTGTCCGGAACGCCGCTGCCGGCGGCCCGGCTCGAGACCCTGCTCGACGAGCTTCTGCAGATGGTGTCCGCGTAAACGGACGCGATGGGCGGAGGCGGATTTCTGTGCTAGAGGCAACCGACCGCCGGAGACGATGATGAATGCGCCCACCGAACGCCCCGAAGCCAGTGTCGACCCCAAACTGCTGGAGATCCTGGTCTGCCCGCTGACCAAGGGCCCGCTGGAGTTCGATTCTGCCAAGCAGGAGCTGATCTCGCGCAGCGCCAAGCTCGCCTATCCGATCCGCGACGGCATCCCGATCATGCTGCCGGAAGAAGCGCGCAAGATCGATTGAGATTTTGCGCGACGGCCGCGCAACACAGTCAGTCTCGTCCTGGCGGAAAGCCAGGACCGTTATCCCCGAACTGCGTTGTTGCGCGAGCTGGCAACTCCGGGTCTTCGCAAAACTGATGCTGCGGCGTAGGGTCCCGGATCTGCGCGCGCTTGGGAGCGCGGCTGTCCGGGACGACGAGAACAACGACTACAACGCCTCGCCCTTCAGCAGCCGCGGCACCTCGCCGGTGAGGCCGGCGGCCTGGCGGATGAAGAGGTTCTTCAGCGGCGGGGCGCGGTCGACGAGGCCGAGACCGATGTCGCGCACGGTGCGCAGCAGGGTCGACTGGTTGGAGAACAGGAAGTTCAGCGAGTTGGTGGCAACGCCCATCGCCATGGTGTCGAAGCGGCGCCAGCGCTGGTAGCGCTCGAGCACGTCGGCGCCGCCGAGATCCATGCCGAGCCGCGCGGCATCGACGACGACCTCGGCCAGCGCGGCGACGTCCTTCAGCCCCATGTTTAGACCCTGGCCCGCGATGGGGTGGATGACATGCGCGGCATCGCCGACCAGCGCGAGGCGCTCGGCAATGAAGGAGCGCGCGACGAAATAGGACAGCGGAAACGCCCGCGGCTTGTCGAGCGCCTTCACCTCGCCGAGATGCAGGCCAAAACGCTGTTCGAGCTCGCCGTGAAACTCCTCGTCGCCGAGAGCAATGATCCGCGCGGCCTCACTGCGGCGCTCGGTCCATACCAGCGATGAGCGTTTTCCGGTGAGCGGCAGGATCGCGAAAGGGCCAGCCGGCAGAAAGTGCTCCTCGGCGCGGCCTTCGTGATCGCGCTCATGGCCGACCGTGACGACGATGCCGGACTGGTCATACTCCCAGCCGTGGGTGGCGATGCCGGCGCGCTCGCGCAGCTTCGACCGCGCACCGTCGGCGGCGACCAAAAGGCTGGCCGCGATCACGCTGCCGTCGCCGAGCGTCACGTCGATGCCCTCCGCGCGCGCGTCATAGGACGACACTGTTGTGGCGCGAAGGTCGATGCCCTCGGCCTCGGCACGCACCACCAGCGCATCGATCAGGCGGCGGTTCTCGACCATGTGCGCAAACGGTTCGCCGGGCGCGACGTCGCCGGCGAAGTTCAGGAACACCGGACGAGTGGCATCTTCCAGCTTCGAGTCGGTGACGACCATGTCGAGGATCGGCTGCGCCTCGCTCCTGACGTCGTCCCAGGCGCCGATCGCCTCGAACAGGCGGCGGCAGGCGGCGACGATCGCGGTGGCGCGCGGGTCCCGGCTCGGCCGCGTGCCGAGCGCGGGATCGGCGACGATCACGGGGATCTCCGGCCCGAGCCCCTGGCGCAACGCCAGCGCCAGTGCGAGGCCGGCAAATGCGCCGCCGCCAATGACAATGCTTCCCTGTACCGACATACCAAGCTTCCCGGTCAATTCTCGGCCTTGCTAGCAGACTTGAGCTGGGCGAAACAGTGCGGTGAACAAGGGCGGAGCGGCCCACCTGTGTCATTCCGGGGCGCGACGAAGTCGCGAGCCCGGAATGACGGCTTCAGAGAGTTGTGTTCATGTCCAAAAGCCTGATCGACCTGATCTCGATCCTCGACCTCGAACAGCTCGAGGTGAACCTGTTCCGCGGCAACAGCCCGAAGACGAGCTGGCAGCGGGTGTTCGGCGGCCAGGTGATCGGGCAGGCCATGGTTGCCGCCTGCCGCACGGTCGAGGGCCGGCTGCCGCATTCGCTGCATTGCTATTTCATCCTGCCGGGCGATCCGCAGATCCCGATCATCTACCAGGTCGAGCGCCTGCGCGACGGCAAGAGCTATTCGACGCGGCGCGTCACCGCGATCCAGCACGGCAACGCGATTTTCTCGATCATGGTGTCGTTCCACGCCGACGAGGAAACCTCGTTCGATCATCAGGACAAGATGCCCGACGTGCCGCCGCCGGAGAAGCTCACGGCGGAGGAAGTGGCGAAGCAACCGATGTTCCGCGAGATGCCGGAGTTCATTCGCCGCTACTACGAATCCGATCGCCCGATCGAGCTGCGCCCGGTCGAGCTCGGCCGCTATTTCGGCCAGAAGATCGACGACGGCCGCATCCACGTCTGGATCAAAACCGCGGCGAAATTGCCCGACGATCCGGCGCTGCACATGTGCGCGCTCGCCTATGCCTCGGACTTCTCGCTGCTCGATGCGATCATGGCGCGTTACGGCCGCACGCTGTTCGACAAGCGCATGATGCCGGCGAGCCTCGACCACGCGATGTGGTTTCACCGTCCGTTCCGGGCCGACGAATGGCTGCTCTATGCGCAGGATTCGCCGAGCGCGCAATCAGGCCGCGGCCTGACCCGCGGCTCGATCTTCAAGCCCGATGGCACGCTGGTCGCCTCCGTCGCGCAGGAAGGCTCCGTGCGCGAGCGGAGGTAGCGCTCAATAGGCGCGAGCGGCTGCTCCGCGATCGACCAGTGCGAATTGCGACACGAACCAGCGGCCGTACCAGCGCAGCATCCACGGAATCGGGATGATGAAGCTGCACGCCAGCGAGAACACCACCGATCGCCACAGGATCTGCCAGCCGCTGCCGTTGAAAACGACCTCGCGCCGCGTGCCCTCGATGTTGCGGCAATTCCAGCGCATCCAGAACGCAAGCACCCAGGCCCAGCCGATGATGGTGATGGTCGAGATCATCATCAGCAGGTACCAGCCGACATAGCCGATGGCGCTGCCCTGGAATGAGATCGGCAGCCGCTCGCCGTTCGAGGTGAGATTGGCGACGGCCCAGCGCAGGATCACCCAGGCGAGAAAGGCGTTGGCGATCACCGCAAGGAGCGGCGCGAACGCAATACCGGTCGCACCGGCGTAGGTCAGGAGCGCGTTGAGCATCAACGCCCACCAGACGTCCATCGGCTGGCCGGCGAAACCGAAATTCGGACGGCCCGGCACCTGGATGTGCGACGTGATGTATTTGTAGAACCAGACCGTGACCCAGGGTGCGGGGATCACCAGCAGAATGCCAATAATGAACACGATGCTGCATCCGAGCAGACCGAACGCGCTGAAGTCAGCCGTCAGCGATCCGCCGGCCGCGCCCCCGTAACCACTGCCGCCCATCATCGGCGGGCCGCCCGCCGGAACCATCGGAGGTCCGCCGCCGCCGACCAGGCCGGGAATCTCGAGGGCCTTCTGCCAGCCGGCCATGCCCTCGGTCCACACCAGCGTGTCCGGGCGGACGACGCCCTGGGCGATCAGATCGCGGAACCGCCCTTCCGGAAAGGGCCCCTGCTGCTTGCCCTCGGATGCGTAGAACCAGCTCGCCATGAAACGTCCCCTCGAACTTACTTATGTACCGGCCAAACCGCTTAGGTTCACCGCTTCGGTTCACCGCATCCATGCCAAAAATGCATTGTGGAGGATGAACAGCTGCCCTGTACAGAGGCGGCCATTCACATGGCCAAACGTTTTTGCGCTTCAACCTGCAACTTTTTTGTGCCATTTGCCCGTAAAGATGCCAGATTGACGCCGGCGCCGGGGACATACGGCGCGGCGCATCCGGGGAATAGGCCTGACCATGAAACTCGTCGTCGCGATCATCAAACCGTTCAAGCTCGATGAGGTCCGTCAGGCCCTGACGGCGATCGGCGTCCACGGCATGACCGTGACCGAGGTGAAGGGCTATGGCCGCCAGAAGGGCCACACCGAGATCTATCGCGGCGCCGAATATGTCGTGAACTTCCTGCCGAAGCTGCGCATCGAGATCGCGGTCGCCTCAGACGTCGCCGACAAGGCGGTCGCCGTGATCTCCGCGACGGCCCGCACCGGCCAGATCGGCGACGGCAAGATCTTCGTCACGCCGATCGACCACGCGCTGCGCATCCGCACCGGCGAGACCGACAGCGACGCGCTCTGAATTTGACCGCGGGACGAGACCTCATGGTGAGGAGCGCGGAACGCGCGTCTCGAACCATGAAGGCGAAGATTCGCCTGCGGCCATCCTTCGCGATGCGCGCGCGCGCGCTCCTCGTCGCCGTCACCTTCGTCTGGGCGGCGGGCGTGAGTTTCGTCCTGCTCAAGCTGGTCGGCCTGTTCGTGCCCTTGCGCGTATCCCGTGAGCACGAGCTCCGAGGGCCTGATATTTCGCAGCACGGCGAAGCCCTGCAACAAGCGCCTACGCTACGTAATTACCTTCCTGCTGCCCGACACGTGAGCAACATTGTGTCGGTACCCTGTCGTGCCTGCATATTGAGCAGCGGTGGTCAGCTTTTGAGCGCGACGTATTAGCGCACTGCACCGCAATAGGGGCCACGGGCGAAAACACCCGTTTTCATAGTCCGTTAGGCAATACGCCCGATCTGGCACGGCATTTGATTCTAGGGGTCCCGGCTGTGCCCGCGTAGTGAAACTTCTCCCTCGTGGCGAACCAGTCGAGAAACGCCCGGCCACGTCCGGACCGGGCCCAAGCGGGGATAGGACCCATGAAAATTGTTATGGCGATTATCAAGCCATTCAAGCTGGAAGAAGTCCGTGACGCCCTGACCGCCATCGGCGTTCACGGTCTCACGGTGACGGAAGTCAAGGGGTATGGCCGCCAGAAGGGCCATACGGAAATCTATCGCGGCGCCGAATATGCCGTGAGCTTCCTGCCCAAGATCAAGATCGAGGTCGCTGTCGCCTCCGACCAGGTCGACAAGACCATCGACGCCATCACGTCCGCTGCGAAAACCGGGCAGATCGGCGACGGCAAGATCTTCGTCATCAATCTCGACCATGCGGTTCGCATCCGCACCGGCGAGGCCGATGCCGCGGCCCTTTGATTTCGCGCTCAACCTTATTCAATCAGGAGTAAACAATATGACGTTCAAGCGTCCCTATGGCGCGGGATTGGCGGCTCTCGCAGCCGGCCTGTTCGCTGCGACCGCAGCCTACGCCGAGCCAACGGTCAACAAGGGAGACAACGCCTGGATGCTGACATCGACAGTGCTCGTGCTGTTGATGACCATCCCCGGCCTCGCGCTGTTCTACGGCGGCCTCGTCCGTTCCAAGAACATGCTCTCCGTTCTGATGCAGGTGTTCTACACCGTCTGCGTCGTCACGGTGATCTGGGCCGTGTACGGCTACAGCCTCGCCTTCACCGGCGGTTCCGACTTCATCGGCGGCTTCTCCAAGGCCTTCATGATGGGTGTCACCACCGACTCGAAGGCCGCGACCTTCTCGGTCGACGCCAACATCTCGGAGCTCGTCTATGTGTGCTTCCAGATGACCTTCGCGGCGATCACGCCCGCCCTCATCGTCGGCGCCTTCGCCGAGCGCATGAAGTTCTCGGCGATTGCTCTGTTCATCCCGCTCTGGGTCACCCTGATCTACTTCCCGATCGCGCACATGGTCTGGTACTGGCCCGGCCCGGACGCGATCCAGGACGCTGCCAAGGCTCTGGCTGCGGCGGGTGACGCGGCGGCGAAGACCGCGGCGCAGGCCAAGCTCGACGAGGTCAACGCCGACGCCGGCTGGATCTTCAAGGCGGGCGCGATCGACTTCGCGGGCGGCACCGTGGTGCACATCAACGCGGGCATCGCCGGCCTCGTCGGCGCCCTCCTGATCGGCAAGCGCGTCGGCTACGGCAAGGAGCTGATGGCTCCGCACTCGCTGACCATGTCGATGATCGGCGCCTCGCTGCTCTGGGTCGGCTGGTTCGGCTTCAACGCCGGCTCCAACCTCGAAGCCAACGGCGGCGCAGCGCTTGCCATGACCAACTCCTTCGTCGCCACCGCAGCCGCCGCGCTGTCGTGGATGTTCGCGGAGTGGATCGTCAAGGGTCATCCGTCGGTGCTCGGCGTCATCTCCGGCGCTGTCGCGGGCCTCGTGGCCGTCACGCCTGCCGCCGGCTTCTCCGGTGTCATGGGTGCGATCGTCCTCGGCCTCGTGGTCGGTGTGGTCTGCCTGTTCTTCTGCACCGTCGTGAAGAACGCGATCGGCTACGATGACAGCCTCGACGTGTTCGGCGTGCACTGCATCGGCGGCATCGTCGGCGCCATCGGCACCGGCATTCTCGTCAACCCCGCCCTCGGCGGCGCCGGCATCATCGACTACACCGCGATCCCGCCGAAAGTTGCCGATTACGACTTCGCGGCGCAGATGATCTCCCAGCTCAAGGCCGTCGGCACCACGCTGGTGTGGTCGGGCGTCGGTTCGGCGGTCCTCTACAAGGTCGTCGATGTGATCGTTGGCCTGCGCGCCAATGTCGAGAGTGAGCGTGAAGGCCTCGACATCACCGAGCACACCGAGCGCGCCTACAACATGTAACCTCTCCTCCCGGACGTGGTCTCCTCTAGGACCGCGTCCACAACTACGGTTTGGGCACATACCCGGCAATGCCCCGACCGTTGAGGGGCTCCAGCGCAAGTTGGAGCCCCTTTCTTTTTGCAGATTTTCTTTTTTGACCACGTGCCGAAGAAAAAGATTGCCCGACGCTTCGCGTCGACCTCTCCTGCAAGTGGGAGAGGTGGAGGAACCAGCCCGGCTCTGTAGCCCATAACATCCCGTTGTTATCCGGCCCCATTTTTCCCGCTCTGGACGGGAGCGGCGGCCGATGGTTAATCGCGTCTTAACCTCGCCCTATCTATGGTGAACTGAACCGCTTCCCGCCGGCGCCTTCGTGCGACCGGCTGTTCCAAGAGTACTGGCGCCCAGAATGGCTCTGACCGCTTCAACCCGTGCGCCGCAGGGCGGTGGTAGCTCCGATTCCGCACGCTCGCCCTTCGTCCGTCTGAACGAGCTTTTGGCCCCGCATCAGCCGGGCAAGCCCTTGATTTCGCTTGCGGTCGGCGAACCTCAGCATCCCGTGCCCGACTTCGTCGGCCCGGTGCTGGCCAAGCACATCGCCGATTTCGGCCGCTACCCGATGAACCAGGGCACCGAGCCGTTCCGGAACGCTGCGAGCGCCTGGCTGTCGTCGCGCTTCAACCTGCCACGGCAGCTCGACCCCAAGGGCGAGATTCTCGTCCTCAATGGCAGTCGCGAGGGGCTGTTTCTCGCCGCGATCGCGGCCGTGCGCTATGTCGGCCCGCGTCCGGGCAAGCCCGCGATCCTGATGCCGAACCCGTTCTATCCGGTCTATGGAGCCGGCGCCCTCGCGGCCGCCTGCGAGCCGATCCATCTGCCGACCACGGTCGAGAACGGCTTCCTGCCCGATCTCGATGCGATCGACGAGGCGACGCTGGCGCGCACGGTGGCGTTCTATCTGGCGTCGCCCGCCAATCCGCAGGGCTCGGTCGCAAGGCCCGACTATTTCAAGCGCCTGAAACAGCTCGCCGACCGCTACGGTTTCGTGATCCTGAGCGACGAGTGCTATTCCGAGATCTACACCCGCGAGGCCCCAGGCAGCGCGCTCGAATGCGCCGGTCCCGATTTCACCCGCGTGGTCGCGTTCCAGTCGCTGTCGAAACGCTCCAACCTGCCGGGCCTGCGTGTCGGCTTCGCCGCCGGCGACAAGAAGCTCATCGGCACGTTCCTCGAGTTGCGCAACATCGCAGCGCCCCAGGTCCCGGTACCGCTGCAGCATGTCGCGACCGTCGCCTATGGCGACGAGGCGCATGTCGAGGAGAACCGCAGACTGTACCGGATCAAGTTCGATCTCGCCGACCAGATCATCGGCAATCGTTACGGCTATCGCCGGCCCGATGCGGGCTTTTGCGTCTGGCTCAACACCTCCGGGATCGGCGACGACGTGTCGGTGACGCTGAAGCTGTTCAAGGAAGCGGGCGTGCGCGTGGTGCCCGGCAGCTTCTTGGCGCGACAGCAGCCGGACGGCTTCAATCCCGGCGCAGACTATATCCGCCTCGCGCTGGTGCAGGATGGCGAAACGACGGCGCGGGCGCTGCACCGTCTGGTCGAGACTCTGGGTTAGGCGGGGCCCGTGAGCATGTCGGCAATCGAACGTGTCATTCCACTGGTCGGCCATCTGCCGCCCTCGATCCGCGAGGGGCTGGCGCGGCGCATGCGCGAGCTCACCGGCCTCGGCCTGATCGCGCTGTCGGGCGTTGCTTCGGCGGCGCTGATGACCTGGTCGGTGCAGGATCCCAGCCTCAGCCACGCGACCTCGCGGCCGATCCGCAACATCCTCGGCTATGCCGGCGCCATCGGCGCCGACCTCGCGATGCAGATCCTCGGGCTCGGCGCGATCATGCTGGTCCTGACCGTCGCGGTCTGGGGCTGGCGCATGATGACGCATCGCCCGTTCGATCGCGAGGCGCTGCGGCTCGGCTCCTGGATTCTCTGCACCGCGATCGCAGCCGGCTTCGCCAGCTGCTGGCCGCATGGCGGCGCCTGGCCGCTGCCGACCGGTCTCGGCGGCGTGGTCGGTGACGCGCTGGTGCGCGCGCCCGCGGTGATCTTCGGACCGCCCGGCACGATCTATCGGATGATCCTCGGTACGATCCTGTTCGCCGCCATGGCCGCGACCTTCCCGATGGCCTGCGGTCTCGGCGCACGCGAGCACGACGAAGAGCTCCCCGAGATCGAGGACGATGACAAGCCGCTCGACGAGGACGAGGAGAGCGATCGCGGGTCGGTCTCGCTGGGCTGGCTATTCCATGCGCTGATGAGCACGAAAGCAAGGCTGATCTGGCTGCTTGGCGCTGCCTATCGATCGCTGGTCTCGAGCGGACCGAAGACCAAGGCGGCCGCGTTCAGCCGCCAGGAACCGAATCTGGGTGGCGGCCGCACCGCGCCCTCGATCTCGCCGCAGTCCGAGGACGAGGACTACGAGGACGAGCAAGAGGAAGAAGTGGAAGACGAGGAGGAAGAGGAGGAGCCCGCCGCGCGCACGCCGAAGAAGAAGGCTGCGCCAAAGGCCGCTTCCAAGAAATCCTCCGACAAGTTCGACCTTCCCTCCGTCTCGATGCTGGCCGCGCCGAAGGCCGGCGACCGCCAGCCGCTCAGCAAGACCGAGCTGGAGACCAATTCCCGTTCGCTCGAAGGCGTGCTGCAGGATTTCGGCGTGCGCGGCGAGATCGTGAAGGCCAATCCGGGCCCTGTCGTCACGTTGTACGAATTGGAGCCGGCGCCCGGCATCAAGTCCTCGCGCGTGATCGGCCTTGCGGACGACATCGCCCGCTCGATGAGTGCGCTGTCGGCGCGCGTCGCCGTCGTGCCCGGCCGCAACGCGATCGGCATCGAATTGCCGAACGCGCATCGCGAGAAGGTTTACCTGCGCGAATTGCTGGTGGCGAAGGAAGCGACCGACACGGTTGCGAAGCTGCCGCTCTGCCTCGGCAAGACCATCGGCGGCGACCCCGTCATCATCGACCTCGCGCGCACGCCGCACATGCTGATCGCCGGCACCACCGGCTCGGGCAAGTCGGTCGCGATCAACACCATGATCCTCAGCCTGGTCTACCGGCTGCGCCCCGATCAGTGCCGGCTGATCATGGTCGATCCGAAGATGCTCGAGCTCTCCGTCTATGACGGCATTCCCCATCTGCTCACGCCCGTCGTGACCGACCCGAAGAAGGCGGTGGTCGCGCTGAAATGGGCCGTGCGCGAGATGGAAGAGCGCTACAAGAACATGGCCAAGCTCGGTGTGCGCAACATCGACGGCTACAACACGCGCCTGCTCGAACTGAAGGCCAAGGGCGAGGAGCCGACGCGCACGGTGCACACCGGCTTCGACAAGGAGACCGGCAAGGCGATCTACGAGGAAGAGAAGCTCTCGCTCGACCCGCTGCCCTACATCGTCATCATCGTCGACGAAATGGCCGACCTGATGATGGTCGCCGGCAAGGACATCGAAGGCGCGGTGCAGCGCCTGGCGCAGATGGCGCGCGCCGCCGGCCTGCATGTGATCCTGGCGACGCAGCGTCCGTCGGTCGACGTCATCACCGGCACCATCAAGGCAAACTTCCCGACCCGCATCGCCTTCCAGGTCACGTCCAAGATCGACAGCCGCACCATTCTGGGCGAGATGGGCGCCGAGCAGCTGCTCGGCCAGGGCGACATGCTCTACATGGCCGGCGGCGGCCGCATCAGCCGCGTGCACGGACCGTTCGCGTCGGACGAGGAGGTCGAGAAGGTGGTGCGTCACCTCAAGACGCAGGGCCAGCCGGAATACCTCGAGGCGGTTACGGCCGAGGAGCCGAGCGAGGACGAGGACGGCGCCGTGTTCGACGCCACCGGCATGGGTGCCGATGGCGGCGGCGACCTGTTCGCGCAGGCCGTTGCGATCGTCAAACGCGACCGCAAGGCCTCGACCAGCTACATCCAGCGCCGCCTGCAAATCGGCTATAACCGGGCCGCATCGCTGATGGAGCGCATGGAACTGGAGGGTATCGTCGGCCCCGCCAACCACGCCGGCAAGCGCGAGATTCTGGTCGAGGAAGAAGACAGCCATATGTGAGGCGGGGGCGCCTAAACATAATTTCACGCAAAATCGATATCTGCTTTTGCCCGAAATCACGGTAAAAGGGCGCCCAGCCACACAGGACGACGCGTTGATCAGACATCCGGACATTCGATTCGCTGCCACCATCGCCGCGCGAGGCGCGCGCGTGGCCGGCGTGCTTCTCGTCACCGCCGCGATGGTGACCGCAACGTCGCTCGCGCAAACCGTGCCGGTACCGAAGCCCGCGCCGAAGGGCCGCGACGGCGGCACCTCCGCCGGGGGACCGGCCGTCACCGGCGCGACGCAGGCGCCGCCAAATCCGATCATCCCGGATCCGCGCCGCAACGTGCCGAGCAGCATCTTCCAGACCTTCGATGCCAACCAGAAGGCACAGGCCGCCAAGGTCAGCGCCTATCTGTCCTCGCTGCAGACGCTGGTCGGGAATTTCGTCCAGGTCGGCCCGGACGGCAGCAAGACGCAGGGCGATTTCTATATTCAGAAGCCCGGCAAAATGCGCGTCGAATATGACGCGCCGAGCCCGATCGACATCGTCGCCGATGGATCGTCGCTGGTGGTGCGCGACCGCAAGCTCGCGACGCAGGACGTCTATCCGCTGTCGCAGACGCCGCTGCGTTTCCTCTTGTCCGACCGCATCGACCTGATGAAGGACACCAACGTCATAAGCGTCACGGCCGACGACCTCTTCATCAGCGTCACCATCGAGGAGAAGCAGGCGCTGGTCGGCACCAGTCGCCTCCTGCTGATGCTCGGCGCCAAGGACGGCCAGCTGAAGCAATGGACGGTAACCGATCCGCAAGGCTACGACACGACGTTTGCGGTCTATAATCTGGACACGAGCAAGAAGCTCGATCCCAGCATGTTCAAGATCGATTTCACGAACTACGGCCCGTCGCCGGGTTGATGGTGCGAAGCGCAGTCCCCTGGCGTCACCCAGCCTACCGCCTGTGGACAAGCATTTTCCCCGCGCCGATCCATGCTAAGACGCATTCCCCATGCGTCTTTCCCTGACAACCTGGAACATCAACTCGGTGCGGCTGCGCATCGACCTGGTCGCGAAATTCCTCAAGAGCGCGCGGCCGGAGGTGCTGTGCCTGCAGGAGACCAAGTGCATCGACGACGCCTTTCCGCTGAAGCGCTTCAGGCGGCTCGGCTACGAGCATGTCGCGCTGAACGGGCAGAAGGGCTATCACGGCGTCGCCATCGTCTCGAAGATTCCGTTCGACTCGAAGGACATCCGCACCTTTTGCGACAAGATCGATTCACGGCACATCTCGGTATCGTTCGGCGAAAAGGCCGGCATCGCAAAGCCGCTGGTGCTGCATAATTTCTACGTGCCCGCGGGCGGCGACATCCCCGATCCCGCGCTGAACGAGAAATTCGACCACAAGCTCCGCTTCCTCGACGAGATGACAGCGTGCGAGCCGCTGCATCCGCGCGGCGAGGATCGCCACGTCCTGGTCGGCGATCTCAACGTCGCCCCGCACGAGAACGACGTGTGGTCGCACAAGCAGCTCTTGAAAGTGGTCTCGCACACGCCCGTCGAAACCGAGAAGCTGAAGGCCGCGCTCGCGGCCGGCGAGTGGGTCGACGTCGCGCGCGACCGCATCCCGATGTCGGAGAAGGTCTATACGTGGTGGAGCTACCGCTCCGCCGACTGGACCGTCGGCGACCGCGGCCGCCGGCTCGATCACATCTGGGTCTCGCGCGCGCTGAGGGACGCCGTCACCGACTTCAGGATTCTGCGCGATGCGCGGAGCTGGGAGCGTCCGTCGGATCATGTGCCTGTCACGGTGACGCTGGAGGTGTGAGCCACCGCCGTCATTCCGGGGCGCGATGACGTCGCGAGCCCGAAATCCATCGAGCCGCAGAGTTGGTCGATGAATGGATTCCGGGTTCGCGCGTTGCGCGCCCCCGAATGACAACGGAGAGACTTAGGACGTCAGCTTCGCGCCCGCCATCAGGATATCGCTGGCGATCTGGCTGGAGCGCACCGCGAATTCGTCGCGCAGACGCACGGCGGCGGGGGGGTCGCTTTCGAGCACGCGCTGAAACAGGCTGCGCGCAACACGGATGACGGAGGAATGCTCAAGCGCGATCGCGCTCGACGGCCGCTTCATCGGCACCACCAGCGCAAGCTCGCCGATCAGCGCGCCGGGACCGGCGATCATCTCGGCGCCGGCGCCGTCCTCGACCCGGAAGGCGCCGCGCTGGACCACGTAGCCGGCATCGGCATCGTCGCCGAGATTGAAGAGGACGTCGCCGCGGACGAAGTCACGCTGCTCGGAGCCGATCGCCAGCATGCGCAACGAGGCGTCTCCCAACAGGCGCAATGTCGGGACACGCTCGAGAAGCGCTACGTCGTCATCGATTGACATTCAGGTCCGAGGTTCAAAGGCACGCCATCTAAAACGATTCGTGCGCCCCTGAAGCGTATCATGGCACCAGTTTGTAGCCACCGGCTTCGGTGACCAGGATCTCCGGGTTGGCGGCGTCCTTCTCGATCTTCTGGCGAAGGCGGTAGATGTGGGTTTCCAGCGTGTGCGTGGTGACCCCGGAATTGTAGCCCCAGACCTCCTGGAGCAGGGTCTCGCGCGACACCGGCATCTGGCCGGCGCGGTAGAGGAAGCGGAGGATGGCGGTTTCCTTCTCGGTGAGCCGCACCTTGCGGGCATTGGCCGCCGTCAGCATCTTCGAGCCCGGGCGGAAGGAGTAGGGGCCGACCGAGAACACCGCGTCCTCACTGGCCTCGTGCTGGCGAAGCTGGGCGCGGATGCGGGCCAGCAGCACGGCGAAGCGGAACGGTTTTGCGACGTAGTCGTTGGCGCCGGATTCCAGGCCCAAAATCGTATCGGAATCGGTGTCATGCCCGGTCAGCATGATGATCGGCGCCTTGAAGCCGCCCTTGCGCAGCGAGCGGACAACTTCGCGGCCATCAGTGTCGGGCAGGCCGACATCCATCAGAACCAGATCGGGAGAGTTGGCCTTCGCGGCGCTCGCGCCCTTGGCGCCGGTATCGACGGCGGAGGCCTCGAATTCTTCGTGCAGCGATAATTGCTCCACCAACGTATCGCGCAGATCGGTATCGTCATCCACGATCAGGATCTTGCGGGCATTGGCCATGGGGTATCATCCTTTTGGAGTCCGGCTCGGCGCGCATGCATGCCGCGCCCGGCCGCGAGGGGAAGTTTAGGGTCGCCGTTATTATTGTTGTTCGTGTTGAAGTAGTGGGCTGTTACCGATTCTCAAGCCAGAACCACTCTAACCCAGAATAGCAGGGCGCTTCGATGAATGTCCTGTAATGAATTCGACATCGCACGTTCACATGAAAAACAACGTCGTTTCAGTGACTTACACCAGAAATCGAAGCTCCGGACCGCTGTCGGCGATCCGCGTTAAGCCTGCTGCCGGGAATCCGCGCCGGGGCTGGCTGATGGCCGGACCGCTGACGATAGCGGTGGCGCTGGGGCGGGGCGGCATCCTCGCCAACAAGCGCGAGGGCGACGGCGGTACTCCAAGGGGTAGCTTCCGTCCCAAACGCCTGTGGTGGCGCGGCGACCGGCACAGCCGACCGCGGACATTCCTGCCGGCGCGAATCATCACCGGCGAGGACGCCTGGTGCGAGGATCCCCACGACCGACACTACAACCAGGGAATCCGGCTCGGCGCGGGGCAGGGCGGCGACCGGCTCAAGCGGGCCGACCATCTCTATGACTTCATCATCGAGATAGACCACAACACGCGACCGCGCATCGCCGGCCGCGGCAGCGCCGTGTTCCTGCATCTGGCCCGCGACAATTTCGGTCCAACCGCGGGCTGCGTCTCGATGACCAAGGCGGCGATGCTGCAGTTGTTGCGGCGGCTGGGACCAAGAACAAGAATCATCATCGGGTGAGGGCACATGCTCGAGAAAGATCAGATCGCCGCCGCATCGCGCGTCCTCTTTGAGCATTGGCGCGACGGCACCAAGCTCGACGCGCTGGAGACAAAGCTGCGGCCGCAGAGCCGCACGGAGGGCTATGCCGTTCAGGCCGGGCTCGAAACGCTGTCGCGCGGAAAATTGTTCGGCTGGAAGATCGCGGCCACGAGCGTATCAGGGCAGAAGCATATCAATGTCACGGGACCGCTGGCCGGTCGCATCATGAGCGACACCGTGATCGCCGATGGCGGCACCGCGTCGATGAAGGGCAACGCGATGCGCGTCGGCGAGCCGGAATTCGCCTTCCGCATGGGCCGCGACCTGCCGCCGCGCGCGACGCCTTACGCGGTCGACGAGGTGCTCGCCGCGGTCGGCAGCTTCCATCCCGCGATCGAGATTCCGGATTCGCGCTTTACCGATTTCGCCGGCGCGGGCGAGGCGCAGCTGATCGCCGACAATGCCTGCGCGCATCTGTTCGTGCTGGGCGCGGCGACGTCTGCGGATTGGCGCGCGATAGATCTCGTCGAGGAACGGCCGCAGATCACGCTGCGCGGCGAGCGCTATATCGGCCACGGCAAGAACGTGCTCGGTGATCCCCGCGTTGCGCTCGCCTGGCTCGCCAACGAGCTGCGTGGGCTCGGCATCACCTTGCGGGCAGGGGAGGTGGTGACGACAGGCACGTGCCACCCGCCGCTGCCGATACAAGCGGGTGATGATATCGCCGCGGACTTCGGCGTGCTGGGGAAGGTGTCGGTGGGGTTTGCGTAGGCGGCACGCATCGCTGTCATCGCGAGCCCATCTCTCTCCACACGTCATTGCGAGTGCAGAAGAAATCCAGAGTCCCTCCGCGGAAAGATTCTGGATTGCTTCGCTACGTTCGCAATGACGAATTCGAGAGCGGTTGTCCTGCACGCGACTCGCGTACGACTCCTACCGATGCCCGAAGATCGCGCTGCCCACGCGCACGTGGGTGGCGCCGAGCATGATGGCTGTCGCGAAATCGGCGCTCATGCCCATCGAGAGATTCTTCAAGCCGTTGCGCTCCGCGATCTTGGCGGTCAGCGCAAAATGCGCGGCCGGCGGCTCGTCGACCGGCGGGATGCACATCAGTCCGGAAATCGTCAGCCCATAGGTGTCGCGGCAGCTTGCGAGGAAGGCATCGGCCTCGCCGGGCGCGACGCCGGCCTTCTGCGGCTCCTCCCCGGTGTTGATCTGGACGAACAACTGCGGGTGCTTTTTCTGGGATTCGATTTCCTTGGCTAACGCCTGGCAAATGCTCGGACGATCAACAGAATGAATGGCGTCGAACAGCGCGACGGCCTCCTTCGCCTTGTTGGACTGCAGCGGCCCGATCAGGTGCAGCGCGATATCCGGGTAAACAGACGTTAACGCCGGCCACTTGCCTTTGGCCTCCTGCACCCGATTCTCGCCGAATACGCGGTGCCCGGCGGCGATGACCGGCGTAATTGCATCTGCTGCGAACGTCTTGGATACCGCGATCAGCGTGACGGAGCTGCGATCACGCCGCGCGTCCTTGCAGGCGCGTGCAATTTCGGCCTCGACCGAGGCGAGTGCGTTTGGTGAATCGCCGGTTATCGGCGCTGCGCTTTTTTCTGTCATGACGTTGGGTTGGCCGCGATCGTACGGGAGGTAAGTCCAATTTTACCGAGTTCAAGAAAGAGTTTTTGAACCCTTCGCTTTACCTTAGCCCGCGGGGTGGGCAGCGAAGATGGCAAACGTCAGTTTCAACCGCAAACGAGCGAAACTCAAGCAGGTTCTCGGAATCCGGGCCCGGCTTGCGTTGCTTGCCGTGATTCTGGTTGCGCCATTGATGCTCGAGCGCATTCGTTCCCTCGAGGACGCGCGCACGCGGCAGATTGCGCAGGCCGCGGCCGAATTCATCACCGTCGCCCGGCACAGCGCCGATGCGCAGCGCGAGGTGATCTCGTCGGTCGAGACCATCCTGAAATCGGAAGCCTTCATCCGTGCCTCCGCGGGCGGCATCAGCAAGAGCTGCGACGTGCTGCGCGCGAGCCTGCCCTCGAACCTGCCCTGGATCCGCACGCTGCTGATCGCGGGCCAGGACGGACGCATCCAGTGCGCCACCAACAACATGTATGTCGGCCTCGACCTCAGCGACCGGCCCTACTTCCAGAAGGCGCAGGAAACCGGCCGCTTCGTGCTGAGCGATTTCATCCTGTCGCGGCCGGTGCCGTCGCCGACCGTGATGGCGGTCTATCCGGTGTCCGCGTTCAGCGGCGCCGCCGATGCCGTCGTGCTGGCGACCGTCAACCTCGACTGGATGTCGAAGGTCATGAACAATCTCGGCGGCCGCGCCGGCATCACCGCCGTGCTGGTCGACAGCGCCGGCACGGTGCTGGCCACCCCCGCCGACCAGCACAGCGCGGTCGGCCGTCCCCTCGACAACATGCCGCTGATGTCCGCAATCGCCGACAGGGCGCTGCGCTCGGACCAGGACGAGGGCTCGCTGTCCTTTCTCGCCGCCGATGGTTCCCGCCGCGCAGTCAGCTACATCCGTATCGCCGACACCAATGCCCGCCTGATCGCCAGCATCGACGAGGACAAGGTGTCCGCTGCGGTGAGCCGCGACATCCGTACCGCCTATCTGCAGCTCGCTTTCGTCGTCGTGTTCGTGCTGCTCGGTGCGCTCATCGCGGCCGAGAAACTCGTGATCAAGCCGATCGAGATGCTCGCCGACATGGCCAAGCGTCTCGGCGAGGGTGATCTGTCGGCGCGCGCCGCGCGCAATCGCCTACCGGCCGAGTTCGTGCCGCTGGCCCGCGCCTTCAACGCGATGGCCGCGCAGCTCAGCCAGCGCGAACGCGAGCTGATCGCGAGCAACGACCGCCTGACCGTGATGGCCTCGATCGACATGCTGTCGGGCCTCGCCAACCGCCGCGGCTTCCAGAGCCGGCTCGATTTCGAGTGGATGCGCGCGCAGCAATATGGCAGCGACCTCGCGCTGCTGATGATCGATGTCGACCATTTCAAGCTGTTCAACGACACCTACGGCCATCTCGAAGGCGATTCCTGCCTGACCCGGCTCGGCGAGTCGCTCTCCGGCATCGCCGCCGACACGATGGGCTTTGCCGCGCGCTATGGCGGCGAGGAATTCTGCCTGCTCTTGCCCAACACGGACGTGAACCGCGCCGTCGAGATCGGCGAGCAGGTGCGTGCGGCCGTGCTGAAGCTGTGCCTGCCGCACATCACCTCCGCCCACATGATCGTCACCGTCTCGATCGGCGTTGCCGCGACGAGGCCCAACGAGGCGCTCCGCCCCGGCGATCTCATCGAAGCTGCCGACGCCGCGCTCTACGCCGCCAAACATCGCGGCCGCAACAACGTCGTCGAGCACGGCGTGCAGGCGATCGAGACCGGCGCGGCTGGCATGATGATGGCGGCGAGCGCCTGACCAGCCAGAAACTCCTTGGTCGCACCCATCACGGCGTGCAGCCGCTCGGACGTGTCGACGGGCGCGTACCTGCGGCGCGGTCTCGAACCGGTTCTGCTTGGTCCGGGCGTCGAACGGGCGATTGTGGTCGATCAGCAGATCGATGGCGTTGCGCAAGTCGTCGTGGCTGCCCGCGAAATATTGGAACCAGACGGCAAAAATTGATCGGCGTCGGCGCAATCCGCTGCTCGGCCACGCCCCGCATGGCCCGTCCGGCGATGGACGCGGAAATAATCATGGTCGGGTTGCTGGGGTCCATTGCAAGTATTTTGGGGTCCCCGCGGGCCGCAACCTCGTATCGCCCCCTTAATCACATCCCAACAGCTGGCTCGGTAGCTATGCGGAGCAGCGCCCCAGGTTCCCTGCATGAGGCAACCCATTGACCCCCCGAGGGCTTCTATGGCCTAGTCCGCCGTCTTTAGACGGCCGAACCCAAGAAAAACCAACGATTCCATGACCTCCGAACGCTACAACGCCCGGGATTCCGAACCGCGCTGGCAGGCTGCCTGGGACCAGCAGGCGATCTTCGTCTCGAAGAACGACGATCCGCGGCCGAAATACTATGTGCTCGAGATGTTCCCCTACCCGTCCGGGCGCATCCATATCGGCCACGTCCGGAATTATACGCTCGGCGACGTGCTGGCCCGCTTCATGCGCGCCAAGGGGTTCAACGTGCTGCACCCGATGGGCTGGGACGCCTTTGGCCTGCCGGCGGAGAACGCCGCCATCGAGCGCAAGGTCGCGCCCAAGGCGTGGACCTACGACAACATCGCCGCGATGAAGAAGCAGCTCCGCTCGATCGGGCTGTCGCTGGACTGGAGCCGCGAATTCGCGACCTGCGATCCCAGCTACTACAAGCATCAGCAGAAGATGTTCCTGGACATGCTCGCCGCCGGCCTCGCCGAGCGCGAGAAGCGCAAGCTCAACTGGGATCCGGTCGACATGACCGTGCTCGCCAACGAGCAGGTGATCGACGGCCGCGGCTGGCGCTCCGGTGCGATCGTCGAACAGCGCGAGATGAGCCAGTGGGTGTTCAAGATCACGAAATACTCGCAGGAGCTGCTGTCCGCGCTGGATGGTCTCGACCGCTGGCCCGACAAGGTGCGCCTCATGCAGCGCAACTGGATCGGCCGCTCCGAGGGCCTCTTGATCCGGTTCGCGCTGGATCCGGCGACGACGCCGGCTGGCGAAAGCGAGCTGAAGATCTTCACGACGCGCCCGGACACGCTGTTCGGCGCAAAATTCATGGCGATCTCGGCGGATCATCCGCTGGCGCAGGCAGCTAGCGCCAAGAACCCGGAGCTCGCGGAGTTCATCGCCGACATCAAGAAGATCGGCACGGCGCAGTCGCTCATCGACACCGCGGAGAAGCAGGGTTTTGACACCGGCATCCGCGCAGTGCATCCGTTCGACCCGAGCTGGAAGCTGCCGGTCTATGTCGCCAACTTCGTGCTGATGGAATACGGCACCGGCGCGATCTTCGGCTGCCCCGCGCACGACCAGCGCGACCTCGACTTCGTCAACAAATACGGCCTTGGCAATACGCCGGTCGTTTGTCCCGAGGGCCAGGATCCGAAATCGTTCGTCATCACCGACACCGCCTATGACGGTGAGGGCCGCATGATCAATTCCCGCTTCCTCGACGGCATGACCATCGATCAGGCCAAGGAAGAGGTGGCGAAGCGTCTGGAGAGCGAGCTGCGCGGCAACGCGCCGGTCGGCGAGCGGCAGGTGAATTTCCGCCTGCGCGACTGGGGCATTTCGCGCCAGCGCTATTGGGGCTGCCCGATCCCGGTGATCCATTGCCCGAAGTGCGACGTGGTCCCGGTACCTGCTGCTGATCTTCCGGTGAAGCTGCCGGACGATGCGACCTTCGACAAGCCAGGCAACGCGCTCGACCATCATCCGACCTGGAAGCACGTCACCTGCCCGCAATGCGGCGGCAAGGCCCAGCGCGAAACCGACACCATGGACACCTTCGTCGATTCGTCCTGGTACTTCGCGCGCTTCACCGATCCCTGGAACGAGAATTCGCCGACGACGCCCGAGGTGGCCAACCGGATGCTGCCGGTCGACCAGTATATCGGCGGCGTCGAGCACGCGATCCTGCATCTGCTCTACAGCCGCTTCTTCACCCGCGCGATGAAGGCGACCGGGCATATCGCGCTGGACGAGCCGTTCGCCGGCCTGTTCACGCAGGGCATGGTTGTGCACGAGACCTATCAGACGGCCGACGGCACCTATGTGCAGCCGGCCGAGGTGAAGATCGAGGTTGGCGGCAACGGCCGCCGCGCGACGCTGCTCGCGTCGGGCGAAGACATCACGATCGGCCCGATCGAGAAGATGTCGAAGTCGAAGAAGAACACCGTCGACCCCGACGACATCATCGAGACCTACGGCGCCGACGTCGCCCGCTGGTTCATGCTGTCGGACTCCCCGCCCGACCGCGACGTGATCTGGAGCGACGAGCGCGTCCAGGGCGCCTCGCGCTTCGTGCAGCGGCTGTGGCGGCTGGTGAACGACGCCGTCGAGCTCGGCAAGGCCGCGCCGGCAGCCCGGCCCGCCAGCTTCGGCCCGGATGCGACCGCCCTGCGCAAGGCCGCCCATGGCACGCTGGACAAGGTCACCACCGGGATCGAGCGGCTGCACTTCAACGTCTGCCTCGCCCATATCCGCGAATTCACGAATGCCTTCTCAGAGGTGCTCCAGCGTCCCGGCCAGCCGGCCCCTGACCTCACTCCAGATTTGGCCTGGGCGATCCGGGAGGCCAGCCAGATCCTGATCCAGCTGTTCTCCCCGATGATGCCGCACCTGGCCGAGGAGTGCTGGCAGGTTCTGGGCCAAAAGGGGCTGGTTTCGGAGGCCAGTTGGCCGCAAATCGAACGCGATTTGTTGGTTGAAGACAGCGTGACCCTGGTGGTTCAGGTCAACGGCAAGAAGCGGGGTGAGGTCACAGTTGCAACAGCGGCCCAGAATCCGGAAATCGAGGCTGCCGTTTTGGCTCTCGATGCGGTAAAGCTGGCCCTGGACGGCAGGCCCGTCCGCAAGGTGATCATCGTCCCCAAGAGGATCGTGAATGTTGTCGGCTAGGATCCGCATCACAGCCCGCCTGCTGGCAGTCGCCGCACTGGCGGCGCTGACGGCTGGCTGCTTCCAGCCGATGTATGCCGAGCGCGGCGACGGCACCCCCGGCCTGCGCGAGAAGCTGATGGGCGTCGAGTTGCCGCCAATCAACAAGCCCAACGCCTCCCGCGAGGCCCGTGTCGGCGTCGAGGTCCGCAACGCCCTGGCCTTCAAGCTGTACGGCAGCGCCACGGGCATGCCGCCGACCCACCGCCTGGACATCCGCTTCACCTCCAGCCGCTCGTCCCTGATCGTCGATCCCAACACGGGTCTGCCGAGCACCGAGAATTACGGCATCGACTGCCAGTACAATCTGGTCGAGATCGTCAGCGGCAGGTCGGTCATGACCGGCACCACGTTCTCGCGCGTGTCCTACGACATGCCCGGCTCCTACCAGCGCTTCTCGCGCAATCGTGCCGTTCGCGATGCAGAGGATCGTGCCGCCAACGAAATCGCAGAGAACATCAACACCCGGCTCGCCGCGTTCTTCACCGCGGGCACGTAGTTCATTCCCGTCGTTCCGGGGCCTGCGAAGCATGAACCCGGAATCTCGATGCCCAATCTCCGGATTCTCAGGTGCGCAATTGCGCACCGTAGTTCGCCTCTGACGAGGCGCTCCGGAATGACGATCTAGGCCGATGGTCGCGCTGCGCGGAAAAGAGATCGACGCCTTCCTCGCCCGCCCCGATGCGGGCCGGCCGATCATCCTGCTCTACGGTCCCGATGCCGGACTCGTGCGCGAACGCGCCGACGCGCTGATTGCCTCGGCGGTCGACGATCCCAACGATCCCTTCTCGCTGGTGAAGCTCGACGGCGACGAGCTCTCCGCCGAGCCTTCACGCCTCGTCGACGAAGCGATGACGGTGCCGCTGTTCGGCGGCCGCCGCGCCCTCCGTATCCGTGCCGGCTCGCGCAGCTTTGCCGCCGGCATCGACACACTGGCCGAGATGAGCGTGAAGGACTGCCGCATCGTGATCGAGGCCGGCGAGTTGCGCCCGGAATCGCCGCTGCGCAAGGCCTGCGAGAAGGCCAAGACGGCGGTCGCGATCGGCTGTTATCCCGACACCGAGCGCGACCTCGCCAAGCTGATGGACGACGAGCTCCGCATCGCGAACCTGCGCATCGCGCAGGATGCCCGCGCGGCGCTGATGTCGTTCCTCGGCGGCGACCGCCAGGCGTCGCGCAACGAGCTGCGCAAGCTCACGCTGTACGCCCATGGCAAGGGCGAGATCACGCTCGATGACGTGATGTCGGTGGTCGCGGATGCATCCGAGCTGAAGCTCGATCCGATCGTGGACGGCGCCTTCGCCGGTCGACCCGACATCGTCGAGACCGAATTTGCAAAAGCCATGATCGCCGGCACCTATCCCGGCGTGATCATCTCGGCCGCGCAGCGCCAGGCCGCGTGGCTGCACAAATCCGCGCTCGCGATCGCCGACGGCCAGCCTGCCTCCACCGTGCTCGACGGCGGTTATCCGCGGCTGCACTTTTCACGAAAGCCGATGGTCGAAACCGCGCTGCGCAATTTCAATGTGGCACGGCTCGCCGCCGTGATCGAGCAGCTCGCAACCGCCGCGCTCGACACCCGCAAGCAATCGACGCTAGCCGCCGCCATCGCCCAGCGCACGCTGATGGCGATCGCGGCGAATGCGAAGCGGCGGGGCTAGCATAGGCGCCGCTCGCTCCACGTCGTTGCGAGCGCAACTCTCTCAATCGTCATTGCGAGCGCAGCGGTCGCGGTAGGGACGCTCATTGCTGGGCGCCCCCCGCACAGATCCGTACGTGCGGCTTTCCCGCATACGGCTCCCACCTCGGGTGAGTAGCGGTGAAGCGTGTTCGGGGCCAAGGATGGAGGATTTGTGGCTTGGGGAGCAAGTCGGAGGCAAGCCGCGCGACCCGCTGCCACGTGGTCCCGTCAATCTGGCTGCGGCGCCGAAGCATCCGCCTCCATTGTTCGGTGACGAAGTAGCGGAAGGCGCTGAGCGCTCGGCTGTTGGTCGGTACCGCGTGGTAGTTGAAGTACCCGGTAACGACCTGCCGCAGCCATTTGCCCTGTTCGAGCACCGACTGGTGCATACGCCGTCGCATTCCCTGCTTCACGGCTTGCAGTTTCGCCCGCATGCGGTCTTTGCGAGACTTGCGCCTGATCTGGAACTTGCCTTGCTTGGATCGGCTGCAGATGAAGGTGAAGCCGAGGAAGTTGAAGGTCTCCGGCTTGCCGAGCCCGCGCCGCCTGCGGTTGTCCTCCGCATGACGTCCGAACTCGATCAGCCGGGTTTTCTCAGGGTGCAGTGACAGCGCGAACTCCTGCAGCCGTTTGCGCAATTCTTCGAGGAAGTGCCGGGCCTCATTCTCATGCTCGAAGCCGACGATGAAGTCGTCAGCGTAGCGCACGATGATCATGTCACCCGCGGCCTCGCGCCGTCTGAAGCGTTCGGCCCACAGATCGAGGGCATAGTGCAGGTAGATGTTGGCAAGCAGCGGCGAGATCACCGCCCCTTGTGCCGTCCCCTGTTCGCTGACCCTGACCGTTCCTTCTTCGAGAACACCCGCCTTGAGCCATTTGCGGATCAGACGGATGATACGCTGGTCGCCGGTCCGATGTTCGACGAAGCGGATGAGCCATTCCTGGTCCACCATGTCGAAGAACGAGCGGATATCGGCGTCAACAATGAAGTTCACCCGCCGGCTCTCGATTCCGACCAGCAGCGCATCCATCGCATCGTGCGCGCTGCGCCCGGGCCGGAACCCATACGAGAACCCGAGGAAGTCCTCCTCGTAGATCGCGTTGAGCACCGTAGCGGTTGCCCGCTGAACGATCTTGTCCTCGAGGGACGCAATCGCCAGCGGTCGCTGCCGCCCATCCTGCTTCGGGATATGGACCCGCCGCGACGGCTGCGGCCGGTACGCTCCCCGGTGAACACGAGCATGCAGGTCCTCAAGATTGGCCTTGAGGTCTTGCTCGTAGTCCCGCCACATCATTCCGTCCACACCCGGCGCGGCATGCTTCTTCAGCGCGAAGAACTCCGCCTCGAGCAGTTCAGGCGTGATGTGGTGAAGCAGCGCAGTGAACCTCTCCTTCTTCCTTTCCCTTGCAGTTCGCCGTATGCGTTCCAACGCCTGTGTCACGCTTGTCCGGCTCGGCGTCCGGGGCGTGCTTTGCTGGTCCGCATTCCCCTTGGTCGCGGCCCTTCGCTCCACCAACTCCTCCGCGGATCGCTCCGCTTCGTTCGCAGGCTTCGACGCTACTACGGCCGCGTCCGACTTCCCGCATCCGTTCGTCATCGGCTTTGGCTCCTCGCCTTCCCGATGCGGACCTTGGGGGCATGTTGCCATCGGTCAGATGCGGGACCTCCCAGGTTCCGACGCGGTCCTTTGCTGCGTGATGGGGTCTTCGACCACGGCAGAGCGTCAGCGCCTCGCATAACGGCGCCGCACATGTTGCCTTCGACGTTGCTTACCGGCTCGGCCTCTGCGAGTTTCTGTCTTTCGCGGCTCAATAGCCCACCCCACAGCATCGTTGTGTACGCTTCGCAGCCGCCGTTGCCGACGGCCACGCAACACTCACTACCGGGCGCTCGCTACCGCTTACCCGGACCGGACTTCCACCGGTTGGACCACGCCAGCTTGCCTGGCGCACAAGCAATCCAGAATCTTTCCGCGAAGGGACTCTGGATTGCTTCGCTGCGCTCGCAATGACGGGGTCGACGTAGATGCGCGCCACGCCCTCAGCCGTCGGCCTGGCCGCCGTGCGCAATTGCGCACCAGGCCCTGACGACACCGAGGTGAGCCTAAATCCCGCCCTTGGCGAGCCGCTTCATCACCTCGTCGAGCTGATCGAGGTTGCGGTAGTTGATCTGCACGGAGCCGCCGGGGTCGCGGTGATTGACGGTGACCTTGAGGCCGAGCGCGTCGCTGACGCGCTTTTCGAGATCGATCGTGTCGGGGTCCTTTTCCTTGCCCCCGGTGCTGCGCGCCTTCTGGGGCTTGCGCTCAGGCACGCCCTCTTCATGCGCGAGCGCCTCGGCCTGACGGACGTTGAGGCCCTCCTCGACGATGCGCTTGGCCGCACTGAGCGGATCGGGCACGCCGATCAGCGCGCGGGCGTGACCGGCCGTCAATTCACCAGTCGCGATGAGGGCCTGCACCTCGGCCGGCAGCTTCGTCAGCCGCATCATGTTGGCGACGTGGCTGCGGCTCTTGCCGACGACTTTCGCGATGTCGTCCTGGCTGCGTTTGAACTCGTTGGCGAGCGCGTGATAGCCCTGCGCCTCCTCCATCGGGTTGAGGTCCTCGCGCTGCACGTTCTCGACGATCGCAAACTCGAGCGCATCGCTGTCGCTGATGTCGACCGGGACGATCGGCACCTCGTGCAGGCCGGCCATCTGCGAGGCGCGCCAGCGCCGCTCGCCGGCGATGATTTCGTAGCGATCCTGCGCGCCCTTCACCGGACGCACCACGATCGGCTGGATCACGCCATGCTGCTTGATGGAGTCAGAGAGCTCCTTGAGCTCGGTGTCCGAAAACGTGCGGCGCGGGTTGCGGGGATTGGCCTTGATGAATTCGATCGGCACCTTGCGCTGCGCGCGCGGACGATCGACATGCTGGGCTTCGCCGCCGACGTCACCGATCAGACTTGCAAGACCCCGGCCCAGTCGCGAACGCGCTTCGTCGGCCATCGCCAGCTCCCTTGGATTCACGGTGCAGCACTCCAGAACTGAATTCAGCGTAGGGTGGGCAAAGCGTGCCCACCGGTTGTTTATGTGCGGAAGACGGTGGGCACTGCAAAGACGCCTTTGCTCACCCTGCGGCATCTTCAATGCGTCGTGCGCAGCTCGCGCTCGCGCTGGATCACTTCGGTGGCGAGCCGCAAGTAAGCTTCGCTGCCGACACATTTGAGATCGTAGACCAGCACCGGCTTGCCGTAGGACGGCGCTTCGGAGATGCGCACGTTGCGCGGGATCATGGTCTTGTAGACCTTCTCGCCCATGAACTGGCGGACGTCGGCGACAACCTGGTTGGAGAGGTTGTTGCGCGAGTCGAACATGGTCAGCACGATGCCGTGGATCGACAGGTTCGGATTGAGCGTCGAACGCACCTGCTCCACCGTCTGCAGCAATTGCGACAGGCCTTCGAGGGCGAAGAACTCGCACTGCAACGGCACCAGGATCGCATCGGAAGCGGCCATCGCGTTCACGGTGAGCAGGTTGAGCGACGGCGGGCAGTCGATCAGCACATAGGTGTAGTCGGCATCCGGCGAGACGTTGTTGTTGAGCGCGCCGATCGCGTCCCGCAGCTTGAAGGCGCGCCCGGGCGTGGTGCCGAGCTCCAGCTCGAGGCCGGAGAGATCCATGGTCGACGGCGCGATGTGCAGCCGCGGCACCGCGGTCGAGACCACCGCCTCGCGCAAGGCCGCTTCGCCGACGAGCACGTCGTAGGTCGAGCAGGAGCGGTTGCGGCGGTCGATGCCGAGGCCGGTCGACGCATTGCCCTGCGGATCGAGATCGACGATCAGGACGCGCTCGCCGATCGCCGCGAGCGCCGTGCCTAGGTTGATCGCTGTGGTTGTTTTTCCCACGCCGCCTTTCTGATTCGCCAGGGCGAGGATGCGCGGATGACCGTGCGGAACCTCAGCCTTCTCTTGGTCGGTCTGGTCTTGCTGCGGCTCGTCCATCACGCTCATCGAAATTCCCCACTCCCCTGAACGTCTCACCCGCGCCGTTCGGCGGCATTCAACTCCACGATCCAGCCGTCGCCCGTGCGGCTATGGTGGAGCTCGGGCTGAATATTCCAATATTTAGCGGCTTCGGTCAATTCAGCCTCTACATCTTGACCCTTCGGAAATAGCGCCTTTGCGCCTTGGCGCATCAACGGCTCCGCAAAGCCGATGAGTTGATGTAGCGGAGCCAGCGCACGCGCAGTGACGCAATCGACGGGGCCGGTGATTCTATCCACATTATCCCCGATCTCGGCGAGATGTACGACTCCCGGAGATGCGGTGACGCGGACAGCTTCGCGCAAAAAGGCGGCCTTCTTGGCGATTCGCTCGACGAGGTGGACGCTGGCGCCCGGCGTCCCGGCCATGGCGCAGGCGAGCACGACGCCGGGAAAGCCGCCGCCGCTGCCGAGGTCGGCCCAGCGCTTTGCCGATGGCGCGAGGTCGACGAGCTGGAGCGAATCGGCGACGTGCCGGCTCCAGAGCTTCGGCAGGGTCGAGGGTGCGACGAGATTGGTCTTGGCCTGCCACTCCCGCAGCAGCACAATGTAGCGATCGAGGCGGTCCTCGGTTTCACGTGAAACGGGCGCGAGCTTGAGCGCCGCGATCTTGTCCACGGCGATGATTGAATCGAGCGACTGATCGTTCGCGCTGGCCTTGCCGATCCTGGGTTTGGCCGGCGTCGGTTCGGATGGACGACCCACGCCCTCGCCTGCTCCCGGTCGTCGCGATAGCGGCCTGTCCCCGCCCGGTCCGCGCTGTTTCACGTGAAACGCCTATCCAATTGGCTTATGCGATTGCCTTGGAAGTCTTCCGTGCCTCGCGGCGAAGATAGGCCGCGAGGATGCCGAGCGCCGCCGGCGTCATGCCATCGATGCGGCCGGCCTGGCCCACCGTGAACGGACGCGCCTTCTCCAGCTTGGCGCGGACCTCGTTGGAGAGACCGGGGACCAGCTGGTAGTCGACCTCCGCCAGCACCATCCCCTCGTCGCGCCGGAAGGCTTCGACGTCGGCGCTCTGGCGCTCCAGATAGACATCGTACTTGGCGTCGATCTCAAGATGGGTGGCAATGACGGGATCGATGCTGGAGAGCTCCGGCCAGATCGCGCGGACCTGGCTCCAGCCGATCTCCGGATAGGCCATCAGCTCAAAGGCCGAGCGACGCTGGCCATCCCGGTTCAGGGACAGCCCGTGCCTGATCGCTTCGTTCGGTGTGATGGTGAGCGACTTCGACAACATCCGGGCGGCGTTCAGGGCGTCCATCTTGGCGCGGTGATGCCGGGTCCGGGCACTGCCGACGCATCCAAGTGCGATGCCTTTCTCCGTCAGACGCTGATCGGCATTGTCGGCCCGCAGCGTCAGCCGGTACTCGGCTCGTGAGGTGAACATCCGATAGGGCTCGGTGATCCCGCGGGTGACGAGGTCATCGATCATGACGCCGAGATAGCCATCGGCCCGGTCAAACACCGTCAGAGCGGCACCGCTGGCGGACAGCGCCGCGTTCAGGCCGGCCACGATGCCCTGCCCGGCGGCTTCCTCGTATCCGGTGGTGCCGTTGATCTGCCCGGCCAGGAACAGACCGCGCAGGCGCTTGGTCTGCAGGGTCGGATCGAGCTCGCGGGGGTCGATATGGTCGTATTCGATGGCATAGCCCGGCCGGACCATCTTCACCCGCTCCAGGCCGGGAATGCTGGCGAGGATCGCGAGCTGGACCTCCTCCGGCAGCGAGGTGGAGATGCCGTTGGGATAGACGGTGCTGTCATCGAGCCCTTCCGGCTCCAGGAAGATCTGGTGGCCGTCGCGGTCGCCAAAGCGGACGATCTTGTCCTCGATCGAGGGGCAGTAGCGCGGACCGGAGCTCTTGATCTGGCCGGAGTACATCGGGGAGCGATGAACATTGGCCCGGATCACCTCATGGGTCGCCGGCGTGGTCCGGGTAATCCCGCACTGAATCTGCGGGGTCGTGATCCGCTCGGTCATCACCGAGAACGGCTCCGGCGGCTCGTCGCCGGGCTGCATTTCCACCGCCGACCAGTCGATCGTGGTGCCGTCCAGACGCGGCGGCGTCCCGGTCTTCAGCCGCCCGAGCACGAAGCCGGCCCGCTCGAAGGAGCTGGAAAGGCCGATCGCAGGCGCCTCTCCAACCCGGCCGGCGGGCCAATTCTTCTCACCGAGATGGATCAGACCGCGCAGGAAGGTGCCGGTGGTGACGACGACGGCCCCTGCCCGAAGCTCCCGGCCGTCGGCCAGACGCAGTCCGGTGACCCGTCCCTCGACCAGGATCAGCTCGTCGGCTTCGCCCTCGATGACGGAAAGGCCCTCGGTCTCCAGGATCGCGGCCTGCATCGCCGCCGCATACAGCTTCCGGTCCGCCTGGGCGCGCGGACCCCGCACTGCGGGCCCCTTCCGGCGATTGAGGACGCGAAACTGGATGCCGCCGGCATCCCCGGCACGGCCCATCAGGCCATCGAGGGCGTCCACCTCGCGGACCAGATGACCCTTGCCAAGACCGCCGATGGCGGGATTGCAGGACATCGCGCCGATCGTGGAGAAGCGGTGGGTCACCAGAGCGGTGGTTGCGCCTATCCGGGCAGCGGCAGCCGCGGCCTCACAGCCGGCGTGGCCGCCGCCAATCACGATGACGTCGAAGCTCTCTCGCTCTGTTTGCATCGGCGGACTTCTATCCCAGAGCGGAAAAAGCCGGAAGTGGAAACTGGTTGGAGCAGTGTTTCACGTGAAACAGGGGCGGCCCAGGGCAAAGGTTTCCGACGAAAACAACCCCATGCACCGTAGAGGCGCGGTTGAGCCGATTGCTGTTTCACGTGAAACAAGATCGACGCTTCCCTCGTGAGGGCATGGACGCGTCCTGCTCGGCCCGTTGCCGAGGTGCCAATCAGAGGCGAGACGGTCTCGTCACACTCCGTCATTGCGAGCGCAGCGGAGCAATCCAAGCTCGCTCCGCGGAGGCGGCCTGGATTGCTTCGTCGCAAGGCCTCCTCGCAATGACGGAGCGCGGCGGCCGGCCCTCACCCCTCACCGCTCACAGAAAGAGACACCCCCTCAAGCGAAACCACGGAGGCTGCTGACAGCGCCGCCCGCTGTTTGACGTGAAACAGAAGCAACCTCTCTCGTTGGCGAAGCGAACGATACTCCCGGCGCGGCGAGAACCCCGAGGAATGCTTCCAAGGTATACAGAGCCGAAATCGCCTGTGGGCGTTTCACGTCAAACAAAAGGAGTGGAACAAGGACTATTTCTACAACCAAGAACTAGCTCTACTTTCCGATGCAGAATTTCTGGAAGATCGCCCCAAGGACGTCCTCGACGTCCACCCGGCCCAATAGCCGACCCAGGGCATAGGCGGCGGCACGCAGTTCTTCAGCGGCCAGCTCTTCGCCCTGTTCTACAAGGTCGAGACTCCGGCGCAAGCTATCCGAGGCTTCGCGCAACAGATCGCGCTGGCGGACCCGGGTCACCAAGGCGCCCTCGGTTGTCCCGAAGAAGTTGGCGGCAAATTTTACCAAGGCATCGACTAGCTCGGGAATGCCGTCGCCACGGCTGGCCGAGATTGCGAACTCGCCTGCCGGCTCGGCACCTCCGGCCCCGCCGATATCGATCTTGTTGTGCACGACCCAGACCGCGCCATTGGATCGATCGTCTTCGGATTTCCTCAGCGACCGCATCGCCTCCGGATCGATCGCTCGACCGCCCTCCACCAGCCACAGCACAAGGTCCGCGTCCTCGGCTCGCGCGCGTGCGCGGCGCACGCCTTCCTGCTCGACCGGATCCTCGGTTTCGCGAATGCCGGCGGTGTCGATGACCGTGACCGGATAGCCATCCAGATCGAGCTGCACCTCGATCACATCGCGCGTTGTCCCGGCATGTGGCGAGACGATCGCGACGTCGCGGCGCGCGAGCTGATTCATCAGCGTCGACTTGCCGACGTTCGGCTCGCCGGCGATCGCAACCACGAGACCGTCGCGCAGGCGTTCCGAATGTCCCTTTGCCGCAAGGACTTTTGTGATTTCAGCGTGCAGCGCCTGGATCGCTTTCACCGCCGGCGCCCTCAGCTCCGCCGGCACGTCGCCTTCATCGGAAAAATCGATGCCGGCCTCGATCAGCGCGGACGCCTCGATGATGCGCTCACGCCAGTCACGCGCGCGGTCGCCGAGCAGGCCCTGCAACTGGCGTAGCGCCTGGCGGCGCTGCCGGTCGGTATCAGCATGGACGAGATCGTCGAGGCCCTCGGCCTCGGTGAGGTCGAGCTTGCCGTTCTCGAAGGCGCGCCGGGTGAACTCGCCAGGCTCGGCCGCGCGAGAATTCGGAATATCTGAAATTGCGACTAGGACAGCCGCCACCACCGCGCGTCCGCCATGGACGTGAAATTCGGCGATGTCTTCGCCGGTCGCGCTGCCCGGCCCGGGAAACCAGAGCACGACCGCGTCATCGATCGCCTGGCCGGCCCCGTCCCGGAGCAGCCGGCGGCTGGCCTGCCGCGGCGCCGGCAGCCGGCCCGCGAGCGTCGTCAGCGCCAGGCCGGCTTGCGAGCCAGAGACGCGCACCACGGCGATCGCGCTGGGCGGCCGGCCGGATGACAGCGCAAAAATGGTCTGGTCTCGCGGATGCATGGCCTATTTGTCCGGCTGCCAGTGAAAAGGCAAATACCGGTTTTCAGCTCCGCCGAAGGCAGAGTTTTGGTGCATCAAATATCGCCGGAATCTCTCTATTGCACCGCAATATGTCCGCAGCATTTTCGCAGCAGAAATGCTTCTTCCAGGAGGAGCTTGGCCAAACGGATTCAAGTTTTATTCAGATATATCAATGAATTAATGGGGGTCTCGATAAGGCGCCGCCAGCATCCGATGCTGCGAGCTCGCTGCAGCAAAGCCGCAAAATAAAAAAGGGCGCCCGAAGGCGCCCTCTGATTCTTTGCTGCACTGCGCTCAAGTTCAGGTGTTCATGGAGTCGAAGAACTCCGAATTGCTCTTGGTCGAGCGCAGCTTGTCGAGCAGGAAGTCGATCGCGTCCATCGTGCCCATCGGATTGAGGATGCGGCGGAGCACGTACATCTTCTTGAGCACCTGCGGATCGGTGATGAGCTCCTCCTTGCGGGTGCCGGAGCGCGAGATGTCGATCGCCGGGAAGGTGCGCTTGTCCGAGACCTTGCGGTCGAGGATCAGCTCCGAGTTACCGGTGCCCTTGAACTCTTCGAAGATGACTTCGTCCATGCGGCTGCCGGTATCGACCAGTGCGGTCGCGATGATGGTCAGCGAGCCGCCCTCCTCGATGTTGCGGGCGGCACCGAAGAAGCGCTTCGGGCGCTGCAGCGCGTTGGCGTCGACACCGCCGGTCAGCACCTTGCCGGATGACGGCACCACGGTGTTGTAGGCGCGGCCGAGGCGGGTGATCGAATCGAGCAGGATCACGACGTCGCGGCCATGCTCGACCAGGCGCTTGGCCTTCTCGATCACCATCTCGGCGACCTGGACGTGACGCACCGCCGGCTCGTCGAAGGTCGAGGACACGACCTCGCCTTTCACCGAGCGCTGCATGTCCGTGACTTCTTCCGGACGCTCGTCGATCAAGAGCACGATCAGGTAGCATTCGGGATGATTGTGCGTGATCGAGTGCGCGATGTTCTGCATCAGCACGGTCTTACCCGTGCGCGGCGGCGCAACGATCAGCGCACGCTGGCCCTTGCCGATCGGAGCCACGATGTCGATCACGCGTGCAGACAGGTCCTTCCGCGTCGGATCGTCGATCTCCATGCGGAAACGCTGGTTCGGAAACAGCGGCGTGAGGTTGTCGAAATTGACCTTGTGCTTGGCCTTTTCCGGGTCCTCGAAATTGAGTGTGTTGACCTTCAGCAGCGCAAAGTAGCGCTCGCCCTCTTTCGGGCTGCGGATGTGGCCTTCGATGGTGTCACCGGTGCGCAGGCCGAAACGGCGGATCTGCGAGGGCGAAACGTAGATATCGTCCGGGCCCGGCAGATAATTGGCATCGGGCGAGCGGAGGAAGCCGAAACCGTCGGAGAGCACCTCGACGACGCCTTCGCCGACGATGTCGGTCTCGGCCAGCGACAGCTGCTTGAGGATGGCGAACAGCAGCTCCTGCTTGCGCATGGTGCTGGCATTCTCGACCCCGTTCTCTTCCGCGAACGAGACGAGCTCGGCCGGGGTCTTCGACTTGAGGTCCTGGAGTTTAATTTCCCGCATTGGGGTGGTCCTGTAGGGTAACCTTGGAGGGGTGCGAGGAGGCTCTGAAATGCGGACGTGAGAAGATAAGGTCCGCAGGTCTGGCAAGGAGAGTGCCGGTGAGGCTTCAAACCTGATGCGGTGTCCGGCCTCTGGAAAGCTCAGACACAACCACATCCGCCTGCGTTGGGTGGGATATCGATACTATAGAAAATCGCTTCCTTCTCCGCAAGCCGAAGCGCTGAGCGATTCCGCGCGTGGCCTGCCTAGAACGGCTTCACGATCACCATGATGACGATGAGAATCATCAAAACGGTCGGCACCTCATTGATAATCCGATAGAATTTCTGACTTCGCGGACGCCGGTCGGCGGCGAAATCCTTGAGCCAGCGCGAAAAAAAGCCGTGGACCGCGGACAGCACCAGGACCAATGCCAGTTTTACGTGCAGCCAGCCGAAGGTGAACCAGTGGCCGGACCAGGCGAGAAACAGCCCGGCGAGCCAGGTGACGATCATGGCGGGGTTAATGATCGCCTTAAACAGCCGCCGCTCCATGACCTTGAACGTCTCCGACTGCTTCGAGCCGATCTCGGCCTCGCAATGATAGACGAACAGCCGCGGCAGATAGAGCATGCCGGCCATCCAGGACATGACGGCGATCACATGCAGCGCCTTGATCCAGAGATAGACGTCTTCGAACATTTTCGAGGGTCCGGATTGATGCCCAGCGAAAGGAGCTGGGGATAGTAAGAACCCGTTAAGGTCTTGCCCTGCACACATATCCGTCCGTAGCGCCTTCCTCAAATCTAGAATCTTAGATTCTTAAAGGTTTGAGTCTGAGTGACCGTGGATTGGACTCACGAAAATCCGTCCGCGACTTCACGCGCGCTTGTTCACATCCATCAACATATCCTGAGCTGGTTCGGCCGGTTCCGATAAGTCGTCCGGACTCAAAGACTTGCTTGCGCCTGTCGGCAGCTTATCAAGGGGGTTATATCCGCAATCCCGCTTCCCGCTTGGAGAGGCGGCGGACTTGTTCTGACGGGCAGCGGTGTGAAGAAAATTGGCACTTGTCCCATCGCTGGTGTCGCACATCCCTTTCCGAGCGGTTAAGCTCCACAGAAATCCACAAACCGCCCCGCCCTCATCCAAAGAGTTTTTGTGCCGACCTCGAACAATTATTTCCATCTGCACCTGGTGTCCGACTCCACCGGCGAGACGCTGATCACCGTCGCGCGCGCGGTCGCCGCGCAATATGCGAACGTGACGCCGGTCGAGCATGTCTATCCGCTGGTGCGGAGCCAGAAGCAGCTCGACCGCGTGCTCGACGAGATCGAGGAAGCGCCGGGGATCGTGCTGTTCACGCTGCTCGAGAAGGATCTGGTCGCCAGGCTCGAGGACAAGTGCAAGCAGATCAATGTTCCGAGCCTGTCGATCATCGGGCCGGTGATGCAGTTGTTCGAAGCCTATCTCGGCGCTGCGACCACGGGTCGCGTCGGCGCCCAGCACGTGCTCAATGCGGAATATTTCAAGCGCATCGACGCACTGAACTACACGATGATCCATGACGACGGTCAGCATGTCGAAGGTCTCGACGACGCCGACGTGGTTCTGGTCGGCGTGTCCCGCACCTCGAAGACGCCGACATCGATCTATCTCGCCAATCGCGGCATCCGCACCGCCAACGTGCCGCTGGTGCCCGGCATTCCCGTGCCGGCGCAGCTCGAGACGCTGACGCGTCCGCTGGTGGTGAGCCTGCATGCGACGCCGGAACGGCTGATCCAGATTCGCCAGAACCGCCTGCTCTCCATGGGCGCCGAATCCGGCAGCGACACCTATACCGACAAGCAGTCGGTCACCGAGGAGGTCGCGTTCGCGCGCAAGCTCAGCGCCAAGCACGATTGGCCGCTGCTCGACGTCACGCGGCGATCGATCGAGGAAACCGCCGCGGCGATCATGAAGCTCTACAGCGATCGCCAGCGCAACCGGCCTTCGGAATAGTTGTCGCGATGGCTCTGTGGCGCGGCACATCTTCGTTGATCCTGGCCTCGCAAAGCAGCGCGCGCAAAATGCTGCTGGCCAATGCGGGGCTCGCATTCGAGGCCGTCACGGCCGACATCGACGAGCGCGGCATCCAGGCGAGCTCCAATCTCGGCGATCCGCGCGAGATCGCTCTGATGCTGGCCCGCGAAAAGGCCAAGGCGGTCTCCACTGGTCGTCCCGGGAATTATGTGATCGGCGCCGACCAGACGCTGGCGCTCGGCAGGCGTCTCTTCAACAAGCCGACCGGCCGCGCACAGGCGCTGGCGCAACTGCGCGATCTCGCCGGCAACAGCCACGAGCTGAATTCCGCCTTAGCCGTGGCGCGGGACGGCAAGATCGTTTTCGAGGATGTCTCGGTGGCGCGCATGACCATGCGGCCAATGACTGAGGCGGAGCTTTCGGCTTATCTCGACGCCGCCGGCGATGCCGTGACCAGAAGCGTCGGGGCCTATCAGCTCGAGGGTCTCGGCATTCATCTGTTCGAGCGCATCGAGGGCGATCATTTCACCATTCTCGGCCTGCCGCTGCTGCCGCTGCTTGCGTTCCTGCGGAATGAACAGCTAATTGCGGTGTAGATGCGAGAGAAGGCTGGGCGCTGATGCGGATCCTGGGACTGACCGGCTCGATCGGGATGGGCAAATCCACCACCGCAAGGCTGTTCGCGGAGGCTGGCGTGCCCGTCTATGACGCCGACGCCGCCGTGCATCAGCTCTACGAGGGTGAAGCCGCGCCGGCGATCGAGGCCGCCTTCCCCGGCACCACCGTGAACGGCAAGGTCAACCGGTCAAAGCTGTCGGCGCGCGTGGTGCACGATCCCGCGGCGATCAAGCAGCTCGAACAGATCGTCCATCCGATGCTCGGTGCTTCCCGGCAGAAATTCTTTGCCGACGCCGAGGCCGCCAACGCGCCGGTCGTGGTGCTGGACATCCCGCTGCTGTTCGAGACCGGCGGCGAGAAGCGGGTCGATGCGGTCGTTGTCGTCTCGACCTCGCCGGAACTGCAGCGCGAACGGGTGCTGGCGCGCGGCACGATGGACGAGGCCAAGGTCGACGCCATCATCGCCAAGCAGACGCCGGATGCCGAGAAGCGCAAGCGGGCCGATTTCGTGGTGGATACCTCACACGGACTCGAGCCGGTGCGCGCCCAAATCAAGCACATCCTGGCCGAGGTCGTTAAGATGCCGCAGCGGCGAGCCTGATTCGCCGACTTTCACGGCTTCTTGCACGGCATCCCGAAATATGCGCGAAATCGTTCTCGACACCGAAACCACCGGCCTCGATCCGCTCCGCGGTGATCGCCTGGTCGAAATCGGCTGCGTCGAGATATTCAACCGCATGCCGACCGGACAGACGTATCACGTCTATATCAATCCTGAGCGGGACATGCCGGCGGAAGCCTTCGCCGTGCACGGGTTGTCGGCCGAATTCCTGTCGACCAAGCCGCTGTTCCACGAGGTCGTCGATGCGTTTCTGGAGTTCATCGGCGATGCGCCGCTTGTGATCCACAACGCCTCGTTCGACATCAGCTTCATCAATGCCGAGCTCGACAGGATCAAGCGCGCGGCGATCCCGCGCGAGCGGCTGGTCGATACGTTGCTGCTGGCGCGCCGCAAGCATCCGGGCGTGTCGAACCGTCTCGACGATCTCTGCTCGCGCTATTCGATCGACAATTCACACCGCACCAAGCACGGTGCGCTGCTCGACGCAGAACTGCTTGCGGAAGTCTATGTCGATCTGGTCGGGGCACGGCAGTCGCAGCTGCTGCTGGCGTCGGATGCCGAAGAAATTCGCGTCAGCACCGCCGGCGATGTGCCGCGGCGGCAGCGCCTGGTGCCGCTCGCGCCGCGGGTTTCGGATGCCGAGCGGGAGGCCCACCGGGCCTTCATCGCAACGATGGGCGAAAAGGCGATCTGGAACGAATATCTCGCCGCTCCAGTCGCCCCCGCGGCTGGTTAACCCTTCGCTTAGGCCTGGCCGGTCTGGCCACCCTGGGCGGCCATCTGCCGCTCCATGTTCTGGCGATAGAGACCGACGAAATCCACCGGGTCCAGCATCAGGGGCGGGAACCCGCCGTCGCGCACGGCGGTTGCGATGATCTCACGGGCGAACGGGAACAGGAGCCGCGGGCATTCGATCATGACCAGCGGATGCAGGTTTTCCTTCGGCACGTTGACGATCCGGAACACGCCGGCATAGGCGAGCTCGAACGAGAACATCACCTTGCCCGCGGTCTCGGCCTTGCCTTCGACCGTCAGCGTCACCTCGAACTCCTGCTCGCTGAGGTTATTGGCGCCGACATTGATCTGGATGTTGATCTGGGGTGGCTGGCCCTGCTGCTGGAGCGAGCTCGGCGCGTTCGGATTTTCGAATGACAGGTCCTTGGTATATTGCGCCAGAACGTTGAGCTGGGGAGCCTGAGCCGCCTCGGGAGGGGTGCCGTTACCGTTGGTCATAGAAGTGTCTCCTTAACCCGATTGGGGCTGAATTTCGCGGCGGTTGGCTAACATAGGGCCGCCTCGTTCCACAAGGACGAACGGTCCCGGATGGAGAATCCAGACCGTGCCCGGAACTATGGCGTCCAAGGCGGGCTTTCGGCGAAGTCGCGCCTTAAACGATTGAAGATACGCGATTTCCGCCCAGGATCGGGTTTCCCCTTAAGCATAAAACGCGCTACACTCGCCGCTGTGCCAAAAGGCGCCATTGGCCGGGCAAGATTTCGTGCCTACATCCCACGGACCAGACGCACGGACCTAAAATGGTGATGTAGACTTGCCGTTCCCGTATGGAACGGTCTACTGGCCGGATTGATTTTCTCCGGCGACGATCCGAAGCGAAGACCCAGAGCAAAGACCAGAAAGCGAATACGACGTGGATATCTACACCATCATCTTCCTGGCGCTGGCGGTCTTCATCTTTCTGAGGCTGCGCAGCGTGCTGGGACAGCGCACGGGCAACGAACGGCCGCCGTTCGATCACACCGCCGCCCGCAATGCGCTGGGGGGTGCCCAGGACAAGAACGTCGTGACCATGCCGGGCAAGGTGATCGACCAGGCTCCGCTGGCGCCGGCGGCCGAGCCGGTTGTGCCCAGCGACCGGTGGAAGGGCCTGACTGAACCTGGCACCGCACTCGCCCGGGGTCTCGATGCCATCGCCGAAAAGGACCCCACCTTCGATCCGCGCCACTTCATCTCGGGCGCCCGCGGTGCCTATGAGATGATCGTGCTGGCCTTTGCCAATGGTGATCGCCGCGCGCTGCGCGACCTCTTGTCGTCGGAGGTCTATGAAAGCTTCGACGCCGCGATCAAGGAGCGCGAGAAGAACGAGCAGAAGACCGAGACGCGCTTCGTCTCGATCGACAAGGCTGAACTCGTCGGTGCCGAGTTGCGCGACCGCACCGCGCAGCTCACCGTGCGCTTCGTGTCGCAGATGATCTCGGCAACCCGCGACAAGGCCGGCAACATCGTCGACGGCAGCGCCGACACGGTTGCCGACATCACCGATATCTGGACTTTCGCCCGCGACACCACCTCTCGCGATCCAAACTGGAAGCTGGTTGGCACCGGAAGCGCGAATTAAACTCTTCCTCAAGAACAGCGCGACGGCGTTCTGCGCGGGTGTCGTCGTGCTGTCGACGTTTTCGCTCGGCGCCGAGGCGGCGCGGCGCCACTATCGCAGCCACCATCACCATCCCCCGCAATTGGCAGCCGCTCCGCCGCGGGCCTTGCCCTATCCGCAGCTGCCGCTGCCGTTCGAGATCTCAGGCGCGCAATATCTGCCGCTGGCCTGGGCCGACGTGAAAGGCTGGGGCGACGACGATCATCTCGCCGCCTACAAGACGTTTCGCGCCAGCTGCAAGTCGATCAATGCCCAGAACGGCGCGCCCGAGCCGAAAGCGCTGGGGGCTTCGCTGGGCGAGCCTTGTCGCGTCGCCAAATCGCTCGAGCTCAGCGACGACGCCAAAGCAAAAACCTTCTTCGAGGATAATTTTGCGCCGTTGCGCATCTCCCGCTTGGGGGAGCCCGATGGTTTCGTCACCGGCTATTACGAGCCGGTGCTGGAGGGATCGCGGACGCAGACCGACGTCTTCAATGTCCCGGTCTATCGGCGGCCTTCGAACCTGTTCGTGCGCGGCTACAAGCAGGATTCCGTCAGCCTGCCCAACAAGGGCCCCGTCTACCGCAAGATCGGCCGCCGCAAGCTGGTGCCCTATTACGACCGCGGCGAGATCGAGGATGGCAAGATCGCCGGGCGCGGACTCGAGATCGCCTGGCTGAAGGATCCGACCGATCTGTTGTTCGCGCAGATCCAGGGCTCGGCGCGGATCAAGTTCGAGGACGGCACGACGCTCCGGCTCAATTACGACGCCTATAACGGCTATCCCTACACGGCGGTGGGACGCATCCTGATCGAGCGCGGCATCATTCCGAAAGAGGAGATGTCGATGCAGAAGATCAGGGAGTGGATGGCGCAGAATCCTGATGGCGCCAAGGAGCTGCGCCGCCAGAACCGCGCCTACATCTTCTTCCGCGAGGTCAACCTCTCCGACAAGGACGAGGCGGTGGGCGCGCAAGGCATTCCGCTGACCGCGGGACGCTCGATCGCGGTCGACAAGTCGCTGCATGTCTACGGCACGCCGTTCTTCATCGAGGGCGAGCTGCCGATCGACTCGGAACGCTCGAAGACGCCGTTTCACCGCCTGATGATCGCGCAGGACACCGGCTCGGCCATCATCGGACCTGCCCGCGCGGATCTCTATTTCGGTGCCGGGCAGGAGGCCGGCCGCGTCTCGGGACGGCTGCGTCATCCCATGCACTTTGTCATGCTGGTGCCGAAGAGCCTCGATCCCTCCCTACGCGCCGCAAGACTGCCGGTACCGGATCCGCGTCCCTCGGAGAAGATCGCAAAACTGTTTCCGCAAACTGATCCGGCCAAGACGGGCACGCCTGCTGCCGCCGTTGCGCAAGGCAGGAACGAAACGGTTGCCGTCGCCGGCCCTGTCCCGCTACCGGTGCCGCGCCCCGCGATCGAGCCTGTCCCCGAGCCGCGGCGGCCCGTGAAGAATCGTTCCCATCGGCAGCAATGAAGCGATCGTCCCGTCCGCCCGTGCTGGAGTCCCGTCCCTCGCCGCGCCGCCGTGCCCTGAGCGAGGAAGAGCGCGCGCTGTGGGATACGGTCGCAAAGCAGGTCAAGCCGCTCAGAAAGCATCGCCTGGCCAAGGCGCATGCTGCGCCGCCCGCCGGGTCTTCGCCCGTGGCCCAGCCGATCCGGCTTTCATCACCGGCAAGGCCGGTTGCCGCTCCACCCGCGCCGCGCGCCGCGAAACCGCAGGTCCCGCCCTTGGCGCCGCTCGGCAAGCGCGAGCGCACCAAACTGTCGCGCGGGCGCAGCGAGATCGAGGCGCGTCTCGACCTGCACGGCATGACCCAGACGCGCGCCCATCACGCGCTGACCGGCTTCCTGCACCGCGCCCATCACGACGGCCTGACCTTCGTGCTGGTCATCACCGGCAAGGGCCGCAGCGGCGGCGAAAGCGGCGTGCTCCGCCGCCAGGTGCCGGAATGGCTGAGCCTGCCGGAATTCCGCGCCTTCGTCGTCGGCTTCGAGACCGCCCATATCGGCCATGGCGGCGAGGGCGCGCTGTATGTGCGGATCAGGCGGGCGAGAGGTTAGCGGCTCTACACCTCTCCCGCTTGCGGGAGAGGTCGGCGCGAAGCGACGGGTGAGGGTTCTCTCCTCTCGGGGGTCTCGCCCGCGGACACACCCTCTCCCGCAAGCGGAAGGGAGCGCACCGCCTAAAACGGCCGGACGATTCCGACGCGCGGGATCAGGGTGATGACCAGGCCGAAGATGCTGGTGTTCCGGTCCTCCGCCGGAATCAGCGGAGCTTCCTGCTTTGCCGGCAGCATCTTCACCGCATGCAGGATCAGGACCATGCAGACCGCCCAGTTCGAGATCCAGCGCGAATAGTCGAACACCATCGCGAACATCACGAGATAGGCGAGGCTGATGCCTATTAGTGCCGCGACCACGAGCCGCCTGTGCAGATCGCTGGCGAGCGCGCCGATCAGGCTGGCGAAGAAGCGCCACAGCGGCGTGTGCAGCCAGATCAGCAGCGCGAACACGGGCACGCCGAGAATGTTGTGCGGCAGTCGGCCCCAGGTGTCCGCAATCTCCTTCGCCAGCGGCTGGTACCAGATGTAGGCGAACTGCAAGAGGTCGGTGCGGGAGGGATCGGCCATCCGGGTCTTCAGGAATTCGATGAACTCCGCTTCCGGGATCGGCATCGTTCCCAAAAATTGCGCGGCGAAGAACAGCGCGGAGACGAGGGCGAGGGCGATCCCGCCGAATGCGACATTGCCGCGATCGCAGCCGCAAGCGAGGTAGTGCCTGATCACCACGATGGTGACGATGGTCGGGACGTACATCAAGAGATGAATGTGGTGGATCAGCACCAGCACGATCGAGAACAGGGCCGCCGTTGCGACGAACAGCAGCGAGCCGGCCGGCATCAGCAGCAGGACGATCGCGAGCGCGCAGCCATAGATGTCGAAATGGCCGAGCGTGTGCATGAAGTTCTTCAGGAAGAACGGCGAGCCCGCGGTGAAGACGAACAGCGGCAGCGTCTTCGCGGTGAAGCCGAACGTCCTCCGAAACAGTTGTGCATAGAGCCCTGAGGTCACCAGCCACGTCACCCCGCCGAGCGCGAACACCAGCCAGACCGGCACCCTGTCGGTGAACAGCGCGACGATCGCCCCGATCAGCGCGCGCTTGATGAAGCCGAAATGATAGTCGACGAGGAGATGGATGTAGGGAACGTAAGGCGGCAGCTGGATCTTGTGGACGAACACGCCGGCGATGATTGCGGCGTTGATCGCGAGCAGCAGGCGCCAGGGGTTTTGCAGGATGACGGTCACGCCGCATCAATAGCGTGACCGTCCAAAATTACAAAATGAACCGGCTGAGATCCGCGTTCTTGGCGAGGTCGCCGACGTGCTTCTGCACGTAATCGGCATCGACTCTGATGGTCTCGCCGTTGCGGTCGGGGGCGGTGAAGGAGATCTCGTCCAGCACCCGCTCCATCACGGTCTGCAGCCGCCGCGCGCCGATGTTCTCGACGGTGGAGTTCACGGCCACCGCGACGTCCGCGAGCGCATCGATGGCGCTGTCGGTGATGTCGAGCGTCACGCCCTCGGTCTGCAGCAGCGCGACATATTGCTTGATCAGGGAGGCCTCGGGCTCGGTCAGGATGCGCCGCATGTCGTCGCGGGTCAGCGCCTGCAGCTCGACGCGGATCGGCAGGCGGCCCTGCAATTCCGGCAGCAGGTCGGACGGCTTGGCGACATGGAAGGCGCCGGAAGCAATGAACAGGATGTGGTCGGTCTTGACCGCGCCATGCTTGGTCGAGACCGTGGTGCCCTCGATCAGCGGCAGGAGATCGCGCTGCACGCCCTCGCGCGAGACGTCGCCGCCGACGCGGCCGTCGCGGGCGCAGATCTTGTCGATCTCGTCGAGGAACACGATGCCGTTGTTCTCGACCGCGCTGATCGCCTCCAGTGTGAGCTGCTCGGCGTCCAGCAGCTTGTCGGATTCCTCGTTGACCAGGATCTCGTGCGAGCCTTCCACCGTCAGCCGCCGCGTCTTGCTGCGGCCGCCGAGCTTGCCGAAGATGTCGCCGATCGAGATCGCGCCCATCTGCGCGCCCGGCATGCCCGGGATCTCGAACATCGGCATGCCGCCGCCGGACGATTGCGTCTCGATCTCGATTTCCTTGTCGTTGAGCTCGCCTGCCCGCAGCTTCTTGCGGAAGGATTCCCGCGTCGCCGAGCTGGAATTGGCGCCGACCAGCGCATCGAGCACGCGCTCCTCGGCGGCGAGCTGGGCCCGCGCCTGCACGTCCTTGCGCTTCTTCTCGCGGACCTGGGCGATCGCGACCTCGACGAGATCGCGCACGATCTGCTCGACGTCGCGGCCGACATAGCCGACCTCGGTGAACTTCGTGGCTTCCACCTTCAGGAACGGCGCATTCGCGAGCTTGGCCAAGCGGCGCGCGATTTCCGTCTTGCCGACGCCGGTGGGGCCGATCATCAGAATGTTCTTCGGCAGCACCTCCTCGCGCAAGGAGCCTTCGAGCTGCTGCCGCCGCCACCGGTTGCGCAGCGCGATCGAGACGGCGCGCTTGGCGTCGCCCTGGCCGACGATGAAACGGTCGAGTTCGGAAACGATTTCGCGGGGGGAGAAGTCTGTCATGGCACCTTAGCTAGGGTCAGATGCGGGCCGGGACAAGCCGCTTTTTTCGGCCGTCAGATGATCGGCGGGCCCGATTGCCATTGTTTCACGGCCTCGATCGGATGGATCAGCATCAGGATATTGAGCGTCAGATTGTCGCGAATGTGGAGCGCCAGCATGATCTCGAAGGCAAGGCCGAGCAGGATGGTCGCAGATATCGGCAGCACGCGCGCGGCGAGGAACCCGAGCATCATGGCCAGATTGTCGGACACCGAATTGACGATGCTGTCGCCGTAATAGTCCAGCGAGATCGTGCCGGCGCGGTAGCGCTCGATGATGAAGGGCGAGTTCTCGACGATCTCCCAGGCGCCCTCGATCAGCATGGCGATGATCAGCCGGGCCGGCCAGGACAAAGTCAGTGACGGCAGACGCGCGAACAGCAGCCAGGTCAGCCCGTAGAACAGGAAGCCGTGCAGCACGTGCGAGAAACTGTACCAGTCGGCGATGTGCTGGGAATTCTCCGAGCTGTTCACGACGCCATGCCAGAGCTTGACGTAGCCGCAGGTGCAGATCGGCACCCGCCCCATCGCGAACAAGATCGAGGCCTGCAGCGCCAGCAGCAGCAGCGCGAGGCCGGCCCAGGCGAGCGGCGGAAATGCGACCTTGCTCTCCTGCGCGTGCGCCAGCGTCATGACTCGCGCACCATCAGCAGCGCCGGCCCGTCCGGCGTCTCGACCATGCGGTTGCGAACGAAGCCGGCCTTCTCGTATGCGCGTATCGCGCGCGCGTTGCGCGGAGAGGGATCGGTCACCATCCGCGGCAGACCCTGCCGAAAACCTTCATCGACAAATTGTCGGACGAACGCCGAGCCATGGCCGCGCGCGATCATGTCGCCCTCGCCGATGAACTGGTCGATGCCACGCGTCCCCTCCGGTTGCGGCCCGAAGCCCGTGTTCCAGGCGGTCAGGCGATCGCACTGAAGATAGCCGAAGGGCTTGTCGCCGGCCAAGACGATGAATTGGTCCATCGCCGGCTCATCGAGATCGCCGCTCACCAGCACGAACTGCTCGTCCGGATCGCCCCACCATTCCCGCACATCGGCTTCGCCCAGCCAGCGCCGGATCAGCGGCAGGTCGGCTGCGGTCATCGGGCGGAAGGTGTAGGGGGCGGAAGGTGTAGGTGGGCGCCATAGCCTAAGGCGTGACGAGTTGGAGTCGAATTGACCTTGGCCGACAGCAGCGCTCTCTCCGTTCCCTCCCCCTTGTGGGGGAAGGGAACGCACCACCGTCGATGCGCCAGTTGAGGCTATTCCCATCAAGCCCTAGCCGCTCGCCAGGCTCTCGATGGTCAGATTGCGGTTGGTGTAGACGCAGATGTCGGCGGCGATGTCGAGGGAGCGGCGGACGATGGTCTCGGCATCCTTGTCGGTGTCGAGCAGGGCCCGGGCCGCGGCCAGGGCGTAGTTGCCGCCGGAGCCGATCGCCATCACGCCGGCCTCGGGCTCGAGCACGTCGCCGGTGCCTGTCAGAACCAGGGAGACGTCCTTGTCGGCCACGATCATCATGGCCTCCAGCCGCCTGAGGTAACGGTCGGTGCGCCAGTCCTTGGCAAGCTCCACCGCCGCCCGGGTCAGCTGCCCCGGATATTGCTCGAGCTTGCTCTCCAGCCGCTCGAACAGCGTGAAGGCGTCGGCGGTGGCGCCGGCGAAGCCGCCGATCACGTCGCCCTTGCCGAGCTTGCGGACCTTCTTGGCGTTGGACTTGATCACGGTCTGGCCGATCGAGACCTGGCCGTCGCCGCCGACCACCACCTTGCCGCCCTTGCGGACCGTCAAAATCGTGGTGCCGTGCCAGCCCGGCGAGCTGTTCTGGGAGTCCTGCATGAATACCTCACTGTCCGGCTTGATTTAAGCGGTCGGAGACGGGGGCACAACGGGCCGTTCCGGGCCGAATTTTCGCTCACCATAGGCAGAAGTAGAGGCCCGCCCGGCCGTTCCCGCAGTAGCGAAGGTGTCATTTGGCTGTTAATAGACTGGCGTTTTCGGCCCCCGAGCATGATCCGGAAAAATGGGCACCGGATTCCGGGGAGGATCATGCTCAATAGAAGCGAAAGCCAGCTTTCAATGCGCACCGCGACGATCAAGCGCAAGACCAAGGAAACCGACATCGAGGTGTCCGTGAACCTCGATGGCACCGGCGTGGCCAATATCGCGACCGGCATCGGCTTTTTCGACCATATGCTCGATCTCCTCGCCCGCCATTCCCGCATCGACCTCACGGTGAAGGCGGCGGGCGACCTGCACATTGATTATCACCATACCACCGAAGACACCGGCATCGCGCTCGGCCAGGCGGTCAAGCAGGCGCTCGGCAACATGGCGGGCATCACCCGCTATGCCGGCGTTCACATGCCCATGGACGAGACGCTGTCGCGCGTGGTCATCGACATCTCGGGCCGACCGTTCCTGGTGTTCAAGGCCGACTTCCCCCGCGACAAGATCGGCGAGTTCGACACCGAACTGGTGCGCGAGTGGTTCCAGGCCTTCGCCATCAACGCCGGCGTGACTCTCCACGTCGAGACCCTATATGGCGATAACAGCCACCATATCGCCGAGTCCTGCTTCAAGGGTCTGGCGCGGGCGCTGCGCACCGCCGTTGCGATCGATCCGAAGGCTGTGGGCGAAATCCCGTCCACCAAGGGCTCGCTCGGCGGCTGACATCTCCGTTTTGCGGCGAACGCCGCCGGCGGCATCACTGAACATAGAGAGCGGGGCATCACCATGCCTGTCTACACAGTACATGCTCCCTTCCCTGGCGGAGCCGATCTGCGCGCGACCGACAAGTTCGTCTTCGTGCGCGACGGCTTCCATTTCTGGGCGATGATCTTCGGCCCGTTCTGGCTGCTGTGGAATCGGCTGTGGCTGGCGCTGATCGGCTGGGTGATCTTCATCGCGGCCTTCCATGCCGGGCTCTCCAGCCTGGGTCTCGGCCGCAGCTCGATCTTCTTCGCCGATATCGTCCTCGCGCTGCTGATGGGCCTCGAGGCCTCCAGCCTGCGGCGCTGGACGCTGTCCCGCGGCAAGTGGCGGCAGCTCGACATCGTCATCGCCGACGACCATGACACCGCCGAGCGTCGCTTCTTCGAGCGCTGGAGCCAGAAGCAGCACGGCATCGTCAACGATCAATGGGCCGTCGACCGCGGCGGCCCGCCGCCGACCCGCAACACGCCGGGCCAGCAGTTTTCGAACCCGCCGCCGATTCCGGCCGGCGGCATCATTGGATTGTTTCCAGAACCGGGAGGGTCAAGATGAGCGTCGCCATCATCGATTACGGTTCCGGGAATCTGCATTCCGCCGCCAAGGCTTTCGAGCGCGCGGCGCGCAGCCTCGAAAATCCGCAAAAGGTTTTCGTCACCAGCGATCCCGATCAGGCCTACGAGGCTGACCGTCTGGTGCTGCCCGGCGTCGGCGCCTTCGCCGACTGCCGCCGCGGGCTCGATGCCGTCAACGGCATGGTCGAGGCGATCACCGAGGCGGTGCGCGTCAAGGCGCGGCCGTTCTTCGGCATCTGCGTCGGCATGCAGCTGATGGCGAGCCGCGGCAAGGAGCACGTCATCACCGAAGGCCTGAACTGGATCGGCGGCGACGTCGAGAAGATCACGCCGCGCGACGAAAGCCTGAAGATCCCGCACATGGGCTGGAACACGCTCGAGGTGCTGAGGGACCATCCGGTGCTGAACAAGCTGCCGCTCGGCCCCGAGGGCCAGCACGCCTATTTCGTGCACTCCTATCACCTCAATCCCGCCAGCGAGGCGGACGTGCTCGCGCGCGCCGATTACGGCGGGCCTGTCACCGCGATCGTCGCGAAGGACACCGCAATCGGCACGCAGTTTCACCCCGAGAAGAGCCAGCGCTTTGGTTTGGCCCTGATCTCGAACTTCTTGCGATGGAAACCGTGATGGATTCGACGGCTTTCACCTCTTCATTGCGAGCGCAGCGAAGCAATCCAGCGTCTTTCCGCGGCGGCAGTCTGGATTGCTTCGCTGCGCTCGCAATGACGGAGTGCTCAGCTGACAAGTCCGTCCCCATGACGGGGACGACAGCAGGTACGACATGATTCTCTTTCCGGCAATCGACCTCAAGAACGGCCAGTGCGTGCGCCTCGAGCAAGGCGACATGGCGCGCGCGACCGTTTTCAACCTCAATCCCGCCGCCCAGGCGCAGAGCTTTGCCGAGCAGGGCTTTGAGTATCTCCACGTCGTCGATCTCGACGGCGCCTTTGCCGGCAAGCCGGTGAATGCCGAGGCCGTCGAGGCGATGCTGAAGACGATCGGGATCCCGGTGCAGCTCGGCGGCGGCATTCGCGATCTGAAGACCGTCGAAGCCTGGCTCGACAAGGGCATCACCCGCGTCATCATCGGCACCGCCGCGGTGCGCGATCCTGAACTGGTGAAGTCGGCGGCCAGGAAATTCCCCGGCCGCGTCGCCGTGGGCCTCGATGCCCGCGACGGCAAGGTCGCGGTCGAAGGCTGGGCCGAGACTTCGCAGGTGACTGTGCTGGAGATCGCAAAACGCTTCGAAGATGCCGGCGTTGCCGCCATCATCTTCACCGACATCGCGCGCGACGGCCTGCTCAAGGGCCTGAACCTGGAGGCGACCATCGCGCTCGCCGATGCCATCTCGATCCCCGTGATCGCCTCCGGCGGTCTTGCCTCGATCGAGGACGTCGAGGCGATGCTGACGCCGCGGGCGAAGAAGCTCGCCGGCGCGATCGCCGGCCGTGCGCTCTACGACGGCCGGCTCGATCCCGCCGCCGCCCTCACCCTGATCCGCAACGCGCGCGCTGGGAGCTGACACATGTTCAAGGTGCGCGTGATCCCCTGCCTCGACGTCAAGGACGGCCGCGTCGTCAAGGGCGTCAACTTCGTCGATCTGCGCGATGCCGGCGATCCCGTCGAAGCCGCGATCGCCTATGACGCCGCCGGCGCCGACGAGCTCACCTTCCTCGACATCACCGCGACCCATGAAAACCGCGGCATCATGCTCGACGTGGTCCGACGCACGGCGGAGGCCTGCTTCATGCCTGTGACCGTCGGCGGCGGCGTGCGCGAGGTCAACGACATCAAGACGCTGCTGCGCGCCGGCGCGGACAAGGTCTCGATCAACAGCGCCGCGGTGTCGCGGCGCGAATTCGTCAAGGAAGCTGCCGAAAAATTCGGCGAGCAATGCGTGGTGGTGGCGATCGACGCCAAGCGCGTCAAGCGCCCGGGCGGCGACCGCTGGGAAATATTCACCCATGGCGGCCGCAACTCCACCGGCATCGACGCGATCGAATATGCCCAGGAGGTGGTCTCGCTCGGCGCCGGTGAAATCCTGCTCACCTCGATGGACCGCGACGGCACCCGGCAAGGCTTCGACATTCCGCTGACCCGGGCGATTGCCGACAGCGTTCCCGTTCCCGTGATCGCCTCGGGCGGCGTCGGCAATCTCGACCATCTGGTCGACGGTATCCGCGACGGGCACGCCACGGCCGTGCTGGCCGCCTCGATCTTCCACTTCGGGGAGTTCACCATCCGCGAAGCCAAGGAGCACATGGCGAGGCGCGGGCTGCCGATGCGCCTCGATGCCTGACGACTCCCGTTCGTAAAAATGCTACACAAGCCGGCGGGGAATGGCCCCGTGGGCCGGGTGTGCTGCCAAGTGTGTCTCTGAGTAGTCCGATGTCGCGTTTCACGATCCACGATCTGGCCGAGACCATCGACGCCCGCGCCGCGTCCGGCGGCGAGGCCTCCTATACCCGCAAGCTCCTGGACAAGGGCGCCGAGCATTGCGCCAAGAAGTTCGGCGAGGAAGCAGTCGAAACCGTAATCGCAGCAGTCGAAAACGATCGCGCGCATCTGATCGCCGAGAGTGCCGATCTGCTCTATCATTTCCTTGTGCTTTTGAAGGCCCGCGGCATAAAGCTGGAAGAGGTCGAAGCCGCGCTGGACAAGCGGACGAACATGTCAGGGTTGGAAGAGAAGGCGTCGCGCAAGAGCGGCAACTAGCCGAGGTGGAGAGGTCGCTTCATGGATATCCGCGCACCGGAGCAACTGTATAATCCGTACCGCGTTTATACGCGCGAGCAGTGGGCGCGCCTGCGCGACGATACGCCGATGACGCTGGAGCCGGGCGAATTCGACCGGCTGCGCTCGCTGCACGATCGCCTCGACCTGCAGGAGGTCGAGGACATTTATCTGCCGCTGTCGCGCCTCTTGTCGATCTACGTCGATGCGACGCAGCGGCTGTATTACGCGGAGCGCCAGTTCCTCAACATCCGCGACCGCAAGGTGCCCTACATCATCGGCGTTGCCGGCTCGGTCGCGGTCGGAAAGTCCACCACGGCCCGCGTGCTCCAGGCGCTGCTGGCGCGCTGGTCGCCGCGTCCGAAGGTCGACCTGATCACGACCGACGGTTTCCTGTATCCCAATGCCGTGCTCGACCGGCAGGGCATCATGCAGAAGAAGGGTTTCCCCGAAAGCTACGACCTGCCGCTGCTGCTCGGTTTTCTCTCCGACATCAAGTCCGGGCGCCGCGATGTCCGCGCGCCGGTCTATTCGCATCTGACCTACGACATCGTGCCTGGCCAGTGGGCCGAGGTCGACCAGCCCGACATCCTGATCGTCGAAGGCGTCAACGTGCTGCAGACCGGCAAGCTGCCGCGCGACGGCAAGGCGGTGCCCGTCGTCTCCGACTTCTTCGACTTCTCGGTCTATATCGACGCCGACGAGGCCGCGCTGCGGCGCTGGTACATCAAGCGCTTCCTGGCGCTGCGCGACACCGCGTTCACCAATCCAAAGTCCTACTTCAACCGCTATGCGCTGCTCTCGGACGAAGAGGCGACCGCGACCGCGACCGCGATCTGGGAGCGCACGAACCTCGCCAATCTCGAGGACAACATCCTGCCCACCCGCCCCCGCGCGACGCTGATCCTGAAGAAGGGTCCGGATCACGTGGTGGAGAGCGTAGCGCTGCGGAGGTTGTGAGCCGCAGTTCGGAGGGTCGGTTAGCCCGGCGATGCGCGAAGCGCCATCGCTCGGCGCAACCCATCTCTTCCGTGTCCGCAGAGATACCCAGTGGTGGGTTACGCCTTCGGCTAACCCCACCCTATGATATCTCTGCTTGAGTACGCCTCTTCCGACATCGTCATTGCGAGCGCAGCGAAGCAATCCAGACTGTCTCCGCGGAGAGACTCTGGATTGCTTCGCTGCGCTCGCAATGACGGGGAGAGAGCGGGGACTACATCGCCAGATGCCGTGACGCGGCCAGCCCCGCCAGTGCCTCGTCGAGCTTGTCCCGATCCAGCGGCTTGATCAAAAATCCGTTCATGCCGGCCTCGAAGCAGGCATAGCGATCCTCGACCAGCGTATTCGCGGTCAGCGCCAGGATCGGCGTATGCCGACCGTCGGTCGAGGCCTCGTGGCTGCGGATGCGTTTGGTCGCCTCGATGCCGTCGAGCTGAGGCATCTGGATGTCCATCAAGACGAGATCGTAGGGCGTTCCGGCCGAGCTTGCCGCCAGCCAGGATTCCAGCGCGGCCTCGCCATGGACGGCGATGACGACGCGGTGGCCGAGCTTCGTCAGCAGCGAGCGCATCAGCAGCGCGTTGATCTCATTGTCTTCGGCGACGAGGATCGACAGGCCTTGCGCCGGCGCTGCGCCGGGAGCTTCAGCCGGCGGTTCCGGCGCGAGGTCGGGCGAGGGGATCTCAGTCGTCAGCGTGAGGCGTGCGGCGAGCGAGGCGGCGCGAAGAGGCTTCACCAGGAAGCCGGTGAAGGCCAGCGAGAATTTCTCGTGCCGCGAGCTCGACGTCAGCAGCACCAGCCGTTGCAGCGCATGCGCGCGGGCGGTTTCGCCCAGCCGGTCGGCGACGGCAGGACCGATGGCGCGATCGATCAGGACCGCGTGCCAGGAGCGTTCCGGCAGCAGCGCCTCCGCGACACTGGCGTCCGTCACCAGGCAGGTCTGAGCGCCCCAGCGCTCCAGGCGCCGCGCGATCAGCGAGGCCTCGATGCCCTCGGCGATCAGGAGGATCGACTTGCCGGCGAGATCAGGGCTCGGGAACGTCGTCTGCCCTGTGGCTCCCTGCGACGGCGCGAGCGGCACTGCGACCTCGAAGGTCGCGCCCTTGCCCGGCTCGCTGGTCAGCGTGATGTGGCCACCCATGCGCTTGACGATGCGCTCGCTGATGGCGAGGCCTAGCCCGGTGCCGCCATAGGTGCGGGCGACGCGCTCGTCGGCCTGCTCGAATTCTCGGAAGATGCGCTGCTGCGCCTCGGGCGCGATGCCGATGCCGGTGTCGCGGACCAGGAAACAAATCTCGTTCGGCCAGGTGCCGGGCTCGACCATCAGCGCAACGCCGCCGTTCGCTGTGAACTTGATGGCGTTGCCGGCGAGGTTGAGCAGCACCTGGCGCAGCCGTGCGGCATCGCCGACGACTTCCAGCGGCAGGCGCTCGTCGACATAGGCGGCAATCTCGAGCTGCTTGGCCTGCGCACGCGGCGCCAGCAGCTCGGTGATCTCCTCGATCAGAGTGGAGAGCGCGAACGGACGCTGCTCGAGGTCGAGCTTGCCGGCCTCGATCTTGGAATAGTCGAGCAGCTCCTCGATCAGCGCCATCAGCGCTTCGCCGGAAGTCTTCACCGCTCTGGCATAAGTCGCCTGTTCCGGCGTCAGATGGGTGTCGAGCAGGAGCCCGCCCATGCCGATGATGCCGTTAAGGGGGGTGCGGATCTCGTGCGAGGCCATGGCCAGGAAGCGCGACTTGGCGCGGTTGGCAGCATCGGCCTGGTCGCGCGCCTCCGATAGCGCACGCTCGGTCTCGGTGCGATCGGTGACGTCGCGTCCGACGCTCTGCAGTTCGGCCGCCTGGCCGGCGTCGAGCCGCACATAGCCTTCGCGCCAGGCGATCCAGCGCGCGCCGTGCGGTGTGGCGATCTTCTGGTCGTGGATGCGCGTGCCGTTGCTTTCGCGGGCGCTGTCGCCCTGTTCCAGCACGTCGAAATCGAAGCGCGTGCCGACCAGCGCGCCGCGTGCCTGTCCAGCGAGCGCGCAATAGGCGTCGTTGGCGAAGGTGATGCGGCCCTGATGGTCGCGCAGCACGATCAGATCGCCCTGCTGCTCGAACAGGCTGCGGGCGCGCTCCTCGGCTTCCTTCAGCTCCCAATTACGGTCGATCAGCGCCTCGTTATGGACGGCGAGGGTACGCAGTCGCTTGCTGACGAAGCGCAAGCGCATGCTCAGCGTGGCAAGGCCGAGGCAGGCGAGGGCGAACAGGAAGCTTGCACCGATCGCAAAGGCGTTGGGATCGTAGCCGGAATTCTCGGAGCGACTGCCGGAGACGAAGCCATAGGCGCCGCCGAACGTGGCCGAGAAGATCATGAAGGAGCGAATCGCGAATGCGATTCGGGGATGCTGCCGCCTGAAGCGGCGCATGCGCACCTTGATCCGGAACGTCCGACCCATCGCCACCCCGACTCTTGTCCGAAACCCCACCGCCGCTGCCTGCGACGATGGCGCGCCGACCTTGCGAACAGCTTGAGGTCTTGCGGTCGCCTCCAAACAGGGTTGACGAGGTGTTAACGGCTCAGAGCGAGGCGGCCTGGAACGGGAACGGGCGATGACCGGCATGCGCACCGACGATCAGCGCTGCGGCCTCGCGCTGCGAGAACGTCCTGGAGCGTACATAGATGCGGTAATCGGCGGGGCCTTCAGTCGAGAGATAGATGACCGGGCCGCCATCGACCGGCTGCGCCGCGATGGTGACGAGGCGATTTGCCGGATTGGGCTGGCAGGAGTCGGTCTCGGAACCGAGGCCGTCGTCCACGACTGCAAAGTCCGCGGCGTCCGCGTCGTCGGTGATCTGGACCCTGACCGTGGCGCGCGCCGGATCGTCGGTGAAAGCGACGTGGACGCCGGCGGTCCAGAACAGTGATGTCAGCTCGACGGAGGTTTCCCCGAAGGCGATGCAGGGATGCGAGACCGATCCGATCTCGCCGCGGGAAAACACGGCAGCCGCCAACAGGGGAACAACCGAGGCCAGGATCTTGAAACGCAACATGACACTCTACTCGCCAGGCCCTTTGGAAAACGCGTCGGGCCTTATGGTTTTCAGAGCGTAAAGGAAACTCGTTACCGCCGGGTTGACGCGCGGAATGATCAGGCGAGCTGGCGTACATCCTCCGCGAGTGCGCGGTAGGACAGCGCTTCGGCGAGATGCAGCCGGCCGATCTTGTCGGCGTGATCGAGGTCGGCCAGCGTGCGCGCCACCCGCAGCACGCGGTGATAGCCGCGCGCCGACAGCCGCATGGTCTCGGCGGCGTCACGGAGCAGTTTTTGACCCTGCGCATCGGGCTTTGCGATCTCCTCCAGCACGGAGGCGGGCGCTTCGGCGTTGGTGCGGATGTTGGGCAGGCCCGCTTCAGTGTAGCGCGCGAGCTGGATGTCGCGCGCCGCGGCCACGCGCGCTGCGACCTCGGCCGAACCCTCCGCCGGCGGCGGCAGGATCAGGTCGGCGGCGGTCACGGCCGGCACCTCGATGCGCAGATCGATGCGGTCCATCAGGGGACCCGAGATGCGGGCCTGGTAGTCCGACGTGCAGCGATCGATGCGGCCGCGCTTGCAGGCGTAACCGGGCTCGAAGGCGTTGCCGCAGCGGCAGGGATTCATCGCCGCCACCAGCATGAAGCGCGCAGGGTAGGTGACGCGGTGATTGGCGCGGGAAACCGAGACCTCGCCGTTCTCCAGCGGCTGGCGCAGCGAATCCAGCACGCGCGGATCGAACTCCGGCAATTCGTCGAGGAACAGCACGCCCTGATGCGCGAGCGAGATCTCGCCGGGCTTTGCGCGCATGCCGCCGCCAGTGAGCGCAGCCATGCTGGCGGAGTGATGCGGCGAACGGAACGGCCGCCGCGATGTCAGCGCGCCGCCCTCGATCTCGCCGGCGACGGAGGCGATCATCGAGACTTCCAGAATTTCGCCCGGCGACAGCGGCGGCAGGATCGAGGGCAGACGCGCCGCCAGCATCGACTTGCCGGCGCCGGGCGCGCCGATCATCAGGAGGTGATGTCCGCCGGCGGCCGCGATCTCCAGCGCGCGCTTGGCGCTTTCCTGGCCCTTGATGTCGCGCAGGTCGAGCTTTGAGGTGGCGGCCTCGTGCACTTTCGGCGAGGGCCGCGACAGCACCTGCGTGCCCTTGAAATGGTTGGCGATCTGGATCAGCGATTGTGCGGCGATGATCTGGATGTCGGGGCTCGCCCACGCCGCCTCCGAGCCGCAGGCGGCCGGGCAGATCAAGCCCTCCTCGCGCTGATTGGCGCCGATTGCGGCGGGGAGCGCGCCGGCGACGGCTGCGATCGAGCCGTCGAGCCCGAGTTCGCCGAGCACGGTGAAGCCGGCCAGAGCATCCGGCGGGATCGCGCCGATCGCCGCCATCAGCCCGAGCGCGATCGGCAGGTCGTAGTGGCTGCCTTCCTTCGGGACGTCGGCGGGCGCCAGATTGACGATGATCCGCCGCGCCGGCAGCGCGAGCCCTGAGGCGATCAGCGCCGAGCGCACCCGCTCGCGCGCCTCCGACACCGCCTTGTCCGGCAGGCCGACGATGGAGAAGGCCGGCAGGCCCGGCGCGACTTGCACCTGCACGTCGACCGCGCGGGCCTCGATTCCCTCAAAGGCGACGGTAGAAACCCGTTGAACCATGCCGAACCAGCCTGCCCCTCTTGCACAATCAAAGGTAGCAGAGCAGGGCGCTCTCCGCAAGAACAATACAGGAACATTGCCCCGGCGGGGAAAGCCCTAACAAGCCGTGAACGCGATCCCGACACTACGCTTCGAATGCGAGCTTCTGCCCTCAGCACATCCCAACGAATGTCCGCTACTCCTAAGGCTGCGGGATGGGCCGTGGTCTAACGGGTGAACAGTTCAATGCTTGCAAATCGCCGGAGAAGCGAACGTCGGGTGTGCAGCCGGCTCGCCAAGATTCATTTTGGGGCGGGCTCACTGCCCAGGGACTGCACGATCACGGATATCTCGGACGGGGGTGTGAAGGTCGTGGCGGAATTTCTGGAAGTGCCGCCGCAATTCACCATCATCTTCGCGCCGGACTATTCCCGCCAATGCCGCCTGCGCTGGCGCATCGGCTGCGAATTCGGTGCCGAATTCGTCGACTAGAGCATGATCCGGAAAAGTCTGAGGCGGTTTTCCGGGAAGATCATGCTCAAACAATAGGGCAGGCGCGCGTCCTTAACGGGACTTTAGCGTTAATCGGTAAGCATCTCTGATCAGTTGCCGAGTGATCAGAGTATGCCCAAGCGTTCGTCCCTCGCCTTCCGCCCGGCGAGATTGCTGCTTCCCGCCCTCGTCGCGCTTGCCCTCGGCGGCTGTCAGACGACGAGCCTCGAGGACGTCACCGGCGCGCTCGGCGGCAAGACGGAGACAACGGCCGGCAAGGCCGACACCAGGACGGACATGGACGCGCTGCGCGAGCGCTATCGCGCCAAGCCCAGCGATCCCGCCATTGCGATCGAATACGGCAAGGCGCTGCGCGGCAGCGGCCAGCGCGCCCAGGCGGTCGCGGTGCTCGAGCAGGCCGTGCTCGCCCATCCCAGCAACAAGGCGCTGCTCGCCGGCTACGGCCGCGCGCTCGCCGACAACGGCAATTTCCAGCAGGCTTTCGATGTTCTGGGCCGCGCGCATTCGCCCGAGGATCCCGACTGGCGGATCCTGTCGGCGCAGGGCGCGGCGCTCGATCAGCTCGGCCGCAACGAGGAAGCGCAGCAATATTACGCGAGCGCCTTGAAGATCGTGCCTGACGAGCCGCAGGTTCTGTCCAATCTCGGCCTGTCCTACATGCTGCAGAACAATCTGCCGAAGGCCGAACAGGTGCTCGGCCGCGCCTATCAGCGCAATCAGAACGATGTGCGGATCCGTGCCAATCTCGCGCTGGTGCTGGGATTGCAAGGCCGCGAGGCCGAGGCTGAAATCCTCGTGAAGGCAGATTTGCCGCCGGACCAGGCCGCGGCCAAGGTCGCGGCGCTGCGGCAGCTGTTGGCGAAGAAGCAGCAGCAGCGGGCCGAGAAGTAGCCCGCCTCTCTTGAGACCTTATGGGATGAACCTCGCCTCGCGCCTCGACGGAGGTGCGCCCCCCTTGTGGGGGAGGGCTAGGGAGAGGGGTAGCCCAGGAAAAGGTGCCGGTTGTTGACGATGCATCGGGTGCGAGTGCGCGACGGAAGAGTCCCCGTGTGGCACCCCCCTCCCTGTCCCTTCCCAAAAGGGGGAGGGAACGGAGAGAACATCGTTGTGGCGCCTACGACGCCTTGCGATGCGGGGCGGATCCGCGACCCGAGCGGCCCTTCAGCTTCTTCAGGAGCGGGCCGAGCAGCGAACGCTTCGGCTTCTTCACCTCGCCACGTCCGGCGAGGCGGTTGGCCATGGTCTGGAACAGCTCGGTGGTGCGGTGGTTCTTGGAGACCTCCGCAATCATCTGGCCGTTATTGGCCGCGGTCGAGAACAGCTTCGAATCGAACGGGATCACCGCGATCGGCTGGCTCTCCATGGTCTTGGCGAAGGCCTTGACCTCGATCTCGGCACGCTTGTGCATGCCGACCTGGTTGATGCAGTACAGCGGCGGCCGATCGTTCGGCCGCGCCGCCTTCAGCACGCTCAGCATGTTCTTGGTGTTGCGCAGGTTGGCGAGATCGGGTTCGGCCACGATCACGATATCGTCGGCGTTGACCAGCGCGCGCTTGGTCCAGGCGGACCATTGATGGGGAACGTCGAGCACGATGCAGGGCGTGGTCATGCGCAGCGTGTCGAACACCGCGTCAAACGCTTCGGCGCCGAAATCATAGACGCGGTCGAGGGTGGCGGGCGCAGCGAGCAGGCTGAGGTGATCGGTGCATTTCGCGAGCAGGCGCTCCATCAGCGCGGTGTCGGGCCGGTCCTGCGACAGCACCGCATTGGCGATGCCCTGCGTCGGGTCCTGGTTGTAATCAAGACCCGCGGTGCCGAAGGCAAGGTCGAGATCGATCACGACGGAATCGAGCGAAAGGTCGCGGGCGATGGTCCAGGCCACGTTGTGCGCCACGGTGGACGCGCCGACGCCGCCCTTGGCGCCGACCACCGCGATGACGCGGCCGGTGATGATGGCTTCGGAGGCCGAGAACAGGCTGCAGATCGAGCGGACCACGTCGAGCGTCTCGACCGGGCCGACCACATAGTCGTTGACCCCGCGCCGCACCAGCTCGCGATAGGGCGCGGTATCGCCGGGATTGCCGATCACGACCACGCGGGTGCCGGGATCGCAGACGCCGGCGAGATCGTCGAGGCCTTCGAGGATGTCGCGCGTGCCGTCGGATTCGATCACGATCACGTTCGGCGTCGGCATCGATTCATAGGCTTCGATTGCCGCGGCTAAGCCGCCTTCCCTGGCGGTGAGATGCGCCTTGGCGAGCCTTCGATCCTCGCCCGCGGCGGTCACCGCCTTGAGCGTCTGCTCGGTCTCGCAAAAAGCCTGCACGGAGATGCGAGGAACCGGTGCAATGTGTTCCTCGGGGTGCCGCGGACCGTCCGCTTCGTCGTCGTCGTTGAAGCCTGTCATTTGCCTGTGTCGCTGAGTTTGGCCTTCTCGGCGTCGGGATTGATGGTGGCGATCGGGGTGCCCTTGCGATAGCGGTCGAAGGCAATGTCGCGCCGCGCGGTGTAAGCCGGTGTTTCCGAACGCGGCTGCTCGAGGTCGGCGGGATTGTCGATCATCGCCGCGAGGTTGCGCTGGCTGGCGCAGCCCAGATTGAAGTACGGGTGGTTCTCGTTGTAGCCGGGGTCGAGAATGGACGGCCCGATGTCCTCCGGCCATAGCCCGCAGGGGCCGGCGACCGCGGCGATCCTGGAATAACTGAGACGGATGGTGGGCAGCAGGCCCGGATCCTCGGGCCGATAGGGACGCTTGACGATGGCGCGCGACGGCACGCCGCCGGTTGCCAGCACGGCACGGATTTCCTGATAGCTCGCCGCGGCCGCGCGCGAATTCGCGGTGTCCACCGGCACGTCGACGACGACGGAGCCGGTGCCCTCGCGCACCCAGTCCCGGGCGATGCCCGCGACGTCGGAGTGCTGCGCGTCCGAGAGGCCGCCGCGCGCCTTGCCGACGAAGATCACGATCGATTTCTTGCCTTCCTGCACCGCGATCGGGTGGCGCTGGCGATAGTCGGTCGGCACCGTCTCGGTGACGATCTCGCCTGTGGTGTTGCAGGCGCCGAGCATGACGGAGAGCCCCGTCAGCACCAGCGCGATGCTTACGCCGCGACGTCGATCCTCTGTCGTGTTCGTCATCGCTTGATCCCCTCTTGCCCCGCTCCCCAAGCCGTCCGGTCGTCTCAGTCGATGATGAAGCCGAAATCGCCGGGCGTGCCGTCCACCGGGTCGACGCGCCGCGCGATGCCATAGAGGCGGTTCATGCGGCCGAGCAGAGCCGTCTGCGCGTCCGAGGCCGGCGCGAAGCCGTCGTCCGGCCGCGACAATTCCTTCTGAGCGACCGCGCGCACCACATAGGGCGTCACGATCACCATCAGCTCGGTTTCGTTGTTGACGAAGTCCTGGCTGCGGAACAGTGCGCCGATGATCGGCACCTGGTCGACGCCGGGCAGGCCGTTGATGGCCTGCTTGGTCTGCTGCTGGATCAGGCCGGCCATCGCCATCGAGCCGCCCGAGGGAATTTCCAGCGTCGTCTCGGCGCGGCGGGTCTGGATCGACGGGATGGTGATCGAGCTGGTCTGGCCCGCGGACACCGCCTGCGTCACGGAGATGGCGTTCTGATTCGACAGCTCCGAGACCTCGGTCATCACGCGCAGGCTGATGCGTCCCTCGCTGAGCACGACCGGCGTGAAGTTCAGGGAGATGCCGAACTTCTTGTAGGTGATCTGGGTGGTACAGACATGGGTGACCGGATCGCAGGAATAGCCCGCAGGGATCGGGAATTCGCCGCCGGCAATGAAAGTGGCGGACTCGCCGGAGATCGCCGTCAGGCTGGGCTCAGCCAGGGTCCGCATCACGCCGGCGCTTTCCATCGCGCGCATCGTGGCGTTGACCGTGGCCACGCCTTTTGCGAGCCCGGTGACACCGAGCCCGTTGCTGCTGACGAGCGGGCCACCGGAGACCGAGAACGGGTTGGAGTTGTTGAAATTCACTACCGCGGTGCCGGCATTCAGGCTGGCGCTGAGATCGACGCCGAGCTGCTTGACGATGTCGCGGCGCACTTCGCCGACGACGACCTTGAGCATCACCTGATCGCGGCCGCGCACGACGATATTGTTGACGACCTTGTCCGAGCCGCCGACGAGCTTGGCGGCGACGTCGCCGGCCTGCTGGGCCTCGACCGGGCTCGACACCGAGCCGGTCAGCATCACGCTGTCGCCGACGCCTTCGATCTGCACGCCTGGCAGCGACTGGCGCAGCGCCGAACGCATGCCGTTGAGATCGCGTTTCACTGCGATGTCGTAGGCGGCGACCTGCTGGCCGTCGGCGGTGAAGAAAACGACGTTGGTCTGGCCGACCTGGCCGCCGATGATGTAAGCGCGCTGGGCCGAGCGGATCACCGCATTGGCGATCTTGGGATCGGCCACCAGCACGTCCTTGACCTCGCGCGGCAGGTCGATGACGACGGATTTGCCGACGCCAAGCGAGAGAAAACGCGTCTTCGCCGGCGCGATCGAGCCGACCGTCGAGACGCCGAGATCCGGCATCTGCATCGGTGCCTGGTCGCCGACCGGTGCATCTGCAGCAGCGCTGACCATCTCGGGGGCTGCGAGCAGCCCCAGCATCAGCATCGCCCCCGTCCAGAACGTGCTTGCGCGATTCCCCCGAATGCGCAGGCCCGTCCGATCATCCCCAAAGTTCATTCTATCCCCATCACTTCTGTGACGTCAGTTGCCGCACCTGCACCCCGTAACGGATCACGTTCACCCCGCCGGAACGCTTGGCCGCCTGATCCTCGACCGTGAGTTCGGTTGCGTTGACATCGACGATGCTGCGCAGCGCGAGCTGGAGCGTGCCGCCCTGGCGCGCGGCCGACAGCGTCGCGACCTGATCGGGCTTGAGCTCGAGCGTGACGGTCTTGCCGATGACGGCGGTCTGGCCATCTTTTTCCTTCGGCGCCTGGTCGATCGCGAGCACACGGATGTTGGACAGGATGACCTCAGACACGATGAGGTCGTTGCCGGCGCTCGCGCCGCTGGGGTCGGGATTCTTCAGGCGGCGCGTCAGCACGACATCGACGCGGTCGTTCGGCAGGATGAAGCCGCCGGCGGCGGTCTCGGCGGAAATCTCGGTGGAGACCGCCCGCATGCCCGAGGGCAGGATCGCGGCCATGAAGCCGGAGCCTTCGGCCCTCACCAGCTTCTGCTCGCGGATCGGCTCGCCCTGCATCAGCGGGACGCGTGCGATCGCGCCGGCGATCTGCATCTGGGCGTCGGGCCTGGCGTCGCGGCGGATGAAGGCGCTGCTCGCGGTCGCCGCCGGCCAGGTCTGCCATTGCAGGTCGTCGGGCTTTACGGCCTGACCGAGCTGGATGTCGTTCTTCGCGATCAGAACCTCGACCGTCGGCAGCTTCTCGGCGACGGGAGCGACGGGTGCGGGTGCATTCTGATACCCGCTCGCCAGATACGCAGCGACGCCGCCGGCGCCGAGCGCGATGACGAGAACGACAATGCGTGCGGTGTTCATACGCTTTTACTCTTACGCGGGTCACTCGAACCGCACCTAGCGGGTTCCCCTGCTTCGATGAGTAGGGAGTAAAAGTATAAGGGTTGTTGCGAGGCCGAATGCGCCGGCCGGTCACGATGCTGGTTTTCGGCAGATGGTGAACGTGGCGTTATTCAGTCGGCCAGCGGCCCCGTAGAATCACGCATCCCGGCGCGCCCGTTCCCGGGATGCGCGAGGCGTCATGGTGAACGGGCGGTTAGTGGCTCGCTTGAGCCGAATGCACACGGTCGTGAGATGGAAGCATTTGCGCCACATCATCAGTGTCGTCCCGGCGAAGGTCGGCCTTCGCCCCGACGACGATGAGGAGAATGGCGCGCCCCTACTTCTTCCGCTTCTGCTCGATCACGTCCCAGATCTTCGCCGCCACGTCGGGGCCGCCGAGCCGTGAGATGGCGCGGATACCGGTCGGCGAGGTCACGTTGATCTCGGTGAGGTTGCCGTTGATGACGTCGATGCCGACGAACAGGAGTCCGCGCTCGCGCAGCGCGGGTCCGACGGTGGCGCAGATCTCGCGCTCGCGCGCCGTGAGCTCGGTCTCCTGCGCGGCGCCCCCGCGCACCATGTTGGAGCGGAGGTCGTCGGCGGCCGGCACGCGGTTCACCGCGCCGGCGAACTCGCCGTTGACGAGGATGATGCGCTTGTCGCCGTGCTTCACCTCGGGAATGAACTGCTGGATCACCCAGGGCTCCTTGAACGTCACCGAGAACATGTCGAACAGCGAGCCGAAATTCATGTCCTGCGGCATCACGCGGAAAACCGCCGCGCCGCCGTGCCCGTGCAGCGGCTTCATCACCACGGCGCCGTGCCTGTCGCGGAACGCGTTGATTTCGTCGAGGTCGCGCGAGATCAGCGTCGGCGGCATCAGCTGCGGAAAGTTCATCACGAACAGTTTTTCGGGCGCGTTGCGAACCGAGGCCGGGTCGTTGACCACCAGCGTCTTCGGATGGATGCGCTCCAGGAAGTGCGTCGAGGTGATGTAGGCGAGGTCGAACGGCGGATCCTGGCGCAGCAGCACCACGTCGAAGCCGCTCAGCGCCTCGCGCTTGGGCTCACCGAGGGTGAAATGGTCGCCGGGCTCGTCGCGCACGGTCAGGAGCTGCACCGGCGCGACGAGCTCTTCGCCGACCATCGAAAGCTTGTCGGGCGTGTAATAGGACAGGCCATGGCCGCGCTTCTGCGCCTCCAGGAGCAGCGCGAAGGTGGAATCGCCCTTGATGTTGATGCGGGCGATTGGGTCCATCTGGACGGCGACGTTCAGTTTCATGGTCTGCCTTTCAGGTCGAGGCGTCGAATGCCGCCAACACATGGCGCGGAAGTGAGCGCGGTGCAATCAGCATGGCGTCGAATCGCAATTCGAATTCGGCATGCTCGGGATGCGCCACGAGCCAGCCTTGGGCGGCGTCGATGATGCGTTGCTGCTGCCGCCGCGTCACGGCATAGGCTGCATCGTCCAGGCTGGCGCGCGCCTTGACCTCGACGAAGGCGATGAGGTTGCGGCGACGCGCGACGAGGTCGATCTCGCCGTGCGGCGTGCGGTAGCGTTTTGCCAGGATGCGGTAGCCCTTGGCCATGAGATAGGCGGCGGCGCGGCTTTCCGCGGAGATGCCGGTGCGGAACGCGGCGACGCGCTCGGGCGAGACGACCTTCGGTTCCGCAGGCATCTCACTCTTCGCCATCGCCGCCTCGCAGATCCTTTGCGAGCTCGAGCGCGCGGGCATAGACTTCGCGGCGCGGCCGGCCCGAGAGCGCGACTGCGTGCGCAACGGCGTCCTTGACGCTGTGCGCGGCGAGCTGCTCGCGCAGCAGATCATCGAGCGCATCGGACGTCAGCAGCTCGGCGCCGGCCGCGGGTGGAGCGATGACCAGCACGAATTCGCCGCGCGTCTCCAGCGTATCGGCCTCGCGCGCAAGCGCGTGCAGCGTCGCGCGCGAAATCTCCTCGTGCAGTTTTGTCAGCTCACGGCAGATCGCCGCCTCGCGCGTCCCCATGATCTCGGCGAGCTCGGCGAGCGTGTCCTGGACGCGGTTGCCGGATTCGAACATCACCAGCGTCGCATCGATGCGCGCGAGCTCGGTGAGGCGGCTGCGCCGCGCGGCGGATTTCGCCGGCAAGAAACCCTCGAAGAAGAAGCGGTCGGTCGGCAGGGCCGCGACCGACAGCGCGGCCAGCACCGAGGACGGGCCGGGCAGCGCATACACGGCATGACCGGCGGCGCAGACCTCGCGCACCAGCTTGAAGCCGGGATCGGAGATCAGCGGCGTGCCGGCATCCGATACCAGCGCGACCGAACCGCCCTGCGCCAGCGCCTCCAGGATCTTCGGCCGCGCGGCTTCGGCGTTGTGCTCGTGATATTGCCTGAGCGTTGCCGCGATGTCGTAGCGCTCGGTCAGGCGGCGGGTGATGCGGGTGTCCTCGCAGGCGATGACGTCGACGCCGGCGAGCGTCTGCAGCGCGCGCAAGGTGATATCGCCGAGATTGCCGATGGGGGTCGCGACCAGATGGAGGCCCGCCGCGGCCTTTGGGGCCGGGAGCCGATGGGCATCGATGGAGAAGCCGCGCGGGGGGGCGTCTGGGCGTTCAGGCGTATTTATCGGGGCCGGCTTTGCGCGCATAATGGAGCCAACTTAGGCACGATCCGAAGGGCTGGGAACTGCTCTTCGAAAAGATCGTGCCGAGGTGAGGGGCGATAAACGGACGGGAATGTGATTGACCCAAGGTCACGTTGCGAGGGAGTGAGGGCCCTCGTGCCATATTCGCGACGGGAACGCCGCCTTGATGCTACGCGACGAACGGCGAAGAGCTGGCCAGGACGGGAAGACGGCCGCGTTAAGCGGTCATTATCCTTTTGTTTTGGTTAACTATTTACCGACACTATGCCTGAATCCGCGGCTTGTGTCGCGGCAAGGAATGTTGTGAACCGGCTGGCGAGAGCCGGCCGGAAGAGAAGCTGTCATGCTGGGCCCGCGTCATCCAAAATCTCCCGTTCCGGACCCCCTGTCATTGGGTGCGACCCGGCGGAGCGCGCTCGGCCTGTTGCTGGGCGCGCCGCTGTTGTCGGCGTGCGCCGGCGTGCAGCAGAGCCTCAGCCAGTTCTCCAACCCGTTCTCCAGCTCCTCCGCGCCGCCGGCCCAGCCGGCAGGTCCGCCCCAGCAGGGGACGACCGCGGGCAGCGGCGGGGTCAAGGTCGCGGTGATCCTGCCGCTCTCGGCCGCGGGCAATGCCGGCCTTGCCGCGCAGTCCATGCGCAACGCCGCCGAGATGGCGCTGGCCGAGTTCCAGAACCCGAACATCCAGCTCCTGATCAAGGACGACGCTGGCAGCCCGCAGGGCGCGCAAGCCGGCGCGCAGCAGGCGGTGGAGGAAGGCGCCGAGATCATCCTGGGACCGCTGTTCGCGCAATCTGTGCCGGCGGTGGCGCAGGTCGCGCGCACGCGCAACATCCCGGTGATCGCCTTCTCGACCGACTCCAGCATCGCCGGCCGCGGCGTCTACCTGCTCTCGTTCCTGCCGGAGTCCGACGTCAACCGCATCGTCGAATATTCGGCGAGCATCGGAAAGCGCTCCTTTGCCGTGCTGCTGCCCGATAACGCCTATGGCAATGTCGTCGAGGCCGCGGTGAAGGCGGCGGTGCCGCGGCGCGGCGGCCGCATCGTCGCGTTCGAGAAATACGGCGCCGATCGCGCCACGCCCGCGCGTGCCGTGGCGCAGCAGCTCGGCAGCGCCGATGCGTTGTTCATTGCGGACGACGGCGATGCCGTGGTTTCGGTAGCCGATGCGATGACCGCGGCGGGGGCGAACTTGCGCAACATCCAGCTGCTCGGCACCGGCCTGTGGGACAATCCGCGCGTCTATGCGAACTCGGCGCTGCAGGGCGGCCTCTATGCCGCGCCCGATCCGGCCGGTTTTCGCGCGTTCTCGGGCCGCTACCGCACGAAGTACGGCGCCGAGCCGATCCGCACCGCGACGCTCGCCTATGACGCGGTCGCACTCGTTGCCGCGCTGGCGCGCACGCAAGGTGGCCAGCGCTTCTCCTCCGATGTCCTCACCAATCCTTCCGGCTTCGCCGGCATCGACGGCCTGTTCCGCTTCCGCCCCGACGGCACCAACGAGCGCGGCCTTGCCGTGATGAAGGTGACGTCCGGCGGCGGCGTTGCGGTGGCGGGCTCGCCGAAGAGTTTTGGGGCGTAGTTCTCACCGCGGATGCTGCTGCGCTCCCTCGCCCCGCTTGCGGCAAGGCTTTCACATTTGAAAATTTTTCCCGCGGCCATCCTTCGAGACGCCCGCTTCAGGCGGGCTCCTCAGGCGGCGTGTAAGCGCCGTCTCGAAGGACGAGGCGTGCGCGCAGGCCGCCGCAACGAGCCATATGCGATAGCCCTGCCGCTTGCGGGGAGATGCGAAGATCTCGCTACGCCGCGAGATCCGCGACCACGGCATCCAGCACCGGGAATCCGCTGTTCGTCACGCGCAGCCGTCCCGTCGCATCGACCGTGATCGCGCCTTCCTCGCGCAGCAACGCGATGCGCCTGGGGTCGAGCGGTCGGCCTGACAGCGCCTTGTAGCGCTCGGGGTCGATGCCTTCGGCGAGGCGCAATCCCATCAGCAAGAATTCGTCGGCGCGCTCCTCGCTGTTGAGGAGATCGTCGGTGACGACGCCGTCGCCGTTGGTCTCGACCCGCAGCAGCCAGGCCTCGGGGCGCCTCTCCGTGGCGGTGGCATGGCGCACGCCGTCGATGTCGAGACGGCCGTGTGCGCCGGGACCGATGCCGGCATATTCCTCGCCGCGCCAGTAGACCAGATTGTGCCGGCACTCGGCGCCGCGCCGCGCGTGGTTGGAGATCTCGTAGGCGGGTAGCCCAAGCTTGTCGCAGGTCTCCTGCGTGACGTCGTAGAGCGCGCGTGAGACCGCTTCGTCCGGCGTCTTCAATTTGCCGGCCTGGTGCAGGCCGAAGAACGGCGTGCCTTCCTCGATCGTCAATTGATAGAGCGACAGATGCTCGGCCGCTTCATCGATGGCGTGCCTGAGCTCGTCGGCCCACATCGCCGGCGTCTGGTCGGGGCGGGCGTAGATCAGGTCGAACGAATAGCGGTCGAACGAGCGGCGCGCGATGGCGACGGCATCGAGCGCCTCGCGCGCGCTGTGCATGCGGCCGAGCGCCTTGAGCGAGGCATCGTCGAGTGCCTGCACGCCGAGCGAGACGCGGTTGACGCCGGCTGAACGATAGCCGGCAAAGCGCGTGGCTTCGACGCTGGTCGGGTTCGCTTCGAGCGTCACCTCGACGTCGCCGGCGACGGTCCAGTGCTTGCCGATCGCATCGAGCACCGCGCCGACTGTTGAAGGCTGCATCAGCGAGGGCGTGCCGCCGCCCAGAAAGATCGAGGTCACTTCACGTCCGGGCGCGCGCTCGGCCGTGGTTGCGATCTCGCGCGCGAAGGCCGACGCAAACCGCGCTTCGTCGATCGCGGCGTGGCGGACATGGCTGTTGAAGTCGCAATAGGGGCACTTCGACAGGCAGAACGGCCAGTGCACGTAGACGCCGAAGGCTTCCGATTCCTGTCTTGACGCGTTTTCCCGGCGCGAACCGGCATCCACTTCGCTCGACAACGCTCTAGCGCGGCTCAAGGCAGATCTCCGCCAGTTTCACGAAGGCGCGGGCGCGATGCGACAGGCCGAGGCCGAGCGGCGGCAGGCCGTGCTTCTCGATGCTTTCCATCTCGCCGAAGGTGCGGCTGTGGCCATCGGGCAGGAACATCGGATCGTAGCCGAAGCCGGCAGTGCCGCGCGGCGGCCACACCAGCGTGCCGTCGACCCGGGCCTCGACCTCCTCGAGATGATCGTCCGGCCACGCCACGCAGAGCGCGGAGACGAAATGCGCCGTTCGGCGGTCGGGCGTGGTCGCGCCCCGTTCCTGCAACAGCCGCTCGATCTGGGCCATCGCCGCGTTGAAATCCTTGGTCGGGCCGGCCCAGCGCGCGCTGTAGATGCCGGGCGCGCCGTCGAGCGCGTCGACGACGATACCGGAATCATCGGCGAACGCGGGAAGCTTCGTCGCCTTCGCCGCCGCGATCGCCTTGATCGCGGCGTTGCTGCCGAAGTCGTTGCCGGTTTCCGCGGGCTCGTCCAGGCCGAGCTCACCGGCCGACACCGCCTCGATCCCGTACGGCGCAAGCAACTCCTCCATCTCGGCGAGCTTGCCGGGATTGTGGGTGGCGATGACGAGCTTTCCGGTGATTCGGCGGTGCATGGGCCTATTGACTACGCGACAGCCAGTTTCTGCAAGTCCACGAGACGCGCGACGCCCTTGCGCGCCAGCGCCATCAACGCCAGGAACTCGGTTTCCGTGAACGGCTCGCGTTCCGCGGTGCCCTGCACCTCGATGATGCGGCCGTCGCCGGTCATGACGAAATTGGCGTCGGTCTCGGCCTCGGAATCCTCGGCATAATCGAGGTCGAGCACCGGCGTGCCGTTGTAGATGCCGCAGGAGATCGCGGCGACGTTGTCGCGCAGCACGTTGGCCTTGATCATGTTGCGCGCCTTCATCCAGTTGATGCAATCGGCGAGTGCGACCCAGGCGCCGGTGATCGAGGCCGTGCGGGTGCCGCCGTCGGCCTGGAGCACGTCGCAATCGACCGTGATCTGGCGCTCGCCGAGCGCTTCGAGATCGACGATGGTGCGAAGCGAGCGGCCGATCAGGCGCTGGATCTCGACGGTGCGGCCGCTCTGCTTGCCGGCCGAGGCCTCGCGGCGGGTGCGCTCGGAGGTCGCGCGCGGCAGCATGCCGTATTCGGCGGTGACCCAGCCGCGGCCCTGGCCCTTCAGCCACGGCGGCAGGCGGTCTTCCAGCGTGGCGGTGACCAGCACATGGGTGTCGCCGAATTTCACCAGGCACGAGCCTTCCGCATATTTGACCACGCCGCGCTCCAGCGTCACGGGGCGCAATTCGTCGGGCGCACGGCGGCTTGGCCGCATGGGAAATCCTCCAAAACTTTCGGAAAAGGGCTGTTCGCGGTGCTTGTAGGTGGGGTCAGGGTGAGCGGCAAGGGGGAAGATCAGCGCTTAATCGCCCCCGGTTTTCCACCCCGCAAACGCCACGCTTGTCAGAACCGTCCCGGATGGACAAATTATGAGCATCTGAGAGGAGTTAACCGTCTGTGGCCCATCACGATCCGATCCATCTGATCGCGCCGCGCGCAGGCCTCGCCCAGCTCAACGAGCGTTCCCGCGACATCTTTCGTCAAATTGTCGAAAGCTATCTCGCAACCGGCGAGCCGGTCGGCTCGCGCAACATTTCCCGCCTGATCGCCACGCCGCTGTCGCCGGCCTCGGTCCGTAACGTCATGGCGGACCTGGAACAGCTCGGCCTGATCTATGCCCCGCACACCTCGGCGGGCCGGCTGCCGACGGAACTCGGGCTGCGCTTCTTCGTCGACGCCCTGATGCAGGTCGGCGATCTCACCGAGGCCGAACGGCAGTCGATCCAGAGCCAGCTTGCCACGGTCGGCCAGGCCCAGTCGGTCGAGGCGGCACTGGACCAGGCGCTGACGCGGCTGTCGGGCCTGACCCGTGCGGCAGCGGTGGTGCTGACCCCGAAATCCAATGCGCGGCTCAAGCACATCGAATTCGTCCGGCTGGAACCGGAAAAGGCGCTGGTGATCCTGGTCGGCGAGGACGGCCAGGTCGAAAACCGCGTGCTGACGCTGCCGCCCGGAGTTCCATCGTCCGCGATCACCGAAGCCGGCAATTTCCTCAATGCGCGGATTCGCGGGCGGACCCTGGCCGAGGCGCGGCTCGAGCTCGAAACCGCGCTCGGGCAAGCCCGCGCCGAGCTCGATCAATTGACGCAGAAAGTGATCTCGGCCGGCATCGCCAGCTGGTCCGGCGGCGAGAACGAGGACCGCCAGCTGATCGTCCGCGGCCACGCCAATCTGCTGGAAGATCTGCACGCGCTGGAGGATCTGGAGCGCGTGCGCCTGCTGTTCGACGATCTCGAGACCAAGCGCGGCGTCATCGACCTCTTGGGCCGGGCCGAGACCGCGGAGGGCGTGCGCATCTTCATCGGTTCCGAGAACAAGCTGTTTTCCTTGTCCGGCTCCTCCACGATCATCTCGCCCTATCGGGATGCCGCCGGCCACATCGTCGGTGTTTTGGGCGTGATCGGGCCGACGCGGCTGAATTACGCCCGCGTGATCCCGACCGTCGACTACGCCGCCCGCATCGTCAGCCGCCTCCTGGGGGGCTGACCGGCGTTTGCGCCGATCACGGGCGCTTGATTTTCGGACGCTTAGGCACGATATCCGGGCCAACAATCCCTGGAAACGAGTTCGAGATCAGAGCCGATGACCGAGCAAGACCGGCAACCCGAAGACACGACTGCAGCGACCGGCGAGCCCGTGGTGTCAAAACCCTACATCATGCCCGACGATCCCGAGCCCGGCTCGGTGGAGACATTGCAGAAGGAAGCAGCCGAGGCGCGCGATCGCATGCTGCGGACGCTGGCCGAGATGGAGAATTTGCGCAAGCGCACCACGAAGGAGGTCGCTGACGCCCGTCTTTATGGCATCACCGGCTTTGCCCGCGACGTGCTCGACATCGCCGACAATCTCCAGCGCGCGCTCGATGCCGTTCCGGCCGAAGCGCGTGCTGCGGCCGATCCCGGGCTGACCTCGCTGATCGAGGGCGTCGAGCTCACCGAGCGCTCGCTGCTCAACGCGCTGGAAAAGCACGGCGTGAAGAAGTTCGATCCCTTGGGCCAGAAATTCGACCCGAACTTCCAGCAGGCGATGTTCGAAGTGCCCGATGCGTCGGTGCCGTCGGGCACCGTCGTGCAGGTCGTGCAGGCCGGCTACACCATCGGCGAGCGCGTGCTGCGCCCGGCGCTGGTCGGTGTCGCCAAGGGCGGCGCGAAGCCTGCGCCCGCGGCGAACAACAACGAGTCGAGCGGCGCGACGAACTGAGTCTTAGAACCCTCCCTCGTGGTGAGGAGCCGCGCCCTTGCGCGGCGCCTCGAACCATGAAGGGCAAGATGTTACGGCGGGGCCCTTCATCCTTCGAGGCGCGCGCGAAGGAGCGCGCTCCTCAGCGCCGCCTACGCACTCACCGCGATATCCGCGGACTGAATCCGCTTCACGCCGGCCTTGGCCATGTCGGCCCAGGCCTTTGCCAGCGAGCCCTGGGTGTCGATGCCGCGGCAGGCGTCTTCCACCACATAGACCTCGAAGCCCGCCTTGCGTGCGTCCAGCGCGGTCCAGGCGACGCAGAAATCCGTCGCAAGGCCAGCGACGAACACGCGCTTGATCTTGCGGCCCTTCAGGTAGCCGGCGAGGCCCGTCGAGGTCTTGCCGTCGGCTTCGAGGAACGCTGAATAGCTGTCGACGTCCTTGTGAAACCCCTTGCGGATGATGAGCTCGGCATGCGGGATCGACAGGTCCTTCGACAGCGCGGCGCCATCGGTGCCCTGCACGCAATGATCCGGCCACAGCACCTGCTTGCCGTAGGGCAGGTCGATGGTCTCGAACGGCTTCTTGCCGGAATGCACCGACGCAAACGACACGTGGCCGGGCGTGTGCCAGTCCTGCGTCATCACCACGTTCGCAAACGCTTTGGCCATCTTGTTGATGACGGGCACCACCTGTTCGCCTTCCTTCACCGCAAGGCTGCCGCCGGGCAGGAAACAGTTTTGCACGTCGATCACGAGCAGCGCGGACGCATCGTCCGGCTTGATCGATGCCGCTGCAAACGGCGCGGTTGGCGCGAGGGTCGCCAGCGCCGTCGTTCCAAGCATTGCCAAGATTTGTCGCCGATCCAGCATCATTCGTCTCCCGCCGGGATGATCCAACCGGGGAAGTATACGAACAGAAGCCCGAAAATGCAGCCGGGTTTGGTGAGGGCTTGGGCTACCCCTTCGGCTGGATCCCGTCGCGCACGGCGCGGAAGCGGGTGAAGGCGGCTTGCCACTGGTCGCGCGGGGCGCTGGCGATGATGCGCAGCGAGGCGCCGCCGCTCGAGAAGCGGATCCACTGCACCACGGTCACCGGCGTCTTGTCCTTGCCGCTGACGCCGTCAATCCGGGTCTCGAAGCCCTGCTGGCCGTTGATGCGGATCGGCTCCGACATGGTGACGCGGGATTCGCGCACGCCGGGGATCTGGAGCGCGGCCTCCTGGGCGAAGCGGGCGCGATCGTCGGCGGCTTGCGGGGTCGCGCCGATCAGGCCGAGGATCATGAACGGCTTCGACTCATAGCCTGCGCTCTCGTTGCCGTCGGCGAGGATGATGCTGGAGCCCGGCGCCAGCGTGCGGATGTCCTTGAAGTCGGCGAGATCGGTGATCTTGAACGGCATCAAGGCGATCTGCTCCTCGGTCGAGACCTGCTTGCGGGTGGTGGCGCTCGCGAACATCTGCCGAACCGCCTCGTCGGTGTAGATCTTGGTCGCATTCTCCGGGATCTGCACCGCGACATAGCCGGAGAAGCCGGCGCCCGGCACGATCATCGAATAGCGTTTCACCGGGGTCTCCCCGGCCTTGCCGCTCTCGGTGGTGAAATAGGCAAGGCCCGCGGGCGTCTCGATCTTATCCTGCTTGACGCCGCCAGCGCCGGCCGGATTGGAATTGAAGGCGCTCACGACCTCGCCATAGGCCGCCGGCGGCAGCTCGGTGATCAGCACCTTGACGCTGCCGTCCTCGCTCTCGAAGCCCGGAAAGGTTTTTGCCGTGCCGAGGCCGACCAGCGGCACCATGCCGAGGCGCAGGCCCGGCGGGAAAACGGCGTCGGCAGCCATGGCCGGAAGCGCGGAGGCAACGAGGAGGGTGAGCGCGGCGAGGGGGCGGATCAGCTTCATTGGGCACTCTGATTGGTTCACATTGAGGCCGTTCGATGGTCGGCGCCGGGCGCTTTGTCGCGCGAAGCAGCCCTTGGCGCGGCGGTCGGCCGGCCGACTTTTAGCGGGTTTGGCCTTGCCGTAACAGGGTGTGGCGGGTTGCCGGGGCGGGGTGGCGATCCGCCGGACCTGTTAATATCTCCTCACCCGCAAGGGCGGTCGAGCCCGGATATGATGTCCTAAAACCCAATGTTTTCACGGCCGAAACGTTGCTCCGGTCCTTGCGGGCCCCTGCCCCCCTCCTATATGAGCCTCAATCATCGCAATATCGCGGATGTTTGATCTTAGGGGGTTTCGGTTTGGGTGCCTTCTGGGCCCAGCCAACCTGCCGCAAAAAGAAGGATATCAGGACCATGGGAAAGGTCATTGGGATCGACCTCGGCACCACGAACTCGTGCGTCGCCGTGATGGACGGCAAAAACGCCAAAGTCATCGAGAATTCCGAAGGCATGCGCACGACGCCTTCGATCGTCGCCGTGACGGACGACGGTGAGCGCCTCGTCGGCCAGCCTGCCAAGCGCCAGGCCGTTACCAATCCAGAGCGTACGTTCTTCGCAGTGAAGCGCCTCATCGGCCGCCGCTACGACGACCCGATGGTCGAGAAGGACAAGAAGCTCGTTCCTTACAAGATCGTGAAGGCTTCCAACGGCGACGCCTGGGTCGAGGCCGACGGCCAGACCTACTCGCCCTCGCAGGTCTCCGCTTTCATCCTGCAGAAGATGAAGGAGACCGCGGAAGCCCATCTCGGCCAGAAGGTCGAGCAGGCCGTCATCACCGTTCCCGCCTACTTCAACGACGCCCAGCGCCAGGCGACCAAGGACGCCGGCAAGATCGCGGGCCTTGAAGTGCTGCGCATCATCAACGAGCCGACCGCGGCCGCGCTCGCCTATGGCCTCGACAAGACCAAGGCCGGCACGATCGCCGTGTACGACCTCGGCGGTGGCACCTTCGATATCTCCATTCTCGAGATCGGCGACGGCGTGTTCGAGGTGAAGTCGACCAACGGCGACACCTTCCTCGGCGGCGAAGATTTCGACATGCGTCTGGTCGGCTATCTCGCCGACGAGTTCCAGAAGGAGCAGGGCATCAACCTGCGCAACGACAAGCTCGCGCTTCAGCGTCTGAAGGAAGCCGCTGAAAAGGCCAAGATCGAGCTGTCGTCGACGACGCAGACCGAGATCAACCTGCCCTTCATCACCGCGGACCAGACCGGCCCGAAGCATCTGACGATGAAGCTGACCCGCGCCAAGTTCGAGGCGCTGGTCGACGACCTCGTGCAGAAGACCATCGAACCCTGCCGCAAGGCGCTGAAGGACGCCGGCGTCACCGCCGGTGAGATCGGCGAGGTGGTTCTGGTCGGCGGCATGACCCGCATGCCGAAGGTCCAGGAAGTCGTGAAGCAACTGTTCGGCAAGGAGCCGCACAAGGGCGTCAACCCGGACGAAGTCGTGGCGATCGGCGCTGCGATCCAGGCCGGCGTGCTCCAGGGCGACGTCAAGGACGTGCTGCTGCTGGACGTGACCCCGCTGTCGCTGGGCATCGAGACGCTGGGCGGCGTGTTCACCCGCATCATCGACCGCAACACCACGATCCCGACCAAGAAGAGCCAGGTGTTCTCGACGGCTGAAGACAATCAGAATGCCGTCACCATCCGCGTCTTCCAGGGTGAGCGTGAAATGGCGGCCGACAACAAGATGCTCGGCCAGTTCGACCTGATGGGCATTCCGCCGGCTCCGCGCGGCATGCCGCAGATCGAGGTGACCTTCGACATTGACGCCAACGGCATCGTCAACGTCTCGGCCAAGGACAAGGCCACCGGCAAGGAGCAGCAGATCCGCATCCAGGCCTCGGGCGGCCTGTCGGAAGCCGACATCGAGAAGATGGTCAAGGACGCCGAGGCCAATGCCGAGGCGGACAAGAAGCGCCGCGAGGCCGTCACCGCCAAGAACGAGGCGGATGGTCTGGTGCATTCGACCGAGAAGGCATTGGCCGAGCACGGTTCGAAGGTTGCCGAGAGCGAGCGCCGCGCCATCGAGGATGCGGTCAGCGACCTCAAGGAAGCGCTGAAGGGCGACGACGCTGAGGCGATCAAGGCCAAGACCCAGACGCTGGCTCAGGCTTCGATGAAGCTCGGCGAGGCCATGTACAAGCAGCAGGCCGAGGCCGACGCCAAGAAGGACGCGGCCAAGGACGACGTCGTCGACGCGGAGTTCACCGAAGTCGACGACGACAAGAACAACAAGAAGTCCGCCTGAACCCCGAGAGGGTGACGATGCGGACGACTTGGACCCCACACGCGCTAACGGCCTCCTCCCTCACGGGGGAGGCCGTCGTGTCGGGCTCGTCGGGTGATGCGCCCGCTACGATCAATCAATTCCCAGCCGTTATTCTCAACGCTGCCAAGCAACCCTCTGCCGCGAGGTCGAAGGGTGCCTATATCGTTGCGTGGCAACGTTGCTTCGCCCCAACTTGAATCGCGATTGGATAGACCGAGCCCAGCATGTCCACGTCCACCAAGCGCTGCTATTACGAGACCCTCGAAGTCGACCGCGACGCCGACGAATCCAAGCTGAAATCGTCGTTCCGCAAGCTGGCGATGAAGTTTCACCCCGACCGCAACCCCGGGGACGACACCAGCGAGATCAAGTTCAAGGAAATCAACGAGGCCTACGAGGTCCTGAAGGACAAGGACAAGCGCGCGGCCTATGACCGCTTCGGCCATGCCGCCTTCGAGCAGGGCGGTCCCGGCGGCGGCGCCGGTTTCGGCGCCGGCTTCGCCTCCTCCTTCTCCGACATTTTCGAGGACCTGTTCGGCATGGCCGGACAGCGCGGCCGCGGCGGCCGCGAGCGCGGCGCCGATCTGCGCTACAACATGGAGATCACGCTCGAGGAAGCCTTCAGCGGCAAGACCGCGCAGATCGAGATCCCGGTCTCGGTCACCTGCGAGTCCTGCTCGGGCATCGGCGCCAAGGCCGGCACCAAGCCGAAGACCTGCTCGACCTGCGGCGGCGCCGGCCGCGTGCGGCAGTCGCAGGGCTTCTTCACGCTCGAGCGCACCTGCCCGGGCTGCCAGGGCCGCGGCCAGATGATCGAGGACGCCTGCCCGTCCTGCGCGGGACAGGGCCGCGTCACCCGCGAGCGCACGCTCTCGGTCAACATTCCCGCCGGCGTCGAGGACGGCACGCGGATCAGGCTCGCCGGCGAAGGCGAGGCCGGGGTTCGCGGTGGTCCGCCCGGCGACCTCTACATCTTCCTGTCGCTGGCCCAGCACCAGTTCTTCCAGCGCGACGGCGCCGACCTGCATTGCCGCGTGCCGATCTCGATGGTGACCGCCGCGCTTGGCGGTGAATTCGAGGTGCCGACCATCGACAAGGCCAAGGCGAAGGTGAAGGTGCCGGCCGGGACCCAGTCCAACCGTCGATTCCGCATTGCATCAAAAGGCATGCCGGTGCTGCGCTCGCGCCAGACCGGCGACATGTACGTTCAGGTCGTGGTCGAGACTCCGCAGAACCTCACCAAGAAGCAGCAGGAGTTGCTGGCCGAGTTCGAAAAGCTCTCCTCTGGCAACACCCAGCCGGAATCCGAGGGTTTCTTCGCCAAGGTCAAGGACTTCTTCGGTAATCGGGCGAGTTGACCCGGCTTGACCGTACCGCCTGCGGCCTATACCTGTTTATGACCATTTTCTGACACGCCGCGGTCCCGCGGTCCCGTCCGGTCCAGACATGCCATTGCCATCGTCCGCGCGAGCGTTGAAGAAGCCCCGTCTCGACGACGAGGTGCGCTTTCTGAGATCGTGGATCGAAAAGCCCCTCCACATGGGCGCGGTGATGCCGTCGGGCAAGCTCCTGGCCCGCACCATGGCGCATTACGTCGACATCAATTCGGATGCTCCCGTGGTCGAGCTCGGACCCGGTACCGGCGCCATCACCTCGGCGCTGATCGAGCGCGGCGTCGAGCAGAAGCGTCTCGTCCTCGTCGAATACAATCCCGGCTTTTGCGCGCTGCTGCGCGACCGCTACCCGCAAGCCAAGGTCGTGCAGGGCGACGCCTACCGCCTCCGCGACACGCTCTGGAACGTGCTGAGCGCGCCCGCCAGCGCGGTTGTTTCGGGCCTGCCGCTCGTCACAAAACCGATGCTGACGCGGCTGCGGCTCATTCGCGATGCCTTCACGGCGCTCGCGCCCGGCGCGCCCTTCGTTCAGTTCACCTACGCGGTGGTGCCGCCGATCCCGAAATCGTTGCCGGGCGTGTCCACGGAGGCCTCGGAACGGATCTGGATGAACCTTCCGCCGGCACGCGTCTGGGTGTATCGCAAGGACTAATCTGTCGCTGCGAACGCGGCGCGCCCCTTTCCCGCTTGCGGGGGCAGGGTCGGGGTGGGGGTCTCTCCGCAGTCGAGATCGTCCCCCGTTGGGAGAAAGCCCCCTCCCGCCGCGCTTCGCGCGTCGACCTCCACCGCAAGCGGGAGAGGTGGATCGGAGTTTGCCGCCCGGATGTCCGCACCGAAAATCCTGGTCATTCCCGGCTCGCTGCGCACGGGCTCGCACAATGCGAAGCTGGCGGCGGTCATTGCGTATGAGTTCGTGCGGGCCGGCGTCGACGTCACCCGCATCTCGCTCGCCGATTTTCCGCTGCCGATCTATGACGGCGATCTCCAGGCCAAGTCCGGCGTGCCCAAGAACGCGATCAATCTGAAGCGCATGATCGGCGCGCATCACGGCGTGCTGATCGTCTCGCCCGAATACAATGCCTCGGTGCCGCCGCTGCTCAAGAACGCGATCGACTGGGTCAGCCGCGTCCACGATTTGCACGAGGTGCGCGGCGCGGTGTTCCGCAATCGCACCTTTGCGCTCGCCGGCGCTTCGCAGAGCCGGCTGGGCGCCGCCCGCGCGCTCCAGGCCTTGCGCCTGATCCTGACCTCCTGCCACGCCAATGTGATTGCCAGCCAGCTCGCGCTCGCCTTTGCCGACCAGGCCTATGACGATATGGACAGGCTGAAGAACGAGCGCGATATCACCGCGTTGAAGGAGCTGGTCGCGCAGTTGATCGACGTTTCCCAACGCATGATGTGAGGTGACATGACGCCCGCCGAGATCGCCCCGAAAGACCGCCTGATCGTTGCGCTCGATCTGCCGAGCGTTGATGCCGCGGAGGCGATGATCGCGAAGCTCGGCGACAGCGTCACCTTCTACAAGATCGGCTATCAGCTCGCCTATGCCGGCGGCCTGCCGCTGATCGGCAAGCTCGCCGACAGGGGCAAGAAGGTGTTTGCCGATCTCAAGATGCACGACATCGGCAACACCGTGACGCGCGGTGTCGAAAGCGTCGCCAAGCTGGGCGCGACCTTCGTCACCGTGCACGCCTATCCGCAGACCCTGAAGGGCGCCGTCGAAGGCCGCGGCAATGCCAGCCTGAAGATTCTCGCCGTCACGGTGCTGACGTCCTACAACGACGATGATCTGCACGCCGCCGGCTATCGGCTCAGCGTCTCCGAACTGGTCGAGGCGCGCGCGCAGCAGGCGCAGGTGCTCGGCGTCGATGGCCTCGTGTCCTCGCCGGAGGAAGTCGGAGCCTTGCGCAAGATCGTCGGTCATCAGATGAGCCTCGTCACCCCCGGCATTCGCCCGGCGGGTTCGGCCAGCGGCGACCAGAAGCGCATCATGACGCCCGGCCGCGCGATCACCGCGGGCGCCGATTATCTCGTCGTCGGGCGACCAGTGGTGGAAGCTGCTGATCCAAAGGCCGTCGCTGACGCCATCCACGCCGAGATCGCGCAGGCGCTCGGAGCATGATCCCGACCCGAACGGCCGCGCCAGCGCAAAGTGTGAAGCGGTTGTCCGATCAGACCATGCTCAAATAGAGACCACCAACAACGAGGGAGAGGATCAATGGCAAAAGGCTACTGGATCGGGCGCGTCGACGTGAGCAATGAGGAGGGCTACAAGCCCTACGCCGTCGCCAACGGCCCGATCTTCAAGAAGTGGGGCGGCCGCTTCGTCGTTCGTGCCGGCAAGTTCACCACCGTCGAAGGCGCCAGCCGCACCCGCAACGTCGTGATCGAGTTCCCGGACTATCAGACCGCGATCGCCTGCTATAACTCGCCGGAATACCAGGCCAACATCAAGGTGCGTCAGCCGCACTCGATCGCCGACCTCATCATCATCGAGGGCTACGACGGCCCGCAGCCGCAGGACGGCTGAGGCGCGATCTCGTCTTACCCTCCCTTGGAGGGCCCCTCGAGGGGAGGGTGCGCGCATGTCACGCGCTGATGCCTCTCGGTTGCCGGAACTGCATCCCCCCGCTACAACGGCCCTTGAAGAGGATCACACCATGTCCGACATGCGCTTGATTGTTGCAGGAGCCGGCGGCCGGATGGGCCGCGCGCTGGTGCGGGCGATTGCCGAGAGCAAAGGTGCGGTGCTGGCGGGCGCGCTGGAGGCGCCGGCCTCCGATCTGCTCGGCAAGGACGCCGCCGTGCTCGCAGGCCTGCCGGCCAACGGCATCAAGCTATCCGCCGATCTCTGGGCGATGTCGAAGGACGCCGATGGGATCCTCGATTTCACCGTGCCGGCCGCGACCATCGCCAATGTCGCGATCGCCGCCGAGCGCGGCCTCGTCCATGTCATCGGCACCACCGGGCTGTCCGGCTCCGACAATGCCGTCATCAAGAGCGTCACCAACCGGGCGGTGGTGGTGCAATCGGGCAATATGAGCCTGGGCGTCAATCTGCTCGCCGCCGTGGTCAAGCGTGTCGCCAAGGCACTCGATGAGAGCTTCGACATCGAGATCGTCGAGACCCATCACCGCATGAAGGTCGATGCGCCCTCGGGCACGGCGCTGATGCTGGGTCAGGCCGCCGCCAGCGGCCGCGGCGTCACGCTCGATGAACATTCCGAGCGTGGTCGCGACGGCATCACCGGCGCGCGCCGGCCGGGCAATATCGGTTTCGCCTCCTTGCGCGGCGGCACCGTGGCCGGCGACCACAGCGTGACCTTCCTCGGTCCGTTCGAGCGCTTGACGCTGTCGCACCAGGCCGAGGACCGCATGCTGTTCGCGCACGGTGCGCTCAAGGCGGCGCTGTGGGCGCATGGCAAGGCGGCGGGGCATTACTCCATGGCCGACGTGCTCGGCCTGTCCGATTTCTGATCGAACCCAACGGAAAGCAGTCAATGAGCGAACGTCTCCTCGTGCTCGTGCGCCACGGCCAGAGCGAATGGAATCTGAAGAACCTGTTCACGGGCTGGAAGGATCCTGACCTCACCGAGCTCGGCGTGAAGGAAGCCAGGGAAGCCGGCCGCAAGCTGAAGGCTCAGGGCCTCGTGTTCGATGTCGCCTTCACCTCGGTCCTGACGCGCGCGCAGCACACGCTCGACCTCATCCTCGGCGAGCTCGGCCAGGAGGGCCTGCCGACCTCGAAGGACCTCGCGCTGAACGAGCGCGACTATGGCGATCTCTCCGGGCTCAACAAGGACGATGCGCGCAAGAAATGGGGCGAGGAGCAGGTGCATGTCTGGCGCCGCTCCTACGACGTGCCGCCGCCCGGCGGCGAGAGCCTGAAGGACACGCTGGCGCGCGCATTGCCGTACTACGTGCAGGAGATCCTGCCCGGCGTGCTCAACGGCAAGCGCACGCTGGTCGCCGCCCACGGCAACTCGCTGCGCGCGCTGATCATGGTGCTGGAAAAGCTGTCACCCGAGGGCATCCTGAAGCGCGAGCTCGCCACGGGCGTGCCGATCATCTACCGGCTGAACGCCGATTCGACGGTGGCCTCGAAGCTGGATCTGGCGGCCTGATCCCTTCGCCTCTCCCCGCGTGCGGGGAGAGGGAGGAGAGCTACTGCACCCCGACCCGCCCGGCTTCCCAGCCCAGCATTGCCTGCTTGCGGGTGATGCCCCAGTGATAGCCGGTGAGCGTGCCGCTCTTGCCGAGTGCGCGGTGGCAGGGCACGACGAACGAGACCGGGTTCTTGCCGACGGCTGCGCCGACGGCGCGCGAGGCCTTCGGGCTGTTGATGTTGCAGGCGATGTCGGAATAGGACACCGCGCGGCCCATCGGAATCTTCAGCAGCGTCTCCCACACCCGCACCTCGAAATCGGTGCCGATCAGGACCACGCGCAGCGGCTGGTCGGGCCGCCAGAGTTTCGGGTCGAAGATGCGCGCGGCTAGCGGCGCGGTGCCTTCGTGATCCTCGACATAGGTCGCCTTCGGCCAGCGCCGTGTCATGTCGGCGAGCGCGATCTTCTCTTCGCCATGATCGGCGAAGGCGAGGCCCGACAGGCCACGGTCGGTCGCGATCACGATGGCGGTGCCGAACGGCGAGGGATGGAAACCGTAGCGCAAGGTGAGCCCCGCGCCGCCATTCTTCCATTCGCCCGGCGACATCGCTTCATGGGTGACGAAGAGATCGTGCAGCCGGCCCGGCCCCGACAGACCGGAGTCGAGCGCGGCATCGAGGATGCTGGCGGAGTCGCGCAGCAGGCCCTTCGCATGGTCCAGGGTAAGCGCCTGCATGAAAGCCTTCGGCGTGATCGAGGCCCAGCGGCGGAACAGATGGTGCAGCTCGTCCGGCGTGACGCCGGCCGCATCCGCCATCGCCTCGATGGTCGGCTGCGCGCGCCAGTTCTCCGAGATGAACGCGATCGCCCGGCGCACGGAATCATAGTCGCGCAGCGCGGCGTTCTGGGGGCCCGGCTTGGCCAGGCGCTGGTCATGGATTGCGAGTGTCATCATGACCGGAAATGTAGGAGGGGGGCGGGTCTGAAACCACCCGATTTCCGACTGCGATCAGCTGATCGGATTGTAGGTCGGTCCACGCTTGGCGGCGTTGAGCGCCTCAACCAAGCCTTTGTAAAAACTTGCCTTTTCCTCAGGCCCGAGGAACTTCGCAATCTGGATCTGGTGGCCGCGCGAGATCAGATAGAGATGCTCGATGCCGAAATCCTCGTCGACCTCCATGTCGAGGCGGACCCAGAGCGGATTGAAGGTCCATTCGGCGACCTGGCCGCGATGGCTGATGCGCCGCACCCGCAGCTCGGAGGTCGTGACGGTGATCTCCTCGCGCGCCCGCCCCGTGCCGAAATTGACCTTGAAGGCCCACCAGACCACGAGCACGTCCAGGCCGAAGAAGCCGAGCACGGGCCAGGCGCCCTTCAACAGGAAGGCGAGGCCGGTGGCAAAGCTGACGACGCTCAAGAACAGCATCACCGCGAGGAAGCCGGTGCGGTTCAGCGAGCGGTGCGGCGTCAGCAGCGCGGAGAAGATCTGAGGTTCTTTCTCCCGCTCAATTTCGTTGCCTGTGCTCATCGTCCCTCAGTATATCCCGATCATGGCCAAAATCATCCGCAAGCCGGTCCCGCGCAAAGCCGCCATGCCGAAGAAAAAGGCAAAGGCGGCGGTCGCCAAGCCCAAGCCCAAGCCCAAGGCCAAGGCCAAGCCCACGACGCCCGCGAAGAAATCGCTCAAGGCCATGAAACCCTGGACGCCGGCGGAGATCCACGAGGTCTTCAGCCGGTTTCGCAAGGCCAATCCGGAGCCGAAGGGCGAGCTCGAGCACGTCAATCCGTTCACGCTGCTGGTGGCCGTGGTGCTGTCGGCGCAGGCGACCGACGCCGGCGTCAACAAGGCGACCCGCGCCTTGTTCGAGGTCGCCGATACGCCGCAGAAGATGCTCGATCTCGGCGAGGAGCGCTTGCGCGACTACATCAAGACCATCGGCCTCTATCGCACCAAGGCCAAGAACGTCATGGCGCTGTCGGCGAAGGTGCTCAGCGAGTTCGGCGGCGAGGTGCCGCGCACCCGCGCGGAGATCGAGTCGTTGCCTGGTGCGGGGCGCAAGACCGCCAATGTCGTGCTCAACATGGCCTTCGGCGAGCACACCATCGCGGTCGACACCCATGTCTTCCGCGTCGGCAATCGCACGGCACTTGCGCCCGGCAAGACGCCGCTCGAAGTGGAGCTTGGCCTCGAAAAGGTGATCCCGGCCGAGTTCATGCTGCACGCTCATCACTGGCTGATCCTGCACGGCCGCTATACCTGCCTCGCACGCAAGCCGCGCTGCGAGGTGTGCCTGATCAACGATCTCTGCCGCTGGCCGGAGAAGACGGTGTGAGCACGCCGCGCGCCGGCCGTCGTCAGCGCATCTGACGCGCCGGCTCGATCAGCTCGGGGCGCGGGCCCGACAGGCGCTTGTGCATGTGGACCATGAAGGCCATGCCGAAGATCGGCGTAGCCAGATTGACGATCGGGATCGAGACGAAGGCGGCGATGAACAGGCCGGCGGTGAAGATGGTCGCGGCGTTGCCGCGCCGCATCGCCTTGGCTTCCTCCGGCGTGCGGAAGCGCATCGCGGCGAGCTCGAAATATTCGCGACCCAAAAGCCAGGCGGCGGCGAGGAAGAAGATCAGGAAGCCGGCGCCGGCGAAGAACACGAGCGGCAGCGCGGCGAGATAAACCAGGATCGTCAGCAGCGCGGTCTTGATGCCCTCCAAGATCGCCTGGCTGAATGGCAGCGCGACGCCCGGGCGCTCGGCGGGATAATGCTCGCGCTCGACGATCTCGGCGACGTCGTCGACGAACAGGCTCGCCACCAGCGAGGTGATCGCCGGCATCAGGAAGATGCCGCCGAACACGACGCCAAGCCCCGCCGCGATCGAGACGATCCAGGACAAGACTTCGAGCGAGGCGTGCCAGCCCGGCCCGAGCAGGCCCTCCAGCCAGACCTCGCCAGAGGTCGCAAACCAGCTCAAGAGCCGCTGCAGGCCGATCGCCAGCACGGTGATCAGCACGAGCGCAAGCCCGATCGATCGCCACAGGATCGAGCGCATCGGCGGCGAGATCATTTGCGACAGCGCCTTCACGGCGGCATCCAGCATGGGCGACCCTCTGAGGTAGATTATCCGCGACAGGTAGATACCGAATGCGGCTTCGGCAAGGGCGGGCGGTCTCTCCACCAACGAGACCCGTCTCACCGCTACGCGGTGAGCCACCATCTCCCCACAAGGGCCCACAAGGGGAGAGGGGTCGGCACCGCGTATGTGGCTCGTCCCTACTCGTGCCGGTGCCCCTGCTTGCGGGCCTTCACGTGCTTGCCCTCGCCGGTCGGGATCATCACCACGCGGCCGTAGCGCACGCCGCGTTCGGCGATGATGTGGTCGGCGAAATGCCGGACCTCGTCGGCTGCGCCGCGCAATGCCGTCATCTCCATGCAATTGTTGTCGTCGAGATGGACGTGCAGCGTCGCCAGCGCGAGGTCGTGATGGCCGTGGAATTCCTGCACCAGCCGTTTCGACAGATCGCGCGCGGCATGGTCGTAGACATAGACGAGACCGGCCACGCATTGGCCGGTCAGCGCCGTGTCCTCTGTGCTCAGTTGCAGCCCGGCGCGGGCGAGGTCGCGGATGATCTCGGAGCGGTTCTGGTAGCCGCGCGCCTCGGCCGCGGCGTCGATCTCCGCCAGGAGGTCCTCCTCGATCGTGATCGTTATCCGCTGCATCAGGTCCTCTCCGCGCATATCGCCGAATGGACCTGTTTTACACGGATTTTGCGACACTCACAGCCGCGTTGCCCGCAGCCGCAGCGCGTTCCCGACCACGCTCACCGAGGACAGCGCCATCGCCGCAGCCGCGATGATCGGGGAGAGCAGCACGCCGAAGGTCGGATAGAGGATGCCGGCCGCGATCGGGATGCCGGCGGCGTTGTAGATGAAGGCGAAGAACAGGTTCTGGCGGATGTTGCTCATCGTCGCCTGCGACAGTTTTCGCGCCCGCACGATGCCGACGAGGTCGCCCTTGAGCAGGGTGACGCCGGCGCTTTCCATTGCGACGTCCGTGCCGGTGCCCATGGCGATGCCGACCTCGGCGGCAGCCAGCGCCGGCGCGTCGTTGACGCCGTCGCCGGCCATGGCGACGCTGCGGCCGGCCTTCTGCAGCTTCGTCACCACCGCGCTCTTCTGGTCCGGCAGCACCTCGGCTTCGACCTCGGCGATGCCGAGCCGGCGCGCCACGGCCTCCGCCGTCGTGCGATTATCGCCGGTCAGCATGATCACCTTGATGCCTTCGGCGGCCAGCGCCTTCAGCGCCTCCGGCGTCGAGGACTTGACCGGATCGGCGATCGCGAACAACCCGGCCAGCCGGCCGTCGACGGCCATGTTGATCACGGTCGCGCCGTCGCCGCGCAGCCGTTCGGCCTCGGCGTCGAGCGCCCCGGTGTCGATGCCGATCGACGACAGATATCTTGCGTTGCCGAGCACGACGGTCTTGCCGTCGACCTTGCCGGTCGCACCCTTGCCCGTCGGCGAATCGAACTGCTCGACCTGTCCAAGCGCGAGCTGCTTCTCCTTCGCCGCGCGCACGATGGCATCGCCCAGGGGATGCTCGCTGGCGCGCTCGACGGTGGCCGCAATGCGCAGGATGTCGTCTTCGGCAAAGCCGGACGCCGGCACAATCGTCACCACCTTGGGCTTGCCCTCGGTCAGCGTGCCTGTCTTGTCGACCACCAGCGTGTCGATCCTCTCCATCCGCTCCAGCGCCTCGGCGTTCTTGATCAGCACGCCGGCCTGCGCGCCGCGGCCGACGCCGACCATGATCGACATCGGGGTCGCAAGGCCCAGCGCGCAGGGGCAAGCAATGATCAGCACGCTGACGGCGGCGACGAGGCCGAAGGCGAGCCGCGGTTCCGGGCCGAACCAGGCCCAGGCGGCAAAGGCGGCGATGGCGACGACGATCACGGCGGGCACGAACCAGCCGGCGACCTGGTCGGCGAGGCGCTGGATCGGCGCGCGTGAGCGCTGCGCATCCGCGACCATCTGCACGATCTGCGACAGCAGCGTCTCGCGCCCGACCTTGTCGGCGCGCATGATGAAGCTGCCGGACTGGTTCAGCGTGCCGGCGATGACCTTTGCGCCGGTTTCCTTGGTGACCGGCATGGATTCGCCTGTCACGAGCGACTCATCGAGCGAGGAACGGCCCTCGATGATGACGCCGTCGACCGGCACCTTCTCGCCGGGACGAACGCGCAAGCGTTCGCCGGCATGGAGCGTGTCGATCTCGACCTCATGCTCGCCGCCGTCGACGTCGACGCGCCGCGCGGTCTTCGGCGCGAGTTGCAGCAACGCCTTGATCGCGCCCGATGTGGCGTCGCGGGCGCGCAGCTCCAGTACCTGGCCGAGCAGCACCAGCACCGTGATGACGGCCGCTGCCTCGAAATAGACCGCGACCGCGCCTTCATGGCCGCGGAAGTTCGCCGGGAAAATCTGCGGCGCGACGGTGCCGAGGACGCTGTAGAAGTAGGCAACGCCGGTGCCCATCGCGATCAGGGTGAACATGTTGAGGTTGCGCGTGACCAGCGACTGCCAGCCGCGGACGAAGAACGGCCAGCCGGCCCACAGCACCACGGGGGTTGCGAACACGAGCTGGATCCAGTTCGAGAGCGTCTGGTCGATCCAGTTGTGCGGACCTGCGAGATGGCCGCCCATCTCCAGCACCACGGCCGGCAGCGCCAGCGCGGCGCCGATCCAGAACCGCCGCGTCATGTCGGCGAGCTCGGGATTGGGGCCGGTCTCGAGGCTCGCCACTTCCGGCTCCAGCGCCATGCCGCAGATCGGGCAGGTGCCGGGGCCGACCTGACGGATCTCGGGATGCATCGGGCAGGTATAGATCGTGCCTGCCGGCAGATCAGGCTCTGGTGCCTTCTCCTTGGCGAGGTATTTGGCGGGATCGGCGGCGAACTTGGTGCGGCAGCCGGCCGAGCAGAAATGGAAGGTCTCGCCGTGATGCTGGAAGCGATGTCTTGACGTCGCGGGATCGACCGTCATGCCGCAGACGGGATCTTTGACCTCAGTTGCGGCATCACCATGGTCATGGCCGTGATGATGGGCATGGCCGGAATGATCGCCAGCGCCGCCGCAGCATGAGGAGGCCGCCGCCGTCGCCGCGGCCTTCGTGGAACAGCCGCACCCGGAATGCGTTTCCGCGTCGTGATGATGCCCGTGTTCTCTGTTGTTCATTCCCATGCTCCGGCCTTCCCTCGGGGCTTGCAACCCATACCCCGTAGGGGTATATAGACGCCATGCGCAAGGACATCAAGGCATCGGTCGGAAAACGTCTCGGTCGGATCGAGGGCCAGGTTCGCGGCCTCTCGAAAATGGTCGAGGAAGACCGCTACTGCATCGACATCGTGACGCAGATCTCGGCGGTGCGCGCCGCGCTGCGCCGGGTCGAGGAGGAGGTCCTGAAGGACCACGTCGCCCATTGCGTCGAGCACGCGATTGCGAGCGGCGACAAGGCGGACCAGCGCGCGAAAATCGCGGAGCTGATGGCGGTGATCGGACGGGCGGAGCGGTAGCGCGCGCTCTCTCCACCGTCATTGCGAGCGCAGCGAAGCAATCCAGACTGTTACCGCAGGGGCAGTCTGGATTGCTTCGTCGCAAGAGCTCCTCGCAATGACGGTGGAGAGAGCGCGCGCCGTTTCCCTCAGCGTCGTCCTGGCTTGCGCCAGGACGACCGTGGAGCTACGCCGCCATCTCCCGCGCCCGCGCGCGGTACGTCGCGAGCTCGCTCAGCAGCACGAAATGCTCGGAGAACGCGGCGGTGATCTCCGCAGGCTCTGTTTTCACTTCTTCAGCCGGAACTTCAGCCGGCGCTTCTTCGTCAATCGCTTCAGGAACGAGCGGCGGCGCACGGAGCGTTTCTGGAAACACACTGAAAGTGCCCGCCACCTCCTCGAGCGGCTTTTGCTTGTCCGCCCAGTGCAGGGCGGTGTAGTCGAATCCGTTGACGATGGTCGGCTTGACCACCTCGAAATAGGGCGAGATGTCGAAGTCGCGCGGCATGTACAGCGAGGAATCGCGGATGTGCAGGATCTCGCGGCGAGCGGCGCGGCTGCCGGCCTTGGTGATCTTCGGCAGGATCGGGTAGCGCACGGCGTCGAAGGCCTGCGCGATCAGCGCCGAGCAGATGATCTTGGTCGGATCGCCCGAGCCGAGCGCGATCATGCGCCGCCGCCAGCGCTGCGGCACCGGCAGCGGGAACAGGAAGCGCATCAGGTCGAGGATGTTCTTGGTGTCGTAGCCGAAGCCGATGCGGTTGATCGCGTAGCGGCAGACCGTGGTGCGGTCCTCGTAGGACAGTCCGACCGGGCGGCAGACGCGGGTGTGATACGGAAAGTATTTCGACAGCGGTGCCGACGTCACGCCCTCGCCGATATTGGCCTCGATCAGCACATGCGGCTCGCCGTTGGGCTCCACGGCGCCCTCGACCGGACCGACATAGAGCGCGGCATGCGACCAGGTCGACTGCGTCAGATATTTGATGATGCCGGAGATGCGGTTGTTGCCCTCGACCAGCAGCACGTCGCCTGGCTCGATGATGCCGCGCAGATGCTCGGGGTCGCTGGGCGTGAACGGCTCGTAGCCCGGCACCTCCTTCGAGAGGTACGCGGCAATCAGCTTGCCGACTGAATCAAGGACCGTCCCCATGTCGAACTCCCCCACGGCCTTTTCCGGCCGTCTTTTTTCCTTCTCTATCATGGTCGAAACGTGTTGCCATTCGGTTCATCGGTCTGTGAGATCAAGCACGATTGATTCACCATGATGGTTGCCGTGCAACATCAGATGCGGCAAGGTTCGCTGGCTGTTCCCGTTCGCCGCAAGTCTCCGGAAACCATGACATGACAATCACGCGCCGCGGTTTCCTTTCGGCGTCGGCGGCCCTTGCCGCGATGCCGGTCCTGCGCGCAAACGCCGCGCCCCTGCCGCGGGAGGCCGACATCGTCGTGATCGGCGCAGGTGCGGCCGGAATTGCCGCAGCGCGGCGCATCATGGCCGCCAATCGCAAGGTCGTCGTGCTGGAGGCGGCTTCGCAGGTCGGCGGCCGATGCATCACGGATACAACGACCTTCGACGTGCCGTTCGACCGCGGCGCGCGCTGGATGCACAATCCCGAGACCAACCCGATGATCCGGCTCGCGCGCAGCGCCGGGCTCGACGTGGTGCAGGCGCCGGCCGGCCAGAAGATGCGCATCGGCCGCCGCAACGCACGCGCGGGCGAGACCGAGGAATTCCTGGCGGCGCTCGTGCGCGCCAACCGCGCCATCGACGAGGCCGCGCGCGGCAAGCTCGACACCTCCTGCGCGTCGGTGCTGCCGAAGGACCTCGGCGACTGGGCCGGCGCGGCCGAGTTCATGCTGGGTGCGAGCTTTGCCGGCAAGGACTTGAAGGAGCTCTCCGCGATCGACAAGGCGCGCGCGCAGGACCGCAATGCCGCGATCGCCTGCCGCCAGGGTTTGGGCACCCTGATCACCAAGCTCGGCGAGCAGGCGCCGATCGCGTTGTCGACCCCGGCGAGCCGGATCGTCTGGAGCAACCGGGACGTCAGCGTCGAGACGCAATCCGGCAAGATCGCCGCGCGCGCCGCCGTGCTCACGGTCTCGACCAACGTGCTGACATCGGGCGCGATCAAGTTCGCGCCCGACATCCCCAGACGGACGCTGGACGCAGCATCAAAGCTCACCATGGGCAGCTACGACCACATCGTGCTGCAGCTGTCCGGCAATCCGCTCGGCCTGTCGCGCGACGACATCCTTATCGAGCAGAGCAATTCGACCCGCACGGCGCTGATGTACGCCAATATCGGCGGCTCCTCGCTGTGCGCGATCGATGTCGGCGGCTCGTTCGGGCGCGATCTCTCCGAGCAGGGCGAGAAGGCGATGGCCGCCTTCGCGAAGGAATGGATCACGAAGCTGTTCGGCAGCGAAGCGGCGGCCACCGTGCAGAAGACCAGCGCGACGCGCTGGAACGCCTCGCCTTACGTGATGGGCGCGATGTCGGCCTCCGCGCCCGGCGGCCAGCTCTCGCGAAAGATCCTGACCGAGCCGATCGGCAATGTGTTCCTCGCCGGCGAAGCCACCCACGAGACTTTGTGGGGCACCGTCGACGGTGCCTGGGAAAGCGGCGAACGCGCCGCGGATGCCGCGCTCCGCAAGATCGGCGCGATCAGGGACGAGCCGGCCGATGTGCCGACGCAGTCGACGAAGAAGCGGCGGGCACCGCGGCAGTAGGACCTCGACGCATCTCGCTCGATCTTACCGCAACACGCCGTCCAGCGCCGGTAGCCCAAAGATCACCGCCAGCGCAATCAGCGCATAGCAGATTCCGCGAAACACCTTTTCGCTGGCGCGGCCGAAAAGGGATGCACCGAAGGCGACGCCGAGGGCGTAGACCGGGCCGACGATCAGCGACAGCACCAGCGATTCGCGGCTGATCAGGCCCGTCGTCGCATAGCTGACCATCGAGAAGAAATCCGATGCGCCGAAGAACAGCAGGATGTTTGCGCGCGCGACGATCGGCGCGATCGGGCGGCCGAGCCAGTAGCCGACGATCGGCGGCCCGCCGGTCTGTGCCAGACCGCTGCAGAAGCCGGAGAGGCCGCCGATGCCGACCGAGAGCCAGGCGTGGTCCTTGCCGCGATAGCGCCAGCCCGACAGCAGCAGAAGCAGCAGCGCCGCGACGAAGCAGGAGATGATCCAGCGCGTGGTGACGGGTTCGAGCACGCTGAGGAAATAAGTGCCGACAGGCACGCCGATCAGCGCGCCCAGCACGATCACCGCGGTGGCTCTTCGGTCCGCCTTGCGCCACGCATCCGGCAGCAGCGGCGCAGCCGCGACGAAATCGATCACCAGCAGGAGCGCCGCGACCAGCCGCGGCGCCGCGATGCTGCTCGCCAGCGGCATGAAGATCAGCGCGGAGCCGAAGCCGGAGAAGCCGCGCGCGGTGCCGGAAATGAAAGCGACGGCGCAGAGCGCCGCCGCGATGGTGAGGCTGACGTCCTTCGGGAGGAAGTCGGTGATACTCATGCCCTGCTATTCCAGAGCCCTTACGCTCTCAGCGTGCCACCGGTCTTCTTGGTCACCTCCGCTACGATCTTCGCCGCGACGGCCTCGATCTCCTGATCGGTCAGGGTCTTCTCGCGCGGCTGAAGCGTGACCGCGAGCGCGATCGACTTCTTGCCGTCCTCGATGCCCTTGCCCTCGTAGACGTCGAAGACGTTGACGCCGATGATCAGCTTCTTGTCGACGCCCTGCGCGGCGCGCACGATGTCGCCGGCCTTCACGCTGCGATCGACGATGAAAGCGAAGTCGCGCGACACCGGCTGGAAGGCCGACAGCTCGATCAAGGGCTTGGCGCGGGTCGGCTTCTTCTTGGCCTCGGGAATCCGGTCGAGGATGACCTCGAACACGACAAGCGGCCCGTCGGCGCCGAGCGCCTCGAGCGCGCGCGGATGCACTTCGCCAAAATAGCCGAGCACGTTCTGCGGCCCGATCTGGATCGTGCCGGAGCGGCCCGGATGCAGCCAGCCGGGACCGCCGGAGACGATCTGCAGCGCCTGCATCGGCGCGCCGGCCGCAGACAGCACCGCCAGTGCATCGGCTTTGGCGTCGAACACATTGGCCTCTGCCGAGCCGGTCCAGTGCCGTACGAGACCTTCGGACGAAGCCAGGCCACGGCGCACGCCGCTTGCCGCCATGAACTGGTCCTGCGGGCGATCGCCCTTGAAGACTTGGCCGACTTCGAACAGCGCGACATCGCCGAAGCCGCGATCGGCATTGGCCTGCGCCGCCGCGATCAGGCCCGCGAGCAGGGTCGGGCGCATGTCGGAGAGATCGGACGCGATCGGGTTCGCCACTTCGAGCACCCGCTGGCCGCCGCCGAACAATTCGGCCGCAGGCTTGGCGATGAACGACCAGGTGACGGCCTCGACCATGCCGCGGCTCGCCAGCGCCCGTCGCGCGCGGCGGGTGCGCAGCTGTAGCGGCGTCAGCACGGGCTTGCGCGCGTCCTCGCCGCGCTCGAACGGCGTCATCGGCACCTTGTCGACGCCGAAGATGCGGACGATTTCCTCGACGATGTCGGCCTTGCCGTGCACGTCGGAGCGCCACGACGGCACTGCAACCTTCACGACCGGTCCGGGGCCCGCCATCATGAAGCCGAGATGGGTCAGGATGCGCTTCATCTCGACCTGCGGCACCTCGATGCCGGACAGGCGCTTGACCTCTGTGACGGGGAAATCGATCACGCGATCGTCCCCGAAGGCCTTGCCGACCACGACGTTCTCGGACGGTGCGCCGCCGCACATCTCCATCACCAGTTTCGTCGCGAGCTCGAGGCCGGGCACCATGAAGGCCGGATCGACCCCGCGCTCGAAGCGGTAGCGCGCATCGGAGTTGATGCCGAGCTTGCGGCCGGTCTGGGCGATGTTGATCTCGTTCCACAGCGCCGATTCGATCAGCACGTCGGTGGTGTTCTCGTCGCAGCCCGAGGCTTCGCCGCCCATGATGCCGGCGAGCGATTCGACGCCGTGCTCGTCGGCGATGACGCAAATGGCGGGATCGAGATTGTAGGTGCGGCCGTCGAGCGCCAGCAGCGTCTCGCCCTTGCGCGCGCGGCGCACCACGAGATTGCCCTTCACCTTCTTGGCGTCGAACACGTGCAGCGGACGCGCGCGGTCGTAGGTCATGAAGTTGGTGATGTCGACCAGCGCGTTGATCGGGCGCAGCCCGATCGCGGTCAGCCGCTTCTGCAGCCATTCCGGTGACGGCCCGTTCCTGACGCCGCGCACGAGGCGGAGCGCGAAGCCGGGACACAGCGTGGCGTCCTCGACCGTGACCTTCACGGGGCAGGGGAATTCGCCCTTGACCGGCTTGATCGTCGGGTCCTTGAACTTGCCCATGTCGGCGGCGGCGAGATCGCGCGCGATGCCGTGAACGCCGGTGCAGTCCTGCCGGTTCGGCGTCAAATTGATCTCGATCACGGGATCGCCGAGCGCGGCCCATTCGGCGTAAGCAGCGCCAACAGGCGCGTCCGCCGGCAATTCCATGATGCCGTCATGGTCGTTGGATATCTGCAATTCGGCCGCCGAGCACAGCATGCCCCGGCTCTCGACGCCGCGGATGGTGCCGACGCCGAGCGTGATGTCCTTGCCGGGAATGTAGGTGCCGGGCGGCGAGAACACGCTGACGAGGCCCGCACGCGCGTTCGGCGCGCCGCACACGACCTGCACGGGCGCGCCACCGTCGCCGGTGTCGACCATGCAGACGCGCAAGCGGTCCGCATTCGGATGCTGCTCGGCCGAGATCACCTTGGCGATTGTGAACGGCTTCAGCGCCTTCGCCTTGTCCTCGATGTTCTCGACCTCGAGCCCGATCATGGTGAGCTTGTCGGCGAGCTTATCGAGCGGCTCGTCGGTCTCCAGATGGTCCTTCAGCCAGGAGAGGGTGAATTTCATGGCTGTGTGCCTCGGCTCTTGTCGGTTGAATGGCTTTGGTCGGTGTCAGTGTTCTCTCCCTCGTGGGGGAGGGTCAGGGAGTGGGGTGAGCCGCGGGCTCCACCGGAAGCTGCCTGGCGGATTACCTCAACAACCCCCTCGAGGTTGGTCATCACCTGATCCTTGGTGAAGCGCAGAACCTGAAAGCCCTCGGCTGCGAAGAAAGCGTCGCGACGCTCTTCTTTCTTCTGGCGTTCCTCGAAATCGTGGGATTCTCCATCGAGCTCGATGATAAGCTTTGAGGAGAAGCACACGAAGTCGGCGATGTAGTTTCCGATGGGCGTTTGGCGACGGATGCCAACGCCATCCATGCGGTTAGCCTTCAGGTAGCGCCACAGCAGTGTTTCGGCACGCGTCATCGCTCGGCGAAGCTGTTTCGCCCGGCTGCGCTGACGCTCGCTCACAACTGCGTGCGGCATCCGCGGCTACCCCCCTCCCCGACCCTCCCCCACAAGGGGGGAGGGAACGGAGAGAGTGTTCGCGTGCGTGGGCACAAGCATCACGTGCTCAATCCCCCCGCGAGCGTCGGCACCTCGAGCGGCTTGAAGCCGTAATGGCTCAGCCAGCGGACGTCGCTGTCGAACAGCTGGCGTAGGTCGGCTATGCCGTATTTCAGCATGGCGATGCGGTCGATGCCCATGCCCCAGGCAAAGCCCTGGTACTCGTCGGGATCGATGCCGCAGGCGCGCAGCACGTTCGGATGCACCATGCCGCAGCCGAGAATCTCCAGCCAGTCCTCGCCCTCGCCGAAGCGGATCTCGCCCTTGTCGCGGCGACACTGGATGTCGACTTCCAGCGACGGCTCCGTGAACGGGAAGAACGACGGCCGGAAGCGCATGTTGATGTGATCGACTTCGAAGAACGCCTTGCAGAACTCGTGCAGGATCCATTTGAGGTGGCCGAGATGCGAGCTCTTGTCGATGACGAGGCCTTCGACCTGATGGAATTGCGGCGTGTGGGTCGCGTCAGAATCGATGCGATAGGTGCGGCCCGGGCAGATCACGCGGATCGGCGGCTTCTGGCTCAGCATGGTGCGCACCTGCACCGGCGAGGTGTGGGTCCGCAGCAGCATGCGCGAGCCGTCCTCCTTCGGATGGAAGAAGAACGTGTCGTGCATCTCGCGGGCCGGATGGCCTTCCGGGAAGTTCAGCTTGGTGAAGTTGTAGTCGTCGGTCTCGATGTCAGGACCTTCGGCCACCGAGAATCCCATGTCGGCGAAAATCGTGGTCAGCTCGTCCCAGACCTGGCTCAGCGGATGGATGCGGCCGGCATCAGTGGCCGTATCGCGCAGCGGCAGCGTCACGTCGATGGTTTCCGACGCGAGCCGCGCATCGAGCGCCGCCGCCTTCAGCACGTCGCGCCGGGCTGCGAGCGCCTGCGTGACCTTGTCCTTGGCGAGGTTGATCGCGGCGCCTTGCGTCTTGCGCTCGTCCGGCGACATCTTGCCGAGCGTGGCAAGCAGCGCCGAGATCGAGCCCTTCTTGCCGAGGGCCGCGACGCGCACCGCCTCCAGGGCGGCTTCATCGCCGGCGGCGGCGATCTGGTCGAGGATGGATGTTTCGAGCGTTGCGAGGTCGGACACAGTCAAATCCTTGGCTCTGAATTCGGCTGGGTTGTCGCCGCACGAAGGCCGTAACGTCAAGCAAAAAGCCGGTCATTTCGGGCACATGGCCGGCTGGGTTGAACCCCGCGCGGGGAGGCGGCACCAAGGGGAATACGAGGAGACCTTTGCGATGCTGTCGAGACCCTGCCTTGTCGTTCTTCCTGCCGTTCTGGCCGTCTTCCTTTCGGTCGCCGGCACCCCTGCGCGCGCCATGGTCTGCATGGAGACATCCATGACGCTGGACGAGGTCGTCGACACCATCACCAAGCAGAAGAGCTGCGAAAGCGCGATGAAGGTGTTTCAGGATTGCCAATTGACCGCGAGCGGCGATGTCCAGCTCGGCGCCGCCGTCGAAAAGAAGTGCGAGGCGGACTTCATGCCCGGCCTCAACACGGCCAAGCAGCAGGCCTACAAACGCGAGATGCGCGTCTGCGACCAGAAGTACCGGAACAAGTCCGGCACCATGTATCTCTCGTTCGCAGCTTTTTGCCGGGCGGAGGTCGCCCAGCGCTTCTCGCAGCGCGCGCTGAAGGCTGCGGGCCCGAAGGCCCGCTAGCGCGAGCCTCAAGCAGCCAGAGCGGCTTTGGCCTTCTCGGCGATCGCCTGGAACGCGGCGGGCTCGCGGATCGCGAGATCCGACAGCACCTTGCGGTCCACGGTGATGCCCGACTTGGCGAGACCGTCGATAAATCGGCTGTAGGTCAGGCCGAACGGACGGACGGCAGCGTTGAGACGCTGGATCCAGAGCGCGCGGAAGGTGCGCTTACGACGCTTGCGGTCGCGGAAGGCGTATTGCTGGGCCTTCTCCACGGCCGGCTTGGCGGCGCGGATGGTGTTCTTGCGGCGGCCGTAGAAACCCTTGGCGGCCTTGTAGACTTTCTTGTGCTTGGCGTGGGCGGTCACACCGCGTTTGACGCGAGACATGACAAAAAATCCTTCAGAGATGACTTCGGTTTCGGATCGCCGCGAAAGCTGCGGCGCGCGAGGCGGCAGTGATCGTGGACGCGATCAGGCGTTCGGCAAGAAGTACTTCTTGACGTTGTCGCCGTCGGTCTTGAACAGCACGCGGGTGCCGCGGAGCTGACGGATCTGCTTCTTCGTCCGCTTGATCATGCCGTGACGCTTGCCGCGCTGGGCGTGCATCACTTTGCCGGTGGCAGTCACCTTGAAGCGCTTTTTAGCGCCCGATTTGGTCTTCAGCTTGGGCATTTGGCTCTCCTAATGGCCATAGAGATCCGCCCGCGAAGGCGGCTGGCCGTCAAAAATGCTCGTTAGAGCGTTGATTGTGCTCAGGTTTTACGAACCAGCGCGAAACCCGCACGAAACACCGCCACGGCAGCCCTTAATCAGCCGGGCGATGAAGGCTGGGCTTATGACAGAGGACAGGCCAATTGGCAACGATGAACCGCCGAAACCGGCCCGCCGACTATTGGAAGTTGCTATCCTCATATCCAAGTCTTGTCGCTGAAGCAGGTCAAAAATGGCCCAGTCCCCTCAATTTCTGACTTCGCTGGCGGATTTCGCCCGTCCGCGCCATCTGGCGCTGTTCGCCGTCCTCGCCACGGCGGCGCTGCCGTCAACGGCCGAGGCTCGCGCCGGCGGCTATGACGGCATCTGGAACGTCACCTTCGCGACCACCCGCGGCACTTGCAGTTCGGGCTACAGCGTTCCCTTCACCGTGTCAGGCAGCCGCGTCTCGTCGGCCGGCGGCGGCCGGGTCTCGGGCCGGGTCAACCGCTCCGGCGCTGTCGCGGTCCAGGTCTCGGTCGGCGCCTCCCATGCGAGCGGCGGCGGCCGGCTCGCCGGCATGTACGGCGCCGGCTGGTGGAGGGGCATCATCTCCGGCGATTACTGCAGCGGAACCTGGCAGGCGACAAGGAGCTGACCGCCAAGCAGTAGGTGCGCTCCCTCCCCGCCTGCGGGGGAGGGTTGGGGAGAGGTGTCTCCTCTCGTGAGGACCCCCAAGAGGCGAGAGCCCTCACCCGGCGCTTCGCGCCACCCTCTCCCGCAAGCGGGAGAGGGCGCAGCAGTGCTCGCGGCTTGCACCTTGACCAAAACAAAACGGCCCGCCGGAGATCCGGACGGGCCGTTGCACTCTTAGAAAGTCCCAATGCGCTGCGGTCAGCGCGGCGCCAGCACCATGACGACCTGACGACCTTCGAACCGCGCGTCCTGCTCGACCTTGGCGAGTTCGGCGACGTCGGTCTTGATCTTGTCCAGCAGCTTGGTGCCGATCTCCTGGTGCGCCATTTCGCGGCCGCGATAGCGCAGCGTGATCTTGACCTTGTCGCCCTCTTCGAAGAACCGCTGCATCGCGCGCATCTTCACGTCGTAATCGTGGTCGTCGATCATCGGGCGGAGCTTGATCTCCTTGATCTCGACGGTCTTCTGCCGCTTGCGGGCTTCCGCGGCTTTCTTCTGAGCGGAATACTTGTATTTCCCGTAGTCCATGATCTTGCAGACGGGAGGGCTGGTATTCGGCGAAATCTCGACCAGATCCATGCCAACTTCCTGGGCCATCCGTATGGCGACGACGGTCTCGACCGTGCCTCTGTTCTCACCGGTCTGATCGATCAGCTGGATCTGCGCGTTGCGAATATCATCATTGATGCGCGGCCCGTCTTTGCTGGCAGCGGGCGGAGCTTTATTAGGACGGCGAATGGGTGGTTCTCCAAAGTTGTGAAAGAAGCGGCTATTTTGAAGGAAGATGCGGTTGCCGGCAAGCAAGTCGCTCGTGCGACGAGTGAAAAACCCTCAAATGCGAGGCATTTTGGTCACGCCCAACGGCACGTTGCTCGACATAGACACCTTGCTTCTGTTCCGCAAGCGTCCCAAAGGGACAATGCCGATATCGGGCGTGCTTGCGAAACAGGCCCAGACGGTTCAAACCGCACAGCCAGAGTAAACGTTCCATGACCGACGCAATTCCCGATGCCGCGCTCGAGTTCATCAATGTGGGCCAGGGTCCGTCCGCGCGCAGGATCGCGGTGCGCCACCGCGCCGGAAAGGGTCCCGGCCTCCTCTGGCTCGGCGGCTTCAAGTCGGACATGCAGGGCGGCAAGGCCGTCGCGCTGGACGCCTGGGCCCATGAGCATGGCCGCGCGGTGGTCCGCTTCGACTATTCCGGCCACGGCGAATCCAGCGGTGATTTCGCCGACGGAACCATCGGAAGCTGGCTCGAGGACAGCGTCGCGGTGTTCGAGCGGTTCTGCGACGGCCCGCAGGTCCTGGTCGGGTCCTCCATGGGCGGCTGGATGGCGCTCCTGCTCGCGCGCGAGATCAGGAAACGTGCAGGCAAGGCCTCACTGGCAGGCCTCGTGCTGATCGCGCCGGCGCCCGACTTCACCGAGGAACTGATGTGGAAGAAATTTCCGTCGGCGGTGAAGAAGGAGATCGAGACCAAGGGCTTCTGGCTGCGGCCGTCGGACTATGGCGACGGCTCGCCCTATCCGATCACGCGCAAGCTGATCGAGGAAGGACGCAACCATCTCGTGCTCGGCAGCGCCATCGATCTCGGCTGCCCCGTCCGTATCCTGCAGGGCGCGCAGGATCCCGACGTGCCGTGGCAGCACGCCTTTGCGCTGACGCATCGCCTGCCGGCCGACGACGTCGTGCTGACCATGATCCAGGACGGCGATCACCGCCTGTCGCGCCCGCAGGACATCGCACGCATCCTTGCCGCGGTCGCGGAGATCGGGTGAAACTGCTGCCCAATCATCGCCCGACTTGATCGGGCGATCCAGTATTCCAGAGGCGGCTGTGCTCGAACCGAGAAGCCGCTGCGTACCGGACGCCCCGGTCAAGCCGGTATGACGGAGAAATTGGGAGAAGCGCCAATGACCACCGCCGCCATGCTGCGCGCCTTTTGTGACGCCGTCGAGCAGCGCAACGGGAAAGCCTTCGCCGAACTGTTCACCGAGGATGGCGTCTATCACGACGTCTTCTATGGCGCGTTCGCAGGCCGAGAGAAGATCGCTGCAATGATCGACGACCGGTTCTATCGCACGGCGACCGATTTCCGCTGGGACATGCATGATCCCGTCACCGACGGCACCACGCTCTATGCGCGCTACACTTTCAGCTATCGTTCGACCCTGCCGGAGGCGAACGGAGCGCGGGCGATGTTCGAGGGCGTTGCGATCATGACGTTGCGTGACGGCAGGATCGCTCGGTATCACGAGGTCGCCAACACCGCGCCGGCATTCGTCGATCTGAAGTTCGCGCCGGAGCGCATTGCCAGGATCGTCGCCAAGCAGGGCGCCGAGCTGAAGGCGCGGCCGGAGATGAAGCGGCATCTGGCCTGACGGCGGAACCTACGGCGGCGACACCTTCGGCATCGGCTTGCGCTGCGCCAGCGCTGCGACCGTCGCCGTGCCGATCGGGCCCTGTTCGTCATAGAGCCAGCACTCGCCGATCGCGACGCCATCCGTCGCCTGGTGATTGACCACGTCGAAGCCGATCCAGTTCGTCACCGGCAGGCGATGCAGATAGATCGTGACGTCGCTGTTGATGTAGCCGAGCCCCTTGTCGCCGGCATTGGCAAAGGGGCTGGCGAAGTCGGCGCCCACCGCGACATGCACGAACGGCGTCATCGCAGCGCCCGCGACGAGCTCGCGCACCTCACTCATCCAGAGCCGGCGCGGGCCGAGCGAGCCCATGTGCCCGACGATGGGGCGCGTCGTCCATTTGCCGTTCATGCCGAGCCTGGGATCGGTCGGCTTCGGAATGTCTGATGGCTTCGGCACGTCCCAGTTCGGCGGCGACCAGACATTGCCATCCGGGTTCTGCGTCTTGCGCAGCAGCTGGCACGAGGCGCGCGCCATGCCGACGCCGCCGGAAACGAACTCCGCTTCGACCAGGCGGATGCGCAGTCCATCGCGGACGAGCCGCGTCGTCACCTCGATCGGCTTGTCGATGGTCGGCAGCCGGAACATGTCGACGGTGAGCCGCGCCGGCACGAATTCAGGACCGGAATGGCGTTCCTCGATGGCGAAGCCGAGCAGGCCGACGATGACGCGTCCGTGCAGCGATTTCGGGTCCCACGGACCGTTGGCGACTTCCGTCGCATGGAATGTATCGCCCTCGCGGGTGAAGAAAGGCATGTTTGTCATGGCGCGCGACTTTTGAGGCAACGCGCGGGGAAATCAAGGGTGGTGAGAGTGCGTGCCAGCCACAACACAGGTGTCATCGCCCGACTTGATCGGGCGATCCAGTACTCCGGCAAGGCAGTGATTGAGTCGAGGCGTCGCGGCGTACTGGATGCCCGGGTCACACCGAGAATTAGGAAGCGTCTCGCCACTCCCGGCGCACGCTGTCGTCGCGCTCGTTGCTCGCCGCGGCAAACTTCATCGGCTCAAACTCTTCCCGCGAGACCAGCTGCGCCAGCGCCCACACCGCAGCGCCACGCACCAGCGCGCTCTCGTCACTCAGCAGTCGCCGCGCCTCTTCCGCCAGCGCCACCTCGCCGGAGTTGCCTATCGCAATCAGCACGTTGCGCAAGAACCGGTCGCGGCCGATGCGCTTCACCGGCGACTTCGTGAACAGCGCACGAAATGCGGCATCGTCGAGCCGTGCCAGCCCAGCGAGATCAGGTGCGCGCAATTCGTCACGCGCCGCGAGCTTGGCCTCGCGTCCCTCCTGCGCAAACTTGTTCCAGGGGCATGCCGCGAGGCAATCGTCGCAGCCATAGATGCGATTGCCGATGCTTTTGCGAAACTCGTGCGGGATCGGTCCCTTGTTCTCGATGGTGAGATACGAGATGCAGCGCCGAGCATCGAGCTTGTAGGGCGCGGGGAACGCCGCAGTCGGGCAGATGTCGAGACACGCCCGGCACGAGCCGCAATGGTCGATCTCGGCATCGTCGCGCGGCAGCTCCAGCGTGGTGTAGATCGCGCCGAGGAACAGCCAGGAGCCGAACTCGCGCGAGACCAGATTGGTGTGCTTGCCCTGCCAGCCCAGATGCGCGGCCTGCGCCAGCGGCTTCTCCATCACGGCCGCGGTGTCGACGAACACTTTCACGTCGCTTGGCGCAGTCGCGACCAGCCAGCGCGCCAGCGCCTTCAGCCGCTTCTTGATGAGATCGTGATAGTCGTCGCCCTGCGCGTAGACCGAGATTGCCGCGCGCGTGCGCTGGGTCAGGATCGCCAGCGGATCGGAGTCGGGGCCGTAATTGACGCCGAGCATGATCACGCTGCGCACGTCGGCCCACAGCCCGCGCGGATCGACCCGGCGCTCCGGCTGTGCCGCGAGCCAGTCCATGTCGCCGTGTCCGCCTGAGGCGATGAATTCGAGGAAGTGCTTTCCGGCAGCTTCGATCGTGCCCGGTGCCGTGACGCCGATGCAGTCGAAGCCGAGCGCGCGCGCCTCGCGCGTGAGTTGCGCCTTCAGTTCAGTCGGGTCGGAGTTCAGAAATCCAGGTCCACGTAGGTCCGCGACGCCGGCACGCCGGCCAGCCATTCGCTCAGCAGCGGACGGAACGAGGGGCGGGATTTCACCCGCGCGTACCACGCCTTTGCTGCGTCGTCCTCGCTCCATGGCACGTCGCCCAGATAGTCGATCGCCGAGAGATGCGCCGCGGCGGCGAGATCCGCGTAGGTGAGCCGGTCGCCGGCGAGGAAGTTACGCGTCTGCGCCAGCCAGCCGATATAGGCGAGATGATAGCGCACGTTGGCCTTGGCCGCGCGCATCACGTCGGCCGAGGGCGGCCCGCCGCCATTCTCCTCGCTCATGAAGCGCTTGTAGATGCGCTCTGTGACGAGAGGGTGCGAGACCTCCTCGAAGAACTTTTCGTTGAACCAGGCCATCAGCCGGCGCACCTCGACGCGCTCGAAGGTCGTCTCCGGCATCAGGCGCTTGGGTCCCATCCCCCCGCCATAGGCCTCGTCGACATATTCGGCGATGATGGCCGCGCCCGGGATCGGCGGCTGCTCGTCGTCCACCAGGACCGGCGTCGTTCCCGCCGCATTGAGCAGCAGAAATGCCTCGCGCCGTTCCCAGGTGCGCTCTTCAACCAGCTTGAGGTCGAGCCCGTATTCGCCCGCGATCAGGCGGATGAAGCGCGAATGCGGGCAGAACGGATGATGAAACAGCGTAAACATGAAACCTTTGACTATTTGATGGTGCTTAAGAATCCATCAACGTTTGTGCGGCGCCACACTAGTCCTTCAAACCCGCGAAGCAAGAGCGTGATGGCGCATTTTGCGATTGCAGCATTGGGGGGAATAGGCGAGAAGAGCCCCGCTTTTCCAGCCGAAATGGACCGTAAATATGTCGGATGCAATACGGGCAGTGATCCTCGGCATCATCGAGGGTGTGACCGAGTTCCTTCCCGTGTCCTCGACCGGCCACCTTCTGCTCGCCGAGCGTTTCTTCCATCTTGGTGAAGGCGCCTTCTGGGATTCATTTACCGTTCTGATCCAGCTGGGTGCGATCCTCGCGATTGTCGGGCTGTATTTCAGGAAGCTCTGGGATGTCGCGATCGGCATGTTCACGGGCGATGCTTATGCGCGCCGCTTCGTCATCGGCGTGCTGGTGGCGTTTCTGCCCGCTGTCGTCATCGGCCTCGTTGCCGGCAAATACATCAAGAGCGTGCTGTTCAACCCCTGGGTCGTCTGCTTCACGCTGATCGTCGGCGGCGCCATCCTGCTCTGGGTCGACAGGCTCGACCTCAAGCCGCGCGAGCACGATGCCACCAGGTTCCCGCTGCTGATGTATCTCTATATCGGCATCGCGCAGTGCGTGGCGATGATCCCGGGCGTGTCGCGCTCCGGCGCCAGCATCGTCGCGGCAATGCTGCTCGGCGCCGACAAGCGCGCGGCGGCGGAGTTCTCGTTCTTCCTCGCCATTCCCACCATGATCGGCGCGTTCGCCTACGACTTCTATAAGAACCGCTCCGAGATGACGATGGACCACATGGGCATCGTCGCGATCGGCTTCGTCGTGTCGTTCATCACGGCCGTCATCGTGGTGAAGACGTTTTTGACCTATGTCACCCGCCACGGTTTCGTGGTGTTCGCCTGGTGGCGAGTCATCGTCGGCACGCTCGGCCTGATCGCGCTGGCGCTGGGGCGGTAGCAATCCATGGTCGGGGCGCTGCCGACCGAAGCTCTCGGTTTCAGCTCTCCCCGCAAGGGGACCGCAAGGGGAGAGGTGGACGCCGGCAACAGCGGCAAACTCACCATGCGCCTTCAACGCAAAATAAGCTTTTGACCGGTAGGCAGTTTCGAGCGCAGGGCGGCCCCGCCCGGCACAGGAGCTGAACCATGACCCTCGTCTCCGGCTGGGGACGCTTCCCGGTCGTTGATACCGATCTGCTGCGTCCGCGGTCGTTCGAGGCGGTGGGCGAGGCCGTCGGTGATGTGACGGGCTCGGTGGCGCGGGGCAACGGCCGCGCCTATGGCGATGCCGCGATCGGAACTGCCAGGACCGTGGCGATGACCGGCTTCGACCGGATCAGGTGGTTCGATACCGCAAGCGGGCGCATTCGCCTCGAGGCCGGCGTGCTGCTGTCCGACCTGATCGACACTTTTGGTCCGCGCGGCTTCCTGCCTTTCGTTGTTCCCGGCACGCGCTTCGTCTCGATCGGCGGCGCCATTGCGTCCGACGTGCACGGCAAGAACCATCATTGCGAAGGCGGCTTCGGCCGCTATGTCGACAGCATCCTGCTGCTCACCGGTGAGGGCGAAACCATCGAGGTCTCGCGCGAGCAGAACTCCGATGCCTTCTTCGCGACCGTCGGAGGCATGGGCCTCACCGGCGTGATCCTTGAAGCAACGATGCGGCTGCGGCGGGTCGAAACGGGATGGATCCGCGAGCGGGTGATCGCCGCATCCGATCTCGAGGCGGCGATGCGCGCGCTCGATGCAGGCGATGCCGCGACCTATTCGGTGGCGTGGATCGATTGCGTGGCGCGCGGGCGCGACCTCGGCCGTTCACTGATCAATCTCGGCGAGCACGCCGGCAAGGATGAGCTTGCCGAAGGTGCCGAGGCATTTCCGGTCGGCAAAGGTCTCGGCCTCGGCGTGCCGATCGATTTGCCGTCGATGACGCTGAACCGCTACAGCATCCGCGCCTTCAACGAGCTCTACTACCGCATGGGCGCGCGGCGCGCCGGCGGCAGCCATGTGGTCTCGCTCTATCCCTATTTCTTCCCGCTCGACAGCGTTGCCGACTGGAATCGCATCTATGGCAGCCGCGGTTTCCTGCAACACCAATGCGTGATCCCGGAGGCCGGCGCCCGCGACGTGCTCGGCGACATCCTCGATCGCGTCGCGCGGCGCGGCGATGCCTCCTTCCTCGCCGTGCTCAAGAGGCTCGGCCATGGCGACGGCCTCCTGTCGTTTCCGCTGCCCGGCTACACGCTGGCGCTGGATTTTCCGGTGAAGGGCGACATTCTGAGCTTCCTCGACGAGATCGACCGTCTGGTCGTCGCAGCCGGCGGCCGGCTTTATCTCGCCAAGGACGCGCGCCAGTCGCGCACCACGTTCGAGGCTGGTTATCCTGCTCTGCCGCGCTTCAACGCGATCCGCAAATCGCTCGATCCCAAAGGCAACATCCGCTCGAAGCTTTCACAACGCCTGTTCGATGAGGTCTAGGCCATGACGTCACGCAAGTCCGTTCTGGTGCTGGGTGGCTCCTCCGACATCGGCCGCGCCGCGGCGCGCGCCTTTGCCAGGGCAGGCTACGACGTCGGTCTCGCGGGCCGTGACGTCACCGCGCTGGAGCCTGACGCCGCCGATCTGCGCGCGCGCTACAGTGTCGATGTCGGTGTCCACAGGTTCGACGTGCTCGACACGGCCTCCTTCGAGGGCTTTGTCGGCAGTCTCCCTGCGCTGCCTGATGTCGTCATCTCGATCGTCGGACTGCTCGGCACGCAGGAGAGCGCGCAGAGCGATCTCGCCCAGGCCACCACGATCATGCGCTCCAATTACGAGGGGCCGTCGCTGATCCTCGGCCTGTTCGCGGAAAAGTTCCTGGGCCGCGGCAGCGGTACGCTCGTCGGCGTGTCGTCGGTCGCCGGCGATCGCGGCCGCGCCTCCAACTATGTCTATGGCTCGGCCAAGGCCGGCTTCTCGGCGTTTCTCTCGGGCCTGCGCGCCCGTGCCAGCCGCGGCGGCGTGCACGTCGTCACGGTGAAGCCCGGCTTCGTCCGCACCAGGATGACCGAAGGCATGAAGCTGATCGGCCCGCTCACCGTCGAGGCGCCGGTCGTGGGCGATGCGATTCTCGCTGCCGTCCAGAACAAGACCGACGTCGTCTATGTCAGCGGCAAATGGCGCCTCGTGATGCTGATCATCAAGACGCTGCCCGAAGCGGTGTTCAAGAAGCTGAAGTTTTGAGGTGTCGCCGCGCTGACGGTACGCCCCCTCGCCCCGTTCTTACGGGAGAGGGTTGGGGTGAGGGGCCTCTCTCTACACGTGCGGCCTTCGTGAGACCTGTACCCCTTTACCCGATCGCTTCGCGATCGAACCTCTCCCGCAAGCGGGAGCGGTGAACCCAACTCACACGCTCATGCGCTGGAACTGACCGGCCGCGCGGAAGCGCCAGAGATATTGCGGGGCGATCGCCTCCAGCGAATCGGCTGATATGCCGAGGCCTTCCAGCGTGAGCCCGGCCGCCTTCGCCGCATCGGACACGATATTGTCGCGCCCGAGCAGCGTGACCTGGTCCGGCGTCAGCTTGAACGCGCCGGGGGCGAATTGCAGGAAGGTGGCCTGGAAGCGGGCGAGGCCGAACGACAGCGGCACCAGCATGCGCTTGCGGTCGGTGATCGCCAGGATCGCCTCGATGATCTCGCGCATGGTCAGCACTTCCGGCCCGCCGAGCTCGTAGGTCGCGCCGGCCCTGGCCTTGCCGTCCACGGCATCCGCGATCGCGGTGGCGACGTCGCCGACATAGACCGGCTGCATCTTCGTGTCGCCCCCGATCAGCGGCAGCACCGGCGACATCCGGGCCAGGGCGGCAAAGCGGTTGGTGAACTGGTCCTCCGGGCCGAACATCACGGAAGGGCGGAAGATCGTGGCCGAGGGCACCGCAGCCAGCACCGCCGCCTCGCCGGCCGCCTTGGCCCTGGCGTAGTGCGAGGGCGATTCGGCGTCGGCGCCGATCGCCGAGACATGCACCAGTTGCGCGCCGGCGGCCGCGGCCGCCCTGGCGACGGTCTCGGCGCCCTTGGCCTGGACGGCGTCGAAGGTCTGCGCGCCGCTTTCGGCCAGGATGCCGACCAGATTGATCACGACGTCCGAATCACGCAGCGCCGCCTCGACCGAGGCCGGATAGCGCAGATTGGCCTGCACGACATGGACCTGCCCGACCTTGCCGGACGGCTGCAGGTAGCCGGCCAGTTCCGGCCGCCGCACCGCAACACGGACCCGGTAATCCCGCCGGCACAGCGCGCGGACGACATTCCGGCCCAAAAACCCCGATCCGCCGAAAACCGTGACGAGAGTTTCCAGATTCGATGCCATGAGATCTATTCCTGGGGTCCATTCCTGCGGGAAGATTGCGTAATATCAGGCTTGTATCGGGCCGGTTTGCGATGCGCAATCGGCATCACAACGCATGAATTGACAACGGCGTCACCGAACCGTAGTAACCGCCTCCGTGCCCCAAACGGCATGCCCAGGTGGTGGAATTGGTAGACGCGCTGGCTTCAGGTGCCAGTGGCTTAACGGCCGTGAAGGTTCGAGTCCTTTCCTGGGCACCACCGCTCTTCTAAGAGCGTGAAATCCAAAGCAATTAGCGAAATCAACGGCTTACCCGCTCCTCAGTGGTACAGAAGAGTGGTACAATGCCGTTAGCTATGTCGCGTCCGTGGAAGCACCCCAAAACTGGAATCTATCAGCTTCGGAGAGCCGTTCCGGAGGATCTGCGTAAGCTTGTTGGCAAGCGCGAGGAAAAGGTAAGCCTCCAGACGCGCGATCCTGCAGAGGCAAAGGTGCGGCATGCGAAAGCGCTTGCCGAGCTCGAAGCTCGCTGGGCGAATTTGCGCGCTGGCCCGGTGCCTCTGACCGAGCGAGAAGCGCACCGTTTTGCCATGGTCGCCTATGAGCGATGGCTGGAGCAGTACAGGGATAACCCAAGCCAGCAGACCAACTGGGATACCGTTGCTGGGGCACGCCTATTTGGCCCCCCACAGACCAGGGAGGAGATCCTGGCTGCGTCTCAACGGGCGTTGGTCGGCGCCCCGGAGCTGCCCGAGGACAAGGTCTTCCGGATGGAGCAAGCGTGTTTGGACGCTGCAAACGGCTATCTGACGAGCAACGGGATTATCGTCGACGATCAGAACCGCCGAACCATGGCCCGCGCACTGGGCGCTGCCATTCAGCGTGCAAGTTTGACTTTGGCGAAGCTCGCAAGAGGGGAAGGCGAAGGCTCGCCACTACCTCAGGTGATTCGGTTCCCGGAATGGTCGGCACGGGCTGAGCAGGCGAAGAATGATGCCAACAGCGCCGCCTCCGACGATTCACTATCGGCACTGGTCGAGCATTGGTGGAAGGAGGCGAAGGCTGCTGGTCGCAAGCAGAGCACCTACGAGAGCTACCGCAACACTGTGGCAAAGCTAGTGGGGTTTCTGAAGCATGACCAAGCGAGCCGCGTGACGCCGCAGGACATTGTTCGGTACAAGGATCACAGGCTTCAAGGCGGCGCCAGCGCGAAGACGGTCAAGGATAGTGACCTCGCGGGGCTAAAGATGGTTTTTGGCTGGGCAGTCATGAATCGACGGATGGCCAGCAATCCTGCCGAAGGACTTACCATTAAGGTCGGCAAGTCACGCAAGCTCAGGTCGAAGGGCTTTTACGACCAGGAGGCATCCGCCATTCTCAAATACGCGCGGAGTTTTGCGGGCGGAAGGGAGGCGCCGAAGCTGGCAGCAGCCAAACGGTGGGTGCCATGGTTGTGCGCCTTCACGGGGGCGCGGGTTGGCGAGATGCTTCAGCTTCGCAAGGAGGATGTTCGACGCGAGGGCAAGCATTGGGTCGTGCGCGTGACGCCCGAAGCTGGCCCCGTGAAGACGGACGAAGCCAGAGACGTCGTACTGCACCGGCAAATCATTGAGGAAGGCTTCTTGGAGTTCTACGAGAACTCAAAGAGCGGCTATATCTTCATAGACCCTAAAGCCGGCGACCTTGGCGTCCGCAAGGCGGTGAAGACCGCGCGAAATAAGGTCAATGCTTTCGTGCGTGAGGTTGTGAAGGACCCAAACGTAGATCCGAGTCACGGCTGGCGTCATCGCTTCAAGACTGTCGGCATTGAACAGGAGGTGGCCATGCGCGTGCTCGATGCCATACAGGGGCATGCGCCGCGCAACGCTTCGGAGGACTATGGAGATGTAACCATCACCGCCAAGGCAAAGGCCATCGGACGATTCCCAAACATCAACGTCAGCTAGGTAGCATTTCGCCAGAGCAACCTTGCACCACGAATCCGAGTGCCGGACGTTCGAATCAGTCGGGGATCGCGAAAATGCGGAGTGAGATCACGCCCCACCGAACGTCGCAGAGATCGTGAAGGCCGCTAAATGGAGTGGTTGCGCCTGCTGACCGATCTAGTTTGGTAACGAGGGTGAGAGTCCCTCCCTCTCCGCCACGTCTTCGAGGACATTGGGGAACCACAGCGAAATTGGCTATTCGCTTAGAACCGGTGAATTTCTTTGTAGCACTCTTGTGGAGCACCAGCATATACCGGCCCTTACGGGCCCGTGACTCACCCGGATCCTTGCCCTCGTCGAAAATGTCCGGGGTGTTTTCGACTTCGAAGCAGGTCCAATGCGTCGCAAATTGGCCTCCCAATCAGGCCTCGGGATCTCGCTTTCAATAGGCGGTAACGATGGTCCTGCCAGGCAGGCTCGCACTGTGACTCAAACCTGGCTCAGCACAAATTTTATTGTTTCGCTCCGACGATCTAATTCTGACGTGGCAACTTCGCTGCTCGGACTACCTTACCTTTTCCAGAGCAATTTTGCAGTGTGCCGCTCAGGTGCTCTGCCAATAAAGTTGCCAGCAGCGAGACGCAACAGCCCGAAGTGGGGCGACGCCAACCGCGGACCGATGTTGCGGATCACACAATTTTAGTCATAGAACGATTTGGCTAAAGTGTCAGGAGTTTGCCTAGGTTGTGGCGTCAAGGTTCGGCGTGCTAACGCCAGCCGACGATTTGGGCGCCAAGGATGCCTATGTATAAGCTAGGAGATCCAAGCAATGGAAGGCGGCGAGACGGTCACCTGGCTTCGAGTATCAACTAGCCGGGTCATCAAAACCTTTATCGACGCTCTTGCTCGAAGTCATCACTGGCACAAGGTCTTTCTGGTTAGTCCCTGGATTTCGGATTTTGGAGCCGATGCAGGCATGACGTATGGCCAGCTTCTAAAGCGGCTGCGCCGGGCCACAAGATCTATCCCTATCTGCTGCGCAACATGACGATCGACCGGCCAAACCAGGTGTGGGCGGCCGACATCACGTATCTGCCCATCGGCCGCGGCTTTCTTTATCTCGTCGCCATCATCGACTGGGCGAGCCGTGCGGTTCTGGCGTGGCGGTTGTCGAACACGATGGACGTCTCGTTCTGCGTGGCGGCTCTGGAAGAGGCGCTGGCGAAGTACGGCACGCCGGGCGGCGCTGGACATGAAGATGCAGCGCCAGAAGTTAGCTAGAAGTTACAGTACCAGAAGCGCGGGGGCGTATCGACTTGGTCGACGGGCACGCCTTTTCTGCGAGGCGACCACCACTCCGCGCCTGAATGGAGGATGCGATAGTCAGAGCCTCGGTGCGCGTCAGGCTCTGGCTCGAGGAAGATGCGATCGGCGGTGAGACGCGTGATGGAGGCATAGCCGTGCGAGCCACGCCCGGTCCAGAAATAGACCATGTCTCCGATTGAGTACACTACGAAGCCTCCGGAGAAGGCCCACGGCAACAGTGAGCGGTCTCGGTCCGGTCTGCTGGGTTACTTCGGAGACCGCTCTGCAAGTAGGCCGGTCCCGAGCGGCGAGCTTGACGGTCGTACATGACAAAGCCCAAGGTGAATTGATCTTCTCGAGATTGGTCACCCGGGAATTCAGTCAATATGGCGCTGTCTACACGGATAAAAAAGCGCTTGGCCGTTGCTCTGTGACCTTGACTGCCTAATGCTCATAGTTCGGCTCACAAGCTCGAGCGAAAGGCGCTGGGCATCGAGGGGCCCAGCACCTTGATCATGCCTACTAGGCCTTCGGAGGCTAACACCTTCGGGGGACGACTATGCAACGATTCTACCTAGAGACCGCGCGTCTTCGGCGTACGCCGACAACGGCTTCTCAGGAATGAAATACGCGTCGCGCTCGATGGGTAAGCCAAGCGGGCCGCGGAGCTCGGACAGTTCAGCGAGGGAAACGTAGCCGAGTTCCGGGCAGCCGAGGCCAAGGTCGCACAATCCGAAGAGGCGGTCGGGATCGTCTGGATCGACTTCAGTGATAAGCCACGTCGCCTGTGCGTCTGGTGTAAATAGTTTTGCCACCGGCATATGGTCGCCGCCGTTGATTGCGTTGACCAGAAGTTGGACGCGGTCAGCCACAGTGAGGAGATCGACGCTAGACATCAGTCCCTCCTCACTCGTTTGCGTTTGATGAAGGGTTGGGCGAGCTCGATCGGCGACGTCGAGTTGTCCGCGCCTTCCGGACTGCTTCGGGCTCGCCAATGAAGTTAACGAGACACGCAGTGTCCGGAAATTCATTCATGGCGAGGTGATAGACGCGGTCGAAATCGCAGTACCGGGCCCAGAGCTTACCGGCCATTTCGGAAGCGCCAGCCTTGTCGAGTTCCTTGATGACAGCTTCTAGATCAAGGGACCGAAAGTCGACGCGATCGCTTTTCTCTTCATCAATATCGAGCAATTCACTGCGGTAGACGCGGCAGGCGGCATTCACGCGACGGTTGAGCTTAGGAGCTATGGTTATGAACTTGGCTTGGGTCGTAATGCCGTGATCGACAGCCAGTTGAGCGGTCATGTGCTCTCTCCAAAGCTGGTCAAGGGCGAGAGACCGTAGCAACTGGCTGTCAGGATCCTTGAAGAGCCCAACCTGGATTGATGCTTCATCATAACGGGGGCGGAGCCGTGCGGCGGGGCCCGTCATATCCTCCGAATATTTTACCTCGATGTAGACCGTTGCCTCTTCACCGTCAGGTGTGATGACGTTCATCGCGAGATCGAAGGCGGTTCCATCCGAGAGAAACCGGTCTTCGTGGCGGCCAGGCGAGTGCTCGAAGCGGATCCTCTCGACTGTATCCACGAAGTTCGGAAGAAGGACGCGGAAGACGGCGGTGGCGAGACGAAGGTCGATGACCATTGGTCCAAACAGGTTGAAGACCAATGGCATCGAGCTCAGCGCATTTCTGAAAAGACGGTCCTCATCGATCATGGCTCCTTCCTCGCGCATGATCAGCTCGTGGCGCACCAGGCCATGAATGGCCGGCGACATGAAGTTTTTACCGGCTTCGGCGGCTTCGGCGCTCAGGCAGGAGCCGATGTCCATCGTAATGGCATCTTCCCCAGTTCCTTGAACATGAATACCGGTCGGAATTTTGTGGTCAGTTAGCCAGAGGTACTGCAGCAAGCGAGCTGCGCGGCGGAAGCGGGTATCGATCTCGAAATGAACGTTATGGCGCCGAACGATGTGTTCGGGAATGAGCGGAACGCGAGAGAGGGGCTTAACGTCCGCGAGGGATGAAGTCTGCATATGAACCTCGTTGGCTGGGATTGCCAAAGAGATTCAGGGCCGGACGAGAATAGTTGCGGGCTTTTGTAAAAATGCAGGCGTCAGTGGCGGCGCAAGAAGCTTGAGCTTCGTGCCTGGTGCTAGAGGCAAGAGTAGGGAGAGTAGGGAGAGTAGGGAGAGTAGGGAGAGTAGGGAGCGGCGCCGGTGGCGCCGGGTGTAGGTAAGGGGGGCCTATTAAAAAATATATCTTCTTCACCAGTCTCCAATCAGTTAGTGCACGCCTATTCTCGCGCCACGGGGTGAGCATTGCCTGCTGCGCCCAGCGGACGCGCCTGGATTGGAAGAGGGGTGTTGCGCGCGGTGAATTTAGTAGAACGACAACGGACGTAAAGATTAGTGGCGATATCTGCTGACAGCCTCTGCTAATTGTCGGCAATTGAGATCTGAAAAGTCTCTAACCTGAAGCCCGCTTCGCCAGCTTCCATCTTCTCGCGCCCACTCGCGAGGCGCGTGGTTGGAAGTTCGTAAAGACTATCGGCCAGGGAAGACGTTTGGAGTGAAAGTTCCTGGCGGGGTGCCTTGACCTGGCAGTCAGTCTAAAAACCGTCGCAGCCTGTCGTACCCCTACGGGGTACTGCCTGATTCCGCCATTGTTTTCACCGAAAGTGAAGCAGGGCAGCCCGTATCAACATAGCCATGCCCCTGTAATAATTGAATTATTTATGCTGCTAGAAATAACGTCGCAGATCGATGTTTATCCGCAATTTCTATACCCCTCAACTTGAATAACTAAGCGCAGAGATCGGTACCGTCCGTCTCAATAGCGCTGGGCAACAGCGGTGGCGTCCTCTGCATTCAACATCCAGAGGATTACCCAATGTCGAATACATCTAAATCGCAGACTTCCTGGTCTGATTTCTTCTCTTCCACTGGGTCACCAGCCCAGACACGAGAAGCGAAGCCAGTCGAATTGTCTCCCATGTCCTCCGAAGAACTTCGGGAGCATCAGCTAAGGGATCGGCTAAAAGGTCCCGAAGCCACATGTGAATTAATCGACTACATCGGTTCGCTAAGCAGCGGCACGGGCCCCACGATTGTACTGTCCGGGGGTGAGGGCATTTTCGCCGTTCAGTTGGCTGAATGTCTCTGCAACGGCGCGGTTGTGGTCCACCACAACTCAGCCGTAGTTGAGGCAATGAAAGCGCGAGTATTGGGCAGCAAATCCGCTGTTGTAAATCATCTCCGCGACCCCGAACGGGACCCGGCGATCTTGCGGCGGCACGAGATCCGTCCTGCTATTGGCTATCGCTGGTGCCAACTGCCGCAAACAGCTTTCAAAGCGGAAACGTTTGGCACGGTCATTATAGAGCAGGGACACGAATTCGGAATCGCTGCTGCTCTAGCCGAGGCGAAGCGACTGTTGCGGAAAAATGGAAAAGTGGTTCTTTTGGGCTATTTGCCGTTCGAAGCAGTCGCGCGGCAAAAGCCCCTCAAAGATAGCGCGACGACGAAGCTCATCAACGATGTGCTTGAGCATGGGTTCGAGCAAGCTCTGGGCGCATTCGTCACGCCGGACGAGCGCCATTTACTGGATCGATATAGGAGCGTCAGCTTTCCGTTCAACGAAGTCGCCGTTGCTGCGAGCGGCAATTTCCGTTCGCGCATGTTTATGCGCGCCGCATGGAATCTGTTCACTCTTCATCACTTCATTGAGGGATGGCCAGTCGTGCGGAGAGTCAAGGCAAGCGGATCGATTGCAAACATTGATCTCTGGAACTTCTCCAAAGCTCTCAAAAACACTTGGGGTTCGCCACGCACACGGCGAGTTCTTAACTGGCCGATTGCAATTCGCGTCGGCGCGAAAACGTCGGAGTGAATCGCAATGCGTAAAAGAAAGAACGATTTGATAGCTTACCTTGAATCGATTCCTTCGGTTGATCGTGCCCAAAGCCTTCTCCAGGCTTGTGTTCTCGACCAAAACGATCCTGAGTTCAAAGATCTCGTCCGAGGCGCAACTACAGGACGCAATGAATATGCCTGCATCTTAAGCGCTTTGTTGCCCCCGCCCAAACCGCTTCCGCTAAGCCGTCCTCCGGATCGTCCAGGCTTTCGCCGGGTGAAGTACCGTCGTCCGAGCCCGAACTCGAAGCTCTTCGACGAGAACACGGATGATTGGGTTGATATGCCCACTAATGCAGGATCGCCACCAAAGACGCCGGCCGGAGATCGATCCGTTCCTGCGACGCCGTACGATCAACTCGGGCATTATCTAAAGGACAGCCCGTGCGGTCACGAGATTTGGCCTCATTTCATCGGACCATTCCAGTCGGTGCCCGGCGGTCGTCCTCGTGCTCCGATGGTCAATCCTTTTTGGCCGGTGGTAGCCCAGCGCGCTTCAAACCGTCCGATGCGGCCGGCCTACTTGACGAAGGACGAAGTACGGAAAATTTACAACGCCATATCGTACGCCATGTGGAAGGATGGAGTCCTGATGAATGCACATCTCATCATCGTGTGGTCCATGATGGGGCTGAGCCCAGCGGAGGGTGACGCAATTCTGGGCAAATATCTGCACAAGGCGCAAAAATGGTTTCGCGTCGGCAACAAGCCTCGTCAACGGCGTGTTGCAAACGCGCGCGTGGGTAGTGAGCTTCGATACGTCTGGGTCCACGAAAACGACCAAAAGCGTGGCTTTCACTGCGCGTTCCAGCCGATCGTGATCACCGATTCCAGGCCATCGTGATCACCCATTCCAGAGCATCGTGATCACCGTTTCCAGCCGATCGTGATCGCTATTTCCAGCGATCATGATCGGGGACAACCAGGAGGCGCCCACCGCTGACAGTCTGCAACCGGGGTAGCTCGGTCTTTTGCCCAACCGCAGAGGATCGAGATGCCGACAGAGAGACTGTCCATGCGCCACATTCGCGAAGTTCTACGCCTGCACTACAGCGTCGGCATGTCGCAACGCGCCGTTGCCCGCAGCCTCGGTCTGGCCCAGGGCACGGTCAGTAAGTACGTCAACCGAGCCCGCCGCGCCGGTCTGACCTGGCCGTTGCCAACGGAGCTCGATGACGACGTCCAGCTCGAGAACCGCCTGTTTCCGCCGCCTTCCGATCGGCCCAGCGACGAGCGTCCGCATCCGGACTGGGCGCTCGTGCATCGCGAGCTGCGGCGCCCGAACGTCACGCTGATGCTGTTGTGGGAGGAGTATTGCGACGCAAACTCCGACAGCTTCAGCTATGCGTGGTTCTGCGAACGCTATAAGGAATGGGCCGGCCGCCTCAAGCCGACCCTGCGCCAGGTCCATGTCGCCGGCGAGAAGCTGTTCGTCGACTATTCCGGCCACACCATGGAGGTAGTTGACGGGCTCACCGGTGAGGTGCGCAGCGCGCAGATCTTCGTCGCCGTGCTCGGCGCCTCGAACTACACCTACGCCGAGGCCAGCCTCACCCAGAGCCTGCCGGACTGGATCGCCTCGCACGTGCGGGCCTTTGCCTTTTTCGGCGGTGTGGCCCGGCAGACGGTGAGCGACAATTTGAAGGCCGGCATCACCCGGGCCTGCTTTCACGAGCCGATGGTCAACCGGACCTATGCCGATCTCGCCCGCCATTACCGCACCGCCATCGTCCCGGCGCGGCCGTATCGGCCGCGCGACAAAGCCAAGGTCGAGGTCGGGGTCCAAATCGTCGGGCGATGGATTCTGGCGCGTCTGCGCAACCGCCGCTTCTTCTCGCTCGCCGCCCTCAACGAGGCGATCCACAGCCTCCTTGTCGAGCTGAACGATCGACCTCTCCGGAGCTGGGGGCGAAGTCGGCGCGATCTGTTCGAAGAGTTCGATCATCAGGCGCTCACCCCCTTGCCGGATGAACCGTACGAGTATGCCGAGTGGAAGCGCTGCCGGGTCAACCTCGATTATCACGTCGAGATCGCCAAGCATTACTACAGCGTCCCTCACAACCTCTTGCATCAGGAGGTCGAGGCTCGCATCACCCAAAAGACCGTCGAGATCTTCCTCCGTGGCAAGCGCGTGGCCTCGCATCTGCGCAGCACCTTGCCGCATCGCCCGACCACGATTGCCGAGCATATGCCGAGTTCGCATCGCCGCTATCGTGACTGGACCCATGAGCGTATTCGTTCCGAAGCCGCCAAGGTCGGCCCCGACGCCGACACCCTGATCGACGTCATCCTGCGGTCGCGGCCGCATCCGGAACAGGGCTTCCGCTCCGCGATCGGCATTCTCGGGCTGGTCAAGCGCTACGGCCAGGAACGCGTCGACGCCGCCTGCGCCCGGGCCCTGCTGCTCAACGCCCGCTCGTACAAAACGGTCGCCGCCATCCTCAAGAACGGCACCGACAGAACCGCGCCTCCCGCCGAGGAGGCGCCCATCCTCTTCCACGCCAACATCCGTGGCCGCAGCTACTACAATTGATCAGGAGAGATCAGCATGCTTATTCACCCCACCGTCGATCGCTTGCGCGCCCTCGGCCTCGCCGCCATGGCCGATACCCTCACTGAACTGCAGAACAACCCCGAGGCGGCCGAGATGCCGCACGCCGATTGGCTCGGCCTCCTCGTCGATCGCGAGGTCACCGCCCGCGACAACCGCCGCCTCACGCGCCGCTTGACCAGTGCCAAGCTCCGGCAAGCCGCCGCCATTGAGAACGTCGACTATCGCACCGCTCGCGGCCTTGACCGTTCGCTCTTCCAAACCCTCGCCACCTGCCAATGGATCCGTGAGGCCAACCACCTGGTCATCGTCGGCCCAACCGGCACCGGCAAGTCCTGGCTTGCCTGTGCGCTCGGCAACAAGGCCTGCCGCGACGGCTTCTCCGTCCTCTACAAGCGAACATCCCGCCTGTTCGCCGATCTCGCCCAGGCGCGCGGCGAAGGCCGTCTGGCGCGCCTGATCGCCGCGCTCGAGCGCGTCAATCTCCTCATCCTTGACGACTGGGGACCCGAACCGCTCACCGCCGACCAGCGCCGCGATCTGCTCGAGATTGTCGATGATCGCTACGACAAGGGATCCTTGTTGATCACAAGTCAGGTCCCCGTGTCGCAATGGCACGACGTCATTGCCGATCCCACCCTTGGCGATGCGATATTGGACCGCATCATTCACAATGCGCACCGCCTCGAGCTCAAAGGCGACAGTCTACGGCGTCAGGCTGGCGAAAAGAAAAAACCGTGAGCACCTCGCGCACGATCGCCCCGCCGGCCCACAGGCCCCTCCCGCGCGCGTCGCTCCGTCGCTCATGGGGGCACTCCGCGCCGCGCACGGGGCCCTCCCATGGACCGCCGGAACGATCTCCGAACCAACCCGCCAGCCTTGACCAGGAGACCATTTCCAGCACACATAAACCCGTCAGTCGTGTTCGCCTCCGCATCTGATCACGATCGCTGGAATCCGTGATCACCATCGCCTGGAACACCTGATCACCATCCCTGGAATGCGCAGCTTTCACTCGCATGTCTTGCTTCGTCTCCCGCGGAGCGCTCGAAAGGATTTTGAGACATGGTCGCGGAAAGCTCTTGCGGAGATGGTCGGCAAGCATTTCCCCTGGAAAGCTTTTCGTCTGGTCTTGAGCTACGAAAAGACGGAGGAAGGCGCGATTAAGCGCGGCTGGGGCTGGTTCCGGTATTTAAGCAAGCAGCTCGGGCCAGATGAAAAGATCTTTTGGCGCGACAGCGAGACAGGGATTCACGAAACATTTGCGCGCGACGTCATTAAGCCGTGGCCGATCCGCAAAAGTCCGCCGCTTCCGTTGCAGACGCTAGCGAATGTTTCTCGAAACATCGGTACAGGCGCTCAGCGTAAGGACAAGTACGTATCCTTTTGGGGGGCATGTCATTTCGAGCGCATTTATTCTGGCCACGAGCTGTTCGAGTGGCGACAACGCATCGCAGACGAGTGCTGGCAGAAGGAACACCAGGAGCTGATTCAGTCTCTTCAAGTCTAAGCTGCATCCCTGCGCAATGGGACTTGAGACGGAGACGTGCCAAGCGATCGCCTCCGTCGGAGTTTTGGAAGCGTAATAACGGCGTTTTGGAAGCGAAAATTGCCTTGTTGAAAAAATGCCACGTAAAATCAACAGCTTAGTTTGGGTTGCAAATCCGGGTTTCTACTGGCCAGCCGATTATCGGTCGGGAGCGTCATCGATCCTTCACGTACGGCTACGCCGCAGGGAAGACGACCTTGCGCGGATCAAGCCGACCCCGGGTTGTCGCTCGGCTGCCCACCGCCCGGTTATCGCCTACGGGGGCAATGGTCAATCCGTTCTGGTCGGCCCCACCGAAGTTAAAGCGCTCTCCGCTGACGGACAAAGACGTCCGTAAAATCTACGATGCAATTGCTTTTTCGCTGTGGCAGGGATCATCCTGAATACGCACATCGTCGTTGTCTGGTCCGTGATGGATTTGAACGAGGAGAGTGGAGCTAGAATTCTAGGTCGTTACCTACATGAAACGCGCCGGTGGTTGCACGCAAAGGCGCCCTTCGAGGTAGATCTCGTTGAGTAAGGCATCCCATAATTTTGGGAAGGATGCTCAGAAGCGAGATGCCTTTGTATCTCGCTAAGCGCGGTATGACTGGAATTGTATGCCGGCCGATCGCTCGATGAGGGCCGCTACCATCGCGAAAACCTGAGACTAATGGCAGAAGAGGAAGAGCTCATCCGGAGCTTGCAAATCTAGGCTGTACGAGGAGCGGCGTTGCTACATTGCGCAACCCTGAAACCCGTTCAGTACGTGCAAGGAGGTCGGTCGGCGGAGGAAGAGGGAGGGAAGCGGAGAGGAGCCGGCGAGGTAGGAATGGAGTAGTGGTGGTGGTGGCGCCGGCTATGCCGGCGTAAGGGGTTGATAATATGCTGCGCTTCGCTAGCTTCAACCAGCCCGAAACTCCACCATTCTTGGCCTACCAGGGGAGCGTTATTCTCGTCGGCGCAAGCTTCGCAAAGTTTCAGTGCGCTTTGCCGACGAGGTCTAATCGAACACCGGGACGCAAATGCTCTTCAGGCCGGACGAGGAATGTGCCAAGGGAGAATACTAACCACTTCAACAGTTGCTAGTGCCTAATGAAGGCGTTAGCCGACTGAAATGATGAAAGCCGCGGCTTCTATCCAAAGGCTGCCTCGTTTTCGAGAGAAGAATTGATTTTCGTGGCATTGATCAGTCAGACAGCTCCCCTTGGGGAGGTGGGGCCCACCTCGGGCACTACGACGAACCTCACAGCGGCCTTGGATGTGCCTTATAAAATCCCGAGGAAGGTCCCAGGAACGGTCTTGTCCTGATTGCGCAAAACGCCAACAACTCGATCGCGGGTAGACCTTATCTTCGCAACTGAGCAAAGTAGGTCTCTTTGCGAATTCAAGAGGGGACAGGATCTTCCTTTATTCGGCTGCGAAGGAGGACCAACCGAGGCCGAAGCCCTCAACCGACTCCCTATTGCGCATAATCTTCCCCATGCTCCTCTGCCACTCCACCCACCCGGCTATTGCGAAACCAGAGCAGAGAACATGATGCGCTGGCCTCGTGAGCGCTCGCAACATCGATCGCGTTCCAAGTCGATGGAAACTCGGCGTAGCGCAGAGTTATACCTTCAGCTTGCCTTAAACAGCCTTGCGATCTGAAGGTATTGGCCCATCTCGCTGCGCACCTCATAGGGATAGCGGAGCAGTGTGCCGACGAGTCCTTTGTCCAGCGCCTCGAGCGCGATGATGTGCTCGCGGTTGGTCAGCACCACCCGGCCGATCGCGACCTTGTACATTTCACGGATGGTTTCGCGGATCACCGCGAAGGCGTCGTGGCCCACCTTTCCGTCGGGCCGCAGGTAGTCGGGCGGATCAGGTAGCGGGGGTCGATGCCGGCCTTGTCGACGAATTCGTCGATCTCGATGGTGCGCGTAGCGATCTCCTCGAGTTCCCCCTTCGTGACCTCAATGTACTGGCCCTTGTCCAGCTCATATCCTTTGACGATGTCCTCGTTCGGCACCTCGTCGCCGGTGTCGGCGTCGACCTTCAAGTACTTGATGCGATGGCCCGTCTGCCGGTTGAGCTGATTGAACGAGATCTTCTCTGACTCGGAGGTGGCCGGATAGAGCGCCACTGGGCACGTCACGAGCGACAGACGCAGGAAGCCTTTCCAGTTGGCACGGGGGCCATCTACGCGAGATCGTCATGGCACGCTGGGGCATGCCGAGCTCGCAGCGGGCCCTGATGGATGCGACGAAAAAGCGAGCGGAGAAATTGCAGGCCAAGGGCAAGATCGTCGATTTCAAGGAATTGCTCCGGATGGAGACGAACATCAGGAATGTCAGCAGCGCTCACTGGAAGCGATGGCTCGGACCGGAGCATCGCTGCCTGGTGCCGTTCACGTCGTTTTGCGACTCCGACACGATCGACGGCAAGAAAATGCCGGTCTGGTTCGCGCTGGACGAGACGCGACCTCTGATCGCATTTGCTGGGCTGTGGACCAATTGGACCAGTGTGCGCACAAGGCGAAGGAAGGCGAGATCACCACCGATTTCTTCGGATTCCTCACCTGTGAGCCGAACGCGGAGGTCAAGCCCGTCCACCCCAGGGCGATGCCGGTGATCCTGGCGACGGCGGAGGAGTACGAGGTCTGGCTCCGCGCCCCTTGGGACGAGGCGAAGTCGCTGCAGCGGCCCCTCCCGGACGGCGGGCTACGGATTGTCGCCACTCGCGAGAAGGAAGACCCGGCACTGGCCGCGTGAGCGAGGCTATTGGGCAGCAAGCTGCTGCCAGTTTGAGTTCGCGGCTGTGCACAGGGCGGCGGAACACGTGGACAAGCGGCGGCTCCAGCGATTTCGAATCCCTGCCCTGTGCTAACCGCCGGGAACGACGCCGGCGGCGCAAGGATTCGTCCGGGCGGGAGCGATCTCGATGCTGATGACGAAGCAGAGAAGACCGGCGAACCCGCGGCTGGGCGACCTCCGTGCTGCAGGAAATCGGCACTATCCGCGAATGCGAGGAGCACGGCTGGATGCAGGACCGCGCGGACCCGCACGCCCGCGATCGCGCCTTCGACATCGCTCGTCGGGACCCGCCTCAGGACGCGTCTGCGCAGGATACAGTTGGCGCGGTCACGGAAGTGCTGGACGGCATCGGCGACACCTGCCCGGAGTGTTCGCAACAGGTCGATTAGGTCCAACGGTGCGCGGCTTAGCCAGGCGACGACATCGCCTGTGCTTGCAGGCAGAGGCGGGAACCGGCCGGCGAGGACCTACGTTTAGACACCACGATCAGAGGAGTCTTGACGATGGCAGCAGGTACCCTCTTCCCACCAAAAATCGTCTCACGTGAGGAATAGCTTTCCGCACGCAAGGCATTGTTCGCCGAAGAGAAGGAGATTACGCACAAACTCGACGAACTTAGAAGAAGCGCTGCCAGTTGCCGTGGGTTAAGATTGATAAGCCCTACGTCTTCGAGGGACCGGATGGCAAGTGTACACTTGCCGATCTGTTCGATGATCGCGGCCAGCTCGCCGGCTATCATTTCATGCTGACACCAGGCTCCAACCACGTTTGCAAAGGATGCTCATTCGTGGCCGATCATTTCGACGCGGCGCGCAAGCACTTCGATGATGCCGATCTGTCATTTGCGGTGATTTCACGCGCGCCAATCGAGCGAATCCAGCAAGTGAAACGCGCTTTGGGCTGGACCTTTCCGTGGGTGTCATCCTATGGCAGCGATTTCAACTATGATTTCGGGGTGTCATTCAAAAAGGAGGACCTGGTCGCTGGCGCAGCCAGGTTCAACTACGATACGATCCCGCTAAAGAGCAGCGAAGATATGATGTGCGCCAGCATCTTTGCCAAGAACGAGACCGCTAGATCTTCCACACCTACTCGGCCTACTCCCGCGGCATTGAAAATTTGATGGGTGCCTTCATGTGGCTCGATCTCACGCCCAGGGGCCGCCATCAATTCGATGATGGTCACAGCCGGCTTAGCGACGACAGCCGGGACGTCCGTACAATCGGGCGACCGAGCGGCGCGGGGCCTCGCTGTCATTGACAGCTTCCGGCGACTGGCGGCCGCTCTGCGGAGATCGCCCACTACGATCCCTGTGACAACGTGCGCTCCGAAGATATCCGGAGTCGGTGCCCCCGCCGTCATGGCTCCGGAGTCAGACAAAGTGAACCCTGGCCGACGCGGCTTCGAGATGCGCCGAAGTGGACGCAAGATGCTCATCTTGAGTTTTGTTGAGTTTGACCAAACCAGACCGACGATCGCGTCCTTCGCCTGGATACACTCGGCAGATCCACAGGCGGGACGATAACTCGCTGGGGAGAGTCTCGTCCCGCCCAAGCTCTTACGAGCGGACCTGAATAATGGTCTTACCCTGACGTCGCTGGGCCGAGTTGAACGTGGCGACCGCATCGTCGAGGGAGGAGACCTTTCCGATGTTTGTCCGCAGTCTTCCGTCCCGCACTCTCTGGACGATCTCACTCAATTGACCACGATCAGCCTCCACAACGAAGCCGATGGCTAAACCGTCTCGCGGCCGAGCCTCCACCGGGCTGACGACAGTCACCAGCGTGCCTCCGGCTCTCACAAGGGCTGCAGACTGCTTCTGGATGTCGCCGCCGATGACGTCAAATGCGAGATCGACCCCGCCGACATCCTTGAGCGCATCGTTCTCCAGGTCGACGAATTCATTCGCGCCGAAGTCGAGTGCTTTCTGCCGGTCGGCCGCGCGTCCTGTTCCGATGACATAGGCACCAGCCTCTCGCGCGAGTTGAACCACGATGGAGCCGACTGCGCCGGCCGCGCCATGCGCAAGCACGCTCTGGCCTCCCTGAAGACGGCCGTGCTGGAAAAGCCCTTGCCACGCTGTGAGGCCCGAGATCGGCAGACTCGCGCCCACCTTGAAATCGACGTCGCCCGGCAATGGCGCCAGATTGCGCGCCTCGATGGCGATATATTCGGCGAGCGAGCCGTCGCGATACCAGTCGGCAAGGCCGAATACGCGCTGCCCCACCGACAGTCCCGTGGTGCCGTAGCCAAGAGCGGTAACGATGCCGGAGAATTCGTGCCCAGGGATCGACGGAGTTCGGTCCTGTTCGCGGCGATCCCTCCACGTCGAAGGCCATTCCAGTTCCGTCGGAACGAATCCCGATGCGTGAACCTCTACGAGAACGTCGTTTATCGCTGGTTGAGGGTCGGGCCGTTCCACAAACTTCATCCCGGCAAACCCGGCAGCCTGGTCCGTCACGATAATCGCTTTCATCTTCGACTCCTTCATGTGTGGTGTGTTTTCAGATTCCGAACTTCCCGACCGTGCTTAGATTGAGCCGGCGGGTGCGACCGCTGGGAAGTCCTTGTCGGGATGGAACACGTTGTTGAAGAAGTTCGTCAGCGAGTACATGGCCACAAGCGCGACGATCTCCATGATGTTCGCATCCGTGTAGCCGGCATCGCGGACGGCTTGCAGATCGGAGTCGGTGACATGACCACGGCTCTCGATGATCTTGCGTCCAAAATGGACGGCGGCATCCCGCTTTGGGTCGGTTGCGTGACCCTTTCGGGCGAGAATGATGTCCTCGCCCGGCAGCTTGGCCATATGCTCCGCCGTGAAGCTGTGCACCGTCAGGCAGTAATTGCAGCCGTTCACTTCGGAGACCGCGAGGCCGATGCTGTCGCGCGTCTTGACGTCAAGCGCCTTGCTCAACGAGCCGAGCAGCGCAGCCCATGCGTTGAATGCGATCGGGGTTTGCGCGAAGGTCGCCATCATGTTTGGCGTGAACCCGATGTTCTTAGTGAACGTATCGAGGGTCGGTTTCGAAGCGGCCGGCACGTGTTCCGGCTTCAGAGCAACAGCTCTAGCCATGGTATTTCTCCTTGATGGTTGATTTCAGGGTCGGTTACGCGAAGTGCAGCACATCGGCCACGGGCAGGCGCGGCTTCTGCGGCCAGTTGCCGGGCCGCTCCGGCCCGACGGTTAGCAGCGTCACAGGGACTTCGTCTTCGGCCAGGCCGAACTCTCTGTGCACGGCCTCTGCATCGAAACCGATCATCGGAGTCGACCCCAGGCCGAGCGAGCGGGCGGCATAGATGATAGCTGCGGCGCCGAAGGTCGCGGAGCGGACGGCCTCGTCGCGCTGGCGCTGCGGTTGATTGTCGTACAGGCCTCGCGCAGGCCCCTCCCATTCCGGCACCATATGTGCCGGCATGATCCCGGCTTCCACGACCGGCGCCAAGCGCTCAGGGACAGTGCTGGCATCGGCCAACTGACCGATGATGATGAAGGTGACGGCTGCTTCGGTGATTGCGGGCTGATTCCAGGCGATCGGAAGCAGCCGCGCCTTCGCTTCGCTTGAGCGCACGGCGATGAAGCGCCAGTTCTGCAGATGGAAGGATGTCGGCGCTGAAGTGCCGATCCGCACGAGGTCACGGATCTGATCATCGCTTAAGGTGGCGGTCGAGTCATAGTACTTGGCAGCGCTGCGGCTCAGTATGGTTTCGATGACGGCGTTTGTCGGCAGCTTCCCCGCGAGCCCGCGGGAGGTTTCGCGATTGGCGGCAGTTGTAGCGGTGTCGTGCATTGGGTTGCTCCGTTATCAGTGATGACGAAGCCCAACTTACCGATGGAAATGATCGTTTCGAGCCTCTATATGCTCAATTTGATGCTTAAAAGGATCAATCTGATGGCGACCTAGCCTCATCACACTTGTGCGCCAGTCGGCGCCATTCCCCTGGCGTCATTCCCATCCTCTCCGCAAACACACGCCGGAATGCCGAAACGGATTGATAGCCGACCGCTTCGGCCGCAGCTTCCGTGCTGGTCCCTGGGTTCTTGAGCCCGTTGGCGGCCATGCTCATGCGAAGATCGGTCAACAGGTCGAGGGCGGAGCGACCTAACTTGTCCTGAAATTGGCGCATGAATGTCGCGCGTGACATGCCGCATAGATCGGCCAGATCGGGAAGCTTCCAAGCTCGCGCCGGATCAGCGAACATCGCCGCAATGGCCGCTGCCAATCTCGGATGGCCAGCAAGGGCCAACAGGCCCTCAGTGGATTTTCCGGCTTCGCTCGCGGCGCGCAGAACTAGAGTGAATAACACCGAAGAAAGCGCATTGAGAATGGCGCGTCCTCCCGCTCTGTCGCCCGAGGACTCCATTCGCATTAGGCTGACCAGTCCGGAAAGTTGACTCGATGCGGAGGCGATGTCCTCTTCTCCGTGGTTTTTCAGAGCCCGCACGACCAGATTTGCTGGCAAGCAGTTGCGGATCAAACGTTCATGGGGCGGCCCGACGAAAAACCGTCCGCACAGCAGATCGAGTTGCTCACCCGGTCCATCGTTCTCGCTCAACATCCATCCTGCGGAGCCCCGGCTTTGACGCGTGCTGATTGGCTTTTTGCCGCTGCCGTCGTGCAGCATGTGCGCCGAACCGTGAGGAAGCAGCACGATATCCCCGCTCCCAAGCTCCTGCACCGTTCTCGAATCCGGGTCCTCGAAAATGGCCCGGCCCTTGACGATGACATGGTAGGGGATCTCGTTCGCCGCCGCTCTGGGCCAGAGAACTCGCCATGGTGCGCCGTAGGCGCAGCGGACCTCGAGTTGGCCGGTAACGGTTATGATTTGCAGGAGATGACTCAACCAGTCGACTTGAGACATAAGACCTCGAGACGTGAATCGCCGACGCAGCATATCAATTTTAGCAACGCCTTCGGCGAAAGCTTCGAGTTCGTCCCCATTGGTCGCGGCGATGAAGGCCAGCACTCTCACCTGCTGATTGCCTTCCTATCGGCGCTCGGTTCAATTATCATCGATACCCAGTTAGAACATGGGTGCTCAGGACTCGCGCCGGAGGTCGGGCGGCGCGCTGCACGACGATCAGGTCTATCCTCAAGGCCAGCAACTTTCTCCGATTAAGCGTTGCTGAACTCGCCGTGTCGACTAATCGCAGTGCTGTCAGGCTGATCGAACGGGCGCATCGTTTGGCCGGTTGAGACGGTCAGTCGCGCCCGGCGCGAGTTCGCTTTTACGCCGCTACTGCGGCGATGCGCCGGCCATCGCGTGTCCAGTCAAGATAGAACCGAAGGCTACAACCCCGCCGGCAGGGATCGAGACGGGACTATGGCCTGAATAAGTGCCGGCCCGTTCTGTGCCCTCGCGGTAGCGATTTCCGTGCTCAGCTCGGCCGCAGTAGTGGCGACGGCGACCTGAGCGATACCCATTGAGCGCGCTAAACCAAGGTAGTCCCAACGTCCAATGACGGAGATCGGCAGCGGCGCCGAGGTGCCGGAATAATAGCCGGGGTCGAGCAGATATTGCTCATAGCCATAAAGACCATTGTCGACGACCACCACGATCGCGTCGAGCGCATAACGTGCCATGGTCGACAGCGACTGAGCGGTCATCTGAAAGCCGCCATCACCACAGATCACGACCGGGCGCTTCGCCTTCGCTGCGGCAACGCCGACCGCCGCGGCTACCGAATGTCCGATCGAGGCCCAAATCGCGCTCGCCAGGAAGCTGTTTGGTCCCGGCATGCGGATGCGCGCGCAGGGATAGATGCCGAGGAACGTGTCGGCGATCATGATCAACCCGGGATCGGGCGCCACGCTCTGCTCGATGACCTTAAACAACTCGTCGTAGCTTAACCCTGGCGCGACGGCCGTCGTGACTGTCGCCGAGGTCCGGCTGGTAGGCGGCAAGGCCGCGTCCCGGTCACCGTCCCAGGCGGCCTCACCGAGTTCGTGTACCCGGTATGGCGGCAAAGCAGGCAACGGCTTGTCGCTTTCGGCGACAGCATTGCGGTCGAGCTGAGCGATCAATTCGGGGAAGCTCAGCTGTTCAGGCGCGCCATTGTAGGATCGTCTTCGTGGACTGCGGAACCATTATGGTCGCGTGACCGGAGCCAAACACTGCTCCCAGCGAAACGACGAGATCCGCTCCGCTGATGGCCGCCTTCAAAGGCTGCGGGGCCTTCTCACCGTTGAAGACGCCGAGAAATTTCGCGTGCTGCTCGGACAACGTCGTTCGAGCAAGCAAGGTGGTGGCCCACGGGATCTTCAGCTTATTGATGATCGACAGCATCTCGGCGGCGAGGCCATAGCGCGGCACCTCAACGCCGACGATCAGAACGGGAGCCTTAGCGGCCTTGATCGCCTTCAGAATTGCGCTTGCGGTCTTCGCTGCGGCTCCCGCGGGGATAGAGAGATCGAGGGGCGCAGTAGGTCGAGAGGTGTTCGCGCCCAGCATAATCTGCGGGATTTCGAGGTAGACCGGGTGCTTGCGTACCATCGCGGTGCGGATGGCTTGATCGACCTTTCCGGGGATCAGCGCCGGGTCCGTGGCACGCTCGCAGAAGGCCGTTAACGGTTGAAGCACTTCCATGTCGGTGTGCGGCCGCCCTATCGAGTGCGAGTACAACACGCCGGTTCTCGTTTGGTCGCCAATGTTCTTGTCGGAAGGACCGCCGTTGACGATGAACACCGGGCTGCGCTCCACGTATGCCCCGGCGACGGCGTTGGCGAGACTGAGCGTTCCCGGACCGTATGAAACGGCGACCACCGACAGGCCGCGTACGCGGGCATATCCGTCGGCGGCATAACCCGCTTCGAGATCGCTGCTGTTGACGATGGTTGAAAAGTCGGCCGCCTTTTCGGCGGAGTAATAGAGTGCGGCATTGTAGACGGATGGCACACCGAAAAGCGTATCGACGCCCTGCTCCTTCAGCCGTGCGATGACGTAGTCTGAGATTTTGAATGCCATCTCGCAATCTCCTACTTGTTGCGCATCAACCAGGGTCTCGCGTCGGCGGTAGCGAAGGAGCGGCCCGCAAAGACGTCACGCGCCATCTTCAGGATGTGAGCGCATTTCACGGGATCGGGATTTTCGTCGTCGACCTTGCATTCGTAGGAGCCACCGACGACGACATGATCGGAACGTGGGAAGACGTAGGTCTGCCCGTGCTGTACAGCCAGTCGAGCCCGCCCTGAGCCGGCAACCACACGAGCTGGCCCGTGATCGGAATGACGTCCGGGTCGTTGAACAGCTTTCCCGAGCCCAACCCGGTACAGTTGACGATGATCGTTTCGTGCAGGTTGATCACGTCCTGGACGGATCGGAAGATCCTGTGTTGCGGAACGATGTTCGCCGCCGCGAGGTCGTCTCTCAAGCGCTTCAGCAGAACCGGAGGCTCGACCAACAGGGTATGGTAGCCGAAGCCGGGCGAACTCAGGTGCTGGAAAGGAAGGTGATCTAGTTTGTCGGGAGGCCGGACGACGTCGTTGGGTATCTTTCCGAAGGTATCGCTCTCGACCTTCGTGTAGTTGACACGCGGATAAACACCGAAACTTGGTCCCCGAGACTGGTGCATGGCGTACGCGGTCCGGAGGATATCCTCGAATTGCTGCTTGGCTTGGGCATTTTTTGCGTCGTATTTGACAACGGACGGGGCCCATTGTCCGCCGGCGACGTCGGAAGTCGTGCCTGTCGCGCGATCGGCATAGATCGTCACGTCGTGGTTCGGAAGCAGCGTCGCGGCCGTGAGGCCCATGACACCGGCGCCCATGACCGCAATCCGCGCGCGAGTACCGGTGGGCACGAGCGTTCCGACGAGTTTGGTGACGGCGTCGGCGCAGCCCCAACTCATGGTGATGCCGGCGCCGCCGTGGCCGTAGTTGTGCACGACGTGTTTTGGTCCGAAAGCCTGAATTTCCAGCCTATAGGTCTTCCGCCGAAACGGTCGAACTCCTGCCTTGAAGACGCACCCCGGTGGATTACAGGTGAAGTCGGGCGACGGCAGGACCAAGTTTGGACTGACTTTCATTGATCGCTCCAAACAAATACTCAAATCGAATAGGGCTAGACCAACGGTATGCTTTGCGGAAAGCGGAAGACGTTCCCAGGATCGAGGGTGCGCTTCACGGCCATGAGGCGGGCAAGGTTCGGGCCCCAGTAGGCGGTCGGCCAGTTCTGCAATTCGCTGTCACAGTAGTTAATATATGCCTTGCCCGGGGCGTACGGTCGCATCCCGGCATAGAACGCCGCCATGGCACGGACACGTTGCTTCGTCGCGCCGGCGCTGTCCCAACCGGAATAGTAATGGATCATGAAGCTGATGCTCCGACGATGCGGGAAGGCGGTATCGGCCTCGCCGAGGCCATCGATCGCACCACCGTAGGCGTTGAAGATCAGCGCGATCTGGCTGGATGACTGGCCGACGAGCGCCGCAAGTAATGTCGTCACGGCCGCGGGCGAAAGCGAAGGAACGAAGTCCGACTTTTCCTTTTGATACCGAGGGTCGGAGCCTGTGCCGGCAAAGAACTTATACGCCTCCCAAACGTCATGGTTTGTAGAGTCCTCGCGCCGCTCAACGGTTCTATCGCTTCGAGTGCCCGGAGGCCGATATCGAGCACCTGAGGCGGCGCGATACTTTGACCGATGCATCGTAGCGAAACGCTGCGGCTGTCGATCCGGCTGATCTTGAGCAAGGCCGTGATGCCCGGATCCGCCGTAGGCGCCCATTTCTGCCAGGCATCGACGACTCTCGTCGCGCGCGCCACCGGCAGTACCCAGTGTTGTACGAAGACGGTCACGTTCGAGATCGGATGCACCCCGAACACGAATCCGGTTGCGATGCCCAGCGATCCACCGCCACCGCCACGGCACGCCCAAAACAGGTCGGGATCTTGTCCTTGCTTGCCGACACCACGGTTCCCGCAGCGGTGACCAACGTGACCGCCTTCATGTTGTCGCATGCAAGCCCATAGGCTCGGGCAAGCAGACCATACCCGCCGCCCATGACATGACCGGAAATCCCGACGTCTGGACAAGTGCCCGCAACGAATGCGACGTCCTTGCCCTTAAGCGCCTTCTGGATATCGCCGATCGACGCGCCGGCACCGACTGTCACCGTCATGCTCTTCCGATCGAACGTTACGCTGCCGAGATTCTTGATGTCGATGACGACTCCCGGGCTACAGGAGAATCCTTCATAGGAATGTCCCCCACATCGCACCGCGAACGGTAGATCGTTCGCCTTGACCCACGCAAAGACGGCGGCAACGGCGTTCGTCGTGGAGCATATCGCAAACAACGCCGGTGCAATCCTCGTCCGGGCGTTGTAGACCCCGACATACGTTGCGAAATCGGCGTCTCCTGGACGGAGCATGATGCAGCCGGGGATGGTCGGCAAAGGCGGCAGACGGATCGGCGCTGGCGACGTATCTGGCGAAGGCCGTTCGTCGGCTGCCTCATCGGACGGCGCCGACCCCCGATCCATGTCCGGAAAATGATAGGGACTTTCCAACTCTCCCCATGAACACCAGCCGCGCCGCGCTGGCTCGCCGCGAAGTTTGCCCGCACGGTAAGGTCCAGCGGCAAGCGCTCTTCCCGACGCAGCGATTCGCTCGGTCTGCTCTTCCGAACTTCTCGATGTCACGTTCAACGGCTGCTACGGTAAGATGGAGTGCGCATCGTTGTCAATTTTTGGTTGACAATCGCGCAACGTGTGATGCCATCATATTCATTGTGGCGTGCCGCCTACCTTCAACGAAGTGCGCAAAGAGAACACGGGAAGTGATTTCGACTCGCCGCTGCGCGGCCGGCGGGGCACTTTCAAATCGCGGCTGCGCAATGCTAAGTCGCAGTGCTGCCTGGGGGAAGAGGTGGGGGACGCGCTGGCCTACCGCTGCGGCGCAAGTATTGGCTGCCATCGACGCAATGCGCCTTTATCACTCCGTTGAGGCGATTCTAAATTAGGCATGGAGTCGAAGCTGGTAAGTCGAACAATTGCAACTGGTGTTGTCGTACGGCTGCTCAATCGAGCCGACGCAAGGATGAAAGCGACGCGTCCCAGATGTTCTTCTCATCCCAGCGGTAAGTGATCGCCCAGCCATTTGGCTGCCTTCGCCTGCCAGCCGGCGTTGACGGTGCCAGCAGGGATCGGCAGCGAGGTGACTGCGGGGATCTTGGGATCGATGAAGCTTCGTAAGGCCAGATCACTCACCAAGTAGCCCCAATTCACTAGGTCTTCTGTCTCCCGCGCGCCCAGAAAATGTAGCCAGGTCCCGATACTGGAAAGCCGCCGCCATCTATCCTGCGCAAGATCGCCGCGGTCAGCCGGATAACGCGCCGGATCGGTCGAAATCGCCCAATATGTACCGCGCAGGCTAAGATACCGCCTCAGCTTGGAGTCCGCCGGAAGCTGGTCCAGGGTTGGGTCGGCGGCAGCGATGAAACGGCCTATCAAATCCTGCCGACGCAGTGCGCGGACCTGGTTATCGGTAGTGTCAAGGACGCGTTTGAGTTGGGGCAGCCAGCGATAAAATCCTCTCGTTGATGTCGACCACGGCGCGCCACCGTCGCTGACCAGCAGCATGCGGCAGCGCTCGATCAGCGGCTGCAAACCATGATTGTCGTAGACGCCGCCGTCCGTCAGCACCGCGCGGCGAAGTAAGGAAGGATGGGCCGGTTCGGGCTCCCTGTCATCAACCGGCTGCATGACGAATTTAAAGGGGCGCAGATCCAGCCGCAACGGCGAGAGCGCCGGGGGAAAAGCCGCCGAGGCAGCAACCGCTATCGCTAGGTCGAGATCTGGATCGAAATGCTGGCCTAGTCGGTAATCGGCAATGTATCGCTTCGAGAAACGAAACAGCGAACCTGTCGTCAGATTGCTTGAGCAGAAGATAAAGCGCGGCCGATCAGGCAGCGCTCGCAAGTTCGCGCCGACGCCGAGCAGCGCTTGGTATCGCTTGGCAACCTGTTGCGACGCCGTCGTCCACGGCGCGGCAACGCCAAGGAAAATCGACGAAAAATCCGCCGTAGTTTTCGCAAACTCGAGTAGCGGGCACAGATACATCAGGGCGAAATTCGTTCCGACGCCACTCTGATCGAAGGTGATCCGACTCCACACGGCTCCAAGGAGCCCGGCGGCTATAGATCCACCTGACACGGACGAAATTGCATCCAATCTTTGCAGCCAGCCTAGCTCGTTCAGTCGGGCGAGCGCGCCGGCGTGAAATAGCATTGCCCGGTAACCGCCACCGGAGAGGCACAAACCCAGCTCAAGATCGCGACTGTGTCGGGCTCGCTGAACAGGCTCGTCCGCCTTCGGGATGACAGCCATTGTGCCTCCTGCCGCCTCGGGAACGTATTTGGCCTTGTCAAAATACATCGTTCCCGTGCAACATTGAAGCGCTACCACCCGAACTATGACCATTCGCTGAAGCGGGATCACGAAAGGAAGTTCGATGGATTCGCGGAAGCGTTTCACCTCCCAGTATGCCGAACGGATGCCCGACCACAGGCAATATTTACGGCGCCGACCCAATGTCAGGGCGCCGACCGCGCTACCGAACGGCGATCGATGTCAATCACGAGCCTCTCCTCGAAGCAGGCCCCGCCGGCGCCGTGATCGAAGTCATTGGTTACGATGCCGAGCACACGCGCTTCTACGCACCTGTTGATCTCAACAAGCCCGAACTTTTGATGGAAAACGGGCTCTCCCCAAAGGAATCGGACCCACGATTCCATCAACAGATGGTTTACGCGGTCGCGATCAAAGTCATGAGACCGCCCGACGTGCATTGGGCCGGCCAATCAGCTTTTATCACAGTCGCAGCAAAAAGAAGATCAGGCTTTTTCCGCATGCATTCTACGGCGCGAATTGCATTCTTCGAGCCCAACTGCAATGCCGTTTTCTTCGGATACTTCAGGGCGAGCGCTTTGAACCCGGGGCCTAATTGCCCGGGCAAATGGTGTTTACTTGCCGGTCTTATGACGTCACTGCGCATGAAGTGACGCACGCGATCGTACACCGGTTGCGCCGCTACTTCCTCGAACCAACGAACGTGGACGTGCTCGCATTCCACGAGGCATTCGCCGACCTTGTAGCGCTATTTCAACGCTCGCCGAGGTCGGCGTGGGATGCCCCCGCCGCGTGGCGATGACCTCAGCAGCCAATTCTTCTCTTAGCCAATTGCGCGATATCCGTTTCGCTCGGAAATAGCGAGGCTTTGTCCGGATGCGAATGCGAAGTGGCGCGCGCCCTTGAACCTAGCCGTGACTGGCAGCTAATTGAAGTGTCCGGACATTTGAAGTAATCGCTTGAAGGTCTTCCCCGGCAATCTCGGCCCAAAGCTGCGCCCGCAACGGATCGTTATCTGCGAAAGCCATAGCCGATAGCACCTCTCGCCGCCAGATCGGACGTAAGCTCGGCAATTGCGGCAATTCTTGAAGTGCTCGATGTAGAGAATCGGCCCGTCCAGCTGTTCCGGCGTGAACCTGTGCAGCGATGGCAAATAGCCTCTCTATTTCGGTGCTGGCCTCATCGGCACAGTGCATCAGGGCATCAATCGCGTCGCGTCCTGAGAGATGCGCCAAGGCGAGAGCGCAGGTTCCGCGGTCGAATGAGTCGTCGCCGTCAAGACCTTTCTCAATATCACTTCGAAATGTAGCGTCGCGGCGCCAACCCAGCGACACCAGCATCTGCTGTCGTATCTCTGCCGTTGAGGAAAGCGAAGATTCAACATGGCGGGATGCTTCTGGCCACTCGATCGGCTGGCAGTACAAAGTAGAGAATGCCCAATTAATGTTTGCGCCCTGCGGATTTTTCTCCACCAAGGTAGCAAGGTAGCGGGCCGCGTGGATACTATCGACAGCACCAATTGCAATTGCTGCACTTTGCCGCAGTTGAGCTGCTTCATTCGGGTTCAGCAGCACGATGCCCAAAGACGACATCGTTCGGCGAAGGCGTAGATGAGCCAGGCAGTCTACCGCGTATTCTCGAAACTGTTGCTCTGGATGTCGGAGCCAAGTATTCATCAGCGCGTCGGCCGCGACGGGCGCCAGATCGTCTCTCGCATACCGAATGGAGCTAGAAATGTGAGTTTCATAGCCCTCTTTTGCGCAAATATCCGCAAGTTGCTCAATCTCGTTCAAGATAGCACCTTGCCCTGTTTGCCCAAAAATACGCATAAGAGCTTCTATGACATAGGTATGAAGCTTCTGTAGCGAATACCGATTTACTGGTTCAATACCCTCAAAACGCGCATCAAGGTCATCATGAGTGGTCAGGCGTACAATTGCCGATGTTATGACGTCATAACCGACATGACCGATCGCTTCGATAGCCAGTCGCTGCACGTCGAAATCCCGCACCTTTAATAACTGATACAACCCATCCATTGCGCTACGATTGCCGCGGAAAGCCGAAAAGCAGGGCGCAGCCGCTAGTTTCAATTGCCACTCGCCATTCTCAATAGCATTCAAGAGGTGTGGGACTGCAGCAGGCCCAAGTCGTCTGCACAGCTTTCGCAATCGAACCTTCTGCTGATACGACCCGGATGTCTGCTTAAGGATATCCGTCAATGCGCTTGGTCCTAAAGTCGCGAGAACAGCAACCGCGGCTTCGCCGGTGACTGGATCACTTCCAACAAAGGCACTCATGGCGCCTGGAATGTCATGGTTACTTCGCAGGGGCGACGACGGCTGGTCTTTCTGGTTCCCACGCGAGCCCGGGTCGTCGGCTTGAGCCACACGAGCGCCGGTGTCTTCGGGCGCAGTTGGTCGTTCCGACGGTGCACCATCCCAGGGCGTGGCCCACTCGCCCGGTGGGACGAAGAAGAAGGCGCTCGTGAGGGCGTCGTTCGACCAAGGAACTTGCTTGCCATTGGTGGCCTCACGGACGCTGCGTCGCACAAGACGCATCATTTCGGTGACTTCCAAGCCCGGCCTGTCAATGCACTCGAGGAGAGCCCGGGTGAAGGGACTCAGGCCACCTTTCTCGCCGTCGACCGCAACATGGCCCTGTTCGGCCGCGAACGCGATCAGCGCGTCCTTGAGGGCGTCCTTCTCTACTTCCTTCAGACCGGCGCGCTGGACCGCGACGCTGCGGCTTCCTGGAAAAGCGGCCGCGCGGTCCAGACGGAATGGATCGTCGCGGCACGCGTCGAGGAATACGAGACTGACGTGCGCCACTCGCCGCATGTTGGTCAGCTGCGCCGAGAGGCTGAACGCTCGCTTCTCCAGGTCCTCAGGCTCTTCAAGCCGCGCGTCGACTGGGATGAGGTAGTTCTCGCCGTTGAACTGGATCGCGTGACCCGAGTAGTATAAAAGGCCGACATCGGTGCCCTCGAGCCTGCGGGTGAAAGCCCGCAAATTGCTGTCGAGATCGTTTATGTCGCAGTTGGACACCATCTTGACCTCGAAGCGGAGCCGCTCGAGCGTGTCCGCCATTCGCAGCGCGTCGTTGACCGGATTGTCAAGGGCAGTCGCCACCCTGTAGGCGGCATTGCCGATCACGAGCGCGACGCGCCTTTCCGCTTTGCTGGGCATTCTGACCTCGTGGAGCTGCGGCTCTGCGCCGATCACTCCATTACGAAATATTTAACGTTCGCCAGGCCGCGGGAGCCCAACGTGAAATAACGCACATGCAGTTGTACTGCGGCAGCAGGCCCGACCGGTTCTAGAGGATAGCGCAATCCTGGTCGAAGTTGAAGAAGGTCTTCTGGCTGATGGCCCGGAGCAAGGGCTCGATGATGACATCCACTTGAGATCGAATGCTTCCGTCGAGCTTGCCAGCGTGCACCGGATCGGCGCCGCCCAAAAGGAGCCGGCGAGCTATCCGCCCGAGGGCGCGTCGAGTAACTGGACGTCCAGGTCCAAAGCGTGGGGGGAGGCGCTCACGCTCCTGGCTGGTCGACGAGGGCCGGAAGCGGCAGTGACTCTCACGAGAAGCCGAGACAGCCAAGGTGACCTGCAAGAGCATGGATAGGACGTGGCTCAGTAGAGTGCGTACTCGCCACTAAGTTGTTCGTTCGCAGATGCATAGGCATTTTGCTTTATTCTCCCGATAGTGGCATGTTAGCCTCACACCAAGCGTTACAATCGATCATCCTTGGTTCACTGGAGCTGCCCTCGCGTTGCTGCACGGTACGGTGCTTCGAGCGCGAGTCCGCGGATCGCAAAGAGAAGGGGAATGGGTATCCTCTCATCCGAGGCCGATCGCGCCATTGGCCTAGTCTATCTCGATCCGGCTTTGCAGAATGCACCTGCAACGCATGCGCTTGTGATAGGCGTCGGAGAGTATTCGACGGGCAACCCACCCTCTGTGACTTCGCCCTCATTATCGGCGCGTGCCATCGCCGCTTGGATTCTTGACGGCACACTGGGCCGCGATCGGGCCGGCTTCAGCAATCCGCTTACCCCTCTTGGAAGCCTTGCAGTTTTACTCTCAGAGCAGCCGGGAGGCGCGCTCTCGGAAGTCGAGGGCGCGACCGTTCCGCGCGCGACCTTCACAAATGTCCAACGCGCCGTCGAGACGTGGACGACCCGCGCAGGCTCGCATCGCGGCAACCTGTTACTTCTTTTCGTAGCGAGCCACGGAGAAAGCTTCGGCCGGCGTACCGCAGTTCTGCTCGAAGACTATGGAAGCAACGAAAGGCGCCCAACCGCTGGGATGACGGAGATTGAGCAATTCGTCGATGCGCTGGCGGAGATTGAATCAGAGAACCAACTGCTCATTTTCGATTGCTGTCGATCACCAACCTCACTGCGCCTTCGCTACGATCAGCAGTTCGGAATCACTCTCGTCGAGCCGCCGGCACGCGCGGGGTTGCCGCGCCGCCCGTACGTACTGCGCTCGACCACGCTTGGCGCGGAGGCCTTCGGACGCAAGAACAAGCCAACACTCTTCACGCAAGCTCTATTGGATGCTCTCAAAGGTCTGGCGGCTTCACCGACCGATCGCTGGGCGATCGACAACTACAAGTTGGCAGACATTGCAGCCCGGCTGCTCGGTCTGCATCTTCGCGATGGTACCCCATTGCAGGAACCGGATAGCCAAATATCCCGGCGCTTCCTCGTGAGCGTCACCCCTCCAACGGAGACTGCGACCGTTTTCGTGTCGCTCGCGCCTAATCTCGATTTCGTGGGAAGCCGCATTCGGGTCATGGATGGCGAGGCGTTGGTTACGGAGGTGGTGGGAAGTGAAGACGATCCGCCTTTCGCGCGTCTTCAGCTCCTGAAATACCAGCCACGGACGATTCAGGCGCTCGACTCGAGCGGAGCCCTGATCGGACAGACGCAAATTGAGCCATTGCCCCCAGTGGCCTTTGCGGAGTTGCCCGAACGCTTCCACATCGTGTGGGGCGGCGCGCCAAAGGGCTTAGGCCGTGACGTTAAGGGGCGCATCTCTCTCTCGGTGAGCGCGTCACTGCCGAACGTGACGAGCGTCGTGGCGACCCTGCAACGGAGCGCGGAGGCTTGCTCGCCGATGCGGGTCGCAGTCTCGGCCGACGCCAGCCAGACGGGTTTCGAAGTCGATCCCGGCTGGTACGCGATCGACTTTGCTGCAGGCGACGGAAGGTTACTCTCCACCGAGTTCGAGGTGAAACCCGGCGGCCAAGTAACGGCACATCTCGACCTTCTAGGTCTCACCCAGGGCGGGCGACCGGCGCCGGTCAGCGCCGCGGCGACCGAAATTGCCTCGGCGGAACGTTCTCGCGAGATCTCTTCAACGGATGAGCCTGACCGACGCGCGTGGCTCGCGACCCTGGGAGCGAGCGAGAGTAAAATCGTGGCCCACGGAGAGGGGGATGATCGCATTCTGTTGGCCAACGTCGCACCGCCCCAATTGCTCCGCGCATCCCCGGATGAGGGCGCCGCCCCCAGAGTTGCGGAGCTAGCCTTTACATCCGAGCCTGGAACAGGGATTGGATTCGCCATTCACGACCAAGAAGTGCGGCGGCTAGGAGCGGGCCCCAACGAGCGGCCGCCGAGCCTTTCCGATTGGCCGGCTTGGGTGGCGGTCACCGGCTCGGGATGGCGTGAACTGGCATTTGTGCCCAGTATTGGCGGGTTCGCCGGCAGATTTCAGTATGATTCGGCAGGCCGCCCGGCCCCTTGGTTGCCTAAACTGAAGGTCGAGCCGTCTCACTGTGCGGCCTCGTCTCACATCGAGCTTCAAGTCCCAACGCGACAATGGTCTGGGCTGCTCTCCTTCCTAGGCTCGCGCGATTTCGAGCGCAGCGCAGTCATACTTGAGCACCTGTTATCGCAGATGACCATCAGGACGGCTCTGCTCCAAAAGATAGATAACCCGCTCGCCGCTACTGCGGCTGCGTTGGTCGCCGTGGGGACCGAACGTCTGGCGACGGCACGCATTCCCGAGGAATGGTTCTCGAATCTGGCTGCGTGGTTTCCGGGCCTGCCCGACGGTCCGGTTATCAAGGCGCGGCGGCTTCTCTCGCGACATGATTTTGCATCGCATCGCACGGAGGCCAAGGCCCTGCTGCTCGACGCGTGCCGGCGCGGCGTTCCAGTCTTTTCGCTCTCGGTCGACTGGCTCGCGCAGGGACTTGCACTATTCGCCCGTGATACCGATGCGGAGGCGCTGGCCCACAGTGCCCGGTCCTTGTCACAGCTCGTCGACCCTATGCGCGCCTTTACGGTGGTTCGTATTTCTCCTGAAGTGCAGGAAGACCACGCATGAGTGTCTTCGCTCTGACAATGAATCCCGCCTCGGAGGGCGATGCCCTATTGTTAAGCTGGGGAGAGAAATCTGGCCTCAGCCACGCGCTGATCGACTTGGGCCGTAGTGGTGACTATAAGGCTCTGCGGTCGCGCTTGGCAGATATCGACCGCTTTGCACTCTTCGCAATCAGCCACATCGATGCCGACCATATCGAAGGTGCGATGCCACTGATGAAAGAACCCACCGCGCCATTCCGTCCCGCGGATGTCTGGTTCAACGCTTGGCACCACCTCAAGAACGCGCAGAACCGACTCGCGGGCAATGAGACGCTGGAGAGGCTGAGCGCCAAGCAGGGCGAGAAGCTTTCGGCCGGCATCTTGCGGTTTGGCTGGCCCTGGAATCAGGCCTTCGGTCGCGAAGGCATCGTGTCGGTCGACAGCCCTGCGGCGCGCACACCATTCCTGATCGACGGGCTCGGCGTCACCTTGCTTTCGCCAGGCGACCGTGAGTTGGCCGCGCTGGAGCCGGTCTGGTTGACGGAGCTTGCCAGGGCTCATCTCCGCCCGCTCGATCCCGACGAGAGTCCCGCCGTCCCACCGTCCGGGTTCGAGCGCCTAGGCACCCTCGACGTCGAGGCGCTCGCGCGAAAGCCGTTCGTCGCCGACACGTCGGAGCCGAACGGCACCAGCATCGCATTTCTTGCCGAGTTCCGAGGCCGAAGTGTGCTGCTCGGAGCCGATGCCCACCCGGGCGTGATCGAGCGCTCTTTGCGAGCGCGCGGCTATAGCGAACAGAACCGCCTTAAGGTAGACCTGTTCAAGCTTTGCCATCACGGCAGCAAGGCCAATACCTCGCCATCCCTCCTGCGGATACTCGATTGCACATGTTTCGCGATCTCGACTGATGGAACGCGGCACGACCATCCCGATCCCGAGACGATCGCACGCATCCTGGTCAACGATCGGACCAGGAAGAAAATTTTCTATTTCAATGTCAACCAAGATCAGGCGGCAATTTGGGATCGGCCGGATCTCCGGGCACGGTACGACTACGAATGCGTCATCCCGCCCAAACATGCCTCCGGAGTAACGATTGACGTATGATCCGATGGATCTGTGATTCGAGGTGAGCTTGGACGCGAACGTCGAGGCCGCGAGAGCGTAGGCGCACCCAGATTTGCATATTGAGTTTGGATTCGGTTCGACTTGCGGCATAATCCCGGCAGTCCGAGCCGACCCGACCGGTCATGGCGTGCCGGAACGGCGCTTGCTCGCTCGCCGGCCTCGATCGCAGGATCGAAATGCTCGGGGCAATCAGGAACGATGAAACGCTTGTGAATCGGCGCGATGGATGACCGCACCCATCTCAATGCTGTCGGTGACTTATCGTGCCGATCGGCGTCGGGACTCCATGCCGATTCACAGTTGGCTGTTCACGAGCGGATTTGGCCGCGTTCGCCGCCAGCAGCTTATGACGCTCCGATGCCCACGGCTCGAGCTTCTGCTGCTGAAGCGTGTCGGGCCTGATGCTTGGGCTTCTCGGCGCAGTCACCGGCGTGATCTACACGGGCATCGCAACTCCAACCGAGGTGTCGGCTATTGGCGCGCTGTGTGCAGCGATCCCGTACTTTCCACGGGCGCGTCGCAGCGTTGAAGGCCGGCATCATATGGGCCTTCGTTGTCAGAGTTTCTGCGCCGGAACTGGTGTGACCGATGGCAAAGTGGGCTATCGTCCTCGCTCATTGACAACGAGCAGGTCAGCACGGTTGCCGAACAACGCGCCACCCTGGTTCAAGACATCGTCCCACGCGCGTGCAATGCACCGGGAGCTGTGTAAGATCAGCGCCATGGGCAGCTTCCGCCGGCGTTCCCGCGCGTGCCTTGGTTCGGCTTCGGGTGCAAGCTGTTCGAGCTTCTTGCTGCTACGCGAATAGCTGAACACGACGTCATCGCCGGCCCGAGCAAACACAGTGCCAGCTTGCCGCCGATCAGGCCTGAACCGAGAACGCCGACACGCATCTTTTTCTTCCCGACATGAAAATGTTAGGGCTGATAGATCGTTGGTGCCGGCCTTTGTCGAAGCCGATCAACGGCAGATTCCCTCACGCTGCCTTTCCCGGCTTGTGGGCTGCCCCAGATGTTCCTTGAAGAATGGTACCTGGCGAGCGCCTGTCCCGCCGGTTCGGGCTTGTCGTAGAGGCCATAATGCACCAGCCCTCCGTCCGGCGATCCCATGTAATTGAAATTCCCCCGCCGGAATCCACATCGAGGACCAGGTCGCGCCGAAGCGCTGCGGCTCCTCGACGGGCGGGCGCGCCGGCTCACCCAAGGGGCGTGCCGCTGCTGCCGGCACGAACTCGGCCGAACGCGTACTGCGGGCACCGAGGCCAAACCGCGCCTGAGCCGGACGAATTGAGAAAGCGTGAGGGCTCAGGGGTCGGTCGACTTCCATGGCGAGGACCCCGAGAGGATCACCGAGCCTCTGAAGGGTAACGGGCACGAGGCCGTTCGGACGAAGTGAGCCGAGCGTTGTCGTGCTAAACTGTCCCAACCCGCTCTCCCACGCGCAGTCTCGCTGCCCTGCGAGTGCGTGGGGTTCGGCGATCAGAGCAGGGGTCGACACGAGCACAGTCCAGTGGTACAAACGCCGAACTTGGCGCAGAGGTAAGTGGCTGTTTTTGCTATAGTTTGACGGATCCGGTCCCAATCCTTTCCTGGGCACCATTGCGGGATTTGGTCCCAAAATAGACCTACCTTCGATCGATAGAGATGGCTGGGCGGCGATCCGCGTATCGCCGCGCTTTCGGTCCTCGATGGGCCTTCCCCTCACACCACCCGCTTGCCCGCCCGCTCCGCCACCGCCTTCTGCACGAAATACATCGCGACCAGCGTGACGATCGTAGTCATGACCACGACGTAGCCGATCCGGTCGAAATGGATCAGCGCGCCATCCGGCGCCTGCGCGATGATGGCGCCGGCGAGCACCGAGCCGAGACCGCCGGAGAGCTGCTGCAGCGAGGCGCTGACCGCGCTGAACGAGCCGCGCTGGCTCGCGTCGGGGATCGCCGACATCAGCGCCTGCGACGGGATCATGCGCGAGAAGATGCCGACGAACATCAGCACGTTCACGGTGATCGCGGTCGCCAGCGAGACGTGGCCGAGATGGGTGTAGATCAGCACCATGACCACGGTCATCGCGCAGCCGAACACGAAGGTCGGATATTTGCCGAAGGCATCGCTGGCGCGGCCGACCAGCGGCCCGGTGACGATGCTGAACAGGCCGGAGACGAGATAGATCGTCGGCAGATGCAGCATGTCGATGCCGAGATTGTGCACGGTGTAGGCGCTGGAGAACGGCATCAGCATGTAGCCGCCGGTCGCAAGCAGCGTCGTGACGGCGAAGGCCAGCGTATAGCGCGGCTCTGCGATCGTCGCGATCAGATGCTGGAATGGATTCCTGTCCTGCTTGAGCCGCAGATGCGCGTCGACCGGCTCCATGACGAAGGCGATGATGGCGATCGTGACGATCGAGAGCGCGACGATCGCGACGAAGCAGACCTGCCAGCTCCAGTGATTGGCGAGAAACAGCCCGGCGGGAATCCCGAGCACCTGGCTCGCGGCGAACGCGGTCTGCACGAAGCCCATCACGCGGCCACGCAAATGCAGCGCGAACAAATCGGTGATGATGGCCAGCACGACCGAGCCGATCACGCCGCCGAACAATCCGGTCACGATGCGGCCGATCAGCAGCACATGGTAGTTTTGCGCCATTGCGCAGAGCAGGGTGCCGAGCGTGAAGCCGACATAGAAGAACAGCAAGAGGCGCTTGCGATCGAAGCGATCGGCAAAGCCGGCGGCGAGGATGCCCGAAAGTCCCGCGCTGAACGCATAGGCCGACACCGCGACGCCGAACTGCGCGGCCGTGATGCTGAGTGCGGGCATCAGGATGGCGCCGAGCGGCGACATGATGATGAAGTCGAGAATGATCGTGAATTGCGTGAACGCCAGCAGCGCGATGAGGAGCGCCTGGTAGCGCGAAAAGCCGCGCTGGCGCTCCCTTTGATCGTCAATCGGCGCGGCGAGCGTTTGGTCAGGCATCACATTTCATTCACAGTGAGCGGGCGGGAAGCTCGCAACAGATAGGTATGCCAGGACGATTTTCACGGGGCGCCCGGCGACCGCCCCCGAGAAGCTGCGTTCCCTCCCCCACAAGGCGGGAGGGACGGAGAGAGCCCGTCTGCCGCCTGGTTAAGCCGCCTTTAGCGAATGCTCGCATAAGGTTCCGGCCATCCATTGTCCTGCTCCCCGGTCCTCCCTAGTCCTTGGGGCCGGTCATGTCGCGGCAGTTGAGAGCGTTTTCGGATGGAGCAGCCTGCCTGGAGTTACGATCCTGGCGTATCAGAGCCGTCGGCAACCCCGGCGGCGCGGACGCTCGTCATCGATCTCGAGGGCGCCCTGCTGCGCTCCGAGCTGCTGATGGAGGCGCTGTTCTCCAGTCCCGGGCGCATGCTGGCCCGCTTCGGCGCGGGCGGACGGCCCGGCATGGCGGCGCTCACGGCGATCCTGGCGGGCGCCAGGATCGACTACGCTCATCTGCCCTATGATCCCGACGTGCTGAACCGGGCGCTCGCGGCGCGGGCGCGGGGTGAGAAGATCTATCTCGTTGCCGCACGCTTCGCCGGGCACGCTGCCGGCATTGCCGCGCATCTCGGCTTCGATGGCGTCGTCACGCCGACCGATCTCGCCGCGGGCAATCTGCCGTTCGATCGCGCCGCGATCGAGCGCATCGACGCACGCAACGGCAACCGTGCGAGCCTTAAAACCTGGGCGAAAGCGCTGCGCATCTACCAATACGCCAAGAACACGCTGGTGTTCGTGCCTGTTGTCACCGCGCACCAGATGAATCTTTCGACGCTCGGCTACGCGTTGCTCGCGTTCCTGGCGTTCTCGGCCTGCGCCTCCGGCGCCTATCTGATGAACGATCTGCTCGATCTCGCGGCCGACCGGCAGCATCCGACCAAGCGTCATCGCGCGCTCGCGGCCGGCGATTTGCCGATCTCGTCCGCGCTGTGGGCGATCCCCCTGCTGTGGTCGCTTGCGGTCACAGCTTCCCTCTTCATCTCGCCGCTGTTCCTGGGCGTGCTCGGCGCCTATCTCGCCACCACGATCGCCTATTCGCTCGCGCTCAAGCGCAAGATGCTGGTCGACGTCGTCACGCTCGCCGGCCTCTACAGCTTGCGCATCGTGGCCGGCGCCGTCGGTGCCGGCGTCGTGCTGTCGGAATGGCTGTTGATCTTCTCGTTGTTCGTGTTCACCTCGCTGGCGCTGATCAAGCGCTTCAGCGAGCTCAGCATGCGCGAGGGCGCCGGGCTCGCCGATCCCTCCAACCGCGATTATCGGATCACCGATCTGCACGTCATCGCCGCGATGGCGGCGGCGAGCGCCATGAACGCGGTGACCGTGTTCTCGCTCTATGTGTCCTCGTCCGCGGTGACGCCGCTCTACAGCCGTCCCTGGATGCTGTGGCTGATGACCCCGCTGCTGCTGTACTGGTTCGGCCGGGCCCTGATGATGGCGCATCGCCGCGCGATGCCGGATGATCCGATTTTGTATGCCTTCCGCGACGGCCCCAGCCGCACCGCGGTCGCGGCGATGATCTGCATCATGCTGGTCGCGATCTGAACGGACGCTTGCGCGGCCTGCCCCGAGTGGATACATCGCGGGCAATCCGAAATGAGCCTATTGTTCCAGAAGACCGATTCGACCCGAGGTTTTGAAACGCCATGACCGTACGCCTGCATCGCGGCGACCTGCCGGACCTGTCCCGTTACACCGGAGCGGTGGCGATCGACACCGAGACCATGGGGCTCGATCCGCACCGTGACAGGCTCTGCGTGGTGCAGCTCTCACCCGGCGACGGCAGCGCCGACGTGGTGCAGATCCCCAGGGGTCACACCGACGCGCCGAACCTGAAGGCCCTGCTGGCCAATCCGGACATCACGAAGATCTTCCACTTCGCCCGCTTCGACGTCGCGGTGCTGTACCAGACCTTCGGCGTCATGACCGGGCCGATTTATTGCACCAAGATTGCCTCCCGCCTGACCCGCACCTATACCGACCGCCACGGCCTCAAGGACCTCGTGCGTGAGGTGCTCAATGTCGACCTCTCCAAGCAGCAGCAGTCCAGCGACTGGGGTTCCGACAGCCTGACCGAGCCGCAGCTCGCCTACGCCGCCTCCGACGTGCTGCACCTGCATGCCTTGCGCGAGCGGCTCGACGCCATGCTGGTCCGCGAGGGCCGCACCCAGCTGGCAAAGGCCTGTTTCGACTTCCTGCCGACCCGCGCTCTGCTCGACCTCCAGGGCTGGGACGAAGAGGACATCTTTGCGCATTCCTGAGGGGTGCTTTAACCTCTCCCGCTTGCGGGAGAGGTCGCGCCGAAGGCGCGGGTAAGGGTTTTCTCCTCCAGGGGAGTGTCCCATTGCGGTGACACCCTCTGCCCAGCCCTCTCCCGCTAGCGGGAGCGGGAGAGACGGCCGCCCCGTTTCGGACACTTTCCTGCGGCCTCTCGCGGGCTGCACATTCGGTCGCCGCCGGGTACAATGGCGCGGCCTTCAACCGGACAAGGCGAGCAACGCTCTGGAGCAGCGGTGAATTCGGCCCAGAATCCCACCTACGACGCCGCGCTTGCGGCGAAGTTTGCCAGCGCGGCGCGGCACAGCCGCATGGTGCGGATTCTGCGCGTCGCGGTGCCGGCGACGGTGATCGCGTCCATCGCCGCGATCGTCGCCGTCTCGACCTTTCTCAATCCCTACATAATCCCCATCAAGCTCGATTCCGGCAGCCTCGTGGTGACAGGCACCAGGATCACGATGGAATCGCCGCATATGTCCGGCTTCACGCCGGACCGTCGGCCCTACGAGCTCTGGGCCAGGACCGCGACGCAGGACATCACCGATCCCGATCATGTCGATCTCGCCGATCTGCGCGCGAAGGTGCTGATGGAGGATCAGTCGACCCTGTTCCTCGATGCCCGCACCGGCCGCTTCGACAACAAGCAGCAGCAGCTCGACCTGCACAAGGACATCTTCCTGCGCACCTCGACCGGCTATGAGGCACGGCTGAACTCGGCCTTCGTCGACATGGGCAAGGGCACGGTCTCCTCCGACGAGCGCGTCGACGTCAAGCTGACCAACGGCACGCTGACCGCGGATCGCCTGCGAATCACGGAGGGCGGCGACGTCATCCGCTTCGAAGGCAATGTGGTGATGCATCTGGACAAGCTCGACGACGGTGCCGCCGCGCAGCCTGCGCCGGCCGAGCCCGCGCCGCCGCCGGCCAAGTCAAAGCACAAGTCTGCCAATTCGAAGTGATTTTCATGATCAGGATTTTTCCGCGCAACGAGGACAAGCGTCGCGCCATCATCGCTGCGGCCGCGCTGGCCTTGGGCGCCGCGCTGCTCGCTGGTGGCGCGGCCATCGCGCAGAGCACGATGCAGGGCGTGCCGAATGCGATGCAGGGCTTCTCGCAAAACCGCGATCAGCCGATCCAGATCGAGGCCGCTTCGCTCGAGATGCGTGACAAGAAGAAGGAGGCGACCTTCGCCGGCAACGTGAAGGTCGTGCAGGGCGACACCACCATGACCTCGAAGACGCTGGTGGTGTTCTACGAATCGGGTGGCGACAAGCCGGCCACGCCGCCGCCCGCGGCGAAGGGCGCCAAGAACAGCAGCACCGGTGCGCCGATGCAATCGGCGACGCCGGGCCCCGGCGGCAGCTCGTCGATCAAGCGGCTGGAGGCACGCGGTAATGTGGTGGTCACCCAGAAGGATCAGGTGGTGACCGGCGAGACCGCCGTGTTCGACACCAGGACCAACCTCATCACCATGCTCGGGGGCACCGGCGGCCAGGTGGTGCTGACGCAGTGCAAGAACGTGCTGCGCGGCGACCGCCTGATGGTCGACATGACGACGGGCGTCTCGCGGGTGGAGTCGGATAGCGGCCGGGTACAGGCGCTGCTGCCCCAGGGGGGCAGCAATGATTGTGGCCCGGGTGCCCAGGGCGGGCAGGGGGGCAAGCCCGCCGCGGGGTCGCCTTCGCAACTGCCCGGCGCAAGTAAACCAAAGTAAATTCAGCGGCTTGTTCCGGATGCCCCCGATCCGAGGTTGAAGCTTGCCCGGCGAGACTGTATCTAGCGCGAAGGGCCTTCGAAACGGGGTCCGCCGCTTACCGGGCGTGTTTCATTGGGCATGGGACATCCCTTCACTCATGCTGCGTCGGCGAATCGATAAAGCCGGGGCGGCAGATCGCGCGAATGCCGCGAATAGTTAGAAGGCGGGGATGGTCGATCTCTTCAGCATGTTCCGTCGGCGCCCCGCCAAGCGCGGCCGGCCAGGATTCGCACGGCAGGACATCACCGCCCTCGGTGACAGCGTCGGCGGGCTGGTGCCGAGCCCGGTGCGGGACGTGCCGATCGCCCGCGACCAGCCGATGCACGCGCCCGACCAGTTCCAAGGAGACTATCAAGACGACTATCAGGTCGATTATCAGCCCGAGCCGCCGCGGGCGCAGCCGGTCCACCCGGTCAGGGTGGCCGCCAAGCCGAACGGCGGCGGGCCGGAGTTCCTGAAGCGGCCGGGCTTCCTGGCTGTGCATAGCGTGGAAAAGAGTTTTGGCAGCCGCCAGGTGGTGCGCGGCGTCAGCATCTATGTGCGCCGCGGCGAGGCGGTCGGCCTGCTCGGCCCGAACGGGGCCGGCAAGACCACCGTGTTCTACATGATCACCGGCCTGATCAAGGCCGATCGCGGCGCGATCGAGCTCGACGGCCACGACGTCACGAAGCTGCCGATGTATCAGCGCGCGCGGCTCGGCATCGGCTATCTGCCGCAGGAAGCCTCGATCTTCCGCGGCCTCACCGTCGAGCAGAACATCCGCGCCGTGCTCGAAGTGGTCGAGCCCTCGCGCAAGGAGCGCGAGCAGCAGCTCGACTCGCTGCTCGACGAATTCAACATCACGCGCCTGCGGAAATCACCGTCGATCGCGCTGTCAGGCGGCGAGCGCCGCCGCGTCGAGATCGCGCGCGCGCTGGCGACGCGTCCGAACTACATGCTGCTCGACGAGCCCTTCGCCGGGATCGATCCGATCGCGGTCGGCGACATCCAGGATCTCGTCCGCCATCTCACCAATCGCGGGATCGGCGTGCTCATCACCGACCACAACGTGCGCGAGACGCTAGGCCTCACCGATCGTGCCTATATCGTCTATGCCGGGGAAATCCTGACCGAGGGTAGCCCGGATGAGATCGTCGCCGATCCGGACGTGCGCCGCCTTTACCTTGGCGAGGAATTCCGCCTCTAGCCCTTTTTTCCAATTCGTCAAGACGTGTACATCAGGCTGAGACTAGGATAAGCAAAAATCGGACCAACTTGTGGGATCGGTTCTTGCTTCATGGCGCTTACGCAGAGATTAGAGTTCCGGCAATCGCAGTCGCTGGTCATGACGCCGCAGCTGATGCAGGCGATCAAGCTGCTGCAATTGTCCAATCTCGATCTCACGACCTTCGTGGAAGAGGAACTCGAGCGTAACCCCCTGCTGGAACGGGCCAGTGACGAGGCTCCCACCGAGGCCCCCGCCGAGACCGGCCAGTTCAGCGACGGCGACGACTTCGGCGGCAGCAGCGGCGACGAGCCGGGCGGTGGTTCGGGCGAGGCCTTCGAGCCGGGCCAGGAAGAATGGATGAGCAAGGATCTCGGCACCCGCGCCGAGATCGAGCAGACCCTGGACACGGGCCTGGACAACGTCTTCTCCGAGGAGCCGGCCGAGGCTGCGGCGCGCAACGCCCAGGACGCGGCACCGACCACCTATACCGAATGGGGCGGCGGCGCCTCGGGTGACGAAGACTACAATCTCGAAGCCTTTGTCGCGGCCGAGACAACGCTCGCGGACCATCTCGCCGAGCAGCTTTCGGTCGCCTTCACCGCACCCGCGCAGCGCATGATCGGCCAGTACCTGATCGACCTCGTCGACGAGGCCGGCTATCTGCCGCCCGATCTAGGTCAGGCCGCCGAACGTCTTGGCGCGCCGCAGCAGGAGGTGGACGACGTCCTCGCCGTGCTGCAAAAATTCGACCCGCCTGGGGTCTGTGCGCGGTCATTGAGCGAGTGCCTGGCGATCCAGCTCCGCGAGCTCGACCGCTACGATCCGGCGATGCAGGCCCTGGTCGAGCACCTCGACCTTCTCGCCAAGCGCGACATCGCGAGCTTGCGCAAGCTCTGCGGCGTCGACGACGAGGACATCGCCGACATGATCGGCGAGATCCGCCGCCTCAATCCCAAGCCCGGCATGAAGTTCGGCTCGGCCCGACTCCAGACCATGGTGCCCGATGTCTATGTCCGCCCGGGTCCGGACGGCGGCTGGCATGTCGAACTCAACAGCGACACCTTGCCGCGCGTGCTGGTCAACCAGACCTACTATTCCGAGCTGTCGAAGAAGATCGGAAAGGACGGCGACAAGTCCTACTTCACCGATGCACTGCAGAACGCCACCTGGCTCGTGCGCGCGCTCGACCAGCGCGCCCGCACCATCCTGAAAGTTGCAACCGAGATCGTGCGCCAGCAGGACGGCTTCTTCACCCACGGCGTAGCGCATTTGCGGCCGCTGAACCTGAAGGCCGTCGCCGACGCCATCCAGATGCATGAATCCACGGTGTCGCGCGTCACCGCCAACAAGTACATGGCGACAAATCGCGGCACATTCGAATTGAAATATTTCTTCACGGCCTCGATCGCCTCGGCCGACGGTGGCGAGGCGCATTCGGCCGAAGCCGTGCGCCACCACATCAAGCAGCTGATCGATTCGGAGGAGCCCTCCGCGATCCTGTCGGACGACACCATCGTGGAACGGTTGCGGGCCTCGGGCATTGATATTGCCCGCCGCACGGTCGCGAAGTACCGCGAAGCCATGCGCATTCCTTCCTCGGTGCAACGCCGCCGCGACAAGCAGAGCACTCTTGGTAACGTCCTCTCCTCCGCACTGTCCGATCGCTCCCGCAACACCGAGCCGGCCTGATTGCGCTCGCGCCAAATCGCGCTACTCTCAATCCCCCATCGAGACCGGTCCAAGCATGCGCATGATCCGGAAAAGGGCCCAGCGGGTTTCCGAGCGGACCATGCGCAGGGAACAACCCCAGCCGCGATGACGCGTCATCGCAGCTCGGCGTAACCAAGCGAGGCATCACATGACCCTTCGAATTTCGGGAAAGAGTGTCAGCGTCGGCGAGGCCCTGCGCGGCCGCGTTACCGACCGGACCGAAGAGGTCCTGCGCAAATATTTCGACGGCAATTATTCCGGCCACATCACGCTCTCCAAGGATGGCTTCGGCTTCCGCACCGACTGCGCGTTGCATCTGGATTCGGGCATCACGCTGGAGGCCGATTCGAACGCGCCCGACGCCTATGCCAGCGCCGACCAGGCGCTCCTGATGATCGAGAAGCGCCTCAAGCGCTACAAGAGCCGGCTCAAGGATCGCTCGGCCCGCAAGGCCCATGTCGCCAGTGCCGCGCTGGCCGCGCTCGACGCCACGAGCTACGTGCTGGAGGCGCCGGGCGAAGGTGAGGACGAGGACGAGATCACCGGCTACAGCCCCGTGATCATCGCCGAGGCCACCACCTCGCTGAAGCAGCTGTCGGTCAGCGAAGCCGTCATGGAACTCGACCTCAGCGGGGCACCCTGCCTGGTATTCCAGCACGGCTCGAGCGGCCGGGTGAACATCATTTACCGCCGCGCCGACGGCAATGTGGGCTGGATCGACCCGCCCGGGGCCAAGGCCGACGGGAAGGCCGACGGCAAGGTGGAGGGTTAGACCGACAATCGGACCCCGTATCATCCGCAGCCCTTAACAATGACCGGGGCAAAGCCGCACGCAGCAGTTGGCACCGGGATTGCGTTGGAGTAGAAGCGCCCCACATCAGGATCGGGGCTAAGTCCCCCTCCTGCTTCACGTTATTGACGCCGGCTCAGCTTGGTCTATCAAGCTGGCTAATTCGGAACCTGACGGTCTAATTCACCTCGGAAAGCTTCCATGCCGATTACCGATCTGGTCGCACCCGAGGCGATTCTCCCGGCATTGAAGGTCAACAACAAGAAGCAGGCCCTGCAGGAGCTTGCGGCCAAGGCCGCCGAGCTCACCGGGCAGAACGAACGCTCGGTGTTCGAGGTGCTGCTGCAGCGTGAGAAGCTCGGCACCACCGCGGTCGGCTATGGCGTCGCCATCCCCCACGGCAAGCTGCCCAAGCTGGAGAAGATCTTCGGCCTGTTCGCGCGCCTCGATCGCCCGATCGATTTCGAGTCCATGGACGGCCAGCCGGTCGATCTGGTCTTCCTGCTGCTCGCCCCCGAAGGCGCGGGCGCCGATCACCTCAAGGCGCTCGCCCGCATCGCCCGCCTGCTCCGCGACCAGGACATCGCCAAGAAGCTCCGCGCCTCGCGCGATGCCCAGGCGATCTATTCAGTGCTGGCACTGCCGCCGGCGACGGCGGCCTAGATTCTGATAGGGTTGGTTTGATCGCAAGCTGTGCGGGAGGCCCGCGCCTTCCGCCGCGAGTTCCGATCTGATCCGAAGTCCTGCTCCACGACTTGGCGGCGAGCTTCGCAAGAGGATACTCCCTTGCTGACATTCCTCGTATTCGCCGGGACGATCGGGTGGTTGGCAGCGAACCGAAGCGCTGCGTCGCATTCGGGACCCGAGAGTTGGGCGCGCCGTGACCTCACACTCCGTCATTGCGAGCGCAGCGAAGCAATCCAGTCTCCCTTCCCGGAAAGTTTCTGGATTGCTTCGTCGCAAGTGCTCCTCGCAATGACGATGCGGAGACACCCTCGCTCAAAACAGTGCACGCGGGACGGCTTACAGCTCGTTGCTTCATGCATTCGCGACCGCTGGTCAGCGCGATCGGCGTGCCGGCGGCGTCGCGGAGCGCTTTGAGGCTTGGCTCGAGTTTCGGCGTTTTGGGAAACAGGCACGGCGCGTCCTCGTTCGTTCGAACCCGAACCGCGCGATCTGCGACTAACTTCGAGCGCGCGCTCGCCGACTACAACGAGGCGCTTCGACTCGATTCCAAAAGTTAGGATGCCCTCGCCAATCGCGGCCTTCTCTACATGCTGATGTCCGACAGCAACCATGCCCGCGCCGATTTCAACAGCGTGCTCGCGCTGCCGCCGAACGACAAATGGGCCGTGGATACCGCGCGCGAAGGGCTCGGCTTTGTGAAATGATGCGCGAGAGAGGCGCCACGCTGCCGCCGCGCTCCGTGATTGCGAGGAGCCCTTGCGACGAAGCAATCCAGTCTCCCTTCCCGGAAGTTTCTGGATTGCTTCGCTGCGCTCGCAATGACGGCGCGGACGCTTCGCGGGCGCTGCCCCGCGCGTCAGCAGACCGTCGGCAGCAGGCGCCGGACTTCGTCGAGCAGTTCGGGAATCGCCCTCTTGTCACCCGCGAGGTGTCTGAGCAGCGCGCTCTGGAACAGGCCGTCGAACAGCGCATAGAGCGCCGCCGGTGACGACGCCGGCCGCTTGCCGCCCAGTTCGGCATAGCGCGAGCCGATGCGCCAGATCATCGCCTCCAGGCTCTTGTCGATCTCGAGCACGTCCTTGCGGAACGCCGCCTCGAACATCGCCTGCGAGCGCAAATCGTACCAAAGCCGGTGCATGCGGGCTTCGTTCTGCAGCGTTGCTGCGAGCTTGGCGAGGAAGCCCTCCGTCAATTCGTCGCGGCTCGTTGCCGTTGCGACGACCTCGTCATATCGCGTCACGCACTTCGCCTTGTAGTGGCGCACGCAGCAGCAGATCAGGTCGAGCTTGTCGCTGAAATAATAGTGGAACACGCCGTGCGTGAACGCCGAGTTCTGCGCGATCTCCCGCAGGCTGGTGCGGGCGAAGCCGAGCTCTCCGAGGGTTTCGAGCGCGGCCTCCGCAAGCTCGATGCGCCGTGCGTTGAACTTCTCGTCGCGCAGCACCTCGGCCGCATCTGCCACACGCCGGGCCGCCCCTGTCACCTGCCGCGCCATCTCGTTCTTTCCTCAGTCCCGTATTGCAAGCACCTATACCGCGTCGACCGCGGAATAGCTCCGCCTCCTCACAACCACTTCCCTAGACAACTGTCAAATTCGATCTTGACAAATGTCAAGTTTCTGGCGGAGGCTCGCGTCAATAATTTTGACAGTCGTCAAGACGTCCGACCATGGAGGAACGCTTCGCTGGGCGCCCGAAAGGCCTGCGCTCATCGACCTGGTGCGCGCCTGGTGGCGCAGCACGAATCAATCACCAGCAACGGAGGAGTGCGTCATGAGTGGGAAGAGCCTTGCAGGCAGGAAAGCCCTCGTCACCGGGGGTGCCCGGGGAATCGGCGCGGGCATTGCACAGGCGTTGGCGCGTGCCGGCGCCTCGATCATGATCGCCGACATTCTGGAGGACGCCGGCCGCGCCAGTGCAGCGGGAATCGCGAAGGAAGATGTCGCGACGGGCTTCGTCCAGCTCGACGTCACCGACGACGCGCAATGGGAGCGGGCGGTGGCCAAGACCGTCGCCACCCTCGGCGGCTACGACATCCTCATCAACAATGCCGGCATCGAGATCACCTCGCTGGTCAGCGAGATCAGAGCCGAGGACGCGCGGCGGATGTGCGACGTCAACATCGTCGGCACCGTGCTCGGCATGAAGCACGCCTTCCGCGCGATGCGGCCGGGCGGAGCGGCGGGAAAGGGCGGCGCGGTCGTCAACATCGCCTCCGTCGCGGCGACGATCGCCTTCCCGAGCATCGCGGTCTATTCCGGCACAAAATCCGCGGTCGATCGCATGACCAGGGTCGCTGCGATGGAGGCCGGCAAGCTCGGTTATGGCGTGCGCGTCAACTGCATCTATCCGGGCCTGATCCCGACCGACATGGGTATGCAGCTGGCCAACGACATCGTGAAGATCGGTCTCGCGCCCGACGTCAACGCCGCCGTCGGCTCGGTGGTGGAGCAAACGCCTCTCGGCAAGCTCGCCGAGGTCGGCGACATCGCCGACGCCGCGGTGTTCCTGTGCTCGAACGAGGCGCGCTTCATCACCGGCATCGGACTGCCGGTCGATGGCGGCATGGGCATGTAAGCTGCAAACCTGACAACGAACATTTCGGAGGAACGCAATGAGCGCGAAGAAGCCCGTTATCGTCTATGGCGCGTCCGGCTACACCGGCCGGCTGGTCTGCGAGTATTTACGTGAGTACAACATCCCCTTCATCGCCGCCGGCCGCAGTGCCGAGAAACTCAATGCCGCGATGAAGGCGAACGTGGCCGGCATCGAGACCGCCGACTACGAGGTGGTGGAAGTGCCACACACCGTGAGCGCACTGTCGGAGTTGTTCAACGGCGCCTCGGTGGTGCTCAACACCGTGGGCCCCTTCGCCAGGTTCGGCGGCGAGGTGGTGCAGGCGTGTTGGGCTTCCCGATGCCACTACACCGACACGACAGGCGAGCAGGACTGGCTGATCACGCTCGAGCAGGAGTGGGGCACGAAGTTCGCCAATGCCGGCCTGCTGCTCGCGCCCGGCATCGCACAGATGTACACCACCGGCGAGATCGCCGCGCAGCTGTGCCTGGAGACGCCCGGTCTCGATACGCTCGATATCGCCGTGTTCTGGGGCGGCAGCCCGACCATCGCCTCGACGCAGACCATCCTGGTCAATGCCGCGATGGCCAAGGCCTACTATCTGGAGCAGAACAAATATGTCGAGCATCTGCCCGATGCCGGCCTCTACAACCTCGCCATCCCCGGCCAGCATGAGTTGGCGCTGGCGCTGCCCTGGGGCGGGACCTCGCATCCGGTGTGGTTCAAGCGCGATCCGCGCGTGGCCAACGTCAAGGTGCTGGGCGGCGTGTTCAATCGCGCCCTGATGCTGGGCGTGCCGCAGATCGTCGCTGCCGCGCTGGAGGCGACCAAGGACATGAACCCCGACGACCGCTACGCCGCGCTGGCCCAGACCGCCGCCGGCGTCATGAACACCATGCCGCCGCGCGAGAACCCGCGTGTCAACAAGTCGCTGGATTCGGTGCATGCTTCCGGCCCGTTGGGGCGCGCGCACTGCGTCATCAACGGCAACAGCAATTACAAGCAGACCGGCTTGCTGCAGGCCTATGCCGCGGCGCACCTGCTGCAGCAGCCGCCGAAGCGCGTGGGCTTCGCCTCCGGCTGCCAAGCCTTCGGCCATCGCGAGCTGCTCGGGCAATTGCGCAGCTTCGGGCTGGTCAGCAAGCCTGTTCTGACCGTACACGATTAACTAAATCGCGGGTGGCGCGGCTTGTCGCGTCACCCGCTGCCACTTCGGGGGCGACCATGCGCTTAATCGATTACCTGGACAAAGGTGCCTCGCTCGGCCCCGATGCGCCGTGCCTCACCATGGATGGACGCGACCTCAGCTATCGCGAGGTGCAGCAGCTCAGCTATCGCGTCGCGCGCGGGCTCGACCGATCGGGCATCGCGCCCGGCGAGAAGGTCGCGATCCTCTCCGGCAACGATCCGCTCGCCTTTGCCTGCGTGTTCGGCCTTTCCCGCGCGGGGTTGGTTTGGTGCCCGATCAATCCGCGCAACGAGGCGGCCGAAAACCGGATCATCCTCGACCAATTCGACTGCAGCCTGCTGCTGTTTCATTCAAGCTTTGCGCCGATGGTCGAGGCGGTGCGTGCAGAGCTGCCGAAGCTGCGCGCCCTCGTCTGCCTCGATGCCGAGTTACCCTTCGCACCCTCGTTCGACAGCTGGCTCGCCGGCCTCGCCGACGACCCCTATCAACGGGAGACGGTCGACGATCTCGCCATGATTCCCGGCACCGGCGGCACCACCGGCAAGCCGAAGGGGGTCATGCTGTCGGGCCGCAACATCGAGGCCATGACGGCACTGACGCTGATGGGCTATCCGTTCAATGGCCGCCCGGTCTATCTCGCGCTCGCACCGTTGACCCACGCGGCCGGCGTGCTGTGTTTCCCGATCATGGCGCTCGGTGGCCGCATCGTGATCATGCATCACCCCGACATCGCCGAATTCCTCGACCTGATCGCGCGCTACCATGTAACGCACACCTTCCTGCCGCCGACCGTGATCTACATGCTGCTCGATCATCCCAAGCTCGACTCCGCCACCCTCGAATCGCTGCAATGCTTCTGGTACGGCGCGGCGCCGATCTCGGCCACACGGCTTGCGGAGGCGCTCCGGCGTATCGGGCCGATGGCGCAGTTGTTCGGTCAGACCGAAGCGCCGATGATGATCTCGATGATGGCCCCAGAGGAGCATTACAATGCCGACGGCACGATCGCGATGGAGCGCCTTGCTTCGGCCGGGCGGATCAGTCCGCTGGTGCAGGCCGGCATCATGGATGGTGACGGCAATCTGCTGCCGACAGGCGCACGCGGCGAGATCGTGGTCCGCGGCTCGCTGGTGATGGAGGGCTATTACAAAAATCCCGAGGCCACGGCGGAGGCCTCCGCGCATGGCTGGCACCACACCGGCGACATCGGCTACATCGACGGCGACGGCTACCTCTATATCGTCGATCGTGCCAAGGACATGATCATCACCGGCGGGTTCAACGTCTACTCGATCGAGGTCGAGAACGCGCTGCGGGCGCACGAGGCGGTGCAGGATTGCGCCGTGATCGGGCTGCCCGATCCGAAGTGGGGCGAACGGATCGTGGCCGTGGTGCAGCCCCGCGCCGGCCAGCGCGTCGATGCGACGGCGCTGGCGGCTTTCGTCAAGCAGAGGATCGGCAGCGTCAAGACACCGAAGCAGATCGAAGTCTGGGGCGATCTGCCCCGCTCCAAGGTCGGCAAAGTGCTGAAGCCGGATATCCGTGCGCGGCTGGCGGGTCGCTCGGGTGGTTAAGTTGTCTGCGCAAGACCAAGCACTGACGGTTCTCACGTGAAAACGGGCATGCCTTCCTGCGAAGGCATGCCCGCTTAAAACTTACCGATGCGGCGTGCGACGCGCGCTCAGTGCACGCTGACGGCTTGCAGCTCGTTGCTCCAGGCGTTGGCGATCGCGGCTTCGCGGCTGTCGGTCAGCATGATCGGCGTGCCGTCGGCGGCGTGGAGCGCGAAGAGCTTGAGGCCCGGCGCAATCTTGGGCGCCTCGGGGAACAGGTCCGGTACGTCCTCGGAACGGATCTGCTTCACATAGGCGATATGGCCTTCGCCCAGGGTTGCCAGCGTCTCCGGAGAGACGTTCTTGGCTTCGTATTCGAACGCAACGTGACCTTCACTCATGGTCTCGACTCCTCTGACGAACTAAGCGGTCGAGTCCGCTACTCGTTCCATTATTCGTGCTCATTGATAGCGATTGTCTTAACGATCCTCTCCGGTTCAGGCCGGGCGAGGTCGATCGACAACAACCCGTTCTTCAGATCCGCACCCAGCACCAGCATCCCCTCCGCCAGCACGAAGGTGCGCTGGAAGTGGCGCGCGGCGATGCCGCGATGGATGTATTGCCGGGTCTTGTCGTCCTGCTGCCGCCCGCGGATCACGAGCTGGTTTTCCTCAATGGTTACATCGAGTTGGTCGCGGGTGAAGCCGGCGACCGCCAGCGTGATGCGTAAGCGCTCGGGTTGGCCGTCCGCACGGTCACACCTCTCGATATTGTAGGGAGGGTAGCCGTCGGCGCCCTTGACGACGCGGTCGAGCACGCGCTCGATCTCGTCGAAGCCCAGCAGGAACGGACTGGATAACGTGGGAACACGAGACATAGTTTACAAAGTCCTCTCGAAGCGACTTTGGTGTTTCGGGGCCCATCAAGGCACCCCTTGGTCAGCAATATGGGCATATCCGCTTGTGGGTTCAAGGACGTAGCCGGGGGGCTGTGGATGGGCCGCTTCGCCGCCCACGGCTCTGCCATCGCACAAAATGCTTACAATTCGTCGTGACCCGAGAAGCGCCGGCAGGACGAATCCGCGGGGCGATTTATCCCAATGAAAACAGACCCCCTGCTACTGTGCATGGGGTTGTTTTCGCGCTTCTTGATGGAGCAGGCGCCGGAACCCGTCAGGCCTCGATCCGAGTCCGCCCGTCGCCGCTGAACAAATGCAGCTTCGCCCGTACCGCCGCGACGCGGATCTTCTGGCCGATGGCGGGCGCGTCGGTTCCGGGGATGCGAACGATGACCTCGCCGGGCGGCAGCTCGCCAGGGGTGGCGGCGACGCGCTGGTCTTCCTGCTCGCGGGAGCCGTAGACGAAGGTCTCGGCGCCGACGCGCTCGATGGCCTCCACGGTCAGCGGCAATGCGACACCGCCGGCAGGCGTCTGGTCGGTGATGACGAAATCCTCGGGGCGGATGCCGACGATGCCGGCCTCGTCAGCGGCGCCGTCCAGCTGCGACTTGATCTCGTCGGGGCGCGTCGACATCAGATTCATCGGCGGCGCGCCGATGAAGGAGGCCACGAAAGTGGTCGCCGGCTTCTCGTAGATTGCCAGGGGATTGCCGACCTGCTCGACCTGGCCGCCGTTCATCACAACCAGAATGTCGGCGAGGGTCATCGCCTCGAGCTGGTCGTGAGTGACGTAGATCGACGTCGTGTTCAGGCGGCGCTGCAATTTGCGGATCTCGACCCGCATCGCGATGCGCAGCTTGGCGTCGAGATTCGACAGCGGCTCGTCGAACAAAAACACCTTCGGCTGGCGCACGATGGCGCGGCCCATGGCGACGCGCTGGCGCTGGCCGCCGGAGAGCTGGCGCGGCTTGCGCTCCAGCATGGCGGAGAGCTCGAGCACGCGCGCGGCTTCCTCGACGCGGGTCTTGATCTCGGCTTCGGCCATGCCGCGGTTGCGCAGGCCGTAGGCCATGTTGTTGTAGACGCTCATATGCGGATAGAGCGCGTAGTTCTGGAACACCATCGCGATGTCGCGGTCGGCCGGCTCGATCTGGTTGACGACGCGGCCGCCGATGTCGATCTCGCCGCCGGTGACGGTCTCGAGGCCAGCGACCATGCGCAGCAGCGTGGACTTGCCGCAGCCGCTTGGTCCGACCAGCACGCAGAACTGCCCGTCGGCGACATCGACGTCGACGCCTTTGATTGCCTCGAAGCCGCCGGTGTAGGTCTTGCGGACGTTGCGCAGGGTGACGTTGGCCATGAAAACTCGCTTGTTACTTTTCCGTCTCGACCAGGCCGCGCACGAACAGCTTCTGCATGGCGAGGACGACGAACACCGGCGGCAGCATGGCCAGCACGGCGGTCGCCATCACGATCGGCCATTCGGTCAGCGCGTCGGTGGTGGTGATCATCTTGCGGATGCCGACCTGGATGGTCTGCATGTCGTCGCGGGTGGTGATGAGCAGCGGCCAGAGATATTGATTCCAGCCGAGGATGAACAGGATCACGAATAGCGCCGCCATGTTGGTGCGCGACAGCGGCAGCAGCGTATCCCAGAAGAAGCGCAAGGGGCCGGCGCCGTCGATGCGCGAGGCCTCGAGCAGCTCGTCAGGCACGGTCATGAAGAACTGGCGGAACAGCAGCGTCGCCGTGGCCGAGGCGATCAGCGGCAGCGCCAGGCCCGCATAGCTGTCGAGCATGTGCAGGTCGGCGACGATCTTGTAGGTCGGGTAGATGCGGACCTCGACCGGCAGCATCAACGTGATGAAGATGATCCAGAAGATCGACATCCGGAAAGGAAAGCGGAAATACACGATCGCGTAGGCCGAGATGATCGAGATCGCGATCTTGCCGATCGCGATCGCCAGCGCCATCACCAGCGAGTTCAGCATCATGTTGCCGACGGGCTCGCGGGTCGCGCCGCTCGTGCCGACGAAGATGGTCTGGTAGTAGACCTCGAAGAAGTGGCCGCCCGGCAGCAGCGACATCTGGCCGTTCGCGATCAGGGCGTTGTCCTGGGTCGAGGCGACGATCGCGATGTAGACCGGGAATGCGACGATCGCGATTCCGATCCAGAGGATGAAATGGGCGACGTAGCGCCTGATGCCCTCGTCCTCGACCATCAGTACGTCACCTTGCGTTCGACGAAGCGGAACTGGATGCCGGTGAGCACGATGACCATGATCATCAGGATCACCGATTGCGCCGCGGAGCTACCGAGATTGCCGCCGAGCAGGCCGTCCGAGTAGACCTTGTAGACCAGCGTCACCGTCGAGGTGCCGGGACCGCCGCGGGTCATGGTGTCGATGATGCCGAACGTGTCGAAGAAGGCGTAGACGATGTTGACGACCAGCAGGAAGAAGATGGTCGGCGACAGCAGCGGGAAGGTCACGGTCCAGAACCTGCGCATCGGCCGCGCGCCGTCGATCGCGGCGGCCTCGAACACGCTTTTCGGGATCGCCTGCAGGCCGGCGAGGAAGAACAGGAAGTTATACGAGATCTGCTTCCACGCGGCGGCGAGGATGATGAGACCCGCGGCCTGATTGCCGTCCAGCAGCGGATTCCAGTCGACACCGGCGGCGCGCAGGTAGCGCGAGATCACGCCGAGCGAGGGATGCAGCATGAAGATCCAGAGCACGCCGACCACGGGCGGTGCTACCGCATAGGGCCAGATCAGCAGCGTGCGGTAGAGCATCGAGCCGCGCAGCGGCTTGTCGGCCATCACGGCGAGCAGCAGTGCAAACGACAGCGACGAGATCGCGATGGCGAACGAGAAGAAGAAGGTGCGGACGACCGCCTCGAAATAAGCGGGCTCCCTCAACAGCTCGATGTAATTGTCGAACCAGACGAAGCTGGTCGAGAGGCCGAAGGCGTCCTGGAGCAGGAACGATTGAACCGCCGCCTGCAGGGCCGGCCAATAGAAGAAAATCAGGACGATCGCGAGCTGCGGCGCAACCAGCGCGTAGGGTAATAGCTTCGATTGGAAAATGGCTTGCTTTTGCATGATGCCCCGGAAGCGGCAGGCCGGGTGTTCGGCCTGCCGCCAGTCGCCTTACTTCGCGGCGGTCTTTTCGAACTGCCGCAGCATCGTGTTGCCGCGTTCGACCGCGGCGTCCAGCGCCTGCTTGGCAGTCTTCTTGCCGGCGAGTGCCTGCTCGATCTCCTCCGACCAGACGTCGCGGAGCTGCACCATGTTGCCGAGGCGCAAGCCCCGCGAATTGTCGGTCGGCTCCTTGTTGGTCAATTCGAGCAGCGGCGTTTCGAGATAAGGCTGATCCTTGTAGAAGCCTTCGGCCTTGGCCTTGTCGTAGGCGGCCTTCGTGATCGGCAGATAACCGGAGGCCTTGTGGATCCAGACCTGGCGGTCGGTGTCCGACAGGAACGTCAGGAACTTTGCCACGCCCTTGTATTCATCGGCCGGCTTGCCGCCCATGATCCAGAGCGAAGCGCCGCCGATGATCGAGTTCTGCGGCGCGCCCTGCACGTCGGGATAGTAGGGCATCGGGACGGCGGTGAAGGCGAACTTGGCCTGCGCCTTGATGTTTGCGAACAACGACGAGGAGCTCAAATAGATCGGACACTCGCCGGAAGTGAAGCGACCCTCGCCGGTGTTGGTGCGGCCGGCATAATCGTAGGTCTTGTCCTTCTGGAGCTCGACCAGGTTTTCGAGATGCTTGACCTGGAGTGGACCGTTGAACTGAAGCACGGTGTCGAAGCCGTCGAGGCCGTTGGCCTTGCTGGCGAGCGGCACGTTGTGCCAGGCCGAGAGCTGCTCGAGATTGACCCACGTGACCCACGAGCCGGAGAAGCCGCAGGTGGTGTAGCCGGCGGCCTTGAGCTTCTTCGCGTCGTCGAAGACTTCCGGCCAGGTCTTCGGCGGCTCGGCGATGCCGGCCTTCTTGAGCGCATCGAGATTGATCCACGTGACGGTGGACGATGAGTTGAAGGGGAACGAGAGCATCTCGCCCTTCGAGGTCGAGTAGTAGCCGGTGATCGCGGGCAGGTAGGCCTTCGGATCGAACTTCTCGCCGGTCTCGGCCATCAGCTTGTAGACCGGCTTCACGGCGCCGGTCGCGGCCATCATGGTTGCGGTGCCGACTTCGAACACCTGCATGATGTGCGGGGCGTTGCCGGCGCGGAACGCGGCGATGCCGGCGTTCATCGTGTCGGGGTAGCTGCCCTTGTAGGTCGGGACCACCTTGTAGTCGGTCTGCGACGCGTTGAAGTCGTTGGCGAGCTTGACGATAACGTCGTTGTTGGCGCCGGTCATCGCATGCCACCACTGGATTTCGGTCACGGCCAGGGCCGGCGAGGCGCCGAGACCAACCGTGAGTGCAACAGCAGCAGCCGCGCCAAAATGTCGAAGAGCCATCAAGAAAACCTCCCTTGCCCGTCACTCAAGAAGCGCTTGCGCTAGCAGCGCCATATGACGTTCACATGACTGTGTAAGCGGCCGAAACGAAAGCGGCAAGCGCGGGAAAAGGGAAGCCGTCAAATAGGCGAATGCGGCGCTGCCAGCCGCAGCCGTTCGCGCCGCACATGCGTGCGCGCGCCGCAGTGCGGCATTGGATGATGCGAGGCAAACGATCGGCTCCGGACTTCCTTAACCTCTCCCGCTTGCGGGAGAGGTCGCGCCGAAGGCGCGGGTGAGGCTTTCTCCTCTAGGGATTGTCCCGCTGCGGCGACCCCCTCTCCCCGACCCTCTCCCGCAAGCGGGAAGGGAGCGCACCTGCGCTGTCGCTCGATCTGTGTCTTGGCTCAGCGCTTGCGCTCGGGGCCGCAGACGGTGCCCTTTGCGACCATCGCGTCGATCTCGGATTTGGAGTAGCCGAACTCGCCCAGCACCTCGGCTGCGTGCTGGCTGAACTTCGGCGGCACGCGGCGCAGGCTCGGCTTGCTGCGATCGAGGCGGATCGGGGAGGCCACGCCCTTGTACCAGTCCTTCTCGATAATATCGCCACGGTAGATCGTGTGCGGGTTCGTCAACGCCTGGTCGATCTTCTGCACGGGACCTGCGGGCAGGCCCGCCGCGAGCAGGCGATTGCACAGCGGCTCGGCCTCGTGCCGGCTGAACACCGCGGCGAGCTCGGCGCGAAGCGCCTCGCGATTGGCGATGCGGTCCTTGTTGCGGGCAAAGCGCGGATCGGTGCCGAGCTCGGGCTTGCCGATCTCCTTGGCGAGCTTGCGGAAGGTGCCGTCATTGCCGACCCCGATGAAGATGTTGTCGGTCTTGGTCGGGAAGATCGCGTAGGGCACGAGGTTCGGATGCTCGTTGCCGGTGAGCGAGGGCGGCTTGCCATGCATGAAATAGTTGGCGGTGTGCGGATGCATGATGGCAAGGCCGGTCTCGTATAGCGTCGTCTCCAGAAACTGGCCCTTGCCCGAACGCTGCCGCTCGGAAAGTGCCATCAGGATGCCGATCGCCGCATAGAGGCCGGTGGTGATGTCGACCAAGGGCACGCCGATCCGCATCGGCCCGCTCTCCGGCGAGCCGGTCGCCGCGATCATGCCGGTCATGGCCTGGATGATGGCATCATAGCCGGGATTGCCGCCGCGCGGCCCGTCGGCGCCGAAGCCGCAGATCCGGCAATGCACGAGGCGCGGGAATTTCTCGCTGAGCACATCGTTGCCGATGCCCCATTTCTCCAGCGTGCCCGGCTTGAAATTCTCGATCAGGACGTCGGCCGTCTCCAGCATCTTCAGCAGCACGACGCGGCCGCCTTCGGAAGCGAGGTCGAGGCCGATCGAGCGCTTGTTGCGGTTGATGCCGACGAAATAGGCCGCGTCCTCCTCGTGGAAGGGAGGGCCCCATTCGCGCACCTCGTCACCTGCCGGCGGCTCGACCTTGATGACGTCGGCGCCGTGGTCGGCGAGGATCTGGGTGCAGTAGGGACCGCCGAGCACGCGCGTGAGATCGATGACGCGCAGTCCACTCATTGCGCCCGTTGCTGCTTCGGTCATGCCTTCGCTTCCCCTGTGTCGATCATTGGATCACAGGCCTAGCGAGGTTTGTTTGCGCCAGCAATGGGCCCGCGCGTGGGGCCGTATGCGCCCCCGCGCGGCCATCCCGCGAGGTGGCAAATCAAGCGGAAGCGGCCGGCCCAAGGGGGGTCCCGGGCCAGCCAACTCCGCCGATCCGATCAGACGACCGTCAGGCGAACGTCGACATTGCCGCGCGTGGCATTGGAGTACGGGCACACCTGGTGCGCCTTGGCGACCAGCGCTTCGGCCTCCGCGCGGGCAAGGCCCGGCAGCGAGACGGCGAGGTCGATATCGAGGCCGAAGCCGCCCTCGGAGCGCGGGCCGATGCCGACGGTCGAGGTGACGGATGCATCAGCGGGAACCTTGGGGCCGCCCTGCGAGGATACGAACTTCATCGCGCCGATGAAGCAGGCGGCATAGCCGGCCGCGAACAGCTGCTCGGGATTGTTGCCGGCGCCGCCACCGCCACCGAGCTCCTTCGGGGTGGCGAGCTTGACGTCGAGCGCGCCGTCGAGGGTCGCAGCATGGCCGTCGCGGCCGCCGGTGGCCTTGGCGCTGGTCTTGTAGAGCACGTTCACGGACATTTTCGTCTCCTTGGGTGTTTCAGGGTCGGGGCGCGATCTTTATCGCCGGCAATTAGATTGCGCGCAATCTAAATCGGCATGCCTCACATTTAATTGTTCGCAATTGAATGTCTCGCCGGCCGGCCCCAGAATGGGAGAAACGCGTGAGATTCTCCATGGCCCGGAAACTATCGACCCTCGACCCGCAGCGGCTCGACAACCAGATCTGCTTCGCAGTCTATTCCGCCGCGCACGCCTTCAACCGCGTCTACAAGCCGCTGCTCGACCGGCTCGGCCTGACCTATCCGCAATATCTGGTGATGCTGGTGCTGTGGGAGCGCGACGACGTGCCGATCAAGGAGATCGGCGAAAAGCTGTTCCTGGATTCGGGCACATTGACCCCGCTGCTCAAGCGGCTCGAGGCCGCCCATCTCGTCAAGCGCACCCGCTCGCGCAAGGACGAACGCCAGGTCCTGATCGCATTGACGACGCAGGGCCATGCGCTGAAGGAGAAAGCGCGCACCGTGCCGCAGTCGATCCTGGCGGCGTCGGACTGCTCGGTGTCGGAACTGGTCGCGATGAAGGACGAGATCGTCGCGTTGCGGGATCGGCTGAATGCGGTGATCGGGGAGTAGGGGTCGGTCACGCGCGATCAAAAATGTTTCTTTGCGAATGCTCGCCCCGAACCAGATTTCAGATATCGCTCGAATGCAACAGCGCCTGCGGCGTCATCGAAAGCAAAATAGGTCCGAATTCGTCAAGGCCCATATTTCGACGTGTGAGGTACTTCGCCAGCACTATGCTTCGCCAGGCGGGCCGCCGTCGCCCTTCGGGCTATGGCGGGGCAGCCTTCGCTCACTTCGCTACAAGGGACTTCCCTGGACTTGCCCAGCCGTAGCTCGCGAAGCGAGCGAAGGCTGGTGGAGCCAGGCGGGATCGAACCGCCGACCTCTTGCATGCCATGCAAGCGCTCTCCCAGCTGAGCTATGGCCCCTTAGTCCTTAAATGGGACGATCCCGGAGGATCCCCCACAAACCGGCGAGCCTGGTGACTCGCGCGGTGCACCCTTTTTCACAGATCAGGACTGATCTCAAGTCTCTTCGTCACCTCCGACATCACCAATGATGTCGGTCACGTCCTCATCGCCCTCTTCTTCGTCGGCAATGAAGGTCGAATCATCGTCATCATCGTCGTCGAGGGTCTCGTCGACCTCGATATCGTCCTCCGATTCGGGCACGACGGCCTTGACCTTGCCGGTGTTCTCCTCGGCATCGGCCTCCTCGAGGGAGACCAACTCTTCGGCCTCCGCCGGCTCCGGCGCGGTGTCCTGGGCCATGCTGCGGGCTTCAGCGCCGCGGGGCGCACGCGCGGGAGCGATCGGGGCGATCGGCACCACCTCGCCGGTATAGGGCGAGATCACCGGATTCTTGTTGAGGTCATAGAATTTCTTGCCCGTGGTCGGGCAAATACGTTTGGTTCCGAGTTCGGACTTGGCCACGGCAGGAATCCTGGGAATGTCTGAAAAGCGGTGCTTCACTTGGCTAGTTGGCGGCCCGCTGTCAATAGCGCATTACGGGAGAAAGACATGCCCGTGACGGGGCGCGGACCATGTGGTACCTGCGCGCCAGCCCATAGGGCCTATCCAAGGACACAATCGTGACCCATTCCGATCAACCGAGACCGCTGCAGTCTCGCGCCAGCGGCCCCCTGACCGGGAAAGTACGGGTGCCCGGGGACAAGTCGATCTCGCACCGCGCCCTCATCCTGGGCGCGCTCGCGGTCGGCGAGACCCGGATTTCGGGCCTGCTGGAAGGCGAGGACGTCCTCAACACCGCCAAGTCGATGCAGGCGCTGGGCGCCAGGGTCGAGCGGACCGGTGATTTTGCGTGGAAGGTCAACGGCGTGGGCGTCGGAGGCTTCGCCCAGCCCAACGCGGCGCTGGATTTCGGCAACTCCGGCACCGGCTGCCGGCTGGTCATGGGCGCCGTCGCCGGTTGCTCCATTTCGGCGGTGTTCGACGGCGACGCCTCGCTGCGCAGCCGGCCCATGCGCCGGATCCTCGATCCGCTGGAAAAGATGGGTGCGAAGGTCATCTCCGGCGGCGAGGGCGGGCGTCTGCCGCTGACCCTCCAGGGCGCGCGCGATCCGCTGCCGATCACCTACAAGACCCCGGTTGCCTCGGCCCAGATCAAGTCGGCCGTGCTGCTGGCGGGCCTCGCCGCGCCGGGCACGACCACTGTCATCGAGACCGAGGCCAGCCGCGACCACACCGAGTTGATGCTGAAGCATTTTGGCGCGGACATCACCTCGGCGCAGGAAGGCCAGCACGGCCGCCGCATTGCGCTGGTCGGCCAGCCCGAGCTGCACGGCGCCGATGTCGTCGTGCCCGCCGATCCCTCTTCGGCGGCGTTCCCGATCGTCGCTGCGCTGATCGTCGAAGGCTCCGACATCGTGCTGCCCGACGTCATGACCAATCCGCTGCGCACTGGCCTGTTCAGCACGCTGCGCGAAATGGGCGGCTTCATCGAGGAGAGTGAAGTGCGCGGCGATGCCGGCGAGCCGATGGCGCGCTTGCGCGTGCGCGCATCAAAGCTGCGCGGCGTCGTGGTGCCACCGGAGCGCGCGCCCTCGATGATCGACGAATATCTGGTGCTGGCGGTGGCGGCGTCCTTCGCCGAAGGCACCACCATCATGCGCGGCCTGCAGGAGCTGCGCGTCAAGGAATCCGATCGCCTGGAGGCCACCGCCGCCATGCTGCGCGTCAACGGTGTCAAGGTCGAGGTCTCCGGCGACGACCTGATCGTCGAGGGTCGCGGCCATGTCCCCGGCGGCGGCACGGTCGCAACCCACATGGATCATCGCATCGCGATGTCGGCGCTGGTGATGGGCTGCGCCTCCGACCAGCCGGTGACCGTCGACGACACCGCCTTCATCGCCACCAGTTTCCCGGATTTCATTCCGATGATGCGTTCGCTTGGGGCCGAGTTTTCATGATTATCGCCATCGACGGGCCCGCGGCCTCGGGTAAGGGCACGCTGGGCAAGCGTCTCGCCCACCATTACGGCTATCGTCATCTCGATACCGGCGTGATCTACCGCGCGGTGGCCTATGCCCTGATGCAGTCCGGTCATGATCTCCGGGACGAGGCGGCCGCGGTGCAGGCTGCCTTGGAGCTCGACCCCGAAAAGTTCGGCAATCCCGCCCTGAAGACCCAGGAGGCCGGCGAGGGCGCCTCGATCGTCTCGGCGATCCCCAGGGTTCGGGAGGTCCTGCTCAATTTCCAGCGGCAATTCGCCGCCGATCCGCCCGGCGCGGTGCTCGACGGCCGGGATATTGGAACCGTGATCTGTCCTCATGCCGACGTGAAGATTTTCGTCGTGGCCGATCCCAAGGTCCGCGCGCGCCGCCGCACCATGGAAGCGAGGGCCAGGGGCGAGGACGCCGACGAGGCCGCGGTGCTCGCCGACATCATCCGCCGCGACGAACGCGACAAAAACCGGCCGATTGCGCCTTTAAAACCGGCCCCGGATGCTTACTTGCTAGATAACTCCCAACTGGATATAGAAGGCGGCGTCCGGGCCGCCATCGACATTATCGAGGCTGTCCGAGCGGGCCGGTCGCGGGGTTAAGCCGCTGCCGTCACTGGAGGAAGCGCCCGCTCCCGCTCTTTGAGGTCGATACTTCCGGTCCCTGTTTGGGGGCCGGCGCGATCCAGGCTCCGGACATAAGATTTTCACGTATCTAACGCGCGGGCCTCAGCCGGCCCGCCTCCGCTGTTCCGCCTTCAGGCCGGAGCAGCGAGCGGTCGCTCGAAGGTTTTGCGGACCTTCCGACACTGCGTGTGCGATGCGCCCTTGAACCCAACGGCCGGCAAGACTTCCGCAACTGGAGAACAAATGGCTTCGACTTCTGCTGATACCTATAGCCCGTCGCGTGACGATTTCGCCGCGATGCTCGACGAGTCCTTCGCAGGTGGCAACCTGCAGGAAAGCTCCGTCATCAAGGGCAAGGTGGTTGCAATTGAAAAGGACATGGCCGTCATCGACGTCGGCCTGAAGACCGAGGGCCGCGTTGCCCTTCGCGAATTTTCCGGCCCCGGCCGTGACTCCGATCTCAAGGTCGGCGACGAGGTGGAAGTGTTCCTCGATCGCATCGAGAACGCCCTCGGCGAAGCCGTGCTGTCGCGTGACAAGGCGCGCCGCGAAGAGAGCTGGGGCAAGCTCGAGAAGGCGTTCCAGAACAACGAAAAGGTCAACGGCGTCATCTTCAACCAGGTCAAGGGCGGCTTCACCGTCGACCTCGACGGTGCCGTGGCCTTCCTGCCGCGCTCGCAGGTCGACATCCGTCCGATCCGCGACGTTGCGCCGCTGATGAACAACTCGCAGCCGTTCCAGATCCTCAAAATGGACCGCCGCCGCGGCAACATCGTGGTGTCCCGCCGCACGGTTCTGGAAGAGACCCGCGCCGAGCAGCGTCAGGAGCTGGTCCAGAACCTCGAAGAGGGTCAGGTCATCGACGGCGTGGTCAAGAACATCACCGACTACGGTGCGTTCGTTGACCTCGGCGGCATCGACGGCCTGCTGCACGTCACCGACATCGCGTGGCGCCGCGTCAACCACCCGACCGAGGTGCTCTCGATCGGCCAGACCGTGAAGGTCAAGATCATCAAGATCAACCACGAGACGCACCGCATCTCGCTGGGCATGAAGCAGCTGCTGGACGATCCGTGGCAGGGCATCGAAGCCAAGTACCCGCTGGGTGCCCGCTTCACCGGCCGCGTCACCAACATCACCGACTACGGTGCGTTCGTCGAGCTCGAGCCGGGCATCGAAGGCCTGATCCACGTCTCCGAGATGTCGTGGACCAAGAAGAACATGCACCCCGGCAAGATCGTGTCGACCTCGCAGGAAGTCGACGTGCAGGTGCTGGAAGTCGACTCCGTCAAGCGCCGCATCTCGCTCGGCCTCAAGCAGACCATGCGCAACCCCTGGGAGGTCTTCGTCGAAGGTCACCCGACCGGTTCGGTTGTCGAGGGCGAGGTCAAGAACAAGACCGAGTTCGGTCTGTTCCTGGGCCTCGAGGGCGACGTCGACGGCATGGTCCACCTCTCCGACCTCGACTGGAAGCTTCCGGGCGAGCAGGTGATCGACAACTACAAGAAGGGCGACATGGTGAAGGCCGTGGTGCTCGACGTGGACGTCGAGAAGGAGCGCATCTCGCTCGGCATCAAGCAGCTCGAAGGCGACCCCTTCGCCGAGCCGGGCGATGTCAAGAAGGGCGCGGTCGTGACCTGCGAAGTGCTCGAAGTGAAGGAGAGCGGTATCGAGGTGAAGATCGCCGGTACCGACTTCACCACCTTCATCAAGCGCTCGGAGCTCGCCCGTGACCGCAACGACCAGCGCGCCGAACGCTTCGCCGTCGGCGAGAAGGTCGATGCCCGCGTGATCCAGTTCGACAAGAAGGCCCGCAAGGTCCAGGTGTCGATCAAGGCGCTCGAAGTCGCCGAAGAGAAGGAAGCCATCGCGCAGTACGGCTCCTCGGATTCGGGTGCGACGCTGGGCGACATCCTCGGCACCGCGCTCAAGAACCGCGACAACAAGTAAGCGAAACTTCCGTTTCGCTGGCAATCGAAGCCCCGGCGCAAGCCGGGGCTTTTTTGCTCGTTGTCGGCGCGGCGAAGGCCGTGACCCGTACCGCGGAATCTATCGGTTGTGATCGGCGCCAGCACCGAACGACTCGCTCCCCCTGTTAGGGGTCCCGGCCTTCGCCGGGACGAGACGTGAGTGTGTGGCAGCGCCCAGGCCTACACCGCAGGCGCCAGCCTTCATTTCTTCAAATTGCGCCGCAATTGATGTATCCAGACAAGCCAATGCTTACGTTGTGACGGCACAACGCCTCTGGCCTTTCATTTGGAGATATTCCGATGTCGCTCGATTCGGACATCATCGTCGATCGCCGCAGGATCCGCCGCAAGCTGACGTTCTGGCGTGTCATGGCGGCGCTGATCGCGATCGCGGCAATTGCGGGCTTTGCGCTGATCGCGACACCCGGTGCGCGCGGCACGTTCGCGTCCGCCGGTTCGATCGCGCGGGTTCAGATCGAGGGCCTGATCCGCAGCGATTCCGATCGCACGCAGGCGCTGGAGCGGCTGGAGAATTCGCAGGCCGCCGCCGTCATCGTTCACATCAACTCGCCGGGCGGTACCACCGCCGGCTCCGAGCAGCTCTATGACTCGCTCGTGCGGCTGAAGGCGAAGAAGCCGCTCGTCGTCGTGGTCGAAGGCCTCGCCGCCTCCGGCGGATACATCACGGCGATCGCGAGTGATCACATCATCGCTCAGCAGAGCTCGCTGGTCGGCTCGATCGGCGTGCTGTTCCAGTATCCCAACGTCACCGAGCTCTTGAAGACCATCGGCGTCAAGGTCGAGGAGGTAAAATCCTCGCCCCTGAAGGCGGCACCGAACGGATTCGAGCCGACAAGTCCCGAAGCGCGCGCCGCGCTCGATGCGCTGGTGAAGGACTCCTACGCCTGGTTCAAGGGACTGGTGAAGGAACGGCGTGGCATGGATGACGCACAGCTCGAGAAAGTGGCTGACGGCCGTGTCTTCACCGGACGCCAGGCGATCGATCTCAAGCTGATCGACCAGATCGGCGACGAGAAGGCTGCGGTGACCTGGCTGGTCGAGCAGAAGGGCGTCAAGAAGGGCCTCAGCGTTCGCGATTACAAGCTCCAGCCGCGCTTTGGCGATCTGCCGTTCCTCAAGACCGCGGCTGCCGTGATGCTGGAAGCGCTTGGTTTAGGCTCGATCGCGCATCAAATCGGGCAAACCGGCGTCGCGCAGGCCGTCGACCGGCTCGGAATGGATGGAATGCTGGCGTTGTGGCAGCCGGCCGCATCAAACTGACTGGGGCGGGCGAGTTCCCGAAGTTTTTCTCGCAGTGCGAGTGTCGGGACAGCCCACTTTTTTGGCATTTGTCACGCATTTTCCCGGCGCTCAACCTTGATTTAGCGTCTTGACAGATCACAGTATTTTCACGGAAATGGTCATCCGCACGCTTCCGGGTCCTATCTCTCGATGATCAAATCCGAACTTGTTCAGCGTATCGCCGAGCACAACCCGCATCTGTACCAGCGGGATGTCGAGAACATTGTGAATGCGATTCTCGAAGAGATCGTAGCGGCCCTCGCACGCGGTGACCGCGTCGAGCTGCGCGGTTTCGGTGCCTTCTCGGTCAAGCATCGTCCGGCGCGCGCCGGCCGTAATCCACGCACCGGCGCCCATGTGCCCGTCGACCAGAAGAGCGTTCCGTTCTTCAAGACGGGCAAGGAAATGCGCGAGCGGCTGAACCGCGACCATCCGGATCCAGGCGCGGCGGACTAAAGGCCGGCGCCAGGTTCTTAGCGGCCGCACAAGACGCGGCCGGCGGCTTGATTCAAGGCGAGCGAGGCGAGATGCGAAAGTTCCTGACCGCGCTGATCGTGATTCCGCTGGCCCTGATCCTGGTGGCCTTCGCGGTCGCCAACCGGCATTTCGTCACGGTCTCCTTCGATCCCTTCATCTCCGACGACCCCTCATTCGCGGCCACGATGCCGCTGTTCCTGCTCCTGATCCTGGTGGCGGCGCTGGGCGTCGTCGCGGGCGGCTGTGCGGTCTGGTTCGGGCAGCGGCGCTGGCGACGCGCCGCGCGCCGGCACGAGGCCGACGCCAAGGCTGCGCGGGGCGAATTGGCCGATCTGCGGGCCCAGGTGACCGCGGCAAGACCCGAGGCGCAGCGGCTTCCCGCTCCCTCCGGAGTAGGCCTTTACGGGCCCATCGGGCGAGACAAGCAGCGCGCGACGTTGTAGAAGCGGCCCCGACCGAAAGCCCCGTTTTCCGGCCGCACCCTGCGGCCGCTACCCGCTGCGAGACCATGTCCCTGCTCGTCAAAATCTGCGGCCTGTCCACGCGCGAGACGCTTCAAACGGCGCTCGACGCCGGCGCCGACATGGTGGGGTTCGTGTTCTTTCCGCCGTCACCGCGGCATCTCTCGTTGGAGGCCGGGCGCGATCTCGGCCGGCAGATCAAGCAGCGCGCACTCAAAGTGGCGCTCACGGTCGATGCCGACGACGCCACGCTCGACAACATCATGGACGCGCTGTCGCCGGACATTTTCCAGCTTCACGGCAAGGAGAGCGTCGCCCGGCTGCGCGACATCAAGCAGAAATACGGCCGCCCGGTGATGAAGGCCGTCCCGGTCGCAACCGCGGCCGATCTTGCCGTGCTGCCCGGCTATGCCGCGGTCGCCGACCGCATCCTGTTCGATGCCCGTGCGCCCAAGGATGCGACCCGTCCCGGCGGCCTGGGCGCGCCCTTCGACTGGCACCTGCTGGAAAATCTCGATCTGAAACTGCCCTACATGGTCTCGGGCGGGCTCGACGTCGATAACGTCGCGGAAGCCCTCCGCGTCACCGGCGCCGGCGGTGTCGACGTCTCCTCCGGTGTCGAGAGCGCCCCGGGCATCAAGGACCCCGAGATGATCAAGGCCTTCATTCGCGCCGCGCGCGCCACCCAGGATGCAAGTCAAGAGTTGAGTGTTCGATGAACATCGCCAAGCCCAATTCCTATCGCAGCGGCCCCGATGAGCGCGGTCATTTCGGCATCTTCGGCGGCCGCTTCGTCGCCGAAACCCTGATGCCGCTGATCCTCGATCTGGAGCAGGCCTACACCGCGGCCAAGGCCGACCCGGCCTTCCAGGCGGAGATGAACGGCTATCTCAAGAACTATGTCGGCCGGCCTTCGCCGCTCTATTTCGCGGAACGTCTGACCGAGCATCTCGGCGGCGCAAAGATTTACCTGAAGCGCGAAGAGCTCAACCACACCGGCTCGCACAAGGTGAACAACGTGCTCGGCCAGATCATGCTGGCGCGGCGCATGGACAAGAAGCGCATCATCGCCGAGACCGGCGCGGGCCAGCATGGCGTCGCCACCGCGACGCTGTGCGCGCGTTTCGGCCTCGAATGCGTGGTCTATATGGGCGCGGTCGACGTCGAGCGGCAGCAGCCCAACGTCATCCGCATGGAGATGCTTGGCGCAAAGGTGTTTCCGGTGCAGTCGGGCACGCGCACGCTGAAGGATGCGATGAACGAGGCGCTGCGCGACTGGGTCACCAACGTGCACAACACCTTCTATTGCATCGGCACGGTGGCGGGCCCGCATCCCTATCCGACGTTGGTGCGCGACTTCCAGTCGATCATCGGCAACGAGACCAAGACGCAGATGCAGGAGATCGAGGGCCGCCTGCCGGATTCGCTGGTCGCCTGCATCGGCGGCGGCTCGAACGCGATGGGCCTGTTCCATCCGTTCCTCGATGACTCCACTGTCGAGATCTTCGGCGTCGAAGCCGCGGGTCATGGCCTTACGCAGCTGCATGCGGCGTCGATCGCAGGCGGCCGTCCCGGTGTGCTGCATGGCAACCGCACCTATCTCTTGATGGATGCCGACGGCCAGATCCAGGACGCGCATTCGATCTCCGCCGGCCTCGACTATCCCGGCATCGGACCCGAGCATTCCTGGCTGCACGAGGTCGGCCGTGTGAACTATCTCTCCGCAACCGACGACGAGGCGCTCGCCGCGTTCCAGCTGCTCTCGAAGCTCGAAGGCATCATCCCCGCGCTCGAACCCGCACACGCCATCGCCAAGGTAATGGAGCTCGCACCGAAGCGGCCGAAGGACCACCTGATGGTCGTCAATCTCTCCGGGCGCGGCGACAAGGACGTCCCGCAGGTCGGCGACATCCTGAGGGGCAAGAGCAAGTGAGGCGGGTGTCGCACTCTCTTCACCTCCCCCCATCGGGGCCCCCATCGGGGAGAGGTCGGCGGCGAAGCAGGGCGGTGAGGGGGCTCTCCGCTCACTCGAACCTTAACGATGTCCGGATGAGCTCGAGGACACCTTCAAGATTTTCGTGCACATCCGTTTTCGATACCCGAAGGACAAGGAAGCCGCAGGCTTCGAGCGCTTTGGTCCTGGGTTCATCGCGTTCGATTTCAGTCGGGCTGGAATGCGTGACGCCATCAACTTCGATGAGCCTCCCGTCGAGCGTCACGAAATCGACGACATACCGGTCGACCGGATGCTGGCGACGAAACTTCCAGTGGGCAAGCTGCCGGTTGCGCAGTGCTTGCCAAAGCTTCGCTTCGGCGCTCGTCTGCCACTCGCGGAGCCTTCGCGCTCTGGACTCGAACCTCTCCACCCCCCTCACCCGGCTGCTTCGCAGCCGACCTCTCCCCGAAGGGGAGAGGTATAGCACAGCGGCCGCGGAAACATGACCACGCGTATCGACACCCGTTTCGCCGAGCTGAAGAAGCAGGGCCGCTCCGCCTTTGTCACCTATGTGATGGCCGGCGATCCCGATCTCGCGACCTCGCTCAATATCGTCAAGGCGCTGCCCAAGGCAGGCGCCGACGTCATCGAACTCGGTATTCCCTTCACCGATCCGATGGCGGATGGCCCCTCGATTCAGGCCGCAGGTCTGCGCGCGCTGAAGGTCGGCATGACCTTGAAGAAGACGCTGGAGCTGGTCCGCGACTTCCGCAAGGACGACGACGTCACGCCGCTGGTGCTGATGGGGTATTACAATCCGATCTACATCTACGGCGTCGACAAGTTCCTGGCTGATGCCAAGACGGCCGGCGTTGACGGCCTGATCATCGTCGATTTGCCGCCGGAGGAAGACGACGAGCTCTGCATTCCCGCGCTGAAGGCGGGCCTGAACTTCATTCGCCTCGCGACCCCGACCACCGACGACAAGCGTCTGCCCGCGGTGCTCGCGAACACATCAGGCTTCGTCTATTACGTCTCCATCGCCGGCATCACCGGTGCAGCGGCGGCGGACGCCAATGCCGTTGGCGAAGCCGTCGCGCGCATCAAGCGGCATACCAGGCTGCCGATCTGCGTTGGATTTGGCATCCGCACGCCGGAGGCGGCCCGCGCCATTGCCGAGAAGGCCGATGGTTCGGTGGTCGGCACGGCGCTGGTCGATGCGCTCAAGAACAGCCTCGATGCCGAGGGCCGGGCGACGGCCAAAACCGTTACCGCCGTGGCCGAGCTGACCGTGGCTCTGGCCCAGGGCGTCAAGGGCGCGAAACAAGCGGCCGAATAGGCCATAATTCCGCTTCGGGGGCGGGCGACACGTCGGCTTGCCGGGGCTGGGTCCGGCGGCCATATATCGTTTCAGGCGATCCTCGAGCGAGGTCGCACATCGGAGCAAACCATGAACTGGCTTACCAATGTGGTCCGGCCGAAGATCCGCAACATGCTGCGGCGGGAGACGCCGGAGAATCTTTGGATCAAGTGCCCGGATTCCGGACAGCTCGTGTTCTACAAGGACGTCGAGGCCAACCAGTTCGTCATTCCCGGCTCGAACTACCACATGCGCATGGGCGCAGTGGCGCGTCTGAAGTCGATCTTCGACAACGAGACCTGGTTCGATGTCGCGCTGCCCGACGTCACGCCCGATCCGCTCAAGTTCCGTGATGAGAAGAAATATGTCGACCGCATCAAGGATGCCCGGGCGCGCACCAATCTGAACGACGCGATCAAGATCGGCTACGGCAAGCTCGAAGGCGCGGCCGTCGTCGTCGCCGTGCAGGATTTCGACTTCATGGGTGGCTCGCTCGGCATGGCCGCGGGCGAAGCCATCGTGCGCGGGCTGGAGCTCGCGGTCGAGAAGAAGTCGCCCTTCATCGTGTTCGCAGCTAGCGGCGGCGCGCGCATGCAGGAAGGCATCCTGTCGCTGATGCAGATGCCGCGCACCACCGTCGCCGTGCAGATGCTGCGCGAGGCAAAGCTGCCCTACATCGTCGTGCTGACCAACCCGACCACCGGCGGCGTCACCGCGTCCTACGCGATGCTGGGCGACGTGCAGATCGCCGAGCCCGGCGCGCTGATCGGCTTTGCCGGCGCGCGCGTGATCGAGCAGACCATCCGCGAGAAGCTGCCGGAGGGGTTCCAGCGCGCCGAGTACCTGAAGGAACACGGCATGGTCGACATGGTCGTGCATCGCCACGATCTGCGTCCGACCCTGGCGCGGCTCTGCCGCCTGCTGACCAAGGCGCCGGCCCAGGATGGCGCTGCGAAGCCGGCACAGCCGGTGACGAGCCCGGCACAGATCGTATCGGCCGCCGAGACGGCGCCGGCCGCGCCGCACGCGTGAACGCCTCCTCTGACAGTGCAACGACACCGCTCGGCCAAGTGATCGGGCGGCTGTCGGCCCTGCATCAGAAGCGCATCGATCTCGGGCTCGAGCGGATGCACCGCCTGCTCGAGCGGCTTGGCCACCCCGAACGCAAGCTGCCGCCGGTGATCCACGTCGCCGGCACCAACGGCAAGGGCTCGACCGTCGCCTATCTGCGCGCGACGCTGGAGGCGGCAGGCCTGCGCGTCCACGCCTACACCTCGCCGTATCTGGTCCGCATCAACGAATGCTTCAGGCTCGGCCGTGTCGGTGCTGGCGTGCTGGTCGGCGACGACGAGTTGCGCGCCGCGCTGGAGGAGGTCGAGCGCGTCAATGCCGGCGAGCCCGCGACCGTGTTCGAGCTGAAGACCGCTGCGGCGTTTCATCTGTTCGCGCAAAATCCGGCCGATGCCGTGCTGCTGGAAGTCGGCCTCGGCGGCCGGCTCGATTCGACCAATGTGGTCGATACGCCGGCGGCCTGCGTGATCACGCCCGTCAGCATGGACCATATGGATTTTCTTGGGCCGACCCTGACGTCGATTGCCGGCGAGAAGGCGGCGATCATCAAGCGCGGCGTGCCCATGATTTGCGCCGAGCAGTTGCCAGAGGCAATGGCCGTGATCGAGGCAGAGGCCAAGCGCATGCGTGCGCCGCTGTTTGCCGCGAACGAGAGCTGGCACGTCAATGTCGAGCACGGACGGCTGGTCTATTCCGACGACCGCGGCCTGATGGATCTCGCCGCGCCGCGCCTGTTCGGCCGCCACCAGTTCGATAATGCCGGCCTTGCGATCGCGACGCTCCGTGCGATTCCGACCTTCAGTATCAACCAAGCGGCATTCGAAGCCGGCATCGTCGGTGCCGAATGGCCGGCGCGGATGCAGCGCCTCACCTCGGGCGAGTTGCTCTCCTGGGGGCCGCAGGGCTCGGAGATCTGGCTCGATGGCGGCCACAATGCCGAAGGCGGCCGCGTCGCGGCGGCCGCGCTCGGCGACCTCGAAGAGCGGGTGTCGCGGCCGCTGGTGGTGATCGCCGGCATGATGGCCAACAAGGATGCGCAAGCGTTCCTCGCCAATTTCGCCGGCCTCACCCGCCACATCATCGCGGTGTCGATCCCCGACACCGAGAACGCGATGCCAGTCGACCGTCTCGCGGATGCTGCGCGCAGCCTCGGCATGCGCATCGAGATCGCACCCGGCATTGAGGCCGCGCTGCGGGCCTTGTCGAAACTGGCTTACGAGGTGCCGCCGCGCATCCTGATCACCGGCTCGCTCTATCTTGCCGGCCACGTGCTCGCCCTCAACGGCACGCCTCCTGCTTAGCTGATCGCGTAGCCCGGATGGAGCGAATCCGGGATCTCGCCACAAGCGATAAAGCCCCCGGGTTACGCTTCGCTCCATCCGGGCAACAGGAAATGCCCATGCGTTTTGCCGCGATCGCCGACGTCCACGGAAACTACCTCGCGCTGGAGGCCGTCCTCGCCGACATCCGCGCCCACGGCATCGCCGACATCGTCAATCTCGGCGATATGCTGAGCGGTCCCCTCGATGCACGCCGCACCGTCGAGATGCTGATTCGGCTCGATGCCGTGCATGTGCTCGGCAATCACGACCGTTACCTGCTCGACCGTCCGCCGGAGAAGATGGGCTCGTGGGACCGTCCCGCCCATGCGCAGCTCAACGCCGCTCAGCTCGACTGGCTGCGCGCGCAGCCGATGACGCGCGTGTTCCGCGAGCAGGTTTTCCTCTGCCACGCGACGCCCGCGAACGATGAAGTCTACTGGCTCGACACCGTGCACCCCGACGGCACCGTCGCGCTATCGCCGCTCGATGGCATCGAACAGTTCGCGCAAGGCATCACGCAATCGCTGATCCTGTGCGCCCACACCCATCTCGCTCGCGCGGTGCGGCTTCGCGACGGCAGGTTGATCGTCAATCCCGGCAGCGTCGGCAGCCCCGGCTATCGTGACAAGCATCCGTTTCCACATGTCGTCGAAGCCGGCACGCCGCACGCGCGCTATGCCATCCTCGAATTGGCAAGTGGTGCCTGGGATGTGACTTTCCGCCATGTCGCCTACGATCACGAAGCGATGGCAGCGCTGGCGCGCCGCAACGAACAGCCGGAGCTGGCGCACGCGCTGGCGACCGGGTGGATCAGTTAAGCAAAACAAAACGGCCGGCATAGCGCCGGCCGTTGCACAAATTCTTCGGAAGCGCCGCGGATCAGACCGCCGAGGTGATCCACTGCTGCAGCTTCGCCTTCGGCGCGGCGCCGACCTGGCGGGAGGCCATCTCGCCGCCCTTGAAGATCATCAGGGTCGGGATCGACATCACGCCATACTTCGACGCGGTCTTCGGGCTCTCGTCGACGTTGAGCTTCACGATCTTGACCTTGTCGCCCATCGCGCCGGCGATCTCGTCGAGCGCGGGCGCGATCATGCGGCAGGGACCGCACCATTCGGCCCAGAAATCGACCACCACGGGGCCGTTCGCCTTGAGCACTTCGGCTTCGAAATCGGCGTCGGAAACCTTGCTAACGGCCATTGGAGTACCTCACTCGTTGAAAGAGAATCGGCGCGACGTGGAATCGCGCCCGGGATCATGGGGTGAACCTATGAACGGCTCCTTGCCGGGTCAAGGACGCTCACACCGAGATGAAGGGATGCCAGCGCCGCGTCCAGCGCGGGGGCCGAAATCTCCATATATTCAAGGGCCTCGGTCCAGAGCAGCACGGCCCGGATCGGCCTTTGGGGATAAAGCCGCGCGAGCACCGCCCGGTACAGCGCAAGCTGCCGGACATAGGCTGCCGGCGCCTCGGCGGCGCTCTTCGGCGCGGCCTGATTGGTCTTGAAATCGATGATCAAAACCTCGTCCGGACGCACGACCAGCCGGTCGATCTGCCCCGACACCAGCGCCGGGCTGCGGTCCGGCCGCTCCAGCCGGCCGGCAATGGCGACCTCCGCCCGGCTGCCGGCGGCAAAGACCGGGGCAAAACGCGGCTCGGTGATCAGGGCGAGCACCTTGTCGGCCAGCGCAACGCGGTCCGCTTCCGGCCAGTCCGCGGCATTGCGCGCCATGAAGCCGAGCGCGGCCTCGCGCCGGCGCTCGGAGGAGATGTCGGGCAGGGATTGCAGCAGGCGGTGCACCAGCGTGCCGCGCTGCAGCGCCAGCGCCCGGGACTGCACCGATTCGCCTGCCCGCACGCTGCGGCCGTCCCCGGCCGACTGGCCGGACGGGCGCACCGCATCGTCGTCGGCGGTCTCGCGCGGCGCCGGTGTCCGCAGCCAGTCCGGCAACGCGATGGTCTGGTGCACGGACGTCGCCGGCGTGCCCAACGCGACGGCATCCTCCGGCCGGGCGAAACGCGTGACCTTGCCGAGCGGCGTCTCGATGGTCTGCTTGTCGAGGCCCGAGCCGGCGAGGCCGGTGTCGATGAGGTCGTACCAGCTCAGCTTGCGCACCGTCCTCATGTTGCCGGGCAAGCAGCCGCCGACGATCAGCCGGTCGGCCGCGCGCGTCATCGCGACGTAGAGCAGGCGACGATATTCGTCCTCGGTCTCCTCGATCATGGCCTTGCGCGCATCGGCGACGGGTTTTGGATCGTCCGCCTTGCGCCCGGCCCAGACCACGACTTCGCCACCGTTGCCGCGCGGCACGTTGATCAGCCGGACCCTTTGCGAGTCGGCGGGCGATGACGTGGTGTCGACCATGAACACGACCGAGGCTTCGAGGCCCTTGGCGCCGTGCACGGTCATCACCCGCACCTCGTCGCGCGAGATCTCCATGTCGCGCTTCACCTCGGTGTCGGCTGAGCGCAGCCAGGCCATGAAGCCCTGCAGCGAGGCGGGCGCCTTGCGCTCGTAGTTCAGCGCCAGCTCCAGGAATTCGTCGAGCGCGTCGTTGGCCTCATGGCCGAGCCGGCGCAGGATGCGGGCGCGGCCGCCGTCGCCCCCGAGCAGCCAGGCGTAGAAGGCGAACGGCGTCTCCTCGCGCGCGCGGATCTCACAGGCCTCCAGGCGCCGCAACGCCGTCGCGAACTTATCGCTTGTGGCCGCATGCTCACCGAGCGCGCGGCGCAGCGAGCCCTTGCGATTCCAGGCGAGCTGGAACAGATCGTCGTCGTCGAACCCGAACAGCGGGCTCTTCAGTGCCACTGCGAGCGCGAGGTCGTCCTGCGGCAGCAGCAGCGCGTCCGCAAGGTTCATCAAATCGATGATGCCGATGTGTTCGGTGAGCTTGAGCCGGTCGGCGCCCGCGACCGGGATGCCGGCGTGCTTGAGCGCCTGGATCACGGCGTCGAACGCATTGCCGCGCCGGCGCACCAGGATCAGCATGTCGCCATAGCGCAGCGGCCGGCGCTCGCCCTCGTGACCGGTCAGCGTGCCGCTCTCGACCAGCCGCTTGATCTCGGCCTGGATCCGGCGCGCGAGCTTGATCTCGGGGCTGGTGACGGCGACGCCGTCGAACGGCGCGCGCCAGCCCTCGATGTCCTGTCGGTCATCGGCTTCCGCAAGGTCCCATAGCTCGATCACGCTCGGGCCGGCATCCGCGAGCGAATTGTGCAGCGGGTGACCGATATCGATCGAATGGATGCTCTTGTAGATCTGGGGCTCGCGGAAGACGTGGTCCACCGAATGAAGGATCGCTGCACCCGAGCGGAACGAATAAGTGAAGGCAACCGGATCGAACTTCAAGCCGGCAGCTTTGAACTTGCGTTGAAGCTCCCGCTTGCGCTTGTCGAATTCGTGTGGGTCAGCGCCCTGGAACGAGAAGATGGACTGCTTCTCGTCACCTACCGCAAAGACCGTGCGGTTCAGCCCCTCGCGCGCGCCTTCGCCTGTGGTGAACTCGGAAATGATGTGCGCGACGATGTCCCATTGCCGCGGGCTCGTATCCTGCGCCTCGTCGATCAGCACGTGATCGACGCCGCGGTCGAGCTTGTAATGCACCCAGCCCGAGGAGATGCGGTCAAGCATCGCCAGCGTCTTGTCGATGAGGTCGTCGTAGTCGAGCAGGCCGCGTCCCTGCTTCTCGCGGCGGTAGTTCGCGGCGGCGGCAGTCGCGATATGCAGCAACGCCGCGGTGCGATCGCGCATGGTCACTGCGCGGCGCTTCTCGATCAATCCGCTGAGGCGCTGCACTTCCGCTTCGAACAGGCGTGCGATGAAGGGGTTGTTGTCGCAAAACTTCTTGGTCAGAACCGCCTTGCGCGGCAGCTTGTCGTCGGTGAGGAAGACGCAGAGATAGGCATCGACCTGCGCGCCGCCGGAAAAGGCCTTCGCTTCGCGCAGCCGGCCCGCCTGGTCGTTGTCGGACTTGCTGCCGCCCTCCAGCGCGAAGGCGATGTCGTCCCAGCGCGATCGCGGCAGGAACGGTCCGTCGAGGATCTCGGTCTCGACGTCCTCGATGCGGTCGCTCGCGTCGACACCCAGCACCGCCGCCATCTGCGCGGCAGCCGCTTCCGCATTACCCGCCTCGTCGGTCCAGGCCATGAAATGGTCGCGGCTCAGGCACGCTTCGCGCACGACCTCCTTGAAGGTGACGTCGGCGGCGCTCGCCATCGCCGTCAGCAGCGCGCGCCCGGCGACGCTGTCGGGGTCTCGTGCGGCCTCCAGCAGCACCTTCAGATTGGCGCGCTCCATCATGTCGGTCTGGTCGCGCTCGTCGATCACCGAGAAGCGCGCGGGTACGTTGGCCTCGAACGGAAATTGCTGGAGCAGGCGCGTGCACAGCGCGTGGATGGTCTGCACCTTCAATCCGCCCGGTGTCTCCAGCGCGCAGGCAAACAGCTTTCGCGCCTCGCGCCGCAATTTTCGATCAGGATGCGGGATGCCGACCGCGCGGATCGCGGCGTCGAGCCCGGCATCGTCCAGCGTCACCCAGTGTCCAAGCGTGGTGAACACGCGCTCGGCCATGTTGGCGGCGGCAGCCTTGGTGAAGGTGATGCAGAGGATCTTTTCCGGCGGCACGCCCGACAGCAACAGGCGGATCACGCGCTGCACCAGTACATGCGTCTTGCCCGAGCCGGCATTGGCCGACACGAAGGCCGACGCGGTCGGATCGGACGCGCGCGCCTGCCGCGCGCGCACCTCGTCGGGAATGGGGCGCGGCAGTTTCACCATTCCTCGATTCCCAAACCGCCGGCCGCGGACCATTCCTTGATCCGGGCGAGGTCGTCATAGGCGCCGTAGCGGTTCGCCCACATCGGCAGATTCAGCGAGGTGTAGGGCTGGTTCTCATCCTCGAAGGCGCGGATCAGCGCCTCGAGCTTGGCCCGCGCCTCGGCGGCTGCCGTGTCCGGCGGCTGCGCTTCGTCGCCCTGCTTGTACTTGAGCTCGAGGATGCGTTCCTCTCCGGGTGGATTGTTGCCGCTGAGGCGGACATAGACGAGCTGGCTCACGGAGGAGCCGGCATCGATATCGGGAAAACCGCCTTCGCGCAGGATCGCGGCCTCCAGCGTGAGCTGCGGTGACAGGCCCATGCGGACCTGCTTGCCGGTCGGCGGCTGGCCGGTCTTGTAGTCGAGGATGGCGTAGCTGCCACCCTGCCGCCGCTCGATGCGGTCGGCGCGCGCGGAGAGATAAAAAGTGCGCGCGTTGTCGAGCGTGATCGAGATCTCGCCAGGGGTCTCCGCGACGATCGTCTCGATCGTGTCGCGGCGCGCCTGCTCCCATTCGCCGAACCAGCGCGCGATGCGCTGGAATCGCGGCCACCACAGCGCCCGCGCCTCGGGGCGTTCCATCAGCGGCGCAAAATGCTTCTCGCCGATCGCGCGCAGCACGCGCGCGGGATCGTCGGGCAGACGCGTTGCATAGCTTTCGGTGAACTCGCCGATCGCATCATGGATCGCCGAACCCCGGTCGGCGGCCGACAACGGCATGTCGACGGGGTCCAGTGCATCGAGCCGCAAAATGTACTTGGCGTAGATCGTGTAGGGATCGCGCAGCCAGTCCTCGATCGCAGTCACCGACATTTTCAGCGGCCGCGTCGCGCGCGGCGGCCGCGGCTCGGGCTGCTTGATCGGCTTGACTTCATCGGGTTGGTCGAGCGCGCCCGCGAATTGCACGTATTTTTCGCCGGCGCGAACGGCCGCCTTCCAGAGCTCGTCGCCGGCAACCGCTTCCAGCCGATGCAGGAAGCGCGAGGCCACCGCCGGCGCGCCGCCGGCCTTGGCGGAATGGGTGAGAATGACTTCGTCGCCGCCGAGCAGTTGCGTGAAGTCGTGCGCGGAGAGGCCGATACGGCGCTCCGGCAGGTCGAGCCCTAGCTCGTGCCGCATCGGCCGGCTGAGCCAGGGGTCGATGCGCGGCGCCGGCGGCCAGACGCCTTCGATCAGGCCGCCGATGATGATGCGGTCGGCCTGCATCAGGCGCGATTCCAGGGGGCCGTAAATCTGCAGCCGCGCACCCGGCCTGTCGCGCCGCCGCACCGCGCGGTCGCCGAAGGCGGTCTGGAACACGTCCGCGTACTCGGGCAGCGGCACCATCAATCCGCTGGTCGTGCCGCCGCGCAGCAGATCGTCGAAGGCGCCGGCGAGCGCGAGGCCTTCGCGCTCCTCGAAGGCGAGCGGGATGCCCTGCTCGTCGCGCGACAGCTCGATCATGATCTCGCGATGCCGGTGCGCGAGCTCGGCGAAGTCATACGGCTTCGGCGGGGGCAGGCTCTCGATCGACGCCAGTGCCTTTTGCAGTGTATCGATCAGCGCCTGGATGCGATCGAGATCCTCGGTCTTGAGACGAGCGCGCGGCTCTGCCTTATGGAGCGCGGAGACTTCGCTGCGCCACAGCTTTGCCAACTCCTCGCGCAAACGGTTGAACTCGCGCAAGAGGCCCGCCGTGCCCGCCGGCGGACGTGTGCCGCGCAAGACCGCGAGCTCGAGGCCTTCGATCGCCATCTTCCACGCGCCAGGCGCGCGGCCGAGCCGGCACAGCGGATGCTTCAGCATCGCCAGCAGCGTCGGCGGCTCCAGGCCCTTTGTCGCTGCCTCTGCCACAAGGCGTGCAAAGACGCCGGCGGAGGTTTCCATCAACACGTCGCCGCCGGAATCGTGGAAGGCGAGATCCCAGCGCGTCAGCGCCGCCATCACCCGCCGCGCCAAGGCGCGGTCAGGCGTCACCAACGCCGCTGATTTGTCGAGATGCCGCGCCTCGCGCATCGCGATCGCGATCGCGAGCGCTTCCATTTCGGGATTGGGCGCCTCCACCACGGCGAGATTTCTCATGCCGCGCGCGATCTTTCCGGCGACATCAGGCTGCTTCAGCCGGTCGTGCCAGACTTCCGTCTTGGTGGAGGGCCGCATCGATTCGGATGCAAGCAGGTCGCGGCCGCCTTCCGCCGGGGGCTGAAGGATCTCGACGTCGCTGCGCTTGATGCCAAAGCGCTCCAGCAGCGTGTGCATCGCATATTGCGGATGGTTCGAGGCCGGATGCTCCGCGAACTTGCCGAGCGCATCGCGTACGCCGCCGACGGTGCGCCAGGCGTCGTCGTCGAGATCGGTATCGAGCCCCGGCAGCACCACCGCGCCATGGGGCAGCGCGGCGACCACGTGCAGGAATTTTGCGGTGGCCGGCATCGAGCCGGTCGAACCCGCCGCGATCACCGGCCCGCTCGGATGCGCGGTCAGTCGCTTGGCTTCGGCCTGGATCAGGAGGTCGCGTCGCGCCGCAGGCTCGATGCGCTTGATCTCGGCGAGATGAGCGGGCCAGGCGATGCGGGCGATGCGCAGGAATTCGAGCGAATGTTGCCAGTAGCGGTCGAGCTGATCAGGCACGAGGCCGTCGAGTGCGCTCCAGTCCACGCCACGCGTGACCATGTCGTCGATCAGGCGCGCGAGGTCGCCGGCGAGGGCCAGCGTCGAGGCGGGGCCGCCGACCACCAGCGGCGCCAGCACCGGGCCCTTGGCCCAGGCGGCCACGAGTTGCGCCAGCGTCAGCCGCCGTTCCAGCTCGCCCAGCCTTGGCGGAATGTCGAGCGGCGTTGCGCTGGAAAACTGCTCGCTCTCTTCGGTGAAGGCGAGCTCGTCCTCGTCGATGTCGCCGAGCGCGACGATGCGCGGCAGCACCACCGCGTCCGCATTCATTTCATCGAGGAATATCTCGCGGACGACGCGCATCGCGCGCCGTGTCGGCAGATACAGCGTAGCGTCGGCCAGTCGCGCCGGTTCCTTGCGGGCCTCGAAGCCGTCCACCAGGCGGCCGTCGAGCAGGGCCGTGACGACCGTGCGCAGGAACGGAACTGAGATGGGAACGCTGAAAACACGCATGGGCCGCCTGATTCGGGAATCAGGGCAATATAGGCAGGCTGACTCGAATGGTCATGGGCGGGGCAAAGTCTTTCCCCGCTGTTCGCTGCGCCTGGGACAGGTCCCGTACGGCACCATCTTCGAGGCTGGTCACTAGGCCACGCTCTCCAGAAACGCCTCTTCCGCGGCGTGCACGGCATCGGGCGTGCCGACATGCATCCAGACGCCGTCGAGGCGCAGGCCGAACAGCCGCTCCTGCTCGTTGGCGCGGTCGAACATCTTTGTCAGCGAGAATTCGCCCTTGGGCGCATCGGCAAAGATCGACGGCGACAGGATCGCCGCGCCGGCATAGACGAACGGAACGACCTCTTTCTCCTTGCGCTTGCGCAACGCGCCGTCGGGCAGCATGCCGTAATCGCCGCGGCCGCTATAGCCGATGCTGGTCGCGGTCGGTGCCATCAGCAGCAGGATGTCCATGTGCTCGGGGTCGAAGTTTTCGGCAAGGCGCGTCAGATTGGAGCGCACGCCGTCGATCCACAGCGTGTCGGAGTTGACGTGGAAGAACGGGGCGTCGCCGAGCAGTGGCAGTGCCTTGACCACGCCGCCGCCGGTGCCGAGCACCTGGTCGCGCTCGTCCGAGATGGTCACGCGCGGGATCTGACGCGATGCGACGTGATCGATGATCTGGTCCGGGAGGTAGTGCACATTGACCACCGCCTCGGTGACGCCGGCATGGCCGAGCTTGTCGAGAACGTGGTCGAGCAGCGGCTGGCCCGCCACCGGCACCATCGGCTTCGGCATCTTGTCCGTCAACGGACGCATGCGCAGGCCGAACCCTGCGGCGAGCACCATGGCTTTGGTCGGCTTGACGGACATCCTTTGCCTTCTCGAAACTCTTCTTCGACCTGTCTGGTTTCGCGTTTGCAGCAAATCCTAGCACGGGACGGCATCGATCGTACCGCGTCTCAACCGCCTTAACCACCCGCCGTGACGGTTGTGCGACGGGTGTTGCCGTTACGCCCCAAGGGATGCGGAACGGGCCTTTTTCTTCCTGTCGCCGGCCTCGAGGAAATTGACGCCGATCTGGTCGCCATTGACCCAGGCCAGTTCGCAGCGCCGGTACGCAAGTCCCGTGGAAGACAGCAGCAGAAAGAATTCCTTCAGATGCAGGCCTTCGACCGAACCGTCGTCGATGGTGAGCTTGGCGCCGCTGTCGGAGACATCCTCCATGGTGCAGTCGCGCCGCCAGGTGCCGTCGATTCCCATCATTTGGGCCGGTATCCCGCGCTCGAAAACAACCCGGCTGTTGCCGCGCTGATCCGTCTTTACCGCCATCTGCCCTGCTCCAGCCCCGTCTTTATCCGGCTGCTTCGCCGCCAGAATAGCGAGGTCTTGGCTAACAGCCGGTAAATCGGGCCCGATTCGGGCATTGGCCGCTGTTAGGACGATCCTCGAGGCGGTGGCACGTTGGCGAGATACCAGTCGCGCAGGACGCTGAGGGCGGGATGCGCCAGCGAGCGTTGGAGATAGGTCCAGATCCGCGGCTGGTGACGCAGATAATGTGGCTTGCCGTCGCGGCGGTTGAGACGCGCGAAGGTGCCGAGCAGACGCGTGTTCCGCTGCGCCGACATGATCGCGTAGAGCTCGGCGAAGCCGGCCGCATCGAAGCTCGCATCGGCCGCGCGCCGCGCCTTGATGTAGCGCGACAGCAGCATCAGCTCGATGTTTTCAGGCACGTCGATGCGCGCGTCCTGGAGCAGTGACACCACGTCGTAGGAGTGCGGCCCGAGCACGGTGTCCTGGAAGTCGATCACGCCGACCCGCCCGATTCCGTTGCGCTCCCCCAGCCAGATCAGATTGGGCGAGTGATAGTCGCGGATGATCCAGGTCCTCGGCGTGGCCAGCGGCTTCTTCAGCAGCTCGCGCCACATCGCGAAAAATTCCGCGCGCTTCTCTTCGCTCAGCGGCGCGTTGCGATCAGGCAGATACCATTCCGGCATCAATCCGATCTCGATCAGAAGCGCCTCGACGTCGAAGACGGGGATGTCGTAGGTCTGCCCGTCGAGCGGCAGGCTCTCCGGCAGCGCCTTGCCGTGCAGCATCGCCAGCAGGTCGGTCGCGGCCTCGTAGCGCTCGGCGATCGGGCGCGGCGGATCGCCCTCGATCACGCCCTCGCTGCCGAAATCCTCGCTGATCAGGAAGCCGTGGTCGAGATCGAAATGATGGATCGCGGGCGCGGAGATTCCTTGGGCGCGCAGGCCCTCGTCGAGCGCGACGAACGGCCTCACGTTCTCGGCGAGATGCACCGCGGCGCTGTAGGACTTTCCGTTGTAGAGGGCCGCGCCGTCGGGGCGCTGCGGGAAGTTCATGAGGATGACGATCTCGCCGTCACGCAGCAGTCGCGCGTAGGAGCGGGTCGAGGCGTCGCCGTTCATGCGCCGTCGCGTCGCGTCGATATAGCCGGACGCGTCGAGGAATTCACGCAGCGCCTGCAGCCGCGCGACCTGCGCAGCGCCCTTGCCGTAACCGGTGATGTCGGCGGCGCGCGCAGTCGAGCCCAGTGCCGGACGGTGTGTGAGCGCGATGTCGATGCGATCCGTGGGCATCGCCGACGGCGCGCGCTCGGGCCATTCGATGAGCACGAGCGTCGCCTCGGGAAGCGGCGACAGCCCGATCTCCTCGAGCTCGCTCTCGTCCTCGACGCGGTAGAGATCGGCATGCATCACCGGCAAGGGTGGCAGCTCGTAGCCCTGCACCAGCGTGAAGGTCGGGCTCGGCACTTCCAGCTCCTCGTCGTCGGCGAGATAGCGGATCAGTGCGCGGGCGGCGGCGGTCTTGCCGGCGCCGAGATCGCCAGCGAGGGTGATGACGTCGCCGGGTCCGATCAGCAGTGCGAGATCGGCCATCAGTTGCGCGGTGGCCGTCTCGTCGTGAAGCGCGACGGAGAATGTGGTGGGCGCGGTCATTCGGCGGCGTCGCGATGCGCCGCCTGGTCGGTCGGGAAGTCGCAGATCACGACCGTGCCGCGGCCTACGATCGAATCCACCCGCACCTTGCCGCCATGCAGCTCGACGAAGGAGCGCACCAGCGACAGGCCGAGCCCGGCGCCGCGGTGACGCGACCCCTGCGAGCGGCTTTCGAACCAGTTGAACACCTTGTCCTTCATGTCGGCAGGTATTCCAGGCCCGGAATCTGTCACAGTGAAGACCACGCTGCGTTCGGTGCGGCGCGCGCTGATTCCGACGGTGGAATCCTGTGGAGAAAACCCGACGGCGTTGGCGAGGAGGTTATAGAGCACCTGCACCACGCGCTTCTCGTCGCCGATGAAGCTGCCGATATCGGGCGCGATCTCGACCTTGAGGCGGATGCGGTCTGTGGCGAGGCGGTCCTGGATGCCCTCGGCGGCCAGCTCGATGGTCTTGCTGACGTCGACGGGCCCGAGTTCCAGCTTCATCGCGCCCGCGTCGATGGTGGCGAGATCGAGGATGTTGTTGGTGAGCGCCAAGAGCGCGTTGGTCGACTTGGTGACGTAGTCGAGATATTCGGCCTGCTTCGGCGTCAGCGGCCCGGTCGAGGGGTCGCTGAGGAAATGCGCGAAGCCGATGATGGTGGTGAGCGGCGAGCGCAGCTCGTATGAGACGTGGTGGACGAAATCCACCTTCATCTGGTCGGCGGCTTCCAGCGCCTCGTTGCGCTCGCGCAGCGCGCGCTCGACATTCTCGGTGTCGGTGATGTCCTGGAACGTCAGCATGGTGGCGCCGTCATGCAGCGGGCGGATCATGCCGTCGAGCACGCTGCCGTCCTTGCGCTCCAGCTTGAGCGGCACGTCGGCGCGGTTCTCGATCGAGGTGATGGCCTCGCGGATCTGCCGCCAGACGCGCGGATCGTCGAACAGCTGATGGCACCAGCCTTCGACGGTCTGGATATGCGGCTCCTCGCGCATGGCGTCGCTCGACAGCTTCCACATCCGCACGAAGGCCGGGTTGAACAGCTGCGCCTTGCCGTTGCTGCCGAACACGGCAACGCCCTCGGCGAGACTGTCCAGCGTCTCGCGCTGGACCCGGATCATGCCGTCGAAGCGGCGGGCCAGCTCGAGGCTCTCGGTGACGTCGTCGAACAGGTAGGTGACGCCGCCTTCCGGGTTCGGCGTGGTGACGACGGAGAGCGCGCGGCCGTCGGGCAGATACCAGGTGTCCTTGGCGGTCTCGACCGCGCGATAGGCCTCGTGCAGCTTGGCTTTCCAGGCGCGGAAGTCCGGCTGCTCCGGCAGCTTGCGCGCAGCGCGAAGCTGGTCGAGCACGCTGGAATCATCGGGGTTGGCGTCGAGGAAGTTGCGGTCGAGGTCCCACAGCCGGCGGTAGGAATCGTTGTAGAAAGCAAGGCGCCGATGGCCGTCGAATACGGCAACGCCGGAGGAGAGCTGGTCGAGTGTGCGGCGATGCGCCTCCGCCATCCGCACCAGGGCCGAGCTCAGCGCATCCGCTTCGCTGGCGTCGATGGCGACGCCGACGCTGCCACTGCCGACATTGACGGCGCGAACGTCGTACATGCGCCGCTCGCCGCTGACGACGATCGGCAGCCGCGAGCTGAAGCTGGCGGCATCCTTCAGTCCGCGCTCCATCGCGGTGCGGTCGGCGCTGTCGAGCAGCTCGAGCTTGCGCTCATGGGCGTCGGCGATGCTGCTCGCCTCGGTGGCGCGAACATAGGCCGGATTGGCGTAGGTGAGGGCGCCGTTCTCGCCCTTGGCCCAGATCGGCCACGGCGCGGCGGCGGCGAAGCCGCGCAGCATCTCGGTCTCGTCCGAGAGCGCCTTGTAGCGCAGATGGGTCTCGGCCAGATCGCGCCGCAGTCCGGAGAGCTCGCGAATCCGGACGATGGCCTGGCCGCCGATGGCCCGGCCGATGGCTTCCAGCGTGTGGCCATGCGCGGTGGTCAGCGTCAGCTGGAACCCGTCGCCACGCTCGCGCAGCGCGTCGACGGCGTGGTCCATCTGCAGCGCGGGTTCCGGCGGCAGCCATGTTCCGAACGCCAGCACGCGCTGCGGCGAGGAATCGCGCGGCAGCACCATCGCAATGTCGCCGGAGATCTGCGCGCGATTGTCGCCGGCCGGCCAGGAGATCAGGATCTGCGGCTCGGCGAACAGCAGCGCGCCGAAGCGGTCGGCCTGCAGCTGCAGCTCCCCGATCCGCGCCCGCAGCCGCGCCTCGTTCTCCGCCGTGCGCACGCGCGTGCGCATCAGCAGGATCGCGGCCATGACCGAGAAGCCGAGCAAGGCGAGCGCTGTGGCGAGCACCGCGAGTTCCTGCCGGTTGAAGTCCAGCAATATGGAGAGCGTGTCGACGAGGTCGGCGGCCTCGGCCGGCGCAGCCGGCAGCAGCGCTGCGAAAGCGCCTCCCAACAAGCTGTTGCGCGCCAACGATGTGCACGACAGCAGCGTCCGACGCATCGACACGATCACGCCTGACATAGTTGCCCCAAGACCGCACGGATTTACGCGCGGCGACCCCCGCCGCACGCGAATCAAAGGACAATACCCCCAGCGTGACTCTACCGGTAAGAGTCCAGATCGTGAACGCCAACGCGGCTCCCAAAAAATGCCGGCCGCAGGGTTCCAGGCGCACGTAGTTCTGCGGGTGACTTCCCGCCTGCGGGGGAGGGTTGGGGAGAAGGTATTCTACCGCATCGGGACCTCACCCGGCACTGCGTGCCGACCTCTCCCGCAAGCGGGAGAGGTGTACCCACTCGCACCTCGGTTAGCGGCCCGTCGAACCAAAGCCGCCGGCGCCGCGATCGGTTGCCGACAAGCTCGCCACGGGAACCAGCGCGGCCTGCACCACGGGCGCGAGCACCATCTGCGCGATGCGCTCGCCGCGCTTGATCACGAACGGCGCGGTGCCGTGGTTGATCAGGATCACCTTGATCTCGCCGCGGTAGTCGGCGTCGATGGTTCCCGGCGAGTTCAGCACGGTGACGCCGTGCTTGGCGGCAAGCCCCGAGCGCGGCCGCACCTGCGCCTCGTGCGCAGGCGGCAATGCGATCGCAAGGCCGGTCGGCACCAGCGCATATTGGCCCGGTGCGAGCGTCATCGGCTCGGCATCCGGCACCGCGGCCATCAGGTCTAGGCCGGCGGCTTCCGCGGTCTGATAGGCCGGCAGCGGCAGGCCGTCGGCATGGGCGAGGCGCTGCAATTCGACGGTGACCTTCGTGCTCAAGATGCCGGCTCCATGGATTTGTCGGTCACGCTTCTGGCGATGTGCGCGACCAGTTCGATGGCGACCTGTTCCTTGGTCATCACGGGCCAGGAATCAACCGTGATCTCGCCGTTCTTCGCAGCATTCTTGCTGATGAGGTGGACAGTGTTGCGGTCGCCGCCCATCACGCCGGTCGCAGGCGAGACGTCGTTCGCGACGATCCAGTCGCAGCCCTTGCGCGCGAGTTTCGATTTGGCGTTGTCGATGAGGTGCTCGGTCTCGGCGGCGAAGCCGATCACCAGCGGTGGGCGCTTGTCCGCGAGCTTCGAGATCGTGGCAAGGATGTCGGGATTTTCGACCAGCTGAAGCGGCGGCATGCTGCCTGCGGTCTTCTTCAGCTTCTGCTCGCCCGCGTTGGCGACGCGCCAGTCGGCGACGGCGGCGGCGAAGATCGCGATGTCGGCGGGCAGCGCCGCTTGGACCTGCTCCAGCATCTGCCGTGCCGATTCGACGTGCCTGACGGTGACGCCGGCGGGATCATCGAGGTCGACCGGGCCGCTCACCAGGATCACTTCGGCGCCGGCGGCCTGCGCCGCGGCGGCAATGGCAAAGCCCTGCTTGCCGGAGGATCGATTGGCGATGTAGCGCACCGGGTCGATCGGCTCGTGCGTCGGACCGGCGGTGATCAGCACGCGCTTGCCGGCGAGCGGCTTCGGCACCGGCGGTCGCAGCAGGCGCTCGGCGGCATTGGCGATCTCGATCGCTTCCGACATGCGGCCGACACCCGCTTCGCCCGCCTCGGCCATCTCGCCGGAATTCGGTCCGACCAGCACCACGCCGTCGCGCTGGAGCTGGGCGAGGTTGCGCCGCGTCGCCGCGTTGTTCCACATCAGCGGATTCATCGCCGGCGCGAGCAGGATCTTTCGGTTGGTCGCGAGCAGGATGGCACTGGCGAGATCGTCGGCATGGCCGTTCGCCATCTTCGCCATCAGGTCGGCGGTCGCCGGCGCCACCACGATCAGGTCGCAGTCGCGCGCGAGGCGGATGTGACCTGCGTCGAACTCGCTCTGGGGGTCGAACAGGTCGGTGTAGACGCGCTCATGCGAGAGCGCGCTGACCGCCAGCGGGGTCACGAATTGCTGGGCCGCCTTGGTCAGCACGCAGCGGACCTCGATGCGGCGTTCCTTGAGCCGGCGGATCAGGTCCAGCGATTTATAGGCCGCGATCCCGCCGCCTATGATCAGGGTGACGCTGGCCTCGGGGAGGGCGCCGGTGCGCTGGGGTGTCGGGGCCATGGATTGGGCCGGCGGCGCTGAAAACGGCGTCACCGACTCCTCGCGGCCCTCGATCAGCTCCCGCAGGATGACCCGGACCTCTTCCTCGACCGACCTGTGGTTCTTGGCCGAGCGCAGCCGTAAATAGGTTTTGACGGCATCGTCGAGCTTGCGGATGGTCAGGCTTGCCATGACGCCCTCCAGCACGGACTGATGGCGATGCTATCACTCGTTTGATTGCAGTGCAATCAAAGATTCCGGACGGCGATCAGGATCCCGATGAATGTCGCGGCGATGATCCAGAGCGCCACGGTGCGCCAGCGGTTCTTGCGGCCCTCGCTGCGGCCCATCGCCGCGATGCTCTCCGGCGACAGCTTGATACCCTCCCGCGTCATGGTCTCGAGCTGCTCGATGACCTTCACCGATCGCTCCGCGATCTCCGGCAGGCGCATCAGCACGCGCGCAATGTCCCCGGTCCCGGCAATCGCGCCCTGCACCCGGCCGATCGGTCCGAGATTGCGCTCGATCCATTCGCGCACCACGGGGTCGGCGACTTTCCAGATATCGAGCCTGGGATCGAAGCCGCGCGCCACGCCCTCGACCACCACCATGGTCTTCTGCAGCAGGATCAGCTCCGGCCGCGTCGTCATGTCGAACAGGCCGGTGACCTCGAGCAGCAGCGTCAACAGCCGCGCCATCGAGATTTCCTCGGCGGTGCGGTTGTGGATCGGCTCGCCGATGGCGCGGATGGCTTGCGCGAAATTCTCGACCGAATGGTGCGCGGGCACATAGCCCGCCTCGAAATGCACTTCCGCCACGCGGCGATAGTCGCGAGTGATGAAGCCGAGCAGGATCTCGGCGAGGAAGCGCCGCTCCTTCATGCCGAGCCGGCCCATGATGCCGAAATCGACCGCGACGAGGCGGCCGGCGTCATCGAGGAACAGGTTGCCGGGATGCATGTCGGCGTGGAAGAAGCCGTCGCGCAAGGCGTGTCGCAGGAAGCTCTGGATCACCTTGCGGCCAAGATCGGGGAGGTCGACCTGCGCCTCTGCAAGGCGCTTGTGATCGTTCAGCGCGATGCCGTCGATCCACTCCATCGTCAGCACGTTGTGCGTGGTGCGGTCCCAGTCGACGGTCGGCACGCGGAAATCGGGATCGTCGCCCGTGTTCTCCGCCATCTCGGACAGCGCGGCTGCTTCCAGCCGCAGGTCCATCTCCATCGCGACCGAGCGCGACATGGTGTTGATGACCTCGATCAGGCGCAGGCGCCGGGCCTCGGCCGAATAAGCCTCCGCCTTCTCCGCGACGAAGAAGAAATCCGAGAGATCGCGGCGGAAACGCGAGGCCACATTGGGCCTCAGCACCTTGACCGCAACGGGCTTGCGGATGCCGTCGCGCATCACCTCGCCACGATGCACCTGCGCGATCGAGGCTGCCGCGACCGGCGGGCCGAAGCTCACGAAGATGTCCTTGAGCGGCCGCTCCAGCGAGGTCGCGATGGCAGCTTCCGCGTCCGCCTGCGGGAACGGGGGCAGCCGGTCCTGGAGGCTTTCGAGGTCGCGCGCCATATTGAAGCCGACCACGTCCGGACGCGTCGCCAGGAATTGCCCAAGCTTGAGATAGGCCGGGCCCATGCGCGTCAACGCGCGCGAGATCCGTGGTCCCTGCTTGACGCCGCGGCGCTCGACGAGGCGCGCGAGCTTCAGCGCAAGCTGCCCGGGCGGTGGCACCAGGCTTGGATCGACCGAGCCGAACACGCCTTCGCGCGCAAACACGAACGCGGCGCGGATGAGGCGCGTAATGTGGGTGAAAGCAGAGATCACAAACGCCAGCCCGAATGCAGTGCGACGATGCCGCCGGAAAGTGTCTGCCAGCTCACGCGGGAAAAGCCGGCCTCGCGGATCATGTCGGCGAAGGCGGCAGGCTTCGGAAACCTGCGGATCGATTCGACCAGATATTGGTAGGATTCGGCGTCGCCCGTGACCATGCGGCCGAGCGGCGGGATCACCTTGAACGAGAACAGATCATAGAGCTTGTCGAGGCCAGGCATCTCGACGGTGGAGAATTCCAGGCACAGGAAGCGGCTGCCGGGCCTCAGCACGCGATAGGCCTCGCGCAGCGCAAGGTCGATCCGCGGCACGTTGCGAATGCCGAAAGCGATCGTATATGCGTCGAAGCTGCGGTCGGCGAAGCCGAGCGCTTCGGCATTGCCTTCGACGAAATCGACCTGGGTACCGAGATGGCGCTTGGCGGCGCGCTCGCGCCCCACCGCGAGCATGTCTGAATTGATGTCGCAAACCGTGGCATGAAAGCCGGGGCCGGCCGCCTTGGCGGCGCGGAACGAGATGTCGCCGGTGCCGCCGGCGACGTCGAGCAGGGCGAACGGCCGGTCGCTCCTCGGCGGGTCCAGCGCGTTGATCATGATGTCCTTCCAGACCCGGTGCAGACCACCGGACATCAAATCGTTCATCAGGTCATAGCGCGACGCCACGCTGTGAAACACGTCGTTCACCAGCGTCTGCTTGTCCCCCAGGGGGACGTCTTTGAAGCCAAAATGCGTGGTTTCGCCCGGCCGATCCATTACTCTGCTCCACGAGGCGGACCATAGCCTGCCCGCTGCAATGGCGCTATCACACCGCCCTGATAAGGTGAATGCCTGACCATGCCTGAATTGCCCGAAGTCGAGACCGTCCGCCGCGGCCTTCAGCCCGTCATGGAGGGTGCGAAAATCCTGGTCGCGGAGGCCCGCCGGCCGGACCTGCGCTTCCCCTTCCAGCCGGATTTCGTGGCCCGGCTCAAGGGGCAGGTCGTCACAGGGCTTGGCCGCCGTGCAAAATATCTCATGGCCGATCTCGCCTCCGGTGACGTGCTGCTGATGCATCTGGGCATGTCGGGCTCGTTCCGCGTCATCAAGCCGGACAACGAGGTTCAGCCTGGCGAGTTTCACTATCCGAAATCCAAGGATTCCGCGCACGACCACGTGCTGTTTCGGATGTCCTCCGGCGCCGACATCGTGTTCAACGACCCGCGCCGCTTCGGTTACATGAAAGTGATCGCGCGCAACGCGCTCGAAGAAGAGCCGCTGCTCCGCGGGCTCGGTCCCGAGCCGCTCGGCAACGAGTTCGACGCCGCGATGCTGGCGCGCTCGTGCGAAGGCAAGACCACCAGCCTGAAGGCGGCGCTGCTCGACCAGCGCGTCGTGGCCGGCCTCGGCAACATCTATGTTTGCGAGGCGCTGCACCGCTCGCATCTGTCGCCGCGGCGCATTGCCGCGACGCTGTCGACCAGGAAGGGCGAGCCGACCGATCATGCAAAGCGTCTGGTCGGCGCGATCCACACCGTGCTGAACGATGCGATCAAGGCCGGCGGCTCCAGCTTGCGCGACCACCGCCAGACCACTGGCGAGCTCGGCTATTTCCAGCACTCGTTCAAAGTCTATGACCGCGAAGGCGAGACATGTACGACGCCGCGCTGCGGCGGCACGGTCAAGCGCTTCACCCAGAACGGCCGTTCGACCTTCTGGTGCCCGAAATGTCAGAGGTGACCATCAGGCTTGCCGCCGACAGGCCGTGAGTCCCGGCGAAGGCGACGATCCCACCACGCGCGTCATTGCGAGCGCAGCGAAGCAATCCAGAATCCCTCCGTGGCGGAAGTGCTTGGTCGCTAGGGCCCTTCCGGATGGAGAAGGGCCGGCTGGCGTCGGAGCGATCGCCCCGCTCAGGACGCCAGCGTCGTGGTTTCGTCTACGCCCAGCTCACTGGCGATGTGCAGCATGCCGTCCGCAGCCGCGATGACCTGGTCGATCAGGAAATTGGTCGTGGCTTCGAGCTCGAGCCGGGTCTCGATCCAGCGCCAGAGGCCGCGGATCTCGACGGCCGACTTGCCGTTCGGCGCGAACTCGCTGACGGCGAGGCCGCTGGCGAGCGAGTCCTGGTGGTCGTTTCGCATCACGATCGGCGGACGCGCGAGCACATCAGCGAGATCGAGCGCCGCTTCTTCGGCGAGCGCGCCCGCCGCGTTGTCGTTGCGCTGGCCGCGGATCGGCGTCTGGTTCAGCACGAAGCTGTAGGGACGCTTCCAGGCGCGCGCGACGCTCAGCGTCGACGCGGTCGCCTCGATGTCGGCGACGCTCGGGCGGGCCGGAATCAGGCAGAGATCGGAATGGCGGATCGCGGCGGTGGTGGCGGCGGAAAGGCCGGCCGCGGTGTCTATGATCGCAAGCTGGAGGCCGCTGTCGGCCAGCATCTTCAGGCGCGGCGCGATATCGGCGGCCTGATAGATCGGCTCGACGACGAGATCGTCGGTGGTGCGGCGGCGCTGCCAATTGGAGAGGGTACCCTGCGGATCGGTCTCGATCAGGCGGACGGTAAAGCCGGCCTGCTTGGCTGCCAGCGCGAGCCCGATGGCAAGCGTGCTCTTTCCACTGCCGCCCTTTTGGGTGGCCAGTACGATCGTATGCATTGAAGTTCAATCCCTTGGCGCTTGGGTCTTAGGGGAAACGCCACTTGAACGTGCATCGCTTCTTGATGCTGAGCTCTTCTTGCTCAGGACGTGCCCTGCCCGATCCAAAGGGGACCGCGGATGTCCGAATCAACGGTAACGATGATGGCAGAATCGGGAATGCCAGCTAATCCGTACCAATACTGGACCCGTGGTTGCGCCTATGGTGTGCTCGACGCCTTGAATGGAAAGAGCAGGCGAGATGAGCGGCAACTGGCGTGACCGGACGGCGACGACGTTTGACTGCCAGAAGATGCCGGCGGTCTCGAGCCGCGGCATGGTGGTCAGCAATCATCCGCTTGCCTCCAGCGCCGGCGCCGAGATGCTGGCCGCCGGCGGCAACGCCATCGATGCCGCGATTGCAACCCTGTTCACTCTCACCGTGGTCGAGCCGATGATGGTCGGCATCATCGGCGGCGGCATGGCGCACATACGTCTGGCTGACGGCAGCCACCGCTTCATCGACGGCCAGAGCACGGTCCCATCGGCAGTGCGCGACACAACTTATACCCCCAAGCCGGGCTCCGCGCATGACGTGTTCGATACCGCCGGCAACGAGAACCTCAACGGCCCGAAGGCCGTCGCGGTGCCGGGCTCGCTGAAGGCCTGGTGCGAGACGCTGCAGAGATTCGGCACCATGAGCCTCGCCGACGTCATGCAGCCTGCCATCAAGCATGCGGCGCGCGGCTATGCGGCGACGCCCTATTTGCACGAATGCATCGGCGAGTGTGCCGCCGAGATGCGCAAGGACAAGCCGATCGCGGCGGTCTTTCTGCCTGATGGTGAGCCGTTGAAGGTCGGCGAGCGCGTGGTGCAGGCCGAATATGCCGAGACGCTGCGCTACATCGCCGATCACGGCGAGACCGCGCTCCACGACGGGCCGCTCGGCGACATCCTCGCGGACTACATGGAGAAGACCGGCGGCTTCATCCGCCGCAACGATCTCACCGGTTACAAGACCGTCGAGCGCCAGCCGATCCGCGCCGACTATCGCGGCTGGACCATTTTGGGGCCGCCGCCGCCGGCGGCGTCCGGCGTGCATATCGCGCAGATGCTGAACATCCTGGAAGGCTACGACATCGAAACCCTCGGCTTCGGCACACCAGAGACGATCCACTATCTCGCCGAGGTCCTGAAGATCGCCTTTGCCGATCGCGCCGCGGCCAGCGGCGATCCTGACTATGTCGGCGTGCCCGTGGAGAAGCTGACGTCGAAGGCGTATGCCGAGGAACGCCGCCGTGCGATCGATCCCGCGCGGGCGCAGGCCTGGAGCGCCGGCGTCTCGCAGCTCGAAGGCGCGCACACCACGCATATGACGGCGGCAGACAGCTTCGGCAACGTGGTCGCGACCACGCAGACCATCAACAATCTGTTCGGCGCCAAGATCATGATCCCGGGTCTCGGCGCCATCGCCAACAATTACATGAACCTGTTCGATCCGCGTCCCGGACACGCGCTGTCGCTGGCGCCGGGCAAGCGGGTCACCACCTCGATGTCGCCGATGATGGCACTGCGCGATGGCAAGCTGCGCTATGCGCTGGGACTGCCCGGCGGCAAGCGCATCTTCCCGAGCGCGATGCAGGCGCTGGTCAATCTGATCGACCACGGCATGAGCCTGCAGGAGGCGGTCGAGGCGCCCAGGGTCTGGACGGAAGGCAACGCGCTCGAGGTCGAGCAGAAGGTGCCGGAGAGCGTACGGGTGAAGCTGAAGGGCATGGGCCACAAGGTGCAGCCCGTCGCGACCGTCGCCGGCGGCATGAATGCCGTCGCGTTCGACGACGACGGCACCATGACCGGCGCCGCCTGCTGGCGCGCCGATGGCACGCCGGTCGGGATTTCGGGTGGCTTGGCGAAGGCCGGGGTCAGGTTCAGGCTGAGCTGATCGCTACTTCCGCACGCAGATCACGCGCACGACGGCGGCTTTCGCGTCCGTCGAACTGCCATTGGCGGTGATGCCATTTGCTTTCAGGAAATCGCGCACCGTTTCCGCCGAGACCATCATCGCCTGTGACGCCGGCACCGCTATCCCGGGGCCCGCGACCATCGCCGGCTTCAGCAGCGCGACCCCGGCGAACTTGCCGTCGCCATCGAGGGCAGGACCACCGGAGAATCCGACCGCCGGTGGCGGCGACAACCCGGAATCGCTTGAGGTGACCGGCGCCAGCGCGCCCTTGACGCTCGAGACGCCGGCCGCGCCGCCCTGGCTTTGTGGATCGGCGATGCCGATGACATCGACACTCGTCTTCGCTGCGCCACTGGCGAGACTGAGCGGCTTCAGGCCGCGCGCGCCGTAGATGTGCAGCAGCGCCAGATCGTGCTCCTTGTCCTCGGCGAGACGATCGGCGCTGCCCAAGCCTGCGATGGTGATCGCAAGGCAGCTGTCGGTGACGAGGCGGTCGGCCAGAATCGCGCCGTCATCGCTGACCACGATGCCGGTGCCGTATTCGACGTTCTTGCGCGGCGGCGGCCCGGCCATCGGGGTGGACGGAAATGCATTGAACGCGCTCGACATCGCGATCACGACCGGCTCGACCGTATTCTCCAGGGCCTGGTCGTAGAGGATCGTCATGATGCGGATCTCGTCGCCCCTGAAGGTGCCGCGCACGTAAAACTTCTTCAGGCCCTGCAAGCCCGACAGCACGAAAAAGTCGGGCTTCACCACGGTGTAGTCGACCTTGCGCCCCGCAGGCTCTTTCTTCTCCGCGTCCGCGAGCTTTGCGGTGGTCGGGTTTGCCTCCTTGCGACGGCTGAGCACCACCTGGACGGTTCCGGTCGGCGACGTCCATTTCGAGCCGTTGGCATCGCTCGCCTGCTGCGGCACCAGTTTCGAGGGGATGCCGAGCCGCGCGCCGCTGGTCGGCTCCACCACGATCTTCCAGCCGACACTGTCCTGCTTCCGCCGCGCGGTCTCGGCGAGCGCCGAACGCTCCTGCGGATTGAGCACGCCGGTCGGCTTGCCGCCCGTGGCCTTCTGGTATTCCTTGATCGCGTTGACCATGCGCTCGCTGACGTCGCCGGTGATGGCGCCGTTATATTGGCCGACCCAGGCGAGGTCGGACTGCAACGACAGGCGCTCGGCTTGCGCCATGGCATCGGCGGTCTCCGGCGCCGTTTGCAGTGCGGGCGGGCGGACCGGAACGGTCTGGACCGGTTTGGGCTTGGTGCCGGGGATCTGCGGCGCCGTCATCTGGGCGTGCGCGCCCGTGGCGGCCGCCAACATCAGTGTTGCCGCAAGCATCGATCTCATGACAAATCCAGCCAGCCCATTGAATGCAATGCCATTCAAGCACATCTCGTTGGTCGCGAACAATGTTGCGGCGGTTCAGGTGGCTGAGAGGCCAGAACTGAGGTCCTCATCCTGAGGCGCGGCCCGACGGCCGCCTCTCGAAGGATGGCCACAGGCGATATCGGCGCCTTCATGGTTCGACGGCGATGCGTAGCATCGTCCGGAGACGCGTTCCGCGCTCCTCACCATGAGGATCGAGAGCGAAGGCGTGGTAAGAGAGGCGTAGGACGATGCTGAGCCCGGACGAACTCGAACGCTATGCCCGCCATATCGTGCTGCGCGATGTCGGTGGTCCCGGCCAGGCTGCGTTGAAAAAGGCCTCCGTGCTGGTGATCGGCGCCGGTGGGCTCGGTGCGCCCGCCCTGATGTATCTGGCCGCGGCCGGTGTCGGCACGCTCGGCGTGGTCGACGACGACGTGGTGTCGCTGTCCAACCTGCAGCGCCAGGTGATCCACACGACGCCCGATATCGGCCGGCACAAGGTCGAAAGCGCGGCGGAGCGCATCGCGGCGCTCAATCCGCATGTGCGCTTCGTCGGCCACGCCACCTGGCTGAACGCCGATAACGCGCTCAGCCTGATCGGCGATTACGACCTCGTGCTCGACGGCTCCGACAATTTCTCGACGCGCTATCTCGTCTCCGACGCCTGCTTCTTCGCGAAGCGGCCGCTGATCACCGCGGCGCTCGGCACCTTCGACGGCTCGCTCACCACCATCCGCGCGCATGAGACCAACGAAGCCGGGGAATTCAACCCGACCTATCGCTGCCTGTTTCCGGAGGCGCCGCCGCCGGGCACGATACCGGCCTGCGCCGAGGCCGGCGTCATGGGCGCGCTCGCGGGCGTGCTCGGCTCGATGATGGCGCTGGAGGCGATCCGCGAGATCGTCGGCTTCGGGGATGGCCTGGTTGGCCGCCTGCTGATGATCGATGCACGCGCGATGCGCTTCGAGACGCTGCGCTATTCTCGCGATCCCGCAAATCCGCTCAACGGCGATGGGCCTGTGTTCGAGGATCTCAGCGTCCACCGCGAGTAGCGCGCGGCACCCTACAGCATGCTCGGCAGCACGCGGTCCGGCGGCTTGTGCGCGTCGAGGAAGGTGCGGATGTTGATGATGACCTTCTCGCCCATCTCGACGCGGCCCTCGATCGTGGCCGAGCCCATATGCGGCAGCAGCGTCACCTTGCCCGCCTTGGCGAGCCGCACCAGTTTCGGGTTCACCGCAGGCTCGTGCTCGTAGACGTCGAGGCCGGCGCCGCCGATCTCGCCGCCTTCGATCAGCTTGACCAGCGTGTCCTCGTCGGTCACCTCGCCGCGCGCGGTGTTGACGATGTAGGCGTCCTTGCGGATCAGCTTCAGCCGCCGCGCCGAAAGCAGATGATAGGTCGCCGGCGTGTGTGGGCAGTTCACCGAGATGATGTCCATCCGTGCCAGCATCTGGTCGAGGCTTTCCCAATACGTCGCGCCGAGCTCCTCGGCGATCTTGGGGGCGACGGGACGGCGGTTGTGATAGTGGATCTGCAGGCCGAAGGCGCGGGCACGGCGCGCCACCGCCTGGCCGATGCGGCCCATGCCGACGATGCCGAGACGTTTTCCGCCGATGCGGTGGCCGAGCATCCAGGTCGGCGACCAGCCGGCCCAGGATTTTCCGTCCGTGAGGATCGAGGCGCCTTCGATCATCCGCCGCGGCACGGCCAGGATCAGCGCCATGGTCATGTCGGCGGTGTCTTCGGTCAGAACCTTTGGCGTGTTGGTGACGGTGATGCCACGGGCATGCGCGGCCTCGACATCGATATTGTCGACGCCGTTGCCGAAATTGGCGATCAGGCGGAGCTTGCAGTCGGCCTGGTTGACGATGTCGGCGGTGATGTGGTCGGTGACGGTCGGGACCAGCACGTCGGCGGTGCGCGCGGCTTCCGCGATCTGCTCAGGTGACATCGGCGTGTCGTCGAGATTGATCCGCGCGTCGAACAGCTCGCGCATCCGCGTCTCGATCGAATCCGGCAGCTTGCGCGTCACCACGACGAGGGGCTTTTTCTTCACCGACATGTCCTGCTCTCATGAGGCGCCGCACGCCGCCTCTGTCGCCAAAGGCCGGTCGTTCAGCCCTCATTAACCCGGTTGTTCGACACTGCCCGTGCCGTGTCGTCCCCGGCGTTTCCTTCAAGCTCTCCCGACATTTCCAGGCTGGAAAATCGGGGCAAACTGGTTGTTCAAGTGCCCGTCCTCTCTAGCAGAAGGCCGGGCCAAAACAAGAACCACGGGCCGGCTTGGTGGAACACCCGCGTGGGGCGGGTCAGGAACTGGCGCGGCAGGGTTTTTGGAATTTTGGGGTGAGGGGTCGGCGCGTGGCCGGGTCCTCGACAGGAGACGGGTTGATGGCGTTGGGGCGTTTTTGTTCGGTGATGGCGCTCGCTTGCACCTGGTTGAGCGCCTCGGTCGGCCCCTCGCATTCGGCGAAGGACAACACGCCGCAGACCGCCAGCGGCTTGCCGGTGCCGCGCTATGTCAGCCTCAAGTCGGACCACGTCAACGTCCGCGCCGGCCCGACCAAGGACAATGATGTGGCCTGGGTCTATACCCGCGCCGGGCTGCCGGTCGAAATCACTGCCGAGTTCGAGAACTGGCGCCGGGTGCGCGATTCCGAGGGCGCCGAGGGCTGGGTCTATCACTCGCTGCTGTCGGGCCGCCGCACTGCGGTCGTCACCATGAAGCACAAGGACGACCTCGCGCCGATCTACGACCGGGCTGATCCCGACAGCGCGGTCACGGCCAGGCTCCAGGCCGGCGTCGTCACCCAGGTGAGGAAGTGCGCTGCAAACTGGTGCCGCGTCACCGGTAACGGTTTTGACGGCTGGATCCAGCAGGAACGCCTCTGGGGCGTTTATTCGGACGAGCAGGTGAATTGACTTGTTGTCGTACCGGTCTCCCGTGCGCAATTGCGCACTGGCCGGGACGACCCTGCAGGTAAACCTCAGCGCTTCTTGCGCAGGCGCACGACCATGTCGATGCGGGAGATCTCGTACCCCTCGGGCACCTCCGGCATCTTGGACAGCGCCAGATGCGGATCCTCGATGTCGACCAGCTCGTGGCTGTTCTCGAGGTAATAGTGGTGGTGGGTGGTGACGTTGGTGTCGAAATAGGTCTTGGTGCCGTCGACGCTGACCTGGCGGAGCAGGCCGGCGTCGGTGAGCTGGTTCAGCGTGTTGTAGACGGTCGCCAGCGACACCGGGACCTTGGCGAGCGTCGCTTCCTCGTACAGCATTTCAGCCGTGAGGTGCCGCGCACCCTTGCCGAATAGAAGCCAGCCGAGCGCCATCCGCTGGCGCGTCGGACGCAGCCCGGCAGACTGGAGCATTTCGTTGACGTCGTGCCAGGGGCAGCCGGTCAGTGCCGGCTGGCGGCCGGACAGAAGGGCCGCGGCATGGACCTCGTCGTCGTGATGGGGCGCGGTATTCTCGCTCATTTCCAGATTTCGGGCACGCGTGAACAATAACTCCCTGCAATATAAGAATAGAAAGATGCAGATGCAAGTTTCTCGCAACTAGAGAGCTTCTAATCAGCTCTGGAACCTGGCGAGGACACCGTCATTTTACCTTCATGAGACCGCTTTGCCACTGAAATCGCCTGTGTTAGAGAGCCCGCGGTTCCGCTTAGCCGATTTTGGCGCAACCGGGCATGGAGCCCGGTCCGCCGTCCATCCGGGGCTTGCGGGAGCTGCGCCTGACGACGGCAAGTGGCGTTGCTCTCCGACCGAGCCGGGGCCCATTTTCGCCAAAGAACGCCGCTCAACCGGAATTTGAACAGAGGCTCGTGCATGCTGAACAGGCGCAACGGTTACGAATACGAGGATTTGCTGGCATGCGCGCGCGGCGAGATGTTCGGCCCGGGCAATGCCCAGCTGCCGCTGCCGCCGATGCTGATGTTCGATCGCATCACGGAAATCAACGACAATGGTGGCGAGTTCGGCAAGGGGCTCGTGCGCGCCGAGCTCGACGTGAAGCCGGACCTCTGGTTCTTCGGCTGCCACTTCAAGAACGATCCGGTGATGCCCGGCTGCCTCGGCCTTGATGCGCTGTGGCAAATGGTCGGCTTTTATCTGGGCTGGATCGGCGGCGAAGGTCGCGGCCGTGCGCTTGGCCTCAACGAGTTGAAGTTCAGCGGCCAGGTGCTGCCCGAGGCCCGCAAGGTTGTGTACAACGTCGACATGAAGCGCGTGATGCGCTCAAAGCTCGTGCTCGGTATCGCCGACGGGTGGCTTTCGGTCGATGACCAGATTATCTATCGCGCCAAGGATCTGAAGGTCGGCCTGTTCAAGCAGGGCACGAGCCTGGGCTGAGGCGCATCACACGAAAGACAACGATTTAGGCGAGGCTGTCATGAGGCGGGTTGTGGTCACCGGAATGGGCATCGTTTCGTCCATCGGAAACAACACCCAGGAAGTGCTTGCGAGCCTTCACGAGGCGAGGTCGGGCATTTCGCGGGCTGAGAAATATGCCGAGCTCGGCTTCCGTTCGCAGGTGCAAGGTGAGCCGACGCTCGATCCGTCGACGGTGGTCGACCGCCGCGCCATGCGTTTCCTCGGTCAGGGCGCAGCGTGGAATCACGTCGCAATGGAGCAGGCGATCCAGGACTCCGGTCTGTCGCCCGACGAAGTCTCCAACATCCGCACCGGCATCATCATGGGCTCCGGCGGACCGTCAGCGCGCACCATCGTCGAATCCGCCGACATCACCCGCACCAAGGGGCCGAAGCGCGTCGGGCCGTTTGCGGTGCCGAAGGCGATGTCGTCTACGGCCTCCGCGACGCTCGCGACCTGGTTCAAGATCAAGGGCGTGAACTATTCGATCTCCTCGGCCTGCGCGACGTCGAACCACTGCGTCGGCAATGCCTATGAGACGATCCAGATCGGCAAGCAGGACGTCATTTTCGCCGGCGGCTGCGAGGAGCTGGACTGGTCGCTGTCGGTGCTGTTCGACGCCATGGGGGCAATGTCCTCGAAATACAACGACACGCCGGCAACCGCGTCGCGCCCCTACGACGTCAACCGCGACGGCTTCGTCATCGCCGGCGGCGCCGGCGTGCTGGTGCTGGAAGAGCTCGAGCATGCCAAGGCGCGCGGCGCGCGCATCTACGGCGAGATCGTCGGCTATGGCGCGACGTCGGACGGCCACGACATGGTCGCGCCGTCGGGCGAAGGTGCAGAGCGCTGCATGCGCATGGCGATGTCGACGGTGAAGACCAAGGTCGACTACATCAATCCGCACGCGACCTCGACGCCAGCCGGGGATCCGCCGGAGATCGAGGCGATCCGCAGGGTGTTCGGCGTCGGAGAGAAGTGCCCGCCGATCTCGGCGACCAAGGCGCTGACCGGCCATTCGCTGGGCGCGACCGGCGTGCAGGAGGCGATCTACTCGCTGCTGATGATGAACAACGGCTTCATCTGCGAGAGCGCGCACATCCAGGAGCTCGATCCCGTGTTTGCCGACATGCCGATCGTGCGCAAGCGCATCGACAACGTGAAGGTCGGCACCGTGCTGTCGAACTCGTTCGGCTTCGGCGGCACCAACGCCACGCTGGTGCTCAGCCGGCTGGATGTGTGAGCCCCACACCTCGGCTTCTCGGCCTGTAATCGCCGTCACTGGAATACTGAATCGCCCGCCCAGTGCGCGAGCGCGCACAAGGCGGGCGATGACGTCGGAATGATAGGAGCCGCAAGGCAATGGAAGGACTGATGAAAGGCAAGCGCGGTCTGATCATGGGCATCGCCAATGATCATTCGATCGCCTGGGGCATGGCGAAGACGCTGCATGCCCATGGCGCCGAGCTTGCCTTCACCTTCCAGGGCGAGGCCCTTGGCAAGCGCGTCAAGCCGCTGGCTGAATCGCTCGGTGTCGACTTGGTGCTGCCCTGCGACGTCGAGGACATCGCCAGCGTCGATGCCACATTCGCTGTGCTGCGCGAAAAATGGGGCAAGCTCGATTTCGTCATCCACGCCATCGGTTTTGCCGACAAGAACGAGCTGAAGGGCCGCTACGCCGACACCAGCCGCGAGAACTTTTCGCGTACCATGGTGATCTCCTGCTTCTCGTTCACGGAGGTCGCAAAACGTGCCGCCGAGCTGATGACCGACGGCGGCAGCATGATCACGCTGACGTTCGGCGCCTCCGAGCGCTCGATGCCGAACTACAATGTGATGGGCGTCGCCAAGGCGGCGCTGGAAGCCTCCGTGCGCTACCTCGCCTCCGATTTCGGGCCGCGCGGCATCCGCGTCAACGCGATCTCTGCGGGCCCCATCCGCACTCTCGCGGGCTCCGGCATCGGCGAGGCGCGCGCGATGTTCGCCTTCATGCAGAGGCACGCGCCGCTTCGCCGCGGCGTCACGCTCGACGAGCTCGGCGGCTCGGCCCTGTATCTGCTGTCCGACCTCTCCGGCGGAGTGACCGGCGAGATCCACTATGTCGATTCCGGCTACAACATCGTCCTGATGCCGCGGCCGGATGATCTGAAGGCCCCGGAGTAGGGCAAAGGCGCGTCCTTCGCGCGCCGTGCCCACCATCTCTCCGCGATCACAACGCCAGTGGTGGGCACGCTCAGCTTTGCCCACCCTGCGAGATTTACCTTACCCCGCCGCGATCTTCTCCGCGCGCTGGAACGCCGGTCGCGCCATGCAGCGCGCGAGATAAGCATCGAACGCCGGCCGCGACGGCACCATCTTGAACAGGCGCACTGCGAAATTCAGGCCCGAGCCGACCGTGACGTCGGCGGCGGAAAACTCCTCGCCGAGAATCCACGGGCCGTTGGCGAGCGCGGCCTCCAGCACGTCGAACACCTGCGTCGCGCTGCCCCACGCCGCGGTCGAGGCCGCGATCTCGATCTTGGTGAAGATCTGGATGATGGCGGGCTCGATGCAACCGGGCGAGAAGAACAGCCATTGCAGATAGCGCGCGCGGCGCGGATCGGTCACGGCGGGCGCGAGCTTGGTCTCGGGATAGCGGTCGGCGATATAGGCGCAGATCGCCGCGGCTTCGCCCCGGCATCGCCATCGGTCAGCGCCGGCACCTTGCCCATCGGGTTGATCTTCAGATAGTCCGGCGCCTTCTGCGCGCCGGTCGAGATGTCGGTCAGCACGCGCTCATAGGGCAGGCCGCTCTCCTCCATCAGCCAGAGCGTCGTGAACGAGCGCGAGCGGGGCGACCAATAGAGCCTGATCATCGGGCGTTTCCGTTGTTCTTCCACCGATAATGTTTCATCATGAACCCGTTCGAAGGCTCGATCTCCTCCTTCTCGAACACAAAACCTTCGCGCTCGTACCAGCGCCAGGCCTTTTCGTTCTCGCGCACGCAGCGTAGATACATCTCGTCCGGCATTTGCGTGCGCGTGAAGGCGAGCAGCTTTCGCCCGAGCGATTGCCCCTGATAGGCGGGCCCGACGAACAGCATGTCGAGATAGAGCTTTGGCAGATGCAGCGCCAGCATTGCGGCGATGGTGCCGTTGTCGTCGGCGACGAACAGGCTCCAGCCGTCCTCGATCTCGCGCCGAATGCGCGCGCGCAGGTTAGCCAGCAGGAATTCGCTGGCTTCACCGAGGCCGGTCGAAGCCCAGCTCTCCATCCAGACGCGACCGATCTCGTCATACTCGTCGCTGCGCGCGGGACGGATGATCGGATCTGACATCGACGTTCAACCCCGTTGGCTGCGCACGGTCTGCCGTGCGCGCACCTTGCCGGCCGACAGGCACACCACCTCGGAAATCTGCAGCAGCTGCCGCGCCAGCGGGCTGGTCTTGCGCCAGACCATGCCGATGGTGCGCGAGGGCTGCGGGTCGCGGAAGCGCGTCAGCGAGACCGAGGCCGATCGCGTCTCCACCGGCACGGCCATCTCCGGGATCAAGGTGACGCCGATGCCGGCGCTGACCATCTGCACCAGCGTCGACAGCGAGTTCGCATCCAGCATCTCGCGCGGCGGCGCCGACTGCATGTTGCAGAACGACAGCGCCTGATCGCGGAAGCAGTGACCCTCCTCGAGCAGCAGCAGGCGCATCTCCCGCATCATCTCCCGCGAGGGCGCTGGCGTCCCCTCATCGGCGCCCGGCCGCACCAGCAGGAATTTCTCCTCGAACAGGGCGACCTCGGTGAGCGAGGGCTCCGACACCGGCAGCGCCACGATGGCGGTGTCGAGCCGTCCCTCGACCAGCTCCTGGATCAGCCGCGGCGTCATGGTCTCGCGCACGCGGATATCGAGCTCCGGATGCATGCGCGTGAGGTTCTTGGTGATCTTGGGCAGCAGATACGGCGCGATGGTCGGGATCATGCCGATGCGCAGGCGGCCGGCGAAGCGGTCCTGCGAGGCGCGAGCGAAATCGCCGAGCTCGTCGACCGAGCGCAGGATGTCGCGGACACGTTGCGCGAGCTCCTCGCCGAACCGGGTCAGCGCGACCTGCCGCGCGCTGCGCTCCAGCAGCAGGCCGCCGAGCGTCTCCTCCAGCTCCTTGATCTGCATCGACAGCGCCGGCTGCGAAATCGAGCAGGCCTCGGCCGCGCGGCCGAAATGGCCGTGGCGCGCCAGCGCGTCGAAATACCGGAGCTGGCGCAGCGTCAGATTGATCATAAGAAAATCCTATCGCAGCGATCATTAAAGTCAACTTCACCTGATAGAAGGCGCCGCCTAGAGTGGTTCTACCTGGTCAAAGGGCGCCGTCGGACGCCACCAGAGGAGGTAATCATGGACGACACTTCGAAGTGCCCGTTTTCGGGCGGAAAACCCACGCGCGTGAACCGCGACTGGTGGCCAACCCAGCTCAGCATCGAGATGCTGCACAAGAATTCCGACCTGTCCGACCCGATGGGCAAGGAGTTCGATTACGCCAAGGAGTTCAAGTCGCTCGACCTGAACGCGGTCATCAAGGACCTGACCGCCCTGATGACGGACTCGCAGGAATGGTGGCCGGCCGACTTCGGTCACTATGGCGGCCTGATGATCCGCATGGCCTGGCACAGCGCGGGCACCTACCGCATCACCGACGGCCGCGGCGGCGCCGGCGCCGGTCAGCAGCGCTTCGCGCCCCTGAACAGCTGGCCCGACAACGCCAACCTCGACAAGGCGCGCCGTCTGCTCTGGCCGATCAAGCAGAAGTACGGCCGCAAGATTTCCTGGGCCGATTTGATGGTGCTCGCCGGCAACGTCGCGCTGGAATCGATGGGCTTCAAGACCTTCGGTTTCGCCGGTGGCCGCGCCGACGTCTGGGAGCCGGAAGAGCTCTATTGGGGTCCGGAAGGCACCTGGCTCGGCGATGAACGCTACAGCGGCGAACGCCAGCTGGCCGAACCGCTCGGTGCCGTGCAGATGGGCCTCATCTACGTCAATCCGGAAGGCCCGAACGGCAAGCCGGATCCCGTCGCCGCGGCCAAGGACATCCGCGAGACGTTTGCCCGAATGGCGATGAATGACGAGGAGACGGTCGCGCTGATCGCCGGTGGCCACACCTTCGGCAAGACCCACGGCGCGGGCGATCCCTCGCTGGTCGGACCGGAGCCGGAAGCGGGTGCACTGGAGGATCAGGGCCTCGGCTGGAAGAGCAAGCACGCTTCGGGCCTCGCCGGCGATGCCATCACCAGCGGTATCGAGGTGACCTGGACGACGACCCCGACGAAGTGGAGCAACAACTTCTTCGAGAACCTGTTCAAGTACGAATGGGAGCTGACCAAGAGCCCGGGCGGCGCGAACCAGTGGACGGCCAAGGGCGCCGACGCGATCATCCCCGACGCCTTCGACAAGTCGAAGAAGCACCGGCCGACCATGCTGACGACGGACCTGTCGCTGCGCATGGACCCGGCCTATGAAAAGATCTCGCGCCGCTTCCTCGAAAACCCCGATCAGTTCGCGGACGCGTTCGCCCGCGCCTGGTTCAAGCTGACCCATCGCGACATGGGCCCGATCCAGCGTTATCTCGGCCCGCTGGTGCCGAAGGAGACGCTGATCTGGCAGGATCCGATTCCGGCCGTGGACCACGAACTGGTCGGCGAGCAGGATATCGCCGCGCTGAAGACCAAGATCCTGGCTTCGGGCCTCTCGGTGTCCGAGCTGGTCTCGACCGCCTGGGCGTCGGCCTCGACGTTCCGCGGCTCGGACAAGCGTGGCGGCGCCAATGGCGCCCGCATCCGCCTTGCCCCGCAGAAGGACTGGGAGGTGAACCAGCCGGCCCAGCTTTCCAAGGTGCTCGGCAAGCTCGAAGCGATCCAGAAGGACTTCAACGCGTCATCAGGCGCGAAGAAGGTCTCGCTTGCGGATCTGATCGTACTCGGCGGTACCGCCGCGGTCGAGAAGGCCGCCAAGGATGCCGGCGTCGACGTCAAGGTCGGCTTCACGCCGGGCCGCATGGACGCTTCGCAGGAGCAGACCGACGCGGAGTCCTTCGCGCCGCTCGAGCCCCGGGCCGATGGCTTCCGCAACTATGTCGGCAAGAGGCATCAGTTCCTGCAGGAGGAAGAAGCCCTCGTCGATCGCGCGCAGCTGCTCAAGCTCACCGGCCCCGAGATGACGGTGCTGGTCGGCGGCCTGCGTGTACTGGGCGCCAATGCGAACGGCTCGAAGCACGGCGTCTTCACCACGAAGGTGGGAACGCTGAGCAACGACTTCTTCGTCAACCTGCTCGACATGAGCGCGCAGTGGACGCCGGTGGCCGACGGCACCTACGAGGCACGCGACCGCAAGACCAATGCGGTGAAGTGGACCGGCACCCGCGCCGATCTCATCTTCGGCGCGCACTCGCAGCTCCGCGCCTTCGCCGAGGTCTATGCGACCTCGGACTCCAAGGAGAAGTTCGTCAAGGACTTCGCCAAGGCCTGGACCAAGGTGATGAACCTCGACCGCTACGACATCGCGGCGTGAGGCCGGTTCACCTCTCCCATAGGGAGAGGTGAAGAGCAGCGCGCTGACCGATCGAAGCACAAACAAAAAGGGCGGCCTTTCGGCCGCCCTTCGTTTTTCTGCACTGTGTAGCGAGGCTTACTCGCCGGCCGCTTCGCGCGGGGCCTTCTCGCCCTCGGCGGCCTTGTCCTTGGCCTCGAGGTCCTCGCCGGTGGTCTGATCGACCACCTTCATCGACAGGCGGGTCTTGCCGCGGTCGTCGAAGCCGAGCAGCTTGACCTTCACCTTGTCGCCTTCCTTGACGACGTCGGAGGTCTTCTGCACGCGGTTGGCCGCGAGCTGGCTGATGTGGACGAGCCCGTCCTTGGAGCCGAAGAAGTTCACGAAGGCGCCGAACTCCATCACCTTGACGACGGTACCGTCATAGATCTGGCCGACTTCCGGCTCGGACGCGATCGACTTGATCCACTTGATCGCAGCCTTCATCGCCTCGCCGTCTGAGGAGGCGACCTTCACGGTGCCGTCGTCCTCGATGTTGACCTTGGCGCCGGTCTTCTCGACGATCTCGCGGATCACCTTGCCGCCGGTGCCGATCACTTCGCGGATCTTGTCGGTCGGGATCTTGAAGGTCTCGATGCGCGGCGCGTATTCGCCGAGCTCGGCGCGGGCGTTGGTGAGCGCCTTGGCCATCTCGCCGAGGATGTGGATGCGGCCTTCCTTGGCCTGGCCGAGGGCGACCTTCATGATCTCCTCGGTAATGCCCTCGATCTTGATGTCCATCTGGAGCGAGGTGATGCCTTGCTCGGTACCGGCAACCTTGAAGTCCATGTCGCCGAGATGATCCTCGTCACCCAGGATGTCCGAGAGCACCGCGTAGCGCTTGTCTTCGAGGATCAGGCCCATCGCGATGCCCGCGGTCGGCCGCTTCATCGGCACGCCGGCGTCCATCAGCGCGAGCGAGGCGCCGCAGACCGAAGCCATCGACGAGGAGCCGTTGGATTCGGTGATCTCCGAGACCACGCGCACGGTGTAGGGGAATTCGTGATGCGGCGGCAGCACGGGATGGATCGCGCGCCAGGCCAGCTTGCCGTGGCCGATCTCGCGGCGCTTGGTGCCGCCCAGGCGGCCGGTCTCGCCGACCGAGAAGGGCGGGAAGTTGTAGTGCAGCAGGAACGTTTCCTTGTACGTCCCCGACAGCGCGTCGATGTACTGCTCGTCCTCGCCCGTGCCGAGCGTGGTCACCACCATCGCCTGGGTCTCGCCGCGGGTGAACAGCGCCGAGCCGTGAGCGCGGGGCAGCACGCCGACTTCGGCGACGATGTTGCGCACGGTCTTGACGTCGCGGCCGTCGATGCGCTTGCCGGTATCCAGAATGTTCCAGCGAACGATCTTGGCTTCGAGCTCCTTGAACACCGCGGCGATGCGGAGCTTGTCGTATTTCGGCTCCTGCCCTTCGGGGAAATAGTGAGCGATCACCTTCTCCTTGACCTTGCCGACCGCGGCGTAGCGATCCTGCTTGACCGGAATGGCGTAGGCGGCGCGCAGCTCCTGCTCGACGAGGCCGAGCATCTCCTTCTCGAGCGCGGCGTTGTCTATCACGGTGACTTCGCGCGGCTCCTTGGCGGCCTTCTCGGCGAGCTCGATGATCGCGTTGATCACCGGCTGGAAGTGGCGGTGACCGAACATCACGGCGCCGAGCATGATGTCCTCGTTCAGCTCCTTGGCCTCCGATTCCACCATCAGCACGGCGTCGGCGGTGCCGGCGACGACCAGGTCGAGCTGGGTGTCGACCATCTCGTCGAGCGTCGGGTTGAGGATGAACTCGTCATTGGCGAAGCCGACGCGCGCGGCGCCGATCGGCCCCTTGAACGGCGCGCCGGAGAGCGTCAGCGCAGCCGACGATGCCACCAGCGCGACGATGTCGGGATCGTTCTCCATGTCGTGCGACAGCACGGTGGCGATCACCTGGGTCTCGTTGCGCCAGCCGTCGACGAACAGCGGGCGGATCGGACGGTCGATCAGGCGGGAGACCAGCGTCTCCTTCTCGGTCGGACGGCCCTCACGCTTGAAATAGCCGCCGGGAATGCGGCCCGCAGCGTAGGTCTTCTCCTGGTAGTCGACGGTCAGCGGCAGGAAGTCGACGCCTTCGCGCGGCGCCTTCGCCGCGACGACGGTGGCGAGCACCACGGTCTCGCCATAGGTGGCGATGACGGCGCCGTCGGCCTGGCGAGCGATCTTGCCGGTTTCGAGCTTGAGGGGGCGTCCGCCCCAGTCGATCTCGACTGAATGCTTAGTGAACATAGAGGTCTTCTTTCATGGGTTCTCGAAAGAAGGGACGCTTCGAAAAACAAAAACCATGCGCAAGATTGCGGGACGCTGATCGGAGCGGATGATCAGCGTCCTGCGATCCTGCCATGGTTTTTGGATGTCGGATGGCGTCCATCCTTTCGGGTCATACGGGCGCCTTGCCCGTTGTGCCCAGCCGCCGGATTGCTGCTGGACTGTCAGTCGGCACGAACGCGAACACCGAACCGCGGTCTTCGGTCATGCCCCGGATGCGAGTGGTTGTTGGCCCGCATCCGACGCGCACGCAGCCTCGATCAAAAACCTTCAAATAAGCGCTTTCGCTCGAAACCACGCGCAAAAACGCGCGCCAGTGGCGCGCGCAGGAACCGTCAACGACGAATGTTGTGCTTCTCGAGCAGCGCCTTGTAGCGCGCCTCGTCCTTCTTCTTGAGGTAGTCGAGGAGCGAGCGGCGGGTCGAGACCAGCTTCAAGAGGCCGCGACGCGAATGATTGTCCTTCACGTGGGTCTTGAAATGGTTGGTGAGGTTGTTGATGCGTTCCGACAGGATCGCGACCTGAACCTCGGGCGAGCCGGTGTCGCCGGCCTTGGTGGCATTCGTCTTGATGACTTCCGCTTTGCGTTCTGCGGCAATCGACATCGTCAATTTCTCTCGTTGCGACCGGGGCTGGCAGTCAGGCCGGTCAGGTTGAACACACGCTTGGGGATGATTTCGCCATTGCCAAGTTCGGCAAGCGCCAAAAGACGGCCTGCCACCGTGACATAGACTGTGCCGCTACAAGTGGGCGCATCCCGTCCGCGCAACAAAACGGCTTGGCCCCGATGGAGCCTTGCCGCATCAGCCCGAGTGACGGCCAGTGCCGGGATGTCGTCCAGCGCGGTCTCAACGGGCAAAAGCGCGTCGGCGAGGCTGCCCTCGCCTGACGCGGCTCTATCGCACAAAGCCTCCAGCTGATCCAGCGGAATCATGTCGTTTTCGCCAAATGGGCCGACCAGGGTCCGCCTGAGCGCGCAGATATGGCCGTAACTGCCGAGAATCCGGCCCATATCGCGGGCCAGCGCCCGGACATAGGTGCCCTTGCCGCACTCGGCTTCGAACACGGCCCGGTCCTTATCTGGTTGATCTACAAGGGTTAAATGGTGAATCTCGACGGGGCGAGGGGCCAGCTCCACGACCTCGCCGTCGCGGGCGAGGTCATAGGCGCGCTCGCCCTGGACCTTGATCGCCGAATAGCGCGGCGGGATCTGCTCGATCACGCCGGTGAAGCGGGGCAGCAGCGCCAGGATGGCCTCCCGGGTCGGGCGCTGGTCGGAGGTCGCGGTCACCCGGCCCTCGATGTCGTCGGTGTCGCGCTCCTCGCCCCAGCACACGGTGAACTGGTAGCGCTTGCGGCCGTCCATCACAAAGGGAACCGTCTTGGTGGCCTCTCCGAGCGCGATCGGCAGGCCGCCGGAGGCGAGCGGGTCGAGCGTGCCGGCATGCCCCGCGCGCTTGGCGTTGAACAGGCGCTTCAGCACCGCAACCGCCTGCGTCGAGGTCATGCCGATCGGCTTGTCGAGCACGACCCAGCCATGGACGTCGCGGCGGTCGCGGCGGACCTGGCCGCCCTTCTGCTGCTTGGCGCGCGGATCGTTGTTGACGCGGCGCGGCTCCTGATGCGGCTGAGAATTGCCGCCCATCTCGGCAAAATCATTTTTTTGCACATCGCGCTGATCGGCGTCGTTGCCGTCGATCGTGCCGTGAGCCGGGTCCATCGTCATTGCTCTTCTTCCCGATCCGAAGCCGGATCCTGTTCCAAGTCCCGTTCGAGATCCTTCTGCACCGCAGGTGTTCGCAAAAGCTTCTCGATCCGTTCCGCTTCGTCGAATCGTTCGTCGACGCGGAAGCGAATGTCAGGTGCAAATTTCAGGTTAACGCGCCGCGCGACTTCACCGCGCAGGAATTTCTTGTTGCGCTCGAGCGCAGCGATGACGATCTCGGTGTCGCGGCCACCGAGCGGCATCACGTAGATTGTCGCGAGCTTCAGGTCGGGCGACATCCGTACCTCCGGCACGGTGATGATGTGGCCTTCCAGATCCGCATCATGCACGTTGCCTTGCGCCAGAATCTCGGCCATCGCATGGCGAACCTGCTCGCCGACGCGCAGCTGACGCTGCGAACCGCCGGGCGCGGAACTTTTCTTCTGGTGGTGGCGGGGCATGGTCTGGAAATCACCTCGTCGTGCCCGCGTTTGGGACACGAGCATTGTCATTTGTCCTGTTGAAACGAATGAGGCGTGGATGGCCGGAAAAATCCGGCCATCGCACTCCCGCAATTTCAGTTCAAAAAGATCCGAACGCTTCGGTAAGATTTGGACTTACAGGGAGCGCTGGATCGTCTCCACGCGATAACACTCGATGACATCGCCTGCGCGCATGTCGTGGTAGTTCTCGAAGGCCATGCCGCATTCCTGACCGGCCTGGACTTCCTTCACCTCGTCCTTGAAGCGCTTCAGCGTCGACAGCTTGCCTTCGTGCACGACGACGTTGTCGCGGATCAGGCGCACATTGGCGCCGCGTTCCACGGTGCCGTCGGTGACGCGGCAGCCGGCGACCTTGCCGACCTTGGAGATGTTGAAGATCTCCAGGATCTCGGCATTGCCCAGCATGGTTTCGCGCAAGGTCGGCGCGAGCAGGCCGCTCATCGCCTTCTTCACGTCGTCCACGAGGTCGTAGATGATGTTGTAGTAGCGGATCTCGATGCCGTTGCGCTTGGCGGCCGCAGCGGCCTCCTTGTTGGCGCGAACCGAGAAGCCGATGATTGCGGCGTTGAAACCTTCCGCGAGCGTCACGTCGGATTCCGAGATACCGCCGACGCCGGCATGCAGGATGCGGGCGGCGACTTCGTCGGTGCCGAGCTTCTCCAGCGAGCCGAGGATGGCTTCCAGCGAGCCCTGCACGTCGGCCTTGACGATCAGCGGGAATTCCTTGCGGCCCGCCGTCTTCAATTGCGACATCATCTGCTCGAGCGATCCGCGCATGCCGGAGATCGAGGCAGCCGCGTTCTCGCGCTTCTGGTGCGCGCGGTAGCTGGTGATCTGGCGGGCGCGGGCTTCGTTCTCGACCACGGCGAGACGATCGCCGGCTTCCGGCGGACCGTTGAAGCCGAGCACCTCGACCGGCACCGAGGGACCGGCCTCCTGCACCGTCTCGCCCTGATCCGAGATCAGCGCGCGGACGCGGCCCATCTCGGCCCCGGCGACGATGATGTCGCCGACACGGAGCGTGCCGCGCTGGACCAGCACGGTGGCGACCGGACCGCGACCACGATCGAGCTTGGCTTCGATCACGGTGCCTTCGGCCGGACGCTCCGAATTGGTCTTCAGGTCGAGGATTTCGGCCTGCAGCGCGATCATCTCGAGCAGCTTGTCGAGATTGGTCTTGTTCTTGGCGGACACTTCGACGTCGACCACTTCGCCGCCGAAGGATTCCACCTGCACCTCGTGCTGGAGCAGCTCGGTACGGACGCGCTCGGGCTTGGCATCCGGCTTGTCGATCTTGTTGATGGCAACGATGATCGGCACCCGCGCCGCCTTGGCGTGGTTGATGGCTTCGATCGTCTGCGGCATCACGCCGTCATCGGCCGCGACCACCAGCACGACGATGTCGGTGACCTTGGCGCCGCGGGCGCGCATCGCGGTGAACGCGGCGTGGCCCGGCGTGTCGATGAAGGTGATCTTCTTGCCGCTCTCAGGCGACAGCACCTGATAGGCGCCGATATGCTGGGTGATGCCGCCGGCTTCGCCGGAGACCACGTTGGCATGGCGAAGCGCGTCGAGCAGCGAGGTCTTGCCGTGGTCGACGTGGCCCATCACGGTCACCACGGGCGAACGCGTCTCGGTGTCGGTGGAATCGTCGACCTGGTCGAACAGGCCCTCTTCGACGTCGGAGGCGGCAACGCGCTTGACGGTGTGACCGAGCTCTTCGGCGATCAGCTGCGCGGTGTCGGCGTCGATCACGTCGGTGATCTTGTGCATCGCGCCCTGCTTCATCAGCATGCGGATGACGTCGACCGCGCGCTCGGACATGCGGTTGGCGAGTTCCTGGATCGTGATCGCTTCCGGAATCGTCACCTCGCGGATCAGCTTTTCCTTCGGCTCGTTCGAGGCGTGGCCCTTCAGGCGCTGGGTGCGGCGACGGAACGAGGCGATCGAGCGCTCGCGCACGTCGTCGGCGTTGAGCGCGGTGACAACAGTCAGGCGGCCGCGCTCCTTCTGCGGGCCGGGCTTGTGGGTGGTCTTCGGGGCTGCCGCGGGACGCGCGGCGCCGCCGGGACCGCGACGGATCTGGCGCGGCGCCTCGTCCTCATCGGCTTCGGCGGCAACTGCGGGGCCGCGGCCGGCCGGTCCACCCGGACGCTGCGCGGTCGTGGTTGCAGGACGCGTGGTGGCGGTTCCCGGGCGGGCGGTCGTGGTTCCAGGCCGGGGCGCGGGCGCGCCGGGGCGCGGGGCGGGAGAGGCCGGCGCGGCGGTCGCGGGGCGTGCGGCGCCTGCCGGCTGCTCGCCTTCGCCGAAACGCTTCTTGGCCTCGGTTTCGGCCTTCCGCTTGGCTTCGTCCTCGTGACGGTGGCGCTCTTCCTCGGCCTTGCGGCGGGACTCGGCGGCCTCTCGCTCGGCGCGTTCGGCGGCCTCGCGGGCGGCGCGGCGCTGGGCCTCTTCCTCGGCCTGGCGGCGTTCCTCGACCTCGCGCAGCTTGGCATCGGCCAGCGCGCTCGCACGGGCCGAGCGCTCATCCTCGGTCAGGGTGCGCAGGACCACGCCGGAACCGGCGTTGCGCGGCGGGGGCGGCGCGGGGCGCGACGGAGCGGGCGCAGCCGGAGCCGGCTTTGCAGCAGCCTCGGGCGCGTGCGGCTCGGGGCCCTCACCAATGCGGCGCTTGCCGCGCTTCTCGACCACGACCTGCTTGCTGCGGCCATGGCTGAAGCTCTGGCGCACGGTACCCGTTTCGACGCGCGGCTTGAGCGATAGCGTTTTGCTCGGAACGCTCAGCTTCTTGTCGCCAGGGGTCTTGGTATCAACCATTCAGCAGTCCTAATCCTGATTTATCAGTGTTGTGCGTTGCCGCACCGTCAGATCGGTTCGTCGTTGTCTTTCAGAAATCCTGGCCGTGCTTTTCGGCAGTCTTGTCATCGTCCGCCATCCGGTATCGGACCAGCATCTGGCTACGTGACAGGAATGACCTGCTCGCCGGGCCCGCGAGCAGCGCAGCATGTATCACATTTGACCGGGTCAGTGCCAAATCCAATTCTAACGATTTCAGTGCGGTGATGACGGGAATCTGGGGCTTGCCGCCGCGATTTCCGGCATTTTGACGCGCCAGCATGTCCAATTTGCGGATTCCGTCCGCAGCCCCGTCGCTGGCGTGGATCAGGACCTCGGCCGTGCCTTCCCGCAGGGCGCTCTCGACCTTGCCGAAGCCGGCCACGACCTGGCCCGCCTTGGCGGCGATTCCAAGGGCTTCCGCCACGCTCCTGACGAGGAGCGCCTCGATGTCGGCGGGGAGCGTCTGGGGAACGCGCAGCTCGCGCTTGAAGGCCTTGCTAAATTGGTGACGCCGCACGGCTTCCGCAACCACCTCGCGGGAGGCGGTGACCCACATGCCGCGCCCGGGCAGCTTGCGCTTGAGATCGGGAACTATGTCGCCTTGCGGCGAGACGACGAAGCGGATCAGCTCGTCGATCGGCCGGACCTGCCGGCTGACCGCGCACATCCGCATGGTCGCGGACCTTTCGGTCCGCGGCCCATGATCGAGTTCGCTGTCAGTGCTGGCGAGCATCCGGGCGACATCCTCCGTCGCCCTTAAGCCGGCTGATCTTCGGTCGCTTCAGCCTCTTCGGCGGGCTTGGCGAGATCGGCCTCGGTGATCCAGCCGGCCTTGACGCGGGCCTGCATGATCATCGCCTCGGCATCGTCACGGGAGATCTCGATACCGTCGAGCGCACCCGGATATTTGGTCTGCTCGCCGCCTTCCTTGCGCTCGGTCCATCCGACCAGATCGTCGGTGGCGCAGCCGGCGAGGTCGTCGACGGTCTTGATGTCGTTCTCGCCGAACTTCACCAGCATCTTCGAGGTGACGCCGGGCACGTCCTTGAGGGCGTCCTCGACGCCGAGCTCCTTGCGCCTCGCCTCGAGCTCGGCTTCCTGCTGCTCGAGATATTCGCGGGCGCGGCTCTGGAGCTCCTGGGCGGTCTCCTCGTCGAAGCCCTCGATGCCGGCGAGCTCCTTGACGTCGACCATCGCGAGTTCCTCGACCGAGGTGAAGCCTTCGGACGCCAGCAGCTGGCCGACCACCTCGTCGACGTTGAGCGATTCCATGAAGACGCGGGTGGAGTTCTCGAAGTCGGCCTGGCGGCGCTCCGATTCCTCCTGCTCGGTCAGGATGTCGATGTCCCAGCCGGTGAGCTGCGAGGCCAGACGCACGTTCTGGCCGCGGCGGCCGATCGCCAGCGAGAGCTGGTTGTTGGTGTCGGGCACCACGACCTCGATGCGCTCGCGGTCTTCGTCGATGACGACCTTGGAGACTTCGGCCGGCGCCAAAGCGTTGACCACGAAGGTCGCGATGTCGGGCGACCACGGGATGATGTCGATCTTCTCGCCCTGCAGCTCGTTCACCACGGCCTGCACGCGCGAGCCGCGCATACCGACGCAGGCGCCGACCGGATCGACCGAGGAATCCCGGGAAATCACGCCGATTTTTGCGCGCGAGCCCGGATCGCGGGCCACCGCCTTGATCTCGACGATGCCGTCATAGATCTCAGGCACTTCCTGCGCGAACAGCTTCGCCATGAACTGCGGATGGGTGCGGGAGAGGAAGATCTGCGGGCCGCGCGTCTCGCGGCGGACGTCGAAGATGTAGGCGCGGACGCGGTCCCCGTTGCGGAACACTTCGCGCGGCAGCATCTCGTCGCGGCGGATGATGGCTTCACCGCGGCCGAGATCGACGATCACGCTGCCATATTCGACGCGCTTGACGACGCCGTTGACGATGTCGCCGATGCGGTCCTTGAATTCCTGGTACTGCCGGTCGCGCTCGGCCTCGCGCACCTTCTGCACGATGACCTGCTTGGCCGACTGCGCGGCGATGCGGCCGTATTCCAGCGGCGGCAGGGTGTCGGCGATGGTGTCGCCGACCTGGGCGCCGGGATTGGCACGCTGCGCGTCCACCAGCGAGATCTGGTTGGAATGATTCTCGACCTTGTCGACCACCAGCATGTGCCGCGACAGCCGCAGCTCGCCCTTCTTCGGGTCGATCTCGGCGTGAACGTCAGTCTCGCTGCCGTAACGGGCCCGCGCGGCCTTGGCGATGGCATCCTCCATCGCCGCGATGACGATGCCGCGGTCGATCGATTTCTCGCGCGCGACGGCGTCCGCGATCTGGAGCAATTCGAGTCGATTGGCGCTGACTGCCATGGCTAGTCTCCTTCAGGCTCGATCTCGCCGCGCCGCGCGCGTTCGGCGGCAAGGCGATGTTTCTTGGTATTGGTCGGGGCCGGCTTCTTTTTCGGCTTGGTGCTCTTGGTGGTTTTTTCGCTGATTTTCGCGTGCGGCGCCTGCGGCGGCGCGAGGCCGAGATCCCGGCGTATCTGGCGCTCTTCGGCCTTGCCGCGGCGCATGGATTCGGCAATCAGCTCGTCGGTCAGCACCAGCCGGGCCTCGCCGATATCCTCCATCGTCAGGAGAACGTCGGCATCGTCGCCCGCCTTGACGTCGTCGCGATGCAGATGGACGCGGTCTCCTTCGACGGCGCCGAGCGTGCCGCGGAACCGTTTGCGTCCCTCGTGGGCCACCGCCATCGCGACCTTCACCAGATGGCCGGAATAACGCTCGAAATCGGACCGCCGCACCAGGGGGCGGTCGATCCCCGGCGAGGAGATCTCCAGCCGGTAGGCGCGGTCGATGGGGTCGGCGACATCCAGCACGGGCGACAGCGCCCGCGAGATCGCCTCGCAATCCTCGAGCTGCATCGAACCGTCCGGCCGTTCGGCCATGATCTGCACGGTGCAGCCGGCTTCGCCGGAGATGCGGATCCGGACCAGGCGGTAACCCATGCCCTCGAGCACGGGAGCTGCGACCGCAGACACCCGCGCCGCCACGCCGGGCTCGACCACGAGCCTCGGCTCGGCCAGCAGTTCGGCATCGGTGGAACCAGTGTTCGGTTCGGTCATATCAGCGGTCAAGGCGCTCGTTGGTTAACGCTTGGGTTAAGGCTTGGTTAAGACTTCAAAGCCCGTTTCGGAACTCTCCCGACAGCGCGTCGGGCCGGATCTTCCGCCAACCCGCGTTCAGGTAATAAAAAAGAGCGGGTCCTTTCGGGCCCACTCTCACTACGCGGATCGTATGAGAAGATGAATTGGCGCTGATATAGCCCTTTCTGCTCTCCCGGACAAGGCCCATCGGAGGCCCGATGAGGCTTTTTACGCCCGATTCGCGGCGTCTCGCGCGCAACGCTTCCTTCATTTCCGAGGCCTATTTCTTGATTGTGGGGCCGAGGGCGCACCCGCGGCGTGCCCTGTACGAGTTTGTGTTTTCATGACCGCTGCCACGTCGCTCATTCCCGGACTGGACACTATCGTCAAACGCGGCGACCCTCGCCGTCGCGGCGAGATCGCGCACGCCATCGCCGACCTCTACTTCCAGGATCCGGCGAGCCTCGGTCCCGAGCTCATCGATCTGTTCGACAATCTCCTGATCGATCTCGTCCCGCATGCCGAGCTCGACTCGCGCGTCGATCTCGCCGAGCGCTTCTCGCGGCTGAACAATGCGCCGCCGCATCTGGTGAACCAGCTGGCGCGCGAAAACGAGATCATGGTGGCGGGCCCCGTGCTGCGCCGCTCGCCCGTGCTCGATGACGCCGCTCTCGTCGAGATCGCACGGCTGAAAGGACAGGGTCATCTTCTGGCGATGACGGAACGTCCCGTCCTGCCGGCCGTCGTCACCGACGTGCTGGTTGAGCGCGGCGATCGCGATGTCGTGCGCCGCGCCGCGGGCAATGCCGGCGCGGTGTTTTCGCCTGCCAGTTATTCCGAGCTGATCAAGCGTTCGGCGCAGGATGGCGTGTTGACGCTCAAGCTCGGCCAGCGCAGCGATCTCTCGGGCGAGAACCTGAAACAGCTTCTCGAGGGCACGCTCGACGTCATCCGCCGCCGCCTCTCCACCGTGGTCAATCCCGTTCGCCAGGTCGAGATCAAGCGTGCCATGGCGGCGATCGAAGAGGCTGCACTGCCGCCCGGACCGCGACGCGATTTCTCCGCGGCCCAGCGCACCGTGCTCACCTTGCATCGCGAGGGCCATCTCGGCGAGAGCGCGCTGCTTGGTTTTGCCAAGGCGCACAAATACGAGGAATCGATCGCCTCGCTCTCGGCGATGGCCGGCATCCGCATCTCGATCCTCGACCGACTGATCGCGGGCGACCGCTACGATCCGATCCTGATCCTCGGCCGGGTGCTAAATCTCGGCTGGCCCACGGTGCGCGCACTGATCCTGCTCTGGTACGGCCCCAATCGCACGCCCGCCGATGCCGACATCGAAGCCGCCCGCATGAACTTCACGCGCCTGATGCCGACGACGGCCGAACGCGTCGTGAATTTCTGGCGCAACCGGCAGACGATCTAGCTTCTAACCGACCCGCCTGAACCGCAAGTAAGCCGCCTTGCGGCCTTCGCGGGCCGCCTTCCGGCCGTAGCGCGTCATGGTGTAGCCGGCCCAGGGCTGCCGGAAATCGTCGGCGCGCTCCGCGAGCCATTTGAAATCCGGCGAGCGCGCAAGATGCGACAGCGTCCAGGCGCAGTAATCGTCGATGTCGCAGACGAAGCGGAATTCGCCGCCGCTCTTCAGCACGCGCGCCATTGCGGCGATCGTCCTGTCCTGGACGAAGCGCCGCTTCCAGTGCCGCCGCTTCGGCCAGGGATCCGGATGGATCAGGTCGATCCGCGACAGCGAGGCCTTCGGCAGCCAGGCCAGCAGCTCGGCGGCATCGCCGGCGAACAGACGGATGTTGGCGATGTTCGCGGCTTCGATCTGCGCGAGGATTTTCGCCATGCCGTTGACATAGGGCTCGCAGCCGATGAAGCCGGTCGTGGCGAAATTCTGCGCCTCGGCCGCGAGATGCTCGCCGCCGCCGAAGCCGATCTCGAGCCGCACGTCATCCGCGGTGGGATCGAAGATCTCGCGCGCATCAGCCGGCTTCTCGCCCTCGATGTCGAGTGCAAGATGCGGCAGCAGATTGTCGATCAGGTCGGCCTGGTGCTGCCTGAGCTTGTGGCCCTTTCGGCGCCCGAAGAAGGCGCGCTCGCTGTCGTCGCGATCGGGGTCTGGCTTGCGCTCGCTCATCGCAGCGTCTGATACAGCCGATAGAGCAGCCGCGCGCGCGGCTCGAGCGACGAGACGTAGAGCTGCTCATAAGGGGTATGCGCACCCTTGCCGTCGACGCCGAGCCCGTCCAGCGTGGCGGTGTGGGACGCGGTGAAATTGCCGTCCGAGCCGCCACCGGTATAGGTGTCGATCAGCTCGAAGCCAATCTCGGTGGCGAGCGCCCTGGCGTGCTGGTAGAGCGAGGCGCCCGCATTGCCCTTCTCGTAAGGAGGACGATTGAGCTCGCCGGTGACCGTGACGGTGACGCCCTCCGTTTTCGATTTCAGCCCGAGGATCTTGCCGGCGAATTCATCCGCATCGGCAAAGCTCGGAACACGCAGGTCGATTTCGGCATAGGCCTCTTCCGGCGTCACGTTGGGGCGCGTGCCGCCGCGCACCACGCCGACATTGACGGTGACGCCGCGCTTCAGGTCGTTCATTCCTTCCAGCGCATGGATGATGTTGGCGAGCTCGCGGATGGCGCTGCGGCCGTCTTCGGGCCGCGAGCCGGCATGCGCCGGCACGCCCTTGATGAACACCTCGAAGCGTCCGACGCCCTTGCGTCCGGTGACGATCTTGCCGCCGTCGCGCGCCGGCTCCGTCACCAGCACGTATTTGGCCTTGCGTCCCTCCTGCTCGATCAGTGCGCGCGAGGTGGGGCTGCCGATCTCCTCGTCGGAGGTGAACATGTGGGTGATGCCGAGCGGCGATCGCTTGCCGTCGGCGCAGAGCGCGGCGAACGCATGATGGGCGATGTAGGCCCCGCCCTTCATGTCGTAGATGCCGGGACCGAACGCGCTGTCGCCCTCGACCCTGAACGGCAGGCGCTCGATGAAGCCCAGGGGGTGCACGGTATCGAGGTGACTCAGCACCAGGATGCCCGGCTGCTCCTGACCCCAGGTCGAGCGGGCCAGCAGATGATCGCCGCAGCCGTCGACGCCGGCGACGCGCTCGAGCGTGACGGGCAGGTCGCGGTGTTGAGCGGCGACCAGCGACACGAGTTTGTTGACCTGCTCAGGCGCCTCTGTCGGCGTCTCGATCTCCACCCAGCGCCGGATGCCGTCGAGAATAGTTGGGGTATCGAACCAGTTGGCGTTCGTCATGGACGCATCTATGCCTTTGAATCGCATCATCCGGGAAGGCGCGCGTCAACGCGCGGCCGCAAACGACGACATAGGCCAGATTTGGCGCAGCCTCAAATCGGATTGAGCTGGTGCGCCTCAGCGCTTGTCGGGGCCTTCGCGGGCCGCGATCTGTTCGACGAGATCGACGATCGAGCGGCGCATCTTCGAATCGGTGATTCGGGTGAAGGCCTTGGTCAGAGCGAGACCTTCGGAGGTCGCGAGGAAGTCGGACACGTAAGAGGGCGAGGCGCCTTCGCTGAAGCCGTCCGGACCCGGCACGCCGCTCGGGCCGCCCTCGAACAGGAACGACACCGGTACCTGCAGAATCTCGGCAATTTGCTGGATGCGGCTCGCGCCGACCCGGTTCGTGCCCTTCTCGTATTTCTGGATCTGCTGGAACGTCAGGCCCAAAGCTTCACCGAGCTTTTCCTGGCTCATGCCCAACATGATGCGGCGCATACGCACACGGCTGCCGACATATTTGTCAACAGGGTTGGGCGCTTTCGACATTTCCTCAGCCTCCAAACACCACCTTCAGCGCAATCGACGGAATGCCTCAGGTGCCAGCAACGTAAAAATCAAACCCTGTTATTGGGAAACATTGCGGAGAAATTTAGCAACGCCCGCTGTCTTTCGCAGCGGATGCAGAATGAGGAACCCGCGTGCAATCTGTCAACCGTGGGACTACGGTTGTCAAAGGATTCCGGCCGCCTCGCTCGCCGCGGTGCGATCAGGGGTGCCGTTTGGCAACACGCCGACGGACGGCGAGTATCACGCCGAGCGCGACGAGGGTGGCTGCGGGCACATCGCCCAGCCGCGCGTAGACTGTCGGGGGGATTGCTGCGGGCAGGTTTGCGTCCAAAATGCCTTCGATGCCGAGACCGAGGCTGGCGACGGTTCGTCCGACCGGATCGATCACCGCCGAGATGCCTGTATTGGCGGAGCGGACCAGCGGCAATCCGAGCTCGATCGCGCGCATTCGCGCCTGCTCCAGATGCTGATAGGGGCCGGTCGAGATGCCGAACCAGCCATCATTGGTGAGGTTCACGATCCAGCCCGGACGTTCGTTGCGTCCTGCCACCTCACCGGGAAAGATGGCCTCATAGCAGATCAGCGGCAGTGCCGATGGCGCGGTGGGGACCGGCAGCGCATGCCGCCCGCTGCCGGCGATGAAGCCGCCGCGCACACGCGTCAGCTGCTCGAAACCGAGCTTCTCCATCAACTCCTGATAGGGAAGAAACTCGCCGAACGGCACGAGGTGCAGCTTGTCGTAAACCGAGAGCACGCTGCCGTCGTGATCGATGACGTAGATCGAATTGTAGGCGCGCGTGATCGGCGTCCCCCGCGGCAGGTCGGGCGCGCGCACCGAACCCGTGATCAGCACCGTGCCCTTCGGCAACAGCTCGGCGATCTCAGCCATCGCGTCGGCTTCGCGGGTCAGGAAGAACGGGAAGGCGGATTCCGGCCAGATCAGGATGGTGGCATCGCGCACGCCCGTCGATTGCGGTCCGGAGGCGCGGTCCGACAGCGCGAGGTATTTCTTCATCACCTCGGCCTTGGCTGCGTAGTTGAACTTCGCGTCCTGCTGCAGGTTCGGTTGCATCAGGCGCAGCTTGGCGCCAGCGACCATCGTGGTCGGGTGCAGCGACAGGCGGATCGCGCCGAAGATGCCCATGACGGTCAGAAGCGCGATTGCCGCGGCCGGTCCGCGCCACGCAATGCTGCGATCGGGCGTGCGGTCGATCAGCGTCGCCGGGCTCGCAAAGATCGCAACCGTCAGGAAGGTCATGCCCCATAGGCCGATCAGCGAGGCCGTCTGCGCCAGCGGCAGCGGCTCGGACAGTGCATAGCCGAACGCGTTCCAGGGAAAGCCGGTCAGCGCATGGCCCCGCAGCCATTCGGCGATGGTGAGGCTTGCCGCGAGCGCAAGCACGCGCGTGGCGTTCTTGGTCCAGAGCAGGCGCGCCAGCGCTAATCCGATCGCCGTGAAGATGGAGAGATAGGCCGGCAGGCCCAGCACGGCGAACGGCGTCAGCCAGGCGAAGATGTCGGCGTCGACGAAGAAGGCGTAGCCGATCCAGTAGAGGCCGGGCACGAAATAGCCGAGCCCGAACCAGTAGCCGGTCAGCGCCGCGGCGGGGACGCCGCCATAACGTCCGCCGCCGGCGCCGTCGATCAGCCAGACCAGCACCGGGAAGGTGATGAACAGCACCGGGAAGAGGTTGAACGGAGCCAACGCCAGCACCGACAGCGCGCCGGCTGCCATGGCGATGACGGCGCGCTTCCAGCCCCAGGTGAGGATGATGGCAAGCGCGATCTGCCGAAGTCGCTGCAACGCGCTCACCGCGGGCCGGTCCCCTCGCTCGGCGGCGGGGTCGGCGTGTCACTGGCCGGCGGCGGGCTGCTGTCCGGCGCGGCCTCGCGGCGGCGGCTCTCGCGCTGGGTGCGCGGCGCGGGACGTTCCTTCCGCGTCGAGATGCGCAGCCGCTTGACGCGGCGCGGATCGGCATCGAGCACCTCGACCTCGTAATTGCCGGGCCCCGAGATCACCTCGCCGCGCACCGGCAGGCGTCCGACGAAGCTGACGAGATAGCCGCCGAGCGTCTCGACCTCCTCGCCGGCCTCGCCGGTGACGAAGTCCGCGCCGATCACGGTGCGGACGTCGTCGAGGCTGGCGCGGGCGTCGGCGATGAAGGCGTTGTCAGGCAGGCGCACGATCGAGGGCGGCTCGTCGCTGTCGTGCTCGTCGTCGATCTCGCCGACGATCTGCTCGACGATGTCCTCGATCGAGACCAGCCCGTCACTGCCGCCATATTCGTCGACCACCAGCGCGAGGTGGATGCGGGTCGCCTGCATCTGCGCGAGGAGGTCGATCGCCCGCATCGACGGCGGCACGTAGAGCAGCTTGCGGATGATGCGGGCGTCCTCGAGCGGCATCGCAAGGTCGACCGCGCGCAGATCGAGGCCGGCCGGCAGCGGCTTCTTGCGCTTGGTCTTGGTGGCCTCCGACACCCGCGCCCGCACGGTCATGAAAGCGAGCAGATCGCGGATGTGGACGATGCCGACGGGATCGTCGAGCGTCTCGTTGTAGACCACGAGGCGGGAATGGCCGGCGCTCTCGAAGCGGTCCATCAGTTCGCCGAGCGGGATGTCGCGCTTCACCGCGATGATGTCGGCGCGATGCACCATGACGTCGGCGATGCGGCGCTCGTGCAGCCCGAGGATGTTGCGCAGCATGGTGCGCTCGACGGCGGAGAAGCCGGTGTCGTCGGGCGTCGTGGCGTCGAGCACGACCTGGAGATCGTCGCGCACCGATCCCGCCTTCCAGCCGAACAGCGTGCGGATGGCGCGCAGCAACCAGCTTTCCGCAGTGGGACGCAGCACCTCGCCAGGGGTCACTACGGCCGGCAGATTGGGCGTGTTGCGCGAATTGTCGTGGGTTGGCTCGGAATCCGGCATCTCAGTGCGTCCCCGGGCGGTCGGCATAGGGGTCGGGGATGCCGAGATGGGCGAGGATCTCGGTTTCCAGCGCTTCCATCTCCTCGGCGTCGTCGTCGTTCTCGTGGTCGTAGCCGATCAGGTGCAGGAAGCCGTGCACGGCGAGATGGCTCAAATGATGCTCGAACGGCTTGTGTTCCTCGTCGGCCTCGCGCCGCATTGTCTCGTAGGCGATCGCGATGTCGCCGAGCATGCGCGGCGCATCGCCTTCCTTCCATTCGCCTTCCGGCTGGAGCGCGGGAAACGACAGCACGTTGGTTGGCTTGTCGATGCCGCGCCAGTTGCTGTTGAGGGTGCGGATGCCGGCATCATCGGTCAGCATCACCGCCACTTCCGCGTCGGCAACATCTTCCTCGACGCTCTCGGCGGCGGCGGCAACCGCGCGCTGGATCACGGCTTCGGAATCGGGCTCGCGCTGCCAGCAATCGGCAACGACGAGGACCTCGGTCATGGGAAGGTTCGGATGTGACATTGTCTTTGTTCGGAACGATCAGGCGCCGCGTTCGCGCCCGTCTGGTCCGGCTGTTGTCCCGTCAGGATTTATCGGTGGCCGGCCGCTGCGGCGAACCTTCATAGGCGGCGACGATCCGCGCCACGAGCTCATGGCGGATCACGTCCTCGGCTTTGAAATGAACTTGGGCAATGCCTTCGACGCCGCTCAACAGGCGCGTTGCCTCGGCAAGACCCGAGGTCTGGCCGTTCGGCAAGTCGATCTGCGAGGGGTCGCCTGTCACGATCATGCGGCTGTTCTCGCCGAGACGCGTCAGGAACATCTTCATCTGCATCGACGTGGTGTTCTGCGCCTCGTCCAGGATGATGGCGGCGTTGGTGAGCGTGCGGCCGCGCATGAAGGCGAGCGGCGCGATCTCGATCTCGCCGGTCTGCAGTGCGCGCTCGACGATGCGCGCGTCCATGAGATCGTAAAGCGCGTCGTAGATCGGGCGGAGATACGGATCGACCTTCTCGCGGAGATCGCCGGGCAGGAAGCCGAGCCGCTCGCCGGCTTCCACCGCCGGGCGCGACAGGATGATCTTGTCGACCTCCTTGCGCTCGAACAGCTGCGCGGCATGCGCGACTGCGAGCCAGGTCTTGCCGGTACCCGCGGGGCCGATGCCGAACACCAGCTCGTGGCGCTTCAGCGCGCGGATGTAGGAGTCCTGCGCGGCGGTGCGTGCGCGCACCGGCCGCTTGCGCAGGTTGATGCTGTCGAAGGTCGATTTGGCCGACTTGGCATCGAACTCGAACAGCGAGCCCTGCGCGATCACGGCGCGGATCGAGCCTTCGACCTCGCCCTGGTCGAGGTCCTGTCCCTTCAGGGCCTGCGCGTAGAGCATCTCCAGCACGCGGCGCGCGGCGTCGCAGCCGTCGCGCGTGCCGCCGATGGTGATGTGGTTGCCCTTGGAATCGACGACGACGCCGAGCCGCCGTTCGATCTGCGCGAGGTGCTGGCCGTAAGGGCCGACCAGGGCGGAAGCGGCGCGGTTGTCGTCGAAATCGATGACGACCTGGGTCTCGGGCGGAACTTGCATGTCGCGATCAAATTTGCGGCTGGGAGCGATAGAAGACGAATCCGATGCGCTTTTTGGCAAGGGTTCAGGCTCCAGTGGCTTGCGATAAAGCGGGCTCGCGCGCGGTGCGCGGTGTCGCGAGCTCGCCGAGGAAGCTGTAGCGCTCGAGGCTGTCGATCCGCACCGGCAGGATTTGTCCGATGATGTCGGGCGAGGCCATCACATGGGCGGGCTGGAGAAAAGCGGTGCGGCCGACGATCTGGCCGTCCTTGCGCGCCGGACGCTCGAACAGCACGTCGACCGTCGAGCCAATCGCGGCCTTGTTGAAGGCCGATTGCTGACTGTCGATCAGTTCCTGGAGCCGCTCCAATCGCTGGTCCATCTCGGCGGGGGACACCGTCTCCTGCATGTCCGCGGCCGGCGTTCCCGGCCGGGCGGAGTATTTGAACGAATACGCCGCAGCGTAGCCGATTTGCGTGACAAGCGCGAGAGTGGCAAGAAAATCTTGCTCGCTTTCGCCGGGGAAGCCGACGATGAAATCTGATGAAAAAGCAATGTCTTGGCGAGCGGTACGGAAACGGTCGATGACACGCCGATAATCATCGGCGGTATGTTTCCGGTTCATGGCGGCGAGAATCCGGTCCGAGCCCGACTGCACCGGCAGGTGCACGAACGGCATCAGGGCACCGAGATCGCGATGGGCTGCAATCAGGCTGTCATCGACGTCGCGGGGGTGGCTGGTCGAATAGCGCAGCCGCGCGATCCCCGGAATTGTCGCCAGATGTTCGAGCAACCGGCCGAGCGGCCAGGTTTTTCCGTCCGGGCCCTCGCCGTGATAGGCGTTGACGTTCTGCCCGATCAGCGTGACCTCGCGCACGCCGTTGTCGGCGAGCCGCTTCACGTCGTCGACGATCTTCGCCACGGGGCGCGAGACTTCCGAGCCCCGCGTATAGGGCACGACGCAGAAGGTGCAGAACTTGTCGCAGCCCTCCTGCACCGTGACGAAGGCGGAAATGCCTCGCGCGCGGATCGCATCGGGCTTCGGCTGGGCCAGGAAGCCGAACTTGTCCTCGGCCGGGAATTCTGTCTCGATCGCGCGGCCTTCGTTGCCGGCGCGCTTCAACAGCTCCGGCAGGTGATGATAGCTCTGCGGTCCGACCACGACATCGACGACCGGCGCTCGGCGCACGATCTCCTCGCCCTCGGCCTGCGCCACGCAGCCGGCAACCGCGATCTGCATCGCGCGGCCCCCGCGCGCGGCCTCGTCCTTGGCGATACGCAGCCGGCCGAGCTCGGAATAGACCTTCTCGGAGGCTTTCTCGCGGATATGGCAGGTGTTGAGGATGACGAGATCGGCATCCTCGGCGCTCGCCGTCTCCACGAATCCTTCCGGAGCCAGCGTATCCACCATGCGCTGGGCATCGTAGACGTTCATCTGGCAGCCATATGATTTGATGTGCAGCTTGCGCGGCGGCGTCATGGAACCCGAAAATGGCGGTGGAGGACGGCCCTGAGATATAGGCTGGAGGGGCGAAAATCCAGCGAATGGGCGGCCATACGGTCATTCCGGCGCGCTCGCGCGCGAGCGAACCCGGAATCCGGACGTTTTTAGGCGAGATTCCCGGGTTCAACGCTGCGCATCGCCCGGAATGACGGCCAGGGGCTAGCCCGCCAGAGCATCCGTCTCGACCCGCCGCACCAGTTCGGGCAATTGCCGCATATCGTCGAAGGTCAGTGCGGCGCCGGCAGACCGCAGCCTTTCGGCATGGCCCGGCGGGCAGTGGCTGCCGCCGTGAAAGCCCAGCACGGTCATCCCGGCGGCGTGCGCGCCGGTCACCCCGGGAACGCTGTCCTCGATCACGAGGCACCGTTCAGGCGCGACCTGCATCTGCGCGGCGGCGAATAGGAACAGATCGGGCGCGGGCTTGCCGCGCGCGACCTGGCTCGCCGAAAAGATGTGAGGGGCGAGCAGGTCGTGGAGCCCGGCGCAGGTCAGGCCGTGATGGATCTTGTCCGGCGTGCCGCTCGATGCCACGCATCTCGGCAAATCGATCGCGGCGATCGCCGCGGCGACATGGGTGATCGGCTGCAGATCGCTGGCGTAGAATTGCAGCGTGGCGGCATTGACTTGGCTTTCCAGATCGTCGGGAAGACTGCGGCCGATTTCCTGTTCGACCATCCGCCGCGCGTCCTTCTCCGACACCCCGAGAAAGCGGACCAACACCTGCTCCGACGTGATCGGGTAGCCGTGCCGGGTCAGCACGTCGGCATGCGCGCGGCAGGAGATCACCTCGCTGTCCACCAGCACGCCGTCGCAATCGAAGATGATGAGATCGATGGGCATTCAGTTTGCGGTGAGCTTGAAATGATCTGGCGCGAAGCGCGGGGTGAGGGGATCAGCTCTCTCGGGGACCTGAGTCCCCTCACCCGATTTGCTTCGCAAATCGACCTCTCGCCAACGGGAGAGGTGAAGAGAGCTCGCCGAAAGATCCGTTCATCAATTCGTGGGCTTGTCGTCGTCGAGCGGGACGCAATAGAGCTCGAGCCGGTGATCGACCAGCTTGTAGCCGAGCTTGCGGGCGATCTCCGCCTGCAGCTTCTCGATCTCTTCGGAGGTGAACTCGATCACCTTGCCGTCGCGCAGATTGATGAGGTGATCGTGGTGGCTGTCGCGCATCGTCTCATAGCGCGCACGTCCCTCGCGAAAATCATGGCGTTCGATGATACCAGCGTCCTCGAACAGCTTGACGGTGCGATACACGGTCGAGATCGAGATCTTGTCGTCGACGGCAACGCAGCGCCGGTACAATTCCTCCACATCGGGATGATCGACCGCCTCCGCGAGCACGCGGGCGATGACGCGGCGCTGCTCGGTCATGCGCATGCCGGTGGCGGCACAGCGCGCCTCGATGCCGGACGCCTTGGATGCGGAAGAAGGTTTCAGTGCGGTCATGATTTGTCTGCCTGACGGGGCGCTTTCTGCCATCGAATGTTACGACAAGTCACGTCGCATCAGAAGGGCGTTCAATTGTTCCCCGTTCGGCTGCTTATAGTAGCGTTCGCGGCGTCCGACCACCATGAATCCGGCCCGGTCGTAGAGTCGCCGCGCCGGCTGGTTATTTTCCTCAACTTCGAGAAATATCGTGCGCACGCCGCGCCCCGCGAGATGGCCGAGATGGGTCATCAGCAGCGTGCGAGACAGGCCGCGGCCGCGATAGGCCTGGTCGACCGCGACCGAGAGGATCTCCGCCTCGTCCGCGCCGATCCGCGAGACGGCAAAGCCGATGATCTTGCGGCCGAGGCGTAACCGATGCACGAGCGTGTTGCGCTCGCTGATCATGCTCTCGAACTCGCTTTCGCCCCAGCCATGCGCGAAGGAGGCGCCATGAAGCTGCGCCAGCCGTGCGGCGTCGCGCAAGGAAACCGGCTCGACGGCTGCCGTGCCGCCGCGCCACCATTCCGACAGCCATCCCATCATGAGCTCGCGGCTTGTGCGAGCGACGGCGTTGCGGCCGGTTTTGCGTCGGGCGCCTTCAGATAGAACGGCCGCGCCGGGGTCGTCTCGGGGTCGGCGGCGGCGCCGAGCCAAGCGACCCAGCCGATGTCGGGCGCGGGCTGCGCGTCGACCGCGACCGGAGGCGGCAGATCCTTCGGCCAGCGATCGGCGAGAATGTTTGCGGCATTGCCGACCAGATGCGGCGCGCCGAATTGCGAGGCTGCGATCGCATCATCGACGGGCGCGATACCCGGCCGCACCAATTGGCTACCGTCGCCGGCGACGATCTGGAAATAGACGTGATCATGCCGCGCATCGATCGCGGAGATCACCGGCACCGTGCCGCTCTGGCCGACGATGGTGGCGGCATAGGCCGACAGCGTCGTCAGCCCGACCGCCGGCCGTTTCGCCGCAAGCGCAAGGCCGCGTGCTGCCGAGATGCCGACGCGCAGGCCGGTGAAGCTGCCGGGGCCGACCGTGACGGCGATGCGATCGAGCGAGGTGAAGGCGAGATTGGCTGACTGCATCACGCGCGCGATCATCGGCATCAGGGCCTCGGCGTGACCGCGCTTCATGAGCAGCGTTTCTTGTGCGAGGAGCTCGTCGGCGTCGGTGTCGAGCACGGCCGCCGCGCACGCCTCGAGCGCAGTATCGATGGCAAGGATCAGCATGAAAGAGCGAATGGCGAGTGGTGAATGGCGAATAGTCTAGCCGATCGGAATGCCATTCGCCATTCGCTACTCGCCATTCGCTGATCGATCACATCGGACGGACTTCGACCACGTCGGGCACGAAGTGCTTGAGCAGGTTCTGGATACCGTGCTGGAGCGTCGCGGTCGATGACGGGCAGCCGGAGCAGGCGCCCTTCATGTTGAGATAGACGATGCCGTCCTTGAAGCCGCGAAAGGTGATGTCGCCGCCATCATTGGCGACCGCCGGCCGCACGCGGGTCTCGATCAGATCCTTGATCATGTCGACCGTCTCGGCATCGGCCTCGTCGAAGAACTCGTCCTCGTCGTCGAGATCGACATCGCGCTGCGCCTCGCCGCCGGCGAGCAGCGGCGCACCGGACATGTAGTGCTCCATGATGGCGCCGAGAATCGCGGGCTTGAGCTGCTGCCATTCACCGCTCGCCTTGGTCACGGTGATGAAGTCCGATCCGTAGAACACGCCGGTGACGCCGGGCACGTCGAACAGCTTCTCGGCCAGCGGCGACCGCGCAGCCGATTCGCGGCTGGCAAATTCCATCGGGCTGCCGTCGACCACGACGCGGCCGGGAATGAATTTCAGCGTGGCGGGGTTGGGGGTGGCTTCGGTTTGAATGAACATGGTTTTCTCCAGACGTCGCCGGTTCAAGGCCGGCGCGTGCTCTATCACCTAGCAGATGGCGACGGGGAACGCACGGTCAAGGGGGCGGCAGAGAGTTTCGCTGTTATGTCAGCGGGTTAGGTGCTTCCTTCCCCTCGTCCCGCCTGCAGGGGGAAGGTTGGGGTGAGGGGAGTCTCCGCGGGGACGGTGAAAGTTGGACGCGGGGAGGCTCCCCCTCACCCGGATCGCTTCGCGATCCGACCTCTCCTGCAAGCGGGGCGAGGTGAAGAGCGAGCTACGACAGCGAATCCACGCTTTGGTCGCTCAGCGCGCCCGAAATGATCGTCACCGGCACCGGGAACGTGCCGAGCTCATGCGCGAGCAGCGAGACCAGCGGTCCCGGACCCTCTGCCCCCGGATTGGCGGCGAGCACCAGCATGGCGATATCAGGGTCCTCGTCGATCACGGCCAGCAGCTGTTCCATCGCGGCGCCTTCGCGGATCACCCGTTCCGGCGTGATCGCGGCGATGCCGTTGGCTCTCCCGGCGGCGCGGTCGAGCGCGGCCTCCGCCGCCTCCTGCGCCTCGGCGCGCATGATGTCGGCGACCCCGAGCCATTCCTGCGTCTGCTCCTCGGGCTCGATGATGCGCAGCATCACGACGCCGCCGCCGGCACGGATCGCCCAGCGGCTGGCGTAATAGACCGCGCGATCCCATTCGGCGCTGTCGTCGACGACGACGAGGCATTTGGGCTTGTGACCCGGCTCGAAGCAAAGTCGCTTGCTGGTCATGCATGTCCCGGAATGTGCACGGGTAGCATGCTGCCATACTCCCGCAATGTTTGGGAGAGGCGAACGAGCCGGCGCCGTGGCGCCGGCCGCTCTTGCGAAGCGCGCCCTAGCGCCGGCGGATGAAGCCGACGATGTCCTTCGAGAGCTTCATGGTCTCGTCGGCGATGGCGCGGGCCCGGTCCGAACCCTCGTTCAGGATCGTGTCGATATGGCCGGGGTCGGCGACGAGGCGCTTCATCTCGCCGGCGATCGGCGCGAGTTTTGTCACGCACAGCTCCGCCAGCGCATTCTTGAAGCTGGAGAACTGGCCGCCGCCGAAATCGCGCAGCACGTCGGCCTTGGAGCGGCCGGAGAGCGCGGCGAAGATGCCGACGAGATTGTCGGCCTCGGGGCGCGCTTCCAGGCCCTTCTCTTCCGTCGGCAGCGGCTCCGGATCGGTCTTCGCCTTGCGGATCTTCTGCGCGATGGTGTCGGCATCGTCGGTGAGGTTGATGCGCGAATTGTCGGAGGCATCCGATTTCGACATCTTCTTGGTACCGTCGCGCAGGCTCATCACGCGCGTCGCCGGGCCCGTGATCAAGGGTTCCGGCAGCGGGAAGAACAGGCCGTCATTGGTGCCCTGCGCGCGAATGGAGTCGCCGAAGTCGTTATTGAACTTCTGCGCGATGTCGCGCGAGAGCTCGAGATGCTGCTTCTGGTCCTCGCCCACGGGAACGTGGGTCGCGCGGTACAGCAGGATGTCGGCCGCCATCAGCACGGGATAGTCGAACAGGCCCACGGAGGCATTCTCGCGGTCCTTGCCGGCCTTCTCCTTGAACTGGGTCATGCGGCCGAGCCAGCCCATGCGCGCGACGCAGTTGAAGATCCAGGCGAGTTCGGCGTGTCCCGAGACCTGGCTCTGGTTGAACACGATGTGCTTCTTCGGATCGATGCCCGCGGCGATGAACGCCGCCGTCACCTCGCGGGTGTTGCGCGCGAGCTCGGCCGGTCCGCCCCAGACGTCCACGCCCTGTGTGATCGCGTGCATGTCGACGACGCAATAGATGCAGTTGTGGGTTTCCTGCATCTTCACGAAGTTGACGATGGCGCCGAGGTAGTTGCCGAGGTGCAGATTGCCCGTCGGCTGGACGCCCGAAAAGACCCGTTCAACGAATGGCATGGTCAGCCTTCCCAAAGCTATTTGGCCGTCGTTTCCAACAGCGGCGCTGCTCCGTCAAGGGTAATTCCACCTCTCCCCATAGGGAGAGGTCGCGCCGAAGGCGCGGGTGAGGGGTTAGATTCTATCGTTGGACCAAGCCCCTCACCCGATTTGCTGCGCAAATCGACCTCTCCCGATGCGAGAGGTGAAGGGCGGCGGCGAACGCTCTAATGTGTGGCCCGCCTCAAGGCGGCAGCCGCCTCGCGCCAGGAGGCGGCGCCGAGGGTTTGCAGCAGCAGGCCATAGATCGCGATTCCGGCCCCGATCTGCACGCCCAGCACGATGAAGCGGATCAGGCCATGCGCTTCGGCAGGCATCAGATCCGCGGACAACCAGAGCAGGACGCCCATGGCGGCCGCGGCGAGCACGATCCGCGGCAGCCGTTTTCGCGCGGCATCGTCCACCGAGAAGCCGAATTCGCTCGTGCCCTTCCGGAGCAGCGAGATCGCGCTGCTCCAGGCGCCGGCCGCGATGCTCGCCGCGATCCCGCTGGCGCCGAAGACATGGCCGAGCAGAACGGCGAGCGCGACCGCAACCACAAAGCCTTTGGCCGTGGCGAGCAGCGGCGTCATCGTGTCGCTGCGGGCATAGAACGCCGGCGACAGCGCCTTGATCAGCACGTGGGCCGGCAGGCCCAGCGCCAGCCACATCAACGCATGCGCAGTTGCCGTGCTGTCGTCCGCGCCGAAGGCGCCGTGCTCGAACAGCAGCCGCACGATCGGCTCGGCCAGCACGATGAGGCCGAGCGTCGCCGGGAGCGCCAGCCCGGTCGCAAGCTCCAGCGCCCGCGATTCCGCCTGCGCCACCGCCTCGCGGTCGCCGCTGGTGACGGCGCGCGTCAGCTCCGGCACCAGCACCGTACCCATGGCGACGCCAACGATGCCGAGCGGCAGCTCGATCAGGCGGTTGGCGAAATAGAGCCATGACACCGCGGACGGCGTGGCGGACGCGATGATCGCGCCCGCGACCATCAGCCATTGCGGCCCCGAGCTTGCGATCATGCCGGGAATGGCCCTGGCGAAGAAGCCGCGCATCTCCTCGTCGAAGCTCACGCGCAACGGTGTCGCGAGATTCGCACTGCGCTGCGAGACCAGCATCAATAGTTGCAGCAGGCCGGCGATGCCGACGGTGGCCGCCAGCATCCATGCCGCGAAGGTCGCATCAGTATGTCCGCCGAGGAGCGCGGCGATCGCAGCGATCAACGCGATATTGAACAGCAGCGGCGAGAATGAGGTGAGGGCAAAACGTCCCTGCGCGTTGAGCAGTCCCATCAGCACCGTGACGGGCCCGGCGAAGGCGAGATAGGGCAGCATCAACCGCGCGTTCGCGACGGCGAGATCGAGCGTGCCGCTGCCGAGAAAGCCCGGTGCGATGATCGTGATGATCAGGGGCATCACCAGCGCTATGACGGCCGAGATCGCGATCAGGACCGCGCTCACCGTTGCCAGCACGCGGCCCGCGAAGGCAGATGCAGCCTGCTCGCCATCGCGGTCACGGACGCGCAGCCAGGCCGGGATCAGCGCCGCATTCAGTGCCCCCTCGCTGAGCAGCCGCCGCACCACGTTGACGAGCTGGAACGCCGCCAGGAACGCATCCGCCACCGCGCCGGTGCCCAGCAGTGCGGCAATCATGGAATCGCGCGCAAAGCCGAGCAGCCGCGAGGCCAGTGTTCCCGTCGAAACTGTCAGGAAGGAGCGGATCATCGAGCGTACATAATACCGTTGCTTGCCCGGGCAGGGCCGGTCGTGATAGGCCGCGAGCCGGATTCAGGCCGACAGGAAGCGGATTTCCGCAGGGATCGCAATCCGCCAAACAGGATCAAGGTGAATGGCTGACGTGAAATATGACGTTCTCGGGATCGGCAACGCGCTGTTCGACGTGCTGGTCAGGACCGACGAAGCCTTCTTGGCCAAGCACGGCATGACCAAGGGCAGCATGTCGCTGATCGACGAGGCGCGGGCTGCGGCCATTTACGAGGACATGGGGCCCGCCACGGAAGTCTCGGGGGGATCTGCCGCCAACACCATCGTCGGCATCGGCAGCCTTGGCGCCAGCGCCGCCTATGTCGGCAAGGTCAAGGATGACCAGATCGGCAAGCTCTATGTCCACGACATCCGCGCCGCCGGCGTCTCCTTCAACACGCCCCCCGCGACCGACGGTCCCGCCACCGGCTGCTCCTACATCCTCGTCACCGATGACGGCGAGCGCACCATGAACACCTACCTCGGCGCCGCGCAGGATCTGTCGCCCGCCGATATCGATCCGGCCGAGATCGCTTCCGCCGGCATCGTCTATCTCGAAGGTTATCTCTGGGACCCGAGGAACGCCAAGGATGCTTTCGTCAAGGCGGCCAAGATTGCGCATGATGCCAAGCGCAAGGTGGCGCTGACGCTGTCGGATTCCTTCTGCGTCGATCGCTATCGCGACGAGTTTCTCTCGTTGATGCGGGGCGGCACCGTCGACATCGTCTTCGCCAACGAGTCCGAGCTGCACTCGCTCTACATGACCTCGGATTTCGACACCGCGCTGAAGCAGCTGCGCAACGACGTCAATCTCGGCGTCGTCACCCGCAGCGAGAAGGGCTGCATGGTGGTGTCGTCGGAAGACGCCGTCGCAGCGCCCGCCTTTCCGGTCGACAAGGTCGTCGACACCACTGGAGCCGGCGACCTTTTCGCCGCGGGCTTCCTCTATGGTCTCGCGCGCAATCTTGCCTACAAGCAGTGCGGCGAGCTCGGCGCACTCGCGGCCGCCGAAGTGATCCAGCACATCGGCGCCCGCCCGCTTGTGTCGCTGAAAGAGCTCGCCGGCCAGCGCGGGCTGACGGTTTAGTCCTCACTCTCTCCGCCGTCATTGCGAGCGAAGCGAAGCAGTCCAGAATCCCTCCGCGGAGACAGACTGGATTGCTTCGCTACGCTCGCAATGACGATGTGGATGCAGATGCGCGCCTCGTCCTCCGCTGTCATCGCCCGGCTTGACCGGACGATCCAGCATCTCAGAGACGCCAATGGAATACGGTGCGGCCGCGGCGTACTGGATTCCCCGCTCCAGTGCGCAATTGCGCACAAGGCGGGGAATGACAGTTTTCCTGTAGCGAGATCAGCCTCTCACGCCGCCTTCTGCCCGCTCCCCGCATCGAGTCCGGCATAGACCCCACGCTCGAATCCCGTGAAGGCCTCGATGCACTTGGCGTCGACGAACGGCAGCACCTGCATCAGGATCACGCCCGAAACATCGCGCGCAGGGTCGATCCAGAAATAGGTGTTCGCGAGACCGGCCCAGGCGAGGCTGCCGGCGCTGCGGCCTTCCGGCGTCTTGGCGGTATTGATCAGGAAGGACAGCCCCCACTTCTTCACGATGTCGGGGAAGAGATCGACATCGTTGGTGTACATGGGCGCAACCGTCGTCATCTTGCCAATGGTGAGATCGCCGATGTGATTCTGGCCCATCAGCGCGACCGTCTCGGGCTTCAGCACCTGGTTGCCGTTGCCGCGGCCCTTGTTGAGGATCATCTGGGTGAACTTGATGTAGTCGCCGGCCGTGCCGTAAAGGCCGCCGCCACCCATGCAAAATTCCGGATTCTGCTCGATCTCGAACGGGATCGGCGCCAGCGATCCATCCTCGCCGCGCGCATGGGTGGCGACCAGCCGCTGGCGCATGGTGTCGGTGATCTTGAAGCCGGTGTCGCTCATGCCGAGCGGGGTGAAGAGATTGTCGCGCAAGTAGGCATCGAGCCGCTTGCCGCTGACGGCTTCCACTGCCTTGCCGACGAAGTCGATGTTGATGCCATATTCCCAGCGCGTGCCCGGATCAGACATGATCGGCGTCTTCAGCGCGATGTCCTGGCAGGAGAAGATGTTCGGGGTTCCGGTCTTCTCCAGATAGAGCGCGAGATCGCCGTTCCACACGTTGTAGGCAAAACCGGCGGTGTGGGTCATGAGCTGGCGCAGCGTGATCGCGCCCCTGGCCGGGCGCAGCTTCGGCTCGCCCTTCGCGTCAAAGCCTTCAAGCACCTGCGGCTTGGCGAGATCGGGCAGCAACTCGCCGATCGGCGCATCCAGCGACAGCTTGCCCTGCTCGACCAGCTGCATCGCGCCTGCCGTTGTCACCGCCTTCGTCATCGAGGCGATCCAGAACACGCTGTCCAGCGTCATCGCATCGGGCTTGGAGAGGTCGCGCTTGCCGAACGCGCCCTGATACAGCACGTCATTCCCGCTCGCGGCGATCGCGACCACGCCGGGAATCTCCTTGGCATCGCTGGTCTTGCGCAGAATCTCGTCGATCTGGGCCTGGCTTTGCATGCGCGTTTCCTCCGGTTTGATTATCGTTGGAAGTGATCGATTGTCCTCCCGGAGGTCCTGCGCGGCAAGCGCCTCAACCTTCACCCTGGTCGCGATGTCGTGACTTGACGGGCCGCGCCCCACGCAGGACGAGAAGGCGGCTGGACGGCAACACTCCATCACAATCTGCGGTGGATGACCGCAACGAGCCGTGATGGGTCGCGGGGATATGTTTCGCGTGTTTGGAAGCACCTGAAACATTTTGTGCGTTGCGACGTTCATCACTCGGTCAATCGACGGCCGACGTTAAGACTCGATGCAAATTTGGCGGCCGGCTCCCGGCCGCGGGGGACCTCAAATGATTTCGACCTGGAGCGAATGGAAGCGCTATCCCCGTCCCGGACGGGGCGACAACCTCGAGGCGCCGATCTCGCCCGGCATTTATGAGGTGCGTGTTGCCGGCACCGGCGCACTCTATTCCTTCGGCGCGGTCGACAATCTGGCGCAGGCGCTGGCGCTGCTGCCGGTCGGCTCGAAGAGCTGGTTCGGCCGCCGCGACACCACCGACGTTCCCGATCTCGAATACCGGACGTGCGCAACGTCCTCGAAGGCCGCCGCGAAGGCGGCTGCCGAGCGCATGATCGGACGGCGTGAGACCTATATGAGCGGCGCTGCGTAATTGCTTCCGCGATCGCGATGCCAATCTCTCACCGCTGGGAGAGGTAAAGGACTCGCCGCCCCGAGTTTAGCTCCCATCAGCTGTGCGTTGCGCGGCGGTGCATTGTGCGGCGCCTGTCCCTATATACGGGGCCAATCCGATCGCCCTCAGGGAGAATGCCATGACCCCGACCGCCGCCGCCCGCGCCACGCAAGCCACCGCCACCCTGCGCGATCGGCTCAAGGACCCCTCGCTGCTGAAGGAGGCCTGCTACATCGATGGCGCCTGGGTCGGTACGCCGGTCTTCGCGGTGAACAATCCCGCCACTGGCGTCGAGCTCGCAAAGGTGCCGCAGCTTGGTGCGGCCGAGACCACCAAAGCGGTTGAAGCCGCCGAGCGCGCCTTTCCGGCCTGGGCCAAGCACACCGCCAAGCAGCGCTCCAACATCCTGCGCAAATGGTTCGAGCTCATCACCGCCAACCGTGAGGACCTCGCTCTGATCCTTACCTCCGAGCAGGGCAAGCCGCTGTCCGAGGCGCTCGGTGAGGTCGACATCGGCGCCGCCTATATCGAGTTCTTCGCCGAGGAGGCTCGCCGCGTCTATGGCGAGACCATTCCGAGCCAGCGCCCCGATGCGCGCCTGCTCGCGATCAAGCAGCCGATCGGCGTCTGCGGCGCGATCACGCCGTGGAATTTCCCGAACTCGATGATCACGCGAAAAGTCTCGCCGGCGCTGGCGGCCGGCTGCACCGTGGTGCTCAAGCCCGCCAACGAGACCCCGCTGTCGGCGCTGGCGCTCGCCGTGCTCGCCGAGAAGGCCGGCATCCCCAAGGGCGTGCTCAACATCATCACCGGTGATGCGCCGCCGATCGGCAAGGTGCTGTGCGAGCATCCGGCGGTTCGCTTCGTCGGCTTCACCGGCTCGACCGCGGTCGGCAAGATCCTCTATCAGCAGGCTTCCGTGGGCGTGAAGCGGCTCGGCCTCGAGCTCGGTGGCAACGCGCCCTTCGTTGTGTTCGACGACGCGGACATCGACGCCGCGGTCGAGGGCGCCATCGTCTCGAAGTATCGCAACATGGGCCAGACCTGCGTCTGCGCCAACCGCATCTACGCTCAGGACAAGATCTACGACGAGTTCGTTCAGAAGCTGTCGAAGAAGGTCGCGGCGATGAAGATCGGCGACGGCACCGAGAGCGGCGTCACGCAGGGGCCGCTGATCAACATGAAGGCGGTCGACAAGGTCGAGCGGCACATCGCGGATGCCGTGAAGCGCGGTGCCAAGGTCGTGACCGGCGGCAAGCGCAGCGAGCTCGGACGCTCCTTCTTCGAGCCGACCGTGCTCGCCGATGTCAAGCCGGACTCGCTGGTGTCCCAGGAGGAGACCTTCGGTCCACTCGCGCCTGTCATCCGCTTCAAGGACGAAGCCGACGTCATCGCGATGTGCAACGCCTCGCCGTTCGGTCTCGCCTCCTACTTCTACTCCCGCGATCTCGGCCGGGTCTGGCGCGTCGCCGAAGCGCTGGAATCAGGCATGGTCGGCGTCAACACCGGCCTGATCACCACGGAAGTCGCGCCCTTCGGCGGCGTCAAGGAAAGCGGCCTGGGGCGCGAAGGCTCGCGTCACGGCATGGAAGAATATGTCGAGATCAAATACGTGATGATGGCGGGCGTCTAACCGGCGGGAGGAGGCTCGAAAGCCGCCTCCCGCTCCCGCGGCTGCGACTTTACTGACATCGATACATCCGGGGCGCCGGGAGCTATTGTCCCAACGCCCCGCAATGGGTCACGCCAACTGCCTCATCATGGGGCTTGGTCGCGCAAACCCCTTTCGTCCAGGACCACATGTTGAGGTTGACGCGAGGCTTCATGCCCAGCGTTCGCCGGTAAGACGAGGAGCACGGACCCCTCCACGTCATTGCGAGCGTAGCGAAGCAATTCAGACTATTTCCGCGGCGACAGTCTGGATTGCTTCGCCGTGCTCGCAATGACGGAGCGCGCGGCAACTGTCGGGCTTAAAGCTTCAGCTCCGTCCCCGTCACCCGCCGATACGCTTCCAGATACCGCTTGCTGGTCGCCTCCACCACGCTCGCCGGCAGCGGCGGCGGCGGGGCGTCGCCGTTCCAGCGGCCGGCGCGGCGCTCGACATCGAGATAGTCGCGTAAGGGTTGCTTGTCGAAGCTCGCCTGCGGCTGGCCGGGCTTGTAGGCATCGACCGCCCAGAAGCGCGACGAATCCGGCGTCATCACCTCGTCGATCAGGATGATGCGGCCGTCCTTGTCGCGGCCGAACTCGAACTTGGTGTCGGCGATGATGATGCCCTGCTCGCGGGCGAGCTCCTCGCCGAGCGTGTAGATCGCGCGCGTCATGCTCTCCAGCGTGTAGGCGACCTCGTCGCCGACCACTTGGCGCATCTTGGCAATGGTGATGTTCTCGTCGTGACCGGTCTCGGCCTTGGTCGCCGGGCTGAAGATCGCAGGCTCCAGCTTCTCGCTTTCGACGAGGCCCGCCTTCAGCTTCTCGCCCGCGAGCGTGCCTGAGGCCGCATATTCCTTCCAGGCCGAGCCCGAGAGATAGCCACGGATCACGCATTCGATCGGAAACACGGTGGTGCGCTTGCACAGCATGGCGCGGCCGAGAATGTCGGCACGGTGCGGCTCCAACGCAGGCACGGCCGCGATGATCTCGTCGGTGTCGGCGCTGATCATGTGATGCGGCACCACGCCTTCGAGCTTGCCAAACCAGAACGCACTGATTTGCGTCAGCACCGCGCCCTTCAGCGGAATGGTCTCACCCATCACGACGTCGAAGGCACTGATGCGATCGGTGGTGAGCAGCAGCAGGCGCTCATCGTCGACGGCATAGATATCACGCACCTTGCCGCGCCCGATCTTGGTCAGGGGCAGGTCGCTGGAGAGCATGGCGGTCATCGGCAGATCTTTCGCAGGCGCGGCGTCGGGAGTCCGGACGCACCAAATGGCGCGGCCGGAGACCGGATTAGCCTATTCCGGTAGTGGAATGAACTCATGTTCCTGCGGAACCGGGGCAAAGCGGCCGGTTTTCCAGTCCTGCTTGGCCTGCTCGATCCGCTCCTTGCTGGAGGAGACGAAATTCCACCAGATGTGGCGCGGGCCTTCCAAAGCATCGCCGCCGAGAAACATCATCCGCGTCGCTTTGAGCGCCTTCACGGTGATGCGGTCGCCGGGCCGGAAGATCAGCAGCCGCGGCCCCTCATAGCGTTCGCTCGCAATCTCGACCTCGCCGTCGACGAGATAGATCGCGCGCTCCTCATGGTCGGGGTCGAGCGGCACGCTCGCGCCTGCCGCGGCCGTGACCTCGGTGTAGAACCAGGGCGAGACCATCGACACCGGCGAGGCGATGCCGAAGGACGAGCCCGCGATCACCCGCGCGGTGAAATCGCGCTCGGAAATCATCGGCAGATCGCCCGCGGCGTAATGCTGGAACGACGGTGCGACCTCTTCCGATCCCGCCGGCAACGCGATCCAGCTTTGCAGGCCCAGCATCTTCTGGCCCGAGGCGCGCTGCGCGTCCGGCGTGCGCTCGGAATGCGCGATGCCGCGCCCAGCCGTCATCAAATTCATCGCGCCGGGCGCGATCTCCTGGACGTTGCCCTCGCTGTCGCGATGCATGATCGCACCGTCGAACAGATAGGTGACGGTGGCAAGCCCGATATGCGGATGCGGCCGCACGTCCATGCCCTTGCCGGAGACGAACTGCACCGGGCCGAAATGATCGAAGAAGATGAAGGGCCCCACCATCTGCCGCTTGCCATGCGGCAGCGCGCGGCGCACCGCAAAGCCGTCGCCGAGGTCGCGCGTGCGCGGCACGATGACGAGGTCGAGCGCGTCGCAGGATTTGGGATCGCCGAGCACGGGATCGTTGTCGGGCATCCAGCTCATGGGTAGGCTCCTTCTGGGCTCTCTTGGTCGCGACGGTAGCAGAATTTCGCATCGCCGTCGCGACAAAGCCCGTGCGGCTCGGCGCTCCGCGGATCCACCCTCTCCCACAAGGGGCGAGGGTGCACCGCCTTCGTGGCGATAATTTACTACCTCCCCAGCTCGGTCGCCTTCGCCACGCGGTCGAACCGCTCCAGCGTCATGATCGCGTCGGCGAACTTCTCCGCCCGCGCGTTCAGCACCGGGCGGGCCAGCGTCAAAAACTTCTGCTGCATCGCCTGCGTGTCCGGAAACGAATTCGGCTCCCCGGACGGATCGGCATAGAGCCGCTCATGCACGCCGTCATCCGTGGTGATGCTGACGCGCGCGCCGAACGGATGGGTGCGGCCGATCTCGAGGCGGTCGTCCTGCACCACGTCGAACTTGTCGGCGAGCGCATCGATGGCGGCATCGCCGAGGCGGTTGTAGTCGTCCCAGCCGAACGAGCCTTGGTCGAGCGCGAGCGCGCCGGTGAAGAACATCGAGAACTGGCCGCCGACGATCGAGCGCGGGTGGCGCTTGGTCGCGGCATCGCCGGTCAAGGTGATGCCGTTGCGGTGCAGGCCGATCTCGACGCGCTTGACCTGGTCGGGCGTCAGGTTGTGCTCGCGCCGCATCGCGATCAGCGCGTCGATCGCGGCATGGGTGTAGCGGCAGCTCGGATAGGGTTTTACGCCGATCTTCATCGTCTCGTAGGTCTTGCCGAGCTCGGCGACAGCCTTGTCCGGATGTGCATCGTCGGTGTAGCCGGCGAGCAGGCCGTGCTTGCCCTCGACCGATTCGGTCGCGCCGACGAAATCGTTGCGCGCCAGCGTCGCGGCGATCACGCCGTTCATCGCGGCGGCGCCGACCTGGTAGCGCTTGTTCCAGGCGCCGTTCATCAGGAATTGCAGCGAGCCCGCAGCCTGGCTGCCGGAGACGCCGAACGAGGCGATCAGCTGCTTCTCGCTGAGGCCGAACAGCTTGCCGGCGGCCGCGGCCGCGCCATAGGTGCCGGCGGTCGCGGTCGGGTGGAAGCCGCGCGCATAATGCGAGGTCGGGTCGAGCGCATTGCCGAGCCGGCAGCAGACTTCATAGCCAGCGACGATCGCTGTGAGCACGTCGCGCCCGGAGGCGCCGACCATCTCGCCGACGGCGAAAGCGGCCGGAACCACCGGCGCGCTCGGATGCAGCGAGGAATCGGCGTGGGTGTCGTCGAAGTCGAGTGAATGGCCGAGCGCGCCGTTGAGGAGAGCCGCGACCGCCGGCGTCCAGGTCTTGGTGTCGCCGAACACGGTGGAGTCGCCCCTGGTGTCGAGCGCCAGCGCCTCCAGCATCTTCAGCATCGACGCGGTCGATTCCGCCTCGTGTCGGGCCCGGATCGCGCTGCCGAGGAAGTCCAGCGTCAGCACTTTTGCCCGCTCCAGCACCTGCGCCGGAATATCCTGGTATTTCAGGTTGAAGACGTAGGCGGCGAGCGTTGCGGTTTCGTGGGCCATCGTGTTTCCTCGTTTTGGCCGGCAAGTTAGGCGGGCTGATCTGGCCTTTCAAGCAACCTTGCGGCCGCGGGCATCAGCTATGCTTTTGCCTCGCTTCATGAGGATCGGACCGGGATAGTCGAGCATGGCATTCGCGGGGAAGGCGTTGGAGCGGATCCGGTCGCGGCGAACGCAATTAGGGCTGGCGATCCGGGTCACGGTGGCCGCGGTTGCCGCCTATGCGATCGCCACCGCGCTGCATCTGCTATTACCACTCTGGGCGGTGCTGACGTCGCTGATCGTGACCCAGATGAGCGTCGGCCGCTCGCTGAAGGCCACCCGCGACTACGTGATCGGCACGATCGGCGGCGCCATCTATGGCGGCGCCATCGCGATCCTGATCCCTTATTCGACCGAGGCGGGGCTGTTGGGGCTGCTGGTGCTGGCGGTCGCGCCACTTGCTTTCGTGGCCGCGATCAATCCAAGTCTCAACGCCGCGACGGTGACCGCCATCATCGTGCTGCTGGTCCCGACCATGCACCACTCCGATCCCATGACCTCGGCGATTGACCGCGTCAGCGAGGTCGGCGTCGGCGCCATCACGGGTCTGCTGGTCTCGTTTCTCGTTCTGCCTTCGCGCGCCGTGCGGCAGATCCGTGCCGCCGCGGCCGCGCTGCTCGAACTGATCGCGGATGCTTTCACCGAGCTGCTCGCGGGCCTGACGCGCGGCCGCGACAACGACGCGTTGCACCGGATCCAGGACGGCATCGGCACCGCGATGGTCGGCATGAATGCGATCGGCGCCGAGGCCGAGCGCGAGCGCGCCGCGCGGCTGTCGAGCGGGCCCGACACCGGCCCGCTGCTGCGTACCGTGCTGCGGCTGCGCCACGACGTCGTGATGATCGGCCGTGCCACGGTGGTGCCGCTGCCGGTCGAGGTGCAGATGCGGTTAGCTGCTCCCTTGACCGAGGTCTCGACGGTGATCGCGCGCTTCCTGCGTTCGGCCGCCGCGGCCTTGCGCGAAGGCGCCGGCGCGCCGCCGATCCATCCCGTCCACGTCGCGCTCCAGCATTACGCCGAGGCGGTCGCGTCGGTCCGTCACGACGGCCTGATCCGCGGCCAGCCCGGCGACACCGCCGAGCGCTTCTTCGCCCTCGGCTTCTCGCTGGAGCAGATGCACCAGAATCTCTGCGACCTCGACCGCGTCGTCGGGGAGTGGTCGGAGGCAGCGACCGGCAAGTCCGTGCGCGTGGCGGAATAAGCTGGGGAGGAAAAACCAATGCCTAGCTCGCTTGAGCTTAACCTAGGCGGTCTCCGGGGCACCGAAATCCCAGTTGCGGCTGACGATATCCCCGACTCAGAAGGGGACAGCTGCCGTTGTTATGAAGTTTTCCGATGCGACAGTATTGAAGGCCAATTGGCCTTCTTGAAGAAGCCGGGTATGCGGAGCGCGACCGGATGGACCGACCGCAGGTTCACCGCGAGATCATACTCTTCGATCAGCTTCAATGTTTTCGGCAGCGCCAGATAGCTGTAGGGGCTGCGGAACGAGAAGAACAGGTCGACGGACAGCGTCATCGGGCCGGCTCCGCGAGGTCTCCCATCATGCTGCGGGCGACGAGCTTGTGGAATGGTACAATCAGCGTGAGGTAGGTCCGCCCGAGCAGATTGTTGGTCCGCACCAACGTGGTCAATGTCACCCGCCGGCGCGCCGCGTCGCCGGCGACGTCAACCACGACGCGGAAATCGAGATGGTAGTCGTCAAACCCGGCGATCAGCCGCTCCGGCGTTTCGCTCAGCACCGGAAACAGGCCGATCATCCCGTGCGGAGCTGGAGCACCTTCGCCCGACGTCTTCAGTCCGAAGGGTTTCACCAGGATGTTGCGCAAGCGCGTCAGCGCATCGATCCAGCGCGGCCCGTGCAGCAGCATCCGGGTGCAGGCCTCGCGGGCGCTCAATTGCGTCGCGCCGACCTCCACGCGAAAGGCATCGATGAACTGCGCGCCCGCCAGCAGCGGGCCGGCATCGACATTGGGGGTGATTTCGCGGACCGTCCCGATCATCCCATCAGTTTGCGCGCCAGCATCCGGAAGCGCAAGATCAACAGGGCGGCATAGACGAGCGAGCCGATCGAGAATCCGACCCAGACGCCGACCGCGCCCAGTTCCGTGTGGAAGGCCAGCACCCAGGCGATGGGAAAGGCGACGCACCAATAGCCGATGGCCGCGAACACCAGTGTCATCCCGGTGTCATTGATGCCGCGCAGCGCGCCGCCCATGATGGTCTGCAGGCCATCGGCGATGAAGAAGCTCGCGCCGACCAGCAGCAGCGTCGCCGTCAGCTCGACCGTCGCCGCGCTGGCCTCGCTGCGGCCGAAGAACAGCCGGCCGAGTTCGTAGCGGCCGGCGATGATCGCGACGGTCAAAGCGGACACGAATGCGATTCCGAGCACGGCGGCAACGAGCCCCGCGCGCCGGACGCCCGCCGGGTCGTTGCGGCCAAAGGCATGACCGACCCGCACGGTCGCCGCCATGCCGATCCCGAGCGGGACCATGAACAGCACGGCCGTCACCTGCAACGCGATCTGGTGCGCGGCGAGCGCCGTGGTCGAGATCAGTCCCATCAGCAGCGCGGCCGAGGAGAACAGGCCGTATTCCAGCAGCAGCGAGAACGAGATCGGCGCGCCGACCGCGACGAGCTGGTGCATCAAGGGCCAGTCGATCCGCCAGAGACGGGCGAGCGGATGATAGTCCGCGAACGGCTTGCGCAGCCCTGCGATGGCCAGCGCGGCGATGAAGGTGCCGAGATTGACCAGCGTGGTCGCAAGGCCCGCGCCGAACAGGCCGAGCTCCGGCAGGCCGAACACGCCGTGGATCAGCGCATAGACCAGCACGGCATTGATCGGGATCGCCGCGATCGTGATCCACAGCGGCGCCTGCGGGCGGTTCACCGCGCTCATCATGCTGCGCAGCGCGATGAAGCCGAGCGCCGGCGCGATGCCCCAGGCAAGCCCGTTCAGGTAGCGCTGCGCCAGCGCGGCCGATTGCGGCACCTGACCGAGCGCGAGCAGGATCTGCTCGCCATAGAGCGGCGAGGCCATTATCGGCAGCGAGATCAGCAGCGCGGTCCACAGGCCGACGCGAAGGGAGCGGCGGATACGCCTCACATCCCCGGCCCCGAAGGCCTGCGCGGCCAGCGGCGACACCGCGGACATCAGTCCGAGCCCGAAGGTGAAGCTGACGAAATAGACGGTATGCGCCAGCGCGGCCGCGGCGACCGCGCTCTCACCGAGGTGACCGATCATCGCGAGATCGGTCGTGATCATCGCGATCTGCCCGAGCTGCGTCAGCATCATCGGCACGGCCAGCCGCATTGTCTCGCCGAATTCTTGCGCGAGATGGCTTTGCGGCACGCCGGCTCGCGGCTCCGCATGATGTTGGACAGTGTCGAGCATGGCGGCTCATTAGCACAGCCCCACGTCGAAAACATGGCCCGTGTCCCTTCCCTCTCCCCTTGCGGGAGAGGGTGGCTCGCCGCGTAGCGGCGAGACGGGTGAGGGGTCTCTCTCCGCGAGTCCAACTCGCATTTGAATTCGCCGCGAGAACCCCTCATCCGGCGCTTCGCGCCACCTTCTCCCACAAGGGGAGAAGGAAGAAGGCCTCAGCTCTTCCTTTCCGGCACGCGCTTGATCTTGGCGCCCAGCGCGTTCAGCCGTTCCTCGATGCGCTCATAACCGCGCTCGATCTGGTCGGCATTGTTGATCGTGGACGTGCCCTCGGCACATACCGCCGCCAGCAGCATCGCCATGCCGGCGCGGATGTCGGGCGAGATCATCGATGCGCCGCGCAGGCGGCTGGGGCCGGCGATGATGGCGCGATGAGGATCGCAAAGAACAATTCTCGCGCCCATCGCGATCAGCTTGTCGACGAAGAACATCCTGGATTCGAACATCTTCTCGAACATCAGGATCACGCCTTCGCATTGCGTGGCGGTGACGATCGCGATCGACATCAAATCGGCCGGGAAGGCGGGCCAGGGCTGGTCCTCGAGCTTCGGCACATGGCCGCCGAAATCATCCTGGATTTTCAGCGTCTGGTTCGAAGGCACGATGAGATCGTCGCCCTCGACGCGGCAGACGATGCCGAGCCGCTCGAAGCCCATGCGGATCGAGCGCAGATGCTCGACGCCTGATCGCACGATGCGAAGCTGTGAGCGCGTCACGGCGGCGAGCCCGATCAGGGAGCCGACTTCGATATGGTCGGGCTGGATCCGGTAGGTTGCTTCCCCCAGCGTCGCCGGACCATGGATGACCATGGTGTTGGTGCCGATGCCCTCGATCTTCGCGCCGAGCGCGACCAGGAAGTTGGCGAGGTCCTGCACGTGCGGCTCGGACGCGGCGTTGCGCAAAATGGTGACGCCGTCGGCGGCGACCGCCGCCACCAGCGCGTTCTCGGTCGCGGTCACGCTCGGCTCGTCCAGGAACACGTCGGCACCGGCGAGCCTGGCCGCGCGGAATTCGAGCCGGTCGGTCGCTGTGACCTTCGCGCCGAGCTGCTCGAGCGCCAGCACATGGGTATCGAGCCGGCGCCGGCCGATGACGTCGCCGCCCGGCGGCGGTAGCATCACCTCGCCGCAGCGGGCCAGCAGGGGACCGGCTAGCAGGATCGAGGCCCGGATGCGGACGCACAGTTCGGGATCGAGATCGGCGGCGCGGATGCTCTTGGCGTGGATGTGAAGCGTGTTGCGCGCGGTCCACTCGGCGGAGGCGCCGACCGAGCGGATCAGCTCGACCAGGGTCTCGGTGTCGCGGATCCGCGGCACGTTCTCCAGCGTCACCGGATGCTCGGTGAGCAGGGCGGCGGCGATGATCGGCAGCGCCGAGTTCTTGTTGCCGGACGGCTCGATCGAGCCCGAGAGCCGGTGACCGCCCTCGACGATGTACTGGATGGGCGCCAAATGGATTCTCGCTGTCCTGATGGGGTGGGCGGGCCTGTTTCGGGCGGAAACTACAGAGATTTGAGCAGGGGAGCAATTGTGCCGGGTGGGGTTCGGGGCGCGCCCGCCAGCTTCGGAGACTGTGCCGGACCTCATGGTGAGGTCAGGCGGCCCGTGGGCACGCTACTTCGTCGCGGGGGCGGGTGGTGAGGTTCAGGGACGCGACGTTTGCCCCGAGCGCAGGTGCGCTCCCTCCCCCGCTTGCGCGGGAGGGCTGGGGAGAGGGTGTCGCCGCAACGGGACAATCCCAAGTGGTGAAAGCCCTCACCCGCGCCTTCGCCGCGACCTCTCCCGCAAGCGGGAGAGGTGCAGCAAGAGCTTGGCTAGTAGCAGATCAAACCTGAAGCCAACCGGCCTCAGATATCGATCGTCGCGCTCAGCGAATGTTCCTGGATGAAATCGCGGCGGGGCTCGACCACGTCGCCCATCAGCTTGGTGAAGATGTCGTCGGCCTCGTCGACCTCCTTGACCTTCACCTGGAGCAGCGAGCGCACCTCGGTGTCGAGCGTCGTCTCCCACAACTGCTCCGGGTTCATCTCGCCGAGACCTTTGTAGCGCTGCAGCGTGATGCCCTTGCGGCCGGCGTCGGTCACCGCCTCGAACAGGTCGACCGGGCCGTGCACCACGTGCTCGCTGTCCTTGCGCCGCAGCTTGCCGGAGCGGGCGTAGACGTCCTGGAGCTTGGGCGTGTACTCGTCGAGCTTGCGGGCTTCGGCCGAGCCGAGCAGCGCGTCGTCGATGATCGCCGATTCCTTGACGCCGCGCACGGTGCGCTCGAACACGAAACCCTGGCCCTCGGCGAACTGCCCGACCCAGCCGCGCTCGACCTCCTCGGCCTGGCTGTCCAGCCGGCTCGCGATGTATTGCGCGGCGGCCGCTGCCTTCTCGGGATCGCCGTAGATTTCCTTGTTCAGCACGCCGGTGATCGCGGCCTGCTCGACCACCCTGCGGTTGTAGCGGCTGTGCAGGTTGCGCAGGATGCTGCGGACCACGCGGGCGTCGTCGACCAGCGCGCGCAAGTCGCGCCCGGAGCGGTCGCCGCCAGTGCCGGGGATATACACGCAGTCATCGAGGCCGGCGTCGATGAGATAGTCCTCCAGCGCGCGCTCGTCCTTCAGGTACTGCTCGGACTTGCCGCGCGAGACCTTATAGAGCGGCGGCTGGGCGATATAGAGATAGCCGCCATCGATGATGTCGCGCATCTGGCGGTAGAAGAAGGTCAGCAGCAGCGTGCGGATGTGGGCGCCGTCGACGTCGGCGTCCGTCATCACGATGATCTTGTGATAGCGCAGCTTCTCGATCGAGAACTCGTCGCTGATGCCGGTGCCGAGCGCGGTGATCAGCGTGCCGATCTGCTCGGACGACAGCATCTTGTCGGGGCGGACGCGTTCGACGTTCAAGATCTTGCCGCGGAGCGGCAGGACGGCCTGGAATTCGCGGTTGCGGCCCTGCTTGGCGCTGCCGCCTGCCGAGTCACCCTCGACGATGAACAGTTCGGACTTGGCCGGATCCTTTTCCTGGCAGTCGGCGAGCTTGCCGGGCAGCGAGGAGACCGACAGCGGGCTCTTGCGCGTCAGCTCGCGCGCTTTTCGCGCGGCCTCGCGGGCGGCCGCGGCCTGGATCACCTTGCCGACGATCATCTTGGCCTCGGACGGGTGCTCCTCGAACCAGGCCTGGAGCGCCTCGTTGAGGACGTTCTCGACCACGGGACGCACTTCCGAGGACACCAGCTTGTCCTTGGTCTGCGACGAAAATTTCGGATCGGGCACCTTCACCGACAGCACGGCGGTGAGGCCTTCGCGGCAGTCGTCGCCGGTCAGCGCGATCTTTTCCTTCTTGGCATTGGCCTCGGCATAGCCGTTGACCTGGCGCGTCAGCGCGCCGCGGAAGCCGGCGAGATGGGTGCCGCCGTCGCGCTGCGGGATGTTGTTGGTGAAGCACAGCACGTTCTCGTGGTAGCTGTCGTTCCACCACAGTGCGGCCTCGACGCCGATGCCGTTGGCTTCCGCGCGCACCATGATCGGCGTCGGCACCAGCGCCTTCTTGTTGCGGTCGAGATATTTGACGAATTCCTCGACGCCGCCGGAATAGTGCATCTCCTCGCGCTTCTCGACCGCATGGCGCATGTCGGAGAGGATGATGTTGACGCCGGAATTGAGGAAGGCGAGCTCGCGCAGGCGATGCTCGAGCGTTGCGAAATCATATTCGACGTTCTTGAACGTCTCGGTCGAGGCCAGGAACGTCACCTCGGTGCCGCGACGGCCGGGCGCGTCGCCGACCACTTTCAGCGGTGCCACCGCATCGCCATGCGCGAACTCGATGTAGTGCTCCTTGTCGTCGCGCCAGATGCGAAGGCCGAGCTTGCTCGACAGCGCGTTGACGACGGAGACGCCGACGCCGTGCAGGCCGCCGGAGACCTTGTACGAGTTCTGGTCGAACTTACCGCCGGCGTGCAGCTGGGTCATGATGACCTCGGCCGCCGAGATGCCTTCGCCCTTGTGGATGTCGACGGGAATGCCGCGGCCGTCGTCGCGCACGGTGACGGAATTGTCGGCGTTGAGGATCACGTCGACGCGCGTGGCATGGCCCGCGAGCGCCTCGTCAATCGCGTTGTCGACGACCTCGTACACCATGTGGTGCAGGCCCGAGCCGTCGTCGGTGTCGCCGATATACATGCCCGGGCGCTTGCGGACGGCGTCGAGACCCTTGAGCACGCGGATCGATTCCGCCCCGTAATCGCTCGGATTTGAGGGCTCGTTTTCGGCAGGCGTCTGCCGAGCAGGTTCTGTCATGAGAGGCCTTCGAGATGTCGCCCGAATCAGCGGCGCAAAAGGCGCTGATTTGCGAGCTATTTGTGCCATGAAAGACGGCTTGCGCCTAGCGCAAAGTATCCTCCGGCAACCCTTTGAGCAGATAGGGTTTTTCCGCCGGTTTTCAAGCCGTTTGAAGGTCGATTCCGGGCACTGCAAAAAGGCCGATTCGAGGGGCCGTTTCAAACCTCTGGCAGGCGTGGTTTTTGCGGGGCGCAGAGGCTTGTTGCGAGGCGCCGTGACGCCCCGGAACGGGCCTCGGGTTCAGTAGACCTGGGACGGCTTCGGATCGTCGCTCAGGCTCAAGGCCTCGCCTGAGGCCAGGGTGATGGTATCGGTGCGCACCAGAAGGCCCGACACGCGCAGCTCGTAGGAAGACGTGCCGGGCGGCAGATCCAGCGCGACGGCGTTGGCCCCACCGGCCGGGCGGGTTCAATGCGAAGGCGAGCGCCGGGCCGATACGCGTCCGCTCTCGACGTCAAACAATTCGCCGCCGGCGCCAATCTCGGCAAAGGCGGCGGGGTCCGCGCCGGTCAGCCACACCTGCGCGCCGAGCTTGTGCAGCTCGTCGAACAGCGCAGCGCGCCGGTCCGGATCGAGATGGGCGACGACCTCGTCGAGCAGCAGCAGCGGCACGATGCCGGTCATCTCGGCGACCAGCATGGCATGTGCCAGCACGAGGCCGATCAGCAGCGCCTTCTGCTCGCCCGTGGATGCGTCGCGCGCGGGCATGCTCTTCGGCGCGTAGATCACCTGGAGATCGGTGAGATGCGGGCCGTCGGTGGTGCGGCCGGCAATCGCATCGCGCGGACGGTTGTCGCGCAGGATCTGCCGGTAGCGGTCCTCGACCGACGTCGCGGTCTCCTGAAGCAGCGCGTTCTCCATCCAGCCGTCGAGCGCGATGTGCGCCGACGGAAATGCGGAGGCTTGCGCGCGTGCGTTGAGCATGCCGGTCAGCCGCGCCGCGGTCTGGCCGCGCGTGGCGGCGACCGCGACCGCGAGCTCGGCGGTTTCGCGCTCGATCGCGTCACACCAATGGTCGTCGTAATTGCGGGTTTCGAGCAGGCGGTTGCGTGAGCGCAGGGAACGTTCCAGGGCGTTGATGCGGCTGGAATGCTCGCTGTCGATGGCGAGCACCAGGCGATCGAAGAAGCGCCGCCGCTCGGAGGCGGCGCCCATGAACAGCCCGTCCATGGCCGGCGTCAGCCACACCATGCGGATGTGGTCGCCGAACGCGGTGGCTGAACTCACCGGCTCGCGGTCGATGCGGCAGCGCCGGCTCACTCCGGTGTCCGCACTCGGCGCATCGATGCCGGTGCCGAGCGTGGCGAGCCCCAGCGCGCCCTCGACCTGCGCCGACACCGCCCAGGAGCCATCGCCCTGGTTGTCGGCGACGTCCTCCAGCGTCGCGCGCCGCAGGCCCCGGCCCGGCGACAGGAATGAGATCGCCTCGATGCAATTGGTCTTGCCCGCCCCGTTCGGCCCGACCAGCGCCACCATGTCAGCCGTCGTCTCGAGCCCCGCCGCCCGGTAATTGCGAAAATGCGTCAGCGTCAGGCGATGAATGCGGGAGGGGGTCATGGGTGCTTTGTCATCGACGCGTTTTTTCCCTCTCTCCCCTTGTGGGGCCTTGTGGGAGAGGGTGGCGCCTCACGAAGTGAGGCGACGGGTGAGGTGTATGTTACCGCCCGGCAAGCTTTGCAAGGATATCCTCCAAGACAGACGTGGGCTGCTGCAGCACGTCGTTGTTCCAGTAGCGAGCTATCTCAAATCCCTCGGCCGCGATCATCGCATTGCGCGCGATATCGCCGTGTGATTCCGCGTGCTGGGCTGCCGTCGATCTCGATTACAAGGCGTTTTTCAAAGCAGACAAAGTCGAGAATGTAGCTCCTGCATGGGACTTGCCGGCGGAATTTGTCGGCTGACAGCCGACGATCCCTGACCAGACGCCACATTGCGGCTTCCGCGTCGGTCGGCGCGTGCCGCATATTCTTCGCAAATTGGCGAAGATGCTTAGCGGTCGGCCGATGGTGAGGATCTTGTGGCACCAGCTCTCACCTCGCACCCTCATGATGAAGCGGTGGCGACTTCTTCCCCTCTCCCCCTTGTGGGAGAGGGTGCCGACGCGTAGCGGCGGCGGGTGAGGGGTTGTCTCCGCAGTGAGGGTGCCGCGAGAGGACCCCTCACCCGAGTGAGGTCGTGGCCAATAGCGGAGTAGCCCTCTTCCGCAAGGGGAGAGGGCGCAATAATGCGCATCGCGCTCGATTCTAGAGGCAGCATGCGCCTGCGAGGGACCACCTCCCTCACACCCGCATCGGCATCAGCACGTACAATGCGCTCTTGTCGTCGCGGTCCTGCACCAGGGTCGGCGAGCCGGGGTCGGCGAGGCGGAGCGTTGCGACCTCGCCTTCGATCTGGGCGGCGATGTCGAGGAGGTAGCGGGAATTGAAGCCGATATCGAGGGCGTCGGAGGCGTATTCGACCTCGAGCTCTTCGGTCGCGCTGCCCGAGTCCGGGTTGGTCACCGACAGCACCAGCTTGCCCGCCGACAGCGACAGTTTGACAGCGCGGCCGCGCTCGCTGGAGATGGTCGAGACGCGGTCGACCGCGTTCTCGAAATCCTTCTTGTCGACGACGAGCTCCTTGTCGTTTCCTTGCGGAATGACGCGGCCATAGTCGGGGAAGGTGCCGTCGATCAGCTTCGAGGTCAGCACCACGTTGCCGATCGTGAAGCGGATCTTGGCCTGCGACAGCTCGATCGTCATCTCGGCGTCGGTGTCCTCGATCAGGCGCTGCACCTCGCCGACGGTCTTGCGCGGCACGATCACGCCGGGCATGCCCTCGGCGCCCTTGGGCTGCACCAGGTCGAGCTGGGCGAGGCGGTGGCCGTCGGTGGCGACGCCGCGCAGTGTCGCGGCCTTGGCCGTGCCCGCGGCATGCAGATAGATGCCGTTGAGATAATAGCGCGTCTCTTCCGTCGAGATCGCGAACTGGGTGCGGTCGATCAGCCGCTTGACGTCCTTGGCGGCGAGCGAGAAGGAGTGCGACATGTCCCCGGCGGCCAGATCCGGGAAATCATTCTCCGGCAGCGTCTGCAGCGTGAAGCGCGAGCGGCCGGCGCGGATCGCCAGCACGGCGCGGTCGCCGTCGGCCTCCAGCACGATCTGCGAGCCGTCAGGCAGCTTGCGCACGATGTCGTAGAACATGTGCGCCGGCACGGTCGTGGAACCGGCGGTCGCGGTTTCCGCCGCCAGCGTTTCCGTGACCTCGAGGTCGAGGTCGGTCGCCTTCAGCGACAATTTGGCGTTCTCGGCGCGGACCAGCACGTTGCCGAGGATCGGGATCGTGTTGCGGCGCTCGACCACGCGGTGGACATGGCCCAGTGACTTCAGGAGTTGCGCGCGTTCGACCGTAACCTTCATTGCACTACTCGCCCGATCCCCGAGGAAAACTCAGCGTTGAGAAGGCCGGGCGGCGGGACGCGCGCCACGGCACCGAAGACCCCGAAAAGCCGGATCATCCAGCCGATATGATCAAAGCTGTCAGGGTCGCGCAAGGTGGCTCGGATGGTCCCGGGATTCAAGGGATCGGGGGCAGTTCCCCACGATTTACAGGCAGAAACGAAGGCCGCCGCCCAGGCACAGGTGCGCTCCCTCGCCCCGCTTGCGGAAAGAGGGTTGGGGGTGCGGGGGAGTCTCCGCGGAGGACGGTGAGAGTTGGATGCGCGGAGGGCTCCCCCTCACCCGGAATCCGCGCTGCGCGCGGATTCCGACCTCTGCCCGCAGGCGGGGAGAGGTGAAGCAAGCGGGGAGAGGTGAAGGAAATAGGCCTTTATTCCTGAAGCTGGCGCTTCAGCGACTCCACTTCCTCCGACAGCGCGGTGTCCTTGGAGACCAGCGCCTCGATCTTGCGCACGGCATGCAGCACCGTGGTGTGGTCGCGTCCGCCGAAGCGGCGGCCGATCTCGGGCAGCGAGCGCAGGGTCAGCGTCTTGGCGAGATACATCGCCACCTGGCGGGGCCGGACCACGTTGGCGGTACGGCGCGAGGACAGCAGGTCGGAGCGGCTGACATTGTACTGCCGGGCCACCACGCGCTGGATGTCCTCGATCTTGATCCGCTTCGGCTCCTGCGGCCGGACCAGGTCGCGCACCTCGCGCTCGGCCATCTCCAGCGTCACCGGCTGGTTGTTGAGCTTGGAATGCGCCAAGAGGCGGTTGATCGCGCCTTCGAGGTCGCGGCCGTTGTGTGTGATGGTGCGCGCGAGATAATGCAGCACCTCCTCCGGCACGTCGAAGGTCGCGTGATGGGCGCGGGCTGCGGCGACGCGCGACTTGAGAATGCCGTGGCGCAGCTCCTCGCCGAGCGAGCCCATCTCGACCACCAGGCCGCCGGCAAGGCGCGAGCGCACGCGGTCGTCGAGGCTCTCGAGATCGGACGGCGGACGGTCGGCCGCGATCACGACCTGGCGGCCGGCATCGATCAGCGCGTTCAGCGTGTGACAGAACTCGGCCTGGGTCGACTTGCCCTGCAGGAACTGCAGGTCGTCGATCACGAGCACGTCGATGCCGCGCAGCGCTTCCTTGAACGCCAGGGCCGTCTGCGTCTTCAGCGCTGCGACGAAGCCGTACATGAATTTCTCGGCGGTGAGATAAAGCACCTTGCGCTCGTTGCCGGAATTGCCGGCCCAGGTCACGGCCTGAAGCAGATGCGTCTTGCCGAGGCCGACGCCGGCATGGATGTAGAGCGGGTTGAACATGACGGGATCGCCGCGGCGTCCTTCTGCGACCTGACGCGCGGCCGCATGCGCCAGCGTGTTGGCGCGGCCGACGACGAAGCTCGCAAAGGTCAGGCGCGGATCGAGCGGCGAGCCGCCGAGCGCATCATGATTGGCCGAGACCGGCGCGGTCGCGGTCGAACGCAGCTCCGCCGCAGGCGCGCGACGCGCTTCGACCGGCGCGGGCGCTTCCTTCGGCGGCGCCACCGGGCGCACCGCGGAGCGAACGGTGAGATCGATACGATGCACTTCCGGCATCTCGGCCTGCCAGCACGACAGCACGCGCTCGGCATAATGGGCCTGGATCCAGCTCTTCAGGAAGCGCGTCGGCACCGACAGCCGCACGCTTTCGTCCTGCACGCCTTCGAGATCCATGCGTGCAAACCAGCTCGTATAGACGTCTTCGCCAACGCTCGAGCGCAGCCGACCCTTCACGCGTGACCAGCGATCCTGTTCCGATGTGTTCAT